>NZ_CP183974.1:0-4594192 GCF_049913115.1 Cellulosimicrobium sp. E-16
GTGGCCAACCCGGACGAGAACATCGCCGACGTCTGGGCGCAGACCCTGAGCATCCTCGAGGCGAGCCCGGACATCACCCCGCGACAGATCGCGTTCATCCGGCTGGCCAAGCCGCTCGCGATCCTCGACGACACGGTGTTCATCGCGGTGCCGCACGAGCAGACCCGCACCTACCTCGAGACCCGCGTGCGCGACGAGCTCGTGACGGCGATGTCCTCGTGCCTCGGACGCGACGTCCGCTTCGGCATCACGGTCGACCCGGAGCTCAGCTCGGACCCGGTCGTCGCCCCAGCCTCCCGCCCCGCCGTGGAGCGGCCGTACATCGAGCCGGACGACGGTCTTCCCGATCTCCCGCCCCCTCCCCCGCCGCGCCCCCAGGCCGAGCCGAGCCGGCTCAACCCCAAGTACGTCTTCGAGACGTTCGTCATCGGGTCGTCGAACAGGTTCGCGCACGCGGCGGCGGTCGCCGTCGCCGAGGCGCCCGCCAAGGCCTACAACCCGCTGTTCATCTACGGGGACTCGGGCCTCGGCAAGACGCACCTGCTGCACGCGATAGGCCACTACGCGCACAACCTCTACCCGAACGTCCGCGTGCGCTATGTGAACTCCGAGGAGTTCACCAACGACTTCATCAACTCGATCGGTGAGGGCAAGGCGGGCGCGTTCCAGCGCCGCTACCGGGACGTCGACGTCCTCCTCATCGACGACATCCAGTTCCTCCAGGGCAAGGAACAGACGATGGAGGAGTTCTTCCACACCTTCAACGCCCTCCACAACGCCAACAAGCAGGTCGTCATCACGTCCGACCTGCCGCCCAAGCAGCTCAACGGGTTCGAGGACCGGCTCCGCTCCCGGTTCGAGTGGGGTCTCATCACCGACGTCCAGCCGCCGGACCTCGAGACGCGCATCGCGATCCTCCGCAAGAAGGCGTCGAGCGAGCGGCTCGCGGCCCCGGACGACGTGCTCTCCTACATCGGCTCCCGTATCTCGACGAACATCCGCGAGCTCGAGGGCGCGCTGATCCGGGTGACGGCCTTCGCGAACCTCAACCGCCAGCAGGTCGACCTCCCGCTCGCCGAGATCGTCCTCAAGGACCTCATCACCGACGAGGACAGCGCGGAGATCACCCCCGCCGCGATCATCGCGCAGACGGCCGCGTACTTCGGCCTGACGATCGACGACCTCTGCGGGAGCTCTCGCTCGCGCGTCCTCGTCACCGCACGGCAGATCGCCATGTACCTGTGCCGTGAGCTGACCGATCTCTCGTTGCCGAAGATCGGCCAGCAGTTCGGCGGGCGCGACCACACGACGGTCATGCACGCGAACCGCAAGATCACCGAGCAGATGGCGGAGCGACGGTCCACCTACAACCAGGTCACCGAGCTGACGAGCAGGATCAAGCAGCAGCACCGGGGCTGAGGCGCGTCGCTGTGGGCCGGCTCGCGCAGGCCGCCAGCCACGCCGGGAGGTCCGGTCCGTCGTTCGGCGGCCGTCTCCACACCTCCCGCGCGGGCGGCCGCTCGCTTCCGGCCGCCGGCACGCTCCCCGTCACACGCCGACGCCGTCGGGTGTCGACGCGATCCACGCGTCTCGCCGTGCCGACCCTCCGTCCGCGGCGCGCTCCCCTCAACGGTCCATGCCGGACTCCGGCGCGGGCAAGGCCGTCGCACGTTCCCGCAGCAGCGGGCCTCGGGCGCCCACGTACCCGAATTGCCATGCCGACGGCGGCCAGTGCCCCCGACGCGCGGACTCCCGACGTCAACCGCCTCGTCCACACCCATCCACAGAGATGCCCACCGGAGTGCATCAACCTGTGGATACACCCCTCGCGAGCGTCCCGACGCGGCCGGGAGAGCGGAGGGAATCGCTTCGTACACAGCGTGTGGGTCAAGTTGTCCACAGTCATCCACAGGACACCTGTGAGTTGTGACATCCGCGTGATCTGGGGAGCCACGATCGACCACAGCACCCAGTGCCTCGTCACAATCCGCGGGGTACCGAGCGTTTTTCCCGGGAGGGCTGTGGAAAGGGTGCGTCGTGCACAGTCTGTGGACGGCGCTCGGAGCCGTCCGCTGTGCACGCGTCTGTGGATAACTGTGGACGACCGGCCCTACGTTGTGGACGGGGAGGCTCCCAACGGTGGACGGCGTGTGGGGACAGATCGGTCGCCCACAGGCCGTGCGACTTTCCCACAGCGAGAGCACGGGTTCGTCCACACGCGTTTTCGCCTTCTGACCTGCGCTGACACCCGTTTTCCACGCATTCCACAACCCCTATGACGACGACGAAGGTTTGATCAAGGGGGAATTCCACACGCCTTCATCAGGCTCCGGCGGCCGACCCGCGCCACCTGCTCCGACCACGATCCCGTACCGGCCGCGGACCGGCCACCGGCGTGCCGACGGAGGGGCAGGCCACACGGGTCGCCGCCATGGCGACATCGCTCCACAGGACCGTCCCCAGGCACCTCGTTCCAGTTCCTCCGGACCTGCTCCTCGCGTAGGGTTCATGCACGACACGTGTGCGCGGACCTGCGACCCGAGCTCCTCGCGTCCCCCGCCACGGGCTTTCGCTCCAGCGGCCAGGACGTGCTCAGCCCGAGGACGAGCCGTGCGCCGAGGCGCAGCCGGACGGCACATGTGAAGATCGAGTCCGATCAGGACGTTGGGACGAGAGGGTGTGGGATGAAGTTCCGGGTTGAGCGTGATGTCCTGGCCGACGCGGTGACCTGGACGGCGCGGACCCTGCCGACCCGTCCACCCGCCCCGGTGCTCGCCGGTGTGCGGCTCGAGGCCGACGCGTCCGGGACGATCGGGCTCTCGAGCTTCGACTACGAGGTCTCGGCCCGCTCGGAGATCCCCGCCGAGGTGAGCGAGCCCGGCACGGTGCTCGTCTCCGGCCGCCTGCTCGCCGAGATCTCGCGCGCGCTCCCGGCGAAGCCGGTCGACGTCGTCCTCGAGGGCAGCAAGGTCACCGTGACCTGTGGCGCGAGCCGCTTCACGCTCCTCACCATGCCTGTGGACGAGTACCCCGCCCTGCCCGCCATGCCCGAGCTCTCCGGGACGGTCTCCGGCGACGAGCTGACGAACGCCGTCGCGCAGGTCACGGTCGCGGCGAGCCGCGACGACACGCTCCCGCTGCTCACGGGGGTCCGGGTCGAGATCGAGGGCGAGAAGATCACGCTGCTCGCCACGGACCGCTACCGCCTGGCGCTCCGCGAGCTCACGTGGACCCCCGTCACCCCCAGCTACTCGGCGGTCGCGCTCGTCCGGGCCCGCACCCTCAACGACGTGGCCAAGTCGCTCGGCAGCTCGGGTCTCGTGAACGTCGGCCTGAACACCGGGGCCGGGGTAGACCTCGTCGGCTTCGAGGCGGGCGGCCGCCACACCACGTCGCAGCTCGTCGACGGCGACTACCCCGCCGTGCGTCGGCTGTTCCCCGACGAGACCCCGATCCACGCGGTCGTCCCCACGGCTCCGCTCATCGACGCGGCCAAGCGCGTCTCGCTCGTCGCGGAGCGCAACACCCCGATCCGGCTGTCGTTCACGGACGGGCAGGTCGTGCTCGACGCGGGGCAGGGCGACGACGCGCAGGCGTCCGAGGCGCTGGAGGCCGTGCTCGTGGGCGAGGACATCTCGGTGGCCTTCAACCCGCAGTTCCTCCTCGACGGTCTCGGGGCTCTCGGGACGGACTTCGTGCGCCTGAGCTTCACGCACCCGAACAAGCCCGTGGAGTTCACCGGGCAGGACTCGCTGGACGGCGAGGACTCCTCGCACTACCGCTACCTGCTCGTGCCGATCCGCTTCGCGGGCTGACCGCGCGGACGGCTCCGCCCCCGTCTCTCGACCGCATCACCGCACCCCGGAGGACTCGCATGGTCACGCGCATCGGACTCGTCGGCCTCGGCAAGATGGGCAACAACATGCGGGCGCGCGTCCGCGCCGCCGGCATCGAGGTCGTCGGCTACGACCCTCGCCCGGAGGTCTCCGACGTCGCGACCCTCGCTGATCTCGTCGCGGCCCTGCCCGACGACGGTCCGCGCATCGTGTGGGTCATGGTGCCCGCGGGCGAGCCGACGCGGGGCGTCGTCACCGAGCTGGGCGCCCTGCTCGGCGCCGGGGACTTCGTCATCGAGGGCGGCAACTCGTACTACGCGGAGGACCAGGCACGAGCCGCCGAGCTGGCCGAGAAGGGCGTGGGCTACCTCGACGTCGGCGTCTCGGGCGGAGTCTGGGGCCTTGAGAACGGTTACGGCCTCATGGTCGGCGGCGACCCGGTCCATGTCGAGGCCGCCATGCCGATCTTCGACGCGCTGCGGCCCGACGGGCCGCGCGAGGAGGGCTTCGTCCACGCGGGTGAGGTCGGTGCCGGCCACTTCGCCAAGATGGTCCACAACGGTATCGAGTACGGCCTCATGCAGGCGTACGCGGAGGGCTACGAGCTCCTCGCCGCGAAGAGCGGGCTCGTCAAGGACGTGCACGGCACGATGAAGGCGTGGACGCGCGGCACGGTCGTGCGGTCCTGGCTCCTCGACCTGTTCGTCAAGGCGCTCGAGGAGGACCCTCAGCTCGCCGAGATCGACGACTGGGTCGACGACTCCGGCGAGGGTCGCTGGACGGTCGACGAGGCCATCGACAACGCCGTCCCGCTGCCGGTCATCTCGGCCGCGCTCTTCGCGCGCTTCGCCTCCCGGCAGGAGCAGTCCCCGGCGCTCAAGGCCGTCGCCGCCCTGCGGCAGCAGTTCGGCGGGCACGCCGTCAAGGCAGCAGGCCCGGCCTCCCCGGGGGCCGGCCCGCTCGAGCCCCCGGCCTGACCGGGGCGTCCGCCCGCCTCGTCCCCGACCTCACGCCGGACCCATGTACGTCTCGCACCTGTCCCTCGTCGACTTCCGGTCGTACGAGTCCGTCGACGTCGAGCTCGTCCCGGGCGTGAACGCCCTCGTCGGGCAGAACGGCCAGGGCAAGACGAACCTCGTCGAGGCGATCGGGTACGTGGCGACGCTCGCGAGCCACCGGGTCGCGGGGGACGCGGCGCTCGTCCGCGCCGGCGCCACACGAGCCGTCGTCCGGACGCGGGTCGTCCGGGGCGACCGGGCGAGCACGGTCGAGCTGGAGATCGCCTCCGGCCGCGCGAACCGGGCCCGTGTCAACCGCTCGCCCGCGCAGCGGCCGCGCGACGTCCTCGGCATCGTGCGGACCGTCCTCTTCGCGCCGGAGGACCTCGCCCTGGTCAAGGGCGACCCGGACGGTCGCCGCCGGTTCCTCGACCAGCTCGCCGTCCTCCTGGTCCCCCGGGTCGCGGCGCTCCTCGCGGACTACGAGCGCGTCCTGCGGCAGCGTGGCGCGCTCCTCAAGTCCGCGACAGCGCTCCGGGGTCGGAGCCGCGGGACCCGGCGTCCCGTGGCCGCGGAGCCGCCGCCGGACGACGATTCGCCCGAGGGCGCATCGTCCCCCCTCGCGACGCTCGAGGTCTGGGACGCGCGGCTCGCGAGCCTCGGCGCCGAGATCACGGCTCTGCGTCTCCAGCTCGTGGCGGCCCTCACGCCGTACGTCGCGGAGGCGTACGAGCAGGTCAGCGCCGGGCAGGGCGAGGCGCGGATCGCGTACCGCTCGTCGGTCGACGAGGCGCTCGACCCGGACGGGGCCGACGCCGCCGCCCCTGCCCCGGGCGCCACGGTCCCCGACGGCGACGGTCCGACGTCGGGCCTCCCCGACGCGCCGACGCTCGAGAAGCGCATGCTGGATGCCATGCGGGTGGTGCGGGCGAAGGAGGTCGAGCGCGGGGTGAACCTCGTCGGGCCGCACCGCGACGACGTCGTGCTCACCCTCGGCGGCCTGCCGGCGAAGGGCTACGCGAGCCACGGCGAGTCGTGGTCGTTCGCGCTCGCCCTGCGCCTCGCGTCGTACCGGCTCCTCAAGGACGGGGCGCCGGCGGGGCTCGACTCCCTCCTGTGGGCGGACCAGTGGGGTCCCGACGGCGAGCCCGTCCTCGTGCTCGACGACGTGTTCGCGGAGCTCGACGTCCGGCGGCGCGAGCGGCTGGCCGAGCTCGTCGCGGGCGCCGGCCAGGTGATCATCACCGCGGCCGTGCCCGACGACGTCCCCGCCCTCCTGGACGGGGCGCGGTTCGCCGTCCACGAAGGGACGGTGACCCGTGTCGAACCGTGACGGGTCGCGCGGCGCCGCGTCGTCCGACGCCCCTGGGCCACCCTGGGAGGGGGAGAGGGCGGCGGCCTCGCCAGGCGGCCCCACGTCGGCGCACCCGACTGCCGAGGACCGGGACGAGGTGGGGCCTCGGGCGACGGGGGTGCCCGTCGGGGACGTCGTGGAGCTGACGCCGCCCGCGGAGGTGGCACGGCAGGCGCTCAACCGGGCGAAGGCGGCGGCCCGGGCGAAGGGACTGCGGCCGGGGCAGGAGCCTCGCCGCCGGATCCTGGCCGACCCACCCACGTCGGGCGCCCGGCCGGGCGGCCGCGACCCCCAGCTCCTGGGCGACGTCGTCGCGCACCTGCTGCGGGAGCGCGACTGGGTCGCCGACGTGTCGGTGGGCGGCGTCGTCGGACGGTGGCGCGAGGTGGTCGGCGACCAGGTGGCGGACCACTGCGAGCCCGAGACGTTCGAGGACAAGGTCCTCGTGGTGCGTGCGGACTCGACCGCGTGGGCGACGCAGGTGCGTCTGCTCGCACCGCAGCTCCTCGAACGGCTCGCGCACGAGGTCGGCGAGGGCGTGGTGGAGACGGTCACGGTCCTCGGGCCGGCGGGGCCGAGCTTCCGGCGCGGCAAGAAGTCGGTCCGCGGGCCCGGCCCGCGCGACACCTGGGGCTGAGGCTCGACGGCGCCGGCCGCGTCGACCACAGGCGCACCAGCGGCGGTGGCGACGGACGACGAGGCCCGCCGTGACCGGGTCACGGCGGGCCTCGCGGGTGTGGTGACCGGGGCGCTGGTCACCACGTCATGGGGTCAGGACTGCACGCGACGGCGCAGCCAGAACACCAGCGCGCCGCCACCGACGAGCAGCGCGGCGAACGCCGCGGCTCCGGCGACGGTCGCACCGGTCGTTGCGAGCTCGGGACCGCTCGCCCCTGCGGGTGCGGGGACGTCCTCGGCCGCGACGGGCGTGACGGGAGGGTTGGCGCACGCGCTGGTCGCCGGCGGGTAGGACACGACCGTCGAGTACTCCGGGTTGACCTCGAAGAGGACCTCGACGCCGTCACGCGTCCAGGCGTAGTTGCCCTCGGTCTCGGTGTACGACCCGTCCTCGTTGCGGACGAACCCGGGCCACTGCTTCGGCTCCTCTGCCGACGCGCCGGGCCACAGGAGCGTGCCGCTGAGCGGCTGTCCGGTCACCACGTAGTCCTCGCCCCCGTTGGGGTGCAGGAACGTGATGGTGAGCGGGTTCTCCTCGTCGACGGTCACGCCCTCGGGCAGGGCGACCTCGTAGCCGAGGTAGGGGACGTCGCCCTGGCAGACCGCCTCGATCGCGCCCGGGACGAGCGCGCACTCCTCCTGCGCGGGCAGCAGGTCCTCCACCGGGAACAGGGCGCTGCGCCCGTCCTCGGCGACGACGTATCCGAGCTGCGCCGTCTCCTCCGAGAACTCGACGGAGGCATCCTTCGGCTCCGCGACGACGCCCTCGGCCGTGGTGGTGTACCGGAACTGCGCCGACTCGGCCGGGAGGTTCTGCTCGGTGAGCTCAGCACCGCACACCTCGACCGCGGCCGGGACGACCGGCGTCGCCGGGGCGACGACGGGCTCGTCGACCGGCTCCGGCGTGTCGCACGCGCCCTCGGGGAACAGGTTCGCCAGGTCCTGGTGGTCCCAGGCGATCAGCGTGCCGGCGGGGAAGTCGCCGAGGTGCTTGCCGTCCGGCGAGTAGAGGATGTCCGTCGGGAGGGCGTCGAGCCCGCCGGGAAGGTCGACGAGATCCTGCTGGACGCCCCACGCGGTGCACAGATCCTCGGTGGTCACGTCGGGCTCGATCGTCTTCGCGACCTCGCGCACGGCCTCCAGGTCGAGCGGCGCCACGAGCCAGGTCTTGTCCCACGGCTTCTCGGGCAGCGCGACCTCGTTGCTCGTGACGATCTTCTGCGGGCCCGAGTTCTCCCAGGCGGCAGGGTTCTTCGGGTCGAGCTTGGGGTAGACGTAGACGCCGACCTGGACGGGGCTCTCCTCCTCGGGAGCCTCGCAGGCGGTCGTGGAGCCCTTCCAGGACTTGTCGTACCGGCTGTTGTCCGAGGCGTCGACGGCGACGCTCCAGGTGTGGTCCCGGGTCGGGTCCAGCTCGTAGGTCTTCTTGAAGTGCCCGTCGAAGCTGCGGGGCTCGAGCGTCGTGCCGTCGACGACGACGGTCAGGCCGTTCCCGGGCGCATAGGCCCAGAGGTCGACCTTCAGGCTCTGGCAGTCGGCGACGGGTCCGCCGCTGTGGGCGGAGGCGGGTGCCGCGGTGGCCACGAGCAGGCCACCGAGCGCGAGCGCTGTCGTCGCGACGCTCGCGAGGAGTCTCTTCACGAGGTGAGGGTCCCTTCGGGGGTGAGGCCGCCCGCACGCGGATCACTCCTGCGCGGGACGACGCGCGAATCATGATTGTGTGTGGTATTAGACCACTTTCCTCGTGAAATACCGATTCCCGACTTGTCCCGAAGGGAGCGTTCCCACGGTGCGGACGGCCTGCCCCGCGCGGACGGCTGCGACGCCCGCGCCGAGGCGGCTCCCCGACCGGTGGACAACGCCTGTGGACAACTTTGTGGAGGAGTCTCGACGACGGCGCGCGGATCGAGTCGTGAAAGCCGGGGACGCCGTCCCCAGGAGGGCCACAATCCGCGGAATTCGGCTCGTGGCGGGTAGACTGGGGAGGTCATTCCGGGTCTGTTCACCACCCGTGCGCGCAGCCCTTCCGAGGAGGCGCGGCCGGCCGTCCACGGCCGACCGTCCGCCGTCGCGGAGGAGGCGACGCCGACCGTGGTGCGGGCCCGGAACCCTTGAGCAGCAGCGACCGCTTCCGCACGAACGCGGGCGCAGCGTGCACGACGACGAGGAGCAGTCCTGCCCGTGGCAGACCACACCGACACCGCCATCTCCGACCCGACGGCGTCCGCGGAGGCGGCACCCTCGGCGGGCGGCGGCTACGACGCGAGCAACATCACCGTCCTCGAGGGCCTCGAGGCGGTCCGCAAGCGTCCGGGCATGTACATCGGCTCGACGGGTGAGCGAGGCCTCCACCACCTTGTGTACGAGGTTGTGGATAACTCTGTGGACGAGGCTCTCGCCGGCCACGCGGACACGATCGACGTGACGCTCCTCGCCGACGGGGGCGTGCGCGTCGTCGACAACGGGCGGGGCATCCCCGTCGCGATCCACCCCACCGAGGGCCGGCCCACGGTCGAGGTCGTCATGACGATCCTGCACGCGGGCGGCAAGTTCGGCGGCGGCGGGTACGCCGTCTCGGGCGGTCTGCACGGCGTCGGCATCTCGGTCGTCAACGCGCTCTCGTCCCGCGTGGTCACCGAGGTCCAGCGTGACGGCTACGCCTGGCGCCAGGAGTTCGCCGACGGCGGCAAGCCCGTGGGCGAGCTGCACCGCGGGGAGGCGACGCAGGCGACGGGAACGACGCAGACGTTCTGGGCCGACCCGACCATCTTCGAGACCACCGAGTACGACTTCGAGACCCTGCGCGCGCGGTTCCAGCAGTACGCGTTCCTCAACAAGGGCCTGCGGATCACGCTCACCGACGAGCGCCCCGCGCACCTCGACACCGGGGACGAGGTCACGGGCGAGGCCGAGGACGGCACGCCCGCGAGCGGCGACGAGACGTCGTCGGGCGCGGCGTCCGCTGCGCGCACGGTGAGCTACAAGTACGACGGCGGCCTCATCGACTACGTGAAGCACCTCAACGGCGCCAAGAAGGTCGAGCTCGTCCACCCCGACGTCATCGACATCGAGTCGGAGGACACCGAGAGGCGGATCTCCGTCGAGATCGCGATGCAGTGGACCAGCGCCTACTCGGAGTCCGTCCACACGTTCGCCAACACGATCTCCACGACCGAGGGCGGCACGCACGAGGAGGGCTTCCGCGCGGCGATGACCTCGCTGGTCAACCGCTACGCGCGCGACAAGGGCATCCTCAAGGAGAAGGACGACAACCTCACGGGCGACGACATCCGCGAGGGCCTGACGGCGGTCATCTCCGTCAAGCTGGGCGAGCCGCAGTTCGAGGGGCAGACGAAGACGAAGCTCGGCAACACCGAGGCGAAGACGTTCGTCCAGCGCGTCGTCAACGAGCGTCTCAACGACTGGTTCGACTCGCACCCGAACGAGGCCCGCGACGTCCTGCGCAAGGCGATCCAGGCGTCGCAGGCCCGCCTCGCCGCGCGCAAGGCGCGCGAGGCGACGCGCCGCAAGGGCCTGCTGGAGTCGGGCGGCATGCCCGGCAAGCTGCGGGACTGCCAGTCGAACCGCGCCGAGGAGTGCGAGATCTTCATCGTGGAGGGTGACTCCGCCGGCGGCTCCGCCGTCCGCGGTCGCAACCCGCGGACGCAGGCGATCCTCCCGATCCGCGGCAAGATCCTCAACGTCGAGCGCGCGCGCCTCGACCGAGCCCTGTCCAACCAGGAGGTCCAGTCGATCATCACCGCGTTCGGCACGGGGATCGGCGAGGACTTCGACCTCACCAAGCTGCGGTACCACAAGATCGTCCTCATGGCAGATGCCGACGTCGACGGCCAGCACATCGCGACGCTCCTGCTCACGCTGCTCTTCCGGTACATGCGCCCCCTCATCGAGAACGGGCACGTCTACCTCGCGCAGCCGCCGCTGTACCGGCTCAAGTGGTCGAACGCCCCGCACGACTACGTCTACTCGGACAAGGAGCGCGACGCGTTCCTCGCGTCGGGGCAGGCCGCGGGCAAGCGGATCCCCAAGGAGAACGGGATCCAGCGCTACAAGGGTCTGGGCGAGATGGACTACTCGGAGCTGTGGGACACGACGATGGACCCCGAGCACCGCACGCTCAACCAGGTCACCCTGGACGACGCCGCCGCCGCGGACGAGATCTTCTCGGTCCTCATGGGCGAGGACGTCGAGTCCCGCCGCAGCTTCATCCAGCGGAACGCGAAGGACGTGCGGTTCCTTGACATCTGACCGGCCGGCGCCCGCCCCGCGCGGGCGACCGGCCCGCGAACGCGCCCCGGCGGCGCGGACCGCGGCAGACGACGAGCGCAGCGAGCACGCAGGAACGAACGAACGAGGTAGACCGTGACCGACGAGCAGAACCCCGAGACCGAGCCCACGGCTCCCGGCGACGGGGCCGAGGAGATCGTGCACGCCGACGGTACGGCGGTCGCCGTGCACCACGGGCGCATCGAGCAGGTCGACCTCCAGCTCGAGATGCAGCGGTCGTACCTCGACTACGCGATGAGCGTCATCGTCGGGCGTGCGCTGCCGGACGTGCGCGACGGCCTCAAGCCCGTGCACCGCCGCGTGCTGTACGCGATGTACGACGGCGGCTACCGTCCGGACCGTTCGTACTCGAAGTGCTCGCGCGTCGTCGGCGACGTCATGGGCAAGTTCCACCCGCACGGCGACAGCGCGATCTACGACGCGCTCGTGCGCCTCGTGCAGGACTGGTCGCTGCGCTACCCGCTGGTCGCCGGCCAGGGGAACTTCGGCTCGCCCGGCAACGACCCGGCGGCCGCCCCGCGGTACACCGAGTGCCGCATGGCCCCGATCGCCATGGAGATGGTCCGGGACATCGACAAGGACACCGTCGACTTCCAGGACAACTACGACGGCCGCACGCAGGAGCCGGCGGTCCTGCCGTCGCGGTTCCCGAACCTGCTGGTCAACGGCTCGGCGGGCATCGCGGTCGGCATGGCGACGAACATCCCGCCGCACAACCTGCGCGAGGTGGCCGAGGGCGTCCAGTGGCACCTGGACCACCCCGAGGCGAGCCGTGAGGAGCTTCTCGCGGCACTCCTGCTGCGCATCAAGGGTCCGGACTTCCCGACCGGCGCGACGATCCTCGGCCACAAGGGCATCGAGGAGGCGTACCGGACCGGCCGCGGCTCGATCACCATGCGTGCGGTGGTCAACGTCGAGGAGATCCAGGGCCGCGTCTGCCTGGTCGTCACCGAGCTCCCCTACCAGGTGAACCCCGACAACCTCGCGGCGAAGATCGCCGACCTCGTCAAGGACGGCCGCGTCCAGGGCATCGCGGACATCCGCGACGAGACGTCGGGCCGCACGGGCCAGCGACTCGTGGTCGTGCTCAAGCGCGACGCCGTGGCGAAGGTCGTGCTCAACAACCTGTACAAGCACACGCAGCTCCAGGACACGTTCGGTGCGAACATGCTCGCGCTGGTCGACGGCGTCCCGCGCACGCTGAGCCTCGACGCGTTCGTCCGGCACTGGACGACCCACCAGCTCGACGTCGTCGTGCGTCGCACGCGCTACCTGCTCTCCGAGGCGGAGCGCAGCATCCACATCCTGCGCGGCTACCTCAAGGCGCTGGACGCGCTCGACGAGGTCATCGCCCTCATCCGGCGCTCCCCCGACGTCGAGGTGGCGCGCTCGGGCCTCATGGAGCTGCTGGGCGTGGACGAGGTCCAGGCGACGGCGATCCTCAACCTCCAGCTCCGCCGTCTGGCCGCGCTGGAGCGGCAGAAGATCCTCGACGAGCACGACGAGCTCGAGCGCAAGATCCTCGACTACGAGGACATCCTCGCCAAGCCGGAGCGCCAGCGGACGATCGTCGGCGAGGAGATGGGCGAGATCGTCGCCAAGTACGGCGACGAGCGCCGCACGACGATCCTCCCCTTCGACGGCGAGGTCTCGATCGAGGACCTCATCGCCGAGGAGGAGATGGTCGTCACGATCACGCGCGGCGGCTACGTGAAGCGGACGCGCAGCGACAACTACCGCGCGCAGAAGCGTGGCGGCAAGGGCGTGCGCGGCGCGCAGCTGCGCGAGGACGACATCGTCGACCACTTCTTCGTGACGACGACGCACCACTGGCTGCTGTTCTTCACGAACCTCGGGCGGGTCTACCGCGCCAAGGCGTACGAGCTCCCCGAGGGCGGCCGCGACGCCAAGGGGCAGCACGTGGCCAACCTGCTCGCGTTCCAGCCCGGCGAGAAGATCGCGCAGGTGCTCGACCTGCGCGACTACGACGCCGCGGAGTACCTGGTCCTGGCGACCCGCCGCGGCCTCGTCAAGAAGACGCGGCTGTCCGAGTACGACTCGCCGCGCTCGGGCGGGCTCATCGCGATCAACCTGCGCGAGGACGAGGCGGGCACGCCGGACGAGCTCGTCGCGGCGCTGCTCGTGGACGCCGACGACGACCTCATCCTCGTCTCGCGCAAGGGCCAGTCGATCCGCTTCCCGGCGGGCGACGACACGATGCGGCCGCTGGGGCGCGCGACGTCGGGCGTGACGGGCATGAAGTTCCGCGAGGGCGACGAGCTGCTCTCGGCGGACGTGGTCGAGGAGGGTTCCGACCTCTTCGTCGTGACGGAGGGCGGGTTCGCCAAGCGCACGCGGATCGACGAGTACCGGGTCCAGGGGCGCGGCGGGCTGGGCATCAAGGTCGCGAACCTGGTGGAGGCTCGTGGAGATCTCGTGGGGGCTCTGGTGACAGAGGCCGACGACGAGGTGCTGGTGATCATGGAACGCGGGAAGATCGTGCGGTCCGCGGTCGACGAGGTGAACCTCACGGGCCGTAACACGCAGGGGGTGACGTTCGCGAAGCCCGACAAGGGCGACCGCATCATCGCGGTCGCGCGGAACGTCGAGCGTCGCCTCGGAGAGGATCGGGATACCGTGGAGGGCGAGGACGGGACCGGCACGGCCCCGGTCGGCACCGACACGAGCAGCGCACCGATCACCGACCCGACCGCCTCGTCCGACGGGGCGAGCGGGACCGAGCCGGCCCCCGGAACCACCGAGGAAACCAGATGAGCAGCGAGAACAACGCACCGCCGACGATCACGCCCCGGCTGACCGTGCCGCGCCCGGACACGGACACGACCTCGCGCGCCGGGGGTGCGTCCACGGCGAGCAAGCACGCGGAGTCGAACGGCGCGTCGAACGGTACGGCGTCCGGCGCCGTTCCCCCGCCGCCCCCGCCCCCGCCGCCGAGCCAGTCCGGGGGCCAGGCAGCGCCGGAGCGTGGCGTCGACGACGACGGGATGGAGCGCGCGTCGGGCGAGAGCCGCGTCGCCGTCGCCCGCGCCGGCGCCGTGAAGGCGGCCGCTGCGGCCATCGCCGCGGCGAAGACCGCGGCCAAGAAGGTCTCTGCCGCGGTCCCGGCCGCGCCGGCGGAGTCCGACCCGCAGCAGCCCGGTCACGACGAGATCGACGACGAGACGGTGAGGCGCGTGCCCACGACCACCTCGGCGGCCCCCAGCGCCTCGGCGGCTCCGGCCGCGACGACCGCCGCGGCGGCAGCCTCGCTGCACTACTCCGCGGCCGGCGTGTCCGGTTCCGCCACCCCGCTCACCGGCGCCACGCCCGCCGCGGGCCCGGCGACGGGCGCCACGCCCACGGTCCGGCACGACGGCGGCCCGCGCCGCGTCCGGCTCGCGGTCTCGCGCATCGACCCCTGGTCCGCGATGAAGCTCGGCTTCCTGCTCGCCGTCGCGATCGGCATCATGACCGTCGTCGCGACGGCCGTGGTCTGGTACGTCCTCGACGGCATGATGGTCTTCGCCAAGATCGAGGACCTGTTCACGCAGATCGTCGGCACCGAGACGGACGTGGACATCCAGCAGTACGTCGCGTTCGGCCGCGTGATCTCCATCGCCACGCTGCTCGGCGTGGTGAACGTGGTGATCATCACCGCGCTGTCGACGATCATGGCGTTCCTGTACAACATCGTCGCCGCGCTCGTGGGCGGCGTGCACCTCACGCTCACGGACGACTGACCCGGAGCGGCTCCCGGTCCGGGGGTCACAGGCCCCTCGGTTTGGGTCTGCGGCTCCCGGTGGGGTAACCTCAATCGCTGCCTGCGAGCGGAGCGGCCCCCCGGGGCTGTCCGGCGAGGCGCGTACGGGCCTATAGCTCAGACGGTTAGAGCGCTTCCCTGATAAGGAAGAGGTCAGAGGTTCAAGTCCTCTTAGGCCCACTGCCGAACCCACTCGAGGGGGAACGTCATGAAGAAGCTTCTCGTCCTGCTCCTCGCCGCCGGCGCCGGATATCTCCTGTGGCGCAAGTACACGGAGGACAACGCCGAGCGTGACCTCTGGGCAGAGGTCACCGACACCTTCGAGTGAGCACGTCTCACTCCTGACCGGCCCCGGCCGCGTCACCCGGGGCCATGGCGCAATTGGTAGCGCACCTGCTTTGCAAGCAGGGGGTTGGGGGTTCGAGTCCCCCTGGCTCCACCACCGAAGGGCCTCCGACGTCTGCCGTCGGGGGTCCTTCGCGCTGTCCGAGGACGACCGCCCAGATCTCCCCCGAGGACGGCGCGCGCAAGGGTGCCGCGTCGAGCGTGCGGCTACGCTCTCTCCTACTCCGCCGCTCGAGGTGGGGAAGGGGGCGAGGGCGTGACCCAGGCACAGCCTCGACGGACTCCGCGCTGGATCGTGCTGGGCTTCCTGCTGGCCAGCTTCGCGTGGGCGCCGATCATCGCGATGTCGTTCACCGAGCCGCCGACGCCTCTGCTCACGGTGGCCTTCGTCGGTGGTCTGGCGCTCCTCGGCCTCGCGCTGCTGCTCGTCCTTCTCGACGCCGTCGCTCCCGCCCCGGACCGGGCGTCGCGGAGGTGGAAGGTCGCCCTGCTGGTCGCGCTCAGCGTGGCGCTCTGGGCCCCGACGTTCTCGTGGGCCGAGCCGGGTGAGCAACCCTGGGCGTGGCTCGCGGGCTTCGTCGTCGCCGCCTCGGGCCTGGGCGGCTGGCGCAGCGGCGTCGTGGTGGCCGTCGTCCTGGGTGGTGCTGCCGCGGCCGGCGGCGCCGTCTTCGACGGTGCGCCCCTCCCCGGCGTCGTCACGACTCTCGGCGTCGCCCTCACCGTGTGGGCGATGTGCCAGGCGCTGGTGTGGTTGCACCGGCTGTGGTGGTCCGCGCAGGACGGCCGGGAAGCACAGGCACGCCTCGCGGTGGCCGAGGAACGGCTGCGCGTCGGCCGGGAGCTGCACGACGTGCTCGGGCGACGCCTCGCCGTGATCGCGCTCAAGGCCGAGCGTGCCGCCGACCTGGCCGCGCTGGACCCCGACGCGGCCGCGGGCGAGAGCCGGAGCATCCGCGACCTCGCGGCCGGCGCGCTCCGGGAGGCCCGGCGCACGATCCACGGAGAGGCCGTGACGGATCTCCCGTCGCAGCTGCGGTCGGCGGACCTCGTGCTCCGCTCGGCAGGGATCACCCCGTCGGTCGCCGCCGATCCCCAGATGCTCGCGGCCGTGCCGCCCTCGCTCGCCGGGCTCTTCGCGACGGTCGTCCGCGAGGCCGTCACGAACGTCCTGCGGCACAGCGACGCCCGCACGGCATCGATCCGCCTCGTGGTGCAGGGACCGGTGACGACGCTGAGCGTGGAGAACGACGGCGTCCGCACCGCAGCGGGGACCGACGCGGCCGGCGGGACCGGTCTGGCGGCCCTCGCAGCACGGGCCGGTGCCGTGGGTGCGGAGCTCGTCGCGGGCCCGGACGGGGACGACCGCTTCGTGGTGCGGGTGAGACACCCGACGCCGTCGGGGAGGTCGTGATGAGCGGACGGATCCGGGTGCTCCTCGCCGAGGACGACGAGCTGATCCGGGAGGCCCTGGTCGGACTTCTGGAGCGGGAGCCGGACGTGGACGTCGTCGCCACCGCCCGCGACGGCCGCCAGGCGATCGATCGTGCGCTGCTCCACGCGCCCGACGTCGCCGTCGTCGACCTGCACATGCCCGAGGTGGACGGGCTCGGCGTCATCGCGGAGCTGGCTCGGGCGCTCCCCCGGTGCGCGGGCGTGATCCTCACCGGGCACGGCCACCCGCACGTGCTGCGCGAGGCCCTCGCCTCGGGGGCGCGGGGGTTCCTCGCAAAAGGGGCGCCGGGCACGGCGCTGGCGGACGTCGTCCGGCGGGTCCACGAGGGGCAGCGCTACGTCGATCCCGTGCTGGCCGCGGACGCCCTGACCGTGGCCCCGTCGCCGCTGACCGTCCGAGAGACCGCCGTGCTGGCGGCCGCGCAGCAGGACCGTGCCGTGCGCGACGTGGCTCGAGAGCTGTTCCTCTCGCCGGCCACGGTGCGCAACTACCTGGCATCGGTCAGCCGCAAGCTCGGGGCGGACAACAGGTCCCAGGCCTACCGCATCGCCCGCGAGAACGGCTGGGTCTGACGAGCCCCGGTCAGCGTGTGCACGGGCGTTCCGTGCGGGAATCACGGGTCCGTCGTGCGAGGACCCGGCCCAGACTCACGACCATGGACACACAGCAGCCCCGTCTCGATCGCGCACAGCACGACGGCGCCCACCGTGAGCACGGTCCGGGCCGCCATCTGCTGGAACGGTGGCCGTCCCTCGTGGGACTGCTCGCTCTCCTCCTCAACGTCACGAACGGCGCCGACGCGCACGTGACCGCGATGATCATCGTCATCGCCTCGGCGTGCTACCTGGCGACGAGCGTGATCGGGTCACGGCGGAGCGGCTGGATCGTGGTCGGAGGTGCGATCGTCGCCGTCGTCCTCGCTCGCGTCACCGGGCTCGACCCCACCGTGACGGTGCTCGTCCTGGGCGCGGTGCTCGCGGTGCTGGGTCTCCTCCGGGGTGCCGACGTCGACCGCCGCGAGCTGGGCACCCAGGCCCTGGGGTTCCTGGGCTTTAGCGCGGTCGCGCTCACGGCCATGATGGTGGGTCCGCTCCCCGCTCTCTACCTCGCGGCGCTGGCCGCCGTCGGGCACGCCGCGTGGGACGTCGTCCACCTCGTCGGGGACCGGGTCGTGCCGCGCTCCCTCGCGGAGGCGTGCTTCGTGCTCGACCTCGGCCTCGGCGTCGCGATGCTGTGCCTCGCCGCCTTCGCATAGAGGAAGGTCGGCAGAATGGTGGGGACAGCACACCGGACGCGGAGGTCGGTCATGGGGCACGTCGTCGTCGCGAACTTCATCAGCATCGACGGCGTCATCCAGTCGCCGCTCTCTGCGACCGAGGACCCCGAGGGTGGGTTCAGGCACGGCGGGTGGGTGTCGGAGGGCAGCGACGACACCGTCGACGCGTTCATGCGTGACGTGACGCTCGGGGCAGCGGGGATGCTGCTCGGCCGACGCACCTACGACATCCTCAGGGACGCCTGGGCCGACGCCGACGAGTCCGAGCCCGCCGTCGCCGCGATGAACCGCATGCCGAAGCACGTGGTCTCCTCGTCCTCGCGAAACCTGGGATGGCAGGGGTCCCGACTGCTCGAGGGCGACCTCGCGGACGCGGTGCGAGACCTCCGGGAGCGCACCGACGGCACGCTCGTCGTCCTCGGGTCCGGCACCCTGGTCAGCAGCCTGGCCGAGCACGACCTCGTCGACGAGTACCGGCTCCTCGTCTTCCCCGGGTGCCCCGGGCCGCAGCTACCTGGTCGGCCGCACGTCCCCGGGACGACGAAGGGCCCCACCACGAGGTGGGGCCCTTCGGCTGCGCTCACGGCACGCTGTCCGAGAGGTCAGACGTCGTCGGCCTTCTTGGCGGCGTCCTCCGCGGCGGACTCGGCTGCCTCGCGGGCCTTCTTGCCGGCGTCGCCGAGGTCGTCCTTCGCGTCCGCGGCGGCGTCCTTGGCGGACGAGGCCGTGCTGCGGGTGGTGCTGCGCGCGCGGCTGGTGGCCTTCTTGGCGGCGTCCTTGGCGTCGGAGACGGCGTCGCTGACGCGGTCGCTGACGTCGTCGCGGACCTCGGCGGCGCGCTCGGCGAGCTTGTCGGTCGCCTCGCGACCCTTCGCCACGGCGGCTCCGGCGGCCTCGCCCAGCGACTCGGCGGCGTCCCCGACGGCGTGGCGGGCGTCGCCGACGACGTCGTCGAAGTGGACCTGCTGCTCCTCCTGCTCCCACGGCTCGGCCCAGGGGTCGGTCGTGGGCTGCGCGCGGCGGTAGAGCACGTAGCCGACGCCAGCCGCGGTGACGCCGCCGGCGATCCACCACAGGGTGCGGCCCTTGCCCTTCGAGGCGTCGGCCTCGGCGGCCTTCGCCGCTGCCTTGTCGGCCGCGGCGGCGAGCTTGGCTGCCGCCTTCTCCGCCGCCTTGTCCGCGTGCTTCGAGGCCTTCTTGCCAGCCTTGCCCGCGGCCTTCTGCGCCTGCTTCGCGGCCTCGGCGGCGGCCTTCTGCGCCTCCTTGGCGAGCTTGCGCGCCTTCTTGCCGGTCGCGACCGCCGTGGCCGTGGCCGCGGCGGCGGTCGCCTCGGCCGCGTTGTCGGCCGCGCGCTGGGCGGAGTCGGCGGCGCTGGCGGCAGCGGCGTTGAAGCTCGCGACGATCTTCGGCAGCACGTCGTCGACGAGCTTGTCGTGCGCGGTGTCGATGGCGGGCGCGGCCTTGCCCGCGGCCTTCTCGACGCGCGGCGCGGCGGCCTGGATGCTGTCCTGCCAGGCCTTCTCGACGCGCGGCTGGAGCCATTCGAGGAAGGCCTCGACCTTGGGTGAACCCCACTCCTTGGCCTGCACGGCGGCGTCCTTGGCCTGGTCCGCGAGCTGGCTCGCCGCGCTCTGCGCGGTCGCGGCGGCCTGCGCGGCCTGGTCCTTGAGCTTCTCGGTGTCGATCGACTCGAGCGTGTCCTTGACGGAGTCGCTCGCTGAGCGAGAACGGGTCATGCGTGCTCCCCGGGGTCGTCGTCCGACGGGACGAAAGGGCGGATGCGATGGGCGTTTCCGACCACTCTGCCACCACCGTGCCCGCCCCGCGAGACATCGCGTCGGACGGGTCGCGCGCGGGTCTCGTGGGAGGATGGTGCCCATGTTCGCAACCCTCCACACGACCGCAGGTGACATCCGGATCGAGCTCCTGCCGAACCACGCCCCGAAGACGGTGGCGAACTTCGTCGGGCTCGCCCAGGGCACCACGACGTGGTCCGACCCCCGCACCGGCGCAGAGCGCACCGAGCCCTTCTACGACGGCCTGATCTTCCACCGCGTGATCCAGGACTTCATGATCCAGGGCGGCTGCCCGCTGGGCACCGGGACCGGTGGCCCCGGCTACACGTTCAACGACGAGATCCACCCCGAGCTCCAGTTCGACCGCCCCTACCTCCTGGCGATGGCGAACGCGGGCCTGCGCCGCAACCCGGTCACGGGTGAGGTCGAGGGCACCAACGGGTCGCAGTTCTTCATCTCGACGGTCCCCACCACCTGGCTCAACGGCAAGCACACGATCTTCGGCGAGGTCGCGGACGACGCGTCCCGTGCGGTGGTCGACGCGATCAACACGACGCCGACCCGCCCGGGCGACCGCCCGCAGGAGGACATCGTCATCACGTCGGTCACCATCGAGGACTGACCATCTCGACCACACCTCCCGGGCCCCCCGGCCCGCCCGCGTACGGGACGGCCGGACCGCACGACGGTCCCGCCGTCCCGCCCGTGTGCCCGCGGCACCCGGACCGGGTGTCGTACGTGCGCTGCCAACGCTGCGGCCGCCCCGCGTGCCCCGAGTGCCAGCGACCGGCGGCCGTCGGCGTGCAGTGCGTCGACTGCGTGCGCGAGGCGGCCCGGCAGGCGCCGACGCAGCGCAGCGCGCTCGGCGGCAAGGTCCACGGCGGCCCGCCGGTCGTGACGTTCACGATCATCGGACTGTGCGTCGTGAGCTGGATCCTCCAGCTCGTCACGGGCGGGACGTGGACGAGCATGCTGGCGTTCGCCCCGTGGATCGGGGAGCTCCAGCCCTACCGCTTCCTCACGGCGGCGTTCCTGCACTCGACGAGCCCCGTCCACATCCTCTTCAACATGTACGCCCTGTGGGTGACGGGACCGTTCCTCGAGC
Source organism: Cellulosimicrobium sp. E-16 (assembly GCF_049913115.1). Taxonomy (NCBI): domain Bacteria; kingdom Bacillati; phylum Actinomycetota; class Actinomycetes; order Micrococcales; family Promicromonosporaceae; genus Cellulosimicrobium; species Cellulosimicrobium sp. E-16. The sequence goes on from NZ_CP183974.1 coordinate 20,910, forward strand.
AGCAGCTCGGGAGGCTGCGGTTCACGGCGCTGTACCTGCTGTCCGCGCTCGGCGGGTCGGTCGGGTACCTCGTCCTCGCGGGCGGCCCCACGTCGGACGCCTGGGTGACCCCGGTCGTCGGCGCCTCGGGCGCGGTGTTCGGGCTGTTCGGCGCGATCCTGCTCGTGCTGCGGCGCACCGGCCGCAACGCGATGCAGATCGTCGTGCTCATCGGTATCAACTTCGCGATCGGGCTGTTCTTCGCCAACATCGCGTGGCAGGCACACCTCGGTGGCCTCGTCACCGGCCTGGTGCTCGGCGCTGCGTACGCCTACGCGCCGAAGGATCGGCGCACGCTCGTGTCCGTGGGGGCGACGGTCGTCGTCGCGGTGGCCCTGGTCGCGGCAGCGTGGCTGACGTACGCCTCGGTGGACCAGTTCGGTCACCTCGTCGGCTGAGGCCAGCCGGACGAGTTATCCCCAGGGTTACTCACAGGTGTGGAACTACACCGGTGTCGTTCCTCGCACACCTCCGGGCGCGACGGCGGCCGGGAATCCCCGAACGCCGTCGTGCCCGCTACTTCCAGCGTGTGGTGAGCGCGAAGCCGGCGATGATGAACGCGAAGCCGACGCCGAGGTTCCAGGCGCCCAGCGCCGGGATCGGGAGCTGCGCGGACCCGCTGAGATAGAACAGCACGATCCACGCCAGCCCGACGAGCATGAGCCCGAGCATCGTGGGCACGAGCCAGCGCGGGTTGCCCGACTCGGGCTTGGGCACGCTCGGCGGACGCTGCGGCTTGGGCTTCTTGCGCGACTTCGACTCGGGCACGAGGGAGGGCTCCTGTCCTGGTGGGGTCCGCTGCCGACGGCGTCGGGACGCACCGCGGGAGCGGACGCCTGCCGTCGTCGTGCAGGAACCGTGCATGGCTCGGGCGAAGGTCGTCGACGCGCCGCGAGGCTCCGTAGGAGCACGGGTCCGTCACGATCGTGGACGACGTTCGTCGACTAGCGTAGTGGGCGCACACAATAGGCACGGACACCGCGCGCGGGCAACGCCCCTGTCGCGGCGACGACGACACGACAGACGCACGGCCAGGACACATCGGCGAGACGGTCGACGACCTCGTCCGCCCAGGAAGGAGACGGTCGCGTGAGCAGCACCGACCCCGCCTCCGCGACGCCGGACGAGCCCGCCGAGGCGGTCGCGGCCGGTCCCGCGCCGTCGCCCGCCGCTCCTGCCGCGCCCCCGCGCTCACGCAGGGTCCGGTCCGCCGTGACCGTCGCGCTCGTCCTCGCGCTCGCCGGCGTGATGTTCACGGCGAACGCGCGCCTCGCGCGGGGCGAGGACTCGCGTCACCCCGAGAACCTCGCGCAGCTCGTCGACCGTGAGTCGGACCGCGTGGCGAACCTCTCGGCCCAGGTCGACGCGCTCACGGAGGAGATCGCGGGACTGTCGCAGACCGGCGACGCGCCGGCCGGCGTCGACCCCGACCTCGCGTCGCGCACCGCGGTGGCGGCCGGCACGACGCCGGTCAGCGGCACGGGCCTGTCCGTCTCGCTCGACGACGCGCCCCCGGAGGGCAACTACCCGCCGCAGATCCGTCCGGACGACCTGGTCGTGCACCAGCAGGACATCCAGTCCGTCGTCAACGCGCTGTGGGCCGGCGGCGCGGAGGCGATGACGCTCCAGGGTCAGCGCGTCACCGCGACGTCGGCGTTCCGCTGCGCGGGCAACATCCTCCTGCTGCACGGCCGCGTGTACTCGCCGCCCTACGTCGTGGAGGCCGTGGGCGACCCCGACGCGCTGCGCGACGCCCTGGAGCGCTCACCCGGCGTGCAGGTCTACCAGGAGTACGTCGACGCCGTGAACCTGGGCTGGTCCGTCGAGGACAAGTCGGACCTCGAGCTCCCCGGCTACGAGGGCGCGCTCGAGCTCCGCTACGCCCGACCCTCCGACGCGGTGGCGTCGTGACGGCCACCGCCCCCGCGCCGGTGCGGCACGCGGGCCGCCGCTCCTCGGGGCGCGGCGCGGTCTCGACGGTCGTCGGCATCGTCGGGGAGCTGCTCATCACGCTCGGGATCCTGCTGGGCCTGTACGTCGTCTGGCAGCTCTGGTGGACGGACGTGCAGGCGGACCGCGTGCAGGCGCAGGTCCTGGAGGAGATGGACGCTCCGACGCCGGACGCCGCGGACGTCGCGACGGCCGTGCGCCGGGACGAGCCGCCGGTCATGGAGGCGCCCGCCCTCGGCGAGGTGTGGGGCACGCTCTACGTGCCGCGCTGGGACGGCAAGATGATGCCGATCGCCGAGGGGACGGACAAGCGCTCGATCCTCGACCAGGGCCAGGCGGGGCACTACCCGGAGACCGTCATGCCGGGTGACGTCGGCAACTTCTCGCTCGCGGGGCACCGGCAGACGTACGGCAAGATCTTCCACGACGTGGAGGAGCTCGAGATCGGCGACCCGATCGTCGTGGAGGCCGGCGGGGTCTGGTACGTGTACCGCGTGGACCACATGCAGGCCGTGAAGCCCGACCAGGTGGAAGCCGTGGCGCCCGTCCCGTGGCAGCCCGGCGTCGAGCCGACGGAGCGGTACCTCACCCTGACGACGTGCCACCCGATCGGGCTGAACTCGCTCGTGGCGCGGTTCATCGTCAACGCGAAGCTGGACTACTGGATGCCCGTCGAGGACGGCACACCGCCCGACCTGGTCGGCCAGGCGGCACCTGCGGCCGAAGGGAGCGCGTGATGTACGGGGCGCTGTGGCGCGTGCTGCCCGGGCCCGCGTGGGTCCGGGTGCTGATCCTGCTCGTCCTCGCGGCCGCCGTCGTGCTCGCGTGCTTCGAGTGGCTGTTCCCGATCGTGTCCGAGTACATGCCGTTCAACGACCCCAACATCCAGACCGACGCCGCCGGCGCAGTGTCCGTGGAGGCCCCGCGATGACCCACCAGACCCGCATCCTCGTCGTGGACAACTACGACTCGTTCGTCTACACGATCGTCGGCTACCTCGACCAGCTCGGCGCCCAGACCGTCGTCGTGCGCAACGACGCCGTGCCCGAGCCCGACGCCGAGGGGCGGTTCCACGACGCCGACGGGACCGTGTTCGACGGCGTGCTCGTCTCCCCCGGGCCGGGGACCCCGAAGGAGGCGGGCCAGAGCGAGCAGGTCATCCGTGCGTGCGCGGCGTCGCGCACGCCGATGCTCGGCGTGTGCCTGGGCCACCAGGCGCTCGCCGAGGTGTACGGCGCGACGGTCACGCACGCTCCCGAGCTCATGCACGGCAAGACGAGCCTCGTCGAGCACGAGGGCGAGGGCGTCCTGGCCGGGCTCCCCGCCCCGTTCACCGCGACGCGCTACCACTCGCTCGCCGTCGTGAGCGACACCGTGCCCGCCGAGCTCGAGGTGACCGCGTCGACCTCCGGCGGCGTCATCATGGGACTCCAGCACAAGGACCTGCCCCTGCACGGCGTCCAGTTCCACCCCGAGTCCGTGCTCACCGAGGGTGGCCACCGCCTGCTCGCGAACTGGCTCGAGGCCTGCGGGCTCGACGGCGCCGTCGCGCGTTCGGCGGGCATGGCGCCGCTCGTCCGGCAGTAGCCCGGCAAGACCCGGCGCCGCCTCTGCCAGCACGACGAACGGGCCCCCACCTCGCGAGGTGGGGGCCCGTTCGTCAGGGTGCTCGGGGCACGGCGACCGATCAGCCGTCGCCGTTGCCCCCGCCGTTGCCCCCGCCCGGTCCGCCGCCGCCGTTGTCTCCACCGGTCGACGGGCCGGGACCGGTCGAGACGATGAGCGACACCTCCGTGCCGACCTCGACCTCGGTGCCGCCCCCGGGGTCGGAGCCGATGACGACCCCGGCCGGCCACTGGTCGGACTCCTGGTTCTGCTGCGTCCCGGGGTTGAGCCCAGCACCTCCGAGGGCGTCCTGCGCCTGGTCCAGGGTCATGCCGACGAGGTTGTTCGGGACGTTCGTGGTCTCCGCTGCACGCGGGATCGCGACGTCGATGGTCACCTCCGAGCCCTGCGGCACGCTGCCGGCGTTGGGTCGCTGCGCGACGACCTGACCTTCGGGCTCGTCGGACTCCACCTCGTTGACGACCGGCTTGAGGCCGAGGTCCGTGATCTTCTGCTCGGCGCTCTGGCGCTGGTCGCCCACGAGCTCAGGAAGGGCGACGAGTCCGGACGAGACGTAGAGCGTGACGGTCGAGCCGCCGGCGACGGACTGACCGGCCGCGGGATCGGTGCGCGTCGCCGCGTCCTTCGGGACGTCCTTGGAGTCCTCGGAGCCGCCCGACGTGACGGTCAGCCCCTGTCCCTCGAGGATCTGGCGCGCCTCGTCCTGGGTCTTGCCCTTGACGTCCTGGATCACGACGGCGTCGGGACCGGCGGAGAAGAAGGCCGTGACGGTCGAGCCGAGGTCGGCCTCGGTGCCGCCCGCGGGATCGGTCTTCGTGAACGTCCCCTCGGCCTCGGTCGACTCCTGGTCGATCGCCTGGGCGTACTCGAAGCCGGCGTCGGTGATCGTCTTCTCGGCCTCCTCGGGCGTGACGCCCGCGGACAGGGTCGGGACCGTGGCGGTCGTCGGTTCCTCCTCGCCCTGGCTGTTGATGACGAGCATCGTGATGATCGCGGCGAGGGCGAGCACGCCGATCGCGATGAGGGTCCACATGAGGCCCTTGCGGCTCTTGGGCTCCTCCTCGTCCTCCCCCGGGACCTCGTCGCCGGGCGGGACGGCCGGGGCCACGCTCGTCGCCCACGGGTTCGGGGCGGCGGCCGTGGGGGCCATGACCTGCGTGGCGGACTCCACCATCGTGGGCTGGAGGTCCGCGGCCGCGGCGGCGGCACCGAGGCCGGCCGCGGCGGCGGCGACCCCGAGCGCGGGCGCCGTGATCGCCCCGCCGCGCACGGCGTTCTCGAGGTCGGCGCGGAACTCCGCCGCGTTCGAGTACCGGGCCGTGCGGTCCTTGGCGAGCGCCTTGAGCGTGATGCGGTCGAGGACCTCGGGCACGTCGGGCGCGACGGCGCTCGGCGTCGCCGGGGCCTCGCGCACGTGCTGGTAGGCCACCGCGACGGGCGAGTCGCCGATGAACGGCGGGCGGCCGGTGAGCAGCTCGTAGAGCAGGCAGCCGGTGGAGTACAGGTCGGAGCGCGCGTCGACGGTCTCCCCGCGCGCCTGCTCCGGCGAGAGGTACTGGGCGGTGCCGATCACGGCCTGGGTCTGCGTCATCGTCGCGGCCGAGTCCGCCATGGCGCGGGCGATGCCGAAGTCCATGACCTTGACGGCGCCCGTGGGCGTGATCATGACGTTCGCGGGCTTGATGTCGCGGTGCACGATGCCGGCGTGGTGCGAGTACTCGAGGGCCGCGAGCACGCCCGCCGTGATCTCGACCGCCTCGTCGATGGGGACGGCCTGGCCGTCGCGGAGGATGTCGCGGACGGTGTGGCCCTCGACGTACTCCATGACGATGAACGGGACGTGCACCGAGTTGCCGGTGGCGTCCGCGTGGACGTCCTCGCCGGTGTCGTACACCGCGACGATGGCCGGGTGGTTGAGGGACGCCGCCGCCTGGGCCTCGCGACGGAAGCGCGCGAGGAAGGTGGGGTCGCGGGCGAGGTCGGACCGCAGGATCTTGATCGCGACGGTGCGACCGAGGCGGTTGTCGTGCCCGATGTGCACCTCGGCCATGCCACCACGGCCGATGAGCTCACCGACCTGGTAGCGCCCGGCAAGCACTCGGGGAGCGTTGTCCACCACTCATTCGTCCTTCGGTGTCGTCGGAGCCGCGGGCGCGTCCGCGCGCGGCACATCTGGCGCAATCATCCCACTGGAGGGCGTCCGGGAAAGCCGGGAACACAACGATGTCGTCACGATGTCACCCGTCCGGAGGGAGGCGGGGTTCCTGGCGGTGCGGCGTCGGACACGGTCTCGACGACGGTCGCGGGAGCCGCGTCCGCATCGCCCCCGTCCCGGTCGCCCAGGGAGGCGATCGTCGCGACGACGAGCACGAGGAGCAGCCCCAGCAGGGCCACCAGGGGCCACGTGAGGCCGTTCGGCAGCCCGCCGAGGCGCCGCCCCGTCGTCGTGGACGTGCGGCGGCCGGCGGACGACCGCGACGGGGCCGCCTGGGACTGCCGTCGGGCCTCGGCCCGCGTGGCCGGAGCTGCTGACGGGGTGCTCGCGGCCGAGCCTGCGCCCGGCCGCGCGCCGCCGCGAGCGGGCTGCGGGCGTCGGGACGAGCGGGTGCCGCCGTGCATCTCGCGGCGCGGCGGGTAGGCGCGGGGACTGGCAGGGTCCTCGCCGGCCGGCGCGGGGACCGGGCGCTCCCATGGCAGGGCGGGCCCTGGGGCGGGCGGCGTGTCGGACGGCGGAGCGGCCGTCCGACCGACGGGCTCGGCACCGTCCCCGGCGGAGGGCCCGTCGGCGGGCTCCGCGGCGTGGGCACCGGGTCGCGGCTCGGGAGCGACCCAGGGCGTCGCCGGGTCCACGGGGTGCGGGTCGCGCACGGCGGCCGGGATGACGAGCGGCGTGATGACGGGAGCGGGGTCCGGCTCGGGCGCCGGAGGGGCGTCGTCCGCCGTCGCGCGCGCACGACGACCGCGCCGGGTGTTGGCGGCCGCGCCGGCACGGGCGGACCACGGGTCGGCTGCGAGGCGCCCCTGGATCTCCTCGAAGACCCGCGCGAGGGCGTCGGCCGGGTGCGGCCGCGCCAGCGGGTCCTTGGCGAGCATGATCATGACGAGCTCGGAGAGCTCCGGGTCGACCGACGACGGGAGCGGCGGCACGGGCTCGTTGACGTGCGCGACCGCGATGTCGACCGGGGTGGACCCGGTGAACGGCCGGTTCCCGATGATCGACTCGTACGCGACGATGCCCAGCGCGTAGATGTCCGACGCCCCCGTGGCCGCCTGCCCGACGGCCTGCTCGGGTGACAGGTACTGGGCGGTGCCCATCACCATGCCGGTCGCGGTCATCGGGACCTGGTTGGCCGCGAGCGAGACGCCGAAGTCGGTGATCTTCACCGTGCCGGATCGGTCGATGAGGATGTTGCCCGGCTTGACGTCGCGGTGCACGACGCCGGACAGGTGCGCCGCGTGGAGGGCGCGTGCCGTCTGGGCGAGGATCGGCAGGAGCCGGGCGGGCGGGAGCACGGGCTCGCGCTCCAGCAGGTCCGCCATGGGCTCGCCCACGACGAGCTCCATGACGAGGTACCCGGAGCCGTTGGTCTCGCCGTAGTCGTACATCTGGGCGATGTTGGGGTGCGAGAGCGCGGCGCTGTTGCGGGCCTCGGTCCGCAGCCGGTTGAGGAAGTCCTCGTTGCCCGCGTACTCGGTCCGCAGGACCTTGACGGCCACCTCGCGCCCGAGCGCGTCGTCGGCCGCGACCCACACCTCGCCCATGCCGCCGACGGCGATGCGCCGCACCAGGCGGTAGCGGTTGCCGAGCGTCAGCCCCCTCACGGGCTTCATCCGTTCAACACCGCCTCCATGACGGCGCGCGCGATCGGCGCGGCGATCGCGCCGCCGGTCGCCTCGTTGCCCAGCGAGCCGCCGTTCTCGACGATGACCGCGACCGCGACCTGCGGGTCGTCGGCGGGCGCGAAGCTCGTGAACCACGCGTGCGGTGCGGCCTCGCCGCCCGTCTCGGCGGTCCCGGTCTTCCCGGCGACCGCCACGCCCGGGATCTGCGCCGCCTTCCCGGAGCCGTTCTCGACGACGCCCCGCATCATCTGCGTGAGCTGGTCGGCCGTCGACGGCGACACCGAGGTGCGGAGGCGGCGCGGCTCGGACTGGCGGACGACGTCGAGGTCGGGGTTGCGGATCGTCTCGACCGTGTACGGGGCCATCTGCACGCCGTCGTTCGCGATCGCGGCGGCGACCATCGCCATCTGGAGCGGCGTGACCTTGACCTCGCCCTGCCCGATGCCCGCGCGCGCGATGCCGGCCGGGTCCGCGCCGGGGGTGCCCTCCGCGGGGAACTGGCTGGGGGTGACGTCCATCGGGATCTCGAGCGGCGCGTCGAAGCCGAAGTCCTCGGCCTGGTCCCGCATCGCGTCCTCCCCGAGCGTCATGGCCAGGTCGCCGAACGCGGTGTTGCAGGAGATGCGCAGCGCGTCCGCGAGGGTCATCTCGCCCGTCGGCGAGCAGCGGGTACCGCCGAAGTTCTTCATCGTCTGCGTCGACTGCGGGTAGGGGAGCTCGTCCGGGGCCGGGATCACGGTCTCGGCCGTGTACTGCCCGCTCTCGAGCGCCGCGGCGGACGTGACGATCTTGAACGTCGAGCCCGGCGGGTAGGTGTTGCCGCGGATCGCCCGGTTCGACATCGGGTTGCCGTCGGCGTTGAGGAGCTCCTGGTAGCGCTCGCGCGCGAGGGCGGTGTCGTGCGTCGCGAGCTCGTTGGGGTCGTAGCTCGGCTTGGACACGAGCGCGAGGACGCGGCCGGTCTTCGGCTCGATCGCGACGACGGCGCCGCGCTGGTCGCCCAGCGCGTCCCAGGCGGCCTGCTGCGCCGCGGGGTCGATCGTCAGCTCGACGGACGCGCCCTGGGGCTGCTTGCCGGTGAACAGCGCGCTGAGGCGGTCGAGCCACAGCGAGCTCGCCTCGCCGTTGAGGTAGTCGTTCTCCTTGTCCTCGATCTCCGTGCGCCCGTTGGTGAGCGAGAGGAAACCGGAGACCGGCGCGTAGAGCGGGCCGTTCGAGTACTGCCGCTGGAAGCCGAACGCGTCGTCCACCGGGGTCGAGGACGCGATCGCGTCGCCCGCGACGACGATCGGGCCACGGAACTTGTTGTACTCGCGGTAGATGGTGCGGGCGTTGCGCGAGTCGTTGTTGAGCGAGTCCGCCTGGACGAACTGGATGTACGTCGTCGACACCATGAGCGCGAGGAACATGACGAGGACGACCGTCGCGACGCGACGCAGGGGGACGTTCACCGGGCTCCTCCCCAGGGGTCGGTCTCGGGGTGGGTGCCGTCGGGACCGGGGCGCCGCACGACCTCCGTGCGCAGCTCGTCGGGGTGGGCGGAGACGTCGCCCGTCTGCCCGACGGCGGGCTGCACGCCCGTCGTCGCGCGCGTCGGACCGGTGGGCGGCCCGACGGCGGCGGGCGCGCCGACCGTGGTGGGCGCGTCGTCGGGCCGGGCACCGACGGCGGGAGCCCCGCTACCCACGACCTCGACCGGGTCGGAGTCGGGGCGCGTGCGCGCCCCGCCGGGGGCCACCTGTCCGCGCACGGGCAGGGACGAGGGCCGGCGCGCGTCGTCGGAGATGCGCAGCAGCAGGCCCACGACCAGCCAGTTCGCGAGGAGCGACGACCCGCCCTGGGCGACGAACGGCATGGTGAGCCCCGTGAGCGGGATGATCCGGGTGATCCCGCCGACAACGACGAAGAGCTGCCACGCCATGACGAACGCGAGCCCGCCGGCGAGCAGCTTGCCGAACCCGTCGCGCACGCCGATCGCGGTGCGCAGGCCGCGCTCCACGAGGATGAGGTAGGCGAGCAGGATGCCGATGAGGCCGGTGAGGCCGAGCTCCTCGCCGAGCGAGGCGTAGATGAAGTCGGAGAAGGCGTACGGCACCGTGCGCGGGTAGCCCGCGCCCCACCCGGTGCCGAACAGGCCGCCGTTGCCCAGGGAGAACAGGCCGCCCACGAGCTGGCCCGAGCCACCGGGGCTGCGGCCGAAGATCTCGGGGTCGAACGGGTGGAGCCACACGTCGACGCGCGCCTGCACGTGGCCGAACGTCGACGCCGCGAGGACCGCGCCGACCGCGATGAGCAGCAGACCGATGACGACCCAGCTCACGCGCTCGGTCGCGATGTACAGCATCGCGACGAACAGGCCGAAGAACAGGAGCGACGTGCCGAGGTCGCGCTCGAACACGAGGATCGCGAGCGAGACCAGCCAGACGATGATGATCGGCCCGAGGTCGCGCAGGCGCGGGAGCTGGAGCCCGAGCACCTTGGGCCCGGCGAGGGCGAGCGTGTCGCGGTTCGTCACGAGGTAGCCGGCGAAGAAGATCGCGAACGCGATCTTCGCGAACTCCGCGGGCTGGAGCGAGAAGCCGAAGACGTTGATCCAGATCTGCGCGCCGTTGATGCGCGTCCCGAGGCCCGGGACGAGCGGCAGCGCGACGAGCACGATGCCCGCGATCATCGCGGTGTACGTGTAGCGGCGCAGGGTCCGGTGGTCGCGCAGGAACCAGATCACCGCGAACGCGCAGAGGATGCCGAGCGCCGTCCACTGGAGCTGGCGCGGCGCGAGGTCCTGGGTGCCGCCCGTGACCTGCGAGCCGAGGTCGAGGCGGAAGATCATGGCGAGCCCGATGCCGTTGAGCGCGACGGCGATCGGCAGGATCACCGGGTCCGCGTACGGTGCCTTGAAGCGCAGCAGGAGGTGCGCGGCGCCCGCGAGCACCACGGTGCCGATGCTGTACACGTAGAAGCGGCCCGGGAGCTCGCCCGTGAGCTGGAGGCCCACGAGCGCGTACGCCCCGATCCCCAGCGCGAGCGCGAGGACGAGCAGACCGAGCTCAGCGCCCCGGCCGGGGCGCACCTCGGTGGTCTCCACCGTGGCCATCAGGCCCCCGAGCCGGCGCCGTCGGTGGGTGCCGGGGTCACGTCGGGCGCCCCGGCCTCCGGGGTCTCGGTCGCGCCCTCGGTGGGCGCCTCCGTGGTGCCGTCGGTCGCGGGGGCGTCGGTGGACTCCTCCGCGGCCTCGGCGACGAGGCGCTCGGCGCGCGCACGGGCATCCTCGAGCGACTGTGCGGGAATGGTGGTCTCCAGGCGGTCGACGACGTAGCCCGGCAGGTCCGCGACGCGCGTCCCGGTGAGCTCGATCGGCGTCGACAGCGTCACCGGGCCGGCGTTCTCCGGGATGCCGCGGAACACGGCCACCTGGCCGTCGGCGACCCCGACGTAGTACTGCGTCTGCGTCCAGCGGTAGCCCGCCCACCCGGCCACGCCCAGGCCGGCGACGACGAGGAGGATCGCGACGACGGTGATCCAGCGGCGCGGCGCACGGCCGGGTCGCACGTCGTCGTCGCCGTCCTCCGCGACGTCGCCCGGTGTCGCCTCGCCCTCGGCGGGCTCGGGTGCGCCGTCCGCGGCGGGCTCCTCGGTCGGGGCGGGGGCGTTCGCGCTGGCCATGAGGGCTGCCGCCCGCGCGGCGGGGCCGTCCGCGGCCGACGTCGGGGCGTCGCGGTCGATCGCCGCGGAGCCGACGACCTGCGCCCCGGTGCCGGGCGCCGTGCCGTCGGGCAGGACGTCGAGGTCCACGATGTCCGCGACCACGACCGTCACGTTGTCCGTGCTGCCGGCACGCAGCGCGAGCTGCAGAAGGTGGTCCGCGCACTCGTCGACGTCGGGGGTGTCCGTGAGCGTCTGGGCGATCGTCTCCGGGCTGACGAAGCCCGAGAGGCCGTCGGAGCACAGGAGCCAGCGGTCCCCCGGCTTCGCCTCCCGCACCGACATGTCCGGCGTGAGGTCGATGTCGAAGTCGCCGAGCACGCGCATGACGACGTTGCGCTGCGGGTGCGTCTCCGCCTCGTCGGGCGAGATGCGGCCCGTGTCCACGAGGTGCTGCACGAACGTGTGGTCGGTCGTGACCTGGGTGAGCTCGCCGTCGCGCAGCAGGTACGCGCGCGAGTCGCCGAGGTGCGCCATCGCGAGCTTGTTGCCCGCGCGCAGGATCGCGGTGACGGTCGTGCCCATGCCCACGAGCTCGGGGTCGGTCACGCTGCGGTCCACGAGGTCCTGGCGGGCGTGGTCGATCGAGCGCTCGAGCTCGGCGAGCGCGTCGTCCGGGCCGTGCGACTCGCCGTCGAGCGGTGCGAGCGCCGCGATGGCGATCGACGAGGCCACGTCCCCCCCGGCGTGGCCGCCCATGCCGTCGGCGACGACCAGCAGGTGCGGCCCGGCGTAGCCGGAGTCCTGGTTGTTGGAGCGCACGAGCCCGACGTCGGAGCGCGCGGCGTAGCGCAGGGCGATGTTCACTGCGGGCTACCTCTGCAGCTCGACGACGGACTGACCGATCCGCACCCGCGTGCCCGGACCCAGCGGCGTCACCTGGGCGATGCGCTGGTCCTCGACGTAGGTGCCGTTGGTGGAGCCGAGGTCCTCGACGAACCAGGACCCGTGCTGCGGGAAGATGCGCGCGTGGCGCGACGAGGAGTAGTCGTCGTCGAGCACGAGCGTGCAGCTCGGTGCGCGGCCGATGAGGATCGACGACGTCGTGAGGGGGATCGTCGTGCCCGTCAGCGGGCCGGCGGTGACGACGAGCCGGGACGGTCCGGCGGGTGCGGCGGGGCGCGCGGGCTCCGCCGCCGCGGCAGGCGTGGGGCCCGACGTCGGGCGCGCGGGCTGCGCAGCGCCCTTGCGGCCCCGGCGTGGCGTGATCTTGGTGCCGTACAGGTCCCGACGCAGCACCCCGATCGCGGAGAGCACGAACACCCAGAGCAGCACCAGGTAGCCCAGCCGCAGCAGGGTGAACGTGAGGTCGGTCATGCGGGCCGGATCACCACTCCTCGTTGTCGGACGCGCCGGTCCAGAACATGATGCGGGTACGGCCGATCGTCAGGGAGTTGCCGTCCAGCAGCGTCGCGGCCGGCACCTGGTGGCCCTCGACGAACAGGCCGTTGGTCGAGCCGAGGTCCGTCGCGATGACGCCCTCCGGCGTCACGCGGATCTCGAGGTGGCGGCGCGAGACGCCCGGGTCGTCGACGACGATGTCGGCCTCGGAGCCACGCCCGATGACGGTGACCGGACCCGTGAGCAGGTAGCGCTGCCCGTCGATGTCGACGAGCGGGTGCCGCGTGCTCGGGGACGCGGACGTCGCGGGGGCGACGTTGCCGCGCACGCTCGCGGAGCGGAGCTGGAAGCGGCCGACGTCGAGCGTGTCGTTCTGCTCGAAGCTCACGCTCACGGGGCCGACGAACGCGTAGTGCTGCGAGGCCGCGTACTGCGTGACGTTCGACGCCAGCTCGTCGGCGAGCGTCTCCGCTCCCCAGCCCTCGACCTGACCGAAGTCGTCCACCGACAGCTCGATGGTGAACTCGTTGGGCACGACCGTGCGCTCGCGGTCCACGACGGCGGCGCGGTCGTCGACCTCGCGCCGCAGCGCGCTCGCGAGCTCGACGGGCTTGACCTCGCTGCGACCGACCTTGGCGAACGCGTTGTTCACCACGCGCTCGACGCCCTTCTCGAAGCGGTCCAGGACTCCCATGCCACCTCCTCCCTCGTGCTCGCTCGTGCTGCGGCTCGTGCCGCGGTCCTCGTCTGCGTCTCCCGGACGTGCTCCGGTGGCTCGCTGGTGCACACCTGCGTCCCGGGCAGACTACCTAGATCGTATCGATCACGTCTGCGACGGAGGCCCGATTCGTCGCACGATCTCCGGACGGATGTGGCGCGTTCGTGGTGGACAGTGTGAACGTCGGGCGTGCAGCCGTCGGGTCACCTCGTCGGTGCGCGACGACCGGCACGTGGCGGCCGTCACGTCCGTCCGCGCGGTTCCAGGCGTCCTCGTGCGCCGTGCTAGTCTTCTGCGGCACGCGCGAGTGGCGGAATGGCAGACGCGCTGGCTTCAGGTGCCAGTGTCCGAAAGGGCGTGGGGGTTCAAGTCCCCCCTCGCGCACGTGAAGAGGGTTTCGACTTCTGAGTCGGACGACCTTCGGAAAGTCCCGGTCAGGTGATCCTGGCCGGGACTTTCTGCGTTACGGGGTCTGTGCCGAGCGGTGGACGACGGCGTTCGCCGGCTCTGGGCGTGGCCGGCCAGGCTCCAGGGGGTTCCTGGGGTGGGTCGGGCGGTGTGCGGAGCCGTCGGAGGGCACGTCAGAGCGTCGCGCGGGCCGTTGTTCGACGCCCGTTGCTGCGGCGTGTGCGCGAGGCTGTCATTGGTGTCTAGTGCGGAGCGGGTTGGTCCCCTTCGCCGGGTGGTCCGCGGCGGTGTCGCCGCAGTGACCGGGTGCTTCTGCCGAGGGGTCGGCTGTCCGCGGGTTCGTTCAGCTGTGTGGCCCAGGGGTCGGGTTCGTCGTGGCGGGTGTACCAGCGGCGGAGCTCGATGGTGTTGTGGGCGGCGAGGTAGATCGCGAGGAGCAGCGCGGTGGCATGCCGATCGAGGATCTGGATGAAGCCGCGGTTGAGGTTGGCATCGGTGAAGCGGATGTGGGCGTTGAAGGTCTCGGCGTAGGTGCGCCTGTTGGAGGAGATGGCCCAGGCTGTCGACTGCCAGGGCAAGGTCTGGCGGTCGCGCTCGTGGGTGGTGTCCGCGACGGTGACGGTGATCCGCCATGGCCACACGAGCGCGGTCCCGAGTTTCTCAGAGTTTCTATGTCGGGAGTGGCGGCAAGCGTGCTAGAAACTCTGTATGAAACTTGACCTGCTGGGCGACGCGTTGCAGCAGATTCACGCGGGTGCCACCGCGGACTCGCTCGAGACCGAGGCGCTCGATTTCAAGCGTGATCCACACACGGTGACGGGTCGCGGGGCGCCTGGCAACCCACAGGCGCGTCTGATCGAGGAGCTCGTGGACACCGTGGTCTGCTTCGCCAACGGGCGCGGAGGGCGCATCGTCCTTGGCATCGACGACCGGACTCCCGGACCCGGTGCGTTCTACGGCACGCAAGCGGACATGGGGTTCCTGCGCAACCGGATCTACGGCAACACCAGGCCCCAGCTCACGGTCCCCATCGATGAGATTGAGTTCCACGGCACCCGGATCCTGGTGATCACGGTCCCGGAAGGGCTGGACCTGATCACCGACAGCAAGGGCAAGGCGCTGGGACGGTCAGGTACATCATGCGCACCCCTGACGGAGGACGCGCGTCGAGCTTTGGCGCACCAGCGAAGGAACCCGGACCTGACAGCGCGACCCTCGGACCGCGCCCCGGAAGACGTGTCACCGGCCGCGATCAGCGAGGCGCGGCGTCTTCTGGGCCGGCTGGTGGACCTGCGTAGCCAGATGGCGGATCTCGACGATGCAAGTCTCCTGCGTGCACTGAACCTGGTTGATCGAGAGGGTCGTCTCTTGCTCGCCGGAGAGATCCTGCTCTGCACGCCCGAACAGGATGTGCTGGATATTCTTGGCCGTCCTGCGGCTGGGGCCGAGCCATCGGTGCGGCGGCTCAGGGAGCCGCTAGTTCAGCTCCTGCCGCACGCCCTCGATTCGATCCGTTCGACCATCGACCCAGAGGTTGCCCACATCGCCCTCGCCGGTGGGCAGGAGGTCGCCCTCCCCGATTTCTCACCGATTGCCGTCGACGAGGCGGTGACCAACGCGCTTGTCCACAGGGACTACTCCCGGCCAGAGCGGGTCGTGATCGACCACTCGCCGAACGCACTGCGCATCTGGTCGCCTGGTGGGCTCCCATTCGGTGTGACGGAAGACCGCTTGCTCAGCACGGTCTCGACACCCCGCAACACCACGTTGATGTCAGCCATGCAGCAGCTCGGGCTCGCTGAGCGTGCGTCTCGAGGGATTGACCGCATGTTCCGGGAACAGGTTCGAGTCGGTCAGCAGGTGCCGGGCATTCGGGCGGATGAGTTCTCGGTGGAGGTTTATTTCACGAGCGGCGCTCCGAACCGAGCTTTCGCCGGCTATGTCGCAACGCTGCCGCGTGCACTTCGAGAGAACGTGGATGCCATGCTCACCCTGGTGCACCTGTGCGAGCGGTCGACGCTCACGCTGGCGGACGGTGCGCAACTGCTTCAGGTGACCGAAGGCGAGGCGAAGGACCGACTTGACGCCCTCGGTGCAGGTGACGAGGCCTTGGTCGAGCGAGACGGAGACGCTCGTCGCGGTGTGCGGTGGCGACTCCGGCCATCTGTCGCCACCGCCCTTGGAACCGCCGTGAAGCATCGCACCCGTGCCGATTCCGCTCGCCCTCGAGTTGAGGCGCATCTCAAGGAGTACGGCTGGATCACGAACAAGACGATCCGGAACATGTTCGACCTCGATGTTCAGCAGGCAACTCAGATCCTGAACGAGCTTCGGTCGGCCAACGTTGTGGTGAAGGATCCAGATGGTCCCCAGCGCGGACCTTCGATCAGGTGGCTCCCCGCTGAGCAACATCAGGGGCGCGGGCCACGCCGGCCCTGATCCGCCATCACCGTCGGAACTCACGGTAGGGGCGAGGGTGTGCTTGGACGCCGCATCGGGGTGTGCGTGAGCCGCGACGGAGCGTGGGATTCCGCCTGGTGAGCGACTTTCCGGAACCACCCACGTGACGTGAGGGGTTTCCCGGGTGGTCGGGATCCCACATGACGGAAAGTCCCGGTCGAGTTCAGCTCGGCCGGGACTTTCGTCGTTTCCGAGGTCGACGACCGGCTCGACGCTTTCAGCGCAGGCTGCGGAAGAACCCGCGGATGTCGTCGACCAGCAGGTCGGGCGCGTCGTGCGCCGCGAAGTGGGAACCGGTGTCGTAGACGTTCCACGACACGATGTTCTTGTGGTCCCGCTCGGCGAACGCGCGGATCGAGTGGAAGTCCCAGGCGAAGTTGGCCAGCCCCAGCGGCACGGTGGTCGGCTCTGTCGGCTTGTCCGTGGCGTGGAAGTCCTCGTAGTAGAGGCGCGCGGACGACGCAGACGTGTTGGTGAGCCAGTAGATCATCGTGTTCGTGAGCACGTAGTCGGGGTCGAGGTTCGGGCCGAGCAGCTGCGCGTTCCAGCCGAGCTGTCCGACCGGCGAGTCCGCGAGAGCGTGCGACAGCGTCTGCGGGGCGGTCGACTGCAGCTTGTCGTACGCACCCCCGTTCTCCAGCCACCACCCCAGGAACTCGACGTTCTTCTGGTCCTCCGGCGACAGGTTCTCCAGCTCGGCCGGATCGCCGGACGGGAACGAGAAGACCTGGGTGACGTGCACCCCGATCACGTGCTCGGGGTCGCAGCGTCCGACCTCCGGCGAGATGAGGGAGCCGCCGTCGTTGCCGTGCGCGCCGTACCGCTCGTACCCGAGGCGGTGCATCAGCTCGGCCCACGCCTTCGCGATCCGGTATCGGCTCCAGCCCCGGTCGGTGGTGTGGCCTGAGAAGCCGAAGCCGGGCACCGAGGGGATCACGAGGTGGAACGCGTCGGCCGGGTCGCCGCCGTGGGCCCGCGGGTCGCTCAGGCGGTCGATCACGTCCAGGTACTCGACGACCGTCGTCGGCCAGCCGTGCGTCAGCAGCAGGGGAGTCGCACCCGGCTCGGGGGAGCGGACGTGCATGAAGTGCACGTTCTGCCCGTCGATGGTCGTGGTGAACTGCGGGTACCGGTTGAGCCGCGCCTCCCAGGCGCGCCAGTCGTACTCCTCGCGCCAGCGCCGGACGAGGCCCTGCAGGTACTCGAGCGAGACGCCGTAGTCGGCGCCGCCGTCGGGAAGCTCGTTGGTCCAGCGCACGCGGGAGAGGCGCTGGTCGAGGTCGTCGAGGTCGGCCTGGGGGATGTCGATGCGGTACTCGGTGATGTCCATAGAGCCCACCCTGGCCGCTTATTAGGAAGAGTGGCTTCCTCATGACGTGCGAATCTTGGGCCATGCTGGAAACCTCTGCGCGGCTCCTGCGCCTGCTCTCTCTCCTGCAGCTCCCGCGCGAGTGGGCAGGTGCCGAGCTGGCCGAGCGGCTGGGGGTGAGCGGACGGACCGTGCGCACCGACGTCCAGCGCCTGCGCGACCTCGGCTATCCGGTCACGGCCACTCGCGGGAACGTGGGCGGGTACCGTCTCGGCGCCGGTGCGGACCTGCCGCCTCTGCTGCTCGACGACGACGAGGCGGTCGCGATCACCGTCGGGCTCCGTACGGCGACGGGCGGCGCCATCGCGGGGATCGAGGAGGCGTCGCTCCGGGCGCTGGCCAAGCTGGAGCAGGTGCTGCCCTCCCGGCTGCGCCGCCGGGTCAGCACGCTGCAGGCCTATACGGTGCCCGTGCCCCGCGACGACACGGGGCCGACCGTCGACACGGAGGTCCTGACGGCGCTCGCCGCCGTCTGTCGCGACCGCGAGCGGCTCCGGTTCGACTACGCGGACCACTCCGGCGCGGCCACCGTGCGCGCCGTCGAGCCGTACCGGCTGGTGAGCTGGGGCCGCCGCTGGTACCTCTTCGCGTGGGACCTGGACCGGGACGACTGGCGGACCTTCCGCGTCGACCGGATCGCGCCGCGCATCCCTACCGGCCCGCGGTTCGCCCCGCGCGAGCTGCCCGACGACGTCGCGGCGTACGTGTCGAGCCGGGTCTCGGCCGCCGCCTGGCGATACCGTGCGCGGGTCACCGTGCACTCCCCCGCGGCGGTGGTGGCCGAACGGATCAGCCCGGCGGTGGGCGTCGTCGAACGTGTCGACGAGCGCACGTGCGTGCTGGACACCGGAGCCGACACCGTGGAGACGCTCGGCACGTACCTGGGGCTGCTCGACGCGGACTTCGAGGTCACCGGCCCGCCGGAGCTCGTCGCGCACCTCCGCCGCCTGACCGCGCGCTATGCGCGCTCGACCCCACCCACCCCCGACCGGTGAGTGCCGGACCAACCAGTCGACGCGGCAACCACCCCACGTGACCCGATCTCCTCACGCCAGGGCATGGAGCGCTCCCCCGCCCCCAGCACGACGGAGGTCAAGTACTGGTCAAGTACTGGTCAAGTATTTCGGGCTTGCGCAATGGGAAACCGGTATCCTACGATCGGGAAACCGGTTACCCAGATCTCGACCCCATCCGAGCGCCTCGACGAGCTCTTCCGAGGCGGGCTGCCCGACGTCGTCGTCGGTCGCCGCGCAGGGCGCACGACCCAGCACCCGCGCACCAGGACGAGGTCGTCGCGTCGACCGATGCGAACGCGGACCTGGAGCCGTGAGTCACCACGCACTGCCCCCAGTTCGATGACGAAAGGTGAGGCACCACGATGAGACGACCCGTCGCACGACGACTGCTCGCGGCCACCGCCGCGACGGCCCTGGCGGCCACGATGGGCGTGACCGCCCTGACCACGACCGCGAGCGCGGCCGTGGCCGGCAGCCCGACCGGCTACGCGACCCAGAACGGTGGGACGACCGGTGGCGCCGGCGGCCAGACCGTCCGCGCCACGACCGGCACCCAGATCCACGCGGCCCTGTGCAACAGGGCCAGCGACGACACCCCGATCGTCATCGAGGTCGAGGGCACCATCAACCACGGCAACACGGCCAAGGTCTCGGGCGACAGCTGCAACACGGCGGCCGGCGTGATCGAGCTCAAGCAGATCAGCAACGTGACGATCGTCGGCGTCGGCAACGGCGCGACGTTCGACCAGCTGGGCATCCACATCCGTGAGGCCAGCAACATCATCATCCAGAACGTCACCGTGAAGAACGTCAAGAAGTCCGGCTCGCCCACCTCGAACGGCGGCGACGCGATCGGCATGGAGAGCGGCGTCCGCAACGTGTGGGTGGACCACGTGACGCTCGAGGCGTCGGGCGGGGAGTCCGAGGGCTACGACGGCCTCTTCGACATGAAGGCGGGCGTCCAGTACGTGACGCTGTCCTACAGCATCTTGCGCAACTCCGGCCGCGGCGGCCTCATCGGCTCGAGCGAGAGCGACACGTCCAACGGGTTCGTGACGTTCCACCACAACAAGTACGAGAACCTCGACTCGCGCACGCCGCTGCTGCGCGGCGGCATCGCCCACATCTACAACAACCACTACGTGCAGCTCAACGAGTCCGGGATCAACTCGCGGGCCGGGGCGAAGGCGAAGGTCGAGAACAACTACTTCGAGGACTCCAAGGACGTCCTCGGCACGTTCTACACGGACCAGAAGGGCACCTGGCAGGTCGCCGGGAACGTCCTCGACAACGTCACGTGGTCCAGCCCGAGCGGTGACATCCAACCGGCCGGTCCGAACCTGACCTCCACGACGTCGGTCAGCATCCCGTACTCCTACACGCTCGACGGCGCGAGCTGCGTGCCGAACCTCGTGAACCAGACCGCGGGCGCGAACAAGGGCCTCAAGGTCTCGGACGGCTCGTGCACGCCGCAGACGCCGGACCCCGACCCCACCGACCCGACGGACCCGACCGACCCGACGGACCCGGGTCCCGTCGACCCGACGGACCCGACGGACCCGCCGGAGCCGGGAGCCGAGACGATCTACGTCGCGCCGAACGGCAGCGCGAGCGCGGCCGGCACGCTGTCGGCGCCGACGACGCTCCCCGTCGCGATCGAGCGCGTCGCCTCGGGCGGCGAGATCTTCCTGCGCGGTGGCACGTACAACCTGTCGTCGACCGTGACGATCGAGCCTGGCAACGACGGCACGTCGGGCGACCGCACCCTGCTGTCCGCGTACCCCGGGGAGCGGCCGGTGCTGAACTTCTCGGCGCAGGCCGAGAGCTCGGCGAACCGCGGTCTCGCGATCGGCGGCGACTGGTGGCACGTCTACGGCATCGTGGTCGAGCACGCGGGCGACAACGGCATCCTGCTCGGCGGCAGCAACAACGTCATCGAGCGCGTCGTGACCCGCTACAACCACGACACCGGCCTGCAGCTGTCCCGTCTCGTGGCGGGCGCCCCGGCGAGCGAGTGGCCGTCGAACAACCTCATCCTCAGCAGCGAGTCGCACGACAACGCGGACTCGGACGGCGAGGACGCGGACGGCTTCGCCGCCAAGCTCACGTCCGGCTCGGGGAACGTGTTCCGGAACACCGTGGCGCACAACAACATCGACGACGGCTGGGACCTGTACACGAAGTCCGACACCGGGCCCATCGGGCCCGTGACGATCGAGAGCTCGCTCGCCTACGAGAACGGCACGCTCTCCGACGGCGGCCAGGCCGGGGCGGGCGACCGCAACGGGTACAAGCTCGGCGGCGAGGACATCAAGGTCGACCACGTCGTGCGCAACTCGTTCGCCGTGGACAACGGCAAGCACGGGTTCACGTACAACTCGAACCCAGGCTCGATCACGGTCAGCGGCAACGTCGCGGTCGGCAACGAGGAGCGCAACTTCAGCTTCGACGCCGGGACCCACCGCTTCAGCGGCAACGTGTCCTGCGACTCCGGGGCGAACGACAAGACGGTCGGCACGGACGCGGGCGGCAACTCGTTCTGGTCCGGCTCGAACGGGTCGGCCTGCTCCGCGTACGACGGCGAGCTCGGCTGGTCGTTCGCGGCGGACGGCTCGCTCCGGGTCACCTTCGGCGGCGAGCCGACGAACCCGACCGACCCGACCGACCCCACGGACCCGACGGACCCGACGGACCCGACCGGCCCGCCGTCGGGCACCAACCTCAGCATCGGCGCCGGCGCGGACGGCTCGAGCAAGGGCAGCGGGACGAGCTACGGCAACGCGATCGACGGCAGCACCGCGACCTGGTGGTCGCCCAGCGGCTCGACGGGGACCATCTCCGTCAAGTGGGGCACCGCGACGACCGTGGGCCGGGTCGTCGTCAAGGAGGCCGCCGGCGGCGGCAGCATCGGGGCGTGGCGCCTCGTGAACAACGACACGGGCGCCGTCCTCAAGTCAGGGAGCGGTGCGGGGACCATCACGTTCACCGCGACGTCGCTCAAGAAGATCAACCTCGAGATCACCGGCGCCTCGGGGACTCCCCGCGTCGCCGAGCTCGAGACCTACGCCGGGTAGCCCGACCCTCCTCCGGGAGACCCGTGCACGACCCCGGGCGGGACCACTTGGTCCCGCCCGGGCTCGACGACGGCCCCGCCGCGCCGTCCGCGGCGGGGCCGTCCTTCTGCCGGGGCGTCGTCCGGTGCCCCGTAGCGTCGCGCGGTCGCGACGGCGCGGTCCCGCAGCAGGTCGCGCAGCGGTGCTGGGTCCAGCACCTCGGCGTCCGGCCCGAGCTGCCACACGGCCCAGACGGCGTGCCGGAGGTCCTGGAAGCTCACGTCGAGCACCATCAGGCCGTCGTCGGCGACGGACTCGGCGTGGACGGAGACCGCGGTGCCCACGAGCACTTCCCGTCGGTCCGGCGCGAGCCGGACGCGCGCGACGACCTGGCCGTCACCCGCCCGGAACCGGGCGCTGCGCTCGCGCCAGAGCTGCTCGAGGTCGACGACGTCGGGACGGTCCGCCGGTTCGGCGAGCGCCTCGGCAGCAAGGATCCGGGAGAGGCGGTAGGTGCGGTCCGCCCCGCCGGCCGTGGCGAGCAGGTATCCCGTGCCGCGGGCGGTGACCATGCCCACCGGGTCGACCTCGCGCGCGGTCGGCGTCCGGCCGACGGCGGCGTAGCGGATCCGGAGCTTCCGCCCGCGGAGCACGGCGCGCCGGACCTCGCGCAGGACTGCCACGGGGACCTCCTCGGCGGCCTGCCGGCGAGCGAGCAGGTCGATCTCCGGCTCGACGAGGATCCGCCGGGCCGCGTCGACGGCCGCGTCACGGTGAGCGTCGGGAAGCGCGTCGACGACCTTGCGGACGGCCGACGCGAGCGCGGGCCCGAGGCCGAGCACCTGCTCGCCCCGCCCCGACGTGGCGGCGAGCACGGCGAGCGCCTCGTCCGGATTGAGGCCAGTGAGCTCCGTGCGAAAGCCGGGCAGGAGCGCGAAGCCTCCATGCCGGCCGCGCTCGGCGTAGATCGGCACGCCTGCGGCGGAGAGCGCCTCGACGTCCCGCAGGACCGTCCGGGTCGACACCTCGAGCTCGCGCGCCAGGGCGGTCGCGGACAACCGGCCCCGCTGCCGGAGCAGCAGCACCAGGGAGACCAGCCGGTCGGCGCGCACCACAGAAACGTACCGGGATACATGACAGAGGGTGTCGTCATTCCCCGCGAGGCTCGAAGACGGGCGTGCGGGACGTCGGCCACGAGGGTCGACGCGCGCCCGGGCAGGACGAGTCGGACGGAGTCGGCATGGCAGCGGAACGAACGGCGATCAACCCCGTGACGTGGTCGCAGGAGCTGGGGTTCAACCAGGCAGAGCTGGTCTCCGGGCACACCCGGACGCTCTTCTGTTCCGGGCAGACGGCGATGTCCCCCGACGGCCGTCCCCAGCACGAGGGCGACCTCGCGGCGCAGCTGGCACTGAGCCTGGACAACCTGGAGGCGGTGCTGACGGAGGCGCGCATGACGCTCGCGGACGTCGTCCGGTTGAACGTCTACACGACGGACGTCGACGCGCTCCTCCAGCACTACGGGATGCTCGCCGCGCGGCTCGGGGCCGCGCGCGTGGCTCCGGCGACGACGATGCTGGGGGTGACCCGCCTGGCGGTCCCCGGACAGCTCGTCGAGCTGGAGGCGACCGCCGTCGCCTGACCGAGCGCGGCGCCGGCCCCTCCCGTCGTCCAGCGCCTCGAGCGGGCGCTCTCACGCGCTTCGCCCAGGCCGAGGGACAGGGCCGTCGGGTCAAGGCTCCAGCGCGAGCGGGACGCCGGTGCCGTACCCGTCGTGCCCCTCCACGCGGCCGGGGACGCGCGAGCGTCCCCGCGCCGCGGTGTCCCACACCTCGACGACCCACGCGGCGGCCGTGTCGACGACGAGGTCGCGCGCGTCGTAGACCGCGCGTCCAGGGGCGACGAGCGGCACGGCGGGGACCGGGCCGTCGGCGCCGTGCACGACCGCGAAGAGCGTGCGGAACGGCTCGACGGCGCGGTCGAGGACGAACGCGTCGGGACCGTCGAGCGAGACGACGACGTCGAGCGTGCCCTCGCCGTCCTGGTCGGGGAACACCGTCACGACGACCTCCTCGGAGGCGGCGGGCAGCGCGTCGACGACGGCGCGCAGGCGACGCACGGCGTCCGGCGTCGCGGCGTCGAGGTGGGCGCGCAGGCGGCGGGCGTGGGTCTCGGCGTCCATCGGGTCACCGTAGCGGCGGTGCGGAGCCCTGGGAGCCGAGGTCCTCGAGCTCGGCGACGAGCGTGCTGTGCTCGGCGTCGCGCCGGACCGCGTCGCCGAGCGCGGCGGCCCGGCGCGTGTACGCGGGGTCGTCGAGGACCTGCCGGACGGCGCGCGCGAGCCGCTCGGCGGAGGCCTTCCGCGAGAGCGCGACGCCCGCGCCGCGCAGCGTGACGCGCACGGCGTTGTCGCCCTGGTCGCGCCCGTGCGGCAGGACGACGACGGGGCAGCCCGCCGCGAACGCCTTGAGGAGCGTGCCGTGCCCGCCGTGCGTGACGACGAGCGCGGCGTCGCGCAGCACCTCGTGGTGGGGAGCGGAGGCGACCACGGCGACGTTCGCCGCGCCCGGCACGGCGTCGGGCGCGAGGCCCTGCCCGGTCGTGACGACCCCGCGCACGGGCAGCGTCGCGAGCGCCGCGACGATCCGCCGCAGGAGCGCGGCCTGGTCCTGGAACGTGGACGACAGCGCGACGAGGACGAGCGGGTCGTCGCCCGGCGGGGCGGCCCACGGGATGTCGTCCGCCCACGCCGGGTCGTCGAGCACGGGCCCCACGTACCGGGCGTTCGCCGGGAGCGGGCCGGGGAGGTCGAACGCGGGGCTCGTCATGACGAGCTGGCGCCGCGCGGCGCTCATCTGCTCCCACGAGCGCGCGAGCGGGTCGAGGCCCAGGTCGGCGCGCAGGGCGTTGAGCCGGTCGCGCGTGTAGCGGTCGAACACGCGCGTCGAGAGGCCGGTGATCGCGCGGTCGCGCAGCCGGCCGAGCGGACCGCGCGCGGGCTTCAGCCCTGCGCCGAACGGCGTGCGGCCGGGCGTGGGCAGGGCGTAGACGTTGGGGATCAGGACGTCGAACGGGATCCCGCGCGACTGCGCTGCGACCATCGCGCCGAACGCGAAGACGGACGTGACGACGAGGTCGGGCCGCTCGTCCTCGACCGCCGCGAGGACGTCCCGCGCGTAGTCCGGTGCCGGACCGGCGATCAGGTGGTCGCCCATGTCGCGCGCCTGCGCCAGGAGGCTCGGTGCGGCCCAGTCCTGGAGGGGGTCGTGCGCCGGGTCGCGGTCGGGCCGGTTCGGCGCGGTGGCCCACGGGACGAGAGTCGCGCCCGTGGCGCGGACCTCTGGCGCCATCGAGTCCTCGGCCAGCACGCGGACCCGGTGCCCGCGCCCCACGAGCCGACGCACGGCCCCCACCTCGGGCGGGACCGTCCCACCGCCGTCGGTCAGGGCGAAGAGGTACGTGCGAGGCATGGGCCCTCCCCTGTCGAGGCCGGCGCGAGGCACGCACCGGCCGGGACGTCACGACGGCGTCGGCAGGAACCACGCTAGACCGCACGGCGGCCCCGCCAACCCTAGATCTGCTAGGGTCAGTATCCCTAGAACAACTAGGCATAGGAGTGCCATGCGTATCGACAAGGACCTCGTGGCCGCGTCGGCCACCCCGCTCGTGCTCGGGATCCTCGCCGACGGCGAGTCGTACGGCTACGCGATCCTCAAGCGCGTCGACGAACTCTCGGGCGGCCGCATGCAGTGGACCGACGGCATGCTGTACCCCCTGCTGCACCGGCTGGAGCGGCTCGGGCTCGTCGAGGCGTCGTGGGGCACGTCCGACGTCGGGCGGCGCCGCAAGCACTACGCGATCACGGCGGCCGGTCGCGAGGCGCTCGTCGAGCGCCAGGCGCAGTGGGACGTCGTCGCGCACGCGCTCCACCAGGTCTGGCGCACGGCCCAGGGCGGGGTGCCGACCCCGCCGCGCGTCGCGGAGGGGTGGGCCTGATGGGCGCCGCGACCGCGCCGACCGACGGGGCAAGCCCGGGGCCGCACGCCGCGCTCGAGGCCCAGATCGACCAGTGGCGCGGGTACGTCCGCCGCCGCGAGGCCATCTCCGCGGCGGACGTCGACGAGATGGAGGACCACCTGCGCGAGCGGGTCGAGGACCTGCGCGCGACAGGGCTCGACGACGACGAGGCGTTCCTCGTCGCGGTGAAGCGCATGGGCACGCTCGACGACCTGTCGCGCGAGTTCGCGCAGGAGCACTCCGAGCGGCTGTGGAAGCAGCTCGTCCTCGTCGGCGAGCAGCCGGGCCGCACGCGCTCGTGGCGCGAGCTCGCGGTCGTCCTCGCGCTCGCCGTGGCCACGGGGATCACGGTCAAGGTCGCGACCGCCGTCCTCGACCCGGAGACCGTCGGCCTCAACGTCGGGCTCCTCGTGCTGCCGTTCCTCACGGCCTACCTCGCGTGGAAGCGGCAGGTCACGGCGCGCGTCGTCGGGGCGCTCGCCGTGCCGTTCGTGGTGCTGGGGGTCGTCCTCAACGTGTACCCGTTCGAGCCCACGGGCTCGACGCTCGTGCTCGCGGCGCTCGCTGCGCCGGTGACGCTGTGGGCCGTCGTCGGGCTCGCGTACGT
Source organism: Cellulosimicrobium sp. E-16 (assembly GCF_049913115.1). Classification (NCBI taxonomy): domain Bacteria; kingdom Bacillati; phylum Actinomycetota; class Actinomycetes; order Micrococcales; family Promicromonosporaceae; genus Cellulosimicrobium; species Cellulosimicrobium sp. E-16. The sequence goes on from NZ_CP183974.1 coordinate 47,059, forward strand.
CGGGGGCCGCTGGCGCTCGGACGCGCGTCGCATGGACTTCGCGCGCTTCACCGGCGAGCTCGCCGTGTACTACACGCTGCTCGCGCTCGGCGGCGGCGTCCTGCTCGGCCTCACGGCCGGCGTCTTCTCCCTCGCCGACGTCGACCTCGAGCCGTACCTCGAGGACTGGATCCTGCCGCTGTGCGTCCCGGCCGCGCTCATCGTCGCCGCGTGGCTCGTCGAGGCCAAGCAGAACGTCGTCGAGAACATCGCGCCCGTGCTCACGCGCGTCTTCACGCCGCTGACGCTCGTCATGCTCCTCGCCGTGTTCGTCGTCCTCGCGACCGCGGGGAACCTCGCCGCCGTCGACCGCGAGCTGCTCATCCTCATGGACGCGATCCTCGTCCTCGTCCTGTGCCTGCTCCTCTACTCCGTCTCGGCGCGCGACCCGCTCGCACCCCGGTCGTTCTTCGACGGGCTCCAGGTCGTCCTCGTCGTCGCGGCGCTCGCGGTCGACGCCGTCGCGCTCACCGCGATGCTCACGCGCATCGCGGAGTTCGGCGTCAGCCCCAACAAGGCCGCCGCGCTCGGGCTCAACCTGCTCCTCCTCGTCCACCTCGTGTGGTCCGCCGTGCTCGCGACGGCGTTCCTGCGCGGGCGCCGCCCGTTCGCCGACCTCGTCGCGTGGCAGACCCGGTTCCTGCCGGTGTACGCGGCGTGGGCCGCGATCGTCGTCGTCGTGTTCCCCCCGGTCTTCGGGTTCGTCTGAGGGGCGGCGGGCGGCCCTGCCCGGGCGTAGCGTGGCCGGATGGCCGACGGCACTCCCGGAGGGCCGCCCGACGGCGGGCTGGTCGACTGGCTGCTCGACTCCGACCCGGCGCTGCGCTGGCGGGTCGAGCGCGACCTCGTGCACGCGCCGCCCGAGGTGTGGGAGGAGACGCGGGCGCGGGTCGCGACCGAGGGCTTCGGCGCCCGCCTGCTCGGGCTCCAGGACCCGGACGGGCAGTGGGCGGGTGGCGCGTACTTCCCCGCCGACGCCGGAGTGGTCGACGCGGGCGGCGCGCCCGAGGAGGGCCAGCCCTGGACCGCGACGACCTGGTCGCTCGTCGCGCTCCGTGAGTGGGGGCTCGACCCGGGCGTCCTGCGAGCGCGTCGCACCCCCGAGCTGCTCGCCGCGCACAGCCGCTGGGAGTACGACGACCTGCCCTACTGGGGCGGCGAGGTCGACTGGTGCATCAACGGGTACACGCTCGCGGCCGGCGCGTGGCTCGGGGTCGACGTGTCGGAGCTCCTCCGCGCGGTCCTGGACGGACGCCTGCCCGACGGCGGGTGGAACTGCGAGTGGGTCGAGGGCGCCACGGTCTCCTCGTTCCACTCGACGCTCAACGCGCTCAAGGGGCTGCTCGCCTACCAGGAGCTCGCCGGGGGCGACGACGAGCTGCGCGCGGCGCGCCGATCCGGCGAGGAGTACCTGCTGCGCCGGGGGCTGTACCGCCGCCTGAGCACGGGCGAGCCCGTCGGCGACTGGGTGTTCCGCCTCGCCTACCCGTTCCGCTGGTACTACAGCGTGCTCAACGCGCTGGTCTACCTCCGCGAGGCGTCGCTGCTCGACGGCACGCCGCCGGACCCGCGCGCGGCGGACGCCGTCGAGCACGTCCGCCGCGCCCGCCGCCCGGACGGCACCTGGCTCCAGGGCCGGCGCCACCCGGGCCGGGTGTGGTTCGAGGTCGACGCGCCCGCGGGCGAGCCGTCACGCTGGCTCACGTACCACGCGACCGTCGTCCTCGACTGGTGGGACGGTGCGGGCCGTCAGGACGCGGGCGTCCCGGACACGACCTCCGCGCCGTCGAGCACCGCGATCAGCTCGTCGAACCACTCGACGTAGCTCGCGTACGTGAACGGGCGCTTGTCGTCCCAGCCGACGACCTGACCCGCCTGCACCGCGGGCAGCCCCGCGTAGACCGGGTTCGCGGCCATCGCCTCGTCGGAGCCCGTGTAGCTCAGCACGACGTCGGCCGGGTAGTCCGGCACGCGCTCCCAGCTCAGCTCGGCCCAGGCCTCCTGGTCCTGCGGCCCGCCGATCGTGAAGCCCAGCTCCTCGAGCAGCGCGAGCTGGCCGAGCGTCTTCTGGCCCACCCACAGCTCCTCGGCGCCGTTGAGCGGCAGGATCGTCAGCGGCTTCTCCGCCGCGATGCCGCGCAGGGTGTCGAGGCGCTCGTCGAACGCGGCCCGGGCCTCCGTGACCTCCGGCGAGTCGACGTCGCCGCCGAGCGCCTCGGCGAGCGACGCGTAGTCCTCGATCACCTCGACGACCGGGCGGCCCGCGAACTTCATGCCGACGAACGGCGCGACCGCCGTCGCCTCCTCGGTGACCTTGTCGTCCCACCAGGTCCATGCGGTGCCGTCCTCGTTGCCGAACCCGATCACCAGGTCGGGCTCGAGGGCGAGCAGCTTCTCCAGGCTGAGCTCCGCGTCGGCACCGACGACCTCCATCTCGTCGACCTGCGCGTTCCCGATCGACAGCGCGCCGGCGTCCGAGAAGCCGTAGCCGAACACCCCGGCGGGCCGCACGCCGTAGTCCCACAGCGCCGCGGCGCTGTAGCCGTCCACGACGACGCTGTCGGGCGCCGCGTCGAGCTCGTACGTCGTGCCGTAGCCCGACGACGTCCAGGACCAGCCGTCGGCGCTCGCCGCGGGCTGCGCGTCGTCGTCGGCCCCGGCTCCGGGGTCGGTGCCGGTCGAGCACGCCGCGAGCGTGGCCGCGAGCCCGACGGCGAGCGTGCCGGCCGCGAGCGAACGCACCGGGCGGGTCGTGCCGGGCAGGGTGGACGAGGGACGGGTGGTGCGGGTCATGCGTTGCTCCTCCGACGAGGCGGTGCGGGCGAGCGCAGGACGGTGGGGGGCCGGTCGGGCGGGTGGGTCGACCGGCTGGGGAACGGGGCCGCGCGCTCAGGCGCGGCGGGGACGACCCTCGGGCACGACGAGCGGGGTGCCCGTCACGGGGTCGGCGATGATGCGGCACGGCAGGCCGAACACGTCCTCGACGAGCTCGGCCGTCACGACGTCGGCCGGCGCGCCCTCGGCGACGATCGCGCCGTCCTTCATGGCGATGAGGTGGGTCGCGTAGCGGCACGCGTGGTTGAGGTCGTGCAGCACGGCGACGAGCGTGTGGCCTCGGTCGCGGTTGAGGTCGGCGCACAGCTCCAGCAGCTCGATCTGGTGCGCGATGTCGAGGAACGTCGTCGGCTCGTCGAGCAGGAGGATCGGGGTCTCCTGCGCGAGGACCATGGCGACCCACACGCGCTGGCGCTGGCCGCCGGAGAGCTCGTCGACGAGGCGGCCCGAGAGCGCGGTCGTCCCGGTCGCGGCGAGCGCGCCGACCACCGCGGCCTCGTCCTCGCGCGACCACTGCCGCAGGAGCTTCTGGTGCGGGTAGCGACCGCGCGCGACGAGGTCGGCGACGGTGATGCCCTCGGGCGCGATCGACGTCTGCGGCAGGAGGCCGAGGCGGCGCGCGACCTCCTTCGCGGGGATCGACGAGATCGAGCGGCCGTCGAGCACGACCTGCCCCCGCGACGGCTTGAGCAGGCGCGACAGCGCGCGCAGCAACGTCGACTTGCCGCACGCGTTCGGCCCGACGATCACCGTGAACGACCCGTCGGGGATGCTCACGTCGAGGTCGGCGGAGATGACACGGTCGTCGTACCCGATCGTGACCCCCTCGGCGTGCAGGCGGTCCGCGGGGTGCACGCGGTCCGCGCGCGCGTCGGTCGACGCGGCGGCGAGGGCGCCGCTCGGGGCGTCCGCGAGGTTCGTGAGAGCCACCGGGGTCCTTCCGGTCTGCGGGTTCGTGGTCACTTGCGGGCCTCGCGCACGAGGAGCCAGACGAGGTAGGCGCCGCCGACGCTCACGGTCACGACGCCGACGGGGAGCTGGGTGGGCGCGAACGCGCGCTGGGCGACGAGGTCGCTCGCAGCGAGCAGCACGGCGCCCATGACGGCGGCCGGGAGGATCCGCACCCCGGCGGCGCCCGTGAGGCGGCGCGCGAGCTGCGGGGCGGCGAGGGCGACGAACGCGATCGGTCCGGCGGCGGCGGTGACGAGGGCCGTGAGCGCGACGCCGACGATCACGAGGGCGAGGCGCACCCGCTCGCTGCGCAGGCCGAGGGCGGCCGCGGCGTCGTCCCCGAGCTCGAGCAGGCCCATGCGAGGCGCGAGCCACACGAGGGGCAGCGCGAGGAGCGCGGCCAGCACGGCCGCGGGGACGGCCTGCGCCCACGTCATGCCGTTGAGCGAGCCGGCGCCCCACACCGCGGCCGCCATCGCGGTCTCGAGGTCGGCCTTGATGATGAGCCACTGGTTGACGGACGCGAGCATCGCGGACACCGCGATGCCGACGATGATGAGCCGGAAGCCCTGGACGCCGCGCCGGTACGCGAGCACGTACACGACCCCCGCGGTGACGATGCCGCCGACGAGCGCACCCGCCGCGACGCCCACGTACCCGCCGCCGAGCAGCATGATGACGACGAGCGCGCCCGTGTACGCACCGGTGTTGAAGCCGATGACGTCGGGGCTGCCGAGCGGGTTGCGCGTGAGCGACTGGAAGATCGCGCCGCTCGCGCCCAGTGCAGCGCCGAGCACGAGCGCCATGAGCGCGCGCGGCAGGCGCCACTCGACGACGACCATGTGCACCGGGCCGTCGGCCGCGCCGACGAGCGCCTGGAGCACCTGCGGCACGGTGAGCGGGTAGTCGCCCGTGGTCAGCGCGACGATCCCGACCGCGAGCGCGACGAGCAGCAGGACCCCGCACACCGCGAGGGTACGCAGGTCGAGCCAGTGGCTCACGCGGCCGCCGAGCCCGCGCACGACGCGCGTGGGGCGGCCGAAGTCCACGCGGTGCGCGCCGCCGTCGGGCACGCGCGGGCCCACGGGAGCGTCGTCCCGGACCGGGGCGCTCACAGCCCGCTCGCCTTCGAGCGGCGCACGAGCGCGATGAGCACCGGCGCCCCGACGAACGCGGTGACGATGCCGACCTGCAGCTCGCCCGGCATGACGACGACGCGGCCGACGACGTCGGAGACGAGGAGCAGGACCGGTGCGAGCACGGCCGAGTACGGGAGGATCCAGCGCTGGTCGGGGCCGACCGTCCAGCGCGCGACGTGCGGGACCATGAGCCCGACGAACCCGATCGGCCCGGCGGCCGCCGTCGCGGCGCCGCACAGGAGCATGACCGCGACGCCGACGAGGATGCGCGTGCGCCCGACGTGCGCGCCGAGCGAGCTCGCGAGGTCGTCGCCGAGCGCGATGGTGTTGAGCGGGCGGGCGACGACGAGCGCGATGACGAGCCCGATCACGACGAACGGCGCGATCGTGCCGGCCATCTCCATCGTGCGGCCGGCCAGCGAGCCGGCGCCCCAGAAGCGCATGCGGTCGAACGCCGCGGGGTCGAGCAGCGTGATGCCCTGCGAGATGCCGCCCAGGACGGCGCCCAGCGCGACGCCCGCGAGGGTCAGGCGCACCGGCGTCGCTCCCCCGCGACCCTGCGACCCGATGGCGTATACCGCGACCGTCGCGACGACCGCTCCCGCGAACGCGAACCAGATGAAGGACTGGATGTCCGTGAACCCGAGGAACGCGACCGCGAGCACGACGGCGAACGCCGCCCCGGCGTTGACGCCGAGGATGCCCGGGTCCGCCAGCGGGTTGCGCGTCATGGCCTGGATGAGGGCGCCCGAGACGCCGAGCGCGGTCCCGACGAGGAGGCCGACGAGGGTCCGGGGCAGGCGCAGGTCGCGGATGATCACGTGGTCGCCGGAGCCGTCGTAGCCGGTCAGCGCGTCCCACACCGTGCCGAGCGGCACCGGCTTGGAGCCGACGACGAGGCTCAGGGCGATCGCGAGGACGAGCACCGCGACCGCCACGAGGAGCCCGAGGCTGCGACCGGCGTTGGTGCGGGCGAGCCCGGCGGGACGGTCGTCGCGGTCCGTCGTGGGCCGACTGGTCCCGTCGGGGACGCCGGCCGGCGCGTCGGCGGTCGCGGGCGAGGTCATGGTGCTCGGATCTTTCGGGGGCGCGTGCCCGGTCGGTCGATTGCCTAGTGAGGTTACCCTCACCTTAATTCACGGCGGGGTGGGCCCGGCAAGACGGTGCGGCGGCCTGCCCGGGTGACACCCCTCACGATCCCACGTCGGTAAGGCTTACCTCACCTACGATGTGCCGGTGCCTCCGCTCCCCGACCCGCAGCCTGCCCCGTCACCCGACCCGCGACGGCGTCACGACGCCTCCGACGCCCTGCGCGTCGTCCTCGGCGGGCGGCGCGGACGCCTCCTCGTCCTCGCCGCTGGCGGGCTGGTGCTGCACCAGGTCACGGAGGCGCTCGTCCCGGTCGTCATCGGCAGGACGGTCGACGCCGCGATCGCGACGTCCGACCCGCGCGCGCTGGCGGCGTGCCTCGGGCTGCTCGCCGCGCTGTTCCTCGTCCTCACCGCCGCGTGGCGCCTCTCCTTCCGGCTCACCGCGCGCGTGTTCGAGACGTCGGCCCACGCGCTGCGCACACGCGTCGTCGGGCACGCCCTGCGACCCCTGCGCCGTCCGCGGCTGCCCGGCGAGGTGCTGTCCGTCGCGGGCTCGGACACGCAGCAGGTCGCCGGGATCGTCTGGGTCGTCGGGGAGAACGCCGCGGCGGCCGCCGCGCTCCTCACGGCCGCGGTCTCGCTGCTCGTCGTCTCCGTCCCGCTGGGGCTCGGCGTGCTCGTCGTGACGCCGCTCGCGCTCTGGGCGATGCACGCGCTCTCCGGTCCGCTCGAGCGGCGCAGCGCGCGCGAGCAGGAGGAGGTCGCCGCGGCCGGCGCGCTCGCGACCGACACCGTCACCGGCCTGCGCGCCCTCAAGGGCCTCGGCGCGGAGGACGAGGCCGGGCGCCGGTACGCGACCGCGAGCCGCGACGCGCTCGCCGCCGCGCTGCGCGCCGCGCGGTCGCGCGCGGGCCACCGGGCGACGAGCTCCCTGGTCGGCGGGCTGCTGCTCGCCGCGGTGGTGGGCGCCGCGGCGTGGATGGCGCTCGAGGGGCGGATCACGGTCGGGGAGCTCGTCGCCGTCGTCGGGCTCGCGCAGTTCGTGCAGTGGCCGCTCACCGGCCTGGCGTACCTCGGCGCGGAGGCCGCGGGCGTCCGCGCGTCGCTCGGCCGCGTGCGCGACTGGCTCGCGGAGCCCTCCGCCGACGGGCCGGTCGTCGGGGCCGGCGCGGACGTCCCGGCCACGGCCGGGGCGAGCACCCGGGGCGGGGAGGACCCCGAGGTCGCCCCGTGGCACGTCGAGCTCGACGCCGTCTCCACCGACGTGCTGCGCGACGTGTCGTGGCGCAGCGACCGCCCGGGGCTGGTCGGCGTCGTCACGGACGACCCGGCCGCCGCGGCGTCCCTCGCGGGGCTGCTCGCGGGCACCGAGCCCGTGCACCGGGGGGCCGTGCGGGTCGGCGGGCACGACGTCCGCGCGCTCGACGCCCTGGGCCGTCGCGCCCGCGTCCTGGCCGTCCCGCACGAGCCGGTGCTCCTCGACGGCAGCGTCCACGACAACGTCGCGGTGGTCCTCCCGCGCGCCGCCACGGACGCCGCCACGGGGACGTCGGACGACCCGGCCGGTGCCGTGGCAGCGGCGCTCGCCGTCGCGCAGGTGCACGACGTCGCGCCCGGCACGCCGGTCGGGGAGCGCGGCGGCGCGCTCTCCGGAGGACAGCGCCAACGCGTCCTCCTGGCACGGGCGCTCGCGACGCGGCGTCCGGTCGTCGTGCTCCAGGAGCCGACGTCGGCCCTCGACGCCGCGACCGAGCTCGGCGTGACCGAGGCGGTGCGCGCGCACCGGGCGGACCTGCTGACGGTGGTCGTCACGACGAGCCCCGTCGTGCTCGGGACGTGCGACCACGTGCTCCTGCTCGACGACGGCCGCCTGGTCGCGCGCGGCACCCACCGGGAGCTCCTCGACCACGACGGCTACCGAGAGGCGGTGCTCGCATGACCGCGGCGCTCCCCCGGGACCCGGGCGCCTCGGCGCCCGCCGGTCCGCGCGAGCCCCTGCCCACGGCGAGCGCGCGGGAGACGTGGCGCGCGGCGCGCGGCCTCCTCGGGCGCCACCGCGCTCTCGCGGTGGGCGCGTTCGCCGCGCTCCTGGCGACGAGCACGGCGGGCCTCGCGGTCCCGTGGCTGCTCGGCCGCGTCGTGGACGCGGTCACGGTGCGCGACGGGCGCGCGGTGGCCGTCCTCGTCGCGGCGCTCGTCGTGGTCGGGCTGGTGACCGCGGCGCTCACGCACGTCTCGACGCGCGCCGTCGCCGCGCTCGGCGAGCGCCTGCTCGCCGACCTGCGCGAGCGCGTCCTCGACCGGGCGCTGCACCAGCCGCTCGGCCGGCTCGAGCGCGCCGGGACCGGCGACCTCGTGGCGCGCGTGTCGGGCGACGTCCGGGTCGTCGCGGACGCCGCGTCGCAGGTGCTGCCGGGCACGACGGGGGCCGCCCTGACGATCGGCGTGACGCTCGCGGGGCTGGGTCTGCTCGACTGGCGCTTCGCCGTCGCGGCGCTCGTCGCGGTTCCGGTACAGGTCTTCGCCACGGTGATGTACATCCGCCGGACCTCGCCGATGTACCGCGCGACCCGGGTCGCCGAGGCCGCGCGCACCCAGCGCAGCCTCGACGCGCTCGTCGGCGCCGAGACCGTGCGCGCGTTCGGGATCGAGGAGCACGCACGCACCGCCGTGGACCGCGCGTCGCTCGACTACGTGGACCACTCGCTGCGCGCCGCGCGCTCGATGACCCGCTTCTACGGGCGTCTCAACGTCGCCGAGCTCCTCGGGCTCGGCTCGGTGCTCGTCGTCGGGTTCGTCCTCGTGCGTGACGGCGCGGCGACGCTCGGCGCGGCGACCGCGGCGGCGCTCTACTTCCACCGGCTCTTCGGCCCGATCAACACGCTCCTGGGCGGCGCGGACGAGCTCCAGCGCGCCGGGGCGGGGCTCGCCCGCCTGGTCGGCGTCCTGGATCTCCCGGACGCGACGGCGGGCGGACGGGGGGCGGGCCCCGCGCCTCGACGGCCGGGCCGCGGGATCCCCGACCGGGCCCGCGCGGCCGAGGGCGCGACCGTCCGGCTGCGCGGCGTGCGCTTCGCGTACGACGGCGCCGACGTGCTGCACGGCGTGGACCTCGACGTCGCCCCGGGCGAGCACGTGGCGCTCGTGGGTCCGAGCGGGTCCGGGAAGTCGACGATCGCGCGCCTCGTCGGGGGGATCGAGGAGCCCCGCGCGGGCTCGGTCACGGTCGACGGGGCGCCGCCGCGCACCGGTCCGGGCGGAGACGTCGCGCTCGTGACGCAGGACGTGCACGTCTTCGCGGGCACGCTCGCGGACGACCTGCGCCTCGCGCGCCCGGACGCCACGGACGACGACCTGTGGGACGCGCTCCGGACCGTGGGCGCCGCGCGCTGGGTGCGCGCCCTCCCGGACGGTCTCGCGACCCGTGTCGGGGCGACCGCGCACCCGCTGGGCGGGGACCGCGCGCAGCAGCTCGCGCTCGCCCGGCTCCGGCTGCGCGACCCCCGCGTCGCCGTGCTCGACGAGGCCACCGCCGAGGCGGGCAGCCGCGGGGCGCGCGGCCTCGACGCCGCGGTGGCGGCCGTCGCGCGCGGGCGCACGTGCGTCGTCGTCGCGCACCGCCTCAGCCAGGCCGTGACCGCCGACCGCGTGGCCTACGTCGCCGACGGCCGCGTGGTCGAGCAGGGCACGCACGTGGAGCTCGTCGCCGCGGGAGGGCGTTACGCGCACCTGTGGTCGGCCTGGTCGGCCGGGCGGGACGCGGGCAGCGGCTCGGGGGCCGACACCTGACCGGCACCCCGGCCGGCACCGGCCCGACGAGGACTCCTGACAGCGGTTCCCCGTCCCGGACGGCCGTGTGCGAGAGTGGCCGCATGACCTCGCACGTCCCCGTCGCCGCCGACCACGTCGTCACCGTCGACGACCAGGGTCGCCGGACCGGCACCTTCGAGCGCGCCGCGGTCCACACGACCGAGACGCCCCTCCACCTGGCCTTCTCCTGCTACGTCCTGGACGACGCGGGCCGCCTCCTGCTCACGCGGCGCGCGCTCGCGAAGCGTACGTGGCCGGGCGTGTGGACCAACTCGTTCTGCGGGCACCCGCGCTGGACCGAGACCACCGAGGAGTCGATCGTCCGGCACGCGCGCCACGAGCTCGGGCTCGAGATCGCGGGCCTCGAGGTCGCGGTGCCGGGGTTCCGCTACCGCGCCGTCGACGCGTCCGGCGTCGTCGAGAACGAGATCTGCCCGGTCTACGCGGCGCGCGCGGTGGGCACGGTCGAGGCGAACCCCGACGAGGTCATGGAGACCGCCTGGGCGGACCCGCGCGACGTCGCGCGCGCGGTCGCCGCGACCCCGTGGGCGTTCAGCCCGTGGATGGTGCTCCAGGTCGCCGCCCTCGGGGCCGCGAGCACGGAGGGCGACGGTCCGACGGCGCGACTCGCCGCGGCGTTCGGACCCACCTCGGCCTGACGCCGGCGGTCGACCCTCCGCGAGCCGCTCAGCGCGTCGTCTGGGGGTGCCGCGCCCGGGCGCTGCGCAGGCGCTCCGGGACCGCGAGACGGTCCGCGCCCTGCGGCGAGACCTGCACGGGCTGCGCGGGCAGGGCGAGGGCCTCGACCTGCTCCGCGCCGGGCACCCCGGCCGCGCGCGCGGCGTCTCCCAGCGCGCGGACGACGTGCTCCTGGCGACGCGGGTCGCGGGCGGAGAAGACCCAGAGGTCGACGGCGGTCGCGGTCGAGAGGTCGACGTGCAGCCCCCGAGCGCGCGCCTGCCGGAGCTGGCTCGGCGCGACCCCGACGAAGGTCACGGCGCGGCGCGACCAGAGCACGGTGCGCGACGCCGTCGACACGCCGCGGTCGGTGAGCAGCAGGCCGAGCGTGCGCGGGCTCGCGACGGCGGCCCGCACGGTCCGGACGTCGAGCGCCGCGAACGGCACCGCGACCGGGCGCAGGAACGGGGCGAACGAGCCGACGAGGATCCCGTGGTCGAGCACGACCAGCTTCTCGGAGCCGAGGAACCAGAGGATGACGGCGGCGATCGCCGCGAACGACGGCAGGAGGTAGCCGATCGCGGCGGCGCCCGCGTTCCCCACGAGCGCCGGCCCGACGGAGAACACCAGCACCACGACGACGGTCACCGCCCACGCGGGACCGTTCGGCGTCGACGCCGACACGTGCCGGACCGCACCGAGGCCGGACCGCTCGGCGTGGTGCCGCACCTTGCGCGTCGCGCGCGCGCCGGTCGCCGGCGTCGGCCCGCTCATCGACCGAGCAGCTCGAGCGGGAGACGGCGGACCGTGGCCGCCCCGACCTCGGAGAGCGTGAGCGTCGTCGGGGCACCGTCGGCCCCGTGCTCGCCGCCGCGGACCGTGTACACGCCGTCGGGCGTCGCGTAGACGCTCACCTGCTCCAGGACGTCGGAGCCGGCGCGCACCGCGCCGATCGTCGTCACGGCCAGCGCCCCGGCCAGCTCGGGCAGGGTCGGCGCCTGGGCCGCGAGCTCGTCGGGCGTGAACGTCTGGGAGCGCCCGTCGAGCAGCGCCTTGGCGCCCGGGTCGACGAACACCGCGAGCCGGCCCGCGAGCTCGGCCAGCGGGTAGACGCTGAACGCGTGGTGGCCGCTGGGCGCGACCTCCTCCTCGAGCACGCGGTCGTCCTCGTGGAGGTAGACGTACACCCAGTGCCGGCCGAGCGACGTCGTGCGCTCGACGGACAGGATCGCGTTCGCCGTGCGGCGCAGCACGAGGGGACCTGTGATCTCCGGGACGGCCTCGATGCCGACGGCCGGGCGACCGTCCACGGGCTCCGCCGCGGCCGCGTCCTCGGTCGGCACGACCATGCCGCGGGCCAGGAGCGAGCGGAGCGCGACGCGGCCCACGAGCGCGCGGTCCGCGCCCTCCTGCGCGTCGAGCCACGGGACCGCCACGAGCTGGGGGTTCTGCAGGCCGTCGAGGATGACGATCTCCTCGTCGGTGAGCGTCACGACGTGCGTGACCTCGCCCGCGGTGGCTCGTGCCAGCGTGCGCTCGGCCGCGGCGATGTCCGACGTGGACCACCGCATGGTCTGCTGGGTCACGAGAAGAGCCCTCCGACGAAGTCACCGGCGGCGGAGAGCCCGTCGCCGATCGCGTCCCCGACGTCGGACGCGACGTCCCCGATCGTATCGACCGCGTCGCCCGCGAAGTCGGTCACGTTGTCCCACCCGTCCGCGAGGTACGGGCCGGGGTTGGTGGCGAAGCCCGAGATCGCGTCCCAGTTGTCGACGACGAGGTTCCCCAGCGCCCAGGCGCCTGCGACGACGCCGGCGCCGACCACGATCCCGATGCCCACCGGGTTGGTGAGCATGCCCGCCATCATGAGCATCGTCCCCGCGCCGCCCACGACGGACAGGCCGCCCATGACCCGGTCGACGCCGCCCCGGACGCCGTCGTACTCGGTGTTGAACATCTGGTTGACGCCGCCGATGACGCCGAACAGGCCGCCGACGCCGCCCGCGAGCCGGCCCGCCGTCCCGAGGCCGCCCAGCAGCCCCATGGCGTCGTCGAGGACCATGCCGCGCGCGAAGACCGACGCGCTCGCGGCGGCGTCGGACAGGTCGGCGAGGCGGCTGGCCTGCAGGAACGCGGTGAGCGACTGGCCCACCTTCCAGGTCTTCCACCCGGCGAGGCCGAACGAGATCGCGCCCCACGCCGTCTCGCCGACGTCCCAGATCGACCCGTCGAGCGGGGTGCCGCCGCCGAGCGGCCCGCCGCCGGGACCCGTGGGCACGCCCGGTCCGGGCACGCCGGGGGACGGGATCGCGCCGCCCTCGGTGCTCGTCAGGTACTGCTCGTCGGCGTTGCGCAGGACCGCCTGCGACGCCTCGGCGAGCGTCTGGCTCACCCCCCGCAGCAGCGCCACCGAGGACCCGGTCCACTCGCCCCGGAACTGGTCGGCGTCGCCGCCCTGCCACCTGCCGGCGGCCTCCACGAGGCCGCTGACCTCGGACGTCGTGCTCACGAGCTGGTCGGAGGCGGAGCGCAGCGACTGCGCGAGCCTCCTCAGCTCGGTGACGTCGGCGCCCCACATCCCGCTCACGTCGTCCTCGTCCCCTCGTCGGTCGGTAGGTCGCCCGTCGCGGCCCCGGGGTCCCGGAGCGCACGAAACGGGCATCCGGGAGGCTATCGCCTGCACCCGCCCCGAGGCGATGGGGAGGACTCCCCGTCTCCTCCGCGCAGGCTCGGCGCGCGTGTTCGGTGACGGCGTCCCCGCGGGTGACAATCGAGGCATGCCTGCCGCGGTCCCCGACACCCCCGCCACCTCCGACCGGGCGACCGACGTGCCCGTCCCCGCCCGGGACGCCTCGTTCGAGGAGCACGTCTCCTGGGCCCGCGCGGTGCCCGTGGTCGGGTTCGACCTCTCGCCCGTTGCGGAGCGCGTGGTCGAGGACCCGTTGCCGTGGGACTACGCCGCGCTCGCGCGCGAGCTGGTCGGCAGCGGCCGCGGCGCGGTGCTCGACCTGGGGACGGGCGGCGGGGAGCTCCTCTCGACGCTCGGACCGTTCCCCGCCGGGTCCGCGGCGACGGAGGGCTGGGCGCCCAACCTGCCGGTGGCCCGACGCCGGCTCGAGCCCCTGGGCGTCGAGGTGCGGACCGTGGAGGGGGACGAGGAGCAGCTCCTGCCGTTCTTCGACGGCCAGTTCGCGGTCGTGCTGGACCGGCACGAGGAGTTCGACCCCGACGAGGTGCTGCGCGTGCTCGAGCCGGGCGGGGTGTTCCTCACCCAGCAGGTCGACACCCGCGACGGCCTGCGCCTCAGCACCGCGCTCGGCACGGAGCTCCCGTGGGACCCGGACTCCGTGACGCTCGAGGCCGCGGTCGAGGTGCTGCGCGACGCGGGCTTCGTCGTCGACGTCGCGCGCGAGCACGAGGGACTGCGGCGGTTCCGTGACCTGTCCTCGGTGCTCTGGTACCTCAAGCTCATGGCGTGGCAGGTGCCGGACCTGGCGTCCCTGGCCCCCGAGGCCGTCGCCCGGTACGAGGCCCCGCTGCGCGCCCTGCACCTGCACCTCGCCGCGGGCCACGAGTTCGTCGACGAGGCCCCGCGCTTCCTCGTCGTGGCCCGCAAGCCCTTCTGACGCGCGCCCACCGCCCACCCGCTGAGTGCATGAAATAGCCGCGTCCCGACGCCGGCGGCGCGACTATTTCATGCACCCACCGGGGTGTCCGGGCGGGGTGGGGCCGTGGAGTCGCGGACCACGAGCTCGTGGTCGGTGCGCTTGCGGCGCGGCCGGCCCGACGGCGGCCGGAGCGCCAGCTCGAACGCCGTCGCTCCCATCTCGCTCATCGGGAGGCGCACCGTGGTCAGCGCGGGCGCGAGGTCCTGCGCGACCTGGATGTCGTCGAACCCGGTGACGGACATGTCGCGCGGCACGACGACGCCGCGCTCGCGCAGGAGCGAGAGCACCCCGGTGGCCATGGCGTCGTTGAGCGCGAGGATCGCCGTGGTGTCCGGGCGCTGCGCGAGGATGCGCTGCGTGGCGTCGCGCCCGCCCTCGCGCGTGAAGGGTGCGTGCACGACGAACAGGTCGTCCGGGTCGAGGCCGTGGGCCGCGACGGCGCTCCGGATGCCGGCGGTGCGGTCGGCGACGGTCGTGAGCCGCTCGGGCCCCGCGGCGATGGCGAGACGTCGGTGGCCCAGGCCGAGGACGTGGTCCGTGAGGCTCGCGGCCGCTGCCTCGCTGTCCGGGAGCACCGCGTCGCTGTGCAGGTGGTGCCGCCCGATGACGACGACCCGGCCCCCGGCCTCCTGGAACGCCGCGAGCTCGCGCGCGGCGTCGGCCTCCATCGCGGGGTCGACGTAGCCGGAACCAGCGACGAGGATCGCGCCGACGCGGTGCGCGCGCATGAGCCGGATCTGCGTGACCTCGGCGCTGGGCTCGCGCTCGGTGTGGCTGATCTGGACGCTCCACCCGTGCTCGGTCGCGACCCGGACGACGCCGCTCGCGATCTCGGAGAAGTACGGGTCGCCGATCTCGTAGACGAGCAGGCCGGCGACGGAGGTCGTGCCCCCGGCAAGCGTGCGCGCGTGCGGGTTGGCGATGTAGCCCATCTCCGTCGCGACCTCGCGGACGTGCTCCGCGAGCACCTCGGAGACGCCGTCGCTGCCCGACAGCGCGCGCGACGCGGTCGCGAGCGACACGCCCGCCCGCTCGGCGACGTCGACCAGCCGCAGCGCGCTCCTACCCTTCGTGGTCCGACCCTCTCGACGCACCCCTGCTCCGCTCGTCCGTGCGTCGCCCGGTCGGTGGCCGAAGAGCCCTCCCCGACGTGACGCTTGCCACATCCGCTGTCCGCACCGTACTCTAGCGGAAGCGCTTACGAAAGCGCTTTCGTAAACAAGCGGTCTCGTACGGAGCAGTACGGCCTCAGGTCTTCACTACGACGAAGTAGGGAGAGTCACGTCCATGCATTCTCGGTCGACTCCACGGATGTCCACCCGCCCCCGCTCACGCCGCGCGCTCGCCCTCGCGGCCGGCGTGTCCGCGACGGCGCTCGTCCTCACGGCGTGCTCCGGCGGGTCCGACGGCGAGGGCGGAGGCGGCGGGTCCGACGACCCGATCGTCATCGGTATCTCCCTCCCGCTCACCGGCGACTTCTCCGAGCCCGGCAAGGGCGTCCAGCGCGGCTACGAGGCCTGGGCGCAGTTCGTCAACGAGGACGGGGGCCTCCTCGGGCGACAGGTCGAGCTCAAGATCCTCGACGACCAGTCCAACGCGGACCGCGTCGTGCAGGACTACGAGGCGCTCATCGCCCAGGACGAGGTCGACCTCGTGTTCGGGCCGTTCTCCACGCGGCTCGTCGTGCCGAGCGCCCGCGTCGCCGAGGAGTACGGGATGCTCTTCGTCGAGCCGGCCGGCGCCGCGAACGAGGTCTTCGAGCAGGGCTTCGAGAACCTGTTCTACGCCGCCCCCGCCGTCGCCGACGACCACTACAACTACCTCGCGGACCACATCCTCGACATGCCCGAGGGCGAGCGTCCGCAGACGGTCGCGGTGGCCTCGATGGACGACCCCTTCGCCCAGGGCACGGCCTACGGCCTGCGCGACAAGCTCGCCGACGCCGGGCTCGAGATCGTCGTCGACGAGGTCTACCCGCCCAACACGACCGACTTCTCCTCGATCGCCGCGAAGATCAACGACTCGGGCGCGGACATGGTCATCGGCGGCACGCAGTACCAGGACGCGGTGAACCTCATCGTCGCGCTGCAGCAGCTCAACTACCAGCCGCAGCTCGCCGCGTTCTCCACCGCGCCGACCAACCCCGAGTTCTCGGCGGCGATCGGCGCCAAGACCGAGGGCATCCTCTCCCCCACGGGCTACACCGAGACCGCGAGCTGGCCGTCGAACGTCGACTTCGTCGAGCGGTACACGGAGCTGCACGGCAACCCGCCCGGCGAGGACGAGGCCAACGCGTACACGACCGGCCAGGTCGTCGCCGCCGCGGTCGAGGCCGTCGGGTGCGCCGAGCAGGGCGAGTGCCAGCAGGAGCTCATCTCGTGGCTGCGCAGCAACGAGGTCGAGACCGTCGTCGGGCCGCTGACCTGGGACGAGACGGGCAAGCCGCAGGGCGCCCACCTCATCCAGCAGTACGTGGACGGCGAGATCCAGATCGTCCTGCCGCAGGACGCCAAGGAAGCCGAGTTCGTCTTCCCCAAGCCGGCCTGGTGATCACCTCGTGACAGGAACGCTCCTCTTCCAGAGCCTCGTGCTCGGCGTGCTGCTGGGAGGGCTCTACGCCCTCCTGGCAGCGGGCCTCACCCTGTACTTCGGCGTGATGCGCGTCGTGATGATCGCCCACTCGGCGTTCCTCATCCTCGCCGCCTACCTCGCCTGGTTCTTCAACCAGCAGACCGGCATGGACCCGCTGCTGTCGCTCGTCATCACGGTGCCGCTGTTCTTCCTCGTCGGCGTGGGCATGCAGCGCCTGCTCATCACGCGCCTGCGACCCGCGACGCTCACGATGATGTCCGTCCTCCTCACGTTCGCCGTCGCGCTCTTCATCGAGGGCATGATCGGCTTCGTCTGGAGCGGCACCCAGCGACGGATCCAGCTCCCGTACTCCGGGGCGAGCATCGAGTTCTTCGGTGCCCGGATCGCCGTCGTGAAGCTCGTGGCCTTCGGGCTCGCGGCGCTCTCCCTCGCGCTGCTGTACCTGCTCATGAAGCACAGCCGGTTCGGCCAGGCCCTGCGCGCGACGATCCAGCACCGCGAGGCCGCGCAGCTCGTCGGCATCAAGACCGACCGCGTCGCGGGCTATGGCTTCGGCCTCGGCCTCGCGACCGCCGCGATCGGCGGGACCGCGCTGTCGCTCGACGCGACGATCTACCCGTCGCTGCACTGGCACTGGATCGGCCCGCTCATGGCGATCATCGTCGTCGGCGGCCTGGGGTCCATCCCGGGCGCCGCGATCGCCGCCATGGTGCTCGGCATCGGCCAGAGCCTGCTCCAGGTGCCGCTCGGCACCACGTGGGCGCAGACCATCTTCTACGTCGCCCTCTTCGCGACGCTGATGCTGCGGCCCCAGGGATTCTTCGGAGGTCGCCTTGCCCAACGCTTCTGACACCCGTCCCGCGAGCCGCCGCGGTGCGGCCGCCCGCCCGGTGCCCGACGGCGCAGGCACGGCCGCCGCTCCCGCCGCACCTCCCGCACGTCGCCCCTGGGGCCGCGTCGTCCGCCTCGCCGCGCTCGTCGTCCTCGCCGTGCTCGTCCTGGCCTTCCCGACGATGGCGCCCAACGCGTACATCCTGTCGGCCGGCATCGTCGTCCTTAGCTACGCGTGCACCGCGACCGCCTGGAACTTCATGGGCGGCTTCACGGGGTACGTCTCGCTCGGGCACGCCGCGTTCTTCGGGCTCGGTGCCTACGGCACGGGCCTGCTGATCCGCGACCTCGGGCTCCCGAGCTTCGTCGCGTGGCTCGTCGCGGGCGCGCTCGTCCTGCTCATCACCATCCCCGTGGGGATCGCCGCGCTGCGCGTGCGCGGCGCGTCGTTCGTCATCGTGTCGATCTCGTTCGTCCTCATCCTGCTGCTGGTCTTCCAGGCGTGGGGGTCCTTCACCGGTGGGTCCGACGGCCTCGTCGTCCCGCGCCCGTTCCCGGACCTGCTGCGGCCCGAGCACCACCGCACGTTCTTCTACCTGTTCGCCGCGCTGCTCGTCGTCATGCTCGTCGCGTGGTGGGCGATCGACCGCTCGCGCTTCGGCACCGGGCTCAAGGCGATCCGCGAGGACGAGGACAAGGCCCAGGCGCTCGGCGTCCCGACGCGCAACTACAAGCTCGTCGCCTACGTCGTCTCGGCGACGTTCACCGGCCTCGCGGGCGGCATGTACGCCCTGTGGTTCGGCGACCTCGACCCGATCTTCCAGTTCTCCATCATGCTCGGCTCCTACATGGTGCTCATGGCGCTGTTCGGCGGCGTCCGGCACCTCTTCGGCCCGCTCCTCGGCGCCGTCGTCGTCGGCACGGGCCTGGAGTACTTCAAGCTCGAGTTCGGCGACACCCAGTTCCACCTCGTCGCCACCGCCCTGCTGCTCGGCGTCGTCGTCCTCTTCATGCCGGACGGGATCATCCCCGCGGCCCAGGCCCTCTTCAAGCGCTTCGGCCCGCAGGACTCCTCGATCCGCGAGATGACCGCGGCAGAGCTCCTCGAGCGCAACCGCGCGGCCGCTGCCCCGGCAGAGGGTGAGCCGACCGCAGGACCCACCACCGCCGTCGTCCCGCAGGACGGCGACGGCGACGCGGCCCCTCGTCCTCGGACGGGCCAGGAGGAGGACCGATGACGACGACGACCACCGCACAGACGACACGCAACCTCGAGACCGTCGGCCTCACCAAGTCGTTCGGGGGCGTCCACGCCGTCCGCGACGCGACGGTCACGTTCCACCACGGCAAGATCAACGCGCTCATCGGCCCGAACGGGTCCGGCAAGACGACGTTCTTCAACTGCGTGACGGGCATGATCAAGCCGGACTCCGGCACGGTCACGTTCCGCGGCGAGGACATCACGCGGCGCGCGCCGCACAAGATCGCGCGCGCCGGGATCGGGCGCAGCTTCCAGCTCTGCCGCGTGTTCCCGCGCATGACCGTCCTCGAGAACATGCTCGTCGCGGTCCGGCGCACGAAGGTGCGCGAGCTGCTCGCCGGGGCGCGCAACCCCGAGGAGATCGACAAGGCGCGCGCGCTGCTCGTGCGCGTCGGCATCGACCACCTGGAGAACGTCGAGGCGCGCAACCTGTCCTACGGGCAGCAGAAGCTGCTCGAGCTCGCGGGCGTCCTCATGGGCGACCCCGACACGATCATGCTCGACGAGCCGGCGGGCGGCGTGAACCCGGCGCTCATCGGGCGCATCGGGACGCTCGTGCAGGAGCTCAACGCCGAGGGCAAGACGTTCCTCGTCGTCGAGCACAACATGGACATGGTCATGAGCCTGTCCCACCACGTCATCGTGTTCGACCGGGGCCGGCCGATCGCCGAGGGCACCCCCGCCGTCGTGCAAGCCGACCCGCGAGTGCTGGAGGCCTATCTTGGTGTCTGACCCGACCCCCGGGACGGGGGCGAAGCAGGAGTACCTCCTCGAGCTGGACGACGTCCAGGCCGGGTACGGCCGCGCCGCGATGGTGCTGCGCGGGCTGACGATCAAGGTCCCCGCGGCCACGGTCGTGTGCCTCGTCGGGCCGAACGGGGCGGGCAAGTCGACGGTGCTCAAGGTCGCGAGCGGGCTGCTCAAGCCGCGCTCGGGCCGCATCCTCGTCGGCGGTCGCGACGTCACGGGCCAGGGACCGCAGGAGATGCTGCAGTCCGGCCTGGCGCACGTGCTCCAGGGCCACAGCGTGTTCCGCGAGATGACGGTCGCCGAGAACGTGCTCCTCGGCGCGTACACCCTGCGCGACAAGCAGAAGATCGCGGAGCGCGTGGCGTTCGTGCAGAACCTCTTCCCCATCGTGGGCGAGCGGTGGAAGCAGCTCGCGGGCCTGCTGTCCGGCGGGCAGCAGAAGCAGGTCGAGTTCGCGCGGTCGCTCATGGTGAGCCCTGAGGTGGTGCTGCTCGACGAGCCGTCGATGGGCCTCGACCCGAAGACGACGTCGACGGTGTTCGAGCAGGTCGTGCGCATGCGCGACGCCGGCGTCGCGGTGCTGCTCGTCGAGCAGAACGCGCGCCGCGCGCTCGAGACGGCCGACATCGGGTGCGTGCTCGACCTCGGCCGCGTCCACATCACCGGCCCCGCGCCCGAGCTCCTCGCCGACCCCCAGCTCTCCGAGCTCTACCTCGGCGGCCGGCCCGCCGAGCGCTCGCTCTCGCAGAACGGATGACCGCCAGCATGACCAGCCAGACCACGGACGCCGCAGGGGGCGACCGACCGACCACCCGCACCGTGCGCATCGTCATGAACGGCGTGACGGGTCGCATGGGGTACCGCCAGCACCTCGTGCGCTCGATCCTCGCGATCCGGGACGACGGCGGCGTCGAGCTCGACGACGGCACCCGCCTCCAGGTGGAGCCCGTGCTCGTGGGCCGCAACCGCGCCAAGCTCGCGGAGCTCGCCGCGCGCCACGGCGTCGCCGAGTACACGACCGACCTCGACGCGGCGCTCGCGGACCCGACGGCCACGATCTACTTCGACGCGCAGGTCACGTCGGAGCGGACCAAGGCGATCCTCAAGGCGCTCGCGGCCGGCAAGCACGTCTACACGGAGAAGCCCATCGCGGAGTCCGTCGCCGAGGGCGAGGAGCTCGCCGAGGCGGCGCGCGCGGCAGGGGTGATCCACGGCGTCGTGCACGACAAGCTGTACCTGCCCGGCCTGCTCAAGCTCAAGCGGCTCATCGACGGCGGGTTCTTCGGCCGCATCCTGTCCGTCCGCGGCGAGTTCGGGTACTGGGTGTTCGAGGGCGACTGGCAGCCCGCGCAGCGCCCGAGCTGGAACTACCGCGCCGAGGACGGCGGCGGGATGGTCCTCGACATGTTCTGCCACTGGAACTACGTGCTGGAGAACCTGTTCGGACCGGTCGAGGCGGTTATGGCGAAGGCCGTGACCCATATCCCCGAGCGCTGGGACGAGCACGGCGAGCCCTACGCCGCGACGGCCGACGACGCGGCGTACGGGATCTTCGAGCTCGCCGGGACCGACGGACCGATCCTCGCGCAGGTGAACTCGTCGTGGGCCGTGCGCGTGGACCGGGGCGAGCTCGTCGAGTTCCAGGTCGACGGGACCCACGGGTCTGCGGTCGCCGGGCTGTTCGGGTGCCGCATCCAGTCGCGCGCCCGCACGCCCAAGCCCGTGTGGAACCCGGACCTCCCCACCGACCAGGACTTCCGCGCCCAGTGGGAGCAGATCCCGGACAACCAGGAGTTCGTCAACGGGTTCCGCGCGCAGTGGGAGGAGTTCCTGCGCGACGTCCACGCCGGGCGCCCGCACCCCTACGACTTCGACGCCGGCGTGCGCGGCCTGCGCCTCGTGGACGCGGGCTACACGTCGTCGCGCGAGGGACGGCGGGTCGAGCTCGGCGCCTCGCCGTACCCCGGGTCCGAGGCCCTGGGGGGCTCGGCGTCCGGGGCGGGGGCGTGAGCGGCGCGGACGGGGTGCGGATCCCGCTGCCCGACGGCGGCACGCGCCTCGTCGAGCTGCGCGCGCCTCGTCAGTGGGCGGACCACCCGGGCCCGTACGCGTCGCGCGTCGCGTTCGCGGCGGCGCACGTCGTCGCGGACCCGCGGGGCGAGAACGTGCCCGGCGCGCCGGCCGTCGTGGACTGGGACTCGACCCTCGCGTTCCGGCGGCACCTGTTCCGGTACGGGCTGGGCGTCGCCGAGGCGATGGACACCGCGCAGCGGAACATGGGTCTCGACTGGCCCGCGGTCCAGGAGCTCGTGTCGCGCAGCGCGGCGCAGGCCCACGAGCTCGGGGCGCGCATCGCGTCGGGCGCGGGGACGGACCACCGGTCGCCCGACGAGCTGCGGACCGTGGACGACGTGATCGGGGCGTACGCCGAGCAGGTCGAGTTCGTCGAGGGCACGGGGTCGCAGGTCATCCTCATGGCGTCGCGACACCTCGCGCGCGTCGCGACGTCCGCCGACGACTACGTGCGCGTGTACGACGCGATCCTGTCCCAGGTGCGCGA
Organism: Cellulosimicrobium sp. E-16; assembly: GCF_049913115.1. Lineage (NCBI taxonomy): Bacteria > Bacillati > Actinomycetota > Actinomycetes > Micrococcales > Promicromonosporaceae > Cellulosimicrobium > Cellulosimicrobium sp. E-16. Next base: position 69,264 of record NZ_CP183974.1, read on the forward strand.
GCCGGTCGTGCTGCACTGGCTCGGCGAGGCGTTCGACCCGAACCTGCGCGGGTACTGGGGCTCCGGCGACGTCGACACCGCGACCGCGACGTTCGTCGACCTCGTACGGGCGCACGCCGACCGGGTCGACGGGGTGAAGGTGTCGCTGCTCTCGGCGGCGCACGAGGTCGGGTTGCGCGCGGTACTTCCCGACGGCGTCCGGTTGTACACGGGCGACGACTTCCACTACCCCGAGCTCATCCGGGGTGACGGGGAGCGGTACTCCGACGCGTTGCTCGGCGCGTTCGCGGCCGTGGCGCCCGCCGCCTCGGCGGCGCTGACGGCGCTCGACGACGGCGACCTCGACCGCTACGACGCCGAGATGGCACCGACGCTCGCGCTCTCGCGCCACGTGTTCGAGGCGCCGACGTACTACTACAAGACCGGGATCGCGTTCCTCGCGTGGCTCGCGGGTCACCAGCCCGGCTTCACGATGGTGGGCGGCCTCCAGTCGGCCCGGAGCGTCGTGCACCTCGCGCGCGCGTTCGAGCTCGCCAACGAGGCTCAGCTCCTACCGGACCCGGACCTCGCCGCGCACCGCCTCGGGCTCGTGCTCGCGGCCGCCGGGATCGAGGCGGGCGCCGACGCGGACGTCGCGGACGTCGTCGGGCTGGGGGCCGCATGAGCACCGAGATCTCGGAGTTCCCGTCCGGGGCGTCGCGGGCGAACTCGCCGGCCGACGAGGCGATCCTGCCGGCCGAGCAGGCCGTCCCGGCTCGTCCGGGTGGCGGGACGGACCAGGACCGCCTGACCGGCGGGGAGGTGGCGGGGGTGGACGTCCCGAGCGGGCTGCCTGCCCGGGTGCCGACGCCGCAGCCGGGCGACCCGCGGCTCGCGCGGCTCTCCCTGAACCAGCGCACGACGGCGCACTGGTCGCTGCGCGAGGCGATCGACGGCTGTGTCGCCGCGGGGCTCCCGGCGATCGGCGTCTGGCGCGAGCCCGTCGCGGAGGTCGGGCTCGACACCGCGGTGCGGTGGGTGCGCGACGCCGGTCTGCGGGTCTCGTCGGTGTGCCGCGGCGGCTTCTTCACCGCGAGCGACCCCGACGCGCGCGCGGCGGCCCACGCGAGCAACCTCGCCGCGATCGCCGAGGCGGCCGCGCTCGGGGCGCCGACGCTCGTCCTCGTCCCGGGCGGCCTGCCCGACGGCGACCGCGACCTCGTGGGGGCTCGGGAACGGGCGGCCGACGCGATCGCCGCGCTCGTCCCGGCCGCGCGAGACGCGGGCGTGACGCTCGGGATCGAGCCCATGAACCCGATCTTCGCGGCGGACCGCGGCGTGGTCTCGACGCTCGAGCAGGCCCTCGACCTGGCCGAGCCGTTCGCGCCCGAGGAGGTGGGCGTCGTCGTCGACACGTACCACCTGTGGTGGGAGCCGAAGGTCCACGAGCAGATCGCCCGAGCAGGTGCGGCGGGCAGGATCGTCAGCTACCAGGTGTGCGACTGGATCACGCCGCTGCCCGCCGACACCCTGCTCGGCCGCGGCATGATGGGCGACGGCCACGTCGACTTCACCGCGTTCACGCGCTCGGTCGCCCGAGCGGGCTACACAGGCGACGTGGAGGTAGAGATCTTCCACGCCGACGTCTGGGCCGCCCCCGGAACGGACGTCGTGGCCACCCTCGCCCGCCGTTACGTCGAGCTCGTGGAGCCCCACCTCACCACCCCGTGAGTGCATGGAATAGTCGCGATCCGGGCGTCCGGACGCGACTATTTCATGCACTCAGCGGTGGGGTCAGAGGTCCTGGAGCTCCGCCTCGCGCTCGTCGTAGGCGCTGCGCGCGGCGGCGATGCGCTCCTGGTGCGCTTCCGTCCACACCACCAGCGCCTTCGTCGTGGCGTGGAGCGAGCGGCCCATCTCGGTGAGGGCGTAGTCGACGCGGGGCGGGACGGTCGGGTAGACCGTGCGCTCGACGATGCCGTCACGCTCGAGCTGACGTAGCGTGCGCGACAGCATGCGCTGGCTGATCCCGTCGATCTCGCGCTTGAGCTCGGTGAACCGCATGACCCGGCGGTCGAGCAGAGCGATGGCGAGCAGCGACCACTTGTCCGCGATGCGGTCGAGGATCTGTCGCACCTCGCAGTCCTCGCGGGAGTCCCACTGCCAGACCTCGACGTCCGACTCCCACTTGGACGGCGTGCAGCCGTGGCGGTCCTCGGCCGGCGGGGGCGCGTCGCCCCGCTCCGCGGGGCCACCTCGCGCCGCCACGGTATCCGCGGTGATACCAGGTGCGCCGAATGTGCCGTCTTCCATGCCTCCTGATCCTGTCCCACGATGGGCTCGGTATCAAGAGGTAACCGAGTGCCGGATGGTGCTCAGGAAAGGGGACGCCATGACCGACCTGCCCACCACCCGGACCAGCGGGGGCGCACGGGCCGCCGCGCGCTTCACGCTGCGCGACTGGGGGCTGCTGCTCGTGCTGTGCGGGGCGATCTTCCTGGAGGGCAGCGACATCGCGATGCTGTCGGTCGCGCTCCCGGGCATCCGCGCCGACCTGGGGCTCGCGACGGGCGAGCTCGGCGGCGTCGTGACGGCCTACGTCGTCGGGTACGGCGGGTTCATGCTCCTCGGCGGGCGCGCGGCCGACCTCTACGGACGGCGTCGGATGTTCGTCCTCTGGCTGCTCGTCTTCCTCGTGTTCTCCGGGCTCGGCGGCTTCGCGACCGACGGATGGATGCTCCTCCTGTCGCGCTTCGTCACGGGCGTCGCGGCCGGGTTCCTCACGCCGGCCGGGATGTCGCTCATCACCACGTCGTTCGCCGAGGGCCCGCGCCGCAACCGTGCGCTGGTCATCTACGGCGCCGCGGGAGCGGCGGGCTTCTCGCTCGGCCTCGTCGTCGGGGGTCTGCTCGCCGCGATCCACTGGCGATGGGTCTTCTTCGCGCCGGTGATCCTCGCCATCGTGCTCCTCGTGCTCGCCCTGGCGACGGTCCCGCGCGACGCGGCGACCCGCGACCGCGGCAGGCTCGACGTGCTCGGTGCCGTCCTGGCGACGGGCGCCATGGTCCTGCTCGCCGTCGGCATCGTGCGGCTCGAGCACCCGGGCGAGGGGGTCGCGTGGACGGTCGCCGCGACCGGGGGCGGGGCCGTGCTCCTCGCGGCGTTCGTCGCCCGCCAGCGCCGGGCCCCGCACCCGCTCCTGCCGCTGCGGCTCTTCCGCTCGACCGAGCTCGTGCGGGCGAACGTCACGGCCGTGCTCTTCGCGGGCGGGTTCTACGGGTTCCAGGTGCTCCTCACGCTCTACCTCCAGGAGCTCCGCGGCTGGACGCCGCTCCAGACCGGGCTCGCGATGCTCCTCATGGCGATCGACGTCGTGCTGGCGCCCGTCCTCACGCCGCGCCTCGTGGAGCGCTTCGGCGTGCCGCGCGTGATCGTCGGGGGTCTCGTCGCCGGGACGCTCGCCGCAGCGTGGTTCCTCGCGTCCGGGCTCGACTGGACGTACGCCGTCATGGTCCCGTCGATGGCGCTCGTCGGGGTCGCGTTCGCGCTGGTCTACGGGCCGATCGCCATCGCCGCGACCACAGGCGTGACCGACGCGGAGCAGGGCGTCGCCGGCGGGGTGCTCAACACGGCGTTCCAGCTCGGCGCGGCGATCGGCATCTCCGCCGCGACGGCGGTCAGCGTCCTCGCGCTCGGGGACGGCACCGGTCCCGAGGCGGGCCTCGCCGCGTTCCACACCGCGCTCTGGGTGCCCGTCGCGGCGTTCGCCCTCGCCGCGGTGGCGATGGGCGCGCCGCGCCGCCGGCGCGTCCTGCAGGATCCGGCCTCGCCCGCCGTTCCGGTCGCCGCCGTCCCGGCCGCCGAGTCCGACCTCGCGGACCCCGAGCCGACCCCCGCCACCCGCTGAGTGCATGAAATAGTCGCGTCCGCCACGTCCGGACGCGACTATTTCACGCACTCAGCGCGGGGGTGGGCAGCAGGAAGCCCGCGGGCTGGAGGGTTCCTCCTGTCGTGCTGGACGAGGGCACGACACCCGCGGGCTCCGGTGGTTGCGTGGTACTCGCTCGCCGTCGGGCGCCTCCCCTCGGGAGACCCCGCCCGGTTCACGGGCTCACCGCATCCGGTCCGTTGCTGGATCGGTTGCGCGACGACTAGCGCGCAACCACCTCACGAGTCCGAAGAATCTTCACTTCCAGGACCACCTCCTTTCGCGTGTACGACGACGGTACGTCCGCCCCCGCGGACCGCGCCAGGGGTTTTCGCGCACGGCGTGGACCCACCGAGATCGGCCCGCCCGTCACCAGGTCGACCCACCGAAGGTCGATCTCGGACGCACGGGTCGATCTCGCGGGGTGCGCCGAGCGGCGGCGCGCCAGGTTCAGGCGGGACGCAGGTGCGCCCACTCCTCGGGGTAGTCGTCGAGCCACGCGGCGAACGACTGCGCGGGGCGCTCGACGAGCCGGGCGACGGTGTCGCTCACGTGCGCGAGCTCGCCCGCGGCGATCGCCGTGTACGACGACACCCAGCCGTCGACCTCGAACCGCGGCACCCCGTAGCGCTCGCGCGACGCGTACGCCTCCTCGAGAGTCTCGGCGTGGTAGGTGATCTCGCGACCCGTCGCGGCGGTCAGGGCCTCCGCGACCTCGCCGAGCGTCTGGGCCTCGGGCCCCGTGACGTCGTAGGTGGCGCCGTCGTGGCGGTGCGCGTCGGCGTCGAGCAGGACGACGGTCGCGACGTCCGCGATGTCGTCGTGCGACACGGACGCGACCCGGCCGTCGCCCGCGGGCCCGCGGATCACGCCGTCGTCGCCGACCATGAGCGCGAGCCCGCGGTGGTAGAGGTTGTCGCGCAGGAACGTGTGGCGCACCCCCGTCGCGCGGATGTACTCCTCGGTGCGCCAGTGGTCGCGCGCGAACGTGAAGACGGCGTCCGGCGCCGCGCCGACGAACGACACGTAGACGATGTGCCCGACCCCGGCGGCGATAGCGGCGTCGACCGCCGCGCGGTGCTGCGCGACGCGGTCGAGGTCCTCGCGGGCGGACACGAGGAACACGGTGTCGACGTCGGTGAACGCCGCGACCATGCCGCGCGTGTCGGTGTACCCGCCGACGACGGCGACGTCCGACTCCGGGAGCGGGTCGTCGCCGAGGCTGGGCGCCCGCGCGGCGTCGCGCACGACGAGGCGCTGCGTCGCGCCCTCGGCGGCGAGGCGGAACGCGAGCTTCGAACCCAGGAGCCCGCTCGCGCCCGTCACGGCGATCCGCCCCGACCCCGCCCCGATCATCATGTCCTCACGGTAGACGCGGCGGTCGCGGGGCGCCCGGCGACCGACCGCACGTGAGGACCGTGCGCGCCTCGCGCAGAATGGGCCCATGACCAGTGCCGAGGCCCCCGCGCCCTACCGCGTCATGACCGTCTGCACCGGCAACATCTGCCGGTCCCCCATGGCCGAGGTGGTCCTGCGCGACCGCTTCGAGGCGGCCGGGCTCGGCGACCGCGTGGTCGTCGACTCGACGGGGATCAGCGACGAGGAGCGGGGGAACCCGATCGACCGCCGGGCGCGCAGCGTCCTCGCCGAGCACGGGTACGTCGTCGACGGGACGCACCGTGCCCGCCAGGTGCGCGCGGGCGACCTCGCCGCGCGGGACCTCGTGCTCGCGATGACGTCCCAGCACGCCCGCGCTCTGCGCAGGCTCGACGCCGCCGGCCCGGTGCGGATGTACCGATCCTTCGACCCGGCCGCACCGCGCGTCGCACCGGGCGAGCCCGAGCACGTGCTCGACATCGCCGACCCCTGGTACGGCGGTCAGCAGGACTTCGAGGACTGCCTCGCCGAGGTGGAGGCCGCCGCGGACGGGATCGTGGACTTCGTGCGGGCGCAGCTCGAGGAGTGATCCTCACCGGGGTCCGTCGCCCGCGGTGTCCGGCTCAGTGCCGGTTCAGTGCCGCCGCGAGCCGTGGAGGCGTCGCTCTCCGCGCAGCCGCGAGCCCGGGTACCAGCGGAAGCGGTCGACGGCGGCCTCCACGACGGGCACGCGTGCGAGCACGGTGACCAGGGCGAAGCCGACCGCGCCGCCGACGACGTTGAAGACCAGGTCGTTGACGTCCGCGACGTGGCCGCCGCCCAGCAGGTGCGCGGTGACGAGCTGGGTCACCTCGATCGCCAGGCTGAAGGCCGCCGCCGCGGCGACGGCACCCCACCACGACACCTTCGCCGTCAGGAGCGGCACGAGCATCCCCAGCGGCACGAACACGAGGATGTTCATCATCGCGTCGGCGACCTCGTAGTCCCGCAGGGGCACGAGGGCCAGGTGGGCGCTCCAGGGAGCGCTGATCACCGGCTTGTCGAGGAAGATCGGGAACACCGTGTTCGCGACGACACCGCCGGTGTAGACCGCGAGCGCGAGCGCGACGGCGGCCCGTGGCACCGAGAGCCGGCTCGTGCGGTGCAGACGCCACAGCAGCGTCCCGAGCAGGGCAGCAGCCAGGGGGACCACGACGGGCAGGACCGGGACCTCGCGAAACACTCGTACCGCTCCTTCTGCTGGGCACCTCGCGCACGACGTCGCCGACGGTAGTGCCGGCCCGCCGTCGGGGTATCCACCGACGGGGCGAGCCCCGACCCGGCGCCCTCCCCCTGCGGTGGTAGACGACGTGTGCGCGACGCCCGGGGTGCGGCTGCCCTCAGTTGATGATCTCGCCCCGCTCGTCGGACCGGAGAGCCGCCAGCCGCGCGCGCCAGGCCGCCAGGGCTTCGACGCTCAGCCGGGGCCAGTCGGTGACCTCGCCGACGACCCGCAGCGGTGCGCTGCTCCGGTACGACCGCGTCGGGTTGCCCGGGAACTTCTTGTCGGTGACGTTGGGGTCGTCCTCGAACGGACCCGTCGGCTCGACCTGGTAGACCCGAGGTGTCGCGTCGCCGGCTGCGAGCTCGGCAGCGAGGCCGGCGCCGTCGACGAGGGCGGTGAAGTACACGTGGTTCATGGTGACCTCGGGGCGGTAGTTCGACCGGAAGCCCGCGGTCAGCAGGTCGCCCGCCCGGAGGTCGGCCTTGGTGCCGTGGAAGAAGGGCCCCTCGTCCAGCGTCTGGCTCACCTGCTCACCGTAAGGCCACAGGTGCGCGCGGCCCCGGGCCGGGTGCGGCGTCGTGAGCCGGTCACGTCAGCGCTCTGCTCCCCGGCGGTCGGCCCTCGTGCCCCGCAGCGTCCCGACGACGGAGCCGACCGTGCGCGCGACGGCCCGCCCCGCGCGGTGGGCGCCCGCGCCGAGGCGGGAGAGCAGCGGGACCAGGCCGCCCGACGCCGGTGGTGCGCCGCCCGGCGCGGGTGCCCGGTCGTCGTCGGGCACGACGGGCGCGGGGCGCGGGAGGTAGGCACCGACCCACTGCGCGATGCGCCCGTACGCGAGCGCGCGCACGGGCCGGGCCGAGAGGACGACGTCGTGCAGGGCGCCGTCGAGGCGCGCGACCGTGACGAGGTCGCCGAGCTGGACGGATCGCTGCGCGACGCCGTCCACGTCGATCGCCGTGTCCGTGTGCATCATCTCCGGTGTCCAGCGCGGGAGCAGCGTGCTGCGCGCGGAGAGCAGCACGAGCACCGGCGCCCCGATGGACAGGCCGCGCGCGACGGTCTGCTGCCCGCGGAAGACGGCGGACAGCCAGGCGGGCGTGGTCCGGAACCCGTGCTGGGGGCGCCACGCGAGTTCGTAGGTCCACTCGCCGTCGAAGTCCTTGCTCACCGAGCGCGTGTAGAAGCCGAGGTCGACGTTGGGCAGCGGCCGCGTCGGCGTGAGACGCGCCCGGGCCCCGATCACGGGCTCGAGCAGCAGTCGCCCCACCTCGCGCGTCTGGAACTCCAGCCACGGGCTGTTGAGGACGAGCGCGGCCGCCCGGCCGGGGTTCCGGGCGAGCCAGAGGCTGAGCGTCAGGCCGCCCGTCGAGTGGCCCATGAGCACGAGCTCGCGCGGCGAGCGCCCGTCGCCGTGGTGCCCCAGCGCGGCCAGCGCGGCCTCGATGTCCTCGTCGTACGTCGCGAGGTCGGTGACGTATCCCGGTGTCTGGCCGGGGCGCAGGCTGCGCCCGTACTTGCGCAGGTCGAGCGCGTGGAAGCGCGCGCCGTGCGCCTCCCAGAAGTCGGCGAGCTCGGTCTGGAAGAAGTAGTCGGACCACCCGTGGACGTACAGGACGTCGAGGTGCTGGCCGGTCCCGTCTTCGTCGTCTCCCCCGGCCCGACGGCGGCGCACGAGCGTGGCGACGACGTCGCCCTCGCCGTCGGGGGCGAGCGGCAGCGTGAGCTGCTCGTAGTCGTCCCCGAGGACGTCGGGCTGCCAGTCGACCATGCCGCCGACCCTAGGCGCGCGCGCCGAAGGCCGCTCGGTGCGGGCGGGGCGGCGACGTGCCCCGAGCCCGGCTCCGCGCGCGCCAGGAGGTCCGGGACCACCCGTACGCGGCGCGGCTCCGCGCCCCGGCGAGCGGTGCGGATCGTGTGGTTCCCCCTCATGCGCGACGCCGTCGAGCGCTTGCAGACTGGCGGGATCATCGGCCGACGGCGACCGCCTCGGCCGCCGCGCGACCGAACCCGAGGTGCCCCGTGAGATCTCGTCCGACCCCGCTGCTCGCCGGAGCGGCCACCGTCGCCCTGGCGGCGGCCCTCGTGGGCGGCGCCGCCGTCGTCCCGGGTGCACTCGCCCCCGCGGCCGCGGCCCAGTGCTCGACCGCCGTGTGGGCCGAGGGCTCGACGTACGCCGCCGGCGCCCAGGTCACGTACGGCGGGCGCACGTACACCGCGCGCGTCACGCACACGGCCTACGTCGGCACCGGCTGGAACCCCCCGTCGACCCCGACGCTGTGGACCGACGGCGGGGCGTGCGATCCCACGGACCCGACGGATCCCACGGACCCGACGGATCCCACCGATCCCACGGACCCGACGGACTGCGCGGTGCAGGGCAAGCCGACGGGCAAGGTGCTCCAGGGGTACTGGGAGAGCTGGGACGGCGCGTCCAACGGCGTGCACCCCGGCCTCGGGCACATCCCGGTCGACGACGCCCGGATCTCCGCGCACGGCTACAACGTCGTCACCCTCGCGTTCCCGGTGATCCGCGCCGACGGCACCGTGCTGTGGGAGGACGGCATGGACGTCGGGGTCGACGTGCCCACTCCCGCCGAGATGTGCGCCGCGAAGCAGGACGGTACGCGCCTGCTGCTCTCGATCGGCGGCGCGACAGCAGGGATCGACCTGTCCAGCCCGGCCGTCGCGGACCGCTTCGTGGAGACGGTCGTGCCGATCCTCCGCGACAACCACTTCGACGGCATCGACATCGACATCGAGACGGGGCTCTCGGGCAGCGGGAGCATCAGCACGTTGTCGACGTCGCAGTCGAACCTGGTCCGCATCATCGACGGCGTCCTCGCCGAGATGCCGGGCGGCTTCGGCCTCACCATGGCGCCCGAGACCGCGTACGTCACGGGAGGCAGCGTCGTGTACGGCTCGATCTGGGGCTCGTACCTGCCGATCATCAAGAAGTACGTCGACAACGGCCGCCTGTGGTGGCTCAACATGCAGTACTACAACGGTTCGATGTACGGGTGCAGCGGCGACTCGTACGGCGCCGGGACGGTCCAGGGCTTCCAGAAGCAGACCGACTGCCTGAACGCCGGCCTGACGATCCAGGGCGTCACGGTGAAGGTGCCCTACGACAAGCAGGTCCCGGGGCTCCCCGCCCAGGCGGGCGCGGGCGGCGGCTACATGGCACCGGCGCTGGTCACGCAGGCGTACCAGCCGTACGCGTCGCGCCTCAAGGGCCTCATGACGTGGTCGATCAACTGGGACGGCTCCCAGGGCTGGACGTTCGGCGACAACGTCCGCGCGCTCCAGGGCCGCTAGCGGGGGCGCAGGTCGCAGGGCCGGGCCTGGGGCTACGGGGTTCGCCCGCGCCGTGCGCGCCAGCGCGCGACCTCGTGGTCGACGTCGCGCGTCGGCGTGACCACGGGCGGCCCGCCCAGGAGCTGGCGGCGGGCGTCGACGACGCGCGCGTTGAAGTCCGTGAGGATCTCGCGGACGGTCGTCTCGTCGAGCTCGCGGTCGAGCCGGTCGTCGAGCTCCCGGTCCTCCTGCTTGAGCAGCATCGCCGGAGGGCCGAGACCCGTGAGCTGCTCGCGCTCGATGACCGACTTGAGCCACCAGTCCGGGTCGTGCGTCCCCGTGAGCCCGGGGATCGGCCTGCCCGCGAGCGGGAGGTCGTCGAACTCTCCTCGTCGGATGGCCTGCTCGATCACGGTGTCGACGTACATCGCGCGGTCCTCGGGTCGTACACGGCGTGGGCCGCGCGGAGCGGCCTCGTCGTCGGGGGCCGGGGACCCGGCGGCGGGCGCCTCGTACCCGGCAGGACCGGGCACGTCCGCGCGTCCCAGGTCGTCGCGCTCCGACTCCTCGCGTGCGGTCTCGCGGTCGACCCGGTACTGCGCGGCGCGCCGGACCGGGTCGTCGTCCGGGGCGCTGCGGGACCGTCGTCGGAACACGAGAACCTCCTCTGTCGGCGCTCCTCCACCCTAGGCATGCGCAGCGGCGCGGGACGAGCGGGCGGTCAACCGTCCAGGAGCGGGTGGTAGCGGCGACGCAGCCCGCGGTCGACGGCGGCGACCACCCCGGCCACGGACAGCACGGTGTTCACGGAGGCGGGCAGGTCGGGCACGAACGGCGGCGTCCAGCCGGTGAACCCGGAGACGAGGTCGAGAAGCTGGGGAACCTGGGTCACGAGCGCGACCACGAGCACGACCCACGCGGCGACGCCGACGGCGCGGCTCGCCGTCGGGCGCTCGCGGTCCATGCGGTCCCGCCACGCCTCGGCCGTCCCGGGCATCGGCGGGACGTCCCGGACGTCTCCCACGGCGTCGACGACGCGCACGTACCGCATCCCGTAGAGGCTCATCCGTGCTTCGATACGCGCACCGGGGAGGTCGAAGCGCGCCCGGGACCGCTGCTCGTCGACGAGGCGGCGGTCGCGGTAGAGCCGGATGCGCTCGTCCCAGTCGAGGAAGTCCACGTCCACGACGTACTCGTGCCCGCCGTGCCACAGCACGAACGCGCTGCGCCACAGGACGCCCCACCCCCGGACCGGCCGGAACGCCTCGGCGCGGCCGTCGCGCCCGTGACCGTCCCGTGCCTGGTCGTCCCGAGCGTGATCGTCCCCCGCCCGGTCGTCGGCGCCGTCGTCCCGCACGTCCTCGGTCATGCCGTCCATCCGACCCCGTCGCCCGACGACGGCGCGTCGCCCGGACGACCGACCCCGCGCGGTGAGGATCGCCAACATCCTTCGAACGGATGACCCGACGGGCGTCCAACCCGTGGTTGTGGGCACCTCGGCTGTCGAGTCCGGCCGCAACCCCGGGTTCGGCACCGTGGGGCGGCGGTCGAGCCCGGTCGACCCGGCATGATGGCTTCATGTCTGGGTCGATGAAGGTCTCGCGCCGCTCGCACGTGCCGCCGTTCGCGGTGATGGAGGTGCTCGCGGAGGCGAACCGCCTGCGCGACGCCGGGGCGTCCGTCCTCAACCTGTGCGCGGGCGAGCCGTCGACGGGAGCGTCCGACGTCGTCCGCCGCCGGGCGATCGAGCTGCTGGAGCACGGCGACCTCGGCTACACGGAGTCGCTCGGCGTCCCCGCCCTGCGACGGGCGATCGCGGAGCACTACGACCGCTGGTACGGCGTCGAGGTCGACCCGGCGCGCGTCGCGGTGACGACCGGGTCCTCGGGGGGGTTCCTCCTCGCGTTCCTCGCGGCGTTCGACGTCGGCGACCGCGTCGCGCTGGCCCGCCCCGGCTACCCCGCGTACAAGAACATCCTGCGCGCGCTGGGCTGCGAGGTCGTCGAGCTCGACTGCGGACCCGAGACGCGCTACCAGCCCACGGTGTCGCAGCTCATGGAGGCGTACTACGACGGCGGCCTCGACGGCCTGGTCGTCGCGAGCCCGGCGAACCCGACGGGGACGATGATCCTGCCCGCCGAGCTCGACGCCGTCGCGGCGTGGTGCGCCGACCACGACGTCCGGCTCGTGAGCGACGAGATCTACCACGGCATCACGTACGGCGACGCGTCCGACGCCACCCCTGCAGCGCTCCCGACCGCGGCGCGGTACGTCGGCGAGGGCGCCGTCGTCGTCAACTCGTTCTCCAAGTACTGGGCGATGACGGGCTGGCGCCTGGGGTGGCTCGTGCTGCCCGACGAGCTCGTCGGGCCGGTCGACGCGCTCGCGGGCAACGTCGCGCTGTCCCCGCCCGCGCTCGCGCAGCACGCGGGCGTCGCGGCCTTCTCGCCCGAGGGGTACGCGGCCGCGGCCGAGAACGTCGCGCGCTACGCGGCGTCGCGCGAGCTCGTGCTGTCGCGGCTCGACGACCTCGGGTGGTCGCGCGTCGCCCCGGCGGACGGCGCGTTCTACGTCTACGCGGACGTCTCCGGGGACGGGCTCGACTCCGTGACGTGGTGCGAGCGGCTGCTCGCCGAGGCAGGCGTCGCGCTCACCCCGGGCACCGACTTCGACGGCGTCCGGGGCGGCGACTGGGTGCGGCTCTCCTTCGCGGCGGCCCCGGCGACGGTCGCCGAGGCCGTGGAGCGCGTCGTCGCCTGGCGGAGCACCCTCTGACGCGCCTGGTCGCGACCGTCTCCCGCTCACGCGAGGATCGTGCGGTGCCGACCGACCCCACCGCTCCCGGACTGCTCCCGCGACCCGCCGGCGCACTGCGCCTCGCGACCTTCAACGCCCTGCACGGCGCCGCGCTCGACGGCACGGTCGACGTCGAGCGGTTCGCGCGCGCCGTCGCCCACCTCGACGCGGACGTGCTCGCGCTGCAGGAGGTCGAGCGCGACTCGCCGCGCTCGCAGCGCGCCGACCTCGTCGCCGTCGCGGCAGAGGCGCTCCGCGCCGACCACCGACACTTCTCCCCCACCCTGCGCGGCGTCTCCGGCGCGTGGGTGCGCGCAGGCCGACCCGGATCGGGGGTGCGGCGCGTGCCCGGCGTCGCGTCCTACGGGATCGGGCTGGTCAGCCGCTTCCCGGTCGCACGGTGGTCGCGGCTCGAGCTCGACCGGATGCCGTGGCGCTCGCGCGTCCGTCGGCGGACACCGCGGCCGACCAGCGGGGCCGCGCGCCTCGTCCCGTTCCGCGTCGTCCCGGACGAACCGCGCGCGGCGCTCGCCGCCGCCGTCGTGACGCCGTGGGGCCGGCTCACGGTGGTGACGACCCACACCACGTCCCGGCCCGAGTTCACGGCCGACCAGCTCGGGTCCTTCGCGGAGGCGTGCGCGCCGCTCCCCCGCCCGCTCGTGCTGCTGGGCGACCTCAACCTGCGGGCGCCCGAGCCCGCGGAGATCACCGGGTTCACGTCGCTCGCCGACGTGCTGACCCACCCCGTCGACCGGCCCGCCCGGCAGATCGACCACGTGCTCGTCGACGCGGCTCCCGGGACTGCGACGATCCGCGCGGTCGGCCCCGCGACCGCCGTCGACACGGGCCTGTCCGACCACCGCGCGGTCGTCGTGGACGTGGTCGTCGAACCGCAGGCGCACGCCACCGCCTGAGCGCTACGCTCCGAGCGACGGCGTCGACGCGAGGGAGCGGTCCGATGGTTCCGGAGATCAACTACTGGGCGGTGCTGGCCGCGACCGTGTCCAGCATGATCGTGGGCTCGGTCTGGTACACGCCGAAGGTGTTCGGCACCTACTGGATGCGCGTCGCGAAGGTCGACCCGTCCGGGGAGGGGCGCGACGCGGTCGTGCCGATCGTCGTGACGCTCGTGGTCAGCTTCGTCACCGCGTGGGTGCTCGCGGGCGCGACCTATCTCGCGTGGTCCTTCTACGGCGGCGGCTACCTCGGCAACGCGCTGCTGACCGCCGTCGTGCTGTGGGCGGGCTTCACGGCCGCGCGGTTCGTCACGCACGACGCGTTCGAGGGCCGGCCGGCCGGGCTCACGGTCCTCAACGCCGCGCACGAGCTGGTCACGGTGCTGGTGATGGGCCTGCTCGTCGGGCTCATCACGCCCGCCGGGGTGTAGGAGCGCGCGGCGTCGGACGCGCTCACTCCGGTGCGCCTCGGGCGGATGTCTCCTACCGTGGTGGTCGTGCGACCGCAGCGACGCGTCACCGGCTTCGCGACCCGCCTCGCCGGCGGCGTCGCGACGCTCCTGCTGCTCCTCGTCACCGCGACGGTCCTGGCGGCACCCCCCGCGACGGCCGTCACGACCGCCGGCTGGGGGGCCTGGGACCCGCTCGCCGGGACCGCTGGCGCGTTCACGACGACGGTCCGGCTCCCCGCCGGCGGCTTCCCCGCCGCGACGGTGACCTCCGACTCGCGCGGTGGACAGGTCGGCGTCCAGACCGGGGCGAGCACGTGGCTCAGCGCCGCGACGCCGCCCGGGGCGGTGTTCGGGTCGAGCCAGGGACAGGGATACCTCAACCTCCGGCCCCGCGCCGACAACGCGACCTCGCCGTCGGTGACGACGTACACGTTCGAGTGCCCGACTCCCGCGGGCGGTTGGGCGTTCGTGCTGGGCGACGTCGACGCCGACCGCGCGGTCGTCGTCGCGCGCGGCACCGACGGGCAGCTCCTCACCGGCGCGGAGCTCGGCTGGCAGGGCGGCTTCAACTACTGCGCGGCGTCGCCCGGGCCGTCGTGCGCAGGGTCGGCGGACGACGTCGCGACGTGGAACCCGGTCACGGGTGAGGTCCTGGGCAACGCGGCCGGTCTCGACACGTCCGGGGCCGCAGGGTGGTTCCGCCCGACCGTCCCGGTCACGAGCCTGACGGTGTACTTCTTCCAGCGCTCGGGCTTCCCCGTCTACCAGACGTGGTTCGCCTCGCTCGCCCGCGACGTCATGGGCACGGCCCGGCTCCAGGACCCCGACGACCCGGCGGTCGCCGGGCCGGTCGCGGGTGCGACACTCACGCTCTTCGGCCCGGACGGGGCGGCCCTGGCCACGACGACGTCCGCCGCCGACGGCACGTACGCGTTCCCGGGTTACGCGGCCGCCGACGGCTATACCGTCGAGGTCGTCGCCCCACCGGCCCCGTCCCCCGACCACCCGGGGTACGTCGTCGAGGGCCCCGCGCGCCAGCCGGTCGACCTGTCGGCGTACGACGCGACCGACGTCGACGTCCTCGTGCGGGTGATCGTCCCGGTACCGGTGAGCGGGTCCGTCCGCACGCCCGACGGCACGCCCGTGCCCGGCGCGGTCGTGACCCTCGACGGGCCGGGTGGACCGCGCAGCGCGACCACCGACTCGACGGGTGCGTACCTGCTCGACGACGTCCCCGTCGGGACGCACACCTTCTCGGTCGTGCCGCCGCCGGGGTACACCGTGTCGTCGGTGCCGGAGGCGGTCGAGGTCCCGGCGGGCAGCGAGGTGCCGATCGCCGGTCAGGACTTCGTCGTCCAGGCGCCGGCGGGGGTGTCCGGGGCTGTGACGGCGGGCGCCGCGGGCGTGCCCGGCGCCGTCGTGACGGTCTCCGGTCCCGGGGGCACCCTGACCGTCCCGACGGCTGCCGACGGGTCGTACACGGTCGAAGGCCTCGCGCCCGGCGAGTGGATCGTCAGCGTCGAGGTCCCGTTCGGCTACGTGGCCGACGGCCCGACGACCCGCACCGTCACCGTCGCCGCGGACGACGTGACCGGGGTCGACTTCCAGGTCCGACGGCCGGGGTCGGTCGGCGGCACCGTCCTCGACGCCGGCGGGACGCCGGTCGCCGGTGTGACCGTGGTCGTGTCCGGGCCCGGGGGTGACACGGCGCTCACCACCGACGCGGACGGGGTCTACGCCACCGGTGCGCTCCCCGCGGGCGCCTACACGGTGACGCTCACCGTGCCCGACGGGTACGCCGCCGGGGTGACCGAGCGCTCCACGACGATCACCGCGGCGGGCGAGAACCGCCTCGACCAGGACTTCCTCGTCGTGGCGGTCCCGGCGTCGCAGACCGTCGGCGGCACGGTCTCGGACGACGCAGGCGACCCGGTCCCGGGTGTCACGGTGACCATCCGGGACGCGGCTGGCGACGTCGTCGGCACCTCGACGAGCGGGGACGACGGCGTGTGGAGCGTCGACGTCCCGCCCGGTACGGGGTACAGGGCCGAGGTCGTCCCGCCGGACGGCTACGCGCTCGACGGCGAGGCGAGCGTGACGTTCGACGTGACGGACGGGGCGGTCACCGGCCTCGACTTCACCCTTGTCGCGACCGGCACGACGACCCCCGGTCCGTCGCCGTCGCCGTCGCCGTCGCCGGACCCGACCGGCCCGTCCGCTCCCGGTACGACCAAGGGATCCGGGGGCGGTCTCGCCGTGACCGGCGTGGACGCTGCGGCCGCGCTCGTGGCGGCAGGACTCCTGGTCGTCGCGGGCGTCGGCGCGCTCGGCGCACGACGGCGTCGCGCCTGAGCCTGAAGGGCGGCACCGGGGGGCGGCGTCGATTGACGTCCCCGACCTGAGAGCTGGTCGCGTCAGGCGGCGAGCCCGACCTCTCGGGGCGAGGGCTCGGCGTCGGGCACCGACGACGTGCCGACGACGTCGCTCAGACCGTCCGGCGCGACCGGGACCGCGACGGGCGCGGCGGCCGCGACCTCGGTGCCCGCGCGGCGGCGCGCCCGCGCGCGGACGATGACGACGATCGCCTGCACGCCGATGAGGATCCACACGATGTTGGCGGCCACCGACGGCCACACCCCGTTCGCGGCGGCGACCATGCCCATGAGGCCGGCGGCCGTGAGGTTGGTGAGCTGGAACGGGGCAGACGACGCGGCCCAGCGGCCGCGGCTGACCATCGCGTAGGCGACGACGCCGGCGGCGGCGCCGATCCAGCCGAGGAACATGACGAACGCGTCGAGGGTGACGGGCACAGCGGTACTCCGGTGACGAAGAGGGGTGGAGGGGGGTACCGCGACGCTGCGGTGGCTGTGCGCTCCGGGCCGGTGGCTGGTGGCGCGGGTGGTGCGGAAGCTCGGGCGCCGACCCGTAAGGAGGAGGAGGTAACCGACCGGCGCCACGACAAGTGTGAGGGTTCTCGGGCTTCAGCACAATCGAAGGATTCTGCACCGGCCGTTTAGCATCTCTACATGGCGACGGACCCACGCAGACTTGGTTTTCTCCTTGCCGTGCACCGCGGCGGGGGCATTCTCGCGGCAGCAGATCTCCTGCACGTCACCCCGTCCGCGGTCTCCCAGCAGATCCAGCGGCTCGAGGCGGAGGAGGGCGTCGTCGTGCTCGACCGCGGCCCGCGCGGCGTGACCCTCACGCCTGCCGGGCGCGTGCTCGCGGAGACGGCCGAGCGCATCGAGACCGAGCTGGTCGAGGCGCGCAAGGCGCTCGCGGCGCTCGGCGACGAGGTGAGCGGGCGCGTCGCCGTCGGCTCCTTCCAGACGGCGATCCGCGCCGTCGTCGCACCTGTCGCGGGGCGTCTGGCGGAGACGGCGCCCGGCATCGAGCTCGACGTGCAGGAGCGCGAGCCCACCGAGGCGCTGCGCCTGCTGCGCGCGGGCGAGCTCGACGTCGTCCTCCTGGAGCGCGACTACGAGGCCGACTCCCCCGCGCCGCGCGGGACGCGCGAGATCGTGCTGCTCGACGAGCCGTGGCGGCTCGTCGTCCCGGCCAGCATGCCCACCCCGACCCGCCTCGACGACGTGCGCGACGTCGTCTGGCTGGGACCCGAGCCCGGCACCGCCGCGGCACGCGCCCTGCGCCGACTGTCCCGCGGTCTCGGCGGGACCGTGCGCACACGGCACAACTACTACGACTTCGACGTCGCGCTCTCGCTCGTCGCGGCCGGGCTCGGGGTCGCGATGCTCCCGGCGCTCGCGGTCGAGGGCGGCGCGTCGGACGAGGTGCCCGACGGCGTCACGGTGGTCGGACTCCCCGGCCTCGGCTCTCGGCGGCTCGTGGCGCGCCACCGCGCGACTCGCCACGAGCCCCGGCCCGTCGTCTCCGCGGTCCTCGACGAGATGGTCGCCGCCGCCGCGGAGATCGCCTTCGCCTGACGCCGAGGTCTATCTCGGCGCGAGGTCGAAGCGCGTGGCGCCGTAGGGCTCGGCCGTGCCGAACGCGAACACCCGCTCGGGGAGCAGGCGGTAGACGGCCCACGGCGGCGGGCCGGCGGACGGTGCGCTGAACTCCGCGGTGAGCGCGTCGCCGTCGACGGTCGCGGGCCACCCGTCGGCGCGGAAGCCGGCCGCCGCGCGTTCCAGGGTCTCGGGGTCCGTGACGCGCTCGGCCCGCCCCTCGACGGTGAGGTCGAACGGCTCCGTCGCGACGGTGAGCGTGCACCGGGGGTCGCGGTGCAGGTTGCGGTTCTTGCGCGTGCCCTCGCCGGAGCAGAGGAAGATCTCCTCGTCGAGCACGAGCGCGCCGAACGGCACGACGTGCGGCTTCCCGTCGGGGTCGGTCGTCGCGAGCCAGGTCGTGTGCCGGTTCGGGCCGCCGGCACCGGGCTCCTGGGGGAGCCGGCCGAACAGCGTGTCGTGCACGCGCGCCCACTCGATCGGCGGCGTCCCGTAGCCGTCGAGGTTCTTCACCGTCGGGTCGGCGGTCGTCATCGTCCTGCTCCTCTCGTCCCCGCTGCGTCGCGATGGTCCACCCGTCCTCACCGGTCATGACCCGCCTCGGCGCCCGGACTCATCGGACGGGACGTAGCCTGCCGGGGTGGACGTAGCGGTGGTGGGGGCGACGGGAGACGTCGGCCGGCAGGTGTGCACGCAGATCGTCGAGCGACGGGTGCTCCCGCCGACGGCCCGGCTCCAGCTCGTGGGACGCGCGGGCGGGGCGTCGGGCCGGGCGGTGCACGGGCTGCGCGCCGACCTCGTGGACGCGTACGACGAGCACGCGCCCCTGCTCGACGTCGCGCACTCCCCCGAGGACGTCACGGCCGACGTGATCGTGGTCGCCGCGGGCCTGACGCCCCCGGCCCGGACGGGAGCCGACCCCGACCGTCGGGTCCTCGCCGCCACGAACGGCGCCGTGCTCGCCGAGTACGCCGACGCGATCGCGCGGCACGGCTCGGGGCACGAGGTGGTCGTCGTGGTGACGAACCCCGTGGAGCTCGGGGTCGCCGTCATGGCGGAGCGGCTCGGGCGGCACCGCGTGCTCGGGATGGGCGCGTGGCTCGACACGCTGCGGTTCCGGCGCGAGCTCGCGGTGGAGCTGGGCGTGCGGCGGCACCGTGTCGGCGGGTTCGTCGGGGGCCAGCACGGCGAGGACGCCGTGCCGCTGTGGTCGACGGTCCGGGTGAGCGGGCTCGACGCCGACGAGCGCGCGCGGGCCGTCGCGGCGCTGCGGCGGGGCCGCACGCTCGACGCGCTGCCCGACGAGATCGCCGCGGCGAAGACCGAGCTGGCGCGCGTCGCCGCCGAGGACATGGGGGCCGCCTTCGACCTCATCGACACGTGGCCGGCCGACCTGCGCCTCGTCACGCGGCCCTGGATGACGCACCAGTCCGGCGCCAAGACGCCCGCCGGGACGGCCAGCGCGACGGTGGACCTGCTCGAGGTCATCCTCGACGGTCGCGAGATCGTCGTCGCCGGGCAGGTGGCCCTCGACGGCGAGCTCGACGGACGGTTCGACGGGAAGCTCTCGGGGCCCGACGGCGCCCCGCACCGCGGCGTGCTGGGGGTCCCCGTGGTCCTCGGACCGGGCGGGTGGACGCGCGTGCTCCTCGACGACCTGCCTGACGACGAGGCGAGCGGTCTTGCGCACGCGGCGGACGGCGTCGGGCGGATGGTCGCGGCGAGCACGGTGCCGCGGGACGACGACCGGCCGGCCGGCCGGGAGCGGGCCGGGACCGGTGCGCCCGTCCCGGGTGCGTCGACCGCGACCGGCGACCGGGCGCCGTCGGGCCGGGCCGGTGCGGAGGCCGCGTGGGTCGCGACCGTGCACGGCCTCGACCAGCCGGGCACGCTCACGGCGCTGACCGGCGTGTTCTCGACGCGTGGGGTGAGCTTCGACTCGCTCGCGACGGAGCCGGTGGACGACGACGGCCGGGCCGGGCGGATCGTCGTGACCTTCCGCGCGACGCCGCGCCGCACGCGGGCCCTCGAGCGCGCGGTCCGGCGTCTCGCGACGGTCCGGTCCGTCACGGTCGAGCCCGCGCCGGGTACCGAGTTCTCACAGGGCGGCCCCGCGCGCTGAGCGACCCCGGTAACGAGGTCGCTCCCCCGCGGGAACGCGGTCGAAACCGCGGGTTCCTAGCGTGGGACGCGCCGTCGGGCGCTCCCCTGCCGCGACGTCGCCTCAGAGACCGGAGCCCGCCCATGTCCTACGTCAAGCCCGCCGAGCTCGTCCCGACGATCATCGACGCCGGCGCCAGCAAGGTCCTGCTGTCCACGCGCGACACGCTCGTGCGCTCGACGATGGGCGGCGCGATCCTCGCGATCGCCGCCGCGTTCGCGGTGACGGTCACGGTCACCACGGGCCACGCGATCCTCGGCGCCGTCCTCTTCCCGGTCGGGTTCATCCTGCTGTACCTGCTCGGGTACGACCTCCTCACCGGGATGTTCGTCCTCGGCCCGCTGGCCTGGCTCGACAAGCGGCCCGGGATCACGGTGCGTGGCGTCCTGCGCAACTGGGGCCTCGTGTTCGTGGGCAACTTCCTCGGCGCGTTCGCCGTCGCCGTGATGATGGCGATCGTCGTCACGTACGGGTTCGACACCCCGCCCAACGAGGTCGGTCAGGCGATCGGGCACATCGGCGAGGGCCGCACGGTCGGGTACGCGGAGCACGGGGCGTCGGGCATGCTCACGCTGTTCGTGCGCGGCATGCTGTGCAACTGGATGGTGTCCATGGGCGTCATCGGCGCGATGGTCGCGAAGGACGTGCCCGGCAAGGCCATCGCGATGTGGATGCCCGTGATGCTCTTCTTCTTCATGGCGTTCGAGCACTCGATCGTCAACATGTTCCTGTTCCCGTCCGGGCTGCTGCTCGGGGGCGAGTTCACGATCATGGACTACCTCGTCTGGAACGAGATCCCCACCGTCCTCGGCAACCTCGTCGGCGGCCTGCTCCTCACCGGCCTCCCGCTCTACCTCACCTACGGTCGCCCGGCGTCGCGCCGCGCGGCCCAGGAGCCCCAGCCCGGCCCGACGGCGGAGCGCGAGCTGGTCTCCGAGCCCGCCTGACCGGCGGCCGGGTCAGCGGCTGCGGTCGGCCTCGCGCTGCACGGCGCGGGTCCCGACGACGAGCCCGCCGACCGTGAGGGCGAGCGTCATGCCCGTCGCGACCAGCACGACGACGAGACCCGCGTCGTCGCCGACGAGGAACAGCACCGGCGCGGCGGCGACGAGCACCCAGCCCGCGGCCTCGCTCAGCGGCCGCGCCGCACGGTGGGCGGTCTGCCACGCCTCGTCGCTCGCGAGCGTCGTCGCTGTGCGGATCCCGGCGACCTGGTTGCGTCCCAGACGCCCGGACGCCGTCGCCCGGGCGCACCAGACGAGCAGGACCCCGGCGCCCGCGAGCACGAGCAGGAGTACGACGTCGGCGATCGTGTCGGCGGTCATGGCTCCACCCTGTCAGACGGCCGTCACCGGTAGGCGCGGGCCTGGAGCGCGTACATCTCGGCGTAGGCCCCGCCCGCGGCGGCGAGCTCGTCGTGGGTGCCGAGCTCGGCGACGCGGCCGCCGTCGAGCACGACGATGAGGTCGGCGTCGCGCACGGTCGAGAAGCGGTGCGAGACGAACAGCGTGACGCCGCCGGACGTCGTGCCGGTCCGCCGTGCCGTCTCGGTGAACCGCTCGAACAGCGCGTGCTCGGCGGTCGCGTCGAGCGCGGACGCGGGCTCGTCGAGCGCGAGCAGGAGCGGGTCGGGGCGCAGGAGCGTGCGGGCCAGCCCGAGCGTCTGCCACTGCCCGCCCGAGAGCTGGGCGCCGTCGGCGTAGCCCGTGCCGAGGACCTGGTCCAGTCCGTCGGACGAGCGCTCGACGATCGGGCGGGCGCGGGCCTCGTCGAGCGCGGCCCACAGGACGTCGTCGTCGTGGAGCGCGTCCACGCGCCCGATCCCGACGTCCTCGCGCAGCGAGAGCTCGAGGCGCGCGAAGTCCTGGAACAGCGTCGCGACGCGTGACCGCCACGCGCCGGGCGCCACCCCGGAGAGGTCGACGCCGTCCGCGAGGATGCGGCCCGACGTCGGCCGGTACAGCCCGCACAGGAGCTTGACCAGGGTGGACTTCCCCGCGCCGTTCTCCCCCACGAGCGCGACCGTCGCGCCCGCGGGCAGGTCGAGGCTGACACCGTCGAGGACGGGACGGTCCGCACCGGGATAGGCGAAGGTGAGGTTCTCGACGCGCAGGCCGTGCGCGAGGCGCGCGGGAAGCGTCATGACAAACGGCGTGACCTCGGCGGGCGCCGGGCCCGCGGCGCCGACCCGGCCCGGCGTCGTCGAGGTCCCGCGCAGCTCGAGGAGCTTCTCGACCGTACGCCCGGCGTCCTGGAGGTTGCCGAACAGCGACAGCGCGCCCGCGACCTGGGTGCTGACCTGGATGGCGAGCGTGACGACGAGGACGACCTGGCCGATGGCCGCCGTGCCGGACGCGGCGCTGCGGATCACGAGGAGGACCGCGGCCCCGTAGGCGAGCGCGAACCACACCTGGCCCGCCGCGCGCAGCAGCGCGGAGCGCCGGTGCGCGCTCCACAGGACCGCCGTCGTACGGTCCCACGCCGCGCGCTGCCGGTCCGCGACGAGGTGGCGCGCGCCGAAGAGCCGGATCTCCTTGGCCGACGAACCCGTCGTCCCGGCGGTGACGAGGTGCCGGGAGAGGCGCACGTCGTCGGCGGTGACGTCGCGCGCCGCGTCGAGCACCCGCTGCGCGCGGTCGGCGAGCCAGACGGGCGGGAGTGCCGCGAGGGGCAGCAGGAGCAGCCACGGCTCGACGAGACCGAGGATGACCGTGGTGACCAGGACCTGGAGCACCATGCCGCCGAGCTGGAGCGTGCCCTCGAGGGCCAGCCGGACCCGTTGCAGGCCCTCCGTCACCGCGGTGAGGAGGCGGACGCGGTCCGGGTCGTCGAGCGCGGCGAGGTCCGCCGAGCCGTGCGTGAGCTGGGCGACCTCGTCCATCAGGTGGAGCTGCTGGAGGTCCGCGACCTCGAAGTACGACAGGTGAGCGAAGTGGCCCAGCATGAGCTCGGCGATGACGAGGGCCGCGACCGCGCACGCGAGCCCGACGGCGCGCGCGACGTCCTGGTCGACCAGCGCGTCGGTGAAGAGCCCCAGCCCGACACCGACCAGGGGACCGGCGAGGAACCCGATCGTGAGCAGCACGACCGCGACCAGGAGGCGGCGCCGGTCCGTCCGCCAGCCGTGGGCGAGCATGAACCGGGCGGCGAGCGCGACGCGCCTCATCGGGCACCTCCGGAGGTCAGGGCCGTCGCGGGACTGGTCGCGTCGGGGTCGGGGCCCGGGTCGTCGGGCGAGTCGCTGCGGAACCGGCGGGCCTGGAGGACGAAGAGCTCGGCATAGCGGCCCTCGGCGGCGAGGAGCTCGTCGTGGGTGCCCTGCTCGACGACGCGGCCCTCCGCGAGGACGACGATCTGGTCGGCCGGGCGGACGGTCGAGAACCGGTGCGAGATGACGACGGACGTCACCGCACGCTCGCGCGCCACCGCCGCGACCGCGCCGTGGGCGAGGAAGCGCTCGAAGAACTCGGCCTCGGCGCGGACGTCCAGCTGCGCCGTCGGCTCGTCGAGGACGAGGACGTCCGCGCCGCCCGAGACCGCGAGCAGGGCGCGTGCGAGCGCGACGCGCTGCCACTGCCCGCCCGACAGGTCGCGACCGCCCGCGTACCCGCCCGAGAGCACGGTGTCGAGCCCGTCGGCGAGGCCCTCCACGACGCCGTCCGCACCCGCGGCGGCGACCGCCTCGCGCAGGCGCTCGGCGTCGTCGCGCAGCTCGGGCGCGCCGAGCGCGACGTTGTCCGCGACGGAGAGCTCGAGGCGCACGTAGTCCTGGAAGATCAGGGCGAGGCGGCGCCGCCACGCCTCGAGGGGGAGCTCGCGCACGTCGACGCCGTCGACGGTGATGCGCCCCCGCGTCGGCTCGTACAGGCGCGCGAGGAGCTTGATCGTCGTCGTCTTTCCCGCGCCGTTGAGCCCGACGATCGCCGTCGACGTCCCCGGGACGAGCGTGAGGTCGAGCCCCTGCAGGACCCACGCACCGCCGTCGGCGTAGCGGAACCACACGTCCTCGAAGCGGATCACGCCGCGCGGGACCGGCCCGGCGTCGTCCGCTCCGGCGGCCTCGGCCGTGGCGGACCGCAGGCGCTGCTCGAACCGCTCCAGGGCGTCGAACGACAGCAGGCCGAACTGCGTGCGGACGTCGCACTCGGGGAAGTACACCCCGAACCGCAGGGGGATGAGCACCGCCTGGATCGCGACGCCGAGCGCGAAGAGGTCGAGCGTGTCGTCGAGGGCGACCAGGACCAGCACGATCGTGCCGCCGACCAGGCCGATCGCCGAGAACCCCACGAACGGCCAGAGCTGGAGCCGACGGTTGACCGCCCACTGCGGCTCGAGGTAGGCCATCGTCTCCCGGCGCAGGCGCTCGCGCAGCCACCCGAGGACGCCGAGGATGCGCACCTCCTTGGTGATCCCGGGCGTGGTCGCGAGCTCCCGCAGGTAGTACATCCGGCGCCGCTGGGGGTGGAGGGTCTTCCATATCGGGGTGAGCTTGCTGAACGTGCCCCGCACCCCCGCGCGCATGGCGAGCGCCGTCGCGAGGATCACGGCACCCGCGAGGGGCGAGACGACGACCGCGACGAGCGCGGCCGCGCCGACGAGCTGCACGTAGCGGCCGACGAGCGGGACGAGCGCCCCGGCCGCGTCGCCGGGGCTCATGCTCTGCCGCGCGAACGCCGCGCGGGCGTCGGCGACGACGTCCAGCACCTCGGAGTCGTCCAGGAGCGCGAGCGGGGCG
Organism: Cellulosimicrobium sp. E-16; assembly: GCF_049913115.1. NCBI lineage: Bacteria > Bacillati > Actinomycetota > Actinomycetes > Micrococcales > Promicromonosporaceae > Cellulosimicrobium > Cellulosimicrobium sp. E-16. The sequence continues at coordinate 94,171 of NZ_CP183974.1, forward strand.
TCGGACAGGGCCGCGCCGAGGAGCCGGTCGATGCAGCGCTGGTCGACCCGCCGCCCGACCGTCTCGACGATGCCGGTCTGGAACGGCGCGAGGAGCTGCTGCACGGCGAGCGCCCCGACCGCGACGCCGAGCACCGCGAGCAGGTCGCCCCACCCGGCGCTCGCCGCGCCGTCGGTCATGCTCGGGAGGAGGAAGAGCACGCGGCCCAGGGCGACGATCGACACGAGCGGCAGGAGGGCGAGGAGGACGCTCAGCGCGAGGCCCACCGCCACGAGGGGGACGCCCGCGTGCCGCAGCAGCCCCCACATGGTCGTCCAGCGTCGGACCCGCTCCCCCAGCGGCGGCTGCGAGGCCGCACCTTCGGTCGTCATGTCTCCCCCACCCACGTCGCGTCGTCGCTTCGTCCGCCGTGACGCTAGCGTGGATCGTTCGGGGTCCGTAGTTATTACCTCCCAGGTGAGGCGACGGCGGGAGGGGCGCGGCGGCGCGCGCCGCGCCTCGACCGGTAGGATCGAGGCACAACTGCAGTACTGCCGCCCGAACCACGACGGGAGAGCTCGGCGCCTGGTCTCAGCGGACCGGCGCCGGCGCCGAAGGAGCAAACCCTCCCCGGGAATCTCTCAGGCCCCCGTACCGTCGAGGTGAGGCAACTCTGGAAAGCGGCCGTGCGCTCGTCGGACCTCCGGCGGCCTCGGCCCACCGACGGTGCAAGTCGGCGCGCCCCGGCCCTCGTGGCACGGCGGACCGGCAAAACTCTCAGGTCGACGCGTGCGTCCGATGACAGAGCGGGGAGGGACCCGCCGTCGTCCCCTCCACCGGGAGTCCCTCGTGACCCAGCCGTCCTTCGACCCCAGCTCACGGCACAACGCCGCGACCGGCGCGTTCGCGCCGCGCCACCTCGGCCCGCGCGGGCGCGAGGTCGGCGTGATGCTCGACCAGCTCGGCTACGCCTCGCTCGACGCGCTCGTCGACGCAGCCGTCCCGGCGTCGATCCGCACCGAGCGCCCGCTCGACCTGCCCGCGGCGCGCACCGAGACCGAGGTGCTGGACCACCTGCGCGCGCTCGCCGGCAAGAACGTCGTCAAGACGCAGATGATCGGGCTCGGCTACTACGGCACCGTCACTCCCCCGGTGATCCGCCGCAACGTCCTCGAGTCCCCCGCCTGGTACACCGCGTACACGCCGTACCAGCCGGAGATCTCGCAGGGCCGCCTCGAGGCGCTCCTCAACTTCCAGCAGGTCGTCGAGGACCTCACGGGCCTCGACGTCGCGAACGCGTCGCTCCTCGACGAGGCCACCGCGGTGGCCGAGGCGGTCGCGCTCATGTGGCGCGCGTCGCGCGCGAAGAGCGGCTACTTGGCCCTCGACGCCGACCTCTTCCCGCAGACCCTCGCGGTGACGCTGGGTCGCGCGCACGCCGTCGGACTGCCCGTGGTGGTGGCGGACCTGTCGGGCGGCCTGGACGCCGGCCTCGCCGCAGCCCGGGCCGCGGGGGCCTTCCCCGCCGGGGTGGACGACGACGCGCAGCTCGTGGGCGTCGTCGTCCAGCAGTCCGGGGCGTCGGGACGCGTCGTGGACTGGCGCCCCGTGGTCGCGGAGGCCAAGGCCGCGGGTGCGCTGGTGACGGTCGCGAGCGACCTGCTGGCCCTGACGCTGCTGGTCTCCCCCGGCGAGCTCGGCGCCGACGTGGCCGTGGGCTCGGCCCAGCGGTTCGGCGTCCCGCTGTTCTACGGCGGCCCGCACGCCGCGTTCATGGCGGTGCGCAAGGGTCTGGAGCGCTCGCTCCCCGGCCGCCTCGTGGGCGTCTCGATCGACGCCGACGGCGACACCGCCTACCGGCTGGCGCTCCAGACGCGCGAGCAGCACATCCGCCGCGAGAAGGCCACGAGCAACATCTGCACCGCGCAGGCGCTCCTCGCCATCGTGGCGTCGATGTACGCCATCTACCACGGCCCCGACGGCCTCCGCGCGATCGCCGAACGTACCCACGCGCACGCCACGGCCCTCGCCGACGCGCTGCGAGCGGGCGGCGTGACCGTCGAGCACGACGCCTTCTTCGACACCGTCCGCACCGTCGTCCCCGGCCGGGCGGACGCCGTCGTGGCAGAAGCTGCGGCCGCAGGCGTGAACCTGTACAACCCTGACTCGGATCATGTACAGATCGCCTGCGACGAGACCACCACTCCCGGGACCCTCGCCGCGGTGCTGAAGGCCTTCGGTATCCCCGACGGGGCCGCCCCCACCGCCGGGACCCCGGTCGCTCTGCCGGCCGAGCTCCGACGGGAGACGACCTACCTGCAGCACCCGATCTTCCACCTGCACCGCTCCGAGACCTCGATGCTGCGCTACCTGCGCCGGCTCTCGGACAAGGACCTCGCGCTGGACCGCACGATGATCCCGCTGGGCTCGTGCACGATGAAGCTCAACGCGACGGCGGAGATGGAGGCGATCTCCTGGCCGGAGCTCGCGGACCTCCACCCGTTCGTGCCCGCTGATCAGGCGCTCGGCTACGCGGAGCTCATCGGCGGCCTGGAGTCCGCGCTCGCGGAGATCACGGGCTACGCGGGGGTCTCGGTGCAGCCGAACGCGGGGTCGCAGGGCGAGTTCGCGGGCCTGCTCGCGATCCGCGACTACCACGTGTCGCGCGGCGACACCGAGCGCGACGTGTGCCTCATCCCGGCGTCGGCGCACGGGACGAACGCGGCGTCGGCGGCCCTCGCCGGCCTGAAGGTCGACGTGGTGCGGACGGCCGAGAGCGGCGAGGTGGACCTCGACGACCTGCGCGCCAAGCTGGCCGACCACGGCCCGCGGGTCGCCGCGATCATGATCACCTACCCGTCGACGCACGGCGTCTACGAGGAGCACGTGCGCGAGGTCTGTGATCTAGTACACCAGGCTGGTGGTCAGGTGTACATCGACGGCGCCAACCTCAACGCGCTCGTCGGTCTCGCGCGGCCGGGCGAGTTCGGGGGCGACGTCTCGCACCTGAACCTCCACAAGACGTTCTGCATCCCGCACGGCGGGGGAGGGCCCGGGGTCGGCCCGGTCGCCGTCGCCGAGCACCTCGTCCCGTTCCTCCCCGGCGACCCGCTCGCTCCGGACGCGTCCGCCGCGACCCCCGTCTCGGCGACGCGGTACGGGTCGGCCGGGATCCTGCCGATCTCGTACGCGTACGTCGCGCTCATGGGTCCCGACGGGCTCACCGAGGCCACGAAGACCGCGGTCCTCACCGCGAACTACGTCGCGAGCCGCCTCGCCGACCACTACCCGGTGCTCTACACCGGGCCGAACGGGCTCGTCGCGCACGAGTGCATCCTCGACCTGCGCCCGATCACGGCGGAGACCGGCGTGACGGCGGAGGACGTCGCGAAGCGACTCATGGACTACGGGTTCCACGCGCCGACGCTGTCGTTCCCGGTCGCCGGCACGCTCATGGTCGAGCCGACCGAGAGCGAGGACCTGGCCGAGCTCGACCGGTTCGTCGACGCCCTCGTCGCGATCCGCGGCGAGATCGACGCCGTCTCCTCGGGCCGCTGGAGCGTGGAGGAGTCGCCGCTGCGCGGCGCCCCGCACACGGCAGCTGCGCTCGTCGCGGAGACGTGGGACAAGCCGTACTCGCGCGAGCTCGCGGCGTACCCGGTCGCGAGCCTGCGCGCCGGGAAGTACTGGCCGCCGGTGCGCCGCATCGACGGTGCGCGGGGCGACCGCAACCTGGTGTGCTCGTGCCCGCCTGTGGAGTCCTACGTGACGGGAGACCTCGCATGACCGACCAGCCGACCGACCCGATCGACCAGCCGACCGGCAGGCCGACGGACAGGCACAGCCCGCTGCACGACGAGCACGTCGCGCTGGGCGCGAACCTCACGAGCTTCGGCGGCTGGCTCATGCCGCTGCGCTACACGTCCGACCTCGCGGAGCACCGCGCGGTCCGGGAGGCCGCGGGCCTGTTCGACCTCTCGCACATGGGCGAGATCGAGGTCGCCGGTCCGCAGGCGGCGGCCGCGCTGGACCACGCGCTCGTCGGCAACCTCTCGGCGGTCGCGCCGGGGCGGGCGCGCTACACGATGATCTGCCAGGAGGACGGGGCGGTCCTCGACGACCTCGTCGTGTACCGGCTGGGTGACGAGCGATTCCTCGTCGTCGCGAACGCAGGGAACGCGGACCTCGTCGCTCGCGAGCTCGTGGCCCGCGCCGCGGGGTTCGACGCCACCGTCACGGACCAGGGTGCGGACACGGCCCTCGTCGCGGTGCAGGGCCCCCGCGCGGAGGAGATCGTCGCGGGCTTGACGGACGCCGCCGACCCCACCGCGGCGCAGGCTGTGCGCGACCTCAAGTACTACGCCGCCGTGCCCCTGGCGCTGCGGACCGACGCCGGACAGGTCGACGCGCTCGTCGCGCGCACCGGGTACACGGGGGAGGACGGCTTCGAGCTGTTCGTGCCCGCGGAGCGTGCCGCGGACCTGTGGCGCACGGTGCTCGCGGCCGGTGCGCCGCTGGGCCTCGTGCCGGCAGGCCTGTCCGCGCGCGACTCGCTGCGCCTGGAGGCGGGCATGCCGCTGTACGGGCACGAGCTCGACACGACGACCACGCCGTACGAGGCGGGACTCGGTCGCGTGGTGAAGCTCGACAAGGTCGCCGAGGACGGCACGCCGCTCGAGTTCGTCGGTCGGGCCGCGCTCGCGGCGCGCCGGGCGTCCGCGCCCGCGCGCGTGCTCGTCGGCCTGAAGGGCCTGGGGCGCCGTCCCGCCCGGGCGGGCTACGCCGTCGTGCTCACCGACGCCGAGCCCGGGGGAGCGGTGGGGGAGTCCGCGCGCCGGGTCGGCACCGTGACCTCGGGGGCGCCCTCGCCGACGCTGGGCCACCCGATCGCGCTCGCGTACGTGACGCCCGAGCTCTCGGCGGAGGGCACCGGGCTCGCGGTCGACGTGCGAGGCCGCGCAGAGCCCGTGGTGGTCGTGCCGCTCCCGTTCTACCGTCGTCCCCAGCAGTCCTGACCTTGCCGTCACCCCGAAGAGCTCGAAGGAGAAACCCATGACCGAGGCCCAGTTCCCGGCCCACCTGCAGTACACGGCGGAGCACGAGTGGATCGACGGCTCGGCCCCGGCCGTCGTCGGCATCACGGCGACGGCCGCCGAGGCGCTCGGCGACATCGTCTACCTGGAGCTGCCGGAGGTGGGATCCGAGGTGACCGCGGGCAGCGTCATCGGCGAGGTGGAGTCCACCAAGTCCGTGTCGGAGCTCTTCTCGCCCGTCACGGGCACCGTCGTCGAGGTGAACCAGGCCGCGATCGACGACCCGGCGGTCGTCAACTCCGACCCGTACACCGGCGGCTGGCTGTTCAAGGTCGACGTCGTGGAGACGGGCGACCTGCTGACCCCGGACCAGTACGCGGCGCACGTCGGGAGCTGACCCGATCCACCAGAGTGTGACGTAGATCACACCACCGAACCGGCGTCAGACGGCGCGTGGAGCCCCTCCACGGCGCTGTCCGGCGCCGGTTCCGTCTGTCCGGAAAAGCCCTCTGACCTGCGAAGACCTGCCCACGCGAGACTCGCCCGACCGGCTTCTGACGTTCGGTCAGATCTCGGGGTGAAAACTCGCGTCATGAACGGGACGTTGGTCCATCTCTTCTTGTAGCAACACACCGGAACTCGCCACGTGGGGATGACGTGACCGGAGAGCATCTGGAGGAGAACATGAGCACCATCGAGCTGGTCCGCCCCATGGCGGCCCCGTCGGAGCTGATCGCCACGCCGATCGCCCCGCTGACCCGCCGCGAGCGGGTCGTCCTGTCGAACCTGTCTGAGGACGTCACGCTCGAGCAGATCGCCACCAAGCTCTTCGTCACGCGCAACACGGTCAAGTCCCAGGTCCGCAGCCTCTACCGCAAGCTCGGGGTCTCGACCCGTGCCGAGGCCGTGGCCTGGGCGCGCGCGGCCGGCCTGCGCTGACACCGACGGCCCGGCGGCCCCGCCGGGCCGTCGGCGTGACCGCGTCACCCGCACGACACACCGTCGTGCGACACTCCGCGTATGACTCTGCGCAGACTGGTGGTGGCCGCGGCGATCGTCGACGATCTCGTCGCTCCGCGGCTCCTGCTCAGCGCGCGCCGGTCCCGACCGCTCCATCTCGCAGGTCGCTGGGAGTTCCCCGGGGGCAAGGTCGACCCCGGGGAGACCCCGACCGAGGCGCTGCACCGCGAGCTGCGTGAGGAGCTGGGCGTCGAGGTCGAGCTCGGCGACGAGCTCGTGGGTCCCGACCACGGGACGTGGATCATCACGGACCGCCACGTCATGCGCCTGTGGTTCGCCCGGATCACCGCCGGGGACCCGCAGCCGCTCGTGGAGCACGACGCGCTGACCTGGCTCGAGGCCGGGGGCTGGCTGACCGTGCCGTGGCTCGACGCCGACGTCCGGATCGTCGAGGAGCTCGCGCGCCAGGTGGCGGCCGAGGCGGTCTGACAGCGGTCTGACCGGTACCCCGTGCCGGCGTCGTGAGGTGTCGTCAGGCGCCGTCGACGACGGGGAGAGCGGCGAGCCAGCGCTCGACCTCGCGCCGCGACCGCAGCCGGACGACGAGCACGTCCGGGGCGTCCCGCGCGACCTCTTCCGGCAGGTCGCGGTACTTGTGGCGCGTCGTCCAGGCCCAGCGGACGATGTTCTCCTCGGGTGCCTGGTACCAGGTGCGCCACAGGGGTGGCTCGACGTTCCCGTTCCACAGCACCTCGCGTCGGACCGACCGGCGCAGCGTCCGCGCGACGACCTGCCGCATCGTGACGCGCGTGGGCAGGTCGAGCCAGACGACGACCTCCGCCCGCGCGAGGAGGAGCGGCCGAGCGGCCGCGTACTGCCACTCCGTGACGAACGCGTCCTGCGCGGCGAGCGCGCGCACGTCGTCGAGGAACGCGGGCCGTGGCGTCCACGCGGGCCCGTGGTGGAGCGCGTCGAGCTCGGTGAACGGGATCCCGAGCCGCTCGCCGAGCCGGCCCGCGAGCGTCGTCTTCCCGGCGCCGGACACCCCGGCCACCGCGATCCGCCGCGGCACCTGCCCGAGGCGCGCGACGACGTCGTCGTCCGGTCCGAGGATCACCGGGGGACCCTACCGGCCCGCCCACCGCGTGAGTGCATGAAATAGTCGCGGCCGAATCGATCCGACCGCGACTATTTCATGCACTCAGCGGGGTGGGGTCAGCCGACCGGCTGGACCCAGGGAGACGGGGCCGGGGGAGCGACGACCGGCGGGCGGTCGTTGCAGCTCGGCGCGCTGGGCACGAACCGGCCGAGCCAGTTCACGGTGCCCGGCTCCCACGGGCTGAGCGACGTGCCGTCGTTGCCGCCGAGGTCGGTGAGCGTGAACTCGGTGCCGCCGTCCGGGAAGTTGAAGGCGCCGCAGTTGTTGACGCCCGCCCAGCCGACGTTGCGTGCGTCGACGTTCTCGAACGACGCCCCGCCGCGCACGCGCGCGCTCACGACCGACGTCCCGGTGCCGTCGACCCGCACGTCCTGGAAGGCGACGCCCTCGATCGCGACCTGGTCCTTCACGCCCCAGTCGGAGACCAGCATGATCGCGTTGTACGTGCTGTCGAGGTAGTGGTCGCCGGTGACGCGGACGTCGGCGTCGATGTCGCGGTCGAGCGCGTAGAACCAGATCGCGCCGAGACCGATGTTCCAGTTGAGCTCGTACGTGCCCGCCCGGACCGCCGTGTTGTCGGTGAGGTGGAGGTAGCCCGCGAACGGCTCCGCCCCGAACCGCGACCCGACGTGCAGCCCGCTGCCCTCGCGCACGGGGTCGGCGACGAGGTTCGCGCGGACGGTGTTGTCCGTGCCGCCGTAGATCGCGATGCCGTTGGCGAGGGTGTTGGACTGGATCGTGTTGTTCTCGAACACGTTGCCGGTGTTCGCCAGCTTCTCGGACCACATGGCGAGGCCGTCGTCGCCGGTGTTCCGGACGAAGACGTTCCGCACGACCGAGTTCGTCACGCCCCCGTGGAAGTTCAGCGCGTCGGCGATCTGGTCGACGATCACGGTGTTCTCCACGCGCAGGTTGTCCATCGGCCCGTCGAACCACAGGCCGACCTTGGTGTGCTGGAGGTGCAGGCCGGAGATCGACGAGTTGCTGAGCGCGCCGCCGATGCCGTTGACCTGGTCGGTGTCGACGCGCTCGCGCACGTCCCCGACGATCGCGAAGTCGCGCAGGTGCACGTTCGAGCTGCCGCCCTCGTCGGCGTACCGCCCGTAGAACCCGACCCCGGTGTGCACGGACCCGTCGGGGGCGGGCGTGTCGAGCGCGACCTCCTTGCCCCGGAAGACGGTGTACCAGCTCCCGGCGCCCTGGATCGTCACGCCGTCGACGAGGACGTGCCGGTTCACCTGGTAGACGCCCGGCGGGACGTACACCTCGAGCCGGTGCTTCTTGGCGAACGCGATCGCCTTGTCGAGCGCGTCGGCGGAGTCGCGCCGGCCGGTGGGGTCGGCCCCGAAGAGCACCGCGTTCGCGGCGAGCAGGCGCACCTTCGGCGGCGCGACCTTCTCGGAGTCGAGGAGGTCGATCACGGTCCACTCGGCGGCTCCGCGCGCCGGGACCGTGAGGCGGACGACGTCGCCCTTCTTGTACGTCTGGCCGAGCAGCAGCCGTTGCTCGTCGTAGAACTTCATGGGGCGGAACGGCTTCTCGAACGTCGGCGTCGGCGTCGTCTCCGCGGGGACGCACGCGCACTCGGTGACCCACCAGCCGGGCTGGAGGAGGCCCGCCGCCGGGTCGTTGGTGAACGGGTACTGGTTGTACAGGTAGGAGTACGCCGACGTGAGCGTTATGCGCCGGTCCAGGCCGACCTTCTTGCCCTGGCGCAGGACCGATACGTCGAGCGGCGACGTGATCCCGCCGCCCGTGGGGGAGTCGGGGATCGAGTACCGGACCGTGATCGCGTTCGCGTCCGCGGGGAGCGTGAACTCCACGTTCTGCCCCGCCGCGAGACGGACGGCCGAGCGACCCGACGCCTCGGCCTCGATCGTGTAGGCGTCACGGCCGGGCCCGATCACGGTCCCCGTCGTCACGGCGTTCTCCGCCTCCTGCTCGAGGAACGGGACGGCGGCGCCGCGGCCCTCGACGAGCGCGGGGTCGACGGCTGCCCGTGTCACCACGGCCGGGGCCGGCGGCTGGGGCTTGCCGTGCGCGAGGGCCGTCGACGCGGTGCCCGCCACGAGCGTGAGGGCGACGGCCGCGGCGGCCGCGACCCGGGCGCGTCGCCGCGCCCCGAGGTGGTTCGTGCTGCGAATCATCGTTGACCCGTCTTCTCTCGGGAGGCGGTCCGCCTCCGTGCTCACCGGAGGGCGTGCTGACCCTCCGGCCCGCTGCGCGGTCGCACCTCCGCGCAGGGTCGTTCGTGCCGAACACTAGAACGCCGTCGATGCGAGCGCAAGGCTCTGTAATGATATTGCGATCGTTAGTTGAGTTCTTGCGTGCTGGGACCCGGTCGTCGCTCAGGCGGCGCGCGCCACGCCCATCGGCGCGCGGGTGCATCTACCCTGGGTAGACGAACGGTGCTGCCGCGGTAGAAAGGTGCCCATGAGCCTCAACATCAAGAACGAGCGCACGCACGCGCTGGTGCGCCGGCTCGCGGAGACGACGGGCCAGTCGCAGACGAGCGCGATCGAGGAGGCGGTCCAGCACCGTCTCGACGAGGTGCTCGAGTCCCGGTCGAGGGGCGACGAGGCCGTCGCCGCCCGACGCGCCGAGATCGCCCGGCTCCTCGACGAGATCCGCGTCGACCTCGACGTCGAGAGCGTGCGTGCCGCCGAGGCGTCGCTCTACGACGAGAGCGGTCTCCCTCGGTGATCGTGGACACCTCGGCGATCGTCGCGGTCGTCCTGGGCGAGCCGGGTGCCGACACGCTCTCCGAGATCCTGCTCGCGGCCAGCCGTCCGCGCATGGCCGCACCGTCCCTCGTCGAGCTCTACGCAGTCCTGGACAACCGGTCGTCCCCGGCGCAACGCCGCCGGCTCGACGCCCTCCTCGAGCTGTACGGGATCGAGGTCGAGCCGTTCACGGCCGAGCACGCCGAGATCGCCCGCGAGGCGTACCGCGAGTTCGGGCGGGGGAGCGGCCACCCCGCGCGGCTGAACCTCGGCGACTGCTTCGCGTACGCGCTGGCCGCCGCGACGCGCGACCGGCTCCTCTTCGTGGGCGACGACTTCTCGCGCACCGACCTGCGCCCCGCGCACGAGGCCGCACCGCCGGCCTGAGCCGGGCTCGCGCGCCGCATTCGACCTCGGTCGACGCGCGGACCGGCACCGCGCCCGATACGTTCGCCGCGTGAGCCGCCTCGGAGCCAGGATGCGTGCGTCCGCCGCCGCCGCGGGGGAGAGGATCCCGCCGTGGCTCTCCGTCACGCTCGGCGTCGTGTGCACGGTCGTCGGCGCGGTCCTCGTCCTGCGCCCCTTCGCGTCGCTCGCGCTGCTGGTGGTCGCGGTCGTCGTCGGAGCCGTCGTCCTCGGCGTCACGGAGCTCGTCGGCGGCCGGTCGCCCGACCGGGGCGACGGCCGCGGCGCGCCGCGCGCCCCGCGCTGGCCGCACGTCGCGCGCGGCCTGGTGTTCCTGGCGCTCGCGGTCGCGGTCGTCGTGTGGCCTGCGCCGTCGATCGTCGTCGTCGCGGTCCTCGTCGGCGTCGGGCTCGTCGTCGCGGGCGTCCTCGACGGGGTCGAGGGGGTGCGGTCGTCCGGTGCCGACCGCTGGACGCGCCTCGCGCTCGGCGTGGCCTCGGTGGTGCTGGGCGTGCTGGCCCTCGTGTGGCCGGACGTCACGGTGCTCGTCGTCGCGGTGGTCTTCGGCGTCCGCGTCGTGATCCTCGGTGTCCGACTTGTCGTTGCCGGGGTCCGGCGTGCCCGCGCGCGGTCGGGGTCGGCGCGCGCCCTGTCCGTCGGCGCGGGCGGTGCGCCCGCAGCACCCGACCCGTCCGGGCCTCGACGCCACGGCCGGGTCGCGCTCGTCGGCGCGGTCCTCGCGGTCGTCGCGGCCGGGGCGCTCGCGGTCGTGAGCGTCGGGCTGCATCGTGCGGCGCCGCAGGTCGACGCGTTCTACGACCCGCCCGCGTCGGTCCCGGGCGAGCCCGGCCGGCTCCTGCGCGCCGAGCTGTTCACCCGCGAGATCCCCGACGGCGCGACGGCGTGGCGCATCCTCTACACGACCACCCGCGACGAGGGCGAGCCCGCGGTGGCGAGCGGGATCGTCGTCTTGCCGGACGCCCTCCGGGACGACGCTGCTCCGCCCGTGATCGCGTGGGCCCACGGCACGACGGGCTCCGCGCGCGGCTGCGCGCCGTCGGTCCTCGCCGAGCCGTTCGAGTCCGGCGCGTTCTTCCTGCTCGACGACGTCCTCGCGCACGGCTGGGCGCTCGTCGCCACGGACTACGTGGGCCTGGGGACCGACGGCCCGCACCCGTACCTCGTCGGCCAGGGCGAGGCGCGGTCCGTCCTCGACGCCGTGCGAGCCGCGCGCGAGCTGGACGGGGCGACGCTCGGCGAGCAGACCGTCGTCTGGGGTCACTCGCAGGGCGGCCACGCCGCCCTGTGGACCGGGGCCGTCGCCCCGGAGTACGCGCCCGACGTCCCCCTCGCGGGCGTCGCCGCGCTCGCGAGGGGGAGCGACCTCACCGGCCTCGTGTCCCACCTGGAGAACGTCGCGGGCGGCAGCATCTTCGCGTCGTTCGTCGTCGAGGCGTACGACGCGATCTACCCGGACAGCGACGCGGCGGGGTACGTCCGGCCCGGTGCGCGGTTCGTCGTGCGGGAGATGGCGTCGCGCTGCCTGTCGGAGCCCGGTGCGCTCGTCTCGGTCGCCGAGGCCCTGTCGATGGACCAGCCGCTGTGGACGACCGACCCGACGACCGGCCCGCTGGGCGAGCGCCTGGCCGAGAACGTGCCGACGGGTCCGGTCGCCGCGCCGCTGCTCGTCGCGCAGGGGGCCTCCGACACGCTGATCCTCCCCACGGCGCAGGAGGCGTACGTCGGCGCGCGGTGCGCCGCCGGGCAGCCGGTCGACTACCGCACGTACCAGGAGCGGGACCACGTCGGGCTCGTGCAGGCCGACTCCCCGCTCGCCCCGGACCTCGTGCGGTGGACCGAGGCGCGCCTGGCGGGCGAGGCGCCGACCCCCACGTGCGCCGCCGGGTGACCCGCCCTCAGGGGGCGACCAGGCCGCCGTCGGGCGCGCGGACCCCTGCGGCCCACGCGTCGTGGCCCGCGAGGTCAGCCGGGTAGCGCGCCGCGGCGCGCTCGTCGAGGTCGACGCCGAAGCCCGGCGCGTCGTGCGGGCGCAGCCAGCCGTCGACGATCCGCAGCGTGCCGGGGAAGACCTCGTGCACGGCGTCGGAGTACACGTGTCCCTCCTGGATGCCGAACGCGGTCGAGGTGACGTCGAGCGCGACGTTGGCCGCGGCTCCCACCGGTGACGTGTCGCCCGGGGCGTGCCAGGCCGTGCGCACCCCGACCAGCTCGGCCGCCGTCGCGAGCGACCGGCCCGCGCTGAGCCCGCCGATCGCGCTGATGTGGCACCGGATCAGGTCGACGCCGCCACCGAGGACGAGCCGCGCGGCGTCGGTGAACGACGTCGCGAGCTCCCCCACCGCGAGGGGCACCGGCGAGGCGGCGCGCACCTCGGGCAGGCGGTCCCAGTGCTCGGGCGCGAGGACGTCCTCGAGGAAGAACGGACGGTACGGCTCGAGCGCCCGGGCCAGCATCACGGCCTGCTTGGGCGTGAGGCGCGAGTGGACGTCGTGCAGCAGCTCGACCTGCTCGCCCAGCGCCTCGCGCGCGGCGGCGAAGAGCCGCGGCGTGCGGCGCAGGTACTCCTCGACGCTCCAGCCGCGGGGGTTGGGCGCGGCGGGGTACCCCGGCTCGGGGTCCTGGGCCGTGCCGTAGTGGCCGATGCCCGGCTGGCCGGTCTGGATCCGCACGTGCCGCCACCCGGCCTCGACGATGCGGGCGGCGTCGTCGATCGTCTCCTCGACGGTCCGTCCGCTCGCGTGGAGGTAGGTGTCGGCGGCATCGCGCACCTTGCCGCCGAGCAGCTCGTGCACCGGCATGCCCGCGCGCTTGCCGGCGATATCCCACAGCGCCATGTCGAGGCCGGAGATCGCGTTGTTCCCCACGGGCCCCTCGCGCCAGTAGGGCGCCAGTCGCGCGAGGCGCACGAGGTCGCCGATGTCGCCGGGGTAGCGGCCGACGACGATCCGCTCGAGGTGCTGCTCGACATACGCGGCCACGGCGTGCCACCGCTGCGTGTACGTCGCGCACCCGAGCCCGTAGAGGCCGGGCACGTTCGTGTCGACGCGCACGACGACGAGCGGGATGCCGTCCGGCGCGGTGACGATCGCGCGCACGCCGGTGATGCGCGTGCCGTCGCGCGCGGGCCACGGGTTCGCGAACGCCGGGTCCACGGGGTCGACGGTGGGCAGCGGGGCGGGCGGGACGTCGGTCACGGGGTCTCCGGGGTGGGTCGGGCGTCGGGGCGGTGGATCGAGTGCCGTGGGCGGAAGCCGAGCAGCTCGCGCGCGCGGCGCGTGTCGACGAGGCCGTCGTGCGGTCCGATGGCGCGGGTGAGGGGGATCTCGGGCGCGTACCGGGCGAGGAGCTCCGGGGTCGGGGCGTCCAGGAGCGTGTCGTCGGCGGCGAGCCCGACGACGTGCGCGCCCGTGAAGCGCGCCGTCAGCCCGGCCTCGATCGCCCCGGCCGCGTCGCGCAGGTCCAGGTAGGCCCAGCCCTCGCGCGCCATGACGCGCGGGTCGCGCGCGACGGCGACCGCGGTCTCCCGGAGGCCGGCGGCGTCGCGCACGTGCGGGAAGCGCAGCGCGACGACGTCGAGACCCCAGCGCCGCCACGCGGCCCGGGCCGCGGCCTCGTCCGCCTGCTTCGAGAGCGAGTAGGCGTCGGCGACGTCGGCGGGCACGTCCTCGTCGAGCGGGTAGTAGGCGGGACGGACGTCGTGCGGGTTCATGGGCACGCCGAACGCGTTGATGCTGCTCGCGATCACCGCGCGCCGCACGCCCCGCTCGCCCGCGAGCGAGAGCACGGCCCAGGTCGCGGTCGTGTTGGTCGCGTACACCTCGAGCGGGGTGCCCAGGTTCGGGTGCGGGATCGCCGCGAGGTGCACGACGGCGTCCGCGTCCTCGAGCCCGCGGCTCACGTCCTCGGGGGAGCGTGCGTCGCCGACAACGAGCCGGTCGGCGGGGGACGGGTGCTCGAACGCGGTGGACAGCGCCGTGACGTCGTACCCCCGGTCCAGGAGGTGGCGCACCGTCGCGCGGCCGATGCCGCCGTCGGCGCCGGTGACGAGGACGCGCGTCATGCCCCCACCCTATGCCCCGGTCAGACGTGCTCGTCGCGTTCTTGCGGGTCTTCTGTCGAGGTCTTGCTCTCCGAGACGGTCGCGGTCGCTCGCGCGCGCAGCATGCTCGCGACGTCCGCGAGCGTGCTGCCCACCGCGCGCGGCGCACGCTCGGGGCGGAGGTAGCGGGAGTCGTCGTCCTGGTCGTCGGCCTCGCGGGGCGGCGCGCCGGCGCCGGTCGAGGCTCGCGGTGCGTCGGCCGGGACCGGCGCGGGCGTCGCCGTCGCGCCCGGCACCACGCGGCCGCCGCCCGCACGCCACGCGAGCGTCGCGTCGACGAGGCGTCGGTACACGCCCGCGTCGAGCGGGTCGCGGAGCCACGCGTCCGCCGCCTCGGCGACGTGCCGCGCGAGCCGCGCGTCCTGGTTCGTCACGTCGCCTCCTGCGGTGTGGTCGTCGGCCTGCGCACCCACCCATCCTCCCGCGCCCGGTGCCGACCTGCTTGCGAGCGTCCGCGCGCCGCGCGACGGTGGCGAGCGGAGGTGGTCGCCGTGGCCGAGGTGTTCCCCCGGATCGCCCAGGTCGTGCTCGACACGACCGACGCTCGTGCGCTCGCGGAGTTCTACCGCGCGCTGTTCGGGCTCGAGTACCGCGCGGGCGACGAGCCGCCACCGGCGGGCGACCAGGACCTGGCGGGTGCGGACTGGCTCGTGCTGCGTGCCGCGCCGGGCGGGGTCCAGCTCGCGTTCCAGCAGGTCGGCACGCTCCCGCCGTCGACGTGGCCGGACGACGGCGTGCCGCAGCAGCTCCACCTCGACTGCACCGTGCCGGACGTCGCGGAGCTCGACCGGCAGCACGAGCGTGCCCTCGCGCTCGGTGCGCGCCTGCTCCACGACCGGTCGGACGACCCGGAGGAGCCGCTGCGCGTCTACGCCGACCCGGCAGGCCACCCCTTCTGCGTCTTCGTCGGCTGACGGCGCCCCTCTTGGGGCGTGACCCGGGACTTCCGTGGCGTCGTGCGACCACGGGCCCGAGTTCGCCCCCGGCGACCGGCCGCGCGATCATGCGTGCATGACCGCGACCCCGCTCACGACCGCCGAGCTCACCGACGTCTACACCGACCTCCACCGGCACCCCGAGCTCGCGTTCGCCGAGCACCGCACCGCCGGCATCGTCGCGGAGCGGCTGCGCGGGTGGGGCTACGAGGTCCACGAGGGTCTGGGCGGGACGGGCGTCGCGGGCGCCCTCGCGAACGGCGCCGGCCCGCGCGTCCTGCTCCGCGCGGACATGGACGGCCTTCCCGTCACCGAGCGCACCGGACTGCCGTACGCGTCCACGGACACCGCGACCACTCCCGACGGGCACGAGTCCGGGACGATGCACGCGTGCGGGCACGACGTGCACGTCACGTGCCTGCTCGGCGCCGCCGCGGAGCTCGCCGCCCATCGCGACACCTGGAGCGGCACCCTCGTCGTCGTGTTCCAGCCCGCCGAGGAGGTGGGCGGGGGAGCGCGCGCGATGGTCGCCGACGGACTGTTCGACCGCACCGGCGGGCGGCCCGACGTGGTCCTGGGCCAGCACGTCATGCCGCTCCCGGTCGGCGTCGTCAACCTCACGGCCGGGCCCGCGATGGCCGCCACCGACTCGTTCCGCGTCACCCTGCACGGCAAGGGCGGGCACGGGTCGAGCCCGGAGTCGACGGTCGACCCCGTCATCATGGCGGCCGCGACCGTCATGCGGCTCCAGGGGGTCGTGTCCCGGGAGGTGGGGGCGGGGGAGTCCGCCGTCGTCACCGTCGGGGCTCTGCGCGCGGGCACCCAGGCGAACATCATCCCCGGCTCCGCCGAGCTCCTGGTCAACGTGCGGTCGTTCACGCCGGACGTCCGCCGCCGCGTGCTCGCCGCGATCCACCGCATCGTCGACGCCGAGGCCGCGGCCTCCGGCGCGCCCGCGGCGCCCGAGTTCGAGGAGGTCTCGACGTTCGACCTCATGGTGAACGACCCCGTCGCCGCCGAGCGGACGCGGGTCGTCCTCGCGCGCACGCTCGACGGGCAGCGCGAGCGCATCGAGGCCGCCGGCGGCCGGCCCGCCGTCGTCGCGCTGCCCCCGCTGCCGGGCTCCGAGGACGTCGGCGACCTCGCCACCGCGGCGGACGTCCCGCTCGTCTACTGGAACCTCGGCGGGTTCGACCCGGCGCTCTTCGCCGCGTTCGACCTCGCGACCGCGACGGGCATGGGCAACCTGCCCGACGGCGTCGCGCCGAACCACTCCCCGTTCTTCGCCCCCGTCCCCGAGCCGACGCTCGACCTGGGGGTCGCGCTGCTCGCCGCCGCGGCGCGCGAGTGGCTGGCGGGCGACGACCGCGACGTCCGCGCGTGAGCGCGGTCGGGCCGGTCCCGGACGGTGCGCCCGAGCAGGGATCCTGGGTGCCCGACGGCGACCGCCCCTTGATCCTGCCCCTCGCCCAGCGGCGGCCGTTCCTCCTCGTCGTCGGGCTCGCGCTGATCGCCGCGGCGGTCCTCGTCGTGCGCCAGGTCGTGCTCTACCCGGAGTCGGTGCAGGTTCCGGTCCCGGTCGCGGTCGTGCTCCTCACGCTCGTCATCGCCTTCCTCGGGGGGCTCGGCGGCGCCACCGTGCTGGCCTACGTCCGGGCACCCCGGCACTCCGTGACGATCGGCCCCGAGGGTCTGGTGCTCGGCGCCGGAACGCTGCGGCTCGACTGGGCCGACCTGGACGCCGTGGCAGTCCACGTCACCGCCGTCCGGCCCGCGAGCACGCACCTCATGCCGAAGGGCCCGGCGAGCTCCGTCACCGTCTCGCTCCTGTGGCGCCCGCGCGACGGCTCTGACGCCGCCGACGACCCGTCGCCCCTCGCACGCCTCGTGCTGCCCGAGCCGTTCACGCACGAGCGCCTGCTGTCGACCGTCCCGTTCACGGCCGACCTCGACGTGCCCGTCGCACGCGACCTCGACGCCGCCCTGCGCCACTTCGCCGGCCCGGCCTACCGGCCCCCGGCGCTGCCGAGGTAGACCCGTGGTCGCGCGAGGTAGAACCGTGGTTGCGCGGAGCGACTACTGGGTCGCGACGAACACCTCGTCGGCGAACAGTCCTGGCGTCACGCGGATCAGACCGGCGTCGCCCGCGGGGACGGCGATGACGACGTTGCCGGTCGTCGTGCCACCGTTGTACAGCTCGTCGAGACCGAGCTCAGGCTCCGGCGGGACGGCGAACGAGTCGTACGAGGCGAGGACCTCGCCCGTGCTGGTGACGTAGTCGATGGTGACCTCCAGCGCGAACCCCGACTCCTCGCCGGTGTACGTGATGGTCGCGTTGACCAGGGCGTAGGTGGATCCCTCCGGCGGCGCCTCGTTGAACTGGTTGGCGGCCATCACGGCGTCGGTCGCGTCGAGCTGGACCGAGTTGATCGTGACGTCGAAGTCGTCGCCGCTCACGACCGTGCCCAGCGGGACCGGGTTCTCGCGGCTCCCGGCGTCGTCGGCGGCCTCCTCCTGCTCGGGTTCGGGCGCCTCGGCGGACTCGGTGCTCTCGCCGTCCGCGGCCGGCTCCTCGGAGTCGGGAGGGGAGACCGTGACGTCGGAGTCGCCGAACGCCTCGTCGACGGAGTCGCTCACGACCGTGAGGAACACGACGAACCCCACGACCGTCCCGACGACGGAGAGCACGAGCGCCGTGATGACCGGCCACTTCTTCCCCCGCAGGAAGAAGCCGACGATCGCGAGGACGAACGCGATGGGAAGCAGCACCCACCCGACGATGAGCGCGCCGGGGATGCACGCGAACACGAAGCCGACCACGGCGACGGCGAGGGCGACCCAGCCCAGCGGGTGCGGTTTCGTCGCGGGGGGCTCCACCGCCACCTGTGGGGGAGCGGAAAAGGGCGCCGTCCCGCCGGTGCCTCCGGGCGCCGTCGCACCACCGGTCCCGCCCGGCGGCGAACCGGCTGCGGAGGCGGTCTGCTCGGTCCAGGCCGAGCCGTCCCAGTATCGGTTCGTGCCGGTGCCCGTCCCGTCGTCGTACCACCCCGGCGCCGGGGTCCCCCCAGGTGTGCTCATCCTTCGATGATCGGCACCTCGTCAGGTTCCGTCGCGTCGAGGCGCACTATTCACCCCTTCGGGGCCGGGCGGGCCCGGCGGACCACGGTTCTCCCTCGGCGGGTTGCGGGTCAGGCGGACTTCTCGCGCGGGGTACGGCTGCGCGCCGTGGAGGTGCGCGGCACGATCGTGGGGTTCACGTTGTCCAGCACGACCTCACGCGTGATCACGACCCGCTCCACGTCATCCCGCGACGGCACGTCGAACATCACCTGCTGCAACACCTCCTCCATGATCGCCCGCAACCC
The DNA here is from genome assembly GCF_049913115.1 of Cellulosimicrobium sp. E-16. Taxonomy (NCBI): domain Bacteria; kingdom Bacillati; phylum Actinomycetota; class Actinomycetes; order Micrococcales; family Promicromonosporaceae; genus Cellulosimicrobium; species Cellulosimicrobium sp. E-16. The sequence continues at coordinate 112,850 of NZ_CP183974.1, forward strand.
CCGCGCCCCCGTCCCACGCAACAACGCCTGCTCCGCGACCGCCTCCACCGCACCGGAGGTGAACTCCAGCTCCACCCCGTCGATCGCGAACATCCGCTGATACTGCTTCACCAACGCATTCCTCGGCTGCGTCAAGATCCGCACCAACGCCTCAGAGTCCAACGCCGACACCGACGCGATCACCGGCAACCGCCCGATGAACTCCGGGATCAACCCGAACCGGTGCAGATCCTCCGGACGCACCTGCGCGAACAGATCCTCCCCCGCACCCGTCTCGATCGGCGCACCAAAACCCACACCCCGCTTGCGCGCCCGCGCCGCCACGATGTCGTCCAACCCCGCAAAAGCCCCCGCCACGATGAACAACACGTTCGACGTGTCCACCTGGATGAACTCCTGATGCGGATGCTTCCGACCACCCTGCGGCGGCACCGACGCGCTCGTGCCCTCGATGATCTTCAACAACGCCTGCTGCACACCCTCACCCGACACGTCACGCGTGATCGACGGGTTCTCCGCCTTGCGAGCCACCTTGTCGATCTCGTCGATATAGATGATCCCCGTCTCAGCCTTCTTCACGTCGAAGTCCGCCGCCTGCACCAGCTTCAACAGGATGTTCTCCACGTCCTCACCGACATACCCCGCCTCGGTGAGCGCCGTCGCGTCCGCGATCGCGAACGGCACGTTCAACATCCGCGCCAACGTCTGCGCCAGATACGTCTTACCCGTCCCCGTCGGACCGATCAGAAGAATGTTCGACTTCGCCAGCTCCACGTAGTCCGGGTCGTCGGTCGCGGGGGCGTCACCGGCCTCCTCGGCGGCAGCGGCGGCGCGGACGCGCTTGTAGTGGTTGTGCACCGCGACGGCCAGGGCCCGCTTGGCGCCGTCCTGCCCCACCACGTAGCGGCTGAGGTGCGCGAAGATCTCGTGCGGCGTCGGGAGGGGCCCGTCACCGGTCACGACGTCCTGCGACGCGCTCTCGGCCTCGCGGTCCTCCTCGACCATCTCGAGGCACAGCGCCACGCACTCGTCGCAGATGAAGACGCCCGCGGGCCCGGCGATGAGCCTCTTCACCTGGCGCTGGGACTTGCCGCAGAACGAGCACGTGAGGGCGTCCGCCGCGCGCGGACCGCGCTGCCCGCGCGTGTCGTCGGTGCCGTCGGTGCGTGCCACCGGGTGCCTCCAGTCCAGTCGGTTGCGGCCGATCGTAGCTGCCGCCCACGACACGCCGGGCCGCTCTCCCGGCTCCGGGCGTGCCGGGGTTCAGCCGCGCGGGGTGCCCGCGGACGGGCGAGGACCGTGCACGGCCTCGGCCAGGAGCTGGAGCCGGCTGGCGGTCCGGAAGGCGTCGGGCCGGTCCGGCATCGTCGTGCGGAAGGCGTCGAGGGCGTGGTGCGACGTGACGAGGAGCTCGACGTCGGCGTCCACGAGCACGTCCACGACCGCGATGAACCGCTGCTGCGCCTCGCGGTCCACGTCGGTGAGGAGCGGGACGTCGGTCACGACCCAGCGGCGGAAGCGCGCGGCCCAGTCGAGGTACTCGAGGGTCGACGTCGGACGGCCCGCCAGGTCGTCGAACGTCACCCACAGCTCGGAGCCGCCATCGCGGTTCTCGCCGTCGACCCGTGCGGCGGTCACCTCGAACGACCGCGTCCCGGTGCGGACGACCGCCCGGGACCCCCGGGCGGGGGCGACGAGCCCGCGAGCGGCGAGCTGCGCCGTCGTGCCGGGGCGGAGCCACGCGCCCGCGGCGAACCCTCCGCGTCCGCGACCCCCCAACGTCCGGTAGTCGGTCGGGCCGGCGAGCTCGACCACGTCGAGGTGCGCCCGCAGCAGCGCGATCCCGGGCTCGGCGACGTGGTGCCACAGCGGGTTCGGCAGCAGCGTGCCCGGCTCGTCGTTCGACGTCGCGAGCACGACGACGCCCGACGCGAACGCCCGGCGCAGGAGCCGGGTGAGCAGGGTCGCGTCGCCGGTGTCGTGCAGGTGGAGCTCGTCGAGGTAGAGCAGCCTCGTCCCGCGCAGGAGGTCGTCGATCGCGGCGTCGACGGCGCCGGGGAGTGGCTCCGGTGACTCCTCCGGCGGCCCGGGCGGTCCCGGCTCCGCGACCGGCGCGGTCGGCCGGGTGCGCCACCCGCGCGTCGGGCCACCCTGCCCGACGGCGGAGCGCGGCCCGGCGAGGGCGCTCACCCGCCGGGCGTGGATCGCCGCGTGCAGCGCGCGGAACAGGTCGTACACGTGGACCCGCCTGGTCGCGCCGGCGGGGAGCCCGGCCGCCATGGCGGCGAAGAACGCCCCCGCGAGCCACGACTTCCCGCGCCCCGCGGGCCCCCACACGTACAGCCCGCGGACGGGGCGCCGTCGGGTCCCGGCGAGCTCGTCGCCGAGCCGGGCGAGCCGGTCGAGGAGCGCGGACTGGTCCGCGTCGAGCGCGAACCCCTCACGCGCGGCCGCCGCCTCGACCGCGCGTCGGACGCGGTCGAGGCGGCGGTTGGTCACCGGGTCAGCCTAGGCGCGGCGCCCGCGCAGGGTCTTGACCCAGACGTCGATGACGTCCCAGGCCGCGATGACGACGGTCGCCGCGATGATCCCGTTCGAGAGCCACGCGAGCGAGTCGCCGCCCGTGACCTCGAGGAACGCCGGGTTCACGAGGCGGTCGGTGCTCGCGAGCCAGACGACGGCACCGGCGAAGAGCACCCCGGTGACCGTGTTGACGGCGGCGAGACCGACGGTCCACCGGCCGCGGGCGTACACGAGGATCGTGAGCACGATCTCGGCCGCGACGAGCGCGACGAGCACGCCGGTCCAGACGGGCCACAGGTCGGGGTGCAGCACGGGGACCGCGGTGCCGTCAGGCCCCCGGTAGGTCGCGACGTTCTGGAGCAGCAGCACGGCGGCGACCAGCACGAGCAGGCCGACCGACACGACGGTGTCGACGAGCGTGACCTCGCGCGGCGCGCGCTCCGTCGGGAGACGGTCGACGGTCCACGGTCCGGTGAGCTCGTCCTGGCTCCGCGGGGTGCCGTAGCGCTCCAGCAGGACGAAGACGAGGGTCGTCCAGAACGTGATCTGGAGGGCGACCGAGGCGGTCGTCCAGATGCCGCTCCAGATGGCCGACCCGACGGGGCCGCCGTCGACGAGGTCCGTCGTGAGCACGATCGCCCCGGGGATGAGGCTGACCCAGAGCAGCACCTTGAGGAGGCGTAGCCAGTCGAGGTAGAGCGTGGGCCCGATGAGGTACAGCGGGCGACCGGCGAGGTCGGCCGCCAGGCGGTCGGGATCGCCGAGGTCGTTGAGGACGTCGGTCTCGGCGCGGGCCGGGTCGGTGCCGGCCTCGACCTTGGCCTCGACGGCGTCGGCCACCGACGCGCGGAGCTCCTGCTCGAGGTCGGCGTGCTGGTCCGCGGGGACGCGGCGCAGCGTGGCGGCGACGTAGCGGTCGGTGAGCGTCATGGCGTGCCTTCCTGGGAGTCGATGGTCCGGAGGCTCCGCGCGATCGCGAGCCACTCGTCGAGCAGGTCGCGGGCGAAGCGCTCGCCCGCGGGGGAGGTCCGGTAGAACTTGCGCGGCCGCGCCTCGTCGGTGTTCCACTCGCTCACGAGCAGGCCCTGCTTCTCGAGCCGGCGCAGGAGCGGGTAGAGCGTGTTGGCGTCGACGGGGACGCCCGCCGCGGCGAGCGCCTCGAGGAGCCCGTAGCCGTAGCCGGGCGTGCGCAGCAGCAGGAGGCTCGCGACGACGACGGAGCCGCGACGCACCTCCTGGCTGTGCCCGGCGAAGATCTCGGGATCGGTCATGTGTCACACCATAGTGTGTGGCACACAGTATGCGCAAGAGACACATCATCGTGTCGGCCGTAGAGCGCTAGACTGGAACGGTTCCAGAGAAGAGTGCGTACCTGCCGCGGGAGGCCGAGTGACCGACCTGATCGACACCACCGAGATGTACCTGAAGTCGATCTACGAGCTGCAGGAGGAGGGGATCCCTCCGTTGCGCGCGCGGATCGCCGAGCGCCTCGGGCACTCGGGGCCGACCGTCTCCCAGACCGTCGCGCGCATGGAGCGCGACGGCCTCGTCGTCGTCGGCGGCGACCGCCAGCTCGAGCTCACGCCGCTCGGGCAGCAGACGGCGGTGCGCGTCATGCGCAAGCACCGCCTCGCCGAGCGGCTGCTCACCGACGTCATCAAGCTCGACTGGGAGCAGGTGCACACCGAGGCCTGCCGCTGGGAGCACGTGATGAGCGACCTCGTCGAGCAGCGCCTCGTCGCGCTCCTCGACCACCCCGCGCACGACCCGTACGGCAACCCGATCCCGGGCCTGCGCGAGCTGGGCGAGGACCTGCCCGAGGTCGAGTACCTCGACGGCGTCGTCTCCCTCCCGGTGCACCTCGCAGCGCGCGGCGCGACCGACGGGGACGAGGTGCGCGTCCTCCTCCAGCGCATCGCCGAGCCGGTCCAGGTCGACGTGGAGCTCCTCGCGCGCTTCGCCGAGGCGGGCGTCTTCCCGCGCCAGACCCTCGTCGTCGCGGTGAACGACGGCGTCGTCACCGTGTCGGGCGACGGCGCCGAGACCGTGCTCGACCTGCCCGACGACGTCGCGCGGCACCTCTTCGTGACCGCGGACTGAGGTTGGTGCGGTTCCGGCGAGCCGCCGAGAACGAGGTCGGTCCCGTCATCCGGTGGATGACGGGACCGACCTCGTCGTGGTGGGGGAGCTGGCTCGTGCTCGCCCCGGGGTGTCGTCCTGCGGGGCTCGTCAGGCGGGGACGATGAGCCCGGCGGTCTGGGTCTTGGCGCGCTGGAGGCGGGCCTCGGCGTCGGACCAGTTGACGAGGTTCCACCAGGCGGTGACGTAGTCGGCGCGCACGTTCTGGTAGTCGAGGTAGTAGGCGTGCTCCCAGACGTCGAGCAGGACGATCGGGGTCAGGCCGAGGGTGAGGTTGCCCTGCTGGTCGTAGAGCTGGACGGTGACGAGCTTGGAGCCGATGGAGTCCCAGGCGAGGATGGCCCAGCCCGAGCCCTGGACGCCGGCGGCGACTGCGGCGAACTGCTTCTTGAAGGCGTCGAAGGAGCCGAAGTGCTCGTCGATCGCGGCGCCGATCTCGCCGGTGGGCTCGCCGCCGCCCTCGGGGGAGAGGTTGGTCCAGAACGCGGAGTGGTTGACGTGGCCGCCGAGGTTGAACGCGAGGTTCTTCTCGTGCAGGTTGATCGCGGCGAAGTCGCCGGTCTCGCGGGCCTCGGCGAGCTTCTCCAGGGCGGTGTTCGCGCCGGTGACGTAGGCCTGGTGGTGCTTGGAGTGGTGCAGCTCCATGATCCGCCCGGAGATGTGCGGCTCGAGCGCACCGTAGTCGTAGGACAGCTCGGGGAGAGTGTAGACAGGCATGGTTCCTCAGGTTCCTTCCGTCGGTATGCAGCCACGCTAGGACCTCGACCACGGTTGAGGTCAAGGTGGGCGCACTGTGATCTTGCAGGTCGGACGGACCGTCCCGCTCGCCGAGCGGTCCGCCGCAGGCGGCGGGACGATGTCCCGATGGGGACCGTCACGGACTATCTGGCCGGCGTCGACGAGCCGGACCGCGCGACGCTCGCGCGCGTCGTCGAGGTCGCGCGCGACGTCGTGCCCGACGCCACGGAGGGCACGAGCTACGGCATGCCCGCGCTGGTCTACCGCGGCAAGGCGCTGCTCAGCGCCATGGCGTCGGCGAAGCACCTCGCGGTCTACCCGTTCAGCCCGGCCGCCGTGACCGCCGTCGAGTCGCGGCTCGACGGCTTCTCGCACGCCAAGGGGACCGTCCGGTTCTCGAGCGACGACCCGCTGCCCGACGACGTCGTCCGCGACCTCGTCGCGGCTCGCGTCGCGGAGATCGACGCGCAGCTCGACCGCTGAGGGCGCCGAGCGGGCGGAGCCCCCGCCACCCGTGCCGTACGGCAGGCCGCGAATCCCCTGGGCCGCGCGGGCGCCGTCGGGCACGATGGACGGATGCCCGACGACGCCCGCCCCGGCCTGCGCGTGACGACCACCCTGGTCGTCCCCGAGGCAGAGCTGTCGTGGCGGTTCTCGCGCTCGTCCGGGCCGGGCGGGCAGGGCGTCAACACGACCGACTCGCGCGTCGAGCTCTCGTGGGACGTCGCACGGTCGGTGGTGCTCACGGAGTCCCAGCGCGCACGCGTGCTGGACCGGCTGGGCCGGCGGGTCGTGGACGGCGTCGTCACGGTCACGGCGTCCGAGCACCGCGAGCAGCGGCGCAACCGGGACGCCGCGCGGACCCGGCTCGCCGCCCTGCTCGCCGACGCCGTCGCCCCGCCGGGGCCGCCGCGCCGCGCGACCCGGCCCACACGCGGGTCGGTCGAGCGCCGGATCGGCGCCAAGAAGCGGCGCACCGAGGTCAAGCGCCTGCGCCGCCCGCCGCAGGACTGACCGAGGCTGCCTCCGCTCGCCGAGCACGACCCCGCGCGCGGTCGAGCACGAGGTTGACGTCGTTCTCGGCGCCAGAACGACAGCGACGTCGTGTTCGGCGGGGGCCGGGTGGTCAGCGGCGGCGGGCTAGGTGCGGGTAGTCCAGCACCAGGCCGTCGGTGTCGACCGTGAGGTCTGCCGTGAAGTCGCGCGTGGCGCTCGTGTACGTGACGACGCCCTGACCGGTCATGGGGTCGAGCGGCTCGCGCGCGGCGTAGACCTGATCGCTGCGCAGGACCGCGAGGGACGGCAGGTCGACCCACGCCATGACCAGGCGCGTCTCGCCCGACGGCGGGCGGTCGCCGAGCAGCCCGAGGCGCAGGATCGGCATCGTGTTGGTGACCGGGCACAGCGCGACGTCGCAGTCGAGCGCGCCGTCGAGCGACGCCGGGTCGGCGATCCCCGGCGCGGCGAGGCCCGACGGCGGCGTCCCCGACTCGCGCACGTCGGCGCGCCACGCGCCGTCGGGCGACCGGACGAGGTCGAGGTGGCGCGACCACCCGAGCCCGCGCACGGAGACGTCGAGGTGCTCGGTCACCCAGCCGGGACCGGTGCGCAGCGCCCACGCGGTCGCGTACGACGTCGCGCGCGACGTGCCCAGCGCCGCGAGCCGGTCGTCGCGCACGGCGACGGTCGCGGCCTCCAGGCGGTCCGGGTCGTCGTCCCACCCGGTCCACGCGACGTGCCTCGTCGATGCGCTCACGCGCGCCAGTCTCGGGCGAAAAGGCGGTGCCCGCGCGGCGAGGGCGTGGCAGGGTCGCGCCCATGACCTCTCGCATCTCCCACACCACGTTCGACGCGCGCGACTCCTACGCGCAGTCCGTCTTCTGGGCCCAGGTCCTCGGGTACACCGACGTGCCCGGCGACCCCAACCTCCCCGGCCACGAGGAGTGCATGATCATCCCGCCCGCCGACGCCGCGACGCCCGTCGAGAGCCGCGGCCACGTCCTGTTCGTCGAGGTGCCCGACGGCAAGGAGCTGAAGAACCGTGTCCACCTCGACCTGCGGCCCACGGACCGCACGCGCGAGGAGGAGGTCGAGCGCGTGCTCGCGCTCGGGGCGACGCAGGTCGCGGACCGGCGCACGCCCGACGGCGGCGGCTGGGTCGTGCTCGCCGACCCGGAGGGCAACGAGTTCTGCATCCTGCGCAGCGACGCCGAGCTGGCGGCGGCGGCCGCCCGTTAGCGGTCGGTGATCCGGATCCAGCCGCGCTGGGCGGCCCGCGCCCCGGCCTCGAACCGGCTCGTCGCGCCGAGCCGCCCCATGAGCCCCGCGGCGTGACGCCGGACCGTCCGCGGCGAGACCCCGAGCCGCGCGGCGACGGCGGTGTCTGTCTTGCCCTCGGCGAGGAGCCGCAGCAGCGTGTCCTCGCTCGGGGCGAGCGCGTCGTCGGCCGCCCGTGCCCGGCCCCACTCGGACTCGGCGAGGGCCCGCAGCGCGAGGACGGCGTCCCGGTCGGTCACGGCGCGCGTGCGGTCCGGCCGGGCGACGAGGACGACCGTGTCGTCGAGGGCGACGAGCGACAGGGGCAGCGCGGGTGCCACGCGGTGCTCGACTGCCGGACCGGCGCCGGGCGCGTCGTCGGGGATGCCGGGGCGGCGGTCGGCTGCGGGTGACGCGGCGTCGAGCGGACCGTCGCCGAGGGTGTCGTCCTCGGGCGGAACGTCGTCGGTCGGCCCGACGCGGGGCGGCCCTGCCGGCTCGACCGTCACGATCCGCACGCGCGCCTCGCGGCGCGTCTGCTCGCGCACCCGTGCCCACAGGGGGTCCGGGTCGTGACTGCTGCCGTCGTCGAGCACGAGGACGTCGCGCGCTCGACGCAGCGCGACGGCCCGCGCGGAGCGCCTGGCGCCGAGGACCGGGTCTCGCTCCGACGACGTCACGCGGTGTGACTCTAGTCGACCCCCGCGCGGCGCTCCCGGGCCGTCCCGGCGGGCGGACCGATGTGACGAACGCGGAGGTCAGCGGGCATTTGTCCTCTTCCGGACACGTCGGATTTGTTTACACCGCGTCCGTCCGCTGCCAGGCTTCCCCCGGACCGCCGGGTCGGGCTTCGTGCTGCCCGGCGTCCAACGTGCCGGGACGGACCCGGTGCCGGTGACGGAGGGGGCCCCATGGGCGCGCAGCCCGACGACCTGACCCTCGTGGACCTCGTCCACGAGCACGCACGCGAGCGGCCGGACCACGCGGCCGTCGTCGTCGTGCCGGAGGTGGGCGAGCGGCGCACGCTGACCTACGCCGAGCTCGACGCGCAGGCGGCGGTGCTCGCGGCCGACCTCGCCGCGCGCCACGAGCCGGGCGACCGGGCCCTGGTCCTCTACTCGGCGACCGCCTCGTTCGTCGTCGGGATCGTGGCCTGCTTCTACGCGGGCCTCATCCCCGTCCCGTCCCCGCTCCCGGGCGGCCAGGCCTATCAGCGCGAGCGCGTGCGCGGCATGCTCGTCGACTGCGACGCGGCCGTCGTGCTCGTCGACCCGACCGCCGCGACCGAGACGACGGAGTGGGCGGAGCCGCTGCGGCGCGCCGACGGCGGTCCCGTCGTCGTGACCGTGGTCGACGGCGCCACGGACGGCCCGGCCCGGCGCGGCCGCCCGGGCCCGCAGGACGTCGCGTTCCTCCAGTACACCTCCGGGTCCACGAGCAGCCCCAAGGGCGTCGTCGTCACGCACGCGAACGTCCTGCACCACCACGACGCCTTCTCGACGACCCTCGGCCTCGTCCCGGAGGACGTCTTCTGCAGCTGGCTGCCGGGGTACCACGACTTCGGCCTCGTCGGGATGCTGCTCGTCCCCCTGGGTCTCGGCGCGACGGCCGTCATCGTCCCCTCCACGTCGTTCCTCAAGCGCCCCGTCCGCTGGCTCTCCGCGATCACGGAGACCGGGGCGACCGTCACGGCGTCGCCGAACTTCGGCTACGACCAGTGCGCGCGGCGCGTGCGCGACGACCAGCTCGCCGAGCTCGACCTCTCCCGCCTGCGCTGGGCGCTCGGCGGGGCCGAGCCGGTGGACCCCGCCGTCCTCGACGCCTTCACGCGCCGGTTCGAGCCCGTCGGGTTCCGCGGGTCGGCCCACGGCCCGGGGTACGGCCTCGCGGAGGCGACGCTGACGGCCACGTACCCGGACCGCCGGCTCCCGCTCGTCATCACCGCGGACGAGGCGGCGCTCGCTGACGGCCGCCTGGTCGTGCTCGAGGAGGCGTCGTTCCTGTCCGCCCTCCCGGACGCCGCGGCGCAGGGCCGGGGCAGCGTCCCGGGCGCGCGGCTCGTGTGCTGCGGCCCGCCGAGCGGGGTGGAGCTGCGCCTCGTCGACGACCAGGGCGTCGAGGTGCCCGACGGCGCGGTCGGGGAGGTCTGGCTGCGCGGCGGCACCGTCGCGGCCGGGTACTGGGGAGACGCCGCGGCGGGCGCGACGGCCGAGACGTTCGGCGCCGTCGCCGCCGACGGGACGGGCCCGTGGCTCCGCACCGGGGACCTGGGGGCGCTGCACGGCGGCCAGCTCGTCGTCACGGGCCGCATCAAGGAGCTCCTCATCGTCGCGGGGCGCAACCTGTACCCCTACGACCTCGAGCGCGAGCTGCGCCGCCTGCACCCCGGGGCCGAGGGCCGTCCGGGCGCGGTGTTCGAGGCGGAGGGCCTGCCGGGCACGCTGTGCGCGGTCCAGGAGTTCCGGCCCACGCCCGGCGCGCGGCTCGGCGCGAGCGCCGACGACGAGCTGGACGCGGTCGTGCGCCAGATGGCCTCCCACCTGGCCTCCGTGTCGGGCGCCCCGGTGCACGACGTCGTCCTCGTGCGCCCCGGCCAGGTGCCGCGGACCACGAGCGGCAAGATCCAGCGCGGTCGGGCGCGCGACCTGCACGGCCAGGGTGACCTCGCCGAGCTCCACTCCCTGCGCGCGTCCCGAGACCGCGCGCGCACCGAGCTCGCAGGGACCCGATCATGACCGCACCGCTGCCCGGAACGCTCGACGACCTCGTGCTCCGCCACGTCGCCGCCGCCCTGGGGGTCACCCCGGCCGACGTCGACCCGGCGGGCGACCTCGCCGGGCTCGGCCTCGGCTCGGTCCAGGTGCTGGCCCTGCTGGGCGACCTGGAGGACGCGCTCGGCGTCGACCTGGACCCGGAGGCCGTCGTCGACAACCCGACGCCCCGCGCGCTCGCGGAGCACCTGCGCAGCGTCGTCGACGTCCCCGGGACGGCGGCATGACGACCCTCGTCGACGTCGGCGCGCACGTCCCCGCGACGCGCGTGCCCATCCGCGACCTCGCGGACGAGCTGGGCCTCGACCACCTCGAGCTCGGCGTGTTCGAGCGCTTCTTCGGGCTCCGTGAGGTGTGCACGGCGCCGGACGAGAGCCTCACCGACCTGCTCGTCGCCGCGGCGCGCGCCGTGCCCGGCCTCGCCGGGAACGAGCACCGCGTCCGGTACGTGCTCGGCGCGCGGACGATCGCGACCGTCGCCCCCGTCGGGGTCAACCCCCTGCACGACGCCGCGGACCGCCTCGGGCTCGACCACGCGGTCGTGTGGACCCTCACCCAGCACGCGTGCGCGTCCGCGCTGCTCGCCGTGGACGTCGCGGGGCGCCTGCTGGCCGCCGACGGCGACCCCGACGCGCTCGCGCTCGTCCTCACCGGCGAGAAGGCGTTCAGCCCCGGGTCCCGCCTCATCGAGGGCACGACGATCATGGGCGAGGGCACGGCAGCCGTCCTCGTGGCGGCGGAGACCACCGCTGGGGTCTCGGCGCGGGTGGGCAGCCCCGTGCTGTCCTACGCGACGCGCACCCTGGGCGAGTACCACCAGGTCCCGCTCCCGGAGGACCTCGCCGGACCGTTCGGCGTCGCGTACACCGAGGTGCTCGCGCAGGTCGTGCTCGAGGCCGTCGAGCGCGCGGGCCTGACGCTGGACGACCTCGCGCTCGTCCTGCCGCACAACGTGAACCGCGTGTCGTGGCGGCGCCTGTGCTCGCGCCTCGGGCTGCCGATCGCGCGCGTCCGGCTCGACGACGTGCCCGTGACCGGGCACTGCTTCGGCGCCGACTCGTTCATCGGCTACGCCGCCGCGCGCGCCGAGGGCCGGCTGCAGCCCGGCGACCCGTTCCTCATGGTGGCGGTGGGGCTGGGTGCCACGTTCTCCGCCATGGTCCTGCGCTACGCGCCCCACGAGACGGAGGAGCCCGCATGACGGTCGAGCAGGTGGCGGAGGCCGCCGCCCCGGACGCTGCCCCGGATGCCATGACGGGGGCCGCTCGCGAGCCGTTCCTCGCGCGGACCAAGCGCGCGCTCGCGGGCGCCCCCGACGCGCCGCTGGTGCTGCTCGGGAACTTCGAGGTCGAGGACGCGTGGGCGGTCGGGGAGGTCGGCCTGCCCTCGGTCGGCGGCGCGTCGGCGACGGCCGCGCTCGTCAACCGCATGGACGAGCTCGCGCTGCTCCTCGCCGGCCCGGACGACCACGTCGTGCTCAAGGCCGAGCCCGACCCGGACCACCTCGCCCACCTGGACGCGCTCGGCGTCGGGCTCCCGACCGTGCACGTCGCCGAGTCGAGCGACCCCCTGCGCACCGTCACCCTCGACGCGCTCGACTCGCCCGCGCTGCTCGCGCGCCTGCGCGACCTGGCGGCAGACGGGGTGCGCCTCCTCGCGCACGGGACGTCGGCGGCGGAGGAGGACCTCGCGGTCGCGACCGGGCTGCCCTCGGTGCTCACCGACGCCGCGACGACCAAGGCCGTCAACAGCAAGGTCTACAGCCGCGGGCTGTGCGACGAGCTCGGGATCGAGCAGGCCCGCGGCTGGGCGTGCCGGACCGTCGAGGACTTCGAGCGCGCGTGCGCCGAGGCGGCGCGGCTCGTCGCGGACGGCGCGACCGTGGGCGTCAAGGACGCGTACGGCGTCTCCGGCAAGGGGATCCTCGTCGTCGACGACCCGCGCCGCCTCGACCAGCTCGTGCGCATGGTCACGCGCCGGGCCGCGCGCTCGGGCGACGACCGCCTCGCCGTGGTCGTGGAGGTCTGGGCCGACAAGGCGACCGACCTGAACTACCACTTCACGGTCGCGCAGGACGGCTCGGTCGCGTTCGACTTCGTCAAGGAGGCGATCACCGAGGGCGGGGTCCACAAGGGCCACCGCATCCCGTCGCGCCTGCCGGCGGTGCAGGTGGACGCGCTGGCCGAGCTCTCCGGACGCCTCGGTGCGCGGCTCGCCGCCGACGGCTTCCACGGCCTCGTCGGGGTCGACGCGCTCGTGCGCACGGACGGCTCGCTGCTGCCGGTCCTGGAGATCAACGCGCGCAGCAACATGTCCACGTACACCGTCCCCCTCCAGGAGCGGTTCCAGCCGGACGGGTGGGTCGCGCTCGCGCGGCAGTACCCGCTCGTGCTCGACGCCCCGCTGTCGTACGCAGCGCTCCACGACGTCCTCGGCGACCTGCTCCCCGGCGCGGCCGGGCAGGCGGGCCTCGTCGTCCAGGGGACGGGCACCGTCAACGCGGGCGCGTCGTCCCCGACCCCGGGCGGCACGTTCGCCGGCCGGCTCCACGGCCTCCTCGTCGCGCCCGACGAGGAGGCGCTGACCCGCCTCGACCGCGCCGTGGCGGAGCGGCTGGCCGGGCGCACCACCGCAGGACCGACCGGGCGCACGACCGCGGACCCGACCGAAGGAGACCCCCGATGACCGCGACGCCGAGCCGGCCGACGCCCGGGAGCGCGGACCTCACCGCGGTCGCGGAGGAGTTCGGCACGCCCGTGTACGTGTACGACGGCGACGTGCTCGCCGCGAACTACCGCGCCCTGCGCGAGCGGCTGCACCCCGCGCTGGGGATCTTCTACTCGCTCAAGGCGAACCCGAACGTCAGCATCTGCGGGCTGCTGCACTCGCTCGGCGCGAACGCCGAGGTGTCGTCGCTCGCCGAGCTGCGCACGGCGCTCGCGGCGGGCGTCGAGCCGCAGGACGTCCTGTTCCTCGGGCCCGGCAAGAGCCGGGACGAGCTCGTCGCGTGCCTCAACTCGGGCGTGCGCGCGATCATCGTCGAGTCGCTGCCGGAGCTGGCGCTGGTGGACGAGCTCGCACGCGCGACCGGGCGGCCCGCGCGCGTCGTGCTGCGCGTCAACCCGTCGTTCTCCGTCAAGGGCTCCGGGCTGACGATGGGCGGCAAGCCGCGCCAGTTCGGCATCGACGAGCAGCAGCTCCTCGACGCGCCGGACCTGTGCGCCGGGCTCACGACGGCCCGCGTCGTCGGGGTCCAGGTGTACATGGGCACGCGCATCCTCGACGAGGGGACGATCGTCGAGAACACGACGCGCATCTTCGAGCTCGCGGAGCGGCTCGCGGACCGCCTCCGCTTCCCGCTCGAGCTCGTCGACGTCGGCGGGGGCCTGGGCGTGGCGTACTTCGAGCGCGAGCGCGACCTCGACGTCGAGGTCCTCACCGCGGCGCTCAACCCGGTGGTCGAGGCGTTCGTGCAGCGGCACCCCGCGACGGACCTCGTCATGGAGCTCGGCCGCTACCTCGTGGCGCTGTGCGGCACGTACGTCGCGCGCGTGCGCTACGTGAAGGAGTCGATGGGCGAGCGGTTCGCCGTCGCCGACGGCGGGACCAACCACCACATGGCGGCGGTCGGCATCGGGTCGTTCGTCAAGCGCAACTTCCCGATGCGCAAGGTGGGCCCCACGTCCGGCGCCGAGGACGTGCCGTGGAACGTCACCGGCCCGCTGTGCACGCCCAACGACACGATCGGCAAGGCCGTCCCGCTCCCGGCGGACCTCGCGGCCGGCGACCTCGTCGCCGTCGACCGGTCCGGCGCGTACGGCGCGACGGCGTCGCCCGTGCACTTCCTCAGCCACGGCTACCCCGCGGAGGTGCTGACGCTGGGCGACGAGTCGTTCCTCGTGCGGCACGCGGACACGCCCGACGACCTCCTGTCCCGCCAGGTCTTCCACGACCTCGGCGCGCGCGTCGCCCCGGCCGAGGCCGTCGCCGCACCCTGACCCGCCGGCCGGCCCGGCCGGCACCCAGCCGCCGCCCGCACCGCGGGCGCCCGACCCACCCGGAGGAACCATCGTGAGCATCGGTACCGGCACGAACACCGAGTCCCAGGAGGCCCTCGGCCGCGAGCGCGTCGTCGGCGCCGTCGTCGAGGCGCTGTCGAGCGTCCTCGGTCGCCCGCTGCCCGACGTCACGGACGCGACCCGTCTGTTCGACGACCTCGACCTCGACTCGACGAGCGTCCTCGGCCTGCTCATGGCCCTCGAGGACTCGCTCGACATGGAGGTCGACCCGGAGTCGCTCGAGCAGCACCACCTCGAGAGCGTGGGCTCGCTGACGGACTTCGTCGTCGAGCACTCGACCCGGAACTGACGTGACGGTCGGGGGCGGGAGCAGGGCGGCGTCCTGGGCAGAGCCCGGCGGAGCCGTCCTGCGGGTGCGGGGCGTCGTGGACGTCCCGGTCGACGACCTCGTCCCCGTCGGGGACGGCACGCGCCGGTCGGTCGCCGAGGACCTGCGGTACGTGTACGGGGAGGACCAGCCGACCGACTGGCTGGAGACCGGCCCGGGCCGGGACTACCCGACGATGATCCGCGCGGCGCGCTCCGCGCTCGCGGAGCGCGGCCTGCTCGACCACGTGCGCCTCGTCGTCCTCGTCGTCACGACCCCCGACCTCCAGCACGAGCGCCTGCTCGGCGGGTTCGTCGCCGACCTGTTCGACGACCGGCCGTACACGTTCTGCGTGACCGAGCAGGGGCTGGCCGGACCGTTCACCGCGCTCCGGCTCGCGCACGAGGAGCTCGCTCACGGCGGCCCGCAGGGTGTCGGGCTCGGGGGCGACGCCCTCGTCCTCGTCCTGGAGCAGTGCACGCTGCCCCCGACGTCGACACGCGTCCCCGCGCGCGACCGCGTCGTCGCGCTCGTCGTCGGGCACGACGGCGCAGGACGGCCGGTCGAGTCGCTGTCGGTCGCGCGCGCGCCCCGCGGCCCCCGGCCGGACGGGGTGCACGCGAGCGGAGCCGTGGCCTGGTGGGGGCCCGTCCCGGACGACGCCCGCCGGATCGTCCTCGGCGTCGACGTCGACCCGGGCGAGGTGCCCGACGTCGACGGCGACGTCGTCCTGCACGCCGACCCGGGCGCGGCGGCGACGGGCGTCTGGGAGGTCCTGGCCGCGTGCGACGACGTCCCGGACGCGCCGGTCGTCCTGCACGAGCGGTGCCTCGAGCTGGGCTACCGCTGCTCGCTCGTCCTCGGCCCACGCGCTGTCGCGGCGACCTCCCCGGACGCCGACGACCTGTCCCGAGAGGCGGTGCTCGCATGAGCACGGACGTCGTCGCCCCCGCCCCCGTCGCGGCCGGCGGGGTGCTGCCTGAGGACGAGGAGGTCCGCGTGGACGGCCCCGCCGACCTCCGCGCCGTCGCGCGCGAGCTCGGCGCGGTCGCGGCGCTCACCGCGCTCGGGCGCCTGCTGCCCGTCGCGGCGCTGCCGGGCGAGTGCGTCCTGCTGCCCGACGACGTCCCGCCGCCGGACGGGTGGGCGCGGGTCGGCGAGGTGGCGTCGGACGTCGGCACGCTGCTCGTGTGGCGCGCGCCCCGTGCCGCCGAGGCACCCGGAGCTGCCGCACCCGCCGCCGACGCGGGCGTCGCGACCAGCGCGGCCGACGCCGCCTGGCGCGTCGGGGTCGCCTGGGTCCGGACCGGGTTGTGCGAGCGTCTGACCGACCGGGCCGTCGAGCGGCTGCGCGGCCGGACGGTCGGCGGCACGACGACGGTGAACCTGCCGCCCGTCCGCCTCGTCCTCGCCGACGCGGCGCTCGCCCACCTCGAGGCGCAGGCGCTCCTGGGCGGGGTCGCCTCGCGGGACGAGGCCCCGGCTGCCGGGTCGCCGGATCGACGCCCCGTGGTCTCCGGGACCTCGCTCGCGCGCGTCACCGCGGTCCTCGACCGCTCGTCGCGCGCCGTCCACAACCTCTTCGGCGCGTCGGGGTACGTCGACGGCGACGCCGCGCGGCTCGCGCGCACGATCGACCTGCTCGGCCACGCGAGCGGGACGCTGCCGGGTCGCGGCTCCGAGACACACCACGGCCGGGAGGGGCAGGACGCATGACCACCGTCGACCTCGTCGCGCTGCGCGACCACCTGCGGCCCGTCGGCGCGGCGCTCCGCGAGCACGCCCTCGCGATCGACGCCGACCCCGCCGCGCTCCAGGTGCTCCTGGACTCCGGCGCCCTCCCGTACCGACAGCTCGGCGGGTTCCCGCCGGGCTACCTCGACGACCCGCTGCGCGTGCGGGGCGTGCCGGTGCACGTGCGCACGTGCGTGGAGCGCGTCGTCGTCGCCGAGGCGCTCGCGTGGGGCGACGCGTCCGTCGTCGTCGGGGCGCCCGGGCCGTCCATGTCCGGGGTCGTCGTGGACGACCTCGCGGACGAGGAGCAGCGCGACCGCTTCTACCGTCGCGTGGCGCAGCCGGCCACGTGGACGTTCTTCGGCCTCACCGAGCCCGAGCGCGGCTCGGACGCCGCGGCGCTGGAGACGGCGGTCGTCGAGGCCGACGGCGCTCCCGTGCTGCGGGGGCACAAGAAGTACGTGGGCAACGTCGCGCGCGCGAGCCTGGGCGTCGTGTTCGCGCGGCACCGCCCGGGCCCGCTGGGCGTCGGCGTGCACCTCGTCGACACCGACCGCCCGGGGTTCGACGCCGCGCCGCTCGTGACGAACGGGATGCGCGCGGTGCAGCTCGGCGAGGTGCGGCTGCGCGACGTGCCCCTGCTGGCGCAGGACACGCTCGGGCGGCACCTGTCGCCGTCGCGCCGCGGCCTCCTCGGGGCCGTGCGCACCTTCAACCGGCTGCGACCCGTCGTCGCGTCGCTCGGGGTGGGCGTCACGCAGGCGGCGCTCGACTACGTGCGCGCCGAGCGGTCGTCGTTCACCGCCGACGAGCGGTGGCGCCTGGAGACCTTCGACGACCGGCTCCACGCCGCGCGCGCCCTCGTGCACCAGGCCGCACGCGCCGCCGACGCGGACCCGGCGGACGGGACGCTGCCGGCGGCGGCCAAGGCCACCGCGCTCGACCTCGCGGAGGAGGTCACGCACGCGGTGCCCGCGCTGCTCGGCCCCGGCACGCGGTGGGAGCACCCGTACCTCGACAAGCTGGTCCGCGACGTGCCCGGCCTGGAGATGATGGAGGGCACGCGGACCGTCCAGCGGCTCACCCTCGCGCAGGGCTGGTTGCAGGGCAGGGCACGGCATGCCGAGCTCGTCTAGGGAGGCGGCCGCGACCCCGGTCGCGACCGCCTCGCCGCGACCGGAGGCGCCGCCGCCCGTGCCGCCGCCACCGGTCGCGGGGCCGACGGTCCGGGCGCTGCGCCGCCGCGTCGTGCGCCTCGCCGCCCCGATCTGCGCGGCGCTCGTCGTGGGGGCGCTCGCGCAGCTCGTCATCGCGGCGCTGCTGGGGCACATGGGCGACGACGCGCTCTACGTCCGGTCGCTCTTCATCCCTGTGACGTTCCTCGTGCTCGCGGTCCAGGAGGGCCTCGACGTCTCGACGCAGGTCGGCTTCGCGCGCCTGCACGGCTCTCGCGCTCGGGTCTCGGGCGACGACACCGGGGACGGTGCAGGGGACGACGACGGCGCGACCGGCGTCCCGACGTCGGCCACCACGGCGCTGCTGGGGCGGTTCGTGGGCGGCGGTACGGCGGTGCTCGGCGGGGTCGCGCTGCTCGTGGTCCTCGCCGCGCCGGCGCTCGCCGGCGTGCTGTCCGTGCCCGGGCCGCTCGTCGCGGAGTTCGTCGCGTTCGCGCGCTGGACCGTGGTCGCGAGCGTGCTGTCGGTCCCGACGGCGGTCGCGGCCGCCGCGCTGCGCGGATGGGCGCGCACGGGCGCGTCCGCGACGGTGGCCCTGCTCGTGGCGGGGCTCCAGGTGCTCGTCGTGTGGCTCGTCGGGCTCCTGGCCGGGTTCGGCGTGCTCGCGGTCCCGGTCGCGATCACGGGCTCCACGCTCGTCGGCGCGGCCGTCGCCTGGGCGCTCCTCGTGCGGGCCCGGCTCCTTCCGCGGCCGGGTCACGTCCCCGGGCTGCGGCGCCTGCTCGCGCTGCGTCACCACCCCGCGCCGCAGCGGCTCGCCGCGGCGTGGCGACGGGTGCTCCGCGCGCTCCCCGCGGGCTCGTGGACCACGCCCGCCCCGCCGCCTCCGTCCTCCACGACGCCCCCGGTCGCGGCACCGTCTGCCCCGGCGGGTGCTGCGCCGTCCGACCCGCTCTCCGTCCCGCCGGCCGCCGAGCCGACGACGTCGGACGTTCCTCCCGAGGGTGTCGTGGTCGAGCGGGTCGACGTGCGCGGGCTGCTCCTCGGCGTCGGCCTGCCGGTCGGCCTGTCCTACCTCCTGCTCACCGTGACGAACCTCGTCATGGTGTGGGTCCTCGGGCCGTCGGGCACGGACGTCGTCGCGGGGTTCGGCGGCGCCGCGACGGTCCAGACGCTCGTGATCGTGCCGGCGATCGGGCTCGCCGCAGCGGTGAGCATCGTCATGAACCAGCAGTGGGGCGCTGGGGAGCTCGGCCTGCTGCCGCGCACGCTGCGCGCGGGCACGGTCGTCGTCGCGGGCGTGTACGTGGCGGTGGGGGCGCTCGTCCTGCTGACCGCGCCGGTCGTCGCGGGCCAGCTCTCCGCGGACCCGGACGTCGCCGCGCAGGCGGCGCTCTACCTGCGCGTGGTCGGGCCGTCGTACGCGGGCGTCGGGCTCGTGCTCTTCCTCCTGACCCTGCTCGAGCAGCTCGGGTACGGGCGCGTCGCCGTGACGCTCAACGTGCTCTACCACGCCGTCTCGCTCGGCGTCGGCGGCATCCTCGCGCGCGCCGGCGGGGGCCCCACCGCGCTGTACACGACGATCGCCGTGGCGAACGTCGTCGGGCTGGTCGTCATGCTCCCCGTCGCGGTGCGCCTCGTCCGGCGGCGGGCCACCGACGCGCCGGCCGAGACGGCCGAGACGGCCGGTTCGGCCGTGGAGGCCGCGCCGTGACCGCGCGGGGGACGACGCCGCCGGTCCAGGACGTACCGGGAGCGGGCGCGGTCCCGCGTGCGGCGGCCGGTCCGGGCTCGGGCGCCCCCGAGCCCGTGCTCAGCGTCGTCGTCATGCACCACCCGGCGCGGGGCGACGTCTCGGACCTGGTCGCGGCGTGCGCGCCGCTCGACGTGCGGGTCGTCGAGGACCCCGACCCCGACGGCCCGCCCAGCCCGCTGCGCACCGCGAAGCGCGCCTGGGCCGCCGTCGCGCCGGGCGCGACGCACCACCTCGTGCTGCAGGACGACGTGACGCCCGTCCCGGGGTTCGCCGACCTGGTCCTGCGGGCCGTGCGCGCCCGGGACCGGCACGCCGTCGCGCTCTACTCGAACTGGAACAGCCCGCGCAACGCCTACCTCGTGCGCGCGGCGGCCGCCGCCGGGCAGGCGTGGGCGCCGCTCGGCCACGACGAGTGGGTGCCCACGCTCGGCCTCGTCCTCCCCGCGGACGGCGCGCTGCGCCTCGCCGCCCATCTCGCGGCCCTGCCCGACGACGAGCGGGACGACGACGAGGCCGTCGTGACGTTCTGCGCGCGCGAGGGCTACCCGGTCGTCGCGACGCTGCCGCACCTGCTGGAGCACGGCGACGGCCCGAGCCTCGCGGGCAACGACGCGCACGGGGCCCGGCACGCGACGGTCCCGGCGGGCGACGCCGTCGACCCGGACGCGTGGGACCGGCCCGGCCTCGACCACGAGCCGACCCGCTCGCCCGCCACCGCGCGGCCGGTCGCGGTCACGCTCGAACGGTCGCGCTGCACGCTGCGCGTGCTCCGCCCCGGCGTCGGCGAACCGCTCGAGCACCCGTTCGGCTGGGGTTGGGACGCGTGGTCGTGGTGGCTCGGCGTCGACCCGGAAGCCGTCGCGCACGACGTGACAGTGCTCGTCGCGGGTGCGTCCCCGGAGCTCGGCCACGTCTCGCGCGACGCGCTCGGCGAGCTCGGCGCGGCGTGCTGGCTGCTGGGTCACGACGTCGCCCGCACGGCCTGGCCCCCGCCCGCCGGCCCCGACGCCCCGGCGCACCGCGCCGCCGCCGTCCGGACGTGGGTGCTCTCCGGCCTCCTCCCCGCCGACCGCCCGGAGTACGTGGTCGACGAGCTCGTAGCGTTCGGCCTCGACGCGCTGACTGCGGGCGAGACGTCGACCCGCACCGCGCCGAACCCGGGGTTACGGGCGGGCTCGACGACGGGGTCGCCCACAACCCCGGGTTCGGCACCGGTCGTCGGGGTTCGGGTGGGCGACGGTGCGGCCCGTGTCGGCCTCGAACGGGTCGCGCTCGCCGCCGCGCGGGTCCTCGGGGAGCGCGACGCCGAGGTCGTGTGCCGGGCGGCGGGACCCGCGGTGCCGGTGCGCGTCGTCGTGCACGACTGCCCGGCGTGCGGTGCGCGCGCCGAGGGCGCGGTGCGCCGCCTCACCGCGCAGGTCGAGCTCGACGGCGCCGCCGAGCACCGGGCCGCCGGGGCCGACGCGAATGACGCACCCGAGGCAGCCGCCGGGCAGAGCCGCCGGGCCGTGGTCGAGATCCTCGCGTGCGAGCAGGTCGAGCCGCGGGGGCTCCTTGGCGTCGAGCCCGGCGGCCGTCACGTCTCGCGCGGACTGTGGGCGTCGCGCAGGACGGCGGCCGCACCCCCGCGCGCGACGACGGGCGAGTCGCACCGCGCGACGACGGGTCGCGTCGACGCTCGGGACCTCACCGCGGCGGACCTCCTGGTGGCGCTCGCGGGCTCCGGCACCGCGCACGTGCTCCCGGTCGTGACGCGCGCGGTCGGGGACGCGCCCGGCCGGCCGAGCCCGGCCGCGCTGGGGCTGCAGCACACGCCCGGGCTTGCGCAGCGGTACGCGGACGTCTACGCGGAGGCGCGGCTCGCGCGGGCGGAGACGCTGCTGTGAACGCGACCCCGACCGGCCCGTCGGTCCACGCGTCGACGGGTGCGTGGGTATGGCGCGGCGCGGCCCTGCTGCTCGATCTCGACGGGACGCTCGTCGACTCGTCCGCCGCGATCGAGCGGCACACGCTCGCGTGGGCGGCCCGGCTCGGGCTCGAGGGCGACGCCGTGGTCACGGCGTCGCACGGCCGTCGCGACGTCGAGGTGGTCCGCCTCGTCGCGCCGGGCGCCGACGTCGCGCGCGAGGTCGAGTGGCTGCACCGCATCTCGTGCGACGACACCGAGGGCGTCGTGGCCGTGCCGGGTGCCGCAGAACTGCTGGACGGTCTGGACCCGCGGGCCTGGACGGTGGTGACCTCAGCGGCGCGCGAGGTCGCGCTCGCGCGCCTGACGGCCGCCGACCTGCCCGTGCCGGCGCGGTTCGTGTGCGCGGAGGACGTGGCGCGCGGCAAGCCCGACCCGGAGGGTTTCCTCGCGGGGGCGCTGCTGCTCGGTGTCGACCCGCGGCGGTGCCTCGTCCTGGAGGATTCCGCCGCGGGGGTCGCTGCGGGCCGGGGCGCGACGGCGACCGTGCTCGCCGTCGGCCCGGACGACGTCCCGGGAGCGCACCACGGCGTCGCGGACCTGCGCCCGGTCGTCGCCCGTGCGGTCGACGGCCAGGTGGAGGTCGTGGTGACCGCGCGGGACGCGGGTGCTGTCGAGGTCCCGGTCGAGCTCCTGCCGGCAGGGCAGCTCGACGGGCTCGACGACGGCCTGCCGGAGTTCGTCGCATGAGCGCGGTCGATCCGGAGCCCGAGGTCGAGCTGTGGTTCGTCGACACGACCCCGGCACCCGCCGACCACGACCCGAGGGTCGCCGTGGGCGCCCTGCCGGACGCCGAGTCGTCGAGGACGGAGACCGGTGTCGCGCTCGGCGCGGACGAGCCCGGTGCCGAGGTGCTGGACGCGGCGGAGCACGATCGTGCCCGCCGCTTCGCCTCGCCGGCGGACGCCGCCAGGTACGTGCGCGCCCACGTCGCCGCGCGCGAGATCCTCGCGGCGCGCACGGGCCTGCCGCCCGCGGACGTGCGCTGGGAGGTGGGGACGCACGGGAAGCCGGGTCCCGTCGTCGGGCAGCGGTGGAACCTCAGCCGCAGCGGCGACCACGCGCTCGTCGCGCTCGCCCAGACGGACGTGGGCGTCGACGTGCAGGTGCGCGACCCGCGCGTGGACGTCCACCGCCTCGCCGCGCGGTTCCTCGCCCCGCGGGACGCGCGGTCGGACGCGGACGGGGACCTGTGGCGGCGGTTCTCGCGGCTGGAGGCCTGCGCCAAGGCGGTCGGGGGGCGGCTGCTCGACGTGCTCGGGCTCGACGTCCGGGCGACCGGGATCGTGCGGGCCGACGTCGGCCCGTGGCGCGGTCAGGAGTGGTGGGTGAGCGACGTGGCTGCGCCCGTCGGCGCCGTCGCGGCCTGCGCGACGCCGGGGCCGCGGCCGCACGCGCTCCGCACCCGGGTCTGGGACGCGGAGCCGCCGTCGCCCACGGCGCGGTGCGGTGCGGGAGGTGCGCGGTGAGGGTCGTGCACCATCTCGAGGTCGGCGGGCGCGCTGGCGAGGCGCCCGCGACGTGGGGCCAGACGGCGATCCGGCGCGCGCTCGCCGCGCTGGAGCCGCTGGACCACCAGTTCAACCTCGTGTGGGGCGGCCCGCTCGACGCGGCGGTGCCGACCGAGGCCGCGACCGCCGTCGTGCGTGCGCTCGTCGAGCAGCACGACTCGCTGCGGACGCGGATCCACCCGCGCGACGACGGGTTCGTCCAGGAGCTCTGCGGTGTGGGGGAGGTCGAGGTCGTCGAGGAGCGGGTCGCCGACGTCGGCGAGGTCGCGGCGTGCGGCGCGCGGCTCCGCGACGAGCTCTGGGGCCGCGCGTTCGACTACCCGACCGAGCTGCCCGTGCGGGCCGGCCTCGTGACGGTGGACGGCGCGGTGCACCACACGACGCTCGTCGTCGCGCACACCGCGCTCGACGGCTGGGGGCTCCCCGTCCTCGACGGCGACCTCACGGCCCTCGCCGCGGGCGGCCCGCTGCCGGACCGCGGGGCGTGGACGCCGCTCGACGAGGCGGCCTGGCAGACGTCGGACGAGGGACGACGGCACGACGCCGCAGCGCGCGCACGCACCCTGCGCACCATGCGCGCCGCCCCGGCGCAGGTCTTCGCGCCGCGCCCCGCCGAGGCGCCCGACGGCGGGCCGCGGTACCGGCAGACGGTCCTGCGCTCGCGACGTCTGGGGCCGGCGGCCGAGCGCGTGGCCGCCCGCTGGCGGACGAGCACGTCCGGCGTGCTGCTCGCGGCGTCGTGCCGGGCGCTCGCCCTCTCCGCGGGCCGTGACGACCTCGCGCTCCAGGTCATGGTGAGCAACCGCTTCCGCCGGGAGCTCGCCGAGGCCGTCGTCACGACGGCCATGGAGGGCCTCGTGCACGTGGACGGCCTCGACGCGCCGTTCGACGAGGTGGGCACGCGGGTCTGGCGCGCGGCGATGACGGCGTACCGGTCGGCGTACTACGACAAGGACCGGCTCCAGGCGGAGGCCGCGGCCGACCCGTCGACCGCCCACGACGGCACCTGCTGGTACAACGACCGCCGCGGCACCGGTCCCGACCGGACGCTGCGCGCCCGCCCCTCGCGGTCACGCCGGCTCGCACGCGCCGACGCGTCCGACGAGCAGGGCGGCGTCACCCTCACGCTGCACCTCGTCGACGCCCCGGGCGGGGGCATCGACGTCGTCCTCACCGCCGACACGACGCGCCTGGACGACGCGACGGCGGAGCAGGTCGTCCGGGACCTCGAGCTCTGCGTGCTCGACGCGTCGCGCGCGGGGAGCCCCGGCGGGGAGGTCACGCGCCGGTAGGTGCGCCCGCGTTAGCGGCCAGCGAGCGGACGACGAGGGACTGGGCGAGCGCCCCGAACGGTCCGTCCTCGTCGTGCAGCGTCGCGTGCGTGACGCCCGTGCCAGACGCCCCGAACACGACGGTGGTGTCGAGGCCGACCCAGCCGCCCAGCGGGGCCCGGAACAGGTGGGCGGTGAGGTCGACGTTGGGGAACGCGACCTCCCGCGGGTCCGCGCGCACGGCCATGCCGTTGGCGGCGTCGAGCAGGCCTGCGGTGCGCGCGAGCGGCCCGACCTCCTCGTCGGCGACGAGCGGGACGTCGGTGCGCACCCAGACCGTCGCACGTCCCGGCTCGACCGCGGTGCGGCGGACCTCGATGGAGTCGATGAAGCCGCCGGGCCAGACGGTCGCGGGGTCCCAAGGCGGCGTCCGGTCCGGGCCGGGCACGGGTGCCGGCGCACCGCCGGCGAGGTCGGAGGTGTCACTCGTCCGCGCGAGCCACGCCCGGAGCGAGACGGCGCAGCGGCCCGCGCACCAGAGCGTCGCCTCGACGAGCTCCACGCCTCGCCCGGGGCGGAGCACCTGGACCCGCGTCTCCACGTCGCCGATCGGGAAGACGCCCCAGATGTCGTAGGAGAGGCGCGACACCGCGAGGTCGTCGCGCCCGCGGGCGACGCGGTCGGTCTCGACGACGTGCGCGAGCAGGCCGAGCGCGGGCGCGACGTGCTGCTCGTCGGTGCGCCACGCCCCGCCGACGTGCGTGGTCGCGCGGAACGTGGCCGCGCCGGTACGGACGAAGTACGCCATCGTGCCCCTCGGGTGGTGGGTGGTCGCCCGTCCGGGGGACGAGCGGGACGAGCACGAGTGTGCCCGATCCCGGGGGTCACGGTCGTCGCTGCGCCCCGTCCGTGGCCTGTGGCCCGTGGTCCGTGACCGAGGCGAGTCAGGGGGAGCCGAGCGCCGCGCGGGCCGCCCGCGAGACGGCGGACGCGAGGCGGTCGAGCGACGTCGAGTGCAGGCGCCACTGCTGCCAGTGCTGCGGCACGTCCACGGCCCGGGCGTCGTCGAAGCCCACGAGGCGCCCCGCGCGCTCGGCCCGGGCGCTCTGGAGGTCGGGGAGCATGCCCCAGCCCATGCCGAGCTCGATCGCGCGGCGGAACTCGTTGGACGCGGGGACGAGGTGGCGGGGCGGGTCGATCACTGTCCCCGTCGCTGTCCCCGCTCCTGTCCCCGCCGCACCCTGCGCGCGCAGCCGCAGGTAGCGCTCCTGGAGGTCGTCCTTGCGGTCGAACGCGAGGACGGGTGCGCGCGAGAGCGCGGCGAGGGTCGGGCCGTCCGGGAACCAGCGCGCCACGAACGCGGGGCTCGCCATGGGGCGGTAGCGCATCTGGCCGAGCAGGGTCGAGCGGCAGCCCGGGACGGCCTCGGCGACCGAGGTCACCGCCGCGACCGCCGTCCCGTCGCGCAGCAGCCCGATGGAGTGCTCCTCGTCCTCGCGCAGCACCTCGAGCCGGGCCCACCCCGACGCCTCCACGAGGGCCGGCAGTGCCCACGTGGTCATCGCGTCGCCGGAGACGACGAGCGTGATCTCCGGGAGTGGCGCCGCGCCGTCGTCGTCCGCGGCCGGGTCGCCCGCGGGCCGTTCCATGGCCCCGATCCCCAGCTCCGCGAGCACGTCCGCCTGCTGGAGCGCGAGGTGGCACGCGTGCCGGACGAGCACCTGGCCCGGGGGCGTGAGCTCGGCGGGCTTCCCGCGTCGTACGAGCACCTGGCCCACGGCTGACTCGAGCGCGCGCACGCGCTGGCTCACGGCGGACGGGGTGACCCCGAGCCGGTGCGCGGCGGCCTCGAACGTCCCGGCGGCGGCGATCGCGGCGAGCGTGCGGAGCTGGTCGGGCTGGAGGTCCACCATGAAGCAGATCTTAGGGAAGTGCAGGATCTTTCGCTGTACTTCACACTGCCCGGTGCCTACCGTCGAGGGCGTGCTCGCCGCTCTCTCGCCCGCCGCCGCCGGTCTCGCCGCCGGGCTGTCCCTCATCGTCGCGATCGGGGCGCAGAACGCGTTCGTGCTGCGCCAGGGACTGCGCCGCGAGCACGTCCTGCCCGTCGTGCTCGTCTGCGCGCTCTCTGACCTCGTCCTCATCGCCGCCGGGACGGCCGGGCTCGGCGCGCTCGTGACCGGCGCGCCCGCGCTGCTCACCGCGGTGCGCTGGGGCGGCGCCGCGTTCCTCCTCACGCTCGCGGCCCTCGCCGCCCGGCGCGCCCTGCGGCCCGGTGGGCTCGACCCGGCCTCGGGTGCCGGCGCGACGAGCGCCCGCTCCGCAGTCGGGACGTCGCTCGCCCTCACGTGGCTCAACCCGCACGTCTACCTCGACACGGTGCTGCTCCTCGGGTCGCTCGCGGCGGGCTACGCCGCCGCGCACGGCGGGGCAGCGGGCGACCCCGACGCCGTGCGGTGGCTCTTCGGGGCGGGCGCGATGGTCGCGAGCGTCCTGTGGTTCACCGCGCTCGGCTTCGGAGCACGCCTGCTCGCGCCCGTGTTCGCCCGCCCCGGCGCGTGGCGCGTGCTCGACGGCGCGATCGCCGTCGTCATGGCGACGATCGGGGTGTCGCTCCTGCTCGACGGCTGACGCGGCGTCGTCCTCAGGACGTCGCCCAGACCCCCAGCTCGTTGCCGCTCGGGTCGAGGAAGTGGAACCGTCGGCCGCCGGGGAACTCGTACGGTCCCTCCGCCACCTGGCCGCCCGCGCCCTGCACGGCGGCGAGCGTCGCGTCGAGGTCCGCGGAGAACAGCAGGACGAACGGACCGCCGCGCGACACGTCGCCCGCCTCCGCGAGGCGCAGACCGCCCGCCCCGTCCCCACCCGACTCCGCGGCCGTGCGGATCCCCGCGTACCCGGGGCCGTAGGGGACGAACTCCCAGCCGAAGGCCGCACCGTAGAACGCCTGCGCCGCCACAAGGTCGGTCACGGGGAGCTCGACGTAGTCGATCGAGTGGTGGACGCCGTGCACGTGGCTGCTCATGCGGTCATCGTCGCGCGGGCCACCCACAGAGGGAGTGTCCGATGAACGGTGGGCGGGCCACGGCGTTCCTTAGTTGCTCGAGGGGTTGATGCGCCCCTCGAAGGTGATCGCGAACGCGTTCAGCGCGGCCTTCCACCGGATGACCCATCGTGCCCGACCGCGGCCGGTCGGGTCCAGGGACCGGGTCACGAGGTAGAGACACTTCAGCGCTGCGGCATCGTTCGGGAAGTGCCCACGGGCGCGGACCGCGCGCCGG
The DNA here is from genome assembly GCF_049913115.1 of Cellulosimicrobium sp. E-16. Lineage (NCBI taxonomy): Bacteria > Bacillati > Actinomycetota > Actinomycetes > Micrococcales > Promicromonosporaceae > Cellulosimicrobium > Cellulosimicrobium sp. E-16. The sequence goes on from NZ_CP183974.1 coordinate 140,357, forward strand.
TAGCGGGCGTTCAACGACTCGATCGCGTTCGTCGTGCAGATGATCTTGCGGATCTCCACGTCGTAGTCCAAGAACGGGATGAACTCGCCCCATGCGGACCGCCACAGCTTGACCGCGGCCGGATACTTGCCGACCCACTCGTCTGCGAACTCGTCCATCCGGACCTCGGCCTGCTCGGCGTTCACGGCTGTGTAGATCGGCTTGAGGTCGCGGGCCATCTTGTCCCAGTCCTGTCGGGCGGCGTAGCGGAACGTGTTGCGGATCAGGTGGATCACGCAGGTCTGCACCTGCGCCAGCTCCCACACGGTCGTGATCGCGTCCGGCAAGCCCTTGAGACCGTCGCAGACCGCGATGCACACGTCGCCCACGCCGCGGTTCTTGATCTCGGTGAGCACGTTCAGCCAGAACTTCGCGCCCTCCCCGCCGTCGCCGGCCCAGATCCCGAGGATGTCGCGTTCCCCGCGGGTCGTGACACCGATGACGACGTAGAACGGCTTGTTCGTGACCTGCCCGTCGCGAACCTTGACCACGAGGGCGTCGATGAAGATCACGGGGTAGACCTCGTCCAGCGGCCGGGTCTGCCATTCGGCCATCTCGGCGACGACCTTGTCAGTGATCCGCGAGACGGTGTCCTTGGAAACGCTGGCACCGTAGACCTCGGCGAAGTGCGCGCTGATCTCCCCGGTCGTGAGCCCCCGTGCGGTGAGGGACAGCACCAGCTCGTCGACACCGTTCAGGCGCCGCTGCCGCTTGCGAACGATCGTCGGCTCGAACGACCCGTCACGGTCGCGAGGCACGTCGAGCTCCACCGGACCGATCTCCGTCAGGACCGTCTTGGACCGGGTGCCGTTGCGCTCGTTCGACCCGGTCTTGGCGGCACGCTCACCGGGCGGGTAGCCCAGATGCTCGGTCAGCTCCTCGTCCAGCGCGGTCTCCAAGACCTGCTTCGTCAGGCCGGTCAACAGCCCGTCCGGGCCGACCAGATCGATCCCCGCCGCCTTCGCCTGCGCCACCAGCTGCTGCGCCAGCGCCTGCTTCTCGTCCCCGTCGAGCGTCACGGGCTCGATGATCTCGGTCATCCTGCCTACTTCCCGCCAAGCCTGTGCTCGGCGTGTCAGGCCGAGACCCACCCACCGTTAATCAGACAGACCCAGCTTGGGAGAGCCGTTGGTACCCATTTCCGCAATAACTGGAGAACGTACGCACAAGCGGGCATCATCATCGTTGGGGTGGTAGCTGCTGGCGCTTGCGCGGTTGCAACTGCTGGCGTCTGCGCGGGTGCGAGTGGCATTATTATGTCGGCGGCGATCGGTGCCGCCTCCGGGGTTGCTGCATATCATGTCGGAACCCCGAAGAAGAGCAGAACACGGAGCGGATACCTGCAGGCGGCGGCCTTTGGGGCGATTCCCGGAGGGGTTGGAAAGTGGCTGGGCGCCCGGCAGATGGGTAGATGGGTCCAGCCTAGGTGGTTCACAAGTAGGCTATTTGGTCCGAACGGCGGCAAGCACACCCGGCCCATCATCAATCGAGGGTCAGGTGCGAGGAGGTAAACGGTGAGACCCAAGACATACTGGGAATATATGGCTAGGTTGGCCTTGGCGGGGCTTGCCTTCTTTATGGTTGGGGTTTCGAACCTATTGGGCTTGGATGGTCCGATTCGCTGGGTCGTGACGACGTGTTTGGGTTGCGTCTTTGCGGTTTGCCTGTCGCAAACTCCACGATCGAACACCCCGGGGAACTGAAACTCTCATACCTGCGGCGCGTCGCCGTCCGCTGCCGACTTCAAGGCGATCGTCGAGGACGAACTTGACCTCCGGGCTGAGGGCTGAGAAACCCCTTCCGACCAGCGAGAAACGCAACGCCGATAAGATGCCTTATGTCAAAGCGCCTCGTCTATCGCTTGACGACCAGGTCCTCCGTCCGTTCTCCGTGGTCCCGCCTAGAGTCGAGAGTCGGTGCCCCGTTCGGGGCGAGCGACCGGTCAGGTGAGGTGGTCGAAGTCGCCGCGCACCCAGGCGGCGTGACGCTCCGCGGAGCGGAGCACGACTCCGCGTGCGTCGGCCGGGATCACGCCCTCGAAGTTGTTGTAGAGCCGCTCGAACGGGCGGCGCGCGACGCGCTCGGCGACGCGCAGCACGACGGCGGCGGACAGCGGGATGCGGTTGGGGTAGGACCGCATGAAGCTCACGGACGTGCGGTCGGGGTTCGCGAAGATCGTGTCGCCGGACAGCAGCACCCCCCGGCCCTCGGCGCCGGCCGCCCAGTGCACGACGGCGCTGCCGGGGAAGTGGCCGCCCGGCTGTGACAGGACGACGCCGGGCAGCACCTCGCGCTCGCCGGTCCAGGTCTCGATGACCGGGTCGGGGCGCGCGACCCAGTGCGCGTCGGCCTCGGCGACGAGCACGGGTACGCCACCGAGAGCGCGGCTCCACGCGACCTGGACGCCGAACATGTGCGGGTGGCTCGCCGCGATCGCGACGACCGGGCCGAGCGCGCGCACCCGGGCGACGGCGTCGTCGTCGACGTAGCCGGGCGGGTCCCAGAGCAGGTTGCCCGCGGGGGTGCGCACGATCTTGGCCTGCTGCCCGATGCCGACGCTCGGCTCGCTCGTCAGGCCGAACAGGTCGGGCTCGAGCTCTTCCAGCACGAGGCGCTCGCCTGCCGCGGCGAGCTCGGCGAGCGTGGTCCACGCCTGCCCGCTCGCGGGGACCCACTGGCGCTCGTCGGCGCAGATGGCGCACACGCCGGGTCGTTCGGCGTGCTCGACCGCGCACGTGCGGCAGATCCACCATTCCTCGAGGGAGGCAGCGGCGTCGGGCGCGAGGGGCTCGGGGGACGGCGTCGTCGTCATGGGCACAGGTCTACCGTCACCCGCCGACACGCGTCACCCGAACCCCTCGACCTGCGAGACTGGCGCCCCCATGATCTCCACGCTCCTCGTCGCGCACCCCTGGCTGTCGCCGCTCGCCCTCCTCGTCCTCGTCGTCGCGGGCCCCCTCGTGGGCGCGTGGCTGGCCGGCCGCCGCCCGCTCGCGTGGGTGCTGTTCGGCGTCTCCCTGCTGCCCGTGCTCCTGCTGACGCTCGTGCCCGTCGACCGCGAGCTCTTCGCCGTCTGCACCGTGAGCTGGTCGCTGCCGACGCCGGGACGCGTCGAGCTTCTGGCGAACGTCGTGCTGTTCGTGCCGCCGGTGCTGCTCGCCGCGGTCGCGCTGGGCAGGCCGCTCGTCGCGCTCCTCGGCGGAATCGCCGCCTCCGCGCTCATCGAGGTGGTCCAGGCGCTGGCCCCGGCGCTCGGTCGGTCGTGCGACACGAACGACTGGCTCTCCAACTCGATCGGCGCGCTGCTCGGCGCGGGCCTCGCCGTAGTGGCTCTGCGGCTAGCGGCCCGCCGAGGACGCGCGACGAACCCGGGCTCGGTCCCCACCGTGCGGCGGTCCTGAGGAGCGATCCCGGGTTCGGCGACGACCCGCGCGTCGACACGGGTGTGGGAACGCTTCCACGATCCGCCCTCCGCGGGTTAGCGTGGTGCTCCGGGCGCCGCCCGTCACCGCCGACAGGACTCGCCCAGGAGATCGCCATGCCGCCCACCACGCTCGACGACGTCGCCGCGGCGGCCCGCGTCTCGCGGTCCACGGCCTCGCGCGTCGTGCGGGGCACGGGTCCCGTGTCCGACGCGGCGCGCCGCGCCGTCCTCGCCGCCGTCGAGGAGCTCGGGTACGTGCCGCACCCCGGGGCGCGGTCGCTCGCGAGCGGGCGCGGCGAGCGCGTCGTGGTCGCGGTGGGGTCGCCGTCGGCCGAACTGCTGGGCGACCCCTACGTCGCGCGCGTCGTCGCGGCGGCCAGCCGCGCGGCCGACACCCAGGGCGTCGGCGTGGCGCTGCGCTGGCTCGGGCGCGACCCGCGCGACGAGCTGGCCCGGCTCGCGCGCGACCCGGGCGTGGGCGGCGTGCTCCTCGTCGACTACTCGGCCGAGGTGCTCGCGAGCGTCCCGCGCACGCTGCTCTCCCGCGTCGCGGCGATCGGTCCCGCCGACGGCCGCGTGCCCTCGTACGACGTCGACGCCGCGGCCGGGATCGCCGCCCTCGTCGAGCACGTGCTCGCCGACGGGCGGCGCGACGTCGTCATGCTCACCGGGCCGGGCTGGCTCCCCGGCGCGCAGCGGGCCGTCGAGGCGTACGACGCGGTCGTGCGCGCCGCCGGCGTCCCGCGCCGCGTCGTGGCCGCCGACCTCACGGCCCTCGCGGGCGCGGAGGCGGCCCGCGAGGCGCGCCGGCGCTGGCCCGGCGTGGACGCGCTCGTCGCGATGAGCGACACGCTCGCCGTCGGAGCGATGCGGGCCCTCGCGGAGGACGGCGTCCGCGTGCCCGACGACGTCGCCGTCACCGGGTTCGACGACCAGCCCTTCGCGGAGCAGGCCGGTCCCGGCCTGACCACCGCGACCCACCCCGTGGAGCGGATCGCGGCTGCGGCGACGGCCGCACTGCTCGACCGCCGTCGGCGCGACGACGAGCGCACGTTCCCGTCCGTCGTCGTCCGCCGCACGAGCGCCTGAGGCACGGGCGGGCTCGCGCGACCGGCCGCCACCCGCCACCCGCGCCCCGGGCCGCGGTCCGGGACGGACGGTTGGACCCGCACCGGCGCCGCGCGGACACGGTCCGCCTGCGTCCGCCTCGTCCTGCGCCCCGCGGGGGGACGTGGCAGCATCGCGCGTGGTCGTCTCGGACGATCCGGACGGAGGGGACGGGATGGGTCTGGACGTCGACGGCGTCGAGCAGGAGGTCGCGACCGGGTCGCTCCCGGGCTGGGACCGCGTCGAGGAGCACGTCCGCGCGGCGCACGAGCGCTACCGCGGGAACGACGACGGCGCGGTCGCCGACTACATCCCCGTCCTCGCGGAGGCCGACCGGTCGCTGTTCGGCGTGTGCGTCGCCGAGTCGGGCGGCGCGGTCCACGCCGTGGGCGACGCCGACGTCGAGTTCTCCGTCCAGTCGATCTCCAAGGCGTTCGTCTATGCGCTCGTGTGCGAGGCCTACGGGCACGAGGGCGTGCTCGAACGGGTCGGTGTGGACAGCACGGGCCTCCCCTTCAACTCCGTGATGGCGGTCGAGCTCCACGACGGGCACCCGCGCAACCCCATGGTCAACGCGGGCGCGCTCGCCACGACCGCCCTCGTGCCCGGCGCGTCCTTCGCCGAGCAGTGGGAGAACGTGCGCACCGGGCTGTCACGGTTCGCCGGTCGGTCGCTCGAGCTCGACGGCGAGGTGTACCGCTCGGAGTCCGCGACGAACATGCGCAACAAGGCGATCGCGCGGCTCCTGGAGAGCTACGGGCGCATCGAGGTGGACCCGCTCGAGGTCGTCGACGTCTACACCCGGCAGTGCGCGCTGCGCGTGAGCGCGCGCGACCTCGCGGTCATGGGGGCGACGCTCGCGGACGGCGGGGTCAACCCGGTCACGGGCGAGCGTGTCGTCTCGGCGCAGGTGTGCCGGGACACGCTCGCGGTGCTCGCCTCGACCGGGATGTACGAGCGCTCGGGGGAGTGGTTGTTCGAGATCGGCCTTCCTGCCAAGTCCGGCGTGGCAGGAGGGATCGTGGCCGTCGCGCCCGGCAAGGGGGCGATCGGCACGTACTCCCCGCCCCTCGACCCGGCCGGTAACAGCGTGCGCGGGCAGCGCGCGACCGCGTACCTCTCGCGGACCCTCGGCCTCAACCTGTTCGCGTCGTCCGCCCAGGTCCCCGTGACGCCCACCCGCCCGACCGAGAGAAGGGACCCGGCCTCGTGAGCACCCGAGACGCCGTCGATGCCACCGCCGTACCGGCGACCGAGGACCGCCGGTCGTGGGTGCCGATGGTCGGCCTGTTCCTCGCGCAGGTCCTCATGTCCTTCAACGTCGCCGCCCTGCCGGTGTCGCTGGGCGGCATGGTGGAGGACTTCGGCGTCCCGCCGACGGTCGCGAGCACGACGATCGTCGTCTACGGCCTCGCCGTCGCCGCGCTCGTCATGACCGGGGCGAAGCTCGGGCAGCGGATCGGCTGGGTGTCGATCTTCCGCGTCGTCGTCGCGACGTTCGCCGGGTCGGCGCTGCTCATGATCCTCTCGCCGACCGTCGCGTGGGCCATCACGGGCCAGGCCGTCGCCGGTGCCTCGGCCGCGATCATCGTCCCCGCGCTCGTCGCCCTCATCGCGGAGAACTACCGCGGACCCCAGCAGGCGACGGCGATCGGCTCGCTGGGCTCGGCCCGCGCGGTCTCGGGCATGAGCGCGTTCTTCATCGGCGGCGCGCTCGGGACGCTCATCGGCTGGCGGCCCACCTTCGCGATCGTCCTGGCGCTCGCCGTCGCCGTCTTCGTCCTCAGCTTCCGGCTGCGCTCCGACGCCGGCGACCCCGGCATCCGGATCGACCTCGTGGCAGCGGTCCTCATCGGCGCGGCGGTCGTCGCGCTCACCCTCGGCTTCAACAACCTCAACGCCTGGGGCCTGTTCTTCGCGTCGCCGGGGGCGCCGTTCGACCTCGTCGGGGTCTCGCCCGCGCCCCTGCTCGTGCTGCTCGGCGTCGTGCTCGGGCAGACGTTCTTCTGGTGGACGCGGCGCCGGACCGCCGCCGGCAAGGTGCCGCTCGTCGACCTGTCCGTCCTCGCGCGCCCGAGCGAGCGGGCGGCGGTGTACGCGATGTTCGTCGTGGTCGCGCTCGAGGCGGCGCTGAACTTCACCGTCCCGCTCTACATCCAGATCGTGCAGGGCCGCACCCCGTTCGACACGGCGCTCGCGATGATGCCGTTCAACCTCACCGTGTTCGTCACCGCGACGCTCGTCGTGCGCTTCTACCGGCGCTACCCGCCGCGCACGATCGGGGTCTTCGGCTTCACGCTGACCACCGTCGCGCTGCTCTGGCTGTCGCTCGTCGTCACCAACAACTGGGAGACGCTGCCCACGATCCTCGGTCTCGTCGTCTTCGGGATCGGCCAGGGCGCCCTGGTGACGCTGGTGTTCAACGTGCTGGTCACCGCGGCGCCCAAGACCCTCGCGGGCGACGTCGGCTCGATCCGCGGCACGACGCAGAACCTCGCGTCGGCGGTCGGCACCGCGCTCGCGGGCGCGCTGCTCGTGACGATCCTGTCGTTCAGCGTCGGGCGCGCCGTCGTCGAGCACCCCGCGCTGCCGCCGTCGCTCGTCGCCCAGGTCGACCTGGACACCGTCAACTTCGTGAGCAACGACGACCTGCGCACGGTCCTCGCGGGCACCGACGCCACGCCCGCCCAGGTGGACGCGGCCGTCGCGCTCAACGAGGAGGCGCGCCTCGGCACGCTGCGGATCGGGCTCCTCATCCTCGCCGGGGTCAGCGCCACGGCGATCCTCCCCGCGAGCCGCCTGCCGCGCTACCGGCCCGACGAGATCCCGGACCCCGCGCCTGCCCGGTAGCCCTGCCTACGCCTCGCGGTGGCCGGCGTCGCCGTGCTCGCCGTCGGGTCGGCCGGACCCACGCTCGGTGTCCCGGCCGGGGCCGTCGTCCCGGGTGTCGGCGTCGGCGGAGCGCCCGCCGCTCTGGCGCAGCGCGCGCGCCTGCTCGACGGCCTCCTCGCGCTTGGCCGCCTTCTTGTCGCTCGCGCGCGTGTCCCGCGGCGGGAGCTGGAGGCGCTCCTCGGCCTCGAGCCCGCCCTGGAGCTCCCGGCTGCGCTCGACCTCGGCGTCGAGCTCCGCCCCGAGCAGCAGCGCGAGGTTCGTGAGCCAGAGCCACAGCAGGAAGACGATGACGCCGGCGAGCGTGCCGTAGGTCGCGCCGTAGCTGCTGAACCCGCTGCCGAGGTACAGCCCGAAGGCCGCCGACGCGAGGATCCAGACGAGGATCGCGAGGATCGCACCCGGGCTGATCCAGCGGAACCTCGGTTGCTTGACGTTGGGCGTGAGGTGGTAGAGCAGCGCGACGAGGATCACCACGAGCAGGAGCGCGACGGGCCACTTCGCGACCTGCCAGACGGCGATCGCGGTGTCGCCGAGGCCGACGAGCTCGCCCACCTGGCGCGCGATCGGTCCGGAGAGCACGAGGCTCGCGACGACCAGGCCCGCGAGGATCACGGTGATCACCGTGACGCCGAGCATCACGGGGCGCAGCTTCCAGATGGGGCGCCCCTCCTCGACCTCATAGATGCGGTTCATCGACCGCGCGAACGCGCCGACGTACCCCGACGCGGACCACAGCGCCAGCACGACACCGATGACGAGCGCGAACCCGGCCTTGTCGGTGTTCGCGGCCTGCTCGACGAGCGGCTCGATCATGTCCAGCGTCGTCTGTGGGACGACGCCCTCGACGCTCGTGAGCACCGAGTCGACGGCCTTCTCCCCGTCGCCCACGAGGCCCAGCAGGGAGACGAGCGCCAGGAGCGCGGGCGCGGAGGCGAGCACGGCGTAGTACGTGAGGGCCGCGGCGAGGTCGGTGCACTGGTCGTCCATGAACTCGCGCACCGCACCCTTGAGCGCGAACCCCCACGACGGCTTGTGCAGGTCGGTGGGGGAGTCGGGCTTGCGCTCGGCGTCAGGGGCAGGCCTGGCCTCGGCGTCCGCCGCGGTCTCGGACGCGCGTCGTCCCCTGCTGCTCTCGGTCATGGCGGCCTCCTCGGTGGGCGTCGCCTCGGCGCACGACGCTCGCGTCGGCGGACCGGCCTCGCGGCCCGTCCCGGACCCTCACCACGCTCGGGGCGGTCAGCTCCGCCCGCAAGCCGGGGCCGGTCAGCGCGACGCGCCCGCACGCTCGGCGAACGGAGCGAGGACCAGGTCCCAGCCGTCGTCGTACCGCGCACGGGCCCCGGCGCCGTCGTGCCGGGCGGACCAGCCGGAGTGCGTGAGCACGACGTCGGTCCCCTCCCCGGCGGGTGAGAACGTCACCTCGACGTCCGTCGCGGCGTCGGCGCGCTCCCCGGGGTGCCAGGTGAAGGCGACGGCGTGCGGAGGGTCCCAGCGCGTGACGCGGCCCCAGTCGGCGGACGTGCCGTCGGCGAGCGTCTCGACGAGTCGCGCGGCCCGGCCGTCCGCGTCGCGCTCGAACGCGGCGGTCGAGGTCTCGCCGCCCACGGAGAACGCGCCGAGCGGCCACCACGTCGCGAGCTCGTCGACGAAGACGGCGAACGCGTGCTCCGGCGGGGCGGGGACGTCGAGGGTCTTGACGAGCGGTGCGGTCACGGCGGCCATGGGGTCCTCCCGACGGGTACGTCCCCTCGACCGTGACCCCGATGCCGGGAGCCGGCAACCGGGGCGACGACCGGGGCTACGGTGCGGCTGCGGTCGACCGTCGCTCGACCAGCGCGACGTCGATGCGCGTGACGCCGGTCGGCCCCTCGCCGCTCGGCTCGGGCTCCGAGCGTCTGGGTCGCGACGCGCCGTCGTCCAGCGCGTCGAGGAGCAGGTCGGCCGCCGTGCGTCCCTTGCGCGCGGTGTCCTGCGCGACCGTCGTGAGCGGCGGGTCGACGTACCGCGCGATCTCGGCGTCGTCGAACCCGACGACCGACACCGCGTCCGGCACACGGACCCCGGCCTGCGCCAGCCCGCGCGAGATCCCCGCGGCGAGGACGTCCGCCGTGGCGAACACCGCCGTCGCGCCGGGATGCTCGGCCGCGACGCGTGCGGCGGCGTCGAGGCCGTCGTCGTACGTCGTGTTCGCCGGCACGACGTGCAGCACGACGCCGTCCTGCGCCTCGCCCGGGACCACGTCCAGCGCCGCTCCGGCCGCCGGGGTGCGACGGTCGGTCGCGTCCGGTTCCGCCGCGTCGGCCGGATCGAGCCCGAGCCCCACGCGGAAGCCCGCGAGGCGCTCGCGGACGACCTGGCTGGTGGTGCCCACGGGCCCGCACAGCACGACCTCGCGGTGACCCAGGGCGCGCAGGTGCTCGCCCGCGAGGCGGCCGCCCTCGAAGTCGTCGGCGCGCACGGTCGCGGCGCCGGGCGCGTCCACGTAGGTGTCGACGACGACGGCGGGCACGCCCCGCGGCAGGTCGAGCGCCGCGAGCTCGTCGTCGGTGAACCCCATGACGACGATCCCGTCGAGGTTCCAGCGCTGCACGGAGTCGAGCACGTCGCGGTGGTGCGTGACCCCGCGCAGCATGAGGTGGTGGTCGCGCTCGCGCAGGCGCGCCTCGACGGCTCCGGCGACGGCGACGTCGTGCGGGCTGCCGAGCAGGCTGCCGCCGTCGGCGCGGTCGGGCAGCAGGAGCCCGACGAGGCGGGTGCGGCGCGCGGCGAGGCTCTGCGCCGGGCCGTTCGGCACGTACCCCCGCGCGGCGACGATGCGCTCGACCTCGCGCGCGGTGGCAGGGGAGACGCGGCCGAGGTTGCCGTTCACCACGTTGGAGACGGTCATGACGGACACGCCCGCCTCGCGGGCGATGTCCTTGAGCGTGACGCGGGCCATCCTCGGCGCGGCTCCTTCGGTCGGGTGAGGGCCCTGGTCCGGCCCGGGGTCGACGGTAGTCGCGACCACGACCGGCCGTCGTGACCAACTCGTGACCCTTCTGCTGCTTGACGCACGATCCTAGACGCGTTTAGCGTTAAACGTATAGCGCTAAACCTGCACTGCTCACGGTGGGGACGGCAGCCGACGGGACGATCCGGCGGAACCGAGGGGCAGCGCGGTCCCGACACCCAGCAGACGCGGGCATCATGGCCCGGAGTCCTCAGCGAGGAGAGACGATGAAGTCAGCAACCACGGCGGGCGCGGTCGCGCTCACCGGCGCCCTTGTCCTCACCCTGACCGCGTGCAGCTCCGGCGAGCAGGCGGAGGGCGGCGACGCCACGAGCGGCGGGGCGGTCGAGATCGAGGTGTCGATCGACGCCGGCCTCGACGAGGCGGCACGCGCCAAGTTCGACGAGCGCGTCGCCCAGTTCGAGGACGAGCACCCGGACATCACCGTCACGGCGCGCGAGTACACGTGGGAGGGCACGACGTTCGCGACGGAGCTCGCCGGCGGCACGCTCCCCGACGTCTTCACCATCCCGTTCACCGACGGCCGCGGCCTCATCGAGCGCGAACAGCTCGCCGACATCAGCGACCTCGTCGCCGAGCTCCCGTACGCGGAGGACTTCAACCCGAACGTCGCGCAGGCCGGTCAGGCCGCCGACGGCTCGATGTGGGCCGTGCCCATCGCCGCCTACAGCCAGGGCCTGCACTACAACCGCACGCTGTTCGAGCAGGCCGGGCTCGACCCCGACGACCCGCCGACCACGTGGGAGGAGGTCCGCGAGGACGCGAAGACCATCGCGGACGCCACCGGCGTCGCGGGCTACGCGACCATGACGTCGGGCAACACCGGAGGCTGGATCCTCACGACGCTCACCAACGCGTTCGGCGGCTCGGTCCAGGAGTTCGACGGCGAGACCGCGACGTCGACGATCGACACGCCGGAGCTCACCGAGGTGCTCGAGTACCTGCACGCGCTGCGGTGGGAGGACGACTCGATGGGCGCGAACTTCCTCTACGACTGGGGCAGCATCAACCAGGACTTCGCCGCGGGCCAGATCGGGATGTACGTCTCGGGAGGCGGCAACTACGGCAACCTCTTCACGCAGAACGCGATGAACCCGGACGACTACGGGCTCACGGTCATCCCTCTGGTCGGCGACGGCGGCGTCCTCGGCGGCGGCACGCTCGCCGCGGTGAGCGCGAAGGCCTCGCCCGAGGAGCAGGCGGCCGGCGTCGAGTGGATCGACTTCTACTACATGGAGAAGCTCACGGACGAGGCGGCGGCGAAGCTCGACGCGGAGACCGCCGTCGCGAACGACCAGCCGGTCGGCGCCCCGGAGCTCCCGGTCTTCGACGAGCAGACCTACCTCGAGTCGCGCGCCTGGACCGCGGAGTACGTCAACGTGCCCGTGGACCAGATGAGCTCGTACACCGAGAACATCTTCGACCAGCCGGTCGTCCCCGAGCCCGCGCGCTCGACGCAGGAGATCTACGCGCTGCTCGACCCGGTCGTCCAGGCCGTGCTCACCGACGAGGACGCGGACATCGACGCGCTCGTCGCCCAGGTGCAGGAGGAAGCCCAGGCGCTCCTCGACGCCGCCCAGGGCTGACCGCCCCGCTCCGCGGCTCTCGCGCCGCTCGCCGAACCCGGGGTTGCCGCGCCCTCGGGCGCCGAACCCACCCGTATCCCCGGGTTCGGCACCGTGCCGGCCCATGACCCCGGGTTCGGCACGCCCGTCGGGACCGCTCCGACGTCCGTGCCACCATCCGCCGCACCTGAAGGACCGCCGCACATGACCTTCCCGCCCCGTATCCCGACCAGCCCCGTCGCCCACCCGGAGGCGACGATCCGGGGCGACGGGTACCGGATCACGGTGCTCGCCGACGGGCTCGTGCGGCTCGAGCGCGCGGAGGACGGCGTGTTCGAGGACCGCGCGTCGGCGTTCGCGCTCCACCGCGACCTGCCGGTGCCGGACTTCCGGGTGACCCGGTCCGGCACGTGGTCCGGCACCTGGGCCGCCACCGGGTCCGCGGACGGGGTCGAGGTCGTCACGGACCGCCTGCGCCTGCGGTACGACGGGAGGCCGTTCAGCGCGAGCGGGCTGAGCGTCGAGGTGCTCGGCGCGCACTCGGCCTACCACGGGGTGTGGCGGTACGGGCAGCGCGGGCCGGGAGTCCCGGCGACGGCCGTCGCCCTGGAGCCGGACGCCGTCGGGAACGGACCGGGCAACCTCGGCGGGACGGCGCGCACGCTCGACGAGGCGGACGGTCCGGTCCCGCTGGGCCCCGGGGTGGTCTCGCGCGACGGCTGGGCCGTGATCGACGACTCGGCCGGCCTCGTCCTGGACGACGACGGCTGGGTCGCCCCGCGCGACGGGTCGCGCCAGGACCTGTACGTCTTCGCGTACGGGCACGACTACCGGGCCGCGCTGCGGGCGCTCTACGCGCTGTCCGGGCCGCAGCCGGTGCTGCCCCGGTACGCGCTCGGCACGTGGTGGAGCCGCTTCCACCGGTACTCGGCCGACTCGTACGCCGAGCTCGCGCGGCGCTTCCGTCGCGAGGGCGTCCCGCTGTCGGTCGCGGTGCTGGACATGGACTGGCACGTGACCGACGTCGACCCCCGGCACGGGAGCGGCTGGACCGGGTACTCGTGGAACCGCGACCTGTTCCCCGACCCGGTGGCGTTCCTGCGGTCCCTGCACGACGACGGCCTGCGCGTCACGCTCAACGTGCACCCCGCGGACGGGGTCCGCGCGTTCGAGGACGCCTACCCGGCGATGGCCGCCGCGCTCGGTCGCGACCCGGAGAGCGGCGAGCCGATCGCGTTCGACGTCACGGACCGCGACTTCCTGCGTGCGTACGCCGAGGTGCTGCACCGCGGGCTCGAGCGCGACGGCGTCGACTTCTGGTGGGTCGACTGGCAGCAGGGCGGGGTCTCGCGCGTGCCCGGGGTCGACCCGCTGTGGATGCTCAACCACGTGCACTACCTCGACAACGCGGGCGCGGCGTCGCGCGCCGCCGCGGGCCGCGCGACGCGGGCCCTGACCTTCTCCCGGTACGCCGGGCCGGGCAGCCACCGCTACCCGGTCGGGTTCTCCGGGGACTCCGTGATCTCGTGGGAGTCGCTCGACTTCCAGCCGTACTTCACCGCGACCGCGAGCAACGTCGGCTACGGGTGGTGGAGCCACGACGTGGGCGGTCACATGCACGGCACCAAGGACGACGAGCTCGCGACGCGGTGGGTGCAGCTCGGCGTCTTCTCGCCGATCCTGCGCCTGCACTCGGCGGGGAACCCGTTCACGCGCAAGGAGCCGTGGACGTTCGGTCCCGAGGCCCGCGACGCGCAGGTCGCGGCCCTGCGCCTGCGCCACCGCCTGCTGCCCTACCTCCACACGATGAACGTCCGGGCCGCGCGCGAGGGCGTGCCGCTCGTCCAGCCGCTCTACCACGAGTGGCCCGAGGCTCCCGAGGCCTACGCGGCGCGCAACCAGTACCTCTTCGGGTCCGAGCTCGTCGTCGCGCCGATCACCGCGCCGGCGGAGGGCGCGGCCGGGGTCGCCGCAGTCCGCGCATGGCTGCCCGAGGGGATGTGGGTCGACCTGCTCGCCGGGCTCGTCTACGACGGCGGCCGCGAGACCTGGCTGCACCGCGACCTGTCGAGCATCCCCGTCCTCGCGAGGTCCGGCGCGGTCGTGCCGCTCGACGGCGCGACGGTCCCGGGCAACGGCGTCACCCACCCGGAGCACGTCGAGGTGCTCGTGGTCGTCGGCGCCGACGGCGCGCTCGACCTCGTCGAGGACGCGGAGGGCCTCCCGTTGGGAGCCGACGTCGGAGCGTGGGCCACGGCGGACGGGTCGCCCTCGCCCGCGGAGGCGCGTACTCCGCTCACGTTCGACCAGGCGAGCGGACGGGCCGTCGTCGGCCCGGTCGAGGGAGACCGGTGCGTCGTGCCCGCCCGGCGGCGCTGGACCCTGACGTTCCCGGCGCTCGCGGCCGACGGCGACGAACCGGTCGTGACGGTCGACGGCGCTCGGGCGGACGCGCTCGTCGAGCGCGACGACCGCGGGCTGCACGTCACGGTCGAGGCGGTCGCACCGGCGTCCCGCCTCCTCGTCGACCTCGGTCCCGACCCGCGCCTCGCGGACAACGACGTCGACGCCCGCGTGCTCGCCGCGCTCGACCGTGCGCGAGTCCCCTACGACGACAAGGAGCGCGCCCAACGGGTGCTCACGGCGGACCGGCCCCTGTCGGTGCGCGTGTCGCACCTGCACGCGCTCGGACTTCCGCGCGCGCTCGAGTCCGCGCTCACCGAGATCCTCCTGGCCCGCGCGCCAGGTCAGCACGTCACCGGCGGGGACGTCCTCACCGGCCTGTCGGAAGCCGTCCGACCGGCCTGAGGGTCCATCGGGGTGCCGCGCCGTTCGTGCTGGGGCTGCGCGGCACCCGGACGAGCGCCGGCCAGCCCCGTCGTGGTCGTCATGCGTTCTGCGTGACGACCGCGCGCCGTGCCGTCGTCATGCTGGCGGGGAGGGGCGATCGGGCAGGGGACGGGCTCGGGGCGGCCGGCCCCGGCCGGGCCCGCGTCGGAAGGGTGGGTGGTCGGCGTGGACCATGCGGAGGTGCTCCGGCGGCTCACGATCAACGACGAGCGCGTCGCCGACGGCGCCGGGCTGGGGGACGACGCGCTCACCGGGCGCGACCGGGCTCTGGTGCGGATCGCGGCCGCCGTCGCCGTCGGTGCGTCGGTCCCCACGTACGGGGCCGAGATCGACGGGGCGGTCGAGGCCGGGGTCGACGCGGCGGAGGTGGTGGGGGTCCTCGCGGCGGTCGTGCCGGTCGTCGGGCTGCCGACGGTCGTGGCCGCCGCGCCACGGGTCGCGCTCGCCCTGGGTCTCGAGCCCGTCGAGGGATGGGGCGACGCCGACGCGGCCGCGGAGGACGGCGCGTCGTCGGACGGCGCGCGGCGTCCCGGGTGATTTACCCCGCTCCGGTTGAGGGCCCCCGGGGCCGCTCCTAGGCTGCTCGCGTGTCCGACGGGAGCCGTCAGGCGGTCACCGCGCGACCGGATCTGAGCACGGCGCTGCTCGCGGGCAAGGTCGAGCCGCCGGCGCCGCGCCGCGGTGCGGTCTCCCGGCGCGCGCTCGTCGACCGGGCCCGGCGCGACGGCGCACGGGTCGTCGTGGTGACGGCCCCGCCGGGCTACGGCAAGACGACGATGCTCGCCGAGTGGGCGAGCGTCGAGGACCGCGCGGTCGCGTGGGCCAGCCTCGACCGGCTCGACGACGACCCCGGCGCCCTCCTCACGCTCCTCGCGCTCGCGTGCGCGCCCGTCTCGCCCGAGGTCGCCGCCGTGGCGGCGGAGATGCGCGGCACGGGCGCCGCGATGCTCGGCCGCTCGGCCCCGCTGCTCGCGTCCGCGCTCGCGCGGACCGGCACACCGTTCGTCCTGTTCGTCGACGACCTGCACGAAGCGGGCTCGGCGGCCTGCCGGGACGCGCTCGAGGTCGTGCTCGGCGGCGTCCCGCCGGGGTCGCAGGTCGTGGTCGCGAGCCGCCGCGCGCCCGGTCACGACGCTCGGCGGCGCGTGGAGGGCGACCTCGTCGAGATCGGTCCCGACGACCTGCGGGTCGACGTGGCCGGCGCGCGAGAGATCTTCCGCGCGGCGGGGGTCGAGCCGGGCGAGGGGCTGGACCGTGTGGTCGAGCGGTGCGAGGGCTGGCCGACGGGCGTCTTCCTCTGCGCGCTGCTCGTGCGCGACGGCGAGGACCCGTCGTCTCTCACGGGCACGGACCGGTTCGTCGCCGACTACCTGTACCGCGAGTGCATGGCCCTCCTCCCCGCGCCGACCCAGCACTTCCTGCGGGCCACGGCCGTCCTCGACCAGCTCTCGGCGGCGACGTGCGACGCCCTGCTCGGCACCACCGACGCCGCGGAGCGGCTGCGCGAGCTGGAGGACGCGAGCCTGTTCCTCGTCCCGCTCGACCACCA
Source organism: Cellulosimicrobium sp. E-16 (assembly GCF_049913115.1). Lineage (NCBI taxonomy): Bacteria > Bacillati > Actinomycetota > Actinomycetes > Micrococcales > Promicromonosporaceae > Cellulosimicrobium > Cellulosimicrobium sp. E-16. Next base: position 156,793 of record NZ_CP183974.1, read on the forward strand.
CCGCGGGTGGTTCCGCTACCACGCGCTGTTCCGCGAGTTCCTGCTCGCGGAGCTCCACCGGGTCGAGCCCGACGTCGTCGCGCCGCTCCACCGTCGCGCCGCCGCCTGGCACGTCGAGGAAGGGCTCGAGGCCCGGGCGGTCGAGCACCTCCTCGCGGCGGGCGACGTCGAGGAGGCGGCCGTCCTCGTCGCGCGCCTCGCGCTGTCGACGTACCAGGACGGCGGGGTCGCCGTCGTGACGCGCTGGCTGGACACCCTCGGCGACGCCGTCGTCGAGGCATTCCCCGAGCTCACCGTCGTCGCCGCGTGGCGTGCGCTGCTGCTCGGCGAGTCCCCGACGGCAGAACGGTGGGCGGCCGTGCTGGAGGGCTTCGATGCCGCACTCCTTCCCGAGGAGGACCGCGTCGCGCTCGAGTCCGCCCGGTGCCAGGTCCGGGCCGCCATGTGCGTCGACGGCCCGGAGGCGTCGCTCGCGTGCGCGCTCTACGCCGTCGAGCACGAGCCCGCGTGGAGCCCCTGGCGGGACCAGGCGCTCCACCTCCTGGGCTCGGCCCACCTGCTGGTGGGTGACCGGGACGCGGCGCGCGAGGCGTTCGTCGAGGCCGTGGCCTGCGGGACCGAGGCGGGGAACCCGGACTCCGTGCTGCTCAGCGAGGCGGAGCTGGGGATCCTCGCGCTCGACGACGGGCGGTGGGACGACGCCGAGCGGCACGCGCGCGCCGCGGTCGACACGGTCGACGCCCACCACATGGAGGGCTACTCGACCACCGCGATCGCCTTCGCCGTCCGGGCCCGCGTCGCCGCGCACCGGGGCGAGCACACCGCGGCGGAGCGGTTCGTCGCCCGCGGGATGCGCGCCCGCGTGCCGTGCACGTACGTCATGCCGTACCTCGCGCTGCGCGTGAGGCTCCAGCTCGGGTACGCGTGCCTGGCCCTCGGCGACCGCACGACGGCGTCGCACCTCGCCGCCGAGGCCGCGGAGGTGCTGCGCCGCCGCCCGCGCGTCGGGCTCCTCGCGGGCGAGGTCGCCGCCTTCCGCGCCCGGCTCGAGACGGTCGCCGCGACGCACGGTGCCCCGCCGCTCACCCCGGCCGAGCTCCGGCTGCTGCCATACCTGCAGACTCACCTCACCATGGCGGAGATCGGGCGGCGGCTGTTCGTCTCCCGCAACACGGTGAGCACGCAGGTCGGTGCGATCTACCGCAAGCTCGGCGCGACGACGCGCGGCGCCGCGGTCGAGCGCGCCGTGACCCTCGGTCTGCTCGGGAGCTGAGCGACGCCGCGGTCCGGGGGCACCGCACCGTCGTTCGCGCGATCTGCGTGATGCCCTCCCCGTCGCGGCGGACCTACGGTCGACGCGTCGTCGGCGAGGACGCGCCCACGCCGTCCGTGAGGTCCTGGACAGACAGGAGAGGCACATGAGTGACGAGCCACGCCGGACGGTCGTCGGACCGCCGCTGCCCGCCGAGCGGTCCCTGCCGTTCCCACCCCGCCGGTCCGGGAGCGTCGCCGGGAGGACGATCCAGGAGTCCACGTACTCCCCGCGTCCGCCGGAGCGGCACCTGCCGCCGGACGCACCGAACGTCGTCGTGATCCTCATCGACGACGCCGGCCCCGCCCTCCCGACGACGCTGGGCGGCGCGGTCCGGACCCCCACTCTCGACCGGGTGCGCGCGCAGGGCGTCGGCTACAACCGGTTCCACACCACGGCGATGTGCTCCCCGACGCGCGCGTCGCTGCTCACCGGGCGCAACCACCACCGGGTCGGCAACGGGCAGATCGCGGAGCTCGCGAACGACTGGGACGGGTACTCGGGGCACATCCCCAAGAGCAGCGCGACGATCGCGGAGGTGCTGCGCCAGTACGGGTACGCGACCGGCGCGTGGGGCAAGTGGCACAACACGCCGGCGGAGGAGACGACGGCGTCGGGGCCGTTCGACCGCTGGCCCACCGGGTACGGGTTCGAGTACTTCTACGGGTTCCTCGCGGGCGAGGCGTCGCAGTACGAGCCGCACCTGGTGCGCAACACGACCCCGACGCTCCCGCCGAAGACCCCGGAGGAGGGGTACCACCTCAGCGAGGACATCGCCGACGACGCGATGCGCTGGCTGCGCGACCACAAGGCGAACGCGCCGGACAAGCCGTTCTTCGTCTACTGGGCCACCGGCGCCCTGCACGGACCGCACCACATCATGAAGGAGTGGGCGGACAAGTACGCCGGGGCGTTCGACGACGGCTGGGACGTCTACCGCGAGCGGGCGCTCGCGGGCGCGAAGGCCGCGGGCTGGGTGCCGGAGGACGCCGAGCTCACGCCCCGGCCCGAGAGCCTCGCCGGGTGGGACGAGATCCCCGACGACCAGAAGGCGTTCCAGGCGCGGCTCATGGAGGTCGCCGCGGGTTTCGGCGAGCACGCGGACGTGCAGGCCGGGCGCCTGCTCGACGAGGTCGAGCGGCTCGGCTTCGCCGACAACACGATCGTCGTCTACATCTGGGGCGACAACGGCTCGTCGGGCGAGGGGCAGAACGGGACGATCAGCGAGCTGCTCGCGCAGAACGGCATCCCGTCGACGGTCGAGCAGCACATCGCCGCGCTCGACGAGCTCGGCGGGCTCGACGCGCTCGGCACCCCGGCGACGGACAACCAGTACCACGCCGCGTGGGCCTGGGCCGGCTCGTCGCCGTACCAGGGCATGAAGCTGCTCGCGTCCCACCTCGGCGGCACGCGGAACCCGATGTTCGTGAGCTGGCCCGGGCGCATCGAACCCGAACGGGTGCCGCGCACCCAGTTCCACCACGTCGTCGACCTCGTGCCGACGATCTACGAGATCGTCGGCATCTCCCACCCCGAGACCGTGAACGGCATCCCGCAGGACCCGATCGACGGGACGAGCTTCGCCTACTCGATCGACGACGCCGGGGCCGAGGGCCGCCGTCTGACGCAGTACTTCGAGATCATGGGCAGCCGGTCCATCTACGCCGACGGCTGGATGGCCTCGGCGACCGGTCCACGGCTCCCGTGGGTGCAGGGGATGCCACCGGGGATCCAGACCTGGACCCCGGACCACGACCCGTGGGAGCTGTACCACCTCGACGAGGACTGGAGCCAGGCCCACGACCTCGCCGCCGAGCACCCCGAGAAGCTGGCCGAGCTCAGGGAGCTCTTCGCGATCGAGGCGGCCCGCAACGACGTCCTGCCCGTGGGCGGTGGTCTCTGGGTGGTCGCGATGCACCCCGAGGACCGGATCAGCCCGCCGTACACGGCGTGGGACCTGTCGGGCGACACCGTGCGCGTGCCGGAGTTCTGCGCCCCAGCACTCGGCAACCGCCCCAACCGGGTCGAGATCCGGCTGTCCGTCCCCGACGCCGCGAACGGCGTGCTCTACAAGCTCGGGGGAGCGGGCGGCGGGCTCACGTGCTTCCTGCTCGACGGCGTCCTCACGTACGAGTACAACCTGTTCCTGATCCAGCGAAGCGTGGTTCGGTCGAGCGTGCCGCTCGCGGCCGGCGACCACACGGTGGAGGTCGTGACGACGTACGTCGAGCCGCGGCCGGGCGGGCCGCTCGAGGTCGTCCTCCGGGTCGACGGCGACGACGTGGGGTCGGGCACGGTCCCCGTGAGCGCGCCGCTGCTCTTCTCCGCGAACGACTGCCTCGACGTCGGGCGCGCGTACGGCGGCGCGGTGTCGCGCGCGTACGCCGACCGCATGCCGTTCGCGCTCGACGGGCGCATCGACGCCGTGCACGTGGAGTACCTGCTGCCCGCGACCGACGGAGCGGACCGGTAGCCGCCGGGTGTCGTCGTCGGCCGCGAGTTCACTCGTTCTGGGTGAGGACGCGACCGCTGGCGACGGCAAGCCTGAGGGCAGACCCGCGCGCGCCGCGCGGGACGGAGGCGGAGAGGACGCGACGATGACGCAGGAACTCAGCGACGGGGTCGGGGGCGGGCTCGGCGACCTCGAGGAGAGCGGGCCGATCGACTTCCTGGTGATCGAGCTGCCGACGGACCGGGCGACGGGGGACGCGGCCTTCCCGTACCTCGTCGACCTCGTGGAGCGCGGCATCATCCGGGTGCTCGACCTCGTGGTCGTGCGCCGGGAGGACGACGGCAGCGTCGTCGGCATCGGGCTCGAGGAGCTCGACGACGGGTCGACCGAGCTCGCGGTGTTCGAGGGATCGAGGTCGGGCCTGCTCGGCGACGACGACCTCGACGAGGCCGCGAGCGCCGTCGAGCCCGGCATGACGGCCGTCGTGCTGGTCTACGAGAACGTCTGGGCGGCGCCCTTCGCGACCGCCCTGCGCCGCAACGGCGCCCAGCTCGTCGCGAGCGGGCGCATCCCGGTCCAGGCGCTCATCGCGGCGCTGGACGCCACCGAGCCGGACGCCTGATCCGGCCGCCTGAAGGAGGATCCCGTGCCTGGACTGATCCGCGGTGTCGCGCGCACCGCCGTCGTCGCCGGAACTGCGACCGCGGTCTCCAACCGTGTCTCCCGCCGTCAGGCGGGTCGCTGGGCCGCTCAGGAGAGCGCGCCGGAGCCGCAGTACGCCGCGCCCCCGCAGCAGTACGCGGCCCCGCAGCCGACCTACTCGCCGCCCCCGGCGCCCGCGCCCGCGGCGTCGCCCGACATGGACGCCCGCATCGCGCAGCTCACGCAGCTCGCCGCCCTGCGTGACCAGGGGGTGCTCAGCCCCGCCGAGTTCGAGGCGCAGAAGGCCCGCATCCTCGCGGACTGAGACGCGCCGTCCGCCGTCCCGGGAACGACGTCCGGGACGGCGGACCCACCCGTCGACCGCGCCGGACCTCCGGCGTGTCGGAAGGAACCAGCATGACCGACGAGCAGCACGTCCTGCGTCCGACCTACACGCGAGCGGGCGTGCGGGCGGTCGCGCCACGCTTCACGATGCCGGACGCGGAGATGGAGCCGACGTCCGCCTACCAGGTCGTCCACGACGAGGTGATGCTCGACGGCAACTCGCGCCTCAACCTCGCGACGTTCGTCGCGACGTGGATGGGCGACGAGGCGGACCGCCTCTACGCCGAGGTCTACGACAAGAACATGGTCGACAAGGACGAGTACCCGCGCACCGCGGCGGTCGAGGAGAACTGCTGGCGCATCCTCGCGTCGCTGTGGAACGTGCCTGACGTGAAGGCGTGCATCGGCACGTCGACCATCGGGTCGTCCGAGGCGTGCATGCTCGGGGGCCTCGCGCTCAAGCGGCGGTGGCAGCTCGCGCGTCGGGCCGCGGGCAAGCCGGCGGACCGGCCGAACCTCATCATGAGCTCGGCCGTGCAGGTGTGCTGGGAGAAGTTCTGCAACTACTTCGAGGTCGAGGCGCGGTACGTGCCCATCTCGGAGGAGCACCCGTGCCTCGACGGCACCGACCTCGAGAAGTACGTCGACGAGAACACGATCGGCGTCGTCGCGATCATGGGCGTGACGTACACGGGCATGTACGAGCCCGTGCAGGAGATCGCCGCGGCGCTCGACGCGCTCCAGGAGCGCACGGGCCTCGACGTCCCGATCCACGTCGACGGCGCCTCGGGCGCCATGATCGCGCCGTTCCTCCAGCCGGAGATCGAGTGGGACTTCCGCCTGGAGCGCGTGCACTCGATCAGCACGTCGGGCCACAAGTACGGGCTCGTGTACCCCGGGGTGGGCTGGGTCGTGTGGCGCACGCTCGACGCCCTGCCGGAGGAGCTCGTCTTCCGGGTGAGCTACCTCGGCGGGGACATGCCGACGCTCGCGCTCAACTTCTCCCGGCCGGGCGCCCAGGTGCTGCTGCAGTACTACCAGTTCCTGCGGCTGGGCCGGGAGGGCTACACCGCGATCCAGCAGGAGTGCCAGGACGTCGCGAAGTACCTCGCGCACGGGATCGAGGACATCGGCGCGTTCGACCTGTGGAACGACGGGTCCGACATCCCCGTGTTCGCGTGGCGCCTCAAGCCCGGGCACACCGAGAACTGGGACCTGTACCACCTCTCGGACCGGCTGCGCATGAAGGGCTGGCTGGTCCCGGCCTACCCCATGCCCGACGACCTCGCGGACCTCACCGTCCAGCGGATCGTCGTGCGCAACGGCGTGAGCCGCGACCTCGCGGACGACCTCCTCGAGGACATCCGGGTCGAGACGGAGTGGCTCGACGGGCTCACGTCCCCCATGCCCGCCGAGGGTCGGCGCTCGGGCTTCCACCACTGACGGTCGTGGACCGGCGGGAGCGTCGTCTGCGGCGCGAGGCGTGGGGGTTCGCGGTCGGGTCGCTGTGCTTCCTCGTCGGGGCGCTCCCGCCGTACGCCGACGCCGTCGGCGCGGTGGCCACGAACGTCACGTTCGTCGTCGGCGCGGTGTTCTTCACCGCCGCCGCGTTCGTGCAGCTCGGCCTCAGCGGGCGGCGGCCGCCGCGTGCCGGCACGCACCCGGCCGACCGGTGGGACTGGTGGGCCGCGGCCGTGCAGCTCGTCGGGACGCTGTGCTTCAACGTGAGCACGACGGCGGCGCTCGTCGCGGCGGTCGCCGACCCGACCCGACTCGGGGTGGGTTGGAGGCCCGACGCCTACGGCTCCGTCGCGTTCCTCGTGTCGTCCGCGTTCGCCATCCTCGCGACGCGCGACCGCGGGCACCTGTGGGACACGGACGCCCGGACGTGGCACGGCACGTGGCTCAACCTGGTCGGGTCCGTCGCGTTCGGCGCGTCCGCGGTCGGGGCGTACGTCTCGCCCGCCACGGGCACGTACGTGAGCGCGTGGTGGGACGACGCCGGCACGCTCGTCGGGGCGGTGTGCTTCCTCGTCGCGGCGCTGCTGTCGCGGCGCACGGTCGACGCGCCCGCGCGGAGCGACGCGCTCCCGGCCGGGTGACGCACGTCGGGGTGCGTCGCTCGGCCGGGAGCGCGTCGCCCGGTCAGGCGCAGGTCGACGCTGCGTAGCCCGCGTCGACCGACCCGGACCCGGCCGCGGCGTTCGCGGTCCCCGCGTCGACCGACGCCGTGCGGACCGCGAACGACTGGTAGGCCGAGCTGCCCGGCGCGACGCCGGCGACGGTGCGCTCGCCGAACGGCGTGCGCAGCGTGACGTCGGCCGGGGCGTCACCGGTGTTGCGCGCGGTGACGGCGACGTACGCCCGTCCCGCGAGGCAGCGGCTCGCCGCCTGCACGTCGAGGGAGACCGCGCTGCCGAGCTCGACCGTCGGACCGTCGAGCTCGACGACGGTCACGCTCGACCCCGACGTGGAGGTCCACGTCGTGTCCGGCGTGAACGACCCGCGGCCCAGGTCGGCCTGGGTCACCACGTGGTGCGCGAACGTGCACGTGTACGACCCCTCGGCCGGCAGGGTGCGGTAGCGGCAGTTCTGGGCCGCGTTCGCGGGGTCGAGGCCGGCGAGGTTCCCGGTCGGGACCACCGAGGTCGCCGCCGTCGAGAGGTTGCGGACCGTGTAGGTGAAGCGCAGGACGTCGCCCACGACGTACGTCTCCTGCGGGTTCGCGTGCGCGCCCTGCACCGAGACGTTCCCGGGCGCCCCGAAGTAGACGCCGGGACCCTCGTGCTCGACCGTCGTGACGGTCGCGCCGGAGGTCGAGGTCCAGGTCGTGCTCGGCGCGAAGAACCCGGCGTCGAGGTCGGCCTGCGTGACCGTGTGCCGCGCGGAGGTGCACGTGTACGCGGCGCGCGGGGCGAGGTCCCGGTAGCGGCAGTTCGGCGCGCCCTGGGCCGGGTCGAACCGCTCGAGGTCCCCGGTCGGGGAGACCGTCGTGACGGCGTCGGACAGGTTCGTCACGGTGAACGAGTACGTGACGACGTCGCCGACGGCGTACCCGCCCGCGGGGGCCGTGCTCGTCACGCTCGCACGCGTGACCTCGATGTCGCCCGGCGTGCTGCTGGGCGCAGCCAGGAGCCAGTCGTGGTCGAGCTTCGCGAACCGGATGCCGCCGCTCCCGCCGTCGGGCTCGTAGAGCAGGCCGACCGTGCCGTCGGGGAGCGTCGCGAGCGTCGAGTACGCCATGCCTCCCGGCTGGAACACGCGCGCGACGGGCCACGTCTCGCCGTCGTCGTAGCTGACGCGGACCGTGCCGTTGACGCGGCCGGACTGCGACGCCGCGTTCGAGAAGAGGAGCACCTTGGCCTGGGCGGAGTCCTGCGGCGCGTTCGGGTACGCGCGCACGATCGCGGCGTTGTTCGTCGGGTCGGGGAGCTCGCGGTCCAGGGTCACCGGCCCGTACGTGACGCCGCCGTCGGTCGAGTAGGCCACCTTGCGGAAGCCCGAGCGCGCCGAGTCGCGCGAGTTGAGCATGACGCGCCCGTCCGAGAGCTCGACGGTCTTGTTCTCGTCCATGCCGGTGCCGACGGGCGTCCCGACCTGCCAGGTCGCGCCGTGGTCGTCGGAGTACACGGACACGGCCTGGAACTGCCCCGAGCCGTTGATGATCGTGTACTGCTGCACCAGGCGCCCCGCGTGCTCGCCGTAGCGGAGCTGGATCCCCTGGCCCGAGGCGGCGAAGCGCGACCGCCAGCCCAGGTCGGCCGTGACGTCCGCGGTGATCGTGCGGTGCGTCCACGTGCGCCCGTCGTCCGTCGAGGCGGACACGTTCGCGTGGATGACGTTGCGCGCGGTCGGGTCGACCCCGGGCTGGGAGCCGCCGAAGCCCTGGTCGTACGACTTCACGTGGAAGTTGAGGACGGTCCCCGTCTCTCGGTCGACGACGTAGCTCGGGTCCGAGTAGCCCTCGATCGGCGCGGTGGTCCTCCCGGCCGCGACGACCTCCTGCGGACCCCACGTGGCGCCCGAGTCGGTGGAGCGGCGCTGGAGGATCGAGTTCGGACCGGGGGAGTCGGCCGCGGTGGGGCGGCCGTCGTAGGACGCGAGGACGTCGCCGTTGGGCGCCACGGTGAGCGCCGGGATCCGGTAGTTGGGGAAGCCGCCCTGGCCGTTGGTCGCGAGCTGCTGCTCGGTGTAGGTGCCCGGGCCACCGGTCGCGGGGCCGAGGTCGTGGTCGGGCGCGAGGGCGGTGTGGTGGGCCGCCGCCGTCGTGACGGGGACGACGGCGCCGCCCACCCCGAGCGCGAGCGCGGTGGCGAGGGTCAGCGCGCGGCGCGCGGGTCTGCGGAGGTGTCCGATCATGCCGTTCCTTCCGGTCGGTGCTCGGCGCGGCGGTGGTACGGCGTGGAACGCGGCGACGCTGCCGAGGACGCTTGAACAGATGACGTCAGATGTCTGACGTCAGGAAGGTAGCCCGGAAGGATGGAGGGGTCAAGGGGTGGGGGCAGCGCGACGCCCGCCGGCCGCAGGGGGTCTGCGGCCGACGGGCGTCGGGAACGGTGGCGCGGAGGCGGATCAGCCCCGGCGCGCGCGACGGGACAGGAGCACGATCGCGGCGCCCACCGCGGCGAGCCCGGCGGCGAGGGCCGCGTACAGCCCGACTGTCGCACCGGTCTCTGCGAGGCTCGGGGCCTGCGCGGACGCGCTCACCTCGTTCGACACGGGGACGGCGCCGGCCGGGTCGTCGTGCCCGGGAGGGTTCGTCGCGCAGTCCGGCGACGACGGCGGGTAGACCGTGGTCACCAGGGCGTGCGGGTTGACCTCGAAGCTCACGTCGACGGCCGGGCGCACCCAGTCGTACTCGTCGCCCTCGACCCACTCGCCGTCCTCGAGGCGCCACCCCGGCCAGTCGACGCCCTTGCCCTGGTCGTCCACGACGGCGCCCGGCCACAGCAGGCGACCCTGGAGCGGCAGCCCCGAGCGGACGACGCTCTCGCCGTCGGGGTTGATCCACGTGACCGTCACGGTGTCGTGGTCCGTGCCCTCGACCTCGATCGCGTAGTCGAGGTAGGCGGCGTCCTGCTCGCACGCCGAGACGAGCGTCGTGAGGCGCATCGACGGCTGGGACGGCACGTAGGTGTCGTCCTCGGCGGCGTGGGCGGCCGGGCCGGCGAGGAGCGCGGCGGAGGCGGCGAGGGCGGCTGCGGTGGTGACCCGCACCAGGGTGCGGCGTCCGGTCGAGGTGCTCATGGTCGTTCCCGTCGGGTCGTGGTCGGTCGAGCGCGACGGGTACCGTCCTGAGGGCGCGACCGTGCCACCGCCGGACGGGCGGTTCGGGGCAGCAAGGGCGCGGGCGTGTCGGACGCGTGAGGCGGCACCGCCGTGGTCGCCGGTGCCCGCGCTGGCAGGGGGCTGATCGCGCGGGCACCGGCTGGCCCCCACGCTAGACAGCCAACTGGACGGGCGTCCAGTTCGATGCCGGGTGAATGTCGCCGCCGAGAACGACACGGCTGTCGTTATCGGGGCGAAAGCGACAGCAGGGTCGTGCGCGACGGCGAGCGGGGTCGTTCTCGGGCGCCGCCGGCCCTGCCTACAGGCCTGCCTACAGGCCTGCCTACAGGCCTGCCTACAGGCCCTGCCAGTCCGGCTTGGACGCGTACGTCTGGCGGTAGTAGTCCCCGAGCTGCAGGCGCGAGGCCGCCGCGTCGTCGACCAGCACCGTGGCGTGCGGGTGCATCTGCATGATCGTCGCGGGCCACAACGCGCTGATCGGGCCCTCCACGAGCTGGTGCACCGCCTCCGCCTTGCCCTTGCCCGTGGCCAGCAGCACCAGGTGCCGCGCCGACATGATCGTGGCCAGCCCCTGCGTCAGGCAGTGCCGCGGCACCTGGTCCACGTCGTCCCCGAAGAACCGCGCGTTGTCCTCGCGCGTCTGCGCCGTCAACGTCTTGATCCGCGTGCGCGACGCCAGCGACGATCCCGGCTCGTTGAACGCGATGTGCCCGTCCGTGCCGATCCCCAGGACCTGCACGTCCACACCCCCGGCCCCCGCGATCGCCTCCTCGTAGGCCGCGCACGCCGCGACCAGGTCCGCCGCGTTGCCGTCCGGGCCCTGGACCGCGCCCGGGGCGAAGTCCACCCGCGAGGCGATCTCCGTCTCGATCACGTTCCGGTACCGCTCGGGGTGCTCCGCGGGCAGGCCCACGTACTCGTCGAGCATGAACGCCTTGGCCCCCGCGAACGACAACCCGTCCTCACGGTGACGCCGAGCCAGCTCGTCGTACACCTTCAACGGCGACGAGCCCGTCGCCAACCCCAGCACCGCCTCCGGCCGCGACCGCACCACCTTCTCGACCGCGTCCGCAGCCAGCACCGCCAACCGCTCCGCAGGAGCGATCACGACCTCCATCAGACCCTTGCCTCCTCGTGCACCGTCCGGTGCTCCACCGCGACGACGTCGCCCACCTCGACCGAGCGGTACGCCGCGTCGATCACGGCGAGCGTCGCGCGCGCCTCCTCGATGCCGTAGTCCGGTTGCTCGCCCGCCAGGACCGCGCCGACCACGTGCCGCAGGTACGCCGCGGCGGCCACCTGGCCGGCGTCGGCGGCGATCGTCGTGCGCCCGTCGGGGCCGAACCGCGCGACGGCCGGTGCGTCGTCGTCCGCGACGGCGTGGCCGTGCGACCCGAGCAGCCGCACGGACGACGTGGTCGGCGTCCCGCCGGGCGCGAACGGGACCCGCCCGAGGGTGACCGTCGCGGTCACGCCGCGCTCGAGCCCGAGCGTGACGACGGCCGTGTCCTCGACCCCGGCCTCGCGGTGGGGATCGAGGAAGAGCGAGCCGGTGAAGGCGTGCACCTCGACCGTGCGGAGCCCGGTGAGGTGGTGCGCCGCGTCGGCGCAGTAGCCGAGGAAGTTGAGCAGCTCGCCGCCGCCCGACAGCGCGCGGTCCACGACGAGCGCGGGCCGCTCGACCGAGGTCGCGAGGTGCGCGCCGGAGGCGAAGAACTCGAGGTCGAGGTGGCGCGGCAGGCCCACGTGCCCGGCGTCGACCCAGGCGCGCAGGCGGCGCAGCGCGGGCGCGTGCGTGCGGTTCACGACGGCGCACGTGCGGCCCGTACGCGCGGCCACCGCGGCGAGGCGGTCGGCGTCGGCGAGCGTCGTCGCGACGGGCTTGTCGACGAGCACGTCGAGTCCCGCGTCCAGCAGCCCCGCCGCGAGGCGCGCGTGCCGCGTCGGCTCGGCGCACACGACGACGAGGTCGACGGCGGATCCCAGGGCGTCCGCGACCGAGGCCACGTCGGCGACCTCCGCGTACGGCACGCCGGCGCGCTCGGCGACGGTGCGCGAGTCCTCGCGCACCCAGGCGGGTGCCGACGCCTCCTCGACGACGCCGACGAGCTCGACGCGCTCGTCCGCCGCGAGGATCCGCAGGTAGTCGGCCGCGTGGCGGACGGCCGACGCGAACGCGACGCGCAGGACGTCGCTCATGCGGCCACCCCCGCGGGGCGGGCCGGCACGCCGGGGTGCGTGCCGCCGTCGGGCACGGGCGTGTACCCGGGCACGTCGGCGACGCGCTCACGACGGCCGGAGACGAGCGAACGCTGCGCGGCGAGCGCCGTCGCGAGCGCGGCGCGGACCTGCGGCGTCGTGACGACCGGCGCCGCCTCGCCGCGCACGACGTCGAGCCAGTGCGCGAGCTGGAGGCCCAACGCTCCCTCGACGGAGACCGGCGGGGCGGTCGTCGCGTCGGAGTGCAGGCCGTCCTCCTCGATCGTCGAGTGGGCGAGCGTGCCCTCGGTGCCGACGAGCACGAGGCGCCGCACGAGCTCGCCGCGACGGCGCAGCGCGTAGCAGAGCTCGAGCGTCGCGAGCGCTCCGGACGCGGTCCGGAGCTGGACGTGGAACGAGTCGGGCGACTCCATCTCGGGCGAGAACGTGCGGAAGCCGCGTGCGAAGACCTCGACGGGCTCGTCGTCGAGCAGCCACGTCGCGACGTCCATGATGTGCGTGCCGTTGTGCACGGGGTGGCCGCCCGAGAGCTCGGGGTCGAGCTGCCAGCCGCGCCACCCGCCCGGCCACGCGTGGCCCGTGTACCACGAGACGTGCGCGAGACGCGGGGTGCCGATCTCGCCGCGCCGGGCGGCCGCGGCGAGCGCCGCCACCGCCGGCTGGAACCGCACGGTCTGCCCGACGACGAGCGTCGTGCCGCGGCCCTCCGTCGCCGCGACCATCGCGTCGAGCCTGTCGAGCGACAGGGCAGCCGGCTTCTCGACCTGCACGTGCTTGCCCGCCGCGCCGGCCGCGATCGTGTCGCGCGCGTGGGCGGGCGTCGCGGTGACGACGTCGACCGCGTGGACCGCGTCGTCGTCGAGCGCGTCGTCGAGGGACGTCGTGGCGCGGGCGCCGGGCACGAGCGCGGCCAGCGCCCGGGCGCGGGCGAGGTCGTGCCCGACGACCCACCGCACGTCCGCGCCGGGCAGGGCGGCGAGCGCAACGAGGTGCTCGCGCGCGAACGCGCCGATGCCGACGACGGCGATCCCGACGGGCGTGCGGACGGGAGCCGTGGTGCTGGGTGGGTCAGGGCGTAGTGCGGGGTTCACGCGGTGGTCACCCCGAGGGCCCGGTCGATCGGCTCGTAGTGCGAGACGACGGCGGCGCGGAACGCGTCGACGTCGCCGGCCTCGGCGGCGACGAGCATGGCGCCGTGCGCGCGGGCGGTCTGGTCGAGGTCGGCCGCGACCGAGATGCCGAGCTTGGGGACGACCGCGGTGTGCACGTCCCAGAACGCGGCGACGAGCTGGCCGACGAGCGAGTTGTCGAGGCGAGCGAGCAGGCCGGTGTGGAACGCGCGGTCCTGCTTGGGGAAGCTCAGGCCCTCGGCCGCGGCGGCGACCATCTCGTCCACGAGCGCGTGCAGCTCGGGGTTCGAGGTCCCGGCCAGGCTCGCGACGATGACGTCCGCCATGGCGAGGTCGAGCGCCTGGCGGATCTCGACGACGTCACGCAGCGCCCGCAGGTCGTCGCCGGGGGAGAGGACGCCGCGGAACACGAGCGCCTCGACGAGCGCGTCCAGGGACATGTTGCCGACGAACGTGCCGTGCCCGTGGCGCACCTCGACGATGTCGAGGGTCGACAGGGTGCGGATCGCCTCGCGCACGCTCGACCGGGACACGCCCAGGTGCTCGCACAGCTCCGCCTCGGTGGGCAGCGGGTCTCCGGGGCGCAGCCCCTCGCCGAGGATGAAGTCCTTGATCCGGTCGGCGGTGGTGGTGCGCCGGGGAGCGGTCGCGCCGGGTCCGCCGTCGCGGGACGCGTCGAGCGTGCTGAAGCTCCTGCGCCGTGGTGTCGCCATCTTGACCCCTTCGGTTTCTGGTCCTAGTGTCATGCTACACAACGTCAGACATCAGACATCTTCTCTCCGGAACGATGTCGGTCTCATGTCAGGAGAACCAATGAAGCTTCACGTCAGCTCACCTCCCCGCAGGGGAGTCGCTGCGGTCGCCGCGGGCGTCGTGCTCGCGCTCGGCCTCGCGGCGTGCTCCGGCGGCGGTGCTGCGAAGGACGACCCGACCGAGGGCAGCGCAGCCCAGGGCGAGATCGACCCGGACGCCGTGATCGAGGCGGGCATCTCGTACTCCCTCTCCGGTGGCTTCGACCCGATGATCACCACCGGTGCCGTGACAGTAGCGGCCAACTGGCACGTGTTCGAGGGACTCACCGAGCTCGACCCCGCGACGCGCGAGGTCTACCCCGCCCTCGGCACCGAGCTCCCCGCGCAGGTCGACGACACGCACTACGAGGTGGACCTCCGCGAGGGCGCGGTCTTCCACGACGGCACGCCCGTCACCGTGGACGACGTCGTCTACAGCTTCGACCGCGTGCTCGACCCGGCGAACGAGTCGCTCTACGCCGGTTTCATCGACTTCCTCGAGTCCGTCACCCCCGTCGACGACGACACGGTCTCGATCAACCTCAAGTACCCCTTCAGCCTCGTGCCCGAGCGGCTCTCCGTCGTCAAGATCGTGCCGAAGGCCCTCGTCGAGGCCGACTACGAGGCGTTCAACGCGCTGCCCGTCGGCACCGGCCCGTTCAAGATGACCCAGGCCACGCCGGACGACAAGATCACGTTCGAGCGCTTCGACGACTACACGGGCACCCGCCCCGCGCTGGCCGCGGGCCTCGTGTGGAACCTGCTCTCCGACCCGGCGGCGCGCGTCACCGCGATGAGCTCGGGCACCGTCAGCGCGATCGAGGACGTCCCCTACATCGACGTCCCCACGCTCGAGGGCGCCGTGGACGTCGAGTCCGTCCAGTCGTTCGGCACGCTCTTCATGATGTTCAACACGGACCTGCCCCCGTTCGACGACGTCCGCGTGCGCCAGGCGTTCTTCTACGCGCTCGACATGGACAAGATCATCGACAACGGGCTGCTCGGCAACGGCGCGGCGGCGACGAGCTTCCTCCCGCAGGGCCACCCGAACTACCACGAGGCGTCGACGGTCTACTCCTACGACCCGGAGAAGGCGAAGGACCTCCTCGCCGAGGCCGGCGTGAGCGACCTGTCCATCACGCTCATGACGACCGACACCGGCTGGGTCGCGGACATCGCGCCGCTCCTCAAGGAGAACCTCGACGCGATCGGCGTCGACACGACGCTCGACATCGGCCAGTCCGGCGGCCAGTACACCAAGGTCGACAACGGCGACCTCCAGGTCATGGTCGCACCGGGCGACCCGTCGGTCTTCGGCAACGACCCCGACCTGCTCATGCGCTGGTGGTACGGCGACAACGTGTGGTCGCAGTCGCGCTACCGCTGGAACGACGACCCGAAGTTCGCCGAGCTCCAGACGATCCTCGACGCCGCCGTGCGCACGTCCGGCGACGAGCAGCAGGAGCTGTGGGACCAGGCGTTCGACCTGATCTCCGACGAGGTGCCGCTCTACCCGCTGCTGCACCGTCAGCTCCCGACCGCGTGGGACGGCACCACGCTCTCCGGATTCTCGCCCCTGCCGATCACCGGCCTGTCGTTCCTCGACGCCGGCCTCGTCAAGTAGCCGCGGGCTCGTAGCCCTCGGCGCCGACCGACCACCGGGCCTCTCGCCCGCCCCCTCGGGCGAGAGGCCCGGTACCCGCCCGGCACCCAGAACGGACAGACCATGCACCGCACCCCCGACGCACCGGGAGGCCGACCGTGAGCGCACTGCTGCGACTCGTCGGACGCCGCCTCCTGCAGCTGCCGATCATGATCCTCGGCATCACGTTCCTCGTGTTCCTCGTGATGTCGTTCTCGCAGGTCGACCCGGCGATCCAGGCCCTCGGCGAGGGCGCGTCCGTCGAGGCGCGCGAGGCGTACCGCGAGGCCAACGGCCTGAACGACCCGCTCCTCGTCCGGTACGTCGCGTTCCTCGGCGGTCTGCTGCACGGCGACCTCGGCACGTTCAGCGCGCGCCAGGTGCCCGTCGCCGACGAGGTCGCGCGCGCCCTGCCCATCACGCTCCAGCTCACGCTCATGGGCCTCGTCATCGCCGTCGTGCTCGCGCTCGTCATGGGCATCCTCGCGGCGCTCTACCGCGACCGCTGGCCGGACAAGGCGATCCGCGTGGTGTCCGTCGCGTCGCTCGCGACGCCGTCGTTCTGGCTCGCCGTGCTGCTCATCCAGGTCGTCACCCTCGGGGCCGGCTGGCTCCCCGCGAGCGGGCCGCTGCCCGACCCGTCCGAGGACCTCGGCGGCTACCTCGCCCGCATGGCGCTGCCCGCGATCGCGCTCGCGATCCCCGTCGTCGGCCAGCTCACGCGCGTCGTGCGCACCTCCGTCGTCGAGGAGCTCGACAAGGACTACGTCCGCACCGCGATCGGCGCCGGCATCCCGCGCCACGTCGTCGTCGGGCGCAACGTGCTGCGCAACGCGCTCATCACGCCCATCACGGTGCTCGGCCTGCGCGTCGGCTACCTCATCGGCGGCGCCGTCGTCATCGAGATCATCTTCGCGCTGCCCGGCATGGGCACGCTCATCCTCAACGGCGTCACCAACAACGAGCCCAACCTCGTGCAGGGCGTGACCCTCACCGTGGCGCTCGCCTTCGTGCTCATCAACATCGTGGTCGACATGCTCTACGTGCTCGTCAACCCGCGGATCAGGACGGTGTGACGTGCGCCGACAGCTCACCGAACGACTCTCGACCCCCGGGCTGCGCCTGCGCGCGCTGCCCCTCGGGTCCAAGATCTCCCTCGCGTTCGTGCTCCTCGTGGCGCTCGCAGCGGTCTTCGCGCCGCTCGTCGCGAGCCACGACCCGCTCGCTACCGGTACGCCGGTCCAGCCGCCGAGCGCGGAGAACTGGTTCGGCACCGACCGCCAGGGGCGCGACATCTTCTCCCGCGTCGTCTACGGCGCGCGGTACTCGCTCGTCATCGGCCTCGGGGCGACGGCGATCGCGCTCGCCGCGGCGGCCGTGCTCGGCTCGGTCGCGGCGACCGCGCGCAAGAGCGTCTCCGAGACCCTCATGCGCGTCCTCGACATCATCATGTCGTTCCCCGGCATCGCGCTCGCCGCCGTGTTCGTCTCCGTCTTCGGCCGCTCGCTGCCGGTGCTCGTCCTGACGATCGCGTTCCTCTACACGCCGCAGCTCACGCGCGTCGTGCGGGCCAACATCCTCGACCAGTACGGCGAGGACTACGTCGCGGCGACCCGGGTCATGGGCGCGCGCACCGCGTGGATCCTCGCCAAGCACGTCGCGCGCAACTGCGCGGCGCCCGTGCTCGTGTTCACCACGGTCCTCGTGGCCGACGCGATCGTCTTCGAGGCGTCGCTCTCCTTCATCCAGGCGGGCGTGCCCGACCCGGAGCCCTCGTGGGGCAACATCATCGCTGCGGGCCGCGACCTCGTCATGGGCGGCTACTGGTGGGCGACGTTCTTCCCGGGCCTCGCGATCATGCTCACGGTCCTGTGCCTGAACATCCTCTCCGAGGGCATGACCGACGCGATGGTCGCGGCTCCGCGGGCGACCCGTGCGACCCCGGCGAAGGCCGTCGCGACGGACTCGGACGACGCGGCAGTCGCCGCCGAGCTCACGGCGATGGACGCCGACGAGCCGGTCGAGACCGCGGACGAGGACCGCCTCGTCGAGTCGGAGCCGGTCGTGCAGGACGTCGAGCCGGAGGTCCGGCACGTCGGCCGCGAGGTCCCGCTCGCCGCGCGCCTCGCGACGCTCCGCACGGCCGAGGTCGCGCGCACCGACCGCCCCGTCTACGACGGCGACGCCGCGCCCCTGCTCGAGGTGCGGAACCTGTCGATCCGCTTCCCCGCCCGCCACGGCGACGTCGCGGTCGTCGACGACGTGTCGTTCTCCGTGCGCCCGGGCGAGACGATGGCCCTCGTCGGTGAGTCCGGCTGCGGCAAGTCGATCACGTCGCTCGCGGTCATGGGCCTGCTCGACGCGTCCGCCGAGATCAGCGGGGAGATCCGCTACGACGGCAAGGACCTGCTCGCGATGGGCGGCCGCGAGCGCGCCTCCCTGCGCGGCCGGGACATCGCGATGATCTACCAGGACGCGCTGAGCTCGCTCAACCCGTCGATGCTCATCCGGTCGCAGATGAAGCAGCTCACGCGACGCGGCGGGACCCGCACGGCCGAGGAGCTGCTCGAGCTCGTGGGCCTCGACCCGCAGCGCACGCTCAAGAGCTACCCGCACGAGCTGTCCGGCGGGCAGCGCCAGCGCGTGCTCATCGCCATGGCGCTCACGCGCGACCCGAAGCTGGTCATCGCCGACGAGCCCACCACGGCGCTCGACGTCACCGTCCAGGCCCAGGTCGTCGCACTGCTGGACGAGCTGCGCCAGAAGCTCGGCTTCGCGATGGTCTTCGTGAGCCACGACCTCGCGCTCGTCGCCGAGATCGCGCACCGCATCACGGTCATGTACGCGGGCCAGGTCGTGGAGCAGGCCCCGACGCGCGAGCTGCTCGCCGACCCGCGCCACGAGTACACGCAGGGCCTGCTCGGCGCGGTGCTCTCGATCGAGCAGCGCTCGACGCGCCTGCACCAGATCCCCGGCACCGTCCCGTCGCCCCGCGACTTCCCGACGGGCGACCGGTTCGCGCCGCGCTCGTCGCGGCCCGACCGCGGCCTCGAGGTGCGCCCCGTGCTGCGCGCGGTGGACGCCGACGGCCAGCACCTCGTCGCGACGCCGCCGGACGAGCCGGTCGACGCCGCCGCGGGCGGCCGCACCGCCGCCCCGATCACCACCGGAGGGACGCGATGAGCGCCACCGACCAGACCCCGCCCGCCGCGGAGCGGGGGTCCGCGACCGACCGCGACACGCCCGTCGTCGAGCTGCGCGGCGTGCACGTCGTCTTCAAGGCCCGCACGGGCACGCTGTTCAAGGCCCAGCGGGTGCACGCCGTGAACGACGTGAGCGTCGCGGTCCGCCGGGGCAGCACGCTCGGGATCGTCGGCGAGTCCGGCTCGGGCAAGTCGACCATGGCGAAGGTGCTCGTCGGGCTCCAGGCGCCGACGTCGGGCGAGATCCGCTTTCGCGGGCAGCCGGTGCAGAGCTACACGACGCGCGTGCGGCGCGACGTCGGCCGGGTCGTGTCCGTCGTCTTCCAGGACCCGGCCACCGCGCTCAACGCGCGCATGCGCGTGCGGGACGCGCTGCGCGACCCGCTCGACGTGCACCGCGTGGGCGACGCCTCGTCGCGCGAGGCGCGCGTCCGCGAGCTCGTGCACCTCGTCGGGCTGCCCGAGTCGGCGCTCGACGCGCTGCCCGGCCAGCTCTCGGGCGGGCAGCGCCAGCGCGTCGCCATCGCGCGCGCCCTCGCGCTCGCACCGGACGTCATCGTCGCCGACGAGCCGACGTCGGCCCTCGACGTCTCCGTGCGCGCCCAGATCCTCAACCTGCTCGCCGACCTCAAGGCCGAGCTCGACCTGGGGATGGTCTTCATCTCGCACGACATCCAGACCGTGCGGCACGTCTCGGACGAGATCGTCGTGATGCAGGGCGGTCGCATCGTCGAGTCCGGACCGGCCGCCCGCGTCCTCGACGACCCCCAGGACGACTACACCCGCACGCTGCTCGCCGCGGCGCCCGCGCTGCTGTGAGCCGGGGCCGCGCCACGCGGCCCCGCACCGACCGAACCACCGCTGAACCAGAACCGGAGCACCTCGTGACCACCCCCACCTTCCACGGGATCGTCCCGCCCGTCCTCACCCCGCTCACGACCGACGGGGAGGTCGACGTCGCGTCGCTCGAGCGCCTCGTGGACCACCTCGTCACCGAGGGCGTGCACGGCGTGTTCGTGCTCGGGTCGACCGGCGAGGTCGCGTACCTCACCGACGCGCAGCGCGACCTCGTGGTGCGCACGGTCGTGCGCGCGGCCGCCGGCCGGGTGCCCGTCATGGGCGGGGCGATCGACCTGACGACCCCGCGCGTCGTCGAGCAGGCGAAGGCCGTCGTGGCCGCCGGGGCGGACGCGGTCGTCGCGACCGCGCCCGTCTACGCGCTCAACGACCTCGACGAGATCGAGCGTCACCTGCGCACCGTCGCGGCCGCCGTGGACGTCCCGCTCTTCGCCTACGACATCCCGGTGCGCGTGCGCACCAAGCTCCCGGCCGACCTGCTCGTGCGCCTCGGCACCGAGGGCGTGCTCGCGGGCGTCAAGGACTCGTCGGGCGACGACGTCGCGTTCCGCCGCCTGGTCGCCGCCAACGCGGCGGCCGGCTCGCCGCTCGCGCTGTTCACGGGCCACGAGGTCGTGGTCGACGGGATGCTCCTGCTCGGGGCCGACGGCGTGGTCCCGGGCCTCGCGAACGTCGACGCCGGCGGCTACGTGCGCCTGTGGGACCTCGCGCAGGCGGGCAAGTGGGACGATGCCCGGGTGGAGCAGGACCGCATCGCCGCACTCTTCGAGATCGTCTTCCAGGCGCGCGGACGCTCGGGCGACGCCGCGGGCGTCGGCGCGTTCAAGGTCGCCGCGCAGCGCCAGGGCCTCATCGACACCGCGACCATGGCGTTCCCCGTCGAGGCGCTCGACGGCGAGGTCGCGGACCGCGTCGAGGAGCTCACGCGCGCGGCAGGGCTCCTGCGTGGCTGAGGCCTCCCCGGACGCCGCGGCGCGCTCGGTCGTCGTCGGGGTCGACCTCGGTGGCACCAAGATCGCCGCGGCGACGGTCGCGGCCGACGGGACCCTCGGGCCCGTGCGCGCCGTGCCGACGCCGGCCGCGGCCGGCCCCGACGCGGTGCTCGACGCCGTCGCGGGGCTCGTGCGCGAGGTCGTCGCCGCGCTGCCGGGCGGTGCGCTCCTGCGCGCGCTCGGCGTGGGCACCGCCGGGGTGGTCGACGTCGGTCGCGGCGTCATCGTCTCGGCGACCGACACCCTGCCCGGCTGGCCCGGGACCGACGTCGCAGGCGGCCTGCGCCGTCGGCTCGCCGACCTCGCGTCCGACGCGCCGTCCGGGGACGCGCCCGCGGTGCCGGTGTTCGTCGAGAACGACGTCGACGCGCACGCCGCCGGCGAGGTCTGGCTCGGCGCGGCGGCCGGGGCGCGCAGCGCGCTGCTCGTCGCGGTCGGGACGGGCGTGGGCGCCGCCGTCGTGCTCGACGGTCGTCCCCTGCGCGGGGCGCACCACGTCGCCGGGGAGCTGGGCCACATGCCGGTCCCCGGGGCGGAGCTGCTGCGCTGCCCGTGCGGGCGCACGGGTCACCTCGAGGCGATCGGTGCGGGGCCGGCGATCCACCGCCGCTACCTCGCGCTCGGCGGCGACGCGGCGAGCCCGGACACGCGCGACGTCGTCGCACGAGCAGGTGCGGGCGACGAGCTCGCGGCGACGGTCGTGCGGGACGCGGCGCAGGCCGTGGGCCGTGCCGTGGCGGGCGTCGTGACCGTGCTCGACCCGGAGGTCGTCGTGGTCGGCGGAGGACTGGCGGGCGCGGGCGACCTCTGGTGGGCGGCGCTCG
The DNA here is from genome assembly GCF_049913115.1 of Cellulosimicrobium sp. E-16. Classification (NCBI taxonomy): domain Bacteria; kingdom Bacillati; phylum Actinomycetota; class Actinomycetes; order Micrococcales; family Promicromonosporaceae; genus Cellulosimicrobium; species Cellulosimicrobium sp. E-16. Next base: position 178,493 of record NZ_CP183974.1, read on the forward strand.
AGGGCGCGCTGCGTGCGGAGGTCGTCGACGTCCTCGCCGACCTGCCGCTGCGCCGTGCGGCGCTCGGCAACGAGGCGGCGATCGTCGGGGCGGCGCGCGGAGCGTGGAGCCTCGTCGGCCCGCCCGGTGACCAACCCGGGGCGCGACCCGGCGGGCTGGGCGAGGAGACCCACCGAGAGAGGACGACGACATGACCGGACCGCAGGAGACGCGGACGACCTGGACGCGCGAACGCGTGCTCGACGCGATGCGCGGCCGGCTCACCGTGTCGTGCCAGGCCTACCCGGGCGAGCCGCTGCGCGACCCGCGCACGACCGCGCAGATGGCGCGCGCCGTCGTCGCCGGGGGAGCGGCCGCGGTGCGCGCGCAGGGCCTGGACGACGTCGCGGCGGTCGTCGACGCGGTGGACGTGCCGGTCGTCGGGCTGTGGAAGGACGGCGACGGCGGGGTGTTCATCACCCCGACGCTGCGGCACGCCCGCGCCGTCGCTGACGCGGGAGCCCACGTGGTCGCGCTCGACGGCACGCGCCGCCCCCGCCCCGACGGGCTCACGCTGGCCGAGACCGTGGCGCGCCTGCGCGAGACGACGGGCGCACTCGTCATGGCGGACTGCGGGTCGCTCGGCGACGCGCTCGCCGCGCAGGACGCAGGCGTGGACCTGCTCGGCACGACGCTCGCCGGGTACACGGGCGAGCGGCCGAAGACGTCCGGACCGGACCTCGAGCTCGTCGACGAGGTGGTCGCGGCGTGCGCGCTGCCCGTCGTCGTCGAGGGGCGTGTGCACACGCCCGCGCAGGCGGCCGAGGCGATGGCGCGCGGCGCGTTCAGCGTGTGCGTCGGGACGGCGATCACCCACCCCACGACCCTCACGTCATGGTTCGTGGAGGCGTTCCCGACGCCCGGCTGAGTCGTCCGCACGACCCCTTGACAGCGCAAAGTCGCGATGGCCTACGGTCTGGCGCGACGCGCCGGGCGGGCGCGCCGAGCCGTCAGGGGGACACGACATGGCATCACCGCACGACGACCTCGAGCCGGCGGGTTACGCCGAGCTGCTGACCGATCTCAAGGCGCGCGTGCGCGCCACGCAGTTCCGTGCCGCGCGTGCCGCGAACACCGAGGTGCTGCGGCTGTACTGGTCGATCGGCCACGACATCCTCGAGCGCCAGCGCACCGCGGGCTGGGGCGCGAAGGTCGTGACCCGACTTGCCGCTGACCTTCAGCGGGAGTTCCGGGAACAGCGCGGCTGGTCGCCCTCGAACCTGAAGAACATGCGCAGGGTCGCCGAGGTCTGGCCGACCCTCGAGGAGTTCGGCCAACGTCCCGTTGGCCGATTGCCCTGGGGGCACGTGATCACCCTCCTCGAGCGGCTCACCACCCGTGACGAGCGTGACTGGTACGCCGCGGAGGCCGCGGAGAACGGCTGGACCCGACCCGTGCTCGAGTACCAGATCAAGTTCCGCCGGCGCCATGTTCTCGGAGCCGCGCCGACGAACTTCACCGCGGCGCTCGACGCCGCGGATTCTGAGCTGGCACAGGCAATGGTCAAGGATCCGTACGTCTTCGAGCACCTCGGCCTCGTCGAGAAGCGCGCCGAGCGCGACGTCGAGCAGGCGCTCATGGACCGGCTCCAGGACACGTTGCTCGAGCTCGGGCGCGGGATGGCGTTCGTCGGGCGGCAGGTGCGGCTCACCGTCCCGGACGACGAGAGCGATGCCGTCGACGAGTTCTTCGTCGACCTGCTGTCCTTCCACGTCGAGCAGCTGCGCTACGTCGTCGTCGAGCTGAAGATCGGGAAGTTCGAACCTGCCCACCTCGGTCAGCTCGGTACGTACGTCGCGATCGTCGACGGCCAGTACCGCCGGCACGAGATCCACGCCCCGACCGTCGGGATCCTCCTGTGCACGGGCCGGAGCGGCGCCGTCGTGCGCTACTCGCTGGCCAGCACGAACGCGCCCGTCGCCGTCGCGGACCTCCAGGGGCTCCCCGACGAGGCGCGCGGCGCCCTGCCGAGCGTGGCGGAGCTCCAGGCGGTGGTCGCGGAGGAGCTCGAGCAACGATCGTGAGCGGGACCGCGCGGGCGTGCGTCGGCCGGGACGCGTCGTCAGGCGCGACCCGTGCGCTCAAGGACGCCGCGCACGTAGGCGGCCTGGCCTGCGTGCTGGAGGCTGTCCACCGCGACGCTCACGAGCCGGACCCCGAGCGTGACCGGCGGGTCCCACGCCTCGTCGACGACGCGGTCGAGGTCCTCGTCGGTCAGCGCGGCGAGCACGTCCTGGGACTCGACCTGGACGGCGTGCACGTAGCCGAGCAGGAGGTCGTCGCTCGCCCGGACGCGGGCGACGTCCTGGGCCGACTGTCCGTAGCCCGTCGCCCCGTCGTCGAACGGCAGGTCGAACCGGCGTGCCCAGCCGTCGCGCGTCCACACCTGCTCGCGCCCGACGGCCGCGGCGACCTGCGCGTCCTGACCGCGCGCGAGGTGCCACGCGAGCCAGGCGATCGTGTTGGCGCGCGGGTCCAGGCGCGCGGTCAGCGCGTCCTCCCCGAGCCCGTCGACGGCGCGCGTCGCCGTCGGTCCGATCCGGCCGAACAGGTCCTCCAGCAGCGTGCGGGCGTCCACGAGTCTCCCTCTCGTCGTCGGGCACCGTTCCCAGCAGCCTCCGACGACCTGTGCGCGGGCGCGACCCGAACGATGCCTCAGCCGAGGGCGACGACGACGGTCCCGGCCTTGTGCCCGCGCTCGACGTGGCGGTGCGCGTCAGAGATCCGGTCGAGCGGGTACTCGTGGTCGACGACCGCGCGCAGCGCGCCGGACGCCCCGAGCGCGAGCGCCTCCCGCAGGGTGGCGCGCGTACGGTCCTCTGGGTCCGCGCCGCGCCGCTCAGGGAGCGGTCAGGGCGACGACCAGGGCGTTCCCGGATCCGTCGGGGGAGCCGTCGTGGTTCGGTGCCGTCATGACCGCCACCCGGCTCGTCCGCCCCGCGCCCGTCGCCCGTCGCGCCCGCGGCGCTCGTGCTGTCGTCGCGACGCTGACGCTCACGTCGCTCGCCGTCGTCGCGTTCGCCGTCCTGCCCTACCTCACGGCGTCCCTCCCCGCGCTGGCCCGCGACGACGTCGGACTCGCCGCCGCGTACGCCGGGGCGCCGGGGTTCGTCCTCGGCGCGTTCTACGCCCACGTCGTCGCGGGTGGGGTCGCGCTCGTGTGCGCCCCGCTCCAGCTCTGGGCGGGACTGCGCCGCCGGCGCCCGGGCGTGCACCGCTGGACGGGTCGCGTCTACGTCGCGGCGGTCGCGGTCGGCGGCGTCGCCGGGCTCGTCCTCGTGCCCGTCAACCAGGCCGGGCTCGTCGGCACGCTCGGCTTCGGGGCGCTCGCCGTCCTGTGGCTGTGGACGACGTGGCGCGGCTACCGCGCCGTCCGCGGCGGCGACGTCGCCACGCACCAGGACTGGATGACGCGCAGCTTCGCGCTCACCTTTGCCGGCGTGACGCTGCGGCTGTGGACGACGGTGCTCGTCGTCGCCCAGACGCTCGCCCTCGGCGACACGGTCGACCCCGACGTCGCCTTCGACCGTGCGTACGCGCTCGCGCCGTTCCTCTCCTGGGTGCCCAACCTCGTCGTCGCGGAGCTGCTCGTCCGACGCCGGCGTCAGCGAACGAGCCCCGACTCGTAGGCCGCGACGGCGCGCGCGGGGCGACGTCCGACGTCGGGCCGGGGGAGGCCGTTCACGCCGCCGATCCTCGCGCGCCCGACCAGGCGGAGGCCACCGTCCTGAGGAGGAGCCTCCGTCGGCGGTACACAGGGTGCCGAACCCGGGGTCCCTCCCCACGATCGGCCTACCGTGAGGAGCGATCCCGGGTTCGGCACGGTGAGGTGACACGCAACCTGGGCCGTTAGCGTGGTCCCGTCCCCGCGCGCCGAGCCGCGCGCTGCCGCGGCCGCCGGAGGTGCCGATGGAGTTCCCGTTCAGCCTCACCGAGGAGCAGATCCTCTCGCTCATCGTCGTGGGCACGCTCGCCGTCGTCGCGATCGTCGGCGTGAACATCCTCGCGCCCAAGGCAGGGGTGGCGGCGCCGCTGGTCCTCGTCGCGGTGGGCGTCGCGGTGAGCTTCGTCCCCGCGGTGCCGGAGATCGAGTTCGAGCCCGAGTGGATCCTCGCGGGCATCCTGCCGCCGCTCCTCTACTCGGCCGCGGTTGGTCTGCCGACGATGGACTTCCGGCGCGACTTCACCGCCATCAGCGGGCTCTCCGTCGTGCTCGTCCTGCTCAGCACGGTGCTGCTCGGGTACCTCTTCACGTGGCTGATCCCCGGCATCCCGCTCGCGGCGGGCTTCGCGCTCGGCGCCATCGTCAGCCCGACGGACGCCGTCGCGACGTCGATCGTCAAACGGCTCGGGGCGTCGCCACGCGTCGTCACGCTGCTGGAGGGCGAGAGCCTGCTCAACGACGCCTCCGCGCTCGTGCTCCTGCGCTCGGCGATCGCCGCCATCGCGCTCACGGTGGCCAGCGACGGGGTCGCCCCCGCGTTCTCGCTGTGGGCGGTCGCGGGCGACTTCGTCTTCGCCGTCGTCGTCGCGGTGCTCGTGGGGTCCCTCGTCGGGTTCCTCGGCCTCACCGTCCGGCGCCGGCTCGCCAACCCGGCGCTGAGCACCGCCGTCTCGTTCGTCGTCCCCTTCATCGCGTACCTCCCCACGGAGGAGCTCGGTGCGTCGGGCCTCGTCGCGGTCGTGACGGCCGGGCTCGTCACGGGCAATGGCGCCGCCAAGTACCTACGTCCCCAGCACCGGCTCGCCGAGGAGTCGAACTGGCGCACGGTCGAGCTGCTCCTCGAGGGCACGGTCTTCCTCCTCATGGGCCTGGAGCTGTTCGCCCTCGTCACCGACGTGCGGGAGGCGCACGGGAGCCTGTGGCGGGCCGTCGGCATCGCGGCGCTCGCGGCGGTCGTCATCCTGGTGGTGCGCTCGGCGTACGTCGCGACGCTCCTGCGCTCGCTCGCCCGCCGTGCGCGCCGCGGCGAGTCGATGCGCGGGGTCATCGAGGGTATGCAGGAGAAGCTCGACGCGCGCTTCGCGGCCGACGGGACGCCCGTCGCGCCCGTCGCGCCCGTCGTGGGAGAGAAGCCGGCGCCCGGGACCCCGGAGCGCCGTGGTGCCGCGATGGTCGCCAAGGCGCCCCCGGAGCGAGTAGGCCGACTGCGGTCGTCGCTGCGCCGACGCGCGGCCGACATCGACTACCTCACGGCGGAGCCGTTGGGGTGGCGCGAGGGCGCGCTCCTCGTCTGGGCCGGCATGCGCGGCGTCGTGACGCTGGCCGCGGCGCAGACCCTGCCCACCGACACCCCGCAGCGGTCGTTCCTCGTGCTCGTCGCGTTCGGCGTCGCCGCGGGCACGCTCGTGGTCCAGGGCGGCACGCTGCCGTGGGTCGTGCGCCGGCTAGGGCTCGCCGGCGGGTCGTCCCGGGCCGACGAGGACCGCGGCGCGGTCCGCGTCGAGCTCGACGCCGCCGCCGTGGCCGTCATCGACGCGCCCGACCTGCGGCGGCCCGACGGGAGCACGTACGACGGCGACGTCGTCGCCCGCGTGCGCCGCGACGTCGTGCGCGAGCTGGAGAACCGCGACACCGACGCCGCGACGTCGGCCGACCTGTTCGCCCAGTACAAGGAGCTGCGCCTGCGCGCGATCGCCGCGCAGCGCGTCGCGCTGCTCGCCGCGCGGACCTCTGGCGCGTACAGCTCGCAGGCCCTGCGGCACGCGCTCGACCTGCTGGACGCCGAGCAGATCGACCTCGAGCTGCGCCGCGGCCCCTACGTCCCGGGCGACGACGACTGACCGGTCGGCCCCGAGCACCCCGACGCTTGCGCCTTCCCCTGGGGAAGGACCTAGCGTCGCGAACATGGACATGCACACGACGGGCCAGGTGGCCCGCGCCACGGGACTGAGCGAGAAGGCGGTCCGCCTGTACGTGGACCGGGGGCTGCTCACCGCCCGGCGGGACACGGTCGGCGGGCCGCGCCTGCTCGACGACGGTCAGGTGGCGCGGGCCCGGCAGGTACGGCTCCTGCGGGAGGTCGACCTGTCCCTCGCCGAGGTCGAGGAGGTGCTGTGCGCACCGGACGCCGTCGCGGCCTTCGACACGGTGTGGGGCGCGCGGCGGTCCTCCGTCCCGGGGTCGCTCGCGGCCGGGGAGTACGTCCGGTCCGTGCTCGCCGGGGCGCCGCGCCTCGACGTCGAGGTACGACGTCGCGCGGTGGCGGAGCGGCTCGTGCTCGGTACCGCGCGCCGCGCGACCCTCGCAGAGCTCCCGCGCGTGCTCCCGGAGGCCACCGCGGCCGTGTTCGACGTCCTGCGCACGGCCGACGTGCCGCTCGCCGGGCACCCGTACGTCGAGTACCACGAGCGCGCGACCGAGGAGTTCGCCGCGCGCGTCACCGTGCAGGTCCCCGTGGTCGACGCCGTGCGGCCGCCCCAGGGGTTCGTCCTCACCACGGACGGCCCGCACGACGAGGCGTACGTCGCGCTGACCGCCGCGGAGGCGGACGACCAGGCCCGGCTCGTCCTGGTCCACGACCACCTGTCGTCGGGGCACGCGCTGACCGACGGCGCGCCCGCGGGGGACAACCGGGAGATCTACCTCCCCACGTGGGCGGCGGGCGGCCCCGGCCCGGTCCTGGAGGTCGCGGTCCCGGTGGCCTGACGCGCCGCCGGTGGATCAGACGTCGGCGGCGGCCAGCGCGCCGTCCACGCCCACGACCCCGAGCTCGAGGCGCGCGATCCCGTCGACCGGGACGGCGGACGACGCGCCGAGCCCGTCGGAGCTCCCCGCCTCCGTGGACGACCACGTGGCGACGACCTCCCGGGCGCCGGCGTCGTCCACGAGGACGAGCTGGTACGTCGCGCCGTCCTCCCACTCCCCGACGGGGTACGAGCACGACCAGTCGAGGCGCGTGCCCCACGCTGCCGAGGTGAGCGTGAGGTCGGCGCGCACGTCGGTCGCGCCGACCGGCTCCAGCGCGACCTCCGTCGTCCCGGCCGCGACCGGCGGCGGGGCATCCTCGGGCCGCGTGACCGCGACGCCGCCTGCGACGCCCGCCACGACCAGCCCGACGGCGGCCGCCCCGAGCAGCGCCCGGCGTCGGACCTGACGGCGCCGCGCACCGGCCGCGACGACCGCGAGCGGGACGACGACGCCGCCCACGGACCCGTCCGGTGCGGTGCCCGGGGCGCTCGCGTCGCCCGTGCCGTCCACGAGCGCGTCGGCGTGCTCCGCGGTGAGCATGCCGAGGATCCCCGGCATGCCGGCGAGCTCGCCGACGGCCTCGCGGCACGCGGGGCACGTGGCCAGGTGCTGCTCGAACGCGCGCCGGTCGCGCGGGCTCAGTGCGCCCAGCACGTAGGCCGCGTCCCACTCGCGGTACGGGTCCGGGGGAGGGGTGGCGGTCATGACGAGACTCCCTTCTCCTGCAGCGCGAGCCTCAGCGCGCGGAGCGCGTAGTGCATGCGGGACTTCACCGTCCCGGGCGGGACGCCGTGCGCCGACGCCATCTCGGCCACGGAACGCCCGTGGTAGTACGCGTCGACGACGACGGCCCGGTGCTCGGGGGACAGCGACACGAGCGCGTCCGCGACGAGCCACGCGTCGAGGACGGCCTGCGTCGCGTCCGCCTCGCCGTGGTCGGGCACGTCGGCGCTCGCGAGCTCGCGCCGGTGGTGCGCGCTGCGCAGCTCGTCGACGACGAGGTTGCGCGCGACCGTGAAGAGCCATGCGCGCACCGAGCCCTCCGGGCGCTCCAGCACCTCGGGGTGGCGCCACGCGCGCAGCAGCGTCTCCTGGACCACGTCCTGCGCCTGCGCCGGGTCGTCGGTGAGGCGCGCGACGTAGCGCTCCAGCGCGGGACCGTGCGCGGCGTGGACCGCCCGCAGCAGGTCGTCGGCGTCGGCGCGCACGCGCGGCACCTCCCCGTCCGTCACGACCCGGACGACGGTACGAGGTCGAGGCCGAACTCGACGCTGCCCGCGTCGTCGACCGTGACGAACCCGAGGCTCGGCGCCGTGACGTCGTAGTCGGAGAACGTGATCGGCACGCTGCCGACCACCTGGACGCCGTCGGCCGTCGTGCCGACCTGCGCCTCGACCGTGACGGCCTGCGTCACGCCGTGGATCGTCAGGTCGCCCGCGAGCTCGACGTCCGCCGAGCCGGCGGGGAGCTCGACGGGGGACGTGAGCGCGAACGTCGCGGTCGGGTAGGTCCCGACCTCGAGCGCGTCGCCCCGGAAGTACGCGTCGCGCGGCGGCTCGTCGGTCGCGACGCTCGCCATGTCGACCTCGATCGTCGCCTCGGTGAGCGCGCCGTCGGCGACGGTGAACGACCCGGTAACCTCGTCGGTCCGGCCGGTCACCGTGACGTCCTCGCCCTGCAGCACCTCGTGGACCCGGTATCCGGCGTAGGAGCCGTCGGCCACGGTCCAGTCGCCCGCGAGGCTCGTCGGGTCCAGCGCTCCCGCGTCGCCCGACGACGCGTCGAGCGTCGGCTCCTCGGCCGCCGCACGGTTGTTCCAGTCCGCGTACAAGCCGGGGCCGAACGCGACCACCGCTCCGCCCAGCACCACGACGCCGAGCCCGACCCCCACCAGCACCTTCGTCCTCCTGCGCACGTCCGCTCCTTCCGATCATCCTCCGTCGACCCCGTCACCCAGGGAGACGAGGCAGCCGCCCGATCGGTTCAGTCGAGTCTCGCCGTGCGACCCGATGAACCGCACGGCGAGCCGCGCCGTCGTGAGAGTAGGGGCCGTGCTCGCGACCCCGACCGTCCTCTCGAGGAGCCGACATGCGACGCACCCTGACCATCACCGCCCCGGCCCGGACCGCCCGCGCCGCCCCCGCCGTCGTGCTCGTCGCCGCGCTGGTCGGCGTGCTCGGCGGGTGCTCCGGCGGGGGAGGCGGCCTCTACGGCGGAGGCGGGAGCAGCCCGTCCACGGACTCCGGCACGACGAGCGACGGCGCGACCGGCGACGGCACGGGATCCGGCCCGGCCCTCGGGACGGCAGACTCCTCGCTCGGCACCATCGTGGTCGACGGTCAGGGAATGACCGTCTACTACTACGACAAGGACACGAAGGGCTCCGGGACGAGCGCGTGCGAGGGCGAGTGCGCCGCCGCGTGGCCCGCGGTCCACGCGGCGAGCGCGGAGCCCGAGGTCGACGGCGTCACGGCCGAGGTCGGCACGATCACCGGCGTCGACGGCGAGCTCCAGGTCACGGTCGACGGCCGCCCGGTCTACACGTACGCGGCCGACCAGGCCGCGGGCGACGTGTCCGGTCAGGGCGTCAACGGCGTCTGGTACGTCGTCGCGCCGGACGGCACCGAGATCATGGACGCCGCCCCCGCAACCGGGTCGGGTTATTGACCCGCCGCCCGGGCGCGGGCGAGCCGCGTCCCTCCCGCTACCGTCCGGTCGTCGAGAAGTGCTGGTAGTCCACGGGGCTCTCCCAGGCCCCGCCCCACGACCAGCCGGCAGCGGCGAACGCCCGCACCACGACGTCGTCGGGCAGGATGACGCCGGGCGCGGGCTCGCGCGCGACGAAGGCGGCACCGGCGGGCGGCGCGACCGCCGTGCCCCGGACCCACGGGTTCTCGACGGGGTTGACGTCGATCGCGCGCCCGAAGGAGTGCTCGGACCACCGGTCCGTGCCCGCGACGGGGCGGCAGTTGAAGGCCGACGTGTTGTCCGCCGCCATGCTCGCGTCGTCGTCCCCGCCGAAGTCGTCGACGAGTCGCATCGACCGGATCGGGTACCCGACGTCGAACAGCGTGCGGAACACGGTCACCACCCCGTCCGCGACGTCCGCGTGGACGACGAGCTCGCCCGTCGCGACGCCACCCTCGAACGTGCGGTGGCTCAGCGTCAGGTACCGCAGGTCGGAGAGGGGCACCGGGCAGCCCTCGCGCCAGGAGGACGGTGTCATGCGCGCCGCGAGGCCGGCGTCGATCTCGGAGACGGTGCCCTCGAAGACGGGTGCCTGCGGGACCGCGGGCGCCGCCGACGCGGGAACGTCCTGCGCCGCGGGGCCGCCCCGGTCCGGTGCCGCCGCGGCGGCGGGAGCGGATGCCGCCGGCTCGGGCGGTGCCGAGCGGTCGGACGGGCCGGTTGCGCCCGCAGCCGAGGAGTCCCCCGGGGGCGCCGGGCTCGCGCCGGGACCGGACGAGCAGGCGACCAGCAGGCTCGCGCTCAGCAGCAGCCCGAGCGTCGCGACGGTGCGCGCGGCGCGGGAACCTGACGACGAGGCCATGGGGACAGTCTCCGCCCGGTGCGGGGTGCGGGCTCGCGCTGACCCGGCTCCGCGGCGTCGGGGTCAGGCGTGGTCGAGCGGCGGCGAGCTCAGGCAGAACGGGTGGCCCTCGGGGTCGGCGTAGACGCGGAAGAGGTCGTCGGGGTGACCCTCCTCCTCCGGCGTCCCCGTGAGCGGGCGCGCGCCGCACGCGACGGCGTGCTCGTGCGCCGCGGCGAGGTCGGGCACGTCCAGGTCGACGTGCACCCGGGCGCCGCCGGGCCACGACGGGACGTCGGCGTCGGACCGCTGGAAGGCGAGGCGCGACGCGCCGCCGGGGATCTGGAGCGAGAGCCAGTCGTCGCCGGCCGGGTCGGTGCTCTCGTGGCCGGGGGTGTACTCCCAGCCGGTGAGGCGGCGGTAGAACTCGGCGAGCGCGCGCGGGTCGCGCGCGTCGACGGTCGCGTTGCGGAGCCGCATCGGCCGCGGGTCGGCCACGGTCAGCCGAGCTGCTCGCGCAGCCACGCGACGTCGGCGGGGACGTCCGCGTGCGTCTCGCAGACGACCGACGTCCCGGCGGCGCGCACGACCCCGAGCAGGAGCTCCGGCTCGATCGTGCCGGCGGTGAGGCCCGCGTGGCGGTCGGCGCCGGAACCGGCGGTGTCGCGGCTGTTGTTGAGGTGCACGAGGTCGACGCGACCGGTGATTGCGCGGACCTGGTCGACTGCCGTCGTGAGGTCGATGCCGCCGGCCCATGCGTGGCACGTGTCGAGGCAGAAGCCGACGTTCGCGGCGCCGTCGGCCTGCTGGATCGCCGCCCACAGGCCCTCGATGCGCTCGAGGCGGCGGGCCATGGAGAAGTCTCCGCCCGCGGTGTTCTCGACGTAGACCGTGACGTCCGTCTGGAGCGCGTCGATCGCCTTGCGCCAGTTGTCGAACCCCTTCTCCGGGTCCTCCTTCGCGGTGACGTGCCCGCCGTGGACCACGACGCCCGTCGCCCCGACCGCCGCCGCGCCGTCGACGATCTGCTGGAGCAGCTTGCGGCTCGGGATGCGGATGCGGTTGTTGGGGCTCGCGACGTTGATGACGTACGGCGCGTGCACCACGAGCTCGAGGTCCGCCGCCGCGGCGGCGTCCTTCAGGGCGTCCGCGCCGCCCGGGAAGGTGAACTCCGGTCCCTTCCAGGACTGAGGGTCGCCGAGGAAGATCTGGGCGACGTCCGCGCCGATGCTCGCTGCCTGCGCGACGACGTCCGACTGGTCGAGGTGGGCTCCGATCCGCATGGGGACCAACCTACGCGGACCCGCCCACGAGCGCGGAGCGGGTTGCGTCACGGGCGGCCCAGCACCACAGGGCAGAAAATCCATCAGTTTGATTTATACTCGTCCCCACGGCGCGATCGCGTCGAGCGCCGTGCGTCGGCACGTTGCGCGCACCCGACGAGGAGGACGAGTGGCCGAGCCGATCACCCTGCACGCGAGCGCGACGGAGGCGGGGCGACCCCTGACCCACTTCTGGAGCACGGTCGTCGGCGCCGGGCGCGCGAACGAGGGGCTGCGCGCCGACTGGCAGCGCCACCTCGCCGCGGTGCGGTCCGAGTGCGGGTTCGAGTACGTGCGGTTCCACGGCCTCCTGCACGACGACATGTTCGTCTACACCGAGCGCGAGGACGGCACGCCCGTCCTCAACTTCCAGTACGTCGACGCGCTCTTCGACGCGCTGCTCGACGCCGGGGTGCGGCCGTTCGTCGAGCTCGGCTTCAGCCCGCGCGCGCTCGCCCGGGAGACGGAGACCGTGTTCTGGTGGGGTGCGCACGGCGCGCCGCCCGTCGACCTCGACCGGTGGTCGTTCCTCGTGCGCTCGCTCGTCGAGCACTGGGTCGCGCGCTACGGCCTCGCCGAGGTCCGCGCGTGGTACTTCGAGGTGTGGAACGAGGCCAACCTGCGCGGCTTCTTCCGCGGCACGCGCAGCGAGTACCTCGCGCTCTACGCGGCCTCGGCCCGCGCCGTGAAGGCGGTCGACGAGCGCCTGCGCGTCGGCGGCCCCGCGACGTCGAACTTCGTGCCCGACGCCCGCTTCGACGGCGAGACCGAGGACTTCCAGGTGCACGAGGCGACGCTCGGCGCCGACCTCGACTCCCTCGACTGGAAGCCGGTCTGGCTCGAGGCGTTCCTCGACTTCTGTGAGCGTGAACACCTGCCCGTCGACTTCGTCTCGACCCACCCGTACCCCACGGACTGGGCGCTCGACGAGCACGGCCAGGGCGCGCGCCTGACGCGCGAGGTCGACGCGACCCCCCAGGACCTCGCGCTCCTGCGCCGCCTCGTGGACGCGAGCGCGTTCCCCGACGCGGAGATCCACCTCACCGAGTGGAACTCGTCGTCGTCCCCGCGCGACTTCACGCACGACTCGGTCCCCGCCGCCGTGTACGTCGTCCGGTCCGTGCTCCGCTCGATCGGCACCGTCGACTCGCTCGCGTACTGGACGTTCACCGACGTCTTCGAGGAGGGTGGGGCGGGCGACGAGATGTTCCACGGCGGGTTCGGCATGATCACGCTCCAGGGCGTGCCGAAGCCGACGTTCCACGCCTACCGCATGCTGCACGCGCTCGGCGGCACCCTCCTCGCGACGGCCGACGACGGCGTCGTGACGCGCGACGACGCGACCGGCCGCGTCACGGCCCTCGTGCACCACTACCCGGCCGAGGTCACGCGCTCGGTCCCCGCCTCGTTCGACGACCGCACCGTCGCGGACGCGACGGAGGCGGCCGGCTCGCCGCGCGACGTCGCGCTCGTCGTCGAGGGGCTCGCACCCGGCGCGGTCGTCGAGCTCGAGACGCTCGACCCCGAGCACGCGAACCCGGTCGCCGCGTGGCGCGCGATGGGCGCGCCGTCGTCCCCGACGCGCGAGCAGACCGCGCTCCTCGACGCCGCGGCCCGCGCGACGCGGCGCGAGTCCGTCGTCGTCCCGGCCGACGGCGTCCTGCGGGTCGAGCGCGCGCTCGCGCCCTGGTCGCTCCTCCTCGCCCGACAGGTCGCGTGAGGGGCCCGATCGTGCGCGCCGGTGGGAAGATGTGGCGGGGCGGGCGCCCGGCCCGGTCGTCGTCGACCGGGCGCGAGCAAGGAGGCAGGGCGTGACGATCGACCAGGCGGACCAGCAGGCGGCCGCGCAGTCCGCGGTGCGCCGCGGGACCAACCTGCCGCGCATGGGGGACTTCAACGAGTCGGTCATCCTCGACGCGATCCGCCGCGCGCCCGAGGGGCTGAGCCGCGTCGAGCTCGCCGGTGCGACGGGTCTGTCGGCCCAGACCGTGTCGAACATCTGCCGCCGCCTCCTGGAGGCCGGGCTGGTCACCGAGGCGGGCAAGAAGAGCGGCCGCGCCGGCAAGCCGCGCACCGTGCTCCAGATCGTGCCCGGCGGCCGGTACGCGCTCGGCGTCCACCTCGACCCGGCGGTCGTCACGTACGTCGTGCTCGACCTCGCGGGGCGCGTCGTCCACAGCCTCCGGCGGCCCACGCCGGCCGTGGTCGACCAGGAGTCGACCATCGCCGCGATGGCCGAGACGATCGACGCCGTCATCGACGCGTCCGGCGCGGACCGGGACCGCATCCTCGGTCTCGGCATCGCGGTGCCCGGCCCGATCGACCTCGCGACCGGGTCCGTCGTCGACCCGCCCCGGCTGGTCGGGTGGGGGCGCGTCCCGCTGCGCGACCGCCTCGCCGAGGCGACCGGGCTCCCTGTTCTCATGGACAAGGACGTCATCGCGGCCGCCGTCGCCGAGCGGTGGGCGGGGGCTGCGACCCACTCCGGCAACTTCCTGTTCTTCTACCTCGGCGCCGGGTCGGGCATGGGCGTGGTCGTGGACGACGTCGTGCTGCGCGGCGCGTCGGGCAACGCCGGGGAGGTCGGCGGCCTCGACGCGAACTGCACCACGCGCGCCCTGGTCAACGAGGCCGTCTCGGCAGGCGTGCTCGACGCCGTCCCGGGACGCGGCCCGAGCGTCGAGGGCGAGCAGCTCGCCCGGCTCGTCGACCTCGCCGCGGCGGGGGAGCGCGGCGCGCAGGGCATCATCGACCGCTGGGCGCGCCGCGTCGGCACGGGAGTCGCCGCCGCCGCGGCCCTCCTCGACTCCGAGCTCGTCGTCTTCGGCGGTCCCAACTGGCCCCTGCTCTCGCGGCGGTTCTTCGCGACCGTCGAGCCGATGATCTCCAGCTCGCCGTTCGTCGACAAGATGCACGACATCCGCGTCGTGAGCACGCACCTCGGCGAGGACGTCGGTGCCGTCGGTGCCGCCTGCCTCGTGCTCGACCAGACCCTCTCGCCCCAGCCCCAGGCCCTCCTCCTCGGCTGAGGGCGAGGTCCCGCCGACCGGGGTCAGCGGTCCTTCGCGAGGTCCGTCGGGCGCCGGAGCGCGAGGTCCGCGGTCGCGGCGAGGGTGACGACGGCCCAGGTCCCGGCGAGGACCAGCCCCCACAGGACGGGCGTCGTCGGATCGAGGTACCGGGCGTGGAGCGCGACGGCGGCCAGCGTCGCCGCCGTCGCGGCGACGCCCGTGACGAGCAGGGTCTCGAGCGCGACGAGGACCAGCAGCGAGCGCGCGGACGTACCGAGAGCCGGTATACGGCGAGCTCGCTCGCGCGCAGCCGGTACGTGACGGCGGTGGTGACGGCACCCAGGAGCCCCAGGAGCACGGGCAGGAAGCGGCTCGGCCGGTCGAGGAACGCCTGCACCGGGTCGCTCGTCGCCCGCAGCGCCTCGGTGCCGACCACGGCGTTGCCGCTCACGTGCAGCGCGGCGATCTGGGTCGCGGCGACGTCGTCGAGGGCCACGAGGGGATCGAGCACGACGACACAGCGCTCGACGAGGGCGTCGTCGGGCCGGAGCGGCACGGTCAGGGAGCGCCCCGCCCCGACACCCTCGCGCAGGTCCGGGGTCCGCGCGGAGTCGAGCGTCTCGGCGCCGACGCGCACGCGCTGGTCCGCCGGTCCGGCGCGGTCGAGCAGGCCCGCGTCGACGAGCGTGTCGACGTCGGCGAGCCCGGGGACCAGGGTGGTCGACGCACGTTGCACGGGGACGTCCGGGCCGACCGGCACGACCTCCGCGCTGCCGCCCGGCACGACGGCGCCCGCGGCCTCGACCCCCGGCGCTCCCGCGAGCGCCTCGCACGAGGAGCGCGAGACGAGGGCGGGCTGGTCCGGGTTGGCCTGCATGTAGCTCACGACGCCCCGCCCGCGCCCGGCGAGGTCGTCCAGCTCGCCCCGGAGCGACGCGGTCTCGAGCGCGACGAAGGCGGCGGTGCCCGACCCGAGGATGACGGCCAGCGCGACCACGGGAAGCAGCCGTGCGGAGCGACCGACGGTGTTGCGCAGGGCCTCGCGCGCGAGGTCGGCGACGCGCCAGCCGTCACGCACGGACGACCGCCTCGCGCCGGAGCGGGACGGTCGCGTCGGCGGCGGCGACGAGCACGGGGTCGTGGGTCGCGACGACGATCGTCGCGTGCGAGACGAGGCCGGCGAGGATCCGGGCGACGAGCTCGGTGTTGGCGGCGTCGAGGTTCGCCGACGGCTCGTCGGCGAGGATGAGCTCCTTGCCCGACGCGAGGGCGCGCGCGAGCGCGACGCGCTGGAGCTCGCCGCCGGACAGGCGTCGGGCCTGCTCGCCGGCCCGGTCCGCGAGCCCGACCTGGTCGAGCGCGGCGCGCGCGGTCTCCCGGGCCTCCGGTCCGGGGCGGCCCGCCGCGAGCGGCGCGACGAGGACGTTGTCGAGGACCGAGCGGCGTCCCAGCGCGTTGGACCCCTGGGGTACCCAGGCGACGACGCCGGGCGAGGGTGGTCGGGGCGCTCCGTCGATCCCGTGGAGCTCGATCCGCCCGGTCGCGAGCGGCTGGTACCCCGCGACCGCGGCGAGCAGCGACGACTTGCCGCTCCCCGACGGTCCGACGAGCGCGGTGACGCGCGCGGGCTCGAACGTCGCGGTCAGCCCGGCGAACACCGGGACGGGCCCGAACGCGATGGCGGCATCGATCACGTCCACGCGCACGGCGCTACCCGCACCCTGACGTGCCGGTGGCCTGCGTCGCGTCGCGCAGCACGCGGGAGCCGACGAGGTCGGCGTCGACGAGCACCGTGGCGAGCTCGTTCCCGGGTTCCGCGACCTCGAGCCGGCGGGGCTGCGCCGCGGTCGTGGAGCCGTCGCTCAGCAGGACGCACGTCGTGCCGTCGTGGTCCACGCGCACGGCCGTCGAGGGGACGGCACCGCGCTCCGCCGGGTCCTGGAGCGCGAGGACCGCCCCCCGGTAGCGCACCATCGACGTCGGCTCGCCGGCGATCCGCTCGAGCGTGCCCGCGGCAGCGGCCTCCTCGAGCGCCGCCACGACGCCGTCCAGCTCGGCGCCCTGGGGCGACGCGCTCGACATCGGCACCTCGACCTCGCCCAGGCGCAGCACGACCGGCTCCCGGGCGAGCCGGCCGAGGCCGCCGCCCTCGGCGATCGAGGCCACGGTCAGCGCCTCCACGGGCTGCGAGCCCGCCAGCACCGCGTCGCCGGCCTCGACCCGGTCGCCCAGGGCGACGAGCGGACCGGTGACCGCCGGCACGGCGTCGTCGACGCGTACCACGTACGAGAGGCGGAACTCCCCGTCCCGGGGCACCCCGAGGCGATCCTGGAGCGCCCGGACGGCCTCGCGCGTCGCCGGGCCGAACCGGTCGTCGACGCCGTCCGCGTCCAGGTACCCGAGCGACACGAGGTAGTCCCCGAGCGCGCGCACGTCCGGTCCGCGGTCACCCGGGCGCAGGTCGCGCCACAGCGGCTCGCCGCGGTACGCGAGCACGTCGACGCCGTCGACGGCGAACAGCGCCTGCCCGGCCACGACGGGACCCGCCTCGGTGAGCGCGGTGACGACTCCCCCCGCGGGAGCGCGGACCTCGGGAGCCACGGCGCGCACCGTCGCGACCTCGACCGCGGTCCGTCCGTCGTCGGAACGGGCGCCGACCTCGACGACCGTCGGCGCCGGCACCGCGACGCTCCGCTCCTCCGCGGCGTCGACGAGCGGGAACGCCACGGCGACGGCGACCACGGGCACGGCCCACAGCGCCACCAACGGCACCAGGCGCACCCAGCCACGGGACCGGTCGCTCCTCACAGGGCGTCGTACTCCGCGACGCACGACGCCTCGTCCAGCCCGGCGCCGGCCACGGCGCTCTGCGCCTCCGCGAGCGTCGACGGGACGCCCAGCCCGCGCTCCTGCAGGCAGTACCTCAGGGCGTCCAGCAGCGACGTCTCCTCCTGGTTCGAGGTCTGCCAGACGACGTCGACGAACTTGAGGTCGCGGTCGTAGCAGGTCTTCTCGACGCCGGAGTCGACGGCCTCGGCCGGGATCCCGCCCTGCCACACCACCCCGACGAGCTCGACGTCACGCAGCTCGTAGCCCTCAGCGCGCAGACACGCCCGAAACCGCTCGAACCCCGCCGTGTACTCGTCCTGGGACACCTCGCCGTCCATCAGGGCCTCGCGCTGCTCCGGACCGGCCGAGGAGAGGTCCTCGTCGGCATTGATCGCGTCGAAGTGTGGGATGTCGTCGGAGCCGGTGCCGCCGCAACCGGCCAGCAACAGCGTCCCCACGAGGACTCCGACGAAGGCACCCGCACGACGGGAGGGGCACACCATCACACCGCGGCGGGCACCGAGGCCCGCGTCGTTCCGGGACGAGTCACTGCTTCCCCTCAACGTTCGTCGTCGAACATCGGACAGTGGGGCTCAAGGTAGGGGCTCGCACCATATTGCACAACCCGCAAAACAAAACGTCGAGCTCTCCCGCGGGCGCGACGCAGCGGCCAGAGCCCCGCGCTCGACGTGCGCCGGGCAGTCCGACGGGACCCGGCTGGCGGGCACCGGGTCCCGTCGTCGCGTCAGGCGCGGTGGGCGCTGCCGTCGGTGGCGCGCAGGAGCGCCCAGCGGTCGTGCTCGAGCGGGGCGCCGACGGGGTAGCGGCGGGCCGCGGCCTCGTCGAAGTCGACGCCGAGGCCGGGCGCCTCGGGCGCGAGCAGGTGGCCGCCGGTCGGGACGGGGGCGCCGGGGAAGACCTCGAGCGTCGCGTCGCGGAAGGTCGCGGCCTCCTGGACGCCGAACGCGGGGGAGGAGATGTTGAGCGCCATGTTGGCCGCCATCCCGACGGGCGTGACGTCGCCCGGCCCGTGCGGCGCGGTGCGCACCCCGAACATCTCGCACACGGCGACGAGCTTGCGCGTGGGGGTGAGCCCGCCGAGCGTGGGGATGCGGATGCGGGCGAAGTCGATCGACCGGCCCGCGACCAGCGGGAGGTAGGCGCGGGGGTCGTGGTAGAGCTCGCCGACCGCGAGAGGGGTGGTGCCCGCGGCGCGCAGCTCGGGGAAGTGGGCGGCGTCCTCGGGCGCGAGCGCGTCCTCGAGGAAGAACAGGTGGGCGTCCTCGACGGCGCGCACGAACTGCCGGGCCTCGGCGGGGGTCATGCGCTCGTGGGCGTCGTGGAGCAGCTCGACGTCCGGCCCGACGCGGTCGCGCACGTCGGCGAGGATGCCGGGCACGTGGCGCAGGTAGGCGAGCGTGTCCCAGCGGTCGGTGCGGGCCCGACGGCGCGCGGCCTCGGCCTCGTCGCGCGGTGCCGTGCCGTAGGTGTCGCGGCCGGGGACGGCGACCTGGACGCGCACGTGCCGGTAGCCGCGCTCGACGGCGGCGAGGACCTTCTCGGCGACCTCGGCGGCGTCGGCGCCGTCGACGTGCGTGTACGCGTCGGCGTAGGCGCGGGCCTTCCCGCCGAGGAGCTGGTGGACGGGGAGGCCGGCGACCTTGCCCTTGAGGTCCCAGAGCGCGACGTCGACGGCCGCGAGCGCGTTGTGCTCGATCGAGCCGCCGCGCCAGTAGCCGCTGTTGAGCAGCAGGCGGTGGAGGTCCTCGATGTCGGAGGGGTCGCGTCCGACGAGCATCGGGCCGAGGTACTCGTCGATCACGGTGCGCGTCGCGAGCGGACGCTGCGGGTCGCTGCCGTCGCCGAGCCCGTAGAGGCCGGGCTGGTTGGTCTCGACCCGCACCACGACGTACGGGCAGCCCTGCGGGCCCGTGAGGAACGTGCGCACCGCGGTGATCCGCAGGCCCTGGTCCCCGGAGCCCGAGCGCTCGGGAGCCCACGGCGCAGGGGCGAGAACCTCCCGGGCGACCTCGCGGGCTACCTCGGTCCCGACCTCGGGGAGGTCGGCTCCGGTGCCGTCCGTGCCGGGCTGCTGCGCTGCTGTCATCGGTGACCTCGTTCCGCGGGGTTCGGGAGTGCGCGGGACGGTCCGCGCGACGGTGGACGGGGCCGGGACAACAGGGTGTCCGGTCGCCGTCGTTGACACTGTACATCGAATTGATTTATGTTTCCGGAACCGCGACGCTGCCCCGGCGTCGCCCGTGGACCGAGAGGCATCCCGTGAACCGACACCGACGTCGTCCGTTCCCCGCCCGCATCACCGCGACCATCGCCACCTCCGCCCTGCTCGCCGGCGCGCTCGCCGCGTGCAGCGGGCCGGCCGGTGGCGGCGGCAACGGCGGCGGCTCCGGCGAGGGCGACCCCGACAGCCTGACCATGTGGACCTTCAAGCAGTCCCACGTCGAGCCCCTGCAGAACGCCGCGAAGACGTTCGAGGAGGAGACCGGGATCTCGGTCGACGTGCAGGCGTACACCCCCGACGACGCGTTCATCACCAAGGTCCAGGCGGCCGCGCAGACGGGCGACCTGCCCGACGTCATGGAGGTCCACACGCACGGCGACGACTTCACGTTCGGGGGCGCCGGGCTGCTCGAGGACCTGTCCGACGACGTCGACGACGACTGGAGCTCGCGCTTCCTGCCCGCCGTCGCGGAGGACGGGACCGTCACCCCGGCGTACTACGAGCAGTCGCTCGCCGAGGGCTCCAAGACCGCGGGGATCGAGGAGGGCCAGCGGTTCTCCGTGCCCTTCACGATCGGCACGTTCGGCATCGTCTACGCCAACAAGGAGCGCCTCGAGGCGGCGGGGGTCACCGAGGCCCCCAAGACGTGGGAGGAGTTCGTCGCGG
This sequence comes from Cellulosimicrobium sp. E-16, assembly GCF_049913115.1. NCBI lineage: Bacteria > Bacillati > Actinomycetota > Actinomycetes > Micrococcales > Promicromonosporaceae > Cellulosimicrobium > Cellulosimicrobium sp. E-16. The sequence continues at coordinate 198,822 of NZ_CP183974.1, forward strand.
CGCTCGACGCCGTCAAGAAGACGAACCCCGACGACGGCGGCGTGAGCATCGGCTTCCAGTCGTCCACGACGGGCCTCGAGTGGCTCATGCAGCCGATGGCCTACGGCCAGCTCGGCAAGGACGACTTCGGCGCCCTGTTCGGCCAGGACCCGGCCAAGAACTTCGCGTCGCCCAACGGCGTCAAGGTGCTGGAGACGTACAACCAGATCCAGCCCTACTGGATGCCGGGCACGCAGTCGCTGACGATCGACGACGCGGACATCGCGTTCGCGCAGGGCAAGTCGACGTTCGACATCGGCGGCACGTTCACCCTCGCCTTCCTCGCCCAGAACGGCATGGACGCCGAGAACATCGTGACCTTCCCGGTCCCGGCCCCCGAGGGCGGCGCGATCGACGACCTCCAGCTCGCCCCGTTCGGCCTCACCGGCCTGTCGGTCTCCGCGACCACGGGCAACAAGGACGGCGCGCTCCAGTGGATCAAGTACCTGTCCGAGCAGGACGTGGCGGCCACGTTCGCCAAGGACGCGCTCGACGTCCCGCCGGTCGACCTCGGTGACGACCCGTCCTCGACGGTCGGCCCGGTCCTCGGCGCGATGATCGGCGCGTTCGGCGAGGGCGAGAACGCCTACAACCCGGGTGACACGTCGTACCGCCCCGCCGCGTACGACGCGGCCCAGGTGGGCGACGCCGTCATGGAGCTGACGCCGCTCGCGACGCAGGACGTCGCGGCCGTCTCGACCACCGTGGCCACGCTCATCGACACGTTCTGGTCGCAGTCGAAGTGACCACCCCCGCGACGATCGCCGCCGACGCTCCCGCCCACGGGAGCGTCGGCGGCGGCCGGCGCCGCGGCCGGCAGAAGATGCGCTACCGCGGCAAGGAGGTGGCGTGGGGCTACGTCTTCATCGCTCCCGCGCTCCTGCTGTTCCTCGTCATGGGCGTGTACACGCTCTTCTTCGGCGCCCAGCTCTCGTTCGTGCGCTGGAACGGCCTCACGCCCACGTGGGAGTGGGTCGGGCTGAAGAACTACGCCGACCTGCTGTGGGCGAGCCCGATCTACGCCCCGGTCGTGCACCGCGCCGCGCTCAACACGCTCGTCGTGATGATCGCCGTGCCGATCCTCATCCTCGCGGTCGCGTTCCCGCTCGCGATCGTGCTCAACCAGGCGCGCCGGTTCGCCGGTGTCCTGCGGTCCGTCTACTTCGTCCCGTACGTCACGGCGGGCATCGCGGTCTACATGGCCTGGCAGTACGTGCTCGAGCCCAACGGCGCGATCAACCTCCTGCTGCGCGCGCTCGGCCTCGGCAGCCTCGCGCAGCCGCAGGGCTGGCTCGGCAACCCGTCCACGGCGCTGCCGACGCTCATCGTCATCATGGTCTGGTCCGGGGTCCCGGTCGCGATGCTCCTGTACCTGACGGGTCTCCAGTCGATCGACTCGTCCGTGCTTGAGGCGGCCCAGCTCGACGGCGCCGGGTGGTGGCGCACCAACTTCTCCGTGGTGCTGCCGCTCCTCAAGGGCACGACCGCCGTCATCATGCTGCTCAACGTGCGCGACGCGCTCCAGGGCTTCCAGATCTTCCTCATCATGACGAACGGCGGCCCGGCAGGTCGCACCAACGTGCTCGGCCTGGAGACGTACGACCTCGCGTTCCAGCAGCAGCTCGCCCCGACCCTCGGCCTCGCGAGCGCGCTCGGCTGGCTCCTGTTCTTCGCCGCGCTCGCCGTCGCGATCGTCAACCAGCGCGTCACGAGGGAGAAGTGATGACCACCGTCGCCGACCGCACGCAGCTCCCGGACGCGCCCGCCCTCACCCCGCGCCGTCGCGGCACCCCCGCCAAGGTGGTCGTCGCGCGCGTCGTGGTGGGCGTGCTCCTCGTCGGGTACGCCGTCGTGAGCCTGTACCCGTTCCTGTGGATGGTCTCGGCCGCGTTCAAGACGCAGCAGGAGATCGTCATGGGCGGGGGCAACCTCATCCCCGCCGAGCCGACCCTGTCGACCCTGGTCGACACCTGGAGCCGGCTGCACTTCTTCGACTACTTCCTCAACAGCGTCAAGGTGACGGGCCTGACGACGCTCGGCGTCGTCGTCGTGTACTCGGCCGCGTCGTACGCGTTCGCGGTGCTGCGCTTCCCGGGGCGGCAGGCGTTCTTCCGCCTGTTCCTCGTGCTGCTGTTCGTGCCGGGCGTCGTGACGCTCCTGCCGATCGTGCTGCTCGAGAACCAGCTCGGGATCCTCGGCACGCACCTGGGGCTCATCCTGCCGTTCGTCAACGGCACCGCGCCGCTGTCGATCCTGCTGCTGACCAACGCGTTCCGGTCCGTGCCCGGGGAGCTGCGGGACGCCGCGCGGGTCGACGGCGCGGGCGAGCTGCGCATCTTCGCGCGCGTCTACGTGCCGCTCGCGCGGCCCGCGATCATCACGATCGCGCTGCTCACCGCGATCCCCACGTGGAACGAGTACCTGCTGTCGCGGGTGTCGCTCAACGACCCGTCGACGTTCACGCTCCCCATCGCGCTCCAGCAGCTCCAGTCGTCGAACGTCGTCCAGTACAACCAGCTCATGGCGGGCGCGCTGATCGTCGTGATCCCGGTGATCATCCTCTTCCTCGCGACGCAGCGGTACTTCGTCAACGGCCTGGTGGGTGCCGTGAAGGGGTGACCCCGGGGGCCCCCGGCCCCGACCGCGCAGCACGCACCACCGCACAGATCGGAACCACGCCATGAACTCCACCACGTCCACCGACGTGCCCATCGGGCCCGCCCTCCTGCCCGGGGCCACGCTCCTCGTCACGGGGGCCGCCGGGGTCATCGGGCGGGTCGCCGTCCCACGCCTTGCCGCCGCGGGGTACCGCGTCGTCGCCACCGACCGCGCGCCGTTCGACGCGCCCGCCGCCGTCGTGAGCCTCGTCGGCGACACGCGCGACGCGGCCTTCGTCGACTCCGCGCTCCGTGCGGGGCAGGGTCCGGACGCGCCCGCCGTCGACGGCGTCGTGCACCTCGCGGCGATCGCCTCGCCGGGCCAGGTGCCCGACGACGAGACGGTCGCTCAGAACGTGCAGGGCGCGTTCTGCGTGCTCGACGGCGCGGGCCGGGCGGGCGTGCGGGTCGCCGTCGCGGCGTCGTCGTTCTCCGCCTACGGCTACCCGTGGGCCGGCCGCCACCTCTCGCCCGCGTACGTCCCGGTCGACGAGGCGCAGGAGTCGGTCGCCGTGGACGCGTACGCGCTGTCGAAGCTCCTGTCCGAGCAGGTGGGGGAGTACGTCACGCGCCGCTACGACCTGCCGACGACGATGCTGCGCATGCCGTTCGTCGGGTCGGGCGACCGGCTGCGCGAGTGGGTCGACCTCGCGCATCGCGACCCGGGCGCGATCCGGCAGGAGCTGTGGACGTGGCTCGACACGCGCGACGCGGTGGACGTGGTCCGCGCGATCCTCGAGTCGGGCGTCACCGGCCACCACGTGGTCAACGTCGCCGCGCCCGACACGACGAGCGACGTCCCGACGGCCGAGCTCCTCGAGCGGTTCCACCCGGGCTCGCGCGTGACGCGGCCCCTCGACGGGTTCGCGTCCGTCATCGACACGACCGCGGTGCGCGAGCTGTTCGGGTTCGTCCCGCGCCACGACTGGCGCACGGGCGACGCGCTCGACCCCGCGACCGAGGCGCCGGCCGAGGGGGTGAGCGCCTGACCCCCTGAGCACGCACGCGTCAGTCAGTCCGAGAACAAGGGTGTTGAGGATGAGCATGCATGCTGGAGCAGGACGGGTCGTCGCCACCGGCGCGGCCCTCGTCATGGCGGTGACGGGGCTCGTGGCCCCGGCCGCCGCGAGCCCGGTGGTCGACGTCGACCGCTACCCGGTCGGGGTGGGCGCCGACCTGTCGACGACCCCGCGCACGCACGGGATCGCCGTCGCGACCGCGCCGACGGCCGGGGCGCAGGACACGGGCGAGGAGGGCGGCCGCGCCTTCTGGCGCACCGACGCCGCGGCGGGCGCCGAGCGGATCGCGCTCGACGTCGCGGACGCGTACGTCGGGCGCCTCGCCGACGTGCCCGGGTACCTCGTGGTGGACCACCGCGCGGGCGAGCAGGTGGTCGCGACCGCGGCCGACGGCTCGGTGGTCGGTGCGGGCGCGGGCGCGCCGGAGGCGGACGCCGACGGCGACGGCTGGACGTCGACCGTCGTCGCGCTCCCCGCCGGGGCGCTGGGACCGGGCACGCAGGCGGGCGGCGAGCCCGAGGTGTCGCTCGCCGCCGCCGAGGGCGAGCTCTCCGTCGCGTCCGTGCGCGTCGTCGCGCAGGGCACGAGCGTCGACCTCGGCCCGACCGTCGCCGAGCGCGGGATCTCCGTGCGCGCCGGCGACGCCACGGCGGGCCTCGTCACGGGCACGGCCGACGGTCGCGGGTACTGGCAGACCGGCCGGGCCCAGGGCACGAACTTCGTGTACGCCAACGTGTCGGACGCGTACGCGCTCGACACGCGCGACCGCGTGCTCGTCGACGCGACCGTGCAGCAGGGCGGCGGCGACATGTTCCTCCAGTACGACTCGCCGGGCGACACGATCCCGCACATGTTCAAGCCGTCCCCGCGCCTCGCGCTCGGCACCGACGGCTCGTGGGTCTCGCGCTCGTGGCTGCTCGACGACGCGATCCTCACCAACCGCTCCAACGGCTCCGACTTCCGGCTGTCGGTCGAGGGGTCGGCGCAGGACGTGCGGATCGACTCCCTCGCGGTGACGGTCGTCCCGCGCGAGGTCGACCCGGCGATCGCGCTGCGCCGCCTCGTCGAGCGGGCCGACGTCACGTACGCCGCCGCCCGCGAGGGCGAGCGCGACGGCCAGTACCCGGCGGGATCGCGCGCCGACCTGCGCACCGCGATCGACGCGGCGGACGCCGTCGCGCAGGACCCGGGCGCGAACGGCGACGCGGTGGACGCCGCGACGACGGCGCTCGAGGACGCTCTCGAGGACTTCCTCGGGTCGCAGGTCACGACCGACCTCGCGCGCGGCAAGCCCGTGACCGTGAGCTCGGGCGGCCCCGCCGCGGCGGCGACGGACGGCGACCGCGGCACCGCGTGGGTCTCCGCGCGCGACGGCGACGACGAGTGGGTCCAGGTCGACCTGGGCGCCGTCAGCGAGATCGACGAGGTGCTGGTGCGCTGGACCCCGGACTACGCGCACGTCTACCGCGTAGAGGTGTCGACGGACGGCACGACCTACGACGAGGTCGCGAGCGCCGGCGCGATCGACGCGACGGGGGTGCGCACCCGGTTCGAGCCCGTCGACGCGCGCTACGTGCGCCTCGCGCTCGACGAGCGGGCGACGCAGCGCGCGACGTTCGCGCTGACCGACCTCGAGGTGCGCCGGGCCCCGGCCGTCCCGGTCGACCCCCGCCTCGTCGAGACCGTGTTCCCGACGGAGGACGTCGTGGTCGCGGACCAGGTGGTCACGGACTTCGGCGCCGACCCCACGGGCGAGGCCGACTCCACCGCCGCGATCCAGGCGGCGCTGTACGCGTGCCAGGACGCGACGGGCGGCACGGTGTGGCTCCCCGCGGGCACGTACCGCGTGACGGGCACGCTCGAGGTGCTCCCGCACTGCACGCTGCGCGGCGACCACCCCGACCGCGCGATCTCGCCGGACGCCGACCCGCTCGACGGGACGGTGGTCGTCGCGGACCTGCCGTCGGGCGACGACGGCCCGAGCCTGTTCCGCGTGGGCGGGAACGCGGGCGTCGTCGGCGTGACGACGTACTACCCCGGCCAGGACGCCGCGGACCCGGTGCCCTACGGCTTCACGGTCGAGCTCCCGGGGCGCGCGTGGCAGGGCGAGCAGAACTACATGATGAGCAGCGTCGAGCACGTGACGATGCTCAACTCGTACCGCGGCATCGGGATCTCCACGATGGCGCACGACCGCGGCGAGGGCGGCCCGGGTTCCCAGGTGCACGAGATCGCGAACGTGCGCGACGTCGTCGGGACCGCGCTCCTCGAGGGCGTCGTCGCCTACAACGGCGCCGACGTGGGCACGTGGCAGGACGTGACGTTCGACAACGGCGTGTGGGCCGGCGCGGGCGCCGCGTACGACGCCCCGGAGCGTGCCGTCCTCGACGCGTGGACGCGCGAGCACGGCACGGGCCTGGTGCTCGGCGACCTCGAGTGGGACGAGTTCTCCGGGATCTCGGTCGCGGACTACGCGGTCGGCATCCGCATCGTCAAGGGTCAGCGGGCGAGCTTCACTGGCTCGTTCCTCGACACCGACGTGCGCCGCACGGACGTCGCCGTCCAGGTCGAGGTCTCGGACGACCGCTGGGGCACCGCCTTCGCGGGCGGGACCCTGGAGGGCTCGGAGGCCGCGGTCCGCAACACGTCGGGCGGCTACGTCAAGCTCACGGGCACGGACGTGACGGGTGCCCTGGAGGGGACGGTCCACGTCCTCGACGGGCCGGACGGCGGCGTGCCCGCGAGGCCGGAGCCGGTCCTCGCGCCGCGCCCGGCCGAGCGGCTCGTCGACGTGACGAAGGCGCCGTACGACGTGCCCCGCACGCCCGGCCAGTTCTCCGACGTCGACGCGACCGTCGCGATCCAGGCGGCGCTCGACGACACCGCGGCCGCGGGCGGCGGCGTCGTGTACCTGCCCGCGGGCTGGTACACCGTGCGCGGGCACCTCACGGTCCCCGCGGGCGTGGAGCTGCGCGGCTCGGCGGGCGTGGCGAACCGCGACTCGCTCGAGCTGAGCGGCGGCACGGTGCTCCTCGCGTACGAGGGCGGCGTGGCACCGGCGGCACCGGGTGCGCCCGACCCGTCGGTCGGCGAGACCGCGTTCGTCACCCTCGCGGGCGAGGACGCGGGCCTGCGCGGGCTGCGGGTCTTCCACCCCGAGAACAACCCGGCCGGCCCGGACGGCGTCCGGTCCTACCCGTTCGCCGTGCGCGGCGACGCGCCGGGGGCCTACGTCGTGAACGTCGGCCTGACGAACGCGTGGAACGCGATCGACCTGACCGCGGCCGCGGACGGCTTCCTCGTGCGGCGCGCGGTCGGTCTCTTCCTCTCCGAGGGCGTGCACGTCGGCGCCAACGAGGGCGGGACGGTCGAGAACGTGCTGTCGAACGGCAACGTCATCACGCGCCTCGCGTACGGGCTCCCGGGCTGGGTCGAGGGCGCCGACCTGTTCGGCCAGGTCATCGACCCGGTCGCGCGCGAGCGCGAGGTCCTCGTGCGGGCGACCGGGTCGCAGGACCTCACGGTGCTCAACACGTTCGCCTACGGCACGCACGACGGCATCGTCGCGAGCGACGGCGCCACCGTGCGGGCCTTCAACCTCGGGACCGACAACCTCGGGCCGGGCGGGCACACGGTCGACGCGGACGCGTCGAGCGCCGTGACGGTGGTCAACCTCATGCGGTTCAACGGCACGACGAGCCGCGGACCGGTGACGATCGTCAACCCGCTCGCCATCCACATGGCGACGTCGGCGCTCGCGGTCGCGGCGGACCCCGCCGAGGGCGCCGCGGGGACAGTGCGCGTCGAGGGCAACGAGGCGGAGCCGGGCCGGTACGAGACCGGGAGCGCGGTGGCCGCGGTCGCCGAGCCCGCCGACGGGTCGGCGTTCGCCGGCTGGCGGGACGCCTCCGGCGCCGTGGTCTCCCGCGACGCGCGGTACGCGTTCGCGCTCGCGGGCGACGCGTCGCTCACGGCCGCGTTCGTCGTCGCCCCGACGACCGGCGTCGAGGTCGAGGCGACCGGGCGGTGCCTCGCGGGCCGCGCGTACGTCGCGGTCCGTGCCCGCAACGGGGGCGAGGACCCCGTGACGGTGCGCCTGGCGACGCCGTTCGGGGAGCGCACGGTCGACGACGTCGCACCGGGGAAGAGCGCCTACCAGTCGTTCGCGACGCGGGCGACGTCGGCCGAGGCGGGCACCGCGCAGGTCACCGTCACCGCGGGCGGCGGCGACGTCGTCCTCACGGCGCCGTACGACGCCGTGCGCTGCGGCTGACGCACCCGGCCGCGCACCCGCGCGACCGGCACGACGGCGGGGTCCGGGGCGACCCGGACCCCGCCGCCACACGGACGGGCCCGCAGGAGGCCCGCAGGAGAGGACGCACGACATGACGGCAGCCGGCGACGCACCCGGGACGATCCACGGGGCGCACCCCGCCGAGCTCCGGCGCCGGGTCGGGTGGCTCGGCCAGGTCGCGCGCGTCGACCAGGCTCGTCGACGCCGACGGCCCGGCCCGGGGCGCGCGGCGGCTGCGCGTCGTGACGGGCGGCGGGCTGGAGCTCGACGTGCTGCCCGACCGCGCGCTCGACCTCGGCCAGGCCACGGTGCACGGCGTCCCGCTCGCGTGGATGGCTCCCGCGGGGCTCGCCGCGCCCGGGCTCTACCAGGGCGACGACTTCGGCACGACGTTCGGCGGCGGGCTGCTCGTCACGTGCGGCCTCGACCACGTCGGGTCGCCGACCGTGGACGCCGGGCGCCGGTTCCCGCAGCACGGTCGCCTCACGTCGATCCCGGCGAGCGTGGAGCGCGCGGCAATCGTGGGCGACGAGGTCGTGGTCGAGGGCGTCGTCCGCCAGGCGTCGCTCCACGAGGAGCACCTCGTGCTGCGGCGCCGGGTCCGCGCGGGTCTCGGGACGACGTCCGTCACGGTCGAGGACACCGTGACCAACGAGGGGTGGCGCCTCGAGCCGCACCTCGTGCTCTACCACGCGAACCTCGGGTGGCCGCTCGTCTCCGAGTCCGCGGAGCTCGACGTCTCGTCGCAGCACGTCGAGCCCGACGGCCCGGACGCCGTCGGCGACCCCTGGCGCGAGATCACCGCGCCCGCCGACGGCTACCGCCAGCGGGTGCACCGGCACGACCTCGCGCCCGGGACCGGGCGCGCCGTCGTGACGAACCGCGAGCTGGGGCTGCGCCTGACCGTCTCGTTCCCGACCGCGACGCTGCCCGTGCTCTACCAGTGGAAGATGTTCGCGCCCGGGCAGAACGTCCTCGGGCTCGAGCCCATGAACGCGCCCGCGATCGGCGGGCGCGTCGCCGCGCGCGAGGCGGGCGCCCTGCCCGTCCTCGCGCCGGGCGAGTCCGTCTCCTACGCCGTGCGGTTCGACGTCGAGCGCGTCTGACCGCCGCCCACCCACCCAGCCCGCGCCCCGCGCGAGACCGCCCAGGAGGCCGTCGCATGACCGACCGCACGTCCCCGCCCACCGCCCTCGTCGTCCGCGGCGGCTGGTCCGGGCACCGGCCCGAGGAGACGACCGACCTGTTCGTCCCCTTCCTCAGCGCGCAGGGGTACGTCGTGCGCGTCGAGCCGTCGCCCGCCGTGTACGCCGACGTGCGCACCATGGCGCAGGTCGACCTCGTCGTGCAGAGCGTGACCATGAGCGAGATCAGCCCCGAGCAGGTCGCCGGTCTCGTCGCCGCCGTCGAGGCGGGCACGGGGCTCGTCGGCTGGCACGGCGGCATCGTCGACTCCTACCGCGCGAGCAGCGAGTACGCGCACCTCGTCGGCGGCCAGTTCGCCCACCACCCGCGCCGCTCCGCCGGCCCCGGCACCCCGCTCGGGCCGCTGCGCGGCGACGAGACCGACAGCTTCGTCACGCACAGCGTGCGCGTCGTCCCGGAGCAGTCCCACCACCCCGTCGTCGCGGGGCTCGACGACTTCGAGATCACCACCGAGCAGTACTGGGTCCTCACCGACGACTACGACGACGTCCTCGCGACGACGACCGTCGAGGCCCGGCCCGAGGACCCCTGGCACGACCCGTCGACCTCGCCCGCCGTCTGGACCCGCCGGTGGGGCGCGGGCCGGGTGTTCGTGTGCACCGTCGGGCACCGGCCCGAGGACCTCGAGCACCCGACCGTCCGCACGATGGTCGAGCGCGGGATGCTCTGGGCGAGCCGGCAGGAGCACGCGCTGTGAGTGCCGGATCGAACGCCGGCTCGGCCACCGGCCCGACCGCGGACCTGGACCGGCGCCGCCCGGCGGGCGTCGGGATCGTCGGGTGCGGCGCGATCAGCGGGCAGTACCTCGCGACGCTGGCTCGTCTGGACGGCCTGCGTCTCGTCGCCGTCGCCGACCTCGACCCGGTACGCGCCGCGGCCGTCGCGGCCGAGCGCGGAGCGCGTGCGCTGACCGTCGACGCGCTCGTGCGCGACCCCGAGGTCGACGTCGTCCTCAACCTCACCACGCCCGCCGCGCACGAGGAGGTGGCGCTCGCTGCGGTCGCGGCCGGCAAGGACGTGTACGGCGAGAAGCCGCTCGCCGCGGACCGGGCCGCCGCGGCCCGGGTCCTCGCCGCGGCAGGCGCCGCGGGCGTGCGCGTCGGGTGCGCGCCGGACACCGTGCTGGGCACGGGGATCCAGACCGCACGACGTGCGGTGGTCGACGACGGCCTGCTCGGCACGCCCGTCGCGGCGACGGCGACGATGGTCACCGCGGGCCACGAGCGCTGGCACCCGCACCCCGACTTCTACTACCTCCCGGGCGGCGGGCCGCTGCTCGACATGGGTCCGTACTACGTCACGGCGCTCGTGCACCTGCTCGGCCCGGTGACCTCCGTGGTCGGCGCGTCGAGCCGGGCGCGCGCCACGCGCACGATCGGCTCGGGTCTGCGCGCGGGCGAGGAGATCCCGGTCGAGGTGGACACGCACGTCACGGGAGTCCTCACGCACGCGTCCGGCGCGCTCTCGACGCTCGTCATGAGCTTCGACGCCCCCGCGAGCCAGGCGCCCCCGATCGAGGTCCACGGCACGCTGGCCTCGCTCCAGGTGCCCGACCCGAACGGGTTCGACGGCGTCGTCCGGCTCCGGGAGGCCACCGGGGACGTGTGGCGCGAGCTCCCCGTGGGCGCGGGGTTCCCCGGCGCCGGGCGCGGGTACGGCTTCGCTGACCTCGTGGCCACGCCTGACGGCGTCGAGCCGCGCGCGAGCGGCCGGCTCGCCCTGCACGTGCTCGACGTCATGGAGTCGCTGCTCGACGCCGCGGGCACGGGTGCGCGCGTGGAGGTCGGCACTGCCGCCGCCCGCCCGCGTGCCGTCCCGCTCACGACCGTCCCCGACGAGAGGGGGTAGTTCCGAGACGCTCCTGCACGAGACGTGACCGACCGTGCCGGGACCGTGACGACGACGTCGCGCCGGCACCCCCAGAGAAACGGACTTGAGCACATGAGCTTCACCCGACGTTCCTTCCTCGGCCTGACGGCCGCCGCCGCGGCGACCGCCGCCGTCGGCACCTCCGCCTCCGCCGGCCCGGCCGCAGCTGCCCTCCCGGGCGCCGCCGTGGCGGTGAGCCCGCCCGGTGACGTCGTCGGCAAGATCACCGCCGGCTACCAGGGCTGGTTCGCGTGCCGGGGCGACGGCGCCCCCATCGACGCGTGGTGGCACTGGGCCCGCCAGGCCGACCAGGCGCCGTCGACCACCAACACCGTCATCAAGTCGTGGCCCGACGTCCGCGAGTACACGACGACGTACCAGACCGCGTTCCCCGCGCTCGGCGACGGCCGCCCCGCGCGCCTCTTCTCGTCGTACGACCAGCAGACGGTCGACACGCACCTGCGGTGGATGGCCGAGAACGGCATCCACACGGCCGCGCTCCAGCGCTTCAACCCGTTCGGCGGCGAGGGCCCGACGCGGGACGTCATGGCGAGCCGCACCCGCACCGCCGCGGAGCGCGCGGGCGTGAAGTTCTACGTCATGTACGACGTGAGCGACTGGTACGCGATGCGGAACCAGATCACGCAGGACTGGACGACGAAGATGTCGGCCCACGTCGCGTCGCCCGCGTACGCGCGGCAGAACGGCAAGCCCGTCGTCGGCATCTGGGGCTTCGGGTTCGACGACGCCCAGCGCCCCTTCACGCCGCAGGAGTGCCAGGAGGTCGTCGACTGGTTCAAGGCGCAGGGGTGCTACGTCATGGGCGGCGTGCCGACGTGGTGGCGCGAGGGGACGGGCGACTCGCGGCCCGGGTTCGGGGGCGTGTACCGGTCGTTCGACATGATCTCGCCGTGGCTCGTCGGCCGGATCGGGAACGTCGCGGGCGCGGACGACTTCTCCGCCCGGGCCACGGTCCCCGACCTCGCGGAGTGCGTGCGCCTCGGCATCGACTACCAGCCGTGCGTCCTGCCCGGCGACCTCCAGGAGGGCCAGCGCGCGCACGGCGACTTCATGTGGCGCCAGTTCTACAACCACGCCCGGGCGGGCGTCGCGAGCGCCTACATCTCCATGTTCGACGAGTACAACGAGGGCAACCAGATCGCGAAGACGGCCGCGACGGCGGCGGACGTGCCCGCCGGGTCGGGCATGCGCGCCCTCGACGAGGACGGCACGACGTGCTCCCCGGACTACTACCTGCGCCTCACGAACGACGGCGGCCGCCTGCTCCGCGGCGAGATCGCGCTCACGGCCGTGCGCCCGACGCCGCCCGTCGTCGGCGGCGGGCCGGGGCCTGTGACCGGCCTGGTCACCCTTCGGGCACGCGCGAACGCGCAGTACGTCCAGGCCCGGCAGACCGACGGCGGCACGCTCGTCGCGGCCGGACCGACGGTCGGCTCGTGGGAACGGTTCCGGCTGGAGGAGCTGGGCGGCGGGGTCGTGGCGCTGCGTGCCGACGTCAACGGCCGCTACGTGTGCGCCGAGGGCGCGGGCGCCCAGCCGCTCGTCGCGAACCGCGCCGCCGTGGGCGCGTGGGAACGGTTCCGGCTGGAGGAACTCGGCGGCGGCGCGGTCGCGCTGCGCGCCGAGGTCAACGGCCGCTACGTGTGCGCCGAGGGCGGGGGTGCGCAGCCGCTCGTCGCGAACCGGACCGCCGTCGGGCCGTGGGAGACGTTCGACCTCGCCCGGCTCTGACCCGCATCACCACCCGTTGGCGCTCCGGCGGATCACGTCGCGGCGCAGGTCCAGCAGCGCCGCGCGGGCGCGGCGGCGACGGTCGGCCGGGTCCACGGTGAGCTCGTCGCCAGGGTTGGCGCGACGCTGCGGCTCCTCGCGAGGGCGCAGGTCGAGCGTCACCCCGAGGTCGGCGTGGCCGGGGGTCGGCGGGGCGGAGAAGAGCGGGCGGTTGTCCGGCACGGGGGCCTCCTCGGGTCGCGGTCGCGCTGTGCGGCCGCGAGGTCGGGACGGATGCTGGTGCGCCGGGCTCGGGGCCCGGCGCACCTCCATCGTGCGACCGCGACGTTTCACCCGGTCGTCCGAGGCGTTTCGGCAGTGTTGCAGCCGGTCCGCCGCTCCATGAGACGGCCCGCCCCCGGCGCCGAACACGACATGGGGGTCGTTATCCGGCGGATAGCGACCCCCATGTCGTGTTCGACAGCGGGTGAGGTCGTGCTCGTCAGGACGGGCCGCGGCCTCCGCAGGAGGCGACCGTCTCGCCCTCGACCACGACCGAGGCCTCCCAGTTCCACGCCGTCGGGCGCGCGGCGACCGTCGATGCCGGGACGTGGACCGTGTAGAGCCCCGAGCCGGCGGCCGTGGGCGGGACGACCTCCCACTCGCTGCTGCCGTCGGCGCGCTGCTCGACCCGGAACGGCGACTCGAACGTGCCGAGGTCGTCGCCCTGCCCGGTCTCGAGGCGCAGGACGAGCGCGGCGTCGAGAGGCTGGTCGAGCGCGGCGTCCAGGTCGAGGTCGACCGCGAACGACGCGTCGAGGCCCGTCTCGTGCCCGGCCTCGTCGGGGAGCGGGCTCGTCCGGGTCACGCCCCACCGGCTCTCGGTGCCCGGGGTCGACCAGCTGACGACCTGCACGTCGCCGACGGTCAGCGGGGACTCGTCCGATACCTCCGGTGTGCACGTCGCCGTCCACACGTCCCCGCCGGTGTACGAAGCCGGGCCGAGGATGAAGACCGCGCTCCCCACGGACAGGACCGCCGCGGCACCCGTGACGGTGCGCGACGGCGTCGGGCCCCCCAGGCCGGTCCCGGGGCCGAGGAACGGGACGGGCGGTCGGACGCGCCGCAGCACGACCGTGCTGCACACCGAGTCGGCGAACGTCCGGCGCTGCGCGTGCCACAGCGGGCGGAGGAAGCCGATGTACAGGATCGCGTCGAGGAGGTGGGCCAGATGGCGCAGGACGGTGCGGATCAGCCCGGCGGGTCGCCCGGTCGTGTCGTGCACGACGACGATCCCCACCGTCCGCTTGCCGGGCGTCGCTCCGGTCCAGCCCTGGAGGGCGAAGAGCGCGGCCGCGGTCCCGAGAGCCCACCAGGTACCGCCGGGGACCACGGTGCTCGTGGTCACGCCGAAGCTGATCCCGGGGAGCCAGGCCACCTCGTAGGCGGGCCCGACCGCGAGGAACATCACCGTCGCGACGATCGCCGTGTCGAGCAGCGACGCGACGACGCGGCGGGACCAGCTCGCGTACTGCTCGCGCGTCGGCTCCGGACCGAGGCCGGGAAGGGCGGGCTCGAGGTCTCCGGCTCCGACGTCGTGCGTCGGCCCCCTGCCGGTCGGGGCGTCGATGGCCACGCGCCGATCCTGGCAGAGGCCCCGCCCGGCGGGAAGCCCGGCCGGGCTCCCGCCGAGCGGCGGAGCGGTCAGCGGAAGGAGTGCCGCCGCCCTGCGACGACGGTCGCCAGGACCGGCACCATGAGCGCGAGCGAGACCCACGGCAACCCCGCCGGGCCGGCGACGGCGAGCGCCGCGCCGCCGACGGCCCCGCCCAGGGCGACGGACGTGTTCCACACGGTGACGAGCGCGGACTGCGCGACGTCGGCGCCGTCGCCCGCGGCCCGGGCCGCGGCGGTCGTGTAGAGCGTTCCGGCCCCGCCGAACGCGAAGCCCCAGGCCGCGACGGCGACCACGACGACGACCGTCGACGTCGGCGCGAGGCCGAGCACGAGCATCGCCAGAGCGAAGACCACGACCGACCCCAGGGTGAGGGCGCGCAGGCGGTGGTCGATGAGCGCCCCGACGAGCACGAGCGCGCCGGCGGACGCCGCACCGAGCACGAGCAGCAGCACGCTGGTGCGCGAGCCCTGCCCGAGGTGCGCGAGGTGGACCGCGACGTACGTGTACAGCGACGTGTTGGCGAGCACGTTGAGTCCGGTGACCAGCAGCACGGGCCTCAGCCCGGGGCGGGGGAGCACCGCGCGGACCGCGAGCTGGGCGCCGCGCGGGGTGCCCATGGCGGCGGGGACGCCGAGCCGGACCCAGGCGAGCAGTCCGAGGCCGACGAGCGAGAGGACGCCGAACGTCCACCGCCACCCGACGGCGGTGCCGAGCACCGCGCCCGCGGGCACGCCGAGGGTGAGCGCGAGCGGGCCGCCGGCCATGGCGATCGTCATGGCCCGCCCGACGCGGGCGGCCGGCACGATCCGGCGCACGTACCCGGGCAGGAGCGCCCACGTGAGGCCCGCAACGAGCCCCGCGGCGAAGCGGGCGACGAGCGTCAGCGCGAACGACGACGACACGGCGGTGACGGTGTTCGCGACGACGAACCCCGCGACGGTCACGAGGAGCAGCGTGCGACGGTCCCACCGTGCGGTGGCGCGCGTGAGCGGGATCGCGGCGACGATCGCGCCGACCGCGAACGCCGTGACGGTCTGCCCGGCGGCACCGGCTCCGACGCCGAGGTCGGCGGCCATGGCGGGCAGCACGCCCGCGGGGAGGATCTCCGTGAGCAGCGTGAGGAACCCCGACGCCGCGAGCGCGAGGAGCGCGCCGACCGGCAGCGCACCCGGGCTGTGGGCGCCGGTGGCGGTGAGAGGGGCGCCGGCCGACGCGGTGCCGGGGTCCGGGACGGTGGCGGTGATGGGAGTGCTCGTCGTGGACATGGGGTTAGCATCGATGTCTGACATTGATGTGAAGGTCAAGCGCCACGACCAGGTGAGGTGGATCACGTGCGGATCGGCGAGCTGTCCCGGCGCACCGGGACCCCGACGAGGCTCCTGCGGTACTACGAGGAACAAGGGCTGTTCACGCCCGAGCGGGCCGAGAACGGCTACCGCGAGTACGGCGAGCACCTGGTCGACCGCGTGCTCCAGATCCGCGGCCTGCTCGAGGTCGGCTTCACGACCAAGATCATCAAGGAGTTCCTGCCCTGCCTCGGCAACGCCCCCGAGATCCACCTGCACAACGCGTACCCGGACAAGATCGAGCTCCTCGAGACGGAGCTCGGCCGCCTGGAGGACCGCATCCGCATCCTCGAGAAGAACCGCGACGCCATCGCCGACTACCTCGAGCGCATCCGCCCGTACGCCCAGCGCCCCGAGGACCGCCACCCGGCACGGTCTGCCGCGTCCGCACCGGCCGCCGTCGGCGTCTGACCGGCTACTCCGGGCGCGGTGCGTACATGATGACGGCGACGCCGGCGAGGCAGAGCATCGCGCCGACGACGTCCCAGCGGTCCGGTCGGAAGCCGTCCACGACCATGCCCCACGCGAGCGACCCGGCGACGAACACGCCGCCGTACGCGGCGAGGATCCGGCCGAAGTTCGCGTCCGGCTGGAGCGTCGCGACGACGCCGTAGAGTCCGAGCGCGACGACGCCCGCCCCGATCCACAGCCAGCCCCGGTGCTCGCGCAGCCCTTGCCACACGAGCCACGCCCCGCCGATCTCCAGCAGCGCGGCGAGCACGAACAGCGGGATCGAGCGCGCGAGGTCCATGCGCGCCAGCGTAGGGGCCGACGCGCTCGGACCTGCTGGTCCGGCTCGCCGCGCCGGACGGGGTGGGCTCAGCGCAGGGGGTCGAACGACCGGATCTCGTCGGGGGTCTCCCCGGTCGTCACGAGGTGGGCGAGCGCGCGGCCGGTGGCGGGCCCGAGCACCATGCCCCACATGCCGTGGCCGCCCGCGACGTAGACGCCGGGGGTGCGCGTCGCGCCGACGAGCGGCAGACCGTCGGGCGTGACGGGGCGCGACCCGACCCACTCGTCGTGCCGGTCGTCGAGGTCGACGCCCTGGAACAGGTGTCGCACGGACGCGAGGATCGCCTCGATGCGGCGCGGCTGGAGCGGCTCGTCCGGGCCGCGGAACTCCATGGTCCCCGCGATGCGGAACCGTCCCTGGTACGGCGTGCACGCGACGCGCCGCGCGGGCAGGTAGATCGGCGTCTCCACGGCCTCGTCCGTCTTCACGGTGAACGAGTAGCCGCGCCCGGCCTGGACGCGCGTGCGCACGCCGAGCGGCGCGGCCAGCGTCGGCAGCCACGCGCCGGTCGCGAGCACGACGGCGTCGCCGCGCAGCACGACCCCCTCCTCGCGCTCGGTCGGGGACCCGGCCCGGCGGGCTGCCCCGCGGTCGTGCCCGACGCCGTCGCCCGCGCCGGACTCCTGGCTCGCCCCGGTCGCGCCGACGAGCGCGGGGTGCGCGGCGGCGTCGGGGTGCACGGCCCGTGCGAAGACGCACGCGCCGAGGCGGCCGGGCTCGACGTCGAGCACCTCGAGCCCGGTGAGGATCCGCCCGCCGCGGGCGCGCACCGAGTCGGCGAGGGCGTGGACGAACGGTCCCGGCTCGAGGAAGCGCTGGCCCTCGAGGGCGTAGACGGTGGAGACGCTGTCGGTGAGCTGGTGGGCGCGCTCGCCGGCCTCGACGCGCCGGACGGGCACGGTCTGGCCGGCGGCGGCGACCTGCTCGAGCTCCCGCAGGAACGGCCGTGCCTCGCGCACGTGCTCGAACGCGACGGTGAACGGCCCGGGCGTGGTGCCGGCCTCGACGCCGTGCCCGAGGCTCCCGCCGGCGGCGAGCTCGTCGAACGCGTCGAGCGCGACGCGGTCGATCGGGGTGAGGGCCGCCATCGCGTGGTCCCAGCGGCGCTGGGTCGCGTGCGCCATGAAGCGTGCGAAGAACGTCCACAGGCGCGGGTCGAACCGCAGCGGCACGTGCAGGGGTGCGGCGGGGTCGAGGAGGGCGCGCGGGCCGTACGTCCAGAGCGACGGGTCCGCCAGCGGCATCGCCATGCCGGGGGTCAACCACCCGGCGTTGCCCCACGACGACCCGGCGGCGACTCCCTCGCGGTCGACGACGGTGACCTCGACGCCCTGCTCCTGGAGGTGCCAGGCGGTGGCGAGGCCCACCATGCCGGCGCCGACGACGACCGCCGTGCGGGGCGCTCGGCCCGGCGACGCGGACCGGGCGTCGCGGGTGCGGGGACGGGGACGAGAGGTCGTGCTCACGCCGGGCTCCTTCGACCGACGCCCGCCTCGCGGGTGGCGAGGCGGGCGCGTGGCTGGTGTGCGACGGGATGGTGTCGCACGACTCCAGCGTGGTGGATCCTTCGGTGTGCGGCAAGATGTGCCGAAGGATCGTCGTGGCTCCGTGCGGCGATCGACCTGACCTTCGCCGAACCATCTGAGGAGGCTCCTCGTGCCGAAGGATCTTCGACCCGCCGTCCTGGACGACGTGGACCGCCGCATCCTCGACGTCCTCGCGACCGACGCGCGGGCCACGAACGCCGCGATCGCGGCCCGCGTCGGCATCGCCGCGTCGACGTGCCACGCGCGTGTGCGCGCCCTCGTGGACCGCGGCGTGATCCGTGGCTTCCGGGCCGACGTCGACCCGGCCGCGCTCGGCCGCGGGCTCGAGGCGCTCATCGCGATCCGGCTCCAGGCCGGCGCGCGCAAGGGCCTCGAGGCGTTCCGCGACTACCTGCTCACGCTGCCGGACGTCGAGGGCGTCTTCTTCGTCACCGGAGACCGCGACTTCCTCCTGCACGTCGCCGTCGCCGACTCCGACGCCCTGCGCGACCTGGTGTCCAAGACGCTCAGCGTCCGGCCCGAGGTCGCGGGGACGAGCACGACCGTGATCTTCGAGCACGCGCGCCCCTGACGCCCGGCCACGCGGTCGGGTTCAGGGGCGGGCGACGGGTCAGACGGCGGCGTTCTCGCGGACCCGCGAGCGCAGCACGTGCTTGGTGAGCTTGCCCGACGGGTTGCGGGGCAGCTCGGTGACGAGCACGACGTCGCGCGGCACCTTGTAGCGCGCGAGCCGGTCGGCGAGGAAGGCGCGCAGCGAGTCGAGCGAGGGCTCGGCGCCCGGGGCCGGCACGACGAACGCGACGACCGTCTCGCCCCAGTCGGCGTGCGGGCGCCCGACGACGGCGACGTCCGCGACCTCGGGCGACCCGCGCAGCGCCTCCTCGACCTCCTGCGAGTACACGTTCTCGCCGCCGGTGATGATGACGTCCTTGAGCCGATCGACGATGAAGAGGTACCCGTCCTCGTCGACGTGCACGACGTCGCCCGTCCGGTACCAGTCGCCCACGAGGACTGCCTCGGTCGCCTCGGGGTCGTCGAGGTAGCCGACCATGCGCGTGTCCGACCGCAGCCAGACCTCGCCCGTGCCGCCCGGCTCCACGTCGTTCCCGTCGAGGTCGACGACCCGCACGTCGACGCCCGGCATGCCCGCGTGGCCGATCGAGCCCGCCTTGCGCTCCTGGTCGGCCGGGCCGAGCGCGGTGCCGACCGGACCCATCTCGCTCATGCCGTAGACCTGGTGCAGCTCGCCCGGGTAGGCGGCGCGGATCGCCCGGACGGTGTCCGCGCCGACGGGCGCGCCGCCGGCGAGCCAGAGCCGCGCGCTCGACAGGTCGAACGCCGACAGGTCGATGCCCTGCGCGGCCGCGACCTGGAGCGGCGCGACGTACGCGATGGGCGCGCCGAAGAACGCCGTCGTGCGCTCGGCGGCGACCGTCCGGAGCATCTCGATCGGGTGGTACTCGCGCAGCAGCACCGTCGTCCCGCCGAGGAACACCATCGACAGGAACCAGTTGTTGAGCGGCGACGCGTGCCAGATCGGCATCGCGAGGAGGAACCGGTCGTCGGCACGCAGCCCGACGGCGGCCGTCGTGTACGCCGCGACCGAGCTCAGCCCGCGGTGGGTGTGCTCGCACCCCTTGGGGGCCGCCGTCGTGCCGGACGTGTAGAGCACCTGCGCGATCGCGTCCTGGTCCGGCGGGACGCCGTCCCACGGCGTCGCCGCGGCGACGAGGTGGTCGAAGTCGTCGCGCGCGTCGTCCCTCTCGGAGGCGGCTGCGTCCGGCCCGACGGCGTCCGCCTCCGTCCACAGCCACCGCACCCCGGGAGCCGCGGCCGTGGCCACGGGTGCGAGCGAGGCGTCGGCGATGCCCAGCACCGCGCCGCTGTGCGCGACGAGCCGCGCGACCTCCGGCGCCTGGAGCTTGTGGTTGACGGGCACGAGCACGGCGCCCGCGCGCCACAGGCCGAACGCCGCGACGACGAAGCCGGGGGTGTTGAACGTCATCACGGTGACGCGGTCGCCGGGGCGCACCCCGGCGTCGCGGAACACCGCGGCGGCGCGGCGCGCGGCGTCGTCCAGCTCGGCGTAGGTGAGCCGGCGCTCGCCCAGCACGAGCGCCTCCTTGGCGGGGACCTTGCGTGCCGTGCTCTCCAGCATGCTGCCCAGGTGCATGTCGTCCTCCTCGACGTCCTGCCCGGCGTCGTCATCGACGCCGTCTCGGCGGCCCGGCCGAAGCCGGTACCGCGATGAATTGAACCATGGTTCAATTCTTGCTGGGAAGCCGCGACGGGGCGGCGCTCCCTCGACGACGACGGAGGAACCGTGCCCTACCGCGAGACGCCCGCCACGCGGGCCGCCCGCGAGCGCAAGCGTGAGGCGCTGCTCGACGCGGCGCGCACGATCGTCGCCGCGACCGGGTTCGCCGGGGCGAGCGTGCAGGCGCTCGCCGCGCGCGCCGGGGTGAGCACCGGCGGCGTCTACTCCTACTTCCCCACCAAGGCCGACCTGCTCGTGGCCGTGTTCCGGCAGGCGGCCGACGTCGAGCTCGACGCCGTGCGGGCCGCTGCGTCGGCGCGTGCGGACGACCCGCCCGGCGGGACGACCGTCGCGCGCCTCGGCCGCGCCGTCGACACGTTCGCGCGGCGCGCGCTGCGCGGCCCGACGCTCGCGTGGGCGCTGCTGCTCGAGCCGGTCGACCCGGCCGTGGACGCCGCGCGCCTGGAGTACCGGCGCGCGTACGCCGAGACGTTCGCGGACGTCGTGCGCGCCGGCGTCGACGCCGGGGAGATCCCCGACCAGGACGTCGCGGTCGTCGCGACCGCCCTCGTCGGCGCGATCGGCGAGTCGCTCACCGGCCCGCTCTCCCCGCTCGCGGGCGGCCCGTCCGGCCCCGACGGCACGTTCCCGCCGGCGGCGCGGGACGCCGTCGTCGCGACGATCCTGCGCTTCTGCCTGGGCGCCGTCGGCGCCCTGGCCTCCGCGCACGAGTCGACCTGACCACGTCCGAGCCGACCTGAGCACCGGACCCCGCTGTACCACCGCCACAGCGCGGCACCGAACCACCCGCAGAGCCGCAGGAGGACACCGTGACCCCGCCCGACACCACCACGCCCGCCTCGGCCCCTGCCGCGGCCATCGTCTCGCACCCGGCCGCGCCGGCGTCGCACCCGGCGCCCCACGTCACCCACCGGGTGACGAACCAGCCGCCCGAGCGCGAGGGCGTCAACGAGTACCTCGACCACCCCGTGCTGCGCGAGGCGGTGCACGCCTACGGCGGCGTGTGGGGCGAGGACCGGCTCGTCGAGGTCGGCGCGCTCGTCGGGTCGGGGGGCTTCCAGCGCGCGGCCGAGCTCGCGAACGTCCACGAGCCCGTGCTGCGCACGCACGACCGTCGCGGGAACCGCGTCGACGAGGTCGAGTACCACCCGGCGTACCACGAGGTGATCGGGGCGGCCGTCGCGCACGGCGCGCACACGAGCGCGTGGGCGGAGCCAGGGCCGGGGGCGAACGT
The DNA here is from genome assembly GCF_049913115.1 of Cellulosimicrobium sp. E-16. Classification (NCBI taxonomy): domain Bacteria; kingdom Bacillati; phylum Actinomycetota; class Actinomycetes; order Micrococcales; family Promicromonosporaceae; genus Cellulosimicrobium; species Cellulosimicrobium sp. E-16. The sequence goes on from NZ_CP183974.1 coordinate 220,513, forward strand.
CGTGCGGGGCGCGGTGTTCTCGCTGTTCGCGCAGGTCGAGCCCGGCCACGCGTGCCCGGTCTCGATGACGCACGCGGCGGTGCCGTCGCTGCGCCACGCGCCGGGGCTCGCCGCGGTCTGGGAGCCGCGCCTGCTCTCCCACGGGTACGACGGCGCCCTCGCGGCCCCGGGGAGCAAGCCCGGCGCGCTCGTCGGCATGGCGATGACGGAGAAGCAGGGCGGCTCGGACGTGCGCGCGAACGCGACGACGGCCGTGCCCGCCGGCGCGGGCGGCGCGTACCTGCTGACCGGGCACAAGTGGTTCTGCTCGGCGCCGATGTCGGACGCGTTCCTCGTGCTCGCGCAGGTCCCGGGTGCGGTGGGCGGGACCGCGCGAGACGGCGCCGCGGCGCCGTCGTGCTTCCTCGTGCCGCGCGTCCTGGAGGACGGCACGCGCAACGTGTTCCGCATCCAGCGGCTCAAGGAGAAGCTGGGCAACCGGTCGAACGCGTCGTCGGAGATCGAGCTCGACGGCACGGTCGGGTTCCTCGTCGGGGAGCCCGGGCGCGGCGTGCGGACGATCATCGAGATGGTGTCGCGCACGCGGCTCGACTGCGTGCACGGGTCCGCCGCGGGGATGCGGCAGGCCGTGACCGAGGCCTTGTGGCACGCCCGGCACCGCAGCGCGTTCGGCGCGGCGCTCGTCGACCAGCCCGCCATGACCGCGGTGCTCGCCGACCTCGCGCTCGAGTCCGAGGCCGCGACGCTCACGTCCGTGCGCCTCGCCGCCGCGCACGACGGCGAGTCCGAGCACGACCGCGCGTTCCGCCGCCTCGCGACGGCCGTGAGCAAGTACTGGGTGTGCAAGCGCGGCCCGCACCACGCGTACGAGGCGATGGAGTGCCTGGGCGGCAACGGGTACACCGAGGCGTACCCCCTCGCGCGCCGCTACCGCGAGCAGCCGGTCATGGCGATCTGGGAGGGCTCGGGAAACGTCATCGCGCTCGACGTGCTGCGCGCCATGGGCCGCGAGCCGGAGTCGGTCGCGGCCTTCGAGGCCGAGCTCGGCACGACGGCGGGCGCGCACCCCGTCCTCGACGCGCACGTCGCGCGCACGCGCCGCCTGGTCGCCGAGGTCGCGGCGTCCGACGCCCGCGCGCAGCAGGCGCAGGCCCGTCGCGTCGTGGAGTCGCTCGCGCTCGCGCTCCAGGGGTCGCTCCTGGTGCGGCACGCGCCGCCGGCCACGGCGGACGCGTTCGTCGCCGCCCGTCTCGGCGAGGACCGCGGCCACGGCTACGGCGTCCTGCCGCGGGGGACCGACGCGCACGCGATCCTCGCCCGGCACGCGGGGGCATGACCGGCGGCTGGCTCGCGTCTGGAACACCACTCTCGTCCCGCTCGGCTACGGTCTCGGAGAGCGGTGGCCCGAGATCGAGGCCGTGATCGGGCCGTACCAGAAGGGGGCCCTCGCGTCGGTGAGCACCCTCGTCGGCGAGGAGGGGCACATGGGTTCGTGGGAGCGGGGCGACGGAGTCATCGAGCTGCCCGCCGGGCGGCGCGTGCGGGGTCGCGGGCTGCGCTCCGGGCCGCCCGGGCCGGGCGACGAGCCGGAGCTCGGCGTGTACCTCACCGGAAGGCGGCCGCCGTCGCAGCCCTGGGAGTCGCGCTGGGTCCGGTGGCCGGACTTCGCGCTGCCGCGGTCCACGCCGGACGCCGTCGCGGTGCTGCGCGAAGCGTACGAGCGGGCGGCCGACGAGCGCGTGGAGGTCGCCTGCGGGGGTGGGACCGGCCGCACCGGCACGGCGCTCGCGCTCCTCGCGGTCTGGGGCGGCGTCCGTCCCGACGACGCTGTCGCCTGGGTCCGCGCGCACTACCGGCCCCGCGCGGTCGAGACGCCGTGGCAGCGCCGCTGGGTCCGCCGCACCGGGGACCGCACGGTCTCGTAGACCCAGGTCCGGACCACCGGCGCCACCGGGGACCAGCGTCTGTGGGTGACCGGTCGTACCGTCCGGGGCATGGATCGAGAGACCTTCTGGGAGATCGTCGACGCCGCGCGTGACCGGGCGGGCGCGGGTGCCGACGACCGCGGCGCCGAGGACGACCCGCTGCCCGACGTCCTGACCGACCTGCTCGTTGAGCGGCTGAGCCCGGACGAGATCCTCGCGTTCGCCGACGTCGCCGGTGCCGTGGCGCGCGACGCCTACGCGTGGCCGGTGTGGGGAGCGGCGTACCTCGTCGAGGGCGGGTGCAGCGACGACGGGTTCATGGACTTCCGCGACGGGCTCGTCCTCGCGGGTCGTGCGACGTTCGAGCGTGCGGTCACCGACCCGGACTCCCTCGCCGACCACCCCGTGGTCGCCGCGATGGCCGACGGCGGCTCGCCGTGGTTCGGGTACGAGTCCCTCGAGTGGCTCGTCGGCGGCGCTTGGGCGCGCGCGACGGGCGAGGACGACGACGCGTACCACGCGGCGCGCGAGCGGACGTCGTCGGGGCACGCCTACCGCGAGCCCGCCGGCGAGCAGTGGGACTTCGACGATGACGAGGAGAACGCGCATCGCCTCCCGCGGCTCACCACGCTCTTCGCGGTGTGACCGGCACGGGCCGGGGCGCCTCCCCCGGGCGCCGGGGGAGGCGGCGAGGTCAGACCCGCCAGGCGAAGAGACCCGTCGGGTCGTAGGCCGACCGCACGGACGCGAGGCGCGCCGCCGTCTCCGGGGACCAGGCCCGCGCGAGCGTCTCGTCCGACCACGGCCCCGGCAGGAAGTTGATGTTCGTCTCCGTCGCGGCCCACGGCTGCGACCACTGCGCGAACGCGGCTGCCGTCTCGATCATGTCCGGCACGCGCGGCGGGTTCACCCCGACCAGGCTGAACAGGAACCCGGCCGTCCGCCCGCCGGCGGCGGACCCGCCGTCGACGTCGCGGGCTCCTGCCGAGCCGACGTGCCGCAGCTCGGCGGCGACGAACGGTGACCCGCTGCCCGGCCCGAGCTCGGCGAGGAAGCGGTCGAGGAACGCCCCGTCCACCGCGCGCAGGCCGGCGCCGTAGACCCACGAGGGGCCGGCGTCCTCGGGGTCGTTGTGGATCGTGGCGACGGCGGTCGTCGGGATCTCGCCGAGCGCGTCGGCCATGACCGGGGCGAGCGCCCGCAGCGGCGCGGCCAGGCGCTCGCCCTCCGCGGCGTCGCCCGGGTAGGCGAAGCGCAGGGTGAGCACCGTGCGACCGCGCAGGTGCTCGGGGATGAACGGCAGGTCCGGGAGGGCGAGCACGACGACCGACGTCGTGACGTCGTCGGGCGCGGTCGCGGTCCAGCCGACCCACCCGCGCAGCACGTCCTCGATGTGCGGGGCGTCGAACGTCAGCGCCCCCGCGTACAGGGTGCGCAGCGGTGCGAGCGCGACGTCGACGCGCGTCACCACGCCCAGTCCGCCCTTGCCGCCGCGCAGGGCCCAGAACAGGTCCGGCTCGGAGTCCGCGCTCGCCTCGACGACCGAGCCGTCGGCCAGCACGACCCGGAAGCCGCGGACCCAGTCCGTCGTGAGCCCGTGGCTGCGCGTGAGCGGGCCGAACCCGCCGCCGAGCGTGTACCCGACGACGCCGACTCCCGTCGAGGACCCGGTGACCGGGGCGAGGCCGTGCTCCGCCGCCGCCTCCACGACGGCCTTCCAGCGCGTCCCTGCCGAGATGCGCGCGATCCGCGTCACGGGGTCGACCTCGACGCCCGCGAGGTCGCCCGTGCCGAGCACGAGCCCGTCCGTGACCGGGGCGGCCGCGCCGTGGCCCGTCGCGTGGGCGCGCACGCGGAGCCCGTGGTGGGCCGCGAACCGGACGGCCTCCACGACGTCGGCCTCCGTCGCGGCGAGCACCGCGAGGTCGGGGTCGTGCGTGACGAGCGTGCTGTGGGCGGCCACGGCCTCCGCGGCGGTCGGGCCGCCGTCGGGCAGGTCGCCCCGGGCGAGGACGCGCCCGGTGAGGCGGTCGCGCAGCGCGGTGACCTCGGTGGGCGGGAGCGTGGTGGCAGAGGTGGTCATGGTGGTGGTCCCCTTCGTCGCGGTGTGCGCGCCTCCCGACAGTAGGTGCGCTCACCCACACGACGACGCGCGGGCACGGTGTGTGACACGTACCCCGAGGGGTAGGGAGGGCGCGACGTCAGGTTCGTGGCGTCCCGGGCAGCGGCAGCCAGTCGAGGACGTCCTGGATCGTGCGGTCCCAGAAGGCCCACTCGTGCGTGCCGGGCGAGAGCTCCGACCGCAGCGCGACGCCGGACTCGCGCGCGACCTGCTCGAACGCCCGGTTGCCGTCGACGAGGAAGTCCTCCGTCCCGCACGCGAGGAACAGGTCCGGCAGGTCCGCGGTGCGCCCCTCGGCAGCGGCCCGACGCAGCAGCGCGAGCAGGTCGTCGTCCGAGCCCGCGATCTCGCGGTCGCCGAACACGCGCTCGATGTCCGGCAGCCGGCGCTCGCGGTACGACTCGTCCGCGAGGTCGAGGACCCCGGACAGGCTCGCGGCCGCCGCGAACCGCTCGGGATGGCGCAGCGCCCACCGGAACGCGCCGTAGCCGCCCATCGACAGGCCCGCGACGAACGAGTCCTCGCGGCGCGACGACACCCGGAAGAACTGGCCGACCAGGCTCGGCAGCTCCTCCGACAGGAACGTCCAGTACCGGTGCCCGTGCACCTCGTCGGCGTAGAAGCTGCGCTCCACGCGCGGCATGACGACGGCGAGCCCCCGGTCGGCGACGTACCGCTCGATCGACGTCCGGCGCGTCCAGATCGTCTCGTCGTCGCTCATGCCGTGCAGCAGGTACAGCACCGGTGCGCCCTCGGCGCGGGCGCTCGCGGAGCCGGCCATCCCGATCTGGGTCGTCGTGGCCTGCGGGAGCACGACGGTCATCGTCGTGCTCACCTCGAGCACGTCGGAGTAGAAGGAGCAGCGGACGAGGGCCACGGTTCGCCTCCCGGCGGGGGTTCGGGGTGGGCCGCGGGGCCCGACGGAGCCCGCCCAGTCTGCCGGACCGCCGTCAGGGCGCGGTGCGCACCGCGTGGTCCGCGCGCCCGCGGGCGAGGAAGGACAGCCGCCGCCCGAGGACCGGCTCGTGCGCGGTGAAGGCCACCGCGAAGAGGAACGTGACGATCACGCTCAGGGCGACGAGCTCGCCGCCGTCCTCGAGCGTCGTGAGGGGCACGTCGAGAGCGGGGACGTCCAGGATCGTGTGGTGGACGGCGTCCAGGACGATCCCGAGCAGCACGAGGACGCCGAACAGCACGACGAGCACCGCGGACACCGCACGGTCCCGGGCAGCGGCGCGCACGTGGGTGAGGGCGACGACCGTCAGCAGGACGAGTCCGACGCCGCCGGTCCAGACGAGCTCGCCCACGTCGTTGGCGAGGGTCCCGAGCGACGGGACCCGCGCGGCGAAGGCCGCACCGAACCGCTCGTGCAGCTGGAACCAGTCGTCCGCGAGCAGGTAGCCGCACACGAGCGCCCAGGCCGCGAGCACCGCGGCCCGACGGCGGACGGCGAGCAGGGCCGCGAGCGCGCCCGCCCAGAGGGACTTCAGGTACTGGACGAGCTCGCCGTAGCCGCGGTCGACACCCAGGTCGAACGTGTAGCCCGACGGCTCCCCGAAGATCTTCAGCGACAGGTGGAGGCCGATGAGGACGAGGTCGGCGAGGAGCAGGAGAGCGAGCAGCCCGCCGACGGGCGCGGCGCCCGTCCCGAGAAGTGCTGCGCCGACGGCGCGTCCGGGTGCGGGCATGGGGTCCTCCTGGTCGTCCTGCGGAGCGCCGGCCGTCGTCACGCGGCGCAGGGTGACGACGATGACGACACCTCATGAACGACGGGTGAACGTGGTGCGGCATCCAGATGGCCGCTGCCGAGGGGAGGTTGCGCGTCGTGTGAGGCATCGCACGGGCCGCGCGCCTCGCGGCACCCGCACATGAGGCTAGCCCGGGCACGCTCAACATCTTCCGGGCGGACGACCCGCGCGTCGCCGAGCTCGACGACTCGCCCGACGACGGCACGTACTTCTGCGGGCTCAGCGAGGAGCGCCTCGGCGAGATCGACACCGACGTGCTCGTCATGTACTTCGGCAGCCCCGACGAGGTCGACGCGTTCACCGCGCTACCGTCCGTCGGCGCGATGGGGCCGGTGCAGCAGGGCCGGTTCGCCCCGATCGTCGGCGAGTCGTTCGTCATGGCGAGCAGCGCCCCGACCGTGCTCTCCATCCCGTGGATGCTCGACCAGTACGTCCCGCGGGATCAGCCGCCCAGGACGTCCAGCAGGCGCCGGACCGACGTCCCGAGACCCCACCGGTCGGTGAGCTCCGCGAGCGCGTCGGGGTCCGCGGGGACGGTCGGGAGCGCGTCGTGGAACTCCCCGACGGGCGCGTCCGGGGCGACGCGCACCACGAGCGGGGCGACCTCCAGGTAGGAGGCCGCCTCCGTGAGCCGACGGCGCTGCGTCGCCGTCAGGCCGGGGTCGCCCGCCTCGCGCGCGGCGAGCACGCCCGCGAGGTCGCCGAACTTCGCGAGCAGCGCGACCGCCGTCTTCTCCCCGATGCCGGGGACGCCCGGCAGGCCGTCGCTCGGGTCGCCGCGCAGCACCGCCATGTCCGCGTACGCCGCGCCGGTCGTGATCCCGTACCGCTCTGCGAGGCGCGCCTGGTCGACGACGTCGAGGTTCCGCACGCCCTTGGTCGGGTAGAGGATCCTGACTCCCGCGGCGTCGTCGACGAGCTGGAACAGGTCACGGTCGCCGGTGACGACCTCGACGGCGGCACGTCCCGAGGGGTCCGGCGCCGCCCCCTCGGCCGCGCGCCGAGCGACCTCGCGCGCGGTGAGCGTGCCGATGACGTCGTCGGCCTCGTAGCCCGCCGCACCGACGCGTGCGATGCCCAGAGCCGCGAGCACGTCGACGATCACCGGGACCTGCGCGACCAGCTTCTCGGGGACCTCCTCGACCCCGGTGGTCCCGGGGACCTTCTCGGCCACCCGGTGGGCCTTGTAGGTCGGGATCGCCTCGACGCGGAACGCCGGGCGCCAGTCGACGTCCCAGCACGCGACGAGGCGCGACGGTCGACGGTCCGTGACGAGCGTCGCGATCATGTCGAGCAGGCCGCGCACCGCGTTGACCGGCGTGCCGTCCGGGGCCTTGATCGAGTCGGGGACCCCGAAGAACGCGCGGAAGTACAGGCTCGCGGTGTCGAGCAGCATGAGCTCGCCGCCCGCCGTCGCGCCGCTGCCTGCCGGGTCGCCCGCCGGGCCGCTCGAGAGGGCGCCGTCGTCCGTGCTCTGCGTCATGCCGCCATCCTGCCGCACGCCTCCCGCACCGTCGCCCGCCGACCGCGGAATCGGTCGCCACGCGTCGTGGTGCGAGGAGGCCGGGTCGTTCAGGTGCGCCAGGCCGGGTCGAAGTCCGGGTGCTGGGCGTAGGGCGTGGCGAGTGCTCGCAGGATGCGGTCGCCGACGAAGGCGATGCCGCTCTCGGCGCGGTCGTTGCTGTCCCGCTCGAGGTCGGCGGTCATGTCGTACCCGGTGGCCTCGTACGCGAGGGTGATGATGCGCCGTTTCACCGCGCACTCGGTCAGCAGCCGCGCCCGTGACCACGGGGCCGGTGGTCCCGACCCGTCCTCCAGGGTCGCGCACGCTGCTTCGTCCTCGTCGATCCGGGCGAGCAGGAACTCGGTCAGCGCCATCTCCCCATCCTCCCACCCGCTGCTCGACGCTCCCCGGCAGACGCAGCGAGCAACCCTCCCCGGTGTAGTGTCGAGGTGTGGTTGATCGCCGGATCGGCCCACGTGACGCCGATCGAGTCGGCTCTCGGACGCAGGGCGAGACCGTCGTCCCGGACGAGGACACCTCGATTGCGCGCTGGGACGACGACGGCGGTCATGAACCCGACCTGGAGGATGAGTCCCCGATCTCCTTGAGTGGGACGCCTGGCGCCTCACCGACTGCCACGACGGCAGCGGACGCGAGCCGGGGGCCCGGCTCCGAGCATCGGACGACGCCATGAGCACCACCACACCTACCCCCACCTCCTTCGGGCGGGTCCAGGACACCGCGCTCCAGCTCCGGGGAGTCTTGGACACCGCGCTGCCGCGCGAGCTGGGCACGGAAGCCGAGCCCCAGCTGTACACCGTGACCGCCGTGTTCTCCCGCCGGGTGTCCGGTCCGGAGCAAGCGCTGCTCGAGCTCCCTGCCGTCACTGCGCTGCTCGCCGATCACGGGTATCCGGGGATCGTGCTCCGGGTGGAGGACCGGCGCCTGCTCGTCGAGAACACGAACCTCGCCATGCTCTCGGGGGGACTGGCCCACGAGATCGCGACGGTTCTGCGTGACGTCGAGGAGACGATCACGAACGAGCGGACGCGCAAGGCCGACGAGCTGGCCGAGTGGCGCGCGGCCGAGGTGCTGCGCACGGCGAGCGTGAAGGCCGAGGCCGACCATGTCCGCTTCGAGTGAGGCGCAGCAGCCCCTGGCGCCGACGGTCCGGACCGCAGCCCGTTCGACGGCTCGGGACTACTCGGTGCTCGCGAAGATCGTGCGGGAGTCCGGCCTGCTGCGCCGGCGGTACGGCTACTACTGGACCCGGCTCGTCCTGACGGTCGTCGCGCTCGGCGCGGTCTGGGTGGGGATCGTCCTCGTGGGCGACTCCTGGTGGCAGCTCCTCCTGGCCGTGGTGCTCGCGCTCGTGCTCGCCCAGCTCGCTTTCCTCGGCCACGACAGCTCCCACCGGCAGGTGTTCCGTTCCCGTGCCTGGAACGACTGGACCGCGCGCATCCTCGCGAACGCGCTCGTCGGGCTCAGCCACGCCTGGTGGACCGCGAAGCACGACGCCCACCACGCCGCCCCGAACCAGGAGGGCCACGACCCCGACATCTCACCGGGCGTGATCGCGTTCACGCCCGCCGTCATGGCGAGCCGCCACGGCTGGCGAGGGTGGCTGGCCCGTCGGCAGGGCTGGTACTTCTTCCCCCTGCTCGCCCTCGAGGGCCTCCACCTGCACGTCGCGAGCGTGCGCAGGGTGCTCGGACGCGGGCCCGTGCCCCATCGTGGCGTGGAGGTCCCCGTCCTGCTCTCGCGGCTCACCCTCTACCTGGTGGCACTGGCCCTCCTGCTCCCCCCGACCGTCGCGGCGGCGTTCCTCGCGGTCCAGCTCGCGGTCTTCGGCATCCTGCTCGGGGGCGCGTTCGCACCGAACCACAAGGGCATGCCGATCGTCCCGGCGACGGCCGACGTCGACTTCCTGCGCCGCCAGGTGCTCATGTCCCGCAACATCCGCGGCGGCGCCGTCGTCGACTTCTTCATGGGCGGTCTCAACCGCCAGGTCGAGCACCACCTGTTCCCGAGCATGCCGCGCCCGAACCTCAGGCGCGTCCAGCCCCTCGTGCGCGAGTACTGCTCCCAGCTCGGCGTGACGTACACCGAGGTCCGGTTCTTCGCCTCCTACCGGATCGTCGTCCAGTACCTCAACGACGTCCCCGGCCGTGCTCGCGAACCGTTCTCCTGCCCGCTGGCCGCCAGCCTCGGTCGGTAGGGAGGTCGTCCGGCACGCGCACAGCGGCTCCCAGGTTCGCTCCCAGGTGCGAGGCGTAGGGTCACGGTATCCGCGGCGAACGTGCCCCGTCTGAGGTGCGCGGGCCCGGAACCACGAGGAGGCCGCCATGGCCACCACCCCGCTCAGCTCCGCGACGAACGGGCAGCCCACCGCTGCCGTGTCGGGCAGCCGCCCCGACTCACGCGTGTCCCGCACGTCGGGCAACCCGACGCGGACTCCTCGGACCCGCACCGGAGCCACGTGGGTCGGCCTGTGCGTCGCCGCCCTCGTCCTGGTCGCGCTCATCGTGTTCATGCTGCAGAACACTCAGTTCGTGCTCGTCTCGTTCCTGGGCTGGCAAGGCTCCGTCCCGCTCGCCCTCGCCCTGCTCATCGCGGGAATCGGCGTCGGGATCGTCGCCCTCGTCGTCGGCACACTCCGCATCCACCAGCTCCGCCGACGCCTCGCGCACCGCGTCTAGCCCTCGCGCGGAGTCGACCGACGGGCGCGCGGAGCCCCGGTGCGAGCCGCGCCGGCCTCGCCGTCGGGCGGCTCTCGCGGTTCACTGGTGCGCGGAGGTGAGCGTCATGTCCACGACGACGCGACGAGGAGCCGTTGCGGCTCTCGCCATCGCAGTGCTCCTGCTCCTGGGGGCCTGCGCCGCCGGGCCGAACGTCGCCGCCAACCCCGGCGGCTACGGTTTCTGGTGGGGCCTGTGGCAGGGGGTGATCCTGCCGATCACGTTCATCGTGTCGCTCTTCACCGACACGGTGAGCATCTACGAGATCGACAACAACGGGAACTGGTACGACGTCGGGTTCATGCTCGGCATCGCGCTGTTCTCGGGGCCCGTGATCGCGCTGCGCGGGCGTCGGTCCTGACGGCCCGCGGCCTCAGGCCTTCGCCGTCGCGGGCTTCCCGACGCGACCCGAGACGAGGAACACCGCGAGGACCGCGAGGGCGACGAAGACGACGTTGAACGTCCCCGCGAAGGCGTTGAGCGCGTCGGACCCGGCGTTCGCGCCGTGGGTGTCGATCCCGCCGGTCGCGAGGATCGTCGTCGGGTCGGTCGCGGCGTGCAGGAGGATCGCGGGCACGATGCTGCCGGTGATGCGCATCGAGAGGTACATCATGGTGCCGAACCCGAACGCGAAGACCACCGTCGTGCCCACGGTCAGGAGGTCCTGCCCCGAGACCAGGTTCGACGCGTGCAGGAGCGCGAAGAGGAGCGACGACAGCACCATCACGACCTTCTCGCCGTAGCCCGCCCGGCGGAGCATCGTCACGGCGACGCCGCGCGTCAGGACCTCCTCGGCGAACCCGATGCACAGGCCGAGCGCGAAGACGGTGAGGATCACCGTGACGTCGTACGACGACCAGTCCGTCGCGACGAGGTGCAGCACGACCGGCACGAGCACGAGGACGACCGCGACCCACATCCACGGGCGGCCCGCGACAGGCTGCGGACCGAACACCTCGCGCCGCCAGCGCATCGTGGACAGGAAGGCGACGAGCAGCAGGCTCATGACGAGGATCGGCAGCAGCAGCCCGAAGAACACGTTGCCGGAGGAGTCGAGGAGCTCCTCGCCGCTGTCCGGGCCCAGCCTGCTGAGTCCCACGAGCTGTCCGAGCCCGAGGTACACCGCGATGTAGAGGACGGCGAAGAGGAACGCGCGCCACCAGCCGCCGCGGTCCCAGAAGCGCTGCCAGCCCGATCGCGGGGTGGCCTGCTCGATCGATCCCGTCACCTCGGTCATGGGCCCTCCTCGTTCGTCGTCGTACGGCCGTCGGCGCCGGCCGATCGGTGCGAACGAGCGCGCCCGACACGCCGAGCGTAGGGAGCGGACGCGACGTGCGCGCGGCGAGGCAGCGAGGCGCGTCCCGGAGGAGAGTCGGCGGTCGTCGGGGCGTCAGGGAGGGCCGGAGGCCCGGCGGCCCGGGCCGGCGTCACGAGTCGGCCTCCGGCGGCGCACCGCCGCGACGACGAGCGGGAGCCCGACGAGCGTGGGCAGGAACCAGAACGACCAGTCCGGGAGGTGCTCCCAGAGCGGCAGGTGGGGACCGTTGTCGACGTAGAACGCGGTGAGCATCGTCACGTACGCGACCGACATGAGCACGAGGTGCGCGGTGTCGCTCCCGTGGCGACGACGGTTGCGCCAGCCGGCGACCCCGGCCGTGACCGCGACCGCGCCGAGCAGGGCGAGGTGGACCGTGGCGGGCCACCGGATCACCGCCATGACGGCCATGGTGACGAACAGCGCGACGAGCCCGCCGAGGAAGGTGCGCCCCGCGCCGACGTGCCAGGTGCCGCCCTTGCGCGACAGCATCGCGACGAGCCCGGCGACCACCGAGGTGATGCCCGCCGCGACGTGCACCAGCAGGGCGGCGCCGAAGAGCGGGCCGGCGTCCGGGACCGGTAACCCGGGGATGTCGATCACGGCCGCCTCCGGGAGGCGAGGGTTCCGCCTGGTCAGCGGGTGCCGGCGGTCTCGGCGAGGGAGGCCGCGAGCCGGGCGAGCGCGCCCGGGACGAGCGAGTAGTACGCCCAGCGGCCGCGCTGCTCGCGGGTGAGCAGACCGGCGTCGACCAGGATCTTCAGGTGGTGGCTCACGGTCGGCTGGGAGAGGCCGACCGGCTCGGTGAGGTCGCACACGCACGCCTCGCTGCCGTCCTGCGCGGCGACGATCGCGAGGAGCTGGACCCGGGTGGGGTCCGCGAGGGCCTTGAAGGTGCGGGCGAGCTCGCGCGCGGCCTCGGGCTCGACGGCCTGCGTGACGGGTCCGCAGCAGCCGGCGCCGTCGCCGACCGGCGCGAGGGTCAGTTCGGTCGTCGTCATGCCCACCATCCTCGCACAGATTGACAACCTTCGATATGTGCTCCACGATGCTCACATCGACAACCTTCAATGCGAGGAGTGGTGATGGTCGAGGTGGTGCGGGACGAGCTCCCGGTCGTGGTGATCGGAGCGGGTCCGGTGGGTCTGGCGGCGGCAGCGCACCTGCTGGAGCGGGGGCTCGAGCCCGTGGTGCTCGAGGCGGGCGAGGGGCCCGGAACGGCCGTGGCGTCGTGGGGCCACGTGCGGCTGTTCTCCCCGTGGCGGTACGACGTCGACCCTGCGGCTCGCCGGCTCCTCGAACCGACGGGTTGGGTCGAGCCGGATCCGGACACCCTGCCGACCGGTGGGGAGCTCGTGGGTCGGTACCTGGCGCCGCTGGCCGCGACGCCGGAGATCGCGGCGCGACTGCGCACCGGGACGCGGGTGCTCGCGGTCGCGCGCGACGGGGCGGACAAGACGCGCTCGCTCGGACGGGACCGCCGCGCCTACCGCGTGCGGACGGTCGGCGCCGACGGCGCGGTGCGCGACGTGCTGGCCCGCGCCGTGGTCGACGCGTCGGGCACGTTCTCGACGTCGAACCCGCTGGGGGCCTCGGGCCTGCCCGCCGTGGGCGAGGCGCAGTCGGCGGAGTTCGTGACCGGTCCGTTGCCGGACGTGCTCGGCGCCCAGCGCGACCGGTTCGCCGGCCGCGACACGCTCGTCGTCGGGATGGGGCACTCCGCGGCGAACACGCTCCTGAGCCTCGTCGAGCTCTCCGAGTCCGAGCCGAGGACCACGATCACCTGGGCGATCCGCGGGGGTTCCGCGCGACGCCTGTTCGGCGGCGGCTCCGACGACGAGCTTCCCGCCCGCGGGCTGCTCGGCACGCGCCTGCGGGCCGCCGTGGAGGCTGGGCGCCTGACGCTGCTCACGCGCGTCTCGATCGAACGGCTCGTGCCCGGTGCCGGGAGCGTCCAGGTGCTGGGGACCGCGCGGGACGGGGCGCTGCACCTCGAGGTGCACCAGATCGTCGACGCGACGGGCTTCCGGCCGGACCTGGACATGCTGCGCGAGGTGCGCCTCGACCTGGACCCGGTCGTGGAGGCGCCCCGGGCGCTGGCCCCGCTCATCGACCCGAACCAGCACTCCTGCGGCACCGTGCCCCCGCACGGGGAGCAGGTGCTCGCCCACCCGGACGACGGGTTCTACCTCGCCGGCATGAAGTCCTACGGGCGCGCGCCGACCTTCCTGCTCGCCACGGGCTACGAGCAGGTGCGTTCGATCGCCGCGGCACTGGCCGGGGACAGGGCCGCGGCGGACGCGGTCGAGCTGAACCTGCCCGCGACCGGTGTCTGCTCGAGCGACCTGGCCCTGGAGGCCGACGGCGCGAGCGCGGCCGGGTCGTGCTGTGGCACCGCCCCGGCCGAGCCGCAGCTGGTCACCCTCGGAGTCGGGGCACCTGCCGGTGTCGGGTTCGCGACCGGCGTCGTGCACGGCCGTTCGGGCGACGCGGACCACGGCTGAGCGCCCGGCCGCGCGTCGGGTCCGGGTGGGACCGGCGCGCGGCCGGCTCCTCAGCCGCGCGGGAGAGCGACCGGGGCGACGCCGAGCTCGTCGAGGAGCGTCAGCACACGGGTGCGGATCTCGTCGCGGATGGGGCGGACGGCGTCGATGCCCTGGCCGGCCGGGTCCTCCAGGGCCCAGTCCTCGTACCGCTTGCCGGGGAAGATCGGGCAGGCGTCGCCGCAGCCCATGGTGACGACGACGTCGGACGCCTGGACCGCCTCGGTCGTGAGGACCTTGGGCTGCTCGGCGCGGAGGTCGATGCCCTCCTCGAGCATGGCCTCGACGGCGACGGGGTTGATCTGGTCCGCCGGGGCCGAGCCGGCGGAGCGGACCTCGACCGCCCCGCCGGACAGGGCGCGCAGGTACCCCGCGGCCATCTGGGAGCGGCCGGCGTTGTGGACGCAGACGAACAGGGCGGACGGCTTCGCGATGGTGCTCTCGGTCATGATGGTCTCCGGTGGTTCAGGGGGTGGCAAGGTCGAGGTCGGGCAGGAGGTCGGTGAGGAGGGCGCGCACGCGGCTGTCGAGCTCGTCGCGGATCGCGGCGACCCCGGCCGGGGACGCCAGGGCGGGGTCGCCGACGAGCCAGTCCTCGTACCGCGTGCCGGGCAGGATCGGGCACACGTCGCCGCAGCCCATCGTGACGACGACGTCCGCGGCGCGGACGGCGTCGTCGGTCAGCGGCTTGGGGTAGGCCTCGCCCTCGGTGGTGCCGAGCGCGGCGAGCTCGGGGCGCACCGCGGGGTGCACGTCCGCGGCCGGGGTCGACCCGGCCGAGCGCACCACCACCCGGTCGCCGGCGTAGCGGCGGACCAGGGCGGCGGCGAGCTGCGAGCGTCCGGCGTTGGCGACGCAGACGAACAGCACCTGCGGACGTGCGCCCGCCTCCCGGGTGAGGTCGGCCAGGCGCTGGCGGGCGAAGCGATCGGTGAGGGTGAGCAGGTGCGCGGAGACCGTGGCTGAGAGGGCAAGTGCCGTGTAGGACTCGCGCACGGTGCGCAGCACGACGCCTGGTTCCAGGGCTGGGTGGCGGACGGCGAGGTCGGTCGCGAGATGGTCGAGCGCGGCGTCGACGTCCTCCGGGCCGGTGAGCTCGTGCGGGCGGCCCAGGGCCTCGAGCGCGGCGGGGGCGAACGACTCCAGCAGGGTGGTGACCGCGGCCCTGTACCCGGGCGCGATGCGGTACCAGACCCAGGTGCCGCGCCGCTCGGAGGCCAGCACCCCCACGTCGCGCAGCACCTTCAGGTGGTGGGAGACCGTGGGCTGGGACACGTCGGTGAGCGCGGCGAGGTCGCACACGCACGCCTCTCCGGACGCGGAGGTCGCGATGAACGAGAGCATCCGCAGGCGCAACGGCTCGGCGAGGGCCTTGAGCGTGGCCGCGACGGCGCCTGCGACCTCGGTGCCGATCGCGTGCGCCTCGACCTGCGCACGGTCGGCGTCACGGACCTTCGAGGAGTCTTGTATCGACATGGCTCTATGTTGACAGGTATCGATACAAGAGCCAAGCGCCGGTCCTGACGTGACAGGGTCTATCGGCTTGAGACCGCCGAGGATCAGGCTGCAGGCTCGTCCCATGACTGCCACCCTGCTCCGTCCCGCACGCCCCGACGACACCCCTGCGCTGGTGGACGTGTGGCGCCGGGCCGTCGAGGCCACGCACCACTTCCTCGCGCCCGACGACGTGCGCGCGCTGGAGGCTGCCGTCCGGGACGAGTACCTGGCCGCCGTCGACGTGACCGTGGCAGAGGTCGACGGTCGGGCGGCGGGGTTCGTCGGGACCGTCGGGCACCGGGTCGAGATGCTGTTCGTCGACCCGGACCTGCACGGACGAGGGATCGGCCGCGTGCTGCTGGCCGAGGCCGGGCGCGACCATGCCGCGCTCGAGCTCGACGTCAACGAGCAGAACCCCGCTGCGCTGGGCTTCTACCGTGCCCAAGGGTTCGTGGTCGTCGGCCGCTCCGCGACCGACGGCCAGGGCCGCCCGTTCCCCTTGCTGCACCTGCGTCGGGAGGCTTGAGGTCTGTCCGCGACCGATGAGCGGGCGCGCCCGCGCCGGTCGACCCTGGGGAGAGCGGGCCGTCCGGCCCGCCCCGACCCCAGGAGGCGACATGCTCGGCAAGGCGTTCAGCGGGTTCTCGGTCGACGACGTCGAGGCGGCGCGGCAGTTCTACCGCGACCGGCTCGGGCTCACCGTCGAGGGCGACGACATGCTGTGGCTCCGGGTGACCGGTGACTCGGGCGTGCTCGTCTACCCGAAGGGCGACGCGCACGAGCCGGCGTCGTTCACCGTCCTCAACTTCCCGGTGGACGACGTCCCTGGGACCGTCGCTGCCTTGCGCGAGCGCGGCGTCGTCTTCGAGAAGTACGCGGGCACCCCGGTCGAGACGGACGACGACTTCGTCTTCCGCGGCGGCGGCCCGCTCATCGCCTGGTTCACCGACCCCGCCGGCAACGTGCTGTCGGTCATCCAGGACGACGACGCCTGAGGACGGGGCTCCCGGTCCAGAGTCGTCCCTCGCGCGACCACGGTTCTGCCTCGTCGGACCGAGGTGCTACCGCTGCTCGCCGAGGCCCTCCTCGCGGGCCCGGACGATCGCGGCGGAGCGGTCGCGGACGGCGAGCTTGGCGAGCACGTTCGCGACGTGGTTGCGCACGGTCTTGGGGCTGAGCACCAGGCGGCGCGAGATGGAGGCGTTGTCGAGCCCGGCCGCGACGAGGTCGAGCACCTCGCGCTCGCGGTCGGTGAGCTGCGGGAACGGCACGCGCGCGGCGGCGCGCCCGCCCACGACGTACGCCATGGCCCGGTCGGCGACGGACGGGGAGAGGATCATCGCGCCGTCGGCCACCGTGCGGACGGCGCGCTCGACCTCCGCGGGGCTCGCGGACTTCACGAGGAACCCGCGCGCCCCGGCGCGGACGGCCGCGACGACGGCGTCCTCGTCCTCGTGCATCGTCACGACGAGCACGCGCGCGCCCGGGGCGGCCCGCACGAGGTCGCGCGTCACGTCCACGCCCGAGCCGTCCCCGAGGTCGAGATCCATGAGCACGACGTCGGGCCCCGCCCCGGGCGGCGCCGGCTCCGCAGCCGGGTCCAGCCCGAGCAGGGCGCGCGCCTCGGCGGCCGACGCTGCCTGCCCGACGACGCGGACGCCGTCGAACGAGTCGAGCAGCGCCGCCATCCCGAGCCGGAACACGGGGTGGTCGTCCACGACCGCGACGCGGATCACGACGCGCCCTCGTGCGCGAGCGACCCGGCCGGGACGAGCGGGAGCGTCGCGCGCACGCGCGTGCCAGGGCGCTCGCCGTCAGGCCGCACGGCGGTGACCTCGAGCCGCCCGCCGAGCTCGTCGGTGCGCTCGCGCAGCGACCGCGAACCGACGCCGTGGGTCGCGTCGGGCGCGATGCCGCGCCCGTCGTCCTCGCACGTGACGACGACGCCGCGGTCGCCGAGCCGGACGGTCAGGCGGCACTCCCCGGCGCCGGAGTGCCGCGCCGCGTTGACCACGCTCTCGCTCGCGATCGCGTAGGCGGCCGCGGCGACGCGCGGATCGAGGCCGTCGCACGGGTCGCACCGCACGTCCACGACGAACCCGCCGAGCGCCTGACGGCCCGCGAGCTCCCCGAGCGCGACCTCGAGCCCGTGCTCGTCGAGCGAGGGCGGGAGGAGGCTGCGGGAGAGCGCGCGGACGTCCTCGACGCGCTGCGCGACCTCGGCACCGAGCGCGTCGAGCACGGCGGCGGCCGCGGCGGGGTCCGTCTCGAGCGTGTTCCGCGCGCCCTGGAGACCCAGCCGCAGGCCGACGAGCCACGGCCCGACGCCGTCGTGCAGCTCGCGGCGGATCACGCGCCGCTCGGCGAGGCGCGCGCGGGTCGTCGCGTCGCGCGCCTCCTCCAGCTCGCGTGCGCCCTGGGCGAGGGCGAGGCCCGCGCCGAGCACGGGGAGGAGCTGGTCCAGCGCGTCGCGCGTCCGGGCGTCGAGCCGCTCGCCGGCCCGGGCGACGACGTGGACACGGCCGAGCACCCGTCCGCCGTGCGTCACGGGCAGCGAGGCAGTCTGCCCGGTCGAGCGGGAGGTCGGCCCGGACCACGTCGGTCCGGACAGGTCCTCGGAGGCGCCGGGCTCCGTCGGACGGTCCGGGGTGCGCTCGATCGTCACGCTCTCCAGGCGCAGCGCCTCGCGCACACCGACGGCGAGGCTCACGACGAGGTCGTCGGCGGTCGACGCCGACGACAGGTGCCTGCCGACGCTCAGCGCCGCCCGTCCCGGGTCGTTGCCCTCGCCGTAGACGAGCGTGCGGACCCGGTGCCGCAGCCACGTGTGCAGGGGCTGCACCGCGAGCGCCACCCCGACCGCAGCGACGACCTGCGCGGCGGGGCCGTCGACGACCGTCGTCGCGAGCACCACGACCACCGCGTAGACGACCGCGAGGCCCACGGCCAGCATCGCGGCGACGGTCGCGCGCGACAGCACGAGGTCGATGCCCCACAGCCGGTTGCGCAGCACGCACACGAGGATCGCGGCGGGGAAGAGCGCCTGGCACGCGAGGTGCGTGAGGGGGAGCGCGAGGATCACGTCGGGGCTCGACCAGGTTCCCAGCAGCGGGAGGAACGACAGCGCCATGAGCGCGGTCCCGAGGGCGAGCAGGCCCAGGCCGCGGCGCTCCTCGACCGGCCCGCGCCGCCAGCGCCAGGCCGTCGCCGCGGCCGTGACGAGCCCCATGACGACGACGCCGAGGATCGCGGGGCGCGGGTCGTCCGGGGGCGCGAGGAAGAAGTAGGCGATCGACGCGACGCCGCCCGCGACCCCGCACCACGCGCCGGCGCCGAGCCGCCCGCCCCGCACGAACCACGGGACGAGGACGAACAGCCCGACCGTCCCGGGGACCCACGCCCACCCGTAGGCGTCCGCGAGCGGCGTCAACGGCGGCATGCCGGGGTGGGTCGAGGTGTAGCTGCGCCACGCGCCGCCCAGGGCGGCGACCCCGCCGCCGATCCCCGCGAGCGCGACGAGCCACCCGACGACGTGCGGCCTGCGCACGAGGATCACCGCCGCGACGGTCCCATAGACGAGCGCGACGGTCGCGTCGACGACGACGAACAGCAGGTCGCCCAGCAGCAGCGGCACCCCGGACGTGAGCTGGAGCGCGAGCGCGGACACGCCGAGCACCCAGGCGAGGACGCCGATCGTCCAGCCCGTGCGGGGCATCCCGGCGCGGCCGGGCCCGGGGTCGGCCACGGGCCCACGGTAGGGCCGCGGCACGCGCGGCGAGAAGGGCCCGGGCGGGAGATCACCCGGTGCCCGACGGCGCCCGGGCAGCGGGCGTCGTCGGGCACCGGGGCGGGGAGTGCCCGGCAGGGTGTCGGCGCTCAGCGCCGGTCCCCGAGGGCGAAGCCGAGCGCGGTGACGAGGAGCCAGATCGGCCCGACGAAGCCCGCCATGTACTGGAGCGGCGACACGCCCGTGAGGAGCGCGAGCCCGCCGAGCACGAACCCGACGACGCCGATCCAGCGCGGCGCGGCCGCGTGCCGCAGGGCGGCGACGCCGAGCGCGACGCCCGCGACGCCCGCGCCGACCCACAGCCACGGGATCGTGGCGACCCAGTCGCTGTAGAACGCGCCCGACTCGGGGACGATGAGCGCGGTGTCGCCGAGGCCGAACAGGAACTGCGTGTCCAGACCCGAGCCGAGCAGCCCGGCGACCGAGACGAGCACGAGGCCCCAGCCCGCGACGGTCGGCAGGAGCGACCCGGCCGGCGCCTGTGCGTCGAGGCGGCGCTTGAGGCCCGCGGCGAACACGAGCACGAGCAGCGCGCACGCGATCGTCGCGGTGTGGAAGAGGATCTGGGTTCCTGTGCGCCCTGCGAGGTCGGCGACGATCGCGTCGGCGTCGCCCGCGGTCTCCTCCCAGTTCACGCCGAGCGCCATCGAGGACTGGATCGAGACCAGGCCGAGCACCCCGGCGACGACGCCGGTCCAGGCCCACGCGCGGGGCGTCGTGCCGCGCGAGCGGCGGGTCGGGTCGCCGGCGAGCGACGACGAGGCGGTGAGCGAGCTGTCCTGCATGAGGGACGACCTTCCGTTCGGGACCGCCCATCCCGCGGCCGGGGACCGCCACGTGCCGCGACGGTCCCCGCAGCGTCGGACGGGAGGCGTCCCGGGTCCCAGGGGCAGGTGTCCCGACCTCCCGGGCAGGTCGGAGGGCTCCGGATGCACGACCCCACCCCCGGTGCCATGCTCCGGACCATGTCGACTCCGAAGCCCGCGACGCCCGCGATCGTCGCGCAGAACTCCGCCCTCCTCCAGACGCTCCCGTTCTCCGACGCCCGAGACTTCGACGACGCGACGCGCGGCCTGGTGGCCCGGCGCGAGCCGAGCGCGGTGACCGCTGACGACGGCCGCGTGGTGTGGGACAACGACACCTACGCGTTCCTCCAGGGCGACGCCCCGGACACGGTGAATCCCAGCCTGTGGCGGCAGTCGCAGCTCGTCGCCGAGCAGGGGCTGTTCGAGGTCACCGACGGCATCTACCAGGCGCGCGGCTTCGACCTCTCCAACGTGACGTTCATCGAGGGCACGACCGGCGTGATCGTCCTCGACCCGCTCATCTCGACCGAGACGGCGGCGGCCGCGCTCGCCCTGTACCGCGAGCACCGCGGCAACAGGCCCGTGACGGGGATCATCTACACCCACTCGCACGTCGACCACTTCGGCGGGGTCAAGGGAGTGACGTCCCAGGAGGACGTCGACGCGGGGCGGGTGCCCGTCGTCGCGCCCGAGGGCTTCACCGAGCACGCGATCGCGGAGAACGTCTACGCGGGGACGGCGATGGCCCGCCGTGCGGGCTACATGTACGGCGCCGCGCTCGCCCGGGGTCCGCAGGGGCAGGTGGGTGCCGGGCTCGGGCAGACGACGTCGACCGGGACGGTCACGCTCATCCCGCCGACCCTGTTCGTCACGACCACCGGCCAGGAGGAGACGGTCGACGGCGTCCGGATGGTCTTCCAGATGGCGCCGGACACCGAGGCGCCGTCGGAGATGCTCATCTGGTTCCCCGACCACAAGGCGCTGTGCGCGGCTGAGGACGCGACCCACACGCTGCACAACCTGCTGACGTTGCGCGGGGCCGTGGTCCGCGACCCGCACGTGTGGTCGCGCTACCTGACGGAGTCGATCGACCTGTTCGGCGCCGAGGCCGAGGTCGTGTTCGCGTCGCACCACTGGCCGACGTGGGGCTCGGAGCGGATCGTCGAGTACCTGTCGCTCCAGCGCGACCTCTACGGGTACCTGCACGACCAGACGCTGCGCCTGCTCAACCAGGGCCTGACGGGACCCGAGATCGCGGAGCAGATCGTGCTGCCGCCCGCCCTCGAGAACGCGTGGCACGCGCGGGGCTACTACGGGTCGGTGAGCCACAACGTCAAGGCGATCTACCAGCGGTACATGGGCTGGTTCGACGGGAACCCGGCTCACCTGTGGGAGCACCCGCCGGTCGAGCGGGCCCGGCGCTACGTCGAGCTCGGTGGTGGTGCGGACGCCGTCGTGGCGACGGCACGGGCGGCGTTCGACGGCGGGGACTACCGCTGGGTCGCCGAGCTGCTCAACCACGTGGTGTTCGCCCAGCCCGACCACGCCGCCGCGCGCGAGCTGCTGGCCGACACCTACGAGCAGCTCGGCTACGGCGCGGAGAACGGCACCTGGCGCAGCTTCTTCCTGTCCGGGGCGACCGAGCTGCGCGACGGCCCGTTCGGCACCCCGACGGCGACGTCCGCCCCCGACATCCTCGCCGCGCTCACCCCGACGCTGCTGTTCGACGCGCTCGCGGTGCAGATCGACGGTCCGCGCGCATGGGACGAGGACCTCTCGATCGACGTCGTGCTCACGGACTCGGGCGAGCGCTACCGCCTGTGGCTGCGCAACGGCGTCCTCTCGTACAGCGCCGCGCCGCAGCGGGGCGACGCGGACGCGACGCTGACGGCCACGAGCACGGCGCTCCCGGCTCTCGCCACGGGCGCGGCCACGCCGGCCGCCCTCGCGGCCGCGGGGATCGAGGTCGCCGGGGAGGCGGGCGTGCTCGCGCGCCTGACCGCCGTGCTCGACCCGGGCGACCCGGACTTCGCGATCGTCACTCCCTGAGCCGGCCGACGCCCGCGCCGCGGCCCGACGGCCGTGGCGCGGGCGACGTCGTGCCCGGACCGGGACGGCCGTCTCGTTCGCCGCGACGAACCGGAGGCGCTGTGTCAGGGTCGTGACGGCGGGCGTGCGCGGACACGCGCCGCGGGGCTGAGCGTGACCGGAGGGCGACGGCATGGCGAACGGGCAGGCGACGCAGGCGACACGGGTGACGCGAGCACGGGCCGCGCGGCGTTCGAGACGTCTGCGCCGTGCCTGGGCGGCCCTCGGAACGTTCCTCCTCGCGCTGCCGCTGGTCCTCGTGCCCGCCGTCCCGGCCTCGGCCGCCACGTGGAGCATCAGCAAGGAGGCGACGACTCCCGGCCCGTACAGCCCGGGACAGCTCGTCACGTACGAGGTGCAGATCTCGTGCTCCGACCCGAGCACCGCGTGCCAGAACACGGTCTTCACCGACGACCTGCCGGACGGGCTCCAGCTCGTCTCGGCCGAGATCATCAGCCAGCCGAGCGGGACCGCGGGCGACCTCACGGTCGACACCGACGGCGACGTCGTCACGGCCACCTGGCCCTCGTTCACCAACGGCGAGCAGGCGACGATCGACATCACGGTCCAGATCGACCCCGACCTGCCGTTCAGCGCCGACGGCGTGCCGATCACGAACACCGCGTCGGTCGTCGCGGACAACGCGCCGCAGAACTCCGCCGACGCGACGGTCACGCCCGAGGTCGAGCTCGTCCTGGACTCCGAGACGACGAAGACGATCGCGCCCGAGGGGGCGCTCGCCGCCCCGGGGACGCCTGCCACCATGACGATCGGCGCGACGAACACGTCGAACGACCCGGTCGACACGCTCGTGATCCAGGACCCGGTCGACCCGACCGCGGACCCGAACCCGTTCACGTACCTCGAGTACGTGAGCACGGGAGACGTCACGCTGCCGCCGAACGCGACCACGGTCACCGAGGAGTACTGGGACGGCGACTCGTGGGAGCCGCTCGACGACACCGTCGACCCCGCGACGGTCCAGGGCGTGCGGTACACGTTCAGCGGGGACATCCAGCCGGGCGCCACGGCGAGCATCCCGGTGAACGTCCAGCAGTCCGACGCCGTCACCGGGCTCACCGACCCCACGACGATCACCAACGACACGTCGTCGTACGTGACCCACGCCCAGGGCGAGTCCGACCCCACGACCGCGGACGACACGTACGTCGTCACGCCGCCGAACAACAGCGTCACCGCGTCCAAGAGCTTCGACCCCGCGACGGTGAGCGCGGGCGACCCGACGACCGTGACCATCGGCGCGACGAACACGGGCACGCCCGTCGACTCGCTGACCATCACCGAGCCTGCGCCCGGCACCCCCAGCCCGTTCGAGGGCGACGACCCGCTGACCTTCACCGGGTTCGGGCCCACGGGCGACGGCACGGGGGTGCAGTGGCCGAGCGGGGCGACCGGGGCGAGCGTGACGTTCACCTGCGCCGACGGGTCGACGCCCGAGGTCGACGCCTCGGCACCGAACACGCTGCCCAACCCTCCCGACGACTGCGTCGTCCTCGGCTTCACGGTCGTCTTCACCGGCGACCTGCCCAACGGCGCGGCGGCGTCGATCCCGTTCACGGCCGACACGGACCCCGACCAGGAGGCCGACGACGTCACGCACCCCAACACCGTCGAGGCGACGGTGCCGAGCGCGGACCCGGCCGACTCCACAGCGAACCTGGTGACGCTCGTCGACCGGCTCGCGACGCAGACGGACAAGCTGATCTCGCCCTCGGAGATCCCCGCGATCCCCGGGCAGAGCGTCATCGTCCAGCTCCCGACGACGCTCCTCCCCTTCGGTCCCGACGGTTCGACGACGAACGCGGACCAGGTGGTCGTCCAGGACCCGACCGACCCCGCGAACCCCGGCGACTTCTGGGACCACTTCGAGGCGTCGTCGGTGCGCTCCACCGACGTCCCGGCGGGCTCGACGCTCACCGTCAACTACTGGGACGGCTCCGCGTGGGTCGAGGCACCGGACTGCGGCAGCCCCGTCGCCGGTGCCGCGACCGTGAGCTGCGACCTGCCCGAGGACGCGCAGGGCGTGCAGTTCGTGTACGACTCGACGAGCGGCGGCTTCCCGCCGGGGACGAGCTTCCAGCCGAACTTCGTCGCGGACTTCACCGGGCCCACCGGCTGGGACGAGCCGCTCACGAACTGCGGCGGCTCCAGCGCGTCGTCGGGCTCGGTGTCCCCGACCGAGCCCGCCGAGGGGTGCGCGTCGGTCGACCCGTACCCCGTCGACGGCACGGGCGACCTCGACTTCGTCGAGAAGTCGTTCCTCGGCGATGCCCCGGTGAGCGTCCTCGCCCGCTCCGACGACCAGGTGACCGCGCAGATCACGTGGTCGACCAACGGG
Source organism: Cellulosimicrobium sp. E-16 (assembly GCF_049913115.1). NCBI lineage: Bacteria > Bacillati > Actinomycetota > Actinomycetes > Micrococcales > Promicromonosporaceae > Cellulosimicrobium > Cellulosimicrobium sp. E-16. The sequence continues at coordinate 244,945 of NZ_CP183974.1, forward strand.
TTCTCCGGCGTCGACCCGATGGTGATCTCGGACATCGCCGACCCGGAGACGACGGCCGTGGCCGGCTCGTTCTACGACGCGTTCGACCTCGTCCGCATCGAGGCGATCGACGGCTCGGTCGACCCGCTCATCACGTACGACGCGATCGTCGGGGTCGAGCTGTACGACGGCACGACCTGGACCCAGGCGGCGAACGCCACGTGCACGACGGCGACGCCCTGCGCGGGCGGCATGCCCGCCGTCGACCTCACGGCGGACGAGCAGGCGTCCACGACGTCCGTCCGGCTCGTCTACACGGAGAGCCCGGACCGTGGCACGAGCGACCCGCTCGCCCCGCAGCCGGGCGACGGGGTCGCTCGCTCGACGCTGGCGGACGGGCGCCACCTCGACCTCACGTTCGAGGTCCGGGACTACAAGCGCTCCGACCCCTCGGCGCCGGTGCTCGGCTCGACCAACGGGACCCTGTACAACACGGCCGACCCCGGCCTGGTCAACGACACCGCGCGGGCGACGGGCACGTTCGACGGCACCGACTACACGGACACCGACGACGACGACGTCCTCATCATCGACCAGCCGCTGAACGTGACCGTCGCGAAGGACTGGACGGGCGGGCCCATCTCGGTTCCTCCGACCGGCACCCCGGCCGAGTTCTACCCGACGACGGACGTGGTGGTCACGGCGACGAACGCGTCCGCCGCGAAGGTGGACCAGCTCCGCATCGTGGAGCCGGGCGCCGTCGACTCGAACGACGTCCAGACCGCCGCGGGGACGAAGCCCTTCGACGCGTTCACCCTGCGGGCGATCAGCATCACCCCGCCCGCGGGCGCGACGGGCACGACCGTCCTGCTGACGAACGAGGCGGGGGAGGTCGGCACGTTCACGGAGGCCGAGGCCGAGGCGCTGTCGCTCGGAGAGCTCGCCGGGGTCGTGGGTGTGGTCGTCGAGTTCGACGGCCTCGTCGAGCCCGGGGCGAGCGGGACGCTCGACCTCACGCTCCAGCTCCGCGAGCTCGACCGGTACACGGATGATCCCGTGACCGTCGCGGACTACAGCCCGGTGCCGAACGGCGCCGTCGCCACGATCAGCGACCCGGGCGGCGTCCCGGGCCAGGACGACCGCCACGCGTACGACGACGCCGAGATGGAGCTGCAGGACGCGGCCATCGACATCGCCGTGGGCAAGTCGTTCAGCCCCGGCACGATCGTCGAGCCCGGGACGGGGCCGGTGACGATGACGATCACCGGTCAGCCGCTCGGTCCGTCGCGGACTGTCGAGATGGTGCTCACGGACGACGACCCGCAGTTCTGGAACCAGTACGACTTCGTCGGCTTCGCGGGGGCGAGCCTCGTCCCGCCGATCCAGCAGGTGCGGGTCGACGCGTTCGTCGGGGGCACGTTCTCCGGCGACCCCGGGTCCCCCGACCCCGTGACCGTGACCGGGGGTGCCTGGGTGCTCGGCGAGGAGTCGGCCCAGTTCGCGCTCCCGGACACCGTCGACCCCGCCGACGTGCAGGGGCTCCGGTTCACGTTCAGTCGCACCGACGGCTCGCTCTGGGAGAACCCGGCGACCCCGCTGCAGCCCGTCCCGATGTCCGTGGAGCGACGCGAGGAGATGCGCTCCGGGGGGCCGGTGCTCCCGGACCTCGCAGCGAACCCGCCCGGTCCCGGCGAGACCGCGCCCGGCGTGGCGAGCAACTCGGTGCAGGGCACCACGACGGGGGCCGACCTCGTCGTCGACCCCGGGACCGGCGAGCTCGTCCCGGTGAGCGCGGACGGCTCCGCGGACGCGTCGATCCTCTACGAGCACGCCACGAACGGGGTGCAGATCGTCAAGAACTTCGACGGCGTCGTGTCCGGCAGCCTCAAGCCGCCGAACGCGGTGATCCCGATGAACATCGCCGTCACGAACACGGGTGACCGGCCGATCGTCGACCCCGTCGTGGTCGACGACCCCATGCCCACGGACGCACTGGGCCCTCAGCTCACCCTGGCCGACACGGCGGAGCCGTTCGTGTACGCGCTGAGCGGGGCGGACCCCGACCCGACGACCCCCGACCTGCCGACCGACGCGGCGCAGGTCACGGTCGACCAGACCGGGAGCATCGAGAGCCTGCGGTTCTCGTTCCCGGACGGGTCGGTGCTGGAGCCGAACCAGACGTACACCATCACGGTGCTCGTGAAGTTCCGCGTCGGGATCGCGCCGAACACGCTCGTCGCCAACACGGCGGGCGTGATCGGCGACCGCCCGTGGGACGAGTGCGTGACGCGGCTGGACGCGGAGACGGGTGCGTGCGAGGCGGACTCCGACGTGCGGCCTACGGAGACCGCCGTCATCGCCCAGTCGAAGTTCGTCAAGGCGACGGACGACGACGAGCTCGACGTCTTCGTGGACCCGGACTACACGGGCGCTCCGGTCGTCTGCCAGCCCAACGCCGCCGGCTTCTACTCCTACCCGTGCATCCCCGTCATCGCCCCCGGGCACGACGAGACCTGGCGCGTGCGCATCGACAACGTCGGCAACAACCCGTTCACCAAGGTCGTCGGGTACGACAGGTTCCCGACCCCGGGCGACACGGGCTCGTACGACACCTCGCCCCGCGGGTCGGCGTGGGCGCCCGTCCTCACGGCCGACCCCCCGCCGGCGCTCGTGAACGCGCCGCCGGGGACGCAGGTGCAGTTCTCCTACACGACCGCGGACGACCTCTGCCGCGACGACATCGAGGACCCCCTCGACGAGCCGATCTGCCCGACCGACCCCGCGACCGGGTGGGCGCCGTTCGTCCCGGGCCTGCCCGTGTCGATCTTCGAGGAGATCACCGCGATCAAGTTCGTCCTCACGTTCCCCGAGGACCAGCCGTTCGAGCCGGGCGAGTTCGTGGCGATCGAGGCGACGTCGACCACGCCGCCGGAGGTCCCCGCCGCGGGCGACCGGTCGATCGCGTGGAACTCCGCCGCGGTGTCCGCCGCCTACCAGCGGTCGGACGGCACCATGCACAACCTCCTGCCGACCGAGGGCCAGAAGGTGGGCGTCGCCACGGCGTCCGGGCCGCTCGAGGTGAACAAGCTCGTCACCGGTGAGGGCGCCCAGTACGCGCCCGACTCGTTCGCGATGTTCGTGCAGTGCACCTCGGCCGTCGGTTCGTGGCTCGAGACGCCGCTCGACCCGATCCCGATCACGGTCGTCCCCGGGACGCCGACGGTCGTGCCGGACCTTCCGTACGGCGCCGAGTGCACCATCACCGAGGACGGGACCAACGGGGAGACCGAGCTGATCGTCGGCACGGTGACGATCGACAGCGAGGACCCGGAGGACCCCGTCTCGATCACCGCGACCAACGTCTACGCGCTGTCGAGCATCGAGATCTCGAAGGAGGTCGTCACCGACGCGGTGGACCAGGACGGGAACCCGGTGCCGTTCGGCCCGTTCGCGGTCGACGTCGCGTGCTCGTTCCTGGGCGAGGACGTCTATGCCGACGGCTACGACGCCGAGAACCCGATGACCGACCTCCCGATCGAGGACGGGGAGACCCTCGAGCTCACGGGCCTGCCCGTCGGCTCCGTCTGCACCGTCACCGAGTCGGGCACCGGCAACGCGTCGTCGGTCACGATCACCGTCGACCAGGGCCTCCCGGGCCACCCCGTGACGACGGACGGCCCGACGACGGACGTCACCCTCACCCCCGACGTGCTCGGCGCGAGCACGAACGACGTCACGCTGACCAACACGTACGACGTCGGCGCGATCGGTCTCCAGAAGGTGGTCGACGGTGAGGGCGGGCCCGCGTACGGGAGCGGCCCGTTCACCGTCACGGTCGTCTGCACGTACGACGACGACGGCGACGGGCCGGGCGCTCCGCGCACGGTCTACGACGGCACCGTCGTGCTCGGCGGGGCTGGGCCGCTCGACGCGCAGATCGCCAACCTGCCGACGGGCGCGGTCTGCGACATCGAGGAGGTCGACGACGGCGGCGCCACAGGGTCGGTCGTCGTCCCCGAGACCGTCACGGTCGGCAGCGGCGACGTCGCGAACGTGGTCATCACCAACACGTTCGACGTCGGCACGATCGAGGTCGACAAGGAGCTCGACGGGCTCGGCGCCCTCTACGGCCCGGGACCGTTCGAGGTGACGCTCGACTGCACCTACGAGGACGTCGAGATCCTCGTCCCGGGCGGCGCGGCGCGGACGTTCGTGCCCGGCCAGCCGGCGGTGTACGAGGACCTTCCGGTCGGGTCGCAGTGCACGGTCACCGAGACCGACGACTTCGGGGCCACCGAGGTCACGGTGAGCGTCGACGGCGGCGAGCCGGTGGACGGCGCGTCGGTCGACGTCGTCGTGCCGCCTGCCGCCGAGGACGGGTCGCCGACCACCGTGACCGTCACGGTGACCAACGCGTTCCACACGGCCCCGCTGCTGGTGGAGAAGGTCGTGGACGGCGACGCCGCCGGCTTCGCGCCGTCGATGCCGGACATCCCGCCGCTGCCCGAGCTCCCCGCCGAGCCGGTCACGCCCGAGGAGCTCGCCGCCCTCATCGCGCAGCTCGAGGAGTTCTACGCGCAGTTCCCGCTCGAGGGCATCCCGTACCGGGCGTCCGTCTCCTGCACGTTCCAGGGCGCCGAGATCGAGGTCCCGGGCGGTGCCGTGCGGCCGTTCGGTCCGGGCCTGCCGGGCGTGTACTTCGGCCTCCCCGTGGGCGCGGTGTGCACCGTCACGGAGACCGAGACCGGCGGGGCGACGGCGGTCACGGTCGAGCCGAACCCGGTCCAGGTCGAGGAGCGCGTGCTCCCGGCGCCCGCGCAGGTGGTCACCGTGACCAACACCTACGACGCCGGGTCGATCGAGGTCACCAAGGTCGTGGCCGGTGACGGCGCCGAGGCGTTCGGTGCCGGGCCGTTCACGGTGAGCGCGGCGTGCACGTTCCTGGGCGAGGCCATCGAGGTGCCCGGGGGCGCCGAGCGCACGATCTCCGGGGGCGAGGTCGCCGTCTACGACGGCCTGCCCGTCGGCGCGGAGTGCGTCGTCACGGAGACCGGGACGGGCGGGGCGTCGTCGACGACGGTCTCCGCGTCCGTCGAAGGCGGCGAGCCCGGGGCGGCGACGATCGGACCCGACCCCGCCGAGGTGACGGTGACGAACACGTTCGACACCGGCCGGGTCGTCGTCACGAAGGCCCTCGCCGGGCCGGGCGCGTCGCAGCACCGCGACGACGAGTTCGTCGTCACCCTCGCGTGCACGTGGCAGGTCGACGGCGTCACGACGGACGTCGTGGTCCCGGGCGGCGCCGAGCGCACGCTCTCGGCCGACGACGACTGGACCGCGGTCTACGAGCTGGTCCCCCAGGGGGCGGAGTGCACGCTCGCCGAGACCGACGCGGGCGACGCCGAGGCGGTGACGCTCGCCGTCGCCGGGACCGACGTGACGGTCGACCCCGACGACACGACGCCGACGTCCGACGCGTTCACCGTCCCGACGGGCGACACCGCCGAGGTCGACGCGACCGTGACCAACGCGTTCCGCGCCACCGGCGGGAGCAGCCTCCCGCCGACCGGCGCGAGCGTCGGGGCGGTCGCGGTGCTCGCGATCCTGCTCACGGGTACCGGCGCGCTGCTGGCCGACGCCCGGAGGCGCGGAACCCGGACCGCGGGCCGCGCCTGACACGGCCCCTGGTCAGGCCGCGCCTGCGGTTGCGGAACCTGACCAGGGGCGGGACCGTTACCGCATGATCCGCTTCCTGCTGAGCTTCGCGATCAACGTGGTCCTCGCCGCCGTGGGCCTCCTCGTCGCCTCGAGCCTGTTCGACGGCGTCACCGTGCACGCCTCGGGCTTCGTCGTCGCGGTGCTGATCTTCGCGGTGGCCCAGGCGATCCTCGCGCCGTTCGTGTTCAACGTCGCGCGCAAGTACGCGTCCGCGATCCTGGGCGGGATCGGCCTCGTGTCGACGTTCCTCGCACTGTGGGTCGCGACGCTCATCGGCGACGGCCTCGAGATCTCGGGAGCCTCCACCTGGATCGGCGTGACGGTCGTCGTCTGGCTGATCGGCGCGCTCGGCGGCTGGTTCCTCGGCTGGCTCGTGCTCACGCGCTGGTGGGACCGCCGCCAGGAGCAGAAGCGGATCCGCGAGGCCACCGCCAACGGCTGACGACGGCGGCCTCCGACGAGGCAGGGGCGGCCGTCCGCTCTACCGCAGCAGCGCGTCGATGTGCTCGACGCCGTCGGGACCGCCCCGGACGCCCTCGTGCACGACGAGCCGGGCGAGCTCGCGCAGCGGGACGTTGCGGTTGTTCGACGCGCGCTTGAGGCGTGCGAACGCCTCGTCGGGGTGCACGCCGTAGGCGGTCACGACGACGCCTTTCGCCTGCTCGATCACCCCACGGGTCTCGGCGGCTGCGGCGATGTCGTGCCGCGCGCGCTCCTGGGAGCTCTCGGTCACCGTCCGCGTGACGTCCACGAAGTACCCGACGAGCTCGGTGACCTCGCCGGTCTCGCGGTCGCGACGGCCCTGACCCACCACGACGAGGAAGCGCTCGCCGCCGTGGGCGTCCATGATCCGGTGCACGCTCGAGAACGGCTCTCCGGTGAGCCGCGCCTCGTCGAGGACCTGCCGGACCCGTTCGCGGTCGTCGGGGTGCTTGTGGGCGAGGACGAGGGCGGTCGTCGGTACGACGTCGCCCGGCTCGAAGCCGTGCAGGCGGTACGTCTCGGGCGACCACCACCACACGCCCGTGCTCAGGTCGAGGCGGTACTGGCCGATCTGCTGGTGCGCTCCCCGCGCGAGGGCCTGCTCGATGGCATGGTCGTCGACGGACATTCTGGCCTCCGGGTCTCCGGGTGCATGAGGAGCCAGGTCCAGACTCGACCCTCCGACCCTACCGCGGTTCACCCGTCGTGAGGTCGGTCCTCCGTCCTCCGCTCGCCGCTCTCGGCCGCGACGGCCGCGTCGACGTCCGCGTAGACGGGCGGGCGCTCGTCGCGCTCGACGGCGGCGCGCAGCTCGTCGCGGACCTGCCCGACGTCGCGCGCGAGGACGAGCCTCGCGCCGAGGCGGTCGAGGTCGGTGCGCAGCGTCGCGAGCATCTCGGCGGCGTCGACGTCGATGAACGGGACGGTCTCGGTGTCCAGCACCACGAGGCGCGGGGACGACTCGGCGACGAGGTCGCGGACGTGGTTGCGGACGGCGTCGGCGTTCGCGAAGAAGAGCCCCGACTCGGGGCGCACGACGAGGACCCCGGGAACCGACGTCCCGCCGTCCTTCCGGAGCACGGCCCGCCGGTCGGCGTCGACCCACACGCCGTGCGCGGAGCGCACGAGGACCGCGACGTGCGGCCGGGACGCGCGAGCGAGCAGGAGCAGGAGCGACAGCACGACCCCGATGACCAGGCCGGGCAGGGTGTCGAGGACGAGCACGCCGAGCGTGGTGGCCGCGGCGGCGTAGAAGTCGCTGCGCGCCGCGTTGCCGTACAGGCGGCGCATGGTCTCGGTCCGCAGGCCGTAGAGGCGGCGGAGCGCGCGGACGTCGACGAGCTCGATCACGGCCGCGATGACGACCGCGGCGAGCGTCGCCTCCGGCAGCGACTCGAAGACGGGCGTGAGGAACAGCAGCGTGAGGACCACGAGGACCGCGGCGGTGAGCCCGGAGACCTGGCTCTTGGCTCCGGCGCCGCCGTTGACCGCCGTCTTCGAGAGGCTGCCGTTGACGACCATCCCCGACGCGAGTCCCGACCCGAGGTTGGCGGCGCCCATGCCGATCAGCTCGCGGTTGGCGTCGATGTCGTAGCCCTCGCGCGCCGCGTACGTCTTGGCCGCCCCGAGCGCCTCGGCGAACCCGACGAGCATGACGCCGGCGCACGGACCGACGAGGGCGGTGTAGTCGCCCCAGTCCATGTCCGGGAAGCCGAGCGCGGGGAGCCCCGCGTCGATCGGACCGACGATCTCCACGCCGTCGTCGTCGAGCGAGAACGCGAGAATCGCGACGATCCCGATGAGGACCGCGACGAGCGAGCCGGGGACCTGGGGCGCCCACCGCTTGATCGCGAGGAGCGCGGCGAGCGTGCCCAGGCCCAGCACGACGGTGGGGCCGTTCGCGGTGCCGAGCTCGGTGAGGATCGCCCACGCCTTCTCGAAGAAGTTGCCGTCCCCCTTCTCCACGCCGAGCAGCGCCGGCACCTGGCCGACGATGATGACCAATGCCATGCCGACGATGAAGCCCTTGAGCACGGGCTCGGAGATGAACGACGCGACGAAGCCGAGCCGGGTGATCCCCGCGACGAGGCAGAGGAGGCCGGTGACGAGCGCGACGCCCGTCGTGAGCGCGGTGAAGAACGCGGCGTCCCCGGGCGCGAACACCGCGACGACTCCCGCGGACAGGGCGGCTGTCGCCGACATGGGCCCGACGACGAGGTGGCGCGAGCTGCCGAACGCCGCGTAGAGGATCAGGGACGGGACGGCGGCGTACAGGCCGACGACGGGCGAGACGCCCGCGATCGTCGCGTAGGCGAGCGACTCGGGCACGAGCACCGCCCAGACCGTGAGCCCCGCGACGAGGTCGCCCTGGAGCCATGCCTTCTGGTACCCGCGCAGAGAGCCGAAGAGGAACGGGGTCCGTGCACGCGCCCGTCCCCCCGCCGGTACCGCGGGTGCTCGCGAACCCGTCATCGACCGTCCTCCATCTGTCCGGCGTGCTCCGCGAACGATCATCCCGGGATCGGGCCGAACCGCCACCGGAGTTCCGGGCCGCCGCCGTTCCCCGCGCGGAACCGGACACCCAGGGATACGTTCGACGCGTCCCGGGGCGCAGAGCCGCGCTCCCGTCGTGCGTACGAACGGAACGAGAGGTCTGACGTGGCAACGCTCACCGTGTGGAAGTTCGACACCCCTGAGGGCGCGCAGCGCGCCGAGGACGCGCTGCTCGCGCTCCAGAAGCAGGAGCTCATCCAGGTCCAGGACGCGGCGATCGTGTCCTGGGAGGAGGGCAAGAAGAAGCCGAAGACGCGGCAGGGCAACAGCACGACGGCGGTCGGCGCGCTCGGCGGCACGTTCTGGGGCCTGCTGTTCGGCCTCCTCTTCTTCGTCCCGCTGCTCGGGGCGGCGATCGGCGCGGCGTCCGGCGCGATCGCGGGCGCGCTGACGGACGTCGGTATCGACGACGACTTCATCGACTCCGTGCGCAGCAAGGTCACCCCGGGCACGTCGGCACTGTTCGCGCTGACGTCCGGCGCCGTGATCGACCGTGTGCACGAGGCGCTCCAGGCCGAGGGCGTCCACGGCGAGCTCATCCAGACGAACCTCTCCGCGGACGAGGAGGCCAAGCTCCGCGCGGCCTTCGACGAGAACGCCTGAGCGGTCCTCCGCGGGTGAGGTGCCCGACGGCGGTGCGCACCGCCGTCGGGCACCTCACCCGCTCGTACGCCCCGGCGCCGGTGCCGTAGCCCGCGCAGTCCCCGTCGTCCCGTCCCGGGACCGGACCACGAAGGAGGCCGCCCATGGGCGCGGCGATCGGTCAGTCCCTCCCCGTCGCGGTGGGTGTGCTCATCAGCCCCCTGCCGATCGTCGCGGTCGTGCTCATGCTCGTGAGCGGGCGGGCGAAGGCGAACGCGTTCTCCTTCCTCGTCGCGTGGTTCGTCGCGGTCGGGGCGGTGACGCTGCTCGTCGCGACGCTGGCCGGGGCCGCCACGCCGGACGACGAGGGCCCGCCGCTGTGGGCCGCGATCCTCAAGATCGTCCTGGGTGTCCTGCTGCTCCTCCTCGCGGTCAAGCAGTGGCGCGGCCGTCCCCGAGCGGGGGTCGAGCCGTCGGCGCCGAGGTGGATGGCCGCGATCGACGCGTTCACGCCCGTGAAGGCCGCGGGGCTCGCGGTCCTGCTCGGCGCGGTCAACCCGAAGAACCTGCTGCTGGTCGTCTCGGGCGGGGCGGCGATCGCGTCGGCCGCCCCCGACGACACGAACGCCCAGGTGGTCGCGTCCGTCGTGTTCGCGCTCGTCGCGAGCCTCGGCGTCGCGACGCCGGTCTTCATCTACCTGTTCATGGGGTCCCGCGCCGCCACGATGCTCGACGAGCTCAAGGCCTGGATGATCCACAACAACGCGGTCATCATGGCCGTCCTCCTGCTCGTCCTGGGCGCCAAGATGCTCGGCGACGGCGTCGCGAGCCTGTAGGGGCCGCGAGCAGGGCGGTCGCACGTCCGCTAGTCGATGCCCTCCGCGTGCCGCTCGTCGACCGTGCGCTCGGCCTCCAGGGCGGCCTCCCGGTTCTTGCGACGCCGCCGCGCGGTGCCGCCGTCCCCGTCCCGGCCCTTGCCCTTGCCGTGGGGGTGGTGGCCCTCCGCGCCGGGGTCGTGGAGCATGTGCGACTCGATGAGCTCGTGCCGCTGGAGGTAGGTGTTCGCGACCGCCTGGATCGTCGCGGCGATGGGCAGCGCGAGGAATGCGCCCAGCGCACCGAACACGGCGCCGAACGCGAGCACGACGACGAAGCTCACCGCCGGGTTCATCTCGAGCGCGCGGGCGGAGACCTTGGGCGAGAAGTAGAGGTTCTCGAGCTGCTGGTACCCGATGATGAACGCGAGCACGCCGAGCGCCTGCGGCAGGCCCTGGGACGTGAGCGCGACCGCGACGGGGAGCGCGCCGCCGATGTACGTGCCGATCGTGGGCACGAACTGCGAGACGACGCCGGTGAAGACCGCGAGGGGGAGCGCGTAGGGCGTCTGCAGGATCACCAGGAACACGAACGTGAAGACGCTGGACAGTGCCGCGAGGACGATGCGCGAGTTGATGAAGTCCGAGACCTTGACCTGCGTGATCTCCCACAGGCGCAGCACCTCCTCCTGGCGGTTGGGTGTGAGCCAGCGGCACACGGCCGCCCGGAACTTGGGCCCGGCCGCGAGCAGGTAGTAGGTGACGAGCATGATCGTCAGCGAGGCGAAGATCCCGCCCACGATGGTCGTGGTGACGACGAGGGCACCGGAGGCGACGTCGTCGCCGAAGTCGTTGATGACCTGCTTGAGGAGGTCGTCCGAGTCGGGGATGACCACGTCGAAGCGCTCGGCGACGAAGTCCTGGACGCTCGCGTACAGGGCCGGGAGCGACTGGACGAGCTGGACGAGCTGCTGGACGAACAGGTTCCCGAAGAGCGCGAGCACGACGAGGATCGTCAGGAGCGAGCCGAGCAGGGCCACGGCCGCCGCCGCGCCGCGGCGCCAGCCGTGCCGCACGAGCCACACCACGATCGGCTCCAGGGCGAGCGCGACGAAGAACGCGATGAGGATGTTGACGCCCAGCGCCTTGAGCTGGCCCAGCGCGTACCACGCGAAGACCCCGACGAAGACCGCGACGACGGCCATCGCGAGCACGCGCGGGACCCACCGCGGCGGGCGTCGGGAGTCGTGCTGGACGGGGCGCGTGCCGGCGTCGGGCACGTCCGACCACGGGTCCTCGGCGGGGGTCGGCGTCGTCATGCCCCGAACCTAGTGGCGGCCGTGGGAGCGGGCCCGGCGGGCGCGCCGTCGCTTCCGGATGCCGAACCTCGTGACCGGTGCCACGATCGACGCGCACGCTCGTCCGCTCGTCTCGCACCGATTCCGGTCGGCACCTCAGGAGGACTCGCATGGCACGCTCGTCGCAGGTCTCGGCATGGGTCGGATGGGTCTGGTTCGCGGGGATCGTCCTGGTGACGATCGGCTTCTTCAACGCGATCAGCGGCCTGGTCGCCGTGTTCTCCCCGAACAGCCTCGTCGGCGTGACCGACGCCGGGATCGTCGTCCTCGACGTGTCCACGTGGGGCTGGATCCACCTCGTCATCGGGGTGCTGCTGGTCCTCACCGGCTTCGCGCTGCTCTCGGGCAAGGGCTGGGCGCGCATGGTCGCCATCGTCCTGGTGGTGATCAACGCGATCGCCCAGTTCACGACGTTGCAGGTGACGCCCTGGTGGTCGCTGATCACCATCGTGCTCGACGTCTTCGTCCTCTGGGCGCTCGTCGTCCACGGCGACGAGGCCGAGCGCGCCGCGCGCTGACCGGCCCTCCCGGGGTCTCGGGCTCCCCGGACCCCGCGTCCGCGCCGCAGTCCTCGTCCCTCCAGACTCAGGAGCACCCTCCATGGCAACGTCCACCTTCGGCCCGGTCGAGATCGTCGCGGTCGCGTTCCCCACGGACCGCATCCCTGGTGGTGTCCAGGCCTCCGTCCTCGAGGTGCTCGCGGAGGGCACCGTCACGCTCCTCGACCTCGCGGTCGTGCGGCGCTCCGACGGGGGTGACGTCGAGGTCATCGAGGTGACCGACCTCGGCGACGAGCTGGAGATCACGGACGTCGAGCTCACGGGCGCCGGGCTGGCGGGCGAGGAGGACCTCGACGCCGTCGCCGCCGGGCTCGCGCCGGGCACGTCGGCCCTCGTCCTCGTCGTCGAGCACACGTGGGCCCGCGGCGTGATCGCCGCGACCAGCGCGGCCGACGGCGTCGTGCTGCTCAGCGAACGCATCCCGGCCGAGGTCGTCAACGAGGTCGCCGACCTCGCGCTCGTCGAGGGCTGAGCCGCCGCGCGCCGTACGCAGCGCTCGGAAACACCGCCACCGAACCAGGAGAACCGCATGCCCATCCGTCGTTTCGGTCGTCCCGGGCTCATCGGGACCGCCGCCCGCACCGCCGTCATCGCGGGCACGGCGTCCGCGACGGCGGGTGCCGTCCAGCGTCACCAGGCGAACCGTGCTCAGCAGTCGTGGGAGGCCCAGCAGGCCGAGGCCGCCCAGGAGCAGGCTCGCATCGAGGCGGCGGCCCAGCAGGCCGCCGCCCAGTACGCCCAGCCCGCGCCGGCCGCCCCCGCGGCGGCCCCGCAGGACGACCTGCTCGGCCAGCTCGAGCGGCTCGGTCAGCTCCACGCCTCGGGTGTGCTGAGCGACGCCGAGTTCGCTGCGGCCAAGGCCAAGCTGCTCAGCTGACGAGGAGAAGAGCGATGGCGACGTTCACCGTCTGGAAGTTCGAGTCCCCCGAGGGCGCGGACACCGCGTCCCGGATCCTGCACGACTCCGCCTCGGAGCACGCGATCCGCATCGTCGACACCGCCGTCGTGTCGTGGCCCGAGGGCGCGGCGAAGCCGACGACGCGCCACGGTCACCAGGACGAGTGGCGCGGCACGGGCTGGGGCGCGTTCTGGGGCCTGCTGCTCGGGTCGATCTTCTTCGCACCCATCCTGGGCGCCGCCGCCGGTGCGGCGATCGGGGCGTCGACGAAGGCCATGGCCGCCGTGGGGATCGACAAGGACCAGCTCGACCGCATCCGCGAGGGCGTCACGCCCGGGTCGTCCGCGCTGTTCGTCGTCACCGAGGACGGCGACCTCGACCGCGTGGGCGAGCGGTTCCACGGCGTGCACGGCAAGCTCGTCGCCACGAACCTCACGGAGGCCGAGCGGAGCACGCTCCTCGAGACGTTCGACTGACGGGCCCTCCCCGCGCGCCCTCAGTCGTCGAGGCGCGCGGGGAGGCCGAACAGCGGAAACCACGAGGCCGTGTCGAGGAACGCGTTGATCGCCGTCACCCGCCCGTCCGCGGTCTCGATCACCTGGAGCGCCCACGGCTCGTGCCCGCCGCCCGCCGCACGGCGGTACTGGCCGAACCCGAACGTGCCGTTCACCGCCACCGGGACCATGCGGGAGCCCTCGCACTCGTGGCCGGGGCCGGTCATCCACGTCACGATGTCCGCGGTCCCCTTCATCCACAGGGGGTACGGCGGCATCGACAGCGTCGCGTCCTCATGGAGGATCGCGACGAGCGCGTCCATGTCGTAGCGCTCGAACGCGTCGAGGTAGCGCTCGAGCAGCAGCCGCTCCTCGTCGCCGAGCCCGGCGTTCGACGCCACGGGTGCGGGCTGGGGCTCGGTGTCCTCGCCGAGCCCCGAGCTGTCCCAGTGCGCCCGTGCCGCCAACGTGGCTCGTGCTCGCTGGAGAGCGCTGTTCACCGACGCCACGGAGGTGTCGAGGAGCTCCGCCACCTCGCTCGCCTGCCAGCGCAGCACCTCGCGCAGCAGGAGGACGGCGCGCTGCTTGGGCGGCAGGAACTGCAGCGCGGCGACGAACGCGAGCCGGATGGTCTCGCGGCCCACGGCGACCTGCGCCGGATCACCGTCGTGCGGCAGCACGCGGTCGTCGGGGACCGGCTCGACCCACGTCTCCTCGGGGAGCACCTGGCCCAGGTTCTCGGCCTCCGGCGCCTGCGGGCCGCCGAGCCCCATGGGCCGCTCGCGCCGCTTGCGCGCCCCCAGCGCGTCGAAGCACACGTTCGTCGCGATGCGGTAGAGCCAGGAGCGCAGCGACGAGCGCCCCTCGAACCGGTCGTAGGAGCGCCACGCGCGCAAGAACGTCTCCTGCACGGCGTCGTCCGCCTCGAACGAGGACCCGAGCATGCGGTAGCAGTAGCCCGTGATCTCGCGGCGGTGGCCGTCGAGGACCGCGTCGAGGTCGGCGCGCTCGGGCAGGGGGGCGGTCGCGGTCGCGGGGGCTTCCGGGCGAAGGCTCGTCGGGGTGGCGAGGTCGGTCATGGCGCTGCCTCTCAGGACTCGATGGTCTCGACGGTGTCGAGGGGGTCACGAGGGTTCTCGTGTGGGTCACGAGGTCGCACGGGCCATGGGGGAGTGGCCCACCTCACACACGCTACCTCCGCCCTCCGACACGGCACAGCCCCTGCTGAAAGCGGCGCTCCCGGGCCGGCGTCGCGGTGAGGACGAGCCCGGGGATCGGTGACGGGGCTCAGTCACCGAGGTCGAGCTCGAACCACACGGTCTTGCCCGGGGCGCCGTCGAGGGCGTCGACGCCCCAGCGTGACGCGCAGCGCTCGAGGAACTGCACGCCGCGGCCGCCCGTCTCGTCCGGGCGGGGGGACCGGAGCCGGGGGAGCGTCGCCGAGCCGTCCCGCACCGCGACGCGCAGCACGCGGTGCCCCACCTCGAGCTCGGCCTCGACCGGGGCCGCGCCGTGCTGCACCGCGTTGGTCAGCACCTCGCTCGTGAGGAGCATGGCGATGCGGCGGACCGACGGGGAGACGTCACAGCTCTCGAGGACGTCGTCCACCCAGCGGCGGGCGGGCCCGATCGCCGACGACCCGTGCTCGACCTGCCGCGTCAGGACCGACGGCCGGCCCGGGCCCGGCGGGCGCGCGACCGTGTGCCGCACGCGCAGCGCGAGGACGGCGACGTCGTCGCGCTGGTCGGACACGAGCCGGCGCACGAGCGCGTCGGGCAGCGCGGACGTCGCGGTGGTCGTGTGCTCGGCGAGGGCGGCACGCACGGCGGCGAGCCGCTCCGCGTACGAGATGCCGCGCCGCTCGACGAGGCCGTCGGTGTAGAGGAGGAGCGTGTCGCCGTGCGCGAGGTGGGCGCGGTGGTCGTGCCGCGTGGTCCCCGGCAGCACGCCGAGCATGAGGTCGGCGGGCGCGTCGAGGGACTCGACGCTGCCGTCGGCGCGCAGCACGAGCGGGGCGGGGTGTCCGGCGTTGGACCACGTGACCTCGAAACCGTGCGGGGTGCGATCGAGCCGCACGACGACCGCCGTCCCGCTCGAGTGCAGCGCGAGACCGCGGTTGGCCCGGTCCAGGAGCCGGAGCAGGACGGCGGGCGGCTCGTCCTGGCACCACGCGAACGTGCGCAGCATGGAGCGGAGCTGGCCCATCTGCGCCGCGGCCCGCATGTCGTGGCCGGTGACGTCCCCGATCATGAGCACGCACGCGTCGTCGTCGAGCACCACCGCGTCGTACCAGTCGCCGCCGACCTGGTCGGTGCGGGTCGCCGACGCGTAGGTCGCGGCCAGCTCCGCGTTGCGCACCGACGGGAGCTCGGTGAGCATCGCCGCCTGGAGCGTCGTCGCGACACGGTGGCGCTCCTCCAGGAGCCGGACGCGGTCGAGCGCGTGCGCGACGTACGACGCGATCGCGGTCTTCGTCTGGACCGCGTCGTCGTCGAACTCGCGCGCCGCCTCCCAGGCCAGGGTGACGACGCCGAGCAGCCGTTCTCCAGCGAGCACGGGCAGGAACGCGCGGGCCTCGACGTCGTCGGCCGCGATGAGGGCCGCGGCCTCGGGCAGCCGCGCGGCGTACTGGGCGTGGTCGCGGAAGAACAGGGGCTCGCGCGTGCGGGCGGCGATCGACGCGCCCCGCTCCGCGTCGACGCGCATCCGGCGGAACGATGCCGGGACGCCCGGCTCCAGGTGGTCCAGCGTCGTGTACTCGAGCCGGGTGCCGCTCGCGTCGAGCACGGCGAGGCCCGCGTAGCGCGCCCCGATCCCGGTGCCGACCGCCGAGAGCCGCTCGGCGACGTCACGCACGGAGGTCGCGGCGGCGAACGACTCGGAGAGCTCCAGCAGGAGGCGGGACCGCCGGTTGGCCGCGAGCGCGACGCGCTGCATGCGCTTCGCCCGCGCCCGGGCGAGCCGGAGCCGCAGCTCGGACGTGCACGCGGACGCGAGGTCGGCGAGGGTCGCGAGGTCCTCGTCGGACCAGGGACGCGGCCGCCCGTCGAACGCGCACAGCGACCCGACGGCGCGGCCGTGCGGGTCGAAGATCGGGAAGCCGGCGTAGGACACGACGCCGATGTCGTCGACCGCGCGGAGCGAGGCGAGGTGCGGGACGACCCGTGCGTCCTCGACCACGAGCGGTCGGGCGTCGCTCGTGACGAACTGGCAGAACGTGTGGCTCAGGGGCGTGCGGCGCTCGGACTGGTACGGCTCCGGCAGGCCGAGCGCGCCGGGCAGCACCGCCTCGTCGTCGAGGACCAGCGTGACCAGCGCCGACGGCACCCCGAGCTGTCGCCGCACGAGGCGCGCGAACCGGTCGAACGACTCGTCCGCCACCGGCTCGGCGAGCCCCGCCTGCGCGAGCTCGTGGATCGCCTGGGCGTCGGTCATGGTCCAGTATCACCAGGACGAGGCCGGTCAAACAGTGCAAGCCGCGCCAGCCGGGCGCGCGGACGGGGTGAAATCGGGAAGAAGGGAACGCCCGGTGGGCATGCTGCGTGTACCGCTCGTGAGACCACGAGACGACGGCGGGCGCGGCCCGCGAGGGACGGCGACGTGACGGCGACAGGTTCGGCCGGACCCGTCGGGCGGGCCGGGAGGCTCGAGCTGCTGCTCGACGTCGTAGCCGACCGCGACCGGGACGACGACCGGGACGGTGGTCGGGTCGACGAGCCGGACGACTCGTCCGTGGTCGAGATCGACCTCGTCGCCCGGCGCACGCGCGACGAGGAGTTCTCCGCGTTCATGCGCGAGGCGCGCGACCCCCTGCACCGCATGGCGTACCTGCTGTCCGGGGACCGGCACCGGGCGGAGGAGCTCACGCAGCACGCGCTCGAGCGGACGTACCGCGCGTGGTCGCGGGCCCGCGAGCGCGACCCGCTCGCCTACGCCCGACGCGTGCTGGCGAACCTGCGTGTCGACACGTGGCGCCGCACGCGGCGAGAGGTGCTCGCCGGACCCGACGAGCTCACGCAGGCGGAGGGTGTCCGACGACCGGGCCGTCCCGCCGGCGGGGAGCAGGCGGGCTCCGTCGACGACCGCGACGCCGTCGTGCGGGCGCTCCTGACGCTCCCGGTGAAGCAGCGCCGCGTCGTCGTGCTGCGGCACCTGCTCGATCTCAGCGAGAGCGAGGTCGCCGCCGAGCTCGGCATCCCCGTCGGCACCGTGAAGTCCACGGCCTCCCGTGGCCTCGCCCGCCTCCGCGAGCTGCTCGGCGCGCCCGACGGCGCCGTGCCCGGCCCGACCGCGCCGGACACCCAGACCGCCCCGGACACCCAGACCGCCCCGACCACCCGGACCGCTCCGACCACCCGGACCGCCCCGTCGCCCCAGACCTCCCCGACCGCCCGGACCTCCGGAAGGACACCCCGATGAGCCCCGCGAACGGGAGCCCGGCGCCCACCCCGCCCGAGGACGACTTCCTCGCCCGGCTACGTCGCACGGCCGACGACGCCGTCCCACCCTCGACGCTCGACCTCGACGTGGTCCTCCGGTCGAGCCGTCGTGGCGTGCAGCGGCGCCGGTCGCTCGCCGGTGTCGCGGGCGTCGTCGCGCTGGGGCTCGTCGGCACGGGCGTCGTGACGGCGGGCGGCCCGGACGGGCTCCGCGACCTCGCGCGCGAGGTCGTCACCGGGTCGCCCGGGTACGAGGTCGTCACGGCGGGGGCCACGCTCGTCGACGTCGCGCCGGGCGTCGTCGCGGTCTCCGAGCCCGCGACGTACCTGCGCGACGACGGCACGTACGTGCTCGACCTCGGCCTGCCCGCGTGGGACGGCGACGACCGGTTCCTCGTGGAGGCCCGCGTCGTGAACGACCTGGGCCACCTCACGACCGACGTCACGCTCCGCGCGGGCGACGACGACGACCTCGCCGCGCTGCGCGCCGGGCGGCCCGCGGGCACCGTGATCGACGACGGACGGCGGTCCGTCATCGTCGACCCGGCGAGCGGCCGGACGCTGGCGGTGGGCGTCGAGCCCGGCGACGCCCTCGCCGGCGACCTGACCCGGACGTTCGTCGGCCTGACGGCGGAGGTCGCTGACGGGGCCGGTGGCCGGGCTACGTCGCTCGAGCTCCCCACTGCGCAGGTCGTCGACGGGCCGACCGTCGTCCTCGACGTGTACGCCGCCCTGCTGGACGCCGACGAGCGGACCGCCCAGGTTCGGGGGGTCATGTCGTTCGGCACGAATGAGCAGTGGACCGTCACGTGTGAGGCCCTTCGCCCGGACGAGGCGGACGAGCTGGCGTGCGCGGTGCGGTACGACGCTGCCACCGGGCTCGTCGAGGTCGACCGCGATTACCCCACGCTGGTGGATGACCCGGTGCTCGACATGCTGCGCGTGGAGGCGGTCGGCATCGACCTTCCCTCGGGCGACGTCGGGCTGCTCGACGCGTGCCTCGCGGGCCGCGGTGTGCCCGACGGCTCGGCGACGCTCGACCTCAGACCGTGGAGCGAGGGGCCGCAGGGCGATGCCTGGCGGCGTTGTGCGCTCGACCTCCTGGAGCTGCCGACGTTCATGGAGCGGTGAGGGACCACCGACGTGGTCACGTGCCGCCGCGGGCCCGGAGGTCCGTGATGGCGTGCTCGGCGCCGTGCGCGTCGAGGTAGGTGCCGCCGCGGACCTCGGGGACGAGCGCGGCGCTGGGCCCGACCGTGAAGCGGTGGACGAGCGGGTGGCCGGTGGGCACGTCGAGGTCCTGGACCTCCTCGGGCGTGAGGTCGTCCACGAGCACCGACAGAGCGCGCAGCGAGTTGCCGTGGCCGACGACGAGCAGCGACTCACCCCGGGCGAGCGCGTCGAGGGTCGCGGCCCAGAAGGGGCGCAGCCGCTCGACGACGTCCGCGAGCGACTCGGCGTCGGGGCACAGGGCGGCGCGCGCGGCGTCGGGCAGGCGCAGCAGCGTGTCGTCGACGAGCGGGCGCGCGGGGTCGTCCGCCGCGAGCGGCGGCGGCCGGTGCAGGTACGAGCGGCGGTAGCGCCAGTAGGCGGCCTCGCCGTAGTCGCGCCGGACGACGTCGCGCGGCTTGTCCGTGAACGCGCCGTAGTGGCGCTCGACGAGGCGCCACTCGACGGTCAGTGGGGGCGGGCCGGGCAGCGCGTCAGCGACGATCGCGGCTGTCGTCGAGGCGCGGACGAGCGGGGACGTGACGACCCGGCGCGGCGCCAGGGCGGGCTCGCGTGCGACGGCGTCGGCGAGCAGGCGGGCCGCGCGCCCGGCCTCCGCGACCCCCACGTCCGAGAGTGGCACGTCGAGGAGCCCGGTGAAGCGGTCGCCCGCGTTGAACGTGCTCTGCCCGTGGCGCACGAGCACGAGGGTGCCGGCAGCCCCGCCGTCCGACGGTCCGGGTGACGCCCCCGGCGACCGGTCGGACGACGAGCCCATCGCGTCAGACCTCGAGCAGCCCGCGCTGGTGCGCGAGCGAGACGGCCTCGGCGCGCCCGGACGCGCCGAGCTTGGCCAGGACGTTGGACACGTGCACGCTCACCGTCTTCGCCGAGATGAACAGGCGCTCGCCGATCTGCCGGTTGGTCAGGCCCTGCGCGACGAGCAGCAGGACCTCCTCCTCGCGCTCGGTGAGCACCGCCGTCGTGGACCGCCGGACCCCGGGCAGGTCGAGGCGACCACGGCGCCCGAGCGCGCGCACCGCGTCGCCGAGCGGGGCCGCACCCATCGCCTCGGCCTCCTCGAGCGCCTGCGCCGCCTCGATCTCGGCCGCGTTGCGGTCGCCCGCGCCGAGCAGCGCCTGGGCCCACCGGAAGCGCGAGCGGGCGACCTCGTACCGGTAGCCGTAGTCGAAGAGGCGCGTCGTCTCCTCCCACAGCGCCGGGTCGTCGGAGCCCGTGAGGCGCGAGTGCTCGGCCGCGGCGCGCGCGAGCCAGGCGCGCCCCTCGGGCCCGAGGCGACCGCCGCGGGGGCGGCCGCGCTCCGCCGTCGTGCGCGCCGCCTCCAGCAGCTCGTCGCCGCGTGCGACGAGCGCCGCGACCTGCCCGGTACCGGCCGCGCCCTGGAGGCGCGCCGCGTCCGCGGCGTCGGCGAGCGCGGCGAGCGCGAGCGCCGAGATCCAGATGCGTCCGAGGAAGTAGTCGCTCCACGTGCGGCCCAGGTGGTCCACGAGCTCGACGGCGAGCGCGACCGCCTCCTCGTCGCGCCCCGCCCACGTGAGCGCGTCGATCGAGCAGCCGCCGGAGATGAGCGCGATCTGCCCGTCCCGGAACCAGTCCCGCCGCAGGGCCGTGCCCCGGGCGAGCGCGTCGGCGTCGCCGCGCGCGACCGCCGCGTAGAGCTGGACGCACGAGAGCTGCGGGGCGGACCCCTCCGGCATGGTCTCGCCCGTGGTCTCGGTGGGCGTGAGGTCGCCGAGCACGTAGCGCACGAGGTCGCGGAACAGGCGCAGCTCCACCCCGTACGCGCTCCAGCCGAGCCCGGTCGCGCGCGCCCGGTCGAGGCCGTCGGCCGTCACCTGGAGCGCCTCGTCGATGCGGCCCGCGTAGTAGCGGTTGGCCGCGATGTTGTACCAACAGCGCAGCTCGGTGAGGATGTCGCCCGCCTCGACGGCGCGCTCCCTGGCCTGGGCGAGCAGCACGGCGGCCCGGTCGTCGTCCGCGACCTCGAGGATCGCCATCGTGGTGAGGACATCCGCCTCGACGTCCGGAGCGTCGAGGCGGTGCGCGACGTCCAGGGCCTGGGCCGCGACCTCCGCGGCGAGCTCGTCGAGGTCGGCGTTCATCGCGGCGCGTGCCCGCATCGCGAGCGTCCACGCGCGGTCGAGCGACGGCGGCTCCTCCGGGAGCACGGCCAGAGCAGCCTCCGTGTGGGCGAGGGTCTCCTCGACCTCCTCCGTACCGAGCAGGTAGCGGGAGAGCACGTGGCGCAGCGACGCCTGGCGCATCGGGTCGGCGGCGGTGCCCTCGACGACCTTCCGAGCGAGCGCGACCGCGCGGTCCGGCTCGCCCGCGCGGCTCGCCGCACCGGCCGCGGCGAGCGCGACGGTGACGCGGTCCTCGCCGAGGAGGGCCGCGGCGTCGGGCACCGCCTGCCAGAGCGCGAGCACCTGCTCGAGGTGTCGCAGCTCCTCCGCGGGCGCGAGCACGCGCGCGGCCTTGCGGGCGGCGGCGCGCGACGCCGTGAGCGCGGCCGGGAGGTCGTGCGCGGCGAGCGCGTGGTGGGCGCGCAGCGCCGGGGAGCCGAGCGCGGGGTCGTCGTCGAGCGCGGCGAGGTACGCGCGGTGCACCCCGACGCGCTCGCCCGGCAGCAGGTCGGACGCGACCGCCTCGGCGAGCAGCGCGTGGCGGAACACGACCGTGTCGCGCGCGCCGTCGCCCTCCATCGCGAGGACGTGGTGGGCGATCGCCTCGCGCAGCGCCGCGTCGAACGAGCGCCCGGTGGCCGTCTCGCCGTCCGCGGCGTCGTGCGCGAGCGCGGCGCGCAGGAGCGGCTCGCTCACCTGGCGCCCGGACACCGACGCGACCCGGACGAGGTGCTGCACGGCCGGGTCGAGCACCTCGAGGCGGGCGCGCAGGACGTCCGCAAGGGACCAGGGCAGCTCGTCGTCGAGGCCCGACTCGACGAGCTCCTCGGCGAAGTACGCGTTGCCCTCGGAGCGCGTCCGCACGGACTCGAACGCGTCGGGCAGCAGGGGAGCGCCCGCGAGCGCGGTGGTGAACTCGCGCAGCTCGCCCTCGGTGAAGGGGGAGAGCTGCACGTGCTCGACGCGCGGGTGGCGCAGCAGCTCCGCGAGCACGGGGCGCAGGGGGTGGCGGCGGTGCAGGTCGTCCGCGCGGTAGCTCGCGACGACGAGCACGTGCTCCGCCCGCAGGCGCGCGACCACGAAGCGCAGGACGTCGCGGCTCGACGGGTCCGCCCAGTGCAGGTCCTCGACGACGAGCACGAGCGGGGCCTCGGCCGTCCCCGACGCGGCGAGCGCGGCCGCGACGCTCTCGAAGAGCTGGAGGCGTTCGCCCTGGCTCTGCTCGTCGTCCGCCGGCGTGCCGGCGTCGAGCAGGCGCGCGAGCGCGGGCCGTGCGGCCACGGTCTCGTCGACCGCGGGGTGCTGGCTGCGCAGCGTCGTCAGCGCCTCGGAGAAGGGGAGGTAGGGGAGGCCGACCTCGCCCAGGTCGACGCAGTGGCTCCAGACGACGGTCGCGCCGCTCCCGGCGGCCAGCTCAGCCGCGCGCGTGAGGAGGCGGGTCTTGCCGACCCCGGCGTCGGCGCCCACGAGCACCACCCCGGGCTCGCCCCGGCGCGCGCGCTCGACCGCGGCGGAGAGCGCGTCGAGCTCGGCGGCGCGGGCCACGAAGGGCGCGCGCGAGGAGGGGCGTGGCACGGCTCCCATCCTCGCAGCGTGCACCGACACGTGACCACTGCTTACCTTCCCGGACACGACGACGCCGCCGACGAGAGGGTTCTCGTCGACGGCGTCGGGCGGCGCGGTCACCGCGCCGGGCGGTCGTGGCGCTGACGGCGTCCACGCCACCAGTGCAGCAGCGAGGGCTCGTCGTGCCGGAACTCGTCACGCAGTCGCTGCGTGCGGTAGGTGAGATCCGCCTCGAAGGTCGGATCGAACTGTGCGCTCATGGTCGTCCCCGTCTCTGCAGGCACCCTGCCTGTCCGACACTCACGTTCGTCCTGAGCACCGGGGCGTCGCATCGGACGACCGCGCACGGTTCGGGGGTGGGGGCCTTAGGCGGTGCCCGCCCGCGGTCCTGCGGCGTCTGAGGTGGGTCGTCGCGACTAAGGCACCAGACCCTCCCGTCGACGCCCGCGCCCCGAATTCCGGTGGACGGGGCCGACCCGCGCGGACTATCACCAGGGCATGACGACCCCCGCGCCCTCCTCGTTCGACGTCCGGCCGCTGGAGCAGGAGGACCGCGACCAGGCCCTGGACGTGGTGTGGCGGGCCTTCGGGTGGGGGTACCGGCAGGACTCCGTCGACGACGTCTTCGCCGGCCGGTCGATCGAGGCCGACCGCACCCTCGTCGCCTTCGACGCGTCGAGCGACGTCGTCGGGACCGCGAGCGCGTACTCGCTGCGGATGACCATGCCCGGCGGAGACCTCCAACCCGTCGCCGGGGTGTGGATGGTGACCGTGGCCCCCACGCACCGCCGTCGCGGGGTCATGACGGCGATGATGCGCCGCCAGCTCGCCGACCTCGCGGCCGGGGGCGAGGCCGTGGCCGCGCTCTGGGCGACGGAGGCCGGCGTCTACGGACGCTACGGCTACGGGATCGCGTCGTGGCGGCAGCCGATCGAGGTCGACCTCTCGCGCGCCGCGTTCACGCCGCACGCGCGAGATCTCGCGGCACGGTCGCCGGCCCGCCTGCACCTGATGTCTCTGGACGACGCCCTGCCCCACCTGACCGCGATCCACGACGGCATCCTGGGCGCGCGACCCGGGACCCTCGCGCGCGACGCGGACCGCTGGCAGTTCCTCCTGGGTGGCGGGGACGGGAGGCCGCCGGCGGAGGTCGTCGTCGCGATCGGCCCCGACGGCCCGACCGGGTACGCGGCGTACCGGGTCCGCGAGGGGAAGCCCGGGCTGGTGCCGACGGGCGTCGTCGCCGTCCAGGAGGTGAGCGCCACGGACCCGGCCACCCACGCCCAGCTCTGGCGCTACCTGCTCGACCTCGACCTCCTGAGCACCCTCGTGTGCGAGTCGCGTCCTGTGCCGGACCCGCTGGCCCACCTGCTCGTCGACCACCGGCGGATGCACGCGCGCCTCGACGAGGCACTGTGGGTCCGCGTCGTCGACGTCGAGCGCGCGCTCGGGG
Source organism: Cellulosimicrobium sp. E-16 (assembly GCF_049913115.1). NCBI lineage: Bacteria > Bacillati > Actinomycetota > Actinomycetes > Micrococcales > Promicromonosporaceae > Cellulosimicrobium > Cellulosimicrobium sp. E-16. The sequence continues at coordinate 269,196 of NZ_CP183974.1, forward strand.
CCCGTGCCTTCGCCGCGCCCGTCGACCTCGTCCTCGACGTGACCGACGACGTCGTCCCCGCCAACGCTGGGCGGTGGCACGTGGTCGTCGCCGAGGCGGGCGGCACCGCCGTCGTGCGCCGGACCGACGCGCGGCCCGACCTGTCGCTGGACGTCGGCGATCTCGGCGCGGCCCACCTGGGCGCCACGCCGCTGCACGTCCTCGCGCTCGCGGGGCGCGTCGTCGAGCACACGTCCGGCGCGGTCGCCGCCGCCTCCGCGGCCTGGTCGTGGTCGCCGACCGCGCACACCGCGGAGATCTTCTGAGCCATCCTCGCCGCCCGACGTGACCGGGGTCACTCTTCCCGTTGCCAACGACCCGGCCCCGGCGCAGACTGGACGAAGGACCGGACCCGCCTGTGGGGGTGACCTCGTGACCGACACCTACGACATGCTGCCGATGCTGGGCCGTGGCAAGCACCGCAACCCGAAGAAGGGCGCGTGCTTCATGGAGCTCGCGTCCTACCTCGCGGGGGAGCGGTGGAGCGACCATCCACGGTGCACGCACCCGCTGCTCGCGATGCTGGCGCGCGCGGTGAACGACCTCACGGTCGACCCCGAGCGCCCCAAGCTCGCGCCGCTCATCCCGTCCGTCATCGGGCTGACGAGCGACGACCCCCACTGGGACGTGCGCATCTCGTTGCGCGCCGCCGTGGCGGCGCTGCCGATCGCCCCGGCGGACCGGCAGCAGACGCTCGCCGTCGCGATCATCGGGGCCGAGAAGATGCTCGACGTCCTCGACGACCGCCCCGCGGGTACGCTGAGCGCCGAGTCGGCGGACGCGCTCGCGAGCTGCCCGCGCACGGCGCGCTGGGCGCAGCGGTTCTGCGAGGGCGCGCGGCTGCGGCCGAGCCGGTTCGTGCGCGACGCCGCGCCGAGCATCATCTCCGCGGCGGTGCAGGGCATCGCCGAGGCGTGCGTGCCGGACCCGGACGAGCGTCTGCGCGCGCTGCTCGCCGCGACGATCGACGACTGCCGCGCCTGGGACGACGCCGAGCCCGCGCCGGCGCTCGACCCCGAGTCGTGGGCCCCCGTCGTGCGGCCCTCCGCCGTCGGGACCCGGTGAGCGTCACGGGGGACGGGCTCGACGAGAGCCTGGGCGCCCAGCTCTGGGCCGCAGTCGACCCGGCGGTCCCGCCCAGCGGCACGGGCTGCGCCGAGTGCGACGCGGCCGGCGGGTGGTGGGTCCACCTGCGCCGCTGCGCGACGTGCGGCCACGTCGGGTGCTGCGACACGTCGCCGGCCCAGCACGCGACGGCGCACTTCCAGGAGTCCGGTCACCGCCTCATGCGCTCGTTCGAGCCCGGCGAGGACTGGTACTGGGACTACGAGACGTCGCAGGTGCTCGACGGCCCGCACCTCGCGGCGCCGCTCTCGCGCCCGCCGGAGCAGGGCTCGCCCGCGCCTGCCGACCGCGTGCCGTCCGACTGGACGTCCCTCATCCATCGCTGACGGCGCCGTCGTCCAGGGCCGCGACCAGCTGCGCCGCGCAGAACGTCGGCTGGCAGGCACCAGCCGACGACTCGGCGACCTCCTGAGCCCGCGAGCGTCGCCACCGACCCTCGGGGAGTGAGGGTGGGCGTACTGTCGAGCGATGGACTCTGTATGAGTGTCATCGAGAAGTGGATCAGCGTCGTGTGCCCCGACTGCGGCGGACCCGCCCGCGCCCGTGTCCTGCACATCATCGCCTGGGGCGCGATCCCGACCTCCGCCACCCCGCACCAGGTGAGCATCGTTTGCGAGCACCTGTGCACGATCTCGGGGTTCGACGCGAAGGAAGCCGTCCGGGTGTGCCCGCACTGTCGGGTGTACATGGGTTGACCGCACGCGTGCCGGATCCGCCACGCCCTACGACCGCGCGTGCTCCGTCCGTGGAGACGCCGGACCAGCTGCAGCCAGCCCAGCGCCTCTACGGGCTCACGCGTGAGCCCCGGCAAGGGGCCCGAAGCCTCTTTCTGGACGACGAGACCGTCACCACGACGATCCTTGCACGGAGTGCAGCACCACACCCTGTGATGCGACGACCCCGGGATCGGCGCTTCTCGGGGTCTGCGAGGCCCGTCGATGGGATGTTGCCTGCTGTCACCTGTTGTCTTTTTCTGGTGGAAGTTGTTTGATTCTGGGGAGACGTCGTGCGGTGCGCCAAGGAGGGTGACCGCCGGACACGGGTGCCCGGTATGCCGCCGCGTCGGAGCAGTCCCTGGATTCACTCGACGAGGAGGAAGCACGGATGCAGTCCATGACAGCGGTAGCACCCCCGCGGGGCAGACCGGCGAGGATCGTGGCGGCAGCGCTGGCCGCCGCGCTCACGGTCCCCCTGGCCGTGGCGACGGCGGTCGGGGCGACCGCGACGCCGTCGGCCACCACCGCGGACGAGGCGGGCGCGCAGGACGTCGCGGCCCAGGACCTCGCGCTCGACAACGGCCTCAAGGGCGAGTACTTCCTGTCCGGCGGCCCCGGCTGGCCGCTCACCGACCTCAAGGCCACGATCCCCGACCAGCGGATCGAGTTCCCCAACCTGGTCCCGACGTTCGCCGACCTCACCGGCCGCGGCGAGCGCACGTCCGCACGCTGGACGGGCCAGATCACGCCGGACTTCAGCGAGGCCTACACGTTCTCCGCGATCGGCGACAACGGCTTCCGGCTGTGGATCGACGACCAGCTCGTCATCGACCACTGGGTCGACGACTGGGACGTCGAGCAGACGTCCGCGCCGGTCCAGCTCCAGGCGGGCCAGGAGTACGCGTTCCGCATGGAGATGTTCCAGAACACCGGCGGCGCGCACCTCCGGTTGCGGTGGCAGAGCCCCTCGCAGCAACGTGAGATCGTGCCGACCGACGCGTTCACGTACCCCGACGACTTCGTCGTCTTCCCCGCGCAGGCCGCGCTCGAGAGCGACGGCACGAGCCTCAACGTGACGTTCCAGGGCGCCGCGGGCGGCGTCGACGAGAGCCTCGTCGACCACCTCAAGGTCCAGGTGGACCAGCTCGCGTGGCCCGTCGCGCAGGTTGCGGCGCAGGGTGACGTCCTCGGCATCACGCTCGCCGAGCCCGTCGACCGCGCGTCCACGGCGCGCCTGGTCTACGACGGCGAGGGCGACCTCACCGTCGGCGGAGAGGCTGTCGGCTCGCTCAACCTGCCGGTCACCAACGGGTCCGACTTCCGGATCCAGACCCCCTGGGCCGACGACTTCGACCCCACCAATCCCCTGCCGGAGTACCCGCGCCCGCAGCTCACGCGCGACGCGTGGCAGAACCTCAACGGCGTCTGGCAGTTCGAGGCGGCGGAGTCCGACGACGCCGTGCCGAGCGGCCGCGACCTCGACGAGGAGATCGTCGTCCCGTACGCGGTCGAGTCCGCGCTGTCGGGCATCGAGCGCCGCGAGGACGACATGTTCTACCGCCGGACGTTCGAGGTGCCGCAGGACTGGGCCGTCGGTAGCGACAACCGCCTGAGGATCAACTTCGGCGCGGTCGACTACGTGGCCACCGTGTACGTCAACGGCACCGAGGTCGGCACGCACCGCGGTGGGTACGAGTCCTTCTCCGTCGACGTCACCGACGCGCTCGTCGAGGGCGCCGAGCAGGAGCTCGTGGTGCGCGCCGTCGACACGACGGACGGCAGCAACCAGGCCGTCGGCAAGCAGACGCTCAACCCGGGAGGCATCTTCTACACCCCGACGTCGGGCATCTGGCAGACGGTGTGGATGGAGCCGGTCCCGACCGCGGCGATCGACGCCGTCGTCACGACCCCCGACGTCGAGGCGGGCGTGCTCGCGGTGACCGCGCAGTCGGCCTCCGCGTCCGACGACGCCGAGGTGACCGCCGTCGTGCGCGACGCCGAGGGTGCCGAGGTCGGCACCGTCACCGGAGCCGCGAACGAGCTCCTCGCGGTCGAGATCCCGGACGCGCACCTGTGGTCGCCCGAGGACCCGTACCTCTACGACGTCGACGTCACCCTCACCGACGGCGAGGGCCAGACGACGAGCACCGACACGGTGGCCTCCTACGCGGGCATGCGCTCGATCGAGGTCGCCGAGGTGGACGGCGTCCAGCGCATCCTGCTCAACGGCTCGACGACGTTCCTCATGTCGACGCTCGACCAGGGTTACTGGCCGGACGGCATCTACACACCCGCGTCCGACGAGGCCTACGTGTTCGACCTCCAGGCCCACAAGGACCTCGGGTTCAACACGGTGCGCAAGCACATCAAGGTCGAGCCGGCCCGCTGGTACTACCACGCGGACACGCTGGGCCTCATGGTCTGGCAGGACATCCCCAGCGGCTGGTTCAACAACGGCGACACGAACCCGGCGTCCCGCGTCTTCTGGGAGCAGGAGATGAAGGACATCATCGACCAGCACCGCTCGGTGCCGTCGATCGTCGGCTGGGTCACGTTCAACGAGGGCTGGGGCGAGTGGAACCTCGCCGACACGGCGCGGATCGGCAACGTGATCGACGAGTACGACCCGAGCCGCATCCTCAACACGCACTCCGGCTACAACTGCTGCGCGTCGAAGGGCGACTCCAAGACGGGCGACATCATCGACTGGCACCAGTACACCGGCCCGGCGCTGCCGAAGCCGGACGCCACGCGCGCCGCGATCGACGGCGAGCACGGCGGCTTCTCGATGAGCGTCCCGGGCCACATGTGGCCGGGCGTGTCGGCGAACCCGTACGGCGGCGTCGCGAACAGCGAGGCGCTGACCGACGCGTACGTACAGAACACGGAGAAGCTCGTGCGGCCCGCGCAGTGCTACCTGTCCGGCTCGGTGTACACGGAGATCTCCGACGTCGAGAACGAGCTCAACGGGTTCTACACGTACGACCGCCGCGTGCTCAAGATGGACGCCGCGCGCGTCAAGGACGTCAACGAGCGGGTCGTCGCGGCGGCGAAGCAGGGCTCCGCGCCCGTCGACCCGGGCACCCCGGGCCTCACGGGCACGGGCCGCTGGTCGTTCGACGAGGGCCAGGGCACGACGGCGGCCGACGGCGTCGGCGACCACGCGGCGTCGGGCACGGGCACGTGGGTCGCCGGCCACGGCGACAGCGGGTCCGCGATCAAGCTCAACGGCACGAACCAGTCGTTCACGACCGAGGGGCCCGTCGTCGACACGACCGGCTCGTACACGATCTCGGCCTGGGCGCAGCTCGACAAGACGCCCGGCGGCGCGTGGTCGACGATCGTCGGCCAGGACTCGTCGCTCGGCTCGAGCGCGTTCTACCTCCAGTACGGCGGCGGCGGCCGGTGGGCCTTCTCCTACGAGGGGGAGCCGCGGGCGGAGTACGTCGTGCAGCCCGTGCTGGGTGACTGGTACCACGTCGTGGGCGTCCGCGACGCGGCCGACCAGAAGCTCAAGCTCTACGTCAACGGCGAGCTCGTCGGCCAGTCCGACGTGTGCGGCGGCACCACGCCGTCCGGTCCGCTGACGATCGGGCGCGGGCAGTGGAGCGGCAACCCCGTCGACTACTGGCCGGGCACGATCGACGACGTCCGCGTCTTCGACCGGGCGCTGTCCGACGCCGAGGTCGCCCAGGTCTACGCCGGCGACGACGGCGAGGAGCCGACGCTCGACGTGACCGTCACGGCCGACTCGCGCTGCCTCGCGGGCAAGGTGTACGTGGCGGTGCGCGCGACGAACGGCGAGGACGTCCCTGTGGACGTCACCCTCGCCACGCCGTTCGGGACCAAGGCGTTCACCGCCGTGGCCCCGGGGGCGAACGCGTACCAGTCGTTCGCGGTGCGCGGCACGTCCGTCGAGGCGGGCGAGGCGACGATCACGGCGTCGGCCACGGTCGACGGTGCGCAGGTCTCCACGGAGGTCGTCGCGCCGTACGACGCGACCACCTGCGGCTGACCGGCACGCGCTGACAGCAGACGCCAGGCCCGCCTCGTCCGGTTCTCCGGACGGGGCGGGCCTGGCGTCGTGTCGTGCGGGAAGCCGTCGGTCAGGCGGCGAACGTCGCCCACACGGTCTTGACCGTCTCGGTGCGGTACCACCCGACGTCCAGCGAGAGCTGGCGGGCCATGTGGAGGCCGACGCCGCCGGCACCGGGGATGCGGCGCCCGGCGTAGACCGGCTCGTGCGAGACGTCGTGGTCGGCGACCTCGAGAAGGAACCGGTCGTCGGTGCGGGCGAGCCGCACGATCGTCGGCGGCAGCCCGTGACGCAGTGCGTTGGTCGCGAGCTCCGACGCGATGAGGACGAGCGTGTCGGGGGTGGCGGACAGCCGCCCGGTCGTGGCCACGCCCTCCGCCTCCAGGGCCTGGACCACTCCGGAACGGAGCGCCGAGAGCCCCTCGGTCGTGCTCAGCACCCACTCCCGGACGGGGCGGTAGCCCTCGGGCGGGTGGGAGGTGGTGAGCTCGTCGTCGTCGGTCGGGACGGCGATGGTCGGCAGGTCGTCCATGAAGCCCCGATCGGTCGGTGCCTGTCAGGCGTTGCGTCGGTTCCCCTTGGTGACCGCGCCGTAGATCCCCAGCGTGATCAGCGAGCCGAGGATCGCGAGGAGCCAGGTCCGGAAGTCGCCCAGGTCACCCAGCGGCGTACCGAAGAACACCGAGCCGAGCCACCCACCGAGCAGCGCCCCGAGGATGCCCAGCAGGATCGTGATGATCAGCGAGCCCGTCTGCTTTCCCGGCAGCACCGCACGCGCGATGAGACCGGCGACGAGGCCGAGGACGATGTACGCGAGCCAACCCATGGATTTCTCCCTTTTGTCTGCTGTGCGAGTTTTGCCCCCAGATCCGTCAGCATGGCAGGGACCGGCCGGGCTCGCACGCCGACGGCTCGCTCCGCTACGACGCGTCGGGGAGGCCCGTCGCCACGGGAGGCTGGCCGGCCGTCGTGCGGAGAGAGTCGAGCCAGCGGTCGAACTCCGCCGCGATCTCGTCCGGGTGCATGCGCAGCGTCTCGGCGGGGCTGCGAGACTCGCGCCCGGCGACGTACAGCTGTCGAACCATCTCGGTCGTGGGTGTCCACGCTCTCATCGGGTGTCCTGTCCAGAGGCGGCGGGAGGGGAGACGCGCGGCTCAGCCGGCCGAGCGCTCGTGCGGAGGGTCAGGGTCCGGGACGTCCGCGGCGGTCTCGACGAGCTCGACGAGCTCGAGCGCCCCGCTGAACTCGAGGAGCTGGAGCACGTGCCCGGGCGTGCGCAGGAGCCGGGGCCGGTACCCCGTCCGCGTCCCCATGAGGACGAGGTGGAGGCCGCCGGAGTCCATGAACGTGACCCGCGAGAGGTCGATGGTCCACGGCCGGTGACCGATCGTCGCGGCGAGGCGCTCCTTGACCGCGTGGGCGACGGAGAAGTCGATCTCTCCCCACATCACCCAGTGCCGCGCGTCGTCCTCGATCTGGACGCCTCCGGTCACTCCGTCCTCCATGGTGGAAGGTCTCCCGTCTCGTGAGCGGGACGACGATACGTGCCACTCGTGTCGTTCGCCCCCTGGGGCGCCTGCCGTCCGCCCGACGCCCGGGCGGGCGCTCGCGGACGAGCCACGGGTGCGAGCCGGCGCCCTCGGTGCCACGCTGGGGCGGTCGCCTGCTCGCTCACCCACGACGCCGAGCCGATGGAGCCACGATGGTCACGCAGCGCACGTACCCGCACGGCGTCCCGTGCTGGGTCGAGGTCGAGACGCGCGACGTCGGCGCGACGGCCGCGTTCTACGGGGAGCTCTTCGGGTGGCGGTTCGTCGAGCAGCCCGCGAGCGGGAGCGCGGGGTACGTCGTCGCGTCCCTCGACGGCACCGACGAGACGGCGGTCGCCGCGGTCGCGGGAGCGACCGGCCTCGACACCGCACGCTGGGTCACCTCCGTCGCGGTCGACGACGTCGACGCCACGACCGGTCGCGTCGTCGACCTCGGCGGCGCGGTCCTCGAGCCTCCGGCCGACGTGGGGCCCGCCGACCTGCCCGCCGGTCGCGCCGCGACGGTGCGCGACCCGCAGGGGGTCGAGAGCCGGCTGTGGCAGGCGGGCTCCCGGCTCGGCGCGCAGCGCGTCAACGAGCCCGGCACCTGGAACTTCAGCAACGTCCTCACGCCCGACCCCGCGGCCGCGCTCGCGTTCTACGGCGCGCTGCTCGGCTGGGAGGTCGACCCGGACCTCGCGGCGGGCATGGCCCGCGTGCCGGGGTACGGCGACCATCTCGCGCGGACGTCCGACCCCGAGATCCACGAGCGCCAGGAGGGCTTCGCCCCGCCCGGCTTCGCGGACGCCGTCGCCGGGATCGTGCCCGACGACGGCCCGGCGCGCTGGTCCGTCGCGTTCGCCGTCGCGGACCGGGACGCCGCCGCCGACGAGGCACGGTCCGCGGGCGCGACCGTGCTCGGGACGACGGAGGACCCGTGGGCGCGGCACGCGACCGTGCGCGACCCGCAGGGCGCCGTCCTCGTCCTCTCCGAGTTCGCGCCGCAGTCCTGAGCGCGGCCGAGCGCGGCCCGGGTCAGGTCGTGGTGGGGCCGGAGACGTTCACCAGCCACCCGACCCCGAACCGGTCGGTGAGCATGCCGAACTCGTCGCCCCACGGCGCGGTCTCCATCGCCATGACCTCCTGCGCGCCGTCGGACAGCGCCGTGAACCAGGCGCTCAGGCGCTCGCGGTCCTCCGGTGCGCCGAAGAGCGCCACCGACGCGTGGTCCGTGAGCGTCGTCCCCGGCGGCACGTCGGACGCCATGAGCGTCCCGGCGCCCTCGATCTCGAGCTGGGAGTGCATGACCTTCTTCGCCTGCGCCGGGTCGTCCACCGGGCCGATCGAGTCGTAGGTGCTGATGTCCGGCGCGACGCCGAACACGGTGCCGTAGAACTCGACGGCCGCGCGGGCGTCGCCGTCGAAGTTCAGGTAGGGGCTGAGCTGAACGGCCATGATGGCCTCCTCGTCGAGATGGGACTGACTCCTGTGTGGACGGCCCAGCGCGTGCGGACTGAGCGGTCACCGCCATCGTCGACCTCGGGTCTCGCGTCGCGGAGGCGTCGGCCGGCGGGCGGCGCCCGTCGGCTAGGGTGTGCGCGGCCCGACGGCGCGGCCGCCGGACCGCGGGCTGCTCACCCGCGTGCGGCCCACGGACCGAGGAGCGCGACAGGGGGGCCAGGGCGTGCAGCGCAACCTCGTCCACGTCTTCGACGTGACGGGCGCGGACCCCGCGCTGCTCGACGACGACCCGACCGTCCGCGGGTGCCTCGACGCGATCGTCCGGCACGCGGGCATGACGCCGCTCGGCGAGGCGTCGCACCGGTTCGAGCCGCAGGGCACGAGCGTCGTGATCCTGCTCGCGGAGTCGCACCTCGCCGTGCACACGTGGCCCGAGCACGGGACCGCCTACGTGACCCTCACGACCTGCCGCGCCCCGGCGTCGGCCACCTTCACCGACGACGTGCGCGCCCTGCTCGCCGACGCGCTGGGCGCGGCCGACGTCGCCGTGCGGAGCCTCGTGTGAGCCGGACCCGCCCCAGGCTCGCGCTGCGCGTGGGCGAGGACCTCGTCGGCACGCCGCCCCACCGCGCCACGCCGCGCGCCGTCGCCGTCCTGTCGACCGTGCACGGCGGCACGACGTTCACGTGGGAGGAGTGGCAGCTCCTCGCCCACGACGGCTCGGACGTCTGGATCGAGTACGACCACGACACCCGCGACGTCACGCTCCTGCACCCGACCGAGGCGTGGCCGCCGGTCGTCGACCTCTCGTCGCTGCACACCGGGCGCACCCTCGGTCTGCGCCTCGACGGGCGGCAGTACTCGCTCGTCGTGCGCGAGCGCGGCACCGGCCGGGTCGAGCACGTCGAGGGCCAGTTCGCCGAGCCGTTCGTCGTCGGGCAACAGGTCGAGTACGTCGACCTCTCGGCCCACGGGACGGTCGTCTCGATCGAGCGCACGACCGGCCCGCTCGGTCCCGTGACCGCCGTCTACCGCGGCCGACGCGTCGACGCCGAGGAGCAGCGCCGCCTGTTCGGTCGTCGGGTCGCGCCGCGCACGCTCCCCGGGGGCCGGTTCGTCGCCTTCGCGGTCGCCGCCGTCGTGCTCGTCGGGCTCTTCGCCTCGTGCACCGCGCGCGCCGCCACGGGCGACGGGTCGTGCACGCCCCGCACCGTCGAGACCGTCGCGCCCTCCGGCGAGGTGACCACCACCGAGCAGGACGGCACGTGCGTGCGGCGCTCCGTGTACGGCGGCGGTGGCGGGGGGCTCGGCAAGTGACGCGCCCGACCGTCGGACCCCTCGCAGCACCCGTACGCCCGCCCGCCCGTCCCACGACCTGACCCCGGGAGACACCGTGATCGCAACCGCCGCCCCGCTGGCGTTCCTCTGGTCCTTCTTCTCGACCATCCTGTACTCGGCGCTCGGCATCGTCCTGCTGCTGGTCACGCTCGTGGTCGCGAACAAGGTGTTCCGGCTCAACCTGCACCGCGAGCTCGTCGACGAGCACAACGTCGCGTTCGGCGTGATGATCGCGGGCCTCGCCGTCGCGATCGGCCTCATCATCGCGGGGACGATCAGCTCCTGACCGTGCTCGACCAGCAGGAGCTCCCGCCCGGCCGACCGCCCGAGGCCGCCGCGGACGGCTCGGGCGACGCCGCGCCCCCGGCCGGGCGGTCCGGCCACGCGCGCCGGATGGACCGTCCGACGGTCTTCGCCGCCGCGCTGCTCGTCGCCGTCGGCGGCCTCGTCTACGAGCTCATCCTCGGGACGGCGGCCTCGTACCTGTTCGGCGACTCCGTCGTCGCGTTCTCCGTCGCGACCGGGCTCACGCTGTTCGGCATGGGCCTCGGCGCGCTCCTCGCGCCGCGGCTCCAGCGCACCGCGGGGCTGAGCTTCGTCCGCAACGAGCTCGTGCTCTCGCTCCTCGGCGGGACGTCGGTGCTCGCGCTGTTCTGGGCGTACGCGTCCACCGAGCTCGCGTGGGTCGTGTTCGTCGTGCTGTCGCTCGCGATCGGCACGGCGATCGGCGTCGAGATCCCGCTGCTCGTCGCGGTCCTCAAGGAGCGAGGGAGCGAGGGCTCCGTCTCGCTGCTGTCGAAGGTGCTCGCGCTCGACTACTTCGGGGCGCTCGCGGCCTCGCTCCTGTTCCCGTTCCTCCTGCTCCCGTACCTCGGGCTGGTCCGCACCGCGTTCGCGGTCGCTGTGCTCAACGTCGCCGTCGCGGCGTTCATGCTCGCGCGCATGGGCCACCCGCCGCGGTGGACCGCGCTGGCCGCCGTCACGCTCGTCGTCCTCCTCGCGGGGTTCGCCGCGTCGTCGTGGCTCGAGACGCGCATCAGCGCGGGGATGTACCAGGACCCGGTCGTGGCGCAGGAGCGCAGCGCCTACCAGCAGGTCGTCGTCACCGCGTACCGCGGCGACACCCGCCTCTACCTGGACAACCAGCTCCAGTTCTCGTCCGTCGACGAGGCCCGCTACCACGAGACCCTCGCGCACGCGGCGATGACGTCCGTCGCCGCACCCGCGTCCGTCGCGATCCTCGGCGGGGGCGACGGCCTCCTCGCGCGCGAGGTGCTGCGGTACGACTCGGTGCAGGAGGTCACGCTCGTCGACCTCGACCCCGCGGTGACCGACCTCGCGCGCGAGAACCGGCTCCTCACCGACCTCAACGAGCACGCGCTCGACGACCCGCGCGTGAGCGTCGTCAACGCCGACGCCTTCCGGTGGGTCGAGGACACGTCGCAGACGTTCGACGTCGTGCTGGTCGACCTCGTGGACCCGTCGACCGAGCGCGTCGCCAAGCTGTACTCGCAGGAGTTCTACGGCATGGTCGCCGCGCACCTGCGGCCGGGCGGCGCGTTCGCGACCCAGGCGACGTCCACCTACTTCACGTCTGGCGCGTTCTGGCAGGTCGTGTCCACCGTCCGCGCCGCGGCCCCGGACCGCGCCGTCGTGCCGCTCACGGTCAACGTCCCGTCGTTCGGCGAGTGGGGCTTCGCGCTCTCCCTCCCAGCGGGCGGGGCGGTACCCGGGGCCGGCGAGCCCGACGACGTCCCCGGGCTCTTCGCGCGCACGCCGCTCCCCGAGGGCCTACGGTTCCACGACGCGGCGTCGCTCGCCGCGACCACGCACCTGCCCGCCGACAACCCGCCGCGCGACCTGCCGCCGTCGACCCTGCTGTCCCCGACCGTGCAGCGCACGTACCAGGAGGACATGCGCGCCTGGCGCTACTGACTCCCGAGCTGATGAAGGTGTGCAGATCGAGCACTGAGCGGTGTGCGCAGAGACTAGTACCAGGTGTGCGTATGGACTAGTAGACGATGTGCGTATGGGATGGTAGCGAGCGTCGGTGGTGGATATGCTCTCTCAATGGGATACCGCCGACGCGTGCTCGACGAGTTGCTTGACGAACTCCAGCCCGCTCTTGCCGCGACGTCGATCTACGGCCCCAAGGGCGTCGGCAAGACCGCTACGGCGCAGCGACGGGCGCGCTCTGTTCTTCGCCTGGACGATCCTGGTGACCTTCAGCGTCTTGAGGCCGACCCTCGACTTCTGACCACGCTCGCTGCGCCGCTCCTGATTGACGAGTGGCAGCGCTGGCCGGCCGTCTGGGACCTTGTCCGGCGTGCGGTCGACGAGGGAGCGCCCCGTGGCAAGTTCCTCCTCACCGGCAGTTCTGCGCCCAGGGGCTCTACCGTGCACAGCGGAGCCGGCCGGATCGTGGGGATGCGCATGCGCCCGATGAGTCTTCTGGAACGTGGTGTCACGGTTCCCGCCGTGAGCTTGGCTGCGCTCTTGGAAGGCGACGCGACGATTGATGGAGCGACGGAAGTCGGGCTCCGCGAGTACGCAGAAGAGATTGCAGCCTCAGGCTTTCCGGACATCCGAGCGGAAGCGTCTCCCCGGCTGCGACGCGTGAGGCTCGACGCCTACGTTGACGACATCGTCCAACGCGAGTTCGCGGAACAGGGCTACCCGGTACGCCGGCCAGAGGCGCTACGTGCGTGGCTCGCTGCGTACGCGGCAGCATCTTCGACGACGGCGAAGTACTCCGAGATCCTCGACGCCGCGACGCCCAATCATGGGGACAAGCCGGCGAAAGCCACTACGCTCGGCTATCGCGACGCGCTCTCGGGTCTGTGGCTCCTCGATCCCACTCCCGCGTGGACCCCTGGCGACAACAGGTTGTCGCGTCTGAGCCAGGCCTCCAAGCACCAGCTCGCCGACCCGGCGCTCGCTGCGCGCCTGCTCAACGTCACGGCGGAATCATTGCTCGTGGGTCGAGCTACGGCCGCCTCCCTGAGCCCCGAGCCGCTCCTGGGAACACTCTTCGAATCGCTCGTCACGCTCGACGTCAATGTCTACGCAACGCACTCGGAAGCAACGGTCAGCCACTTTCGCGACCTCAACGGTCGCCACGAGATCGACCTTGTCGTGACGGGCAACGACGATCGTGTCGTGGCCATCGAAGTCAAGCTGACCGCGGTACCCACGGACCGGGACGTCCGACACCTTCTCTGGCTCCGCGAACAGATCGGTGACCGGCTTGCCGACATGCTCGTCGTCACGACCGGGGAACATGCGTACCGGCGCCGGGACGGGGTCGCCGTGGTCCCGGCAGCGTTGCTCGGACCATGAGGGCACGATGTCACCCCGAGGTGGTCGCGGTGACGCCCTCCAGCGCGTCGAGCGCCGCGAACGGGTCGTCCGGGCGGGAGGGGTCGGGGCTCGTCGCGACGAGCACGACGCTCGACACCCCGCCCGCGCCGAGCTCGGCGAGCCGGGCGCGGAAGGCGTCGGGCGGCCCGACGATGGCGAGCGCGTCGACCCAGGCGTCCGGCATCGCGGCGGCGAAGGCCCCGGGGGAGTCGCTCGCGTCGCGCACTGCGCGGAAGTCGTCGGCGAACGGCAGCGGGTCGATCTGCGCCGACCAGTCCGCCTCGCCCAGGACGGCGAGGTGCGGCCGGACGATGGCGCGGGCGGTCGCGACGTCGTCGTGCACCGCGCCGAGCGAGAAGGCGACGACGCGGTGCTCCGGCGGGGCGGCGTCGCCGGCGCTCGCCCGCCCGGCGTCGATCGCGGCGCGCGCGACGGCCAGGTACTCCGGGGTCACGGGCATGTCGAGGATCGTCCCGTCAGCGACGCGGCCCGAGACCTCGAGCGAGCGCGGGCCGCGCACCCCGGCGAGCACCGGGGGCGGCGAGGCGGGCGGGGCGTGCAGCGCGAGGTCGTCGACCGACACGTACCGGCCGGCGACGGTGACGCGCTCGCCGTGCAGCAGGGCGCGCACGGCCGACGTCGTCTCCTCGAGCATCGCGAGCGGGCTCGCGGGCCAGACGCCGATCTGCCGCATCCACGCGGGCATGCCGTGCCCGATCCCCAGGTGCAGGCGGCCGGGGTGCAGGGCGGCGAGGGTCGCGGCCTCCATCGCGGCGGTCGACGGCGCGCGCGTCGCGGCGGGGAGGATCCCGATGCCCACGGTCAGCCGCTCGGTCGCGGCGAGGACGGTCGCGGCCTGCGCGATCCCGCCGTGGAACGTGAGGTCCTCGACGACCCACACCTCGTCGAGGCCCACCTCCTCGGCGCGCCGCGCGAACGGCACGATCTGGTCGGCGGGCAGCTCGCGCGGCAGGATCACGCCGAGCGCGGGGGTCGTCGAGGTCGCCATACCGCGACCGTACTCTGACAGCGCTCCCACCTGCGAGGCCGCTCGGGGACGACCCGCAAAGCCCTGGCCGTCGGCGGGGCGCGGCGCCTACCGTCGAGGCATGACCGCGCTCGACGACGCCGCCCTCACCGCCCTCGACGCCCACCTGCGGGCGGCGGCCGACGCCGACGCGTTCTCCGGAGTCGTGCGGATCGAGTGCGACGGAGAGCCGCTGTTCGAGCGCGCGTACGGCGTCGCGTCGCGCCGGTGGGGCGTCCCCGTCCGGACGAGCACGCGGTTCGACGTCGCGTCCGTGACCAAGCTCTTCACCGCCGTCGCGGTGCTCCAGCAGGTCGGGGAGGGGCGGCTCGGGCTCGACGACCGCATCCACGACCACGTCGACCTCGCGGGCACGACGATCCCGCGCGAGGTGACGATCCGGCACCTGCTGACGCACACGTCGGGCATCGCGGACGACGCCGACGAGGAGGCGGGCGAGTCGTACGAGGCGCTGTGGGTGGACCGGCCCATGTACTCCGTGACGCGCACGGAGGACTTCCTCCCGGGGTTCGTCCACAAGGACCCGAACTTCCGGCCCGGCGAGGGGTGCCGGTACTGCAACGTCGGCTTCGTCCTCGCCGGGCTCGCGCTGGAAGCCGTCACCGGCACGACCTACCGCGAGTACGTCCGCGAGCACGTGTTCGCCCGCGCCGGCATGGACCGCTCCGGGTTCTTCCGCATGGACGAGGCCGAGCCCGACGTGGCGGAGGGCTGGGAGCCCGTCCGCGAAGGCCCGGAGGACGAGGGGCCCGTCACCGGGTGGCGGCAGAACATCTACTCCTACCCGCCCGTGGGCTCGCCCGACGGCGGCGCGCACGTCACCGCGCGCGACCTGGCCCGGTTCTGGGCGGCGGTCCGCGGCGGTGAGCTCCTGCCGCCCGACCTCACGCGCGCGTTCCTCACGCCGCAGGTCAAGCACGACGACGGCGACACGGACGAGACGGACGACAAGGACGCGGAGGGCGTGGAGCGCGCGGCGAGCGTGCACTACGGGTTCGGGCTCGAGTTCGAGCTCCTCGCCGACGGCGCCGTGCGCTCCGCGTACAAGGAGGGCATCAACACCGGGTCGAGCGCGATGCTGCGCCACTACCCCGACCCGGTGCCCCCCACGGACACGACCGACGCGCTCCCGCCGGCCGGGGCACAGGGCGTGACGGTCGTCGTCGTGTCCAACGGCGAGGCCGGCGCCTGGGAGCCGGTCCGACGGATCGACGCGCTCGTCCGCGGCTGACCGGGCCGAGCCGGCCGACCGGGTGACGGGCAGCGACGGCACCGACGCCGTTCACGAGAGCGCGGCGACTGCCTTCTCGATGCGGCGCTGCCTGGTCTCGGCGGCCTTCGCCGACTCGACGGGCTCCACGATCGCTCGCTGCCGCGAGAACGAGAGGGCGTCGAACGACTCCCGAACGCCCGCCGCGTCGAGCGCGCGAGCGAGGTCGTCCGGGACGGGCAGGCCCGTCGTCGTGCCGCCGCTCGCCTCGACCGTCGTGGTGATCCGCATGCGCTCCTCCTCGGGGTCGTCCGGGCGCTCCCGGCGCCCCCACGAGACCTCCACACGGTCTCGAACTCATCGGCCCTCGGCCACCCGGTCGCTCGCCTAGGCTCGGGGACCATGCCCTCCGGACTCTCCGCCGCCCTCTCGGCCGCCCTGCCCGCCGCGTCGACGGCGGAGCCCGCGCTCGACGGCGTCGCCGGATGGGCCGTGAACCTCATGGAGACGCTCGGCCCGGTCGGGGCCGCGATCGCGATCGCGCTCGAGAACCTGTTCCCGCCCTTGCCGAGCGAGATCATCCTGCCGCTCGCGGGCTTCACCGCGAGCCAGGGCAGCTTCGGGCTCGTCGAGGCGATCGTCTGGACGACGGCCGGCTCGATCGTCGGGGCGCTCGCGCTCTACGCCGTGGGAGCGATCATCGGGCGCGAGCGCACGCGCTGGGTCGCGGAGCGGCTGCCGCTCGTCAAGGTCGCGGACGTCGACCGCACCGAGCAGTTCTTCCTCAAGCACGGCGGCGCGACCGTCTTCTTCGGCCGCTTCATCCCGATCTTCCGCAGCCTCATCTCGATCCCGGCCGGGGTCGAGCGCATGCCGCTGTGGAAGTTCACCGCGCTCACCGCAGCGGGCAGCGCGGTGTGGAACACGATCTTCGTCTACGCCGGGTACGCGCTCGGCGAGCAGTGGCACGTCGTGGAGGAGTACGCCGGCGTGCTCCAGAAGGTCGTCATCGCGGTCGTCGCGGCCGCCGTCGTGTGGTTCGTCGTGACGCGCGTCTGGCGCTGGGTGCACGACGACGAGCGGCCCGCCCACGCGCGTGGCGGACGGTCGTCGGCGCCGGCGCGCGACGACGCCTGAGCTTTCCCGCCGCCTGAAGGCCCGACGCCCGGCCCTTCGGGGCGGGCGCCCCCGCTGCGTCCCGAGGCCGGTCGCCCGCGCGGTCGGGCTGAGCCTGACGGATGATCGGAGCGTGCCCGACGAGACACCCCGCCCGAGCGCGCCGCCGAGCCAGTCCTCGAGCGCGTCGTCCGGCGCGTCCCGGGGCGCGCCGCGTGCCGCGCTCGTCGCGACCGGTCGACACTCCCCGCTCGCGGCCCAACGTCACCGCGTGCGCGTCCGCCGGGTCGCCGCGACCGTCGTCGTGGTCCTCGCGGTCCTCTCGCTCGTGGGCCTCGTCGCGCGGCGGTTGTGGGTACGGCTCTCCCTCTACCAGGACCTGATCCCGGGGCTCGAGGCGAGCAGCCACGCGTCGAGCATCCTCCTGGTCGCCGTGGTCCTGTTCCTCACGGCGCGCGGGCTGCGCAACGGGCACCGGCTCTCGTGGCTCGTCACGTGCGTGGTCCTGGGGGTGACGGCGGTCGTCCACCTGCTGCACCACCGGCACGCGCTCCCGGCCGTCGTCGTGCTGCTCGCCGTCGGGTGGCTCCTCACCCAGTGGCGCGCGTTCCCCGTGCTGCCCACGCGGCGCGCGGTGCGCCGGGCGGTGCTGCTCCTCGTCGCGATCGGCGTCGCGCTCGTCCTGGTCGTCGTGGGCGTCGCCGTCGTGCTCGCGGCGCGCGACGCGGGCGACGCCGAGCTGGAGAGCGCGGCGCGCGTGCTCGCCGCGGTCGCGACGGTGCTCAACCTCGTGCTCGTGGTGCTCGTGCTCTGGTGGCTGCTCTCCCCGCGGTCGCCCAGGCCCGCGACGCCCGCCGAGCACCTGGCCGAGCGGGAGAAGGCGCGTGCCGTCGTGGCCGTGCACGGTGGTGGCACGCTCGACTACTTCGCCCTGCGCGACGACAAGGACTGGTTCTTCGTCGGCCACGGGGTCGTCGCCCACTCGGTGCGCAACGGCGTGTGCCTCGTCTCGCCCGACCCGGTGTGCCCGGCCGACGAGCGCGAGCTCGTCTGGGCCGAGTTCCTCGACCACGTGGGGCGCAACGGGTGGAAGGTCGCGGTCGTCGCGGCGGGGGAGCCGTGGCTGCCCGTGTACGAGGCGTCGGGTCTGCTCCCGGCCTACCTCGGCGACGAGGCGACCGTCGACTGCCCGTCGTTCTCCCTCGAGGGCAAGGCCCACAAGTCCTTGCGCCAGGCCGTGAACCGCGTCGCACGCGCCGGCTACACGACGACGTTCCACGACCCCACGACGCTCGACCCTGCGCTGCGCAGCCAGATCGTCGCGATGAGCGACGAGTCCCGGCGCGGCGAGGACGAGCGCGGGTTCTCCATGACGCTCTCGCGCCTGTTCGACCCGCACGACGCCGGGCTCATGCTCTCCGTCACCCGGTCCTCGGAGGGGCGCGTGGACGCGTTCTGCCAGTGGGTGCCCGCGAGCGACATCGACGGCTGGTCGCTCGACGTCATGCGCCGCCGCCTCGACGTGCCCGACCTGCCGAACGGCCTCGTGGACGCGACGATCGTCGCGACGATCGCGGGGCTCGTCGCGCGGGGCCAGCGCGGGCTGGGCCTCAACTTCGCCGTCCTGCGCGAGCTCATGGAGGGCGAGCGCGACTCGCGGCTCGACCAGCTCGTGCGTCCGGTCGTCAAGAGGTTCTCCGAGGGCACCCAGGTGGAGACGCTCGCGACGTTCAACGACAAGTTCGACCCGGGCTGGACCCGCCGCTACGTCGTCCTCGACTCGGCGGAGCAGGCGGCCGCGCAGGCGCTCGTCATGGCCGGCGCGGAGGGCGTCACCGAGATCCCCGTGATCGGTCGGTTCCTGCGCGGGGTGGGCGCCGCCCCGGCAGAGTCCGCACCCGCCGCGACGACGGCCGCACCCGCGGCACCCGGGAACGAGGCCCCGTGATCCTGTCGCTGCTCGCCGCCGTCGCCGCGAGCGTCCTGTACGCGGTGAGCACGATCATGCAGGCCGTGGCGACGCGTCGGGCGCACGGCCTCGCGGCCGTCGCGCAGCCGCTCGTCATCGGCGGGCTCGTGGTCGACGGCGTCGCGTGGCTCCTCTCGCTGCTCGCCCTCGACCATCTGCCGCTGTTCGTCGTGCAGGCCGTCGTCGCGGCGTCGCTGGTCGTCGTCGTGCTGCTCGCCCGGCTCGTGCTCGGCGCGACGCTGCGCCGCACGGACCTCGTGGCCATGGGTGTCGTGGTGGCCGGGCTCGTCGTGCTCGCGCTCGCCGCGGGCGAGCAGCCCGCGACGCACCCGCCCGCGGGGTTCGCGACGTGGGTCAACGTGGCCGGGGCCGCCGTCGCGGTCGGAACGGCCGCCGCCTACCGGCGCGGGCACCCCCTGCTCCTCGCCGTGCTCGGCGGGCTGGGCTACTCCGTCGCCGCCGTCGCCGCGCGCGGCGCCCACGCGTCCGGCGACCTGCTCGACACGGTGTTCCAGCCGCTGGCGGTCGCGATCGTCCTCGGCGGCGTCGCGGGCGCGCTCGCGTACCTGCGCGCGCTCGAGCGCGGCGCCGTGGGCACCGTCGCCGCGACCGTGTCCGTCCTCGAGGTGCTCGTGCCGGGGGTCGTGGGGCTCGCGGTGCTCGGCGACGTCGTGCGGCCGGGCTGGGCCGTCCCCGCGGTGCTCGCGACGCTCGCCGCGGTGGGCGGCTGCGTCGTCCTCGCGACGAGCCCGGCGAACGCCGCCGCGGAGGAGTCGGCCCCCGCTGCCGCGACCCCGGAGACGACCTAGGGTGGGCCGGGTCGATCCGCCGAGCTCGGGTTCGCTCCCCACGCGCACCGCTTCCTGAGGAGACGTCCCGGGTTCGGCACCGAGGGAGGAGCACGATGCGCACACCCCTGGACGTCCTCACGCTCGACGAGCTGCGCCGTCGGACGTCGGTGAAGTGGCGGGCGTTCGACCCCGACGTGCTGCCGCTGTTCGTCGCGGAGATGGACGTCGCGCCGTGCGAGGCCGTGGTCGACGCCGTGACGGCGGCGCTGCGTGCGGGCGACACCGGGTACGACGTCGGCGCCACCTACGGCGAGGCGTACGCGCGGTTCGCGGAACGCCGGTGGGGCTGGTCGTTCGACGCGTCGACGTCGCGCACGCTGCCCGACGTGATGCTCGCGATCGTCGAGGTGCTGCGCGTCCTCACGGCCCCGGGCGACGCGGTCGTCGTGAACCCGCCCGTGTACCCGCCGTTCTACGGCTTCACCGCGAACGAGGGACGGCGCGTCGTCGACGCGCCGCTGGGCACCGACGGGCGGCTCGACCTCGACGCGCTCGAGCGCGCGTTCGCCGACGCGACGGGCGCCGCCGCGAACGGGCGTGGTCCCGGGAGCGGGCGTCGCGCCGTCTGGCTCGTGTGCAACCCGCAGAACCCCACCGGGACGACGCACACGCCCGCCGAGCTCGAGGCGGGGCTCGCGCTCGCCGCGCGGTACGGGGTGCGCGTCGTCGCGGACGAGATCCACGCGCCGCTCACCCGCCCAGGGATCGACGGGCGCCCCGCGACGACCCACACGCCGCTCCTCGCCGTCCCGGGATCGGAGCAGGCCGTGGCGATCGTCTCGGCGTCCAAGGCATGGAACCTGCCGGGGCTCAAGGCCGCGGCCGCGGTCGCCGGGCCGGGCGCCGCCGACGACCTGCGGCGGATCCCCGAGGAGGCGAGCCACGGCGTGCAGCACGTGTCGGTGCTCGCCCACGTCGCCGCGCTCGACCGCGGCGAGGCGTGGCTCGACGCCGTCCTCGCGGGCGTCGAGCGCAACGCCTGGCTCCTCGCCGACCTCCTCGCGGAGCACCTGCCGCAGGTCGGCTACCGCCCCGGAGAGGCGACCTACCTCGCGTGGCTCGACTGTCGAGGGATCGACGACGTCCCCTCCTCCGACGGCGTCCCGGCGCCTGGGCAGGACCCGCGCGGCTGGTTCCTCGACCGGGCGCGCGTCGCGCTGGAGGACGGGCGCCGGTTCGGCCCCGGCGGCGAGGGGCACGTGCGGCTCAACCTCGCGACCGGCGTCGACGTGCTCACGGAGGCGGTCGGGCGCATGGGGGAGTCGGTGCGCGCGGCGGTCTGAGCGACGTGCCGGCCTGCCGAGACGCAACCGCCCGATGACTCCGCGCCGCCCGACCGGTCAGCACACCGACCGACGACCCACCACCCTTCCGGAGGACCGCATGCCGTTCGAACCCGTCGCTCTCGACCGCACGTTCACCGCGCCCGTCGGCGTCGACGTCAAGGGCGACACGTGGCCCTGCGTCGAGGTGCCGGAGGCGCGCGAGCTCTTCGGGACGCTGCGGTCCGTGCGGGTCGACGCGACCGTCGACGAGGTGCCGCTGCGCAACGTCGGTCTGATGCCGACCGGCTCCGGCGGCCTGATGCTGTCGCTCAACGCCGCCGTGCGCAAGCGTCTCGGCAAGGACGTGGGCGACACCGTGACGGTGCACCTCGAACGTCGGCTGAGCTGACGGCGCACAGTGATCAGATGACCCCCTGGTGATTCGGGGGCAACTTCCCGACATCGTTGCGCGAAGGCCGGGCACGTACCTAAGATACATTCGATGAATCTGGTCCGCGGCGGTTCCGTCAACGAGGAGGGAGGCCCCGTGCCCGGTCACGACGTCGTCGATGCCCACCACCACCTCTGGGTCCGCTCGCGGACACCCCAGGACTGGATCGACTCGGTCACGATGGCGGCGATCGACCGCGACTTCGTCCCCGCCGACCTCCCCGCCGTCGCGCACGGCGTGAGCGCGGCGGTCGTCGTCCAGTCGGCGAGCCGGTGGACGGAGTCCGCGGAGCTGCTCGCGACGTGCGCCTTGCCGGAGGGGCGCGCGGCCCGGTTGGCGGGCGCCGTCGTCTGGGCCGACCTCATCGCCCCGGACCTCGCCGAACGCCTCGACGCGCTGCGCGCGGGCCCCGGCGGTCGGTACCTCGTGGGCGTGCGCACCATGCTCCAGGCCGAGCCCGACCCCGCGTACCTCGACCGGGCCGACGTGCGCCGCGGCGTCGCCGCCGTGGGCGCCGCCGGGCTCGCGTTCGACCTCGTCCTGCGCGACCACCAGCTCCCCGCGGCGGCACGGCTCGCGGACGCGCTCCCCGACGTCCCGTTCGTGCTCGACCACCTCGGCAAGCCCCGGCTGGACGGCCGGGCCGCGGCGGGACCCGACGAGGACCGGCTCACCGCCTGGCGCCACGACGTCGCCGCGCTCGCCGCCCTGCCGAACGTCACGGCGAAGCTGTCCGGCCTCGTCACCGAGGCCCGCTGGGACGCGTGGACCCCGTCCGACCTGCGGCCCGCCGTCGACCACGCGCTCGACGTCTTCGGTCCGGCACGCCTGATGTTCGGCTCCGACTGGCCCGTGTGCCTGCTCGCGAGCGACTACGGCCGGTGGCTCGAGACCGTGCGCGGGCTGCTCGCGGACCTCGCCGCCGGCGAGCGCGACGCCGTGTGGGGCGCCACCGCGCGCCGCGTGTACGGGCTCCCGGCGGTCGCCACCGCCGGTGCCGTGGCCGACACCCGACCACCAGCACGCACCCGAGACTGAGGAGAGGCTCCCCGTGACACCACCGACCAGCCCGCCGCCCGAGCTCGACGGCGTGCGCGCCGTGGTCACCGGCGGTGCGTCCGGCATCGGCGCCGCGATCGTGACGGCGATGCTCGCGCGGGGCGCGCGCGTCACCTCGGTCGACCGCACGACCGACGGCGTGCCCGACGGTGCCCACGCCGAGGTCGCCGACGTCACCGACGACGCCGCCGTCCGCGCCGCGGTCGACGCCGCCGCCACGGCGATGGGGGGCATCGACGTCGTCGTGAACAACGCCGGCATCGGCGCCCAGGGGACGGTCGCCGACAACGACGACGCCGAGTGGCTGCGCGTCCTCGACGTCAACGTGCTGGGGATCGTGCGCGTCACGCGCGCAGCGCTCCCGCACCTGCGGGCGTCGGACCGCGCCGCCGTCGTCAACACGTGCTCGATCGCGGCGTGGACGGGGCTCCCCGCCCGGGCGCTGTACTCCGCGTCCAAGGGCGCGGTCCAGGCCCTCACGCTCGCGATGGCCGCCGACCACGTGCGCGAGGGCATCCGCGTGAACTGCGTGAACCCCGGCACGGTCGACACCCCGTGGGTCGGACGCCTGCTCGACGCCGCGGACGACCCGGCCGCCGAGCGCGCCGCGCTCGAGGCGCGGCAGCCCACGGGCCGGCTCGTCAGCCCCGAGGCGGTCGCGCACGCCGTCTGCTACCTGGCGAGCCCGCTCGCCGCCGCGACGACGGGCGAGGCGCTCGCGGTCGACGGCGGCATGCACAACCTCCGGGTGCGGCCGCCCGCGGCGTCATGACCATGGAGCAGGCCGGCGCGACCGCGCCGGCGTCGAGCCTGCCCACCCGCCTGGTCCGCGACACCGCCGTGCGGCTGACGTCGCTCGGGTACGGCGCGGCGCAGGCGGGCAACCTCTACCGGCCCACGTCGGACGCCGAGACGGCCGCCGCGGTCGACACGGCGTGGGACCTGGGCGTGCGCTACTTCGACACCGCGCCGCACTACGGGCTCGGGCTCTCCGAGCGCCGGCTCGGCGCCGCGCTGCGCGACCGCCCGCCGGCCGAGCGCGTCGTGTCCAGCAAGGTCGGGCGGCTCCTCGTCCCGTCGCCGGAGACGGCGCACCAGAAGGACCCGGACCTGTTCGACGTGCCCGCAGACCAGCGCCGCGTATGGGACTTCACGCGGGACGGCGTGCTCCGGTCGCTCGACGCGACCCTCGCACGGACGGGACTGGACCGGGTCGACGTCGTCTATCTCCACGACCCCGACGAGCACTGGGACGTGGCCACGCGCGAGGCCGTCCCCACGCTCGTCGAGCTGCGCGACCAGGGCGTCGTCGGGGCGGTCGGCGCCGGGATGAACCAGTCCGCGATGCTCGCGCGGTTCGTGCGCGAGACCGACGTCGACGTCGTCATGTGCGCCGGGCGGTTCACGCTCCTCGAGCAGCCCGCGCTCGCCGACCTGCTGCCCGTCGCCCTGGAGAGGGACGTCGCCGTCGTCGTCGCGGGCGTCTACAACTCGGGCCTGCTCGCGCGCGACGTCCCGCCCGACGACGCCACGTACGACTACGCGCAGGCGTCCGCCGCGCTGCTCGACCGCACCCGACGGACCGCGGCCGTGTGCGCCGACCACGGCGTCACGCTGCCCGAGGCGGCGCTCGCCTACGTCCGTCTCCACCCCGCCGTGGCGAGCACCGTCGTCGGGCTCCGGTCGCCCGACCAGGTGCGCCAGGCGTACGAGCGGCACACCGCCACCGTCCCGGACGCGCTCTGGGACGCGCTCGTGCGCGCCGGGCTCCTGGCCGAGGGCGCCTCGCCCGCGGCGTTCGCGCGTCCCTGACCCCTCCCCGAGAAAGAGGACCTGATGCACCTGCTCCGCCTGGGGCCGCTCGGCCACGAGATCCCCGCCGTCGCCGTGGACGGCGCCACCTACGACCTGCGGTCCCTGACCGCCGACATCGACGGCGCGTTCCTCGCCGCGGACGGCGTCGCGCGCGTGCGCGAGGCGCTCGCCGCAGGGGTGCTGCCCGTCCTCCAGCACCCGGAGCGGCTGCGCCGCGGCGCGCCGGTCGCGCGGCCCGCGGCCGTGATCTGCATCGGGCAGAACTACGCCGCGCACGCCGCGGAGTCGGGGGCCGAGCCGCCGTCGACCCCGATCGTGTTCCTCAAGCACCCGAACACGGTCGTCGGCCCGGACGACACGCTGCCCGTCCCGCCGGGCGCCGAGAGGCTCGACTGGGAGGTCGAGCTGGGCGTCGTGATCGGCCGCGCGGCCAGCTACCTCGCGTCCCCCGAGGAGGCGCTCGCGCACGTCGCCGGGTACACGGCCGTCGACGACGTGAGCGAGCGCGCCTGGCAGCTCGACGAGTCGCTCGGCCAGTGGTCCAAGGGCAAGTGCGGGCCGGGTTTCGCGCCCACGGGCCCGGCGCTCGTGCCCGCGGACGAGCTCGACGCCGGGGACCTGCAGCTGCGTTCGTGGGTCAACGGCGAGCCGCGGCAGGACTCCACGACCGCGGACATGATCTTCGACGTCGCCTACCTCGTGTGGCACCTGTCGCAGTACATGACGCTCGAACCGGGAGACCTGATCTGCACCGGGACGCCGCAGGGCGTCGCGCTCTCGGGCCGGTTCCCGTACCTGCGCGACGGCGACGTCGTGGAGGTCGAGATCGCCGGGGTCGGGCGCCAGCGGCACGCGGTCGCGGACGCCGTCGTGCCGGCCGCCACCCCGGCGGAGGGGGCGCTCGACCCGGCCGTGGTCGCGCGGTGACGGACCCGTGCTGCGCTACCCGCTGCTGCACCCGGGCCTGATCGGCGCGCTCGCGGGCGCGGGGCACGGCTCCCGCGTCCTGCTGGCGGACGCCAACTACCCGCACTCCACGGGCGTGCGTCCCGGGGCGCCCCGTGTCCACCTCAACCTGCGGCCAGGGTTGTTGACGGTCGACCAGGTGCTGGAGGTCCTGCTCGACGCGGCCCCCGTCGAGTCCGCGGCCGTGATGGTCCCGTCGGGGGCCGAGGGGGACGTGCTCGCGCGCGGCGCGGAGGTGCCCGCGCACGCGGGGTACCGCGCCGCGCTCGCCGCGGCGTCGCCGTCGGCCGGGTGGCGGGAGCTCGACCGGTTCGCGTTCTACGACGTCGCGCGGGGTGACGACGTCGCGCTCCTCGTCGCGACCGGGGACGAGCGGGCGTACGCGAACCTGATGCTCACGGTGGGTGTGCGGGAGGGCTGAGCCCCCTATGGTTCGATGAATCATCGGATGTTGAGTGCACTTTGCGGCGATTGAGCACGGGAACTACCGCCACAACTCGCGAATTGTGGCCCAGACTCTTGAAATGCATCGGATGTCTGCGATAGAACTGACCTCGGTCACATCCAAGCAAAGGGGCTTCACGTGAGCACGGACCCGACTCCCGCCGCGCGTGCGGGCGACCCGCCCGCGACGGCGGGGACCCCGCTCCTGCGCGTCGCGGGCATCACCAAGGCGTTCCCCGGGGTCAAGGCGCTCGACGACGTCCGGCTCGACCTGGGTCACGGCGAGGTGCTGGCCCTCGTCGGCGAGAACGGCGCCGGCAAGTCGACGCTCATGAAGCTCCTCTCCGGCCTCCACCAGCCCGACGCCGGGACCATGGAGCTCGACGGCGAGCCGCTCGACGTCCTCTCCCCGCGCCAGGCGAACGAGCGCGGGATCAGCATCATCCACCAGGAGTTCCACCTCATGCCCGACCTCACGGTCGCGCAGAACATCTTCGCCGGGCGCGAGCCGCGGCGCGCCGGGTTCATCGACGACCGCGCGCTCGTCCGCCGGGCCACCGAGCTCTTCCGCCGCCTCGAGATCCCGCTCGACCCCCGCCAGCCCGTCGCGCAGCTCAGCGTCGCCGGGCAGCAGATGGTCGAGATCGCCAAGGCGCTGTCGTTCGACGCGAAGGTCCTCATCATGGACGAGCCGACCGCCGCCCTGAACGACGTCGAGGTGCGCACGCTCTTCCGGCTCATCCGCGGGTTCGTGACACCGAGCACCGGCGTCATCTACATCTCCCACCGCATGGACGAGATCAAGGAGATCTCCGACCGGATCACCGTCCTGAGGGACGGCCGCTACATCGACACGCTCGACACGCCCGGGACCGACGTCAAGGACGTGATCGCGCGCATGGTGGGGCGCGAGATCCGGACCGACGTGCGGCCCGCTCCCGCCCCCGAGGGCCGCCCCGCGGTCCTGTCCGTCCGGGGGCTCAGTACCCGCAAGCTCCTCAAGGACGTCTCCTTCGACCTCCACGAGGGGGAGATCCTGGGCTTCGCGGGGCTCATGGGCGCGGGCCGCACCGAGGTCGCCCGGGCCCTCGTCGGCGCCGACCGGAGCACCGGGCACGTCGAGGTCCGCGGACGTGCGATCCACGTGCGCAACCCCGCCGACGCCGTGCGCCACGGCATCGGCTACCTCTCCGAGGACCGCAAGCGGTACGGCCTCCTGCTCGACCAGGACGTCACCGCGAACGTCATGCTCTCCTCGCTCGGACGCGAGACCCGCGCCGGATTCGTCCGCGACGGGGACGCGCGCCGCGTCGCGACCGAGATGGTCCGCCGCCTCGCGATCAAGACGCCGTCGGTGCGCCAGCGCACCAAGAACCTCTCGGGCGGCAACCAGCAGAAGGTCGTGCTCGCCAAGTGGCTCGTGCGCGACTGCGACGTCCTGGTCGTCGACGAGCCGACGCGGGGCATCGACGTCGGCGCCAAGGAGGAGATCTACGAGCTCCTGCGCACGCTCGCGGACCAGGGCAAGTCGATCGTCATGATCTCGTCCGAGCTGCCGGAGGTCCTGCGCCTGTCCGAGCGGATCGTCGTCATGTGCGAGGGCCGGGTCACCGGCGTCCTCGACAACGCCGACGCCACGCAGCACAACGTCATGGAGCTCGCGACGCAGTTCGGCGGCGCCGAGCACCTCCTCGCCACGACCGGAGACGCCCGATGACCTCGACCACCACCGTCCGCGACTCCCTGCCCGACGCCGTCGTGGCGTCGCGGGGCCCGCGCTACCGCCAGCAGCTCCAGCAGATCCTCGCGTTCGCCGGGCTCGTCGTGATCTTCGCGTTCTTCTCGATCGCCAGCCCCTATTTCCTCGACTGGGCGAACATCAAGGGCATCCTGCTCGCCACGGCCGTCACGGGGATCATGGCCCTCGGCGCGACGTTCGTCATCGCGACCGGCGGGATCGACCTGTCCGTCGGGACGGGCATGACGCTCTGCGCGGTCATGACCGGCGTGTTCCTCACCAACCTGGGCCTGCCGCTCGTGGTCGGCGTGCTCGGCGGCATCGCGGCCGGCGCGCTCCTCGGGCTCGTGAACGGCCTCAACGTGTCGTTCCTCGGCATCCCGCCGTTCATCGCGACGCTCGCGACGATGATGGTCGCGCAGGGCCTGTCGCTCGTCATCTCGGGCACCAAGCCGATCTACTTCTCCGACGTCGCGGGCTTCGGCCAGATCGCGCTCGGCGAGCTGATCCCCGGCCTGCCGAACGCCGTCCTCATCTTCTTCGCCGCCGCCGCCGTCGCGGGGATCCTCCTCAGCAAGTCGCTCATCGGCCGGTACGCCCTGTCGATCGGCTCGAACGAGGAGGCGACCGCGATCTCCGGCATCGACGTGCGGCGCTGGAAGGTCGTCGTCTACACCGTGGCCGGCGTCTTCACCGGGCTCGCGGGCGTCGTCATGGCGTCCCGGCTCAACTCCGCCCAGCCCGGCCTCGGGCTCGGGTACGAGCTCGAGGCGATCGCCGCCGTCGTCATCGGCGGCACGTCCCTGCGCGGCGGCAAGGCCACGATCCTCGGGACCGTGATCGGCGCGCTCATCATGGCCACGCTCACCAACGGCCTGCGGATCATGTCGATCCCGCAGGAGTGGCAGAAGGTCGCCGTCGGCATCGTCATCCTCCTCGCCGTCTACACCGACATCCTCCGGCGCGGGAAGGACGCCTGACCCCCGCGCTCCCACCCCGCAGCACCGCCACCTCCCTCGTCTCCCCTGACGACGACGTCATCCCCGAAGGAGCACCTCATGAAGACCACCCGGGTCGCCCGCCTCAAGTACGTCGGCGCCGCGAGCGCCGCAGCCCTCCTGCTCGCGCTGGGCGCGTGCAGCTCCGCCGACGACGGCGGGTCCGGTTCCGGCGGTGACAGCGGCGGCGACGGCGGGACGCCGTACGTCGCGCTCGTCTCCAAGGGCTTCCAGCACCAGTTCTGGCAGGCGGTGAAGCAGGGGGCCGACGACGCCGCGGAGGAGCTCGGCGTCGAGGTCACCTTCGAGGGGCCGGAGACCGAGACCGAGGTCGACAAGCAGCTCTCCATGCTCCAGACCGCGCTCGACAAGAACCCCGACGCGATCGGGTTCGCCGCACTCGACTCCGAGGCGTCGATCCCGCTCATGTCGGACGCGCAGTCGCGCGGCATCCCCGTCGTGGCGTTCGACTCCGGCGTGGAGTCCGACGTGCCGATCACGACGGTGTCCACCGACAACGAGGCCGCCGCCGCGGAGGCGGCGAAGCACATGGTCGAGCTCATCGGCGGGAGCGGCAAGATCGCGGTCCTCGGCCACGACCAGACGTCGCAGACGGGCCAGCAGCGCGTCTCCGGGTTCGTCGACTACATCGAGGAGAACGCGCCCGATGTCGAGATCGTGGACGTGCAGTACGCGGGCGGCGACCAGCTCAAGTCCGCCGACGCCGCGAAGTCGATCCTCCAGGCGAACCCCGACCTCAAGGGCATCTACGGCACCAACGAGGGCGCCGCGACCGGTGTCGTCAAGGCCGTGCAGGAGCTCGGCGCCGCGGGCACGCTCACGGTGATCGGCTTCGACTCCGGCAAGGCGCAGATGGACGCGATCCGCGACGGCCTCATGGCCGGCGCGATCACGCAGAACCCCGTCGGCATCGGCTACGAGACCGTCAAGGCGGCCGTCGCCGCGATCAACGGCGAGGACGTCGAGCCCGTCATCGACTCCGGCTTCTACTGGTACGACGCGACGAACATCGACGACGAGGAGATCGCCGCGGTCCTCTACGAGTGACGGTGGCGGGGAGACCCGCTGAGATCGACCCGTGTGTCGTGAGATCGCCCTCCTGAGGGTCGATCTCGGACGCACGGGTCGATCTCGTGTGCCGTGCGGCGACCCGCGGCCCGCGAGGTGGAGCCGTGACCACGGCTCCACCTCGGCCGACCAGGGTTCTCCCTCGGCGGAGGTCCTGGCGGGTGGTCAGGCGTCGTCGTCGGGGAGGTCGTCCGGGACGCGGGGGAGGGACTCCTCGACGCCGAGGAGGTGGTTCGCCATGCGCAGGCGTGCTCGCTCGGGGTCGTGCGCGGCGAGCGCGCGCCAGATGGCCTCGTGCTCGCCGTGCGTCCGCTCCTCGGCGCCCTCCTCGTGGAGGCCGCGCCAGAGGCGCTCGCGCACGGTCCGGCTGGCGAGCGACTCGACGAGCGCGGCGAGGACGGGGTTGCCGGAGTGCACGGCGATGATGCGGTGGAACGCGATGTCGGTCTCGATGAAGCGCTCGTGGTCGACGGCCGGCTCGCGCAGGATCTCCTCGACCTGGTCCAGCACGCCGCGCGCCTCGGCGAGGGCCTCGTCAGTGATGTGGGTTGCGGCGAGCCCGGCGGCCTCGGTCTCGAGGATGCGGCGCACGTGGTGGAAGGGGAGCGCGCTGCCGTCGCCCTGGAGGTCGACGACGAACCCCATGGGCGACAGAAGCCGTCGAGGGTCGAGACTCGTGACGTAGGTGCCGTCGCCCTGGCGGGTGTCGACGATGCCGAGGATGGACAGGGCGCGCACACCCTCGCGGAGGGAGCCGCGCGAGACGCCGAGCGCCTCGGCGAGGTCCTTCTCGACGGGCAGCCGGTCGCCGGGACCGAGCTGTCCGTCGAGGATCATGCGCCTGATGCCGTCGACGACCTCATCCGTGCGGGACATGGGTGCAGTATGGCCTATCGCAGCACGGGCGCGGCGGATTCCTCCGATGACTGCGCGACGTGGCCGGGGGCCGCGCTCGCGCGTCGCTCCGTCCAGTACGAGCCGCCGGGGAACCGGTACTGCGCGACGGACGCGGCGTGCATCTGCGTCGAGTACCCGGGGCGTGACGGGAGCACGTAGCCGCTGCCGGCGCCGGTGTCCGCGACGACGCACGGGTCGGTGAAGTGCTCGTGGAGGTGGTCCACGAACTCGGTCACGCGGCCGGTCAGGTCGCCGGCGATCGCGACGTAGTCGAGCACGGACACGTGCTGCACCATCTCGCACAGCCCTACGCCTCCCGCGTGCGGGCACACGGGCACGCCGAACTTCGCGGCGAGGAGCAGGACGGCGACGATCTCGTTGACGCTCGCGAGCCGGCCGGTGTCGAGCTGGCAGAAGTCGATCGCCTCCGCCTGGAAGAACTGCTTGAACATGACCCGGTTGTGGCAGTGCTCCCCGGTCGCGACGCCGATCGGCGCGACGGCACGCCGGATCGCGGCGTGCCCGAGCACGTCGTCGGGGGAGGTGGGCTCCTCGATCCACAGGGGGTCGAAGGGCGCGAGCGCGGCCATCCACTCGATCGCCTGCGGCACGTCCCACACCTGGTTCGCGTCGACCATGAGCTTGCGGTCGGGGCCGATCACGTCGCGCGCGATGGTGAGGCGGCGCACGTCGTCCGCGAGGTCGGCGCCGACCTTGAGCTTGATGTGCCCGTACCCGGCGTCGACGGCCTCCTGGCACAGGCGCCGCAGCTTCTCGTCGTCGTACCCCAGCCACCCGGCGGACGTCGTGTACACGGGGTAGCCGGTGCGCTCGAGGTGGGCGATCCGCTCGGCCTTCGTCGCGGCCTTGGCCTCGAGGAGCGCGACGGCCTCGTCCGCGGTGAGCGCGTCGGAGAGGTAGCGCAGGTCGGCGACGGCGACGAGCTCCCGGGGCGTCAGGTCGGCGAGGAGGCGCCAGAGCGGCTTGCCGGCGCGGCGGGCGACGAGGTCCCACGTCGCGTTGAGCACCGCCGCCACGGAGAGGTGCACGACGCCCTTCTCCGGGCCGAGCCAGCGGAGCTGCGAGTCGGAGGTCAGGGTGCGGTACACGCCTCCCATGTCGGCGGCGAGCTCGTCGACGTCGCGGCCGACGAGCGCGCTCGCCTGCTGGCGCGCGGCCTCGGCGACGATGTCGTTCCCGCGCCCGATGGTGAAGGTCAGGCCGTGACCGGCGAGCGGTTCCCCGGACTCGTCGGTCGTGTCGGTGCGGAGCACGACGTAGGCGGCGGAGTAGTCCGCGTCCTTGTTCATCGCGTCCGAGCCGTCGGCCGTGAGCGACGTCGGGAAGCGGACGTCCTCGATCTCGACCCGCGTGATCCTCGCCATGCGTACCCCTCGCCGTCCCCGCGGGAGACCGCGGAATACATCTGATGACTGGTCACAATCTAGGCAGTTCTCGTCGGAAGGTCAAGGATCCTCCGACCAATCTGCGTCAAGACATCGAATGAGTGGCGCTCACACGGACGCGGTGCGCGCCACGCGTCGGACGGGCCGACGCGGCGCACGGGCCCCGGCCGTGGGGGAGCCGGGGCCCGTGCGCCGTGGAGCTGGTGGGGGCGTCAGCAGTCGCGGCGCTCGATGGCGACGTCGTGCGTCGTCACCGGGCCGTCGGCCCCCGCCCGCGCGGTCACCGTGGCGGTGCCCGCCTCGACCGTGGTCGCCCGCACCGCGAACGACTGGTACGCGTTGGCCCCGGGCTGCACGCCCGTGACCGTGCGCGTGCCGTACGGCGTCTCGAGGGTCACGTCGAGCGGCGCGTCGTCGTCGTTGGTCGCGCGGACCGCGACGTACGCACGGCCGGCGAGGCAGCGAGTCTGCACCTCGACGCTGACGTCCGACCCCGGCTCCCCGGCGTCGAACGCGAGCTCCTGCCACGTCGCGACCTCGTCCGCGGTGAGCGCGCGGGCGAACACCGCGACACGGTCCACGGCGCCGCGCTGGACCTCGCCGCCGCCCTGGTTGGCGCCGACGTGGAACGGGCGCGTCTGGCACCCGTTGATCGCGTCGTAGCCGCCGACCGTGCCGCCCGGGCGGGCGACGCCGTCCACGTAGACCGTGATGGCGCCGTTCTCGCCGAGGGTCACGACGAGGTCGAACCAGCGGCCCGTGGGCACCGTGACCGGGGTCGTGGTGCCCGTCCCGGCCGTGATGACCCGGACGTTGTTCGACGGCGTGAGGTCGACGAGGATGCCGTCGGCGTCCTGGCCGACCGGCTGCGCGTCGAAGAGCCGCCGGTACGACGACTGCCCGGCGTCGATGCGGAACTCGCCCGCGAACGACGCCTGGTAGAGATACCCGAGCTGGAAGGGCTCGCTCGCGACGTAGGTGTTCGGCCCGAGCGTCTGTGCCGACCCCGTCGGGCCCTCGGCGAGCACGGCGCCCGTCCCGACGACGCGCGGGGTGCGGCCGTGCCCGGACGCGTCCGCGAGCGGGTCCTCGCCGAGGTCCCACGCGAGGACGGTGTCGTCCGTCGGCGGTGCGGGGCACGGCGACGGCGGCCGGACGGCGATCGCGGCCCGCCCCTCGACCGTCCCCTCGCCCGCGGTGAGGCGGGCGACGACGGCGGACGTCCCCGACGCGCCGCCCGCGCCGACGGTGACGCGGAAGGAGACGTCGCGCGACTCGCCCGCCGGGATCGTCTCGAGGTCGGCGGCCGCCGGCTCGGCGGACCAGGCCGCCTGACCGTCCTCGACCGCGGGGAGCACGAGCGCGAGCTCGCCGCCCTCGATCGGCGCGTCGCCCACGGCCGACACCCTCGCCACCACGTCGACGACGTCGCCCGTCGTCGCGCTTGCCGGGGCCGTGACGCTCACGGTCGCGAGCGCGGACGCCGTGTACGACGCCCCCGCGGACGCCGCGAACGTCACCTCGGCGCCGTCGCGCGTGTGCTCGACGGGCGACCCGTCGCCGTCGACCAGCGTGTACGCGCCCGACGCGAAGAGCGGGCTGCGGACCGTGAGGTCGCCGTCGCGCGAGGGGTGGACCGTGAGCTCGCGCGCCGCGCCGCCGGTCCAGGCCGCGTCGACCTCGGTGCCACCACGGGCGACGAGCCCGGTGTACGACCCCTCGGCCCATGCCGACGGCAGTGCCGGGAGCACGTCGACGACGGCGTCCTGGCTCTGGAGCAGCATCTCGGCCACGCCGGACGTGCCGCCGAAGTTGCCGTCGATCTGGAACGGCGGGTGGTTGTCCCACAGGTTGTCGAGCGTGCTGCCGGTGAGCTGCTCGCGCAGGAGCTTGTGCGCGCGGTCGCCGTCGAGGAGGCGCGCCCAGAAGTTGACCTTCCAGGCCTTGCTCCACCCGGTGCCGCCGTCGCCGCGGCCGTCGAGCGACACGCGTGCCGCCGCCGCGAGGTCCGGGGACGACGACGGCGAGACGGCCCCACCGGGGAACAGCGCCCAGAGGTGGCTGACGTGCCGGTGGGTGTTGTTCGGCTCGTCGAGGTCTTCCTTCCACTCCTGGAGCTGGCCCCACGACCCGACGCGCAGGCCGGGATCGAGGTCGGCGCGCGTCGTGGAGAGCTCGTCGAGGAACGCGGTGTCGGTCTCGCCGAGCGCCTCGGCCGCCGCGGCGGTGTTGGCGAGGTGCTGAGTGACGATCTGCTGCGAGATCGACGCGCCCGCGGTGAAGTCGCCCTGCTCGGGCGAGTAGCTCGGGGTCACGACGAGCGAGCCGTCGCGCGGGTCCACGACGAGGAAGTCGAACCAGAACTCCGACACCGACTTCAGCATGGGGTAGGCGCGCTCGGCGAGAAACTCCTCGTCGCCCGTGAACAGGTAGTGCTCCCAGTAGTGCTGCGCGAGCCACGCGGCGGCGTCGGGCTGCCAGAACGACTGCGGGTACTGGTGCAGGCCCGTGAAGCCGTACGGGTTGGTCTCGTTGCCGACGACCCAGCCGTCCGCGCCGTACATCGTGCTCGCCGTGACCTCGCCCGGCGCGACCATCGAGTCGACGTAGTCGAACAGCGGGGCGGTCGTCTCGGAGAGGTTGGTCGTCTCGGCCGGCCAGTAGTTCATCTGGAGGTTGATGTTCACGTGGTAGTCGGCGTCCCACGGCGGGTTGTTGACGCGGTTCCACACGCCCTGGAGGTTCGCGGGCAGCGACCCGTCGCGCGACGACGACACGAGCAGGTAGCGGCCGAACTGGAAGTACAGCGCCTCGAGCGCGCGCTGGTTCTCCGGCGTCGTCCCCGCCCGGTAGGCGGCGAGCAGCTCGTCGGTCGGGACGTCGGGCAGCTCGGCGCCGAGGTCGAGGCGCACGCGCTCGTAGAGCTCGTGGTAGTCGGCGAGGTGCGCCTCGCGGAGCGCGTCGACGCCCTTCCCGGCGGCGGCGTCGACGCGGGGCGTCACGACGTCGAGCGGCGCGACGCCGCTGCGGTACGCCGGGTACTCGCCCTCGTAGTCGGTCGCGGCGGAGAAGACGATCGTCGCGGAGTCGGCACCTGCGACCGTGACGCGGCCGTTCGCGCCGTCGGTCCGGGTCCCGCCGTCGGTGAGGACCTGCGCCTGCGAGGCGAACCGCAGGCCGTTGTTGGTCAGGGTCCCGGACGTCGTGATCCGGCCGCCCGCGGCGGCCTGCGCGACGTTCGACCGGCCCGACGGCAGGTCGAGCCGCGCCTCGAAGCCGATCGCGCCCGGCTCGTCGGCCGTGAGCCGCACGACGACGACGTCGTCGGCCGCGCTCGCGAAGTACTCGCGCGTGTACGTGGTCCCGTCGAGCTCGTAGGTCGTGGTGACCACGGCGTCGCCGATGTCGAGCGCCCGGCGGTAGTCGGTGGCGGTGCCGCTCTGGCCGACCATCTCCAGCACCAGGTCGCCGTACGTCTGGTAGGAGCCGAAGTTCGTCTTCGGCTGGCCGAGCACCGCCGCGACCTCCTCGGGGCTGACGCTCCCCTCGGCGTCGATCCGGTCCCGGACCTGCTGGATCGCGTCCGGCCGCGGGGTGGTCCAGTTCCCGAAGTTGTAGCCGGAGGCCCCGGGGCCACCGGTCCACAGGGTCTTCTCGTTGAGCTGGAGCTGTTCGCGCGCGACGCCGCCGAAGACGGTGGCGCCCATCGCGCCGTTGCCGATGGGCAGCGCGCGCTGCTCCCACTCCTGCTGGAGGTTCGACGCCGCCGTGTTCAGGGGTTCGTCGAACCAGATGGTGTCGGGGTCGCCGGGGATCGTCGCGCCGGGTGCGGTCACGGCACCCAGCGTGCCCGACGTCGGGGCGCTCGCCCCGGACGCGGGCGCCGCAAGGAGCGCGAGCGGCACCGCCAGCGCCCCTGCTGCGGTCGCGGCGACGAGCCGGCGGGCGCCGGCGGGTCGCGCGAGGGGTCGGACTCGGGACATCAGTGGCCTCCAAGGGCGGCGCGTCGGTGCGCCGCGGTCGGTCGGGTTCGGCGCTCGGACTACGCCAGGGCCCAGGAATCATCCGATGTGTCACCGACCAATGTGGCGGAAGGGCGCCCTCGGGTCAAGACGAACGAGGAAATCCCTCGCTCTTCATCCAATCATTACGAGACGCCCCTCTCGACGACCGGGATGGGCAGTGCTCCCCATCGCGGCCGACGTGCGCGCCGCGTAGCGTCGGCGTGCGACCGTCCAGACGAGGCTGTCGACACGTGCGCGTGAGAGGACACGCGCAGGTGCTGGGAGGAGACGGCATGAGCGGCATGTGGGGCGCGGACGTCCGGGCGCTGCGCGCGCTCGCGTCGACCCTGCGCGGGGGTGCGGACGCGTTGCGGGCCCACCGGGCGCAGGTGACGTCCGTCGTCGACGCCGCGACCCGCTGGGAGGGCCCGGACGCCGCCGAGTTCCGCAACGACTGGGCGTCGAGCCTCGGTCCCTCGCTGGTCACCACCGCGACGCTCCTCGACGCCGCGGCCGACCAGCTCGCCGCCGACGCCGACCAGCAGGAGTCCGCGAGCAGCGACGACGGCGGCACCCTGGGCGGCCCGGGCGGAGGCCCGACGTCGGGCCCCGGGGGCCAGCAGCCGAACGTCCCCACACCCACCCCGGGCGAGTACGCCGCGATGGACGCGAGCGAGCGCGCGGAGTGGCTCGAGAACGCGACGGACGCCCAGGTCGCCGCGCTCTACGCCCAGATGGTGCGGCTCGGCGTCGACCCCGACTCCCCGGGGTTCTCCGACCTCGCCGTCGCGCACTGGACCCGCGTCGCCGCGGCCGAGGCGGGCTTCGACTTCGCCGACTGGGACCCGTCCGCCGGGGCTTCGGCCAACCGCGAGATCATCGAGGGCGTCTACACGTACTACGGCGAGCTCTACCTCGACAACCCGTGGATGCAGTGGGCAGGCATGGCGGCGATGATCGGGCCGTCGTTCGCCGCCGGGTTCTTCGACCTCGACATGATGCGACAGCTCGCGCAGGGCGTCGCGAGCGGCGCCCAGGCCCTCCCGCCCGGCGTGGACCGCGCGGCGCTCGAGGCGATCGCGACCATGTCCGACGCCGAGCTCGGGTTCTACGAGAACCAGTTCCTCTCGATGCAGCGCGAGATCTTCGTCGACCAGGCCGTCATGCACGAGGCGTACCTGAACGGCGGCATGGAGGAGATGGAGCGGCTGCTCGAGGCCGGCGTCATCGACGACGCCGCGTACCAGGCCTGGTCGGACATCGAGGCTGGGCGAGGCGGCGACGCGCAGGCGCTCGCGGACGGCAACACCGCGCTGCTGTGGCGCGAGCAGAACCAGATCATCGCCGACGACTGGCAGACCATGCGCGGGCACCCCGTCACGGGCGAGGCGTTCACCTACCTCATGACGCTCGTCGGGGAGCCGTCCATCCCGGGCGCGGGCACGTACGCGCAGTACGACCCCTTCACCGTGAGCGTCGAGACTCCCGGTCCGGAGAGCCTCGGCATCCCGTTCACGGGCATCTCGTTCGACAACCCCGTGCAGGGCACGGTGACGGTGGAGACGCCGCTCCCGGGCGGCAACATCGCCGACCAGGGGACCCGCTGGGAGTACATCTCGAACGACACGCTGCCCGCCTACCAGCAGCTCATCACGCAGCATCCCGACCAGGCGGCGCAGATCATCGGCACGGACGTGTCCGACCGGATCGACGACTACCGGCTCACGAACCCCGCACGCATCGGTCGCATCCTTGACAGACTGACCGAGTGGGACGTGGACGTGGACCAGTGAGCCGGCCCGGAGCGGGCGGGCGGCGACGGGCGGCGCGGGCCGCGGTCGTCCTGCTCGCCGGGTCGCTCGCCCTGGCGGGGTGCACGGTGACGTTCGGCGACCCGGACGACGCGACCACGGCCCCGGGCGGGACGAGCACGGCGCCCGGCGGAGCGTCGTCGGGCGGCGAGGCGGGGACGACGACGATCGACGACATCGAGAGGGGCGAGCCCATGCGCTGGGACGTGAGCAGGCCGATCACCGCGGAGTCCGTGGGGCTGGGCGAGTCGCAGGCCGTCGTGCAGGTGCCCGACGGCGCGGCGCAGGTCGAGCTGACGCTCCCCGACGGCACGTGGTCGACCACGGCCGAGGAGCTGACGATCCAGCCGCGCCGCGGCTACGTGAGCACGATCAACGTGTTCCGCACCCTGTCCGGCGGGCAGGCGGTCCACGACCAGCTCGTCGCCGACGCGGACGCCCTCGGCTTCCCCCGGTCGCAGGTCGACCGCTGGCTCGACGAGCTGCCCGCGTCTCTCGACGCGTCGCGCGCGGGCGGGACGCGGGAGCGCACCGGCATCAACGGGTCCAACGGCGACGTCGTGACGTCGGTGCAGATCAGCCACGAGCCCGGGCCGGGCGGCGACGAGAGCATCCGCCTCTGGTACGCGATCAGCCCGGTCACCCCGGACTGAGGCTGCCCCGCGGTCGCGGCCGCCGGGCAGGACGTGAAGAAGCCGGGGACGAACCGGGCCGGTTCGTCCCGAGCGTCCGGGACGTCCGGGGGGTGGGGTAGCGTCCCTCCCGTCCCGAACGGCACGGAGCAGGGGAGCAGCGAGTGAGCAGCGTCGCGCACGACCACGGCCGGACGACCACGCAGGACCGGCCGCACCTCTGGCACCGGGTCGTGCGCTGGGCGAGCGCCGCGGCGCTCGCCCCCGTCCTGGCCCTGCCGCTCGCGGCGTGCACGCCGGATCGCCCGGAGGCGGCGGACGCCGCGGCGGCGCTCGCGCAGGCGATCGAGGCGGGCGACGTGAGCGGGCTGGAGTTCCGCAACGGCGCGGCCGCGGACGTCCAGGGCCACCTCACGGCCGTGCTCGAGCCGCTCGCGCCGTACGAGCGCACGGTCGAGGTCGAGACCGTGGACGTCGTGGAGGAGGGCGACGACGCGGGCGACCGCGCGACGGCGACGCTCGCCTACCGCTGGGAGGTCGCGGGCGAGCAGGCCTGGGAGTACACGACGACGGCCGAGCTGTCGTTCGCCGAGGCCGCCGACGGGGAGGACGGCCCCGGGGCGTGGGACGTCGTGTGGGAGCCGGACGTGCTCGTCCCCGAGCTCGGCCAGGGCGACCGGATCGCCGTGAACCGCGTGGCCGCCGTGCGCGCGGGCATCCTCGGCGCGGACGACGTCCCGATCGTCCAGGACCGGCCGGTCTACCGGATCGGCGTCGACAAGACGCTCGTCGCCTCCGGCGCCTGGGACCGCGCCGCGCGCGAGCTCGCCGGGGTCGTCGGGCTCGACCCCGAGGAGTACGCGCAGCGCGTCGCCGGGGCGGGGGAGAAGGCGTTCGTCGAGGCGATCACCGTCCGCACCGAGGACACCGCGGGCGTGGACGTCGACGCGGCACGCGGCGTCGACGGCGTCCGCGTGCTCGACGACGAGCTCCCGCTCGCGCCGACGCGCGAGTTCGCCCGCCCGATCCTTGGTCGCGTCGGGGACGCGACGGCCGAGATCGTCGAGGAGTCCGAGGGGGCGGTCGCCGCGGGCGACCAGGTCG
Organism: Cellulosimicrobium sp. E-16; assembly: GCF_049913115.1. Lineage (NCBI taxonomy): Bacteria > Bacillati > Actinomycetota > Actinomycetes > Micrococcales > Promicromonosporaceae > Cellulosimicrobium > Cellulosimicrobium sp. E-16. The sequence continues at coordinate 308,673 of NZ_CP183974.1, forward strand.
GGCTCTCGGGACTCCAGCGCCAGTACGACGAGCAGCTCCGCGGCGTCCCGGGCCTGTCCATCGAGATCGTGCCCGGCGAGGGCGACGCGGAGGGGGAGGCGACCGAGGTCTTCGCGGTCGACCCCGTGGACGGCACGCCGCTGAGCACGACCCTCCGGCCTGACATGCAGGTGGCCGCCGAGGCGGTGCTCGCGGGGCAGGGGCCGAGCGCGATCGTCGCGATCCAGCCCTCGACGGGCGCCGTGCTGGCTGCCGCGAGCTCGACGGCGGGCGAGGGGCTCTCGACCGCGACGACCGGCCAGTTCGCGCCGGGCTCGACGTTCAAGGTCGCGACGACGCTCGCGATGCTCCGCGCGGGGCTCACGCCCGACACGACCGTCGCGTGCCCGCCCACGATCTCGGTGGACGGCCGTGAGTTCCAGAACGTCCCGGGCTACCCGACGGGCGCGCTCGGCGACGTCCCGCTGCGCACCGCGTTCGCGAACTCGTGCAACACCGCGATGATCGGGCAGCGGGACACGGTGACGCAGCAGGCGCTGCACGACGCCGCGGCGTCGCTCGGGCTGGGCGTCGAGTCCGAGCTGGGCGCGCCGGCGTTCTTCGGCGACGTCCCGACCGACTCGCAGGGCACCGAGCACGCCGCGTCGATGATCGGGCAGGGCAAGGTCCAGGCCTCGCCGCTCGCGATGGCGACGGTCGCGGCGAGCGTCGCCGCCGGGCACACGGTGTCGCCGGTCCTGGTGCACCCGGACGTGCAGACCGTCGCGGACGAGGAGCCCGCGGGGACCCTCACCGAGGAGGAGGCGACGACGCTGCGCGGCCTCATGCGCGCCGTCGTCACCGAGGGCTCGGCGTCGATCCTCCAGGACCTGCCGGGCGAGCCCGGCGCCAAGACGGGCACCGCCCAGTACGGCGACGGCAGCCAGTCCCACGCCTGGATGATCGCGACCCAGGGCGACCTCGCGGTGGCCGTGTTCGTCGAGACGGGCGACGGCGGCGCCGTCACCGCGGGCCCCCTGATGCACGCGTTCCTCGACGCGCCGAACGCCTGATCCTCGATCTCCTCCGGCGTCCGGAATAGGACCGGGCGCCGGGCGGTTGTCCACGAGCGGGTATGATCGGTTGCCGCGGGCGTCGATCTGCCCGCCTCGTCAGCGAGAACCCACCGTTCCGGGAGAACCTTCGTGTTCGTCAGCGTGCCTGCCTGGCAGCTCACCCAGCGCCGCGACGTCGACCTTCGTCGAGTCGCCAGCGCGCTGTGTCGCTGACCCCCCGTCGCCGCTGACGCCTCTCCGCCTCCGCACACCCGTCAGGACCCCGGGTCGCCCCGCGACCTGAGCCGCTGACGCGCGTGGCGCGCCCCTTCCGTCAGGCCGCAGGTCACCTCCGTGCCCTGTGCCCCTGCCCCCGGGCCGCGCTGCTGCCGGCGCCCCGCGACGACGTCCCGAGCCCCTCTCCCGAGAGCGGGCGCTCGTGCGCCCGCGTCACCCCCCGAAAGGTCCCCTGTGTCCTCGACCCCCTCGTCGGCCGTCTCGAAGGCCGACCCGCAGCAGGCGAGCCAGGCCCCGGCCTCGGCGCCCGCGAAGAAGAAGCGCCGGTTCCCCTCGTTCAGCGTCCAGATCCTGCTCGGCCTCGCGGTCGGCGTCGGCCTCGGTGCCGTCGCCCTCGCGATGGGCCCGCAGGACGCGGCTGGTGAGGTCCCCAACGGCCTGACGACGACGCTCGACACCATCGGCTCGTCGTTCGTCACGCTGCTCAAGGCCGTCGTGCCGCCGCTGATCTTCACCGCGATCGTCGCATCGATCGCGAACCTGCGTACCGTCACCAACGCCGCACGCCTCGCGGGCCAGACGCTCCTGTGGTTCGCCATCACCGCCGCGATCTCCGTGGCCGTCGGCATCGGCCTGGGCCTGCTGTTCCAGCCCGGCAACCGCGCGTCGGTCTCGCTCGACGCCGCGTCCGAGCCGGGCCGCACCGGCACGTGGCTCGACTTCCTCAACGGCCTCATCCCGGGCAACGTCCTGGGCCTGGGTGCGAGCACGCAGGTCGAGGTGACCGACGCCGGTGCGAGCGCCAGCACGTCGGTGAGCTTCAACGTGCTCCAGATCCTCGTCGTCGCGCTGGTCATCGGCATCGCCGCGCTCAAGTCGGGCAAGAAGGCCGACCCGTTCCTCGCGTTCAACCGCTCCGCGCTCGCGATCGTGCAGAAGGTGCTGTGGTGGATCATCCGCCTCGCGCCGATCGGCACCGCCGGCCTCATCGGCTACGCCATCGCGGCGTACGGCTGGACGTCGCTCGCGTCGCTCGCATGGTTCGCCGTCGCGATCTACGTCGGCCTCGCGGTCGTGCTGTTCGTGGTCTACCCGATCCTGCTGCGCACCAACGGCCTGAAGATCTCGAGCTACTTCAAGGGCGCGTGGCCCGCGATCCAGCTCGCGTTCGTCTCGCGCTCCTCGATCGGCACGCTGCCCGTGACGCAGCGCGTCACCGAGCGCAACCTCGGCGTCCCGAGCGAGTACGCGTCGTTCGCCGTGCCGCTGGCCGCGACCACCAAGATGGACGGTTGCGCCTCGATCTACCCGGCCATCTCGGCGATCTTCGTCGCGCAGATCTTCGGCATCGACCTGTCGATCACGGACTACCTGCTCATCGCGTTCGTGTCCGTCGTCGGCTCTGCCGCGACCGCGGGCCTCACCGGCGCGATCGTCATGCTGACCCTCACGCTCTCGACCGTGGGCCTGCCGCTCGCGGGCGTCGGCCTGCTGCTCGCGATCGACCCGATCCTCGACATGGGCCGCACCGCGGTGAACGTCGCGGGCCAGGCGCTCGTGCCGACGATCGTCGCCAAGCGCGAGGGCATCCTCGACCTCGAGCAGTACGAGGCCGCCACGGCCGAGGACCTCTTCGTGGACGAGGACGACGACGCGTCGTCCGAGGCGACCACCGAGGCCACGGCGACGTCCGGTACCGCGGAGGCCGCGCCGTCGGGCACCAAGGAGCCCGTGGGCGCCTCCGCCTGACGCCGGCCGCGCGATCACGCGCCGCCGAACATGACATGGGTGCCGTTGTCCACGCGACGACGGCACCCATGTCGTTCTCGGCGTCAGGGCTGGGGGCGACCCTCGCGCAGGACGGCGAGGCGCGAGCGGTACTCCTGCTCGTCGATCTCGCCGCGCGCGTACCGCTCGCCGAGGATGGCGACCGGGTCGGGGCCCGCCGTCCGCCATGCTCCGGGGCCGCCCGGGCCCCAGCCGCGGCGCGCGCGGCGGGCGATCAGGAAGATCACGGACGCGAACAGCAGGAACCACAGCAGGGGGAAGACGAACCACCACGGCCCGGGCCCCCAGCCGGCGTGCGCCACGTGCGCGACGGCCTCCGTGGGGACCACGGCCCCGGTGAGTGCGGTGAGCATGACGACCTCCGGTGTCGGTGCGCCCCACCGGTCGGCGGGGACGGCCGCGAATCCGGCCGCACCTCCAGGCTTCCCGTCGCCCGACGCCGCGTCGTCACCCGTGCGTGCCGACCCCGCTCGTCCCGTGGTGCCGGTCCGGCGCGTGGCGCGCAGCGGGACGGTCAGCCCGCCCAGCCCGGGCGCACGAGCCCGGACTCGTAGGCCGCGACGACGAGCTGCGCGCGGTCGCGCGCACCCACCTTGGCCATGACGCGCGACACGTGCGTCTTCACGGTCGACTCCGAGAGATAGAGCGTCCCCGCGATCTCGTCGTTCGAGAGCCCGCCAGCGACCTCGACGAGCACCTCGCGCTCGCGCGGAGTGAGCTCCTCGACGCCGCGCACCGGGCCGACGGCACGCGTCGCGTCCGCGACCCGGGACAGCAGGCGCCGGGTCACCGTGGGGGAGAGCAGGGCGTCGCCGCGCGCCGCGACCCGCACCGCCCGGACGAGGTCGACGGGCTCGGTGTCCTTGACGAGGAACCCGCTCGCGCCGCCGCGGATCGCGTCGGTCACGTACTCGTCGAGCTCGAACGTGGTGACGACCACGACGTGCACGTGCGCCGCCGCGCGGTCGGCGACGATGCGCCGCGTCGCCTCGAGCCCGTCGAGGCCGGGCATCCGGATGTCCATGAGCACGACGTCGGGCAGGTGCTCCAGCGCGAGCCGGACGGCGTCGTCGCCGGTCGCGGCCTCGGCGACGACGCGCATGTCGTCCTCGGAGTCGATGAGCGCACGGAAGCCGCCGCGCACGAGCGCCTGGTCGTCGGCCAGCACGACGTCGATCATGGTGCCTCCTCGCGCCCGGACGGCTCCTCGTCGGACCGCCCGGTGGTGCTCGGCCGGGGCATGGTGCCCGGCCAGGGAAAGACTGCCCGCACGCGGAAGCCGCGTCCAGCGGTGCCGGAGCCCGGTCCTCGTCCCGGAGCGGGACCGGGGACCGGTCCCGCCACGAGCGACCCGCCGACGCTCTCGACGCGCTCGCGCATGCCGCGCAGCCCGTAGCCGGGCTCGGGGACCGACGACGCCGTCGTCCCGTCGTCCGTGACGGTCACCGTCACGAGACGCGAGCCTCGGCTCCGGTGAGCCTCCGCGTCGCCCGGTCTCGTGCCGTCGGCCCGCTTCGTGAAACCCTCGACATCGACCCTGGCGTCGACGCGCGTCGCGTCGCGCGCGTGCCGCCGGACGTTCGTCAGCGCCTCCTGGACCACGCGGTAGACGACCCCGGCGAGCCGGTCGGGCAGCCCGGCGGTGGCGGGGTCCACGGTGAGCGCGACCGTGAGCCCGCCTCCCTCCGCCAGCCGCGCGAGCCGGGGGAGCGCGGCGAGGTCCCACGTCGGGACGAGCGGGGCGCCGTCGTCGACCGCGGGGCCGTCCGTGCGCCGCTCCCCGCGGACGACGCCGAGCACCGCGCGGACCTCGTCGAGCGCCTCCGTGCTCGTCGTGCGGATCGCGGTGAGGGCGCTGCGGGCCTGGTCCGGGTCGCGGTCGAGGAGGTGGAGCCCGACGCCCGCCTGCACGGTGATCGCGGAGAGCGAGTGCGCGAGGACGTCGTGGACCTCGCGCGCGATGCGCAGCCGCTCGTCGGCGACGGCGGTGCGCTCCCGCTCCGCGCGCGCGACCTGCTCGGCCTCCCGCGCGGCGGCGATGCGGGCGGACCGGTCGCGGATCGCACCCGCGACGAGCAGCACGACGACGGTCCACGCCGCCCCGCCGAGCAGCGTCGCCCGCGGCGGGGCGTCGGGACGCAGCGCGGCAGCCGCGACGACGGCCCCCGCGAGCAGCACGGCCCCGCCCCACGCCACGCGCCGCGCGCGCTCCGCGGGCCCGCTGAGGAGCACCCCCACGAGCACGCCGACGGGCCCCGCGAGCGCCGGTCCCCACGCGTACCCGGCGACGAGGAACACACCGACCGCCGCGACGGACACCGCGACGGCGACGACCGGGCGCGGCACGAGGAGCACGAGCGCGAGCGGCGACGCGAGGAGCAGGGCGACGGCGGCGAGGTCGAGCGGTCTCGCGCCCGGCTGCCCGTGCGTCGCGCCCACCGATCCGGCGACCGAGACCACCGCGAGCACCACGGCGAGGAACGCCCGGGGGCGGCGACGGTCGAGCGGGCCCATGCGTCGCACGCTACGCCGCGCTCGGCCGGGCCGCGTCCGACCGGCGTGCCGGGCGCCGTCGTCCCGGGGTGCCGTGCGGTCGAACCACGACCCGGCGATCCGATCCGCCCGAGGTGTCACACGCGAGGGCCCGCCGGTGTCTCATGCCCGACACCCCGTCGGCACGACACGAGCACGACACCAGACACGCAGGAGGAAGACATGACGACACGAGTGCCGCCCACCGAGGTCACCGGGCTCTACGGCTCCCTGGTCAAGCGCGCGACCCGCTCGATGTTCGGCGAGGTGCCGGAGTCGATCGGCGTGCTGTGGCACCACCCCGCGGTCTTCAAGGACCTCATGGGTGTGGGGCGCAAGTCCGAGAAGTGGGACCGGCTGGACCCGAACCTGGCGACGTTCGCGCAGATGGCGTCGGCCGCGACGGTCGGCTGCGAGTTCTGCCTGGACCTGCACTACTTCCGGTCGCGCAACGAGGGGCTGGACGAGGTGAAGGCCCGCGAGGTGCCCCGCTGGCGCGAGTCGGCGCTGTTCACGCCCGTCGAGCGGCGGGTCATGGAGTACGCGGAGGGGATGAGCCAGACCCCGCCCGCCGTGACGGACGAGCTGTCGGCTGCGCTGCTCGACGACCTCGGCCCGGCCGGGCTCGTCGAGCTCGCCGCACGCGTCGGGCTGATGAACGCCACGGCCCGCTCCAACGTCGCGCTCGGCATCCGGTCCGAGCAGTTCGCGGCGTCGTGCGGCCTGCCGCCCCTCGCGCCCCGGTCCGTCGCGGCGGCTCCGGCCGTAGGGTCGGACGCATGAGCGACGACCCCTTCGTCCGCCACCGCAGCCTGCTCTTCACCGTCGCGTACGAGCTCCTCGGCTCGGCCGCCGACGCGGAGGACGTCGTCCAGGAGACGTGGCTGCGGTGGGCGGACGTCGACCACGCGCAGGTGCGCGACGCGCGCGCGTACCTCGTGCGGATCGTCACGCGGCAGTCGCTCAACCGGCTGCGGACGCTGGCCCGGCGGCGAGAGGACTACGTGGGCGAGTGGCTGCCCGAGCCGCTCCTCACGAGCCCCGACGTGGCCGAGGACGTCGAGCTGGCGGAGAGCGTCTCCATGGCGATGCTCACGGTGCTCGAGACGCTCGGACCCACGGAGCGCGCGGTGTTCGTGCTGCGCGAGGTGTTCGACGTGCCGTTCGACGAGATCGCCGAGGCGGTCGGCAAGTCCCCGGCCGCCGTGCGGCAGGTCGCGCACCGGGCCCGGGGCCACGTCGCGGCGCGGCGCCCGCGCGTCCGCGTCGACCGGACCGAGCAGGAGCAGGTCGTGGAGCGGTTCCTCGGCGCGCTCCTCACGGGCGACCTCCAAGGGCTCCTGGACGTCCTCGCGCCCGACGTCGTCGCGGTGGCCGACGGCGGCGGCCTCGCCCGCGCGGCGCGCAAGCCCATCGTGGGCGCCGAGCGCGTCGCCGCCTACCTCGTGGGCGGGCTGCGCAAGACTGCCGGCGAGCTCACGGCGTCGACGGTCTCGATCAACGGAGCGCCCGGTCTGCGCATCGAGCTGGACGGTGTGCTTGCCACGGCGGTCGCGGTGACCGTCGTCGGGGGCCGTGTGACGCACCTCTTCGCGGTGGCCAACCCGAGCAAGCTGGAGCGTGTCGACGCCGAGGCGGCCCTCACTCGATGACCGGTCAGGTCACCCGCCGGGGGTGCGCACCGCGGCGAGCACGACGGGGTCGGCGCAGCCGCGCGCGAAGCCCGCGATGCGGTGGTCGACGTCGCGTCCGAGCACCCACGAGCCGACGCGCTCCGCGAGCGGGGCGAGCCAGCGGGGGCGGCACCGGAAGGAGTAGCGCCACGTCGCGCGCGTGCCGCCGGACGGGTCGGGGGCGAACCGCCACCCGCCCGCGAGGTTCTCGAAGAACCAGGACCCGCGGACCATGCGCATCCCGACGTTCGTCGGCGGGTTGTAGGAGACGTACTCGCTCACCATGGACAGCCCGCTGCGGTGCCGGGTGAAGGTGCGCACGCCCTTCGCGGGCGCGGTGGCACCGTCGAGGAAGTGCTGCCGCCGGATGAACGGGTCCCAGCGCAGACGGACGTCGCCGGTCGTCTGCGAGACGGCGAACGCCGTCGCGGTGTCGACGGGGACCACGAGCGAGGACTCGACCACGGGCATGGTCGGATGCTCCCACGGTCGCCGTCACCCCGCTCCGCGCGGGGAGCCGGGTCATCCGTCGCGCGTCACGGAACCGGACGCGCGAACGGCCCGCCCCTCGTGATGGACGGGCCGCCCGGACCGCGGCGCGGGAAGGTCAGGACGCGAAGGCGTACCCGGCCTCGGTGCACTGCGCGCGGAAGGCGTCGAGTGCCTCCTGCTGCCCTGAAGCGTCGATCGTCTCGCCCTGCACGGCAGCCTCGAACGGGGCCTTGATCTCGTTGAGGTTCTCCTGGAGCTCGGGGTCCGCGAAGTTCTGGACCGCGGCGAGGCGCTCGCGCGTGGTGAAGATCGCGGCGGCGGCAGCCTCGTCCTCGGGTGTCTCGAGCAGCGGCGTCGTCTCGGTGACGAGGCGCTCGGCGGAGTACTCGCCGCCGTAGAACATGCCGCACGTGGTGGTCACGGCGACGACGGCGGGCGTCACCTCGGGGGCCGCCTCGGTCGTGGTCGTGGTCTCGGGGGTTGCCGCGTCGTCGCTCGCCGGGTCGGTCGGCGAGGCGCAGGACGCCAGCAGGAGGGCACAGGAAAGCGCCGCGGTAGCGGCAAGAAACTTACGCATGCTAACGATTTCACACTCTCGCGCACGCGGGACGCAAGAAGATTCGCGGACGGCGCCCTCGGGAACGGCGGAATCCCGCGGTTCCCGGGGCAACCTTGTGCCCAGCGTCACAACCTTCCGGGACGGAGGTCCCGGTCAGGGGACGTCGAGGACGACCTTGCCCCGGACGTGCCCGTCGGCGACGAGCTGCAGAGCCTCGGCCGCCTCCGCCAGGGGGAACCGGGCCGAGACCTCGGCCCGGAGCCGTCCGTCCTCCGCGAGCGCGAGCACCTCGTCGAGGGCCCCCTTCGCGTCGACCTTGTCGACGACGCCCGCGGCGCGGGACGCGTCGGACCCGACGATCGTCACCGCGCTCGGCGGGTCGTCGGGGGTGGCGGGCGCCAGGTCCTCGCCCAGCAGGGCGACGGTCGCGGCGACCGTGTCCGCGGAGCCCACGAGGTCCAGGACGACGCTCACCTCGTCGAGGCCGTCCGCCAGCGCGCGCACGGCGTCGACCAGCCCGGCCCCGTACGCGACCGGCGTCGCGCCGAGGCCGCGGAGGTAGTCGTGGTTCGCGGGCGACGCCGTGCCGACGACGCGTGCCCCGAGCGCGGTCGCGATCTGCACCGCCGCCGACCCGACGCCGCCGCTCGCGCCGTGCACCAGGACCACGTCGCCCTCGCCGACGTCGGCCTGCACGAGGGCGGAGAACGCGGTCGCCGCGGCGACGGGCAGCACGGCCGCCTGCTCGAACGGCACGGACGCGGGCTTGCGGCGCACGTGGTCGGCGCGGACGAGCGAGAGCTCGCGCTGCGCGCCGGTCCCGTGCCAGACGACCTCGTCGCCGGCGGCGAGGTCGGGGACGTCGGGTCCCACGGCGTCGACCACGCCCGCGGCCTCGAACCCCAGCACGCCGGGCACTCTGCCCCCGAACGCCCCGGCGAGCCGCTTGAGGTCGGCGGGGTTGACCCCGACGACGCGGTTCGCGACACGCACCTGGCCGGGCCCGGGCTCGCCGACCTGCTCGTCGTCGACCCGCAGCGTCTCCGGCCCGCCGAAGGCCTCGAAGACGACGACCGTGCTCATGCAGACCCCCTGTGGTCTCGCCGTCGGACGTCGGTCGCGCGCCGCGGGGGCGAGACCGCGCGGCGGGCCCGGGGGGAGCCGGGCGGTTCCACTCTTCCATCCGCCGACCGCCGCTGTCATGCGCCCAGCACGGTGAGGACTCCCCGTCCGGGACGGTTTCACCCCCTCCCCGACGTTGAGGAAGCACGATGACGACACCAGGCACCGGTCGAGCACCCGGCCCCGACGACGGCGCGCGCGAGCGCCTGCTCGTCGTGCGCGCGGACGCCGTCGCGCGGCGGGGAACGCTGCGCGCCGAGGTCGCGGGGATCGTCGAGGCGTCGCGCGACTCGAACGCGGACGACGAGCACGACCCCGACGGCGCGACCATCGCGTTCGAGCGGGCCCAGGTGGACGCGCTCGCTCGCGACGCCGCGGCGCGGGTGGAGGAGGTCGACGCCGCCCTCGCCCGCCTCGACGCGGGCACCTACGGCGTCTGCGAGGCGTGCGGGCGGCCGATCGCGACCGGCCGCCTGGAGGCGCGACCGACCGCGCGGACGTGCGTCGCGTGCGCGGCGACCCGCTGAGGCAGGTGGAGCCCCGTCGTCGCGACCGCAGGCACCCTCGCGTCGACCGTCGTACCGTCGGACCACCACTGGGCGTCGGTGGGCGACCCTGACCGAGGGGCGAGCCATGGTCACGAGCACGCGAGGCACCGCGCGTCGAACGGCAGGCGACGGGGACGACCCTGGTCCGCCGGCTGCGGCGAGCGCCGGGGCGCGCCCTCGTGCCGGCGCTCCCGAGGTGTCTCCGTGGGCGGAGACCGTGGCACGGTGGGGCGGGCGCGTGCTGCAGATCTACGCCGTCTGGCTCCTGGTCGGACTGCTCCTGCGGCCCGTCGCGCGGCACGCCGAGCGGCCCGCGGCCGAGGTCCTGTCGATCACCAACATCCCGTCGTACCCGTCGCTGTTCACCGCCGTCGTCGTCGGACTCGTCGCGAGCGGCTTCCTGCGACGTCGACGCGTCGCGCTGTGGTTCGTGATCCTCGTCTGGCAGCTTCCGTCGGCGCTCGTCATGCTGCTCGCGGTCGTGCTCGACCGCGCCGACCCCGCCGCCGGCGTCCTCGACGACGTGCACTGGACCGCGTACGCGAGCGGCGCCGTCGGCCTCGTCCTGACCGTCCTGCTGATCGCCGCCCGCCGCGCCTTCCCGGCCCGCATCGCGCGCGGTGCGTGGTGGGCGGCGGGTCTCGTCCTCCTGCTCGGCATCTCGCTCGCCGCGGCGATCGTCACGGCTCTCCTGTGGGTCGTCCCGTCGAGCCTCGACACCCCGGCGGAGCGGATCGGCTGGGCGTCGAGCGTGTCCGTCGGCCTGTCGCCGCACGAGGAGCCGTTCGCCATCGACGGCAGCGCGCCCGGATGGCTCGCGCTCGTGGGCGGCGTCGTCGCCGGGTCGGCGCTCCTGCTCGCCGTCGTCGTGTTCCTGCGCACCGGTCCGCGGGACGCGCCGCGCGCGCCCGACGAGGAGCTCGCCCTGCGTCGTCTGCTCCTGGAGCACCCGAGCGACGACTCGCTCGAGTACTTCGCGACGCGCGACGACCGCGACGCCATCTTCTCCGTCGACGGCCGTGCCGCCGTCTCCTACCGGGTCGTGAACGGGGTCGTGCTCGCCGCGGGGGACCCGCTCGGGGACCCGGCGTCGTGGCCCGACGCCATCGACCGGACCTTGGTCTTCGCGCGTCGGCACGGCTGGGCGCCCGGCGTGCTGTCCGCGAGCGAGAAGGGCGCGCGCGCCTACCGCGACGCCGGGCTCGCCGTGATCACCATGGGCGACGAGGCGATCGTCGAGACCCGTGAGTTCGACCTCGCTGCACCGTCGATGCGACCCGTGCGGCACGCCGCCGCCCGACCTCGGCGCGAGGGGTACACGGTGCGGCTGCGCCGCCAGCGCGAGATCCCGGCGGACGAGCTCGCGGCCCTGGCGCGCGCCGCCGACGAGTGGCGGCACGGCGAGGACGAGCGGGGCTTCTCGATGGCGCTCGAACGGCTCGGCAGCCCCCGGGACCCGCGCGTCCTCGTCGTCACGGCGCACGACCGCGACGGTGAGCCACGAGGTCTGCTCACCTTCGTGCCGTGGGGGCGCAAGGGCGTCTCGCTCGACTACATGCGCCGCTCGCCGGACGCGCTCCCCGGGGTCACGGAGCTCATGATCTCGACGCTGGCGAGCGAGGGCGCCGGGATGGCGATCGACCGGGTCTCCCTCAACTTCGCGATGTTCCGCGGGCTCATCGAGCAGGGCGAGTCGGTCGCCGCGAACCCGTGGCAACGTTTCCTGCGCCGGCTCGTGCTCGCCGCGTCGCGGTGGTGGCAGCTCGACCAGCTCTACCGCTCCAACCAGAAGTACGAGCCCCGCTGGCGCACCCGCTACCTCTGCTACGCGGCGCCCGCGCAGCTCACCTCCGTGACGGTCGCGGCCGGCCAGGCCGAGGGCTTCGTCCCGCTGTGGCCCGGGGTGCGTGGCGGCACCGGGAGCCGGCAGGTGGCGACGGCCGACGCCGCCCTCGGTGCGGCGGTGCGCGAGCAGGAGGACGCGCTCCTCGCGCTCGACGTCCCGACCCGGCGGCTCACCGACCAGGAGCGTGCGCGCCGCGCGAAGCTCGACGTGCTCGCAGCCGCCGGCATGCCCGGGTACCCCGTCGCCGTGCCGCGCACGCACCGGCTCGCCGACGTCGACGACCTGCTGCTCGGCCACGTCGTGTCCGTCTCCGGCCGGGTCGTGCGGCTGCGCGACCTGGGCGGCGTCTGCTTCGCCGTCCTGCGCGAGGAGAACCACGAGCGCCAGGTGCTGCTCACGGCCGACGGTGCCGCGGACCTCGCGCTGTGGCGGCGGGTCGTCGACCTCGCGGACCAGGTGAGCGTCACCGGCGCGGTCGTGCGGACCCGTACCGGCGAGCTCTCCGTGCACGCGGGCTCGTGGGTCATGGCGTCCAAGTCGCTCAAGGCCCCGCCGGACAAGTTCCGTGGGCTCGCGGACCCCGAGACGCGCATGCGCCTGCGGCACGTCGACCTCGCTCTCGACACCACGGCGTCGGTGACGCTCCGGGGTCGTTCCGCGGCGGTCCACGCGCTGCGGACGTCGCTCGTCGCGCGCGGGTTCATCGAGGTGGAGACCCCGATCCTGCAGCGCGTCCACGGCGGCGCGAACGCGCGCCCGTTCCGCACCCACATCAACGCGTACGACATGGACCTGTACCTGCGCATCGCGCCCGAGCTGTTCCTCAAGCAGCTCGCGATCGGCGGGATCGAGCGCGTCTTCGAGCTCGGCCGCAACTTCCGCAACGAGGGGGCGGACGCGACGCACAACCCCGAGTTCACGTCGCTCGAGGCGTACCAGGCGTTCGGCGACTACACGACGATGCGTCACCTCACGCGCGAGCTCGTCGTCGCGGCCGCGGTCGCGGTGCACGGCGACGCCGTCTCGCGCCGGCCCGACGGGAGCGTGGTCCGGCTCGACGGCGAGTGGCCGGTCGTCACCGTGCACGACGCCGTCTCGCGCGCCGTCGGGGCCGAGGTCACGCCCGACACCCCCGAGCACGAGCTGCACGCCCTGTGCGCGCGGTTCGGCATCGAGGTCGGCGAGGCCGAGACGCACGGCGCCGTCGTCAACGAGATGTACGACCGCCTCGTCGAGGGGCAGACCGTCGAGCCGACGTTCTACACCGACTTCCCCGTCGAGACGTCGCCGCTCACGCGCGTCCACCGGCGCGACCCCCGGCTCGCGGAGCGGTGGGACCTCGTCGGCTTCGGTGCCGAGCTGGGCACGGCGTACTCCGAGCTCATCGACCCGATCGACCAGCGGGAGCGGTTCACGCAGCAGTCGCTCCTCGCGGCGGCAGGCGACCCCGAGGCGATGGAGATCGACGAGGACTTCCTGTCGGCGCTCGAGTTCGCCATGCCGCCCACGGGTGGCCTCGGCCTCGGGGTCGACCGGATCTACATGACGATCATCGGTGCGTCGATCCGCGAGACCCTCGCGTTCCCGTTCGTGAAGCCGCAGCGCCGGTCCTGACCACGAGCGCCGACCCCCTGACCCAGGCAGGGACCCGGCGCTCCGGCGGACGTCCTGCGCGAGCTCGAGCCGACCTGGTCAGAGGTCGGAGAGGAAGTCGCCGCCGATCCCCGCCTGGGTCTCCAGGAGGTCGCCGGTGTCGCCGAGGACCACCCAGTTCGGCCCGGCCAGCGCCGCCTCGCCCTCCTCGCCCGGCTCGACCGGCAGGAGGCCGAGGAACTCGTCCTCGTCGACGCCGTCGGCGAAGACGGCGAGGAGCGTGGTGTCGTCGCACTCGCCGAGCTCGACGTCGGGCGAGCCGGAGTCCTCGGGCGTGAACGACAGGCACGTCAGCCCGGCGGTGGTCGCGGCCTCGTGGAGCGCGTCGAGCGAGTCGTACTCCACGTCCTTCTCGCCCGGACCCGGGCCGGAGCACGCGGCGAGGAGCCCGGCGAGCACGACGAGGCCCGCGAGGGGAGCCCGTACGGGTCGACGGGGCGAGGAACCGGGTCGGGTACGCATGTTCCGATGGTCCGCCGTCGCCCGGGATCGCGCCACGGGAGACGGGCAGGTCAGCGGTCGTCCGACCCAGCGGAACATCCCGCCCTCGGCGGGCCACGCGGAGGCGGGCTCTGCCGCGACGATCGTGAACGACGCGAGGAAGCACGCCGCGGCGAGGAGGGAGGAGAACGCGGACGAGAGCCCGTACTCCGCCTCTGCCGGCAGGCCGCGCAGGCTGACGACCGCGGCGACGTCGAGCATGGTCGGCTCGCCCGAGATCGACCCGCACGCCCGAGATCGACCCGCGGAGGGTCGATCTGGGGCCGCGGGGGTCGACGTCGGCGTCAGGCCCGGAAGCGCTCGGCGCGCTCGACGACGCGGCCCGCCCCACGGCCGTCGTTCGCCGCCGCGTCCCACGTGTAGACCTCGGCGCCCGTGACGAGCACGTGCTCGGCGCGCGACGTCACGTCCAGCGGGTCGCCCGACCACACGACGACGTCGCCGTCGAGGCCCGGGGCGAGCGCGCCCACACGGTCGTCGAGGCCGAGGAACGCCGCCGGGTTGACGGTCAGCGCCCGCAGCGCGGTGTCGCGGTCGAGGCCCTCCTTCACCGCGAGCGACGCCTGGTGGACCAGGAAGTTGATCGGCACGACGGGGTGGTCGGTCGTGATCGCGACGCGCACGCCCGCGCGCGCCAGCGCGCCGAGGTTCGCGATGTCGCGGTTGCGCAGCTCGATCTTGGAGCGCGACGTGAACAGCGGGCCGAAGATGACCGGCACGTCGCGCTCGGCCAGCACGTCGGCGACGGCGGCGCCGTCGGTCCCGTGGTTGACGACCAGCTGGTAGCCGAACTCGTCCGCGAGGCGCAGCGCGGTCGCGATGTCGTCGGCGCGGTGCGTGTGCTGGTCCCAGTAGAGCTCGCCCGCGAGGACGCGTGCGAGGGTCTCCTTGGCGAGGTCGCGGTCGAACGGCTCGCCCTTCGCCTCGGCAGCGTCGCGCTTCGCGGCGTAGTTCTGGGCGTCGACGAACGCCGCGCGGATGACCTTCGCGACCCCGAGGCGCGTGGACGGCGTCTTCTTCTGGTCCCCGTACACGCGCTTGGGGTTCTCGCCGAGCGCCGACTTCACCGAGACCGCCTCGCGGATCACCTGCTCGTCGACCGTGCGGCCGCCCCACGTCTTGATCGCGACGGTCTGCCCGCCGATGGGGTTGCCCGAGCCCGGCTTCACGACGGCGCTCGTCACACCGCCCACGAGCGCGTCGCGGAAGCCCTCGTCCTCGACGTTGATCGCGTCGATCGCGCGCAGGGCCGCACCGTTCGGGTCGGTCATCTCGTTGGTGTCGTTGCCGGCCCAGCCCTCGGCCTCCTCCATGACGCCCATGTGCGCGTGCGCCTCGACGAAGCCGGGCAGCACCCAGCGTCCGCGCGCGTCGAGGGTCGGGACGCCGTCGGGCACGACGACGTCCGCCCCGACCGCGGTGATGATCCCGTCCTCGACGAGGACGGTCCCGTTCTCGATCGGGTCCGAGGCGACGGGCACGACGTAGCCGTTCACGACGGCGACGCTGCGACGCGCGGTGCGCGGGACGGGGCGGGAGGAAGGGGTGGGGGTGGATGAGGTCGTCATGCCCCCATCATCGCCCTGGGCAAGCGTCGTCGGCGGCCCGTAGCCCGCAGGCCGACGCTCCTGAGGTATCCTGGAGGTCGCGCTCAGGTCGCGGGACGCGGTCCTGCGACGATCTTCGGTCCTCAGCATCGAAGCACGACCGTGCGCGCCCGGCAGCAGACGCTGCCGTAGAGATCTCCGCCCACAGAGCGCGGAGCGAGAGCAGAGAGCATCCTTTCTTCCCCATCTGAACGCCCCGAGACCGCTGTGCCGGTCGCGGGTACGCCCGGACCAGACCTGGTGCTGCGCCGCGCCGACGGCGACCTGTGGGTCGCGACGGCGGACGGCGAGTACGCCGGTCTGGTCACCCGACTCCCCGACGGCTTCCACGTCCACGACCGCTACACGCGGCCGGTGGGCGTCGTCGCCGACCTGCACCACGCGAAGCGGCACCTCGTCGCCCCGCGTGAACGCCCGGCGGGCCCTCGCGGGTCCCGCCCCCACGACCGTCGGCGCCCTGCGGGGCGCGACAACCGGACCCGCGCTCGTGGGTCCGTCGCATCAACGAGAGAAGACACCATGGCTACAGGCACCGTGAAGTGGTTCAACGCGGAGAAGGGGTTCGGCTTCATCGCCCCCTCCGACGGCACCGCCGACGTGTTCGCCCACTACAGCGAGATCGCCTCGAGCGGCTACCGCTCGCTCGAGGAGAACCAGAGCGTCTCGTTCGACGTCACCCAGGGTCCCAAGGGCCCGCAGGCGACGAACATCCAGTCGCTCTGACGTCCCACCCGCACGGCGCGCAGCGCCGTGCGGGCGACGACGTCCCGGAGGGCCGTGCAGTCGCACGGCCCTTCGGCGTTCCCGGGCACGGACGAGGTGACGGGTAGCGCCGGGGTGGGCAGGGCGCACTAGGCTCCTGAGCGCACCACCGCACCGCGCGCGAAGGAGCTCGCATGCACGTCGTCGTCGGACTGTTCCGGCTGTTCCTCGTCGTCCTCGCCCTCGTCGGGACGCGCGCCATCTGGCGTGACGGAGACGTCGAGGGGCTGATCTACTTCACGAACCAGACGGGCTTCCTCATCGCCGTCGTGCTCGCGTGGGCGGGCGTGGCGTCGCTCCTGCGTCGCCGGCAGCCGCCGGGGTGGCTCAAGGGCGGCGTGACGCTCTTCGCCGCCATCACCGGGCTCGTCGCCAACCTCGTGCTCGCGCCCGAGGACCCCGACGCCCCGGCCGTGTTCCTCGGGCTGACCGACGGCCAGATCGAGCACGAGCTGCTGCCGCTCGCCGTCTTCGTCGACTTCCTCCTGCTCGACGCCCACCGGCGCCTGCGCGGCCTCGACGCCGCGCGCTGGCTCCTGTACCCGCTCGCGTACTTCGCGTTCACGACGATCCGCGGGTTCGTGAGCCCCGGCAGCGAGTACCCGTACGGGTTCGTCGACCTCGACGCGCTGGGGTGGACCGGCCTGCTCGTCAACGTCGTGCTCTACGGGGCCGGCTTCCTCGTGCTCGGCCTCCTCATCGTCGGGATCGACCGGCTCCTGCCCACCGGCCCCCTGATCGGCCGGTACGCGGACCGCTCACCGTCCGCCGCGTCGTCGGAGACGGCGGGGGCGGCGGGCAGCCCGGACGACGCGCCCGCGTCGCGCTAGGGTGGCCGTCGTGCCCTCCCCGGTCGTCGGTCCGCTGCGCGTCGCCCGCGCCGCGCTCGTTGCGACCCTCGTGCTCGCGCTGACGGCGCTCGCGCACCGCGTGGCCGGAGGCGCCCTCCCGGACCCGCTGGTCCTCGCCGCGCTCGCCGCGTTCACGCTCGCCGGCACGACGGCGGCCGCGCGGCTGCGGTTCACGCCCACCCGGCTCGTCGTGTTCCTCGGTGGCGCCCAGGTGGCGCTGCACCAGGCGCTCGTCGTGCTCGCGCCCGTCGGGTCGTGCGTCCCCGTCGGGGTCACGTCCGGGCACGGTGGGCACGTCGCCTCGGTGGGCGACGTCGTCTGCGCCGCGCCCGTCGGCGCGCCGGTCGACGGCGGGGCGAGCCTCGTGCACCCGGAGCACCTCGCGACGTCGGGCACCACGGGCCTGTGGATGGTCGTCGCGCACGCCGTCGCGACCGTCGTGCTCGCGCTGGTCCTCGCGCGCGGTGAGCGTGCGCTCGAGCGCTTCCTCGGGTGGGTGACGCCGCGCGGCGGCCTCCCGGCGCTCGTCACCGTCCCGCCTGCCGTCCGCCCGCGGACGCCGCGGGACCGCACGGTGCGCGTCGCGTCCCTGTGGCGTGCGCGTCGTGCGCCGACGCGTGGACCGCCGACGGCGGCCGGCCCGTCGGGAGCACTGCTCCGCCCCCTCGCCGCGTCCTGACGCGGCCCCCGACGAGGCCGACCCGGTGACGACCGGGCCACGGGGCACCACCGTGCGGCGACCGCCGCGCCTCGGACGGAAGAACCCTCATGACCCTCTCCCTGCGCCGCCCCCTGTCGGCCGTCCCCCCTCTCCTCGCGCTCCTCACCGCCGCCGCGCTGGCCCTGGGCCTCACCGCCGCGCTCACGACGCTCGCCGCCGCCCCGGCGTCCGCGCACGACCGCATGCTCACCTCGGACCCGGCCGACGGCTCCCAGCTCGCGACGCCCCCGACGGCGATCACGCTGACGTTCAACACCGAGCCGCTCCCCGTCGAGCCGCAGGTCGTGGTCTCGGACTCCGCCGGGACGGTCGTCACGCAGGGCGCGCCGACCATCGAGGGCAGCACCGCGACGCTCGCGCTCGACCCCGCCGTCGCGCTCGGCGGCGACACGTACACCGTCGCGTGGCGCGTCGTCTCGTCCGACGGCCACCCCATCGAGGGCACGTTCGCGTTCACCGTCGCGGCCCAGCCCGAGGCTCCCGTGTCCGAGGAGCCCACGGAGGAGCCGACGCCGGAGGAGACCGCGACCGAGGACGCCACGACCGACGCGGCGGAGGAGACCTCGCCGGAGTCCGCGACGCCCCAGACGACGGACGCCGCCACGGACGCGGAGGACGGCGGCTCGTCGGTCCTGCCCGTCCTCGTGGGGCTCGGCGCGCTCGTGGTCGCGGCCGCGGTCGTCGTCGTGCTCGTCGTGCGCCGCCGCGGCACCGTGACCGACGAGGCGACCGACGAGGGCGCCCCGCACGACCCCGAGGACTGACCGTGCCGGTGCACGCCGTCCTCCCCGGTCCGGGGAGGACGGCGGCCGCCCCTGCCGCGCGCACCCCTCCTGCCGCTAGGGTGCGTCCGTGACGTCGCCCGGAGCAGGGGTGCTCCGCGGCGTGCGGGTGCTGCTGCTCGCCGCCGCGGTCGTCGGGCTGTCCGTCGTCGCGCACGGTCTCGCCGGCGGCACCGATCCCGGAGCCGTCCCGCTCGGCGTCCTCGCCGTCCTCACCGCCGTCGCGGTGCGGCCCCTCACCCGGCGCCAGGTCGGGCTACCGCGGCTGCTCGGGCTGCTCGGCGCGGGCCAGCTCGTGCTGCACGTCGTCTTCGACCGCTGCGCCGCGCTGTCCCCGGCCGACGCGTCCGCGCACGCGCACGCCGCGTCACCCCTGACGATGCTCGGCGCGCACGCCGTCGCGACGCTCGCCGTCGCGCTCGTCCTGCGGTACGGCGACGCCGTCCTGTGGCGCCTGTGGACGTGGCTCGCCGGGCGCCGGGTCCCTGGCCGCCCGCGCGCCGTCGTCGTCCTCGCGGCGCCGCCGACCGTCGGCGCGCTGCCGACGGTCCGCGACCTGCTCGTGCGCGGTGCCGCGCCCGGGCGCGGTCCGCCCGCCGTGGCCTGACCCCTCCCGGACGCCTCGTCGGACACCTCCGCGGCGTCCCGCTCCTGCGCGCCCGCGCGTCCGGTGCACCCCCGCCCGGCCGGCTCCGCCCGGTCGTCCTGGGGCGTACCGTCGTGCGCTCGCGCGCCGGGGCCCACCCTCCTCCTCTCCCCGAAAGGCACCACCATGCGAAAGACCCTGCGCGCCCTCGGCGCGGCCGCCCTGACCACCGGGATCGTCGTCGTCGGTGCGGGCGCCGCGTCCGCCCACGTCACCGTCACGCCGGACACGACCGATGCGGGCGCGTACGCGCTGCTCACGTTCGGCGTCCCGCACGGCTGCGGCGACTCGCCGACGACGAAGGTCTCCATCCAGGTCCCCGAGCAGGTCGTCACCGTGACGCCCACCGTCAACCCCGGCTGGGACGTCGAGAAGGTCATGGCGGCCCTCGACGAGCCGGTCGACGACGGGCACGGCGGCCAGTACACCGAGCGCGTCGCCGAGGTCGTGTACACCGCGAAGGCCCCGCTGCCCGACGGCTACCGCGACGCCCTCGTGCTCTCGCTCAAGCTCCCCGACGCGGCGGGGGACACGCTCGTCTTCCCGACCGTCCAGGAGTGCGCCGAGGGCGAGAGCGCCTGGGTGCAGGTCCCGGCCGACGGTGAGGACGGGCACGACCTCGAGCTGCCCGCGCCGCTGTTCGAGCTGACGGCCGCCGAGGACGACGGGCACGACGCCCCGGCCGAGACCGTCGCGGACGACGCCGACGCCGCGGCGTCGGACGGCTCGGCCGCCGACGGTGCGGCGTCCGCGGAGCCGGCGGACGGTTCCGACGGCCCGCCCGCCGCGCTCACCTGGACGGCGCTCGTCCTCGCGGCGGCGGGCCTGGTGCTCGGGGCGCTCGGGTTCGTGCGCTCGCGCCCGAAGGCCTGACCGGTGGGCCGCCCCCCGGTGCTGCGCCGGGTGGTGGCCGTCGTCGTCGGTGCCGCGGCCGCGGTCCTGCTCGCGATCCTCGCGAGCGGCCCGGCCGCGGCCCACGCCGTCCTCGTGGGCACGGACCCCCGGGACGGCACCGTCCTCGACGCGCCGCCCGACGCGCTGACCATCACCTTCAACGAGCCCGTCCAGGCCGTGACCGGCGGGACGACGGTCCTCGCCGCCGACGGATCGCCCGTCGACGTGGACGTCGTCGCGGTCGACGACGCGCTCGTCGTCACCCCGGCCACGACGCTCGACGACGGCACGTACGTCGTGAGCTGGCGCGTCGTGTCCCTCGACACCCACCCCGTGGCGGGCGCCTTCACGTTCTCGGTGGGTGCGCCGAGCGCGACGTCCGTCGAGGCCCGGGTGGCCGAGCCGACGGCGGCGCTCGTCGCCGTGCGCGCGCTCGACCAGGCCGCGGTCTACGCGGGGACGTTCCTCGTCGCGGGCCTCGTCGGGTTCGAGCTCCTCGTGCTGCACGTCTCGCCGGGCGCCGCGCCGGTCCTGCGGCGCCGCCTGCAGCGCGTGCGCCGCGGTGCGCTCGTCGCCGCGGCGGCAGGGATCGTGCTCGGGGTCCCGCTCACCCCGGCCTGGCAGGCCGGCGGCGGGCTGGGGGCGCTCGCCGACCCGGCGACCTGGGCCGCGGGCCTCGCGACCGACTCCACGGTCGCGGGCGCGCTCGGCCTCGCCGGGCTCGTCGTCGCGGCCCTGCTCGCGCCCCGCGCGGCGCGCGAGACCCGGACGGCGTGGCCCGCCGGCGTCGTGCTCGGCGCGGCGGCCCTGGCGCTGGGTTCGCTCGTGCTCGTGGGGCACACGCGCACGTTCGGGCCGCCGTGGCTCGTCGTCACGGCGGACGCGCTCCACGTCGTGGCGGGGGCGGTGTGGCTCGGCGGCGTCGTCGGGCTCGCGCTCGTGCTCGCGCCCTCCGCGCGCGTCGACGCGCGGCGGGCGGCGGTCACCGTCGCGCGGTTCTCAGCGCTCGGCGCGTGGGTCGTCCTCGCGCTCGCCGTCACCGGGACCGTCCTGGGGTGGCGCATCCTCGGGACGTTCGACGCCCTCGTGTCGACGACCTACGGCCAGACCCTGCTCGTCAAGGTCGGCGTCGCGCTGTGCCTCGTCGGCGTCGCGGCCTGGAACCGCTACCGGCTCGTCCCGGCGGTCGTGGCCGACGGCGGTCCCGGCGGGCGAGGCGCCGGGCCGGTGGGTGGGACGACCGGGGCGACCGCGCGCCGACGGCTCGGCCGGACGGTCGCCGCCGAGGCACTGCTGCTCGTGCTCGTGCTCGCCGTGACCGGCGTGCTCGTGTCGCGCAGCCCGGTCGTGGCGACGGACCCGTCCGTCGAGGAGGCCTCGACCCAGGCGGTCGAGGTGGTCGAGGTGCTCGGCGACGGGACGCTCCGCGCGCGGGTCACGCCCGGACGGGTCGGGGTCAACGCGCTCGAGATCGAGCTGCTCGACGCCGACGGGCAGCCGCTGGAGCCCGTCGCCGTGCCCGAGCTGTCCACGACGCTCGCCGACCCCGCGCTCGGGCCGTTCACCCGTCCCCTCACGCAGACCGGGACGGGCGCGTACGAGGCGACGCTCGACCTGCCGATGGCCGGCGACTGGACCCTCCACGTGAGCGTCCGGACGTCCAAGTACGAGAACCCGATCGTCGAGATCCCCGTGGAGGTGTCCTCATGACCCGTCACCACCGGGCCGCCCTGCGCGCGTCCCGCCTCGTCGCCGTCGCGGTCACCACCTGTGCCCTGGCGGTGCTGGCGGCCGGACCGGCAGCCGCGCACGTGCTCATCGAGACCGTGGAACCTCACGGCGACGGCACGTCGACGCTCACCTTCACGTTCGACCACGGGTGCGACGGCGAGCCCACCGACGCGCTGCGCGTCACCCTCCCCGAGGGCGTCGAGGCGCTCGCGGCGGGCCAGCCCGACGGGTGGACCTCCGACGTGACGGACGACGCGGTGGCGTGGTCCGGCAAGCCCGTGCCGGACGGCGAGCGCGCGGCCTTCACGCTCGACGTCCGGGTCACGGGCGAGGTCGGGCAGGCGTTCGTCTTCCCCGCCGTGCAGGAGTGCCCGTCGGGGGCGTCGTACGCGTGGACGGACACCGACCCGTCCGGCGCACGTCCCGCGCCGACGTTCGTCGCGACGGCGGCGTCGCTCGCCCCGGCGCCCGCCGTCGTGGGGGCCTCCCCGACGCCGACGGCACCCCTCGTCGCGGCCGTCGTGGTCGGCGCCGTGGTGGTCGGGATCGCGGGCGGATGGTCGGCGCGGCGCCGTCTGCTGACGACCTGAGCAGTCCGCAGCGCGGGCGGCGGGCAGTCGGTGCACGTAGTGTGATCCAGATCACTGTTCGTGAACGTCCCGAACATGTGCCCGCCGCCTCTCGCACTGGTGGGGGACGTCGCCGCGACGGGTCACGCGGCGACACCTGGACCGGTGGCGGTCCGCGACGAGAGCTTCGCTGGGGGGAGCTCTCGCGGCGGATCGCCACCGGTTCCTCTGCCTGCGGTACCAACCGGCCCTGGCGTCAGGCGGCGATCCCGACGGCCAGCAGCGTGAACGCCGCGACGAGCAGGGTGATGCGGACGAGGTGGTACCGGTCCCAGCGATGAGCCTGCTCGCGCCAGTCGGCGGGTGCGGTCTCGGGGGTCCACGTCTTGCCGCGGTTGTTGATGGGGACGAGCACGGCGACCGACAGGACGACGCTCAGCGCCAGGAGGGCGGCTGCGGTCCAGGCCGCCCATGCGCCGACCGGCAGCACGAGGGCCGTCGCCGCGGTGAGTGCGAGCGACCCGAAGTACCAGAACGGCATCGCGCGCCCGAGCATCCGCCCGCCGTCGGCCCGGGCGAGCAGGCCGGCGTTCCCCGGCAGCCGGTCGACGATCGGGTTCACGACGAACGCGACCGACACCTCGACCCCCACCATCACGCCCAGGACGACCACGGCGACGATCGGCAACCACTGCATGTCCTGCTCCTTCGATCCAGGGAATCTAGCAACGCTAGGAAAACTAGCACAGACAATCTAGCGGCGCTAGAATCGTGGCATGAGCACACCGGCAGCAGCGCGCAAGGCACGGCTCCTCGAGGAGCGGGAGGCGCAGATCGTCGCGGCGGCGCGCGTGCTCGCCGAGGAGCAGGGATGGGAGGCCGTCACCACGCGCCGGCTCGCGGACGCGATCGGGTACAGCCAGCCCGTCCTCTACGGGCACTTCCCGGAGGGCAGGTCCCAGATCGTCACGGCCGTGGCGCTGCTCGGCTTCGAGGAGCTCGCCGCCGCGCTGTCCGCGGCCCGTCCGCAGCCCGGCGAGGGCGCGAGCGGCGAGGACCGGGTCCGCGCGCTGGTCGTGGCCTACCTCGACTTCGCCGCGCGCCACCCGGCGACGTACGAGGCGATGTTCCACCTGCCGATCGGGGCGGCCTTCGCCTCGGACGAGACGCCGCGCGCGATGCGCGAGGGGTTCGACGCGATCGCCGACGCTCTCCTCGCGCTCGACCGGCCGCCGTCGGACGTGGGGACGGCTGCCGAGGTCGTCTGGGGCGCGATGCACGGGGTCGCGACGCTGCAGCGCGCGGGCAGGTTCTCCGCCGGGAACTACGGGCGTCGCGTCGACGAGCTGGTCCGCCGCGTGGTCGGGTGAGGGCCCGGGCGACTCGCTCGTCGAGCTGCGGTCGTCCTGCGTCATAGCGTGACGCCATGATCTCTCGACTGACGCTCGTCACGGGCGGGACCCGTGGCATCGGGGCGGCCGTGGCCCTCCGGCTCGCCGCCGCCGGGCACGACCTCCTGCTCGGCTACGCCCGGGACGACGCCGCGGCCGCGGAGACGCGCGCCACGGTGGCCGCGCGCGGGGTGCGGTGCGCCGTGGTCCGCGCCGACCTCACCACCGAGCGTGGCGTCGAGGAGACCTTCGCCGCAGCCGCTGGGCTCGGCACCCTCACGGGAGTCGTCAACAACGCCGGCGCGACGCTCCACATCGGCACGCTCGCGGACACGCCGGCCGACGTCGTGCGCCGGGTCGTCGACCTCAACCTCACCGCCGCCGTCCTCGTGGCGCGGGCGGCGGTGCGGGCGATGAGCACCGCGCGGGGCGGGCAGGGCGGCGTGCTCCTCAACGTCTCGTCCGCGGCGGCGACGCTCGGATCGCCCGGCGAGTACGTGCACTACGCGGCGGCGAAGGCCGGCGTCGACGCCTTGACGAAGGGCCTCGCGCACGAGGTCCTCGGGGAGGGGATCCGGGTCGTGGGGGTGGCGCCCGGCCTGATCGAGACCGCTATCCACGCCGACGCCGGCGACGGCGACCGGTCGCGGCGCGCCGCGGCGGCGCACCCGTGGGGGCGCGTGGGCTCGCCCGAGGAGGTCGCCGCTGCCGTGGCCTTCCTGCTCTCGGACGACGCGTCGTACGTCACCGGAGAGACGCTGCGCGTGGCAGGTGGCCGCTGAGCCGAGCGGGGAAGCGGTGTCGCCGACGGTCTCCCGTCCGCGGCCGCGTGCCCGAGGGCCCGTCGTCACACCGCGTCGGTGCGCGCGCCGAGCCAGGGCGCGAGGACGTCGGTGCGGCCGAGCCAGCGCAGGCCGCCGTCGGCGAGCTCGTCGGGCGTCGCGAGCACGTCGCGGAACGCGTCGAGGAGCCGGCGGCGACCGCCGTCGCCCTCCTCGCCGTCCGCGTCCGTCGCCCCGACGATGACGACCCGCGTGTGCGGGTCGACCGGTCGACCCTCGGCGGTCGTCGCGTCGTCCCACGTGCCGAGCGTGCCGATGCAGAGCTGACCGCCCGCTCCGTCCCACGCGCACAGCGAGTCCGGGCGGTTGGCGACGTGGAACACCCCGCGCGACCGGACCCGGCCGGTGCCGAGGTCCTCGATGCGGCGCAGCAGGCGCTCGGGATCGAAGGGCCGGGCAGACCACAGCTCGATCGTCCAGCTCCGGTCGTCGGCCGGCTTCTCGTGCCGGGGCAGCGGGCCCCGCACGCCGAGCGGGTGGGCGCGGCGCTCGCCGGCGGCAGGGTCGTGGGTGTGCCGCGCGAGGTCGTCGGCCGCGAGCGCGTGGAGCCCGTCGACGCGCCGGGAGCCGGCGCCGCGGAGCCGGTCGACGAGCCCGGAGCCGGTGGCCGCGGCCGCGAGGTCCCCGGTCGTCACGACGAGGTCGGCGTGCTCGAGCTGGGCGGCCAGGACCTCGCCGACCGCGCGCTGGTCGTCCTCGGTGAGCCCGACGCCGCGCTCGGTGACGAGGTCGTCGTCGAGCAGGTCGTGCTCGAGCGTGTCGACGTCGGCGACGGCGAGCACGGTCGCGAGGCGGAGGCGCTCGAGCTCGTTGCCGGGCGTGGCCTGCGCGGCGAGAGCCCGGACGACGGGCAGCGACTCGGCGGCGACGGGCAGCGCGAGGACCACGTGGTCCCACCGGCCGTCGGCGGCGAGCCGCCGCAGCGTGGGGACGGCGTCCTCGCGCACCGCGCACGACAGGCACGCGTGCTCGAGCGGGACCACCTCGTCCTCGACGACCCCGGTCGCATCGACGACGACCCGGCGCAGCGCGCCTTCGCTCGCCCGGATGTCGTGCCGGAGCGCGACGACGCGCGGCGCCCCGACGACGAGCCCGAACACCGCGCTGTCGCGCAGCACGGGGTCGATCGTCGCGAGGACGCTCAGCGCGACGCGCAGGTCCCCGGCGTCGGACAGGTCGTGCGCGTCGTCGGGCGAGGCCCCCGACGGGGAGGGTGACGAGAAGGGCATGAAGCGCTCCTATCCGTGGTCTGGGGCGTCCCGCGCGACCTCGCGGTCGGCACCGGGAACAACCTGCTCCTGAGAACTGTTCTCGACAGCGGGTCAGCATAGCGTCTTGACGGGAATGATTCTCACTATCTAGTGTCGTCTCCCGTCGCCCCACCCGACCCCGAGAGGAACTGCCATGTCCGCCGTCTGCCAGGTGCTCGGCACCGCTCCCGGGTTCGGCCACGCGATCTCGCACTCCCACGTGCGGACCAAGCGTCGCTTCGACCCGAACATCCAGAAGAAGCGCTACTGGGTGCCGTCGCTGGGTCGCCACGTGACCCTGCGCGTCAGCGCCCGGGGCATCAAGACCATCGACCGACAGGGGATCGACGCCGTCGTGGCGCGGATCCTCGCCCGAGGGGAGAAGCTCTGATGGCTACCCGCACCGACCTCCGTCCCGTGATCAAGCTCCGGTCCACCGCCGGCACCGGGTTCACCTACGTGACCCGCAAGAACCGCCGCAACGACCCCGACCGCATGGTCCTGCGCAAGTTCGACCCCGTCGTCCGCCGCCACGTCGACTTCCGCGAGGAGCGCTGATGGCGAAGCGGTCCAAGCTCGCGCGCAACGACCAGCGCGTCGAGGTCGTCGCCCGCCACGCCGAGCGCCGCGCGGAGCTCAAGCGCGTCGTCGCATCGCCGTCGTCCTCGTCCGAGGAGAGGGCGGCCGCGGTGCGCGAGCTCCAGCGCCAGCCCCGCGACGCGAGCGCCACGCGGGTGCGGAACCGCGACGTCGTCGACGGCCGCCCGCGCGGCTACCTGAGGAAGTTCGGGCTCTCCCGCGTCCGCCTGCGCCAGCAGGCGCACCGCGGCGAGCTGCCCGGAGTCACGAAGTCGAGCTGGTGACCGCCGCCGCCTCGAGCGGCGGCCGGCCCCGGCCTGTCACTGGCCCAGCAAGGAGACCACTATGAAGAAGGACATCCACCCCGTCTACGGGCCCGTCGTCTACCGCGACAAGTCCGCCGACTTCTCGTTCCTGACCCGCTCGACCCTCGCGGGCGACCACCCGCAGGGCCCGGGCGTCCCGCGCGAGACCGTGACGTGGACGGACGGGAACACCTACCCGGTCGTCGACGTCGAGATCTCGAGCGCGAGCCACCCGTTCTACACGGGCACGCAGCGCGTCGTGGACACCGCCGGCCGCGTCGAGAAGTTCCGCCAGCGCTACGGCGTCCGCGGCGTCCAGGGCGGGGGAGCGCGATGAAGGTCCGCGCCTCGCTCCGCTCGCTCAAGGACAAGCCCGGGGCGAAGGTCGTGCGCCGGCACGGCAAGACCTTCGTCCTCAACAAGGCCAACCCGCGCTGGAAGGCCCGTCAGGGCTGACCCGCGCACCACCACCACCGGAGAGGAGCGGCCGCCCGGACCCCGGGCGGCCGACCACGCATGCACCACACCGCACCCGACCCGACCGACGCCCACGCCGATCCCGCCGGGGCGAGTCCCCACTCCGGTGACGCCCTTCCCGGGGCGCGGGCCCGACGGCGCCCGCTCGCCCTCGCGCTCGGCCTCGCCCTCCCGCTCACGCTCGTCGCGGCGTGCGCGCAGGGGGCGGGCTCCGAGGGCGAGCAGGGCGACGCGACCGAGCCCGCGCCGTCGGCCACCTCCGACGTGAGCGAGGCGGCCGCGCTCACGCCGCGCCTCGCGATCACGTACGACGGCGGCATCCAGGTTCTCGACGCGACGACGCTCGAGGTCGTCGACGACCTCGAGCTCGCCGGCTTCAACCGCCTCAACCCCGCGGGCGACGGGCGCCACCTGCTGGTCTCCACGTCCGGCGGGTTCCAGGTGCTCGACGCCGGCACGTGGGCCGAGCCGCACGGCGACCACGACCACTACTACACCGCGGACCCGATCCTCACGGACGTGACCTACGCGGCGGAGAAGCCGGGCCACGTCGTCGTGCACGAGGGGCGCACGGCGCTCTTCGACGACGGCACGGGCGAGATCACCGTGATCGACTCCGCCGCGGTGGCCGACCCGCACGGCCTCGACGACGCGCGCACCCTGACGACCCCCGAGGCGCACCACGGCGTCGCGGTCGAGCTGTCCGACGGCTCGCTCGTCGTCTCCGAGGGCACCGAGGACGCCCGCACGGGGGTCCGCCTGCTCGACGCCGCGGGCGCCGAGGTCGCGACGACCGACCAGTGCCCCGGCGTGCACGGCGAGGCCGTCGCCGCGGGCGAGGCCGTCGTCATCGGCTGCGAGGACGGCGCGGTCGTCGTCTCAGCCGGCGCGATCAGCAAGGTCGCGGCCCCGGACGCCTACGGGCGTATCGGCAACCAGGCGGGCAGCGAGGCGTCGCCGTTCGTCCTGGGCGACTACAAGTCCGACCCCGACGCCGAGCTGGAGCGGCCGACCCGCGTCTCGCTCATCGACACGCGCGACGCGAGCCTGCGCCTGGTCGACCTGCCCGCGAGCTACACGTTCCGCTCGCTCGGCCGCGGTGACGCGGGCGAGGCGCTCGTGCTCGGCACGGACGGGTCGCTGCACGTCATCGACCCGGAGGCGGGCGCGGTCGTGCGCTCCATCCCGGTCGTCGACGCGTGGGAGGAGCCCGAGGAGTGGCAGGAGCCGCGGCCCGCGCTGCTCGTCCAGGACGGCATCGCGTACGTCACCGACCCGGCCGGCCGCGCGATCCACGCGGTCGACTACGTCGGCGGCGAGGTGTGGAAGAGCGCGGAGCTCGACGTCGTCCCCAACGAGCTCGCCGGCGTCACCGGGAAGCCGGTCGCGGCCGGCGCGCACGACGACCACGAGCACGCCCACGAGGAGGGCGAGCACGCCCACGACGAGCCCGCCGAGGACGGTCACGAGGGCCACGACCACGAGCACGAGGAGGGCTGAGCGCAGACACGCGACGCCCGGAGGCCGCGAGAAGTCGCGCGAAACTCCGCGTGTTCCCTAGTGTTGTCCCCGGTGCACGGCCTCGCGGCTGGCACACTGAGACCGTGACGACGGGTGGTGACCACCGCGCGTCGTGAACCGAAGAAGGGATTCGCATGTCGCTCAACAAGTCCGAGCTCGTCTCGGCCATCGCCAGCAAGGCCGACCTGTCGAAGGCGGACGCCGAGAAGGCTCTCAACGCCTTCCAGGAGGTGCTCGTCGAGTCGCTGGGCAAGGGCGAGGCCGTCAAGGTCACGGGCCTCCTGTCCGTCGAGCGCGTCGAGCGTGCCGCCCGCACGGGCCGCAACCCCCGTACGGGCGAGGAGATCTCGATCCCGGCCGGCTTCGGCGTGAAGATCAGCGCCGGCAGCCTGCTCAAGAAGGCCGTCGCCAAGTGACGTCTCGCTGACCGGCCGCTGCCGGTCCGGTCAGCGCGCACGAAGGCCCGGAACCCCGCGAGGGGCTCCGGGCCTTCGTCGTGCGCGGCGTCGCTCGCGGTCAGGCGTGCACGACGTTCGCGAGGATGCCGTGCTGGGTCAGGCGCGTGCCGATCGCCTGGTCGACCTCGGAGAACGCCTTGTTCGAGCGCGCGACGCCGACCGCGCCGGCCATGGCGCCGTGCCCGGTCGGGCGGTCGATGCGCGCGACGAGCTGGTCGCCGTGGAGCATGAAGTCGACCGTGAACACGAGGTGCTGCGCCTTGCCGGCGAACGCGCCGAGCCAGAACGTCTTCTGCTTGCTCCCGCGCTCGGCGGCCCACTGGCCCGTCGGGCGCGTCGTGACGGTGAAGCCCTGCTCCTGGAGCGCGGCGTGCAGGTGCTGCTTGGCGACCTCGGGGTCTCCGGACAGGAAGTAGTCGACCGTGGCCATGATGGCTCCTCGTTGCGTTCGGTGGCGTGCTGTGACGGGGGTGTGACCGCTGTGTCGCCGCCGGACGGGCGGACGGCCCTCGGGATGCTACCGCCGTCCGGAGCCGCCCCACCGACCGTCTTGAGAATCGTTCTCATGAGTCGCTAGGCTGGGCGCACCACCCACCGGAAGGACGTCCCATGGCCGTGCCCAAGCGCAAGCTCTCCCGCTCCAACACCCGTGCCCGCCGCTCGCAGTGGAAGGCACAGGTGCCCGAGCTCGTGACCGTCTCCGTCGACGGGCGCGAGGTCACCCTCCCGCGCCGGCTCGTCGCGGGCGTGCGCCGCGGCTACGTGACGCCGCCCGAGTGACCCCTGGTCGCCGGCCACCGCAATGCGGTGGTCGGCGCGCGGGTCGGTCGGTATCGTCGCTCGCGGTGGCTGCGAGGCGTGACGACCCTCGGCCGGTGGCGACACCGGCGGCGGCTCCCCGCGCGTGACGGCGTACCGACGAGAGGTCGACGAGACGTCGACGAAGGTGTGGTGGCACCGCGACCTAGCCCCCGCCCGCACCTCCAGGGCCAGCCCTTCCCTGGAGGAGTCATGAGACCACCCGCCCCGTCCGCCCCCGCTCGCACCCTGGCCGCCGACGTCGCCGCCGCACCACCCGGACGCGTGGTGACCCTGAGCGGGCACGTGCACCGTCGCCGCGAGCTGGCGACGGTGTCCTTCCTGGTCCTGCGCGACCGCACGGGACTCGCCCAGGTCGTCCTGCGTCCGCACGAGGTGCCCGCGGAGGGACTGCCGCCGGAGGAGACCGCCGTCCAGGTCACGGGCACGGCCACCGCGAACGCGCAGGCACCGGGCGGCGTCGAGATCACCGCGCCGACGATCTCGCTGCTCGGCGCGCCCGCGACCCGCCCGCCGGTCGAGCTGTGGCGCCCCGACCTCGACGTCGCGCTGCCCACGCTCCTGGACCACGCTGCCGTGACGTGGCGGCACCCGGCCCGGCGGGCCCGCTGGGAGCTCGCTGCCGCGAGTCTGCGCGGGTTCCGTGCCACGCTCGACGCCGCGGGCTTCACCGAGATCCAGACCCCCAAGCTCGTCGCGTCCGCCACCGAGTCCGGCGCGAGCGTGTTCCCCGTCGACTACTTCGGTCGCACCGCCTACCTCGCCCAGAGCCCGCAGTTCTTCAAGCAGCAGCTGGTCGGCGTGTTCGAGCGCGTGTACGAGGTCGGGCCGGTCTTCCGGGCGGAGCCCCACGACACGGCACGCCACCTCGCGCAGTACGTCTCCCTGGACGTCGAGCTCGGCTTCGTGCACGACCACCGGGACGTCCTGGCGGTGCTGCGCGACGTGCTCGCCGGCATGGTCGGGGCGCTCCGGGACGGGGCGGGCGACGCCGTCGAGCGGCTCGGGCCGGCGCTGCCGGTCGTGCCGTCCGAGATCCCCGTGATCCACTTCCGTGACGCGCTCGCCCTCGTGGGTGCGGCGGACGACGAGGCGGACCTCGCCCCCGAGCACGAGCGGGCACTCGGCGAGTGGGCGAGGTCGACCCACGGCTCCGACTTCCTCGCGGTCGAGGGCTACCCGATGCGGAAGCGGCCCTTCTACACGCACCCGCAACCCGACGACCCCCGCTGGAGCAACAGCTTCGACCTGCTCTTCCGCGGCCTGGAGCTGGTGACGGGCGGGCAGCGGCTGCACCGCTACCAGGACTACGTCACCGCGCTGGAGGCGCGGGGCGAGACGGCAGAGCCGTACGAGACCTACCTCGAGGCGTTCGCCCACGGGATGCCCCCGCACGGCGGCTTCGCCATCGGCCTCGAGCGCTGGGTCGCCCGCCTCGTGGAGGCGCCCAACGTCCGTGAGGTCGCGCTCTTCCCGCGGGACCTCCACCGCCTCACCCCGTAACTGCCCGACGGCGCGTGCCACCACGCGCCGTCGGCCCGCCGTGGCAGCATCCTCGGGTGAGCGAGCCGAGCCCCGACCTGACGTCCGGCCCCGTCCCCGGCCGCCGGGAGCGCCGCGCGCAGCCCGGGCGGTCGCGCGCCGACCTGCCCGGGCACGGCCACACGCACGGCCCGGCGGCCCCGGCGACGCGGCGCGTGCGCCTCACGCTCGCGGCGCTCCTCGTCCCCGCCCTGCTCGCGACGCTCGCCGGGCTGGTCGCGCTGTGGCCGGCGTCGGCCGTCGTGCCGGACCGCATCCCCGTCGCGGCCGAGGGGAGCACGGTCCTGCGCGCCACCGTCACCGGGCCGATCGACCCCGAGACGGACGAGGTGCCCGCCCGCCTCGACGCGGGGTCGCGCGCGGGCGGCGAGGACGTGGGCGGCGACGCGATCACGGTCAACGCCCCGCCCGAGTACGTCGCCTACGGGTTCGACGAGGGCGACCGGCTCCGCGTCCTCTACATCGCCGAGGCGGCCGGGGCGGGCGTGAGCCCGTACGTGTTCATGGACTTCGAGCGCGGGTTGCCCATAGGGGTCCTCGCGATCGCGTACGCCGTCGTCGTGCTCGCAGTCGCGCGCTGGCGCGGCCTCGCCGCGCTCGCCGGGCTCGCGGGCGCGTTCGTCGTCATCACGTGGTTCACGCTGCCCGCGCTGCTCACGGGGCAGAACGCGCTGGGCGTCGCGCTCGTGACGTCGTCGCTCGTCATGTTCGTCGTGCTGTACGTCGCGCACGGCTTCACCGCGCGCACGTCGACGGCGCTGCTCGGCACGCTCGTCGGGCTCGCGATCACGGCGCTGCTGGGCTGGTGGGGATCGGGCGCGTCGAACATCACGGGGCTCACCTCGGAGGAGTCCCTGTGGATCCCGCAGTACGCGCCCTCGCTCGACATCCAGGGCGTCGTGCTGTGCGGGATCGTGCTCGCGGGCATGGGCGTGCTCAACGACGTGACCATCACCCAGGCCTCGGCCGTGTGGGAGCTGCGGGCGGTCGCGCCGCTCGCGACCCGGCGCGAGCTGTTCGCGCGCGCGATGCGCATCGGGCGCGACCACATCGCCTCGACCGTCTACACGATCGCGTTCGCCTACGTCGGAGCCGCGCTGCCGCTGCTCATGGCGGTCTACCTGTCCGACCAGAACCTCGCCACGAGCCTCACCTCGGGCGAGATCGCGGAGGAGGTCGTGCGCACGCTCGTCGGCTCGATCGGCCTCGTCCTCGCGATCCCGGTCACGACGGCCATCGCGGCGCTCACCGTGCCCGGCACCGCGTCGGTGGCGTCCGTCCCCGTGGGTAGGGTCGAGGTCCCCGCAGCGTGACGACGGGGCGTCCCCGTCCGTCCGGACGGGACGACCCGAACGACGGGAGGACGACGGTGACGGAGACGACGAGCGGCCGGGGCCGCCGAGGGGCAGCGGTGCTGGGGCCGGGCGGGGTCGGCGGGCTGGTCGGCGCGCTGCTCGCACGGTCCGGGGCCGACGTGACGTTCCTCGCGGGGGAGGCGACGGCGGCGGCGCTGACCGAGCACGGGGTGCACGTGCGCAGCCGCCAGGTGGGCGAGGTCCACGTCCCCGCGCGGGCGGCCACGCGGCTCGACGAGCCGGTCGACGTCGTCCTCGTGGCGGTCAAGCAGACGGCGCTCGACGAGGCGCTCGACCGCGTCCCGCCCGAGGCGCTCGGCGACGGCGTCGTCGTCCCGTTCCTCAACGGCCTCGACCACCTCGACGTGCTGCGCGCGCGGTACGGGACCGAGCGCGTGCTCCCCGCGACGATCCGCGTCGAGTCGACGCGCGTCGCTCCGGGCGAGATCGAGCACACGAGCGCGTTCACCGACGTCGACCTCGCGCCCGGCGGCGTCCCTCCCGAGCGGGTGGAGGCCGTGCGGACGCTCCTGGACGGGGCCGGGATCTCGACCACGGTCCACCCCGACGAGACGGCGCTGATGTGGGCCAAGCTCGGCTTCCTCGCGCCGTTCGCCCTGCTCACGACGACGCACCGCGCCCCGATCGGCGAGGTGCGGACCACGCACCGCGCCGAGCTCGAGGCGCTCGTGCGGGAGGTCGCGGCGGTCGCGGCGGCGAGCGGGGCGCCGTCGGACCCCGCGCGCACGCTCGCGTTCTACGACCGGTTCGCGCGGGAGGCGAAGTCGTCGATGCTGCGCGACGCCGAGGCCGGGCGCCCGCTCGAGGTGGACGCCATCGGCGGCGCGATCGTCCGGGCCGCGGACCGCGCAGGCGTGGACGCGCCGCTCACGCGCGCGCTCGTCGTCGGCCTCGGCGGCTGACGACCGGACGACGCCACGGGACCGCGCCCGCCGGGACCCTTCACCGGACCGCCACGCGACCCCCTGTGGACGCGTCCCCAGGAGCCTCACAGGTTCGCCAGGATGTCCGTCATGAGAGAGCCGTGGGTCGACGTCGCGCTGGCGCGGCTGCCCGAGACGCGTTCCTGCCCCGCGTGCGCCGCGACGCTGCGGTCGTCGCGCTGCGACCGGTGCCTGCTCGACCTCACCGGCCCGCTCGCGTTCGAGGTCGCCGCGGCGTCGAGCGACGCGGCCGACGCGCTCTCGCGCCGCCAGGTCGCGCTCGACGCCCTGCGCGCGAGCCAGCCCGAGGCCGCCGCCTGGGCGGCCCGCGCGGCCGCCGCGACGCCGCCCGGTGCGCGCGCGGTCCCCGCCGCCGGCCCGCCGCGCGCGATGCGCCCGCTCGACGCGACCGGCCGCGGGCAGGCGGGCCCGCGCCCGCCCGCCGTCGCGGGGGCCGGGACCGTGCCCGCGCTCGGGCCACCCCGTCCGGTGCCCGTCCGTCCCTCGACGCCCGGGTCGCCCGGGTCGCCCAGGACGGTCGGGCAGGTCCCGCCGGCACCCGCGGGGTCGCGCGGGGTCGTCGTGCCGGGCGCGGCGCCGTCGCGCTCCGTGGGCCTCCAGCCGGTCCTCGCCGGGGCGGGGGCAGG
The DNA here is from genome assembly GCF_049913115.1 of Cellulosimicrobium sp. E-16. Taxonomy (NCBI): domain Bacteria; kingdom Bacillati; phylum Actinomycetota; class Actinomycetes; order Micrococcales; family Promicromonosporaceae; genus Cellulosimicrobium; species Cellulosimicrobium sp. E-16. The sequence goes on from NZ_CP183974.1 coordinate 343,351, forward strand.
GCTCCTCGCCGTCGCTGCGGTGGTCTTCGTCTTCTTCACCTTCGCCGACGACCTCGCGCTGCGCGCCCTCGTGACCGGGGTCGTCACGGTGCTCACGGTCGGGGCCGCGGTGCTCCTGCGGTCGCGCGGCCTGCGCTCGTCCGCCGAGGCGGTCGCGGCGCTCGCCGTCGTGCTCGCGGTCGTGGACGTCGAGCTCGCGCTCAGCGCGTGGGGGCTCGACCCGGTGGGCACCGCGGCGGCGCGCGCGTCGCTGCTCGCCGCGGTCGTCGCGGGCCTCGGCGTGGTCGGGGACCGGGCGCGGGTCCGGGCCTGGGTGACGAGCGCCGTCGTGCTCGGGCCGCTCGTCCCGCTCGTCGCGGCGCCCGCCGCGGGGGCGTCCTGGGGCTGGGCGGTCGCCCTCCTCGCGACGGCGTGCCTGACGGCACTCGCGGCGCCCGTGGCGGCGCGCTCCGGTGCGCGGGTCGGCAGCGCCCTGCGGGGCGAGCAGGTGCTGCTCGGCGTCGTGCGCACGGTCGCGGTGCCCCTCGCCGTGGTCGTCGGGCTCACGGTCGCCGCCCCGCCCGGCCTCCCGACCGGCACAGGGGCCGCCCTCGTCGCCACCGGCGCGGCGCTCGCGGCCACGCTCCTGCGCGTCGCGACCCGCGAGCGGCGCTGGTACGCGGTCGGCGGTGCGTCGGCGGTCCTCGGGGGAGCGCTGCTCGGGACCGGGGGTGACGTCGCCTGGCTGGGCCTGGTCCCCGCGCTCGCCGCCGTCACGTGGCTCCTCGTCCTGGTGCTCACCTCGCCGCGCCTCGTGTCCGGGGTGCTCGGCTCCGCGGTCCCCGCCGTCGGCCGGTCGGACGCCCTCCTCGGCGGCGCGGTCGTCGCCCTCGTCGGGGCCGGGCCCGCGCTGGCCGTCGCGGGAGTGCGTGCGGCCGAGGTCCTCGTGACCGGCACCGCCGGGACCGCCGTGACGCTCGACGACGCGCCGCTCGGCGTCGGCGTCCTCTCCGCGGGGCTGTGGGGCGAGGGCGTCCGGGGTGGTACCGCCGGCGCCGCGCTGCTCGACGCGACGATCGTCGGCCTCCTGTCCGCCCTGCTCGTCCTCCTCGTCGCCGCCCGGCTCTCGCTGCGCACGCCGGTTCCCGTGCCCTTCCCCCGCCTCGCCGGTGCGCGACGGCTCGGGGCCGCCCCTGTCGTGCGGACCGGGCGCGCGCTCGGACCGTGGGTGCTGCTCGCGCTCGTCGTCGCGCTCGTGCTGGACCCGCGGCTCGCGGGCGTCACCTCCCTCGCGCTGCTCGCCCTGCTCGCCGCGCTGCTGGTCGTCGCGACCGCCCGCCCCGTCGCGACCGGTGCGCCCGGGAGCGGCACCGCGCCCGGCGCACTCGTCCGGGTGGTCCGGCGCGGGATCGGTCGGGCCCTGCGCCCGGCCTCCCGGCGGCTCCCCGGCCCGCGCACGGCGGTGCGGCGCGGCGTCGTCCCCGTCGGACGGGCCGAGGCGCGCGTCTGGCGCGCGGCCGCCGTCGCGGGCGCGATCGCCGCGGTCGTGCTCCTCGTGGCCGGGTCCTGGGTCACGCGCCCGACCGCGACGGCCGGGGCGGTGGTCGTCGGGGCCCTCCTGCTCGCGGCGCGCGCGGCGGCCCCGCGGGGCCTGCACGCGCCGCTCGTCGGCACCGCGTACGGGTACGTGCTCCTCGTGCTCGGCGTCACCCTCGCGTGGAGCGGTGCCGGGACCGTCGCGGTGCTGTGCGCGGTCTCCGGGGTCGCCTCGCTCGCCGCGCTCGCGGTGACGCTGGTCCCGCGTGTCGACCGTGACTCGTGGTGGGCCGTGCTCGGCGTGACCGCGCTGCCGTTCGGGCTCGGCGTCCTCACGGTCGTCGACGAGCGCAGCTGGTGGTCCGTCGCCGCGTGCGTCGCGATGCTCGCGCTCGAGGTCGTGCTCGTCGGCTCGCGACGCCCCGGGTCGGTCACCGCGCTGCGCGTGCTCGCCGCCGCCCTCGTCCTGCCGACGGCGGCCGTCGCCGTCGTGAGCGCGGGCGCCCTCGTCCTGCCGGGCAGCGGCTCGCCCGTCGTGCTGCCGGTCGTCGCGCTGCTCGTGGCGACGGCGCTCGCCGCGGCCCGCCCGGTCACGGCCCGGATCCACCTGACCGCCGGGCGTGTCGCGGTCGAGGCGAGCGCCGCGCTCACGGGGGCGATCGCCGTCGGGCTCGCGTTCGGGCGTCCTGCGGCCGGTCCCACGGTCGCGGTCGCGGTGCTGCTCCTGCTCGCCATGGGCGCGGGGCTCGCCGCGCGCGACCGCGACCGGCGCGCGGAGTGGTGGCTCGCCGCCGCGCTCGGGACCGCCGCGCTGTGGACGGCCCTCGCGGCCGCGGACGTCGGCCTCGTCGAGGCGTACACCGCGCCGCCGGCGCTCGCGGCTCTCGTCACGGGAGGGCTGCTCGCCCGGCGGTCGCGCCGCTGGTGGGAGCTCGCGAGCGCGGGCCTGGTGCTGCTCGTCGTGCCGTCCGTGCTCGCCCTGGGCGCGGCGCTCGGGGCCGGCGACGTGCGGGCGCCGCTCCTCGTCGCGGCCGGGGCCGCGGCCGTCCTCGCAGCGGTCCTGCTGGGTCGCGGGGCGGGAGAGGGCACGTGGAGCCGCGCTGCGGCCCTGCGGCTCGCGGGCACCGGGGTGCTCGCCGCGACCGGCGGGACCGTCGAGTCGCTCCACGTGGCGCACGCGTCGGGCGGCGGCGCGGTGTTCGCGCTCGGGTTCGCCTGGGCGCTCGCCGCGGGCGGGGTCGCGCTCGGCGCGGGCCTCGTCGGGGCCGGGGTGGCTCCGCGGGGCAGGGGCGCCGCCGTCGCGCGGCGCTGGGCCGTGGCGCCCGCCGCCACCCTCGCGGTGGTGGGGACCGTCGCGAACGTCAGGCCGGTGTGGGGCGTCATCGCGACGGTCTGGCTCGTCGAGGTGGCCCTGCTCGCGCTCCTCGTCGTCGGGGTGCGGCGCGCGGTCCGCGGCCGGCTCGACCTCCCGCCCGCGTGGTTCACGTGGTCGCTTGCGCTCGTCGCCGCGATCGGCGCGTGGTGGCCGCGCGAGCTGCGCGTCGAGGTCTTCTCGCTCCCGCTCGGCGCGGGCCTGCTCGTCGCGGGGTACCTCGCGCTCGCGGCCGGCACGACGGCGGTGCCCGGCACGGCGGGCGGCGACCCCGGTGCCCTGGCCGGCCCGGGGAGCAGCCACGACGTCCCGGCCCCGAGCAGCGCTCCGGAGCGCACGACGCCGACGCTCGCCGGGTGGCCCGTCGGGTTCGCCGGGTCGTGGCGGACGCTCGCCCCGGGCCTCCTCGCGCTGCTCGGCCCGTCGGTCCTCGCGACGTACACCGACGCGCGCACGTGGCGCGCCGTCCTGGTCATCGTGCTCGCGCTGGCCGCGGTGCTCGTCGGGACGCGCACGCACCTCGCGGCGCCGTTCCTGCTCGGCGTCGCGGTGCTGCCGGTCGAGATCCTCGTCGTGTTCGTGTCCCAGCTCGGCACGCGCATCTCCGCGGGGCCGTGGATGCTCACGCTCGCCGCGGCGGGCGGGCTGCTGCTCATCATCGCGACGTACTACGAGCGCCGGATCGCCGCGTACGACGGCGCCGCGGCCTACGTGCGCGACCTCCGCTGACCACAGATCCCTACCGCATGACCTGTTTTCGCGCCGCGTAGCCCATAATGGCCGGGGCCCGTCGACGTCACGACGGGCCCGACGGAAACGTAGGCGCAGGGCGGGACCGCGACGGCACACGGCAGTGTCCGGTCGAAGCGGTCACGCCCAGGGGGCGTAGTCCCTGGAGAACGGCATCGTGATCAGGATCGGCATCGTGGAGGACGACCCCGCGAGCAGCGCGCTGCTCGTGGAGTACCTGCGACGGTACGAGCGCGAGCACGACGAGCAGTTCGCGGTCGCCATGTTCACCGACGGCGAGCAGGTCGTCGCCGGGTACCGGCCCGACTTCGACATCCTGCTCCTCGACGTCGAGATGCCGAACCTCGACGGGTTCAGCGCCGCCCATCGCATCCGGCAGATCGACGCCGACGTCGTGCTGATCTTCATCACCAACATGACGCAGCACGCGATCAAGGGCTACGAGGTCGACGCCCTGAGCTACATGCTCAAGCCGCTGCGGTACTTCGCGTTCTCGCAGGAGCTCAAGCGCTCGGTCGCGCGGCTTCGCCGCCGGTCGGCCGACTACCTGCTGCTCGCCGTCGACGGCGGGCTCGCGCGCGTGGCGACCGACGACATCGTCTTCCTCGAGAGCGCGAAGCACCGCACGACGGTGCACACCGTCGACGGGCGGCACTCCGTGGTCGGGCCGCTCAAGGCGCTCGAGGCGCAGCTCGAGGGCAAGGACTTCTTCCGGAGCAACAGCGGCTACCTCGTGAACCTGCGCCACGTGCTGGCCATCCAGGGCAGCAGCGTGCTCCTGGTCGGCGGGCACGACCTGCTGATCAGCCGGGCCCGCAAGAAGGCGTTCCTCGCGGCGCTGACCGACTACCTCGGGGAGCGGCGCGCATGACCCTGGCGGCCTCGATCCTGGAGACCCTGCCGGACATCCCGCGTGCGCTGACCGGGCTCGCCGAGTGGCTCGCGTGCCTGGTCTACGTGCTCCTGCGGCGACCGCGCCTGCCCCGCCCGCAGCTCGTGCTGCTCGCCGCCGCGGCGCTCGGCGCGCAGGTCGGCGTGCAGGCTCTCGCCGACCTGCTCCCGCGGCAGCTCTGGACCGTGGGCATGGCGGCCGCCGTCGCGTGCATGTACGGGTTCATCGTCGCGGCGGCGCGCGTCTCGGCGCGGGACGCCGGGTACTTCGCGGCCCGCGCGCTCGTGCTCGCCGAGCTCGTGGCGGCGCTGCACTGGCAGGTCCACTGCTTCTTCTTCCTGCCTGAGGGCCGGCCGGGGACGGCGTGGCAGGTCGCGTTCTTCGTCCTCGTCTACGCGGTCGGCTACGGGGTCGCGTACGTCGTCGAGTCGCGGCACTTCCGCCCCGACCAGGAGCTCGACGTCACGGTCGGCGAGCTCGCGTCGGCCGTCGCGATCGCGCTCGTCACGTTCTTCATGAGCAACATCAGCTTCCTCAACGCCAACACCCCGTTCAGCGGGCGCCTCGGCCTGGAGATCTTCTACATCCGCACGCTCGTCGACCTGTGCGGGTTCGTCGCCCTGTACGCGCAGCAGGGCCAGCGGCTCCAGCACCAGGCACGGTCGGAGGTCCGGGCCATCGACGAGATGCTCCGCCGCCAGCACGAGCAGTACCTCCAGTCCAAGCGGAACATGAAGATCGTCCACCGCAAGTACCACGACCTCAAGCACCAGATCGGCGTGATCCGCGCCGAGGTCGACCCGCGACGGCGGGCGTCCTACCTGGACGACCTGGAGGCCAGCATCTCGGGTCACGCCCGGCAGGCGGACACCGGGAACGGGGTGCTCGACGTCATCCTCACGACGAAGAGCCAGGAGTGCGCCGAGCGCGACATCGACCTCACGTGCGTGGTCGACGGCGCCCTGCTCGACTTCATGTCCGCCATGGACGTCGCCGCCGTGTTCGGCAACGCGCTGGACAACGCGATCGACGGCGTCTTGGCCGTGCTCGACCCGGAGCAGCGGATCATCAAGGTCGCCGTCTACGCGCGCGACCGGTTCGTGCTGCTGACGGTGGAGAACTACTTCTCCGGCGAGCTCCACACCGAGGGCGGGGACATCGTGACGCGGCGCTCGGACCGGACCCGGCACGGGTACGGGCTCAAGTCCATCCGGTACACCGCGGAGAAGTACGGCGGCTCCATGACGGTCAACACCGAGGACCGCTGGTTCCTGCTGCGCGTGCTGCTCCCCCTGCCGCAGGACCGGCCGCCCACCGCCGGCGCCCACCGGTCGGCCGCGTCGGCGACGACCACGGCGTAGGTCTTCCGGTCCCGATCCGACGGGACCTCCGGTCCGTGCGCCGTGACCACCTCGTGATCTCGCCGACCGATCGTGCACGCAAAGCGACGGTTCGTGCACCGGGCCGCTCGGGCCGCCCGCTCCGTCCATAGCGTGGCGGCGCGGCTCAGGACCACGACGTCCCGGGCCTCGACGGGTTCGCAGAGCTCGCTCAGCCACGCACGTACCCCGGGTGGGGCGGCGGGGACGGCGCGGTGGCCGACGAGCGCGGAGACGACAAGGGAAGGTCGATGAAGACAACGACAACGGCGGGAACGCTCGACGGCAGGGCGGCGCGCGTCCGGGGAGCGGCGGCGCTCGCGGGCCTGGCCCTCGTGGCCACGGCGGGGTGCACGGCCGGCACCCCGGACGAGGAGAGCGCGGCGGACGCGTTCACCACGCGGGAGGTCACCGACGGGACCACGACCTTCGTGGTCGTCGACAACCCGGGTGACGGCCCCACGCTCTCGTACGGCGCCGACAGCGCCGTCGAGCTGCTGACCGAGGAGGTCGACGGCCAGGAGTACGCGTTCAAGGACATGAACGCGAACGGGTCGCTCGACACCTGGGAGGACTGGCGCGAGACCGCGCAGGACCGCGCCGCGGCGCTGTCCGAGGAGCTGACGATCGAGCAGATCGCCGGCCTCATGCTGTTCAGCTCGCACGAGCGCTCGCAGGCGGACGGCCTGACCGACGCGCAGAAGGAGTACCTGACGGACTCCCACCTGCGCAACGTCCTGCACGCAGGCCCGAGCGACGTCGAGGCGACCGTCACGTGGGCGAACGAGATGCAGGCGTACGCCGAGTCGCTCGCGAGCGCGGACGAGCCGTACGTCCCGGTGAACTTCGCCTCCGACCCGCGCTCGACCGCGGGGTCGGGCGGCTACAACGCCGAGGGCGCGGACATCTCGCGGTGGCCGTCGAACCTGGGTCTCGCCGCGACGTTCGACGTCGAGCACATGGACAACTTCGCCGAGATGTCCTCCGCGGAGTACCGCGCGCTCGGCATCACGACGGCCCTCAGCCCGCAGATCGACCTCGCGACCGAGCCCCGCTGGCTGCGCGTCGGCGGCACGTTCGGCGAGGACGTCGACCAGAACACCGAGCTCGCCGCCGCCTACGTCGACGGCTACCAGAGCACGACCGGCCAGGAGGGCTGGGGCCCCGAGTCGGTCAACGCGATGATCAAGCACTGGGCGGGCGACGGGCCCGGCGAGGGTGGCCGTGAGGCCCACACCGACGCCGGCAAGTACGGCGTGTACCCGGGCGGCAACTTCGACGCGCACACCGAGGCGTTCCTCGGGTCGCTCGACTCCGCGGCCGTCATGTCCGCGTACTCGATCGCGCTCGACGGCGCGGGCGAGCCGCTGTTCGGCGAGCGCGTCGGCACGGCGTACGACGACACGCGCATGAACCTGCTGCGCGAGGAGAACGGCTACCAGGGCGTCGTCGTGACCGACTGGGGCGTGACGACCGGGGTGAACGACGAGGGCGCGGTCATCGCGACCGGCTGGGGCGCCGAGGACCTCACCAAGGAGCAGCGCCACTACGAGATCCTCAAGACCGGCCACGACATGTTCGGCGGCAACAACGACGTCGCGCCGGTCCTCGCCGCCCACGAGCTGTGGCAGGCCGACTTCGAGGCTGGCACGAACGACGTCGACGCCGACACGCGCTTCCGCGAGTCCGGCGCGCGCATCCTCACGATGTTCTTCAACCCGGGCCTGTACGAGAACGCGTACCTGGACCTCGACGAGTCCACGGAGATCCTCGCGAGCGACGACAAGGTCGACGCGGGCTACGCGGCGCAGCTCGACTCCGTGGTCCTGCTCAAGAACGACGGCGAGACCGTCACCGCCGCGGACGCCGAGGCGTGGAAGGACAAGACCGTCTACATCCCACGCAACTTCAACACCGGCTTCGCGAGCTCGTTCGGGCCGGGGGAGTACACCGAGGGCGCCGGGATCGACCTCGAGGTGGCGGAGCAGTACTTCGGCACGGTCGTCACGGACGAGGCCGTCATGGACGCGGACGACAAGGTCACGAGCTACACCGCTCCCGACCTGTCCGACGTGGACCTCGTGCTCGTGGGCATGGACAGCCCGGACAACGGCGGCACCTTCTCGAACATCGGGCACGACGTCGAGAACGACACCTGGTACCCGCTGTCGCTGCAGTACCGCCCGTACACCGCGGACGGCGCGAACGTGCGCCAGACGTCGATCTCGGGTGACCTGCTCGCGGACGGCACGCGGCAGAACCGCTCGTACTTCGGCAACACGTCGAAGATCGCGAACGAGTCGGACCTCGACGCGTTCGAGCGTGCCGTGGCGGCCGTCGAGGCGTCCGGCAAGGACATCCCGGTCGTCACCGTCCTCAAGGCGACCAACCCGATCGTGCCGGCCGAGTTCGAGGCCGCGTCCGACGCGATCGTCGTCGGCTTCGGCACGAGCGACCAGGCGCTCCTCGAGGTCGTGCTCGGCCTCCACGAGCCCCAGGGCCGCCTGCCCGTCCAGTTCCCGAAGGACATGGACACGGTCGAGGCGCAGCAGGAGGACGTCGCGAAGGACATGACGCCCTACACCGACGCCGCGGGCAACGCCTACGACTACGGCTTCGGCCTGAGCTACGGCGGACCGATCACGGACTGACGGACCGCACGGGCGGGCGGTCGCACGAGCGGCCGCCCGCCCGGGGCAGACGGCGCCCGCCCGGCGCCGCGCGCCCCGACCAGGCCGCGGGGTGGGCCCGCGGCGCGAACGAACCAAGGAGCAGGACAGTGAAGCGGAACAAGGCGTTGACCACGGGGATCGGGCTGCTCGTCGCCGTCACGGGGGCCTTCGGGCTGACGGCGTGCGGGAGCGGGGACGACTCCGCGGCCGGGTCGTCGTCGTCCGAGAGCCAGTCGACCGACGTCGACGTGGCGACCGACCTCGAGAACGCGCGCACGGCGGTCGCCGACGCGCTGGCGGAGGACGACAGCTGGGCGCAGATCATGCTCGCCAGCGACGTCAAGGAGCCGACCGTGAAGTACGGCCTCCTCGTGGTGCCCTTCGTCCCCTCGGACGCCGCCTCGCGCGTCCAGGGCACGGTCGACATCAAGGACGGCGAGTACACGATCGAGGCCGACTCCGCCGCGACCGGCGAGACGTGGCAGATCGACCAGGACGGCACCATCACCCCGGCCGGGGAGTAGCCACCCGTGCCTCGCCCGTCCGGCGCGCCGACCGGCCGGACCGCCGGACGGACGAGGCACCATCCCGCGCACCGGTCGGGCACGGCGACGACTGTCCGTGCCGCAGAAACGACCGATCGTGCAGCCGCGGCGGGCGGCGCCGTACCCCGCTCCTAGCCTGAGGAACGGGCCCGCACTCGAGGAGGAATGCAGTGAACGCCAGGGCGAAGAACGCCGACGGTGGCAGGACGCCGATGTCGAACAAGAAGTTCCTGTGGATCTGGGTACCGGTGCTCGCGACGGTGACCGTGCTCGTCGTCGTCGCGAACGTCGCGCTCAACGTGGCGGGCGGGTGGGTCGCGTCCCAGCTCGGGTCCGGCACCTACACGTTCACCAACTCCGAGGAGTCCTCGGGCTGGGACACCGCGTACTACACGGCGGAGCACGACAGCCAGGAGTCGGTCGACGAGGCCGCCAAGGCGCTCGTCGAGGAGATCGCGGCCGGAGGCATCGTCCTCGCGAAGAACGAGGCCGGCGCGCTGCCCCTCGCCGCGGACGCCCGCGTGACCATGCTCGGTCGCGCGTCCGCCGACCCGGTGTTCGGCGGCTCGGGCTCCGGCTCGGTCGACACGAACTCCGCGGTGACCGTCCGCGGCGGCCTCGAGAACGCGGGCCTCACGGTCAACGGTGACGTCTACGCCACGATCGAGGCGTTCGCGGCCGAGAACCCGCGGGGCCACATCGAGATGGACAACCCCGACGCGTCGAGCTACACGATCGGCGAGCTGCCCGTCGGCGACTACGAGTCGCAGTCCGGGACGTTCGCCGAGTTCGGCGACGCCGCGATCGTCACGATCGGCCGCCCCGGCGGCGAGGGCGGCGACCTCACGCGCGACATGACGGGCTGGGACGACGACGCCGAGCCCGGGCAGCACCAGCTCGAGCTCAACAAGGACGAGAAGGACCTGATCGCGCTCGCGAAGGCGAGCTTCGACACGGTCGTCGTGGTCGTCAACGCGTCCACGACCCTCGAGCTCGGCGAGCTCCAGGCCGACCCCGACGTCGACGCGATCCTGCTCGCCGGCTCGCCCGGCGCGACGGGCTTCAACGCCCTGGGCACGATCCTCACGGGCGAGGTCAACCCGTCCGGCCGCACGACCGACGTCTGGGCCGCGGACTTCACCGCCGACCCGACGTTCGCGAACTTCGGCAGCTTCTTCTACTCGAACATCGAGGCCTCCTACCCGGTCTCGGCGGTCGAGAAGGCGACGTCCAACGCGACCGTCACCAGCAACGCCCCGTTCGTCGACTACACCGAGGGCATCTACGTCGGGTACCGGTACTACGAGACCGCCGCGGCCGAAGGCTTCGTCGACTACGACGACGCCGTCGTGTACCCGTTCGGGTACGGCCTGAGCTACACCGACTTCGCCTGGGCGATCACGGGCACGGAGGCGGGCGACGTCGACGGGACCGTCGCGGTCACGGTCGAGGTCACCAACACCGGCGCCGTCGCGGGCCGCGACGTCGTCGAGCTCTACTACACCGCTCCCTACACGCCCGGCGGCATCGAGAAGTCCGAGGTCGTCCTGGGCGACTTCGCCAAGACCGGTGTGATCGAGCCCGGCGCGAGCGAGACCGTGACGCTGGAGCTCGCGGTCGAGGACATGGCGTCCTACGACCACCTGGGCGAGAAGGCGTACGTCCTCGAGGCGGGCGACTACACGATCAGCCTGCGCACCGACTCCCACACCGTCGCGGCGGGCACGGAGCCGATCACCTACCCGGTCGCGTCCGACGTCGTGTACGCGGGCGAGAACCACCGCGCGACGGACCTCGCCGAGGTGACCAACCGGTTCGACGACGTCTCGGCGCGCTTCAGCGCCGACGGCGGCGCCGGCACCGTCGTCCCGATGTCCCGCGCCGACTTCGCGGGCACGTTTCCGCAGGCCCCGACGGCCGAGCAGTCCGTCGCCGACGGGGCCACCCAGGAGGGCTTCGCCGCCTGGGACCACGACGCCGAGGCCGCCGCGTTCGACGGCGAGATGCCGACGACGGGCGAGCGCTCCGACCTGACGCTCGTCGACCTGCGCGGCCTGCCCAAGGACGACCCGCAGTGGGACGAGCTGCTCGACTCCCTGACGGTCGGCGACATGACGGACATGCTCCTCAACGGCGCCTACCAGACGGCCGCGATCGCCTCGATCGCCAAGCCGCAGACGGTCGAGCCGGACGGCCCGGCGGGCTTCTCGTCCTTCATCAACTCGTCGATCAACGGTGTCGCCTACCCGTCCGAGGTCCTCATCGCGCAGACGTGGGACGTCGACCTCGGCACCGCGATGGGCACGATGATCGGCGAGGAGGCGCTCCAGAAGGGCCTCAACGGCTGGTACGCGCCGGCGGTGAACCTGCACCGCTCGCCGTTCGGCGGCCGCAACTTCGAGTACTACTCGGAGGACCCGCTCCTCTCGGGCCGGATGGCCGCCGCCGTGTCGAACGGCGCCGCGAGCAAGGGCGTCTACACGATGCTCAAGCACTTCGCGCTCAACGAGCAGGAGACGAACCGCGTCGACAACGGCCCCGCGACCTGGGCGACGGAGCAGACGATCCGTGAGATCTACCTCAAGCCGTTCGAGCTCGCGATCAAGGACGTCTCCCTGGACGTCCGGTACATCGCGGACGACGAGGGCACGATCGAGGAGACGACGGTCGGGGCGCTCGGCATCATGAGCTCGTTCAACCGGATCGGCGCGACGTGGACGGGCGGCTCGAAGCCGCTCATGACGGACGTCCTGCGCGGGGAGTGGGGCTTCGAGGGCTTCGCGATCACGGACTTCAACCTGTACCCGTACATGAACCCCAACGAAGGCATCGACGGGGGGACGGACCTGACGCTCACCTTCCAGCCGTCGAAGTCGTTCGGTGACACGACGTCCGCGAAGGCGGTCACGGACATCCGGAACGCGACCCACAACATCCTGTTCACGGTGGCCAACTCGAACGCCATGAACGGGCTCGCCCCGGGAGCGACCGTCACCTACACGCCGCCCACCTGGGTGTACGTCCAGATCGGCGTGTCGGTCCTCCTCGGGCTGCTGGTCCTGGTCGGCACCTTCCTCGTGGTCCGGCGGGTCCGCCGGCACCGGGGAGCGACCGACGCGGCCCCCGCGCCCACCTCCGAGCCGGCGGTCCCCGCCGCCCGGTAGCCGGTGGCCACCGGGCCTCCCGGGCGGGCGACCGCCCGGGAGACCCGGCACCCGGCGCCGTCGGGCCGGTGGCGCCCACCACCGCCGGCCCGACGCCGGGACCCCGGACCGCCGTCCGGCACCGGGTCCCCGGAACCGCACGTCCAGACCCGCACGACCCGAGCCGCGTCGTCGCAGGCACGCCGCCGACGGCCGGACCCGGCATGCCCGGAGACCGCTCGGGCACCCACCCCGCACGACCCACGACCACGCAAGGAGAGCACCGTGCAGCTCCACGGCGAGACCACCGCCGCGGCCGGCGAGACGGCCTCGGAACCGGGCACGACGACCCCGACGACCGGCGTCGTCCCGACCGCGAGCCTGACCCTCCTGGAGAAGGCCGCGCTCCTGACGGGGAAGTCCGTGTGGGAGACGCACGACGTCCCGCGCCTCGGCGTCCGCTCGCTCTGGCTGGCCGACGGTCCGCACGGCGTCCGCAAGCAGCTCGGCGCCGCCGACCACCTCGGCATCGCGGCCTCGCAGGAGGCCACGTGCTTCCCGACGGCCGCCGCGGTGGCGAACACGTGGGACGTCGACCTGGCCGAGCGCGTGGGCGCCGCGCTCGGCGCCGAGGCGGCCGCGCAGGACGTGGACGTGCTGCTCGGCCCGGGCCTCAACATCAAGCGCTCGCCGCTCGGCGGGCGCAACTTCGAGTACTTCTCCGAGGACCCGCTGCTCGCGGGCCGGATGGCCGCCGGGTACGTGCGCGGGATCCAGTCCCGCGGCGTCGCGGCGTGCCCCAAGCACTTCGCGGTGAACTCCCAGGAGCTGCGCCGCATGGTCTCGGACTCCGTGGTCGACGAGCGGACGCTCCGGGAGGTCTACCTCACGGCGTTCGGGATCGTCGTCGCGGAGGGCCGGCCCCGGACGGTCATGTCCTCCTACAACCTCGTCAACGGCGTCTACGCCCACGAGGACCCGTTCCTCCTCACGCAGGTGCTGCGCCGGGAGTGGGGCTTCGACGGCGCGGTCGTCTCCGACTGGGGCGGGTCGAACGACGTCGTCGCCGCCGCCGCGGCGGGCGGGACGCTCGAGATGCCGGCGGCCGGGCTCGACTCGGCGCGCCAGCTCGTGGACGCGGTGCGGTCGGGCCGCCTCGACGAGGCGGACCTCGACGCGCGCGCGGACGAGGTCCTGCGCCTCGTCGCCGACGCCCGCGAGCCGGGCACCGCCCCGGCGGTCGACGTCGACGCGCACCACGCGCTCGCCCGCGAGGTCGCGGCCCGCTCCGCGGTGCTGCTCAAGAACGACGACGCGATCCTGCCGCTCGCCGCCGGGACGCGCGTGGCGGTCGTCGGCGACTTCGCGCGCACCCCGCGCTACCAGGGCTCCGGCTCGTCCGCGGTGAACCCGCCCCGCCTCGACAGCGTGCTCGACGTGATCGGCGGCTCGGGCCTCGACCTGACGACGTTCGCGCCGGGCTTCCACCGCGACGGCACGCCCGACGCGGCACTGCGTGACGAGGCGGTCGCGGCGGCGCAGGGCGCGGACGTCGTGCTGCTCTTCCTCGGTCTCGACGAGATCGCGGAGTCAGAGGGGCTCGACCGCTCGACGCTCGCGCTGCACCGGGCGCAGGTCGAGGTGCTCCAGGCCGTGGCCGCGGCGAACCCCGCCACGGTCGTGGTGCTGGCCGGCGGCGGGGCGATCTCCACCCCGTGGCTCGGCTCGGCCCGGGCTCTCGTGCACGGCTACCTCTCCGGGCAGGCCGGTGCCGGCGGGATCCTCGACGTGCTCACGGGCGTCGTCAACCCCTCGGGCCGGCTCGCGGAGACGCTGCCCGTGCGGCTCGCGGACACCCCGACCGCAGGGTCGTTCCCCGCGACCGGGCGCACCGCGGTCTACCGCGAGGGCCTGTACGTCGGCTACCGGTACTACACGAGCGCCGACGTCCCCGTGGCGTTCCCGTTCGGGTTCGGTCTGTCGTACACGACGTTCGCGCACTCCGGCCTCGTGGTCGACGCGGGACCCACGACGGACTCGGCGACGGGCTCGGCGACGGTCACGGTGACCGTGACGAACACCGGGCCGGCCGCCGGGGCCGACGTCGTGCAGGTCTACGCGAGCCGCGAGACGCCGGGGGTCCACCGCCCGGTCCGGACGCTCGCCGGGTTCGTGCGCGTCGAGCTCGAGCCGGGCGAGTCGCGCACGGTGACCGTCCCGCTGGGCGACGCGGCGTTCCGGCACTGGGACGTGGCGACCGGTGCGTGGCAGGTCGAGCAGGGCGCGTGGTCGGTGCTGGTCGGCTCCCACGTGGACGACCTGCCGCTCGGCGCGACGATCGAGCTCGCCGGCACCGTGCCGCCCCGCACCGAGGACGACCTGCCGGAGCCGTACCGCACCGGCCGCGTCCACGACGTGTCGGACGCCCAGTTCGCGGCGCTCCTGGGCCGTCCCGTCCCGGCGGCGGCGTGGTCGGGTCCGCTCGGCGTGAACGACCCGCTGTCGCGCCTGGCGGACGCGCGCTCGCCGCTGGCCCGCCTCGCGTTCCGGATCCTGTCCTGGCGGCGCGACGCCGCGGACCGCAAGGGGACGCCGGACCTCAACATCCTGTTCCTGCTCAACATGCCGTTCCGGGCCATCGGGAAGATGACCGGCGGCCTGGTCGACGCCGCGATGGTCGACGGCATCGTCCACATCGTCAACGGCCATTTCTTCCGCGGCACCGGCGCCGTCCTGCGCGGGTTCGTCCGCAACCGCCGTGCCGACCGTCGTACCGCCCGCACCCTCCGCGGCGACGCCTGACCTGCTCGAAGGGAAGACCCATGTTCACCCGCCTCCGCGACGCCTGGCGCCTGTTCTCCGAGAAGCGCCCCGGGACCGCCCAGTTCGTCGTGTTCTTCGTGCTGAGCAACGGCATCACCGTGCTCCAGCTCGCGCTCATGCCCCTCATCAAGTGGGTCTTCGGCATGACCGCCCTGGTGGACGTGGCGTTCCAGGTGTGGCCGATCGGGACGAACCCGGACGGGTCGGCGTACTACGTGTTCGACTACGCCGCCGGCCCGCTCCCGGGCGGCGGCGGAGGGCTGGCATACTTCCTCGCCGTGCAGATCACCTTGCTGGTGGCGCAGGTGATCAACTTCTTCGCTCAGCGCAACATCACGTTCAAGTCCAACTCGTCGGTCGCGAAGGCCGCGCTCTGGTACACCATCGCGTACGTCGTCATCTCGATCGCGGCGGCTGCCGCGCAGGGCCTGTACAAGACCCCGATCTACGAGCTGTTCATCGACACGTGGGGCCTGGGCGCCGCCGGCGAGACCCTCGCGGACTTCACGACGATGATCATCAACGCGGCGATCTCGTTCTGGGTGTTCTTCCCGATCTTCAAGGTCATCTTCAAGCAGGTGCCCGAGGCGCCCGCCGCCCCGGAGGCGGAGCACGCCGGAGAGGTGCGTGCATCGTGACCCCGCTCCTGACCGTCGTCGTCCCGGCCTACAACGCGGAGCCGTACCTGGCGCGCGCCCTCGACTCGCTCGTCGGGTTCGGGCCCGAGGTGGAGGTGCTCGTCGTCGACGACGGCTCGACCGACGGCACCGCGGCGCTCGCGCAGGGCTACGCCGACCGGCACCCGGGCGAGGTGCACGTGCTCCGCAAGGCCAACGGCGGGCACGGCTCGGCGATCAACACCGGGCTCGACCACGCGCGCGGGGAGTACCTCAAGGTCGTGGACGCGGACGACTGGGTGGACCGCGCCGCGCTCGCACAGGTGCTCACGACGCTGCGCGGGTTCGTGCGCCGGTTCGTCGACCCCGGGAGCCCCGGCGCGGCACCGGTCGACCTGCTGGTGAGCAACTTCGTCTACGAGAAGGTCGGCAAGCGCGTCAAGACGACGGTCCGGTACCGCGGCGCGCTGCCGCGCGGGCGCGTGCTCACGTGGTCGCAGACCCGGCGCTTCGCCAAGCGGCAGTACATGATGATGCACGCCCTCATGTACCGGACCCAGGTGCTGCGCGACGCGGGCCTGCGGCTGCCCGAGCACACGTTCTACGTCGACAACCTGTACGCGCTCGTCCCGCTCGCGCACGTCCGGACGCTGTACTACCTCGACGTCGACCTCTACCGGTACTTCATCGGCCGCGAGGACCAGTCGGTGCACGAGGCGGTCATGCTCAAGCGCCTCGACCAGCAGCTGCGCGTCAACTGGCTCATGCTCGAGCACGTCTCCCGGACCCCGGTGACCGACCGGCGCCTGCGCCGCTACCTCCTGCACTACGTGGAGATCATCTGCGCGGTGTCGTCGATCCTGCTCGTGCGCGCGGGGACGCCCGCGTGCCTCGTGGAGAAGGAGCGGCTCTGGTCGCGCCTGCGCGCCCAGGACCCCGAGCTCTACCACCAGGTGCGCTGGTCGGGCCTCGGGCAGATCTCCAACCTCCCCGGCCCGGCGGGCCGGCGCGTGACGGTCCTGGCCTACCGGGTCGCGCAGCGCGCCATCGGCTTCAGCTGACCGTGCGGGCCGACGCCGGGGCAGGCGTCGGTGCCGCCGCCCGCCTCACCGGGCGGCGCGGCGCTGCTGCTCGATGAGGGGCCGCAGGCGGTAGGGGATGAGCTCGCCCATCGAGAGCGAGGTCTCCGTGCGCTCGACGCCGTCGATCGCGAGGATCGCGGCGTCGATGCGGAACAGGTGGTCGGTGTCGCGGCACGCGACGGTGACGCGCAGGTCGGCCGTCCCGCTGCGCCCGAACGCCTGCACGACCTCGGGGATGCGCGCCACGTCGTCGACGATCCGGGCGAGCTCCTTCTGCCGCACCTGGACCTCGACGAACGCCGTGAGCGGGTGCCCGAGCACGTGCGGGTCGATGCGCCGGTCGAGGTCGAGGAACGCGCCCTCGGCCTCGAGCCGGGCGAGCCGCGCCGCCACGGTGTTGCGCGAGAGCCGGAGGCGGTCGGCGAGCGCGACGATCGTCGCCCGCGGGTCGTCGGCGAGGGCGAGCAGGAGGTCGAGGTCGACAGCGTCGGCGCTGTGCATGGTGCTCACCCTAGCCGAGTGACGGCGGTCACACTGCACAGCGTGTCGGACGTCGGTGGAGCCATGTGCGCGGCAGGGGTTACGTTCGCCCTACCTCGGTCCTCGACGGTGAGGACCGGCTCCCCGAGGTGAGGTGGCGACGATGCCCAGCGAACCTGCGGTGCGGACCGGGCCGACGGCGGCGACCCCGCCGAAGGCGCAGAACGGTCACCGGGCGGCAACCCCGCGCGACGCACGAGCAGACCGGAAGAACGTGGCGCACGACGTGCGCAAGGACGTGCGCAAGGACGTGCGCGAGGACGGGCGTGCCGACGTGCGCGCGGACGTGCCGCGGCAGGACCCGGGGGACGGTGCGTCGATGCCGACCCTGCGCGTGCTGACCGAGGACGGCACGCGCCTCCCGGACCCCGAGCTCGACCGGTGGCTCGCCGACCTCGACCCCGCGGCACTCGACGACGACGCGCGCGAGACCGCCCGGACGACGCTCCTGCAGCTCTTCGAGGACATGGTCGTGGCGCGGCGCATCGACGCCGAGGCGACGGCCCTCCAGCGGCAGGGCGAGCTCGCGCTGTGGCCCCCGCTGCTCGGGCAGGAGGCGGCCCAGGTCGGCTCGGCGCGCGCGCTGCGCGACGACGACTTCGTCTTCTCCTCCTACCGCGAGCACGCGGTCGCGCGCGTGCGCGGCGCCGAGCTCGTCGACCTCGTGCGCGTGTGGCGGGGCGTCGCGGTCTCCGGGTGGGACCCGTACGCGATCGGGATGGCGTCGCCGCAGGTCATCATCGGTGCGCAGACGCTCCACGCGACGGGCTGGGCGATGGGCGTGCAGAACGACGTCGACGCCGGTCGGGTCGACGCGTCCGCCGGGCTCCCCGTGGGGGTCGCGTACTTCGGAGACGGCGCGATGAGCCAGGGCGACGTCAACGAGGCGTTCGTCTTCGCGTCCACGTACCGCTCGCCGGTCGTCTTCTTCTGCCAGAACAACCAGTGGGCGATCTCCGAGCCGGTCGCGCTCCAGTCGCGCGTCCCGCTCGCCGAGCGCGCCCGCGGGTTCGGCCTGCCCGGCGTGCGCGTGGACGGCAACGACGTGCTCGCCGTGCTCGCCGTGACGCGCGCGGCGCTCGACCGGGCACGGCACGACGGCGGCCCGACGCTGATCGAGGCCGTCACCTACCGCATGGGCCCGCACACCACGGCCGACGACCCCAAGCGGTACCGCGACGCGGCCGAGGTCGAGGAGTGGACCGGGCGCGACCCGCTCGCGCGGTTCGAGGCGTACCTGCGCTCCGTCGGCGTGCTCGACGACGCGGGGGCGGCCCGGGTGCAGGGCGTCGCCGACGCCGCGGCGGCCGAGCTGCGGGCCGGGTGCGTCGCGCTCACCGACCCGCCGCCGCTGTCGCTCTTCGACCACGTGTACGCCGAGCCGCACCACGCGCTGGAGCGCGAGCGTGCCGAGTACGCGCACTACCTCGAGTCGTTCGGCGACGGTGCGGAGGGGAACGACGGCGCGGGTGGGTCGGGCGCCGCGGGGGACCGGGCGGCGTCGGGCACGGGGGCGACCGTGACGGGGGTGGCGCGATGAGCACCCTCACCGTGGCGAAGGCGCTCGGCGCGGGGCTGCGCCGCGCGATGACGGACGACGACCGCGTGGTCGTCATGGGCGAGGACGTCGGCCGGCTGGGCGGCGTCTACCGCGTGACGGACGGGCTCCAGGCGGAGTTCGGCCCGCGCCGCGTGCTCGACACGCCGCTCGCGGAGTCGGGGATCATCGGGACGGCCGTCGGGCTCGCGTACCGCGGCTACCGGCCGGTGTGCGAGATCCAGTTCGACGGCTTCGTGTTCGTCGCGTTCGACCAGATCCTGTCCCAGCTCGCGAAGATGCACGCGCGCACCGGCGGGAAGGTGCGGCTGCCGATCACGATCCGCATCCCGGTCGGCGGCGGCATCGGCGCGGCCGAGCACCACTCCGAGTCGCCCGAGGCGCTGTTCGCGCACGTCGCGGGCCTGCGCGTCGTGTCGGTCGCGAACCCCCAGGACGCGTACACCGTGCTGCGCCAGGCGGTCGCGTGCGACGACCCGGTGATCTTCTTCGAGCCCAAGCGTCGTTACCACCTCAAGGGCGAGGTCGACCCCGACCCGGTGGACCCGCTGCCCATGGACCGGGCGCGCGTCGTGCGCGAGGGCCACGACGTCACGCTCGTCACGTGGGGCGGGCTCGTCGGGACCGCGCTCGACGCCGCCGTCGCGGCGTCCGACGACGGCGTGTCCGTCGAGGTGATCGACCTGCGCTCGCTCTCGCCCGTCGACCACGACACCGTCGCGGCGTCGGTGCGCAAGACGGGGCGCGTCGTCGTGACGCACGAGGCGCCGCGGCAGGCCGGGCTCGGCGCCGAGATCGCCGCGACCGTGACGGACCGCTGCTTCGAGTACCTCGAGGCCGCGCCCGTGCGCGTCACGGGTCACGGCATGCCGTACCCGCCCGCCAAGCTCGAGGGGCACTACCTGCCCGACCTCGACCGCATCCTCGACGGCGTCGACCGCGTGCTGGGGCGGGTCGAGCCGTTCGTGCCGGGTGCGGTGCCCGACGCCGGTTCGCCCGGCGGGGTCGGCAGCCAGACCGGGTCGGTCCTCGCTGCCGAGGCGGTGACCCGATGATGACGATGCGCGAGTTCCGCCTCCCCGACCTCGGGGAGGGCCTCACCGAGTCCGACATCGTGAGCTGGCACGTCCACGCGGGCGACCACGTGGAGCTCAACCAGGTCATCGCCGAGGTCGAGACGGCCAAGGCCCTCGTCGACCTCCCGTCCCCGTACGCCGGCGTCGTCGCGTCGCTGCACGCCGAGGAGGGCGAGACGGTGACCGTCGGCGAGCCCCTGGTGACGTTCGAGGTCGACGACGGCACCCCCACCCCGTACGGTGCCGAACCCGGGGATGTCGCCGGGCTCGGCGCCGCCACCGACGACAAGCCCGGGTTCGGCGTCGCCCCGGCCGGGGACGTGACTGCCGAGGGGGCGCAGTCGCCCGCCGGTCCGCCGGAGGCAGACGACGGACCGGAGCCCAACCTCGTCGGGTACGGCGCGCGGCCGGAGACCACCGGCCGACCGGCGCGACGCCGTCGGGCCCGCGCTGCCGACGGTCCGCCGACCCCCGCAGCGCACGTCGCCGCGCCCGTCGTCGAACCCGGGGTTGCGGTCACTCGCCTCGTCGAGCCCGGCGACATCCCCGGGTTCGGCGGCACGACGGCGCCCGGGGCGTCCGGCGGGACTCCCGGTCGGGTGGGCGAGCGGCCGCGGTCGACGCCGCCGGTGCGGGCGCTCGCGAAGAAGCTCGGCGTGCGCATCGACCGCGTGGAGGGCACCGGCCCGGCCGGCCTCATCACGCGCGACGACGTCCTCGCG
This sequence comes from Cellulosimicrobium sp. E-16, assembly GCF_049913115.1. NCBI lineage: Bacteria > Bacillati > Actinomycetota > Actinomycetes > Micrococcales > Promicromonosporaceae > Cellulosimicrobium > Cellulosimicrobium sp. E-16. Next base: position 364,037 of record NZ_CP183974.1, read on the forward strand.
GCGGTGAGCTGCCACCGCGACGTTGTGCGGGCCCCGCGCGACGCGCACGGGGCGGTACCCGCGCCGACGGCGACTCCACCCGGCCCGACGGCGGCCGCGGACGAGTCGCGAGAAGTGGCCCCGCGAGGCCTCGTCCGAGGGGCCACGTCTCCCGTCTCGGCAGCCTCGGGCGCCGCGCGGGCCGGGCTCGAGCCCGAGGTCGTGCCGGTGCGAGGGGTGCGCAAGCACACCGCGGCGGCGATGGTGGCGAGCGCGTTCACCGCGCCGCACGCGACGGTGTTCCTCGCGGTCGACGTGACGCGCAGCGTCGAGCTCCTGGAACGGCTACGAACCCACCGCCTCGCGCGCGGCGCGCGGATCACCGTCCTGGCGCTCGCGGCGCGCGCGCTGTGCCTCGCACTGCCGCGCCACCCGGCGCTCAACAGCGCGTGGCGCGACCTTCCCGACGGCTCCGCGGAGATCGTGCGGCACCGCCGCGTGCACCTGGGCATCGCGGTCGCGACGGACCGGGGGCTGGTCGTGCCGCACGTGCCCGACGCGCAGGACCTCGACCTGCCCGACCTCGCGGCCGCGCTCACCGACCTCACGGTCACGGCGCGCGACGGCCGGACGACGCCCGAGCGCCTCACCGGCGGGACGGTCTCCATCACCAACGTCGGGGTGTTCGGCGTCGACGCGGGCACGCCGATCCTCGTGCCGGGCGAGGCGGCGATCCTCGGCCTGGGTGCGGTGCGGCGTCGGCCCTGGGAGCACGACGGCGAGGTCGCGCTGCGCGACGTCGTCACCCTGAGCCTGTCGTTCGACCACCGCGTGGTCGACGGCGAGCAGGGCGCGCGCTTCCTCGCCGACCTCGGCGCGCTGCTCGAGGACCCGGCGCTCGCGCTCCTCGCGGGCGGCCCGGCACCCGGCGGCATCGTGCTCGGCCGAACCCTGGACGCCTCCCCAGGATCGGCCTCCACTGGGGAGCGATCCCGGGTTCGGCAGGGAGGGGCGACCGGATGACGGTCCTGACGAGCGCCGTCGACCCCGGGTCGGAGACGGCCCGGGCGAACGACGCCGCGCAGCGGGCGCTCGCCGACGAGCTGCGCGAGCGCACGGAGAGCGTCGCGCGCGGGGGTCCGGCGTCGTCGCGCGACCGGCACGTCGCGCGCGGCAAGCTGCTGCCGCGCGGCCGCGTCGACCGGCTGCTCGACGAGGGCAGCCCGTTCCTGGAGATCGCGCCGCTCGCCGGGTACGGCGTGGACGACGGCGCGTGGCCGGCCGCGGGGGTCGTCGCCGGGATCGGGGTGGTGAGCGGGCGGCAGGTCATGGTCGTGTGCAACGACGCGACCGTGAAGGGCGGGACGTACCACCCGCTCACGGTGAAGAAGCACCTGCGGGCGCAGGAGATCGCGCTCGAGAACCGGCTGCCGTGCGTCTACCTCGTGGACTCGGGGGGTGCGTTCCTGCCCCGGCAGGCGGAGGTGTTCCCGGACCGCGACCACTTCGGCAGGATCTTCTACCACCAGGCGCGGCTCTCGGCCGCGGGCATCCCGCAGATCTCCGCGGTCCTCGGGTCGTGCACGGCGGGCGGCGCGTACGTGCCCGCGATGAGCGACGAGACCGTCATCGTGCGCGGGCAGGGCACGATCTTCCTCGGCGGGCCGCCGCTCGTGAAGGCCGCGATCGGCGAGGTCGTCACGGCGGAGGAGCTCGGTGGCGGCGAGCTGCACGCGCGCCGCAGCGGCGTCGTCGACCACCTCGCGGACGACGACGAGGACGCGCTCGACACCGTGCGCCGCATCGTCGCGACGCTCCCGCTCGACCCCGTGCCCGCGTGGGACGTCGTGCCGAGCGAGCCGCCCGTCGTCGGGCACGACGACGCCCGATCGCCCGGGCAGGGAGCGGTGAGCGAAAGTTTGTACAGTGCTGTTCCTACCGATGTACAAGCGCCGTACGACCCGCGCGAGATCATCGCCCGGCTCGTCGACGGCAGCCGGTTCGACGAGTTCAAGCGCGAGTACGGCGACACGCTCGTCACCGGGTTCGCGCGCATCCACGGGCACCCGGTGGGCATCCTCGCGAACCAGGGCGTGCTCTTCGGGGCGTCAGCGCTCAAGGGGGCGCACTTCATCGAGCTGTGCGACCAGCGCGGCGTCCCGCTGCTCTTCCTCCAGAACATCTCCGGGTTCATGGTCGGCACCGACGCCGAGGCCGGCGGGATCGCGAAGGACGGCGCCAAGATGGTCACGGCTGTGGCGACGACGCGCGTCCCCAAGCTCACCGTGATCGTCGGCGGGTCGTTCGGCGCGGGCAACTACTCGATGTGCGGGCGTGCGTACTCGCCCCGGTTCCTGTGGTCGTGGCCCGCGAGCCGCATCTCCGTCATGGGCGGTCCGCAGGCCGCGTCCGTCCTCTCGACCGTCAAGCGCGACCAGCTCGCCGCGCGCGGCGAGTCGTGGGACCCCGACGAGGAGGCCGCGTTCTCCGTCGGCATCCGCGCCGACTACGACGAGCACGGCAGCCCCTACTACGCGACCGCGCGCCTGTGGGACGACGGCGTGATCGACCCCGCCGACACGCGCCGCGTGCTCGGCCTCGCCCTCGGCGTGTGCGCGCGCACGCCCCTCGCCGAGACCTGGACCGGTGACCGGTTCGGCCTCTTCCGGATGTGAGCCGATGACCTCCGACGCCCTCCACGACGCGACCGCCCGCCCGTCCGGCGGCCCCGGGTTCCGCGCGGTCCTCGTCGCGAACCGCGGCGAGATCGCGTGCCGCGTGATCGGCACGCTGCGACGCCTCGGCGTGCGGTCCGTCGCGGTCTTCTCCGACGCCGACGCCGGCGCGCGCCACGTGCGCGAGGCCGACGTCGCGGTCCGGATCGGCCCCGCACCCGCCGCCCAGAGCTACCTGGACGTCGACGCCGTGGTCGCGGCGGCGGTCGCGACCGGCGCCGCCGCCGTCCACCCGGGCTACGGCTTCCTGTCCGAGAACCCGGCGCTCGCCCGCGCGTGCGAGCGCGCCGGGATCGCGTTCGTCGGGCCGGGGGTTGACGCGCTCGAGGCGATGGCCGACAAGCTCGCGGCCAAGCGCATCGTCGGCGCGCGGGGCGTGCCGGTCGTGCCGGGAGCGGGCGAGCCCGGGATGTCCGACGACGACCTGGTCGCTGCTGCGGGCGCCGTCGGCTACCCGCTGCTCGTCAAGCCGTCCGCCGGGGGCGGCGGCAAGGGGATGGTCGTCGTGCGCGCGACCGACGACCTGCCGGGCGCGCTCGCGTCCGCGCGCCGGGTCGCCGCGTCGTCGTTCGGCGACGACACGCTCCTGCTCGAGCGGCTCGTCGAGGCGCCGCGCCACATCGAGGTGCAGGTGCTCGCCGACACGCACGGCACCGTGATCCACCTCGGCGAGCGCGAGTGCTCGCTCCAGCGCCGGCACCAGAAGGTCGTCGAGGAAGCGCCGTCACCGCTCCTCGCTCCCGCCCAGCGCGCCCGGATGGGCGAGGCCGCGTGCGAGGTCGCGCGGTCGGTCGGCTACGTCGGCGCCGGGACGGTCGAGTTCCTCGTCCCCGCCGCGAGCCCCGACGAGTTCTTCTTCATCGAGATGAACACGCGCCTCCAGGTCGAGCACCCCGTCACCGAGATGGTCACCGGCCTCGACCTCGTCGAGCTCCAGCTCCGCGTCGCGTCCGGCGCGCCGCTCGGGATCGCCCAGGACGACGTCGTGCTCCGCGGCCACGCCGTCGAGGCGCGCCTCTACGCCGAGTCGCCCGAGCGCGGATTCCTCCCGGCCACCGGGTCGGTCCTGGTCTACGACGACGGCGGCGTCCCCGCCGGGCCCGGCGCCTCGCCGCTGCGCCTCGACTCGGGGATCTCCGCCGGCGCCGTGGTGGGTGGGCACTACGACCCCATGCTCGCGAAGGCCGTCGCGTGGGGATCGACGCGCGAGGTTGCCGTGGACCGGCTCGACGGGCTGCTCGCGCGGACGGTCGTGCTGGGGGTCGAGACGAACACGGCGTTCCTGCGGTCTCTGCTCGCGGACGGTGACGTGCGGGCGGGGCGGCTCGACACGGGGCTGATCGACCGGCTCGTTTCGTCGGGGTCGGGGTCTTCGGCCGGGTCTGGCGAAGGGCCGTCCGACGGCGTCGTGTGGGGCGATCTCGTGGCCGCGGCGTTGTTCGTCGCGACGTCGGGTGGTGTCGAACCTGGGGTTGACGACAGGTTCGCCGCGGGCTCGCGCGACAACCCCGGGTTCGGCCGGGCCTTGGGAGCTGGCGACGACGATCCGTGGCGGGTGCGTGATGGGTGGCGGCTCAACGGTCCCGCTGCCGCGCGGCGGGTCGTGCTCGTCGACGCCGCCGGGGGAGCGCACGAGGCGCGGGTCTCCGGGGTGGCGGGGGACGCCGTCGTGCAGGTCCCGGCGCCGGACGACGGCGCGTGGCCGGGTACGACGACGCGCGCCGTGCGGGCGTCGATCGAGCGCGACCCCGGGGCCGACGGCGCGTGGTGGCTCACCGTGGACGGCGTCCGGGAGCGCGTGCGGTTCGCCCTCGACGCGTCGCCTGCCGACGGTGAGCCCGCCACGGTGTGGCTGTGGCGCCACGGGCGGACCGTCGCGCTGGCCGCCCCGGACCGCGAGCAGCGCGCCGCGCGGGCACGCGACGAGCGCCGTCGGGCCCGGGGGGACGCGCCCGGCGCGACGGATCCCGAGGTGCGCGCCGCGATGCCCGGCACGGTCGTGACGGCCGTCGCGGACGGCGAGACCGTCGCCGCCGGCGCCGTCCTCGTCACGGTCGAGGCCATGAAGATGGAGCACCCGCTCCTCGCCCCGCACGACGGCGTCGCGACGGTGCGCGTGCGCCCCGGCGACCTCGTGCGGCGGGACCAGGTGGTCGCCGTCGTCCACCCCCACGACTCCGGCGCGGCAGACCCCGCCGCCCCGGTCCCGCAACCCGACACCCAGGGAGCATCATGATCGAGGCCGACGTCCTGCTCGACGACGAGCAGCGGAAGCTCAGCCAGGTGGTGCGCGACTTCGCGGACAGCGTCGTCGCGCCCGCCGCCTACCGGTACGACACCGAGCGCCGCCTGCCGATGGAGATCATCGCGCAGATGGGGGAGCTGGGGCTGTTCGGCCTGCCGTTCCCGCGCGAGATCGGCGGCCAGGGCCAGGACTACGTGTCGCTGTGCCTCGCCGTGGAGGCGCTCGCGCGCGTCGACCAGTCCATCGCGGTGACGCTCGAGGCCGGGGTCGGGCTGGGGATCGTGCCGATCTTCCGGCACGGGTCGCGCGAGCAGCAGGAGCGGTGGCTCCCCGACCTGCTCGCCGGGCGGACGCTCGCGGCGTTCGGGCTCACGGAGGCCGACGCCGGCTCCGACGCGGGCGGCACGCGCACCACCGCGCGGCTCGACGGCGACGAGTGGGTGATCGACGGGTCCAAGCAGTTCATCACCAACTCGGGGACGCCGATCACGAGCCTCGTGACCATCACCGCCGTCACGGGCGAGCACGTCAGCCAGGACGGGGAGGTGCGCAAGGAGCTGTCGAGCATCATCGTCCCCGCGGGGACGCCCGGGTTCGAGGTCGGGCCGTCGTACGACAAGGTCGGCTGGCACACGTCCGACACGCACCCCCTCACGCTCACCGACGTCAGGGTCCCGGAGGGCAACCTGCTCGGCGAGCGCGGTCGGGGCTACGCGAACTTTCTCCGCGCGCTCGACGAGGGCCGTATCGCGTTCGCCGCGCTCGCGACCGGCGCCGCGCAGGGCTGCCTCGAGGAGGCGCTGCGGTACGCGCGCGAGCGCGTCGTGTTCGGGCGGTCGATCGGGGAGAACCAGCACGTCGCGTTCACGCTCGCGCGCATGCAGGCCCGCGTCCACACGGCCCGTCTCGCGTGGCTCGACGCCGCGCACAAGCTCGTCGCGGGCAAGCCGTTCAAGGCGGAGGCGTCGGTCGCGAAGCTCGTCGGGGGCGAGGCCGCGATGGCGAACGCGCGAGAGGCGTCCCAGGTCTTCGGCGGCTACGGCTTCCTCAACGAGAACGCCGTGGCGCGCCACTACCGCGACGCGAAGGTGCTCGAGGTCGGCGAGGGCACCACCGAGGTGCAGCTCATGGTCATCGCGAGGAGCCTGGGGCTGGACGGCTAGGGAGGGGCAGCATGCGCGAGGTGGTCCAGCGGGGCCTGTACTACGACGAGCTCGAGACCGGAGTGGTGTACCGCCACCGGCCCGGCCGTACGCTCACGGAGGCGGACGACGTCGTCTTCTCCACGCTCACCATGAACCACCAGGCGCTGCACCTCGACGCCGCGTGGGCCGCGACCCAGCCGTTCGGGCAGCGGCTCGTCAACTCGATGATGACGCTGTCCACGCTCGTCGGGCTGTCCGTCGGGCAGGTCACGCAGGGCACGATCGTCGCGAACCTGGGGTTCCGCGAGGTCGAGTTCCCGAAGCCGCTGTTCCACGGCGACACGCTCTACGCCGAGACGGAGGTCGTCGAGAAGCGGCTCTCCGCGTCGCGGCCGGGGCAGGGCGTCGTGACCCTCGAGCACCGCGGCCTCAACCAGGACGGCGTGCTCGTCGCGCGCGCCGTCCGCACCGCGCTCTTCTGGACGCGCGCCGCCCACGAGGAGGCGTCCGCGGCAGTGCCCGACGGCGCCCGGTCCCCCGGGGCGTCCACCGGACCCGCGGCTGTGGGCACGGCGGGTGCCGATCCCGGCGACAGCCCCGGGCCCGGCACCGGGCGCGACGACGGCCCCGGGCTCGGCGAGCACGCGGCGGGGGTGCACGAGCCCGTGCTCGAGCGCGGCGACGAGGAGAGCGCGTGGTGAGCGACGGGTTCGGGCTCGGGCCCGCGCTGCTGTTCTGCCCCGGCGACCGCCCCGACCGGTTCGCCAAGGCCGCGGACCGCGCGGACGCCGTGATCCTCGACCTCGAGGACGCCGTCGCCCCGCACGCCAAGGACGCCGCGCGGCGTGCCGTCGTCGAGGCGTCCGCGACGCTCGACCCGGGGCGCACGGTCGTGCGCGTGAACCCCGTCGGGACGCCCGAGCACGCGCTCGACGTGGCGGCGCTCGCGGACACGCGCCTGCGCACGGTCATGGTCGCCAAGGCCGGGCCGGAGCTGCTCGCGTCGCTTGGCGCGCTCGCGACGACGCTCCCCGGGGTGCGGGTGCTCGCGCTGTGCGAGACGGCGGACGGCGTCGTCGCGGCGCCGGAGCTCGCCCGGAGGCCCGAGGTCGTCGCGCTGATGTGGGGCGCGGAGGACCTCGTCGCCTCCCTCGGGGGGACGTCGAGCCGCCGCCCCGACGGCACGTACCGCGACGTCGCGCGGCACGCCCGCGCCGCGGTGCTGCTCGCGGCCGGTGCGGCGGGGAAGGTCGCGGTCGACGCGGTGCACCTCGACGTGGGCGACCTCGACGGGCTGCGCGCCGAGGCCGAGGACGCCGCCGCGTCGGGGTTCGCCGCGACGGCGTGCATCCACCCGAGCCACGTCCCCGTGATCCGCGCCGCCTACGCCCCGACGCCGGAGCAGGTGACGGCCGCGCGCGCCCTGCTCGACGCGGCGGCCGCCAACCCCGGCGGCCCCGACGCGGTCTTCACGCACGACGGCCGGATGGTCGACGGCCCTGTGCTGCGGCACGCCGAGGCGGTCCTGCGCCGGGCGGGCACCTGACCGGTCGCACGATGGGGACCGGTCCCCATGCCAGGTCGGTGCGGCGCGCCGGGGGCGCCGCATAGCCTCTCCCCGTGACCGACGCGAACGCCCAGGACCCGCAGCACCAGCACTGGACCGAGGGCTTCCCGCACCTCGCCGACCGGGCCGCGACCCTGCTCGGCGTCGACGTCGCGACGGTCGCGCGCCACAACAAGGTCGTCCCGGGCGGCTTCCACGTGTGGACCCCGGGCCGCGGCGGCGCGCAGGCGATCGTCGGGTTCGACGGGTCGGCGTACGTGCGCGAGTCGTGCTTCACGCAGGCCCAGCTGGTCCAGGCGTTCCACGCCGGTCACCGGAACGACGCGAACGCCGCGACCCTCCCGGTCAACCACGCCGCGTCCGCGGTGGCCTCGATGGTCGGGATCCTGCGCGGTGGCCAGGCACAGCCCGCGACGCCCAGCGGCCCGAGCGAGGCGGAGCTCGCCGAGCTCGTCGGCAGCGGCTTCGAGCCGACGACCCCGGACGAGATCGCCGAGCGGCTGCGCGCCCGCGGCAAGGGCGCGTTCGTCGTCGTCGGCGTCGACCGTGCGCACGGCCCGGGCCACTGGTACGTCGCCTTCTTCGACGGCGAGGACGTGCTCGCGCTCGACCCGATCGCCAACGGGCGCACCGCGTGGCCGCCGCCCGCCGCGGACGCGGTGCGCTGGTGGGCGGACGGCAAGCCGACGACGACGCCCGCGCGCGTCGTGCTCGACGTCCGGTCGGTCACGGGTCGCCGCGTGTGGACGGAGACGGCGCCATTCCTCGCCCCGACGGCGCAGTCGTTCCTCGACTGGGTCGCGACCCTCCCCGCGGAGAAGGTCGTCCAGGGCTACCAGGTCTGGCACGGCTTCTGGTGGGTCGTGCTGGCGGAGTCCGGCGACGACCTGCGCGTCGCGGCCACGGACCTCACGAAGGACGGGATCTCGACGCTCACGTGGGACGTGGACCCGATGCTCGACACGTATCGGCAGCAGCGCGAGATGGTCGCCTTCTGCAAGGTCGGCTCGAAGAGCACGCGCTTCACGGAGACCGTGCTCGTCTATAACGACGTGTACGACGCCCCGGAGATGTACGTCGAGCGCACCCGGCCGGCGGGCGACGGCGCGTCGGGGTGGGTCGTGAAGTCGATCGCCGCGCAGCCCCGCGGCGGGCTCCTCCCCGTGCCGGCGCACGAGCTGTACCGCCGGGCGCCGCACCTCGTGCGGTACCTCTCGCTCCCCGAGGGCTTCCGGGCGGTGTGGGCGAAGAACCGGACGAACCAGATCTGGGACCCGGACGGCGAGCTGGTCTGGGACGCCGACGCGCGGGACGCGGCCCAGTCGGCGCAGGCGGCGCAGTTGGTGGAGCAGGGGTCGACGGCGACCCCCTCCGCCCCGGCGGACGGGGGCGCGGCGAGCGACGCCTCGGCGAGCGACGCCCCGGCGAGCGCGGCCGCGGCTGCGGCGTCGGGCACGACCCGCCCGCGCGGCAGCGTCGCGTACGAGGCGGCGCGCGACGTGCTCGAGGACCGTGCCGTGAGCCGCGAGCGGGTCCTGGCCGCCGCGCACGGGCTGCGCGACGCGTTCGTCCGCAACGAGCACGTGATCGGCCTGCTGCCGGGCGACGCGGAGCAGGTGCTCGTCGACACGTACCGCCGGGCCGACGCGGGCGGGGCGGACGCGGTGTCGCGCGAGGCGGCGACGTCCTGGGTGCGCGAGTCGTACTTCTGCCGCCTGCCGCTCGCCGCGGAGGCCGCCGAGCGGGTCGACCGGCTCGCCGAGGACGACCCCGACGGCGGCGCGCACGTGCTGCGCGGGTGGATGCGGTACAACGGCTACGGGTTCGCCCAGGACGCCGTGGCGGCCGTCGCCGACCACGAGGAGGCGGCGCGGCGGGGGAACGCCGACGCGCTCTTCGAGCTGTCCGTCCTCACCGCGACCGGCCAGGGCACGCCGGTGGACGAGGCGCGCTCGCGCGCGTTCCTCGAGCAGGCCGCCGAGGCGGGCCACCCCCGTGCGCTCTACAACCTGGCGGCGGAGCACGCGACGGGCCGCGGTCGTCCGCGGGACTCTGCGCGGGCCCTGGAGCTCTACCTCGCGGCGGGGGACCAGGGCAACGGCCGCGCGGCGTTCACGGCCGGCGTCATGATGCTCACGGGGGACGGTTCCCTGCCCGACCCGGCCCGCGCGGGCAGTGCGTTCGCGCTCGCCGAGGACCTCGGGTTCGACGTGCGCGACGCCGCCGCGCAGTTCCCCCCGCGGCTCGCCGAGCAGGTCGTCGAGGCGCTCGCCGCGGGCTGACCGGACAAAATACGCTCACAGCCCGTTCCGCTTGCGGGCCCGGGCATCGTATGGTCACTCGCGTGAACGTCTACGTCGCCCTGTCCCGCAGCCGTACGGTCCTCTCCCGGACCATCGCGCTGGCGACGCGCGACGAGTTCACGCACTCCTCCCTCGCGCTCGACCCGGGGCTCGACCTCATGTTCAGCTTCGGGCGCCGCCGCGCCGGGAACCCGTTCGTCGGGTGCTTCCGGCGCGAGCGGTTCGACGACGGCCTGTACCGCGGCATGGACGTCGTGCCCGGGGTCGTGCTCGAGATTCCCGTGACGCCCGAGCAGCACGAGGCGATCCGCGTGCGGATCACCGAGTTCCTGCTGGACTCGCACACGTTCTCGTACAACGTGCGCGGTCTCGTCGGAGCCCGCTTCGGCCGGGGCCACGAGGCCGAGGACCGGTTCTTCTGCTCCGAGTTCGTCTATCACGTGCTGCACGGCGCCGGGGTGTGCGACCTCGGCGTCGAGCGCTGGCAGGTGCGCCCCCAGACACTGCTCGACCTGCCGGGCCGCGTCGTCTTCCGGGGCGACCTCAAGGACTACGTCGCGGCCCACGGAACGCTCGCGACGCTGCCGTCCCTGACGTTCAGCCACGCTCGCGAGCGCGTGCTCGGCTGAGCACTGACGCTCCGGGCCCTCAGGTGCTGTCGGCCCCGGCCGCGAGGTGGGCGCTGACCCGCTCCAGGAGCCTGAAGAGCTCCGTGCGCTCGTCGGGGGAGAGTGGCGCCATGACCTGGTCGTTGACCTCGCCGAGGATCGCGTCGAGCTCGTCGAGGCGTCGCTCGCCCGCGGCGGTGATCGACACGACGTTGCGGCGCTTGTCGGCGGCGTCCGGTGCGCGGCGGACCCAGCCCCCGTCGGTGAGCTCGTTGAGCACCGAGACCAGGTCGCTGCGGTAGACCCGCGTGCGGTCCGACAGGGTCGACTGGCTGGCGGGGCCGAGCTCCGCGAGCGCGGCGAGCACGACGAAGTGGTCCTTGTGCGCGCCGACGGCCCGCAGGGCGTCGCCGGCGACACGGCGGGTCTGGGCCGCGGTCATGCCCACGAGGCGGGAGAGCTGTCCCCTGAGCCGCGCCGGTGTCTCGTCGCCGCGGTCGAAGCGGAGGTCGTCCTCGGTGTCCACGGCCCGATCGTACCCCTTGCGTTAGTCGAACTAACGATCTAGATTCCGTGAGGGAAGCAAACGTTAGTTGCTCTCACGATCTGAGGAGAAGACATGACCACGACCGAGCGCACGACCACGACCGAGGCGATCGTCCGGGAGCTCGTCGACCGCGCCGAGCTGGCCGACCTCGTCGCCCGGCACAGCCTGTGGATCGACGAGCGCCGGTACGACGAGACCGACCGGCTCTTCACCGACGACGTCGTCGTCAGCTCGCTGCGCGGCGAGGCGCGGGGCCTCGACGCGCTCGTCGCGCTCGTGCGACGCGGCCACGACGGCTACGCCCGCACCCTGCACCACAAGGGGAACCTCGTCGTCGAGATCGACGGCGACTCCGCGACCGTGCGCGCGCACGACCTCGCCGTGTTCGTGGTCGACGACGCGACCGAGTCGATCGCCGCCGCGGTCCACCGCTACGGCGCGCGACGCACCGAGGACGGCTGGCGGATCGACCGCCTGGAGATCACGCCCGTCGCGCTGACGGGCGCGCTGGAGCGGGCGCTCTAGGCAGCCGGGGCGGTCCGGAGCGCCACGCGAGCGCGTGGCACGCGCCGCCCCGGGGTCGGGGACGTCGGTCGGTCAGCCGACGCGCAGCGCTGCCACGATGTCCTCGACCCGCTGCTTCGCGTCGCCGAAGAGCATGCCGGTGTTCTCGCGGAAGAACAGCGGGTTCTGCACGCCCGCGTAGCCGGCCGCCATCGAGCGCTTGAAGACGACGACCTGACCGGCCTCCCACACGTGCAGCACGGGCATGCCCGCGATGGGGGAGCCGGGGTCGTCGAGCGCGGCGGGGTTGACGGTGTCGTTCGCGCCGATGACGAGCACGACGTCGGTCTGCGCCAGGTCGTCGTTGATCTCGTCCATCTCCAGCACGATGTCGTACGGCACGCGCGCCTCGGCGAGCAGGACGTTCATGTGCCCGGGCAGGCGGCCCGCGACCGGGTGCACCCCGAAGCGGACCTCCGCGCCGCCGTCGCGCAGGAGCTCCACGAGCTCCGCGACGGGGTACTGCGCCTTGGCGACCGCCATGCCGTAGCCGGGCGTGATGACGACGCTCCGGGCGTCGCGCAGGAGGGCCGCGACCTCGTCGGCGCGCACCTCGCGGTGCTCGCCCTGCGGGCCCTCGCCGCCCCCGGCGGGCGCCGCCCCCTCCTCGGCCCCGAACCCGCCGAGGATGACGGACACGAACGACCGGTTCATGGCCTTGCACATGATGTAGCTGAGGATCGCACCGGAGGACCCGACGAGCGCGCCGGTGACGATGAGCAGGTCGTTGCCGAGCATGAAGCCCGCCGCGGCGGCGGCCCAGCCGGAGTACGAGTTGAGCATCGACACGACGACGGGCATGTCGCCGCCGCCGATCGACGCGACGAGGTGCCAGCCCAGCGCGAGCGACACGATCGTGAGCAGGAGCAGGGGCCAGATCGACGGCGCGACGACGAACCACACCACGAGCCCGACGCTCACGGCGAGCGCCGCGAGGTTGAGCAGGTTGCGGCCGGGGAGCTGGAGCGGCGCCGAGCGCGTGCGCCCGGACAGCTTGAGGAACGCGACGACCGAACCCGTGAAGGTCACCGCGCCCACGAGCACGCCGAGGGACACCTCGACGAGGTGCGCGACGTCGTCGGCCCCGGCGGCGTGGGCGGTCAGGTAGGAGTTGAAGCCGACGAGCACGGCCGCGGCCCCGACGAAGCTGTGCAGGATCGCGATGAGCTCCGGCATCTGGGTCATCTCGACGCGGCGCGCACGCCACGTCCCGACCGCCGCGCCCACGAGCAGCACGAGCGCGATGAGCAGCGCGGTGACGAGCACGGGGCGGGCGCTCGTGCCGAGCGCGAGGACGATCGTCGCGGCGAGCGCGAGGACCATGCCGACCATGCCGAGCAGGTTGCCGCGGCGTGCGGACTCCTGCTTCGAGAGCCCCGCGAGGCTGAGCACGAACAGGACGGCGGCGAGGACGTAGACCGCCTGGGCGACGGACGTCGCGGTCATCGGGCCACCCCCTGCGCACGCGCCGGGGCGTCCTTGCGGAACATGCGGATCATGCGGTTCGCCACGAGGAAGCCACCGAAGATGTTGATGCTCGCGACGATCGCGGCGAGCAGCGCGAGGGTCGTGACGACCCAGTCGTCCGAGCCGATCTGCAGGAGCGCGCCGACGAGGATGATGCCGGAGATCGCGTTGGTCTGGGCCATGAGCGGCGTGTGCAGCGAGTGGGTGACGTTCGAGATCACGTAGTACCCGACGATCACCGCGAGCGTGAACACCGTGACGTGCCCGACGAGCGACGGCGGCGCGAACGACAGCGCGAGCGTCACGAGCACCGCGGCGAGTGCGGCGCCCACGGTCCGACGACGCCGACGCAGGCTCGCGGCCGAGGCCGCCTCCGTGGCGGCCCGCTCGCGGTCCGCAGCCTCCCGGGCCGGGTCGGGTGGTGGCGGCGGCACGGTCGACCCGGGGGCGGGCGCGGCGCTCACCGCGACGGGCGGCGGCGGCCACAGGACCTCGCCGTCGCGCGCGACGGTCATGCCGCGCTGCACCGGGTCGTCGAGGTCGAGCGCGAGCTCGCCGTCCTTGCCCGGCGTGAGCAGCTCGAGCAGGTGCACGACGTTCGTCCCGAGGAGCTGCGACGTGTGCTGGGGCAGGCGTCCCGCGAGGTCGGTCCAGCCGACGACCACGACGCCGTTCTCCGTCACGACGCGCTCGCCGGGCACCGTGAGCGCACAGTTGCCGCCGCCCGAGGCCGCGAGGTCCACGACGACGCTCCCGGGACGCATCCCCGTCACCGCCTCGGCCGTGAGCGTCCGCGGCGCCCGGCCGCGCACGAGCGCCGTCGTGACGACGACGTCGGCCTCGGCGGCCTCGCGCGCGTACACGGCGAGGGCCGCCGCCTCCTGCTCGGACGTGAGCGGCTTGGCGTAGCCGTCGGCGGACATGCCCTGCTGCGCCGCGGGCTCGCGGACGGCCGTGCCGCCCATGGACTCGATCTGCTCGGCCGCCTCGGACCGCACGTCGAACGCGCGGACCTGTGCTCCCAGGCTCGCTGCCGCGCCGACCGCGGCGAGCCCGGCGACGCCGCCGCCGATGACGAAGACCTTCGCGGGCGGCGTCTTGCCCGCGGCCGTGACCTGCCCGGCGAACATGCCGCCGTACTCGCCCGCCGCCTCCACGACGGCGCGGTACCCCGCGACGTTCGACAGCGTGCTCAGCACGTCGAGCGCCTGCGCGCGCGAGATGCGCGGCACGGCGTCGAGCGCGAGCGCGGTGACGCCGTGCGCCGCGAGGCGCTGCACGAGGTCGGGGTCGTTCGCGGGACCGAGCATCGCGACGAGCGTCGCGCCCGGACGCAGGAGCGCCACCTGGGCGTCGGTGGGCGCGTTCACCGCCGTGACGACGTCGGCGCCCCACGCGGTCGCGGCATCCACGACCGCGGCGCCCGCCGCCTCGTACGCGGCGTCGGAGAACGTGGCCCCCGCGCCGGCGTCGTGCTCGACGACCACGTCGTACCCGAGCGCCCGCAGGCGCTCGACCGTGCGCGGGGTCGCGGCGACGAGCCGCTCCCCGTCCCTCACCTCGCGGGGGACACCGATCCTCACGTGCGGGCTCCTCACCTCGTCGAGCATCGTGGGCGCCCGCGCGACCGGAGACGGCGGGTGCGCGGCGAGCCTATCGGGGGCCGCCCTCGTCGTCCCGGGCCGAACGTCCCCGAGCGGACGAGCCTCGACCCCGTGGGCGCTCGTCGCGCCGCGACGACCAGCGGGGAGTTCTCACCATCGCCCGAGGTGGCGCCCCGGGCGCCGGGTCCGCGAGGATCGGGGCGCCATCCGCTCCGACCCCAGGGGGAACCATGCGCCGCAGCACCACCCGTACCGCCGTCCTCGCGCCCGTCGTCGCGCTCTGCGCCCTCGCTCTCGCCGCGTGCTCCGTCAACGCGAACCTCACCGTGCCGGCCTCGAAGATCGCGCAGGACGCCGAGGGTGCGCTCGCCGAGATCGGCGAGGCGGACGTCGACTGCGGCGAGGAGGACGTCGACCTCGTGAACGGCGAGGTCGTCGAGTGCGAGCTCACCGACCCGGCGTCCGGGAACGTCTACGACACGACCGTCACGCTGTCCGACGTCGACGGGACGAAGTACCACGTGGACGTCCAGGTCGCCGAGACCCCGCAGGGCTGACGGAGGCTACAGGTCGCCCTTCTTCTGCAGGTACCGCATCGCGACCCACCCGATGGGGATGCGCGCCCAGTACGTCGCGACGCGGAAGAGGAGCGTGGCGGACGTGGCGAGCGCGACCGGGACCCCGGCGGCCGTGAGGCCGGCGGTGAGCGCGAGCTCGATGGTGCCCAGGCCGCCCGGCGTCGGGACGGCCGCCCCGGCGGCGTTGCCCACCAGGTAGATCACGGCGACGTCGACCAGGTCGAGCTCCTGCCCGAAGGCGGCGAGCGCCGCGTCGAACGCGAGCACGTAGCCGAGCGTCATGACGATGTTGCCGGCGAACCCGATGGCGAGACGCCCGGGCTGGCCCAGCATCTCCGACAGGCGGGGCCACACCTGCTGGACGGTCGGCCGGATCTTGGCGAGCGCCCAGGTGCGCACGGCCGGGACGAGCAACGTCGCGAGGACGGCCAGTGCGACGCCGCCGATCGCCAGGAGGACCGTGGTCGAGGGAAGCTGGACGAGGCCGCCCTCCCCGGTGAAGACCGACAGGACCACCAGGATGAGGATCGTCACGACGAACTGCGACACCTGGACGAGCGCGACGGTCGCGACGGCCATGGGCGTCGAGATGCCACGTCGGGTCAGGAGACGCAGGTTGAGCGCCGCCGGGCCGATGCCGGCGGGCGCGGCGAGCGCGACGTAGGAGCCGGCCGCCTGGGTCAGGTTCACGCGCCAGAACGGCAGCCGCTTCGGCGAGAACGCCGTGAGCGTGAGCGCGGCGCCGACCCACGTGAGGATGCCGAGGACGAACGACAGCACCGCCAGCCACGGGTTCGCCTCGGTGACCGCCTCGGCGATCTGCTCGAAGTTGAACGAGGTGACGAGGGCCGTCACGGCGGCGATCACGAGCGCGATGGTGAGCACCGTCCGTGCGCCGAACCGCGTGATGCGCTGGGGCTCGACGTCCGCCTCCGGGAGCCGCTCCACCAGCGCGGCGCGCAGCTCCTTGAGGAGCTCCTTGTTCTGCCGGATCTCCTCGCGCGTGCTCGGGGGGAGCGCGACCGACTGGAGCAGAGGTCCGATGGCGGCGATGTCGTCGTCGGGCAGGACGCTCGCGGCGGACTCGACGGCGCGGCTCGCCCCGACGCGCAGCGCGAGGAGCGCGACCATCTGGGCGAGGTCCATGCGTCGTGCGAGCTCGGACGACGCGATGTCGCCCTGCTCCCACCCGGTGAGCCACACCTGCGGGGCGCCGGTCGCGGGCTCGTGCGAGACGAGCATGACGTCGGAGGTCAGCGCACGGTGCGCGATGCCCGCGGCGTGCGCGAGCCGGAGCTGGCGCCACGCCTCGTTGAGCACCGAGCCGGTGAGGCCCTCGACGGGCAGGTCACGCAACGAGACGGCGCCCGTCGCGTGCTCCTGGACCAGGACCATGGAGTCGTCCGACTCGGCGACGCCGAGCAGCCGCGGGGTGCGGACGCCCGCCGCCCGCGCGGCGTAGGACAGGAGGGCCGCGCGCTCGGCCGCGGCGCGCAGCGAGATGGCCGCGCGGCCCTCGCTGCCGCGCAGCCGCAGCGACCGCCAGAACCGGGCGAGGAAGCCGACGACCTGCCGGTCGCCGTCGAGCACGACGACGTCACGACGGACGTCGTCCTCGGCGAGCATCGCGTAGACGCGGTTGTCTCCCGCGCGGGTCAGCGCGATGGCGGCCGAGTCGGACGGCGCGTCCTGCGACTCGGCAACAGGGGAGGCGCCGACCGTGCGGTCCGGCGAGGCGCCCTCGGTGGCGTGCGCGGCCCCGAGGTGCCGCGCCGCGAGGGCGGCGTCCGCGGTGAGGACGGTCCCGGCGTCGTCGGCGGCGCCGGGCGCACGCAGCACGCCGACGTGCACCTCGGCCGTGATGCGGCCCTCGGCGTCGACCTCGGTGATGGGGTCGTCCGCCGCCTCGGCGAGCTCCTCGTCGTCCGTGACGTCGCGGACCCGCACGAGGGCGGTCGGGGAGAAGCCTGCGCGCCGGACCCCGGCCACCAGGTCGGGACCGTACGCGCGCTCGCTGCGCACGCCCGAGACGTAGCGCACGGCGAGCCCGGCGATGCGGCCCAGCAGGAGCGTGATGATGATGCCCGGCAGCGAGACCTGGCCGGTGATGAGCACGACGCCGATCGCGACGAACAGGAGGTTCCACGACCACTTGACCGTGCGCCGTCGGGTCCGCGTCCCCGCCGCCGTGAGCAGTCCGCCGATCGCGGCGACGTAGAGGTAGTCCGGGATGGTGAGCTGCCACGACCCGTCGATGAACGCGGAGAGCCCGCGGATCAGGTCGTCCGAGCCCCAGGTGCGCAGCGCGAGCACGACGAGGACGCCGAGGAGCAGGCCGAGCGCGGCGGCGACGATGGACTCGACGACCTGCCGACCGAGGCGGCGGAGGCCGAGCTCGACCAGCACCGCGAGCGGGACGAAGAGCGTGATGAGCCCTTCGAGCACGGTCACCGGGAGGAAGAGGACCCGGGCGAGCACGTCGGAGAAGTTCTGCACGTCCTCCGCGACGCCCTCGGTCGTCCCGTGGGCGTACACCGACATGAGCATGACGAGCGCGACGCCGACCGCGCACAGCACGAGGTTGACGAGGTCGATCGGGTGCCGGACGCGCTGCTCGGCCGTGTCGACGACGCGGACGGTCCCCTCGTCGTCGTGACCCCGACGTGCGAGGAGCGCCTCGAGCGCGCCGGTCTGGGGGCGGGGGTCCGCCTGCCCGGGCCGCGCGAGAGAGCCGACCTCGACGACCGCGCCGACGTGGGGAGCGTCGCGCTCGGTCGGCTCGGGGGCGGGGGAGGCCATGCGAGCGAGTCTAGGTCGGGGGCCCTGAGCAGGCGCGGTATTTGGCCGATTCCTCCGGGTGATTCGCCCCGTTCGCCCGCATGCTGGACGGCTCGTGACCCCCGCTCGACGGGCGGGTGTGAGCAAGGCCTCCCTAGCATGGGCAGAGCGACGGACCCGGGAGGTCGGCATGGCACGTGGCACGACGACGGAGCGCGGCGCCGCGGACGGCCCCGACCGCCCAGGCGGCCCTGCGACGCCCGACGCGAACGGCCAGGAGCGCAACCCCTTCCGCAAGGTGTGGTGGCTGCCCGTGGTGCGGGGGACCCTCCTCGTCGTCCTCGGCCTCCTCCTCATGATCGAGCCGTTGGAGCAGCTCGGGACGCTGCGGGTCGTGCTCGGCGCGTTCCTCGTGGCCGACGGCGTGCTGGTCGCCGTGCAGGGGTTCGTGCACCGCAAGCAGGTGGGGTCGGCGTGGTGGCTCGCGCAGGCGGGGGTCAACGTCGTCTTCGGCGTCGTCGTGGCGCTGTGGCCCGACCTCACCGCGACCGCGCTCTACTACGTGCTCGCGGTGTGGGTGCTCGTGCTCGGCATCACGACGATCGCCGGGGCGGCCGCGCTCGTCCGCAACCGCGACCTGGGCTGGGCGTGGATGCTCGCCGTCGGGATCGTCTCGGTGCTGTTCGGGGTCCTGCTCGTCACGAGGCCGCTCGACTCCTTCGACGTGCTGCGGCTCGTCGCGGTGGTGTTCGCGCTCTACGCGTTCGTGTCCGGCGCGATCCACGTGGTGTCGGGCTTCGCCGTCCGCGCGGTCGCGCGCGAGCTCGCGGACCTGCGCGCGCAGGCCGTCGCCGCCGGCGTCGTCGTGACGGGTGGGTCCGTGCTGGGCGCTCCCGCCGCCCACCCGGGCGTCGCACCGCCGTCGGCCGTCGGCGCCGCGTCCGCGGGTTCCCCGGCCGCGCCCGGCCCGGCCGCGCCCGACGAGCCCGCGCCCGTCGAGCCCGCGCCCGACCCCGCCTCACGCGCTCCTTCCCCGGACGCACCGCCCCCCGGCGGGCCGGGAGCGGACGAGGTGGAGGGTCGCGGGCGTCTCTGACCCCACCGCGAGGCCGCGCTGGCCGTCCGGGGGCCGGTGCACCGTCGGGTGCGCCGTCCGCCAGGGCCGGTCGTCCCGAAAAGGGGCGGACTCTACACCCGCGGCGCAGACGCCGCGGGTGTGTCTCACGTCACGACGGTTGCCCGGGGCTCAGGGTTACGACCGGGTAACAACGCTGGCGTTCTGTCCGGGTTTCTGCAGATCCTGACACGTACGCGACACGGCGCTGTGCTAGAAATCACGGCACTCCGCCGACAGGTCGGGGTCCTGGTGCGTGCAAGGTCGCGCCACCGGTGTCTCGCACCCCGAGAAACCCGAGAAAGAGGTAGACACATGACAGCGGTGTCCAAGAAGCGGCTCCTCGCCGCGGCCGCCGGCATCACGGCGGTGACGCTGACCCTGACCGCGTGCGGCGGGGGCTCGAACGGTGGTGAGGGCGACGGCGACGGCGGTGGCTCGTCGAGCGGTTCGCTCGTCATCGGCACGACCGACAAGGTCACGGTGCTCGACCCGGCCGGCTCGTACGACAACGGCTCGTTCGCCGTGATGAACCAGGTCTTCCCGTTCCTCCTGAACACCCCGTACGGCAGCCCCGACGTCGAGCCCGACATCGCGGAGTCGGCCGAGTTCACCTCGCCGACCGAGTACACGGTCAAGCTCAAGCCGGGCCTCAAGTGGGCCAACGGCAACGACCTCACGTCGTCCGACGTGAAGTTCACGTTCGACCGCCAGGTCGCGATCAACGACCCCAACGGGCCGGCGTCGCTGCTCTACAACCTCGACAGCGTCGAGGCGCCCGACGACACGACCGTCGTCTTCCACCTCAAGAGCGAGAACGACCAGCTCTTCCCGCAGATCCTGTCCAGCCCGGCCGGCCCGATCGTCGACGAGGACGTGTTCGCGGCCGACGCGCTCACCTCCGACCAGGACATCGTCGACGGCAAGGCGTTCGCCGGGCAGTACACGATCACGGGCTACAAGTTCAACGAGCTCGTCTCCTACGAGGCGTACGACGGCTACCAGGGTCTGCTCGGCCCGGCGAAGACCGACAAGGTCGCGGTGAAGTACTTCGCCGAGGCGTCGAACATGAAGCTCGAGATCCAGCAGGGCAAGATCGACGTCGCGTGGCGCAGCCTGTCCGCGACCGACATCGAGGACCTGCGCGGCAACGACGACGTCAAGGTCGTCGACGGTCCCGGCGGCGAGATCCGGTACATCACCTTCAACTTCGACACCCAGCCGTTCGGCGCCAAGACCCCCGAGGCGGACCCCGCCAAGGCGCTCGCCGTGCGCCAGGCCGCCGCCTCGCTCATCGACCGCGACGAGCTGTCCGAGCAGGTCTACAAGGGCACGTACACCCCGCTGTACTCCTACGTCCCCGCGGGCCTGACCGGCGCCGTCGAGCCGCTCAAGGAGATGTACGGCGACGGCGCGGGCAAGCCCGACGCCGCGAAGGCGGAGCAGCTCCTGGCCGACGCGGGCGTCGAGACACCCGTGACGCTCAACCTGCAGTACTCGAACGACCACTACGGCCCGTCGTCGGCCGACGAGTACGCGCTCATCAAGGACCAGCTCGAGAAGGACGGCCTCTTCACGGTCAACCTCCAGACCACCGAGTGGGTCACGTACGCCGAGGAGCGCACGTCCGACGTCTACCCGGCGTACCAGCTCGGCTGGTTCCCGGACTACTCCGACGCGGACAACTACCTCACGCCGTTCTTCCTCACGGAGAACTTCCTGGTGAACCACTACGCCAACCAGGAGGTCAACGACCTCATCCTCCAGCAGGCGGCGACGCCCGACGCCGACGAGCGCACCGCGCTCATCGAGGAGATCCAGAACAAGGTCGCGGCGGACCTGTCGACCCTCCCGTACCTCCAGGGTGCGCAGGTCGCGGTCGTCGGCACGGACGTGGAGGGGGCCGAGGACACGCTCGACCCGTCCTTCAAGTTCCGCTACGCGGCGCTGTCCAAGGGCTGACCCGCTCGCCCGGCCCTCCCCGCGCGACCCGCGGGGAGGGCCGGGCACCGCTCGTCCGGGACGGCGACCACGCCCACTCCCCGGGCACCTGAGGAAGAGACGACATGACGACCACCACCACCGACGCCGCGGTCGGCGAGGGCTCCGCCGCCGGCGGCCCCGGCCGCGAGGGGCCCGCGCGCACGCCGCGCACGACCCGCCGTCGCGGCGGCGGGCTCGGGAGCTACATCCTGGTCCGCGCGCTGCTCATCATCCCGACGGTCTTCATCCTCGTGACCACGGTCTTCGTGGTCATGCGGTCCACGGGCGACCCGATCACCGCCGCCCTCGGCGGCCGGCTCACGCCCGACCAGCTCGCCGAGCGCATCCACGAGGCCGGGTACGACCGTCCGGTGGTCGTGCAGTACCTCGAGTACCTCGGCGGCATCGTGCGCGGCGACTTCGGCACCACGATCAGCGACAACCGCCCCGTCACCGAGGTGCTCGTGACGTACGGCACCGCGACGCTCGAGCTCGCGGTCTACGCGCTGCTCGTCGCGTTCGTCGTCGGCATCCCGCTGGGCATGCTCGCGGGCTACCTGCGCGACCGCGTGCCCGACGCGATGCTGCGCGTCTCCGCGATCCTCGCCTACGCGACGCCCGTCTTCTTCGCCGGGCTCATGCTCAAGCTCGTCTTCTCCGTGTGGCTCGGCTGGCTCCCCGTCTCCGGGCGCGCGTCCACCGACGCCGAGATCGAGCTGCAGTTCCTCGACGACCCCACCGGCTTCTACCTGATCGACGCGATCCGCACAGGCGACCCGGCGATCGTCGGCGACGTGCTCCAGCACGCCGTCCTTCCGGCGCTCGCGCTCGGGCTGCTCACGGCCGGGGTGTTCCTGCGCCTCGTGCGCACCAACGTCATCGGGACGCTCTCCACCGACTACGTCGTCGCGGCGCGGTCGCGCGGCGTCCGCGAGTCCCGGCTCGTGCGGTCCCACGCGTGGCGTCCCGCGCTCATCCCCATCATCACCGTCATCGGGCTGCAGGTCGCGATGCTCCTCGCGGGCGCCGTGCTCACCGAGACGACGTTCGAGTGGAAGGGGCTGGGCTTCCAGCTCGCCGAGTACCTCCAGGCGCGCGACTTCGTCGCCGTGCAGGGGATCGTCGTGCTCATGGCCGTGATCGTCGCGGTGACGAACTTCCTCGTCGACATCATCGCGGCGCTCATCGACCCGAGGGTGAGGTACTGACATGGTCGCGGAGACCGTCGTCCCGGCTGGTCCCGGCACCGGGGGCCCCGCCCCCGCCGTCGTCCCCGAGCGCGGCCGCGTCGCGTGGTGGAAGCGGCTGCCCGTCGTGCACCAGCTCCGGCAGAGCGTGGGGCTGCAGCGCGGCATGCTCGTCACCGGCCTCGTCGTCACGGGCCTCTTCCTGCTCACCGCGGCGCTCGCGCCCGTGCTCGCCCCCTACGGGTACAGCCAGCTCCGCTCCGCGGACGGGCCGTTCGGCGCGCAGCAGCCGCCGTCGGCCGAGCACCTGCTCGGCACGACCGTGGGCGGGTACGACGTGCTGTCGCGTGTCATCTGGGGGGCCCAGACGGCGCTCCTCGTCATCGTCGTCGCGATCCTCGCCTCGATCGTCGTCGGGGTGCTGCTCGGGCTCGTGTCCGGGTACTTCGGCGGCTGGGCCGACCGTCTTCTGGTCGTGGTCTGCGACGCGATCTACGCGTTCCCGTCGCTGCTCCTCGCGATCCTCATGGCGATCGTCATCTCCGGCGGCCAGTCGAGCATGTGGGGCGGCATCCTCGCCGCGGCGCTGTCGATCACCGTGGTGTTCGTGCCGCAGTACTTCCGCGTCACGCGTGCGGAGGTCGTGCGGATCAAGGGCGAGGCGTTCGTCGACTCGGCGCGCGTGCTCGGCACGCCGCACCGGCGGATCATGTTCCGCCACGTCCTGCGGAACTCGACCCGCACGCTCCCGCTCATCGTCACGCTCAACGCGTCCGAGGCGATCCTCACGCTCGCGGGCCTCGGGTTCCTCGGGTTCGGCATCGAGCCGACGGCGGCCGCCGAGTGGGGCTACGACCTCAACAAGGCCGTGTCCGACGTGACGAGCGGCATCTGGTGGACCGCGCTCTTCCCCGGTCTCGCGATCGTGCTCGTGGTGCTCGGCATCACGCTCGTCGGCGAGAGCCTGAACGACCTCGCCGACCCCCGGCTACGCTCGCGCCGCGCGACCGCCGAGGTGTCGGGCGACGTCGCGGAGACGTCGGTCGTCCCGGGCGGCACGCTCACCGCCGGTCCCGGCGGCCTCGACGCGATCGAGGGCGTGGGCTCGCGCTCCGACGAGCTCGCCGAGGTCCCCGGCCGACCCGACCCCGACGCCGTCGGGCTCGACGGGCGGCCCGGCGGTACGCCGGACGGCGACGGCCCCGCGACAGGCCCCGCGACAGGCCCTGTGGACGGCCCGGCGGACGCACCCGACGACGAGACGGAGGACCGGCGATGAGCGCCGTGACCGAGACGACCCGCCGCCCCGACGGCGACGCCGCACGCCCCGTCGTGACGATCCGCGACCTCGCGGTCTCGTTCGCGACCGACGCCGGGGCCGTGCGCGCCGTCGACGGCGTGGACCTGGAGGTCGCGCCCGGCGAGGTGCTGGCCGTCGTCGGCGAGTCCGGCTCCGGCAAGACGGTGACCGCCAAGACGATCCTCGGCCTGCTGCCGTCGACCGCGACGGCGCGCGGCGCCGTCGTGCTGACGAACAAGGGCGGGACGGCCGAGCACGACGTCGTCACGCTGGGCGGGGAGCGCCTGCGCCAGGTCCGCGGGACCGACGTCGCGATGGTCTTCCAGGAGCCGTCCGCCGCGCTCAACCCCGTGTACACGGTCGGCTGGCAGATCATGGAGGGCATCCGCGCGCACGCCAAGGTGTCCCGGCGCGAGGCGCGCAGGCGCGCGGTCGACGTGCTCCGGCGCGTCGGCATCCCGGACCCGGAGACCCGGGTCGACCACTACCCGCACCAGTTCTCGGGCGGGCAGAAGCAGCGCGTCGTCATCGCCATGGCGCTCGTGCTCGACCCGGGGCTCATCGTCGCCGACGAGCCCACGACCGCGCTCGACGTCACCGTCCAGGCCGAGATCCTCGACCTCCTGCGCCGCTGCCGCGACGAGTTCGGCACCGCGATCGTGCTCATCACCCACAACATGGGCGTCGTCGCGGACCTCGCCGACCGCGTCGCGGTCATGTACCAGGGCAAGGTCGTCGAGCAGGCGCCCGCCCGCGAGCTCTTCGCGGCGCCCCGCGCGGAGTACACGAAGGCGCTGCTCGACTCCGTGCCGCGCGTCGGCGAGGGGACCGCGCGGGCCGAGGCCCGCGCGGCGGCCCGCGCCGCAGGTTGGGAGGACGCGGAGCCCGTGGTGGCCGCGCAGGGGCTGACCGTCACGTACCCGGGCCGGCTGCGCCGCCCGGGCTTCACCGCGGTCGACGACGTCTCCCTCACCGTGCGGCCCGGCGAGGTGCTCGGCCTCGTGGGCGAGTCCGGCTCCGGCAAGACGACCTTCGCACGCGCCGTGGCGGGACTCACCCCGGTGACGGGCGGTTCGCTGCGCGTGCTCGGCGTCGAGATGAACGGCGTCAAGGAGCGCGACCTGCGTCCCGTGCGCCCGCGCATCGGCTTCGTGTTCCAGGACCCGGCGACGAGCTTCAACCCGCTCCTCACCATCGCGGACTGCGTCGCGGAGCCGCTCGTCGTGCACGGGCGCGCGGACTCGCCCCAGGCGGCGCGCGGGCGCGTGGACGAGCTGCTCGAGGCGGTGCAGCTCCCGCGGTCGTACGGCGACCGGTTCCCCCACGAGCTCTCCGGCGGGCAGCGCCAGCGGGCGTCGCTCGCGCGGGCCCTCGCGCTCGACCCGGAGCTGCTCGTGGCCGACGAGCCGACGTCCGCGCTCGACGTCTCCGTCCAGGCGCGCGTGCTCGAGCTGTTCGCCGAGCTCCAGCGGGAGCTGGGCTTCGCGAGCCTGTTCGTGTCCCACGACCTCGCGGTCGTCGACCTGCTGTCCGACCGCATCGCCGTGCTCTACCGCGGGCGGCTGGTCGAGGAGGGCACGGGCGCCGAGGTGCTGGGCAACCCGCGCGAGGAGTACACCCAGCGGCTCCTCGCCTCGCTGCCCGTCCCCGACCCGGTGCTCCAGGCGGAGCGCCGCGAACAGCTCCGCGCTCTGCGCGGCGCCTGACCCGGTCCCGGCCCGGGCGCGGCAGGGTCGCGGCCGGGTCGGGACCGGGGGTGGCTGCCCCTAGCATGGTGACTCCCGTCCGTCGAGAACGAGGAGCACCGGTGGTCACTGCGTACGACATCCTGTTCGGCCTGACCCCGCAGGACGCGGTGGACGGATCGCCGGTCGGGACGGCGGACCTGCTGCCGCCGCCGGTCGCTCCCTGGGGCGAGGCCGCCTGGGGGTGGATCGGCGACGCTGGCCCGGGGATCGAGCCGCGGACGTGGCCGCGGAGCCCGAGCACCGGTCTGCCCATGCGGCACGCGCTCACGCTGCGGCTCCCGGCCGAGTACCAGCGCCGGGGCCCCGGGTTCCCGGGCGTGGCGTACTTCCTCGGTGAGGGGCAGTTCGCCGTCGAGCACGACGCGAGAGACCCGGAGGACCCGTTCGTGGCGGACCTGCGCGCGGCCCGGGAGCACCCGCAGGCGCTCGTGCTCAGCGACATCATCGGCCAGCGCTTCGCCCTGGTCTGGCTGACCGAGGAGGAGCTCGCCGCCGGCCCCACCGCCGCCCCGCCCGACACCCGCCGTCCGGGCGAGCACGTCGCGACGGACGAGGGGCAGAACGCGTGGGATGCGCCGCTCGGGACGCGTCGCGGCGAGGACATGACGGTCACCCGGTGGGCCTACCTCGTCCCGAGGGTCGACGACCCGAACGCGGGCGTCGCCCCGGGCCGGGAGGAGGACGGCTGGGTCTCGCCGTGGGACGAGGAGTGGACCGGGTTCGCGGAGGGGGAGAGCCCCTGGGCGGACGACCACCTCGGCGGGACGTCGGAGGCGATGGTCGACTCGCTCCAGGGAGACTTCACGCCGCACTACGTGGAGCTGTCCACGCCGACGTGGGGCGTCGACTACGGCAACCGCGAGACGCACCTGGTCGACCTGGAGACCGGAGCGTTCGGGATCGCCTGACCGCGGGTGGTGCGCCGTCCGTGGCCCGGGCCCCGGGCGCGGCGTCCCGGCCGCTAGCATCGTCCCCGCCGTCGACCCGAGGGGGACCCGCCCGTGAGCGCCTTGTTCATCATCGTGCCGCTGTTCCTCGGCGCCGCCGGCCTGTGGACGCTGTTCGGGGCGTTGCGCGGGCTGGCCGGCGTCCGCTCGCTGCAGCGGTCGGGGCAGACGACGTTCGGGCTCGTCGTCGCGGCGCACGTCCAGCACACGTCGCGCGGGAGCGGGTCCGACCGGGAGACGAGCTCGCGGGTCGTCGAGACGATCGAGTTCACGACGGCGGACGGCCGGCGGGTCCGCGCGGTGCCGGCCTTCTCCGACGTGGGCATGCTGGACCGGTCCGGGAGCGAGGTCCGGGTGATCTACGACCCGGCCGAGCCGACCCGCTTCGCGGCACCCACCGGGGACCGCCTCGGCGCGGGAGGGCAGGTCGGCCGGATCGTCTTCTCGCTCGTGTTCCTGGGGTTCGTCGCGTTCTTCGTCGTCATGTCGCAGTCGATCCTGCGCTTCTCCCCGTTCTGAGCGTCGCGAGAAGATCGGGGCTCGCCGCGAGGGGCTCGGCGCCGCGGTTCGGCGGTCAGGCGAGGCCGAGCGACTGCTTCCACTCGAGGGGGAGGAGCGCGTATCCGACGAACGCGACGACGTCGAGCAGCGTGTGCGCGATGACAAGCGGCATGACGCGGTGCCGGCCCCAGCGGGACGTGTAGAACCACGAGAAGACGACGCCCATGACGACGTTCCCGACGAACGGGCCGAACCCCTGGTACAGGTGGTACGAGCCGCGCAGCAGCGAGCTCCACACGACGAACTTCACGCGTCCCCAGCCGAGGTCGCGCGTGCGCTCGAACAGGTAGCCGACGGCGATGACCTCCTCGAGCAGCCCGTTCTGGAGGGCGGCGAGGATCAGCACGGGCACGGTCCACCACGCGGCGTTGAGCGCCGACGCCTGCACCTCGACCGTGATGCCGAGGAGACGCCCGAGCGCGTAGAAGCCGAGCCCGGGGATCCCGATCGCGGCGGCGAGCGCGAACCCCCACCCGACGTCCTGGAGCGGCCGCGACCCGTCGAGCCCGATCGCCCGGACGGCCGAGCGCCCGCGCGCGCTGAGCAGGTACAGCGCGAGCGCGACGGGCAGCACGGCGAAGAAGATGCCGACGAGCTGGTAGGTGAGGTCGAGGTAGGGGCGTGCGGACTGGCTGACGTTGAGGCTCGCAGACTGCTCGCCGAGCGGGGTCCCGGCAGTGAGGCGCGCGACGATGTTGATGATCGCGTAGACCGCCGACTTGCCGAGGCTCAGGCCGAGGACGATCCAGATCTCCGCGCCGATGCGCCGTCGCGTCGCACGGTCGGGGCGCGCGGGGGCGGCGGCTGTTGCGACCGGTGGGGCCGCCGAGCCGGGCACCGGCAGCGGCTCCGGCGCGGTCGCGGAGGTGGAGGTGGTCGGATCGGGCACCGTCCGGTTATAGCACCGGTCTCCGCGAGCAGCCTCGACGTCGCCTGGACGCCCGCTGTCCGCCGAGCACGAGCCTGCTCCACGCCGACCACGGGGCTCCTGTCGTTCTCGGCCCCAGGACGACAGCATCGTCGTGCTCGGCGGGTCAGGGGGTGGCGTTCCGCCGCCGGTCAGGCGCGGGGTGGGCGGCCCGGGCGGCGAGGCGGGCGGACGTCGCGGGGCAGGCGGCCCGCGTCGTCGAGCGCCCGGCGCAGCAGCATCTCGATCTGCGCGTTGACGCTGCGCAGGTCGTCGCCGGCCCAGCGGGCGAGCGCGTCGTGGACGGCGGGGTCGAGGCGCAGCAGCACGGACTTGCGCTGGGGACGCTGCGCCCGGCCCGTGCCCGACGCCGGCCGCTCACCCTCCGTGGGCGCGTCACCCTCCGGCACGACGCGCGGGTCGTCCGCGGGCACGCCGGAGCCCGACGACGGCTGCTCGCCGTCGCCGGGCACGTCCGGGCTGCGGGGGGTCACTGGTAGAGCGACCCCGTGTTGACGACGGGCGTCACGCGGCTGTCGCCGCACAGCACGACGAGCAGGTTGGAGACCATGGTCGCGCGGCGCTCGTCGTCGAGCGTGACGATGTCCTCGGCCTCGAGGCGCGAGAGCGCGTCCTCGACCATGGACACCGCGCCCTCGACGATGCGCGACCGGGCGGCGATGATCGCCCCGGCCTGCTGGCGCTGGAGCATCGCCTGGGCGATCTCGGGCGCGTAGGCGAGGTTGGAGATGCGGGCCTCGATGACCTCGACGCCGGCCACGACCACGCGCGCCGCGACCTCGGTGGCGATCTCCGCCGACACGACCTCGGTGGCCCCGCGCAGCGACTGCTCGCCGGCCTCGGCGTCGTCGTAGGGGTGCGACATCGCGACGTGGCGCAGCGCCGACTCCGCCTGGACGCGGACGAAGTCGGTGTAGTCCTCGACGGCGAAGCTCGCCTTCGCGGTGTCCGCGACCTGCCAGACGACGATCGCGGCGATGTTGATCGGGTTGCCGTCGGCGTCGTTGACCTTGAGCTCGCTCGTCTCGAAGTTGCGCACGCGGACCGACACGCGCTTGCGCGTCGAGAACGGCACGGTGGCGACGAGCCCGGTGCGCCGGATGGTCCCGAGGTACCGCCCGAAGAACTGGACGACGAGCGTCTGGCCGGGGTTGATGACCTTGACCATCGTGAGCAGGAAGAGGCCGATCAGGATCGCGACCACGCCGAGCACGGCGCCGACCGGGGTGGCGGTCGCGAACAGCGGGACCGACCCGCCGAGGAACGCGAGGACGAGCAGGATCACCAGGCCGCCGCCGCCCGCGCCGAGCGACCACGCGGGCTGCTCGGTGACGTCGACGCGCGTGCCGTCGTGGCCGACGGGCCGGCCGGTCGGCTCGCCGCCGACGGACTCCTGCGGGGGTGCTGCGCTCTCGGTCACGGGGCCCGTCCTCTCCTGCGGCCGGCGGCCGCGCATGTCGTGTATAGCAAAGTGATATCACAATAAGCGGGGTCATGACCATCCGTGGCCGTCCGGGGGTTGCGCGTCGTCCGGACGGCGTGGCAGGCTACAAACAGGTTTGCAGCGCAAAGTAGTTTCTCGATCAACGGAGACGACCATGACCACCGACGACGGCGACGCCGACCGCGCCAGGACCGACGAGCCGGGAGAGCGCGCGCTCGACGTCGCCGAGACGCTCCGCGTGATCCGCGAGCAGCAGGCCCACGCACGCGACGCGACCGAACCCGACACGCGGCTGCTGTGCCTCGCGTGGGGGCTCGCGTGGCTCGTCGGGTACCTGTGCCTGTGGGTGAGCGCCGTGCGCGTCGCCGATGGCGCGGACGTCGTGCGGCTCCGGTCGGGGGCCGGTCAGGTCGTCGGGGCCCAGCCCGAGCCGTGGGCCTTCTGGGTCTTCTTCAGCCTCATCGCGGCCGCGACCGTCTTCACGATCGTCCACAGCGTGACGCGCACCGCCGGGACCCGCGGCGTCAGCGCCCGGACCGGGGCGATGTACGGGTGGTCGTGGATGCTCGGCTTCGTCTGCTACGGGTTCGTGCTCGGCGGGCTGGCCCGTGCGGGCGCGTCCACGGAGGTCATGGCGCTCGCGAGCAACGCGTTCGCCTGCATCGTCGTCGGTCTCCTGTACCTCGGCGGCGCCGTCGCGTTCGACTCCCGCGGGTTGTTCGTCCTCGGGGTGTGGATCCTCGTCACCGCCGCCGCGGCGACCTTCGCGGGGCTGCCGTTCACGTACCTGGTCATGGCGCTCGCGGGGGGTGGCGGGTTCCTGGTGATGGCCGGGGTCGAGCACCTCCTGCGCGTACGACGGCGTCGCCCCGCGTCCGGACCGACGCCTGCCGATGGGAGGGGGACGGTCGATGCCTGAGACGGAGCTCGACCCCGTCATCCACGCGCCGGCGCGCCTGCGCGTCGTCGCGACGCTCGCGGCCCTCGCGAGCGGGGACGAGCTGTCCTTCCCCAAGCTCCAGAAGCTGCTGGGGATGACGGCGGGGAACCTCTCCACCCACCTGCGCAAGCTCGAGGACGCGGGCTACGTCCGCGTCACCAAGACGCACGAGGGCCGCACACCCGCGACCTACCTCGCCCTCACGACCCGCGGCCGCGTGGCCTTCGAGGACTACACCGCCGCACTGAACACCCTCCTGAGAGGAGCTGGAGCATGAGCGCCCAGCGCACGAGCCCCACCCGGACCACCCGGCCCGACCCCGCGCCGTCGGCGACCGACCACGCCCGGCCGGTCGTCGCCGTTGACCACGTGACCCGCCGCTTCGGCACGGTCGTCGCGCTCGACGACGTGTCCCTGACCGTGGGGGCGGGCGAGCTCGTCGGTCTGCTCGGCCCGAACGGGGCCGGGAAGTCGACGCTGCTCTCCCTGATCAGCGGTCAGCGCAAGCCCGACGCGGGGACGGTCCGCCTGCTCGGCGGCGACCCCCGCGACGCGCGCAGCCGCGTCGGCCTCGGCCTCACGCCGCAGGAGACGGGCCTGCCCGCGACGCTCAAGGTGCGCGAGGTCGTCGACTTCGTCGCGGGCCACTACCCGGACCCCGTCCCGACGGCGGCGCTGCTCGACCAGTTCGGGCTCACCGAGCTCGCGGGCCGTCAGACGGGAGCCATGTCCGGCGGGCAGAAGCGCCGCCTCGCCGTGGCGCTGTCCCTCGTGGGCCGGCCGCGCGTCGTCCTGCTCGACGAGCCGACGACGGGCCTCGACGTGAGCGCACGTCAGGCCCTGTGGGACGCGATCCGCTCCTACCACGCGGACGGCGGCACGGTCCTCCTGACGAGCCACTACCTGGAGGAGGTGCAGGCGCTCGCGCAGCGCGTCGTCGTCATCGACCAGGGCGTGGTCAAGGCGGACGACTCGCTCGACGCGATCCTGCGGCGCGTGTCGCTGCGACGCGTCGTCGTCGGGTCGACGGCCGACCTCGCCGACCGGCCCGGCGTCGTGCGGTCCGACCGCCTCGGCGACGGCCGTCAGGAGCTCTACACGCCCGACGCCGACGCGCTCGTCCGCGAGCTCGTCACCTCGGGCGTGGACTTCCACGACCTCGAGATCCGGGGCGCGAGCCTCGAGGAGGCGTTCGAGCAGATGGTCGCGCGCGACGCGACCCCGACGACGGAGGCGCGAGCACGATGACCACCACGACCACCCGGGGCGCCGCACCTGCCGTCGCGCTGCCCGGCCCCCTGCGCCTCACCTGGCTGCACCTCAAGTACCAGTTCCTCGAGACGGTGCGCGTGCCCGTCGCGGTGCTGGGGAACCTGCTGTTCCCCGCGCTCGCGATGTTCTTCTTCGTCGTGCCGCAGGAGGCGACCGCCGGCAACCCCGTGGCCGCGACCACGGCCGTCGCGTCGCTCGGCCTGTTCGCGATCTGCTCGGCGAGCCTGTTCACGTACGGGCTCGGCGTCGCGGAGGACCGCCAGCTCCCGTTCGACCCGTTCGTGCGCTCGCTCCCCGCGGGCCCGGCGCCTCGCATGGCGGCGCGCGTGCTCAACGGCGGCATCTTCTCGCTGTTCGGACTCGTGCCGCTCATCCTCATCGGCTGGCTGTTCACGTCGGCGACGGTGACGTGGAGCCAGCTTCTGGCGGGCGTCGGGACGGTCCTGCTCGTGTCCGTGCCGTTCGTGCTGCTCGGCATGGCGATCGGGTACTCGCTGTCCGCGAAGGCGGCACTGCCGGTCGTGCAGGTGATCCTCTTCCCGCTCGCGTTCGCCGGCGGCCTGTTCCTCCCGCCGTTCCTCTTCCCCCCGTGGCTGGACGCGATCTCGATGGCCACGCCGACCCGAGCGGGTCGTGACCTGCTCGTCCAGGCCCTGACGGGCGAGCCGGCGTACGCGGGCGCGTGGTTCGTGCTCCTCGGCTGGACGGTGCTGTTCGCCGTCCTCGCGGTCGGCGCCTACCGCCGCGACGAGGGCCGCCGCTTCCGCTGACCCCCCCCACGCGCCGAGCACGACATGAGGGTCGTCGTCCCCAGGACAACGACCCTCATGTCGTGCTCGACGGCGGGTGGTGGCGTGCTCGGCGCCCGGCGAGGCGGGTCCCCCTCGGGGCGGGCTGCGGGGTCAGGCGGCGCGGCGCAGGCGCAGCGAGTTCCCGACGACGAGCACGGAGCTCGCGGCCATCGCGGCCCCCGCGATCATCGGGTTGAGCAGGCCCGCCGCCGCGAGCGGGATCGCCGCGACGTTGTACGCGAACGCCCAGAACAGGTTCTGCTGGATGATCCGCAGCGTCCGGCGCGAGAGCCGGATCGCCGTCGCGGCGCTGCGCAGGTCGCCGCGCACGAGCGTGAGGTCGCTCGCCTCGATCGCGACGTCCGTCCCTGTCCCCATCGCGAGCCCGAGGTCCGCGGTCGCGAGCGCGGCGGCGTCGTTCACGCCGTCCCCGACCATCGCGACGACGCGGCCCTCGCGCTGGAGCCGCGCGACGACGTCGACCTTCTGGTCCGGCAGCACGCGCGCGACCACGTCCGTCTCCGCGATCCCGACGGCGCGCGCCGCCTCGCGGGCCGCGCCCTCGCCGTCGCCCGTGAGCAGGTAGGGCCGCAGGCCGAGGTCCGTCAGCTCGGCGACGGCCACGGCCGACGTCGGCTTCACCGGGTCGCGCAGCACGAGCACCGCGCGCGCCCGGCCGTCCCAGGCGACGACGACGGCGCTCGCCCCCGTCGCCTCGGCGGCGGCGAACGCGTCGTCGAGCCCGGGGTCGCTCGCGACACCCTCGCGCGCGAGCCACGACGGCTGCCCGACGAGCACGCGCCGCGCGGTGAGCCCGCCGCCGTCGCCGCTCCCGAGCGAGAGACCCGAGTGCGCGGTGCGGACGACGGCCTCGACCCCGCCGCCCGGGGCGCTGCGGAAGTCGAACGCCTGCAGCGAGCCGATCGCGACGCCGTCGGCCCCCACCGGTACGTCCTCGCCGTCCGACGCCGGGACTCCGGCCACGCCGCGCGCGGCCGCCGTGATCGCCCGAGCGATCGGGTGCTCGCTCAGCGCCTCGGCCGCGCCCGCGTGCCGCAGGGCGTCGCGCGCGTCGTCGACGTCCTCGCGCGACCTGTCGGCGTCTCGTGGCGCCGGAGCGCGACCGTCCGGTGACAGCTCGTCCAGCGGCACGGTGCCCGACGGCGTCACGACCGCCTCGAGCGCCATCGCGCCCTGGGTGACCGTGCCGGTCTTGTCGAGCACGACCGTGTCCACCCGCCGCGTCGACTCCAGGATCTCCGGGCCCTTGATGAGCACGCCGAGCTGCGCGCCCCGGCCGGTCCCGACGAGCAGGGCCGTCGGCGTCGCCAGACCCAGCGCGCACGGGCACGCGATGATGAGCACCGCGACGGCGGCCGTGAACGCGAGCTGCGTGCTCGCCCCGGCGAGCAGCCAGCCGACGAGCGTCGCGACCGCGAGCGCCAGCACGACCGGCACGAACACGGCCGAGATCCGGTCCGCGAGCCGCTGCACCGGAGCCTTGCCCGTCTGCGCCTGCGTGACGAGCCGCCCGATCTGCGCGAGCGTCGTCTCCTCGCCCACGCGCGTCGCGCGGACCAGCAGGGCGCCCGCCGCGTTGACCGTCGCGCCCGTCACGTCGTCGCCCGGGCCGACGTCCACCGGCACCGGCTCGCCCGTGAGGAGCGACGTGTCGACCGCGCTCGACCCCTCCAGCACCACGCCGTCCGTCGCGACCTTCTCGCCCGGCCGCACGACGAACACGTCGCCCACCACGAGGTCCGCGACCGGGATGCGCTCGGTGACCCGCGCCCCGTCCGCACCCGAGCGGGGAGAACCGTCCGGCCCGAGGAGCACCCGCTCTGCGTCCTTCGCACCCAGCTCGAGCAGCGACCGCAGCGCGTCGCCCGCACGCCGCTTCGACCGGTGCTCCGCGTACCGGCCGGCGAGCAGGAACGTCGTGACGACGGCCGCGACCTCGAAGTACAGCTCGGGTGTCCCACCCGAACCAGCACCGTGGTCGCGGGACGGGACGAGCGTCGGCTGCATCCGCATCCCCAGCTCGCCCGCGCCACCCAGCAGCAGTGCCCACAGCGACCACAGCGACGCCGCGACCACGCCGAGCGACACGAGCGTGTCCATCGTCGACGCCCCGTGCCGCGCCGCGCGGAACGCCGCGGTGTGGAACGGCCATGCGCCCCATGTGACGACCGGCAGCGCGAGCGCCGCGACCACCCACTGCCACCCCGTGAACTGCAGCGCGGGGATCATCGAGACCGCCACCACCGGCACGGTGAGGACGGCCGCGACGCGCAGGCGCTGCAGCAGCACGGCACCCCGGTCGTGCGAGGCAGCACCCTGGATCGCCGAGGTCGAGCCCTGGTCCTGCGAGGGAGAACCGTGGTCACGTTCCGCGGTGGGGCGGCCGGACGCGCTCGGGTCGGGTCCGGCGGCGGCCTCGGCGTCCGTCCCGCCTTCTGCCGAGGTAGAGCCCAGGTCGGCCGAGGTAGATCCCTGGTCCCGCGCGGTCGAACCCTGGTCGCCAGGGGTGAGGTCGCGGCGGACGGTGACGCGGGCGGTGTAGCCGGCCTTCTCGACGGCGGCGACGAGGTCGGCGTCGGTGACGTCGGACGCGAGGACGACGTGCGCGCTCTCGAGCGGGAGGTTGACGGTGGCGGCGACGCCGTCGACGCGGTTGAGCCGCTTCTCGACGCGCGCGACGCACGACGCGCAGGTCATGCCCTCGATCGCGAGGTCGACCTCGGCGAACGGTCCGCCCGCGACGTCGCCCGGAGGGGTGGCGGCCGTCGTGGTGGGCGTGGGCTGGGCGGTCATGCGGGTGACTCCTCGACGGGTGCTCCGGCGTCGGGCCGGGAAAGTGCTGTCAGCACCCCACGAGCACGGGGACCCGCGGGGTGCTGACGGGTCGCGAGCGGGTCAGGCGCGCGGCGGGACCTGGAGGTCGTAGGTCTTCGTCGGGGTGGCGTCCCCCGTGGACGTGCTCGGGGCCGTGCCGCAGCCGCACGCGCACGCGTGCGCCTCCTGCTTCTCGGCGGCCTGCTCGGCGTACTGGGCGGCCAGCGCGTCCTCCTGGACCTCGACCGACGCGACCTCGTAGCCCGCCTCGTCCACGGCCTCGCGCAGCGCGGCCTCGTCGAGCGGGTCGTCGGAGAACACCGTGACCTCGGACGCGCCGCCGACGCGCAGCTCGACGCTCACGCTCTCGACGCCGGCGACGGCCTCGAGGTCCTTGGTGACGTGCGCGACGCAGTTGCCGCAGGTCATGCCGGTGACGCCCAGGGTGGTGACGGTGCTCATGGTGCTCCTCGGTGGTGGGGTGGGTCAGCTGCGGACGAGGCGGGCGATGGCGTCGGCGGCCTCCTTGACCTTGGCCGCGCCCTCCTCCTCGGACTGGCGGGCCGCGTCGACGACGCAGTGGCCGAGGTGGTCCTCGACGAGGCCGATGCTCACGGCCTGGAGCGCCTTCGTGACGGCGGAGACCTGCGTGAGGATGTCGATGCAGTAGACGTCCTCGTCGATCATGCGCGCGATGCCGCGGACCTGGCCCTCGATGCGGCGCATGCGCTTGAGGTACGCCTCCTTGTCGGACGCGTAGCCGTGCGGACCGGTGTGGGCCGCGTGCTCGTGCTCGACGGCGGGGGCCTCGGTGGTGTCGGTCATGCTCTCCTCCTCGTCCAGGCGCGGTGCCGCGACCGCGGGTCGATCGTCTTATACCCCACCAGGGTAACCGATGGATACCCCCCAAGGGTACGTCGCTCTCGTCGCGCGACGGCGACGGTCGTGACACTCGTCATGCCCACGCGATGACGGGTCCACCTCCCGCGGTGAGCGGGCGCACTGTCGGCGGCCCCGCGCCGCCGAGAGGCTGGAGGCACCCACTACGAGAGGCGCACCATGACCGACATCGTCACCGGGCTCCAGGAGCTCACCCAGGGCCTTCCGCCCCTGCTGCGCTGGGTCGGAGTCCTCCTGGCGGGCGCGATCCCGTACGTCGAGGCCGAGGGGGCCGCGATCCTGGGGGTCGTCGCCGGGGTGAACCCCGTCGTCGCGATCCTCGCCGCCGTGGTCGGCAACGCGATCGCCCTCGCGCTCGTCGTCTGGCTGATCGGCGCCGCCCGCACCGGCGTCACGCGCGGACGCGCCGCGGAGCAGTCGCCCAAGCGGCAGCGGATGCGGCAGGTGTTCGACCGGTACGGCGTGCCGGGCGTGAGCCTCCTCGGGCCCCTGCTCCTGCCGAGCCACGTCACCGCGGCCGCGATGGTCGGGTTCGGCGCGCCACGCGCTCGCGTCTTCGCGTGGGGGGTCGCCGCGGTGACGGCCTGGGCCGTCGTGCTCGGGGTCCTGGTGCACCTCGGCGTGAGCGCGGCCGTCGCCTGACGGCCGGCCGAGCCTGCCCGACGGCGGCCCGCGCGCCGGTCGCGCGGCCGTGGGTCACGCTGCTGTCACGGGCTCATCACGATTGCGGCGCTCACCGCGCGAGGCCGCTGGCGCGCCCCTAGCCTCCCAAGCATGGGCAGGGGAACCGGGGCAGAACGGGCGGTCCGCGCGACGGTCGTGGCGCTCGCGCTGGCGGGCGGGGCGGTCGTCGCGGCACCGCCCGCCGTCGCGTGCGCGTGCGGCGGGCTCGTCGACGGGCCCGCGTACGACACGTCGGTCTCGCAGGAGACGGCCGTGCTCCAGTGGGACGGCACGACCGAGACGATGCTGCTGGAGCTCGACGCGCTGTCGAACGCGCCGGAGGTCGGGCTGCTGCTGCCGACCCCCGCGCCGGCCGAGGTCGCGCTCGCCGACCCGCAGGTCTTCCGCGAGCTCGACGACCTCACGCAGCCCCGCGCCGTCGTCTCCGACCACCGGTGGTGGCCCGAGCTGGGGTTCGGCACCGCAGGCGCCGACGGTGCGGGCGCCGGGGGCGTCGCGGTGCTGGACGAGGTCCGGCTCGGTCCGCTCGACGTCACGACGCTCGCGGCGACGGACCCGGGCGAGCTCGGGGCGTGGCTCACCGAGCGGGGGTTCCAGCTCCCCGAGTCGATCCAGACCGCCCTCGCGCCGTACGTGAGCGAGGGCTGGTCGTTCGTCGCCGCCCGGCTCGCGCCGGAGGAGGCGGCGGCGTTCGACGGGACGCTGCAACCCCTGCGCGTCACGTTCGCGAGCGGCTCGCTCGTCTACCCCATGCGCATGTCCGCCGTCGCCGACGACACCCAGAGCACGCGCACCTACGTCCTGGCCGACCACCGGGTCGACCGCACCGACGCGACCGCCGCCGCGCAGGAGCCCACGGTGCGGTTCGCGGGGCGCGTCGACCCGGCGTCGGTGAGCTCGGACGAGCTCGCCGCGCTCCTCGCCGACGGCAGCTTCGTCACGTCGCACGAGCAGGTCTTCGCCGACCCGGGGACGGAGATCGTCTCCGACTTCGTCTTCGAGCAGGCCGCGGCCGACGTCGCGTACGCGCCGACCTTCGCGGTCGTGGCCGACAAGCGGATCGGCCCGTTCTTCGCCGGTCCCGTCCTCGCGTTCACGGCGGTGCTGGCGCTGGCCGCCCTCGTGGTCTGGTCGGGCCGACGGCGGCGCGCACCCGCGCCGGCCCTCGCCCCGCGGCCCGCGCGGGCGTGACGGTTCGGGCCGAGCGGGCGAAACGCGCGCTTCGCCGCGACACGCGGGATTTCTGGGTGTTCCATGGAGGCGAAGCGGGAGGCGACACAGGCCCCAGGCCGCCGGTGAGCCGGCCCGTCACCTAGCACGGGGAGTGACCATGACGACGCAGGACCCGATCCTCACCGCCTTCTCCAGCACCGCGAAGCAGGTCTGGTACTGGCCAGTGCTCCGCGGGGTGCTCGCCATCCTCTTCGGCATCATCGCGCTCGCGTGGCCGGACAAGACCGCGGCCGTGATCATCTGGGTGATCGGCATCTTCGCGGTCGTCGACGGCATCGTCGAGATCATCGAGGGCATCCGTCGCCGCGGCTCGGGCAGCGGCACCGCGTTCCTCGTGACCATGGGCGTGCTCAGCCTCGCCGTCGGCATCGTGCTGCTCGTGTGGCCGGGCAAGACCGCGATCGTGCTCACGTGGATCGTCGGGTTCTGGGCCGTCGTCTACGGCCTGTTCCAGACCGTCGCGAGCCTCGACCTGCGCAAGGTCCCCGGCAGCGGCTGGGGCTGGGGCGTCTTCGCCGGCCTCCTGGGCCTCGTCTTCGGCCTGCTCGTGCTGTTCAACGTCAACGCCGGCCTGGTGTCGATCGTCTGGATCCTCGCGATCTTCGCGATCCTCTGGGGCGTCATGCTCATCGCCTTCGGCGTCCAGATCCGCTCGCTCGGCAGGCAGGCGGGCAAGGCCGCGACGTACTGACGCGCGGCGGCCCGCCCCCCCGGAGCCGGGCGTGGGCGGGCCGCCCGAGTCAGGCCGGGGTCGCCTCCGCGGCGGCGCGGGCGGCCGCGGGGAAGGCGTCGAGGATGCGGGTCACCGCGGCGTCGTCGTGGGCAGCGGAGACGAACCACGCCTCGAACACCGACGGCGGCAGGCTGACGCCCGCGTCGAGCATCGCGTGGAAGAACGCCCGGTACCGGAACGTCTCCTGCGCCTGGGCCTGCGCGTAGTCGCGCACGCCGGCGCTCGCCGCGAGGTCGCCGAAGAACACCGAGAAGAGCGAGCCCGCGCGCTGCACACGGTGCGGGACGCCCGCGGCGTCGAGCGCCGAGCCCACGGCCGACGACAGCACGCCCGCGACCTCGTCGACGCGCGCGTAGACCGCGTCGTCGGCGAGGCGCAGCGTCGCGAGGCCCGCCGCGACCGCGACCGGGTTCCCGGACAGCGTGCCCGCCTGGTAGACGGGGCCGAGGGGCGCGAGCTGGTCCATCACGGCCGCCGGGCCGCCGACCGCGGCGACCGGCATCCCGCCGCCCACGACCTTGCCGAACGTGAACAGGTCCGGCGTGTATCCGTCCGCTCCCTGGCCGCGCAGGACCGCGTTCTCGAGGCCCCACCAGCCGCTCGGCCCGACGCGGAAGCCCGTGAGCACCTCGTCGAGGACGAGCAGCGCGCCGTGCGCCGCGGTGATGCGGCGCAGGCCCTCGTTGAAGCCCTCCGCGGGCGGGACGACGCCCATGTTGGCGGGCGACGCCTCCGTGATGACGGCCGCGATCTCGGAGCCGCGCTCCGCGAACGCCGCCTCGACGGCGGCGAGGTCGTTGTACGGGAGCACGAGTGTCTCGGCCGCCGTCGCCTCGGTGACCCCGGCCGAGCCGGGCAGGGCGAGCGTCGCGACGCCGGACCCGGCCTCGGCGAGCAGCGCGTCCACGTGCCCGTGGTAGCAGCCGGCGAACTTCACGACGACGTCGCGCCCGGTCACGCCGCGCGCGAGGCGGACCGCGGTCATGGTCGCCTCGGTGCCCGTGGACACGAGGCGCACGCGCTCCGCGGCGGGGACCCGACGGCGGATCTCCTCCGCGAGCTCGACCTCGCCGAGCGTCGGCGCGCCGAACGACAGCCCGCGGGCCGCGGCCTCCTGGACCGCCCGCACGACGTCCGGGTGCGCGTGGCCGAGCAGCGCCGGGCCCCACGAGCACACGAGGTCCACGTACTCGCGCCCCGCGACGTCGGTGACGTACGGGCCGCGGGCCGAGGCCAGGAACCGCGGGTCGCCGCCCACGGACCCGTACGCGCGGACCGGCGAGCTCACGCCGCCCGGCAGCACGCCCTGCGCGCGCACGAACGCGGCGTGGTTGTCCGCCCCGCCCGCGCCCGGCGCGCCGAACAGCGCCGCGTTCTCCGCCTGCACGGCCTCCGCCGTCCCGAAGCCTCCGGTGTCCGTCATGCCCGCGTCCTTCCGTCGTTCTCGTCGAGCCAGCCCGCGAGCTCCGTCGCCCAGTACGTGAGGATCACGTCCGCGCCGGCGCGCTTGATGCCCAGCACCGACTCCGTGATCGCGCCGCGCCGGTCGATCCAGCCGTTCGCGGCGGCGGCCTCGATCATCGCGTACTCGCCCGACACCTGGTACGCGGCGACCGGCACCGGCGACATCTCCGCGACCGCGGCGAGCACGTCCAGGTACGACCCCGCGGGCTTGACCATGACCATGTCGGCGCCCTCGGCGAGGTCGAGGTCGGCCTCGCGCAGGCCCTCGCGCGCGTTGCCCGCGTCCATCTGGTACGTGCGGCGGTCGCCCTGGAGCGCCGAGTCCACGGCCTCGCGGAACGGCCCGTAGAACGCGCTCGCGTACTTCGCGGAGTAGGCGAGGATGCCCACGTCGTCGAACCCGGCGGCGTCGAGCGCCTCGCGGATCACCGCGACCTGGCCGTCCATCATCCCCGACGGCGCCACGACGTCCGCGCCCGCGCGCGCCTGCGCGACGGCCATCGAGGCGTAGCGGTCGAGCGTCGCGTCGTTGTCGACGACGACGCCCCCGTCTCGACCCTCGGCCAGCACGCCGCAGTGCCCGTGGTCGGTGAACTCGTCGAGGCACGTGTCGGCCATGACGACCGGCCCTCCTCCGGCGTGCTCCCGCGCGGCCTCGACCGCGACCCGGATCCCGCGCTGGAGGATGCCGTCCTCCGCGTCCGCCTGCGTACCCGTCGCGTCGCGCTCGGCGGGGATGCCGAACAGCATGACGCCGCCGACCCCCGCGCGTGCGGCGTCGTGCACGGCGTCCGCGAGAGTCGCCTCCGTGTGCTGCACGACGCCCGGCATCGACGAGATCGGGCGCGGCGCGTCCAGGCCCTCCTTGACGAACAGCGGCAGGACGAGGTCTGACGCGTGCACGCGGGTCTCGGTGACGAGCCGCCGCACGCGGGGGCTCGTGCGCAGGCGGCGCGGCCGGTGGTGGCCGACGGGAAGCTGGTGGGTCACGAGGGATCTCCTTCGTCGGTCGGGTCGCCGGCGTCGGTCGGGTCGGCCGCCGAGGGTGCGACCGGGTCGCCTGACAGGACGGTGGTGAGCGCGGTGGCGAGCGCGGCGTCGGTCGGGCGCGCGGCCACGGCGTCGAGCCGCAGCCCGACGGCCCGCGCAGCTCGGGCGGTCGGGTCGCCGATCGCGACGCCTGCGACGTCGTCGCGCGGGCCGAGCTGCCCTGCGACCTCGCGCGCCACGCTCCCCGAGGTCAGCACGACGGCGTCCACCTCGCCCGCGCGCCAGGCCGCGACGACGTCCGGCGCGAGGGCGTGCGTGACGGTGCGGTAGACGGTGACGACGTGCGGGACGTACCCGAGGGCGTGCAGGCCGTCGTGCATCGTGGGCGCGGCGAGGTCCCCTTGCGGGAGCAGCACCAGGCCTCTACCTCGCGAGGTAGAGGCGTGGTCGGTCGAGGCGAGGGCCGCGAAGGTGGCGACGAGGCCGCGGGCCGAGTTCTCGGTCGGTTCGAGGTCCACCTGGAT
The DNA here is from genome assembly GCF_049913115.1 of Cellulosimicrobium sp. E-16. Classification (NCBI taxonomy): domain Bacteria; kingdom Bacillati; phylum Actinomycetota; class Actinomycetes; order Micrococcales; family Promicromonosporaceae; genus Cellulosimicrobium; species Cellulosimicrobium sp. E-16. The sequence goes on from NZ_CP183974.1 coordinate 405,735, forward strand.
GCCGACGGCCTCCAGGGCGCGGCGGGTCGCGGGCCCGACGGCGGCCCAGCTGGACCGGCGAGCGGCGTCGTCCAGGTCGAGGCCCTGGCGGGCGGCGCTCGCGACGAGCTCGTCGATCGCGTTGACGCTCGTCACGACGACCCAGGCGAAGTCGCCGTGCGCGAGGCGGGCGACGGCGCCGTCCGCGGGGGCGGTGTCCTCGACCCGGGCGCGCTCGATCGCGGGGCTGACGAGGACGCGCGCGCCGGCGTCGCGGAGCGTCGCGGCGAGCCCGGCGGCGCGCTCGGGCGCGCGCGGGACGAGGACCGTGCGGCCGCTCAGCGGCGCGCTCGCGCCGTGACGGTTCGACGCCGGTCCGGCGACCTCGGCGGCGCCGCGCGGGCTCGTCCGCGCAGGCGGGGGCGGCACGACCGGCGCGGGGCCGCGCGACGGGTCGCGCAGGGGGCCCGGGCTCATTCCGCCTCGCCGCGGTAGCCGCCGTCGCGGAGCTGCTCGCGCGCGGTCTCGACGGCCCGGTCGGGTGACGGGTCGGCGTCGGCGGCCGTGGCCGGTCGCGTCGTCGCCTCGGCCGTCCCGGACCCGGCCCCGGCTCCGGTCTCGCGGAGCGGGGCGAGCCGGGCGGCGCCGTCGGCGAGGAGCGCGTCGGCGACGCGCGCGCCGAGCGCGCGGGCGGCGTCGTCCCGGGCGTCCTGCGACGGCGCGCCGACCGGGACCGTCGTGCGGCCGGAGTGCGTGAGCTGCTCGGCGCCGTCGACCCGGGCGACGACGGCCGTCAGCGCGATCTCACCGTCCTCGACCTGGGCGTGCGCGCCGACCGGCGCGGCGCAGCCGGCCTCGAGGCGCGCGAGGAGCGACCGCTCCGCGAGCACGGCGAGGCGTGTCGGCTCGTGGTCGAGGTCGTGCAGGGCCCGCGCGAGCACGGGGTCGTCGAGCGACGACGTGCGCACCTCCACCGCGAGGGCGCCCTGCCCGGCGGCGGGCGCCATGATCGCGGTGTCGATCACCTCGGACACCGCGTCGAGCCGGCCGAGCCGTGCGAGTCCCGCGTAGGCGAGCACCACGGCGTCGAGGTCGGCGTCCGGGCCGAGCGCGCGGGCCAGGCGGGTGTCGACGTTGCCGCGGATGTCCACGACGTCGAGGTCGGGCCGCACGGAGCGGAGCTGCGCGGCCCGGCGCGGCGACCCGGTGCCCACGCGGGCACCGCGCGGGAGCGTCGCGATGGTGAGGCCGCCGCGCGCGCACAGCACGTCGCGCGGGTTCTCGCGCTCCGGCGTCACGACGGTCAGGCCGGGGGCGGGCTCGGTCGGCAGGTCCTTGAGCGAGTGGACCGCGACGTCGCAGCGGCCGTCGAGCAGCGCCTCGCGCAGCGCGGTGACGAACACGCCGGTGCCGCCCATCTGGGCGAGCGACCCGGTGAGGACGTCGCCGTCGGTGCGGATCCGCACGATCTCGACGTCCCGGCCGGTCAGCTCCTCGAGGCGTCGGGCGACGTGGCCGGTCTGGGTGGTCGCGAGGGCGCTGCCGCGCGTGCCCACGCGGAGGGGAGGGGTACCTGCAGGGCTCACGGTCCCAGTCTCTCCCCACTTCGGCGGTGCACGGAAATGCGCACGTCGCAGCGGGGGAAATACGTGCGGGAGTGACGTGGTCCTGACGCTCGGTCAGGAACGTTCGGACAATGTGTCAGGACAATTCCTAGGAATTGCCGAACTCTCTTTCTCGGGATTCCGGTAAGGATTGCCTCACTCCACCACGGCGAGGTCGCGCGCGCATTCCTGCGCGTGCCCGACGATCGCCGCGAGCCCCGTGCCGGCGATCCAGCCCCCGGTCACGGCGAGCCCGGGGACGGCGTCGACGCGGGCGACGAACGCCGCGACCTCGCGCCTGAACGCGGGGGTCGGCGGGGGCAGCGCGCCGTTCCAGCGCGTCACGACGTGCCCGAGCACGCGGCCGTGGAGGTCCACGCCGAACAGTCGCGAGGCGTCGGTGACGACGCGGTCGAGGTCGGGCTCCGTCGTCGCGCCGATGCGTCCGTAGCTGAGCCGCACCACGTGGTGGCCCGGGCCGACGGCGCCGCGCACGCGGTCGCGCAGCCAGGGCCACTTGGCGGTCGAGTGGGTCAGCGCCTTGGCCTCGACGTCCGACGGCGGAGCGGCGCGGCCCGCGTCCCGGTGCGGTGGCGCGACGAGCAGGCCGGTCCCGCGCGGTGCGTCGTCGAGCTCGGGCGCACGGAGGAGGAGCGTGACGAGGCGGACGTCCGCGCCGGGCTCCGGGTCGGGCAGCAGGTCCGCCGCGGTGCCGACGAGCGGGCCGAGCGCGTCCACGAGCGCCGGGGTCGTCACGACGAGCCGCGGCGCGGCGAGCTCGAGCGGCCCGTCGGGCGTCTGCGCGCGGACGACCCAGGCACGGGAGGACCCGCCGCCCCCAGAAGGTTCACGGCCCAGGTCCCGGCGGGTGATCTCCGTGACCTCGTGGCGCAGCCGCACGTCGGCGTCCGCCGCGAGCGCCTCGACGAGCCGGTGCATGCCGCCGTCGATCCCGCGCACGGCCGAGCCCGCAGGCGCGAGCGCGCGCAGCGACGCGACGGCACGCGCGAGCGACCCCTCGCGCTCGAACGCCTCGCGGAGCCCCGGGGCGACCGCGGCGACGTCCAGCCGGTCGAGCGGGGCCGAGTGCACACCGGCCGCCACGGGGGCGACGAGGCGCTCTGTGACGCGCGCTCCCATGCGCGAGCGCGCGAACGTCTCGAGCGTGCGCAGGTCCGTGAAGCGGCGGGGCAGGACGCGGTCGAGGCTCGCGCGCAGCGCCCCGCCGACGCCGACCGCGCGGCGCACGTCGGCCGACCACGGGTGGGCCGGGATGCCGAGCACGCCCGCGCGGGGCAGCGGGTAGGAACGGCCGGCGGCGTAGCCCCAGGCGCCCGCCCCCGACGGCTCGACGACGTCGAGGCCCAGCGCGGCGACGAGGTCGCCGACGGCCGCGCCCCGGGCGGCGAAGGACTCGGCTCCCAGGTCGACGCGGACACCGTCGAGACCGGGAAGGTCGCCGCCGCGGACGGGCCCGCCGGGAACGTCGGCGGCCTCGAGCACGGCGACGCGCAGCCCCTGCTCGCGCAGGGTCCGGGCCGCGGTGAGCCCCGCGACCCCCGCGCCGACGACGACCGCGTCCACCTCCTCGGGGACGGTCCCGGGGGAGGTGCGGGACGTCGTCGGCTCGCTGCTCACCGTCGGGTCGCCTCCTCGCGCGCGTCGTCCTGTCCCGTCCAGTCTGCGCCGAGCGCGTGGACCAGGCCGACGACACGCGTCAGGACGTCCGGGTCGGTGTCCGGCGGGACGCCGTGGCCGAGGTTCACCACGTGCCCGGGCGCGGTGCGCCCGCGCCGCACGACGTCGCGCACGTGCGCCTCGAGCACGTCCCACGGCGCGGCGAGCAGCGCGGGGTCGATGTTGCCCTGGACCGGGACGGGGGCGTGCCCGTCGGCGAGGAGCCGGGCGGCGTCGTCGAGCGGCGTGCGGTAGTCGACGCCCACGGCCACGTCCTGCACCCCGGCTGCGCTGACGGCGTCGCGCATCGCGGGCAGCAGGTGGCCCGTGCCGGTGCCGAAGTGGACGACCGGCACGCCGAGGTCGGCGACGTGGGTGAGCGCGCGCGTGCTCGCCGGGGCGGCGCCCGCCGCGTAGTCCACGAGCGAGAGCGAGCCGGCCCAGGAGTCGAAGAGCTGGGCGGCGCTCGCGCCCGCCTGGACCTGGGTGCGCAGGAACGTGCCGGTGAGGTCGGCGGCCCAGTCGACGAGGCGCTGCCACGTCTCCGGGTCGCCCCGCAGCAGCGCGCGGGCCGCGAGGTGGTCGCGCGACGGCCGTCCCTCGACGAGGTAGGCCGCGAGCGTGAACGGCGCGCCGGCGAACCCGATGAGGGGGGTCGTGCCGAGCGCGTCGACGGTCAGCGCGACGGCCTCCCGGATCGGGGCGAGCGACTCCTCGGTGAGCCCGGTCTCCACGAGGCGTGCGACGTCGTCGGGCGTCCGGTACGCCTGGCCCATGACCGGGCCGACGCCGGGCGCGATGTCGACCTCGACGCCCGCGAGCCGCAGCGGCACGACGATGTCGGAGAAGAAGATGCCCGCGTCCACGCCGTGGCGGCGCACCGGCTGGAGCGTGATCTCCGAGGCGAGGTCCGGGCGCAGGCACGAGTCGAGCATGCTCACGCCCTCGCGCGCCGCACGGTACTCGGGGAGGGACCGGCCCGCCTGGCGCATGAACCACACCGGTGTGATTTCCGGGCGATTTCCCGTCGCGCCCGCGCGCAGGGCCTGCACGAGCGGGGAACGGTCCGTGCGGCCGTCGGTCAGGGGATGGCCCGAGGAAAGGGCGACAGGAATCACAGCTACCGATTCTGCCTCCCTCCCGGTGGAATGATTAAATCGGAGGCACTGTGGCTCTTCTCTCCCTCACGGCCAGCCACCACGAGCTCGACCTCGACGCCCTGGAACGACTCTCCACCGGGGCCCACTCGATCGGCGGCTCCGCGGTCGCGGCGTGCGACGTGATCACCGGTGCCGTCGTCCTCGCGACGTGCAACCGGTTCGAGCTGTACCTCGACGTGGACGCGCCCCTCGACGGGACGGGCGTGCAGCACGCGACCGAGCACGTCGCGCGCATGGTCGCCGGCGCGTCGGGCGTCACGCCCGCCGAGGCCCTCGCCTCGTTCCGCACGCGGGCCGGGACCGAGGTCGCCGAGCACCTGTTCGCGGTCGCGTCGGGCCTGGACTCGATGGTCGTGGGCGAGCGCGAGATCGCCGGCCAGGTAAAGCGTGCGCTGGAGGCCGCGCACGCCGACGGCGCGACCTCCTCGACGCTCGAGCTCCTGTTCCAGACGGCGTCCCGCACGTCCAAGAGGGTCAGCACGCAGACGACGCTCGGCGGCGCGGGCCGCTCCGTCGTCGCGCTGGGTCTCGACCTCGCAGCGGCCGAGCTGCCGCCGTGGCACCAGGTGCGGGCCGTCCTCATCGGGACCGGGTCGTACGCCGGCGCGAGCCTCGCCGCGCTGCGCGCGCTCGGGTGCGACGACGTGCGCGTCTACTCGCAGTCCGGGCGCGCCGAGGAGTTCGCCGCCGCGCGCGGGGTCGAGGCCGTGACCGACCTCGTCGAGGCGCTCGAGGACGCCGACCTCGTGGTGTCGTGCTCGGGCGCGCGCGGGCGGGCGCTCGCGGCGGACGCCGCGCGTCCGGGAGGGGACGCCGACCGCCGTGAGCAGGCCATCGAGCACGTGCTCGACGCGGCCGCCGTGGTCCGTGCGCGCGATCGCGCCGCCGTCCGCGCCGGGGTCGAGCCCGCCGCCCGCCCGACCGTCGTGCTCGACCTCGCGCTGCACCGCGACGTCGACCCGCGCGTCGCGGACGTCGAGGGCGTGCTGCTCTACGACCTCGCGACGCTCGCCGCGCACTCGCCGTCGACCGCGTCGGAGCTCGTCGGGCAGGCGCGCGCGATCGTGGACGACGCGACGCGCGCGTTCGAGGAGACGCGGCTCGGCCGGGCCGCGGACACCGCGGTCGTCGCTCTGCTCGCCGACGCGGAGCGGCGCATCGCGCTCGAGGTGGCCGACGTCGTCGCGCTGCGCGAGGCGGACGGCGACCCGGTCGAGCCGGACGAGGCCGACGAGATCGCGCGCGACGTGCGACGTCGCGTCCACGCCGACCTGCACCGCGCGATCGTCGAGGCCCGCGCCGAGGCCGTCACGGCCGCGACGGCGGAGGAGCGCGCCGTCGTCGCCGACGCGCAGGCGCTGGCCGACGAGGCAGCAGGCACGGCGCGGCCGGCGAGCCCGGGATCGCTCCCCACGCCCGCCGCACGCTGAGGAATCACCCCGGGTTCGGGTGCCGTACCCCTTCGTGTCCGACCAAGTCGTTCGTTCGGGCACGCAATTGACAGCGCAGTCATAGCCGGGAGAGAGTGGCCGGCGGACGCCCGTCGTCGACCAGGAGCACCGTCGCCCCCGCCACGAGCGGCCCGGGCGGCACCTGACCGACGGCCCCGGGGCGCCCCGGGCGACGACGCCCGGTCGCACGTCGAAGAGGACATGGCATGAGACGACCACGACTCGCCCTGCTCGCCGCGGGGCTCGCGCTCGCCGTCGCGCCGGGCACGCTGCTGCCCGCCGCCGCGGGCGCCGCCCCCGGCACCGAGGGCGCCGTCACCGCGACCGCGGGCGACGACCTCACGCTCGAGGTCAACCCGTTCGTCGGCACCGAGAGCGAGGGCAACGCCTACCCGGGCGCGACCGTGCCGTTCGGCATGGTCCAGCTCAGCCCGGACAACACGAACTCCTACGCCTCGACGTCCTACAGCACGAACGCCGGGCGGGTGTGGGGCTTCAGCCACCGGCACGTCAACAGCGCGGGCTGCCCCGCGGCGGGCGAGCTGCTCGTCACGCCGGACACGAGCGCGACGCCGCGCACGTCGCGCTCGTTCATCGCCATCAAGGACCAGAAGAACACCGAGCACGCGTCCGCCGGGTTCTACGAGGTGACGCTCGCGAACGACGTGCACGCCGAGCTCAGCGCGACCACGCGCGTCGGCGCGCACCGGTACACGTTCCCCGCCTCGACGACGTCGCACCTGTCGTTCAACGTGGGCCAGACGCTGCGCGACGCCGGCGCGAGCTCGGTGTCATGGGTCGACGACCGCACGCTCGAGGGCTGGGTCGACAACGGCGGCTTCTGCGGCGGCACGCCGGACAAGCAGCGGTACTTCTTCAGCGCGACGTTCGACCGCCCGGTCGCGTCGAGCGGCACGTGGGGGACCGACGCGCGCTACGTCGCGGGCTCCACGACGAGCGAGGTCGCGAGCGGCAGCAACGGCGCCGTCGCCGTGTTCGACACCACGACCGACCGCGACGTCGAGGTCAGCGTGGGCGTGTCGTTCGTGAGCGTCGACGGCGCGCGCGCCAACCGCGAGGCGGAGGCCACGGACGAGGGCGGCCAGGTCGCGTTCGACACCGTGCGCGAGGAGGCCCGCGACGCGTGGAACGCCGAGCTCGGGCGCGCCGCGATCGACGCGTCGCCCGACCAGCGCCGCGTGTTCTACACCCAGCTCTACAAGACCCTGCTGTCCCCGACGATCGGCAGCGACGTCGACGGGCGGTACCGCGGCACGGACCTCGACGTCCACCAGGCCGACGGCTGGGACTACTACCAGAACTTCTCGCTCTGGGACACGTACCGCACGCAGGCGACGCTGCACGCGCTCCTGCTGCCCGAGCGCGCCCAGGACATCGTGCGCTCGATGTACCAGCACCGCGTCGAGGGCGGCTGGCTCCCGCGCTGGTCGCTCGGCGCGCTGGAGACCAACATCATGGCGGGCGACCCCGTGACGCCCTGGCTCGCGGAGAACTTCGCGCTCGGCACCGTCCCCGACGACATCGCCGACGAGCTGTGGGACTACCTCGTGGAGAACGCGACGACGACGCCCCCGGCGGACGTCGCGTCGGTCGGCCGGCGCAGCACCGAGTTCTACGCCGAGCACGGCCACGTGCCGTTCTACCCGGAGAACGAGGGCGGCCTCGGCGGCCAGTTCGAGGAGTACCGCCACGGCGGCTCGGCCACGCTCGAGCTCGCGCTCGCCGACGCGAGCCTCGGTGCCGCGGCGGAGCGCACCGGCCGCGAGGGCGGCCAGGCGTTCCTCGACAAGGGTCGCAACTGGCGCAACCTGTGGAACCCGGACGTCCAGCTCTCGGGCGGGTTCCAGGGCATGGTCAACGCGAAGCGCCCGACGGGCGAGTTCGTCACCCTGCCCGAGCTGACCGACGTCACGCGCTCCGGCTTCCACGAGGGCGTGCCGTGGCAGTACCAGTGGATGGTGCCGCAGGACGTCACGGGCCTCCAGGAGGTCATGGGCGGCGAGGACGGGTTCGTCGAGCGCCTCGACTACTACTTCGACCAGCCGGCGCTCGCCGCGAACCCGGGCGTCTCCCCGAGCACGTGGGCCAAGGGCGGCAGCTCGTACTACACGACGATCCGCTACAACCCGGGCAACGAGCCGACGATCACGAACGCGTGGCTCTACGGCTACGTGGGCCAGCCGTGGAAGACGAACGACGTCCTCGCCGCGAACCTCAACCGCTTCCCGGACACCCCGGGCGGCGGCGTCGGGAACGACGACCTCGGCACGCTCGCGGCCTGGTACGTCATGGCGTCGCTCGGCTTCGAGCCGGTCATGCCCGGCTCCGGCATCCTCGCGCTCAACGCGCCCAAGGTGCAGGCCGCGACGCTCACGACCGACGCCGGGGCGACGCTGGAGATCGACGCGGCGGGCGCGAACGAGAAGCTCCCGAGCTACGTCGCGGGCCTCGAGGTCGACGGCGTCGCGCACACCGCCGCGTGGCTGGACGTCGCGGCGCTCCAGGACGGCGGGACGCTCGACTTCGACCTGTCCGACACCAGCGCGGGCCTCACGTGGGGCACCGGAGCGGCCGACCGCATCCCGTCGGTCTCCGCCGTCGCCCCGCCCGCGCCAGTCGAGGTCGAGGCGAGCGCGCGCTGCCTCGGCGGCCGGGCGTTCGTCGCGGTCCGCGCGACGAGCACGGCCGAGGCACCCGTCGACGTGACCCTCACGACGCCGTTCGGCGAGCGGACGGTGCGGCACGTGCAGCCGGGCAAGAACGCCTACCAGTCGTTCACGACGCGCGCCACGTCCGTCGAGGCGGGCACGGCGACCGTCACGGTCGTCGCCGCGGACGGCACGACGTCCAGCGTCGACGCGGCGTACGACGCGCTGGCCTGCGACTGACCGCCGGGTCGCCGCGGGTGCGCGCCGCGCACCGGACGAGGGCCGTCGTCGGGCAACCCGCCCGACGGCGGCCCTCGCCGCGCCGCTAGGCTCGCCGCGTGAGCACCACCACACGCCTGGGCGTCCTCGACATCGGCTCGAACACCGTGCACCTCGCCGTCGTGGACGCCGCGTACGCGGCGCGCCCCGTGCAGGCGGCGGGGGCGCGCACGGTCGTGCGCATCATGCGCTACCTCCGGCCGGACGGGTCGCTGTCGCCCGAGGGCGTCGCGGCGATGCTCGCCGCGGTCGACGACGCGATGGCGCTCGCGCGCGAGTCTGCGGTCGACGAGATGCTGCCCATGGCGACGTCGGCGCTGCGCGACGCGACGAACGGCCCTGAGGTGCTCGCCGCGATCGGCGAGCGGGTGGGCCAGCCGGTCCGCGTGCTGTCCGGGGAGGACGAGTCGCGCCTGACGTTCCTGGCCGCACGGCGCTGGCACGGGTGGGCCGCGGGGCGTCTCCTCGTCCTCGACATCGGCGGTGGCTCGCTCGAGATCGCGTCGGGCGTCGACGAGGAGCCCGACCTCGCCGCGTCCCTCCCGCTCGGTGCCGGGCGCATGACCATGGCGTTCCTGCCCGACGACCCGCCCGCGCCCGAGCAGGTCGAGGCGCTGCGCGAGCACGTGCGCGCGACGCTCGCGCCCACCGTCGAGGCCTTCCGGGCGCTCCCCGCGCCCGACCATGTGGTCGCGACGTCCAAGACCTTCCGCTCGCTCGCGCGGCTCGCGGGCATGCAGACCGAGGCCGTCGGCCCCGACGACCGGTGGCGCATGCGGCGCTCGCAGCTCGCCGACTGGGTGCCGCGGCTCGCGCGCATCACGGCGGAGGGGCGCACCGCCCTGCCCGGCATCACGCCCGAGCGCACGTTCCAGATCGTCGCGGGTGGGGTCGTCGCCGTCGAGACGATGCGCGCGCTCGGCGTCGACGAGGTCGAGATCTGTCCGTGGGCGCTGCGCGAGGGCGCGATCCTGCGCCGCCTCGACCACAGCTGAGGTCGTCGGTGTCGGAGACCCCCGTCGGCGGCCGAGCTCTCACTCCATCTGGGTGATGTGTGGCCGGAGGCCGCGCAGCTAGCGTCGGAGGCGTCCGTCCCCACCCGACCGAGTGGAGGGCCCATGCGCCCCGACCGGCACGCCCGCGCGATGCTCCCGATCCCTGACCGCCCGCCGGTCGGCCTGACGACGTACGACGCGAAGGACCCCGAGACGTCCTACCCCCCGATCGAGCCGTTGCTGCCGCCGGAGGGTGCGCCCAACGTCGTCGTGATCCTTCTCGACGACGTGGGCTTCGGCGCGTCGAGCGCCTTCGGAGGGCCGTGCGCCACGCCCACGGCGGAGCGCCTCGCTGCCCGCGGGCTTCGTCTCAACCGCTTCCACACCACGGCGTTGTGCGCTCCGACGCGGCAGGCGCTGCTCACGGGCCGCAACCACCACTCGGTCGGCATGGGCAGCATCACGGAGACCGCGACCTCGGCGCCCGGCAACAGCTCGGTCCGACCGAACACCAAGGCGCCCCTCGCCCTGACGCTGCGGCTCAACGGATACTCGACGGCGCAGTTCGGCAAGTGCCACGAGGTCCCGGTGTGGCAGTCGTCGCCCCTGGGCCCGTTCGACGCCTGGCCCACGGGTGGCGGTGGCTTCGAGACGTTCTACGGGTTCATCGGTGGCGAGAACAACCAGTGGGACCCGGCGCTGTACGACGGCACGACCCCCGTCGAGCCGCCGGCGACGCCCGAGGAGGGGTACCACCTCACCGAGGACCTCGTGGACCACGCCACGGTGTGGGTGCGGCAGCAGAAGGCGCTCATGCCGGACCGACCCTTCTTCGTCTACCTCGCCCCCGGCGCGACCCACGCCCCGCACCACGTGCCTCCTGAGTGGGTCGAGAAGTACCGTGGCGCGTTCGACGACGGGTGGGACGTCCAGCGCGAGCACACGTTCGCGCGGCAGAAGGAGCTGGGCGTCATCCCGCAGGACGCCGAGCTCACCGTGCGGCACGACGAGATTCCCGCGTGGGACGACATGCCGGACGAGCTCAAGCCCGTGCTCGCGCGTCAGATGGAGGTCTACGCCGGGTTCCTCGAGCACACCGACCACCACGTGGGACGACTGATCGACACGCTCGAGGAGCTGGGAGTCCTCGACGACACGCTCGTGTACTACATCGTGGGTGACAACGGCGCGTCGGCCGAGGGGACGGTCAACGGCGCGTTCAACGAGATGGCGAACTTCAACGGCATGGCTGCCCTCGAGACGCCGGACTTCATGCGCTCGAAGCTGGACGAGCTCGGCTCGCCCAGCTCCTACAACCACTACGCCGTCGGCTGGGCGTGGGCGATGGACACGCCGTTCCAGTGGACCAAGCAGGTCGCGTCGCACTGGGGCGGGACCCGCAACGGGACGATCGTGCACTGGCCGAGCCGCATCGCCGAGAAGGGCGGCCTGCGCTCGCAGTTCACCCACGTCATCGACATCGCGCCGACCATCCTCGAGGCGGCGGGTCTGCCCGAGCCGACGGTGGTCAACGGCGTGCAGCAGTCGCCGATGGAGGGGACGAGCATGCTGTACGCGCTCGACGACGCCGACGCCCCGGAGCGCCACGACCTGCAGTATTTCGAGATGTTCGCCAACCGCGGGATCTACCACCGCGGCTGGAGCGCCGTCACCAAGCACCGCACGCCGTGGGTGATGGTCGGTGGCGAGCTGCCCGCGTTCGACGACGACGTCTGGGAGCTCTACGACGGCTCGCGCGACTTCAGCCAGGCGCACGACCTCGTCGCCGAGCACCCGGACGTCCTCGCGAGGCTCCAGCGCCTGTGGCTCATCGAGGCCACGAAGTACAACGTCCTCCCGATGGACGACCGGACGTCGGAGCGCCTCGAACCGTCGATGGCCGGTCGGCCCACGCTCCTCCGGGGGACGTCGCAGATCTTCTACCCGGGCATGGGACGGCTGTCGGAGAACAGCGTCGTGAGCATGAAGAACCGGTCGTTCTCCGTCTCCGCGGACGTCGAGGTGCCGAGCACCGGCGCAGAGGGCGTGATCATCGCCCAGGGCGGCCGGTTCGGTGGCTGGAGCCTGTACGTGCACGAGGGACGGCTCACCTTCACCTACAACGTCCTCGGGATCCACCTGTTCACCGCCGTCGCGGACGAACCTGTCCCGGCCGGGAGCCACGTCGTGCGCATGGAGTTCGCGTACGACGGCGGAGGGCTCGCCAAGGGCGGGGACGTCACCCTCTTCCACGACGACGCCCCGGTGGGTCGGGGCCGGGTCGGGACGACCCAGCCCATGGTGTTCTCGGCCGACGAGACGACGGACATCGGCTACGAGTCCGGGACCTGCGTCTCCCCGGACTACACGACGCGCACGAGTCGCTTCACGGGGCGTCTGCACCGCGTCGTTCTCGACGTCGGCACGGACAGCCACGACCACCTCGTGAGCCCGGAGGAACGGATGCGGATCGCGATGGCCAAGCAGTAGCCGGGTCAGCGGGGCGGAGAGGCCGGACGCTCCGTGAGGCTGAACCAGTTGCCCGAGTCGTCGACGAACACGGCCTCGACGCCGTACGGGCGGCGCGTCGGCGGCTGCCGGAACGTCACGCCTCGGGCGCTCAGCTCGCGGTACGCACCCTCGCAGTCGTCGGTCTCCATGACGCCCGCGCCCAGGGAGCCCTTCGCGACGAGCGAGCGCAGCTGCGCGGCGGACTCGGGGTCGCGGCCCATCGCGCAGTCGGACAGGACGATCGTGCGGCTCGGGTCGCCCTCCGGACCGACGGTGAGCCAGCGGAAGCCGGCGCCCGCGCCCTCGAACTCCGCTCCCATGGACACGTCGTCGCGCAGCTCGAACCCGAGGACGTTCGTGTAGAACTCCTTCGCGGAGTCCTGGTCGAGCACGAAGACCGTGGTGTGGGACAGCGTGAGCATCGGTCTCTCCTTCGTCCGGCAGCGGCCGGTTCGTCGGTCGCGACCGTGCGGTCGCCTCGTCCTCGACGCTCACGCCGTCCACCGCGGCTCGTCGGCGCCCCACGGCCGTGCGGGCGTGGGGTAGTCGTCGACCCGGGCGTCGCCGAGGCGGTCGAGCGCGGGGCGGGTCGTCGTCGCCACGACGTCGTGGCCGTCCAGGCGCGCCGGGTGCTCGACGACGCAGCGCGGGCCAGGCGTGCGCGGTGCGTCGTGCGCGGGGTCGCGGCCGGGGGCCGCGAGCAGGGCGTGGCCGGTCCGGACGAGCGCGCCGTCGACGTCGCGGCCCCGGCCGTCGGTCGCGCGGTCCGCGAGCGCGTCGACGACGGCGGCTGCGAGGAGGTAGCCGGTCGCGTGGTCGAGCGCCTGGGCGGGCAGGGCTCCCGGCGTCGCGCCCTCGGGAGCGGTGTCGTCCCGCGCCCCCTCCACCAGGGCGATCCCGCTCGCCGCCTGGACGATCGAGTCGAAGCCGCGCCGGTCGGCCCACGGGCCGTCGTCGCCCCACGCCGTGACGCGGGCGTGCGCCGCACCCGGCGGGAGCCGCAGCCCGAAGGCCTCGACCGCCCCCGGGCGGTACCCGGTCACCAGCGCGTCGGCGCGGTCGAGCAGCTCCTGGGCGCGGGCGAGGCCGTCGTGCGTCGCGAGGTCGAGCAGCGTCGACCGCTTGCCCTGCCCGGTGTCGAGGTGCTGGACCTCGATCTCCGGGAGCCCCGGTGGGTCGACCCGCAGGACGTCCGCGCCGAGCAGGGCGAGCGTGCGCGTCGCGACCGGACCCGCGATGACGCGCGTGAGGTCGAGCACCCGGAGCCCCGCGAGCGGGCGCGGCCCGCGCGCGAGCGGGCGCGGGGGAGCGGCGTCGTCGCGCTCCGAGCGCCGCACGGGAGGGTCCGACGCCGCGGCGCGGCCGGGCGCGGACGCGCGCCACACGTCCTCCGGGCGTACGCGGACGGCGATCGCCCCCACGTCGGCCGCGCGGTCCTCGACGTCCTGGGCCGAGCGCGCGGCGAGGGCGGCGACGACGTCGTCGCGGGTCGGGGCGGTGCGGACGTCGTCGGCGAGGTCGAGGAGCGCGAGCAGCCGTGCACGGTGGTGCGGGTAGTTCGCGTGCGTGCGGACCCAGCCGTCCGCGGTCCGGAAGAAGCCCGAGAGCGGGGCGAAGCCGTCCACCGGGGCGCCGTCGACGCGGAGCAGCCGGTCGCTCGCGAAGGCTGCGGCGACCCGCTCGGGGTCGGGAGGCGCGCCGGCGTCGAACCCGCCCGCACGGGCCGCCGCGTCGCGCACGGCGACGACCGACGCGACCGCGAGGTCCAGGACGGGCAGCGTCGCCGCGAGGAGGCCGTGCCGTCTGCGTGCCGTCGCGCTTCCCACGGCACGACGCTACGCCAGACCCGCTCCGTGCGGGTGAGCGTTCACACCTGCGCGTGCGCGCCGACGAATCTCGACGTACCGTGCTGGAGGCGTGTCAACCCGACACGCCGGGCATGTCACGAACTTTTGCAGGGGGCACACATGATGCGGTACCCGCGACGCCGATCCGGCGCGGTGGGCATGGTGATGGCGACGGCGCTCGCGACGGGGCTCGGCACGATGCTGGTCGCACCCGGGGCCAGTGCGGCGGTGAGCGCGGTCGTCACGCCGCTCGGCGCGCGCACCTATGCGGTGTCCTCCTACTACGGCCCCCGCTGCATGCCGATCGCCAACGCGTCGACCTGGCACCTCGGACAGGACCTAAGCGCCGCCTCCGGCACGCGCATCAACGCCATCGCCGACGGCGTCGTGCTCCGGGCGGGCAGCGTCAGCGGGTTCGGCCAGTGGGTCGTGCTGCGCCACGCCGTCGGCGGGAAGACGGTCTCGAGCGTCTACGGGCACGTCATCGACGGCGACAAGTACGTCAAGGTCGGGCAGAAGGTCAAGGCGGGCCAGCGCATCGCGGACGTGGGCTCGACGGGGACGTCGACCGCCCCGCACCTGCACCTCGAGGTCTGGAACGGCACCTACGGGTCGGGCGCGTCGCACACCGACCCCCTCGCCTACCTGAAGAGCAAGGGCGTCGACCTCGGTCGCAGCGCGACCCGCGTCGCGGCCCGGCCGTCCGCGAAGTCGTGCACGTACTACGCGAACACGGCCGTCAACCTCCGCAAGGGCGCGGGGACGAACACCGCGGTGCTCACGCTCGTCCCGCGAGGCGCAGCGGTCGTGGGCAAGCCCGGCGACGGCAGCGGGACGTGGCGCAAGGTCACGTACGGCCGCTACACCGGGTGGGTCTCGGCAGCGTACGTCGGCCCGACCAAGCCCCCGCCCGTCAGCACGGCTCCCGTCTCCCGGCCCGTCGCGACGCGCTACGTCACCGCCGCCTCGCTCAACCTCCGGGCGTCGGCGACGACGTCGTCGTCGGTGCTCGCCCGGCTCCCGAAGGGGACGAAGCTCTCCGTCACGTCCACCTCGGGAGGCTGGCTCAAGGTCACCGCGAACGGTCGGACCGGGTGGGTCTCCGCCCAGTACACGTCGACGCGCGCGCCGTCCGCTCCGGCGAAGCCGGCGCCGGCGCCGGCGCCCCCGAAGGCCAAGACGTCGTACGTGACGGCGTCGGTGCTCAACCTCAGGGCGACGCCGTCGACGTCGGCCAAGGTGGTCACCAAGCTGTCCCGCGGCACCGCGGTCACGCATGCGGGCACCGCGTCGAAGGGCTGGCTCAAGGTGACCGTGGGCAGCCGCACGGGCTACGTCTCCACGACCTACCTCTCTGCCACGAAGCCGCGCTGAGGCGCCCGGACCACACCGGCGTCAGGGGCCGAGCGTCACCGTGCCGGGGAACCGCGCGGCGGAGCGGTCGGTCGCGGACCCGTCGCCCGCGGCGTTGATCTCCGAGATCATCATGACGAGCTCGAGGTCGGAGTCCGCGGCGCGGGCGAGGCTGGTCGCGAGCTGGTACGGGTCCGAGAGCGGCTGCATGTCGTAGTCCGTGACGATCATGCGCGTCTGCATGCCGAGGCTGTCGTTCTCGACCGCCGTGCGCACGCTGTCCGCGAGGCGGTTCATCTGCGACTCCGTGAGCGTCATCGTCACCTGCTGCCCGGACGACACCTCGCCCGACGGGGAGAAGCCGGAGAACTCCCGCGTGTTGAAGTACTGCGACGACATGTCGTCCGCGGTGACGTCGAACGAGTACGTGCGTGCCGAGACGTCCTCGTTCCCCGACGCGTCGAAGGCCTGCGACATGCGGAAGTCGCCGCGGTCGCCGTACGTCGCGGTGAGGAGCTGCTCCGTGCTGCCGTCGGGGTTGGTCGTCGCGACGAGCGAGCCCGTGTTCTTGCCGATCTCCCACTCGGCCCCGCCCACGGGAGTGTCGAAGCCGACGGTCGACGTCGAGTCGAACTCGACGCGCTCGATCTTCGTCGTGCCCGAGATGCCGGTCGACGGGTCGGCGGGGATCTCCCCGGTGACGAGGTACGCGTCGTAGGCGGCCTGGCCCTCCGGCGTCGACAGGTCGAACTCGGCGGTGCGCAGCGACGCGCCGTCGAGCGACGTCGTGTTGCCGAGCATGACCTTCACGGCGTCGAAGTCGAGGCCGAGCCCCGCGTGGTTGGCGATGGCCTCGGTGGGACCCGCGGTCACGCGCACCGTGTCGTCGCCCGTGCGCTCGATGAGGCTCGTCACGCCGTCCGCGTCCTTGACGGACGACTCGACGGCGATGTGGCGGAACGCCGCGTTGAGCTCGGTCTCCGAGTAGCTGCCGCCGTCCATCGTGACCGACGAGCCGACCGGCATGGTCCGGGGGTCGAACGGGTTGATGCTCCCGGGGTCGGTGACGCCCGCGTCGTCGGGCACCTTGACCGTGTACTCGGACGTCACGCCGGTCGTGTACCCGCCGCTGACGCCCGTGCCGCCCTTGTCGACGCCGCCCTCGACGCCGATCGAGACGTCGGACTTGGACGTGTACGTGGTGAAGCCGTCCTCCGACTTCTCGCCGACCGTGTACTCCGCACCGCCGTTCACGCCGAACGAGATCTTCGAGCCGTTCGTCGTCTTCATCCAGTCGGAGAGCGAGCCGCTGCCCGAGTACGTGGTCTCGCCGCTCTCCGGGTCGTGGGTCACGCCGAACCCGACCTTCGCGTCGGTGCCCTCCGTCGCGGGGTTGCCCAGGCTCGAGTTGTCCGTGCCGGACTCGTGGTCGCCCTTCACGGTGACCTTGGGGCCGCTGGGGCTGTCGTCGCCCGAGCCCGACCCGTCGCCCGATCCCGGCCCGCCGCCGGATCCCGGCCCGCCGCCGGGGCCGACGCTGCCGCCGCCGCCCGGGCCGCCCGTGCCGTCGGAGCTGGCGCTCTCCTGCTGGTCGGCGTTCTTGCGGACCTTGTCGGCCGCGTCGCGGAGCGTCGCGGTCGCCGCGGCCAGCGCGGGGCCCAGCTCGGCGGACCAGCGGCCGCGCAGCTCGTCGCCGTCCGGGCCGGCCCAGCGGGCGCCGCTCACGGTCGAGTCCAGCGTGCTGCGCGTCGTGGTGAGAGCCTCGGACGCCGTCGTGAGGCTCTGCGCGAGCGCGCGCAGCTCGCCGATGTCGGCACCGTAGAACCCCATGGTCGTCCCTCTGTCGCTGCGGATCGTGCACCCGGAGCGTACGTGGGCGGGCGCCACCGCGTCTCGCCCGGCTCATGGGGCGAGGTCCCCATGGCGCGCACCGCACGGCACGGGAGCGCGGCGCGTGGTCAGGCGGAGAGGACCCCCGCGAGCCGGTCGAGGACGATCCGGCCCGCCGGCGGGACGCGGTGCGCGTCGGCCGGCGTGAGCCACGCGAGCTCGGCGATCTCGGCGTTCGGCGCCGGCTCGGGGGAGCCGGGGAGCGGCTCGGCGTACAGGCAGTGCATGCGCACGACCCGACCGCCGAGTCCGTGCCCGGGGGCCTCGGCGACGAAGGCGGGGCGGACCGACGTCGGGTCGAGGCGGACGCCCAGCTCCTCGTCGATCTCGCGCACCAGGGCCTCGGCGTCCGACTCGCCGGGCTCAACCTTTCCGCCCGGCATGAAGAAGCGGTCCTTGCCGGTCGTGCGGACCGCGAGCAGCCGCCCGTCGCGGACGTTCACCCAGCCGACGGTGCGCAGCGGCGGCAGCGCGGCGGGCTCGGGGGAGGGCGGGTCGGTGCGGGGAAGGTCGAGCGACGTCACGCCCCCACTGTGCCATCTCCACCGTGCTGGCTTCGCGGCGTCGTCCGGCGACGACGACTCACGACGACCGGGACCCCCGACGGCGCGTGGCGCACCCAGCGAGCCACGCGCCGTCGGGCCTGCCCCTCGCGCGGCCCCAGTTCCGGCGAAGGGCGATCGTGCCGGACCGAGGCCCGGCAGGACGATCGTCACACCGACCGGCCGACCTTGCTCGGCGCGGACCCGTCCCGGCCCGGCCGAGCGCGGTCAGGGGTAGCGGCGCCCCCGCCTCAGGAGGCGCCGAGCACGACGTTGCTGCCGTCGTCCGGGCGACAACGGCAGCAACGTCGTGCTCGAGGGCGAGCAGGTCGTGCTCGAGGGCGTCGGGTCACCAGGACGCGTTGCGCGCCAGCTCGAGCGCGATCTCCTGCCACCACTGTCCGGCGGGCGGCCCGCCGTTGCACGACCCGTCGCTCTCGCCGGGCAGCTTGACCCACAGCAGCGCGTCGAGGTGCGTGCCGTCGTCGACGGCGCGCGGCGGGTCGCCGAGCGCACGACCCCGCGGGTTGCACCAGTCGCCGTCGCTCCCGTTGCCGTTGCGCGACGTGTCGACGACGAACGACACGTCCCCGCCGAGCAGCGCGGCGACCTGCTCGCCGTACGCTCGCGACTCGGCCGTCGTGCGGTAGTTCGACGTGTTGAGCGCGAACCCGACGGCGTCGTCGAGGCCCACCTGCTGCAGACGGGCCGCGGCGGTCGCCGGGCTCAGCCACGCGGAGTGGCCCGCGTCCACGTAGACGCGCGCACCGGCGTCGGTCAGGATGCGCGCCGCGTCGCGGAGCATGCCCACGCGGTCGCCCTGGCCGGAGCAGTCGCCGAGCTGGGCCAGGGCGTCGGGCTCGAGGACGACCCACGGTTCGCCGACGATGCCTGACGCGACCGTCTGGACCCAGCTCCGGTACGCCGCCTCGGCGGTGCCGCCGCCCGAGTGCGAGCCGCAGTCGCGGCCGGGGATCGCGTAGATCGTCAGGAGCGGCGTCGCGCCCTCGGCCGCGGCCGCGCTCGTGAACGCGGCGACCTTGGCGCGCGACACCTGCGCGTCCGCGTCGGTGACCCACGACGACTGCGGCGTGAGCGCGATCTTCGCCAGCAGGTCCCGGTCGCTGCCCGACGCCGCCTGCCAGGCCTCCCACGCCTGGTTCGTCGCGTCCACGTGGAACGTCACGTCGCCCGGCGTCTCGGGCGGGTCGGTGGGGTCGGTGGGGTCCGTGGGGTCGGGCGGGTCGGTGGGATCGGTGGGGTCTGGCGAGGCGTCGCCGCCGCACGCGACACCGTCGAGCGTGAAGCTCGCGGGCACGGCCGGAGCGGACGCGGCCGTGCCCACGAGGCCGAAGGAGGCGCTGCCGCCCGTGGCGAGCGAAGCGTTCCAGCCGACGTCGCCCACGGTGGTCCGGCCGCCGTCGCGCACGAGCGTGCCGTTCCAGAGCTGGCTGATGCTCTCGCCCGCCGGCAGGTCCCAGGCCAGCTCCCAGCCCGAGCGCGGGGCGCCGAGGTTCGTGACGGTGACGTCGGCCTGGAAGCCGCCGGACCAGGAGCTCGTGATGCGGTAGTCGACCGTGCAGGCCGTGGAGGTCGCCGCCTCGCTGGAGGCCGCGAGCGCGGCGCCGGCGGTCGCCGTGGCGCCCAGCGTCGCGAGGGTCGCGACAGCGGCGACGAGCGCCGCCGCACGGGGTCGTCGGGTGGGGGAGGTCGCTCTCATGCTCGGGGCTCCGTCGCCTCGGGGTCAGGACATCGCCACGGTAGGGACTGCCGGGGAGCGACGGAGAGGGTGCGAAACGTTTCGCCCTGCGGCGTGTCGAGATCCATGGCTTTGTTGCGAGGGTATGTTCGTCGCCATGGCATCCAAACCGCTCCAGGAACCCGCGTTCCTCGTCCTGTCCGCGCTCGCCGCCGGTCCGCTGCACGGGTACGGCATCGCACAGGACGTCGAGTCCAGCTCCGACGGCCGCGTGACGCTGCGTGCGGGGACGCTCTACGGCGCGATCGACCGGCTCGTCGCCGCCGGTCTCGTCGAGGTCGACCACGAGGAGGTCGTCGACTCCCGCCTGCGCCGCTACTACCGGCTCACCACCGAGGGCGGGTCGCGCCTCGCCGCCGAGGCCGAGCGTGCCGAGGCCCAGGCGCGCCGCGCCCTCGAGCGCCTCGGTGCCCGCCGTCGCGCGTCCGCGGTGGCGCGCGACGGCGCCGCGGCCCACCCCGCCCGCGGCCTCGCGGGAGGCCTCGCCGACGGTGGGGCGGTGCCGGCATGAGCGGGGACCGTGGGGAAGGTCTCCGCGTGGCGGGTGACGGGACGGCGGCCGCACAGGTCGCGGGGAAGCCGACGGCGGAGCCCGGCGCGACGGTACTCGTCGCGCCCGTGCTCGTGCGGGACTACTGCCGCCTCCTGCGGCTCTTCCCGTACACGTACCGGCGGGCGCACGAGGCGGAGATGCTCGGTCACCTGCTCGACGGCGCGCAGCCGGGGCAGTCGCGCCCGACCCGCGCCGAGCGGGCGGACCTGCTGCGTGCCGCGGCACGCGAGTGGGTGCTCGCGCCCCTGGGCCCGACCGAGCGGCAGCGCGCCGCCGCGGCCGTCGTCGCGCTCGTCGCCCTGACGGCGGTGCTCGCCGCCCCCGCGTCGCAGGACCTCCTGCGCGTCGGCCTCGCGCTGGGGGACGAGTCGGCCCGGGAGGTGGTGGGAACCGCCGCATCGCCGGCGTGGCTGGTCGTCGCGACGGCGCTCGTCGCGGTGCCCCTCGCCCCGGCCTGGCTGCTCTGGGCCGGGTCGGTCGTGGCCCTGGCCGCGCGCCTGCGGCGGACCGGGCTCGTGCTCGCCGCGCTCGCCGCCGGGGCGGGCGTCGTCGCGGTCGGCTCGCTCGTCGCGGCGGAGCGCGCGTTCGACGCGTTCCGGGAGGTCGGGTGGGTCGTCGCCCTCCTGGCTTCCCTCGGGGCCGTCGCCGCTCGAGCGCGGCAGACGGGGCCCGTCCTGGGCGCGCGTGCGGGTGTCGCCGCACTCTGGCTGACGGCGGTGTCGCTCGCGGTCTCCGTGCCACGAAGTGCGACGGTCGTCGCGGACGAGGGCGTCTGGGTCACCGCCCCGGGCTATCCCTTCACGCTGGCGGCGGAGGTCGTGATCCTCGTGGGGGCAGCGGTGCTGCTGGTGGCGGTCCGCCCCGTGCGGCAGGCCGCTCCCGTGCTGGCCGGGGTCTTCACCGCACTGCTCCTCAGCGGTTCGGACGTCTTCTGGTCCGGCGCGCTCGACACCACGGTCGTGAACCTGGGCAACGTGCTCGGGGTGGTCGCGCTGTCGGCCCTCGTCACGCTCGTGGCCCGGTGGGTGGTCAACCGCCTCGACGAGCTCGCTGAGTCCCGGGCCGCGCACCGCGCGCTCTTGGCGGCGGCGGGCCCCGGCACGGCGGTCGCCGCATGACCGCGGCAGACGCCCCGACCTCGGTCGCGGAGCCGCCGGTCCCTCCCGTCCTCGTGCGGGACTTCCGCCGTCTCCTGCGGCTCTTCCCGTACACCTACCGGCGGGCGCACGAGGCCGAGATGCTCGGCCACCTGCTCGACGGCGCGCAGCCGGG
This sequence comes from Cellulosimicrobium sp. E-16, assembly GCF_049913115.1. Classification (NCBI taxonomy): domain Bacteria; kingdom Bacillati; phylum Actinomycetota; class Actinomycetes; order Micrococcales; family Promicromonosporaceae; genus Cellulosimicrobium; species Cellulosimicrobium sp. E-16. The sequence continues at coordinate 427,276 of NZ_CP183974.1, forward strand.
ACAGTCGCGCCCGACCCGCGCCGAGCGCTGGGACCTGGTCTGCGCGGCGGCCCGGGAGTGGCTGCTCGCGCCGCTGGGCTCGACGCCCCGGCAGCGACGTGCCGCGACGTCGGTGCTCGCGGCCGTGCTCCCGGTGCTGCTCGCGCTCCCGACGGGGCGGACCCTGGGTTCGCTGGCGACGACCCTCACGAACCCCGCGCTCCAGCACCTCGCGCTCGGGTGGGCTCCCGCCGCGCCGGCGTGGGGGCTCTGGACGGTGGCGCTGGTGCTCGTGCTCACGGGGCGCGCCCGGGCGGCCCGCCTCGTCGGGACGGCGGGCACGGTGCTGCTCGTCGTGTCTCTCGCGACCCTCGCGATCGCAGGCGACTGGCACGACCTCTCCCGTGAGCTGGGCTGGCTCGCGCCGATGGTCGCGCTTCTGGTCGTGCTGCGCGAGCGCCAGACGGCCGACCCGGTGGTGCCGCACCGTGCGCTCGTCGCGACCGTCGGCGGGGTGCTCGTGCTGCTCCGCGTCCTCGCGGGCGTCGCGGAGTCCGTGCCGGCGCTGGCCTACCCGGTCATGTCGGTGTCGACCGGGGCCCTCGCGATCTCGGGGCCGCTCCTCCTCTTCGGGGTGGTCGCCGGTGGCGGGGCCCTCGCGCGTCCCGTCGCACGACAGTCCCTGCCCGTCGTGCTCGGCGTCCTCGCCGGTCTCTGGGTCGGACGGTTCGGTCTACTGGACGGAAGCCCGCTCAACGGTCCCGGTCCGGACGTCCTCGTCCCGCAGGTGCTCGTCGTGGTCGGCGTCATGGCGGCTGCGCGCTGGGTCGTCAACCGAGCGGACGAGCTCACCGAGGCCCGCGCCCGTACCCGGGCCGAGGCCGCTCGGCCGGACGCGCCGCACCCGGGCGAGCCGACTGCCGTCTGACACCCGCGACCTCGAGCACGACCCTGCGCCTCCGCGCGAACGACATGAGGGCCGTTATCCACCGGATGACGGCCCTCATGTCGTGTTCGGCGCGGGGCCAGGTCAGTCGAGGTAGTCCGCCACCAGGCGGGACGCGAGGCCCGTGTACGTCGCCGGGGTGAGGTCGGAGAGGCGCTGCGCGACGTCGTCGGGCAGACCGAGGCCGGCGACGAACTCGCGCAGGCGTGCGGCGTCGACGCGCTGGCCGCGCGTGAGGTCCTTGAGCCGCTCGTACGGGTTCTCCATGCCGGGCACGCCCGCGACGGACGCCGCGCGCATCGCCGACTGGATGGGCTCGCCGAGCACCTCCCAGTTCTCGTCGAGGTCCGCCGCCATGAGGTCGGCGTTCGCGGCGAGGGCCTTGAGGCCGCGGCGTACGTTGTCGATCGCCAGGAGCGAGTGGCCGAACGCGGGGCCGACGTTGCGCTGCGTCGTCGAGTCCGTGAGGTCGCGCTGGAGGCGCGAGGTGACGAGCGTCGAGCCGAGCGTGTCGAGCAGCGCGGAGGAGATCTCGAGGTTGGCCTCGGCGTTCTCGAACCGGATCGGGTTGACCTTGTGCGGCATGGTCGACGACCCGGTCGCGCCCGGCACGGGGATCTGTGTGAAGAACCCGAGCGAGATGTACGTCCACACGTCGGTCGCGAGGTTGTGGAGGATGCGGTTGAACCGCGCGACGTCCGCGTACAGCTCGGCCTGCCAGTCGTGCGACTCGATCTGCGTCGTCAGCGGGTTCCAGGTGAGGCCCAGGCCCTCGACGAAGTGCTTCGAGACCGACGGCCAGTCCACGCCCGGGACGGCGACGGTGTGCGCGCCGTACGTGCCCGTCGCGCCGTTGAGCTTGCCCAGGTACTCGGCCGCGCCGACCCGGCGGAGCTGGCGGCGCAGGCGGTGCGCGAGGACGGCGAGCTCCTTGCCGAGCGTCGTCGGCGTCGCGGGCTGGCCGTGCGTGCGCGAGAGCATCGGCACGTCGGCGAGGTCGCGCGCCATCTCCGCGAGCTGGTCGGCGAGCGCCGTCGCGGCGGGCAGCCACACCTGCTCGACGGCGCCGCGCACCATGAGCGCGTACGACAGGTTGTTGACGTCCTCGCTGGTGCACGCGAAGTGCACGAGCTCGCCGACGCCGGGGAGCACGGTCTCCGCGCCCAGGGCGTCGGGCGCGGCGGCCAGGCGGCGCTTGACGAAGTACTCGACGGCCTTCACGTCGTGCACCGTCTCGCGCTCGATCGCGGCGAGCTCGGCGATCTCCTCGCCGCCGAACGTCGCAGGGATCTGGCGCAGGTACGCGACCTCCGCGTCGGAGAGCTGGGGAGCGCCGGGCACGACCGGGCGGACCGCGTTCTCGTCGACCGCCTGGACGCCGTTGCACAGCGTGATCAGCCACTCGACCTCGACGTGGACGCGCTCGCGGTTGAGCGCCGCCTCGCTGAGGTGGTCGACGAGCGGCGCGACGGCCGCGCGGTAGCGGCCGTCGAGCGGGCCGAGCGCGATCGGCGGGGTCACCTCGGCGAGCGACACGCGGGCAGGGGCGTCTGCGGCAGGGTTCTCGGGCACGCCCCTGATTCTCCCACGCGTGCCTGACGGGGGCCCGCGCCTCCCGCAGTCCGGTCACGCGCTCCTGGCGGGCGAGCGATCGGTGGGCGTCGCGCGGGTCGTGGCCGTCCCCAACCCCGTCTCCCGAGGGGCCCGTCCACAACGACGGACGGGGTCGCCGCTTCGCGGCGAGCGACTGCGTACGGTCCCCGCCATGTCCTCCTCGTCGCCCCCGCCGCCCTCGCCGTGCGTCGCCGCGCCGTTCGGCGTCTCGCTCGCCCGGACCCGGGTCCTCACCGCCCAGGACGACGTCGCGCGAGCGGGTGCCGCGCTCGCCGCGCCCGACCTGCCGTGGGCGGGTCACGCCCGTGCGACGTACGACGACGCGGCCGCCGATCGCCGGAGCGGGCTGCTCCGGCTCGGCATGCTGCTCGACAGCTGCCTCCTGCGCCTGGACGCGCTCACCGTCCTCGCCGAGGCCGAGGTGGCGCGGATCCGGGCCGAGCTCGCCGCGGCGGGCGTGCCGTGAGCGGCCCTCGACCGGCACCCGTGGTCGTAGTGCGCGGTGGCACGGAAGCGACCACGGTCGAGACGGCGGCGGTCGTCGCGCAGGCGGTGGCCCTGGGCGCGCGGGCGGACCTCGTCGCCAGGACCGTGGCGGCGCTCCGGGACGCACGGGACTCCGTGGACCTCACGACCGCGACGCCCACGGCGTTCGGGGGACGCTTCGCGGCGCCGGCGCCGGCGCCGGCGCCGTTCCCGGCCACGTCGGGCTGGGACGTCCACGCCACGCCGTACTGGTCGGCCGAGGTGCGTGCGGCGCGCGCGGCCGCGCTCGAGGCCTTCGACCTCGCGATCGGCGTCGCGGAGCAGCAGGAGGGAGGCCTGAGGTTCCTCGCAGCGCGACTGCACCAGGCCGTCCGCGTGTACGACGACGGGGACGCTGCCGCGGCTGCCCTGTGGCAGGACCTGGCGCTCCTGGTCGGGGGCGGCATGAGCCCGACCGGGGCCGCCGCGGCGGGGCTCGGCCTCGTCCTGACCACAGGATCCGCCGGTTTCCTGCGCTCCCTCCTCCTCGGCCGACCTTCGTGGGGCGCGATCGCCTCCACCGGAGGGGCGTTCCACGCGGCCACGATCCGTGCGCTGAGCCGCGTGATCGGTCTGGCCGACGAGGACCGTGCCTGGTACCAGATGCCCACCGCCGGCAACGCCGCGTCGGTGCTGCGCGGGTTCATGCAGCCGTTGCGGGACCGGTTCCTCCCCGATCCCGAGGTCCGCCTCGTCGACACGGGCCGCGCGCTGCCGACGCCCACCGACATGCGCTCGGCCCTCGGCGCGGTGTCGGCGCTCGACACGGACTCGACGCTGAGCATCCAGAAGATCGTCAAGGACGACGGGACGCCGACCTGGCTCGTCGCCATCCCCGGCACCCAGATCTGGCTGAACAACCTTCGTACCGTCTTCAACATGACGTCCAACTACGACCTCGCGGACGACGACCTCGCGGTGCGGGCTCAGGCCGACAGCGCGCGCGCCACGATCGAGGCGATGCGGCAGGCCGGGATCGGGCCGGGCGACGACGTCGTGCTCGTGGGGCACAGCCAGGGCGGCATGGTCGCGACGACGGTCGCGGCAGCGAGCGTCGGCACGTACAACGTGCGCCATGTCGTGACAGCAGGGTCCCCCGTGTCCAACCACGGCCTGCCTCCGGGGATCAAGGCCACGCACATCGAGACGCAGGGTGAGGGTGTCTCCGACACCGACGGTGCCGAGAACCCCGCGACGCCCGACGAGGTCACGGTCACCGGCGTCCTGCCGGCACCGGACGGCGGCCCCCCGATCGAGGTTCCGCACAGCGTGCACTTCCACCAGGAGGTCTTGGACGCCGCGGTCGAGGTGGGCGACCGGGGGCTCGAGGAGCACCTGGCCGACGTCGAGCGGCTGCTCGACGGCGAGGCAGAGGAGCCCTTCGTCTACGAGGCGCGCCTGGTGCCCGACCCGGACACCACGTTCTGCATCGGGGACCTGGCGGTCCCGCGGTCGCTCACGCCCCCGTGGGCGCCGGGCACGCCGTTCCCCGGGGTGCCGACGCCCGGGTCGCCGTCGCCCGGGGTGCCGGGGTTCCCGGCCACGGGAGGGCCGGGGGCCGGTGACCTCACCGCGCCGGGCCCGGACGGCGGGGAAGGCGACGATGACGCGCGGTAGCGACGCCGGTCCCCGCGGACCGGGGCGTCCGGGGTCAGCGGTCCTGGGCCTTGGGCACGACGGCCGAGACGGCGAAGTTGATGAGCCCGATGATGAGGGCCGCGAGCAGGGCCCACCAGAACCCGCCGACGATGCGGATACCCCAGTCCGTCTGCTCGGTGATCCACGCGGTGAGCATGAGCATCAGCGCGTTGACGACGAGGGAGAACAGCCCCAGCGTGAGGATGTAGAGCGGGATGGACAGGATCTGGACGATCGGCTTGATGACGGCGTTCACCAGCGAGTAGAGCAGCGCCACCACGAGGATGATGACGAGCTGCCCGCCGGCGGTGTCGGACCCGACGATCTGGAAGTGCTCGTCGATGAACAGGCTCGTGAGCCAGATCGCGAGGCCGGTGACGAGGACGCGGACGACGAAGCTCATACCGGGCATCCTGCCACCCGGGCGGCGGGAGGGCACGGCGCCGGGCCGTGCGCCGCCGAGGCCGCGTCGGGCAGGTGGCATGATCGAGGACCGTGGCCCACGAACCCCGCGTCCCCCTGCGTCCCGCCGTCGCCGCGCTGCCGGCCTACGTCCCCGGGGCTCGCGTCGCCCCGGGCGCGGCGGCGTTCAAGCTCTCCTCCAACGAGAACCCGTACCCGCCGCTGCCGTCGGTCGTCGCGGCGATCGCCGACGCCGCGGCGGACGTGAACCGCTACCCGGACATGTACGCGACCGAGCTCACCGAGGCGCTCGCGGCCGACCTGGGCGTCGGTGCCGACCAGGTCGTGGTGGGCAACGGCTCGGTCGCGGTGCTCGCCCACGTGCTGCAGACGGTCGTCGAGCCGGGCGACGAGGTCGTGTACCCGTGGCGGTCGTTCGAGGCGTACCCGATCGCGGTCGCCGTCGCGGGCGGGACGTCGGTCCAGGTGCCGCTGCGGAGCGGGGCCGACGTCGGTCGGCTCGACCTTCCCGCCATGGCCGCCGCGATCACCGAGCGCACGCGGGTCGTGATGGTCTGCACGCCGAACAACCCGACCGGCCCGGTCGTGCACCGCGAGGAGCTCGAGACGTTCCTCGCGGCCGTCCCGTCGGACGTGCTCGTCGTGCTCGACGAGGCGTACCTCGAGTTCGTGCGCGACCCCGGGGCGCCCGACGGCCTCGCCGTTCACGCGCAGCACCCGAACGTCGTGCTGCTCCGGACGTTCTCCAAGGCCTACGGCCTGGCCGGCCTGCGCGTGGGCTACGCCGTCGCGCGCCCGCGGCTCGCGGCGGGGATCCGCGCCGTGTCGACGCCGTTCGGCGTCTCCCACGTCGCGCAGCGCGCGGCCATCGCGTCGCTCGCCGCGCGCGACGAGATGCTCCAGCGGGTCGAGCACCTCGTCACCGACCGCGCGCGCCTCGTCGAGGGCCTGCGCGACCAGGGCTGGGTGCTGCCGGAGTCGCAGGCGAACTTCGTGTGGTTCGACCTGGGTGAGCGCACGATGCAGCGGGCGGAGGAAGCCCGTGCGGCGGGGGCGATCGTGCGCCCGTTCGCGGGCGAGGGCCTGCGCGTGAGCGTCGGCGAGCCGGAGGCGACGGACCTCTTCCTTCGCGTGAGCGCCACCTGGCTCGAGGACCGTCCGGCCGGCTAGGGCACCTGACCTGCACCTGTTGCCGGGTGCCGGTCGCGCGAGAACACTCGCGTCCATGGACACCATCGATACCGACCAGCTCGTCGACGAGTACGGCTGGGCCTTCGGCACCGCCGCGTTGGTCCTCTACGTCGCGGTGGCGGTGATCTTCTTCATCGCCTACGTCCGGATCATCCAGAAGGCCGGCTACTCGGGCTGGTGGATCCTCGTCGGCCTCGTGCCGATCCTCAACGTCGTCATGTTCCTCGTGTTCGCGTTCTCGCGCTGGCCCGTGCTGCGCGAGCGCGACGCGCTGCGCGCGGGCGGCGCGTACCCGCGGTAGGGCGAGCCCCCGCTGGCGCGGGGGTCGTCCGGTGGGGATTGGAGGTTCCCTACAGCCCGCCGGGACGGATGTTGGGCGACACGTCGGCAGCCGAACCTACGGTGTCGTAGCCTACGCTTGCGTAGGCTACGGAGACGTAGGTTCCGACGGCGCCCCGACCGGGCGCCTCCTGCCCCCGAGCGGGCCGGCCGCACGGCCGGGCCGCACCGAAGGAGAGTCGCGTGACCGAGAACGACGCGAGAACCGCCGCGCGGGACGGCGCGAGCACGCCCCCCGACCTCCCCGACGTCGCCGGCGGTCCCGACGACGCCCCCCTGCTCCAGCTCGTGACGCCGGCCGGTGCTCGCGTCACGACGCCCGAGACCGACGGCTACCGCGAGCGCGTCGCCCACCTGGACGCCGCCGCCCTGCGCGGGCTCTACCGCGACATGGTGCTCACCCGCCGCTTCGACGACGAGGCGACGTCGCTCCAGCGCCAGGGCGAGCTCGGCCTGTTCGCGCAGTCGAAGGGCCAGGAGGCCGCGCAGATCGGCTCCGGCCGCGCGCTCGCGCCGCAGGACTACGTCTTCCCCTCCTACCGCGAGCACGGCGTCTCGCACGTGCGCGGCATCGACCCGACGGCGCGCCTGCGCCTCTTCCGTGGCGTCGACCACGGGGGGTGGGACCCGACGGAGCACAACGTGCACCTGTACACGCTCGTCATCGGGTCGCACGCGCTGCATGCGACCGGGTACGCGATGGGCGTCCAGCGCGACGGCCTCGTCGGGTCGGGCGACCCGGAGCGCGACACGGCCGTCGTCACGTACTTCGGCGACGGCGCGACGTCGCAGGGCGACGTCAACGAGGCGCTCGTGTTCGCCGCGGTGAACAACGCGCCCGTCGTGTTCTTCTGCCAGAACAACCAGTGGGCGATCTCCGAGCCGACGACCAAGCAGTCGCGCGTGCCGCTGTACCGCCGCGGCGGCGGGTTCGGCGTCCCGAGCGTGCGGGTCGACGGCAACGACGTGCTCGCGTGCTACGCGGTGACCGCGGAGGCCCTCGAGCGGGCGCGGTCCGGCGGCGGCCCGACCTTCGTCGAGGCGTTCACGTACCGCATGGGCGCGCACACGACGTCGGACGACCCGACCAAGTACCGCTCGCGGGCCCAGGAGGAGTACTGGCGCCGTCGCGACCCGATCGACCGGCTCGAGAACCTGCTCCGCACCGAGGACGCGTGGGACGACGCGTTCGCCGCCGACGTCGCGGCCGAGGCCGACGCGCTCGGCGAGCGGCTGCGCGACGAGGTCCGCGCGCTCGCCGCGCCCGACCCGTCCACCATGTTCGACCACGTCTACGCGACCCCGAACGCCGTGGTCGAGCGCGAGAGGGCGTGGTTCGCCGACTACCAGGAGTCCTTCGAGGAGCCGGCCGCGGAGGTGGCCCGATGAGCGAGAACAAGACCCTGACCCTCGCCCGCGCGATCAACGAGGGCCTGCGCCGGTCGCTCGAGACCGACCCGAAGGTCCTGCTCATGGGCGAGGACATCGGCGCGCTCGGCGGCGTGTTCCGCGTGACGGACGGGCTCCAGAAGGACTTCGGCGAGGACCGGGTGGTCGACACCCCGCTCGCGGAGTCCGGCATCCTCGGTACCGCGATCGGCCTCGCGCTGCGCGGCTACCGCCCGGTCTGCGAGATCCAGTTCGACGGCTTCATCTTCCCGGCGTACGACCAGATCACGACGCAGCTCGCCAAGATGGGCTACCGGTCGGGCGGCAAGCTCCAGGTGCCCGTCGTGATCCGCGTGCCGTACGGCGGCGGGATCGGCGCCGTCGAGCACCACAGCGAGAGCCCCGAGGCGCTGTTCGCGCACACGGCGGGCTTGCGCGTCGTGTCGCCGTCCACGCCGCAGGACGCGTACACGATGATCCAGGAGGCCATCGCCTCGCCCGACCCCGTGCTCTTCTTCGAGCCCAAGGGCCGCTACTGGGAGAAGGGGCCGGTCGAGACCGCCGGACGTGGCGAGGGCGCGACCGTGCTCGACCGCGCACGCGTCGTCCGCCCCGGGACCGACCTCACGCTCGTCGCCTACGGCCCGACCGTCGCGACCGCGCTGCGCGCCGCCGCCGCGGCCGAGCAGGAGGGACGCAGCGTCGAGGTCGTGGACCTGCGCTCCATCTCCCCGCTCGACACCGCGACCGTGGTGGACTCCGTGCGCCGGACCGGGCGCTGCGTCGTCGTGCACGAGGCCCCGACCTACCTGGGCTCCGGCGCCGAGGTCGCGGCCCGCGTGACCGAGGAGTGCTTCTACTCGCTGGAGGCGCCCGTGCTGCGCGTCGGCGGGTTCCACACGCCGTACCCCGTCGCCAAGATCGAGCACGACTACCTGCCGAGCCTCGACCGCGTGCTCGACGCGGTCGACCGCGCGTTCGCGTTCTGACGCGGGTCCGACGCGACCTCGACAGCGCCGACCGGGACCACCAGGAGGACCACGCAGTGCCCACCTTCGAGAAGTTCAACCTCCCCGACGCGGGCGAGGGCCTCACCGAGGCCGAGATCGTGCACTGGCACGTCGCCGTCGGCGACGCCGTGACGGTCAACCAGACGATCGTCGAGATCGAGACGGCCAAGTCGCTCGTCGAGCTCCCGTCGCCGTACACAGGCGTGGTCACGGAGATCCTCGCGCCCGAGGGGACGACGGTCGAGGTCGGCGTGCCGATCATCGTCGTGGACACCGACCCGTCCGGCGCGGCGCCGGCGCCGAGCGCTCCGGCCGCCGTCGTGCCCGACGGCGCGGACGCGGCCCCGGCGCCCGCCTCGCCTACGGGTGCCGGTTCGGCGGGCGCGGCGACCACCGCGGCCGGTGGCTCCGGCTCCGTGCTCGTGGGGTACGGGACGGTCGAGCCGGGCACGGCCCGTCGTCGCCGCCGCGCTCCGGACGCGGCCCCGGCCGCCGCGCCCGCCGCAGCCGCCCCGGCTCCTTCCCCGGCACCCGCCGCCGTGCCCGCGGCGAGCACGCCGACCCCCGCGCCCGCCGCCGTCGGGCACGTGCACCTGCCCGTGCTCGCGAAGCCGCCGGTGCGCAAGCTCGCCAAGGACCTGGGCGTCGACCTCGCGAGCGTCGCGGGCACCGGGCCGGGCGGGATCGTCACGCGCGAGGACGTGCAGGCGTACCACGAGCAGGCGAAGGCGAAGCCGCTGGCGACGTACGCCGACGACGACCAGCCGTGGCTCGCGACCGGCGCCGTCACCCCCGACGGCCGCCAGACGCGCGTCCCCGTGAAGTCGGTGCGCAAGCGCACCGCCGAGGCGATGGTGACGAGCGCGTTCACCGCGCCGCACGTCACGGTCTTCCACACCGTCGACGTCACCAAGACCATGCGGCTCGTGCACACGCTGCGCGAGGACCGGGAGTTCGCGGACGTGCGCGTCACACCCCTGCTCGTCACCGCCAAGGCGCTGCTCCTCGCCGTGCGCCGCCACCCGGAGATCAACGCGAGCTGGGACGACGCCGCGCAGGAGATCGTCTACAAGCACTACGTGAACCTGGGGATCGCGGCCGCGACGCCGCGCGGGCTCGTCGTGCCGAACATCAAGGACGCGCACCGCCTCGACCTGCACGGCCTCGCGGGCGAGATCGCCGACCTCACCGCGACCGCGCGCGCGGGCCGCACGTCGCCCACCGACATGTCCGACGGCACCATCACGATCACGAACGTCGGGGTGTTCGGCATCGACACGGGGACGCCGATCCTCAACCCGGGCGAGGCCGCGATCCTCGCGTTCGGCGCGATCCGGGAGCAGCCATGGGTCCACAAGGGCAAGATCAAGAAGCGCTGGGTCACGCAGCTCGCCCTGAGCTTCGACCACCGCCTCGTCGACGGCGAGCTCGGCGCGCGCGTCCTGGCCGACGTCGCGAAGGTCCTGGAGGACCCGGCCCGCGGCCTCGTCTGGGGCTGACGTCCCACTCCCTCCGGCCGAGGTAGAACCGGACTGCGGTTCTACCTCGCGCGACGGCGGGCTCTCACAGGGGGCTGGTCCTGGGTGTGCGGAAGACCTCACACGGGCTTAACGGCGGTCGCGCGCCGGGGAAACACGGCGTTCCTAGCGTCCTGGGTACTGACCGGGACCTGCTGAAGGAGCCGCCATGTCCGCGCCCACGAGCCCCACCACCCACGAGGGTGAGCAGTCCGCAGAGCACCCCTCCGGCACCTCGACCACCACCACCTCCGCGCCCGGCCCCACGACCGCCGTCGGGTCGACGACCGCGTCGACGGCCGGCCGCACGGCGACCGCCCCCACCCGCCGCTCGGGCCGCTGGATCGACCGCTGGGACCCGGAGGACTCGACGTTCTGGCGCGACGGCGGCCGGAGGGTCGCGACGCGCAACCTGTGGATCTCGGTGTTCGCGGAGTTCCTCGGCTTCGCGGTCTGGGCCCTGTGGTCGATCGTCGTGCCGCAGCTCCCCGCGGCGGGGTTCGCGTTCACGGTCGACCAGCAGTTCTGGCTCATCGCCGTGCCGAGCCTCGTCGGGGCGACGCTGCGCATCCCGTACACGTTCGCGGTGCCGCTGTTCGGCGGTCGCAACTGGACCGTGGTCTCCGCGCTCCTGCTCCTGCTCCCGACGACGGCGCTCGCGGTCGCGGTGCAGGACCCGGGGACGCCGTTCGGCGTGATGCTCGCGGTCGCGGCGCTCGCCGGGTTCGGCGGCGGGAACTTCGCGTCGTCGATGGCGAACATCTCGTTCTTCTACCCGGAGCGGGAGAAGGGCAAGGCGCTGGGCCTCAACGCCGCGGGCGGCAACCTGGGGACGGCGGTCGTCCAGCTCGCGGTGCCGCTCGTCATCGTCGCCGGTGCGGGCGTCGCGCTCGAGCGCGCGGGTCTCATGATGATCCCGTTCATCCTGCTCGCGGCGTTCCTCGCGTGGCGGTTCATGGACAACCTGTCCACCGCGAAGGCCGACCCGAAGTCGTTCGCCGCGGCGACGCGGAACAAGCACACGTGGATCATCTCGTTCCTCTACATCGGGACGTTCGGGTCGTTCATCGGGTACGCCGGGGCGTTCCCCATGCTGCTCAAGGGCCAGTTCCCCGAGGTGACGCTGTCGATCGCGTTCCTCGGCGCGCTCGTCGGCTCGGTGTCCCGCCCGCTCGGGGGGATCATCGCGGACCGCCTGGGCGGCACGCGCGTCACCATCGCGTCGTACGGGGTCATGGCGCTCGGGGCGTTCGGCGCGATCCAAGCGCTCCAGTCGCACAGCTTCGGCCTCTTCTTCGCGTCCTTCCTGGTCCTGTTCGTCGCGACGGGCATCGGCAACGGTTCGACGTACCGGATGATCCCGGCCGTCTTCCAGGCGAGCGCGGTCCCCGGGGGAGCCCTCGACGGCGCCCTCGCGACGGACCCCGCCGCGCTGGACGAGGCCCGGGCACGCGCCCGCAAGGCCGCGGCCGGGTGCATCGGGATCGCCGGGGCGATCGGCGCCTTCGGGGGCTTCCTCATCCCGCGCGGGTTCGCGGCGTCGACGAGCCTCGCCGGCTCGCTCGTCCCGGCCCTGTGGGTGTTCATCGGGATGTACGCGGTCATGGCGGTCGTCGCCTGGGCCGTGTACCTGCGCAAGGGGTCGGCGCTCGCGTCGGCCGGGATCTGAGCGGAGGCCACGAGAGTGCCGTCCGCTCCCACGACTGCCGCGCCGGGGACGTCTGAGGCCCCCGGCGCGGCACGGGCCGTCGCCGCCCGAGCCGCCGACACGCACTGCCCGTACTGCGCGCTCCAGTGCGGCATGCGGCTGTCCCCGCAGGACGACCGGGCGCCGTCGGCCCTGCTCCCGGTGACGGTCGCCCCGCGCGACTTCCCGACCAACCGCGGCGGCCTGTGCCAGAAGGGCTGGACGAGCGCGACGGTCCTCCGCGCGACGGACCGGATCACGAACCCGCTGCTGCGTGGGCGCGACGGCGAGCTGCACCCGGCGTCGTGGGACGAGGCGCTGGACGTCGTGGCTGCCGGGATCGCGCGCGTGCAGGCGGAGCACGGCCGGGACGCGGTCGCGGTCTTCGGCGGCGGCGGCCTGACGAACGAGAAGGCGTACGCGCTCGGCAAGTTCGCCCGCACGGTGCTGCGCACCGCGAACATCGACTACAACGGGCGCTTCTGCATGGCGTCCGCGGCGGCGGGGGCGAACCGGGCGTTCGGCGCCGACCGCGGGCTCCCGTTCCCGCTCGCCGACCTCGGCGGCGCGGACGCGGTGGTCCTGCTCGGGTCGAACCTCGCGGAGACCATGCCGCCGTCGGTGCAGCACCTCGCGGGCGTGCGATCGCGCGGCGGGCTCGTCGTCGTGGACCCGCGTCGCAGCGCGACGGCCGCGCTCACGGGCGAGCCGGGGGACGCCGTCGGGCAGCGTGCCGGAGCGCCCGACGACGGACGCTCGCCCGGGCGCACGGTCCCGGCTCCGGTCGCGGGGCCGGTGGGCGACCAGGGCGTGCACCTCCAGCCCGTGCCCGGGACCGACCTCGTCGTGCTGCTCGCTCTGCTGCACGTCGTTGTCGCGGAGGGGCTCGCGGACGCGGAGTACCTCGCCGCCCGCACGTCGGGGTTCGACGACGTCCGGCGCTCCGTCATGGCGTGGTGGCCCGAGCGCGCGGAGACGGTCTGCGGGGTCCCGGCCGAGCGGCTGCGGCACGTGGCCCGGCTGCTCGCCGCGGCGTCGCCCGCCCGCGGTGGTTCGGGTGCGTACGTGCTCACGGGGCGCGGCGTCGAGCAGTCCTCGCAGGGCACCGCGACGGTGACGGCGGCGATCAACCTCGCGCTCGCGCTGGGGCTGCCGGGCCGCGTCGGCTCCGGGTACGGCGCGATCACCGGTCAGGGCAACGGGCAGGGCGGGCGCGAGCACGGCCAGAAGGCCGACCAGCTCCCCGGGTACCGCAAGATCGACGACCCGGCGGCCCGCGCCCACGTCGCGACCGTCTGGGGCGTCGACCCGGCGACGATCCCCGGCCCGGGGATGCCCGCGGTCGAGCTGCTGCGCGCGCTCGGAGCCCGGCCGGGACCGGGCGGTCAGGGCACGACGTACGCCGAGGACGGGCGTCCGCGGGCGCTGCTCGTGCACGGGTCGAACGTCGTGGTCAGCGCACCGGACGCGGACCAGGTCGCCGCGAACCTGCGCGCCCTCGACCTGCTCGTGGTGTGCGACCTGGTGCCGTCGGAGACGGCGCTCCTCGCGGACGTCGTGCTGCCCGTGACGCAGTGGGCGGAGGAGGAGGGCACCATGACGTCGCTGGAGGGACGCGTGATCCGCCGCCGTCGCGCGGTCGACGCGCCCGGCGAGGCGCGCTCGGAGCTGTGGATCCTCGCGGAGCTCGCGCGGCGCCTGGGCTCGGACGCCTCCTTCCCGACCGATCCCGCCGTCGTCTTCGACGAGCTCGCGAGCGCCTCCGCGGGCGGCGTGGCCGACTACTCGGGCCTGAGCCACGCGCGCCTCGACGCGGACGAGCGCGACGGCGGCCCAGGGCTGTACTGGCCCGTCCCGGGCGCGGCGCACCCCGGCACGCCGCGGACGTTCCTCGACCGCTTCGCCACGCCGGACGGGCGGGCGCGGATGGTCGTCGTCGACCACGTCGGGCCGAGCGACGACGTGCGCCCCGACGCCCCGCTCTACCTCGTCACCGGCCGCGTGCTCCAGCACTACCAGTCGGGCGCGCAGACGCGTCGCGTGCCCGAGCTCGACCGCCTCGTGCCGGAGCCGTTCGTCGAGCTGCACCCGGTCCTCGGCCTGCGGCTCGGGGTCGGCGACGGGGACCGCGCCCGCCTCACGACGCGCCGCGGCGAGATCGAGGCCGTCGCGCGGTGGACCGACCGGATCCGGCCGGACACCGTCTTCATGCCCTTCCACTGGAGCGGGGAGGGCAGCGTCAACCGCGTCACGACCGACGCGACCGACCCGATCTCGGGCATGCCCGAGTTCAAGGTGTGCGCCGTGGACGTGCGGCGCGCGCCCGACACCCAGGAGGTGGGCGCATGACGCGCGTCGTCGTGGTCGGCAACGGCATGGTGGGGTCGCGGTTCGCGAGCGACCTCGTGGCGCGGTGCGGGACCTCCGCGGGGACGGCGGCCGTCGAGGTCACCGTCCTCGGTGCGGAGGAGTACGAGCCGTACAACCGCGTGCTGCTCAGCGAGGTCGTCGCGGGCAAGGTCGACGTCGCGGCGATCGGGCTGCCCGGCGCGGACGACGAGCGCGTCACCGTCCGGCGCGGCACCGAGGCCATCGCGATCGACCGCGCCGCGCGCCGCGTCGTCACGGGCGAGGGCGCGTACCCGTACGACGTCGTCGTGCTCGCCACGGGCGCTGCCGCACGGATCCCCGACCTGCCGGGTCTGACGGACCTCCCGGGCGGCCTGCCCCGCGGCGCGCACGCGCTGCGCACGCTCGACGACGCGCGCGAGATCGTCGCGGCGTCGGTCAACGCCCGGCACGCCGTGGTCGTCGGTGCGGGCGTGCTCGGGCTCGAGGTCGCGTGCGGGCTCGCGCGCCGCGGCGTCGCCGTGAGCCTCGTGCACGGGGGCGGGAGCGTCATGGACCGCCAGCTCGACCGCGCCGCGGGCGGCGTCGTCGCGCGGAGCCTCGCGGGGCTCGGCGTGCGGACCTGGACCCGTGCGCGCACCGAGGGCGTCGTCGTGGAGTCGGGCTCCGTGCGCGGCGTGACGCTCCGCGTGCCCGACGGCGGGGCGTCCGCCGGGTCGGCGGCCCGCCCGGGTGGCGACGGGGGAGCGGGGGGCGACCCGACCCGGCTCGTCGACCTCGAGGCCGACCTGCTCGTGCTCGCGTGCGGCACCGTGCCCGAGGCCGGGCTCGCGCGCGCGGCGGGCGTCGCGGTCGACCGGGGCGTCGTCGTCGG
The DNA here is from genome assembly GCF_049913115.1 of Cellulosimicrobium sp. E-16. NCBI lineage: Bacteria > Bacillati > Actinomycetota > Actinomycetes > Micrococcales > Promicromonosporaceae > Cellulosimicrobium > Cellulosimicrobium sp. E-16. Next base: position 442,757 of record NZ_CP183974.1, read on the forward strand.
ACACGACCTCGCCAGTCCCGACGACCCGAGCGTGTTCGCGATCGGCGACTGCGCCCAGCCTCCGGAGGGAGGCACCGGGCTCGTCGCCCAGGGGTGGGACCAGTCGCGACGGCTCGCGGAGCACCTCGGGGAGCGGTTCGCAGCAGCGGGCGCGGGGAGGCCGGGCGCCGCGCAGGGGGCGGCGTCGGGCCGCCCGCGCGTCCGCCTGGGAGTCGACGCCGACCGGCCGAGCATGGCGCTGCGCCTCGCCATGAACGTCGTCGCGCGCCCGCTCGGGCAGTCGCCCGTGCCGTCGGCACAGGAGCGTCCCGGGGGCGCCGCCCGCCCTGCCCGGACCGGGTCGACGGGTCGACCGCGCTCCGCTGGGCCGGGGAGTCCCGGCGTCGACGAGCGCCCGAGGGCCGGGACCGACGTCGTGCGCGTCAAGGCCGCGGGGCTCGAGATCGTGACGATGGGCGTGTGCGGCGAGCGGCGCACGCCCGACCCCGCGCACCGCTCCGTGACGCTGAGCGACCCGGCGTCGGGCCGGCACGTCGAGGTGGTCGTCGCGGACGGACTGCTCGTCGGCGCGACGTGCGTCGGTGCCCCCGAGGTGGGCGCCGACCTCACCGCCACGTACACCCGTCGGGTTCCGGTCCCCGCGGACCCGGCCCACCTGCTGCTGCGCCCTGTCGCGCAGGCTCCCGCGCCGGCGTCGTCCCCGACCCACATGCCCGACCGCACGACCGTGTGCACGTGCAACGGCGTGACCAAGGGCGACGTCGTGGGGTGCTGGCACGACGGCGCGCGGAGCGTCGACGACGTCGCGCGGGCCACGCGCGCGACGACCGGCTGCGGGGGCTGCAAGGACGTCGTGTGCGGGCTGGTCGACTGGCTCGCGCAGGCCGACCCGGAGCAGCCGCAGGGCGCGGCGGCACCGGCGCGGGTCGGCCTCAGCACCTGACGTCGGCGGGCGCTGCGGAGATCGGTGGTCGCGACCGCCGACCTCGGCACGACCTGCCGACCTCACACGGCGCTACGCGTCCGGGTGAGAACACCGTTACGGACGGGCAACGGACGGGGCACGGCCGCGAAATCGCCCGTCCGTAGCGTCGTCAGCACCTTCCCGGGGACTCTCCTCGCTCTCGTCGGACCCCGCGGACGGTGACCGATCCGCCCCGACGCCCCCAGGAGCCCGCCGTGACCGGACCTCAGACCGATCCCGCCCCCGCCCCCGGCGCGCCCCGCCACCTCGTCGTCGTCGGCGGCGGCATGGTGGCGCAGCGGCTCGTCGAGGCGCTGCGTGCGCGCGACACCGACGGCGCGTGGCGCGTCTCGCTCTTCGCCGAAGAGCCGCGCAAGCCGTACGACCGCGTCGCCCTGACGAGCTACTTCTCGGCCCGCGACGCCGAGGAGCTCACGCTCGGCGACCCGGCCCTGTGGGACGACCCGCTGGTCACGCTGCACCGCGACTGCGCGGTGACGTCGATCGACCGCGAGGCGCAGACCGTCACCGACCGCCTCGGGCGCGTGCACGCGTACGACGAGCTCGTCCTCGCCACGGGGTCGAGCGCCGCGATGCCGCCCATCCCGGGCAACGACCTCCCGGGCGTGTTCGTCTACCGCACGATCGACGACGTCGCCGCCCTGCGCGGGTGGGTCGAGGAGAAGCGCCGGACCGCCACGACCGAGGGTGGCTGGGAGCGGCCGGTGCGCGGCGCGGTGATCGGCGGCGGCCTGCTGGGCCTCGAGGCGGCGGGCGCGCTCAAGGCCCTCGGCGCGCAGGCCACGGTCATCCAGTTCGGCACGCACATGATGGACGCGCAGATCGACCTGGGCGGCGGCGAGGCCCTCAAGCGCCTCATCAACGGCATGGGCATCGCGGTCCGGTGCAACACCGGGACCAAGGAGATGAAGGTCTCCCGCAGGACCGGGCACGTGGGCCGGCTCGACTTCGCCGACGGCGGCCGGCTCGACGTGGACGTCGTCGTCGTCGCGACGGGCGTGCGACCGCGCGACGAGCTCGCGCGCTCGGCGGGGCTCGCGGTCGGGGAGCGCGGCGGCGCCGTCGTCGACCTGGCGTGCCGCACCGAGGACGAGCACGTGTGGGCCGTGGGCGAGGTCGCGTGCATCGAGGGCCGCTGCATCGGCCTGGTCGCGCCGGGCTACGCCATGGCGGAGGTCGTCGCGGACCGCCTGCTCGGCGGCGAGGCGACGTTCCCCGGCGCGGACACGGCGACCAAGCTCAAGCTCCAGGGCGTCGACGTCGCGAGCTTCGGCGACGCGTTCGGCCGCACCGAGGGCGCGATGGAGCTCGTCTGGGCCGACCCGGTCGCGGGCGTCTACAAGAAGCTCGTCCTCTCCGACGACGCGCGCACGCTCCTGGGCGGCGTGTTCGTGGGCGATGCCGCGCCGTACGCGTCGCTGCGGCCGATGCTCGGTACGGAGCTCCCGGGCGACCCGGGGCTGTTCCTGCTCCCCGAGGGGTCCGGGGGCGGGGCGCCCAGCCTCGAGCTCCCCGACGACGCCACGGTCTGCTCGTGCAACAACGTCAGCGCGGGCACGATCCGCGGCGCGGTCACCGAGCACGGGTGCACCGACCTCGCGGGCGTCAAGGCGTGCACCAAGGCCGGGACGAGCTGCGGGTCGTGCCTGCCGCTCGTCAAGAAGATCACGACGACGGAGCTCACCCGCGCGGGCGTCGAGGTCTCGAACGCGCTGTGCGAGCACTTCGACCTCTCTCGCGCGCAGCTCTTCGACGCCGTCCGCGTCGCCGACCTGCACACGTTCAGCGAGATCGTCGGGCGGTTCGGGCGCGTGCCCGAGCCGGTCACCGATACCCAGGGCGCCGTGCTCGTCCGCGACGCCGGTCGCGGCTGCGACATCTGCAAGCCCACGGTCGCGTCGATCCTCGCGTCGCTCGGCAACGGCCACATCCTCGACGGCGAGCAGGCGACGCTCCAGGACACCAACGACCACGTCATGGCGAACATGCAGAAGGACGGCACGTACTCCGTCGTCCCGCGCATCCCCGGGGGCGAGATCACGCCCGACGGACTCCTCGTCATCGGGCAGGTCGCCAAGGACTTCGGGCTCTACACGAAGATCACCGGCGGCCAGCGCATCGACATGTTCGGGGCGCGCATCGAGCAGCTCCCGCACATCTGGCGCCGGCTCGTCGAGCACGGGTTCGAGTCCGGGCACGCGTACGGCAAGTCGCTGCGGACCGTGAAGTCCTGCGTCGGGTCCACGTGGTGCCGGTTCGGCGTGCAGGACTCGGTGGGCATGGCCGTCGAGCTCGAGCTCCGGTACCGCGGCCTGCGTTCCCCGCACAAGCTCAAGCTCGGCGTCTCCGGGTGCGCGCGCGAGTGCGCCGAGGCGCGCGGCAAGGACGTCGGCGTCATCGCGACGGACAAGGGCTGGAACGTGTACGTCGGCGGCAACGGCGGGTTCACGCCCCGGCACGCGCAGCTCCTCGCCGAGGACCTGGACGACGAGGCGCTCGTCCGGACCATCGACCGCTTCCTCATGTACTACATCCGCACGGCCGACCGCCTCCAGCGCACGGCCGCGTGGGTCGAGGACTATGAGGGCGGCCTCGACGCGATCCGCGAGGTGATCGTCGAGGACTCGCTCGGCCTCGGCGCCGACCTCGACGCCGCGATGTCCCGCCACGTCGGCGACTACGAGGACGAGTGGCGCGCGGTCCTGGAGGACCCGGAGAAGCTGCGCCGCTTCGGCTCCTTCGTCAACGCGCCCGCCGAGCCCGACCCCGACCTCGCGTACGTCACCGAGCGCGGCCAGATCCGGCCCGCGACGGCGGACGAGCGCGCCGCCCTCGAGGAGGCCCGCGCCGCGGGCCTCGCCACCGTCCCCGCCGGCCCCGTGGTGATCGCCGGCACGACCCTGGAGGTCCGTCGATGAGCGTCGTGTCAGCAGAGCAGGCCGGCCCGGCGGCGGAGACGACGGAGTGGGAGCGCGTGTGCCTCCTGCGTGACCTCCTCGTCGAGCGCGGCGCCGCAGCCCTCGTGGGCGGGGTGCAGGTCGCGCTGTTCCGCCTCCCGGACGACACCGTGCGCGTGGTGCAGCAGCGCGACCCGTACTCGGGTGCGAACGTCATGTCGCGCGGCATCGTCGGTACGCGTGGGGGTGTGCCTACGGTCGCCGGCCCGATGTACAAGCAGGTCTTCGACCTCGCGACCGGCCGGTGCCTCGAGGCCGCCGGGTACGTGCCCGTCCAGGGCCTCGCCCCGGACCTGGCGACGTGGCCCGTCGAGGTGCGCGACGGCGTCGTGCACGTGGGGGACCGTGCCGTCGCCCGTCCCGACGTCGACGCGGACGGTGCGCCGTGACCACGCTCCTCGGGCTCGACCTCGCCGGGCGCACGGTCCTCGTCGCCGGCGGCGGTCCCGTCGCGGCGCGCCGCGCGCGGGCGATGGCCGACGACGGCGCGCACGTCCGCGTCGTCGCGCCCCAGGTCTGCGAGGACCTGCGCGACCTCGTCACCGCCTCGCTGCACGCCCCGCTCCTCGCACCGTCGTCCGCCCACCGGCGGCCCGACGACGGGGCCGCACCGGGTGGTCGCGTCACCTGGGCACCGCGCGAGGTCCGCGAGTCGGACGTCGAGGACGCGTGGCTCGTGCTCGCGGCGACGGACGACTCGGGGACCAACCGCGACCTCGCCGCGTGGGCGGCGGCGCGCCGCACCTGGTGCGTCAACGCCGGGGCCGCGCACGAGGGCACCGCGCGCACGCCCGCGACGACCCACAGCGGCGACGTGCTCGTCGGGGTCGTCACGGACGTCCCCCCGGCGCCCCTGTCAGCGGACGTCCGTGCTCGGGAGCGACGAGCGGCTGACGGCTCGGCCGAGCGGCGCGGTGCGGACCCGCGGCGCGCCCGCGCGGTGCGCGACGCGATCGCCGAGCACCTGCGCTCCGGCGGGGCCGACCAGCGGCGCCACCGTCCTGCCACCGGCGGGTTCGGGAGCGTGACGCTCGTCGGCGGGGGACCTGGCGCCGTCGACCTGCTCACCGTCCGGGGTCGCCGGGCGCTCGCGGAGGCGGACGTCGTCGTCGCGGACCGGCTCGGACCCGTCGACGTGCTCGACGAGCTCGCGCCCGGGGTCGAGGTGATCGACGTCGGCAAGACGCCCGGCAACCACCCCGTGCCGCAGCACGAGATCAACGCGATCCTCGTGGAGCAGGCGCAGCGCGGGCGGCGGGTCGTGCGGCTCAAGGGCGGCGACCCGTTCGTCTACGGGCGCGGCGGCGAGGAGGTGCTCGCGTGCCGCGAGGCGGGCGTGCCGGTGGACGTCGTGCCGGGCGTGTCCAGCGCGCTGAGCGTCCCGGCGCTCGCGGGCATCCCGCTCACGCACCGCGGGACGGTCGCCGCGTTCCACGTGGTCAGCGGGCACGACGGCCTCGACGCCGCCGCGCTCGCCGGGGTGCGCGACCGCACGGCTACGCTGGTGGTCCTCATGGGTGTCTCGCAGCTCGCACGCATCACGGCCCAGGCCCTCGGCGCCGGGGCCGACCCCGCGCTGCCCGTCGCGATCGTGGAGAGCGGCTCGACGCCGCGCCAGCGCGTCACGCGGGCCCCGCTCGGCGAGGTCGTGGAGCGCGCCGCCCAGGTCGGGGTCCGGGCCCCGGCGATCATCGTGGTGGGGGACGTCGCCGCCGAGGGACGGCTCGACCCGGCGACGGTCGCGTGAGCGGCACCGGCAGCACCGAGATCGGCCCGCCCGTCGCGACGTCGACCCACGGAGGGTCGACCTCGGACGCTCGGGTCGATCTCGCGTCCTACGCCGGCGCCGATCGCCCCGCCCTCGGCCAGGTCATGGCTGGCTGCACGGTGCTCGTCACGGCCGACCGCCGCAAGAGCGAGCTCGCCGCCGCCCTGCAGCGCCGGGGTGCCGAGGTCCGCCACGCGCCCGCGCTGAGCATGATCCCGCACGCCGACGACGAGCAGCTCCTCGCGGGGACGCGCGACCTCGTCGAGCACCCGCCGGACGTCGTCGTCGTGACGACGGGCATCGGCTTCCGGTCCTGGGTCGAGGCCGCGGACGCGCACGGCCTCGCCGACCGCCTGCTCGAGGTCCTCGCCGACGCGCGGATCGTCGCGCGCGGCCCCAAGGCGCGCGGCGCGATCCAGGCCGCCGGGCTCACCGCCGACTGGGTCGCCGAGTCGGAGACGTCGGCCGAGATCGCCGACGTGCTGCTCGGCGAGGGCGTCGCCGGGCTGCGCATCGCCGTCCAGCACCACGGCGCCGGGGCCGACGGCCTCGACGTCGTCTTCGCCGAGGCCGGTGCCGAGGTCGCGAGCCTCGTCGTCTACCGGTGGGGTCCGCCCCCCGACCCCGAGGCGTTGCGCGCGTCCGTCGAGGCCGCGGCCGTCGGGGAGATCGACGCCGTCGTGTTCACCTCCGCGCCCGGCGCCGAGGCGTGGCTGAGCGCGGCCGAGGAGCACGGCGTGGGCCGACTCGTCGTGTCGCGGTTCCAGGACGGGTCCATGGTCGCCGCGGCCGTCGGGCCGATCACCGCGAAGCCGCTCGAGCACCGCGGCGTCGCCCCGCTCCAGCCCGAGCGCGGACGCCTCGGCGCGCTCGTGCGGACGCTCGTCGCGCACTACGAGCAGGCCGAGACCCTCGCGCTCGCGACCGTCGCCGGCGTGCTCCAGATCCGCTCGCGGGTCGCCGTGCTCGACGGCGAGGTGCTGCCCCTCTCGCCCAGCAGCCTCGAGGTGCTGCGTCTCCTCGCCGCGCGCCGCGGCGACGTCGTCACGCGCGACGACGTGCTCGACGTCCTGCCCGGCGACTCGCGCGACCCCCACGCCGCCGAGGTCGCCGTGGCCCGCCTGCGCGAGGCGACCGGCCGGCGCGACCTCGTCAAGACCGTCGTCAAGCGCGGATACCGATTGGAGCTCGCATGAGCGCGGAGATCTTGGCCTTCCCCTCGGGAGCGTCGTCCGACTCCTCGGGGGCGTCGTCCGACCCCGGTCCGGAGGCTGCCGACGGCGGGAGGTCCGGAGCCGCGCCCGTGCTGATCGGCTGCTCGCACGGCACGAGCGACCTCACGGGTCGTGACGTGATCCGCGCGCTGCTCGACGACGTGCGCGCCGCGCGCCCCGACCTCGACGTCCGTGAGGCGTTCGTCGACGTGCAGCAGCCCGAGGTCGCGGACGTCGTGACGTCGGTCGTCGACCCGTCCGCGGCGACGGACGACCCGGACGACTCCGCGCCGGGCGACGCCTCCGTCGCGGACGGCGCGCAGCCGGGCGACGCGGTCGTCGTGCCGCTCCTGCTGTCCGCCGGGTTCCACGTGAGCGTCGACGTCGCGGCGGCGGTCGAGGACCGCGGCCTCGGCACCGGTCGTGCCGCGGCGGGCTCGCCGCTCGGCCCGGACCCACGGCTCGCCGACCTCCTCGCCGAGCGGCTGGGCGAGGTCGGCGTGCGTCCGGGCGACGCCGTCGTGCTCGCCGCTGCCGGGTCCAGCCGTCCCGGCGCGGCGCGCGACGTCGAGGAGCTCGCCGCGGACCTTCGCGAGCGCGTGCCCGGCCCGGTGACGGTCGGCTACGGCGCCATGGCCAAGCCCTCCGTGCCGGACGCGGTCGCCTCGGCCCGCGCCGACCTCGCCCCGGGTGGGCGCGTCGTCGTCGCGGCCTACCTCCTCGCGCCGGGCTTCTTCTACGACCGCGTCCTCGAGGCCGGCGGCGACGTCGTCACCGCGCCGCTCGCTCCCGACGCCCGCCTCACCGCGATCGTCCTCGACCGCTACGCCACGGCCGCGGCCACCCTCGTCTGATCGAGCGAGAACCCGGGCCTGACTGCGGAGAACGCTGGTCGCGCGAGGGAGAACCGTGGTCGGGGGACCCCGGCTCTTCCTCGCGCGACCGGGGTTCTACCTCGTGAGGACCGGGCGGGTGCGGGGGGCGAGGAGGGCGACGCCGGCGGCGAGCAGCACCGTGACGCCGAAGCAGACGACGTACGACGCGAGGCCGAGCGTCGGGTGCAGGGCCCACAGGAGCGAGCCGGTGACGGCGAGCGCGGTGGCGGCGGCGACGGCGTCGGACACCTGGAGCGCGGACGAGTTGGCGCCCTGCTCGGCGACGGGCGAGAGCTCGAGCGTCAGCACCGACAGCGTCGGGTGGGTCATGCCCATGCCGAGCCCCGCGAGGGTCCACGCGACCATGCCCACGACGGGCGGGACGGCGGTCCACGCGAGCAGCGCCGCGCCGCCGATGCCGAGCGCGACGAGCGTCCCGCCGAGGCGCACGTACCCGGCGTGCTGGAGTCCCCAGGTCGCGCGGCCGCGGAGCCAGGAACCGGTCGACCAGCCGACGGCGCCGAACGTCAGCACGGCGCCCGCGAGCGACGGCGCGAGGCCGCGTTCGTGCGAGAGCAGGAGCGGGAGCAGCACCTCGGCACCGGTGAACGCTGCGGCGACGAGACCGCGGATCGCGATGACGCTCGGCAGGCCGCGCGCGGCCCGGGTCGTGCCCCGGGGCAGGAGCCGCGGGACGGCGAGCGTGACGGCGGCGAGCGACGCGACGAGGAGAGCCGCGAGCCCGAGTCCGCGGAGCTGGCCCGCGTAGTTGAGCGCCCCGATCCCGAGGGCGGCCACGACGGCCCAGGCGAGCGACGCCTGGCGCGCGGTCCGGTCGAGGGGCGACTCGGCGTGGGCGGTCCCGTACGGCGGGACGTCCTCCGACGGGGAGGGGACGTCGTCGGACACTGGGGAGGTGACGTCGTCCGGGGCCGAGCCGCGGGCGGCGCGCATCCCCGGGCGCATGAGGATCAGCGCCGGGACGGCGAGGACCGGGACGGCGAGGAAGACCCAGCGCCAGCCGACGTGCTCCACGACCAGCCCGGCGATGGCGGGGCCGACGATGGACGGGATCACCCAGGCCGCGGCGAACGCGGCGAAGACCTTCGGGCGCCGGTCGGTGGGGAACACGCGGGCGACGAGCACGTAGAGCGCGACGATGTACAGGCCCGTCCCGACGCCCTGGAGCACGCGGCCCGCGACGAGGACCAGCATGTCCTGCGCGAGGCCGGCCACCAGAAGGCCGGCGAGGAAGAGCCCGATGCCCGTCCACAGGGGCGTCGTCGGGCCCGCGCGGTCGCTCCATCGACCGGACGCGACCATGCCGACGACGCTCGACGCGAGCGACGCGGCGAACGCGAGCGTGTACAGGGTGAGGCCGTCGAGCTCGACGGCGACGGTGGGCATGGCGGTGGCGACGGCGAGCGCCTCGAACGCGCCGAGGAACACGAACGCGACCATGCCGAAGAGCACGGTGCGCTGCGTCCCGGGGGAGAGCGTGCCGGCGGGTTCGGCGGGTTCGGCGGGCGCGTCGGGGGTGCCGTGCACCGGCGCGTCGGCGTCGGTGCGGGAGTCCGCCGTCATACGAGAACGACCTTTCCGGTGGTGGCGCGCGCTTCGAGCTCGCGGTGGGCGCGCGCTGCCTCCGCGAGGGGTACCTGGTGCGTGACGACGTGCCACGTCCCGTCCGCCGCGAGCGCGAGCGCGCGCTCCTGCAGGTCGAACAGGTCTCCCCAGGGTCGGGCCCGGGGTCCTACGGCCCACCGTACGTCGCGCGCGACCGCTCCCGCCCCGGAATTCGTGACGTTCCCGGCGTCGTGGTCGACGTCACCGGCGCGGTTCGGCGCGCCCGACGACCACCCGAAGAGCACGAGGCGCCCGTCCGGGGCGACGAGCGCGGCGGCGTCCGTGCCCGCCTCCCCGCCGACGCCGTCGAGCAGGACTGTCGCCCCGGCCGGGGCGTGCTGCCCGACGGCGGCGCGCGCCGCGTCGAGCCAGCCGTCCACCCGGTAGTCGACGACCGCGAGCCGATCGGCGCGCGCCTCCCCGGCGAGCGAGCGCACGAGCGCGACCTTCTCCGGTCCGCCCGCGAGCGCGACGACCCGCGCCCCGGCCGCGAGCGCGCTCTGCACCAGGAGCGTGCCGAGCCCGCCGGCCGCGGCGGTGACGAGCACGGTGTCGGTCGCGTCGAGGTCGGCGAGGTCGAGGATGCCGACGGCGGTGCGGCCGGTCCCGATCATCGCGATCGCGTCGGGTGCGGTGACGTGGTCCGGGATGCGGTGCAGCGCCTCGACGGGCACGACGGCGAGCCGCGCGTACCCGCCGCCGTCAGGGGTTGCGCCGAGGTGGGCGGCGACGCGGCGGCCGCGCCACGCGGCGTCGACCCCCGGCCCGACGGCGTCCACGACCCCGGCGACCTCGCGCCCGGGGATCGTCGGGAGCGCGGGGAGGGGCAGGGGGCCGCCCGCGGCCTCGCCCCGGCGCAGGGTCGTGTCGAGCAGGTGCACGCCGTGCGCCCGGACGGCGACGAGCACCTGACCCGGTCCGGGGACGGGGTCGGGGACCTGGTCGAGGACGAGGTTCTCGGGTGGTCCGAAGGCGTGCAGGCGGATGGCGTCCACGGGTGCTCCTCAGTGGGCTGCGGGCCGCGCCGGAGCGGCGGCACGCGACCCGGTCCGGCCGCGCCCTGCTAGTCTCGAACCTCAACAAATGTTGAGGTCAAGCACCCCGCGGCGCGTCCCCGTCGCGGCCGTCCGGCGAGGAGTCCGCGTGCCCGACGACGTCCCGTCCCCGAGCGACGAGCTCACCGTCGGCCAGCTCGCCGCGCGCAGCGGCGTCGCCGTGTCCGCGCTGCACTTCTACGAGCGCGAGGGGCTCATCACCAGTCGCCGGACCCCCGGCAACCAGCGGCGGTTCACGCGCGAGACGCTGCGCCGGGTCGCGTTCGTGCGCGCGTCGCAGCGCGTCGGCATCCCGCTCGCGCGCATCCGCGCCGCCCTCGCCACGCTGCCCGGCGACCGGACACCCACGGCCAAGGACTGGCACCGCCTCTCGGCCGGGTGGCACGCCGACCTCGACGCGCGCATCGAGCAGCTCACGCGCCTGCGGGACCACCTCACGGACTGCATCGGCTGCGGGTGCCTGTCGCTGCGCAAGTGCGTGCTCGTCAACCCGCACGACGCGCTCGCCGGCGAGGGCCCCGGCCCCCGGACCCTGCTCGTGGAGGGGATCGAGGACTGAGCGCCGGGCGTCAGGCCGGCGCGACCAGCGAGCCGAAGCTCGTGCGGCGGCGCAGCGCGAACCCGAGCCGCTCGTAGACGCCGATCGCGCCGACGTTCTCGGCCGCGGCGTGCAGGAACGCGCGGTCGCCCCGCTCCTGCACGTGGAACGCGACGTCGCGCACGAGGCGCGAGGCGAGGCCACGGCCGCGGTGGTCCGGATCGGTCGTCACGGCGCTGATCTCCGTCCAGCCGGCAGGGTGCAGGCGCTCGCCCGCCATCGCGACGAGCCGGCCGGCGTCGTCCCGGAACCCGACGTAGCGCCCGAGCTGGTAGGTGCGGGCCTCGAACGGCCCGGGGCGGCTGCGCTCGACGAGCGCGAGCATGTCCGGCACATCGTCGGCGCCGAGCACCACGACGTCGGGGTCCGGACGCGGGTCGAGCCGACCGGTCTCGACGAGCTGGACGCCGTCCACGCGGAACTCGAGCGTCCAGCCCTCCGGCGGCTCGACCCCCTCGGGCGGCGCGGAGAAGCGACCGCCCGGACCGACGAGCGCGGCGATCGCGTCCCAGACCCCGGGCTCGTCCCACGAGCGCACGCCCGTGATGGGCGAGACGTCGGCCGGGTAGCGCCGCGCGAGGTCGTCGCCCTCGGCGAGGTGCGCGTGGGCGCCTGTGAGGGCGCTCCACGACGGGTTGTCCAGGGCGGCGTCGTCGACGTCGGTGGCGTGGGCCTGCGTGCTCGTCGCGGTCATGCTGCTCCTCCTCGCCCGGTCGCCCGGGTGCCGTGCGTCGTCACGGTCGTCCGGCCGTGCGTGTCCTCCGGGGCGAACGCTCGCGGGCGCGCGCCTCTTCCAGAAGCGCTCAGCCCTCCCACCGGTCCCGGTGGACGACCTCCGCGAGGGGCCGACGGCGCGGCTCGGACCAGCGCCCGCGCGCCGGGTAGCCGAGCGGGACCAGGCCCATCGTCAGCGCGTCGTCGGGCAGGCCGAGCAGCGTGGCGACGTCGCGCTCGCGGACGGTGTGGAAGGTCGTGAGCGTCGTGCCGATCCCGTACGCGCGTGCGGCGAGCACGAGGTTCTGCACCGCGCCGTAGATCGAGGCGCCGAGCCGGGGGTCCGTCGAGCCCGCCGCGTTCCGCAGCACCGGCACGACCCACACCGGCGCCTCCTCCAGGTGCAGGGCCAGGTGCTCGACAGCGCGGAAGCCCGCGTCGCTCACCCCCGCGTCGTCGGTCGCGGCACCGAGGACGGCGTCACGACGGTCCCCGTACGCGGCGCGCCACCCCTCGCGGTACCACTCCGCGATCTGCGCCTTGGTCGCGGTGTCCCGCACGACGACCCACGCCCACTGCTGGCGGTTGCCCCCGCTGGGGCCGCGGACCGCGGCGTCGAGGATCGCGTCGAGCACGTCGTCCGGCACGGGCTCCGGCGAGAGGTAGCGGCGCGACGGCGTCGAGTGGAGCGCTCGAAGGATGGACAGATCCTCAGGTGTGGTCACGGTCGCCGAGGGTACGGGCTACCATCCGGCGCGTTCGCGGGTCCCGGCCGCCGTCTCGCAGGGTGGTCACACCCGCGGCGCGTCCTGATCCACAGGCCTCGGACGGGGGAGCAGATGGTCACGGAAGTGCCGGTCACGGACGTGCTGGTGGCAGTGCACGTCGACACGGGGGAGCACGACGGCGCGGAGAGTCTCCGGGCGCGCGTCGCCGCGCTCGACGGGGCGGGCGTGCACGCGCTGACCTTCGCGCCCGGGCCCGACGGCGGGCTCACGGCGATCGAGGCCGCCTCCTTCGCGGCGGCCTGGACCGAGCGCGTCGGCCTCGTGGCCGTCGTCAACCCCGTGCACGCCGAGCCGTTCCACCTGTCCAACCAGCTCTCCAGCCTCGACCGCATCTCCCGCGGCCGGGCCGGGTGGTGGCTCGACGTGGTCGACGACGTCGCGCACGCGCGGGCGCACGGCACCGATCCCGTCGGCTCCGAGGACGCGACGGCGCTCGCGCAGGACGTGGCGGAGGTCGTGGAGGCGGCTCGGCTCCTGTGGGACTCGTGGGAGGACGGCGCCCTGATCGCCGACCGTACGACCGGCCGCTTCCTCGACGCCGAGCGGGTCCGCCACGTCGACTTCGTCGGGCGGCGGTTCTCCGTCAAGGGCCCGGCCCTGCTCCCGCGACCGCCGCAGGGCCACGTGCCCGTGCTCGCCGAGGCGCGCTGGCTCCCCGCGGACGCACGCGACGTCACGGTGGTCCGCGCACCCGGCGAGACGAACACCGTGGGCGGCCCCGCGCTCGTCGACGTCGCGGTGACCGGCGAGCCGGGTCATGTCGCCGCAGCCGTGGGGCGCGTCGTCGACCAGATCGCCCGGTGGGCGGCCGCGGCGGTCGCGGGCACGACGGGCGCGTCCCTCGTGGGCCGGCAGGACCGCGGGCACCCCCGCCCGCTCGTCGTGCGGCTCGTGCCCGACCGGACGGAGGAGGCGTGGGCCGTCGTCGGGCAGGTCCTGGCGGCGCTGCACGCGCGCGGTCTCGCTGCCCCGCCGCCTGGCCCCGGCCGGACGCTGCGCGACCACCTCGGTCTCGAGCGTCCGGAGGGCCGGGCGGGCGACCCGACCGCGCGACCGGCGCCCGAGCACGAGACCACGACGATCGGAGCACGACCGTGAGCGCACCGAGGACCCGCTCGACCGCGATGTCGACCCCCGCGGGTGCGACCGGCGCGCCGCGCCAAGAGCTCCACCTCGCGGCGTTCTTCCCGTTCGGTCCGCACTACGACTGGACGTCCGTCGCCGACCCGACGACCTACTACGACGCCGAGACGTACGCCACGCTCGCGCGCTCGGCCGAGCGCGGGCTGTTCTCGGCCATGTTCCTCGGCGACAGCCAGCGGCTGCGCGAGCACCTCGGGCGCGTCAACGACACGGTCGTGACCGGTCGGCCGGACCAGCTCGTGCTCTTCGCGCACCTCGCCGCACGCACCCGGCACCTCGGGTTCGTGGCGACGCTGAACACGACGTTCGCGGCCCCGGCGGACCTCGCGGCCCGGGTCGCGACCGTCGACCGCCTCAGCGGCGGGCGCGCGGGCTGGAACGTCGTCACGACGAACGACGCCTGGACCGGGGCGAACTTCCGTCGCGGCGGCTACCTGCCCCGTTCCGAGCGCTACCGGTCGGCCGAGGAGCACCTCGCGATCGTCCACGCGCTGTGGGATGCGGAGCAGGGGACCACGGTGCGTCGCTCGGGGGCGCACCATGACGTCGTCGCGGCCGCGACCCTGCCGCCGTCGGTGCAGGGCGCTCCGGTGATCTTCCAGGCGGGCGAGTCCGACGAGGGACGCGACTTCGCCGCCCGGCACGCCGAGGGCATCTTCTCGCGGTACCTCGAGCCCGCACCGGCGGCCGCGTTCGCCGCCGACCTGCGCCGTCGGCTCGTCGCGCACGGCCGCCCCGCCGACGACCTGCGGATCTTCCCCGCGGCGAGCATCACGCTCGGAGACACCGAGGCGGAGGCGCGGGAGAAGGCGGAGTGGTTCCACCGCCGGACCCGGACGGACCGCATGGTCGTCGCGGTGATCGAGGCCGTGTGGGGGCGCGACCTCTCGTGGCTCGACCCCGACGGCCCGCTGCCCGACGTCGACCTCGTCTCGGCCGAGCAGACGCGCACCCACGGTGTCGTCAACAGCCGCGACAACCCTGTGGAGACCGCGGCCGCGTGGCGCCGGGTCAGCGCTGAGCAGGGACTGACCGTGCGCGCGCTCGTCGACTCGCTGCACGCGGCGGCCGCGTTCGTCGGGACGCCGTCGTCGGTCGCCGACCGCCTGGCGGCGTCCGTGCGGGCCGGGGAGATCGACGGCCTCAACCTCACGCCCCAGTCGGTCCCCGACGGGTTCGACGACGTCGTGGACCGGCTCGTGCCCGAGCTCCAGGAGCGCGGCGTCTACCGCACCGGCTACCCCGGGACGACGCTGCGCGAGAACCTCGGCCTGCGTGCGCCCGTCCACCACCGGCTCCGAGCCGCTGCGGGATGACGCCGGCGCGCTGCCGCTCGATGACGCCGGCCCGCTGCCGCTCGATGGCGCCGGGCGGCCGCGCCCCGTGACCCCGGCGCGGGCGGCTGCCCATCCTCTGTGAGGCCGGAGCGCTCACCAGTTCTTGGTGCCGCTCCCGCTGCCGTCGCCCGGGTCGGTGCCGGTGCCGGGCTGGTCGCCGTAGAGGTCGCGGTACTCCTGCTCGAGGCGCTCCTGCTCGTCACGCGCCTCGGAGCCCTGCTGCTCGAGCTCCTCCTGGCGCTGCTGCTCCTCGCGCTCGGCCTGGCTCTGCTGGTCGCCCTCGGAGCCCTCTTCGCCTGAGGCCTCGGACTGCTCGTCCCCCTCGGAGCCGTCGCCCTCCTGCGTGTCGCCGCCGCCCTGGTTCTCGGGCTGGGAGTCCTGCGCCTGCTGCTGCTTGTCCTGGAGGCGCTGCCTCGCGGCCTCGTCCTGCTGCTCCTGCTCGGGGGTCTGCTCGGACTCCCCGCAGTCGGGCCAGCCCCGGATCTGCTCGGCGGTCGCGTACTCCTGCTCGGCGTACTCGTACCAGTCCTGGACGTCCTGGCGCAGCTCCTCCGGGTCGGGCTCCTCGCTCCCGTCGCCGTACGGGTCGAGGACCTCCTCGTCGTACGGCAGCCCCGCGTCGCGGGCGGCGATCGCCTCCTCGACGAGGGCGAGCTCGGCCGCCTTGTCGTCCGCGTACGCCATGTCGCCGTCGCCCTGGATCTCGTACGCGAGCGAGAGGTTCGTCTGGATCATGCAGCGTTCCTCGGGGCTCTCGTTCTCCGCGAGGTCGTACGCGCGGTCGAGGGACGTGATCGCGTCGTACAGCGCCCACGAGTCCTCGGTCCGGGCAAGGGCCGTCCCGTGGTTGTAGTGCGCCTTCCACGGTTCGACGATGTTGAGGGTCCGCTGGATCCCGAAGTAGTCGGCCGCTGTCGTCGCGTCCCCGCCGTCGTAGCGGTCCTTGCCCGTCGCCGCGATCGGGGCGAGGAGCGCCAGCTTGACCCCGAGGACGAGGAGCGCGAGCACCACGGGCAGCGTGCCGACGAGCCACCACGTGCGCCGGCGCAGGCGCGCGGCGCGCAGCGCGGCGACCCCCGTGGGGCGGGGCTTGCGCGTGCCGGTCGGTGGTGTCGGGGGCGGGGTCCAGGTCATCGGCGCACCTCCGCCCGGTCGGCAGTGGGCGTGCCCGACACCGGCCGGTCGCCGTCGTCCGGCCCACCGGGCTCCCGTGCGCCCGGGACGTCCCCGCTCCGGACCGGCGCCGACGGCCGGGACGTCGTCGGGCGCACGAGCGAGCGGCTGGCCGAGCGCGACCAGAACCACGCCTCGAGACCGAGCAGCGCGACGAGCGCGAGCGCGAACGGCCAGACGACCGGGCGGTAGGCCGTGACGTCGCGTCGTCCGTCGGCCGCGACCTGCTGCGGGTCGACGCCTGCGACGAGCGACGCCGTCTCCGACGGCTCCTGTCGGTGCACGTACCGCACGCCGAGCTGGTCCGCGAGCGTGGTGAGCGACTCCTCGTCGAGCACCGAGAGCGCCTCGACCGGCTCGCCGTCCTGGCTCGGCTGCGACCAGTCGATGATGTACTCCGCGTCCTCGGGGTCCACGTCCGGGTCGTACTCCTTCATGCGCCCGCCGTCGGCCGTGCCGTAGCCGAGCACCGCGCCGCCGTCGACCAGCGGGGCCAGCTCGGCGAACGAGCGCGGCTCGCCCTCCGCCGTCTGCTCCCCGTCGGTGAGGAAGAAGACGAGGCGCACGTTCGCCGGGTGCTGCTCGGCGGACCCCTGGAGCGCGGACCGCAGCTCGTCGAGGGGCCTGTCCGTGAGCGATCCCTGCGAGTACCGCGTGATCTCGCGGTGGAACGTGTCGGCCCACGACGTGATCGCGCGCGCGTCCGTCGTCAGGGGGAGCTGGCGCGACGCCTGCGAGTCGAACGAGATGATCGAGTAGCGGGCCCCGGGGATCGACTCGGTGAGGCTCGTGATGTCGGCCCGTACGCCGTCGAGGCGCTCCTGACCGCCCTCGGGGCCGTAGTCCTCGGCCGCCATGGAGCCCGTGCGGTCGACGACGAAGAACATGTCGACGTTCGCGACCGACGTGTCGCGGTCCGTCGACGCGACCGACGGCGCGAGCCCGACGATCCCGAGCAGCACGACCGCACCGGTGCGGCGCAGCCAGGCCGCGCGCGGGGCGCCCGGTCGCGGGGCGCCGTCGGGCCCGGGGCGTCCGGCCACGACGGCCTGCCACACGGCGAGGCCGAGCAGCGGCACGACGAGCAGCGCGAGCGCCCACAGGGGCACGAGCGGCTGGAACGTCAGTCCGGCGAGGTTCATCGGCACGTCACTCCTTCACCCGCCACGCGACCACGAGCAGCAGCGCGACGCCGAGGACCGCGACGAGGAACCAGCCCGCGGGCCGGTCCGTGACGATCACCTCGGGCGACGCGTCGAGCTCGACGGCCTGCTGCGCGACGACGTCGTCGACCATGCCCTGCACCGCGGCCGGGTCGTCGGCGAGGAAGTAGAGGCCGCCGCCGTCCTCGACCGTGCTGCGGTACTCGCTCTCCTCGGGCGTGCCCTCGTAGCGCTGCGACCCGCCGAAGATCCCGTGCAGCGTGATGTCGCGTGACGCGACGAGGTCGGCCGCCTGGGGGAGCGTGTAGATCGGCTCGCCGGAGACGTAGTTGTCGGTCGCGAGGATGATCGAGCGCGAGCGCTCGGTGTCCTCCGCGTCGAACTGGAGCGCACAGCTCGCGAGCCCGTCGCCGATGAGGCTCGCGCCCGCGAGGTTCGCGGTCGTGCCGGCGCTGAACTGCGCGTACTCGAGGATCTCCGCGTCGTCCGACCCGCCGGTGTAGTCGAACGTGGACGGGTCCTTGTCGAGCGCGTCGATCCCGGCCTGGAGCTCCTCCTGCACGAGCGTGTAGTCGTCCGTGAGCGGGAAGACCGTGCGCGACGAGGAGTTGAAGATCGACAGCGCGATCCGCTCGCCCTCGAAGTTGTCGACGAGCTCCTGGAACACCTTGAGGACGGCGCCGTCGTACTCGATCATCGAGCCCGACACGTCCAGGCACAGCACGATGTCGCGCGTGCCGAGCCGGTCGACGACGACGTCCGTCTCGACCGGCCGCGCCGCCACGGCCCCGGCGCCGACGACCGCGACGAGCAGCCCCGCCGCCGTGAGCCCCTGGAGCACGCGGTAGCGGCGCACCCACGCCGCGAACGCGGGCACGCGCGCGAGGTAGTCGGAGTTCGCGACCCAGAGCACGTCGGCGTCGGCGTCGGGCGCCCGGCGCCGCCGGGCGAGCCACCAGGCGACCGCGCCCGTGGCGAGGACGGCGACGACGAGCAGGCCCCACAGCCACGGCCACAGGATCGACGAGCCCTGGGGACCGGGCACGACGGCGGTGCTCGCCGCGAGCGCGTGCCTCACCATCCGCGCACCACCGATCGCGCGCGGTCGATCGAGTCCTCGGCGTCGGTCGCCCGGGCCGCGGGGTCGTTGTCGTGGTCCGCGAACGACGGCCGGTAGTAGCGCGCGATGAGCTGCGTGAGGCGGCCGGCCTCGCCGATCTGCTGGATCTCCGAGAGCGTCATGGACGACGCGTCCTGGCCGAGCCGACCGGTCGCGAAGCCGCGCATCTCCGACGAGAGCGCGAGGTGCAGCGTGCGCTCGTCGAGCTCACCGGCACGGAAGCGCTCCGCGACGGCGTCGAGCCGCCGCTCGTACTCGGCGCGCAGCGACGCGTAGGGGTCGTACGGGCCGGTGGGGAGCAGGGGCGCGGGCGGCGGTGCGGCCTTCTCCGCCGCGCTCGCGCGCGTCAGCCAGACGACGAGGAACACGACGGCCGCCGCCGCGAGGATCAGCACGATCCCCAGGACGGTCCACCACCCCGAGTAGCCCACGGGGTCGACGAGCTCATCGACGGGCACGCTTCTGCCTTCCCAGGAGCTCGACGAACCGCTGCACCACGTCGTCCGACCCCTCGACGAGCACGCCCTCGACCTGCAGGGTGCGCAGCCGCTCCGCGACCTCGGCCCGCCGCGACGCCAGCGCCTCGACGGCGGACTCGGCGAGCGACGCCCGGCCGCGCAGGAACGCCGGCAGGCGCAGCGTCCCGTCCACGTCCGCGACCTCGCCCGCGGCGTGCGGCCCGGCGCCCGCGCCCACGGGAGAGAGGTCCGCGACCTGGACGACCATGACCTCGTGGCGCACGCGCAGCGACCGCAGGAGCTGCTCGTGCTCGGCCCCGGGGCGCGCCTCGTCGGTCACGACCACGATCAGCGAGCGGCGCCGGAACGCGGACCGGGCGCGGTCCAGCGGCCGACCCAGGTCGCTCGCGGGCGCGTCGGGTCGCCACAGGTCCTCCACCGTGCGCAGCAGCACCTCGAGGTCCTGCGTGCTCGCGCGGGGCGGGAGCTGGACCAGCCGCCGGGCGTCACCCGCGACGAGCGCGACCCGGTCACCGCGGTCGCGCGCGAGGTACGCCACGAGCGCGCAGCAGAAGCTCGCGATCTCCGCCTTGGTCTCGCCGCTCGGGGCGGTCGCGCCCATCGTGCGCCCGGTGTCGACGACGAGCACGAGGTTGAGGTTCGACTCGCGCACGAACCGGCGGATGATCGGGAGGCCCGCGCGCGCCGACGACTTCCAGTCGATGTCGCCGACGTCCTCGCCCGGCGCGTACAGGTGCAGGTCGTCGAAGTCCTGGCCGTGCCCCTTGAAGACCGACCGGTGCCGTCCCTCGAGCAGGCCGGACGCCCGGCGCGCGACCGGGAGGTCGAGCCGGGCCCGGACCTGGGCGAGACGGGAGACGTCGGGCACGTGGTGCTCTCTCGAGAGGGTGAGGGGGTCGCTCAGGGCGCCGGGACGGCGTCGAACACCGCGTCCACGAGCTGCTCCGGCGGCACGTTGTTCGCGAGCGCGTCGAACGTGCGCACCAGGCGGTGCCGCAGCACCGAGTAGCGCACGGCCTTGATGTCGTCCGGGATGACGTACGCGCGGCCCGCGAGGATCGCGAGCGCCTGGCCCACGCGCATGAGCGCGATGCCGCCGCGCGGTGACGCGCCCACGCGCACGTGGCGGTCGAGGCCGGGGATCGGGCGCGGGCCGGAGAGGCGCGTCGTGTTGATGAGGTCGACGACGTACCGCTTGATCGAGTCGTCCACGTACACGTCGTCGACGAGACCGCGCAGGAACCGGACGTCGTCGAGCGAGATCGGCTGCGCGGTGAGGGGCTGCGTCATCTGCCCGGTCGCGATGCGCTGGAGGATCTCGAGCTCCTGCGGCGGCGTCGGGTAGGTGAGCACCTCCTTCATGAGGAAGCGGTCCATCTGGGCCTCGGGCAGCACGTACGTGCCCTCCTCCTCGATGGGGTTCTGCGTCGCGAGCACCATGAACGGGTCCGGAAGCGCGAAGTTCTCGCCGCCGATCGACGTCTGCCTCTCCTGCATCGCCTCGAGCATCGCCGACTGCGTCTTGGCGGACGAGCGGTTGATCTCGTCGAGCAGCACGACGTTGGCGTGCACCGGGCCGAGCTGGGTCGTGAACTCGCCGGTCGCGTAGTTGAAGATCTGCGTGCCGACGATGTCGTTCGGCATGAGGTCGGGCGTGCACTGGATGCGGTGGAACGACCCGTCGACCGCCGCGGCGAGCGTCTGGGCCGCCGTCGTCTTGGCGAGCCCCGGTACGGACTCGAGCAGGATGTGCCCGCCGGCGAGGAGCGAGCTGACGAGCGCCGTGCGCAGCGCGTCCTGGCCGACGACGCGCTGGTCGAAGACCTGGCCGACGCGCTTGAGCAGGTGGCTCGCGCGGTCGAGGTCCTGCGTCGAGATGCTGCCGTGCCCTGCGGCCATCGATCGTCCTCCGGGTCGTGCGTGGGTCGTGCGGGTGTGGTCCCGTGCGCGGCCGGAAGGGTGGACGGAGCGTCGCGAGCCCCCGGCGAACCCGGCCCAGTATGCCAGCGCGACCCCCGCCGGACCGGGCGTCGTCCACAGGTCCGGGTGGGGAGAGGTCCCCACCCGGCGGGCGCGGCCCTGCCTTCGCGGGCATGTCGGGAATGTCCCGTGGGCGCCGCGGGGTTGGGCTGTCATGAGCACCGACGCCGTCGGCACGACCGACGCCACCGCCGCCGCCACCTCTCCGGACGCCGCCGCCGGGCTCGGCGAGCCCGCGCTCCTCGACCTCGTCGCCGCGCGCCACCAGGGAGTCCTCGCGACCGTCAAGAAGGACGGGCGACCCCAGCTCTCCAACGTCCTCTACGCGTGGGACCCCGACGCGGGCGTCGCGCGCGTCTCCGTCACCGCGGACCGCGCCAAGACCCGTAACGCCGCGCGCGACCCGCGCGTCTCGCTCCAGGTGAGCGCCGAGGACTTCTGGAGCTACGCCGTCGTCGAGGGCGACGCCGAGCTGAGTGCCGTCGCCCTGGACCCGCACGACGCCGCCGCCGACGAGCTCGTCGAGACGTTCCGCACCGCCTCCGGGAGCGAGCACCCCGACTGGGCGGAGTTCCGGCGCGCGATGGTCGTCGACCGTCGTCAGGTGCTGCGCGTGCGCGCGACCCGCGTCTACGGGATGGCGCGGCTGCCGCAGCCGTGACGCGGTGACCTGGTCGTCCACAGGCGATGACCGCAGGGGGCTGCGCGCTCGATACCCTGGTCCGGTGACCACGACTGCCCTGCGCCGCGCGCCGTCGGACGCCCGACCCGCGAACCCGTGGTGGCTCGTCCTCGCCGGACCGTTCGCCGTCGTCGTCGCCGTCGTCGCGGTGCTCGCCGCCGGCGCGTTCTCGGCCGCGTTCACCGTCCCCGCCGGCTTCCCCGACCCGGGCGCGCTCGCGCGCCTCGGCACGCCAGTCGTCACGGTCCTCACCGAGCTCGCCGTCGCGCTGACGCTCGGCTCGCTCGTCCTCGCGGCGTGCGTGCTGCCCGCCGGGACGCCGGTGCGCAAGGCGCTCGGGGTCGCGGGCGCGTCGGCGGCGACGTGGGCCGTGCTGTCGGTCGTGCAGGTCGTGCTGCGCTACTCCTCGATCTCGAGCACCCCGATCACGGGCCCGACCTTCGGCGACCAGCTCGGCCTGTTCGTCTCGCAGGTCAGCCTCGGGCGCAACTACCTCGCGATCATCGTCGTCGCGGCGCTGACGTCCGCCGCCGCGCTCGCGGTGCGCGGCGCGACGGGCGCGATGTGGACGGCCGCGCTCGCGCTCGTCGCGATCGCGATGCAGGCCAACACGGGTCACGCCGCGGGCGCGGTGAGCCACGAGCTCGCCGTCTCCTCGATGTTCCTCCACCTGGCCGGCGCCGCGCTGTGGGTCGGTGGCCTGGGCACGCTCGCCGTCGTGCGCGTGCGCGGCGGGCTGGGTCGCGCGGACTTCGCGGCGTCCGTCGCGCGGTACTCCGCGATCGCGCTGTGGTGCTACGTCGCCGTCGCCGTGTCAGGGGTCGCGAACGCGAGCATCCGCGTCGACACGCTCGCGGGCCTCACCACCGACTACGGCATCCTCCTGCTCACCAAGCTCGCGCTCCTGCTCGTCCTGGGGGCCGTCGGGTTCGCGCACCGCGAGCTCGTCGTGCGGCGGCTCGCCGCCCCGACGGCGGTCGCGCGGCCGGGCGCCGACCGTGCCTCGTCGAAGGGTTCCTCGAAGCCCGCTGGGAAGGTCTCGTCGAACGGCTCGTCGAGCACGGCGGCGACGTCGTCGTCCACGGGTGCGAAGGGCGCCGCCGCGGAGGGCACGCGCTGGCTGTTCTGGCGTCTCGTCACGGTCGAGCTCGCGATCATGGGCGCGGTGTCCGGCGTCGCCGTCGCGCTCGGGTCGACCGCGCCGCCGGTGCCGCAGGAGGAGCCTCTCGACACCTCCGCCGCGTACCAGGTGACGGGGCACGCGCTGCCGCCGGAGCCGACGCTCGCGCGCTGGTTCACCGAGTGGCGCTGGGACCTGCTGCCCGCGTTCGCGTGCGTCGCGGCGCTCGTCGTCTACCTGCGCTGGGTGCGCCGCCTCGCGAAGCGTGGCGACTCGTGGTCGGTGGGCCGCACGGTCTCCTGGTGCGTCGGCATCCTCGTCCTGTTCTGGGTGACCTCGGGCGGACCGGCCATGTACGGGCACGTGCTGTTCAGCGCGCACATGGTCCAGCACATGATCCTCGCCATGGTCGTGCCGATCTTCCTCGTGCTCGCGGCGCCCGTGACGCTGCTCCTGCGTGCGGTCCCGCCGCGCAAGGACGGGTCGCGCGGGCCGCGCGAGTGGGTGCTCGCCGTCGTGACGTCGCGCGTGGGCCAGTTCTTCGCCAACCCGATCGTCGCCGCGGTGAACTTCGCCGGCTCGATGATCGTCTTCTACTACACGCCCGCGTTCGAGTACGCCCTGACGACGTACGCCGGGCACCTCGCGATGCTCGCGCACTTCACGCTCGCGGGGTACCTGTTCGCCAACGCGCTCGTCGGGATCGACCCCGGCCCGCACCGACCGCCCTACCCGCAGCGCCTGCTCCTGCTCTTCGCGACCATGGCGTTCCACGCGTTCTTCGGCGTCGCGCTGACGTCGGGCGAGGTGCTGCTCGTGCCGGAGTGGTTCGGGCTGCTCGGCCGCGAGTGGGGTCCGAGCGCGATCGCCGACCAGCAGCGCGGCGGTGGCGTGGCCTGGGGCATCGGTGAGCTCCCGACGCTGATCCTCGCCATCGTCGTCGCGGTCATGTGGACGCGCTCCGACGAGCGCGAGGCCCGGCGGAGCGACCGCCAGGCCGACCGCGACGGCGACGCCGAGCTCCAGGAGTACAACGCCATGCTCGCCGAGATGTCGAAGCGGGACGGCTGACCTCCACCCCGCGCAGCACGACGGGGCGGGGCGAGCGAGGGCGGCCGCCGTGATAGGACGTACGGGTGAGTAACGACGCCGCCACGCCCGGTACCTCCGGCCCGCCCGAGACCCCGTTCCACGACCTGGACCAGTACCTCGCGATCCCGCGGGTCGGGGGGCTCGCGCTCTCGCCCGACGGGACGCGCCTGGTCACGACCGTGCAGACGCTCGACCCGAAGCTCACCGGGTACCGGACCGCGCTGTGGGAGGTCGACCCCGCGGGGGAGGCCCCGGCACGTCGGCTCACGCGCAGCACCAAGGGTGAGTCGAGCGCGACGTTCACAGGGGCGGGAGACGTCCTGTTCACCTCGGCCCGGCCCGATCCGGACGGCGGTTCCGACGACGACCCGAAGGCGGCGCTGTGGCTGCTGCCCGCGGCGGGCGGCGAGGCCCGCGTCGTCGCGACGGCGCCCGCGGGCGTGAGCGGTCCGCTCGCGGCGACGGGCGCGCCGGTCGTCTCCGTGGCGGCGTCGGTGCTCCCGAGCGCGCGCGACCTCGCGCACGACGCCGAGCTCCGGTCCGCGCGCAAGGACGCGAAGGTGGCGGCGATCCTCCACAGCGCGTACCCCGTGCGCCAGTGGGACCACGACCGCGGCCCGGACGAGGCGCACCGGTTCGTCGGCGACCTCACGACGCTCGTCGACGAGCCCGCGCACCCGCTCCCGGACCCGGCCGGGACGTCGGGCGTCGAGCCCGGCGACACCAGCGACCCGGCCCACGACCCCCGGCTCCTCGACCTGCGGGACGTGACCCGAGGCGTCGAGCAGGGGGCCGCACCGGGCCGCGCGCTGCACGAGCACTCCGCCGACCTGTCCGGCGACGGCACGACCCTCGTCACGACGTGGCAGGTGGCGGGGCCCGGGCCGCAGGTGCGCAACACGCTCGTCGCGATCGACACGGCGACGGGCGCCCGCCGCACGCTCGTCGACGAGCCGAGCGCGGAGGCGCACTGGCCGCGCATCTCGCCCGACGGCGCCTGGGTCGCGTTCGTGCGGGAGACCATCTCGACGCCGCACCAGGCGCCGGAGGAGAGCCTCGCCGTCGTGCCGCTGCACGCGCCGGACGGGCCGGCCGGGACCGCCGAGGGGCACGACGACTCGGCGACGACGCGCGCGGAGAACCACGCGACCCCGCGCACGCTCGTGCCGCACTGGGACCGCTGGCCGACGTCGCTGCGCTGGCTCCCCGACGGCTCGGGGCTGCTCGTCACGGCCGACGACGACGGCCGCGGGCCGGTCTTCCTCGTCGCCTTCTCGCCGGACGGGACGACGGAGAACGGCACGGCCGAGCGCGTGACGAGCGACGACGCGGTGTTCACGGACGTGCAGGTCGCGCCCGACGGCCGCACGGCGTACGCGCTGCGCACGAGCTATCTCGAGCCGTCGCACCCGGTCCGCATCGACCTCGGGGCCTTCCTCGGCTCCGGCGCGGCGGGCAGCCGCACCCCCGCGCCCGCGACGCCGCTGCGCGGCCCGGTCGCGACGCCCGACCTCCCGGGCACGCTCGTCGACGTCGAGACCGCCGCGTCGGACGACGTGCGCGTGCGCGGCTGGCTCGCGGTGCCGCACGGCGCGTCCGCGGACGACCCCGCGCCGCTGCTGCTGTGGATCCACGGCGGCCCGCTCGGGTCCTGGAACGCGTGGAGCTGGCGCTGGAGCCCGTGGCTGATGGTCGCGCGCGGGTACGCGGTGCTGCTGCCGGACCCGGCGCTGTCGACGGGGTACGGCCAGGACTTCGTGCAGCGCGGCTGGGGTTCGTGGGGCAAGGCCCCGTACACGGACCTGCTCGCGATCACCGACGCGGTGGAGGCGCGCCCCGAGGTCGACGCGACCCGCACGGCCGCGATGGGCGGGTCGTTCGGCGGGTACATGGCGAACTGGGTCGCGGGCCACACGGACCGCTTCCGCGCGATCGTCACGCACGCGAGCCTGTGGGCGCTCGACCAGTTCGGCCCGACGACGGACCACGCGTACTACTGGGCGCGCGAGATGACGCCGGAGATGGCGCTGGAGAACAGCCCGCACCGGTTCGTCCAGGACATCGTCACGCCGATGCTCGTCATCCACGGCGACAAGGACTACCGGGTCCCGATCGGCGAGGGGCTGCGGCTCTGGTACGAGCTGCTCCAGTCCTCGGGGCTGCCCGCCGGGGCCGACGGCGAGACGGTGCACCGGTTCCTGTTCTACCCGGACGAGAACCACTGGATCCTCCAGCCGCAGCACGCGAAGGTCTGGTACCAGGTGGTGCTCGCGTTCCTCGCGGAGCACGTCCTCGGCGCCACCCCGGGCGAGGGCGACGCTGCGCTGCCGACGACGCTCGGCTGAGCACGGGGTAGCCCGCACCCGACCACGAGGTTGCTGTCGCGATCGGCTCGATGACGACAGCAACCTCGTGCTCGGCGGGTCAGGGGCGGGCGCGGAGCTGGGCCAGGCCGCGGCGCGCGTGGCTCTTCACGGTGCCGAGGGGGAGACCCGTCTCGGCCGCGGCCTGCGCGTGCGTCAGGCCCTCGGCGTAGACGAGGCGCACGACCCGGCGCCGCTCGGGGGTCAGAAGGCGCAGCGCGTCCTCGAGGTCGACCCGGGCGGCGACGTCGTCGGCAGGGTCGGGGACGGCCGTCACGACCCGTCGTCGTGAGGCTGCCTCGCGTCGCCGGGCGTCGCGTGCCCGCGCCCTGAGGAGGTCGGCGGCGACGTGGTGCGCGATGCCCAGCAGCCACACGGGCACGTCGCCCCGTGCCGGGTCGAACCGGTCGCTCGAGCGCCACGCGGCGAGGAAGACGAGCTGCGTCGCGTCGTCGGCGTCGGCCGGGTCGTCCAGGCGGCGCGCGACGACGGCGCGGACGAGCGGCGCCCAGCGGGCGTAGGCGGCGGGGAGGTCGAGGGCGTCGCCGGGGGTCCCGGGCGCGCGTTCGTCCCGCCTCGCGCCCTGCCGGGCGCGGGGGACACGTGCCACGGTCCCGACCATCGCGTCACCGGTCCTCGTCGTCCTCCTCCCAGTGTCCGACGCCGCGGCGCGGGACGCGAGGTCGCGCGCGCCGGGTGCGGAGGAGGGGAACAGCGGCGGGCAGGGAGCGGCCGGCCGTGGTCAGGCGGGCGTCAGCGGTGCACCGGGCGGCGCTGGTGGACGTGCCGGTCGTGCACGGCCTTGCCGAGCTCGTAGATCGAGCCGACGAGGATCGCGGTGATGATGAGCGCCCCGAAGATCAGGAACCACTGCGACATGCCGTTCCCGACCCCCGAGACGCCGATCGTCCCGCCGGATCCGGCAGCGAGCGACGCGAACATGGCGACCTCCTCCCGAGGGGGCGGACGTGCCCTCTCGTCCGGGGTTCGTCCGCGGGCTCCCGTACGGATGCGCTCGCGCGGTCCGGACCCGGCGGTCTCGCGTCAGGCGACGGTGGACGGGAGCGGGGCGAACGCCGCACGCCAGCGGCGCACGAGGCGCCGGTCGGCCGCGCCCCGGGCCGCGGCCCACGCGCAGTGCTGGGTCGTCTCGCGGTGCTCCAGCAGGGCGTCGCGGTCGTGCTCGAGGGCCCAGAGCAGGGCCGTGCGCACCTCGGTGCGCGAGGGGGCGGAGGGCAGGGTGTCGTGCATGGTCCGTCTCGTCGTCGGTCGGTCTTCGGGCGGCCTGGTGACCGCTTCCACCCGACAAGACGGCACAAGTCGCCGTCTGTGACGCGAGTTCGGTGACTTTTTTCCGGAGAACGTGTGATGCCGGTCGCACGGTCCCGTCCCGTACGACCGGCTCACGACCGGTCGCCGTGCTGCGCGGGGCCTCGGTCAGGAGGCCGCGTCGACCAGCGCGGCCGCGAGGTCGCGCGGGCGCGAGAGCATCGGCCAGTGCCCGGTGGGCAGGTCGACGTACGTGAGGTCCGTGAGCTCGCCCAGCTCGGTGTGCAGGGGAGGGCCGGGGTTCGCGAGCTCGGCGAGCACGGCCGACGGGATCGACGAGCAGATCGCGGTCGCGGGGACGCGCAAGCGAGCCGGGTTCGTCACGTGCACCGGGCCGCGTGCGACCGGGCCGGGAGTCGGCACCGCGCGCTCGCGGAAACGCGCGAGCGTCGCGTCGTCCATGCCGTCCAGGCTCGACCCGTCCTCGGCCAGCGTCTCCCAGTCGGGCAGCGGGACCTCGGCGACGTCGGCCGGGAGGTCGGGCGAGAGGGCGGCGCCGTCGGCGAGGGGGCCGGTGTCGACGTAGACGATCCGCTCGATCCGGGCCGGGTCGCGGTCGGCGACCTGCTGCACGACCGGCCCGCCGCCGCTGTGGCCGACGAGCACGACCCGTCCGTCGAGCCCGTCGACGAGCCGCGCGACCGCGTCCACGTGGTCCGCGCGCGTGACCCGGGCGCGGTCCTGCGCGGTCGCGCCGGCGTCCAGGCCGGGGAGGGTCACGGCGTGCGGGACGAGGCCGGCGGCCTCGAGGTCGGGGACGACGTCGTCCCACGCCCAGGCGCCCAGCCAGAAGCCGGGGACGAGGACGACGTGGAGGGGCTGCTCGGTCGTGTCGTGGTTGCTCATGCACCCACCTTCGCAGGGCATGGGTGACACCTGTCTGTCACCATCGTCCGGTGAACAGGACGGAACGTCTCTACGCGATCGCGGAGGAGCTGCGGCGGGCAGGGCGGACCGGCACGACGGGTCCGCGCCTCGCGGCGGCGCTCGAGGTGAGCGAGCGGACGATCAAGCGCGACGTGGCCGCGCTGCAGCAGGCCGGTCTGACGATCTGGGCCCAGGCCGGTCCCGGTGGTGGCTACGTGCTCGACCCGAGCGCGTCGCTGCCACCGGTCAACTTCACGCCGGGCCAGGCGGTCGCCGTCGCGGTCGCGCTCGCGACGCTCCCGACCGGCAGCCCGTTCGCGGTCGACGCGCTCGCCGCGCGCGGCAAGGTGTGGGACGCGCTCGCTGCCGGCGACCGCGAGCGGGCGGAGGCGCTCGCCGCGCGCGTGTGGGTCCGCCACGAGGCCGCGGACGCGTCGCCGGACGCCCCCGCCGCAGCGGGTGGGGACGTCGTCGGGCGCGCGCGGTCGCACCTCGGGCTGCTGCGCGCCGTCGAGCAGGCGATCGCCGGGTCGCGCGTGCTCGCGATCCGCTACCGGGACGGCCGGGGCGCGACGTCGTCGCGCCGGGTCGAGCCCGTGCTGCTCGCGCACACCGACGGGCGGTGGTACCTCGTCGCCTGGTGCCGGTCGCGCGAGGCGATCCGCTGGTTCCGGCTCGAGCGCGTCGAGCGCGCCGACCTCACCGCCGAGACGTACGCGCCCCGCCCGGTCGCGGACGTCGGGGAGCCGCCCGTCGGCGCGACGGCGGTCTACGACCCCGACGCGAGGTGACGGCCCGCGTCCTCGGCCGGGCGCCGGACCAGGTCGAGGACGGCCCGTGCGAACGCCTCGGGGGCCTCGGCGGGCAGGTCGTGACCCGCGTGCGGCACCTGACGGTGCTCGCGCGGCCCGCCGAAGAACCGCGCCGTCGCGGACCCGTCGGTCGCGGGGAAGTTGCCGTCGGCGAGCCCGTCGAGGGTGATCGTCGGGACGTCGATCCGTGGCAGCGCCGCGAGGCGTCGCTCGACGTCGTCGTACGCCGGGTCGCCCGGCGCGAGCCCGAGCCGGTGGCGGTAGGAGTGGATGACGACGTCGACGTAGCCGGGGTTGTCGAAGGCCTCGGCGGTGCGTGCGAGCTCGGTCTCGGTGAACGACCTCTCGGGCGAGTTGCGCGCCCACAGCACGCGCGCGATCTCCGCGCGGTTCTGCGTCAGCCCGCGCCGGCCGCGCTCGGTCGCGAAGTACCAGAAGTACCAGAACCCGGCCTCCAGGTCGGGTCGGATCGGCGTCTGGGCGGCGGCGACGTCCTGCACGAGGTAGCCGTTGACCGAGACCAGGCCGCGGACGCGCTCGGGCCAGAGCGCCGCGACGACGCACGCGGCGCGCCCGCCCCAGTCGTACCCGGCGAGCACCGCCGCGCCGATGCCGAGCGCGTCGAGGAGCGCGACGAGGTCGGCGCCCAGCGCGGCCTGCTGGCCCGAGCGCACCGCGCCCGGCTCGCGGAACGTCGTCGGGCCGTGACCGCGCAGGTACGGGACGATGACGCGCAGCCCCTCGGCGGCGAGCAGCGGGACCACCGCGACGTAGCTGTGCACGTCGTACGGGTAGCCGTGCAGGAGCACCACGGGCGGTCCGGCGGGGTCGCCCGCCTCCATGTACCCGACGGTGAGCGGCCCGGCGTCGACCGTCGAGACGGGTCCGAGCGCGGTGGTGGTGATCATCGGGGTCTCCTCGCTGTCCCAGGTCGCCGTCAGGCCACGACCGTGCGCGACGCGGCGAGGGCGGCGAGCACCGTGCGGGCGACCCGGTCCGGCGCGGAGACCGCGACGGCGTGCGACGCGCCCTCCACCTCGTCCACGCCGCGCGCGGCGGCGCGCGCCGCCATCCAGCGGTGCGCGGCGACCGGGATGTTGCGGTCCTCGGAGCCGAACACGAACCAGGACGGCACGGCCTTCCAGACCGGCGTGCCGGCGAGCAGGCCTTGGTTCAGCGCGACGTCCGTGACGGGGCGCTGCGTCCGGGCGGCGACGTACGCGTCTTCCTCGGGGACGTCCGCGGCGAACTGCGCGTGGTACGCGTCAGGCCGGATCCACAGGTCGTCGACGTCGTCGACGAGCGACGTGCTCTCCAGCGCGCCGGCGAGCGTGCTGCCGGGGAACCGGCCGGCGAGGTCGACCGCGCTCTCGCCCGTGTCGGGGGCGAACGCGGCGACGTAGACGAGGCCGACGACGTCCCCCAGGCCCTCGGCCGCGGCCTCCGTGACGACCATGCCGCCGTAGGAGTGGCCGACGAGCACGAGCGGGCGCCCGGCGTCGCCGACGGCGTCGCGCAGGTACTGCGCGTCGGTCACGACGCTGCGCAGGGGGTTCGCGAGCGCGAGCGTGTCGACGTCGTGCGCGCGGAGCCGGGCGATCACGCCCGACCAACTCGCGGACTCGGCGAACGCGCCGTGCAGGAGCACGACGAGCGGGTTCTCGGGCATGGCTCTCTCCTCCGTCGGTCGGCGGACGGACCGGGCGAGCCGCCACGGGGCGTCCTGATGACCGTTCGACCGAGGAGGAAGGGCGGGCGTGACACGGCCGCCAGATCAGTCCCCGCGCAGGACGCAGAACTCGTTGCCCTCCACGTCGGCCAGCACGACGAACGTGTCCGTCTCGCCCTGCCCGACGTCGACGCGGCGCGCGCCGAGGCCTTCGAGCCGCGCGACGTCGGCGGCCTGGGTGGACGACGCGAAGTCGAGGTGAACGCGGTTCTTGACCGCCTTGCCCTCGGGGACCCGTTGGAAGACGAGGCTCGGCGGGCCGAGCACCGTCTCGCCGTCGCGCGGGTAGAGCACAGCCTCGCCGTGCGGTCCTGTCTCGCGCCCCGTCCAGCCGAGCGCGGCCTGCCAGAAGTCCGCCACGACGCCGGGGTCGGCGCAGTCGACGACGGCGCCGCTGAAGGTGAGTGTCATGCGGCCAGTGTGACGCGCGCCACCCACAGGGTCGCGTGGCGTCGACGGGAGCGGCTCAGGTCGCGTCAGGGTCCGGCTCGACGAGCCGCCCGACGAGCGCGGGCAGCCAGTCCGCGGCCTGCGCGCGCTGCACGGCGTCGTCGCCGTCGGGGGTGAGGAACGCGTCGCGCGCCGCGGACGTGTAGGCGCTGATGAGCACCCGCGTGGCCGCGGCGGCGTCGATCGCGAAGCGCATCCCGACGCTCGTGAGCACGCGCGTGAGGATGTCCGCGAGCTCCGTGCGGAACGAGTCCTCCTGGTCCGCGAACCGCTCCGCGACCTGCGGGTCGCGCAGCGCGAGCAGCTCGAGCTCCGCGCTCATGAGGCACCACCGGCGCTCGTCGCGCGGGTCCGCCATGACGGCCGCCACGATCGTGGCGATCGCCTCGGGGGCGATGACACCGTCGCGCACGGGGTCGTCCGGCAGGTGCTCGACAGCGGCCTCGAGGCTCCGCATCCGCATCCGGATCTCCCGCTCGGTGAGGGCGAGGAACAACGACTCCTTGGTGTCGAAGTTCGAGTAGAACGCGCCGCGGGTGAAGCCCGCCGCCTCGCACACGGCCTCGATCGACGTGCCGTTGATGCCGTGCTCGGCGAACAGCCCGTAGGCGGCGTCGAGCAGGCGCTCGCGGGTGCGCTCGCGGCGGGGGGAGAGCGGGGTCTCGCTCTCCGCGTCGCGGTCGACGCGGGTCGGGTCGAGGTCGGTGGTCACGCCGCACATGCTCCCACTCGTGGACGGGCCGTCCGCACCGGGCGGCCTTGCGATACATCAGTGTATCCGATACGGTCGCGCATCGGATACAGCGGCGTATCCTGAAATCCGTCTGCACTCTCCCCGGGAGGCCGCTCGTGTCCTCAGCGCTGTACTCGCTCGGCCGCTGGGCGGTCGGGGCGCGCCGGCTCGTCCTCGCCGCGTGGATCGGGATCCTCGTCCTCGCCGGGGCGCTCGCGGGCCTCGTGGGACAGGGCCTCGACGACGAGGTGACCATCCCCGGCACCGAGTCCCAGGCCGCCCTCGACCGCCTCGCCACCACGTTCCCGCAGGTCAGCGGCGCGACTGCCCAGGTCGTCGTCGTAGCCCCCGACGGCTCGACGATCGAGGACGACGCCGTCCGCGGCCCCGTGGAGGACGCCGTCACCGCGCTCGGTGACGTCGACGGCGTCGCCGCCGTGACCTCGCCCTACGACGACACCATGACCGCGTCGATCAGCGACGACGACGTCGCGACGCTCATGACCATCCAGCTCGACGAGGGCCAGAGCGAGGTCACCGACGCCACGAAGGACGCGCTCGGCGACGTCGTCGATGACCTGGCGGCGGCCCTGCCCGACGGCGCCCAGGCCGCTCTCGGCGGCCAGCTCTTCAGCACCGAGTTCCCGACCCTCACCGTCACCGAGGCCATCGGCCTCCTCGTCGCGCTCGTCGTGCTCGTCCTCACCTTCGGCTCGTTCGTCGCCGCCGGGCTGCCGCTCCTCAACGCCGTCGTCGGCGTCGGCGTGAGCATGGGCCTGCTGTTCGCCGCGACGGCCGTCGCGCAGATCAACTCCACGACCCCGATGCTCGCGGTCATGCTCGGTCTCGCCGTCGGCATCGACTACGCGCTCTTCATCGTGTCCCGGCACCGCGACGAGCTCGCGAGCGGGCTGAGCGTCGAGGAGGCCGCGGCCCGCTCCGTCGCGACCGCCGGCTCCGCCGTCATCTTCGCCGGCCTCACCGTGATGATCGCGCTCGTCGGCCTCGGCGTCGCCGGCATCCCGTTCCTCACCGTCATGGGCGTGGCGGCAGCCGTCGGCGTCGGCCTGGCCGTCCTCGTCTCGATCACGCTGCTGCCCGCCATGCTGGGGTTCGCGGGCGAGCGGCTCCGCCCGAAGGCCCCGCGTCGTCGTGGGCGGGGGCGTGGTCGGCGCCGGGCGGTCGCGGGGTCGGGAGCGGCGGCAGAGAGGGCGCCGTCGGATCTCGACGAGACGACGAGGCGACGGGCCGGACGAGCGGTGGCGGCCGCCGAGGACCCGACCCCGACCTCGGACCCGAAGGCAGGCGCGCAGCCGACCGTCGAGCACCGCAACCGGTTCTTCGCCGGGTGGGTGCGGACCGTCACGCGGATCCCGCTGCTGACGATCGGGCTGGTCGTGGCGGCGATCGTGCTGCTGACGCTGCCGGCGCGGGACCTCCAGCTCGCGCTGCCCGACGCGGGGACGCTGCCCGAGGACAACCAGGCGCGCGTCACCTACGACCTGGTGTCCGAGCACTTCGGGCCCGGCTTCAACGGGCCGCTCATCGTCACCGGGACCATCGTCACGTCGACGGACCCGGTCGGGCTCATGGACGACCTGGGCGACGAGATCGCGGACCTCCCGGGTGTCGCCGACGTCCCGCTCGCGACGCCCAACCTCACCGCGGACACGGGCATCGTGCAGGTCGTGCCGACGGGCGCGCCGGACTCGGAGGAGACCAAGGACCTCGTCACGGAGATCCGCTCGCAGCACGACCACTTCCTCGACGAGTACGGCGTGGACCTCGCGGTCACGGGGTTCACGGCGGTCGGGATCGACGTGTCGGCCAAGCTCGGGGCGGCGCTGCTGCCGTTCGCGTTCGTCGTCGTGGGCCTGTCGCTCGTGCTGCTGACCATGGTGTTCCGGTCGATCGCGGTGCCGATCAAGGCGACGCTCGGCTACCTGTTCTCGGTGGGCGCCGCGTTCGGCGTGGTGACGCTCGTGTTCGAGCACGGGTTCCTCGCGGACGCGCTCCACGTCACGCGGCTCGGCCCGGTCATCTCGTTCATGCCGATCGTGCTCATGGGCGTGCTGTTCGGCCTCGCGATGGACTACGAGGTGTTCCTCGTGGCGCGCATCCGCGAGGACTACGTCCACTCGGGCAAGGCGCGCCGGTCGATCTTCACGGGCTTCCAGGCGTCCGCGAAGGTCGTCACGGCGGCCGCGGTCATCATGTTCGCCGTGTTCGTGGCGTTCGTGCCCGAGGGCGACATGAGCCTCAAACCCATCGCGCTCGGGCTCGCGGTCGGCGTCCTCGTCGACGCGTTCGTCGTGCGCATGACGCTCGTGCCGGCGGTGCTCGCGATGCTCGGCGACAAGGCGTGGTGGATGCCGCGCTGGCTCGACCGGGTGCTCCCGTCGTTCGACGTCGAGGGCGAGGGGCTGTCCAAGGAGCTCGCGCTCGCGGACTGGCCGGAGCCGGGGAGCACGGACGCCGTCGTCGCGCACGACCTCGTGGTCGCCGGGGCGCACGGCCCGCTCGCCGAGCCGATCACCGTGCGCGTGCCCGACGGCGGGTCGCTCGTCGTGCACGGGACGTCGCCCGCGGCGGTGTCGGGGGTCGTGCTGGCGCTCGCGGGGCGGCTCAAGCCGGCCGCCGGAGCTCTCAAGGTGACGGGCCTCGTCCTGCCGGAGCGCGCGCTGAGCGTGCGCCGCCGCGTCGCGCTCGTCGACCTCGCGGCCGACGTCGCGGCCCTGCCCGGCGACGCGCCCGCGCCCGCCGCGCACCGCGTGCCCGCAGCGGCGAGCGTCGCCGCGCTGCTGCGCGAGGAGCCGCGGCTGCTCGCCGTGGTCGGGACGGACGCCGTCACGTCGCCGGCGGAGCGCGCCGCCCTCGCCGAGGTGCTCGCCCACGCGGTCGAGCGCGGCACGGCGGTCGTCCTCGGTGCCGTCGGACCCGCGCCGACCGACCTCGCCCCACCGGGGACGCAGGTGCTCGACCTGCACGCCCCCGACCCCGCCCACGCGGTGCCCGCCCCCACCGACCCGGCGTCCGCCGTCGGCCAGCGCACCGAGGAGGTGCCCGCATGAGCGTCTTCCCGCCCGACACGGCGCAGACCGACCCGACCACACCGGACGCACCGCCGTCCGCCGGCGCCCGGCCCCGGGTCGACGCGCGTCGCCTCTGGACCGTGGTCGCCGCCGTGGTGCTGCCGCTCGCGGTGCTGGGCCTGCTGCTGTGGGCGCTGTGGGACCCGCAGGAGCGGCTCGACACGGTCAAGGCGGCGATCGTCAACCTCGACGAGCCTGTCGAGGTCGACGGCCAGACCGTCCCGCTGGGACGCCAGCTCACGGCCGGGCTGGTGAGCGGCGGCGCGGCCTCCACGGACACCGGGCCGGTCGCCGTCCAGCCCGACCCCGGGACGACGAACTACGACTGGGTCATCACCGACGCCGACGACGCCGCGTCCGGGCTCGCCGACGGCACGTACTCCGCCGTCGTGACGATCCCGGAGGACTTCTCCGCGGCGGCCACGTCGTTCAGCGGCGACGCGTCCGACGCGACCCAGGCCTCGCTGACCGTCGAGACGGCGCCGGGCGGGCGGGTCGTCGACGAGGCGCTCGCGCGCATCGTCACGACCACCGCGACCTCCGTGCTCGGCACGACGCTCACCGAGAACTACGTCGACGGCGTGCTCGTCGGCTTCACGACCCTGAACGAGCAGCTCGGCGAGGCGGCGGACGGTGCGGACCAGCTCGCTGACGGCGCGGCACAGGCGAACGACGGCGCGACGCAGCTCGCGTCGGGCGCGGGCGAGCTCGCGACCGGCGCCGGCGCGCTCGCGTCCGGCGTGGGCGAGCTCGGCTCGGGCGCGGACCAGCTCGCGTCCGGCGCGGGCGACCTCGCGACGGGGGCGCAGGGCGTCGCCACCGGGTCGCGACAGGTCGCCGGCGGGGTCGCGCAGTCCGCGTCCGGCGCGGGCTCGCTCGCGACCGGTGCCCAGGGTCTGGCCGACGGCGTCGCGGGCGTCTCGGGCGGCGCGTCCGACCTCGCGGGCGGGCTCCGCACGCTCGACGACTCGATCTCGGCCGTCCCCCTCCCGGGCGGAGGGTCCACGTCGCTCCCGGCGCTCGGGACCCGGCTCGCGACGGGGTCGCGCGACGTCGCGGGCGGGCTCGCGCAGGTCGTCGCCGGGATCGAGCAGCAGAAGGTCCAGGCGGGGTGCGCGGCCGACCCGACGTCGCCCGCCTGCGTGGCGCTCGACCAGCAGCTCGCCGCGCTGCGGCCGCTCGCGGTCGGCGCGGCCGAGGTCGCGGCGGGGAACGCCGCCCTGGCCGGGGCGGCGTCGGGCGCGAACGGGCCCACCGGGCTCTACGCCCTCGCGGACGGGGTCGACCAGGCCGCGCAGGGCGCGGACCGGCTCGCGAGCGGGGCGGCGCAGACCGCCACGGGCGCGACGGGCGTGGCCGGGGGCGCGCGCGACCTCTCGGCCGGTCTTGCGCAGCTTGCGACCGGCGCCGACCAGGTGGCCGACGGCGCCGCGCAGCTCGCCGGCGGCGCGGGCGATCTGTCGACGGGTGCGGACGGGCTCGCGACGGGTGTCGGGGCGCTCGGGACGGGGGCTGACCAGCTCGCGACCGGGACCCAGGACCTGGCGACGGGCGCGGGCGACCTCGCGGGCGGCGTCGGGCAGCTCGCCGACGGGACGACCGAGCTCGCCCAGGGTCTCGGTGACGCGACGGAGCAGGTCCCCACCTACACGGACGCCGAGCGCGAGAACCTCTCCGCGGTCGTCGCGGACCCGGTGGCCGCTCCCGGCGTCGAGGACCTCGGCACCGGGTCGACCGGCCCGCTGTTCGCCGTCCTCGCCCTGTGGCTCGGCGCGCTCGCGATCTTCGTCGCGTTCCCGCCCGTGCCCGCGAAGCTGCTCGGGTCGACCCGGACCGCGGGGCGGCTCGCGCTGGCCGCGCTCGCGCTGCCGGCGGGGATCGCCGCCGCGACCGGTCTCGTGGTGGGCGGCGTCCTCGCCGCGGTCGAGGGCGCGAGCGTGGGCGGCTGGATCGGCCTGCTCGCGGTCGGGGCGCTCGCGTCGGTGGTCTTCGTCGCGCTCAACCAGGCGCTCGCCGCGCTGCTCGGGAACGTGGGGCGGGCGATCAGCCTGCTCGTCGCCGTGCTGCTCGTCGCAACCGGCATCGTCGCGACCGTCCCGGCCGCGCTCACCGGGCTGCGCGACCTGCTGCCCGTGGGCTCGGCGCTCCGCCTGCTCACGTCGATCATCGACCCCGGGGCGGCCGGGGGCGCGGGCGACGCCGTCGCGCTGGTGCTCTGGGGCCTCGCGTCGGTCGCGGTGACGACGCTCGTCGTCGCCCGCCGCCGGTCGGTCCGCGTGGAGCAGCTGCTCCGGGCCTGAGCCGCGGGTCTGGTGCGGAGGCCGTCGGCACGAGAAGATGCCCCGCATGACGCACGGGGGCACGGCAGCGGGACGACGGTGGACCAGGCGCGCGGGACGCCTCGCGAGCGTGCTGGGGGTCGTCGCGGCGGTCGTCGGCGCGAGCCTGCTCGTCGCGTGGGCGAACCGCTGGTACGTGGCGGAGATGTTCGCGCGGTCCGCGGGCGCGCCGGACGGTGCCGACTGGTGGTACGTGTACGACCGCTTGCACCAGGCGCACGCGACGCTCGTCGCGGCGATCGTCGCGCTCGTCGTCGCCGGGCTGCTCGGGGCCGTCGGCCGTCGGGCGCGGAGCCCGCGGCCGGGACCAGCCGTCGAGGCGCCGGGGTCCTGATCCTGCCGCGTCGCGGTCTGCGTCGGCGTGGCGCGGTGCGGGTGTGGGCGGCTGCCGTCAGACTCGCTCGGCAGGACGCGGACGGCGCGAGCCGTCCGTCGGGCGAGGGGACGGTGCACCGATGGACCAGCAGAAGGCACGGGAGATCAAGTCGCAGCTCGCGGACTACGCGCGCGAGCTCGCGGAGCGGTCGGGCCTGCCGGGCAGGTCGGACACGGCGATCGAGGCGCGCGACGTGCCCGACGCCGCGGAGGTCGTGCGCGCGCCCACCCTCGCGATCGGCCTCGCCCCGCACGACGACGGCGGGTACGCCATCGCGGTCCGGTACCGGCTGGGCGTGCCGACCGCGCGCAGCATCGCGCGCAAGGTCGCGTCGGAGGCCGGGGACACGGTCGACGTCCGGCGCACGGGCCGGATCCGCCCGCTCGCCGGTCCTGACGGGCGGGGCGGCGGGAGCGAGGGCGGTCCCGGCCTGCGCCCGCCGGTCGTCACCGCGTACGCGACCGGGGAGACCGGCCGGGTGCGGCCGCTGCGTCCGGGCGTCTCGATCGCCCACGTGGACGTCACCGCCGGGACGCTCGGAGCGTTCGTGCGCATCGGCGAGCCGCCCGTCGCGGGCGCGGACGCCGCGTCGGTCTACGCGCTCTCGAACTGGCACGTGCTCGCGGGGTCGCCGTCCGCCCGGGTCGGGGACGTCGTCGTGCAGCCCGGTCCTGCCGACGGCGGCAGCGCGCCGGACGACCGCGTCGGGACCCTCGCCGCGCTCGTCCCGCTGGAGGCGGGGGTCACGCAGACCGTCGACGCCGCCGTCGCGCTCCTCGACGACCCGACCGTGGGCCCGGAGTACCCCGTCGGCCGGGTCACGGAGACGGCGGTCGCGCTGGGCGGCGAGGCGGTCGGCAAGTCCGGCCGGACCACCGGCGTCACGACGGGCCGCGTCACGGCCATCGAGCTCGACGACGTCGTGGTCGGCTACGGCGACGGCCTCGGCGCGCTGCGGTTCGACGACCAGATCGAGGTCGAGTCGACGGGTGACGGCCCGTTCTCGCGCGGCGGCGACTCGGGGTCGATCGTGTACCGGGAGGACGGCGTGGCGCTCGGCCTCCTGTTCGCCGGGTCGGAGACGGGCGGCGCGAACGGCACGGGGCTCACGTACTGCAACCCGATCGGGACCGTGCTGGAGCGGCTCGGCGCGACGCTGCTCGCCTGACGACGCCCGGCACGGACTTCTGGCCCTGCCGCGAACGCCCCGACGGGCGCACAATGAGGTCGGGAGGTGGTTCGCCGTGGCGACCCTCGAACGAGCCCGCGAGGCCAAGGCCGCGCTCCGCGACGAGCTGGCAGGCCTCGACGGCGTGACCGGCGTCGGGATCGCGCGCGCCGACGCGTCGGGCGCGCCCGTGCGCGGACCGCGGGCGCAGGACGTCGTCGACGACTGGCTGCTGCGCGTCAACGTGACCTCCGACGACGTCGACGTCCCCGACACCGTCGACGGCGTCGAGGTCGAGGTGCGCGTCGTCGGCCAGGTGAGCGCCTCGCGCGCCTGAGCCTCACGCACGGGGCGTGCCCGGCACCGCACCAGGAGGTGCAGCACCGGGCACGGGAGGTCCGGACCGGCCGGTCCTGCGGTCAGACGCCGGCGAGCTGCACGGTCGGCGTCGTCGGGGTGGTGGTCGTCGGGTCCGGGCTCGTGGCCCGGCTGCGGAACGACCGCAGGCGCAGGCTGTTGCCCACGACGAAGACGCTGGAGAACGCCATCGCGGCGCCCGCGAGCATGGGGTTGAGCAGGCCGAGCGCGGCGAGCGGGATCGCGGCGACGTTGTAGGCGAAGGCCCAGAACAGGTTCACCTTGATGGTGCCCAGGGTGCGTCGGGACAGGCGGATCGCGTCGGCCGCGGAGCGGAGGTCGCCCCGCACGAGCGTGATGTCGGCCGCCTCGATCGCGACGTCCGTGCCCGTCCCCATGGCCAGGCCCAGGTCCGCCTGGGCGAGGGCCGCGGCGTCGTTCACGCCGTCGCCGACCATCGCGACGACCTTGCCCTCGCCCTGGAGCCGGTTGACGACGTCGACCTTGTCGCGAGGCATGACCTCGGCGATCACCTCGTCGATGCCGACCTCGGCCGCGATCCGGCGCGCGACGGCCGCGTTGTCTCCGGTGAGGAGCACCGGGGTGAGGCCGAGCGCGCGGAGCTGGCGGATCGCCTCGGCGCTCGTGGGCTTGACCGCGTCGGCCACCACGAGGATCCCGCGAGCGCGCCCGTCCCAACCGACGACGACGGCCGTGCCGCCCTGCTCCTCGGCGCGGGCCTTGGCGTCGGCGAGGTCCCGGGGGAGGTGCTGCGCCCACTCGGCGAGGAGGGACTCGCGGCCCACGAGGACGGCGTGCCCGTCGACGACGCCCTGCACGCCCTTCCCCTCGACGTTGGTGAAGTCCTCGGGCACGGGCAGCGTCCCGACCTCCTGGGCCGCGCCCCGCGCGACGGCCCGGGCGACCGGGTGCTCGGACGCGTCCTCGAGCGCCCCGGCGAGGCGCAGGAGCTCGGCACGGTCGACCCCGGTG
Source organism: Cellulosimicrobium sp. E-16 (assembly GCF_049913115.1). Taxonomy (NCBI): domain Bacteria; kingdom Bacillati; phylum Actinomycetota; class Actinomycetes; order Micrococcales; family Promicromonosporaceae; genus Cellulosimicrobium; species Cellulosimicrobium sp. E-16. The sequence continues at coordinate 483,234 of NZ_CP183974.1, forward strand.
CCGGTGACGACCTCGGTCAGCGTCATGACGCCCGTCGTCACGGTCCCCGTCTTGTCGAGCACGACCGTGTCCACGGTCCGGGTGGACTCCAGCACCTCGGGCCCCTTGATGAGGACGCCCATCTGCGCGCCGCGCCCCGTCCCGACGAGCAGCGCCGTCGGGGTGGCGAGGCCGAGCGCGCACGGGCACGCGATGATGAGCACCGCGACGGCGGCGGTGAAGGCCGCGGAGGCGGGCGCGCCCGCCCCGAGCCACGCACCGAGGGTGCCGACGGCGACCGCGATGGCGATCGGGACGAAGACCGCGGAGACGCGGTCGGCCAGCCGCTGGACCCGGGCCTTGCCGGACTGGGCGTCCTCGACGAGCCGGGCCATCTGCGCGAGCTGCGTGTCGCCGCCGACGCGCGTCGCGCGCACGACCAGCCGCCCGCCCGCGTTGACGGTCGCGCCGGTGACGGGGTCGCCCTCACCCACCTCGACGGGCACGGACTCGCCCGTGAGCATGGACGCGTCGACGGCGGACGTGCCGGCGACGACGGTGCCGTCCGTGGCGATCTTCTCTCCGGGGCGCACGACGAACTCGTCGCCCACGGCGAGCTCGGAGATCGGGATGCGGGTCTCGGCGCCGTCGCGCAGCACCGCCACGTCCTTGGCGCCGAGCTCGAGCAGGGCGCGCAGCGCGGCGCCGGCCTGCCGCTTGGACCGCTTCTCGAAGTAGCGCCCGGCGAGGATGAAGGTCGTGACCCCGGCCGCGACCTCCAGGTAGATGTTTCCGGCGCCGTCGGTGGGGGCGACGGACAGCGTGAACGGGTGGGTCATGCCCGGCTCTCCCGCGGTGCCGAGGAACAGCGCGTAGAGCGACCACAGGAACGCGGCGCTGGTCCCCACGGAGATGAGGGTGTCCATCGTCGCCGCGCCGTGGCGCAGGTTGGTCCACGCGGCGCGGTGGAACGGCCAGGCCGCCCACACGACGACGGGCGCGGCGAGCGCGAGGCTGGCCCACTGCCAGTACGTGAACTGGAGCGCGGGGACCATCGCCATCGCGACGACCGGGACCGAGAGCACCACGGCCCCGACGAGGCGCTGACGCAGCGCGGTGAGCTCGGGATCGGCGTCCTGCGCCTCGGCCGGCACCGGGACCTCGGGGTCCTCGACGCGGGGGAGCTGTGCGGTGTACCCGGTCTTCTCGACCTCGGCGATGAGCGTGGCCGCGTCGACGCCCGCCGGGACGGTGACCTTCGCCTTCTCCGTCGCGTAGTTCACGGTCGCGGTGACGCCCTCGATGCGGTTGAGCTTCTTCTCGATCCGCATGGCGCACGAGGCGCACGTCATCCCGCCGATCTCGAGCTCGACGAACGTCCCCGGTGGCGGGGCGGCCGGTGCCGTCATGAGGTCCTCCTTCCGGCCCGGCAGGGTGCCGCCGGGCATGGGGGTACAGGTCAGTGGTCGTGCGTCGCCGGGTCGTGACCGGCAGCGGGGGCGTCGTCCGGCGCGGGGGCGGGGGCGCCGTCGGTCGTCGCCTCGACGACGAACGCCGCGGTGCGCACCTGGCCCTCCACCTGGAAGTCGAGGTACAGCAGGTAGCGGCCCGGCGTGGGCGCCTCGACGCCGAACGACACGGTCGGGCCCGAGGCCTGGCCCGCCTCCGGCTCGTCGCCCTCGGGGTGCACGTGCAGGTAGGCGAGGTCGCCGTCGCGCAGCGCGACGAGGTGCCCGTAGGCGCCCAGGTAGGGCTCGAGCGTCGTGACGGGTTGCCCGTCGCGGGTGACCTCGACGGTCAGCCGGGAGACGGTCCCGGCCTCGAGCTGCCCGTCGAGCGCGACGTCGTAGCCGTCGACCGACGTCGTGGTGGAGACCTCGGCGTCGCGGGCCGGGGCGAGGTCGCCCGCGACGTCGACCGTGCGGGTCAGCGTGACGGCGCCGCCCGCGCTGGGCGCGGCGTCGGCGTAGACGCGGTAGCTCCCGGCGGCGTCCCAGGTCCAGGGCAGCGACCAGCGCCCTTCCGCGTCCATCACCGGGTGGACGTGCCGGAAGTGCGCGCCGTCGGAGCGCACGACGATCAGGTGGAGCCGCTGCTCGTGCGCGACGTCGAACTCCGTGACGGGCTCGCCCGCCGGGTCGGCCAGGGTGAAGGCCAGCTCTCCGGTCTCGCCCACGGTCCCGGGGGCCTCGACCGCGCCCAGCGTGTACCCGTCCTGCTCCAGGGACAGTCCGCGCATCATGTCCGCTCCTGTCGTGCTCTCCTGCTCGGGGGCGTCGCCCGTGGCGACGTGCTGCTCGGGGGCGTGCGAGGTGGCCGGTGCCGGGGCTGCTCCCTCGGGGACGACGGCCCCGGCGATCGCGGCGGAGGCGACGAACACGACGCCGAGCCCCGCGGCGTACAGCCCGATCCGGGCGGGGGCTCTCATGGCACCCGCACCGCCTGGTAGCCCGCCTCGTCGACGGCCGCCACGACCGCGGCGTCGTCGAGGGGCTGGTCGGCCGTGACGACGAGCCGACCGCTGGTCGCGCTGACGTCGATCGCGGTGACGCCGGGCACCTGCCCGACCTCCTCGCGCACCGACATCTCGCAGTGGCCGCAGGTCATGCCGGTCACCTGGTACTCGATCTCGACGATGCTCATCGTGTTCCTCCTCGTCGCGGATACCCCGGCGGGGTATCGAACGATGGCGAATATACCCACCAGGGGTATGTGGGTCAAGGGTCGGAGGTCGCGCGACAATGGGGAGCGTGACCACCGAGCGACTTCCCCGCGTCCGCGCATCCGAGCTCGTCGGGCGCGGCTGGCTCAACACCGGCGGCCGGGACGTGTCCCTCGCCGACCTGCGCGGGAAGGTCGTGGTCCTCGACTTCTGGACTTTCTGCTGCGTCAACTGCCTGCACGTCCTCGACGAGCTGCGCGAGCTCGAGGAGGCGCACCGCGACGTGCTGGTCATCGTCGGGGTGCACTCGCCCAAGTTCGAGCACGAGGCCGACCCGGCGGCGCTCGCGGCCGCGGTCGAGCGGTACGAGGTGCACCACCCCGTCCTCGACGACCCCGAGCTCGTCACGTGGTCGGCGTACACCGCGCGCGCCTGGCCGACGCTCGTCGTCGTCGACCCCGAGGGCTACGTCGTCGCGCAGATGGCGGGGGAGGGCCACGCGTCCGCGATCGCCGCCCTCGTCGAGGAGCTCGTCGCGGAGCACGACGCGAAGGGCACCCTGCACCGCGGCGACGGCCCGTACGTGCCGCCCGCACCGTCGTCGGGCACGCTGCGCTTCCCCGCGAAGGCGATCGAGCTGCCCGGCGGCAACCTCCTCGTCGCGGACGCCGGGCACCACTCGCTCGCTGAGCTCCTGCCCGACGGCGAGACGCTCGTCCGGCGGATAGGGTCCGGCGAGCGCGGTCTCGCCGACGGTGACCCGGACGACGCACGGTTCGCCGAGCCCAACGGGCTGTGCCTCGTCCCCGAGCAGGAGCGTGAGGCGTACGGGTTCGACGTCCTCGTGGCGGACACGGCCAACCACGCGCTGCGCGGCGTGCGCCTCGCCGACGGCCGGGTGACGACCGTCGCGGGGACGGGCGAGCAGTTCATGGTCGGCGGCGTGGAGAACGTCGTCCTGGCGGACGAGGGCGGCGCCCGACGCCTCGGGCCGTTCGATGCCTCGGCCACCTACGTCCCGCTCGACGTGAAGCTGTCGTCACCGTGGGACGTCGCCTGGTCCGACGAGCTGGGCGGCTTCGTCGTTGCGATGGCGGGCCACCACACGCTCTGGGCCTTCGACTGGTGGAAGCTCGGTCTGCTGGCGGGGACGATGAACGAGGGCCTGGAGGACGGGCCGGGTGCGTCGGCGTGGTTCGCCCAGCCGTCCGGGCTGGCCGTCGCGGTGGACGGCGCGATGTGGGTCGCGGACTCCGAGACGTCGGCCCTGCGTCGTGTGACCGGGCTGGGCGGGGGCGTCGCCGTCGTGCCCGAGGGTGTCGAGGTCCGGACCGCCGTGGGGCAGGGCCTGTTCGACTTCGGCCACCGCGACGGTCCGGCCGAGCAGGCGCTCATGCAGCACCCGCTCGGCGTCGCGACGCTGCCGGACGGGAGCGTCGTCGTCGCGGACACCTACGACGGCGCGCTGCGCCGGTTCGCGCCCGCGGCCGGTGACGCCGGGAGCGTCGGGGACGACGCTGCGGGAGTCGGCGCGGACACGCGCCTCGCCGGCGAGGTCACGACCCTGGCGACGGGCCTCGCCGAGCCGAGCGGCGTCGTCGTGCAGGTGGGCGAGGGGCCGGACGGCGAGCCGCAGGTCCACCTCCTCGTGGTCGAGTCCGCGGCGCACCGGCTCACGCGCGTCGCGCTGCCCGCCTCGCTCGCGGGCGAGGTGCTCGACGGCGGCGCGCACCGTACCCAGCGGCCCGTCACCGACATCGAGGCCGGGCCGCTGTGGCTCGACGTCCCGTTCATCCCGGCGCCGGGCCAGAAGCTCGACGACAGGTTCGGACCGTCGACGGAGCTGCGCGTGAGCGCGACGCCGCCCGAGCTGCTGCTGTCCGGGGGCGGGACCGGCGTCGAGCTCGGACGCGACCTGGTGATCAACCCCGAGATCCGCGAGGGCGTGCTGCACGTGACCGCGCGGGCGGCGTCGTGCGACGTCGTGCCTCTGGGCCCGGACGGCGAGCCCGACCCCGACGTGTTCCCCGCGTGCCACCTCGCCCAGCAGGACTGGGGAGTCCCGGTGCGGGTCGTCGACCGCGGCGAGCCGGGCGACGTCCCGTCGCTCATGCTCCCGCTGCGCGGCTGACGAGTCGACCCGGGGACGCCGAACCCGGGCTTGTCGCACCGGATTCGGCCGAACCCGGGGATATCGCCGGGTTCGGCCTCGGGGTGGCCGACAACCCCGGGTTCGGCGCGGCGCGGCGTCGTCAGGCCCAGGTGAGGAGCTCCTCGCCGTGGGCGGCCCACGCGCCCACCTCGGCGAGCGAGGTCACGTCGTCCGGGGCGGCCTCCAGCGCCACCACCGGGCACACGGCCGAGCGGCCTCCGGCACGGACGGCCTTCGGGTCCCACGAGACGAGGACGGTGCCGCGCTCGACGTGGTCGCCCTGCGCGACGTGCGTGGTGAAGCCCTCGCCGCCGAGCTGGACGGTGTTGATGCCGAGGTGGACGAGGACGGCGCGGCCGTCGTCGTGCTGGACGACGAACGCGTGCGGGTGGAGCTTGACGACCGTGCCCGTGATGGGGGCGACGGCCTCGCCGCCCTGCGCGTCGTCGGGCTCGACGGCGAGCCCCGGCCCGACGAGGCCCGCCGAGAAGACGGGGTCGTCGACGTCGGCGACGTCGATGACGGTGCCCGTGACGGGCACGAGCACCGTGAGCGGCGCGGCCATCAGCGCAGGTCCTCGATGTCGGAGGCGATGTTGTCGGCCTCGGGGCCGACGATGACCTGGATCGCGGCACCCGAGCGCACGACGGCGATCGCCCCGGCGGCGGTCAGCGTGGCGTCGTCGACGAGCGCCGGGTCCTCGACCTCGACGCGCAGGCGCGTGATGCACGCCTCCAGGTCGACGACGTTCGCGTCGCCGCCGAGGCCTCGGAGAATCTGCTCTGCCTTGCTCACGGGTGCTCCTCGTGGTCTTGGTCCGGCCGGGGCCGGGTCAGGTGTCCCGGCCGGCTGCCGTGCCGGTCGGGGTGCGCGGGGCGCGCGGGGTCGGGACGCCGTCGTCGGGGGTGGTGCGACGGCGGTGCTGGCGGGGTCCTCACATGAGGTCGGCGAGGTCGGACGCGATCGTGTCGACCTGCGGGCCGACGACGACCTGGACGACCCGGCCGTTCACCATGACGCCGAACGCTCCGGCGCGCCGCAGGAGCGCGGCGTCGACGAGCGCGGGGTCCTTGACGAGCGATCTCAGCCGGGTGGTGCACGGGTCGATCTCGTCGATGTTGGCCACCCCGCCGAGGCCGGCGAGGATCGTCGCGGCGCGCTCTGCGTCGGACTGTGTCATCGGTCGTTCCCTTCGGTCGCCCGGGCCGGCACTGGCACGGGGTCGAGGTGGTCGGTGGGCGTCGGGTCGGTGGTGGCCGCAGCGGTGGCCGGGTCCGCAGGGGCGGTGGTCGACGCCGGGGACCCGCCGGTGCGCGGCACGAGCGTCGGGCGCGCCTCGCGCAGCGGGACGAACACGCTGTACCGGTCGCCGCGGTAGCTGGACCGCGAGTACATGAGCGGCGCGTCGCCCGCGAACGTGCGGCGGACGGTGCGCATGACGGCCCGCGACGCGCGCAGCCCGAGGAGCTTCTGCTCCTGGACCGTCGCGTCGGAGGCGGTGATCGTGTCCTCGCCCCACGTCGGGGCCAGGCCGCGCTCGCGCAGGGCGCCGTACAGGCTCTCGGGGACGCCGTCGTCGAGCAGGTCCGGGGCGAGGTCGACGGGGATCCACGCCTCCTCGACGCTCATGGGCGAGCCGTCGGCGGAGCGCAGGCGTACCACGTGGTGCATGGGGTCGCCCGTCGCGCGCCCGAGCGACTCGGCGACCGACGCCGGCGCCGGTGCCGTGCCGACCTCGAGCACGTCGGTGCCCGGCTCCATGCCGCGGCGCCGCGCCTCCTCGCCGAACGTCGTGAGGCGCATCTCGAAGTCCGCGCGCGGCGGGGCGACGAACGTCCCACGGCCCTGCGAGCGCTCGAGCACGCCCTCGGTGACGAGCGCGTCGATCGCCTGGCGCACGGTCATGCGCGAGACGCCGAACTTCTCGGTCAGGCTGCGCTCGGACGGCACCGCGTCGCCGACGGAGAGCTCGCTCGCCACGAGGTCGGCGAGGTAGGCGCGCACCGTGAGGTACTTGTGCTCGCTCGCCTGCGATCGTGACCTGCTCATCGTCGTGCCGCGTCCCTTTCCTGTCGTCGGTCCCGTGTCCGTGCCAGCGTCCGTCCCTGGTCCGGGCGGGCGACCCTGCGTCGGTGCCTCGATCTCCACGGGGCAATTGTCCGCCCTGCGACCTGCGCCGACGCGGGTCGCGGACCTGTCCGTGTGTCCCGGGTCACCTCCGGGGGTTGACACATCATGAGGTCTAGACCACTCTTCCTGCAAGTGGTCCAGACAACCGGACCAGATGTCCGGCACGACGAGCCAGGAGCGACCCCCAGTCGTCCTCGGCGTGCCCGGAGACCGGCAACGACGCCCGTACGACGTCGCGCCACAGCTGCCGCTCGACGCACCTCGGCCTGCGCCCCAGGCCCACCCAGGAGGAGAACGACACATGACCACCGTCGCCGAACCGACGAGGACGAAGAAGGGGGTGCCCGGCTTCGCGCAGCTCCAGCGCGTCGGGCGCTCGCTCATGCTGCCCATCGCGTCCCTGCCCGCGGCGGCGCTGCTGCTGCGCCTGGGTCAGCCCGACATGCTCGGCGCCGACGGCGTGGCCGGCACCTTCGCGTGGATGCAGCCCGTCGCCGACGTGCTCGGCGCGGCCGGCAACGCGCTGTTCGCCAACCTGCCGATCATCTTCGCCCTCGGAGTCGCGGTCGGGTACGCGAAGAAGTCCGACGGCACGACGGGCCTCGCGGCCCTCATCGGCTACCTCGTCTTCAAGGGTGTCAGCGACTCGCTCTCGCCCTACGTGCTCGGCAAGCCCGCCGAGGGGGACGCGCAGGAGCTCATCAACTACGGCGTGCTCGGTGGCATCGTCATCGGTCTCACGGCGGCGCTGCTCTACCAGAAGTATTACCGGATCAAGCTGCCCCCGTACCTCGCGTTCTTCGGCGGGCGACGCTTCGTCCCCATCATCACCGCGGGTGTGTCGGTCCTCATCGCCGTGGTCGGTGCGCTGATCTACCCGGCCTTCGACTGGCTGATCAACGACCAGATCGGCGGGTTCGTCACGGGCTCGACCATCCTGGGCGCGTTCATCTTCGGCACGCTCAACCGCCTGCTCGTGCCGATCGGTCTGCACCACCTGCTCAACTCGCTGCCGTGGTTCCAGTTCGGCGAGTACACCTCGGCGGACGGCACGGTCGCGCAGGGAGACATCTTCCGCTTCCTCGCGGGCGACCCCACCGCCGGGACGTTCCTCACCGGCTTCTTCCCCATCATGATGTTCGCCCTCCCGGCCGCGGCGCTCGCGATCGTCCACACCGCCAAGCCGGCCCAGCGCAAGGTCGTCGCGGGCATCATGGGCTCCGCCGCGCTCGTCTCGTTCGTCACGGGCGTCACCGAGCCGCTCGAGTTCGCGTTCGTGTTCGTCGCCTACCCGCTCTACGTCATCCACGCGGTCCTCACCGGGACGTCGCTCGCCCTCGTCAACGCGCTCGGCATCCGCGACGGCTTCGGGTTCTCGGCGGGCGCGATCGACTACCTGCTGAACTTCCGGATCGCGGAGATGCCGCTCCTGCTCATCCCGATCGGCCTCGGCTACGCGGCGATCTACTACTTCCTCTTCCGCTTCGTCATCACGCGCTGGAACCTGCGCACCCCCGGCCGTGAGGACGACACCGACGGCGCCGTCGAGGTGACGGGAGCCGCGAGCGCGACCGACGCCCCGCTGGCCGACGCGCCGACGTCCGAGGCCCCGGCGACGCGACGCGACGACCGCGCCGCTGGTGGCACCGAGGCCGACGTCCCGAGCCGCACCGGCTCGGGCGGCGGAGGCACGGCGTGACCGTCGCCGACGACGCGACGCGCGCACCTGCGCGGGTCTCCGACCCGGGGCTGACCGGCGTGCCGGTCAGCCCCGGGCGGGGGGCGGGGACGGTCGTGCGCATGCCCGACCCGGTCCCCGAGCCCGCTGCGGCCCCGCTCGCCGCGGACAGCACGGACGCCGACGTGGACCTCGCGGTGACGCAGGTCCTCGCGGCGGTGACGACCGTCCAGGAGGACCTCACGGCGCGCGCCGCGCGGGCCGAGGGCACCGCGGCGGAGGTGCTGGGCGTGACCGCCGCGATGGCGGCGGACCCCGCGCTGGCGCGCGACGCCGTCGGGCGCGTGCGCGAGCAGCGCTCCACCCCGGCGCGCGCCGTGTGGGACGCGGCGGGCGTCGTCGTGGGGCAGCTCGAGGCGCTGGGCGGGCTCATGGCGGAGCGGGCACGCGACGTGCGCGACGTGCGCGACCGGATCGTCGCGACGCTGCTCGGCCTGCCGGCTCCGGGCGTGCCCGACCCGGGGTTCGCGTTCGTGCTCGTCGCCGACGACCTCGCCCCGGCGGACACTGCGCAGCTCGACCCCGGGCGCGTGCTCGCGGTCGTGACGCGCGGTGGCGGGCCGACGTCGCACACCGCGATCCTCGCGCGCTCCCTCGGCATCCCGGCCGTCGTGGCGGTCGAGGACGCCCTGACCCTGCACGACGGCGACACGGTGCTCGTGGACGGCGGGCTCGGCACGGTCGAGCGCGACCCGTCCGCCGACGACGTGGCCGCCGTCGTCGCCGCCCGCGGGGCGCGCGGCGAGCGCCGTCGGTTCGACGGGGAGGGCCGGACGGCGGACGGTCGTCGCGTCGAGCTCCTCGCCAACGTCGCGAACGGGGAGGACGCGCGGGCCGCCGCGGAGGCGGGCGCGGAGGGTGTGGGGCTCTTCCGCACCGAGGTGTGCTTCCTCGGTCGCACGGTCGAGCCGACGATCGACGAGCAGGTCGCGGCCTACCGCGAGGTGCTCGCGGCGTTCCCCGGCCGCAAGGTCGTGGTCCGCACGCTCGACGCGGGCGCGGACAAGCCGTTGCCGTTCGTCACGCCCGAGGCCGAGCCCAACCCGGCGCTCGGCGTGCGCGGCCTGCGCACCGCGCGCCGCCACCCCGAGGTGCTCGACCGCCAGCTCACGGCGATCGCGCACGCCGCAGCGGCGGAGTCGGCGGACGTGTGGGTCATGGCGCCGATGATCGCGACGCCGGACGAGGCGGAGTCGTTCGTCGCGCTGTGCGCCGACCACGGCCTCGGCACCGCGGGCGTGATGATCGAGGTGCCCGCCGCGGCCCTCGGGGCGCGCTGGGTGCTCGCCAAGGCGTCGTTCGCGAGCATCGGGACGAACGACCTCACGCAGTACACGATGGCCGCGGACCGCGAGGTCTCCGACCTCGCGCGGCTCTCGACGGCCTGGCAGCCGACGGTCCTCGCGCTCGTCGGGGCGACCGGCTCGGGCGCAGCGCTCAACGGGCGCCCGCTCGGCGTGTGCGGCGAGGCCGCGGCCGACCCGGTGCTCGCGCCGGTGCTCGTGGGGCTCGGCGTGACGTCGCTGTCCATGACGCCGCGCGCGCTCGCCGACGTCGCGGCGGTGCTGGCCGCGACGACGTCGGAGCAGTGCGAGGAGCTCGCGTTCCTCGCACTCCAGCAGCCGACGCCCGACGCCGCCCGCGCGGCCGTGCGCGCCCGCCTCCCGATCCTGGCCGAGCTGGGCCTCTAGCCCGCGCCCGACCTCTCTGCCGAACCCGGGGTTGTTCCTCACCGACTCGTCACGGTGAGGAACAACCCTGGGTTCGGCGCACCCGTGGGGACCATGTGCAACTTAAGGGTTGCGCTTGGCGCGCGGCCGGTCTAGCGTGATGTGCAACCAATCAGTTGCATGAACGGACGACGGGAGAACGGCGATGGTGGACATCCTGCACAGGGTCGGCGTCGAGGGGTCGACGCCGGAGGCGGTGTACCGGGCGCTGACGACGGTCGACGGCCTCGCGGGCTGGTGGACCGAGGACACGGCGGGGGGCGAGGGCGTCGGGGGAGTTCTCGCGTTCCGGTTCCCACCGATCGGCGGGTTCGACATGGAGGTCGTCGAGCTGCGGCCGTCGGAACGGGTGGTGTGGCGCGTCGTCGACGGGCCGGAGGAGTGGGTTGGCACCACCGTCGAGTGGGACCTGCGCCAGGACGGCGACTGGACGATCGTGCTGTTCGGTCACCGCGGCTGGGCCGAGCCGGTGGAGTTCATGCACCACTGCAGCACCAAGTGGGCGTCGTACCTCCTGAGCCTCAAGGCGCTCGCGGAGACGGGCGCCGGCGCGCCCGCGCCGCGCGACGTGCAGATCAGCGACTGGCACTGAGCGCGGGGCACGGGTCGGGCCCGCCGCGCGCGGGTCGGGCCGCGGACGACGGGCCCGACGTGCTCAGGCGACCTCGGTCTGCTCCAGGAAGGTCGCGAGCGCGTCGATCGACGCGCTCGCGTCGTCGCCCTCGTCGTCGGTCGAGAGCACGACCTCGTCCCCGGCCGCCACGCCGAGCGTCATGACGCTGAGGATGCTCGCCGCCTCGACGGCGTCGCCACCCTGCTTGGCGATCCGTACGGGCGCGGGCTGGGCGGCGGCCGCCTTGACGAACAGGGCGGCGGGGCGGGCGTGAAGGCCCTCGGTGATCGCGACGACGACGGCACGGTCCATGGTTGCTCCTCCGGCAGACAGGTGGTCTGGACCAGTGCATCCTAGGGGAAAGGCCCGCGGAAGGCGAGGGGCCAAGGACCCCCGTCCCGCGGCGTCGTCCGTGCCCTCACGCGTCCCGCGTCGTGCGGGCGCCGTCCCGCCGGTCGAGCGTCGAGCGCGCCGCTGCGAGCCGCGCGATCGGGACGCGGTACGGCGAGCACGACACGTAGTCGAGGCCGATCTCGTCGAACAGCGCGACGGACGCCGGGTCGCCGCCGTGCTCGCCGCACACCCCGACGTGGAGACCCGGCCGGGCACGGCGCCCGCGCTCGAGCCCGACGTGCACGAGCTCGCCGACCCCGTCCCGGTCGATCGTCGCGAACGGGTTCGTGCTGACCACTCCCGCCTCCAGGTACGCGGTGAGGAACGACCCCTCGGCGTCGTCGCGCGAGATGCCGAGCGCCGTCTGCGTGAGGTCGTTCGTGCCGAACGAGAAGAACTCCGCGTGCTCGGCGATGCGGTCCGCGACGAGCGCCGCGCGGGGCAGCTCGATCATCGTGCCGACGGCGTACGGCAGGGGGGCGTCCACGCCCGCGAGCTCCTCGGCCATCGTCGCGTCGACGACCTCGCGCATGCGCCGGAGCTCCTCGGAGAACCCGACGAGCGGCACCATGATCTCCACGCGCGGGTCGTGCCCGGCCGCGCGCACCGCGAGGGCCGCGCGCGCGATCGCCCGCACCTGCATCGCGGCGATCTGCGGGTGCAGCAGCGCGAGCCGCACGCCGCGCGTGCCGAGCATGGGGTTCATCTCGCTCAGCCGGCGCACCTGCGCGAGGAGGCGGCGCGCCCGGGCGAGCCGCGCCGTCGTCTCCCCGCCACCGGCCGCGGCGGCCCAACCCTCGAAGACGGCGTCCGTCCCGTGCAGCGGTGCGCCGGTGTCGCCGACCTCGTCCTCGAGCCGCTGCACGAGGAGCGACTGCTCGACGAGGTCGGGCAGGAACTCGTGCAGCGGCGGGTCGAGGAGCCGGATCGTCACGGGCAGCCCGGACATCGCGGCGAAGATCTCCTCGAAGTCGGCCTGCTGCATGGGGAGCAGGCGGTCGAGCGCGGCGTCGCGCGCGGCGTCGGTCTCGGCGAGGATCATCTCGCGCACGACGGGCAGCCGGTCGGGCGCCATGAACATGTGCTCGGTGCGGCACAGCCCGATGCCCTCGGCCCCGAGCTCGCGCGCCTTCGCGGCGTCCTCGCCCGTGTCGGCGTTCGCGCGCACGCCGAGGCGCCGCACGTCGTCCGCCCAGCCGAGCACGGCGCGGAAGTCGTCCGTGACCTGGGGTGGCACGAGCGGCAGCGCGCCCGCATAGACGTCTCCGGTCGTGCCGTCGAGCGTGATCGTGTCGTCCTCGGTGAGCACGTGGTCCCCGACGAGGACGCGGCGCCCCTCGACGTCGATCCGCAGCGCACCGGCCCCCGCGACGCACGGCTTGCCCATGCCGCGCGCGACGACCGCCGCGTGCGAGGTCATGCCGCCGTGCGCCGTGAGCACGCCCTGGGCGGCGATGACGCCCGCGATGTCGTCCGGGTTCGTCTCCCACCGCACGAGCACGACCGCCTCGCCGGCCTTGCCGCGCTCGGTCGCGGTCTCGGCGTCGAGCACCACGCGCCCGACGGCGGCCCCCGGCGACGCGTTGAGCCCGCGCGTGAGCGGGGTCGCGCCGTGGCCGGGGTCGAGCGCCGGGTGCAGGAGCTGGTCGAGCTGCGCCGGGTCCAGGCGCCGCAGAGCGGTGTCCCGGTCGATCACGCCCTCGTCGACGAGCTCGCGGGCGACGCGCAGCGCGGCCTGCGCGGTGCGCTTCCCGGTGCGGGTCTGGAGGAGGTAGAGCGCGCCGTCGTCCACCGTGAACTCGATGTCCTGCAGGTCGCCGTAGTGCTGCTCGAGCCGGTCCATCGTCGCGCGCAGCTCGCGGAACGCGTCGGGCAGCACGGTCTCCATCTCGGCGAGGGGGCGCGGCGTGCGGATTCCGGCGACGACGTCCTCGCCCTGCGCGTCCACGAGGAACTCGCCGTAGAGCTCCTTGGCGCCCGTCGACGGGTTGCGCGTGAAGCACACCCCCGTGGCCGACGTCGCGCCCTTGTTGCCGAACACCATCTGCATGACGTTGACGGCGGTGCCCAGGTCGTCGGGGATCCCGTTCGCCTTCCGGTACACCGCGGCGCGCGGGTTGCCCCACGACGCGAAGACCGCGTCGACCGACCGCCGGAGCTGCTCGCGCGGGTCCGTCGGCAGGTCCGCGCCCGTGTGCTGCCGCGCGACCCCGCGGAACGTCGCGACGAGGCCGCGCAGGTCGTCCGCGTCCAGGTCCGTGTCCTGCGCGACGCCGCGGCGCGCCTTGAGCGCGTCGAGCTCGTCGGCGAACGCGTGGGCGGGGACGCCCTCGACGACCTCGCCGTACATCTGCACGAACCGCCGGTAGGAGTCCCACGCGAAGCGCGCGTTGCCGGACTCGGCCGCGAGCCCCTCGACCGAGTCGTCCGAGATCCCGAGGTTGAGGATCGTGTCCATCATCCCCGGCATGGAGAACACGGCGCCCGAGCGCACCGACACGAGCAGCGGCCGCTCGCGCGCGCCGAGCCTCCGCCCCGTGCGCTCCTCGAGCGCGTCGAGGTGCGCGACGACCTCGTCCCACAGGCCGTCCGGCCACGACCCGCCACGCTCCATGGCCGCGACGCACGCCGCCGTCGTCACGGTGAAGCCGTCCGGCACGGGCACGCCGATGCGGCGCATCTCCGCGACCCCCGCGCCCTTGCCGCCCAGCAGGGCGCGCATGTCCGCGCGGCCTTCCGCGAGGTCGTAGACGTACCGGTCGCTCATGGCTGCTCCTCGTGGTCGGCGGCGGTGGCCGCGCTGTCTCCTGCCCGACGGCGGTCTGCCGGCCGGGTCTGCGGGTTCGCCCGGGCGAGGTCGTCGCCCGGGGGCTGTGTGGCGCCGTCGGGCGCAAGGGCACGACGGCGTGCGATCACCAGCTCGACGACACGCCCCGCGGCCTCCTCGAGCGCGAGCGTCGTCGTGTCGAGGACGGGGCAGCCGAGGCGCCGCTGGAGCCGGGAGACCTCGTCGAGCTCGTCGTGGATGCGCGCGAGGTCCGCGTACCCGCCGAGGGCCGTGCCGCCCGGGCCACCGTGGCCCGCGACGCCCATCGCGTGCACGCGGCGCTGCCGGATCTCGAGCAGGCGCTCGGGGTCGATCGTCAGGCCCACGACCTTCCAGCGCTCCGCCTCGAACAGCTCGCGCGGCGGCGCGACGCCCGGGACGAGCGGGATGTTGGCGGTGGGGTAGCCGAGGTACCCGAGGTACATCGACAGCGGGGTCTTTCCCGTCCGCGACGCCCCGACGAGCACGACCTGCGCCTCGTCGAGCCCGTCGGTGAGGTGGCCGTCGTCGTTCGCGACCGCGAACTCCATGGCGTGGATGCGGTCGAAGTAGTCCGCGGCGAGCCCGACGGGCTGCACGACGCGCGCCGGCTGCGCGCCCGTGCGCGCGGTGAACGCGTCGAGCGCGGGTGCCAGCAGGTCGGCGCACGGGACGTCGAGCGCGGCGCACGCGTCGAGGACGCGCGTGCGCAGCGCGTCGTCGACGACGGTGCAGAACACGACGGCCGCGGCGGGGTCGACGCGGAGCTGGGCGACGACGTCGTCCACGCCCTGCGCGGTGTGCAGGCGCGGGTGGCGCACGACCCGGACCGGCTGTCCCGGGAACTGCGCCTGCGTGGCGCGCGCGACGCGGGTCCCGGTGTCTCCCGTCGAGTCCGCGACCACGTGGATGTCGATGACGCGCGCCGTCGCCGCCATGGCCCCAGGCTAGGGCGCGCCGCCGGTTCTCCCCAGCCGAGCGCCCGCTGGGTGTGGGCCACAGCGGACGGGTCTAGGGTGACCGGCATGTCCGACGCACCGCCGCCGAGCGCGGCGTCCCCCGAGGCGTCCCCGGCCCGCGGGGAGGCGCAGCGCATCCACGTCACGCTCTCGACGGCCAGCGTCTACCCGCGCAAGGCCCCGTACGCCTTCGAGGCGGCGGCCGACCTCGGGTACGACGGCGTCGAGGTCATGGTGTGGTCCGACGAGACGACCCAGGACGCCACGACGCTCCGGCGGCTCGCCGCCGAGCACGACGTCCCGATCCGCAGCATCCACGCGCCCACGCTCCTGGTGAGCCAGCGCGTGTGGGGGCGTGCGCCCGGGCCCAAGCTCCGGCGCACGGTCGAGCTCGCGCAGGAGGTCGGGGCGAGCACCGTCGTCGTGCACCCGCCGTTCCGGTGGCAGTACCGGTACGCGCGCGAGTTCGAGGACCTCGTCGGCGAGCTCGACGAGACCGAGGGCGTGACCATCGCGGTCGAGAACATGTACCCCTGGCGCAGCCGCAAGCGCGAGATGCAGGCCTACCTGCCGGGCTGGGACCCGTCCGAGCACGGGTACGAGCACGTGACGCTCGACCTGTCGCACGCCGCCGTCGCGCAGCAGGACGCGCTCGCGCTCCTCGACGTGTTCGACGGGCGCCTCGCGCACGTGCACCTCGCCGACGGGTCGTCGTCGATCACGGACGAGCACCTCGTCCCGGGGCGCGGCGACCAGCCGTGCGACAAGGTGCTCACCGAGCTCGTGCAGCGCGGCTGGTCCGGGGACGTGGTCGTCGAGATCTCGACGCGCCGCGCCCGGACCGCCGCCGAGCGCCGCGAGGACCTCGCGGCGTCCCTGTTCTTCGCCCGCACCTACCTCACGCCCGGGCCGCACCCGGCCTACGAGCCGCCGCCCGGGCACCCGCACCGGCACGCCGACGCCTGGGGCGAGGAGGACGCGCGGGACGGCGCGGCGGACGCAGGCACGGACGACGACGTCGCGAAGGCTGCCGGGACGGCCTGACGCCGCCGGGTCAGAACTGCAACGACCCGAGGACCCCGCGCAGCGTCTCGAGCCCTGCCTCGTCGCCGGGGAGCGTGATCGAGACCAGGACGTCCTGTCCGCCGTCCTCGCCGTGGAGCTGGACGTCCGCGCTCAGGGCGGGGACGGCGTCGACCGCCCAGTGCGGTCCCTGGCTGGTCAGCACCTGGGCGAAGTCGGCTCCCGGGACGACGATCGTCTGCGGGTGGAACTGGTCCGCGGCGGTGCTGAACGAGCTCGTGCCCGTCGTGCCGACCTGCACGAACATGTTCCAGCGCACGTCGGACGGCGCGCCGTCGACCGGCGGGCCGGACCACTCGACCCCCCGCCCGAAGTTGCCCTCGACGTCGCGGGACGTCCATCCCGGCGGGACGGCGTAACTGAGGCTCTCGGTGGAGGCAGGCTGCCACCCTGCGGGAGTCCCGGGGACGACGACCCCGATCTCGGGATACGTGTACGTCGGGCTGAACCACTCCGGCGCTCCGTCGGGCTCGAACCACAGGTTGCCCAGGAAGGCGCGTGCCTGTTCGTCGCCCACCTCGTCGTCGGTGAACTCGAGGACGACCGTCCAGCCGGTGCCCGTACCTGCGTGCCGGACGTCCGCCTCCCAGCGGACGAGGCCCGGATCGTCGGACGGGCCGCGCGTCACCGCGACGAAGTCCGCGCCGGGGATCTCGACCGTCCAGGCCCCGGAGTCCCTGGCCGGGGCGGTCCACGACGCGGCGCCGGGGTCGACGTCGATCGTCAGGACGGCGCCGGAATCGTTCATGGGCGGCGGGACCGCGTCCGCGGGAGTGTCCGACCCCGGGGGGTTCCAGCCCTCCGGGGACATCCAGGTCACCGACGCCGGCCCGCCGAACGCCTCGCCGTCGACCTCCCACCCCCCGGGCGGCAGCGTGTACGTGAGACCGCCCTGCATCGTGTAGTCCGCGTGGTGCATCTCCACGACGCCGTGCTCGACGCCCGGCAGCTCCGGGAGCTCGCCGCCGCCCACCGGGAGGAAACGCAGGGGCTGCTCGTGCTGCTCCAGCGTCGGGTCGGGCACCGGGTCCGCCGTCGGCTCGTCCGTTGCGGGGGCGGCGGTCTGCGCCGGCGGCACGGTCAGGGCCAGGTCGGACTCGCGGGGCAGCATCCCGGGCAACAACGCCACGGCGGCGGCCAGGACACCGACGACCGCGGTCGACCCGCCCGCCGCGAGGGCGGTCCGGCGGACGCGCACGCGTCGCACCGCCCGGTGCGCGAGGGCGTCGGGGTCGAGCGTCGTCGGCACCTCGACCGCGTCCTGCGCCGCGCGCACGCGGGCGACGACCTCGATCTCCTCGACCGCCACGGGCTCGGGCGTCGTGCTCATCGCTGTCCCTCCGTTCCGTTCTCGGGGGCCACGAGGGTGCGCAGGCGGGCCAGCGCCCGGGACCCGGTGGACTTGACCGTGCCGACGGCGATGCCGAGCTCCGCGGCGGTCTCGGCCTCCGACCGGTCGAGCACGTAGCGCAGCAGGACGACCCGCCGCTGCTTGACCGGCAGGGCGAGCAGGGCGCGCACGATCCGGTCGCGGTCCTCGACCTCGGGCGGGTCGGTCGTGGACCGACGCTCGAGGCCCGCCAGGGTCTCGTGCTCCACGGACACCTCTCGTCTCGTCCGCCGCCACGTGTCGATGCGCGCCGTGGCGACGACGCGCCGCGCGTAGGCGAACGGCTCGCCGTCGCCGACCCGGGACCACGCGCGGAACGTCCGCTCGAGCGCGAGCTGGACGAGGTCGTGCGCGCGGTGCGCGTCCCCGCACAGCAGGTACGCGAAGCGGTAGAGCTCCGCGGAGCTCGCCCGCGCGAACTCGGTGAAGTGCTCCTCGGCGGTCTGCCCCACGCGCACCACCCGCACGTGGGGCGCGTCCGCCCGGTCGATCGCGACGTCGGTCATGCCCGACCGCCCCCCTGCTGCGTTCGGCGCTCCGGCCGACGTCGGTTCCTCACGAGTGCTAGACGCAGCGGAGGGCGGCAGGGGTTCCATGTTTCTCTTCCCGGGTCCGGAAGGATCGCCCAGGATCCCACGGACGGCGTTCCCCGTCGGCCGCGGGCGCGGCAGCGCTGACGTAGGCTCTGCGATCGTGGCTCGCGTCAACGGTCTCCTCGCCGACACGACGCCGCTGCGTACCTCCCCGCCGTTCCGCCGGCTGTGGTGGGGCCTGGGGATCTCGAACCTCGGCTCGCAGCTCACGGTCGTCGCCGTCGGCCTCCAGGTCTACGCGCTCACCGGCTCGTCGCTCGCGGTCGGGGTGCTCGGCATCTGCGCCCTGGTCCCGCTCGTCGTGCTCGGGCTCTACGGCGGTGCGCTCGTCGACGCGTACGACCGCCGCAAGGTCGCGCTCGCGGCGTCGACCGCCCTGTGGGTCATCACCGCGCTCATCGCGGTCCAGGCGTGGCTGCACCTGAACTCGGTGGGCGTGCTCTACGCGCTCGTCGCCGCGCAGTCGGCGGCGTTCGCGATCAACAACCCGGCGCGCTCGGCGATCATCCCGCGCCTCGTCGAACCCCGGCTCCTGCCCGCGGCCAACGCGCTCCAGACGATCGCGTGGAACGTCGCGCTCACGGTCGGCCCGCTGGGCGGCGCGTTCCTCGTCGCGCTGTGGGGCTACCAGGTCGCGTACACGATCGACGCCGTGCTCTTCACCGCGGCCCTGTGGGCGGTGTGGCGGCTCCCGGACATCCCGCCCCTCACCGGCGACGACGCCCCGCAGGCCGCGCCCGCCGGGCGGCGACGCCGGGTCGCCGGGTGGCGGTCCGTCGTCGACGGCCTGCGATATCTCGCGACGCAGCCCAACGTCCGCACGACCTTCCTCGTCGACCTCGCGGCGATGGTGCTCGCGTCGCCGCGCGTGCTGCTGCCCGCCGCGGGCGTCGTGTTCCTCGGCGGCGGGGAGGCGACCACGGGTGTCCTCACCGCGGCGTTCGCGATCGGCGCCGTGCTCGCGGGCGTGTTCTCCGGCGGGCTGTCCCGCGTGCGCTGGCAGGGCCGCGTCATCGTCTGGGCGGTCACCGCGTACGGGCTCTCGATCGTGCTGTTCGGCCTCGTGCTCGTCGGGGTCGGGGCGACCTCCCCGACGACCGTCCTCGTGGGCGGCGTCGTCGCGGCGAGCGTCGCGCTGGGCCTCGCGGGCGCGTCCGACGCCGTGAGCGCCGTCTTCCGCCAGACCATCCTCCAGACCGCGACCCCCGACGACATGCGCGGCAGGCTCCAGGGCGTGTTCATCGTCGTCGTCGCGGGCGGGCCGCGCCTCGGCGAGCTCGTGCTCGGCGCCCAGGCGACGTGGGTCGGCGAGGCGTGGGCCGCCGTCGCCGGCGGCGTGGCGTGCGTCGTCGTGCTGTGGCTCGTCGTGCGGTCGCAGCGGAGGTTCTGGCGCTACGACGCCCTCCACCCCGAGCCCTGAGCGAGGGACTCAGCCGACGCGCGCGGCGCCGATCCGCTCGATGCGGTCGCGGCCCCAGTCGCCGAGCGACCCGAGCGCCGCGTTGAGCGCGCTGCCGTGCTCCGTCAGCGAGTACTCGACGCGCGGCGGCACCTCGGGGAACACCTCGCGCACGAGCAGGTCGTCCGCCTCCATCTCGCGGAGCTGCTGCGCGAGCACCTTGTCGCTCACCCCGGGCAGCCCGCGCTTGAGCTCGGCGTACCGGCGCACGCCGTGGTCCTCGAGCTCCCAGAGGATGAGCGACTTCCACTTGCCGCTCACGACGTCCATCGCGGCGTCGAGCCCGCACACGTAGGGACCGCGTCGCGCAGTGCTCGTGGAGGGGCTCGTGGAGGGGCTCGTGGAGGTTCCCGTGGAGGTGCCGCCGGGCGTCGCCGCGCCGGGGGAGGTGCGGACCGTCGTCGTCATCGTTCGCTCCTTCGTCGCAGACCGGTTCCGTGCGGGGCAGCGCCCTGACCTGCACGCTCACCCTGAGGTGAGAACCCCACCTCGAAGTGCGTTCTTCCCGGGCGACGGTACGTCGGCGAGTGTGGACGGCAAGGGCACGCCGCGCCGCGGGCCCGTCCGAGCACCACCACCCGACCCGGAGGAACGATGTCTGACCAGCCCGCACCCGGCCCACCCTCGGCATGCTCCCTCACTATCCTCGGCCTCGGGGCGATGGGCCGCGCCCTCGCCGCCGGGACCGTCGCCGCGGGCCACCCGACCACCGTGTGGAACCGCACGCCAGGACGTGCGGAGGAGCTCGTCGGGGCCGGCGCCCGTGAGGCGGCGTCGGTGCGCGACGCCGTCACCGCCTCGCCGCTCGTCGTCGCGGTCCTGCTCGACCACGCGTCGGTGCACCAGACGCTGGACCCCGTCGCGGACGCGCTCGCGGGCCGGACCCTCGTCAACCTCGTGACGACGACGCCCGAGCAGTCGCGCGAGCTCGCCGCCTGGGCGGGCTCCCACCGGGTGACCTATCTGGACGGCGGCATCATGGCCGTCCCCGGGATGATCGGCGGGCCGGGGGCCGAGGTCCTGTACAGCGGGTCGCGAGCGGCGTTCGACGACGCCCGTCCCGTGCTCGACACGTGGGGCGGGAGCACGTGGTTCGGCGAGGACCCCGGCCTCGCGCCGCTCTACGACCTCGCGCTGCTCGCGGGCATGTACGCGATGTTCGCGGGCTTCTTCCACGGCGTCGCGATGGTCGGGACGGCGGGAGTGAGCGCGAGCGACTTCGCACGCCGGGCGGCGCCCTGGATCGCGGCGATGACGTCGGAGCTCGCGGGCTACGCCGACGTCATCGACCGCCGCGACTACGGCGGCCCCGGCCAGCAGAGCCTCGAGTTCTCGGACCCGTCCGACATGGTCCGGGCGAGCGCGGAGGCCGGGCTCGCGACCGACGTCGTCGCGGCCGTCCAGGCGCTGGTCCACCGTCAGATCGACGCCGGCCACGGCGCCGACGGGTTCGCGCGCGCCGTCGAGAGCATCCGCACCCCTGCCCATGACCCCGTCCGCACCGTCACCACCGGAGGAGCACGATGAGCACGCCCGTCACCCTGATCGGCCTGGGCCCGATGGGCCAGGCCATGGTCCGCACCCTGCTCGCCGCGGGCCACCCCGTCACCGTGTGGAACCGCACGCCGTCGCGCGCCGACGCGCTCGTGGCCGAGGGCGCGGTCCTCGCCGAGAGCCCGGCCGCGGCCGTGGCGGCGAGCGACGTCGTCCTGCTGAGCCTCACGGACTACGCGGCGATGTACGACGTCCTCGGCGAGGCGACGGACGCCCTGCGCGGCCGGACGGTCGTCAACCTCAGCTCGGACACCCCGGGGGCGACCCGCGCCGCGGCCCGGTGGGCGACCGAGCACGGCGCGACACTCCTCACGGGCGGCGTCATGACGCCCGCGCCGGGCGTCGGGACCGCCGACGCGTACGTGTACTACAGCGGTCCGGAGGCCACGTTCCGGGAGCACGAGGCCACGCTCGCTCTGCTGGGCGCGCCGCGCTACCTCGGCCAGGACCCCGGCCTCGCGCAGCTCCTGTACCAGGCGCAGCTCGACGTGTTCCTCACCGCCCTGTCGGGCGTCGCGCACGCGGCCGCGCTCGCGCAGGCAGCGGGAGTCCCGCCCACGCAGTTCGTCCCGGAGGCGCTGCGGACCCTCGTCGAGACGCCCGCGATGATCGGTGCCGACGGCGCAGCGGGCGCGGAGTTCGAGACCGGCGTCCACCCGGGGCACCTCAGCACCGCGACGATGATGGGCGCGACCGCCGCGCACGTCCTCGGCGCGAGCGAGGAGCTGGGGGTCGACACGGTGCTGCCGCGCGCGATCCTGTCCCACTACGAGGCGGCGCTCGCGGCCGGCCACGGGAGGGACAACTGGTCGGCGATCTTCGAGGTGATCAAGGCGCGCACGCCCACGGCGCAGGGCGTCGGTGGCGGGTCCTAGGCTCGGGGCGTGCCCTCGAAGAAGCCGACGACCGAGCCGCCCGCGATCGACCCGGTCGTGCTGGACGACCTCCAGCGCGGCGACGCGTACGACCTCGAGGCGGAGGCCGACCTCGAGGGATTCGAGCTCGTCGACCTCCGCCTCGACCGCCTCGACCTGCACGGTGCGAGCGTGTTCTCCACGCGCCTCGACCAGGTGCGCGCCGACGAGGCCGACCTCGGGGCGGTGACGCTCACGGAGGTGGTGCTCGGCCGGCTCGACGTGCCCGTGCTGCGCGGGACGCGCGGGCGGTGGCGCGAGGTCGAGGTGCATGGCGCGCGCCTCGGGTCGGCCGAGCTCTACGAGTCGTCGTGGGCAGGGGTCCGGTTCGTCGGCTGCAAGCTCGGGTTCGTCAACCTGCGCGGCGCGACCCTGCGCGACGTGATGTTCACCGACTGCACCATCGACGAGCTCGACCTCGTCGCGGCGGACGCGCTGCGCGTCGCGTTCGAGGGCACGCGCGTGCGCCGGCTCGACGTGCAGGCCTCCACGCTGGCGCACGTCGACCTGCGGGGCGCGGAGATCGACGAGCTGAGCGGCATCGAGTCCCTGCGAGGCGCGACGATCGACTCGACCCAGCTCGCGCGCCTCGCGGCGACGTTCGCGCACAGCCTCGGCATCACGGTGACGGACTGATGGCGCCCGCCGAGGCCGAGGTCCTCGTCGCCGGGCCGGCGTCGTGGAACCTCCTCGTCCAGCTCGACGAGCTGCCCGCGCCCACGCCGCACACGGCCTTCGCCCGGTCGCACCGCGCCACCGTGGGCGGGACGTCGGCGGGCAAGGCGCTCAACCTCGCGCGGCTCGGCCGGTCGGTGCTGCTGCGCACCGTGCTCGGCGCGGACGACGACGGCGCTCGCGTCCGGTCCGTGCTCGAGGGTGCGGGCGTCCAGGTGCTCGCGGAGCCCTCGCCCGACGGGCGTACCGAGAGCCACCTCAACCTCATGGACGACGACGGCGGGCGCGTGTCGGTCTACCTGCGCGCCCCGGGCGAGGTCCCGGCCCAGGGCGCGTCGTGGGACGTCGCGGTCGCCGCGCTCGACGCGGCGCGCGCCGTCGTGGTCGACCTCGCGGTCCCGGCGCTCCCCGTGCTCGACCTCGCGGTGTCGCGCGGCCGCGACGTCTGGGTCGACCTCCACGACTACGACGGCGAGTCCGCGTTCCACCGGCCGTGGGTCGACGCGGGGACGCACGTCTTCCTCAGCGGGGACCGGCTCGAGGACTGGCGCGGCTTCATGTCCGCGCGGGTCGACGCGGGGGCGCGGCTCGTGGTGTGCACCCACGGGTCGCGCGGCGCCGTCGCGCTCACGCCCGAGGACGGCTTCGTCGAGGTGCCCGCGGAGCGCGTGCCGCACGTCGTCGACACGAACGGCGCGGGCGACGGCTTCTTCGCGGGCTTCCTCGACGCCCACCTGCGCGGCGCGGGCGTCGCGGAGGCGATGGAGTCCGGTGCCCGGCACGCCGCGCGCGTCGTGCAGAGCCCGGACCTCGTCCCGGCCTGAGCGCCTGGCGCGGCCGTCGGCGCCGCGCGCCCCGTCAGCGCCTGGCGCCGACGGGCTCGGCCGCGGGCGCGACGTCGTCCGCCTCGCGCAGCGCGGCGGCGGTCGCCGCGCCACGGTCGCGGAAGTGACCGACGAGGGAGAGCAGGAGCCCGAGCACGGCCCATCCCGTGAGCACGAGCCAGGGGGAGGTCGTGTCCGCGGCGGGGAAGTACGAGAGGTCGCGCAGCAGCGTCGCGGACGCGCCCGGCGGGAACCACTGGCCGACGGCGCCCCACGGGCTGAGCAGGAACTCGACCGGCATCGCGGACGCCGAGAGCGGGTTCGCGACGAGCAGGAACAGGACGGGGCCGACGGCGATGCCGGGACGCCCGAGCACCGCGACGGCGCCGACGATCGTGCCGCCGATCCCGAGCAGCGTGAGCCCGACGGCGAGCGAGTCGGCGAGGTACGCCCCGTGCAGGCCGCCGAGCCCGTGCAGGATCCCCGCGATCGCGAGCCCACCGACCACCGAGTAGACCCCGAGCGCCGCGACGCGCCGCCACACCCCCACGACGGCGAGCGAGATCGCGATGCCGCCGACCATGCCACCGAGCACGAGCGGGAACGACGCCGCGGCGAGGGTGGAGCCGCGCGGGTCGTCGACCGAGAGCGGGACGCCGTCGGTCACCGTCACGGTCGGCACCGCCTCGGCGGGGACGCCCTGCGCGGTCGCGGCGGCGTCGACCTGCGCCTGGAGCGCGGGCTGGAGCCCGGCGAGGAGCTGCGCGACGGCGGGGCTCGCCGCCGAGGCGGTGAGGACCTCGGGCTGCTGGCCGAGGACGATCGCACCGTACGCGTCGCGGGACTCGACGAGGTCGACGGCCGCGTCACGGTCGGCGACGGTGACGAGCTCGATCGCGCCCTCGGCGTTCTGGTCCAGCCCGGCCTGCACCTGGGCGACCACGGCGGGGTCGCCCGCGGCCGCGACCGGGAGGTCCTTCGGCTCGGCGGTGACGGAGGGCCAGAGGAACGCGAGGACGACGACCGCGACGAGGGCGACGAGCCCGACGGCGGTCGTCACGACGCGCGGCCAGTGCGTGTGCGGGGCGGCGGAGCTCATAGGGAGACCTCTCATAAAACGAATGTTCGTTCTCTATAGAGTCGACCTGCGCATCCCTCCTGTCAAGAACGATCGTTCGGTTTAGGGTGGGCGGATGCCCCGGGTCAGTGACGAGTACCGAGCGCAGCGGCGCGACGACATCGCCGCCGCGGCCCTGCGCGTGTTCCGCCGCAAGGGCTTCGCCGCCACCTCGATGGCGGAGATCATCGCCGAGTCCGGGCTGTCCGCCGGCGCGATCTACGGCTACTACGACTCCAAGATGGCGATCGTGCACGACGTCGCGGGCCGGATCGTCGGCGCGCGCATCGCCGACGTCGAACGGCTCGCCGAGCGCGACCCGCTCCCTCCGCCGTCCGACCTCGTCGCCGTCCTGATGCACGGGGTGGTGCGCGAGATCGGCAGCACCGCGATCCTGATCCAGGTCTGGGGCGAGGCCGTGACCGACCCCCGCATCCTCGAGTTCGCCTCGGCGGTCCTCGCCCGGCTGCGCTCGGTCTTCGCCGACTACGTCGCCGCCTGGCACGAGCGCACCCACGGCCTCGTCCCCGCACGCGCGGCCGAGCTCGGCGCCGAGCAGGCGCCGCTGTTCGTCGCCGCGTGCCAGGGCTTCATCATCCAGAGCGCGCTCATGGACGACTTCGACGCCGACGCCTACCTCGACCGCACGACCCGCCACCTCCCGCGCTGACCCTCTCGCCGAGGTAGAAGAGCGGTCGCGCGAGGTAGAACCGTGGTTGGCCGAGGGAGAGCCGTGGTCCGCTCGCTCGGGGTTCTCGGGCGGGTCAGGCGAGGCCGGTGTCGCGGGCGACGATGGCCGCCTGCATGCGCGTCGGGACGCCGAGCTTGCCGAGGACGCGCGAGACGTGGGTCTTGGCCGTGGCCTCCGTGATGTAGAGATCCGTCGCGATGCCCTGGTTGGACAGGCCGCGGCCGAGCGCCGCGAGCACGTCCACCTCGCGGGGTGTGAGGTCGGCGAGCCGTGGGTCCTGAGCCGGGCCGCTCGCGTCGGCGTTCGCCCCGGCGGCGGGCGCCGGGAGGTCACCGGCCGTGCCCGACTGCGGTCCTGAGGCCGGAGCGGTGGTCCCGCCCGGGCGGATGGCCGGGTCGGGGCGCGGGGCGCCATCGGGGGCCGGGCCGCGCGCGAACGCGGCGAGCAGCCGTCGGGTGACCTCGGGGGCGAGCACGCCGTCGCCGTCGGCGACGCGGCGGACGGCGTCGAGCAGCGCGGCGGGCTCCGCTGACTTGAGGAGGAAGCCCGCGGCGCCTGCGCGGAGCGCGCCGTCGACGTACTCGTCGAGGTCGAACGTCGTGAGCACGAGGACGTCGGCGAGCCGTTCGCCCGTGATGACGCGCGTGGCCTCGATGCCGTCCACGCCGGGCATGCGCAGGTCCATCAGCACGACGTCGGGCCGCAGCGCACGGGCGTTGGTGATCGCCGCGGTGCCGTCGGCCGCCTCGCCGACGACCTCGACGTCGTCGGAGGCGTCGAGCAGGAGGCGCAGGCCCGCGCGGATCGCGGCGTGGTCGTCGGCCAGCAGCACGCGGACCGGTCGTGGCGTCATGCGCTCTCCTTCTCGGTCGGACGCTCGGCGACCGGGACGGCCGCGCGCACGACCCACCCGTCGGTCGCCGCCGGCCCGGCGTCGAACGTCCCGCCGAGGCCGTCCGCCCGTTCGCGCATGGTCAGCAGCCCGGTGCCGGCGCTCAGCGGTGCCTCGACCGGCGGCGCCGAGCCCGGCGCGCCAACGTCGCGCACCTCGAGCACGACGGCCGACCCGTCGCGCACGAGCCGCACCGTCACGGGCGATCCCGGCGCGTGCTTGAGCGCGTTGGTCACGGCCTCCTGCGCGATCCGGAACAGCGCCTGGTCGGCCGCGGCGGGCAGGTCCGACGTCGCGACGTCGTCGGGGTCGTCGAGCGTGACCGTCGTGGTCGCCCGGGCAGCGTCGAGCAGGGCGTCGAGGCCCGCGAGCCGGCCCGGCGCGGCGACGGCGTCGGGGACGTCGTCGCGCCGGCCCTCCGTGCGCAGCAGCAGGATCATCGAGCGCATCTCGTCCAGGGACGCGACGGCGCTCGCACGCACCTGCTGGAGCGCGGCCCGGTCCTTCGCCGCGTCGGGCGGGAGCGCGAGCGCGGCGCCGGAGTGGATCGCGATGGTCGACAGGTGCGACGCGATGACGTCGTGCAGGTCGCGCGCCATCGCGGCGCGCTCGGCCTGCACCGCTTCGTGCCGGTCGAGCTCGGCGATGCGCTCGAGGTCGCTCGCGCGCTGCCGCTCCAGGTCGGCCGTGCGCGCGGCGGCCTCGGCCTCGCGCGCCGCGAGGTCGGCGCGCTCGCCCGCGAGCTCGGCGAGCTCGCTCTTGGTGCGCACGTTGGTCGCCCACCACATCGGCACGAGGAGGACGGCCCCGAGCTGGAGTCCCATGTACACGAACTGCCGCACGTCGCGCGCGGCCTCGCCGGCCGCGACGGAGCCCAGGACGGCGACGGTCACGGCCACCCCCCAGAGCCACGCGCGCGCCCGCGGACCCGACCACAGCGCGGCGGCGTAGAGCAGGTCCCACAGGACGAGCGTGATCGCGAGGCTGCCGCCCCACCGGAGGTCGACGGCGGTGACGGCGACGCCCCCGAGGAGCGCCAGGATCGGGTGGGCGCGCTTGACGAGGATGAGGAGGCAGCCGACCCCGAGCAGGGCGACGCGCCACCACGCCTCCGCCGGCTCGGCGACGAACGGAGCCTGGACGATCCCCACGAGGCCCACCTCGAGGAGGAGCCACCCGAGGACGAACGTGACGACGGCGGAGAAGGCGTCGTTCCGGCGGTCCTCGATGCGCCAGACCTGGGGGAGCGACCGGACCGCCGCCTGCCAGGTGCCGGAGCGCCCGGGCGCGACGGGGCGCACCTCGTCCGTGCCGCCGTCCTCCGTGCTCACGCACCCATCCCAGCACAGCGCGCCGTTCCCCGGATCGGTCGAACGGTGTACTGCGGCGGCGTCACCGTCCCCGCGGGTGGCTCGCGGAGGGCTCCGGGTCGGTCGTTCGCCCGACGACGGGACGACGCCACGGGGCGAGGCTCGACGGCATGGACATCCCTCTCGACCTCGACGCCGTCGGCGGGCCGGGCCTCGGGCTCGCCGCGATGGCGGGCGTGCTCGTCGTGCTGGCCCTCATCGACTCCACGAGCTTCGGCACGCTGCTGATCCCCGTCTGGCTGCTCCTCGCCCCCGGCCGCCTGTGTGCGGGGCGCGTGCTCGTCTACCTCGGCACGGTCGCCGCGTTCTACCTGGCCGTCGGGATCGTCGTCCTGCTGGGTGCGGGGGCCTTCCTCGACCGGTTCGGCGACGCCCTCGACACCCGCGCCGCGGCGATCGTGCAGCTGCTGCTCGGCATCGGCCTGTTCGCGCTGAGCTTCCGGTTCGACAGCAAGCGCGCGGCCCGGCGGGCCGCGCACGCGGCCGACGCGGCGCCGGTGACGGTCGGCGCGCGACCGTCCGTCCCGGGCGACGGCACGGTCGACGCGCCCGGCGGGGAGCGAGGGACGACGCCGGCCCCGCGCCCGGGGCGGTTGTCGCGCTGGCGCGAACGCGCGCTGGGGATCGAGGCGGACGCCGCCGGTGCGGGCGCCGTCCGCGCTCGGCCCTCCGTGCTGCCGCTCATGGGGCTCGCGCTCGGAGCCGTGGCGATCGAGGTCGGGACGATGCTGCCGTACCTCGCGGCGATCGGGCTGCTGACGACGTCGGACGTCGGCTGGCCCGCGACCGGCGGCGTCCTCGCCGCCTACTGCGTCGTGATGATCGCCCCCGCGCTCCTGCTGCTGCTCGGGCGTCTCGTCGCCGCGCGCGCGGTCGACCCGCTGCTGCGCCGGCTCGACGCGTGGCTGACGAGGAACGCGACCGACATGACCGGCTGGGTGCTGGGGATCCTCGGCGTCCTGCTCGCGCTCAACGCGTTCGGCCGCCTCGGCTGGACCTGAGCAGGCCGCGCGCCCCGCACGACGACGGCCCGCCCGGAGGTTCCGGGCGGGCCGTCGTCGTGCGGCCGGCGTGATCCGGCCAGGTGGTCAGTGCGAGGTGCCGTTCGACGCCTTCTCGCCCGAGCCCGTGAGCTGCGTTCCCGCGAGGTTGGCGATGAGCTGGTTGATGTCGACTCCGGTGAGCTGCTTGATGACGCCCTGGCCCTCGCCGAGGACGGACGCGACGTTCTTCGTGACCGCGGACGCGCCGTCGGTCGAGACGACGGTCATGCCCTGGATGTTGCCGATCGGCTCGGCCGCGGCGCGCACGATCTCGGGCAGGCGCTCGATGAGCTCCTGCACCAGGGCCGCCTCGCCGTACTTCTGGAGCGCGTCGGCCTTGGCGTCCGTCGCCACGGCCTCGGCGCGGCCCTCGGCCTCGATCGCCGCGGCCCGGGCCTCACCCTCGGCCTTGATACCGGCGGCGAGGGCGACCTGGCGGTCACGCTCGGCCTCACCGGCGCGGCGCACGGCCTGCGCGGACGCCTCGGCGTCCTGGATCGCGGCCGTCTTGTTCGCCTCGGCGATGACCGTGCGCTTGTACGCGTCGGCCTCGGTCGCGGCGTTCGCGGCGTCACGGCGCGCGTTGGCCTCCTGGACCTCGGCGTACGCCTTGGCCTCGGCAGGCTTGCGGATCTCGATGTCGAGGCGCTCCTGCGTCACCCGGGCCTGCTCGGCGAGCGCCTCGCGCTCCTGCTGCGCGACGAGGCGGTCCTGCTCGGCGCGGGCGAGCTGGCCCGCGGCCTCGGCCTCGGCGTTCGCGCGGTCGGTGTCGGCCTTGATCACGGCGCGCTTGAGGTCGAGCGCCTTCTGGCGCTCGGCGATCTGCTCCGCCGCGTCGATGACGGCGAACTCCGAGGCGCGCTGCGCCTCGGCCTCGGAGACCTCGGCGACCTGGCGGGCGCGGGCCGACTCGGCGCGGCCGAGGTTCGCGAGGTAGTCCGAGCCCGGCGTCGAGATGTCGGAGATGTTGAGCAGGTCGACCTGGAGGCCCTGCTCCGAGAGGTCGGCCTTGGTGGACTCGACGACGCGGTCGGACAGGCCCTTGCGGTCGGAGATGATCTGCTCGATCGTCATGTCGCCGACGATGGAGCGCAGCGAGCCCTCGAGGGACTCCTTGATGATCTCCGTCAGCGTGCCCTGCTGGGAGAGGAAGCGCTGGGCCGCGCGACGCACGCCCTCCTCGTCACCACGGACCTTGAAGTTGATCGACGCCTTGATGGCGATCTTGATGCGGTTCTTGTCCACGCCCTCGACCGTGATGCCGATCTGGCGCTGCTCGAGCGAGATGGAGAAGCCCTGCTGGAGGATCGGCCACACGAACGTGCGGCCGCCGACGACGACCTTCTGCCCGCTGCCCGCGGCCTCCTTGCGGCCCGCGCCGCGGCCGACGATGACCAGGGCCTCGTTCGGCGGGACGCGGCGGATGCGCTTGCTGATGAAGATGACCACCGCGAAGAACGCGATGACCAGGGCGACGATCGCCAGGGTCGTGATGAGGTTCGTGTCGTCGAACATGGTCCGCGCCGGGGCGCGTCTCCTTCCGTGGGTGCGTGCAGGTCAGGGCGTGCGGCAGTGCTCGGTGGACGGGCCGGGTGGTGCCCGGCCGGCCCGCCGGTGGTGCGTGCGGGTGCGCGGCACCCACGGTCGACGCGCGGGGCGTCGCGGTCGGTCCTCGCGGACCTCAGTCGTTGGGGTAGTGGCGCTGGACGCGCACGCGGCTCCCGGACTGCTCGAGCACGACGACGCGCGCGCCCTCCGGGATGGGCTCGTCCGCCCACGCGAGACGGCGCTCCAGCTCGTGCGCGGCGTCGAGCGAGACCTCGCCGCGCGCGGGGTCGATCGCGGTCGTCGCGGTGCCCTGCACGCCGACGAGCGACGTCGGGACGCCGTCCTCCGAGTCCCGCAGGTGCTTGACCAGCGCTTGGACGAGCACCATGACGACCAGCGCCACGACGAGCGAGCCCACGTACGCCAACCACGTCGGCAGGTCGTTGGTCGTCACGATCACGCCGACGGCGCCGAAGACGACACCACCCACGCCGAGCGACGTCCCGGACACGGCGCCGTCACCCAGGTCGACGATCTCGCCCACGAGCAGCGAGAGGAGCAGGAGGGCGAGTCCGGCGATGCCGATGACGATGAACGCGATCATGCGAGGTCCCCTAGTGCGGCCGGCGGCCGCGGCGTGGAAGTGGCGTGTGGAGTTGTCGTGAACGTACGCACACCCTATCGTGACCCGACCGTGCCGAGAGGCCGCCCCAGCCGTCCGGGCATGGGGAGCACTCCCCAGGTCCGACGCGCGGTCAGGAACCGAGCTCGTCCAGCATCCGCAGGAGGTTCGCGCGAGCGGTGCCGGCGTACCCCTCGACCCAGTCGCCCTCGTAGGCGCGCGGGACGACCTCGACGGTGAGGACGCACGCGAGGTACGCGCGGTACAGGCTCAGCCGCGCCCACGCGTCGGGGTCGCCCGACCCCGGCATGCCGTCGCCCAGTCCCAGGCCCAGGCCCGGGCCGCCGCCCGCGGCGGCGTATCCCGCGAGCAGGTCGGCGTCGACCGCACCGGCGCCGAGCTGGTCCGCCCCGGCGAGCTCGAACAGCGGGTCACCCCACAGGGACCGCTCCGCGTCGAGCACGCCGACGATCGCGAGGTCGTCCGCATCGTGCGGGTGGCCCGGGTCGGTCGCGGGGCGGCCGAGCAGGACGTTCCCCGGCCACAGGTCCGCGTGCACGAGCCGGGGGACCGTCACCCGGGCGAGCAGGTCGCGGTGGCGCGCGACGGCGTCGCGCACCCGGGCCTCGGGGAGCTCCACGCCCCAGCGGCGCGCGTCGTCGAGCACGGCCCCGACCATGCGCGCGAACGCGTCGGGCCACGTCGCCGCGGCGAGGTCCGACGCCCGCGCCGGGTACCCGAACCGGTCGCCCGTGATCCGGTGCAGCCGGGCCATGAACGACCCGAGCCCGCGGCGCACGACCGCTGTGGCCGCGGCGTCGAGCTCGCGGCCGCTCCACAGGGCGCCGTCGAGGAACGTGACGACGAGCGCGTCGCCGTCCACGTGCGCGCGCGTGTGGTCGGCGTGCAGGACGCGCGGGACGGGGAGCCCGGCCGCGTGGGCCGCCCGGTAGGCGGCGTCCTCGGTGCCGAGGATGCCGTGCTCGTAGCGCAGCAGGCGCGACGTGTCCGCCCCGGTGACCTTGACGACGACACGTGCGGGGACGCCGTCGGGCAGCGCGCGCCCGGTCGGCGCGGCGAGGTCCACGGCAAAGACGCTCGCGAACATCCCGCCGCTCAGCGGCTCGACGCGGACGGCCTCGCCGAGCGATGCCACGAGAGCTGCGACCTGGTCCTGCGTGACCGACGCCTTGGTGAGCACGCGGCGATGCTACCGGCCCGCGCGCGCCGTCCCGCGCCGGGTCAGGACGGGGTGAGGAGGCCCTGCTCGGCCACGGCGTCGAGGCTCAGCGTCCGGTACCCGTGGGTCTCGAAGAGGACGGTCACCCGGTCGTCGCCCTCGTACCCCATGACCGTCCCCGTGCCGAACTCCGGGTGCTGCACCGTCGTGCCGGTCGACCAGGGGGCGGAGCGGTCGTCGGCCGACCGCTCGGCAGCCGTGCCGGCCCAGCACGTGTCGCAGCGGCCGCACGGCTCGGGCAGGTCCTCCCCGAGGTAGGCGAGCAGGAACCCGCGGCGGCACTGCGTCGTCTCGGCGTACGCGCGCATCATCTGCAGGCGCGAGTCGTCGACCCGGCGTCGGGCCTCGGCGAGGTCCCGCGCGGTGTCGGCCACCGCGGCCGGGCGCGCGTCGTCCCCGGCGAGCGCCCGCGCGTCCTCGACGAGCGCGCGCAGGCGCGAGAGACGACGGGGGAGGCGGGCCCGGCCGTGGGCCGCGCGGGTGCTCGACGTCCCGGGGCCGAGGGCACGCGCGACCTCGCGGAGGTCGTCGCGGTCGGGCACGCCCACGGCGAAGTAGCGCTGGAGGCCCAGGTCCTCCGGCCGGTAGAACAGCACCGCGACCGCGGGCTCGCCGTCGCGACCCGCGCGGCCGACCTCCTGGTAGTAGGAGTCCGGGGAGCCGGGGACGTCCGCGTGCACGACGAACCGCACGTCCGGCTTGTCGATGCCCATCCCGAACGCGGACGTCGCGACGACGACGTCCACCTCGTCCTCGGTGAAGCGTCGCTGGGCCTCGTCGCGCTCGGCCCGTCGCAGCCCACCGTGGTAGGCGGCGGTGCGCAGCCCTGCCCGCGCGAGCGCGTCCGCGACCTCG
Organism: Cellulosimicrobium sp. E-16; assembly: GCF_049913115.1. Classification (NCBI taxonomy): domain Bacteria; kingdom Bacillati; phylum Actinomycetota; class Actinomycetes; order Micrococcales; family Promicromonosporaceae; genus Cellulosimicrobium; species Cellulosimicrobium sp. E-16. The sequence goes on from NZ_CP183974.1 coordinate 516,266, forward strand.
GTGGTGCGGCGCCGCGTGGCGACGTACACGATCCCGACGCCGTGCCCCGCCTCGGCGCGCACGCGCTCGACGACCGCGCGGTCCTTGTCCGCCGCCTCGACGGTCCGCACGACCTCGAGCGCGATCCCGGGGCGCGCGAACCCGCGGACGATCACCGCGGCGTCGCGCAGGTGCAGGCGCTCGGCGACGTCCTCGCGCACGGGCGGCGACGCGGTCGCGGTGAGCGCGAGCACGGGCGGCCGCGGGTCCAGGGTGTCGAGGCGCTCGCCCACCCGGAGGTACTCGGGCCGGAAGTCGTGCCCCCAGGTCGAGACGCAGTGCGCCTCGTCGACCGCGACGAGGCTGGGCCGGGCCGCGCGGACGGCGTCGAGGACCTCGTCGTTGGCGAGCTGCTCGGGCGACAGGAAGAGGAACTCCAGCTCGCCCGCCGCGGCGGCCTCGAGCGCGGCGCGCCGCTCGGCCGCGGGCACCGCCGAGCTCACGGCCGCGGCCCGCGCGTCGTCGTCGCCGAGCTCGAGCAGCGACCGCACCTGGTCCTGCTGGAGCGCGATGAGCGGCGAGACGACGAGCGTCGGCCCGGGCAGCTCGAGGCCCGGGACCTGGTAGACCGCCGACTTGCCGGCCCCGGTGGGCAGGACGAGCAGGACGTCGCGCCCGTCGAGGAGCGCGGAGATCGCCTCGCGCTGCCCGGGGCGCAGGTCGCGGTAGCCGAAGACCTCCCGGGCGGTGACGCGGACGTCGGCGAGGGTGGGCTCGTCCGTCACGGGCGAGGCACGTTGCGCAGGTTGGCGCGCGCCATCGACACGACCTCGCCCATGCCGCCGCCGAGGATCTCCTTGCTCATCGCGACCGCGAACCCGCGGACCTGGCCCGCGGTGATGTTCGGCGGGATCGAGAGCGCGCGGGGGTCGGTCACGACGTCGACGAGCGCCGGCCCGGGGCGGTGCAGCGCGTCCTGGAGGGCGCGGCGCAGGTCCTTCGGCTTCTCGACGCGCACGGCGGGGATGCCGATCGCGTTCGCGACCGCGGCGTAGTCGACCTGCGGCGACTCGGTGCCGAACATCGGCAGCCCGTCGACGAGCATCTCGAGGCGCACCATGCCGAGGCTCGCGTTGTCGAAGAGGACGACCTTGACCGGCAGGTCGTAGTGCTTGAGCGTGACCAGCTCGCCGAGCAGCATCGAGAGCCCGCCGTCGCCGGACATGGCGACGACCTGGCGACCGGGCTGCGCGGCGGCGACGCCGATCGCGTGGGGGAGCGCGTTGGCCATCGACCCGTGGATGAACGACCCGATGACGCGGCGCTTGCCGTTGGGTGTGATGTACCGCGCCGCCCACACGTTGCACATGCCCGTGTCGACGGTGAACACCGCGTCGTCGGAGGCGACCTGGTCGAGCGTGTCGGCCACGAACTCGGGGTGGATCGGCGTCGTGCGCTCGACCTTCTTGGTGTACGCCCCGACGACGCCGGTCATCGCCTTCTCGTGCTTGGCGACCATCGAGTCGAGGAACTTGCGCGACCGCGCCTTCTTCACGAGCGGCAGGAGCGCGCGCACCGTCTCGCCGACGTCGCCCACGACGGCGAGGTCGAGGCGCGTGCGCCGCCCGAGGTGGGTCGGGTCGACGTCGACCTGGGCCGTGCGGACGGACTCCGGCAGGAACTGGTCGTACGGAAAGTCGGTGCCGAGCAGGATCAGCAGGTCGCAGTCGTGCATCGCGTCGAACGCGGCGCCGTAGCCGAGCAGGCCGGACATGCCGACGTCGAACGGGTTGTCGTACTGGATGAACTCCTTGCCGCGCAGCGAGTGGCCCACGGGCGCCGCGATCTTGTCCGCGAGCGCGACGACGTCGTCGTGCGCGCCGCGCACCCCCGCGCCGGCGAAGATCGTGACCTTCTTCGCGGCGCCGATCGCGTCCGCGAGCTGCTGGACCGCGGCCGCGTCGGGGACGACGCGCGGGGGAGCGGGCCGGCACGCGACGTCGGGCACGGCGGCCGGGGCGTCGAGGTCCGCGACGTCGCCGGGCAGCGTGAGGACGGAGACGCCGCGCGCGCCGTACGCGTGGTGGATCGCGGAGTTGATGACGCGCGGCGCCTGGTCGGCGCTCGAGATCATCTCCGAGTAGACGGAGCACTCCGTGAACAGGCGGTCGGGGTGCGTCTCCTGGAAGAACCCGGTGCCGATCTGCTTGCTCGGGATGTGGCTCGCGATGGCGAGCACGGGGACACGCGACCGGTTGGCGTCGTACAGGCCGTTGATGAGGTGCAGGTTGCCCGGTCCGCACGACCCCGCGCACACCGCGAGGCTGCCCGTGACCTCGGCCTCCGCAGCCGCCGCGAACGCCGCCGCCTCCTCGTGGCGCACGTGGATCCACTCGATGCCCTTGCCCGCGTTCTCGCCCGTGTTGGACCGGTGCACCGCGTCGACCACGGGGTTGAGGCTGTCGCCGACGATGCCGTAGATCCGCCGCACCCCCGCCTCGATGAGCTGCGCGACGAGCAGGTCCGCGACCGTGCGGTTGCGCTTGTCCTGCGGGGAGCGACCGATTCCGAACGGCATGACGTACCTCCACGGGTGGGCTCGGGTTCGTCTCCATCGTGCGCCGGGCCCGCGCGGGCCGCAGCGTGAGGCGGCGTCTCGTGCGTCACGGTCGCCGCGCGCCCCCACCCGGCGCCGAGCCCGGGTTGTCGCACCCTGCGGTGCCGAACCCGGGGTTGTCCCCGGGTTCGGCACGATCCCGGGTGACGACCCCGGGTTCGGCGGGGCGGACCGCGGGGGCCTCAGACCGCGGGAACGGTGTGCGCGGCGAACGGGGTGCGGCGGCGCGCGACGGCGGCCGCGGCGTCGGCCAGCGCGAGCTCGCCGTGGATCCCCGCGCCGGCCATGACTCCCGCCGCGGCGGACGCGCCGACCTGGGCCATGAGGTCGCTCGAGTTCCCGGCCGCCCAGACGCCGGGGACGGAGGTCGCGCCGCGCGGGTCCGCGGGCACGAACCGTCCCGCCGGGTGGTCCTCGAGCGTCCCGCCGAGCTGCTCGAACAGCTCGCCGCGCGCGACGAACCGCGGCCCGACGACGACCGCGTCCACCGCGAACGACGTCCCGTCCGCGAGGACGACCGACCGCACCGAACGGCCGTCGACGTCGAGGCGCGCGACCTCACCCTCGACCACGCGCACGCCGAGCGCCGAGAGCTGCTCCCACGTGGCGAGGTCGAGCTCGGGTGCGGTGTGCTGGAAGAGCGTGACGTGCGGCGTGAGCTGGCGGAACAGCAGCACCTGGTGCGCCGCGGCGGGCCCCGTCGCGAGGACCGCGACCCGCTGCCCGCGCACCTCCCAGCCGTGGCAGAACGGGCAGTGCAGCACGCTCGACCCCCAGCCCTCGCGCACGCCGGGGACGTCGGGGAGCTCGTCGACGAGGCCCGTCGCGAGCAGCACGCGGCGCGCGCGGACGGTCCCACCGTCGTCGAGCGTGAGCGTGAAGCCCGTCTCGGCGTCGCCGGCAGCCCGGGCCACGCGTGCGTCGCGGACCTCGGCGCCGTAGCCCTCGGCCTCGGCGCGACCCGCGGCGAGCAGCTCGCGCGGCGGGACGCCCTCGCGCCCCAGCAGGTTGTGCGCGCCCTGCGCGGGCGCGTTGCGCGGCTCGCCGGCGTCGAGCACGACGACGGAGCGCAGCGACCGCGCGAGCGTCACCGCGGCGCTCAGCCCGGCGGGCCCGCCGCCGACGATCGCGACGTCGTGGACGGTGTTCTGGGCGGTGGTGTCCATGTCTCTCCTCAGCAGGGGAAGGGGGTTCGCTGCTGAGTGCATGAAATAGTCGCGAGGATCGGCCAAGACGGCGACTATTTCGTGCACTCAGCGGGGGCGGCGGGCGGCCCAGACGATGCGGCCGCCGTGGGCTCCGACGGTGTGTGCGGGTCCCGGGTCGGCAGGATTCGTCGCCGCGAGCACCGCGTCGAGCGCGGCGAGGTCGTCGGGGTCGAGGTGGTTGGCCAGGTGCTCGCGCTGGCGGGTCGTGGTCGCGTGCGCCCAGCGCGTCACGTCCGGCCCGGGCGGCACGACGGCGGCCGGCTCGCGCCGCTCGACCAGGTCCAGCCCCGCGTCGGTCACGTACGGCGACCAGTCGGGGTAGCGGTTCCAGCCCGCCTGGCTCAGCGCGTGCTCGAGGTGGGCGGCGAGGTCGGGGCGCGCGACGTCGTCGGGCAGGACGGGCGTGGTGGCGGTCATCTCGACGACGACGAGCAGGCCGCCGGGCACGAGCGCGTCGTGGGCGTCGCGCAGGACGCGCGCCGGGTCGGCGACGTGGTGCAGGGATGCCGACGCCCACACGACGTCCGCCGCGCCGACGTCCGGCCAGCCGGCGTCGAGGTCGGCCTCGACGGTGCGCACGCGGTTCTCGAGGCCGTTCCCGGCGAGGCCCGCGCGCAGCCGCTCCAGCATCTCCGCGTCCGCGTCGACCGCGACGACCTCGGCGTCGGGGAACGCGCGCGCGAGCGCCCGGGTCCCCGTGCCGGTCCCCGCGCCGAGGTCGACGACGGTCCGCGTCGGGCGCGGCGCGTGCGCGACGGCGACCGCGACGGCCTGGTCGAGCAGCGTCCCGAACACCGACGCGTCGAGCTCGAGCAGCTCGGCCAGGCCGTCCGCGTCGTGGTCGTGCGGGGCGTGGTCGTGCCCGTGATCGGGCCCATGGCCGTGGCCGTGGCCGTGGCCGTGGCCGTGACCGTGGTCGTGCCGAGGGGAGTCCATGCCTCCACCGTAGGACGATTCTGCGCCTGAGACATAGGATCTTGCTCATGACGCAAGAACCCGACCTCGACGCGGTCGTGCGGCAGCGCATCCGCGGCCTGCGCCTCGCGCGCGGCTGGACCCTCGACGCGCTCGCGGCGCGGTGCTTCCTCAGCCCGTCGACGCTCAGCCGCCTCGAGACGGGGCACCGCCGGATCGCGCTCGACCAGCTCGTGCCCATCGCCCGCGCACTGGGCACGACGCTCGACCAGCTCGTCGAGCCGGTCGACGACGAGGACGTCGTCATCCGGCCCGAGCCGCAGCGCCGGCCGGGGGAGACCACGTGGCTGTTGTCCCGCGACCGGCCCGGGACGATGGTGGCGAAGATGCGCCTGACGCCCGAGCGCGCCGTCGGGACCGAGCACCAGCGCGTCCACCCGGGCCACGAGTGGTTCACGGTCCTGTCGGGCACGGCCGTCGTCTACCTCGCGGACCGCCGGATCCTCGTGCACGAGGGGCAGGCGGCTGAGTTCTCGACGATGGTGCCGCACTCGTTCGGCGCGCACGACGGCCCGGTCGAGATCCTCACGATCTTCGACCAGGAGGGTGAGCGCGCCCACCTCTCGGGCGCCGACCCGGGCTGACGGCCACCGTGCCGAACCCGGGGTCGCTCCTCAGCCGCGGCCGCGCGTGGGGAGAGACCCAGGGGTGGGCGGCGTCAGTGTGCCGGCGCGACGTCCTCGCGGTCCGCGCTGCGGCGCAGCGACCGGAGCGCGACGAGCACGAGCACGACGGCGAGCGCCGCCGCCGCGACGACGACCTCGAACCCGGCGTGCGCGCCGCCCGCGTCGATGCGTGACCCGGCGACGGACGACCCGATCGACACCCCGACGCCGAGCGACGTCCCGACCCACGCGAGCCCCTCGGTGAGCTGGTTCGGCGCGACGAGGTTCTGCACGAGGTTGTTGCCGTTGATGAGCGTGGGCGCGATGGCGAACCCGGTCACGAACATCACCGCGGCGAGGACGGGGATCGACGTGACGAAGAAAAACAGCGAGACGCCGGCGGCGAGCGCGACGATCCCGATGACGAACCGGCGCCACAGCGGCGACACCCAGTGCCGCGCGCCGTAGACGAGGCCGGAGATGAGCGAGCCCATCGCGAAGACGGCGAGGATCAGCCCGGCCGCGCCCTTCTGCCCCTGCTCCTCGGCGAACGCGATGGTCGAGACGTCGGTCGCGCCGAACACGATGCCCATCGCCACGAAGATCACGGCGAGCACGATCATCCCCGTCGACCGCATGGCGGAGCGCTGCTTCACGCCGGCCTCGGGCACGACGACCGGCGGCTCGGTCGCGCGCTGCGACAGGAACCACAGCCCGCCGACGACCGCCGCGACGAGCGGCACGATCAGCCCGGCCGAGGGGGAGACGCTCGTGGCGAGCACCGTCGCGAGCACCGGCCCGACGACGAACACGAGCTCGTCGAGCGCGGACTCGAGCGAGTAGGCGGTGTGCAGGCGCCGCGCGTCGGGCACGGTGTGGGTCCAGCGCGCGCGGACCATCGACCCGTACGACCCCTGCGTCGCGCCGGAGATCGCCGCGAACACGTAGAGCGTCCACTCGGGCGCCCGGAGCACGGCGCACAGGATGAGCCCGCCGAGTCCGAACGTCGTCGCGGCGAGCATCGGCAGCATGACGACGCGCTGCCCGGTGCGGTCGACCAGGCGTGCGATCTGCGGCGACACGATCGCCTGCGCGACGACGAGCGCCGCCGCGACGCGCCCCGCGAGCGCGTACTCGCCGTAGATGCCCTGGATCATGAGGATCGTGCCGATGCCGACCATCGACATCGGCAGGCGCGCCACGAGCGCCGCGGCGGAGAACCGCCACGCGCCGGGCAGCGTCAGCACGGCGCGATAGGGGTTCCGGGACGTCGTCCCCGCCTCCGCGGGGGTGCCCGACGTCGTCTCGTCGGTCGTCAGGTCGTCCCGCCGGTGCTCGGGGTTCTCGGGGTCGTCAGCGCGCGACGGGGAATCCTGGACCACCGTCCCAGTGTCGCACCCGGATGCCGTCCGCCCGGTAGTGAATTCGCCGCTCGGGGCGGGACGTGACGACCGTCTCGCCACGGTGTCCGGCCCGTGCCCGCCGGTTGTCCGACGGCCGTGCGGCGGCGACGATGGGCGCCATGACCGACAGCCCCGCACCCCGCACCACGACCGTCACCGTCACCGTCACCGACGAGGGCGACCGCTTCGAGGCCCGCACCGACGACGGCGTCGTCGCCGGGTTCGCCGCGTACGTCCGCGAGCCCGGGAAGGTGATCTTCACGCACACCGAGGTCGACCCGGCGTTCGAGGGCCAGGGCATCGGCTCCGCGCTCGCCGCGGGCGCGCTCGACCAGGTCCGCGAGTCGGGAGAGCGCGTCGTGCCGCTGTGCCCGTTCGTCCGCGCCTACATCGAGCGCCACCCGGACTACGAGGACCTCACCCGGCGGTGAGGCGACGCCCGGCGGCGGCGCGACGCCCGCCGGTGAGACGACGGAGCGCCCCGGTCCATGGGACCGGGGCGCTCGCGTCCGGCAGCGGACCCGTGAGGGCTCGCGAGGGTCAGGAGATGGTGCCCGTGCCCTCGCCCTCCATGCGCTCGTCGTGCAGGAGCTCGCCCTCGGCGTCGACCGGGACGATCGTGCCGTCGAACGTGATGGGCGAGCCCGACTGGTAGCGGAAGTTCACGCCGTACGAGTACGACTGGCCGGTGCCGAACGTGTAGACCGTCGGCTCGCGGTACGCGCCCGGCGCCATGCCGTCGTCGTTCACGCCCTGCGCCTCGTACAGCGAGTCGTCGACGATCGTGTCCATGCCCTGCATGTAGGGCCAGTCGTCGTAGCGCTCGTCGATGCTCACGAGGCTCGAGCCGAGGTCGATCGGCGCGCCCTCGTTCGTGATGACGTAGTTGACGAAGACGATGTCGTCGCCCTCGGCGATGATCGGCTTGTTGTTCTCCGGGTCGACGAACAGGCCGTCCTTCGTCGCCTGCGTGACGCCCACCTGGTAGACGTCGACGCGCACCTCGCCGATGGTGAAGGTCGAGATCTGCTCGCCCGGGTTCGTGACGGGGTTCGCCCAGTCGGGCAGCTCGCCGCTCGAGCCGGTCTCCTCCGCCGCGGCGTCGTCGACCTCCTCCGCGTCCTCGACCGGCGCGGTCTCCTCGGCGGACGTCTCCTCCGGCGTCGGCGTCTCGGGCGTGCCGCCGCCGACGTTGATGGTGCACGCGGTGAGGCCGAGCGCGAGCGCGGCGGCGACGGTCAGGCGGGCGGCGGAACGGACGGGACGCATGAGGAGCTCCGGTGTTTCGGGGAGGGGTGCCGCACGGACCTTACCCAGAGTCGAGCCTCCGGATCGATGGGGAGCAGTGCCCATGAGACGGGCCGGGCTCCGGGACCTTCGCCTGTTGCGCCGCCGCCGGAGCGCGAGGACCCTTCCCCTATGCCTCGGCACCACCTCTCCCCGATCCCTGCCGCGTGCGCGGACCTGCGCGTTCGCCCCGCGACGGCCGCACCGTGGGGGCGCGCGTGACCGCCCTGCGCGTCGAGCGCGCCGACGTCGTCGTCGTGGGCGGCGGTGGTGCAGGTCTGAGCGCGGCGCTCGCGGTCGCGGAGGCCGCGGCGCGGGACGACCGGCGCGCGCCCGTGGTCGCGCTCGTGTCGAAGGTCTACCCGATGCGCTCGCACACCGTCGCCGCGGAGGGCGGGGCCGCGGGCGTGGTGGGCGACGACGACTCGCTCGAGCAGCACGTCGCCGACACCCTCGCGGGTGGCGCCGGGCTCTGCGAGGAGGACGCCGTCCGGTTCGTGGTCGAGCGTGCGGCGGGCGAGCTGTACCGACTCGAACGGTGGGGCCTGCCGTGGTCGCGCACGGACGAGGGCGCCGTGGCCGTGCGGCGGTTCGGCGGCATGAGCCGCGCGCGCACGTGGTTCGCCGCCGACAAGACCGGCTTCCACCTGCTCCACACCCTGTTCCAGACGTCGCTGCGACACTCGGGCGCCGACGGCCCTGTCCGCCGGTACGAGGAGCACCACGTGCTCGACCTGGTGGTCGACGACCCCGGCGGGCCGGACGCGCGGGTGCGCGGCGTCGTCGTGCACGACCAGCACCGCGGCGAGCCGCTGCTCCTGGAGGCGCCCGCGGTGGTCCTCGCGACGGGCGGGTCGGCGCGCGCATGGGGGACCAGCACGAACGCGGGCATCTGCACGGGCGACGGCACCGCGATGGCCCTGCGCGCGGGCGTGCCGCTGCGCGACATGGAGTTCCTCCAGTTCCACCCGACCGGCCTGCCCGGGAGCGGCATCCTGCTCACCGAGGCCGCGCGCGGCGAGGGCGGGGTGCTGCTCGACGCCGAAGGGCGCCGCTACCTCGCCGACTACGGGCTCGGCCCGGAGACGCCGGTCGGGGCGCCCGTGCCGCGCACCATGGAGCTCGGGCCGCGCGACCGGCTGTCGCAGGCGTTCTGGCACGCCGACCGCGACGGGCGCACGATCCCCACGCCCGACGGCGGCGTCGTGCTGCTCGACCTGCGGCACCTCAGCAAGGAGCGGCTCGCCGAGCGGCTCCCCCTCGTGACCGGGCTCGCCAAGCAGTTCGCGGGCGTCGACCCGGCCGCCGAGCCCGTGCCCGTCCGCCCGACGGCGCACTACACGATGGGCGGCATCCGCACCGACGCGCGGGGAGCGACCGGCGTCGCGGGGCTGTTCGCCGCGGGGGAGTGCGCGTCCACCGGCCTGCACGGCGCCAACCGGCTCGGGTCCAACTCGCTCGTCGAGACCCTGGTCGTGGGGCGTGCGGCGGGCGAGGCCGCGCTCGCGTGGTCACGCGCTGCCGGGCACCCCGGGGTCGACGGCGGGGCGGCGGGCGCGGGGGCCGGCGTCGGTCCCGCGTCGGCGGACGGTGCGGTCGTCGACCGCGCCGCCGAGATCGTCGACGGCTACCTCGCGATGCGCGGTCGGGGGGCCGAGCCGCCCGCCGCGATCCGGGCCGAGCTCGGGCGCGTGCTCGACGCCGACGCCGGGATCTACCGCGACGCCGACGGCCTGCGGCGGGCGCTCGCGGCGGTGGAGGACCTGCGCGCCCGGTACGACGACGTGCGCGTCGCCGACACGAGCGCGGTGCTCAACACCGACTGGGCGACGACCGTCGAGCTCGGGGCGACGCTGCTCGTCGCGCACGCGACCGTCGCCGCCGCGCTCGCGCGCGAGGAGTCGCGCGGCGCGCACCAGCGGCTGGACTTCCCGGAGCGGGAGCCGGCGGCGCGCCACTCGGAGGTCCGGCTGGGTGCGGACGGCGCGCTGGAGGTCGAGCACGTCCCGGTGGGTGTCGGAACCGCCGGGCACGAGGCTGCTGTCGGAAGGGGCTCGACAACGACAGGAACGTCGTTCTCGGCGGGGAGCGGGGAGGGCGCATGAGCGACGCGACGCCGAGCGAGGCTGGGCAGACGGTGCGGCTGGAGGTCGCGCGCACGTCGCCCGACGGCACGGACACCGGTCGGCGCGACGTGTTCGACGTCCCCTACGACGACCGCACCTCGGTGCTCGACGCGCTCCAGTGGGTCAAGGACCACGCGGACCCCACGCTCACGTTCCGGTGGTCGTGCAAGATGGCGGTCTGCGGCAGCTGCGGCGTCATGGTCAACGGCCGCCCGGTGCTCGGGTGCGAGACGTTCGTGCGCGGCTACCGCACGTCCGGCCTCGTCGTCGAGCCGCTCGCGCACGCCGAGGTGCTCCGCGACCTCGTCGTCGACACCGACACCTTCCTCGGCAAGCTCGCCACGGTGCAGCCGTGGCTCGTGCCCGACGGCGCGACGCGGCTCCCGCTCGCGGACGCGCCCGCGCCCGTGGCCGTGTCGGGTGCCGACGACCACGTCGCGGACCCGCCGGCGGACGGTGACGACGCGCTGCGGGCGCACGGACCGGCGTCGGGCCACCGGCAGACGCCGGGCGAGCTTGCCGCCTTCAAAGGCTTCGCCGAGTGCATCGACTGCATGCTCTGCTACGCGGCGTGCCCGCAGCTCGACGTCGCGCCGGACTTCCTCGGCCCGGCCGTCGTCGCGACGGCGCGCCGCTGGGACGAGGACTCGCGCGACGCGGGCGAGCTCGACCGCGCCGACGTCCTCGACACCGAGTTCGGCGCCTGGCCGTGCATCCAGGTCGGGGCGTGCACGCAGGTCTGTCCCAAGGGCGTGGACCCGGCCCGCGCGCTCCGCGACGCCCAGCGCGTCGCGACGGACACGTGGGACGATCGCGAGCGCCGTCGCGCGAGGTAGAACTTCGGGACGATCAGCTCCCGAGGGCCGCGGAGACGACGTCCTTCGCCTCGGCCTGGACCTGGGTCAGGTGCTCGGCGGAGACGAACGACTCGGCGTAGATCTTGTAGACGTTCTCCGTGCCCGACGGCCGGGCCGCGAACCACGCGTTCTCGGTCGTCACCTTGAGCCCGCCGATCGGAGCGTCGTTGCCAGGCGCGTCGGTGAGCTTCGCGGTGATCGGCTCGCCCGCGAGCTCGGTCGCCGTGACCTGCTCGGGCGAGAGCTTGCCGAGCGTCGCCTTCTCCTCGAGCGTCGCGGGCGCGTCGACGCGCGCGTACCAGGACTCGCCGTAGCGCTCCACGAGGTCGCGGTGGTGCTCGGAGGGGGTGCGGCCCGTCGTCGCGATGATCTCGGAGGCGAGCAGCGCGAGCAGCAGGCCGTCCTTGTCGGTGGACCAGACGCGGCCGTCCTTGCGCAGGAACGAGGCCCCGGCGGACTCCTCGCCGCCGAACCCGACGGTCCCGTCGAGCAGGCCCGGCACGAACCACTTGAACCCGACGGGCACCTCGACGAGCCGGCGGCCCAGGCCGCCCGCGACCCGGTCGACGAGCGCGGAGGACACGAGCGTCTTGCCGATCGCCGCGTCGTCACGCCAGCCCTCGCGCGCGCCGCCGTAGAGGTACTGGATCGCGACGGCGAGGTAGTGGTTGGGGTTCATGAGCCCGGCGTCGGGCGTGACGATCCCATGGCGATCGGAGTCGGCGTCGTTCCCGGTCGCGACGTCGAACGGCGCGCCGCCCTCGGCGTCGCCGGAGTCGCCCGTCATCCCGGCGACGAGCGACGCCATGGCGTACGGCGACGAGCAGTCCATGCGGATCTTGCCGTCCCAGTCGAGCGTCATGAACGCCCAGCGCGGGTCGACCTGCGGGTTGACGACCGTGAGGTCGAGCCCGTAGCGCTCTCCGATCTCGCCCCAGTACTCGACCGACGCACCGCCCAGCGGGTCGGCGCCGATGCGCACGCCGGAGTCGCGGATGGCGTCGAGGTCGAGGACGTTCGCGAGGTCGTCGACGTACGTGGTGAGGAAGTCGTGCTTGTGCACGTGCTCGGAGGTGAGCGCCTGGGTGAGCGGCACGCGGCGCACGCTCGCGACGCCGCCGCGCAGGATCTCGTTCGCGCGGTCCGCGATCCAGCCGGTCGCCTCGGACCCGGCGGGGCCGCCGTGCGGCGGGTTGTACTTGAAGCCGCCGTCGCGCGGGGGGTTGTGCGACGGCGTGACGACGATGCCGTCCGCGAGGCCCGGGCCCGTGGTGCGGACGCCGTCGACGGTCGTCGCCTCGTTGTGCAGGAGGATCGACTGCGAGACGGCGGGGGTCGGGGTGAACGAGTCGCGCGCGTCGACGTACGTCTGGACGCCTGCGGCGACGAGGACCTCGAGCGCGGTCTGCCACGCCGGGAGCGACAGCGCGTGGGTGTCGCGGCCGATGAACAGCGGGCCGTCGGTGCCCTGCGAGCGCCGGTACTCGACGATCGCTGCGGTGATCGCGATGATGTGCGCCTCGTTGAACGCGTGGTCCAGGCTCGACCCCCGGTGGCCCGACGTGCCGAACACGACCTTCTGCGCCGGGTCGTCCACGTCGGGGGCGAGGTCGTAGTAGGCGCCGACCACGGCGTCGACGTCGATGAGGTCGCTGGGCTGGGCGGGCGTGCCGGCGCGGGGATCCATGGGTCGATCCTGCCAGGGGTGACGTCCGCGCGTCAGCCGGGACCGCCGTCCGGTCGGGTTCTACTCGGTCGGTCCGGCGCTCGCGCGGTCGATCGCCATCTCGACGGCGTCGAGGAGGCGGTCGAGGCTCGCGTCGAAGGGGCCCTGCGGGGCGTCGAACCCGCCCGCGACGTAGACGCGCGTCATGACGGGGTAGCGCTCGACGTCGAACCAGTCCTCCCAGAAGCTGCCGAGCGTCGTCCAGTACTCGTCGTTGCCGACGCCGGTCGCGTCGCGCTCGGTGCGCTCGGCGACCGTCGCGCGCGCGAGGCCCTGGACGTAGTTGTCGACGAGGCCGAGCGTGTCGACGACCTGGAGCTCCGAGAGGCCGGTGTCGACGATCGTGCGCAGGCCCGCCTCCTGGGCGTCGAGCACGTGGGGCGCGAGCGGGGCGCGCCACATGTTGGTCTGGAGGATCCACGGGTGGCGCAGGTAGAGGTTCCACAGCTCGTGCGCGTACTGCGCGAGCGCGGGCCGCCACGGCGCTCCCGCGACGGGGAGGTCGAGCTCGGCGTAGGCGCGGTCGACCATGAGGTCGACGAGCTCGGTGCGGCCGGGGACGTATGTGTACAGCGACATCGCGCCGACGCCGAGCTCGGTCGCGACGCGACGCATGGAGAGCGCGTCGAGGCCACCCTCCTGCGCGACGGCGATCCCGGCCTGCACGACGTCGTCGAGCGTGAGGCGCGGCTTGCGCCCGCGCGTCGCGGGGGCAGGCGGGTCCCACAGGAGCGCGAGGCGACGCGTGATCTCCGGCGTGCGGACGACCTCGGTGAACTGGGCCCGCGCGTGCTCGGCGGCCTGCACGGCGGAGGCCACCCCGGCGTCCGCGGCCGCGACCACGCCGCGCGGGCGCTCGGGCTCCTCCGGCTCCGGGGTCGCGGGCGGGGTCTGCGGGGTGCCCGACGGCGCGTGGTTGCCGTCGCGCTCGTCGGTGCGGTCGGTCGTCACGTGCGTATCCTCCCCGACTTCGGTCGCGTCCCGCCCGGACAAGCCAGGCGGGACCAAGGCTTGCCTCTTCCCGTACACCGTATGCTAACGTGGATCGTCAATTTCGGTACGGCGTACGAAAGGGTGGCTCCGGTGATCCGAGCCCGTGGCCTGACCAAGACCTTCTACCGCAAGAAAGAGACCGTCGAGGCCGTCAAGGGCGTCGACATCGACGTCCGCGAGGGCGAGCTCGTCGCCTTCCTCGGCCCGAACGGGGCCGGCAAGTCCACGACCCTGAGGATGCTGACGAGCCTCCTCGAACCGACCGCCGGGACCGCGGAGGTCGCCGGCTACGACGTCTCGAAGCACCCGGCCCACGTCCGCTCCCGCATCGGCTTCATCGGCCAGGGCAACGGCGGCGGGTACTCCTACCGGGTGCTCGACGAGCTGCACAACCAGGGCCGCTTCTACGGTCTGCCGCCCAGCGAGTACACCCGGCGCGCGGCCGACCTCCTCGAGGCGCTCGACCTCGGCGGGCTCGAGAAGCGCACGGTGCAGTCGTTGTCCGGCGGGCAGCGGCGGCGCCTCGACGTCGCCCTCGGGCTCATGAACCACCCGCCGCTGCTGTTCCTCGACGAGCCGACGACGGGCCTCGACCCGCACGCGCGCGCCAACCTGTGGGAGCACATCGCCGCGATGCGCGAGCGGTACGGCATGACGATCGTGCTCACCACGCACTACCTCGACGAGGCCGACAGCATGGCCGAGCGCGTCGTCGTCATCGACCACGGCGAGATCATCGCCGACGCCACGCCGGACGCGCTCAAGCACAGCCACGCGGACGACGTCATCACGCTCGCGGTGGTCCCCGCGGCGGGCGGGAGCAGCCTCGCCGGCGGAGCCACGGGCGAGGGGTCGGGCGCGGTGCCCGACGTCGTCGGCCGCGTCCGCGCGTCCCTCGCCGAGGACGTGGGCGCGGTCGAGACCACGAGCGGCGCCGACGGCGTCGTGTCCGTCCGGATCTCCACGACCCACGGCGCCGACCGGCTGCCCGAGGCCATCGAGGCGCTGCGCGTCGGCGGCCTGGCCGTGCGCTCCGCCGAGCTCAAGCAGGCGAGCCTCGACGACGTGTTCCTCAACCTCACCGGGCGCAGCCTGCGAGAGGAGGCCGCATGAGCACGCGCACCGACCTCTCGACGTCGGCGAGCCGAACGACCTCCGGCGCCGACGCGGTCATGCGGACCGGGGTCGCGAAGTTCTTCGCCGACACCTGGGCCGTCTTCACGCGCGAGATCCTGCTCGTCCTGCGCGACCCGTTCACGCTGATCTTCTCGCTGCTCCAGCCGCTCATCTTCCTCGGGCTGTTCGGGCCGCTGCTCACGGGCGCGGTCGGCGGGTTCGGGGGCGGGGGTGGCGGGTCGACCGCGGAGACCCTGCAGTGGTTCGTCCCCGGCGTGATCGTCATGATCTCGCTGTTCGGCACCTCGATGAGCGGTTCGAACCTGCTCTACGAGATGATGACCGGCTCGTACGAGCGCGTCCTCGCGACGCCGCTCGATCGCTCCGCGATCCTCGTGGGCCGCTCGCTCAAGGAGTTCGCGCCGCTCGTCGTGCAGGGCCTGCTCATCGCGCTCGTCTGCGTCCCGTTCGGGTTCACCCTCTACCCGCTGCACCTGCTCGTCGGCCTCCTGCTGCTCGGGCTGTTCGGCATCGGGGTGGGCGCGCTGTCGATCGCGCTCGCGCTCGCCGCGAAGAACCGCGAGTGGCTGTTCTGGGGCGTGCAGCAGTCGCTGCTGTTCCCGCTGCTCATCCTCTCCGGGATGATGCTGCCGCTCGAGGCCGGCCCGGCGTGGATGCGCACGGCGGCGCTGTTCAACCCGCTGACCTACATCGTGGACGCGGAGCGCGCGCTGCTCGCCGGGTCGTTCGCGGACACCGACGTGCTGTGGGGCTTCGTCGCCGCGGCGGTGACGTGCGTCGTCGGGTTGTGGGTCGGTATCCGCCGCACCCGCAAGACCGTCTGACGGGACACCCGGCCTCGCTGTGGGCATGGAATGGGCCCAGTTCTCGCCGCAAAACCAGGCCTATTCCATACCCACAGCACGGGCGGGACGTTCGTCCCGGGTCGGGCGGACGTCGTGGCCGCCTGCGGGCGTTCGTCCGGGAGTGCTCCGGGGGCGGTCGTGCGCTCGCAGAGGCCCGGCTCGGTCCGGGTGGACCACGGGGCAGGAGGCCACACGTGAGCGACGCCCGGACGGTGCAGGGGACTGGGTGGCGCGTTAGACGCCGTCGAGCTGGGCGCGCGCTACGCCGTGCGGGCGCAGTCGGCGTGGGTCAGATGGCCCGCCGGCCTCGAGCCGGAGCTGCTCGACTGGGTCGCGGAGAACCGTTCCGACACGCGCTCCGGCGACCGTGCGTGGGCTAGACCGAGATCGGGTCCGGCGAATCACTCCACAACGACTGGCTCGCCCAGCCCTGGGGTGCTCCGACCGCGGCGATGGTCAGGCCGGGTGCGGAGGGGAACGACTCGAGAAGTTCGACGAGACCCCGACGCCACGTGGCGTCGTCACCGATCGACCGCAGAAGGTAGGCAATGACCGCGAGGGCGTTGTACACGCCGAAGTTCGACTTGGCGGTGTCTTCGGCGCGGAGGTGATCCAGAAGGGGCACCTTGCCCACTTTCGGACGGCTCGGCGCGTTCTGCAGCTTGCGGTTGAAGAGGCGTGCGTGGTGTGCAGCGACGTTGCGGACGTAGTTCACGCTCGCGAGCCAGCTCGCCATGAGGCGCTTGGTCGGGACTCCGAAGGCGGTGGCGATCTCCAGCGCGTCCTGCTCGTGGAGGCCCTGGTACAGGCGGGAGAGGTGGCCGAGCTCGAGAATCTCCGTAAGCGCCCAGATCGGCATCTGGCCGTCGTACTTCTCCCGGAAGTGGGCGACGAAAGCTTCGTCCGATCCGTTGCGTCGTTCGCCGACGCGGCGGAGCCACTCGGTGTGCTTGCTCGGCTGGGTCCGCCAGCCGGTCGTGTCGTCGATCTGTGCGGTGTTGAAAGCCGGGAGGAAGCTGTCGGGGTCGAGGTGCGCGAGAGGGGACCGTCGTCCGAGCACGTAGCCGATCCGCATCCGTACGGCGACTTCGATGCGTTCGACGCCGTCCAAGACGTGCAGCCGTAAGCGCCGATCGAAGTCGATGACTCGTGCGATGTGCGGTGTCGAGGCCCCTGGACGATACTCGCTCAGTACTTTGACCCGTACCCTGCCGTCTGCCTCGTCCGTAAGCTCCTCGGAGTCGCGAAAGGGGTAGAGGTATCCCGTGAGGCGGTAGTAGCCGATCCCTCGCAAGAGGCCGAGGGTGCGCTCGCGCGGTTCGATGTCGATCCCGCGGTCGGCGAGCTTGGTGGCTTGCTCGTCGATCGAGAGCCACGTCTTCGTGTAGTCGCCCATGACCCCCCAGCCGGCGAAAGAAAATCAGCCCGCTGCCTTTCGGCAACGGGCTGATCGTGATGGGTTGAGCATAGCGACGGATGCTTATGCCTGTCTAGGTCAGGATGACCGCCCGCTCCGCGTGCTCGACGGCCGTATCTCGCGAAGGCGTTGCCAGGGGATGGCGCGACCTGTGGCGAGGGACGCCCGCGCGTCGAGGACGCGCTGGTTGGTGCTGCCGCGGAACGCGAGCGTGAGGTCGCGGCGTGCGAGCTCGAACCGGCCGTCGACCAGCACGTCGACCTCGGCGAGCAGCGCGCGCTGGTCCGCCGTCCCCGCGCGCAGCTCCTCCAGGGTGTAGCCCGTCCAGCACCACACGTCCTTGCGGTCGCCGTGCTCGGCGCGCAGCCGGCGCACGAGGCGCATGCACACGCCCGTGTTGAGGAACGGCTCCCCGCCGAGCAGGGACAGGCCCTGCACGGCGGGGTGCGCCAGGTCGGCGAGGACGAGGTCCTCCAGGGCGTCGTCGTAGGAGCGCCCGTAGCGGAAGCTCCATGCGGCCTCGTTGAAGCAGCCCTCGCACGCGAACAAGCACCCGCTCACGTACAGCGAGCAGCGCACACCCTCGCCGTCGACCATGACGAACGGCTTGTAGTCCGCGACGTACCCCTGGCTGACGCGGTCCGAGCGCCAGCCAGGGCCGGGGGTGCGTGCCACGGTCACGCCGACGCTGCGCCGTCGGGCAGGTGCTTCACCCGCGCGGAGATCTCCGCGTGGCGACCGTGCACCATGGGGCGCTGCTGCGGGTTGCCGAGGTACCCGCACGTGCGCTTGACGACGTCGCACGTGCGGGGGTCGGCGTTGCCGCACGACGGGCACGCGAAGCCTCGCGCGGTGGGGTCGAAGTCGCCCGTGAACCCGCACGCGTAGCAGCGGTCGATGGGCGTGTTCGTGCCGAGGTAGCCCACGCGGTCGTACGCGTAGTCCCAGACCGCCTCCAGCGCCTTCGGGTTCTGCTGGAGCACGGGGTACTCGCAGTAGTGGATGAACCCGCCGGACGTGTACCGCGCGTACTCCTGCTCGAAGTCGAGCTTCTCGAACGGCGTCGGGTTCTTGCGGACGTCGTAGTGGAAGCTGTTCGTGTAGTAGTCCTTGTCCGTGATGTCGGGCACCGCGCCGAACCGCTCGCGGTCGAGGCGGCAGAACCGGTCGGTGAGGCTCTCGCTCGGCGTCGCGTAGACGCTGATGCGGTACCCGGTCCGCGCCGTCCAGCCCGCGGCGTGCGCGTGCAGGGACCGCAGGACGTCGAGCGTGAGCTCCTTGGCCCGCGGGTCGTGCTCCCACGCGCCGCCGTAGAACGCGGCCGCGACCTCGTAGAGCCCGATGTACCCGAGCGAGACCGTGGCGCGGCCGTCGCGGAACAGCCGGTCGACGTCGTCGTCCGGCGCGAGGCGCTCCCCGAACGCGCCGTGCACGTAGAGGATCGGCGCGTTGCCCGGCGTCGCCTCCTTGCAGCGCTCGATGCGGAAGACGAGCGCGTCGTGCACGGTCTCCAGGCGCTCGTCGAGCAGGCGCCAGAACGTGTCGAGGTCGCCGTCGGCCTCGAGCGCGATCCGCGGCAGATTGAGCGTCACGACCCCGAGGTTCATGCGGCCCTCGGAGACGTCCTCGCCGTGCTCGTCCTGCCAGCCCTGGAGGAACGACCGGCAGCCCATCGGAACCTTGAACGACCCCGTGAGCTCGACGATCTTGTCGTACGACAGCACGTCCGGGTACATGCGCTTCGTCGAGCACTCGACGGCGAGCAGCTTGAGGTCGTGGTTGGGGTCGCCGGGGTCGAGGTTCACGCCGCGGCGCAGCGTGAAGATGAGCTTGGGGAAGATCGCCGTCCGGCCTTCGCTGCCGAGCCCGCGGATGCGGATCTGGAGGATCGCGCGCTGGATCTCGCGCTCCAGCCAGCCCGTGCCGAGCCCGAACCCGACCGACGTGAACGGCGTCTGCCCGTTCGAGGTGAACAGGGTGTTGATCTCGTACTCCAACGACTGCATCGCGTCGTAGATGTCCTTGCGCGTCTTCTCGCGCGCGTAGTCCTCGTGCGCGGACTCGTCGGCGATCCAGCGGCGCGCGTCCGCGAGGTGCTTCTCCAGGTTGCGCTCGGCGTACGGGGCGAGCAGCTCGTCGATGCGGTTGACCGAGCACCCGCCGTACTGGCTGGAGGACACGTTCGCGATGATCTGGCTGATCTGCGCCGTCGCGGTCTGGATCGAGCGGGGCGGCTCCACCTGCGCGTTCCCGATCCGGAACCCGTGCTCCAGCATCGAGCGGAAGTCGATGAGGCAGCAGTTCGTCATGGGCGCGTAGGGGTGGTAGTCGAGGTCGTGGTAGTGCAGGTCGCCCTTCTGGTGCGCGTTCGCTACGTGCGGCGGCAGCATCCGCAGCCCGATCGCCTTGCCCACGGTCCCGGCCGTGAGGTCGCGCTGGGTGTTGAAGACGTCGCTGTCCTTGTTCGCGTTCTCGTTGACGACCGTGGAGTCCTTGTCCAGCAGCCGCACGATCGAGTGGTTGAGGTCGGTCGCGCGGCTGCGCGCGAAGTCGCGCTGGACGCGGTAGTCGATGTAGGCGCGGGCGACGTCGTACTCGTGCGACTCGAGCAGCACGTGCTCGACGACGCCCTGGATCTCGTAGATCTTGACCGTCCCGACGAACCGCGCGGCGATCTCCTCGTCGACGCGGTCCACGACCTCGTCGACGCGGCTCCGGTGCGCGGCGGTGAGGTCGCCGTGCACCTCCGCGAACGCCTTCGTCACGGCGGCGCGGATGCGGCCGTCGTCGAACGGCCGTCGACGGCCGTCGCGCTTGAGGACCTCCAGCGTGGCGGTCGTGCTGCGCGGTGCTGCCTGGTCGAGCTCGATGGTGGTCATCGCTCGTCCCCTCTGCCCACCGAGTTCTCGTCTCCGTCTCGCAGGGGTTGCGTGACGGACCGCACCCCAACATGTGGGGTCTGGATCACGGCTGCGCCACCATATCTAGTCCGACCACCGCGTGCGACGCGGATCCCCGGCGTGGCGGCGACCGCGGGACAGGTCGGGACCTTGGTCCTGTCGGGGCAGGTCCTGCGGCCCGGCGCGACGGGGATTTCTCGCGGTCGGGGCCGTGCGTCGCGGCGCTAGCGTCGGGTCGTGTCCCGACGTCCCCCCGGCTGGGTGCCGAACCAGCACGGCGCGTGGCCGATGCTGCTCCTGCCGTTCGTCGTCGGAACGGTCCGGGGGGTGCAGGACGCCGGGTTCCGGCCGGTGACCGTCGCGCTCGGTGCGCTGTGGCTCGTCGGCTACCTCGCCTACTTCGCCGCCGGGCTGTGGCTCAAGTCCAGGCGTCGGCCGCGCTACCGCCGCCCGATGCTCACCTACGCCGTGGTCGCCGTGACGCTCGGGCTCGTCGTGCTCGTGCTCGACCCGGCGCTCGCGCTCTGGGCTCCCGCGTTCGTCCCGTTCCTCGCGCTCGGCCTGTGGGCGTCGGCGCAGCGCACCGAGCGGTCCGTCGCGGCGGGCGGCGCGATGACGGTGGCGGCCTCGCTCATGACGGTCGTCGCGTACGCCGCGTGCCGGGCCCCGGGCTCGCCAGTGCTGGCAGTCCCCGCGGAGGTCTGGCTCGTCGCCGCGCTCCTGCTCGGCTACCTGTTCGGCACGGTGCTCTACGTCAAGACGATGATCCGCGAGCGCGGCGTGCGGTCGTACGTCGTCGCGTCGGTCGGGTACCACGCGGGGGTCACCGTCGCGGCGGGGGTGCTCGCCGTCGTGCACGACCCCACGTGGTGGTGGGCGACGGCGTTCCTCGCCGCAGCGACGGTGCGCGCCGCGGTGCTGCCGGGCCGGCCCCTGAGCCCGAAGGCCGTCGGGATCGGGGAGATCGTCGCGACGGTGCTGCTGCTCGCCGTCGCGCTCGTCGTGCGGTAGAGCCGCGGTTCGGCACGTCCCGCGCGGATCGGCACCTCGTGCTGCCGAACGTGGACCGGGGTGCCGAACGGTCGGAGGGGTCCGGTGGTTCACTGGCGCGATGGACGACGACGCGCCCCTCACCCTCGATGACCTCACGGAGCGCGTCGAGGCGGTCTCCGCGCTCTACGCGCGCAAGTTCGCCGTCGAGCGCGACCCTGACTGGTTCATGCTCAAGCTCGCCGAGGAGGTGGGGGAGCTCACCCAGGCGTTCCTCGTCGCGACCGGGCGCACCCGCCCGCGCGAGGACGTGTCGCCGGCCCGGGCGGCGGCCGCTGACGGGGCTGCCGTGCCCGACGGCGGAGCCTCGCCCCTCGCGGACGAGGTCGCCGACGTCCTGGCGCACCTGCTGCTGCTCGCGCGTTCCCAGGGCGTCGACGTCGAGGCGGCGGTGCGGCGCAAGTGGCTCGTCTGGGAGGGGGAGCTCAGCGGTCGACCGCCGCGGCGATGATCCTGCTCGTGGCGGTGTCGCCGCTAGGGTGACGCCGTGACCGACCACCGCACCGACCCACCCGTCGCCGCCGACGAGGTGACCACGCTGCGCGGCTTCCTCGACTTCCACCGTGACACGCTGCGGTGGAAGACGTCGGGGCTCGACGCGTCCGAGCTCGCGCACCGGCTCCGGCCGTCGTCGATGACGCTCGGCGGTCTGCTCAAGCATCTCGCGTTCGTCGAGTCCCAGTGGTTCTCGCAGGTGGTGCTCGACGAGCCGCTCATCGCGCCGTTCGACACCGCCGACTGGGCCGACGACCGGGACTGGGACTGGACGTCCGCCGCGGGCGACTCCCCGGCGGAGCTGCGCATGCTGTTCGACCGCGCCGTCGCGGCGTCGGACGCGATCCTCGACGCCGCGCTCGCCGACGGTGGACTGGACCGCCTGAGCGCCCGGCCCGACCGACACACGGGCGAGCGCTGGAACCTGCGCTGGATCCTCGTCCACATGATCGAGGAGTACGCCCGCCACAACGGCCACGCCGACCTGCTCCGCGAGGCGATCGACGGAACCGTCGGCGAATAGCCCCGGCCACCACGCCGCTGAGTGCATGAAATAGTCGCGGTCGGCGGGTCCTGACGCGACTATTTCATGCACTCAGCGGTGTGCCGGGTCGGCGGTTGCTGTCGGCACCTCGGGCCCGGGACGATGGGCCGCGTGACCGCTCCCGAGCAGCCCTCTTCCGTTCCCCCGCCGCGCCGCCCGCGCGTCGCGACCGTCGTCCTCGCGCTGCTCCTCCTGGTCGGCGTCGCGCTCCTGGTCGCCGCCTCCTGGGTGGCGAGCCGCCCCGCGTCGTTCGGGTGGTTCGCGTACGCCCCCGTCTCCGGCACGGCGTTCGTCCCGTCCGGCGCCTTCGGGGTCGGGCGCGCGGCGTTCCTCGCGGGCGCGGGCGCCCTGCTCGTCGGCGGCGCGGTCGGGTTCCTCGTCGGGCGTGGCACCGCGCCGACGGCGCCTGGCGCCTCCGGAGCCCCCGGCCGCGGTCCTGAGGATCACGGCACGTCGGGGCCCGCCGGCGACGCGGCGTCGGCCGGATGAGCGCGCGCGACGACCTCGTCCTGCTCGACCTCGACGGCACGCTCACCGACTCGGCGCCCGGGATCCTCGCGTCCGTGCGGCACGCGTACGGCGTGCTGCGGCTCCCGGTCCCCGCCGAGCCGGTGCTCCGCGGCTTCGTCGGTCCGCCGCTCGGGGAGTCGTTCGCTGCGCACGGCGTGCCGGTCGACCGCGTGGCCGACGCCGTGGCTGCCTACCGCGACGTGTACACGGCCGGGAACCTCCTCGACAACGCGGTCTACCCCGGCATCCCCGAGTGCCTGACGGCGCTGCGCGCCGCCGGGCTGCGCCTCGCCGTCGCGACGTCGAAGCCGGAGCCGATGGCACGGCAGATCGTCGAGCACTTCGGGCTCGACGCGCACCTCGACCGTGGGCTCGACGGCGTGTTCGGCGCGACGCTCGACGGGTCCCGCAGCACCAAGGACGACGTCGTCGCGCACGCGCTCGCCTCGCTCGACCCCGCCCGGCGCGTGGTCATGGTCGGCGACCGCGAGCACGACGTCCTCGGCGCCGCCGTCCACGGGGTCCCGTGCGTCGGGGTCGCGTGGGGCTACGCGCGCCCCGGCGAATTGGCCGCGGCGGGGGCGACTGCGGTCGTCGGGACGCCCGCCGAGCTCGCGTCGGTCCTGCTCCACCGGGCACCGCCGGCAGGCTGACGGACCGCCGCCTGCCCGGACGGCGCGGAGGGCCGGGCCGGCAGTCGGACCGACGCGAGGGCGGCGCCGGTGCTCAGGCGCGCGAGAGCACGACGACGGCGAGGGGGCTGGTCAGGCGCGGGCGACCACGAGGACGGGTGCGAGCAGCCCCGCCCTCGTCGCGGCGACGTTGTTGCTGATCCGCGTGACGAACTCCTGGCCGAACACGACGACGAGCCCGTCCTGCCCGGGACCTCCTCCGGCGGCGAGCTCCGCGCGCCGGTCCTCGACGCGCAGGACGTCGAACCCGGCGGCAGTCAGCGCGCGGCTGTAGTCGTCCGGGGTCTCGACGAACGACGACCCGGCGTCGACGGCCCACGGCATCGGGAAGGGCAGGTCGCCGGCCCCGACCCGCATCTGCTCGAAGAGCCCGAACGGGCTCCCGGGGCGCACCACGCGGTGGACCTCGGTGAAGAGCGCCGTCTTGTCCGGCACGTTCATGCCGACGTGGACGAGCATCGCGCGGTCGTTCGACGCGTCGTCGCAGGGCAGCCGGTCGCCGTCGCCCAGCGCGAACGTCACGAGGTCGGCGAGCCCCGTCCGTACGGTGAGCTCGCGCGCGGCGTCGACGAAGTCCGGGCTGAGGTCCACGCCGGTGACCCGGCAGCCGTGCCGGTGCGCGGCGAGGCGAGCCGGTCCGCCGAGACCGCTGCCGACGTCGAGCAGGGCGGTGCCCGGCGCGAGCCCGAGGAGTTCGAGGAGGGCGGCGGTCGACGTCGCGCCCCCGGCGTGCAGCTCGTCGTACGGGGCGAGCGCGTCGACCGTCACCGGTCCGTCGCCGGCTCCCGCCGCGGCGAGGAGGCGGGCCGCGAGGTCCTTCCCGGCGTAGTGCTGCCGTACCTGCTGCGTCGTGGCCATGGCGGCCTCCGTGCTCGTCGCGCGTCCACCCGCGGGGCGCTCTCTCTCGACGGTACGCCCGTCGGCCCCACCCCGCCGTGCCGGACGCCGCGTCCGCGCCACAGGTGTTGACCTTGACGTAGCGTCAACTTCTAGCGTGGTTGTCGTTGCCGCACGAGGCGACCACCGAGTCACCGGGTCCGGGGGAGGAGACGGGCAGATGAACCCCGCAGGAACGACGAGCGAGCGCACGGCCGACTGGTCCATCCAGGAGGTCGCGCGCCTCGCCGGCACGACGAGCCGCACCCTGCGTCACTACGACGCGGTAGGGCTGCTGCGCCCGAGCCGGGTCGCGTCCAACGGCTACCGCCACTACGACGCGGACGCGCTCGTGCGTCTCCAGCGGATCCTGCTCCTGCGCGACCTCGGCCTCGGGCTCCCCGCGATCCAGGAGGCGCTCGACGGCGCGTCGGACGCCGGGGGCGACGGACCGCCGTCGGGCACCGCCGAGCGCGACGCCCAGGTGCGGGCCCTGCGCGGCCACCTCGAGTGGCTGCGGGCGGAGCGGCAACGGCTGGCGCGGCAGATCGCGTCGGTCGAACGGACGATCACCACGATGGAAGGAGGCGGCGAGCTCATGGCGGACGACATGTTCGACGGGTTCGACCACACGCAGTACCAGGCCGAGGTCGAGGACCGCTGGGGCAAGGACGCGTACGCGCGCGGGCACTCCTGGTGGAGCGGCCTGAGCGACGCGGAGAAGTCGGCGTTCAAGAACCGCGTCGAGCGGCTCAACGGCGACTGGACGGCGGCGGCGGAGGCCGGCGTCGACCCGGCGTCGGACGAGGCGCAGGCGCTCGCGCGGCGCCACGTCGACTGGCTCCAGACCGTGCCCGCGAACCCGGGGCACGAGCCCGGGTCGCTGCGGGGCTACCTGCTCGGCCTCGGCGAGATGTACGTCGGGGACCCGCGGTTCGCGCTCAACTACGGCGGCGTCGAGGGCGCGACGTTCGTCCGCGACGCCCTGCGCGTCTACGTCGAGCGCAACCTCTGAGGAGCGTCGACGCGGGGGATCCCGACCCGGGACCATCGGCCCGGGCGGGATCACCGCGACGTCACTAGCCTGGAAGCCTGGCGGGACACGGCGCCCCGCCGCCCGCCAGGAGGCACCCATGGCCACGACGTCGACGTCCACCGGCCCGGCCACGACCCGCAACGTCGCCCTCGTGGGGCACAGCGGCTCGGGCAAGACCACGCTCGCGGAGGCGTTCCTCCATCGCGCGGGCGCGATCCCGCGGGCCGGCTCCGTCGCCGAGGGCACGACCGTCTGCGACCACGAGCCCGAGGAGGTCGCGCGTGGCATCTCGGTGAGCCTCGGCGTCGCGCACCTGGACTGGCGCGCGCCCGACGGCGGCACCTACCAGGTCACCCTGCTCGACACCCCCGGGTCTCCGGACTTCGCGGGCTCCGTGGACGCGGCGCTCGCGGTGGCCGACCTCGCGGTCGTGGTGGTGAGCGCCGTCGACGGGGTCCAGTCGGGCACGGAGGAGGTCTGGCGACGCTGCGACGAGGCGGGGATACCCCGCCTCGTCGTCGTCTCCCAGGAGGACCGCGCGCGGGCGAGCTTCCGCACCGTGCTCGCCGCCCTGCGCGGCGCGCTCGACGCGCCGTTCGTGCCGCTCGAGCTCCCGCTCGGCGAGGAGCAGTCGCTGCACGGCGTGGCCGACGTCCTCACCGAGCGCGCGCGGGAGTACGACGGCGACGGGCGCACCCACGAGGAGGACGTCCCCGCGGACGTCCGGGACGAGGAGCACGCGCTGCACGACGAGGTCGTGGAGGAGATCGTCACGCACGACGACGACCAGCTCGAGGCGTACCTCGCGGGTGACGAGCCCGGCGCGGCCGACCTCGAGCGCACGCTCGCGCACGAGGTGCTCACGGGGGAGGCCGTGCCGGTGCTGCTCGCGTCGGCGGTGACGGGCGTCGGCGTCGACCGGGTGCTCGACCTCGTGTGCGAGCTCGGGCCGTCGCCCGCGGACCGGGCGGCGGTCGTCGCGCTGCCCGACGGCGCGGGGTCGGGCGGCGCCGACGGCTCCCCGACGGCGCGCGCGACCACGGAGGTCGCGGCCGACCCGACGGGGGACGCGCTCGTGCACGTCTTCCGGACGGTCGTCGACCCGTTCGTGGGCCAGGTCTCGGTGTTCAAGGTGCTCTCGGGGTCTGTCGCGACGGGCGACCGCCTCGTGAGCACCGCGACCGGTGCGGAGGACCGCGTGCACGGGCTCTTCCGGCTGCGCGGGCGCGAGCACGTCGCGGTCGACCGCGTGG
Source organism: Cellulosimicrobium sp. E-16 (assembly GCF_049913115.1). Taxonomy (NCBI): domain Bacteria; kingdom Bacillati; phylum Actinomycetota; class Actinomycetes; order Micrococcales; family Promicromonosporaceae; genus Cellulosimicrobium; species Cellulosimicrobium sp. E-16. The sequence continues at coordinate 542,797 of NZ_CP183974.1, forward strand.
TCGCGGGCGACGTGGCCGCCGTCGCGAAGCTCTCGGCCGCCTCGACCGGCACGCTGCTGGGGGCGCGGCGAGCGCCCGTCTCCGCGCGTGACCTCCCCGAGCGGGCCCCGGTGTACGCGGTCGCGCTGCGACCCGTGTCCCAGTCCGACGACGACAAGCTGTCCTCCGCGCTCACCCGCCTGCGCGCGGAGGACCCGACGCTGCACGTCGACCTCACCGGGTCGCAGGCCGTGCTCGGCGGGCTCGGTGACACCCACCTCGCGGTCGCGGTCGAGCGGCTGGAACGCTCGTTCGGCGTGCGCGTCACGACCGGGCCCGTCCAGGTCGCGTACCGCGAGACCATCACGCGCGCCGTCGAGGTCGAGGGCAAGGTGAAGAAGCAGTCGGGCGGGCACGGGCAGTTCGCCGTCGTGCAGCTCCGCGTGTCGCCGCTCCCGCGCGGCGAGGGGTTCGAGTTCGTCAGCTCCGTCGTCGGCGGGTCGGTGCCGCGTCAGTACCTCCCGGCCGTCGAGCGCGGCGCGCGCGAGGCGATGGAGGGCGGCGGACCCCACGGCTACCCGGTGGTCGACCTGCGCGTCGAGGTCCTCGACGGCAAGGCGCACTCCGTCGACTCCTCCGACATGGCGTTCCGCACCGCGGGCGGGGTCGGGGTGCGCGAGGCGCTCGCGACGGCGGGGACCGTCGTGCTCGAACCCGTCTCCGCGGTGTCCGTGACCGTCCCGTCCGACGCACAGGGCGACGTCATGGGCGACCTCTCCGCACGCCGCGGGCACATCACCGCGACCGACTCCCTGCCCGACGGCCGCGTGCGCGTCGACGCGCTCGTCCCCGAGGCGGAGCTCACACGTTACGTCCTCGACCTGCGCTCGATCACCGGCGGGCGCGGGTCGTTCACGGCCACCCCCGACCGCTACGAGGTGCTCCCGGGCGGAGTCCCCGCCGCGAGGTAGGACCGTGGTCTGCCGAGGGAGACCGCGGGTGCCGGGCCCGGGCCCGATCGCTGTTCCGCAATCATTCCGTTTCCCGCACTATTGAGGAGATCGCCGCTCCGCTCACGTGTCGTCAATCGTTCGGAAACCCGTATGACGGGCGGCATGAAGGAGAGGGAGCGCCGATGACTGTTCGTGTGCACGAGGAGCACGCGGTGATGGTCGGTCGTCGGGTGCCGTGGGGCGTCTTCGTCACGCTCGATGACGGGACGGAGGTGTTCGTCGACGCGGCGAAGGTCGGGCACCTCGATCCCCGGTCCGGAGACCGGTGCGCGGTCGTCATCCTCGACGACGAACGGACACCTGCGCGAGGGAGCCTTCTCGATGCGGACCGCGAGGTCGCGCGTCGGCACCGGACCGGCGAGCAGCCACGCCGCTGACGGGACCAGGGCGTCGGGCGTCAGCGGCGCGGCACGACGATCGGCGCGCCGCCGCCGGGGTGGTCGACCACCTCGACGGGGTAGTCGTAGACGTGGCTCAGCAGCTCGGCGGTGAGGACGTCGCGCGGGCCGCCGTCGGCGACGACGCGCCCGCCGGCGAGGACCGTCACCTGGTCGGCGTACGCGGCGGCCAGCGAGAGGTCGTGCACGACGACGACCACGGCGCCTCCGGCGGCGGCGTGCGCCCGGGCGAGCTGGAGCACGAGCTCCTGGTGCTTGAGGTCGAGCGCGGCGGTCGGCTCGTCGAGCATGAGGAGCGTCGTGCGCTGCGCGAGCACGCGGGACAGCGCGACGCGCGCCTTCTCCCCGCCGGACAGCGACGTGAAGTGCCGGTCGGCCAGGTGCTCGACGTCGGTCGCGGCCAGGGCCTCGGCGACCGCCGCGTCCTCCTCGTCCTCGAACGGCGTGCCGCGCCACGGCGAGCGGCCCATGCGCACGACGTCCGCGGCGGTGAACGGGAAGCTCAGCGAGACCTGCTGGAGCATGACGGACCGGCGCAGGGCGAGCTCGGTCGGCGTCCAGGCGCGCAGGGGGCGCCCGTCGACGACGACGTCCCCGGCCCCGGGGACCAGGTCGCCCGTGAGCACGGCGAGCAGGGACGACTTCCCGGCCCCGTTCGGCCCGAGCAGCGCGCGGACCTCGCCCGCCCGGACGTCGACCGACACGTCGCGCAGGATCGGTGCCTCGCCGAGCGTGAGGGACACGCCGTGCGCGGCGGTGACCACGTCGCCGGGGGCGACGGGCCCGGGGAGGCGGGACCGTCGTCGGGCACCGGTGACGGCGGTGCGCAGCGAGCCGAGGAACGAGGAGCCCTCGTGGCGCAGGTCGCTCATGCCCAGCCTCCCTGGCGCGAGCGCGTGCGGCGCAGCAGGTAGAAGAAGAACGGCCCGCCGACGAGCGACGTGATCATGCCGAGCGGCAGCTCGACGTTCGCGACGGCGCTGCGCGCGAGGAGGTCCGCGGCGAGCAGCACGACGGCGCCGCCCAGCACGGAGGCGGGGATGAGCGTGCGGTGGCTCGGCCCGCACACCATGCGCACGAGGTGCGGCACGACGAGCCCGACGAACGCGATGATCCCGGTGAAGGCGACCCCGGCGGAGACGAGCAGCGCGACGAGCACGATGACGAGCTGGCGCAGCCGCTCGACGTCGACCCCGAGGTGCTGCGCGGCGCGCTCGCCGAGCGCGAGCAGGTCCATCTTGCGGCGCACGAGCATCGCACCGGTGACGCCGACGGCGGCGATCGGCAGGACGACCGCGACGGACTGCCACGTCGCGCCGCCGAGCGAGCCGAGCTGCCAGAAGACGATCTGCTCGCGCGCGGCCGGGTCGGCCACGAACGTGAAGAACGCGAGCATCCCGCCCGCGAACGCGTTGACCGCGATGCCGGTGAGCACGAGCGTCACGACCTCGGTGCGACCGCCGGCGCGCGCGAGCGCGTAGACGACGAACGTCGTGACGAGCCCGCCGGCGAACGCCGCCGCGGCGACCCACGTGCCGGGCACGAGCGCGCCCGCGGTGACGATGACCGCGCACGCGCCCACGGCCGCGCCCGAGGAGACCCCGATGACGCCGGGCTCGGCGAGCGGGTTGCCGAACACGCCCTGCATGAGGGCGCCCGAGCATGCGAGCGCCGCGCCCACGACGATCGCCAGGACGACGCGCGGGAACCGCACGACCCACAGCGCGTTCTCTCCCTGCGGGTGCGACGGCATCGGGCCCCAGTCGAGCCCGACGTGGTGCGCGAGCGAGCCGAGCACCTCCGCGGGCGACACGGGCACCTGGCCCGTCATGCCGGACACGACGGTGAGCACCGCGAGCGCCACGCCCAGCCCGACCATCAGCCACCGGGCGGCCCGGCGGCGCTGCTGCCCGACGGCGGGGCCCACCCGTGCGGGTCGGCCGGCCGGGCGCAGGGCGTCGTCGGTCGCGGTGACGCCCTCGGGACCGGGCGCGTCCCCGGGCGTGCCGAGGGGGCGGGTAGTGGGCGCGCTCACGACGCCGGGAGCTCCGGCGCGGGCACGCCGTAGAACGCCTCGACGAGCGACGCGATCGTGGACCCGGTGCGGGGGCCGAACGTGAGGAGGCGCGAGCCGTCCATGTCGACGACGCGGCGGGCCTCGCCCGCAGGCGTCTGCGCGAGGCCGGGGATCGCCATCATGGCGTCGAGGCCGCCCATCGACTCGAGCCCGTCGGTCATGACGAGGTAGGCGTCCGGCGCGGCGCTGATGATCGCCTCGCTCGTGACGGGCGCGTACTGCTGCGTGAGGCCGATCGCGGTCCCGGCGTCCTCGCCGCCGATCTCCTGGATCAGGTCGTCGGCGCCCGAGCCGGGCCCGAACAGCATCTTGATGTTCGCCCCGCGCAGGTAGAGGAACGCGACGCGCGGCGAACCGGTGTCCTGCGGGACGGCGCCGAGCGCCGCGCAGATCTGGCGGTCCGTGCGCTCGACGAGCGTCTCGCCCTGCTCGGGCACGCCCAGCGCGGTCGCGACGGCGCGGATCCGGTCGTCGACGCCGTCGAGCGTGCGTGCCTCGTCGAAGTACACGACGGGGATGCCCGAGCTCTCGAGCTGGCCGCGCACGTCGTCGGTGAGGATCGTCGCGTCGGTGAGGATGACGGACGGGTCGAGCCCGAGGATCGCCTCGACGTCGAGCGCGTGCCCCGCGCCCGTGACGACGGGGACGTCCGCGGCCTCGGGGAAGCCCGTCGGCAGGTCGCGGCCCACGACGTTGTCGCCCAGGCCGAGGCTGTAGACGATCTCGCCCAGCGTCCCGTAGAGGTCGACCGGGATGATGCGGCTCACGTCGGTGATCTCGACCTGACGCCCGTCGACCGACTCGACGGTGACAGGGAGCTGCGGGGTCGGTGCGTCGGCGACGGGGTGGATCGCGTCGTCGGCGAACGTCGCCGTCGTCGGTCCGGTGGGGAACGACGCCGGGTCGGCGTCGGACCCGCCGCCCGCGGCGCGCGACTCCTCGAGCGTCGTGCACGCCGGCGCGCCCGTCGTCTCGTCGGCGGACTCCGTGGGCGTCGCCTCGACCGGCGCGGCCTCCTGCCTCGCCTCCGCCGACGGCGTCGCGGGCGGCTCGTAGGGGAGCGGTGAGCACGCAGCCACGAGCCCCAGCGCGACGACGGCCCCCGCCCCGACCAGCGCCGTCACCGTCCGCCGCGCTCGACCGGGCGCGGTGCCCGACGGCCCCGAGGGTGACGTCGAGCGGCTCGTCGTCGAGCCGAGGTGCAGCGCGGAGCGGGCAGCGTGAGGCATGGGGAGTCTCCAGGAAGCGGTGCGCGGGAGGGCGCGACCCGGCGAGGCCGTCGCCCGCCCCAGATAAGACGAGCCTAACCTGACTTGAAGGCGATCCCCGACCGTCTCGCGAGTAACGCACCTCACGACCTCCGGGCCTGAGTTCGAGGCCCACGCAACGGAGAGCACCGTTTCCGCGGGCGGAGCTGCCCACGTGAGCACAGGCCAGGGTGAGAGGGCGTCGGTGAGGGTGGGTGGTGGTGCCGCGTCGTGGCGGGCCTGGCGGGAGCCGCGAGGAACGAGCGGCGGATGGTAGACGCGGCACCACCACCCATCCCGCCCACCCAAGGCGACCACACGCCGTCGGCAAGAACCAGGGTTCTGCCTCAGCGTCAGGGGTGGGCGGTGCCCAGGTCGGCGAAGAGGTCGCTGTTGAGGCGGAACGCGTGCTTGGCCTCGGCGACGGTCTCGTCGAGCTGCTCGGGGGTCAGGACGAGACCGTCGAGGCGCTCGCGGTAGACGTCCTTGAACGGCTTGGACTTGGGGATCTCGACGAACGTGTAGAACGCGAGGCCGTCGCCCGAGAGCCCGTAGTGGCGCTCGAGCATGCGCTTGATGATCTGCCCGCCGGAGAGGTCGCCGAGGTAGCGGGTGTACGCGTGCGCGGCGTAGGCGGGCAGCGACGCGCCGACCGCGCGCAGGCGCGCGACGTAGCGCTCGGTCGCGGGGTGGACGGTGATGCGCTCGGCCCAGTCGGCGCCGACGAGGAACGTGAGGTCCTTCTCGATCTCGGGGGTGCGCGTGAGCTCGTCGAAGACGAGCGTCGAGCCCTGGGCGTCGGCGCGCATCGCGGCGCTCGCGTCCTCGAGCGCGCCGTAGACGGCCCACTGCTGCGCCGCGAGGTCGGCGTACGCCGCGACGTCGAGCTGCCCGGACATGAGCCGCTCGACAAAGCCGGAGCTCTCGGCCTGCTCGTGCTCGGGGCGCGTGCCCTCGCGCAGGCGCTGGGACAGCGGCACGGTCTCGTCGGCGCGGTCGAGGTCGTGGGTGAGAGCAGTCACGGGTGGCTCCTGCGGGTCGCGTCGGGTCGGGGCGCTCGTCCTGACGTCCTGTCATGACGATGCGTCAGGAACTGTAACCCACTCAGGTGAGGCTTGCCTATCCTCTGTCCGGGATCTGGTCCACGTCCTCCGGGTCGGGGAGCCCGGCGAGGAACCGGAAGCCCAGCAGGGCGACCAGGGTGCCCAGCCCGCCGCCGACGACGAGCGGCGTCGCCAGGTCCGCGCGGGCGAGGAGCCCGCCGAGGAACGCCCCGAGCGGCATGACCCCCCACAGGAGCGTCCGCCAGGTGCCGTGCACGCGCCCGAGCAGTCGGCCGGGGATCATCGCCTGGCGCAGCGACATGACGAGCACGTTCCACACCGTGACCGCCCCGGAGCTCACCGCGAACAGGGCAGCGCCGGCGGCGACCGCGGCGCCCGAGCCCGGGAGGAGCGGGGCGAGCCCGAGGAGCACGAGGACGACCGTGGAGACGAGGTTCGCGACGGCCATGGTCGGGCCGGTCCCGAAGCGCTCCTTGGCGGGGTTCGCCACGGCCGCTGCGACGAGCGACCCGGCCGCGCCGACGAGCAGGAACGTCCCGTACCAGGCCTCGGGGACGCCCAGCACGTCGAGGACGTAGAGCACGATCGTCGCGGTCGCGGCGGAGAAGCAGAGCCCGACGACGATCGAGAGCAGCCACAGCGGGCGCAGGGTCGGGTGCGCCCACAGGTAGCGGAACCCATCCCCGAGCTGACGGAACCAGGGCGGGGCGGGCTCGGCCCCCTCGACGGCCGCGGCGCGGTGCTCGCCCGCGGCGACGGCGGGCAGGAACAGCGCGAGCGCCCCCGCGACGGCATAGGCGGCGGCGCCCGTCCCGAGCGGCACGACGACGGCGACCGCGAACAGCGCCGACGTGAGCGGCGCGGAGAGGAAGTTCTGGACGGTGATCTCGCCCGCCTCGATGCGCGAGTTCGCGCGGGGGAGGTCGGCGGGCCGCACGATCGAGGGCAGCACCGCGCGGATCGCGCCGTCGTACACGGTCTCCAGCGCGCCGTAGAGGAAGACGACGGCGTAGAGCCACCAGATCGTCAGCGTGCCCGTCGCGGCCAGGGCGACGAGCCCGAGGGCGAGGAGCGTGCGCGCGCCGTTCGCGAGCGCGAGCGCGTGCCGGCGGTCGATGCGGTCGAGCAGCACCCCGGCGGGGATCGCGAAGAACAGCCAGGGCAGGAGCGAGACGGCGGCGATGCCGGACACGAGGAAGGGGTCGTCGGTGAGCCGAGCGGCGAGCAGCGGCGACGCGACGCGCGCGATGCCGTCGCCCAGGCTGGAGCTGAGGTTCGCCGTGAAGACGTTCCGGAACGGTGCGCCGAGCCCGGCGCGCGCCCGGGCGGGGGCGTCGGGGAGCCTGCGGCGGCGGAGGGTCGGCACCTCCCGAGGCTAGGGGACGGTTGCCGCGGGCATCACGTGCATTCCCCCGCTTCTGCTCGCGGGAGAAGCGGCGAGGGCGGTCGGATCAGCGCGTGAGCGCGGGTGTGGACGCGTCGGCCCCGACGGCACGCAGCACGAAGGCTTCGGTCGCCTCGATCGCCTGCTCGCGCGCGACCGGGTCGTCGGGCACGAGCCGGCCGGAGAGGCACGCGTTGACGAGCTGCACGGTGGTGTCGATGTCCTGCTCGGGGAACTCCCCGACCTCGATCCCCGACGCCACGATGCGGCGCAGGATCGTCTCGACGAGCTCGGCGTGCTCGCGCAGCCGCTGGCGCGTCGTGCGCGACAGCACGGTGCGCAGGTCCGGGCCGGGGGCCAGGTGGAAGATGCGCTTGAGCTGGGCCTGCTGGCGGATGTAGGTGCGAAGCTGCTCGACCGGGTCGTCGACGTCCTCCAGCGCCCGCTCGAGCGTCCCGACGTACTGCTCCGTCTCGTGGGTGATGAAGCCGAGGAGCAGCGCCTCCTTGTCGGGGAAGTGGTTGTACACCGCGGTCCGGCCGACCCCCGCGGCGGCGGCGATGTCGGCGAGGGAGATGGCGTCGAAGCCGCGGTCCATCATGAGGGTCGAGAGCGCCGCGAAGAGCTTCTGCCGGGTCTGGGCGCGGTGCTCGTGGAGGGACCCTCCGATGATCTTGGGCATGCTGACATCATAGGGAGGTCGTGTCAGAACGCTAATCGGCTCCTTCGGGCCGCGGTCGGGCCGCCGCGGAGTCGCCACCAGCCGCCAGCGGGCGTCCTCGGGCACGTTCCGCCGTCTGGCACACTGCCGCCATGGACACCACCGCGTCGCCCGACGGCGTCCCCGCCACCGCCCCGGACCCGGACTTCCCGCCCGTCCCCGCGGACACCAAGGACTGGACGTGGGTCATGGAGCGCCCGTGCCCGGAGTGCGGGTTCGTGGCGGCCGAGGTGACGCCCGACCGCGTGGGGGTCGCGGTGCGCGACGCGGTCCCGCGCTACGTCGCCGCGCTGGGCCGCGAGGACGTGCGCGTCCGCCCCGACGCCATGACGTGGTCCGTGCTCGAGTACGCGGCGCACGTGCGCGACGTCTTCTCCGTGTTCGACGTGCGCGTGCAGTCGATGGTCGAGGGCGACGACCCGCAGTTCGCGAACTGGGACCAGGACGCGACGGCCGTCGAGGAGGACTACGCGCACCAGGATCCGGCGGTCGTCGCGCGCGAGCTCGCGATCGCGGGCGACCGGGTCGCGGGCCGCTTCGACGCGCTCGTCCCCGACCAGTGGGAGCGCCGCGGGCGGCGGTCGAACGGGTCCGTGTTCACGGTGCGCACGCTCGGCCAGTACTTCGTGCACGACGTCGTCCACCACCTGCACGACGTCGGCGCCTGACCGGTCGCGCGGCACCCCGGCGGCGCGGCACCCGGCCGCGCCACGTCAGGAGATGCACGGTCGTGACACGGGCGTAACATCCCGGCATTCCGGACGCCCTACGGTCCGGTCATGGACGCCACCGTCGCCGGCCTCGTGCCGGACGCGCACGCGCGAGCCCACCTTCTCGCGGTGCCTCGTTCCCGCGGAGCGGCCCGTACGCCCGTGGAGACCCTCGCGCGCGCCTGGTTCGCCGACGCGGCGTGGACCACGGCGCCGGGTGGCGGGGGAGCGGCCCGCCCCATGGTCGGCGCACGGTTCCGGGGCGTGGTGCCCGACGGCGTCATGACCCCGGGCGAGCTCCGGCTCGCCGAGGGCGCGCGCGTCGTCGGACCCTTTCCGCTCACGCCGCCGCAGACGCAGGCGCTCGACCTCGCGGGCGGCAGCGCCGAGGCGTTCGCGCTGCACGTCGACGACCCGGGGCCGCGCGGCGCGCCGGTGCCGCTCGCCGACGACCGCGACGGTCTCGCGCGGGCCTTCGCGGCGGGGCTGCCCCAGGGCGTCGAGCTCCAGGTGCTGGGCTGGGCCGTCGCGGCGGCGCGGCGCGTCGGGGGCGCCGTCGTCGCGGACGGCCGGACGGTGCTCACGCCCGACCCCGCCTCGGGGGTCGACCTCACCCTCTACAGCGCTCAGGTCCTCGGCCCCGACGACGCGCTCGGCGTCCTGCGCACGACGGTCCCGAACGCGCGCGTCGTCGCGGTCCACCCCCGCCCGGACGGCCTCGCGGAGTACGTGCTGTCGGGGGAGACCCCGTACGACGGCGCCGTCCGGCTGGCGGCGCAGCGCGTGCCGCAGGTGCCGCTCGCCCTCGGCGCCCTCGACTGGCGCGAGCACGGCCCGCACGCCTACCGCGTCACCTGGGTCCCGCAGGACCCGTACGAGCTCGAGGTCGAGCGCCCGTCGGGGCTGCACGTCATCGCGCGCTCGCGGGCCCGGGTGCTCGTCGCACGGCTCGCGGCGATGCTCCAGGGGCGCCTCGCGGGGACGCTCGTGGACGACGGCGGCTTCGTGGTGCGGGACCTCGACCTCGACGAGCGGCTCACGCCGGCGGCGACGCCGACGACGCAGTTCTGGGTCTGACCGAGGGCGTGCGCACGAGGCGCGCACCCCGGCCGAACCGGCCGTGTCGGCCAGGCGAACTGTCCACAGATTTCATCCACAGGGTTGTGGGTTCCGTGGGAATGGCGCGGGGCCGCCTGTGGACGAACCTGTGGCCTTCGCGACCGGCCAAATGACATCGGTGGGAACTCTTGCAGGCCCCCCGGGTGAGGACTACAAACGTGCCTAACGGCCCGGACGGGCGCAGACGGACGACGGTGTTCCGGCACGCAGTACGCAGGGGTCTCCCGGCCCCGCCTGGAGCGCACGACGGCCCGGCGCGAACGCCAGGGCACGGCTGACCGGAGAACGGTGGACGACCCGCGACCCCCTGCTGCGGGGCTGCGCGCGACGGCGCAGGTTCCGACCGGACCCGGAAGGCCGACCGCGATCGGCGTCAGCACGCCTGCCCGGGGCTTCCGGGCTTGGCGCGGGGGCGCCGGGCCGCCACGTCGCGAGCGGCGCCCCGACGGGCCTCCGGCCCGACCGCCCCGGGGTCGCGCGGACACGGCGAGGCCCCTCGGAATCCTGCTCCGAGGGGCCTCGTTGCCATTCTCCCGCGGGCGACCCGGGTCGCGAAGACCCGTCCGCGGGCCGGTAGGCCGGGTCCGCCCGCCGCGCCTACGCTCGTGCCATGAGCAACCTCGAGACCCGGCCCGAGGAGCGCGTCTGCTCCGCGGGGACCCCGCACGGTGAGGGCTCCGACGCGGCGCCGACGGTGGAGATCCTCGAGCACCGCGACGTCCCGCTCGGAGGTACGCGCGCCATGCGGGTGCGGCGCACGATCCCGCAGCGCGCGCGCTCGCTCGTGGGCGCGTGGTGCTTCCTCGACCACTACGGTCCGGACCCGCTGCCGGCGATCGGCGACGGCACCGACGGCATGCAGGTCCCGCCCCACCCGCACACCGGCCTCCAGACCGTCACGTGGCTCTTCGCCGGGGAGATCCTGCACCGGGACGCCGTGGGGTCGCTCCAGACGGTCCGCCCGGGCGAGCTCAACCTCATGACCGCGGGCCGTGGCATCTCCCACTCGGAGGAGTCGCCGCGCGGCGTCCGTCCGCCGGTCCTGCACGGGGTCCAGCTCTGGGTCGCGCTCCCGGGCGACCGGCTGACGGACCCGCCGGCGTTCGAGCACCACGCCGACCTGCCGGTGGTCGCGGTCGGCGGCGCCCGGGTCCAGGTCTTCGTCGGGAGCCTGCGCGTCGCGGGCGCGGAGCTGCGCTCGCCCGCGACGACGTACTCGCCGCTCGTCGGGGCGCAGGTCGACCTGGAGGCCGGCGCGCGCGTCACGCTCGACGTCGACCCGGCGTTCGAGCACGGCCTCCTCGTGGACGACGGGGCGGTGCACCTGGAGGGTGACGAGGTCCCGCCGTCGTCGCTCGGGTACGTCGCGCCGGGGCGCGCGACGCTCACGGTCGAGGCCGGGCCGGACGCGCCGGCGCGGGTCGTGCTCGTGGGCGGCGAGCCCTTCGGCGAGGACATCGTCATGTGGTGGAACTTCGTCGGCCGGTCGCACGACGACGTCGCCCGCGCCCGCGCGGACTGGCAGGCGCAGCTCGTGGTCACCGGCGGCGAGGGGCCGAACCACGGCGGGACCCGGTACGCCGACGGTGCACGCGACGGGCGCTACGGCGAGGTCGTCGGGTACGACGGCGGTCCGCTCCCCGCGCCCGCGCTGCCCGACGTCCGCCTGCGCCCCCGCACCCGTCCGGCGGGGCGCCAGTAGACTGCCGCGCATGGCCAAGAACACCACGCCCGACTTCGTGCTGCGCCCGTTCGAGGGGCTCCCCGGCGAGACCGACTGGGTCGCGATGCGCGAGGTCGTGCCCTCGGCCACCGCGACCGCCCGCACGACCGCGGAGCACGGCGCGCGCGACGTCACCGTCGTGACCGTCCTGCCGGCCGGCTGGGCCGCGCTGCACCGCCAGGACGGCGCGATCCTCCTCGCCGTCCAGACGCTCGCCGGCTCGGGCGACACGAGCCGCGACCTCGCCGCCGCGCTGCTCGAGGCGATCGACGCCGAGCCGGGCACGTCCATCGAGATGAGCGCGCTGCCCGACGCCGGCCCGCGCCTGCAGGACGTCCTCGACCTCTCGGTCCCGTTCGACGTCACCGTCCACGAGGACTTCGCGTTCTGGCTCGACCCCGCCGAGGAGATCACGCCGGACCTGCGCGCGTCGCTCGACCAGGCGGCCGAGTCGATGGTGCCCACGGTCAAGCTCGACGCCGTCCCCTCGGCGTACTGGTGCCGCATGTCGCGCGAGTTCCTGCGCTGGGCCCGCCCGGAGCCCGAGGACGCGCTCATCGACGCGATCTCTCGCCTGCACGCGCGGCGCGAGTCGGGCCTCGCGGGCGGCAAGTTCGTCGGCATGTTCCGGTCGAGCGGTCTGCTCGTCCCGGTGTGGGAGCTGGCACGCGGGACCGAGGCGGACGAGCTCGAGGGCCCGGTCGCGGAGCTCGACGCGCTCCTCACCGAGGCGCTCGCCGTCACGGAGCCGCTCGACGCCAACGAGCGCCGGGCGCGTGCGGGGATCGTGTCGCGTCAGGTGACCCTGCGCTGACGGCCCCGCCGCCGGCAGGCGGTCCGGGGAGCAGCCCGTCGACGCCCCTGTCGGCGGGCTGTCGCGTCGAGTAGGATCCGGGGGACCTGGGAACGCAGCCCGGTCGTCCTGCGAAGATCCCGAGCGGATCTGCTGGTGGAACGACGACACTTCTGCGGCCAACTCTTTGCACTACTAGGCTGGACGGCGTGAACGCGGACCATCGGTCGACTGAGTCGGGGAACAACACGGGCAGTGCTCCTGCTCCTGCGGGCGGCGCGGCGAGCACGCCGCCGCCGACGTACCTCTCGGCGTCCGGGACGCGGGCACGGACGCCGCGCCCGGTGGTCGGCGACGGCCGGACCGGCCGCGCGGTGCGACAGCGCGTCGCCGTGATCATCCCGGCGAAGGACGAGTCGCGACGCATCGCCGCGACGGTCCGCGCGGCCAAGGCGATCCCGCACGTCGACCTCGTGCTCGTCGTGGACGACGGGAGCGAGGACGACACCCAGCACGTCGCGCGCGAGGCGGGGGCCGTCGTCGTGCGCCACTCGCACAACCGCGGCAAGGCCGCCGCCATGGAGACCGGCGCGGCCGTCGTCGCCATGCGCGACGCCGCCGACCGCCCTCCGCGCCTCCTCCTCTTCATCGACGGCGACCTCGGGGAGACCGCGGTGAACACCGCCCCGCTCGTCGCGCCGGTGCTCGACGGGTACGCCGACCTCGCGATCGCGCTCCTCCCGCCGCAGCCGGGCGCGGGCGGCCGGGGGATCGTCGTCGGGGCCGCGCGCCGCGCGATCCAGTCCCTCACGGGGTGGACCCCGACGCAGCCGCTCTCGGGGATGCGCTGCCTCACGCGCGAGGCGTTCGAGGCCGCGACCCCGCTCGCGCGCGGGTGGGGCGTGGAGACCGGCATGACGATCGACCTGCTCCGCAAGGGCTACGTCGCCGTCGAGGTGCCGTGCGACCTGCGCCACCGCGCGTCGTCCAACGACCTCAAGGGCCAGCTCCACCGTGCCGCGCAGTACCGCGACGTGCTCCTGGCCGTGAACGCGCGCAAGATGCGCTCCGCCGTCGACCGGGTGCGCGCCGACCACTAGCACCTCGACGCGGAGCGTCCCGCGTCCGAGAGCTGGCGAGCAGCCTCGCCGGGCCGCACCCTGGAGGGACGAGCCCGCGCAGGGCCCGGGCGGTCCGCGTCCACCGCGCGCCGCACGACGACGACGGGGGCATCGCCATGTGCACGGGGATCAGGTTCTCGGACGGCCAGGGGAGCGTCTACCTCGCACGAAATCTCGACTGGACGAGCGGGTACGGGCAGCAGGTGGTGCTGACGCCCACCGGGTACGCGACGAGGTCGCCGTTCGGCGCGGTGCCCGGCATCCGGCACGCGACGCTCGGCATGGGCATCGTGGCGGAGGGGACGCCGCTCTACTTCGACTGCGGCAACGACGCGGGGCTCGCCGTCGCAGGGCTCAACTTCCCGGGGTACGCGGCGTACGCGCCCGGCCCGGTCGACGGCGCGGTCAACGTCGCCGCGTACGAGCTCCCGCTGTGGGTGTGCTCGCAGTTCGCGACCGTGGACGAGGTGGAGGCCGCGCTCCAGGACGTGGTGGTCGTCGACCGGCCGATCAACGACACCTACCCGAGCTCGATGCTTCACTGGATCGTCGCCGACGCGACGCGCGCCGTCGTCGTCGAGCACACGGCGGACGGCATGCACGTGTTCCACGACGACGTCGACGTCCTCACGAACCAGCCCGGGTTCGGCTGGCACCACGAGAATCTGCGCAACTACCTCAACACCTCGCCCGACTTCCCCGGGGACACGGAGCTGGGCGGGGCGGTCCTCACCCCGTTCGGCTCGGGCGCGCACATGCGCGGCGTCCCGGGCGACTACTACTCGCCGTCGCGGTTCGTCCGCGCTGCCTACGTCAACGCCCACTACCCGACCCAGGAGAGCGAGGCGCAGAACGTCAGCCGCGCCTTCCACACGCTGCAGCAGGTCGCGATGGTCGAGGGGAGCGCCGTGATGGGCTCGGGCGAGTCCGAGATCACCGTCTACACGGGGCTGTTCTCCTCGCGCACGTCGACGTACTACTGGAACACCTACGACGACCCGGCGATCCGGAGCGTCGCGATGGCCGACCTCGCGGTGGGCGGCACCGAGCTCGTCCTCACGTAGGCCGCCAGGCTCAGGGCGTCGCGCTCTCCACCCGCGAGGCGGCACCCGCCGACGCGGTCCCCTCCGCGTCCGGCGAGGCGCTCGGGGCGCCCTCCCGGGCGTCGGGGTCCTCGTCGGTCGTGGTGCCGTCGCCGACGGCGTGCAGCGCCGCCACGGTGAGCAGCGGCACCGCCGGGATGAGCGCGACGAGCGCGATGCGCACGCCGAAGTCGTTGACCAGAGAGCCCGCGACGCACACGATCCACAGCGCGAGCACGGTCGGGCGCACGAGCGGCCACGCGGCCTCGGTCCGGGCGAACCACCCCGGCGTGAACCGCCGCGGCCAGAACAGCACCAGCGCCGCCGCGACGAGCACGAGGATCGTCAGCCACACCGGCACGCCGCCCAGGACGGACCGGGCTGCGTAGCCGGCCTTGCGCAGCAGCGTCTCCCAGGCCGAGCCGTCCACGACCTGGCCGACGAACCGGCCGAGGTGCGAGCGCTCGTCGGCCGGGCGCAGCCAGTCGAGCACACCGACGGCGGCCACGAGCCCCACACCGGCGGCGGCGACGAGCAGGAAGCGCCGCCACGTGACCCGGGCCCCGGACGCCGCGAGGCCCAGCACGGCGAACGCCGGCACGACGACGAGCCCGCCGCCGAGGTCGGCCCCGAGGGTCGGCCACACGTCCACGACCATCGTCACCACGCCGATGACGCCCACGACCGTCGCGGCGACGTACCGGCGCCCGCGGGCCACGAGCCACTGGGCGAGCGCAGCAGCGAGGACGAGCGCCGCGACCGCGTACACGGAGAACGTCGGGTTGCCGAACCCGTAGAACCGCGCACCGAACGTCGGGGCGGAGCCGAGCGGGCTGGCGCGGTTCAGCGGCGTCCCGACGAGCGCGTCGAGCGTGAGCACCGCGAAGGTGATCCCGGCGACGATCCCGGGCCCGAGCCATACGGGCCGCCGGGGGGCGAGCGCGCCGAGCGCGGCGACGGCTGCCGTCGCGAGCACGGTCGAGACGACGATCGCGAGGGTCTGGTTCCCGAACCTCCACCAGCCCGTGAGCGACACGAGGAAGGCCGCGGTCGGCACGGCGGCCACGACGAGCGCGGCCCCGCGCGCCCCGTGCGCGGCCCGGGCCCAGCGGGCACGCGCCCGGTCGCCGGTCGCGCGCGCGGCCCGCGGCGCGAGCAGGAGGCACAGCCCGGCGATGACGAGGCCCGCGTACAGCGGCACGTCGACGAACGCGGTGTAGACGGCGCGCCGCACGTGGTCGCGGGTCGTGAGGTCGGCGAGCGCGTCCGCGGTCGAGGTCGCGTCCGGGGGGCGGGGCGAGCCCCAGGCCAGCGGCGTGTCCTGGATGCGGGCCGGGATCGCGGCGCCCGCGGCGTCGAGCACGGTCGCCGGGACGTCGAGGACGCGCGCGACGCCGTCGGTCCGCGTGGCCGCGCTCGTCAGGTAGCGCGCCTGCTCAGGTCCGTCGAACGACGGCCGCACGAGCGTCGCGCCGAGCACCGGCCGGGTGCCGGGCGTCCCGGCGACGTCCACGACGAGGACGGTCGTCCCGGTGGGTGCCGCGTCGAGCACGGCGCCGACCGTCGCATCCACGGCGGCGAGCCGGTCGACGCGCAGGGAGGCGCGCTCCTCGGCAGGGAGGTCCGGGTCGACCGTCGGGGTGGTCGCGTCCCCCGCGTCGACCAGGGTCACCGGGCAGGCGAACGCGTCGCTCCCGGGGACGGTCGCGCTCGCGAGGTCCCGGTAGCGCGCGACGTCCCCGCGGGAGTCCGCGAGGGCGATCGCCGCACCGGGCCCGACGGCCGTCGCGCACACGGCGCTCGTCGAGCCGCCCGGGACGTCGCTGGTGAGCGCGTCGCCGAGCACGCCCAGCCGCGCCTGGTAGCCCGAGCCCTGCTGGAGCGCGACGAGCCCGTCCCAGCCGTCGACCTGCGCCCCGCCGGTACCGTCGGTGGTGGCGACGGGCTGCGCCGTCGGGCACTCCCACGTGCCGTCGGGCGCACGCTCGGTCGCGACCTCGGCGAGCTGCCCGGCCGAGAGCGCGAGCCAGCCCCCGACGGTGCAGCGGCTCGCCGCACCCGTCGGCTGGGCGACGCCCCCGGCACCGGCGCCGTCGGTGAGCAGGCCGTGCAGGGTCGGTGTGGTGGACGCCGTGACGTCGCTCCACGTCACGCCCGTGGTCCCGACGACGACGAGCGGACGGTCGGTGGCGATGGCGTCCGCACGGGTCACGGCCGCCTCGCCGCCCGCGGGGGCCGCGCTGGACGTGGGACGCAGGCCGCCCGAGGCGAGCACCGTCGAGACGAGGAGGACGACGAGCAGGAGCCCGCCCCCGACCGTGAGGAGCATCGTGGGCATGTGCCGGATCCCCGGCTCGGGGAGCGCGGCCGCCGGGCGCTGCGGCATGGTCCGCGCGAGGAAGCCGGGCACGACCATCGCGGTCGCGACGACCACGACCATGACGCCGATGATGACGCCCGAGTCGTTGAGCACCGAGCCGACCCCCGCCACGACCACGAGCGCGATCACGAGCTCGCGCAGCAGCGGCCACCGCTCGTAGGCACGCGCGACCTCGGGCAGCCTGAAGCGCGCGGGGCGCAGCGCCGCGAGCGCGACGAGGACGACGAGCACCGCGGCGGCGGCGCCGGCCGGCTGCGCGACGGTGCGCCACGCGCCCACGGCCTTGCGGCCGATCACCTCGAGCGCGGCCCCGTCGACGACGGTCTGCACGAACCCGCCGAGGTGCGAGCTGCCGCCGGGCAGCAGCCAGTCGACGACCGCGACGACCGCGACCACGAGCACGGTGAGGCCCGCGACGACCAGCGCGCGCAGCCACGTGATCCGCACCCGGCCGACGAGCAGCGCGAGCACGGCGAACGCGGGGACGAGCGCGAGGATGCCGCCGAAGTCGGCGCCGAACGCGGGCCAGCCGTCGATGACGACCGTCACCGCCCCGACCGCGACGACGAGCCAGGCCGCGAGCCGACGTCGCCCCCGGGCGAGCGCCGCGGACGCCAGGCCGCCGGCGAGCACGAGGCCCGCGACGGCGTACACGGCGAACGTCACGTTGTTGAAGCCGTAGAAGCGCGTGAAGCCCGCGACGGCGGACGTGCCGAGCAGGGAGGCCTGCTGGAGGGTTGTGCCCGTCGCCCCGTCGACCGTGAGGACCAGCCACGTGACGCCCGCGAGCGCGGTCGGCAGCGCCCACGGGCGGCGGGGGAGGAGTCGCGACACGACCCAGGCCACGAGCGCGACCGCGACGGCGCTCACCGCGAGCGCGAGGGTGAGCGCCGGGGCGGGGGCGCTCCACACCCACCAGCGCGACAGGCTCGCGAGCGACGCCGCGACGGGGGCCGCTGCCGCGACCATGAGGACGGCGGACAGGACGCGCAGGCCGGCGGGGCCGGGGCGCGGCGGCAGCCCACGGCGCGCGGCCGCGCGCCGCACCCACAGCGCCCCGCCCAGCGCGACGACGAGCGTCGCGACGAGCAGCCCGACGAGCACGGGGTAGAGCGTGGGGATGGTGCTCGTGAGGACGTTGAGGTACTGGCGGTTCTCGACCGTGCGCGCGACGTCCATGCGCCGGACCTCGCCCAGCGACAGCGGGGCGCCGTCGAGGCCCTCGGTGCTCCCGCCCGCCTCGTCGACGACGGTCGCCGTGAGGTCGACGAGCTGGACGATGCCGTCCTTCTGCGTGCTCGGGGAGTGCAGCCAGCGGCTCGTGGGCTCGCCCTTGCGCCAGTCGACGACGACCGGGAGTCCCGGCTCGCCGACGGGCCCAGCGGGCACGCCCGCCACGAGCACGCGCGTCCCGCGGTCGACCTCGTCCATGACGCGCGAGAGCGCCTCGTCGAGCGCGTCGAGGCTCTGGCCCCGTCCGGACGAGGAGTCGACGATCTCGCCCTGGTCGACCACCGTGACGTCGCACGCGCCGAGCCCGCCCTCGGGCAGCGCGGCGAGCGCCGACGCGTACCGCTCGACGTGCCCGCTCGCGTCGGCGAGCATGACGGCCGCGCCCGGCCCGACCGCCGTCGTGCACACGCCGGTCTCGGCGAGCCGGGTCGCGGTCGTCCCGGGCGCGTGGTGCGTCGTCGGGGCGGTCGCCTCCTCCTCGGACGGCGCGGTGAGCGTCGCCCACCCGGGGACGTCGGCGGGCTGCGCCTCGGGCGCGGTCGCTCCCGACGCCGTCGTGGCGGGAGCGGGCAGCGGCGGGCAGCCGGTGGTGGGCGCCTCGGCGTCGGCCGGAGGCGTCGCCGCGGGCTCCTCGGCGGCCGGCGGGGAGGACGTGACCATCTGCCCGGCGGACAGGGTGAGCCACGCGTCCGTCGCGCACGTCGTCCGCCCGACGCCGAGCGACGCGACCGACCCCGTCCGGATCATCGACCACAGCGTGGGCGTCGCGGTGGGCGAGACGTCGCTCCAGTAGAGCCCCGCGACGGCGACCAGCACGACCGGCCGCGGGTCGTGCGTCGGCACGGCGGCGTCGCCGGCGGTCGCGGTGCCAGCCGTCGTGCCCGCCGTCGTGCCCGACGACGCCGCGGCCGCGGGGGGCGCGGCGACGGCCCCGAGGGCGGTGAGCAGGGTGAGCACGGCGGCCGTAGCGAGCGCCGTCGCACGGGTGCCCCCGCGCCGCCATCGCCGGGCGGGGAGCGTGCGGGCAGGGGGGAGCGCGGCGGCCGGGAACGTCACCGGACCAGCCTACGGGGGCACCCCGCGCATGCCCCGGCTGTCCGGACGGCGTCGTCGCAGGTCCGCGCCGGACGCTCACGCGCCCTCCACGCCCGCTGCGCGGGTATCCGCTGGACGGTCAAACTTGTATCCGTGTACAAATTGGTTCCATGTACAAATTATGGAGCCGGCCGTGCGCCCGCTGAGCCGTGCGGAAGCCCGGTCCGCGATCGTGAACACCGAACCGTCGGAGGGAAGGATCCGGCTGCCCGCGGGCTTCGACGCCCTGCGCTGGGACGATCTCGACTACCTCGGGTGGCGGGACCCCCGGGCGCCTCAGCGTGCCTTCCTCGTGGCCGAGGGCGTCGACGGCGGCGTGCTGGGTGCGGTCCTCCGCCAGAGCCCGAGCCACGCGGAGACCGCAGGGCGCGCGGTCATGTGTGCCCTCTGCCGTTTCACGAGGCGCTTCAACGAGGTGGCGCTGTTCGCCGCCCCCCGGCCGTCGTCCGACAAGCGACGACGGCTGAGCACCGTGGGCATCCTCGTCTGCACCGATCTGGACTGTTGCCGGAACGTGCTGGCCACCCCCGTCCGCGGCCCGCTCGACCCATCCGCGGAGGAGGTGGTCCGGGCTCGCCGTGCAGGGCTCCGGACGCGTACGCTCGCGTTTCTGCACGGCCTGACCGAAGGCACCCGCACGGCGCGGACGAGGAGATGACGATGGCCTACCTGCCGCGCGCGGAGCGTCGGCACACGATCGTCGTCGCAGGGGCGGCCGTCGTGCGCCGTGCCGGTCTCGGCGCCGTCACCGCGCGCGTCGTGGCCGACGAGCTCGGTGGCTCCCCCGGCCAGATCCACCATCACTTCGCGTCGACGGACGAGCTCGTCGCGCAGGCGTGGCGGCGCTACGCCGGCGAGGAGATCGCCTCCTTCCAAGTCGCGGCCCGCGGTCTGGGGTCGCGCGCCGGGCTCGAGCTCTTCTTCGAGGACCTCGTCGGTCCGACCGGCGACGGCCGGGCTCTGGCGCTCTGGGCAGAGGCCGGCGCGCACGCGCAGCTGCGGCCCGAGGTCGCTCAGGCCTACGTGGAGACGCTCGACCACCTGGTCGCCGTCCTCGCGGACGTCCTGGGTGGCCCCGGCCACCGCGACGCCGCAGCCAGGCTGCTCATGGTCGGCGTCGGGCTGGCCGGGCTGACCCGGGTGGGCGGGACCGTGGCGATCCCCCCGCGCGCGGTCATGCGATCGGCGATCGACGCCGAGACGACGTCGCGCTGACGGCGTGCGCGCCGGGTTCAGGCGGTACGCACCACCAGGGCGCCGGGGTCGACGCGCGCCTCGATCTCGACCGCGAGGCCGAGCACGTCGCCGTCGACCTGCGCCTGCTCCCCGCCCTCGACACGCACGCGGACGCGCCGGGCACGAGCGTGGTCGATGCGACCGATCTTGGCGGGCAGGTCGTTGCGCACGCCGAGGCCCTGCATGACGACCTCCCCGAAGAGCTGCGCCCAGCCCACGACCCCGCCGCGCGTGTCGATCGCGGCGATGTCCAGGATCCCGTCGTCGATCACCGCGTCGGGCAGGAGCGTGAGGCCCCCCGGGAGGCGACCGCAGTTGCCGATGAGGAGCGAGCGCAGCCGCGCGTCGACGGGCGGCGTGTCGTCGAGCTGGATGCGTGCGCGCATGCGGCGCCCGTGCAGGTGCCGGATGCCCGCGACGAAGTAGGCGACCCAGCCCACCTTCGCCTTGAGCTCGTCGTCGGTGTCCGCGACCATCGCGGCGTCGAACCCGAGGCCCGCGATGACGAGGAAGATGTGCTCCGTGCCGGCGTCCCGGGCCGGGTCGGGACCGGCGTCGTCGGGGCCCTCGGCGTAGCGCAGGACCGTGACCCACCCCACGTCGACCGGCCGGTCGGACCCGGCGATCACGACGGCCAGCGCGGCACGCGCGTCGCCCACCGGGAGGTCGAGGTTGCGCGCGAGGAGGTTGCCGGTGCCCACCGGGACCAGGCCCATGGTGCGGCCGCTGCCGACCATGCCCTCGGCGACCGCGCGGACCGTGCCGTCCCCGCCCACGGCGACGACCACGTCCGCGCCCTGCGCGAGCGCCGCGCGGGTCTGCCCGACGCCCGGGTCCTCGACCGTCGTCTCGAACCACAGCGGGTCGGGCAGCGCGGCGTCCGCGAAGGCGGCGCGCACGAGCGCCTCCAGGCCTACGACGTCGGGCTTCGACGGGTTGGCGACGAACGCGACGAGCTCGCGCGGGTCGTCCTCGACCGGAGGCTCCTCGACGCGCGGCGCGTCGTCACCGTGCGCGCGGCGCTGCCGGGTCTGCTGCGCGCGCAGGCCCAGCGCGACGACGAGTGCCACGACCGCGACGGCGAGCGCCGCGATCGCGAGCCAGAGCGTCCAGGACATGGCCCCTACGCTAGTGGCGGCAGGGCAGAGCGCGGCATCCGGCGCAGCGTCCGCGGGCATCGGGAGCGAGGAGGGACGCGGTGCAGCTGCAGCGGGTCACCTTCGGTGCGGACGGGACCGTGGGGACCAACAGGTTCGGGCCGCGGGGACCACGCCGCTGGCCGCGGCACGTGCACGACGCCCACGAGCTCCTGTGGGACGCGCGCGGACCGCTGGAGGCGGAGACCGACGACGGCTGGTTCGTCGTCCCCCCGGGCCACGGGCTGTGGATCCCGGCGGGCTGCGCGCACGAGGTGACGGCGGGGGACGGTGTCCCGTTCGCGTGCACGTTCCTCGGCGGCGACCCTCCGGAAGGGGTGGGCGCCCGGACCGTCGTCGTCACGGTGGTGCCGGCGGTGGCCGAGCTCCTCGCGCTCCTCTCGGACACCGACCTGCGGGCGGACGTGCGCCGCCGTGTCGAGGGCACGGTCCGCGACCTGGTCGCGCCCGCGGAGCCCGGCCCGGCGAGCTCGACGGCGGGGCCCGCGACGGGGCCGGCGGCGGGCCTGCCGCTCCCCGCCGACCCCGCGCTGCGCGCCGTCGCTCGCGCGGTGATCGCCCGCCCGGACGACCGCCGCACCCTCGACGAGTGGGCCGAGGGCGCGGGGATGAGCGCCCGGACCGCGTCGCGGCGGTTCCGTGAGGAGACGGGGACGACCTTCGCGCAGTGGCGGACGACCGTCCGCATGCGGGCCGCGGTCGGTCTGCTCGCGTCGGGGATGCCCGTGGGCGCGGTCGCGCGGCACGTGGGCTACGCGTCCGCGAGCGCGTTCGTCCAGTCGTTCCGCGCCACGGTCGGGACGACGCCGGGCGCGTACGCGGGCAGGGTGCCCGCGGGCCGTGCGTCCTGAGGCGGCGGCAGACTTGGACGTCTGTCTGGAACCCGACACGATCCGTCCGGTTCACGACACGGCGGGGCATCCCGTGGCTCGGTCTCGTGGTTAGGCTAGGCAAACCTCACCACGTGCGAGGTCGGGCCGACGCCCGAGCTCGGCACGGGCGACGACCACGACCGGGCGCACGGCGTCGGTCGCACACCCCGACGAAGGAGCCCCATGACCGCGCGCCCTCGCGCCCCGCGCCCCCGCCCGGCCTCGCTCACCGTGTCCCTCCTCGCCCCGGCGGCAGTCGTCGCGCTGCTCGCCGGCTGCGCCACGTCGGAACCGGCCGCGTCGGCCGGCACGGCGGACACCTCCGCCTCCGGGGGCACCCGGACGGTCGACACCGCGTTCGGCGAGGTCGAGCTGCCTGCCGACCCGCAGGCGGCGCTCGGCGTCTACACGACCGACATCGACATGCTCGTCACACTCGGCGTCCCGCTCGCGGGCAAGCAGCCGATCCGCGACGAGGGGTACACCGCGTTCCCGTCGTTCTTCGACCAGGAGGCGCTCGCCGGCCTCGAGACCTTCGAGAACTTCCCCGAGTACAACTACGAGGAGATGCTCAACGCCGCGCCGGACGTCATCCTCAACGGCCTCGGCTACGACGCGGACCTCGTCGCGAAGCTCCCCGAGATCGCGCCGACGTACAGCTACGACGGGTTCGACGGCGGCGACTGGCGCGACCGCTTCGCCGAGATCGCGGTCGCGTTCGACCGCGAGGACGAGCACGACGCCTGGGTCGAGAAGTACGAGGCGAAGGTGGCCGAGGTGCGCGCGGCGCTCGACGCCGCGGACGTGCACCCGGTCGTCGCGCCCGTGGGCTACTGGGACGGCAGCGTGACGGCGAGCTGCTACGGCATGCCGTGCCTGGTCTTCAAGGACCTCGGGCTCGAGATCCCGGAGTACGCGGACTCGTGGGACGGCACCGTGTACTCGCTCGAGCAGCTGGAGGCGCTGAGCGACGTCGACGTGATGTTCGCGTCGGACGCGCCCGGCGCGGACGGCGCGATCCCGGACCCCTTCGCCGAGATCGAGGGAAACGCGCTGTGGAGCGCGCTGCCCGCCGTGAGCTCGGGGAACGTCGTGCGGTACGACATGGAGATGAACTACGGGTCGCCCAGCGGCCAGTACGCGTTCCTCGAGGTCGTCGAGAAGGCGCTGCTCCCGTGAGCCGGTCGACAGTGACGATGCGCGTGCACCGGGCCGTCGTACGCGACGTCGAGCGCCTCACGCCCGGCATGGTCCGGGTGACGTTCGCCGGTCCCGGCGTGGCAGGCTTCGAGACGACCGGCGTGGGGGACGAGTACCTGCGGGTCATGTTCCCGCGCGACGGCGAGCCGGACCCGGTCCTGCCCGTCGCGACGGAGTCCTGGTTCGAGTACGCCGACGGCGTCGAGCCGCTGCCCCTGCGCACGTACACCGTGCGCGACGTGCCCGAGCCCGGCGTCGTCGTCGTCGACTTCGTCGTGCACGACGGCGGGGTCGCGGCAGCCTGGGCGCTGCGCGCGCGGCCCGGAGACGTCGTCGGCCTCAACTCGCCGACCGGGCTCTACGACCCGCCGGCCGGGCTGGCGTGGCAGCTCCTGCTCGCCGACGCGACGGGCCTGCCGGCCGCGGCGCGCCTGCTCGAGCAGGCGCCGGCGGGCGTGCGGACCCGTGCCGTGCTCGAGGTGACCGGTCCCGACGACGAGCAGCCGCTCGCCGTCGGGCCGCACGTCGAGGTGGCGTGGCTGCACGGCGGCAACGGCCACGGCCCGTCGCGGCTCGAGGAGGTCCTGCGCGGCGTGACCCTGCCCGACGGCGTCGGGTACGTGTGGTTCGCGGGCGAGACCAGGGTGCTGCGTGCGGTACGGAAGTACCTGCGCCACGAGCTCGGGCTGCCCGCCACCGCGTACAAGACCGTCGGGTACTGGACCGACGCCGCCGAGTCCGCGGACGCGCGGTGGGAGGCCCTGGCTCCGGCGGTCAAGGCGCGCATCGAGGCGCTGTGGGACCAGGAGGGCAAGGACGAGGAGGAGATCGTGGACGAGTACCACGAGGTCCTCGAGTCCGTCGGGCTGTGAGGGCTCGGGCGGTGGCCGGGTTCGTTAGGCTGCTGGCGTGATCGACCTCCGCCTCCTGCGCGACAACCCCGACATCGTCCGTGCCAGCCAGGTCACCCGTGGTGACGACCCCGCGCTGGTGGACGCCGCCCTCGACGCCGACGCCCGCCACCGTGCCGCGCTGAGCGAGTTCGAGAGCCTGCGTGCCGAGCAGAAGTCCCTCGGCAAGCAGGTCGCCCAGGCGCAGGGGGAGGAGAAGCAGGAGCTGCTCGCGCGCACCAAGCAGCTCGCGGCCGACGTCAAGGCACGCCAGGCCGACGCGGACGCCGCGGCGGAGGAGCTGCGCGGGCTGCTGTACCGCATCTCGAACGTCGTCGCGGGCGCGCCCGCCGGCGGCGAGGACGACTACGTCGTGCTGCGCGAGGAGGGGACGATCCGCGACTTCGCGGCGGAGGGCTTCACTCCCCGCGACCACCTCGACCTGGGCGAGGGCCTGCGCGCGATCGACACCGAGCGCGGCGCGAAGGTGTCGGGCGCGCGGTTCTACTACCTCACGGGCGTGGGCGCGCGCCTCGAGCTCGCGCTGCTCAACGCGGCCATGGACACCGCGATCGCGGCCGGGTTCACGCCCGTCATCACGCCGACGCTCGTGCGCCCCGAGGTCATGCAGGGCACCGGGTTCCTCGGCGCCCACGCGGACGAGATCTACCGCCTCGAGAAGGACGACCTCTACCTCGTCGGGACGAGCGAGGTCGCGCTCGCGGGCTACCACGCGAACGAGATCGTCGACCTCTCGGCCGGGCCGCTGCGCTACGCCGGGTGGAGCGCGTGCTACCGCCGCGAGGCCGGCTCGCACGGCAAGGACGTGCGCGGCATCATCCGCGTGCACCAGTTCCACAAGGTCGAGATGTTCTCCTACTGCGACCCCGCCGATGCCGAGGCGGAGCACCAGCGCCTGCTCGGCTGGGAGGAGCAGATGCTGCGCCTCGTCGACCTGCCGTACCGCGTCATCGACACCGCGGCGGGCGACCTCGGGTCGAGCGCCGCGCGCAAGTTCGACTGCGAGGCGTGGCTGCCCACGCAGCAGCGCTACCTCGAGCTGACCTCGACGTCGAACTGCACGACGTTCCAGGCGCGTCGCCTCAACGTGCGCGAGCGCGTCGAGGTCGACGGCAAGAACGAGACGCGCACCGTCGCGACGCTCAACGGCACGCTCGGCACGACGCGCTGGATCGTCGCGATCCTCGAGAACCACCAGCAGGCCGACGGCTCGGTCCGCGTGCCGGAGGGCCTGCGCCCGTACCTCGGGGGCCTCGAGGTCCTCGAGCCGGTGGTGGCGTGACGGGTCTCCTGTCCCCGGAGGACGCATCCGGGCCGATGCTCGTCGCGCTCGACATCGACGGCACGCTCATGTCGTACGACCAGGAGCTGTCGGACGACGTGCGCGACGCCGTCGCCGACCTGCGCGCGGCGGGCCACCACGTGGTGCTCGCGTCCGGGCGCTCGCTCCTCGCGATGACGCCCGTCGCGGAGATCCTGGGGATCGACCGCGGCTGGGTCGTCGCGTCGAACGGCGCGGTGACCGCGCGGCTCGACCCGGAGGAGCCGGACGGGTACGCGCTCGAGGACGTCGTGACGTTCGACCCGGGCCCGGCCCTGCGGCTCCTGCGCGAGCACCTGCCCGAGGCCCGGTACGCCGTCGAGGACGTCGGCGTCGGGTTCCGCATGAACGAGCTCTTCCCCGACGGCGAGCTCGACGGCGTGCACCGCGTCGTCGAGTTCGACGAGCTGTGGTCGGGCGAGGTCACGCGCGTGATCGTCCGCTCGCCGGGGTCCACGAGCGAGCAGTTCCACGAGCTCGTCGAGCGCCTCGGCCTGGACGACGTGACCTACGCCGTCGGCTGGACGGCGTGGATGGACATCGCGCCGCTGGGCGTCACCAAGGCGACCGGGCTCGAGCTCGTGCGGCGCGCGCTGCACGTCCAGCCCCACCGCACGGTCGCGGTCGGCGACGGGCGCAACGACGTCGAGATGCTCCGCTGGGCGGCGCACGGCGTCGCGATGGGCCACGCGGACGCCGTCGTGCAGGCCGCCGCCGACGAGGTCACCGGCTCGATCGAGGACGACGGCGCCGCCCACCTCCTGCGCCGCCTCCTGCCCTGACCGCGAGGGAGGACCGCAGGGCGCGAGGCTGCGTGGCCCTCCGGGCTCAGGGGCGGAAGACGTCCTCGATGCGGCAGCCGAACACCTCGGCGATGCGGAACGCGAGCGGCAGCGACGGGTCGAAGCGGCCGCGCTCGATCGAGATCACGGTCTGCCGCGACACCCCGAGACGGCTGGCGAGCTCGGCCTGCGACCAGCCGAGCACGGCGCGGCGGGCCGCCATGTCGTTGTCCACGGGCGTCCTACGACTCGCGCCGGGAGACGACGGCGTGCCGGACGAAGAAGTCGACCATCGCGACCAGCACGACCACCGCGAGGACGAAGGAGGAGCTCAGCTCCAGCCCGGTGAGACTGACCGCGGTGAGCGTGAGCCCGGCGACGACCAGCACGTCCCAGAACGCGCCGGCCGCCGCCCGCTCGGTCCACCGCCGCTCGACGTTCTCCTCGGCGTGCGGCTCGGGCGCGCTCGTGCGCGGCCGGACGACGAGGAACCAGCCGAGCGCGGTGGCGGGCGGCAGGACGCACACCGTGAAGACGGCCGCGACGAGCCAGAAGTCCTCGCGCCGGAACAGGCCGGCGGCGACGCCGACCGACGCCGCGACGGCGAGCGCGACCAGCACGGCCCCCGCCCAGGCCCACCAGGGAGCGGTGCGGTCGCCGAGCACGTGCTCGCGGTCTTGCAGCCGGCCGTCGTCGGCCGGGACGGGTGCGTCGCTCAACGGGTCTCTCCTCATGCGTAAAGTGTGCTTGACACGTCGAGCCAACCATCGCCGACGCACACTGTCAAGCGTGCTTGACGTGAGGGAAGCTCAGTCGCGCGGCTCGCGCGCGGTGAGGACGACCGGGCCGTCGGGCGTGATCGCGACGGTGTGCTCGCTGTGGGCACCGCGGGACCCGTCGGCCGAGCGCAGGGTCCAGCCGTCGGGGTCGGTGTAGATCTCGTCCGTGGTCTCGAGGAACCAGGGCTCGATCGCGATGACGAGGCCCGGCTTGAGCGGGAACCCGCGCTTGCGGCGGCCGTCGTTGGGGATGTGGGGCTCGCCGTGCATCGTGCGGCCCACGCCGTGCCCGCCGAAGTCGGTGTTCACCGAGTAGCCCGCGGCGTGCGCGACGTCGGCGATGGCGGCCGAGATGTCGCCGACCTTCTTGCCCGGCTGTGCGGCCGCGATCCCGGCCTCGAGCGCGCGCTCGGTCGTCTGGATGAGCTTCGCGTCCGCCTCGCCGAGCGCGCCCGCGCGCGGCGTCCCGACGACGAACGACAGCGCCGAGTCCGCGACCCACCCGTCGACGGACGCGGCGAAGTCGATGCTCAGCAGGTCGCCGTCGCGCAGCGCGTAGTCGTGGGGGAGGCCGTGCAGCACGGCGTCGTTGACGGACGTGCAGATCACCTTGCCGAACGGGCTCGCGCCGAACGACGGGTGGTAGTCGATGTAGCACGACTCGGCCCCGCGGTCGCGGATCATCTTGTGCGCGACCTCGTCGAGCTCGAGCAGGTTCGTCCCGACCTTGGTGGCGGCGCGCACCGTGGTGAGGACGTCGGCGACGAACCGCCCCGCGGGTCGCATCTGGTCGATCTCCCGCGGGGTCCTCAGCTCGATCATCGTGGTCCTTCCGGTTCGCAGATGGGGTGCCCGACGGCGGCGCGGCCGGCTCGAGCGGTGCCGAGCGGTGCCGCGGGACGGGCCTCCCCACGATATCGGTCCACCGCGCCGCGGTGCGGCGGGGCGAGCGCGGCGGCAGCCGCGCGGTCGTGGCGCAAGCGCTTGCATCGATCTGCTCACGATGCGGCACGGCGCCTCGCCAGCCGGTGTCCCGGCGTGGCAGCATCACCCGTCGTGGCAGGTATCGACGACGTCGCCCAGGCCGCCGGGGTGTCCACGGCGACCGTCTCGCGCGCCCTGCGCGGCCTGCCGAACGTGTCGGAGGCGACGCGCCTGCGCGTGCTCGCGGAGGCGGCGCGCCTCGGCTACGTGCCCACACCGTCGGCGTCGTCGCTGGCCACGGGCCGTACCCGCACGATCGGCGTGCTGACCCCGTGGGTCAACCGCTGGTTCTTCGCGAACGTCATCGAGGGCGCCGAGCGCGCCCTGCGCGACCTCGGCTACGACGTCCTGCTCTACACGTTCGACGTGCGCCGGACGTCCTCCCGCCGCCGGGTCGACCCGAGCGTCCTGCGCCATCGCGTGGACGGCACGCTCGTCGTGGGCCTGCCGCTGGACGACGACGAGGTGCGCTCGCTCGTCGGGCTCGCCCGGCCGCTCGCGTTCGTCGGGTCCGGGCCGGCCGACCAGGTGACGGTGCGCCTCGACGACGTCGCGACGGGCCGGGCCGCCACCCGCCACCTGCTCGACCTGGGGCACCGGGTTATCGGCCACGTGACCGGCGTGCCCGACCTCGTGTCGTCGTGGTCCCCGCCCGTCGAGCGCGCGCGGGGCTACGTGCGCGCGCTGGAGGGCGCCGGCGTCGCCGTCGAGCCCGACCTCGAGGTGAACGGCGACTTCGACGTCGCGGGCGGGCGCGAGTCGACGGCGGAGCTCCTACGCCGCCGCCCGGACGTGACGGCGGTGTTCGCGGCGTCGGACGAGATGGCGATGGGGGCGATCCTCGCGGCGCGCGACCTGGGGCTGCGGGTCCCGGAGGACCTGTCGGTGGTCGGGGTGGACGGGCACGACCTCGGGGAGCTCGTCGGCCTGACGACGATCGCCCAGGACGCGTACCAGCAGGGGTTCGACGCCGCGCTCCTCCTGCTCGAGATGATCAACGGCGCACCGGTGCCGGAGAGCATCACCTACCCGACCGAGCTGGTGCGGCGCGGTTCGACCGCACCTCCTCGCGTCCGCCGCTAGATGTACTGACCGGACAGGTTGGTCAATCGAGTGATCGGTGGCTTGTTCCCGCAGGCGGTGTGGGGGCGGTGGTGGTTGTACTCGTGGATCCATGCTGCCAGGGCAGCGCGTCGTTCGGTCTCTGAGGTGTAGCGCGGGCGTAGCCCCAGCCGTCGGCGAGGGTGCGGTGGAAGCGTTCGATCTTGCCGTTCGTCTGGGGCCGGTAGGGGCGGGTCCGGGTGTGCGTGATCTCGAGTTCGGCGCAGGTCTCGCGCCACAGGTGTGAGCGGTAGGGCGAGCCGTTGTCCGACAAGACTCGTTGGGTGGTGATGCCGCGTGCGGCGAACCAGGTCACGGCCCGGCGCAGGACGTCGGTCGCAGTGACGGCGGTCTCGTCGTCGTGGACCTCGGCATAGGCGACCCGGGAGTGGTCGTCGATCACGGTGTGCACGAACGCGTGCCCCATCTTCGGATGGCTGTAGGCATTCCTGGGCTTGCCGGGCGTTGCGGCCCGGTGGCGTCTGCCCTGCGGCCGGCCTACGAACCGCCACCCGCCGCCGTCGGGGATGTTGCCGAGCTTCTTGACGTCCACGTGCAGCATCGCGCCAGGGTGGTCGTGCTCATAGCGGCGCACCGGCTCACCGGTGGCCCGGTCGACGTGCGAGAGCCGGTTGAGCCGGCACCGGACCAGGACGCGGTGCGCAGTCGAGGGCGCGACCCTGGTCAGCGCGGCCAGCTGGACCGGGCCCAGACGCTTACGCAGCCGCAACGACACGATCCGCCTGGTCGTCGCCCGGTCGGTCTTGGCCGGCATCCGGCGCGGACGCGAAGACCGGTCCGCCATGGACTCGCCGGTCGCGTACCGGTCGGCCCACCGTTTGACCGTCGGCCACGAGCACTGGAACCGGGCCGCGACCTCCGCGATCGGGACGTGCTGGTCGATCACCAGCCGGGCGACCGTGAGCCGGGCGCGCGGGGTCAGAGCGGCATTAGCGTGGGACACGAGGGCCTCCTGTGAGCGGAGCGGATACCTAGGCAGTTCCACTCCACCGCGGGAGGCCCTCGTGCGCTACCAGATCAGATCAACGCGTCGCACTCATTCGACCAACGTCTCCGGTCAGTACAACTAGAACACGGCGGCGAGCCCGCCGCCCGCAAGGGGCCGGTCCGTGGGAGCGCGGCCAGGCGAGGGGGGCCGAGAGAGCGCGCACCCGGCGCACGTGACGGAATCGTTACGCAAACTCGCCTCTCCTGTGCTTGCGGCCCTGGGATGCAACCGCTTGCATGGTCCTAGGGCGAGAGCGCACCCGCGCTCGCGACGTCGCGATGCGCCCGGTCCTCACCGGACCGGGGTGACGACGTCCGTACCCACGACGAGGTGGAGGCTGACATGACCAGGACCACGAGGACCAGCGCGGCGCGTCGCCGCACGCTGGTGGTCGCCGCCGGCGGCGCGAGCCTCGCGCTCGTGCTCGCGGCGTGCAGCGGCGGTGGCGGCGGCGGGGGCGACGACGAGTCGCCGAGCGCCGAGGTGGACTGCGCCGACTTCGAGCAGTACGGCGACCTGTCCGGCAAGACCGTGTCGGTGTACGCGACGATCGTCGACACCGAGGCGGAGCAGCAGCAGGCGTCGTACGAGCCGTTCGAGGAGTGCACGGGCGCCACGATCGAGTACGAGGGCTCCAAGGAGTTCGAGGCCCAGCTCCCCGTCCGCATCCAGTCCGGCAGCGCGCCGGACATCGCGTACCTGCCGCAGCCCGGCCTCCTGCGCCGGATCGTGGCGGACTTCCCCGACGCGATCCAGCCGGTGGGCGAGGACGCCGCGGCGAACGTCGACCAGTACTACACCGAGTCGTGGAAGGAGTACGGCACCGTCGACGGGACGCTGTACGCGACCCCGCTCGGCGCGAACGTCAAGTCGTTCGTCTGGTACTCGCCCTCCATGTTCGAGGACGCGGGCTACGAGGTCCCCACCACGTGGGACGAGCTCATGGACCTCTCCGACCAGATCGTCGCGGACAACCCCGGCGGCGACATCAAGCCGTGGTGCGCGGGCATCGCGTCCGGTGAGGCGACCGGCTGGCCGGCCACCGACTGGATGGAGGACGTCGTCCTGCGCACGGCCGGACCCGAGGTCTACGACCAGTGGGTCAACCACGAGATCCCGTTCAACGACCCGCAGATCGCCACGGCGCTCGCCACAGTGGGCGACGTGCTGAAGAACGAGGAGTTCGTCAACGGCGGCCTCGGCGACGTGAGCACCATCGCGACGACCGAGTTCACCGAGGGTGGCTACCCGATCATCGACGGCCTGTGCTACATGCACCGCCAGGCGACGTTCTACCAGGCCAACTGGACGACCCTCGACCCCGACCTGGTGGTCGCCCCCGACGGTGACGTCTGGGCCTTCTACCTCCCGGGCGAGACCGCGGAGGACAAGCCGCTGCTCGGTGGTGGCGAGTTCGTCGCGGCCTTCACCGACCGTCCCGAGGTCCAGGCCTTCCACGCGTACCTGTCGAGCCCCGAGTGGTCCAACGCCAAGGCGAGCGTGACCCCGCAGGGCTGGATCAGCGCGAACAACGGCCTCGACCCCGAGCTGCTGCAGTCGCCCATGGACCAGCAGGCGTACGAGCTGCTCACGGACGAGAGCTACACGTTCCGCTTCGACGGCTCGGACATGATGCCCGCCGCCGTCGGCGCCGGTTCGTTCTGGACCGAGATGACGGAGTGGATCGCGAGCGACAAGTCCGACGAGGCCGTCCTCGACGCCATCGAGGCGTCCTGGCCGACGTCCTGACCCGCGGGTGACCCGGGGCCCGACCGCGCGGCACGAGCCGCGAGCCGGGCCCCGGGTCCACGCGTCGACCCCGGGGGCGGGTCGTCCGGGGGGCCGATCCCCGGACGACCCGTCCCCGGGCCGTCCCCGCTGAAACACCACGTCGTCGCCCGGCCGCCGCCGGCCACCTCAGGAGCTCTCACATGGACTGGTTGCTCGAACCCGCCGGGACGGGGGGCAAGCTCGCGGTGATGCTCGTCGCGATCCTGCTCTTCGTCGTCGTCATGGGCCTGATCCTCTTCCTCGTCGACCGGCCGCGGCGCGTGCCGGGCTGGGTCGTCGCGCTCGCGTTCGCCGGGCCCGCGGTCGTCATGCTCGCCTTCGGCCTGCTCTACCCGGGCCTGCGCACGATCCGGGACTCGTTCTACAACCGCACGGGCTCCGCGTTCGTCGGGCTCGACAACTACGTCACCGCGTTCACGCGCGACGAGTTCCAGATCGTCCTGCGCAACACCGCGATCTGGGTCATCGTCGTGCCGCTCGTGTCGACGTTCCTCGGGCTCGTCTACGCGGTGGTCGTCGACCGGTCGCGGTTCGAGAAGTTCGCCAAGACCCTGATCTTCCTGCCCATGGCGATCTCGATGGTCGGCGCGGGCATCATCTGGAAGTTCATGTACGAGTACAAGCCGGCGAGCCAGCCGCAGATCGGCCTGTTCAACCAGGTCCTCGTCTGGCTCGGGCTCGAGCCGCAGCAGTTCCTGCTCAGCGCACCGGCCAACACGTTCTTCCTCATCCTCGTCATGATCTGGATCCAGGCCGGGTTCGCGATGACGATCCTCGCGGCCGCGATCCGCGCCATCCCGGACGACATCGTCGAGGCAGCCCGCCTGGACGGCGTCGGCGGCATGCGGATGTTCCGCTACATCACGGTGCCGAGCATCCGCCCCGCGCTCGTGGTCGTCCTCACGACGATCGCGATCGGCACGCTCAAGGTCTTCGACATCGTCCGGACCATGACCGGTGGTCGCTTCGAGACGTCGGTCGTCGCGAACGAGTTCTACACGCAGGCGCTGCGGCAGGGAGAGCAGGGGCTCGGAGCCGCGCTCGCGGTCATCCTGTTCGTCCTGGTCATCCCGATCATCGTGTACAACGTGCGGCAGCTGAAGCAGGCGGAGGAGATCCGATGAGCACCCCACTGTCCGCCTCCGTCCCGGACGCCCCGCTCGTCGACGAGACCGCCGAGGAGGGCACCGGCAAGGG
This sequence comes from Cellulosimicrobium sp. E-16, assembly GCF_049913115.1. Lineage (NCBI taxonomy): Bacteria > Bacillati > Actinomycetota > Actinomycetes > Micrococcales > Promicromonosporaceae > Cellulosimicrobium > Cellulosimicrobium sp. E-16. Next base: position 576,276 of record NZ_CP183974.1, read on the forward strand.
CATCGTCGCGGGCCTCGACGAGCGCGCGGGGAAGGTGCGTCGCAGGGTCTCGTCGCGACCGGCGTCGATCATCGCGATCGTCCTCGCGGTCCTGTGGACCATCCCGACGTTCGGGCTCCTCGTCACCTCGTTCCGCCCGCCGCGCGAGATCCGGCGGTCGGGCTGGTGGGAGGCGTTCGCCAACCCCGAGTTCACGATCGACAACTACACCGACGCGCTGTTCGGCGGGTCGACGAGCTTCGCGACCTACTTCATCAACTCCCTGGTCATCACGCTGCCCGCGGTGATCATCCCCATCACGCTCGCGTCGCTGGCGGCGTACGCGTTCGCCTGGGTGGACTTCAAGGGTCGCAACCTGCTGTTCGTCGCGGTGTTCGCGCTCCAGATCGTGCCCATCCAGGTCACGCTCGTCCCGCTGCTCACGCAGTACGTCGACTGGGGGATCGACGGGTCGTTCTGGCCGGTGTGGCTGTCGCACTCGATCTTCGCGCTGCCGCTGGCGATCTTCCTGCTGCACAACTTCATGAAGGACATCCCGCGCGAGCTGGTCGAGGCGGCGCGCGTCGACGGCGCCGGGCACGTGAAGATCTTCTTCCAGGTGCTCATGCCGCTGCTCGTGCCCGCGATCGCGGCGTTCGGGATCTTCCAGTTCCTCTGGGTCTGGAACGACCTGCTCGTCGCCCTGACGTTCGCTTCCGGTCAGGACACTGCGCCCATCACGGTGCGGCTCGCCGAGCTCTCGGGCTCGCGCGGCGCGAGCTGGCACCTGCTCCCGGCGGGTGCGTTCATCTCGATGGTCGTCCCCGTCGTCGTGTTCCTCGCGCTCCAGCGGTACTTCGTGCGCGGGCTCCTCGCCGGGTCGGTCAAGGGCTGACGCCCGCCACGCCGAGCATGCGGCGCCGGCCCGTCCCGCGCGTCGGACGGGCCGCTGCCGCATGCTCGACCGGCGCATGAGGGCGCCTAGAGTCGTCGGGTGACCCGTCGCCCCGCCGCCGCCCTCGACCGGGTCCCGGTCCCGGCGTTGTTCGTCGTCTCGGGGCTGACGCAGTACCTGGGCGCGGCGATCGCCGTCGGGCTGTTCGCCGTGGCCGGCGCGATCGAGATCGGGTGGCTGCGCATCGCGGCGTCCGCGGTGCTGCTGCTCGCGTGGCGTCGGCCGTGGCGGCACCGGTGGTCCCGGCACGACCTCGTGTGGGTCGCCGTCTTCGGCGTCGCCCTCGCCGCGATGAACCTCGCGTTCTACGTCGCGATCGACCACCTGCCGCTCGGGACGGCGGTCGCGATCGAGTTCCTCGGCCCCGTGGCGGTCGCCGCCGTCACCGGCAGCGGGTGGCGCGAACGGGGCGCGATCGCGGTCGCGGCGGCGGGCGTCCTGCTGCTCGCCGGCGTGACGATCGAGTCCGACCTCCCGCGCGCGGACGCCGTGCTGGGGCTCACCGCGATCGGCGTCGCGGCCGCGTGCTGGGCGGCGTACATCCTGCTGGGGCGGCGGGTCGCCGTCTCCGGGTCGGGCGTGACGTCGCTCGCGGTCGCGATGACCGTGGGAGCCCTCGTGTTCGCGCCGTTCCTCGCGTCCGGGGCGGTCCCCGTGCTCGGCGACTGGCGGCACGTGGTCGCGATCGTCGGGATCGCCCTCTTCTCGTCCGTCGTCCCGTACGCGCTCGAGCAGGTCATCCTGCGCCGGGTCAGCGCGGCGACGTTCTCGGTGCTGCTCGCCCTGCTCCCGGCGACGGCCGCCGTCGTCGGGGCCGTCGTGCTGCGCCAGGTGCCCACGGTGCCGGAGCTCGTCGGACTCGTCCTCGTGTCCGGAGCGATCGCCATGACCGCGGCGCGACCGGGCGGGCGCGCCGACGGGGCGCCGCCCAGGGACGACGTCCCGCTCGACCCGCCGCCGGCCTGACGAACGACCCCGCCGCGCCCGGGACGTCGTCCACGAGACCGGCGGGGCCGCTCGGGTCGGTCAGAGGTACTGGCCCGGCGACGGCCTCCCGTCGTGCTCGTCGGGACGCCCGCCGGGCTGACCCGGGACACCGCCGGGGCCGCCGGGGCCCATGGGCGGCAACGAGCCGGGAGGCAGCGCGCGGCGGATCTGCGAGAGCTGCGCCTGCGCCGCCATCTGCTGGGCGACGAGCGCCGTCTGGATGCCGTGGAACAGGCCCTCGAGCCAGCCGACGAGCTGCGCCTGCGCGACGCGGAGCTCCGCGTCGGTCGGGACCGTGTCGTCCGAGAACGGGAGCGTGATGCGGTGCAGCTCCGCCACCAGGTCGGGCGACAGGCCCTCCTCGAGCTCGGTGAGCGAGCGCTCGTGGATCTCGGCGAGGCGCGACCGCGCCGCCTCGTCGAGCGGGGCGTCCCGGACCTCGTCGAGGAGCTTCTTGATCATGCCGCCGATGCGCATCACCTTGGCCGGCTCCTCGATGACCGTCGCCGGGTTGCGGTCGGGGTCGGTCGAGTCGTCGCTCTCGACCACGCTCACGCCGGTCCCGTCGGGCATCACCACGGTGGCGCGGGCGGGCTCGTCGGAGTCGTCGGGCACGGCGTCGTCCGCGCCGGTGGCGGGCTCGGTCGGGGTGGGCTCGTCGGAGCGGGGGTCGCGCGGTTCGTCAGCCATGGCTCCAGTCTGGCGTGCACCGCCCACGCGCGCACCGACGGGACGCGCGAGGGCGGGATCGCGTCAGGGAACGAGGAGCACCTTGCCGAAGACCTCGCCCGAGTCGAGCAGCTCATGCGCCCGCGCGGCCTCCTCGAGCGGGAGGCGTGCGTGCACCACGGGGCGCACGCGCCCGTCCTCCACCATCGGCCAGACGTGCGTGAGGACCTCGTGCACGATGCGCGCCTTCTCGGCCGGGGGCCGCGCCCGGAGCGTCGTCCCGGCGACGGTGGCGCGGCGGGCGAGGAGGAGGCCCAGGTCGAGCTCTGCGCGTCGTCCCTTCTGCATGCCGATGACGACCAGGCGCCCGCCCGTGGCGAGCACCTCCAGGTTGCGCGGCAGGTAGGCGGCGCCGACGACGTCCAGCACGACGTCCGCGCCGTGCCCGCCGGAGGCGTCCCGCACCGCGGCGACGAAGTCCTCCTCGCGGTGGTCGACGGCGAGGCTCGCCCCGAGCGCGAGGCACCGGTCGGCCCGGTCGCGGCCGCCCGCGGTGACGGCCACGCGGGCGCCGAGCGCGGCGCCGACCTGCACGGCGACGGTCCCGACACCCCCCGACCCGCCGTGCACGAGCAGCCACTCGTCCGGGGCCAGGCGACCGACGTCGACGACGTTGCTCCACACCGTGCACGCCGCCTCGGGGAGCGCGGCGGCGTCCACGAGGCCCACGCCGTCGGGGACGGGCAGCACCTGCGTCGACCGGACGCGCACCTGCTCCGCGTAGCCGCCGCCGTCGAGCAGCGCGACCACGCGGTCACCCACGGACCACCCCGTCACGGACTCCCCGACGGCCGCGACCGTGCCCGAGACCTCGAGGCCGGGCCAGTCCGGTGCGCCGGCGGGCGGCGGGTAGGATCCGGCGCGTTGTAGCAGGTCAGCGCGGTTCACGCCAGCGGAAGCGACGTGGACCACGAGCTCGTCCGGTCCGGGGGTCTGGTCAGGGAGCGCGGAAACCGTTAGTTTCTCAGGGCCACCGGGGGCCGATATCGTGACGCCTCGCACATCGCCGAGACTACGCGGACGGCCCGGGAGGCGCCGGTTCGCCGACGGGGCGTCGCGGGAGCAGGACGAAAGTTCACGCTCCTCGCGGATTAGGTGTCCGGGGGATGTGCACCGATAGTTAGTACGCACGACCGGGGAGCGGAGCCCGGGAGGCGCCGCTGCCACGCGCGCCGACCGCGCCGCCGAACGGGTGGACCAGGGTGATGGAGGCAGGTTCGTATGCTCCGCAGGTTGAGCGTTCGCGGGAAGATCCTTGCGGCTCTCGCGGTGCCCGTCCTCGTCCTCTTCGCGGCCGCCGCGATCATCTCGGCACAGGCCATCGGGTCGGCGCGCGACGCCAGCCAGACGAGCGCGCTCGTCGGGGCGCTCGCGGCGCAGGACGCGGCAGGGACCGAGATCGCGGCCGAGCGCACGTACTCCTTCCTGGACGCGGTCGCCGGGACCGAGGACAGCGAGGCGCAGATGATGGCGCAGCGCGAGAAGACGGACAAGGCGCTCGACGCGCGCGACCGCGCGTACGAGAGGCTCGACACGTCGGCGCTCGACCCGCGCGTGCGGGAGGCGGTCGCCGACACGATCGCGGACCGGAACGACCTGACGGCGATCCGGCAGTCCATCGACCGGTCGTCCATCGGCCAGCTCACGCGCAACTCGCAGTACAACGCGCTCATCGACTCAGCGCTCGACGTGCCCCGTACGCTCGCCGACACCGCCCCGGACCGCGCACTCGCTCAGTACCTCGACGCCTACGTCCTCCTCGACGAGCTCCTCGCGCAGCAGGCGCTCGAGCAGCCGCTCGCCGGTGCGGTCCTCGCCGCCGCCCAGGTCGGTCAGGAGAGCAACGAGACGAGCCAGCAGGCCGCGGTCCTGGTGACCAACGGTGACGCTCTCACGGCGCGCGCGGGCACGGCCGTCCGACGGCTCCCGGGAGACTTCCGGCTCGTGCCGCCGGGTGCGACGTACAACCAGATCCGACAGAACCTCGCCGGCTCCCGGCCCAAGGCGACGCCGCCCAGCCAGGCTGCGCAGTGGCCGGACCTGTCGCAGGCGGACCGGGACCAGACGAGCCCGGTGCGTGACGACGTCCGCACCGCCACCGCGGAGAAAGCGTCCGACCTCGCGGGTGCGGCGACCACCCGAGCGGTCGTCACGATCCTCGCGACCCTCGCGGCGGTCATCGCCTCGATCCTCGTCGCGGGCTTCATCGCCCGCGCGATCGTCAACCCGCTGCGCCGCCTCACCGACGCGGCCGAGGACGTGCGTGACCAGCTCCCACGGCTCGTCGAGCAGGTCGCCGTGCCGGGCCAGGGCCCGGGCATCGACCTGGCGCCGATCACGGTGGAGTCCACGGACGAGGTCGGCCAGCTCGCGACCGCGTTCAACGACGTGAACCAGACGACCATCAAGGTCGCGCGCGAGCAGGCCGCCCTCCGCGGCTCGATCGCGGAGATGTTCGTCAACGTCGCGCGTCGCGACCAGGTGCTCCTCAACCGGCAGCTCGCGTTCCTCGACGACCTCGAGCGCTCCGAGGAGGACGCGGGCACGCTGTCCAACCTCTTCCGCCTCGACCACCTCGCGACGCGTATGCGCCGCAACGCGGAGTCCCTCCTCGTCCTCGCGGGCATCGACTCGGGTCGCCGCGTGCGTCAGCCCATGCCGGCCTCGGACGTCATCCGTACGGCGTCCTCCGAGATCGAGCTGTACGACCGCGTCCGCCTGAACCTGGTCGTCGACCCGCTCATGCTCGGGCACAACGCCCTCAACGCCGCCCACCTGCTCGCCGAGCTCCTCGAGAACGCGACGATGTTCTCGGAGCCGCACACGCCGGTCGAGGTCACGACCGGGCGCGACGAGCACTTCGTCTACGTGACGGTCCGCGACCACGGTCTCGGGATGACGCCCGACGAGATCGCGGAGGCGAACCGCAAGGTCGCCACGCACGCGGCGTCGGACGTCGTCGGCGCGCAGCGCCTGGGCCTCTTCGTCGTCGGTCGCCTCTCCGACCGTCTCGGCGCGAGGGTGCGGTTCAGCGCGGGCGGCGACGACCAGGGGACCGAGGTCGTCGTGTCCTTCCCGGCCGCCCTCTTCGTCCCCGACTCGAACGTGCCGCTCCCGCAGCCGACGGACCCGCTCGAGACGAGCACGCAGGCGGCGGCCCAGCAGCTCGCCGGCACGGGAGTCGTCCCGGCGCTCCCCGCCGCGGAGGTCGTGGCCCCGGCCGCTCCGTCGATCCCGGCACCCGCCGCGACGGCGTCGTTCCCGACCGTCGAGCCCGAGGCTCCCGTCGCGGTGCCCGTCGACCTCGACGCGCTCACGGACGGCACCACCCAGACCGGTATGCCCCGCCGTCGCTCGCGCACGGTCGACCCCGCCGCCGCGGCGCCGAGCGCGTCCTTCGCGTCGGGTCCCCAGACCGGTGCGATCGTCCTGCCCCCGCTCGCCACGCCGGCACTGCCGGAGCAGCTCCCGGCGGCGGACGAGGCGTGGAGCCCGCCCGCGGAGGTCGCCGACGCCGGCGCCGCGCTCCCGAGCAGGTCGCGCCCGGCGACGAGCCCCGTCGAGCCGGTCTCCGCCGAGATCCCCGTCCTCGACGTGAGCACGCGCAGCGCGCTCTTCTCGAGCTTCCGCCCGGTCGGCGACCGTCCGGCCACCGAGAACCCGGTGGAGCTTCCCGTCGCCCCGGACGTCACGGCGACGGACATCCCGCTCGTCTCCGAGGCACCGGCCGACACCCCGGTCCAGCAGGACGTGTGGACGCCGCAGGATCCGGCCGTCGCGCCGGCCCCGGACACCTGGGCCCCCGCGCAGGCGTGGGCGCCGGAGCAGCCCGCCGAGCAGGCGTGGACGCCCGAGCAGCCCGCTGAGCAGGCGTGGACGCCCCAGCAGCCCGCTGAGCAGGCGTGGACGCCCCAGCAGCCTGCCGAGCAGGCGTGGACGCCGGAGCCGGCTGCCGAGGCGTGGGCGCCGTCGTCCGTGGCCGACGCGCCGCTCGACGCGACCCGGGTCGTGCCCGCTGTCGCGGCCGAGCCCGTGGACGAGGCGACCGTCGCGCGCGTCCCGCTGGTCGAGCGTGCCCCTGCGGCCGCGGAGCCGGTCGCGGCCCACGCGCAGGCCCCGGTGCCGACCGTGGCCCACGCCGAGGCAGCGTCGGTCCCGGTCGTGCCGGCGGGCGACGGGGCCGAGGCGGCGGAGGACATCCCCGCGGAGCTCACCTTCGAGGCGCTTCCCCGCTTCGAGGAGCTGATGGCCGACCTGCCGACACGTCGCTCGCTGCGTGAGAGCCAGGCGCGCAAGCGCGGGCTCTTCGGTCGGCGCCCTCGGACGACCGCGACGCCGCAGGCGCGCCCGGCCGGGCCGTCCGCGGAGGCGCTGGCGTCCCGCCCCGCCGGAGCTCCCGCAGCTCCAGCTCCGGCAGCCCTGACGCCGGATCCCGTTCCTGCAGCCTCGGTCGCCGCTCCTCCGGTCGCGGCACCGACGGCCCCGTCGCAGGAGCACCAGGCCCCCGAGCGGTCATCGGCGTTCGCGCCGCGCGCCGGGCAGCCCGTGGGCGGTGCGACCTCGGCGTCGTTCGCCCCGGAGCCGTTCGCCGCCCCGGTGCAGGAGACGCGCACGCTCGCCCCGGTGCAGGACGTGCCGTCCGCGGACACCGGCTACGCGGCGCGGGAGGCGTCCTTCGCGGCCCCCGAGGTCGCACCGAGCCCGGCTCCGGCCGGGTACGGACCGCCGACACCGCTCGTCCGGCGGCAGGTGGGGGAGGCGATCGAGCCGCTGGAGCCTGGGTACATCGCCGACTCGGTCGAGGCGCGGTCGGACTGGATGGCGTCCGCGGTGCTGTACGAGGAGATGTCCACCCTGCTGCAGGGCAGCACCGACTTCCAGGAAGCGACCTTGGCGGACCCGAACGACGGCATCTACCAGCCCCTCCAGGTCGACGGCACGACGGCGGCGGGCCTGACCCGACGCTCGCGCGGCGAGGAGCGAGAGGGCTACGTCGACCGCTTCACGGCCCGCATCGACCGTGACCCGGAGCAGCTCCGGGCCCGTCTGTCGGCGTTCCAGTCGGCCACGGCCCGCGGCCGTGTCGAGGGCCAGGACGAGACGAGTTCGACCTGGACCCCCCAGGCCATGGATTATGTCCCTGATTCAGCGCCGCAGGCGCGGTGACGACATGCCGTCTGCGGCAACTGACGAGGAGGAAGAGTGAACGCGCTCAGCACCGAGGCAACCAACTTCGGGTGGCTGCTCGACAACTTCGTGCGGACGGTCCCGGGCAGCCGGCACACGCTCGTGGTGTCGGCGGACGGCCTGCTCATGGCGATGTCGGACCAGCTCGACCGCACGAGCGGTGACCAGCTCGCGGCGATCGTCTCCGGCATGTCGAGCCTGACCCGTGGGGCGGCCCGGCAGCTCAACGGAGGGAACGTCCGCCAGGCCATCATCGAGATGGACAACGGGTTCCTGTTCCTGATGAACGTCTCGAACGGGTCCGTCCTGGGCGTCGTGGCGGAGGCGAACTGCGACATCGGCCTCATCGGCTACGAGATGGCGCTCCTGGTCTCCCGCACCGAGGCGACACTGACGCCGCAGCTCATCTCGGAGATGCGGGGTAGCCTTCCGGTCGACGGCGCGACGCGAGCCCCGGTGGGATGAGGACTGATCGATGACGAACGTACCTTTCGGCAGCATGGGAGCACACGACGGGTACGAGGCGGCCACGGTCCGCCCGTACGCGGTCACGGGCGGTCGTGTGCGCTCCGCCACGTCCGACCTCCCGCTCGAGGCGCTCGTCGAGGTCATGCCGGGCGCCGTGAACAGCTTCGGGCTCCCGCCCGAGAAGCGCTCGATCCTCCAGCACGCCGCGCACACGTACGTCTCGATCGCCGAGCTCTCCGCGCTCCTGCGCCTCCCGCTCGGTGTGACGAAGGTGCTCGTCGCGGATCTTCAGGAGGACAACTACATCACCGTCCACACGTCGACCCCGCTCAACGTCCACACGGGCCACGGCAGCAACCACTCGGGTCTGTCCCTGAGCGTCTTGGAGAGTGTTCTCAATGGCATTTCCACCCTCTGACGGCTCGGGCAGCGCGCCGCAGGCAGGGCAGCCGTCCGGGGTGATCGGGGGAGCGCCCGGTGGCCAGTCGGCGGTCCGTCAGACGGCGTGGGCACCGGTGAGCGCGCCCGTCGGTGCGCCCACCCAGGCTCCGGCGGCGGCCGTCCCGGCGCGCCCCGCGGCGCCGGCGGCACCTGCGGCGCAGCCGGCGCCGACCGTCTCGGCTCCCGCCCCGACGGCGACGGCCCAGGCAGCCGCTCAGCCGCGCACCGCGCCGCAGCCCGTCGCCGCCGCGCAGCCTGTCGCGGCGCAGCCCACCGCTCCGGCCCAACCTGCCGCCCCGGCCCAGCCTGTCGCCGCCGCGCAGCCCGCCGCTCCGGCGCAGCCCGCCCCCTCCGTGGCGCCGGCGCAGCCGACCGCTGCGGTGCAGCCCCCGGCCGCGCAGCCCGCAGCAGCCGCGACGCCCGCGCGGACGGCGCCGACGGTCGTCAAGATCGTCGTCGCCGGCGGGTTCGCCGTCGGCAAGACGACGTTCATCGGGTCGATCTCCGACGTCGAGCCGCTCAACACCGAGGCTGCGATGACGGAGCACTCGGTCGGCGTCGACGACGCGGGCGGCGTGTCCGACCGCAAGACGACGACCACCGTCGCGATGGACTTCGGGCGCGTGTCCCTCCCGGGCAACCTGTGGCTGTACCTGTTCGGCACGCCGGGCCAGGACCGCTTCCTCTTCATGTGGGACGACCTGGTCCGCGGTGCGATCGGCGCCGTCGTGCTCGTCGACACCGACCGCCTCGAGCAGTGCTTCCCGGCGATCGACTACTTCGAGTCGCGCAACATCCCGTTCGTCGTGGGCGTGAACTGCTTCGACGGCGTGGCCAAGCACAAGCTCGAGGACGTGCGCGAGGCGCTGCAGATCCCCGCGCACGTGCCCATGCTCTACACGGACGCGCGCTCCCGGGCGGCGACCAAGCAGACGCTCATCGCGCTCGTCCAGCTCGCGATGCGTCAGCTCCGCGGCGCCGCCTGACGACGCGTCGCCACCCGGCACGACCGCACGACGGCGGGCCGCCCTCCTCGGGGTGGTCCGCCGTCGTCGTGCCCGGCTGGGGCGTGCCACAATGGCTCGCCGGGAGGGCTGACAGAGCGGCCTAATGTGACGGTCTTGAAAACCGTTGTGCGGCGACGCACCGGGGGTTCGAATCCCTCGCCCTCCGCTTCCGACGCGGGGCACCGGAGACCGGTGCTCCGCGTCGAGCCGTCAGTCCTCGTCTACGTCGAGCACGGCGAGAGTCCGGTCCGTCGAGGTCCCGACGACTGCGAGGTCGAACGTGTAGGGGCTGACCGACGACAATCCGTAGATCTCGTCGACCGGACCGTCGGCCGGGTCGAGGACGACGTTGGTGGACCACTGCGTGTCCGACGGCATCTGCCCGGCGAGAAGAGCGGCGACCGCTGCCGCTGCGTCGACGGACAACCGCACGTCGTGGTAGGCGAGGTGCCAGCGGAACGCTCGCACGAGGACACGCTCGGCATGGGACCGGGTGCACGGCACGAGGGCGTGAGCCCCCGGATGCTCGCCGGGGCCCGGCGGATTCTCCGGCGGCCCCCAGTCGAGGAAGGCTCGGCGCAGGAGCTCGTCGAGGACGTCCGCCTGCTCGCTAGCGCGGTCGTCCACGACGACGTAGGGCAGGTCGGCCTCCGTTCCCGCGACGTACGGGTCGAGCGCCCGGCGGAGGTCGGACGGTCCCACCCGCCAGCGCGCCGGTGCCGGGCCGGGTGCTGCGCCTGTCGCGACCGTGTCGCGCGCCTCCTCGACCATGGTCGGACGATATCGCGGCGGTCGCGGCCCGCAGCCCCGACGCGGAGGGACCTTCGGCGAGTGCCGGGCGGGAGGTCGTACGGGATCATGGCCTCGTGACGCCTGAGCCCTCCCCGGCCGACGAAGCCGGTCTCGAGCCCGTCGACCTCATCCGCCGGTCGGGCACCGTGCTGCGGATCGGCCGCCTCGCGCTCTCCGCGGGCACGGGCAGCTACCGCGTGAAGTCGCACATGACCCGTGCGGCGAGGGCGCTGGGGCTCGACCACATCGCCGCCCACGTGACGCTCACGGAGATCACCGCGACGTCGTACCGGGGCCCGATCTTCCGCACCGAGCTCACCGAGGTCCGCTCCATCGGGATCAACGCCGACCGCCTGGCGCAGCTCGAGCGGTTCTCCGCGACGCTGCCCGCGGGCGCCGACCTCGACGCCGTGGACGCGGAGCTCGACCGGATCGCTCGCCGGCCGCCGCTGTACGGCGCGCTGCTCAACGCCCTGTGGGCGGGGATCGCGTGCGCGGCCTTCGCGTTCCTCAACAACGGCGGCCTGGTCGAGTGCGGCGCGGTGCTGGTCGCCGCGGCGCTGGGCCAAGGCGTGCGGCGCGCGATGCTGCACCGCGGGATCAACCAGTTCGGCGTGACGATGCTCGCGGCGGCGGTCGCGAGCATCGCCTACCTGGTCCTCGTCCTGGCGCTGTCGGCGCTCGCGGGCGTCGACGGCGGGCACGAGGCCGGGTACGTCTCCGCGGTGCTCTTCCTCGTTCCCGGGTTCGCCCTCGTCACGGGGGCGCTCGACCTCGCCAAGCTCGACTTCTCCGCCGGGGTCGCCCGGGTGACGTACGCGCTCATGATCCTCGCCTCGGCCGCGCTGGCCGTGTGGGGCGTGTCGGCCGCGGCGGGGCTCGCCCCGGACCCGGTCCCGCCGCCCGGTCTCGCGGAGCCGCTGTTCCTCGGCCTGCGGAGCGTCGCGAGCTTCCTCGGGGTGCTCGGGTTCGCCCTGATGTTCAACAGCCCGTGGGCCATGGCGCTCGGGGCCGCGTCGATCGGGATGGTGGCGAACGTCGGGCGGCTGCTCCTCGTGGACGCCGACGTCGTGCCCCAGGCGGCCGCGGCGGCGGCCGCGCTGCTCGTCGGTCTGCTCGCAGCCACGGTCGCCCCGGCGCTGCGCGTCCCGCGCATCACGGTGTCGGTGCCGGCGGTCGTCATCATGGTCCCGGGGGTCACGGCGTACCGGGCGGTGTACGAGTTCAACACCGGCGCGACGGCGCAGGCGCTCGCCTACGCCGTCGAGGCCGGGCTGGTCATCGTCGCGCTCGCGATCGGCCTCGCCGTGGCCCGGATGCTGACGGACCGCGAGTGGACGTTCGAGCGCTAGGCGTACTGACCGGACAGGGGCGCGCGATGCCGCCGGGCCCGGCGGTTTGGTCTCGCGGCGACGCCCTTGTACCCTGGGCGACGCAGGTTCTCCCGTCGAGCCTGCGAGGAGACGTCGCATAGTCAGGTCTAGTGCGCCACCCTGCTAAGGTGGTAACGGAGCAATCCGTTCGAGGGTTCAAATCCCTCCGTCTCCGCTCAGGAAGGTCCCGGTGCTCAGCGCCCGGGGCCTTTTCTGTTGCCCGGCGGAGCGCTGTCAGCGCCCCACGGTCCGGAGACCTGCGGGGCGCTGACGCGTACGGGGTCGTTACGCGCTCCCCGTGGTCGCGAGCGCGGACCGGACGACGAACCGCGAGGCCCCCGCCCCGGCGAGCACGAGGGCTGACGCCGCCGCCACGCACACGAGGAACTGCACGACGACCTCGACGTTCGCGAACGCGTTGAGACCGATCACCGGGACCATGAACAGCAGCGCGGCGAACGTCGAGACACCGACGCTCACGACGAGCGGGACGAGCGTCTCGCGGAAGCGCGCCTGGTCGAGCGTGCGCAGGTCCGTCCCGGACAGGACGAGCGTGCGGTACTCGTTGCGCTGGTCGATGACGCGCCCCGCCTGCATGACGCCCGTCGAGACGGCGGCGAGCACGCCCGCGATGGCGAGGGTGAGGAACCCGCCGGTCTTCATGTCGGTGAGGTACTGCACCTCGTCCGGGTCGGCGCCCAGGCCGGGATCGAGGAGGGCGAAGATGCTCGTCAGTCCCGCGATGAACGTCGCGAGCGCGACCCCGCCGACGGAGCGCCACGCCGTCTTCGGGTTGTCCACGATCCGCCGCCCGGCGAGCAGCGTCGGCACGCGCCGTGCCGAGCCTGCCGTCATCTTGCCCACGAGCCAGATGACGAACGGGCCGACGACGTTCACCGTCGCGAAGCCGACCAGCAGGATGACGGTGAGGACGGTCAGGACGACCGCCACGGACCCGAAGGACAGGTTGGTCGCGATGATCAGTGCGACGAACGCGACGCCCATCGACAGCAGTCGGACAGCCTTGAGCCCGGGGGGCGTGACGCGGGCCGCGACCCCGAGCGGGGTGATCGCGACGCGGCGCAGGCTGACGAGCGCCGAGACGAGTGCGATCGCGACGACGAGCACGACCGCACCGAGCAGCGCGGGTACCCCCACCCAGAGCTCGCCGATCGCGAAGGTGCGTCCCTGGAAGCGGAGCTGCGCGACGAGGGGCAGCAGCGCGCCGTAGCCGAGCAGTCCGGCGAGGGCGCCGATCACTGCCTGTGCGGCGGCGTCGAGGGCGGTGAGGGTGGTGACCTGGCCCGTCGTCGCCCCCGCGAGGCGCAGCGCCGCGAGCCGGGCGTCACGGCGCGCGACGGCGAGGCGCGCGGCGGCCGCGCCGAGCGTCACGAGCGGGATGAGCAGCAGGAGCGACGCGACGCCCGCGAGGAGCGGGTACTGCGTGGCGTACGGGGTGATGGCCGAGTCCATGCCCTCGCGCATGCCGTCGATGCCGCCGGCGCGCTCGAGGAACGCGTGGAAGCCGCCCATGACGACGAGCAGGATCGCCGTCGTCACGCCGAAGGCGATGATCGCGAGGACGTTCGTCAGGCCCTGCGGGTCGCGCTCGTCGGCGCTGCGGCGGCGCAGGAGCCACCAGAGGTCGACGGTCCTCATCGCGCGCTCTCCCGGCCGCTCTCGTGGCTCAGCGCGGAGGGGGTGGTGGGCGCGGCCGGAGCGCCGGGCACGTACCCCGCGGCGGGGTGAACGGCCATCGCGGCCTGGGTGGCGGCGTCGTACGGGGCGGCGGGCGGCGCCGGCGGCAGGGAGGCGGGCTGCCCGACGGCGGTGCTTGCCACGGGCTGCTGCGCCGCGCCCGGCGCGGGCTGGGCCCCGGGCGCGAAGAACTCGCCGGAGATGCGACCGTCGCGCATGGTCACGGTGCGGGTGCAGTGGCGCGCGACGCCCGCGTCGTGCGTGACGACGACGAGCGCGGCGCCCGAGTCGCGGGTGGCGCGCGTGAGCACGTCGAGGACCTCGGCACCGGTCGACTGGTCGAGCGCGCCCGTGGGCTCGTCGGCGAAGACGACGCCGGGCGAGCCGACGAGCGCGCGCGCGATCGCGACGCGCTGGGCCTGGCCGCCGGAGAGCTCGCCCGGTCGGCGCTGCTCCATCCCGGCGAGGCCGAGGTGCGCGAGCCATCGTGCGGCGACGGCCGTGGCCTCCGTGCGCGCCGTGCCCGCGAGCATGAGCGGCAGGGCGGCGTTCTCGACCGCGGGCAGCTCGGGCAGGAGCTGGCCGGACTGGAAGACGAAACCGAAGTCCTGGCGGCGCAGGACGGTGCGCCGCGCCTCGGACAGCGTCGTCACGTCCTCACCCCGCCACGACACCGAGCCGGAGGTCGGGGTGATGATGCCCGCGAGGACGTGCAGGAGCGTCGTCTTGCCGGAGCCGGACGGGCCCATGATCGCGAGCGACTCGCCCGGGTGGACCGTGAGGTTCACGCCCGCGAGGGCGTGCGTCGCGGTCTGGGCGGAGCCGTAGACCTTGGTGAGCGCGCTCGCGACGAGAGGCGAGCCGCCGGGAGCGGAGGAGGGGCCGGTGAACGTCATGGATCGATCGTCCGACGGCGGCAGGTCCCGCCGCGTCGGGCTGGGGGCGGGACGTCGAGAAGCTCGCGTCCGACCCTGGGGGGACCGCCCGGCGCGCCGGGTGCGGCGAGGGTCGGACGGCGTGGCGTCCGTCACCCCGGGCCTCCGGGGGCCGGATCGGTTTGGGTTCGGGGCGGGGACACGGTAGTGTTCTCGACGGCCGGTGAGCGATCAGCGGCAAGCAGGACCAGCGCCCGTAGCTCAACGGATAGAGCATCTGACTACGGATCAGAAGGTTGGGGGTTCGAATCCCTTCGGGCGCACCTCATGACGAACGGCCTCACCCGCACGGGTGGGGCCGTTCGTCGTCTCTCCGCTGGGTGGCAGCGGGTGCCGGGCGCTGTGATCGTAGACTGCGCCGGTGCGACGTTCAGACCGTGACGTGCGGGTGTGCTTCGTGGGTGACTCGTTCGTCGCGGGGCTGGGGGACGGGTCGGCGCTGGGTTGGGTCGGACGGGTCGTGGCCGCGTCGGCCGCCCGAGGACTGCCCCTGACCGCCTACAACCTCGGGGTGCGGCGGGACACGTCGGAGCAGGTCGCGGAGCGGCTGGCCCGCGAGGTCGCGCCACGTCTCGCCCCGGCCGCGGAGCCGCGCGTGGTCGTCTCCTTCGGCGTCAACGACACCGCCCTCGGCGACGACGCCCGCCCGCGTGTCGACCTCGCGGGCTCCCGCGCGGCGCTGCGCCGCATCGCGGCGGACCTCGGCCCGGTCCCGCTGCTCCTGGTCGGTCCGGTCGCCGTGGACGACGACGACCACAACGCGCGCTCGGCCGAGCTGGACGCCGCGCTCCGCGACGAGGCGTCGGCGCTCGGCGTGCCGTACGTCCCCGTGCTCGACCGGACGGCGCGCGACGCGACGTGGCGGCACGAGGTGCGCGCGGGCGACGGCGCGCACCCGGGCGCGGCCGGCTACGCGGTCCTGGCGGGGCTGGTCGAGGAACAGGTGCTCGCGTGGATCGGCTGACGCTCACGGGGGACCTCGCGCCGGGCACGACCCCGCTGCCGGCTGCTCTGTCGGCGCGGACAGGGGTCTCCCGGTTTCCGCACGATCGTGCTACGTTCGCCGGGTGACCAAGGGCGACGAGACGCGGCAGGCGATCCTGCACCGTGGCGTGGAGACCGCGTACCGCGTCGGGCTGACCGGGCTCACCATCGGCGAGCTCGCGTCAGCCACGGGCATGTCGAAGTCCGGCCTGTACGCGCACTTCCGCTCCAAGGAGTCGCTCCAGCTCGCGGTGCTCGGCCGGGCGCGCGCCGAGTTCGTCGACACGGTGGTCGCCCCCGCGCTGCGCACCCCGCGCGGCGAGCCCCGGATGCGGGTGCTGTTCGAGGGGTGGCTCGCGTGCGACCTGCGCCAGGACCCCGGTGGTTGCCTGTTCGTCAATGCCGCCACAGAGCTCGCCGCCCAGGCGGGGCCTGTCCGGGAGCAGCTCGTGCGCGACCATCGCGACCTCTACGAGGCCGTCGCGCAGGTCTTCCGCACGTGCGTCACCGAGGGCGGCTTCCGCGCCGACGTCGATCCGCAGCAGTTCGCCTCCGACCTCTACGGCGTCATGCTCGGGGCGAACCACGCGCACGCCTTCATGGCCGACCCGCTCGCCGAGGAGCGCGCCCGGCGTGCGTTCGAGGCCCTGCTCGACGCGGCGCGCACACCGGCGCCGGTCCCCGTCCGCTGACCGCACCCGTCTGCACCACCGACCGAGAGGAACCTCCCGTGGGCGTCTCAGGCTCGAAGAAAAGCACGACCGTTCGTGCCGACCGCCGTCGTGCGGCGCGGCGGCGCAAGGCCGCTCTCCAGCTCGCGCTCGTCCGCGCGCGCCTCGCCGCACTCCAGGCCGTCTCGCCGAGCCGGGCCGCGCGCCTCGCGCTCGACCTGTGGTGCACCCCGCCCGACGGCGCCGGGCGACGTCGGGACGACCGCACGACCCCCGGCACGCTCACCACGGTGACGACCGACGCCGGTTCACGCGTCGTCGTCGAGACGTGGGCCGGGGCCGGCGCCGAGGACCGGGCGCGTCGTGACGGTGGCCCGACGGCGACCGGCTCTCCCGCCGAGGCGGGCGTCGTCTACCTGGCCCACGGGTGGGGCGGGTGGCGCGGCCAGCTCGGCGCGTTCGTCGAGCCCCTCCGGGCTGCCGGCTACCGCGTCGTCGCCTTCGACGCGCCGAGCCACGGCGACGCGGGTCCCGGCCGGCTCGGTCCCCGGCGCAGCACCATGCCCGAGCTCGCGGACGCCCTCGCAGCGGTGGTGCGCGAGCACGGCGACGCGACGGCGGTCGTCGCGCACTCGCTCGGCACCGCGACGACCGTCCTCGCGGTCCGCGACGGACTGCCCGCGGAGCGGCTCGTGCTCGTCGCGGCGATCGCGGACGTGCTGGGCGAGCTCGACGGGTTCGCCGACCTGCTCGGGCTCTCGCGCCCGACCCGCGAGCTGCTCCAGGGCCTGATCTCCGACGTCGCCGGCCGTCCGCTCGCCGAGCTGGACGTGCGCGAGACGCTGCGCAGCCACCCGGTCCCGCCCGCGCTCGTCGTGCACGACCGGGCGGACAAGGAGGTCCCGTACCCCGTCGGCGCAGCGCTCGCCGCGGTCTGGCCCGAGGGCGAGCTGCTCACGACCGAAGGGCTCGGGCACCACCGCCTGCTGCGCGACCCCGAGGTCGTGCGCGCCGTCGTGGACTACGTGACGCCCGTGCACCCCGACGAGCCGGTCGAGCACGACCTCGCGCGCCGCGGGGCATGAGCGGCTCGTCGTCCCGGTCACCGGGACGATCGCGCTCCGGCGTCAGGCGGGCGGCGCGTAGCCCGTGGCGCGCGTGAGGGCACGGGCCCGGTTCGAGCGGGAGAGCATCACGCAGCCCGGGATGAACGCGCCGAGCAGCACGGGCCCGCCGACGAGCATGACACCCCAGACGACGATCGCCAGGTAGCCCGCGGCAGAGTTCCGCGACGGGTCGCTGTCGGCGTACGCGAGGAGGACGATGCTGAGGACCGCCGCCGCGACCATGAGCACGACGGGCACCCAGATCAGCGCCCACGCCGTCGTCCGGTACCGGCGCGTGAACGCCGCCGGCGGGATGGTCGGCAGCGGAGGGTAGCCCGCGTGCGGCGATCCCGGCTGCGGGTATCCCTGGTGCGGGTGTCCGGGGTGGCCGGGCGGGGGCGGCCCCGGAGCGGGGCGCGCGGGCGGGTACGGGGGCGGCGAGGCGGTCACACCGTGTGGATACCAGTCGCCGGACGGGGGCGCCAGCGCCGTCCACGCCGGGTGGTCGCCGCGCGGTGGGCCGGACGGGCCGGTGAGGCACGGGCGGGCCGTCGTCGGGGGCGGCGGGTAGCGTCGGGCCATGCCCTCGGACAAGGTGGACCTCAAGGCGCAGCACCGCGAGCTGTACGCACCGCCGCGGGGCCGGTTCGTCGAGGTGGACGTCCCGACGCTCGCCTACCTCGCGGTCGACGGCGAGGGGGACCCGAACACCTCGCCCGCCTACGCGGCGGCGGTCGAGGCGCTCTTCTCCGTCTCCTACGCGGTGAAGTTCGCGAGCAAGCGGGAGGGGCGCGACTACGTCGTCGGGCCGCTGGAGGGCCTGTGGACGGCCGAGGACCCGAGCACGTTCGTGCGGCGGGAGAAGGACGCGTGGCGCTGGACGCTGCTGGTGCTCCAGCCCGACTGGGTCGACGAGGACCTCGTCGTCGCGGCCACGGAGACGGTCCGCGCGAAGAAGGACGCCCCGGCCGCGCTCGACCTCGTGCGGCGCACGAGCCTCACCGAGGGCCGGTCCGTGCAGACGCTGCACGTCGGGTCGTACGACGACGAGGGCCCGGTGCTCGCGGAGCTGCACGACGTCTACCTGCCCGAGCACGGGCTGACGTTCGCCGGGCCGCACCACGAGATCTACCTGAGCGACGTGCGCCGCACGGACCCGGCGAGGCTGCGCACGGTGCTGCGCCAGCCCGTCCGCCCGGCCTGAGGCTCGACGCGACGCCCCACGACGACCTGCCGACGGTCCGCCCTCACGCGGCCGAGCGGCGGCGTGCCCAGGCGAGGTCGGTGTCGTCGAGCACGTCGGCGAGGCGACGGCCCGCGAGCGTGCGGGTCCACGCGGCGGCCGCGCCGTCGGGCACGGCCTCCTGGAGCACCCACTCGCGCACGCCGAGGCGGCGCAGGTGCGTGCCGAGCGCGAGGAGCTCGGTGCGCGAGTGCACGCTCGGGTCGACCGTGGTGCGCACCTCGTGGTCGACGCCGGAGCGCAGCAGCACGGTCAGCGCCTCGAACGCGCGGCGCCCGGACGGGATCGTCCCGGTGACGACGGGGTAGCGCGAGGGCAGGTGCTTGATGTCGAGGCCCACCCAGTCCACGAACGGCAGGAGCCGCGCGAGCCGCGCGGGCCAGGGGCCGGCGGTGTGCAGCCCGACGTCGAGGCCGAGTCCGCGCACGTCGTCGATCGCCCCGAGGAGACCGGGATGGAGCGTCGGCTCGCCGCCCGAGAACACGACGCCGTCGAGCAGCCGACGGCGCGGGGAGAGGAACGCGACGACCTCGGACCACGGGACCGCGTCACCGGGCGGCGGCGACCCGTGGGCGGCGACCGCGCACAGGCCCGGGTGGTGGCAGTACCCGCAGTGCCACGGGCAGCCCTGCGTGAGGACCGTGGCGACCCGCCGCCCGGGCCAGTCCGTGACGGACAACCGGTTCACTCCGGCGACCACGAGGCCGGGGCGGGTCATCGGCGGCTCCTTCCGACGCACGACTGCCCGGGAGTCCGACGGGTCGGGGTGCCCGCCGCGCTGCCAGGACCTCGAACGTAGCGCCGCCGCCCGGTGCGCCGGACCGGTCGAAGGTCCCGACCTGTCCGGCGCACGACGGCGGCCCCGGTCGTGGCGCTCAGCCCGACGGCGGACCGCCGGACCCGCCGCCACCCTGCGGGAACCCGCCGCCGGGGAAGCCCTCGCCGGGGACGTCCCCGCCCGGGAAGCCCTCGCGCGCGTCCGACCCGTCCGAGCCGAGCCCGGTCAGCCCCGACGACTCGTCGTCCTGGACGAGCTGCTGGGCGAGGTCGGCGAGCACGACCTCGTCGCCGGCCGAGAGACCGTCCGTGATCTCGGTGAGCTCCGGCCCGACGGCGCCCGTCGTCACGGTCACGGTGCGGACATCGGCGCCGTCGAGCACCCGGACCGTGCGCGCCGACCCGTCGGCCGCCACGGCGGACGTGGGCACGACGAGCACGTCGTCCACGGCGGCGACGGCGATGGTCGCGGCCGCGGACGCCCCCTCCGGCAGCTCGCCGTCGACCGGGTCGAGCGCGACGGTCGCCGCGTAGGACGGGGTCGAGGTCTGGGAGTTGCTGAGCACCGCGATGCTGCTCACGGTCCCCGTGTACTCGGCGCCGGTCGCCGGGACGGTCGCCGTGACGGCCTGCCCGACCGCCACGACCTTCACGTCGGCGAGGTCGAGCGTGGACGACAGCACGTACCCGCCGTCGCCGAGGATCGTCACCGCGACGTCGCTCGTGCCGACCGACGTCCCGGCGGCCACGTCGACCTGCGCCACGGTCCCGGCGATCGGTGCGGTGAGCGTCCCCGCGGCAGCGGCCGCCTCCGCGACGTCCACCTGCCGCTCCGCGACCGTCACGGCGGCGCGGTCGGCGAGGATGCGCTCGGCCGTGACGGTGCCCGACGACGTCTCGCGCCCGGCCGCACCGCTCCCCGACGGCGCGGAGCCCGCGGAGGGCTGGTCGCCGCCGCCCGACGAGCCGCCCGACGCGCCGCCCGGCGCCGCGCCGGACGTCCCGCCCGAGGGTGCCCCGGAGCCGCCCGCCGACGGCGCGGCGGTGCCCGGGACGGGCGTCGTCGCGGAGCCGCCCGAGCCGGAGCCCCCTGAGCCGGAGCCCCCTGAGCCCCCGGTCCCAGCCTCCTGCGCGTCGAGGAGGGCCCGGACAGCGGCGTCGAGCGCGGCGGACCGCTCGCCGAGCGTGGCGACGGTGTCGTCGAGGTCGGCGACGAGGTCGACGAGCACGCCCTGCGCGGTGCCCGTCGTCCGCTGGGCGGCGTCGGTCGCGACCAGCGCCTCCTGCGCGGCGACGACCGCCGCGGCGCACGCGGCGAGGTCGTCGGCGGTGGCCGCCGCACCGGCGTCGGCTCCGAGGACGACGGCGCACGCGCCCTGGTCGCCCGTCGCAGCCTCGACGGCCGCCCCCGAGGCGCCGAGCGCCGTCGTGCCGGCGAGCACCGCGTCCTCGACCGACGCGTACCCGGCGAGCAGGGCGTCCTGCGCCGCCTGCACGTCCGCCTGCGCGGCGGCGAGCGCGTCGCGCGCGGCGACGACGGCCCGCTCCGCCGCGTCGGCGCTGCTCGCGTCCACGGCCACGGCACGCGTCTCGCCGGTGCTCGTGGTGCCGACGACCAGGACCGCGGAGCCCGCCGCGGAGCTCGCGCCGACGCCCCCGGTGCCGGACGCGCCGGACGCGGACGCCGTCGACACGGTGCTCGACACGGTGCTCGACGAGGTGCCCGACGAGGTGCCCGACGAGGTGCCCGACGCCTGCGCCTCGAGGTCGTCCGCCAGCACCTGCTGCGCGTCGGCGAGCGTCTGCTGCGCGTCGTCGACCGCGTCCTGGAGGTCGTCGGCGTCGAGGGTCGCGAGGACGTCGCCCGCCTCGACGCGGTCGCCCGCCGCGACGGCGACGGTCGCGACCGTGCCCGACGTGCCGAACGTCGCGTCCGCGCGAGCCGCCGACGCGACCGTGGCGCTCGTGGACACCTGCTGCGCGACGTCGCCCGTCGCGACGGTCGCGGTGCGGTACCGGGTGTCCGCGGGACGCAGCGCGTAGGCGGTGCCGCCCGCGCCCAGCACCGCGAGCGCCACGCCCGCCGCGACGAGCCGGTGGCGCCGTGACCGGCGACGCCGACGGACGACCGCGTCACGCATCGCTACCACCGGAGCCCTGGTCGCCCTGGCCGCGGTCCTGGCCGTCGCGACCGCCGGGGAAGCCCTCGCGGCCCCCGGGGAAGCCGCTCGTGCAGCCGTCGTCGCCCGGCGCGGAGACGGTCAGGCTCGTCGCGGTGAGCGTGCCGTCGTCCCCGCTCTCGCCCTGCGCGCTGACGCACTGCCCGACGACGACGTCGTCGCCCGACCCGGTGCGCTGGACGGTGTAGGCGGTCGCGCCGTCGACCGCCACGGTCTCCTCGCCGCTCTGGCCCTCGGGCGTGGTCGTGCTCACCGTGATCGTGGCGCCGTCGACGGCGGTGACGAGTCCCGTCGTCAGGCCGCCGAAGCCGCCGCCCGGGCGCCCCTCGCCGTCGGGCACGCCGGACGGCACGTCGGTCGGCGCCCCGTCGGGGCGCTCGCCGTCGGGGACCCCGCCGCCCGGGAAGCCGCCTCCCAGGCCGCCAGCGCACTCGCCGTCGACCGGATCGCTCACGGACACGGTCGCGACCGCGGCGTCCTCGGTCGTGTCGTCGCTCTCGTCCCCGGGCGTGCCGCCCGGTGAGCCGGTCAGGACCACGACGCAGGACCCGACGGCGACGTCGGCGAGCGTGCCGTCCACGGTCACGGTGACGGTCGTGGCGTCAGACCATGAGACCGCGGTCTGGGACTCGCCGTCCTGGACCTGCGCCGTCGTGCCGTCGACGGCGGCGACCTCGCCCGAGACGGCGGGCGGGCGACCGCCACCGCCCGCGAGCGCGTCGTCGGGGGCACCGTCAGGGGCCCCGTCCTCGGCGGACGAGGAGGACGTCGCGGGATCGGGGGTCGCGGCGTCGGAGGCCGAGCAGGCCGTGAGGGCGAGGACGAGCCCGACGGCTCCCGTCGCGACGAGCGCGGCGCGCGAGCGCCGGCGGGGCAGACCGACGCGTACCCGGTCGGCGGTGGGACGGGGGAGCGGGGGAGCGGTGGTGCGCGGGGTCATGGGAGTCTCCGGTTCGGGAAGGTGGGGCGCTGGGGGCACGCGGTCACTCGCTGCGCAGCGCGTCGATGGGCGCGAGCCGCGCGGCGCGGACGGCGGGGTAGACGCCGAACACGAGCCCGATGGCGAGCGCGACGGCGATCGAGCCGCCGACCGCGAGGGGCGAGACGACGATCGACGAGCCCAGGGCGGCGGGGAGCGTGAGCGCGGCGACGACGCCGAGGAGCGCGCCGACGAGGCCTCCGGTGACGCCGAGGATCGACGCCTCCGTGAGGAACTGGCGGCGGATCGCGCCGGGCGGAGCGCCGAGCGCCTTGCGCAGGCCGATCTCGCGCGTCCGCTCCGTGACGGACACGAGCATGATGTTCATGACGCCGATGCCGCCGACGAGCAGGGACAGGCCCGCGACCCCGGCGAGCAGGACGGTCAGGGTGCGGTAGACCGACGTCGCGGTGGACACGAGCGAGTCCTGGGAGTCGATCGTGAAGTCGGCCGCGTCCGCGCTGCTCGCGCCGTGCAGCGCGAGGAGCAGGGACTGGGCCTCCTGGTGGGCCGCGGAGATCGCGTCGGTGTCGGTCGCCTTGAGGTAGATGGTGCTGACGGACGTGTCGGTGCCACCCGTGACGGCCGACGTCATCGCCGTGAGGGATACCACCGCCGTGTCGTCGAGGTTCGTCGACGCGCTCGACCCGGCCGCCTCGAGCACGCCGACGACGTCGAACGTCGTGCCGGCGATGCTCACCGTGCGGCCGACGACGTCCGCCCGGCCGAACAGCTCGGTCGCCGTCTCGGGACCCAGGACGACCTCGTCGGTCGACGCGGGGTCGACGAACTCCCCGGACGCGAGCTCGCGCGAGCGCACCTCGAGCCAGTCGCCCGTGACGCCCGCGACGGTCGTGGTCCAGTTGGCGTCGCCCGCCTCGAGCGACTGCGACGACTCCTTCTCCGCGGTGACGGCGGCGACGTCGGGCACCGCGACCTGCGAGGCGAGGGCCTCGGCGTCGGCGACGGTGAGCGTCGAGGCGGAGCCGAACCCGCCGCGGATCCCCGCGGAGTCCGTGGACGACCCCGGGGTGACGATGAGCAGGTTCGACCCGAGCGCGCTGATGTCCTCGGACACGTCCTTCTGCGTCCCCAGCCCGAGCCCGACCGTGAGGATCACGGCGGCGATCCCGATGAGGATGCCGAGCACCGTGAGGAGCGAGCGCATCGTGTGCGCGCGGATCGCGTGCCACGCCGTGGCGGCGGTCTCGGTCCAGCTCATGCCGAGACCACCCGCTCGTCCGACGTCACGAGCCCGTCGAGCACGCGCACGACCCGCCGGGACCGCTGCGCGACCTCGTGCTCGTGCGTGATGAGGACGATCGTGCGGCCCTGCGCGTGCAGCGCGTCGAGGAGGTCGAGCACGTCCGCCGTCGACCGTGAGTCGAGGTTGCCCGTCGGCTCGTCCGCGAGGACGAGCGCCGGCTCGCCGACGAGCGCCCGCGCGACCGCGACGCGCTGCTGCTGCCCGCCCGAGAGCTGGCCGGGGCGGTTGGCGGTGCGGTCCGCGAGCCCGACGCGCGCGAGCGCCTCCGCGGCCCGGTCACGGCGCTCCGCCGGGGCGACGCCCCGGTAGACGAGCGGGAGCTCGACGTTGCGCAGCGCCGACAGCGACGGCAGCAGGTTGAACTGCTGGAACACGAACCCGATCTGCTCGTTGCGCACGCTCGCGAGGTCGGTCTCGTCCATGTCGGCCACGTCGTCGCCCGCGAGCCGGTACGTGCCCGAGGTGAGCGTGTCGAGGCAGCCGAGCACGTTCATGAGCGTCGACTTGCCCGAGCCGGACGGCCCGACGATCGCCACGTACTCGCCGCGCTCGATCCGCAGGTCGACGCCGCGCAGCGCCTCGAACTCGAGGTCGCCCGTGCGGTAGGTCTTGCGCGCGCCGCGCAGGTCGATGACGGGCGCGGGTCCCGGTGACGTGGCCGGGTCCGCGTGCCCGACGGCGGTGGCCGCCGCGGTCACGAGTTCCCGCCCTGGCCGGGACGGGCGCCCATCTGGGACGGGTCGAACCCCTCGGGGAGGCCCTGCCCGCCGCCGGGAAGCTGGGACGGGTCGAAGCCCTCCGGGAAGCCCTGCCCGCCCGTGCCGCCCTGCTCGCCGACCTGCCCCCGGCCCGCGCCGGGCGTGAACGCCGTGTACTGCACGGTGTCGCCCTCGGCGAGGCCCGAGACGATCTCGACGGACTGGCCCGACGTCTCGCCCGTCTCGACGACCCGCTCGGAGGTGGACCCGTCGTCAGCCACGAGCGTGACCACGGACGCGCCGTCGTCGTTCGTCGAGACCGCGGCGGCGGGGACGGAGAGCACGTCGGTGCGGCGCTCGGTGACGATCGAGACGTCGACGCTCACGCCGTCGTACAGGTCCTCGGGGCTGCCGGTGACCGCGACCGAGACCGGGTACGCGACCGCGCCCTGGGTCGTGGACGGCAGGCGGCCGATCTCGCTCACCGTGCCGAACACGGTGTCGGCGAGGTCGTCCGAGGTCATCTCGACCTGGTCGCCCGTCTCGATCGCCGCGACGTCGGCCTCGCCCACGCTCACGTCGACGGCCCACGCGTCGGTGCCCACGATCGTGACGGCGGCGGTGTCGGACGAGCCCGACGACGTGCTGCTGCCGGACCCGCCGGTCGACGCCCCGGGCACCGTGCCGGTGCCGCCGGGCGAGCCCGACCCGGTCGACGCGGACGAGCCCGTCGAGCCGACGGTGTCGCCGACGGCGACGCCGACCGACGTCACGAGGCCGGCCGCCGGGGCGGTGAGGGTCGCGTCGGCCATGGCCGCGGCGGCGTCGTCGGTGGCCTGCTGCGCGACCGCGACGGCGGACTCGCGCGCCTCGAGCGCGGCCCCGGCGGCGTCGCTGCCGTCGTCCGACTCCTGCGCGTCGGCGAGGTCGGCCCGCGCCTGCGCGAGGTCGGCGTTCGCCTGCGCGAGCGCCGCGTCGAGCTGGAGGGTGTCGATGGTGGCGAGCGTCTGGCCCGCCTCGACCG
Organism: Cellulosimicrobium sp. E-16; assembly: GCF_049913115.1. Lineage (NCBI taxonomy): Bacteria > Bacillati > Actinomycetota > Actinomycetes > Micrococcales > Promicromonosporaceae > Cellulosimicrobium > Cellulosimicrobium sp. E-16. The sequence continues at coordinate 601,756 of NZ_CP183974.1, forward strand.
TGTCGCCCGCGGCGACCTCGACCGTCAGCACGGTGCCCGCCGCCGCGAACGAGACGTCCTCCTGGACGCTCGGCGTGAGCGTGCCCGTGGTCGTCACGGTCTGCTCGAACGTGGCGGTGGCCGCCTGCGCGGTGACGGGCTGCGCGGCGCCCGCCTCCAGCGCCGACGACGCACGGGGCCGCAGGACCGTGAGGTACACGACGAGTGCGGCGACGAGGACGACGGCGACCGCACCCACGACGAGCGCACGACGGCGCGGGCGCGGGCCGCGGAGCCGACGCGCGAGGCGCTCGCGGCGCGTGCCGACGGCGCCCGGGGAGGCCCCGTCGGACGTCGTGCCGTCGCCGGGACCGTCCCCGGACCCGGGGTCGGTGCCCGCCGAGGCGCCGGGCGGGTGGTCGGGGGAGGTCCCCCTCGGTGCGGTCGTGGACGACCGTGCGCGCTGCTGGAGCACCCTCGTCTCCCTGAGTCGGTGCCACCCGGGCGGCGGCGGTCGATGGGGAGGCTAGGGAGGCAGGTTGGGGCGAACGTAGCGCGCGGCTGTGCGCGGGCTATGAGCACGTGGTCCTCGACATGGCCGAACCCGGGGTCGCTCCTCGATCCGGAGGTGGATCGGGGAGCGACCCCGGGTTCGGAGTGATCCGCAGCGGGTCAGCCGCAGGTCGGTCGGCCGTGCTCCGGGGTCGCGACGGTCTCGCGCTCGTCGGCGTCGTCCGCCGGCGCGGCGGTGACCTCGACCGCGCCGGCCGCGTCGCCGCGGACGGCGAACGACTGGTACGCGTTCTTGCCGGGCGCCACGGACGGGAAGCTCTTCGAGCCCCACGGCGTGGCGACCTCGACGTCGAGGCGCGCGTCGTCGTCGTTCACGACCCGCACCGCGACGTACGGCTTGCCGCCGAGGCACCGGACCTCGGCCGTCGCGGTGACCGCCACGCCTGCGGGCGACGACGGGTCGGCCGCGCCGGGCGCGAGCACCCGCAGCGCGGTGAGCCCTGGGTCGCCGTCCTGCCACGACGTGCTCAGCGCGACGTACCGCGCCGTGCGGTCGACGGCGAGCGTGCCGCGCACGCCACCGGCGCCGATCGCGCCGACGTCGGTGAAGGTCAGGCCGTCGTCGCTCACGGAGACGACCGACTCCGGAGCTCCGCCGCGCTCCCACGCGGCGACGACGGTGCCGATCTCGCGCGGCGCGCCCAGGTCGGTGACCATGCGGCCGTCCGGTCCGGGGACCCACGTCGTGGCGGCGTCGCCGTCCACGGCGAGCGAGGGCGACGTCATGCCCTCGGGCAGCACCGACGCGGGGAACGTGAGGGTGCTCAGCGCGCGGTCCGCGACCGGGAACGGCGTCGCGTCCCGGAACGTGACCCGCGTGCCCGACGCCGTCGCCCCGACCGTGCGGGTCGCGCCCGTCTCGGCGTGGCGCAGCTCGACCGGCGTGCCGTCGCCGCTCACGCGGAACGAGCGGGCGTCGGCGACGGCGACCGTGACCCCGGCGGGGGTCTGCCCGGCGGGCGTGGCGACCGTCGCGCGCGGCGCGAGGACGACCGCGTCGCCCGCGGGGACGGTGACCGCGAGCGTCGAGGCGTCCGCCCCGACGGTCTGCGTGCCCGCGTAGACGGGGACGGCGCCGCCGTCGTGCGGGACGGTGAGCGTCGTCGCGACGTCCGCGCCCGTGAGGTTGAACGCCACGACGTACCCGTCGACGGCGCTCACGAGCACCGCCGGGTCCTCGGCCGTGGGCACGCGGGCCCCGGCCTGCGCGGCGGTCGCCGCGGCGTCGCCCGGGACCATCTCGACGAGCCGGGGACCGGTCGCGCCGTCGGTGAGCCGCACGACGTGCCGCGTGTCGCTCGCGCGCGACACGGTCACGGGCGCGTCCGAGCCGCGCACGACGAACCCGGCCTCGCCCTCGACGTTGAGCCAGTCGCCCTCGCTGCGCAGCACCTGGTCGCCCGTGTACCGGAAGGACGCGGCGTCCTGCCACGTCTGCCCGTCGAGCGACGTCTGGACGCGGTACTCCTGGCCCGCGGCGACCTCCCAGCCGAGCTGTACCTGGCTGACCGCGGTGGGCGCGCCGAGGTCGACCTGGACCCACGAGTCGGGCTTCGTACGGTCCGCGACCGACACGGCCCAGCGGGTCGTGGCCGAGCCGTCGGTCACGGCGCTCGCGGGGTTCGACCCGTTGGCGCTCGACGCCGTGGCCGGCTTGCCGGCGGCGACGTCGGCCCCCGTCGGGGAGAACGCGCGCAGGTGGTAGAGCGAGTAGCCGTACGCCGCGTCGCCGCGCACGCCCTGCATGCGGACGTAGCGCGTGGTGACCGGGGCGGGCTCGTCCGCGCCCTCGGGCGTGAGGTCGACGGTGTCGAGGCGGGCGACGTTCACGTCCGCCGGGGCCTTGCCGTAGGCGGTCGCCGTGGTCCACGTCTGGCCGTCGGTCGACGTCTGGACGAGGTAGCGCGCGCCCGCGCTCGCCTCCCACGCGAACCGCACGCCGCCCACGGTGGTCTCCTCGCCGAGGTCGACCTGGATCCACGAGTCGGGGCGCGTGCGCTGCGAGACGGCGACCGCCCACCGCGTCGACGGGTTGCCGTCGGTGACGCGCGCGGCCTGACGACCGCCCGCGGCGTCCTCGCTCGACGCCGTCGCGACCTTGCCGGCCGCGAGGTCGGTCGCGGACCCCTCGTCGGCGCCGTAGGCGTGGAACGCGAACATCGAGTACCCGTACTGCGGGTGGCCCTGCTGGCCGAGGAGCCGCACGTACCGCGCCGTGACGGGCGCGAACGCGAGGTCGTCGACGCGCGCGGCCTTGGCGTCCGCCGGGTCGGCGGGCCGGGTGACGGGGAGCGTCGCGGTGGTCTCGCCCTCGGCGGTCGTGTAGGTGCGCGAGCCGTCGAGCCCGGAGTACCCGTTCATGTCGAGGTTGCGGACGGACAGGCTCGCGTCCTCCGTGCCGGCGCCGGTCGACGCGTAGACGGCGGCCCCGGTCGGGAGCGTCGCCTGGCCCGCGTAGCCGCTGCCGACGCGGAACACCGACGACGTGCCCTCGAAGCCGTCGCGCGGCTCCGTGTAGGTCGTCACGTGCCGCTCGTCGACGGTCGCGCCGGTGGTGGGGTAGAGGTACGGGGTCGAGCCCGAGACGTGGAAGAGCCACGAGTCGTGCGACGGGACCCACGGGAACTTGACGAAGCCCTTGCGGCTCGACGCCGCGGCCCAGGCGTCCGCGGTCTGCTGGACCGTCAGCCCCGGGCCGGCACCGAAGTCGCGCACCCCGGCGAGGCGCTCGAAGAACTCGTCCTGCGGCGTCGGCTCGACCGGGCCCTCGGGGGACTCGGCGGCCTCGACGTGCAGCAGGTAGGAGATGGCGATCTCCGCGCGCGCCTCGGGCTCGTACTTGGGCTCGCCCGAGAACTTCGCGAGCCGGTAGACCGGGGCGTACGACTGGTAGTCCGCGAGCGCGGCGGCGAGGTTCGCCTCGGCACGCGCGGCGTCGGGGTCGCGCAGCACCTGGCCGAGGAACGCCATCGGGATCGCGTCGCGCCCGTAGAGGAACTCGCGGTCGGCGACCATCGGCATGAACGGCTCGCCCGCGTCGGACATGACGAGCTTGATCGACTCCCACAGCTCCGCCGAGTTGGGCTGGTGCGTGAGGATCTCCGGCAGCGGCTCGTCGCGCAGCAGGAAGTGGATCGCGTTGCGCCCGCCCGAACGCCAGATGTCGGACTGGTAGTGCGGGCCGAACGACCCGTGGTTCTCCACGAGGTACGTGTCGTGGATGGTCTGCATGGTGTTCGTCGACACGGGCTTGCCCGCGACGACGGCCGGGTTGTTGCGGTCGGCCGTCGGCTGGCCCGCCGCGTTGCGGCCCCAGTCGGCGAGCTGCTCGGCCCAGCGCGCCGCGTCGGGGGCGTCGGGGGCCCAGGCGAGGCCGGGGGCGAGCGCCTGCGTGTAGACGCCGGCCTCCTCCTGCGCGGTGTCGCCCTCGTGCTTGCCCGTCGGCCAGTCGGCGGTCCAGGAGCCCGAGAGCGGGTCCTTGCCGAAGTCGAGGTCAGCCGTGTACGACGACTGGCTCGTCGCGATGGTGGTCAGGTTCGCCTGCGTCGTCGCGTCGAGCTCGTCCCACAGGAGGGTCCCGGCCGCGAGGAAGTACGACTGGAACGTCGAGTCCCAGAACAGCCTCTTGCCCCACGTGCCCGCGGGGTCGACGAACCGGTTGGTGGCCGCGTAGTGCCGGATCGTGGCGAGCGTGTGCGCGCGGAGCGTCTCCTCCGAGACGCCTGCGAGCTCGGCGTCGTACTCGCCGTGGGTCAGGAGCACGGCGTTGCCCAGCACGACGGCGAAGTTGAAGTCCTTGAGCTGGTACACCCCGGCGGACTCGTCCCAGACCGACTCGACCCATCGGGTGTGGCGCAGCAGCGCGCCGTAGTAGTCGGCGGCCGTCGCGTCGGGGGCGCCGAACGCGGGGGCGGCGTCGATCCCCGCCGTGGCGGCCGCGGGGGAGGCGGCCGACGGCGCTCCCTGCGCGACCGCAGGGGTGAGCAGCAGGGCCCCGGCGGTCGCGAGCGCGACGGCGGCGGTGGCGCGGCGGCGTGCGCGCCGTCCTGGCGGTGGGGCGGGCGTGCGGGTCATGGGGCCTCCGGGCGTCGTCGAGCGGCAACGGTGCTGGTGCTCGGGCGGGTCGTGCGGGTGGGGTGGGGTGGTGCGGGTTCGCGCGGGGAGCGCCGGTCCAGGGTCGGACGACCGGCGCCCCCGCGCGGGTCGGGGGGCGCTGCTCAGGCAGGGCGGGGGGTGCTCACGCGGTGGGTCCTCTCAGGTCGTGCGACGTCGCACGCGGCGGCGCGGGGCCACCTGACAGCGCTGTCGAAAGTGAGTATAGGCGGGGTTCTCCCGGGAGTGAAGGGAGCGCCGCGGACTTCGCCCGGTCGGCCGCCGTGACGACCGACCGGGCGGTCCTCTCTCAGCCGCAGTCGACGGCGGGCACGTCGACCGAGACGTGCGCGTCCACGGGCTCTCCGCCCAGCTCGCCGTGGGCGGTGACGACCGCGGTCGTCGCCTCGACGGCCCGCGCCCGCGTCGCGAACGACTGGTAGCCGGACGCGCCGGGCACGACGTCGGAGACCGTGCGCTCGCCGAACGCGGTCGCCAGGTCGAGCGAGAGCCCGACCGGGACGTCCTCGCCGTTGAGCGCGCGCAGGGCGACGTACGCCTTGCCCGCCAGGCACCGCGGCTGCACCTCGACCCGGACGTCGGCGGCGGTGCCGGCAGCGCCCCCGGCCGACCCGACGACGACCCCGCGGTCGGGCACGAGCCGCACGTGGTCCACGTTCACGTTGCCCGTGTCGCCGCGGTCGTAGCGCAGGCCGACGCGCGTCGTCCCCTCGCCCACGGTCACGCGGACCGGCTCCGTGAAGCCCCAGCGACGCCAGCGCTCGGCGTCCTGGCCGAGGTTCGGGAACGGGACGGGCCCGGCGGACACGCCGTCGACCGTGAGCGAGAGCTGGCGGTCGAGCGGGGCGACGACCATGCCGTTGGCGTAGCGGAAGCTCACCTCGTAGGTGGTTCCCGGCGCGACGTCCGCGACGGCCACGGCGAACGCCGCACCCTCGCGGCTGAGGGTCCGCACGAAGCCGGTCCCCGTGTAGCCGGGGTGCTCGGTCGTCGTGATCGCGCCCCCGCTCAGGGTCCCGGCCTCGGCCTCGAGGACGAGCTCCTCACGCTGGGCCGCGACGAGCCCGCCCAGGGTCTCGACCGCGGCCCCGGCGGGCAGCGCGGCGAGCGCGGCGGTCGCCCGGTCGAGGGCCCTGCCCACGGCCGCGTCGTCGTCGCGCGTCGCAGCACGCACCGCGGCGGCCAGCGGCGCGCGCGCGGCGGCGGCGTCGCTCTCCGCGAGGTCTCCCGCCTCCTCGGCCGCGTGCAGCGTGGCGAGCACGCGCGGCAGCCCGACCCGCTCGCCGAGCCACGGCGCGACCGCGGCGTCGAGCGTCGCGAGCGCGGAGCCGCCGACCTGCTCGCTCGAGCGCGTGAGCAGGACCGTCCGCACGCTCTGGGCTGCGACCCGGGCGGCGCCCAGGTCGGCGTCGGCCGCCGCGGCGACGAGCGCCCCGACGCGGGTCGAGAGCAGCCCCGCCGTCGTGGCGTCGAGACCGCCGTCCGCGCGGGCGGCGGCCACGAGGGCCTCCAGGGCGGCGCCGTCCGGGTACGGCAGGAGCGCCGCCCGGGCGGGCTCGCCCGACGCGCCGTCCACCCCTGCGACGGCGAGCTCGTTGTGCTCCGCGTAGGAGACGTCGGCCGCGTCGAGCGTGAACGAGAGCTCCCGGGTCTGGCCGCCGCCGACCCGCGCGGTCGTGCCCGCGACCGTCTCGCCGTCGAGGACCAGGTGCGCCTCGGCGACCGTGGTCCCCGCGTTGGCGACCTCGGCCGAGACGTGCACGGTGCCGGTTGCCGGGTCGAACGTGGCCTCCGGTGCGCCCGCGAGGTCGAGACGAGCCCGCTCGTACGGCGCCAGCGCGGCGTGGTCCTCCGCGGTGGCCGGCCGGAGCCGGACCGCCTGCCCGCCCGCCCCGACGAGCGACGCGCTGAGGACGTCGTCCGAGGTCACGAGGGACCGCGTGACCTCGACCGCGGTGGGGTTGCCCTTCCAGCTCGCGTCCTGGGCGTCGGCCCAGACCTCCGCGACGTACGTGACGCCGTCGTCGAGCATGTCCAGCGGGACGTCGAGCGTGCGGTCGACCTCGTCGGTCACGACGCCCACGTACCAGGTGTCGCCGCTGCGGCGGGCGGTCGTGACGTGGTCGCCGATCTGCGCGTCCACGCGCGAGTCGTCCCACGTCGCGGGCATGCCGCGCAGGTACTCGAACGCCTCCGCGTGCTTCGCGTAGTTCTCCGGCGTGTCCGCGAGCATCTGGAGCGGGCTGTAGAAGGTCGTGTAGAGCGCGAGCTGGGTGGCCGTGGTCGTCTGCACCCGCGTGTTGAGCCCCGCCGGGTCCCACAGCACGTCGAGGACCCCCGGCGTGTAGTCGGCCGGGCCGCCGATCCAGCGCGTGAACGGCAGGATGGTCGCCTGCTCCGGCGGGTTGCCGTTCGCGCCCATGTAGTTCTGCTGCTCCATGCCCGCGACGCCCTCGCCGGTCATCATGTTGGGCCAGGTGCGGTCCTTGCCCGTGGGCTTGATCGCCTCGTGCGCGTTGACGGAGATGCCGTGCCGGGCCGCCGCCTCGACGACGCGCTGGTAGTGCTTGACGGCCTCCTGGTCGTAGTGGCTGCGGTTGACGCCGCCGAGCTGGAAGCGGGTCGCGTAGCCCGTCTTGATCGCGTGGATCCCCCACTCCTCGTACTGGGAGAAGATCCGCTCGAGGTTCTGGTCGTAGTAGTCGACGTAGCCGCGGGTCTCGTTGTGCGCGACGAACCCGACACCCTTCTCGGCGCCGTAGCGCAGCACCTCGTCGAGGTCGACGTCGGGCATCGGCGTCGTGAAGTCCTGGTTGGTCCAGGAGCCGCCGGCGTTGGTGTTCCAGCCCTCCGCGAGCACGTACCGCGCCCCCGCGTCTGCCGCGAGGTCGATGTAGTCCTTGATCCGTGCGGTCGTGGCGCCGTGCTTGGCGCCCGCGGTCCACGTCGTGTGGCGGCGCTGGAGCTCCCACCACACGCCGGTGTACGTCCCCGCCTCGATCCAGTCGGCCGTGTCGGCGGTGCCGTCGCCGTCGGAGTCGACGTCGCAGACGGCGCAGGGCGGGTTGAGGTTCTGCACCAGGTGCGACTCGGCGAGGTCGCCCGCCGCGCGTCCCACCTGCACCGTGCGCCAGGGCGTCACGACGTCCTTCTCGCGGGCGTCGAGCACCGCCTTGGTGCCGTCCGGCAACGCGACGAGCTCGCTCACCAGGGTCCCGGGCGTCGCCCCGCGGACGAGCGTCATGCTCGCGTAGTCCGTGAGGTCGGCCTCGTGGACCGCGAGGAACAGGTCGTCGCCGCGGGAGAGCGTGAGGGGCGTCTGCGCGTCGGGGACGTCCCCGACCGGTGCCGTCCGGTAGTGCTTCTCGTCCGCGTTCCAGTCCTTGCCGGCGCGGATGAAGTACGCGGTGAGGTCAGCCGGCAGCGCGAACTCGGTCCGCTCGGCCGTCACGGCGAACGGGCCGCCCGCGAGCGCGTCCTGGCGGGGCAGGACGTAGCGGAACCCGACGCCGTCGTCGAACACCCGGACCACGACGTCGAGCGCCAGGCCGGAGGAGTGGCGCGCGTGCACGGTCAGCTCGTTCGCGTGGTTGCGCACCGACGATCTCGTGCCCCACGCCGGGGTCCAGGTCTCGTCGATCTCGTCGCGCTCGACGGACTCGACCGTCATCCCGGACGTGAGGTCGGCGTCGGGGCCTCGCAGCACGAGGCCGAGACCGGAGGCGCCGACGACGGTCGTCGTGCCGTCCCGCACGACGTCGTAGGTGAGACGCCCGTCGACGACGCCGACCGTGAGGCCGAGGCTGCCGTCGGGCGACGAGACCTCGTGCCCGTCGAGCCGGTCGGCGGCCGGCGCGGCGGTGAGGGCGACCGGTGCGCCGGGCGCGGCGAGCGCAGGGGTCGCGGCGCCGACGGGCGCGACGAGCGCGAGCGCGAGGGCGGCGCCGGACAGCAGCCTGCCGCGGCGTCGTGCGGTGGGTGGGGGCGGGGTGGGGTCGTGCGACATGCGGTACACGGGGCTCCTTGAGACGTCGTCGTCCTGGGGGCCGTGGGCGGTCCGCGGTGGTGCGCGGGCGCCGCGCGGCGCGGCGGTCACGGGGTGCGTGGCCGCCGTCGTGCGGTGGGTGGTGGTACGACGGAGGGGCGGGCCGGACCTGGTACGACCAGGTCCCGCCCGCCCCCCGCGCGCTCGGTCCGACCGGAGGTCAGCCCTTGACCGAGCCGGACATGAGGCCCCCGACGAAGTACTTGCCGAGGACGATGTACACGAGCAGCGTCGGCAGCGACGCGAAGAGCGCGCCGGCCATGGAGACGCCGTAGTTCTGCAGCAGGGCGCCGTTCGCGAGGTTGTTCAGCGCGAGGGTCACGGGGCCGTTCTGGCTGGAGGAGAAGAACACGGCGAAGAGGAAGTCGTTCCACGCCGACGTGAACTGCCAGATGAGCACGACCACGAAGCTCGGGATCGAGATCGGCAGGATGATCGACCAGTACGTGCGCAGCATCCCGGCGCCGTCGACGCGGGCGGCCTCCACGAGCTCGTGCGGCACGGTCATGTAGTAGTTGCGGAAGATGAGCGTCGTGATCGGGATGCCGTAGATCACGTGCAGCAGGATCAGCGACGGCACGCCGCTCGGGATGCCCAGGCCCAGCACGAGCTGGTTGAGCGGGATCATCACGGCCTGGTAGGGGATGAACATCCCGAAGAGGATGAGCGTGAAGACGACGTTCGCGCCCTTGAAGGACCAGCGTGAGAGCACGAACCCGTTGAGCGAGCCGAGGAACGCGGCGATGATCGCGGACGGCACGACCATCTGCACCGTGCGCCAGATCGCGGGCGACAGCGCGGTCCACGCGGTCTGCCAGTTCTCGAGGGTCCACACCTGCGGGAGCGACCACGCGCGCGCCGGGGAAGCGTCGCCCGCGCCCTTGAAGCTCGTCACGAACAGCACGTACACGGGGATGAGGACGATGACGAGGAAGAAGACCAGCGCCGCGTACTTGAGCGTGCGGCCGACGGAGAAGCGCTCGCGGGGCCGGCGTCGCGCGGCGTCGCGCGGGGTGCCGAGGACGTCGGGAGCGGGGACGGCTGGCGTCGAGGTGGTCGTCATCGCTTCTCCTGACGATTGGTGCGGATCAGGTAGGGCACGATGACCACGGCCACGATGATCAGCAGGATCGAGCCGACCGCCGCCGCGTTGGCGTAGTCGAAGCTCGACTTGAACACGTACATGTCGACGGCCGGCACCTTGGTCTGGTAGTTCGCGGGCTTCGAGATCGACATGATGAGGTCGAACGCCTTGAGCGACATGTGGCCGATGATGATGAGCGCCGACAGCGCGATGGGCGAGAGCTGCGGGAAGAGCACGTGGCGGTACAGCTTCCACTCGCTCGCGCCGTCCATGCGGGCGGCCTCGCGCAGCTCGTCGGGGATGCCGCGGAACCCGGCGAGGAACAGGGCCATCACGTAGCCCGAGAGCTGCCAGATGGCGGGGATCGCGATGGCCGTGATGCCCCACGTGACGTTGTTCCACCAGTTGTTCTGCAGGAAGTCGAGGCCGACGATCTGGAACAGCCGGTTGAGGCCGCTGGCCTGCTCGCCCTGGTTCGAGTTGAGCAGCCAGCGCCACACGACACCGGAGGCGACGAACGACACGGCCATGGGGAACAGGTAGATCGAGCGGAAGATCCCCTCTCCCTTGACCGGCTTGTCCAGCATCCAGGCCCAGACGAAGCCCATGACGAGCGTCCCGACGAGGAAGACGACGGTGTAGAGGACGAGGTTCTTCAGCGAGTGCTGGAACGCCTCGCTGCCGAGCAGGTCGGTGTAGTTCTCGAACCAGACGACCACCGACGGCTTCTGGCCGGTGGCCTGCGCCGCGGTGTGGTTGTCGGTGATCGACGTCCGGAAGTTCGCGCCGATGAGGCCGTAGACGAACACGCCGACGAGGATCAGCGAGGGGGCGAGCAGCAGCAGCGCTGGGCCGGCTCGTCGCAGTGACTTGAGCATGGTGGGTCTTCCCGGTCGTGGGGGCGTGGGCCGCGGGCGCTCGCGAGCGTCGGCGTCCCGGGGAGGGGTCCGGTCGCGCGGGGCCGCCGCGCGCCGTCGGGGTTGCTCCCGACGACGCGCGGCGGATCCGGTGGACGGGTCTCAGCCCTCGGTGGCGGTGACGAGCTCGGACTGGAAGGTCGCGAGGTCGGAGCCGCCGGACGTGAACTTGCTCGTCGCGTCGGAGATCGCGTTGAGCGTCGCGACGGGCGCGGCGGCACCGTGCGCGAGCGAGGACACGATGGTGTCCTGGCCGAACGACTCGATCGCGGTCTGCTGGTACTCGGAGAACTCCGACGGGTCGGCGTCGGTACGGGCCGGGATGGAGCCCTTGGCCTTGTTGAACGCGACCTGGCCCTCGAGCGAGCCGACGGTCTCGAGCCACGCCTTGGCGCCGTCGGGGTGCGGCGCGCCCACCGGGAGGGTGAACGAGTCGGCGAGGAAGTCGAACACGCCGTCGGTGCCCGGGACGGGAGCCGCGGTGAAGTCGGTGCCGAGCGTCTTGCCCTGCTCCTCGAACGCCGCGACGGCCCAGTCGCCCATGACGTTGAACGCGGCGTTGCCGTCGATCACCATCTGGGTCGCCTCGGGCCAGTCGAGCCCGTCACGGTCGGTGTTGGTGTAGCCCATGAGCTTCTCGAAGTCCTCGAGAGCCGCCGTCACCTCGGCGCCCGACCAGTCGGTCGAGCCGTCCCACAGGCCGTTGTACGCCTCCGCGCCGAGGTCGGCGAGGAGCACGGTCTCGAGCAGGTGGACCTGGGTCCACGTGGTCGCGACCGAGAGCGGCGTGACGCCCGCGGCCTTGAGCTTGTCGAGGTCGGCCATCCAGGCGTCGAGGTCCGCGTACGTCGCGGCCGGGTCGATGCCGTTGGCCTCGAGGACCGTCGGGTTGGCCCACACGACGTTCGCGCGGTGGATGTTCGACGGGATCGAGTAGATCGCGCCGTCGTCGGACTTGAGACGGTCGACGAGGTCGGCCGGGAAGACGTCCGTGAGGCCGAACTCGTCGTAGAGCGACGAGACGTCCTCGATCTGCGCGGCGTCGATGTAGTCCTGGAGCTCCGCGCCGGCGTGCGCCTGGAACGTGTCCGGCGGGTCCTGCGCCTGGAGGCGGGACTGGAGGAGGTCCTTCGCGGCCGAGCCTGCGCCGCCGGCGACCGCGCCGTTGATGAACTCCACGTCGGGGTGCTGCTCGTTGAAGACGCCGACCAGCGCGTCGAGACCCGCCTTCTCGGAACCTGCGGCCCACCAGGTGAAGACCTCGACCTCGTCGCCGCCCCCCGAAGCGCCCCCGTCGCCGGTTCCCCCGTCACCGGAACCACCGCCGCTGCACGCGGCGAGTGCGAGACCCACGAGGGCGGCCGTCGCCACCGTCGCGCTCGTCCTGCGATCGATTCGCATCGTGATTTCCCTACGCCTTCTTCGGTCGTGGGGGACCGGCGGGACGACCACGTCGCACCGGCCGGGCGCACCGGCGCGCCCTCGAACCCGCTGCCCATACAACGTCCCGCCGCGCCTTGATGTCAAGAAATGAACGCAAGCGTCGCTGAATCGTGATCTTCGCGTCAGATCGTGGATCCAACCTGCGGTTCCGTCGAGACTCGCTCATTCTGACAGCGCTGTCCAGTCGTCGCGGAGGGCCCGCGACGTGTCCAGCCCCCGGGGCGTCCCACCTGGACGGGGGTGCCCCGGCGGTATCCTGACCTGCGTGCGCGCTGACCGGGTGACCCCGGGCTCGCAGACTTCACTGCGTGAGGCCAACCGAGCTCGGATCGTGAGCGCCGTCCAGCAGCGTGGCTCCCTCACGCAGATCGAGCTGGCCGGCGTCACCGGGCTGTCCCCGGCCACCGTCTCCAACATCGTCAAGGAGCTCACCGGCGCGGGCGTGCTGCACACCTCGCCCTCCACGCGCAGCGGGCGCCGCGCGCTCCAGGTCACCCTCGCGCGCAACCTCGGGCTCGTCGCGGGCGTCCACTTCGGCACCCGGTCGATGCGGGTCGCGCTCGCCGACGCGTCCATGCGCGTCCTCGCCGACCAGCGCATGCCGCTCGCCCCCGACCACCGCGCCGACACCGGGCTCCAGCGCGCCGCGCTCCTGGTCGAGGAGATGGTCGCGTCGGTCGACGCCGCCCCGGACGAGCTGCTCGCCGTCGGCGTCGGCGTGCCCGCGCCCGTCGACGTGCGCGCGGGCCGCATCGCGACCGTCGGGATGATGCGCGGCTGGGACGGCGTCGTCGTGCCCGAGATGCTGGAGGCCGAGCTCGGCGCGCCCGTGACCGTGGACAACGACGCCAACCTCGGCGCGCTCGCCGAGACCCGGTTCGGCGCCGCCGTCGGGCACGACGCCGTCGCGTACCTGCGGGTCTCCCACGGCGTGGGCGGCGGGCTGGTCCTCGGGGGGCGGGTCGTGCACGGGCGCGCGGGCGTCGCGGGCGAGATCGGGCACGTGACGATCGACGAGAACGGCCCGGTGTGCCGCTGCGGCAACCGCGGCTGCCTCGAGATGTACGTCGGTGCCGGGGTCCTGCTGTCCATGCTCTCCGAGAGCCGTGGTCCTCTCACCCTGCGCGACGTCATCGCGCGCGCGCAGGAGGGCGACCCCGGGTGCCGGCGCGTCCTGTTCGACGCCGGCCAGCACCTGGGGGTCGCGGCCGCCAACCTGTGTAACCTGGTCGACCCCGAGATCGTCGTCGTCGGGGGACAGCTCGCCGAGGCGGGCGAGGCCCTGCTGGGCCCCCTGCGCACCGCGCTCGAGCAGCGCACGGTGCCGAGCACCGCGGGCCCCGTCCAGGTCGTCGCGTCCGAGCTCGGGTCCGCCGCCGAGGTGCGCGGCGCGCTCGCCGTCGCGCTCGACCTCGCTCGCGTCAGCGGGTCGCTGGGGGTGAGCGCATGACCGGGACCACCGTCGCCCGGACGGGACCCGCCCGCCGCCGGGCGCACGGCGTCGTGACGGCCGCGCTCGCGGTCGTCGTCGTCGCGCTGCTCACGCTCGCCGGGTGCGCGGCGCCCGAGGAGCCGGCCGGCCCGTCCGAGGGGACCATCGGCCTCCTGCTGCCCGAGGCCAAGACCGCGCGGTACGAGACGTCCGACCGCCCGACCTTCGTCGGCGTGGTCGAGCAGCGCTGCGCCACGTGCGAGGTCCTGTACGCCAACGCGGCCCAGGACGCCGCGAACCAGCAGCAGCAGGCCGAGTCGATGCTCGCGCGCGGCGCCGACGTCCTCGTCCTCGACGCCGTGGACGCCGTCGCCGCGGTGAGCATCGTCGCGGAGGCCCAGCGGCTCGGGGTGCCCGTCATCGCCTACGATCGCTTCGTCGAGGGCGCGAACTACTACGTGTCGTTCGACAACGAGCTCATCGGGTACCTCATGGGGGAGGCGCTCGTCGGCGCGGTGCTCGACCGCGCGGAGCAGGACCCGCCCCCCGACGGGCGGCGGCCGGGGGTCCTGTTCGTCCAGGGCTCGCCGACCGACCCGAACGCGGCGGAGTACGCGGCGGGTGCCCACCGAGCCTTCGACGGAGAGGACATCGACGTGCTCGCCGAGTACGACACCCCCGACTGGAGCCCCGACAAGGCGACCGAGTGGGTCGAGGGGCAGCTCACGCAGTACGCCGGCCGCGTCGACGGCGTCTTCGCGGCGAGCGACGGCATCGCGGGCGGCGCGATCGCCGCGATGAAGGCCGCGGGCCTCGACCCCGTCCCGCCCACCACGGGTCAGGACGGCGAGCTCGCGGCGGTCCAGCGCATCGTCTCCGGCGACCAGTACATGACCGTCTACAAGGCCACCGCCCAGCAGGCGCGCACGGCCGCCGAGCTCGCGGTCCGCGTGCTGCGCGGCGAGGACCCGCGCGCCACCGCGAGCATCGACGGCGTGCCGAGCCTCCTCCTCGCGCCGCGCGCGGTCGGGATCGACGACGTGCAGCGCGTCATCGTCGACGGCGGCGTCCACACGGTCGACGAGATCTGCACCCCGTACTACGTCGACGCGTGCGTCGAGGCCGGGCTCGTGGAGGCCGCCCCGTGAGCGCACCCGTCCTGTCCCTGCGCGGGGTCTCCAAGAACTTCGGCGGCGTCCGCGCGCTCGTCGACGTCGACGTCGACGTGCACGAGCACGAGGTGCTCGCCGTCGTGGGAGACAACGGCGCGGGCAAGTCGACGCTCGCCGGCGTCGTCGCGGGCGCGTTCCGGCCCGACGCGGGCGAGGTCCTGCTCGACGGCGCGCCCGTCGTCCTCGACTCGCCCGCGGCCGCGCGGGCGCACGGCATCGCGGCGGTGTTCCAGCAGCTCGCGCTCGTCGACGACCTCGACGTCGTCGAGAACGTGTTCCTCGGACAGGAGACGCTGCGCGGCCCGTTCCTCGACGAGATCGCCATGGAGCGCGAGGCGTGGGGCCTGCTCGACCAGCTCGCCGCGACCGTCCCGTCGGTGCGCCAGCCCGTGCGCACGCTGTCCGGCGGGCAGCGTCAGGTCGTCGCCGTGGCCCGGGCTCTGCTCGGCGCGCCGCGCGTCCTCGTGCTCGACGAGCCGACGGCGGCCCTCGGCGTCCGCCAGACGGCCGAGGTGCTCAACCTCATCGAGAAGCTGCGCGAGCGCGGCCACGCGGTCGTCCTCATCAGCCACCAGGCGGGCGACCTCCAGGCCGTCGCGGACCGCATCCTCGTGCTGCGGCTCGGGCGCGTGCACGGCGAGTTCGCGGGCGACACGTCCTACGAGGACCTGCTCGCCGCCATGACCGGCGCGGTCCGGCCCGCCCGGACCAGCGGCACGACCCGATCGTCGACCGGCCCGGGGCACGAGCGGCGCTCCGGCGGCACCGGGGCGGTGCACCGATGAGCGTCCCCGGCCGCACCTCCGGCGCCGCGCTCGACCGCTCGGGCGTGCTGTCCGGCAACGTCGTGCGCCAGCTCCGCGGCGCTCACCTCGGCATGCTGCCGATCGTCGGCGCGCTGCTGCTCATCTGGGTCGTGCTCGGCGCGATCAACCCCGCGTTCCTCTCGGCCGAGAACCTCGTCAACCTCACGCTCCAGAGCGCCCCCACGGGGATCATCGCGCTCGGGGTCGTGCTCGTGCTGCTCGTCGGGCAGATCGACCTGTCCGTCGGCTCCGTGAGCGGGCTCGCGGCGGCGGTGCTCGCGGTCGGGATGGTCAACCTCGACTGGCCCGTGGGGTTCGCGATCCTCGCGGCGCTCGCCGTCGGCGTCGTGGTCGGGCTCGGGTACGGGCTGTTGTCCACGCGCCTCGGGCTCGCGTCGTTCGTCTTCACGCTCGCCGGGCTGCTCATCCTCGCGGGCGTGCAGCTCCGGGTGCTCGGCCCGTCGGGCTCGATCAACATCCCGTTCGAGTCCTGGCTCGTGCGCACCGTGCAGCAGGGCTTCCTCGCGCCGGCTGCCGCCTGGGGCCTGGTGGTCGTGGTCGTGGCCGGGTACGCCGCGCTGCGCGTCGTCGACCACCTGCGCCGCGTGCACGCCGAGCTGCCGAGCCCCGGGCTCGGCCGGATCGCGATCCGCACCGCGGTCCTCGCCGCGGTCCTGGTCGGCACGGTCGCGTACCTGGGGACCGCGCGGGGGATCGGCTACACGGTCGTGCTGTTCGTCGCGCTCGTCGTGGTGGTGGACGTCCTGCTGCGCCGCACCCGGTGGGGCCGGTCCGTGCGCGCGGTGGGCGGGAACCGTCGCTCCGCGCTCCTCGCGGGCGTCGCGGTGCGCCGGACCGTCGTCTCGTGCTTCGTCGCGTGCTCCACGTTCGCCGCGCTGGGGGGCATCCTCGCGGCCGGGCGCCTCGCCGCCGCGAACCAGGGCACGGGCGCGGCGGACACCTACCTCACCGCGATCGCCGCGGCGGTCATCGGTGGGACGAGCCTGTTCGGCGGGCGGGGGAGCGCGTGGTCCGCGCTGCTCGGCGTGCTGGTCATCCAGTCGATCGCCAACGGGCTCACGCTGCTCAATCTCGACACGGCGACGCGGTACATCGTGACCGGAGCGGTGCTCCTGCTCGCTATCGTCGTCGACATGCTCATCCGCGGTCGACGGGAGGTCTGATGATGGTGATGCAGGGGGAGAGCACGGGCACGCTCCCGCCGGGCGGGAGCGCTGCCACGGCGCCGGGTTCCGGGACGGGCACCCCGGCGGACACGACGGTGCGCCCGCACGCGGGGCGAGGAGGCCGCCGGCCCACCCTCGCGGCCGTCGCGGAGGTCGCGGGCGTCAGCCTCAAGACGGCGTCGCGCGTCCTCAACGACGAGCCGAACGTGGCACCACAGACGCGGGCCAAGGTGCAGGAGGCCGCGCAGCGGCTCGGCTTCCGGCGCAACGCGGTGGCCGCGGACCTGGCGCGCGGCGGTTCGTCACGGCTCGTCGGCTTCGTCACCGGCGACCTCGCGAACCCGTTCTACTCCGCGCTCGCGAGCGGGATCGAGCGCGAGCTGCGCCATCACGGGCTCCAGCTCATCACCACGAGCTCCGACGAGGAGCCCGAGCGCGAGCGCTCGCTCACGGAGGCGCTCGTCGAGCGCCGCGTCGGCGCGCTCGTGGTGACGCCCACGTCGACGGACCACTCGTCGTTGCGCCGCGAGCTCGACGACGGCCTGCCTGTCGTGTTCATCGACCGTCCCGCGCAGGGCGTCGACGCGGACACCGTCGTCATCGACAACCGCGGCGGCGTGCGCGACGCCGTGACGCACCTGCTCGCGCACGGGCACCGACGCATCGCGCTCGTCGGGGACGTGTCGCGGCTGTGGACGTTCCAGGAGCGCCGCGACGAGTTCGTCGCCACGCTGCGCGGCGCGGGCGTCGAGGACCCGTCGCGGTACGTGCGCGACGGCGCCCACGACGCGGAGCTCGCGCACGCGTTCGTGGCGGAGCTCCTGGCCCTGCCGGAGCCGCCCACGGCGTTCGTCACGGCGAACAACAAGATCACGGTCGGCGCGCTCCACGCGCTGCGCGACCGCGTGGCCGCGGGGGGCCGCGCGGACGTCGCGCTCGTGGGGTTCGACGACTTCGAGCTCGCGGACCTGCTGGACGTGACCGTCGTGGGGTACGACGTCGTCGAGATGGGACGCCAGGCCGCGGCGCTCGCGGTGTCGCGGGCCGAGAACCCGGAGCTCGCCCCGCGCCTGGTCGTGGTGCCCACGCGGCTCGTGGTCCGCGGCACGGGCGAGATCCCCGGTCCCGGCGCGTAGCGGGGCGTCGACTGCGGGCGTCCCCGGCCGTCGACGGCACGCCGGTGGCCGGCCCTCGCGGGCGTCCTGTTCCGGCGTCAGGTCGCGTTGACAAAGCCCGCTGGCGCCACATAAGTTCAGGTCGCCCCTGACAACGCTTCCCCCCTGCGCGTTGTCAGGGGCACCCCTGCAGCCTGACAGCGCTGTCACGATCGAAGGAGATCGCGAGCATGACCAGACCACAACCGCCCGGACGCGTGGTCGCCACGCGCTCCGGCAGCCGCCGCGCGCGGCCCCTCGGCCTCGCGCTCGCCGCTGCCCTCACCGTCCCCCTCGCCGTCCCTCTCGGAGCCCTCACCGCTGCGCCCGCCGCCGCGGCCGAGCCGGGCGACTTCTCGTCGTCCTTCGAGTCGGGAGACCCGGCCGCGCTCGCCACCACGGTGGCCGAGCGCGACGGCGCGCCCTGGCAGGCGAACGTCGGGTCGTTCACGAGCGGCCTCCCCGGCAGCGTGCTCGGGAAGCTCAAGGCCGTCACGGCGAGCGCCCAGAACCTGCCGAACGAGGGCGCGGCGAACCTCGCCGACGGGAGCTCCGGCACCAAGTGGCTCGCGTTCGCCTCGACCGGCTGGGTCCGGTACGAGTTCGCCGAGCCCGTGTCGTTCGTCGCCTACTCGATGACGTCGGGCGACGACTCGGCAGGCCGTGACCCGAAGACCTGGACGATCGAGGGATCGAACGACGGCTCCACGTGGACCCCGCTCGACCAGCGCACCGACGAGGACTTCCCGAACCGGCAGCAGACGCGCAGCTTCGAGCTCGACGAGCCCACCGAGGCCTACACCTACCTGCGCCTCAACGTCACGGCGAACTCGGGCGACTCCATCGTCCAGCTCGCCGGGTGGGACCTCTCGGCCGACCTGAGCGCCGGCCCCTCGGCCGCGCCCATGAACACCAAGGTCGGCACCGGGCCGCGCGTGAACTTCACCAACAAGGCGGGCGTCGGGTTCTCCGGCCTGCACTCGCTGCGGTACGACGGCTCGCACCTCGCCGACGGCGAGACCTACGCGACGAACGTGCTCTACGACGACGTCGACGTCGTCGTCGGCGAGGACACGCGCCTGAGCTACACGATCTTCCCCGAGCTGCTCGACGACCTGCAGTACCCGTCGACGTACGCGTCCGTGGACGTGCTGTTCACCGACGGCACCTTCCTGTCCGACCTCGGCGCGCGCGACGCGCACGAGACCGTCGCGACCGCGCAGGCGCAGGGCGAGGGCAAGATCCTCTACGCCGACCAGTGGAACTCCGTGCGGATCGACCTCGGCGACGTCGCCGCGGGCAAGACCGTCGACCAGCTGCTGCTCGGCTACGACAACCCGGGCGGTCACGCCGGCACCAAGTTCGCGGGCTGGCTCGACGACGTCGCGATCACCGCGAGCCCGGCGACGATCGACGGCTCGAGCCTCGCCAACTACGTGGACACGCGCCGCGGCACGCTCGCGTCGGGCAGCTTCTCGCGCGGGAACAACATCCCGGCGACGGCGACGCCGAACGGCTTCAACTTCTGGACGCCGTACACCAACGCCTCCTCGCAGAGCTGGCTGTACGAGTACCACAAGGCCAACAACGCCAACAACAAGCCCGTGCTCCAGGGTTTCGGCATCTCGCACGAGCCCAGCCCCTGGATGGGTGACCGCAACCAGCTCACGTTCCTCCCGTCGACGGTGTCCGGCACGCCGAACGCCACGCTCTCGACGCGCGGACTCGAGTTCGACCACGCCGACGAGCTGGCGCGCCCGGACTACTACGGGGTCACGTTCACCAACCAGTCCGCGATCGAGGCGACGCCGACCGACCACGGCGCGGTGCTGCGCTTCTCCTACCCCGGGAACACCGGGCACGTGCTCGTGGACAAGGTGGACGGCTCGTCCAAGCTGACGTTCGACCAGGCCACGGGGACGATCTCCGGCTGGGTCGAGAACGGCTCGGGCCTGTCCGTGGGCCGCACGCGCATGTTCGTCGCCGGCACCTTCGACCGTAGTCCGACGGCGGTCGGGACGGCGGCGGGCAACCGTGCGGACGCGCGCTTCGCGACGTTCGACACGTCGTCCGACAAGACGGTCGAGCTGCGCGTCGCGACGTCGTTCATCAGCCTCGACCAGGCGCGCAAGAACCTCGACCTGGAGGTGACGGGCAAGACCTTCACCGAGGTCAAGGCCGCCGCCGCCCAGGCGTGGAACGACCGTCTGGGCGTCATCGAGGTCGAGGGCGCGAGCGAGGACCAGCTCGTCACGCTGTACTCCAACCTCTACCGCCTCAACCTGTACCCGAACTCGCAGTTCGAGAACACGGGCACGGCACAGGCGCCGGTGTACAAGTACGCGAGCCCGGTCTCGGCGACCACCGGATCGGCGACGGACACGCAGACCAACGCCAAGATCGTCGACGGCAAGATCTACGTGAACAACGGGTTCTGGGACACGTACCGCACGGCGTGGCCGGCGTACTCGCTCCTGTACCCCGAGCTCGCGGGCGAGCTCATCGACGGGTTCGTCCAGCAGTACCGCGACGGCGGCTGGATCGCGCGCTGGTCCTCCCCGGGCTACGCCGACCTCATGACGGGCACGAGCTCCGACGTCGCGTTCGCGGACGCGTACCTCAAGGGCTCGCTCCCGACGGACTCCGCGCTCGAGGCGTACGACGCCGCGCTGCGCAACGCGTCCGTCGCGCCGCCGAACAACGCCGTGGGCCGCAAGGGCCTGCAGACGTCGCCGTTCCTCGGGTTCACCCCGGAGTCCACGCACGAGTCCGTGTCGTGGGGCCTGGAGGGGCTGATCAACGACTTCGGCATCGGCAACATGGCGGCCGCCCTCGCGGAGGACCCGGCCACGCCGGACGAGCGCCGCGAGACGCTGCGCGAGGAGTCCTCGTACTTCCTCGAGCGTGCCACGCACTACGTCGAGCTGTTCGACCCCGAGGTGGACTTCTTCGTGCCGCGGCACGAGGACGGCACGTGGGCCGTCGACCCGGAGACCTACAACCCCGAGGCGTGGGGCGGCGGGTACACCGAGACGAGCGGCTGGAACTTCGCGTTCCACGCGCCGCAGGACGGCCAGGGCCTGGCGAACCTCTACGGCGGCAAGCAGGGCCTCGAGGACAAGCTCGACCTGTTCTTCTCCACCCCGGAGAAGGGCGCCGGCAACGGCGGCATCCACGAGCAGCGCGAGGCGCGCGACGTCCGCATGGGCATGTGGGGCATGAGCAACCAGGTGTCGCACCACATCCCGTGGCTGTACGACGCCGCGGGCGCGCCCTCGAAGGCCCAGGAGAAGGTCCGTGAGGTCACCCGCCGCCTGTTCGTCGGCAGCGAGATCGGCCAGGGCTACCCGGGCGACGAGGACAACGGCGAGATGTCGTCGTGGTGGATCTTCGCCTCGCTCGGCTTCTACCCGCTCCAGGTCGGCTCCGACCAGTACGCGGTCGGCTCGCCGCTCTTCGACAAGGCGACCGTGCACCTGCCGGACGGCGACCTCGTGGTCAACGCCGAGAACAACTCGGTGGACAACGTCTACGTGCAGTCCCTCGCGGTGGACGGCGAGGCCCGCACCTCGACGTCGCTCTCGCAGGCCGACCTCTCGGGCGGCGCGACGCTGGACTTCGTCATGGGTCCGGAGCCGTCTGCCTGGGGCACCGGCGAGGACGACGCCCCGCCGTCGCTCACGGAGGGCGACGAGCCCCCGGCGCCGGTCCAGGACGCGACGACGTCGGGCCTCGGCACGACGACCGTCGCGGACGGCGACGCGACCACGAGCGCCGCGGCGCTGACGGACAACACGTCCGGCACGCGCACGACGTTCGCCACGGCGACCCCGTCGATCACGTGGGCGGGCAACGGCATCCGGCCGACGGTCGGGTCGTACACGCTGACCTCCGGGGCGAGCGGGACGGCGTCGCCGTCCGCGTGGACCCTCGAGGGCTCGGACGACGGCGAGACCTGGACGACGCTCGACGAGCGGTCCGGCGAGCAGTTCCGCTGGGCGCTCCAGACGCGGCCGTTCACGGTCGCGGAGCCGACGGCGTTCGCGCGGTACCGCGTGACCGTCACCGCGACCGCCGGTTCGGGCGCGCTGTCGCTCGCCGAGGTCGAGCTCCTGGCCGACCCGAAGGCCTCGGGCGCCGAGGAGCTCACGCTCTCGGCGGCCCCGGACCGCGACACGGTCACCGGGCGCGAGGTCTCGGGCTCGTTCGCGACCCTCACCGGGGTCGAGGGCGACGCGTCGGCGCTCGACGTGCAGGTCGCGTTCGGCGACGGCTCCGAGCCGGTCGCGGGCTCGCTCCAGGCGGGCGCGTTCGGCGGGTACGCGGTGAACGCCGCGCACTCGTGGACCGACCCGGGCGTCTACCCGGTGACCGTCACGGTCTCGGGCGAGGGGATCGAGCCCGTCTCGACCTCCTCGTACGTCACGGTCTCGCTCCTGCGCGAGGGCTCGCTGCTCGGTGCGTACGACAACGTCTGCATCGGCGACCTCGGCACGACCGTCGGCTCGTGCGACGGCCAGGGCGTGTTCTTCGACCGGGCCCAGCTCGCGGCGAAGGGCTTCGTCCAGGGCGAGCGGGGGACGGTGCCCGGCACCGACCTCGCGTTCGACGTCCCGGCCGTCCCCGTCGGCCAGCCGGACAACGCGACCGGCGACGGCCAGACCATCGAGCTCGAGGTCCCCGCGGACGCCGAGCAGCTCTCGGTGATCGGTACGGGCACGGAGAAGAACCAGCAGGCCCAGGGCGTGCTGACCTTCGACGACGGCTCGTCGCAGCCCATCGACCTGAGCTTCGGCGACTGGTCGGGCGCGGCGCGCAACCCGGTGTTCGGGAACATCGCGGTCGCGGTGACGGACAACCGCCTGCGCGGCGGGAGCCCGCAGACCGGTACCCCCGCCGCGTTCTTCGCGACGGCGCCGATCACGCTCCCCGAGGGCAAGCGGGCCGTGAGCCTCACGCTCCCGGACCAGCCGGGCACGCTCGCGAGCGACGGCCGCATCCACGTGGTCGCGGTCGCGCACGACGGCACGTTCGCCGAGCACCCCGCGCTCGAGGTCACTGCCGCGGACGGCGTGACCCTCGCCGCGGGCCAGTCCACGGACGCGGCGCTCGCCCAGGTGACCGGCGGCCGTGAGGGCGCCGAGCTCCGCGCGGCGGTCACGTGGGGCGACGGGTCCGACGTCGCGGAGGGTACGGTGACCGACGGCTCGGTGACGGGCGCCCACGCCTACGCGGCCGCCGGCACCTACACGGCGTACGTCGTGGTCGACGACGGCTGGACCAGCCAGGTGGTCGAGGTCCCCGTGACCGTGACCGAGGGCCAGCCGACGCTCGCGATCGACGTCACGGTGAGCACGCGGTGCCTCGCCGGCAAGGCGTACGTCGCGGTCCGTGCGGAGAACGGCGAGGACGCGCCGGTCGCGATCCGGCTCGTCACGCCGTTCGGCACCAAGGAGTTCCCGGCCGTCGCGCCGGGGGCCAACGCCTACCAGTCGTTCGCGACGCGGGCGACGTCGGTCGAGGCCGGCACGGTCACCGTCGAGGCGACCCGAGGAGACCAGGGGGTGACGGCGTCGATCACGGCGGACTACGCGGCCGTGACCTGCGGCTGAACCCTGAGCCCACCTCGCGCCCCGGCCTCCGGGGCGTGAGGTGAGCATGCACCACCGGCGGTGCCCCGGGATGATCGTCCCGGGGCACCGCGCCGTACCGGCACCGCGCCCGGTGCGGCACCACGTTTCCCAGCACGAGAAGGACCGAGACATGACCGAGCACCCGTCCGAGCAGCCCTCGCCCGCAGCAGCCCCCCGGGTCGACCCCACGGCCGACCTCACGGCATGGCGGCGCGACCAGCTCGCCGACCTCCTGTACTTCGGCGCGGCCTCGCTGCGGTCGGACGGCGCCGCGCAGTGGCTCGACGACGACGACGTCCCCGACCTCGCGCGGCCGGTGCACACGTGGATCACGTCGCGCATGGCGCACGTCTACGCCTTCTCGTCCTTGCTGGGCGTCCCGGGCGCGGGCGAGCTCGCGGACAAGGCGCTGCAGGGCCTGCGGGGCGTGCTCGTCGACGCCGAGTACGGCGGCTGGGTGTCCTCGCGCGGTCCGGGCCCTCGTCCCGGCGACCTCGCCGCGACGGAGGAGGGGTCGGTCGACGGCACCAAGAGCGCGTACGCGCACGCGTTCGTGGTGCTCGCCGCGGCGTCGGGGACGATCGCGGGCCGCGACGGCGCGCGCGAGCTGCTCGACGCGGCGCTCGCCGTGCTCGACGAGCGGTTCTGGGAGCCCGGGCCCCGGATGCACGCGGACGAGTGGTCGCGAGACTGGACCACGCTCGACGAGTACCGCGGGGTCAACGCCAACATGCACTCCGTCGAGGCGCTGCTCGCGGCCCACGACGCGACGGGCGACGCCGAGTGGCTCGGCCGCGCCGCGTCGATCGCGGACCGCGTGATCGGCTGGGCGAGCGAGAACGACTGGCGCATCCCCGAGCACTTCGACGCGGACTGGAACCCGCTGCCCGACTACAACGCCGACCGCCCGCGCGACCCGTTCAAGCCGTACGGGTCGACGCCGGGGCACGGGCTCGAGTGGGCGCGTCTCCTCCTCCAGGTCGACATCGCGTCCGGCACGCCCGGCGCGCGCACCGAGGCCGCGGTCGCGCTGTTCGACCGCGCCGTCGCCGACGGCTGGGACGGCGAGCACGGCGGCGGGTTCGTGTACACCGTCGACTGGTCCGGCGTGCCCGTCGAACCGCGCCGCTACCACTGGGTCGCGGCCGAGGCCGTGGCCGCGGCCGACGTGCTCGGCCGGGTCACGGGGGAGTCGCGCTTCGCGGAGTCCGCCGCGGGCTGGTGGGCGTGGATCGACCGGTTCCTCGTCGACCCCGAGCGCGGCTCGTGGCACCACGAGCTCGACACGGCCAACCGGCCCGACGGCGTCACGTGGGTCGGCAAGCCCGACGTCTACCACGCCGCCCAGGCCGTGATCCTCCCGGACCTGCCTCTCACCGGCTCGCTCGCCGCATCGGCCAAGGCCGCGGGCAGCATCCTGGGCTGACGCCCACCCAGACCGCCGAGCCCGGGGTCGTTCCCCACGTCACCGTCGCCGTGAGGAGCGACCCCGGGCTCGGCGCTGTTCAGCGACACCCCCACGATCTTTACCGTTCTTCGTGGGGGTTCACCCTCGACCCGGATTCGGGTGAGACGGCGACGACACCCATCAGGCTGGATCGTGCTCGTCGCGGCCCGCTGTTCGGCGATGGCGACAGGTGACGGCGTCCAACGTGCGGATCTCCCCGACCGGCAGACCGTCCTCTGGACCTGCGGCATCGGTGTCAGACGTTGTCGACAGCCTGCTCGGACGTTGGTACATGACGCACCTTGATCGACCGGATCGTCGATCCCGTGCTGCGGAGCAGTATCGCCATGGAGGTCGCGGAGCTCGAGGCACGGCGGGCGTTCGGGCTGGTCGACGAGGAGCATCTGCCGGGTGCGGTCGGTCTCCCGCACGCCGTCGTCAGGCGGGGCTCGACGGTGATGTTCCGGGATACGGCCAGTGCCCACGTCTGGACGGTCCCCGAAGGCGGGATCGGCGAGCAGCTCGGGACGATCGCCCAGACGGGTGGTGGAGAGTCGGAGGTTCGAGCCTGTTTTCGCAGACCGGGTCTCACTTCTCTGAGCAGACGGGACTCCAGTACTCGCCTGACGTCAACACGCGTGCCGATCCGCAGGGACACAGTCGACCGGCGCGTGTTCATGCATGTACCGGTATGCTCGGTCCATGAGCACCGCAGGGACGATCAAGGCGTGCCGCGAGCGGGCCGGGATGAGCCAGTCCGAGCTCGCGGCACGGGCGGGCACGTCGCAGCCGGCGGTCTCCCGGTATGAGTCAGGGGCTAGCTCGCCGTCGGTCAAGACGCTGGAACGACTTCTTGCTGCTGCCGGAGCGCGCCTCGAGCTCGCTGCGGTGCCCGTCAAGCGTCGGTTCGACGCCCGCACGCCGCGCATGGCGCACCTCCGTGCGCACAGGCAGGAGATCCTCGCCGCGGCACGACGGTACGGGGCGACCGACGTCCGGATCTTCGGTTCGGTGGCGCGGGGTGAGGACGGTCCGGACTCCGACGTCGATGTCCTCGTGGACCTCGACGTCCGTCGCCTGGGGCTCCTGCCTGTCGCTCATCTCGCCGACGAGCTGTCCGACCTCCTCGACGAGCAGGTCGACGTCGTCCCTGTCGACGCGCTGGCGCCCCACGTGGCGGAGTCCGCGCTCGCTCAGGCGGTGTCGTTGTGAGTCGGGGGGATGCGGAAGGGCTCGACGACGTGCTCGCCGCCGTATCAGCGATCCGGCGGGCAGAACGGCTCGCGAAGGACGTCGGTTCCGACGCGTGCGACGAGGTGGTGGTCGCCGCTATCCAGTACTGGGTCTTCGTCATCGGCGAGGCCGTCAAGGCGCTCTCCACGGAGACGACGGCTCGGCAGCCCCAGGTACCGTGGTCAGACATCGCGCGAATGCGTGACCTGATCGGCCACCACTACTACAAGCTGGACGCGCAGATCGTCCGGGCCACGATCGGGGCACCACTCGCCCAGCTCGAGGCGGCGTGCGTCGAACTTCGCGAGGAGAACGGCGGAGGATCGCGCGCGTGAGCCGTCGTCGCGTGTCGGAAGACTCCTGGCACCGACGACGAGAGCCCCGCACCTGTTCGGTGCGGGGCTCTCGAGCGCTGAGCGGGTGACGGGAATCGAACCCGCGCTATCAGCTTGGGAAGCTGAAGTTCTACCATTGAACTACACCCGCGCGGCGCTGGTGGCGTCCGCCCCGGGCCCTCTGGGAGGATCCTCGGCGAACCAGCGCGCGCCCCGATCATAGCGGACGTCGCCGGTGATGCCAGAACCCGACCGCACGACGACCCGATCCGCGCCCGTGCGCGGCGCGCACCGAGGAGCAGCCTTGTCCGAGAACCCGTACCAGCAGCAGCCCGACCCCGCGCAGGGGAGCCCGGCCCCGGGCGACCCGGTCTACGGGGGCGGGGCGACGCCGTCGGGCGCGGCTCCCGCGGGTCAGCCCGAGCCGGGCCGGCAGACGTACGGCGAGCAGGGCTACGGCCAGCCGCAGGGCTACGGCGACGCCTACGGCCAGCAGCCGTACGGGACGCCCGGCGCGCAGGCGGGGTACGGCCAGCCGCAGGGGCAGGCCTACGGCGCCGACCCGCAGCAGGGCTACCCCCAGGGCTACCCGCAGCAGGGCTACGGCCAGCAGCCGGGGTACGCGCAGCCCGGCCCGTACGGACAGCCGGGCTTCGACCCTGCGTACGACCCCCAGGCCAAGTCCCGGCTCGCGGCGGGCCTGCTCGGCATCCTCGTCGGGAGCCTCGGCATCCACCGGTTCTACCTGGGCTACACGGGCATCGGCCTGACGATGCTGCTCGTGTCGGTGCTGTCGTTCGGCTTCGCCGCGCCGGTCATCGCGATCTGGGGCCTCGTCGAGGGCATCCTCTACCTGACGTCGAAGACGGGCTACTACTCGGTCGACTCGACCGGCCGCCCGCTGCGCGCCTGACACCTCGCCGAACCCTGGACCGCTCCCCACGGCGCACCGTGCCCGGGGAGCGATCCAGGGTTCGGCGCCCGGTCCGGGCACGCGCCGTCGTCGGCTAGCGTGGGCCCGTGCTGCTCTCCGACCGCGACATCCGGGCCGAGCTCGACGCCGGGCGCGTCCAGCTCGAGCCGTACGACCCGTCGATGCTCCAGCCGTCGAGCATCGACGTGCGCCTCGACCGGTTCTTCCGACTGTTCGACAACCACAAGTACCCGTTCATCGACCCGTCGCAGGACCAGCCGGACCTCACGCGCCTGGTCGAGGTCGACCCGGCCGAGCCGTTCGTGCTGCACCCGGGGGAGTTCGTGCTCGGGTCGACGTTCGAGACGGTGACGCTGCCCGACGACGTCGCGGCGCGCCTCGAGGGCAAGTCGAGCCTCGGGCGGCTGGGCCTCCTCACGCACTCGACGGCCGGCTTCATCGACCCAGGGTTCTCCGGGCACGTGACGCTCGAGCTGAGCAACGTCGCGACGCTGCCGATCACGCTGTGGCCGGGCATGAAGATCGGGCAGCTCTGCTTCTTCCGCCTGTCGTCGCCCGCCGAGAACCCGTACGGGTCGAGCGTCTACGGCTCCCGCTACCAGGGCCAGCGCGGCCCGACGGCCTCCCGCTCGTGGCAGAGCTTCCACCGCACCGACGTCTGAGCGCGGCACGCCGCGTCGGACGCCGTTCGACCCCGCAGGACCCGAGGACCGGAGGACCGCACCGCATGAGCCCGCTCCCGCCGCTTCCGCACCCCGACGGGCCCGGCGCCGCGCAGTCGTACCAGGCGCGGCACCTGCTCGGGCTCCCGGCCGACGTCGTCGTCGACGAGGTCGAGACGCTCGCGCTGTCGCGGTTCGCGGGCGCGCGCTGGGACGTCGCGCCGGAGGGCACCGAGCCGCTCGTGCCGCCCGCCCGCACGGCGGCGCCGGGGGCGCCGGGCGTGCTGCGCACGTCCCGCCACACGACGGTCACGGGCCCGTACGCGGGCCCCGGCTCCGGCCTGCCGCCGGGCACGACGCTCGTGTTCGACGTCGTGTGCCCGCGCGAGCGCGGCGACGTCCCCTACCCGGGCGGCGGGGACCGCGACGGGATCGGCCGCGCGTTCCCCGGCGGGCTGCCGGTGCGCGAGGAGGAACGGGTCGTGGCGTTCCTCGTCGCCGCGGCGCGCCGGCTCGGCGGGTCGGTGCGGACGGACGTCGGCAACCCGGCGGGCCCGGGCGTCGTCCTCACGCCCGACCCGGGCGTCGCGATCGACATGACGCTGTACTCGGACGTCTGGCTGGACCCCAACGCCGCGCTCGCGCTCGTCGCGCGGCTCAACCCGCGCACGCGGCTCGCGACCGAGGGCAAGTCGTACGAGGGCCCCCCGAAGGGCATCGCCGACCTGCCGCTGTACCCGGGCGAGAAGATGGACCCCGCGCTGCGCCGCGCGATCCACGCGGCGGCGGACGACGTCGACATCGAGGCGCTGACGACGCGCGCGGTCCTCGACGGGTACGGACTGATCGTCGACCTCGGCATGGACGGCCTCGTCGCGGTGGAGGTGGGCGGCGAGGAAGCGCTGCCGCTGCTGCTGCGCGGCCTGCCGTGGACGGCGGACGGCGCCGTGAGCTACCGCGTGCGGTGGGAGCCGCGGGACCTGGTCGAGTCGCAGCAGGAGCAGCCGTCGCTCGACCACCAGGTCGCACGCAAGCGGGCAGCAGAGGTCGTCGCGCAGGTCACGCGGACGCTGCACGACGCCGTCGGGGGCGAGATCGCGGACGAGGCGGAGTTCCTCGTGGACCCCGAGGATCTCTGACGGGAGACTGAGGAATCGGTCACGGTCGGGGCTGCGGGGACCGTGCAGGGCTGACGAGTCGGTAAAATGGTTCGCGGCACGGCATCGCCGTCGCCGTGAACTGTCGTGCCCTGCGACTCCCTTCCGCGGGTGCGACGATGACAAGTCCAGCAAGACCCCCGGCTCTGCCTGCCCACCCCGCCCCCGACCCGGACGGAGCGGCCCGTGCTCTACGTGCTCGTTGCCCATCTCGTGATGGCACTGGGCGCGCCCGCACTCGTCTCGCTCCTCGGCCGCCGGGCGTTCCTCGTCATGGCGCTCGCGCCGGCATCGGCGGCCGTCTACGCGCTCGCGTGGACCGACCGCGTGATGTCGGGCGAGCACCCGACGCAGGTCGTCGAGTGGGTCCCCGGCCTGGGCCTCGAGCTGGCCTTCCGCATGGACACGCTGTCGTGGCTCATGCTGCTGCTCGTCGGCGGGGTCGGCGCGCTCGTCCTCGTCTACTGCTCGGCCTACTTCTCGCCCACCGCGCAGGGCCTGCGGCGGTTCGGCGGCGTGCTCACGGCGTTCGCCGGAGCCATGGTCGGGCTCGTCACCGCGGACGACATGCTGCTCCTCTTCGTCTTCTGGGAGCTCACGACCGTCTTCTCCTACCTGCTCATCGGGCACTACGCCGACCGCAAGGCGAGCCGCCGGGCCGCGATGCAGGCGATCGTCGTGACGACGGCGGGCGGCCTCGCGATGCTCGTGGGCGTCGTGATCCTCGGCGTGCAGGGCGGGACCTTCCGGATGTCGGAGATCATCGCCGACCCGCCGACGGGCGGTGCGGTGACGGCCGCGATCGTGTGCCTCCTGATCGGCGCGGCGAGCAAGTCCGCGCTCATCCCGCTGCACTTCTGGCTGCCCGCGGCGATGGCCGCGCCGACCCCGGTGAGCGCCTACCTGCACGCCGCGGCGATGGTCAAGGCAGGCGTCTACCTCGTCGCGCGGTTCGCGCCCGCGTACTCCGACACGACCGTGTGGCGGTCGATGGTCATCGCGCTCGGCGCGGGCACGCTGCTCGTCGGCGGCTACCGCGCGCTGCGCCAGTACGACCTCAAGCTCGTCCTCGCGTTCGGCACGGTGAGCCAGCTCGGCCTCATCATCCTGCTCGTCGGCCTCGGCGCGCGCGGCGCCGCGCTCGCCGGGCTCGCGATGATCGGCGCGCACGCGATGTTCAAGGCGTCGCTGTTCCTGGTCGTCGGCGTGGTCGACGCCGCGACCGGGACGCGCGACCTGCGCCGCCTCACGGGCGTGGGCAAGGCCCTGCCCTGGACGGCGGTCGCGGGCGGGCTCGCGACCGCGTCGATGATCGGCCTGCCGCCGTTCGCGGGGTACGTCGCGAAGGAGGCGGCGCTCGAGTCGCTCCTGCACGGCGACGGGCCCGTCTGGGTCGACACGGTGGTCCTGTGGGCGGTCGTCGTCGGGTCGATGTTCACCGTCGCGTACGGGATCCGGTTCTGGTGGGGCGCGTTCGCGTCCAAGCCGCACCTCGGCACGTCTCCGTCCCGCGCGAACGAGCACGTGGGCCTGCGTCGGAGCGCCGCGCGCGGCCCCGCCGTCGCGGCGGACGAGCCGCCGATCGACCCCGCGCGCATCCATCGCCAGCCGTTCCTGCTCGTGAGCCCGGCCGTCGTGCTCGCGGTCCTCGGCCTCGCGACGGCGCTCGTGCCCCACTTCGGCGAGGATCTCCTCGCGCCCTACGCGGACACCTACCCCGTGGGCGAGCCCGGGCACCTCGTCCTGTGGGCGGGCTTCACCCCCGCGCTCGCGCTCACCGTCCTCGTCCTCGCGGTCGGCGTCGTGCTGTTCTGGCAGCGGGCGCGCGTCGAGCGCTTCCAGGCGTCGCTGTGGACCGGCCCCGAGGCCGACGTCACCTACCGCAAGGTCATGCGCAAGCTCGACGACCTCGCGGCGGACGTCACCGCCGTCACCCAGCGCGGCTCGCTGCCTTTCTACCTCGGCGCGATCCTCGTGGTCCTCGTCCTGGGGCCCGGGATCGTCATGGTCGCGCAGACGGCGTGGCCCGAGCAGCTCAAGGCGTGGGACCGTCCCGCGCAGCTCGTCGCGGTCGCCGCGATCTGCATCGCCTCGGTCCTCGCCGCCCGCTCGCGCCGCCGGCTCAAGGCCGTGATCCTCGTCGGCATCGCGGGGTACGGCAACGCCGTCCTCTTCCTCCTGCACGGCGCGCCCGACCTCGCGCTCACGCAGGTCCTCGTCGAGACGATCACGCTCGTCGTCATGGTGCTCGTGCTGCGCCGCCTGCCCGCGTACTTCTCGAACCGGCCGCTCGCCGCGAGCCGGTGGGTGCGCCTGGGCATCGGCCTGGCCGTCGCCGTCGTCATGATGGGCTTCGCGGTCGTGGCGCCGCTCGCGCGGGTCGCGACGCCGATCTCCGTCGACTTCCCGGCCGAGGCGTACGAGTTCGGGCACGGCAAGAACATCGTCAACGTGACGCTCGTCGACATCCGCGCGTGGGACACGATGGGCGAGATCTCGGTCCTCCTGGCCGCGGCGACGGGCGTCGCGTCCCTCGTCTTCCTGCGCACGCGCAGCGGCGAGATCCTGCGGGCGTCGGGGGCCCGGCCCGCCACGACCTCCTCGGGGTCGGGATCGGGCGTGTGGAGCGAGGGCGACGACCCCGGTGCCGCGCTCCGCCGGCGCGGGGTCACGGAGAAGGACCAGCCGCGCATGCTCGTGTGGCTCAGCGCGGGCCGCACGCTCGCGCCCCAGAGACGCTCGGTGATCTTCGAGGTCGTCACGCGCGTGCTGTTCCACGCGATGATCGTGTTCGCGCTCTTCCTGCTGTTCTCCGGGCACAACGCGCCGGGCGGCGGGTTCGCGGCCGGCCTCGTGGTCGGGATCGCGCTCATCGTGCGCTACCTCGCGGGCGGCCGGTACGAGCTCGGGGAGGCCGCGCCGGTGCACCCCGGTCTGCTGCTCGGCACGGGACTGTTCCTGTCCGCGGGCGTGGGGCTCGTCGCGTTCCTGCTCACCGGGAACGTGCTCGGCAGCGACGCGTACGACATCGCGCTGCCGCTCGTCGGTGAGATCCACCTCGTCACGTCGCTGTTCTTCGACGTCGGCGTGTTCCTCGTCGTCGTGGGCCTCGTCCTCGACATCCTGCGCACCCTGGGGGCGGAGATCGACCGCCACGCCGAGCGCGCCGCCGCCGGGCGCGAGCCCGGCGAGGACACCGGGCCGTTCGAGGCCATGGAGCCCGACTCGATCGGGGGTGGCCGGCGGTGAACGTCATCGACATGACCCCGAGCGTCGTCCTCGTGCTCGCGATCGGCGTGCTCTTCGCAGCGGGCGTCTACCTGCTCCTGGAGCGCAGCCTGACGCGCGTCCTGCTCGGCTTCATCCTCATGGGCAACGGCGCGAACCTGCTGTTCCTCGTCGCGGGCGGGCGCGCCGGCGGAGCGCCCCTCATCGGCACGACGCCCGAGGACGAGATGAGCGACCCGCTCGTCCAGGCGATGGTGCTCACCGCGATCGTCATCACGCTCGGCATCACGGCCTTCGTGCTCGCGATGGCCTACCGGTCGTGGCAGCTCCACGGCCACGACGAGGTGCAGGACGACCTCGAGGACCGCCGCGTCGCACGGCACGCCGCGCGCAACGCCCCCGCGTTCGAGGACGCGGACACGGAGGAGAGCGGCGCGAGCCTGGACGACGAGGCCGCCGAGGTCCGCGACGAGACCGACGGCGACGGCGACGGCATCACCGACGGTCAGGAACCGCCGTCGTCCCCGGCGCCGCCGGCCGCGGGGAGCGACGACACCCGGCACGACCGCCCGGACGACCCACGACCTGACGACCGCAGCGACGACAGGAAGGAGCCGCGATGAGCCTCACCGCCGCGGCGCTCGTGCCGCTGCCCGTCGTCCTCCCGCTCGTCGCGGCCGGCGCCGCGCTCGCGCTGTGGCGCCACCCGCGCGCGCAGCGGCTCATCACGGTCGCCGCCCTCGCGCTCGTCCTCGCCGCGTCGGTGGGGCTGCTCGTCGCGGCCGACTCCGGGCCGATCGTCGTCGACGTCGGCGGCTGGGCCGCCCCGGTCGGGATCGACCTCGTCGCGGACCGGCTCTCCTCGCTCATGCTCGTCGTGTCGAGCTTCGTCATGCTGTGCGTCCTGCTCTACTCGCTCGCGCAGGGCGTGGCGGACGGCGACGAGGAGGCGCCGGTCGCGATCTACCACCCGACGTTCATGGTGCTCGCGGCGGGCGTGTTCAACGCGTTCCTCTCGGGCGACCTGTTCAACCTCTACGTCGGGTTCGAGATCTTCCTCGCCGCGAGCTACGTGCTCCTCACGCTCGGCGGCACGGGCGAGCGCATCCGGGCGGGGTCGATCTACGTCGTCGTGGCGCTGCTGTCGTCGATCGTCTTCCTCGTCGCGATCGCGCTGACGTACGCGGCGACGGGAACGGTGAACCTCGCCCAGCTCTCCGAGCGCTACGCCGAGATCGACCCGGGCATGGCGCTGGCCATCCAGCTCCTCCTGCTGCTCGCGTTCGGCATCAAGGCCGCCATCTTCCCGCTCTCGGCGTGGCTGCCCGACTCCTACCCGACGGCGCCCGCGCCCGTCACGGCGGTGTTCGCCGGCCTGCTCACCAAGGTGGGCGTCTACGCGATCATCCGCACGCAGACGCTGCTGTTCCCCGAGGACAGCGTCGTCGACGACGTGCTCATGTGGCTCGCGCTGCTCACGATGGTCGTCGGGATCCTCGGCGCCGTCGCGCAGAACGACATCAAGCGACTCCTGTCGTTCACGCTCGTGAGCCACATCGGCTACATGATCTTCGGCATCGCGCTCGCGTCCGAGCCGGGCATGGCCGCCGCGATCTTCTACGTCGTGCACCACATCACCGTCCAGACGACGCTGTTCCTCGTCGTCGGGCTCGTGGAACGCCGCGGCGGGTCGACGTCGCTCGACCGGCTCGGCGGCCTGGCCAAGCTCGCGCCCGGCCTGGCCATCCTGTTCTTCATCCCCGCGATGAACCTGGCCGGGATCCCGCCCCTGTCGGGCTTCCTCGGCAAGGTCGGCCTGCTCGAGGAGGGCGTCGCGCAGGGCACGCCGCTCGCGTGGGCGCTCGTCGTCGGGTCGGTCGTCACGTCGCTGCTCACGCTCTACGCGATCGTCAAGGCGTGGAACAAGGCGTTCTGGCAGACGGCGCCCGTCGAGATCCCCGCGGACGCACGCCTCCCGCGCGGCATGGTCGGGCCCGCGACGGCGCTCGTCGCCTTCGGCCTCGCGCTCACCGTGGTGGCCGGACCGCTCTACTCGTACACCGAGCGCGCGGCCGCGACGCTGCTCGACGGCCACACGTACGTCGACGCCGTGTTCCCGGGCGACTCCGACCGCGGACAGGGCGAGTCGAACGAGGTCGCGACCGGCGAGACGGACGGCACGGAGCCGGCCACGACGACCGGGGGTGGGGACGGATGAGCCTGCACCGCCGTCGTCGCGCGCTCGCGTCCGGCTGGTTCGCGCGCGTCACCACGCAGTGGCGCACGATCCTGTGGCTGACGATCGTCTGGGTCATGCTCTGGGGCGACCTGTCGTGGGGCAACGTCCTCGCCGGCGTCATCCTCGGCTTCGCCGTCATCACGTTCTTCCCGCTGCCGTCGATCGCTGCGCGCGGGAAGCTCCGGCCGTGGCCGTTCACCGTGCTCGTCGCGCGCTTCGTCGCCGACCTCGTCGTCGCGTCGTTCCAGGTGAGCCTGCTCGCGCTCACGCCGCGGCACACGCCGCGCGGCGCCGTCGTCGGCGTGCGGCTGCGCAACCCGTCGGACATCTACCTGACGATCACGGCCGAGCTCTCCTCGCTCGTGCCCGGCTCGATCGTCGTCGAGGCGCACCGCCTCACCGGGATGCTCTACCTGCACGTGCTCGACGTCGAGGCGGCGGGCGGCGTGGAGAAGGTCCGCGCGGACACGCTCGCGCTGGAGGCGCGCGTGCTGCACGCGCTCGCGTCCAACGACGAGCTGCGCGCCGCGGGCCTGTACCGCGACCCGTCGACGCGAGAGGTGGCCGAGGCATGAGCGACACCGTCTACCTCGTCGTCGTGATCGCGAGCGCCGCGCTGCTCGCCGTCGGGGCGAGCCTCGCGATCGTCCGCGCCGAGCGTGGCCCGTCGATGCTCGACCGCACCATCGCGCTCGACGTCTTCACGACCACGCTCGTCGGGGCGATCGCGCTCGAGGCCGCGTTCTCGCGGCGCACGGACACCATCCCGATCCTCGTCGTGCTCTCGCTCGTCGGGTTCGTGGGCTCGGTGACGATCGCGCGGTTCGCGTCGGTCGAGCCCGAGGACGAGGGCCGCATCCGCACGGCCGACGAGGTCGCGGCGGAGGACGCCGCCCGCCGCGAGGCCGAGGATGCCGACCGCGAGGCCGCCGTCGATCCCGAGCACCATGGCGGGGCGCCCGAGGGGGAGGTGCGGTGATGGACCCGACGACCGCGTTCTGGGACACCGTGGCCGACGTCCTCTCGGCCGTCTTCCTGCTGTGCGGCGCGTTCCTCGCGTTCGCCGCCGGCGTCGGCGTCGTGCGCTTCCCCGACCTGCTCGCGCGCATGCACGCGGCCACGAAGCCGCAGGTGCTCGGGCTCATCCTCGTGCTCGCGGGGCTGAGCCTGCGGCTGCGCTCGTGGGGCGCCGTCGCGACGCTCTTCCTCGTCGTGATCTTCCAGCTCCTCACGTCGCCCGTCGCGGCGCACATGGTCGGCCGCGCCGGGTACCGGACCGGCAAGGTGCGTACCGACCTGCTCGTCGTCGACGAGCTCACGCGCGACCAGGACGCGGCCGAGCGCGAGGACGTCGGCGAGCACGAGGACGCCGGGGGTGCCGACCGGCCTGCGCCGCGCGAGGGCGCCGCGCCGGCGGTCCCGGGCGACGTGGACCTCGCCGACACCGCCGACACGGCCGCCGGCGACGTCGGTCCCTCGGGTTCCGAGACCTCGGAGCGCTGACGCGCCCGTCGGCGCGTGCCGCGCCGACGGCGAGCGGCTCCGAGGAGGAGACCGCCGCTCCGCGCGCGGGCCGTGAGCACGGCTGGTAGACCGGCAGCATGGCCGACGCCCCCACGCCCGCCCCGCCGCAGCCGGAGTCGCGCAACCCCCGGGTCGCCCGGCCGGAGGACGGGGGCGAGAGCACCGTCACCGTGATCGTCGCGTTCCTCGCCAACGCGCTCGTCGCCGGGGCGAAGACCGTCGCCGCGACGATCACGGGGTCGGCGTCGATGCTCGCCGAGGCCGTGCACTCGTGGGCGGACACCGGCAACGAGGTCTTCCTGCTCGTCGCCGACAAGCGCTCGCGGCGCCCCGCCGACGCCGAGCACCCGCTCGGGTTCGGCCGCGAGGCCTACGTGTGGTCGATGTTCGCCGCGATCGGGCTCTTCGCCGTGGGCGCCGGGGTCTCCATCACGCACGGCATCCAGGAGCTCGTGCACCCCGAGCCGGCGGACAACTACGTCGTGGCGTACGCCGTGCTGGCGCTCGCGTTCGTCCTCGAGGGCGTGTCGTTCCTCCGCGCCCGACGCCAGGCGCGGGACGAGGCGCGCGCCGCGGACCGGGACACGCTGCACCACGTCCTCGTGACCTCCGACCCCACGCTGCGCGCCGTGTACGCGGAGGACGCCGCCGCGCTGGTCGGCCTCGTCGTCGCGTTCGGCGGAGTGCTCGCGCACCAGCTCACCGGCTCTCCCGTCCCGGACGCGATCGGGTCGATCGTCGTCGGTCTCGTGCTCGCGGTGGTGTCCGTCGTGCTCATCGACCGCAACCGCCGTTTCCTCGTGGGCGAGGCCGCGATGCCCGCGACGCGCGCGGCCGTCCTGGAGGGCATCCGGGACCTGCCCGAGGTCGAGCGCGTGACCTACCTGCGCCTCGAGTACGTGGGCCCGCGCGCGCTGTACCTCGTGGCGAGCGTGGACCTGCGCGGCGACGAGTCGGAGACGTCGGTCGCGCGCCGCCTCGACGACCTCGAGCGCCGCGTGACGTCCGTGCCGCTCATCGCGGGCGCGGTGTTCACGGTCTCGGCGCCCGAGGAGCCGTCGATCGCCTGACCCCGACGGTGCCGAACCCGGGGTTGTTCCCCGGTTCGACGTCGAACCGGGGAACAACCCCGGGTTCGGCAGCGGGGGAGCAGCGGGCAGAACGGACGAAGCGGTACACATCCACGGCCGGGGTGGGTAGGGTCGAGCGATGGCCACCCAGCGCACGCCCCGGCACCGGGCCGGAGCGCCCGCGGAGCTGCCCCGCTCGCGACCGGCACCCGGGACCTCGCGGGCCGGGCGTCCGTCGTCCGCGGCTCCGGCGTCCGGGGCGGTCCGACGGCGGGGCGGCCCGTTCGCGCGCCACCTGCGGTCCGGTCCGCGGGTCGCCGTGACGTCGGGGGTCGCCGCGGCGCTGCTGCTCGGCCCGCCGCTGGGCGTCACGGTCGCGACGGCGACCGGCGAGCTCCGTCCGGAGCACGTCGGCCCCCTCGGTCCGGTGGTCGCGGCGCTGCCGTGGCAGGGGACCGGCCCGGAGTCCTGGCTCGACGGCCGGGACCCGCGCGACGACCGCTCGTCGCGGACGCTGGCAGACGGCCGCACGGCGGACGACCTGGACGACTCCTCGGACACCCCCGCGGTGCCAGGCGCGTCCGGTTCGGCCGGCGCGCCGGACACCCCGCCGGAGGGCGCCGAGCAGGCCGAGCCGGGCGGGGCCGACGCCGACGAGGAGCCGGCCCCGGCGCCGCCGGACCCGGCGGCGGGCGACGCCGAGGCCGGCTCGGCGCCGGGCGAGGTCACGGACCCCGCGCCGGGCGTGACGCCCGCCCCCGCCCCGGCGTCCGCTGCGGCGGTCCCGGCCGGGCCGGGCGTGATCACCGCGGAGGGCGCCGCCGTCGTCGAGCGGACCAACGCGGAGCGTGCCGCGGCGGGATGCGGCCCGCTCGTCGTCGACGAGCGGCTCACGGCCGCGGC
Organism: Cellulosimicrobium sp. E-16; assembly: GCF_049913115.1. Lineage (NCBI taxonomy): Bacteria > Bacillati > Actinomycetota > Actinomycetes > Micrococcales > Promicromonosporaceae > Cellulosimicrobium > Cellulosimicrobium sp. E-16. The sequence continues at coordinate 640,026 of NZ_CP183974.1, forward strand.
GCAGCTCCACAGCGAGGACATGCTCGCCCAGGGCTACTTCGACCACACGAGCCTCGACGGCCGGTCCCCCTGGGACCGCGCGAAGGCCCAGGGTTACGCGAACCCGGGTGCGGAGAACATCGCGAAGGGACAGGCGACGGCCGAGGACGTGGTGCGCGCGTGGATGGATTCGCCCGGGCACCGGGCGAACATCCTCAACTGCGACCTGCGTGAGATCGGCGTCGGGCACGCCGACCGGGTGTGGACCCAGCTCTTCGGCTGGGGCTGAGGCCGCGGCGCGGCCGACCCGCCCTGCTCAGAGGAGAGACGGCGCCCCGGTCGCGCGTGCCTCCCGGTCGAGCAGGCTGCGCTTGACCTCGAGGCCGTAGCGGAACCCGCCGAGGCTGCCGTCCGTGCGCAGCACGCGGTGGCACGGCACGAACAGCGCGGCCGCGTTCATCGCGCACGCGCCCGCGGCGGCGCGCACGGCGGCGGGCCGTCCCGACAGCTCGGCGTACCGCGTGTAGGTGACGGGGTCGCCCGGCTCGACCGTGCGCAGCACGTCCCACGCGTGCGCGCGGTAGGGGCCCGAGACCTGGCGCACGGGGACGGCGTCGATCGCGTGCACGTCGCCCGCGTAGTACGCCCGGACGGCGGCGACGGCCGGGACGACGGCGGGTGCGTCGTCGGGCACGAGCGAGACGTCCGCGGGGCGCAGGTCGGGGTGGACGAGCGCGACGAGCGCCGCGGGCTCGGACGTCCAGCCGGAGGCGAGGACCGTGCCGTCGGGGTCGACGACGACCGTGAACGGGCCGTCGGGCGTGGCGACCGTCGTGGTGACGGCCGTTCCGGTGGTGGTCGTCGCGGGGGCGGTGGCTGCGGTGGTCACGGGGTCTCCTTCGTGGGGGCGGACGAGGGTCGGGGGGCCGCGGCGCGCCAGAGGTGCATCGCGGCGTACGAGCGCCACGGCGCCCAGCGCTCCGCGTGCGCGGTGAGCGTGCGCCGGTCGTCGGGCAGACCGAGCGCCGCAGCGCCCGCGCGGAGGGCGAGGTCGCCGTCGAGCAGGACGTCAGGGTCGTGCAGGACGCGCATCGCGACGTACCCGGACGTCCAGGGGCCGACGCCGGGCATCGCCTCGAGCGCCGCGCGCTGGGCGGCCGGGTCGTCGGCAGAGGAGAGCGCGAGCGACCCGTCGGCGAGGGCCCGGGCGACGCCGAGGATCGCGGCCGTCCGGCGCGCGGGCCCGCGCACGTGGTCGGCTCCGCCCTCGGCGAGCTGCGCGGGCGTCGGGAAGAGCAGGGTCGGCCCGAACCGGGACGCGAACGGCCTGCCGAGCGCGACGGCGAGCCGCGACAGGTGCGTCCGCGCGGCGGCGACGGAGATCTGCTGTCCCACGAGTGCGCGGACGAGGATCTCCGTCGCGTCCACCGCGCCCGGGACGCGGATACCGGGATCGGCGCGCACCGACGCGGCGAGCGCCGGGTCGGCCGCGAGGGCCGCGTCCACGGCCGTGGGGTCGGCGTCGAGGTCGAACAGGCGGCGGACCCGGGCGATCGCCGCGGGCAGGTCGGCCACGGACGTGAGCTCGAGCTCGACGTGGAACCGCGCCGTGCCGTGGGCGCGCCCCGGCGGCGGGCCGTACGTCGCGCGGAACGCTCCCGGGCCGTGCGGGAGCGCGAGCGTGCGCGCGTACGACAGGACGGGCCCGGCGAGGTCCGCGACCTCGACGCCGTCGACGGCGCGCGCCGCGAGGAACGCGAACACGCCGCGTGCGTCGAAGGGCTCGCGCAGGGGGAGCGTGAGGTCGAGCACGGCGGTGGTGCCGCCGTCGTCCCCGACGACGCCCGGGCCGTCGGGAACATGCCCGCCCGAGCCCCTGAGGGGAAGAGCCGGGCGGTCGCGCCGCGCCCGACGGCGCAGCTCGCCCGGCGTCGTGTCGAAGACCTCGGTGATCGTGTCGTTGAACTGCCGGACGCTGCCGAAGCCTGCGGCGAACGCGACGTCGGCGAGGCGGAGGTCGGTGCCCGTGAGCAGGGCGCGCGCGGTCTGGGCGCGCAGCGCGCGGGCGAGCGCGACCGGGCCGGCGCCCAGCTCCGCGACGAGCACGCGGTGCACGTGCCGGGGCGAGTACCCGAGGTGGGCGGCGAGGCCGTCGACGCCCTCGCGGTCCACGACGCCGTCGGCGACGAGACGCATCGCACGGGCGGAGAGGTCGTGCCCGAGGTCCCAGCTCGGCGTGCCGGGCACGGCCTCGGGGAGGCAGCGCTTGCACGCGCGGTAGCCGGCCTCGTGCGCGGCCGCGGAGGTCAGGTAGAACGTGACGTTCTCCGGCTTGGGCGTGCGCGCAGGGCACGACGGGCGGCAGTAGATGCCCGTGCTGCTCACCGCGGTGATGAACTGCCCGTCGAACCGCCGGTCGCGCGACGCGATGGCGCGGTAGCGCTCCGCGAACACGGGGTCCGTCGTCGCGCGGGGAGTCGCGAGGGTCGTCGTCATGACTCGATCCTCACCCGCGGGGCGACCCCTTGGCTAGCGGGATTCGGACACGACGGTGGCGCTCCCCGGCGCGAACCCGGGATCCCTCCTCAGCCTGGTCGGGTCCTGGGGGCGACCCCGGGTTCGGCAGTCGAGGGCGTGCGGTCGGGGCCGTCAGACCCGGGCGTCGAGCCAGTCGAGGACCTCTCGCAGGTAGGTCGACCGGGCGGGCTCGGGGGAGAGGGCGAGGTCGTGCGCGCCGCCCTCGACCGCGACGATCGTGACGTCGTCGCCCAGCCGCTCGGCGCGCGTCGTGATCTGCCCGACGTCGAGCACGCTGTCGGTCGTGAGCAGAGCGTCGTGCCAGCCCGACGCGGGGCCGCTGCGTGCGGACGCCAGCACGAGGACCGGGCAGTCGACGTGCAGGCCCCGCGCGACGCGCGCGTGCCCGCGCCGCACCGCCCGCAGGAACCCCGCTCGTACCGGGAAGCCCTCGATCGGCTTCCAGGCGAGGTCGAAGTCCCACTCGCCGCCCGTGCTCGCGTGCAGGGCCTCCGCCCAGTGCGGGTCGAGCCCGCCCACGACGAGCCGCGGCGCGACCCGGCCGACGACGTCGACCACCCACGTCACCGGCCCGCGGAACACCCACGGCCGGTTGAGGTCGAACCACGGGCTGTTGAGCACGAGCGCCGCGAGCCGCCCGGGACGCGCGTCGGCCCACAGGCTCGCGACGAGACCGCCCGTCGAGTGGCCCAGCACGACGAGCCGCTCGTGCCCCTCCGCGCGGATCGCGCGCGCGGCCGCGTCGAGGTCGTGGGCGTAGACGGCGAGGTCGGTGACGAAGTTCGGGTCGTCGTCGGGCCGCGACGGCGCCCCCGTGCCGCGGCCGATCGAGCGCCCGTAGCCCCGCAGGTCGAGCGCGTAGAACCGGTACCCGCGCGCCTCGACCGCCTCGGCGACGTGGGTCTGGAAGAAGTAGTCGATGAACCCGTGCACGTACAGCACCGCGGGCCGGTCGCCCGAGGGCGTCGGGGCGTCGCGCCGCACCAAGGTCGCGACCGCGCCGTCCGGCAGGTCGAGGTCGCGCGCGACCCAGTCCCCGCCCAGCACGTCCGTGCGCCACTCCGGCGTCTGCGTCTCGGCCATCCGCGTCTCCCGTCCTCGCCCCACCACCTGTCAGCAGATTCTCGCGCCTCGGCGCGATCGCTCGGCGACAACGCGCGGGTGCGGGGTAGCGTGGCGCGGATGACGAGCGAGATCATCGCCCGCGTCGACGACGGCGTCGGGCACCTCACCCTGGACCGTCCCCGCGCGCTCAACGCCCTCGGCTACGCCATGCTCGGCGAGATCGCCGACGTGCTGGAGGAGTGGCGCGTCGACCCGACCGTGCGCCTCGTGCTGCTCGACGGTGCGGGCGACCGCGGCCTGTGCGCGGGCGGCGACGTCCGGGAGCTGCGCGCGTCGATCGTGGCCGGGAAGCAGGCCGAGGCGCGCCGCTACTTCCGGCGCGAGTACGCGGTCGACGCCGCGCTCGCGGAGCTGCCCGTGCCCGTCGTGACGATCATGGACGGCATCACCATGGGCGGTGGGGTCGGGCTCGGCGCGCACGCGCCGGTCCGCGTCGTGACCGAGCGGTCGCGCGTCGCCATGCCGGAGACGCGGATCGGCTTCACGCCCGACGTCGGCGGCTCCTGGCTCCTGGCCCGCGCGCCCGGGCGGCTCGGGGAGCTGCTCGCGCTCGGCGCCGTGACGATGGACGCCGCCGACGCGATCTTCGCCGGGCTCGCCGACCACTACGTGCCGAGCGAGCGGCTGCCCGTGCTCGCCGCCGACCTCGCCGCGCTCGCGACCGCGGGGGTCGACCCGCTCGACGTCGAGGACGTGCGGGAGGTCGTGCGCCGCCACGCCCTGCCCGCACCCGTCTCGCGGCTCGTGGCGCGCCAGGCGGCGGTCGACGCCGCCTACGCGGCGGACACCGTGCCCGAGATCGTGGCGCGGCTGCGCGCTGGCGCCCGGGACGGGGACGAGCAGGCGGGCTCCGAGGCCGACGAGCTCGAGCGGCTCTCGCCCACCGCGGTCACCGTGGCGCTCGCGGCGGTGCGCAGCGCGCGCGGGCTCCCGGACCTGCGTGCCGCGCTGGAGCAGGAGTACGGGCTCGTCTCGTGGTTCGTCGACACGCAGCCGGACCTCGTCGAGGGTGTCCGCGCGCAGGTGGTCGACAAGGACCGCGACCCGTCGTGGCGCCCGGCGACGCTCGCCGAGGTCGACCCGGGCGTCGGGGCGGAGGCGCTGGCGTACGTGCCCGCGGAGGCGCTGTGGGACGACGCGCTGAGCCCGCGCCTGGCGCGCCGCGCGGTCGAGGCCGTGGTCCGGCGGTTCGGCGAGGACGTGCCGACGCCGGACGAGCTGGCGGAGGCGCGCGACGACCTCGTGGTCGAGCTCGTCGAGCGGCACGACGACGGCGGCACGGTCGTGCACCTCGCGGACTCGTGCGGGGAGCACTTCCTCGACGGGTACTGGCCCGCGGTGCGGTTCGACGCCGTGGGCGACGTCGTCGAGGTCACCGTCGAGTCCTGACGCGACCACGCCGTACGAGCCGACGACGCACGACGGCCCGCCCCGGGCTCCCGGGGCGGGCCGTCGATGCGTGGTGCTGCGAGTCACCCGCTTCGCACGGCGAGTGCCGCACGAGGCGTCGCTCGCGTCACTCGGGCGGCGGGCGGAGGCGCGTCGCGTCGTCGATCTCGTCGTCGGGCCCACCCGGGGCCGGGGGCCCGTCGGGTCCGGCGCCGGGCTGCGGCGGGAGCGGCTGGGTCGGGGCCGGCTGCTGGTACGGCGGCAGCGGCTGGGTCGCCCCCGGGGGGACGGGCGGCTGCGCGGGGAGCGGCGTCGTCGGCGACGACTGCGGGTGCGGCGCGCCGGGAGGGGCGTACGGGGCCGCGCCGGGGTAGCCGCCCTGCGGCTGCGGCGGGGCCGGCGGCTGGGCGCCGTACTGGCCCGGGGCCGGGGGCTGCGCCCCGTAGCCCTGCGGCGCGCCCGGCTGGCCGGGGTAGGCGCCCGGCTGCTGGCCCGGGTACGCGCCCGGCTGCTGGCCCGGGTACGCGCCCGGCTGCTGGCCCGGGTACGCGCCCGGCTGCTGGCCGGGGTAGCCGCCCTGCTGGCCCGGGTAGGCACCGGGCTGGCCGGGGTAGGCGCCCTGCTGACCCGGCTGCTGTCCCGGGTAGCCGCCCTGCTGACCCGGGTACTGGCCCTGGGGCTGGCCGGCGAACTGACCGGGCTGGCCCGGGTAGCCGCCCTGCTGGAAGCCGGCGGCCTGACCGTCCTGCGCGCCCGGCTTGGAGCGGAGCACGAGCCACAGCACGAGGCCGATGATGCCGAGCAGCACGAGGCCGCCGATGACGAACCAGAGCCAGGCCAGGGACCCGGAGTCCGAGGCGTCGGCCGCGCTGTCGCCGCCGTCGGGCGCGGTGGCACCGTCGGAGTCGGTCGCCTCGTCCGAGCCCTCGTCGCCGGTTCCCGCCGCGCCGCCCGCGACGGCCGAGCCGCGCGCCGTCATCTCGTTGACCTCGCCGACGACGGGCGTCCAGGTCACCGTGTTCCCGTCGATCTCGCCGTTGGACTCGGCGACCTCACCGGGGAACGTGATGGAGATCTTGATGTCGAGGCTGTCCATCATCTGCTGCGTCAGCTCGTCGCTCGTCGCGTCACCCGTGTCGGGGTTGAACTCCTCGCCGGTCATGTCCATCGACCCGCTCACGACGTACTCGTCACCCTCGCGCGTGACGGAGATCGAGTCGGCCCCGGCGGACGAGAGCTGCGAGATGGGCTGGTCCGCGTACGTGATCTTGGTGCCCGTGTACCCGTCCTGGGCGTACGGCTCCTGGGTCGCGCCCTCCGGGAGCTCGGACTCCATCTCGGAGCCCATCTGGTCCCACAGCTCCTGCGGGTCCGACCCCATGGACGTGGCGAGCTCGTCGCTGAACGCCATGACGACGCTGCCGTCGAACGTGTCGTCCTCGTTGAGGGTGAGGGCCATGTCCATCCTCATGCACCCCGCGAGGAACAGTGCGAGGGTGGCGAAGAGGGCGCCGAGGCCGAGTCGTCTGCGCAAGGGTGAGGAGTTCACCCGCCCAGCATGTCGCGGATCGTCGCCAGGGGCGAGGGTCGATGCCGATTTGAGACGGAATGCGGCCGGAGTTCATCCGCTCCGCAGGGACGCGCCACGGGGAGGTCGGTTGCGAGGGTGACGAACGAAGTTGAGCGGAATACACTCAACTTCGGAGTCGTTCCACTGGTCAGACCATCTTTTCGAGCACCACACCGGAGCACCTATGGAAACGAAGTTCACCACGATGTCGCAGCAGGCGATCGGCGAGGCGATCCAGACCGCGTCGGCCGCCGGCAACCCGCAGCTCGAGCCCACCCACCTCCTCGCCGCGCTGCTCACGCAGGAGGGCGGGGTCGCCGTCGGGCTGCTCGACGCCGTCGGCGCGGACAAGCAGGCCGTCGGCCAGAAGGTCCGTGCCGCGCTCGTCGCGCTGCCCACCGCGAGCGGTTCCGCCGTCGCGCAGCCGACGCCGTCGCGCGCGACGTCCACGGCGCTCGACAACGCCGCGAAGGAGGCGCAGGCCCTCGGCGACGAGTACGTCTCCACCGAGCACCTGCTGCTCGGCATCGCCGCGGGTTCGTCGCAGGCCGCGACGATCCTCCAGCAGGCCGGCGCGACCGCCGACGCGCTGCGCTCGGCGCTGCCCGCCGTGCGCGGGAGCGCGCGCGTGACGAGCCCCAACCCGGAGGGCACCTACAAGGCGCTCGAGCAGTACGGGACCGACCTCACGGCCGCGGCCGCCGAGGGCAAGCTCGACCCCGTGATCGGGCGCGACTCCGAGATCCGGCGCGTCGTGCAGGTGCTGAGCCGCCGCACCAAGAACAACCCCGTGCTCATCGGGGAGCCCGGCGTCGGCAAGACGGCCGTCGTCGAGGGCCTCGCGCAGCGCATCGTCGCGGGCGACGTCCCGACGTCGCTCCAGGGCAAGCGCCTCGTGTCGCTCGACCTCGCGAGCATGGTCGCGGGCGCGAAGTACCGCGGCGAGTTCGAGGAGCGGCTCAAGGCCGTCCTGGAGGAGATCCGGTCCTCCGACGGCGAGGTCGTCACGTTCATCGACGAGCTGCACACGGTCGTCGGGGCGGGCGCGGGCGGCGAGGGCGCCATGGATGCCGGCAACATGCTCAAGCCCATGCTCGCCCGCGGCGAGCTGCGCCTCGTGGGCGCGACCACGCTCGACGAGTACCGCGAGTACATCGAGAAGGACCCGGCGCTGGAGCGCCGGTTCCAGCAGGTGTTCGTCGGCGAGCCCTCGGTGGAGGACACGGTCGCGATCCTGCGCGGGCTCAAGGAGCGGTACGAGGCGCACCACAAGGTGACGATCGCCGACTCCGCGCTCGTCGCGGCGGCGTCGCTCTCCGACCGGTACATCACCGGGCGCCAGCTCCCGGACAAGGCGATCGACCTCGTCGACGAGGCGGCGTCGCGCCTGCGCATGGAGCTCGACTCCTCGCCGATCGAGATCGACGAGCTCCAGCGCGCGGTCACGCGCCTCGAGATGGAGGAGGTCGTGCTGTCCGAGTCGACCGACCCCGCGTCGCTCGAAAGGCTCGAGAAGCTGCGTGCCGACCTCGCGGACCGTCGCGAAGAGCTCGCCGCCCTCACCGCGCGGTGGGAGGCCGAGAAGGCGGGCCACAACCGCGTCGGCGACCTGCGCGCGAAGCTCGACGAACTGCGCGTCCAGGTCGAGCGCGCGATCCGCGAGGGCGACCTCGAGACCGCGGGCCGGCTCCAGTACGGCGAGATCCCGCAGGTGCAGCGCGAGCTCGACGAGGCCGAGGCGGCCGAGCAGGCCGACGACGCGTTCGCCGCGTCCGGCCCCGAGGCCGCGCCGATGATCGCGGACAAGGTGGGCGCCGACGAGATCGCGGAGGTCGTGTCCGCGTGGACGGGCATCCCCGCCGGCCGCATGCTCCAGGGCGAGAGCGAGAAGCTCCTGCACATGGAGGAGGTCATCGGGGAGCGCCTCATCGGCCAGCAGGCCGCCGTCCGCTCGGTGTCCGACGCCGTCCGTCGCTCGCGCGCGGGCGTCGCCGACCCGGACCGGCCCACGGGCTCGTTCCTCTTCCTGGGCCCGACGGGCGTCGGCAAGACTGAGCTCGCGAAGTCGCTCGCGGACTTCCTGTTCGACGACGAGCGCGCCATGGTGCGCATCGACATGTCCGAGTACTCCGAGAAGCACTCGGTGGCCCGCCTCGTCGGCGCGCCCCCGGGGTACGTCGGCTACGAGGAGGGCGGCCAGCTCACCGAGGCCGTGCGGCGCCGGCCGTACTCGGTCGTGCTGCTCGACGAGGTCGAGAAGGCGCACCCGGAGGTCTTCGACATCCTGCTCCAGGTGCTCGACGACGGCCGCCTCACCGACGGCCAGGGCCGCACGGTCGACTTCCGCAACGTGATCCTCGTGCTCACGTCGAACCTCGGCTCGCAGTTCCTTGTGGACCCGATGCTCGACGACGCGGCGAAGCGCGAGGCCGTGATGAGCACGGTGCGGGCGAGCTTCAAGCCGGAGTTCCTCAACCGCCTCGACGACGTCATCGTGTTCGAGCCGCTGACGATCGAGGAGCTGGGCCGGATCGTCGACATCCAGGTCGCCGCGCTCGGTCGGCGCCTCGCGGACCGGCGCATCACGCTCGACGTGACGACCGCCGCCCGTGAGTGGCTCGCGCTCGAGGGCTTCGATCCCGCCTACGGCGCGCGCCCGCTGCGCCGCCTCGTGCAGCGCGAGATCGGCGACAGCCTCGCGCGGATGCTGCTCTCGGGCGACGTCGCAGACGGCGACGTGGTGCGCGTCGACCGCGACCCCGAGGGCGAGGGGCTGACCCTCACGACGGAGATCCTCACGGCCTGACGTCCTGCCCGACGGACCCCGGGTCCTCTGCCGTCGTCGTGACCGACCGGCGCAGAGGACTCGGGGTCCCCGTGTCCGCGCGGACGGGGAGTGCCCCCGTACCGCGCGTCCTCACGGCCTCCGGGACATACTCGGTCCGTGCCGACCGACGAGACGACCGAGACCCAGAACACCGCTCCGCAACGCCCCGACGTCGGGCCCCACCGCTCGGCCGTGATCGTCAACCCGAACCGGGTCGAGGGGCTGGACGCGCTGCGCGACCTCATCGTCACGCGGCTCACCGAGGCGGGGTGGCCGGAGCCCGCGTGGCTCGAGACGACGGCCGAGGACCCGGGCACGGGCCAGGCGCGTCAGGCCGTGGCGGACGGCGCGGAGGTCGTCTTCGTGAGCGGTGGCGACGGGACGGTCCGCGCCGTCGTCGAGGGGCTGGCCGGGACGGACGCGGCGCTCGCCATCCTGCCGGGCGGCACGGGCAACCTGCTCGCCGCCAACCTGGGGGTCCCGACGGATGCGGAGGAGGGCATCCGGCTCGTGCTGCGGGGTGGGCGGCGCACGATCGACGTCGGGGTGGCCGACGGACAGACGTTCGCGATCATGGCGGGCATGGGGCTCGACGCCGCGATGATGCGGGACGCCCCGGCGGCGCTCAAGGCGCGGGCCGGCTCGGTCGCGTACGTCGTCTCCGCGCTCAAGCACCTCGCCGACGACGAGATGAACCTCGAGGTGACCGTCGACGGGCAGACGCGGCGACGCCGGGCGATGACCGTCCTGGTGGGGAACGTCGGACGCCTGCAGGCGGGGACCGACATCCTCCCTGACGCCGAGCCGGACAACGGGCAGCTGGAGGTCGCGATCATCGCGCCCCGCAACCTCAAGCACTGGGTCCAGCTCCTGTGGGGCGTGCTGCGGCGCCGCAGCCGCGTCCCGAGCCGCGAGATCGTGCGGGGCCGCGAGGTCTCGGTCGTGTCCGACCGGCTGCAGCCCCGCCAGCTCGACGGCGACGTCATCGACCCGGGCGAGCGCCTCGACGTCCGTGTGCGGCCGGACTCCCTGCACGTGTGCGTCTACCACCCTGAGGACTCCGAGGACGTCACGCGGGGCGCCCCCAGACGCCCGTGAGCCCGGCGCCGACCGTCGCAGCGCGCGGACGTCCCTGTCGCCGGACCCGGCGCTTCGGCAGGATGGACGCATGAGCGCTCCCCAGCCCGACCCCGAGACCTGGTCCGCACCCGCCCCGTCCCCCTACGGCTCGAGCTCGCCGGCCCTGGCGCCCGGTGCGCGACGCTCGACGCTCGCCGTCGTGGCCTTCGTCCTCGGGATCGCGACCGTCCTGGTCGGTGCGGTCGTCACGCTGGCCTTCCCGTTCGTGCTCTCGTCGTCGGACTACTCGCCGTCGTCGATCGGCGTGCTCCAGCTCGCCAACGGCATCCTCACGGGCGTGCTCGCGCTGGTCGCGACGGTCGCCGGCGCGGTCGCGCTCGTGCGCCGGATGCCGGGCACGGCGCTCGCTTCAGCCGGCACGGCCCTCGGCGCGGCGGCGCTCCTGGGGGTCGTCCTCAGCGTCGTGCAGGGTGCGCTCTACCAGGTCCTCTGACCTCCTCCGACCGCGACCCGCACCCGGCGACCGGGCTCGTGCGTCGCGGGTGCGAGCCGGCGCGCGGTGCTGCACCGTGGGCCCATGAGTCCCCGACATCCCCGGCTCCCGAGGATCGTCGTGACCGCGCAGCGCTGGGAGGCGCTGACGTTCCTCCACTGGCGCGCCGACCCTGCGGTCGTGCAGGGCTGGCTCCCGCCCGGCCTCACCGTGCAGGAGGTCGGCGGGGCGACGTGGCTCGGCGTGGTCCCGTTCGTCATGGCGGACGTCCGGGTCCCGCCCCTGCCCGCCCTCGGCGCGTGGTCGACGTTCCCCGAGCTCAACGTCCGCGTGTACGTGCGCGACCGCGCGGGCACCGAGGGCGTGTGGTTCCTCGGGCTGTGGGCCACGTCGCGCGCGTTCGTCGCCGCGACGCGCGCGGCGGGCGTCCCGTACCACCCGTCCGGCGCGGTGGTGCACGCGCGCGGCGACCGCGCCGGCCCGCCGTCGGCGGTGCGCTACCGGTTCCGCTCGGCGGGTCGAGGACCCCTGCACGTCCCGCACGAGCACCCAGGGCTGCGCGACCTCACCTTCTGCGCCGAGGTGCGGGCGCACGAGGAGGTCGACGCGTCGTCGGGCCTCGTGCAGTGGCTCACGGCACGGTGGAACGCGTACGGCGCGCGGGCCGGGCGGCTGTGGCGGTTCCCGGTCGTGCACGAGCCGTGGACGCTGCGGCGCGGCACGCTCGACGCGCTCGACACGGACGTGCTCGACCGCCTCGGGCTGCCGCCCGCCGACCCGGAGCTCGTGCACGTGGCCGCGCCGGTGCACGCACGGTTCGCGGTACCGCGCCCCGTCCGCTGAGCTCAGGGGGCCGGGTCGACGACCCCGTGCCGGAACGCCCAGACGACGAGCTGCACGCGGTCGCGCGCCCCGGTCTTGGTCATGGCGCGGCTCAGGTGCGACTTCACGGTGCTCGGCTCGAGGAACAGAGCCGTCGCGATCTCCGCGTTGGACGACCCGCGGCACAGCAGGTCGACGATGTCGAGCTCGCGCGGGGTGAGGAGCGCGGCCGCGTCGTCGTCCCGGGAGACGGGTGCGCGGCGGCGCGCGAACTCGCCGATGACCCGACGCGTGAGGGACTGGTCGACCAGGCCGTCGCCCGCCGCCACGCGGCGCACGGCGTCGACGAGCACGTCCGGCTCGGCGTCCTTGAGCAGGAACCCGCTCGCCCCGGCCTCCAGCGCCCCGAACACGTAGTCGTCGAGGTCGAACGTGCTCACCACGAGCACGGGCACCGGGTCGACGACGTCCGGCCCGGCGAGCGCTCGCGTCGCCGTGATCCCGTCGCCACCGGGCATGCGCACGTCCATGCACACGATGTCGGGTCGCTCGCGGCGCGCGACGCGCACGGCGTCGGCGCCGTTCGAGGCCTCGCCGACGACCTCGATCCCCTCGCTCTCGAGGATGACGGTGAACCCGGCGCGGACGACGGCCTGGTCGTCCACGAGCACGACGCGTGTCACGAGACCTCCTGGTCGGCGGTGCGGGAGTCGCGCGCGGGTGCGCGCGGCACGGCGAGGCGCACGAGCCACGCCCCGTCCGGGGCGCGCCGCGCGTCGAGCGTGCCGCCGAGCACGGCCGCCCGCTCGCGCATGCCGACGAGCCCGTGCCCGGTCTGCGGGTCGGCGACCCGCACCGTTCCCGCCGCCGGGTTGCGCACGGTGAGGACGAGGTCCGCGGCCGACCACGCGAACCGCACGGCCACGGGCCGTCCCGGCGCGTGCCGGCGGGCGTTGGCGAGCGCCTCCTGGAGCACGCGGTAGACGGCGAGCTGGGTGCTCGGCGTCGGCTCCCACGGGCGGCCGTCGGTCTCGACCGTGACGACGGCGCCCGCGGAGCGTGCCGTGTCGAGGAGGGCGGGGACCTCGGCGAGCGTCGGCTGCGGCGCCTCGCGCTCCGCGCCGTCCTCGTCGTCGCGGCCGCGCAGGATGCCGACCACGAGGCGGAGGTCGTCGAGCGTCTCGCGGCCCTGCACGCGGATCCACCGCACCGACTCCTTGGCGCGCTCCGGGTCGGCGTCGACGAGGCGCTCGGCCGCAGACGCCTGGACCACGATGCCCGAGAGGTGGTGGGCCGCGACGTCGTGCAGCTCGCGCGCCATGCGCGCCCGCTCCTCGAGGACCGCCTGGGCGGCCAGCGCCTCGCGCTCGCGCTCGGCACGGAGCACCCGGTCGCGCAGCTCGGTCACGAGCTCGCGGCGCGTCGCGACGTACGACCCGACGAGCGCCGCTCCGACGAACGTGAGCAGCGCCGAGAGCAGCGCGCCGCCCACCTGGAGCGCGTGCTGCGCGGGCCCCGCCCCGGCGGGGACGGCGAACCCCCCGAGCGCGAAGACGAGCACGACCTGCGCGACCGCCGCCGCCGCGGGTGCGGCCAGGCGCGTGCGACGCGGCGCGTACGCCCCGGCGGAGTAGGCGGCGACGAGGGTCGCCGGGGCCTGGAAGCCGACGTACGGGGGCAGGAGCACGGTGATGGCGACCTGGGCCGCCACGGCGAGCGCGAGGCAGGCGAGCGGCGCCCGACGGCGGACCGTGAGGGTCGCCGCCTGGAGCACGACGAGCGCGAGCACGGTCGCTCGCGCCCCCGGGGTGACGAGCGCGGCGCCCGGCCCCGCGCCGAACGTCGCGCCGACGTCCGTCGCGAGCACGCGCTCGATGCCGAGGAACAGCACGACGGTGGCTGCGGCGACGAACCCGGCGAGCACGGCGTCGCGGCCGGTGTCGGTGCGCACGCCGACCCGGTCGAGCGCACGGCGCAGGGCCTCGGTCACGATCTCCTCCAGACGGGACGACGGGTACGGTGCGGCGGGCACGAGCAACGGGTACGGACGGTCGGGCAACGGGCCTGCCCACCCTACGGGGGCGCATCGACCCGACCGCGAGGTAGAGGCGTGGTCCACCGAGGGAGAGGCGTGGTCTCCGGAACGGGTGACCACGCCTCTGCTCGCGATACCGGACCACTCCCTCGGCGGTCGTCAGACCAGGTCGCGGCGCTGCAGGGTCACGGCACCGCTCCCGAGGAGCACGGCGACCCACGCGACGAGCCCCGCGAGCGCGGCGAGCGTCCCCAGCGGTGCGGCACCGCCCAGGAGCGCCGCGCCGGACTGCCCCGTCGAGGCGAGCGCGCCCAGGCCCAGGGGCAGCCACTCCGCCGCGGCGGACTCGCCGCCCGACAGCAGGGTGACCGCACCACGCACGATGGGTTCGGCGAGCGCGAGCGCCGCGACGGTCACGACGGCGGCCACCTGGCCGCGCACGAGCGTCCCGATCCCCAGCCCGAACCAGGTGAGGAGGACGAGGACCGCGAGGCCGCGCGCCCACACGCCGAGGACCTCGCCGGGGCCGAGCGCGAGGGTCGCGCCCGGGGTCGTGACGATCGCGACGGTGAGGCCCAGGGCGCCGACCACGGCGAGCACGACGCCCACCGCGAGGGCGACGGTCGCGGTCGCGCCCGCCTTGGCCGCGAGGATGCGCAGCCGCGACGGCTGGACGAGCGCCGTCGGCACGATGCCGCCCGTGCGGAAGTCCGTCGTCACGGCGAGCACGCCGAGCAGGAGCATGCACATCGTCGCGACGCCGACCGAACCCGAGCCGTTCAGCCCGTTGCCGAGCAGGTCGAGCATGCCGCGCTGGAACGACGGCTGGGCGGCGTCGGTGAGCGCGCCGAGGTCGGGCGCCAGGTCCTCGAGCATCTCGGGCGACGCCTGGAACCCGACGGTCGAGCCGCCACCGAGCGCCTCGGTGCCCCGCAGGATCGTGGGCAGCAGGAGGGTGAAGGCCTGGACGACGAGCATCCCGGCGACGGCGACGGCCGCGACGACCCACGTCGCGCGGGTCGTGCGGAGCTTGAGCATCTCGGCGCGGTACATCAGCGCACCCCTTCGGTCGTGGCGGTCAGGTCGAGGTAGAAGTCCTCCAGGGACTCCCCGCGGAGCAGGTCGTCGAGGGGCCCGTCGGCGACGACGCGGCCCTGCCCGATGACGACGAGGTCGTCCGCGACCTGCCGCACCTCGGACAGCACGTGGCTCGCGAGGAGCACGGTGCCGCCGTCGTCGGCGAACGCGCGCACGAGGTCGCGCAGCCAGCGCATGCCCGCCGGGTCGAGGCCGTTGGCGGGCTCGTCGAGCACGAGCACCTCCGGGTCGCCGAGCAGCGCGGCGGCGATGCCGATGCGCTGCCGCATCCCGAGCGAGTAGGTGCGCACGCGACGGTCGGCGGCGGGCGTCATGCCGACGAGCGCGAGCACGTCGTCGACGCGCCCCGGCGGGATCCGGCCCGCGGCGGCGAGCACGCGCAGGTGGTCGCGGCCCGTGCGGCCGGGATGGAGCCCGCCGGCGTCGAGCAGGGCGCCGACGGTGCGGGCGGGGTGCGCCAGGTCCGCGAACGCGCGCCCGTCGAACGTCGCGCTCCCCGCGGTCGCCGCGGCCAGCCCCAGCAGGACGTGCAGCGTCGTCGACTTCCCCGCGCCGTTCGGCCCGAGCAGCCCGACGACGCGACCCGGCGCGGCCGTGAACGTCACGTCGTGCACGGCGTCGAACGCCCCGTAGGTCTTGCGCAGCCCGGAGACGTGGATGGTGGTCATGCCGGTCCCTTCCTCGATGCGTCCCGCACGGGCTCCCGTGCGGTGCCCCACCAGGCTGTCGCGCGGGCGGTACGCGGGTCTTGCGGCGCAGGGGGGAACCTGTGTTGCGACCTTCGTCGCAACCCGGTCGGTCGGGGCGTGGACCCGCGCCGTCGGGCGCGGCGTCGTCGCAGGTGAGGGCGCCGGGCGTGACATCCGGCCGGGCCATGGGGCAGGGTGGACGTCCACCCGACCGTTCTGGCGGGCAGCGCCACGCGTCGTCCGCCGGTCCTCGACCGCCCTGGAAGGAGGCGACGTGCGCCGACGTCAAGGCTCGACCGGCTCCCCGGAGGACGGCCGCGTCGCCCCGACGACGCCCGTCGAGCGCCGCGCGGCCACGCCGTGGGTCACGGTCGCCGCGGGCGCCGGCGCGGTGACCCTCGTCGTGGCAGTGGCCGGGATGGTGGGCGCCGCGACGGGAGGTGGCGAGGCCCTCGTCGTCGGCGCCTCGGCCGACGGCGGGACCACGGTCGAGGACGGCGTCCCGGCCGTCACGCCGCGCCCCGACGTCCCCCGCCCCGAGGTGACGCGCATCCCGCCGCCCGCCGCGGACCCGGCGGACGGCGCCGGCCCCGCGACGACGCCGGCGCCCCGGCCGTCGACCGGCGGGACGGACACGCCGCCCGCGTCGGCCGACCCCGCGCCGGCCACCGAGCCCTCCGCCGCCGCGCCGAGCGGCACCGCGCCGGAGCCCGCGCCGACGACCCCGGCACCCACGACCGAGCCCGACGCGGCGTCCGTCTCCTGGGTCCAGGAACGCCTCCGCGTGCACGGCGCGGACGTCGCGGTCACCGGCACGCTGGACGAGGCCACCCGGGCCGCGCTGCGCGCCTTCCAGGAGGCGAACGGCCTTCCCGGCGACGGTGCCGTGACCGCCGCGACGGCCGAGGCGCTCGCGGCCGCCCCGGGGGGCGGTGACGAGGAGTCCACGGACCCGGGCGGGACCGCTCCGACCGAGCCCGCGCCGCCGTCGTCCACGGACCGGCCGTCGGGCGCCGTGCCGGGGCCGACCCCGAGCACCGGGGACCAGGCCGAGGCCACGCTCGCGCCGGCGTCCTGAGCGCTGCGGGCCGGGCCGGGCGGGTGAAAGCCGGCGGACGGGCACCGGGGACCTGCCGCGGTCGGTAGGGTTTTCCCTCTCGGACGACGGACGGAGCAGGACCCATGACGAGCGCGGCCCTCGGAGCCGGCCACGACCGTGGCGCTCCCCGTCGTACCGCGAGCCCCGACCCCGGGCGCGGGTACGCGAAGGGCCGCGCCAAGCGCGAGGAGATCCTCCAGGCCGCCGTCGTGCTCTTCGGCGAGGTCGGCTTCCACGCCGCCTCGCTGCGCGAGCTGGCGTCGCGTGTGGGCATGTCCCACCCCGGCCTCCTCCACCACTTCCCGACGAAGGTCGCCCTCCTCGAGGCGGTGCTCGACTACCGCGACACCGTCGACGTGGCGGACCTGGACGAGGACCTCGCGCGCGGGACCGACTACTTCGACGCCCTCGTGCGCCTGGTCGAGCGCAACGCCCTCCGGCGGCACATCGTCGAGCTGTTCACGGCGCTCGCGGCGGAGGCGACGTCCCCGGACCACCCGGCGCACGAGTACTTCGTCCGGCGGTACGAGTGGGCGGTCGCTCGGGCGGTCGAGCAGCTCTCCCGCCGGGCGCGCGCGGGCGGTCTGCGGGCCGGGGTGGACCCGCACACCGCGGCGCGGCAGATCGTCGCGCTCATGGACGGGCTCCAGGTCCAGTGGCTGCTGTCGCTCGACCGGCCGCGCCCCGAGCGCGTCGACATGGCGGCCGACCTGCGCGCCTACCTCGACCTCATCCTCGCCGAGGAGGTCCCCTCGCGCTGAGCGCGAGGACCTCCTCGGCGCGCTCAGCCGAGCAGGTCGGCGGGGAGCGGGTCGGCCCCGGCGGCCAGGCACAGCCCCGTGCGGTCGCCGTCGCGCCAGGACGCCTCGGTCGGCGACCACACGACGAGCTCGACGTCCTCGGGCGCGTCGGCGCCCAGCACGTCGGGCGTGCACACGCGCGCGACGCGGCGGTCCACGGCCTGCTGACCGGGCCACACCTCGTCCGCGCCCAGGTCGGTCCGGGCGACGACCTGCGCCCGGTGCTCGTCCGCGCACGGCACGGCCCGCACCTGCGACACCTCGCCGTCCGGCGGCAGCTCGTCGAGGCAGGTTCCCAGCACGAGCTGGATCGCGTTGACCGTCTGCGGGGCGTCGACGTCGCCCGCGAGCGGCGTGCGCGCCTGCTCGCCCTGCCACCAGACGAGCGCGCCCGCGGTCCACGCGACCGTGACGACAGCGCCCACCACCATGCCGGCGACGGCGAGCCCGCGACCGCGCGTGCCCCGGGACCGCACGCGGGAGAGCCCCGCGGCACCGAGCCCGATCCCGACGGGCCCGAGCACGACGCCCGCGGGCACGCTCGCCACGGCGAGCGGCTCGACGCGCGGCGGCGCGGGCTGCCACCCGGTCGCGTAGTACGTCTCCGGTGCGAAGCCCGGTCCGACCGTGGCGGCCGAGGGCGGCACCGGGGCGCTCGGCGGCACCGAGGTGCCCGACGGCGCCGGGGCGCTCGGCCGGTCCGGGGTCGCCGCCGGCGGGACTGGGGCCGGGGGCCGGGGCGGGCCGGTCGGGCCGCCGGGCGGGGCGAAGAGGTCGTCGTCGGCCACGGCTACGAGTCGCTCAGGGTCGCGGCGAGCACGATGAGCATCGCGAACGCCGTGCAGACGGCGCCCACGACGATGCCGGTGACGGCGAACCCGCGCCCGCGCGTCCCGTCCCGCATCACCTGGTTGAGCGCGACGATCCCGAGGACGAGGCCGATGATGCCGGGGAAGCCCGCGCAGACCACGAGGCTCGCGATCGAGACGATCATCGACGCGAGCGCCAGCCCGTTCGTCCGCGGCGGCGCCGTGTACACGGACCCGTAGGGGGGCGGGTAGGCGCCGTAGCCGGCAGACCCGGGGTAGGCGGACGGGTCCGACGGCGGGTACCCGCCGCTCGGTGCGGAGCCGTAGGCAGAGGCGGTGCCCGGGCCGTAGGGCGACCCCTGCCCGACCGGAGCGGCGGGCGTGCCGTAGGGGGTTCCCGTCCCGGGCGCCGGTGCGCCCGGATACCCGCCGCCCGCCCCGGACGGTGCGACGAAGCCGCCCTGCTCCGGCGCCGGGGCGCCGGCGGTGGCGTCGGTCGGCGGGTTGTACGGGGTGAGCGGCGGCTGGTGCGGGCGCGGGGCGGCGTACGGGTCGACGGGGTCGTCGGGCGACCCGTACGGCGGGACGGGGGGCGTGGTCATGGACACACCGTAGCGACGGGCGCGGGACGGCGTCCGCCGTATGAACAGGCTCTTGTAAGCAACCGCAAATGTTGCTACATCTTGCAGCAACGGTACAGCCAGGGTGCGTCCTCCACGACGGCGGCACGCGGACCGGCGGCCGACGTCCCGGCACCGACGCCGGGACACGACACGGAGGATCACCGATGCGAACAACGAGGCTCGCAGGGTCACGGGCACGCCTGGCGGGGGCGCTGGCCCTCGCCGTCGCCCTGCCGGGGGCGGCCGGCCTGAGCGCCGTCGCGGCGCCGAGCGCGACGACGACCGCGACGACGGCCACCACGGCCACGACGACCGTCTACTACCCCGACCGCCCGGGCTGGACGGTGACGAACGTCCACCACGGCGTCGACGGCGCCGCGTGGACGGCGGTCCCCGGCGTCCCGATGGCGGACGCCTGCACCGGCTGGCTCACGGCCGAGATCGACCTCGGCGCGGCGTCGGGGGTGCAGCTCACGTTCAACGACGGCGCCGGGACCTGGGACAACAACCGAGGCGCCAACTACCGCGCGGGCGCGGGGACGGTCGTCGTGCGGGACGGCGTGCTCACCACGGGCACGTCGCCGTGCGGCGCCGGTCCCACGGACCCCACGGACCCCACCGACCCGACCGACCCGACCGACCCCGCGGACCCGACCGCGACGATCTACTACGCGACGTCGTGGGCCGCGCCGAAGATCCACTACCAGGTGGGTTCGGGCGCGTGGACGAGCGTCCCGGGCACGGCGATGACCGCCGCGTGCGCCGGCTGGTTCGCGCACACGATCGACCTGGGCGACGCGAGCGGCGGCCAGGTCGTCTTCAACGACGGCTCCGGGCGGTGGGACAACAACGGCGGAGCCAACTACCGCTACGCCGCGGGACTGCAGACGGTCTCGGGCGGCGTCGTGGCGCCCGTCGCGCAGAGCCCGTGCGGTCCCGACGTCCCCGAGGAGCCAGACACGCAGCCACCGAGCGTCCCTGCGGGGCTCGTCGCGACGGCCGACGGCGTCCGGGTCACGGTCTCGTGGGACGCCGCGACGGACGACACGGGCGTCACCGGGTACACCCTGACCCGCGCCGGGGGAGCGGGCACCGTGACGCGGGACGTCACGACCGCGTCGGCGACGGACGTCGGGCTGCTCGAGAGGACCGCGTACACCTACAGCGTGTCGGCCGTCGACGCCGCCGGGAACCGCTCGGCGGCGAGCGCGCCCGTCGTCGTCACGACGGGGACGAAGCCCGTCGTCGAGCCGGGCACGACGGGCGAGCCGCTCGGCGGGGACCCGCGCGAGGACGCGATCTACTTCGTCATGACCGCGCGCTTCAACGACGGCGTGAGCCAGAACAACCGCGGCGGGTCGCAGCACGTGAAGTCGGGCAACGCGGCGAACGACGACCCGATGTTCCGCGGCGACTTCCAGGGCCTCGTCGACAAGCTGGACTACGTCAAGGGCCTCGGCTTCTCGGCGATCTGGATCACGCCCGTCGTGCTCAACCGCTCCGACTACGACTTCCACGGCTACCACGGCTGGGACTTCTTCCGGGTGGACCCGCGGCTCGAGACGCCGGGTGCCTCGTACCAGGACCTCATCGACGCGGCGCACGCGAAGGGCATCAAGATCTACCAGGACGTCGTGTACAACCACTCGTCGCGCTGGGGCGCCAAGGGACTGTTCGTGCCGACCGTGTGGGGCGCGCGCGACGGCCAGTGGGACTGGATGTACTCGGCGAAGGAGGAGGGCCGCGAGTACGACCCCCTGGAGGAGAACGACGGGAACGACCCCACCCTCACCGCCGCGCAGAACGCGCTCGCCAAGGGCCGCACGTACAACGGCGACCTGTGGTCGACGACCGCCCCGGCGGGGAGCACGTGCTCCGGGTTCGGCACGCCCACGCAGCACAAGAGCCCGGAGGGCTTCCAGATCTACCACTGCCAGTGGCCGTCGCCGACGTCGGGCATGTTCCCGAAGAGCACGTACCACCAGTGCTGGATCGGGAACTGGGAGGGCAAGGACGCGCAGGACTGCTGGCTCCACGACGACCTGGCGGACTTCAACACCGAGAACGCCGAGGTGCAGCGGTACCTGATCGACGCCTACAACCGGTACATCGACATGGGTGTCGACGGCTTCCGCGTCGACACCGCCGTGCACGTCCCGCGCGTCCTGTGGAACCGGCACTTCCTGCCCGCGATCCAGGAGCACGCCGTCGCGACGCACGGCGAGAAGGGCAAGGACTTCTACGTCTTCGGCGAGGTCGCGGCGTTCGTCAACGACAAGTGGAACCGCGGCTCCGTGAACCACTCCGCGCAGTTCTACACGTGGAAGGAGCGCAAGGAGTACGCCCTGGACGACGTCGTGGCCGCCGCCGAGCAGTTCCAGTACGAGAACCTCCTGGGCACGGGCAACCAGCCGACGTCGGACAACGCGTTCCTCGGCGGCGCCGACGGCAACACCTACCATGCGCCCGACCACGCGAAGTTCTCGGGCATGAGCGTCATCGACATGCGCATGCACATGAACTTCGGGGACGCGGGCAACGCGTACCACAACGGCAAGGACTCGGACGACTCGTACAACGACGCGACGTACAACGTCGTGTACGTCGACTCGCACGACTACGGGCCCAACAAGTCGACCGTGCGCTACGCCGGCGGCACCGACGCGTGGGCGGAGAACATGAGCCTCATGTGGACGTTCCGGGGCATCCCGACGCTCTACTACGGCTCGGAGATCGAGTTCCAGGCGGGCAAGCCGATCGACTGCGGGCCGACGTGCCCCCTCGCGACCACCGGTCGCGCGTACTACGGCGACCACCTCGCGGGCGACGTCGTGGCGAGCGACTTCGGCGTCGTGGAGTCCGCGACGGGCGCGGTCGCGCAGACGCTCCAGAAGCCGCTCGTCCAGCACGTGCAGCGGCTCAACCAGATCCGTCGCTCCGTGCCGGCGCTCCAGAAGGGGCAGTACTCGACGGTCGGCGTGCAAGGGAACATGGCGTACAAGCGCCGGTTCACCGAGGGCGCCGTGGACAGCTTCGTGCTCGTCACGGTGACCGACGCCGCGACCTTCTCCCGCGTCCCGAACGGCACCTACGTGGACGCCGTGACGGGCGACCGGAAGGTCGTGACAACCGGGACCCTGACGGTCCCCGCACCGGGCAAGGGCAACCTGCGCGCCTACGTCCTCGACCTCCCGGGCAACCCCGCGCCGGGCAAGGTCGGGCAGGCGGGCCCGTACCTGAAGTAGCTCCGGAGAGCCTCGACCGTCCCGCCCGCGGCCGTGCGCCGCGGGCGGGACGGTCGCTCAGCCGTCGAGGTCGACGACGACCGGCACGTGGTCCGACGCGCCCTTGCCCTTGCGCTCGTCGCGGTCGATCGACACGCTCGTCACGCGAGCACGGGCGGCGGGGGAGAGGTAGGCGAAGTCGATCCGCATGCCCTCGTTCCGCGGGAAGCGGAGCCGCTGATAGTCCCAGTACGTGTAGGTGTGCTCGGCGGGGATCGCCTCGCGCGTGACCTCGGTGTACCCGGCGGCGCCGAACGCGGCGAACGCGTCCCGCTCCGCCGGCGTCACGTGCGTCTTGCCCGCGAAATACGCGACGTCCCACACGTCGGTGTCGAGCGGCGCGACGTTCCAGTCGCCCACCAGCGCGACCTGCGTCGCGGGGTCGTCCGCGAGCCATCCCTCGGCCCGGCCGCGCAGCTCGTCGAGCCAGCGCAGCTTGTACGCGTAGTGCGGGTCGCCGACCTCGCGGCCGTGCGGGACGTACAGGCTCCACACGCGCACGCCGCCGCACGTCGCGCCCAGCGCGCGCGCCTCGACCTTCTCGCCGAAGGCGGGCTGTCCCGGGAAGGAGGTCTCGACGTCGTCCAGGCCGACGCGCGAGACGACCGCGACGCCGTTCCACTGGTGCACGCCCACGTGCGCGACCTCGTACCCCGCCGCCTCGAACGGCGCGACGGGGAACTGGGCGTCGGCGCACTTGGTCTCCTGGAGCGCGAGGACGTCGGTCCCCGTCCGCTCGAGGAACGCGACCGCCCGGTCGACGCGGGCACGGACGGAGTTGATGTTCCAGGTCGCGAGGCGCACGGGCTCCACCGTACCGACGTCGGCGGCCGTGTGGCGGGCGGCATCCCGCTCCACCGCCCGTAGGCTGTGGCCATGGCGACAGCACTCATCACCGGCGCGAGCGCCGGCCTGGGCCTGGAGTTCGCGTGGCAGCTCGCCACGGCGCGGCACGACCTCGTGCTCGTCGCGCGCGACGCGGCGCGCCTCGAGGAGATCGCTGGCCAGATCCGGGCCGCCGCGGGCGTGCGCGTGCAGGTGCTGCCCGCCGACCTCTCGGTGGCCGACGACGTCGCGCGCGTCGCGGATCGGCTCGCCACGACGGGCGGCCCGGACGAGCGCCCGGTCGGGCTGCTCGTCAACAACGCGGGCTTCGCGACCCAGCAGCACTTCGTGGACGGCGACCTCGACGTCGAGCTGCGCGCGCTCGACGTCATGGTCCGTGCGGTCCTGGTCCTGTCGCACGCGGCCGCGGGCCAGATGACGGAGCGGGGTCGCGGCGCGATCCTCAACGTCGCGTCCGTCGCCGCCCTGACCGCCGGCGGCACGTACGCGGCGGCGAAGGCCTGGGTGCGCTCGTTCACGGAGGGCCTCGCGGTCGAGCTGCACGGGACCGGGGTCACCGCGACCGTCCTGTGCCCGGGCTTCACGCACACCGAGTTCCACGACCGCGCGGGCATCGACAAGTCCGTCCTGCCGGACCTCGCGTGGCTCGACGCCGACCGCGTGGTCGCGACGGCGCTCGCGGACGTGCGGCGCGGCGTCGTCATCTCGACCCCGTCGGTGCGCTACCGCGTCGCGTCGGCCGCGCTGCGGGCGATGCCGCGCTCGGCCGTCCGGGCGATCGGCAAGTACCGCTAGGGCGCGGCCCCGCCCGTCAGGAGGCGCTCGACCCCGGGGCGAGCTGCTCGATCAGCGCGGCGTAGCTCAGCTCCGACCGGCCGGCGGCGATCGCGCGGGCCACCACCGACCCGAACAGCCGCGGGAGCTCGGCGTCGACGCCCAGCTTCTCGCTCACCCTGACCAGGTGGGCGATCCCGCCCGCATGGGTGGCGAGCGTCGCGTCGTCGGGCGTGAAGGAGCCACGGTCGATCTGGGCGGCGTACCCGGGCAGCCACCTGACCGTCTCCTGTGCGACCTGCGCCGCGAACGGCGTGAAGGTGGACGCCTCGACGCCGGCGGTGCTCAGCAGCGCCACCCCCTGGAGCCAGGCGTTCAGGACGCCCCACATCACGCTGAGGCCGGCGACGTCGTACAGCGCCGACAGGCCGTGGTCGTCACCGAGGAAGGTCGCCTCTCCCAGTGCGCCGAGGAGGGGCTGGTGGGTCTCGAAGGCCGTCGCCGAACCGCTCAGCAGGATGATCGCGTCGGCGGTGCCGATGGTCGACGGCACCGCCATGATCGCGCCGTCGAGAGAGCGGGCGCCCGCCTGGTCGGTCCACCGGGCCAGCTCGCGGGCCTGCTCGGGATCGCCCGAGGTCAGGTTGACGAGGACGCGGCCGTCGAGCTCCTCGGAGACCGACGCGAACGCTTGCTGGAGCGACTCGTAGTCGGAGAGGCAGACGATGCTCACGGGGCTCGCGAGGACCGCGCTCTCGACCGAGCCGGCGAACCGCGCGCCTCGGGAGACGAGTCCCTCCGCCTTCGCGGCCGTGCGGTTCCACACCGTCACCCGGTGCCCCGCCGTCAGTACCGCGTCGGACAGTGCCCTACCCATCAGTCCCAGGCCGATGATGGTCACGTCGGTGCTGGTCTGGGTGCTCGTGTGGTGTGCCATGGCAGCATGGTCGACGTTCAGACCGGTCTGAAGGTCAAGGGGGCGTCGTGCACATCGGAGAGCTGAGCCGTCGGAGCGGGGTCAAGGCCCACCAGCTCCGGTACTACGAGGACCAGGGGCTGCTGAGTCCGGACCGTACCGCGGGCGGGTACCGCCGGTACGGCGAGGCCGACCTGGTCACGGTGCGGCAGATCCGCCACCTGCTCGACGCAGGGCTGTCGACCGAGGACATCGGCTACCTGCTGCCGTGCGCCACCGGGGAGGCTCCGGAGCTCGTGGGGTGCCCGGAGCTGCTGACCGCCCTGCGGGCGCGGCTGGATCGCGTGGACGACCAGATCGACACGCTGACCCGTTCCCGCGCGGCCCTGGTCCGCTACATCGACGACGCCGAGCGGGTGGGCGGCGCAGCGTACGGGCCGTTCGGCGCGAGCCCGGTGGAGCCGGTCCACGCGTGAGGGGCCGGGAGCTCCCGGGCGGTCCTGACGGGCGGCTCCCCGCCGACTACCCTGGCCGTCGTGACTAGTGATCTGGGCTCGACGCTCGCCGACACGCCCCGCGAGCAGCTGCTCGCCCTCATCCGCGAGCTCGCCGTCGTGCACGGCCGGGTGACGCTCTCCTCCGGCAAGGAGGCGGACTACTACGTGGACCTGCGGCGCGTGACGTTGCACCACCGCGCCGCGCCCCTCATCGGGCACCAGCTCCTCGACCTCCTCGAGGAGCGCGGGCTGGGGACGGCGGAGGTCGACGCCGTCGGCGGGCTGACCCTCGGGGCGGACCCCATCGCGACCGCGCTCCTGCACGCCGCGGCCTCGCGCGGGCAGGACCTCGACGCGTTCGTCGTGCGCAAGGCCGCCAAGGCGCACGGCATGCAGCGGCAGATCGAGGGCCCCGACGTCGCCGGCCGCAAGGTCGTCGTGGTCGAGGACACGACGACGACGGGCGGGTCGCCGATCACGGCGATCGAGGCCGTCCGCGCCGCGGGCGGGGAGGTCGTCGGTGTCGCGACGATCGTCGACCGCGCGACCGGCGCGGGCGAGAAGATCGAGGCGCTCGGCGTGCCTTACCACTTCCTGTTCAGCCTGGAGGACCTCGGCCTCGCCTGAGCCTGGCCCGATCCCGGCGCTCCCGCCTTCCTGACGACGCCCCGTGGCCGCGCCACGGGGCGTCGTCCTGCGAGCAGTCGCGCGAGGAGGCGCGCGTCACACCGAGATAGGTCAGGCTTACCTTGCTTTGGTGAGGCGAGCCTTATATGGTCCGTCACGACGGAGCGTCAGAACGCTCCGCGTCGTCGGTCCCGCTCCCGCCGGGACCTCGCCCGGACCAGCACGGGAGACCTTGTGCGCACTTCATCGTCGAGACGCGTCTGCCGCGGCCTCGCCTCCTTCCTCGCCGCGGCGCTCGCCGCAGGCCTGACCGTCGCGGGCGTGGGGGCCCCCGCGCAGGCGGCCCCGACCGACGTGACGGGCGGCTCGGCCACCTGGAACCTCGTCGACTCGTGGACCTCGTACGTCACCGGACCGATCGCGCAGGGCACGGTCACGCCGCCCCTGCAGGGTGGCCAGTCCTCCTACGGCCCGGCGTCCGGCACCTACGACGACGCGTCCGGCACCGGCTCCGTGCGGCTCGGTGGCTCGACCCGCTACCAGGGTCACCACGGCGCGCTCGACGTGACCGTCTCCGACCTGCGCCTCGACCTCACCGGCCCCACGACCGGCGTCCTCTACGCCGACTTCGCCGGCACGGTGAACGCCGGTGCCGGCGACGACGCCAAGGTCGCGGACGTCGCCGTGTCGGCGACGCGCGACGGCGACCAGGTGACGTTCGTGGCGAACGGGAACGTCGCGGCGTCGCTCGGCGACGTCTCCTCCTACTTCTCGTCGTACGCGGGCAAGCCGATCGCGACGCTGACCGCGCGCGTCGTGTCCCCCGAGCCGGCCGCGCCGGCCGAGGCGACCACGACGACGCTCGCCGTGGCGCCCGCGACCACGTCGGTCGCGGGCACGACCGTGACGCTCACCGCGACCGTCGCTCCCGCCGCCGCGGGCACGGTCGAGTTCCGTGACGGCGGCGCCGTGCTGGGCACCGCTGCGGTGGCCGACGGCGTCGCGCGCCTGGAGACGGCGAGCCTCGCCGCCGGCCCGCACGAGCTGAGCGCGACCTTCGAGCCGGCCGACCCGGCGGCCTTCGTCGCCTCGACGTCGGCCGGCGTCGTGCACTCCGTGACCGCCGCCGAGCCCGAGCCCGAGCCGGAGCCGGAGCCCGCGGTGGACCCGAGGGTCACCGTCTCGCCGTCCGACCCGGTGGACCCGGCGGTGGAGAACACGCTCACGGTCTCGGGCACCGGGTTCGCCGGCGACGGCGCGCGGTTCGGCGCGTACGTGGTGGTCGGCGAGAAGTCGATCTGGGACGGCTCGGGCCCCCTCGTCGCGACGGGGTGGCTCCAGCTCGGCTGGGTCATGCCGCAGCAGGTGGTCGACGGCGCGTTCACGACGACGCTGACCGTCCCCGCGGGCTCGTTCGACCCGTCGAAGGAGTACGTCGTCGCGACGTCGGCGGCGCACGGCCTCTCGGCGACCGACCGCAGCCTCGACACGTTCACGCCCGTCGCGGTGCAGGGCGGCACGACCCCGGAGCCCGTCTGGGAGCCGTCGGTCGAGCTCTTCGCCGCCGACGGCACCACCCCGCTCGGCGACGCCCCGGTGCGCCCGGACGACACGATCGTCGTCAAGGGCTCGGGCTTCGACCCGGAGGCGAACGTGGCTCCGGCCGGCAACCGGCCGCCGATCTCCGCGGGCATCCCGGCGGGCACCTACGTGGTGTTCGGCAAGTTCGCGCCGCAGTGGCGACCGTCGCAGGGCGTGGCGTCGTCCGCCCGCAAGGCTGGGTCGCAGCAGTGGGCGCTCGCGTCCGCGGCGCTCGACCAGGTCGACCCGCGCTACCAGGCGGCGATCCGCGGCCAGTGGACGGAGCTGTCCGGGGACGGCACGTTCACCGCCGAGCTCGTCGCGAGCGAGCTCGAGCTCGAGGGCGGCCGGTACGGCGTCTACACGTACGCCGCCGGGGGCACCGTCAACGCCGCCCAGGAGCTCTACGCGCCGGTCGCGTTCACGACCGAGCCCGCCGCGCCCGTCTGGGAGCCGGAGATCGCGGTCTTCGGCGCGGACGGCGTGACGCCGCTCGGCGACACCGAGGTCGCGGTGGGCGACACGGTCGTCGTCAAGGGCTCGGGGTTCGACCCCGCGGCGAACGTCGGCGGCCGCGGCGTCCCGATCCCGGCGACCCTGCCCCAGGGCACGTATGTCGTGTTCGGCAACTTCGCCGAGCAGTGGCGCCCGTCCGAGGGCGCTGCGGCGTCGACCCGCAAGGTCGGGTCCCAGGTGTGGGCCCTCGCCGAGCCGGTGCTCGACCAGGTCCCCGCGCAGTACCAGTCCGTGATCCGCGCGCAGTGGACGGACATCGCCCAGGACGGCACGTTCGAGGCGCGGCTCGTGGTGAAGGACCCGGGGCTGCTCGACGGCGGCCGCCACGGCATCTACACGTACGGCGCCGGCGGCGTGACCAACGCGGACCAGGAGCTCTTCGCTCCCGTCGCGTTCGACGCCCCCGGGTCGCTCACGGTGACGCCCGCGGCGACGACGGTCGAGGCCGGCGGCACCGTACGGCTCGCCGTGAGCGGCCTCGTCGCGGGCGACCAGGTCAAGGGCGTGACGTTCGGCGGCAAGCCCGCGACGTACACGCGAGACGGCGCGACGATCGTGCTCACCGTCCCGGCGGACACCGCAGCGGGCCCCGTCCCCGTCGTCGTGACGTCCGACCTCGGGGTGACCGGCAGCGCGACGCTCACCGTCACGGTCCCTGCCCCCGACCCCACGCCGACGGTGACGGTGTCGCCGTCGGGCGCGGTGGACCCGGCGGTGGAGAACACGTTCACGGTCTCCGGGACCGGGTTCGTGGGTGACGGTGCCCGGTTCGGGGCGTACGTGCTCGTCGGGGAGAAGTCGATCTGGGACGGCTCCGGCCCGCTCGTCGCCTCGGGGTGGCTCCAGCTCGGCTGGGTCATGCCGCAGCAGGTGGTCGACGGCGCGTTCACGACGACGCTGACCGTCCCGGCAGGCTCGTTCGACCCGTCGAAGGAGTACGTCGTCGCGACGTCGGCCGCGCACGGCCTGTCCGCGACCGACCGCAGCCTCGACACGTTCACCCCGGTCGCGGTGCGCCAGCCCGCGCCGGAGGCGCAGCCGACCACCACGACCCTCGCCTCCTCGGCGACCTCGGCCGTCGAGGGCACGGCGGTGACGCTGACGGCGACGGTCGCCCCGAAGGCGGCCGGCACGGTCCGCTTCACCGACGGCGACACGACCCTCGGCACGGCGGCCGTCACCGACGGCGCCGCGCCGCACCGGGCGACCGGCCTCGCCGTGGGGAAGCACGTCGTCACGGCGACGTTCGTGCCGGCGGACCCCGTCGCGTTCGTCGGCTCGGTCTCGGCTCCGGTCACGGTCACCGTCACGGCGAAGCCGACCGCTCCGACGACGGCGGGCGCCCTGACCTGGGGCGTCAAGGAGTCGTTCCGCAGCTACATCGTCGGACCGGTCGCGGGCGGCGGCGCGACGGCGACGAGCGGTGCGAGCGTCGTCGACGGTCTCTTCCGCTTCGGCCAGGCCGACGGCGGCACGTGGACCTCGGCGCCGGGCCGTGGCACGGCGAAGTACACCGGGACGGTCCGCTTCACGGGCCACTCCGGCGCGCTGGACCTCGCGCTGACGAACCCGGTCGTCGACGTCACGGGTCCCGGCACGGGTCGCCTGCTCGTGGACGCGCGCTCGACGGGGCTCGACGGCTCGACGTTCGACCGCACGGGCGTCGTCTTCGCGACGCTCGCGCTCGGTGCGCCGACGACGAGCGCGGACGGGGCCGTGACCTACACGAAGGCCGCGGCGACGCTCACGGCCGACGGCTCGCTCGCGTTCTCGGGCTTCTACCCCGCCGGGACCGTGCTCGACCCGCTGACGTTCACGATCGGGGCGAAGGCGACGGCGCCCGGTGACGGCGGCACGATCGGCACCCCGGGCGACGGGGCGACGGGCGGCTCCGTGGACCCGGCGAAGGCGACGCTCTCGGTGTCGCAGGCTCGCCCGGGTGACGAGGTCACGATCAGCGGCGTCGGGTTCGGCGCCGACGAGGCGGGGATCCGCACGGAGATCCGCTCGACGCCGCGCACGCTCGCGACGGGCGTCGCCGCGAACGCCGGCGGCGCCGCGACCTCGACGGTGACGATCCCGAGGGACGTCGCCCCGGGCGAGCACACGCTCCTGCTGATCGGCGCGGACCACACGGCGTCCGCCCCCATCACCATCGTCGGCACCGGGACCACGGGCACCGGCACGGGCAGCGCGGCGGAGCAGTGCTTCGCGCAGGGCGTCAACGGCGCGACCCTCTCGTGGGGCGTGAGCGACCGGTTCCGCGCATACGTCACCGGCCCGATCGCGAAGGGCTCCGTCTCGACGGACGGCGTCGGCGACACCGGCTCGGCGTTCACGTGGAGCGGTGGCAAGGGCTCGTTCAACACGGACCTCGGCAAGGGGCGTGCGAGCTTCGGCGGGTCGGTCTCGTTCTCCGGCCACGAGGGCATCCTCGACCTGCGGATCAGCAACCCGCGCGTCGTCGTGAACGGGTCGTCGGGCACGCTCGTGGTCGACGTCCGGAGCAGCGACATGGAGGGCAACACGTCCTCCTCGAGCGGCGTGGCGTTCGCGAACCTGGACCTGGCGGGCAAGAAGTCGACGTCGGGCTCCACGATCACGTGGAGCGGCGCTCCCGCAACCCTCACGGCCGCCGGGGCGAAGGCGTTCGCCGGGTTCTACGAGGCCGGCACGGCGCTCTCGCCCGTGACGTTCAGCTTCCCGATCGGCGGCGACGTCGAGTGCGACGCGTACTCCGGTGCGCTCGCCTCGACCGGGACGGACGCGGGCAGCCTCGCGCTCCTCGCCGGGACCCTGCTCCTCACGGGCGGGGCGATCCTGACCGTGCGGCGTCGTCGCGCGGGTCGCGTCCAGGCGGTCGCGACCGCCTGAGCCCCCGGCACCACGCACGACGGCGCCCGGTCACCTCGCGAGGTGACCGGGCGCCGTCGTGCGTGCGGGGTGCGGGAGGGCTCAGACCCGGTCGACGAGGTCCGCGACGGAGTCGACGACCTTGCTCGGCCGGAACGGGAACCGGTCGACGTCGGACATCTTCGTCGACCCCGTCATGACGAGGTACGTGTACAGCCCGGCCTCGATGCCCGCGACGACGTCGGTGTCCATCCGGTCGCCGATCATCGCCGTCTTCTCCGAGTGGGCGTCGATCCGGTTGAGCGCGGAGCGGAACATCATGGGGTTGGGCTTGCCGACGAAGTACGGCTTGCGCCCCGTCGCGGCGGTGATCATGGCCGCCACCGCGCCCGTCGCGGGGAGCGGGCCCTCCTGGGACGGGCCGGTCGTGTCCGGGTTGGTGCAGATGAACCGCGAGCCGCCGAGGATGAGGCGGATCGCCTTGGTGATCGCCTCGAACGAGTACGTGCGTGTCTCGCCCAGCACCACGTAGTCCGGGTCCGACTCGGTGAGCGTGTAGCCCGCCTCGTAGAGCGCCGTCGTCAGCCCCGCCTCGCCGACCGCGTACGCGCTGCCGTTCGGGATCTGGTCGCTGAGGAACTGGGCGGTCGCGAGCGCCGACGTCCAGATCGACTCCTCGGGGACGTCGATGCCCGACGTCGCGAGGCGCGCGCGCAGGTCTCGCGCCGTGAAGATCGAGTTGTTCGTGAGGATGAGGAACGGGCGGCCCTTGTCGCGCAGCGCCCGCACGAACTCCGGCGCACCGGGGATCGCGTGCCCCTCGTGGACGAGCACGCCGTCCATGTCCGTCAGCCAGCTCGTGATCTCTCGCGTCATCTCAGGCGTCCTTCCCGTCCTTCTCGTGCCCGACGGCGGTCGTGCCCTCGGTGACGGCGGGCTCGCCGCCGGTCCCTGCCGCGTCGGCCGCGACCTGCGCCTCGAGCGCCGCGGCGCGCTTCTCGGCGCGGCGCCCGCGCCAGACCTCCACGATCATCGGGACCACGGAGAGGAGCACGATGAGCAGGACGAGCGCCTCGATGTTGTCCTTGACGAACGTGATGTTCCCCAGCAGGTAGCCGAGCCACGTGAGGCCCACGGCCCACAGCAGCGCGCCGAGCGCGTTGAACCCCACGAAGTGCCGGTAGTGCATCTTGCCGACGCCCGCGGCGACCGGAGCGTAGGTGCGCACGATCGGGACGAAGCGGGCGATGACGATCGTCCGGCCGCCGTACTTCTCGAAGTAGGCGTTGGTCTGGTCGATGTACTTGCGCTTGAAGAACCGCGAGTCCGGCCGGTCGAACACCTTGGGCCCGACGGTCCGCCCGATGAGGTACGCGGTCTGGTCGCCGAGGAACGCCGCCGCGAAGAGCAGGGCGAGCAGCACGGGCAGGCTGATCTGGAGCGACTCCTGGGCGACGAGCGCGCCCGCGGTGAACAGCAGCGAGTCGCCCGGCAGGATCGGGAACAGCAGACCCGTCTCGATGAAGATCACGACGACGATGCCGACGAGCGCGGCGTCGCCGAAGCGCTCGATGAGCGTCATCGGGTCCATCCAGTCCGGACCCAGGGCGGCGACGGGCCCCGCGGCGCCGAGGCCCGCGGCGTGCGCGGCCCCGGGCAGGGCGGAGGCGAGCTCGGCGAGGGTGTTCACGGGTCACCAGCGTAGTGGGGCCCACCTGCCCGTCCGGGACGCCGCGTGCGCGCCCGTTCCGCGCTCCCGCGCGGACGGTCCGGGGCGGCGGGCACGGTGCCGGGCAGAATGTCCGGCATGGCGAGCATCGCGGTGGTGGGCGGGACCGGGGCGGCGGGTCGCGCCGTCGTGCGGGAGGCCGCCGCGCGCGGCCACGACGTGCGCGTGCTCTCGCGGCACGCGCCCGACGACGGCGCGCGGGTCCCCGGGACGGCGCACCACCGCGTCGACCTCCTCGGGTCCGACGACGGCGCGGTCGCGCTCGCGCTCGGCGCGGCGCTCGCCGGGGTCGACGCCGTGGTCGACGCGAGCAACGGGATGTCGCCCGGGGCGATGAAGGTCTTCACGGTCGGCGCGCGCCGCCTCGCCGGGGCCGCGCACCGCGCGGGGGCCGGCCGCGTGGTGGTGCTCTCCATCGTGAACGTCGACCAGGGCGACTACGGGTACTACCGCGCGAAGGCCGAGCAGGAGCGGATCCTGTCGTCGGGCGACGTCCCCGCCACGGTCGTGCGCGCGACCCAGTTCCACGAGTTCCTGGAGATCTTCCTCGGGCGCGACGGGCGGCTCGGCCGGTGGGCACGCCTCGGCCTGCTGCCCGTGCCGCGCGGGGTGCGGTTCCAGCCGATCGCGCTCGCCGACGTAGCGCGGGCGCTCGTCGACGCCGCGGAGGGGACGCCGCCCGGGGGCGGCGTGCCAGGGCCGGGCCCCTCCGCGACGACCGTGACGATCGGCGGCCCGGAGGTCCTCGACGCGCGTGACATGGCGCGCGCGTGGCGCACCGCGCACCGCTCCCGCCGCCCCGTCGTCGGGGTGCCGCTGCCCGGCCCGCTGGGCGAGTTCTTCCGCGCGGGCCACAACCTCGTGCCCGACCACCGCTACGGGACTCTCACCTACAGCGACTGGCTCCGGGAGCGCGCGTGATGCCGTCCGACGGTGTGCGCGAGGAGCGCGAGGTCGGGGTCGGGCCGTGGCCCGGCGGGCCGGACGCGTGGCCGCGCGTCCCGGACCCGGGAGGCCCGCCCGGGGCGACCCGACTCGACCCCCGCTACGACCCCGAGCTGCTCGCGCACGGCGACCGGCGCAACGTCGTCGACGCCTACCGCTACTGGACCGTCGAGGCGGTCGTCGCCGACCTCGACGCGCGCCGCGACCCGGCGCGCTCCCTGCACGTCGCGATCGAGAACTGGGCGCACGACCTCAACATCGGGTCCGTGGTGCGCACGGCGAACGCGTTCAACGCGGCGGGCGTGCACGTCGTCGGGCGGCGTCGATGGAACCGCAGGGGGGCGATGGTCACCGACCGCTACCTGCACGTGCACCACCACGCGTCCGTCGACGACCTCGCCGCCTGGTCCGCACGGGAGGATCTGCCGCTCCTGGGTGTCGACAACCTCCCGGGCTCGGTCCCCCTCGAGGGGTACGCGCTGCCCGCGTCGTGCGTGCTGCTCCTCGGCCAGGAGTCGACCGGGCTGACGCCCGAGGCGGTCGCCGCGTGCCGCGACGTCCTGCACATCACCCAGCACGGCTCGACCCGCTCGATCAACGCCGGGGCGGCGGGCGCGATCGCCCTGCATGCGTGGGCTGCGCAGCACCTGGCCCCGGGCGGCGGCGCGAGGTAGAGGCGTGGTCACCGGGCGACCACAGGTCGAACGGCCCTGACCCTGCGCTGTCATCCATGCCAGACTTTGACCCGACAGTCCACCCCGCACGACTCCACAGGAGCTTCGCATGCCCATCGCTACCCCCGAGGTCTACGCCGAGATGATCGACCGGGCGAAGGCAGGCTCGTTCGCCTACCCGGCCGTCAACATCACCTCGTCGCAGACCATCACCGCCGCGCTCCAGGGCTTTGCCGAGGCTGAGTCCGACGGCATCATCCAGGTCTCCGTGGGCGGCGCCGAGTACGGCTCGGGTTCGACGGTCAAGGACCGCATCGCCGGTTCGCTCGCGCTCGCGGCGTACGCGCGCGAGGTCGCGAACAGCTACCCCGTGCAGATCGCGATCCACACCGACCACTGCGTCAAGAAGAACCTCGACTCCTGGGTCCGCCCGCTCCTGGCCATCGAGGCCGAGCAGGTGAAGAACGGTGGCCTGCCGACCTTCCAGTCGCACATGTACGACGGCTCGGACGTCCCCCTGGACGAGAACCTCACCATCGCGGCCGAGCTGCTCGAGCTCTCGCAGGCGGCGCGCACGATCCTCGAGATCGAGGTCGGCGTCGTCGGTGGCGAGGAGGACGGCCACGAGGCCGAGATCAACGAGAAGCTCTACACGACGGTCGAGGACGGCCTCGCGACGATCGCGGCGCTCGGCACGGGCGAGAAGGGCCGCTACCTGACGGCCCTCACGTTCGGCAACGTGCACGGCGTGTACAAGCCGGGTGCGGTCAAGCTCCGCCCGGAGATCCTCAAGGAGATCCAGGAGGCCGTCGGCGCGAAGGTCGGCAAGGCGAACCCGTTCGACCTCGTCTTCCACGGCGGCTCCGGCTCCACGGCCGAGGAGATCTCGGCCGCGGTCGACTACGGCGTCATCAAGATGAACATCGACACGGACACGCAGTACGCGTTCACGCGTCCGGTCGTCGGCCACATGTTCTCGAACTACGACGGCGTCCTGAAGGTCGACGGCGAGGTGGGCAACAAGAAGGCCTACGACCCGCGCGCCTGGGGCAAGCTGGCCGAGGCCG
This sequence comes from Cellulosimicrobium sp. E-16, assembly GCF_049913115.1. Classification (NCBI taxonomy): domain Bacteria; kingdom Bacillati; phylum Actinomycetota; class Actinomycetes; order Micrococcales; family Promicromonosporaceae; genus Cellulosimicrobium; species Cellulosimicrobium sp. E-16. The sequence continues at coordinate 675,311 of NZ_CP183974.1, forward strand.
GCATGGCCGCCCGCATCATCGAGGCGTCGCAGCAGCTGCGCTCGGCGGGCAACAAGATCCGCTGACGCCCGCAGGAGCCGGCTCGCCGCCGGCTCCGGGTGCACGAAGGCCCCCGGTCCGCGAGGACCGGGGGCCTTCGTCGTGGTGCGTGACGCTGGGCGCGGCCTGGGGTCGCGACGTGGGGTCGTGCCGGTAGGTCGTGACCGGTGGGTCGTGACCGTGCGGGGGCGGCGACCTCAGTCCGTCGCGTCGGAGCCGTTGCCCTTGCCCGCGGGCTCGTCGAGGTCGAAGCCGGGGTCGACGTCGACGATGTCGAGCAGCTCGCCGATGCGGGTCACCTCGAGGAGGAACCGGACCGTCGGCGGGGCGCGCAGGACGCGGACCCGGTGCGGGCCGCGCGAGGCGAGGCGTGCGAGGAACGCCACACCCGACGAGTCCATGAAGGTCACGTGGTGCGCGTCGATCTCGACCGGGAGACCGGAGTCCTCCGCCGCCGCGGTCGCCTCCTGGAGGTCGGCGCCGAGGTCGGCGTCGATCTCTCCCGACAGCACGATGCGGGCGCGCGTCGTCCCTACGATGACGTGCACGCTCGCGGGGTCGCCCGCCCCTGCGGGGTCGCCGGCGACGCCGACCGGACGGTCGGCGGCCGAGGGTGTACCTTCGCGCACCGGCGCTCCTCTCTGCGTGGTCCCGACCCGTTCCGGTCTCGGGAAGCACCAATCTACGGTTGAATGTCCAGTCGGGACAGTAACGCGACCGTGGCGTCCGTATCCAGACGATCGACGCACGGACCGTCGGAGGTGACGATGGGCAGCTCGCCGGGGCTCGGCACCGACCTGCCCGCGCACGTCCGCGAGCTGTGCACGCGGGCGATGGAGGGCGCCGGCGTCGCGATGTTCGTCACGGGCCCGCGCGCGGACGAGATGCCGATCGTGTGGGTCAACGCCGCGTTCGAGCGGCAGACCGGGTTCGCCGCCGCCGAGGTCCTCGGCCGCAGCCCCCACGTCCTCGAGTCCCTCCTCACCGAGCCGGTGGAGGCGCAGGAGCTGCGGACGGCGATCGCGGAGGAGCGCGAGGTGACGCACACCGTCCGCGCCCTGCGCCGCGACGGCTCCCCGGTGTGGACGCAGCTCTCGCTCGCGCCGCTCGCCGGCCCGGACGGCACCGTGACGCACTGGGTCGGGGTGCAGGTCGACGTCTCGGAGCACCTCGAGCGGTACGCGGCCCAGGTCGCGTCGCTGGCGCTCGAGCGGCGCGAGCGCGCGGTGCTCGACGTCGTCTCCCGCAGCTCGGACCTCCTCGCCGACCTCGACCAGCCCTACGCGCTCCGCGACATCACCGAGCTCCTCGCCGGGTACGTCGTCGACTGGGCCGGCTTCTACCTCAACGACGACGGGCTCCGGTACGCGGAGGGCGTCGACACCGCAGCGCCCCCGAGCGGGCGCGGGCAGCGGCACGGCCGCTACACGCCCGGGGCGTTCCCCGTCGCGCCCGGCCTGCACACGACCGACGCCCTCGGTGACTCCGCGGCCGTCACCGGCTCGGTGCCCCGGGTGCGCCTCGTGGACGTGCCGGACCGCGTCCAGGACGTCCTGGACGGGCGCATCGAGGGTCCTGTGACCCTCGACCTCTCCGCCACGTACCCGCAGTGGTCGGCGTCCGGCTGGCTCCAGCGCGACCTGCACCACCGGCTCTCGGGCCTGCCGCACCGGCCGGGCTCCGTGACGGTCACCGCCGTCCCGGGACGTCGGCGCATCCTCGGCCTGCTCGTCACGGGTGACGTCCCCGACGCGGCGCTCCACGGGCTGGGCACGGAGGACGAGGCGCGCGAGGGCGTGCGCACGCTCCTCCAGATCATCGCGCGCCGCGCCGGTACCGCGATCGACAACGTGCGGCTCTACGCGCGCGAGCACCGGCTCGCCGAGACGCTCCAGCGCGCGATGCTGCCCGAGCAGGCCGACGTGACCGGCCTCGACGTCTGGACCTACTACGCACCCAACTCGGAGCACGCCCAGGTGGGCGGCGACTGGTACGACGTGCTCCAGATCGCGCCCGACGTCGTCGGGCTCGTCATCGGCGACGTCGTGGGCCACGACGTCGAGGCGGCGGCCGCGATGGGCCAGCTCCGCTCGGTCGTGCGGTCGTACGCGTACGAGCTCACGACGCCCGGGCCGGTGCTCGAGCGCGTCGACCAGCTCGTCCAGGGCATGCGCATCCCGCGCTCCGCGAGCCTCGTGTACGCGGCGCTCACCCAGCCCGACGCCGAGCAGCCCGACGACGCGTGGCGCATCGAGTACTCGCGCGCCGGGCACCTGCCGCCGCTCCTGCTGCGCGACGGCACCGTGACGCAGCTCGACGACGCCGGGGGCGCGCTCGTCGGCTTCGGCGGTCGGAGCCGGTCGACGGGCGTCGCGGCGCTCGTCCCGGGCGACACCCTCGTCTTCTACACGGACGGCCTCATCGAGCGCCGCGACCGCGCGCTGCGGGTGGGGCTCGAGGCGCTCGTCGCCGCGTCCGAGGCCGTCACGGCCGTCGACGCCGCGGGCGTGGGCGAGGAGCTGCTGTCCCGCCTCGCGGACGCCCCCGAGGACGACGTCGCGCTCGTCGTCGTGCGCATCCCCGACCCGGTGCACGACGCGTCCGCGGTCGTGCTGAGCCCGCGCAGCCGTCGCTGGCTCCTGCCCAGCGAGCCCGCGTCGATCGGCCGCGCGCGGCACGCCGTCGTGCGCACGTGCCAGGCCTGGGGCGTGCGCGACAGCGCGAACGCGGAGCTCGTCGTCTCCGAGCTGGTGGCGAACGGCGTCCTGCACGGGTGGGGGCACCTCGCGCTGCGCCTCTTCGACACGGGCGACGGGATCCGCGTCGAGGTCGAGGACTCCAACCCGGCGCCGCCCGTCCCGACGGACGGGCACCCGAACCGCATGGGCGGGTTCGGCATGCAGATCGTCGAGCGGCTCGCGGACTGGGGCTGGCGCCCGACGGCGTCCGGCAAGCTCGTCTGGGCCACGCTGCGCCCCTCGGGGCGGTAGGACCGCCCGGGCCCGTCAGGCCGGGGGCTCGACCTTCGCGAACCCGGACGGCGGCGTCGCGGGCTCGCAGCGGTGGTCGGAGTCGATGCGGAACAGCTCGAGCGCCCCGCACACCTCCAGCACGAACAGGTCGCGGTCGTCGCAGCCGCGCAGCACCGTGGCGCCGCCCCGCTTGCGCCCCGAGTCCGCGAGCGAGATGAGGAACGCCGCGCCGGTGGAGTCCATGAACGTCACGCGGCACATGTCGATCACGAGGAGCTGGCGGCGCAGCCCGACGACGCGCGCGGCGATCTCCGGGAACTGGTCGCGCTCGGCGAGATCGAGGTCTCCGGCGATGACGAGGGTCGTCGTCGCGGGGGACGTGGCGATCTCGATCATGTCGTCGACTCTAGACGCCGCCCGGGTGGGTCGCGCGTCCACGGCCCTGCTCGGCGGTCGCGCGACCCGGGCTCGTCAGCGCAGGGCGCGGACCTCGTCGGCCGACGTGCCGGAGTCGCGCAGGAACTGCTCGCAGCGCTCGGCCTCCTCGACCTCGCCGAGGTACGCGGCGCACTCGGCGAGCGCGAGCAGCGCGCGCAGGAAGCCCTGGTTCGGGACGTGGTCGGCGGGGATCGGGCCCTGGCCGCGCCAGCCTGCACGTCGCAGGGAGTCGAGGCCGCGGTGGTACCCGGTGCGCGCGAACGCGTACGCCGTCACGGCGCCGCGGGACCCGTTCTCGTGGAGGAAGTCCTCCGCGAGGTACGCCCACGCGAGCGAGTTCGCCGGCGAGCGGCCCGCGATCTCGTACGGGTCGCCGTCGGCCGCGATGGCGTCGCGGACGTGCGCGAAGTCGTCGGGGAGGCGGACCGGCGCGGGGCCGTCGAGGAGGTTCGCGTGCGTGTCGCTCATGGGCCCATTCTGCCCGCCCGGGGCCCGCGCGGCACCGGAAGGTGCCGAACCCGGGGTCGCTCCCCACGCCGGCCGCGCGGTGAGGAGCGATCACGGGTTCGGCGGACGCGCCGTGGACGGCGGACGCCCCAAAGGTCAATGGCCGGTAAACTCGGCGCCGGTCCCCGGGTGACTGCCGCCCGGGTGACGCCTCGGGCCCGCGGGCCCAGCGCCGTCGGGCACGACCTGCCCGCTCCGCTCCGGACGCCGGTGCGCCCACGACCATGACCGGCCCGAGGAACAGGCAGTGCGAAAGTGGGGATTCCATGCCAGGCGTGGTGCTCGTCGGTGCCCAGTGGGGCGATGAGGGCAAGGGCAAGGCGACCGACCTGCTCGGCTCCCGGGTCGACTACGTGGTCAAGTTCAACGGCGGCAACAACGCCGGCCACACGGTCGTCATCGGGGACGAGAAGTACGCGCTCCACCTGCTGCCGTCGGGCATCCTGTCCCCGGGCGTCACGCCGGTCATCGCGAACGGCGTCGTCGTGGACATCGAGGTGCTGTTCCAGGAGCTCGACGACCTGATCGCGCGCGGCGTGGACGTGTCGAAGCTGCTCGTGTCGGGCTCGGCGCACGTCATCGCGGGGTACCACCGCACGATCGACAAGGTGAGCGAGCGGTTCCTCGGCAAGCGCCGCATCGGCACGACCGGCCGCGGGATCGGTCCGGCCTACGCGGACAAGATCAACCGCGTCGGCATCCGCATCTGGGACCTCTTCGACGAGAAGATCCTCGCGGAGAAGATCGAGGGCTCGCTCGACCAGAAGAACCACCTGCTGGTGAAGGTCTACAACCGCCGCGCCATCACGGTCGACGAGACCGTGGCCGAGCTGCTCCAGTACGCCGAGCGCCTCAAGCCGATGGTCGCGGACACCGCGCTCGAGCTGAACAAGGCGCTCGACGCCGGCAAGAACGTCCTCTTCGAGGGCGGCCAGGCGACGATGCTCGACGTCGACCACGGCACGTACCCGTTCGTCACGTCGTCCAACGCGACGGCGGGCGGCGCGCTCACCGGCTCGGGCGTCGGGCCGACGCGCATCAGCTCCGTCATCGGCGTCATCAAGGCGTACACGACGCGCGTGGGCGAGGGCCCGTTCCCCACCGAGCTGTTCGACGCGAACGGCGAGTACCTGCTCAAGCAGGGCGGCGAGTACGGCGTGACGACCGGCCGCGCGCGCCGCTGCGGCTGGTACGACTCGGTCATCGCGCGCTACGCGACCCGCGTCAACGGCATCACGGACATGGTGCTCACGAAGCTCGACATCCTCACCGGCTTCGAGAAGGTCCCGGTGTGCGTCGCGTACGACGTCGACGGCGTCCGCTACGACGAGATGCCGCTCGACCAGACGGCGTTCCACCACGCGAAGCCGATCTACGAGGAGCTCGACGGCTGGTGGGAGGACATCTCCGGCGCCCGCACGTTCGAGGACCTGCCGACGAACGCGCAGCGCTACGTGCTCGCGCTCGAGGAGATGTCGGGCACGCGGATCTCGGCCATCGGCGTCGGTCCCAGCCGCGACGCGATCATCCCGCGCCACGACCTCATCCACTGAGTCGACCACCGCACGCCGACCACGGCCCGGACGCCCCGCAGGGTGTCCGGGCCGTCTCGGTAGACTCGGCGCCCGTGAAGATCCTCGTCGTCGGGACCGGTGCCCGCGAGCACGCCATCGTCCACGCCCTCGCGCACGAGGCCGACCGCCCGGGCGCCGACCCGCACGAGCTGCACGCCGCCCCCGGGAACCCCGGCATCGGCGACCTCGCGACGCTGCACACGGTCGACCAGAACGACGGCGCCGCGGTGGCCGCGCTCGCGACGGACCTGGGCGTCGACCTCGTGGTCGTCGGACCGGAGGCGCCGCTCGTCGCGGGCGTCGGGGACGCGGTGCGCGCGGCGGGGGTCCCGGTGTTCGGACCGAGCGCCGAGGCGGCGCGCCTCGAGGGCTCGAAGGCGTTCGCCAAGGACGTCATGGCGGCGGCGTCCGTCCCGACGGCGCTCGCGCACGTGTGCACCGACGTCGACCAGGTCGCGGCCGCGGTGGACGCGTTCGGCGCCCCGTACGTCATCAAGGACGACGGCCTCGCCGCGGGCAAGGGCGTCGTCGTCACGGAGGACCGGCAGGCCGCGCTCGAGCACGCCGCCGCATGCTTCGCGACCCCGCGCCGCGCCGCGGACGGCACACCCGAGGACCCGCGCGTCGTCGTCGAGGAGTACCTCGACGGCCCGGAGGTCTCGCTCTTCTGCGTGAGCGACGGCGCGACCGTCGTCCCGCTCGCCCCTGCCCAGGACTTCAAGCGCGCGTTCGACGCCGACGCCGGCCCCAACACGGGCGGCATGGGCGCCTACAGCCCGCTGCCGTGGGCACCCGAGGGCCTGGTCGACGAGGTCGTCACGCGCGTCGCGCAGCCGACGATCGACGAGATGGCGCGGCGCGGCACCCCGTTCGTCGGCGTCCTGTACGTGGGGCTCGCGCTGACGAGCCGCGGCACGCGCGTCGTCGAGTTCAACGCGCGGTTCGGCGACCCGGAGACGCAGTCGGTGCTCACGCGCCTCGCGACGCCGCTGTCCGCCGTGATGCTCGCGGCGGCGCAGGGACGCCTCGCGGAGATCGGCGCACTGCGCTGGCACGACGACGCGTCGGTCACCGTCGTCGTCGCGGCGCACGGCTACCCGGGCGCGGTGCGCGGCGGCGACCCGATCACGGGCATCGACGCGGCCGAGGACGTCGAGGGAGTGCACGTGCTGCACGCGGGCACGTCGCGCGCGGACGACGGCGGCCTGGTCGCCTCGGGCGGCCGCGTGCTGTCGGTCGTGGCGCGCGGCGCGGACCTGGCCGAGGCACGCCGTCGGGCGTACGCCGCGGTCGACCGCATCGTGCTCCCGGGCTCGCACCACCGCACGGACATCGCGGCCAAGGCCGCCGCGGGCGAGGTCACGCTCGCGGGCTGACGCCCCGCCGTCGGGCCGCCCGGCCCGACCACGACACCCCACGCCGTCGAGCACGACATGACGGTCGCTGTCGCGCTGATGGCGACCGCCATGTCGTGCTCGGCGCCCTGGGGGTGGCTCAGGGGCGACGTGTCAGGCTCGGTGCCACTTCTGGGCGGCCGTGCCGTTGCACGTCCAGATCTGAAGCTGTGTGCCGTTGGTGCTGTTGCTGCTCGGCACGTCGACGCACTTGTTCGCCAGCACGGACACGAGGTCGCCCGCGCCGCTCAGGACGAACTGCTGGGCGGGGTTGCCGCTGCAGTTCGCGAGCTGCAGGGCGGTCCCGTCGGCCGTGGCGGCCCACGCGACGTCCATGCACTTGCCGCCCGCGCGGAGCGTGCCGTCCGCCTCGAACGTCCAGCGCTGCGCGTTCGTCCCGTTGCAGGTCCAGAGCTGAAGCCGCTTGCCGTCGCTGAAGTCCGAGCTCGGCACGTCGATGCACTTGCCCGCGAGCCCGACGAGCGCGCTGCCCGACCCGCCGCCCGTCGTGACGAGCGACAGCCCGTACGCCGAGAGGATCGGGTTCACGGGCTGGTAGATGAACTTGCCGCCGTTCGAGCAGTCGTTGATGCGGCCCGAGGTGACACCCTGCGCCTGGTTGCCCGAGATCACGGAGCCGCCGGAGTCGCCGCCCTCGGCGCACGCGCTGCCGCGCACGAGGCCGGGGATGTCGCCGTTGCCGTAGTTCACGGTGATGTTCTTCTGCTCGATGACGCCGCAGCGCCAGCCTGTCGTCGCGCCGGACCGGCAGACCGACGCGCCCACCGGCGCCTCGGCGGACCCGGCGACGTCGACCGTGCCGCCCGCGTAGTTGTTCACGCGGGGGACGGGGGAGAACCCGGCGTCGACGCGCACCCAGGCGTAGTCGTGGCCGGGGAACGACGCCGCCTGGACGGTGCCCATGCGCGCCCAGCCCCCCGTGAGGACCTCCTTGCCCGCGGCACCGCAGTGCCCGGCCGTGACGAAGCCGCCCTGCACGGCGAAGCCGATCGAGCACGCCGAGCCCGACGACGCGCCGGGGTCGCGTGTGATGTACCGGTCGCCGCCGCGCACGTCCGCCGTGAGCTCGTACGGCGCCTCGACGACCTCGGTCCGGACGGCTGCCGCGTCGACCCCCGACGCCGCGACGAACGCCTCCGCCGCGGCGGGGTCGAGCGACTCCACGACGACCTCGTTCGTCGTGACGTCGACGTACCAGGCCTGGACGGCGTCGGGCGTCGACGCCTGGTCCAGCTCGGCGGCGACGGCGTCGAGCTCGCCGAGGCCGCGCTCGACCACGACGGCCTCGGCGCCGGCCGCCTCGACCTCCGGGACGGCGGCCGGGTCGGTGACGGCGACGACGGGCGTCGCGGCGTCGGCGTCGACCCACGTACCGGCGTACGCCGAGCCCAGGCCGCCGCTCAGCGCCTGCTCGACGACACCGGTCGCGGCGTCGAGCGCGAGCCGCTCGGCGACACCGTCGGCGTCGAGGCCCAGGTCGCGCTCGAGCGCGCGGAGCTGGCCGGGGGACAGGTCGTCGGGCCCGGGGACGGGGCTGGTGAGCAGCGTCGGGGTCTCGGTCCCGATGGTCGACGGTGCGGCGAAGGGTGCGCTCGCGGTTGCCGACGTCGCGAGCCCGACGCTCGCGGCGATCACGCCGACTCCGGTTGCTAGCGCTGTCAGGCGATGGTGCATCGTGCCGTGGTGCATCGTTGCCTCCTCGGTGCGGATGTCGGCCCGCCGTCGTCGGCAGGGCCGGGACAGCGGTGCGGGCGCCCCCGAGGGGGGTCGCTCCGATGCAGGCCCCCCGACGGTGAGGGAGCGCTCCCACGACCGTCCTGTGGGCACAGTAGCGACTTCGGCGACATTCGTCGCGCCCAGGCTCGGCGGCGGTCGCGGTCGCGTGCCGTCGGGTGAGGCGTCACGGCGCTGCCCCCGAGGGGCCACCGGGTCGGGCCGCGGGCCGCCGGTACGGCATGTCGGGCCGGCAGGCCGGCCGACCGGTCGTCGGACACGGGTGCCGCGCCTGCGGAGGGCGGTGCGAGACTAGGGGCCGTGACCGACACCCCTCAGGACCCTGCCTCGGCCCTCTCGCTCGGCGAGGTGGACGCTCTCGACACCGCGGCGCTCGACCTGCCCGGCTGGACGCACGTGTACTCCGGCAAGGTGCGCGACCTCTACGCGCCGGACCTGCCCGCCGTCGGCGGCGTGCACCCCCTCGGTGACGTCGTGCTCGTCGTGGCGAGCGACCGGGTCAGCGCGTACGACCACGTGCTGTCGCCAGGGATCCCGGACAAGGGCGTCGTGCTCACCCAGCTCAGCCTGTGGTGGTTCGAGCAGCTCGCCGACCTCGTGCCGAACCACGTGGTGTCGACCGAGGTCTCGTCGGAGCCGGGCGACGGCCTCGTGCCCGACGTCGTCGCCGGACGCGCGATGATCTGCCGCCGCCTCGACATGTTCCCCGTCGAGTGCGTCGTGCGCGGATACCTCACCGGCTCGGGGCTCGTCGAGTACCGCGCCGGGGGAGAGGTCTGCGGCGTGCCGCTGCCGACCGGGCTGGTCGACGGCTCGCGCCTGCCCGAGCCGATCTTCACGCCTGCGACCAAGGCCGCCGTGGGCGAGCACGACGAGAACGTCTCGTTCGACGTGGTCGCCGAGCAGATCGGCCTCGACGACGCCACGCGCCTGCGGGACCTCACCCTCGCCGTCTACGCACGCGCGGAGCAGGTCGCGCGCGAGCGCGGCGTGATCCTCGCGGACACCAAGCTCGAGTTCGGCGTGGACCCGATCACCGGTCAGACCGTCCTCGGCGACGAGGTGCTCACGCCCGACTCGTCGCGGTTCTGGCCCGCCGACCAGTGGGAGCCGGGGCGCGCGCAGCCGAGCTACGACAAGCAGTTCGTGCGCGACTGGCTCGTGTCGCCCGCGTCCGGGTGGGACCGCGCGTCGGACACCCCGCCGCCGTCGATCCCCGCCGACGTCGTCACGCGCACCCGCGCCCGGTACCTCGAGGCGTACGAGCGGCTCACGGGCTCGACGCTCGGCTGAGCCTTCAGGCGGTCCGGGCGGCGCCCGGGCGCACGTAGGTGTGCCCGCTCGGCGCGGTCCACCGGACCGAGCCGTCGGCGAGCAGCGCGGGCCGCCAGCCGTCGCGTGCACGGACGACCCGGTGGTGCCGGCAGAGCGCGACGAGGTTGTCGGCCTCCTGCGCGGCGGCCGCGGCGTCGTCGTCCGCGCCCGGTCGCGGGGCCACGACGTGGTCGAGGTCGCAACGGAACGCCGGGACGCGGCAGCCGGGGAACACGCAGGTCTCGTCGCGCGTGAGGACGCGCGCGACCGTCTGCGGCGACGGTCGTGCCCTGCCGCGCTCCGCGGCGGGGGCGAGCGGTGCTGCCATGCGGACCTCCCTGCGTCGTGGAGCCGTGGTTCGTGCGAGGGCGGGGAAGGGGCAGGACCCCGCCCTCGCACCGTGCCCGAGCGTGCGTCTCGAACACGTGTTCGACTCTAGCGGCACCCTCTGACACGCGTCGAGGGCTGGCGTGATAGGTCGTCATCCGATATATATCGGTCATGGCACCGAGTCCTCCCGCGTTCCGCATGACCGAGCAGGCGTACCTCGTGCTGCTCTCGCTGAGCGCAGAGCCGCGGCACGGGTACGCGGTGATCCAGGCGGTGCGCGAGCTCTCCGACGGCCGCACCCGGCTCGGGGCCGGCACGCTCTACGGCAACCTCGACCGCCTCGTCGCCGCCGGGCTCGTCGAGCCGACCGGCGAGGAGGTCGTCGACGGCCGCCTGCGGCGTTACTACCGCGCCACCGACGACGGGCGCCGCGCGGCTCGGGCCGAGACCCTCCGCCTCGCCGAGCTCGCCGAGCGCGCACGGCGGTCCCTGGAGCGCCACGGCACGGCAGGCACCGCCGACGGCCTCGCGGGGAGTAGCGCGTGAGCGCGGGCGGCGCGGACCTGTACGAGCGGTCCGCCCGGTTCTGGCTCCGCGCCTACCCGCCGCGATGGCGCCGCCTGCACGGTGAGGAGGCTCTCGCGGTGCTGCTCGACCTCGCGCCCGCACCCGACGACACCGGGGCGCCGCACGGCATCGGCGCGCGCGAGGCGTGGGGGCTGGTGCGCGCGGGCTGGGGGCTGCGGTGGCGCGAGCACCCGCGGCTCGGCCGCTGGCTGCTGTACCGGCTGTTCGACGCTCGGCTGCCCGCACGCTACTGGTGGTGGGTGGCCGACGACATCCACGGGGCGCTCTACCCGTGGCGCGTGACCATGACGGGGCTCGGGACCGCTCTCGCGATCTTCTACGGCTGGCCGGTGCTGGCGCAGGTCCTGTTCTCGGACGACGTCACCAGGCCCGACCTGTGGCTGATCCTCCTGTGGTGCGGGACGTTCCTCGGCGGGGGGCTGCTCTTCCGCCGTTCGCACGTCGCGCGCGCGTGGCGCAAGCACGTGCTCGACGGCAACATCCCCGTGGACACCCCGACGGACCCGCCGCGCGCGGCCGGTGCCTGAGCCGGCGCCGCGCCGTCGGGCCAGGGTGCGGACGCCCGGCGGGACGGTCGTGCGGGCCCGGTAGACTGGCCGCGGAATCCCGCCGTCGGCTCCCGCTCGCCCCGTCCCACCGACCGTCCTCGACGGCCGTGACGTGGGCGGGATCCCGGAGCCCCGGCTCTCCCGAACTCTCTCGCCAAGGAGCCCCCGTGGGACGCGTCGTCGTCGAGGTCATGCCCAAGCCCGAGATCCTGGACCCGCAGGGCAAGGCCGTCGTCGGGGCGCTGCCGCGCCTCGGTTTCACCCAGTTCACGTCCGTGCGCCAGGGCAAGCGGTTCGAGCTCGAGGTCGACGGCCCGGTCACGCCGGAGATCCTTGCCGCCGCCGAGGAGGCCGCGGTCAAGGTCCTGTCGAACCCGGTCATCGAGGACGTCGTGCGCGTCGCGGACATCGAGGCGGACGCGGCCGCGACGATCACGTCCGAGGGGCTCGCCTGATGTCCGGCGCGACGCTCGCGACGGCGCGGATCGGCGTCGTCACGTTCCCCGGCACGCTCGACGACCGCGACGCGGCGCGCGCGGTGCGACTCGCGGGCGGTGAGGCCGTGTCGCTGTGGCACGCGGACGCCGACCTGCACGGTGTCGACGCCGTCGTCCTGCCCGGTGGCTTCTCCTACGGCGACTACCTGCGCGCGGGCGCGATCAGCCGCTTCGCGCCCGTCATGGAGTCGATCGTCGACGCGGCGGCGGGCGGCCTGCCCGTCCTGGGCATCTGCAACGGCTTCCAGGTCCTCACCGAGGCTCACCTGCTGCCCGGCTCGATGGTCAAGAACGACCACCTGCACTTCATCTGCCGCGAGCAGGTGCTCGTGGTCGAGAACGCGGACACGGCCTGGACGCGCGACTACACGGCCGGCCAGCGCATCACGATCCCGCTGAAGAACCAGGACGGCCAGTTCGTCGCGGACGACCGCACGCTCGACGAGCTCGAGGCGGAGGGCCGCGTCGTCTTCCGCTACGACGGCTGGAACCCGAACGGGTCGCGCCGGGGCATCGCGGGCATCACGAACGCCGCGGGCAACGTCGTCGGCCTCATGCCCCACCCCGAGCACGCCGTCGAGGCGGGCTTCGGCCCGGCGAACGAGGGGGGCCCGCGCGCGGGGACCGACGGGCTCGGCTTCTTCACGTCGGTCCTGGGCGCGCTCGTCCGCGCATGACGAGGTCGGCGTGACGGGCTCGCTCCCGCGCGTCCTGCCCGACGACGCCGCGCGCCTGGGCGCGCACGTCACCGTCGAGGCGGTGCCCGGGGACGACGCCGCGGCCGAGCTCCTGCGCACCCGTCAGCAGGCGGAGCTCGCCGTGCGCTATGGCGAGCCCGACGCGGGCACGTTCGTGCCCGACGCCGCGATCGCGAACGTCGTGGTCCGCTCGGCCGGAGAGCCCGTCGCGTTCGTCGCGCTGCGCGACGTGTCGGGCACGCCCGACGGCCGTGGCGGCACACACCCCTCGCGGACGGGCGAGGTGAAGCGGCTCTGGGTCGAGCCGGCCCACCGGGGCCGCGGGCACGCGCGCACGGCGATGCGGGCCGCGCACCGGCACGCGGTCGAGGCCGGGCTCGAGCGCCTGGTCCTGGAGACCGGGACCCTCCAGCCCGAGTCGATCGACCTGTACCTCTCGCTCGGCTACGTCCCGATCGAGTCGTACGGCCACTACGCGGGGCACCCGCTCTCGCGCTGCTTCGCGCTCGACCTGGGGACGGCGCGCGACGCGGGCGTCGGCACCGACGCCGTGGACGCGACGTCGGCGACGGGCGGCGGGCTCGGTGCGCGCGGCGTGCGGTCGACCGCGACCGTCCTGGCCAGTGGGGTCGTGGAGGTCCGCGCCGTCCCGTGGGACGACCCGGACGCGGCGGCGCTGCGGCGGGAGATGCACGAGACGTCCTCGGCGGTGCTCTACCCCGAGCTGTTCGCCGGGTTCGACGCCGCCGGAGGGTTCGACGCCGTCGACGCCCGCGTGGGTGCCGACGTCGTGGCGACCCTCGTCGCATACCGGGACGGCGAGGCCGTCGGGTGCGCGTCGCTGCGCCGCCCTGCACCCGGGGCGCCCGCGGACGCGCTCGAGGTGAAGAAGGTCTTCGTGCGCAAGCGCGCGCGTCGGACCGGGATCGCGCGCCGGCTGCTCGACGCCCTGGAGGTCGTCGCCCGCGAGCGCGGGGTGTCCACCCTGCTGCTGGAGACGGGCATCCGGCAGCCGGGCGCGATCGCGCTCTACCGCTCGCTCGGGTACCGCGCCGTCGCGCAGTTCCCGCCGTACGTCGGCGACAACCACGTGGCGCTCTGCTTCGCGAAGCCGCTGGTCTGAGGGCCGCGCCAGGGTCATCTCCGGGGTGTGCCGGATATGCCCGCGGTGTCCGGTCCCGCTAGGGTGTCTCCGTGATCCCCCTCGCGACCGGTGCCTATTCCGCGGCCTCCGTGATCCTCGAGCTTCTCGGCTGGGTCGCCGCGGTCGCGTCACGGGTGCCCGGCCGGGTCGGCGTGCTCGCGGGCGAGCTACGCGAGACGGCGCTCGAGTGGGGGCTCCCGGTCGGCGAGGTGTCCGACCTCTACGCCGCCTTCCCGGTGCGCCTCGCGCTCGCCGTCGGCGCCGTCGCGCTCGTGTGCGCCGTCGTCGCCCTGGTGCACGGGCTACGCGAGCGTCAGCGCACCGAGGGGTCCGCGGACGCCGTGCGCGTCAGCGGCCGCTGAGCAGCGGCGCGACCTCCCGTCCCAGGAAGCGGACGAACCCCTCGACGTCCGGCTCGTCCGCGGTCGGCTGGACCGCGACGGCCGTCGCACCGGCGTCGGCCAGCGCCTGGACGGCCGACGCGATCATCGCGGCGTCCCCGCCCGCGCCGATGCCCTGACCCGCCTCCTTGCCCCACAGCGGCACCTCGCGGTCCACGCGCTCCTGCGCGTCCGGCCCGGTCGCCGCGATGAGCGTCGCGTGGACGTCGAAGCCGTCACCCGTCGGGCTCACGTCCCCACCGGCGCGCGCCGCCCCGGCCGCGTCCCGCACGTCGTCCGCGGTGAGCGCGTTCGCCAGGATCAGGCCGTCGCCCAGCTCGCCCGCCAGCGCGAGCGACCGGGGGCCGACGCCGCCGAGCCACAGCGGGACGGGCTCCGCGGGAGGCCAGTCGAGCCGCACGGCGTCGAGCGTGACGTACCGACCCGCCGTCGTGACCTCCTCGCCCGCGAGCAGGCTCCGCAGCGCGGTGGTGTGCTCGCGCAGCAGCGTCAGCGGCGACGCGACACGGACCCCCGCCTGCCCCATCCACTCCTGCACGCCGTGGCCCACGCCCGCGACGAGCCGGCCGGGGAACATCCGAGCGAGCGTCGCGACCTCCATCGCCGTGACCGCCGTGCTGCGCAGCGGGGCGGGCATCAACCCGATGCCGACGCGCACGCGCTCGGTCCAGGCGAGCGCTGCGGCCGCCGACGCGAGGCCCGACTGCTTGAAGCAGTCCTCCCACACCCAGAGGTCGTCGAGGCCCGCCTCCTCCGCGGTCGTGGCGAGCCGCCGCAGGCTCTCCGGCGCGTGGGTCGGGACGAACGCGATACCGAGCCGTGGTGTCGTCATCCCCTCATCGTGCCGGGCGCCACCGACACTCAGCCGTCGTGCCGGCGCGCACGCGACCTCCCGCGGACAGGTCGCCGTGCCTCATCGTCGGCCCGCGCGAGGAACGCGAGCTGCGCCGCGACGGACTGGCGCGCCGCGCCGAGGACCGATGGGTCGACATCGGCGTAGACGCGCGCGACCACCCGCTCCACCGCGTCGTGCGCACCCGCGGTCAGCCCGAGCGCGTCGAGCGCCGCCCGGACCTGGGCGAGGCGGTCGAGCCGGTGCTCGCGGTACGCGCGCACCCGTCCCGCGAGGTCCTCGACGACCGGCCCGTGGCCCGGGAGCCCCGTCGCCGGGGCAGGGCCCGCGGAGGCGACGGCCTCGATCGCGTCGAGGCTCGCGAGGTACGCGCCGAGCGAGCCGTCGGGCTGCGCGATCACCGTCGTGCCGGTCCCGAGCACGGTGTCCCCGGTGAGGACGGTCGTGCCCGACGGCGCCCCCGCGCCGGCGGTCGCGGCGTCACCCGACCGGGTGTCGCCCGGAGTCCCGCCGCCGGAAGTCGCGCCGCCCGCGGTCCCGTCCCCGGAAGTGGCGTCGCCCGGGCGCGTGGCGCCCCCGGCGAGATCGCTGGTCGAGGCGACCGGGCCGTCGTCGGGCAGCACGAGGCAGACCGAGTCGGCGGTGTGGCCCGGGGCGGCGAGGACGACGACGCGCAGCCCCGCCGCCTCGATCACCTCGCCGTCGCGCAGCGGCTCGCCGCCGTGGCAGTGTGCCGGGTCCGCGGCGCGCACCGGCGCGCCGGTCCGCTCCTGCAGCCCGGGGGCGCCGGCCGTGTGGTCGGCGTGGCGGTGCGTGACGAGCACGAGCTCGACGTCACCGGCCGCAGCGAGCGCGTCGAGGTGTGCGGCGTCGTCGGGCCCCGGGTCCACGACCACGCACGTCGCCGAACCCGGCGCGCGGAGCACGTACGAGCGCGTGCCGTCGAGCGTCATCGGGCCCGGGTTGTCGGCGCGCAGCACCGCGGCGAGCCGGGTGACGGGTGTGGGCACGGTCATCGCGGGCCGGCTCAGGCGCGGTGCCGCAGGACCGTCGGGCGGCCCTCGTCGTCCCACTGGGAGAAGCGGGCGTCGATCAACGGGCCGACGAGGTCGTACGTCTCCCACGTGTCCGGCACGCGGTACACGTCCTCGGGCTCGCCGTCGTCGGGGCTCACCGCGTCGACGTAGTCCTCCAGGTAGAGGCCGCCGCCGTCCTCGTCCTCCTCGTCGCCCGCGTAGTACGCGCTCGCGAACGCCGCGGCGACGTCGTCGAGGTCCTCGTCGACGAGCCTGCCGTCGCAGGCGTCGAGCACGAACGCGCCGGGCGTCGCCGCCCGGTCGCGCAGCGCGGCGAGCTGGTCCGCGGCGTCCTCGGCGAGCGCCTCGGAGACGTGCCCGCCGAGCACCGCCCAGGCGAGGAACATGCCGATGTGCGTCGCGCCCGCCGCGGGGCCGGCCTCGGGCGGGTAGCCCTCGCCCTCGGAGTGCCAGGACGCGTCGTCATACGTCGTCGTCATGCGCGCGACGCTACCGCCTCCCGCCGACTACGTCGGCGGGGAGCGGCGGCAGGGCGGGCGTCAGGCGGCGAGGGCGTCCGCGAGGAGCTCGAGCGTGCGGGCGCGGCCCGGCGTGGAGTCCAGCGCCTCGTCGGCGCGCGACGCGGCGACGGGGACGACCATCACCTCGTCGACGCCGTGGCGCTCGGCGAGCCGGCGGACCTCGGCCGCGGCGTCGTCCGGCGTCCCGACGGCCCAGCGTCGCAGGCTGTCCTCGACCATCTGCCCGGCCGTGCCGTCGAGAGGCGCCGCCTGGGCCTCCTCGACGGTCTCCAGCGCGGTGAGCGCCTGGCCGGTGCGCAGCCGGGCCATCATGCGCGCCTGCGGGAGCGCGCGGGCACGCGCCTCCTCCTCCGTCTCGGCGACGACGGCGTTGAGCGTGAGGAACGTGCGCGGCTCGGGGAACGCCTCGCTCGGGCGGTAGCCCTCGCGATACAGGGCCAGGATCTCGTCGATGCCCTGGCCGGAGAAGTGGTTCGCGAACACGTACGGCAGCCCGAGCTCGGCCGCGAGGCGCGCGGAGTAGTCGCTCGACCCGAGGAGCCAGACGGTCGGTGCGGCGTCGGCGGCGGGCGTGGCGTGCACGTCGTAGACCTGGCCGCTCGTGAGGCGCAGCGTCGCGCCCTGCGGGCTCATGAGCGCGAGGATGTCGGTCACGTGCTGTGGGAAGCGGTCGACGTCGGCCGTCGGGCCGGTGATCCGCAGGAGCTGCGTGACGACGGGGTCGGAGCCCGGCGCGCGGCCGATCCCCAGGTCGACGCGCCCGGGCGCGATCGCCTCGAGCGCCGCGAACTGCTCCGCGACGACGAGCGGCGCGTGGTTGGGGAGCATGACCCCGCCCGACCCGACGCGGATGCGGTCCGTCACCGAGGCCGCCGCGGCGATCATCACGGGCGGCGTCGACGCCGCGACCGCCGGCATGTTGTGGTGCTCGGCGAACCAGTACCGCTCGTACCCGAGCCGGTCCGCGAGGCGGACCAGGTCGAGCGACGCCCGCACCGCCTGGGTGCTGGACTGGCCCGAGCGGACGGGCACGAGGTCGAGGACGGACAGGCGGGGGGTCTGGGTGCTCACCCTGGTGCCAACCGGCGACCCCCGAGCCTCATTCCCCCGGGAGACCGGGGCAGCCTGCCAGGATGGTCGTCATGGACGTCCCCTCGATGATCATTGGCGCCGCGATCGCGTCCGTCGCCTGGATCGTGTTCGTGCCCTGGACCCGAATGAAGGAGCTGCGGGCGAAGGATCAGGCGGAGCGCGCGGAGGACTGACCGCCGGGCAGCGGTGTGCGCAGCCCGCTCGCCCGGTGGACCGGGCTCCTCACCGCGGTGCGGACGGCGTCCTCGGAGCCGACGACGCGCACGAACGTCTGCGCGCGCGTCACCGCCGTGTAGAGCAGCTCGCGCGTGAGCAGCGGCGACGTGGCGGGCGGCAGGACGAGCGTGACACGGTCGAACTGGCTGCCCTGCGCGCGGTGGACCGTCATGGCGTGCACGGTCTCGACCGGCGGGAGGCGGTGGGTGCGCACCCGGAGCGGGGCGCGCGGGTCGCCGAACACGGCGACGACGCCGGCGCCCCCGGGTTCCGCGACGAGCACGCCGGTGTCGCCGTTGTAGAGACCCACCTCGGCGTCGTTCGTCGTGACGAGGAGCGGGCGGCCGGCGACCCACGGCGTGTCGGTCGCGTGGTGGCCCGTCGCCTCCTCGACCCACGCCTCGACCTGCGCCGCCCACCGGCCCCGACCCGCGGGGCCGCGCCGGTGCGCGACCATGACCCGGTGCCGGGCGAGGGCGTCCAGGGCCGCGGTGGCGTCGCCCGCGCGGGCCGCCTCGACGAGCGCCGTGCCCGCCGTGACGGCGTCGACGCGCACGGTGGCGAGCACCGCGTCGTCCGGGACGTCGTCGGGCGTCTCGAGGAACTCCACCGAGCCGTGGCCGGCGCGCAGGAGCGCGAGCGTCGCCTCCGCGTCCCCGGTCCTGATCGCGGCCGCGAGCGGCAGGATCTCGGAGTCGCGGTCCTGGCGGTGGACGGTGCGCAGCCGCACGACGCCGTTGCCCAGCACAGCGCGGTCGTCCACCTCGCCGTCGGCCGGCGGCGGGGACGCGGCGAGCGCGACGTCGGCCGTCGCGACCACGACGGCCGACGTCGCGGGCGGGGCGACCGGCTCCCGGTGCACGAGGTCTCCGAGCACAGCACCGGCCTCCACGGACGCGAGCTGGTCGGGGTCGCCGACGAGCACGAGCCGTGCGTCGGGCCGCAACGCCTCGAGCAGCCGCGCCATGAGCGGCAGCGCGACCATCGACGTCTCGTCCACGACCACCACGTCGTGCGGCAGGTGGTGGTGCGCGTCGTGCCGGAACCGGGTGCTGCTGCCCGGCCGGTAGCCGAGCAGGCGGTGCAGCGTCGTCGCGACGGGGGCGCCGACGCGCTCGCGGTCGGCCGGGTCCGGGAACCCGGCCACGACCTCGCGCACGGCCTCCTGCAGGCGCGCGGCCGCCTTGCCCGTGGGCGCGGCGAGCGCCACGCGCAGGCCGACGTCCCGCGTGAGCGACGCGTCCGGACCAGGCGTGGTGGCAGGGGCGGGCGACGCGGTGGCGGCGGCAGGCCGCGCGGCGTCGTGCAGGACGGCGAGCAGCCGCGCGACCGTCGTCGTCTTGCCCGTGCCCGGGCCACCCGTGAGCACGGTGAGCCGGCGCGTCGCGGCGTGCGCGGCAGCGAGCCGCTGCCGGGTGTCGTCCGCAGCGGGGAAGAGGCGGGACAGCGCGCCGTCGAGGCGGTCGGGGTCGGCGGGCAGGTCGTCCGCGGCGAGCCGGCCGTCGACGTCGTGCCGGACCGCGAGCTCGTCGCGCCAGTACCGGTCGAGGTAGAGAGCGCCTCCCACCCAGCGTGCGGGACGGTCGTCCGGCCCGTCGACGCCCGCCGCGACGAGGGGGCTGCGCGCGACCGCTGACGCCCACGCGGTCCGGTCCGGCCAGGGCAGGTCCGTGGCGTCGGTGCGCGCCGCCTCCTCGTCCTCGGGCAGCTCGAGCGAGCCGAGGTCGTCGAGGCGCACGCACACCGACCCGCTGCGCACCGCGCGAACGGCGAGCGCGACCGCGAGCAGCACCTGGTCGTCGTGCTCGCCCGTGAGCCGACCGAGCCGCAGCGCGACGCGGAGGTCGGCCGCGGAGACGACGCGCGCGGCGTTGAACGCGCCGAGCCGTGCAGGCACCCCGACGGCGAGGCGCGGGTCGCCCTCGTCCACGAGGGGAGTCGGCGGCGCAGCGGGCACGGTCGCGCCGAGAGGGGCCGTGGTCATGCGCGACCTCCGTCGAGCAGGGCGGACAGGGCGACGACGAGCCCTGGCGGCGGCGTCCAGGCGACGACGCCGTACGGCGCGCCGTCGGGACCGGTCGGGGTGTCGGGGCCGGCCATGCCGCGCACGAACAGGTAGGCGCCGCCCGCGAGGTCGCGGTCGGGGTCGTATCCGCGCACGCGCCAGCGCAGGTAGCGGTGCAGCGCGACGAGGTAGAGCACGAGCTGGAGGGGGTAGTGCGAGGCGAGCATCGCGTCGCGCGTCGCGTCCGGGTGGTAGTCGCCGACGGCGAGCGGCACGCCGGGCGGGCCGACGCGGTTCGTCTTGTAGTCGACGACGAGGTACCGCCGCCGGCCGGAGGGGTCGGGACGACCGTCGGGCCTCGCGACGGGCACGCGCAGCACCGCGTCGATCGACCCCGTGAGGTACCCGCGCAGCGGGACCCCGCCGGCACCGCCCGCCGTCCCGCTCTCGCTCTCGTCGGCCAGCGCCGCGAGCAGGTCGGGGTAGCGGGCGAACGCGTCGTCGGCGGGCAGGTGGGCGCGCAGGACGTCGGCGAGGTCGCGCAGCGTCGAGGGCCGGACGCCCTCGGTCTCGTCGCCGCCCGCGAGCGGGAGCTCGAACTCGAGCTCGGGCAGCCGGTCGCGCGGGTCGACGTCCGCGAGGGTGAGCCCACCCGCGATCGGTCCGAGCGGGGTGCGCAGCGACAGGCCCAGCGCCGCGGCGAGCGACACGGGCTCCACGCCGGGAACACGGACCGTCGCCGCCTGCGCGCAGCGGGCGCGGACCTCTGCGTCGAGGTCGTCGGCGGCCGTGTCGACGTACTCGAGGATCTCGTGCACCAGGGTGCCGAACGCGGTGCCGCCGGGCTGCCCCTCGTAGGGCGAGGGGACGTCGGCGCCAGGACGGATGGCCGGCGCTCCGGTCGGCACCCCGGCCGGCGCGGCACCGGTCACGTCGGCGTCCGGCGACTCCTCCGGCTCGTCCTGGATGCCCGGGTCCTCGGGCTCGCTCTCGATCCCGCCGACCGGCCCGTGGTGCGCCGCCGCCGTGAGCGCCGAGTACGACGCGCGGCGCCACTCGCGGTCCGGAAGGTGCGCGGTGGTCGCGAGCGCGAGGTCCGAGGCGGTGCGGCGCCCGGGAGACCAGCGGGCGCCCTTCGGCCGGCTCTCGACCTGCTCGACGACGACCGTCCCGCCCGAGCGCGCGGCGACCGCCTCGAACGCGGACCGGGCGGCGTCGTCGCGCATCGCGTCGGGCCGGGCGTGGCGGCCGGGCTCGCCGCCGAGCATCCGGTCCGCGAGGAGCAGCCGCGTGAGCGGCCCGGACCCGGTGCTGCGCTTGGTGGGGGTCCAGTGCACGACGACCTGGTGCCGGGCGCGCGTGAGCGCGACGTACAGCAGGCGCAGGTCCTCGCCCAGCTCCTCGTCGCGCCAGCGCGCCTTGGCGTCGACGAACCCGGGGGAGCCGACCCCGCCCAGGTGCAGGACGCGCTGCCCGTGGTCGTCGTGGAACGCGAACAGCTCCTGGTCGTCCGACTCGAACCGCTCCCAGCCGAACGGGACGTAGACGACGCCGAACTCCAGGCCCTTCGCGGCGTGGACGGTGACGACCTGCACGGCCGCGGCGTCCGTCTCGAGGCGGCGGGTCCGCTCGTCGGTGAACACCGCGCCGACCTCGGCGATCCGGGCGCGCAGCCACGCGGTGAGCGCGGCCGTGCCGAGGCCCTCGGTGACCGCGGCCTCGTGCAGGGCCTGCGTAACGTGCCGCAGGTCGGTGAGGTAGCGCTCGCCGTCGGCCCGGGCCATGACCCGCGCCGTCGCGCCCCGCCGGGCCGCGACCTCCGCGACGGCGGCGACGCCCCGGTCCGCGAGCAGGCGCGCCCAGGCGCGGACGGTGTCGCCGAGCTCGTCGTGGTCCGTGTCCCCGGCCGTCGCGAGCCGCTGCGCGTCCCAGCCCACGAACGGCGTGAGGGCGAGCGCCGTCGCGCGGCGGTGCAGGCCGGGCTGCTCCAGCGCGGCGAGCAGGGTGAGCCAGTCCTGGGCCGCTGCCGAGCCGAACACGCTCGACGGCCCCGACACCACGGCGGGGACGCCCAGCGCGACGAGCGCGGAGCGCACCGCCTCGGCCTGCGCGTTCGTCCGGGTGAGCACCGCGACGTCGCGCGGCTCGAGCGGCCGCCACCGTCCAGTGACGCCGCCCGCGTCGTCGCCCGCTGCCACGAGCCCGTCGTCGCGCACGCGGTCGCCGCCGCCGTCCGCAGTCCCAAGGCGGCCCGCGACGTCCGCCGCCACGTCCTGCGCGAGCAGGCTGCGCGCGTCGGGCGCCGACGGCGCCGACGACCCCCCGAGGCGGTAGGCGCGCCGCGTGACCTGTCGCAGCCGCACCGGCGCGCCGCCGGAGAAGCGCGGCTCGGGGTGGGCCGCGTCGACGGGCCGGACCACGATGCGCGGGTCGCCGAGCGCGGTCTCGCCCAGGAGCGCGTGCAGGCCCGTGAGGAGGGGGCCGTCGCTGCGCCAGCTCGTGCTGAGCGTCGCGGTGTCCGCCGCGTCCTCGACCGCGCGCAGGTACGTCACGACGTCCGCGCCGCGGAAGGCGTAGATCGCCTGCTTGGGATCGCCGATGAGCACCAGCGTGCGGCACTCCTCGGGATGCCCGTGGAACGCCGTGCGCAGGATCTCCCACTGCTCGGGGTCGGTGTCCTGGAACTCGTCCACCATGACGACGCGGAACCGCGACCGGACCCGCCGCGCCGCTGTCGCGCCGTGCTCCGGGTCCGTCAGCGCGCGGCGCAGCAGCACGAGCAGGTCGTCGTAGTCGAGCAGGTGCATCGCGCGCTTGCGCGCCTCGACCTCGCGGCGCGCGGCGACCGCGGCCTCGTACCGCGCCGCGGCCACCGACCCCTCGGCCGCGTCCGACGGCGCGACCACCGCCCCGTGGTCGCTCACCGCCGCCCGGGCGACGTCGCGCACGTCGCGCGGCGACAGGATCGGCTCCGGCTCGTCCGCGAACCTCCGCACGTACAGGTCGTCCGTGACCTCCTCGACGAGGTCGGCGACATCGGGAAGGAAGCTCGTCGCGAGGTCGACGTCCGCCGCCGTCCCCAGCGCGGTGAGCATCTGCTGGCAGAAGCCGTGCGTCGTCGTGATGGTCGCGGCGTCGAGCTGGGACAGCGCGACGCGCAGGCGCTCGCGGCGACGGGCGAGCTCGTCGTCGTCGACCGCGGCGAGGAACGCGACGAGGGGCTCCGGGTCGTCCGCGGGAGCTGGCCCGCGCAGCGCGCGCTCGGTCGCGACGAGGCGCTCGCGGACGCGGTCGCGCAGCTCCGACGTCGCGGCGCGGCCGAAGGTCACGAGCATGATCTCCGGGAGGGCGGCCACGCCCTCGGCGACGTACCTCGTCGTGAGGGTCGCGATCGTGTGGGTCTTGCCCGTGCCGGCGCTCGCCTCGAGCACGACCGTCCCGCTCGGCAGGTCGCCGAACGGGTCGAAGCGCCGAGGGGTGCTGCTCCTCGCCACGTCGCCGTGCGGGGCGGCACCGTCTGTCGCGGTCCGGGACGTCGCGCCGTTCACCGGGCACCTCGCAGCTCGTTCTCCAGCAGGGGCTCCCACACGCGGCGCGCGAGCGCACCGAGGCGGGTCGGGTCGTCGGGGAATCGGCCCAGGTCGGCCGTGGTGGCGAGCCCCGCGACGTCGGGGAGGGCGGGGTCCTGGCCCCACGCGAGGACGACGTACGGGTCCTTGCGCTCGAAGCCCTTGTTCCACGCCCAGCCGGCGCGCATCAGGGCGTCGCGCGCGTCGCTCGTGCTCCGTTCCTCGGTGTAGCGCAGCGACACCTCGGGGAGCACCGGCAGCGGCTCGCGCGCCGCCTCGTCGCGCAGCGCCACGAGGTCGGCGAGGACCCGCACCGCCGTGTCCCGGTCCGGCGGCGTGAGCGTCGACCAGGCGACGCCCGGCCCCCGGGACGAGCGACCGATCGCGACGGCGTCCCACGGGCGCCCCGGGTCGCTCGCCGTGAGCGCGAGCGCCTGGACCCACGCGCGCAGCCGGTGCTTTGGCCCGAGGCGGGAGTACTCGGTGCGGACGACGCGCGCGCCGTGCACGCCGGGGACGCTCCCGACGAGGGTGCGGCCGTCGGGCAGCGCGGCGCGGACGTCGACCGTCTCGGCCGAGCTCAGGACGTCCTGGCTCACCGGGCGCCCGGCGGCGAGGTCGGCCTCGCGCGCGGCCTCCACGGCGGTGACGCGCAGCGGGCCGACGGCCCGGACCACCTCCTGCAACGCCGAGCGCCCCAGCTCGCGCGGCGGGACCTGGCCCCGCCGCCACTCGGCCTGCATCGCCCGGTTCGGGTCGACGCCGGAGAGCGCGGCCCGCAGCACGCGGTCGCCCACGCCCCAGCCGGAGAGCCCGGTGAGCGCGAGCGGGAGGCGGTCCTCGACGTCGTCCTCCTCCAGCACGAGGCCGACGTCGAGCGTGTGCTGGGCGAACCAGCGGGGCGCGTTCTCCAGCAGTCGGACCAGGTCGTCGAGCTCGACGTCGGCCGGCGCGCCCGGCGACCCGGCGCCGCCTGCGGCATCCGCGGGGAGGTCGAGCGGTGCGCCGACGAGCGCCCCGACGGGCCGGCGCTCGCGGTGCAGGGCGCGGGCCCCGGCGAGCGCGGCGGCGTCGTGGCTGAACGGCCCGGGCACGCCCAGGGCGCCCGGGACGAAGTTGCGCTCGTCCACGGTCTGGAGCGGGTGCTGCACGACCACGTGCTCGCGCGCCGGGCGGCCGTCGACGGTCGTCGCCACGCGGTCGAGCGCGTCGAGCAGCTCCGCGACGGGGACAGCCGGCGTGCGGACGGCACCCGTGCGTTCGTCGGCACCCGTGTGCACGACGACGAGGTGGTCGCCCGCCGCGGCGACGGCGTCGAGGAAGATCTGCCGGTCCTCGCTGCGCGCGTCGCGCTCGCCGATCTCCGGGTGCCGCGCGAGCAGGTCGTCGCCCGCGGGCGCCGCGGTGCGGGGGAACACGCCGTCGTCGAGGCCCAGGAGGCACACGACCCGGTGCGGCACCGAGCGCATCGGCTCGAGCGAGCACACGGTGAGCGCGCCCGTGCGGAACCCGGCGCGGGTCGGCCGTCCCGCGAGGCGGTCGTCGAGCAGCGCGCGCACGTCCGCGAGCCGCAGCGCGACCCTGCCGTGCGCCGCGCCTGCCGCGCGCACGTCGCCCAGCACACGGCGGGCGGAGCCGATCTGCCACGCCTCCGTGGGCGGTGCCTCGGCGAGCAGCGTGAGCGCGCGGTCGAGCGCGTCGAGCCAGTGCGCGAGCGGGTGCACCCCGTCGAGCGCGCGCAGCGTCTCCGTCAGCCGCGCGACGAGTTCGGCGAGGCGGCCCGCGAGGTCCACGTCGGTCGAGCCGACGTCGTCGAGCGGCAGCGCCGGCCCGACGAACCGCGCGTCCTCGTCGGCCATCGCCGCGCCGAGCAGGAGGCGGTCGAGCGCCGCGTCCCACGTGCCCTGCCGCACGTGCCCGTCGATCCCGAACCGCGCGCGCCGCTCGCCGTCCTCGCCCCAGTGCACGCCCGCCTCGACGGCCCACTGGCGCAGGCGGTCCACGTCGTCGTCGGAGAACCGGAACCGGCGGCGGACCGGCGCGCTCGCGGCGAGGTCGAGCACCTCCGACGCCGTGACCCGGCCGTCGGCGAGGCGCAGCAGCGTGGCGAGCAGCGCGAGCACGGGGTTGGTCGTCCCGGCGCCGCGGTCGGCGAGGCTGACCCGCAGGCGCTGGCCCGGGTGCGCGTCCTCACCGAGCTCGGGGACCGCGCCGAACGTCGCCGTGACGAGCGGTGCGAACGTCTCGACGTCCGGGCACAGCACGATGACGTCGCGCGCCTGGAGCGTCGGGTCGGCCGAGAACAGCCCGACGAGCGTCTCCCGCAGCACCTCGACCTGCCGCGCCCGGCCGTGGCACGCGAGCACCTGGACCGACCGGTCGGCGGGGTCGACGACGTGGGTCCCGTCCGGCGTGTCCGTGCGGAGGGCGCCCTGCAGCGCGCCGAGCAGCGTCGGCGGCGTGGGCGCGGCCTCGTGGCGGGTCTCGTGCACCGCGCCGCCCCCGGCGAGCCGGAGCTGCAGCTCGACCGCGTCGCGACCAGTCGACGCGAGGAACGGGTGCCGGGCGAGCGTGGGCAGGTCCGCGCGACGTCGGGCGCCCGCGTCGTCAGGGGTGGCGTCGTCGGCGAGGTCGTCGCTCGTGGCGGGGCCGCCGTCGTACGCCGCGACCTTGTCCCACAGCGCGGGCGAGGGGTGCACGAGCCACAGGTGGACGTCGCGGTGCTCGGCGAGCGCACGCAGGACGCGGAGCTCGTCCTCGGGCAGCCGCGTCGGGCCGAACACGGACAGCCGCGGCGGGAGGTCCACGGCGGCGGGGTCCGCGCGCAGCGCGGTGACCGCCTCCTCCACGCGCCGTGCCGGGTCCGTGGCCGGGACGCGGTCGACGAGGCGCCGCCAGAGCTCGGGCTGCCACGCGAGGTCGTCCGGGGTGCCGTCGCTCTCGTCGACCGGCGACGTGGCCGACCACGCGAGCACGACCTCGGGACGCTGCCGCGCGTAGTCGACGAGCAGGTCCGCGAGCCGGCGCGCGAGCGTGAGCCGCCGGCCCCGGCGCACCTCGTCGCCCGGTTCACCGACGTACCGCGCGAGCGGCGCCGCCCACGGCTCGGTGAGGTGCGCGTCGAGCACCTCGAGCACGGACCAGGCGAGGCGCTCGGGCCGCCAGGGGTCGTCGTCGGGGTCGAGGTCGGTGAGGTCCGCGACGACCTGCTCCACGAGCCGGCGCGGCCCACGGAAGTCCACGTTCGCGCAGACGCCCGACGTCTCGCCCGCACCCAGGTGGTGCGAGAGCCGCTGCGCGAGCCACCGCTCGACACCGCGCGTCGGGACCGCCACGACGTCGGGCGTGAACGGGTCCTCCGGCGCCTCGGCGAGCACGGCGGCGAGCGGCGCCACGAGCGCCTCGGCACGCTCGGAGCGGTGCACGTGCAGCAAGAGGACCCCTGTCGGTGGTGGCGGACCGGTCGTCGCACCCTGCCGGTCGGCCGAGCGCTACGAGGAATCTACGAGGTGCGTCCCACACCGTCGAACCGCCGTCCACAGGTCGCCGGGGACTACGGTGTCCGCACCGCACGTGCGCAGAGGTCGCGTCGGTCCGATCGCCCGACGGAGGACGCCCCATGCCGCTGACAAGGACGACGGGTGTGTCGTGCACGATCGTCACCGGTGCCGCCCCGGTGACCGTCGAGGCCGTGTGCCGGGAGGCACTCGTCGTGCTGCGCGACCGGATCGTGACGCTCCAGGTCGACCTGAGCTCCGACGACCCATGGCCCTCGGACGTGGTCCAGGCCGTGCGGGCGATGGACGAGCTGCGGCACGCCCGGCGGGGCCGTCTCGCGCGGTGGCTCGGGAGCGGACCGTCGATCTCGCTCGACCTCGACCCGCGCGACGACCACGAGTTCGGCCTGGCCGTGGACGTCGCCCCGTACACGATCTGCGGGACCGGTCTCGACGAGCGGGGACGAGTGCTCTGGGACGTGAACGACACCGGGACGTCGGTGACGTTCTCGCTGCTGCCGCACGAGCTGGACGACCTTCGGGATCGCGTCGAGAGGTCGGGGGGACGCAGGGAAGAGGTCGTCGTCCTGGGCGAGCGCACCGACTGAGGCACACCCGGCCGCGGGGCGCACTCCGGAGTGCGCCCCTCGCCGGGGGGCGTGCGTCACTCGACGGCCGGCTCCGCGCGCCGTGCGACGAACACCCACTCGCGGCCCGGTCGGTCGGGCGCGTCGCGGACGTCGACCACCTCGAACCCGCAGGCGACGAGCGTCGCCTCGATTTCCTCGCGCTCGCGGAAGCGCAGCGTCGAGTCCGAGTGCAGCGCGGTGCCGTCGGGCAGCACGGTCGTGTCGTGGAAGGAGACGAACGGGAGCGACACGTCGGTGAGGTCGGTCCAGGACTCGACCGGCCCGACGTCGGGCACGTCCACGCGCGTGGCCGTCGCCTCGCGGGTCCACCCCTCCCACGCCCGGCGCGCGGGATCGCGCGTCTCGAACACGAGGTGGCCGCCCGGCACGAGGGCGGAGCCGATGCCCTGCAGGGTCGTGGCCCACGCGTCGTCGGTGAGGAACACCTGGGCGACGTTCGCCGTCATGGTCGCGAGGTCGACCCGGAGCGGCGGGAGGCTCGTCGCGTCGCCGTGCAGCCACCGCACGCGGTCGGCGCCCGGCTTGGTGCGGGCTACGTCGAGCGACGCGCCCGCGGGGTCGACGCCCACGACGTCGATCCCGCGCCGTGCCAGGAGGCACGCGAACGTCCCGGTGCCGCACCCGACGTCGAGCACCCGCCGCGCGCCGAGCTCGTCGACGATCGCCGTGTAGACGTCGAGGTCGGAGCGGTCCGGGTCGAGCGGGTCGTAGAGGGCGGCGAGTCGAGGGTCGTCGAAGATCGCGTCAGGCACCCTCCGACGCTAGGAGGGTCGGTGCGACCGGTCCACGCCTTTCCCACGCACACGGCACCGACCCCTGCACCCTCTGCCCGCCGACCATGCTGTTGTGGCCCGTCCCGGCGTCGGGACGGGCCACAACCACATGGTCGGCGCGAGGAGAGTCAGGCGTTGAGCGCCTGCTCCACGTCCTCGATGACGTCGAGCGGGTCTTCCAGGCCCACCGACAGGCGCACCGTCGTCTCCGCGATCCCGACGGCGGCGCGGCCCTCGGGGCCGAGCTTGCGGTGCGTGGTCGTGGCGGGATGGGTGACGAGCGACTTGGCGTCGCCGAGGTTGTTCGAGATGTCGACGACCTGGAGCGCGTCGAGGAACGTGAACGCGCGCTTCTTCGCGGTCTCGGGGTCGGTGCCCTCCGGGACGGCGAGGTCGAACGTCACGACCGTGCCGCCGCCGCTCTGCTGCGACTGCGCGAGCTCGCGCTGCGGGTGCGACGCGAGGAACGGGTAGCGCACGCGCCCGATCCCGGGAAGCTGCTCCAGCGCCTCGGCGACCTGCGCCGCCGCGGCGTTCTGCGCGGCGACGCGCACGGGCAGCGTCTCGAGCCCCTTGAGCAGGACCCACGCGTTGAACGCCGAGAGCGACGGCCCGGTGTTCCGGATGAACGTCTGCACGGGCCCGTTGACGTACTCCTCGGTCCCGAGGATCGCGCCGCCGAGCACCCGGCCCTGGCCGTCGATGTGCTTGGTCGCCGAGTACACGACGACGTCCGCCCCGAGCTCGAGCGGCTTCTGCAGCAGCGGGGTCGCGAACACGTTGTCGAGGACGACGACCGCGCCCGCGGCGTGCGCGAGCTCGCTCACGCGCCGGGCGTCGACGATGTCCTGCATGGGGTTGGACGGCGTCTCGAAGAACACGACGTCCGCCGGCGTGGACAGCGCCTCCTCCCACTGGGAGAGCACGTGCCCGTCGACGTAGTCGGTCCGCACGCCCCACTTGGCGAAGATCTCGTCGAAGATGACGATGCTCGACCCGAACAGCGCGCGGGCCGCGACGATCCGCGACCCGGAACCCACGAGCGCGGCGAGCGACGTGAACACCGCGGACATGCCGGACGCCGTCGCGTAGCAGGCCTCGGCGCCCTCGAGCAGGCGCAGTCGCTCCTCGAACGCGTGCACCGTCGGGTTGCCGTAGCGCGAGTAGACGAACCGGTCGAGCTCGCCCTTGAACGCGGCCTCGGCGTCTGCGGCGCGGTCGTAGGTGTAGCCCTGCGTGAGGAACAGCGCCTCGGAGGTCTCCTGGAACTCCGTGCGGTGGTGCCCGCCGCGCACGGCGAGCGTCGCGGGGCGCGCGCTCGCGGGCAGGGGCTTGCGGCCGGAGCCGCCCGGCACGCTCCCGGGCTGCGCGGCGCTCACCGGGCAGCCTCGTCGTAGGTCGTCGTGGGCAGGCCGCGGACCTTCCAGCCCTCGACGTCGCGCAGGCCCGAGAAGCCCTGGGCGCCCTCGAAGCCCTCGAGCACGTTGTACGACGGCCCGAGCCCGGCGGCCGTGGCAGCGCGCGCGGCGCCGATCGAGCGCTGGCCCGAGCGGCACAGGAACACGACGGGGCGCTCGTCGCCGGGGGTGAGGCCCGCCTCGACGAGCTGGTCCACGAAGCGCGGGTTGGGCCCGGCCGGGGTCACCCACTCGTCGAACACGACGTCGCGGTCGAGGTCCGTGGCGTCGGGCACGCCGATGGTGCGCCACTCGCCCTCGGTGCGGACGTCCACGAGCACGGCGCGCTCGTCGCTCGTCAGCAGGTCCCACGCCTGCTGGGGGGTGATGTCGCCGGCGTAGCCGACGGCGGGTCGCGCGTCGGGCGGTGCCGGCCGGGGTGCCGACTGCTGCTGGGACTGGTCGCTCATGAGTCCTCCTCCATCGATCGTGGCAGTAGCACCCTGCGCCCGGCCGCCTCGCGACGGACCGGGGGGTTGCTGCGGCGTCGACGTGCCACGTCACTCGGCCGCTCCGGATGGTTGCTCGGGATCGTACGCCACCCGTCCGACGTGCGGAACGCCCGTCTCGCCGAGCGGCCCCGGGCAGGGACGCCCGACGTCGGACGGTCGCGCTAGCGTGGCCGCGCGGCCGGGCGGGGGTCCCGGCCGGGCAGGGGGATCGATGCGGGTCGCACGGGGACGGGTGGTGGGCGCGACGGTGGTCGCCGGAGCGGTCGCGGCGGGGGTCGTCCTGCTGTGGACGGCACCCCAGGACGAGGAAGCCTCGCAGTCGGCGGCCGAGGTGCACCTCGTCGGGGACGACGTCCCCGCGCTGCCCACCGAGCGGCCGCGGGTCGTCCAGGTCGAACCCGACGAGGACCTCGCCTCACCCCGTCCCTCCGGTACGGCGCTCGGGGTGCGGGAGGGCGAGCCGATCGACCTCGCGGACCACGTCGTCGGAGGGTACGAGGGCTGGTGGAGCTCGGACGGCAACGGCGAGGCGTGCGACGCCTACGCCGACGCGCACCCCGAGGTCGTGCTGGCGAGCACACGCACCGGTGAGGTCGTCGAGGCCCACGCGAACGGCGCGCGGCTCCAGCGTCCTCCGCAGGCGCCACCGGGAGACCCGGCCGAGTGGCCGCCCGACTCCGTCGTCGTGCTCGACGCGCGCACCGGGGCTCTGCTCGAGTCGTTCGAGGTCGACGAGTCCGGGTGGCGCCTCGACCTACTCGTGGACTGCGTCCCGCCATCCGAGACGCCCTGACCACCGGTTGACACGGTGCACCCCCCGCGCACATCCTGGGACACAGGTCATGAGTGCCAGCGTGAAACCCCGGTTTGCTGGCCGGCAACCCTCCTCTCGCGGCGGGGTGCCCCGGGTGACGACCAGGCCGTACGCCGACCGGCGCGCGGCAAGCGCGGGGATCACCGTCCCCGGACCGCCCTCGGAGGACTGTGCCATGACTGCTCTCGCTGACGTCTCGTGTCCGACCGACCTCTCGACGACGCCTGACCTTTCGGCGATCGCCGACGCGCCTGCCCTCCTGCCCGTCGTCGGCGCGGACACGCTCGTGCCGCTCGCCGACGGCCGCAGCGTCCCGTACGCGAACCTCGACGTCGCGGCGTCGGCCCCGGCGCTGCGCTCGGTCGCGGACCGCGTCACCGAGGTCCTGCCGCTCTACGCGAGCGTGCACCGCGGCGCGGGCTACCTGTCGCAGGTCTCGACGGCGCTCTACGAGGCGTCGCGACGCACGATCGGCGCGTTCGTCGGCGCGCGCGAGGACGACGTCACGGTCGTCACGCGCAACACGACCGACTCGCTCAACCTGCTCGCAGGCTGCGTCCCGGCGAACGCGGACGGGACGCCCGGGCGCGTGCTCGTCCTCGACGTCGAGCACCACGCGAACCTGCTGCCGTGGCAGCGCGCGGGCGGTGCGACGGTCCTCGCCGGCGGTGCGTCCGTCGCGGAGACGCTGTCCGGCCTGCGCACCGAGCTCGCACGCTTCCCGTACGCCCTGGTCGCGGTGACCGGCGCGTCGAACGTCACGGGCGAGTCGCTGCCCGTCGCGGACGTCGTGCGGATCGCGCACGACGCCGGGGCGCGCGTCGTCCTCGACGGCGCCCAGCTCGTCCCGCACCGCGGGTTCTCGCTCGCCGACTCCGGCGTCGACTACGTCGCGTTCTCCGGCCACAAGACGTACGCGCCGTTCGGCGCGGGCGCGCTCGTGGGCCGTCGCGACTGGCTCGACGCGGGCACGCCCTACCTCGCCGGCGGCGGTGCGGTGCGGCAGGTATCCGTCACCGGCACGCAGTGGCAGACGGCGCCCGCGCGCCACGAGGCCGGGTCGCCCAACGTGGTGGGTGCCGCGGCGCTCGCGGCGGCGTGCGACGCGCTCGCGGCGCTCGACCCGGCCGACCTCCACGCGCACGAGGCGACGCTGCGCGCGGCGCTCGTCGCCGGGCTGGAGGCGGTCCCGGGCGTGCGCGTCGTGCGGGTCTGGGAGGACGCCGTCGACCCGGTCGGGGTCGTCACCTTCTCCGTCGAGGGCCACGACCCGGGCCTCGTCGCCGCCTACCTCTCCGCCGAGCACGGCATCGGCGTGCGCGACGGCCGCTTCTGCGCCCACCCGCTGCTCGCGCGCCTCGGGTACGACGCGGGCGCGATCCGCGCGTCCGTCGGCGTCGGGACGACGGGTGCGGACGTCGTCCGGCTCGTCGACGCCGTGCGGTCGTACGTGGAGCACGGTCCTGCGACGCGGTACGAGGTCGTCGACGGCTGCTGGGCCGTGGCCGACGACCCGCGCCCGGTGCCTGTGGGGTCCGGTCTCGAGGGACTCTTCGCGACCGCCGCGGCGGGCTTCCTCGCCAACGCCGCGGGGTGCGGCCCCGCCGTCTGACCCGGCGCCGGCGGGACCGCCGGGACAGCCGTTCACCGTGCCGTCGACGAGCGTTGTCCACGACGTCGCCGGACCCTCTTGGCGGCGTCGTCCGCGTGTGCTCTGATATGCGCTGTGCTGCACGACGTCGTCCTCTCGGGGCACGGATTCCGCCTGGAACCGTTGGCCCTGGAGCACGCTGAGACACTGGCCGGCCTCGTCGACGAGGCGATGTGGTCAGGCATGAGCATCCCCATGCCCTTCGGGGTCGCGGGGATGGCCGAGCTGGTGGCCGCGACGCGCGCCGCGCCCGACCTGACGGGCTTCGTCGTGCGCGCCGCCGGACCCGGCGGTTCCCCGGGCGACGTGCTCGGCAGCACGGCGTTCCGCGACCTGTCGCTCGTCGACCGCCGGGTCGAGGTCGGCCGGACGTTCTACGCCCGCTCCACGTGGGGGAGCCTCGTCAACCCCGTGACCAAGTGGCTGCTGCTGCGGCACGCGTTCGAGACGTGGGACGTGCACCGCGTCGGCTTCCGCGTCGACACGCGCAACACGCGCTCGCTCGGGGCCATGCGCCGGCTCGGGGCGTACGAGGAGGGAGTCATGCGCGGCCACCGCACCGCCCCCGACGGGACGCGCGCCGACTCCGTGATGTTCTCGATCCTCGCGCCCGAGTGGCCCACCGTCGAGGTCGGGTTGCTGGAGCGGATCAACGCCCCGCGCGTCGTGCCCGTGCTCGCCCCGCCGCTGCCGCGGGTGGACCTGCCGCTCGCCGCGTCCTGACCGGGGGCCGTCCGCGAGCAGACCCCGGCACGCCGCGAGGGCCCCGCCGCAGCGGAGCCCTCGCGAGCAGATCGGGGGGATGACTAGCGGTCGAACGCGTCCTTGACGTCGTCGCCCGCCTGCTTCACGTTCGCCTTGGCCTGGTCGGCCTGGCCCTCGGCCTCGAGCCGCTCGTTGTCCGTGAGCTTGCCCGCGCCCTCCTTGAGCTTGCCACCCGCCTCCTCGGCGGCGTGCTTGGCCTTGTCTCCGATGCCCATGAGTGCTCCTCTCGTCGGTACGTGAACGACCGTAGGCACGGGCCGGGTCACTCGCACGCGGTCGGGCACCCGGCGTGTGGTGGGATGTGCGGGTGCAGCACGACACCACCCTCGAAGGCTTCGGCGTCCGCCTCGTCCCGCTCGACGAGAGCCACGCCCCTGCGCTCGGCGCGCTCGTCGACGACGGCATCTGGGCCGGTATGTCGAGCCGCGTGCCCAGCGGCACGGACGCGATGGCCGGCTACGTCCGCGACGCCGTCGCCGCCCCCGGTCGGCTCGCGTTCGCCGTGGTCGGCCCCGGGCCGGACGGCGCGTCCCACGGCGACGACGTCGTGCGTGGGTCGACGTCCCTCTACGAGTGGGTGCCATCCCAGGGCCGCGTCGAGCTCGGCTCGACGTTCTACGGGCGTGAGTGGTGGGGCGGCGTGACGAACCCGGCGTGCAAGTACCTGCTGCTGCGCCATGCGTTCGAGGACCTCGGCGTCGCGCGCGTCGCGCTGCGTGCCGACGCGCGCAACAGCCGCTCCATCGGTGCGATCCGGCGCCTGGGCGCCGTGCCCGAGGGCGTGCTCCGCAGCCACCGCGTCGCGCCGGACGGGTCGCGCCAGGACACCGCCTACTTCTCGATCCTGCTCGACGAGTGGCCAGCCGTCCGCGACGGCCTGCTGGCCCGTCTGGCCTGATCGACCGGCTCGCCGAGAACGAGCCTGCGCGGCGTCGAACACGGGGTTGGTGTCGTGATCGAGCGGAGAGCGACACCAACCCTGTGTTCGGCAGCGGGGCGGGGACGGTCAGGGGCGGGGGGTGACCCGGCCCGCGAGGTGGAGGCGACCCTTGCCGTCCCACGCCTGGTAGGCGACGCCCGTCGTCGGGTCGCCCGCGCCGTCGGGCACGGCGGGGGCAACCTGCCCGACGGCGTCCCGCACCGCGGGGGGCACGTCGCCCGCGGGGCGCAGGGCCACGTCGACCGTGCTCGGCAGCAGGACCGGCTTCGCGAAGGACACCGTCCAGTCGTACGCGTCGCCGCGGCGGGGTCCCGCCTCGGCGAGCGCCCGCGCTGCGGTGTACATGCCGTGCGCGATGGCGCGCGGGAACCCGAACGCCTTGGCGCCGAGCCCCGACGTGTGGATGGGGTTCCGGTCGCCCGCGACGGCCGCGTACGCGCGACCGGTCCCCGAGCCGAGAGTCCAGCGTGCCGTCGGGAGCGGGGCGACGAACGCCTCCGTGCCCGACGCTGCCGTGGCGTCCCCGTCCGCCGGGCCTCCCGGGAGCGTGACGCCCTTCGCGAGGTAGGTCGACACGCCCCGGTACGCGAGCGTCGTCGCCGACAGACCGCTCCCGGACGCGCGCTCCTCGTCGGTGCGCTCGACAAAGATCTCCGTGACCAGGTCCACCTGGACCCCGCGCCGGTGCGGACGCAGCCCCTCGGCCCAGGCACGCACCTCGAGCGTGTCCCCGAGCCGCACCGGACGCAGCACGGACACCGAGTTCGCGAGGTGCACCATGCCGAGCAGCGGCAGCAGGAAGTCGGTCCGGACCATGACGGCCGTCGCGAGGGGGAAGCCGAGCACGTGCAGGTACCCGGCGGGCAGCACCTCCGACGGGGCCTCTCCCACGAGGCGCGCGTACCGCGCGAGGTGCGCGGCGCTGCCCACGTGGTCGGGCGCGGCGTCGTCGCCCGTCGGCACGCCTGCGACGCGGTACGTGACCTCGGGCAGCTCCAGGTCGCTTCGACCGCCGCCCGTGGGGAGGCGGTGCGCCGCCGCGATCCGGCCCGACGCCGCGAGCCCGCGCACGTACAGGCCGCCGAGCCCGGGGATCGCGGGCAGGGTCTCGACCCGGTCGGGCGCGGCCGACCGGGGTGCCGGCGCGGCGCCCTCGGGCGCCGTCACCGGCCCACCACGTTCTGCCCGCACACGCGCAGCACCTGACCGTTCACGCCGGCGGCACCCGGCGACGCGAGGAACGCGATCGCCTCGGCCACGTCCACGGGCTGGCCGCCCTGCTGGAGCGACGCGACCCGACGCGCGACCTCGCGCTGGACGAACGGGATCGACGCCGTCATGTCCGTCTCGATGAAGCCCGGCGCGACGGCGTTCGCCGTCCCGCCCGGACCACCCGGCGCCGCGAGCAGGCGCGCGAAGGCCCGCGTGTGCCCGATGACGCCGGCCTTCGAGAACGCGTAGTTCGCCTGGCCACGGTTGCCCGCGATGCCGCTCGTCGACGCGAGCGAGACGATGCGCGGCGCGGAGGAGAACCCGTTCGCGCCGAGCAGGTACTCCGTGATCCGCAGCTGCGCGGCGAGGTTCACCGCGACCACCGCGTCCCACTTGTCCGCGGACATGTTGGCGAGGAGCTTGTCGCGCAGGATGCCGGCGTTGTGCACGAGGACGTCCAGCCCGCCGTGCCGCGCGCGGGCGTGCTCGAGGATGCGCGCGCCCGCGTCGTCGGCGGTCACGTCGAGCTGGAGCGCCGTGCCCTTGATCTCGTTCGCGACCTTCGCGAGCGCCTCGCCCGCAGCGGGCACGTCGACCACGACGACCTTCGCGCCGTCGCGCGCGAGCGTCCGGGCGACCTGAGCCCCGATGCCGCGCGCCGCGCCCGTGACGACAGCGACCTTGCCGGCGAGCGGCTGGTCCCAGTACGTCCCCGTCACGCCGACGTCAGCGGCGGAC
Source organism: Cellulosimicrobium sp. E-16 (assembly GCF_049913115.1). Taxonomy (NCBI): domain Bacteria; kingdom Bacillati; phylum Actinomycetota; class Actinomycetes; order Micrococcales; family Promicromonosporaceae; genus Cellulosimicrobium; species Cellulosimicrobium sp. E-16. The sequence goes on from NZ_CP183974.1 coordinate 711,752, forward strand.
GCGCCGACCCGCAGCACCTGACCGTCGACGAAGGCGGATCGGGCGGACAGGAGGAAGCGGAGCGCGGCGAGGACGCTCACGCTGTCGACCGGGGCGTCGTCGGTCACCTGGATGCCGTTGCCGGTCGCGCCGTAGCGCAGCTCCTTGGCGACGGAGCGCAGGAACCCGTCGACGCCCTCGCGGGCGGCGGCGAGCCCGGGGGCGTCGGTGTCGGCGGGGGCGCGCGAGATCGTCACGACGCGGCCGTTGGGCGCGAGGCGGCGCAGCGTGGCGGAGAGCGCCAGGACGGGCGCGGACGCGTCCTCCGGACGTTCGATCCCGCTGAGCACGACGACGACCGCGCCCCAGCGGGTCGTGTCGTCCGGGGTCTGGCGGACGTCGAGGTCCCAGGCGAGCAAGGCCTCGGCCACGCGGTCGGCGTCGTCGCGCACGCCGGGCGTCCCGCCGAGGACGAGCACGGGCCCGACGGTGAGCGGGTCGCCCGCGCGGAAGCGGCGCAGGACCGCGGGGCGCGGGAGGCCGAGCTTCTTGGCGAGCGTCTTCGTGAAGCCGGAGTTGACGGCCTGGACGTAGGAGTCGGTCACGGTGGTTCCTCTCGGGTCGTCGGGCCGTCAGGCGGGGGCGTCGGTCGCGGGGACGGACTCGAGGATCGCGGCGACGCCGAGGCCCCCCGCGGCGCACACGGAGATCAGCGCCCGCGCGGGGGCGCCGGTCTCGGCGGTCTTCGCGGCGAGGAGCTTCGCCGCCGTCGCGACGATGCGGCCGCCGGTCGCGGCGAACGGGTGGCCCGCGGCGAGCGAGGACCCGTTGACGTTGAGGCGCGAGCGGTCGATCGACCCGAGCGCGCCGTCGAGGCCCAGCTCGGTGCGGCAGTACTCGTCGTCCTCCCAGGCCTTGAGGGTCGTGAGCACGGTGGACGCGAACGCCTCGTGGATCTCGTAGAGGTCGAAGTCGCCGAGCGCGAGCCCGTTGCGCGCGAGCAGGCGCGGGACGGCGTGGGCCGGGGCCATGAGCAGGCCCTCGTGCCCGTGCACGAAGTCGACGGCCGCGGTCTCGGCGTCGACGACGCGCGCGAGCAGCGGGAGGTCGCGCTCGCGCGCCCACTCGGCGGACGCGAGCAGGACCGTGGACGCGCCGTCGGTCAGCGGGGTCGAGTTGCCCGCCGTCATGGTCGGCTCGGCGCCGTCGGCGCTGCCCGCGAGGCGCTTGCCGTACACCGGCCTGAGCGCGGCGAGCTTCTCGAGCGACGAGTCGGCGCGCAGGTTGTCGTCGCGCACGAGCCCGCGGAACGGGGTGACGAGGTCGTCGAAGAAGCCGGCGTCCCACGCGGCCGCGAGGTGCTCGTGGCTCGCGAGCGCGAGCTCGTCCTGCGCCTCGCGCGTGACGCCCCAGCGCGCCGTCGTGATCGCCTGGTGCTCGCCCATGGACAGGCCGGTGCGCGGCTCGTCCGTCGCGGGGGTCAGGGGCGCGAGGTCGGAGGGGCGCACCTTGGCGAACGCCTTGACGCGCTGGCCGAAGGTCTTGGCGTGGCTCGCCTCGAGCAGCGCCCGGCGCAGACCCTCGCTCACGGCGATCGGCGCGTCGGAGACGGTGTCGGAGCCGCCCGCGACGCCCGACTCGACCTGGCCGAGGCGGATCTTGTTCGCGACGGTGATCGTCGCCTCGAGGCCGGTCGCGCACGCCTGCTGGAGGTCATAGGCCGGGGTCTCGGGGGAGAGGGAGGAACCCAGCACGGACTCACGCACGAGGTTGAAGTCGCGCGAGTGCTTGAGCACCGCGCCACCGACGACCTCGCCGAGCCGCTCACCCTGGAGGCCGAAGCGCGCGACGAGTCCCTCGAGCGCGGCCGTGAACATCTCCTGGTTGCTCGCCGAGGAGTACTTCTTGCCCGCGCGGGCGAACGGGATGCGGTTCCCACCCACGACCCAGGCGTCGCGGGGGGCGCCGGGGGTGCTGGTCGTCGCCGCCTGCTCGGCGGCCTGTCCGGGGGACTGCTCCGGGGTCTGGCGGGGGCTGGTGCGGTTGGCCACTGTGCCTCACTTCCTGTCCGTGCTCGCTGCGCTGCGTCGGTCCCGGCCCGGGGAGTGAGCCCCCTGTGCGACGTCGTGCTCGACGGCGCGCGGAGGCGAGGGAGAGGGCCGGCTGGTGTCCAATACCAAGAGTACCTGATACTCTCGGTTTCGTGAGTCGGGTCACAGGGCCGTGCCCTGCCCCGACGCGGTGCCGGAGGACCAGGCACCGACGACATCGAGGTCGGGCGCAACGGAGGGCGACGTGAACACAGGTGCCGACGCGCGAGCGGCCACCCGAGGACGGGTGCAGCCGGGCGCGGCGGTGGACGGCCGGTCGACCCGCTGGGACGAGCACCGGGCGGCACGCCGCGCGGAGCTCATCCGGGCGGCCAGCAAGGCCGTGCACCGCGGAGGCCCCGGGGTCTCCATGGACGAGATCGCGGCGGCGTCGGGGACGTCGAAGTCGATCATCTACCGCTACTTCGACGACAAGACGGGCCTCCAGGTCGCGCTCGGCTCCGCCGTCGTGGGGCAGATGCACGACGCGCTGACCCAGGCGGCCGAGTCGGCCGAGACGCCCAAGCGCGCGCTGCGCGCGATGGTCGGCGTCTACCTCGAGATGATCGAGAGCTCGCCCAACGTCTACTACTTCGTCACCCGGACGAGCGCCGTCGCGGGGACGGAGGAGCCCGCCGCGCAGCTCGCCGCGAGCGGCGTCGCCAACGGGACCGCCGGCGCGAGCCGCGCGCCCCTCGCGGCGTTCCTCGACTCGGTGATCGAGCTCGTCGCCGAGCCGTTCGCGCGCGTCACCGACGTCTCTCCCGCCGACGCCGCGGCCTGGGCCGCGGGGGCCGTCGGGTTCGTGCGCGGCGCGGGGGAGTGGTGGCTCGGCCACCGCGACCGGGCCGACGTCCCGGACCGCGAGCAGCTCACCGAGCGCGTCGCCGCCTGGCTCTGGGCCGGGCCCGTCGGCGTGCTCTCCCACAACCCGGGCACCCCCCGCCCCCACGACGACCGGCGCACGGCGTCCGCGACCCGCCGCGACGGCGTCCGCCGCCCCGGCACCGACCGCCCTGAGCACCCGGCGACCGCCTCAGACCTCAAGGAGATCCCATGACCGCCACGTCCGACCGTCCCGCCCTCGCGCAGCGCGCGTCGACCCCGGGGGACGCGAGCGCGACGTCGCCGGGCGACGCCCGCGTCGACGTTGCCTCCCTCGAGAAGCTCCTGCTCGGCCGGTGGGCCGACCTGCGCGCGACGGCGCGCGCCACCGCGGGCGAGGAGGCGTTCCAGCGGGTCGAGGGCCTGACCCTGCGCGAGCACCGCGAGCGCGTGCTGGAGCAGATGCGCCTGCTCGTCGGCAAGGGGCAGGTCTGGCGCGGGTACCCCGAGCGCCTCGGCGGCGCGGACGACGCGGGCGGCAACCTCGCCGGGTTCGAGGAGCTGGTCGCGGCCGACCCGTCGCTCCAGATCAAGGCGGGCGTCCAGTGGGGCCTGTTCGGTGCGGCGATCCTGCACCTCGGCACCCCCGAGCAGCAGGACCGCCTCCTCCCGGGTGCCATGGACCTCTCCGTGCCGGGCGCGTTCGCGATGACGGAGATCGGCCACGGGTCCGACGTCGCGAGCATCGCCACCACGGCGACGTACGACCCGGAGACCGAGGAGTTCGTCATCCACACCCCGTTCCGCGGGGCGTGGAAGGACTACCTCGGGAACGCGGGCGTGCACGGCGTGGCCGCGGTCGTGTTCGCGCAGCTGATCACGAAGAACGTCAACCACGGCGTGCACGCGTTCTACGTGCCGATCCGCGACACGGAGGGCGAGCGCGACGAGCTCGGGCGCCTGCCGTTCCTGCCCGGCGTCGGTGGCGAGGACGACGGGCAGAAGGGCGGGCTCAACGGCATCGACAACGGCCGCCTGCACTTCGACCACGTGCGCGTCCCGCGCACCGACCTGCTCGCCCGCTACGGCTCGGTCGACGCGGACGGCACGTACTCCAGCCCGATCGAGAGCCCGGGGCGCCGGTTCTTCACGATGCTCGGCTCCCTCGTCCAGGGGCGCGTGTCGCTCGACGGCGCCGCGGTCACCGCGTCGAAGCTCGGCCTCGCCATCGCCGTGCGGTACGCGAACGAGCGCCGCCAGTTCACGGGCGCGAGCGCGACCGAGGAGGTCGTGCTCCTCGACTACGGCACGCACAAGCGCCGCCTCATCGTGCCGATCGCGGAGACGTACGCGGCCCACTTCGCGCACGACCGCCTGCTCGACCTGTTCCACTCCGTGTTCTCCGGCGAGGAGGACACCCCGGAGCAGCGCGAGGACCTCGAGACGACGGCTGCCGCGCTCAAGGCCACGAGCACGCGGTTCGCGCTCGACGTGCTCCAGGAGACGCGCGAGGCGTGCGGCGGGGCGGGGTTCATCACGGCCAACCGCATCACGAGCCTGCGCGCGGACCTCGACGTCTACGCGACGTTCGAGGGCGACAACACGGTCCTGCTCCAGCTCGTCGCGAAGCGTCTGCTCGCCGACTACGGCAAGCAGTTCAAGGGCATCACCCCGGGCCAGATGGCGCGCGTCGTCGTCGAGCGCGCGGGCGACATGGCGCTGCACCGCACGCCGCTCAAGCGCGCGGCGCAGGCGCTGGCCGACGTCGGCGACCCGCGCCGCGCCGCCGGCCACCTGCGCGACCCCGAGACGCAGCGCGCGCTGCTCACCGACCGGGTCGAGACGATGGTCGCCGACGTCGCGCAGGCCCTGCGCCCCGCGCAGAAGGCCGACCCCGAGACGGCGACGAACCTGTTCAACGCCCACCAGGTCGAGCTCGTCGAGGCCGCCCGAGCCCACGCGGAGCTCCTGCGCTGGGAGGCGTTCACGCAGGCCCTCGAGACGATCGAGGACGCGGGCACGCGCGAGGTCCTCACGACCGTGCGCGACCTGTTCGGCCTGAGCCTCGTCGAGCGCCACCTCGCGTGGTACCTGCTCAACGGCCGCCTCTCGGCGCAGCGCGCCCGGACGGTCACGAGCTACCTGGACCGCCTCATCGACCGGCTGCGCCCTCACGCGCAGGACCTCGTCGACGCGTGGGGCTACGGCCCGGAGCACCTGCGCGCGACGATCGCGACCGGCATCGAGAAGGAGCGCCAGGACGAGGCGCGCGACTACTACCGGCGCCTGCGCGCGAGCGGCGACGAGCCGCGGAGCGAGAAGTCGCTGCGCAAGGCCGCGAAGGGCGGCCCGCAGGCCCGCTGACCGGTTCGCGGCCGGTCGCTGACCGGCCCGTCCCTGGAACGTCCTCGGCGCAGCAGGCGGAGCGGTACCGCCGCCGAGGGTCAGGCCCGGGCGGCACGACGTCCACCAGCCGTCGTGCCGCCCGGGCCGTTGCTGTCCGGTCCTCGACCGCGAGCGACGTCGTGCTCGGCGTGAGCCGAGGCGCCGCCGGTCAGGTCGGGTTGCAGCGCGCCGCCATCGTGGCGAGCAGCCCGACGTCGGGCCGCCAGGGCTCGAGGTTCCACGTCGCCTTGTCCGGGGCGCCGACCGCGTGGCACACGAGCTGGTCGTGCATCGTCGGGGTGTCGACCTCCGGCTCGGCGTCGACGAGCTGCGCCCAGACGAGCTCCTGGCCCGCCTGCCCCGCGGCGCGGGCCCACGCGGTCGGGTCGACGGCGAGCGACCGCCCGCCCTCGCGCTCGCCCCAGTCGGTGCTCCGCAGCGCCTGCGTGCCGAGGGTCACGACGACGTCCCACGCCGCCGTCGGGCCCTCGCCGGACGATCCCGTCTCGCCCGCGTCGTCGCCCGGGGCGCTCGGGGTCCCGTCCGTCCCGTCGGTACCTGGCGTGGTGCCCGCCGTGGTGCCCGACGGCGCCCTCGGCGTGGGCACGAGCGTCACCTCCGCGTGGTGCGCGTCGACGAGCACGACCCGCACGCCGGGGGTGCTCGGCGTACCGCCGCCCACCGCTACGTCGTCGTCCGCGACGTCCCCGGTCGCGCCGTCGCCATGCCCCTCGCCGGACGGATCCTCGCCGGACGGATCCTCGCCGTGCGGACCCACGCCGTGCGGACCGACGCCGTGCGGACCGACGCCGTGCGCACCGAGGACGCGCGGGCTGTCGAGCCCGCCGACCGGGGTGCCGGCGTCGTCCAGGACGGTGAGCGTGCCGTCGGCGTGGCGCACGAGCGAGCCACCCTCGACCGAGATCCGCGCAGGGGCGTCGGCGAGGACGAGGGGGACGTCCGACGTCTCCTCGTCGCCGGCCGAGACCTCGACCGCCGGGTCGTCCTCGCCCGGCGTGCTGGAGGGCAGCGCGGGTGCCGCGATCTCGACGACGACGGGTCCCACGGGCACGCGCACGACGTCGGGCTCTGCGGTAGCGGCCCCACCCGGCTCCGCGGCGTCTCCGCCCGCGCCGGACGCGTCGTCCGCGGGCGTCGTCGTGGCCGCGTCGAGGCTCGGTGGGGCCACTCCGTCGCCGGGCGTGCAGCCGGCGAGGACTGCCGATGCCAGGGCTCCGGCGGCGAGCGTCAGCACGACGGCTCCGGGTCGCCGTCGCGCACCGGCGCGGCCGGACCGGGTCACGACGACACGGGGAGCAGCCCGGCCCAGCGTCGGCCGAGGTCCACGAGCCCCACGCGGTCGAGCGCGTCGACCTCGTCCGGCGTGAACCAGCCGACGTCGTCGGTCGACTCGTCCTCCTCGACGCGCAGCTCTCCGCCCACCACGTGCGCGCGGTAGACGATGCGGATGCCGTGCAGCGAGCGGTCGCGGTCCTCGACGCGCAACCGTGCGGCAGCGTCGACGACGATGCTGTCCACGCCGAGCAGGCCGTCGAGCACGACGTCGTAGCCGGTCTCCTCGCGGACCTCGCGGACGGCCGCGGCCTCCGGGTGCTCGCCGGGTTCGATGCCGCCGCCGGGCAGGGTCCAGCCGTCGTGGTCCCCCTCGCTCCAGTGGGGGAGGAGCATCCTCCCGTCCTCGCGGACGATCACGGCGTAGGCGGCGACGCGGATCTGCATGGACCCATCATGCGCGACGGCCGTCGTGGACCCCCGCGGTTCCGGCGAACATGCGGTTCTGGCGCGCCGATCGTGCGGATGCCGCCGTCCCGGCGCCCGGACGATCCACAACCCCAGGTTCGGCGCTCGCCAGGACAGCGTTCCTTGCGCAAGCAATCGGCATCGAATACTCTGAGTCAAGTATTCGGAGGTGAGCGATGTCCCGTCGTCCTGTGTCCAACCCGCTCGCGCTCGCCGTCCTCGCGAGCCTCGCCGAGCGACCCATGTACCCGTACGAGATCACGACGACCCTGCGCGAGCGGGGCAAGGACGACAGCATCCGGCTCAACTTCGGCTCGCTCTACTCCGTCATCAAGTCGCTCGAGAAGCACGGCTTCATCACGCCGTCGCACTCGGAGCGTGAGGGCAACCGGCCCGAACGCGTCGTCTACGAGATCACGGAGGCCGGCAAGGTCGAGGCGGCCGCGTGGCTGCGCGAGCTGTTGGCCGTGCCGTCCAAGGAGTACCCGGACGTCGAGGCGGGGCTGTCGCTCATCGCCATGCTCTCGCCCGAGGAGGTCGCGGCGCTCCTGCGCGCACGGCTCGCCTCGCTCGACTCGGAGATCCGCACGCGCGACGCCGGGCTCACCGGCGCTGCGGCGGCCGGCCTGCCGGAGATCTTCCTCGTCGAGGCCGACTACCGGCTGGCCATGCTGCGCGCGGAGCGTGCCTGGATCGACCGGTTCGCCGCACGCCTGGAGGCGGGCGAGGTCGGTGGCCAGGACGGCTGGGCCGAGATGGCGCGGCTGCGCGCCGCGGGCGCATCTCCCGAGGAGATCGAGGAGGTCGTGCGCCGCCACCTGCCCGCCGACCTCACCCCCTGAACCACCGGCGCGCGCCCGACCGGGTGCGCGCCGGACGGACAAAGAGTGGTGGCCCGGATGCGCCAACATCCGGACCACCGAGCCCGAGTCGTCCCGCCGGAACCGACAGAACGCTGCGTCAACAGTCACCCAGGGCCCTCCCATGCTAGCCGCGTGGGAGTGGCCACCCCCGGCGAGACGGCTCCCGACACAAGGAGCCTCATCGTGCCTTCCAGCACCCGCGCGCAGGAGACAGCGATCGACGCCGTCGACCTGCGCAAGACCTACCCGGGCGGCCGCGGCCGCCCGCCCGTGCACGCGCTCGACGGCCTGTCGTTCACCGTCCCCACGGGCACCGTGTTCGCGTTGCTCGGCCCCAACGGGGCGGGCAAGTCGACGACCGCCAAGATCCTCACGACGCTCAGCCGAGCCGACTCCGGCACGGCGACCGTCGCGGGGATCGACGTCGCGCGCCAGCCCGAGCGCGTGCGCCGCGCGATCGGCTACGTCGCGCAGAAGCCCGTGACCGACCCGATGGACAGCGGTCGCGAGAACCTCGTCCTCGCGGGCAGGCTCCAGGGCCTCGGCGCGCGGGACGCCCGCGCCCGTGCGACCGAGCTCCTCGAGCGGTTCTCCCTCACGGACGCGGCCGACCGTCTCGTGAAGACCTACAGCGGCGGCATGGCGCGCAAGCTCGACGTCGCGATGGGGATCGTGCACCGGCCCCGCGTCCTGTTCCTCGACGAGCCGACGACCGGGCTCGACCCGGAGGCGCGCGCCGAGATGTGGGCCGAGATCAAGCGCATGACGGCACGCGAGAGCATGACGATCCTCCTCACCACGCACTACCTCGAGGAGGCCGACCGCCTCGCCGCGAACCTCGCGATCGTCGACCACGGCCGCGTCGCGGTCGCGGGGACGCCCGACGCGCTGAAGGACGAGCTGCGCGGCGACGGGATCGTCGTCGAGCTCGCGGCCCCGACAGTCCCGGCGTCCGGGCTGCCCGACGGCGACGCCGCCCTCGCGGCCCGCGTCACCGCCGCGGTCGGCACGTGCGCGGGCGTCCGCGACGTGCACGTCGAGGGCCGGACCCTGCGTGCCCGCGCCGACTCGGGCGCCGTCGCGCTGCCCGCCGTCCTCACCGCGCTCGACGCCGCGGGGCTCCCCGTCGCGTCCGCGACGCTCGCCCGCCCGAGCCTCGACGACGTGTACCTGCGGCACACGGGCCGCACCTTCACGGCCGCGCAGTCCTCCGGAGCCGCGACATCCGGGAGCGGCCCGCGGGTCGATTCCGGCGCGACCGTCGAGGGGGTGGCCGCATGACCGCCGTCGTGCACACCGGGCTGCTCACCGCCCGGGCGCTGCGCCAGGGCGCGCGCATCCCCGTGTTCATGGTCATGAACCTCGTGCAGCCGATGATCTGGCTGCTGCTGTTCGGCCAGCTCTTCCGGTCGGTCGTGGAGATCCCGGGGTTCTCCACCGGTGGGACGTACCTCGAGTTCATCACGCCCGGCGTCGTCATGATGACGGCGATGTTCGGGGCGGCGTGGGCCGGGACGTCGTACGTGCAGGACATGGACCGCGGCGTCATGGACCGCTTCCTCACGTCGCCGGCGTCGCGCGGCGCGCTCATGGCGTCGACGATGATCTACCAGGCCGTCATCGCGGTGGGGCAGGCGCTGGTCGTGCTCGCGGTCGCGTGGCTGTGCGGGGCGCGGTTCGGCAGCACGCCCGGCGAGACGACGCTCGGCGTTCTCGCCCTGCTGCTGGCGGTCGTGCTGCTCACGGCCTTGTTCTCGGCGCTGAGCAACGCCATGGCCCTGCTCACCGGCCAGCAGGAGGCGCTCATCGGCATCTCGCAGCTCATCACGCTGCCGCTCATGTTCCTGTCCTCGGCCGTGATGGACACGAGCCTGTCCGCCGGCTGGGTGGCCGACGTCGCGCGGTTCAACCCGTTCGACTGGGCCGTCGTCGCGGGGCGCGAGGCGCTCGCCGCGTCGCCCGACTGGGGCGTGGTGTGGGGCCGGCTCGGGCTGCTCGCGCTCGCGGCCGTCGTCATGGGCTGGCTCGCGACGCAGGCGTTCCGCACCCGCCAGCGCTCGGCCTGACCCCGCGCACGACGTCCGCCCGAGGCCCACGGCCCGGGCGGACGTCGTCGCTCAGCGGGAGCGGCCGTCGTCGGAGTCGTCCTCGACCTCGTCCTCGAGGCGGGAGACGTCGGAGAAGGCGATCTGGCGGTGCCGCACCGAGCGGTTGTACAGCCACGTGACGAACGAGAGCACGATCCCCAGGCCCACGAGCGCGCCCGCGATGACGTACTGCTCCTGCTGCTCGGCGCTGCGCGCCCACGGCCCGGCGAGGTACGCGCACGTGAGGGCCCCGAGGACCGCGAGCCAGGTGCGGGTCCTGAAGTGCTGGTGGTCCACCGGGTCGCGGCGCAGCACGAGGAGCGCGACGTTGACGATCGTGAAGACGACGAGCAGGAGCAGCGACGTCGTGCCGCCGAGCAGCGCGATCGCGTTGGTGCCCGACTCGGTCCCCGACTGCCGCACGACGTACACGATGAGCGCGAACGCGATGGCCGTCGTGACGAGGATCGACACCCACGGCGTCCGCCGGAACGGGTGCACCTGGCCGAACGCGCGCGGCAGCACGCCCTGGTTGGACATGCCGTAGAGCAGGCGCGACGCCATGAGCATGTTGATGAGCGCCGAGTTCGCGACGGCGAACATGCCGATGAACGGGAAGATCGTGTCGAACGGCAGGTTCGGCGCTCCCGCCGCCACGACCTGCGTGAGCGCCGAGCCCTTCGAGTCGTCGACGAGGTCGCCGACGGGGACGAGCGCGACGGCGGTGATCGCGACGAGCACGTAGATCGCGCCCGTGATCGACAGCCCGGTGAGCATCATGCGCGGGAAGTCGCGCACCGGGTTCTTGCACTCCTCGGCCATGTTCACCGAGTCCTCGAACCCGACCATGGCGAAGAACGCGAGCGTCGTCGCGGCGGTCACGGCGAGGAACACGCTCTTGTCGTCCGCGCTCTCGAACACGACGACGCGGGAGAAGTCGGCCCTGCCCTGCGTCGTCGCCCACAGCCCGACGAAGATCACGAGCAGGAGGCCGGACAGCTCGACGAGCGACAGCACGACGTTCGCCCGGACGCTCTCGCCGACGCCGCGGAAGTTGACGAGCGCGACGAGGGCCATGAAGCCGAGCGCGATGAGGAGCCTGCCGTCGCCGCCCGTCGGGAGCTCGAGCCCGAACCCGTCGGAGACGAACCCCGCGAACGCGTTGGACGCCGTCGACGCCGACGTGATGCCCGAGCTCATGACCATGAACGCGACCACGAAGGTCAGCAGGTGGATGCCGAACGCCTTGTGCGTGTAGAGCGCGGCGCCGGCGGCGCTCGGGTACTTGGTGACGAGCTCGAGGTAGGAGAACGCGGTGATCGTGGCGACCACGAACGCGAGCAGGAACGGCAGCCACGCCGCCCCGCCGACCTCGCCCGCGACCTGGCCCGTGAGGGCGTACACGCCCGTGCCGAGGATGTCCCCGACGATGAACAGGAGCAGGAGCTTGGGCCCCATGACGCGCTTGAGCTCCGGCTGCTGCCGTTCTTCCGTGCGACCCGCGGTCTGGCTCATGAGAGGCTCCCTCGCGTCTCGGACGTCCCCGGACCTCCATGGAACCCCCGGACGCACGGTCCTGTCAGCGCGAACGTGCGCGTGTCGCCCCCGGGCTGCCGGACCCGGCCCTGTCGTCGCGCGGCTCGCCGAACCCGGGGTCGTCTCCGGACTCGGCCGCGCGGGGTGCGACGACCCCGGGTTCGGCGTCCGGCGCGTGGGGGGTGAGCTCCCCCCGCGGCGGACGCCGGCGCAGGACGCCGGTCGTCGTGGCGACGCCCAGCAGCAGGACGGCGCCGCCCGCCAGCTCGGCCGCGTTCGGCACCTCGTCGAGCACGACCCACGCGGCGAGCATCCCCACGGGCGGGACGAGCATCGTGAACGGCACCACCGCGGACGCCGGGTACCGGGCGAGCAGCGTGTTCCAGATCCCGTAGCCGACGAGGCTCGCGAGCCATGCCGTGTACAGGGTCGAGAGCACGGGCGCGAGCGTGAGGTGCGTGAGCGCGTGCCCGACGGCGTCCGGCCCGTCGAGCGCGAGGGACAGCCCGAGCATGGGGACGGGGACGACGAGCGCCGACCACACCGTCATCGACAACCCGTCGAGCCCGGGCCGCGAGGGAGAACTCCGGTCCGCCGAGGGAGAACCCTGGTCCGCCGAGGGAGAACCCTGGTCGCGACGGCCGGCCCGGCGCGCGACGACGTTGCCCACCGCCCACGACGCCGCGGCGGCGAGGGTCACGACGAACGCGAGCGCCGGCGTCGACGCGCTGCGTCCCACGCCGACGACGACGAGCCCGGCGGCCCCGACCAGCACGCCGAGGAGCTGGGCCCGCGTCGGGACCTCGCGCAGCGCCGCGGCGGCGAACAGCACGGTGAGGCCGACCTGCGCCTGGAGCACGAGGGACGCGAGCCCGGCGGGCATGCCGAGCGCGAGCGCGGTGTAGAGGAGGCCGAACTGGCCGAGGCTCATGAACGTGCCGACGAGCAGCACGTCCCGCCAGCGCGCGCGGGGCCGCGGGACGAGGAAGATCGCGGGGACGAGCACGACGAGGAAGCGCAGGGCGACGAACAGCGTCGGCGGCATGTCGCCGAGGCCGAGGTCGATGACGACGAAGTTCACGCCCCAGACGACGGCGACGAGGACGGCGAGGAGGGAGGAGCGCAGGGGCATGGGTACGAGGGTGCGCCTCGGGCATCGTGCACGTCCAGCGCACGGTCGTGCATGGTTCCCGGTAGCGCTGCTTCTCGATAGCCTGGGGTCATGATCGACCTCGCCGCCGTGGACGCGCTGCTCGCCGTCGAACGCACCGGGACCGTGCACGCCGCTGCGCGCGACCTCGGGTACACGCCGTCCGCCGTCTCGCAGCAGGTCAAGCGCCTGGAACGTGACCTCGGCGCGCGACTGCTCGACCGGGAGGGCCGCGGCGTCGTGCTCACGGCCGCCGGGCGGCGCGTGGTCGAGGAGGGGCGCGTGCTGCGCGAGCAGGTCGAGTCGTTGCGGGCCCGCCTGCACGACGCCGGCGCGCGCCCCACCGGGACCGTCCGGCTGGGGTCGTTCTCGACGGCGGTGCGCGGCGTCGTCGCACCGCTCGTCGCGCGGGTGCGCGAGGACGTCCCGGACCTGCGGCTCGTCGTCGAGGAGGCCGAGCCGTGGGACGCCGTCGCGGCGGTCGCGGCAGGCACGCTGGACCTCGCGCTCGTCCACCACTGGGAGGGCGTCGGCCTCGCGCTGCCCCCGAGCCTGCGCGCCGAGGAGCTCTTCCGCGACGAGGCCGACGTGCTCGTGCACGCGTCGAGCCCGCTCGCGAGCAGGCCCGCGCTCACGCCGCCCGACCTGCTCGACGAGACGTGGGTCTGCACCCCCGACGGCACGATCTGCTACGAGTGGTTCTGCCACATGTTCGCGCGCGAGCCGCGCGTGCCCCGCATCGACTTCCGGTGCCTCGAGTTCGCGTCGCAGGTCGAGGTCGTGGCGCAGGGCCTCGCCGTCGCGCTCGTGCCGCGGCTCGGTCGCGGCCCCCTGCCGTCCGACGTCGTCGCCGTCCCCGTGCGCGAGCCCGTCCCGACCCGCCCGGTGACGGTCGTGTGGCGCGCGACCATGACCGACGCCCCGGCGGTCCGCTACCTGCGCGAGCGGCTGCGCGACGCAGGAACTCGACGCGCGCCCGGGCCGTTGGGTACCGCGAGCGCACCCGCCACCGCACCGTCCGACGAAGGGGCACGATGACCGAGCACGAGCCGACCCGCAGGTCCGCCGACCCGCGCACCGTGGCGATCGCGGGCCTGATGACCGTCGCCTGGTACGCCGTGCCCGACGTCGTGCGGCCGCGCTGGGCGCGCGCGCTCGCCAAGACGGCGGTCGGGACCGCGGGGGTCGTGCTCACCCTGACCTCGACGGCCGAGGGGATCGAGGCGCGCGACGGCGTGCGGGCGCTGCGGGACGCGGCCCGGGCCGCGGGTCCGGACCACACCGAGCCTGCCGGCGCCCCGGCCGACCGCCCGGCAGACGCCGTGGGGGAGGACAACGCGTACGTCCCCGACCACGACGAGGCGACGCCCGTCCCGCCCGCGGTGGTCGCCGGAGGCGCCGTGGCCGGTCTCGCGCTCGCGACGACGCTCGTCGTGGCGGGAGAGAAGTGGGTCTACCGCCGGGGGGAGCGGCTGCGCGCCCGGGGCGTGCGTCTGCCGCACACGCGCGTCGGGCTCGTGCTCGGTGCGCTCGCCGTCGCGCTCGCGGCGGCCGAGCCCCATCTGTGGAACGCTGAGGACCGCTGAGGCAGAGACCCTCGCCGGTGCCGCCGGGGGGTCGTGCACCGTGCAGGCCTCCGCGACGGGAGGGGCGACGATGATCGGGATCGGGCTGGCGCTCGCGGGAGTCGCCGCGGCGATCCACGTGTACATCTTCGTCATGGAGTCGCTCACGTGGACGAGCGCGCGCACGCGCGCGACGTTCGGCACGTCGCGCGAGGAGGCCGAGGCGACCAAGGAGCTCGCGTTCAACCAGGGCTTCTACAACCTGTTCCTCGCGGTCCTCGTCGTCCTCGGCATCGTCCTGTACGCGGCGGACCGGGAGGACGTGGGCCTCACGCTCGTCGTCGCCGGGGCGGGGTCGATGGTCGCGGCCGGGCTCGTGCTGATCCTGTCGTCGCCGTCGAAGGCGCGCGCGGCGCTGGTGCAGCTCGTCCCACCGCTGCTCGGGGTGGTCGGCGTCGTCGTCGGTCTGGCCCTCTGAGACGCCGTGCCCGCGGCGTCAGGCGGACGCCGCGACCCGCATCGCGCTCAGCAGCCCGAGGCGGCTGAGGATGCGCTCGCGCTCCGCCTCCAGCTCGTCCCGGTAGCGGCCGCCGGCGGGCTCCACCGTCTCGAAGGCCTCGTGGCCCACGTACGACCCGGTCCGACGCGAGTACCCGGTGAGCTGGCGCTCCACGAGGGTGAGCTCGTGGCCGAGCCGCTCGAGGTGCGGGTCGAGCAGGTCTCCGGTCGAGGGCCGGGCGGGAGCGTCGGGGAGCGAGAAGGTCGTCGTCACCCTCCCCATCCGAACCCGAGTCCCGCCCGGCTGCATCTCGGGACGGTCCGAGCACCGGGCCGCCCGTCGTGCGAGGACGGCTCCCGGCGTCCCGGCCCTGAGACGCGCGGACGGCTGGCCCCGCTGCGCCGGTAGACTGGCCGTGCGCCGTCGTGCGCTCCCCGCTCAGCGCCCACCCGAGGGAAACGATGACCGCCCCCGCACCCCAGGCTTCCGCACGCTCCGACGCTCGTCCCGCCCCGGGGCCGACGCTGGACACCGTCGACAACGCCGCTGCCACCCCCGACGAGGTCCAGCCGTACGCCGAGCTCGGCCTCAAGCCCGACGAGTACCAGCGCATCCGCGACATCCTGGGGCGCCGCCCCACGGCCGCGGAGCTCGCGATGTACTCGGTCATGTGGTCCGAGCACTGCTCGTACAAGTCGTCCAAGGTGCACCTGTCGAAGTTCGGCACGGCCACCACGGACGAGATGAAGAAGCACCTGCTCGTCGGCATCGGCGAGAACGCGGGCGTCGTCGACATCGGCGACGGCTGGGCCGTGACGTTCAAGGTCGAGTCGCACAACCACCCGTCGTTCGTCGAGCCCTACCAGGGCGCCGCGACGGGTGTCGGCGGCATCGTGCGCGACATCATCTCGATGGGCGCGCGCCCCGTCGCGGTCATGGACCAGCTCCGCTTCGGCGCCGTCGACCACCCGGACACGGCGCGCGTCGTGCACGGCGTCGTGTCCGGCGTCGGCGGGTACGGCAACTCGCTCGGCCTGCCGAACATCGGCGGCGAGCTCGTGTTCGACGCCTCGTACCAGGGCAACCCGCTCGTCAACGCGCTGTGCCTCGGCGTGCTGCGCCACGAGGACATCCACCTCGCCAACGCGTCGGGCGTGGGCAACAAGGTCGTGCTGTTCGGCGCCCGCACGGGCGGCGACGGCATCGGCGGCGCCTCGATCCTCGCCTCCGAGACGTTCGAGGACGGCGTGCCCGCCAAGCGCCCGAGCGTCCAGGTGGGCGACCCCTTCATGGAGAAGGTCCTCATCGAGTGCTGCCTCGAGCTCTACGCGGCGAAGGTCGTCGAGGGCATCCAGGACCTCGGCGCCGCCGGCATCTCCTGCGCGACGTCGGAGCTCGCCTCCAACGGCGACGGCGGCATGCACGTGTGGCTCGACGACGTCCTGCTGCGCGACCCCACGCTCAACGCCGGCGAGATCCTCATGTCGGAGTCGCAGGAGCGCATGATGGCGGTCGTCGCGCCCGACAAGCTCGACGAGTTCCTCGCGATCACGAGCAAGTGGGACGTCGAGACCGCCGTCATCGGCGAGGTCAACGACTCCGGCCGCCTGACGATCGACCACCACGGCGAGCGCATCGTCGACGTCGACCCGCGGACCGTCGCGCACGAGGGCCCGGTCTACCACCGCCCGTACGCACGCCCGTCGTGGCAGGACGGGCTCAACGCCCGCACCGTCGAGGCCGACGCGCTCGCGCGCCCCGAGAGCGGCGACGACCTGCGTGCGACGGCGCTGCGCCTCCTCGCGTCGCCGAACCTCGCGTCGAAGGAGTGGGTGACGAACCAGTACGACCGGTTCGTCCAGGGCAACACCGCGCTCGCCCAGCCCGACGACTCGGGTGTGATCCGCGTCGACGAGAGCACCGGTCTCGGCGTCGCGCTCGCGACGGACGCGAACGGCCGCTACGGCAAGCTCGACCCGCGCACGGGCGCGCGCCTCGCGCTCGCCGAGGCGTACCGCAACGTCGCGACCACGGGCGCCCGCCCGCTCGCCGTGACCGACTGCCTCAACTTCGGCTCGCCCGAGGACCCCGACTCGATGTGGCAGCTCGTCGAGGCGATCGAGGGCCTCGCGGACGCGTGCCGCGAGCTCGGCGTCCCCGTGACCGGCGGCAACGTGTCGCTCTACAACGGCACCGGCGAGCCGGGCCAGATCGACTCCTCCATCCACCCGACCCCGGTCGTGGGTGTGCTCGGCGTGCTCGACGACGTCGCGCACGCCACCCCGTCGGGCTGGCGCGAGACGGGCGAGAGCATCTACCTGCTCGGCACGACGCGCCCCGAGCTCGACGGCTCGGCGTGGGCCGAGGTCGAGCACGGGCACCTCGGCGGCCTCCCGCCGCAGGTCGACCTCGCGGCGGAGAAGGCGCTCGCCGGCGTGCTCGTCAACGCGAGCCGCGACGACCTCGTGTCGGCCGCGCACGACCTGTCCGAGGGCGGCCTCGTCCAGGCGCTCCTCGAGGCGTCGCTGCGCTTCGGCGTCGGTGCCACGGTGTCGCTCGACGCGCTCGCCGAGCGCGACGGGGTCTCCCCGTTCGAGGCGCTGTTCTCCGAGTCGACGGCACGCGCGCTCGTCGCGGTGCCGCGTGGCGAGGAGTCCAAGCTCGTCGACGCGTGCGTCGCGCGCGGCGTCCCGGTGCTGAAGATCGGCGAGACGGGCACCGAGCCCGGCGCCGCCGCCGAGTCGGGCGAGGCGCTCGAGGTCACGGGCCTGTTCACCGTCCCGCTCACCGAGGCGGACGCGGCCTTCCGCGGCACGCTCCCGGCCATCTTCGGCTGACACCCGCTCCACCGACGCCCCGGTCGCCGCACAGGTGACCGGGGCGTCGTCGTCCGTCCTCGACCCGACGTCGTGCCCGGCGGGTGGGCGGGTTCCGTGGAGGTCGGCGGGCGGGGTGGTGCGGCGGGTCGCGGTGCGTGTCGCGACGGTGTCAGAGTCCGGGCATGACCTCGGCGACCACGAGCCTCCCGCCCGCGCGCGTCACTTCCCGACGGCGGGCCGGCGGCCCGGTGCTCACGGTGCTGCTCTCCATCGGGA
The DNA here is from genome assembly GCF_049913115.1 of Cellulosimicrobium sp. E-16. Classification (NCBI taxonomy): domain Bacteria; kingdom Bacillati; phylum Actinomycetota; class Actinomycetes; order Micrococcales; family Promicromonosporaceae; genus Cellulosimicrobium; species Cellulosimicrobium sp. E-16. The sequence goes on from NZ_CP183974.1 coordinate 729,587, forward strand.
CTGCGGCGGTCGTCCTGCTCACGCTCGTCCGCGCCGTCCCGTACGACGCCGTGACGCCGCTCGCGCAGGTCGTCGGGTTCACGCCGTTCGTCGCGGCCGCGGTCGTCGTCGGTCTGGTGGTCACGCTCGTCGCGCGCCGGTGGGTCCTCGCGGCGCTGCTCGCGGTGTGCGTCGCCGCGCAGGCGGTGTGGCTGGTGCCGGCGTTCGTGCCCGGTCCGGCGCCGCCCGACGACGCGGCCTCCCTGCGCGTGCTGGGCGCCAACGCGTGGCTCGGGTCGGCGGACGCCGAGGCGCTGGTCGACCTCGTGCGCGAGCAGGACGTCCAGGTGCTCGCGGTGCTGGAGCTGACGACGGACCTGCGCGAGCGCCTCGTCGCGGCGGGCATCGAGGACGTGCTCCCGTACGGCGCCGACGCGAAGGTCGGGTCCGGGGCGCTCGGCAGCGGGCTGTGGAGCGTGTACCCGCTCCGCGACGTGGACGTCGAGCCGTTCTCCAACGACGCCATGCCGTCCGCGACGGTCGAGGTCGACGGCGTGCCGGTGCGGGTCACCGCGGTGCACCCGATCCCGCCCATCCCGGAGTACGTGCGGGTCTGGGGCGAGGAGACGGCCGCCCTCGCCGAGCGCGCGGCGGCGGACCCCCTCCCGCAGGTGCTGGTCGGCGACTTCAACGCGACCCACGACCACGCGACGTTCCGGCGGCTCCTCGGTGACCGGTTCCACGACGCGAGCCGCGCGTCGGGCGGCGGGCTCGACCTGTCGTGGTCGCCGCGGCCGGGCACCGTGCCGCCGGTCCTGAACCTCGACCACGTGGTGACGGACCGGGAGAACGTCGTGACCGACGTCGACTCCCTGCCCGTGCCCGGCAGCGACCACCGCGCGATCGTCGCCACGGTCCACGTGCCCCGCCCCTGACGCCGAACCCGGGTTTGTTCCCGGGCTCGGGTGCCGAACCCGGGAACAACCCCGGGTTCGGCACCTTGGGGGCGGGGTCAGCCGCGGGCGGGCTCCGGCTCGGCCGCGCCGGGGTCGGTGGCGGCGTGGTCCGGGTCCACGTCGGGGTGGTGCGGGTGGCGACGCTCCAGGGCGGCGCCCTCGACGTCGACGTCGGGCAGGATGCGGTCGAGCCAGCGCGGCAGCCACCACGCCTTGTCGCCCACGAGGTGCATGAGGGCCGGGACGAGCAGCATCCGTACGACGAACGCGTCGACCAGCACGCCGAACGCGAGCGCGAACCCGATGGGCCGGATCATCGCGCTGTGCGAGAAGACGAACCCGCCGAAGACGGAGATCATGATGATCGCCGCCGCGGTCACGACGGCCCGGCCCGCGCGCACGCCCTGGACGATCGCGACCCGCGCGGGAGCGCCGTGCGCGTACGCCTCGCGCATCCCCGAGCCGAGGAAGAGCTGGTAGTCCATCGCGAGGCCGAACAGGATGCCGACGAGGATCGTGGGCAGGAAGTTGAGGATCGGTCCCGGCGTCTCGACGCCGAACACCCCCGACAGCCAGCCCCACTGGTAGATCGCGACGACCCCGCCGAGCGCGGCGAAGTAGGACAGGATGAACCCGAGGGTCGCGACGACCGGCACGAAGATCGACCGGAACACCAGCACGAGGATGACGAGCGACAGCCCGACGACGACCGCGAGGTAGATCGGCAGCGCCTGCGCGAGCTTGTCGGAGATGTCGATGTTGCCGCTGGCCGAGCCGGCGACGCCCAGCGACGCCTTGCCGTCGGGGGCCTCGACGTCGCGCAGCGCGTGCACGAGCTCCTCGGTCGACTCGCTCGTGGGCCCCTCGGCGGGGATCACCTGGAACGCGGCGACGGTGCGGTCCTCGGACGTCCCGATCGGGGCGACCGCGACGACGTCGTCGAGCGCGAAGAGCGACCGGGCGACCTGCACCTGGTACTGCAGCGCCTCCGCCTCGGTGGGCTCGCCCGGGAGGTCGGCGACGACGAGCAGCGGGCCGTTGGTGCCCTCGCCGAACTGCTCGGCGATCGTCGAGTACGCGCGGTACTGCGTGGAGTCGTGCGCCTCGGACGACCCGTCGGGCAGGTTGGTCCGCAGGTCGAGCGCGGGGATCGCGATCACGGCGAGCGCGGCGATGCTCAGCAGCGCGGTGCCCACGGCCCGCAGGGTCGTCATCGGCCGGGCGGGTGCCTGGCCCGACGGCGCGGCGGAGCCCCCGGTGCCCGACGCGCCCTCGCCGGCGGTCGCCCCGGCGAGCGCGGCGCGCTCACGCTTGCTGAGGATGCGCGGTCCGATCATGCCGAGCAGCGCCGGCGTGAGGGTCACGGCGATGAGCACCGCGATCGCGACGCACAGCGCGCCGACGGTGCCCATGAGCCCGAGGAACGGGATACCGGTCACGTTGAGCGCGAGCAGCGCGACGAGCACCGTCGCACCCGCGAACACGACGGCGTTGCCCGACGTCCCGTTCGCGAGCCCGATGGACTCGTGCACGTCGTCGCCCTGCTTGAGCTGGCGGCGGTGCCGGTTGACGATGAACAGCGAGTAGTCGATCCCGACCGCGAGCCCGAGCATGAGGCCGAGGACGGGGGTCACGGACGACATCTCGACGACGCCGGAGAACGCCATCGCGGTCAGCGCGCCGATCCCGACCCCGACGAGGGCCGTGAGGATCGGCAGCCCGGCGCCGACGAGCGTGCCGAGCATGACGACGAGGACGATCGCCGCGACGACCAGGCCGACCGCCTCGCCGACACCGAAGACCTGGGGCACGCCCTGGGTGATGTCGGCCGAGAAGTCGGTCTGGACGCCGTCGACCGGGTCGTCGGCGAACACGGCGACGAGGTCGTCCTTGGTCTGCTGCTCGATGTCCATGTTGGGCTCGGTGAACGCGACGCTCGCGACCGCGGCGCTCCCGTCCTCGGAGACCATGCGGATCTCGGACGCCATCTCGAGCAGGGGCGCGGAGAGCTCGAGCTGGGCGGACTGCTCCTCGAGCGTCGCGCTCTGGTCCTCGAGCGCGGTCCGCTGCTGGGCGAGCGCCGCGGCCTGGGTGTCGAGCTCCTCCCGGCCGGCGTCGAGCTCCGCCTGCTGCGCGTCGAGCTGCGGTGCGGCCTGGGCGAGCGCACCGGCGGCCTCCGCCTGAGCGCGGGCCGCGTCGAGCTGTTCCTGGCCGGCGTCGAGCTGGGCGCGGGCGGCGTCGATCTGCGCCTGACCGGCGTCGAGCTGGGTGCGGCCGTCTTCGATCTGCGTCCGCCCCGCCTCGATCTGCGTGCGGCCGTCGTCGACCTGAGCGGCCTGGTCGGCGAGCTCGGCCTGCGTCGCGAACGGGTCGATCACCGTCTCGACGCCGTCGACCTCCTCGGCGTCCGCGATGCGGTCGGCGATCACGGCCTCCTGCTCGGAGGTGAACGCGGACCCGTCCTCGGTGGTGAAGACGATCGTGCCGCTCCCGCCGGACGCCTCGGGGAGGGCCGTCTGCAGCCGGTCGGTCACCTCCGCCGTCGGCGTCCCCGGGATCGAGAAGCTGGTGGCGAGCGTGCCGCCGAACGCGACGAACGCCGCGCCGGCGAGGACGAGGACCGCGAGCCATGCCGCGAGGACGGTCTTCGCCCGCCGCGCGCACGCGCGGCCGAGGCGGTACAGGAGTTCAGCCATGGGGGTCCTTCGGTGGGAGGTCCGGTGAGGTCCGGGTGCGTCGTGGAGCGGGTCGGGTGCGGGTCGGTCGGCGGTGCTCTCGGGCGTCAGGCGGTGGTGGCGTGGCCGGTGCGCGTTCGCGTGACCAGCTGGTCGAGCAGGTCGTCCCACGTGCGGCGTGACGCGTCGTCGTCGGCCGCGCCGGTGGCGGCCCACCAGCGTCGCTGGATCACGAGCACGCCCGCCATGAGCGCGGCGACGAGCATCTCGATCTCGAGCGGGTCGACGTCGGGGTGCCGGCGCGTCGTCTCGGCGACCAGGCGCTCGGCGAGGTGGGTGAACGTGCGCACGACCATCGTCGTGACGCGCGGGGTGGGCTCGGTCGCGGTGCCGCCGAGGGCGCGGGTGAGGTAGGCCATGGGACCGACGAGGTCGGTGCTGCGGAGCGCTGCGGTGAGGTCGTCGAGCGGGGTCGTGCGGTCGGTGCCGGGTTCCGCCGCGCTCGCCCCGAGCGCGTCGACCACCGTGCCCAGCACGTCCTCGCACACCTCGACCACCACGTCGTCGAGCGACGCGAAGTGGTTGAAGATCGTGCGCCGCGCGACGTCCGCGCGTGCGGCCAGCTCGTCGACGGTGAACCGGGCACCGCCGTTCTCCTCCATGAGCGACGCCGCCGCGTCGACGATCGCCCGGCGGTGCCGTGCGCGCAGCGCGGTACGGCGGTCGGTCGCGGGGCCGGTCACGAGGCCGGTCGTAGAGCTCGTCGCAGAGCCCGTCGCAGGGTCCGTCGCAGGGTCCGTCGCCGGGTCGGTCACGGGCGCGCCCGACGGCTCGGTCGCGGAGGGGAGGGGCACCTCTTGACACTAAGTGCATTGATGCACTCGGTGCAAATAGCGCCCTGGACGACTCAAAGTTGACCGATCAAGTCCAGTATGTGGGAAGGTCTCCTCGGTGCGTTGACACCCCGCGGTGGCCGCTCGTAAGTTCCCGCGCAACCGAGGTCGACGTACCTCGGTCACAGGACATGGTCATGAGCTCCGACATCAAGCCCCGGCTCGTCGGACGGCAACCCTCCCGCGCGGCGGGGTGCCCCGGGTGAGGACCAGGCCCCGCGTCGCGCGGACAGCGCGTGGTACGGGGCAACGACGCGGAGCCCGGCGACGGGCACGAAGGAGACGGACGATGGACCGGCGAGAGTCGAGCACCGCGGTGAGCACCGCGCACGCGTCGACGTGCCCCTGTCCGTTCGCGGGCGGCCCTGGCGCCCGCGCCCTCGGGACCGCGGGTCCCGCGCGCGTCGCCTGTTGTCGCTGACGACGACCCGTCCCTGACACCCCGCGCGAACAGCGCGCGGTCCGGGTCCCTCCCGGCTTCCCAGCCCCGTCCTGCCGCCGCGCGCGGCCGGACCGCCCCTGCCCACCCTCCGGCACCCTGCCGCGCCCTGAGCGCGCCGTCGGCTCAACTGAGAACGGATCCTCGCGATGTCCGACCCCCGCCCCGCCCGCACCCTCCACCTCGGCGTCGACCTCACCGACGCCGGCGCGCACCCCGCCGCCTGGCGGACCGTGGGCTCCCAGGCCCAGCGGCTCTTCGACGCCAAGCGCCTCGTCGAGCTCGTCGCCACCGCCCAGCGCGGCCTGCTCGACCTCGTCACGCTCGACGACGCGTTCACGCTCCAGCCTGGCCGCAACGGGTCCGTGCGGGGCCGGCTCGACGCCGCGCTCGTCGCGTCCCGCCTCGCGCCCCGCAGCGCGGGCATCGGTCTCGTCCCGACCGTGACGACCACGCACACCGAGCCGTTCCACGTGTCCAAGGCGATCGCGACGATCGACCACGTGAGCGCGGGCCGCGCGGGGTGGCAGGTCGGCTGGTCCACGACCCCGGCGGAGGCCGCGGCGTTCGGTCGCAAGGGCGCGCAGGACGAGCCCGACGCGGTCGCCGAGGCAGACGAGGCCGTCGAGGTCGTCACGCGGCTGTGGGACTCGTGGGAGGACGACGCGGAGATCCGCGACGTCGCGACGGGCCGGTTCGTGGACCGCGAGAAGCTCCACTACGTCGACCACGAGGGCATCCGCTTCGCCGTCAAGGGGCCGTCGATCACGCCGCGCCCGCCGCAGGGCCAGCCGCCCGTCGTGGTCCGGGCGGACACGCCCGCGTCGCTCGACCTCGCAGCCCGCCGGGCCGACGTCGTGCGGGTCCGCGCCGCGACGCGCGACGAGGCCATCGAGCTCCGGTCGCAGGTGCGCGACGCCGCCGCGAGCGCCGGACGCGACCCCGACGCGCTCCGGGTCCTCGTCGACGCCTACGCCGTCATCGGCGACACGCGCGCGAGCGCCCAGGCCCGCCTCGACCTGCTCGAGGACCTCGAGGGCGTCTCGTGGGACACCGACTCGCTCACGCACGTCGGCACGGCGCGCGATCTCGCGGTCACGGTCGAGGAGTGGGCGCACGCCGGCGCGGCCGACGGGTTCCTGCTGCGACCGTCGTCCCTGAGCACCGACCTCGACGCGATCGTCGACGGCGTCGTGCCGCTCCTCCAGGGCGCGGGCCTGTTCCGCACGGCCTACCCCGGGACGACGCTGCGCGACACGCTCGGCCTCCCGCTCCCCGCCAACCGCTACGCGGCGATCGCCTGAACCCGGACGGACCGACGACATGAGCACGCGCCCCCGCAAGCAGATCCACCTCGGCGCCCACTTCCCGGGCGTCAACAACACCACAGTCTGGAGCGACCCCCGCTCGCGCAGCCAGATCGACTTCGCCTCGTTCGAGCACCTCGCCCGCCGCGCCGAGGACGCGAAGCTCGACTTCTTCTTCCTCGCAGAGGGCCTGCGCCTGCGCGAGCACAAGGGCCGCATCCACGACCTCGACGTCGTGGGGCGCCCCGACACCCTGCCCGTGCTGGCCGCGCTCGCGGCGGTCACGGACCGCCTCGGCCTCGCGGGCACGATCAACACGACGTTCAACGAGCCGTGGGAGCTCGCGAAGCAGTTCGCGACGCTCGACCTGCTGTCCGAGGGCCGCGCGGCCTGGAACCTCGTGACGAGCCCCGACGCCTTCACGGGAGCCAACTTCCGCCGCGGCGGCTACCTCCCGTACCCGGAGCGCTACGCCCGGGCGGCCGAGGTCGTCGAGGTCGCGCGCGCCCTGTGGGACTCGTGGGACGACGACGCGGTGCTGGCCGACCGCATCGCGGGCGAGTTCCTGCGCCCTGGGTCGGTGCGGCCGGTCGCGCACCACGGGACGTACGCGGACGTCGTCGGGCTGTTCGAGACGCCGCGCGGGCCGCAGGGCCACCCGGTCCTGTTCCAGGCGGGCGACTCCGCCGACGGCCGCGACTTCGCCGCCCGGACCGCCGACGTCGTGTTCTCCGCGCACTCGACGTTCGACGCCGGGCGCGCGTTCTACGAGGACGTCAAGGGACGCCTCGCTGCCCACGGGCGGGACCGGGACTCCCTGAAGATCCTGCCCGCGACCGTCGTCGTGCTGGGCGACACGCCCGCCGAGGCGGAGGAGCGCGCGCGGGAGATCCGGCTCCAGCAGGTCTCGGGCCCGACGGCGATCGCGTTCCTCGAGCAGGTCTGGGGCCGCGACCTCGAGGCGTACGACCCCGAGGGGCCGCTGCCCGACGTCGAGCCCGACACGGAGAACCTGTCGATCACGCGGGGCCGCGTGCGGCACGCGAAGGACCCGGCGGCGGTCGCCGCGGCGTGGCGCGAGCAGGCCGAGGCGAACGGCTGGTCGATCCGCGAGCTCGTCCTCCAGGTGACGTCGCGCGGCGGGTTCGTCGGCACGCCGCAGCAGGTCGCGGACGACATCGACCGCCACGTCCAGGAGGACGCCTCCGACGGCTTCATCCTCGTCCCGCACCTCACGCCGGGCGGGCTCGACGACGTCTTCGACCGCGTCGTCCCGCTGCTCCAGGAGCGCGGCTCGTTCCGCACGGAGTACGAGGGCACGACCCTCCGCGAGCATCTCGGCCTCGCACGGCCCGGAGCCGCGCCGCGGGCCGCCGACCCCGAGCCGGCCTCGGCCGAGCTCGTCGGCTGACCGCAGCCCGACCCGCACCAGTCCCGCAGACCTGCACCGCACCGACCTCGGAGGACCCATGAGCACGAGCACGCCGACCGCCACGGGCGCCGTGGCCACCGCGCCCACCACCGGCACGCCCGTCGCCGCCGCGTCGCCCCCGTCGCCCGACGCCACGGCGTGGGCCGGCTGGCACGCCGAGCGGGAGGAGGCGCTGCGCCCGCCGCACGGCTGGCTGAGCCTCGTCGCCTACCACTGGCTGCCGACCGAGCCCGCCGCGCTGCCGGGCGTGCCCGGACTCTGGTGGGCCGACGCCGACGGCGCGCACCATCGCGCGGGCGCGGACGGCGCCGTGCGCACGACGGCGGGCGCGGCCGTCACGACGGTCGTCGTCCCGGAGGGCGGGTCGTCGGTCGCGGGGACGTACCTGCCGGAGGGCCGGGAGCCCGGGACCGATCGGGCGACCGCTCGGGGCGGTGCGCACGACGAGCGGGACGAGACGCGCGAGGTCGCGGTCGAGGTCGTGCGCCGCACGGGCCGGTACGCGGTCCGCCTGCGCGACCCGCTCGCCCCCGCCCGGCTCGCGTTCGACGGCGTCCCGACCTTCGCGCACGACCCCGCCTGGGTCGTGGACGCGGCGGTGCGCTGGTACGACGCGCCGCGGTCCGTCGTGGTGGGCGCCGCGCGTCCCGGCCTGGTGCACCACGTGAGCACGGTCGGCGAGGTCGACCTCGTCGTCGAGCGCGACGGCGTCTCCCACCGCGCGACGCTCGTCCTCACGGGAAAGGCCGGCGGCGCGGTGACGCTGCTGTTCAGCGACGAGGCGGACGACGTCGCGACCTGGCGCGTCCTGTGGGTGGACGCCGACGTGGCGCCCGGTACCGACGCGCGCGTGCGGCTCGACCTCAACCGCACGATCAACCTCCCGTACGCGTTCAGCGACTTCGGGACGTGCCCGGCACCGGTCGAGGGCAACCACGTGCCGTTCGCCGTCACCGCGGGCGAGAGGGCACCACGGTGACCGCGCTCGCCGCGCGCCCCGCCCCGCGCGGGGCGGTCGAGGGAACGCGCGAGGTCCGGTCCGTCGCGATGCACGACCCGCTCGTGCGGCCGCTCCTCGACGAGCTGTCCCACGAGTACTGGACCCGGTACCAGCGGGTGCTGACCGCGGACGAGCTCCGCGCCGAGATGGAGCACTACCCCGCCCAGGACTTCGCGGCGCCGCACGGCGAGCTCGTGCTGGTGCTGGAGGACGGCGAGCCGGTCGCGGGCGGCGCGTTCCGCCGTCGGACCGAGCCGGAGCTCGGCGACCCGGCGCGCCTCGCCCGACCGTCGGCACGGCGCGCCGACGGGTCGCCCGCCGTGCGGACCGCAGAGCTCAAGCGCATCTGGACGCACTCGGCGCACCGGCGCCGCGGGCTGGCGCGCGTCGTGCTCGCCGAGCTGGAGCGCCGCGCGGTCGAGCGCGGGTACCGGCGCGTGTACCTCACGACCGGCCCGCGCCAGCCCGAGGCCGCCGGCCTGTACCTCGCGACGGGCTACACGCCCCTGTTCGACACCGGGACCGATCCGGAGGAGATCGGCCCGCTCGCCTTCGAGAAGTGGTTGGAGGTCGCGCCATGAGCACCGTGTCGCTCCCGCAGGACGAGTCCCGGCAGCTCGCGCCGCCGTCGGGCCGGCACCCCGCCGACCGGCGTGGTGTCGAGGACGCGCTACCGCTCGAGAGCCTGCGCATCGTCCCCGCGCGCCACCCCGGCCGGTGGGCAGCGACGGTCGGCGTGGCCGTGCTGCTCGCGATGGTCGTCAGCTCGCTCGTGACGAACGACCGCTGGGAGTGGGACGTCGTCGCGCAGTACCTCACGTGGCCCTCGATCCTCGAGGGCGCGTGGGCGACGATCCGCCTGACGCTCGTCGCGTCGGTCGTCGGGTTCGCGCTCGGCACGGTCCTCGCGCTCATGCGGCTGTCGCGCTCGCCGCTCCTGCAGTCGGTGTCGTGGACGTACACGTGGGTGTTCCGGTCCGTGCCGCTGCTGCTGCAGCTCCTGCTCTGGTACAACCTCGCGTACCTGTACCCGTATCTGAGCGTCGGCATCCCGTTCGGGCCCGAGTTCCTGTACTTCGACACGCTGTCCGTGATCGACAAGTTCTGGGCCGCGATCCTCGGCCTCGGGCTCTCGCAGGCCGCGTACTCGGCGGAGATCGTGCGCGCCGGGATCCTCTCGGTCGACCAGGGGCAGCAGGAGGCGGCAGCGTCGCTCGGCATCCCCAAGCGGCGCCAGGTGAGCCGCATCATCCTGCCGCAGGCGATGCGCTCCATCATCCCGACGGCCGTCAACGAGGTGATCGGGCTGCTCAAGGGCACGTCGATCGTCTACGTCCTCGCGTACGGCGAGCTGTTCTACATCGTGAGCGTCATCTACGGCCGCAACGGCCGCGTCGTGCCGCTGCTCATCGTCGCGTCGATCTGGTACCTCGTGCTGACCACGCTCATCACGGTCGTCCAGTACTACGTCGAGCGGCACTACGCGAAGGGCGCCGTGCGCACGCTGCCCCCGACGCCGCTGCAGAAGGCACGCTGGACCGTCCTGGTCTGGGCGGCGCGGCTCTCCGGCCGGCCGGTGTCCGACTCCGTCCCGCCCGCGTACGCGGCCCGCGCCCGCGTGGGCGTGCTGACGCGCACCGCGCGCACGTCGGGAGGTGCGGCATGAGCGCCGCCACCGCGACCGGCGCCACCGCGACCGCAGGCGTCGCGACCGCCGGGCTCGTCGAGATCCACGGCGTCCACAAGAGCTTCGGCACGCTCGAGGTGCTGCGCGACGTGTCGCTCACCGTCCCGCCCGGGTCCGTGACGGTCGTGCTCGGCCCGTCGGGCTCCGGGAAGTCGACGCTGCTGCGCGCGATCAACCACCTGGAGAAGGTCGACAAGGGGTTCATCTCGCTCGACGGCGAGCTCATCGGGTACCGCCGCAAGGGCAACACCCTGCGCGAGCTCAAGGAGCGCGAGATCCTCGGCCAGCGCACCCAGATCGGGTTCGTCTTCCAGAGCTTCAACCTGTTCCCGCACCTCACCGCGCTGGAGAACGTCGTCGAGGCCCCGGTCTCGGCGCAGCGCCGCCGCCGCGAGGACGTCGAGCCCGAGGCTCGCGCTCTGCTCGAGCGCGTCGGGCTCGCGGACAAGGCCGACGCCCGACCGCGCCAGCTCTCCGGAGGCCAGCAGCAGCGCGTCGCCATCGCCCGCGCGCTCGCGCTGCGACCCAAGGTGCTGCTGTTCGACGAGCCGACGTCGGCGCTCGACCCCGAGCTCGTCGGGGAGGTGCTCGAGGTCATCAAGGACGTCGCGAGCACCGGCACCACGCTCGTCGTCGTCACGCACGAGATCGGCTTCGCCCGCGAGGTCGCCGACACCGTCGTGTTCATGGACGACGGCGTCGTCGTGGAGCAGGGCACGCCCGCCGAGGTGCTCGACCACCCGCGCCACGACCGCACCCGGGCCTTCCTCCAGAAGGTCCTCTGACCGGCTGCGCGAGCCCGGGTCCACGACCCGGGGACCGACACAGCCCTCGACCCCCCGACGTCGTCACCCGCGACCGGCCGCCCGGCCGTCCCGCACCGCACTCCCCGCGTCGACCGACGCACCACCCGAGAGGTAGGACACCCGTGACCGCAACGACCACCCGCGCCCGCGCCCCCCGCGCGCTCGCCGCCCTCGCCGTCGTGCCCCTGCTGGCGCTCGCGGCCTGCTCCGGGGTGAGCACCGAGGCCCCGGCCGCCGCGGAGGAGGGCGCGGCCACCGAGGAGAGCACGACCTCCGTGTCGGACGCCCTCGACGTGAGCACGAGCCCGGACCAGGACCGCATCCGCACCACGGAGTCGGCCGAGGCCGTCGCGCTCCTCCCGGACGCGTGGAAGGACAAGGACGAGCTCGTCGTCGCGATCTCCGCCGGCGCGGCGCCGCCGCTCGGCTTCCTCGCCGACGACGACGAGACGCCCATCGGCAACGAGACGGACATCGCGCAGCTCGTCGCCGACGCGCTCGGCAAGGACCTGCGGCTCGAGGTCAAGGCGTGGGCCGACTGGCCGCTCGCGCTGGGCTCGGGCGACGTCGACGCCGTGATCTCCAACGTCACCGTGACCGAGGAGCGCAAGGAGACCATCGACTTCTCCACGTACCGCAACGACGAGCTCGGCTGGCTCGTGGGCGCCGACTCCGACATCACGTCGATCACGAAGCGCGAGGACATCGCGGGCAAGGTCGTCGCGGTCGGCTCCGGGACGAACCAGGAGAAGATCGTGCTCGAGTGGGACCGCCTCAACCAGGAGGACGGCCTCGAGCCCATCCAGGGCCCCGAGTACTACGAGCAGTTCTCCGACGTCCTGCTCGCTCTCCAGTCCGGGCGCATCGAGACGTACGTCGGCCCCAACGCGTCGCTCGCGTACCAGGCGGCGATCTCCCCGCAGGACTTCAAGGTCGTCGGCACGCTCAACGGTGGCTGGCCGGACACCGCGCAGATCGCCGTCGCCACGAAGAAGGGCAACGAGGTGGCCCCGGCCATCACGGCCGCGATCAACCACGCCATCGAGGACGGCACGTACCTCGAGGTGCTCCAGCGCTGGGGCCTGGAGTCGGAGGCCGTCGAGGAGTCGCAGACCAACCCGCCCGGCCTGCCGAAGACGGAGTGACCCGCGCATGACCACCAGCACCCAGCACGTCGACCACCTCGTGGTCGGGGGTGGCGTGATGGGCTCGGCCGCCGCGTGGCAGCTCGCCCGGCGCGGGCGCGACGTCGTGCTGCTCGAGCGCTTCGCGCCCGGGCACGCGCACGGCGCCTCGCACGGGACGTCGCGCATCTACCGCACGACGTACGCCGAGCCCGAGTACCTCGACCTCGCGCAGGAGGCGCTCGGCCTGTGGCGCGAGGTCGAGTCGGAGACCGGCACCGAGCTCCTCGACGTCACCGGCGGCGTGAGCCACGGGCGGCGCGACGGCGCCGCCGAGCGCCGCGCGGACGCGATCGGCGCCGCGTTCGCGGCCCGCGGGATCGAGCACGAGTGGCTCGACCCCGGGGCCGCGAGCGAGCGGTGGCCGGGGCTGCGGTTCGAGGGCCGGGTGCTGCACGAGGTCGCGACGGCCGGGCGGCTCCACGCCGACCGCGCCGTCGCGGCCCTCCAGGGGGCCGCCGCCGCACGGGGCGCCGACGTCCGGCACGAGGTCGCCGTCCGGCACGTCGAGCGGGTTCCCGAGGGCGTCCGCGTCGTCACCGGCGGCGGCGACGTCGTCGCACGGGTCGTCGTCGTGACGGTCGGGGCGTGGAGCGCGGGGCTGCTCGGCGGCCCGACCGGCGGGCTGCTGGGGCAGGAGCTCCCTCTCGTCGTCACCCAGGAGCAGCCCGCGCACTTCGCGCTCGCCGCGGGCGCGTCCCCGCAGGGATGGCCCGCGTTCACGCACGACGTCGGCCCCGGCACAGCGTGGCCGAGCGGCGTCTACGGCCTCGCGACACCGGGCGAGGGCGTCAAGGTCGGCTTCCACGGCGTCGGCCCCGTCGTCGACCCCGACCGGCGCTCCTACCGGCCTGAGCCGGGCCAGCTCGCCGCGCTGCGCGACTACGTGCGCACGTGGCTGCCCGGCCTCGACCCCGACGCCTACGTCCCCGTGAGCTGCACGTACACCACGACGCCGGACCACGACTTCGTGCTCGACCGCCGCGGCCCCGTGGTCGTGGGGGCCGGGTTCTCCGGCCACGGCTTCAAGTTCGCCCCGGCGATCGGCCGCGTGCTCGCCGACCTCGCCACCACGTCCGACGGCGTCGCCGCGGCCGAGCGGTTCTCGCTCGCCCGGCTCGCCGCGCTCCCCGAGAGGACCGCCTCATGACGATCGCTCCCGCACCCACCGCGGCGGACGCTCCGGCTCCGTCCGCAGCCCCCGGGACGCTCCCCGCGCCGCCGCACGACACCGACGGAGCCCGGGCTGCGCTCGCTGCGCGGTACGGCGTGGACCCCGCGACCGTCGAGGACGTCGCGCCCGGCGCGACCGAGGGACTGGCACCCGTCGTGGACCGTCCGGGCACCGTCCTCGCGACGCAGCTCCGTCACCGGACGGTGCGCCGCTACCTGACCGACCCGCTGGCCGACCACGTCGTGCCGACGCTCGTCGCCGCCGCGCAGTCCGCTCCGACGTCGTCGAACCTCCAGCTCTGGAGCGTCGTCGCCGTCACCGACGCCGTGCGCAAGGACCGGCTCGCGGCGCTCGCGGGCGACCAGGCGCACGTCCGGACCGCGCCGCTGCTGCTCGTGTGGCTCGCGGACCTCGCCCGGGCGCGCGCCCTCGGTGAGCGCGAGGGTGTCCGGCTCGAGGCCACCGACTACCTCGAGACGACCGTCGTCGCGTTCCTCGACGCCGCGCTCGCCGCGCAGAACGCCGTCGTCGCGGCCGAGTCCCTCGGCCTCGGCACCGTGTACATCGGCGCGCTGCGCAACCACCCCGCGCAGGTCGCGGCGGAGCTCGGCCTGCCCGAGGGCGTCGTCGCGGTCGTCGGGCTCGTCGTCGGGCACCCCGACCCCGCGGGCGGCGAGCGCGTCAAGCCGCGGCTGCCCCAGGCCGCGGTGCTGCACGCCGAGCGCTACCGGGCCGCGGGCCAGCACGAGCACGTCGCGGCGTACGAGCAGCGGATCGCGCCCTTCTACCGCGAGGAGGGGCTCGACGGCGGGTGGCGCGACCGCGTCGTCGACCGCCTGCGCGTCCCCGGCGCCCTGCGCGGGCGCGCCCACCTGCGACCCACGCTCGCCGCGCTCGGGTTCCCGTCCAAGTAGCCCGGTCCCGTCCCGCGGTCGGGAGCAGCCAGGATCCACCGCTCCACGACCAGCCACCACTCCACCACCAGCCGCCGCTCGACCACCGGCCGCCGCTCCACCACTGAAGGAAGCCATGTCGTCCCACCAGCACCCGCACCAGACCGCCACCGCCGGCGGGCCGCGACCGGCGTCCGGCCGCGTCCCGCTGTCCGTCCTCGACCTCGCGATCGTGCCCGAGGGGGCGACGGGCCAGGACGCGGTGCGCCGCGCCGTCGGGCTCGCGCGCGACCTCGACCGGCTCGGCTACCACCGCGTCTGGTACGCCGAGCACCACCTGTCGCCCGGGGTCGGCTCGGCCTCGCCCGCCGTGCTCGCCGCGGCCGTCGCGGCCCGGACCGAGCGCATCCGCGTCGGCAGCGGAGCCGTGCTGCTGAGCACGACGAGCCCGCTCGTCGCCGCCGAGCAGTTCGGGACGATCGCCGCGCTGCACCCGGGCCGCGTCGACCTCGGTCTGGGGCGGGCGTTCACTCCGCCGAAGGACGCGACAGGCGCGCAGGGCAGCACGCAAGGCACCGGCGGTCCGCTGCGGACCGCGCCGCGCGGTACGACCGGGCCGCGCGTCGTCGAGGGGCTCTACGTCCCGGGAGCGCCGCCGTCGAACGTCAACGACTCCGTGCTGCGCGAGCGGATCCTCGCCCAGAAGCGGATCGTCGGCGCCTCGCGCACGCCGGTCAGCTTTCGCGACGAGCTCGACCTCGTGCTCGGTCTGCGTGCCGGGACGTACCGCGACGAGCACGGGACGCCGTACGTGAGCCCGCCCGTCGAGGGTGCCGACTGGGACCTGTGGGTCCTCGCGTCGAGCCCCGGTGAGAGCGCGCGCGTCGCGGGCGAGCTCGGGCTGCCGATCGCCGCGAACTACCACGTGGCACCGTCGGCGACGATCGACACCGTCGCCGCCTACCGCGAGGCGTTCCGGCCCGGGGTGCTCGACGAGCCGTACGTCGTCGTGTCCGCCGACGTGCTCGTCGCCGACACGATCGAGCGGGCGCGCGAGCTCGCGACGCCCTTCGCCGACTGGGTGCTCTCCATCCGCAGCGGCGTCGACGGCGCGATCGCGTACCCCGAGCCGGGCACCTCGCCCGCGTGGGAGGAGCGACCGGAGGCCGAGCGCGCGCTCGTCGCCGACCGCGTCGACACGCGGATCGTCGGCGACCCGGAGACGGTCGTGCAGCGGCTCGAGACGCTGCGCCGCGCGACCGGCGCCGACGAGCTGCTCGTCACCACCGCGACCCACGACGCCGACGACGCGCGCCGCTCGTTCGAGCTGCTCGCGGAGCACTGGTTCGCGAGCTCTGCCCCCGACGCGGCCGCGGGCGCCGCCGTCGTTCCCGCACTCGCCACCACCCCCTGACGCGAGATCGACCCCTGCGTCGCCAGATCGACCTCCTGAAGGTCGATCTCGGGCGTGCGGGTCGATCTCGCGACGACCTTCGAAGGAGACGCTCCACCATGACGACCCCGCCCCTCCAGACCGCGACCGACGCCGGCGCCAAGGTCGCCGACGGCGCTCTGCTGATCGACGTGCGCTCGGCCGGCGGCCGCGCCGCTCACGGCGAGATCCCCGGTGCCACGCTCGCGGACCGCAACGACCTCGACGCGCTGTTCGGTCCCGCCGGCAACCCGGCGATCTCGCTCGACACGCCCGTCGTCGTCGTGTGCGGGTCGCCGAACGGCTCCGGCCCCGTCGCCGAGGCGCTCGCCCAGCGCGGGTACACGAACGTCTCGCACGTCGACGGCGGCTTCCCGGCCTGGAAGGACGCCGGCCTCCCGGCGTCCGACCCGGTCGAGGCGCCCGCTCCGTCCGCCGAGCCGGTGGCGTCCCACGAGCCGGCGGCGTCCCCGGAGCCGACGGCGCCCGCCCGGCCCTGAGCCGGCGTCCGACCCGCACCGCGCCTGCCCGACGCGGGCGCCACCCGCACCGCGAACCACCCGCACCCACACCCACACCCACACCCACACCCACACCCACGGAGACACTCATGCCCGTCGAGTTCCTCGGCATCGCCACGACCAACGACGCCTCGGAGACCACCGAGCGCACGACCGCCGCGTTCGACCCCGCCTACCTCGAGCGCATCGTGCGCGCGCACGAGGACAACGGCTGGACGCGCGTGCTCTTCGCGTACGGCTCCTCCGGCCCCGAGCCCGCAGCGCTCGCCGCCTACACCGCGGCGCGCCTCGACTCGATCGAGCTGCTGCTCGCGCACCGGCCCAACGTGTCCTACCCGACCTACGCCGCGAAGACGTTCGCGACGCTCGACCAGCTCTCCGGCGGGCGGCTCTCCGTCCACTTCATCACCGGCGGCAACGACCACGAGCAGGGCCGCGAGGGCGACACCCTCACCAAGGACGAGCGGTACGCGCGCACCCACGAGTACATCCAGATCGTCAAGCAGGCGTGGGCGAGCGCCGAGCCGTTCGACCACCACGGCCCGTTCTACGACTTCGACGACTTCGTCCTCGACGCCAAGCCGTTCGAGGGACGTACCCCGACGATCTCGTTCGGCGGGTCGTCGGACGCCGCGTTCCGTGTCGGCGCGGCCGAGGCCGACATCTACGCCGTCTGGGGTGAGCCGCTCGACCGCACGGCCGAGCAGATCGCGCGCGTGCACGCCGAGGCCGCGGCGGCGGGACGTGCGACGCCGCCGCGCATCCACGCTGCGTTCCGGCCGATCGTCGCGCCGACCGAAGAGCTCGCGTGGGAGAAGGCGCACCGCGTCCTCGACCGGATCGAGGCCCGCAAGGCGGCGGCCGGCGGGCAGCTCAGCCGTCGGCACCCGATCGACAAGC
Organism: Cellulosimicrobium sp. E-16; assembly: GCF_049913115.1. NCBI lineage: Bacteria > Bacillati > Actinomycetota > Actinomycetes > Micrococcales > Promicromonosporaceae > Cellulosimicrobium > Cellulosimicrobium sp. E-16. The sequence goes on from NZ_CP183974.1 coordinate 746,865, forward strand.
CTGAGAACGCGGGCTCGCAGCGCCTCCTGGAGATCGCCGCCCAGGGTGAGCGCTACGACACCGCCCTGTGGACCGCGACCGCCAAGGCCACCGGCGGCGCCGGCAACTCCAACGCGCTCGTCGGCACGCCCGAGCAGGTCGCGGAGGCCCTCCTCGCGTACTACGACCTCGGGGTCCGCGTCATCTCCGCGCGCGGCTACGACCTGCTCGACGACGCGATCGACTTCGGCCGCTACGTCATCCCGATCGTCCGCGAGGAGGTCGCGAAGCGCGACGCCGCCACCGCGGAGGCCGCGGCGGCCTGACGATCGGCCGGACCCACCGCGAACGACGACGACAAGGAGCAGGACCGTGCGTTTCCAGGTACTCGACATCGTGTTCAACCCGCCCCACCCCGTGACCGGGGAGGCGGTCGCGCCGTCCGACCGGTTGAACCGGGTCGTGGAGACGGCGGTGCTGGCGGAGGAGCTCGGGTTCGACTCGTTCGCGGTGGGGGAGCGGCACGCGGGGGAGGTGCTGTCGTCGGCGCCGACGGTGATCCTCGGGGCGGTCGCGGCGCGGACGTCCCGCATCCTGCTGAGCACGGGCGTCACGGTGCTCTCGCTGCTCGACCCGATCCGCGTCGCCGAGGACCTCGCGACGGTGGACCAGCTGAGCCGCGGGCGGCTGGAGATCGTCATCGGCAAGGGCAACGAGGTGCTGCAGTACCCGCTGCTGGGGCTCGACATCGACAAGCAGTACGAGTACCTGCAGGAGAACTACGAGCTCCTGCGCCTGCTGCTGTCGGAGGAGGACGTGAGCTGGAGCGGGCGGCACCGGCACACGCTGGAGCGCGCGACGACGCTGCCGCGTCCGTTCGCCGGGCCGTTCCGCATCTGGCACGGGTCGGCGACGTCGCAGTTCGCGGTGGAGCTCGCGGCGCGGTACGGGGACCCGATCGTCAGCGCCAACGCGCTGCAGCCGCGCGAGAACTACCAGGTGCTCATCGACCGCTACCGCGAGCGGTACGCGGCGCACGGGCACGACCCGGCGTACGGGTTCGTGGGGTCGGGCTCGGGCGGGCTGTTCCTCGCCGACACGACGGAGGAGGCGATCGAGCAGTACCGCCCGATCTACGAGGGCCAGGTCGCGGCGGCGGCACGTCGCGGCTACGGGCCGGATGCCGTGGGGAAGGCGCCGAGCTTCCGGACGGTCGAGGACGCCGTCGAGCGCGGCCCGGCGCTGGTGGGCTCGCCGGAGCGCGTAGCGGAGAAGATCCTCGACTACCACGCCTCCTACGGGCACGACCTCCAGTCGGTGTCTGTCAACCACCTCATCCCCGCGACGCAGCAGGAGGACGTGCTGCGCCGGTTCGCGGAGGAGGTGGTCCCGGTCGTGAAGGCCGAGGTGAAGACCGACCTGTGGAGCCCGGCCGACGCCCGTCGCGCGGCGGGGTTCACCGCGGCCTGACCCGCCCCACCGGTCGTGGGCATGAGAAGGGCCCGGTTCGCGCGGCGAGACCGGGCCCTTCTCATGCCCACAGCGGGGAGCGGAAACATCCGTCCGCCTGGCGGGACGGTCGTCTCGAAACTTGACTCAACCAGTCGAGATTGTCTTTCCTGCTCCCAGGTGACGAGCGTCAGCACCCAGGCCCGGCTCGCTGACCAGCAACCCTTCGACGTGACGGGGTGCTCCGGGAACGACCTGACCGCGTGGCTCCCGCTGCGCGGTAAGCACGGCACCCCGGTGGGATCCCCCGCCGCGCCGGCCCTCGGCCGGGCGCGGACGACCACCGGCGCCGGACGACCGCCGGTCCTCAGCCGGCACACGAGGAGAGCAGCACGACATGATCCCCACATCTCACCGACGCCGGTCCCTGGCCGTCGCCGCGGCGGCCGCCGCGACGGGCCTCCTGCTCAGCGCGTGCGCGGGCGGCGGCTCCGGCGCGTCCGACGGCGACGGGTCGCCGAGCCCGTCCGGCGAGCCCGTGGCGGGCGGCGACCTGACCTTCGCGATCACGGTCGACTCGCACTGCATCGACCCGCAGCAGGTCGGCAACAACGACGCCATCGCCGCGGCCCGCCAGACCGTCGCGTCCCTCACGGCGCAGGACCCCGCGTCGGGCGAGATCCTGCCGTGGCTCGCGGAGAGCTGGGAGGTGAACGACGACGCGTCGAGCTACACGTTCCACCTGCGCGACGACGCGACCTACGCCGACGGCACGCCGATCGACGCCGAGTCGGTCAAGACCAACTTCGACGCGATCGTCGCCCTCGGCGCGACGGCGTCGCTCGGGTCCCAGTACCTCGTCGGCTACGAGGGCACGACGGTCACGGACCCGCAGACCCTCACGGTCGACTTCTCGGCGCCGAGCGCCCAGTTCCTCCAGGCCACCTCCACGTTCTCGCTGGGCCTCCTCGCCCCGTCGTCGGCCGACCTGAGCGTCGAGGACCGCTGCGCCGGGAAGTTCGTCGGCTCCGGTCCGTTCTCCGTGAAGTCGTACACGCAGGACCAGGAGATCGTGCTCGAGAAGGTCGCGGGCTACGCGTGGGGCTCGGAGGCGAACGCCCACCAGGGCGAGGCCTACCTCGACACGGTGACGTTCAAGGTCATCCCCGAGGCGAGCGTGCGCAGCGGCAGCCTGCAGTCCGGGCAGATCGACGCGACCGCCGCGATCTCGACCGTCGACCTCCCGCAGTTCGACGGCAACGGGTTCTGGCTCGAGTACCGCGCCAACCCGGGCGTCGTCTTCAACCTGTTCCCCAACGAGTCGAGCCCGCTCGCGGGCGACGAGGCCGTGCGGACCGCGATCCTCAAGGGCATCGACCGCGAGCAGATCGCGGACACCGTGCTCAGCGCGCAGGACGAGCCGGCCACGAGCGTCCTGTCCCACTCGACGCCGCTCTACGAGAGCATCGCGGACGAGCTCGCCTACGACCCCGAGGGCGCGAAGAAGATCCTCGACGACGCGGGCTGGGTCGAGGGTGCCGACGGCGTCCGTGAGAAGGACGGCCAGAAGCTCTCCACGACCGTGACGTTCTGGCAGGTGCCGGAGCCGCTCGAGCTGGTCCAGCAGCAGCTCGCGCAGATCGGCGTCGACCTCCAGCTCCAGCACGTGACCGTCGCGGAGTCGCAGGCGATCAAGGAGAGCGGCGACTTCGACTTCGACTACTACAACCTCACGCGCTCCGACCCGGACGTGCTGCGGACGATCTTCTCCGCCAACGCGCGCAACATCAACCAGCGCGACGCCGAGGAGGTCGACGACCTGCTCGACGCGTCCGCCGCGGCGACCGACGCGACCGAGCGGCAGGAGCTCGTCACGGAGGCGTCGCGCCTCCTGGTCCAGAAGGGCCACGCGATCCCGGTCTACGAGCTGTCGACGACCATCGCGGCGGCAGACACGGTCCACGGCCTGACGTTCGAGGCGTCGTCGCGCCTCGACTTCTACGACGCCTGGGTCACCCAGGGCTGACCCGACGGGTCCGCCTGCCCGACGCCGCGGCGTCGGGCAGGCGGACCGTCCCCCCACGGAAGGAGGCCGACCATGGGCCGATACGTCCTGCGTCGCGCCGGGCAGGGGCTGTTCGTGCTCTGGGCGGCGTTCACGATCTCGTTCTTCGTCCTCTACCTGCTGCCCAGCGACCCGGCCGCGCTCATGGCGAGCGGCGGCGGCGAGGCGGACCAGGTGGACCCCGCGCTGCTCGACGCGCTGCGCGCGCAGTACGGCCTCGACCGGCCCGTGCTCGTGCAGTACGGTGACGCGCTGTGGCACGCGCTGCGCCTCGACTTCGGCACGTCGTACTCGTCGGGCGCGCCCGCGACCGAGCTCGTGCTCCAGGCGCTGCCCGAGACGCTCAAGCTCACGGCTGCGGCCCTCGTCCTCGCGGTCGTGGCGGGTGCCGGCATCGCGATCGCGAGTACGTTCCCGCGCGCGACCTGGCTGCGCCACGCGCTCGCCTCGCTCCCGCCGCTCGGCGTCGCCCTGCCGCCGTTCTGGCTGGGCCTGCTGCTCCTGCAGTGGTTCTCCTTCCAGCTCCCGGTGTTCCCCGCGATCGGCAACGAGGGCGCGGTCAGCCTCGTGCTGCCGGCGATCACGCTCGCCGTGCCGGCGAGCGCCGCGCTCGCCCAGGTGCTCGCACGGAGCCTGCGCGGGACGCTCGACGAGCCGTACGTCGAGACGGCGCGCGCCAAGGGCGCGAGCCGGGCGCGCGTGCACTTCGGTCACGCGCTCCGCAACGCCGCGATCCCCGCGCTGACCGTGCTCGGGGTCCTCGTCGGCGGGCTGCTCGGCGGCACGGTCGTCACGGAGACGGTGTTCTCGCGCGCGGGGCTCGGGCGGCTCACGGTCACGTCCGTGGACGCGCAGGACATCCCCGTGGTGCAGGCGGTCGTCGTCCTCTCGGCCCTCGTGTTCGTGGTCGTCACGCTCGTGGTCGACCTGCTCTACCCCCTGCTCGACCCCCGGATCGACGCACGACAGAAGGCGGTGGCCGCATGAGCACCAGGCCGGGAGTACGCATCGTGCTCCGTGACGACGTGCGGGTCGCGGACCGCGCCGCGGTGGTGGACGCACCGCCGTCGGCCACGCCCGACCCCGACGCTCCGCCTGCCGACGCGCCCGAGGTGCGCACGCCCGAGGAGATCGAGGTCGCGGACCGCGAGGACGCCCGGGCGATCATCCGGTACGGCCGGGTCCGCGGCGCCGGCCCCGCGGGCCGGTGGCGCCGCGGGGTGCGGTACGCCGTGCGGCGTCCCGGGCTGGTCGTCGCCGTGCTCGTCGTCCTGCTCGTCACGGCGTGGGCGGTCGTCCCGCAGCTCTTCACGTCGTACGACCCGCTGACGGGCGTGCCCGCGGACCGGCTCCAGCCGCCGTCGGGCGCGCACCTGTTCGGCACCGACCACCTGGGGCGGGACGTGTACGCGCGCGTCGTGCACGGCGCGTCCGCGTCGCTCAGCGCGACCGTCATCGCGGTCGCCGTCGGGCTCGTCGCCGGGTCGCTGCTCGGCCTGCTCGCGGGGTTCGTGCGCGGCTGGGTGGACGACGTCGTCGGCCGGTTCGTCGACGTGCTGCTCGCGATCCCGAGCATCCTGCTCTCGCTCGCGATCATCACGGCGCTGGGGTTCGGGACCGTCAAGGTCGCGATCGCGGTGGGCATCACGAGCGTCGCGACGTTCGCGCGCGTCATGCGGGCGGAGGTCCTGCGGACCTCGACGTCGGTGTACGTCGAGGCGGCCCGCGCGTCGGGCGTGCGCTGGTACGGCGTGCTCGGACGGCACGTGCTGCCCAACTCGACGGGACCGGTGCTCGCGCTCGTCGCGCTCGAGCTCGGGACCGCCGTGCTCGCCATCTCGGCGCTGAGCTTCCTCGGCTACGGGACGCCGCCGCCCGCGCCCGAGTGGGGGTCGCTCGTCTCGGGCGGGCGCGACTACCTGGCCACCGCGTGGTGGCTCACGACCATGCCGGGCCTCGTGATCGTCGCCGTCGTGCTGTCGGCGAACCGCATCGCGCGAGCCCTGGAACGGACCGGAGGGGACGCATGACCGCCACGACGCCGACCACGCAGGAGCGCGCCGGCACCACGCCGCACGAGGCGCCCGCGCTCGAGATCCGCGGGCTCGAGGTCGCCTACCGCACGCGCGACGGCGGCTCGTACGCCGCCGTCCGCGGCGTCGACCTCACGGTCGGGGCGGGCGAGGTCGTGGCGCTCGTGGGCGAGTCGGGGTCGGGCAAGAGCACGACGGCCCACGCGGCGCTGCACCTGCTCTCGCGCGGGGGAGCGGTGACGGGCGGGACCATCCGGCTCGGCGGTCGCGACGTCGGCGACCTCTCCGAGAAGGAGTGGCAGCAGGTGCGGGGCCGCGACGTCGGCCTCGTGCCGCAGGACCCGACGGTCTCGCTCAACCCCGTCACGCGCGTGGGCGACCAGGTCGCGGAGGTGCTCGTCATCCACGGGCTCGCGCGGCGCAAGGAGGCGCGCGAGCGGGCGGTCGAGCTGCTCCGCCAGGCCGGGATCGACGACCCGGAGGCCCGTGCGCGGCAGTACCCGTCGCAGCTCTCCGGCGGCATGCGCCAGCGCGTGCTCATCGCGATCGCGGTCGCCGCGCGCCCGAGGCTCGTCGTCGCCGACGAGCCGACGAGCGCGCTCGACGTGACGGTCCAGCGCCGCATCCTCGATCACCTCGACGGCCTCGTGCGCGACCTCGGCACTGCGGTCCTGCTCATCACGCACGACCTCGGGGTCGCGGCGGACCGCGCCGACCGGATCGTCGTGCTCGAGCGCGGGGTCGTCGTCGAGGAGGGGGCGGCCGAGCAGGTGCTCCACGACCCGCGCCACCCGTACACGAAGCAGCTCATCGCCGCGGCGCCGAGCCTCGCGAGCTCGCGCCTCGTCGCGGGCGGCACCCCGGAGCCGCGCGATGCCGTCGTCCCGCGCGCCGAGGCGAGCCGCGCCGTCGATCAGGGGCTCGTGGTGCCCGACGGCGCCGGCCCGGACACCGCGAGCACGCCCGTCCTCGCGGTGCGGGAGCTGCGCAAGGAGTTCACGCTGCCGCGGGGCGCCGCGCACCGCACGCTCGTCGCGGTGGACGGCGTGAGCCTCGCCGTCGGGCGCGGCGAGACGTACGCGCTCGTGGGGGAGTCCGGCTCCGGAAAGAGCACGACGGCGCGGCTCGCCCTGCGCCTCGAGCGGCCCACCGCGGGCACGGTCGAGTTCGCGGGCGAGGACATCACGACGGCGCGCGGCGAGCGCCTGCGGTCGCTGCGCCGCGGGTTCCAGGTGGTCTACCAGTCCCCGTACGCGTCGCTCGACCCGCGGTTCACGGTCGAGCAGATCGTCACCGAGCCGCTGCGGGCGTACCGGGTCGGGTCGCCGTCCGAGCGGGCCGACCGCGCGCGCGCGCTCGTCGAGGACGTCGCGCTCCCCGCCGACGTGCTGCGGCGCGGGCCTCGCGAGCTCTCGGGCGGCCAGCGCCAGCGCGTCGCCATCGCGCGGGCGCTCGCGCTGAACCCCGCGCTCGTCGTGCTCGACGAGCCCGTCTCGGCGCTCGACGTGTCCGTGCAGGCGCAGATCCTCGAGCTGCTCGTGCGGCTCCAGGCCGAGCACGGGCTCGCGTACCTGTTCATCTCGCACGACCTCGCCGTCGTGCGCCAGGTGTCCGACCACGTCGGCGTCATGCACCGCGGGCGCGTCGTCGAGCAGGGGGCGACCGAGCAGATCCTGCTCGACCCGCAGGAGGACTACACGCGCGAGCTCGTGGCGGCCATCCCCGGCCGACGCGCGCTCCAGGACGCGCCCCGGGCGTCGTCCACGACAGCAGGGAGCGCACGATGACCGTCGCCGCCGCACGAGCCGCAGAGCCCCGCACCCGGCCGAGCGCGGGGCCGCGCGTCCTCGCGGACCCCGCCCCCGCGCCGTCGCGCACGGAGCTCGCCGGCCGCACCACCGAGCTGCTCCAGGCGATGATCCGCAACGCGTGCGTCAACGACGGCACCGTCGGCTCGGGGCACGAGGCGCGCAACGCGCGCGCCGTCGCCGACGCGCTCGACGGTCTCGAGCTCGAGGTCGAGTGGGTCGAGCCGCGCCCCGGCCGCACGTCGCTCGTCGCGCGCCTGCGCGGCACCGACCCGGACGCGCCGTCGCTCGCGCTCGTCGGGCACACCGACGTCGTGCCCGTCGAGCCGGAGGGGTGGACGCGCGACCCGTTCGGCGGTGAGCTCGTCGACGGCTGGGTCTGGGGTCGTGGGGCGATCGACATGCTCGGGCTCACGTCCGCGTTCACGGTCGTCACGCGCGCGATCGCGGAGAGCGGGCGGCGGCTGCGCGGCGACCTCGTGCTCGCCGCCGTCGCGGACGAGGAGCACGGCAGCACGTGGGGAGTCGACTGGATCATGCAGCACCGGTACGACCTCGTGGACGTCGACGCGGTGCTCACGGAGTCGGGCGGGGTCCCGCTGGGGTCCCGCGGGAGCCGCACGGTCGCGGTCGGCGAGAAGGGCGGCGCGGGGCGCCGGCTGCGCGTCGTCGGTCGCCCCGGGCACGGGTCGGGGCCCTACGGGTCGCTCAACGCGATCGTGCTCGCGGCCGAGGCCGTGCGGCGGATCACCGAGTACCGGGGCCCCGTCGTCGTCGGCGACCTGTGGCGGCGGTACGTCGACGCGCTCGACCTCGCGCCCGACGTACGCGCCGCGCTGCTCGACCCCGCGCGGCTCGACGACGCGCTCCCCGAGCTCGGCGCCCTGGCGTCGGTCGCGCACGCCACGACCCACACGACCGTCGCGCCCACCGTGCTGCACGCAGGCTCGAAGCCCAACGTCATCCCCGGGCTCGCGGAGGTCACGCTCGACATCCGCGTCCTCCCGGGCGCGACCCCGCAGGACGTGGCCGACCTGCTCGACGACGCTCTCGGCGACCTGCGCGAGCACGTTCACGTCGAGGGAGACTGGTTCGGCGAGGCGTCGCAGTCGCCCACCGACGGCGCGGCGTACGAGGCGATCGAGCGCGCCGTGCGCGCGCACGCGGGCGCCGAGGTCGTGCCGGTGCTCGGGACCGGCGGCACGGACGGGCGCTTCTTCCGCCGCCGCGGCGTGCCGGCCTACGGGTTCGGCCTGCTCAGCGAGCACTGGGACCCCGGGGTGTTCCGGTCCCTCTTCCACGGGAACGACGAGCGCGTCGACGTCGAGTCCCTCGGCCTCACGGCCACCGCGCTCCACGACGTCGTGACGAGCTACCTCGGATGAGCGGTCATCCTGGCGACGGCCGGCCGTGGCGGTGACGACGGACGGTCGGTCGTCACGGACCGTGCTGAGGGTCTGCCTCGCGACCGGGTTCGTCACGCTGCTCGACTCCGCCATCCTCACCGTCGCGGCACCGGCGTTGCGGACGGAGCTCGGCGCGACGACCGCGCAGCTCCAGTGGATCCTCGCCGGGTACTCGTTGACGTTCGGGCTCGCGCTGGTCCCGGCGGGCCGCCTCGGCGACCGGCTCGGGCGCGGTGGCCCCCTGGCCGTCGGGCTGGCCCTGTTCGCCGCGGGGAGCCTCGTCGGCGCGACGGCGTCCGACGCCGACGTGCTCGTCGCCGCGCGACTGCTCCAGGGCGTCGGCGCCGGGACCGCGAACCCGCAGGTCATCGGCCTGCTCCAGGACCACTACGCCGGGCCGGCCCGCGCGCGTGCGCTCGGGGCGTACGCCTCGACGGGCGCGTTCGCCATGGTCCTGTCCCCGCTCGTCGGCGGCGGGATCCTGTCCGCCCTCGGGCCGGCCGCGGGGTGGCGCGCCGCCGTCGGGCTCGCCGCGCCCCTGGGGCTCGCCGTCGCCGTCCTCGCCCTGCGCGTGCTGCGTCGCGGCTCGACGGGCGCGGGGCGCCGGACACCGCCTGGCGGCCGCGTCGGCGTCGGGTTCGACGTCGTCGGGCTGGTGCTCGTGACGCTCGTGACGCTCGGGCTGCTCGTCCCGTTCGTCGCCGAGGGCCCGCGCGCCGTCGTGCTGCCGCTGTCCCTCGGGGTGCTCGTGGCCGCCGTCGGGGCGCTCGTCGTGTGGGAGCCGCGCTACGCGCGGCGCGGTCGGACACCCGTCCTCGCGCCGGCGCTCCTGCGTTCCCCGACCTACGTGCTCGGCTGCGTCGTCGCGGCGTTCAGCTTCGGGGCGGCGCTCGGGTACTCCGCCGTCCTCATGCTGTTCCTCCAGGACGGCGCGGGGCTCAGCCCGGTCCAGGCCGGCCTGGTCACGACGCCGGGCGCGATCGCCTCGGTCGTGGCGGCGAACCTCTCGTGGCGGCTGTTCCGCAGGTTCGGCCGGCGCGGGGTGACCGTGGCCGTGGGCGCGAAGGCGCTCGTCGCCGCGGGCACGGCGCTCGCGGTGGCCGTCGCGCCCACGACGACCGTGGTCGCCGTGCTCGTCGTCTCGCAGGTGCTCACCGGGGCCGTCGCCGGGCTGACGATCTCGCCCAACCAGGCGCTCACGCTCGAGGGTGCCCCCGGCACGGAGCGCGGCGTCGCCGGCGCCGCGCTCCAGCTCGTGCAGCGCGTCGCCGCGACGGTCTGCATCGCCGCGATGACCGGCACGTTCGTGGCCCGGACCAGCGGCGCGGTCCCGGGCGTCCTCGACGCCCACCGCGACGGTCTCGTCGTCGTGAGCGCCGCCGTCGCGGCGCTGGCGCTCGTCGCCTGGGCGGCGTCCTTGCTCGACGAACGGCTCGCCCGTCCCCTCGACGAGGTAGAGCCGCCGGTCGCGAGGTAGAGCACCAGGTGCTCTACCTCGCGACCGGCGGCTCTACCCCGCGGGGCGGGTTGGTCAGGCCTCGCGGTTCTCCGACGAGAGGAACCAGGCCTGCTTCTCCAGGTCGGCGATGATCTCGTGCAGGATGTCGGCGCTCGTCGGGTCCTCGGCGTCGACGCCGTCGTGCACCTCGCGCACGACCTCGACCGTCTGGGCGAGGCGCTCGACGATCGCGTCGACCGTGTCGCCGACGGAGACGAGCCCGGCCGGGTACGGGGACAGGTCCGTCGTCGTCGCGACCGTCTCGGTGCGGCCGTCGGGCACGACCTGGAGCGCTCGCATGCGCTCGGCGACGGTGTCGCTGTGCTCGCGCGCGGCGTCCACGACGTCGTCGAGCTGGAGGTGCAGGTCGCGGAACCCGCGGCCCGTGACGTTCCAGTGGGCCTGCTTGCCCTGGACGTGCAGGTCGACGAGCGCGACGAGCACGCGCTGGAGGTGCGAGCGGAGCGCCTCCGACGCCTCGAAGCGGGCGGTGGCGCGGTGGATGGTGGGTGCGGACATGGTGCTCCTCGCTCTCTCGGGGGTCTCCCGGAACGTGCGGCGGTCACCCGGCTTCCGTCGGTGCCGACTCGTGACTCGTTCTCTTGAACGATTCCAGACTAGGCACCATTCCCCGTCCCCGCCAGCAAGGACAGGCGTGCCTGACCTGCGGTGACACGTGCTGGCGGGACCGCCGCGACGAGACCCGTCACGTTCTCTCGCCAGGTGAGAGGACCCGCCGAGCCCCTTGCCGGACGGCGCTCGGAGTGGTCCGCTGACGTCATGACCGACGATCCCGCCACCGCCACCCAGCCCGCCCTCCCGCAGCGCACCCTCGGATCCGGTGACGCCGCGCTCACCGTCGCGGCCGTCGGGTTCGGCGGCATGTCCGTGACGGACGCCTACGGCCCCGCGGACGCCGTCGAGGCGGAGGCCGTGCTGCGCCGCGCGCTCGAGCTCGGCGTCACGCTCGTCGACACGGCCGACGTCTACGGGCACGGACGTAACGAGGAGCTCATCGGGCGCGTGCTGGGAGCCCACCGTGACCAGATCGTCCTCGCGTCGAAGTTCGGGCTGCCTCCGGCCGACGGCCATCCCGACGGCCGTCGCGTCGACGGGCGCCCCGAGTACGTGCGCTCCGCGATCGACGCGAGCCTGCGCCGCCTCGGTACCGACCGGCTCGACCTGTACTACCTGCACCGCATCGACCCGCAGGTCCCGGTCGAGGAGACCGTCGGGGCGCTCGCCGAGCTGGTCGAGGCGGGCAAGGTCCGGACGATCGGGCTCTCGGAGCCCTCGGCGGCGACGGTGCGCCGCGCGCACGCCGTCCACCAGATCACCGCCGTGCAGAGCGAGTACTCGCTGTGGACGCGCGACCCGGAGGACGACGTCCTGCCGACGCTGCGCGAGCTCGGTGTCGGGTTCGTGCCGTTCTCCCCGCTCGGGCGCGGCATCCTCACGGGCACCGTCGACGCGACGGACGGCTTCGCCGAGGACGACGTGCGCCGCGCCCACGCCCGCTACGCGGGCGAGGCGTTCGAGCACAACCGCGGCCTGGTCCGCTCGCTCGAGCAGCTCGCCACGGAGCGCGGCGTCACGACGGCGCAGCTCGCCCTCGCGTGGCTCCTCGCCCAGGGTGACGACATCGTCCCGATCCCCGGCACCAAGCGCCTCGCGTACCTCGAGCAGAACGTCGCGGCGGCCGCGGTCGAGCTCACCCCGGACGACGTCGCGGCGATCGGAGCGGCCATCCCGCGCGGGGCCGTGGAGGGCGTGCGCCACCCGCAGCCGGACCTGCTCGCGGGATGAGCGCCGACGCCGTGGCCGTGCCCGCGACACCCGCGCCCCTACCTGACGAGGCGGGCGCCCGCCGCCGGCTCGCCGTGCACTGGTTCCTGCCGACCTCGGGCGACGCGCGCGGCATCGTCGACGGCGCGCACGCCAAGGACACACCCGGCCGGGCGACCGGGTTCCGCGCGCCGTCGCTCGACTACCTGGAGCAGGTCGCCGTCGCGGCCGACCGCCTCGGCTACGAGGGCGTGCTCACACCGACGGGGACGTGGTGCGAGGACGCGTGGCTCGTCACGTCCGCGCTGATCCGCAGTACGCAGCGGCTGAAGTTCCTCGTCGCGTTCCGGCCCGGCCTCGTCTCGCCGACGCTCGCGGCGCAGATGGCCGCGACGTTCCAGCGCCTGTCCGGCGGGCGGCTGCTCCTCAACGTCGTCACGGGCGGCGACGAGAACGAGATGCGCCGGTTCGGCGACTGGCTCGAGCACGACGAGCGGTACGACCGCACGCGCGAGTTCCTCGAGGTCGTGCGCGGCGTGTGGGACGACGCGCCGCTCTCGTACGAGGGCGCGCACTACCGGATCGCCGACGCCCGGACCTCCGCTCCGCCGGACCCGCGCCCCGAGATCTTCTTCGGCGGGTCGTCGGAGGCCGCGCTGCCCGTCGCGGCCGCCCAGGCCGACGTCTACCTCACGTGGGGCGAGCCGCCCGCGCAGGCGCGCGAGAAGATCGAGCGCGTGCGCGAGCTCGCCGCCGCGCAGGGACGCACGATCCGCTTCGGCGTGCGCCTGCACGTCATCACGCGCGACCGGTCGGCCGACGCGTGGGACGTCGCGCAGCGGTTCCTCGACGACCTCACGCCCGAGCAGATCGCGGGCGCCCAGCGGCTCCTCGGCTCGTCCGGGTCGGTCGGGCAGCAGCGCATGGTCGTGCTGCACGGCGGCGGTGACCTCGCGGCCACACGGCGCGCGCGCGACCTCGAGATCCACCCCGGGCTGTGGGCGGGCGTCGGGCTCGTGCGCGGCGGCGCCGGGACGGCGCTCGTCGGGAGCCACGAGGAGGTCGCCGACCTGATCGAGGAGTATCGCGCGGCGGGGTTCGACGAGCTCGTCCTGTCCGGCTACCCCCACCTCGAGGAGGCGTACTGGTTCGCGGAGGGCGTCCGCCCGCTGCTCGACGCGCGCGGTCTCACCGCTCCCGCCGCACGCACCGGCGGCGCCGCTTCACGCACCCATGCCGTGCCGTTCTGAGCCGGTTCCCGACCCCGTCGGCGAGGTGCGCGCGAAGCCATCGGGTGCCCCCGGGCAGCCGGGACGGCGCGCCCGGACGCCGACGAGCGCCAGGACGAGCTGGGCGACCCAGAGCAGCAGGGCCGCGGGGGCGACGACGGCGCTCGCGGTCTCCGTGGCCGCACATCCCGGGGGCACGGGACGTCCACCGGCACCGGCTGGGTGGAGAACAGGAGGAAGCCGACGGGAGCGCCGCGACCCACAGGGCCACGCTCACGAGGCGCCGCCGTCCGGGGATGGAGCGCGACCCATGGCCCGCGGCGTCCTGCGGACCTAGACTGGAGAGGTCCGGTGGGTCTCCCCGCGCAGAGGTCGGCTCCGATGTCGTGGCTGCTGATGGTCTGGTGCGCGACGGCGTGCACGGCCGCCGCCGCGTGGTGGGTGCTGCGCCGCGCCGGCCGGCCCCCGAGCCACCGGACGACCAGCAGGCCGCACCTGCTGCGCCGGCGCCCGACGCCCCCCGACCCGCTCGCGACGCTCGCGCTCCAGGTGCGGCTGAGCGAGCTCGCGGCGGAGATGCGGCGGATCGAGGCGGACCCGGACGTCTTCGCCCGCGCCCACCACTACCTCGCGGTCCAGGGTGCGTACGACGCGCTGCTGCGAGAGGCGTGCCGGCTCACCGGGCTCTCGGTCGAGGACGCGCCGCTTCGGGCGGGGTTCCGGACGGGCGACGACGAGCGGTTCCGCGAGGAGCTCGAGCTGAGCGCGCGCGGCTGGAGCTGGTGACCGGTCCACCCGTGAGGGGCGGCACGGGACGGGCGAGGGGCCCGACGGCGGTGCGTCCGCCGTCGGGCCCCTCGCCCGTGGTGCCCGTCGCGTGCGCTCAGAGCGCCGAGTGGTCCCCGATCCGGTGGTAGGTGCGGTCGTGGTAGACGAGGGGGGACGGCGTGCCGGCCGCCTCGCGGCGGGGGCCGGCGCCCCTGCCGACGCTCGACGAGAGCGCCCGCAGCGAGACGAGGTACGAGTCGCCGACGGGCGTGCGCTGCACGACGCGGCCGCGGACCCAGGAGAGCGCGCCGTCGACCACGGGCTCACCGGTGTCGAGGCGGGACCAGCCGCCGTCGGCGAACCGGTCGATGCCGCTCGTGGCGAAGCGTGCCGAGACGTCGTCCTGGTGGTCGGCGAGGAAGCTCACCGTGAGCGTCCGCGCGGCGGAGACCGCGGGCCACGACGACGACGTCGACGCGAGCGAGAACGCGAGCAGCGGGGGCGCGGCCGAGACGGAGATGACCGACGTCGCGGTGAACCCGACGAGGCGGTCGTCGTGCTCGAGCGCGATCACGGCGACCCCGGCGGGGTGGCCGCGGAACACGGACTTGTACTCGTCGGGGGAGAGCTGCGGCTCGTCCTGCTCCGCCAGGAGGGCCTCCAGGTGGGTGAGCTCGGCGGTCATCGGGCCACCCCCGCGAACGCGTCGGCGACGGCCTGGTCGGCGGGCGCCGGGCCGTCCGCGGGGAGGGGGGTCGCGGCGCGGCGCAGCGCGTCGCCCTCGCGGGCGAGCCACACGTCCACGACCGGGCCCAGGTCCGCGAGCTGCGGCTCGGTGACCGTGAGGGAGCGGGTCGGGACGACGGCGCCGAGCTCGACGAGCACGGGCCGCAGGTGCACCTCGCCGACGAGCGCGTGGGCGGGGTTGCCCGACACGACGAGCGGCACGACGACGACCCCCGCGAGCCCGTCCGGGCCGTACAGGTCGAGGAACGCCTTGAGGAGCCCGGTGTAGGACGCCTTGTAGACCGGCGTCGCCACGACGGCGACGGTCGCCGCGGCGAGCCGGTCGCGCGCGGCGTCCGCCGCGGGGCGCTCGGGGCCGAGGATCTCGGTCGCGAACGTCGCGAGGTCGATCGTCGAGACGTCGGTCGCCCCGATGAGGGCCGCGACGCGGTGCGCCACGGTCTCGGCGGCACCGAGCGTCCGCGATCCGGGGCGCGGGTTGCCGGAGACGGCGAGGACCGTCGGGGAGGGGGAGCGGTGGGTCATGTGTACCTCGCAGTAGTCGTCGATCACGCTTGCCGCGCGGCCGTCCCGCGGGTGCGGGGCCGGTCGTGCGCGGCCTGGTCATCTCCCGGAGCACCCCGCCGTGACAGGGGGTTGCCGACCAGCGAGCCGGGGCTTGGCGCTGGTGCTCGTGACCTGGGGACGGGTATAGCAACGGCTCCATGAAAACTGCACCAGATCGATCGGGTTTCTCAGTGGGTGGACGGTTGTGTCGTCCGTGGGGGACCTGCGCGACGTCTCCGGGTGGGCAGGGAGTGAGACGGCGGTACGGGAACTTCTGGCACAGGCGTACCGTCAGCAGGAGTTTCCGCCCAGACGAGGAGTACCCATGGACAGCCGACTGCAGTCCGTCTACGACGAGGTCCTGCGTCGCAACCCCGGCGAGGCCGAGTTCCACCAGGCCGTGCGCGAGGTCTTCGACTCGCTCGGCCCCGTGCTGCGCAAGCACCCGCGCTACGTCGAGGCGGCCGTCCTCGAGCGCGTGTGCGAGCCCGAGCGCCAGATCATCTTCCGGGTCCCGTGGGTGGACGACGCGGGCCGCGTGCAGATCAACCGCGGCTTCCGGGTCGAGTTCAACTCGGCGCTCGGCCCGTACAAGGGCGGCCTGCGGTTCCACCCGTCGGTCTACCTCGGGATCGTCAAGTTCCTCGGCTTCGAGCAGATCTTCAAGAACTCGCTCACCGGTATGCCGATCGGCGGCGGCAAGGGCGGGTCGGACTTCGACCCGCGCGGCCGCTCCGACGGCGAGGTCATGCGGTTCTGCCAGTCGTTCATGACCGAGCTGTACCGGCACATCGGCGAGAACACCGACGTCCCGGCCGGTGACATCGGCGTGGGCGGCCGCGAGATCGGCTACCTGTTCGGCCAGTACAAGCGGATCACCAACCGCTACGAGTCCGGCGTCCTCACGGGCAAGGGGATCTCGTGGGGCGGCTCGCTCGTGCGCACCGAGGCGACGGGCTACGGCACCGTGCTCTTCGCGCAGAGCATGCTCGAGACGCGCGGGCAGGAGCTCGACGGTCGGCGCGTCGTGGTCTCGGGCTCGGGCAACGTCGCGACCTACGCGACCGCCAAGGCCCAGCAGCTCGGCGCGAACGTCGTCGCCTTCTCCGACTCCTCCGGCTACGTCGTGGACGAGGCGGGCGTCGACCTCGACCTGCTGCGCCAGGTCAAGGAGGTCGAGCGCGGCCGCGTCGCCGACTACGCGGCCCGTCGCCCGGGGGCCCGCGTCGTCACCGACGGCTCCATCTGGGACGTGCCGTGCGACGTCGCGCTGCCGTGCGCGACGCAGAACGAGCTCGACGAGGGTGCGGCCAAGCAGCTCGTCGCGAACGGCGTCGTCGCGGTCGCCGAGGGCGCCAACATGCCGACGACGCCCTCCGCCGTCGCGCTCCTCCAGGAGGCGGGCGTGCTGTTCGCGCCCGGCAAGGCCGCGAACGCCGGCGGCGTCGCGACCTCGGCGCTCGAGATGCAGCAGAACGCGTCGCGCGACTCGTGGTCGTTCGAGTACACGGAGGAGCGGCTCGCGCAGATCATGGCGGGCATCCACGACCGGTGCGTCGAGACGGCCGACGAGTACGGCGCGCCCGGCAACTACGTGCTCGGCGCCAACGTCGCGGGCTTCACCAAGGTCGCCGACGCGATCCTCGCCCTCGGCGTCATCTGACCGTCGTCTACCCTGGCCGACGGCCGCCGTCGCGCACGCCGCGCGACGTGACGGCCGTCGGACCGGACGACGGGAGAACGCAGTGACGACCACCGACCCCGAGGGCCCTGCCGTGCGCGCGGGCCGCGACGTCGTGCTCGAGCTCGCGGTGCAGGACCCGGAGGGCGTCCGGGTGGCCGCCTCCGTGGGCGCCCGGCGGGTCGAGCTGTGCGTCGGCCTGGGCGCGACGGGCGGGCTCACGCCGAGCGCCGGCCTCGTGGAGGCGGCCGTCGTGGCCGCCGCCGACGCCGCGGGCGGTGGGCCTGCCGTCGAGGTGCACGTCCTCGTGCGCCCGCGCCCGGGAGGGTTCGTCCTCTCGGCGGCTGACCTCGACGTGCAGGTCCGCGACGTCCGGGCCGCGGTCGCGGCGGGTGCGGCGGGCGTCGTGGTCGGCGCGCTGACCCCGGACGGCGTCGTGGACGTCGCCGCCGTGCGCGCCCTCGTCGAGGCGGCTGACGGCCGCGAGGTGACGTTCCACCGAGCGGTCGACGTCGTCGCAGACCCGCTCGCGGCCCTCGACGCGCTCGCCGGCGCGGGCGTGGTGCGCGTGCTCACGTCGGGTGGCGCCGCCCGCAGCATCGACGGCGTCGAGCGCCTGCGCGCCATGTCGGCGCACGCCCGCGGACCCCTGGGCCGCCGCGTCCAGGTCATGGCCGGCGGGGGAGTGCAGCCCCGGGACGTCGGCGCGCTCGTGGCCGCCGGCGTGGACGCCGTGCACCTCTCCGCGAAGCGCGTCGTCGCGGACGACGCCGGTCCCGGGGGTGGTGGGGACGCCGGCTACGAGGTCACGGACCCCGAGGTCGCCGCGGCGGCGAGCGCGGCGCTCCGCGCCGCGCGGTAGCGACACCCTTCCGCTCGCGGGCGCCCGCGAACGCCTGCTCGACGCCGACGACGCCACGTCTCGACGTCGCCCGACCGGCCGGTCCCCGCCACGCGGGGGCCGGCCGTCGCCCTTCCCGAGCACCGCCGCAGTCGGCCATGTCTCAGTTAGGTAACTTTCCTGTCCTATTCGTCTGCGACCCAGGATCGATTAGTTAGTGTTCCTGCCACACGCCCCAGGGCGCCACGACGAACGACGCGAGGACGCGTCGTCCATGCGAAAGGACCGATGATGATTCGAAGCACGGCGCGCAAGCGTCTGCTCACGGCGGTTGCGCTCGTGACCGGCGTGACTCTCCTGGCCGCGGGCTGCTCCGGTGGCGGCAGCAACGGTGACGGCGACGAGGGCGCGAGCGGGGGCCGCACGCTCAACGTGTGGGCCGGGACGCAGACGCCGATCGTCGCGAACTTCAACCCGTACTCGCCGAACCCGCTGCACGCGGCCAACGGCGCGATCTACGAACCGCTCTTCTACTACAACAAGGCGCAGGCCGGCCCGCCGGAGCCGCGCCTCGGCGAGTCGTTCGAGTGGTCGGAGGACGGCACCGAGCTCACGGTGAAGCTCCGCGAGGGCGTCAAGTGGACCGACGGCGAGGACTTCGACGCCGACGACGTGGTCTTCTCGCAGACCAACGAGGCCGCCCAGCGCGACTTCGTGATCTCGGTCGAGGCCGTCGACCCGTACACCGTGACGTGGACGTTCGACTCGCCGCAGTTCACGTCCGAGGTCCAGCTCCTCGGCACGTCGCTCGTCGTGCCGGAGCACATCTGGTCCGAGGTCGACGACCTCGTGACGTTCGCGAACGAGAACCCGGTCGGCACCGGCCCGTACAAGGCCGACGCCGTCACCGAGGCCGCCTACACGGTCGTCGCGAACGAGGACTACTGGGCCGGTGCCCCGAAGGTCAAGAAGGTCCGCTACCTCGGCATCGACGCGAACCAGAGCGCCGAGGACCTCATGACCACCGGCAAGGTCGACTGGACCGCGATGTTCGTCGCGGACCCCGACCGCATCACCGCGGACGGCCGCCTGAGCATGATCAACACGCCGCAGGACCCGACGACGATCTACACGTGCGTGTCGGTCGACCTCGGCTGCACCGGCCCGCAGACCGACGTCGCGGTGCGCCAGGCGATCAACCTCGCGATGGACCGCACCGAGATCAACGAGAAGGCGTTCGCCGGTCTCGCCGCGGAGGCGTCCCCGACGTTCGCGCTGCTCGGTCGCGACGACCGCTGGATCTCGCCCGACGTCGAGGCGGAGAGCCCGCAGACGGCCGACGCCGCGGCGGCGTCGAAGGTCCTCGAGGACGCCGGCTACACCCAGGGCGCGGACGGCATCTACGAGAAGGACGGCCAGAAGGTCGAGCTGACCCTCATCACGGTCGACGGCTGGAACGACTACAACGCGGTCGGTGACCTGCTCGTCGAGCAGGCGAAGGCAGCCGGCATCGCGATCGTCCACAACAAGGTCACGCAGCAGGAGATGTCGGACGCGCGCGTCGCGGGCACCTACCAGCTCATGGTCGGTGGCATCACGGGCCCGTCGCTCGACGACCCGTTCAGCATCTACCGCCAGTGGATGACGACGGACTACACGCGCCCGGTCGGCGAGGTCATGGAGTCCGGCCTCTTCAACTACGTGCGCTACACCAACCCGAAGGTCGACGCCGCGGTCGAGGCGGCCGCCTCGACGAACGACGAGGCCGCGAAGCAGGAGCAGTACGCGGTCATCCAGGAGGAGATCGTCCGCGACCTGCCCTACATCCCGGTGGTCGTGAACGCCTCGCAGACGTTCATGGACACGAAGGACTTCACGGGCTGGCCGACCGAGGACGACCTCTACGCCTTCCCGCCGTCGTGGAGCACGGTCTCGCTGGGCGTCGTGCTCTCGAAGCTCGAGCCGACGAGCTGATGCGACCGCGCCGAGGAGGAGGACCGGGGAACGAGGAACACGCATCATGAGGTACTACGCACGACGGATCACGTTCTACGTGATCACCCTCTGGGCAGCGGTCTCGCTGAACTTCCTCATCCCGAAGCTCATGCCTGGTGACCCCAAGCAGATCTTCATCGACAAGTTCCTGCGCAAGGGCGGCGAGCTGACGCCCCAGATGCAGAACAGCATCGACCTCCTCTTCGGCGCGGACGGCGACGCCTCCCTGTGGGACCAGTACGTGGACTACTGGGGGCGTCTGTTCCAGGGAGATCTCGGGATCTCCATCACCTACTACCCCCAGCCCGTCACCGAGCTGATCGGCCAGGCCCTCCCCTGGACGGTCGGGCTCGTGGGACTCGCGACGATCATCTCGTTCGTCCTGGGTGTCGGGCTGGGGGCGTGGGCCGGCTGGAAGCGCGGCACGTGGGTGGACAGCATCATCCCCGCGTCCACGCTCCTCCAGGCGGTGCCCTACTTCTGGCTCGCCCTCATCCTCGTCTCGGTCTTCTCGGTCTCGACCGGGTGGTTCCCGCGGATCGGCAGCTACGACATCTTCGGTTTCGACAACGGCCCCGAGTGGTCGTGGGCGTTCGTCGGCAGCGTGATCTACCACGGGTTCCTGCCCGCGCTGACGATCGTGCTGTCGTCGGTGGGCGGCTGGCTGCTCGGGATGCGCAACATGATGGTGTCCACGCTGTCCGAGGACTACGTCACGACGGCCGAGGCCAAGGGCCTGCGCCGCATGCGGGTGGCGATCACCTACGCGACCCGCAACGCCGCGCTCCCGTCGTTCGCCGGGTTCGGCGTCGCGCTCGGGTTCGTCGTGGCCGGGTCGGTCGTCATGGAGCAGGTCTTCAGCTACCCGGGTCTGGGCAAGCTCCTGTTCAACGCGGTCCAGGCGAGCGACTTCGCGCTCATGCAGGGCACGTTCCTCGTGATCACGCTCGCCGTGCTCGCGGCGAACTTCCTCATGGACATCATCTACGGATTCATCGACCCGAGGGCGCGCGCCAATGTCTGACAACACCCGCGACACGGAGATCGTGACCCCCGCCGCCGACGCGGCCCCCGCCGCCACGGTCGTGGTCGACGGCCTCGCGCCGGCGACGACCACCGAGGGGATCGTCCCGGACGTCCGGGACGTCCCCGCGGCGCTCGACCAGGACGCCCCGGCCGCGCCCGCCCGCCGTGGCCTGCGCGCGATGCTCCCGCGCCGGTCCGGCAAGCTCACCGCGGGGATCGTCCTCGTGGTCGGCATCCTGCTCTTCACGTTCGTCGCGCCGTTCTTCACCCAGGACCCGCGCTCCACGGCGAACGCGCGGTTCCTGCCGCCGAGCGCCGAGCACCTGCTCGGCACCAACCACATCGGGAACGACATCTTCGCCCAGGTCGCGTACGGCGGGCAGGGCTCGCTGATGGTGGGTCTCGTCGCCGGCGCGATCGCGCTCGTGCTGTCGATCGTGTTCGGCATCGTCGCGGGCTACCGCGGGCGGTTCACCGACGAGGCCCTCTCGCTCGTCACGAACATCATGCTCGTGATCCCGGGCCTGCCGCTGATCATCGTCATCTCGGCCTACCTCCAGACACGGTCCCTCATCATCGTCGCGGTGATCCTGGGGCTCACGGCCTGGCCCGGTGCGGCGATCGTGCTCCGCATGCAGGCGAAGTCGCTGCGTGCGCGCGACTACGTGTCCGCGGCGCGCGTGGCGGGCGAGAAGACGCCGCGCATCATCCTCGTGGAGATCTTCCCCAACCTCCTGCCGCTCCTCACGGCGCAGTTCCTGGGCGCGGTGCTCCTCGCGATCCTCGCCGAGGCGGGGCTGTCGTTCCTCGGGCTCGGTCCGTCGGGCTCGATCACGTGGGGCACGATCCTCAACCAGGCGAGCGCCAACAACGCGCTGAGCCTCGGCATGTGGTGGTGGTTCGTCCCGCCGGGGCTCCTCATCGCGCTCTTCGGCTGCGGGCTCGCGCTCATCAACTTCAGCCTCGACGAGATCATCAACCCCCGGTTGCGGCTGGGCCCGGCCGCGGTCAAGAGCGTGCGCAAGGCCCGCAAGGCCGGCCTCGCCGCGGACGCGGACCCCGACGGCGCGGGGTCGGACGCCCCCGACACCGACGGCAGCGACCCTGACGGTACGGACACCGACGCCGACGACGCGAAGGAGACGGTGGGCGCATGACCGCCACGACCACGGCCGCCGGGCCGCTGACCAGTGAGAGCCACGCCGCCTACCTCGTCGGCAAGGAGCCGGTGCTCACCGCGCGGCACGTCTCGATCGACTACGAGGTCGAGCCGGTCGTCCACGCCGTCAAGGACGTCTCGCTCACGCTGCACCGCGGCGAGATCCTCGGCCTCGCGGGCGAGTCGGGATGCGGCAAGACGACGCTCGCGTACGGGATCAACCGCCTCCTCAAGCCCCCGGCGCTCCTCACGTCCGGGACGGTGACGTTCCACGACCAGGACGGCGGCGACGTCGACGTCGTCGCGCTCTCGGGCGACGCTCTGCGCGCGTTCCGGTGGGACAAGGTCTCCATGGTGTTCCAGGGCGCGATGAACTCGCTCAACCCGGTCATCAGCGTGCGCGACCAGCTCGGGGACGTCCTCAAGACCCACCGGCCGGGGATGTCGCGCAAGGACCGCGCGGCCCGGTCCGCGGAGCTCCTCGAGCTCGTGG
Source organism: Cellulosimicrobium sp. E-16 (assembly GCF_049913115.1). NCBI lineage: Bacteria > Bacillati > Actinomycetota > Actinomycetes > Micrococcales > Promicromonosporaceae > Cellulosimicrobium > Cellulosimicrobium sp. E-16. Next base: position 769,373 of record NZ_CP183974.1, read on the forward strand.
GGGTCGACCCGCTGCGCCTCGACAGCTACGCGCACGAGCTGTCGGGCGGCATGCGCCAGCGCGTCATGATCGCGATGGCGCTCGCGCTCAACCCGCAGGTCATGATCATGGACGAGCCGACGACGGCGCTCGACGTCGTCGTCCAGCGCGGGATCCTGCGCGAGATCATGCGGCTGCGCGAGCAGCTCGGGTTCGCCGTCGTGTTCATCACGCACGACCTCCCGCTCCTGCTGGAGATCAGCGACCGCATCGCCGTGATGCTCCGCGGCGAGATCGTCGAGATCGACACGGCGGAGGCGGTCTTCGAGGGCGCCCAGCACCCGTACACGCGTCGTCTGCTCGGCTCGTTCCCGAGCCTCACCGGCGACCGCGGCGCGTTCGTCCGCACGGGCGAGGGCACCGGCGAGAGCCAGGAAGGACCGCACGCATGAGCACCCTCGAGGTCCGCAACCTGGTCAAGGACTTCTCGATCCGCAAGGGGCTGCGCCGCACGCGGCTGCGCGCGGTGAACGACGTGTCGTTCACGCTGGAGCCAGGCAAGACGATCGCGGTCGTCGGCGAGTCCGGATCGGGCAAGTCGACGGTGGCGCGCATGATCGCCCAGCTCGAGACGCCGACGTCGGGCGAGATCCTGCTGGACGGCAAGGCGTCCGCGACCCGTGGTCGCGGCCTGGACGCCTACCGGCACGACGTGCAGATGGTGTTCCAGGACCCGTTCGCGTCGCTCAACCCGTTCCACACGGTCGCCCACCACCTCGAGCGGCCGCTGCGCCTGCACAAGGTCGCCCGCGGACGCCAGGCGCTCGACGCGCGGGTCCACGAGCTCCTCGAGCGGGTGAACCTCACGCCAGCGCCCGTGTTCGCGGCGAAGCAGCCGCACGAGATGTCGGGCGGACAGCGCCAGCGCGTCGCGATCGCCCGGGCGCTCGCGCCGGGCGCGCGCTTCCTCGTGGCCGACGAGCCGGTGTCGATGCTCGACGTGTCGATCCGGCTCGGGGTGCTCAACCTGCTGGCCCGGCTCCAGCGGGAGGAGAACCTCGGGGTCCTCTACATCACGCACGACCTCGCGACCGCGCGGCACTTCAGCGACGAGATCCTCGTGATGTTCCGCGGGAACGTCGTCGAGCGTGGGCCGTCGGACCAGGTGATCCTCGACCCGCAGCACGACTACACCAAGCTGCTCCTCGGCGCGGCGCCCGAGCCGCAGAACCACGGGAAGCTGCGCGAGGAGGTGCGCCGCGAGCTCGCGGCGGCCGCGGCGGGATCGGGCGGGGGCGCCGACCGCGACCGGTTCGGCACGCGCGGCCTGTGAGACCGGCGCACCCGTCGCCCGCTCGATCCGGGCGGCGGGTGCTGCCTCCCGTCGTACGCGTCGGTGGTGGCGCGTACCCGTCGCGCGGGCCAGGTCTGTCGGAGGCCCTGGCCCGCGCGCCCTTCTGCGCGCGCGCCGTCGTCCCGACCCGGTGGTCGTGACGACCGGGGACGATCGGGCGGGAGACGGCCGGGCGGCGGATGGGTAGGGTCGGGCTCGTGCCCGCCCGTCATCTGCGCCTCGCCCGCTCCGCCGAGCCCACTGCGCCGACGCCCTCCGTGGACCCGGCCGCCACCGTGACCGGCGCGCTCGCGGCGCTGCGCCGCGAGATGGAGGTCCCGGACTCGTTCCCCGCCGCGGTGCTCGCCGAGGCGGAGGCCGTCGTCCGCGACGGTGGCGCCGTCCTCGGCGAGGGCCGCGTCGACCTGCGTGACGTCCCGTTCGTGACGATCGACCCGCCCGGGTCGATGGACCTCGACCAGGCGCTCCACCTCGAGCGCGCCGGGGACGACCTGGCAGGTCCTGCGGGTGCGGCGTTCGTCGTGCACTACGCCATCGCGGACGTCGGCGCGTTCGTCGCGCCGGGCGGGGCGATCGACGCCGAGGTGCACGAGCGCGGGACGACCTTGTACGCACCCGACGGCCGCACCCCGCTCCACCCCGCGGTGCTCTCCGAGGGGGCGGCGAGCCTCCTGCCGGACCAGGTGCGCCCGGCGGCGGCGTGGCGCGTCGTGCTCGACGCGCGGGGCGAGATCCTCGACGCGACGGTCCGCCGCGCCGTCGTGCGGTCGACGCGGCGACTCACCTATGACGAGGCCCAGGCCGCGATCGACGGGGGCGGGTCCGAGGGCGCGGGCGGGGCCGCGCTCCTCCTGCTCCGGGAGGTCGGCGAGCTGCGGCGCGCGCGCGAGCGCGAGCGCGGGGGAGTGTCGCTCGAGGTCCCCGAGCAGGAGATCGTCCCGCTCGACGACGGCACGTTCGGCCTCGCGTTCCGCTCGACCCTCCCCGCAGAGGGGTGGAACGCCCAGATCTCGCTGCTCACGGGGATCGCGGCGGCGCGCCTCATGCGGGCGGGCGGGGTCGGGGTCTTCCGCGCGCTGCCCGAGGCCGACCCGCGCGACCTCGCGCGCCTGCGCCGCACCGCTCGCGCCCTCGGCATCGACTGGCCGCGCGAGACGGCGTACGCGGACCTCGTGCCGACCCTCGACTCGCGCGTCCCGCGCCACGCGGCCTTCCTCAACGAGGCGACGTCGCTCTTCCGGGGCGCGTCGTACGAGGCGTTCGGCGGAACGGGGCAGGAGCCCGGCGTGCCCGACGACGCCGCGCACGCCGCGATCGGCGCCGAGTACGCCCACGTGACGGCACCGTTGCGCCGGCTCGTGGACCGGTACGGCACGGAGGTCTGCCTCGCCCTGTGCGCGGGCGAGGACGTGCCGCGCTGGGTGCTCGACGCGCTGCCCGGCCTGCCGCGCACGATGGCGCGGACGGGCCAGCGCGCGGGGTCGTACGAGCGCGCGATCGTCGACGTCGTCGAGGCGGCGCTGCTCAGCGGGCGCGAGGGGGAGGAGTTCGACGGCGTCGTCGTCGACGTCGAGGACGATCGCGAGCGCGGCCGTCGCCTCGAGCGGGAGGGCGGCGACGCGTCCGGCGCGCGGCGCGGCCAGGTGGTGCTCACCGACCCCGCGGTCCGGGCGCCGGTCGAGGGCACCGAGGGCACCGACCTCCCGCTCGGCGACCCCGTCCGGGCGACGCTGCGCGAGGCGTCGGTAGCGGAGCGCCGCGTCCGGTTCACCGTCGGCTGAGGGTGCGCGGGGCGACCTAGGCTGGTCCTCGTGCCTGCCCGACGACGTACCGACCCGACCGCCGGCCGCCTCGCCCTGGCGGCGTGGCGCGACGACCCCGCCGACCGCAAGGCCGTGACGACCGCGGTGCGGTTCACGCTCGAGGAGCTCGCGGACGTCGCGCCCGGGCACACCGTGGAGGTGCGCGTGCCGCCCGCGGGCGCGGTGCAGGCGGTCGAGGGTCCCCGGCACACGCGCGGGACGCCGCCCAACGTCGTGGAGACGGACCCGCAGACGTGGCTCGGCCTCGTGACCGGCGCGCTCGCGTGGGCCGACGCCGTCGCCGACGGCCGTGTCCGCGCGTCGGGCGAGCGCTCGGACATCTCGTGGCTCCTCCCGCTCCAGGCGGCCCGTCCCCGCTGAGGTCGTGCCCCGGGCGCGACGGCACGGCCTGACGTGTTACCGGTGCGTAACGTTCTCGGCCCCAGGTCTGGCGGCGCGGCACGCGGGGGGCTAGCGTCCGATGATGATCGGCCGCCGTCCGCGCGGGCGCTCGCTGCACGACGACGTGCGGCGACGTTCTCGCGGCGGTGACGTGGCAGCAACCGCCCGTTCATCCAGGTGGGGTGCGATGTCCTGCGGAGGCAGGGCGTCGACCCGTCCGACTCGTGGACGTGAGCGGCTGCTGCCCGGCCGTCCGCACGAGATGAAGGAGTCAGCGTGACCGACCACCAGCACCTGCGGCGACGGAGGGTGGTGGCGGGCACGTTGACCGTGGCCCTCGCCGCGCCGCTCTCCGTCGCGGCGGCCACCGCCGCGAGCGCGGCGCCCGACGGGTCGGGCCTCGTCATCAACGAGGCCTACCTGAGCGGCGGCAGCGCCAATGCCCCCTACACCCACAAGTTCGTCGAGCTGTACAACCCCACGCAGGCGGCGATCGACCTCTCCGGCATGTCGCTCCAGTACCGCTCGGCGACGGGCACGGGCGCCTTCACCGGCGTCACGGCGCTGACCGGAACGGTCGCACCTGGCGGCTACTTCCTCGTGCAGGGCGGCTCCAACGGGTCCACCGGCGCGGCGCTGCCGACGCCGGACGCGACCGGTGGCCTCAACCCGTCGGGCACGACGGGCACCCTCGCGCTCGTGCGCTCCACCTCCGCGGTCACGCTGCCCGCAGGTAACGCCGCGGGTGCCGCGAACGTCGTGGACCTCGTCGGGTACGGGACGTCGAACACGTTCGAGACCGCCGTGAGCCCGGCACCGTCCGCCAACAACGTGCCGGCGTCGATCAACCGCACCGGCTTCGCGGACACGGACGACAACAGCAAGGACTTCACGCTCTCCAGCACCGTCACCCCGCAGAACAGCGGCGACGACGGCGGCGGCCCGGGCCCCGAGCCGGGTGAGGTCGTCCCGATCGCCGAGATCCAGGGCACGGGCGCGGCGAGCCCGCTCGTCGGCCAGACCGTCACGACGCGCGGCGTCGTCACCGCGACCTACCCCACGGGCGGCTACGACGGCTTCTACCTGCAGACCGAGGGCACGGGCGGCGACCTCGACGCCTCGCACACGGCGTCGGACGCGATCTTCGTCTACTCCAAGGCGGGCGCCGCGGCCGTGCAGGTCGGCGACCACGTCGAGGTCACGGGCGCGGTGTCCGAGTACTTCACGCTGACCCAGATCACGCCCGCGGCGGGCGGTTGGACGTTCCTCGACGAGGCGGCCGAGGCGGTCAAGCCCGCGAACGTCGCGTTCCCCGCGACCGACGCCGCGCGCGAGGCGCTCGAGGGCATGCTCGTGCAGCCCGCGGGCGACTACGTCGTCGCGGACAACTACGACACGAACTTCTACGGCTCGTTCCTGCTCGCCGCGGGGACGGACCCGTTCGTCCAGCCGACGTCGGCCGGGCGCCCGGGCAGCGCGGAGGCCGCGGCCGCGGTCACGGACCGCGCGGCGCGGGCCGTCGTGCTCGACGACGGGGCGACGACGAACTTCAACAACACGGCGAACAAGGGCATCCCGCTCCCGTACCTCACGGGCGGGGCACCGGCGCGCGTCGGAGCAGGCGTGTCCTTCACGACGCCCGTGATCCTCGACTACCGGTTCGACGCCTGGACGTTCCAGCCGCTGACGCAGCTCACCGCCGGTGACGGCGGGAACGCCGCCACGGTGCAGCCGGCCACGTTCGCGAACACGCGCGAGGACGCCCCGGCCGAGGTCGGGGGCGACCTGTCGGTCGCGACGTTCAACGTGCTCAACTACTTCACGACGACCGGTGACCAGCTCACGGGCTGCACGTACTACACGGACCGCGCGGGCAACCCCATCACGGTCAACCGTGGGTGCGACGCCCGTGGCGCCGCGAACGCGGAGAACCTCGAGCGCCAGGAGACCAAGATCGTCGCGGCGATCGACGCGCTCGACGCGGACGTGGTCGCGCTCATGGAGATCGAGAACTCGACGCCGTTCGGCAAGGACCGCGACCAGGCGCTCTCCGACCTCGTCGACGCGCTCAACGACGCCGCGGGCGGGGACGAGTGGGCTTTCGTCCCGTCGCCGGCCGCACTGCCGGACGACGAGGACGTGATCCGGCTCGCGTACATCTACCAGGTGGACGCGGCCGAGCCGGTCGGGGACTCGCGGATCCTGCTCGACGACCCGGCGTTCGTCAACGCGCGCGAGCCGCTCGCGCAGGTGTTCCAGCCGGTCGGCGGGGTCTCCGAGGGTGACGACGCCGCGAGCGACGACGTGCTCGTCGTCGCGAACCACCTCAAGTCGAAGGGCTCCGGCACGCCCGTGCTGCCCGGCGACGAGGACTCGGGCGACGGCCAGGGCGCCTTCAACGCGTCGCGCGTCGCGCAGGCGACGGCGCTCGTCGGCTTCGCCGAGGACGTCGCGGCGGACGCGGGCACGGACAAGGTCCTGCTCGCGGGCGACTTCAACTCGTACTCCCAGGAGGACCCGCTCGAGGTCCTCAAGGACGCGGGCTACACGGACCTCGGTGAGACGACCGGTGAGCACACGTACCTGTTCGACGGGTACGTCGGGTCGCTCGACCACGTCTTCGCCTCGGCCGGCGCGGCGAGCGCCGTCACCGGCACGGACGTGTGGAACATCAACTCCGTCGAGCCCATCGCCAACGAGTACAGCCGGTACAACTACAACGCGTCGATCCTCTACGACACGACGCCGTTCCGGTCCTCCGACCACGACCCGGTGCTCGTCGGCCTCCAGCTCGGCGACGCCGTGCCGGGCACCACGCAGCTCGACCTGCTGGCGATCAACGACTTCCACGGTCGCATCGACGCCAACACCGTGAAGTTCGCGGGCACGATCGAGCAGCTGCGCGCGGCGAACCCCGACGGGACGGCCTTCGTCTCCGCGGGCGACAACATCGGCGCGTCGCTGTTCGCGTCGGCGCTCCAGGAGGACCAGCCGACGATCGACGTGCTGAACGCGCTCGACCTGGCGGCGTCCGCCGTCGGCAACCACGAGTTCGACCAGGGCTTCGCGGACCTCACCGGTCGCGTGAGCGACGAGGCCGACTGGGCCTACCTGGGCGCGAACGTCTACGACAAGGGCACGACCAACCCGGCCCTGCCCGAGTACCAGGTCGTCGAGATCGACGGTCTCGACGTCGGCTTCGTCGGCGTCGTCACCGAGGAGACCCCGACGCTCGTCACGCCGTCGGGCATCGCGGACCTCGACTTCGGCGACCCGGTCGAGGCGCTCAACCGCGTCACGGCCCAGCTCCAGGACGGCGACCCGGCGAACGGCGAGGCCGACGTGGTCGTGGGCCTCGTCCACGAGGGCGCGTCCGCGGGCACGCCCGACGGCGCGACGCTCGAGGAGGAGGTCGCCGCGGGCGGCGCCTTCGCGGACATCGTCAACGAGACCGACGCGCGCGTCGCGGCGATCTTCACGGGCCACACCCACAAGCAGTACGCGTGGGACGCGCCCGTCCCGGGCGTCGAGGGCAAGACCCGCCCGATCGTCCAGACCGGCAACTACGGCGAGTTCATCGGGCACGTGTCGCTCACCGTGGACACCACGACCCACGAGGTCACGGCGTACACGGCGCAGAACGTCGCGCGCACGACGACGGACGACGCGACGCTCGTCGCGACGTACCCGCGGGTCGCGGAGGTCAAGACCATCGTCGACGCCGCGCTCAAGCAGGCCGAGGTCATCGGCGCGCAGCCGGTGGGCGAGGTCACGGCGGACATCACGACGGCGTTCTCCGGCGGCTCCTACACCGGTCCCGGCGGCACGTACGTCGGTTCGGGACCGCTGCCGACCACGGGTCGCGACGACCGCGCCTCCGAGTCGACGCTGGGCAACCTCGTCGCCGACTCGCTCCTCGCCACCCTGTCCGACCCGGCACGCGGCGGTGCGGACATCGGCGTCGTCAACCCGGGCGGGCTCCGCAACGAGCTCTTCCACAACGGCGACGGCGTCATCACCTACGCCGAGGCCAACGCGGTGCTGCCGTTCGTCAACAACCTGTGGACCGTGACCCTCACGGGCGAGCAGGTCGTCGAGATGCTCGAGCAGCAGTGGCAGACGAACGCGGACGGCACGCGCCCGTCGCGTCCGTACCTGGCGCTCGGGCTCTCGGACAACGTGTCGTGGACGGCGGAGACCGCCGACCCGAACGCGACCCCGGGGAGCAACGTCTCGTCGGTCACGATCGACGGGGAGCCGATCGACCTCGCGGGCGAGTACCGCGTGGCGACGTTCTCCTTCCTCGCGACCGGTGGCGACAACTTCCGGGTGTTCACGGACGGCACCGACCCGCGCGACTCCGGTCTGGTCGACCGGGACGCGTGGATCGCGTACCTGCAGCAGAGCTCGCCGGTGTCGCCGTCGTTCGACCGCTCGCGCGTGGTGGTCGACGAGCTCCCCGGCCCGGTGGCCGCGGGCTCCGAGGTGAGCGTCGGGCTCTCGGGCCTGAACCTCACGTCGCTGGGGTCGCCGGCCAACACGTCGGTGGACGGGTACCTCGTCGCCGCGGACGCCACGTTCGACCCGGCGAACCCGGGCACCCCGGCGGGCACCGCCACGGTGACGGGTGGGGCGGCCACGCTGACGGCGACGGTCCCGGCCGACGCCGCCGCGGGGGAGTACGACCTCTGGGTCGTGGCCAGGTCGAGCGGCACGACCGCCCGGATCCCGGTCACGGTCGAGGCCGCGACGCCGACGGTGGTGCTCGAGAACCTCGAGGCCTCCGCCCGCTGCATGGGCAAGTTCGTCCACGTCGCGGTCCGTGCGACCAACGGCGAGGACGTCCCGGTCGAGGTCGTCGTCGAGACGCCGTACGGCTCCAAGCGGTTCCCGAGCGTCCAGCCGGGCAAGAACGCGTACCAGTCGTTCAACACCCGGGCCGCGTCGGTCGAGGGTGGGACGGTGACCCTCACCGCCACGCTCGACGGCGTGACGCAGGAGTACGAGGTCCCGTTCGAGGGCCAGAGCTGCGGCTGACGCCTCGCTGACGCCGTGCGGCGCCGCCGACGAGGCGGCGCCGCGTCCCGCGACCCGGGTCCCGTCCGACGGGCCCGGGTCGCGGTGCGTGCGGGCGCGACGTCCGGGTCGCCCGTCACGCTCCCCGGGGCGCGCGGAGCTCCCAGCAACCGCGGGTAGGGTCGTGGTCGTGAGCTCCGAGCAGTCCCCCGCGCCCGACGGCGACGCCCCCGACCGGTCCACCGCGCCGGACATCGCGACCGACAGCGCTCCCGACGCGGCATCCGACACCGCGCCCGACACCGTGCGTGAGGCGGTGCCGGCGGCGTCCACCGAGACGTCCGGCGAGGCGTCGGACGAGGTCGAGATCGAGTCGGTCGTGGACCCCGCGACCGTTCGCCGCGCGCCGCGTTACGGGGCGTTCTTCACCGTCGGCGTGCTGCTGGGCACGGTGCTCGGACTCGGGATCGGCGGCGCCTGGCTGCAGTCGCCCGCCGCCGACCCGGTCTTCAAGCCGGGCGTGTACTTCACCGTCATCGTCGTCACGTGCGCCGCGCTCGGCGCCGCCGTCGCGGGCCTGTGGGCCGTCCTCGCCGACCGAAGGAGCCTGCGAGGGCGCCGCTGACCCGACCTCGTCGGGCCACGTGCCGGGGTCGGGTCAGGCGTCAGCCGGGTCCGTCGTCGCCCACGTGCCAGCGCTCGCGCACCAGGGCGCGGTACCGTGCCGCCCGGGTCACGCCGACCACCACGACGCACTGCGCCGCGAGGGTCACGGCGACCAGGGCCGCCGCCGTGGCGGCGAACGGCACCCCGTCGACCAGGAGCGCGACGCCGCCCCCCGCGAGGCCGGCCAGGACGGAGGGCGCGAGCATCCCGGAGCCGGCCAGGAGCACGAGGGCGACCGTCGTGGACGCCGACCACGGGGACAGGAGCTCCCGGACGACGTCGTCGGCGGGCGGCGCGGACGGCTCGGTGGAGCGCAGGAGCGCGAGCCCCGCCCGGCGCCGCCCGCCCTGTCGTGACACCGGGAGCAGGAGCCACACCGCGCCGAGGAGCAGCGCCGCCCCGACCAGCGCACCGCCCACGCCGACGAGGACGTCGATCGACACCTCGCCCACCGGACCGAAGTGCCGGTCCGGTCCGAACTTGCGCGGGTGCCGCATCCACAGGCCGATGAGGAACAGGACGATGCCGACCACGCCGGCGCCGCCCAGCACGGCGGCCACCCGGTCGTTCCGGAGCGCGACCCGCCCGTCGGGTCGCGCGGGCGCGGACGGCCCGAGCGCTGCGCGCCGCCGACGCTCGGCCTCCTCGGCGAAGCGCACCTCGTTGGGCCCCCACGTCGTGCGCACGACGTCCTGCCAGGCGGACCAACGCGCGCGCAGCCCGCGCAGGAGCAGCAGGCCGACCGCGGTCACCACCCCGACGACCGCGGAGACCACGACGGTCGGGGTGCGCACGGCGTCGTCACGGTCCATCGCGAAGAGCCCGACCGCCCCGGCGACGAGCGCGAGCACGAGGTAGGTCCAGGTGAGCCCGGCGAGCGCCCCCGCCGGGCTCGACTCCGCCACGCGCTTCCGCACCGAGTGCGGCGGGACGTCGGTGCGGGGCCGGCCCTCGCTCAGCAGGGCGCGGGTGACCGCGAGCGTCGCCGCGGTGTGCGCCGGCACGAAGAGCGGCACCGCGACCGCGAGGGTCAGGACCCACCAGCCCAGCGTCGAGCGCAGGACCTCGTCGGCCTCGTACCTCCCGCCGGAGACCAGCTCGCCGCCGACGAGCCCGAGCCCGAGGAGGACGAGGAAGCCCAGGACCGTGCCGACGAGGAACGCCCCGCCGCCCGCCGTGAGGCCGTCGAGACGAGACGGCCCCGCGGCGGCGCGGACCTCCACGAACCGGTAGGCCGCCCGCTCGCGGCGGTGCCGCGGCCGGTCGCCGCGGGCACGGTCGTCGCGGGCACGGTCGTCTCGGTCCTGGGCGGAGCGGTCGACGCGGGAGGGGTCCACGCGGGCAGGATAGCGAGCGGTCCGCGGTGTCTGGGCGGCGTCGTCGGACGGCGCCGGGTCAGCCGTGGACCGACGCGCCGACCGGCCGGGGAGCGGCGGACGTCGGCGCGCCCTCCGCCGGGGCGAGCCGCACGGCGACGCCCGGCGCGAGACCCAGCGTCCGGGCCTCCGCGCGGGTCACGACGACGGACACCACCTCGTCCTCGGTGGCCACCTCCGCGCGCACCTCGAAGCCCACGCGCGTCGTGCGGGTCACCACGCCGGGTACCGGCGCGCCCGGGCGAGACGGCTCCGCGACGTCCACCGTGCCGTCGGAGGTGCCGTCGGGCAGCACCTCGACGTGCACGTCGTGCGGGCGCACGAGCACGCCACCGAGGCGGGTCACCGGCCCGAGGAAGCTCATGACGAAGTCGTTCGCGGGGCGGTCGTAGAGGTCGTCGGGCGTGCCGACCTGCTCGATGCGGCCCTCGTTGACGACGACGATCTCGTCCGCGACCTCGAGCGCCTCCTCCTGGTCGTGCGTGACGAACACGGTGGTCACGGGGATCTCGTCGTGCAGGCGGCGCAGCCAGTCGCGCAGCTCCTTGCGGACCTTGGCGTCGAGCGCGCCGAAGGGCTCGTCGAGCAGGAGGACGCTCGGCCGGATCGCGAGGGCGCGCGCGAGCGCCATGCGCTGGCGCTGCCCACCGGAGAGCTGCGACGGCAGGCGGTGCGCGAAGCTCTCGAGGTGCACGAGCCGCAGCAGCTCGTCGACGCGCTCGGCGATCTCGGCCTTCGGCGTGCGCCGGATCTCGAGCCCGAACGCGACGTTCCGCGCGACGCTCAGGTGCTTGAACGCCGCGTAGTGCTGGAAGACGAAGCCCACGTTGCGGCGTCGGGCCGGCAGGTTCGTGGCGTCGCGGCCCTCGATCTCGATCTCGCCGGAGTCGGGCACCTCGAGCCCCGCGACGACGCGCAGGAGCGTCGACTTGCCCCCGCCGCTCGGGCCCAGCAGCGCGGTGAGGCGCCCGGTGGGGACGGACACGGAGACGTCGTCGAGCGCGACGAAGTCGCCGAAGGTCTTGCGGACGTTGCGGATCTCGATGCTCATGCGTCGGCCTCCGTGGGGGCGGCGGTTCGGGGGGCGGGGCGGCGGGTGCGGCGACCGGCGGCGTCGTCGGAACGGAGGAAGGTCACCGCGACGATGCACGCGACGGACACCGACGCGAGGAGGAACGCGACCGCGTAGGCCGTGCCCTGCTCGAAGTCCTGGTAGCGCTGCTCGACGAGGAGCGTGGACGTCTGGGTGCGGCCCTCGAAGTTGCCGGACACCACCTTGACGGCGCCGAACTCGCCGAGGGCCCGGGCGAGCGTGAGCACGACGCCGTAGACGACCGCCCACTTGATCGCGGGCAGGGTGATGCGCCGGAAGGTCTGGAACCAGCTCGCGCCGAGGCTCGTCGCGGCGAGCTCCTCGTCGGTGCCGAGCTCGGTGAGGACGGGCACGACCTCGCGGATCACGAGCGGGAGGCACACGAACGCCGTCGCGAGGACGATCCCGGGCGGCGCGAAGATCACCTGGAGCCCGGCATCCTCGAGCGCTCCGCCGAACCAGCCGTTCTTGCCGTACACCAGCACGAGCGAGAGCCCGACGACGATCGGCGAGACCGAGAGCGGGAGGTCGAGCAGGGCGTTGAGGAGCGCCTTGCCCGGGAAGTCGTACCGCACGATGAGCATCGAGATCCCGACGCCGAAGACCGTGTTGATCAGCACGACCTGCACCGCGACGGCGGCGGTGAGCTGGAGGGCGAAGACGACGGACGGGTCGGCGAGCGCGCGCTGGAACGTCTCGAGGCCGTCCGCGAAAGCACCCCGGACGACGAGCGAGACCGGCCACCCGACGAGCAGCACCAGGTAGACGACCACGACGGCGCGCAGCGTGCGCCGCACCCAGGGGGAGCTATCCACGGCGGGCCACCCTTCGCTGGAGGAGCTGGATCGTCGCGATGACGAGGAGGGACACGAGCAGGAGCACCGACGCGACGGCCGCCGCCTGCTCGGGCTGGCCGTTCTCCAGGTAGCTGAGGATGCGGACCGAGCCGACCTCGGTGCGCATCGGCAGGTTCCCGGAGAGCAGGACGAGCGCGCCGTACTCGCTGATCGCGCGGGCGAACGACAGTGCCGCGCCCGCCGTGATCGCCGGGGCGAGCGCGGGGAGGATCACGCGACGGAAGGTCGTGAGCCGCGTCGCACCGAGCGACGCGGCCGCCTCCTCGACGTCGCGGTCGAGCTCGGCGAGCACGGGCTGCACGCTGCGCACCACGAAGGGCAGGGTGACGAAGAGGAACGCGAGGAAGACGGCGGCGCGCGTGTTCGCGACGTCGATCCCGAGCGGTCCCGACGGCCCGTACAGCGCGAGCAGCACGAGTCCGGCGACGATCGTCGGGAGCGCGAACGGGATGTCGATGAGCACCTCGAGGAGCCGCTTCCCGGGGAACCGGTCGCGCACGAGGACCCAGGCGATGAGCGTGCCCATGACGACGTTGACGGCCGTCACGGCGAGCGCCTGCGTGATCGTGAGCGTCAGCGCCGCGGCGGTCTGCGGCTGCGTGACCGCGGCCACGAAGGCGGGCCAGCCGCCGACGGACGTCTCGACGAGCACGGCGATCAGCGGTATGAGCGCGAGCGCCGAGAACCACACGAGCGCGACCCCGAGCCCGAGGCCCGAGGCCGCGGTCAGGCGGTAGGGGCCGTTGGGCGTCCGACGTGCCCGGCGGACCCGGCGCGGCCGGGACGCGGCCGGAGCCGGGCGGCGCTCGCGCGCCGCCCGGCCCGGTCGTTCAGCGAGGGTCGAGGACACGGGTCACTGCTTCCCGGTCTCGGCCTGGATCTTCGTCACGAGGCCCTCGTCGCCGAAGAACTTGTCGTTCGTGGCCGACCAGCCGCCGAAGTCGTCCGCGATGGTGAGGAGCGTCGGGACGGCCGGGAACGGGTCGCTCGGGTCGTTGGCGCCCTCGACCTCGAAGTCGACGTCGTCCCCGGTCAGGGGGCGGAAGCCCACGTGCGCGAACGCCTCCTGGCCCTCGGGCGTGAGGACGAAGTCGAGGTAGCTCTGCGCCTTGGGGTCGGCGTCGACCGTCACCGCGGCCGGGTTCTCGATGAGGAGCGTCTGGTCGGGGACCACGTAGTCGAACGTCTCGCCGTTCTGGCGCGCGAGGATCGCCTCGTTCTCGTAGGACAGCAGGACGTCGCCCGTGCCGGACGTGAACGCCGTGGTGGCGTCGCGGCCGCTGCCCGGGAGCGCGACGGCGTTGGTGAAGAACTTCCGCAGGTACTCGGTCGCGTCCTCCTCCGAGCCGCCGTTCGCGATGACGCTGCCCCACCCGGCGAGGATGTTCCAGCGGGCCGAGCCCGACGAGCCGGGGTTCGGGGTGACGATCTCGACGCCGGGCTGGACGATGTCCTCCCAGCTCTGGATGTTCTTCGGGTTGCCCTCGCGCACGACGAGCACGACGACGGACTGGCTGACGATGCCCTTGTTGTCGCCCGCGTTCCAGTCCTCGGCGACGAGGCCCGCGTCGACGAGGCGCGTGACGTCGCCCTCGAGCGAGAAGTGCACGTAGTCGGCCTCCAGGCCGTCGGCGACGGCGCGGCTCTGGTCGCCGGAGGCGCCGTACGACGTCTCCCACGTGACGCCCTGGCCGTCCTCCGTCTCGCCCCACAGCTCCTGCGCGGCGTCGTTGCCCGCCTTGGGCACGGCGAACCCGACGAGGGAGAGCGTGGTGGGATCCGCGGTGGAGTCTCCCGAGGCGTCGCCCCCGCCGGACCCGTCGACGGCGGTCGGCGCGCAGGCGGTGAGGACCAGGGCGGTGGCTGCCGCGGCAGCCGCGAGGGTGATCGTCGTCCGGAGGCGTCGCATGGTGTCGTCCTTCGTCGGGGTCCCGGGGGCCGGGAGCGGGTGGTCGAGCAGGGGGCGGAGCAGGGTGGAGCGGGTGATCGATCGGTCGATCGAGCGTCGTGGCCGGGCAGACGGCGTGATACTGGACTGCCGCGATCGGGTAAGTCGAGATTCAAGCGCGGCGTTCCCACGCAGCGAAACCCCTGACCGACAGGTGGGACGACGTAACGCCATCGTGAACGCCCGCCGTGCCCCACCCGCGGGCGCGCGCTCCGGCCCGCCGTCCGCATGACCTCGCGCTTCGGTCCGGACGCGCCTGCTGTGGGACACTGAGGTACGTGGCCCCCCGCGGAGATGGACTTCTCAACCACGACCTCATGCCCGGCGAGAAAGGCCCCCAGGACGCCTGTGGCGTCTTCGGTGTCTGGGCGCCCGGCGAGGAGGTCGCCAAGCTCGCCTACTTCGGGCTGTACGCGTTGCAGCACCGAGGCCAGGAGTCGGCCGGCATCGCCACCAGCAACGGTGAGCAGATCCTGGTCTACAAGGACATGGGACTCGTCTCCCAGGTGTTCGACGAGACGGCGCTCAACGCCCTGACGGGGCACATCGCCGTCGGGCACTGCCGGTACTCGACCACGGGCGGCGTGACGTGGGAGAACGCGCAGCCGACGCTCGGTGCCACCGCCTCCGGGACCGTCGCGCTCGGGCACAACGGCAACCTCACCAACTCCGCGGAGCTCGTCAACCTCGTCGCGGAGCGCTACGGCAGCCAGCGCCGCGGCGAGCTGGCCCGCGGCAACACCACGGACACGGCGCTCGTCACCGCGCTCCTGGCCGGCGACGCCGACCACACGCTCGAGGCCACGGCGCTCGAGGTGCTCCCGCGCCTGCGCGGCGCCTTCTCGCTCGTCTTCATGGACGAGCGCACCCTCTACGCCGCGCGCGACCCGCAGGGCGTGCGCCCGCTCGTCCTCGGCCGCCTCGAGCGTGGCTGGGTCGTGGCGAGCGAGACGCCGGCGCTCGACATCGTCGGAGCGTCGTTCGTGCGCGAGGTCGAGCCGGGCGAGCTCATCGCGATCGACGCGGACGGCCTGCGCTCCCAGCGCTTCGCGCCCACCGAGCGCGCGGGCTGCGTCTTCGAGTACGTCTACCTCGCGCGCCCCGACACGTCGATCAACGGCCGCTCGGTGCACGCCGCCCGCGTCGAGATGGGCCGCCAGCTCGCGCGCGAGCACTCCGTCGAGGCCGACCTGGTCATCCCCGTCCCCGAGTCCGGTACGCCCGCCGCGGTGGGCTATGCCGCCGAGTCGGGCATCCCGTTCGGCCAGGGGCTGACCAAGAACGCCTACGTCGGACGCACGTTCATCCAGCCGTCGGACACGCTGCGCCAGCTCGGCATCCGGCTCAAGCTCAACCCGTTGCGCGACGTCATCCGGGGCAAGCGCCTCGTCGTCGTCGACGACTCGATCGTGCGCGGCAACACGCAGCGCGCGCTCATCCGCATGCTGCGCGAGGCCGGGGCGGCCGAGGTGCACGTGCGCATCAGCTCGCCACCCGTGAAGTGGCCGTGCTTCTACGGCATCGACTTCGCCTCCCGCGCCGAGCTCATCGCCAACGGCCTCTCGCCCGACGAGATCGGGCAGTCGCTCGGCGCCGACAGCCTGGGCTACATCTCGACCGAGGGCATGATCGCGGCGACCGAGCAGCCGTCGTCCCAGCTCTGCACCGCGTGCTTCACCGGGAAGTACCCCATCGAGCTGCCGCCGGACGACCAGCTCGGCAAGCACCTCCTCGAGCAGGCCGAGCTCCCGCTCGGCGCGCCCGAGGACGGGCTGCGCAGCCTGTCGGTGACCGCCGGCGCCGCCGGCGCGCTCCAGCACCCGTGAGCTCACGCCGCATCCGAACCCGAGACCACCAGCACCACCGGCGCGTGCGCCGCGAGACCTCCTTGGAGCCGACACCGTGACTGCCGACTCGCCCCAGACGGGCCTCACCTACGCCGCCGCGGGCGTCGACACCGAGGCCGGTGACAAGGCCGTCGAGCTCATGAAGGACGCCGTGCGCCGCACCCACGGGCCGCAGGTACTCGGTGGCGTGGGCGGTTTCGCGGGGCTCTACGACTTCTCCGAGGTCGCGACGTACCGCCGCCCCCTGCTCGCGACGTCGACCGACGGCGTGGGCACCAAGGTCGCGATCGCCCAGGCCCTCGACGTCCACGACACGATCGGGTTCGACCTCGTCGGCATGGTCGTGGACGACATCGTCGTGGTGGGCGCCAAGCCGCTGTTCATGACGGACTACATCGCGTGCGGCAAGGTCGTGCCGGAGCGCATCGCGGGCATCGTCCGCGGCATCGCCGCGGCGTGCGAGGTCGCCGGCACGGCGCTCGTGGGCGGCGAGACGGCTGAGCACCCGGGTCTGCTCGGCGAGGACGAGTACGACGTCGCCGGTGCTGCTACGGGGGTCGTCGAGGCCGACCGGCTGCTGGGCCCGGACCGCGTGCGCGAGGGCGACGTGCTCGTCGCCATGGCCTCGTCGGGCCTGCACTCGAACGGGTACTCGCTCGTGCGCGCCGTCCTCAAGCACGCCGGCTGGGGCCTCGAGCGCCACGTGGACGAGCTGGGTCGCACGGTCGGCGAGGAGCTCCTCGAGCCCACGCGGGTGTACGCGAGCGACTGCCTCGCGCTGGCCGCGGACGACGCCGCGCAGGTCCACGCCTTCACGCACGTCACCGGCGGCGGCCTCGCCGCCAACCTCGCGCGCGTCCTGCCCGCCGGGCTCGTCGGCGTCGTGGACCGCGCGAGCTGGGACGTGCCGCCGGTCTTCCGCCTCGTGCGCGAGCTGGGCGGCGTGCCGCGCGGCGACCTCGAGAACACGCTCAACCTCGGCGTCGGCATGGTCGCGGTGGTCGGTGCCGACGGCGTCGACGCCGCGCTCGCGCGCTGCGCCGCGCTCGGTGTCCCCGCGTGGGTGCTCGGCACGGTCGAGGCCTTCGACCCGACGGCGGTCTCCGACGTCGCCGACGGTGACCTCGTCGCGGGCACCAAGGGCGTCCAGGCGGGCGCCGTGCGCCTCGTCGGCGACTACCGCGCCTGACCTTCGATGTCCCCGGGCGGGGTGGCATCTGCCGACCCGCTCGGGGGAGGGACGCTCCCGCGGTCGGGCGCACGACGTCCGTGCACGACGACGGCCACGGTGCGGAGGCCTCGGAGCGAGCGAGGTCACGGCGGGCCGGTGCGCGAGGGTGCTCGGGTCACGAACGACGACCGCGCCGTCGCCTACCGGGAGCAGACGACGGCGCAGTCGAGGTCAAGACGCTTCCGCGGCAGACCGCGGCGATGAAAGGTGGTCGACGACCGTCAGCGGTCGTCGGACCAGTCGTTGTAGCGCTGGTCGTAGCGCTCGAGGTCGTCCGACGACTCGGCGCCGAAGCGCGAGTCCGTCACGACATCCGTGTGGCTGTGACCGGTGAGCTCTTGCTCGAGCGCACTGTAGTTCGTCTCGGGGCTGTAGTACTTCAGCGCGCGAGCGACCTTGGTCTGCTTTGCCTTCTGACGGCCGCGGCCCATGGCTCCGACCCCCTCAACGTAGAAGCGGGGCGGCTACGTACTCAGACGTGCGGCCCCGGGGTGTAGTTTCGTCTGTTCAGGGTCCAACGGTACATGCTCAGGGCCTATTCCATCCACTCAGAAGACCGTGACGGGCCGTGGACGTGCCTACCGTCACACAGTCTCCACGAGCGGGGGAGCCGTCCTGTGCAGCGCGAGGCGCGGCGCGTGGCCGAGGGGCCCGGCCCGCACCGCTCGTAAGCCGCACGAGCGCCTATCCGGCCGATCCGACCATAGGCGGCCTAATTCACCCGTCCGTCAAGTCGCCCGAAATCCGCATGCTGCGACAATGGAGGGTACTGGCGTCGTGCTGTCGTCGTGATCCGGGGTATCTGCCGGACCAGCGCGTACCAGGAGGAGGTGTCGTGATGTCCATGCACGGAGAGTCCGAGGTTCTGCTCACGCCCGCCGAGGTCGCCAGCCTGTTCCGCGTCGACCCCAAGACGGTCACCCGCTGGGCGAAGGCGGGCAAGCTCTCGTCGATCCGTACGCTCGGGGGGCACCGCCGCTACCGCGAGTCCGAGGTCCGAGCGCTGCTCGGTGCCGCCAGCGAGCCCGCGGAGGGCACCGACAAGTCCTGAGCCGACCGCGCGCCGCGCCGCCGGCACGGCCGGCGCGTCGGATCGGCAGGCAGGAAGAACGCTCCGGCGAGCACGCACCGGGGCGAGCGCTCGTCGAAGACTACGAGCGCCAGCGCAGGATCGCCGCCGTGACGAGCGCGACGCCGGCCACCACAGCACCCAGCAGCAGCTTGACGTTGCGCGACCGGTCGGGGTCCTCCTCGGGCAACCCGCTTCCGGTGAGGAACGCACCCGTGTCCGTGGCCGCCTGCTTCGCCTGCTGAGCCGCCGCCTTCGCCTGCACACGGGGGTCCAGACGGGTCGTGAGCTCGTCGATCGTCCCCGCGAGCTCGGCGCGCGTGCGCGCGATCTCGTCCTCGAGCTGGGACTGGGACAGCGGGGGCACCGGGGCCCCGTCGGTTCCGCTCACGGGCGCAGTCCTTCCTTGATGGTGGCCACGTCTTCCTTGATGCTGTCGACCGCTCCGGTCGGGGTCGGTGGGACGCCGCGCTGGAGCTGCTTGACACCGACGAACGCGAGCGTACCGGCGACGAGCACGAGGACGAGGCCGACGATCAGCGCGGCGAGCCACAGCGGCATCACGGTCGCGAGACCCTCCATCGCCGAGTGGAGGAGGAAGCCGAGGCCGTAGAGGACGAGCACCCCTCCCACGACGAGCATGCCGATGCCGATGCCGGCGTGCTTGGCCTTCGTCGTGAGCTCGGCCTTCGCGAGCGCGATCTCGGAGCGGACGAGGCGGGTCGCCTGCTCGGACAGCCGCTCGACGAGCTGCCCGACCGTCGGCTTCTGCTCCTCGGGCGGGATGCGCCCGTCGATCCAGTCGCTCATCTCTCCGCCTTTCCGCAGGTGACCCCACCACTCAACCGGCACCCGAGGCGGCGCGCAACTTCCCGCGGGCCCGTGCCGGACGCGGAGGGGCGGTCGTGCGACGTCGTCGCAGAGATGCAGAAGACCCCCGCCCGGATCCCGGACGGGGGTCTCTTCGGTGGCTCCGACCGGCGTCGATCCGGTGACCTTTCGATTTTCAGTCGAACGCTCTACCAACTGAGCTACAGAGCCATGGGGGAAGAGCCCGGCCGGCCGATGCCGACCGGGCTCTTCGCCTCACGCGACCCTGACGGGACTTGAACCCGCGACCTCCGCCGTGACAGGGCGGCGCGCTAACCAACTGCGCTACAGGGCCTTGCTGTTCTTCGCGAGACACACCTTAACACCAGAGGACCCGGTGGTTTTCACCAGTGAACCTGGTGGTGTGGTGGCCCGCTTTCGAACCGAGAGGATCGTACCGTACCGATGAGCCGATCCGTAAATCCGCTGGTGGCCGCCGGTCCCGCTGCGATCTCGCGTACCCCCAACGGGATTCGAACCCGTGCTACCGCCGTGAAAGGGCGGGGTCCTAGGCCGCTAGACGATGGGGGCTCAGGAACGTGCGCCAGTGTACAGCGGCGGGGCCGTGGCTTCCCGGTCGGCGTCGTGGCCGGCGCGGTGCTGCGCCCGCTGCCGGGCCGGTGCTGCTGCCGGTGCCGTGGCGGGGGAGGATGGTCGCGTGGTGGAGATGACGCGGGCCGAGTTCGAGGACGCCGTGCGGGACGGGCTCGACCTCGTCCCCCAGGACCTCGCGGCGCAGATGGACAACGTCGTGGTGCTCGTCGAGGACGACGCGCCCGCGGACGACCCCGAGCTCCTGGGGCTCTACGAGGGCGTCCCCCTCACCGAGCGGGACCACATGTGGGCGGCGGGCGCACTGCCCGACCGCATCACGATCTTCCGCAACCCGACGCTCGCGATCTGCGACACGCGCGAGGACGTGGTCGAGGAGGTGGCGGTGACGGTCGTCCACGAGATCGCGCACCACTTCGGCATCGACGACGACCGGTTGCACGAGCTCGGCTGGGACTGAGCCCGGGCGGCGCGCGGGTGCCGCTCGCTACGATCGGGTGGTGACGACGAGCGCCGCGAGCGATCCCCGGCACGACGGCGCGCACGACCACGAGGCCGTCGCGCGCCTGCTCCACGCGCTCGCCGACCCGAGCCGGCTCGCGATCGTGCACCTGCTCACCGGCGCCGAGCGGCGCGTCGTCGACCTCACGCGCGAGCTCGGGCTCGCGCAGTCGACGGTCTCCGCGCACCTGACGACCCTGCGCGAGGTGGGCGTGGTCGCCGTCCGGCGCGAGGGGCGCTCGTCCTGGTACCGGCTCGTGCGGCCGGAGGTGGCGCACCTGCTCGCCGACGCGGAGCACGTCGCGCTCGCTCCCTGACCCGCGCGGTGGCGCGCCCTGCGGCGCAGCCGGTCTGGCATTCATCGTCGTTCACCGATATCATCGTCAATGAGCGATGAATGGAGGGGTCATGGGAGCCGGGCACGACCACGGCGCGGGGGGTGCCGCGCCCGACCACCGCGCGCGGCTCGCGGTCGCCTTCGGGATCACCGCGACGATCCTCGTCGCGCAGGCCGTCGGAGCCGTCCTCACGGGGAGCCTCGCGCTCCTCACGGACACGGCGCACATGCTCACCGACGCGACGGGGCTGGCCGTGGCGCTCGTCGCCGCGTCGCTCGTGCTCCGGCCGGCGACCAAGCGCCGCACCTGGGGCTTTCGCCGCGTCGAGGTGCTCGCGGCCCTCGCGCAGGCGGCGCTCCTCCTCGCGGTCGGCGCGTACGCCGTCGTCGAGGGTGTCCGACGGCTGTTCTCGCCGCCGGACGTGCCCTCGTCGGAGCTCCTCGTCTTCGGGATCGTCGGCCTCGTCGGCAACGTCGTCGCGATCGCCGTCCTCGCGTCCGGGCGCCGCGCGAACCTCAACCTGCGCGCGGCGTTCCTGGAGGTCGTCAACGACGCCCTGGGGTCGGTCGGGGTGATCGTGGCAGCCGTCGTCATCGCGACGACCGGGTACCAGCAGGCGGACGCGATCGCCGGCCTGTTCATCGCGCTCCTCATCGTCCCCCGTGCCTTCCGCCTCCTGCGCGAGGCGACGGCCGTGCTCATGGAGTTCACGCCGAAGGGCCTGGACCTCGACGACGTCCGGGCGCACATCCTCTCGCTCGACCACGTCGAGGACGTGCACGACCTCCACGCCTCGACCGTCGCGACCGGCCTGCCGACCATCTCGGCGCACGTCGTGGTCGACGACGCGTGCTTCCGGGACGGGCACGCGCTCGAGATCACCGAGCGGGTCCGCGCGTGCGTCGCGCACCACTTCCCCGTCTCGGTCGAGCACTCGACGTTCCAGCTCGAGACGGCCGCACTGCGCGACCGCGAGGCGCACGGCCACGCCTGAGGGCGCGGCGCGACGCGCCGAGCCCGGTGATGGCCCCGAGCTCGCCGTCCGAGCCCGGCGACAACGCCGGGTTCGACGCCGCGGGGGTGGTGCTCGGTCCCACTAGGGTGGGCCTCATGACGATCCTCGTGACCGGCGGAGCCGGGTACATCGGCGCGCACGTGGTGCGCCTTCTCCAGGAGCGCGGCGAGAAGGTGGTCGTGGTCGACGACCTCAGCACCGGTCGCCCGGACCGTGTCGGCGACGCGACGCTCGTCGAGGTCGACGTCGCGGCCCCCGAGGCCGTGGACGTGCTGACGCGCGCCCTCACCGAGCACGACGTGCGCGCGGTGATCCACTTCGCGGCGCGCAAGCAGGTGGGGGAGTCGGTCGAGAAGCCGGCCTGGTACTACCAGCAGAACGTCGGCGGTTTCACGAACCTCGTCACCGCGATGCAGGCGGCCGGCGTGGACCGGCTGGTCTTCTCCTCGTCCGCGGCGACGTACGGCATGCCGTCGGTCTCCCTCGTCGAGGAGAAGCTGCATGCCGAGCCGATCAACCCCTACGGCGAGACCAAGCTCGTCGGCGAGTGGCTCGGTCGCGCGGCCGGCCGGGCGTGGGGCCTGCGGTTCGTCGCGCTGCGCTACTTCAACGTGGCCGGCGCCGGCTGGCCGGAGCTCGGCGACGCCGCCGTGCTCAACCTCGTCCCCATGGTGCTCGACCGCCTGGAGCGCGGCGAGCAGCCCAAGATCTTCGGTGACGACTACCCGACGCCGGACGGCACGTGCGTCCGCGACTACATCCACGTCCTGGACCTCGCGCACGCGCACCTCGCGGCGCTCGGGTACCTCGACGTCGACGAGCGCCCGTTCGACGTGTTCAACGTCGGGACCGGGCAGGGGTCCTCGGTGCGCGAGGTGATCGACGAGATCGGGCGCGTCAGCGGGCTCGACGTCACACCAGAGGTCCTGCCGCGGCGTGCGGGCGACCCGCCGCAGCTCGTCGGCGACCCGCGACGGATCAACGAGCTCTTCGGCTGGACGGCGACGAACGGCCTGCCCGAGATCATCGCGTCGGCCTGGGAGGCCTGGCAGGCAGGCCCGCGTCGCATCGAGGTCGGGGCCGCCGGCGACGCGGAGGGCGCCCCCGAGGTGTGAGTTTCCGCGTCCCGTGGCACCCTTATTGCTCAGCATGCTGAGGAATGTCCGGGGAGGTGCCCCGGCGACGGGAGACGGGACGACGACGTGGGCGACGAGAACGACCCGGCACGGCTGTACGACCTGACCGCAGCGCGCACGAGCCGGGTCGTGCTCGCGTCCTACTCGACGTCGTTCGGGCTGGGAGCGCGCCTGCTCGACGCGCCGACGCGCGACGGGATCGACGCCGTCTACGGCCTCGTCCGCATCGCCGACGAGGTCGTCGACACGCGGCGTGGGGACGGCGCCGCCGACCTCCTCGACGAGCTCGAGGCCGAGACGGCGAAGGCGCTCGAGCGCGGATGGTCGACGAACCTCGTCGTGCACTCGTTCGCTCGCGCGGCGCGGCGCTGCGGCTTCGGTCGCGCCGAGGTCGACCCTTTCTTCGCGTCGATGCGGACCGACCTCACCGTGCGCGTGCACGACCGCGAGAGCTACGAGCGGTACGTCTACGGCTCGGCGGAGGTCGTCGGCCTCATGTGCCTCGCGGTCTTCCTCAACGCGCGCCGCCGCCCGGGCGAGCCGCTCCGGGTTCCCGACCCCGTGCTCGTGCGGGGCGCGCGGGCGCTCGGCGCGGCGTTCCAGAAGATCAACTTCCTGCGCGACCTGCGCACCGACCACGACGAGCTGGGTCGGGCGTACCTGCCCGGCGTCGTCCCGGGCCGGCTGCGGCGGCGCGACGTCGAGGCGTTCTGCCGCGAGGTCGAGGAGGACCTCGCCGCGGCGCGGGCGGCGCTCCCGGGACTTCCCGTGCGGCCGCGGATCGCCGTCGCCGCGACGGTCGCGGTCTACGAGCGGCTCCTCGCGCGCCTCGCGGCGACGCCGCCCGAGGACATCCTGCGCGCGCGCGTGCGCGTTCCGGACACCGTCAAGGTCGCGCTCGCGGCCCGCGCCGCCGGCGGTCAGCTCCTCGGCCAGGTGGCGTCCGGCCGGTCCTCGCGCCCGCGGAAGGTGCTCGCGTGAGGGCACCGCGCGTCGTCGTCGTCGGGGGCGGGATCTCGGGTCTCGCGACCGCGGCGCTGCTCGCGCGCGGAGGCGCGCGCGTCACGCTGCTGGAGCGCCACGAGACCCTCGGTGGCCGGGCCGGCACGCTCGAGCTCGACGGCTTCCGCTTCGACACCGGCCCGTCCTGGTACTTCATGCCGGAGGTGTTCGACCACTTCTTCGAGCTCCTCGGCACGCGGGTCGAGGACCACCTCGACCTGGTTCCCCTCGACCCGGCCTACCGCGTCTTCTTCGAGCCCGACGGCACCGACGCCGCGTCGACGTTCGAGCTCTCGGCGAGCCCGGGCGTGAACCGGTCCCGGTTCGACGCGGTCGAGCCCGGCGCCGGCGGACGCCTCGCGGCGTACGCCGCGGACGCGAGCGAGGCGTACGGGCTCGCGCTCGACCACTTCCTGTACACCACGTTCGAGCGCCCCGTCCGGGCGCTCTCGCCCGCGGTCCTGCGACGGCTGCCTCGCCTCGCCGCGCTGCTGCGCGAGTCGCTCGCGGACCGCGCGGCGCGCGCCGTCGAGGACCCCCGGCTGCGCCAGCTCCTGGGGTACCACGCCGTCTTCCTGGGCTCGTCGCCCTACCGGGCCCCGGCGCTCTACTCCCTCATGAGCCACCTCGATCTCGTCGACGGCGTCCAGTACCCCCGCGGCGGGATGTACACGCTCATCGAGGCCGTCGCGCGGCTCGCGCGCGGCGAGGGTGCGGAGCTGCGCACCGGGGCCGACGTCGCGGGCATCGAGGTCGCCGGAGGGGAAGGGCGACGCGGGCGCGTCACCGGCGTCCGCCTCGCCTCGGGCGAGCTCGTGGAGGCGGACGTCGTCGTGTCGGCCGCGGACCGGCACCACACCGAGACCGCGCTCCTGGACCCCGTATGGGCCGACCTGCCCGCCCCGGCGTGGGAGGACAGGGGGCCGGGCATCTCCGCCCTGCTCGTGCTCGCCGGCGTCCGGGGGGAGCTGCCCGAGCTCGCGCACCACTCCCTCTTCTTCACGCGCGACTGGCCCGCGAACTTCGACGCCGTGCTCGGCACCGACCGCCGCAGCGACCCGCGCGGCCTGCGCGTGCCCGACCCCGCCTCGCTCTACGTGTCGCGCACGTCCGCGACCGACGGGCCGTCGTCGGGCACGCCCGCCGCCCCACCCGGGCACGAGAACCTCTTCCTCCTCGTCCCGTTCCCCGCCGACCCGACGCTCGGCGCCGACGCCCCGTCGCAGCGCACGCTCGACGCGCTCGCGGACCGCTACCTCGCGCAGGTCGGCCGATGGGCCGGGATCGAGGATCTCCCGGGGCGGGTGGTCACGCGGCGCGTGCTCGGGCCCGCCCACTTCTCGACCGAGCTCTCCTCGTGGCGCGGGGGCGCGCTCGGCATGGAGCACACGCTGCGGCAGTCCGCGCTGTGGCGGCCGGGCAACGTCTCCCGCCGTGTCGACGGGCTGTACCACGCGGGAGGTGGCACGATCCCGGGCGTGGGACTGCCGATGTGCCTCATCAGCGCCGAGCTCGTCGCGAAGCGGCTGCTCGGAGAGACGTCGTCGCGCCCGTTGCCCGCGCCGCTGCGACCCGGGTTCCTCGCGGCGAGCCGGAGGCCGGAGCGTCTGCGACCCGCGGGGAGCCGGCCGGTCGAGGTCCGCCGGTGACGGGTCTGGTCTACCTCGGGGCGCTCGCGGTCTCGCTCGGGGGCCTCGCGGTGCTCGACCGGCGCTTCCGCCTCGCGTTCTGGGCGGACCGGCGCCGCGCCGCGCTCACGGTGGGGCTGGGCGTCGTCGGGTTCCTCCTCTGGGACGTCGCGGGCCTCGTGCTCGGCATCTTCGCCCGTGGGGAGAGCCCCTGGATGACGGGGCTCCTGCTCGCGCCCGACCTCCCGGTGGAGGAGGCGGTCTTCCTGACGCTCCTGTGCTACAACGCGCTGCTCGTCTGGCGCGGTGCCGAGCGCGTGCTCGCCGCGCGCCGGGCCCGGACGGAGGGCGACGCGTGACGAACATCGTGCTCAACGCGATCGTCCTGGTGGTCCTCGTCGTCGTGTCCTGGCGCGTGCTGCGACGCCTGCGACCGGGTCCGCTCGTGTGGACCGCCGTCGTGATGTGCGTGCTCACGCTCGTGTTCGACACGCTCATGATCGCCGCCGACCTCTACGTCTACGACCCGGACAAGATCCTCGGCGTGTACCTCTGGGGCGCTCCGCTCGAGGACTTCGCCTACGCGCTCGCGGCGGCGCTGGGCATGCCGGTGCTGTGGACGGCGCTCGGGGCGCGCGGCCGCGACCGCGCCGCCGACGACCGCGCCGCCCCCGGCCGGGCCTCCGACGGACGCGCGGACGAGGACGCCCGGTGAAGGACGTGCTGGCCGCGTCGCGGCCCTTCTCGTGGATCAACACCGCCTACCCGTTCGCCGCGGGCTACCTCGTCGCGACCGGCGGCCGGGTCGACCTCGCGCTCGTCGTCGGGACGCTGTACTTCCTCGTGCCGTACAACCTGCTCATGTACGGCGTGAACGACGTGTTCGACTACGCCAGCGACCTGCGCAACCCGCGCAAGGGAGGGATCGAGGGCGCGCTCGCCGACCCTGCGACCGCGCGCGCGACCCACCGGCGCATCCTGCGCGCGTGCGTGGCGACGAACGTGCCGTTCCTCGTCGCCCTGGTGCTCCTGGGCGACCCGCTCGCCGCCGTCGTCCTCGCGCTCGTCGTGTTCGGCGTCGTCGCCTACTCCGCCCCGGGCCTGCGGTTCAAGGAGCGCCCGTTCCTCGACTCGTTCACGTCCGCGATGCACTTCGCCGGGCCGCTGCTCTACGCGCTCGTCCTCGTGGACGCCGACCTTTCCGCGCGCTCGGTGTGGCCCGTGCTCGTCGGCTTCGTCCTGTGGGGCATGGCGTCGCACGCGTTCGGTGCGGTGCAGGACGTGCGCGCGGACCGCGAGGGCGGCATTGCGTCCGTCGCGACGGCGGTCGGCGCGCACGCGACCGTCGTCGGCGCTGCAGCGGCGTACGTGGCCGCCGCGGTGGTCCTCGCCGTCCTGCCGTGGCCCGGCGTCCTCGCCGCCCTGCTGCCGCTCCCGTACGCCGCTAACGTGCTGCGGTTCCGCGACGTGCACGACGACGACTGCGAGCGCGCGAACGCCGGGTGGCGCACGTTCCTGTGGCTCAACCTCGTCACGGGCTTCCTCGTGACGATGCTGCTCATCGTGACCGCGCTCGCCTGACCGCCGGGCTCGACCGGGCGGGGGTGCGGCGTCGGGTGCTCCCCGGGGACGACGACGGCCCCGACCCGCGTGGTCGTCGCGGTGCCGGGGCCGTGGTCGGGGGAGCGGGAACCTCAGGAGAGGTCGCCGTACTCCCAGTGCCAGGGCTCGTTCTTCGAGCCGCCGGCGCGGGCCCACTCGGGGTTGTCCCAGCCGTAGGCCGGCGCGTTGGCGCGCATCCACTCGTACTGCGCGGTGCCGTAGCCCTGGATGCCGCCGCCGAGGTCGAGCGCGAGCGCCCAGCCGTGGTTCGACATGCCGGGGGGCGCCGCGAAGTAGCCGCGCGACGCCTTGACGGCGACCTGCGAGGCGTAGGAGCGGTAGGAGTCCGTCACGGAGAGGTTCACGCCGAACGCCTCGCGGAACTTCTCGTTGAGCGCCTCGATCTGGTGCGCCGCGTCGCAGCGGAGCTGCTCACCGGGCGCGAACGACAGCTCGCACAGGGCGCTCGCGGGGATCTGCCCGTTGCCGTAGCCCGCCGTGGAGGCCGCCCACTTGTCGAGCTGTGCGGCGATCTCCGCGGCCGACGGCGGTCCGGGCACGACCTCGACGGTCACGCCCGAGCCGGCCGCGTCGAGCAGCGTCGACAGCTCAGTGGTCAGGGAGGCGATCTCCTCGGAGGTCGGCGCGCCGGTGGGGGACGCTCCGGTGGCCGGCGCGGCCGCAGCGTCGTCGGTGGAGCCGGTCGCGAGGTCGGGCGACGCGGTGGCCGTGTCGGCGGCCGCGGCATCCTCCTCGGGCGACTCGGTCGCGGTCTCGGCGGACGCGGAGGCGTCAGGAGCGGTGTCGTCGGGGTTCGCCGCGCCCTCGGCCGACAGGGACGCCGCCTGCTCGTCGGACGCCGCCGCGAGGTCGGGCAGGTCCGCGTCGAGCCCGGGCGTCGCGGCGGCAAGCTCTCCGAGCGAGGTGCGCGCCGAGGTGCGGCTCGCGCGGTCGCTGCCGCGCGCGTCGAGCGTGGGCACGCTCTCGGCGAGGACGTCCACCGCGGAGAGGGAGTCGTCCACCTCGGCGTCGTCCTGCTCGTCGGGCGTGGCGCTCGACGCGCCGTCGGGGTCCGCGGGCCGCGCCCCGACCGAGACGGCCGGGAGGCCGGAGAAGCTGGGCGTCTGCTCGGCGGAGGACACCTCGGTGACGGCCTCGCTGAGGCGCGTGCGGGCGTCCTCGATCTGGGCGACCTGCTCGGGGGTGAGCCCTGCGGCGCCCTCCCCGGTGAGGAACTGGGCGCGCTGGAGCGCGTCGCCCGCCGCCTCGACCGTCTCCGGGTCTGCGGCGACGGTACCGATCGTGGCGGACGCGGGCGTGGCGCTCGCGGTGGTCACGCCGGAGGTCGGGGTCGCGTCCGCCGTGGTGCCGGTCCCGGCGGTGGACGGCGTGGCGCCGCTCCCGAAGGCCGCCGCGGCGGTGCTCGCCGT
Source organism: Cellulosimicrobium sp. E-16 (assembly GCF_049913115.1). Lineage (NCBI taxonomy): Bacteria > Bacillati > Actinomycetota > Actinomycetes > Micrococcales > Promicromonosporaceae > Cellulosimicrobium > Cellulosimicrobium sp. E-16. The sequence continues at coordinate 798,087 of NZ_CP183974.1, forward strand.
GAGCGCGACGGCCGCCACGGCGGCGCCGGTCCCGAGCGTGCGGCGGCGGGGAGCGACGCGGGCAGCGCCGTGCGCGCCGCGGCGCGCGGCGGAGGCGAGGGCGGCGGTGAGCGAGGCCCGGCTCGCGGTGTGGCGGCCCATCTAGCGCGCCTCGCAGCCGGCGGCGGGTCGCGCGCCGATCGTGCTGGTTGTGGTGCGGGCGGTCGTGCGGTGCTGTGCAGTGGTCAAGCGAACGATCCGATCATCGGGCCGTGGTCGCGGGCGGTCGAGCGCGGAAGCGCTCCCATCCCTGGTGCACCTGCGCAGGACGGAGCGCTGGGTGACCACGACGGCGTGCGGTCGGGGCGGGACGCACGCGCCCTCTCACCACGACGCCGGCAGGCCTGGTCGCAAGGGGGACCCGGGAGGCCTGTCGGCTGTTCCATCTTCAACTAGACATGTGTCCAGCGGGGTGCCGTGACGGGGGGAAGCCTCGCGAATGAGGTGCCGACCGTGTGGTCAGGATGTGAAGAGGGTACGTGTCACGCGTCCTGCGTCCCGCGTGACCGCCGACCCGACGAGGGTGCCGAGCGCGATCCCGAACACGGCGACGACCGCGTTCGCGATCTCCTGGGCCGCTTCCGGGCCGCCGTTCACCAGGTCGGAGAGCCCCAGGAGACTGAGCGCCCCGGGCACGAGGAGCCAGAACGCCGGGAGGGTCGTGACGGCGGCGGGCGGCCCGTGCGGCGTCCGCTCCACGAGCGCGGCGAGCGGCGCGATGACGAGGGCGCCCACGAACCCCGCGAGCGGCGCCGCGGCGAGCGCCCCGACGAGCTGGGCCGCGTACGCGCCGAGCAGGACGAGCAGCACCCAGGGGAGCGAGCCGCGCGGCGACGAGGCGAAGTACATCTGCCCGAGCCCCACCGCGAGGATCCCCACCCACGGCGCCCACCACCCGAGCTGGTCCGCGGCCGGGGCGGCGACGAGCGGGCCCGCCACCGCGGCTCCTGCGACGACCCCGAACACGAGCAGCAGGAGCTGGGCGACCCCGTAGACGAGCCGGCTCGCGCCGGCGACGATCTGGTTGCTCGTCAGCTCGATCGCGGCGACAGTGAGCACCGAGCCGGGCAGGAACGACACGAGCGGCGGCACGAGCACGCTGAGCGGGTCGTCGCCGAGCCAGGGGTGGACGACGTCCACCGCGAGGAGCGTCACGACGAACGCCGCGACGACGGGCAGGGCTGTCGCGAGCGTCGGCCACCGGGTCCCGAGCCAGCGCAGGGCGCCCACGAGGATCCCGAGCACGAGGTAGACCGGCAGGAGCCGGGCGGTCGGGTTGAGCACGAGGCCGAACCCGACCGTGAGCAGCCCGTGGCCCACGATCGTCAGCACCGCACCGAAGCGCGGTGGGCGCCCGACGATCGCGCGCAGCTCGGCCCGGGCGTCGGCGAGCGGGACGTCGGTCGTGCGCAGGCGCCGCACGAGGGTCGTGAGTGCTCCGATCTGGTCGAGGTTGAGGCCGCTCGCGGCGGCGGCCGCGAAGTCGGCGACCGTGCCGCCCGCCGTGCTGACCCGGACGAAGACGCCCGTCGGGAGGACGAGCGTGCCCACGGTCGACGCGCCCGAGCGCCGCGCGACGGCCTCCAGGTCGTCCTCGACGTCGGTCACGGAGCGCCCGGAGTCGAGCAGCGCGGTCCCGAGCTCGCGCAGGAGGGGGACGAGGTCCGGCGACACCTCGGGCGGCTCGGGATCGACGGCGGGCGGCGGCTCGTCGCCCAGCGCGCGCAGCACGCGTCGCACGACGGACGGGGCGCGGCGCACGTCGTCGAGCCAGCTCGCCCTCCGGCGGCGGGTCAGGGCGGGTCCTCGGTGCTCACGGCGACGAGCGCGAGCAGCGCCCGCGCGTAGGCGTCGGCGGCGCCCGCCGCGGCGAACGTGGCGAGGTCGTCGAGCAATGCGGTGCGGACGACGAACCCGCCCGTCGTCCGCTCGAGGCTCCGGAACGTGCCGCCGAGCAGCTCGCGGAGCTGGCTCTCGAGCGGGTGCCACAGCGCGTCCTCGAGCGCGACGGAGTCGAGCGCCCACTCGGTCGTCCCGTTGAAACCGAGCACGACGCCGGTGTCGAACTCGTGCGGCTCGATGGTCATGTCGCTCACGGTGAAGACGTCGCCGTCGCCGCCCTCGGCGAGGAGCCGGAAGCGGTCGCCCGGCGCCGGGGACCACCGCACGCCCGCGTCGCGCAGGGCGAGCGCGAGCTCCCACGAGATCATGCCTGCCACGGTAGGCCCGGGCCGCCCGGCCCGCGCGTCGGCCGTCGTCCCGACCTGCGGGACGATCCGTCCCGCGACCCGCGCACGTTCACGGCCCGGAAGCACGTGCCACGTTCACTCGTCCCATGACCCACGACGTCCCCGGGGAAGCGCGGACCGGCGGCGACTGCGCCGGTGCCGTGCCCCCGACCCCGCCCGACCGCCCCGACCGCCGTCAGTCCGTCACCGCCACCGCCACCCCCACGGCCACCGCCACCCCCACGGCCACCGCCACCCCCACGGCCACCGCCACCCCCACGGGGAGCGGGCCCGTGACCGTCGCGATCGAGCGGCGGGTCCTGCCCGAGAACGTCCCTGCGGTCACGCGCTGGGTGCAGAACGGCGTGAACCTCGCCAACCGCTACCCGGGGTTCCTCGGCTCGGGCTGGGTGCGCGCGTCCGCGGGGTCGCACGACTGGCACATGCTCTACCGGTTCGCGGACGCCGCGACGCTCGACGCGTGGGAGACGTCGCCGGACCGGGTGCGCTGGCTCGCGCAGGGCCGGGACCTCGTCGAGGAGACGCGGGTCGAGCGCCGCACGGGCATCGAGGGCTGGTTCGACGCCCCGACGTCGACCGCGCCGCCGGCGAGCGCGACGGTCGCCGCGGCGCCGCCGCGCTGGAAGCAGTCGGTGAGCATCTGGCTCGGGTTCTTCCCGGTGAACCTCGCGTTCACGCTGCTCGTCGGGAGCCTGGTCCCGGCCTGGGACGCCGTGCCGGTCGTCCCGCGAGTCCTCGCCACGACGCTCGTCCTCACGCCCGTCATGACGTACCTGGTGCTGCCGCGCGTGACGCGGCTGCTCGCCCCGTGGCTCGCCCGGCCGCCGCGCTCGGGGTCGCGTCGCTCGCGTCCCGCGGCCCGGAGGTGACCACCCGGCCCCCTGCCTAGCCTGGGGGGATGGACACCGAGATCGAGAGCACGACCGACGTCCTCGTCACCCTCGGTGCGGTCGCGGCGGGCGTCCTGCTGGCGTTCGTCCTGGGGACGGTGATCTCCGCGGTGGTCCGCCGGGCGGGCCGGCGCAGCGAGCTGGCCCGCGACCTCTCGCGACGGCTGCGCCGACCGGACCGGGCGGTGCTCACCGTCGTCGCGGTGTGGATCGCGGTCCGGCTGACGACGGACGCGTCCACACCGTGGCGCCCCGCGGTCGAGCACCTCCTGCTCATCGCGCTCATCGTCGTCGGCGCGTGGTGGGTGGGCGCCATCGCGTTCGTGCTCGAGGACTCCGCGCTCCAGCGCTACCGCATGGACACCGCGGACAACCGGCACGCGCGCCGCGTCCGCACCCAGATCACGGTGCTGCGCCGGCTGACCGTGGCGGTGATCGTCGTGTGCGCGGTCGCGGGCATCCTGCTCACCTTCCCGGCGGCCCGAGCGGCCGGCGCGAGCCTGCTGGCGTCCGCGGGACTCATCTCGATCGTCGCGGGCCTCGCGGCCCAGACGTCGCTCGCGAACGTGTTCGCGGGCATGCAGATCGCGTTCACGGACGCGATCCGCGTGGACGACGTCGTGGTGCTCGAGGGCGAGTGGGGCCGGATCGAGGAGATCACCATGACCTACGTCGTGGTGCACCTCTGGGACGACCGCCGCCTCATCATGCCGTCGACGTACTTCACGACGACGCCGTTCCAGAACTGGACCCGGCGCGCGGCCGACCTGCTGGGGACGGTCGAGCTCGACCTCGACTTCGAGGTGCCGGTGGGCCCGATGCGGGCCGAGCTGCGGCGCCTCCTCGCGCTCACCGACCTGTGGGACGAGCGCGTGGGCATCCTCCAGGTGACCGACGCCGTCGGGGGCCTCGTGCGGGTGCGCGCGCTCGTGAGCGCGCACGACGCGCCCACCTTGTTCGACCTGCGGTGCTTCGTGCGCGAAGGGCTGGTCGACTGGCTGCAACGTGCGGCCCCGCAGGGGCTGCCCCGCACGCGCCTCGAGCGGGCGGTCGACGCCCTGGAGGTCGGCGGGCCCGACGAGCGGGAGGGCTCGGGGGCTCCCGGGCCGGACGGCGCGGAGGCGCCCGGCGGCCTCGACCGCGACTCCGCGGACGACGGCGGGCCCGTCGCACCCGCGCGACCGCCCCGGCTCCCCGCCGAGCGCGGCTCGCGCCGCGCCGACGCACCCGTCGTCCTCGGGACGATCCGGCGCGCGGGCCAGGGCGCCGGGGCCGCGCCGAGCGAGGACCCGACGCGGCTCGTGGGCGTGGTCCCCGGCCCCGCCGGCGGCCCGGGCCGTCCCGGCGGCGCGGGCGACGGGAGCCCCGCCGACGCCGAGGCGTCGGGCGGCACCCGGCCACTTCCCGTCGTCGGGCCCGACGCCCACGACGACGCCACGCCCGAGGCTGCCGAGTCCGCCTTCTTCAGCGGCACGCCCGAGGGCGAGGAGCGCTCGCGGGCGTTCGCCGGCCCCGGCCAGGACGTCATCGACGAGCGGGAGCGCACGGCCGAGCACGGGGTCGTGCCCGACGACGAGCCGGGGAGCTCGGGCACGTCGGGCTCGGGAGGCGAGCGGCAGGCCGACGTCCCCGAGGACGGCGACCACGGGGACGGCGACCACGGCGACGGCCGACCACGCGGCTGACTGCCGGGAGCGCCGTGCCCCGTCGGGGACCGGGCGCTCGGCCGAGGGGCGTCGCACTCAGCCGAGTCCCGGGACCTCGACCGTCGCGTCGGCGTAGGGCGCGACGAGGAGCGTCGCGGTCGCCCAGCCGCGCGTGAGGAGCCCGGTGTCGGAGTCGGGCTCGGAGTGACGCTCCGTCCCGGAGTACTGGAGCACGAGGTGCCGGTCGCCGTCCTCGTGGATGTTCGCCTGCACGAGCCCGAACGTGGCGAGGGGCGCCTGCCGCAACCCCCGCAGCCGGTCGGGCGGGACGTCGGGGACGTTGACGTTGAGCGTGCGCCGGTCGAGCGGGACGTCGCGCGAGGCGTCCCCGTCCATCCAGGCGAGCACGTGGTCGGTGACCAGGCGCGCGGTGTCCCAGTGCTGGGGTTCCGCCGCGTCGACCGAGACGGCGAGCGACCGGATCCCGTGCGTCATCGCCGACAGCGCCGCGCCGACGGTCCCCGAGTGCAGGATCGCGTTGCCGGTGTTGGCGCCCTTGTTCGCCCCCGAGAGCACGAGGTCCGGGCGCGCGCCGAACCCGCCGTACGCGGCGACGAACGCGATGAGCGCGGGGGCGGCGCGGACCGCGTAGGAGGTCACGTCGTCGGGCAGGCCCGGTGCCCGGCGCGGCTCGACGGCGAGCCGGCCGTCGCGCTCGGCGCCGAGCAGGGACGCGCTCGCGCCGGAGGACTCGCGGGCGGGCGCGGCGACGACGACCTCGTAGCCGGCGTCGAGCGCGGCTCCGGCGAGGACCGCCAGTCCGGGGGAGTCGATCCCGTCGTCGTTGGTCACGAGGGCGCGCACGGTGGTTCTCCTCTTCGTCAGGGTCCGGTCGGGACTCTCGGGGTCAGGCAGGCGCCTCGCGCACCGTGATGCGGCGCGCGAGGCGTTCGATCTGGTCGCGGCGCCCGGTCCCGAGACCGCGCCGCGTGACGTTGAGCGCGCCCGCCGCGGCGCCGAGGCGCACCGCGCCGGGCAGGTCGAGGCCGCGACCGAGCCCGACGGCGATGCCCGCCGTCATGGAGTCGCCCGCGCCCCGGTGGTCGACGGTCGTGATGCGCGGCGTCCGCACGGTGTACGTGTGCTCGCGCGTCACGAGCAGCGAGGGGTCGTGCGCGCGCGAGACGACGACCGCGCGCGGACCGGCGTCGACCATCGCGCGCGCGGCGGCGAGCAGCGCCGCCTCGGTGTCGTCGTCGGCGAACCCGCCCTCGACCATCTCCTCGTGGCTGATCTTGAGCACCGCGCCGGGTGCGTCCGCGACGGCGCGCGCCTGCTCCCCGGAGAGGTCGGCGACCACCTGACGCTCCGACGCGTGCAGGTCGCGCGCGAGCCGCCCGAAGAACGAGGCCGGGACCCCGACCGCGGTCTCCGACCCGGTGAGGATCGTCACCGCGGCGTCGAGCCCGGACACGAGGACCGTCCCGTACAGGTCGTCGACCTCGTGCCGGTTCAGCGGGAAGGGGTCCATGGTCGCGACCTCCTCCCGGTGACCGCTGCGCCGGTCGTGGACGTACGCGCCGTTCCCGCCGGTCGTCGTCGCGCGCAGGTCGAGGTTCTCGGCGCGCGCGAGGTGCGCCGCGACCGTCCCCGTCTCGCCGCCGAACGGGCCGCACACGACGACCTGCGCGCCGAGCGAGTACGCCATGCGCGCGAGCCAGAGGCCCTGGCCGCCGGGATGGACGTGCACCTCGGGCGACGTCTCGTACGGACCGGCCGGCTCGATCTCCACCGTGAGCAGGGGCGTCAGGGCGAGCACGCACACGCTGGGGGTGCGGGCGGGAACGGGGTCGGGCGGGCCGGGAGGGGTGGGGAGCGGACCGGGCGCGGGCGTCGGGGTGGCGCTCATCCGTCCACGCTAGGGCGACCGTGCGCGCCCCACCCGTCGAACCGGGCGTCGAGCCAGCCGACGAGCCGGTCGGGACGATCGGTCATGATCGCGTCGACGCCCTGGGTGAGGAGGTCGCCCCACTCGTCGGCCGTGTTCGCCGTCCAGACGTGCACGCGCAGCCCGGCGCCGTGGAGCGTCTCGACCAGGCCGGGCTCGTGGGCGAGGAGCGCGACCTCCGGGTTGCAGGCCACGACCCCCAGGTCCGCGCACACCTCGACGAGCTCGGCGAGGCTGTCCGGGTGCAGCGCGAGCAGCAGCGCACGGTCGAGGTGGCCCGCGGCGTCGCGCAGCGCCGAGACCGTGGGAGGCCAGAACGACTGGACGAGGACGCGGTCGTCGAGCCCGGCGTCGTCGACCTGCTGGGTCACGAGCAGGACGTCCTCGACCGTCCACAGGCCCTTGAGCTCGACGAGCAGCCCGATGCCCGGGCGTGCGACGGCGAAGCGCGTGACCTCCGCGAACGTCGGGACGCGCTGGCCCGCGAACGCGCGCGAGAACGACGACCCGGCGTCGAGCTCCCGGACATGGGACAGCGTGAGCCCGTCCACGCGGCCGGTCCCGTCCGTCGTCTCGTCGACCACGTCGTCGTGCAGGACGACCACCTGGCGGTCCGCCGTGAGGTGCACGTCGAGCTCGATCGCGTCGGCACGCGCGCGCCACGCGGCCTCGAACGCCGCGAGCGTGTTCTGCGGCGCCACGGACGAGTTGCCCCGGTGCCCGACGACGAGGGGCCGCCCGCCGCGGTCGGCGGCGGGTCGGAGCAGGGGGGACGGATGCGTCGTGCGCTGGTCCGGGGAGCGACCCGGAGAGGTGGGCGGCATGGGGCCAGTCTGGCGCGCGACCCGCGCAGCCGTCCTGCCGGGCCCGCCGCCCGGCAGACCGTTCCGCGAACGTTCACCCGGCGTGCGACCGTCAGCGGCGACGGCCCGTGAGCGCGAGGAGGTGCGTGAGGTCGTCGGCGCCGTCGTCGACGTCGAGCGGGCCCCGGAACAGCGGGCCCGGCTCGAGGAACGTCGAGCGCGACTCCGCGTAGTGCAGCGCCCAGGCAACCAGCGCGGGCTCGCCCGTCTCGTCCGCCCCGACGGCGCGGGCGAGGTCCCACGCGTGCACCACGAGGTCGAACGTCATCTGGGCGCAGTACTCCGCGCCCGACTCGTCGCCGTAGGACAGGTGCACGCGGCGGTCCAGCGCGTCGGGTGCGAGGAACGCCTCGCGGGCCTGGACGGACGCGTCGACCCACCGGTCCACCGGGTCGTCGCCGAGCACGTCGCCCTCGAAGACGGTGCCGACGTCCTCGATCCAGCGCCCGGCGAGCAGCTCGGGCGCCCAGAGCTGCTCGGCCGTGAGGTGGTTGACGAGGTCGCGCACGGTCCAGTCGGCGTCCGGGGTGGGCCGCGCCCACTGGTCGTCCCGCAGCGGGCGGACGAGCGCGTCGAACGCGCCGATCGCGTCGCCGTGGGCGGCGAGGACGTCCATGCGCACCTCCGGGGCCTCGTGAGCCTCCACCGTGGCACGCTGCGCCGCGCGCCGCAGGTCGAGCGCGGGCGGGCGAGCGGTCCGGTCGATCAGCCCGGCCGAGCAGCGCGGCCCGCGGCCCCCGGGGACGGTGGGGGCCGCGGGCCGCCGTCTCACACCGACACGACGATCTTCACGTGGTCGTCCTTGTGGTCGATGAGCTCGCGGTACCCCTTCTCCACGACGTCCTCGACGGCGATGTGGCCCGTGACGAACGGGGCGAGGTCGATCTTGCCCTCCTGCACGAGCCGGATCACGGCCGGGTGGTCGTCCGCGTACCCGATGGCGCCCTTGATGGTGAGCTCCCGCAGGAGCACCGTCATGACGTCGAGGGTCGGCGGCGCGGAGAACAGCGCGACGATCTGGAGCGTCCCGCCCGCCTTGAGCGCGTGCGTCAGCGTGTCGAGCACCGGCTGCGCGCCGGAGCACTCGATCGCGACGTCCGCGCCGCGGCCGTCGGTGAGCTCGAGGACGCGCGCCGCGACGTCGACCTCGCGCGGGTCGAGCACGTCGTCGGCCACCCCGGTCTCGAGCGCCTTGGCCTTGCGCGCCCCGCTGACCTCGGTGACGACCGCGCGCGCCCCGATCGCGTGCAGCACCGCGCACGTGAGCAGGCCGATCGGGCCCGCGCCGCCGACGAGGACGGTGTCGCCCGCCTGCGCCCCCGACAGCCGGACGCCGTGGTAGGCGACGGCCAGCGGCTCGATGAGCGCCGCCTGGTCCAGCGGGACGTCGCCCACCGGGTGCACCCACCGCGCCTCGACGACGATGTGCTCCGCCAGCCCGCCGCCGCGGCCCGAGATGCCGATGAAGCCCATCTTCACGCACGCGTTGTAGAGGCCGTCCCGGCACGGCGGGCACTCGCCGCACACCATGAACGGCTCGACGACGACCGCGTCCCCGACCGCGAGCCCCTCGACGCCCTCGCCGAGCTCCTCGACGACCCCGGAGAACTCGTGGCCGAACACGACGGGCAGCGTCTCGCCCGACAGCGGGTGCGGCTGGGTCTCGGACGGCGCGGGCGGGAACGGGCCCTCGAGATAGAGATGGAGGTCGGATCCGCAGATCCCCGTCCACGCCGGGCGGATCTTCACGGTCCCCGGCCTGGTCTCGGGCTCCGGGACGTCCTCGATCCGGAGGTCTTCCTTGCCGTGGTACCGCGCCGCCTTCATCGTCCTCACCTCGTCCGTCGGGCCGCGCGGACCGCTCGGTGCGCGGCGGGCGGTCCCCGGACCGGTCCTCGGTGAGCCCTCGGCGGGCCGTGACGGGCCGTGCGACCGACCGCACCTCCACGGTAGGTCGGGGCCTCGCCTCCACGCCGCGCCGAAGGTCCTCACCTGCGGGGTCGGTCGTCGTCGGCGCTCGCCCGGGAGCCCGGGAGCCCGGGAGCGAGGTGCCGGAGCGTGGTCCGGGGGAGCCGCCGCGATACTGGAGCGCGTGACCACGACCCGTATCCGCGCACGCCGACCCGTCCCCGAGCCTCGCGGGGAGCGCGCGTGATCGACCGGTGGACGTGGCCGGCGTACGTCGGCGTGATCGGCGGCGCGCTGCTCTTCGCGGCGTTCCTCGTGCCCGCGCTCGCGTGGCAGTCGCGCCGGTACGGCGGGCTGAGCGGCCGGCGTCTGGTCGGTGCCGCGGCCGTCGCCGTGTACGGGGTGGCCCTCGTCGCGTACACGCTCCTGCCGCTGCCGAGCGGAGACCTCGCCGAGTGGTGCGCGCAGTACGGCGTCACCGGCGCCGAGCTCGTGCCGTTCCACTCGCTCGCCGACATCCGTCGCGACACCGCGGGCCTCGGCCCGGGCGCGACCCTGCGCAGCGCGGCCGTGCTCCAGGTCGTCTTCAACGTCGTCCTGTTCGTCCCGTGGGGCCTGCTGGTCCGCCGCTACCTCGGGCGTGGCGTCGTCGTCACGACGCTCTCCGGCCTGGCCGCGTCGCTGCTGATCGAGACCACGCAGTACACCGGCATCTTCGGGCTCATCCCGTGCTCGTACCGGGTCGCCGACGTGGACGACGTGCTGACCAACACGCTCGGCGCGCTCCTCGGGGCGCTCGCGGCCCCGCTCCTGCTGCGGTGGATGCCGCGCGCCGCTGAGCTCGAGGAGCGTCGGGGCGAGGCGCGTCCCGTGACGGTGTTGCGCCGCTGGCTGGGGATGCTGCTCGACGCGCTGCTCGTCACCGCACTGGGGGTCGTGCTCCAGGTGGGCTACCGCACGGTGCTCTCCGTGCTCGGGCGGCCCCTCCCCGACGGCGCGGACTGGCCGCAGTGGCTGCTCGGCACGCTGGTCCCGTTCGTGCTCGTGTTCGTCGTGCCGACGTTCCTCGGCAGCGGCGCGTCCTGGGGGCAGCGGACGGTGTGGCTCGCGCCGCGCTGGGCGGGCCAGCCCGGTACGACGGCGCAGCGCGTCGCCCGCGCGGCGGCAGGGGGCGCGCTGTGGGGAGCGCTGGGCCTGCTCGCCGACCTGCCGACGGACGTCCCGACGGCGCTCGCGGTCGCGGGCGACGTGGCCGCGCCGGTCGCGTGGCTGTTCGCCGCGATGTCGGTCGTCGCGGTCCCGTGGACGCGCGGCCGGCGGGGGCTCTCCGGGGTGGTGACCGGCGCGGAGGTCGTCGACGCCCGGGAAGCGGCGCTCAGTCCTGCGTGAGGAGTCCGACGGTCAGGGCGATCGCGCCCCAGATCACGAGGCCCCCGCCGACGGCGATGGCCATCCCGTTCGCTCCCGTGGAACCGGCCCGGCGCGCGCCGCGGGCGGCCGTCGCGGCGATCGCGAGGCCGGACACGACGAGCACAGCCCCTGCCACGATCCAGAACATCGCGAACACCGTCCCATACGTCCCCTGTGCGGCGCATCGTGGACGGACGTCCAGGACAGCCCGATCGGGGAGCGCTCGCCCACGTGCGCCCCGGCGACCTGCGGGTTCTCGGACCGACGGGCTTCACGGAGAGCGAACACACCGGCGGCGGCGTGTGCCGAGCGGTGAGACGGCTTGCGCCGGGGCGCGGTCACCCCGCACGGTGTGCGGGTGCACCCGACCCCCGACGGCCCGCCCGTCCACCGCGTCCTGTTCCCGGGCCGTCACCACGTCGTCACGCGCTACCAGGTCGACTACCTGCGGGCCCTGCGTGCCGGCCTCGTCCGCGACCTCGACGGGCGTCGCGTGCGCTGCGCCCCGGACGTCGAGGTCGTCTGGGTCGTCACCTCCGCGAACCACGCGGGCACGCGCCGCAACCCGCTGCCGGGGCACCGCCGCGAGGCGCTCGTCGAGAACGTGACGACCCGGGAGGGGCTCCGGTCCGTCGTCGTGCCGGTGCCCGACGTCGCGCCCGACGACCGGTTCGCGCACCTCGTCGTGACGAGCGTCGCGACGGCGACCGGGATCGTCCCCGACCCCGCCGACACCGTCGTCGCGTGCTCGACCCCCGCGCTCGTGGACGCCTACCGCGCGCTCGGGTACCGCGTCGCGGGCGTGGAGCTCGACGCCGCCGACCCCGGTGGTGAGGCGCCCGCCCGGCCGTGGGACGTCGTCGAGCAGATCGCCGCGGGCGACGAGCGCTGGCGGGACGTCGCGCACCCCGCCGTGCCCGAGTTCTACGCGCGCTACCGGTTCGTCGAGGACGTGCGGCGGATCTTCGCGGACCCCGTCGTCTCGGGGGACGGCGACCTCACCGCGACGCGCGACTACCGCACGTACGCCGCCGCGTTCGAGGACGCGTCGGCGCGCAAGTGGGCGCAGGTGGCGCCGCACGTGCGCCCCGGCCGGATCGTCGACATCGGCTGCGCGACGGGCGGCCTGCTCGAGCACGTCGCGCGCGAGCCGCGCCTGCACGAGTCGGACCTTTTCGGGGTCGACGTCGCGCGACACCTCGTCGCCGAGGCCGAGCACAAGAAGGCGCAGGGCGCGTTCGCGAACCCGCACGTCTGGTTCGTGCAGGCCAACATCCTCGACCGCTCCGTGATGCCCGACGCGACCGTCGACACGACCCTGACGATCGCCCTCACGCACGAGGTCTCGTCGTACGGGGCGGGCGTGCGCGACGTCGAGACCTTCGCGCGTCGCGTCCACGCGCACACGCGACCCGGAGGCGTGTGGATCAACTCGGACGTGTGCGGCCCTGCCGAGCCGGACCGCGTCGTCGTGCTCACGCTGCGGACCGACGACGGCGCCGCGGCCACCGGGGACGGGTCGGGCGGGGCGCGCACGGACCTCGACGACCTCGCGCGCGCGGACGTCGCCGCGTGGGTCGGGGCGCTGTCCACCGACGCGCGCCTGGTCCAGTTCGCGCACGACTTCCCGCGCCTGTCCGGCGCCGCGTTCGCGCCCGAACGGCTCGGGCCTGGGTCGTGGCGCCTCACGCTGCGCGAGGCGATGGAGTTCCTCACCCGCAAGGACTACGTCGACAACTGGCTGTCCGAGTGCCATGAGCGGTTCTGCGACCTCAGCGGCCCGCGGTGGGCGGACCTGCTCGCGGACGCCGGCTTCGAGCTCGAGCCGGGCAGCGGCGCGTGGCGCAACGAGTGGGTCGTCGAGCACGCCCTCGCGCCCGTCGCCGCGCTGCACGACGCCGCGACCGGCGAGCCCGTCGACTGGCCCGACACCCACGTCCTCACCGTCGCCCGCCGCCCCGAGCTCGCCTGACCCCTGCCCCCACCCAGAGTCCGACCTCGGGAGATCGGGGTGGCGTCGTCGTACGCTCGGAGGCGTGCTCCTCGACGCCCGCACGCTGCGCGGCCTCCAGGACGGGACGGTGACCCTCGCGTTCCGCCGCTGGACGACGCCGCGCGTGAAGGTCGGGACGCTCCAGCGCACGCGGATCGGGGTCGTCGAGGTGACGTCGGTCGAGCGCGTACCGGTCGGCCCGGACGGCGCGCCCCGCGTGTCCGACGACGAGGCGCGGCTCGCCGGGATGGCCTCGCCCGAGCGGGTGCTCGCGCGGGGCGCCGCGCGCGAGGGCGACCTCTACCGCGTGGGGATCCGGCTCGCGGGGCCCGACCCGCGCGTCGCGCTGCGCGAGGACGCCGACCTGGACGGGGCCGCCGTCGAGCAGATCCGCGCGGCCCTGGATCGCAAGGACCGCGCCGCCGCAGCGCCGTGGACCCGGCAGTACCTGGAGCTGGTCGCGGCGAACGAGGGCGTTGTCGCGCGCGAGCTCGCCGCGGGGCTGGGGATGGCGCGTGATGACTTCAAGGTGCGCGTGCGCCGTCTCAAGGAGCTGGGCCTCACCGAGAGCCTGGACGTCGGCTACCGCCTCTCCCCGCGCGGCCGGGCCTACCTCGCCGCGACGGCGCCCGGGACCTGACGCACCCGAAGCGGTTCAGGGCCAGCCCGCACGAAGGCGCGACGACGCGCTGACAGGTCGAGCCGTCAGCGAGAGGTCGCGCTCGACCGGGACGGCGTGCTGACAGGTTCGGCGGGCTCGCCGATCGCCGGGAGGCCGTCGATGCTCGTGGAGTTCTTGGTGACCCGGTAGGCGTCGAGCTGCTCCGGCGTCTTGCGGTCGGCCCAGCGGTCGAGCAGGTCGCGGTCCTCGACGAGCTCGAGGTGCGGGACGGAGAAGCCGCACGAGTCGGAGACACGCGTGACGTCCACGACGACGACGCCGCGCTGCCCGGCGGTCTCCGCCTTGGTGAAGTGCCCGCGCAGCGCGTCGAACTCCGCGCTCCCGGCCTCGACGTACCGGCCGGTGCCGTGGAACCGGACGATGTTGGGCGGCCCGGCGAACGCGCAGAACATCACGACGACGCGGCCGTTCTCCCGCAGGTGCGCGGGAGCCTCCGCGCCCGACCCGGTGTAGTCGAGGTAGGCGACGCGGTGCGGGTCGAGCACGGCGAACGTGCCCGCCATGCCCTTGGGCGAGACGTTGACGTGGCCGTCCGCCGCGAGCGGCGCGGTACCGACGAAGAACACGGGCTGAGCGAGGACGAACGACGCCAGCCGGTCGGTGATCTCTGCGTGCACGGTGCCCATGGGCCGAGTCTGGCACCGCCGTGGGAGGGCGGGAGTAGCGTCCGAGGGATGGGCGCCACGACGAACGACCACGACCCCAAGGCGACGCTCCAGCGATACCTGACCCGCGAGCGCGAGGTGTTGCTGGCCAGGGTGGAGGGGCTGGGCGAGCACGACGTGCGGCGTCCGCTCACCCGCACGGGCACCAACCTGCTCGGTCTCGTGAAGCACGTCGCGAGCGTGCAGGTCGGGTACCTGCACGAGACGTTCGGCGGCACGCACGACCTCGCGATGCCCTGGTTCGACGACGGCGCGGAGGTCAACGCGGACATGTGGGCGACGGCGGACGAGTCGCGCGAGGAGGTTCTCGACTTCTTCCGGGCGTCGACGGCGCTGTGCGACGCGACGGTCGCGGCGCTCGATCTCGACGCGCGCGGAGAGGTGCCCTGGTGGCCGCCGGAGCGGCGGGAGATCACGCTGTTCCTCGCGCTCGTCCACGTGCTCGACGAGGTGGCGCACCACGCCGGTCACGCCGACATCGTCCGCGAGCTCGTCGACGGCGCGGCAGGGGACGACCGCGGCAACCTGCCCGCGCTCGACGACGACGAGTGGGCCGCCCACCGCGAGCGGCTGGAGACCTCCGCCGTCGAGGCCGCACGGCGCGCGGGCGAGCGCCCCTGACCGCGAGATCGACCCGCCCGCCGCCAGATCGGCCTCCGGAGGGTCGATCTCGGACGCTCGGGTCGATCTCGGAGCGGGCGCCGCGCCGACGCCGTGTCAGGCGCGCTCGAGCAGGACCGCGACCTCGTAGTGCGACGTCTGCGGGAACATGTCGAGCACCCGGGCGGCGCGCGGGCGCAGCGACGGCATGAGCGCGAGGTCGCGCGCGAGCGACGTCGCGTTGCAGCTCGAGTAGACGACGTGCCCGACGCCGGACTCCTCGAGCCACGTGCTGAGCGTCTCCCCGATCCCGCGTCGTGGCGGGTTGACGACCACGAGGTCGGGCACGTCCTGCCGTGACAGCGCGAACGCGGTGGCGTCCTGCGCGAGGAACGCCGCGCGGTCGAGGCGCGCGTCCCGCGCGGTGAGCCGAGCGCTCGCCACCGCCTCGGCGCTCGTCTCGACGCCGACGACGTCCCGGTCGGGTCCGGCGACGTGCAGCGCGAACCCGCCCACGCCGCAGTAGAGGTCCCAGACCGTGGCGGGCGCGGCGTCGTCCACCCACTCCCGCCCCTGGCGGTAGAGCGCCGCGGCGACGTCGGTGTTGGTCTGGAAGAAGCTCTGCGGGCGCAGGTGCAGGTCGATCCCGTTGACGCGCATGCGCAGCGTCTCGGCCTCCGTGAGGAGGATCTCCGTCTCGCCCTCGACCACGGCCTTGTGCTCGGGGTGCAGGTTCGCGGAGACGACGCGGAGCGACGGCAGCGCGTCGAGCAGGCTCGGCAGGTGCTTGCGGATCCGGGGGAGCGACTCCGTGGACCGGAGGACGAACCGCGCCATGAGGTCGCCGTCGGGGGAGAGCGTGACCAGCACGTACTTGAGCTCGCCGCGGCGGGCGAGCACGTCGTAGGGGACGAGCCGCGCGCGCGTCACGAACTCCGCGAACGCCGGGAACGACGCCTGGAGCGCGGCCGGGTAGAGCGGGCAGTCGGTGAGGTCGACGCCGCCGCCCTCGCCGAGGATGCCGAGCACCGGGGCGTCCGTCGTGCCCGTGACGACCATCTTCGCCTTGTTGCGGAAGGCCGACTCCGCCGACTCGACCGTGGGCAGCCAGGTCAGGTCGGGCGCGAGCGGCGCGAGGAGGTCGGCGCAGTGCTCCTGCTTGCCGGCGAGCTGCGCCGGGTACGCCAGCTCGAGGAGGCTGCACGACCGGCACCGGCCGGCGTCGTAGTGGTGGCACTGCACTCGTTCGAGTCTAGGTGCCAGGCGAGCACGGGTGCGGTGGGCCGGCGCGCCGACGTCGTGGGAGCGCTCCCTGGCGTCCGTGGCCTCCGTCCGCTACGGTCGTGGCAGCGCTCCCACACCGGTGTGGGACGGCGCTGTCGCCGGGCCGGTCCGGCGAGTGCGGTGACGACGAAGTAACCGAACAAGGAGCAGATCCGGCATGAATCTCGACAGGCGGAGAAGAAGCAGACGAGCGTGGGCCGCGCTGTGCGCGGCGGTCCTCGCGGTGAGCGGGGCGGTCGTCGGTACGGCGGCCCCCGCGAGCGCGGTCCCGGCGACCATCCCGCTCACGATCACCAACGACTCGGGCAAGGGGCCGATCTACCTGTACGTCCTCGGCGAGCGTGACGGCGTCGCCGGCTGGGCCGACGCGGGCGGGACGTTCCACCCGTGGCCCGGCGGGGTCGGGCCCGTGCCCGTCCCGGCACCCGACGCGTCGATCGCGGGACCCGGCCCCGGCCAGTCCGCGACGATCCAGCTCCCGAAGCTGTCCGGGCGCGTCTACTACTCGTACGGCCAGAAGATGACGTTCCAGATCGTGCTGGACGGACGGCTCGTCCAGCCGGCTGTCCAGAACGACTCCGACCCCAACCGGAACATCCTCTTCAACTGGACCGAGTACACGCTCAACGACAACGGTCTGTGGATCAACAGCACGCAGGTGGACCACTGGTCCGCGCCGTACCAGGTGGGTGTCAAGCGCGCCGACGGGCAGGTCCTCAGCACGGGCATGCTCAAGCCGAACGGCTACGAGGCGTTCTACACGGCCCTCGAGAGCGCGGGGTGGGGCGGGCTCGTGCAGCGCGCCCCCGACGGGAGCCGCCTGCGCGCGCTCAACCCGTCGCACGGGATCGACGTCGGCAAGGTCTCCTCGGCGTCGATC
The DNA here is from genome assembly GCF_049913115.1 of Cellulosimicrobium sp. E-16. NCBI lineage: Bacteria > Bacillati > Actinomycetota > Actinomycetes > Micrococcales > Promicromonosporaceae > Cellulosimicrobium > Cellulosimicrobium sp. E-16. Next base: position 815,144 of record NZ_CP183974.1, read on the forward strand.
GACTCGTACGTCGCCGAGGTGTGGAACTCCTACCGCACGCGTGACATGGTGATCACGCCGTTCTCGCACGAGCCCGGCACGCAGTTCCGCGGTCGGGTCGACGGCGACTGGTTCCGGTTCAGGAACGGGTCCGGGCAGGAGGTCGCGGCCTTCAAGAAGCCCGACGCGTCGAGCGTCTACGGGTGCCACAAGGACCTCCAGGCGCCGAACGACCACGTCGTCGGGCCCATCGCCCGCACGCTGTGCGCCGCGCTCGTCCGCACCACGGCGCTGACCAACCCGAACCAGCCCGACGCGAGCAACGCCGGCTTCTACCAGGACGCCCGGACCAACGTCTACGCCAAGCTCGCGCACCAGCAGATGGCGAACGGCAAGGCGTACGCGTTCGCGTTCGACGACGTCGGCGCGCACGAGTCGCTCGTCCACGACGGCAACCCGCAGGCCGCGTACATCAAGCTCGACCCGTTCACGGGCACCGCGACGCCCCTCGGCGACAGCGGAGGCGGCACCGAGCAGCCGAACCCCGGTGGCGGGCTGCCGACCGGCACCGGGACGATCCGCGCCGGCGCCGCGCTGTGCCTCGACGTGCCGTGGGCCGACCCGACCGACACCAACCAGGTCCAGCTCGCGACGTGCAGCGGCAATGCGGCGCAGCAGTGGACGCGCGGGTCCGACGGGACCGTGCGGGCGCTGGGCAAGTGCCTCGACGTCGCCCGCAGCGGGACCGCGGACGGCACCGTCGTCTGGATCTACACGTGCAACGGGACGGGCGCCCAGAAGTGGGTGTACGACGCCGGCACCCAGGCGCTGCGCAACCCGCAGTCCGGCAAGTGCCTCGACGCCCAGGGCGGCGCGCCGCTCCACGACGGCCAGAAGGTCCAGCTCTGGACCTGCAACCAGACCGAGGCCCAGCGCTGGTCGTTCTGACGCCGCCCGGTCCCTCCTGGAAGCACGCCCGGTGCCCGACGCCGTCCGCTCGCGGGACGTCGTCGGGCACCGGTGTGCGCGGGTCAGGCGGGCTTGGTCGCCTTGCCGTCCAGCCACAGGGTGTCGGACTCGTCGCGGTGCGTACCGTCGGACCCGACGTGCTTCGAGGAGATCTGCGGGCCCTTGGTGATGACGTGCACGATCGCCATGCCGTGGCCTCGGCCGAGCCCGTAGTCGGCCTGGAGCCACTCGAGGATCGGCGTGGCCTTCGTGGACTCGTCGAAGCCGCGCTCGTGCGCGAGGTCCACGAGCTGGCGCGGGGTGAGGCCGGTCTTCTCCTCGACCGCGTCGAGATAGGCCTGGAAGGACATGCGAGCTCCTCGTCGTCGGGGGCGGGCCGCTCGACCCGCCGGTGAACCTACCGACGGTCGCCCACACGCCGACTCATCGGTCGGGCGGCAGCGACCTCCGTACGGGCCGGGGCGGTCGGCTGCCCGACCGGAGCACGTCCGTCACCGCGTTCTCCACGAGCACCGGCACGAAGTCGCGGACGTGCGCGGTCTGGTACCGCCCGAGCTCCGCGAGCACCTGGTCGCGCACGTCGTCCACCGGCACCTCCGGGAAGCGTGCGCTGATCCGCTCGACCACGACGTCGATCTCGCGGTCCTCGTCCTCGATCGCCATGACCCGACGCTCCGGCCCCGCGGCGCGGCGCACAACCAACAACGGATGAACACACGGCGCACGCGACGCGCCGACCGGCGCCTGTGTGCGGTCCTCTGCTCCCGATACGCTCGGGCAACCGATGTGGACGATCCTCGTGCTGTGCGCGTTCCTCGCACTCCTGGCCGCCGCGGTGTGGCCGGCGGTGCAGCGCCGTGGTGCCCCGGGCGCGGGTTCCGCGGGGTCCTCGCCGCCTCCACCGTGCTGCTCCTGCCGGTCCTGATGCTCGTGACGACGGCACCGCGCGACGGCACCGTCGACGGACAGCGGTACACGTGCATCGAGGAGCCTCTCGGAGGTCTGAACCCGCTGTCGTCCGACGCGACCGACGCGTGTGTCCGGGCCAACTGGATGGTGATCGCCGTCGTGCTGCTCGGGTGCGCGGTGCTGGTGGCTCTGGAGCATCTCGTCCTCCGCCGTCGTGCCCGATGACGCGGCGAAAGGTCCGATGGCGGGTGCGGGCCGTCCCGGAAGCGCCGCCTCGCGGTGCTCGCGGGGGCGTCCTATGACTCCCCGGCACCTGGAGCCCCAGCGGCGATCGACCAGCCTCGGTCGTCAGCTTCTCGACTGGTCTGCCGTCGCGTACCGATGGGTGGACGGACTGCCGTGTGAGCGGCTGTGGCTGCGACCGGTGTTGCTCGTGGCGTTGCTTCTCCTGGCGTCGTCTTGCGGCGGCGCTCTCGGGAGTGTCGCCATGTTGCTGGGCGTACCGGTCGAGCCGTGGTTCTGGTGGGGGTTCGCGCTCCCGGTGGTCGCGGTGACGCTCTTCGGGCTCTACGCCCTGTGTGGGTGGCTGTCCGCGCTGGATCGATCCGGGGCGCGGTGGCGTACTCATCGGTGAGGTCCGGGCAGGGCTGTGGCGTGAAAGAGTGTGCCCGTGCTCGTGCTCGTCGATGTCCTGCTGCTGCTCGCGCTGGTCACAGCGCTGCTCGCTGCGGTGCTCCTGCGCTCGGCCTACGTGGTGACGCAGGACCCACGACTGCGTCGTTCGCTCGCGACTTGGGGTTGGCCCCTTGCCGCGGCAGCCGTGGTTCTCGGTCTCGTGGTGCTGGCCCTCGACGGCGCGTAAGCCCGCCATGTCCGCAGGTCGAAAGAGGGGCTTTGGGGGTGAACATCGGCCTGCGGCGAACCAGTGCCCCGCAGATCGTTGCGATTCCCATGGTTGTGGTGGGCCCCGTGGGGTTCGAACCCACAACCTACGGATTAAAAGTCCGCAGCTCTGCCAGTTGAGCTAGAGGCCCTGGACGCCGACCAGCGCCCACGCACAGGCTACCCGCGCGCCGGGTCGGCAGTTCGCATCGACGTCGGCAGCTTCGGTCGAGATCGGCAACCCGGCTCGCCGATCTGGGCAGGAGCTGCCGAACTCGCTCCGAAGGTCCCGCTGTGCGCGCGGGCGCGCACCCTACGTGGGTCATGGAGCGCTGTCACGCGCGGTCTTGCTCCGTGAGAAATTCGGTGAGAATCGGGCGATTCGCTTGCGAGTGGCGCGTGTTCTTGTTTCGGTGGAGTGGACCGAGGAGCCCGCGGGAGGGTGCACCGACGGCAGGTCACGCCAGCCAGGCGTGAGCCGCACGGACGTGTCCCGCAGGGTTCCGCCCGGCGACGAGAGGAGCTCTCGTGCTCACCCTGACCGACAACGCCCGTACCGCTGTCCACGACCTGCAGACCCAGGCCGGTGTCCCCGAGGGAGGCGGTCTGCGGATCGCCGAGTCCGCGGACCAGGCGGGCAGCTTCGAGCTCGCGCTCGTACCCGCCCCGCAGCCCGACGACACGGTCGTCGAGGACGGGGAGGCGAAGGTGTTCGTGGAGTCCGCCACGGCCCCGACGCTCTCGAACCTCACGCTCGACACGGACCCGAACGCGCAGGGCCCGGCGTTCGTCCTGACTCCTCAGGGCTGACCCACCAGTTCTACCGGCGCCCGCGCCGGACGATCTCGACGACGCGTCCTCCTCCTCCAGGCGCGTCCTCAGGTCGCACGACGGGCCGTCCGCTCCGGCGGGCGGCCCGTCGTCGTGCCGGGGCGGCGGCCTCAGGCCGCCGGACCCACGATCCACGACCCGCCGAGCACGGCGGCGCCGAGCGTGACGACGAGGAACACGCCCACCCAGAACAGCCCGGGCACGTGCGTGAGGCGCGCGAGGATGTCGGCGTCGGACGTCGCCGCCCGTCCGCGCGACCGCTCGCTCTGCAGCTCGAGCACCGGCCGGACCGCGCCGAGCAGCAGGAACCACGTCACCGCGTAGGCGACGGCGCTCTGCACGTCGGGCGACGCCCACCACGACACGCCGACGAGCGCGGCGCCCGTGACGAGCACGGACCACAGCCCAAACCAGTTGCGGATCTGCAGCAGCATGAGGGCGAGCAGCACGACGAGCAGCCACAGCAGCCCGACGGCGTAGCCCTGGCGCAGGAGCGCGGCGGCGCCGAGCCCGATGAGGCCCGGGCCGACGTAGCCCATGAACGCGGTGAGGATCATGCCGAACCCGCGCGGCCGGCCCGACGACACGGTGAGCCCGGAGGTGTCGGAGTGCAGCCGGATACCCGAGAGGCGCCGTCCGGTGAGCAGCGCGGCGAGCGCGTGCGACGCCTCGTGCGCGATCGTCACGACGTGCCGCGCGACGCGCCAGACGGGGGTCACGAGCACGACGGCCAGCGCGAGCACGCCCATCGCGACGACGACGGCGGTCGCCGGGGGAGCGACGGGCGTCGTCGCGGCCTCCCACACCTGCCCGACGACGTCGCCCACGGAGGAGGCGACGTCGCCGCCCGAGGTGGTGCCGCCGTCGGACAGCACGGCCAGGTCTACGGCGAAGGAGGGCGTCAGCGCGTGCACGCGCGCCATTCCACCACAGCCCGCTAGGAGCTCGACACGCCGAACCGGGGGTTGCGGGTCACGGGACCGTCGGCGTGCCCCGCAACCCCGGGTTCGGCGCAGGGACCCGCCCCGGTAGAGGCGGACGAGACGCACCTCACCCGTGCTCCGGCGTCGGGCATGAGACACTGGAGGTTCGAGGGCAGCGCGATCCCGCGCGCCCCGCGTCGTGGAGATCCCCCCGGATTGCGTGCGGCGGACCCCGACCTTGAGCCCCGAGAGGCCCATCACCTGTGACTTCCTTTGCCGACTTCGGCCTGCCCAGCCCCGTCGTGCGCGAGCTCTCGCGCCAGGGCATCGACTCCCCGTTCCCCATCCAGACCGCCACGCTGCCCGACTCGCTGAAGGGCCGTGACGTCCTCGGCCGCGGCCGCACGGGCTCCGGCAAGACGCTCGCGTTCTCGCTGCCGACCGTCTCGCGCCTGTCGTGGGCCAAGTCGTCGCGCCAGCCGCGCCGGCCGCGCGCCCTCGTGCTGTGCCCGACGCGTGAGCTCGCCAACCAGATCAACGCCACGATGGAGCCGGTCGCCAAGGCGCTCGGCCTCGTGACGACGACGATCTTCGGTGGCGTCGCGCAGTCGCGCCAGGTCGCCGCGCTCGACAAGGGCGTGGACATCGTCATCGCGTGCCCCGGCCGCCTCGAGGACCTCCTGAACCAGCGCCTGCTCACGCTCGATGCCATCGAGATCACCGTGCTCGACGAGGCCGACCACATGGCCGACCTCGGGTTCCTGCCCGGCGTGAAGCGCATCATGGACAAGACCCCGAAGCAGGGGCAGCGCATGCTGTTCTCCGCGACGCTCGACAACGGCGTGGACCAGCTCGTCAAGCGCTACCTCAGCAACCCGGTGCGCCACTCGGTGGACGACGCAGCGGCCGCGCCCCCGCAGATGACGCACCACATCCTCGCGGTGCGCGACGCGGACGCGAAGAAGCAGATCGTGCACGAGCTCGCCTCGGGCTCGGGCCGCCGCGTGCTGTTCATGCGCACCAAGCACCAGGCGAAGAAGCTCGCGAAGCAGCTCACCGCGAGCGGCGTCCCGGCCGTCGACCTGCACGGCAACCTCGGCCAGGGCGCGCGCGAGCGCAACCTCGAGGCGTTCTCCTCGGGCGCGGTCAAGGTGCTCGTCGCGACGGACATCGCCGCGCGCGGCATCCACGTCGACGACGTCGAGCTCGTCGTGCACGTCGACCCGCCGGCCGAGCACAAGGCGTACCTGCACCGCTCGGGCCGCACCGCGCGCGCCGGGTCGGAGGGCGTCGTCGTCACGGTCATGCTGCCGGAGCAGCGTGGCGACGTGCGCGACCTCACGCGCAAGGCGAAGATCACGGCCCAGCCGAAGCCCGTCGCCCCCGGCGACGCGACGATCAAGGGCCTCGTCGGCGAGGTCGCGGAGTACGTGCGCCCGGCGGACATCACCCCGCCGCAGACGCAGGCGAAGCGCGGCACCACGTCCACCAACGGCGGGTCGCGGGCGTCGCGCCGCAACCGCGGCGGTCAGGGCGGCGGCCGTCCGGCGGCCCAGGGTGCCGGTCAGGGCACGACGGCGCAGCGCGGCCAGGGCGGTCAGCGCCCGGCGGGTGCGGGTCGCCCCGAGGGCGGCGGCAGGGACGGACGCGGCGCCCCGGGCACCGGGAACGGCGCGGCGGGCCAGGGCGGCGGCCGTCGTCGCGGCGGCCGCGGTCGCGCGCAGCGCCCCGCCGGCGGTTCGGGCACCGTCTACTCGACCTCCACCCCGCGCTGACGCCCCCCAAACGCTGAGTGCATGAAATAGTCGCGGTCGAACCGATTCGGCCGCGACTATTTCATGCACTCAGCGGGTGGGTGGGGCGGGAACACCGGGGCTCTGCGCGCGGTTGGGATCGTCGGAGGTGGATCATGACCAGCCAGACCCACGACAACCAGCCCTACGAGGTCGTCAAGACCGACGCCGAGTGGCGCGCCGAGCTGTCGCCGCAGGAGTTCGCCGTGCTGCGGCAGGCGGGGACCGAGCGCGCGTGGACGGGCGAGCTGCTCGACGAGAAGCGCGTCGGCGTCTACGCGTGTCGCGCGTGCGGCAACGAGCTGTTCCGCTCGGACACCAAGTTCGACTCCCACTGCGGGTGGCCGAGCTTCTTCAGCCCGCTCGCGGGCGACCGCGTCGAGCTCCTCACCGACCGCAGCCTCGGCATGGTGCGCACCGAGGTGCGCTGCGCGCGCTGCGGGTCGCACCTGGGCCACGTGTTCGACGACGCGCCCCAGACCCCGACGGGCGACCGGTTCTGCATGAACTCGGTCAGCCTGACGTTCGAGGCGGGCGCGGAGTAGTCGGTCGGGCGCCGGCCCACGTGTCGACCGCGCACGCGAGGCCGACGCCCACGAGATAGCAGACGAGGTCCCGCACCGCGAACGTGCTGCCCAGCAGCCACGCCGCGGGCGGGACCGCGTCGTTCACGGCGGCAGCCAGCCCCGCGGCCTGCAGCGCCTCGACCGCCCAGCACCAGCCGAGCGCGAGGGCGCCCGCGACGAGCGGGCGGACGCGCGCGAGCACGAGGACCACGAGCACGTAGGTCGCGACGGCGTAGAGGACGTCACCGCCGACGTCCCCCCACGGGTCGGGCGCCCGCGTCGCGACGAGGAACCCCGCGACCACGACGAGCCCGAGCACGACGGCGACGACGAGGCGCCGCCGACGGGGTCGCGAGTGCAGCGGTGCGGCGACCGCACGCGGCGCGCGGCCGCCGTCGGGCACCGTCACGCGAGGTCAGGGCGAGGCGTCACCGGTTCGCGGCCCAGCGCACGACGTCCTCGGAGTAGCGGTGCAGCAGGTCCGCGAGCGTCGCGACGTCGGCGCGGTCCCAGCCGTCGAGCGCCTCGGTGATCGAGATGACCCGGCCGCTGTGCGCGGCGTGGAGCCGGGCCTCGCCGTCGGGAGTGAGGGTGATGAGCTGCCCGCGCGAGTCGTCGGGGTCGACCTCGCGCGCGACGAGGCCCAGCGCGTGGAGCCGGCTGAGCTGACGCGAGATCGTCGCCCGCCCGACGCCGAAGTGCGCCGCGAGCTCGGAGCCCCGGACGCCCGGGTGGTCGGCGATGTGCGCGAGCAGCGGATACGCGCTCGCCTCGAGGTCCGGGTGGATCCGGCGCGCCATGGCGGTCGCCGCCGCACCTCCGCGGCGCAGCAGGACGCGCAGCTCGCGTTCGAGATCGACGTACGCGACGTCCGGCTCGGCGGCGCGCGCGGCGTCGGGAACGGGGCGGGTGGGAGCGGTCTCGGCGGGCACACGCCCATTCTGACGCCCGGGACGGCACGCGGTCACGCCCGTCCGGAAAACCTCACCCGCTGGACGACCGACCAACACGCTGAGTGCATGAAATATGCGGCCCCGAACCGATTCGAGACCGCATATTCCATGCACTCAGCGTGCGGGGTGGGTCAGCGCGACGAGCGCGTCCCCGCCTCGTCGGCCACGCCCGCAGGTTCCCACGCCTCGAGGAGCGTCGACTCCGTCTCCTCGGCCAGCGTCACGCGGCCGGGGGTCGCGTCGACCGGGGCCTCGCTGCCGGCGAGCGCGGCCTCCTTCTCGAGGCGCTCCTGCAGGCCGGTCTTGGTGCCGAGCGGCACCTCCTTGAGGAACGACACCGCGATCAGCGCGACGAGCGCCAGCGGCACGGCGACGAGGAAGATCTCGGCGATGCCGTCGCCGTAGGACTTCTCGACGAGGTCCTTGATCGGCGCGGGCAGGGTCGAGACGTCGGGCACGGCGTTGCCGCCGCCCATCGAGTCGGCCGGGATGCCGAGCTTGGTCAGGCCGTCCTGGATCGACGTCGTGACCTTGGTCGCGAGCACCGCGCCGAGCACGGACACGCCGATCGCGCCGCCGAGGCTGCGGAAGAACGCGACGGTCGAGGTGCCGGCGCCCATCTCGTCGACGTCGAGCGTGTTCTGCACGGCGAGCACGAGGTTCTGCATGAGCATGCCCATGCTGACGCCGAGGAAGAACAGGTAGACGCTGATGAGCGTGAAGCTCGTGTGGTAGTCGATCGTCGACAGGGCGAACAGCGACGCCACGAGGACCGCGCCACCCGTGACCATAAAGGCCTTGTAGCGGCCGTAGCGCGTGATGAGCTGGCCGAACAGGGTCGACGCGACGAACGTGCCGACGATCATCGGGATCGTCAGGAGGCCCGACTCGGTCGGGGTCTTGCCGCGCGCCACCTGCATGTACTGGCTGAGGAACACGGCGGTGCCGAACATCGCGACACCCACCGCGACCGAGGCGACGACCGCGAGGACGAACGTGCGGTTCTTGAAGAGGTGCAGCGGGATGAGCGGCTCGGGGGTCACGCGCTCGACGAGCACGGCACCGACGAGCGCGAGTACCGCGCCGCCGACCATCGCGAACGTCTGCCACGAGAGCCACTCGAAGTTCTGCCCGGCGAACGTCACCCACAGCAGGAGCGAGGACACGCCGGCGCTGATGAGGATCGCGCCCCAGTAGTCGATCCGGACGACGCGGCGCGCGACCTTCGGCAGGTGCAGCGTGCGCTGGAGCACGATGATCGCGGCGATCGCGAACGGCAGCCCGACGAAGAAGTTGAGGCGCCAGCTCACGGCGTCGGTGAGGACACCGCCCAGGAGCGGTCCGCCGATCTGGCTGACGGCCATGATGCCGCCCATGAGGCCCATGAACTTGCCGCGCTCGCGCGGCGAGATGATGTCCGTGATGAGCACGGTGGCGAGCGCCATGAGGCCGCCCGCACCGATGCCCTGGAACGCGCGGAGCGCGATGAGCGTCCCGACGTTCTGCGACAGGCCGGCGAGCGCCGAGGAGACGACCGCGACGACGAGCGCGACCTGGATGAGGACCTTGCGGTTGGTGAGGTCGGCGAGCTTGCCCCAGATCGGGGTCGAGATCGTCATGGCGAGCAGGGTCGAGGTGACGACCCAGGTGTAGGACGACTGCGAGCCGTCCAGGTCGCTGACGATCTTGGGGAGCGAGCTCGAGACGATCGAGCTCGCGAGGATCGCGACGAACATGCCGAGGAGGATCCCGGAGAGGGACTCCATGACCTCGCGACGGGTCATGGACGTCTCGGTGCCGCCGGGCGGGGCGGTGCGTTCTGGTGTGGTGCTGGTCATGAGGCGCAGAGGTTCCTTGCTCACGGGGCCGTGTCGGAGGGCCGCGTGTCGTGGGGTGGTGTCAGGTGGTCTGGTGGCCGGTCCGCGCGGCGGCGCGGGCGGCGGTCGGGGGGCGTGCCCGACGGCGGTCGTGCCGCCGGGCGCCGTCGGTCACCCGGTCGTGCGGGGAGCGTCGTGGCCGGCGACGACCGCCGCGGCGACGCGCTCGATGTGGCGTGTGGCCTCGACGATCTCGTCGTCGTGCCACTCGGCGAACGTGGTGGCGGCCAGGGCGTCGATGTGCTCGTACGCCCGCAGGACGAGCGTGCGCCCGTCCTCGGTGAGCTCGACGGTCCGGGCGCGCCGGTCGTCGTCGTCCACCGTGCGGCGGACGAGGCCCTCGTCGACCAGGTGGCTCACCTGGCGGCTGGCCACGGACAGGTCGACGCGGAGCCTCGCGGCGACGTCCCCGAGCTGGACGGGACCGCACCGCTGGAGCATGCGGAGCAGCCCGAACGAGGAGCGCGGGATGTCGAGGTCCCGCGCGATCCGCACTGCCGACTCGCGCTGCGCGCGGGCCAGCTCGTCGAGCGCGCGGATGAGGCCCGCCGCGGGGGACGGGTCGGGTGCGAGCTCGGGGGCCGCGGTGGTCGCGGAGGGGGTGATGACGGGCACGACTACTCCTTGGTTGCTGCAGGCAAGCATACGCCTCGCAGTTGCTTTCAGCAACCATTGTGTGGAGCAAGGAATTCCCGGGCGTCCCGTCGAGGCCCGGAAACGGCCGAACCCGGGGTCCGTCCCCACCCGGCGCGTGCCGTGAGGACCGACCCCGGGTTCGGGACGAGAGGCGTCAGTGCGCGGTGCGCCCTACGCGCTCGTCGCCCATGTCCTCGAGCTCGATGCCCTTGGTCTCCGGGACCTTGCTGAAGACGAAGACGAACGACAGCGCCGCGAAGATCGCGTACATGAGATAGGGGATCGTGGCGCCGAACGCCGACAGCATCGGCGGGAACGTGAGGGTGATCGCGAAGTTCGCGAGCCACTGCGCCATCGCCGCGACGCCGAGCGCGGCCGCGCGGATGCGGTTCGGGAACATCTCGCCCAGCAGCACCCAGACGAGCGGCCCCCACGACGCCCCGAAGAACACGACGAACGCGTTCGCGGCGACCAGGGCGATAGGCCCCCAAGGGTCGGGCAGCGTGATGTCCTTGCCGCTCCCGACCGCCTGCGTGAACGCGAGCGCCATGAGGCCGAGCGAGACCGTCATGCCTGCCGAGCCGATGAGCAGGATCGGACGACGCCCCACCTTGTCCACGAGCGCGATCGCGATGAACGTCACCGCGACGTTCGTCACGGACGTGATCGTCGAGACGAGGAACGACTGGCTCTCGTCGAACCCGACCGCCTGCCACAGCGTCGTCGAGTAGTAGAAGATCACGTTGATCCCGACGAACTGCTGGAACACCGAGAGCAGGATGCCGACCCACACGATGGGCTTGAGCCCGAACGACGAGCCCTTGAGCGTGCCCTCCTGGGCGTTCTTCTCGTCGACCGCGATCGAGCGGTGGATCTGCGCGATGCGGTCGTCGACGTCCTCCTCCGGGCCGAGCACGGACTCCAGCACGGCGCGTGCCTCGTCGTCCCGACCCTTCGCCACCAGGTAGCGCGGGGACTCGGGGATGCGCAGGGCCAGGATGCCGTACACGGCCGCCGGGATCACGCACACGAGGAACATCCACCGCCACGCCTCCCACCCGAGCCACAGCTCGTTGGAGGCGCCGCCAGCGGTCTCCGCGAGGAGCTGGTCGGACAGCAGGGCCGCGAAGATGCCGACCGTGATCGCGAGCTGCTGGAGCGAACCCATGCGGCCGCGGAGGCGGGCAGGCGCGATCTCGGCGATGTACGCCGGCGCGATGACCGAGGCGATGCCGATCCCGACACCCGCCATGAAGCGCCAGATCGCGAGGTCGAACGCCGACCACGCGATCGCGGACAGGATCGAGGAGACGAAGAACAGGATCGCGCCGAACACCATCACGCGCGTGCGACCCCAGCGGTCAGCGAGCTTGCCGCCCGACCAGGCGCCGAGCGCGCACCCCAGGAGGGCGATCGCGACGACGAGTCCGGTGACTGCGGAGTCGAGGTCGAACTGCCCCTCGATCGCCGCGACCGCACCGTTGATGACGGAGCTGTCGAAGCCGAACAGGAAGCCGCCGACCGCGGCGGCGACGGCCAGACCGATGGCCTTGCGGTGGGCGCTGCGTGCGCTCACGGTCCCGTGACCTGCTGCGTCGCTGCTCGACATCTCTCCTCCGCTCCTTCCGGAGCCGGTAGGAGGCCCCTTTCGTCACTGTAGGACGGGGTGCTCGCGGTGGCGCGGTGAACGGGGTGCGGCGAACGTCACGCGCGGACCCGCGCCGCGCCGGCACCGCGAGCAGGCCGCGCCGGTGCGACCGCACGCTCGCCGGGTGGAGACTGGGCGCGTGCCCGACGACGCCTCCACCACCCCCGGACCCCGTCCCGACCCCGGCCGGTCCGACCGCTGGCAACGGCCACGCCGCCCGGCGATGCTCGACCCGCGCGACGCGGACGAGCTCCCCGGCGAGCTCGACCCCGCGCTGCGCGACCAGGTCGCGCACACGACCGCGCACGCGATCGTGCACCGTGCCCGCGACACCGAGGACCCCCAGGTCGTCGAGCGCCTGGTCCATCTCGTCGAGACCGAGGGGCTCGACGTCGTCGCCGGCCTGTGGTCCGACGCGGCGCCGAACTCCCTGCCGGGCGCGCTCTGGCGGCTCTACGTGCTGCGCGAGTGGGTGCGTCGCGACCCGCAGACGGTGGCGCTGCGGTATCGGCTCGGGGTCGACGCCGCACCGGTCCACGAGGCCATCGCCGGCGTGCCCCGGCCGCCCGGGCCGCAGGACGTGCGGGACCTCGCCGACGCCGTGCTCTCCGGAGTGTTCACCGGCGACCTCGCGGTCGCGCTCGAACGCGCCGGGTCGTTCTGCCGGATCCTCGCCACCGGCGCCGCGTTCGACGCCGACGCCCGCGAGGTCGCCGACCCCGACGGCGCGCTCCGCATGACCCGCGGCGCCGGGTCGCTGCTCCGCACCGCGCAAGAGCTCGAGCACGCCGCCGAGCTCTGGCGCGCCGACCGCCTCGACTGAGCGGCCGCGGGGTCAGGGTTCTACCTCGGCTGGCTGGGGGAGCAGGGTGGGGGTTCCGGGGGCGGTGCGCACGTCGGGGGGTGGGGTTCTCGCGGAGCGCGAACACGGGGCCGGCCGGGTACCTCGCGGGGCGCCCGGCACGTACGATGGTTCACGACGCCGGGCCGCGGTAGCCCCGGGCTCCACACTCAGCCGCTACGAGCGGCCACGCGCCGAGAGGCGCTCCCGGTCCGGCGTCACTACTTCCCCTCCTGGTGCGAGCACGACGCCGTGCGCCAGCAGGCCGCCCCGGCGAGGACGCCGGGCGCGGGCTGTGAGCGTCCTGAGGATCCGGGACCTTCGCCCCGACGATTCCAGCATCGCTCCGCGCGTCGGCTACATTTGACGAGAGTTCGACGTGCGTTCATCCAGAGATCATCCGACCCGAGATCGTGACCACCCCGGCCGACCGGCCCGTCCGGCGGCCGAGCGGCCCTTGTGGCCGACGCCAGCTCAGACCCCTACCCCGCGTCCCTTCCGGAGCCTCCCGTGCGCCTGCGCCTGACACCGCGCGACACCTCGTTCTTCGACCTTCTCGCCGCCTCGGCGCAGCACCTGGTCACCGGATCAACGCTCCTCGCGGAGCTGCTCGGCGCGGACCGTCCGACGCGCAAGCAGCTCGCGAAGCAGCTCAGCGAGACCGAGCACCTCGCGGACGACGCGACGCACTCGATCATGCGCCGGCTCAACCAGACGTTCGTCACGCCGTTCGACCGGGACGACATCTACGCCCTCGCGTCGGCGCTCGACGACTGCATGGACTTCATGGAGGAGGCGGCCGACCTCATCGTCCTCTACAAGGTGGACGAGCTCCCGGCCCGCGTGTCCGAGCAGGTCCAGGTGCTCCAGCGGGCGTCGGAGCTCACGGCCGAGGCGATGCCTCGCCTGCGCTCCATGGACGACCTCCCCGAGTACTGGGTCGAGGTCAACCGCCTGGAGAACCAGGCGGACAAGGTGCACCGCAAGCTGCTCGCCGAGCTGTTCGACGACGTCTCCGACCCGGTCCTCCTCATGAAGCTCAAGGAGATCGTCGAGGTCCTCGAGCAGGCGGCCGACGCCTTCGAGAAGGTCGCGAACACGGTCGAGACCATCGCCCTCAAGGAGTCCTGAGCCCCGTGGAGGCAGTGCTCGTCGTCGTCGTCGTGGCCTTCGCCCTGGCGTTCGACTACACCAACGGGTTCCACGACGCCGCGAACGCCATCGCGACCTCGGTCTCGACCAGGGCCCTCACGCCGCGCGCGGCGCTCCTCATGGCCGCGGTGTTCAACCTCATCGGTGCCCTGCTCGGCACCGCCGTCGCGCAGACCATCGCCGAGGACATCGTCGCCGTGAACGACGTGCCACCCCATCAGGGCCTCGTGATCGTCCTGTGCGGGCTCATCGGCGCGATCACGTGGAACCTCATCACGTGGTGGCTGGGGCTGCCGTCGTCGTCGACGCACGCGATCATCGGCGGCCTCGCGGGCGTCGGCATCGCGTCGGGGATCACGGTCCACTGGGACGCGATCCTCGACAAGGTCGTGCTCCCCATGGTCTTCTCGCCGCTCATCGGCTTCGGTCTCGCGTTCGCGCTCATGGTGCTGCTGCTGTGGGTGTTCCGGAACGCGGCGCCCGCCCGGGCGTTCCGCCGTTTCCGCATCGCGCAGACGGCGTCGGCGGCGGCGATGGCCCTGGGTCATGGTCTCCAGGACGCGCAGAAGACGATGGGCGTGATCGTGCTCGCGCTCGTCGCGGGCGGGTTCCAGGACGACAACACGATCCCGCTGTGGGTCAAGCTGTCCGCGGCGACCGCGATCTCGCTCGGTACCTACGCCGGCGGGTGGCGCATCATGCGCACGCTGGGCCGCAAGATCATCGAGCTCGACCCGGCGCGCGGCTTCGTCGCCGAGTCGGTCTCCGCGGTCGTGCTGTACGCGAACGCGTTCATCTTCCACGCGCCGGTGTCGACGACGCACACGATCACCTCCGCGATCATGGGCGTCGGTGCGACCAAGCGGCTGTCCGCGGTCCGCTGGGGCGTCGCGAAGAACATCGGGGTCGCGTGGGTCCTGACCATCCCGGCGGCCGCGCTCGTCGCCGCCGTCGTCTACTGGATCCTCAGCCCGATCCTGCTCTGACGCCGCGCGCCGGACGCGCGCACCGCACACTGCGACGAGGACGGCGCTCCGCCGACCCGGGTTCCGCCTGGGTCCGCGGAGCGCCGTCCTCGTCCTGGTCTCAGTGCAGCGGCGGGGCGACCTTCTCCGCCGCGACGACGCGCGGGCCCTTGGGCGTGCGCGCCACGTGGGCGACGATCATCTCGCCCGGCTCGAGGAACGGGTCGTGCGTCGGCAGCGCGTTCGCGACGGGCCGCCGCGAGTGCTGCCCGAGCACGTCGAGCACGGTGGGCAGCACGGGCCGGTGGGTGCACAGCACCGACGACCGCTCGGCCTCGAGGAGCTCGCGGACGGTCCGCGCGACGCGCGCGGGGGAGCGCTCGTGCTGCGCCTCCGTGAGGTGGTCGATGCTCACGGTATCCAGCCCCGACGCGCCGGCGTAGGGCGCGATCGTCTGGGCGCACCGGTCCCAGCGGCTCGTCACGACGGTCTCGACGCCGTACGCCGCGAGCACGGGCACCAGGGCGACGGCCTGCGCGTGACCGGCGGGCGTGAGCGGACGGTCCTGCTCGTCGCCGTGCCACGCCGAGCGCGCGACGGCCTTGCCGTGCCGCGCGATGACGACGACGTGCGTCGCCAGCCGCCCCTCCTCGCGCTCGCGCACGAGCGCCTCGAGCGGGGCACGGTCGGCCTGGCGCGTGAGGCGCTGCGCGGCGTCGTCGGCCGACAGCCACGCGGCGCGGTCGATCTCCTGCGGCGACACCGGCGGGACGGGGGCGCGCGCGGCGAGCGCACCGGCGTCCGCCTTCTGCGACGCCCGGCGCGCGGCCCAGTAGTGCACCCGCTTCACGCGGCCCTCGGGCGTGAGGTACTGCAGGCCCGGCAGCGGGACGCCCAGCACGACCGGCTTGCCCGTCTCCTCGGCGACCTCGCGTGCGGCCGCGGCCTGGAAGGTCTCGCCGGGGTCGAGCTTGCCCTTGGGCCACGACCAGTCGTCGTAGCGGGGCCGGTGGACGAGGCGGACCTGCAGGTCGTCGTCGCGCACGCGCCACACGAGGGCCCCGGCGGACTCGATGACCGGGGCGTGCGAGACGTGCGTCGGGCCGAGGGCGTCCACGAGGGGCAGCCCGCTGCGCAGGGCGGGGGAGGGCACACCCATCCGCTACCGCCTCCCGACGAGCCGGCGGCGCTGTCGCTGCACGAGGCTCGCCTGGAGGTCGACGAGGGGCGTGCCGTCGGGCCCCGACTCGGGCCGGTGCCACGTGCCGTCGGCGTCGAGGTGCCAGGACGCGGTGCGCTCGGACATCGACACGTCGAGCAGGTCGAGCAGCTCGATGACCTGGTCGGGGTCCGTGATGCGCACGAGCGCCTCGACACGGCGGTCGAGGTTGCGGTGCATGAGGTCGGCCGAGCCGATGAACACCTCGGGCCCGCTCTCGGGGCCTTCTCCGATCGCGGGGCCGGCGGAGTTGGCGAAGGCGTAGATGCGCGAGTGCTCGAGGAAGCGGCCGAGGATCGAGCGCACGCGGATGTTCTCGCTGAGCCCGGGCACGCCTGGGCGGACGGCGCAGATGCCGCGCACGACGAGGTCCACCTTCACGCCCGCCTGCGACGCGCGGTACAGCGCGTCGAGCGTCGTCTCGTCGACGACGGAGTTGACCTTGATCTTCACCCACGCCTCGTGCCCGTCCTGCGCCGCGGCCGCCTCGCGGTCGATGCGCTCGACGAGCCCCGAGCGGACCGTGCGCGGCGCGACGAGCAGGCGGTGGAAGCGCGACTGGGGCGCGTACCCGGAGAGCTGGTTGAACAGCCGCGTGAGGTCCTGCCCGACGTCGGGGTCGCACGTGAGCAGGCCGTGGTCGGTGTACAGGCGTGCGGTCTTCGGGTGGTAGTTGCCCGTGCCGACGTGGCAGTAGCGCCGCAGGCCGTCCGACTCCTGGCGCACGACGAGCGAGAGCTTGCAGTGCGTCTTGAGCCCGACGATCCCGTACACGACGTGCACGCCCGCCTGCTCGAGCTTGCGCGCCCAGGAGATGTTGGCCTGCTCGTCGAACCGGGCCTTGATCTCGACGAGCGCGAGCACCTGCTTGCCCGCCTCGGCGGCGTCGATGAGCGCGTCGACGATCGGCGAGTCGCCCGACGTCCGGTACAGGGTCTGCTTGATCGCGAGGACCGCCGGGTCGGCCGCCGCCTGCTCGAGGAAGGTCTGGACCGACGTCGAGAACGAGTCGTACGGGTGGTGCAGCAGGACGTCACGCTCGCGGATCGCGGCGAACACGTCCGTGGGCGACGCGCTCTCGACCTCGGCGAGCAGGCGGTGCGTCGTCGGGACGAACGGGGGGAAGTGCAGGTCCGCGCGGTCGAGATCGGCGATGAGGTTGAGCCCGGTGAGGTCGAGCGGCTCGGGGATCTCGTACACCTCCTCCTCGACCACGCCGAGCTCGCGCACGAGCAGCGCGCGGATGCGCGGGCTGATCCCCGGTGTGAGCTCGAGCCGCACCGGCGGGCCGAACCGCCGCCGCAGGAGCTCCTTCTCCATGGCCTGGAGCAGGTTCTCGGCGTCGTCCTCCTCCACCTCCACGTCCTCGTTGCGCGTGACGCGGAACAGGTGGTGCTCGCGCACCTCCATGCCGGGGAACAGGTGGTCGAGGTGCTGGGCGATGACCTCCTCGATCGGCACGAACGACGTCGGCCCGCGGTCCGGGGCGGCCGTCTGCGACGTCGGCGCGCTCGGGCGGCCTCGCGCGTCCACGGCGATGAACCGCGGCAGGAGCGGCGGCACCTTGACGCGCGCGAAGTGCTCCTTGCCCGTGGTCGGGTTCGCCACCACGACCGCGAGGTTGAGCGACAGCCCCGAGATGTACGGGAACGGGTGGGCCGGGTCGACGGCGAGCGGCGTGAGCACGGGGAAGATCTGCTTGCGGAAGAACTTGTGCAGGCGCTCCTGCTCGCGCGTCTCGAGCTCGTCCCAGTGCACGAGCGTGATGCCCTCGGCGGCCAGGGCCGGCTGGACGTCGTCGGCGAACACGCGCGCGTGCCTCGCCATGAGGTCGTGCGCGCGCTCGCTGATCGCGTCGAGCACCTGGCGGGGCGAGAGCCCGGACGCGGCGGTGACCGCGATGCCGGTCGCCATGCGGCGCTTGAGCCCGGCGACGCGGACCATGAAGAACTCGTCCAGGTTGGACGCGAAGATCGCCAGGAACCGGACACGCTCCAGGAGCGGCTGGCTCGGGTCCTCCGCGAGCTCGAGCACGCGCTGGTTGAACGCGAGCCAGCTCAGCTCGCGGTCGGCGAACCGGTCGTCGGGCAGCGGACCGAGCCCGAGCTCCGCGCCCACCGGCTCGATCTCGGGTTCCTCCGCGATGTGCTCCGCGATGTGCGCGGCGAGGTCCGGGTCGAGCGTGCGCTGCGTGGACGTGTCGGTCATGGGTTCATGGTGGCACCAGTTGGTGAACGGTGCGTGACACGGGTCACCGAGCGGCCGGGCGCGCGTACTGCACGTGCACCGCACGGCGCGTGAAGCCGGCGCGCTCGTACGTGCGCACCGCGGGCACGTTGTCGCCGTCGACGTACAGCACCGCGGTGGTGGCCCCCCGCTCGACGAGGTGGGCGAGCCCGACGGCGGTCAGCAGCCGTCCGAGCCCCTCGCCCTGGGCGGTCGGGACCACGCCGACGACGTAGATCTCGCCCTCGCGTGCGCCGGCGGGCTGGCCGGTCGGGATCTTGGTCCACACGAACCCGACGAGCCCCGCCGTGCCGGAACCGGGAGCGGGGGTGCGTTCGAGGAGCAGGAGCCCGGCCGCGTCGAACCAGTCCTCGCGCATCCGTGCGCGCAGGTCGTCGACCGTGAGCCGACCCTGCTCCGGGTGGTGCGCGAACGCCGCCGCGTTGGCCTCGACCCACGCGGCGTCGTCGTCCCCCGGCACGAACGCGCGCAGCCGCAGGCCCGCGGGGATCTCGGGGCGCGGGTGCGCCCCCGGCCCGTCGAGGGGCCGCTCGAGGACGAGCAGCTCGCGCACGACGTCGTACCCCGCCCGTGCGGCGAGGCCGCGGGCCGCGGGGAGGTCGCCGTGGGCCCAGACGCGCAGCGGAGGGCGCGACGCCCGGGCGGGCTCGCCGTCGGTCTCCGCGCCGGGGCGTGGCTGCCCGTCGTGGTCGTGGTCGGGATCGCTCGGGCGCGGTTCGGCCGCGCGGTCGGCCGCGCTGCCGAGCAGGTGGAACCCGAGCCCGTGCCGCCGGTGCTCGGGGCGGACCACGAGCTCGGCGCTCGGTGCCTCGCCGCGCTTGTCCACCTGCGCGTACCCCGCGAGCTCGCCCGCCCGCCACGTGAGGAGGTGCACGACGTCGTCCGTCGCCTCGCGCAGGTTGAGCAGGGGCTGCTCCGAGAGGGCGGCGACGCCGTCCTCGCGCTCGGCGGCGGCGGCGAGGTCGTGGACCTGCGCGATCTCGACGTCGTCGATGAGCGGGCCGGTGTGCCAGAGGATCGCGGTCTCCACCGGTCCATCTTGCCCCCGAGGCCCGGGACCGGCCGAACCCGGCGCGCTCGCTCGACGCGTCGTGCCTGGTCGGGAAGGTTCGGGGGTGGGTGACGGTTGTCACGTCCGACGGTTCGCGGCATCGACGACGGAGGGCAGGGGGCGCCATGGGTGCGTGCGCGGTGGAGGAAGCGACGGAGCAGGTGCCCGGGGCGTCGCCCGCGACGGCGGCCCCGGTGCCGGCGGTGCAGGACAGGCCCGGACCGGCACCGTCTCCGGGCGAACCGCGAGAGCCGTCGATCTGGACCCGGAACTTCCGGTACTACTTCACTGCACGCAGCGCGGGGCTGCTGAGCTGGGCGATGCTGCCGGTCGCGGTCTCGGCCGGTCTGCTCAGCTCCGGGTACGGGCTGGCCGTCGCGGGGTACGCGATGGCGTTCCTCGTCGCCCCGTTCGCGGGCCTCGTGCTGTTCGGCGGCGTGCTCGCCGACCGGTTCACGGCGCGCCGGATGATGATCGTCGCCGACGTCGCGAACCTCACCGCGCACGTGCTCCTCGCGGTCCTCTTCGTGCGGGGCATCGACCACCTGTGGCACCTGTACGCGCTGCTCGTGGTGGCGGGCACCGCCAACGCGCTGTTCCAGCCGGGGGCCGCGTCGACCGTCCCCCTCGTGGCGCGCGACGTGCAGGGTGCGAACGGGATCCTCCGGACGTCCGAGGCGATCACCGGGCTCGGCGGCCCCGCGCTCGCCGGCGTCCTGGTCGGGTTCGGGTCGACGGGCTGGGTCATGATCCTCTCCGCCGTCGCCTACGGGACCAGCGCGCTGTGCCTCGTCGCGCTCCGGCTCGGCATCGTGCCCGCGCCCCCGGCCGGAGCGGGGCTCTGGCACAACCTCGCCGTCGGCTGGCGCGCGTTCCGCTCCCGCACCTGGCTGTGGGGCGTCATCGTCATCTGGATGGTCTACGCCGTGCTCGCCTGGGGGCCGCAGCTCCCCGTGGCGGCGGGCGTCGTCGTGCCGGAGCACGGTGCGACCGCGTTCGGCGTCCTCAACAGCGCGCTCGGCGTGGGGACGGTCGTCGGCGGGCTGCTCGCGATCCGCTTCAAGCCCCGGCGACCGCTCGCGGCCGGGGCCGTCGCCCTCGTCGCCTACCCCCTCTACCCGCTCGGTCTCGTGCTCGGCTGGCCGGTGTGGGCGCTCGCCGTCGCGCAGGTGCTCGTGGGCGTGGGGGTCGGGGTGTGGGGCGTCATGTGGGCGACGAGCGTCCAGACCCAGGTGCCGGGCGACGTGCTCAACCGGGTCCACGCGTACGAGGTCGCGGGGTCGGTCGGCATGTACCCGATCGGCGCCGCCCTGGCGGGGCCCGCCGTCGCCGCGTTCGGCACCGACCGCGTCCTCCTGGTGGGCGCGGTCGTGGGAACCCTCACGGTCGCGGCGCTCCTCGCCGTCCGGCCGATCCGCACGCTCCAGCGCGTCCCGGACCGGACCTGAAGGCTCCCCACACCGCTGACGGCTCGCGTCGCGTTCGGCACGTCACCCGGGTGGCGGGGAAGGTTCGGCAGGTCCGGGTCGTTGAGGGGGTCGTGAGCGAGGTGACGGACGTGCGGGCGATGGTGGACGCGGTCGCGGGGACGACGGCCGGTGGTTCGGGGGACGGCGTGCGCGACGTCGTGGTCGTCGGCGCCGGGCAGGCGGGGCTGTCCGCGGCCTACCACCTGCGCCGTGCCGGGCTCGACCCGCTCGTGCTCGACGGCGGTCGCGGCCCCGGGGGCGCGTGGCAGGAGCGCTGGGACTCGCTGACGATGGCGGAGACGCACGCCGTGCACGACCTCCCGGGCGTCCCCCTCCCGGCCGGGGACGCCGCGGAGCGCGCGAACGTCGCCGTGCCGCGCTACTACGCCGCGTACGAGCGCGAGAACGACCTGCGCGTCGTGCGCCCGGCCACGGTCGACGACGTGGCCCAGGACCCCGAGGACCCTGCCCTGCTGCGCGTGCGCGCGTCCGTCGGCGCCGGGCCCGACCCGCGCGTGCTCACCGTGCGCACGCGCGCCCTCGTCAACGCGACGGGCACGTGGACCCGGCCGTTCTGGCCCCGCTACCCGGGGATGGAGACGTTCCGCGGCCGCCAGCTCCACACGCACGACTTCCGCGCGGCCGAGGACTTCGCGGGGCAGCACGTCGTGGTCGTGGGCGGCGGGGCGTCCGCGACGCAGCTCCTGCTCCAGATCGCCCCGCACGCGTCCGGTACCACGTGGGTCACGCGCCGCGAGCCCGTCTGGGTCGAGGAGGAGTTCTCGCCCGAGCTCGGGCGCGCGGCCGTCGCGCGCGTCGCCGCGCGCACCTCGGCGGGGCTCCCGCCAGGGAGCGTCGTCTCGGTCACGGGCCTGCCGCTCACGCCCCGTTATCGCGCGGGGATCGCGAGCGAGGTGCTGCGCCGTCGGCCGATGTTCGAGCGGGTGACGGCGTCGGGCGTCGAGTGGGCCGCGGGCGCGAACGACGACGGCCTGCTCTTCCAGCCCGCCGACGTCATCCTCTGGGCCACCGGGTTCCGCGCCGCGCTCGACCACCTCGCGCCGCTCGCCCTGCGCGCGCCCGGCGGCGGGATCGTCCTCGACGGCACGACGGCGGCGCGCGACCGGCGCGTCCAGCTCGTCGGGTACGGGCCCAGCGCGTCGACGATCGGCGCGAACCGGGCCGGGCGCGAGGCCGCGCGAGGAGTCCTGCGTGCGCTCGCCGCGAGCCCGGAGCTCGGGGGCGCGGCGGGATCTCGTCTCGCGGTGGCGGTGTAAGCCCTCGTCAGGGCGGTCCGCTGCGGCCTACGGTGCACCCGTGAGCACCGAGCCGCCCGCCCCCGACCCGTCGTCCCCGCGCCCCGAGGTGCCGGGAGACGTCCTGGCGTTCCCAACCCAGCGTCGCACCCTCACGACGCTCGCCGCGACGCAGGTCCTCTCGGGGGTCGGCGTCGCGAGCGGGATCGCGGTCGCGCCGCTCGTCGCGTCCGCGCTCTCGGGGTCGGACGCGATCGCGGGGCTCACCTCGACGTCGGGCGTCGTCGGCGCCGCGCTCGTCGCGCTGCCGCTCGCGCACGTCGCCGGGCAGCGCGGGCGACGGCCGTCCCTGCTCCTCGGCTTCGGTGTCGCGACAGGTGGTGCGGTCCTCGCGACGGTCGCCGTGCTCGTGGGCTCGTGGCCGCTGCTCGTCGTGGCCATGCTCCTGTTCGGGTCGGGCACCGCTGCCGGGCTCGCGTCCCGGTTCGCGGCGACCGACCTCGCGACGCCCCAGCGGCGCGCGCGCGACCTGTCCGTGGTCGTGTGGGCGACGACGGTGGGTTCCGTCGTCGGGCCGACGCTCGCCGGTCTCGCGGACCGCGTCGCCGGTCCGGGCCTGCGCCTCGGCGACGCCCACGCGCAGCACGGCTCGACCGCACCGAGCGCTGCGCCGTTCGTCCTCGCGGCGGTCGCGTTCGCGCTGGCGGCGACCGTCGTCGTGGTCTGGCTGCGGCCGGACCCGCTGCTCGCGTCGCGCGCGACGTCGGACCCGTCGGACGCCGCGGCGCCGGGTGCTGTGCCGAGCGACGGCAAGGGGTCGTCGTGGCGCGACGGTCTGCGTGCGGGGTGGGCCGTGGTGTCGGCCAGCCCGACGGCGCGCCTCGCCCTCGGCGCGATCGTCCTCAGCCACCTCGTCATGGTCGGTCTCATGTCCATGACCCCCGTCCACATGAACCACGGCGGCGCGACGCTCCAGGTCGTCGGTCTCGTCATCAGCGCGCACATCGCGGGCATGTACGCGCTCAGCCCGGTCGTGGGGTGGCTCGCGGACCGGGTCGGGCACGCGCGGGTCCTCTACGTCGGGGGCGCGCTGCTCCTCGCGGCGGCGGTGGTCGTGGCGGGCGCCCCGGGCGAGGACTCCGCGCGGCTGACGGTCGGCCTCGTGCTGCTCGGGCTCGGGTGGTCGTGCGGGCTCGTCGCCGGGTCGGCGCTGCTCGTCGACGCCACGCCCGGGCCGTCGCGCACGTCCGTGCAGGGCCTCTCCGACCTCGCGATGAACACGGGCGGCGCGGTCGGCGGCATCCTCGCCGGGGCGATCATCGGCTTCTCCTCGTACGGCGCGCTCGCCTGGGGCGCGGCCGCGCTCGTCGTCGTGTGCGCCATCGTGGCGGCCCCGCTGGCGCGACGGGCCACCCTGCGCTGACCGAGACCGACGAGATCGGCGGTCCCGGTCGGGATCGGCGGTCGCAGCTGCCGATCTCGACCGCGAGCGCCGATCTCGCGGTGTGACCGGTGGGAGCGGACTCAGGCGACGGCGGCCGGGAGTGCCGTGCGCTCGTCCCGGCGGACCGCACCGGCCTGCGCCGGGGTGAGGAACAGCGCCCGGGAGAGGTCGGTGCCGCGCGCGTCGGCGCCGCGCAGGTCCGCGCCGAGGAGGTCGACGGCGTCGAACCGGGCCCCGCGGAGGTCCGCACCGAGCAGCAGCGCGCCGCGGAGATCGGAACCGGTGAGGTCGAGACCGCGCAGGTCGGCGCCGACGAGGTCCGCGCCTGGCCGCAGCCTGCGGCGCAAGCCGCCGTCGGGTGCTCGGTGCACGACGACGGAGCCCGGCGCGCGGTCGCCACGACCGTCTCTGGGTCCTCGGCTGAGGGTGCTCCGCGATCCGGCGTCAACGACTCCCCGTTGCGGAGGGCGGGACGCGGTGGCCCGGGCCGCGTCGCGCACGAGCACGCTCGCCCGGTCGATCAGCGGCCCGACGTCACGGCGGACGGTGCCGACGTCGAGCGCGAGGAGGGCGGCCGGGGCGAGGTCCGCGAGGGGGGCCGTCTGCGCGAGGGCCCGCCGTGCGTCGTCGTGCACGGGCGCCGCCGCGGGCAGCGACAGCACCTCGGCGAGGTACCAGAGCAGCTCCTGGAGCTGCGTGACGACGGGGAGCACGGCGAACGCGTCGCGCGCGGCGGCGGGGTCGTCGCGCCACGTCGCGCCGTCGTGCGCGGACCGGACGGCCGCCGTCACGCGCTGGCCCGCCCCGAGGCAGTCGTACGCGACGCAGCCGGGGAACCCGGACTCTCGCAGCCGTGAGTGGATGCCGCACCCGAAGCTCTCGCGCAGGTTCGGGCACGGCGTGCCCGCGGGCTTGTCGATCGCGAAGTCGGCGGAGCGCACGAGGTGCAGCCCCACGCAGCACAGGCCGGTGCAGCGCGCGCAGTCGCTGCGCAGGTCGAGCTGCTCGACGAGGAGGGCGCGACCGTCGGCCGCGGGAACGGGTGGCACGTCTCGACGCTACGCCGTCCGCGGGCGGCCGGGCACGGACATATCCGCCGCCGGGCGAGGGAGGGCGACCGGGTCCTGCGCGACCTGGTCGCCGGTCCCGCGCCCGGCGTGGAGGGTCAGGGAGCGGTGCAGGCCGCCGTGGGGGCGGTGCCGGGAGCGGCGCCCGTCGCGATGAAGCCGGCGGTCGTCGTGGCGCCCGCGGCGAGGGCGCCGTTCCACGCGGCGTTCGTCACCCGCTCGCCCGAGGCGGTCGCGCCGTGCACGCCGCCCCAGAGCTGCGCGACGGCGGTGCCCGACGGCAGCGCGAACGTCGCCGTCCAGCCCGTGACCGCGGCGTCACCCGCCGTGACGACCAGCTCGCCCTGCCACCCGCCGGGCCACGCGTTCGCGACGCGGACCGTCGCGGAGCACGCCCCGTCGTCCGGAGGGTCGGTCGGGTCGGGCGGGTCGGTGGGGTCCGGCGGGTCCACCGGTCCGTCGCCGCCGAACCACGACGCCTCGACCGCGGTCTCGCGCAGGCCGCCCGGCCCGTCGATGACGCGCGTCCCCCAGGCGCTCGGCGACGCGGCGTCGAACCCGAGGACCATGTCGAGGTACGGGTCGGTGTTGCCGCTCCACGACCACGCGAGCCAGCCGAGGTCGAGGCGGTTCGCCTCGGCGATGACGACGTCCGCGTCGACGTCGCCCTCCGCGCGCTTCCAGCCGAACTCGCCGACCATGATCGGCAGCCCGGCGTCCACGAAGTGCTCCAGGTAGTCGGTGACCGTCGCCGCCTGCGCGAACACGCCGTACATGTGGATGGAGAAGATCGTGTTCGTGTCCGGGTCGGCGTCGAACACGCCCTGCGCCTCGGCGCGCATGACGTTCGTCCAGTCCTGGCCCCAGTTCGGGGCGTCGACGACGATCGCGTGCTCGTAGCCGATGCCGCGCAGGCGCTGGATCGCGGCCGACGTCTCGGGCGCCCACCGCTGGTTGACCGTCGCGTCGTTGCCGAACGGCTCGTTGCCGATGTTGACGAGGACGAAGTCCTCCGTCCCGGCGAGCGTCGGGTACAGGTCCTCCCAGTAGTCGACCGCCTGGTCGAGGGTCCCGGCGTCGGGTGCGTACTGGTCGCCGTAGCCCGTGGTGTCGTGCACCTCGAGGACGCACACGAGGCGGTTCTCCTCGCACAGGTCGACGACGTGCGCGACGTCCTCGGGGGAGTTGCGCGTCCACTGGTCGCCGCTCGACAGGACGACGCGCACCGTGTTGGCGCCGGACTCCTTGATGTCGGCGAACGACCCCGTGGTGTGCGTGTACCAGGTGTGCGCGTGGTTGACGCCGCGCAGCACGAGGTCCGTGCCGTCGGCCTCGACGACCCTCCCGTCCGCGACGTGGATGCCCGGCGGCGTGTCCTCCCCGGTCCCGGTCTCGGCGGCCGCCGCCGACCGCGCGGTGACCGTGGCGACCGCGCCGCACGTGGCGAGGACCGCGGCGGTCACGAGCCCCGCGACGATCGTGGCGGACCGTGCGGTCCCGGGCGGTCGTGCGGCGTCGGCGTCGGGTACGGGAGCGGTGCGGCTCATCGGACGACCTCGTCTCTGTCGGCTGCGCACGCCCGGGTCGGCGTGCCCCGACATCGTGCGGCCGGGGCTCCGCCGTCGGGCAGGGCCTGAACCGATTAAGCGACGTCGCCCGCTGCCGAGCACGAGCCGCCCAAGCGCGAGAACGGGGTCGGTGTCGTTCTCGTGCGGAGAACGACACCGACCCCGTGGTCGGCGTGGGCCCGGTCAGTCGTCGGAGGACGACGGCTTCTGGAGGCCGGCCGAGATGAGCTCCATGACCGACGAGTCGGCGAGGGTCGTCGCGTCGCCGACGGTGCGGTTCTCCGCGACGTCGCGCAGCAGGCGGCGCATGATCTTGCCGGACCGGGTCTTGGGCAGCTCCGGCACGACGAGGATGCGCTTGGGCTTGGCGATCGGGCCGATCTCCTTCGCCACGTGGTTGCGCAGCTCGGTCTGCACGGCGGCGGCGCCGTCGGCGTCCGCGGCCCGGGCCGCGTGCTCGCCGCGCAGGATGACGAACGCGACGACGGCCTGGCCTGTGAGGTCGTCGCTCGCGCCGACGACCGCGGCCTCCGCGACGATCTCGTTCGACACCAGCGCCGACTCGATCTCCGTGGTGGAGAGGCGGTGGCCCGAGACGTTCATGACGTCGTCGACGCGCCCGAGGAGCCAGATGTCGCCGTCCTCGTCCTTCTTGGCGCCGTCGCCCGCGAAGTAGATCCCCGGGAAACGCGACCAGTACGTGTCCTTGAAGCGCTCGAGGTCGCCCCAGATGCCGCGCAGCATGGACGGCCACGGCTCGGACAGCACGAGGTACCCGCCGCCACCGTTCGGCACGGAGTGCGCCTCGTCGTCGACGACGTCCGCGACGATGCCCGGGAGCGGCACCTGGGCGGAGCCCGGCTTGGCGGCCGTCACGCCGGGGAGCGGCGAGATCATGATCGCGCCGGTCTCGGTCTGCCACCACGTGTCGACGATCGGCGTGCGGTCGCCGCCGATCACGCGGCGGTACCACATCCACGCCTCGGGGTTGATGGGCTCGCCCACCGACCCGAGCACGCGCAGCGACGAGAGGTCGAACTTCGCCGGGATCTCCTCGCCCCACTTCATGCACGCGCGGATCGCGGTCGGCGCGGTGTAGAGGATCGAGACCTTGTACTTCTCGACGATCTCCCACCAGCGACCCTGGTGCGGGGAGTCCGGGGTGCCCTCGTAGATCACCTGCGTCGCGCCGTTGAGCAGCGGCCCGTAGACGACGTACGAGTGGCCCGTGACCCAGCCGATGTCAGCCGTGCACCAGTAGACGTCGGTCTCGGCCTTGAGGTCGAAGACGTTGCGGTGCGTGTACGCGGCCTGGGTGAGGTACCCGCCGGTCGTGTGCAGGATGCCCTTGGGCTTCCCGGTCGTCCCGGACGTGTAGAGGATGAACAGCGGGTGCTCGGCCTCGACCCACACGGGCGTGTGCGTCGTGTCGGCCGACTCGAGCGCGTCGTGCCACCACACGTCGCGGCCCTCGGTCCAGGCGGTGTCCTGGCCGGTGCGGCGCACGACGAGCACGTGCTCGACCGTCGTCGGGTCCGCGCCTTCCTTGGGTGCGATCGCCTCGTCCACAGCCGGCTTGAGCGCGGAGGCCGCGCCGCGGCGGTACCCGCCGTCGGCCGTGATGACGAGCTTCGCCTCGGCGTCGGCGATGCGGCTGCGCAGCGCGTCGGCCGAGAACCCGCCGAACACGACCGAGTGCGGGGCGCCGACCCGCGCGCACGCGAGCATCGCGACGACGGCCTCGACGACCATCGGCAGGTAGATGACGACGCGGTCGCCCGTCTCCACGCCGAGCGCGGCGAGCGCGTTGGCGGCGCGCGACACGTCGCGCTGCAGCTCCGCGTACGTCACCGTGCGCGTGTCGCCCGGCTCGCCCTCGAAGTGGATCGCGACCCGGTCGCCCAGGCCCGCCTCGACGTGGCGGTCCACCGCGTTGTAGGCGGCGTTGAGCGTGCCGTCCGCGAACCAGCGCGCGACGGGGGCCTGCGACCAGTCGAGCGTCTCGGTGAACGGCGTGCGCCACGTGACGAGGTCGTTCGCCTGCCGCGCCCAGAACGCGAGCCGGTCGGCCCGCGCCTCCTCGTAGAGCGCGGGCTGCGCGTTCGCCTGCGCGGCGAACTCCGGGCTCGGCGGGAAGCTCCGGGTCTCGTGGAGGAGGTTCTCCAACCCGGGCTGAGCAGTGGTGGACTCGTTCTCTGGCACGCTGACCTCCGGTGCGCATCGACTCTGGTGCGGCGCCCGCGCGTGGGCCACCGGGGGAGCGGAGGCGGACGCAGGGCGGTCGGACGCCCACCGCGGCGGGCCCCGACCTTCGGGAGTCTAGACCCGTTGTCGTGAGCGCGGTCACAGCGGTCCACCATTCGGCGGGATCGCTCGCAAAATGCCCCGAGGGTGGGTCGGGTCAGCGCGCCCGGCGCTGCCGGACCGCCTCGTACAGCACGACCGTCGTCGCGCTCGCGGCGTTGAGCGAGCTCGCCGAGCCGAGCATGGGGATGCTCACCATGACGTCGCACGCCTCGCGCCAGCCCGCGCTGAGGCCGGTCGTCTCGTTGCCGGTGAGGACGAGCGTCGGGCCGGTGAGGTCGTGCTCCGCGAGCTCGACGTCGCCGTGCTCGTCCGTCCCGAGCAGGGTCAGCCGCACCCCGGCGGAGCGCTGCGCGGCGACCCAGTCGAGGACGTCGCGCCCCGCGGGGACGCGGACCGTCGGCACGGAGAATATCGAGCCGGTGCTGGCGCGCACGGCGCGCGGGTCGTACGGGTCGGCCGCGTGGCCCGCGACGACCAGGCCCCCGCCCCCGAACGCGTCGAGCGACCGCGCGACCGTCCCGACGTTCCCCGGGCTCGTGGGCCGGTCCAGCACGACGCCGAGGAACGCGGCGTCGTCCCCACCCGCGGCGATCCGCCCCAGGTCGTCGGGCGGCGTCGCGACGATCGCGAGCAGCTCGGGCGCGTCGTCGTCCTTGCCGCCGAGCTCGCGCATCAGCTCGGACGACACGGCGAACCGCTGGGTGCGCACCCGGTCGAGCATCGCGTGCGCCCAGCTCGAGAGCGACCGGTCCGCATCGACGAGCCACGTCCGCACGGTCCAGCCCGACTCGACGGCGAGCGTGATCGGCCGCACCCCCTGGACGACCATCTCGCCCGCGCGGTGCCGCTTGGTGCGGTTGGTGAGCAGCGCCTCCCACTGCTGGAACGCGGCGTTGCGGGTGGTGACGCGCTGCACGGTCAGGCCTCCGGGGTGGTGGTCGAGGTCGGCGAGGCCGACGTGGGCGCCGTCGCGGGCGCGACGCGCGGGAGCCCGCCGGTGAGCGCGGCGGGCTCGGCCTCGTCGGCGGCGCGCGCGGCCCGCTCGACGGCGGCGGCGACGAGCGTCGTCACCTCGGGGTTGAACACGCTCGGGATGATGTAGGTGGGGTTGAGCTGGTCCTCGTGGATCGCGGACGCGAGGGCGCGGGCCGCGGCGAGCAGCATCCCGTCGGTGATGCGGTGCGACTGCGCGTCGAGGAGGCCGCGGAACACGCCGGGGAACGCGAGGACGTTGTTGATCTGGTTCGCGAAGTCGGAGCGCCCGGTACCGACGATGGCCGCGTGCCGCGCCGCCTCGACCGGGTCGACCTCGGGGCGGGGGTTCGCCATCGCGAAGACGATCGCGCCGGGCGCCATGCGCGCGACGTCGTCGCCGGTGAGGACGTCAGGCGCGGACACGCCGATGAAGACGTCCGCGTCCACGACCGCCTCGCGCAGCGTCCCGGTGACGCGCCGCGGGTTGGTGTTGACCGCCGTCCACGCGAGCGACGGCGACAGACCCGGCCGCGCGGGGTGGACGACGCCCTCGATGTCGGCGACGACGACGTCGTGCGCGCCCGCGGCGAGCAGCAGCTTGAGCACCGCGGTCCCGGCGGCACCGGCGCCCGACAGCACGATGCGCACGTCCGGCAGGTCCTTGCCCACGACCTTCAGCGCGTTCGTCAGCGCCGCGAGCGCGACGATCGCCGTGCCGTGCTGGTCGTCGTGGAACACGGGGATGTCGAGCTCGGCGCGCAGGCGGGCCTCGATCTCGAAGCAGCGCGGCGCCGAGATGTCCTCGAGGTTGATGCCCGCGAACACGGGCGCGATGGCCTTGACGGTGCGCACGATCTCGTCGACGTCGGTCGTGTCGAGCGCGATCGGGAACGCGTCGATGCCGGCGAACCGCTTGAACAGCGCGGCCTTGCCCTCCATGACGGGCAGCGAGGCGAGCGGGCCGATGTCACCCAGCCCGAGCACGGCCGAGCCGTCGGTGACCACCGCGATGGTGTTGCGCTTGATCGTGAGGCGGCGCGCGTCGTCGGGCTTGGCCGCGATGGCCTCGCACACGCGCGCGACGCCGGGCGTGTAGATCATCGACAGGTCGTCGCGGTTGCGGATCGGCACCTTGGACTCGATCTGCAGCTTGCCGCCCAGGTGCAGCAGGAACGTGCGGTCCGAGACGCGGTCGACGACGACGCCCGGCAGCGCGCGCAGCGCCTCGACGATCTGCCCGGCGTGCTCCTCGCCGCGGGTCGCGACCGTGACGTCGACCGTGATGCGCTCGTGGCCCGACGCCGTGACGTCGAGCGCGGAGACGATGCCGCCCGTGTGCTCGATCGCCGTCGTCAGCTCGCTCACGGCGGTGGGGCGCGCCTCGACCTGGAGACGGACGGTGATGGAGGAGGAGACACTCGGCGCTGACGTCATGGGCTCCAGTATCGCGCGGCGACCACGCGCCCGGCACGACGACGGCGCCCCCTCAGGAGCGCCGTCCCGCCAGCATCGCGGCGGCTATCAGGCGTGCAACCGTGTCCGCTGCAACGGCGCGAGGTGGCCGTCGTGGCCGGGTCTCGTCCGGTCAGCGAGTCCCTACGTGGACTTCCTGCGCGTGGGTACCGCCGAGATGCTGTTGTCCCTCCATCACAGCCCGGACGGTCGGCGGGCGCAACCGCTCCCCGGGGACTTCCACACCGTGTTCTACAGCCGTTCGAACAGCCCCGAGCGGTTGGTCCGGGAGGTCCGGATCGGGCCCCTTCGGCGTGGGAGCCCGGTGGGTTCGTGACCTCGGCTCGGCCTCGTTCAGTCGCGGCCGCGACGGCGCAGCGCGCGCCAGACGACCCACGCCACGACGCCGAGCGCGACGACGCCGGCCGCGGCGAGGGCCGGCGTCGACCCGGCGAGGTGCGACCGCAGGGCGACGGGCTTGGAGAACGTCAGGGCGCCCCAGCCGTGCTCGGCAGCGAGCCGGCGCAGCGTCCGGTCGGGGTTGACGACGAACGCGTGCCCGACGGCGCCCAGCATGGGTGCGTCGGTCACGGAGTCGGAGTAGGCGTAGCTCGCCTCCAGGTCGTACCCCTCGCGCTCCGCGAGCTCGCGGAGCGCGACGGCCTTGTTCTCGCCGTACGCGTAGAAGTCGATCGCGCCCGTGTACCGGCCGTCCTCGACGGCCATGCGCGACGAGATCGCGTGGTCGGCGCCCAGCACCGCCGCGATGGGCTCGACGACCTCGCTCCCGGAGGCGGACACGATGACGACGTCGTGCCCGTGCTCGTGGTGGGACTCGATGAGCTCGACCGCCTCCGCGTAGACGACGGGGTCGATGTGCTCGTGCAGCGTCTCCTCCACGATGCGCGACACCGTGGCCACGTCCCACCCGGTCACGAGGCTCGACAGGTGCGCGCGCATGCGCTCGGTCTGGTCGGCGTCCGCGCCGCCGACCATGAACAGGAAGTGCGCGTACGCGCTGCGCAGCACGTCCCCGCGGTTGATGAGCCCGCCGGCGAAGAACGGCCGGGAGAACGCCGCGGCCGACGACGTCGCGATGATCGTCTTGTCCAGGTCGAAGAACGCGGCGACCCGGCCGGCACGCGGCGGGTCCGTCGGGTCCGGGAGCGGGGTCACGGTCGCGAGCCTAGCCGCGGAACGTGGCCGTCCACAGGAGCGCTCGCCGGGGTGCCCGTCCACAGGTCGCGCGCGCGGCCCGACGACGCCCCGCCGGTCAGGGCAGGGTGGGGCGCCGGTCGACGGGCAGCGGAGGAGGACGCGATGGGCGGAGCGGTCGTGGCGGTGGTGGGAGCGCGCGGCGGGGCGGGGGCGAGCGTCGTCGCGGCCTCGCTCGCCCGCGCGGTGGCACGACGCCGCGCACCCACCTGCCTGGTCGACCTCGCGCTCGTGGGCGGTGGTCTCGACGTGCTCCTCGGGATCGAGCAGGACCCGGGGGTGCGCTGGCCGGACCTGGCCGACGCGCGCGGCCGGCTCGACGGCGAGGACCTCCTCGCGCGCCTCCCGCGGTGGGGCACGGTCCCGGTCGTCAGCACCGAGCGCGGCGGCGGCCCGGAGGCCGCGGCGCTCGCGGACGTCGTGGCCGGGCTCGCCGAGGTCACGTCCGGCCGGTCGGGGGTGCTCGTGCTCGACGTCGACCGTGCCGCGATCGGGTCGGGCGCGGTCGGCGCCGGGCTGCTCCGGGCGTGCGACGAGGTGCTGGTCGTGACGCCGCTCGACGTGGCCGGGGTCGCGGGCGCCGCGGCGGTGCGCGACCGGGTCCCCGGTCGGGCGGCGCTCGTCCTGCGCCGGCCCGCTCCGGGGCGGTTGTCCGGCGGCGAGGTCGCGGACGCCGTCGGGCTCGAGGTCGCCGCGACGGTCGGCTGGGACCGCGCGCTCGCCGGGGCGATCGAGCGCGGCCAGGGTCCGTGCGTCGGCCGGGGGCCGGTCGTCCGCGCGGGTCGGGACCTCGCGGCGCGGTACGCGGGGAGCGACCGGTGAGCGGGCGCGACGCGGTCCCGGGGCGGACCGAGCGGGGGCGCGGCCCGCTGCTCGACGGCGTGCGGGACCGCCTCGTGCGGGCCGGCGCCGAGCCGGGGGCGGGACCCGACGACGCGGCCGTCGCCGACGCGCTGCGGGCGTCCGGGCGCGTGCTCGGTACCACCGCCCTGCGGGAGCTCACCCGCACGGCGCACGCGGAGATCTTCGGTGCCGGCCCGCTCCAGCGCTACCTCGACGAGCCGGGCGTGACCGACGTGCTCGTCAACGGGCCCGACGAGGTCTGGGTCGACCGCGGGGCCGGGCTCCAACGGGTCGTCGTCGCGCTCGGCGGGCCGGAGGCCGTGCGGTCGCTGGCCGTACGGCTTGCCGCCGCCGGCGGGCAGCGCCTCGACGACGCCTCGCCCGTGGTCGACGCCCGGCTCCCCGACGGGACGCGGCTCCACGCGGTGGTGGCACCCGTGTGCGGGCCCGGGGCCGTGATCTCGTTGCGCGTGCTGCGGACGCGGACGTTCGGGCTGGCCGACCTCGTCGCGTCCGGCACGGTCCCGGGTGCCTGGGAGCCGGTCCTGCGCGGGCTCGTCGCCCGGCGCGCGAGCGTCCTCGTGTCCGGCGGGACCGGCACCGGCAAGACGACGCTGCTCGCCGCGCTGCTCGCGCTCGTCCCGCCCGACGAGCGCATCGTCTGCGTGGAGGAGGCGCGCGAGCTCGACCCGCACCACCCGCACGTCGTCCCGCTCACCGCGCGGCGGGCGAACGTCGAGGGTGCCGGCGGGGTCGACCTTGCCGACCTCGTGCGTGCCGCCCTGCGGATGCGGCCCGACCGCATCGTGCTCGGTGAGTGCCGCGGGGCGGAGGTCCGCGAGGTGCTCATGGCTCTCAACACCGGTCACGAGGGCGGGCTGGCGACCATCCACGCCAACGACGTCGAGGTGATCCCCGCCCGGTTGGAGGCGTTGGCGGCGCTCGCGGGCATGGACCGCGCCGCCGTGGCGGCACAGGCGGTCGGCGGGCTCGACGTCGTGCTGCACCTGCGCCGCGTGCGCGTGGGCGGCACGACCCGGCGCGTGCTCGCCCAGGTCGGGGTCGTGCGGGGCGACGTCCGGGCGGGGCTCCGGGTGGACGTCGCGGCCTCGTGGGACGGGGTGCCCGGCCTGCGCGGGGGCTCCTTCGACAGCGACGGTGAGGGCGACGGCGGCAGCCCCGGCGGCACCGGGCCGGTCGCGGGCCCGGCCTGGGACGAGCTCGTGGCGCGGTGGTGCACGTGAGGCCCGTATGACGGTCGTCGTGGGCGTGCTCGTCGGGGCCGCGGTCTGGTGCGTGGCAGCGCGCGGCGGGCGGCGGGCCGGCAGCGTCGTCGGCACCCCGTCGCCGCGGCCCGGGCGACCGGCGTTCCTGCGGCGTCGGTCCCGGGCGCGGGCGGTGCCGGAGCTGGTGCGCGTCGTCGTGACGCAGGTGGGTTCGCTCCTGCGGTCCGGTGCCGCGCCCGGGGTCGCGTGGGAGCGGGCGGTCGGGGTGCGGGTCGACGCCGCGGGCGTCCCGCGGGTCGCCGAGCTCGCGCCGCACGTGGGCGGGACGGCGACCGCGCAGGCCCTCGTGGCGGCGTGCCGGCTGGCGGTCGAGGTGGGCGCGCCGCTCGCCTCCGTGCTCGACGAGGTCGCGGCCTCGGTGGCGGCGGACGCGGAGGCGCGCGCGGAGCGGGACGCGGCGCTCGCGGGGCCTCGGGCGACCGCGCGCGTGCTCCTGTGGCTCCCGGCGGTCGGTGTGCTGCTGGGCTACGTCCTCGGTGCCGACCCGCTCGGCACCGCGACCGATGGCGGCCTCGGGACGGCCGGGGTCCTGCTCGGGCTCCTGCTCCTGCTCGCGGGCCGCACCTGGTCCGCGCGGCTCGTCGAGCGGGCACGCAGCGCGGGGGAGGACCGGTGACCGCGCTCCTGGTGACGGCGTGGGCCCTGGCGGCGACCGCGCCGTGGTGGGCAGCGCGGACGGGCGTCTCGCGGCGGGCCGTCGCGGTGTCGCGAGGCGCCGAGAGCACCGCCGGCAGTCCCGACGGGGCGTGGGGTGAGGGGGAGCGGGAGGCACGGGGCGCAGGTCGGGGGCGCCGGGACGCCGACCGCCTCGAGACGGGCGTGCTCCTCGAGCTCCTCGCGGCGGCGGTCCGCTCCGGCGCGGCCGTCCCGCGCGCCCTGGACGTGGTCGGGTCGTGCGTCGGTGGTCGGGAGGGTGCCGGCCTGCGGGCCGCGGGTGCTGCCCTCCTCCTCGGCGCGTCGTGGGAGGCCGCCTGGTCGACGGCGCCACAGCGGCTCGCGGTCGTGCAGCGCGCGCTGCGTCCGGCCTGGCTGCACGGTGCGGCCCCCGCTCCCGCGCTGCGGGCCGCGGCGCAGGCGTCGCGACAGGACCGGACCGCCGCGGCCAAGGCCGCCGCGGCGCGGCTCGCCGTGCACCTCGTGCTCCCGCTCGGCGCCTGCTTCCTCCCGGCGTTCGTGCTCGTCGGGCTCGTCCCCGTCCTCGTCTCGCTGGGGTCTGGTCTGCTGGGCGGTTAGTCGAGACTCCCGGACTCCCGGACTCCCGGACTCCCGGACTCCCGGACTCCCGGACTGCCGGGCTGCCGGGCTGCCGGCACTGGGACAAGCGCGTGGAGGACCGCGACCGGTGGTGCGCGACCCGTACCCGTGCCCGGTCCTTGCTTGTGCGGGGTGGAGCATGAGTGCCGTTCCTGCCGCGCCGACGGGCCGCTCGCTACGGTGGGTCCATGGATGCGACCGCCGTCGGCCCGACCGAGCCGGGAGCTCTCGCCCAGGGGCTCTGGGAGGAGGTCGGGAGCGGCGAGTCGTCCTCCCGGGTCTTCGTGAGCAAGGACGGTGCTCGGTACGCGAAGGTCGCGAGCGGCGACTACGTGGCCGCGCTGGCCGGGGAGCGTGACCGTGTGCGGTGGGCCGCCGACAGCGGGATCCGCGGGCCGCGGTTGCTGGGTTGGGCGGACGCCCCCGACGGGGCGGTCCTGACGACCAGCGCGGTGGCGGGGACGCCCGCCGACCAGGTCCGTCCCGACCAGGTCCGCCGGGCGTGGGAGAACGTCGTGGCGGCGGTCGGGGCGCTCCACGACGTCTCCACCGGCGGCTGCCCGTTCGACCGAGGGCTGCGCACCATGTACGCGCTGGCGCAGGACGTGGTGGCGCAGGGCGCCGTGCGCCGGGAGTTCCTGCGCCCCGAGCAGGAGTCCCGGACGGGCCGCGACCTCCTCGCCGACCTCGCCGCCGAGCTTCCCCTGCGTCAGGAGCAGGAGGTGGCCGACCAGGTGGTCTGCCACGGCGACCTGTGCCTGCCCAACATCCTGCTCGACCCCGAGACGCTGGAGGTCTCCGGGTTCGTCGACCTCGGTCGCCTCGGCGTGGCCGACCGGCACGCCGACCTCTCGTTGCTGCTCGCGAGCGCGCAGGACACGTGGCCGGACGAGGCCCAGCACCTCCAGGACCAGCTCCAGCCGCTCTACGGGTCTCCGGTCGACGCGGACCGGCTCCGGTTCCACCTCCTCCTGGACCCCCTGACCTGGGACTGACGGCCCGCAGGGAGCCACGCTCCTCGGCGTTCCGAGCGGCGCGACCGGCGGGCGCGGAGCCTCGGGTGCGCACTCGTGCAGGAGCCTCGGCCCGCGCACGTGCCGGGTCCTCGGCACGACGATCCCCGGCGCGCGGGGACCGCAGCCGTCCACAGGTCCGTCGCGCGAGGGTCCCGTCCACCGGCGGCGCGGGGCAGGGTGCGGACCCGGTCGTCGACCCGCCACGGTGTCCTGGACCGCCCGCGGACGCGGGCCACGAGAGGGGAGACCTGACATGCCAGGACAGGTTCGGCGCGTGCTCGCGCGCCTGACGGGGACGAGCACGGGACAGGACCGTGAGGCCGGTCTTGCGACCGCGGAGTACGCCATCGCGACCGTCGCGGCGGCAGGCTTCGCCGGGCTGCTCATCGTCGTGCTCAAGAGCGGCGAGGTGCGCGAGCTGCTGCTCGGCATCGTGCGCAGCGCGCTGTCGCTGGGCTGAGCCGTGCGACGGGACGCAGGCACGGGCACCGGTGCGTGGGGCAGGTCCCGGCCGTGGGTGCTCCGCTCGCGCGAGATCCGTCCGCGCGAGGTCCGTACCCGTGGGGTCCGGTCGCGCGGCGACCGGGAGCGGGGTGCGGTCACGGCCGAGCTCGCCGTCGCGCTGCCGGCGGTCGTCCTCGTCCTCGTCGTCGTCCTCACCCTCGCCGCGGCGGCGGGCGCTCAGATGCGCTCCGCCGACGCGGCGAGGGCCGCCGCGCGTGCTG
Source organism: Cellulosimicrobium sp. E-16 (assembly GCF_049913115.1). NCBI lineage: Bacteria > Bacillati > Actinomycetota > Actinomycetes > Micrococcales > Promicromonosporaceae > Cellulosimicrobium > Cellulosimicrobium sp. E-16. Next base: position 852,462 of record NZ_CP183974.1, read on the forward strand.
CGGCCATCGGCGAGGACGACGCCACCGTCCGGTCGACGGCGCTGCGGGTGGCGGGCGACGGCGCGACCGTCGGCGTCGTGCGTGGCGACCCGTGGGTCGAGGTCCGCGTCACGACGCCCGTCATCGGCGGGTGGCTCTCCTCCTCGCCCCTGCGCGCGAGCGGCGAGGCCGTCGCGTGGGTCGAGCCATGACCCCGGAACCGGCTGTGGTCGGGGACGGCCCGGTCGCGCGAGCGCGGCGAGCTCGCAGCACTGGTCGCGGTGCGGACCCGGCCGGGATCGCGCGGCCCGACGACGCGCCCGACGCGGAGCGCGGCGCGGGGACGGTGCTCGTGCTCGGGATCGTCGCCGCCGTGCTCGTGCTCGCCCTCGGGCTGGCCGCGCTCGCGCACGCCCAGGCGGCCCGCGGGACGGCGCAGACGGGCGCGGACCTCGCGGCGCTCGCGGCCGCCACGGCTGCTCGGGACGGCTGGGACCCGTGCGGCCGCGCCCGTGAGGTCGCCGCCCGCAACGCGGTGGCGGTCACCGCATGCGCCGAGCAGGGCGGAGGGGTCGTAAGGGTCGACGTCGCCTCGACCGATGGCGTCACCGTCCTCGGTGTCGCGCTCGGCCGGGCGAGCGCCGCCGCACGCGCAGGCCCGGCGACCGCACGATGACCGCGGTGCTACCTCGCGCAACCACGGTTCGATCTCGCGCAACCTCGGTTCTACGTCGCGGCACCCGGGTTCTCTCCCGCGAGGCCACGGTTCTACCTCGCGCGGTCAGGATTCTCGCTCGTGGAGTCGGGGCTGTCGCTCGTGTGGTCGAGATACTGACCCGCCGGGGCGTGGGCGAGGACCGCATCGAGGAGTCGGACGGCGGCGGCCTTCTCGAGCGGGGCGTTGTACGACCCGCACTTGGGGGACTGCACGCACGCGGGACAGCCGTCGTGACAGGGGCAGCGCGCGATCGCGTCGCGTGTCGCGCGGAGCCACGTCGCGCCGAGCTCGAACCCGCGCTCGGCGAAGCCGGCCCCGCCGGGGTAGGCGTCGTGCACGAACACGGTCGCCTCGCCGGTGTCGGCGTGCAGGGCGGTCGAGACGCCGCCGAGGTCCCAGCGGTCGCACGTCGCGAGGAGCGGCAGCAGGCCGATCGACGCGTGCTCGGCGGCGTGCAGCGCGCCGGGCAGCTCGTCGGCGTCGATCTCGGCCACCTCGATCACCGACTGCGGGACGGTCCACCACACGGCCATCGTGGGGAGCGTGCGCTCGGGGAGATCGAGCGTCTCGGTGCCGAGCACCTGCAGGTCCGGGAGGCGGCGGCGCTGGAAGCTCACGACCCGCGAGCACACGTCGACCGGACCGTAACCCCAGCCGACGGGTCCCCACGACCGCTCGACCACCTCGCGCCCCGCCGCGACGTCGCCGTCGGCGGGGTCGTCGACGATCGCGATGGACGTCGTGGAGCGCGACCACGTCCCGTGGTCGACGTCCTGGCGGCGCACGAGCGCGACGTGGTCGGCGAGGTCGAGGTGCTCGACGACGTAGGTGCGGCCCTGGTGGACGTACACCGCGCCGTCGTGCACGGACCCGTCCGCGGACGCGGCGTCGACCGTGCCGAGCAGCCGTCCGGTGCGTGCCTCGGCGACCCGCACGGGGGCGCCGCCCGAGCCGCGCAGGTCGGTCATGCCCGACGCGGGCTGCGCGTGCGTCCAGTACCAGCCGGACGCGCGACGGCGCAGCGCGCCCCGGGCGACGAGCACGTCGAGCAGGCCGCGCACCGCCTCGGGATCGCCGAACGCCGGGAGGTCCTCGGAGCGCAGCGGGTTCTCGGCCGCGGCCGCGCACAGGTGAGGCGCGAGCACGTACGGGTTCGCGGGGTCGAACACGGTCGCCTCGAGCGGGGCGTCGAACACGGCCTCGGGGTGGTGCACGAGGAACGTGTCGAGCGGGTCCTCCCGCGCGACGAACGCCACGAGGCCGTCCGCGCCCGCACGCCCGGCGCGGCCCGCCTGCTGCCACACCGACATGCGGGTCCCCGGCCACCCCGCGATGAGGACGGCGTCGAGGCCCGAGATGTCGACCCCGAGCTCGAGCGCGTTGGTCGTCGCGAGGCCCAGGACGTCACCGGTGCGCACGGCGTCCTCCAGCTCGCGCCGCTCCTCGGGCAGGTACCCGCCCCGGTAGGCGGCGACGCGCCGCACGAGCCGCGGGTCGACGACGCGCACGCTGTCCTGCGTCTGCACCGCGACCGACTCCGCCCCGCGGCGCGAGCGCGTGAACGCGAGCGTGCGCGCGCCCGCGATGACGAGGTCCGCGAGCAGGTCCGCGGCCTCGGCCGTCGCGCTGCGCCGCGGGTGCTCGGCCGCGGCGTCCACCGTCGTCGCGACGGTCGGGTCGTCGTCGTGGCTCTCGGCGGGTCCGTCGGGTCCGGCCGCGGTGGCCGCGTCGAAGCCCACGACGACGGGCGGCTCCCACAGCGCGAACGTCTTGCGACCCGCGGGCGAGGTGTCCTGCGCGACCGTCACGACGTCGTCGGGCTCGACCCCCACGAGGCGGGCCGCGCTGGTCGCGGGGTCGGCGGTCGTGGCCGACGCGACGACGAACGTCGGAGGACGGTCGCCCTCGCGCCCGTAGTGCGCGGCGAGCCGTCGCAGGCGTCTCAGGACGAGGGACACGTGCGCGCCGAACACCCCGCGGTAGGCGTGGCCCTCGTCGACGACGACGTACCGCAGGTCGCGCAGCAGCCTCGACCATCCCCGGTGGTTCGGCAGGAGCGCGAAGTGCAGGAAGTCGGGGTTGGTCAGCACGACGTCGGCGTGCTCGCGGACCCAGCGTCGCTCGTCCTGGCCGGTGTCGCCGTCGCACGTCGCGACCCGCACGTCGCGCGTCCCGGCGGCGTCGAGGAGCCGCTGGAGGCCGGAGAGCTGGTCGGCCGCGAGCGCCTTGGTGGGCGACAGGTAGAGCACCGCGCCGCGGCGCGCGACCGACTCGATGCGGCCGGGGTCGAGGAGGCGCGCGGCGGCGTCGGCCCGGACCGAGGAGAGGGCGGGGAGCCAGAACGCGAGCGACTTGCCCGAGCCCGTCGAGGTGGCGAGCGCGACGTGCCGGCCCGACCACGCGGCGTCGGCCGCGACGACCTGGTGCTCCCACGGGCGGTCGACACCGAGCGCGCGGTACCCCGCCACGAGCGACGCGTCCGACCACTCCGGCCACTCGCTCTGCGTGCCCGCCCGCGCGGGCAGCTCTCGCACGTGCAGCAGCCGCTCGTCGCGCCGCCCGCCCGCGCGCAGCACGTCGAGCAGGGCCGCGCTCGTCGGTCGCAGCGAGGTGGGGGCGGGGGCGTGCGGCACGCCTCCGAGTCTCCCACCTCCGGCCCACCTTTCGGCCGACGGCGGCCGCGCTCGGGACCTCCGGCCCTCGCGCCGGGCACGCCGCACGGCCGAGGATCGGGTCATGGGAGCGGTGCGCAGGTTCCAGGTCGTGGCGACGACGGCGCTCGCCGTCGGGGCGCTCCTGCTCACCCGGCGCATGACCCAGACGTGGGGCACGTGGGAGGGCGAGCACGAGTGCGTGCTCCCGGGCGACGACCTCGTGCCCGACGCGGGGGCCGTCGTCGCGACGCGAGCGGTCACGGTCGACGCGCCGCCGTCGCAGGTCTGGCCGTGGCTGGTCCAGCTCGGCCAGGGCCGCGGGGGCTTCTACTCCTACGACGTGCTGGAGAATCTCGTCGGCCTGGGCATCTGCAGCGCCGACGCGATCGAGGAGCGCTGGCAGGGGCTGGCGGTCGGCGACGACGTCCACCTCGCCGACGAGGCCGTCCTGCGCGTCGCGGCGCTCGAGCCGGGCTCGCACCTCGTGCTGCTCGGCGCCCCCGGCCCGGGGCAGCCGGACACGATGCCGTTCCGGTTCTCGTGGGCGTTCGTCGTCCGCCCGCTCCCGCCGGGCGAGGACGGGACGCCGCGGTCGCGCCTGCTGGTCCGCGAGCGCTACCTCCCGCTCGGCACCGCTGGCCGTGCCGTCGTCGAGGCGGTCCAGCCGGTGAGCTTCCTCATGACGCAGAAGATGCTGCGCGGCGTCCGTGCCCGCGCCGAGCATGCGGTCGTACCTCGTTGACCATGCGGGTGTGCCTCGTCAGCGGCATGTGACGGGAGGTCACCGCATGCTCGGCGTGGCTGTGGTGGCGGGTCAGCCGCGGAAGATCTCGACCACCGCGCGGGAGAGGTACCACGGGTCGACGACGGCGGTGAGCTCGCGCGCGGAGTGCATCGAGAGGATGGGGACGCCGACGTCGACCGTGCGGATGCCGAGGCGGGTCGCGGTGAGCGGCCCGATGGTCGAGCCGCACGGCACGGTGTTCTTCGACACGAACTCCTGGCTCGGCACCCCGGCGCGCGCGCACGCGCGGGCCCAGGCCGCCGCGCCGTGCGCGTCGGTCGTGTAGCGCTGGTTGGCGTTGATCTTGAGGATCGGGCCGCCGCCCGCGAGGGGGCGGTTCGCGGGGTCGTGACGCTCGGGGTAGTTGGGGTGGACCGAGTGGCCGACGTCGCTCGACACGCACAGCGACGCCGCGAGCTGGCGGTGCCGCTCCTCCTCCGTCGCGCCGAGGCCGGCCGCGACCCGGGCGAGCACGTCGGCGAGGAACGGGCCCGACGCCCCGGAGCGCGACTCCGAGCCGATCTCCTCGTGGTCGAACGCCGCGAGCACCGGGATCACCTCGCCCTCGACGGGACCGTTCGGCGTCCCGGCGACCTCGAGCAGGGCGACGAGCCCCGCGTGCACGGAGAGCAGGTTGTCGAGCCGACCGGACGCGAGGAACGCGCCGTGCGCACCGAAGACGCGCGGCGACTGCGTGTCCGCGACGACGACGTCGTACCCCGCGACCTCGCTCGCGCGCACCCCCGCGTGGTGCGCGAGCTCCGCGAGCACGTCCCCGCCGCTCGTCCCGTGCGCCGCGCCCGCGGCGTCGGACCCCGCCGGACCCGACGCCGACGCGAGTCCCCACACGGGCTGCGTGTGCTGCTGCTTGTCGAGCGCGAGCCCGTCATTCGCGGCCCGGTCGAGGTGGATCGCGAGCTGCGGGATGCGCAGGAGCGGGCCGGTGCGCACGAGGTGCTCCACGCCGTCCGACGTCACCAGCCGACCAGCGAGCTCGAGCTCGCGGTCGAGCCACGAGTTGAGCAGCGGACCGCCGTAGACCTCCACGCCCGCCTGCCACCAGCCCTCGCGGCCCACGCTCGGGCGCGGCTTGAGCTTGAAGCCGGGGGAGTCGGTGTGCGCGCCGAGGACCGCGAACGGCGTCGTCGCGGTCGCGCCCGCCGGGACCGCCCAGGCGATCACGGCACCGTCGCGCACGACGACGTACCGCCCGCCCGCGGGCCCCTCGCCCTCGCCGCCGGTCGCCGACGGCCACGCCGCCGTCTCGTCGAGCCGCTCGAAGCCGACGGCCTCGAGCCGGCGCGCGACCTCGTGGGCCGCGTGGTACGACGACGGGGACGTCTCGACGAACGTCGCGAGGTCCCGCGCGTGCGCGTGCGCGCGCTCGTGGTGGGACGGGTCGGTCACGGGGATGCTGGGCGTGGACACAGGCTCCACCCTACGCACGCCCAGCACCCGTCCGTAGGGTGTCGCCGTGGGACGCGGTGGTCGGTCGAGCGTCGCAGGAGGACCGTCGAGGGTGGAGGGGAGGGGCCGTGACCTGGATCGTCCTGCCGGGCCTGGCGCTGACCCCCGAGGACTTCGCCCCGCTCGCACGCGCCCTGGGCAGCGCGGCTGACGACGTGCGCGTCCTCGACGCGTGGCGCACCCCCGTGACGGGCCCGGTGGACGCGATCCGCGGCACGCTGGGGATCGACGGTTCGCGCCCGGTCCGCGTCGTCGGCCACTCGGTGGGCGGTCTCGCCGCGATCGAGTGGACGCTGCGCTACCCCGAGGAGGTCCGTCGGCTCGTGCTGCTCGACCCGACGAGCCCCTGGGAGCCCCACGTTCCCGCGCTGCACCCCGGCCGTCCGCTCGCCCGTGCGGGGTCTGCGGCCGCCCGCATCCTCGCGGGTGCGCTCGCGGCGGCGGGCCCGGCGCTCCGGCGGGAGGCCGTCCGGTGGGTCGCACGGGGACCGGACCCGCTGGCGGCGGACGTGGCCAGGAGCCGCTACGGGGTCCGCGCGACGTGGCCGATGCTCGCCGACGAGTGGTTCGCGAGCTGGGCGCAGGCCCCGCGCGTGCGCGCCCTGGTCGACGGCGGGCGCCGCCTCCCGCCCGAGGCGAGCCCGCTCCTCGTCACGGGCCTGCGCCAGAGCGCGCGGTTCCTGCACGAGCAGCGCGAGCTCGCCGAGCGGCTCGGGATCCCGCGCGTCGGTCTCGCCGGGCAGGGCCACCTCTACCCGCTCACGCGGCCCGACGTCGTCGCGCGCCTCGCGCTGGGGGGCGGCCACGGAGGGAGGGTCAGCGTCGTGGCGTGATCGTGTCCACCGGGAGGACCACCACGACGCCTGCGCGCAGCGGCCCGGCGTCGAGTGTCACCGGGCCGCCGACGCTCAACGGACGACGAACGACGCCGGCTCGGAGATCAGCCAGCCGTCGAAGAGAGGAACGTCGTCGGCGGTCTGGATGGCACCCCAGGAGCCGTCCTCCTGCAGCAGGCTGTACGAGGTGATCGTCCAGGGCAGGAGCCCGTAGTAGGTGTACGTACCGGGGGGCAGGGTCCTACCGGTGGCGGCGCCGTCGTCACACCGGATCTCAGCCGAGTACTCGAACGACACCGGTTCCTCGGCGGCGAGCTCCGTGGTCCGCAGGTCCGCCGACGTCCGCGAGCTCGACCTCGTGGAGCTGACGATCGTGCCGTCGCGCACCACGACGTAGGCGTTCGCCGTGGTCGGGTAGGCGGCCTGGACCTGGGCGAGCGAGTCGCCGTAGAGCATCGACGCACGCGTCGTGGTCGTGCGCGTCCCCACCTGGATCACCCCCGGCCGAGCGAGGTACGCGAGGAGCGTGGTCGACGGGGTGGGCGCGGGCATGCCGCACTCGAGGTCGGCGGACGTGGGCCCGGACGGGAACGTCGTGGTCGGCCCCGTGGCCGCGTGCACGAGGGGGTCCGGCGCCTCAGGCCCCTCCGCCTGCCCGGGATGGTCCGCCGGTTCGACGACGACCGGCACGGTGCTGGAGACCAGCCAGCCGTCGAAGAGCGGCGTCGCGCCGCCCGCGCCCGACGGTGACTGCACGTCGCCGCCGGGCTCCGCCGCGTGGGGCAGCACGGTCCAGGGCACGATGACGGCCAGCTCGTACTCGCCGGGCGACAACGAGGGCGACTCCCCCACCCCGTAGAGGTCGCAGACGGCGAACGAGTCGACGGCGAGGGTGAGGGGGACGACGGACCCGGCGGCGAGCTCGGTCGGTGCCTCCTCGTGCGCCGGGTTGGGCCACCGGGCGGTGGTCGACACGACCGTGCCGTCCTGGACCAGCACGTAGCCGGCGCGCACCGTGGGGTCGAGCGCGACCACGTCGGCTCCGTCCTCGACCCGGAGCTGCGCGACGACGTCGGTCAGCCCGGGCGAGCGCGCCGACCGGGGAGCCGTCTCGACGGCCACGGTCGCGAGCAGGTCGGCTCCGGTGGCGGCCGGGGCCGGGCTGCCGCAGCGGAGGTCGTCCTCGGTCACCGGCGCGGGGAAGTCGGCCGGGCTCGTGGGGTCAGGGTCCGTCGGCGTCGGGTCCGGGCTCGGTGCGGGCGCCGGCAGGAGGGGCTCGGGGCCGCGGTCCCAGGCCGCCGTGACGCCCGCGCCACCGAGGACGAGCGCGAGCGCGGCGGCGGTGCCGACCAGCGCCGCGCGGCGGCGGCGGACCCGTCGCACGGCCCCGTGCACGCGCTCGTGAGCGATCGTGTCGGCGACCGTCGGGTGCACCGCGTCGGCGACGGAGCGCAGAGCGCTCTCGAGGTCGAGGTGCTCGTCGTTGATGGGCCGGTTCATCGTGCACCTCGCTGGTTCTTCACGGTCAGGTCGTCGTCGGTCGCTCGGACCGGGCCCAGTCGGGCGGCGAGCTTGGCGTTCGCGTCGCTGAGGTATCGCTTGACGGTCCCTTCGCTGATCCCGAGCTGGGCGGCGACGTCACGGACGGGCAGGTCGCTGAAGTACCTGAGGACCACGCACGCGCGCTCTCGGGGCGAGAGCGCGTCCAGCGCCTCCACGACGTCGAGGCGCGCCTCGGGGAGGTGCGTCGTGTGCGCCTCGGGGCGCGGACCGAGCAGGTGCAGCACCCCGTCCCACCGCTTGCGGCGGCGTGCGCCGTCCACGAAGGCCGTGAGGATCGAGCGGCGCACGTAGCTCTCGGCGAGCTGGAAGTCCGTCGCGGCGCGGCCGCGGCGAAACGTCCGGAAGAGGGCGTCCTGGACGAGGTCCTCCGCCTCGGCGGCGTCCCCGGTGAGGAGGTAGGCGTACCCCACGAGCGCCCTCCGCCGCGTGCGGACGATCTCGTCCAGCACCGTTTCCCAACGCGCCATCGCGCATGCCTCCTGCTTGTCGTGAACACCGTCGCCCTTCTCAACGACCGTGTCGAGCATTCGGTTGGGGGTCGCGCGCACATTCCCTCACGACGTGGTGCAGCACGAGCAGAGGCCCGCTTGTGAGGCCGTGCACGAGTGGTCGTGACGTGCGCCACACGTGCGTAGACTCACCCCCATCGCTCCGGCAGGGGACCGGCGCGACGGTCGCGCGGTTCGTCAAGGAGGACGGATGCTCACGCTCGGTTCGGAAAGTCTCACCATCGTCGCCGTCATCGCGGTGATCGCGCTCGTGGCGCTGGCCTTCGCGTTCGTCCTGCGCAGACAGGTCCTCGCCGCGGACGACGGCACGGCGAAGATGCAGGACATCGCCCAGGCGGTGCAGGAGGGCGCCGGGGCGTACCTGAGCCGCCAGTTCCGCACGCTCGCCCTGTTCGCGGTGATCGTGTTCGGCCTGCTGTTCCTCCTGCCGGGCGACGGCGGGATCCGCGTGGGGCGCTCGGTCGCGTTCCTCGTCGGCGCCGGGTTCTCGGCGGCGATCGGCTACCTCGGCATGTGGCTCGCGGTGCGGGCCAACGTGCGCGTCGCGTCGGCCGCGACCCGGCCGGGCGGACGCACCGAGGGCGCGCGCATCGCGTTCCGGACGGGCGGCGTCGTCGGCATGTCGGTCGTCGGCCTCGGCCTGCTCGGCGCCGCGGGCGTCGTGCTCATCTACAAGGGCGACGCCCCGGCCGTGCTCGAGGGCTTCGGCTTCGGCGCCGCGCTGCTCGCGATGTTCATGCGCGTCGGCGGCGGCATCTTCACCAAGGCGGCCGACGTCGGCGCGGACCTCGTCGGCAAGGTCGAGCAGGGGATCCCCGAGGACGACCCGCGCAACGCGGCGACGATCGCGGACAACGTGGGCGACAACGTGGGCGACTGCGCGGGCATGGCCGCCGACCTGTTCGAGTCGTACGCGGTGACGCTCGTCGCGGCGCTCATCCTGGGCAAGGCCGCGATGGGCGAGGAGGGGCTCGTCTTCCCCCTGATCGTCACCGCGCTCGGCGCGCTCGTGGCGGTGCTCGGCGTCTTCATCACGCGCGTGCGCGGCCAGGAGAACGGGCTCAAGGCCATCTACCGCGGCTTCTACCTCTCCGCGCTCATCGGCGCCGTGCTCGCGGCCCTCGCCGCGTTCGTCTACCTGCCGTCGTCGTTCTCGGCGCTCGACGGCACCGCGGACCTCGGCGACCTGTCGGGCCTCGCGGCCGACCCGCGCGTCGTCGCGAGCCTCGCGGTCGTCATCGGCATCGTCCTCGCGGGCATCATCCTGTGGATCACGGGCTACTTCACGGGCACGACGTCGAAGCCGACGCTGCACGTGGCGGCCACCTCGCGCACGGGTGCGGCGACGGTCGTCCTGTCCGGCATCGGCGTCGGGTTCGAGTCCGCGGTGTACACGGCGGGCGTGATCGCCGCCGCGATCTGCGGCCTGTTCCTCCTCGCGGGCGGCTCGGTGTGGCTCGCGCTGTTCCTCGTCGCGCTCGCCGGGTGCGGGCTGCTCACGACGGTCGGCGTCATCGTCGCGATGGACACCTTCGGCCCGGTCTCGGACAACGCCCAGGGCATCTACGAGATGTCGGTCGGCGAGTCCGGCGACGGCGACGCGGAGGCGGCGCAGATCCTCACGGACCTCGACGCGGTGGGCAACACGACGAAGGCCATCACCAAGGGCATCGCGATCACGACGGCGGTCCTCGCCGCGACCGCCCTGTTCGGGTCGTACGCCGACGCGGTGAGCCACGCGCTCGCCGACGTCGAGGCGGTCGGGAGCGGCCTCGTCACCGCCATGCTCGACTACCAGATCATCTCGCCGATCACGCTCGTCGGCCTGATCCTCGGTGCCGCGACGGTCTTCCTGTTCTCCGGCCTCGCGATCGACGCCGTGACGCGGGCCGCCGGGGCGATCGTCTTCGAGGTGCGCCGCCAGTTCCGCGAGCACCCCGGGATCATGACGTTCGAGGAGCGCCCGGAGTACGGCAAGGTCGTGGACATCTGCACGCGCGACTCGCTGCGCGAGCTCGCGACGCCGGGCCTGCTCGCGGCGTTCGCACCCATCGCCGTCGGCTTCGGTCTGGGCGTCGGACCGCTCGCCGGCTTCCTCGCCGGGGCGATCGGTGCGGGAGTGCTCATGGCCGTGTTCCTCGCCAACTCGGGCGGGGCGTGGGACAACGCGAAGAAGATCGTCGAGGACGGCGCGTACGGGGGCAAGGGCTCCGAGGCGCACGCGGCGACCGTCATCGGCGACACCGTCGGCGACCCGTTCAAGGACACGGCCGGTCCGGCGATCAACCCGCTCATCAAGGTCATGAACCTCGTGTCGGTCCTCATCGCCCCCGCCGTCGTGCTCATGAGCGTCCCGGAGGACGCGAACCACGCGCTGCGCATCGGCATCGCCGTGGTCGCGGCGGCGATCGCGTTCGGCGCGGTGATCATGTCCCGCCTGCGTGCGGCGCGGGTCGACCGCGAGCAGTCCACGCTCGAGCCGGAGCGCGTGGCCACGGGGGCCTGACGGTCGGTCGACGGACGAGGACGCCCGGGACGTTCCGACCCGGGCGCCCTCGGCGCGTCGCGGTCAGCCCTTGACGGTGAAGGGAGCGCGCAGGAGCGCGTCCTCGCGGGACGACGGGCCGACGCGGAGCTCGAACTCGCCGGGCTCGACGACCCGCCGGCCCTGGGCGTCGACGAGCGTGCAGTCCGCGACGGGCACCTCGAGGTCGACGACGGCGGACTCGCCGGGGGCGAGCGCGACCTTGCGGTACGCCTTGAGCTCCTTCTCGGCCCACGTCACGGACGTGACCGTGTCGCTCACGTAGACCTGCACGGTCTCTCGGACGGGCCGCGTGCCGGTGTTGGTCAGCGTGACCTGGGCACGGACGACGTCGTCGGGGCCGTGCACCGAGCCCAGGACGCGCAGGTCCGCGTAGTCGACCGTCGTGTAGCTCAGGCCCTCGCCGAAGGCGAACGCGGGGCTCTGCGTGAGGTCGGCGTACCGGTCGCCGTGCTGGCCGCGGACCACGTTGTAGTACGTGGGCTGCTGGCCGGCGTGCCGGGCGAACGAGATCGGGAGCCGGCCCTCGGGCTCGATCTGCCCGAGGACGAGCTCGGCGACGGCCTGGCCGCCGCGCATGCCCGGGTTCGCGGCCCAGACGATCGCGGCCGCCTCGTGCGCCGACGGCGGCAGGACGAGCGGCTTCGACGCGACGACGACGACCACGACGGGCGTGCCGGTCGCGACGAGCGCGTCGAGCAGGGCGACCTGGCCGCCGACGAGCTCGAGCGTCGCGGTCGACTTGCCCTCGCCGACGAGCTCGATCCGGTCGCCGACGACGGCGACGACGAGGTCCGCGTCGCGCGCCGCGGCCATGGCCTCGGCGATCTGCGCGTCGTCGGGCTCGGCGGGCACGACGACCTGCGGGCGGGGCTGGCCGTCGGGGAACAGCTCGCCCTCGGGGTCGGGCTCGAGCGTGAGGATGTCGGCGCCGCGTGCGTGCGTGACGGTCCAGCCCTCGGGGACGAGGGCGCGGAAGCCGTCGAGGACGGTCGTGGTCATCTCACGCGGGTGGCCGTCGGGCAGCCAGTCGGCCTGGCCCGACGCGCCGGCCCAGTCGCCGAGCTGCGTGTGGTCGTCGTCCGCGTTGGGCCCGACGACGGCGACCGTTCGCCCGCCCGTGAAGGGGAGCGTGCCGTCGTTCGCGAGCAGGACGAGGGAGCGCCGCGCGACCTCGAGGTTGACGGCGGTGTGCTCCGCCGAGGCGATGACGGCCTCCTGGCGCGCCACGTCGGGGCGCCGCGGGTCCTCGAACAGGCCGAGCCGGAACTTGAGCGTGAGGATGCGGCGCACGGCCGCGTCGATCGCGGCCTCCTCGACGAGGCCGCGGGCGACCGCCTCGAGCGCGCCCTCGAAGAACTTCGGCGTGGTCATGATCATGTCGTTGCCCGCGCGCACGGCGGCGGCGGAGGCGTGCACGTAGTCGGGCTGGATGTGCTGCTCCCAGACCATGCGGCCCACGTTGTCCCAGTCGGTGACGAGCGTGCCGGTGTAGCCCCACTCGCCGCGCAGGACGTCGTCGAGCAGCCAGCCGTTGACGGTGACGGGCACGCCGTCCATGGACTGGTAGCCGAGCATGAACGTCGCGCAGCCCTCGCGCGCGACGCGCTCGAACGGGGGCAGGAACCAGGACCGGAGCTTGCGGGGCGAGATGTCGGCCTCGCTCGCGTCGCGGCCGCCCTGCGTCTCGGAGTAGCCGGCGAAGTGCTTGGCGGTCGCGAGGATCCCGGTCGGGTCCGCGAGGCCGTCGCCCTGGTACCCGCGGACCATCGCCGACGCGAGCTCGCCGATGAGGTACGGGTCCTCGCCGAACGTCTCGTCGACGCGCCCCCAGCGCAGGTCGCGCGCGATGCACAGCACGGGGGAGAACGTCCAGTGGATGCCGGTCGCGGCGACCTCGACCGCCGTGGCGCGGGCGACCTGCTCGACGAGCTCGGGGTCCCACGTGGCGGCCATGCCGAGCTGCGTGGGGAAGATCGTCGCGCCGACCCAGAAGGAGTGGCCGTGGATGCAGTCCTCGGCGACCAGCAGGGGGATGCCGAGGCGGGTCTGCGTCGTGAGTGCGTGCGCCTCGACCACGTTCTGCGGAGAGGTGTGCAGCAGCGACCCGGCGTGCTTGTCCAGGACCGCGGGCCCGATGCCGTCGCGCGCGTCGAGCTGGAGCATCTGCCCGACCTTCTCGGGGAGCGTCATCCGCGCGAGGAGGTCCTCGACGCGGTCGGCCACGGGCAGAGCGGGGTCGAGGTAGGGGAGGGTGCTCACGGACGGTCCTTCCACGGCGACGGCGACGGTCGCCCGGGGCGGTGCGGGTCGGGGGGGTCGCCACCGACGCGCTCGGGAGCCCGGGCGCGGCCACTCTACCGGTAAAACTGAATAACCGGTAAGTAAGTTTGAAGCCTCAGTGCCAGTGGTCCAGGAAGCGCGCGACCGTCTCCGTCGCATGGTCCAGCACGCGGCCGTCCTCCGCCGCCGCCGCGGAGAGCAGCGCCGCGTCGACCACGTGCGCCACCAGGTCGACGTCCGTCACGTGCGCGTGCCCCGACGCGTCCAGCACGGTCCGCGCCGCGGCGAGCAGACGCGGCCGCGACGCGCGCATGATCGGCCGCAGCGCCGGGTCGCGCATCGCCGTGAGCATCGGGTCCAGCCGCACGTCGACCACCGTGTCGTCCACGTGCGGCGCGTACAACGTCTCGATCAGCTCGCGCGCCGTCGCCGCGCTCGAACGAGACTCCCGTGACAGCGCGTCCGCCCGCACCTGCGCCGCCGTCGCGCGGACGTCCTCGGCGGCCTCGACCGCCGTCGAGACCAGCGATGCGCTCGTCGGGAAGTAGTACGACGCCGAGCCCTGCGGCACGCCCGCCGCGCGCGCCACCTGGCGATGGGTCACGGCACCGAAGCCCTCCTCGATGAGCAGGTGCGCCGCGGCCTCGACCATCGCGCGCTGCCGCTGCGCGCTGCGCCCCTGCACCGTGGCCCGCGCGCCGTGCGCCGGGTCGTGGAGCGTCCCGCGCGTCGTCCCGGCCACGGCGCTCTCTCCGTCGCGCTGCGCTGCCCGGTCGATGGTGCCCGCTCCGTCGTCCACGGGGCCATCGTAGTGACGCCGACACCGCCCGCTCGGAGTCGACGACGGTGAACCCTGGTCGGGCGAGGGGGAACCCTGGCTGGCCGAGGTAGAGCCGTGGTCGCGCGAGGTAGAGCCGTGGTTCTTGTGCTCGACGGCGTGGGGCTGGGTGGGGTGGTCGGGGTGGGTGGTGGTGCCGCGTCTACCATCCGCCGCTCGTTCCTCGCGGCTCCCGCCAGGCCCGCCACGACGCGGCACCACCACCCACCCCGACCGGCGTCGACTCGCCCTGGTCTCCGCTCGGCCGGGCGACTACCCGCGGTGTCGATTCGTCCGTTGCCGTGCCGTGAGGTGCCTCGCGCGGGCCAGCGCAGGGCCGGCGCGGGTCGACCGACCATCCGGCTGCGGCGGGCGACCTCGCCGCCGGGCACGACCACGGTTCTACCTCGTGCAACCACGGTTCTACTTCGCGCGACCTGGGTTCTACGTCGGATGACCCTGGTTCTACTTCGCGGGCGTGCGGTTCTCTCTCGGCGGGGCAGGCGGGACTCGCCGTCGAGCAGCAGCGCCACGATCTTCCTGCTTCGGCAGCGCGAACGGATCGGGCGTAGTGGGCGAGGAATAACCTATACGTGCGTATGGTTATTGCCCTCGAGTCGCGAGTGCGGCTCGTGGGAACGAACGAGGAGTGGACAGAGATGGTCGCCGCCGAGGGGCTCGTCATCGACTGGGCGCAGATGCCCACCTACAACACCGTGATGTCCGTCGCTGTCGGCGCTGGGCTGATCCTGCTCGTCATGCTCGGCCGGGAGCTGCTGCGGTCGCCGGGGAAGGTCGTCGTCGAGGGGTGGTCGCTCGCGTTCGGCGTGCTGGGCACGATCCTCACGGCGACGGGGCTGCACATGACGCTCACCTGGCCGCTCGCCGCGGGTGGCTTCCCGTTCGACAACATCATCTTCGGCGAGACGAGCCTCGCGTTCGGGGTGCTGCTGCTCGCGGCGGCGTTCTACCTGTGGACCCGGGGCCGGGCGGCGCTCGAGCGCGCGGACGCGACCGAGCACCTTCAGGCCGTGGCCCGTCCCGTCTCGGTGTTCGTGCTCGGCATGGGCCTCGGGCTCGTCGCCATCGCGATCGCGGGCGTGACGTACCAGCTCTTCGCCGCGCCGCCGGAGGAGCCCATCTCGGGCGCGTTCGCCGCCTACCCGCTCGTCGAGGCGACCTTCATGTCCGGGCTCATCGCGCTCGTCGGCGTCGGGGCGATCCTCTTCCCGTTCGCGGTGCGTTCGGGTCGCCGCGCCGTGCGCACCGTCATCGGGTGGGCCTGGGGCCTGTCCGGGGTGGCGTTCCTGCTGTTCGGTGCCATGAACTTCTTCACCCACATCGGGCTCATCGTCAACACGATGGGCTGACGGCGGGCCGACGCCGAGCGGCAGGCCAGGACCCCGTGAGCCGGGACGGCTCGCGGGGTTCGCCTCGCGCGGGCGAGGCGTCATCATAGGGCCATGCAATCACCGGTGCGCGTCGTGGCACACGCCGCGGTCCTCGCCGTCGTCGCCGGGCTCTGCCTCGCCGTCGTCGCGAGCGGCGCGTTCGACGTCGTGTCGCTGCCCGACGCGGCGCCCGCCGCCGCGCCGTCCCCGCCCGCCGCGGCGGAGGACGACGACGCCGCCCCGGTGGACGACGGCGGCGGTGCGGACACCCCGGGGGCCGTGCCCGACGACGGAGCGTCCGAGCCGGGGGACGGGGGAGACGGCGCGACGGCGGACCCCGCCGCCCCGACCGCCGTCGACCCGGTCTGCCGGGACGCGGAGGTCGCGTGGGGGGCCGCGGCCAAGGCGCAGGTCAACCTCACCGTCGAGCACCCCGAGGCCCTGGTCGACGGGTTCACGACCGCGCGCGACACGCTCGCGGGGACCACGCCGCCGGAGGAGATCGCCCGGGACTGGGCCGTCGTGACGACCTATCTCACGATGATCGCCGACGAGGTCGAGGCGACCGGCGCGCGCGACACGGGCGAGCTGTCCCGGGCGATCGACCGCGTCGGGCGGCGCATCGACACGGGCGCGCTCACATCGTCGTCGCAGGCGGTCACGGAGTTCTTCCGGGCCGGCTGCACCCGCTAGACCGTCGGGCCCACGAAGTTCACCCGGTGGCGCTCGACACATGGGGAGGGGTCCCCACCTCGGCGATTTGGGGGCGCGTGAGGCGCCCGCATGGGAAACCATGGGTCCCATGCGCAACCGACTGACGATCACCAAGAGCACGACCGCCCTCGCGACGAGCGCCCTGCTGGTGCTCGGCCTGGCCGCCTGCAGCGGCTCGGGCGACGACGCGAGCACCGACTCCGAGACCACCGCGTCGGAGGAGACGACCCCGGCCGAGGACGAGGCCAGCGACACCACCGAGTCGGAGGAGCCCACGGAGGAGGAGTCCGGCGACACCGAGGCGTCGGGCGACTTCTGCACCGCGTACGAGACCCTCATCGACGCCCAGAGCTCGCTCGGGTCGATCGACACGAGCGACCCGGCCGGTGCCGTGACCGAGTTCGAGACGTTCACCGCGTCGCTCGAGGCCGCCGAGGCTCCCGCCGAGATCAGCGCCGACTGGGACAACGTGACCGGCGTCTTCCGCCAGCTCACCGACACCCTCAAGACCGCGGTCGAGGACCCGGCCAGCGCCGACATGTCCGCCATCACGTCGGCCATGACCGACGAGACCTTCCAGACCTCCGCGCAGAACGTCGCGGTGTACGGCACGCAGAACTGCTGACCGACCCTTCACCCACCCGGACCCCGGCCCGCCTCGGCGCGCCGGGGTCCGGTGCGTCCGGGGTAGGACCGACCGTCCCCGGACGGATCCGCGAGGATGGACCTATGCCTCCCGCCGACGCCGCCCCTGCCTCCGCCGCGCCCGCCTGGTCGGACGCCGTCGTGAGCCCGCCCCCGCCCGGTGCGGGCCTGGCATCGGCGGAGCTCGCGGAGGCCGCGGCGACGCTGCGCGAGGACCTCGCGGCGGCGGGATTCACGGTCGACGGCGTCGAGCGGGTGCTCGGCCCGGTGGCCTCGGCCGCGCTGCACCGCGAGCAGGCCGTGCCGGCGCGGCGCGCGCTGCGGGGCCGCGATTCCGACCCCGTGGCCGCCCTGGCCGCGCTGTTCCTCCTGGGCGACGACGTCCCGCGCGCCACGCTCGACGCGGCGCTCGGGCGCACGGGGGTCGACGGCGCGCGGCGGCTCGGTCTGGTCGAGGCCGCGGGCGCGGCGGACGACGACGCCGTGCGGGCCGTCGTGGACCTGCGGCCGTACGCGGCGTCGGACGCGGCGGGTCCGGTGACGTGGTGGCTGTCGTCGGACCTGGGCGAGCTCGCGACGGGTCGACGGCTCGCCCCGGACCACGTGCTCGGCGCGGGCGGGGCGTCCCTGACGCTCGCGCAGGTGACGGTCCGCACCCCGGTCGGGCGCGTGCTCGACCTCGGGACGGGTTGCGGGATCCAGGCCCTGCACGCCGCGCGACACGCGCGGTCGGTCGTCGGCACCGATATCTCGCGCCGCGCCCTGGGCTTCACAGCGTTCAACACAGCGTTCAACACAGCGTTCAACGCGGCGATCAGCACGGTGCCCGACGCCGGGGTGGCGGGGCCGGGCGCGCCGATCGAGCTCCGCGCGGGGTCGATGCTCGAGCCCGTGGCGGGCGAGCGGTTCGACCTGGTCGTGTCGAACCCGCCGTTCGTCATCACCCCGCGCGTCGGGCGCGACGGTGCGGACGCCCTGCCCGAGTACGAGTACCGCGACGGCGGGCGGGCGGGCGACGACGTCGTGCGCGACCTCGTGACGGGCGTCGGCGCGGTGCTCGCGCCGGGTGGCGTGGCGCAGCTCCTCGGCAACTGGGAGCACCGGCGCGGCGTCCCGTGGGACGAGCGCGTCGGGGCGTGGCTCGACGCGGCGGGGCTGGACGGCTGGGTGGTCCAGCGCGAGGTGCAGGACCCGGCCGAGTACGCCGAGACGTGGATCCGCGACGGCGGCACGACCCCGGAGCGGGAGCCCGCGGCCTGGGCCGCTGCCTACGCCGCGTGGCTCGACGACTTCGCGGCGCGCGACGTGGAGGCCGTCGGCTTCGGGATCGTGACCCTGAGGCGCCCGCTCGACGGCGCGCGCCCGACGCTGCACCGGCTCGAGGAGCACACGGGTCCCGTCCGTCAGCCGCTCGGCGCGCACCTCGCGGCGTCGCTCGCGGCGCACGACTGGCTCACCGCGCGTGACGACGACGCCCTCGCCGGTGCGCGCCTCGTCGTCGCGGCCGACGTGACCGAGGAACGGTTCCACACTCCGGGCGCTGCGGACCCGACGGTCGTGCTGCTCCGGCAGGGCGACGGGCTCGGCCGGGCCGTCCAGGCCTCGACCGGGCTCGCGGCGCTCGTCGGCGCGAGCGACGGCGAGCTGACGGTCGGCCAGCTCGTAGGAGCGATCGCCGCCCTCTTCGAGGTGCCCGCGGCCGACCTCGCCGGCGAGCTGCTGCCCGCGGTGCGGGGCCTCGTGCGCGACGGCTTCCTCGCTCCTGCCGCGTAGCGCGGGGGTCGCGGTCACCCCGCGTCGTCGGGCGCGCCGGGCCTCAGACCCCGGTCGCCGGGTCGTCCAGGCCGGCCCGGGACGGTGCCCCGAGCGCGGCGAGCAGCGCGTCGATCGTGCGTCGCGTCACGGCGACCATGTCGACGCGGTCGGGGTCCAGGAGCCACTGGACCTGGAGCCCGTCCATGACCGCGACGATCGCGGCCGCGGCCTGCTCGACGTCGGTGCCCACGGGTACCTCGCCGCGATCCAGGGCCTCCTCGAGCGCGCGCTCGACCAGGGCGCGCAGGCCGACGTAGCGGTCGCGGAACCACTGCTGCGCGGGATGCCCGTCGGTGACGGACTCGGCCGAGAGGACCGCGTAGAGCTGGGTGATGCCCGGCCGCGCGACGTTGCGCGCGACCGTGTCGACGAGGTGGTCGAGGTACGCGAGCCCGTGCGGACGGGACGACGCGCGGGCGGGACCGTCGTCGCCGTCGTCCGCGTCCTCGGCGTCGCGCGCGTGGAGGAGGGCGGTGAGCAGCCCCTCCTTGGTCCGGAAGTGGTGGAGGATCGCGGGCGCGGAGATCCCCACCTCGTCGGCGATCTCGGCGAGCGAGGCGCCGTGGTAGCCGCGCGTCGCGAACGCTGCCGCAGCCACGTCGAGGATCTCCTGGCGGCGACGGCCGCCACGACCACGGGAGCCCGGGGTCGGGGGGACGCCTGCGTCGTCGTCGGCGCTCACGGGGGCAGCCTATGCGCTCGCGCCGTCCCCGAGGCCGGCGGGACCGCCGCGAGACAGGGCGGGGCCGCACCGATACGTTCAGGTCGCATGGACCTCGAGGTGCGTCACCTGCGCATGATCGTGGTGGTGGCCGAGTCGGGCAGCGTGACCAAGGCGGCGGCGTCGCTCGGTCTCGCCCAGCCCGCCCTCACCGCCCAGCTCAACCGGATCGACCGCGCGCTGGGCGGGTGCGTGTTCACGCGCGACCGCCAGGGGGCGCGCCCGACAGAGCTCGGCGAGCTGGTGCTGCGCCACGCGCGCGTCGTGCTGCCCGCGATGGCGGCGCTCGTCGACGACGCGCGGCGGCACGTGAGCGACCGGGCGACGGCGGGGTCCGTCCGCGTGGGGACGGTGAGCTCCGCGATCGGCGGGCTGTTCGCGAGCCGCCTGCACGCGGCCCTGCCCACGGCCCTCGAGGTCGACGACCTCCTCGTCACCACGGCGACGTCGTGGTCCGTCGAGGAGACGGCGGAGCGGCTGGCGAGCGGGACCCTCGACGTCGCGCTGGTCGGCATGTGCGACGACGCGTCGCCGCCGACCGACGGAGGACTCGTGTGGACGGCGGTGTCGACGGATCCCGTGTTCGTCCTCGTCGACGAGTACCACCCCGTCGCGGCGCGGGACGCCGTGGGGCTCGGCGAGCTCGCCGACGCGCTGTGGCTCACGGCTCCGGGCAGCGGGTGCTTCGAGCGGTGCTTCGTGAGCGCGTGCGTGCGAGCGGGCTTCACGCCGCGGGCGATGGGGGAGTCGGACCGGACGTCGTGCATCGACCAGGTGCGCGGCGGCCACGCGGTCGCGCTCGTCCAGCCCGTGCTGCTCGACGCGCCGGGCGTGCGGACCGTCGCCCTCGACGGGGCTCCGCTGCGCTGGACGCACCACGTGGGGTGGCGCCGCGACGCGGCGGAGCGCCTGCCGGTGGACGTGATCGCGCGCGCCGCCGCGGGGGCCCACCGCGACGCGGTGCAGCGCTCGCCGCGCTACCGGCGCTGGCGCGCCGAGCACCCGGTGGAGATCGCGTAGGGGCGCTCCCGCACATAGCGCCCGCGTATGACCTGACCGTGATCTGGGCGCGCCCTGGACGCCTCCCTAGCGTGGCCCTCGACCGGGCCACCCGGGCCCGGCGAAGGGAATGGACGACATGACACGACCACTCCGCAGGAGGATCGCCGCGGTCACCGCCGCCGCGACGCTCCTGACGGGCGCGGCCGCGACGCACGCCGTCGCGGGCACGCCCGCCCCCGAGGACCAGCGCGCGACGGTGCGCGCGGCCCCTAAGACGACCCCCGGCCTGGAGCGCGCGCTGCAGCGCGACCTGGGCCTCAGCGCGCGGGACGCACGGACGCGGCTCGCCTTCCAGTCCGACGCGGCGGGCACCGAGGCGGCGCTCGAGCACCGACTGGGTGCCGACTACGCGGGCGCCTGGGTCGACGACGCCGCGAACGTCCTCTACGTCGGCGTCACCGACGCCGCCGACGCCCGCGCGGTGCGGGCCGAGGGCGCCACCGCGGTGAGCGTGGACCACACGCTCGCCGACCTCGAGACCTGGCGGGCGACGCTCGACGGCGCGCTCGCCGACGACCCGGCGGCGCTGCCGGGCTGGTACGTCGACGTGACGCGCAACCGCGTCGTCGTCTCCGTGCGCGACGGCGGCGAGGCCGACGTCGCCGCGCAGGTCGCCGCGGCAGGCGTGCCCGCGGACGCGGTGGCGTACGAGGAGACGGCGGAGACCCCGCGCCCGCTGATCGACGTCGTCGGCGGGAACGCCTACACGATCGGCGGCGGGAGCCGGTGCTCCGTCGGGTTCGCGGTCCAGGGCGGGTTCGTCACCGCCGGGCACTGCGGCTCGACCGGCGCGCGCACGTCCGGCCCGGCCGGCACGTTCCGCGGGTCGAGCTTCCCCGGCAACGACTACGCCTGGGTCCAGGTCGACGCGGGCAACACGCCGGTGGGCGCGGTGAACAACTACGCGGGCGGCCGCGTGGCCGTGGCCGGGGCGACGCAGGCGCCGGTCGGCGCGTCGGTGTGCCGGTCGGGCTCCACGACGGGCTGGCACTGCGGGACGGTGCAGGCGTACAACGCCTCGGTCACCTACCCGCAGGGGACCGTCACCGGGCTCATCCGCACGAACGTGTGCGCCGAGCCGGGCGACTCCGGCGGGTCGCTCATCGCGGGCAACCAGGCGCAGGGCGTGACGTCGGGCGGGTCGGGCAACTGCAGCTCCGGCGGCACGACCTACTTCCAGCCCGTCGGCGAGATCCTGTCCGCGTACGGGCTCACGCTCGTCACGAGCGACGGCGGGGGCGGCGACCCCGAGCCCCCGACGGGCTGCACCGGCCACGCCCGGACGTACTCCGGGACGCTCTCCGCCGGGGCGACGGCCGTCCAGCCGAACGGCTCGTACTACACGGCCGCGACGTCCGGGACCCACCGCGCGTGCGTGACGGGCCCGAGCGGGAGCGACTACGACCTGTATCTCCAGCGGTGGAACGGGTCGACCTGGTCGAGCGTGGCACAGTCCACGTCGCCGGGGGCGAACGAGTCCCTGACGTACAACGGCGCGGCGGGCTACTACCGGTTCGTCGTGCACGCGTACGCAGGCTCGGGCGCCTACTCGCTGGGCGCCACGACCCCCTGACCCGCCCTGACGGTCCCCGACCGTCCGATCGCCGAGCACGAGGTTGCCGTCGTCCCCGTCCTCTGTCCGGGAGCAACCTCGTGCTCGGTGGCGTGCAGGGCCGTGTTCGGCGAGGCCCGCCGCACGGGGGCCGTCAGGCCAGCAGCGCGGGGCCGTACTTGAGCACCACGAGGATCGCGAGCGCCACGAGCCACGCGGCCACCAGGTACCCGTAGGCCCCTGAGCGGACGAAGCCGAGCATCCGTGCCTGCGCGGCCCGCGGCAGGTACAGGTTGTCCTCCAGGACGTTCCAGTGCAGGAGCGACGCGAAGACGAGCGTCGTCGAGACCGTGATGAGCAGGCACCACGGGCACAGCGCGCCGATGACGAACATCGACTGGTAGAAGAGCCAGTAGGCGAACACGACGCCCAGGAAGTACACGCACTGCGCGGCGAAGAGGAACCAGCGGGGGAACCGCGTGCCGCCGAGCGCAGCGACCGCCGTCGTGATGACGATCGGCTCTGCGACCAGGCCGAGGAACGCGTTGGGGAAACCGAACACCTGCGCCTGCCACGACTGGGCGACCGTCCCGCACGACAGCACGGTGTTGACGTCGCACGCGAGCGTGGCGGTGGGGTTGGCGGCGAGGAGCACGGCGTCGTACGACAGCACGAACGCCGCGGTGAGGCTGAGCAGGCCGAACAGCAGCATCTCGCCGAACAGCACGCCGCGGGAGTGGGTCCAGCCGGTCGGGCGGGCGAACGGGTCGAACGCCGCGTCCTGCACACGCTCCGTGCCCGACGGCGTCCGGTCGCCCGGTCGCGCGTCGTCCGTCAGGGCGGTGGTCGTTCCGGTCACGGGCGGTCCTCGGGTCCGCGGGGCCCCGCCGGGTCGGGGGACGCCCGGGCGGGCGGGCAGAAGGTGGCGCCGGCCGACAGGGTGGGCGCGCTGCCGGCTCGGCGCCGCACCCAGGTTACGAAGCGCGCACCCGCCGCCGACAGGGACCATGGTCCCGGATCCGGGACCCTCGCTCAGGCCGCTGCCGAGGCGAGGCACCCGCGCTCGACGGACGCACCTCCGGACGCATCTCTCGAGCGCGGGCGCACCGTTCGCCGTCGAGCGGGCGCCGGCGTCGGGCGTCACCGCTCGGTGGGTCGTCCCGGCGGTGGGGGCGTCCCCGCCTAAGATCTGGGGGCGCCTGTGCTCCCGCGGCACCGACGGACCGAGCCCACCCGCCCGAGAGGACCTGCGTGCAGCACGACGACGTCGACTCCCTGCGACGGTCGAGCGCGGCGTGGCGGCTCCTGCGCGCGGACACGGCGCCGCTCGTGCTGTCGTTCCTCGGCACGCTGTTCGTCGAGGACAACGTGCGCGCGATCCCCGAGAGCGAGCTCGTCGCGCGGCTCGACGACCACCTGTGGGCGGTCGACGGCCGGTCCGCGCGGGCCTCCGGAGCGGAGCCGCGCTACCCGCGCGCCCCGCAGGCGTACGTCGACCACTGGGCCCACCCCGACCAGGGCTGGCTGCGCGCCTGGTACCCGCCGGGCTCCGGCGAGCCGCACTACGACGCGACGCCCGCCGTCGAGCAGGCGGTGCGCTGGGTCGCGTCGCTGCGCGGCCGCGGGTTCGTGGGCACGGAGTCCCGGCTCAACACCGTCTTCGAGCTGCTGCGCCAGCTCGCCGTCGGGACGCAGACCGACCCGGCGGAGCGCCTGCGCGAGCTCGAGGAGCGGCGCGCCGCCATCGACGACGAGATCGCGCAGGTGCGCGGCGGGCGCGTGGCCGTGCTCGACGCCGCCGCGCAGCGCGACCGCTACCAGCAGCTCACGCAGACCGCGGCCGACCTCCTCTCAGACTTCCGCGAGGTCGAGGCGAACTTCCGCTCGCTCGACCGCGAGCTGCGCGAGCGCATCACCGGCTGGGACGGCGCCAAGGGCGAGCTGCTCGAGGAGGTCGTGCGGTCGCGCACGGCGATCGCGGAGTCCGACCAGGGCCGCTCGTTCCACGCGTTCTACGACTTCCTGCTCGACCGTCGCCGCCAGGAGGAGTTCGCCGCGTTCGTCGAGCGCGTGCAGTCCCTCGACGCGATCGCGCCCGACGTCGTCCGGCCGGCCCCGGGGGCACCCGGGCCGGTCGTGGACGCCGTCGCGACGGACGCGGCGGCGCGGGAGCAGGAGCACCGCCGGCTGCGGCGCGTCCACTACGACTGGCTCGACGCCGGCGAGCGCACGCAGGCGACCGTGCGGACGCTCTCGGAGCAGCTCCGCCGCTTCCTCGACGACCAGGTGTGGCTGGAGAACCGCCGCGTCATGGACATCCTGCGCGGGGTGGAGGCGAAGGCGCTCGCCGCGCGCGACGTCCGCCGCGGACCGGGCGGCCCGCCCGGCATGGCGATCGACGCCGTCGCCCCGGAGGTCGTGCTGCCGACGGAGCGGCCGCTGTTCACGCCGCGACCCACGGCCCGGCTCGACTCCGACCACGTCGAGGCCGGCGACGACGACTTCGAGGTCGACGCGCTCTACGACCAGGTGCACGTGGACCCCGAGCGCCTCGCGCGCACGGTCCGCGCGACGCTCACCGCCCCGGGCGGCCCGGGGGAGGTCGCGCTCGCCGACCTGCTCGAGGCGGCGCCGCTCGAGCACGGCCTGGCCGAGCTCGTGACGTACCTGTCGCTGGAGGACCCGCGCTTCGTCGTCGTGCACGACGACGAGCGCACCGACGAGGTGCGCTGGGAGGGCGAGGCCCCGAGCGGGCCGGTCGCCGACGACGGCGCGCCGGATCCGGTGGTGCGCGTCGCGCGGCTGCCCCGCGTCACCTACGCGCGGCGCACGGGGGCGGGCGGCGGGGCGCCCCCGGTGGCGCGCGACCACGTCGCGGACGGCCCGTCCGCGACCCGACCCGACGAGACCCCCCGCGACACCGCCGACACCGCCCCGGAGGAGACCCCGTGAGCACCACCCGCACCGCGCGCGACCCGGAGCTGTCCGTCGTCGTGACGTCGCTGCTCAAGGGCGTCGTCTACCGCGAGTCCGGCGAGGCGCTGTGGCGCGACCTGCTCGCGCGCGAGGCCCAGGTGCGCGACACCGTCGCGATGATGGGCCTGCAGGTCGTCGTCGACGAGGGCGACGGCTACGCCTACCTGCGCTCGCAGCCCGAGCACGAGCGCGACGAGCGCGTGCCCCGCCTGATCCCGCGCCGCGAGCTGCCGTTCGATGTGAGCCTGCTGCTCGCGCTGCTGCGCAAGCGGCTCGCGCAGGCGGACTCCGAGGGCGGCGAGACGCGCCTCGTGCTCGCGCGCACGGAGATCGTCGACCTGCTCCGGGTCTTCCTCGCACAGGACGCGGGCGCCGCCGCCAACGAGGCGCGGCTCGTCGACCGCGTCGACGGTCTGGTGCGACGCGTCGTGGAGCTGGGCTTCCTACGTCCCGCGGGTCGTCCCGAACCGGACGGGGCGCCGGACGGCGCGGCCGTCGCGGTCGAGGACGGCGACCCGGCCGCGGGCGACGCGCGACGGTACGAGGTGCGCCGCATCCTCAAGGCGTTCGTGGACGCCCAGTGGCTCGCGGACTTCGACGCGCGCCTCGCGCAGTACCTGGAGCTGGCCGCCGACGGCGGAACGCGCGGGACGGCGTCGGGCACGGCGGGCACCGGCACGGGCACGGGGACGAGTGCAGCGACGAGCGCAGGCACGACGACGAGGACGGTGGCGTGATGGAGGGCCTGTTCAGCGCGGTCGAGCTGCACGACCCGGCGGCGGACCTCGACGCCCGGGCGGGCTTCCGCCTCGAGCGGCTCGAGGTGCTCAACTGGGGCACCTTCGACCAGCGCGTGTGGGCGTTCGACCTCGACGGTCGCAACGCGCTCCTCACGGGCGACATCGGGTCGGGCAAGTCGACGATCGTCGACGCCGTCACGACGCTGCTCGTGCCGTCGCACCGCATCTCCTACAACAAGGCGGCGGGCGCGGGCGCGCGCGAGCGGTCCCTGCGCTCGTACGTCGCGGGGCACTACAAGTCCGAGCGCGACGAGGCGACCGGCACGACGCGCCACGTCGGGCTGCGCGAGCGCGGCACGTACTCGGTGGTGCTGGGCCGCTTCTCCAACCGCGGGTTCGACCAGGAGGTCACGCTCGCCCAGGTGTTCTGGCTCGCCCCGGGGCAGTCGGGCCAGCCGGACCGGTTCTTCGTCACGGCCGACCGGCCGCTGACGATCACCGAGGACTTCGCGGGGTTCGGCGGCGACGTGGCGGCGCTGCGGCGACGCCTGCGCGAGTCCGGCGCGCAGGTGCGCGACCACTTCCCCGAGTACGGGCGCGACTTCCGCCGCCTGCTCGGCATCCCGTCGGAGCAGGCGATGGACCTGTTCCACCAGACCGTGTCCATGAAGTCGGTCGGCGACCTCGGCGAGTTCGTGCGCGAGCACATGCTCGAGCCGTTCGACGCGGACCGCTGGACGGACCGGCTCGTCGCGCACTTCGACGACCTGACGAGCGCGCACGACGCCGTCGTGCGGGCGACGGCGCAGATCGAGCGCCTCGCGCCGCTGCTCGCGGACTGCGACGCGCACGACGCGCTGGGGGAGCGCTCCGCAGCGCTCGTGGCTCGGCGCGACGCGCTCCGCGCGTTCACGGCGTCGCGCCGCGTGGCCGACCTCGACGGGCTGATCGGCGCGCTCGACGAGCGCGTGGCGGACGGCGAGTCCCGCCGGCAGCGCGTCGGCGACGAGCTGGGGCTCCTCGCGGCCGAGCGGCGACGGCTCGAGCTCGAGCGCGCCGGCCACGGCGGCGACCGGCTCGCCGCGATCGAGGGCGAGGTCGCGCGCCGCGAGGTCGAGCGCGCCGCGCGCGAGCGCCGCGTCGCCCAGGCTCGCGGGCTACGCCGCCGCGGCGGGCCTCGCGCTCGATGCACCCGAGGCCGGCGAATCCGGGGCGGCCGCACCCCCGGGCCTCGAGCCCGGAGACGCCCCCGGGTTCGGCGGCCGCGGTGTCGACAACCCCGGGTCCGGCGGCGGGGCGGCGGCCGTGGCGGCCGCGCTCGTCGACGCCGAGGCGTTCGCCGCGCTGCGGCGCTCGGCCGACGACGCCGCGGGGTGCGTGCGCGACGACCTCGCCCGGGCGGAGGAACGGGCGAGCGAGGTCGCTACGGAGCTGCGCGCCGTCGAGCAGGAGACCGCCGACGTCAAGGCCGAGCTCGCGAGCCTCGCGGACCGCCGCTCCAACCTGCCGCGCACCCACCTGGAGGTCCGTGACCGGCTGTGCGCCGGCGCCGGGCTCTCGCCGGGTGACGTCCCGTTCGTGGGCGAGCTGCTCGCGGTACGACCCGAGCACGCCGACTGGGAGGGCGCGGCCGAGCGCGTGCTGCGCGGCTTCGCGCTCTCCCTCCTCGTGCCGGCGGCGCACTACGAGGCCGTCGCCGCGTGGGTCGACCGCGAGCACCTCGGCCTGCGGCTGGTGTACCACCGGGTGCCCGAGCGTGTGCCGGCCGCCCGGCCCGCGCCCCGCGGCGACGTCCCGCTGCTCGCCGACCTGCTCGACGTGCGCCGCCTCGACGACGCGCCGTCGCTCACGGCGTGGGTCGAGGCCGAGCTGGAGCGGCGCGCCGACCACGCGTGCGCGCCCGACCTCGACGCCTTCCGCCGGCTGCCCCGCGCGATCACGCGCTCCGGCCAGGTGAAGCACTCGCCCGACCACCACGAGAAGAACGACACGCGTGCGGTCGACGACCGCCGCGGCTACGTGCTCGGGTGGTCGACGCAGGCCAAGATCGACGCGCTGCTGGAGCAGGCGGCCGAGGTGACCGCGCGGCGCGACACGCTCGCGCGGCGCCGCGACGAGGCCGCCGCCGCGCGCGGCGAGCTCCAGGCGCGCTCGGCCGCGCTCGGGCGGCTCGACGTCTACCGCGACTGGGACGAGCTCGACCGCGGCGCGGAGACGGCGCGCATCGCGGAGCTCGCGGAGGAGAAGCGGCGCCTCGAGCAGGCGAGCGACGAGCTCGGCCGGATCGCCGGCCTGCTCGACGACAACGCGCGCCGCCACGGCGAGCTGGAGGCCGAGCGCGACCGCGTCGTCGCGACGCTCGGCGCCGACCGGCACGCGCTCGACGAGGCGCGCAGCGCGCGCGAGCGGGCGCGGGCGGTGCTCGACGGCGCGGGCGAGACGCTCGACGAGGAGACGACGGCGGCGCTCGCCGCGGAGTTCGACCGCGAGCTCGCGGCGGTCGGCCCCGCCGACGGGGACGGCGCGACCGGCCCGACGCGCGCGGCGGACCTCGACGCCGTCGAGAACGCGGTGCGCTCGCGGCTCACGGCCGAGGCGGAGCAGGCGCAGCGCGAGCGCGCCGACCTCGGGACCCGCGTCGCGGGGCAGATGGCGTCCTTCCGCTCGGCGTACCCGGTGGAGACGGCGGAGCTCGACGCGGACGTGCGGTCGGCCGACGGCTACCGCGAGATCCACGACCGGCTCGTCCGCGACGACCTCCCGCGGTTCGAGGCCGACTTCAAGGCGTACCTCAACACCAACGCGATCCGCGACATCGCGGGCTTCGCGGCGGAGCTCGCCAAGCAGGCCGACGTCATCCGCGACCGGATCGACACGATCAACGACTCGCTCCGCGCCATCGACTACAACCCCGGCCGGTACATCCGGCTCGAGATGTCGCGCACCCCGAACCTCGAGGTGCGCGAGTTCCAGCAGGACCTGCGCGCGTGCACGGACGGGGACGGGATCCTCGCCGAGGACGACCGCGCGCTCGCCGAGGGCGACGGGTCCGTCGCGGGCGACACCGACGCGCTGTCGTACTCGGAGGACCGGTTCCTGCGCGTCAAGGCGCTCGTCGAGCGGTTCCGCGGGCGCGAGGGCATGACCGATCTCGACGAGGCCTGGCGCCGGCGCGTCACGGACGTGCGCAACTGGTTCGTGCTCTCCGCGTCGGAGCGCTCGCGCGCCGACGACTCCGAGCACGAGCACTACTCCGACTCGGGCGGCAAGTCGGGTGGCCAGAAGGAGAAGCTCGCGTACACGGTGCTCGCGGCGTCGCTCGCCTACCAGTTCAAGCTCGACTGGGGCGCGGTGCGCTCGACGGCGTTCCGGTTCGTCGTCATCGACGAGGCGTTCGGCCGGGGGTCGGACGAGTCGACCCGGTTCGCGCTCGAGCTGTTCCGCCGCCTGGGGCTCCAGCTGCTCATCGTCACGCCGTTGCAGAAGATCCACGTCATCGAGCCATACATCTCGGCCGTCGGGTTCGTGGACAACCCGTCGGGCCGGTCGTCACGCCTGCGGACGCT
Organism: Cellulosimicrobium sp. E-16; assembly: GCF_049913115.1. Lineage (NCBI taxonomy): Bacteria > Bacillati > Actinomycetota > Actinomycetes > Micrococcales > Promicromonosporaceae > Cellulosimicrobium > Cellulosimicrobium sp. E-16. The sequence continues at coordinate 881,799 of NZ_CP183974.1, forward strand.
GTCGATCGCCGCGTACCGCGACGGTCGCACGGCGGGCGAGGCGCCGCCGTCGGCAACGGACGTCACGACAGCGCCGGAACCCGAGCCCGCCGCGAGGTAGAGCCCTGGTCCGCCGAGGGAGAGCCGTGGTGGGTCGAGGTAGAACCGTGGTGCGGCGCGACCCGACGGCGGGGCGTCAGTCGAGCGGGCGCGGTCGCCGGGCCCCGGCGAGGGTCGCGGCGAGGATCGCCTCGATCGCGAACGCGGTCGACTCGGCGAGGTCCACGGCGTCGGGGTCGAGGAGCCACTGGATCTGGAGGCCGTCCATCGCGCCGATGATCGTGGACGCGGCGAGATCGAGCGCGGCGTCGGTGAGCTCGTAGTCCGTGTCGGTGTCGCCCGCGGCGCGGCGCTCCTCGATCACCTCGCGCAGCGCGCCCGCGATGTCGGCGCGCAGCCCGGTGAAGCGCTCGGTGACCCAGGCGCTGGCCGGGTGGCCGTCGGTGACGGCCTCGCCCGTGAGCACGGTGTAGGCCTGGACGATCCCGGGCCGCTCGGCGTTGATCGCGGCGGTCTTGACGAGGTGCCGGAAGAGGTCGAGCCCGCCCGGGATGTGCTGTCCCTCGAGGTGCTCGACGTCGACGCGGTCCCGGAACTCCAGGACCTCGGTGAGCAGGCGGTCCTTGGAGCCGAAGTGGTGCAGCACCCCGGCGTGGGTGATGCCCACCTGCTCGGCGACCTCGGCGAGCGAACCCTGGTGGTAGCCCTTGGACCCGAACACGCGCATCGCCGCGCGCAGGATCTCCTCGCGGCGCTCGAGCGTCGCCGGTCGCGTGCGGCGGGGGCGGGGCGTCCGTGCGGGGGCGGCGTCGGTGGCGCTCCGCGCGGGGGTGGCGTCGGTCATGACGGTAACCATACTGTGACCGAGTTTCTCTTACTTACGAGTCAGTAATGTGTGGTTGAATCGCCTCCGGAATGGCGTCGAGGGCGACGGAGCGCCCGGCGTCGCCGCAGATCACGGACTCGCCGAGGAGCCCCGCGTGACCACTCGCACTTCCGCCCGCCGTACCGTCCGCGCCACGGTCCGTCGCGCGGCCGTCGTCGCCTCCCTCACCGTCCCCGCCGTGCTCGTCGTCTCGGCCTGCGGCCTCGGGGGCCCGGCCCAGGAGCCGACGCCCGAGGCGGTCCCCACCGTGCTGACGATCGGGATGCCCAACTCGGTGGACGAGGAGGACAACAACCCCTTCGACAGCGCCTCCGCCGCGCAGAAGCTCGGGTACGCGAACGTCCTCTACGAGCCGCTCGCGCAGGTCAACCTCGTCGACCCCGCCCAGGACCCGACCCCCTGGCTGGCGAGCGCCTGGTCCTGGGACGCGGGCTACACGGAGCTGCGGGTCACGGTGCGCGAGGGCGTGCTCTGGTCCGACGGCGAACCCCTCACGCCCGACGACGTCGCCTTCACGTTCACGCTCCGCAGGGACGACCCCGCGCTCAACCCCGACCTGCTCCCGTACGAGGACGTCCACGTCGAGGGGCGGGACGTCGTCGTGACGTTCGGGAGCGGCCAGTACGTCAACCGCACGAAGGCGATCAACACGTTCGTCGTGCCCGAGCACGTGTGGGCCGATCGTCCCGCCGAGGCGCTCCTCGAAGACCCGAACGTCGACCCCGTCGGCACGGGACCGTACGTCCTGGAGGAGTTCGCGCCCGACGGCGTCACCCTCGCGGCCCGCGACGACTACTGGGGCGGGCCCCTCGCCGTCCCCGAGCTGCGGTACGTCGCGTACCCGGACAACGACTCGCTCACGGCGGCGTACGTGAGCGGCGAGGTGCAGTGGGGCTGGGCGTACATCCCCGGCTACGAGAGGGTCTACCTCGCCGCCGACCCCGACCACCTCCACCAGTTCGCCCCGACCGGTCTGGCGATCGACGCGCTCTTCCTCAACACGCAGGTGCCGCCGTTCGACGACGTCGCCGTGCGGCGCGCGCTGAACGCCGTGCTCGACCGTGAGAGCATCTCGAACTCCGCCACCTCCGGCGTCTGGCCCCCGCTGCGCAGCGCGACCGGGCTGCCGCTGCCGGCCGGCGACCCGTTCGTCGCTCCCGAGCTCGCCGACCGGGCCCTCACGGTCGACGTCCCCGGTGCCACCGCGATCCTCGAGGACGCGGGCTACGAGCTGGTGGACGGTGTCCTCCAGGACGAGGAGGGCACGCCCGTCACGTTCACGCTCACGAACCCCTCCGGGTGGACCGACTACATGTGGGAGCTCGAGGCCGTGAAGGAGGCGGCCGCGCGGCTCGGCATCGTCGCGACCGTGGAGGGGCAGGACGAGGCCGAGTGGTTCGACAAGATCGGCACGGGCGACTTCCAGGCGTCGATGCACTGGACCGACGGCGGCGCGACGCCCTGGGACACGTACTCCAGCCAGATGAACGGCGCCCACCTGCGACCGCTGGGCACCAGTGCCGACGCCAACTTCGGCCGGTTCCAGGACGCCGAGGCCGACGCCGCGTTCCAGGCGTACGCGTCCTCGACCGACGAGGCGGAACGCGCCGCGGCGCTGGCCACGATCCAGCACGTCTACGTGGAGCAGGTCCCGGCGATCCCGCTCCTCGGCCGGCCGACGGCCGCCCAGTACTCGACCGTCGCGTACACCGGCTTCCCGTCGGACGCCGACCCGTACGCGTCGCCGCAGCCGACGAGCCCGGCCGCGTCGCTCATCCTCACGCGGCTCGTGCCCAGCGCGGGGGAGTAGCGCACGGAGGCTCTTCCCGCCGTCTTCCCCGAACGCACACACGCGTCCTCTACCGTGGAGGGATGCCTGCCGACCACGCCCCGACCCGGCCGCTGCCGACCAGCGGCGGGTCGGGTACGCGACCGCTCCCGGCGACGCCGCCGGTGCTGCCGCCCACGCCCTCCGGCGCCCCGTACCCGCCGGTCGCCCCGCCCCCTCCGGCCCCGTACCCGCCGGCCGGCCCGTACCCGCCCGGGGCGACGTACCCGCCGGCGCCGCAGCCGGCTCCCCGCCCCCTCCCGACCGTCGAGGCGGACGGTCCGAGCACCGTGTCGCGGGTCGTCGCCGCCGTCGTCGCAGTGCTCGCCGTCGCCGGCGCGTGGCTCGTGTGGCGGTTCTTCGTCGACACCTTCGCCGGGCAGATGCTGGAGCGTGCCGCGTTCGACGGCGCCGTCACCGGCCAGGGCGAGCTCTGGGCGGTGGCCGAGCCGGTCCTGGACACGGTCTCGGTCGCGTTCGTCGTCGGCGGGCTCGGCGCCGCCATGGGCATCGCGCTCCTGCGCCGCCGCTGGGGCCTCGCCGTGCAGGTGGCGTTCCTCGTCGTGGGGGCGAACGTCACGACGCAGCTCGTCAAGCACTCGCTCCTCGGCCGCGAGGAGCTCATCGGCGGCTGGCACTGGGAGAACTCGCTGCCCAGCGGCCACACCACCGTCGCCGGGTCGGTCGCCGCGGCACTGCTGCTCGTCGTGCCGCGCGCGGCCCGTCCGCTCGTGGCGGTCCTCGGCGGCGCGTACACGGCCGCGACCGGGGTCTCGACGCTCGTCGGGCAGTGGCACCGGCCGAGCGACGTCGTCGCCGCGGTGCTCGTCGTCCTGGCGTGGGCCGCGCTCGTGTGCGCCTTCACGCCGCGTTCCGCGCTCGACCCGGGCGCCGGAGCGTCGCCGGGCTCGACCGTCATGGCCGTGCTGCTCCTCCTCGGTGCGGGCGCGGCCGGTGCGGCGGCGGCGCTCGCGCTGCGGGCGACGCCCGCGACGTGGGACACGACGGCCGCGCAGGAGGTCACCGCGTACGCCGGCGGGGTGGCGGGAGTGCTCGCGGTGACCGCCGCGGCGTTCGCCGTCCTGCTCCTCGTCCGCCAGTCCACAGCCCGCCCGGACGCCCGCCCGGTTCGGCGGTAGGGTGCGGCTGGCGCGATTGGCGTAACGTCGTAGGCTGCCACGGCGGACGACCGGAGGGTCGTCCTCGCGGCACCACGACGCACCGGGCGCGCCCCGGGTGGTGCCCGGCCGCCGTCGGGCGGGGAGCGCCCGCCACGGACACGTACGCACGGACGAAAGCAGGATCGGATGCCACGCAAGCTCGTGATCGTCGAGTCGCCCGCCAAGGCTCGCAAGATCCAGGGCTACCTCGGCGACGACTACGAGGTCGAGGCGAGCGTCGGGCACATCCGCGACCTGCCGCAGCCGTCCGAGCTGCCCGCGGACATGAAGAAGGGCCCGTACGGGAAGTTCGCGGTCGACGTCGACCACGGGTTCGACCCCTACTACGAGGTCTACGCGGACAAGAAGAAGAAGGTCGCCGAGCTCAAGCGTGCGCTCAAGGACGCCGACGAGCTCTACCTCGCGACCGATGAGGACCGCGAGGGCGAGGCCATCGCCTGGCACCTCCTCGAGGCGCTCAAGCCCAAGGTCCCGGTCAAGCGGATGGTCTTCCACGAGATCACGCGCGAGGCCATCCAGCGGGCGCTCCAGAACACGCGCGACCTCGACGAGCACCTCGTCGACGCCCAGGAGACGCGGCGCATCCTCGACCGTCTCTACGGCTACGAGGTCTCGCCGGTGCTGTGGCGCAAGATCGCGCAGGGCCTCTCGGCAGGTCGCGTGCAGTCGGTCGCGACGCGCCTCGTGGTCGAGCGCGAGCGCGAGCGCATGGCGTTCGTCGCCGCCGAGTACTGGGACGTCACGGGAACTTTCGAGCACGCGGACGCGTCCGCCGCCGACGCCGGGAAGGCGTTCGGCGCCCGGCTCGTGCAGGTCGGCGACGCGCGCGTCGCGTCGGGCCGCGACTTCGACGACCGGGGGCAGCTCAAGGCCGCGGCGGTGCGCGACGGCGTCGCGCACCTCGACGAGGCGACGGCCGGCGCCGTCGTGGCCGGACTCGCGGACGCCGCGTTCGCCGTCCGCTCGCTGGACACCAAGCCGTACACGCGCCGCCCGGCGGCGCCGTTCACGACGTCGACCCTCCAGCAGGAGGCGAGCCGCAAGCTCCGCATGTCGTCGCGCCAGGCCATGCGCACGGCGCAGTCGCTGTACGAGAACGGCTACATCACGTACATGCGTACGGACTCGCCGTCGCTCTCGGCCGAGGCCACCACGGCGGCCCGGCGCCAGGCCGCCGAGCTGTACGGCCCCGAGTTCGTCCCCGAGAAGCCGCGCGTCTACGCCGCGAAGAACCAGGGCGCCCAGGAGGCGCACGAGGCCATCCGCCCCGCGGGCGACTCGTTCCGCACGCCCGCGCAGGTCAAGCGCGAGCTGAGCGACGACCAGTTCAAGCTCTACGAGCTCGTGTGGAAGCGCACGGTCGCGTCGCAGATGGCCGACGCCAAGGGATCGACGGCGTCCGTGCGCCTCGGCGCGACCCTCTCGGCCGCCGCGGGCGACGTCGCGGGTCGCGACGCGGTGTTCGCCGCGTCGGGCACCGTCATCACGTTCCGCGGCTTCCTCGCCGCGTACGAGGAGAGCTCGGACGTCGACCGGTACGCCGAGGACGCGCCCGTCGTCGGGGCCAAGGGCGGCGACGAGGCACGCCTGCCGCAGATGAGCGAGGGCGACGCCCTGCGCGCCGACGACCTCACCGCCGACGGGCACTCCACCTCCGCGCCGCCCCGGTACACCGAGGCGAGCCTCGTCAAGGCGCTCGAGGAGCTCGGGATCGGGCGGCCGTCGACGTACGCCTCGACGATCTCGACGATCCAGGACCGCGGGTACGTGCTCTCGCGCGGGCAGGCGCTCGTGCCGAGCTGGCTCGCGTTCGCCGTCGTGCGGCTGCTCGAGGAGCACTTCGACCGCCTCGTCGACTACGACTTCACCGCGCGCATGGAGGCAGACCTCGACGAGATCGCGGCCGGGCGCCGCGACCGCGTCGCGTGGCTCACGGAGTTCTACTTCGGCGACGCCGCGAAGGGGGAGGACGCCGAGGGCCTGCGCGACCTCGTCGCGAACCTCGGCGACATCGACGCGCGCGGCATCAACTCGGTGCCGATCGGCGAGGGCATCCAGCTGCGGGTCGGGCGCTACGGGCCGTACGTGGAAGACCTGTCCGTCCCGGTCAAGGAGGGCGAGAACCCGCCGCGCGCGTCGGTGCCCGACGACGTCGCCCCCGACGAGCTGACCGTCGCCAAGGCGCGCGAGCTCCTCGCGGCCGGCGCGGACGACGGCAAGGTGCTCGGCACCGACCCCGTGTCGGGCAACGAGATCGTCGCCAAGGCGGGCCGCTACGGCCCGTACGTCACCGAGGTGCTCGACCTCCCGCCCGTCGACACGAGCCTGTCCGCCGCCGCGCAGAAGAAGGCCAAGGCGGCGCAGCCCAAGCCGCGCACCGCGTCGCTGCTCAAGACGCAGACGCTCGACACGATCACGATCGACGACGCGCTGCGCCTGCTGTCGCTGCCGCGCGTCGTCGGGACCGACCCCGAGTCCGGCGAGGAGATCACGGCGCAGAACGGCCGCTACGGCCCGTACCTCAAGAAGGGCACCGACTCGCGCTCGCTGCCCGACGAGGAGTCGATGTTCACCGTCACCCTCGACGAGGCGATCGAGCTCTACAAGCAGCCCAAGCGCGGCCGCGGCCAGCGCGCGGCGACCCCGCCCCTGCGCGAGCTCGGCGACGACCCGAACAGCGGCAAGCCGATCGTCGTCAAGGACGGCCGGTTCGGCGCGTACGTGACGGACGGTGAGACCAACCGCACCCTCCCGCGCGACGTCACGCCCGAGTCGATCACGCCCGAGCGCGCGATCGAGCTGCTCGCCGAGAAGCGCGCCCAGGGGCCGGCCAAGAAGCGCACGACGGCGCGCAAGCCCGCCGCGAAGAAGACCGCCGCCAAGAAGTAGCAGCCTTCCCGCCGAACCGGTGGTCGTGGCTCGTCCGGGCGACCGGACACGCCACCACCACCTGGTCGAGGGGCCGGGACCGCCTGGTCGGACGCCCTGGGCCGGGCTCCCGCTGCGACGGCAGGGCTCCGGCCCGAGGGCGCGCGTCAGTGCGCGGCGTGCTTGACCGGCTCGGGGAGGCCGGCCTCGGCGCGGACGCGGCGGGAGAAGCCCTCGATGGAGCGCAGGGCGTCGACGAGCTCGGGCACGCGCACGGGGAACGGCATGGCGTGGATCGTCTCGCCCTCCGCGGTGGCGGCTTCCGCGACGCGCGTGAGGTCGTGCACGTCGTCGGCGGTCAGGCCGATCTCGGTGAGCGTGTTCGGCAGACCGACGCGCGTCGTGAAGCGCACGAACTCCTCGATCTCCTCGGTCGGCGCGCCCTCCAGGACGAGCTGCGTCACGGAGCCGATGTTCACCTTCTGGCCGTGCGTGAGCCCGTGCGTCTGGGGCGCGGCGGTGAGGCCGTTGTGGATGGCGTGCGCCGCCGCGAGGCCGCCGGACTCGAAGCCCAGCCCGGACAGGAGCGTGTTCGCCTCGACGACCTTCTCGACGGCGGGCGTCACGAGGTGGTTCGCGACGGCGTCGATCGCGGGCAGCGCGTTCTCCCACAGGATGTCCCACGAGAGCTGCGCGAGCGCCGTGCCCGTGACGAGGGGAAGACCACCGGCCATGGTCGACGCGTTCGCCTCGGCGACGGCGCGTGCCTCGATCCATGTCGCGAGCGCGTCGCCGACGCCGGCGACGAGGAACTTCACGGGAGCGTTCGCGACGAGGCCCGTGTCGACGAGCACGAGGTCCGGGTTGTGCGGGAAGAACCGGTACTCCTCGAACGCGCCGTCCTCGGTGTAGATGACGGACAGGGCGGAGCACGGGGCGTCGGTGGACGCGACCGTCGGCACGGAGACCCAGCGGATGCCGCGCAGGTGGCCCGCCGCCTTCACCGCGTCGATGGTCGAGCCGCCGCCGATGCCGACGATCACGTCGGCGCCGAGCTCGTCGATCTCGCGCGCGAGCCGGTCGACCTCCGCGGCGGTGGCGTACGTGCCGAACCCGGTGCGGTGGCGGGGGAGGTCTTGTTCCTGGAAGGACACGGCGACCGTGTCCTGGACGATGCCCCACACGACGTCGTCGGCGACGAGCACCGGCTTCGTGCCGATCGGCCGGACGAACTCGCCGAGCCGCGTGAGCGCACCGCGGGCCTGGACGTAGCGCAGCGGGCTGATGAGGGTGCGGACGGGAACCTCGGACATCGTGGCCTCCTGTGGAGTCGGTGGGTCGCCGTCGGGCGCGCCGCAGCCGTGCGAGGCCGGTGCCCGCCGGCCATCCCCACCGTGTCACGCGACCCAGGCGACCACCACCGGGGCGCCAGGTCGCGTGACCTTGGTCCCGGCCGGGTCAGCGAGCGAGCAGGGCGACGGTGACGACACCCCGTCACGACCATGTTCACCAGGACGGTGCGCGCGTGGGGCTCGCGCACCGCGCGCAGCAGGCCCCGGGTTCGTGGACAGGTCGTCGCGGGAATGCATGAGTGCTGTTATAACAGTGCTATGACATCAATCGACCCGACGACCGTGCCCGGGCGCTGGGACGCCCTGCACGCGTTGCTGCGGCGGCTCGACGACGAGATCGGCACGGTCTACACCGACCGCGGCATCGAGGGCGTGCGGTCGCGGTTCGTCTACCCGCTGATCCGGCTCGCGCACACCGGCCCGCTGACCATCCGTGAGCTCGCGGAGTCGCTCGGGCGGACGCACTCGGCGATGAGCCAGACCGTCACGGCGATGCGGCGCGAGGGACTGGTCGAGACCGAGCCCGGCCCGGACGCCCGGACGCGGCGGGTCGCGCTCACCGAGAAGGCTCGCGGGCTCGTCCCGCTCCTGGAGGCGGAGTGGCGCGCGACCGAGGAGTCCGTCGCCGAGATCGACGACGAGCTGCCGCACGCGTTGAGCGCCGTCGTGGTCGAGCTCGAGCGCGTCCTCGCGCGCCGCTCGCTGCGCGACCGCCTCGTGGAGCGACTCGACGCGGCGGGATACCCGCTGCCCGCCGGGCCCACCGAGCCCGACCCCGACGCGGCTCCGCCTGAGGACCGCTGAGGTGCGCCACCACGTCCTCGACGTCCGCCCCCTGCGATCCAGCCGCGCGTACCGCGACCTCTGGGCCGGGTCCGCCGTCGGCGGGCTGGGGTTCCAGGTCGCCACCGTCGCCGTGCTGCTCCAGGTCTGGGAGCTCACGCACAGCCCGCTGTGGACGGGAACGATCGGCCTCGCCACGGCCGTCCCGCTCCTGACGCTCGGGCTCGTCGGCGGTCATCTCGCCGACGTGCACGACCGGCGCACGATCATGCGGCTCGCCGCGGCCGGGCAGGTGCTCGCCGCGGTCGGGCTGGCCGCGCAGGCGCTCGCGGGGAACCGGTCCGTGTGGGTGCTCCTCGGGCTCGTGAGCCTCGGCGCCGCGTGCAACGCGCTGGGCTCCCCGGCCCGGCGCACGGTGCCGCCGCGCCTGCTCCCGCCCGACCAGGTCGCCGCGGGCCTCGCGCTCCAGAACCTCGCGTTCCAGGTCGCGATGCTCGTGGGCCCCGCTCTCGCCGGCCTGGTGCTCGCACGCTGGGACCTCCCGGCGGCGTACGGGCTGCAGGCCGTGGCAGCGGTCGTCGCGCTGCTCGGGCTTGTGCGCCTCCCGCCGCTCCCGCCGGGTGGCGTTCCGGCGACGCCTTCGGCGTCGTCCGACGCCGTGGAAGCCGCCGTGCCGGTCGGGGCACCCGACGGCGACCGTGCGCTGGGGGCGGAGGCAGCGAGCGCGGCCCCGGCGACGGGCGTGCCGACCGCCGCGCCTGCGCCGCGCCGTCGTGCCGCCGCGGGCGGGTGGTGGATCGTGTGGCGCAAGCCGACGCTGCGCGGCTCGTTCGCGACCGACGTCGCGGCGACCGTGCTCGCGATGCCGATCTCGCTCTTCCCGCTCGTCAACGAGCTCCGGTTCGACGGCGACCCGCGCACGCTCGGTCTGTTCCTGTCCGCCGTCGCCGTGGGTGGCATCGGGGCGGGCCTGCTCTCGGGTGCGGTGACCCGCGCGCCGCGGGCAGGCGCGCTCCAGCTCGCCGCGGCAGCGACGTGGGGCGTCGCGCTGGCGGGGTTCGGGCTCGCCGGGCCGCTGTGGCTCGCGCTCGCGTGCCTCGCGGTGGCGGGCGCTGCCGACACGGTGAGCGTCGTGACCCGTGGTGCGCTCGTCCAGCTGGAGACACCGGACGAGTTCCGCGGGCGCGTGTCGTCGGTCGAGCACGTCGTCGGTGTCGCGGGCCCGGAGGTCGGCAACTTCCGCGGCGGCGTGCTGGCGTCGCTCACGTCCGCCCCGGTCGCGCTGGCGGTGGGCGGCCTGGCGGCCAGCGCCGTCGTCGGGCTCGTCGCGTGGCGCAACGCCCCGCTCCGCCGCTACCGCACCCCGGCCCCCTCCCCCGGCCCCGTGAGTGCATGAAATAGTCGCGTTCGGGTACCCGGAGCGCGACTATTTCATGCACTCAGCGGAGAACCGGGTCAGTCGACCGTGACGGCGTCGAGGACCGGGAGGCGGGCGGCGCGGATCGCGGGCCAGACGCTCGCGACGAGGCCGATCACCACGGCGACGCCGAGGATCGCGAGCACCTGGCCCCACGGGACGGCGAGCGTGCTCAGGCCCTCGTCCGCGAGCACGCCGGGCAGGGCCGCGCCGATCCCGATGCCCGTCGCGACGCCCAGCACGGTGCCGTAGACCGCCGTGAGCACCGACTCGATCGCGATGACGCCGGCGAGCTGGAGCCGCCCGAGCCCGACGGCGCGCAGCAGCCCGATCTCGCGCGTGCGCTCGATGATCGACAGGGCGAGCGTGTTGACGATGCCGAGCAGCGCGATGACGATCGACAGGGCGAGCAGCGCGTAGAGGATGACGAGCACCTGGTTCACCTGGTCGGCGAACGCGGACGCCGTGTCCTCCCGGTCGAGCACGGTGACGACGAGGAACGGCTCGACGGCGGTCGTCAGCGCCGCGCGCAGCTCCTCGACCTCCGCCGGCGTCGCCCCCTCCGCCGCCGACACGTAGACGATCCGGACGCTCGCCTGCGCGGCGGGCACGACGGCGTCGAACACGTCGTCGCGCACGAGGATCCCGGTGCCGACGAGCTGGCTGTCGATCACCGCGCCGACACGCGCCTCGACCGCGGCGGCGCCCTCGCCGAGGCGGAGCGTGTCGCCGACCTCCCAGCCGCGCTCGCGCGCGGTGCGTCGGTGCACCACGACATCCCCCGCCTCGAGCGTCGCCGTCGGGTCGCCCGCGAGCGCCAGGGGGTCGAGGGCGGTGTCGAAGAAGCCTGCGGGCAGGCCGGCGACGTCCGTCCCGCGGGCCTCGCCGCCGCCCGACCCGTCGTCAGACCCGGACGACCCGCCACCGGAGGCGCTGACGGTCGCGACGGGCGCCAGCCCGAGCCGCACGGTGTCGACGACGGCGGCGCCCGGGGTCGCGGTCACCGCCTCGACGGCGCCCTCGGGGACGACGAGCGTCGCGGAGTCGACGACGAGGTCGGCCCGCACCTCGTTCTCGACGATGCTGCGCACGGACGCCTGGGTCGAGGCGGCGATGACGCCCGTGACGGACACGAGCGCCATGCCGATGAGCAGGGCGCCGGCGGTGCTCGCCGTGCGGCGCGGGTTGCGCGTCACGTTGCCGCGCGCGAGGCGCCCGAGTGGGCGCAGCGCCACGACGAGCGGCCACGCGAGCACGGTGAGCACGCCGCGCGCGACGGCCGGGGACCCGACGAGCACGCCGACGAGCACGAGCCCCGCGCCGACGCCGAGCAGCAGGCGCGGGCTCAGGTCGTCGACCCACGCCCAGCCGGTCGGGGCGTCGGCGACCGACGACCCGAGGAACGCCGCGAGCCACAGGACCCCGGCGCCCAGGGCGACGAGCACGATCCCGCCCACGGCCCGGACGCCGGTCCCGCGGTCCGGGGCGACGTCGTCGCGCATCGCCTGGACCGGCGGGATCGCGGCGGCGCGTCGCGCGGGCAGGACGGCCGCGAGCACGCTGACGACCGCCCCCAGCCCGACCGCGGCGACGACCTGCGGCGCGCCGAGCGGGACGCGGCCCGAGAACTCCATCCCGGCGAGCGCGAGGCCCCAGCGGATCACGCGCACCAGCCCGGCGCCGGCGAGCACGCCGAGCCCGCCGCCCACGAGCCCGACGACGAGCGCCTGCACCAGGACCGACGTGAACACCTGGCCCGGCGACGCGCCGAGCGCGCGCAGGAGCGCGAGCTCGCGCAGGCGCTCGCGCACCGACATCGCGAACGTGTTCGCGATGATGAAGGCCCCGACGAACAGCGCGATCGCGGCGAAGACGAGGAGGAACGTCTCGACGAAACCGAGCACCTCCTCGACGGCCTCGCTCGCCTCGGCGCGCGCCTGCTCACCCGTCACGGCCTCCGCGCCGTCGGGCAGCACGTCCCCGACGCGCTCCGCGAGCGCGTCCTCGTCGACGTCGCCCGACGTCTGCGACGACCAGACCGAGAGCTGCGGCACCATGCCGTCGGGCGCGTACGCCTCGCGGGCGGTCTCGCTGTCGATCCCGACGAGCACCGCGCCCGCCGCGGCGGCCTCGATCCCGAAGACCCCGGACACGGTCACGGGCGTCGGCTCGCCGCCCAGCACGACCGTCGTCTCGTCGCCCGTCGTCAGCCCGGCCGTCTCCGCCGCGCTCTGCTCGAGCACGATCTCGCCCGCGGCCGGCCAGGCGCCGTCGAGCAGCGTGAGGCTCGGGTCCTCGGGGTCGATCGAGAACGCGGTGCTGGGCGGGCCGGTCGTCACGACGGCGGTCCCGTCGGCCGCGACGAGGACCACGGGCCCGGACACGTCCGGCACGGCGCGCGCGACGCCGTCGACCGCCTCGACGTCCGCGGCGAGGTCGGCCGGGACGAGCGTGCGGTCGCCCGCGAACCCGTTACCGCCCCCGCCGCCCCCGCCACCCGGACCGGCCGCGTCCCCGGTGACCTCCTGCGACCCGCGCACGTAGACGTCGGCGGTGAGCGTCGTCGCGATGATGTCGTCGAACGTGGAGGAGAGCATGCCGCGGAACGCGAACGTGCCCACGACGAACGCGACGCCGAGCGTCACGGCGAGCACCGAGAGCACGAACCGCACGACGTGCGCGCGCACGCCCCGCAGCGCGACGCGGATCATGCCGGGTCGACCGGGGCGGCGTGCCGCCCGACGGGCGCCGCCGGCCCCGCCGGTGTGCCGGGTCCCGCGGCCGAGCCGGCCGGTGGGCCGTCGTCGTCCGCCGCGAGCGCGAGCGCGTCGAGGATGTCCTGCTGCGACGGGTCGTGGAGCTCGCCCACGAGGCGGCCGTCGGCGAGGAACACCACGCGGTGCGCGAACGACGCCGCGCGCGGGTCGTGCGTGACCATGACGACGGTCTGGTCGAGCTCGTCGACGGAACGGCGCAGGAACGCGAGCACCTCGCCGGCCGAGCGCGAGTCGAGGTTTCCGGTCGGCTCGTCGGCGAACACGATCGACGGGCGCGAGACGAGCGCTCGCGCGCACGCGACGCGCTGCTGCTGCCCGCCGGAGAGCTCGGACGGTCGGTGGTGCAGGCGGTCGCGCAGCCCGACGGAGTCGACGACCTCGTCGAACCACGCCCGGTCCACGGGTGACCGCGCGATGTCGAGCGGCAGCGTGATGTTCTCCGCCGCGGTGAGCGTCGGCACGAGGTTGTAGGCCTGGAAGACGAACCCGACGCGCGTGCGGCGCAGGGCCGTGAGCCGGCGCTGCGAGAGGCGGCTGATCTCCTGGCCGTCGATCACGACGCTGCCGGACGTCGGCGAGTCCAGTCCCGCCAGGCAGTGCATGAGCGTCGACTTCCCGGAGCCGGACGGACCCATGATCGCGGTGAGCCGCCCGCGCGCGAAGTCGACGTCGACGCCGTCGAGGGCGCGCACCGCCGTCGTGCCGGACCCGTAGACCTTGACGAGCTCGCGGGCGCTCGCGCGCGCCTCGGGCGTGTCCGGGGTGTCGGTCGGCGCGTCGGTCCGGGGCGCGGGGGACGTCATGGTCCCCATCGTGGCGCGGCGTGCCGCACGCCGCACCACCCGCGCGGGGGAGATGCGGTGTCGTGGGGCGCCACGCGGCGCGACGATCGGTGGACGCAAGCCCGTGGGAGCGATTCCACCGGGATAGCGTGGACCCATGAGCACCGTCGCCCCGACGCCCGCCGAGCAGTCCGCCCGGTCCGCCGTCCACCCCGTCCCCGACCTGTCCGCCGACGTCACCGGCACGGTCCCCGACCCGCGCAGCGCACCCCCGATCCGGTGGGGGATCCTCGGCGCGGGCGGCATCGCGTCGTCGTTCGCGGACGCCGTGCGCCTGCACACCCAGGGCCGCGTCGCGTCGGTCGGGTCCCGCGACCGCGTGCGCGCCGAGCGCTTCGCGACCGCGCACGGCGTCCCGACGACGCACCACGGCTACCAGGAGCTCGTCGAGGACCCGCAGGTCGACGTCGTCTACGTCGCGACGCCGCACTCGCACCACCACGAGCACGCGCTGCTCGCGATCCGCGCGGGCAAGCACGTGCTCGTCGAGAAGGCGTTCACGCGCAACGAGGCCGAGGCGGTCGAGGTGCTCGACGCCGCGCGGGAGGCCGGCGTCTTCGTCATGGAGGCCATGTGGACGCGGTTCCTGCCGCACGTCGCCGCGCTGCGCGGGGTGATCGCGCGCGGGGAGATCGGCGACGTCGTCAACCTCAGCGCCGACCACGGGCAGTGGTTCGCGTTCGACCCGGCGCACCGCCTCTACGCGCCCGAGCTCGCGGGCGGCGCGCTGCTCGACCTGGGCGTGTACCCGGTGTCGTTCGCGCACGACCTGCTGGGCGTGCCGTCGTCGGTCACCGCGGTGGGCTCGCTCACGGAGACGGGCGTGGACGGCCAGGTGAGCGTCGTGCTGGGCTACGGCGACACTCAGGCGACGCTCTCGACGACGCTGTGGTCGCGCACCGCGACGGCCGCCGTGATCTCGGGCACCGCGGGGCGCATCGAGGTCGAGGGGAACTTCTACGCGCCGACGTCGTTCCGCGTGATCCGGCACGACGGCGCGTCCTGGTACTACGACGGCTTCACGGGCGAGGGCAAGCAGTACCAGGCGGCCGAGGTCGCGCGCCGTGTCGCCGCGGGCGAGACGCAGAGCCCGCGCATGTCGTGGGACTCGACGCTCGAGGTCATGCGGACGCTCGACGAGGTGCGCCGCCAGATCGGGGTCGTGTACCCGGGGGAGTGAGCCCGTCCGCCGCGAGATCGACCCGAGCGTTCGAGATCGGCCCACGGAGGGTCGATCTGGCGGCGCTCGGGTCGACCTCGCGGGCGGGTCAGTCGGTGTGCTCGACGACGTAGCTGCGGCCGTCGGGGCCCGTCACGCGCTCGAAGCGGGTCTTCAGCTCCTGGTCGCGCTCGCGTTCCGCGTCGGAGACGCCGCGGCCGTCGGCGTCCTGGCGCCCGACCTGGGCGGGGCCGAAGATCGGGAGGAAGCCCTCGGTGATGCGCATGCCGAGCGTGCGCCTGTCGTTCTTCCGCGCCACGGTGTCCTCCGCTGCAGGGTCTCGTCAGATAATTGGTGCACCAATCATTGGTGTACCAAGAATAGCGCGATCCTCGGTACCATGGCGCCATGGCAGGTGACGAGGTCGACGGGACGGTCGCGCGGGGCGGCGCGGGCACGCTGTTCGCCGACCCCCTCGCGCTCGAGGCGCAGGTCTGCTTCGCCCTCTCGGCGGGGGCGCGCGGGATGGTCGCGCTGTACCGCCCCCTGCTCGAGCCGCTCGGCATCACGCACCCGCAGTACCTCGTGCTCCTCGCGCTCTGGCAGGACGACGCGGCGGGCACGACGTCGACCGTCGGCGACCTCGCCGCGCGCCTGCACCTCGACGCCGGGACGCTCTCGCCGCTCCTCAAGCGGCTCGAGGCGCTCGGGTACGTGCGCCGATCACGCTCGCCCGACGACGGTCGCCAGGTCCGCGTGACCCTCACCGCCGAGGGTCGCGCGCGCCGCCGCGACGCGGAGCGCATCCCGCCGTCGATCGTCGCGGCCACGGGGCTCGGCCTCGACGAGCTCGCCGAGGTGCACGCCGCGGCGTCCAAGGTCGTCGCCGCCGCGCTGCGCGCGGGCGTCTACTGACGACCACGCGTCTGCTGCCTGCCGAGCATGCGGTTCTGGCCCGTCAGGTGACGAGGACGGGAGGCGACCCCGTGGTCGGCGGGGTGGTCAGGCGTCGGTGACGCGGACGCCGTCGGGCCCGACGACGAAGCGGACCGCCGCGAGCCCGGTCGCCAGGGCGTCGGGCGCGGGGGAGGCCTCCGCGAGCTCGGCGGCCGAGTGGGTGCCGGTCACGGCGAGCGTCGCGCAGCCCGCCGCACGCGCCGCGGCGATACCCGCCGGAGCGTCCTCGACGACGAGGCACCGTGCCGGGTCCACGCCCAGCCGCTCCGCCCCGAGCAGGAACGGGTCCGGGTCGGGCTTGCCCCGGGCGACGTCGTCGGCCGTCACCACGACCGACGGCGCGGCGAGACCTGACGCCGTCATGCGTGCCGCGGCGAGCGGACGCGTGCAGGACGTGACGATCGCCTGCCGCGCGGGCGGGAGGACGGACAGCGCGTCGCGCGTCCCGGGCAGGATGGTCACGCCCTCGTTGTCCTCGAGCTCGAGCGCGTGGATGCGCTCGTACGCCGACTCGACCCGGTCCTCCGGCAGGAGCTCGGCGATGAGCGTGCGCGCCGGGGTGCCGTGCTGGATCTGGAACTCCTCGGGGTCCGGCAGGCCGTGCTCCGCGGCCCAGCGCCGCCAGTTCCGGTCGACCGCCGGGACCGAGTCGATGAGCGTGCCGTCCATGTCGAACAGCACGGCGTCGAACGTGCGTCCGGCGAACGCGACGCCGGGGGTGGGCAGGGGGCGGGACGCGGCAACGGGGTCGGGCATGCCCCGAGGCTAGCCCGCGGCCGCACCTGTGTCCGACGCCGCGGATAAGGTGGACGCCGTGAGCGCACCCGGGTACTTCATCTCGTTCGAGGGCGGCGACGGCGTCGGCAAGTCCACCCAGTCGCGCCTGCTCGGGCAGTGGCTCGGCGAGCTCACGGGGCGCGAGGTCGTGCTCACGCGCGAGCCCGGCGGCACCGAGCTCGGCAAGGAGCTGCGTGCCGCGGTGCTCCACGGGCAGGACATGGACCCGCGCACCGAGGCGCTCATCTACGCCGCGGACCGCGCGCACCATGTCGCGAGCCTGGTGCGCCCAGCGCTCGAGCGCGGGGCCATCGTCGTCACGGACCGCTACCTCGACTCGTCGGTCGCGTACCAGGCGGGCGGACGCGAGCTCGGCGCGGACGAGGTCGAGCTCATCTCGCGCTGGGCCGTGCAGGACCTCATGCCGGACGTCACGATCCTGCTCGACCTCGACCCCGCGGCGGCCACCGCGCGGATCCGCCGGCAGCACGACCGCCTGGAGCGCGCCGGGGCGGAGTTCCACCGCCGCACGCGGGAGGCGTTCCTCGCGCGCGCGGCGGCGGACCCGGAGCGCTGGGTCGTGCTCGACGCCTCGGCCTCGATCGACGACCTCCAGGCGCAGATCCGGGTCGATGTCGCCGCCCGGCTCGAGCTCACGCCGGTCGTCGAGGAGGCGGAGGACACGATCGGGGCCGAGCCTGACGACGGCTTCGACGACACCGACAGCGCGATCGGGTACACCCCGGGTCTCGGCCTCGGGCCGGGTGCCGCCGCCGGGCCGGCGACGGGGAGCGGGGCCGCGTGACCGTCTGGGACGACGTCGTCGGCCAGGAGCAGGCCGTCGAGGTGCTCCGCACCGCCGCGACCGACCCCGCCGCGATGACGCACGCGTGGCTGCTCACCGGCCCGCCCGGCTCCGGTCGCTCGAACGCCGCGCGCGCGTTCGCCGCCGCGCTCCAGTGCGAGCAGGGCGGGTGCGGGCACTGCCAGGCGTGCCGCACGACGCTGGCCGGGACGCACCCCGACGTGACGCTCGTCGCGACCGAGCTCGTGACGATCAAGATCGACGAGGTGCGCGACCTCGTGACGGTCGCGAGCCGCAGCCCGTCGCAGGGCCGACGTCGCGTGATCGTCGTCGAGGACGCCGACCGCATGGCGGAGCGCACGACGAACGTGCTGCTCAAGGCGATCGAGGAGCCCGCTCCCCACACGGTGTGGATCCTCTGCGCGCCCAGCCCGCAGGACGTGCTCGTGACGATCCGCTCCCGGTGCCGTGGCGTCGTGCTCCGCGTGCCCCCGGTCGAGGCCGTGGCCGGGCTGCTGGTCCAGCGCGACGGCGTGGACGAGCACGTCGCGCTCGTCGCCGCCCGCGCGGCGCAGAGCCACATCGGGCTCGCGCGCCGGCTGGCCCGCGACGCGGGGGCCCGGGACCGGCGGACGTCGGTGCTCTCGCTCGCGCGCCGGGTCCGCGGGGTGGGCGACGCCGTGCTCGCCGCGGGGGAGCTCGTGGACCTCGCGCAGGCCGAGGCGAAGTCCGCGACCGAGGAGCGCGACGCGGCCGAGAAGGCCGAGCTGCTGCGCGCGCTCGGCGTCACCGACGGCGAGACCCTCCCGCCCCGCCTGCGCTCCCAGCTCCGCGACCTCGAGGCCGACCAGAAGCGGCGCGCGACCCGGCACCAGCGCGACGTGCTCGACCGCGCGATGGTCGACCTGCTGTCCCTCTACCGCGACGTGCTCGTCGTGCAGCTCGGGGCCGAGGTCGAGCTCGTCAACGTCGAGCTCGCGGAGGCGGTGCGCACGCTCGCCGAGGACTCGACGCCGGAGCAGACCGTGCGGCGGATGGACGCGATCGGTGTCGCGCGCGAGCGGCTCGAGGGCAACGTCGCGCCGCTGCTCGCGGTCGAGGCGATGGTCATTGCGCTGCGTCCTCAGGGCTGACGCACCCGCGGCCGCCCCGTACGCAGGGGCCGACCCGTCCTCAGCGGCGGCGCCCCCGCGAGAACTTCCCGCTCCCGAGCGGCGCGCGACCGCCGCCACCCGGGCCGCGGCGCCGGCGCTGCCGACGGTCGACGAGCGCCTGGACGGCGACACCCCCGAACGCGACCAGGGCGATGACCGCGGTGATCCGCGCGGCCAGGGGCGTGCTCGGGGCGCGGCCGCTTCCCGACCCGGTGGCGACGAGCTCCGGGGCGAGCAGGCCGGCGATCACGATCCAGCCGAAGAAGACCGCGACGGTGCCCGTGACGAGGACCTTCGCGACCGCGTACAGGCGGTCGCCGAGGCGCCGACGCACCGTCAACGACACGACGCCGAGCAGGAACGCGAGCAGGAACGTGAGCACCAGCACGGCGGGCACGATCTCCTCGCCCTCGGTGAGGTCGTCCCACGACGCGCGGAGCAGGAGGGCGCCGATCCCCAGCGGGACCGCCGCGAGCAGGAGTCCCGACCACCAGCGCAGGGGAGGGTCGCGCGGTGGTTGCCGACGTGGCTGCCGAGGCCGGCTCCGACGGCGGGCGTTCACGCCCCGGCCCGGTCGCTCGCGGCGGCCCGTGACGCGGCGATGCGCTCGCCGTTCTCCTCCGACCAGGCACGGATCGCGTCGATGGGGCCGAGGAGCGACCGGCCGAGGTCGGTGAGCGCGTACTCGACGCGCGGCGGCACCTCGGCGTAGACGGTGCGCTGGACCAGGCCGTCGCGCTCCAGCGAGCGCAGCGTCTGGGTCAGGACCTTGGGTGTGACGACGCCGACGAGGTCGCGCAGCTCGCCGAAGCGCAGGACGCGCCGGCGCAGGGCCATGAAGACGAGGAGCGTCCACTTGTCGCCGATGCGCTCGACGACGAGCCTGCTCGGGCAGTCGGCAGCGAACACGTCGGGCGCGCCGTCGGTCCCACCGTCGGGTCCGCTCCGCGAGACGGGTGCGGCGGCGTCGCCGCGTGGTCGGCTCGCCATGGTATCCACCGGGGAAGTATGGCACGGTGAAGTCACCAGTACCTGGGGGATACCGTGCCGTCCGGACCGGTCGCCGACCGGCCACGACACGGGAGGTACGACATGCAGGTGCTGCTCACCGGGGGGACCGGGTTCGTCGGGTCGGCCGTGCTGCGCGAGCTGCGCGGCCGCGGGCACGAGGTGACCGCGCTCGTGCGGTCCGAGGCGTCCGCCGCGTCCGTCGCCGCGGCCGGGGCGGCTCCCGTCCGGGTGGACGCGTACGACGCCGACGCGCTCGTCGCCGTCCTCGACCGGGTCGAGGGCGCGATCCACGCCGCCGCACCCGGCGACGGGACGAGCGAGGCCCTCGACCGGGCGGTCGTCGAGGCGGTCACGCGCGCTTTCGGCGGGACGACCAGGCCGTTCGTGCACACGAGCGGGGTGTGGAAGTGGGGCAGCGGGTCGGCGACGGAGACCTCGCCGACCGACCCGCCCGCGATCGTCGCGTGGCGCGTCGCCGTGGAGGAGCTGCTGCTCGCCCAGGACGTCGTCGCGTCGGTCGTCGCGCCCGGCGTCGTGTACGGGGACGGTCGCGGCATCCCCGCGCTCGTCTCGGGAGCGCCGCGCGTGGACGGACCGGACGGACCGGGCCTCGCGCTCGTGGGCGACGGCGCGCAGCACTGGTCGGTCGTCCACGTCGACGACCTCGCGGTGCTCTATGCGCTCGCGCTGGAGCAGGGAGCCCGAGGCCACCTGCTCGGCACGACGGCGGAGCGCCCCACGGTCCGGGCGCTCACCGAGGCGGCGAGCCGGGCCGCGGGGCTGGGCGGCGCCGTCGTGCCGCAGTCGGTGGAGGCGACGCGCGAGCGGTTCGGAGCGCCCTTCGCGGACGCGCTGCTGCTGGACCAGGCGACTCGCGCGGTCCGGGCGGCCGAGCTCGGCTGGACCCCGGTCCGAGGGTCGCTGGTCGAGGAGCTGGAGAGCGGCTCCTACGCGCCCGAGGCCGCGGCCCGCGCCTGACGGACGCTCACGTCGCCGGGGCCGCCGCGCGCAGCTTCTCCAGCAGCGGCCCCGCGGCGTCCGCGAGGAACTCGCGCTGCCCGACCTCGCCCACCTGGACGAGCGCGACGTCGGTTAACCCCGCCTCCCACCACGCGGACGCCGCCTCGACGACCGCGTCGAGGTCCGGGCCGCACGGGATCGCCCGCGCGACATCCTCGGGCCGGACGAACTGGCTCGCGGCCTCGAACGCCTCGGTCGTGGGCAGGTCGGCGTTCACGTGCCAGCCGCCCCCGAACCAGCGGAACTGCTCGTGCGCGCGGGCCACCGCGACGTCCTCGTCGGGGTCCCAGCAGATCGGCATCTGTCCGACGACGCGTGACGGCGCGAGGTCCGCGCGGTCCCGGACCCCCGACCACCGCTCGACGACGTCGGCGTCGGGCTCGGTGGTCACGAGGTGGTCGGCCAGCGGGGCGAACCGCTCGATCGACTGCGGGCCGGAGACGGCGACGCCGATCTCCACGGTCTCGTCGGGGAGGTCCCAGAGCCGGGCCGAGTCGACGCGGTAGTGCACGCCCTCGAACGTGAGGCGCTCGCCGTCGAGCAGGGACCGGATGATCTCCACGGCCTCCTCGAGCATGTCGTGCCGCTCGCCGACCGCGGGCCAGCGCTCGCCCGCGACGTGCTCGTTGAGATTCTCCCCGGCACCGAGGCCGAGGGTGAAGCGGTCGTCGGAGAGGAGGGCGACCGTCGCGGCCTTCTGCGCGACCACCGCCGGGTGGTAGCGCATCAGGGGGCAGGTCACGTAGGTCATGAGCCCGACGCGCTCCGTCGCCTGGGCGACGGCGCCGAGCACGGACCAGGCGTAGGGGGAGTGGCCCTGGGCGTCGAGCCACGGGAAGTAGTGGTCGCTCATCACCTCGAACTCGAAGCCGACGCGCTCCGCGTCGACCGCGTGCTCGACGAGCGCGCGCGGACCGGACTGCTCGGTCATGAGGGTGTAGCCGAAGCGGGTCATCCCTCGATCGTGGGACGGGCCGGTCACGCGACGTCGGTCAGGCGAGCGCCTTCGCCTTGAGCTGCGCGAACTCCTCGGGCGTGATCGCCCCGGAGTCGAGGAGCGCCTTCGCGTGCGTGATCTGCTCGGCCGGCGAGGTGTTCGCGACCTGGCGGATGTACGCGTCGGTGTCCTGCTTCGCCTGGACGACGGCGGCGGCCTGCCGCTCCGCCATCCCCCGCCCGCGGGCGATGAGGTAGACGAGCGACGTCAGGATCGGCAGGAAGATGAGGAAGATGATCCAGACGGCCTTCCACCAGCCCGAGAGCTCACGGTCACGGAACAGGTCCGCGATGATCTGGAAGAGCACGATGAGGTAGGCGATGAAGAAGAAGCTCCAGACGAGGAGCCAGAAGAAGTCCCAGAAGTCCACGGTCGCGCCCTTTCTCTACGGATCCCCGTACCCGGAGCACGGCCGGCTGCCGCGCACCAACAGGGCGAACCTAGCGACGATGGGGGGTTTGCGCCCGGCGAAAGCCGGGTGAAGCGCACGAAGGTGTCGTACCTCGTCTCTCGGTGCGGATCACCCCGGGTCCGGCACCGCCTCCCGGCGCCTCGCCCGCACGACGTCGCCGACGATGACCGCGAGGAGGATGGCGTCCGTGGTCCAGTTGAGGGCGAGCGGCGTCAGCCACGCGTGCGTGCCGAAGAGCGCCGCGACCGCGGCGGCCCCCGCCAGGTGCGGGAGCGACCACCTCCCGCCCGCCGCGCGGCGGAACAGCGCGTTGCCGACCAGGTAGGTCGCCGCCGCCCCGCACACGAGCGCGGCGGTCCACGCGTCGGCGTGGCCCGCGCCGTCGTGACCCAGCGGGTGCAGCAGGACCAGCTCGTCCGCCACGGCGGTGAGCACGATCCCCGCGACGATGACGAACGGCACGTACGTGTACGCCGTCTGCGCCACCATGCCGCGCTCCTCGCGCGACGTGAAGTACTCGGTCGCGCGCCGCTCGGAGCGGTCGAAGAAGAGCAGCCACATGAGCACCGTGCTCGCGAACGCCGAGCAGAACGCGGACACGGTCGTCGCGTCGAGGGGCAGCTCCGCGAACGCGGCACCCGTGACGATGATCGACTCGCCCAGGCAGATGATGACGAACA
Source organism: Cellulosimicrobium sp. E-16 (assembly GCF_049913115.1). Taxonomy (NCBI): domain Bacteria; kingdom Bacillati; phylum Actinomycetota; class Actinomycetes; order Micrococcales; family Promicromonosporaceae; genus Cellulosimicrobium; species Cellulosimicrobium sp. E-16. Next base: position 904,744 of record NZ_CP183974.1, read on the forward strand.
GGCTCACGCGCTCGGCCATGTGCTCGCCCCGCACGACCCACGTGCTCGCGCGCGACGCGCCGAGCCAGGGCAGCCAGAACATCGCGCGCGGGCCCGCCAGGTCGATCACGCACGCGACGGCCCACAGCACCAGCCGGTGCTCCTCGACGACCGCACCTGCGATCCACAGGCTGCCCGAGACGACGAACCACGTCGTGATGCGGACGAAGTTCACCGCGTTCTCCGGCCAGACCCGGCCCAGGGCGACCAGGACGAACGCGCTGCGCCCGACCTGCATCGTCACGAGCATCACCGCGAACAGCAGGGCCTTGTCGCCGAACGCCTCCGGGATGGCGCTCGCGAGCACGAGGCCGAGCAGCATGAGGACGACGAGCATCGTCCGCACGGGGACACGCTCGGGGTCGAGCCAGTTCGTCGTCCACATCGTGAAGACCCACACCCACCACACCGCCACGCCCAGGACGAGCGTGTGCGCGAGCGTCTCGGCTCCCGGGTGCGCGATGAGGCCGTGCGAGAGCTGGGTGACCGCGAAGACGAACACGAGGTCGAAGAAGAGTTCGACGTAGCCGACGCGGCTCGAGTCGCCGCCGTCGCCGTGCCGCCGGAGGTCGGTGCGCAGGCCCCAGGGCAGCGGAGGCCGTCCGGTGCCGGGCGTCGTGAGCGGAGCGTCCATGCTGGGATGCTCCCACCCCGGGTCACCGTCGGGTCACGATCGTCCGGCGCGTCGCGGTTCGCCGCGCACCACCGCCCCCCAGGGACCACGATGGTCGCGCCACCCGTCGTCGACCGAGGAGTCCTCATGGTTCCCGTCCGCCGCCCCGTCTCCCGGTCGGCTCGTACCGCGTCCGCGCTCTCGCTCGTCCTCGCGGTCGGTCTCCTGGGGGCGTGCGCCTCCGGCACCGACGGCGGCGGGGACGACCCGTCCGCGTCCGAGGAGTCCACCGAGCCCGGCGAGGACGCGTCCGAGGAGCCGTCGGACGACGCGTCCGAGGAGGAGGGCCTGCCCGACGCCGGGACGATGGACGTCGTCGCGGGCGCGCACGGCACGGGCCTGCCGCCCGGCGTCGACGCGCCGACCGAGGGCGGGACCGGCGCCGCGTGGAGCGCGGGGCCGGGGCTGCTGTTCGTCGTGACGTACGGGTCGAGCACGTGCCCGGTGCTCGCGGAGGACGAGGCCGCGGTCCAGGGCGGCGACGTCGTCGTGACGTTCGTCGAGATCGCCCCGGACACGCCGTGCACGATGGACTACGTGCCCGCGACCTCCGTGGTCGGGGTGCCCGACGACGTGGACGCGAGCGGCGAGGTGAGCGTCGTCCTGGGCGACCGCGGGACCGTCGTCGTGCCGCCCGCGGCGGACGGCACGACCGGCGAGTCCGCCTGGGTCGAGGAGTAGCCCGCACCTGCGGTGAAGAGCGAGTGAAAGGACGGTCCCGCCCCGGCGGGACCGTCCTGCGTGCACCCACGGAGCGGCTACCGTGTGCGGGTGACGACGCCCCTCTCCCGCGCTGCTCGACGTCCCCTGGCGGCCGCCGCGACCCTCGTGCTGGCCCTCGTCCTGGGTGCGTGCTCGGCGCCGCCCAAGCAGCAGACGCCCGTGGACGACGTCGCCACCTCCGCGTCCGGCACGGGCGAGTCCGGGCCCGAGGGCTTCGAGGAGTTCTACGGGCAGAGCCTCGCGTGGGAGGACTGCGGCGCGGGCTGGGAGTGCGCGACGGCGCGTGCCCCGCTCTCGTGGCAGGACCCGACGGCGGGCGAGATCGAGCTCGCGGTGAAGCGGCAGCCCGCGACGGGGGAGCGCATCGGCTCGCTCCTCACCAACCCGGGCGGGCCCGGCGCCTCGGGGATCGACTTCATCACGAGCCTCGCCCCGACGGTCGGCGAGCGCGTCACCGCGGCCTACGACCTCGTCGGGTTCGACCCGCGCGGCGTCGGGCAGTCCTCGCCCGTCGTGTGCCTCGACGACGCGGCGAAGGACGAGTCCCTGTCCCGCGACTTCGACACGGACGAGGCAGGGCTCGAGGCGCTCGCGGAGGACCGCCGCGCCTGGGCCGACGCGTGCGCCGAGAACACGGGCGACCTGCTCGGCCAGGTCGACACGCAGAGCGCCGCGCGCGACATGGACATGCTGCGGGCTGTCCTCGGCGACGAGAAGCTCGCCTACCTCGGGTACTCCTACGGGACGCAGCTCGGCGCCACGTACGCGGGGCTGTTCCCGGACAAGGTCGGGCGGCTCGTGCTCGACGGCGCGATCGACACGACCCTCGACCCGGACACGATCTCCGAGCAGCAGGCCGTCGGCTTCGAGAACGCCCTGCGCGCTTACGTCGAGGACTGCCAGGCCGGGGGCGAGTGCCCCCTGCGCGGTGACGCCGACGCGGGGATGCGGCAGATCCGCTCGCTCCTCGACGCCGCGAAGTCGAACCCGCTGCCGACCGACTCCGAGCGTCGCGTGACGCAGACGCTCGGCTTCTACGGTGTCGCCGTCACGCTCTACAACGACCAGAGCTGGCCGGTGCTCACGCAGGCGCTCACGGAGGCGTTCGAGGAGGGCACCGGCAACCTGCTGCTCTACCTGGCCGACTTCTACAACGACCGCAACCCCGACGGGACGTACGCGACCAACTCGTCGGAGGCGTTCCGCGCCGTGAACTGCCTCGACGGCCGCCAGGACGACGACCCCGACGCGATGCAGGCCCAGCTCGAGCGGCTCGAGGAGGCCGCGCCGACCATGGGGTTCTTCTTCGCGTTCGGCGGCCTCACGTGCGACGGCTGGGCGTACCCCGTGGTGGAGCAGGAGTTCGACCTGCACGCCGAGGGCGCCGCGCCGATCGTCGTCATCGGCACGACCAACGACCCCGCGACCCCGTACGTCTGGGCCGAGGGCCTCGCGGACACGCTCGACTCGGGTGTCCTGCTCACCTGGGAGGGTGAGGGGCACACGGCCTACGGCCGCTCCAACGCGTGCCTGGGCGACGCCGTCGACGACTATCTGGTGGACGGGACGGTGCCCGAGGACGGGCTGCGCTGCTGACCCGGGGAGCGTCCGACGGCGGCCCACGAGGCCGCTTTGGAATCTGACCCGGTCGTTGGGTACAGTAGGCGCTCGTTGCCAGCGGTTCGCGGAGCGGACCGGGAGGTAGCACGCCGCCTTAGCTCAGTCGGCAGAGCGATTCACTCGTAATGAATAGGTCAAGGGTTCGATTCCCTTAGGCGGCTCCGACACCGAAGCCCTGACCAGCGGAAACGCTGGTCAGGGCTTCGTCGTTCCCAGGAGGTGGTGCGTCGTCCGGCTCGCCGTGCCGGGTGACCCTCCCGTCGCTGTTCGTCGCCGCGCGTCCTGCGGCAGCACCGCACCTCTGAAGGACACCCGGCCGGCACGGGTCGCGTCGGCCGGGCGCCGTCAGGCAGGAAACGAGCCCGGATTGTTGCCGCCCGGTGGCGAGCCCGCGCAACCGCCAGGGCTCCGCCGACTGTTCGTCTGCTGGACGGACTCTCGTCACCGGCCGGACGCGTTCCCGGGCTTGGCTCGTGCCGATGCCACCCGACGAGACGAGGCCCACGATGGTCGAGAGCCCGGCGACCCTCCGCGAGACCGACACGCCGACCCCGCGTGCCGCCCGTCCGCTGAACGCGCGCGCCGCACGCTTCCCGCGCCCCGCCGTCGCGGCGCACGACCCGGCGGACCCGGACTACACGGCGGGGGACGTCGACGAGCTGGTGCGGTGGCAGCGCCGCGCGGCCAGGAGCTCCGCTCCGCGCACGCGCTGAGCGCTCAGCCGACGCGGCGCAGCAGCAGGATCGCGCCACCCGCTGCCGCGGCGACGAGACCGCCGACGCCGACCACGGCGAGCGTCGGGAACGCCTCGTCTGCGGGCGGGGGAGGCGCCATGCGCTCCGCGGCGGACGTCAGCGGCGTGCGCGACGGCTCCGGACGGGGCGTCGTGGGCGTCTCCGTGGGAGTGGGCTCGACGGGGGCCTCCGTTGTCGGCTCCTCCGTCGGCTCCTCGGTGACCTCCGGCTCAGGCGCGTCCGCCGTCTCCGCCGGTCCCTCGACGACCGGTGCCGGCGCTTCGACCGCCGGTGCCTCGACGGGCGCCTCCGTCGCGGGAGCGGGGGGCGGCGTCGTCGGCGGGGGCGTGGCGGCGGCCGTGCAGACGGCGGCGTCGCCGTTCCACCCGGCGAACTGCCGGTCGATGCCCGTCACGAGGACCCAGCTGACGCAGTACCCGTCGCCGTACGGCCCGCGCTGCGGGACGTCGAGCTCCAGGACGCCGTCGGCCGCGTCCTCCCGGGAGTACCGGTCGCCGAGGTTGCGCGCGTGCGACCCGTCGGGCGCCGTGACGATGTAGCCGAGCCACCCCGAGGAGTCGCGCAGCCGGCTCGCGTCGAACGACACGGAGTCGACGGTGACGGCGAGCCCGCCGCCGCCGTCACGGTCGTCCGCGACCGCCGGGGACGCGGTGAGCGCCGCCGTGACGACCCCCAGGGTCGTGAGGGCGAGCAGTCGGCCAGCGGCGCGCATCATCACCTCCGGGTCGGCTCGGGCGTGCTCCGCGGCACATCGTACGCAGTCCTGGCCCGCCGTCGGAACGTCGCCGGTGAGCCGACGGAGAGGCGACGGAGAGCCGACGGAGAGCCGACGGAGAGACCTGTCACGAGCCCGGACAAATCGCTCGACGACGACGCTCGCGCCGTCCTAGCGTGGCCGCCATGTTCTTCATGACGATGGTGCGTCGTGGCCGGGTCGGCCTCTCGACGCGAGTGGGGATGGCACCCGCTCACCGCTGAGCACGCGGCGCGCGTGGTCGACGACGCGGGCGTGCGTCCCGGTCAGCTCGTCCTCGATCTCGGGGCGGGCGAGGGGGCGCTCACGCGGCACCTCGTCGCCGCGGGCGCGCGGGTCCTCGCCGTCGAGCTGCACCCCCGGCGGGCCCGCGCCCTGCGCGAGCGCTTCGCCGCCGCGGACGTGACGGTCCTCGAGGTCGACCTCGCCGACCTGCGCCTGCCGCGTCGCCCCTTCCGCGTCGTCGCGAACCCGCCGTTCGGGCTGACGTCGCCCCTGCTCGCCCGCGTGCTCGCGCGGGGATCCGCGCTCGTGGCGGCGGACGTCGTCATGCAGCGGCAGGCTGCGCAGCGCATCGCCGCGGGCGAGGGCACGGCGGGGCGCGCCGCGCGGGGCTGGTCGGTCGAGGTCGGGCGGCCCGTGCCGCGCTCGGCGTTCCGGCCGCCGCCGCGTGTCGATGCGGCTGTGCTCCGCGTCCGGCGAGGGCGGCGCTGAGGCGCGCCTACGGGTTCGGTCGGCCGAGCGTCCCGAGCCACGCGACGAGCGCGTCGCAGACCGCGGTGTCCTGGCCCTTGAGGTCGTGCGCGCCCGGGAGCTCGACGCGCGTGACCGGGCCGGGGATCGCGGCGGTGTGCTCGGTGAGCTCGTCGGGCGTCGCGAACGGGTCGGTACGCCCCGACACGAGGAGCACGGGTACGCGGAGGTCGGGGAAGTGCTCGGTGCGCAGGCGCTCGGGCTTGCCCGGCGGGTGCAGCGGATAGCTGACGAGCGCGAGCCCGGCCGCGGGCAGGCCCTCGGCGACGGCCATCGAGCACATGCGTCCGCCGTACGAGCGGCCGCCGAGCACGAGGCGGTCCGTCGTCGTGCCGAGCTCGGCGGCGAACGCCTCGGCCTCGGCGCGCACGTGCGCGATCGCGACGGGCGGACGGTCGGGCATCCGCCTGCCCGCGGTCCGGTACGGGAAGTCGACGCGGCGCACGGGGACGGGCGGGTCGAGCGCGGCGAGCGCGTCGTCGATCGCGACGAGCGCGCGGTGGTCGCGGCTCGCGCCGGCGCCCGGCGTGAGCAGGACGCCGGCGACGGGCCGGTCGGCGGGGGTCGGCGTGGTCACCCGCCCAGTCTCGCAGCGAGCACGACGTTCCTCGCGGTCGAGCACGACGTGGGTGCCGCGAAGGCGCTCAGAGCGACACCCACGTCGTGCTCGGCGGTCAGAGCTCGGCGAGCAGCGAGCGCATCGTGTCGATCTCCTCCTGCTGCGTCGCGACGATCTCCTCCGCGAGGGCGCGCACCTCGGGGTCCTCGCCCTCGGCGAGCACGTCCTGCGCCATCGCGACGGCGCCCTCGTGGTGCTCGACCATGCCCTCGAGGAACAGGCGCTGCGCCTCCTCGGCGGGCGCGGCCTCGAGCGCGGCGAGCGCCTCGTCGTCGAGCATGCCGTCCATGTGGCCGCCGTGGTCGCCGCCGGACGGGTCGGCGCCCCAGCGGTCGAGCATCGCGGTCATCTGCTCGACCTCGGGGGCCTGGGCCGCCTCGATCTGCTCCGCGAGCGCGACGACGCGCTCGTCGACGCCGTCCTTCGCGAGCACGATCGCGGACATCTCCACGGCCTGCTCGTGGTGCGGGATCATCATCTGGGCGAACATCACGTCGGCGTCGGACGCCGTCGTGACGCCCGCGGACGTCTCGCTCGACGAGCCTGCCGCGGGGTGCTTCTCGTGGTCGCCCGTGCCGGCGTCGGAGCAGCCGGCGACGACGAGCGTCGTGCCGAGCGCGAGCGCGGCGAGGGTCGTGCGTGCGGTGCGTGTCATGGTCGATCTCCGTTCGTGGGGTGCAGCGGGCGCACGACGGCGCCCGGGGACGGGGCCGGCGTCGGCCTACGTCCTGCTGATCCCCAGCGCGTGGAGGTCGGGTCGTCGGTTCCGGACCGGGATCCGGAGGTCCTCGGAGGCGCGCGCCGCTGTCCCCGGCGGGTGCCAGGGTGCCCGACGGCGCAGCGCCGCCCGCGCGGCCAGCGTCACCAGCGCGACGAGCACCATGAGGCACAGCGGTCCCGCGCCGCTGTCGTGCGCGTCCGCTCCGGCCGACAGGACGGGACCCGGCCCGGCCTCGGCCGTGCCGTGGCCCCGGCCGAGCCCGGTGCCGGCGTACGCGGGGTCGCCGTGCGCGGAAAGTGTGCCGCCCGCGGACGACGGCCGACCTTCGAGGAGGGTGACCGGACCGCCGTGCCCGGAGCCGGCGTCGGGCAGCACGACGACGTGGTGCGTGCTGCTGCCGGCGAGGACGTGCATCCACAGCACGGCGGCCGCCAGCATCCCCACGAGCGCGACCGCCGACCACGACCCGGCGCGCCCGTGAGCACGAGGGTGCTGTCGTTCTCGCGCGGAGAACGACAGCAGCCTCGTGGTCGACGTGGCGGTCACCGGGAGGCGAGCCGCGCCGGGTCGAGGTCGATGCGGCGCAGGAGCTGCGCGTTGAGCGCCACGATGACCGTCGAGGCGGACATGAGGATCGCGCCCACCGCCATCGGCATGACGAACCCGACCGGGGCGAGCACGCCCGCCGCGAGCGGCACTGCCGCGATGTTGTAGCCCGCGGCCCACCACAGGTTCTGCTGCATCTTGCGGTACGACGCGTGCGACAGCTCGATGATCGACAGCACGGCGCGCGGGTCAGAGCTCGCGAGGATCACCCCGGCCGACGCGATGGCGACGTCCGTGCCGGCGCCGATCGCGATGCCCACGTCCGCCTGCGCGAGGGCAGGGGCGTCGTTGACGCCGTCGCCGACCATCGCGACGACGCGGCCGTCGTGCTGGAGCTCGGCGACCTTCGCGTCCTTGTCCTCGGGGCGCACGCCGGCGAACACCTGGTCGATGCCCAGCTCGCGGCCGACCGCGCGGGCGACGGGCTCGGCGTCGCCCGTGATCATGACGACCCTGATGCCGCGGCGGTGCAGCGCGTCGACGGCCTCGCGCGACTCGGGGCGGATCGCGTCCGCGAGGGCGAACGCGCCCACGACCTCGCCCGTCGCTTGGTCGTGCCCCGCCTCGGGCGCGACCACCACGTGCAGGACGGTCGCGCCGTCGTGCGCCCAGGCCTCGGCGTCGGGCAGGGGGTCGAGCCCTCGCTCGCGCAGGAGCGCAGGCCCGCCGACCGCCACGCGCTGCGCGCCGTGCGGCGTGGGCACGGTCGCCTCGACCCCGACCGCGGTGAGCGACCGGAAGTCGGTCGCCTGGGAGACCTGGACGTCCCGCTCGGCTGCGCGGTCGACGATCGCGCGAGCGAGCGGGTGCTGGCTGTCGGCCTCGGCCGCGGCGGCGAGCGCGAGGAGCTCGTCCTCGGTGGTGCCGCCCGCGGTGGCGAGGTGCGCGACGACCGGCTCGCCCGCGGTGAGCGTCCCGGTCTTGTCGAACAGGACGGTGTCCACCGTGCGCATGCGCTCGAGCGCGAGGCGGTCCTTCACCAGGACGCCGGCCTTCGCGGCCCGCTCGGTCGAGAGCGAGACGACGAGCGGGATCGCGAGGCCCAGGGCGTGGGGGCACGCGATGACGAGCACGGTGATCGCGCGGATCAGCGCCTGCTCGGGCGTGCCGAAGACGAGCCACAGCCCGATCGTCAGGGCGGCCGCACCGAGCGCGTACCAGAACAGCCAGCCGGCGGCGCGGTCGGCGAGGCGCTGCGTCTTGGTCGAGGATGCCTGGGCGTCGGCGACGAGGCGCTGGATGCCCGCGAGCGCGGTGTCCTCGCCGACGGCCGTGATCCGTACGCGCAGCGCGTCGTCCGTCGCGACGGTCCCGGCGACGACGGCGTCCCCGACCGTGCGGCGCACGGGGCGCGACTCGCCGGTGATCATCGACTCGTCGACGTCCGCGGACCCGGCCGTCACCTCGCCGTCCGCGGGCACGCGCCCGCCCGGCCGGACGACGACCAGGTCGCCCACGCCCAGGTCGGTCGGCGCGACCGTGGTCACCGACCCGTCGTCCGCCACGCGCTCCGCCTCGTCCGGGAGGAGCGCGGCGAGCGAGTCGAGCGCCGACGCCGTCTGAGCGAGCGAGCGCATCTCGAGCCAGTGGCCGAGCAGCATGATGACGACGAGGAGCGCGAGCTCCCACCACACGTCGAGCTCGTGCGCGAGCAGCCCGAGGCTCGACCCGAGCGAGGACACGAACGCGACGGTGATCGCGAGCGAGATGAGCGTCATCATCCCGGGCTTGCGCCCGCGGAGCTCGCTCACCGCCCCCGTGAGGAACGGGCGTCCGCCCCAGAAGAAGATGACCGTCCCGAGCACGGGGGAGACCCAGGGCAGCCACGCTGCGTCGGGCAGGTCGTAGCCGAGGAGCATCGCGAACATCGGGCTCAGCGCGACGGTCGGCACCGCGAGCACGAGCATGACCCAGAACAGACGTCGGAACTGCCCGACGTGGTCGCCGTGCCCGCCGTGGCCGGACATGTCGTGCCCGGCGTGGCCGGACGCGTCGTGACCCGGGTGGCCGGACATGTCGTGCCCGGCGTGCGCGTCCGGGCTCGCGTGGCCGTGGCCGGCGTGCGTGGTGTGGCCTGCGTGGTCGTGGCCCTCGTGCCCCGGGGCCGGGCCGGTCACGGTGGGCGCGTGCCCGTCGTGGTGCGCGGGCGACCCGTGGTGCGTGTCGCCGGTGCTCGGACCGGGCTCGTGCCCGTGGTCATGCTCCGTACGGTGGTCCACCGTTTCTCCTCCCAGATACCCCTAGGGGGTATGTTCCGCTCACGATCATGCACCGCCGTGTCCGATTCGTCAACCCCTCGAGGCCGTCGGGGCGCAGGTGCGCGACAGCCCGTACGCCGCTCGGCGGGAGGGGGCCGAGCGGCGCACGGGCTGCTGGGGAGACCGGGTCGTCGTCCGGTCGTGCGGGGGGTTCCGGCGCGGCGGGCGGCGACCGGTCCGAGGTCAGGCCGAGGTCAGGTAGGGCAGGACGTGGCGGGCGTAGCGGTCGGCCACGGTCGCGACGACGGTGCGCGGGTCGTCGTCCCAGATCTCCTGGTGGAAGATCTCGGTCTCGACGTCGCCCGCGTACCCGGCCTCGGCGACCCACCGGGTGATGGTCGCGAAGTCGACGTACCCGTCGCCCACGTAACCGCGCGAGAGGAGGGGGTCGGCGGCGAGCGGGAGGATCCAGTCGCACACCTGGTAGCCGGCGATCCGTCCCTCGGCGCCCGCGCGCGCGACGCCCGACCGCAGGTCGGGGTCCCACCACACGTGGTACGTGTCCACGACCACGCCGACGACCGCCGGGTCGAACGACGCGGCGAGGTCGAGCGCCTGGCCGAGCGTGGAGAGCACCGCGCGGTCGGCCGCGAAGATCGGGTGCAGCGCCTCGAGCACGAGCCGCACGCCGTGGTCCGCGGCGAACGGCGCGAGGTCGGCGAGCCGGTCGGCCACGCGCCCGCGCGCGGCGACGACGTCGCGGTCGGCCGGTGCGGCGTCGGCCCGCGGCCCCTGACCGGGCGTGCCGTTGGCCGGCAGGCCACCCACGACGAGCACGAGCTCGCGCGTCCCGACCGTGGCCGCCTCCTCGATCGCGCGCCGGTTGTCGTCGAGCGCCGCGGCGACGTCGTCCGCGCCGGTCGCGGTGAGGAACCCGCCCCGGCACAGCGACGACACGCGCAGCCCGGCATCGGCGACGACCTTCACGGCCCGCGCGGCGCCGATCTCCTGGACGCGGTCGCGCCACAGCCCGACGGCCCCGTAGCCCGCCTCCGCGGCGAGCGCGACCGCCTCCTCGAGCGTCGCGCGCTTGACCGTCGCGGTGTTGAGCGAGCACCGCGAGAGGTCGGGCGCGGCAGCGGCGGTCACGACGCCGCCCCGTTCGCCTCGAGGAAGGTGCGCGTGCGACGCGCGGCGAGGTCCGGGTCGAGCAGGAGCCCGGCGCGGTCGGCGAGGCGGACGAGCGCGACGAGGTGCGCGACCGAGCGCCCGGACTGGAGCCCGCCGACCATCTGGAACGCGGGCTGGGTGCCGTTGAGCCACGACAGGAACGCGATCCCCGTCTTGTAGTAGTACGTCGGCGCGGCGAACACGTGGCGCCCCAGCGCCTCGGTCGACGCGAGGATCGCGTGCGCGCGGTCGGGGTGCCCGGCGTCGAGCGCGCCGAGCGCCGTCGACGCGGCGGGGTAGATCGCCGCGAAGATGCCGAGCAGCGCGTCCGAGTGCGCGCGGCCGTCACCGACCACGAGCTCCGGGTAGTTGAAGTCGTCGCCCGTGTAGAGGCGCACGGCGCCCCCTGCGGCGGGGTCGAGCGCGGCGAGGCGGGCCCGCAGGTCCTTCTCGTGCGCGGCGTCGAGCAGCGACACCTTGACGCCGTCGACGCGGCCCTGGTGGGCACGGACCAGGTCGACGAACACGTCGGTGGCCGCGGCGACGTCGTCGCCCGTGCCCCAGTACCCGGCGAGCGCGGGGTCGAACATCGTGCCGAGCCAGTGCAGGATCACGGGCGCCTCGGCCTCGGCGAGCACGGCGTCGTAGACGCGCGCGTACTCCTCGGGGGAGCGGGCGACGCGGGCGAGCGCGCGCGACGCCATGACGATCACCTGGGCGCCCGCGGCCTGGACCACGTGCACCTGCTCGCGGTAGGCGTCGGTGACGGCGGCGAGCGCGGCGGGGTCGCCCGGCTCCCAGCCCGCGACGACGGCGGGGTCGAGCTGGTCCGTGCCCGCGCCGCACGCGACGCGACCGCCGACGGTCCGCGCCTCGGCCGCCGAGCGTCGCACGAGCTCCTGGGTCGCGGCCCAGTCGAGGCCCATGCCGCGCTGCGCGGTGTCCATCGCGTCGGCGACGCCGAGCCCGTGCTCCCAGAGCCGGTGCCGGTAGGCGAGCGTCGTGTCCCAGTCGACGACGGCGGGCGCGCCGGGCACGTTCTCCGCACCCACCTGCGGCACGACGTGCGCGGCCGCGAAGGCGACGCGCGAGCGGAACGGCGCGGCCGGCGTCGTCCACGGGCCGGGGACGAGCAGCTCGCGCACCTCGGTCCCGGCGACGCGGCCGTCGTCGGCGAAGCGGGGCAGGCGCACGACGGCGCCGCTGCCGTCCCGGTCGCGCAGCTCGCGCGCGCCGGGAGCCTCGGTCGTCGGCGCGGTCACAGCACGATCTCCGGCACGTCGAGGCGGCGGCCCTCGGCGGACGAGCGGAGCCCGAGCTCGGCGAGCTGCACGCCGCGCGCCGCGGAGAGCAGGTCGTAGCGGTGCGGGCGGCCGGCGGCGACGTCGCGGAGGAACTCCTCCCACTGGGCCTTGAAGCCGTTGTCGAGGTCGGCGTTCGCGGGGACCTCGAGCCACTGGTCGCGGAACGGCTCCGTGACGGGGAGGTCGGGGTTCCACACGGGCTTGGGGGTGTGGGCGCGCTGCTGCGCGACGCACCGGCGCAGCCCGGCGACCGCGGAGCCGTGCGTGCCGTCGACCTGGAACTCGACGAGCTCGTCGCGGTGGACGCGCACGGCCCAGGACGAGTTGATCTGCGCGACGACCGGGTCGCCCCCCGGCGTCTCGACCCCGAAGATCCCGTACGCGGCGTCGTCGGCGGTCGCGGCGTACTCCGCGCCCTGCTCGTCCCAGCGCGTGGGGATGTGGGTCGTGGTCTGCGCGGTGACGGTCTTGACGGACCCGAGGATGCCCTCGAGCACGTAGTTCCAGTGGCAGAACATGTCGGTCGTCATGCCGCCGCCGTCCTCGGCGCGGTAGTTCCACGAGGGGCGCTGGGCGGCCTGGTGGTCGCCCTCGAACACCCAGTAGCCGAACTCGCCGCGCAGGGACAGGATGCGGCCGAAGAAGCCCTCGTCGACGAGCCGGCGGAGCTTGACGAGGCCGGGCAGGTAGAGCTTGTCGTGCACGACGCCGGCGGTCACCCCGGTCTCCTCGCGCAGCCGTGCGAGGTCGATCGCCTCGGCGAGCGTCTCGGCCGTCGGCTTCTCGGTGTACACGTGCTTGCCGGCCTGCATCGCCTTGGTGAGCGTCTTGGCGCGCAGCGCGGTCATCGAGGCGTCGAAGACGACGTCGGTCGCCGGGTCGACGATCACGCCGTCGAGGTCGGTGGTCCAGTGCTCGACGTCGTGCTGCGCGGCGAGCTCGCGGAGCTTGGTCTCGTTGCGCCCGACGAGCACCGGCTCGACCTGGAGGCGCGTGCCGTCGGGGAGGTCGACGCCGCCCTGCTCGCGGATCGGCAGGATCGAGCGGACGAGGTGCTGGCGGTACCCCATGCGGCCGGTCACGCCGTTCATCGCGATCCGCAGGGTTCGGGTGGTGGTCATCGATCGGCTCCGTCGTCGGTCGGGCGCCCGGCGGGCCGCCGAGCGCGGAATGCGCTTTCCGCGAGCGTAGGGGAACCGTTTTCCCGCGTCAACAGGGATCAGAGCCGGGGCGTGGACTCGCGGAGCACGACCTCGCCGCGGACCTCGACCCGCCGGGGCTCGGAGTCGTCGTCGAGCGGCGCGAGCGCCAGCGCGAGGGCCTGCTCCCCGACCTCCGTGAGCGGGATGCGCACCGTCGTCAGGGCGGGCGTGACGTCGCGCAGCGTCACGATGTCGTCGAAGCCCGCCACGGCGACGTCCTCGGGGACGCGCAGCCCCGCCTCGCGCGCCGCGGCCATCGCCCCGACGGCCATGACGTCGTTCACCGCGAAGACGGCGACGGGCGGGGTGCCCGCTTCGGGGCGCTCCGGCCCCAGGCGGTCGAGCAGCGCGCGCATCCCGCCGTGGCCGCCGTCGCGCGTGAACGCGCACTCGACGACCGCCTCGCCGGCGACGGGCGAGCCCAGGGCGGCCAGCGCCTCGGTGAAGCCACGCGCCCGGTCGAGCGCGGTGCGGTGGCCCGCCGGGCCCGCCAGCACGCCGAACGCGCGGTAGCCCAGGCCGTGCAGGGCGCGCGCGAGGTCCGCGGCGCCGTCGGCGTTGGCGATCGCCACCGCGGGCAGGTCGCCGAGCGGCTGGCCCACGAGCGAGACCCCGCCCCCCGACGCGCGGTAGCGCTCGAGCGCGCCCCGCAGCGCGCCGTCGGCGTCGTCCGCGAGCCGCCCGCCGCCCAGCACGACCGCTCGCGCCCGCTGGCGGTCCATGAGCTCGACGAACGCGCGCTCGCGCTCCGGCGAGTGCCGCGTGCTCGTGAGGGTGACGATGAGCCCGTCGCGGTCGGCCGCGTCGGCGACGCCCGCCGCGAGGGACGAGAAGTACGGGTCCGCGATGTCGTGCACCACGAGGCCGACGCTCGTCGTGCGGCCGCGCGCCATGGCCTGCGCGCTCGGGTCCGGCGAGTAGCCCAGCCGACGGGCCGACGCGAGCACCCGCTCCCGGAGGTCAGGGCGCACCGTGCGGTTCGCGCTCCCGTTGATCGCGCGGGAGGCGGTCGCGAGGGAGACGCCGGCGTCGCGCGCAACCTCGCTCAGAGTGGGTCCGGGCACGGACCCAGGCTAGCGGGACCGCTCCCGCAGCCCGGGTGGGCCGCGCCCGGAGCGGTTACGTTCGACGAGACCGCCACCCACCGCACGGCCGACGTGCCGCAGGAGGAACCCATGACGTCTCACGGTGCAGCACCCACGCCCGGCACGACGGCGCTCCTCGCCCGGGCGCTCGCGCTCGGCGTCGCCGCGGGGTCGCGCAGCAGCCTCGGCGCCGCGGCGCCGGTGCTCGGGGGGTGGGTCGGGGGCGGGTCTCGCGGCGGGTCCGGCGGACCCGGCCTGCTCGCGCGGGCCGGCGCCGTCGCCGGGGTCGTGGGCGAGATGGTCGGCGACAAGCTGCCGCGGACACCGAGCCGGCTCGACCCGCCCGGGCCGGTGCTCCGGCTCGGGAGCGGTGCCGCCGGAGGGATCCTCCTGGCCCGGCACCGCACGGGTCCCGCGGGCGTCGTCGCTGCCGCGGTGGCCGGTGCCGCGGGCGCGGCCGTCGGGACGTGGGGCGGTGCGGCGTGGCGGCGCCTCGCCGTCGGTTCACGCCCCGACTGGCCCGGCGCGGTCGCGGAGGACGTCGTCGCGCTCGCGCTCGCGGCGTGGGCCGTGCGGCGCTGAGCCCGCCGCTCAGGCGTTCGGGACGCTCGTCACCGTGGTGAGGAGGAACGCCGAGTCCTCGAGCGCGCCCACCGCGTGGCGCTCGTGCGTGAGGACCCGGAGCTCGCCCGCGCCCAGCTCGACGTCGCCCTCGCCGAGCGCCGTGACGCGGACACGCCCGCGCAGCACCTGGATCGACGCGGCGGGCGGCGAGTTGTGCTCCCCGAGCTCGACGCCCGCGCGCAGCGCGAGGATCGTCTGACGCAGGGGGCCGTCGTGCAGAACGACCTCGGCGCTGCGCCCGTTCGGGGCGGTCCGGGCGTGGGTGAGGTGGGCGTCGGTGAGAAGGTCGACGTTCGTCATCGGGGCTCCGACCTATGGGGGGAGCTCCATCATGCCGCGCCCGGCGACGCGGTGCCCGTCCCGGGGCGCGCCGCGGGTGTGGTGGTGATCCGCGGCACCGTCCGGAAGAGTGGCGGTCATGCAGGTCGTCTCCGGATTCTTCGTCGGTCTCGTCGGCATCGTCTTTACCGTCGTCATGCTCCTTCTCCTCGCGGCGACGGCGCGGCGCGTCATGGGGGCGGCGGTCGGCTGGATCCGTTCCGCCGTGGTGGCGTTCGCCATGCTCTCCGTCACGTCGTGGGTGCTCACCAACGGCCTGCTCGACGTCGGCTGGTCGCGCTCGGACGGGACGCTCACCGTTGCGCCCGGCGTCGCGCTCGTGGCGATCGTGCTCGCGTTCGCCTGGGCGTTCGTGCTCGGGCTGTGCGTGCTCCTCGTGCTCGAGCTGCTGGTGCCGACCGGCTCGGTGCCCGGGCCGTGGCGCGCGCTGCGCGGCCTGCGGCAGGGGCGACGCGAGACCCGGCGGTACGCGCAGATCCTCGCGATCGGCGTCCGGCACGGCCTCGGCGGGGCGCTCACGCGCGGGGCGCGGCAGCCCGACGGGTCGCGGTTGTCGCGCACCGACCAGCGCCGCCAGGCGGCCGCGCTCCGCGACGCCCTCAGCGACGCGGGCGTGACGTTCGTGAAGTTCGGCCAGGTCCTGTCGACACGCCGCGACCTGCTCCCTGCCACGTTCGCCGACGCGCTCGCGACCCTCCAGAGCGAGGTGCCGCCCGCGCCGTGGTCGCAGGTCGAGGCGGCCGTCACGGGCGCGCTCGGGCGGCCGATCGACGAGGCGTTCGCCGAGTTCTCGCCCGAGCCGCTCGCGTCGGCCTCGGTCGGGCAGGTGCACGCGGCGCGCCTGCTCGACGGGCGGGAGGTCGTGGTCAAGGTCCAGCGCCCCGGCGCGCGGGCGCAGGTCGAGACGGACCTGGCGATCCTCGGCCGCCTCGCGCGCCGCATCGAGCGCGACACCGCGTGGGGGAGGTCGCTCGGCGTCGTCGACCTCGCGGACGGCTTCGCGGCGTCGCTGCGCGAGGAGCTCGACTACACGGTCGAGCTCGAGAACACGCTCGCGCTGCGCGCGGCGCTCGCGCGGGGTGCGACGGGGGAGCGGCGTCCTGACGGCGACGGCGCGGCGGTGGGTCCGCGCGTCCGGGTCCCGGAGGTCTACCCCGAGCTGTCCGGCACGACGCTGCTCGTCATGGAGCGGCTCGACGGCGTCCCCGTCGGCCGCGCCGCGGACGTCCTCGCTGGCCTGGACGACGCCGTGCGCGCCGACCTCGCCTCTCAGCTCCTCACCGCGACGCTCGAGCAGGTGCTCGTCGCGGGCACGTTCCACGCCGACCTGCACCCCGGCAACGTGCTCGTCACCGACGACGGCCGCCTCGGCCTCCTCGACATGGGCTCCGTCGGGAGGCTCGGAGAGCCCGAGCGCCTGGCGCTCGCGGCCGTGCTGCTCGCGGTGGACGCCGACGACGCCGTCGCCGCGACCGACGCGTTGCTCGAGCTGCTCGACGCCCCGGCCGACCTCGACGTGCGCCGCCTGGAGCGCGCCGTCGGGCAGGTGATCGTGCGGTTCCGCGGCGCGGGCGCGAGCGGCGCGATGTTCACCGCGCTGTTCTGGCTCGTCACCGACGCCGGGCTCGCCGTCCCCTCGCAAGTCGCCGCCGCGTTCCGCACCTTCACGTCGCTCGAGGGGACGCTGCGTCTCATCGACCCCGGATTCGACCTCGTCGCCGGGGCCCGTGCGACCGCGCAGCCGCTCGTGCGGCGCGTCGTCACGCCGGAAGGCCTGCGCGAGCGCGCGACGAGCCTCTTCCTCGGCCTCGCCCCCGAGCTCGAACGGCTCCCGCGCCGCCTCGCCAAGATCACGAGCGACGTCGAGGCCGGGCGGCTCACGGTCAACGTGCGGTCGTTCGCCCACCACGACGACCGCGCGTTCCTCACCGGCCTCGTGCAGCAGGTCGTGTCCACCGTCATCGCCGCCGCGGCCGTCGTGGCGGCGGTCGTGCTGGTCTCCGCGGACTCCGGCCCCGAGCTCGTCGAGGGCCTGCGCCTCTTCGCCGTCCTCGGCGCGGCGCTCGGGTTCGTGGGGACCGTCCTGGCCGTCCGCGTGCTCGTCTTCGCCTTCCGAGGCGCACCGGTCCAAGATCGGTCACGGCGATGACATCCCACGAACCGAGGCCGCGACCTGGCGAGTGGGCATTGACAGGTTCGGCGACGACGGGCCAGCTCGCGGGGTGGCGCGTGGAGATTCATGCCGCGGAACCGAGCGGTTAGGACGTGTTCTACTGTCCGCCACGCACCCTGAGCGTCGTGTACAACCCGTGGGGCGAGGACTGGGACGCTGCGCTGGACTACGGAGAGCACTATGGGGTCGTCTGGGATGGTGGCTACGCCAGGTAGCGGATCGGGAACGACGAGCGTCCCGCCGAGCCGGAGCTCGGTGCTGCGGCGTTGCCTGGACACTTCGCCATGGTTGTCGTCTCACGCTCTGCGATCGGTGCGGCCGTGATGCTCAATCCAAGCTTTCAGTTTCTGGCTGCCGATCGCTACGGCCCGTACAAGACGGTCGAACTCTCCGCCGAACCGTCATCGGCTGAGCTGAGTGCTCTGGCGCGGCGCGGGATCGACGGCGTCCTGCTGCTACCGCGGGAGCGTTCGGGAGGGGCCCTCGACCTGGGATGGCTGTCGCACCTGAACCTGCGGTTCTTCCAGGTCCAGGCGCGACGTCGACTTGGTGGCATCCCTGCGGAGACTCTGCGCGACCTCGAAGTGCTGTGGGTTGACGGCACGCTCGCTGAAGCTGTGCAACCGACGGAGGCACCCAAACTGCGTTCTCTCGCGATGCCCGGGGGTGCTCTTGGTGGAGACCTCACCGAGCTGCAGTGCCTGGAGTTTCTCGCGCTGGAGAGGCTCGCGCCGTGCCCACCGCGACAGTGGAGCGGCAGCCTCGATTCCTTGCGTGACCTCCGCCTCGGGTTCAAGGCGGGCAGTAGCGACTATGTGGTCGAGCCTCGTCTCGCTGGCAGCCCCCGCCTCGAGAGGGTCGACGTCGAGGGAGCAACCGTGGCGAGCCTGGACGAGTTCGGGCGGTTGCCCCTCCTGCGCCGTCTCAGTGTCCAGCTACCACGCAACCGACGGCAGAGGCGACAGATCAGCCTTGCGCCTTTGATGGGGTGCTCGATGCTCGAGGAACTGCTGATCGCCGACTCTGGTCGACTCCTCGACGCACAGGTCCTTGACGACCTCCCGCACCTTCGAGCCGTCACCGCATACCGGGACGGCTTGGATCCCTGGCCGGGGGATCGCGACTGGTTGCGCGAGCTCTAGATGTACATCTAGACGACCGTCACGGTGGGCCCCTCACCCGGGGGAAGGGCTCGTCTTCGCGTTCGCACCGAGCCTCCCGACGATCTCGACCCCGGCGCCGATCGGTATGCGCTGAGATCGCCTGGAGCATAGGTGACGAGGAGCGGTGATGACGGACGGTTGGGAGATGATGCGGTCGTGAGATATGTGGAGACGGGTTGGGTGGGCGAGCTTCAGGGCTACGCCTTCGATCCCCGCCGGTACCTGGAAGTCCTGCCAGGTCTCATCGGGTCCCTGCCTCCCGGGGCGCGCGACTTCATCGCGGAGGAGACGCACTACGACTTCACGTCCGACCGGTGCGTCAAGGACCTCGTCCTCGGTCGCGTCATCCTGCGGGGTGGCGACGCGACGGTTGTCTTCGACGGGAGCCCGTGGAAGCACCGTGAGGGCCTGACCCTCGATTACTCCGGCGTGCAGAGCTTCGACTACGACCTGGCCACCGCGCGAGAGGACTACTACGGGAACCCCGCGATAATGCTCGACGAGATACTGCCTCTGGATGAGGGGTTCAGCCATGAGATGGCGCTCGGCACGGGAGACCTGATGATCGTGGCGCGCGAGCTCACGTTCTCCTGGCGATCCCCAAAGTCCTAGGCGGCTGGTGCCACGTGCATCTGCGCGTACGTCCCGCCCGCGGCGACGAGCTCGTCATGGCTGCCCACCTCGACGACGCGGCCGTGGTCCATGACGACGATCCTGTCGGCGCCGCGGACGGTCGTGAGCCGGTGCGCGACGACGAACGTGGTGCGACCGCGCATCAGCCGCCCGAGCGCCTCCTGCACGAGCCGTTCGGACATGGTGTCGAGCGCGGACGTCGCCTCGTCGAGGACGAGCACGCGCGGGTCGCGCACGAGAGCGCGGGCGATGGCGAGCCGCTGGCGCTGCCCGCCCGAGAGCCGGCCGCCGCGCTGACCGATCACGGCGTCGAGGCCACCCATCTCGGTGACGAAGTCCCACGCGTTCGCGTCGCGCAGCGCCTGCTCGACGGCGGTGTCGGTGAGGTCGGGGCTGCCGTACGTGACGTTGTCGCGGACAGACCCCTCGAACAGGATCGACTCCTGCGGCACGACGGCGAGGAACCGGCGGTAGGAGCGCAGGTCGACCGTCGCGGTGTCGACGCCGTCGACCAGGACGCGCCCCGACGTCGGCGCGAGGAACCCGATGACCATGTTGAGCACGGTCGACTTGCCCGACCCCGAGGCCCCGACCAGGGCGACGGTCTCGCCGGGCCGGGCCGTCAGGGAGAGGTGGTCGACCGCGAGGGCGGGCTCCTCGCCCGGCGCGGGGACGTCGTCGTACGCGAACGTGACGTCCTCGAACGCGACGCAGCCCTCGACCTGGTCGAGCACGCACTTGCCGGCGTTGCGCTCGACGTCGGGCTCGCCGAGCACCTCGCCCATGGACCGCACGGACTCCAGGCCCTTCGTGATGATCGGCGCGAGGCTCAGCAGCCCCGTCACGGACGCGGTGAGCGTGACGAAGTAGCTCGACAGCATGACGACGTCGCCAGGCGACACCGCGAACGTCTGCGTCCACGCGACCCACGCCGCGCCGACGAGGCCCGCGACGGACAGCACCTGGAACACGATCCACGACAGCGCGCCGAACCGGCCGTTGACGACGTCGAGCCGGATCCCCGCCTCGCGCACGCGGTGCAGCACCGAGCCCATGCGGTCGAGCTCGCGCTCCTCGAGCGCGTGCGCGCGCGTCACGGGGATGAGGTGCGTCATCTCGGCGACGCGCGCGGACATGTTCTCCACCTCGGCGCGGAACGCGGCGTTGCGCGTGGTCATGCGGCGGCGCATCGCGACGACGAGCCAGGCCGCCGCGGGCACCGTGAGGGCGAAGATCACGAGGAACTCCGGGACGCGCACGGCCGTGAGCACGACCGCGCCGACGAGCGTCGTGAGCGCGGCCATGCCCGAGTCGAACGTGGTGCGCGACGCCTCGACGACGTTCTCGACGTCACGGACGATCTTGGCCTGGAGCACGCCCGCGCTCACGCGGCGGTGGTAGCCGATCGAGAGCTCCTGGAGCCGGCGCGAGAGCGCCATGCGCAGCCCGTTCTCGACCGTGCGCACGGCGGTCGAGAGCCACCGCACGTAGAGCGTGTGCAGCGGGAGGTTCTGCGCGACGACGGCGAGCATGATCGCCCCCGTGATCCACAGCTCCCGCAGGGGTCGGTGCTCGACGACGACGTCGATGACCGTCGCGGTGAGCGCCGGAATCACCCACACGGGCGAGTGCTTGACGGCGAACGCGAGCGCCGCCGCGGCGAGCCGCCCGCGCTGGGGCGCGAAGAGCCGGGTGACGGTGCGGACGGGTCGGGAGCCGTCGTAGGTGTCCTCGATCTGCACGTGCCACATCGTCCACCCGCGGTGCGGGCGGCGTCGAATCGTTTCGAGGGGCGAAACCCTCAGTCGTCGTGGGCGCCCGAGGGGTGGGTCGCGTCCGGGGGCCGCACGACGGTCACGGGGCAGTGCGCGTACTCGACGGCGTGCCGGCTCACCGAGCCGAGCAGCAGGCGGTCGAACCCGCCGACGCCGCGGTTGCCGAGCACGAGACGCTCCGCGTGCGACGACGCCTCGATGATCCCCTTCGCGGCGTGCACGTGCTTCACGCTGCGCACGAGGCGGTCGTCGGGAAGGTCGACGCCCGCAGCCTCGAGCGCGGCGTCGAGCTTCTGGGAGGCGAACTTCTCGTAGTCGTCGATCGGCGGCGTCCATCCCCACGAGTCGGGGAGCGGCGCGAGCGAGACGATCTGCCAGCAGAACAGGGCCTCGAGCGTCGCGCCCGTGCGCCGCGCGACGTCCGCGCCGTGCCGCAGCGCCTGGACCGACGTCGACGACCCGTCGACGCCGACCACGACGGGCCGGGCGTGGTCGTGGCGCACGTCGGGCGTGCCGCGCACCACGGTCACGGGGACGGTCGCGTGCTGCACGACGGCGGTCGGGACCGACCCGAGGACCATGCGGCCGAGGCGTCCGCGGCCGCAGCGGCCGAGGACGAGCAGGTCGGCGTCGTCGCCGTCGTCCGGGTCGAGGTGGACGTCGTCCTGGACGGGCTGGGCCGTCCCGGGCTGGGCGAGGGCGAGCAGGACCGCCGCGGGGCTGCCGCGCTCGGCGAGCGCGGTGGCCGTCACCGCGTCCGGGCCGAGGCTCGTGCGGGCGCGCGCGGCGTCCAGCCACTCCTGGACCAGCGCGCGCTTCTCCTCGCCCGCCGCGTCCGGGACGTCGCCCGACGTCTGCCGCGACTCGAACGCGAGCGCTGCCGTGAGCGGCGCGCCCCGGTCCGCCGCCTCGCGCAGCGCCCAGTCGAGCGCGCCGCCGGACTCCTCCGACCCGTCCACACCGACGATCACGCCGCGCATCCCCGCCACCTCCGCCCGGTCGGCCGACCGCGTGCGCCGTCGGCGTGCTGTCCCGGCGCCGTCGCCCGGCACCGGTCGTGACTCGACCCTAGGCCGCGAGGGCGCGATCCGCCCGGGACACCCGTCCCTGATCGACGGCCGAGGGTCACCGGTTTGCGGCCGAACCCGGGGTCGTCGTCCCGGCCGCCGCCGAACCCACCCGTATCCCCGGGCTCGGCGGGCCGGTTGACCGCAACCCCGGGCTCGGCGTCGGGCCGATCAGGGCGTCAGAACCTCGGCTCGGGCTCGTCCTGGAGGATGTTGCGCAGCGGGCGGGTCACGACGTCGACGCGCGCGAGCAGGTCGGCGGGTCCGGAGACGACGAGCGCCCGGTCGTCCAGCGGGACGTACACGGCTGCGTGCTCCCGCACGGTGACGTGCAGGCACGCCCGCGGCTCGCCGTCGACCACGAACGTGGTGCGCGTGACCGTCGCGACGTCGACCTCCTCGACGATCGCGCGCATCGCGGCGCGGTACTCCTGGTAGGAGTCGAGGAAGTCGTCGTCGCCCGGGGTGTCGGAGTGCAGCGGCGCGGCGAGCGCGCCGCTGAGGGCGGTGCGGACGATGTCCTCCGCCTGCTCGTCGTGGGCTGCCAGGACGCGCAGCGTCTCGACGTCCAGCGTCTCGCCGGTGAACGACACGTAGGAGCGCAGGAACCGCTCCTCCGCCGGGTCGTGCGCGCCGTGCCCGGCCCCCGTGAGCGTCTCCTCGTCGAGGTCGAGGCCCCAGGTCAGCGGGTCGTCCACCTCCGCGACGACGCCGTGGAACCGGGCGACGACCTGCTCCCACGTGGCGGGCGCGCTCGTGGACGGCGCGTCACGCTCGTCGGCTCCCGGCGCGGTGGGGTCCTCGGGCTGCTGGTCCGGCTGGTGCATCGCTCTCGCCACCCTTCTGGCCGTCCGTGCGGGGCGCACTCCCGAGCCTGCCCGGGGCGCGCGTCGCGGTCAACGCGCCGCGCGCGTGTCGGGCCGGGTGATCTGCGCCCGACGGCGTCCGGCACGCCCGCAGGTCACGGCCCGACCCCTCTTTCACGCCCCTGGCGAACAACGGCATACGGAGGGGGTGCGGCTCGTTCGAACCGCATAGAGTCAATGCGGTCAGGCTTGTACCCGTCGTCCGGCGGGCAGGTGTACGCCGCTCACGAGGAGCAGCACATGTTCGAGAGATTCACAGACCGAGCCCGTCGGGTCGTCGTCCTTGCCCAAGAAGAGGCACGGATGCTCAACCACAACTACATCGGCACCGAGCACATCCTCCTCGGCCTCATCCACGAGGGCGAGGGTGTCGCGGCCAAGGCGCTGGAGTCCCTCGGGATCTCCCTCGACGGCGTCCGCACCCAGGTGACCGAGATCATCGGCGAGGGCCAGCAGGCCCCGAGCGGGCACATCCCGTTCACGCCGCGCGCCAAGAAGGTGCTCGAGCTGTCGCTGCGCGAGGCGCTCCAGCTCGGCCACAACTACATCGGCACCGAGCACATCCTGCTCGGCCTCATCCGTGAGGGCGAGGGCGTCGCCGCCCAGGTCCTGACGAAGATGGGCGCCGACCTCAACAAGGTGCGCCAGCAGGTCATCCAGCTCCTGTCCGGCTACCAGGGCAAGGAGCCCGTCGCCGCGGGCGGCCCCGCCGAGGGCCAGCCGTCGGGGTCGGCCGTGCTCGACCAGTTCGGGCGCAACCTCACCCAGGCCGCGCGCGAGGGCAAGCTCGACCCGGTCATCGGGCGCAGCCTCGAGATCGAGCGCGTCATGCAGGTGCTCAGCCGTCGCACCAAGAACAACCCGGTGCTGATCGGCGAGCCCGGCGTCGGCAAGACCGCCGTCGTGGAGGGCCTGGCCCAGGACATCGTGCGCGGCGACGTGCCCGAGACGCTCAAGGACAAGCAGCTCTACACGCTCGACCTCGGCGCGCTCGTGGCCGGCTCGCGCTACCGCGGTGACTTCGAGGAGCGCCTCAAGAAGGTGCTCAAGGAGATCCGCACGCGCGGCGACATCATCCTGTTCATCGACGAGATCCACACGCTCGTCGGGGCAGGTGCCGCCGAGGGCGCGATCGACGCCGCGAGCATCCTCAAGCCGATGCTCGCGCGCGGCGAGCTCCAGACCATCGGCGCGACGACGCTCGACGAGTACCGCAAGCACGTCGAGAAGGACCCGGCCCTGGAGCGCCGCTTCCAGCCGATCCAGGTCGCCGAGCCGTCGCTCACGCACGCGATCGAGATCCTCAAGGGCCTGCGCGACCGCTACGAGGCGCACCACCGCGTGTCCATCACGGACTCCGCGCTCGTCTCCGCGGCCACGCTCGCGGACCGGTACATCAACGACCGGTTCCTCCCGGACAAGGCGATCGACCTCATCGACGAGGCGGGCGCGCGCCTGCGCATCCGCCGCATGACGGCCCCGCCGGAGCTCAAGGAGCTCGACGAGGAGATCGCCGAGGCGCGTCGCGAGAAGGAGTCCGCGATCGACGCGCAGGACTTCGAGAAGGCCGCCGGCCTGCGCGACAAGGAGAAGCAGCTCACCGCGAAGCGCGCCGACAAGGAGAAGGCGTGGAAGTCCGGTGACCTGGACACCGTCGCCGAGGTGGACGAGGAGCTGATCGCCGAGGTCCTGGCCATGGCCACGGGCATCCCGGTCTTCAAGCTCACCGAGGAGGAGTCCAGCCGCCTGCTGCACATGGAGGACGAGCTGCACAAGCGCGTCGTCGGCCAGGAGGCCGCGATCAAGGCGCTGTCGCAGGCCATCCGCCGTACGCGTGCGGGCCTCAAGGACCCCAAGCGCCCCGGTGGGTCGTTCATCTTCGCCGGCCCGACCGGCGTCGGGAAGACCGAACTGGCCAAGGCGCTCGCCGAGTTCCTCTTCGGGGACGAGGACGCGCTCATCCAGCTCGACATGTCGGAGTTCTCCGAGAAGCACACCGTCTCGCGGCTGTTCGGCTCGCCCCCCGGCTACGTCGGGTACGACGAGGGTGGACAGCTCACCGAGAAGGTGCGGCGCAAGCCGTTCTCGGTCGTGCTGTTCGACGAGGTGGAGAAGGCCCACGCGGACATCTTCAACTCGCTCCTGCAGATCCTCGAGGACGGTCGCCTGACCGACTCGCAGGGCCGCGTCGTGGACTTCAAGAACACCGTCATCATCATGACGACCAACCTCGGCACGCGGGACATCGCCAAGGGCGTCCAGACCGGCTTCAACGCCGGCGGCGACCTGGTCACGTCCTACGAGCGCATGAAGGCGAAGGTCAACGACGAGCTCAAGCAGCACTTCCGGCCCGAGTTCCTCAACCGCGTCGACGACGTGGTGGTCTTCCCGCAGCTCTCGCAGGCCGAGATCATCCAGATCGTCGACCTGATGATCGCCCGTCTCGACGCCCGCCTGCGGGACAAGGACATGGGCATCGAGCTCACCCCGGCGGCGAAGGTCCTGCTCGCCGAGAAGGGCTACGACCCGGTCCTGGGTGCCCGTCCGCTGCGCCGCGCGATCCAGCGCGACATCGAGGACGTGCTGTCCGAGAAGATCCTGTTCGGCGAGCTCAAGGCCGGCGAGATCGTCCTGGTGGACGCCGACGGCGAGGGCCTGCTCGGGGAGT
Organism: Cellulosimicrobium sp. E-16; assembly: GCF_049913115.1. Taxonomy (NCBI): domain Bacteria; kingdom Bacillati; phylum Actinomycetota; class Actinomycetes; order Micrococcales; family Promicromonosporaceae; genus Cellulosimicrobium; species Cellulosimicrobium sp. E-16. The sequence goes on from NZ_CP183974.1 coordinate 930,274, forward strand.
TCACCTTCCGGGGTGTCTCCAAGGGCGAGCACGACCGCGGTCCGGTGAGCGTGGGCGCGGCTGCCGCGCTCGACGCCCCCACCGGCGTCTCGGTCCGCGACCTGCCCCCGACGGGCGAGCTGCAGGCCGGCGCTGAGTGAGTGGTGTGATCCGCTCCTGAGAGCCTGACGACGTCTGCCCAACGGCAGCGCCTGACACACGGGCCCCGATCCTCCTCCGGGAGGGTCGGGGCCCGTCGTCGTCCCGCCGGGGGAGAGCCGGGGCCCCGCGAGGTAGAACGAGCGGTCGCGAGGTAGAGCTCGGCGCGTCCTACCTCGCGACCGGTGGTTCTACCTCGCCGTCGAGGAGCCGGCGCCGTTGCACGGCGTTACGTTCGTCCTCCTCGTGGGACGGGGCGCGATGCTCCTTTCCGGGTGGTGCGCGTGCTGGCAAAGTCGCCGCATGCAGACGACACCGGGGGGCCTTGTCGCCGTCCCCGCCGCCGACGCCGGGCACGTGCCCGGCCTCGCATGTCGTCGCGCGACCGACTCGCGGGCGTGTCGTCGCGCCGCGTGTCGTCCGACCCCGTGCCGCTGAGCACGTCGACGCACTGACCGACGGCCGCCCCGGCCGCCGTCGGGCCCGTTCACCACCTCACCTCCCGCGCGCGGCTTCCGCATGCCCCCGTGCGCTCTCCCCGAGAGGACTCGCCATGCCCGCACACCCGCTCGTCCGTTCCTCCGCACCGCCCGGCCGTTCGTCGGGCCGTCCGTCGGGTCGTCGCAGCGCGACCGCCGTCGCGCTCGGCCTCGTCGCGCTGCTCGCGACGGGCGCGTGCGGCGCCGCGCAGGCCTCCGGCGGCACGGACCCGGCCGACGGCGCGGCCCTCGCGGCCGACGCCGACCTGCCCACCGACGTGCCCGAGGGCACGGTCCTGCGGATCGGCGACCCGACGACGCAGAAGGCGTTCGAGCTGGCCGGCGACGACCTCGACAGCGACTTCTCGTTCGAGGTCGAGTGGGCCAACATCTCCGGCGGGCCGGCGACGACCGAGGCGTTCCGTGCCGGTTCGCTCGATGTGGGCGCGGTGGCCGAGATCCCGCCGATCCACGCGACGTGGACGGGCCTGGACGTGCAGATCTACGCGTCGATCTACCGCGAGAACTGGGAGGACGCGCCGATCTACGAGTTCGCGGGCGCTCCGGGCGTCGAGCTCGACTCGCTCGAGGACTTCCGCGGCCACCGCATCGCGTTCAGCCCGGGCCAGGCGCAGGGCGCGATCGTGCTCAAGGCGCTCCAGGAGGCGGGCCTCACGCAGGACGACGTCGAGCTGGTCGAGCTGCCGAGCACGGGCGACGTCTACTCGACGGCGCTCGCCGCGGGCGAGGTCGACATCGCCCCGCTGGGCGGGACGCAGCTCTTCCGCTACCTGGCCACGTACGAGGCCGACGGCGCGACCTCGGTCAAGCACCACCTGCGCGACGACGCCTCGCACCTCTACGGCCCGACGGAGGTCGTCGAGGACCCGGCCAAGGCCGCGGCGCTGCGCGAGTACGTCGCCGCGTGGGCGGCGGCGAAGATCTGGATCGACGAGCACCCCGAGGAGTGGAAGCAGGGGTACTACGTCGAGGACCAGGGCCTGAGCGAGGAGGACGCGCAGTACCTCATCGACCACGCGCCGGTCCCGGACATCCCGTCCGACCTCACCGAGGGCATCGAGCGCACCCAGGCGACGATCGACCTGCTCGCGACCGAGCTCGACCAGGAGCCGTTCGACGCCACCGACCTGTTCGACGAGCGCTTCGGCCCGGTCGCGGGCGAGGCCGCGGCCGCGGCGCGCGACGGGGGCACGCAGTGAGCGCGGCGGTCGTCGACCGGGTGGACCTCGCGGTCCCGAGGCTCGACGACGCACCCGCGACTGCCACGGACGTGCGCCCCCGCGGCACGCGCCTGGGGCTGGGACGACCGATCCCGCTCGCCGCGCTCGTCGGCGTGACGCTCCTCGCGGGCGTCTGGTCGGTCGGGTCCGCGACGGGGCTCATCGACCCGCGCGTGCTCTCCGCGCCGTGGACCGTCGTCACGACGGGCGCGGAGCTCGTCGCGAACGGCAAGCTCGGCGCGCACCTCGGGGTGTCCCTCACGCGTGCGGCGCTCGGGCTCGCGTTCGGCATCGTCGCGGGCGTCGTGCTCGCGCTCGCCGCCGGGCTGAGCCGGGTCGGCGACGCCGTGCTCGACGGCCCGATCCAGGTCAAGCGCGCGATCCCCAACCTCGCGCTCCTGCCGCTGCTCATCCTGTGGTTCGGGATCGGCGAGGAGATGAAGGTCATCACGATCGCGCTCGGGGTGTTCATCCCGATCTACCTGCACACGCACAACGGGTTGCGGGCCATCGACAGCCGGTACGTCGAGCTCGCCGAGACGGTGCAGCTCTCGCGCTGGCAGTTCGTGCGCCGCGTGATCCTGCCCGGCGCGCTGCCCGGGTTCTTCCTGGGCCTGCGGTTCGCGGTGACGGGGTCGATGCTCGCGCTCGTCGTCGTCGAGCAGGTGAACGCGACGGCCGGCATCGGCTACATGATGGAGCTCGCGCGGACGTACGGGCAGACGGAGACCATCCTCGTCGGCCTCGTGGTCTACGGCGTGCTGGGCTACTCCGCGGACCTCGCCGTGCGTCTCCTGCAGAGGAGGGTGCTGTCGTGGCGGCGCACGCTGGAGGACTGACCGTCCAGGAGGACCGCCCGACGGCGGTCGGCGCGGCCGTGCGGGTCCGCTCGCTCGTGCGGTCGTACGGGGAGAAGCGGATCCTCGACGACCTCGACCTCACCGTGGACGACGGCGAGTTCGTCGCCATCCTGGGCCGCTCGGGCTCGGGCAAGAGCACGCTCCTGCGCGCGCTCGCCGCGCTCGACCACGGCGTGGCCGGCTCGGGCGAGGTCGTCGTCCCGGACCAGGTGTCCGTCGTCTTCCAGGACTCGCGGCTCCTGCCGTGGGCGCGCGTGCTGGACAACGTGGTGCTCGGTCTCGACGCCGGGGCGCGCGGCCGGAGCGCGGCGCGCGACGCCGGCCGCGCGAGCCTCGCCGAGGTGGGGCTCGCCGGGCGCGAGCGCGCGTGGCCCAACGAGCTCTCGGGCGGCGAGCAGCAGCGCGTGTCGCTCGCCCGTTCGCTCGTGCGCTCGCCGCGGCTCCTGCTCGCCGACGAGCCGTTCGGCGCGCTCGACGCCCTGACCCGCATCCGCATGCACGCGCTGCTGCGCGACCTGTGCGCGCGGCACCGCCCCGGCGTCCTGCTCGTGACGCACGACGTGGACGAGGCGATCGTCCTCGCGGACCGCGTCGTCGTCCTCGACGAGGGACGCATCGCGGCCGAGCGCCGCATCGACCAGAGCTACCGCCCCGGTGAGGCGCGCGACCCCGCCGACCCCCGCTTCTCCCGGCTGCGCACCGAGCTGCTCGACGCGCTCGGCGTGGTCCGGGACGACAGGAAGGACACCGCCGCATGACGCGCTACGACCCCACGGGCCACCGCCCCGGTCGCCTGCACCTCAACGCGTTCCTCATGAGCACGGGCCACCACGAGGCGTCGTGGCGGCTGCCCGAGAGCGACTCGTCGTGGACGTCGACGAACATCGCGCACCTGCAGCGCCTCGCGCAGATCGCGGAGTCCGGGAAGCTCGACTCGATCTTCTTCGCCGACGGGCCGGGGCTGCGGTCCGACGTCGGGCGCCGTCCGGCCGGGTCGCTCGACCCGCTCATCGTCCTCACGGCGATCGCGACCGTGACCGAGCGCATCGGCCTCATCGCGACGGCGTCGACGACGTACAACTCGCCCTACAACCTCGCGCGGCGGTTCGCGTCGATCGACCACGTCTCCGGCGGCCGGGCCGGGTGGAACGTCGTGACCACGGCGGGGCCGGACATCGCGCGCAACTTCGGCCTCGACGACCAGCCCGCGCACGCGGTGCGCTACGAGCGCGCGGCGGAGTTCCTCGACGTCGCGTTCCAGCTGTGGGACTCGTGGGAGGACGACGCGGTGCTCGCGGACAAGGACGCGGGCGTGTGGGCGGACGCGTCGAAGATCCACGCCCCGGCGCACGCGGGGACGCACTTCTCCGTGCACGGCGCGCTCACGACGCCGCGCTCGCCGCAGGCACGGCCGCTCATCGTGCAGGCCGGGTCGTCCGAGGACGGCAAGGGCCTTGCCGCGCGCTACGCGGAGGCCGTGTTCACGGCGCACCAGACGCTCGACGACGCCCGAGCGTTCTACCGCGACCTCAAGGCCCGGGCGGTCGCCGCCGGCCGGGACCCGGGCACGGTGAAGATCCTGCCGGGGATCGTCCCCGTCATCGGGTCGACCGAGGCGGAGGCGCTGGCCCGGGAGCGCGAGCTCGACGAGCTCATCGTCCCCGAGTACGCGCGCGCCCAGCTCGCGAAGACGCTGCGCCTCGCGCCCGAGGACCTGCCGCTCGACCGCGAGCTGCCCGACGACCTGCCCACCGAGGACGAGATCGAGGGCGCCAAGAGCCGCTACACGCTCATCGTCGAGCTCGCGCGGCGCGAGCGGCTCACTGTGCGCCAGCTCATCGGGCGGCTCGGCGGCGGGCGCGGGCACCGCACGTTCGCGGGCACCCCCGAGCAGGTCGCCGACGCGATCCAGGACTGGTACGACGCCGAGGCCGCCGACGGGTTCAACATCATGCCCGCGGTGCTGCCGTCGGGGCTCGAGCAGTTCGTCGAGCACGTGCTGCCCGTGCTGCGGGAGCGCGGCCTGTTCCGCGAGGAGTACGAGGGCCGCACGCTGCGCGAGCACTACGGGCTCGAGCGGCCGGTCAACCGCTACGCGGCCGGCGTGGGCACGACGTCCGACGGCGGCGCGCGCGTCCTCGAGGAGGCCCTCGCATGAGCGCCGAGCACCTCTGGTACATCCCGAACCAGGTCCGTCCGGGCCACCGCGGGGACGACGCGGTGGCAGGCCACAACAGCCTGGACACCCTGACGAGCCACGCGCACGCCCTGGAGCGCCACGGGTTCGCGGGCGCGCTGCTCGGGACGAGCTGGGGGCGTCCCGACACGTTCACGGTCGCGACGGCGCTCGCGGCCCGCACCACGACGTTCGAGCCGCTCGTCGCGATCCGGCCCGGGTTCTGGCGGCCCGCGCACTTCGCGTCCGCCGCCGCGACGCTGGACCACCTCAGCGGCGGCCGGCTGCGCGTCAACATCGTGTCCGGGACCGACGGGCAGGAGGCGTACGGCGACGGGGAGACGGACCCCGCGCACCGGTACGCGCGCACGCGGGAGTTCCTCCAGATCGTGCGCCGCCTGTGGACGGAGGAGGAGGTCACGTACGCGGGCGACCACTTCTCGGTGACGCGCTCGTCGCTCGGGCCGCGCCCGGTCGTACGCGGGGACCGGCAGCACCCGCGGATCTACTTCGGCGGTGCCTCCAAGGCGGCGGAGCGCGTCGCCGCGACCGAGGCCGACGTGCAGCTCTTCTGGGGCGAGCCGCTCGACGGGATCGCCGAGCGCATCGACCGGCTGAAGCGGCTGAGCGCCGAGCTGGGGCGCGAGCACGCCCCGCTCGAGTTCGGGCTGCGGATCACCACGTTCGTGCGCGACACCACCGAGGAGGCGTGGGCCGACGCCGAGGCGAAGGTCGCGGAGCTGGCTGCGCGGTCCCAGGAGGCCGAGGCGTGGTCCGCGCGCGACCGAGGGCGGCGCACCGCCGTCGGGCAGCAGCGGCTGCTCGACCTCGCGGCGCGCGGCGAGGTGCTCGACGACAACCTGTGGACGACGCCCGGCCGGTTCGGTGGCGGGGGCGCGGGCACGACGTGGCTCGTCGGCTCGGCGCAGGACGTCGCGAAGTCACTGCGGCGCTACCAGGACCTCGGCGTCACGCACTTCGTCCTCTCCGACACCCCGTACCTGCGCGAGATCGAGCGCCAGGGCACCCGGCTCCTCCCGCTCCTGCGCGACTGAACGTCCCAGATCGACCCGTGCGTCTGAGATCGGCCCTCAGGAGGCCGATCTCGCGACGCACGGGTCGATCTCGTGGCGGTAGGGCGACCTCGGCGCGGAGGCGGCGCCTCCCGGAGTAGCGTCCGGGAGGTGGACCAGAACCGGCTCGACGACCTCACCGCCCGCCTGCGCGCCGCCGGGTGCGTCTTCGCGGAGGACGAGGCCGCGCACCTCGCCGAGCGGGCCGACGACGACGCGCACCTCGAAGAGCTCGCCGCGCGCCGCGTCGCGGGCGAACCGCTCGAGCACGTGCTCGGGTACGTCGACTTCCACGGGCTCCGCGTCGCCGTCGACCCTGGGGTGTTCGTGCCGCGGCAGCGCACCACGCTCCTCGTCGACGAGGCGGTCGCGCTCGGGCGGCCGGTCGCGCGTGGGGCGGCGACCGGGCTGCCCGACGGCGCAGCGGAGGGTGAGCCCGGCAGGTCGCCCGTCGTCGTGGTGGACCTGTGCTGCGGCGCGGGGGCGCTCGGGCTCGCCACCGCGGCAGGCCTCGGCGGCGCGGACGCGGTGGCGCTGCACGCGAGCGACGTCGACCCGGCCGCCGTCGCGTGCGCCGGGCGGAACGTCGCGGCCGTCGGCGGCACCGCGCACGAGGGCGACCTCTTCGACCCGTTGCCCGACGTCCTCCGCGGGCGCGTGGACCTGCTGCTCGCCAACGTGCCGTACGTCCCGACGGGCGAGATCCCGCTCCTGCCGCGCGAGGCGCGCGACCACGAGGCGCACGTCGCGCTCGACGGCGGGAACGACGGGCTGGACGTGCTGCGCCGCGTCGCGGCCGAGGCGCCGGACTGGCTCGCGCCGGGCGGCCACCTGCTCACGGAGTCCGGCGAGCGGCAGGCGCCGGGCGCCGTCGACGTCCTCGAACGAGCCGGTCTGCGGGCGCGCGTCGTCCGGGACGAGGAGATCGGCGCGACGATCGTCGTCGGGACGCTCCCCGCCGAGCCGTGAGGGATGGCCCTGGCGCTTCCCGCGGTGGGGGCCCCCACGCTCGCCGGACCCGGACGGGCTCCCGCTCCCGTGCAAGGATCCGGCCGCTCGCGACAGGTGCTGGACGAGGGCCGGCGGACGGGCGGAGGGGCGGCGATGACGAGCGACCGGCGGGGACGACGGCGTGGGCACGGACTCGCCGCAGCGCTGCTCGTCGCGGTGCTGCCCGCGTGCGGCGGCCCGGGAGGCCTGGTCACCGCGTGCCCCGCGGTCGGCTACTCGGCGCGCCTCGAGGTCCGGCTCGACGACTCCTGGGCGGACCGGGACGCCTACGGCGTCGCGGTGAGCTGTGTCGGCGTCGAACCCTGCGGGCTGGTCCGCGACGGGACGATCTCGATCGACCCAGAGCCGATCCCTACGACGCTCCCCGTGCACCCGGTCCCGCCGAACCAGCCGGACCAGCCGGAGGCTGTCGAGACCTCGCCCGAGGCGACGGCGGAGGACACGCCGACCGAGCCGTCGCGCGGAGAGTGGACGGGCTCCGCGCTGAACGGCCCCGCCGGGCCGATCGTCGTGCGCGTCGTGGAGCTCGCGTCGGGTGACGTCGTGGTCGAGCAGGAGGTGGATCCGGAATACCTCCCGACGACCGGCGACCTCGGCGCCGGCTGCGGTGGGCCGTCCGTCGCGACGGTCGAGATCGCCGACCCCCTGGCCTGACGGCTACGCCGACGGGCGGACGAGCAGGGCGCGGATCTCCTTCTCCGCCTGCGCGGGCGTCAGCGCACGGCAGCCGAGCGACTCCCAGTGGCGCACGAGCGCGGGCTCGGCGCGCAGGAGTCCCCACCCGCGCCGGAACAGCGTGAGCGGAGGCTTGCGCATCTCCGCGAGGTCGCGGAGCAGGCGGAACCAGAAGGTCACGAGACGCGGCCGGCGCAGGCAGATCGCGTCGGCCAGCACGTCCTGCGCGCGGCACGCCGCGACGATCTCCGCCGCGAAGATCCCCTCGGCCAGCACGACCCGCGCGCCCGTGACGTCGAGATGCGTCGTCCCGGTGCGGCGCGACGTCGGGATGTCGTAGACCGGCACGTCCGCGTGCCCCGTCCGCGCGAGGTCGACGAGCGCCGCGACGGCGCCCGTGGCGTCCCACGAGCGCGGGTCGTCCCAGTCGACGATGCCGAACCGTTGCGGCAGGTCGGGGTGGTCGTGATCGAGGTAGAAGTCGTCGAGCGCGACGACCGGGAGGCCGAGGCGCCGCGTGAGCGACGTCTTGCCGGAGCCGGACGCGCCCGTGAGGAGCACGATGCGCGTCGGCACCTCGCGCGAGCCCGGCGGGAGGTCGAAGAGGCCGGGGTCCGTGGCGGGAGTGTCGTCGTGCTGAGGGTCGCTCACGGGACACCATTCTCGCAGCGCCGCGCGAGGACGGTCGCGCGGCCCGCGTAGCCTTCCCGGGTGACCGCCCTCGACCCCGCCGCGCTGCTCGCCCGCGACGCCCTCGCCCGCCTCGACCGCTGGGAGCCGGTCGACGAGCGGCAGGCGGCGCTCGCGGCCGAGTACCGCGCGTTCGTCCGCGGCGACGACGACTCCGGACCGCGCGCCGACGCCGTGCGTCGCGACGGCGGCCCGCAGCACCTCACGGCGAGCTGCTTCGTGCTCAGCCCGGACCTCGACCGCGTCCTGCTCTGCTTCCACCGCAAGGGTCAGTTCTGGGTCCAGGTGGGCGGCCACACCGAGCCCGGCGACACGACGCTCGCGGGTGCCGCGTACCGGGAGGCACGCGAGGAGAGCGGTCTCGACGACCTCGTCCCCTTCGACCCCGACCCCGGACCGTCCGTCGACCTGGGCGACGGCTCGGGCGACGGGCACCAGGACGTCGTCCTCGCGGCGCCCGTCGACGTGCACCGCCACGATCTCGCCGCCGCGTTCGGCACGTGCCGGACGCACTGGGACGTCGGGTTCGTCGCGTTCGCCGACCCCGACACGCGGACGGCCGTCAGCGACGAGAGCGAGGACGTCGCGTGGTTCCCGGTCGACGCGCTCCCGGCGGGCACGCCGGACGACTTCCCGGTCCGCCTGGCGACCGTCCTCGCCGAGGTGCGCCACCGCCGCCGGGCAGGACTCCTCGCGAGGTAGAACGCGCGGTCGCGGCGTAGAACGTGCAGGTTTCTACCTGGCGACCGCGGGTTCTATCTCGGCGCCAGGATCACGTGGAGCGTGCGCGGGCCGTGGACGCCCTCGACGCGCGAGAGCTCGATGTCGCTCGTCGCGCTAGGGCCGCTGATCCACGTCTGCGGTCGCTCCGGGTGCGCGGCGAGCAGCCGCACGGCCTCGGGGACCGTCCCCACGACCTGGTCGGTGCGCACGACGCACACGTGCAGGTCGGGGACGAGCGTGATCGCGCGGCGGCCCTGGTCGGGCTCGCCGTCGAGCACGATCGTGCCGGTGTCGGCGATCGCGACGCGTGCGGCCGTGACGACGGCGTCCACCCGGTCCAGCTCGTCGGGCGTGCGCGGGTCGTCGCGTGCGTCGGGCACGACGGCGGTCGCGGCGCCCAGCGCGCCCAGCCACGCGTCGTCGAGCCCTGGCGGCACGACGACGGACGTCGCGTCGGCGAGCAGGTCGCCGATGATCGTGGCCACCTCGGCCGGCGTCGCGGCCACGTGCACGTGCGCCCGGTAGTCGACGAGCCGGTCGACGAGGACGTCCACGGCCTCCGGCGACCCCGGCGCGAGGTCGCCGCGCTCGCGGTACGCCCGCGGGACGGAGCCGGACGCCGCCGAGCCGGTCGCCGTCGACCCGCCGAGCGCGGCGCGCACGCGGGCGAGGACGTCGTCGCGCGCGCTCATCGGCCCTCACCCCCGTCGCCGAACCCTGGATCGTTCCCCAGCGAGGGCTCATCCTGAGGAGTGATCCCGGGTTCGGCGAGCCCTGGGTTGTTCCTCTCCGCAGCCCGATCCTGGGGAGGGATCCCGGGGTCGGCGGGTGGGGCGGCCGTGGGGCGGTCGCGCCACCAGTCGCGGAAGGTCTGCTTCGCGGGGGCCGGGAGGTCGCGTGAGCGGGTCCACGCGGACGCCGGCGGCGGGAGGGTCGAGATCCGGCCCTTCGGGCCGGCGACCACGCGCCCCAGACCCGCCGCCTTCTCCGCGAGCTCGAACCGCCGCGCGTCGGACATGACGAACGAGGCCGCCTTCATCGCGGCGCCCCAGCCTGTGGGGCGGCCGCGGTCGGCGTCGACCTCGCGCGCCCGGAGCTCGACGAGGATCGACGGGATGTCGATCTTCACCGGGCACACCTCGTAGCACGCGCCGCACAGCGTGGATGCGTAGGGGAGCGAGGCGTTGGGGTCGTGGTGGCCGGACAGGCCGCCGGAGGACTTGGTGAGCTGCGGCGTGAGGATCGCGCCGATCGGGCCGGGGTACACCGACCCGTACGCGTGGCCGCCCACCCGCTCGTACACCGGGCACACGTTGAGGCACGCGGAGCAGCGGATGCAGTGCAGCGCGGCCCGCCCGACCTCGTCGGCGAGGACGTCGGTGCGCCCGTTGTCGAGCAGGACGAGGTGGAACTCCTGCGGGCCGTCGTCAGGCGTGACGCCCGTCCACAGGGACGTGTACGGGTTCATGCGCTCGCCCGTGGACGACCGCGGCAGGAGCTGGAGGAACACCTCCAGGTCGGTGTACGTGGGCACGACCTTCTCGATCCCCATGACGGTGATGAGCGTCTCGGGGAGCGTGAGGCACATGCGCCCGTTGCCCTCGGACTCGACGACGGTGAGCGTCCCCGTGTCCGCGACGCCGAAGTTCGCGCCGCTGATCGCGACCTTCGCCGAGAGGAACTTGCGGCGCAGGTGGGCGCGCGCGGCCATGGCGAGCTCGCGCGGGACGTCCGACAGGTCGGGCGGGGCGTCGCCCATGCGGGCGAGGAAGATCTCGCGGATCTCGGCGCGGTTGCGGTGGATCGCGGGCACGAGGATGTGCGACGGCATGTCGTCGGCGAGCTGGACGATGAGCTCGGCGAGGTCGGTCTCGTACGCCGCGATCCCCTCCGCGGCGAGCGCCTCGTTGAGCCCGATCTCCTGCGTCGCCATGGACTTCACCTTGACGACCTCGTCGACCCCCTTGGCCCTGACGAGGTCCGCGACGATCCGGTTCGCCTCGTCCGCGTCGCGCGCCCAGTGCACGACGCCGCCCCGCGCCACGACGTTGCGCTCCAGCTCCTCGAGGAGCTCGGGCAGGCGCGCCATGACGTCGGTCTTGATGGCGGAGCCCGCGTCGCGCAGCGCCTCCCAGTCCGGCACCTCGCCGACGACGGCGGCGCGCTTGGCCCGGATGGTCGAGGTCGCGTGCGCGAGGTTGCGGCGGAGCTGGGTGTTCTGCAGCGCCTCGCGCGCGGCGTCGGGGAACGACCCGCCCCAGCGCAGCGGCGCGTTCGGGTGCGGCACGTCGCCGAACGCGTCGGACGCGGCCCGCGCGCCCGCCGAGGTCCCGTGCCCGCCCGGGCGGGCGACGTCGTCGGGCAGGGTGCGCGCGCCGCGACGCACGGGCAGGCCGAGGAACGTGCGGCTCACCGGGCACCCCCGCGCGTCGACGGGCCGGCCCCGGCGGGGGTGGGCGCGTCCTTGGTGGACGCGAGGATCTCCGCGAGGTGCAGCGTGCGGACGCCCGCGCGGATGCGGGAGAGCCCGCCGCCGATGTGCATGAGGCACGACGCGTCGCCCGCGGTGAGGACCTCGGCGCCGGTGGACTTCACATGCGTCATCTTGTCGGCGAGCATCGCGGTCGACGTCTCGGCGTTCTTCAGCGCGAACGTGCCGCCGAACCCGCAGCACGCCTCCGCCGCGGGCAGCTCGACGAGGTCGATGCCCTCGACCGCGCGCAGGAGGCGCAGCGGCTTGTCGCCCACGTGGAGCATGCGCAGCGAGTGGCACGTCGGGTGGTAGGTGACGCGGTGGGGGAAGTAGGCGCCGACGTCGGTCAGGCCCAGCACGTCGACGAGCAGCTCGGAGAGCTCGTACGTCTTCGCGGCGACCGCGTCGGCGGTGCGTGCGAGCTCGTCGAGCCCGGCGCGTCGGCACACCATGCCCTGCTGGTGCCGCACGGACCCGGTGCACGACCCGGACGGGACGACGACGGCGTCCCACTCGCCGTCGAGCACGGGGGAGAAGGCCTCGACGTGGTTGCGCACGACGGGGACGGCCTCGTCGAGGTAGCCGGTGTTGACGTGCATCTGGCCGCAGCACGTCTGGCGCTCGGGGAAGAACACCTCGTGCCCGAGGCGCTCGAGGAGGAGGGCGGTGGCGCGCGGTGCCTGCGGGAACATCACGTCGCCGATGCAGGTCGCGGTGAGGGCTATACGCATCGTTGCTCCGGGGGAGGGCGAGTCGGTCCAGTCTCGCCGGGCCGCGTCCGTGCCGCCTGCCGAGACCTCCGCGGTGAGGCGCCGCGGCTGTGGTCTGACCACAGATCGCCCACTGTAGACCACGCGACCGAATGAGGTCTGACCACAGCGCCGCGGGGTCGCCTACCCTGGGCGGGTGCGCACCCACGAACGCGTCCTCGCCCGCATCGAGGCGGACCTCGCCGCGGGCCGCTGGGCGCTGGGCGAGCGGCTCCCGGCCGAGCGCGCGCTCGCCGAGGAGCTGGGCGTCTCACGCCCCTCGGTCCGCGAGGCGATCCGCGTCCTGGAAGCCCTGGGCATCGTGCGCACGGCCGTGGGGTCCGGGCCCGACGCCGGGGCGACCGTCGTCGACCGGCCCGCCGCGGGCCTCGGGGCGGCCGTGCGGCTGCACGTCGCGTCGGGGGCGCTCGCCGTGCGCGACGTGGTCGAGACGCGCGTGCTCCTCGAGACGTGGGCCGTCCGCGCGGCGGCCGAGCGGGTCCTCGACGCCGGGGGCACCCGCGAGCAGGGGCCCGACCCGGTGCCGGGCGCACGAGAGGTCGCCGAGGCGCTCGCCGCGGCGGGCGCGCTGCTCGACCGCATGGACGACCCGGCGCTCGCGGCCGACGGGTTCCGCGAGCTCGACGCGTCGTTCCACGTGCTGCTCGTGCGGCTCGCGGGCAACCCGCTCGTCGAGGCGGTCATGACCGGGCTGCGCGGCGCGATCGAGTCGTACGTCGCCGCGGGGAGCGCGACCCTGCCCTCGTGGGAGCGGACGGCGGCGCGCCTGCGCGCCGAGCACCGCTCGGTCCTGGAGGCCGTGGCCGCGGGCGACGGCGAGCGCGCGGTGCGCGCGGTCCGCGCCCACATCGAGGGCTTCTACGCGGAGACGGGTCTCTGAGCCGAGCCCGCTCTCCGCGTGCGCGCCGGGGTCAGGCCGAGGGCGGTGCCGTGCTCTCGCGCACGACGAGCTCGGTCGCGAGGTCGAGGCGCTGGTTCATGGGCCGGCCGCCCCTCGCGAGGTCGAGCAGCATGCGCGTCGCCGTGCCCGCCATCTCGTGCAGCGGCTGGTGCACGGTCGTCAGCTCGGGGCCGATCCAGCCCGCGAGCGGGAGGTCGTCGTAGCCGACGACCGACAGGTCCTCGGGGATCCGCAGGCCGAGCTCGCGCGCGGCGCGCAGGACGCCGAGCGCCTGCATGTCCGACCCGGCGAAGATCGCCGTCGGGCGGTCGGGGAGCGAGAGCAGCGCCTTGCCGTGCTCGTACCCGCCGTCCACGTAGAAGTCGCCGTAGCGCACGAGCCCGGGGTCGACGGCGATCCCCGCCTCGTCGTGCGCGCTGCGGTAGCCGTCGATGCGGGCACGGCTGCACAGCACGTCCGACGGGCCCGAGATGATCGCGACGCGGCGATGGCCGAGGCCCAGGAGGTGCCGCGTCGCCGAGAGGCCGCCGCTCCAGTTGTTCGACCCCACGGTCGGGACGCCCGCGGGCTGCTCGCCCTCCGTGTCGACCACGACGAACGGGATGGACCGGGTCTCGAGCTGGTGCCGCTGGGCCTGGTCGAGGCTCGACAGGACGAGGAGGACGCCGAGCGGGCGGCGCGCGAGGACGCCGTCGAGCCAGTCCTGGGGCGGCCGGTGCTCGCCGCCGAGCTCGGAGAGGACCACGCCCACCTTGGCGGCGGCCGCCGCCTCCTCGACGCCCCGGATGATCTCGATGGACCACGCGGAGTCGAGCTGGTGGAACACGAGGTCGAGGAGGGGGGTCGGCGTCGCGGGTGCCGACCGACGACGCCGGTACTGGTGCCGTTCGAGCGCGGCCTCGACGCGCGCGCGGGTGGCGGCCGCGACGTCGGGCCGGCCGTTGAGCACCTTGGACACCGTCGGCACGGACACCCCGGCCTCCGCGGCGATGGACGCGATGGTCGCGGGGCCGCCCGTGGCGGCTCCCCGGTCCTGCGCTGGCATGGCGCTCCTCGTGCTGGTCGCAACTTTCGACTCGAACCGTAGCACTTGTGCGCGGCGCTCGTCCGGAGGTGGGACGGGTGATCGTCGCTGGTATCCCGGGCGCCGTGGCGTCGAGGCCGCCGTGGGGCCGTCGTCACCGAACTGTGACCGGGGTCTCGCTTGACGACGCGTCCGTCGCCGGTCTAGCGTCCCGGACCAACGGGTATCGGAACCGATACCGATACTTTCGAAGCCACGATGCCGTGGACGCCCGGGTCACCGGGCGAGGCACGACGACGTGACCGACCCGAGGACCACGATTGACGACGCAGACGACCCCGGCCGCCGCCGAGCGGCACGAGGCCACGACCACGGAGCCGTGGCGCGACGTGCGGCGGAGCGCCGCCGAGCGCGCCCGGGCGCTCGCCGCCGCGATGACGCTCGAGGAGAAGCTCGCCCAGCTCGTCGGCGTGTGGGTCGGCGCGGACGCCTCCGGCGGGGGCGTCGCGCCGCACCAGGCCGACATGACGGGCCGCGTCCCCACGTGGGAGTCCGTCATCGAGCACGGGCTCGGTCAGCTCACGCGCCCCTACGGCACCGTGCCCGTCACGCCGGAGGCCGGGGCGCGTTCCCTGGAGCGGTCGCAGCGCGACCTCGTCGCCGCCAGCCGGTTCGGCATCCCCGCCCAGGTGCACGAGGAGTGCCTCGCCGGGTTCGCCGCCTGGCGCGCGACCGCCTACCCGGTCCCGCTGTCGTGGGGCGCGAGCTTCGACCCCGAGCTCGTCGAGGCGATGGCCGCGCGCATCGGCGCGAGCATGCGGGCCGCGGGCGTGCACCAGGGGCTCGCGCCCGTGCTCGACGTGACGCGCGACCACCGCTGGGGCCGCACCGAGGAGACCATCGGCGAGGACCCGTACCTCGTCGGGACGGTCGGCGCCGCCTACGTGCGCGGGCTCGAGTCGTCCGGGGTCGTCGCGACGCTCAAGCACTTCGCCGGCTACTCGGCGTCCCGGGCGGGCCGCAACCTCGCCCCCGTCGCGATGGGTCCGCGCGAGTACGCAGACGTCATCCTGCCGCCGTTCGAGACCGCCGTGCGCCACGGCCGGCCCCGCTCCGTCATGCACGCCTACACGGACGTCGACGGGATGCCGTCGGCCGCCGACCGGAGCCTCCTCACGGGCCTGCTCCGCGAGACGTGGGGCTTCGACGGCACGGTCGTCGCCGACTACTTCGGGGTCCGCTTCCTCGAGACGCTGCACAAGGTCGCCGCCGACGGCACGGACGCCGCACGCCTCGCGCTGCGCGCCGGCGTCGACGTCGAGCTTCCCACCGTCGACGCGTTCGGCCCGGCGCTCGCCGAGGCCGTGCGCCGCGGCGACGTCGAGGAGTCCCTCGTCGACGAGGCGCTGCACCGCGTGCTCCGGCAGAAGGTCGAGCTCGGGCTCCTCGACCCCGGCTGGGAGCCCGTGCCCGACGGCGGCGCCGGCCTCGATCTCGACGACGCGGCGGGGCGCGACCTCGCGCTGCGCCTCGCGCGCGAGGCGGTCGTGCTGCTCGCGGACGACGGCGGCGCGCTGCCGCTCGCGTCCGGGGCGCGCGTCGCCGTCGTCGGCCCCCTCGCGGACGACCCGATGGCGATGCTCGGCTGCTACTCCTTCCCCGCGCACGTCGGCGCCCAGCACCCCGAGGTCGAGACCGGGATCGACATCCCGACGGTCCTCGCCGAGCTCGGGTCGCGCTTCGACGTCGAGCACGCGCGCGGCTGCGACGTGACCGGGTCGGACACGAGCGGGTTCGCGGCGGCCGTCGCCGCGGCGCGGGGCGCGGACGTGTGCGTCGTGGCTGTGGGCGACCGGGCCGGGCTGTTCGGGCGCGGGACCTCCGGCGAGGGCTGCGACGCCGCCGACCTGCGGCTGCCCGGCGTCCAGGAGCACCTCGTGCGCGCGGTGCTCGCCACCGGTACGCCCGTCGTCCTGCTGCTCCTGACCGGCCGGCCCTACGCGCTGGGCGCGCTCCTCGACGAGCCGACGCCGCCCGCGGCGGTCGTGCAGGCGTTCTTCCCCGGCCAGCTCGGCGGTCGGGCGGTGGCCGAGGTGCTCGCGGGCGAGGTGTCGCCGTCGGGCCGCCTGCCCGTGAGCGTCCCGCGCGACCCTGGTGGCCAGCCCGCGACCTACCTGTCCGCGCCGCTCGGCCTGCGCTCCGGCGTCTCCAGCGTCGACCCGACGCCCGCCTTCCCGTTCGGCCACGGCCTGTCCTACGCGACCTTCGCGTGGGAGGACGCGCAGGTCGTCGGTGCCGCGGCGGGCGGACCCGCCCCCTGGCCGTCCGACGGCGACGCCCGGGTCGAGGTCACCGTGCGCAACACCGGGAGCGTCCCGGGCGCCGACGTCGTGCAGCTCTACCTGCACGACGCCGTCGCCCAGGTGACGCGGCCCGTCGTGCGCCTCGTCGGGTACGCGCGCGTCGCGCTCGACCCCGGCCAGGCGGCGACCGTGTCGTTCGTCGTGCCGGCCGACGTCACGTCCTTCACCGGGGCGCACGGGCGCCGGGTCGTGGAGCCGGGCGACGTCGAGCTGCGCGTCTCGCGGTCCAGCGCCGACGTCGTCGCGACGCTCCCGCTGCGCCTCGTGGGGCCCGAGCGCGAGGTCGACCACACGCGCCGCCTCGTCACCGACGTGCGGGTCTCCGGACCCGAGAGCGTCCCGGCCGTGCCGGGCACGCACCGCGAGAACGATCACGAGGAGGTGAGCGTGGGATGACCCTGGACCAGGGCCCCGTCGACGTCGGCGAGGCCACCACCGTCGCGAGCGCCGTCGCAGCGGCCGAGCACGCGCGGCCCGGCGAGCCCGCGGGCGACGGCGGCGGCCGCGCGCGCCGGGCCGCCCGGCGCCGCAGGGCCGGCAGCGTCCCGTGGCGCGTCGCGCTGCGCAAGGACTGGCGGCTGTACACGTTCCTCGTGGTGCCCGTGCTGTTCCTGCTGGTCTTCCGCTACCTCCCGATGCTGGGGAACGTCATCGCGTTCCGCCGGTTCCGCCCCGGGGGGAGCGTGTTCGGCGACGAGTGGGTCGGCTTCCGCTACTTCGAGATGTTCATCCAGAACGCACAGTTCTGGCAGGTGTTCTGGAACACCGTCATCCTCGGGCTCCTCACGCTGCTGATCTGCTTCCCGCTGCCGATCGTCTTCGCGCTCCTGCTCAACGAGCTGCGGTCGCGCCGGTTCAAGAAGATCGTGCAGACGGTCTCCTACCTCCCGCACTTCATGTCGATCGTCATCGTCGCGGGCCTCGTGCTGCAGCTCACGTCGGTCAACGGGACGGTCAACCAGATCGTCGAGGCGTTCGGGGGAGACCCGGTCGCGTTCATGCAGCAGCCGGAGTGGTTCCGCACCATCTACGTGTCGTCCGAGGTCTGGCAGACGGTGGGGTGGGGCACGATCCTCTACCTCGCAGCCCTGACGACGATCGACGACCAGCTCTACGAGGCGTCGCGCATCGACGGCGCGAACCGGTGGCAGCAGACGTGGCACATCACCCTGCCGGGCATCCGCCCCACGATGATGGTGCTCCTCATCCTCAACATCGGCTCCTTCATGGCGGTCGGGTTCGAGAAGGTCCTGCTGCTCCAGAACCCCCTGGTCTACTCCACGGGCGACGTCATCTCGACGTACCTGTACCGCGTCGGCATCCAGTCCGCGCAGTTCTCCTACGGGACCGCGATCGGGCTGTTCGAGGCCCTCATCGGGCTCGTGCTCGTCCTCTCCGCGAACGCCGTCTCGCGCCGCCTGACTGGAGCCTCGCTGTGGTGACCGACCCCCTGTCCGCGACGCCGGACCTCACCGCCGTCCGCCGCGAGGGCGGCACGATCAAGGACACGGGCGGCTACCGCGCGTTCCGCGTGGTCAATGGCCTAATCCTCGCGGTCGTGTGCGTCGTGACGCTCTACCCGTTCGTCAACCTCGTCGCGAAGGCGTTCTCGTCGGAGGGCCAGATCGCGGCGGGCAACGTCAACCTCGTGCCGCGCGGGTTCAACGTCCAGACGCTCCAGTACGTGCTCTCCGACGCCATGTTCTGGACGAACTACAAGAACACGGTCGTCTACACGGTCGTCGGCACGCTCATCGCCATGGCGCTCACCACGACGTACGCCTACGCGATCAGCCGCCGCCACCTCAAGGGGCGCAACGCGTTCATCGGCATCGCGGTCTTCACCATGTTCTTCGGCGGCGGCCTGATCCCCAACTACATCCTCGTCGCGGACGTGCTCGGCATGCGCAACACCATGTGGGCCGTCGTGCTCCCGGGCGCCATCTCCGTCTTCAACCTGCTCGTCATGAAGTCGTTCTTCGAGAACTTCCCGACCGAGCTCGAGGAGGCGGCCGCGATCGACGGCCTGTCGACGTACGGGATCTTCGGCCGCATCGTGCTGCCGCTGTCCAAGGCGGTCATCGCGACCATGACGCTCTTCTACGCGGTGGGCATCTGGAACTCGTGGTTCGGCGCGTTCCTGTACCTCGACAAGAAGGAGCTCTTCCCCGTCACGGTCTACCTGCGCAACCTCATCGCCGCCGCGACCGGCCCGGGCTCGCAGGAGGCGGTCCAGATCGGCTCGAACATCCAGTCCGTGACGATGCTGCTCACCGTGCTGCCCATCGTCTGCCTGTACCCGTTCGTGCAGAAGTACTTCGTCTCCGGCGTGATGCTCGGCTCCGTCAAGGGCTGAGCCGCCGCGCGCCATCAGCGCACCGCACCACCCGCACACCACACAGCACCACCCGCACCTCAGCGACGTCAGAGCGACGAAGCTCGAACCCGAGGAGAGAGATGAGAACGATCCGGATCCCGGTCGCCACCGTGGCGACCGCGACCACCCTGGCCCTGGTCCTGACCGCGTGCAGCGGCGGGGGCGGCGACACGCCCGAGCCCGAGGAGGGCGGTGGCGCGGTCACGATCGACGCCGAGCACTCCGTCGGCGCGATGGAGGACTTCGAGGTCGGCACGACCTTCCAGGCCACGGAGCCGGTCGACTTCTCGCTGATGTACCGCGACCACCCGAACTACCCGGTGAAGGAGGACTGGTCGATCTTCCAGAACCTCGAGGCGAACCAGAACGTCACCTTCACGCGGACCGACGTCCCGCTGGCCGACTGGGACAACAAGAAGGCGCTGCTCATCGGCGCCGGCGACGCCTCCGACCTCATCCCGGTGACCTACCCCGGCCAGGAGGTCCAGTTCGTCTCGGGCGGGGCGATCCTGCCCGTCTCGGACTACCTCGAGTACATGCCGAACTTCGCCGACAAGGTGGAGCAGTGGGGCCTCGGCGAGGAGCTCGACTCCAAGCGCCAGGCAGACGGCAAGTACTACATCCTCCCGGGCCTGCGGGAGATCCCGGACGTGCAGTACTCGGTCGTCGTCAACGACGACCTGTTCCAGAAGGCCGGCATCACCGAGGAGCCGGAGACCTGGGACGAGTTCGCGGAGCAGCTCGCGACCGTCAAGGCGGCGAACCCCGAGCTGTCGTACGCGATGACCGACCGCTGGACCGACACGCAGCCGCTCGGGGCGATGCTCCAGTACATCGCCCCGAACTACGGCACCGAGGGCGGCTGGGGCTACTCCAACACGTGGTTCGACGAGGAGTCCGGCGAGTTCCAGCTCACCGGCACGACCGACGCGTACAAGGACATGATCACGTACGTCGCCGGCCTGACCTCCGACGGCCTGCTCGACCCCGAGATCACGCAGAACGACGACCAGGCGATCCAGAAGTTCGTCAACGGCGAGGCCGCCGCGATCTCCGGCAACACGCAGGAGATCACGAACTACCGCAGCAAGCTGGCCGAGGCGGGCAAGGACGTCACGCTGCGCATGATCGTGCTGCCCGACGGTCCGTTCGGCGGCAAGCTCGCGGGCAGCCGCCTGTCCTCCGGTCTGATGATCTCGAGCGAGGCGGCCGAGAAGCCGTACTTCAAGGCCCTGCTCCAGTTCGTCGACTGGCTGTACTACTCCGACGAGGGCATCGAGTTCGCCCAGTGGGGCGTCGAGGGCGAGACCTACACCAACGAGGGCGGCACCCGCACGCTCCCGGCCGACATCGGCTGGAACGCGCTCAACCCCGACGCGCCGAAGAAGCTCAACGCCGACTTCGGCTACAGCAACGGCGTCTTCCTGCTCGCCAACGGCTCCTCGAAGGAGCTGCTCCAGTCCGTCATGACCGACGAGACGAAGGCGTGGACGGACGCCGTCCTCGAGCGCAAGGAGATGCTCCCGGTCAAGCCGGCCGCGAGCCTCGACGAGATCGAGCTCGAGCAGGCGTCGCTCCTGGACACGCAGGTCAAGGACGCCGTGATGGCCGCCACCGCGGCGTTCGTGACCGGGCAGCGCCCGCTGAGCGAGTGGGACGCCTACGTGTCCGAGATCGACGGTCTCGGTGGCACGCAGCTCATCGACACCTACAACGGGGCGCTCG
The DNA here is from genome assembly GCF_049913115.1 of Cellulosimicrobium sp. E-16. Lineage (NCBI taxonomy): Bacteria > Bacillati > Actinomycetota > Actinomycetes > Micrococcales > Promicromonosporaceae > Cellulosimicrobium > Cellulosimicrobium sp. E-16. The sequence goes on from NZ_CP183974.1 coordinate 950,973, forward strand.
CCCGCTCCGCGGGCTGATGCCCTCCGGCGGGTGCCTCCGGCGCCCGCCACCCCGGCCCCGCCGTCGCCCGGTCGCCCCACCGGGCGACGGCGGTCGCCGCCCGCAGCACCCACCGCACCACCCCTCCCCGCTGGAGCATGACCCGTGACACCCACCGTCGTCCCGTCCGAGCCCGTCGCCGTCCTGTCCGACGCGTGGCGCACGTGCGTGGGCACGGGCCGCTTCAACCTCGCGCTGCGCCAGGACTACCAGGAGTCGCTCGCCCTCGCGCAGGCCGAGATCGGCTTCCGGTACATCCGAGGCCACGGCCTGCTGTCCGACGACGTCGGGGTCCACCGCCCGTACGACGTCGCGGGGCACCAGGGCACCCGGTACGCGTTCACCTACGTCGACCAGGTGGTCGACGCCTACCTCGCGCTCGGGGTCAAGCCGTTCCTCGAGCTCGGCTTCATGCCGTCCGGCCTCGCGTCCGGCGACCAGACGGTGTTCTGGTGGAAGGGCAACGTCACGCCGCCGCGCGACCACCGCGAGTGGGCGGCCCTCGTGACCGCGGTGCTGCGCCACCTGGTCGATCGCTACGGGATCGACGAGGTCCGGACGTGGCCCGTCGAGGTGTGGAACGAGCCCAACCTCGTGAACTTCTGGGAGGGCGCCGACCAGGAGGCGTACCTCCGGCTCTACGAGGCGACCGCGCACGCCGTGAAGGACGTCGACGCCGACCTCCAGGTGGGAGGCCCGGCGATCTCGCCCGGCGCCGACGACTGGTGGGCGCCGTTCGCCGACGCTGTCGCCGCGCGCGACCTGCCGTGCGACTTCGTGTCCTTCCACGCGTACACGACCGGCCCCGCGCAGCACGTCCCGTTCGGCGTGTACCAGACCCTGCGCCACCCGACCGACCTGCTCGACCAGTTCGCACGCCCCCGTGAGCTCCTCGCCGGGACCCGGCTGGACGGTCTGCCCGCGCACGTCACCGAGTTCAACACGAGCTACCGCCCCGACAACCCGGTGCACGACACCGCGTACAACGCCGCGTCGCTCGCGCCCGTGCTCGCTGCCGGCGGGGACGTGGTGGACTCGTTCTCCTACTGGACGTTCTGCGACGTCTTCGAGGAGGAGAACATCCCCACCGCGATCTTCCACGGCGGGTTCGGCATGCTCGCCCACCGCCAGGTGCGCAAGCCCACCTACCACCTGTACACGTTCATGGCGCGCATGGGTCCCGACGTGCTCGCGCGCGGCGCCGACCACCTCGTGACGCGCGACGCGACGGGCCGGGTCACCGTGCTCGCGTGGCAGCCCGTCGGCGGGACCGACGACCCGACGGAGCCCGAGCGGCACGCGCTGCGGCTGTCCGTCCCGGTCGGGGTACCGGGTCGCGGGGGCGCGCCGCAGCGTGCGTCGGTGCACCGCAGCGTCGTCAACGAGACCGACGGCAACGCGTTCACCGCGTGGCAGCACCTCGGCCGCCCCGCGTCGCCGACCGCGCGCCAGCTCGACCTCCTCCACGAGGCCGCGGAACCCGCCCGCTCGACCACGTCGCTCCCCGTCGCGGACGGCCGCGTCGACCTCACCCTCACGCTCGCGCGGCACGAGGTCACGCTCGTCGAGATCGACCCCGTCCGCGACGAGACCCCCGCGTGGCTCGACGACGACCGGATCCTCGGCCGGGACGGCGGCCGGGTCCTCGGCGGGGAGAGCGCACGGTGAGCGACGTGAGTCGGCCCACGCCGCCGTCGGGCACGGCGAGGAGCACGGGGTCGCCGCTGCCGGGCGCGCTCGGCCAGGGGACGCTCGGGCGCGCGACCGCGCTCGTCTACTGGTACGTCGTCGTCACGGCCCTGCTCGCGCTCGCGGCGCTGCCGACGCTCGTCCTGCTCCTGCTGCTCGACCGCGCGGCGTCCAACGTGCCGCTCGCGGCGCTCGCGGGCCTCCCGCTCGGGCCCGCGCTCTCGGCGGCGCTGTACGCCGTCCGGGCGCGCGAGTCCGACGATGAGGTCGCGCCCGCCCGTACGTTCGTGCGCGGCTACCGCCGCGGGGCGCTCGACGCGCTGCGCGTGTGGGCACCCGCGCTCGGGGTGCTCGCGGTCGTCGGGGTCGTGCTCGCGAACGCCTCGGCCGCCGGCGTCGGCCCGACGTACGCGGCCGTGCTCGTCGTGATCGCCGCCCTCGCGCTCGTGTGGGGCCTGCACGCGGTCGCGATCGCGACCTTCTACTCCTTCCGCACGCGCGACGTCGCGCGCCTCGCCGCCCACTACCTCGGCCGGATGCCGCTCGTGAGCCTCGGCGTCGTCTCGCTGCTCGTCGCCGCGGCCGGCGTCGCGTGGTTCGCCACGGACGGCGTCCTCGCGCTCGTCGGCGGGGTGTGGGTGTGGTGCTGGTACCGCAACGACCGGCGGATGCTCGACGACGTCCGCGCCCGCTTCACGACCGACTCACCCCAAGCCCGCCCACCCGAGGAGCCGTCCCCGTCATGACCCCCGCCCGTCTGCCCGCGACCGAGAAGATCCTCTACGGGGGCGACTACAACCCCGAGCAGTGGCCGCGCGCCGTGTGGGAGGACGACTACGCCGCGTTCGACGAGGCGTCGATCGACACGGTGACCCTCGCCGTCTTCGGGTGGTCGTACCTCCAGCCCGCCGAGGACACGTACGACTTCTCGCGCCTCGACGAGATCGTGGCGCGCGCGGTCGAGGGCGGGCGCCGGATCGTGCTCGCGACGTCGACCGGGGCGCTGCCGCCGTGGCTCGCGCACGCGTATCCCGAGGTGAACCGGACCGACTTCGAGGGCCGCGCGCACGCGTACGGGCAGCGGCACAACGCGTGCCCCAGCTCGCCCGTCTACCGCCGCCTGTCCGCCGAGCTCGCGGGGCGCATCGCCGAGCGCTACGCCGGCACGCCCGGGCTCGTCGCGTGGCACGTGGGCAACGAGTACGGCGGGTACGACGGCGGCTGCTGGTGCGAGCGCTGCGCCGTCGCCTTCCGGGGGTGGCTGCGCGAGCGGTACGGCACGATCGAGCGCCTCAACGAGGCGTGGAACGCGACGTTCTGGTCGCACCTGTTCTCCGACTGGGACCAGGTCGTCCCCCCGAACAAGCTCACCGAGCACTGGCGCGGACCCGACCACACCGCGTTCCAGGGCATCACGCTCGACTACCGCCGCTTCATGACCGACGCGATGCGCCAGAACTTCCGCGACGAGAAGGCGCGCATCCGCGAGCACGACGCGGCGACGCCCGTCACGACGAACTTCATGGGCATGTTCCGGCCCCTCGACTACCACCGCTGGGCCGACGACCTCGACTTCGCGTCGTGGGACAACTACCCGCCCGGGCAGCGCGAGCACGCGCGCATGGCGCTCGCGCACGACCTCATGCGCGGGCTCAAGGACGGCGCGCCGTTCTGGGTCATGGAGCAGACGCCGACCATCACCGCCTCCCGGGACGTGAACCCGGTCAAGCGCCCGGGCGTCCTGCGCCTGTGGTCGTGGCAGGCCGTCGCGCACGGGGCCGACGCCGTCCTGTACTTCCAGATGCGGCAGTCGAAGGGCGCGTGCGAGAAGTACCACGGCGCCGTGCTGGACCACGCGGGCCGTCGCGACACGCGCAGCTTCCGCGAGATCGCCGCGCTCGGCGGCGAGCTGCGCGGTCTCGGCGACGCCGTCCTCGGCGCGCGGACCCCGGCGCGCGTCGCGCTGCTGTTCGACTGGGACTCCTGGTGGGCGGCCGAGATGACGGACGGCTTCAACCGGCACGCGCGCTACGTCGACACGGTGCTCGCGTACTACCGCGCGCTGTGGCAGGCGAACGCCGACGTGGACGTCGTGCCCGTGACCGCCGACCTGTCTCGCTACGACGTCGTCGTCGCCCCGATGCTGCACCTCCTCAAGGGCGACGTCGCCACGCGACTGGAGGGTGTGGCCGCCCGCGGCGGGACCGTGCTGTCGTCGTTCTGGGCAGGCCGCGTCGACGAGGACGACAACGCGTTCCTCATGGACGCGCCCGGTCCGCTCGGCCCGCTGTTCGGGATCCGTGTCGAGGAGACGGACTCCGCCGAGCCGGGTGTCGTCAACCCGGTGGCGCTGCACGACCCCGACCTCGACGACGTCGCGGGCGCCGCCGGGACGCCGGGGAGCGCCGAGGCCCCGCTCGTCGTGGGCGGCGAGCTCGTGTTCGAGATCCTGGTGCCGCAGGGGGCCGAGGTGGTCGGGACGTACGGGGCCGAGTTCTACGCCGGGACGCCTGCCGTGACGCGCCACCGGGTCGGGGGGACCGACGGCGTCCCCGGCGAGGCCTGGTACGTCGCGACGGCGCTCGACGACACAGGTGTCGCGTGGGTCGTGCGTCGCGTGCTCGACCGCCACGGCCTCGTCGGGCCGTACGCCGACGTCCCCGACCTCGAGCTCGCCGTGCGCGAGCGCGACGGCGAGCGCACCGCGTTCCTGCTCAACCACGCCCAGGAGACGGTCGAGGTCACGGCACACGCGTCGGGCACCGACCTCCTCACGGGCCGTCGCGTCGAGCGCGGCGAGCGTCTTCGCCTCGCCCCGACCGACGTCGTCGTGCTGCGGGAGGACCTCCCCTGACCCGCGAGATCGGCCCGAGCGTCCCGACGTCGACCCTCCGAGGGTCGATCTCGGACGCCCGGGTCGATCTCGCGTCGCGGGCGTACGTCACGCGGGCAGAGGCAAGGTCCGCCCCTGTGGCTCACGTACCGGGTTCGGCACGCGTGATGTGAAGACGGGCAGGCTCGGGAAGCTCGGTCGGATCGCCCCCACCGGAGACCCATTCGATGCCTCCTAGGTGGCCGTCGAGCGAGTAGAGGAAGAGCCCGTCGAAAGAACCGACGACTCCGCCGTTCACCAGGATCTCCATGCCGCCGCCCTGGCGGAAGTCGATCGAAGGACACCCGCAGGCACAGCGGCCGACGACACGGGCTGACCTCGCCTCGTCGCGCAGCGTCTCGACACCCTCGAAGTCGATCGACAAGAGTGCGTCGAGGACCTCGCGTTCCCGGTACGTCAGCGATCGATCCACGCGATGATCCTGGCACCAGCTGCCGTCAGACGGCTCCTCGTGCCTCCATGAGGGCGAACCCCAAGAGGTTCGTTCCCGGCCAACGGTGAGGGAGTGCAGCGTCCGGTGAGTTCGCGGTGAGCCCGATTCCCCAGATCGTGTCCACCGGCGAAGCTTCCGCCAGCACCCGTTCGCGGGTGGAGCGCAGATAGGCGCCGATGGCGTCGGCGGCGCGGAACTTCGCCACCGAACCGGCGACGACGATCTCCCAGCGATGCTCCAGCCAGACGTCATCGTCGAAGTCGCGAACCCCGCGGCCCAGGGCCTTGGCGTGGGCCGCAGACCGCGCCTCCAGGATGGCCCGGGCTGAGACGTCATCGCCGAAGAGCCGGGCCTTGCGCCACATCATGTACTGCTCCGCGGAACCGAACGACTCGCCATCGACATCGAACCGCACGGGCCACCACTGGCTCAGGCAGGAGTGGTCCACCTGCCCGTCACGCCGGGGGCGCTGACTCCAGAAGTGCACGTACCGAGGTGCTTCTCCGGCAGAGCAGGCCGCCCGGAGATCGTCGACGGTACGAGCGCGGAGCGACATGGGCGTGTGCACCTGCGGATCTTCGCGCACCGATCGCGCAGACGTCACCTGCATCGACCATTCGACCTGACGGAGACCGGACGGGTTACGGTGCCAACAGGTCCGCCAGGCGGCGTTCCAGGAGGCGGCGGTCGCCCTCGCGGTCGACGAGCGCCAGGGCGCGGCGCAGGTCGACGGCGGCGTCCGCGGGCCGTCCCGCGCGGACGAGCAGCTCCGCCCGGACGGCGGGCAGCAGGTGGTACCCCGCGAGCGCGGGCTCGGCAGCGACGGCGTCGACCGCGGTGAGCCCGGCGTCCACGCCGTGCACCTCGGCGACGGCGACGGCGCGGTTGAGCGCGACGACCGGGGAGCCGGTGAGTTCGAGCAGCACGTCGTACAGGCCGAGGATCTGGGGCCAGTCGGTCGTGTCGGCGTCGGGGGCCTCGTCGTGCAGCGCTGCGACGGCGGCCTGCACCTGGTAGGGCCCGGGGCGCCCGACGGCGAGCGCCGCCTCGAGCTCGGCCACGCCCTCGGCGATCTCGTCGTGCCGCCAGCGCGCGCGGTCCTGCTCGGCGAGGGTGCGCGTCGAGCCGTCCGGACCGGCGCGCTCGTCCCGGCGGGCGTGCTGGAGCAGCAGGAGGGCGAGCAGCCCGCGGGCCTCGGGCTCGTCGTCGAGCAGCCGCGCGGCGAGGCGCGCGAGCCGGACGGCGACGTCGGCGAGCGCCCGCCGTTCGGCCGATCCCTCGACCACGTCGGCGGGCTCCGCCCAGGCGTCGTAGCCCTCCGTGAAGAGCACGTACAGGACGGCGAGGACGCCGTCGACGCGCTCTGCCCGGAGCGAGGCGGGCGGCACCCGGAACGTGATCCCGGTCGCGCGGATACGTCGCTTGGCCCGGACGAGACGCTGCGCCATGGTCGCCTCGGGGACGAGGAAGGCCCGCGCCACCTGGGCCGTCGTCATGCCGGTCAGCGACCGCAGGGTGAGGGCGACCCGGGCCTCGGCGGGCAGCGCCGGGTGGCAGCACGTGAACAGCAGGCGCAGGAGGTCGCCGTCGGGGTCGTCGAGGTTCCACCCGCCGTCGTCAAGGCCGACGGCGACCTGCTCGACGACGGGGTCGGCGGTGGCGCTGCCGGTCCGCGGCCCCGGATCGACGCGCTCGCCCAGACGGCCCGACGCGGCGACCCGCTCCGCCTCGACCCGGCGCCGTCGCAGGACGTCGATCGCGTGCCGGCGGGCCGTCGTCGTGAGCCAGGCGCCGGGCCGCTCGGGGACGCCGTCGCGGCCCCACGTGCGCAGCGCGGTCGCGAACGCCTCCTGCGCAGACTCCTCGGCGAGGTCGAGGTCGCCCGTGCTGCGCGCGACCGCGCCGAGGACGCGTCCCCACTCGGTGCGGAACGCGTCCTCGACGGCGGGGCCCGGATCCGTCACGACCGACGAGTCACGACCCGTCGAGGTCGAGCGGCCAGGCCGGGTGCAGCTCGATCGCCCCGCCGTACGCCATCGGGTGCTCGGACGCGATGGCGATCGCGGTGTCCAGGTCGGGCGCCTCGAGGACGTCGAACCCGGCGATCGTCTCCTTGGTCTCGGAGAACGGGCCGTCGGTGACGAGCACCTTGCCGCCGCGCACCCGCACGCCGACAGCGTCCTCCGCCGGTCGCAGCCGGTCGCCGACCACGGCGGCGCCGCTGCCGTAGTGGCGCCCGACCCACTCCTCGATCGGGGGAGCGGCCTCGGCTTCCTCGGGGCGCAGGTCGGGGTCGTGGGGCGTGCCGAGCACGAGCATCAGGTAGCGCATCAGAGGTCCTCCGCCCTCGTCGTCGCGGGCCGACGGAACGCCGTCGGCCCGTAGAGCACCACGTCGGCGACGTCGATGCCGTCGCCGACGCTGCGCCGTCCGTCACGGTAGCGCGCGAGGTCCGGCGGCTGCTCCCGGTTCGCGGCGAGGATCGTCTCCAGAAATCGCATCGTGCCTCCTTGGTCGTGCGGCCCGTGCGGCCGCTCACCAGGACGACGAAGCCCGGGTGGCGAGATCGACACGATGCGGCGACGAGTTTCGGGGGGACTCGTCGAGGCGGCGGCAATGCGGGTCGGCACGGCTCCGCGAGATCGACCCGAGAGTCCGAGATCGACCCTCGGAAGGCCGATCTGGTGACGGGCGGGTCGATCTCGCGTCAGGGGAACGTCGCGGCGTGGGCGGCCGGGACGACGAGCGTCGACAAGCTCGGGTGCCACAGCGGCGTCGTGTGCCAGGCGAGGGCCAGGCGCTCCCCGGGGCGGCCCGTCGCGACGAGGCGGTGTGGCGACGTCGGGACCACCACCTGCACCTCGACGGTGCCGTCGGGCAGGGCCCGGCCGCGCGTCGAGACGACCAGCACAGGGTCGAGGACCGGGCCCGCGGCGGGCCCGGAGCCCTCGGCGGCGTGGGGCCAGGGCAGGACGCGCGTCGTCCAGCGGTCCTCGGCGACGGGGACCGGCTGCCCGCCGACGTCGAGGCGCCAGGTGTGCGGCGACCCGGCCCGGACGGCGTGGAGCGTCCACGGCACCGGGCTGATCACGTCCTGCATCGTCGACTCCGGGTCGAGCTCCCGGCCGAGGATCCCCGGCCACGCGTCGAGCGTCGCGAGCCGATCGGCGAGGCGGGCGGCGGAGTCCGGGTCCGCCGGCAGCGGGGTGCTGGCGTCGCCCGTGCGCTCGACGAACGCCCAGATCGCGTCGAGGGTGGGCTGGGCGCCGCGCGTCGCGCCGCGGTAGCCGATCGCGAGCCCGCGCTCGGGGACGGCGATCGCGAACTGCCCGTACGCGCCGTCGGCCCGGAACCCGTGCCGGCTCGTCCACACCTGATAGCCGTAGCCGCGCGACCAGTCCGGCGGCTCGCCGCCGGCCACCCCGGGGGCGCCGCCGTGCTCCGCCGTGTCCGACCACGGCTCGCGCATCGCGGCCATCCACGCGGGCGGGATCACCGTGACGCCCGCGTAGCGGCCGCCGTCGGCCATCGCGACGGCGAGGCGCGCCATCTCGGCCGTCGTCACGTGCAGCCCCGAGAAGCCCTGGTCGAGTCCGTCGATCTCGACCCACCACGGGTGCGCGACCCCGAGCGGGTCGAGCACGCGCGGGCGCAGGTAGGCGAGCAGCCGCTCACCGGTCACCGCCGTGACGACCGACGACAGCGCGCGCGACGCGGGCGAGCTGTACGCGAAGTGCGTGCCTGGGGCGTGCTCGGGCGGGGTCGCGAGCAGGCGGGGGAGGTCGAACCCGATCTCGGCGAGCTGCGGGGACGTGTGACCGGTGTTCATCGTCAGCAGGTGCCGCACGGTGAGGCCGGTCGGGTCGGGCAGGCCGAGCACGTCACCGACGAGGTCGTCGACGGCGAGGCGCCCCTCGGCCACGAGGTGTCCCACGGCGAGCGCCGTGAACGTCTTCGAGACGGAGTAGACGAGGCCCGGCAGTGGCGCGTCGTGCGGCGCCCACGACGCCTCGACCACCGGGACGCCGCCGCGCGCGACCACGAGGCCGTGCGGGTCGAGCCCGCCGCCCTCGAGCGCGTCGAGCAGGTCGAGGAGCGCGGCGGACGGGATCCCGTGCGCCTCGGGGGCGGGCGCGCTCGTGCTGGGCCGGGTCACGGCCGCGGTCACGGCTGCGGTCACGGCTGCGGTCACCGGCTCGGTCGCTGGCTCTGTCACGTGCTCAGTAGATCGTCCGGCCGCGCGCGTCGGCCACCCCGGACGCGCGCAGGAAGTAGGTGCACACCTGGTCGCGCCACTCGCGCGCCGAGCGGAGCTGCTCCGCGAGGCGCTCGGTGACGCGCGAGAACACCGCGTCGTCGACGACCCCGCGCAGCCCCTCCCACGTGCGGACGTACTCCTCGACGCGCTCGACGCCGGCGAAGTGGGTGTCGTACACGTGCTGGACGACGCTCGTCCCGTCGTGCAGCACGTGCCCGTACGGCACGTGGTGGAAGAAGAGGAGCAGCTCGTCCGGGCACGTGTCGAGCGACTCGTAGACGTCGCGCCACGGTGGGAGGTACTGGCCGGTGTAGCCGGTACCGGTCGCGCGCGTGCGGTCGACGCCGATGCCGTCGCGGTCGGCGAAGTGGTACGTGCCCCACGGCGAGTACTCGTAGCCGTCGACCGACGGCCCGTAGTGGTGCCCTGGATTCACCATGAAGCCCACGCCGAGCGGCGCGGTGTACGCCTCGTAGGTGCGCCACGAGTCGTCGAGGACGGCGTGGAGCGCCGCCCGGACGTCCGGGTCGGTGGCGCGGTCGCCCGCGACCGAGGGGGACCCGAACGTCAGCGACACCCATTCGTCGAGCACGTCGGTCGGGTCGAGCGTCGGGTCCCACGCGAGGCGTCCGAACGCGTAGAGGTTCGCCTGGGCGAGCGGGTGGCCCGTCCAGAACGCGTCGTCGCCGACGTTGGACACCGCGGCGATCCCGCCGCCCCGCGCGGCCGCGACCTGGGGCGAGGCCCCCGGGTCGGCGCCGCCGACGACGTCGGACACCGTGGGGGAGCCGTCGTCGCCCTCGACCGGGCCCCACGGCCGGAACCGCAGGATCTCGCCCCACCACGGGCCCAGGTAGCACGCGTGCCGCTGCTGGCCCGTGTACTCCTGCGTCACCTGGAGCTCGACGGCGAGGCGCGTGCGCGGCATCGCGGCGAGCACGGGGGACACGGGCTCGCGCGTCTGGAAGTCCATGGGGCCGTGCTTGACCTGCACGATCACGTTCTCGTCGAACCGCCCGTCGAGCGGCGCGAAGTGGTCGTAGGCGGCGCGTGCCCGGTCGGTCGACCGGTCGCGCCAGTCCTGCGTGTGGTCGTACACGAACGCGCGCCAGTGCACCGTCCCGCCGTACGGGGCCAGTGCGCGGGCGAGGAGGTTCGCGCCGTCGGCGTGGTCCCGCCCGTACGCGAACGGCCCCGGCTGGCCCTCGGAGTCCGCCTTGACGACGAACCCGCCGAAGTCCGGGATCACCTCGTACACGTGGGCGACGGCGTCCGCCCACCACGCCCGGACGTCCGGGTCGAGCGGGTCCGACGTCGCGAGCCCGCCGAGGGTGATCGGCGCCGCGAAGCTCACCGACAGGTGCGTGCGGATGCCCCACGGCCGGAACGCGGCGGCGACGCGCGCGACGTCGGGCAGGTCGTCCGTGAGCAGCCGCGCCTCGCGCGCGTGCACGTTGACGTTGTTGATCGCGACGCGGTTCACGCCCGTCGCCGCGAGCAGGCGCGCGTACTGCTCGACGCGCGACAGGTCCTCGCGCACGCGCCCGTCCGCGTAGAAGATCGAGCCGCCGGAGTACCCGCGCTCCACCTGGCCCATGACCGGGTGGACGTCGACGTTGTCCCAGTGGTCGAGCATGCGCAGCGCGTGCGCGGGCTCGTGGCGACCTGCGGTGTGGCCGGCCGGGTCTGTCGTCCCGGTACGCACGACGTGGAACCACGCGTGGAGGAGGGCGGCGTCGTCGTCCGCCGCGACGTCCAGGCGGCCGTCCCGGCCCGCGACGGCGAACCCCTCGCCGTCGGGGACGGCGCGGACGTCGCGCAGGACGAGGTCGGCGTCGTCGTCGTCGACGAGGGTCGCGCCCGCGCGCCGGGCCTCACCGCGGACGGTGTCGGCGAGGGGTCCGTCGCCGACGACGCGGACTGTCCGGCCGCGCAGGAAGGCGGTCGCGGCGTCGGGCAGCCAGGCGGGATGCACGGACGGCTGATCCGGGGTGGTCAAGGGTTCTCTCCTGGGGAACAGTGCGAACGTGAGTGCGTGAAATAGTCGCGAGATCGGGCCTCCGCGGCGACTAATTCATGCACTCAGCGGGGGGTAGGACGCCCTCGGGAGGTGGTAGGCGAGGTCGACGGCGGTCTCCAAGGCCTCGTCCTGGTCGAGGCGGTGCTCGGCGACGAGACGGGCGAGGTGGCCGGCGTCGATGCGGCGCGCGAGGTCGTGGCGGGCCGGGATGGAGCAGAACGCACGGGTGTCGTCGACGAACCCGCTCGTGTTGTAGAAGCCCGCGGAGTCGGTCGCGGCCTCGCGGAAGCGGCGCATGCCGTCGGGGGTGTCGAGGAACCACCACGGGGCGCCGAGCCGCAGCGCCGGGTAGACGCCGGCGAGCGGCGCGAGCTCGCGCGAGAACGTGTCCTCGTCGACCGTGAACGCGATCATGCGGAAGCCCGGGTGGTGGCCGAAGGCCTCCAGGACGGGGCGCAGCGCGTGCACGTACTCGGTGCGCTCGGGGATGTCGTAGCCCTTGTCGGGCCCGTAGGCCTGCGCGACGCCGGCGCAGTGGTCGCGCAGGACGCCGGGGTGGAGCTGCAGGACGAGCCCGTCCTCGGCCGACATCGCGGCCATCTGGAAGAGCATGTGCGCGGAGAACGCCCGCGCCTCGGCCGCGGTGACCTCGCCGCGCAGCGCGCGGTCGAGGATGCGGGCCGCGTCGGCGTCGTCGAGCGGGGTGGTGTCGGCGGTCAGGTGGCCGTGGTCGGTCGCGCGGGCTCCCGCTGCGACGAACGCGGCACGGCGGGCGCGGAGCGCGTCGAGGTAGGACCGGTAGTCGACGACGTCCGTCCCCGCGGCCGCGCCGAGCTCGGCCACCTGCGCGGCCCAGTCGGCACGGTCGACGTGCAGCAGCGGGTCGGGGCGGAACGTGGGCACGACGCGCTCGCCCCAGCCGTCGGCGGCGAGGCGCGCATGGTCGGCGAGGGGGGACTGCGCGGGGTCGGTCGTCGCGAGGAGCTCGAGGCCGAACCGCTCGAACAACGCACGCGGACGGTATTCGGGACGCGCGAGCCGGTCGACCAGGTGGTCGTACAGCGCGTCCGCGGTCTCGGCCGACGGCTTCACGGGGGCGCCGAAGACCTCGACGAGCGCGTGCTCGGTCCAGTAGCGCGTCGGGGTGCCGCGGAACAGGTGCCACCCGGCGCAGAACCGGCGCCAGATCTCGCGCGGGTCGGTCTCGGCGGGGGCGGTGCCGGCGGGAGCGCCAGGCACGGGCGCGACGCCGAGGTCCTGGATGCCCCGGACGCCCGGCGACCCGTGCGGTGACGTGCTCTGGGCGACGAGCATGCGCACGAGGTAGTGGTCGGGCGTCACGAACAGCGCGGCCGGGTCGCCGAACGGGGTGTCGTCGGCGAACAGCGCGACGTCGACGTGGCCGTGCATCGAGACGATCGGCAGGTCGCGCGTCGCGGCGTAGACCTCGCGGGCGAGCGGGCGCAGCACCGGGTCGGCGGGCAGGGCGCGGTCGGGGTGCAGGGACCACGGCGCCGTCGCGGTGGTCGGGTCCAGGTGGGCCGTGCTCGTCACGGGTTCCTCCAGAGGCGTCGTTGCGAACGTTTGCATCCTACGTCATCGGCACTCCGATGGTGTTCCGTCGCCGAGCGCTACAATCGTTCGCAGCCCCGGTTCTCCCCGCGGGGTCCCGAGCGCCGAGGAGGCAGCCGTGGTCACCGTCCGTGACGTCGCCCGCGAGAGCGGGGTGTCGATCTCCACGGTCTCGCGCGCACTTGCCGAGCCCGAGCGGGTCGCCCCCGAGACCCGTGACCGCGTCGTCGCCGTCGCCAACCGCCTCGGCTACCGGCCCAACCGCGCCGCGAGCGGGCTGCGCGCCGGGCGCACCGGAGCCCTCGGGCTCGTGGTGCCCGACCTGGAGAACCCGTACTTCGCGTCGGTGACCAAGGGCGTGCAGGCGCGGGCGCGCCAGACCGGCCACGCCGTCTTCGTCGTCGACGCGGGGGAGGACCCCGCGCTCGAGACCGAGCTCGTGACCGGGCTGCGGTCCCAGACGGACGGGCTCGTGCTGTGCTCCCCGCGCGCCGCCGAGGCGGACCTCGAGGCCGCGCGCGACGCTCCCGTCGTCCTCGTCAACCTCCGGCACGAGGGCGTCCCCTCCGTCTCCTCCGACGACGCGCACGGCGTCGTCCTCGCCGTCGAGCACCTGCGCGCGCTGGGCCACCGCCGCGTCGCGTACGTCGGCGGGCCCGACCGGTCGTGGTCGGACGCGCGGCGCCGCGCGGGCCTCGACGCCGCCCGCGAGCGCTACCCGGACGTCGAGACCGTGACCGTCGGGTCGTTCCGCCCTCGGGTCGAGGGCGGCCGCGCCGCCGCCGACCTCGTCGTCGCGTCGGGCGCGACGGCGGTCCTCGCCTACAACGACCTCGTCGCCCTCGGCCTCGTGGCCCGCCTGCGCGAGCGCGGCGTCGACGTCCCGCGCGACCTCAGCGTCGTCGGGTTCGACGACACGTTCGTCGCGACCCTCGCCTCGCCCCCGCTCACCACGGTCCGCACCGACCTCGCGCGCCTCGGCGCCCGCGCCGTCGACCGCCTGGTCGCCGCGCTCGGCACGCGTCGCGGGGCGGCCGCCGACGCCGACGGGTCGCCCGACCCCACGGCCGCGCCCGACGACGTCCTCCCCGTCGAGCTCATGGTCCGCGACTCCACGACGCTCGCCCCCACCCGCGAGCTTCCCGCGAGATAGAGCCTCCGGTCTCGGCGTAGAGCTCGCCGGGCTCTACCTCGCGACGGGGACCTCTATCTCGCGCGCCACCTGAGTTCTCCCATGGCCGACGACGGACCCGGGGCCGCCTCGCGCGCCGGGTGGCGCGCGGGACGACCCCGGGTGCGGACCGAAGCGTCAGCCGCAGGACGGCTGGCCGTGCTCCGGTGTCGCGACGGTCTGCCGCTCGTCAGAGGTGTCGGACGGACGGGCGGTGACGGTCACGGATCCGGCCGCCGGGTCCTCCACGCCCCGGACGGCGAACGACTGGTAGGCGTTCTTGCCGGGGGCGACGTCGGTGAACGTCTTGGACCCGAACGGCGTGTCGAGGACGACGTCCAGAGGGACGGTGTCGTCGTTGACGGCGCGCACGGCGACGTACGGCGCGCCCGCGAGGCACCGGACCTCGGCGGTCGCGGTGACCGCGACCTCCTCCTGGCCGGGCTCCTCCACGCTGGGGAGGCGCTCGATCCAGATGTTGCGGAACCGCGGGTTGAGCCCGGGATCGCCGTGGTCCTGGAGCTTGATGTACCCCGACGTCGGGCCCTCGTTCTTGCCGTTGCCGGTCTTGCCGGTGACCGCGACGTCGTCGTGCACGACCTGCCCGTTCCACACGAGGGTGATGCGGGCGTCCTCGGTCTTCTTGCCGTCGGGGCCGTAGCGCGCCGCCCGGAACTCGAGGTCGTACGTCTGCCACGTGCCCATCGGGGTCGCCGCGTTCACGTCCGGGGCCTTCTGCAGGTAGATCGCCCCGGCGTCGTTGTTCTTGGGCGGGTCGATGCCGAAGGACTCGAGCACCTGCACCTCGTAGCGCTCCTGGATGTAGACGCCGCTGTTGCCGCGCGCCTGGCCCGTGACCTCGGGCGCGTGCTCCGGCTGGTACCACTCGACGTGCATCCGGAAGTCGTCGAACTTCTCCTTGGTGCGGATGTCGCCCCCGAGCGACTCGACGGACCCGTCGGCGATCGGCCACGTCGCGGGACCACCGCCGTTGACGGCTGCCCACCGGTCGAGGTCGTCGCCGTCGAAGAGCGCGATGCGCTCGGTCGGCGTGACGGTGAGGCTGTCGAGGTTGACGTGGCCGATGTCGTCGTCGTCGTGCCGGATCGTGATGGTGTTGGCGCCCTCGCGTAGCGGCACGGTCTCGACCTGGGTGGCCCAGGTGGACCACGCCACGGTGCTGTCGAACCAGACCTGCTTGAGCTTCTCGCCGTTGACGTAGAGGCTCAGGTTCCTCGGCAGCGGCGCGGGGTCGCTGTTCTGGCCGTTGGCGTAGCGGATCGCGAGGTCGTGCAGGCCGGCCTCCTCGGTGCGGACGGCGAACGTCGTCTGCGCACCCGGCTCCCAGTTGCGGTCGACGAACCCGGAGCCCGAGTAGCCGGCGTGGTTGCTGTTCCACCCGGCGCCGCCGCTGATGTCCGCGGCCTCGGCCTCGTAGACCGGCGGTGCGACGGACCCGTCGGGCAGGCGCGTGAGCGTGTACCAGGTCTCGGTGCTCCACAGCTCCTTGCCGCTCTCGGACGCGAACGGGCGCGGGGAGTGGACGTTCACGACGCGCCCCGGCTTGAGCCCGTCGATCTGGAGCGTGACCGTCTTCCGGTCCTCCGACACGGTCGCTGCCGTGACGTCGAGGTCCTCCTCGTCGACCTTCGGACCGCCGTACTGCGGGGTCGCGACGTAGCGCCACTGCGCGGCGGTGTACTTCGACGCGAGGTCCTCCGCCGTCTCCTCGGACAGGGGCTGCGTGTACTCGATCTCGAAGCCGCCCTCGACGGCGCGCATCGCGAGCATGTCGAACGCGTTGTTGTCGTCGTAGGTGAGCTTCTGCAGGCCGTAGGAGAGCTTGCCCGCCTGGCCCCAGTTGCCGGACCAGCCGATGCCGCCGACGTAGATCGCGCCGTCGGGCCCGACGCTCGTGCGGCTCACGCCCGACTCCAGGCCCTGCGTCATGCGGAAGACGGCGCCCTGCTCCTGTCCCGCGACGTCCTCGAGGTAGGCGCGCTGGAGCCCGCCGTACGTCACGTCGCCGATCGCGAGCTGACCGGCGAACACACCCTCGGTGAGCACGACCGGGTTGCTCGGCGAGTTCGAGATCTCGCTGTGCGGCATCCACAGGACCGGCTCGGTGACGGGCTGGTCGTCGTAGGGGCCGTCGGGGTTGGTGAAGTGGTTGTAGAACGCGCCCTCCTCGACGCGCACCAGCTTCGAGGTCGGGATGCGGACGCCCTGGTTGTCGGTGACGTACATGGCGCCGTCGGTACCCCAGCCGAGCCCGTTGGGGGTGCGCAGACCGCCCGCGACGTACTCGACCTCGCCGGTCTCCTTGCTGATCTTCATGACCGAGCCGCGGTTCTCCGCGAGCTGCGGGTCGAGCGAGTTGCCGCCCGGCACCATCGCGATGCCCGTGGTGACGTAGAAGTAGCCGTCCTCGTAGAGCAGGCCGAACGCGAACTCGTGGTAGTTGCCGCCGAACGGCCAGGTGGCGATCGTGTCGTACTCGTCGGCGACCTCGTCGCCGTCGGTGTCGACGAGCGCGGTCAGCCCGTCCTTCTCGGACACGTAGATCGTGCCGTCGACGTACTTGAGGCCCATCGGCTCCGTGAGCCCCTCGGCGACCTTGGTGTAGGTCACGTCGTCCGCGCCGGTGTCCCCCTGGACGTGGTCGATCAGGTAGACCTCTCCGCGCTGCGTGAGCCGGTCGCCGCCCCAGGTCGAGATGGCCAGACGGCCGTCGGGCAGCCAGTCCATGCCTGTCACCTGGGGCTGGAAGCCCTCGGGGCGCAGGTCGGTGAGCGTGTAGTCGGGGTGCACCTCGGTGAGCGGCAGCCCGTCGCCCGGGGCCTCCGTGACGCCCTCGCACTCCTTGCGGCCGGGCGAGGTGACGCGGGTGACGTCGGCGTCGGTGCTCAGCACCGAGTTGGGGACGACGACGTAGCCCGACGCGCCCGGCGGGCGCCACTCGAGCTTGAGCCGCTGGTCGAACTCGCCGTCGAAGTGGTCGACGCGCAGCGCGCGGTAGCCCGCGTCGAGCTGGATCGACCCCTCCTTGGGTGTCGCGCCGTGGCGGCCCGGGTGGTCGACCACGAGCTCGTCGTCCAGCAGCAGCCGCGCACCGTCGTCGTTCGTGATCCGGAAGTCGTACGTGCCGGCCTCGGGGACGTTCAGGTACCCCGTCACCTCGGTGACGAACTTGTCCGTGAGCCCGAAGTCGGCCGCCGTGGTCCAGTCGATGGTCGGCATGATCTTGTCGACGTTGGGCGTCTGGCCGGGCTTGAGCGTGCAGTAGTCGTCGAGGATGACCTGCACGTCGAACGTCCGCAGCGTGACGCCGGGTTCCTGGGGGCGGATGTCCGCCTGCGTCGCGGCGGGTGCGACGGCCGGCGCCGCGGTCGGGACGGCGGCCTGGGCCGTGAGGACGCCGGACGGCACGGCCAGGGCGGCGAGCGCGGCGACGACGGCGCGCCGTCTTCTGCGGCGGGGCCGGGCCGTGGCGTGCGGGGGCGGTGCGTCGGTCGAGGGGTGTTCCATCAGCCTGCCTCTCCATCGAGGACCGTGCGTCGGACTGCGCACAGGGCGCGCATCGGTGCGCTGTGCCGTCACTATCCGGGGGCGCGCGCGGTCCGGGCAACGAGTTGCCACTTGTTGCCCCTGGCCCGCCGGAGGCCGCGCCCGCGGGGTGCGGTCAGGCCGGGCGGGCGGTCGAGCCGCGCTCGACGAGCTTCGCCGGGAGCAGCGTCGGCCCGGCGGCGGGCGCGGGCGCCGTGCGGAGCTGGGCCAGGAGCCGCTGGACCGCGAACGACCCGAAGTGGCGCAGCGGTGCCGCGACGGTCGTGAGCGGCGGGGTGCAGAAGTCCGAGCCGAAGATGTTGTCGAACCCGACGATGCTCAGGTCGCGCGGGACCTCGACGCCGAGCCGCCGCAGGCCCCGCATCGCGCCGATCGCGATGAGGTCGTTGTACGCGACGGCCGCCGTCGCGGGGTGCTTGACGAGCGACTTGGCCGCGGAGAGCCCGCCGGCGAGCGTCGGCGCGAACGGGCCGATCCGCCGCGCCTGGACCTCGGCCTCGCGCGTCGCCTCCCGGAACGCGCGCCAGCGCATCCCGTCAGCCCACGACGCCTCAGGCCCCGCGACGTAGGCGAGGCTCGTGTGCCCGAGCCCGGCCAGGTGCTCGACGGCGCTGCGCATCCCCTGGGCGTTGTCCGTCAGGACGCTCGGCACATCGGTCATGTGCCGGTTCATGACGACGGTGGGCCGCTGCTTCGCGGCGACCCGGATCGAGGAGTCCGAGAGCCGGGAGGTCGCGAGGATCAGGCCCTCCACGAGGGGGAGCGTCCGGTCGAGCGCGCGGCGCTCCGCCTCGTCGGACTCGTGGGCGTCGACCATGAGCAGCGTGTACCCGGCGTCGCGGGCGGTCTTCTCCGCGCCGCGGATGATCTCGAAGAAGAACGGGTTGGTCACGTCGGCCACGACGATCGCGAGCAGCGACGTCCGGCCCGTCGGCAGGCCGCGGGCGAGCGGGTTCGTGCGGTAGCCGAGCTCGTTGGCGACCTGGCGGATGCGCTCCGCGGTCTGCGCGTTGACGCGGCCGGGCCGGGAGAACGTCCGGGACACGGTCGAGGGGGCGACGCCGGCCGCCTGGGCGACGTCGTAGATCGTCGGGCTGGCACCATTGCCGGCTGAGGTCATGCGGTCGGACTGTAACGCTCGTGACAGCGCTGGACAACAACCGCTTGTCGTCCTCGTGTCGCATGCGCGCGCCGCGACGACCGGATAGCCACTCCGTCCCGGGACCCGCGCGCGGCAGGTCCCGCGGCAACCGACGGCAACCGACGGCAACTCCTTGACGGCCCTTCGCGGGCGTCCTCCAATGGCTCCGTGATCTCGCGTGCGAACGCGTCCCCCCGCCCGACGGCGGCACGTGGGCGGCCAGGACCCGGCCCCTCCGGTGCCGCTCCGGTCGCGCCCGGCGGGCGGCGTCCATGAGCCGTACCGACCAGGCGCCGACGGTCGGCCTCGCCGTCGGCACGACGCGCGAGGGCGAGGCCGCCGTGCAGGTCGAGGCGGCCGAGAGCGAGCTGCGCCGGCTCGGCCTGGAGGACCTGCGGGTCCACCACCACGGGGAGCTCGCCCGGGTCGAGGCTCCCCAGGCCGAGCTGCCCGTGGTCGCCAGCGAGCCCCTGCGTGGCGAGGTCCTGCGGGCCGTCCGGTCGGCGGGATTCCGGCTCGTCGCGCTCGACCTCGGCACCCCGCCCGACCGCGTCGTCTGACGCACCGGCGCGCCCGGCGGCAGGGCCGCCGAGCGGGAGACGTCGCCCGGTCGGCGCCGACCGGTGGCAACCGACGGCAACCCCTCCGTCCTGCGTGAGTCGCGCCCACGTCAAGGTCCGGCTCCCGCGGATCCACGCGGTCCGCATCCGTCGGCCCGGTCTTGCGCTGTCAGGTGCAACAAATGGCAACTCGTTGTCCATGCCATGGCCCGCACCTACTGTCCATGCCAGGCGCACGGAGAACGAGCTCCGCGCGCAGGACCTCGACCACCGTCCCGTACGACCCCGCGTCCTCGCCCCCGGCCCCGCGCCGCCCCTCCGTACAGCCCCTCCTCGGGTCGGAGGCTGCGGCCAGCGGCTCACGGTGCCGGCCGCGGCGCCGCCCGGGGCCCTCAGCCATGGAAGGGAAGGCGCGCCATGTGGACGCTCTCGGGCTTCGCCGACGAGATCTCCCCCGACGTCGAGACGCAGTGCGTCGTCGCCTCCGAGCTCGGGCTGGGGTTCGTCGAGCTCCGCAGCGCGTGGGGCACCAACGTGCTCGACCTCGACGACGACCAGCGTGCGCGGGTCGCCAGCCTGCTGCGCCGGCACGACCTCCGCGTCTCCAGCATCGGGTCTCCCATCGGCAAGATCTTCGTCGACGACGACTTCGAGCCCCACCTCGACCGGATGCGGCACGCCGCCCGCGTCGCGCAAGAGTTCAAGGCCCCGTACGTGCGGGTGTTCTCGTTCTTCGTGCGCCCCGGGACGGACCCGGCGTCGTGGCGCGACGTCGTCCTGCGCCGGATGGCGGCGCTCGCCGAGGTCGCGCGCGCGGCCGACGTCGTGCTGGTCCACGAGAACGAGAAGGAGATCTACGGCGACACCCCGGAGCGGTGCCTGGACGTCGTGGAGTCCGTCGGGTCGCCGCACCTGGCGCTCGCGTGGGACTCGGCCAACTTCGTCCAGGTGGGTGTGCGGCCCCATACCGACGGCTACGCGCTGCTGCGCCCGTACCTGGAGTACGTCCAGGTGAAGGACGCGCTCGCGGCGACGGGCGCCGTCGTGCCCGCCGGGCGCGGGGACGGCGAGGTCCCCGAGACCGTGCGGGCCCTGCGCGACGACGGCTTCGACGGGTTCTTCTCCCTCGAGCCACACCTGAGCGAGGCCCACAGCCTCGGCGGGTTCTCCGGGCCGGAGCTGTTCACCGAGGCCTGGGAGGCCTTCACCACGATCCTCGACGCCGAGGCGGTGCCGTTCCGATGACCGACGCGCCCAGCCCGGACGTCCCGCCGACGACCAGGACCACGACCATGGAGGACCGCACGATGACGACTGCCCAGGAAGTGCGACCGGCCCGCCAGGCGGCGCGACCGCCCGCCGGGGCTGCCCGGCGCCCCGGCCCCCGCGGGCGCGGCACGACGTCGGCCGGCAGCCGGGTGGTCGCGGTCGCCGCGGCGGCCTGGCGCCCCGCGCTGGTGCTGCTCGCCCTGTTCGCCGTGTGGTGGTTCGTCGCGTGGCGCGAGCTCGTGCCGGCGTACCTGGTCCCGTCGCCGGGAGCCGTCTGGGACACGATGGTCGAGGACTGGGCCATGCTGGCCGAGCACACCTGGGTGACCACGATGGAGACGGTCGTCGGGTTCGTGCTCGCGTCCGTGATCGGCGTCGCGACCGCCGTCCTGCTCGTCTACTCGCCGACGGCCGAGAAGTCGCTCTACCCGCTCATCCTCTTCGCGCAGGTGATCCCTAAGATCGCGATCGCCCCGATCCTCGTGGTCTGGTTCGGGTTCGGCGCGGCCCCCAAGATCATCCTCGCGGTGCTCATCGCGTTCTTCCCGGTCGTCGTCTCCGCCGTCGCCGGGCTGCGGTCGATCGACCCCGAGCTGCTGGAGATGTCGGCGACCATGGGCGCGTCGCGCTGGAAGACGTTCCGCAAGATCCGCTTCCCGGGTTCGCTGCCGCAGCTCATGTCCGGGCTCAAGGTCGCGGTCACGCTCGCGGTCGTGGGCGCCGTCGTCGGCGAGTTCGTCGGCGCCGACCGCGGCCTCGGGTACGTGCTGCTCCTCGCGAGCGGCAACCTCGACGCACCGCTCCTGTTCGCCGACCTCATCCTCATGTCGCTCATCGGCGTCGTGCTGTTCCTCCTCGTCGAGCTGCTGGAGCGGCTCCTCATCCCGTGGCACGCGTCGCGGCGCGGGAACCTCGTCCTCGCGTCCTCCTGACGCACCCCTGACCCACCCCAGAGTTCGCCGCCCCGACGACGAGGCGGCGCGAGCAGAAGGAGTCTTCCCATGCGTGGTGCACGTCTGACAGTCTCGCTGGCCGTGGCCGGCGTCGTGGTGGCGGGGACGGCGGCCTGCGGGCAGTCGGCAGACCCGTCCGGGCCCGCGGAGGGCGAGGGCGGCCTCACGGAGGTCGCCGTCACCCTCAACTGGGTGCCCTACGGCGAGCACGCGCCGTTCTACTACGGCGTCGAGCAGGGGATCTTCGAGGAGGAGGGCATCGACCTCACGATCCAGCCGGGCAACGGGTCGGGGAACACGGTCCAGCAGGTCGCGCAGCGCAACACCGACTTCGGCTGGGCCGACACCCCGCCGCTCGCGAACGCCATCAGCTCGGGGATGCCGGTGCGCAGCGTGGGCGTGTTCCTCCAGACCGGGCCCAGCTCGGTGGAGTTCTTCGCCGAGCAGGGCATCACCGAGCCCGCCGACCTCGTGGGCAAGACGGTCGGCGGCATGCCGGGCGACGCGATGTACGGGACGTTCCCGGCCTGGCTGGAGCTCAACGGCGTCGACCCGGCGGACGTGACGGTGGTCAACGTCGACGCGGCGGGCAAGATCGCCGCGCTCATCGAGGGCAAGGTCGACGCGATCCAGGGCTTCCACCACGACCAGGCGCCGACGATCGAGAACCAGACCGGCGAGGAGGTCGACGCGCTGCCCTTCGCGGACTTCGGGATGAACCTGCTCGGCACCGGCCTGGTGGCGAACGAGGCGCTCATCGCGGACGACCCGGAGCTCGTCGAGGCGATGGTGCGCGCGACGTCGCGCTCGTTCCTCGCGGCGTCCGAGGACCCCGACGCGGCGGTCGCGGCGATGGCCGCGGGCGCGGAGCAGGCGCCCGACGAGGCGGTCCTGGCGGCCCAGCTCGCCGCGACGATCGACCTGCTGAACCTCGAGGACGCTCCTGCCCCCGGCGTGAACACCGAGGAGCAGTGGGCGGACACCCTGGCGTTCCTGTCCGAGAACACGGACTTCGACGGCGGCACGACCCCGGCCGACTTCTGGGACGGCGCGTTCGGGGCGGACCTGTGACCGCGACGGAGCTCGCCGCCCCCGTCGACGCGGTCGGCACCGACCCCATCATCGAGGTCCGCGACCTCACGATGCGCTTCACGTCGAAGCGGTCGGAGACCGTGGCGCTCGACGACGTCTCCCTGAGCGTCCAGCCGGGAGAGTTCGTCACGATCGTCGGGCCGTCCGGCTGCGGCAAGTCGACGCTGCTGAAGATCGTCGCGGGCCTCACCGCCTACACCGAGGGCGAGGTGCGCTTGTACGGGCAGCCCGTCACGCGGCCGCAGCGCGACATCGGGTTCGCGTTCCAGCGCTCGGCGTTGCTGGAGTGGCGCGGGGTGCGCAAGAACATCCTGCTCCAGGCGGAGATGCGGGGCATGGACAAGCGCCGGGCGCAGGAGCGTGCGGACGCGCTCATCGCGCTGACCGGGCTCACGGGCTTCGAGAAGGCGCTGCCGCACGAGCTGTCCGGCGGCATGCAGCAGCGCGTCGCGCTGTGCCGGGCCCTGCTGCACGAGCCGCGTGTCCTGCTCATGGACGAGCCGTTCGGTGCCCTCGACGCCCTGACGCGCGAGCAGATGAACATCGAGATGAACCGCATCTGGCGCGAGACGGGCACGACGATCGTGCTCGTCACGCACTCGGTGCCCGAGGCGGTCTTCCTGGGGAGCCGGATCGTGGTCATGAGCCCGCGCCCCGGGCGGATCGTCGAGACCCTCGAGCCCGGGCTGCCCGACGAGCGCGACTACGGCACGACGCTCGTCGACCCCCGGTTCACGGGGGCCGCCGAGCGGCTGCGCGACCTGCTCGGCGCCAGCCACGTCGCCGAGTGAGCGCGCTCGTGCGGGGGTCTGGCGTCGGCGTCGGCGTCGGCGTCGGCGTCGGGATCGTCGGGATGGGCAGCATCGGCGTGCTGCACGCGCGGGCGCTGCGCGACCTGGCGCCGCGGGCGCGGCTCGTCGCGTACAGCGGGGGCGCGGCCCTCGACGAGGACCTGACTCCGTCCGGGCGCGCAGTGCACCTGGCGCCGGACGAGGTGGTCCGCCACGAGGACGTCGACGTCGTGGCGGTCTGCACGCCGAGCGGGAGCCACGCGCGGCTCGCGCTCGCGGCGCTCGAGGCCGGCAAGCACGTCGTCGTCGAGAAGCCGCTCGCGGTGACCGTCGAGGACGCGCTCCTCGTCGAGCGCACGGCGCGCGAGCGCGGACTCGTCGTCTCGATGGTCTCGCAGCGCCGCTTCGAGCCCCAGCACCAGGCGCTCCGGTGCGCGCTCGACGACGGCGCGCTCGGCGAGCTGCGCCTCGTCGCCACGCACGTGCCCTGGTACCGCGACGACGACTACTACGCCGCGGCGCGGTGGCGGTCGTCCATGGCTGAGGGAGGTGGTTCGCTCATGAACCAGGGCGTGCACAACGTCGACCTCCTGCGCTGGCTGTGCGGGCCGGTCGAGTCCGTCACGGCCCAGGCGGGGACGCTCGCCCGCCCGGTGGACCGCGGGGCGGGGGCCGACGGCGACGCCGCCGAGGACACCACGGTCGCGACCCTGCGCCTCGCGTCGGGAGCGCTCGGCGTCGTCACGACGACGACGGCGACGCCCCCCGGGTTCCCGGCGACCCTCGCGCTCCACGGGTCCCGCGGCTCGGTGGAGCTCGCGCAGGACGAGGTGCTCTGCTGGGACGTGCCGGGCGTCCCGGCGCCCGCGTCGGGCAGCTCGACGGGCGGCGCGGCGGACCCGCTCGCGATCGGCCACGCCGGTCACCGCACCCAGTGGGAGCGGGTGCTCGCGGCCCTCGACGGCGCCGCGCCGCCTCCCGTGGGAGCCGCCGACGCGGTGGAGACCGTCCGGCTCCTGTGCGCGATCCGCGAGGCCGCCGCGACCGGACGGACCGTCCGCCCGGCCGACCTCGCGGTGCGGGGGCCGGCGACGCCGGTGCGGTGACGCTGCCGGCACGGCTACCACCCCCGAAGCGGGCCCTGGCACCCAGGTCGGTGCGAACGTTTGCACATCACGCTCGCAAGGCTCGTAGCGAACAGCGCCCTTATGGCTACAATCGTTCGCATCAGCAACCCGGGGCCCGGCCCCGTCCTCGACGACCCGGCGACACCGTCGCCGACCCGACACCGCAGGAGGTCGCGTGACCGCCCCGACCGACGTCCCGAGCCGACCCGGCCCGACGTCCCCCGCCGCACCGCCGGCCGACACCGCGCGACCGCGCCTGCACCGGGACGCGCACCCCGCGTTCCCGCCGGCTCCCGTCCGCCCGACGCAGGTGGGGATCGTCCACCTCGGGATCGGAGCGTTCCACCGCGCGCACCAGGCGGTCGTCACCGAGGACGCCGCGCGGGCGACGGGGGAGACGTCCTGGGGAATCCTCGGCGTGACGCAGCGCTCCGCGTCGGTGCGCGACCAGCTCCGGCCGCAGGGCGGGGTCTACACCGTGCTGACGGTCGGGCCCGACGGCGCGTCCCCGCGCGTCGTGGGGTCCGTGACCGACGTCGCGTGGCCGGCCGAGGAGACGCCCCGCGTCCTCGCGGCGCTCGCCGCGCCCACGACGCACGTCGTGACGCTCACCGTCACCGAGAAGGGGTACGCGCGTCGCGCTGACGGGCGTCTCGATGTCGACGCCGTCACGGCCGACCTCGACGTGCTGCGCTGCGAGGAGGAGCTCACCGGCGCGTCCGGCGCGGACGTCGCGAGCAGCGAGTCGGCGGCCGTCGCCCCAGCGACCAGCGCCGTCGGACTCCTCGTGCGCGGGCTGGCGGCGCGTCGTCGAGCCGGGGGCGCGCCGCTGACCGTGCTGAGCTGCGACAACCTCGCCGACAACGGGCACGTGCTCGCGCGCCTCGTGGAGGAGGCGGTCGTCGCCGCGCTCCCGGGCGCCGAGGGCGACGCGCTGCGCGCCTGGCTCGCGGCGTCGGTGACCTTCCCGTGCAGCATGGTCGACCGCATCGTGCCCGCGACCACGCCCGCGCAGCGCGACGAGGTCGAGACGCTGCTCGGCGCGCGCGACGAGGGTCTGGTCGTGGCCGAGCCGTTCGTGCAGTGGGTGATCGAGGACCGCTTCGCCGGTCCGCGCCCCGCGTGGGAGCGGGGCGGGGCGACCCTCACGAGCGACGTCGCGCCGTACGAGCGCGCGAAGCTGCGCCTGCTCAACGGCGCGCACTCCTACCTCGCGTACGCGGGCTCGCTGGCCGGGCACGCGACGATCGCCGGGGCCGTCGCCGACCCGGCGCTCGCCGCGGGCGTCCGAGCGCTCCAGGCCGACGCGCTCGCGACGCTCGAGGCGCCCGACGGCGTCGACCTCGCCGCGTACGCCGAGACGCTGCTCGACCGGTTCGCGAACCCCGCGACGGGGCACACGACCCGGCAGGTCGCGATGGACGGGACGCAGAAGATCCCGTTCCGCTGGGGCGCGACGCTCGCCGACCTCCTCGCCGCGCGGCCCGACGCCCCGGCGCCGCAGGGCGTCGTCGCGGCGCTCGCCGCGTGGGCCGGGTACGTCGTCGCGGAGGCGCGCGCGGGGCGCACGGTGGACGACCCGCGCGGCGACGGGCTGCGCGCGGTCGTGGAGAGCGCGTCGGACGACGCCGCGGCGGTCCGCGCGCTCGTCCTCCTCCCCGGCCTCCTGCCGGACGTCCCGGAAGGGCGCCTGCCCGAGGTCGCCGACGCGGTCGTCGCCGCGAGCGCGGACGCGGGCGGCACGACGACCACCACGAGGAACGAGGAGGCTGCCCCGTGAAGATGGGCTTTCGCTGGTACGGCGACGGGAACGACACGGTCACGCTCGACCACGTGCGCCAGGTGCCCGGCGTGGAGACGATCGTGTGGAGCCTGCACGGCAAGCAGGCGGGCGAGGTCTGGGAGCAGGCGGAGATCGACGCCGAGGTCGCGAAGATCACCGGGCTGAGCGACGAGGCCCGCGCGCGCGGGATCACCCGGACCTTCGACGCGGAGGTGGTCGAGTCGGTCAACGTGCACGAGTCGATCAAGCTCGGCAGGACCGTGCTCGGGCTGAGCCGCGACGAGGCGATCGAGAACTACGTGACGACCATCCGCCGGCTCGGCCGGGCCGGGGTGAAGGTCGTCTGCTACAACTTCATGCCCGTCTTCGACTGGCTGCGCACCGACCTGTGGCACCCGTTGCCCGACGGCTCGACCGCGCTGTTCTTCGAGCGCGCCGTCGTGGACGCGATGTCGCCGCAGAGCCTCATCGCGGACATGGAGGCGAACACGCACGGGCTGACGCTGCCCGGCTGGGAGCCCGAGCGGCTCGCGAGCTTCGCCGAGCTCGACGCGGCGTACGAGGGAGTCACGCGCGAGGACATGTACGCCCACTACCGGTACTTCCTCGACGCCGTGATCCCCGCGTGCGAGGAGGCCGGCGTCAAGCTGGGTGTGCACCCCGACGACCCGCCCTACGACGTCTTCGGGTGGCCCCGCGTCGTGTCGACCAAGGACGACCTGGCGCGCGTGCTGTCCCTGAACGACAGCCCGTACCACGGCCTGACCCTGTGCCTCGGCTCGTTCTCTGCGAACCCCGACCAGGACGCGGTCGACGCCGTGCGCACGTTCATGGACCGCATCCACTTCACCCACGTGCGCAACATCAAGCACCTCGGGAACGGCGACTTCACCGAGGTCGCGCACCGCGCGTGCGAGGGCAGCGTCGACACGACGGGCATCATGCGCGCGTACGCCGAGGCGGGCTATCAGGGCTACGTGCGTCCCGACCACGGCCGGCACCTGTGGGACGAGAACACGACCAACAAGCCCCGGCCCGGGTACGGCCTGTACGACCGCGCGCTCGGCATCCAGTACCTGCTCGGGGCGTGGGACGCGTTCCGCTACGGCGCCTGACGGTGGGGCCGGCGCCGGGGGAGCGGGCTACGCGTCCCCGGCGGCGGCCTTCGCCTCCCCCCAGCCGTACCAGCGCTCGACCTCGATCCACGCGCTGACGCGCGGGTTGTGCCGGTTCGCGTACTCGTGCCCCGTGTAGTGGCGCGAGATCCGGTCGATGTCGGCCAGGCCTTCGTCGACGCGCAGCTCCGCGACGCGGCCAATGAGCGTCACGTGCGTGTACCAGTTCTCGTCGAGGACGGTGAGCGAGACGCGCGGGTCGTTCTGCAGGTGCTTGAGGCGCACACGCGACTCGTCGAGGTTGACGAGCACACGGCCATCGTCCTCCCAGACGTACCAGGTCGCCGCGGTGACGGGCGCGCCGTCGGAGCGCACGGTCGCCATCACGGCGGCGTTCGGGCGGCGCAGCAGCTCGACGAGCGGGGCGGGCAGCGGGGGACGGGACACGGCGGTTCCTCCAGGGTCGGGACGGCGGGACCTCCCGACGCTACGTCACGCGGGGATCGTCAGCGCGTCCAGGGCGCGCCGAGCTCGGTGAACGTCCGGGCCGAGCGCGCGGCCTCCTCGCACCATCGCGCGACGTCGTCGACGACGGGGCGGCGGTCGTCGCCCTCACCCGTCCAGGTCACCGCCGCCGGGTCGAGGGGCCGCGGGTCCGCCGTCGTGCGCACGGCCTCCATGACGCGCATGAACGCGCCGGTGTCGCGCACGTCGCACGCGAGCCGGCGCTCCGGGTCGCGGCGCGCGGCGAGCAGGTCCTCCAGGAGACCGGTGCGGCCGTACGTCTTCTCGACGTGCGCCCGGGGGGTGCGGACGAGCACGCGGTCGTGCTCGTACTCGAGCGTGACCTCGCCGTCGGTCCCGAGCACGAGCACGCGGGCCGGGGTGCGCTCGGGCGCGCAGAGCGTGAGCCCGAACCCGTAGGGCAGGCCGTCGCGCGCGACGACGCGCAGCGCCGACGTGTCGTCGGACTCGATCGGGTTGGCACGCCAGAGGTCGGTCACGACGTGGGCCACGTCGTCGGCCGTGCGGGCGCCGCCGATGCGCAGCGCGGTCGCGACCGCGTGGGCGAGCGGGTTGGTGACGACGCCGTCCACGACGTCGCGCCCGTCGAGCCGGCGTCGGCCCGCCCACGGGGCGCGGCGCCAGTACCCGGTGGTCCGCACCCACGTGCCGACGGCCCCGATGCCCACGACGTCGCCGATCTCGCCGTCCGCGACGAGCTCGGCGACCGCGTCCACCGCGTGCGAGCCGAAGGTCTGGAAGCCCACCTGGCACCGGCGGCCCGTGCGCTCGGCCACCTCGACGAGCGCGAGGTGCTCCGCGAGGGACGCGGCGGTCGGCTTCTCGAGCAGGACGTCGACGCCCGCCTCCATCGCGGCGCGCGCGAGCGGGAGGTGGGTCGGGATCGGGGTCGAGATCACGACGACCTCGGGGCGGACGGCCGGGTCGGACGACGAGAGCAGGTCGCCGAGCGTGGGGAACCAGGGCGCGGGGGCGTCGTCGGGGCGGCGCGGGTCGACGACCGCGCTCAGCCGGACGCGGCCCTGCTCCGCGAGCGCGGCGACGGTGCGCAGGTGGGACCCGCCGTGGCCGTGGACCCCGAGGACGGCGACCGGGACGGCTGCCTGCGCCCGGTCGAGCACGTGGTTCGTCCCGGAGGCGGCCCGGGTCGAACCGGTCACCGGACGCGCTCCGCGAGCGCCGCGGCCTCGTCGAGGTCGAGCCCGCGGTCGACGAGCACGGCGCGAGCGCCCGTCTCGAGCGTGCCCCCTGCGGGGATCGTGCGGGGCGCGTCCCAGGCCAGGGCCGGACCGGCCCCGGGGTACTCGGACGCACGCAGGAACCACGGCACCGTCTCGCCCTGCTGGACGAGGAGCAGCGTCGTGGTGTGGGAGGGGTGCTCCTGCACGAACGCGACCCACGGGGACGTGCTGCCGTGAGCGCTCTCCTCGCCACGCCCGTGCGCGCTGAGCACGCTCGTCGAGGCCGCCGTGCGCAGGCGCCAGAAGAAGCCGCCGTACCCGGCGCCGGGTCGCCCGTTGGTCGCGGGCGAGCCGATGACGAGCGCACCACGCTCGGCGCGCAGGGTCGAGCGCCAGTCGAGGACCCAGGACTCGTCGTCGAGGATCCACGCGTCGAGGCGGCGGTCCTCCTCGAGCTGCGGGACGCCCTGCTCGTCGTGCCAGCGCACGCCGTCGTGCAGCAGGTGCTGCTCCACGGGGTCGACGGCGAGCGCGTGGCTCACCTGGCGGCCGTGGTTGGGCAGGAGCGTCGGGCCGACGTCGGCGACGAACGTGCGCCCGCCCCAGTAGGACGTCCCGTTGACGTCGGCGACGGCCATCGAGGCGCCGTAGTGGTGGCGGTGGTCGACGGGCCCGGCGTCGGTGAGCGGGACGCCGGCGAGGGTGTGGACCGGGTGCAGGTAGGAGCGCGGCGCGTGCACGGCGGGGATGCGGTCGCCCTGCTGGTAGCGCGCCAGGCGCAGGTCGCCGGCGCGCAGGACGACGGCCTCCCCGTCGGGGGTCCAGCGGACCTCGCGGGACGCGGGCTGGGCCGACCCGGCTCCGGAGCTCTCCGCGACGACCGCGCCGGCAGGCTCGGCCGGGGGGACCACGCGGGCGCGGGCGACCTGGCGCGGCACGGGCCCCGTCGTCGCGCGGACCTCGAGCCGGGGCTCGAACCGCGTCGTGCGGGACGCGGGCACGGTGTCGTCGATGAGCGCCGAGAGCTCCTTCCAGGCGTGCCGGCCGAGCTCGGCCTGCGGCACGGCGACCGTCGTGAGCGACGGCGTGGCGAAGCGGGCGAGGTCGATGTCGTCGAAGCCGACGACCGACATGTCCTTGGGCACGGCGACGCCGGCCTCGTTGAGCCCGGCGAGCAGGCCGAACGCGACGAGGTCGTTGAACGCGACGACAGCGGTCGGCCGGGCGGTGAGGACCTCGTCGACGGCGGCGTGGCCGGCGGCGATGTCGGGCCCGGCGGGGAGCTCGACGAGCTCGAGCTCGGGCGTGCGGTCGAGCACGCGGCGCAGCCCGGTGCGGCGCAGCGCGTCGGACGCGCTGCCGGGCGGACCGGCGAGGTAGGCGACCCGGCGGTGGCCGAGGGAGAGCAGGTGCTCGAGCACCTGGGCCGCGGCGTCGGCGTAGTCGACGACGAGCGACGGCACGGCCGCCTCACCCGTGTGCGCGAGCTCGCGGTTGACGAGCACCACGGGCGCGACGTCGGGGACGAGCTGCGCGAGCTCGGCCGCGGGCATGCGCGGCGAGACGAGCACGAGCGCGTCGCAGCGCAGCCGCGCCTCGAGCGCGATCGCGGCCTCCTCGGTGGGGTCCTCGGCGGTGTCCGCGACGAGGACGCGGTACCCGGCCGGGGCGGCCGCCGAGGTGACGCCGCGCAGGATCTGCTGGAAGACCGGGTTGCCCAGGTCGGGGACGACGAGCGCGACCGTGTTGGTCCGTCCGAGCGACAGGCTCCGCGCGACGTTGCTGGGTCGGTAGCTCAGGTCGGCGGCCGCCTGGCGGACGCGCGCGCTGATCTCCGGGTCGACCGTCGCGCGGCCGTTCATGACGCGCGACACCGTCGCCCGGGAGACGCCCGCGGCGGTCGCCACGTCGGCGATCGTCACCCCGCCTCGCCGTGTGCTCACGCTTGCCATCGTTCTCCCTCGAGTCGTGGTTCGCGCGCCGCGGGCACGCACGACTGCGTGGTGCCCGCGCTCGCCGGGGTCGGCCGGTGCCGCGCGATGACCTGACCGTACACCATGGGAAACCGGTTCCACATGTGCTACGGTCCTCACCCAGCAACCGGTTTCCCCTCGACGGGGGAACGCAGGACTACCGATCGACGACGACCGGAGGGTGACGGATGACCGGCACGAGGTGCGAGGAGGGTCTCGCATGGCGGTGACCGAGCTCGCGCGAGGGACCGCCACGCGGCGGCCCGCACGCAAGAAGGGGGACGGGAAGGCGGCGGCGCTCTTCCTCGCCCCCTGGTTCGTGGGCCTCGCGCTCATCACGGCGGGCCCGATGGCGGCGTCGCTGTACCTGTCCTTCACGGACTACAACCTGCTCCAGGCGCCGAGCTGGATCGGGTGGGACAACTACGAGCGGATGTTCGCCGACCCGCGGCTGCTCAACTCGCTCCAGGTGACGTTCACGTACGTGTTCGTCTCCGTGCCGCTCCAGCTCGCGGCGGCGCTCGGCCTCGCGCTCCTGCTCGACAAGGGCCTGCGCGGGCTCGCGGTCTACCGCTCGATCTACTACCTGCCCTCGCTCCTGGGCGGGAGCGTCGCGATCGCGATCCTCTGGCGCCAGGTCTTCGGCGCCGACGGGCTCATCAACCAGGTCCTGGCGCTCGTCGGGATCGAGGGGCAGGGCTGGGTCTCGCACCCCGACTACGCGCTGGGCACGCTCGTCGCCCTCAACGTGTGGACCTTCGGGGCGCCGATGATCATCTTCCTCGCCGGGCTGCGCCAGATCCCGCGCATGTACTACGAGGCGGCCTCGATCGACGGTGCCGGCCGGTGGCGCCAGTTCCGCTCGATCACGGTGCCGATGCTCACGCCGATCATCTTCTTCAACCTCGTGCTCCAGCTCATCAACGCGTTCCAGTCCTTCACGCAGGCGTTCGTCGTGAGCGGCGGGACCGGCGGGCCGGCGGACTCGACGATGTTCTACACGCTCTACCTCTACCTCAAGGGCTTCGGCTCGCTCGAGATGGGCTACGCGTCGGCGATGGCCTGGTTCCTGCTCCTGATCATCGGCGGGATGACGTTCGTCAACTTCCTCGCCTCGAAGTACTGGGTCTTCTACGATGACTGACACCACGCACCCCGCCACGGGGACCCCCACCGACGCCGCCGTCATCGAGGACGCGGCCCCCGGGACCCGCTCCCGGTCGACGCTCTCCCAGCTCGCGGCCGACGCGCCGCCCACCGCTCCGCGACCCCGGCGTCGTGCGCAGTCCGCGCGAGTCCGGTCGGTGCTCAAGCACGCGCTGCTCATCGCGTTCGGGCTCGTCATGCTGTACCCGCTGCTCTGGATGCTCGCGAGCTCGTTCAAGCCCTCGGCGCTGATCTTCCGCGAGCCGGGCCTCATCCCGTCCGCGGTCGACCTCGGCAACTACACCGACGGGTGGAACGCGCTCACCCACCCGTTCGGCCACTACCTGCTCAACTCCGCGGTCGTGGTGCTCGGGTCGGTGCTGGGCAACCTCGTCTCGTGCTCGCTCGCCGCCTACGCGTTCGCCCGGCTCCAGTTCCGGGGCCGCGGGGTCTGGTTCGCGATCATGCTCATGTCGATCATGCTGCCGATCCACGTCGTGATCGTGCCGCAGTACGTGCTGTTCTCCTCGCTCGAGTGGATCAACACGTTCCTGCCGCTCATCGTGCCCAAGCTGCTCGCGACCGACGCCTTCTTCATCTTCCTCATGGTCCAGTTCTTCCGCGGGATCCCCAAGGAGCTGGACGAGGCGGCGCGGCTCGACGGCTGCGGCCACGGCCGGATCTACCTGCGCATCATGATGCCGCTCGCGCTCCCGGCGCTCGCGACGACGGCGATCTTCACCTTCATCTGGACCTGGAACGACTTCTTCAGCCAGCTGATCTTCCTGACCAAGCCGGACATGTACACGGTCCCGATCGCGCTGCGCACCTTCGTGGACGCCACGGGCCAGAGCTCGTGGGGCCCGATGTTCGCCATGTCGATCGTCTCCCTGGTCCCCGTGTTCCTCGTCTTCCTCTTCGGTCAGAAGTACCTCGTCAAGGGCATCGCCACGACGGGGATCAAGTAGCTCCTCCGGCGCGGGGGCACCCGCCCGCGCGTCACCCGGTGCCGACCGGCACCGCTCCGCACGACAGAACGACGACGTCCCGTCACGCACAAGGAGAGTCATGAACACCTCGATCCACCGTCCGCGCCGGCCCGGCGCACGCCGCGCGGCGCTGGCCGCCGCACTGACCGTCGGTGCCCTCGCCCTGACCGCCTGCGGCGGCGACGGCGGCGTCGCGAACCCGGGCGGCGACGAGTCCTCGTCGTCCGAGGAGTCCGGGCCGGTCCAGATCCGCTTCTCGTGGTGGGGCTCGGACACGCGCCACCAGACGACGCAGCAGATCATCGACCTCTTCGAGGAGAAGAACCCCGACATCACGGTCGTCGCCGACTACACCGACTGGGGCGGGTACTGGGACAAGCTCGCGACCTCGGTCGCGGCCGGCGACGCGCCCGACGTCATCACGCAGGAGGAGCGATACCTCGCGGACTACGCCTCGCGCGGCGTCCTGGCGGACCTCGGGGCGCTCGACATCGACACGAGCTCGATCGACGAGTCGGTCGTCGGCTCGGGCGAGACGGGCGGGGCGCTCTACGGCATCCCCACCGGCGTCAACGCCTACGCGGTGCTCGCCGACCCGCAGGTGTTCGCCGACGCAGGTGTCGAGGTGCCGGACGACGCCACGTGGACGTGGGAGGACTACGTCGAGGTCTCGAACGCGGTGACCGCGGGCTCGACCGACGGCATCTACGGCACGCAGGACTACGGGTTCAACGAGGCCGGCCTGTCGATCCTCGCGCGCCAGCGCGGCGAGGCGCTGTACACCCCCGAGGGCGAGCTCGGCGTCTCCGCGGAGACCGTCGCGGACTTCTTCCAGCTCTCCCTCGACCTCCAGGCGGGCGGCGGCCAGCCCGACGCAGCGCGGTCCGTCGAGCTCGAGGGCGCCGGCCCGGAGGGCTCGCTCCTCGGGACCAACCAGGGCGCCATGGGCATGTGGTGGACCAACCAGCTCGGCGCCATCAGCACCGCGTCGGGTCGTGACCTGGAGCTCCTGCGCCTTCCGGGCGAGACCGAGGGCGAGCGCACGGGCATGTACTTCAAGCCCGCGATGTACTACTCGGTCGCCAAGACGTCCGAGCACCCCGAGGCGGCAGCGAAGTTCGTGGACTTCCTCCTCAACGACCCCGAGGCCGGGGCGCTCATGCTCTCCGACCGCGGCCTGCCCGCGAACACGGAGGTGCGCGCGGCCGTCAAGGACAGCCTCTCCCCGGCCGACAAGCAGGCCGCGGACTTCCTCGAGGCGCTCGGCGCCGACGTCGTGGACGGCCCGCCCGTCCCGCCGCAGGGCGCCGGCGACGTCGTCGAGATCCTCAAGCGCATCAACACCGAGGTGCTGTTCGAGCAGAAGTCTCCGCAGGACGCCGCGACGCAGTTCCTCGACGAGGTGGGCGCGGCCATCGGGCAGTAGCCCCGCCGTGGCGTACCGCCACCCCTGACCGGCCGGGCCGGTCCGTCGCCCCACGGACCGGCCCGGCCAGGCCCGACCAGGACTCGACCGGCACGACCCCCAGACCGTCGCGCACACCCCGTGGCCAGGACCCCGAGAGGACCGCAGACCCGTGCACCACCCCGGCACCACCCCGACCGAGACCGTGACGACCCGCCGCCCCCGGCGCTACGCCGTCGCCGGCACCGGGCACCGCGCCCGCATGTTCGTCGACGCGCTGCTCGGTGAGCACCGCGAGGACGGTCACCTGGTCGCGTGGTGCGAGCCCAACCCGGTGCGCGCCGCCTGGTACGACCGTCGCCTCGGGGCCGCGGGTCTCGTGCCGCTGCCGCGCTACGAGCCGTCCGACCTCGGTCGGATGCTCGCCGAGCAGGCCGTGGACGCACTGATCGTGACGACGCCCGACCACGCCCACGCGGACTACGTCGTCGCGGCGCTCGGGGCCGGTGTCGACGTGGTGTGCGAGAAGCCGCTCACGACCGACGCGGCCGGGATGGCACGGATCCGCGCGGCCGCCGAGCGCTCGTCGGCCACCCTCACCGTCACCTTCAACTACCGGTACTCGCCGCGCAACACCGCGCTGCGGCGCGTGATCGCCTCGGGCGAGATCGGCGACGTCGTCTCGGTGCACTTCGAGTGGCTGCTCGACACCGTGCACGGCGCCGACTACTTCCGCCGGTGGCACCGCGACAAGGCCGCCTCGGGCGGGCTCGCCGTGCACAAGGCGAGCCACCACTTCGACCTCGTCAACTGGTGGCTCGACGACGTCCCCGAGACCGTCGTCGCGCGCGGCGGCCTCCGCTTCTACGGCGACGACGGAGCCGGGCGCCCGCCGGGGGACCGCCCCGGCCTCGGGCGCGACGCCGCGCCGGACGACCCGTTCGGCATCGACCTCGCCGGGGACGACACGCTGCGCTCGCTCTACCTCGACGCGGAGGCCGAGGACGGCTACGTGCGCGACCGCGACGTGTTCGCGCCCGGCGTCACCATCGAGGACACGATCGGCGCGCTGGTCGGCTACCGCCGCGGCGCGACCCTCACCTACTCGCTCACCGCGCACAGCCCGTGGGAGGGGTACCGCGTCGCCGTCAACGGCACGCGCGGCCGGGTCGAGCTCGACGTCGTCGAGCGCGCCCACGTGGAGTCCGGGCACGCCGCCGAGGCCCTCGGGCCGGACGGCAAGCGGCGCCCGGTCGTGGACCCGAGCGCCGTGCACGACCCCGGTGCGGGCGACGTGCGACCCTACGGCGCGCGGCTCGTCGTGCAGCGGCACTGGGAGCCCGCGCGCGAGGTGGTCATCGAGGAGGGCGAGGGGTCGCACGGGGGCGGCGACCGCCTGCTCCTCTCCGACGTCTTCCGGGGGGCTGGCGAGGACCCGCTCGCCCGCGCGGCGGGCTACGTCGACGGCCTGCGCAGCGTCGCCGTCGGCGTAGCCGTGAACCGCTCGCTCGAGACAGGGCAGGTCGTGGCGACCGCCGACCTCGGGGTGTCGCTCGAGCGCGTCGCGGCGGCCCGGCCCGAGGCGGTGCCGTCGTGACCGCGGCTGCGCGCGCGACGGACACGCCGCTGCTCGTCCTGCGCCCCGAGGACGACGTCGCCGTCGCGACGCGCGACCTCGCGCCCGGGGACGTCGTCGACCGCCCCGGGGGCGGGACGGTCGCCGTGCTCGACGCCGTCCCGCGCGGGCACAAGGTCGCCCTGCGGGACGTCCCCTCCGCCGGTCCCGTGCGCAAGTACGGGCAGGTGATCGGCGTCGCGACGCGCGACGTCCGCGCAGGCGAGCACGTGCACACGCAGAACCTCGGGTACGCGCCGGGGGAGCGCGCGCACGAGCTCGCCACGGTGCACACCCCGCTGGCGGCGCCGCCCGGACCGCGCCCGACGTTCCGGGGCTACCGCCGCGCGAACGGCACGGTCGGCACGCGCAGCTACGTCGCGATCCTCACGTCGGTCAACTGCTCCGCGAGCACGGCCCGCATGATCGCCGACCAGTTCCGCGGCCTCGCGCTCGACGCCTACGACGACGTCCACGGCGTCGTCGCCCTCACGCACCAGTCGGGGTGCGGGCTCGTGCCGACGAGCGAGGGCGCCCAGGTGCTCCTGCGCACGCTGCGCGGGTACGCCGCCCACCCCAACGTCACGGGCGTCCTCGTGCTCGGCCTCGGCTGCGAGATGATCGCCGTCGACACCGTGCTCGCGGGGGCCGACCTGTCGCCGGACACGGTCGTGCGCACGCTGACCATCCAGGAGACGGGCGGTGTGCGGGCCACCGTCCGCGCAGGCGTCGACGCGGTGCGCGAGATGGTGGCGGAGATCGACGCGCGCTGGGAGCGCACCGACTGCGACGTCGCCGACCTCGTCCTGGGGCTCAACTGCGGTGGCTCCGACGGCTACTCCGGCATCACCGCGAACCCCGCGCTCGGGATCGCGTCCGACCGCCTCGTCGCGTACGGCGGCACGTCGGCGCTCGCGGAGACGCCCGAGGTGTTCGGTGCCGAGCACCTGCTCACGCGCCGGGCCGTCACGCCGGAGGTCGGGCAGCGCCTGCTCGACCGGCTCGAGTGGTGGCAGGGCTACGCCGCCGCGGGCGGCGGCACGCTCGACAACAACCCGTCGCCCGGCAACAAGGCCGGTGGTCTGACGACGATCCTCGAGAAGTCGCTCGGCGCCGTGGCCAAGGGCGGGCAGGCCGACCTCGCCGCCGTGCACGAGTACGCCGAGCCGCTCGACACGCGGGGCTTCGTCTTCATGGACACCCCCGGCTACGACCCCGTCTCCGTCACCGGGCTCGTCGCGGGCGGGGCGACCGTCGTGTGCTTCACCACGGGCCGCGGGTCCGTGTTCGGCTGCAAGCCCACGCCGAGCATCAAGCTCGGCACCAACAGCGAGCTCTACGCGCGCATGGGCGACGACGTGGACATCGACTGCGGGAGGATCGTCGACGGCGTCGCGACCCTGGAGGAGGTGGGCGACGAGATCTTCGCCCGCATCCTCGCGGTCGCCTCGGGGGAGGAGACGGCGAGCGAGGAGCTCGACCTCGGCGGCGAGGAGTTCGTCCCGTGGCAGCTCGGGACGGTCACCTGAGGCCTGGGGCCTGGGGTCGAGAGGTCGGTCGGGGCGCCCCCCGGTGCGTGACATGATCGACCTCATGCTCACTCCCGCCACCGGCGCGGCCGGGTCGCGCATCGCCGGCCTCGGTCACTTCCAGCCCGAGAAGACGCTGACGAACGACGACATCGCGCAGCTCGTCGAGACCAACGACGAGTGGATCCGCTCGCGGACGGGGATCGTCACGCGGCACGTCGCCGACGACGACACGACGGTCGCCGACATGGCCACCGCGGCCGCGCGCCACGCGCTCGCCGACGCGGGCGTCGACCCCGCCGAGGTCGACCTCGTGATCGTCGCGACGGCCACTGCGACCGACCGGTCGCCCAACACCGCGGGCCGCGTCGCCTACCACCTGCGCACCGGTGTGATGCCCGGGCAGTCCACGCCCGAGGAGGCGTCCGAGCTCGACCTGCGGGGCGTCGTCGGGCCCGCCGTGCTCGACGTCAACGTCGCCTGCTCCGGGTTCGCCCACTCCGTCGGCCTCGCCGACCAGGCGATCCGCGCCGGTTCCGCCCGCACCGCCGTCGTGATCGGCGCGGAGAAGCTCACCGCGTTCACCGACTGGACCGACCGCAGCACGTGCATCCTCACCGCCGACGGCGCGGGCGCGGCCGTGCTGCGCGCCACGGACGAGCCCGGCGTCGGGCCCGTGACCTGGGGCTCCGAGCCCGACCTCACGCCCGCCGTGCTCATCGAGTCGCCCGCCGACACGTTCGCCCAGGACGGCCGCGCCGTCTTCAAGTGGGCCATCACGCGCGCCGCCGACCGCGCGCGCTCCGTCGTGGAGCGCTCCGGCGTCTCGCTCGACGACATCGAGGTCCTCGTCGCGCACCAGGCGAACCTGCGCATCATCGAGCCGCTCGCGAAGTCGCTCGGGCTCGACTCCAAGATCGTCGTCACCGACATCGTCGAGTCGGGCAACACGTCCGCCGCGTCCATCCCGCTCGGGCTCTCCAAGTGGTGGCACGCCGGCAAGATCCCTGCAGGCGTCCCCGCCCTGCTCTTCGGCTTCGGCGGCGGGTTCGCGTGGGCGGGCCAGGTCGTGGAGACCCCGACCCGCTGACGCACGTCGCCGTCGACCCGGCCCCTGCACCGGGTCGACGGCGACGTCACCGCGTGCCTCGGACGGCCTACGGGTAGCTGACGACCTTCGCCGGGACGGTCTCGACGCCGCTGGCGCGGGGGCCGACGCCGTTGATGACGTGCTCGTAGGTGCCCACCCCGCCGAGCGAGACGGTCAGGAGCGAGTGCATCTTGACGCCCGGGGTGATCGGCACCTCGAACCCGTTGTCGGAGACGATCGACGCGTCGGACGTGAACACGCAGTAGGAGCCCAGGCCCCAGGCCTCGTGGTTCCGCACGTGGTCCGCGACCTTGTACGCCGCCCATCCGCGGATGCCGTCGTGGTTCCACGCGGCCTGGTTCGGCGGGTCGTACGGGAGCTCGTTCTGGTAGAAGATCGTGCGCCCCCGCTCGCCGTTCCACAGGGTGTT
Organism: Cellulosimicrobium sp. E-16; assembly: GCF_049913115.1. Lineage (NCBI taxonomy): Bacteria > Bacillati > Actinomycetota > Actinomycetes > Micrococcales > Promicromonosporaceae > Cellulosimicrobium > Cellulosimicrobium sp. E-16. The sequence continues at coordinate 990,329 of NZ_CP183974.1, forward strand.
GTACTTCTGGTAGTGCTCGACGAAGAGGCCGTAGCCGTCGACGTCGTCGCCGTTGACCACCAGCCCGTAGTCGGCGGTGTTGACGTCCCAGCCGATGCCCTCGCCGTGGTCGCCGCGCCAGGACCAGATGTGGTCGACGATCGTGTCGTCCGCGTTGATGACGATCGCGCTGTCCACCTTGCCCGCGTGCGCGCCGCCGACGCGCACGAACACGTCGTGGATCGAGATCGGGTCGTCGGCGTGGTCCGCGCTCGAGCCGTCCGTGCCCACGGTGAGCATGCTCGGGGACTCGGCCGCCCCGGCGTCGAACAGGACGCTCGCGACCCGGACGCCGTCGACGTCGCCGACCTGGAGCGCCGTCTGCCCCGCGGAGGGCACGATCGTCGCGTACCCGAGGCCGAGCACGACCGTGTCGGCGCGGTTCACCTCGATCGTCTCGTCGAGGTGGTAGACGCCCGGGGTGAGCAGCAGGTGGAGGCCCTGGTCGAGCGCCGCGTTGATGTGCTCGGCGGTGTCGCCGGGGTGCGCGACGTAGAAGTCGTCGAGCGGGATCGACGTGCCGGGCGTGGAGCCGTTCTTCCACGTCGCGCCGCGCGTGCCCTCGCGCAGCGACGGGACGAAGACGGCGTAGTCGTCGCCGTCGAGGTAGAGGTACGGCTTCTCGCGGATCGTGCCCGTGGTGTCGAGCGTGGTGACGGCGGGCTCGGGGAACGTCGTCGGCGGGGCGTTCTCGGTGCCGGAGAACACCATGTTCCACAGCGTGCCGTCCCAGCCGCCCGTGAGCGTCGAGTCGCGCGTGTACCACTGCTGCTGCGTGTAGCCCCGCACCTGGCCGTCGACGATCGAGTCGGCGGTGAAGCCGCCCGACGCCCACCCGTAGCGCGACGAGTGCAGCATGAGGTTGCCCTTGACGTGGATGCGGCGCATGGGCGCGGCCTGCGAGACGGCCCAGCGCATGTCGCCGCCGGTCGGGGTGACGGCGAGGTTCTCGATGGAGCGCCAGAAGTTCTGCGTCGCGTTCCCCTCGAACCACTCCGCGTCGGCCCAGACGCCGCCCGTGATGTTCACGTCGTCGGGGTTCCGGCCGAGGCCGTTGACCGCGGTGTTGAAGCCGACGTTGACGTGCACCGGGTACGTACCGGGCTCGAAGAGGAACTGGTCGCGGCGCAGGCCGAACTGGCTCTCCTCCTGCGCCGCGTACGCGGCGTCGACGGCGGCCTGGATGTCGGCCACCGGGGTGCCGGGGCCGAACACGTGCACGTTCGGCCCGAGGTCCCCGCCGCCCTCGATCGGCTCGCCCGTGCCCGGGTTCGGTGTCCCGTCACCCGTGGTCAGCACGCGCAGCTCCCAGACCGAGTAGCCCCAACCGGTACCGCGCTCGGTGCCGACGAGCCGGACGTAGCGACCGGACCCGGTGACGTCGAGCGCCTGCTTGCCGCCCGTCCCGGCGGTCACCGTACGCAGCGTGCGCCACAGGGCGCCGTCGTCGGACGTCTCGACCCGGAAGCCCTTGCCGTAGGCGCCCTCCCAGTCGATCTCGATCCCGCACACCGGCTGGATCGAACCGAGGTCGACCTGGAGCCACTGCGCGTCGGAGAACTCGCTGCTCCAGCGCGTGTCGGCCTTGCCGTCCACCGCGAGGCCCGCGGCGTACGCGCCCTCGGCGGACGACGCCGTCGCCGCCTTCCCGAGCGCGGCGTTCGTGGTGCAGTCGTCGCCGGGCCCGCCCGGGTCGACCGTACCGCCGTCGGTCCCGGGTGTGCCGAACACCTGGAGCTCCCACAGCGAGTAGCCGTAACCGGTGCCGCGCTCGGTGCCGAGCAGGCGCACGTAGCGCCCGGTCCCGGACACGGGCAGCGTCTGCTGCCCGCCCGTGCCGTCGGTGACGGTCCGCAGCGTGCGCCAGGTCGAGCCGTCGTCGGACGCCTCGATGCGGAAGCCCTTGCCGTAGGCGCCCTCCCAGCTCAGGGCGACGGACGACAGCGTGGAGATCCGGCCGAGGTCGACCTGGAGCCACTGGCCCTCGGCGAACTCGCTGCCCCAGCGGGTGTTCAGGTCGCCGTCGACCGCCCGTGCGGCGGCGTAGTCGCCCTGCACGCTCGATGCTGTCGCGGGCTTGCCCTGGGAGAGGTTGACGGGGTCCGCCGCGGCCGCGACGGGCGCTGCGGCCGCCACGAGCGGGGCCGCGACGCACGCCGCGGTCAGCCCCGCGGCGAGGGAGGCCAGGCGGAGCCTGGCCGTGGGTCGGAGATGCATGGTCCTGCCTTCTTCGGGTCGGGAGGCCGTGCCACGGGCACGACCGTGCCCCGGACGCGGCGCCGTCGCGCTCGACGACGCCGCGCCAGTCGGGCGGTGGGTGTCAGCCGACGAGCTGGTAGCTCTCGTCGAGGACGGTGCCGCGGTGCGGCTTGTAGAGGTCGTAACCGCGCGGGTTGCACTGGAGCCCGCCGTTGATGCAGTGCTCCACGAGGCGCTCCAGCACCTCGGGCTCCCAGCCGTTGATGAAGTCGTAGTGCCACGACTGGTCGGAGCCGCTCACGAGCCGTACGTCGGACATGTCACCGCTCACCGGCCACGCGATCTTGAACTCGATCATCGGGACCGCGATCGGGTGCGTCATGGGGCACTGCCCGTCCACGGGGTACGCCATGTGCGCGCCGTGGCCCATGTGCGCGGACGCGTCGGGCGACAGGTGCATGCCGTCCCAGCAGCTCGGGGCCTGGTAGCGGATGTTCAGCTCGGTGCCCTCGGGGCAGTGGGCCGGGATGTCCCAGCTCTTCGAGATGTCGCCGCACTCCCAGCCCTCGACGGCGCCGGGCGCGGTCCGGAACTCGTCGTACGTCGCCATCATGTCGCCCGCGACGAACCGCAGACCCGGCGGGAAGGGCTTGACCTTCGTGTAGTCGTCGATCCCGGACTTGTAGTAGATCGTCATGGGGATGTCGGGCTCGATCGGGACGCCGTTCTTCTCGATCGCCGGGAACCAGTACGACGAGTGGTCCTGCGGGACCGTGCAGGTCGAGTCGGTGTTCTCGAACAGGTCCTCCGGGACCGTGAACGCGTCCGTCACGCGGTTGCCGACGAACGTGTGCAGGTGCGACCTCCCGGGCTGGCCCGGGAAGACGATCGGGTCGTCGGGCAGGAAGTGCGAGAACGAGCAGTTGGCCTGGAACTCGTGGTGCGTGACCTCGTCGTCCCACCCCGGCGGGTCCTCGGGGTCCGGCGCGTCGCCGTCGCCGAACACCTGGAGCTCGTACAGCGAGTAGCCGTACTGCGTGCCACGCTCCGTCCCGACGACCTGGACGTAGCGGCCCGTCGCGTCGACGTCGAACGACTGCACGCCGCCCGTCCCGTCGGCGACGGTGGCGACGGTCGTCCAGGACCGGCCGTCCTGCGACACCTGGACCGTGAAGTCCTTGCCGTACGCCGCCTCCCAGTCGAGGACGACGCGGTCGAGGTCGTGCGCCTCGCCGAGGTCGACGCGGAGCCACTGGTCGTCGCTCGGCTGGCTCGCCCAGCGGGTGGCCCGGTCTCCGTCGACCGCGAACCGGGGCCCCAGGCCGCCGGACTCGGAGCTCGACGCCGCCGTGAGCGCGCCCTGGGAGAGCAGGGTGTCCGGGGCGGCGGCGGCGCTCGTCGTGACGACGACCGAGGTCGACGCGACGAGGACGCCGGTCATCGTCGCCGCGACCCGGCGCCGGCCGGTCCCGGCGCGGCGTCGGCCGTGCCGGGGAGGCGATAGCGTGGTGGTGCGTGTCGTGCCGTGCATGCTTCCTCCTTCGAGGTCGTCGCGCGCTGCGGAGCCTCTCGGGCAGGAGCGCGCGACGCTGCGCGGATGATGGGCACGCCCGGCGTCTGTCACCGGGCGCCGTGCCGGGTGGGGGCGGTTGCCGCCGCCCCCACCCGGACGTCTGAGGGTGTCAGCGCTGGTAGACGCCGAGCTCGAACAGCGAGTAGCCCCACGCCGTGCCGCGCGCGTCGAGCTTGAGCCGCACGTAGCGGCCGTTGCCCGCGACGTCGAGGCTGTCGACCCCGCCGTCACCGTCGGTCACCGTGCGGACCGTGGTCCAGGACTGCTCGTCGTTCGACGTCTGGATCTGGTAGGCCTTGCCGAACGCCGACTCCCAGACGAGCTGGACGTGCTGGAACGCCTGGACGGAGCCGAGGTCGACCGTCAGCCACTCGTCGTCGTCCCAGTCGCTCGCCCAGCGCGTGCCCGGGTCGCCGTCGGTCGCCTGGCCGGGGGACCAGTTGCCGTTCCAGGGGTCGAAGCTCGACGCCGTCGTGGTCTTGCCCTGCGCGATGTTCGTCCCGGCGACGGGCGGCGCCACGACGCGGAACGAGCGCGTCTCGACCCCGACGTTCCCCTTGCCGTCCTCGGCCCAGACGTAGAGCTTCCACACGCCGAGCCGCGAGGGCGCGGTGACCGAGAACTTCCCCTGGCCCTTGCTCGTGAGATCGGTCCAGGCGAGGCCGCCGGCGCCGTCGACGTACTTGCTGTTGAAGAACGCGACGTAGTTGATCGGGTCGCCGTCGGGGTCGGTCGCGGCGAGGTCGAAGTCGAGCGTGGCGCCGGCCGTCACGGACGTCGAGCCCGGGATCGCCATGCCGGTGATCCGCGGGGCCGTGTTCACGCCCGTGAGGTCGACGCCCCAGGTCTTGGCGATCGCGTGGTAGCCGAGGCGCTTGTTGTTGCCGGGGGTGATGTTGAACCACACGCCGCCGAAGTCGCCCTCGACGCCGTAGTGGAAGAACGTCGCGCCGAGCGCCTTGCCCTCGTGCTCCATGAGGCACTTCCACGACAGCGGGAGCGCGCGGCTCTTCTCGATGTCGGTGGGCTCGTCCGGGACGCCGTTCGCGTCGTCCGGCACCTCCCACTCGCCGGCCGCGCCGCCCTCGGTGAGCACGTACGGCTTGCCGTAGCTCCCGGCCTCCCACGCCTCAGCGATGCTGCACACGTCGCCGTACGCGTTGATGGAGAGCAGGTCCAGGTCGGGTGCGTGGTCGCGGATGTACGGCCACGCACCGGTCCACGCGTCGGTGTTCGACGTCGGGTGGTTGGGGTCGATCGCGTGGATCGCGACGCTCACCTCGTTGACGAACGACGCGTACGCGTTGCGGATCTCCTCGAGGTCGGTGCCGGAGTAGCAGTTCTGCAGACCGAGGATCGCCTCGTTGCCGATGTTCCACATGAGCACGGCCGGGTGGTTCTTGTACTCCTCGACCCAGCGCAGGATGTCGGCCTTGGTCTCGTTCTTGTACGTCGTGTCGGTGCGGTAGTCGATGCAGCCGCCCGACCCCGGGCCGCCGCCCGGCATGAGCCAGAAGCCCGCGATGACGCGGACGTCGTGCTCGGCCGCGGCGTCGAAGATCGCGCGCGAGTCGGCGCCCGTGCCCCAGGTGCGGGTCGTGTTGCCGTTGATGTCGGCGAGGCCCTGCATGCGCGCACCGGTCTCCTCGGCGTTCGTGCCGCCCCACGTGAACCCGCGCACGGTGTACGGCTGGCCGTCCACCTGGAGGTCCCAGTCGCCATTCGCGCCGACGACCTCGACGACGCTCGGGCCCGAGTCCTTGACAGGGACCGTCGGGTGGCCCGGGTGCACGTAGTCGGGGAACGGGTCGGTCGGGTCACCGGGGTCGGTCGGGTCCGTGGGGTCGGTCGGACCCGAGCCGCCCGCCTCGCCGAAGACGCGGAACTCGTAGAGCGAGTGGCCGTAGCCGCCGGGGCGCGCGGTCGACAGGACGCGCACGTAGCGGCCCTTCCCGTCCACGTCGAGGACGTCCGTGCCGCCGTCGCCCTGGGTCGTGGAGTAGAGCGTCCGCCACGCCGAGCCGTCGTCGGAGACCTGGACCTGGTACGCGGAGGAGTACGCGCCCTCCCAGACCAGCTCGACCCGGTCGACGCTCGCGTCCTGCTGCAGGTCGACCCGGAGCCACTGGGGGTCGCTCCAGGCGCTGGACCAGCGCGTGCCGAGGTCGCCGTCGACCGCCTTGTCCGCGGCGTACCCGGCCCAGTCGTCCTGGACGGACGACGCGGTGGCGGGCTTGCCCTGGGACAGGAGCACCGGCTCGGCGCTCGCGGTCGTCGCGGGCACGACGAGCGCCGCGCCCGCGAGCGCGCCGGAGGCCAGCGTCGCGAGCGCGGCGCGGGCCGCTCGGCGTCTGCGGGGTCGCCCGGGGGCGGTGGGGGATGTGGTGCGCATCGTGTTCGTCTACCTCTCCGTCCGCCCCAGGTCTGCGTCGACCCGGGGCACAGTTCGTCGTCGAGCCGTGCCCTCAGCCGCGGCGCCGCGGCTGAGGTGTGAAGCAGGGAGAGCGCTCTTACCCGAGGCCCGAGTTTTCACCCGCTCACGGGGGCTGTCAAGCGCTGCTGGTGCTCCGGCGGGCGGGAATAAGCTCATAAATCGGGCTAAAAGGGGCGCTAAGTCTGACAAACTGGTTAGTAAGAAAAGGGGATGCGATCCGAGCTCGCCCCGAGACGGGGCGACCCGGGAAAGCGCTCTTACCCCTGCTATCGTCGGTGGCGTGAGCGAGGACGTGCAGCACCGGGCGCCGACGCTCGACGACGTCGCCCGGGTGGCAGGCGTGTCGCGCGCGACGGTCTCGCGCGTCGTCAACGGCAAGCGCAAGGTCGCGCCCGCCGTCCAGGAGGTCGTCCTGGAGGCCGTCGCGACGACCGGCTACGTCCCCAACCGTGCCGCCCGCTCGCTCGTCACACGGCGCACCGGGACGGTCGCCGTCGTCGTCTCCGGTGCCGAGCCGGCCCCCGACGACGGCCTGCACCTCCCGCGCCTGCTCGCCGACCCGTTCTTCGGCCGCGTCGTGGGGTCGTTCGTGCGGTCCCTGCGTCCGCACGACGTCCACCCGGTGCTCATGCTCGCCGACGGCGACGAGGCGAGACGGCAGGTCGTGTCGTACCTGCGGTTCGGCAACGCCGACGGCGCGCTCCTGGTCTCCACGCACGCCGACGACCCGCTCCCCGAGCAGCTCCTGGCCACGGGCAGACCCACGGTGCTCTTCGCCCGGCCGCCGCGGCCCCTCCCGGTGAGCTACGTCGACGTCGCGAACGCCGACGGCGCACGCCTCGCCGCGCACCACCTGCTGGACCGCGGCTGCCGGACGGTCGGCGTCGTCTCGGGGCCTCTCGACGTGCTCGCGGCCCGGGACCGCCTCGACGGCTTCCGCGACGCGATGGCCCGGCGGGGTCACGCGTACGTGCCGAGCGTCGAGGGCAACTTCACGGTCGAGAGCGGCGAGGCCGCGATGCTCGAGCTGTTGCGCACAGCGCCGGGGCTCGACGGCGTCTTCGTCTCGAACGACGTCATGGCGCAGGGCGCGGTCCACGCGCTGCGCGAGCAAGGGCGCCGGGTCCCCGACGACGTCGCCGTGGTGGGGTTCGACGACAGCCCCGCCGGCACGCTCACGCGCCCGGCCCTGACGACCGTGCGCCAACCCGTGGAGGAGATGGCGGCCGAGATGGCGCGCCTCCTGCTGGAGCAGGTCGAGACCGGTGAGCCGCGGGTCACGTCACGGATCTTCGACCCCGTGCTCGTCGTGCGGGACTCGGCCTAGCTCCCCGGGCGCGGGGAGGCAGAATGGGCACATGCCTCTCGCCCCGCGCTACGTCGCCGCCGACGACCGTTACGACACCATGACCTACCGCCGGACGGGGCGCAGCGGCCTCGACCTGCCCGCGATCTCGCTCGGTCTGTGGCACAACTTCGGCGACGTGAACCCGTTCGAGACGCAGCGCGCCGTCCTGCGCCGCGCCTTCGACCTCGGGATCACGCACTTCGACCTGGCCAACAACTACGGCCCGCCGTACGGCTCCGCGGAGGAGAACTTCGGCCGCCACCTCGCCCAGGACCTCGGCGCGTACCGCGACGAGCTCGTCATCTCCTCCAAGGCCGGGTACGACATGTGGCCCGGGCCCTACGGCGACGGCGGCTCGCGCAAGTACCTCCTGTCGTCGCTCGACCAGTCGCTGACGCGCATGGGCCTCGACTACGTGGACGTCTTCTACCACCACCGCCCGGACCCGAGCACGCCGCTCGAGGAGTCCATGCGGGCGCTGCACGACGCCGTCCAGCAGGGCAAGGCGCTCTACGTCGGCGTCTCCAACTACTCGCCGTCCCGCACGCGCGAGGCCGCCGCGATCCTCGCCGACCTCGGCACCCCGCTGCTCATCCACCAGCCCAGCTACTCGATGCTCAACCGCCACGTCGAGGACCCGGCGCACGAGGACCGCTACGACGGCGTCCAGAGCGAGTCGCTGCTCGACGTCGTGGGCGACCTCGGTGTCGGCACCATCGTGTTCTCGCCCCTCCAGCAGGGCCTGCTCACGGACCGCTACCTCTCCGGCTCCGCGCCCGAGGGGTCGCGCGCCGCACGCCCCGACTCCCCGTTCCTGTCCGAGCAGAACCTCGACGAGACCTACCTCGAGCGGGCCCGGGCGCTGAACGAGATCGCCGCCGGCCGCGACCAGACCCTCGCTCAGCTCGCCCTCGCCTGGGTGCTCCGCGACGACCGCGTCACGTCCGCCCTCGTCGGCGCGAGCAGCGTCCGCCAGCTCGAGAACAACGTCGCGGCCCTCTCGGCACCCCCGCTCACCCCCGACGAGTCGGCCGAGATCGAGTCCGTCCTCACGCGGTAGGGGAGCACGGCGGGCGGTGCGCCCTCCTCCCGCCGCCCTGCACGCCTCGCGCCTCGCCCTCGCGCCCCCTGCTCCGGGGCCCGCGCGCTCGGCGCGCGCCCTGGCGTGCGTGCGGGCGGGAGGTGCAGTGTCCTGGATGCAGGGGGCGTGCAGTGGTCGGTGGTCTCGTCAGCGGTGGATCCGCGCGGGACGGCGCACGCGCCTCCGGCCGCGGCGTCCCCCGAGCGGCCGCGCGGCGGCCGCCGAGAGGGCGGTCCGCCTGAGCGGGCTCCCGCCGAGGTGAGGAGGAGCCGATGACCAGGTCCAATCCCGTGGTCTGGCTGGGGCGCACGGCGCGACGCGGCCTGACCGACCTGCCGCGCAACATCCTGTGGTTGCTGGACACCGGGGTGGCGACGCCCGCCCGGTCCGCGGGCCACACCGTCCAGGCGGCAGGGCAACGCGCCGCGACGACCGTGGCGGACGCCAACCCGTTCACCTCGGGCACGGAGCGTCGGACGAGCCGCGTGGACGCGGCGATGGAGCGCGTCCGAGAGCTCGAGCTGCGAGCCCACGACGCGGCCCGGGAGGCCAAGGAGCGGGACGACGCCGCCCGCGACGTCGAGGCGGAGGGCGGCAGACGGCTCGAGGAGGCCCGTGACGAGGGAGAGCGCGACGTCGCTCAGGTGGTCGCGGACGCCCAGCGCGAGGCCGACCAGTACGTGGCGGCGAAGAGGGCTCGGGCGCAGGAGGACGCGGCTCGCCGCGTGGCGGAGATGCAGGGGCAGGTCCGCAGCCGCGTGGAGCAGGCGCAGCAGCAGGCCGAGAAGGCGCGCGGCCGGGCCGAGGAGGCGATCGAGCATGCTCGCCAGGAGATGGCCACGGCGCGCGAGCTGGCGGAAGAGGCTGCCGCGGAGGCCCGTCGAGCAGCCGACGAGGCTCGCGCCCGCGCCGAGCGCCTGGCGGGAGAGGCCGAGGAAGAGGCCGAGGCGGCACGACGGAGGGTGGAGGACGCGGACGACCGACGGAGGGCGGCGACCGCGGAGGGCCGCAGGCTCGGGGCCGACGCCGACACGGACCCGCTCAACCTCGACGAGATGACCAAGGAGAAGCTGCTCGCGCTCGGCACGGAGATGGGTCTCGAGCTGACCACGTCGATGCGCAAGCAGGCGATCGTCACGGCGATCCGCAGGCACTCGGCCGAGCACGACCAGAAGGTGGGAGCGTCATGAGCGCGTTGTTCCGGAAGAAGACTTTCCTCGACCGGGTGAAGGAGTCGCTCCGGCACCAGCAGAAGCGGGTCGGCACCGGTGCGGTGCGGACCGGCCTGATCACGCTCGGGTCGGTGGCGGCGGTCACGGCCGCCAGCGCGGCGGTCTCGGCCGTACGGAGTCGCCAAGGATCGGACGACGGCGATGCTCGGCAGTAAGACCCTGGGCCGTGTGGCCTTCTTCGGGCTGGGGTACCTGCTGGGCACCCGGGCAGGGCGGGAGCGGTACGCCCAGATCGAGGCGGGCGCGAAGGCCGTCGTCGCACAGGTACGGGCTCGTCTCGCCGAGGCGGACGTGACGACGTCGGCTTCCCAGTCCTCGTCCGGGGCGGACGACGCGCCCGACCGGGACCGTGAGATCCGGCTCGGCGACTAGACGGGCGCCATGGACATCGAGATCCGCCTCCTGGCACGCCTGCTCCGTATCCCGCTGCTCAGGGTCGAGGGAGTCGTCGCGATCCGCGACGACGGCGACCTCGGCGAGCTCGGCGGGCGTCGTGCGACGCGCGGGACGTCGGTCGTCGACGCCTCGCCGCAGCGCGCCCCGGCGCGGCGGCCCGACCCGACGTCCGGGGCGCCGCTGGGACGTGACCTCGCGGCTGCCGAGGCGCTCCTCGCCGCGCTGAGCGTGCCGGGACGGCGAGGAGACGTCCGCTCGCTCGGCTGACCGGACCGGGCTCACGGTGCCGGGTCCACGTCGTGCCGCCGCGCGCCCGTCGTCGAGGACGCGGCGGCGGCCCGTTCCAGCAGGAGCTGACGCTCGTGGCGGGTCGGCGCGAGACCGGCGGCGCTCTCGAGGACGACCGCGGCCTCGGCGTGCCGGCCCAGCCGGGTCAGGAGGTCGCCGCGCACGGCGCCGTAGAGGTGGTGGCGCGCGAGGCGCGGGTCGTCCGCGACGGCGTCGAGCACGACGAGCGCGGCCTCGGGACCGTCCGCGTAGCCCACGGCCACGGCGCGGTTGAGCTCGACCACGGGGGAGGGCGCGACGGACGCGAGCGCGTCGTAGAGCGCGACGATCGCCTCCCAGTCGGTGTCGGCCCACGTCGCGGCGCGCGCGTGGCACGCGGCGATGGCCGCCTGGAGCGAGTAGGGGCCGAGGGCCTTCCCGGCGCGCGTGCCGAGCGCGAGCGCGCGGTCGAGCGCGGCGAGGCCGTGGCGGACGAGGAGCCGGTCCCAGCGCGACCGGTCCTGGTCCTCGAGGAGCACGGGCTCGCCGTCCGGGCCGGGGCCGGTGCGGGCCGCGAACCGCGACGCCTGGAGCTCCATGAGCGCGACGAGCCCGTGCACCTCCGGCTCGCCCGGCAGCAGCCCGGCGAGCACGCGGCCGAGCCGCATGGCGTCCTCGGCGAGCTCGCGCCGCACCCACGTGTCGCCCGACGTCGCGGCGTATCCCTCGGTGAAGACGAGGTACACGACCTCGAGCGCCGCGGGGATGCGTGCGGCGAGCTCGTCGGCCTGCGGGACGTCGAAGGGGACGTTCGCCTCGGCGAGCGTCCGCTTGGCGCGGGAGATGCGCTGCCCCACGGTCGCGGACGGGACGAGGAACGCGCGGGCGATCTCGTCGGTCGTCAGGCCCCCCACGAGGCGCAGCGTGAGCGCGACGCGGGACTCGCGCGGCAGCACCGGGTGGCACGCGACGAGGACGAGCGCGAGCAGGTCGTCGCCCACGGGGTCGTCGACGATCGCGTCGGTGGCCGGGACCGACCCGACGAGGACCGCGCCGCCGTCGTCGGCGTGCGCGACCGTCGTCGTCCCCCTGCCGGACCTCGCACCGGGCGCGGCGAGACCCGCCGCGAGCCGCGCGTACTTCTCGTCGCGCGTGCGCTCGCGGCGGACCAGGTCGACGGCGCGGCGGCGCGCGACGGTCGTCAGCCACGCGCCCGGGTTGTCCGGGACGCCCTGCTCGGGCCACTGCTCGAGCGCGGCGACGAACGCCTCCTGGGCGACCTCCTCGGCGAGGCCGATGTCCCGCAGGGTCCGCGCCAGGCCCGCGACGAGCCGCGGCGACTCGATGCGCCACACGGCCTCGACGGTGCGGGAGACGTCGGTCATCGCCGTGCCCGTCCTCGCCCCGATGAGCCTCAGGAGCCCTGCTGGGCGCGGATCTGCTCCGCGAGGCGCTCGTCCTTCGCGCGCTGCGCCGGGGTGTACTCGGCGCCGAAGTCCTCGAGCTCGAAGATCGGGCGGATCTCGAGCACCTCCTCCAGCCCTGCGCTGGGGTCGCTCGGGCACTTGCGCGCCCACTCGACGGCCTCCTCGAGCGAGGAGACCTGCCAGATCCAGTACCCGGCGACGATCTCCTTGGACTCGGTGAAGGGCCCGTCGACGACCGACGTCTCGCCCCCGCTGAACACGACGCGCGCGGCCTTGGCCGTGGGCTGGAGGCCCTGGCCGTCGAGCATGATGCCCGCCTTGACGAGCTCCTCGTTGTACGCGCCCATCTGGGCGAGCATCTCCTGCGTGGGGGCGATCTTGTCCTCGTCGGCCCCGTTGCCCGTGATCATGACCATGACTCGCATGACGTTCCTCCTCGGTGAGTGCCTCCTCGACCCTAGTGTCGTGAAGGCGCGTTCACCCTGACGTCGTACGGAGACCCCCGGTCTTCGACACGCGTCGCCGACGAGTTTCCCGGAGCGTCAGCGGAAGCGCTGGACGGCGAGCGGCGCGGCCTCCGCGAGCCCCCGCACGGCCGGGTGGTCGGCGCCCGGGGCGGTGCCGGCGAAGACGTCGCGCAGCGCCCCGGCGGCGACGAACGTCCCGTCGGCGAGCACGTGGACGGAGGGGCACATCCGCTCGACGAGCTCCAGGTCGTGCGAGACGAGCAGCACCGCGGTGCCGAGCTCGGCGGTCGCGTCGGCGAGGCGCCGCACGACGTCGCCCCGCATCGCCGGGTCGACGGCGGTGAGCGGCTCGTCGAGCAGCAGGGCGCGCGGGCGGGTCGCGAGCGCGACGGCGAGCGCGACCCGCTGCTTCTCCCCGCCCGAGAGCGAGTGGATCGTGCGCGGCGCGTACCGGGGCTCGAGCGCGACGTCGCCGAGCAGGTCCTCGACGGATCGTCCGCTGGGGCGACCGGCCTTGCGGGCGTCCTTGAGCGCGGCGGACAGCGTGCGGTCGACGGTCCAGCGCGGGTCGATCCCGATCCCGGCGAGGCCGTCCTGGGAGACGCGGCGGACGTCGGCGGTGAACTGCTTCTTGTCCCGGCGCGACAGCTTGGTGACCGTGCGCCCGGCGTACGTGACGTGTCCGGCGGTCGGCCGCACGAGCCCGACGAGCGCGCGCACGACCGTGGACTTCCCGGCGCCCGACTCGCCGACGATCCCGACCGGCAGGGCGCCGGGCACGACGTCGAGGTCGATGCCGTGCACGACGTCGGGCCCTCCGTAGCCGGCCGCGAGGCCGGTGGCGCGCAGGATCGGGGTCGTCGTCGTGCTCATGGGTCACCTTCTGGTTCGTCGGGGCCGGGCGGGCGGTCCGGGGCCCCGCTCGTCCGACGAACGACGCTACCGCGGAGTTCCGTGGTGTCGCTCACGCAGGGCCGCCGGGTGGATCGTGCCTGGACAGAACGATCGGGCCGGGGCGCCGGGCGCGGTAGCCTGGGGCACTCGACCCGGATCCTCGAGCCCAGGTGGTCCGTCGACCCGCACCGAGGCATCGTGCCTGCGTGCGGCGACCCGGACGGAGGACCACGTGACCAGGACGGTCGACGAGCCGGAGCTGCTGGCGCCCGGCGAGGCGGTGGATCTCGACAACTGCGCGCGCGAGCCCATCCACGTCCCCGGCATGATCCAGCCGCGCGGCGTCCTGCTCGTCGTCCGCGAGGCGGACGGCGTGCTGCTCCAGGCGTCGGCCAACGTCGAGCGGCACCTGGGGAGGTCCGCCGAGGCGCTCGTGGGCCGCCCGCTCGCCGACGCGCTGGGCGCGGGCCCGGCGCGCCGCGTGCTCGACCACGCCACGAACGTCGGCGACCTCGCGACGCGCAACCCCGTGACGCTGGAGCTCGACCGCTGGGACGGGGCGTCCCTCGCCGTGGACGCCGTGCTCCACCGCCCCCCGCTGCCCCCGGACGGGCCGGAGACCGAGCCGGTGCTCGTCGTCGAGCTCGAGACCGCGGCGGGCGCGCGCCCCCTGACGTTCCCCAACACGTACCTGTCCGTGCGGCACGCGCTGCGCGACCTCGAGCGCGCCGCGACCCTCGACGAGCTGTACGACGACGCGGCCCGGCACGTGCGCGCGCTCACCGGGTTCGACCGCGTGATGATCTACCGCTTCGACGACGCGTACAACGGCGAGGTGGTCGCCGAGGCGCGCCGTGCGGACCTCAACGCGTTCCTGGGCCTGCACTACCCGGCGTCGGACATCCCGCCGCAGGCCCGCGCGCTGTACGAGAAGAACTGGATCCGCCTCATCGCGGACGTCGACTACGAGCCGCAGCCGATCGTGCCGACGCTGCTGCCGACGACGGGCGCGCCCCTCGACCTCACGTACTCCACGCTGCGCAGTGTCTCGCCGATCCACCTGGAGTACCTGCGCAACATGGGCGTGCGCGCGTCGATGTCGATCTCGCTGCTGCGCGAGGGGAAGCTGTGGGGGCTCATCGCGTGCCACCACTACGCCGGCCCGCACGAGCCGCCGTACGAGGTGCGCACGGCCGCGGAGTTCCTCGGGTCGGCGCTGTCCGTCCGGCTCGTCGCGCAGGCCGAGGACGAGCGCGAGGCCGAGGTGCGGCGCGCGGAGGGCGTCCTCGCCCACCTCGCCGCCGACAGCCGCGACGAGAGCGTCCCGATCGGTACCGCGCTCACCCGCTCGGGGTGGCTGCGGCGCCTCGTCCGGGCCGACGGCGCGGTCGTCGTCGCGGAGGGCGGTCTCATCAAGGTCGGCAACGCCCCCGACGAGGACGGGTGCCGCGCGCTCGTGGCGTGGGTGCTGGGCCACGGCGAGGACCTGGTCGCGACCGAGGCGCTGGGTCGCGACGCGCCCGAGGTGGCGGCGCTCGTTCCCGACGTCGCCGGGGTGCTGGGCATCGTGCTCCCCGAGGGCCAGGTCGTCGTGTGGGTGCGCGACGAGGTGCTGCGGCACGTCGACTGGGGCGGGGACCCGTACAACAAGGCGATCGCGAGGCGCGAGGGCGACGCGGTCCGGCTGAGCCCGCGCAAGTCGTTCCAGCGCTGGCGTGAGGTCGTGCGCGGCCAGAGCGTGCCGTGGACGTCGGACCAGACGGACGTCGCGACGTCGCTGCGCGGCCACCTCGTGGAGGCCCTCTACCTGCGCGGGCGCAAGGCCGTGCGGGCGACGGAGGAGCTCCAGCGCAGCCTCCTGCCGGCGCTCCTGCCCGACGTCCCGGGCTGGACCCTCCAGTCCCGCTACGAGTCCGCCGGCACCGGCCTGGTCGGCGGCGACTGGTACGACGCCCTCGTGCTCCCCTCGGGCCGGCTCGCGCTCGTGGTCGGCGACGTCACGGGGCACGGGCTCCAGGCGGCCGCGACGATGGGCCAGCTCGGCACGACGCTGCGCGCGGCGCTCGTGAGCACGGGATCGGCGGTCGAGGCGGTGGCGCGGCTGGCCGAGGTCGCCCGCTGGACGCTGCCGGGCGAGGTCGCGACGCTCGCGGTCGCGCTGCTGGACACGGTGAGCGGCGTCGTCGAGCACGTGTCGGTGGGCCACCCGCCCCTGCTCGTCGTCGGCCCCGACGGCAGCACGGCCTGGACCGAGAGCGCGAGCGTGCCGCCCCTCGGGCTCGTCGACCGGGTCCCGCCCGCCCAGCGTGTGCAGGTACCGCGCGGGGGTGCGCTCGTGCTCTACAGCGACGGTCTGATCGAGCGGCGGGGAGAGTCGATCCGGGACGGCCTGGACAGGCTCGCGGCGGTCTTCTCGACGGGCCCGGACGTGGACGTCGACGGGATCGTCTCCGCGGCGCGCGACCCGCGCTCCGCCGACGACGCGACGCTGCTCCTGGTGCGTCGCGACGCCTGAGGCGGCCGCTCCGGTAGACGCTCAGCCGACGGGGAGGAGCGCGCTGCGCACCGAGGCCCCGGCACGGAAGACCGGGACGTCGAACCGCGCCCACACGTGCTTCTCACCCGTGCCGGTCCGGCACCAGCCGACGGCCGTCGACGCCCGCTGCGCGAGCACGAGGCCGAACCCGCCCGCGCCCGGTGAGCGCCGTCCGGCGACCACCGGCGCGTCCGGCGAGTGGTCGACGACGTCGACCACGAGCTCGCGACCGTCGCTGAGCAGCCGGACGCGCGTGGGCGGCAGGCCGTGGCGCAGGGCGTTGGTGGCGAGCTCGCTCGCGACGAGGACGACACGTTCGGGCGTCGCCTCGAGCGCGCGGTCGGGCGGGAGCGGACTGCCGGTGAGCAGGCGGTGCAGACCCTCGCGCAGCGTCGCGAGGTCGCCCAGGCCCCGCAGCGGCCAGGAGCCGATCTCGACGAAGCCGACGGGGAGCGCGGCGTGCTCGACGCTCACGCGCCGTCCTCGTCGGTCGGGTCGTCCGCGAGCTCGAAGAGGTCGACGACCCCGCTGAGCTCCAGCAGGTCGCGGACGCGGCGCGGGACGCGTTCCAGCACGGGGGCTCCCGAGCCCGCGGTCGCGGCGTGGTACAGCAGCCGCAGGCCGCCCGAGTCCATGAAGGTCACCTCGCCGAGGTCGACGTGGATGCGCTCGTTCGCGGACTGTGCGATCCGCAGCAGCTCGTCCTCGCGCCGGGCCTGGACCGCGGCGTCGATCTCGCCCCGCATCGTCCAGCGCGTACCGCCGCTCGTCGTCAGGACGTCGCCGCTCGTCGTCGGGGTCACCGTGGTGCGCTCCTCCTCGTCCCGACACCGTGCCGGGCACCCGGGACACGGTACGCGGACCTGCCGACGCTCGCTCTGCGATCCGGCGCGTGGCGCGGATCTGTCCGGACCCAAACCCGGGTCTCGGTCCGCCAGACACCGACGGGCCCGGACGACGTCGCGGACGACGTCGGCCGGGCCCGTGGTGGGACCGGACGGCTCAGCAGGTGCGCGCGTCGAACGCGACCTCGACGGGATCGAACCCGTCCACCGTCACGACGGCCGTCCCGGCGGGGACGGACGCCGCGCGCGACGCGAACGACTGGTACGCGCTCGCGCCCGGGGCGACGCCGGTGAACGTCCGCGAGCCGTACGGCGTCGCGAGCGTCACGTCGAGCGGCGCGTCGCCGTCGTTCGTGGCGCGGACCGCGACGTAGACCTTGCCGGCCAGGCACCGCGTCTCGGCGACGGCCGTCACCGGCGCCGCGCCGGCGTCGGCCGTCCAGCGCAGCTCGTACGCCTGCTCCGTCCCGTCCTCGGCGGTGACGCGCACCGTCGTCGTCCCCGGCACGGCGTCGGCGGCCTCGACCGCGACGGTCGCGTACGGGTCGTGCGCGACCGCCTCGACGGCGGGCACCGTGCCCGTGACGGGCACGTCGTACGCCGTCACCGCGGGGTCGAACCCGGCGAGAGGCTCGCCGGCCACGGTGATGCCCGACGCCGTGGCGTCGGTCCCCGTGCCCGGCACCTTGGCGAGGACCTCGATCTCGGAGACGACCAGGTGGGTGTTCGCCCGTGCCGTGAGGACGACGCGCACGGACGACGTCCGCACGTCGGCGGGGACCTCGACCGCAGGCGCGGGGCCGTCGGGCGAGGCATCCACCGTGACGGGAGCACCGACGTCGGTCCACGTGCCGCCCACGAGGGCCTGGAGCCGGACGGACTGCGCCCAGCTCGCGCTGGACCCGTCCTTCCAGAACCGCGTCACGACACCCGTGACGTCCCGGTCGGCCGGGAGCGTGACGGTGAGCGTGTCGGACGACCGCTTGGTGCCGGACACCCAGTTCGACCAGGCCTTGTCCGTGAGGTTGCCGTTGACGACGCCCCCGACGGCGTAGCCCGGCTCGGTGAACGTCGCGCTCGCCGTCGTGCCCGCGGCGAGCGCGCCGTTGGCGGACGCGGCCTCGGTCACCTGGACGCGCACGGTGGCCGGGAGCGTGGCACCCGCCCCGGCGTCGGCCGTGCCCGTGAGCGAGACGACCCCGACGGCGTCGTACGCGCCCGCGGGGGCGTCGTCCCAGACCACGGGACGCTGCACCTCGGCGCCGCCGGCCGCGACCGCCGTGACGGTCGTCGGGAGGGCGGGCGACCCGCCCGCGTACGCCTTGGCGCGCGCCGGGAGGGTCGACGTGAGCTCGTCGACGACGACGGTCGCCGTCGCGGCGACCTCGCCTCCGGTCGGGGTCGCCACCGTGCCCGCGACCTCGACGGTGCCCGCCGCGGCCCACGCATCGTCGCCCGGGAGCTCCCAGGTCACGGGGAGCGCTCCGCGCGCCCCGTCGCGGTAGACGGGCGTGACGGTCGCGGGGAGCTCGGGCGTGGTGCCCGGCGTCGTGAACGCCTCGACCGGCTCGGTTCCCAGGACCGTCTCGTCGACGATCCGCCAGCGCTGGTTCACGCCGGAGTTCGCGAGGTACGTGCCCACGGGGGACCCGTCGGCCGTCGCCTGCCCGCCGACCTCGAGGAGGGTCTTCGAGGACACGTTGACGAGCGTGAAGGTGCCGTCGCCGGTCGTCGAGAGGATCCACTGCGCGGCGAGCGGGGTGTCCGCGACGTCGGCCGGGGCGTCCTGGAGGACGGCGGACGTGTCGGCCGCGACGGCGAGCTGGCGGCCCGTCGCCGCGTTCGTCACGGCGTAGCGCGTGCGGTGCGTGCCGGAGCCCTCGGGGGCGCCGAGCGCCGTGAGCTCCCACGCCTGCTCCGCGACCGGCGCGTCGGTGCGGATCACGACGCCCGTGCCCGACGCCGACGGCGCGAGCGAGCGGTCCGCCTGGACGCCGTCGAGACGGTACGCGTGACCGTCCTGGACGAGCGCGGCGTCGTCCGCGACACCCGACACGCCGTCGACGACGAACGTCGTCACGGACTCGGCCGGCACGACGAGCGTCGCGCTCGGACCGTTCTCGCCCGTCGTGACGGCCACCGGCTCGCCCTCGACGAGATAGCCGGCCGTGCTCGTGACCACGGGGGTGACGGTCGCATCGGACCCGACCGCACCGAACTTCGACAGGTCGAGCGTCACGGCGCGCTCGGCCTTCGTGGCATTCACGTGCACGACCGTCGCGGACGTGCCGTCGGCCGACACCGCGGCCGTGCTGCTGGCGTCGTCCGAGCGGATCAGCGAGTCTCCCGGCTCGATGTAGTGCGTGAAGTTCTGGGTCGCCCAGTACTTCGTGTTCGTGTAGATCGGGCACGTCTCGAGCGTGTCCTCGGCCGTGCAGTCGAACGGGATCTGGATCTCGCCCCAGTTCATGCCGTTCGCGCTCTCGCCGCCGGGCGCCATGTTGGCGTAGTCCTCGACCGGCTGCCAGAACACCCACGCGCTCGGCTCGAGCTCGCGCAGGTCGTCGACGATGTGCTGAGCGCTGCCCAGGCCGGACTCCATGGTCTCGAAGTCCTGGCCGGTCGAGCTCCAGTTGCCGCCGACCTCGCTCATCCACAGCGGCTTGTCCTCGCCCTTGGCGATGTCGCGGACCGTCGTGCGCTGGCCCGTGCCGTACGTGTGGACGTTGAGCTGCGACACCTGGTCGCGGACGGACTGCGGGTACGCGTTCCAGTTCGTCGCGAACGTGCCGGGGTTCGTCTCGTCCATCGCCGAGATCACGGCGTCGGTCGAGGAGCCCTCGAGCGCCGCGGCGAGGGCCGGGACGACCTTCGCCTGGAGCCCCGGACCCATGTGGGCGCCCTCCTGGCGGCCCCCGGCCGGGTTGCCGTCGCCGCCGAGCTGGGTGCCCCAGTAGTTGGTGTTGGGCTCGTTGAACGGGTCGATCGTGTCGACCTCGATGCCGTGCGCGTCCTCGAGGCGCTCGGTCACGCCGACCATGTAGGCCGCGAAGTCGTCGATGCTCTCCGTCTTGAGCTGGTCCGCGGTCGAGCTGAATCCGCCGGACACGTACCCGCTCACGGTCATGAACCAGGGCGGGGAGTTGCTGAACGTCTCCCAGTGCGTGACGTCGTCCTTGATGCGGTCGACCCACCAGCGCTGCGTCGCGTCCGCGTCCTCGTCCCAGTGGTCCGGGTTCTCCGGGTCCCACCAGTCGACGTCGGTGCGCGTCGTGCCCTCGGGCGCCTTCCACCAGCCGTCGACGGCCCCGCCGGCGCGCAGGTAGTCCGGCACGTCGGGCGCGTTGCCGCCCCCCACGTTGTAGCGCGCGATGTTGAGGTTGAGGCCCTCGTCGCCGAACAC
Source organism: Cellulosimicrobium sp. E-16 (assembly GCF_049913115.1). Taxonomy (NCBI): domain Bacteria; kingdom Bacillati; phylum Actinomycetota; class Actinomycetes; order Micrococcales; family Promicromonosporaceae; genus Cellulosimicrobium; species Cellulosimicrobium sp. E-16. The sequence goes on from NZ_CP183974.1 coordinate 1,010,470, forward strand.
CATGTCCGCGAGCCGGTCGCGGATCTCGTCGGGGTAGCCGCCCGTGGCGTTGGCGAACCACACGAGGCTCGTGCCCCAGCCCTCGAACGGCGCGCCCGCGTACGACGGGTCGGGCGTCACGGTGACGCCCGCGACGTCGGCCGCGGCCGCCGTCGTGCCCGCCGCGGAGACCGCGCCGAGGGGCGAGGCCTGCGCGGGCAGGGCCGCGAGCGCGCAGCCCGCGACGAGCGCCCCGGCGCCGAGGCCCGCCACGACGCGGGCCCCCGTCCGGCGGGCGGCCGGGCCGCCCGGGCTCGTGCGGCGAGGACCGGGTGGTCCACCCCGCGTGGTCGTGTCGGTGTCGGTCGGGCTCATCCCTGAGCCACCTCCTTCGCGTCGCTGCGAACCGGCGGGGTGCACCGGGTGCGGGTCGTTCCCGCGGGGTCTGTTCTGCCGAGGTAGAGGCCCGGTTTCGGCTACCAGGCCTCTACCTCGTGGTACCGGGGCTCTACCTCGGCGAGGTCGGCTCGGCCGGGCGGCGGACGACGGCGACGCCGCGCGGCTCGAGCAGGAGCGCGCCGTCCGCCGTGCCGGACGGCGCGAGGCGACGGCCGGCGAGGACCTCGCCCGCGACGTCGGGCACCTCGACCGGGCGGGCGGTGCGGTTGACGAGGAACCAGAAGTCGTCGGTGCCGTCCGTGCGCACGGCGAGCTCGACGTCGCCGCGCACGGCGGCGGGCAGCTCGCTGCGCACGCCCGCGTCGTCGAGCAGGCGGGAGAGCACCGGGACGAGGCCGAGGCGGCCGAACCGCGTGGAGACGTACGCTGCGGAGCCGGCGCTCTCGCCCGTCCGGACCGTGCGGCGCGTCACCGCGGCGCGCCCGGACTGCTCGCCGGTCTTGTACCAGCCCAGCACCTCGACGTCCGGGTCGACGACGTCGACCGGCTCGGTCCACAGCGTCCCCTCGAGCTGCTCGCCCGCGAGCTCGACCGTCGCGCTCTCGCCGTCCAGCAGCGGGGCGAACTCCTCGACGCGGATCCCGAGCAGGTCGCGGAGCGCGCCCGGGTAGCCGCCGAGCCACGCGTGGTCGTCCTGGTCGACGACGCCCGAGAAGTACGTCGTCACGAGGTGGCCGCCGCCCTCGACGAACGCCGTGAGACGGTCGCGCAGCTCCGCGGGGACGACGTGCAGGACGGGCGCCACGACGACGTCGTACCCCGCGAGGTCCGTCGCCGTCGGCACGACGTCGGTACGCACGCCGAGCGCGAGGAACGCCGAGTACCAGTCGAGCGCCTCCTGCCGGTAGCGCAGCCGGTCGGTGGGGTGGGAGTCGAGCTCGCTCGTCCACCACGAGTCCCAGTCGAAGACGATCGCGGCGCGCGCGGGCTTCTGCTCGCTGCCCGCGACGGGCGCGAGGTCGCGCAGCGTCGCGCCGAGCGCGACGACGTCGCGGAAGAGCCGCGAGCGCTCGCCCGCGTGCGGGAGCATGCCCGAGTGGTACTTCTCCGCACCCGCCGCGGACTGGCGCCACTGGAAGTAGCAGACCGCGTCGGCGCCGTGCGCGACGTGCGTGAGCGAGTCGCGCGCGAGCTCTCCCGGCTTCTTCGCGACGTTGACGGGCTGCCAGTTCACCGCGCTCGTCGAGTGCTCCATGAGGAACCACGGCTTGTGCCGGGCGATGCCGCCCGTGAGGTTCGCGGAGAACGACAGCTCGTCCAGGGCCTGCGGCCCGGGGAGCACGTAGTGGTCGTTGGAGACGAAGTCGAGCTCGTCCGCCCAGGCCGCGTAGTCCATGCCCTTCGTCTCGCCCATGACCATGAAGTTCGTCGTCACGGGGACGTCCGGCGTGAGGCGGCGCAGGATCTCGGCCTCTGCGCGCAGGTACTGCCGCAGCGCGTCGGAGGAGAAGCGCTTGAAGTCGAGCTGCTGCGTCGGGTTCGGGTGCGACGCGGCCAGTCGCGGCGGCAGGATCTGCTCCCACGCGCTGTACCGCTGCGACCAGAACGCGGTGCCCCACGCGTCGTTCAGCGCGTCGAGGGTCGTGTAGCGCTCGCGCAGCCACGCGCGGAAGGCCGCGGCCGCGTCGTCGGAGAAGTCGTCGACGTTGTGGCAGCCCAGCTCGTTGGAGACGTGCCAGGCGACGAGCGCCGGGTGGTCCCCGTACCGCTCGGCCATGCGCTCCACGAGGTGCAGCGCGTGCGACCGGAAGATCGGCGACGTCGGGCGCCACTGCTGGCGCGCGCCGGGCCACAGCGTCTCGCCCGTGCGGGTCTGCGGCAGGATCTCCGGGTGCTTCGTCGTGAGCCACGGCGGCGGCGACGCCGTCGCCGTCGCGAGGTCGACGGTGATGCCGTTCGCGTGGAGCAGGTCCATGATCTCGTCGAGCCACGCGAAGTCCCACGTGTGCTCCGTCGGCTGGATCCGCGCCCACGAGAAGATCGCGAGCGAGACCACCGTCACGCCCGCCTCGCGCATGAGGCGCACGTCCTCGTCCCAGACCTCGCGCGGCCACTGGTCCGGGTTGTAGTCCGCGCCGTAGGACAGACCGGACGGCGCGTAGGCGTCGGCCGTGGCGGCGGGTGACGCCGTCGTGCCCGGCGGCGTGTGCGGCCCGGGACGGCGCAGCCAGCGGAACGGGGTGGGGGTGGACATGCAGGCTCCTCAGGTGCTCGCAGAGCGGTGGGCGGCAGGCGGGCCGCCGGTGGGGGCCGCGTGGTCGTGCCGGGGGTGCACGACCACGCGGCGGCTTGTGCAGGGTCCGCCGGGCGCCCCGGCAGGCGCCCGGCGGGGATCAGGTCACTCGTTGACGGTGAAGCCCTGCTCGGTGCCGTACTTCGCGGACGCGTCCTGCCAGGCCTTCAGGCCGTCGGCGAGGGTCGTGCTCGACACGTACGCCTGGCCGACCGTGTCGTTGAAGATCGAGTTCGCGTAGACCTGGAAGGGCAGGTACGACCAGCCCTCGACGACGTCGGAGGCCGACTGCGCGAGGACCTCGTTGATCTTCTGGCCGCCGAAGTACTCGGACTCGTAGCCCTGGAACTCGTCCGACCCGAGCTCGGCCGTCGTGGCCGGGAACGCGCCGCCGTCGACGCGCGCCTGCACGCCGTCGCCCGCGTTCGCGTACTCGAGGAAGCCGTAGGCGAGCGCCTGCTGCGAGCTCGCGGCGGTCACGGACAGGGCGGAGCCGCCGTTCTCCGAGCTGGCCGACGCACCCTCCTCCCACTGCGGGAGCGGGGCGACGCGCCACTTGCCGGCGCCGTCGGGCACACCGGACTCGAGGTTCGCGGGCATCCACGCGCCGATCGCGAGCGTCGCGATCGTGCCGTTGCCGAGGCCCTGGTACCACTCGTCGCTCCACGAGCTGACCGGCGCGAGCAGGTCCTCGTCGATGAGCGTCTGCCAGGTCTCGGCGAACTGCGTGCTGCCCTCGTCCGCGAGGTCGATGGTCACGTCCGTGCCGTCGACCTGGAACGGCTGGCCGCCGGCCTGCCAGATGAGCGATGTCGTGAAGCCCGCGTCACCGGTGTCGTTGGTGATGTAGACGTTCGGGTCCGCGGCGTGCAGCGCGCGGGCCGCCTCGACGAAGCCGTCCCACGTCGTCGGCACCTCGATGCCGTGCTGCGTGAAGACCTCCTCGTTGTAGAAGAGGGCCATGGGGCCGGAGTCCATGGGGAGGCCGAAGATGCCCTCGCCCTGCTGGACGGCGTTCCACGGTCCCGGCGTGAACGTGCCGTCGAGCTCGTCCGCGCCGAGCGAGGAGAGGTCGGCCAGCGCGTCGGAGAGCGCGAACTGGGGGAGCGCGTAGTACTCGACCTGCGCGACGTCGGGCACGCCCTTGCCGGCCGCGATCGCGTTCTGGAGCGCCGTGTACTGGTCGTTGCCGGTGCCGGCGTTGACGAGCTCGACGTCGACGTTCGGGTACTTCGCCTCGAAGTCGGTGACGACCTGCTCGAGCGTGGGCTCCCAGGCCCACACCGTGAGGCTGCCGCCCTCCTCGAGAGCCGCTGCGACGTCGTCGGCCGAGCCGGCGTCCGCGCCGGAGTCGTTGCCGCCGCCGGAGCTGCAGGCGGCCAGGGCGAGCGCGACGACGCCGGTGGCGGCGACGGCACGCAGGGCGCGGGTGGTGCGGATGGACATGAGGGTTCCTCTCACTTCGTCGTCAGACGGATCGGGCGGGGTGGGTGTCGGGGGTGGTGCAGGGCGTGGAGACGGCGTGGGTGCGCGTCACTCCTTGACGGACCCGGCCGCGAGGCCGGACTGCCAGTAGCGCTGGAGGAGCAGGAAGGCCGCGACGAGCGGGAGGATCGTCAGCAGCGAGCCGGTGATCACGAGGTCGAAGATCGCCTCGCCGCCGGCGGTCGCGGCCTGCGCGTTCCACGCGTTGAGGCCGAGCGTCAGGGGGTACCAGTCGGGGTCCTTGAGCATGATCAGCGGCAGGAAGTAGTTGTTCCAGGTCGCGACCATGGTGAAGAGCAGGACCGTGACGATCCCGGGCGCGAGCAGCGGCAGGGAGACCTGGAAGAACGTGCGGCCCTCGCTCGACCCGTCCACGCGCGCCGCCTCGAGCAGCTCCGTCGGGATCGACTCCGCGGCGAACACCCACATGAGGTAGAGGCCGAACGGCGAGATGAGCGACGGGATGATGACGGCCCACGGGGTGTTGGTGAGGCCCATCTGGCTGAACATGAGGAACGTCGGGACGGCGAGCGCGGTGCCCGGGACGGCGACCGCGCCGATGACGGTCGCGAACACGCCGCGCTTGCCCGGGAAGTCGAACTTGGCGAGCGCGTACCCGCCGAGCACGGCGAGGAAGGTCGCGCCGCCCGCGCCGAGCACGACGTACAGCAGCGTGTTGGCGAACCAGCGGCCGAAGATGCCGTCGTCGTAGGTGAGCGTGCGCGCGATGTTGTCGAAGAGCGCGAAGTCGCCGCTGAACCACAGGCCGAACGAGCTGAACAGGCTCGACTGCGTCTTGGACGCGTTGACGACGAGCCAGAAGAGCGGCACGAGCGCGTAGAGCAGGACGATCCCGGTGAGGACGGTCATCAGGACGCTGCGGCGCGGGCGGGCCACGCTGTGCGGGGCGCGCGAGCGCAGGCGGACGGGCTTGCGCGTCGTGGTGCCCGTCGTCGTGCGGGAGCCGGCGGGGACCGCCGGGGTCGAGGGGGTCGTGGCGGTCATCGTCAGGCCTCCTTGCGCATGCCGCGCAGCTGGACGACGTAGGCCACGATCATCGTGAGGACGCCCATGATGATGGCGACGGTCGCCGAGTAGTTGTACTGCTGGCCGGAGAAGGACAGCGAGTACGCGTACAGGTTCGGGGTGAAGTACGTCGTGATCGCGTTCGGGGCCAGGCTCTGCAGGATGCTCGGCTCGTTGAAGAGCTGGAACGATCCGATGATCGAGAAGATCGTGGCGATGACCAGCGAGCCGCGGATCGCGGGGATCTTGATGGCCCGCACGACCTGCCACTGGGACGCGCCGTCGAGCTCGGCCGCCTCGTAGAGCGACGTGGGCACGACGCGCAGCGCCGAGTAGAAGATGAGCATGTTGTAGCCCACGAACTCCCAGGTGACGATGTTGCCGATCGACAGCAGCACCCAGTCGGGGGAGAGCGGGTTGGGGATCGCCGTGCCGAGCGCGTCGTTGATGTTGGCGACGAGGCCGAAGCGCGTCCCGTACATGAACCCCCACATGAGCGTCGCGACGACGGCCGGGACGGCGTAGGGGAGGAAGATCGAGATCCGGAAGAAGTTGCGGCCGTAGAGCCGGCCCGAGTCGATCGCCAGGGCGACGAGCAGGGCGATGCCCAGCATGATCGGCACCTGGACCACGAGGAACAGCCCGACGCGCGACACGCCCGACCAGAACTGCGGGTCGGAGAACGCTCGCGCGTAGTTCTCGAACCCGACGAACTGGGTGCCGCCGACCATCTGGGTGCGGAACAGGCTGAGGTAGATCGAGTAGGCGATCGGCGCGAGGAACACGAGCGCGAAGACCGCCATGAACGGCCCCACGAAGCCCCAGCCGGTCCACGAGCGCCGTCGGCGCCGTGCCGGGAGGGACGAAGGAGCGCCGACCGGTGGCCGGTGCCCTGCCACGGGTGGGGACGTCGTCGTCATGCTGGGGGTCCTCGTCATCGGGGGACGGCGACGTCGGTCGTCGCCGGTGTTTGCGTAAACATGAGCATGGCACGAGGTTCGGTGTTTACGCAAACATCGCCTACGCTGGTCCGTGACCGGCCACGATGTCGGTCCGGCCCAGGTACTGTGCCGACACCACGAGGACGAGGACGCCATGACCGACGGGCTCGACGACGAGACCCCCGCCCTGACGCGCACCGGGGGAGCTGCCGTCCGCACGGCACGGCGCGTCTCGATGGCCGACGTCGCACGCGTCGCCGGGGTCTCCGCGCAGACCGTCTCCCGCGTCTCCAACGGGCACCCGGGTGTCGTCGAGGCGACGCGGTCGCGCGTGCTCGAGGCCATGACCGAGCTCGGCTACCGCCCCAACAGCGCCGCCCGCGCCCTCAAGAGCGGGTCCTTCCGCACCATCGGCGTGATCCTCTTCTCGCTCGCGACCACGGGCAACGTCCGCACGCTCGAGGCCATCGCGACGTCCGCCGCCGCCGAGGGCTACGCCATCACCGTCATCCCCGTGGCCGCGCCCACGCAGGACGGCGTGCACGGTGCGTTCACGCGTCTCGGGGAGCTCGCCGTCGACGCGATCATCCTGCTCATGGAGGTCCACCTCCTCGACGTCGCGCGGGTCAGCCTCCCGCCCGGCGTCCAGGTCGTCGTCGCGGACTCCGACGCCGGCGAGAGCTACGCGGTCGTGGACACCGACCAGGCCGACGGCACGCGCCAGGCCGTGCAGCACCTGCTCGACCTCGGCCACGAGACGGTGCACCACCTCGCCGGACCGGCGCTCTCGTTCGCGGCCGAGCGTCGCACCTCCGCCTGGCGCGCCACGCTCGAGGAGGCCGGCCGCGAGGTGCCGCCCATCGAGCGGGGCGACTGGTCGCCGTCGTCCGGGTACGAGGCCGGGCTGCGTCTCGCGCAGCGCGACGACGTGACCGCCGTGTTCGTCGCGAACGACCAGATGGCCCTCGGGCTCGTGCGCGCCCTCCACGACGCGGGCCGGCGCGTGCCGCAGGACGTGAGCGTCGTCGGGTTCGACGACCTGCCCGAGTCGAGCGAGTTCCTGCCCCCGCTCACGACGGTCCACCAGGACTTCGCCGAGGTCGGGCGCCGGCTCGTCGAGCAGGTGCTCCGCCAGGTCCGCGAGGGCGTCCACGAGGCCGGCACCCGCCTGGTCCCCACCCGCCTCGTCGAGCGCGCGAGCACCGCCCCGCCCCCGCGATAGACCCGCTCCGGGGCGCCGAGCACGGGGTTGTCGCCCGGTCTCGGAGGTTCACGGGCCGTCGCCGCATGCTCGGAGGGGGTGTCAGTCCTCGGCGACCCAGGCGCTCGGGTCCTCGACGACGCCGCGCAGGACCTCGCGCGCGCCGCCGGTGAGGGCCGCGTGGTCGCCGACGGGGGCCGGGAGCAGCACGACGTCGGTCCACGGCGCCGCCAGGACGCGCGCGCGCAGCTCGGCCTCGGCCGTGGCGCGCAGGTACGGCAGCAGCGCGGGGTAGATGCCGCCGAGCAGCACCGTGTCGATGTCGACGAGGTTCACGTAGTCGGCGAGCGCGCTGCCGAGCGCGGTCCCGGCCCGCTCGACGACGGCGAGCGCTGCGGGCTCCGCGGCGTCGAGCGCGGCGACGAGCGTCTCGGTGGGGGCGTCGACCGGCAGGCCCGCCCCGCGCAGGAGCGCGTCCTTGCCCGCGTACTGCTCGAGGCAGCCGGTCGCGCCGCAGCGGCAGCGCGGGCCGCGCGGGTCCACGACGACGTGCCCGACCTCGCCGGTCCAGCCGTGGCGGCCGTGGAAGAGCCGCCGGTCGACGACGATCGCGGACCCGATGCCGACGTCGCCCGACACGTAGAGGTACGTGGAGGGAGCGGGCTCGGTCGCGCCGTCGGGCACGACGCCGCGGCTCGCCTGGGCGAGCGCGGCGAGCTTGGCCTCGTTGCCGATCTCGACGGGGAGGTCCGGGCCGAGGCCGAGGAGGGCTGCGGGGTCGAGGTGGGACCAGCCGAGGTTGGGCGCGACCTCGAGCCGCCCGGCACGCGTGTCGACGAGGCCGGGCAGGGCGAGGCGTGCGCCGGCGACGGTCATGCCGTCGGCGCGGACGGTCGCGAGGAGGTCGCGCGCGATGCGCCCGAGCCGGGCGAGCACCTCGGCGGGGTCGCTGTCGTGCAGGTCGTCGGGGTCGACGTGCTCGGCGACGACGGCGCCGGTGAGGTCGAGCACGCGGCCGCCGAGGTAGTCGACGTTCACCTCGAGGCCGAGCCCGACGAGCGAGCGCGGCGCGGGTGCGAGGGGGACCGCGGGCCGACCGGCGCGCTGCGGGGTCGCCGGGGGGAGCTCGGCGACGATGGCCGCGGCGACGAGCCGGTCCACCAGGGTCGACACGGTCGCGCGCGTGAGGCCGCTCGCGGCGGCGATGTCGGCGCGCGAGCAGGGCTGGGCGGACTCGAAGACCGCGCGGGCGACGAGGGCGAGGTTGTGCTCGCGCAGCGTGGCCTGCCGGGCTGCTGGGGGACCCGTGCGGGTCGCGACGCTGCGGTTCACGGTCTTGACCTTACCGACCCGGGCGGATAAGTTCATCCGTAAGACAAAAATAGGCCGTCGGCGCGAGGACCGCGCCACGGCCCTCTCGACGAGGAGACCACCGTGGCCGACGAGACCACCCGACACGACACAGACATCAACTTCTCCTTCGGTCTGTGGACCGTGGGCTGGACCGCGCAGGACCAGTTCGGCAGTGCGAGCCGTCCCGCGCTCGACCCGGCCGAGTCCGTGCGCCGCCTGGCCGACCTCGGTGCGTGGGGCTTCACGTTCCACGACGACGACGTCGTGCCGTTCGGTGCCGACGACGCCGAGCGCACCAAGCGCCTCGACTCCGTGCGCCAGGCGGCGCAGGACACGGGCCTGGTCATCGAGATGGTGACGACCAACCTGTTCAGCCACCCCGTCTTCAAGGACGGCGGCCTCACGTCGAACGACCGCGGCGTGCGCCGCTACGCGCTGCGCAAGGTGCTGCGCAACGTCGACCTGACGGCCGAGCTGGGCGCCAAGACGTTCGTCATGTGGGGTGGCCGCGAGGGCACCGAGTACGACGGCGCCAAGGACCTGCACTCCGCGCACGAGCGCTACGCCGAGGGCCTCGACCTCACCGCGGCGTACATCAAGGAGAAGGGCTACGACCTCAAGATCGCGCTCGAGCCCAAGCCGAACGAGCCCCGCGGCGACATCTTCCTGCCGACGATCGGCCACGCGCTCGGCCTCATCGCGAAGCTCGACAACGGCGACATCGTGGGCCTCAACCCGGAGACGGGCCACGAGCAGATGGCGGGCCTCAACTACACGCACGGCCTCGCGCAGGCGCTGTGGGCGGGCAAGCTCTTCCACATCGACCTCAACGGCCAGCGCTCGATCAAGTTCGACCAGGACCTCGTGTTCGGCCACGGCGACCTGCTGTCGGCGTTCTTCACGGTCGACCTGCTCGAGAACGGCTTCCCGAACGGCGGCCCCACGTACACGGGCCCGCGCCACTTCGACTACAAGCCGTCGCGCACCGAGAACGAGGTCGGCGTGTGGGACTCCGCGCGCGCCAACATGGAGACCTACCGCCTGCTCGCGCGCAAGGCCGCGGCGTACCGCGCCGACAGCCGCGTCCAGGAGGCGTTCGCGCACTCGGGCGTGTTCGAGCTCGGCCAGTCGACGCTGGGCGAGGGCGAGTCCGTGGCGGACCTGCTCGCGGACCGCAGCGCGTACGAGGACTTCGACGTCGACGCCGCGGCGAACCGCGACTTCGGCTTCGTGCGCCTCAACCAGCTCGCGCTCGAGCACCTGATCGGCTGAGGTGACGACCGACGCCCGGACGTCCGACGCCGGCGGCGAGCGCACGCTCGTCGCCGGCGTCGACACGTCCACGCAGTCCTGCAAGGTCGTCCTGCGCGACGCCGCGACGGGCGCGCTCGTGCGCACGGGATCGGCCAAGCACCCCGACGGCACGGAGGTCCACCCCGACGCGTGGTGGGACGCGTTCCGCGAGGCCGCGTCTGCGGTGGGCGGGCTGGACGACGTCGCGGCGCTCGCCGTCGGCGGTCAGCAGCACGGCCTCGTCGCGCTCGACGCCGAGGGGAACGTCGTGCGCGATGCGCTCCTGTGGAACGACACACGCTCGGCCCCGGCCGCGCGCGACCTGATCCGTGAGCTCGGCGAGGCCCGCCTCCCCGAGGGCGTCCCCGACGCCCGCGACCGCGTCGAGTCCGCGACCGAGGCGGGCGCCCAGGCGTGGGCGGACGCGATCGGGTCCGTGCCGGTCGCCTCGCTCACGGTGACCAAGCTGCGCTGGCTGCGCGACGCGGAGCCGGAGAACGCGGCGCGCGTCGCCGCCGTCGCGCTGCCGCACGACTGGCTCACGTGGCGCATCGCGGGGTACGGCCCGGCGGGCGACGAGTCCGCGCCGCTCGGCCCGGACCTCGACGCGCTCGTCACCGACGCGTCCGACGCGTCCGGCACCGGCTACTACGACGCGACGCGCGGCGACGGGCCCGACGGCCGGGGCGCGTACCGTCTCGACCTGCTCGAGCTCGCGTTCGGCCGGACGGATGTCGTGCTGCCGCGCGTCGTCGCACCCTCGGCCGTGGCGGGCGTCGCGCACGCCTCGGTCGCCGGTGCAGCGGTCGAGGGCGGCACGCTGCTCGGTCCGGGCGCGGGCGACAACGCCGGAGCGGCCCTCGGCCTCGGCATGGTCGCGGGCGACGTCGCGGTGTCGATCGGGACGTCGGGCGTCGTGTCCGCCGTGACCGACGACCGCACCGCCGACGGGTCGGGCCTCGTCAACGGGTTCTCCGACGCGACGGGCCGGTACCTGCTGCTCGCGGTGACGCTCAACGCGAGCCGCGTGCTCGACGCGGCGCGCGCGGTGCTCGGCGTCGACCACGCGGGGCTGTCGCGGCTCGCGCTCCAGGCGCCGCCCGGCGCGGACGGGCTCGTGCTCGTGCCGTACCTGGAGGGCGAGCGCATGCCCAACCGCCCCGACGCGTCGGGCACGCTGCACGGCATCCGGCTCGGCACGTCGACGCCGGAGCACCTGGCGCGCGCGTACGTCGAGGGCATGCTGTGCGGGCTCGCGGACGGGCTCGACGCGCTGCGCGCGCTCGGCGTGCGGGTCGAGCGCGTGCAGCTCATCGGGGGCGGTGCGCAGTCCGAGGCGGTCCGGCGCATCGCGCCGCAGGTCCTCGGCCTGCCCGTCACGGTCCCTGAGCCCGGCGAGTACGTGGCCGACGGCGCGGCGCGCCAGGCGGCCTGGGTCCTCGCCGCGCACGCGGCAGGCGGCACCGGGAGGGACGTCGCCCCGCCCACCTGGGCGTCGTCGTCGGCCACGGTGGTCGAGGCCGACCCGGTCCCGGCCATCCGCGAGCAGTACGCGGCGGTCCGCGACCTCGTCTGACCCAGAACCCACCCCGCCCCGCTGAGTGCATGAAATAGTCGCGCCCGAAGGTCTCGGACGCGACTATTTCATGCACTCAGCGGGGGCGGGGGAGGGTGGTCAGAGGACGCGGACGACGGGGCCCGTCACGCCGGCCTTGCGGCCCACCGCGGCGGCGCCGGTGACGCCCCAGACCGGCCCGGCGATCTCCACCGACGCGACCGACGTCGTCGAGACCGAACGGTTGAGGTTCATCCCGTAGGCGGAGCCGTAGACCTCGAGCAGCACCCAGTCGCACGTGCCCGCGCTGACGGTGAAGACGTTCCCGGTCCGGGTCACGTCGAACGTGCAGGGTCCGCCGTCGTACGGCGCGGCGGCCGCGGACGGTGCCACGGCGACGGCCGCGGCGACGAGGGCGGAGACGACCAGGGCGCGCTGGCGTGTGGTTCGCATGGAGCTCCTTCGCTCGGGGTGGTGGGCCTGCCCGGCCCGGCCCCAGTCCACCCCGTCGCGCCGCACCCCGGCATCCGGGAAAACCCGGCTCGTGACCCGTACCCGGTACGCGGTCTCCCTCACGCGCCCCCGGCGAAGCCCGTCTGCCGCCACGCCTCGTAGACGGCGATCGACGCCGCGTTGGTGAGGTTGAGCGACCGGCGCCCGGGCAGCATGGGGATCTTGAGCTGGTCCGTGATCCGTCGGTGGGCGAGCACGTCGTCGGGCAGGCCCGTCGGCTCGGGGCCGAACAGCAGGACGTCGTCGGGCCGGTAGGTCACGTCGGTGAACGTCGTCGTCGCGCGCGTCGTGAACGCGAACACCCGGCCGGGCAGGGTCGCGAGCGCGGCGTCCAGGTCCGCGTGCACCTCGACGGCCGCGAGGTCGTGGTAGTCGAGTCCCGCGCGGCGCAGCTTGGGCTCGTCCAGGTCGAACCCGAGCGGCTCGACGAGGTGCAGGCGCGCCCCGGTCACCGCGGCGAGGCGGATCGCGTTGCCCGTGTTGCCGGGGATGCGCGGCTCGTAGAACACCACGTGGGGCAGGGTCGACGGCGGTCGGGCGGCCGGGTCGGCGACGTGCGGTCGCCAGTCGGTGCCGGGGTCGGGGGTCTCGCTCACCCCCCGATTCTCGCAGCGTCGGGAGAGGGGTAGCGTCGGACGGGTCGACGACGACCGACCGAGGAGGGGCCGTGCCCGAGACCGTCCAGCGCGAGACCGTGACGGCCTGGGTCGCGGCGTACGAGGAGGCGTGGCGCACGAGCGACGTGGGCGCCGTCGAGCGGCTGTTCACCCCGGACGCGACGTACCTGCGCTCGCCCTACGACGACGAGCCGCTGCGCGGTCACGAGGCGATCCGCGGGTTCTGGACCGCGGACGAGGGCGCGACCTTCACCGTGACCGCGGAGCCCGTGGCGGTCGAGGGCCCGGATGCCGTCGTGCGCCTCGAGGTCCGCTACCTCGCACCCGAGGAGCAGGAGTACCGCGACCTGTGGGTGCTCCGGTTCGCCCCGGACGGGCGCGTCGAGCGCTTCGAGGAGTGGCCGTACTGGCCCGGCAGGTCGTACACGGCGTCCGACGGGTCGTAGCGACTCACCTGCCGAGCGCGTCCGCCTTGCGGCGCAGCAGGTCCTGCTCGCGCGCGTTCGGGCACAGCCGCACCGCGAGCTCGTACTCCGCGCGCGCCTCCTCGACGCGGCCGAGGCGTCCGAGCAGCTCGGCGCGCACGCTCGGCAGGAGGTGGAACCCGGGCAGGCGGTCGGTCGCGACGAGCTCGTCGACGATCCGCAGCGCCTCCTGCGGGCCGTGCGCCATCGCGACGGCCACCGCCCGGTTGAGCTCCACGACGGGTGAGGGCGCGACACGTCCGAGGGCCTCGTAGAGGAGGACGACGCGGTCCCAGTCCGTCTCCTCGACCGACGCCGCCACCGCGTGGCACTCGGCGATCGCGGCCTGCAGGCCGTACGCGCCGCGGCCGTGGCCGGGCGCCCCGACCGCGTCGGCGCGGGCGAGCGCCGCACGGCCGCGCCGGATCGCCGACCGGTCCCAGCGCCGTCGGTCCTGGTCGGCGAGCAGCACGGGGTCGCCGTCGGGCGTGGTGCGGGCGGGGAACCGCGCGGCGGTGAGCTCGAGGAGCGCGACGAGCGAGTGGGCCTCGTGCTCGTCGGGGACCAGTCCCGCGAGGACGCGCGCGAGCCGGAGCGCCTCGTGCGCGAGGTCGGGGCGCAGCCAGTCCTCGCCGGTCGTGGCCGTGGACCCCTCCGTGAAGATCACGTACAGCACGTGGAGGACGGAGCCCAGACGTTCGCGCCGTTCGTCGGCCGGGGGCACGCCGAACGGCACGCCGGCCGCGGCGAGCGTCTTCTTGGCGCGCGTGATGCGGGCCTGGACCGTCGCGGTGGGCACGAGGAACGCGCGCGCGACCTCGTCGCTCGAGAGGCCTCCGACCACGCGCAGCGTGAGCGCGACCCGCGCCTCGGGCGAGAGCACCGGGTGGCACGCGACGAACATGAGGGCCAGCACGTCGTCGTCGACCTGGTCGGGGTCCCACGGCAGGTCGGCGCCCGCCCCGCCCGTAGGGTCCGACGGCGGCCCGCCGGTCACGACGGCGCCCTCGCCCAGGCCGTGGGCGAGGGCCGCGTAGCGCTCGTCGAGGGCCGCGCGACGGCGGAAGGCGTCGATCGCGCGACGCCTGCCGACCGTGAGGAGCCACCCCGCGGGGTGGCGCGGCACGCCGTCGCGGGACCATGCGACGAGCGCCTCGGCGAGGGCCTCCTGCGCGAGGTCCTCGGCGAGCGAGAAGTCCCCGGTGTACCGGGCGAGCGCCCCGACGATCCGCGCCGACTCGATGCGCCACACGGCCTCGACCGCGCGCCGGCCCGGGTCGGTCTGCTGACTCTGGCCGACACCCGGGCCGGCGCCCGCGTCGGGCGCGCTCACAGCTGGCCGGTCGCCTCGCGCCACTCCCGCTCCTTGCGGATCCACTCGTTGTCCTGCGGGAACTCGTCGATCGTCGTGACGCGGCGGACCTCGATCTTCGCCCCGGGGCCGGAGTACGGGAGCCGCTTGGCCCACTCGACCGCCTCCTCCTTCGACGCGACGTCGAGGACGTAGTAGCCGCCGAACAGCTCCTTGGTCTCCCCGTACGGGCCGTCGGTCACGACGGGGACGTCGGACGAGAGGTCGACGACCACGCCCTGCCCCGCGTCGTCCAGGCCCTCGGCCGCGAGCAGGACGCCCGCCCGGATCAGCTCGTCGTTGAACCGCCCGATGGTCTCGAGCATCTCGTCGAACGAGACGTCCTCGAACGCCGCCTGGCTCTCGTCGCTGCCGCGCATGATGAGCATGTACTTCATCGTCGTCTCCTGGTGTCTGCGGGCCGGACCTCCCGACCCTCTCATCCTCAGGTCGAACGGGAACCCGCGAGATCGACACGCATCCCCGCGACCGCGTGGAGCGTGTCGAGGACAGCCCGTGCCGGGGGCGTGCCGACCACCGCGTCGCGCAGCACGGCGTGGATCGAGCGCACCGGGGCGGGCCGGACCACGGGGACGGCGACGAGGCCGGGCGGCAGGTGCGCGGCGCCGAGCGCGGGCAGGACCGTGAGGCCGACGCCCGCGCCGACGAATGCGATCGCGGTCGGGTAGTCGTGCGCCTCGACGTGGAACGGCGGGCTGAACCCGGCGGCCGTGCACGCCTCGACGAGGTTGCGGCGGCACCAGCCGCGCGCGAAGTCGTTGTCGACCCAGCGCTCGTCGCGCAGCTCGGCGAGCTCGACCTCGTCGCGGCGCGCCAGGTGGTGGTCGTCGCGCAGCACGACGACGTACGGGTCGTCGAGCAGGTGGTGCGACCGGAAGCCGCCGCCCGGGTCGAACCCGCGCGGGGCGACGACGAGCTGCACGTCCGCGCGCGCGTCGGGGTCGTCGGGGATGGTCTCGCGCAGCTCCAGGTCGAGCCGGACGCCGGGGAAGTCCGCCGTGAGCCGGCGTACGACCCGCGGCAGCCACGCGGCGCCCACCGACGCGAAGTAGGCGACGGACAGAGACCCGGTGCGGCCCGCCCGCAGGTCAGCGACGGCGGCCTCCGCCTCGCCGAGGCGCGCGAGCACGCCGTCGGCCTGGGCGGCGAGCGCGAGCCCCGACGCGGTGGGCCGCACGCCGCGGCCGGCCCGTTCGAGCAGCGTGAGGCCGGTCTCGCGCTGGAGCGCGGCGACGTGCTGGCTCACGGCGGACGGCGTGTAGCCGAGCGCGGCTGCGGCGGCCTGGACCGACCCGCTCGCGACGACGGAGCGGAAGACGCGCAGGCGATGGACGTCCAGCATCCGTCCACGATACAGCGAGACTGAATCGAGAGGTAGGAGATCTCGCTGGTGCTGAACAGTGGGTCGGGGCGACGATCGACGCGTGACCGCACCCGAGACCCCGACGACGACGCCCGTCGACGCTCCCCGGCCCGCCGCCCCTGCGGCGACCTCCGCCCGGTCGGGCCTGCCCCCCGCTCGCGAGTCGGCGCGTCGAGCCGCGATGCCCGTCGCCCTCGCCGTGGCCGTGACCGTCCTGCTGTGGGCGTCGGCGTTCATCGGTGTCCGGGCCGCGGGCCACGACTACGAGCCCGGATCCCTCGCGCTCGGCCGCCAGCTCGCCGGCAGCGTCGGCCTCACGGCGATCGTCGCCGTCCGCTGGCTGCGCAGCGGCAGGCGCCCCGTCCTGCCGCGCGGTCGCGTGCTCGTCGCCGTCCTCGCGTGGGGCGTGGGATGGTTCAGCCTCTACAACCTCGCGCTCAACGCCGCCGAGCAGCACCTCGACGCGGGGACGACGGCGCTGCTCGTCAACGTGGCGCCCGTCCTCGTCGCGGTCCTCGCGGGCCTGCTGCTCGGGGAGGGCTTCCCGCGCCGCCTCCTCGTGGGCATGGCCGCGGCGTTCACCGGGGTGGCCGTCATCGCCGCGGCGACGTCGTCGGGGGAGCGCGACGTCGTCGGGGTCGCGCTCGGGCTCGCCGCCGCCGTCCTCTACGCGGGCGCCGCGACGTCGCAGAAGCGGCTGCTCGCACGCGTCGACGCCCTGACGATGACGTGGGTCGGGTGCCTTGCCGGCACGGTCGCTCTCCTGCCGTTCGCCCCGGCGCTCGCCGCCGACGCGGGGTCGGCTCCCGCGTCGTCCACGTGGGCCGTGGTGCTCCTCGGGCTCGGCCCGACGGCCGTCGCCTTCACGACGTGGGGGTACGCGCTCTCGCGCCTCAGCGCGGGCAGGGCCGCCGCGACGACGTACCTCGTGCCGCCGATCGTCGTGGTGCTCTCCTGGCTCGTGCTCGCCGAGGTCCCGGCCGCCGTCACGCTCGCGGGCGGCGCGCTGTGCCTCGCGGGGGTCGCGGTCGCGACGCTGCCCCGACGGCGACCCGTCCCGGCGGCGGCCTCAGCCGCGGGCCCGGGCGGCAGCGTGTGAACGGGCGTCAGCCCATGCGGTCGAGGTCCACCTCGCGGACCTCGTGGACCAGCGGCTCGCCCGCGCGGAACCGGGCGAGCTCGTCGACGACGATCGCGCCCTGCGCGAGCCGGCCCTGCACGGTCGCGGCGGCGTGGTGCGGGGTGAGGAGCACGTTCCGCAGGCGGCGCAGCGGGTGGTCCTCGGGCAGCGGCTCGGCGTCGTAGACGTCGAGCGCGGCGCTGATCCGGCCGCTCGCGAGCTCGCGGACGAGCGCGTCCTCGTCCGTGAGCCACGACCGCGCGGTGTTGACGAGCCCTGCGTGGTCGGGCAGGAGCGCGAGCTCGCGCGCGCTCAGCAGGTGGTGGGTCTCGGGCAGCACGGGCGCGTGCAGCATCGTGACGCGGCTCGTCGCGAGGAGCTCGTCGAGCCCGACGAGCGTCGCGCCGAGCGCGGTCGCCTCGGCGGGGGAGAGGGTCGGGTCGGCGACCACGACCTCCGCGCCGAGCGCGCGCAGCATCGCGATCGCCGCGCGCCCGGTGCGCGACGCCCCGACGACGCCGACGCGCGTGCCCGCGATCTCGTATCGCGGGGGAGCGGCCTCGGCGTCGGCCCACGGGACGCCGTCGTGCAGCGCGTTGTGGAACGCGGGGACCTGGTGCAGCAGCGCGAGCGCGAACGCCACCGAGACCTCGGCGACGGGGCGCGCCATCGCCTGGCCCGCCTGGGTCACGCGGACCCCGCGCGCCCACAGGTCCGGCGTGACGAACGGCTTGACCGAGGCGCCGGTGTGCGCGACGAGCCGAAGGCCGGGGAGCCGGTCCAGGAGGTCGGCGTCCAGCGGCGGCGTGCCCCACGAGATGACGAGCGCGTCGACGCGCTCGCGCGCCGCGGGGTTCAGCCGGTCGAGGGCGGCGCCGAGCGCCCGGGGGTCGTCGACGACGTCGAACGGTCCCGCGCCGGCCAGGCGCTCCCACACGTCCGGGGCGAACAGCTCGGCGCGCAGCCACGGAGCGACCGCGACGACCGCACGGGCCGCCCCGGTACCCGGGCCAGACCCCGCGCCGGTCTGCACGCCGGGCGCGCCGGTCATCGCAGCCAGTCCTCGAGGTGCTCCGCGACGAGCGCGTCGTCCGTGGCCGCGAGCCACGGGTACGACGACGTCACGCGCGTGAGCTCGTCGGCCTGCCCGGGGGAGAGGGTCTCGTCCGGGTCGAGGCACCAGGTGCCGTCGAGCAGGCCCTGGCGGCGCAGCACCTCGTGCACGCCCGCGATGACGCCCGCGAAGTCGTGCGCCGCGTCGAAGACGGCTGCGTTCGCGTCGGTGAGCCCGGCCGCGCGCGCGGTGAGGGTCGCAAGGGCGGCGGCGTCGGGCACGGTGGCCTCGCCGTCGGGACCGATGCCGTGCGCCGCGTGCGCGAGGGCCAGCGTCTCGACCGCGCCCCGGGTCCACACCGCCCACTGCCCGAGCAGACCGCCGACGAACCGCCCGGTGAACGTCGCGGCCCGCCCCTCGGCGTCCGTCACCGGCACGTCGAGGCGCTGCGTGAGGTCCGCGACGATCGCGTCGTCGTTGCCCGTGTACAGCGCGATCTCGTCGCCACGACCCGACGCGGCGACGCCGCGCAGCACGTCGATCGTCCGGTAGCGGTGGAACGGCGCGGCCTTGATCGCGACGACCGCCTCGATCGACGCGTACTCGCGCCAGAAGCCGACGGACAGGCGCGGGCCGCCGATCGCCTCCTGGAGGTAGAACCCGATGACGGGAAGCACCTCGCCCACGGCGCGGGCGCGGTCGAGCAGCACGCGCTCGACCTCCTCGCGCGAGCCGGTGAGACCGGGCACGCGCGGCGCGAGCAGCACCGCGTCGTAGCCGAGCGATGCCGCGAGCTCCGCCTCCGCCACGGCCTGCCGCACGTCGCCGGCCGCGCCCGCGACCTGGACGAGCGGGCGGGGCCCGGTGCGCAGCGAGCCCGCGGGCGCGTCGCCCGCGATCGTCGCGCGCGACACCTCGGCCGCGAGCTCGAGCACGGGCCGCAGGAGCCCGTGCTCGCGGATCTCGAACTGCGTCGTGTGGACACCGACGGCCACGCCGCCCGCGCCTGCCGCGTGGTAGTACCGCGTGAGGGCGCGCTGGCGGCGCTCGTCGAGACGGCGGTCGGCGTCGAGCGCGAGGGGCTGGGCCGGGATGACGGTCCCCGTGCGCAGGAGCGCGGCGACGTCGTCGGCGAGGCGCGGGCTCGCCACCGGTGCCGCGGCGGGGGTGGCCGTCATCAGAACGCCCCGTCGCGCACGGCGAACTTCGTCGGCTTGCCGCTCGTCGGCAGCCCGGCCGCGAGCCACTTCGCCTGCCAGTCCACGAGCGTGCGCAGCGGCACCTGCGGGTAGCCGAACAGCTCGTGGCAGCGCGTCGCGTCGTTGAGGAGGGCCGTCGGGGCGGGCTCGCCCGTGAACGACACCTCGCGGTCGAGGCCGCGCCCGAGCAGCGTCGCGAGCCGCTCGACGGACGCCGTCTCCGGGCCCGTGAGGTTGATCGCCGTCGCGGGAGACGAGGCGAGGCCCAGCGAGCGCAGCGCGACCTCGTTCGCGTACCCCTGCCACACGACGTTGACGTGCCCGGTCGTGAGGTCCACCGGCTCGCCCGCGAGGATGGGCGACGCGACGTCGAACAGGACGCCGTACCGCAGGTCGACCGCGTAGTTGAGGCGGATCGTCACGACCTTCGTCCCGCGCGAGAGCGCGGCGTGCTGGAGCACGCGCTCGCGACCGAGGCAGCTCATCGCGTACTCGCCGACCGGCCCGACGGGGTGCTCCTCGGAGCAGCCGCCGGACTCGACGGGCACGAGCGGGTAGACGTTGCCGGTGGAGAACGCCGCGATGGTCGAGTCGGCGTAGCGGCGCGCGACGTCGTGCACGAGCGCCGCGTTCGCGGCCCACGCGAGCGACGGCGCGGACGAGGTGCCGAACTTGGCGCCGACCATGTAGACGACGTCGGCGCCGTCGGGCAGGGCGGCGAGGTCGGCGTCGGGCGCGAGCAGGTCGGCCGCGACGACGTTCACCCCGGCGTCGCGCAGGCGGTCGGCCTGCGCGGCGTCGGACCACCGCGAGACGGCGTGCACGGCGTCGTCCGTGCGCCCGGCCGCGTCGAGCGCACGCCGGGCGAGGACGGTGAGGCTCGGGCCCATCTTGCCGCCCGCGCCGAGGATGACGAGGTCGCCCGAGCGGGCGGCGAGGTCCTCCACGAGTGCCGGCGACGGCGTCGTGAGCAGGTCCTCGAGCTCCGCGACGGACGTCGGGGCCTTGAGGGCGGCCGGGGCGGTGGTGCTGGTCTGCGTGGTCATGTGGTGAGTCATCCCTTGATGCCGGACGAGGTGACGCCCTCGACGAAGAAGCGCTGGGCCACGAGGTACGAGGCGAAGATCGGAACGAACGAGATGGTGGCGCCCGCGAGCACCATGTTGAGCGGCACGTCCTGCTGCTGGAGCGAGGCGATGCCGACGGTCAGCGTCCAGTGGTCGGTGCCCTGGCCGATGATGAGCGGCCACAGGAAGTCGTTCCAGTGCCACAGGAAGACGAACGTGCCGAGCGTCGCGAGGATCGGCTTGCACAGCGGCAGCACGATGCGCAGGAAGATGCGCCATTCCGAGGCGCCGTCGAGCTTCGCGGCCTCGAACAGCTCGTCGGGCAGGTCCAGGATGAACTGCCGCATGAGGAACACGGCCTGCGCGTTCGCGAGCGTCGGCAGGATCAGACCCCAGTAGGTGTCGAGGCCGCCCGCCTGCGCGATGAGGATGAACGTCGGGATGAGGGTCACGTGGTACGGGACCATGACCATCGCGAGGAACGACCAGAACATCGCCTCGCGCCCGGGGAACTTCTTCTTGGCGAACGCGTAGCCGGCCATCGAGGCGAGCAGCAGCACCGCGACGACGGACACGACGGAGTACACGAGCGTGTTGACGAGCCAGGTGCCGATGTTGCCCGCGCCGAGCACGCGCCCGTAGGCCTCGGTCGTGAGGTTCGTCGGCAGGAGCGACGCGGGGAAGTCGATCGCCGCGGCCGGCTTCAGCGACAGCACGACCATCGCGTAGAACGGGAAGATCGTCACGACGGCGGCGAGCGAGAGCACGACGTAGCGCAGCACCTTGCCGCGCAGCGACAGGTCGCTCGCGCCCTTGCGGCCGCGCCGGCGGCGGGTGGCGGTGGGGCGCACCGGCAGCGCGGCCCCCTCGAGCACGCGCTCGGTGGTGGTGGGGTCGGCGGCGGTCACTTGTCCCTCCCGATGGCGTAGCGCTGGATGAGGGCGACGACGAGCGTGACGACGAACAGCGCGACGCCGAGCGCGCTCGCGTAGCCGAGGTCGAAGTACTTGAAGCCCTGGTCGTAGATGTAGAAGACGAGGTTGTAGCTCGCCCGGGCGGGGCCGCCCGCCGTCATCACGTAGACGAGGTCGAAGATCTGGAACGACGCCGTCGTCTCGATGACGGCGAGGAAGAAGAGCGTGGGCTTGAGCTGCGGCGCGATGATGAACCAGAACCGCTTCCAGGGTCCGGCGCCGTCGATCGCGGCGGCCTCCTCGAGCTCGCGCGGCAGGTCCTGCATGCGGGCGAGGAGGATGAGCATCCCGTACCCGAAGCGCGACCAGATCGCGACCATCGCGAGGGCGGGCAGCACGAGCAGCGTGTCGCCGAGCCAGGAGTCGGTCGAGAAGCCGAGCGCGCCCATGAGCTTGGACCACGGGCCGTTCGTGGAGAACACCCACGTGAACACGGTCGCGGCGAGCACGAGGCTCGTGACGACGGGCAGGAAGAACACCGACCGGTAGAAGCCGGAGCCGCGGAACGAGCGGCGCACCATGAGCGCCATGAACGTCGAGATCGCGAGCGACACCGGGACGATGAGCACGCTCAGCACGACCGTGACGCGCAGCGCCGACCAGAAGATCGGGTCGTCGACCATGCGCCGGAAGTTCTCGACGCCCGTCCACTCGGCGCCGACGCCGATGGTGTAGTCGAAGAAGCTCAGCGCGACGCCCGCGATGGCGGGGCCGAACCGGAACAGCAGGAACAGCAGGAACGCGGGGAGGGCGAACAGCAGGCCGATCCTCGCCTCACGGCGCTCCAGGACGCGGCGGGTGCCGCCGCGCGGGGGCTTCGGCGCCGGGCGCCGGTCGGCCCCGTCGGCGGTGAGCCCGTCCGAGGTGGGGGCGGTCGCGGTCATGGGTTCTCCTCTCGTACCGCGAGGGGTGCCGCGGCGCGGGCGGCCAGGGGGGAGGCCGCCCGCGCCGCGACGTCGGTCAGCCGAGCAGCGGGTCTGCCGCCGCGGCCGCGTCCTTCAGGGCCTGCTCCGGCGTCTTCTCGCCGATGAGCGCGGCCTGGATCTCCGGGGCGAGCACGCCCATGACCTCACGGGACTTCTCGTTGACCTCGCCCGCGGTCGTGTACTGGAGCGTGTCCTCGAGCGCCGAGAGCACCGGGTCGTCGGCGTAGAGGCCCGACTCGCTCTCGTACGGCGAGAACCAGCCCGCCGCCTTCGCGTACTCGGTGCTCACCGCGGGGGAGGTCGCGAACGCGGCCCACTTGCCCGCGGCGTCGAGGTTCTCCGCCGTCTTCAGCACGGACAGCGAGCCGACCGTGCCGAACGCGACCGCCTCGGCCTGCTTGAGCGGCGGGAGCACGACGACGTTCTCCTCGCCCCAGAAGCCCGCGACGTCGGCCGGGCCCTGCTGCCAGGTGCACGCGATCTTGCCCTTGGCGGTGTTGGTCTGCTCGAAGGCGGGGATCGTCGTCAGCAGGTCCTTCTCGATGTACCCGCCCTCGGCGAGGTCCACCGCGAACTGGAGGGCCTCGATGCCCTCGGGCGAGTCGAACGCGACCGACGAGCCGTCCTCGGAGAAGACGGACCCGCCCGCCTGCCACAGCAGCGGGTAGAAGGACTCGTTGAGCGTCGCGTCGACCGAGCCCCAGTAGTTGGTGACGTCGTAGCCCGCGGCCTGGAACGTCGGCGCGAGCGCCATGAGGTCGTCCCACGTCTCCGGGTAGTTGCCGGCCTCGCCCACGGCCTCGAACGCCGCGGCGTTGCACACGAGCGGCTTGCTGTTCATGATCAGCGGCGAACCGAGCATCGCGCCGTCGACCGTGACGGCCTTCGACGCGTTCTCGCGCAGGTCGCCCACCTGGTCGGTCACGTAGTTGTCGACCGCGGCCAGCGACTTGCCGTACTTGGGGATCTGGTCCGGGATGAGGTAGACGACGTCGGGGCCCTTGTTGCCCGCGATGGCCGTCGCGAGGGTCTCGTCGCGGCCGGCCCACGGGTAGATCTCGACCTTGACGTCGACGTCCGGGTTCTCCTCCTGGAAGGCGGCGATCTGCTCGTCCCAGAAGGCCTTGTGGGCGGCCTCGTCGGCGATGACGGGGTACGTCCACATGGTGACGGAGCCGGACGCGGCGCCGTCCTCGGGGGTCGGGGTGGAGCTGCCGGCGCCGGCACCGCCGGCGCAGGCGCTCAGCGCGCCGAGCGTGCCGACCGCGAGAGCGGCGGTCCAGAGGCGCTTCGTCGTGCGCAGGGTCATCGACGTGTCTCCTTGGTGAGGTCCCGCCGGGGTGGGCGGGTGGGGGGTGGGGTGGTGCTGTGCGGTGTGGTGCTGTGGAGGTGCGGGGTGGTGCGGTCGTCGCGCCGGACGCGTCAGCGGGCCGGGACGTCGACGACGGTGCGCCGGTGGCGCGACTCCTCGGCCGCGAACACGGCGAGGTGGCTCTGGAGGGACTCGACGGCGCCCGACCGG
Organism: Cellulosimicrobium sp. E-16; assembly: GCF_049913115.1. Lineage (NCBI taxonomy): Bacteria > Bacillati > Actinomycetota > Actinomycetes > Micrococcales > Promicromonosporaceae > Cellulosimicrobium > Cellulosimicrobium sp. E-16. The sequence continues at coordinate 1,034,186 of NZ_CP183974.1, forward strand.
ACGTGGCTCGGGTCGCCCGTGGCCACGGCGCGCACGAACGCGTCCATGACGCCCGAGTCGCCGCCGCCGTGGTCGTCGGCGGCGTTGGTGGCGCCGTGGTGGCCGCCGTCGTGCACGGTGACGCTGCCGTCGCGGAAGTCGGTGACGCGGACCTTCTCGCCGTCGCCGTCGAGGCACCCGTGGGTGCCGAAGATCTGGGTCTTGCGGTGGTCCTGCTCGGAGAACGCCGTCATGGTGAACGTCGCCGCGCCGCCGCCCTCGAGCTCCATGGCGACGACCTGGTGGTCGACGACGTCGTTGTCGGAGTCGTAGACGCAGCGGCCGTAGTCGGTGGTGCGCAGGGCCTCGACGACGCCCGCCTCGTCGGTCGCGTCCGTGATGACGGAGACCGGCCAGATCGGGCCCTGCTCGCGCAGCGTCGTGAGGTACAGGCGCGGCGCCGAGTACGGGCACGTGGGCTCGAGCGGGCAGTCCAGGCAGCGGTCCGCCGCGCCCGCGGGGCGCTCCTCGGACCGGAAGTGCTTCAGCGAGCCGAAGCTCGCGACCGTCGCGATCCGCTTGCCGGTGACGTAGCGGATCCAGTCGAGGTCGTGGCTCGACTTCGCGAGGAGCATCGGGCTCGACGTCTTCTCCGAGCGCCACGGGCCGCGCACGTACGAGTGCGCGTCGTGCCACCAGCCGACGGGCTCGAGGTGCTGGACGTTGACGATCTCGCCCAGGACTCCCGAGTCGACGACGGACTTCACGAGGTCCGTGTACGGCATGTAGCGCATCACGTGGCAGACCCCGAAGAGCACGCCCGACGCCTCGACGGCGTCCACGACGTCCCGGCACTCCTCCGGGCTCGGCGCGAGCGGCTTCTCGACGAGGATCGCGTACCCCTGCGGCGCGAGCGCGACGACGGGGTCGCGGTGCTCGCGGTCCTGCGTGGCGACGATGACCATGTCCGCGATCCGCCCGGTGCCGCCCGCGGCCCGGTCGGCGTCGCCCGCGGCGACGAGCTCCTGCCAGCCGTCGAGCTCCGCGACCTGCGGGAGCGCGACGTCGTGCGTGGCTCCGGACTCGGTGCCCGAGGTGAGGGCGTGGGCTGCGGAGAGGCCGGCCTGCGCCGCGACGGCCTGGTCGACGACGAGCCCGCGCTGGTGGGGTCGGGGGTCGGCGACGGCGACGAGACGGGCACGGTCGGGGTGCTCGGCGATCCAGCGCGCGTACGTCTGACCACGGTTCCCGGCGCCGACGAGGGCGACGGTGACAGGCTGGGGGTTCGGGGTCACGTGTGCGGTCCTTGCTCCGTTGCGATGGTCCTGCGGGGCGGGGGTCTCCCGGCCCTGGCAGGCCTTGTTTGCTATTTGCTATAGCAAGCCTGCCATGCCGATGTTACGCCAGATCGGCGCTCGTGTTAACTCGCCGGCGACGCGATGCGGAGTTGTGACCTTCGCGCCGCGGCTCCCGCCGACTGCCGAACCCGGGATCGCTCCCCAGGGCGTGGTCGTCCTGGGGAGCGATCCCGGGCTCGGCGGGTGGTGCCGTCGGGCTGGTGTCAGACGACGAGGTTGCCCGTCGTGACGACGCGGTCGCCGTCCTCGGGGAAGGCCGTGCGCGTCACGCCCTGCTCGACGTTGCCGCTGTGCAGGACGTACGACTCGCCGCCCAGCGCGGACGGCGCCAGCGCGAGGGTCCCGCCCGCGAAGGTCGAGCCCGTGGCGGTCCACTTGTTGATACCGGCGTCTAGGTTCACGTGTCCAGTGTCACCCGACGGCGCGGTGCTCCGGGCGCCGTCGAGCGCCCAGGTGACCGGCTTGTCCGCCTTCGCCCGGCGCAGGAAGCCGCCGCCCGCAGGCTTCCCCTCGAGCCGGGCCCCGCCGTCGAGCCGGATCGTCTGCTCCGCGGCGCCCGCCGCGACGACCGCGACGTTGCGCACGACGCCGCCGCGCACCGTGAGGTCGCCGCTGGCCGTGAGGGTGCCCTCGCCCTCGGCCGCCTCGAGCGTGCACGCGTCCAGCACGACGTGTCCCTTCCCGGCGAACGAGGCGTTCTTCAGCCCGTTCAGGGTCGTGCGCACGAGGTGCACCGGGTTCGTGACGTTCGCCTGGGTGATCGCGGTGTCCGGCAGCACCGCGAAGCGCGACCCCTCGATGACGTTGGGCCGCTTCGACAGCGCCGAGGCCTGCGAGATGATCAGGGTGTCGTCGGCCTGGCAGCCGCGGAGCTGCACGCCGTCGGCGTTGACCCACAGCATCCCGGAGCCCGCGAGGCCGTCCTTGCGGATGACTTGGACGTCCTCGAGCGTGAGGTCGGTGACCTTGACGCGCGCGACGAACCACGAGCACACGTGCCGCGTCACCGTGATGCGCTTGGCCGCGCCGCCCCAGGCCGCGCCCGAGTTGGCGAACGTCATGAGGCCCGAGTTCCCCACGTACGTGAGGTCGTGCTCGTACTGCCCGTGCGTGACGAACGGGCCCTGGTCGTCGCCGTCGCCGTGGCAGTTCTCCACGAGCCCGTACGACGACGCGGTCCAGTCGTTGAGGTGCCGCGCGTTGGTCGTGTGGCAGTCCACCACGTGCCCGTAGTTGCAGTAGATCTGCTGCGTCAGGTAGCCCGCGCCGCCCCACGTGACCGACGCCGGGTTGGTCAGCGAGCAGCCCGCCGTGCGGAAGAACGTGCTCCACCGGCGCATGACGAGCGGCCAGAACGTCGCGACGCCGTGCACGTTCTCCACGTCGCAGCGCACCGCGTACTCGTAGGCGATCGGGTGCGAGCCGGTGTACTGGTCGCCGTCGGGCCGGCCGCGGAACGCGAGGTTGCGCACGTGCACCTGCTCGACGGGCTCGACGCGCGTCCACGTGAGCGTCCGGCCCTTCGCGAGCGACCAGCCCGCCTTGTAGTTGACGCGCACGTGCGTCGCGTCGACGACCTGCGTGATCTGCACGAGGCGCTGGAGCTCGCGCTCCCACCGGCCGGCGAGCGCGTTGACCTCGACCGCGTACCACTGGCCCACCTCGAACGTCGAGGAGTCCGCCACCTCGTAGTCGTCGCGCAGCTCCGGCATCGTCGCCGTGAGGGTGTTCGTCCGGACGTCGTCCGTTACCGTGCCGCGGAAGAACAGCACGGCCGCGAACGGGTCGTCCTGCCCGGCGTCCTCGATGCCCTCGGTGGTCATGAGGTGGTTGCCGAAGTCGAGCTCGAGGTTCGAGCGCGTGAACGTGTGGCGGCGGGTGAAGTTGAGGTCGGAGTGGGCTTCGATGCGGCTGACGCTGGGGTCGTCGACGAGGGCGTCGAGGGCGTCGTCCGCGGCGTTCTCCGGGCCGAAGAGGCCGAACCAGCGGAAGTCGGCGGTGCCGGTGTGCAGGGTGTGCCAGCGGCCCGTGGTCTTGGCGTCGGCGGGGGCGAGGACCGTGCCGTCGTTGGGGGCGGCGGTGGACTTCGCGTCGTAGCGCACGAGGCGCGCGGCGCCGTCGCCCGGGGTCGCGTGGCCGAGGAGCTGGGCGACCGTGCCGTCGTCGAGCTTCTTGGCCTTCCAGCCGGTGAGCTCGGCGACGGTGGCGGCGACGAGGACCTCGGCGTCGGGCTTGTCGTCCTTCTTCGCCGCGAGCGGTGCGCCGGCGAGGGGCGCTGCGTGGGCGCTGCCGGTGCCGAGGGCGACGGCGCCCGCGGCGAGGGACGCGATCCCGGCGACGCGCAGCAGATTGCGCCGCGACGGCGGCTGGGCGGCCTCGCCCGGGGCGGCCGCCGTCGGCTCGGTCGTGGTGTCGAGGGTCATGGGTGTCCTTTCGTCGGCCCGTGCGCGACGGCGCGGGTGTCGGGGGTGTCGGGGAAGAGGTTCTGAGCCGGGGCGGGTCGCCCGGACGGGTCAGGTGGTGAGGTTCGCGTCGACGAGCACGCCGTCACCCGAGGTCGGCAGACCGGTGCGGTCGACGCCTGTCTCGACGTTGCGGGCATGGAGGACGCGCACGCCGTCGGGCAGGTCGAGGCGACCGCCCGTGAACCGCGACCCGGTCGCGGCGTAGCGGTCGCCCGCCCGGAGCGCGACGTGCGCGGTGCCGGCAGGCGCACTGAGGTCCGCGCCGCTGAGCGCGACGTCGACGGCGCCCGCGCCGGTGCCACGTGAGACGAGCGCGCCGGCCGTCGTCGTGCCCGCGGCCCGGACGCCGTCGAGCACGAGCCGCTGGTCGCGCGCGCCGCTGAGCCGCACGCCCACGCCCCGCCACGACCCGCCCGTGACGGTGACGTCCGCGGAGCCGAGGTCGATCGGGGCGGCCGGCGCGTCGTCGGTGCCGCCGACGAGCTCGCAGTCGGTGAAGGTCACGGGGCCGGCGCCGCGCAGGATCGTGCCGTCCACGCCCGTGATCCGGGTGCGGACGAAGTGCACGGGGTTCGTCACCGGCGTCTGGTGCAGTACCGAGCCCGCCGGCAGCGCGAACGCGCAGTCCTCGACGACCGTCGGGCGCCGCGACAGCGACGACCGCTGCCCGACGGCGAAGAAGCCGGCCGTGCAGCCGCGCACCTGCGCGCCGTCGGCGTTGATCGTGAGCGTCGCCTGCGGGTCGAAGGTCGAGCGGGCGACGACGTGCACGTCCTCGAGCGTGAGGTCGGTGATCTTGGTGCCCGCGACGAACCACGAGCACGTGTGGTGCTTGACCGTGATGCGCTTGGCCGCGGTGCCCCACTGGCCGCCCGAGTTGGCGATGTCCATGAGTCCGCTGTTGCCGACGAACACGAGGTCGTGCTCGTACTGCCCGTGGGTCGTGAACGGGTTGCCGCCCTGGTCGTCGCCGTCGCCGTGGCAGTTCTCGACGAGGCAGTACGCCGACGCCGTGAGGTCGTTGAGGTGCCGCGCGTTGTGGCTCGTGCAGTCGGAGACCCGCCCGTACAGGCAGTAGATCTGCTGCGTGAGGTAGCCGGCGCCGCCGTAGAAGACGGTCGGCGGGTTGGCGACCGAGCACCGCTCGGTGACGAAGTGGGTGTTCCAGCGCCGCATGATGACGGGCCACCAGGTGCGGTGCCCGTGCACGTCCGACACGTCGCACCGCACCGCGTACTCGAACGCGACGGGGTGCGAGCCAGTCATCTCCCGGTCGTCGGGCAGCTCGCCGTTCGTCGGCCCGTCGAAGGGTCCGGACCCGTGGAACGTCATCGCGCGCACGTGCACCTGCTCGACGGGCTCGACGCGCGTCCAGGTGAGCACGCGTCCGGCGGGCAGCTCCCAGCCGTTCTTGTAGTCCACGCGCACGTGCGTCGCGTCGAGCACCTGCGTGACCTGGACGAGGCGCTGGAGCTCGCGCTCGTCCCCACCGCCCCCGGGGCGCTCGTCCGAGCGCAGCGCCCACCACTGCCCGACGGCGAACGCGCCCGCGTCCGCGACCTCGAAGACGTCGGCGAGGTCGGGGAGCTTCGCAGCGAGCGTGCGCTGCTGCGTCTCCTCGGTCACGCGCCCCTGGAAGAACAGGACCGCGCCGAACGGGTTGTCGTGCGCGTTGCGCTCGATGCCCTCGCTCGTGACCGTGTGCCCGCCGAAGTCGAGCTCGAGGTTCGAGCGCGTGAAGGTGTGGCGGCGGGTGAAGTTGAGGTCGGTTCGGGCCTCGATGCGCGTGATGCTGAGGTCGTCGACGAGGGCGTCGAGCGCGTCGTCGGCGGGGTTGTCGGGGCCGAGGAGGCCGAACCAGCGGAAGTCTCCGGTGCCGGTGTGCAGGGTGTGCCAGCGGCCCGTGGTCTTGGCGTCGCTCGGGGCGAGGACGGTGCCGCCGTTCGGGGTCGCGGTGGACTTGGCGTCGTAGCGCACGAGGCGGGCGGCGCCGTCGCCGGGGGTGGCGTGGCCGAGGAGCTGGGCGACGGTGCCGTCGTCGAGCTTCTTGGCCTTCCAGCCGGTGAGCTCGGCGGCGGTGGCGGCGACGAGGACCTCGGCGTCGGGCTTGTCGTTCTTGCCCGTGGGGAGCGTTCCGGCGAGGGGTGCCGCGTGGGCGCTGCCGGTGCCGAGGGCGACGGCGCCCACGGCGAGGGAGGCGATGCCGGCCACGCGCAGCAGGGAGCGCCGCGACGGGGGCGGGGCGTCGATCGCCGGCTCGGGTTGGCCGAGCGGCGGGGACGTGGGGTGGGTCTGGGATCGGGGAGTGGACAACTCGGGCACCCTTCGGGACGTCGGGAGGACGCCGTGCGGGCGGGCGACGCGAAGGCTCCGGCGGCCCGGGGCTGCGGGGTGTTCCGGGGGAGCGGTGCTGCGGGGGTCGTGCGGTTCCGGTGCTGGGTCGAGGTCAGCGGGTTCGTGCGCGTCGTTGCGACGGTGAACCGGACTCTCGGAGAGTAGCCAAATGCTATGGCATCGTCAAGAACGGACTTGAATGCGTCATTGCAGGTCAGGCTGGTTGCCAGCCATCGACATATGCCATAGCAAGGGGCAATGCCTGAACCAACGGTGCGCTCTCGGCGACCCGTGATCGGCCTAGACGTAGTCGCCGGGCCAGTGGAAGCCCACCCCGGCTGCGGCGGTGTCGCGGAGCCGGTCGACGGCGTCGGAACCCGCCCGGACGGGTCGGAGCATCCCGGTCGTATCGGTGTCGGCGACGGGTGCGTCGAGCGTCGCGGCGACGAAGCGGTCGGTGAGTGCGTGCGCGGGCAGGCGAACCTCCACGACGGGGGAGTCGTGGTGGCGCGCCCGGTGGAGCGTCGTGCGCGCGAGGGCGTCGACGACCTCGCCGGCGCGCTCCGCCGTCAGGTCGACGCCGAGCTCGCGGACCTTCAGGACGCCCGGCCCGGGTTCGAGGGCGAGGTAGCCCACGACCTCCCCGTCGGCAGCCCGCGCGGTGAACACCTCGGCACCGGAGTACCAGAGCGGGATGCGGCGCTCCCAGTGCTCGGCGGTGCGCCGGGTGGCGAGAGGTCGCGGGCCGCCGGGCACGACGTCGAACGCGCCGTGCAGCCCGGCGAGCTGCTCCCACCCGAACGCGGCGGACCAGGCGGGCCACGGGACGCCCGGCAGCCGGTCGGTGCGGACCTGCACGGGAGCGTCGCCCTCCGTGCCCGGCCCCGGAGCGCTCGCCGCGAGCGCGTCGTCCGCGGGATCGGATACCGCGGTGTCCGGATCGTCGACAGGACGCGGCGCGCCGCGCAGGAGCGGCACGTCGAACGTCTCGAACCCGCTCGACCGGTAGACGTCAGGCGTGCCGGTGAACAGCAGCGCGACGTCCGCGCCGTCCCGCTCCATCTGCTCGACCGCACGCGCGAGCAGCGCGCGGACGAGGCCCCGGCCCCGCGCCTCGGGGGCGGTTGCGACGTTGGCGACGCCGCCAGCCCGGAGCGTGTCGCCGTCCGGCCCGCCGAGCTCGCGCGGCGTCCAGTACACCGAGCCCACCACTCGGCCGTCGAGCGGGTCGAGTGCGACGTGCGTGCGGTCGAGCCGACCGTCGTCGGTCTCGTAGACCGGCACCATGAGCGGCGCGTCGAACGCGCGGTCCCACAGCGCGTAGAGCGAGGGGACGTCGTCGGGCGTGGCGGTGCGCAGGTGCATGGCCGTCCAGGGTCGCGAGCCGGTGTTGACGAGATGCTATAGCAAAAGTAGGGTCGCGGGACGACCGTCGGCGTGCGACGCGACGGATCGCGCGGGCCGGGCTGGGCACGTGCGACCCTCCTGGGTGGCGGCGCTGCCGCCACCCAGGACTGTGGTCTCGCCGGAGATCAGGCGAGCCGCCGGGCTGCCTGGCGGACGAACGAGCGCGGGTCGCCCGCCGCGAGCTTCGCGTACTTCTCGAACTCGAGTGATCCGATCTGGTGCAGGACGTGCAGCGCGGCGATCCGCTGGTACTCGAGGCCGGACTCCCAGGCGGCGACGGCACACCCCTCCGCAGCCGGTACGCCGAGCTCGCCGAGGGAGAGCAGCGCGCGACGCCGGACGTACTCGTCGTCGTCGGCGAAGAGCGTCAGGAGCAGCGGCGTCGCGTCAGGCCCGACGGCGGGAAGATAGGCCGCGATCTGCCACCGTGCGTCGGGCTCCGCGGACTCCGGCGCGGCGCACACCTGCTCGGCGATGCCGGCCAGCGTCGCCGGGTGCTCGGAGAGCAGGTCTGCCAGGTCCTCGACCTCGTTGTCGCGCGCGAGGAGGTAGAGGAAGGAGGCCTTCTCTACGTCGCTCCATCGCGTGAAAGGGCGTTCGCCGACGAGGTCACGGGCGCAGGCGTACGTCGCGGGCCACTCCTCGTAGTCCGTCTCCCACTCGCCGAAGTCCTGCGGATGCGTCTGCGCCCAGGAGGCGAACGTCTCGGCGGCACGCACGATGTCCATCGCGCGACCGTATGCGGGTCGGGCTCGTCCCGGCCAGAGCATTGGCAGGCCTGGACGTGCGAGGCGAACGGTCAGGCCCCGACGGCGGGCTCCGCCTCGTTCTCGGTGTGGCTCGCGAGGCGGGCCGCGGCCTCGCCGATGTGCTCGGCCATGACGCGCTGCGCCGCCTCCGGGTCGCCGCCCGCGATGGCGTCGACGATGAGCTCGTGGGTGCGGGCGTGCGCGACGCGCGCCTCGGGCTCGAGCGCGGCGTTCGCGGCGCGCAGGAACCCGGTGATGCGGCTGCGGAGCTGGGCGTTGAGCGTCATGAGCATGCGGTGGTCGGCCATCTCCCAGAGCTGCTCGTGGAAGCGCCGGTCGAGCTCGAAGACGCGCGCGTTGCTGCCCTTCTCCGCCGCCTGGACCATCTGCTGCACGGTCTTGCGCAGCCGAGCCTCCTTGGCGGGGTCCCACGCGTCCTGGACCCGCACGACGGCGAACTGCTCCAGCAGCGTGCGCAGGCTCGAGATCTCCTCGAGGTCCCGGCTCGTGAGGGCGGCGACCCGCGCGCCGCGGTGCGGGAGCCGCTCGACGAGGCCCTCCTGCGTGAGCCGCGTGAGCGCCTCGCGGACGGGGATGTGGCTCGTGCCGAGGCGTTCCGCGAGCTTGCGCTCGACGAGCCGCTCGCCCGGCGCGAGGTCGCCGCTGAAGATGGCCTCGCGCAGCTCGACCGTCACCCGGTCGGCGACGTTCTGGTCCGGCACGCTCTTGAGCGCCATGGCTTCTCCGTGGTGTCGTGGGGGCGGCGGGCTCGGATCGTCGTCGGTCGACGCCCGAAGGATAGCGGCCACGGCGCCGTCCCTGGTCGGACGTATCGACCGAGCAACATGCTATAGCATCGGCACTCCCGAGCCCAGAGGAGGTGCGATGGTCGCCCTGCACACGCGGGCCCCCGTCCCCGCGTTCGTCGGCCTGGCGGGCGTCGCCGTCCGCGACGTGACGCCCGACCCGGGCATCCGGGCGCGCAACTGGGGCCCGGCCGACTGGGACGTGTCCGAGGGCGCGCACCGCGCCATGACGCTCACGGCGGTCGCGCTCGCGGAGGAGCGAACCTCCGCTGACGAGGCCGCCGACCCGCTCGTGATCGTGACGGTCGACGGCACGTGGTGGCGCCGGGTCGACGACGAGGCGACGCTGCGCACGACCGTCCTCGAGGCGACCGGCCTGCCGGTCGAGCGCCTGCTCGTCTCGCTCTCCCACACCCATGCCGGGCCGGTCCTGTGCTCGGGCGACGCCGATCTCCCGGGCGGTGCCCGCGGCGTCGAGTACCTGCGCGACCTCGCGCGCGCCGCAGCCGACGCCGTGGCAGAGGCGGTCGCTGCGCTGCGGCCCGCGACCCTCGAGTGGACCACCGGCCGCTGCGGCCTCGCGTCCAACCGCGAGGCGCTGCTCGACGGCTGCACCGCGGGCGCGGCCGGGGCGACGGAAGGCTCGCCGCCCCGCCCGCTCGTCGGCTTCAACCCCGACGCCGGCACCCCGCGGTCGCCCGGCGCCGACCCCGCGGACGACACGGTCGTCGTCGGGCGCTTCACGGCGCGCCCGGCGCCCGCTGCCGGGGAGGCGCGGCCCGACGGCGTCGCGCACCCGGGCGAGCCCGTCACCCTCGCGACCATCGTCAACTATGCGTGCCACCCGACGACGCTCGCGTGGCAGAACCGGCTCGTCTCGCCCGACTACGTGGGCGCGATGCGCGACCTCGTCGAGCGCGAGACCGGCGCCCCCGTCGCGTTCCTCCAGGGCGCGTCGGGCGAGCTCGCCCCGCGCGAGCAGTACACGGGCGACACCGCGGTCGCGGACCGGCACGGCACGTCCCTCGGCCACGCGGTGCTCGCCGCGCTCGCCGAGCTCCCGCCGCCGGGCACGGAGCTCGAGCTGACCCACGTCGTCGAGTCCGGCGCGCCGCTCGCGGTCTGGGAGCCCGCGCCGTCGGCCGCGCTCCCCGGCAGCGACAGCGGAGCCCGTCCCGACGCCCGCACGCTCGCCGCCGTCGAGGAGCCCGTCACGCTCGACCTGCGCGACCTCCCGACGTGGGACGAGCTCGAGGCCGAGTGGGCAGGCATCGACCCCCGCTCGCGCGAGGAGCGTCTGCGCCGCGCCCGCAACCTGCGCGACGGCTACGTCACCGGACCGACCGTGCCGCACCCCACGTGGGTGTGGCGCGTGGGCGAGGCGCTGCTCGTCGCGCACCCCGGCGAGGCGTACTCACGGCTTCAGCGCACGGTGCGCGCCCACGCCGGGGCGCGGCCCGTCGTCGTCGCCAACCTCACCAACGGCCCCGGCTTCGTCTACCTGCCCACGCGCGAGGCGTACGACGTCGGCGCCTACCAGGCGTGGCAGTCGCCGCTCGCGCCCGGCTCGCTCGAGCGCCTGGAGCGGCACGCGTGCGCCGTTGTCGACGACGTGCTCGCCGGCATCGCGGCCTGGCCCCCCGGCGCGGTCGCGCCACCGCACGCCGCACCCGCGACCCCGACCCGTCCCGTCCCCGAGGAGGACCAGTGACCAGCCCCGCCCCCGACGCCCCGCGCGTCCCGCTCGCCGTCGTCACCGGGGGAGCGGCCGGCATCGGCCGCGCCGTCGCCGAGCGCCTCGCGGCCGACGGGTTCCGCGTCGTGTGCGCGGACGTCGTGCAGCACGACCTGCCCGCGCTCGACCTCCACGCCGTGCCCGACGGTCCCGGGCTCGTGTGGGCCCCGCTCGACGTGACCGACCACGCCGCCGTGCGCGCCGCGTTCGACGACCTCGCCGCCGCGTTCGGCGGGATCGACGCGCTCGTCAACAACGCGGGCATCCAGCGCCACCGCGCGCTCGAGGACCTCACGTGGGACGAGTGGTCGGCCGTCGTGGACGTCAACCTGCACGGGGTCTTCGCGTGCCTCCAGGCCGCGGGACGCCACATGCTCGCCGCGGGGCGGGGAGCCGTCGTCAACATCTCGTCCGTCTCGGCCCGTGGGTCCGCGGGGCGCGCGCCGTACTCCACGACCAAGGCCGCCGTCATCGGGCTCACCGCGACCGCGGGCGCCGAGTGGGCCGCGCGCGGCGTGCGGGTGAACGCCGTCGCGCCGGGCTACATCGACACCGGCGTGTTCCGCCAGGGCGTCGCGCAGGGCACGCTCTCGGAGGAGACGATCCTCGCGCGCATCCCCGCACGCCGGCTCGCCCAGCCGGAGGAGATCGGCAACGCGGTCAGCTGGCTCGTGTCCGACCAGGCCGCGTACATGGTCGGCCAGACCGTCTACGTCGACGGCGGCTTCCTCGTCGACTACGGCGTGCCGCTCGCCAAGAAGCCGGAGTGAGCGTGGGGCCCGCCGCGCGCGTCGTCGCCGTCCGCACCGCGACGACGGTCGTCCCGCTGCCGCAGCCGCTGCGCCTCGGCGCGATGACGGTCGAGCGCCGCGAGTACGTCGGCGTGCGCGTCGTCGCCGAGACGGACGACGGCCGCACCGTCGCGGGGGAGTCGTACGCGCTCACCCGCGAGGCGCCCATGGCCGAGCTCGTGGACCGGCTCGTCGCTCCGCACGTCGTGGGCCGCGAGGTCGTGGCGTCCGACGGTGTCACCGCGCGAGAGAGCGTCGGCGCCGCGTGGGACGCGGCCCTGCGCGGGTCCGCGATCGTCGGCCGCGTCGGCCTCGTGCGGCGCGCGATCGGCCTGGTCGACGTCGCGCTGTGGGACCTCGCGGGCCGGCTCGCCGGTCGCCCCGTGTGGTCCCTGCTCGACGACGGGGCGGACCTCTCCGGGGCCGTGCGCCCGGGGGCGGCGGAGGACCGGGAGGCGTCGCCCGGAAGGGTCCCCGCGCCGCGGCCCGCGATCCTCGTCGCCGCGTACCCGACGCCGGGCCGCACCGCGCGCGACGTCGCGGACGAGGTGCTCGCGCACGCGCGCTCGGGGTGGCCGCTGCTGAAGATCTCGCGCTCGCCCGACCGGGCGCTCATGCGCGACCTGCTCGCGATCCTGCGCGCCGAGCTGCCCGACGTCACGGGCCGGCCGACCGTCGCGGGGCGCAGCGGCGTCGTCGTCGACGTGGGCTTCGGCTGGCGCGACGCGGACGAGGCGCTCGCGGACCTCGACGCGTGGGGTGTCACAGGGGCGGCGGGACAGCCCGGCGACGCCGAGCCCGCGCTCGCGTGGCTCGAGGACCCGCTGCTCCCCGAGGACGCGGTCGGCGCCGCGCGCGTGCGCGACGCGTCCGGGCTGCCGCTCTCGGTCGGCGACGAGGTGACCGACCCCGAGGTGTTCGCGCACCTGGCGATGCTGGGCGCGCTCGACGTGCCGCGCGTCGACGTCGTCGCGATCGGCGGCATCACGGTCGCCGACCCGCTCGTGCGCGCGTGGGCCGCGCGCGGCATGGTGGTCTCCAGTCACGTGTATCCCGAGGTCAGCGCGCACCTGGGCGGGGCGGCGGGCATCGGCGTCGAGACGTTCGACCGCTCGCCCGCGGGCAACCCGTACGACCCCGCACCGCTGCTCGTGCGCGGCGGTCCGGTGTTCGACGGCGGTCACGCGACCCCGCCCGACGCCCCCGGCCTGGGCTTCACGCTCGACCCCGACCGCTTCGACCTGGAGGCACCCTCGTGACCGGACCCGCGGCAGGCCCCGTGAGCAGGCACCTGAACAGGCACCGCAGCGTCGTCGTCACCGGCAGCGGCAAGGGCATCGGCCGCGCGGTAGCCGCGCGCCTCACCGCCGACGGGTGGACCGTCGTCGGGCTGGAGCGCACCCCCGGCTCGGGGACGGTCGAGGAGGGCGTGTGCGCCGCCGTCGTCCTGGGTGACTCGCGCGACCGCGAGACGCATCGCGAGGCCGCCCGTGCCGCGCGCGAGCTCGCCCCGCTGGCGGGGTGGGTCAACAACGCGGGCATCACCGTCCGCACGCCGCTGCACGCGCTCGCCGACCCGGAGCGTGCGGCGCAGGTCGAGCAGGACGCGCGCGACGTCGTCGAGATCAACGGCCTCGGCTACCTGTGGGGCTGCGCCGCCGCGGTCGAGGCGTTCACGGACCAGGTGAGCGGCGGGTCGATCGTCAACATCGGCTCGATCCATGGGCGCGCGGCGTTCGCCGACCACGCCGCCTACGAGCTGACCAAGGGCGGCATCGACGCGCTCGCACGGTCCGTCGCCGTGACGTACGGGCGGTACGGGATCCGTGCCAACACCGTCGCGCCGGGCGGGGTGCGCACCCCGCACCTCGACGCGCAGATCGCGCGCGCCGCCGACCCCGCCGCCGAGGAGCGCGCGCTCGCGGAGGGACCGCCGCTCGGGCGCATCGCCGAGTCCGCGGAGGTCGCCGCGCTCGTCGCGTTCCTGCTGTCCGACGAGGCGGGCTACGTGTCCGGCCAGTCGATCGCCGCCGACGGAGCGTGGACCGCGTCGTTCGGCAACCCGCCCCACGACCCCGACCTCGACGCGCGCTACGGCCTCGCCTGACCTGCGGCCAGGACGCCGCGTCGGCCCAGGTGCTCGTCCTTCGCGCGGCGCGGGGTCCGGTCGGGTGCGGCGAAGGAGACACCGATCTCGCGTGCGCGGCGAAGCCCCGCGTCGCGGTTCGGCGCGTTGTGGTCGCCCTCGACGTCGTAGACGAGGTGGCTCTCCACGTCGTCCAGGCCGCAGTACGCGAACGTGCCCACGTCGATCTGGGTGCGCATGGCGTCGTCGTACCCGTACTTCTCGTAGGTCCGCCGGGTGGACCCGCCCACGCCGAGCACGGCGGTCGGGACGCTGCGCAGGAGCGAGCTCAGCGGCTCCCGACCGCGGTCCTGGACCCCGCTCCCGTACTGGTAGGCCCAGCCGCCCGTGAAGACGCGCTCGATCCAGCCCTTCATGAGGGCGGGCATCCCCCACCAGTACACGGGGAAGACGAACGCGAGCCGGTCCGCCGCCTCGACCCGTGCGTGCATGTCGGCGATCTCCGGTGGCACCGGCCCGCCCCAGAAGTGGGCGTGGTCCTCCGGCGTGAAGCGGGGGTCGAACCCCTCCTGGTGCAGGTCGAGGACGTCGACGTCGTGCCCGGCGGCACGGAACGGCTCATGGAACGCCTCCATGACGGCTGCCGGGTAGGAGTCGGCGACCGGGTGGGCGAAGACGGTCAGGAGTCGTGAGGTCATGGGTACATCCACCTCTCTCTCGGGGGTGCGGGCGGTGCGCCCGTCGCCATGCCGGTCAGCCGGTCAGCCGGCGAGGCGCACGAGCGTCGTCGCGGCAGCGCGCGCCGCGACGACCGCCCCGGCACCGCGGTAGGACGCGGCCGAGACGGCGCCTTCGAAGAGCACGAGGACCTGCTCGGCGAGCGGCTCGTCCTCGCGGCCGAGGTCGTCGACGACGGCCCGCCGGACGAGGGCGACGAGCCGGTCGCGGTAGTCCGCGACGGCCGTGACGACTCCGGAGACGTCCCCGCCCGTCTCGGCCAGGGCGCGCAGGAACAGGCAGCCGCGGGCGCCCTCCGAGGCCGTCCACGCCGCGAGGGTCGAGAACAGCGCGTCCACGCCTCGGACGTCGAACGCCGCGAAGAACCTCTCGGCCCGGGCGCTCAGGACCGCCGCGACGAGGCCATCCTTGCTCCCGAGGTGCTTGTAGAGCGTCCGGGAGGAGACGCCCGCCTCCTGCGTGAGCCGGTCCATCCCCGTCGCGGCGAAGCCGTGCCGGTCGAAGACCTGCTCGGAGCTCAGGACGATGCTCGCCCGCGTCGTGCTCATCGCTCCAACGTACAACGATCGTTTTACATCCGCGACCCGTCGACGAGTGGCGCGCGACGCGCGGCCCGAGCAGGAGGGCGGCGAGGCACGGGAGCGTCGTGATCGCTCGTCATCGGACGGACGGGTCGACGGCGGCGCGTGCTGGTGACGGGTGTCGGTAGTCCCGCGGGAGAGGCTCCCACGGGCCCCACCCGTCGTCGTCGTATCGGCAGCGGAACCACCGCTCGTCGTCGTCGGCGAGCTCGCCGGGGACCCTGGGCGGCGGATCCGTCGGCGTCCAGCGGCCCTGGATGTGCTTCTTGTGGAACCCGGCCTCGCGGATGCGTCGTCGCGCGTGGTCAGCGTCCGCCGCGCGACACAGGTACAGGCCGGTCCAGGAGTCGGCCCCGGCGTCGAGCACGGAGACGCCGTACACCCCGGCGCCGTCCGGGCGGTGTCGCGCCCTGATCTCGGCGCGTGTCGGTCGCGACCTGGTCATGCCCAGGAGTCTGCCAGCGCGGCGTCAGCCCTTGACCATGCTCGCGCGGGTGATGAGGCCGTCGCGGACCTCGAAGGTGGCGATCGTCTCGCCGGTGCCGTTCGACGTCGTGACGAGCTCGCGCGCGACGAGCCAGCGGTCGCCGAACGTCACGGACGCGTCGATCACACAGTGCAGCGCGGCGTCCTCGAACCGGCTCGCGTAGAACGCGCGCAGGGCGTCGCGACCGACGATGAGCTCGGGCGTCACGCCGCTCACGACGGCGTCGGGCGCGTAGGTCGCGCAGAACGCGTCGAGATCGCGGACGTTGAAGGCGTCGACCTGGGCGGTGACGACGGCGGACGGAGTGGTGGTCACGGGACTGCCTCCTCGGCAGGGGGGACGGGGAACGCTCGGCCTCGCGCGGTGGCCGAGCCGGGGAGCGGGCGCCGCGTGCCGCGGCGCGCCAGGAGCGTCAGTCGATCCGGACGCCGCCGTTGACGTCGTACGTCGCGCCCGTGACGAACCCGGCGCGCGGGGAGGCGAGGGACGCGACGACCCACGCGACGTCGTCGGGCGTGCCGAAGTCCCCGAGGGGGATGGACGCGGTGAGCCCGGCGCGGGCGTCGGGGGCGAGCTGGTCGGTGATCGCGCTCGTCACGGGGCCCGGCGTCACGGCGTTCACGCGGATGCCCTCGCCCGCGAGGATGCGCGCGAACGAGCGCGTGATCGCGAGGATCGCGGCCTTGCTCGCGGCGTAGTGCACTCCGGTCTTGAGCGCGCCCTGCTCGCCCGCGATGGAGGAGAGGTTGACGATCGCGCGGTCGCGCTCGGTCCGCTCGCCGGCCGTGACGGTCGCCCCCGCGGGTTCCGGCCGGTCCGCGCGCAGCAGCGGGAGCGCGGCGCGCGACAGCACGAACGTGCCGCGCGCGTTGGTCTCCATGACCAGGTCCCACTCGTCGAGCTCGATGTCGTCGAGCGCGCGGTAAGGGCACACGCCGCCGTTGTTGACGAGCACGTCGAGGCGTCCCCAGGCGTCGGTGACCTCCGCGACGAGCGCCTCGACGGACGCGGTGTCGCGCAGGTCGAGGCGCGAGACGCGGGTCGCGGCGCCCTCCTCCTCGCACCGGGCGGCGGTGGCGCGCGCGCCGGCCTCGCCGCCGGTGTACGTGAGCCAGACGTCGTGCCCGTCGCGCGCGAGCTGGAGGGCGGTGGCGGCGCCGATGCCGGAGCTGGCGCCGGTGACGAGGGCGAGGCGGCGGCGGGCGCCGTCCGGGGCAAGGGTCATGAGCCCACGCTATAGCATCCGAGCGGCCCGAGGGTTGGTCGAGGGTGCTATTTGCTATAGCATCCCTGCCATGACAGCCGACACCGTCGTCATCACCGACTGCGACCTGCCCGGGACCGCGTGCGAGGACACCCTGACCGCCGCCGGGCTGCGGGCCGTGCGCGCCGCTGCGCGCACCGAGGACGAGGTGATCGCCGCCGTCGAGGAGGCCGCCGCGAGCGGGTCCGCGCCGTCCGCGCTCGTGGTCCAGTGGGCCCCGATCACCGCGCGCGTGCTCGACGCCGTCGCCAGGCCGGGCGGGGTGCGCATGGTCTCGCGCATGGGCATCGGCTACGACATGGTCGACGTCGCGGCCGCCACCGAGCGCGGCGTCGCCGTCGCGAACACCCCGACCTACTGCATCGAGGAGGTCGCGAGCCACACGGTCGCGATGATCCTCACGCTCGACCGCGGCCTCGTCGCCTACGACCGCGCGCTGCGCGCCGGCACGTGGGCCCCGACGGCGCAGCACGCGGCGCGCCTGTCGAGCACCGTCGTCGCGGTGATCGGGTACGGGCGCATCGGCTCCGAGGTCGCGCGCTCCGCCCGGGCGCTCGGCTACCGCGTGCTCGTGCACGACCCGTTCGTCGACGCGCAAGCCGTCGCCGCCGACGGCCACGAGATCGTCGGGCTCGACGAGGCCGTCGCGCGCGCCGACGTCATCACGCTCCACGCGCCGCTCACCGACACGACCCGCCACCTGCTCGACGCCCGCACCCTCGCGGCCGCGAAGCCCGGGGTGCGCGTGGTCAACACGTGCCGCGGGCCGCTGATCGACGAGGACGCGCTCGCCGACGCGCTCGCGTCCGGCCACGTCGGCTCCGCCGCGCTCGACGTCTACGCGACCGAGCCGCTGCCCGCGGACTCGCGCCTGCGCACGCTCGACAACGTGCTGCTCACCCCGCACGCGGCGTGGTTCTCGCCCGAGGCGATGCAGGACCTGCCCGTGCACACCGCGCGCAACGCCGTCGACTTCCTCGCGGGCCGCCCCGTGCCGTCGATCGTGAACCCGGACCACGCGCGCGCCCTCGCCTGAGAACGCGCACACTGCTCTCGCCGCGGCGTCCGCAGCACGCTGCGGTCGGCCCGCCCGCCCCAGAGACCTAGGAGACCCACCCGTGCAGCTCGTCCGACTCGGCCCCCTCGGCCAGGAGCGTCCCGCCGTCCGTGAGAACGGGGTCGTCTACTCGCTCGAACCGCTCACCGCCGAGATCGACGGCGCGTTCCTCGCGGCCGACGGCGTCGGCCGGGTCCGCGCGGCGCTCGCCGCGGGCGCGCTCCCCGTGCTCGACGGCGCGGACGAGCTGCGCGTCGGCGCACCGGTCGCGCGGCCCACGGCCGTGGTGTGCGTCGGGATGAACTACGCCGAGCACGCCGCCGAGTCCGGCTCGACGCCGCCCGATGTCCCGATCGTCTTCTGGAAGCACTCGAACACCGTCGTCGGCCCGTACGACGACGTCCTCGTGCCGCCCGGCGCGACGACCGTCGACTGGGAGGTCGAGCTCGGCGTCGTGATCGGACGCCGAGCGCGCTACCTGTCGTCGCCCGAGGAGGCGCTGGACCACGTCGCGGGCTACGTCCTCTCCCACGACGTCTCCGAGCGCGACTACCAGATGAAGGTCTCCGGCGGTCAGTGGTCCAAGGGCAAGAGCTGCGAGACGTTCAACCCGCTCGGCCCGTGGCTCGTCCCTGCCGACGAGGTGGAGGCCCAGGACCTCGGGCTCCGGTCCTGGGTCAACGGCGAGCCCCGCCAGGACTCGACGACGGCCGACATGATCTTCGACGTCGCGTACCTCGTGCACCACCTGTCGCAATACATGGTCCTCGAGCCCGGCGACCTCATCAACACCGGCACGCCCCAGGGCGTCGCGCTCTCGGGCCGCTTTCCGTACCTGCGCGACGGCGACGTCGTCGCGCTGGAGATCGACGGCCTGGGCCGCGCGGAGCAGCGCGTGCGCGACGCCGTCCGCTGAGCCTCGACGGCTGCCTGCCCGCGCCCTGCTCCCTCCCGCTCAGCCGGCGAAGGGGAGCGTGGGCAGGCCGCGCACCCCGGGCCGCGCGACGTACAGCGACCCCGACGCGGCCTCGTCCGGGTCGGGCGTCCCGAAGCCCTGGCGCGACGTCGTGACGTACAGCTCGTCGAGCCCGTCGCCGCCGAACGTGCACGCGCTGACCTGCGACACCGGGAGCGGGACGACGGCGTCGAGCGTGCCGTCGGGGGAGTAGCGCCGGACGGCGGAGCCGCCCCAGAGCGCGACCCAGACGCCGCCCTCGGCATCGACCGCGATCCCGTCGGGCAGACCGTCGGCCGGGTCCACGGAGGCGAAGGGTCGGCGTCGCACGAGCCCGCGCGGGTCCTCCGCGACCGGCACCACGTCGAGCACGTCGACACGGTGCGTGAGCGAGTCCGTCCAGTAGGCGCGCGTGCCGTCGGGGGAGAAGGCGAGCCCGTTCGCGCACGTCACGTCCTCGACGACGACGCGCGACGTCCCGTCCGCCTCGACGCGGAACAGCGCGCTCGCGCCCGGGCGCGCGCCGTCGGCCATGCCGCCCGCGTAGAAGGCGCCGTCGGGACCGGCCGCACCCTCGTTGAGGCGGGTCGTCGGGTCGTCGAAGAGCGCCGGGAGGGGTCGCACGGGGGAGTCGTCCGAGTCGGCGACCGCGAGCCCGCGTGCGAGCCCGACGACGAACCCGCCGCGGGTCCGCGGCCGCACCACGGCCGCGTGGTCGCCCACGTGGAGGCGCTCGACCGTGCCGTCGGCACGGAGCGTGAGCAGGTCGCCCGCGAGCATGTCGAGCCAGCGCAGCCCGCCCCACGACGGCGACCAGACAGGTCCCTCCCCGTGGTGCGCGACGGGTCCGGTGACGTTCTCCACGGCGATCTGGGGCACCGGACCATCCTCCCCGACGCGCGCGGTCAGGGCGGACGCCGAGGGCTCACGACCGCCCGAGCTCGACCGGCTCCGTGACCACGTCCACCATCGCCTCGCCCCGCAGCACCGTGATCTCGAGGCGACGCCCGATCGCCTCGTCGAGCATGAGGCGCTGGAGCGACTGCGCCTCGACGGTGTCGGTGCCGCCCGCACGGATCATCAGGTCGCCGACGCGCAGCCCGGCCGCGTCGGCGGGGCTGCCGGGGACGACGTGGACCACGCGGAGCGCCAGGTCGTGGCCCGTGCGCGCGGCGAGGTCGGGCGCGACGGCGACCGGCTGGCTCGCGACCCCCAGGTACGCGCGCCGCACCCGCCCGTCCCGCACGAGCGCGTCGACGATGCGTCGGCTCGTCGCGTTCATCGGGACCGCCAGGCCGAGCCCGACGCCCGCGACCGCCGTGCTGACGCCGACGACGCGCGCGTCGGCGGTCGCGAGCGCGCCGCCCGAGCTGCCCGGGTTGAGCGCGGCGTCGGTCTGGATCACGTCCTCGACGATCCGCGCCGCCGTCCCGTCCCGCGTCGGCAGCGAGCGCCCCAGCGCGCTCACGACGCCCGCCGTCACCGACCCCGAGAGGCCGAGCGGGCTCCCGATCGCCACGACGAGCTGACCGACCACCAGCTCGTCGGCGTCGCCCAGCGACACCGGGTCCGGCGTCTCTCCCCGGGCGCGCACGACCGCCAGGTCCGAGAGCGAGTCCGTGCCGACGACGTCGAAGGCACGCGTGGTGCCGTCCGAGAACGCGGCGGTTCCGCCCGCCGCCGGACCGACCACGTGGGCGTTCGTGAGCAGGAGCCCGTCGGCCGTGAGCACGACCGCCGAGCCTCCGGCCTCGCGCGCCCCGTGCCGCAGCCGCAGCGCCGCGACGGCCGGCATGACACGGGCCGCGACGCCCGAGACGGTCCGCGAGTAGTCGTCGAGAGGTCCCATGTCGGGTCAACGCCGGATGCGGACGAGGCCGTCCGGCGTTCACCGTCGGCGGACGGGACCCTGCCCGCCGAGGCGTAGGGTGGACGCATGATCACGCAGAGCTGGTGGTGGCTGCCCCCGCAGCCGTGACCAGTCCTGCCCACGTCCCGAGCTGCGCGCCGCAGCCGGGACGTCGTCATGTCCGGGCCGGTCCGGTCCTCGACCGGGCGTGGTGCGTGGCTCCCCACCGAAGGAGAGCACCATGACCACGACCCTCGAACCGAGCGAGACGACTCACCCGACCGCCACCGCGCCGTCGTCCGGCGCCTCGTCCGCACCGGCTTCCTCGACCGCGTCCGTGGCCGCCGCGCGCGAGCGGTCCGCGCAGATCGAGGAGCGCCTCGCGGCAGACCCGTCCGGATTCCGCGTCCTCACGGGCGACCGCCCGACCGGCGCGCTGCACCTGGGCCACTACCTCGGCACCCTCGCGAACCGCGTCCGGCTCCAGGACGACGGCGTGGAGGTCGTGCTCGTCGTCGCCGACTACCAGGTCATCACCGACCGCGACGACGCCGGCGACCTGCGCGGCACCGTCCGCGAGGTCGTCCTCGACTACCTGGCCGCCGGGATCGACCCCGCCCGGACGACGATCTTCGCCCACTCCGCCGTCCCCGCCCTCAACCAGCTCCTGCTCCCGTTCCTCAGCCTCGTCACCACCGCCGAGATCGAGCGCAACCCGACCGTCAAGGCCGAGGCGGTCGCCGCGGCGGCCCGGCAGGGCCGGCCCATGAGCGGCCTGCTGTTCACCTACCCCGTGCACCAGGCGGCGGACATCCTGTTCTGCCACGGCAACCTCGTGCCCGGCGGGCAGGACCAGCTCCCGCACGTCGAGCTCACGCGCACGATCGCGCGCCGCTTCAACCAGCGCTACGCCGCCGCGCAGCCGTACTTCCCCGAGCCCGACGTGCTGCTCGCGCCCGCGCCGACCGTCCTCGGCACGGACGGACGCAAGATGAGCAAGTCCGCGGGCAACGCGCTCGAGCTGCGCGACGACGAGGACGCGACCGCGCGCTTCGTGCGCCGCCACCGCACCGACTCCGAGCGGCACGTGACCTACGAGCCCGAACGTCGGCCGGAGGTCGCGAACCTGCTCACGCTCGGTGCGTTCGCGGCCGGGACGACGCCGGAGGCGCTCGCGGACGAGGTCGGCGCCGCCGGGGCGGGCCGCCTCAAGCACGTGGTGACGGAGGCGCTCGTCGAGCACCTGCGCCCCCTGCGAGCCCGACGCCGAGCCCTCGCCGCAGGCGACGGCCCCGACCCGCTCGACGTGCTGCGCGAGGGCAACGCCCGCGCGAACGCGACCGCCGAGCGCACCCTCGCCGACGTGCGGGAGCACATGGGGATGGCCTACTGATCTGCCCGGCGGAGCTCCGCGCGCCACAGGCCGCGCCCGCCCGGTGCGGGCAGGTCCAGCCGCTCGACCGAGACGGCGACGAGTCCGTCCTGGCCGAACGCGTCGATCTCGGCTCGGGTGAGGGGCCAGGGCGGCCCGTCGTCGTCGGGCTCGTCGGCGACGGCCTGGATCACGAGGAGCGTGCCGCCCGGCCCGACGAGGGAGCGCACTCCGGCGGTGAGCTCGCCGCGGACGACCCGGTGCACGGCCTGGACCGTGTAGACCTCGACGACCAGGTCGAACGCTCGGCGCCACGCAGCAGGCAGGTCGAGCAGGTCGCCGACGGCGTACGTCACCGCCGACCCGGGGCGACGGTCGCGCGCCGCGGCGACCGCGGACGGCGCGACGTCGAACGCGGTCGTGACGTAGCCGAGCCGGGACAGGTGCTCTGCGTCGGCGCCGAGCCCGCACCCGACGACGACTGCCGTGCGGTGCTCCCCGTCCGGCGGGGCGACGACCCGCTCCGCCAGCGCGGGGTGCGGGTCGTCGTGATCCCACGGTGTCGTCACGGTGCCGCTCGCGGCGGACGCCCAGAGCTGCTCGAACCAGGCCGTGGGGTGGGCGTCGTCTGCCCTGCCCAGCTGGTCGGCCTCGGACTGCCAGGCACGTCGTTCGACCATGCGAGAGACACTAGCCGCGCCCGGCCCCGGCGCGCGCGGTCACGCGCCCAGCCGGTCCCGCAGCCGGGCGAGCTGTGCCCAGAGCTCGTCGGGGACGCGGTTGCCGAACGTGTCGAAGAACTCGGCGGTCAGCTCGGCCTCGGCGAGCCACTGCTCGGGCGAGACGTCGAACAGCGCGTCGAGGTCGCCGTCGTCCATGTGGAGGCCGCCGAGCTCGAGCGCACCGGGGGCGGGCAGCAGGCCGACGGGGCTCTTGACGGCACCGCAGTCGGTGCGCACGCCGCGCGAGCGGTCCACCTGCGCCGCGATCCAGGCGATGACGCGCGAGTTCTCGCCGAACCCGGGCCACAGGAAGCGGCCGTCGGCGTCCTTGCGGAACCAGTTGACCTGGAAGATCTTGGGTCGCTTCTCGGGGTCGAGCGACGCCCCGACGCGCAGCCAGTGCGCCCAGTGGTCGGCCATGTTGTAGCCGCAGAAGGGCAGCATCGCGAACGGGTCGCGGCGCAGCGCGCCGACAGTGCCCTCGGCGGCCGCGGTCTGCTCGGAGGAGATGGTGGCGCCCATGAAGACGCCGTGCTCCCAGCCGTACGCCTGCGCGACGAGCGGGACGTTGGTCGCGCGGCGTCCGCCGAAGACGATCGCGTCGATCGGGACGCCGTCGGGGTCCTCCCAGGAGTCGGCGATCGTCGGGCACTGCGCGGCGGAGACGGTGAACCGCGAGTTGGGGTGCGCGGCGGGGCGACCGGAGTCGGGCGTCCAGTCCTGGCCGGTCCAGTCGGTCAGGTGCGCGGGCGGCTCGGGCGTCAGGCCCTCCCACCACACGTCGCCGTCGTCGGTGAGCGCGACGTTCGTGAAGATCGTGTCGCGCGCAAAGGTCTCGACCGCGGCGGGGTTGGTGTCGACGCCGGTCCCCGGTGCGACGCCGAAGAAGCCCGCCTCGGGGTTGATGGCGCGCAGCCGCCCGTCGGGCCCGGGACGCAGCCAGGCGATGTCGTCGCCGATCGTCTCGACCGTCCAGCCGGGGATCGTGGGGCGCAGCATCGCGAGGTTCGTCTTGCCGCACGCCGACGGGAACGCGGCGGCGAGGTGGTAGGCGCGACCCTCGGGAGAGGTCGCGCGGACGAGCAGCATGTGCTCGGCGAGCCAGCCCTCGTCCCGCGCCATGGCCGACGCGATGCGCAGCGCGAAGCACTTCTTGCCGAGCAGCGCGTTGCCGCCGTACCCGGAGCCGTACGACCAGATCTCGCGCGTCTCGGGGAAGTGGACGATGTACTTGGTGTCGTTGCACGGCCACGGGACGTCCTCGGAGACCGCGCCCGTGTCGTCCACCAGGGGCGCGCCCACCGAGTGGACAGCCGGGACGAACGGGGCGCCGGCATCGATCAGGTCCATGACCTCCTGGCCGACGCGCGTCATGATCCCCATGCTCACGACGACGTACGGCGAGTCCGTGACCTCGATGCCCACCTGGGAGATGGGGCCGCCGACCGGTCCCATCGAGAACGGCACGACGTACATCGTGCGGCCGCGCATGGAGCCCTCGAACACGCTGCGGAGCTCGGCGCGCATGGCCTCGGGCTCGCGCCAGTTGTTCGTCGGGCCGGCGTCGACCTCGGCGCGCGAGCAGATGAACGTGCGCGACTCGACGCGCGCGACGTCGCTCGGGTCGGACCGTGCGAGGTAGCTGCCCGGGCGCAGCTCGGGGTCGAGGGGCAGCAGGGTCCCGGCGTCGACGAGGAGGTCGGTCAGCCGCTGCTTCTCCACCGCGGAGCCGTCGCACCACACGATCGCGTCCGGCTCGGTGAGGTTCGCGATCTCGCGCACCCACGCGCGGGCGTCGCGCGGGCGCGGGTCGCCGCTCCCGAACACGGGGACCGAGCCGGACGTGGCGCGCAACCCGACGAGGTCGGTCTCGACGTCGTCGAGCAGGGCGGCGGATCGCGTGCGGCGCGGGTGGACGGTGCGGGCGGCTGTGCTCATCGGGGGCGCTCCCAGGGGTCGGCGGTGGCCTCGTGCTCCTTCCACCCTCACGCCGCGACAGTCGAGATTTCCAACCAGAACGCTGTGAAAAATCGTTGATCTTGACATATCGTCAAGCCATGGCCTCATCACCGCCCACGGAGACCCCGAGCGGACCGCCCGGCGGTCGGGCCCGAGAGGCGACGCCGCCCGGGCCGCAGGCGGACCTCATCACGCTCGGCCGCCGCCTGCGCCACTACCGCACGTCGCGCGGCCTCACGCTCGACGCGCTCGGCGAGGCGGTCGGCACCGCCCCGAGCCTGCTGTCGATGATCGAGAACGGCCGGCGCGAGCCGCGGCTGTCGCTCCTCCAGCACCTCGCCCAGGCGCTCGACGTGCCCCTGACCGACCTACTCACGGACGAGCCGCCGTCCCGCAGGGCGGCCCTGGAGATCGCGCTCGACCGCGCGCAGCGGGGGCCGCTGTTCGCCGGGCTGGGTCTGCCGTCCGTGAAGGCGAGCCAGAAGCTCCCGCTCCCCGTGCTCGAGAACCTCGTCGGCCTGCACGCCGAGCTCCAGCGCCGCGCGACGGAGGCCGTCGCGACGCCGGAGGAGGCGCGCCGCGCGAACACGGAGCTGCGCCTCGAACGGCAGGCGCGGGACAACTACTACCCGGAGATCGAGGAGCTCGCGGAGGACATGGCGCGCAAGGCCGGGTACACGGTCGGCGCGCTCACCCACCGCACGGTCGCGCGCATGGCCGAGCAGCTCGGCTTCACGATCTGGCACGTCGACGACCTGCCGCACTCGACCCGCACCGTCACCGACCTCGAGAACGGGCGCATCTACCTGCCGCCCGCCTCGATCCCCGGCGGCCACGGGCTCCGCTCGCTCGCGCTCCAGGCGATCGCGCACCGCGTCCTCGGGCACGAGCGGCCGCGCTCGTACGCGGAGTTCCTGCGCCAGCGCGTCGAGATCACCTACTTCGCGGCGTGCTGCCTCATCCCGCAGTCCGCCGCGGTCGAGTTCCTCGAGCGACGCAAGCGCGAGAAGGACCTCGCGGTCGAGGATCTCCGCGACGCGTTCGGCGTGACGCACGAGGCCGCGGCGCAGCGCTTCACCAACCTCGCGACCGTGCATCTCGGCATCCCGCTGCACTTCTTGCGGGTCGGCGACGACGGCGCCCTGTTCCGCGGGTACGAGAACGACGGGCTGCCCCTGCCCGCCGACGTGACCGGCGCGATCGAGGGTCAGATGGTCTGCCGCAAGTGGGCGGTCCGGGAGGCGTTCACGCGCCGCGACCGCGCGCAGGAGTCGTACCAGTACACCGACACCCCCGCCGGGACGTTCTGGTGCTCGACCCAGACCGGCACGACGACGACCGGCCAGTTCTCGATCGCCGTCGGCGTGCCGTTCGCGTCGGCCAAGTGGTTCCGCGGCCGCGACACGACCGTGCGGCGCCAGTCGTCGTGCCCGGACGAGTCGTGCTGCCGCCGCCCCGCGGCCGATGCGGCCACGCGCTGGGAGGACGCCTCCTGGCCGAGCGCGCGCATGCACCAGCACGTGCTCTCCGCGCTCCCGTCCGGCGCGTTCCCGGGCGTCGACGCCACGGAGGTCTACGCGTTCCTCGCCAAGCACGCCCCGTCACCGGCCCCCCGCTGAGTGCATGAAATAGTCGCGTCCGCGGGCCGCAGACGCGACTATTTCATGCACTCAGCGGGTGGGGAGGGGGCCGCCGCGCGCGGCGAGGCGGTCGCGCAGGCGGGAGAAGACGTCGCCCGTGCGCAGGCCGTCGTGCTCGAACTCGTTCGTCACCCAGGTGCGGACGTTGCCCACGTGGGCAGCCGTCTCGAGCGAGAGGCCGGCGTCGACGAACATGTCGTCGAAGTACACCGCCGCCTCGACGGGCACCTCGTTGCGGGCGAGGACGTCGAGGTCGTACAGGTCCGGCCAGTCGTCGCGCGCCGCGAGCGCCTCCGCCGCGGCGCGGAAGGGACGCAGCGCGGCCACCTCGTCGAACATCCAGGGGTAGATCATCTCGCCCGTGAGCAGCAGCGGCCGGGCCGTCGGGTCGAACGCGGGGTCCTCGGCGCGCACGGCCTCGGCCGCCCAGCAGGTGGGCCCGGTGCCGGACTGCGCGTAGATCGACTCGTGCAGCACGGCGTAGAGCGGGTTGGTGCCGAACGACGTCGCCGCGCCGACCTCCGCGAGGAACGTGTCGGTGAGCTCGTCGGGCGCGTCGGCGTCGAACGCCTCGTCGACGACCCAGTGGATGCGCTCCGGGCCGGGCTGCATGCCGAGGTCCATGCCGAGCGCCTGGAGCCGGCGCACGGTGAGCGCGTCGCCGTCGGGCAGCCGCACGCCGCCGGCGGCCAGGCGGTCCGCGACGCGCCCGAGCCGGGCCGCGTCGTCGGGGTAGCGCTCGCGGTAGGCGGCGTTCTTGGC
Source organism: Cellulosimicrobium sp. E-16 (assembly GCF_049913115.1). Lineage (NCBI taxonomy): Bacteria > Bacillati > Actinomycetota > Actinomycetes > Micrococcales > Promicromonosporaceae > Cellulosimicrobium > Cellulosimicrobium sp. E-16. The sequence continues at coordinate 1,061,282 of NZ_CP183974.1, forward strand.
GACGACGCGCGGCTGGGTGCGGCGGTAGACCTCGCGCGCGTCCGCCGTCAGGCCCGGCAGGCCTCCCGTCACGAAGCACGCGTCGAGGGCCTCGGGCGCGCGGGACAGGTAGGTCATCGTGAGGAACCCGCCGTACGACTGCCCGAGGGACGACCAGCGCCGGCCGCCGTAGACCGTGAGCCGCACGTGCTCCGCGTCCGCGACGATCGAGTCGGCGCGGAAGTGCGCCAGGTGGTCGGCCTGGGCGGCGCCCGTCCCGCGCGCTGCGAGCGCCGCGGCCCGCACGGCCGACGACCGGCCGGTGCCGCGCTGGTCGAGCAGCACCACGCGGTGGGTCTCGAGCGCCGTGCCGACCCACCCGTCCGGACCGGTGGGGCGCGGCCCCTTGCCGCCCGGGCCGCCCTGGAGGAAGACGAGCAGCGGCAGGTCGTCCCGACGCCGCAGGGGATCGACGAGCTCGCGCACGAACAGCGTCAGACGGCGCGGGTCGGCGTCGTCACCCCACACGAGCGGCACCGCGAGCTCGCGGTCGGTGACATGGATGCCGGGGACGGTGTAGCTGGTCTCGCGCAGGACGCTCACGCGCCCCACCCTAGCCAGCGGCGTCGCGCACGGTGACGACGACCTTCCCCAGGGCGCGTCCCTCGCCGTGCAGCGTGAGGGCGGCGGGCACGTCCGCGAGAGGGAACGTGCGGTCGACGGGGATCTCGACGTCGCCGGCGGAGCACAGGTCGGCGAGCGGCGCGAAGTGGCGCGGGCCCTGCCGCACGAAGAGGACGCCGAGCCGGGCACCGGTCAGCGCTCCCAGGACGGGCCCGACGGTGAGCATGCGGAGCAGCGTCCGCAGCGTGCCCCCGACCATCAGGCACCGGCCACGGCGTGCGAGCGCGCGACGGTAGGCGAACACGGACCGGTACGCGACGAGGTCGACCACCAGGTCGTACGGACCGGTCCGCGTGAAGTCGGTCGTTCGGTAGTCGATCACCTCGTGCGCGCCGAGCCGCTCGAGGAAGTCGAGCTTGCCGGCGTTGTCCACCGCGGTGACGTGCAGGCCCCGCGCGACCGCGAGCTGGACCATGAGGCTCCCGGAACCGCCGCCGGCACCGTTGACCAGCACGCGCGCACCCGGCGCCGCCGCCGCGAGGGCCTGCAGCGCGATGGCGCCCGCCTGCGGGACGGCGGACGCCTGGGCGAAGGTCAGCCCCGGCGGCTTGTGCGCCACCGCCTTCTCCGGCATCACCACGTACTCCGCGAACCCGCCGCGGCGCGGGAGGTTGTCGCCGTAGACCTCGTCACCCGGACGGAAGCGCGTGACGCCGTCCCCGACCGCGACGACGCGACCGGCCACGTCGGACCCGAGGACCTGGGTGCGCGGCGCGCGGAGCCCGTCGAGGCGGGCGTAGCCCGGGCTGCCGCGCAGCGCCTCCCAGTCCGACAGGTTCACGGACGTCGCGACGACCTCGACGAGGACCTCGCCGCTCGCCGGGGCAGGGGTCGGCACGTCACGGAGCCGGAGCTCGTCGACGCCGCCGTACCGCTCGTAGACCCACGCGCGCACCCGACCACCGTAGGGAATCGGCGGGGCGAGAGCGACCCCGGCGACGCAGGTCGGCGGCGCAGAGCCCTCAGAGCTCGACGGTCTCGTTCTCCCCGCCCTCGTACGGACGCCCGGTGACCTTCGCCTTGACGAGGCTGAAGAGCGTCGCGACCCGGCCGCCGGGGGAGTCCCAGTACTCGGCGGACTCGGCGTGCAGACGGATGAGCACGACCCCCGGGGTGTCCGGACCGTCGGGGAACCACGCGTCGGCGACGGCGTTCCACAGCTCGCGGACCTTGTCCGGGTCGTGCACGAGCGTGGCGCGCCCGGAGAGCGACACCCACGAGCTCGTCCCGGAGAACGCGGCGTTGGCGGCGGAGTCGCGGGCGATCTCCGCGACCTTGTGGGAGTCCGTCGCGGCGAAGAACCACAGGTCGCCGTCGAAGTCGACGGCCTGCACCCCCATGGGCCGGCTGACGAGGCTCCCGTCCTCCGCGACCGTCGTGAGCATGGCGATCCGCTCGTCCTTGACGAGCTCGCGGACCTTCTCGATCTCGTCGGACCCGGCGTGCGGCAGCTCGTGGTGCGTGTCGGTCATGGCGTCTCCCGTCGCGGCAGGCCGCCGTGTCGCGACCTCCTCCGACGCTAGGCACGCGCCCGGGGGCTCGCCCGCCGGGCCGGGGACGACGAAGGGGCGGGGCGCACCCGGCGCCCCGCCCCTCCGCACGTGCCGCGTCCCGCGAGGGACGCGACGACCGGCCTACTGCTCGACGTCCTCGTCCACCCACTCGAACGTCTTCGTCACGGCCTTCTTCCAGTTCCGGTAGAGGCGCTCGCGCTCGGAGTCGTCCATCGACGGGCTCCACCGCTTGTCCTCGGCCCAGTTGTCGATGACGTCCTGCTCGCCCTTCCAGAACCCGACGGCGATGCCCGCGGCGTACGCGGCGCCGAGCGCCGTGGTCTCGGCGACCTTGGGGCGCACGACGTCGACGCCGAGCTGGTCGGCCTGGAACTGCATGAGCAGCTCGTTGGCGACCATGCCGCCGTCGACGCGCAGCTCGGTGAGGTCGACGCCGGAGTCGGCGTTCATCGCGTCGAGCACCTCGCGCGTCTGGAACGCGGTCGCCTCGAGCGCGGCGCGCGCGATGTGGTTGCGGTTGACGTACCGCGTGAGGCCGACGAGCGCGCCGCGCGCGTCCGAGCGCCAGTACGGGGCGAAGAGGCCGGAGAACGCGGGCACGAAGTACGCGCCGCCGTTGTCCTCGACCTTGCCCGCGAGCCACTCGACGTCGGGTGCGTCCTCGAACATGCCGAGGTTGTCGCGGAGCCACTGGATGAGCGAGCCCGTGACGGCGATCGATCCTTCGAGCGCGTAGCGGACGGGCTGGTCGCCGATCTTGTAGCAGACGGTCGTGAGCAGGCCGTTCTGGCTCATGACCTTCTCGGTGCCCGTGTTGAGCAGCATGAAGTTGCCCGTGCCGTAGGTGTTCTTGGCCTGCCCGACCTCGAAGCACGCCTGGCCGAACGTCGCCGCCTGCTGGTCGCCGAGGATGCCCGCGATCGGCACACCGGGGAGCAGGCCCTGCTGGCGGCCGTGCCCGTAGACCTCGGAGGAGGACTTGATCTCGGGGAGCATGGACAGCGGGATGCCCATGTCCGCGGCGATGTCCTCGCGCCAGGAGAGCGTGTCGAGGTCCATGAGCATGGTGCGCGACGCGTTGGTCACGTCGGTGACGTGCACGCCGCCGTTGACGCCGCCGGTGAGGTTCCAGAGCGTCCACGTGTCGGTGTTGCCGAACAGCAGGTCGCCGGCCTCGGCCTTCGCGCGCGCGCCCTCGACGTTGTCGAGGATCCACTTCACCTTGGGACCGGAGAAGTAGGTCGCGAGCGGGAGCCCGACGATCGACTTGTACTTCTCGGGGCCGTCGGAGCCGCCCAGCTCGTCGACGATCTTCTGGGTGCGGGTGTCTTGCCAGACGATCGCGTTGTAGACCGGCTTGCCCGTGGTCTTGTCCCACACGACGGCGGTCTCGCGCTGGTTGGTGATGCCGACCGCCGCGATGTCGTTGTGCGTGACGTTCGCGCGGGTGAGCGCGAGGCCCACGGCCTCGCGGACGTTGTTCCAGATCTGCTCCGGGTTGTGCTCCACCCACCCCGCGCGCGGGAAGATCTGGTCGTGCTCGAGCTGCCCGGTGGAGACGATCTCCCCGGAGTGGTTGAAGACGATGGCCCGGGAGCTCGTGGTCCCCTGGTCGATGGCGAGAACGTAGTCGGCCATGGTGCGTTCAGTCCTTCACGTCGGTGTGGGTGTGGGTTACGTGGTGGGGTGCCCGGCGCCCGACGGCGGCGGGCCGCGTGACCGGGGAGGCCCCCGGCTCCCCGGTCACGCGGGGGAGAGGTCCGGCTCGTCCGGGTCGGTCAGATCCAGGCGGCGCCGAGCAGGCCGGCGAGGACACCGCCGACCAGCGGACCGGCGACGGGGACCCACGAGTAGGCCCAGTCGCTCGAGCCCTTGCCCCGGATCGGCAGCAGCGCGTGGGCGATGCGGGGACCGAGGTCACGGGCAGGGTTGATGGCGTACCCGGTGGGACCACCGAGGCTCGCACCGATGGCGACCACGACGAGCGCGACGGCGAGCGGGCCGAGGCCCGACGGCGTCTTGCCGGACGCCACGACGAAGAACACGAGCACGAAGGTCGCGATGACCTCCGTGATGAAGTTCCACGCGTAGGAGCGGATCTCCGGACCGGTGGAGAACACGGCGAGCTTGGTCGCACCGGGAGCGTCCTCGTCGAAGTGCTTCTTGTACGCGAGGAACGCGACCACGGCACCGATGATCGCGCCGATGAGCTGGGCACCCCAGTACATGAGCATGTTGCCCACGGTCGGCTCGATCGTCGCCGTCACGAGTCCTTCCGGACCGGTGACGGAGTAGAACGGCTCCTGTGCGGTGAAGAGGCCGATGGTCACGGCGGGGTTGAGGTGCGCACCCGACTTGTAGGCCACGTAGACGGCGGTGAAGACCGCGAGGCCCCATCCGAAGTTGATGAGGAGCCAGCCGCCGTTGAAGCCCTTGGTCCTCGGCAGGATGACGTTCGCGACGACGCCCGCACCGAGGAGGATCAGGGTCGCCGTGCCGAGGATCTCGGACCAGAAGGCGTTCATGAGGAGTTGATCCATCGTGCTCTCTCTTTCGTGGTGGACTTCTCTGTCTCAACCGTCCCGGCGCGCCTGAGCGCCGGGTCCTCGGGTCGGTCCGCCGTCGGCGTGCGCCCCGTGAGGTCGGTGTGCGAGGGCCGGTCGGGCGCCGTCCCCTGCCGGACGGCGCCCGAGGCGCGCTCGCGAGCGATGTTCTGCTGTCAGGTGGTGCGCAACGGCTGCAGGGGCGACACGTCGTCGACCTCGAGCCGGGTGCGCTCGGCGGAGGCGTCGTCGGGCTCCTGCTCGGCGGCGGCCTCCGCGTTCGCGCGGTCGGTGTAGCTGGCGATCTCGGCGGCGCGGGTCGCGTCGTCCCACCCGAGGAGCTCGGCGACGAGGTCGGCGATCTCGGGCAGCGCGGCGAGGCCGCGGTCGGCGACCTCGTAGTTGAGCCGGGTGCGGTGCAGCAGCAGGTCCTCGAGGTGCAGCGCGCCCTCGTGGGAGACGCCGTACGCGATCTCGGCCCGCAGGTACGCCGGCGCGTGCTCCAGCGGCTTCGCGAGGTCCGGGCGGGCCTCGCAGAGCTCGACGATCTCCCGCAGGTTGGACCCGTACCGGTGCAGCAGGTGGTCGACGAGCGCGGGCGTCCAGCCGTAGCGCGAGGCCCACGGGCGCGCCTGGCGCCGGACGGCATCGAGCCCGACGGCCCCGAGCAGCGGGATCTTGTGCGTGATCGAGGGCAGGGCGCTCGCGCGCTGGCCGATCGCGAAGTCGACCGCGTCCTTGGCCATGACGCGGTACGTGGTGAGCTTGCCGCCGGCGATGACCGTCAGGCCCGGGGTGGGGGAGGCGACGGTGTGCTCGCGCGAGACCTTCGCCGAGCTCGTGCCCTCCTTGGTGCCTGGCTGCAGGAGCGGTCGCAGGCCCGCCCACGTGCCGATGATGTCGTCGCGCGTGAGCGGGTGCGCGAGGACCGCGTTCGCGTGCTCGAGCACGTAGTCGATGTCCGCAGCGGTCGCGACGGGGTGCTGGAGGTCCTGCTCCCACGGGGTGTCGGTGGTGCCGATCACCCAGTAGCGCGACCACGGGATGACGAACAGCACCGACTTCTCGGTCTGGAGGATCAGGCCGACCTTGCCCTTGATGCGCTCGCGCGGGACGACGATGTGGATCCCCTTGGACGCCAGCACGCGCAGCCCGCCCTCGCTGCCGGCGAGAGCCTCGGTGTCCTCGGTCCACACGCCGGTCGCGTTGATGACGGCGCGCGCCCGCACGGTGATCTCCCGCCCGGTCTCGAGGTCCATGAGGACGGCACCGTTGACGGCGCCCGTCGACCCCTTGGTGAGCGAGACGACCTGCGTGCGGGCCGCGGCGTGCGCGCCGTAGGACGCGGCGGTCCGGACGAGCGTGGTGACCAGCCGGGCGTCGTCGACGGACGCGTCCCAGTACTGGACCGCGCCGACCGCGGCGTCGTGCGCGAGGTCGGGGAACTTCTTCTCCATCCCGCTGCGGGACAGGTGCCGGTGCAGCGGCATCGCCCGCTTGCCGGGGGCGACGCTCGCGAGCGTGTCGTAGAGCGCGATGCCCGCACCGACGTAGGCACGCTCCCACACGCGGTGCTCGAGCGGGTAGAGGAAGGGGACGGGCCGCACGAGGTGCGGCGCGATCTCCTTGAGCAGGAGGTCGCGCTCGGTGAGCGCCTCCTTGACGAGGTGGAAGTCGAGCATCTGCAGGTACCGCAGCCCGCCGTGGACGAGCTTGCTCGACCGGCTCGACGTCCCGGCCGACCAGTCCTGGGCCTCGACGATCGCCGTCGACAGCCCGCGCGTCACGGCGTCGAGCGCGATCCCGGCGCCGGTGACGCCCCCGCCGATCACGAGGACGTCGAGCTCCGCGTCGGCGCTCGTGCTGGCCTCGAGCGCGGCGAGCGCCTGCCCGCGCGACTCCGCGGTGAGTCTCGTGGATGCCATCCGTCTCCCTCTCTCGTCCCTCGGTGCTGCGGGCACGCCGCGGGACGATGCGCCCACGGTGCGCTCACAGCGACGGTCCCACGCTCGACCAGGGTGCGCGAGCGGTAGCCGTCGTGCGCACGCCGGGTTCCCGGCGCGACGGCACGCCCTCCAGACCACCACGCGCCGAACGGACGCGCAACCGCGGTGCACAAACGTGCAGAATGGAGGTTCGAGCGAAGGGAGACCGGGATGGTGGACCGGGAGCAGGACGTCCTGCGGGCGGCGTCGATGTACTACCTCCAGGACATGAAGATGGAGGTGATCGCGAAGCACCTGCACACGTCGCGGTCGACGGTGTCGCGCCTCGTGAAGCGGGCGCGCGACACGGGGCTGGTCGAGATCTCGCTGCGGCCCGCGCGGAGCCGCGGTCCCGGGCTGGGCCAGCACCTCGCGAGCACGTGGGGCATCGACGCGTACGTCGTCCCGGTGCCGGACCAGGCGCCGCAGGTCGAGCGGCTGGAGCAGGTCGCCCTGACGACGGCGCGCCTGCTGTCGACGTGGTTCGACTCCGACATGATCCTCGGCATCGCGTGGGGGACCACGCTCTCCGCGGTGTCGCGACACCTGCCGCGCAAGCCGACGCGGGGGAGCGCGGTCGTGCAGCTCAACGGCGCAGCGAACACGCGCACGTCGGGCGTGCACTACGCGGGCGACCTCATCGCGGGCTTCGGCACCGCGTTCGACGCGCACGTGCACCATTTCCCAGTGCCGGCGTTCTTCGACTACGCCGAGACCAAGCGGGCGATGTGGCGCGAGCGGTCGGTGCGGCGCGTCCTCGACGTGCAGCACCGGGCGGACATCGCGCTCTTCTCGGTGGGCGCCGTCGCGGGCGGCGTGCCGTCCCACGTGTACTCGGCGGGCTACCTGGAGCCCGACGACATCGCGGTCCTCGACGCCGAGGGCGTCGTCGGCGACGTGTGCACGGTGTTCCTGCGCGCGGACGGCACCTACCGTGACATCGCGCTCAACGAGCGTGCGACCGGCCCGGGCCCCGACGAGCTGCGCCGTGTCCCTCGGCGCGTGTGCGCCGTGGCGGGCGACAACAAGGTGGCGCCGCTGCGCGCGGCCCTGCGCGCCGGCGTCGTCACGGACCTCGTCGTGGACGAGATCACGGCGTCCCGCCTGGTCGGGGGCGGGTGAGCGGATCCGCGCAGGTATGCGTCGGGATGCATGAGTATGCAATGCCCGTCGGATCCGCGTACAGTGACGCGGTGCCCACGACCTCCGCCGTCCGCGTCCGTCCCGCCCTGCCCGCGGACGTGCGCGCGGTCCGTGCGCTCGTGCAGCCCTACGCCGAGGCGCGGATCCTCCTGGCCAAGGAGATGGTCGGGTACTACGAGGCGGTCCAGGAGTTCGTCGTCGCCGAGGCGGAGCCGGGCTTCACCGGTGAGCCCGACGGCGGGGGCGCACCGCTCGTCGTCGGGTGCGGCGCGCTGCACGTCATGTGGGACGACCTCGCGGAGATCCGCACGCTCGCCGTGGACCCGGCCTGGCGCGGCCACCGCGTGGGGCACTCGCTCGTCGTCGAGCTCCTGGCGAGGGCGCGCGCGCTCGGCCTGCGGCGCGTGTTCTGCCTGACGTTCGAGGTCGACTTCTTCCGGGCGCACGGATTCCGTGCGATCGAGGGGACGCCCGTCTCGCACGAGGTGTACGCCGAGCTCCTGCGCTCGCACGACGACGGCGTCGCGGAGTTCCTCGACCTCGCGCGCGTGAAGCCCAACACGCTCGGCAACACGCGCATGCTGCTCGACCTCGACGACGTGCCGGAGCGCGCTGCCTCGGTCAGCTGATCGGGACCGTCGACGCGCGCGTCACGACCCGGCACGGGAGCTCCTCGACCCCTGGGCGCACCGTCCCGTCGATCGCGGCGAAGAGCCGCTGCGCGGCGACGCGCCCGAGGCGCTCGAGGTTCATGTCGACGCTCGTGAGCTGGGGGCGCGCGTTGGTCGTGAGCACCTCCCAGTTGTCGAACCCGATGACCGACACCTCGCCGGGGACGTCCCGGCCGAGCTCGCGCAGCGCGTCGAGCACGCCGCGCGCGATCTGGTCCGAGCCGCAGAAGAAGGCGTCGACGTCGCCGTGCTGCTCGACGATCATGCGCGCTGCCCCGCGTCCCCAGCCCTCGCTCCACGAGCCGAAGAACGTCTGACCGCCCACGAGCTCGAGGCCGGCCGCGGCGACCGCGGCCGCCGCACCCGCCGCGCGGTCCTGCGCGGCCTTGTAGCCGGGGTCGCCCGAGACGTGCGCGACGCGGCGCCGCCCGCACGAGAGCAGGTGCTCGACGGCGAGCCGGCCGGCGCCGACGTTGTCCGCCGTGATCGAGACGTCGGAGGGGTCCTCCGACGGCGCGTAGGCATAGACCACCGGGACGGGGACGTCGGCGCTGAGCGGGGGCCGGGGGTCGGTGCGCGACCCGACGACGATGAGGCCGTCCACGCGCCGCGAGAGCAGGGCGCGGACGTGGTGCTGCTCGCGGATCGCGTCGCCGCGCGCGTCGCACAGGAAGACGGACACGCGGCCCGCGCCGAACGCGTCCTCGGCGCCCATGAGCACGGGGATCGAGAAGCGGCCCTCGAGGTCGCTCGTGAGCAGGCCGACCGTCCCGGTGCGGCCCTTGAGCAGCCCCCGCGCGAGCGCGTTGGGCGCGAACGACAGCCGCTCGGCGGCCTCCAGGACGCGCAGGCGCGTCTCCGCCTTGACCTGGTCGCGCCCGTTGATCGCCTTGGACGCGGTCGCGATGGACACGCCCGCGAGGCGCGCGACGTCGGTGAGGGTCGCCGCGCGCGGCGTGGCGCTCCCGCTCTGGGTCGTCATGAGGCCGTTCCCCCTCCTGCCGGTGCGCTGCGCTGCGCCCTCGACGATCGAGCCGTGATCGAACTGTAACCCGCTGTCGTGCTTGACGAGACTACCGCGCTGCCATACATTCAGAAAACCTTTTCGGTTGGTTTCGGTTCCGACGCACGTCGCGAGCAGGGGGCTCGCAGGCGACGCCAGGACCTCGAACACTAGCCGCCTGAGGGGAGGGTCGGCCACGTGGAGCGCGCCGCAGCGCGACACGAGGACCGAAAACGTGTTCGCCCACAGCGCGGGCACGGGGCGCAGGTGCAACGGCTCGAAGACGAGTACGAGGAGACACGAGATGAAGAACCACCGCGGGGCCTCCTGGAAGAGGTTCGTGGCCACGACGACGCTCGCCGGCCTCGTCGCGCTCGGGCTCGCCGCGTGCGGCGGGTCCGGATCCGGCGGCGACGACGCCGCGACGGGCGGGACGGGAGAGGGCGGCGTCGAGGGCGTCGACGACGGCAGCACGCTCACGCTGTGGACGCGCGCGCCGCTCGAGAAGCAGGCCAACCTCCTCGTGGACGCGTACAACGCGAGCCACGAGAACCAGGTCGAGCTGACGATCGTCCCCAACGACGACTACGTGGCGAAGGTCGGCGCCGCCGCGGGGAGCGGGGGCTTGCCCGACCTCTTCGCGGCCGACATCGTGTACGTGCCGAACTGGGTCGAGCAAGGCCTGTTCCAGGACGTCACCGACCGCATCGACCAGCTCGACTTCGCGGACCAGATCAACCAGGGCCACCTCGAGGCCGGCACCTACGAGGACCAGGAGTACGTCCTCCCGTTCGTGCTCGACATCTCGGTCCTCTTCTACAACAAGGACCTCTACGAGCAGGCCGGCCTCGACCCCGAGGCCGGGCCGACGTCGCTCGAGGAGTTCGCGGAGCAGGCCAAGGCGGTCGACGCGCTCGGCGGCGGCGTCGACGGCACGTTCTTCGGCGGCAACTGCGGCGGGTGCCTCGTGTTCACGTGGTTCCCGTCGGTCTGGGCCGCGGACGAGGACGTGCTGAGCGCGGACGGCACCGAGTCGCTCCTCGCGAGCGACACCGCGCAGGACGTCTACGCCGTGTACAAGGACCTCGTCGACTCCGACGCCGTGGGCGCCGGCACGCGCGACGAGACCGGCGCGACCTGGGTCGCCCCCTTCCAGGAGGGCAAGGTCGGCGTGATGCCGTACCCCGCGACGCTCCTGTCGACCGCCGACGAGACGGTGGACGTCGGCGTCGCGCCGATCCCGGGTCCGGGCGGCGGCGAGTCGACCTTCGTCGGCGGCGACGGCATCGGGATCTCCAAGGACAGCGAGCAGTCCGACCAGGCCTGGAACTTCCTCTCCTGGGTGATGTCCGAGGAGGCGCAGGTCGAGGTGCTCGCCAAGAACGGCGACGTCGTCTCGCGTGCCGACCTGGTCGACAACGAGTACTCGTCGGCCGACCCGCGCGTCGTGACGATCAACGAGATCGCGAGCAAGGGCCGCACGCCCGTCGCGCGCAACTTCCAGCAGGCGTTCAACGCTCCGAACAGCCCGTGGCTCACGCTCGTGCGCAACGCGGTGTTCGGCGACGGCTCGAGCATCGAGCCGGACAACGAGGAGATCACCGCGGTCCTCTCGCAGTGACCCCCGGGTGACGACCACCCCCGCGTGACCACAGCGCCCGCCGCCGCGCCCACCGTGCGGCGGCGGGCCGGGTCCGGCTTCCCTCACCCCTGTTCCAGGAGACCTCTCATGTCCGTGCAGTCCGCGTCCTCGACGCCGCCCCCGCCCGTGCCCCACGGCGCGGCGCCGCGGGGCCCCGCCGCGAGCGACGACCGGCCGCCCCGGGGCACCGCGACCGCGAGCCCGACCATCAGGCGGCGCGGCCGTCGTCCGCGCCGCTCGCAGGCGGCCCGCGGCTGGGCCTACGCCGCCCCGACCGCGGTGTTCGTGCTCGTCCTCTTCATCTTCCCCGTGCTGCTGGTGGGCCAGATGTCGGCGTCCGACTGGCCGCTGCTCGCGGGCAACCGGGGCGTCAACTTCCCCGACAACTTCCGCGACGCCGTCGAGAACCGGTTCTTCTGGGACTCCGTCGTCTTCACGGTCAAGTACACGGTGATCGCCACCGTGCTCCTCATCGGCCTGGGGCTCGGGTTCGCGCTCCTGGTCCAGGAGTCGAGCCGGTGGAAGAGCTTCCTGCGCACGTCGATCCTCGTCCCGAGCGCGCTCGGCCTCGCGTCCGCGTCGCTGCTGTTCTACGCGCTGTACTCGCCGCAGGTCGGCCCCATCTCGCCGCTGCTCGAGCGGCTCGGGATCGTCGACGAGCCGGTGTCGTTCCTCGGGTCGCCCGAGGGCGCGCTGTGGTCGACGGTGTTCCTCATCGTCTGGCGCTTCGCGGGCTTCTACATGCTCCTGCTCATGGTGGGCCTCCAGGGCATCCCGCACGAGGTCTACGAGGCGGCGCGCATGGACGGCGCGAACCGCTGGCAGACGTTCGGCCGCGTGACGCTCCCGCTGCTGCGCCCGTCGCTCGCCCTCTGCACGATCATGTGCGTCACCGGCTCGCTGCTCGCGTTCGACCAGTTCTACATCCTCACCAAGGGCGGTCCGGACAACAGCACGATCACCGTGGTGCAGCTCATCTACAACATCGCCTTCCAGGGGCAGAACGACCTGGGCGTGGCCGCCGCGCTGTCGATCATCGTGCTCGCGGCCCTCGTGCTCATCAACGTCGCGCAGGTCCGTGGCATGCGCGCACCCGAGGAGAAGTGACATGGCCGTCACCGCACCCGCTCCCGCCCCCGCGACGCGCCCCGCGCGACCCGGCCGGCCCGCGCCCCGCGCCCGCATCGCCGGCGTCCTCACACGCACCCCGTACTGGGTGCTCACCGGGGGGCTCGCGATCGTCTTCCTCTTCCCGCTCGTGTGGGCCGGGGTGGCGTCGTTCTCGCCGCAGCCGGGCAGCGCCCAGGTGGACGGCTGGGGGTTCGGCAACTACGCGACCCTCGCGACCTACCAGGCCGGGATCTGGCAGTACCTGTGGAACTCCGTCGTCGTCTCCGGGCTCACGGTGCTCTTCACGCTCGGGGTGTCGCTCCTGGGCGGGTTCGCGTTCGCGCGGTTCCGCTTCCCCGGCCGCGACGTGCTCTTCCTCGTGACGCTCGCGATCCTCATGGTCCCGTACGCGACCCTGCTCATCCCGCTCTACGTGCTGCTCAACACGCTGCACCTGCAGAACTCGCTGCTGGGTCTCGCGCTCGTGCTCACGATGTTCCAGCTCCCGTTCGCCACGTTCATGATGCGCATCTCGTTCGAGTCGGTGCCGCGCGAGCTCGACGAGGCCGCGATGGTCGACGGGTGCTCGTCGTTCGGGGCGCTGCGCCGCGTGCTCGTCCCCGCCGTGAAGCCGGGTCTCATCACCGTGGGCCTGTTCGCGTTCCTCGCGGCCTGGAACGACTTCGTCGCGCCGCTCATCCTCATCACCGACTCGACCAAGGCGCCGCTGCCGCTCGCGGTGGCCAACATGCGCCAGCAGGTCATGGGCATCGTCGACTACGGCGCGACCCAGGCGGGCGTCGTCGTGCTCGCCGCGCCGTGCGTCGTCCTGTTCCTGCTGCTCCAGCGCCACTACGTGCGCGGCTTCATGTCCGGGGCGCTGAAGGGATGACGACCCACGCCCCGCTCCCCGCTCCTCGGCCCGCCGGGGCGACGCCGTCCGGCGCCCCCGAGGACCGACCCCACGAACGACCCGACGAGCCACGAGGCGGCGCCGCCGCCTCCGGAGGTGCAGCCATGACCACGACCCCGACCGTGCCCCGGACGACCGGGACCGGTGCCCGCCCGACCGACGGCGGACGCCCGGTCGTCCCCGCGACGGGGCGGCTGCAGCCGCTCGGGCTGGCGCAGGTGCGCATCACGGGCGGGTTCTGGGCCGAGCGCCAGGAGGTCAACCGCGCCGCGACCCTGGGGCACATCGAGCACTGGCTCGAGGCCGAGGGCTGGCTGCCGAACTTCGACGCCGTCGTGCGCGGCGACGTCGCGACGACCCGGCGGGGCCGGGAGTTCAGCGACTCCGAGGTGTACAAGCTGCTCGAGGCGATGGCGTGGGAGCTCGGCCGCCGCGCCGACGACGCGCTCGAGCGGCGGTTCGCCGCGATCGTGGAGCGGGTCGCGGCGGCGCAGGCACCGGACGGCTACCTCTGCACGCGGTTCGGCAACCCCGGCCAGCCGGCGCGGTACACCGACCTCGAGTGGGGCCACGAGCTCTACGTGCAGGGCCACCTCCTGCAGGCGGCCGTCGCGCGGGCCCGCACCGGGCACCCGGACGACCTCCTCGTCGAGGTCGCGCGCCGCTCCGCCGACCACGTCTGCGAGGCGTTCGGCCCGGACGGCATCCAGGGGGTCTGCGGGCACGCGGAGATCGAGGTGGCGCTCGCGGAGCTCGGGCGCGCGCTCGACGAGCCCCGGTACGTGCGGCAGGCGGCGCTCTTCGTCGAGCGGCGCGGGCACGGCACGCTCGCGGACATCGAGTGGGGCCGCTCCTACTACCAGGACGACGTCCCGGTGCGGGAGGCGACCGTGTTCCGGGGCCACGCGGTCCGGGCGAACTACCTCGCCGCCGGCGCGGTCGACGTCGCGGTCGAGACGGGCGACGACGAGCTCGTCGCCGCGGTCGCGCGGCAGTGGGAACGCACGCAGGCCGCGCGCACCTACGTCACGGGGGGCCAGGGCTCGCACCACCAGGACGAGGCGTTCGGCGAGGACTTCGTCCTCCCGCCGGACCGCGCGTACTCGGAGACGTGCGCGTCGATCGGGTCCGTGATGGTCGCGTGGCGCCTCCTGCTCGCGCAGGGCGACCCGCGGTACGCGGACGTGGTCGAGCGCACGCTGTTCAACGTCGTCGCGACGTCGCCCGCGCACGACGGCCGGGCCTTCTACTACGCGAACACGCTCCACCAGCGCGTCCCGGGCGAGCCCGCCGCGCCGGACCAGGTGAGCAAGCGCGCCGAGTCGTCGCTGCGCGCCCCGTGGTTCGAGGTGTCGTGCTGCCCGCCCAACGTCGCGCGCACGTTCGCGAGCCTCGCCGGCTACCTCGCCACCGTCGACGACGGCGGCGTGCAGCTCCACCAGTACGCGACGAGCGAGGTCCGCGCGACGCTGCCGTCCGGCGAGCCCGTCGCGCTCGACGTCGAGACCGGCTACCCCGTGGACGGGCGCGTGCGCGTGCGCGTCGTCGAGGCGCCCGAGCGCTGGGCGCTCACGCTGCGCGTCCCTGCGTGGTCGGGCTCGGCGCTGCTCGTGGTCGACGACGGCCCGGCCCGCCAGGTGCCCGCGGGCACGGTCGCGGTGCCCGACCTGCGCGCCGGCAGCGTCGTCACGCTCGCCCTCGACGTCGCGCCGCGGTTCCTCGTGCCCGACGAGCGCGTGGACGCCGTGCGCGGGTGCGTCGCCGTCCAGCGCGGTCCCGAGGTCCTGTGCGTGGAGTCCGTCGACCTGCCGGGCGGGCGCGACGTCGCCGACCTGCGCGTCGACGTCGCCGTGCCGCCGCGCGAGGAGGACGGGCGCGCCGTCGTCCGGGGCCTGCTCGTGGACCCGACGACGGCCCCCTGGCCGTACACGCCGCTCCGCGGCGGGGCGCCCGGGCGGACGGGGGCCCCGCGCGGGTCCGTACCGGTCGAGGTGCCGGCGGAGGTCCCCGTCGACGTCCGGCTCGTGCCGTACCACGACTGGGCCGGCCGCGGCCCGTCGACGATGCGCGTGTGGCTGCCGACCGTCTGACCCGTCAGGCGGGGAGCCGGTAGAGGTCGTCCACCTGCTCGACGAGCCCGTCCTCGACGAGGCTCGCGACGCAGCGGTCGAGCTGCGCGGCGTCGTGCCACACCTCGGCCACGACGCCGCGCGGCACCGGACCCGGTGCCTCGCGCAGCGCGGCCATGACCCGGCCCCGCACCTGGCGGTCGGTGCCCGCCCACGCCTGCGTGCGCCGGCGTGCCGCGTGCTCGTCGCCCGGTCGCCCGGCGCGGCGCCACGCGCACGCGTCCCGCACGGGGCACGCGCCGCAGCGCGGCGCCCGGGCCGTGCACACGAGCGCGCCGAGCTCCATCGACGCGGCGGCCCACAGCACGGCGTCCTCGTCCCCGGGCGGGGCGACGGTCGCGGCGGTCGCGCGCTCGGCGGCCGTGTACGACGGCGCGGGCAGCGCGGTCCCGCCGACGGCCCGCGCCAGGACGCGGCGCACGTTCGTGTCGACGACGACCGCGCGCCGCCCGTGGGCGAACGCGGTCACCGCCGCGGCGGTGTACTCGCCGACGCCCGGCAGGGCGCGCAGGGCGTCCTCGCCGCGCGGTACCTCCCCACCGTGCCGCTCGACGATCGCGCGGGCGCACTCCTGGAGGCGCAGCGCACGCCGCGGGTAGCCGAGCCGGCCCCACGCGCGCAGCACGTCGGCGGTCGTCGCCGCCGCCAGGTCGGCCGGCTCGGGCCAGCGTGCCATCCACTCCCGCCACGCCGGCTCGACCCTCACCACCGGGGTCTGCTGGAGCATGACCTCGCTCACGAGCACGCCCCACGCGGTGCGGTCCGCGGCGCGCCAGGGCAGGTCGCGCGCGGTCTCCCCGAACCAGCGCCCGACGGCGTCGCGCAGGTCGGCGTGGAGGTCCCGTCCGGGGGCGGTGACGGGCGGGCGGGTCGGGCGCGCGGCCGGGGCGGTCATGGCGACGGTGGTCCCTCTCTCGGTCGTCGGTCGTGCCCTGCGACGACGTGTCGGCGAGCGGCCGAGCCGAACGGTCGAGGTGCCGACCCGGGTCGTGGGGACACCCATTCTGCCCCGACCTGGGCGCTCGTCGGCGCGGCAGCACGGGGCCGGGCGTCAGGCGCGGATACCGTGGTCGCGACCAGCACCTGCACGACCGGAGGACCCCGTGAGCACGCCGCGGACCGACCGCGCCCCGAGGCCGAGCGACCGCCCGCGCACCGGGCCCGGCGCCCCGTCGCGCGGAGCCCTGCTCCGCCGCCGCCTCGTCGCGCTCGCGCTGCTCGCGGGTCTCGTGGTCGGGCTCGTGCTGCTCGGCCAGGTCGTCGTGCGGGCCGTGCAGCCGCTGCTCGCCGGGGACGAGACGGCGCAGGAGGGCAAGTCCCCGCCACCGACCCCCGAGGCCGCCGGCCCGCCGCAGGACTGCACGGCGGCGTCCCTCGAGCTGGGCGTCACGACGAGCGCGGCGGAGTACGAGCCAGGCCGCGCGGTCCAGCTCAGCGTCACGCTCCGGCAGTCCGGCGGTCGGCCGTGCCTCGTCGACGGCTCTGACGCCGGGCGGCAGGTGCAGATCTACTCCGGGGACGAGCTCGTGTGGTCGTCCGCGCACTGCGGCACGACGGAGCGCCTGCTCCTCATGAGCACGGGGGACGAGGACCCGTCGAAGCTCGTCCGCTGGGACCGGCACCGCTCGGTCGAGGGGTGCGCCCCCGACCAGCCGGAGGTGGGGCCGGGCACGTACACCGCGGTCCTGAGCGTCGCGGGGGTCGAGGGAGCGACGAGCGAGCCCGTGACGTTCACCCTCCTTGAGCCGCCCGCCCCCACGCCCGACCCGGCGGAGCCCACCGCTCCGGCCGAAGGCACCGCCCCGGCCGACGGGACGGCACCGGCGGACGGCACGACGCCGCCTGCCGACGGGACCGCCCCGCCGGCGGAGGAGACGGATCCGGCGGAGACGACGCCGCCCGCCGACGGCGCGTAGCGGCCCGCTCGTCGCGACGGCGGTCCACCGCGACCGGTGCTCGACCCTCGTCGGCGAGCCGGTTCTTCCGGGTCGCCCGGACGCCGTGGTGGCGCGCAGACCCCGTCTCGTCATCCCGTGACGACGCGAGCCCTCCGGTCCGGGGAGCCGGTCGTCGAGGACGGTGACCGCTTCCTTCCCGCGCTCCGAGCCAGTGAAACCGATGGATGGTTGCTTTCGGAAGGTGGGCGCGGACAACGGCTGCCGCTGGAGTGAGATTCCGTCGCACAGCCTAAGAGGCACGTATTTCCAACGATTCATGCCTCCGCGCGAGTTCGTGACTCCGGTGAAGAGTCTCCAAAGTCGAGACCGAAAACCATTGCGGTCCGAGGTGCGCGCTGGTTGACTGGCTCGCGTCTGGCGACCTCACCGCGGAGGGACCCGGGGCCGACGGTCCCGGTCACCACCGGCCCGCGGGGCGGCGCGAGCCGGTACGACGATCAGGGTCACGCGTCCCGCAGCGGGGCGGGCGGACGAGGCAGTCCACCCGCGCGACGTGGGGCCCCGCCGTCGTCCCGAAACCTGTTCCGGTTCCCGATGGAGAGGACTTGGTGATGTCGGGGAGAGCGTGGAGAAGGGTCGTCGCCTCGGCGATGACAGGTGCGATGGCCGCCACCGGCGTCGCACTGGCACCGGCGGCTCAGGCCGACGTGGTGCCGGGCAACGAGAGCGACGTCGGTGTCTACACCGACGGCACGACGGACTCGATGGACATCGGTGACCCGGTCTACACGAACCTGGGTCCGGTCGCCGCGGCGCTCGAGCCGGGCGTCCCGTGGACCGCGGGCTCGATGCACGGGTCGATCTTCGAGAAGGACCTGGCCGCGGGCGGCACCGACTACTACCTCGACCGCGTGCTCGGGGTCAGCGGGACGGCGAGCAACACCGTGCTCCAGACGCGCGGGCGGTCGCTCTACCTGCGCGGCGGCAGCAACTGGGCGGTCATGGGCTTCGCGGGCTCCGCGTTCGCGGGCGGGCCGAACAACCTCGGCAACCTCTACACCGTGACCGTGCCCGGTCAGACGATCACCGAGGTCGGGGCGCAGCGCTTCAACGCGCCGAGCCACGCGAAGGCGCGCTACACGGTCGGGTCGACCGGTGTCACCGCCGACCTCAAGAAGCTCATCACGTACGACAACGTGGCGCTGTCGGCGATCACGTTCACCAACGCCGGCACGAGCGACGTGACGTTCACGGTGCGTGCCGCGTCGCCGCTCGCGACGACGTCCACGGACTCGGCCGACGAGCTCACCGGGACGCGCACCCTGACGAGCGGGGCCAACAACGGCCTGGTCGACACCCCGTGGTCCGACGTCACGGTCGGGCTCAAGGCACCCGGGTTCGAGCGCGTCGGCACCAACCTCGACCGCGAGGTCACGGTCCCCGCGGGCGGCTCCGTCGACCTGTCCGTGCTCGGCGTGCTGTCCAGCGACACGCTCCCGGAGTCGGTCGAGAGCTTCCACGAGTACGCCGAGCTGTCGCCGGCCGACGCGTTCCGCACCGGCGTCACGGCGTTCAACCGCCAGTGGGCCCAGGACATCCCGTACATCGACGTGCCCGACGACGCGATCGAGAAGGCGATCGTCTACCGCTGGTGGGGCGAGCGGTACAACAGCCTGGACGCGAACGAGCCGGGCTACGTCTACCAGTACCCGACGACGATCGAGGGCGTGAACCTCTACCAGAACTCGGTGGCGCTCACGCAGCCCATGCACCTCCAGGACACCAAGTGGATCCGCAACCCGTACCTGGGCTACGGGCAGATCCTCAACATCGGCGAGCTCTCCGGGTCCTCCGCGTTCCTCGACAGCCCCGGCCACACGAGCTGGAACAACCACTACTCGCAGTACCTCGGCACGGCGGGCCTCGAGGCGTACAACGTGCACGGCGGCGGTCCGGCGGTCGCCGAGCGCTTCGCGACATACTTCGAGGGCGACGGCACGGGGCAGCTCGAGCACTACGACGGCAACGACGACAAGCTCATCGCGTACGACACCAACTACATGCCCGGCAACGACTCCGACGCGATCAGCTTCGGGTACCCCAAGGTGAACGCGGGGGCGCCGGGCGCGCGGACGATCGAGCGGCCCGAGTCCGCGTACGTGTGGGGCGCGTTCGACGCCGCCCGCCAGCTCTACGCGATGGCGGGAGCCGACCCGGCGAAGGTCGCCGAGATGGGTGACACGGCGGACGAGATCCGGGACGCGATCCTGGGCCGACTGTGGAGCGACGAGACGCGCATGTTCCTCGCGGGCACGTCGCACGGCGCGACGTCGGGCGGGAACCAGAACCCGCTCAGCCAGGCGGAGCGGGACCTGATCCCGGCGAAGGAGTCGAACCTCTACGACGTCTACGCCGAGAACCTCATCCCCGTCGAGGACGCCGACAAGTACGTCGACGGGTTCCGGTTCCTGCGGTACGGCGACAACTTCCCGATCTTCCCGTTCTACACGGCCAACCAGTACGACCGGGCGAAGTTCGGGATCGGTGGCTCGAACAACTTCTCGAACATCAACTTCACGGTCCAGTACCGCGGCGTGCGGTCCGCGCTGCGGCACTACGACCCGGACCACACGTACGTCACGCCGGAGTACGCGGCCAAGCTGCTCGACTGGATGGCGTGGAGCATCTACCCGAACGGCAACGCGCTGGTCCCCAACCAGGCCGAGTACTACTCGAACTGGAACGCGAGCACGCAGACGTTCAACCGCAACAACCCGAACCACGTGATGCTCGGCAACATGAACTACATCTACGTCGAGGACATGGGCGGCATCCAGCCGCGGTCCGACGACAAGATCGAGCTGTGGCCGATCGACCTCGGGTACGACCACTTCATGGTCAACAACCTGCGGTACCACGGCAAGGACGTCACGATCGTCTGGGACGAGGACGGCTCGCACTACGGGCTGGGCGCGGGCTACAGCCTGTTCGTCGACGGCGAGCGCAAGGCCGCGGCCGACGGTCTCGGCCGGTTCGTCTACGACCCGGCGTCCAACGAGGTCGTCGAGTCCGACGAGGGCCTCGCGGTCGAGGTCGTCGCGGACGAGGGTGCCGACCTGCCGACCGCGGTCGACACCCCGATCGAGGACGAGCGCGTCGTGTCCTACCTCAAGACGGCCGGCATCGACCTCACCGAGGACGCGGGCAACCTCGCGCGCGGCGCCGAGCTGTCGTCGTCGGCCACCCAGCAGGGAGCGCGCCCGACGCCGTGGCGGCAGTTCCACACGCCGGGCTGGAGCACGGGCTCGATGAACTACACGCCGGGCGCGATCAAGGAGACCGAGCGACCCGTGTCGCTCGCCGCCGTCACCGACGGCACCACCGTCAACGAGCCCTACTGGGGCAACTACGGCACGGAGGGAGACACCGGCTACATCGAGCTCGACCTCGGCGAGCCCACGACGTTCGACAACGTCAAGGTCTGGTTCGTCAGCGACCGGCAGGCGGGCGGGTATCGCGAGCCGTTGCGGTACTCGATCCAGGTGCCCGACGGCGCGGGCGGCTGGACCTCGGTGCCGGACGCGTTCAAGGCACCGAAGATCCCCGGCCCCAAGTTCAACGAGGTCCTCTTCGAGGCCGTGACGACCGACAAGGTCCGCGTCGCGTTCACGAACACGCCGTCGTACTGGACGGCGATCTCGGAGATCCAGGTCTTCGACTCCGGTCGCGAGGTGCCCGAGGTCGTCAACGACGCCCCGACCGTCACCGTGAACGTCGACCGGTCGAAGGACGGCAACCTGTCCACGACGCTCGTCGGCACCGTGACCGACGACGGCATCCCCGACGACGGGACGCTCACCTCCGGGTGGACGACCGTCGCCGCACCCGACGGCGCGAGCGTCATCTTCGGCGACGCCGACGCCCTCACCACGACCGTGACCGGCACGGCCGCGGGGGAGTACACCTTCCGGCTCACCGCGTCCGACGGCGAGCTCACGACCGAGCGCGACGTCGAGGTCGAGCTCACCGAGAAGGCGACGTCCGCCGAGTTCGGCGCGCTCGCGACGATCACGACGAGCGGGTCGGCGTCGTGGGAGAACCCGCTGCGCGTCAACGAGTCCTCGACGCCCGCGAGCTCGAACCCGGGCGCGGGCAACGGCTGGGGCACCTGGGGCCAGCCGGCGAACGGGACGAGCGCGCAGACCGCGGCGTGGATCCGGTACGCCTGGGAGTCGCCGGTGCTCCTCGCCTCGACCGACATCTACTGGTACGACGACAACGGCGGGACGCGCATGCCGCGCGCGGACACCTACACGGTCGAGCACTCCCAGAACGGCACCGACTGGACGCCCGTCACCCTGGCCGAGGGCTCGACGTACGCGGGCGCGCTCCAGCGCAACGCGTACAACCACCTCGAGTTCGAGCCCGTCGAGGCCAGCTACCTGCGCGTCCGCATCACGGGTGTGCAGACCGGCGGTGCCGGTACCGGTGTGCTGCGGTGGCGCGTCAACGGGGACACCGTCGACTCCGTCGCGAGCCCGGTGATCCTGCGCACGGTCACGGGCGAGGTGCCCGAGCTGCCGACGTCGCTCGACGTCGTCTACTCGAGCGGCCGCCGCGGGGCGGTCGACTTCACCTGGCAGCCGATCACGCCGGCCATGGTGGCGGAGACCAACGTCGAACCGTTCACGGTCTACGGCACCAACACGACCTACGGCCTCATCGCCGAGGCCCAGGTGTACGTGCGGCCGGAGAACTCTCAGGGTGGCATCTCGATCCAGGGTGCCGAGCAGTTCGAGCAGAGCGTCGACGTCGGCGAACAGCCGTGGCTGCCCACGAAGGTCCTCGTCTCGTACAACGACGGGTCGCGCGACAACCAGGCGATCGGTGTCGAGTGGGACTACGACGAGTCCGTCGTCGAGACGCCGGGCGTCTACGTGATCCGGGGCGACCTCGTCCTCCCGGACTACGTGAGCACCGCCGGCACCACGACGACGACGCTCACCCTCACGGTGGGCGACGGCGTCCCCGCCGGGCCGGCGGTCACCGTCACGGCGGAGACCCGCTGCCTCGCCGGCAAGGTGTACGTCGCGGTCCGCGCGCAGAACGACGACGAGGTGCCGCTCACGGTCCGCCTCGACACGCCGTTCGGCACCAAGACCGTCAACGGCGTCGAGCCCGGCAAGAACGCCTACCAGTCGTTCGCGTCGCGGGCGACGTCGGTCGAGGCCGGCGAGGTCACGGTCGTGGCCACCGACGCCGAGGGGAGGTCGACGACCGCCGCCGCGCAGTACGACGCCGCCACCTGCGGCTGACCGCAGCGCGCGTCCCCCACCCGTCTCGCCCCGGTCCGTCCTCACGGACCGGGGCGAGACCCGTCTGCGCGAGGGAGAACCCTGGCCCGTCGAGGTAGAGCCCTGGTCGCGCGGAGTAGAACCGTGGTCGTGCCTGACGGCGCGTGGTTGCGTCGGGTGGGCGGGGTGGGTGGAGGTGCCGCGTCTACCATCCGCCGCTCGTTCCTCGCGGCTCCCGCCAGGCCCGCCACGACGCGGCACCACCACCCACCCCGCCCGGCGTCGTCCCACCCTGGTCTGTGCTCACCCTGGGGACTGCCCGCGTGGTGGGGTTCGCCTCTCGCTGGGGCGACCGACCGTCGGCGGCCACAAGAACCAGCGCTGCACCTCGACCGACCAGCAGGTAGGCGACGACCAGTGGTGGCGAAGCCCGGCCACGAGACCCGGGTGGGACGACGTGCGAGCGGTGGGGGTGGGCTCTGATGCGAAGGGGCGTCAGAGCGGCGCTCCTCGGACCCACGGCCGAGAGGCCGGGGCGACGGCGCCGCAGCCCCGAGCACCGAGGCCACCCGCGCCGCGGACCCGACCAGGCGGGACTGAGACCCGACCACGGTTCTCCCTCGGGGGTCGGGAGTGCGTCAGCGGCGGGCCAGGGCCCAGCGGAAGGTGTTGCGCAGGAGGTAGGAGCCGTCGGGGCGGCGGAAGGGGCGGGCGGCGGCGAGGACGTCGGGGCGGAGCTCGGCGCGCAGCTCGTCGGACTCGCCGAACATGATCGCGGCCACGACCTCGTCGGCGTCGGCGAGCGGCATCGGCGCGTCCGACACCCCTTCCGCGACGACGGTGAAGCCGTGCTCGGTCAGGAACGCGCCGAGGTGTCCCTCCTCGCGGCTCTCGTCGCTCGGCTCGTGGTCGTCGCCGGCGACGGCCCGCTCGAGCACGGTGAGGTCGTTGAGGGCGTCCTCGGCCCACGTCGCGACGCCGACCAGCTCGCCGACGCGACGGACCTCGCTCAGGGTCTTGGCGACGTCGGTGAACGCGAGGGCGTTGACGAGCGTGACGAGGTCGAACGCGTCGTCGGACCAGGGGAGACGTTCGGCCTGCGCGACGCGCAGGTCGGCGCCCGGGCCGTGCCGGCGGGCGACGTCGATCATCCCGGCCGCCGCGTCGCACCCCGCCGCCTCGGCACCGCGGGCGAGGGCCATGGCGACGAGCTCGCCCGTGCCGCACCCGACGTCGAGCACGCGGCTGCCCGGCCCGATGCCGGCGGCGTCGAGGATCGCCCGCTGGGCCGGGGCGGCGGCGGGCGCCCACCAGCGAGCCCAGGCGTCGGCCAGTGCCGACCACTCGTCGACGTGGTCCACGGTCCCCCTCCGTGCGGGCTCGTCGGTCGGACGGTGAGGTGGTTCAGACGTAGCGCTCGAGGATGCTCGACTCGGCGAGCCGCGACAGGCCCTCGCGCACCGCGCGGGCACGCTGCTCGCCGACCCCGTCGACGGTCATGAGGTCGTCGATGCTCGCGGCGAGGAGCTTCTGCAGCCCGCCGAAGTGGGCGACGAGCCGGTCGATGATCGTCGCGGGCAGGCGCGGGACCTTGGAGAGGAGGCGGTACCCGTGCGGCGCGACGGCGGCGTCGAGCGCGTCGCCGCCACCCGGCAGGTCGAGGACGCGCCCGATCTGGCCGAGGTCGAGCAGCTGCGTGGAGTCGAGGCCGCCGAGCGCCTTCTGGACGTCGGCGAGCGAGCGGTCCTTGCGACCCAGGTCCACGTAGTCGCGGATGACGAACTCGCGGTCCGAGCCGATGCCGCCGATGAGCTCGTCGAGCTGGAGCGCGAGGAGCCGGCCGTCGGTGCCGAGCTCGATGACGTAGCCGGCGATCTCCTCGGAGATGCGGGCGACCATCTCGAGGCGCTGCACGACCGCGCAGACGTCGCGGACCGTGACGAGGTCCTCGATCT
The DNA here is from genome assembly GCF_049913115.1 of Cellulosimicrobium sp. E-16. Taxonomy (NCBI): domain Bacteria; kingdom Bacillati; phylum Actinomycetota; class Actinomycetes; order Micrococcales; family Promicromonosporaceae; genus Cellulosimicrobium; species Cellulosimicrobium sp. E-16. The sequence goes on from NZ_CP183974.1 coordinate 1,085,745, forward strand.
CGAGCGCGGACAGCGTGCCGGACACCTCGTCGAGGCGGGCGCGGTAGCGCTCGAGCGTCGCGAGCGCCTGGTTGGCACGCGACAGGATGGTGTCGGAGTCCTCGAGGACGTGGCGCTGGCCGCCGACGTACAGGGCGACGATCCGCATGGACTGGCTCACCGAGATGACCGGGAACCCGCTCTGCTTGGCGACGCGCTCCGCGGTGCGGTGCCGCGTCCCGGACTCGGTCGTCTCGATGGTCGGGTCCGGCAGGAGCTGCACGGCGGCACGCAGGATGCGGTTCGCGTCGCGGTCGAGCACGACGGCGCCGTCCATCTTGGACAGCTCGCGCAGGCGCGTCGCGGAGAAGCCGACGTCGAGGACGAACCCGCCCGAGCACATCTCCTCGACGACCTTGTCCAGGCCGAGCACGATGAGCGCGCCCGTCCGGCCGCGGAGGATGCGTTCGAGACCGTCACGGAGCTCGGTCCCGGGCGCCACGGCGGCAAGGGTCTCCCGGAGCATCTCGTCGGGGTGCGCAGGGGAGTTGGCCACGGACGAATCCTACGCTGTGAGCCCTTTTCCACCCCCGGGAACCCGCGGCAGCGGGCCACAATCCGGTCACGATCCGGTCTCGACGCGCCGGACGGCGCTCGCCCGCGCCGCCCGGTGGTCACCGGTGGGGGCGGGGAGACTCCGGGGCCCCGTCCGGCGTGGCCGCGAAGGAGCGGTAGGCGGAGGTCACCGCGCGCAGGTACGCGGCGATCACCTGCTGCTGCGCGGGCGAGAAGCCGTCGGCGGCGGAGTCCAGGGAACGCCGGAGCGGGTCGAGCTCGGCGCGGACGCGCGACCGGGCGGCCGGGGTGGGCTCGAGGCGGTACCGGCGCCGGTCCGTCTCGTCCCGGACGCGCTCGACGTGCCCGGCGCGCGCGAGCCGGTCCACGACCTCGGTGGCCGACGAGCGCGTGACGGCGAGCCGTGCGCCGAGCTCCCCGGGGCCCAGCGGCTGGTCCGCCAGCGCGACGTGCTCGAGGGCGGCGGCGTCCGTGGCACTCATCCGCAGCCGGTGCGCCAGGGCGGAGGTGGCCTCGCCGATCGCGTCCTGGAGGTCCCGGAGCAGGTGGACCGACAGCGCCGGTCGGGCGTCGGGGTGCTGGCTCATCGGATCAGCCTACAAGCGAGATGCTACGGTAGCCGTACCATCCACCCTCCCCGGAGCCGCCCCATGCCCTCTCCGCTCGCGCCCCCGGCGCAGCACGCTCTCGACGATGCCGCCGCTCCGCCGGACCGTTCCCCCGCCACGCCGCCGGCACCCCGTCGGTCCCGGGTCCGCCGCGTGCTCGTGACGGTCGCGCTCACGCTGCTCGGCCTGCTCGTCGTCGCGGTCGGTGCCTTCCTCGTGTGGGCCGACGACACCTTCGCCGCCGAGCCGGCGGGTCTCGCCGCCGTGCAGGAGGACCCTCGCGTCCGCCTGGACGACCGCGGCGACGTCGTCGTCCTCCGGCCCGCCGGGGAGGGCGACGGCAGCGGCCTCGTGTTCCTCGCGGGGGCCAAGGTCGAGCCGCAGGCGTACGCGGCGACGTTCCAGGAGGTCGCCGCGCAGGGCACGACGGTCGTCCTCGTCGAGCCGTTCCTCCACCTCGCGCTGCTGGAGCGCCGACCGTTCGAGGCCTTCACGGCGCTCGCCCCCGAGGTCGACGCCTGGGCCGTCGGCGGGCACAGCATGGGTGGCGTCCGGGCGTGCACGTACGCCGAGTCGGAGGAGGTGCGCGCCCTCGTCCTCCTCGCGTCGTACTGCCCGCTCGGCGACCTCTCCGGCCGCGCCGACCTGGCCGCCCTCACCGTGACGGGCACGCAGGACGGCCTCGTCGACGAGGAGTCGATCGCGTCCTCGCGGGCGCTCCTGCCGCCCGGCGCCGAGCGCGTGCGCATCGACGGCGCGACGCACGCCCAGTTCGGCGACTACGGCGCGCAGCCGGGCGACGGGACCCCCACGATCTCGGCCGACGACGCGCGGGAGCGCATCTCCGAGGCGGTCGTGCCGTTCCTGGGCTCGGTGGGTCGGTGAGCGCGGAGCAGCGGGTGGCCGACCGGGCGGAGGTCGCGGAGCCCGTGCTGCGGCGGTGGTGGCGACGGCTGCCCGACCGGCTGGACCGGCGGGTCGTCGTGGCGGCGTGGGTCTCCTTCGCCGTCCAGGTGCTCCTCGTGGCGACCGGCGGAGCCGTCCGGCTGACGTCGTCCGGCCTGGGCTGCCCGACGTGGCCCCTGTGCACGCCCGACTCGCTCGTGAGCACCCCGGAGATGGGCGTCCACGGGCTCATCGAGTTCGGCAACCGCACGCTGGCCGGCGTCGTCGGCGTCGCCGCGGTGGTCGTGCTGCTCCTGGTCGTCCGGGTGCGTCGTGAGCGCCGGGACCTCGCGCTGCTCGCGGGCACGGTCGTGCTGGGCGTCGTGGCCCAGGCGCTCGTGGGCGGGGTGACCGTGCTCACCGGGCTCAACCCGTTCGTCGTCGGCTTCCACTACGTCGCCTCGGTCGCGCTCGCGTGCGTGTGCGCGGCGTTCCTCCTCCGCCTCCGAGTCGTCCCCGCGGACGACGGGACGGGTCGCGCGCCCGCGGCGTTCCGGGCCGTGACCGCGGTCCTCGTGGCGACGGCGGTCGTGACGATCCTCCTCGGTGTCCTCACCACGGGGGCGGGGCCGCACTCGGGCGACCTGCAGGCGGGCCGCAACGGGTTCGACGCGACCCTCCTGCAGCACGTGCACGCCTGGCCGAGCTACGTGCTCGTGGCCGTCACCGCGGCGCTCACCGTGGTGGCGTGGGTGCGCCGCATGCCGGTCCGCGGCTGGCTCCTCGCGCTCCTCGCGCTGGAGGGCGTCCAGGTGCTGCTGGGCCTGTACCAGGCGCGCCACGGGCTGCCCGTCCTGGCGGTCGGAGCCCACATGGTGCTCGCCACGCTGCTCGCGGCGGCCACGACGGTCGTCGCCCTGTGCGTCGGCGGGTACGGGCCAGGTCGCAGCCTGCACGTTCCTGCACGTTCCGACGTCGTCAGGCGGGGAGCACGCGGGTCCGTTCGCTGAGCGCACGCACGACGTCCGACGCGGGGTCGGCGTCCGTGACGACGCCGGCGACGTCGTCGAACCCGACCACGCGGAACGGCGACGCGGCCCCGACCTTCTCCGACGAGCCCAGCACGTACGTCTCCGCCGCGCGCGCGGCGAGGGCCCGCTTCGTCGCCGCCTCGTCCGGGTCGCCCGTGGTGAGCCCGGCCTCCGGGTGGATGCCGGTGACGCCGAGCAGGAACAGGTCGGCCGACACGCGCTGGGCGGCCTCGACCGTCGCGGCCCCGCTGGTCACCGCCGAGTGCTTGAAGAGCCGGCCGCCGAGGACGATCACGTCGGCGACCGGGTGCTCGACGAGCGCCGTCGCGACCGTCGGGCTGTGGGTCACCACCGTGCACCGCAGGTCCGGCGGCAGTGCCGCCGCGACGGCGAGGGCAGTCGTCCCGCCGTCGAGGATGACGGTGCTCCCCGGGTCGATCAGGCGGACCGCGGCGGACGCGACCCGCTCCTTGCCCGCGACGGCGACCTGCCGGCGTCCCGCGTAGTCGGCGACCGCGGGCGAGACCGGCAGCGCCCCGCCGTACACACGCTGGCAGAGCCCCTCGGCGGCCAGCTCGCGCAGGTCCCGGCGGATGCTGTCCTCCGAGAGCCCGAGCTCCGCCGCGGCGGTCTTCGCGACGATCTTGCCGTCACGGCGGAGGGTCGCGAGCAGGAGGTCACGTCTCTCGGCGGCCAGCATGGTTCTCCTCGTTTATTCTCGATGATGCACGTTCATGCCTATTCTAGAGGCATGACCCGACCCCTGCTCGTCCTCATCGCCGGCCCCTACCGCTCCGGGACCGACGGCGACCACGCCGCCATGGCGGCCAACCTGCGCCGCCTCGAGGAGGCGGCCTGGCCCGTCTTCGCCGCGGGGCACGTCCCCATGATCGGCGAGTGGGTCGCGCTCCCCATCCTGCGCTCGGCGGGCGCCACGGTGGACGACGACCTGGCGGCGGACGTGCTCTACCCGACCGCGCAGCGCCTCCTGGAGCACTGCGACGCCGTGCTGCGCCTGCCCGGCGAGTCGGCAGGGGCCGACCAGGACGTCGCGATCGCCACGGCCCGTGGCCTCCCCGTCTACCACGACGTCTCCGAGCTGCCCCGCCGCGTCGAGACCTCTGCCGCGAGCGCCCGGTGAGCGGCGTCCCCGGGGTCGACGTGCCCGACCACCGCGGCCGCACGGGACTCGACCGGACAGGTCGCGGGCTGCGGCGGAACCCGGACGTCGTCGTCCGCGACGTCGAGCTCACGTCGCAGGGGTGGCACGTGCTGCGCCGCACGACCTTCGACCTCCGGCGCCGCGACGGGCGCTGGCAGACGCTCCAGCGCGAGACGTACGACCGCGGGGACGGGTCGACCATCCTGCTCCACGACGCCGCGCGGTCGACCGTCCTGCTCACGCGGCAGTTCCGGTTCCCGGCGTACGTCAACGACCACGAGGACGGCATGCTCCTGGAGACGGCCGCCGGACTGCTGGACGACGACGACCCCGAGACCGCGATCCGGCGCGAGGTCGCCGAGGAGCTGGGCGTGACCGTCGGGCCGGTCGCGCGTGTCTTCACCGCCTACATGAGCCCGGGGTCCGTCACCGAGAAGGTGCACTTCTTCGCGGCCTCCTACACCCCGCGCGACCGCACGGGCGCGGGCGGAGGGGTGGCGGCCGAGGGCGAGGACATCGAGGTCGTCGAGCTCGCGCTCGACGACGCGCTGGCGATGGTCGGCGACGGTCGCATCGTCGACGGCAAGACCATCATGCTGCTCCAGTGGTGGGCGCTCGCCGGCGGGCGGTCGGACGGCTGACCGCCCCTGGCAGCGTCCTCAGGTCCGCGCGAGCTCGACGGCCTCGCCCAGGTGGCGCGCGGGGAGGATCGTCATGCCCTCCACGGGTCGCGGGAACGACCCCCGCGGCACGACGGCGCGCGTGAAGCCGAGGCGCGCAGCCTCGGCGAGGCGGCGGTCCAGGCCCGTGACGGGGCGGATGTCGCCCGCGAGGCCGACCTCGCCGAACGCCACGGTGCCCTGCGGCAGCGCCTCGTCCTCGCGCGCGGAGAGCACGGCGAGAGCGATCGAGAGGTCGGCGGCGGGCTCGGTGACCTTGGCGCCGCCGACGGTCGACGCGTACACGTCCTGGTCGACGAGCCGGACGCCCGCATGGCGGTGCATGACGGCGAGGATCATCGCGAGGCGGCTCGAGTCCACCCCGCTCGTGGTCCGGCGGGGGTTGGTCAGCGAGCTGGGCACGACGAGCGACTGGATCTCGAGCGCGAGCGGGCGCCGCCCCTCGAGCGTCACGGTGACGCACGTGCCGGGCGACCCGGCGCCGGTGTGCGAGAGGAACAGCCCGCTCGGGTCGGCGAGGCCGACGATGCCGTTCTCCGTGAGGTCGAAGCAGCCGACCTCGTCCGTCGGGCCGTAGCGGTTCTTCACGGCGCGCACGAGCCGCAGGCGCGAGTGCCGGTCGCCCTCGAACTGGCACACCACGTCGACCAGGTGCTCGAGCGTGCGCGGCCCGGCGACGGAGCCGTCCTTGGTCACGTGGCCCACGAGGACGACCGGCAGGTCGCGCGCCTTCGCCGCCGCGATGAGCGACGCCGCGACCTCGCGCACCTGGCTCACACCGCCGGGCGCCCCCTCGACCTGGGCGGACGCGATGGTCTGCACGGAGTCCACGACGAGCAGGTCCGGCTCGGTCGCCTCGATGTGGCCGAGCACGGTCGCGAGGTCCGTCTCGGACGCCAGGAGCAGGCCGGGCGCGAGGGCGCCGACGCGCTCGGCGCGAAGCCGCACCTGCCCGGCCGACTCCTCGCCCGTGATGTAGAGGACGCGCCGCGGCGTCGGGGCCGGGCGGGCGCCCTCGGTCGCGCGCTCGCCGACCGGGCGCACCGTCGGCAGGTCCGACCCGCCGGCCGCGACGTTGCTCGCGACCGCGAGGAGCAGGGTCGACTTGCCCACCCCCGGCTCCCCGGCGAGCAGGACCACCGCGCCCGGCACGATGCCGCCGCCGAGGACGCGGTCGAACTCCGAGACGCCCGTCGGGGTCGCGCGCGCCGCCTCGACGCTGATCTCCCCGATGGGGCGGGCGGGCGAGCGCGTCGGCGTGACGGCGGTCGTGCGGGGACCCGAGGCCGCGGGGGCGTCCTCGGTCACCGTTCCCCACTCCTGGCACTCGCCGCAGCGCCCCACCCACTTCGCCGTGGTCCAGCCGCACTCGGAGCAGCGGTAGGCGGGGCGGGCTCGCTTGGCGGCCCCGGAGCGGGCGGCGGTGGTCGACGACGTCACACGCCCCAACCTAGCCACGACCGCCGACACCGGCGCGACGCCGCGACGAGAGCGCCTCCGCGCGGGATGCTGGGCGCATGCGCAGGCTCCCGCACGACAGCCCGTGGTGGACCCTCATCCTCACGGCCGCGTCCACGACGGCGTGCCTCACGGTCTACTACGGGGTGCCGTTGCCGACCGACGAGGCCCCGGAGGTCGTCCAGCTCGTCGCGTTCGGCGTCGGGCTGGCGCTGCTGTGCGCGCTCCTCGTGGTCCAGGTGCGCCGTCAGCTCCGCGCCTGGGGGACGCCGAGCGTCCGGGTCCAGTCGGTGATGGGGCTGCTCCTCCCGATCGTCACGTTCTTCGCGCTCGCCTACTACCTCATGGCCGACCAGTTCGTCGGCATCGCGAACCGCACGGACGCGCTGTACTTCGCCGTGGTGACGCTCGGGACCGTCGGGTACGGCGACGTCCACCCGGTCGGCGAGGGGGCGAAGATCGTGGCGATGATCCAGATCGTGCTCGACCTCGTCGTGGTCGGTCTTCTCGTCTCCATCGCCACGACGCGTGCCCGCGTGCGTGCGGAGCGCCACCACGAGCACGGGCCGCAGTCCGAAAACCGGGTCGGCTGACTTTCTCTCCCGCACCTCGGCCCCGACGCGGCCGTGACGTGCTCTCGCGCGACATCCCGCGGTTCCTCGATCCCTGCGCGCAGCGGCGAGGTCCGTGCGCTGCGGTCCTCACGCGAACTCCCACCGAAAACCATTGCGATCTGGTTTCCGGGTGTGGCATGGTCGGCACCGGACGACCGGCTCGACGACGAGAGGTGCACGCCCGTGACGACGCGAGCGCGACGACGGCCCGCACGCCGCACCGCCGAGGTGCGCGGCGCCGTCGGCCCGCCCGTCACGACCGCCACCCCGCGCGCGACGACGGTGCCGCGACGACGGCGGTGACGCGTCCGACCCCCGCTCGCGGGGGCGTCACCGTCGGCCGGCCGCGCACCCGGCACGTCCTGCCCGCCGGCACGGGCTCCACGACCGTGCGCCCCGGGGGCCGAGGGAACTCCCGGGGCGCACGACCTCCACGCAGGACCCGCAGGCCGCGCCGCGCGGCCCGATCGTCAGGAGACCAGGCCATGACCGACAGACCGACCGCCCGACCGTCGCACGGCGGGGACCGAGCGAGACGAGCGCTCGCGAGCGTGCTCAGCGCCGGGCTGGCGCTCACCGGGATCGCCGCGACCGCGGCCCCGGCGGCCGCCGCGGACCCGTACACGTTCACGAGCACCGAGAACCCGATCCTCGGTGACGGGAGCTACTACTCGGCCGACCCCGCGCCGCTCGTCGTCCCCGCGGGCGCACCCGGCAACGACACGGACGGGGACGCGCTCTACGTCTACACCGGCCACGACGAGGCCGGCCCGACGCGCAACGACTTCGTCATGAACGAGTGGGGCGCGTTCGTGACGAGCGACGTGGACGCGGGGGAGTGGACGCACCACCCGTCGCTCATGCGGCCCGAGGACGTGTTCGAGTGGGCGACGCCGGGCCGCGCGTACGCGGGGCAGGTCGTCCAGGGCGTCGACGGGCGCTACTACTGGTACGTCCCCGTGAACGAGGCGAACAGCCCCGCGAGCGACGCGTTCGGCATCGGCGTCGCCGTGTCCGACTCCCCGACGGGCCCGTGGGCCGACCACGTCGGCGCGCCGATCATCTCCCAGAGGGTCCCGACCCCGAACACGATCCACAACATCGACCCCACGGTCCTCGTGGACGGCGAGGGCGACGACGCCCGCGTCTACGTGTGGTGGGGCAGCTTCTCGAACCTGCGCATGCTCGAGCTCGCGCAGGACATGAAGACCCCGGTCGGCCAGGTCCGGACGGTCACCGGGCTCACGGGCTTCTTCGAGGCGGCGTGGGCGTTCGAGCGGGACGGGACGTACTACCTGGCGTACGCGGGCAACAACGCGGGCCCGACGTCGGCGTGCACCCCGGCGAACTACCACGCGTGCATCGCGTACGCGACGGCGTCGACCCCCCAGGGGCCGTGGACCTACCGGGGCACGGTCCTCGCGCCGGTGTCGTCGACGACGAGCCACCCCGGCATCCTCGAGTTCGACGGCGAGTGGTGGATCGCGTACCACACGGCCGACGCCGAGGGCGGCAACCACTTCCGGCGCTCGGTCGCGATCGACCGCGTCGAGTGGGACGACACGCAGTCGCCGCCGCGCATGAAGCCGGTCGTCACGACGCCCGCCCCGGTCAAGGACACGACGCCTCGCGCGAACGTCGCGCAGGAGGCGACGGTCACGGTCTCGAACGAGCCCGTCCCCACGCAGTACTGGAAGAAGGCGCTCAACGACGAGATCGTGCGGCCCAACCCGCTGCCCCCGGACATGTGGGGCACCTGGACGGGCAGCAACCCGCCCCAGCAGTGGGTCCAGTACACGTGGGACCGGCCGATGCGCCTCGCCGGCTCGCAGATCGAGTTCTGGAACGACCAGCCCCAGGGCACGGGCGTCGGTGTCGCCGCCCCCGCGTCGTGGCGCATCCAGTACTGGGACGCCTCCGACGGCGGCGCGTGGGTCGACGTGCCGAACCCCAGCGCCTACGGCACCGGTACGAGCGGCTTCCAGGACACGACGTTCGACCCGGTCACGACGACGCAGGTGCGCGCCGTCCTCGACGCCTCGACGAACGGCAGCACGTACTCGGCCGTGGCCGTCGAGGAGTGGAAGGTCCTCGCCGAGCAGCCCGCCGCCGTCGACCCGCCCGGGGTGACGGTGGAGGTCGGCGAGACCGCCCTGCCGGGCACGGTCCCGGTGACGTTCGCGGGTGGCGAGACCCTCCAGGTCCCCGCCTTCTGGGACGTGGTCACCGCCGACGACGTCGCCGCGCCCGGCACCTTCGCGGTCGAGGGGTCCGTGCTCGGCTACGCGGGCGGTCGCGTGAGCACGGAGGTCACCGTGATCCCGGCCGAGGCGGCGGAGGGCGACGAGACCGCGCCGACCGTGACGCTCACGCCGCTGGGCAGCGCCGGCAGCGACGGCTGGTTCCGCTCCGACGTCCGGGTCCGGGTCGACGGCGCCGACGACTCGGGCGGGCGCGTGGTCCTCACCACGCGTGTGGACGACGGCGCCCCGGTCAGCACGGAGCCGGCGCGGACCACGGAGGTCGCCGTGACGGGCGACGGCGAGCACCGCGTCCTCGCGACGGCCGCAGACCGTGCGGGGAACGTCTCGGACGAGGCGGCGCTCGACGTCCGGATCGACCGGGTGGCGCCCGTCAGCGCGGGCGTGCTCGACGAGGCCGCGCGGACGGTGACGGTCACCGCGACCGACGCGACGTCGGGCGTCGCCCGCGTCGAGTACGCGATCGGCACGGGCGCGTGGCAGACCTACGCCGGCCCGGTGGCTGCCCCGGACGCGAGCCAGCACCGGGTGTCGTTCCGGGCGGTCGACGTCGCGGGCAACGCGGAGACGCCGAAGGTCGTGACCGTCCCCGCGGACGTCTCCGGGCCCCTCACAGGCAACGTCGCACCGATCGCCGCGGCGAGCGCGTCGTACACCGCGGGGTGGAACAGCGTCGGCGCGCTCCACGACGACGCCGACCCGGCGAACCCGAGCCAGGCCCAGATCTGGGGCACCTGGTCGGGTGCCCGGCCCGCGACCCAGTGGGTGCGGTACGACTGGTCGCGACCGATCCGCCTCACGGGCGCCGAGCTGAAGTTCTGGCGGGACTCGAACCCCGGCAGCGGCGACGGCGTCGTCCGTCCGGACTCCTGGGTGCTCGAGTACTGGGACGAGGCGGCGCAGGCGTGGGTCCCGGTAGCGAACCCCTCCGGGTACGGCACGAGCACGACCGCGTTCAACACCGTGACGTTCGACCCCGTCACCACGTCGCGCCTGCGGGCGACCTTCTCGGCGAACGGGAACGGGACGACCTACTCCGCGGTGGCGGTCACCGAGTGGCGGGCGTTCGCGGACGACCCCGGCACGGGCGGTCCGGAGCCCGAGCTGCCCGTCACCGTCACCGCGCAGGCGCGCTGCCTCGCCGGGAAGGCCTACGTCGCCGTGGTCGCCACCCACGGTCACGACGCCCCGGTCGACCTGGTGCTCGAGACGCCGTACGGCACGCGGTCGTTCCCGGCGGTCGCCCCGGGGAAGAGCGCCTACCAGTCGTTCGCGGTCCGCGCGGCGACGGTCGAGGCAGGCACCGTCGTCGCGCGGGCGACGGGCTCCGTCGACGGCGTCGAGATCACGACGGAGACCGAGGCGGAGCACGCCGCTCTGGGCTGCGGGTGACGATCACCCGGGACCCGGAGGGATGACAGGCGGGTGAACCGCCGACGCGTGCCCGACACCCCGCACGAGCGCGGGGGGTCGGGCACGCGCGCGTCCTACGCTTGGCCGCAGAGCCCGGGCCTGCGAGGACCGGGCCCGCGAGGACCGAGACCAGCGGAGGTACGCGCGATGAGCCAGCCGCCCGGCGGGAGCCCGACGGGACGCGCCGCCACCCCGGCACGCCCCGCGACCGCCGGGGGGTCGTCGCCGCGTCGGCCCACCGACGCCGTGGGCGCGAGCGACCGACGCCACTCCCGGCCCGCGTCGGCGGCCGTCTACCGGCGCCGCCGGCTCGTGGTGATCGTCGGGCTGCTGCTCGTCGTCGGTCTCGTGGTCGCGCTCCTGGCCTGGGGATGGCCCGGCTTCGCCCGCGCGGACGCCGCGGCGGACCCCGAGCCGACGGTCACGGTCACGGCCGACCCGCCCACACCGACGCTCGAGCCCGCCGCCCGGACCGGGACGACCGCGTTCGCGACGGCGCTGCCCGACACCGTGCTCGACCTGGTGCTGCGCAGCGACTCGGCGACCGACGCGTGGACCGCGGCGCGGGCCCTCGAGGCGTACGAGCTCGTCTACGCGGACGGCGAGGGGGACGACGCGACGACGGTCACGGTGGTCGCGGGTCAGTGGCCCACGGTCGCCGAGGCGGAGACCGCCGCGACGGACCTCGTCGCCGCGGCCGGCGAGCCGACGGACACGGGTGACGTCGAGGTCGCGGGGGAGGTCGCGGGCACGTACGCCGTGACGCCCGCCGCAGACGGCCAGGCGACCGTCACCTGGCGCAACGGCACCGCGGTCCTGCAGGCCACCGGGCCCGCCGACGTCGTCACCGACGTGTACGAGGCCTTCCCGCTCTGACCGTCCTCGACGCCGGCACGGACCCGCCCCGAGCGCTGCTCGCCCCTGGCGGGCACCGTCCCGGGGAGCCCGCGGCGCCCGCGACGGCGTCCCCACGGGCGCCGCGACGGCCCGGAGCACCCGCCGGGTGCGCAAGAATGCCTTCACCGACCACCGGGAGCTGATCGTCCATGACCGACCTGCCGACCTCGCCCGCGCCCGTCCCCGAGCGCCGGCTCGCCGTCCTCGGCACGGGCGTCATGGGGGAGACCGTCCTCGCGGGCGCGCTCGCGTCGGGCTGGGACCCCGCCGACGTCGTCGCGACGGTCCGCCGGCCCGAGCGCGGCGAGGAGCTCGCGGCGCGGCACGGGGTCCGGACGACGCAGGACAACGTCGAGGCCGTGCGCGGCGCAGGCGTCGTGGTCGTCGCGGTGAAGCCCAAGGACGTCGCGGCGCTGCTCGCGGAGGTCCGCGACGCGGTGGGCGCGGGGACGGTCGTGGTGAGCGTCGTCGTCGGGCTGCCGACGGCGTTCTACGAGGACCGGCTGCTGGCGGGGACCGCCGTGGTGCGGGTCATGCCCAACACGCCGTCCGTGGTGGGCGCCGGGGTGAGCGCGGTGAGCGGCGGTGCCGCGGCGAGCGACGACGACGTCGCGCTCGTCGAGCGCCTGCTGTCCGCGACGGGGCTCGTCGTGCGCGTCGCGGAGAAGGACCAGGACGCGGTCGGGGCGCTCTCGGGCTCCGGCCCGGCGTACGTCTTCTACGTGATCGACGCGCTCGCCGAGGCGGGCGTCCTGTTGGGGCTCACGCGCGCGACGGCGCTCGAGCTCGCCACCGCGACCGTGCACGGCGCGGCGACGATGCTGCGCGAGACCGGGGAGCACCCGGCGATCGCGCGCGAGAAGGTCTCGTCGCCCGGCGGCACGACGGTCGCCGCCCTGCGGCGGCTCGACGCGGGCGGCGTGCGCGCCGCGTTCCTCGACGCGCTCGAGGCCGCGCGCGACCGGTCGGCCGAGCTCGCCGCGGCGCTCGCGGCGGCACCGGCGCCGCGCCCGGAGGCCGGGGGGGACGAGCGGTGAGCGACGGCCCGTCCCCCCGCACGCGCCCGCCCGCGATGTCGGACGTCGCGCGCCTCGCCGGGGTGTCGCACCAGACGGTCTCGCGCGTGCTCAACGACCACCCGAGCGTGCGACCCGAGACCCGGGACCGCGTCCTCGACGCGATCGCGACGCTCGGCTACCGGCGCAACAGCGCGGCGCGCGCGCTCGTCACGATGCGCTCGGGGACGATCGGCGTCGTCACCACGGGCTCCGCGCTCTACGGGCCGACGTCGACCCTCATCGCGGTCGAGGAGGCGGCCCGCGAGCAGGGGTACTTCGTGAGCGTCGCGACGATCCGGCGCTACGACGCGGACACGATGCACCGGGTGCTCGAGCACTTCATGGACCAGGGCGTCGAGGGCATCGTCGTCATCGCGCCGCAGACCGACGTCGCGGCGGCGGTCGACTCGTTCCGGGCGCCGGTGCCGGTCATCATGATCGCGGCGCGCGACCACCCGGGCGAGGGCGAGCCGGCAGACGTCGTGCGTCCGGGCGCCGGGGCGCTCGGGGCGCCGGGCGCGATCCTCTCGATCGCCGTCGACCAGCGGCTCGGCGCGCGGCTCGCGACCGAGCACCTGCTCGGGCTCGGGCACGCCACCGTGCTGCACCTCTCCGGCCCGCTCGACTGGTTCGACGCGCGCGAGCGTGAGACGGGCTGGCGGGCCGCGCTCGAGGAGCAGGGGGCGCCCGTGCCCGAGCCCGTGCGCGGCGACTGGTCGTCGGACCGGGGATACGCCGTCGGGAAGGAGCTCGCCGCGGCGGTGCGCGCAGGGGACGGGCCGACCGCGGTCTTCGCCGGCAACGACCAGCTCGCGCTCGGTCTGCTGCGCGCGTTCTGGGAGCAGGGCGTGCGCGTCCCGACCGACGTCTCGGTCGTGGGCTTCGACGACGTGGCGGGGGCCGGGCACTTCATCCCGCCGCTGACGACGGTGCGCCAGCCGTTCGGCTCGCTCGGTCGCCGGTGCATGGGCATGATGATCGACGCCCTGTCCGGCGCGACCGTCCGGCCCGTGTCGATCCCGCCCGAGCTCATGGTGCGGGAGAGCACCACGACGCCGCGCGGCTGACCCGCAGCGCTCACGAGGGCCCGTGCCGGGGGAGTTGGCCTCGCCGGTTGTGAGCGCTAACATTCGAGCAGGAACTCAACGACCGAGGCGCGACGCCGCGACGAGGAGAAGCAGCAATGGTGCAGCAGGACGAGGTCGGCCGCCGTCGGGCGGCCGTCGTGGCAGGGGAGACCGCGCTCGGGATCGAGCTCGGGTCGACGCGGATCAAGGCGTGCCTCGTGGACGCGGAGGGCACGCCGCTCGCGAGCGGGAGCCACGCGTGGGAGAACCGGTTCGAGGACGGCACGTGGACATACCCGCTCGACGCCGTCGAGGCGGGGTTGCGCGACTGCTACGCGCGCCTCGTCGACGACGTCGAGGAGCGGTACGGCGTGCGTCCCACGACCTACGGCGCCCTCGGCGTCTCCGCGATGATGCACGGCTACCTCGCGTTCGACGCCGACGGCGAGCTGCTTGTCCCGTTCCGCACGTGGCGCAACACGTCGACCGGCCCGGCCGCCGCCGAGCTCACCGAGCTGCTCGGGTACAACGTCCCGCTGCGTTGGTCGGTCGCGCACTGGTACCAGGCGATCCTCGACGCCGAGCCCCACGCGGCGCGCGTCGCGTCGCTCACGACGCTCGCCGGGTACGTCCACCGGCGGCTCACGGGCCGCCACGTCCTCGGGGTCGGGGACGCGTCCGGCATGTTCCCGGTCGACCCGTCGACGCGCGACTACGACCACGCACTCCTCGCGCTCGTCGACGAGCGCGTCGCGACGCGCCGGGACGGGCCCAAGCTCGCCGAGCTCCTGCCGGACGTGCTCGTCGCGGGCGCGGACGCGGGCCGGCTCACGGCCGAGGGCGCCGCGTGGCTCGACCCGTCGGGCACGCTGACCCCCGGCGTCCTGCTCTGCCCGCCCGAGGGCGACGCCGGCACGGGCATGGTCGCGACGAACGCCGTCGCGCCGCGGACCGGCAACGTCAGCGCGGGCACGAGCATCTTCGCGATGGTCGTGCTGGAGGGCCCGCTGGCCGGTGTGCACCACGAGCTCGACCTCGTGACGACGCCCGCGGGCGACCTCGTGGCGATGGTCCACTGCAACAACGGCGCGAGCGAGCTCGACGCGTGGGCGAGCCTGCTGGGCGAGCTCGCCGCGGCCGTCGGCTCCGACGCGAGCCCGGACGACGTGTTCGGCGCGCTCTTCCGTGCCGCGCTGGACGGCGACGCCGACGGCGGCGGCCTGCTCGCCTACAACTACCTCGCCGGCGAGCCGATCGCGGGCCTGGACGAGGGCCGGCCGCTCGTCGTGCGCACGCCCGGCAGCCGCCTCACGCTCGCCAACTTCGCCCGCACGCAGGTGTACGGCGCCTTCGGGACCCTCGCGCTCGGGATGCGCGTCCTGGCGGGCGAGGGCGTCCGGCTCGACGGGATGCTCGCGCACGGCGGAATGTTCCGCACCGCGGGCGTCGCGCAGCGGCTGCTCGCCGCCGCGATCGACGCGCCGGTGAGCGTCGGTCGCACGGCGGGCGAGGGCGGCGCGTGGGGCATCGCGGTCCTCGCCGGCTTCGCACGCGACCGGGCGTCGTCGGGCACCCCGTCCGGGTCGACGGAGGGCGCCGCCGCCCACGACCTCGGCGCGTACCTGCGCGACCACGTGTTCGCGACGGCGGAGATCGAGACCGTCGACCCCGACCCCGTCGACGTCGTCGGCTTCGCTGCGTACCTCGAGCGCTACGCGGCGGGGCTCGCCGTCGAGCGCGCCGCCGTGGCGGCCCTGCCCACCCGCACCGAAGGAGAGGATCCCGCATGAGCACGCCCACCCCCGCCGCGGACGTGGCGGCCGCGCCCGCCGCCGTGACGGCGGTGCCCGCGCACCTGCGCGACGCCGTCGACGCCGCCAAGGAGCGCGTCGCCGCGCTGCACGCCGAGCTCCCGCGGTGGGAGCTCGTCGTGTGGACGGCGGGCAACGTGTCCGAGCGCGTCCGGGACGCCGCGCGCCCCGACGGCTCGGGCGACCTGCTCGTCATCAAGCCGTCCGGCGTCGCGTACGACGACATCACCCCCGAGGCGATGGTCGTGTGCGACCTCGACGCGACGCTCGTCGAGGGCGACCGGTCGCCGTCGTCGGACACGGCGGCGCACGCCTACGTCTACCGGCACCTGCCGGACGTGGGCGGCGTGGTGCACACCCACTCGACGTACGCGACGGCGTGGGCCGCGCGCGGGGAGCCGGTCCCGTGCGTCCTGACGATGATGGCCGACGAGTTCGGCGGCGACATCCCCGTCGGCCCGTTCGCGCTCATCGGCGACGACTCGATCGGGCGCGGCATCGTCGAGACGCTGCGGGACTCCCGGAGCCCCGCGGTCCTCATGCGCAACCACGGGCCGTTCACGATCGGCAAGGACGCGCGCGCGGCGGTCAAGGCGGCCGTGATGTGCGAGGAGGTCGCGCGGACCGTGCACGTCAGCCGACAGCTCGGCGAGCCCACGCGCATCCCGCAGGACGACGTCGACTCCCTCTACGCGCGCTACCAGAACGTCTACGGGCAGCAGCCCGCGCCCGACCGCCCCTGACCCGCGGGCCGCGCCGGCCCCGCGGCCGACCGGCCGCCACCGGCCACCGGCACGACCGCAGCACGACCAGCAGGGACGGGACCGCAGCGGTGCGGCGCCCGCCCCACGACACGAGAGATGGACCGACATGAGCAAGCCCTACGCGGACCGCGAGATCTGGTTCCTCACCGGGAGCCAGGACCTGTACGGAGAGGAGACGCTGCGGCAGGTCGCCGAGCAGTCCCAGGAGGTCGCGCGCGTCCTCGACGCGTCGCCCGACGTCCCGGCGAACGTGGTCTGGAAGCCCGTCCTCAAGGACGCCGGCTCGATCCGGCGCGCGATGCTCGACGCCAACGCGGACGACCGCGTGCTGGGCGTCGTGACGTGGATGCACACGTTCAGCCCCGCGAAGATGTGGATCGGCGGCCTCGACCAGCTCCGCAAGCCGTTGCTGCACCTGCACACGCAGGCGAACGTCGAGCTGCCGTGGGACACCATCGACTTCGACTTCATGAACCTCAACCAGGCCGCGCACGGCGACCGCGAGTACGCGTACGTCGCGACGCGCCTGGGGGTCGCGCGCACGACGGTCGTCGGGCACGTGTCGAACCCGGCCGTCACCGCGCGCGTGGGGTCGTGGGTGCGCGGCGCCGCCGGCTGGGCCGCGACGCACGAGCTGCGCCTGGCCCGCTTCGGCGACAACATGCGCAACGTCGCGGTGACCGAGGGCGACAAGACCGAGGCCGAGCTCCGGTTCGGTGTGAGCGTGAACACGTGGGGCGTGAACGACCTCGTGCGCGCGGTCGAGGAGGTCTCCGAGGCCGACGTCGACGCGCTCGTCGCGGAGTACGAGGACCTCTACGACGTGGTGCCCGAGCTGCGCAAGGACGGCGACCGGCACGCGTCGCTGCGGTACGCGGCCCGGCAGGAGATCGCGCTCGAGACGTTCCTCGAGTCGGTGGGCGCCAAGGCGTTCACGACGAACTTCGAGGACCTGGGCGACCTGCGCCAGCTCCCCG
Source organism: Cellulosimicrobium sp. E-16 (assembly GCF_049913115.1). NCBI lineage: Bacteria > Bacillati > Actinomycetota > Actinomycetes > Micrococcales > Promicromonosporaceae > Cellulosimicrobium > Cellulosimicrobium sp. E-16. The sequence continues at coordinate 1,102,986 of NZ_CP183974.1, forward strand.
GTATCGCCGTGCAGCGCCTCATGGCCAAGGGCTACGGCTTCGGCGCCGAGGGCGACTGGAAGACGGCGGTCCTCGTGCGCGCCGCGAAGGTCATGGGCGAGGGCCTCCCCGGCGGCGCGTCGCTCATGGAGGACTACACCTACGACCTCACGCCGGGCAGCGAGAAGATCCTCGGCGCGCACATGCTCGAGATCTGCCCGTCGCTCACGACGTCGAAGCCCCGGGTCGAGATCCACCCGCTCGGGATCGGCGGCAAGGAGGACCCCGTCCGCATGGTGTTCGACGCCGACCCGGGCGTGGGCGTCGTCGTGTCGCTCGCGGACATGCGCGACCGGTTCCGGCTCACGGCAAACGTCGTGGACGTCGTGCCGCCGAGCGCGCCGCTGCCGCACCTGCCCGTGGCGCGCGCGGTGTGGGAGCCGCGCCCCGACTTCGCGACGTCCGCCGAGGCGTGGCTGACCGCGGGCGGGGCGCACCACACGGTGCTCTCGACCGCGGCGGGGATCGACGCGTTCGAGGTCTTCGCCGACATCGCGCGCACCGAGCTGCTCGTCATCGACGAGAGCACGACCCGCCGGGGCTTCCGCGACCAGGTGCGGTGGAACCAGGTGTACTACCGGCTCGCGCAGGGCCTCTAGCGCGCCCGGGGGAGCCGTCTGCGCAGGTCCGGGCGTGGCCTCGCGGCCGTGACCGAACCGTGACGGGTGACGGCTTCCCCTCCGCGCGTGTGAGCGCTAACATCGTCTCTCGGGAGGGTGTGAGCGATCACATCCGCAGGTCCGGCGCTCAGTGCCTCGGCAGGCTCCGCGCGGTCGGCACGTCGCAGTGCCGGACGGTGGCCACAACGGTTACCGAACGGTTATGCGGAAAGCCGGGTCGGGGCTTGCGGGAGGGGTGCTGACACCGCTAGACATTGACACAAGCAAACATGTATCAACAAGAGTCAACAGCCCGATGGTGGGCTGGCACGACCCGACGACCCTCGGCACGGCGCCGAGGTCGCATCTCAAGGAGGAGAGCATGTTCAGCACGACCAAGGCGCGCACGCGTCTGACGGGTGTCCTCGCCGGCGTGGCGGTCCTCGCGCTCGCGGCGTGCAGCAGCGGGGGCGGCAGCACGGACGACAGCAGCAACGACGCGGGCGGCGACGGCGGCAGCGGCGACACGATCGTCGTCGGCTTCTCGCAGGTGGGCGCCGAGTCCGGCTGGCGCGCGGCGAACACCAAGTCCATCCAGGACACGCTCACGGCAGAGAACGGCTTCGACCTCAAGTTCTCCGACGCGCAGCAGAAGCAGGAGAACCAGATCCAGGCGATCCGCTCCTACATCGCGCAGGGCGTGGACGTCATCGCGTTCTCCCCGGTCGTCGAGTCCGGCTGGGACGCGGTGCTCGAGGAGGCCAAGCAGGCCGGGATCCCCGTGATCCTCACCGACCGCGCGGTCGACTCCGAGGACGAGACGCTCTACGAGTCGTTCATCGGCTCGGACTTCATCCTCGAGGGTGAGATGGCCGGCGACTGGGTCTCCGAGAACGCGACGGAGCCGATGAACGTCGTCGAGCTCCAGGGCACCACCGGTGCGGCGCCCGCGATCGACCGCAAGACCGGGTTCGAGAACGCCACGAAGGACAACCCGAACGTCACGATCATCGACTCCCAGACGGGCAACTTCACGCGCGCCGAGGGCAAGACGGTCATGGAGGGCTTCCTCCAGGCGCACGACGACATCGACCTCGTCTACGCGCACAACGACGACATGGGCCTCGGCGCCATCGAGGCCATCGAGGCCGCGGGTCTCGTCCCGGGCGAGGACATCAAGATCGTCACCGTCGACGCGGTCAAGGACGGCATGCAGGCGCTCGCCGACGGCAAGATCAACTTCATCGTCGAGTGCAACCCGCTCCTCGGCCCGGACCTGGCGGACATCATCAAGAAGGTCGTCGCGGGCGAGGAGGTCGAGAAGCGCATCGTCGTGAAGGACGAGTCCTTCACGCAGGAGCAGGCCATCGAGGCGCTCCCGACGCGCGAGTACTGAGAAGCGCCGGCGAGCGCTGAGCGGACCGCCCGGAGCCATCCGAGCCCCGCTCGGCACCGCCCCGGCGGGGCCGGTCGACGCCGACCGGCCCCGCCACCACGGACGGGTCGCGCGCCGGGAGAGCACGTCTCCCCGGCGCGCGGCCGACGCACCACCGCCGGCATGCCGACGTCGCCGGCGTCCTGAGGCGCCCCGGGGCCCGGCAGCCCCGCCGCCACCGCTGCACGGAAGGTCACCCATGACTACCGCCGTCCCCGACGGTCGGCCCGTCGTCGAGATGACCGGGATCTCGATCGAGTTCCCGGGCGTCAAGGCGCTCGACGGAGTCGACCTCACGCTCCGGCCCGGAGAGGTCCACGCCCTCATGGGCGAGAACGGCGCCGGCAAGTCGACGCTCATCAAGGCGCTCACCGGCGTCTACTCGATCGACTCCGGTCGCATCGTCGTCGACGGCGCCGAGCACACGTTCTCCGGTCCGGGCGAGGCCCAGGCCGCCGGCGTCTCGCCGGTGTACCAGGAGGTCAACCTCTGCGAGAACCTCTCGGTCGCCGAGAACATCATGCTCGGCCACGAGCCGCGCCGCCTCGGCGCGATCGACTGGCGCAGGACCCGCCGCCGGGCGGGCGAGATGCTCGCCCGTCTCAACCTCGACATCGACCCGGCGTCGTCGCTCGCGGCCCACTCGCTCGCCGTGCAGCAGCTCGTCGCGATCTGCCGCGCCCTCGTCGTCGAGTGCAAGGTCCTCATCCTCGACGAGCCGACCTCGAGCCTCGACGCGGACGAGGTCGCCCAGCTCTTCGCCGTCGTGCGACGGCTGCGCGACGAGGGCGTCGCGATCCTCTTCGTCTCGCACTTCCTCGAGCAGGTCTACGAGATCTCGGATCGCATGACGGTCCTGCGCAACGGGAAGCTCGTCGGCGAGTACGTCACCGCCGAGCTCCCGCGGCTCGAGCTCGTCTCCAAGATGATCGGCACCTCGCTCGAGGTGCTCGAGGAGCTCGAGGAGGCGCCCAAGCGCTCGGTCGCCGACCGCGACGGGACGACCCCGTTCGTCCAGGCCCTCGGGGTCGGTCGCAAGGGCTCGGTGCAGCCGTTCGACCTCGACGTGTACCCGGGCGAGGTCGTGGGCCTCGCCGGCCTGCTCGGCTCGGGCCGCACCGAGCTCGCGCGCCTGCTCGCCGGTGCGGACCGCGCCGACTCCGGCCAGGTGCGCGTGGGCGGCACGCTCGCGCGCCTGCGCACGCCGCGCAGCGCGATGCAGCGCAAGATCGCGTTCTCCTCGGAGCACCGCAAGGCCGAGGGCATCGTGGGTGACCTGACGATCCGCGAGAACATCGTGCTCGGGCTCCAGGCGGAGCGCGGCTGGGCACGACGGCTGCCGAAGAAGCAGGTCGACGAGATCGTCGAGACGTACATCAAGGCGCTCGCGATCCGCCCCGGCAACCCGGACGCCCTCATCAAGAACCTCTCGGGCGGCAACCAGCAGAAGGTGCTCCTCGCGCGCTGGCTCGCGACGGCCCCCAAGCTGCTCATCCTCGACGAGCCGACGCGCGGCATCGACGTCGGCGCCAAGGCCGAGATCCAGAAGCTCGTGGCACAGCTCGCGGGCGAGGGCATGTCGGTCGTCTTCATCTCGGCCGAGCTCGAGGAGGTGCTGCGGCTCAGCCACCGCATCGCCGTCATGCGCGACCGCGTCAAGGTCGCGGAGATCACCAACGACGAGGACGTCACGGTCGAGGACGTCGTCGAGCTCATCGCGAGCGGAGGGCAGGAGTCATGAGCACCACGGCACCCGCCTGGCAGCGCGCCGTCCAGCACCGGCTCTTCTGGCCGATCGTCGCGCTGGTCGTGCTGCTGGCGGTCAACACCATCAACCGGCCGAGCTTCCTGTCGATCCGGCTCCAGGACGGGCACCTGTTCGGCTCGCTCGTCAACCTGCTGAAGAACGGCGCGCCGCTGCTGCTCGTCGCGCTCGGCATGACGCTCGTCATCGCGACGCGGGGCATCGACCTCTCGGTCGGCGCGGTCGTCGCGATCTCCGGCGCCGTGGCGCTGAGCTTCATCGCGTCGTCGCCCTCGCCCGAGAGCCTGACGACGGTCCTGGTCGCCGCGGGGATCGCGCTCGCGCTGTCCTTCGTCCTCGGCGTGTGGAACGGCTTCCTGGTCTCGGTACTCGGGATCCAGCCCATCATCGCGACGCTCGTGCTCATGACCGCGGGGCGCGGCGTCGCGATGCTCATCACGGGCGGCCAGATCACGACGGTCAACAGCGCGCCGTTCAAGGCGATCGGCTCCGGCTTCTGGTTCGGGATCCCCGTCGCGGTCGTGCTCGCGGGCCTGGTGTTCGCCGCGGTCGCGCTGCTCACGCGCCGGACCGCGCTCGGCATGCTCATCGAGTCCGTCGGCATCAACCCGGAGGCGAGCCGCCTCGCGGGCGTCAAGTCCCGGAGCATCATCTGGACCGTGTACGCGGTGTGCGCGCTTTTCGCGGGCCTCGCGGGCCTCATGATCTCGTCGAGCACCATGGCGGCCGACGCGAACAACGCCGGCCTCTTCATCGAGCTCGACGCGATCCTCGCCGTCGTCATCGGCGGCACGTCGCTCGCGGGCGGCAAGTTCTCGCTCTCGGGCACCCTGGTCGGCGTCCTCATCATCCAGACGCTCACGCTCACGGTGACCATGCTCGGCATCTCGCCGTCCGTCACGCCCCTGTTCAAGGCGATCGTCGTCATCGCGGTCTGCCTCGCGCAGTCCCCGAAGGTGCGCGACCTGGTCGCCGCCCGACGACGTCGCGCGGCCCCGACGGCCGCCGCGGCCGCGGAGGTGAGCGCCTGATGTCCGCCGTGCAGACCCCTGCCCCGACCTCGCCCCCCGACCCCCGGGGCGCCGAGACCGCCGCCCCCGGAGGCCCGTCCATGACCGAGCGACTCACGAGCCGCGTCCGCCTCGACCGGCGCTACCTCCCGGTCCTCGGCACGTTCGCGGTGCTCGCGCTCATGCTGGTGGTGGGCGGCAGCCGGTACGAGAACTTCCTCTCGGCCCGCGTCATCTCCAACCTGTTCATCAACAACTCGTTCCTCATCGTGCTCGCGGTCGGGATGACCTTCGTCATCCTCACGGGAGGCATCGACCTGTCGGTCGGCGCGGTCGTGGCGCTCTCGGGCATCACGACGGCGTCGCTGCTCCAGAGCGGGTGGCCCGTCGCCGTCGTGCTCCTCATCTCGGTCCTCATCGGGACCGTCCTCGGCCTCGCGGTCGGGTTGATGGTGCACGTGTTCGACATCCAACCGTTCATCGCGACGCTCGCGGCGATGTTCCTCGCGCGAGGCCTGTGCTACGTGATCTCGCTCCAGTCGATCCCGATCACGAACGAGTCGTTCGTGGCCCTCGCGGGCTGGAGCCAGGAGATCGGCGACGGCTGGCGCATCACGACCGCGGTCATCATCTCCCTGGTCGTCGTCGCGATCGCGTTCTACGTGCTGCACTACACGCAGTTCGGCCGCACCGTGTACGCGATCGGCGGCGGCGAGCAGTCGGCGATGCTCATGGGCCTGCCCGTCGCGCGCACCAAGGTGCTCGTGTACGTGGTGAGCGGCACGTGCGCCGGCATCGGCGGCCTGCTCTTCGCGATGTTCTCGCGGTCCGGCTACTCGCTCACCGGCGTCGGCATGGAGCTCGACGCGATCGCGGCCGTCGTCATCGGCGGCACGCTGCTCACGGGCGGGACGGGCTTCGTGCTCGGGTCCGTGCTGGGCGTGCTCGTGCTCGGCCTCATCCAGACGATCATCACCTTCGAGGGCACGCTGAGCTCGTGGTGGACCAAGATCGTCATCGGCGTGCTGCTCCTGGTCTTCGTGATCCTGCAGCGCGTGCTGGTCGTCAGGCGGAGGTGAGCCGGCGGTGCCGGGTCGGCCCTCGCGACGTCTCCGGACGTCTCGAGGCCGCGGGCCCGGCACCGCGGCCGTCTGCCCGGGCGTCGCGCCCGGGATCACCGGAGCTGGACGGGGGCCGGCACCCCTGGGTCGGCCGGGCACGTGCCCGGCCGGCGGTGTGTCACGACACGACCCTTGTCGAATGTGAGCGTTCACACTAGGCTCGGCCACGATCCTGTTAACGCTCACACGCGATGATGCGTGTCTCTCGACGATGAGAGGAAGCCCATGGATACGTCCCTTCACCCTCCACGGCCCAGGACGGCTCACCGCCGGAGGGCGGTCGCGCTCGCGCTCGTGACCGGCCTGGTCGGCACCGTCGCGCTCGCGACGTCGCTGCCCGCGTCGGCCGCGGAGCCCGACCTGCCCGACGACGCCCGGGTCGACGCGTTCGACGGCGCCGCGCTCGGCGCGGACTGGACCGTCGTCAACCCCGTCCCCGAGGCGCTCGCGGTCTCCGGCGGCGCGCTGCGGCTCACGTCCCAGCCGGGCGACACGTACCAGGACGCGAACAGCGCCAAGAACGTCGTCCTGCTCGACGTGCCGGCCGGCGACTTCACGGTCGTCACCCGGCTCGAGGCGCCCGTCGCCTCCGTCTACCAGGGCGCTGGCCTCATCGCGTGGCAGGACATGGACAACTACGTCCGCTCCGGCCTGACCTTCGTGGGCAGCCTCTCGCCGTCGGGCCGCGCGATCGAGAACGACGTCGAGGCCGGAGGCGTGTTCTCCGCGGCCGCGTTCACCGACCGCCCCGGGTCCACGGGCGAGACGCTGCGCATGCAGCGCACCGGCGACACCATCGCGACGAGCTTCTGGGACGGCGCCGCGTGGCAGCCCGCGGGCTCCGTGACCGTCGACTTCCCGACCACGCAGGTGGGCGTCTACGCGCTCGCCGCGCAGAACGGCGCGGCGCACACCGCGGCGTTCGACTACGTCGCGCTCCAGACCGCCGAGGGCGCGGACCAGGTGCCCGACGGCGCGTTCACGCTCACGGGCCCGGGCGACGCCCGGTACCTCGTGGCGACCGACGACGGCCTCGCCCTCGACGACGAGCGCCCGGCGACGACGGTCGCGCTCGACGCGACGGCGGCCGACGGCGCCGAGGGCACGTCCCCGGTGACGCTCGCCGTCGACGACCGGCCCGTGGTGGTCTCCGGCGCGTCCCGGCTCTCCCTCGGGGCCGCGGGCGAGGACGCCACGGCGCTGCGGCTCACCGACGCCGGCGGCGGCACGGTCTGGCTGCGCAGCGCGGCCGACCCCGAGCAGTACGCCGGCGTGCGCGCGTCCGACGGCGCGCTCGTCCTCGGCCCGCGCGACGCGGCCACGAAGCTCACCATCACGCCCGCCGCGAGCGCCGACCACGAGATCACGGTGGACCTCGCCGGCGAGCGCACCGAGATGAGCGACGAGCTGTACGGCATCTTCTACGAGGACATCAACTACGCGGCCGACGGCGGCCTGTACGCCGAGCTCGTGCGCAACCGGTCGTTCGAGTTCACCAACCAGGACAACGGGTCGTTCAACGGCCTCACCGCGTGGAGCGCGGCGAACCGGGGCGGCGCGACGGCCACTACGCAGGTCGTGAACGACGCCGGGCGGCTCAACGCGACGAACCGCACCTACCTCAACCTCACGACGACCGCCGCCGGTGCCGGGGTGCGCAACGCCGGGTACAACACGGGACTGTTCGTCGAGGAGGGGGAGTCGTACGACTTCTCCGTCTGGGCACGGTCGGCGACGGCGCAGACCGTCACCGTGCGCGTCGAGGACAACGCCGGGACCACGGCGTACGCGACCGGACAGGTCGCCGTCGACGGCTCGAACACGTGGAAGAAGTACGACGTCACGCTCACCGCGACCGGTACGACGAACGCCGGGCGCCTCGCGCTGCTCTCGGGCGCCGCGGGCACGCTCGCGCTCGACCAGGTGTCGCTCTTCCCGCAGGACACGTGGGTCGGCCCGGTCAACGGGACGTCCGTCCTCCGCAAGGACCTCGCCGAGAAGATCGACGCGCTCGACCCGCAGTTCCTCCGCTTCCCCGGCGGCTGCGTGACGAACGTCGGCACGTTCCGCACCTACGAGGAGTCGAACTTCACCGACCGTCGCCGCACGTACCAGTGGAAGGAGACGATCGGCCCGGTCGAGGAGCGCGCGACCAACTGGAACTTCTGGGGCTACAACCAGTCGTACGGCATCGGGTACCTCGAGTACTTCCTCTTCGCCGAGGACCTCGGCGCGACGCCGCTGCCCGTGGTGTCGGTCGGAGCCAACGGCTGCGGCAGCACGATCCCCGAGATGACCGATCCCGCGCAGATCCAGCGCTGGGTGGACGACACGGTCGACCTCATCGAGTTCGCCAACGGTGACGTCACGACCGAGTGGGGCGCCGTGCGCGCCGAGCTGGGCCACCCCGAGCCGTTCGGCCTGAAGTACATCGGGCTCGGCAACGAGGAGAACACCAAGACGTTCGAGGCCAACTTCCCGGGGTTCCGCGACGCGATCGCGGCCGCGTACCCGGACATCCAGATCATCTCGAACTCCGGTCCGGACGACACGGGCCAGCGCTTCGACGAGCTCTGGGAGTTCAACCGCGAGCAGGACGTCGACCTCGTCGACGAGCACTACTACAACGACCCGCAGTGGTTCCTCGAGAACGACGAGCGCTACGACTCCTACGACCGCGAGGGGCCGCACGTGTTCCTCGGCGAGTACGCGTCGCGCGGCAACACGTTCGCCAACGCGCTGTCGGAGGCCGCGTTCATGACCGGCCTGGAGCGCAACTCCGACGTCGTGCGGCTCGCGTCGTACGCGCCGCTGCTCGCGAACGAGTCGTACGTCCAGTGGTCGCCCGACGCGATCTGGTTCGACAACGACGAGTCGTGGGGCTCGGTGAACTACTACGTCCAGCAGCTGTTCTCGGCGAACGCGGGGGACGAGGTCGTGCCCAGCACGCACTCCGGCCCGGCGCCGGCCGACGCGACGCTCGACGGGGGCGTCTTCCTCTCGACGTGGAACACGGCCGCGCAGTACGACAACGTGCGCGTGACCGACAACGCGAGCGGCGACGTGCTCTTCTCGGACGACTTCGAGTCCGGTGCGTCGCAGTGGGAGCCCCAGACCGGGACGTGGGCCGCGCAGGACGGCGCCTACGTGCAGTCGGCGACGAACGTCACCGACGCCCGGTCGATCGTGGCCGGCGCGTACGCGAAGGACTGGTCGAGCTACACGCTCGAGCTCGACGCGCGCAAGACGTCGGGCGCCGAGGGCTTCCTCGTCGGCTTCGCCGCCGGCGGCCCGAACGACTACTACTGGTGGAACCTCGGCGGGTGGAACAACTCGCGCCAGGCCCTGCAGCGCGCGTCGGGCGGGAGCGCCAACGAGGTGAAGGCGGTCGAGAACCACAGCATCGAGGCCGGCCAGCCGTACCACGTCAAGGTCGTCGTCGAGGGCTCGACCATCGAGCTCTACCTCGACGGCGAGCTCCAGATGTCCTACGAGCAGCCGTCGACCAAGTCGCTCTACCAGGTCGTCACGCGCGACGACGACACGGGCGACGTCGTCGTCAAGGTCGTCAACCCCACCGCGACCGCGGCGCGCACGCAGGTGCACGTCGAGGGGCTCGGGGCCGGCACCGGCGTCGCGTCCGAGGCGACGGTCACGGAGATGGTGGGCGCGCCGTCGGACACCAACACCAAGGCCGACCCCGAGCGGGTGGTCCCGGTGGAGCGGACGCTGGCGGGCGTGGGGGAGGAGTTCTCCTACGAGTTCCCCGCCCACTCGATCACGTTCGTCCGGCTGCACGCGTCCGACGCGGCACCCGAGCTCGACCTCGCGGTCGAGGTCTCGCCGCGCTGCCTCGCGGGCAAGGCGTACGTCGCCGTGCGCGCGACGAACGGCGAGGACGTCCCGGTCTCGGTGACGCTCGCGACGCCGTTCGGGCAGAAGGCGTTCGTGGACGTGGCGCCGGGCAAGAACGCGTACCAGTCGTTCGCGACGCGCGCGACGTCGGCCCCGGCCGGCACCGCGACGGTGACGGGCACGGCGGTGCTCGACGGCGAGGAGCTCACGACCTCCTACGACGTCGCCTACGACGCGCTCGACTGCGGCTGATCCCCGCGAGGTAGAACCGCAGGTCGCGAGGTAGAAGCCCCCGGGCTCCACCTCGCGACCGCGGGTTCTACCTCGCGAGAGCCTGCTTCCCTCGTGGCCGGTCCGGCGGGCCACGAGGGCGCGGCCCGCGCTCCCTGCGCGGGCCGCTCCTCGCACGGCCGCGCGACGACGTCGTCGCGGAACGAGCTGCCCGACATCGCACGTCCTGACGCGCGGGCGACGACGCCCGCGCGCGACCCTGAGGAGCATCGATGCATCCCCGACCGTCCGACGGCGTCCGCCGTCGACCCGGCGGCGCGGCCCGGCTGGCCGCCGTGGCGGCGTCCGCCGCGCTCGCCCTGACCGCGTGGGCACCGACCGCCGTCGCGGACGACGCCCTCCCGGCGCCCGTCCTCGACCTCGCGTTCGACGGCGACGTCGCCGACGCGAGCACCCTCGCCCACCCCGTGGCCCTGCGGGGGCACGCCGGATCGGCGCCCACCGGCTACTCGTACGTCGACGGGGTCGACGGTCAGGGGCAGGCGCTGCGCCTCGCCGGGAGCACGTACCTCGACCTCGGGTCGTCGGCCGCGCTGCAGCCCGAGGACCTCACGCTCTCGTTCTGGGTGGAGCCCAGCGGGAAGCTGTCCGGCGAGCACGTGATCACGTGGAACAAGCGGGCCTACAACTCCGACGGCTGGTACCTGTCGTCGGAGTCGGACACCCTGCCGCTCGCGCTGTCGGTCGGGCCGGCGTCGGGCCAGCCGTACAAGGTGCGCGTCGCGAGCTCCGACCGCGCGGCGTTCTTCCCGGCGGACGAGTGGACGCACGTCGTCGTCACGTACGACCGCGCGACGAAGGCCGTCGCGTTCTACCGCAACGGCGAGCAGGTGCCGTCCACGGTCGCGAACGCCGTCGGCGGCGACGCGACGGGCGTGCTCGGCTCCGACCCGGCGCTGCCCAAGACGATCGGGTTCAACGGGCCGCAGTACAACGGCGCGTACCTCAAGGCCGCGCTCGACGACTACCGCGTGTACGACGCCGTCGCCGGGCTCGGGGACGTCGTCGGGCTCTACGAGGAGAGCGGGCGCACGGTGGACCGCGACGCGATCGCCCAGGACGACGCCGACGCGCTGTCGCTGCCCGAGCGCGCGACCGTCGCGCTCGTGCTCCCGTCGACGGGCTCGCGCGGGTCGACCGTGACGTGGCGGTCGTCGCGACCCGAGGTCGTCGCGACGGACGGGACCGTGGTCCGGCCGGCGATCGGCGAGGACGACGCGCACGTCACGCTCACCGCGACCGTGCGCTACCTCGACGGCGAGCCCGTGACGCGCGAGATCGAGGTCGTCGTGCCCGCCCTCGTCGACGAGACGCCGCTCGAGGAGACCGCGCTGCCGTCGGTGCTGCTCTCCGACGACTTCCTCCAGAACGCCGCCGCGAAGGAGCACGAGTACCTGCTGAGCCTGGACTCCGAGACGTTCCTCTACGAGTTCTACAAGGTCGGCGGCCTGACCCCGACGACCTCCGCCGGGTACGGCGGCTGGGAGCGCAGCAACGCGGTGAACTTCCGCGGCCACGCGTTCGGCCACTACCTGTCGGCCCTCGCGATGTCGTGGTCCTCGACGCAGGACGAGGCGACCAAGGACGCGCTGTTCACCGAGATCGAGGAGGGCGTGGGCGGGCTCGCACGCGTCCAGGACGCGTACGCCACGGCGCACCCCGGCTCGGCCGGGTACGTCTCGTCGTTCCGCGAGTCGATCCTCGACCAGGTGCAGGGCACCGGGACGTCGGACGAGAACGTCATCGTGCCCTGGTACAACCTCCACAAGGTGCTCGCGGGGCTGCTCGACGTCGCCGAGTACGTGGACGGCCCTGTCGGCGACCAGGCGCTCGCCGTGGCGACCGAGTTCGGGCTCTACGTCCAGGGCCGCGTCTCGACGCTGCCGAGCACCGACGTCATGCTCCGCACCGAGTACGGCGGCATGAACGAGGCGCTCTACGAGCTGTTCGACCTCACGGGCGACGTCCGGATCAAGGAGGCGGCCGAGGCGTTCGACGAGTTGACGTTCTTCCGTCAGCTCGCCGCGGGCCAGGACGTGCTGCCGGGCAAGCACGCCAACACCCAGATCCCCAAGCTGCTCGGCGCGCTCAAGCGCTACCAGGTGTTCACGCAGAACCCCGAGTACTACGAGCTGCTCACGCCCGCCGAGAAGGACGAGCTGCCGATGTACCTCGCGGCGGCGGAGAACTTCTTCGACATCGTCGTGCGCGACCACACGTACGTCACCGGAGCCAACAGCCAGGCCGAGCACTTCCACGAGCCCGGGGCGTTGCACCAGTACGCCGACGAGCAGGGCACCGCGCGCAACGCGGAGACGGCCGAGACGTGCAACGAGTACAACATGCTCAAGCTCGCGCGCGAGCTGTTCACGCTGAGCAAGGACGTGCGGTACGCGGACTACTACGAGAACGCGTTCATCAACACGATCCTCGCGTCGCAGAACCCCGAGACCGGGACGACGACGTACTTCAACCCCATGGCGTCGGGCTACCACCGCGTGTACAACCTGCCGTTCACCGAGTTCTGGTGCTGCACCGGCACGGGCATGGAGAACTTCTCCAAGCTCGGCGACTCGATCTACTTCACCGGCCAGGGGTCGGTGTGGGTCAACATGTTCTTCTCCTCGACGGTCGAGCACGCGGCGCAGAACCTGCGGCTCACGCAGGAGGCGAACCTCCCGAACGAGGACACGGTGACCTTCCGGGTCGACGCGCTCGACGGCGGTGCGGTCGCCGAGGGCGCGACGCTGCGCCTGCGGGTGCCGTCGTGGATCGCGGGTGATCCTGGCCTCGAGGTGAACGGCGCGGCCGTCGAGCCGGTCGTGTCCCGCGGGTACGTCGTGCTGCCCGTCGCCGCGGGCGACGTCGTCCGGTACACGATGCCGATGGCGGCGTCCGTCGTCGACACCCCGGACAACCCGTACTTCGTGGCCTTCCGGTACGGGCCGGTCGTCCTCTCCGCGAACCTCGGCGAGGTCCCCGAGCCGGCGTGGCAGGGCACGGGCATCCTCGTCCGCTCCGCCACGCGCGACGCCGACGCCCAGACGACGATCACGGCGGCGAACATGGGCGCCGACGAGTGGAAGGAGCGCATCGCCGAGAACCTCGTGCGGGTCGAGGACGACGCGGAGGGCCGGGTCCAGCTCGAGCTGCGGAACACCGCCGACGGCGGCGACCTCGTCTTCACGCCCCACCACACCAACTGGGACGTGACCTACGGGCTCTACCTCAACCTCGACGAGCCGGACTCCGCGGCCTCGCAGGAGCGCATCCTGCGCGCCAAGGAGGCGCTGCGCGACGCCGACCGCACCGTCGACAGCCTCACCAGCTTCGACAACAACAACTTCGAGAACGCGAAGAACCTCAAGCAGAGTGGGTCGTCGGTCGGGGCGTTCTCCGGCCGCCAGTTCCGCCACGCGAACGGCACGGGCTGGTTCAGCTACGACCTCATGGTCGACCCGGCGTCGGCGTCGAACCACCTGGGTGTCACGCTCTACTCGGGCGACCAGGGCCGCGTGTTCGACGTGTTCGTCAACGACGAGAGGCTGAAGACGATCACCACGGTCGCGAACGCCCCGACCAAGGACGAGCAGGGGTTCTACGTCGACACGACGCAGCTCCCGGCGAAGTACCTCGAGATCGGCGAGGGCACGCGGTGGAAGGTCGACAGCGGGGGCGAGTACGTGCTCGACGAGGACGGCGAGCGCATCCCCGTGGTCACCGTGCGCTTCCAGGCGACGGGCGGCTGGGCCGGCGGCGTGTTCGGCGTCCGGGTCGACCGCGCGGCGTCGTACGACGCGACGCCCGGGCTCGCGGCGCTCGCGTTCGACACGGGGTCGCTCGCACCGGCGTTCGACCCGGGGGTGACGGACTACACCCTCACCGTGCCCGAGGGCACGACGAGCCTCGTGCTCGACGCCGACCCCCACGTGCCGAGCGGCCTCGTGCGCGTCGACGGCGTGCTGGTCGACGACACGCAGGGTCGTGCCGTACCGCTCCCCGCGGACGGGAGCGCCCGGACCGTGGAGGTCGTCGGCGTCGCGCAGGACCACGAGACCGCGACGACGTACCGGGTCGAGATCGTGCCGGGGACGGCGGCCGTCGTGCCGCTCGACGTCGAGGTCTCCCCGCGGTGCCTCGCCGGCAAGGTCTACGTGGCCGTGCGGGCGACCAACACGGGCGACGCGCCGGTGGACGTGACCCTGACGACGCCGTACGGAGAGAGGTCGTTCACGGCCGTCGCCCCCGGCGCGAACGCGTACCAGTCGTTCGCGTCGCGCGCGACGGCGGTCCCCGCCGGGTCGGTGAGGGTGACGGGCACGGCGGTCGCGGAGGGCTCGCCCGGCGCGGCACCGGTCACGACCACGTACGACGTCGCCGTCGACGCCCGCACCTGCGGCTGATCCGCACCCTGCCGAGCTGGTACCAGGGTTCGCCGAGGGAGTGCCGGGGTCATGACCCCGGCACTCCCTCGGCGGACCAGCGCTCTTCCTCGGCGAACCGCCGGTCCCACGCTCGCGGATCGATATCGATACCGACATCGATATCTCCCCCCGCTTCCGCACGACACGAGGCAGGAGGAAGGAGGCACCACGACGACGGCACCGAGGCCGCCGTCGGGCACGACCGTCCGCGCGAGGCGCGCGGACCACGCACGACACATCGATCGAGGAGGATCCATGGACACGCACCACCACCGCAGACGACGTCGCCTGCGCGGCGCCGTCGCCGGGGCCGTGCTCGCGACGCTGCTCTCCGCGTCGCTCGCCGCGCTGCCGTCGTACGCCGCGGACGAGGAGCTGATCGTCAACGGCGGCTTCGAGGACGGGACGACAGGCTGGTTCGCCAACAACGGCAACGCGACCGACGAGGCCGTGCTGTCGACGACCGACCAGGCGTTCTCGGGCGAGGCCGCCGTGCTCACCACCGAGCGCGCGACGACCGGCTCCGGCCCCATGCAGGACCTCAGCGGCAAGGTCCGCGCGGGGGAGACGTACGAGCTCACCGCGAGGATCCGGTACGACGCCGCCGGGGCGCCGGCAACCAAGCAGTTCTTCGCCACGATGCACTATGGCGGCGGGACGTACACCAACCTGGTGAGCGTCACCGCGACCAAGGGCCGGTGGGCGACGTTCGACGGCCGGTTCACGATCCCGGCCGACCAGGCCGTCGGCACCGCGCGGCTGTTCTTCGAGACGCCGTGGACGAGCAACCCGTCCGCCGACCCGACGACGCACCTCATGGACTTCGTGCTCGACGACGTCTCCGTCGTCGGCGCGGCCCCGCCTGGACCGCCCTCGAAGACGATCGAGGTGCTCGGCAAGCTGCCCGGCGAGCACAACCCGCTCATCTCCCACAAGTTCGGGGCCGACGGGTTCGGGTTCGTCGAGGACGGGCGCGTGTACATGTACATGACGAACGACACCCAGGGCTACGCGCCCGACCCGGTGACGGGCGTCTCGCCGCAGATCAACTACGGCAGCATCAACCAGATCACCCTCATCTCGTCCGAGGACCTCGTGAACTGGACGGACCACGGCGAGATCCAGGTCGCGGGGCCGCAGGGCGTCGCGCCCTTCACCAACAACTCGTGGGCGCCGGGCATGGCGAAGAAGACGGTCGACGGCGTCGACAAGTACTTCCTCTATTACGCCAACGGCGGCGGGTCGTCGAACGTCGTCACGGGCGCCTCGCCGCTCGGGCCGTGGGCGAGCGAGCGCGACAGCACGCTCATCGACGGGCGCACCCCGGGCGCCGAGGCCGTAGCCTGGAAGTTCGACCCGGCGCCGCTCGTCACCGACGACGGCGCGTACCTCTACTTCGGCGGCGGCCCGGCGTCGACGTCGATGCCCGCGGCGGAGCGGTTCAACAACCCGAAGAACATCCGCGTCATCGAGCTCGGCGACGACATGGTCTCGACGCAGGGCACGGCGGCCGTCGTGGACGCGCCCGTGGCGTTCGAGGCGGCGCAGGTCTTCGAGCGCGACGGGAAGTACTACCTGTCGTACTCGTCGCACTTCGGCGGCAACGACTTCGGCGGCAACCAGGCCACGCTCCCGGGGTACCCGGGCGGAGGGCAGATCGGCTACATGATCTCCGACGACCCGATGTCGTTCCCCAAGGAGACGTACGCCGGCGTGATGTTCCCGAACCAGTCGCAGTTCTTCGGCGCGGGCACGGGTGGCAACAACCACCAGTCGGTGTTCGAGCTGGACGGTAAGTACTACTTCACGTACCACGCGCCGACGCTCAACAAGCGCATCAACGGCAGCACCACGCAGGGCTACCGCAGCCCGCACATCCAGGAGCTGACGTTCAAGGCGGACGGGACGGTCCAGCAGGTCGTCGGCGACTACGCGGGCGTGGATCAGGTCAAGGACCTCGACCCGTTCCAGGTGCTCGAGGCGGAGACGTTCGCATGGCAGCAGGGCCTCACCACCGCGAAGGTCGACGGCGGCTCGGCGCAGTTCGGCACGCAGGCGCCCAACCTCGTCGTCCGCGACGTCGACGCGGGCGACTGGTCGGCGCTGTCGTCGGTCGACCTCGGTGACGGTGCCGCGAGCGTCACGGCGCGCGTCAAGCCGCTCGTCGAGGGCGCCACCGTCGAGGTGCGCCTCGACGACCGCGAGGGTGCCGTCGTCGGCACGCTCGACCTCGACACCCCCGTGGGCGAGTGGGCGGACGTGACCGCCGCCCTCGAGGGAGTGAGCGGCGTCCACGACGTGTACTTCACGTTCGCCGGTCCCACCGGCGTCGACCTCGTCGAGGTGGACACGTGGGAGTTCGCGGCCGACGCCGCCGGTCCGGTCGTCGAGCTCGACGTGACCGCGTCCGCACGCTGCCTCGCTGGCAAGGCCTACGTGGCGGTGCGCGCGACGAACCTGGGCGACGTCCCGGCCGACGTCACGCTCACCACGCCGTTCGGCACGCGCGTCGTCCAGGACGTCGCGCCGGGCGCGAACGCCTACCAGTCGTTCGCCACGCGGTCCGCGTCGCTCGCGGCCGGGGTCGCGACCGCCACGGGCACCGCGGTGCTCGACGGCGCCACGGTCGAGACCGCGCACGAGGCCGCCTACGGCGACCTGTCCTGCGGCTGACGCCCGGGGACGACCCGCACGACGACCGACGGCGGCCCGCACCACACCCGGTGGTGCGGGCCGCCGTCGGCGCGGTCGGGCCGCGGCGAGCGTCGCGGGCGGCCCGGGCCGGTCGCTCCGGGGTCCGAAGCGGCTCCCACGAGTTTCGACATCGTTGTCGATCCGACGGAACCTGGTCATGTTTGCGCTCACATGTTAGCGTTCACACGCGCGTCCGACGGCGGACCGCGACCGGCGCTGCCGCCGGGCACGACGACGAGGAGTCACCGATGACCTCACGCCACGAACCACCCCCGACGCCCGCGGAGCCCCGCGCCCGACGCCGACGCCGCTCGCTCGCGGCGTTGCTCGGGCTCGCGCTGGTCGCACCGCTCGCGCCCGTGGGCGCGGCGGCCGCCGGCCCGATGCCCGCGGTGCCCGCGCCGGTCCCTGCTGCGGCCGAGCCGACCGCGGACGGTCTCCGCCTGTGGCTCCCGCTCGACGAGACCGAGGGCACCGTCGCGCACGACGCGTCGGGCCACGACCTCGACGCCGCGCTCGTCGGCTCGGGCGGCGGCTGGCGCGCGGGGCAGGGGCTCACGTTCGGCGGTGCGAACCACGTGGACCTGCCCGACGACCTCCTGGCCGGCTACGACGCCGTGACGGTGAGCGCCGACGTGTGGGTCGACGCGTCGCTCAGCGGCAACTACTTCTTCTACACCCTCGGCAACCCGGCGGTCGGGAGCCCCCAGTCCGGCAACGGCTACCTGTTCTCGACGGGCAACGCGAACTACCGCGGGACCATCTCCGACCTCGCGTGGGGCCGTGAGCAGAACACGGCCAAGGCCCCGGCGGCCGCGCTCCAGCGCGGTGTCTGGAAGACCGTGACCTACACGCTCGGCGGCGGCACCGCGCGGCTCTACGAGGACGGCGCGCAGGTCGGGCAGAACACCGCCGTCACGATCACTCCGGGCGCGATCGGCGGCGGCAGCACGGCCGCGAACGCCCTCGGCAAGTCCGCGTACGCCGCGGACAACCTCTTCAAGGGCCGCATGAAGGACTTCCGGCTCTACGACCGCGCGCTCACCGCTCAGGAGGTCGCCGATCTCGCGTCGGCCGCCGCGCAGGACGCCGTCGCGGCCGACGCGGCCGCGCTCGACCTGGGCGACACGAGCGCCGTCGTCACCGACCTCGCGCTCCCCGCGAAGGGCGTCGGCGGCTCGGCGGTGACCTGGGCCAGCTCCGACGAGGCCGTCGTCTCCGCGAGCGGCGCGGTCACGCGCCCCGCGGGCGACGAGCCCGCCACCGCGACCCTCACCGCGACGGTGACGCTGCGCGGCGCGACCGAGACCCGCACGTTCGACGTCACGGTCCTCCCGGGCGACGGCGACCAGGCGAAGGCCGACGCAGCGGCGGCGGCGCTGGAGGTGACGAACCTCGACGACGTGCGCGGCAACCTGACCCTGCCCACCACGGGCCTGCACGGCGCGAGCGTGGCCTGGGCTGCGTCGTCGGGCACGATCACGCCCACGGGCGAGGTGACGCGACCCGCGCACGGCCAGGACACCGAGACGGTGACGCTCACCGCGACGGTGACGGTCGGCGCGGCCACCGCGACGCGCGAGCTCGAGGCCCACGTCCCCGCGCTGCCCGAGCAGGAGGAGCTCGAGGGCTACCTGTTCTCGTACTTCGTCGGCGAGGGCACGGCGACGGGCGAGCAGGTCTACTTCGGCCTGAGCCAGGGCAACGACCCGCTGAAGTACCAGAACCTCAACGACAACCAGCCCGTCCTCACGTCGGAGCTGGGGGAGAAGGGCCTGCGGGACCCGTTCATCATCCGCTCGCCCGAGGGCGACAAGTTCTACCAGATCGCGACCGACCTCAAGATCTACGGCAACGGCAACTGGGACGCGTCCCAGCGCACGGGCTCGAAGTCGATCATGGTGTGGGAGTCCACGGACCTCGTGAACTGGACGGACCAGCGCCTGGTCAAGGTCTCGCCCGACACCGCGGGCAACACGTGGGCGCCCGAGGCGTACTACGACGAGACGATTGGCGCGTACGTCGTGTTCTGGGCATCGAAGCTCTACGCGGAGGACGACCCGGACCACACCGGCAACACCTACAACCGCATGATGTACGCGACGACGCGCGACTTCGTGACGTTCAGCGAGGCGCAGGTGTGGGTCGACCCGGGCTACTCGGTCATCGACTCGACCGTGACGCTGCACGACGGCCAGTACTACCGCTTCACCAAGGACGAGCGGAACAACACGTCGTCCACGCCGTGCTCCAAGTTCATCCTCGCGGAGAAGGCCGCTGAGCTGCGCTCGACGGACTACGACTTCATCACCGACTGCATCGGCAAGGCGAACTCGCTCGGCGGCGGGATCAACCAGGGCGAGGGCCCGACGATCTTCAAGTCGAACACCGAGGAGAAGTGGTACCTCTTCATCGACGAGTTCGGCGGCCGCGGCTACGTGCCGTTCGAGTCGACCTCGCTCGACGCGGCCGAGTGGACCATGTCCACCGACTACCAGATGCCGTCGCGCCCGCGCCACGGCACGGTGCTCCCGGTCACGCAGGCCGAGTACGACCGCCTGCTCAGCACGTACCAGCCCGACGCGTTCGTCGAGTCCGTCGACGACGTCGCGGTCACGGTGCAGACGGGCTCCGCGCCCGTGCTTCCCGCCTCCGTCACCGCGCACTACGCCGACGGCTCCACCGGCCCGGCCGACGTCACGTGGGACGCGGTCGACCCGGCGTCGTACGCGCAGGCGGGGTCGTTCGAGGTCGCCGGGTCCCTCGGCGGCGGCGTGAGCGTCCGCGCCCGCGCGGTCGTCACGGTGACCGACGACGTCGTCCCGGTCGAGGGCCTGAGCGTCACCCCCGAGTCGCTCGAGGTGGGCGTCGGCGGCACGCGGCAGCTCACCGCGACCGTCACGCCCGCCAACGCGACGGCGCGCGCGATCACGTGGGCGTCGGACGACGCCGATGTCGCCACGGTCTCGGCCGACGGCGTCGTCACGGGCGTCGGCGAGGGCCACGCGATGGTCACCGCGACCACGGCCGACGGGTCGCACACGGCGTACGTCGCGGTCGAGGTGACCACCGAGATCCCGGGCCTGGTCGTGCGGTACGCGCTCGACGAGACGAGCGGCACGTCGGCGGCGAACACCGCGCCGGGGTCGTCGTTCGGCCCCGCGACGCTCACCAACGGAGCGGCGTTCTCCGGGACCGGAGAGGGTGTGACGCTCGACGGGACGAACGACTACGTCGATCTGCCCGACCACCTGCTCGCCGGGCTGACCGACGTCACGGTCGGGCTCGACGTCAAGGTCGCGACCGACCAGGCGACGCCGTACTTCGTCTACGGCCTCGGCAACACGAGCGGCACGGCGGGCGACGGGTACCTGTTCACCACCGGCAACGCCTACCGCACGTCGATCGCGACGGGGAACTGGACGACCGAGCAGACCGTCACCAAGAACGCGAACCTGCAGCGCGGGGTGTGGAAGCACCTCACGTACACGCTGTCCGGCACGACGGCCGTGCTCTACGAGGACGGCGTCGAGGTGGGCCGCCAGACCGGCGTCACGATCGACCCGAAGGACATCGGCGACGGCTCGACGCTCGCCAACTACATCGGCCGCTCGCTGTACTCGGGCGACCGCTACCTCAAGGGCTCGGTGCGCGACTTCCGGATCTACGACCGCGCGCTCACGGCCGACGAGGTGTACCAGGTCGGGGCCGACCACACGGCGGTCACCGGGGCGGAGCTCGACGCGCTCAAGGTGCCGGCGATCGTCGACGGCGCCAGCTCGACCGTCACCCTCCCCGTCGTGCCGGGTACGGACGTCGCGGCGCTCGCGCCGGTGCTCACCGTGTCGCCGCGCGCGACGGTGACGCCCGCGAACGGCTCGGTGCAGGACCTCACGCAGCCCGTGGAGTACACCGTGACCGGCCCCGACGGGTCGTCGCGCACGTGGACGGTCCAGGCGAAGGAGATGGGCAGCCCCGTGCTCCCCGGGAAGTACGCGGACCCGAACATCGCGCAGTTCGGCGACACGTTCTACCTCTACGCCACGACCGACGGGACGCCGGGCTGGGGCGGCAAGGACTTCTACGTCTGGAAGTCCACCGACCTCGTGACGTGGGAGCGCTCGGAGCAGCCGTTCCTCACGCTCGACGGCGCGAACGGGAACGTCCCCTGGGCGACCGGCAACGCGTGGGCGCCCACGATCATCGAGCGGGACGGGAAGTACTACTTCTACTTCTCCGGCCACAACCCGACGTACAACCGCAAGACGATCGGCGTCGCGGTGGCCGACAGCCCCGAGGGTCCGTTCACCGCGCAGCCGACGGCGATGATCACCAACGGCGAGGCGGTCACGTCCGGCCAGGCCATCGACCCGGCGGCCTTCCGCGACCCGGAGACCGGGAAGCACTGGCTCCTGTGGGGCAACGGCGGCCCGTCGAACGGGCCGGTCATGGCGGAGCTGGGCGGCGACATGACGTCGATCAAGCAGGACACGCTGCGGCGCATCCCCGGCCTGACCGACTTCCGCGAGGGCCTGTTCCTCAACTACCGGGACGGCGCCTACCACCTCACGTACTCGATCGACGACACGGGCTCGGAGAACTACCGCGTCGGCTACGCGACGTCGGACAGCATCGACGGACCGTGGACGTATCGCGGCGTGATCCTCGAGAAGGACGCCTCGCAGGGCATCCTCGGGACCGGGCACAGCTCGATCCTCAACGTCGAGGGCACGGACGACTGGTACGTCGCGTACCACCGGTTCGCCATCCCCGGCGGCAACGGGACCAACCGCGAGACGACGATCGACCGCCTCACGTTCGGCGACGACGGCCTCATCCAGAAGGTCGTGCCGACGCTCGAGAGCGTGGACCCGGTCGACGTGTCGCCCGCCCCGGCGGTCGAGCTGACGGTCGAGGCCACCCCCCGGTGCCTCGCGGGCAAGGTCTACGTCGCGGTGCGGGCGACGAACGCGGGCGACGTGCCCGCCGACGTCACCCTCACGACGCCGTACGGCACGAAGACGTTCACGGGCGTGGCCCCGGGGGCGAACGCCTACCAGTCGTTCGCGACGCGGACGACGTCGATCCCCGCGGGCACCGTGACGGTCACCGGCACGGCGGTGCTCGACGGCGCCCCGACCACGACGCCCTACGACGTCGCGTTCGACGCCCACACCTGCGGCTGACGCCGCCGCGCCGAGGTAGAGCCGCAGGTCGCGAGGTAGAGCTCCCGGAGCTCTACCTCGCGGCCGCGGGTTCTCTCTCGCGAGCACGACCTGCATCTCGACGAGGAGAGGAACACATGGAACGGACACACCGAGCACGCTCGGCGCTCGCCGCCGGGCTCGTGGGGGCGCTCGCCGTCTCCACGCTCGCCACCGCGGTCGCCGCACCCGCGGCCGCAGACGTCGGCGGGCCCACCGACGCCGGGCTCGTCGCCTGGTACCCGCTCGACGCCGCGAGCACGGCCGGCGGCACGACGGCGAACCTGGCCGAGGGCTCGACCTTCGGCCCGGCCACCGTGGTGGGCGGGACGGCGACCGCCGACGGCACGACGCTCGACGGGACCGACGACTACGTCGACCTGCCCGACCACCTGCTCGCCGGACTCACCGACGTCACCGTGAGCCTCGACGTGCTCGTGAGCCAGGACCAGGGCACGCCGTACTTCGTCTACGGGCTCGGCAACACGAGCGGGTCGAACGGCAACGGCTACCTGTTCACCACCGGCAACGCCTACCGGACGTCGATCGCCACCGGGAACTGGTCCACCGAGCAGACCGTGACCAAGGGCTCCAACCTGCAGCGCGGCGTCTGGAAGACCCTCACGTACACGCTCACTGGCACGACCGCGACGCTCTACGAGGACGGCGTGCAGGTCAAGCAGGCCACGAACGTCACGACCGACCCCGGCCAGATCGGCGGCGGGCAGACGACCGCGAACTACGTCGGCCGCTCCCTCTACTCCGGCGACCGCTACCTCAAGGGCCAGGTGCGCGACTTCCGCCTCTACGACCGCGCGCTCACCGCGGCCGAGGCGGGCGAGCTCGCCGCCGGGACCTCCACGGCCGCCGCGGACGCCGACCTCGCCGCGCTCGACCTCGGCGACACGAGCGCGGTCACCGCGGACCTCGTGCTGCCCACCACGGGCGCGCAGGGGTCTCTCGTCACGTGGACGTCGTCCGACGCGGGTGTCGTCAGCGCCGCGGGGAAGGTCACCCGGCCCGCCGCGGGCGAGGACGACGCGACCGTGACGCTCACCGCGCTCGTCACGCGCGGCGCCGTCGCGCGCACCGCGCAGCTCGACGTCACGGTCCTCGCGCACCTCGCGCCCGCCGAGGCCGTCGCGTGGGACGCGAGCCACGCCGTCGTGCCGCACCTCGACGACGTGCGCGGCAACCTCACGCTGCCCACGGACGGCGCGAACGACTCCACGCTCACGTGGGAGAGCTCCGACCCGTCGACGGTCTCGGCCACGGGAGAGGTGACGCGGCCCGCCCACGGCGAGCCGGCCGCCGTCGTGCGGCTCACCGTGACGGCGACCAAGGACGGCGCGACCGCGACCCACACGTACGACGCCACGGTCCGCCCGCTGCCCGCCGAGGCCGACTACGAGGGCTACTTCTTCCCGTACTTCGAGGGCGAGAGCACCGCGGACGGCGAGTCGGTCTACTTCAGCGCGAGCAACGGGAACGACCCGCTCGACTGGGTCGAGCTCAACGACGGCGAGCCCGTGCTCACCTCGACGCTCGGGGAGAAGGGTCTGCGCGACCCGTTCATCATCCGCTCGCCCGAGGGCGACCGGTTCTTCCTCCTCGCGACCGACCTGCGCATCTACGGCGGCAACAACTTCGGCAACGCGCAGGAGCGCGGGTCGCGCGCCCTGATGATCTGGGAGTCGACCGACCTCGTGCACTGGTCCGAGCAGCGCATGGTCACGGTGTCGAGCGCGTACGCGGGCAACACGTGGGCGCCCGAGGCGTTCTGGGACGCGCAGCGCGGCGAGTACATCGTGTACTGGGCCTCGGCCCTCTACCCGACGACGTCGACCGACGGCCGCCGCATCGCCGACTCCTACCAGCGCATGATGTACGCGACGACGCGCGACTTCGTCACGTTCTCCGAGCCGCAGGTGTGGGTCGACGAGAAGCGCGGCAACGGGCTCGGGATGATCGACTCGTCGATCGTCGAGCACGAGGGCACCTACTACCGGTTCACCAAGGACGAGGCGTACATGATCCCGCGCCTCGAGAAGTCGACCGACCTGCGCTCGACCGACTGGGACCTCGTCGCCGAGAAGATCGGCTACGGCCAGCCCAACCCGTGGGGCGGCACGCTCACCGCGGGCGAGGGGCCGACCGTCTTCAAGTCGAACACCGAGGAGAAGTGGTACCTCTTCGTCGACCAGCCGAGCTACCACGGCGGTCAGGGCTACCTGCCGCTCGAGTCCACCGACCTCGACTCGGGCGTGTGGACGTCCGTCGACGCCCACCTGCCGAGCAGCCCCCGGCACGGCACGGTCCTGCCGATCACGGCCGCCGAGCACGCCGCGCTGCTCGCGGCCTACGGCGAGCAGCCCCCGGCGCCCGAGCTCGACCTCGCGGTCGAGGTCACGCCGCGCTGCCTCGCCGGCAAGGCGTACGTCGCCGTCCGCGCGACGAACGGCGAGGACGTCCCCGTCACCGTGACGCTCACGACGCCATACGGCGAGAAGGCGTTCGCCGACGTCGCGCCGGGCAAGAACGCCTACCAGTCGTTCGCCGCCCGCGCGACGGCGGTCCCGGCCGGGACCGTCACGGTGACCGGCGTCGCGACCCTCGACGGGAAGGAGGTGACGACCACGCGCGAGGCGCCGGTCGACGCGCTCGACTGCGCCTGACACCCGCGAGGTCGCACCCCGCCGGGGTAGAGGCGAGGTACCGCGAGGGAGAGGCGTGGTCACGACCACGCCTCTCCCTCGACGGACCAGAGCCCTACCTCGGCGACGTGGCGGCCGGCGGAACCAGCACGAGCGTCGGACGCGGGGCTTCCCTCCTTGCCGCCGACGACGCTTCCACCACTCGACGACGAGTGAGAAGGAGCGACAGCTCATGCACGTGCACGACTCCAGCTATTCGCGGCGGGCCGTCCTGCGGCTCGGGGCGCTGGCCGCCGGGGCGACCGGCGCCGTCGCGCTCGCGGGCGGCGGCAGCGCGCTCGCCGCGCCCTCCGTCCCGGCGTTGACGGTCCCGAGCGGACCGCCCGTCAGCCGGGCCTTCCTGCGGTCCCTCGACCGCTCGGTGACCCTCGACGGCTGGGCCGCCGAGCCGTTCCCGATGTCCGACGTGACGCTCGCCCCGAGCGTCGCGACGCGCTCGCAGGACCAGATCCTGCACCTCGCGCGCGAGTACCCCGTGGACCGCGTCCTCGCCGTGTTCCGACGCAACGCGGGGCTCGACACGAAGGGCGCGTCCGCGCCCGGCGGCTGGGAGGGCTTCGGCCACGCCAACGAGCAGCCGTGGGGCCCCGACGACTACCCCGGCCGCGCCAGCACCCAGACCGCGAACCTCCTGCGCGGGCACTACGGCGGGCACTTCCTGTCCATGGTGTCCCTGGCGTACGCGAGCACCGGCGAGACGGTGTTCCGCGACAAGGTGGACCAGATCGTCGCAGGGCTCGGCGAGGTCCAGACGGCGCTCGCGGCCATGGGCCGGTTCAGCCACCCGGGGTTCCTCGCCGCCTACGGCGAGTGGCAGTTCAGCCAGCTCGAGAAGTACGCGCCGTACGGCGAGATCTGGGCGCCGTACTACACGTGCCACAAGATCATGGCCGGGCTGCTCGAGGCCTACCGCCTCGCGGGGAGCGACCAGGCGCTCGAGCTCGCGTCGTCCATGGCGGCGTGGGTGCACAGCCGGCTGTCGGTGCTGCCGCAGGCGCAGCTCGACCGGATGTGGGGCATCTACATCGCGGGCGAGTACGGCGGCATGAACGAGGTGCTCGCCGACATCGCGTCGATCACGGGCGACGACACCTACGTCGCCACCGCGAAGTTGTTCGACCTCAACACGCTCGTCGACGCGAGCGCCGCGGGCACGGACACGCTCAACGGCAAGCACGCGAACCAGCACATCCCGCAGTTCCCCGGGTACCTCAAGGTGTACGACCTCACGGGCGAGGAGCGGTACCGCCAGGCCGTCGAGGGCTTCTGGGACATGGTCGTGCCCGGGCGCACCTACGCGCACGGCGGGCACGGGGAGGGCGAGCTGTTCGGCCCGCCCCACACGGTCGCGGGCGACATCGGCGCGCGCAACGCCGAGACGTGCGGCACGTACAACATGCTCAAGCTCTCGCGCCTGCTGTACTTCCACTCGCTCGACCCGAAGTACATGGAGTACTACGAGCGGGGGCTGCTCAACCACGTCGTCGGCTCGAAGAAGAACACGCAGTCCACGACGAGCCCCGACGTGACGTACATGTACGGCGTCAACCCGGGCACGCGCCGCGAGTACGGCAACACCGGCACGTGCTGCGGCGGCACCGGGCTCGAGAACCACGTGAAGTACCGCGACTCGGTCTACTTCCGCTCGGTCGACGGCGAGGTGCTGTACGTCAACCTCTACCTCGCGTCCACCCTGACGTGGGAGGAGAAGGGCTTCGAGGTCGTCCAGGAGACGCAGTACCCGAAGGTCGGCGCGACCCGCCTCACGGTGACCGGCTCCGGGCAGCTCGACCTGCGGCTACGCGTGCCCGGCTGGGTGCGGAAGGGCTTCACGGTGACGGTCAACGGGGTGGAGCAGGAGCTCGACGCCGTGCCGGGGACGTACGTGAGCGTCTCGCGCTCGTGGTCGCCCGGAGACGTCGTCGAGGTGGCGATGCCGCTGAGCATCCGCGCCGTGCCGACGATCGACAACCCCGCGATCCAGAGCATCGAGAACGGGCCGACCGTCCTGCTCGCGCGCAGCGCGTCGCGCGAGTACCTCAAGCTGTCGCTCTACGCCCACATGGGCCTCGACGGCACGCTCGAGGGCGCGTTCACGGACCTCGGGAACGGGTACTTCCGCCTCGGGGACCTCACGTTCGAGCCCGCGTGGTCGGGCGACGACACGCAGTACCACATGTACGTCGAGCGCTCCGAGCCGCGCGTGGTCTTCGCGGGGCTCGACAGCGGCGTGGCCAACGCCGCGCGGCCCAACGGGACGACGTTCCTCGACGTCGTGTGGGGCGACGGCGGCTTCGCCGACCGCGCCGCGTTCCTCCAGAAGGTCCAGCGCACGGTCGAGCAGTTCACCGCGGACGGCCTCCTGAGCCGCCGCGACGGTCAGAAGGTCCTGGTCACGGCAGGGAAGGCGAGGCTGGCATGAGCGCGCGCACCAACTCATCGCGGGGTGCGGGCTCGACCGTCCTCCTCCCGCTCGGGGACCGGCCGCCGGCGCCGCGGGCCCGACGGCGCGTGGTCGCCACCGCGACCGCGCTCGCCCTGGCCCTCACGGGCGCGGGAGTCGGGGCGTGGGCCGCGACCTCCGGCCCCGGCGGCGAGATCCTGGCGGCGGCCGACGAGGCGCCGTCGAACGTCGCGCTGATCGGCACGCCCGAGGCGAGCTACACCGCGTCGTGGAACAAGGTCGAGGCCGTGAACGACGGCGCCGGCGTGAGCACCGGGGGAGCGCACGACGCGACCTGGGCGACGTGGAGCGGGGACCGCCCCGCGACGCAGTGGCTCGAGTACTCCTGGCCCGCGCCGGTGACGGTGGACCGCTCCGTCGTCCGGTTCTGGTCGGACGGCACCGACGCGAACGGCGACAACGTGCGCGTCCCGGCGTCCTGGAAGCTCCAGTACTGGGACGCGGACGCCGGCGCGTTCGTCGACGTCCCCAACCCGAGCGGCTACCCGACCGACCGCCTCGCGACCAACGAGACGACGTTCGACGCGGTCACCACGACGCGTCTGCGGGCGACGTTCGACGCGCTGCGGGGGACCACGGCGACGACGTACTCGGCCGTCGGGGTGTCCGAGTGGGAGGTCTGGGGAACGGGCGGGGTCGAGGAGCCCGAGCCGGTCGACCCGAACGGTCCGATCGACTACTCGCCGGTCCACATCCCCACGGACGTCGGCGTCCTGCCCGACCTCCCGGCCGAGATCGACGCGATCTTCACCGACGGTCGCGTCGAGACGGTCGCGGTCGACTGGGAGGACGTCACTGCCGAGGACGTCGCCGCGGCGGGGGCGTTCGAGGTCAGCGGGACGTCGGACGCGCTCGTCGAGCCGGTGACCGGCACGGTGCACGTGCGCGACGGCGAGCCGGGCGCGATCACGGCGGTCGACCACGTGAGCGTCGTGACGCTCGCGGGCACGGCCCCGGCGCTGCCCGCGACCGTCACCGCCGAGTACGAGGACGCGTCGAAGGACAGCCGCGTCCCCGTGGCCTGGGACGCCGTCGACCCGGCGGACTTCGCCGAGCCCGACGGGCTGTTCTTCGTCGACGGCGACGTCGAGGGGACGGACGTGCCCGCCGAGGCCGTGGTGTTCGTCGTCGCGCCCGACTCCGGCGAGGACACGACGCCGCCCACGGTGACCGTGTCCGCGCAGCCCGGCCCGGCGACGTCGGGCTGGTACGTGCAGCACCCGACCGTCACGGTCGTGGCGTCCGACAACCGCGACCCCGCCCCGGCGGTCGAGGTCTCGGTCGACGGCGGCGCGTGGTCCGCGTACGCCGGGCCGTTCGCGGTCGACGAGGACGGCGTGCGCACCGTCGAGGCGCGCGCGACGGACTCGGCGGGCAACGTCGGCACGGGCTCGCGCGAGCTCCGCGTCGACTCGGTCGCGCCGGTGACGGTCGCGACGCTGCGCGAGGTCGGCAGCAGCGTCGAGATCACGCTCGCGGCGACGGACGCGGGCTCGGGCGTGGACAAGGTCCAGTGGGAGGGTCCCGGCACGTTCTGGGGCACCTACACCGAGCCGTTCACGCGCGCGCTCACCGACGAGCCGCAGGTCATCGAGTTCGCCGCGACCGACGCGGCGGGCAACGAGGAGGTCCGCCAGCAGGTCGTCCTGCCCGCGCTCGGCGACGAGCCGGAGCTCGACCTCGTGATCGAGGTCTCGCCGCGCTGCCTCGCGGGCAAGGCGTACGTCGCCGTCCGGGCGACGAACGGCGAGGACGTCCCGGTCTCGGTGACGCTCGCGACGCCGTTCGGGCAGAAGGCGTTCGCGGACGTGGCGCCGGGCAAGAGCGCGTACCAGTCGTTCGCGACGCGCGCGACGTCGGCCCCGGCCGGCACGGCGACCGTCACGGCCACCGCCCTTGTCGGCGGGGAGGAGGTGACCACCACGGTCGACGCGCCGTTCGACGCGCTCGACTGCGGCTGACCCGTCGTCCCACCTCGCCGAGGGAGAGCCCCGGCGCCAGGGCGGGCGACCACAGACCCCCGGGCGGTGTGCCGGCACCGCCCGGGTCCGGCTCGGCCCTCGTCGCTCCTCGGAGCGGCGGGGGCCGAGCCTCGTGCTGCCCGGGGTCCGGCCGGCGGCGGGCGGGTGAACAACCTGGACGCGTGTTCAGTTCAGGCGTCCAAGATGGCAAGATGATCGCGGCTGGACGCTCGTCCAGCCGGGTTCGGGGGGACCCAGCAGCGCCCACCCCGGGCCGGACGAAGAGGTTCATCGCGTGACGACCACCCGCAGGCTGCTCGCCGCCCTCGTGATCGCCGGCTCCCTCCTCGTCCCCGCCGGAGCGGCCTCGGCCGCCGCCCTCGCCGCCACGTCCCCGGACCCGGCCGACGGCGTGCGCGTGAGCGTCGAGATCACCGAGCGCGAGGTGCCCGCCGTGCCGCGGGTCGTCGTCGTGGGCGAGGGCCCGTTCGTCGTCGGCGGCGAGCTCGTGGTCCGCGGCAGCGGCCTCGCGCCGCACACGACCTACGAGGTCTGGCTCGAGAGCGAGCCCGTGCTGCTCGGCACGGTCACGACCGACGCCGACGGCGCGTTCGAGCTCGTGACGACGATCCCGGTCGGGACGGCCCCGGGCGAGCACCACGTCCGCCTCGTCGCCCCGGGCGCCGGCGCCGACGTGCTGTCCGAGCCGTTCGTCGTCCTCGCCGCGCCGGGCGAGCCCCAGGAGCCGGGCGGCACGCCGTCCACCGGCACGGGCGGGACGGGCGGCGGCGGGACGTCGGCGTCCCCGCGCCCGGGCGGGCTCGCCACGACCGGCACCGGGCTCGTCGGGGCCGCCGTCCTCGCGGGGGTGGCCGTCGCGGCTGGTGCCGTGCTGCGCCGTCGGGCGCACAGGGGCCGGCCCGCCGCCTGACCACGGCCGGGGCAGAGGGTCCGCGCGACGAGGCGGTGTGGACGCGGTTCAGTCCTCGGCGACAGGGTCCGCCGCGGGCTCGGCCTCCTGGTCCCCGACGCCCGCACGCTCGTCGGCGGCACGCTCCGCCGCGTCCATCGCGCGGTCGTCCACGACGAGCATGCCCAGCAGCGTCGCCGCGGACACCGCCGCCATGACGACGAACACGCTCCGCAGCCCGAACACCTCGCCGAGCAGGCCGCCGACCGCCGCGCCGAGTGGCATCGTCCCCCACGCGACGAGCCGGTAGCAGGAGTTGAGGCGACCGAGCAGCGCGTCGGGCGTGATCCGCTGCCGGAGCGAGACGGTGACGACGTTCCACACGGCGATCCCCGCGCCGCCCACGGCGTAGACGGCGCCGATCACCCACGCGTTCGTCGTCACCGCGGGGATCCCCACCAGCGCGACCGTGCTGAGCACGGTCAGCGCGAGCGAGCGCGCCCGGCCGACGAGCGCGACGACGCGCTCCGCGACGAACGAGCCCGCGAACGCGCCGACCGCGGTCGTCGTGAGCAGCACGCCGTACGCGGGCTCGGAGAGCCCGAGGGGCGAGTCGGGGCCGACGGCGTAGAGCACGAAGATCGCGAACGCGGCGTTGCTCGCGAAGTTGATCCCGCCGACCATGAGGGCGAGCGTGCGCAGGATCCGGTCGTGCCACAGGAAGCGCAGGCCCTCGCCGATGTCGGCCCGGAGCGTCGTGCGGGTCGTGCGCTCGGGACGGTACGCGCCGGGCAGGCCGACGAGGAGCCCGACGGCGAGCGCCCAGAGCGCGCCCGGGAGCCCGAACGCCACGGCCGCCCCCGCCGCGACGAGCAGCCCGCCGAGCGGAGGCCCGACGAACTGGTTGGCGGTGAGCTCCGCCGCGTACAGCCGCCCGTTGGCCCGGGGGAGCGCGGTGCGCGGGACGACCTGCGGCAGGATCGACTGGGCCGCGGTGTCGTAGAGCGTCTCCGTGACGCCGACGCCGAACGCGACGACGTAGAGCGCGGCGATGCTCCCGGCGTCGGGCACGAGCGCGACGGCGGCGAGCGCGACCACGAGCAGCGCCCGCGCCACGTTGGCGCCGATCATCGCGTGGCGGCGGTCGAGGCGGTCGGCGAGCGCGCCCGCGGGCAGCGCGAAGAGGAGCCAGGGCAGGGTGAGGGCGAACGTCAGCCCGGCGACGAGCGCGGGGGAGTCGGTGTACCGGACCGCGACGAGCGGCAGCGCGACCTTGAGCACGCCGTCGGCGAGGTTGGACACCGCGGACGCCGTCCAGAGGCGCTGGAACGGCGCTCCCAGGGGCGTGCCGGCCGGGCGTCGTCGGCGGGGTGCGGAGGCCATGACGCCCAGCATGGCACAGTGATTGAGAAATCCCAATCGATCGGTCGATCTCAATCGATCGACGTACGATGGATGTCATGAGCGCCGAGCCCACGCCCCAGGTCCCTGTAACCGGCCCCGGCGCGACGACGCCCGGGGTGCCCGGACGGCGGCCTCCCACGGCGCTCGAGGCCAAGGCGCTCGCCCACCCCCTGCGCCAGCGCATCGTCCGGCAGTGCGGCACGCGCGAGATGACCAACAAGGAGCTCGCCGACCACCTCGGCGTCGCGCCCGGCACGGCCCTCCACCACGTCCGGCTCCTCGTCCGCGCGGGCCTGCTCGAGCCCGCGGAGGTGCGGACCGGTGCCGGGGGAGCGCTCGAGCGCCCCTACCGCGCGACCGGCGCGACCTGGTGGCTCGACGACCCCCTGCGCGGCACCGCCCCCGACGTCCGGTTCGGCCCCGTCGCCGCCGCGCTCGACGACGCCCTCGCCGCCGGTCCCGACGCCGTCACGACTTCTGCCGCGTTCCGCCTCCACCTCTCCGACGACGACGTCGCCGAGCTCGACCGGCGCATCCTCGCCGTCCTCGACGAGTACGTGGCGACGGACGACCAACGCCTCGACCGCCCCCTCCACCGCGGGCTGTTCCTCCTGCACCGCCCGTCGTCCTGACCGTCCTGACCGTCCTGACCGTCCGGTCGGTCCCGTCAGGGGCGGGCGGCGAAGCGTTCCAGGAGGTCGGCGTGACCCGAGACGATGAGGAGGTCGTTCGCGCTGATGCGGGTCTCGGGGGTCGCGTAGAGGAACTCCTCGCCGGGTGACTTCACGCCGATGACGGTGACGCCGTAGCGCTCGCGGACCTTGGACTGCGCGAGCGTGAAGCCCTGGACCTCGCGGGGCGGGCGCATCTTGACGATGGTGAACCCGTCCTCGACCTCGATGTAGTCGAGGAGCTTGCCGGAGACCAGGTGCGCGACGCGGGATCCGGCGTCGGCCTCGGGGAACACGACGTGGTGCGCGCCGATGCGCTGGAGGATGCGCCCGTGCTCGGCGGAGATGGCCTTGGCCCAGATCTGGGGCGTGCCCATGTCGACGAGGTTGCCCGTGATGAGGACGCTCGCCTCGAGCGACGTGCCCACGCCGACGACGGCGACGGGGAAGTCGCGCGCGCCGAGCTGCTCGAGCGCGACGGGGTTGGACGCGTCCGCCTCGACGAGGGGGAGCTGCCCGCTCCACTGGGCGACGAGGTCGGGGTCGCGCTCGACGGCGAGCACGTCCTGGCCGAGCCGGTCGAGCGTCGCGGCGATGGCCGTCCCGAAGCGTCCGAGGCCGACGACGAGCACGCCCGCGTCCTTGCGCGGTGCCTTCGCCTCGTCGCGGCGGGAGCGCTCGGCGCGTCCGCGCTCGACGATGCGCCGCGCGACGGGGTCTGCCGACAGGGCGTCCTTCCCGGTCGCCGGCGCGGCGCTCGGGTCGGCGCCGCGGGAGAAGGGGTCGGTCACGGTGGGGCCTTTCGTGTGGTCGTGGAGGGGTGGTGGCGGTGCCCGACGGCGTGCGCCGCGGCGGGCGGGTCGCTCACCCGATGATGGGGCGTTCCTCGGGGTAGCGCACGATGCGGCGACGGTCGCGCAGAGCCAGCGCCGCGGCGAACGTCATGGTGCCCGTGCGGCCGACGAACATGAGCGCGACGAGCACGTACTTGCCCGCGTCGGGGAGGTCGGGCGTGATGCCGGTGCTGAGGCCGACCGTCGCGAACGCGGAGATCGTCTCGAAGAGGATGACGTCGAGCGTCTCGCCCGTGATCTCCAGCAGGAGGAGGCTCGACAGGAGCACCGCGGTCGCACCGACGAACGACACGGCGACGGCGAGCCGCAGGGTCTCGCGCGGGATGCGGCGCCCGAAGGCCTCCATGTCCCGGTCACCGCGCGCCTCGGACACGATCGCGATGAGCATGACGGCGAGCGTCGTGACCTTGATGCCGCCCGCGGTCGACGCAGAGCCGCCGCCGACGAACATGAGGGCGTCGGTGATGAGCCAGCTCGCCTCGTGCATGCCGCCGGTGTCGACGGTGGAGAAGCCGCCCGAGCGGGGCATGACGCCCGCGAAGAGCGAGGCGAGGAGCTTCTCCCCGAACGCGAGCGGGCCGAGCGTGCGCTGGTTCGTCCACTCGACGGCCGCGAAGAGGACCGTGCCGACGACGACGAGGGCGGCGCTCGTGGTGAGCGTGAGCTTGGTGTGCAGGCTCCACTTCGTCACGCGCTTGCGGTTGCGCATCACGTTGAGGATCACGGGGAAGCCGAGGGAGCCGATGAACACGCCGAGGATGATCGGCAGGCACAGCATCCAGTCGCCCACGTAGGGCGCGAGCCCCTGCTCGGTGGGGATGAAGCCCGCGTTGTTGAACGCCGAGATGCCGTAGAAGATCCCGTGCCAGGCGGCCTCCCCGAACGTCTCCTCGAGGACGATGAAGCGGGGCAGGAGGAGCAGCGCGATGAGCAGCTCGAGCGACGTCGACGTGATGATGACGACCCGCACGAGCGAGCCGACCTCGCCGAGCCGCGTCGTCTTGGTCTCGGACGCCGTGAGGAGCTTCTGCGTGAGGCCGATGCGTCGCGACACGGCCATGCCGAGGATCGACGCGAGCGTCATCACGCCCAGGCCGCCGATCTTGATGCCGAGCAGGATGACGACCTGCCCGTACGTCGACCAGTACGTCCCGGTCGGGACGACGACGAGTCCCGTGACGCACACGGCGGACGTCGCGGTGAACAGCGCGTCGACGAAGGGCGCGGCCCGTCCGCTCGCGGTCGCCCAGGGCGCCATGAGGAGCGCGGTGAAGAGGGCGATGACCGCGGCGAAGACCGTGACGGCGAGGCGTGCGGGCGACTGCCGGGCGAGGCGGTCGACGATCTCCCGCCCCTTGAACAGGCGCCCGGTCATGCTCGTCGGCATGGAGCCTCCCTCACCACTCGCGCCACTCTGCCACGGGCCCGGTGACCCGTCATGTCGCCGCTCCGGCGCCGGGACATCATGCCGCTTCCGGCGCCCGGGCGCCGCACCGGGGTCCGGCGACCGGTCCGTCGGGACGGGTGCGCGCCGTCGGGCGTTACCGTGAGCCATGCCCACGACCGACCCCACGTCGTCGCCCGCCCCCACCGGTGCGGGCGCCGCGGCGCCCGGATCCTGCGTCGTGTGGAGCCCCGAGCTCCTCGGCTACGACTTCGGCCACGGCCACCCCATGGCCCCGGCCCGGCTCGACCTGACGATGGGCCTGGTGCGGGCGCTCGGTCTGCTCGACGGCGACGCGGCGCCTGCGGTCCTGCGACCCGAGCCCGCGAGCGACGAGGTGCTGGAGCTCGTGCACGGCCCCGAGTACGTCGCGGCGGTGCGCGCGGCGTCCGAGCGCGGGACGCCCGACCCGGCCCGGGGGCTCGGCACCGAGGACGACCCCGTCTTCCCGGGGATGCACGAGGCCGCCGCCCGGATCGTCGGGGGCTCGTACGAGGCGGCGGGGGAGATCGCCGCCGGCCGCGTCGGGCACGCGGTGAACGTCGCGGGGGGCATGCACCACGCGAAGGCGGGCGCGGCGTCGGGCTTCTGCGTCTACAACGACGCGGCGGTCGCGATCCGCCGCCTGCTCGACGACGGCGTCGCGCGCGTCGCCTACGTGGACCTCGACGCGCACCACGGCGACGGCGTGGAGGAGGCGTTCTGGGACGACCCGCGCGTGCTCACGGTGTCCGTCCACCAGAGCGGCGCGACGCTCTTCCCGGGGACGGGTCACCCGACCGACGTCGGGGGCGCGGGGGCCGAGGGGACCGCGGTGAACGTCGCGCTCCCGCGCCGCACCGACGGCGCCCGCTGGCTCCGCGCCGTCGACGCCGTCGTGCCGCCCGTGCTGCGCGCGTTCCGGCCCGGGGTCCTGGTGACCCAGCACGGGTGCGACGCGCACGGCGAGGACCCGCTGTCCGACCTCGACGTGTCCGTCGACGCGCAGCGCACCGCCCTCGGGTGGGTGCACGACCTCGCGCACGAGCTCGCCGACGGACGGTGGCTCGCGCTCGGCGGCGGCGGGTACGCGATCGCGCGCGTCGTGCCGCTCGTGTGGTCGGCCGTCGTGGGGGAGGTCGTGCACCGGCCCGTGACCGCGGGCGAGCCGCTGCCGGAGGAGTGGCGCGCGCGCGTCGCCGAGGTCGCCGGGTTCGACGCCCCGCTCGCGTTCGGCCCGCCCGTCGACGTGCGGCGCTGGAGCGGCGGCTACGACCCGGACGACGACGTCGACCGCGCCGTCGCGGCCACGCGCCGCGCCGTCTTCCCGCTCCTCGGTCTCGACCCGCACTTCGACTGACGTCGTCGCGCCGTGCGGCCGCTCACGGGAGCACCCGTGGGCCCTCCCGAGCGACGGCGTACCGGGGCACGAGCGCGAGCGGGTAGTCTAGGGGGCGGATTTCTCTCGTGTTGGTCGGCTCGCGGCGCCCTCGTGGTCGCCGGGGCGCCACGATCAACCGTGGACCACACGCGGCCGGTCGACCGGTCGCCGACCGACACGCCGCTCGAGCATTGCGAGGACCGTATGGGCTCCGTCATCAAGAAGCGCCGCAAGCGCATGGCCAAGAAGAAGCACCGCAAGCTGCTTCGCAAGACGCGTCACCAGCGTCGTAACAAGAAGTGACGTCGCGCGCGTCCTGACGCGCCGACCCGCCGTCGAGCCCGGCCCCTCCTGAGGGGACCGGGCTCGATGCGTCTCCCAGTGACCCGGGGGGTCTCCGTGGAGGAGGTCAGAGGCGGGCGATGCGGCGGTCGACGGCGCGGCGGACCGAGCGCAGGACGAGGGCGGCGGCCCAGGCGGCGCCGGCCCAGCTCGCGGTGCGTACGCTGCTGCGGGCGACACGACGGCGTCGGCCGCGGAACTCACGGATGGGCCAGCCGACGTCCTGGGCGTAGCGGCGCAGGCGCGCGTCAGGGTTGATGGGGCACGGGTGGCCGACCGTCTCCATCATCGTGACGTCGTTGAGGGAGTCGCCGTACGCGTACGAGGCGTCGAGGTCGATGTCCTCGCGCTCGGCCAGCGCGCGTACCCCGGCGGCCTTGGCGCGGCCGTGCATCATGTCGCCGACGAGACGCCCGGTGTAGAAGCCGTCCTCGTGCTCCGCGACGGTGCCGAGCGCACCGGTGGTGCCGAGGCGGCGGGCGATGAGCTCGCCGATCTCGACCGGGGTCGCGGAGACGAGCCACACCTGGTGCCCCGCGGCGAGGTGCTCGTCGAGCAGGCGGCGGGTGCCGGGGTAGATGCGCAGCGAGAGGACCGTGTCGTACACCTCCTCGCCGATCGCGGTGACCTCGGCGACGGAGCGCCCCGCGATGAGCGCGAGGGCGCGCGACCGGATGCGGTCGATCTGCTGCTTGTTCTCGCCGAACAGGAGGTAGCGCGCCTGGTGCACGGCGAAGCGCACGATGTCGAGCGTCGAGAAGAACTGCCGCTGGTACAGGGCGCGGGCGAGGTGGAACGACGACGCGCCGCGGATGATCGTGTTGTCGACGTCGAAGAACGCGGCGGTGCGGTGCGCGGGAGCGGGCGGCGTGCGTCCGGCGGCGGGTGCGTCCTCGGGGTCCGTCGACCCGGGGGTCGGGACGGGGCCCGGACCGGAAGACGTCGCCATGACCCCACTCTAGGCGGTCTCCGGACCGTCCCGGGGGCGCGTCCCTCGTACCCTGGGAGTCGTGAGCACCTCCGACGCCCCGGCCCCTCCCGTCCTCCTCTACGGCCGCGCGGGGTGCCACCTGTGCGACGACGCGCGCGCAGTCGTCGAGGCGGTGTGCGCCGAGGCGGGGGTCGCGTGGGCCGAGGTGGACGTCGACGCGCCGGACGCGGACCCGGCGCTGCGCGAGCAGTACGGCGAGTACGTCCCGGTCGTGACGGTCGGCGGCGTCCAGCAGGGTTTCTGGCGGGTCGACGCCCGCCGGCTCGCGCGCGCGGTGGGTCGGATTTCGACGGCGCGCGCGGACCTGGGATGATTCCTCCCGGTGGAGCGTGACCGTCGACGAGGACGGTCCCAGGGACGACGGGGTGACGGGTGGCTGAGCAGGTAGTCGGTGAGGTGACGGCGCCGGGTATCCCGAGCGCGACGGTGGCGCGGCTCCCGTCCTACCTGCGGGCGCTGCGGGACCTCGTGGCGCGAGGGGTGGCGACGACGTCGTCGGTCGAGCTCGCGGAGCTCTCCGGCGTGGGCCCGGCGCAGCTCCGCAAGGACCTGTCGTTCCTGGGCTCGTTCGGCACGCGCGGCGTCGGGTACGACGTGGACTCGCTCGCGCAGTACATCACCGAGGCGCTGGGGCTCGTGGACGAGCACCGCATCGCGATCGTCGGGATCGGCAACCTGGGGCACGCGCTCGCGAACTACTCGGGCTACGAGCAGCGCGGCTTCCACGTCGCGGCGCTCCTCGACGCGTCGCCGGACGTCGTCGGGACGCGGGCGGCGGGCCTCGTCGTCGAGCACGTCGACGCGCTCGAGGCGGTCGTGGAGCGCGAGAAGGTGTCGATCGTGGTCCTCGCGACGCCCGCGGCGCACGCGCAGTCCGTGGCGGACCGCGTCGTCGCTGCCGGGGTGCGCGAGATCCTCAACTTCGCGCCCCGCGCGCTGCAGGTGCCCGCGGACGTCGACGTGCGCGGCGTGGACGTCGGCAGCGAGCTCCAGATCCTCGCGTTCCACTCCCAGGCCCGCGCGCTCGCGGAGGCGCAGGACCGCTGAACGACGAGGGGCCGCGTGCTGGTGCACGCGGCCCCTCGGGCGGCACCCCTGCCGGTGGGTGCAGTGTTTCGAGGAAGGGTCCCCGGGGAAGGGTGTCCCGGGAGTCGGTCGTCAGCCCTGCTTGATGGCCGAGACGTCGAGCGCGATCTTGATCTTGTCGCCGACGAGCACGCCGCCGGTCTCGAGCGCGGCGTTCCAGGTCAGGCCGAACTCCTTGCGCGAGATCTCCGTCGTCGCCTCGAAGCCGGCGCGCGCGTTGCCGAACGGGTCGGTCGCGGTGCCCGCGAACTCGGTCTCGAGCTCGACCGGCTTGGTCACGCCGTTGATCGTCAGGTCGCCCGCCACGACGAAGTCGTCGCCGTCGCCGGAGATGCTGGTCGACGCGAAGCTCCACGTCGGCTTGTTCTCGGCGTCCCAGAAGTCCGCGCTGCGCAGGTGGTTGTCGCGGTTCGCGTCGCCCGTGCTCACGGACGCCGCGTCGAGCTCGGCGGTCACGGAGGTCGACTCGAGGTCGTCGCCCACGGTGATGGTCCCGGCCGTGATGGCGAGCGTGCCGCGCACCTTGGAGATGCCGGCGTGGCGGACCGTGAAGGCCGCCTGCGAGTGGGACGAGTCGAGGTCGTAGGTACCGGCGTTGAGCCCGGCGGGCAGCGGCGTGGCCATGGGTGCTCCTGAGGGGTCGTGGGTCCTGGAGGACCGAACTTGGTTGAAGGTTCAACTTCGTACGAGCGTATCAACAGCAGGGGGTGATCCGTCTATTCCCGGTGGGGTGGAAGAATGTTCCGCGAGGTTCCGCCCCCGAACCGCCCCCTGTCCGCGAGCGCCCGAGGACCTATGACCAGCAACGACGTCGACGCCCAGCCGACGACGACCGCCAGCACCGCCGCGACCGCGAGCGAGGAGCCGCGCTGGCTCGACGCCGAGCAGCAGCGCCTGTGGCGTGCCTACCTCGACGGGACCGTGCGGTTCATCGAGTCGCTGGGGCGTGACCACGAGGAGCGCTCGGAGGTCTCGCTCAACGAGTACGAGCTGCTCGTGCGGCTCTCGGAGAGCCCTGACCACACGCTGCGCATGTCCGCGCTCGCCGACGGGCTCGCCCGGTCCCGCAGCCGCGTCACCCACACGGTCGCGCGCATGGAGGCGCGCGGCCTGGTGCGGCGCTCGGCGAGCACGGGCGACCGTCGCGGGGTCAACTGCGCGATGACGCCCGAGGGCTACCGCGTGCTCGTGGCGTCCGCGCCGGCGCACGTGGCCGCCGTGCGCCGGTTCATGGTCGACGTGCTCACGCCGGAGCAGTTCCGCGCGCTCGGCGAGGCGATGGCCGCGGTCGCCGAGGCGTGCAAGGCGGACCGCGACTCCTGACCCGGGTCGCCCCGGGAGTCGCCGGCCCGCAGGTGCCGGTCAGAGCCCGGAGTGCGGGACACTGGTGCGCATGGTCTCCACCATCGTCCACCTCTTGCGCCACGGCGAGGTCCACAACCCCGACGGCGTCCTCTACGGCCGCATCCCCGGCTACCACCTCTCGGAGCGGGGCCACGAGATGGCCCGCCGGGTCGCCGCGCACCTCGCGGGCGAGCCCGGGCCCGACGGCACGTCGCGCCCCCGCGCGGACCTCGCCGTCGTCGTCGCGTCGCCGCTCCAGCGCGCCCAGGAGACGGCCACGCCGGCCGCCGAGGCGTTCGGCATCGAGCTCGGCACCGACGACCGGCTCATCGAGGCCGCGAACCACTTCGAGGGCATGACCTTCGGCGTCGGGGACGGGTCGCTGCGCCACCCGCAGCACTGGCGCTTCCTGTGGAACCCGTTCCGGCCGTCCTGGGGCGAGCCGTACACCGAGCAGGTCGCGCGCATGCGGGCCGCGGTCGCCGACGCCCGGGACAAGGCCGCGGGCCACGAGGCCCTCCTCGTGAGCCACCAGCTCCCCGTGTGGCTCACGCGCCTGAGCTTCGAGAACCGCCGGCTGTGGCACGACCCGCGCAAGCGGCAGTGCTCGCTCGCGTCGCTCACGTCGCTGCACTTCGAGGACGACCGCCTCGTCGGCCTGCACTACTCCGAGCCGGTCGCCGACCTCCTCCCGGGTGCCGCGACCGTCGCGGGGGCGTGACGTCGGTCATGTCTCGCGTCGTCGTCGCCGCCCGGACGCCCGAACCGTCCCGTTCGGGAGTGGCGGAGGTCACGTCTCTCAGGTGGCGTCCAGGAACCCCGGGCAGGGTGCCTCCCGTGATGACGCTGTGACCGCCAGCTCGCGCGCGCGTGACGTGCGCGCCCTCCCGCCCGTCCGCGGCGTGCTGATCGCGGGCGCCGTGGTCGCCGCGGCGCTCGGCCTCGCGGCGTGCGCCCAGGACTCCGGCGCGACGACCGACGTCGTCGGGCAGGGGTACGTCTCCGGCGACGGCTCGGTCCGCACCTGGGACGCCGGCGAGCGGGGCGACGTCGTCGCGCTCACCGGCACCGACTACGAGGGCGAGCAGGTCGACACGGGCGCCTGGCTGGGCGACGTCGTCGTCCTCAACACCTGGTACGCGGCGTGCGCGCCGTGCCGCGCCGAGGCGCCCGACCTCGTGGCGCTCGCGAACGACCGCGCCGAGGACGGCGTGCAGGTGCTCGGCATCAACACGACCGACGAGGCGGGCGCCGCGCAGGCGTTCCAGCGCCGGTTCGAGGTGCCGTACCCGTCGATCGACGACCGCAGCGGGGAGGTCGTCGCGGCGCTCTCCGGCACCGTGCCGCTCCAGGCGGTGCCGTCGACGGTCGTGCTCGACCGCGAGGGCCGCGTCGCGGCGCGCGTCATCGGGCTCGCCGAGGGCTCGACCCTGGACGCGCTCGTCGACGACGTGCTCGCCGAGGACGAGGCGGCCGGCTGACCGTGGTCACCCTCGCGTCCCTCGCCGCCACCGTCCCGACCGCCGCACTCCCCGCGGCCGCCGCGACGAGCGTCGGCGACACGTTCGCCGCGACGGTCTGGAGTGGGTCGATGCTCCTGGCGGTCCCGGTGGCGATCCTGGCGGGGCTCGTCTCCTTCGCGTCGCCGTGCGTGCTGCCGCTCGTGCCCGGCTACGTCGGCTACGTCTCGGGCATGGCCGCGGCGAACGCCGGGAGCGGGCGTGGCGCGTCCGGAGGGACGACGACGGCCACCCGGGTCGCGGCGCCGAGCCGCGGCCGGGTCCTCGCGGGCGTCGGGCTCTTCGTCGCCGGGTTCACCCTGGTCTTCGTCGCACTCATGGTCGCGGCCGGCGCGATCGGCGTGCACCTGGTCCGCTGGGAGGACGTCATCACGCGCGTCCTGGGCGTGGTCGTCATCCTCATGGGGCTCGCCTTCATGGGGGCGGTCCCGTTCCTCCAGCGCGAGCGGCGCCTGCACCTGAGCCCCCAGGCCGGGCTGTGGGGAGCGCCGCTGCTCGGCATCGTGTTCGGGCTCGGCTGGACGCCGTGCCTCGGGCCGACGCTCGTCGCCGTGCAGTCGCTGTCGCTGAACGAGGCCTCTGCGGGCCGTGGCGCGATCCTCGGGGTCGCCTACTGCCTCGGTCTCGGCGTGCCGTTCCTGCTCATCGCGCTCGGGCTCCAGAGCTCGCAGCGCATGCTCGGCTTCCTGCGCCGGCACCGCCTCGCGATCATGCGGATCGGCGGCGGGCTGCTGGTGCTCATCGGCCTCGCGCTCGTCACAGGCCTGTGGGCGACGTGGACGACGACCATGCAGGGCTGGATCGACGGCTACGTGACGGTGGTGTGAGATGACCGAGCGGACCAGCCGGGCCGAGAGATCAGACGAGCGTCCGACGACGTCGACGGGCTACCGCCCCGAGGGCATCGACGACGCGTTCTCCGCGGGCGACGGCCCGGGGGACCGGACACCGTCGGGCGGCGGGGGCGGCGCGGGAGGCGACGGCGGCCCGGCTCTCCCGCGGCTCGGCTGGCGCGGCACGCTGCGCTGGACGTGGCGCCAGCTCACGAGCATGCGCGTCGCGCTCATGCTCCTCATGCTGCTCGCGGTCGCGGCGGTGCCCGGCTCCGTCCTGCCGCAGCGCCCGCAGGACCCGGCGGCCGTGCTGCGCTACCTCCAGGAGAACCCGACGACGGGGGAGTGGCTCGACCGGCTCGGCTTCTTCGACGTCTACGCCTCGGTGTGGTTCTCCGCGATCTACATCCTTCTCTTCGTCTCGCTCGTCGGGTGCATCCTGCCGCGCACGAAGGCGCACTGGCAGGCGCTGCGCACGCGCCCCCCGCGCACGCCGCGGCGCTTCGACCGCTTCCCGGCACAGGCACGCGCCGTCACCGACGCGTCGCCGGACGACGTCGTCGCGGCCGCGAGCACCCACCTGCGTGGCCGTCTGCGCTGGCTGCCGACGTTCCGCGTCGACACGGGCGCCGAGGAGGCCGCCCCGGCGCGGGGCCGCGCCGCCGCGCGACCCGCGGCGCGCACGGTGGCGGCCGAGCGGGGCTACGTGCGCGAGACCGGCAACCTGCTGTTCCACCTCTCGCTCGTCGGCCTCCTGGTCGCCGTCGCGACGGGCCAGCTCCTGCACTACCGCGGCCAGGCGATCGTCACGGAGGGCCGCGGGTTCGCGAACGCGGTCGTCGACTACGACACGTTCGAGAACGGCGCGTGGTTCCGGCCGTCGTCGCTCGTGCCGTTCTCGATGACGCTCGACGCGTTCGAGTCGGAGTTCGCCCAGGACTCCGTCGCGTTCGCGCAGTCGCGCGACTTCACCGCGACGGTCACCGTGCGCGACCCCGACGGCACGACCCACGAGGAGACCATCAAGGTCAACCACCCGCTCACCGCGGGAGGCGCCAAGATCTACCTCCAGGGCAACGGGTTCGCACCCGAGGTCACGGTGCACGACGCCGACGGCGAGGTCGCGTTCTCCGGCCGCGTGCCGTTCCTGCCCGAGGACACGATGTACACCTCGCGGGGCGTCATCAAGGTGCCCGACGTGTCCTCCGGCCTCGACCAGATCGGCCTCGTCGGGTACTTCCTCCCGACGGCCCAGCTCAGCGAGGACGGCGAGACCGCGGCGTCGGTGTACCCGCAGCCGATCAACCCGCTGCTCGTGCTCGAGGTCTACCGCGGCGACCTCGGCCTCGACGAGGGACTGCCGCAGAACGTCTACCGCCTCGACACCGACGACCTCACGGCGTCGGTCGACGAGGACGGCGAGCGCGTCAAGCTGCTCGTCGCCCCTGGCGAGACGGTCGACCTGCCCGACGGCCTCGGCACGATCACGTTCGACTCGCTGCCGCGCTACGTCGCGCTCGACCTGCGCCACGACCCGTCGCTCACGTGGGTGCTCGTGTTCGCGCTCGGCGCGCTCACGGGGCTCGCCGTCTCGCTGTTCACCCCGCGCCGCCGCGTGTGGGTGCGCGCCTGGCGCGAGGAGGTGCCCGGGACGGGCGACGACGCCCCGCGCGAGCGCACCGTCGTCGCCGTCGCGGGCCTCGCCCGCGGGGACGACGCCGGCCTCCAAGGCGAGGTGGACTCGCTTCTCGCCGCGCTCCCGGGCGTGGCACCATCGGGTGAGGGTGACCTCACCTCGTCGCCGGGACGCGCACCGGCCGACCGCACCCGCTCCACCGCGCGTCCCGCACAGGACCCGACCGCGCGACCGCGCACGAAAGGCTGACCGATGACCGTAGCCGAGCTGAGCCAGGACCTCGTCTGGGCCGCTGCGACTGCCCTGACCGTCGCGCTCGTCGCGTTCGCGATCGACCTCGCGCGGCTCGCGGGCCGCGCCGACGACGACCGGGCCGAGGCGCGGGCCGACGCGAAGGCGCCCGGCGCCGAGGTGCTCGCGGGCGCCGGCGCGGCGGCCGCCTCGCCGTACGGTCCGGGCGCTCCGGACGCCGTCGACGCCGCACCCGTCGCCGCGCCCGAGCCGTCGCGCAAGGCCGCCAACATCGGGATCTCGCTCACGTGGCTCGGGACGGCGCTGCTGCTCGTCGCGATCGTCACGCGCGGGATCGCCGCGGGCCGCACGCCGTGGGCCAACATGTACGAGTTCACGCTCGTCGGCGCCTTCGTGGCCCTCGCGGTGTTCCTCGGCGTCTCCCTCAAGCGCGACGTCCGCTTCCTCGGGTCGTTCGTCACCGGCCTCGCGGTGCTCTTCCTCGTGCTCGCGCAGAACGCGTTCTTCGTCGCCGCGACCGGCGTGCAGCCCGCGCTCCAGTCGTACTGGCTCGTCATCCACGTGGGCGTCGCGATCATCGCGACGGGCATCTTCACCGTCGCGTTCGTCACGTCGGTGCTCCAGCTCCTGCGCGACTCGCGCGACACCGGGAACGCGTTCCTCGGCGCGCGCGGCTGGCGCTGGCTCGACTCGACGCCGAGGCCGCTCCAGCTCGAGGCCCTGAGCTTCCGCCTCAACGCGGTCGCGTTCGTGCTGTGGA
Organism: Cellulosimicrobium sp. E-16; assembly: GCF_049913115.1. Taxonomy (NCBI): domain Bacteria; kingdom Bacillati; phylum Actinomycetota; class Actinomycetes; order Micrococcales; family Promicromonosporaceae; genus Cellulosimicrobium; species Cellulosimicrobium sp. E-16. The sequence continues at coordinate 1,147,969 of NZ_CP183974.1, forward strand.
CGTTCACCATCATCGGTGGCGCGATCTGGGCCGAGCACGCGTGGGGCCGCTACTGGGGCTGGGACCCCAAGGAGGTCTGGAGCTTCGTCGTCTGGATCGTGTACGCGGCGTACCTGCACGCCCGCACGACCCGCGGCTGGTCCGGGCGCCGGGCGGCGTACTTCGTGATCGTCGGCTACGCGTGCGTGCTGTTCAACTTCACGGGCGTGAACCTGCTGTTCAACGGCAAGCACTCGTACTCGGGCCTCAACCCGGGCGACTGACCCGGTCCGGCACCGCGCGCCCAGCGAGCGCTGCGTCCCCGTGCGAGCGCTGCGTCCAGGAGCGCGGCGCTCGACCCCGGACGCAGCGCTCGACCTGCGCGGTCGGTCAGCGGGCGGTGTCGTCGCCGTCGTCGGACCCGTTGCTCGCCCCTGGTCGACGCGCGTCGCCGTCGTCCTCGGTCCGGCCGTCCTCCGTCGTGTCCCCGGACGTCGGGGGAGCGTCGTCCGTCGCGGGCGAGGGTGCCTCGTCCCGCGCCTGGCGACGCTGCTGCTGCTCGAGCCGCCAGAGGAACTCGGGGTCGTCGTCGGGCGCGACGGGGGCGCTGCGGCGCCGGCGCGTGCCGCCGTTCGACGAGCCGCCCGACGGGCGCCCGGCCGCGTACCGCGAGCCCGAGCGCGACGCGGCACGCTTGACGAGGATCCAGGCGATGGGGCCGAGGAACGGCAGCAGGATGATGAGGACGATCCACAGCCCCTTGGGGATGCCGCCGCGTTCCTCCTCGTCGCTCGAGGCGAGGTCGACGAGCGCGTAGACCGCGAGGCCGACGGCGATGAGGGGGAGCAGCACGCGAAGCATGGCTCCAGCCTACGGGCCGTACCCTGGAGTCGTGCCTGTCGTCGTCTACTCCGTCCTGCGTCTGCTGCTCTTCGCCGCCGCGCTGGGCGTGCTCTGGTTCGCCGGCCTCCGGGGCTGGCTGCTCGTCCTCGTCGCCGCGGTCGTCGCGCTCATGCTGTCGTACCTGACCCTGCGCAGGCCCCGGGAGGCGGCGTCGCGCTACCTCGCCGCGCGAGCCGAGCACCGCGCGCGCACCGGCGAGCGGTTCTCGCGCGAGATCGAGGACGACGCGGCGGCCGAGGACGCGGCCCTCGATGCCGCCCTCGACCGCGAGGAGGGCGCGGCGGCGCCGGGCGCGGACCCGGCGCCGACCGAGCGGCCCGGGACGTCGTCGGCCCGCTGAGCCGTCGGGGCCGCGGCCTGCCGGCGCTCAGAGCGCGAGCCCGACCCCCAGCAACACGCCGTACGCGAGCTCGAACAGCCCCGTCCCGGCGAGCACCGGCACGAGGAGCGGCCCGCGCGCACCCGCGATCACCGGGAGCGTGAGGAGCACGGCCGGCAGCAGGAGGACCAGGGTGCCGAGCGCCCAGGGCGACGCGAACGCGCACACGACCGCCAGCAGCAGCGGGACCCAGATCATCGCGACGTAGGCCCGGCGGGCACGGAAGTCGCCGAGCCGGACCGCGAGCGTGCGCTTGCCCGCGACGACGTCGGTCGGGATGTCGCGGATGTTGTTCACCATGAGGATCGCGCACGCGAGCAGGCCCACCGCGACCGCGCCGACGGCCGACGGCCACGTGACCACGCCCGCCTGCGTGTAGGTGGTGCCGAGCGTGGCGACCAGGCCGAAGAAGACGAAGACCCCGACCTCGCCCAGGCCCCGGTAGCCGTAGGGGTTGCGGCCGCCCGTGTAGTACCAGCCCGCGAGGATCGCGAGAGCGCCCACGGCGATCAGCCACCAGTGACCGGTCACCGCGCAGAGCACGAGCCCGAGCACGGCGGCGACGCCGAACGCGCCGAACGCCGCGGCGCGCACCTGCCCGGGTCGCGCGGCGCCGGTCGCGGTGAGCCGCATGGGGCCGACGCGGTCGAGGTCGGTGCCGCGCACGCCGTCGGAGTAGTCGTTCGCGTAGTTCACGCCCACCTGGAGCGCGAGCGCGACGCCGAGGGCGAGCAGCGCGGGCCAGAACGCGAAGCCGTCCACCTGGGCCGCGGCGCCGGACCCGACGACGACGGGCGTCGCGGCGGCGGGAAGGGTCCGCGGGCGCGCGCCCGCGACCCACTCGGTGGTGCTGGCCATGGTGCTCCGTCTCGGTCGTGCGGGTCGTGCAGGGTGGTGGGACCGCGGGCGGCTCACCCAGGGCGGGCCTGGAGGTGCCCGACGGCGAGCCGCGCCACCGCGGCGCGGTCCACCTTGCCGGGCCCGCGGCGCGGGAGGTCCACGACGACGAGCACGCGACGCGGTGCGGCCGCCCGCTCCAGCCTATCCGCGACGTGGTCTCGGACCGTGGCGACGAGCGCGGCCGGGGCGTCCGCGACCGCGACCGAGCCCTCGGCGCCGGGGCCGGTGCCGGTGCCGGGGGCCGAGCCGGGAGCGGCGGGCGAGGGCCAGGCCGTCGTGACGACCGCGACGACCTCCTGCCCCCACTCCGGGTGCGGCACGCCGACGACGCACGCCTCGCCCACGCCGTCGACCTCGGCGACCAGGGCCTCGACCGCGGCCGGGGCGACGTTGACGCCGCCCGTGACGACGACGTCGTCCGCCCGGCCGAGGACGGTGAGCGAGGGGCCGTCCGGCGCCCCGTCGAGCCGGCCGAGGTCGCTCGTGCGGAACCAGCGCGTGCCGTCGTCATCGGTGCGGAACGCGTACGCGGTCGCGGCCGGGTCGCCGAGGTAGCCGTCGGCGAGGAACGGCCCGGAGAGCTCGACGACCCCCGTGGCGCGGCCCTGCCCGTCCGCAGGCGTGGGCCGGGCGAGGCGTACGCGCGCGCCCGCGAGCGGGACGCCGTCGTACACGCACCCGCCGCTCGTCTCCGTCATGCCGTACGTGGTCACGACGCGCGCGCCCGCCGCCCGCGCGCGGCGCAGCAGCGCGGGAGGTGCCGCGGCGCCGCCGAGCAGGACCGCGTCGAGGGCGCGGAGCGCGTCGAGGCCTGCGGCGCCGCCGTCGGAGCCCGCCTCCGCCGCGGCGAGGAGGCGGTGGAGCCTGCGTGGGGACGAGCGAGACGTACCGGCGCTCGGCGCGCGGCGCCCGGGCGACGAGCCCGGCGAAGCCGGCCGGGGTGAACGGCTCGTCCTCCGGCGCGACCGTGAGGCCTCGCCCGGCCGCGTGCGCGCGCGCGACCACCTGCACGCCCGCGACGTGCGTCGCGGGCAGCGTGAGGAGCCAGTGCCCGGGCCCGCCCAGCCGCTCGTGCGTCGCGGCGCCCGAGGCGCGCAGCGCCGCCGCGGACAGCACGACCTCGCGCGGCTCGCCCGTCGAGCCCGACGTGCGCAGGACGAGCGCGGCGCCCGGCGGAACCTCGGCGTGCCCGGGCCGGGAGAGCAGCGGGACGGGCGCCACCGGGGGGCCGGCGCCGTCGAGCGCGGCGCCGACCGCCGCGACCAGGGCGTCGAGATCGGCGGGGACGACGGCGCGGTTCACCGGATCAGCGTAGGCCGGGCCGTAGGGTGACCGGGAAGCGCACGTCCGTCGCAGGGGCAGTGCCAGGACCGGGTCCTGGACCGACGGGAAGGTCGAGGATGACGAGGACGGCACGAGGACCCGGTGCGGTCCGGGCGGGGCTGGTGGTCGCGCTCGTCGCGGCGTCGGTCCTGCTCGCGGGGTGCGGCGGCGAGCCGGCCGCGCCCACGACGGAGACGGTCGACGCGGACGTCTCCGCGGACAAGGGGGCACCGCCGACGCCGGACGTGCCGCTCGTCTGGCCGCTCACCGGCGTCGAGGCCGAGGAGGTCGCGGACCGCCCGGCGCTCGCGGTGAAGATCGAGAACGCGCCCCAGGCGCGCCCGCAGACCGGTCTCGAGCTGGCCGACGTCGTGTGGGAGGAGGTCGTCGAGGGCGGCATCACGCGCTTCGTCGCCGTCTACCACTCGCAGGTCCCCGAGAGCGTGGGGCCGGTGCGCTCGGTCCGGCCCATGGACCCGGCGATCGTCGGTCCGCTGCACGGGATCCTCGCGTACACCGGCGGGCAGCAGCCGTTCATCGACGCCGTGGGTGCGGCGGGGGTCCAGTCGGTCGTCATGGACGAGGGCGACGACGGGTTCACCACGACCCGCGCGCGCCGTGCGCCGCACAACGTGTACGGCAGCCCGGAGGACTTCTGGGCCCAGGCCGACGGCGACCGCACCGCGCCCCCGCCCGCCCAGCTCGTCTTCGCCCGGGAGCCGGGGAACGGCACGGCCACCGTGGCGGGCAGCGCTGCGACGCGCCTCGACGTGCGGCTCACGTTCGCGAGCCGTGCCGTGTGGGAGTGGAACGCGGACGAGGGGCGCTACGTGCGCAGCGAGGACGACACCCCGGCCGTGTCGTCGGACGAGGTGCGGCTCTCGGCGACGAACGTCGTGCTGCTGTCCGCGCCGATGGAGGACACGGCGTTCAAGGACCCGGCGGGGGTGCCCGTCCCGGAGACGAGGCTTGTGGGGACCGGCGAGGGCGTCGTCGCGAGCGGCGGCAAGCAGGTGCCGGTGACGTGGTCCAAGGAGACGGTCGAGTCCCCGGTGGTGCTGACCGGGGCGGACGGGAAACCCGTCGAGCTCGAGCCCGGGGCCTCGTGGATCGAGCTCGTGCCGATCGGGTCCGGGAGCTGGGAGATCTCCTGACGGCCGCACTCGTCCGGCGGCGGCCTCCCGGGTCCTCCCCACGGCGTACGACCGCTCCGCCCCGAGGGGGACCGGCGGGCACCCAGGTCGAGCCGCGGGGCCGACGCGGAGACGGGGTCCCGGGCGGCACCGTGGAGTCATGGCAACCGTCGTCCCGCACCCCGTCCACCCCTCCCAGCCCGGCACCCCCGGCGAGGGCGCCGCGCAGCGCTCGACCGAGGGCCGGCTCCCGCCGTCCTACGCCCCGCGCACGCCGCGCGACGACGAGCCCGGCGCCGCCCGCTCGGCCGCGCCCGTCGCGATCTCGGTCGGGCTCCTGTTCGGCCTCGCCGTCGCCGCGGCCTTCGTCGGCCGCGGCCTCATCGAGATGCTGACGAGCCTCGTCGCCGGCTCCTGACCCCCACGGTCAGAACGCGTAGCCGAACCGGCCCCAGTCCGGGTCGCGCCGCTCCAGGAACGCGTCGCGCCCCTCCACGGCCTCGTCGGTCAGGTAGGCGAGCCGCGTCGCCTCGCCCGCGAAGACCTGCTGGCCCATGAGCCCGTCGTCCGCGAGGTTGAACGCGAACTTGAGCATCCGGATCGCCTGCGGCGACTTCGACGCGATCGTGCGCGCGTACTCGATCGCGAGCGCCTCGAGGTCCGCGTGGTCCGCGACCTCGTTCACCGCCCCCCACTCGTACGCGTCCTGCGCCGAGTACTCCCGCGCGAGGAAGAAGATCTCCCGCGCCCGCTTCTGCCCCACCTGCCGCGCCAGGTACGCCGAGCCGTAGCCGCCGTCGAACGAGCCGACGTTCGCGTCGGTCTGCTTGAACCGCGCGTGCTCGCGGCTCGCGATCGACAGGTCCGCGACGACGTGCAGCGAGTGCCCGCCGCCCGCCGCCCACCCGTTGACGACCGCGACCACGACCTTGGGCATCGTCCGGATGAGCCGCTGCACCTCGAGGATGTGCAGGCGCCCCGCGCGGGCCGGGTCCACCGCGTCGCGCGTGTGCACGTCGCCGCCGCCGTCGGGCGCGGTCGTGTACTGGTAGCCCGAGCGTCCCCGGATCCGCTGGTCGCCGCCGGAGCAGAACGCCCACCCGCCGTCCTTGGGGGAGGGGCCGTTGCCCGTGAGGAGCACGGTCCCCACGTCGGACGTCATGCGCGCGTGGTCGAGCACGCGGTACAGCTCGTCCACGGTGTGCGGGCGGAACGCGTTGCGCACCTCCGGGCGGTCGAACGCGACGCGCACGACGGGCAGGTCGCGCACGACGGCGCCGGCCGCGTCGCGCTCCACGCCCCGGTGGTACGTGACGTCGGTCAGCTCCTCGAACCCGGCGACGTCGCGCCACGCGCCCGGGTCGAACGTCTCGGACACCTGGCGGGGGAGCGCGTGCGCGCGCGGGTCGTCGGCGGGGACGGCGGGGGTGGGTTCGGAGCTGCTCACGGTCGTCACGGTAGCCGCTGCGGGGCGAGGCCCGCGCCCGGCGCGGGGGCCCGTTCGTCGGCGTGGGGCGCGGACGCCGGGGCGGCGCCGTCTCGCGGCGGCGTCGAGAGGCCGAGGACGAGGCCGGCGCCGACGACGAGCGTCCCGACCAGGGAGCGGGCGTCGAGCGCCTCGAACCCGAGGGCGACCGAGGTTGCGAGCGCCGCGACGGGCAGGAGGCCCGCGAACAGGCCGGCCCGCGCGGGGCCGATCGTGGCAAGCCCGGAGTACCAGAGCAGGAACGCCACGGCCGTGACGACGACGGCGAGGTAGGCGAGCGCGGCGAGCTCGGCGGCCTCGGGGGCGACGAGGAACGGCTGCCCCGTGACCTGCTGCCGGACGACGCCGAGCACGGCGAGCTGGGGGACGGCCAGGACGCACGCGTACGCGGAGACGCGCAGCGCGCCGAGCGTCGGCAGGAGCGGCACGGCGAGCAGCGAGAAGCACACCTCGCACGCGAGCGCCCCGAGCGCGAGCGCGACGCCGACCGGGTCCCCCGAGCCGCCGCCCTCGACGACCACGACGCCGCCCGTCACCACGACCGCCGCCGCGAGGGTCCGGACCGCGATGCGGCGCGCCCGGAGCGCGGCGGCCGTGGCGAGCACCACGGGCGAGGCGCCGACGACCGCCCCGACGAGGGACGGGTCCGCGCGCCCCGCGCTCTCGACGACGAGGACGCTGAACCCCACGAGACCGGTCGCCGCGAGCGCGGTCAGGCGCAGCAGCGCGCGCGGTGACGGCAGGACCCACGGCACGCGCCGCGCGGCGAGGACGGCGAGCAGGACGAGCGCCGCGACGGCGTAGCGCGCGGCCTGCCCGCCGAGGACCGGGAAGTCGGCGAGGGCGGCGGACGCGACGAACGACGAGCCGACGATCACCATGCCGACGGCGCACCGGAGGTCGCCGGACCGCGTCCGGCCGGGGCGGTCGGGCGCCTGGTCGCCGTCATCGGACGGGGCGCCGCGGGAAGGGCGAGGAGCGAGGGCCATGCGTCGACCGTAGGGTCGAGTCTGGACCAGGGTGCAGGTCCAGATCGTGCCTGGTTCACTGGGCCAGATGACGAGCCGGATCGAGCCCGACGCGCTGCTGCTCGCCCTCGGGCCGCGACCGGGCCGCGACGTCGGCCGGTGGCTCCGCACCGGTCTGCGCGCGGCCGTGGTGGACGGCCGGCTCGAGGCGGGCGCCGCGCTCCCCTCGAGCCGTGACGCGGCGGCGGCGCTCGGCGTCTCGCGCGGCACCGTGACCACCGCCGTCGACGTCCTCGTCGGCGAAGGGCTGCTCGTGTCCCGGCCCCGCTCGGGGGTCGTCGTGGCGGCGCTGCCCGCGCCGCCGTCGGGTGGTGCGGGGACGGCGGCGACCCGCCCGACCGGTGCGGCACCCGGCGTCGTGCCGGGGGCACGGCCCGTGAGCGTCGGCACGCCCGACCCCGCGCTCTTCCCCCGCGCCGCGTGGGCGCGCGCCGTGCGCGACGGCGTGCGAAGCCTGGCCGACGCCGACCTGGGCTACCCGGACCCCCAGGGGCTGCCGGCGCTGCGCGAGGCGCTCGCGCTCCACCTGCGGCGCGCGCGGGGGGCCCACGTCACGGCGGACGACGTGGTCGTGGTGAGCGGGGTCGCCCAGGCGCTCTCCCTCCTCGCCCGGCTGCTCGCCGCAGGACGGGTCGCGGGCCCCGCGCCCGCGGGGCGGGTGGCGGTGGCTGTCGAGGACCCGTCGTCGCGCGGGGCGCTCGAGCTGCTGCACGACGCCGGCCTGCGGACGGTCGGCGTGCCCGTGGACGCCGACGGCCTGCGCGCGGACCTGCTGCCCGACGACGCGCGTGCCGTCCTCGTGACGCCCGCCCACCAGTTCCCGCTCGGGGTCGTCCTCGGGCCCGCGCGCCGGCGCGCGCTGCTCGCGTGGGCGGCGGCGGGGGACCGCCTCGTCCTCGAGGACGACTACGACGCCGAGCTGCGGTACGACCGGCAGCCGGTGGCCTCCGTGCAGGCCCTGGACCCCGAGCGCGTCGTGCTGCTCGGCTCGGTGTCCAAGCTGCTCTCGCCCGCGCTGCGGCTCGGCTGGGTCGTGGCGCCGCCGTCCGTCGTCGGGCCGCTGGTGGAGGCGAAGCGGCACGCGGACCTCGGGACCTCGGTGCCCGAGCAGGCGGCGCTCGCGGCGCTGCTCGGCTCGGGCGCCCACCAGCGGCACCTTCGCCGGGCCCGGCTCGTCTACCAGCGGCGGCGGCGCCTGCTGCTCGACGCGCTCGCGCGCGCCCTGCCGGGCGTCGAGGTGGGCGGGGTCGCCGCCGGGCTGCATCTCGTCGTGCCGCTCCCCGGCCCGGCCGCCGAGCGCGCCGCGGTCGACGGCCTGCACGCGGTCGGGGTCCCGGCCGAGCCACTCAGCGGGACGGGGGTGGACCGCCGCGGGGCGGGGGTGGTGGTGGGCACCGCGCGCGTGCGCGACGGCGACGTCGGGCTCGTGGCGGACGTGCTGCGGGCGGCGGCCTTGACCCGCTCCGATTAACTGGTACGTTAGTACCAGTTCTGCGCACGACGGCGGGCCCTGCCACCCGGTGCGTCGACCCGAGGGAGTCTCCCCATGGCATGGATCGTCCTCATCCTCTCCGGCATGCTCGAAGCCGGCTGGGCCCTGAGCCTCAAGGCGTCGCACGGCTTCACCAAGCTCTGGCCGAGCGTCGCGTTCGTCGTCATGCTCGTCCTGAGCATGGTCGGCCTGAGCATCGCCCTGAAGTCCCTCCCCGTCGGCGTGGCCTACGGTGTCTGGGTGGGGATCGGTGCCTCGCTCACCGCCGTCCTCGCCGTCGTCCTGTTCGACGAGCCCGTCACGATCCTCAAGGTGATCTCCCTCGTGCTGATCGTCGCTGGGGTCGTCGGGCTCAACCTCTCCGGGGGAGGGCACTGACACCCATGCCGACCGAGACCGTCGACCCGCGGCCCGCGCCGCGCCGCCAGGCCCGCGGGGTCGCGCGCCGCGACGCGATCGTCCGCGCCGCCGCGGACCTCATCCTCCGGGAGGGCCCGGCATCGGTGACCCACCGCGCCGTCGCGTCCCGGGCCGACGTCCCGCTCGCCGCCACGACGTACTACTTCACCGGCCTCGACGACCTCATCGGCGCCGCGGGCGAGGTCGTCGTCGCCGGGTGGGCGGCCCACGCGCGCGGCGCGGCCGAGCGGGCCGCGCGGGGCGGTGACCGCGCGCGCGAGGACGCGCACGTGCTCGTGGACGCGGTCCTGCCGCCCGGGGGCGAGAGCGAGGTGCGCGGCTTCTACGAGCACCTCGTGGGCGCGGGTCGTTACCCCGCGCTCGCCCGCGCCTACGGCGAGGGCCGGCAGGGCCTCGACGACGCCGTCGGGCAGCTCCTCGCGGTGCGCGGTCTCGCGAGCGTGCCGCCCGGGCTGCTCATCGCCGTCGTGGACGGCGCCGCGGTGAGCGCGCTGAGCGAGGGCCGCGACGTGCGCGCGCTCGCCGTGCTGCTCGTCGGCGAGCTCGTGGGCCGCCCGCGCGCGAGCTGACGGCCCACCGCCGGCGACGTGGGACCGCCCGTGGTGGCCTAGCCTGGAAGGCGTGCCCGACCCCCTCGAGACCGTCGTCTACCGCACCCCTCTGACCACGCGTTTCCGCGGGCTCGACGCGCGCGACGGCGTGCTGCTGCGCGGGGACGCGGGCTGGGGCGAGTTCTCGCCGTTCTGGGACTACGACGACGCCGAGTCCGCCCCGTGGTTGCGCGCGGCGCACGAGGCCGCGCACCAGGGCTGGCCGGGTGCCGTGCGCGACCGCGTGCCCGTCAACGTCACCGTGCCCGCCGTCGGGCCCGACCGCGCGCGCGAGCTCGTCGCCGCGTCCGGGGGGTGCCGCACCGCGAAGGTCAAGGTCGCGCAGCGCGGGCCCGACGGCGCGCTCGAGCCCCTCGAGGCCGAGGTCGCGCGACTCGAGGCCGTGCGCGACGCGCTCGGCCCGGGTGGGCGCGTGCGTGTCGACGCGAACGGCGCGTGGGACGTCGCCGAGGCGCTGCGGCGGCTCCCCGCGCTCGACCGCGCGGCGGGCGGGCTGGAGTACGTCGAGCAGCCGTGCGCCGACGTCGCGGGGCTCGCGGCCGTGCGGCGCGGGCAGCGGGGCGACGCCGCGGTGCCGGTCGCCGCCGACGAGTCGATCCGCCGGGCCGCGGACCCCCTCGCGGTGGTGCGCGCCGACGCTGCCGACGTCGTCGTGCTCAAGGTGCAGCCGCTGGGCGGCGTGCGCGCGTGCCTCGACCTCGCCGAGCAGGTCGGCCTGCCCGTCGTCGTGTCGTCCGCGCTCGAGTCGTCCGTGGGCATCGCCGCGGGCGTCGCGCTCGCGGCCGCGCTCCCCGAGCTGCCCTACGCGTGCGGGCTCGCGACCGTCAACCTCTTCGTCGCCGACGTGGCCGACCCGCCGCTCGTGCCCGTCGACGGCGCGCTGCCCGTCGTCCGCCCCGAGCCCTCCGCCGCGGCGCTCGCGGCCACCGCGCCCGACGACGAGACGGACCGCCGCTGGCGCGAGCGGCTCGGCCGCGTCGCCGGCCTGGCGCTCGCGGGAGGTGCGCGATGAGCGCGCCCGCGGGCACGCCCGGCGCCGCCGCACCGCACGACGGCGTGACGGCCCTCGATCCGCTGCTCGACGGCCTCGACGCGCAGCCGTCCGCGGTGCGCAGCGCGTTCGCGCTCGTGCACCGGCTGCTGCACGAGGGCGTCGCGGACGTCGTCCTCGCGCCGGGGTCGCGCAGCGCTCCGCTCGCCTACGCGCTCGCGGCGGCGTCCGACCTCGGGCACCTCACGCTGCACGTGCGGGTCGACGAGCGCGCGGCCGGCTTCCTCGCCCTCGGCCTCTCGCGCGGCGCGGGCCCGGTCGTGCGCGGCGGCGTCGCGCTGCCCCGGCCGGTGGCGGTCGTCACGACGTCCGGGACGGCCGTCGCGAACCTCCACCCCGCGGTGCTCGAGGCGCACCACACGGGCGTCCCGCTCGTGCTCCTGACCGCCGACCGGCCGCACGAGCTGCGCGGGACGGGCGCGAACCAGACGACGCACCAGGCCGGGATCTTCGGCGCGGCGGTGCGGTTCGCCGCGGACGTCCCCGCGCCCGACGGCCGCCCGGGCGAGGTGCGCGACCTCCTCGCCGTCGCGACGCGTGCGCTCGCCGAGGCGGTCGGCGCGCGCTCGGGGCACCCCGGCCCGGTCCACCTCGACCTCGCGTACCGCGAACCCCTGGTCCCCGTCGCCGCGACCGGTCCCGGCACGCCCGCCGCGATCCCCGACCCGCTCGGCGTCCGCTCGGCCGTCGTGCTGCCCGCCGCGGCGCCGCCCGCGCCGTCGGAGGCGCAGCGGGGCGACGTCGCCGTGCACCTCGGCGCGCCGGTCGCACCCGTCGCCGTGCCGGTCCCCGACGGGCGGACCGTCGTCGTCGCGGGCGACGGCGCGGGCCGCGTCGCGCGCGACCTCTCCGAGGCGCGCGGCTGGCCGCTCCTCGCGGAACCGTCGTCGGGCTCGGCCGGGGGCCCGAACATGGTCGTCGCGCACGCGCTCGTGCTCGGTGTCGACGAGCTCGTGGCCGGCGCCGAGCACGTCGTCGTGCTCGGCCGTCCGACGCTCTCGCGGCCGGTGCAGCGGCTGCTCGGGCGCCCGGACGTCGAGGTGAGCGTCGTCGCGCCGGGCGCCGGCCCGTGGCCCGACGCCGCGCGCAACGCGTCGACGGTCCTGACGGCGGTACCGGCGCGGTGGCTCGACCCGCGCCCGGGTACCCCGGACCTGTCCGAGCTCGCGCCCGGGCCGACGCCGGGCCACGCCACCGACCGGAGGTGGCTCGCGCGCTGGCGCGCGGCGTCGGCAGCGGCCGCGGAGGTCGTCGCCGCGGCGACCGACGGGTCGCTGACCGACGGCCCGAGCGTGGCGCGCGCCGTCGTCGGCGGATGCGGTCCGGACGACCTGCTGGTGGTGGGGTCGTCCAACCCCGTGCGCGACCTGGCCCTCGTGCTCGGCCTCGACGCCGACGTTCCGCGCGTCCTGGCGAACCGCGGCCTCGCCGGGATCGACGGCACCGTGTCCACCGCGCTCGGCGCGGCGGTGGCCACCGGCCGCCCGCACCGACGCACGCGCGCGCTGCTCGGCGACCTCACGTTCCTCCACGACGCGGGCGGCCTCCTGCGCGGTCCGCACGAGCCGCACGTCGACCTGCAGCTCGTCGTGGTGAACGACGACGGCGGCTCGATCTTCGCGGGGCTCGAGCCCGGCGGGCTCGGTGCGACGTCCGCGGCGGCGGGCCGCACGTTCGAGCGGGTCTTCGCGACCCCCCACGGGGCGAACCTGGCCCAGCTCTGCGCCGGGTACGGCGTGGACCACCAGCTCGTGCAGGACGTCCCCTCGCTGCGGCACGCGCTGGCCGCCCCGAGCCACGGCGTCCAGGTGCTGGAGGTGCGCGTGTCCCGGGCGGAGCGGCGAGAGGCCGGTCTGCGCCTGGGGAAGCGGGTGCGCGACGCGGTCCGCGAGGCGGTCGTGGCGGGTCGCTGACGAGGGGCCAGAACTCGCAGCGAACTCCCAGGCTCGTTCAAGCCTCGTTCAAGCGCGGCGGTGTGAAGTAGTGGGCAGAACCGAGGAGGCCCACCATGACGAACACCCCGGGCACGGAGCCCACCCCCACCACGCCGGCCCCCGACGCGCCCGCGTCGACGCCGGCCGCCACTCCCGCCGCCACGACTCCCGCCGCCGCCGAGCGTGCCGCGTCGGTCGCTGCCGAGTCGCCCGCCGGGACGCCGACGCGGCCGCTGGCTCCCGTCGCCGCGACCCAGCCGCTCCCGCCGACCACGGCGCACCCCACGACGCACCCGACGCAGCCGCTCGGCGCGCCGCAGCACGTGCAGCATCTCTCCACGCCGCAGCCCGCCCCCACGGCGCACAGCGCGGCGACGCCGATGCCCAACCCGTACGCACGCCCCGCGCAGCCCGGGCCGCACGCGCCGTCCGGCAGCTTCGGGCCGCCGCCCGCGCCGCCGGTCCCGACCGCGCAGGGCGAGGCAGGCGCCCCGAAGCGGCGGCGCACGTGGGTGCCCGTCGTGAGCGCCGCCGCGGCGGCCGCGGTCCTCGCGAGCGTCGGCACCGCCGGTCTCACCGGTGCGTTCGGCGCCGACCAGGACTCGGCGTCGCTCGCGGACGTCGGCCAGCACCAGGAGAACACGGCCGCGCCGGTGTCCGACTCGTCGTCGCAGAACCCCGACTGGGAGGCCGTGACGAAGGCCGTCGCACCGTCGGTCGTCGCGATCCAGGTGCAGACCTCGCAGGGCGGCGCCGAGGGGTCGGGCGTCATCATCGACGACCAGGGCCACGTCGTGACCAACAACCACGTCGTCTCCGGCGCGGAGAACGACACCGTCCAGGTGACGCTCAGCGACGGGCGCCTGTTCGAGGCGAAGATCGTCGGGCTCGACCCGGCGACCGACCTCGCCGTCGTGCAGCTCGTCGACGCGCCCGACGACCTCCAGCCCGCGACCCTCGGCGACTCCGACGACGTGAGCGTCGGCGAGTCCGTCCTCGCGGTCGGCAACCCGCTCGGCCTCGCGAACACGGCGACGACCGGCATCGTCTCGGCGGTGGACCGCCCGGTGTCCGCGTCCGGCGAGGACGGCGGCACGTCCGTCGTGACGAACGCGATCCAGATCGACGCCGCGATCAACCCCGGCAACTCGGGCGGCCCGCTGTTCGACGCGCAGGGTCGTGTCATCGGCATCACGTCGTCGATCGCGACGCTCTCGGGCGGCGGCACCCAGTCCGGCTCGATCGGGCTCGGGTTCGCCATCCCGGTGAACCTCGCGAAGTCGATCGGCGAGCAGCTCATCGAGAACGGCAGCGCCGAGCACGCCTTCCTCGGCGTGACGCTCGCCGACGCGACCGCGACCGCGGACGGCGTCACGCGCCGCGGTGCCGAGGTCCAGGAGGTGACCGACGGGTCGCCCGCGGCCGACGCCGGCATCCGGTCCGGCGACGTGATCGTCGAGATCGACGGCCACGCCGTCGGCGGCGCGGAGTCGCTCACGGCCTTCGTCCGCGAGCGCGCCGCGGGCGCGAAGTCCACGCTGACCGTGGTGCGCGACGGCAAGACGCTCGAGCTCGACGTCACCCTCGCGACGCGCCCCGCGGACGACGAGACCACCGGCCAGGGCTCGCAGGACGGCCAGGGCCAGCTCCCGGGCCAGGACGGCAGCCAGGACGGCCAGGGCCAGCTCCCCGGCCAGGGTGGCGAGCAGGGCGGCGACCAGGGTCAGCAGACCGACCCGACCGACCCGGGCAACGTGCCGAACCCGTTCGACTGGTTCTTCGGCGGCCAGGGCTGACCCTGACGGGCGTCCCGCGAGGGGCGCCCCCGATCTGCGGGGGCGGGTCGTCGTGCCGGCACGCGCGACCCGCACCCCGCGCCACGTCCCGCCGTGACCTCTGACCGCGGCGGGCGGGTGGCCGGACCGCGGACGTCCCCCCGCGGTCGGGCCACCGCACCGAGCGGCCGGCACGGATCCCGTGCCGGCCGCTCGTCGTCGGTGGTGCCCCGCTCAGTCGGTGGCGGCGGCGCTCGGCGCCCACGTCGCGTCGGCGTCCGACGCAGCCGGCGAGGTCGGTGCCTCCACGCGCTTGGTGAAGAAGCCGGCGGTCTCGGCGTAGCCGCCGGAGACGTAGAACTCCTTGGAGAGACCGGTGGCGAGGCCGACGCGGCGCGCGCCGACCTCGGCCGCCCACTCCTCGGCGCTGTCGAGGAGGAGCCGGCCGATGCCCTGGCGGCGGTGCGACGGGAGGACGGCGACCTCCTCGACCCGGCAGACGACGCCGCTGGACGCGAAGGTCAGGTGCCGGTTCGCGAGCAGGTACCCCACGACGCCGTGGTCGGGCAGCTCCGCCACCGCGAAGTACGTGTCGAGCGCGGCGAGCAGGGGCCCGAAGGACCGCTCGAACGCCTCTCGCTCGGGGTCGTGGCGGGGCAGCTCGAGGACGAGCGGCCACACGGCGTCACGGTCGGCGACGACGGCCCGACGGACGAGCACGCCGGACGGGGCGGTGGAGCGGGGACGGGAAAACTGGGAGGAGTCGGACACCTCCCGAACCTAGCAGCGCCGAGGGCGCCGGGCCCGGCCGTCCGGGTGGCGGTCGAAAGTCGGCGGGGGTGACGTTCCGCACGCCCGCGCCGGGCCCCGCGGCCGTCAGGCCCCGCCGAGCGCGAAGCGCATCGGCTCGAGCTTCGCCTCCGACTCGGCGACCTCCGCCGCCGGGTCGGACGCGGCGACGATCCCGCACCCGGCGAACAGCCGCACCGACCGGGGGTCCGCGGCCGAGAGCTCGGCCGAGCGCAGCGCGATGCCCCACTCGCCGTCGCCGTCCGCGCCGAGCCACCCGACCGGCCCCGCGTAGCGACCGCGGTCCATGCCCTCGATCTCCCGGATGAGCTCGCGCGCGACGCTCGTCGGGGTGCCGCACACGGCCGCCGACGGGTGCAGGGCCGCGGCGAGCGCGAGGCTCGTGGGCCCCGCCGCCGCACCGCCCGAGGAGCCCGGGACGACAGCACCGCGCGCGAGGACCGCCGTCACGTCCGACGCGAGGTGCATGACGTTCGGCAGGTGCAGCACGAACGGCGCGTCGGGCACGTTCATCGACGAGCAGAACGGGGCGAGCGCCTGAGCGACGGACCGCACGGCGTACTCGTGCTCCTCGAGGTCCTTCGACGACCGGGCGAGCTGGGCCGACCGCAGGAGCGCCTCGTCGTCGGACAGCCCGCCGCGGCGGATCGTCCCCGCGAGCACGCGCGACGTGACGAGCCCCTTCTCGCTGCGGACCAGGAGCTCGGGCGTCGCGCCGACGAGGCCGTCGACGGAGAACGTCCAGCACGCCTCGTACGCCGAGGCGAGCCGGGAGAGCAGCCAGCGCGGGTCCACGGGCTCGGCGGTGTGCGCGACGACGTCGCGCGCCAGCACGACCTTCTCGAGCGCGCCCGAGCGGATGCGCTCGACCCCCTCCGCCACGACGGCCGCCCAGTCGTCGGCCCGCAGCGCGCCGTCGTGCCACGCCACCTCGCCGGGCGACGTGACGGGCGCGCGGGGCGTGCGCCGCAGCGCGTCGGTCGGGGAGGACGAGAGCGAGCCCGCGGTGTCGACGGTCGTGAGCCACGCCTGCCCGTCGCGCCGGCCGACGACGACGCGCGGCACGACGAGCACGCCGCCCGCGCGGACCGGGTCGTGGGCGTCGTCGCCGGGGGCGGAGTCGTCGAACGCGAACGAGCCGAACGCGACCGGTCCCGTCCCGGGCAGCCCGACCTCGTCCCGCACGACGGCGCGTGCGAGCGTCTCGTGCCACGCGGCCTCGGCGTCGGCGAACCGGCCCGGACCCCAGGTCTCGAGCCGCAGCGCCTCGCCCCAGCCCACGATCCCGTCGCCGCGGCGCACCCAGGCGAGGGGCCGCGCGTCGGGCAGGAGGTCGACCAGGGCGTCCAGACCGCCGGGCAGGTCAGGGATCCGGGTGGTCCTCACGACCAGAGGGTGGGGCTGTGCGGCCGTGGCCGACGGTTCTGCAGTCATCGCCTCCCAGCGTAAGCCGCGCACGCGGGTGCGCCCTGCGGTGCGGGGACGTGGAAGCATGGGCGGCATGCCCCGCGCCAACCTGGACAAGAAGCCCTCCGAGGTCGCGTCGATGTTCGACGGGATCGCCTCGCGCTACGACCTGACGAACGACATCATGTCGTTCGGCCAGGACCGTGCCTGGCGCCGGGCGACGGTGCGCGCGGTCGGCGCGCTGCCGGGCGAGAAGGTCCTCGACCTCGCGGCCGGGACCGGGACGTCGTCCGAGCCGTTCGCCGACGACGGGGTGCGCGTCGTGCCGTGCGACTTCTCGTTCGGCATGCTCCAGGTCGGCAAGGAGCACCGGCCCGACCTGCCGTTCGTCGCCGGTGACGCGACGCGCCTGCCGTTCGCGGACGGCACGTTCGACGCCGTGACGATCTCGTTCGGGCTGCGCAACGTCGTCGACACGGAGGGCGCGCTGCGCGAGATGCTGCGCGTCGTGCGCCCGGGCGGGCGGGTCGTGATCTGCGAGTTCTCGACCCCGACGTGGGCGCCGTTCCGCGTCGTCTACCAGGAGTACCTCGTGCAGGCGCTGCCGCGCATCGCTGCCGCGGTGACGCGCGAGGGCGGCTCGTACGAGTACCTCGCGGAGTCCATCGCGGCCTGGCCCGACCAGGTCGGGCTCGGCCGGCTCCTGCTCCGTGCGGGCTGGGAGAAGGTCGCCTACCGCAACCTCTCCGGCGGGATCGTCGCGCTCCACCGGGGCACGCGCCCCGCATAGCCGGCCCGACGGCGTGGGGAGGCATCGTAGTTCTACCTCGCCACGGGTGCCCGGGAGGTCAGGCGGTCGTGTCCCCGCGAAACGTGTCGTACGTCTCACCGAGGTACTCGAGCACGAGTTGCTGGAACCGTGGCTGGTTGAAGAACAGGTCGAACATCTTGCCGTTCTCCGCCTGACGGTTGGCGACGTGGTGGGGGACCCTCTCGCGCAGGACCAGATCGAAGGCGTCGCGGGAGTTGTGGAGCGCGACCACCCGGAGCTCGTCGTCCGCCTCGATCTCGAGGCGCTGTTGTTCGAACCAGACCTTGTCGGCGTCGGTCGTGCCGACGCCGAACTTGTCGTTGAGCCGCTCGACCAGCGCCGAGAGCTTGTCCACGAGAGGATCCTGCCCGCCCTTGCCCGCGCCGGGGAGCGGGTCGCCAGGCGTGTCGTCGCCCTCGCTGAGCGCCGCGTTCTCCTCCTCTGCCGTGAGGGCGGTGCGCAGATGCGTGAGCTCGACCTGGTCGGAGACGAGCGGCATCGGGTCGGTCTCGGCGTGTGGAAGCTGTGTGAGCAGCGCCTTGCCGAACAGGTAGAGACGCTCGAGGTCGCGATCGGTCCAGGTCATGACCTGGGCGAGGAACGTGTAGGCGCGAACGTACGACGTCAGGGTGTCGCGAAATGCCTGTTGGTCGTGGTCGTCGCGCGCGACGAAGCGCTCGACGGCTCGACCGAGCTGTGCGTAGACCACCTTCTGCTGCGACGCTTGCCCGGAGAGGAGGGCCCGTACCGCGATGTCCATCTCATCAGGGTCGAGGATGTGCGCAGCCATGAGCGTGTGCTGCATGGTGTAGGCGTCGTTCGGATCCACCGCGAGCGTGCTCGCCGTCTCGAAGAACGGCGCGAACGCGTCCTGGATCTCTTCGACGGTGTTCGCGAAGTCGAGGACGAACGTGTCGGTCTTGCCGGGGTGGGTGCGGTTGAGCCGCGAGAGGGTCTGGACCGCCTTGACGTTCGCGAGCTTCTTGTC
This sequence comes from Cellulosimicrobium sp. E-16, assembly GCF_049913115.1. Lineage (NCBI taxonomy): Bacteria > Bacillati > Actinomycetota > Actinomycetes > Micrococcales > Promicromonosporaceae > Cellulosimicrobium > Cellulosimicrobium sp. E-16. The sequence goes on from NZ_CP183974.1 coordinate 1,166,399, forward strand.
CACGTACATCGTGTGCAAGAGCGGCTGGTCGAAACCCGTCTGGTACTTCTCGGCGACGACGAGCAAGTGGTGCTCGTCGGTGGCGAACCGGGACGGTAGCTCGCCCTCCTTGAACCCGTTCATCGTCGCCTCGGCATACGTGACGCCCTGGTGGTCGAGCGTGCCGGAGAAGGCGACGAGTGCGTGCAGGGGACGAGGGCCGACGTCGTACCCCTTCTCGCGGATGTACGCGTCGATCTCCTGCTTGTAGCGCACGGCATGCAGTCGGGAGCGGGTGACGACCATCGCCTTGGCGTGCCCGTTGATCTTGCCGCGGGTCTTGCCACGGAAGTGCTCGACGATGATCTCGGCCTTCGCGCGCAGGTTGGTCGGATGCAGGGAGATGAACCGAGCCATCTCTGCCCGTGCCTTGTCGACGGGGACCTCCGGGTCGTCCGGGGCGGTTGACACGAGCTTGAAGTACGTCGTGAAGGTGGTGTAGCTCGCGAGCACGTCAAGGATGAAGCACTCCTCGATCGCCTGGCGCATCGAGTACAGGTGGAAGGGCTCGTACGTGTCCCGCTCGCCTGCAGCACCCGGGATCTTCGTGCCAAAGGTGTTGAGCGTCTTGGGCTTGGGCGTCGCGGTGAACGCGATGTAGGTGAGGTTCTGCTGGGCGCGCCGCGCCGCGGCGGAGTGGGCGATGACGTCGGTTCCGAGGTCGACGCCCTCGTCAACGGCGGGGTCGCCGAGATCCTCTGGGGGTATCGCGGCGATCTCCGCTGCGGATAGCACCTCCTGCAGCTTCTTCATGGCCTCGCCCGACGTCGAGGAGTGGGCCTCGTCGACGAGGACGGCGAACCTGCTACCGACGACGTCCGCCGCGAGCTCGGCGACCACGGGGAACTTCTGCAGCGTGGTGACGACGATCCGGGCGGCGTGCCCGGACAGGGCGTCTCGGAGCTGCGCGGAGTTCTTGTCGACCCGGACGATCGTTCCCGGTGTGTGCTCAAGCCCGGCGACCGTGTCTTGGAGTTGGCGATCGAGGACGACCCGATCGGTGATGACGACGACCTTGTCGAAGATCGGTGTGTCGTCGCCACCGTGCAGTCGGGACAGCCGGTGTGCGGTCCAGGCGATCGTGTTGGACTTCCCCGACCCTGCCGAGTGCTGGATCAGCCGGTTCGTCCCGGCGCCGTCGCGCAGCGTCGCGGCGAGGATCGACCGGACTGCGTGCCACTGGTGGTACCGAGGGAAGAGCGTGACGCGCTCGCCACCGATGTCGGACATGTGGACGAACGACCCCAACAGGTCGAGCCAAGCATCCCGCTGCCACACCTGCTCCCACAGGTACGACGTCGCGTACCCGGCCGCGGTCGTCGGGTTGCCTGCGCCGCCCTTGTGGCCTGCTCCACCGCTGCCCTGGTTGAAGGGAAGGAACCTTGTCGTGTCCCGGGCGAGCCGGGTCGTCATGTAGACCTGGTGCGGGTCGACGGCGAAGTGCACGACGGTGCGCGCCCGGAAGATCAGGTCGGAAGGATTCCGGTCGGTGCGGTACTGCTGCATCGCCTCCTGCACGCCCTGGTGCGTGAGGGTGTTCTTCAGCTCGGCGCTCGCCGTGGGGATCCCGTTGACGACGAGCGTGACGTCCAGCGAGAGCGCAGGTGCGGACTCGCTGTGGTGGAGCTGGCGGACGACGGCGGTCCGATTTGCCGCGTACCGCTCCTGCAGGGCAGGGGTGAGCGTGTTGGCCGGCTTGAAGAAGCACACGCGGAACGTCACACCGTTGAGCTTGATCGCCTCGCGCAGGACGCTGACCGTGCCGCGGTGGTCGAGCAGTCCCGCGACGTGCTGGACGACGCGTGCGCGGGCAGGGCCGTCACCCCCGAGCCGGGTGACGAGCTGCTGCCACTGCTGCGGCTGGGAGTCCTCGACGAATCCGAGCAGCTCGTCTGGAAAGAGGCCGAGCTCGCGGTCGTAGCCGCTGGGCGCGAGCGCGCTCCACCCGTGAGCGAGCAGGTGACCTCGATGCTCGACTCGAACGCGGACTCGGTGTGGACGCTCATTCGTGGGTTCCTGTCTCGCTGTGGCCGGTCCATCGATATCTGCGCTTCGTGCTACGCGGCGCACCCACGCCTTCGACGAGGCCGGCCTCGATGAGTGCGTCGAGGTGACGGAGAACCGTCTTCCGGTTCTTGCCGGTCGCGGCGGCAAGTTCGTTCGACGTGGCGGAGCCGAGCCGTCGGATCGCAGCCTCGGTCGGGGAGTCGTGACGGACACGCGGTGGCTCCGCTGAGAGCCCGGAGAACGAGTCCGCCTGCGGTGGTGGCGTCGACCGGTCTGCGAGCACATACCTCGCGTAACGCCGGCCGCCCTCTCTTGCTGCGACGCCAGCACTCACGAGGTCTCGGAGGACCGCGGTCGCCTCGACGCGATCGACGCCCCATTCACGAAGGATCTCGTTCGTGACGTACCCCGAGCGGAGCATGGCGGCGGCGATCTCATGGGCATGCGTCCGAGGGAGGCGAAGGCTGTCGATCCATCGTCGGACTTCGGGCGACAGCAGTTCGGAGCGCTTCATGGTCACGGTGAAGGACGTGAGCTTGCTGCGGAACTCCGGTCTCGGAAGTCCTTGGCTGCGAGCCAACGAGATCATCTCGGGCACCCCGGAGCCTCGATTCTCAGCAACGATCTCGGTGCTGTGGGGCAGGTACGTGTCGGCGAGCAGCACCGCGAGCCGCGCGTTTCGGGAGGACGAGACCCCGCTCTCGCCGAGTTCGTCGGTCGAGATGCCCCCGAAGAGGCCACCAGGGCTCCTGATCACCAGCGCCTCCGGGTCGAGCTCGACCTGCACCTGCGTTCCCCGAGTGACCGGGCTGTAGTCGCGATGCAGCAAGGCGTTGACGATGGCTTCGCGAACAGCGAGCAAGGGGTACTCGTGCTCGTCGCGACGTCCACGCTCGCTCATGATCGCCCGGACGGCGACGTTCCGCGTCACCACGTCGAGCGCGTCCTGGACCATCTCCGGGATGGGTCCACGCGCCGAGACGTTGTCGAGGAACCGAGGACCGCTCGCCGTTGCAGCCGGACGTACGACGACGGACACCATGAGCTGAGGAAAGTACTGCTGCGGATACTCCCCGAAGGTCAGGAGCCCAGCCAGGGTGAGTGGGGCGTCGGGCCGTGGGGACGTCGTGATCCCCAGGCGGTGCAGCACGACCTCGTCCGAGGCGTCGCGCATCCGTGACGAACCGCTTCGGACCCGTTGGAGCGCGCGCAGGAGGTGTCCTTCGTCGAGGTCGGCACGACTGGTTCCCGGGACTTCCTCGCAGTCGTAGGTCGGCTGTGCTCGTCCGGCCACGGTCAGCGCGATCTCGGCGTGGGTCATCAACCGGTCCCCGTCACCCACTCTGATGTATGCGCCGCCCGTGACACCCTTTCGGGTCACGAACGCGGGGCGCTGGTCGACGGGGAGCGGGGGGACGAAGGCGGTGACGACCGATTTGCCTTCGAACCGGACGACGTCAGCCTGGATGCGAAGCGGCGGCGTGATCGCGTCGCTCGCGATCCCGACGAGGTGGTCGCGTGCTGCACCCGGATCTGGAAGATCGACCGGTACGAAGCCGGCGGCCTCGTCGATCCCGATGAGTATCGTGCCGCCCTCGGTGTTCGCGAACGAGACGAGGGATTCGACGACGGAATCAGGGAAACCGCCTGCGCCACTCTTGACCTCGGCTACTGCCGACTCGGCCCGGACGAGCCTCAACGACTCGATCAGCCCCGCGGTCTCGTCGCCAGTCATGGAATCTTCCCCGATGCTCGTCGTCTTGCGCGACACATGGACATCCATGTCCATGTCTATGTCGATGCAAGGGTCGCATGTCCGTGTCGTGCGCACCAGAGTCAGCCCGCCGCTCGTGCGACATCCCGCGCCGGAGGTGCTCACGAGAGGATGTCGAGGACCTCGCGGAGAACCCTCTCGGTGCGGGGGAGCTGCCGCCCCACGTCGAGGAGCCGTGCCGGTGTGTGGCCGCGGCCGCGCAGCCACTGCTTCGTCGCGGCGATCCTGCCCATGTCCTTGTCCTTGTCCTTGTCCATGGACGACCCGCGTTCGTTCGCGCTGGACAGCCGCGCGGACCAGGTTGAAACGAAGCGCGGTGTCAGTTGGTCTGGGTGTTCCGCAGGTGTCGTCCGATGTAACCGACGACGATCAGGCCTGACGGCCCGTCATGGTCGTCGTAGTAGTACAGCCGCGGCGAGACCATGCCGATCTTGCCGAGCTTGAAGTGTTGCGTCATCGTGGCCCGGCCCGACGTGGAGATGAGGTCGGGGACAGCGAACACCCGCTCGTCGCCGTACTGGTCCATCGTGGCCTGCGTCTCGCCGGAGGCGTACTTCTTGGGCGGCACGTTGCGGAAGCCCGGTGGCGTGTTCGCCAGGTAGCTCCGCATGTCTCCCGCGAAACTTCCCTCGTCGCACGCCCGCTTGTAGTCGACAAGCGTGAGCAGTGCGTCCCAGGCAGTGCGGACCGTCTGCCCGTTGGTGTCGACCGCGTCGAGCTCGCAAGCCCGTCTCTCGTCTGCGGTGACGTGCAGACCATGGCTGCGCAGTTCCTCCACCCGTTCCAGCAGTCCCTCGTACGAGGTCGGATAGTCGGTGCTCGTTCCCTCCGGCAACGGCATGAAGGCTGTCGCGTGGTCGTTGTGACGGGCCAGTTCCTTGCCCAGCCAGACGTTGCGGTCTTTGAGGCTCGCGATCTCGTCCTGCGCGACGAGCGTCTCCAGTGCCGAGGTCTCGAGCTCGTCGCGAAGCCGGTTGCGGTCCTCGTCGAGCTGTTCGATCCGTGCGTCCTGTGCCTGGAGGCGCGCCCGCGTGTCGGCAAGCAGCATCGTGTCCTTGCGCATCCTGGCGGCGAGCGCCGTGAGGGTCGCGTCCTCAAGGTCATCGAGGCCGAGCACCGACTGGACCCGGCCGAGCTCGCGCGCCACCATCAGCGCGGGGTCTGCCTGTGGGATCGGCGTGGCGCGGGCGTCGGTCTGGTGGCTCGGTGGGTCGACCAGGTCGAGGTCGGAGGCTGCCGATGCTGCTGGCGTCGGGGACGTCGTGAATGCTTCGACCGAGAGCTCGTCGATCGCATCCGTCAGGACGGACGTCTCGAGCCGGTCGAACTTTCGTCGCCACGTGACGAGTTGCGAGGGCGGTCTCTGGCTTGCGGTCAGTGCTCGTGCGGTGCGTCCGAGCAGGCGGCGCGTCGCTCCGTCACTGTGGTCGACAAGTCTCTGCGTCCCGAGGAGGCGGTGGCGCCACGGAGAGCCGTCATCGAGATCGAGGCCTGGCTGGTAGGTGCGGATCGCCCAGGCTGGTGCCGCCCACTCCCGACCGACATTCTCTTCGAAGGCTGCGGTCGCGACCGGGTCGAGAACCACGACGTGGGCGAGGCCGGCCACGTCGCTCGTCCAGGTGGTGACGCGCTCCACCCATGTGTCGAATGGGATTCCGAGGGTTGCGTCGGTCCCCGTCACGTACACGGGGGCGCGACGACGGGGGTCGGTGAGTGCGGTGACGAGCTCCGGGATCGCCGCGACTCCCATCACCCGTGGAACCGACCGGAGTGGATAGCCCGCGTCCGTCAGGCTGAGCGCATCCAGGAAGTATCGTGCCGCCCACGGCGTGCCGACGTACTGGCGTGCCGCGCTCACGACGTCGACCGAGACCCAGCCCGTTCCGCGAGCGTCCTCGACCACCATGACGCGAGTGGTCCAGTGTCCTCCGTCGTTGTCCTCTTCCATGACGAGGCGGAAGGCGCTGACGTGTGACGCCTCGTGATGGCGCACGGTCACGACTCGGTCGAGGACTTGATGAGTGCCGTCGATCCCGAGGTCGAGATCGAGTCTCTTCTTGCTGCGGAGCCAGGTTGCGAGCTGATCGAGTGCCGTCACTCTCCAGCCGGGTGCGTCGTCGACGGTGGCGAATGATCGATAGTCGAGCGACGGCCTCGTGTCCGTGGCTCCCGCCGTTCTTGCTTCCAGCACCTGCGTCATCGCGTCTCCCCTGGAGTCTCGGTGGGCGGAAGGTTACCGGCCTGCACCGACACGGCCGAGGACCGACATACATGGCCTGGCACTCATCCCCAGAAGATCGGGTCGGTGCGGCTGTCGACGTGGTCGAGCAGGGATTGGACGTTCCTGGTCGGGCGCTTGCGGTCGTACTCGTGGAAGCGCAGGTTGCGGTCGCGCCAGTAGAGCGACCACCGCTCGGCCGACTGCGTCCAGCGCAGGCGCGTGATCGGGAAGCGCGTGGGCTCGCCGACGCCGTCCCACGGCGGGCGGACCTCGACGATCGTCACGTGCCGCGGTGTCACGTCGGCCTCGACCTTGACCTGGTCCCACAGGTGCTCGGGGACCTGCGCCGCGCACCAGCGGCGGATGCGCGCGACGTCCGTCTCAGGCATCGGCACCGGGCATCCCCCTTCCCGATGCTGAGGTCACGTCGAACTCGCCCGTCACGGCGGCGGTGATGAGCGACTGCTTGTACTCGGTGAGCATCTCGACAGACCTTTCGAGTTCACCACGACGCGACCGCAGCACTGCCCGCGCGGCGATGTCCTGCTGTCCGATCGCCTGCTGCTTTGAGAGTTCGACGGCGGGAATGTCCAGGCTCGCGATGTCTTCGCCTCGGAGCTTCGCCATGGAGCGCGAGGTTCCGCGGGCGATTGTCTCGATCTCCTGCCGAACGCGTGGCGCGCGCAGTGCCATCGACGCGAAGTCGGCGTCGAAGCCCTCGACGTGCAGCCGATACATGAGATCGCTCAAGTACAGTCCTCTGCCTTCGAGTTCGTGGACGACCGCAGTGTCACCGACGTACCGGGGTGTGTTCGCTCGCGAGACGAGCAGATCGCCCTCGGCGAGGACGTACTGCTCGTCGGGGTCGATTTCGGGAAGGAACGCCTTGTTCTGTTCGGGATCGAACCAGCCGTCCCGCTCACGTCGCCGGAGGTCCCCGGCGGTGACGCCGTGAGCTGGGGGTCGGGCCGAGGAGCGCGACGCGCGCTCGCCGGGGTGCTGCTCGCGGTCGTGCTCGCCGGGCCGGGCCAGGCCGCGGTGGGGACGACGGCGAGTGCCGCGGCGGGGCCCGCGGTGGGGGCTGCGGCGGGCGCGGGCGCGGCGTCGGGGGAGGAGGACGCGCTCCGGCTGAGCGCTGACGGCGCCACGTGGGCCCCCGGGCTCCCGGCGTCGCTCTTCGGGCCGGACGCGCTCGTCGTGCCGGGCGCGACGGTCGCGCGCGACCTGTGGGTCCGCAACGACGGCCCGACGGCGGCGCGCGTCCTCGTCGACCTCGCGCCCGACGTCGACCCGACGGCCGCGCGGACGGGGCTCGGCGCGTGGCTCGACGTCCGGCTGGACGGCGCGGTGCTGGGCGCCGCGACCTGGGAGGGGCCCGTGCTCGACCCCGGGGAGGTGGGCCCGGTGGAGGTCAGCGTCGCGATGTCCGCGGCCGCCCCGTCGTCCACGCGCCGCTCGGTCGCCGGGGTGCTGGAGACCGTGCACCTCGTGGGCGTCGCGGACGCCGCCCCGCCGATCGTCCCGGGGGAGCCGCCGTCGACCGGTCCCGGGCTGGCGCGCACCGGGGCGGACGCGTGGGGGCTCGCGGTCGCCGCGGCGCTCGCGGCCGGTGCCGGGCTGGTGCTCGCCCGACTCGGGCGGCGGCACACGGCGTCGTCCAGCGGACGCTGACCTGCGGCGACACGAACCGGCCGCGCGCTCCGGGACCCGGGGCGGCGCGGAGAGGCTAGGCCATCGACGGGCCGGGTCCCTTGCCCGCCGGTCCTGAGCCACAGGGCCGGGAGTCGTCGGGCCCGAGGACCTTCGTCACAAGATCTCCCAGGGAAGGGTCGCCTTGCTACACATCCCGCGTCGGGAGTGACTAGAGTGGCGATGTCCATTGTGACCGACTTCACAAGGACCGTGGGTGCGCCGTGTCCCGACCCGGGTCACGGTGGACCGCCAGGAGATGTCCCGACGACCGGACGGTGAGGTGAGCACGGTGGGCGCGAGGCTCGACGACGCCGACGTCATCGTCGTGGGCGCGGGTCCGGCGGGCTCCGCGGCGGCCCACTACTGCGCCGCCGCCGGGCTGAGCGTCCTCCTGCTGGAGAAGTCCTCGTTCCCGCGCGACAAGATCTGCGGCGACGGTCTGACGCCCCGCGCGGTCGCCGAGCTCGTGCGCATGGGCGTCCCGACGCGCGCCGAGGACGGCTGGATCCGCAACGAGGGCCTGCGCGTCGTCGCGAGCGGCCGCTCGTGGGCGCTCGCGTGGCCCGACCTCGCGTCCTACCCGAGCTACGGCATGGCCCGCGCGCGCCACTCGTTCGACCGGACCCTCGCCGAGCACGCGCAGCGCACGGGGGCCAAGCTCCTGGAGCGCACCGCCGTCACGGGCCCCGTGCTCGACGAGCGCACCGGCCGTGTCGTCGGCGTCACCGCGCGACCCGTGGACGACAAGGGACGGCGTGCGGGCGACGAGGTCACCTACCGCGCGCCCGTCGTCATCGCCGCCGACGGCGTCTCGTCGCGCTTCGCGCTCGCGCTCGGCCTCGCGCGCCGCGAGGACCGCCCGATCGGCGTCGCCGTCCGCACCTACTTCCGCACCCCGCGCCACGACGACCCGTGGATGGAGTCGCACCTCGAGCTGTGGGACGGCAAGCCCCGCGAGTCCAACCTGCTGCCCGGCTACGGCTGGATCTTCTCGCTCGGCGACGGGACCGCGAACGTCGGGCTCGGCTCGGTGAGCTCGACCCCGGCGCGCCAGTCGGCGGCGAACGTCGACTACAAGGACCTCTTCGCCACCTGGATGCGCAACGCGCCCGAGGAGTGGGAGTTCACCGAGGAGAACCGGCTCGCGCCCGTGCGCGGCGCGGCGCTCCCCATGGGCTTCAACCGGTCGCCTCTGTACACGCGCGGCGTGCTCCTCGTGGGCGACTCGGGCGGCATGGTCAGCCCGTTCAACGGCGAGGGCATCGCGTACGCGATGCAGGCCGGGCGGGCGGCGGCCGACGTCGTCGCCCAGTCGCGCGTGCGGCTCACCGACGGCGGCCGTGAGCGCGCGCTGCAGACCTACCCGCGGATCATGCGTCGCGAGCTGGGCGGCTACTACACGCTCGGCCGGTACTTCGTGAAGCTCATCGAGCACCCCGAGATCATGCGGATCTGCACGCGCTACGGGCTCCCGCGCCCGGTCGTCATGCGGTTCGTCCTCAAGCTCCTGTCCGACTGCTACGAGCCCCGCGGCGGCGACTGGGTCGACCGCGTCATCGCGGGGCTGACGAGGGTGGTGCCCTCGTCATGAGCCCACGAGGTGGGCCCGCAACGACGCGGGCGCTCGCACCACCTGCAGGTCTTCCCGGGCACCGCCCGGGCGTCCCCGTCCCGAGCCCCCACTCGAGGAGTACGCGATGACCAACCCGTACGTACCGCTTCTCGTCCTCATGGGCGTGGCCGCCGTGCTGGCTCTCGGCGGTGTGGCCGCGAGCGCGGTCATCGGCCCCAAGCGCTACAACCGCGCCAAGCTCGACGCCTACGAGTGCGGCATCGAGCCCACGCCCCACGCGATCGGCGGCGGGCGCTTCCCGATCAAGTACTACCTCGTCGCCATGACGTTCATCGTCTTCGACATCGAGGTCGTCTTCCTCTACCCGTGGGCGGTCGACTTCGCGACGCTCGCGACCTTCGGCCTCGTCGCGATGCTCGCGTTCCTCGCGCTCATCACCGTCCCGTTCGTCTACGAGTGGCGCCGGGGTGGTCTCGAGTGGGACTGAGCGTGCGACCGACCGTCCGCGCCAGCGGGCACCGGCGAGAGAACTAGGAGAACACCATGGGGATCGAGGAAGCTCCCTCGGGCTTCTTGCTGACCACGATCGAGGACCTCGCGGGGTACCTGCGCAAGGCGTCGCTCTGGCCCGTGACGTTCGGACTGGCGTGCTGCGCGATCGAGATGATGGCCGCGGGCGCCTCGCGGTTCGACCTGTCGCGCTTCGGCATGGAGGTCTTCCGGGCCTCGCCGCGCCAGGCGGACCTCATGATCGTGGCCGGGCGCGTGAGCCAGAAGATGGCGCCGGTCGTGCGGCAGGTCTACGACCAGATGAGCGAGCCCAAGTGGGTGCTGTCGATGGGCGTGTGCGCGTCCAGCGGCGGCATGTTCAACAACTACGCGATCGTGCAGGGCGTCGACCACATCGTGCCCGTGGACATCTACCTCCCGGGCTGCCCGCCGCGGCCGGAGATGCTCATCAACGCGATCCTCGCGCTGCACGACCAGATCCAGCACGAGCCGCTCGGCGTGAACCGCAAGGAGGCGGCGCGCGCCGCCGAGGCGGCCGCGCTCGAGGCGACGCCCACGTTCCAGATGAAGGGGCTGCTGCGGTGACGGACGAGAAGACGGGCGGTGGCACGCCCGTGCCGCAGCCCGAGGAGGTCTCCGGACCCCGGTCGGGCGACCTGGTGACCGGGGCGGGCGCGCCGCGCACGCTCGAGGTCGTCGAGGTGCGCGAGGGCATGTTCGGCGTCCACGGCTCGGGCGACACGTCGGGGTACGGCGGCCTCGTCCAGCCCGTCGCGATGCCCGGCGCCAGCCCGCGGCCGTACGGCGGGTGGTTCGACGAGGTCGTCGACGTCCTCGCGGAGGTGCTCGCCGAGGGCGGCACGCGGTTCGAGGCCGCGGTGGAGCGCGTCGTCGTGGACCCGCCCGGCGCGCACGCCGAGCTGACGATCCACGTGCACCGCCACCACCTCGTCGAGGTGTGCCGGGCGCTGCGCGACGACCAGGACCTGCGGTTCGAGCTGAGCCTGGGCGTGAGCGGCGTGCACTTCCCGCACGACGTCGGCCGCGAGCTGCACGCCGTGTACCACCTCACGTCGATCACGCACGGGCGTCGCCTGCGCCTCGAGGTGTCGGTGCCCGACGCCGACCCGCACGTCCCGACCACGACGTCCGTCTACCCGACGAACGACTGGCACGAGCGCGAGACGTGGGACTTCTTCGGCATCGTCTTCGACGGTCACCCGTCGCTCGCGCGCATCGAGATGCCCGACGACTGGCCCGGCCACCCGCAGCGCAAGGACTACCCGCTCGGCGGGATCCCCGTCGAGTACAAGGGCGCGACCGTGCCCCCGCCCGACACGAGGAGGTCGTACTCGTGAGCACGCACACCACCGGCGCCCCCGGCGCCGCCCCGCACTCCGCACCGCGATCGACCCGACCGCCGGTCGGCGACTTCGACGAGGGCGTCCCGAGCTTCGAGGCGTCGGGCGGTGACTGGGCCGACATCGCGGAGAGCGCCGTCGCCGCGGCCGCGCTCGGCGAGGAGCGCATCGTCGTCAACATGGGCCCGCAGCACCCGTCCACGCACGGCGTGCTCCGCCTCATGCTCGAGATCGACGGCGAGACGGTCACCGAGGCGCGCTGCGGCATCGGCTACCTGCACACCGGCATCGAGAAGAACATGGAGTACCGGACGTGGACGCAGGGCGTCACGTTCTGCACCCGCATGGACTACCTCGCGCCGCTCTTCCAGGAGACGGCGTACTGCCTCGCGGTCGAGAAGCTGCTCGGCATCACGGACGACGTGCCCGAGCGGGCGAGCGTCATCCGCGTGCTCATGATGGAGCTCAACCGGATCGCGTCCCACCTCGTGTGCCTGGGCACCGGCGGCAACGAGATGGGCGCGACGACCGTCATGACCATCGCGTTCACCGCGCGCGAGGAGATCCTGCGGATCTTCGAGGCCGTGACGGGCCTGCGCATGAACAACGCGTACGTGCGGCCCGGCGGCGTCGCCCAGGACGTCCCGCCCGACCTCGTCGAGCAGGTGCGCGCCGCTGACCCGCTCATCCGCCGGTACCTCGGCCAGCTCGGCGACCTCATGCTCGCCAACCCGATCTTCAAGGGCCGCCTCGTCGGCGTCGGGCACCTCAGCCTCGCGGGCTGCATGGCGCTGGGCATCACCGGGCCCGTGCTGCGCTCGACCGGACACCCGTACGACGTGCGCAAGTCCGACCCGTACTGCGGCTACGAGACGTACGACTTCGACGTCCCGACCGCGACCGGCGCCGACTGCTACGACCGCGTCGTGCTCCGGCTCGAGGAGTGCTACCAGTCGCTGCACATCGTCGAGCAGTGCCTCGAGCGCCTCGAGAAGACTGCCGGGCAGCCCGTCATGGTGGGCGACCGCAAGATCGCGTGGCCGGCGCAGCTCGCGATCGGCAGCGACGGGCAGGGCAACTCGCTCGAGCACATCAAGGAGATCATGGGCACCTCCATGGAGGCCCTGATCCACCACTTCAAGCTCGTCACCGAGGGCTTCCGGGTCCCGGTCGGGCAGGCGTGGCAGACCGTGGAGCACCCGCGCGGCGAGCTCGGGGTGCACCTCGTCTCCGACGGCGGCACGCGCCCCTACCGGGCGCACTTCCGCGACCCGTCGTTCAACAACCTCCAGGCCGTGGCGGCGATGTGCGAGGGCGGCCAGGTGGCCGACGTCGTGGTCGCCGTCGCCTCCCTGGACCCCGTGCTGGGAGGGGTGGACCGATGACCATCGACGCCGGACCTGCGACGAACGGCACGCCCGCCGGCGGGCCGCGCCCCGGGTACGACGCGGAGACGACGGCGCGCCTCGCCGCCGACGCCGCGCAGATCGTCGCCCGCTACCCCGAGTCGCGGTCGGCGCTGCTGCCGATGCTGCACCTCGTGCAGTCGGAGGACGGCTACGTCTCGCGCGACGGCATCCTGTTCTGCGCGGAGCAGCTCGGCCTCACCGCGGCCGAGGTCTCGGCCGTCGCGACGTTCTACACCCAGTACAAGCGCCACCCCAACGGCACCTACACGGTGGGCGTCTGCACCAACACGCTGTGCGCGATCATGGGCGGCGACGCGATCTTCGACGAGCTCTCCGACCACCTCGGCGTCGGGCACGACGAGACGACCGAGGACGGCGCGATCACGCTCGAGCGCGTCGAGTGCAACGCGGCCTGCGACTACGCGCCGGTCATGATGGTCAACTGGGAGTTCTTCGACAACCAGACGCCCGGATCGGCGACCGACGTCGTCGACCGCCTCCGTGCGGGCGAGGCCGTCGCCCCGACGCGCGGCGCCGCGAGCGTGTGCTCCTTCAAGCAGATGAGCCGCGTCCTCGCGGGCTTCTCCGACGGCCGCGCCGACGAGGGCGTCGGCGCGGGCGAGCCCACGCTCGCCGGCCTGCGCCTCGCGCGCGAGCACGACTGGACCGCCCCCACCGGGCCGGCGGGCGGGCCGGACGCCGAGGCGGGCGCGGGTGCCCCGGAGAAGCCCGTCACCGGCGGCGAGCAGTCGAGCGCCGAGCGGAAGCCGACGACCGACGCCGACGTCGACCCCGGCGGCAAGGCCGAGTCTCCTGGCACCAAGCCCGACCCGTCGAAGGGAGCGGACGCATGAGCGAGCAGCAGGGCACCGTGGCCCGATCGACCCCGGACCCGCTGACCCCCGTCCTGTCGGACACGTGGGACGCGGACCGGTCCTGGTCGCTGGCGTCGTACGTGGACCGCGGCGGCTACGAGGGCCTGCGCGCGGCGCTCGCCCAGGACCCGGCGGACGTCGTCGCGACGGTCAAGGCGTCGGGACTGCGCGGCCGTGGCGGCGCAGGCTTCCCGACGGGCATGAAGTGGGGCTTCCTGCCCGCGCCCGACGGCGGGCCGCGGTACCTCGTCGTCAACGCGGACGAGTCCGAGCCGGGCACGTGCAAGGACATCCCGCTCATGCTCGCGAGCCCGCAGGCGCTCATCGAGGGCGTCGCGATCACGTCGTACGCGATCGGCTGCGACCACGCGTTCATCTACGTGCGCGGCGAGGTGCTGCACGTGTACCGCCGCCTGCTGCGCGCGGTCGAGGAGGCCTACGAGGCCGGCTACCTCGGCAAGGACGTCCAGGGTTCGGGGTTCGACCTCGACGTCACCGTCCACGCCGGTGCGGGCGCGTACATCTGCGGCGAGGAGACGGCGCTGCTCGACTCGCTCGAGGGGCGCCGCGGGCAGCCGCGGCTCAAGCCGCCGTTCCCCGCCGTCGCGGGCCTGTACGCGCGCCCGACGGTCGTCAACAACGTGGAGTCCATCGCGAGCGTGCCGTCGATCGTCGCGCGCGGCGCGGACTGGTTCACGTCGATGGGGACGGAGCGCTCGGCCGGGTTCGGCCTGTTCTCGCTGTCCGGTCACGTGACGCGCCCCGGCCAGTACGAGGCACCGCTCGGCACGACGCTGCGCGAGCTCCTCGACCTCGCGGGCGGGATGCGCGGTGGGAAGGCGCTGAAGTTCTGGACGCCGGGCGGCTCGTCGACGCCGCTGTTCACGGATGCCCACCTCGACACGCCCCTCGACTACGAGTCGGTCGCGGCGGCGGGCTCGATGCTCGGCACGCGCGCGCTCCAGCTCTTCGACGAGACGACGTGCGTCGTGCGGGCCGTGAGCCGGTGGACGGACTTCTACGCGCACGAGTCGTGCGGCAAGTGCACGCCGTGCCGCGAGGGCACGTACTGGATGAAGCAGGTCCTGGCGCGCATCGAGGCGGGCCAGGGCACGGAGTCCGACCTCGACCTGCTCCTCGACACGTGCGACAACATCCTGGGCCGCGCGTTCTGCGCGCTCGGCGACGGCGCCACGTCGCCGGTGACGAGCAGCATCGAGCTGTTCCGCGACGAGTACGAGGCGCACATCACCGGGCACGGGTGCCCGTTCGACCCGGCGGCCTCGGCGCTCTTCGACTACACGCCCCGCCCGGCCCGCGTCCTGACGGCAGGAGTGCACTGATGACGACCACGACCCCCGCCCCGGGCACCGGCTCAGCGGCCGTCCCCGCGGGCGGCGCGGCCAAGCCCCCGGTCCCCGCGGACCACGTGACGTTCACGATCGACGACGTCGAGATGTCGGTGCCCAAGGGCACGCTCGTGATCCGCGCGGCCGAGCAGATCGGGATCCAGATCCCGCGGTTCTGCGACCACCCGCTCCTGGAGCCTGCGGGCGCGTGCCGCCAGTGCCTCGTCGAGGTGGCGACGCCGGACCGCGAGGGCAACGTGCGGCCCATGCCGAAGCCGCAGGCGTCGTGCACGCTCGAGGCGACGCCCGGCATGGTGGTCAAGACGCAACGGACGAGCGCGGTCGCCGACAAGGCGCAGCACGGGATCATGGAGCTGCTGCTCATCAACCACCCGCTCGACTGCCCGGTGTGCGACAAGGGCGGCGAGTGCCCGCTCCAGAACCAGGCGATGAGCAACGGCCGCGCGACGAGCCGGTTCGTGGACGTCAAGCGCACGTTCCCCAAGCCGATCGCGGTCTCGACGACGATCCTGCTCGACCGCGAGCGCTGCGTCCTGTGCCAGCGCTGCACGCGCTTCTCGCAGGAGATCGCGGGCGACGCGTTCATCGACCTCCAGAAGCGCGGCGCCGCGCAGCAGATCGGCCGCTTCGACGAGGCGGTGCTGGACTTCGCGCCGCCGTCGGGTCAGGCGCCGGGCGACCGTCCGGTCGGGCTCGCGCTCGAGGACGAGTCGGGGCTGCCGTTCGCGTCGTACTTCTCCGGCAACACGGTGCAGATCTGCCCGGTGGGCGCGCTCACGGGCGCGGCGTACCGGTTCCGCTCGCGCCCGTTCGACCTGGTCTCGACCCCCGGGGTCTCCGAGCACGACTCGTCGGGCTCCGCGATCCGCGTCGACCACCGCCGCGGCGTGGTGCTGCGCCGCCTCGCAGGCGAGGACCCGCTGGTCAACGAGGAGTGGATCACCGACCGCGACCGCTTCGCGTTCACGTGGCAGTCCGCGCCGGACCGCCTCACGCACCCGCTCGTGCGCGACCGCGAGGTCGCCCCGGACGGGACGGTGACCCGTGGCGAGCTGCGCCCCGCCTCGTGGGCGGAGGCGCTCGAGGTCGCCGCGGACGCCCTGACGCGGGCGCGCGACGCCGGGGGCGTCGCCGTGCTGCCGGGCGGGCGGCTCACGGTCGAGGACGCGTACGCGTACGCGAAGCTCGCGCGCACGTGGCTCCGCACCAACGACGTCGACCACCGCGCGCGCGCCCACAGCGCCGAGGAGGCGGACTTCCTCGCGCACGCCGTCGCGGGGCGCGCCGTCGGCCACGCCGGCGGGGTGACGTTCACCGACCTCGAGAAGGCACCCGCCGTCCTGCTCGTCGGCCTCGAGGCCGAGGAGGAGGCGGGCGTGACGTTCCTGCGCCTGCGCAAGGGGGCGCTGCGGCACGGCGTCCGGGTGTTCTCCGTCGCGCCGTTCGCGTCGCGCGGCGTGCAGCGCATGCACGGCACCCTCCTCCCGGCCGCGCCGGGCACCGAGGCGGAGTGGCTCGACGGCATCGCCGCGGGCGACCAGGTCCGCACGCTCGACGAGGCCGAGGGCACCGACCTCCTCGCCGAGGTCAGCGACGCGCTCCGGGCGCCGGGCGCCGTGATCCTCGTCGGCGAGCGGCTCGCCGCGACGCGCGGCGGGTACAGCGCGCTGCTCCGCGCGGTCGCCGCGACCGGCGCACGCCTCGCGTGGGTCCCGCGCCGCGCCGGCGAGCGCGGCGGCGTCGAGGCCGGCACCCTGCCGAACCTCCTGCCGGGTGGACGCCCGGTCGCCGACGCCGCGGCTCGCGTCGACGTCGCGACGGTCTGGGGCGTGGCCGCCACGGACGACCAGCCGACCGGGCTCCCCGCGACGGCGGGCCGCGACGTGGGGGAGATGCTCGACGCCCTCTCGGTCGGCCAGCTCGTGGGCGTGCTCGTGGGCGGGCTCGAGCTCGACGACCTGCCCGACCCGGCGCACGCGCGCCGCGCGCTCGAGGCGGCGGACGTCGTCGTCTCGCTCGAGGTGCGGCGTTCGGCGGTGACCGAGCTCGCGGACGTCGTGCTCCCGGTCGCGCCGCCCGTCGAGCGCGAGGGCGCGTTCGTGAGCTGGGAGGGGCGCGTGCGCCCGTTCCCGGCGGCGCTCGCGTCCACGGCCATGACGGACCACCGCGTGCTCGACGCGCTCGCCGACGCGGCGGGCGTCGGCCTCGGCCTCGGCACCGTGGACGCGGTGCGGGCCGAGCTCGACCAGCTCGTGGGCGACGGCGCGTGGGACGGCGAGCGCGCCGCCGCGCCGGACGCCGAGACCACGGAGCCGCCCGCCGTCGCGCCGGGGACCGCGGTCCTCGCGAGCTGGCGGCTCCTGCTCGACGACGCGCGCGGCCAGGACGGCGAGCGCTACCTCGCCGGGACGGCGAAGCGCCCCGTGGCGCGGCTGTCCGCGGCGACCGCGGCCGCGGCCGACGTGTTCGACGGCGACGTCGTGCGCGTCTCGACGGACCGGGGCGCGATCACGCTCCCGGTCGTCGTGACGGACATGGTCGACCACGTCGTGTGGCTGCCCCTGCGCTCGCCGGCCTCGTCGGTGCACGCGACGCTCGGCGCGGTGCCGGGCGACGTGGTCCGCCTCGAGACCGTGAGCACCGACGGAGGGGAGGGCGCATGAGGCTCGTCCACGCACTCGCGACCGAGACGCCGGGCGTGCCCGGGATCACCGCGAACTTCTCGCAGGACAACGGGTGGACGTACCTCGTCAAGGCCGTCCTCATCCTCGTGTTCCTGCTGACGAGCGTGCTGTTCGCGATCTGGTTCGAGCGCAAGGTCGTGGCGCGCATGCAGGTGCGGCCCGGCCCCAACTGGCACGGCCCGTTCGGCCTGCTCCAGTCGCTCGCCGACGCGATGAAGCTCCTGCTCAAGGAGGACATCACGGTCAAGGCGGCGGACAAGTTCGTCTACCTGCTCGCGCCGATGATCTCCGTGTTCTGCGCGCTGCTCGTGTTCGCGGTCATCCCGTTCGGCCCCGAGGTGCAGATCCCGTTCACGGACTACGTGACGCCCGCCCAGCTCACCGACTTCCCGGTCGCGACGCTCTACATCCTCGCGTGCGCGTCGCTCGGCGTGTACGGGATCGTGCTCGGCGGCTGGTCGTCGGGGTCGACGTACCCGTTGCTCGGCTCGGTCCGCTCGACCGCGCAGGTCATCAGCTACGAGCTCGCGATGGGCCTCTCGCTCGTCTCCGTCTTCCTCATGGCGGGGTCGATGTCGACCTCGCGCATCGTCGACTCGCAGACGCAGCTCTGGTGGTTCATCCCGCTCCTGCCCGCGTTCGTCATCTACGTCATCTCGATGGTCGGCGAGACGAACCGCCTCCCGTTCGACCTCCCCGAGGCCGAGGGCGAGCTCGTGTCCGGGTACATGACCGAGTACTCGTCGATGAAGTTCGCGTGGTTCTTCCTCGCGGAGTACATCAACATGCTCAACGTCTCCGCGGTCGCGACGACGCTGTTCCTCGGCGGGTGGCGCGCCCCGTGGCCGCTGTCGACGATCAACGACGGGATGTTCAACGAGGGCTGGTGGCCCATCCTCTGGTTCCTCGTCAAGGTCTGGGCCGTCATGTTCTTCTTCGTGTGGGTCCGCGGCACGCTGCTGCGCCTGCGCTACGACCAGTTCATGCGGTTCGGCTGGAAGGTCCTCATCCCGTTCGCGCTCGCGTGGCTCGTGCTCCTCGCCGTCGCGCAGGCCGTGCGCCAGTTCCTCGACGTCGACCTCCGCGTCTTCGTCGGCATCGCCGTCGCGCTCGCCCTCGTGGTGGTGGTCGTCGTGTGGTTCTGGCCCGAGAAGAAGGCGCCACCCGGCGCGACGCCCCGCGCCGCGGGTACCGCGCCCGAGCCGTTCGACGCGTTCGCGGGCGGGTTCCCCGTCCCGCCGCTGCCCGGGCAGTCGCTCCCGCCCTCGCCGCGCCGTCGCGCCCTCGTGCCCGACGACGCGGGCTCGCCCGGGACGTCCGGGCCGACGAGCACGGGCGTCCGCAAGCCCCACGACAAGGAGGTCGACCGTGGCTGACGACCAGAAGCCGACCCGGCCGGGCGAGTACGAGGTCCGGCGCCCCCAGGCGAAGGGGCTGCGCGACGCGCTCGCTCCCGTCGCGGGGTTCGGCGTCACGTTCTCCTCGATGTTCCGCCCGACGGTCACCGAGCAGTACCCGCGCCAGAAGGTGCCGACGAAGCCGCGCTACCACGGGCGGCACCAGCTCAACCGGTACCCCGACGGGCTCGAGAAGTGCATCGGGTGCGAGCTGTGCGCGTGGGCGTGCCCCGCGGACGCGATCTACGTCGAGGGCGCGGACAACGCGGACCTGCCGGACGGCGGCCACATGTCGCCGGGCGAGCGGTACGGCCGCGTCTACCAGATCAACTACCTGCGCTGCATCTTCTGCGGCCTGTGCATCGAGGCGTGCCCCACGCGCGCGCTGACGATGACCAACGAGTACGAGCTCGCCGGCCCGACGCGCGAGGGCATGATCTGGGAGAAGCAGGACCTGCTCGCGCCGCTCCAGGAGCGGATGCTCGCCGCGCCGCACCCGATGGTGCCCGGGACCTCGGACACCGAGTACTACCGCGGAGAGGTGACGGGTCCGGTGGCCGAGCAGGTGGACTGGGTGCGCGAGCACCGCCCCGACGACGAGACGCTCCCGCCCGAGCCGACGGGGCCGCCCCCGGAGGTCCGGCGGGTCGCTCCCTCGGGCCGGGCCCGGAAGGCCGCCCGGTGACCGCGAGCGGCGGCGAGGCGGTCCTCTTCTGGGTCCTCGCCCCCCTCATGGTCCTCGCGGCGCTCTCGCTGCTCTTCGCGCGCAAGGCGGTGCACGCCGCCATCGCGGTCATGTTCGTCATGGTCGACCTCGCGATCCTCTACATCGCGCAGGAGGCGTCGTTCCTCGGCGTCGTCCAGGTGGTCGTGTACACGGGCGCCGTGATGATGCTCTTCCTCTTCGTGCTGATGCTCGTCGGCGTCGACGCGTCGGACTCGCTCGTGGAGACGATCCGCGGTCAGCGCTGGGTCGGCGTGCTCCTCGGGCTCGGGCTCGGCGTCGTGCTGGTGGGCGTGGTCGCGCAGGCGACGTTCCCGCCGTCGGTGGGACTCGAGCTCGCCAACGCGGCGACCAACCCGGTCGCGCTCGCGCGCGTGCTCTTCGCGGACTACGTGTTCGCGATGGAGGTCGTGGGCATCCTGCTCATCACCGCCGCGGTCTCGGCGCTCGTGCTCACGCACCGGCGCAGGCTCACCCCGAAGGTGGGTCAGCGCGAGCAGGCGGACGCGAAGGTCGCGGCGCTGCCCGCGGGCGGTCGGCTCACGCCGCTCGCCGCCCCGGGCGTGTACGCGCAGAACAACGCCATGGACACCCCGGCGCTCGACCCGCAGGGCCGGCCCATCGAGGAGTCGGTCTCGCGCATCCTGCGGATCCGCGGCCAGGAGCGCTCGGCCGGGACGATCCTCGAGGCCGAGCGCGAGGTGCTCGTCGAGCACGAGCCGCTGCGGGCGCTGCCCGCGCTGCGGGCCCAGGACGCGAACGAGCGCACGGTGCAGACTGCGACCGCCGACCAGCCCGAGGGCGAGGCGCCCGCGGGAGAGGTCGCCGGACCCGACGACCCGGGCCGGTCCCGGGTCCCCGGTGACGCTCGCGGGACCGAGCGAGGAGAGGACTGATGGAGCTCACCAACTACCTCGTGCTCGCGGCGATCCTGTTCTCGATCGGCGCCGCGACCGTGCTGCTGCGACGCAACGCGATCATCGTGTTCATGGGCATCGAGCTCATGCTCAACGCGACCAACCTCGCGTTCGTCACCTTCGCCCGCATGCACGGCGACGTGACCGGGCAGGTGCTCGCGTTCTTCGTCATGGTCGTCGCGGCGGCGGAGGTCGTCGTCGGCCTCGCGATCATCGTGTCCATCTTCCGCACCCGTCGGTCCGCCTCGGTCGACGACGTCAACCTGCTCAAGAGCTGAGGGGCCGGCACCGATGACGACGCTCCTTCCCGCCCTGCCCACGGCGAGCGGACTGCTGGCCGCGACCGACGTCGTGCCCGCGTCCGAGACCGTGCCGGGCGCGTTCCTCGCGGCACCGTTCCTGGTGCTGCTCCCGCTCCTCGGGGCGGCCGTCCTCCTGCTCGCCGGGCGCCGCAGCGACCGCTGGGGCGCGTGGTTCGGCGTTCTCATGTCCGCCGCGGCGTTCGTCGTGGGGCTGGTCCTCTTCCTCGCGATGCTCGGGCTGCCCGTCGACGAGCGGGTCGTGGACTACCGCCTCTTCGACTGGATCGTGTCCGGCGGTCTCGACCTCGCCGTCGGGCTGCGGATCGACCCGCTGTCCCTGACGTTCGTGCTCCTCGTGACGTTCGTCGGCACGCTCATCCACGTCTACGCGGTCGCCTACATGGCGCACGACCGCGACCGGCGCCGGTTCTTCGCGTACCTCAACCTGTTCATTGCGGCGATGCTCGTGCTCGTCCTCGCCGACTCGTTCTTGCTGCTGTTCGTCGGCTGGGAGGGCGTGGGCCTGGCGTCGTACCTGCTCATCGGGTTCTGGAACCACAACCGCGCGTACGCGGTCGCGGCGAAGAAGGCGTTCGTCATGAATCGCGTGGGCGACATCGGTCTGATCGTCGCCCTCATGCTCATGTTCGCGACGTTCGGCGCGGTCGACTTCACCACGGTGTTCGCGCAGGCGCCCGAGGCGTCGACCGCGCTCCTCACCGCCACGAGCATCGCGCTCCTGCTCGCCGCGTGCGGCAAGTCGGCGCAGTTCCCGCTGCAGGCGTGGCTCGGGGACGCGATGGCCGGCCCGACGCCGGTCTCCGCCCTCATCCACGCGGCCACCATGGTCACGGCGGGCGTCTACCTCGTCGTCCGCTCGGCGCCGATCTTCGAGGGCGCGCCCACCGCACAGCTCGTCGTCGTGATCGTCGGTGCGGTGACGCTCCTGTTCGGGGCGATCGTCGGCTGCGCCAAGGACGACATCAAGAAGGCGCTCGCGGCGTCGACCATGTCGCAGATCGGGTACATGATCCTCGCTGCCGGGCTCGGGCCGATCGGGTACGCGTTCGCGATCTTCCACCTGGTGACGCACGGCTTCTTCAAGGCCGGGATGTTCCTCGGGGCAGGCTCCGTCATGCACGGCATGGACGACCAGGTCGACATGCGCCGGTTCGGCGGGCTCGCGCGGTACATGAAGGTCACGTGGATCACGTTCATGATGGGCTGGCTCGCGATCCTCGGCATCCCGCCGTTCTCCGGCTTCTGGAGCAAGGACAAGATCATCGAGGCCGCGTTCGTCCCCGTCGACGGAGAGCCGTGGCGGGCGTGGGTGTTCGGCGGCGTCGCGCTGCTCGGCGCCGGGATCACCGCGTTCTACATGTCGCGCCTGTTCTTCATGACGTTCTCCGGGCGCCGCCGCTGGAACGACGGCAGCGGCTCCGCCGATGGGCTCGGCCCGCAGGACGGCCCGGTCCAGCACCCGCACGAGTCCCCACGCCTCATGACGTGGCCGATGATCGTCCTCGCGGTCGGCTCGGTCGCGCTGGGCGGCATCCTCGCCGCGGGCTCGCGGTTCGTCACCTGGCTCGAGCCGGTCACCGGGCACGCGGAGCACCACGAGCCGGTCCTCCCGGTGTGGTCGCTCATCACCTTGACGCTCCTGCTCGTCCTCGCCGGCGCAGCGCTCGCGTGGCGCCAGTACGCGATGTCGAGCGTCCCGGTCCGTGCGCCGCGAGGCACCGCGCTCACACGCGCCGCCCGGCGCGACCTGTACCAGGACGACGTCAACGAGGCCGTGTTCATGCGGCCCGGCCAGTACCTCACGCGCTCGCTCGTCTACGCCGACAAGGAGATGGTCGACGGCGGCTGGATGGGCCTCGCCGGCCTGATCGGTCGGATCGGGGAGTGGCTGCGCGGGTGGCAGAACGGCTACGTGCGCTCGTACGGCGCGACGATGCTCGGCGGCCTCGTGGTGATCGTCGCCGTCGTCCTCGCCCTGACCACCGGCTCCGCGAGCTGAGAGGGAGACACCCATGACAACCTCCGTCCCCTGGCTGTCCCTGCTCGTCGCATGGCCCCTCGTGGGGGCCGCGGCGGTGTGGCTCACGGCCGCGGCCCGCACGCGCGGCGTCGGCGCGGGAGCGCTGCGCACCGTGCGCGGCATCGCCCTCGGCGCCGCGCTGGTCGAGCTGGCCCTGCTCGTCGGCGCCTTCACCGCGTTCGACACGTCCGCCGCCGGCACGCACCAGCTCGCCGAGACGTACCGCTGGATCCCGCAGATCGGCGCGAGCTATGCGGTGGGCGCCGACGGCGTCGCGCTCGCCCTCGTCGCGCTGTCGGTGCTGCTCGTCCCGCTCGTGGTGCTCGCCGCGTGGAAGGAGCAGGACGGCGACGTGCGTCGCCTGCGCCACTACCTCGCGCTCGTGCTGCTGCTCGAGGCGTTCATGGTCGCGGTGTTCGTCGCGCGCGACGTGTTCCTCTTCTACGTGCTGTTCGAGGCGATGCTCATCCCGGTCTACTTCATGATCGGCGGGTTCGGCGTCGGGGCGCGGCGGCGCTACGCGGCGGTGAAGTTCCTGATGTTCTCGCTGGCGGGCGGTCTGATCATGCTCGCGGCCGTCATCGCGCTGTACGTGCAGGTGCCGATCGACCCGACGACGGGTGCACGCCCCGAGGACGCGTTCCTGACGTCGAACCTCGTGGGGTACTTCGCCGAGAACCCGATGCCGGTCACGACCGAGCGGCTGCTGTTCCTCGGGTTCTTCCTCGCGTTCGCCATCAAGGCGCCGCTCTTCCCCGTGCACACCTGGCTGCCCGACGCGGCGCAGCACGCGCCCGCGGGCACCTCCACGCTCCTCGTGGGCGTGCTGGACAAGGTCGGCACGTTCGGGATGCTCACGCTGTGCCTCCCGCTCTTCCCGCACGCGAGCGCGTGGGCGGCCCCGGTCGTGATCGTCCTGGCCGTCGTCTCGATCCTCTACGGCGCGCTCATGGCGATCGGCCAGAGCGACCTCATGCGACTCATCGCCTACACGTCGGTGTCCCACTTCGGGTTCATCGTGCTCGGCATCTTCGCGTTCACGTCGCTCAGCGTGTCCGGGTCGTCGCTGTACATGGTCAACCACGGCATCTCGACCGGCGCGCTGTTCCTCCTGGCGGGCTTCCTCGTCGCCCGGCACCCGGAGCGCTCGCAGCGGATCGCGGACTACGGCGGCCTCCAGAAGGTCGTCCCCGTGCTCGCGGGGACGTTCCTGGTGGCCGGCCTCTCCGCGCTGTCGCTCCCCGGCCTGTCGACCTTCGTCAGCGAGATCATGGTGCTCGTCGGCACGTTCGCGCGCAGCCCCTGGGCCGCGCTGGTCGCGGTGCTCGGCGTCGTGCTCGCCGCGCTCTACGTGCTGCTGACCTACCAGCGGATCTTCACGGGCGGCACCCGAGAAGGGCTCGACCAGCTCCCGGACCTCGGTGCGCGCGAGAAGTGGGTCGTCGCACCGCTGATCACGGTCCTGCTCGTCCTCGGTTTCTACCCGGCGCCCGCGCTCGACCTCGTGCGCGAGCCCGCGGAGGTCACGCTGTCCGACCTCGCGGTCGCCGGCGTCGAGGACCCGCCGCGCTCCGACCCGTTCGCCGAGGGGACCGAGCTGGTCGCCTTCGAGGGCCAGGGGTCCTCCCTCACCCGTAGCTCCGACGAAGGGAGCGAGTCGTGAACGACTCCTTCGTGGCCCCCACGGTCGACTGGCTGTACCTCGCCCCGATCCTCGTCGTGCTGGGCGCCGGCGTCGTCGGCGTGCTGATCGAGGCGTTCGTCCCGGCACGCGTGCGGCGCACGACGCAGGTCGTTCTCGCGCTCCTCGCGACGGCCGCGGCGTTCGCGCTCGTCGTGGTGCTGTGGCGCGACCCGGCCGTGCAGGGCGCCGACGGCGCACCGTACGGGGTGCGGGTGCTCGGTGGGTCGATGGTGATCGACCCGTTCGGGCTCGCGATCCAGGGGATCGTCGTCCTGCTCGCATTCCTCGCGATCCTCGTGATCGCCGACAAGACGTCGACCGGTCAGGACGCGTTCGCGCCGTCCGCCGCGGCCGTCCCGGGTTCACCGTACGAGGACCTCACGCGGCGCAAGGGCCTCGAGCAGACCGAGGTCTACCCGCTCGTGCTCTTCGCCGTCGGCGGCATGATGATCTTCCCCGCGACGGGCAACCTCCTCGTGATGTTCGTCGCGCTCGAGGTGCTCTCGCTCCCGCTCTACGTGCTCTCGGCGATGGCGCGTCGGCGTCGCCTCCTGTCGCAGGAGGCGTCGTTCAAGTACTTCCTCCTCGGCGCGTTCGCGTCCGCGCTGTTCGTGTTCGGCGTCGCGCTCGTCTACGGCTTCGCCGGCTCGGTCGACCTCGTCGAGGTGTACCAGTCGCTCGCGACGCCCGAGGGGCCGCTCGCGACCATGCCCGGTCTCGTCGTCGTCGGCGTCCTGCTCATCCTCGCGGGGCTGCTGTTCAAGATCGGTGCGGCTCCGTTCCACGCCTGGACGCCCGACGTCTACCAGGGCGCCCCGACGCCCATCACCGGCTTCATGGCCGCGTGCACCAAGGCGGCGGCGTTCGGTGCGCTCCTGCGCGTCCTGTACGTCGTGAGCCTTGGGCTCGCGCAGTCGTCCCTGGCGACGCGCGAGGACCTCTTCGTGGCGCTGTGGATCGTCACGCTGCTCACCATGGTCGTCGGGACCGTGGTCGGTGCCGTGCAGACCGACGTCAAGCGCCTGCTCGCCTACTCCTCGATCGCGCACGCGGGCTTCATCCTCGTCGGCGTCATCGGGTTCTCGCAGCTCTCGCTGCGTGCCACGGTCTTCTACCTCCTCGTCTACGGCCTCGCGACGGTCGGCGCGTTCGCCGTCGTCACGCTGGTCCGCGAGACCGCCCCGGTGCGCGAGCGCGTGCCCGTGGCGGTGGGTGCAGGGGCGGCAGGGACCGAAGCGACGGGCGACGCCGGGGACAACGCGACGGACGGGGCGACGGAGCAGCCGGTCGCGGTCCTCGGCGAGGCGACGCACCTCGCCCAGTGGGCGGGCCTCGGACGCCGGAGCCCGTGGCTGGCCGGCGTGTTCTCCCTCTTCCTCCTCTCGATGGCGGGCATCCCGCTCACGGCGGGCTTCGTGGCGAAGTTCACCGCGTTCGGCGCGGCCGTCGCCGGGCCTGACGGCCAGGGCGGGGGCTCGACGTGGGTGCTCGCCGTGGTCGGCGTCCTCGCGTCGGCCGTCGCGGTGTTCTTCTACGTCCGCATCATCGTGCTGATGTTCTTCACCGCGCCCTCCGGGGGGCCCGCGGACGGGGCGGACGACGACGGCGCCGCGGTCGAGGGGCCGGGCGTGACCGTCGTCCGGTCGACCGGCCCGACGACGATCGCGATCGCCGTGTGCGCGCTCGGCGTGCTCGTTCTCGGTGTGTTCCCGTCCCCGGTTCTCGATCTGGCGGCCGAGGCGGTTAAGTTCGTCCCGTGACCTCTGTGCCTTCCGTGCCGCCCGCGCCCGCCGGGCCCCGCGGCCCGCGTGAGCGGACCGCGCCCGTGACGACCACCGCGATCCCGATCTCGGACCCCGAGCTCGCGGCCGCCCTCACCGAGCGGCTCGCCGGGGTCGAGGCTCGGCTGCGCGACGCCGTCGCGCACGCCGACCCGCTCGCCGACACCGCGTCCCGCCATCTCGTCAACGCGGGGGGCAAGCGGCTGCGGCCGCTGCTCACCCTGCTCGCTGCGGAGCTCGGGGACGGGACGCGCCCGGAGGTCGTGGAGTCCGCGGTCGTCGTCGAGCTCACGCACCTCGCGTCGCTGTACCACGACGACGTCATGGACTCCGCCCCGGTGCGTCGGGGGGCCCCGTCCGCGCACGCCGTGTGGGGGAACTCGGTCGCCATCATGGTCGGTGACCTGCTCTTCGCGCGCGCGGCGTCGACGGTCGCGGCGCTCGGGCCCGAGGCCGTGCTGATCCAGGCCCGCACGTTCGAGCGGCTGTGCCTGGGCCAGCTCCACGAGACGATCGGTCCGGGGGAGGGCGACGACCCCGTCGAGCACTATCTGGAGGTGCTCGCCGACAAGACGGCCTCGCTCCTGTCGACGTCCGCGCGGCTCGGTGCCATGTTCGCGGGGTGCCCGACCGCCGTCGTCGACACGGTCGCCGCGTACGGGGAGAGGCTCGGGGTCGCGTTCCAGCTCGCCGACGACGTGCTCGACCTCGCGTCCTCGGGCGACGAGTCCGGCAAGACTCCGGGCACGGACCTGCGCGAGAAGGTGCCGACCATGCCGGTCCTGCTGCTCCGTGCCCGCATCGCGAACGGGACCGCGAGCGAGGCGGACGCCGGGCTCGTCGAGCTCCTCGACTCCGACCTGACGGACGACGCCGCGCTCGCCGCGGCCGTGGCCGCGCTGCGCCGCCACGAGGTGCTCGGGGAGACGCGGGCGCTGGCGGTGCGCTGGGCGCGCTCCGCCGTGGAGGAGCTCGACGCGCTCCCGGCGGGCCCGGTCACCGACGCGCTGCGCTCCTTCGCGGAGGCGCTCGCCGACCGCGCCGCCTGACGGTCTCGCGCAGGGGTGATCTTTCGTCGGGTGGCTGGTCGCCCGGTACGTCGGCACCGCCGGGGCGCATCGTTGCCTCCGTCACCGGGTTGACCTGCCGCGACGTCCCGCCGCC
The DNA here is from genome assembly GCF_049913115.1 of Cellulosimicrobium sp. E-16. NCBI lineage: Bacteria > Bacillati > Actinomycetota > Actinomycetes > Micrococcales > Promicromonosporaceae > Cellulosimicrobium > Cellulosimicrobium sp. E-16. The sequence goes on from NZ_CP183974.1 coordinate 1,193,924, forward strand.
CTGCCGCGGTGGTCGCTGCGAGGCGACGTCGCACACGGGAGGGTGGGGAGTGCTCCCCATGGAACGGGTGTCGGATTTCACCCTGTCGCCCGCTATCCTCGAGTGCGCGATCGGTGGGGCCGCCTGGAAAGTGCGAGATCGAGGGGGCTGGAGAAGAGGACCGATCGTCTCCCGATCCAACTCCTCGGAGGACCTGTGGGTTTCCTGGCGCGTCTGCACGAGCACCGCCGCACCGTCGCGTCGGTGACCACCGTGTCGGTGTTCTCGACGGCGCTGGTGGGGCTGGCGTTCTTGTACGAGGGCGAGGCCACGGCGGACGTGGACCTGAACGACTCGGGTGTGTGGGTGACGAAGACGTCGGCCGGGCTGCTGGGTCGTTTCAACTCCGCCTCGCAGGCGATGGACGGGACGCTGAACGCGGGCAGCGCGTCGTTCGACGTGCAGCAGGACGCAGGACGGGTGCTCCTCGAGGACTCCGGCACCGGGACGGCGTCGCCGGTGAGCGTCGCGCACCTCAAGCTGGACGGGCAGCTCCGCCTGCCGCCCGGCGCCCGGGTGGTCTCCGGAGGTGCGACGACGGCCATCCTCGACGGCGAGGAGGGCCGGCTGTGGGTGCTGCCGTTCGACGGCGTCGCGTCGTTCGACGCGGACGAGCTCGATCCCACGGTCGAGGTGGACGGCGGGGGTGACGTCGTCGTCGCGCAGGACGGGACGGTCTTCGCGGCGATCCCGTCGACGGGGACGCTGTGGACGGTGGCGACGACGTCCAGGGGCACCGTGGACGGCGAGGCGTCGTCGTCCGCCCTGCCGGTGGGCAAGGGCGCGGAGGTCGAGGTGACCGCGGTGGGCGACGAGCCCGTGGTGCTCGACCGGTCCGCGTCACAGCTGGTCTTGCCGGGCGGGAAGACGGTCGCCCTGGAGGACGGCGCGGAGGCGCGCCTGCAGCAGCCGTCGGCCGGCTCGCAGAACGTCGTCGTGGCGACGACCACGGGACTCGTGACGCAGCCGCTGAAGGGCGGCGACGCCCTGCGCCGGTCGGCCGAGGGACGCCCGGGTGCGCCGGTGCAGCTCGGTGCGTGCACGTACGGAGCGTGGGCCTCGACCGGTCAGGTGATCCGCGACTGCGAGGGCACCGACCGCGACCTGGACACCCGCCTGGAGGGGATCGATCCGCAGGCGCGTCTGGAGTACCGGGTGAACCGGCACGTGATCGTGCTGAACGACCTGTCGGCGGGGACGTTGTGGATGGCGGCGGACGAGTACCAGAAGGTCGACGACTGGGACGTGCAGGTGCCGGAGGAGGCCGAGGGCGAGGAGTCCGACGCCGAGCTGACGAACCCCGAGCAGGTGGACCAGTTCATCGCGGACCGGTCCCAGCCGAACAAGCCGCCGCAGCCCAAGGACGACAGCTTCGGGGTGCGCCCCGGGCGCACGACGATCCTGCCGGTGCTGGGCAACGACGTCGACCCTGACGGGGACGTCATGACGGCGTCCGTCGCGGGCGACGGCCCGGACGGGATCACGGTGCAGCAGATCATGGGCGGCGCGGCGGTGCAGGCCGTGATGCCGGACGACGCGACCGGTACGGAGTCGTTCCGGTACTCCGTCTCGGACGGGCGCGGGGGCGTGGCCGAGGCGGGCGTCACGCTGAAGGTGTCGCCGTGGGGGGAGAACGCGGCGCCGGAGCAGACGGGTGACCCGGTGCTGCGGGTCGGGCAGGGTGGCCGGGCCACGATCAAGGTGCTGCCGTACTTCAAGGACCCCGACGGCGACGACCTGTACCTCGCCTCGGCCGCGGCGACCGTGGCCGGGGACGACGTGCGCTCGCGCCCGGACGGGACGGTCGAGTTCCGCGACGGCGGCGGGTCCACCGGTCGCAAGATCGTCACGGTGACCGTCGCTGACGGGCAGGGCGGCGTGTTCGAGGGCAAGCTCCTGGTCGACGTGGTGCCCGGGCCGCAGCCGCCGGTCGCGGTGAACGACCACGTGGTGGTGCCCGCGGGTCAGCCGGTGACGGTCGAGCCCCTGCGCAACGACTCCGACCCCAACGACGACGAGCTGCGCCTCGTGTCGGTCTCGGAGTCCGCGCCGGCCCAGATCACCACGAATCCCGATGCCGGTACGTTCACGTTCCTGTCGATGGAGCCGCGCTCGTACGACCTGACGTACCAGGTGACGGACGGTCCGAACGTGACGACCGGCCTGGTGCGCGTGGACGTGCTGCCGCCGTCGGAGGCCGCGGGTGCCCCGATCGTGGTGACCGACACCGCCCTGCTGCCCGCGGGCGGGTCGACGCTGGTCGACGTGCTGGCCAACGACACCGACCCCGCCGGTGGGGTACTCGTCGTGCAGTCCGTGCGCGTGCCCGCCGACGCGGGCGTCTCCGTCGCCGTGCTCGCGCACCAGATGCTGCGCATCACCGAGCTGCGCCGGCTCGACGGTCCGGTCACCGTCACGTACACCGTGTCGAACGGCACGGAGTCGGCCACCGGCGAGGTGCGAGTGGTGCCCGTGCCGGCGCCGACGCGGTTGCAGCCGCCGCAGGCGGCGGCGGACGAGGTCACGGTGCACGCCGGGGACGTGGTGACGGTCCCGGTGCTGAAGAACGACACCCACCCCGACGGGCTGGAGCTGTTCTTGCAGCCCGAGCTCGAGCAGGACGTGGACCCGGCGCTGGGTGAGGCGTTCGTCTCGGAGGACACGCTGCGGTTCAAGGCCGGTCCCGAGGCCGGGACGGCGTACGCGATCTACCGGGTGCGCGACGTCAACGGGCAGGAGGACTCCGCCCAGGTCACGATCCGCATCCGCGACGGCGAGGACAACGCGCCCCCGCAACCGCGCGAGATCGACGCCCGCGTCCTGTCGGGCTCGAGCGTGCGCGTGGACGTCCCGCTGGACGGGATCGACCCCGACGGCGACTCCGTCCAGGTCTCCGGCGTGGCGTCTCCTCCCTCGAAGGGCACGGCACAGGTCGAGGCGGGCTCCCTGGTCTACACCGCGTCCAAGAACGCGAGCGGGCTCGACGTCTTCACGTACACCGTGCTGGACGCCCGCGGCGCGACGGCGACCGGCACCGTGCGCGTGGGGATCGCCCGTCCGGGCGAGACCAACCAGCCTCCCGTGGCGGTGGACGACGAGATCACGGTGCGCCCGGGGCGCACGGTCTCGGTCGCGGCCCTGGCCAACGACACCGACCCCGACGGCGACCAGGTCGGCCTGGTCCCCGGCGGCATCGAGGACACCCACGACCTGGACGCCGAGGTCGTGGTCGACCGCATCGTCCTGACCTCCCCCGACGCCGACGGCGCCTACACGTTCTACTACCAGGTCCAGGACACCTACGGCGCCCGCGCCACCGGCGCCGTGACCGTGAACGTCGCCGCCGACGCGCCCCTGCTGCCCCCCGTCGCGCGCGACGACACCGTGCCCGTGGAGGACATCCTGGGCAAGACCGAGGTCACCGTCCCCGTCCTGGACAACGACGAGGACCCCGACGGTGCCGCGTCCGAGCTCACCGTCACCACCGACGCGACCACCACCACCGTCACCGACACCGGCGAGCTCGTCATCACCCTCACCGAGAACCGCCAGGTCGTGACCTACACCGCGACCGACATCGACGGCCTGACCGCCAAGGCCTTCGTCAAGGTCCCCGGCCTCACCGACCAGAAGCCGACGCTCCGGCCGGGAACGCAGCTCGAGGTGCTGGCGGGCGAGTCCTTGCCGATCGACATCACGGAGCACGTGCTCGTCGTCGAGGGCAGGACGCCGCGGCTCACGATCGAGGAGAACGTCACGGCGACCGAGGGCTCGCGCGAGGTGCCCTCCGTGACCGAGATCGTGTACACCCCTGACGCCGACTACACCGGTCCGGCGGCGGTGTCGTTCGAGGTGACCGACGGCTCCGGCCCCGACGACCCCGAGGGCCACACCAACGTGCTGACGATCCCCGTCGCCGTGCTGCCGCCGGAGAACCTGCCGCCGGAGCTCGTGGGCACCCCGACGCTCGACGTGGCGGCGGGCGAGGAGGCGTCGATCGACCTCGCGCGCTTCGCCACCGACCCCGACGGCGACCCCCTGACCTTCAAGGCCACCGGCCAGGCCCAGGGCCTGACCGTCACCGTCGAGGGCACCACCCTGCACGCCCAGGCCACCCCCGAGGTCCCCAAGGGCTCGGTCGTCCAGGTCCCCATCACCGTCACCGACGGCGAGCACCCCCCGGTCGAGGGCACCGCGACCCTCACCGTCGTCGCCTCCACCCGACCCCTCGCACGCGCCAACCAGGACACCGTCGACGACGCCCACCAGGGCAAGGCCACCACCGTCCCGGTGCTCGCCAACGACTCCAACCCCTTCCCCGACACCCCGCTGAAGCTCGTCGACGCGGTCGTGGAGACCGGTCAGGGCACACCGAGCGTCGAGGGCGACCAGGTCACCGTGACGCCTCGAGACGACTTCATCGGCGTCATGGTGGTGCGGTACCGGGTGCAGGACGCGACGAAGGACCCGGACCGCGAGGTCGAGGGTCGCATCCAGCTCACGGTGCTCGGCAAGCCGGACGCGCCGGCGACACCGCAGGTCGAGGAGGTCCGCTCGAAGACGGTCGTGCTGTCCTGGGACCCGCCGAACAACAACGGCGCGGAGATCACCGGCTACACCGTGCGCTCCCAGAACGGCTACGAGAAGGCCTGCGGCACCACCACGTGCACGCTCGACGGCCTGACCAACAACGTCGAGTACACCTTCACCGTGTTCGCGACCAACGCCGTCGGCGACGGACCCGCCTCCCCGGCCTCCGCTGTCGCGCGCCCGGACGAGAAGCCCGACCCGCCCGCCGCGCCGAGCCTCGAGTTCGGCGACCAGTCGCTCACCGTCACGTGGACCAACCAGGCCTACACCGACCGCTCGCCCATCCAGACGGTCGACCTGGAGATCTCGCCGGCGCCACCGGCCGGTGCCGTCCAGAAGACCGCGCTCACCGGCACGTCCGTGACCTGGGACGGGCTGCAGAACGGCGTGGCGTACAAGGTGCGCGTCCGGGCGAACAACCTCGCCCCGGATCCCTCGGACTGGGGCGAGTACTCGGCGGCGGAGACGCCCGCGGGCAAGCCCGCGGCCCCGGGGAAGCCCTCGGCGAAGCGCACCTCCATCGGCGACACGTCGCAGATGCAGGTCTCGTGGGCGGCGCCGGACGACAACGGTGCGGCGATCACCTCCTACACCGTCGAGGCGCTGCGCGGCGGCTCCGTGGCCGGGACCACCACCGCAACCGGTGGTGCGACGTCGGCGACGCTCGGCGTGCCCGCCGACACCACGGGCTACACGTTCCGCGTCAAGGCGCACAACAAGGCCACCGACAAGTTCGGCGACGCGGAGTTCTCGCCGGCGTCCGACCCGGTCCGGGCGTTCGCCACCCCGGGCACGGTGTCGAACCTCAGCGCCGACGCGAACGGGACGAACGGCCAGATCCAGCTCTCGTTCGGCGCGGCGTCCGGCAACGGCGTCCGGGCGGAGGAGATCTCCTACCAGTACGACGCCGGCAGCGGCTGGCAGGTGCTCGGCGGCAACAAGATCGTCGGAGGGCTCACGAACGGCACGGCGTACACGATCAAGGTGCGCGCGGTCGCGGGAGTCGACGGCGCACGCGAGCCCGGGGCGGCGGCCAGCGCCAACCGGGAGTCGCCGTACGGCCCGATCCCCGCGCCGGACGTGTCCATGACCGGCGGCGACCAGAGCATCTCCTACCGCTGGTCCACCTCGGACAACGGCCGCGACTACAGCGTGTCGGTCCGCGGTGCGGTGCAGTCCAGCGCGAAGTCGGGCTCGGGCACCCTGAGCGTGGGGTACTCGGCGACGCGCGAGATCTGCGTCAAGGTCACACCCACGGAGGGCGCGGCGAAGGAGACCTGCCGGTCCGCGACGTCCGACAAGAAGCCCGAGCCGGTGTTCACGGTCAGCAAGGGCAGCAACCACAAGCTCCCGGACGGGAACTGGCCCGGCTACTGCTCGCACTCCTCGTGCGCCGAGCTGTACCTGACGATCAAGGACGGGCCGCCGAACACGGCGTTCCGCAGCACCTGCTACGCCGGCGGCAACCGGATCGGCTCGGGCAACTACAGCTACGACGCCCAGGGGCGCGCCCTGCGCACGGACGGCAACGGGAACTACTCCGGCGGCCAGCAGTGCGTGTGGGGTGGGCCGGGGACCGCGGTCCGGATCGACACGACCATCGGGAACACGAACTCCATGACCTGGTACTAGCGGCTCGACGACCCCGAGCACGCCTCCAGCACAGCGAACGGACAGCGACGAATGACCACCATGACCCCCGAGCAGGCCACCTGGTTCGCTCAGACCTTCGACCGCCTCGTCGGCAACGTGGGCCAGGCCGTCCTGGGCAAGGCGCACGTGGTGCGCCTGACCCTGACGTGCATGCTCTCCGAGGGCCACATCCTCCTCGAGGACGCGCCGGGCACCGGCAAGACGTCGCTCGCCCGCGCCCTCGCGGCGAGCGTCCAGGGCACGAACAACCGCATCCAGTTCACGCCCGACCTGCTCCCGTCGGACGTCACCGGCGTGACGATCTACGACCAGAAGACCGGGAAGTTCGAGTTCCACCAGGGCCCGATCTTCGCCTCGATCGTGCTGGCGGACGAGATCAACCGTGCGTCGCCCAAGACGCAGTCCGCGCTCCTCGAGGTCATGGAGGAGGGCCGGGTCACGGTCGACGGCGTGGGCCACGAGGTCGGTCGCCCGTTCATGGTCATCGCGACGCAGAACCCCATCGAGCAGGCCGGGACCTACCGGCTTCCCGAGGCCCAGCTGGACCGCTTCCTCATGAAGGCGTCCATCGGGTACCCGGACCACGCGTCGACGGTCGAGATCCTCTCGGGGGCCGCGGTCCGCGACCGGAGCAAGACGCTCCAGCCGCTCATCACGACCCAGGCCGTGACGGAGATGGCCGAGCTCGGCGCGCGCGTGCACGTCGACGGCGCGGTGCTCGAGTACGTCTCGCGGCTCGCCGAGGAGACGCGCAACGCGCCCGAGGTCCGCGTCGGCGTCTCCGTCCGTGGCTCGCTCGCGCTCGTGCGCTGCGCGAAGGTCTGGGCCGCGGCCCACGGCCGCAACTACGTGCTGCCGGACGACATCAAGGAGCTCGCGCAGCCGGCCTGGGCACACCGCCTCGTGCTCGACCCGGAGGCCGAGTTCGCCGGCGCCACGAACGAGGCCGTGCTCGGCCGGCTCCTCGCCGACGTCGCGGCCCCGCAGGAGCGACGCTCCGCCTGACCGGACGGGCGGCCCTCCCCACGCCGCCCGCCCGCACCGCCGCTCGCGCGACCGACTGGCGGACCGTCATCCCCCGTACCGATCGAGAGCTCATCGCATGAACGCCTCACACGGCCCCTCGACCGGCCGCCCGAGCGCCCGCTCCGGCAGCCCGCGCGGCAGGACCGGCACGCCACCCGCGTCGTCGGCCCTCGCCGGTCTGCTCCGACCCCTCGCGGCGCCCCTCCGCCGGGTCGCGGCGCCCGTCGGGCGCGCGCTGGCGCCGGCGGCGCGGGCCGTCGAGCCCGTGACCTCGGCGGTCAGCCCCTTCGGCTGGGCGGCGCTCGTCGTCACCGTCGGGGCGTGGTGGGCCGGGCTGGCCTTCTCGTGGCTCGAGCTCCTGGTGGTGGCGATCCTGCTCACGGTGTCGCTGCTCGCCGCGGTCGCGTTCGTGCTGGGCCGCTTCCGCTACGCCGTCGTCCTCGACCTCGCGCAGCAGCGCGTCACGGTCGGCGACCGCGCCGTGGGGCGGCTCGACGTGCGCAACGACTCGGGGCGGCCGCTGCTCCCGTCGGTCATGGAGCTCCCGGTGGGGCAGGGCATGGCGACGTTCCCCGTCCCGCGCCTGCGTCCCCAGGCGAGCCACGAGGAGATCTTCACGGTGCCGACGCACCGGCGCTCGGTGATCTCCGTGGGACCGGTCCGCTCCGTGCGGGCGGACCCGCTCGGCCTGCTGCGCCGGGAGGTCGTCTGGACCGAGCCCGAGGAGCTCTTCGTCCACCCGCGCGTGAAGAACCTCTCGGGCTCGTCCACCGGGTTCCTCAAGGACCTCGAGGGGCGCGTCACGACGGACATCTCCAACTCGGACGTGTCGTTCCACGCGCTGCGCGACTACGTCCCGGGGGACGACCGCCGGCACATCCACTGGAAGACGACGGCCCGCACCGGGCAGCTCATGGTCCGCCAGTTCGAGGAGACGCGCCGGTCGCACCTCGCCGTCCTCCTCTCCACGCGCGCGGAGGACTACGCGCACGACGACGAGTTCGAGCTCGCCGTGAGCGCGTGCGGGTCGCTCGGGCTGCAGGCGATCAAGGAGGACCGTGGGGTCACGGTCCTCGTCAACGACGGCAACCTGCGCGGCGACCACCGCACCCGCCTGCTCGACGACCTCGCGCGCGTCGAGACGCGCGCACAGCGGACGTCGCTCGTCGACGTCGCGCGCGTCGCGGGACTGACGATCAGCGACGCGTCGGTCGTGGCGTTCATCGTCGGCAGCAAGGTGACGCCCACCGAGCTGCGGGCGGCGTCCGCCCGGCTTCCCCAGGACGTCCGGGTCATGGCGATCCAGTGCGTCCCCGGCGCCTCGCTCAGCCGGCACGCGATCGCGGAGCTCGTCGTCCTCACCATCGGCGAGCTCGGCGAGCTCCCCCTCGCCCTGCGGAGGCTGAACGACTGATGAGCGCTCCCAGCACCACGACGCGCGGCTCGCGCCGCGCCACCCCGGTCGGCACGCCGGCCCCGTCCTCCGGCACCTCGCAGCGCAACACGACCCGGCTGCGCGGCGCCGACACCCCCCGGGCGCTCACGGCCCTCGGTGCCGTCGACGCGCTCGCGCTGGTCCTCGTCCTCGGCGCGGTCGCGGTCGGGTTCGGGCCCGTGTGGGGCTCGACCGGCTACCTCGTCCCAGCCGTGGGCGGCGCCGTCGTCGGGCTCCTGGTCGCCTGGCTCGGGGCGTGGCGCCGGTGGTCGGCCGCCACGGTCCTCGTGGTCGCGGTCGTCGCCTACCTGCTCCTCGGCGGTGCGCTCGCGCTGCCGGCCGACGCGATCGGCGGGGTCGTCCCGTCGCTCCAGACGGTCACCGACCTGCTCCAGGGCGCGGTCACGGGCTGGAAGGAGTTCGTCACCACGGTCCCGCCGCTGCACTCCTTCCCGGAGCTCGCGGTCGTCCCGTACCTCCTCATGCTCGCCACCGCGCTCCTCGCGGGGACGATCGCGTGGCGCGCGCGCCGCGCCGAGTGGGCGCTCGTGCCCGTCGTGGTCGCGTTCGTCGGGGTCATCCTGCTCGGGACCGTCATCGCGGCGTTCCCGGTGGCGCAGGGTCTCGTCGTCGGCGGCGTGGGCCTGCTGTGGGCCGGGTGGCGGGTCACCGCCTCCCGGCTCGGCGCGCACCAGATCACGACCGAGGCGAGCAAGGCCGCGACGCGGCGGCTCTGGTGGCACCGCGTGCGGACGGGGGCCGCGATGCTCGTCGTCGGGGGCGTCGCGGCGGCCTTCGCCGCGCCCGTGCTGCTCCCCGACGAGCCGCGCACCGTGCTGCGCGAGACGGTCGTGCCGCCGCTCGACCTGCACGAGTACGTGAGCCCGCTGACGGCGTTCCGCAAGTACGCCAAGGACATGCGCGAGGACGAGCTGTTCACCGTGCAGGGGCTCCCGGCGGGCGCCAAGGTCCGCCTCGCCGGTCTCGACACGTACAACGGCGTCGTCTACGACGTCTCCAGCGGGCTGCCCGGCTCGGGCGTCTACACGCGCGCGGGCGAGGAGATCGCCACGGTCGCGTCCGGGACGCCGACGCGCGTCGACGTCCAGGTCGGGGACTACACCGGCGTGTGGGTGCCCGACGTCGGCACGCTCGAGGGCATCACCTACGCGGGCGACCGCGCGCGCGAGCTCGGCGAGACGACGTACTACAACTCGACGACGGGCACCGCGCTGACGACCGCCGGGCTGCGCCCCGGCGACTCGTACACGCTCGACACGCTCGTCACGGTCGAGCCCACCGAGGACGACCTGAGGGCGGGCGCGATCGACCAGTCGATCGAGGTCCCCACCCCGCCGAAGGACGCGCTGCCCGCGTCGCTCGCGGGCAAGGCCGCCCAGTTCATGGGGGAGGAGACCGAGCCCGTCGACCAGCTCTTCGCGCTCCGCGACGGCCTCGTGGCGAGCGGTGTCTTCTCGAGCGGGCTCGACACCCAGCCACCGTCTCGTCCCGGTCACTCGGCGGAGCGCATCGACACGCTCCTCGCGGACGAGGAGATGGTGGGCGACGACGAGCAGTTCGCCGTCGCGCTCGCCCTCATGGCGAACCAGGCCGGCATCCCGGCGCGCGTCGTCATGGGCTTCTACCCCGACCTGGAGAAGAACCCGCTCGAGCCGGGCGAGCCGTTCACGGCGACCGGGACCGACGTGCACGCCTGGGCGGAGGTGCCGTTCGTCGGCTACGGGTGGGTGCCGATCACGGCGATCCCCGACGAGGACAACAAGATCCAGCCGGAGCCCAAGAGCCTCCAGGTGCCCAAGCCCCCGATCCTCGAGGACCCGGAGCCGCCGGAGGAGCCTGCCGAGGCCGAGGCGGGGAAGGTCGACGACGAGGAGAAGGAGAAGGCCGAGAGCGACGGCTTCGACTGGGGCCAGGCGGCCCTCGTCGCGGTCGCCGTGGTCGTGCCCCTCGCGCTGCTCGCGCTGCCGGTGATCCTCGTGCTCGCCTACAAGGCGCGCCGCCGGGCCCGACGGCGCGCGGCAGCACGTCCGGTGGACCGGGTGAGCGGCGGCTGGCGCGAGGTCCTCGACACCGCGACGGACCTCGGGACGCCCGTCCCCGCGGGCTCCACGCGGCGCGAGGGCGCCGGTCTCCTCTCCCAGGCCTACGGCGCGACGGCGACGATCCCGCTCGCGCACCGGGCCGACGCGACCGTGTTCGGTGAGGGTGAGCCGACGGAGCAGGAGATCGACGCCTTCTGGGCGGACGTGGACACGGTCGTCGGGGGGCTACGCTCCTCCGTGAACCGTCGCGCTCGCGTCCGTGCCGCACTCTCGTTGCGGTCCGTGCGCGCGGCCTCCGGTTCCTCGGGTCTGCGCCGGTGGCTGCCCGGCCGCCGCGCCGGCACGAAGGGCGGCGCCGTGCCCCCGGCGGCAGGGTCGTCGTCGGAGCCGACGAGACGACAGGGAGACGAGTCATGAGCGACGTGACGTGCGCCGCCTGCGGGTCCGCGCAGTCCTCGGGGTCCGCGTTCTGCGCGGTGTGCGGGCAGCCCTTCCCGCGGACGGGGCGCCCGGTTGCGGAGCCGGCGGCAGGCCCGGTCGGCAGCGTCCAGGCCCTCGCGGCGCGCGCGACGTCCGACCTCCCGTACGCGGCCGCCCCGCACTCGGCGCCCGACACCACGACGGAGCCCGAGGTCTACGCCGCGACGCAGAAGGCCTTCGGCCAGCCCGCTCCCGTGCCGCCGTCGTCGCTCGCCGCCGCCCCGTTCGCCGGACGGGGCCGTCGCTTCCTCGCCTACGTGGTCGACGTCGCCGTCCCCGGTCTCGTCGCGCTGGTGGTCGTCGTCGCGGGTCTCGCGATCGTCGGAGCACCGCTCGGCAGCGTCCAGGTCGTGACGCAGGACGAGGCCGCCGCGCTGATCGGCAAGATGCTCGTCGTCTACGTGGTGGCCGGCGTCCTGGCCCTCGCGTGGTGGGTCGGCGTCTGGTTCTGGGAGGGCTCGACGGGGAAGACGCTCGGCAACCTCCTCACGGGCATCCGCACGGTCGACGCGGGGACGCGCGAGCCGATCGGCTTCGGCCGGGCAGCGCTGCGCTGGATCATCGTCGGCGTCGTGCCGGCGGGCGGGATCCTCGTGGTCCTGCTCAGCCCGGGCTTCGACTCCTCCGGCCGGTCGCAGGGGTGGCACGACAAGGCCGGGCGCTCCCTCGTCCTCGACGTGCGCGGCGCTCCCGCGTCCTCGTCGGCCGCGGGCTACGAGGGAGTCGCCTCGCTCGTGAGCGGTGCGCCCGCGGGCGCCGGGTACGGCACGGCCGGGGGGTACGCACCGGCGCCCCAGCCCGGGTACGCCCCCGCACCGGCCCAGGCCGGCTATGCGCCGTACCCGCCTGCCCCGCTCGGCGGCCAGGGCGCCGCGACGCCCGCCGCGCCCGCCGCCCCGGGCGCGTTCGCCCCGCCGCCGGCCGCCGCTCCCGTCCCGGACCCCTGGGCGTTCCCGTCGTCCGCGGCGCCCGCAGGCGACGGCCTGATCACCGGCGTCCCCGGCGTCGGGGGAGGCCCCGCGCCCGTCGTCGCCCCTGCGCCGTCGGCCCCCGCCGCGCCCGTGCAGCCCACGTCGGCGGCGCCGTCCGCGCCCGCCGCGAGGCCTGCCGCCACCGCACCGGCACCCGTTCCCGAGCCCGCCGAGGCGGAGTGGGACAGCACGCGCATGACGGCGCGGGACGTCCGCGCCATGGACCCCGCGCCCGACGTGTCGGTCGTCATCGAGCTCGAGTCGGGAGAGCGTCGCGCCGTCGACCGTCCGACGCTGCTCGGACGCAACCCGCAGGCGCCCGACGACGGGCCGTGGAACCTCGTGGCGGTCGACGACCCGACGCGGTCGGTCTCCAAGACCCACGCCGAGCTCCGGGCGGACCCGAGCGGCCTGTGGCTGACGGACCGCGGCTCCACCAACGGCACCGTGGTCTCGGTGCCGGGCGCCCCGCCGCGCGTCGCCGAGCCGGGGACCCGCGTGCGCGTCCCCGTCGGCGCGACGATCCACGTGGGCGACCGCCGCATCGTCGTCCACCCCGGTGCCGCATGACGACCGAGCTGCCGGCCGAGGTCCACCTGGCCTGGGGAGCGGCCTCGCACCGCGGCGCGCGCCGGCTCCTCAACGAGGACCGGTTCCTCGTCTCGCGCTCCGTCTTCTTCGTCGCCGACGGCATGGGTGGCCACGAGGCGGGCGAGGTCGCGAGCTCGACGGCCGTCGAGGCACTCCGGCCCCTGGCCGACCTCGACGTCGTCACGCCCGACGAGGTCCGCGACCGGATCGCGGTCGCGCAGCAGAACGTGCAGGCCATCGTCACCGAGCCCGGCCGGGGGGCGGGCACCACCGTCACCGGCGTGGTGGTCTCGGAGCAGGACGGGAACCCGTACTGGCTCGTCGTGAACGTGGGCGACTCGCGGACCTACCACCTCGCCGGCGGGCGCCTCGAGCAGGTGAGCGTCGACCACTCGGAGGTCCAGGAGATGGTCGACGCCGGGCTGCTGACGCCCGCGGAGGCGCTCACCCACCCGCGTCGGCACGTCGTGACGCGCGCGCTCGGTTCGCGCAACGCCCCGCAGGTGGACTTCTGGTACCTGCCGATCGAGCGGCACGACCGCGTCCTCGTGTGCTCGGACGGGTTGACGGGCGAGCTCACCGACGAGCGGATCGCGGAGGTCCTGCTCTCCACGCCCGACCCGCAGGCCGCCGCCGAGCGCCTGGTCCACGAGGCCATCGCGGCCGGTGGCCGGGATAACATCACAGTCGTCGTCGTCGATGCGACGGGCGTGTCCGACGACACGAGCGGCGGGAGCACGACCCCGCGCGACCAGGCCGGTGCGCCGGGTCCGGACGTCGACGAGGACACGCTGCCCAGGGATGTTCGTCTGCAGATCGGGGGTCTGACGTGACGCTGCGCTACGTCACGGGAACCGCACGCGCCGTCGTGCGAGGCGGCACGGTCGTCGTGCTGCCGGGGCCGGTGGAGGCAACGCTCGTCGAGCAGGTCTGGGACCAGCTCGGCGCCGACGCAGGCGTCGTCGAGGTCCTGCAGGTGCTCACCGGTGCCTTCGGCTCGAGCCTGCGGACGGTGCCGCCGTTCGTGGTGGCGGTCGTCGCGGACCGTCGCGTCCACGTCGCCGCGCGCGGCCGGGTGACGGTCACGCTCGAGCTCGACGGCGGGGAGCGCCTGCGCGTCGAGGGCGAGGGTGTCACGACCTGGTCCGAGCGCGTCCTGGACGACGTCGTCGAGCTGCTCGTGAGCGCGGACGCCGGCCTCGTGGGCCCCCTCGGCGAGTCGCCGGCCGGCGAGCCCCTGCTCGGGGACGCCGCCACCCTCCCGCTCGTCTCGGGCGTCGTGCTCGCCGGAGCCGTCGCGTGGCCGCTCGCCGAGCGTCCCGCCCGCCCCGCCGCCGAGCGCTCCGTGGACGACGACGGGTCGGCGCCGTCCGTCGACGGCGCCCCCGCGGACCGTCCGTCCTGGGGCACGGCCGTCGACCCGACGGCCGCGGAGCCTGCGCCCGCGGTCGAGCCCGCCCCCGCCGTCGAGCCCGCCGTGACCCCGCTCGGCGCGCTCGGCGCGACGCTCCGTCTCCCGGAGGAGACGATCGCACCCGAGCCGGAGTCCCACGGCCCGGGGCCGCGGACGCCCGTCCAGGAGCCCGTGACGGCGCTCGACGAGCCGCCCGCGGACGACGCCGACGACGACTACGCCCACCTGTGGGGCTCGACCATCCTGCGAACCGTGGAGGACGCCGCGGTGCGCACCGAGGACGACGAGGAGCACGAGGAGCCCGCGTCGCCCGCCCCGGTCGCCCCGCCCGTCCCTCCTGCTCCCGTCGCGGCAGAGCCGGCGCTCCCGGCACCTCCGCCCGCCCCGTCCGACGACGGTCTCATCGCCGGCGTCCCGCGGGAGTGGACCGGGGCGACGCCCGCGGCCGCGCACCGCGCCGCGACGGTCGTCGACCCCGAGGGCGAGCAGACGGCGGAGGACGACCTCGCGTCCGGGCTCGACCACGACGGCCACACGGTCCACTCCTCCGCGATCGCCGACCTGCGCGCGGCCGCCCAGGAGGCGGGTCCCACGGGCGCCCCGGTGCCGCCGCCTCCGCCGTCGTTCAGTGCGCCGCCCGGGCCGGGCCAGCAGCAGATCCTGGCGCGCACGTGCGCCCAGGGGCACGCGAACCCGCCGTCGCGGGACGCGTGCGCGCTCTGCGGCGGTCCCCTCGAGGGCGACGCCGAGCTCGCGGTCCGTCCGCCGCTCGGGCGGGTCCTCGTCTCGACGGGGCAGACGGTCGAGCTCGACCGTCCCGTCGTCGTGGGCCGGCGCCCGCGCACGCCTCGGTCGCAGGCGGCAGACCTGCCCCGTCTGGTGACGGTGCCCAGCCCGCAGCAGGACATCTCGCGCTCGCACCTCGAGATCACGCTCGAGGGGTGGCACGTGCTCGTGAGCGACATGGCGACGACCAACGGGACCACGCTCCTGCGCGCGGGTCAGCCGCCGCGGCGCCTGCACCCGTCGGAGCCTGTCCTGGTCGTCGACGGGGACGTCGCCGACCTCGGTGACGGCGTGACCCTCGTCTTCGAGGGGATCCGGTGAGCACCAAGCGCGCACCGTCCCCACCGCCGGAGATCACGGGCTTCGAGTACGTCTCGCTGGTCGGCTCGGGCGGGTTCTCCGACGTCTTCCTCTACCAGCAGCAGCGCCCCCGCCGGCGGGTCGCCGTCAAGGTCCTGCTGCACGAGTGGTCCAGCCACTCGCAGCGGGCGGCGTTCGACGCCGAGGCCGACCTCATGGCGACGCTGTCGACGCACCCGTCGATCGTCACGATGTACGAGGCGGACATCGCCGACGACGGGCGCCCGTACCTCGCCATGGAGTACTGCTCGCGCCCCAACCTCGGCGCGCGGTACCGCACCGAGCGGCTCTCGGTCGCCGAGGCGCTGCGCACCGCGGTCCAGATCGCCGGTGCCGTGGAGACGGCGCACCGCGCGGGGATCCTGCACCGCGACATCAAGCCCGCGAACATCCTCGTGACCGAGTACGGCCACCCCGCGCTCACGGACTTCGGCATCTCCTCGACGGTCGACGACGCCGCGCGCGCCGAGGGCATGTCGATCCCGTGGTCCCCGCCCGAGTCGTTCGCCGAGCCGCCGCGCAGCGGCATCGCGACGGACGTGTGGGCCCTCGCCGCGACGACGTACACGCTGCTCGCGGGTCGCACGCCGTTCGAGGTGCCCGGCGGCTCGAACTCGAGCGCCAACCTCATCTCGCGCATCGAGACCTCGCCGCTGCCGCCGACGGGCCGCACGGACGTCCCGGCGTCGCTCGAGCGTGTGCTCGCGACGGCGATGGCGAAGAACCCCGGGTCGCGCTACCCGACGGTCCTCGCGTTCGCGCGCGCCCTCCAGCAGGTGCAGAACGAGCTGTCGTACGCGGTCACCCCGATCGACCTGCTCGACGACACGGGCCACGTGCAGGAGGAGGAGCCGGACGACGACGCCGGGACCCGCCTGCGCCAGGTCGTGTCGATCGACCCGTCGGGGACGGGCGGGACGTCGTCGGGTCCCGTCGCCCCGAGCCGGCCGACCCAGCCCACGACGCCGCTGCGGCCGGGTCAGCCGGGCGCCCCGTGGCCGGGCCAGACCGTGGCGCCCGGACCGGCCGCCCCGCCGCAGCAGCCGGGACCGCGCGCCCCGCAGCAGCCCTACGCGCCCGCGGCCTGGAACCAGGGCGCGCCCGCGCACACCGCGGGCACCACGCCGACGTCCGCCGTCGGGCCGGGCGGGCACGCGCCCGTCGCGGAGCTCACGGACCCGCGGATGTACCCGGGCGCCCGGCGCCCGGGCGCCTGGGGCCAGCCGCCGGTCGAGGACACGGTCCACCGGCCCGCCGGGCCGGAGGACGGCGGACCGGCCGCCGCGCCGGCGGAGGAACGGTCCGGTCGTGGCGCGCTGTGGGCGACGCTCGCCGGCGTCGTCGGGGTCGCGGTCGCGGTCGGCGGGTTCTTCCTGCTGCGTCCGGACGCCACCGCGGACGACACGACCCCCGACGGGGGCGGGGAGGAGACGGCCGCCACGGACGACGACTTCGTGCCGTCGGACAACCTGGGCGACCTCGTCCCGCCGGTCAACGACCTGGTGGGCACCTACGACCCGGCGCGCGAGGTCGCGACGTTCACCTGGGCGTACGACTCGGACAAGGCCCAGGAGGGCGACATGTTCGCCTGGAAGAAGCTCGACCCGATCGAGGACTCGCCGTACAAGGACGCGTTCGACGAGACGACCGTCGAGCTGCGGGCCAAGCCGGGCGAGCAGGTCTGCATCGAGGTCATCGTGGACCGTGACGGCAAGTTCTCCGCGGCGCCCCAGAAGGCCTGCGTGACGGGGGAGGCGGCGTGAGCGAGCTCGCGGTCGAGTTCTGCGGCGAGTGGTTCCGCCCGTCAGCGGACGGGGACCCGTTCGACATCGGGCGGGACGGCGACCTCGCGATCGAGGACAACCCGTACCTGCACCGCCGCTTCCTGCGCATCTCGCACGAGGGCGGGATCTGGTGGCTCGCCAACGTCGGGACGCTCATCTCCGCGACGGTGTGCGACTCGGGCGGCGGGGTCCAGTCCTGGCTCTCGCCGGGCAACCGCCTTCCGATCGTCTTCCCGACGACGTCGATCGTGTTCACGGCCGGGCCGACGACGTACGAGCTCACCGCGCAGCTCCGCGGCGCGCCGTACCAGGAGATCCGCTCCGAGGACACGGAGTCGGGCGGTGCGACGACGATCGGCATGATCACCTTCACCACGAGCCAGAAGCAGCTCATCGTGGCCCTGGCGGAGCCGATGCTGCGCCGCGACGGCACGGGCCTGTCCGAGATCCCGTCGTCGGCCGCGGCCGCGGCCCGGCTGGGCTGGGCGACGACCCGCTTCAACCGCAAGCTCGACAACGTGTGCGACAAGCTCGACCGGATCGGGGTCAAGGGCCTGCGCGGCGGCCCCGGCGCGCTCGCGACGAACCGCCGCGCGCGCCTCGTCGAGTACGCCGTGGCGTCACGCCTCGTGACCTCGGCCGACCTGCCCCTGCTCGACCTCGCCGACGACGGCTGACGTCGGCGGCTCCGCGGGCGCGCGTCCCGTGCGCCCGTCCTGGTCGCGCCCTGCGCACCGCCGCCCGATCGTCGGAGCCCTCCGGCCTGCCCGTCCTTCTCCCCGGACCTGAACAGGAACCTTCGTGCGAATCAAGCTCACGCTGCACCGCCCCGACGCCAGCACGACCAACGTCGCCGTCACGGCCGACGCGACGGCCACCGTGCGCGACGTCGCCGAGGCGCTGTTCGCGGGCGACCCCACCCGGTCGGGCACGGCCGTCCCGGATCGGCTCACGCTGCAGGTCGGCACCGCGCCGTCGGGGTCGGGGCAGGGACGCGTGCTGTCGCCGACGAGCGACCTCACGGAGGCCGGGCTGCGGTCGGGGTCGACGGTCTCGATCGTGCGCGTCTCCGAGCAGTTCGACGCTCCCGGGCAGGACCGCGGCGCGGCCGTCGCCGTCCTGCGCGTGCTCGAGGGGCCGGACGCGGGCCGCGAGTTCCCGCTGCCCGTCGGGACGAGCTACCTGGGTCGCGACCGCAACATGGACATCCGGCTGAGCGACCCGCAGACCTCCAAGCGGCACGCCCGCCTCACGGTCGGCGAGACGATCGAGATCACCGACACGAACTCGGCGAACGGTCTCGTCATGGGCGGCCAGCGCATGGTGCGCTCCACGCTCACGTCGTCGGACACGGTGACGATCGGCAGCACGGTCGTGTCCGTCGTCGCGCTGCACCGCACGACGAGCCTCGCGCCGACGAGCCCGGTCGTGGAGTTCAACCGCTCCCCGCGCGTCGTCGCCCGCTTCCCCGAGCGCAAGCTCAAGGCGCCCAAGCCGCCGCAGCCCCCGGAGCCGCAGCGTTTCCCGTACCTCGCGATGGTCGCGCCGCTGCTCATGGGCGTGATCCTCTACTCGGTGACGAGGAACGTCCTGTCGATCGTCTTCGTCGGCCTGAGCCCGATCCTCATGCTCGGCAACTACCTCGACCAGAAGGTCCAGGCCAAGCGCAAGCTCAAGGCGCAGCGCGAGCAGTTCGAGGCGGGGGTCGTCGCGATGCGCGAGACGATCGACCGCACGCACGCCGTCGAGCGCGCGGTGCGCCTCTCGGAGGCCCCGTCCGTCGGCGACACGGTCGACGCGGTCCGGCGGCTCGGCGGGCTGATGTGGACGCACCGCCCGGAGCACGACGCGTTCCTCTCGGTCCGGATCGGGCTCGGCGCCGCGCCCTCGCGCACCCAGCTCGACCAGCCGGGCGAGAACAACACGCTGCCGGAGTACTGGAACGAGCTGGAGAAGCTGCACGCCCAGTGCACGACGATCTCCGGCGTCCCGGTCGTCGCGCGCCTGCGCACGGACGGCGCGCTCGGCGTCGCCGGGGCGGGAGCCGCGGTCGACGCCGTCGCGCGCGGGATCCTCGTCCAGCTCGCCGGCCTGCACTCGCCGTCGGAGCTCGTGCTCGCCGCCATGACGTCGCAGCGCTCGCGCGCCGACTGGGAGTGGCTCGAGTGGCTGCCGCACACCGGCTCGCCCCACAGCCCGCTGGGCGGCGACCACCTGGCCGACAACCCGGGCGCCGCGCAGGCGCTCCTGTCGCAGCTCGAGGACCTCGTCGAGGCGCGCGGGGCCGACCTCGACACCCACGCCGAGCTGCGCGGGCCGATCGACCCCGAGGAGGGCGAGGACACGCCCAAGCCGGTGCTGCCGACGGTCGTCGTGCTCGTCGAGGACGACGCGCCGGTGGACCGCTCGCGCCTCACGCGGCTCGTGGAGCGCGGCGCGGACGCGGGCGTGCACGTCGTGTGGGTCGCGCCGTCTGTCGAGCAGCTTCCGGCCGCGTGCCGCACGTTCGTCCTCGTGGAGACCGTCGACACCGCGGGCGCAGGAGCCCCCGGAGCCACCGCGGGCGCCACGAGCGGCGAGGTCCGGGTGGGCCGGCTGTCGTTCCCGGTGGCGTGCGAGACGGTGGACCTCGCGACCGCCCACGAGGTGGCGCGCATCCTGGCACCCGTGGTCGACGTCGGCGCGCCCGTCGACGACGACTCCGACCTGCCGCGCTCGGTCTCCTACCTCACGCTCGCCGGCACCGCGCTGGCCGAGGACCCGGGCCGCCTCATCGACGCGTGGCGCGAGAACGGCTCCCTGACGCCGCGGGACGGCTCGCCGCCCGTCCGTCGCAAGGCGCCGACGAACCTGCGCGGGCTCGTCGGGCACTCGGGCACCGAGCCGCTCTACCTCGACCTGCGCACGCAGGGCCCGCACGCGCTGGTGGGCGGGACGACCGGTGCCGGCAAGTCGGAGTTCCTCCAGTCGTGGGTGCTCGGCATGGCTGCCGCCCACAGCCCGGACCGCGTGACGTTCCTCTTCGTCGACTACAAGGGCGGCGCCGCATTCGCCGACTGCGTCAACCTGCCGCACACCGTCGGACTCGTCACGGACCTGTCGCCCCACCTCGTGCGTCGCGCGCTCACGTCGCTGCGCGCCGAGCTGCGCTACCGCGAGCACCTGCTCAACAGGAAGAAGGCCAAGGACCTGGCCTCGCTGGAGCGGACCGGGGACCCCGACGCGCCGCCGAGCCTGCTCATCGTGGTCGACGAGTTCGCGGCCCTGGTCAACGAGGTCCCGGAGTTCGTCGACGGCGTCGTGGACGTCGCCCAGCGCGGTCGCTCGCTCGGCCTGCACCTCATCCTCGCGACGCAGCGCCCTGCGGGCGTCATCAAGGACAACCTGCGTGCGAACACGAACCTGCGCGTCGCGCTGCGCATGGCGGACGAGGACGACTCGACCGACATCCTCGGCATCCCGATGGCCGCGCACTTCGACCCCTCGATCCCGGGCCGTGGCGCGGTGAAGACCGGTCCCGGTCGCATCACGCCGTTCCAGACCGGCTACGCGGGCGGCTGGACGACGGCTCAGCCCGAGCGGTCGCGCATCGACATCCAGGAGATGGCGTTCGGCTCCGACATCCGCTGGGAGCTGCCGGAGCCCGAGGTCGAGGAGGTCACGGACCCGGGCCCCAACGACATCGCGCGCGTGGTCACGACGATCTCGCGGGCGGCGACGGAGGCCGCGGTGCCGGTGCCCCGCAAGCCGTGGCTGGCCGAGCTCGCCCCGACGTACGACCTCGCCCGCCTGCCCAACCCCCGCACGGACACGATGCTGCTGCTCGGCGTGGAGGACGACCCGACGACCCAGGCGCAGCCCACCGTCTTCTACGAGCCCGACCGCGACGGCAACATGGCGATCTACGGCACCGGTGGCTCGGGCAAGAGCGCGACCCTGCGCACCATCGCGGTCTCGGCGGCCATCACGGCGCGCGGCGGCCCCGTCCAGGTCTACGCGATCGACAGCGGCGCGAGCGGCCTGCGCATGCTCGAGGACCTGCCGCACGTCGGCGCGGTCATCTCGGGCGACGACGAGGAGCGCGTCCAGCGCGTGCTGCGCACGCTGCGCGACCTCGTCGACGAGCGCTCCGCCCGCTACGCCGCAGTCCGGGCCGGCAGCCTCGACGAGTACCGGCGCCTCGCGAACGCGCCCGCCGAGCCGCGCATCCTGCTGCTGGTCGACGGCATCGGCGCGTTCCGCGAGTCCTACGAGTTCCGGCCCGCGCACGCGTTCCCCGTGTGGGGCGCGTTCACCGCGATCGCGACGGACGGACGCCAGGTCGGCGTGCACGTCGTCGTCGCGGGCGACCGCGCGGCGTCGGTCCCGACGTCGCTGGGGTCGACGATCCAGAAGCGGCTCGTGCTGCGCCTCGCGAGCGAGGACGACTACCTGACGCTCGGCGTCCCCAAGGACGTGCTGTCGCTCACGTCCCCGCCCGGACGCGGCGTGCTCGACGAGAACGAGGTCCAGATCGCGGTGCTGGGCGGCGACCCGAACGTCGCGCTCCAGGCGCGCGAGCTGGGCAAGCTGCGCGACGCGATGACGCGCCTCGGCATCCAGCAGGCGCCGGGCGTCGAGCGGCTCCCGGACAGCTTCGCGCTGGACGCGCTGCCCGAGGTCACGGGCGGTCGGCCGACGATCGGTCTCGACGACCTCGACATCGCCCCGGTCGCGCTGCCGGCCCGGGGGACGTTCATGCTCTCGGGCCCGCCCGGGGGTGGTCGGACGACGGCGCTGGTCACCATCGCCCAGGCCGTGCGCCGGGCGCGCGCAGGCCGGGTCGTGTACCTCTCGCCGCGCCGCACGAGCATCTCGGCGCTCGACGCCTGGGACACGGCGGCGACGTCGCCCGAGGAGGTGGTGACGCTCCTCGAGTCGCTCACGCAGGCGCTCGACGGGGGCTCGCTGCGCCCGGGGACGCTCACGGTGCTCGTCGAGTCGGTGACGGAGTTCACGGGGACGCCGGCGGAGCAGCCGCTCGTGGCGTTCGTGCGGGCCGCCACGCGTGCCGAGCAGCTCGTCGTGGGCGAGGCCGAGTCGTCGACCTGGGGGCAGGCGTGGGCGATCGCGCAGCCGTTCAAGGCCGGTCGCAGCGGCCTGCTCCTCACCCCCGGCGACCTCGACGGCGACACCTTGCTCGGGACCGGTCTCGGCCGGATCCGCCGCGCGGACTTCCCGCCGGGACGCGGCTTCCTCGTGGTCTCCGGGAGGGCGCGCAAGCTGCACGTCGCGCTCCCGCGGTAGCGACGTGACGCCCGCGGGGACCTCATGGGGACACCTCCCCATCGACGGGGCTCGCGGGCCGATGGTTGAGTAGGGCCATCGACAACGGGACGACGTCCACGCAGGGTGGGGGTCGAGACACAGAAGGAGAACACCATGGCTGGTGGCATGTGGGGCGCGAACGTCGAGGAGCTGCGTGGGCTCGGTCAGACGCTGCAGCAGAAGGCGGACGAGATCCGCACGACCATGCAGAACCTGAACTCGCAGATCCAGAGCGTGCCGTGGGAGGGCCCCGACGCCCAGCAGTTCAAGGGCAGCGACTGGCCGGCCGCGCAGACGCAGCTCAACAACGTCGCGCAGACGCTGACGGACGCGGGCCAGAAGGCCACGCAGAACGCGCAGCAGCAGGAGCAGGCTTCGAACAGCTGATCCGCTGAGCTCCACCGAGGGCGCGGGACCCGGGACGGGTCCCGCGCCCTCGGTGTGCCCGGGGTCGGACGCGGGCGTGGCCCGCAGACTGCCCGTCCGGGCGGTCGGGGATCCGCCGGTCTGCGAGACTGCTGGCGCGCCCCGCACCGCCGGAGCGCGACGAGAGCGACCGAGAGGACCTGACGCATGGCCGAGCTGCGCTACCCGAGCGACGACTTCCCCGCGCCGGTGGGGGTGCGGCTCGACGCGCCCGACGGCTGGGTCCCGCTGCCCCACGTCGCCCTGCCGCTCGCGGTCGGGCGCGAGGTGGAGGAGGGGGAGTTCAACCCGAACGTCATCGTCGTGGTCTCGCGCATCCGGGCCGAGCAGACGCTGGACGACGCGCACGCCGAGGTGCTGCGCAAGCTCAAGCCGCTGCCGAGGCTGCGTCAGCTCGACGGCGGCGACGTGGACGTGGACGGCCTGCCGGGGCGGTGGGTCGAGGCGTCCTTCAAGGGCGGCGGGGGAGCGGTGCTGGTGCAGTCGGTGCGGACGGTCGTCGTCCCGCGCGGGCCGGTGGCCGACCTCGTCCAGACGACGGGGACGTGCACGGTCCTCCAGCACCCGTGGGCCGCGGCGGAGATCCGCGCGGTCCAGGAGAGCCTGCGCGTCGACCGCTGACCCGGCGTTACATTCGCCCGGATCACAAGACGAGGTATCCACCAGGCGAGACCGGTGAGACCCTGGTCATGGAGGAGAGGGCCCGAGTGAGGCAACCCTCACCCCAGTCGTACAATCGAGAGGTCTCCTGCGGCCGGTACCCGAACCGGTCGACGCGGAACGGCCCGTCGGCCGCGCGGGAGAGACCCCCGTCCTCGACCGGAAGGCGCCCTGTCCTGTGAGCAGCATCCGTCCACTGCGCGTCGCGATCGTCGGCGCTGGTCCCGCCGGGATCTACGCCGCGGACATCCTGTCCAAGACCGACCTCGACGTGAGCATCGACCTGTTCGAGCGCCTGCCCGCGCCGTTCGGCCTCGTGCGCTACGGCGTCGCGCCGGACCACCCGCGCATCAAGCAGATCATCGTGGCGCTCCACAAGGTGCTGAGCCGCGGCGACATCCGCCTGCTCGCGAACGTGGACTACGGCGTCGACCTCAAGCTGGACGACCTGCGCCAGTACTACGACGCCGTGATCTTCTCGACCGGCTCGATCCGCGACGCGGCGCTGCCGGTCGAGGGCATCGACCTGCCGGGCTCGTACGGCGCGGCCGACTTCGTGTCCTGGTACGACGGCCACCCCGACGTCCCGCGCACGTGGCCGCTCGAGGCGCAGCAGGTCGCGGTCCTCGGCGCGGGCAACGTCGCGCTCGACGTGGCGCGCGTGCTCGCCAAGCACGCGGACGACCTGCTGCCGACCGAGGTGCCGCAGAACGTCTACGAGATCCTCAAGTCCTCGCCGGTGACGGACGTGCACGTCTTCGCCCGCCGCGGGCCCGCGCAGGCCAAGTTCTCGCCGCTCGAGCTGCGCGAGCTCGGGCACGTCCCCGACGTCGACGTGATCGTCTACCCGGAGGACTTCGAGTTCGACGAGGGCTCGATGGCGGCCATCAGCTCCTCGAACCAGACGAAGCAGGTCGTCAAGACCCTCACGGACTGGACGCTCAAGGACCCGAGCGAGAACACGGCGTCGCGCCGCCTGCACCTCCACTTCCTGCACGCCCCGGCTGCGGTCCTCGGCGACGGCAAGGTCGAGGCGCTGCGGACCGAGCGCACCCAGCTCAACGGCGACGGCACCGTCTCCGGCACGGGCGAGTTCCACGAGTGGCCCGTGCAGGCCGTGTACCGCGCGGTCGGCTACTTCGGGTCGCCGCTGCCCGAGATCCCGTTCGACGAGCTCAAGGGCGTCATCCCGAACCGCGAGGGCCGGGTCATCGACATCGACGGCGAGCACATCACCGGCGTGTACGCGACCGGCTGGATCAAGCGCGGCCCGGTCGGCCTCATCGGGCACACCAAGTCGGACGCGTCCGAGACGATCCGCCACCTGGTGGAGGACGTCACGGGAGCCGGCGACGGCGGCGACGTGGCGGCGGCGGACCTCGCCGCCGGGCGCGTCGCGCCGCTCGGCGACCCCGAGGCCGTCGTGGACTTCCTCCGCGAGCGCGGGGTCGACCACATCGAGTGGTCCGGGTGGGAGCTGCTCGACGCGTACGAGCGTTCGCTGGGCGAGCCGCACGGCCGCGAGCGCATCAAGGTCGTGCCGCGCGAGGACATGATCCGCGTGGCGCGCGGCGAGTCGCAGGTCGGCTGACCCGAGCGCTGCTCCCGAGCACGTGAGCACCTGAGCACGGACGACGGCGCCCCACCCTCCCCGGGTGGGGCGCCGTCGTCGTCCTCGGGAACGGGACGGTCGCCTCGGGCGTTCATCAGGTGGGCGTCGACGGGGTCGGCGCCCGTCGGGCGCCCGGTGGACCACGCGGGTGCCCGCGGCGCGGAAGGGAGCACAGCGTGGGGCGTCAGCACTTCAACGGTCTCAAGACGGCCGGCCTGTTCGGCGTCATGTGGGCCATCGTCCTGGGCCTCTGGGCGCTGTTCGGCGCCCGGGCGAACCTGCTGTGGCTGTTCGTCGGGCTCGGGCTCGTGACGACGTTCTACGGGTACTGGAACTCGGACAAGATCGCGATCCGCGCGATGCACGCGCGCCCCGTGAGCGAGCTCGAGCAGCCCGCCATGTACCGGATCGTGCGCGAGCTCTCGACCGAGGCGCGCCAGCCGATGCCCCGCCTCTACGTCTCGCCGACGCAGGCGCCCAACGCGTTCGCGACGGGCCGCAACCCCAAGAACGCGGCCGTGTGCTGCACGGAGGGCATCCTGCGCCTCCTCGACGAGCGCGAGCTGCGCGGGGTGCTCGGGCACGAGCTCATGCACGTGTACAACCGCGACATCCTCACGTCGTCGGTCGCGGGAGCGCTGGCCGGCGTGATCACGTCGCTCGCGCAGTTCCTGCTGATCTTCGGCGGCGACCGCGACCGCGGCGGCAACCCGCTCGCGGCGATCGCGATGGTCGTCCTCGCGCCCGTCGCGGCGATGCTCATCCAGCTCGCCATCTCCCGCACGCGCGAGTACGACGCCGACGAGGACGGCGCCAAGCTCACCGGCGACCCGCTCGCGCTCGCGTCCGCGCTGCGCAAGCTCGACGCCGGCACGCAGCGGGCCCCGCTCCCGCAGAACCGCGACCTCGTGGACGTCTCGCACCTCATGATCGCGAACCCGTTCCGCGGTGCGGGCGTCGCCAAGATGTTCGCGACCCACCCCCCGATGGCGGAGCGCATCAAGCGGCTCGAGACGATGGCCGGTCACGGCCCGGGCTACGGCGGCATCACCTACCGCTGACCGGCAGCGGCGCCGGAGCCCGCGCCGCTGCCGCGGCGCGCCCGGGTCAGGCGCCGAGGACGACACCGGCCACGAAGGCCAGCGCTCCGAGGGCCGCGACGACGGCGTCGCGGCTCGGTCGGCGCCGGGACTCGGTGCTCGCCGGA
The DNA here is from genome assembly GCF_049913115.1 of Cellulosimicrobium sp. E-16. Taxonomy (NCBI): domain Bacteria; kingdom Bacillati; phylum Actinomycetota; class Actinomycetes; order Micrococcales; family Promicromonosporaceae; genus Cellulosimicrobium; species Cellulosimicrobium sp. E-16. The sequence goes on from NZ_CP183974.1 coordinate 1,220,328, forward strand.
GTCGAGACCGCGCGCGCGGACAGGACGGTGTCCCGTGCGACGAGCGGGTCGTCCACGCCGCGCAGGAACCCGCCGAGCGGACAGTCGCTGATCACCAACGCCTCCTCGGCGTCCAGCATCGACGGCGCGAGACGCACGACGAGCGCACCCTGGCGGGCGCGCACGCTCGTCACGCGCGACCAGGGCACGAACGTGTCCCGCAGCGGGCCGTGGACGACGAGCGCGTCCGTCGTCGTGGACAACGCGGGGCGCGCAGCAGACGACCACGTGTGCAGCGCCCCGGCGAGAGTCACCGACCCGGTGAGCGCGACGAACCACGAGACCTCGGGTGCGACCCACAGCGCGAAGGCCAGCACCGCGGGGAGCGTGGCCGTCGGACCGGCCGCCCCCGTGGAGCGCGCGAGCCCTGCCCACCGGCCGGGCCGCGAGCCCTGCCCCCGGCGCGCGTCTCGCGTCGCATCCCGGTCGTCCGCACCGTCGTCGGTGCTCCGCACGCGGTCCGAGGGCGGCAGGTGCCGACGAGCCCGGGGCGGGGCGGCCACGTCCGTGTCCGTGACGTACCAGCGGTCGTCGGGTCCGCGGACGGCGACGGGCCAGCCGTCCGCGCGGAGCCCGACGACGAGCAGCCGGGTGCCCTGCCAGGTCGGCGGGGACCCCTCCCACGAGGGCTCGTCGCCGGACTCGTCGCCCGTGCCCTCGTCGGCGCGCGCACGGGTGACGAGCTCGTCGTCGGACAGCTCGCTCACGTCCCGGTCCAGGGGGTCGTCGTCGTGCCAGGCCTCCTCCGGCGGCTCCGACAGCAGCAGGAGGTCCCGCGCGACGGCGATCGGTGCGGCGTGCGCCGAGGGCAGGATCAGCGCGCCGTGCTCGTGCCACGTCGCGTACGCCGTCGTCGCGGGGCCGCCGTGGAGCAGCAGCCGGCGCACGCGCCGACGCCGGACTGCCTCGTGCGCCAGGAGCGCGGTGCCCGTCAGCGCCCCGGCGCCGGCGGGGACGAGGAGGAGGGACGGGTCGGCGACGTCGTCGACGAGCTCGGCCCGGCCGCTGCCGTCGTACCGGACGCCGACGACGTCGCCGACCTCGACGGACGCGAGCTCGAGCGGGACGTCGAACCGTAGGCCGTCGACCTCGACGACCGCGTCCAGGCCGTCCTGCTCGACGACGGTCCCGGGCGCCTCGAGCGCCCCGCTGCGGAACGCGCGCGCCGCGGCGAGGTCCCGCGCGAACCACGCGCCGCACACGACGGCGGCGACGAGGCAGGCGACCGCCGCCGCCGTCCGGACCCCGCGCCACCGCGCGGCGTAGGCGCGCGCCTCCGGGAGCCCGTCCGGCACCACGGGCGCCGTGGAACCTCCCCACGTAGCGGACGCCTCCCGCTGCCGGGCGCGGGCCCGCGACTGCGAGAGCGCGAGGAGCGCCAGGACCGCGGCGCCGCCCAGCGCCGTGGCCGCGGCGGGCAGCGGGGTACCGACGGCCGCGACGGCCGTCACCACGGCGCCGGCCCACACACCGACGCGCGGGCAGACCCACACGAGGAGGAGCGCGCCGACCGCGACACCCGCCAGCAGGCCGGTCGACCAGTACTCCGGGTCCGCCGCCTCTTCGGCCGAGAGCACGTCCGGGTCGGCGGACAGGACGATGCTCAGTGCGACGTAGGCCGTCCACGTCGCGACGAGCACCACGGTGCTCGTCGCGGAGAGGACGCGCCGCGAGGGACGGCGACCCCACGCGGTCAGGTCCGCCTCGGCCAGGGGAGGGTGCACGTCGGGAGTGTAGGGGCTGGAGCGCGGTGGCCGCGCTCAGCGGGGCGTCGACGCCCTCCCGGGTGCGTGGCGCAGGGACTCGACGGCGTCGAGCAGCACCCGGGCGACGCCGTCGTCGTCGTTCGAGGCCGTGCGGTCGGTCGCCGCCGCGAGCACGTCGGGGTGCGCGTTCGCGACCGCGAACGAGCGGCCTGCCCACCGCAGCATCGGCAGGTCGTTGGGCATGTCCCCGAACGCCCAGACGTCGCGCGCGTCGACGCCGAGCCGGGCGCACCAGCGCGCGAGCGCGGCGTCCTTCGTGACGGCCGGCGCGAGCAGCTCGGCGAGGCCCGCCGCGCCGGAGTAGGCGAGGTGCGCCCGGTCGCCGACCGCTCCGCGCACGCGGGCGAAGAACGACTCCTGTGCCGTCGTCTGCCCGTCCGCGACGACGACGGGCTGCGTCGCGGGAGCGTCGTCGACCGGCGCCCCGGGGTCCCGCGCGAGGATCTTGCCGACGGGCGGCCTGCGGCCGGTCCCACGAGGGGCGCCGGGCACGGCGAGCGTCGACTCGACCACGGCGACGACGTCCGCGTCGTCGTCCGGGGTGGAGCGGAAGCCCGGGTCGAACGTCGGCCCGTCGACGCGCTCGAGCGCGAGCGCGACGCCCGGCACCGCGGCACGCAGGTCGGCGACCAGCGCCGAGGCCTGGTCCGCGGTGAAGCCGCACACGTCGAGCGCGCTCGCGGTGGCCAGGTCCCACACGGCCGCGCCGCCGAGGCAGATGACGTGCCCGTGCCCGCCCACGACGTCCGCGAGCTGGTCGAGCCAGCGCGGCGGCCGCGCGGTGACGAACACCACCTCGACGCCGGCGTCCTCGGCGGCGAGCAGCGCGGCGCGCGTGCGCTCCGAGACGGTCCCGTCGGACCGCAGGAGCGTGCCGTCGAGGTCGGTCGCGACGACGCGCGGGAGATCGCTCGACGACGCGGCAGGACGACCCGGCGCGGCCGGGCGCGGGCCGCCGTCGGGCAGAGGCACGGTGAGCGCTACCGGTAGTTCGTGAACTGCAGCGCGACGTCGAGGTCGGCGGCCTTGAGCAGAGCGATGACGGTCTGCAGGTCGTCGCGCGACTTGCTCGTCACCCGGACCTCGTCGCCCGTGATCTGCGTCTTGACGGCCTTGGGCGCCTCGTCACGGATGATCTTGGTGATCTTCTTCGCGTTCTCGCTCGACAGGCCCTCCTTGAGGGTCGCCGCGAGCCGGTACTCCTTGCCCGACGCCTTGGGCTCCTTGTCGCCCGTGTCGAGGGACTTGAGCGAGATGCCGCGCTTGACGAGCTTGGTCTCGAGGACGTCGAGGATGGCGAGCACGCGCTCGGCCGAGTTCGCGACCATGAGGATGCTCTCGCCGCTCCAGGCGATCGAGGCGCCGACGTTGCGGAAGTCGTAGCGCTGCGCGACCTCCTTGGCGGCCTGGTTGAGCGCGTTGTCGACCTCCTGACGGTCGACCTTGCTGACGATGTCGAACGAGGAGTCGGCCATGGGTAGGTCCTCTCTGGGCCGGGAACGGGTGCTGGGTCCCACCGTAGTCGAGCGGGCTCAGGGACGGCTCGCGAGGCGCGTCGCGCGGGCCGCGCGCAGCCCGTCGACCGAGAGCACGACGAGCGCGAGCCAGACGAGCCCGAAGCCGGCCCAGCGGGTGGGGGACATGGGCTCGTGGAAGACGAGGAGGCCGAAGAGGAACTGGAGCGCGGGGCCGAGGTACTGGAGGAGGCCCACGACGCTCAGGGGGAGGCGCCGCGCGGCGGCGCTGAACAGGAGCAGGGGCAGGGCCGTCACGATCCCGGCGGACGCCAGCAGGAGCGCGTGGCCGACGCCCTCGGCGCCGAACGTGCCCACCCCCGTGGCGGAGAGCCACACCAGGTACACGAGGGCGAGCGGCGTGAGCACGGCAGTCTCCACGGCGAGCCCGGGGAGCGCCTCGACCGTGCGCCCGACGCGGTTCTTCACGAGGCCGTACAGGCCGAACGACGCCGCGAGCACGAGCGCGATCCACGGCAGGCCGCCCGAGCCCGTGCTGATGACGACGACGGCGGCGGCGCCGATCCCGACGGCCGCCCACTGCGCGGGGCGCAGCCGCTCGCGCAGCACCGCGACGGCAAGCAGGACGGTGACGAGGGGGTTGATGAAGTACCCGAGCGCGGCGTCCAGCACGTGACCGCTGAGGACGCCGTACACGTACACGGTCCAGTTGGTGACGATGAGGACGGCCGCGACGGCGAGGACGACGAGGGTGCGCGGGGTGCGCAGCGCGGTGACGAACCCGCCGAGCTGGCGCGTCGCGGCGAGGAGCACGAGGCAGAAGAGCAGGCTCCACACGACCCGGTGCGCGATGATCTCGAGCGGTGCCGCAGGCTCCAGGAGCGGGAAGTAGAGGGGCATCGCGCCCCACAGGAAGAACGCTCCCGCGCCGAGCAGGAGCCCCCAGCGGTCCGTCGGGGCGGGCGCGCCGCGCGGGCTGCCCGACGGCGCGGGCGGGGCGGGCGAGGACGGTGCGCCGGTGGGCGCGGGGCCGGGGTTCCCGGTGCCGGGGAGGTAGTCCGGCGCGGGGGAGGGGTGGGTCACCGGACCACTGTACGGACGGACGCGCGGACGGTCGTCGGGACCCGGATTTCGCACCTGGTCCGACGGGGCTGTATCGTTGGCTCGCCCGCACGGCGGGGGCTGCACCACGTGCAGTCCGTTCCGGCGAGCGACAACTCCACACGGCAGGTTGCCCGAGCGGCCAAAGGGATCTGACTGTAAATCAGACGGCTCAGCCTTCGGGGGTTCGAATCCCTCACCTGCCACCGGAGCGACGGGGCGTCACCTGCGGGTGGCGCCCCGTCGTCGTTCGCCCCGGGGCCTGCCGCCGTCACCACGTCTCCCGGCGCACCGCGCGACCCCGTGCGGTCGGGCGGTGCACGAGCCGGGGTGGGCGGTACCGAAGGGCCCAGGAACGGCGGAACGGCGCCGATTTCGTTCGACGCCGTGTTCCGTGTAAAGTTTTCCGCGCTGCCCCGATAGCTCAGTCGGCAGAGCGTCTCCATGGTAAGGAGAAGGTCAAGGGTTCGATTCCCTTTCGGGGCTCTGTGGTGACGCGGGGTCGTCTTGCTGGAATACTGGCGAGACGACCTCGCGTTCAGTCACGCGGCGGGGTAGCTCAGATGGTTAGAGCGCACGACTCATAATCGTGAGGTCGCGGGTTCGATCCCCGCCTCCGCTACCACTTTCGACAACCTCGTACGGCGGCCGGCGTCGTGCGACCTGCACAGCACATGCGCCCTCCGGAGGCGCGAGAGGTGGCTCACAACCGTGGCAAGCAAGAGCGCTGACGTTCGCCCCAAGATCACGCTGGCCTGCGTGGACTGCAAGGAGCGCAACTACATCACGAAGAAGAACCGTCGCAACGACCCGGACCGCCTGGAGCTCGCGAAGTTCTGCCCGCGCTGCGGCAAGCACACCGCGCACCGCGAGACCCGCTGAGCCTCCGGCTCCGCGCCCGCGCACCGCAGTGAGCGTCAACCTGGCCTACGTCGGCCGCGAGTACCCCGCCAACGCGCCGTACTCGGTGGGACGCGAGAAGCTGCGGGAGTTCTCCGGCGCCGTCGGCGCCACCCACCCCGTGCACCACGACCTCGTGGCGGCGCGGGGTGCGGGCTATCCGGACCTCGTCGCACCTCCGACCTTCGCGGTCGTCGTCGCCCAGCGGGCGGAGGGGCAGCTCATCGAGGACCCCGAGGCGGGCATCGACTTCTCGCGCGTCGTCCACGCGGACGAGCGCTTCACGCACCACCGGCCGATCGTCGCGGGCGACGAGCTCGTGACCGTGCTGCACGTGGACTCGATCGTCGAGCGGGCCGGCCTCGCGATGGTCACCACGCGCTGCGAGATCGCCGCGGTCCTGCCCGACGGCGGCACCGAGCCGGTCTCGACCGTCACCTCCACCCTCGCCGTCCGCGGGGAGGGCGCATGAGCACCGACGTCGTCCGCCCCGTCCTCACCGACCTCTCGGTCGGTGACGTGATCGGCACGCGCACGGTCGAGGTCGACCGCGCGCGCCTCGTCCGCTACGCCGGCGCGAGCGGCGACTTCAACCCGATCCACTGGAACGACGCCTTCGCGGCCGAGGTCGGCCTGCCGGGCGTCATCGCGCACGGCATGTTCACCATGGGCGCCGCGGTCGCGCTGGTCGAGGACTGGGCCGGCGACCCGGGCGCCGTCGTCGACTACCAGACGCGCTTCACGCGCCCCGTGCCCGTGCCGAACCCCGGCGTCGCCACGCTCGAGGTCACCGGGACCGTCGGGGTGGTCGACGCCGAGGCCGGCACGGTCCGTGTCGACCTCACGGTCACGTTCGAGGGCGCGCGCGTGCTCGGCAAGACCCAGGCGGTCGTCCGCCTCTGAACCGCGGTCGCACTGGGCGACCGCACGCTCCTGACGCCACGAGGGCGCCGCGCCCGGCCGGGTGCGGCGCCCTCGTCGTCGTGGGGGTCCTGTCCGCGTCAGCACGTCTCCCAGGCGACGCACCCGCTGTCCCCGAGCGACGGCTCGACCGGCGTGCCCTCGGCCGGGCCTTCCTCGAGGTAGGTGGTCCGGCCCGAGACGGACATGATCGCGCCCTCGAGCTGGCCCTGTGCCTCCATCTCGTCGAGGACGCCGGGGTCGAGCTCGCTCGACGACTCGAGGACGCGGTGGTCCACAGGGTCGTAGACGAGACGGTCCGTCTGACCCTGGAGGGACCTCTGGACGCCCTCGCCCGCACGGCCCAGGGAGTCTGTGACCTCTCCGAGGGGCGTGCTCGTCGGCAGTCCCGTCATGACGCTCCAGAGGGCGTCGCGCAGTGCGGGCGGTGCCGGGCTCCCGACGAGCAAGGACTGAGCCATGTCGAAGATCTTGTCGTCGTCCGACCCGGCGCCGCGGTCCGGTTCGACGCTCGCCCGCAGGAGCTGCTCGAGCTGCGCGGGCTCCGTCGGGAGCGCGTAGAGCCCCTCCCACCCGACGGCGACGCGCTCGCCGTCGATCAGGAGGTCGCCCCAGTCTCGGGGCCCGAACGAGAAGCCGTCCTCGGGCGAGCCGTCGACCGTGACGACGCCGGGTCGGTCGTTGCCGTACCAGGTGTCGCGGACCTCGTGCGACGCGGCTCCCGTGGAGTCCGTTCCGGCCGACTCCGACCGTACGTGCCAGTACGGGGCGTCGGGCCAGCCGCCGTCGATCGTCGGTGCGTCCGCGTCGGGGACGTACGGCGTGACGGTCGCGGGCAGCAGCGGCTCGGTGCGCAGCAGGCCGTGCTCGCGTGCCGCCCAGGTACCGGCGCCCGTCACGACGGCGAGGGCGCACACGCCCGCGACGACGGCACGACGACGTCGCCGGACCCGGCGCGCTGCCGGGACGACCCGGGTGATGTCGACGTCGATGCGGGGTTCGACGGCATCGACCCGCTCGCGCAGGGAGCGTGCGAACGCGTCGTCCGTCGGTGTCAGGGCGCCGCTCATCGCTGCCTCCTTGCGTCGGTGCTCCGGGTGGTGGGGTGCGGGGTGGGGGAGTCCGGGGCCGCGTCCGCGGCGCCGAGGACCGAGCGGAGCTGGGCGAGCCCGCGCGACGCCGTGGACTTGACGGTGCCGACGGAGACGCCGAGGTCGTCGGCGACCTCCCTCTCGCTCAGCCCGACGAGGTGGCGCAGCACGACGACCCGGCGCTGGCGTGCCGTGAGCGTCGCGAGCGCGCGGACGAGGACGTCCCGTTCGGCGTGCTGGTCGGCCCGGGGGTCGCTCGCGGTCTCGGGGAGGTCGGGCGGGGCGACCAGCACCTCGCGTCGTCGGCGGCGCCACGTGTCGACCCGCAGGTTGGCCAGGGTGCGGCGGGCGTAGGCGTACGGGTCGCGCTCGCGCGCCGTGCGCCAGTGCAGGTACGTGCGGGTGAGGGCCTGCTGGACGAGCTCGTCGGCCAGGTGCTCGTCGCCGCACAGCAGCCACGCGGTGCGCGCGAGGCGGGGAGCGGCGCTCGCCATGAAGTCGCTGAACTCCTGCTCGTGCGACGTGACCACCCGCACCACGGGGAGGACGGCGTCGGGTGGTGGGCTCTCGTCGGGTTCGTCGTCGGCCGAGAGGGCGATCGCGTTCACGGTCATGACTGTCACACGCACGACGGCACCGGAAGGTTGAGTCGCGTGCGGGGCCGGCTCGCACGATTCGACATCGTTCGCCACGGCCCGCCCCCTTTCGTCATGGGAACGCTCCCACTAGCGTGGGTCGCGCCCCTCACGACGTCGAAGGAGACGCTCATGACCCAGCACGGTGGCCTACCCGCACCCCACGACCCGCGCGACCACAGCCCCGCGCCCGTGCCCCCGCGAGGGCTCGACCGCCGCACGGTCCTCGCGCTCGGCGGGGCGCTCGCCCTCGCCGGGCTCACGGCGACCCCGGCGGCAGCGCGACCGGGCACGACCCTGCCCGCGGCGACGGGCGCCGTCGGGCAGAGGACCGGGGGCCCGGCGCGGGGCCGCGCGGCGTCGGTCCAGCGCGCCCACGGCTTCCTCGCCGCGGCGACCGACGCCTACCCCGGCGTCAACCCCGGCCCGCGGCTCGCCCAGTCGTACGCCGACCAGCTCGGCCTGTTCTCCACGGCGTTCGTCTACGACAACGCCCTCGCGATCCTCGCGACGCTCACCGCCGGCCGGCGTTACCTCGACCGCGCGCGGGCGCTCGGCGACGGGCTCGTGTTCGCCCTCGAGAACGACCCCGCCCACGACGACGGCCGCCTGCGCCAGGCGTACAACGTCGGTCCGTACACCTTCTACGACGGCACGCCGCAGGAGCACGGGCTCGTGCTGCCGGACGGCACGGCGAACGTCGGGTGGCAGTTCGGCTTCCTCGGGACGGCGGTGGGCGACATGGCCTGGCCGGGCATCGCGCTGCTGCACCTGCACGCGGTGACGCGCGAGCGGCGCTACCTGGACGCCGCGCGGCGGATCGGCGAGTGGATCGTCGCGAACACGTGGTCGCAGGCGCCCCTCGGCGGGTTCTCGTTCGGCGTGGACGGCGCGAACGCCCCGATCCCCAACGGCTCGACCGAGCACAACGTCGACTGCGTCGCGTTCTTCCGCCAGCTCGGGTCCGTGACGCGCGACCGGCGCTGGAGCCGTGCCGCCGCGCACGCGCGCGCGTTCGTCGACCGCATGTGGGAGCCCGACGGCGGCTACCTCTACACCGGCACGAACGACGGCACCGAGATCAACCGGGACCCGCTCCCGCTCGACCCGCAGACGTGGGGGTGGCTCGCGCTGCGCGAGCGGCGCTACGCCCGCGCGCTCGACTGGGCGGACGACGCGCTGGCCGCGCGCGACGTCGCGGGCGAGGGCGTGTCGCAGCTCCCGGTCGGGACCGTCGTGGAGGGCGTGACGTTCTCGAGCGCGAGCCTGACGTCCACGGCGTCGTACAACGGCCTGCCGGTGCACCAGCAGGGGGTGTGGCTCGAGGGGACGGCGCAGCTCGCGTCGGCGCTCGCGGACCGCGGTGCACGTGGTCGGGGGAGCCGCGACGACCGACGTCGGGGTCGCCGCGGCTGCGAGCGGGACGACGACCGGGTCCGCGCCGAGGGCCTGCTCCGGGAGATACAGGGCGCGCAGGAGGGCGTCGGGGCCGGCCAGACGATCGGCGGCGTCGCGCTGCCGGATCGCGGTGGCGTCGTCGCCGCGTCGAGCCTGCTCGACTCGGGATTCGGGTTCGGGTACTTCCAGGTGCAGCACGTCGGGGCGACGTCCTGGTACCTCATGGCGGCCGCGCGGGCGAACCCGCTCCAGCCGGGCCGGCTCGGCTGACCCCGTCCGAGCGGCCGGTGTCAGGTGGTGGGGGCGGGGCCCGTCGTCGTCCCCACCACCAGCTCGACGTCGAGCTCGACCGTCGTCGGGGCGTCGCCCGCGAGCTGCCGGATCACGGCGAGACCCAGCTCGGAGCCCTTGCGGGCGAGCGGCTGGTGGACGCTCGTGAGGACGTCCGGGGCGAGCCACGGCAGGTCCAGCCCGTCGAACCCAGCGACCGAGACGTCGTCGGGCACGCGCAGGCCGAGCTCGCGCGCGGCGAGCAGCGCGCCCGCGGCGAGCAGGTCGGAGTGGGCGATCACCGCCGTGGGCCGGGTCGACGGGTCGGTGGCGACGATCGTCCCGTCCGCGGCGGTGCTGCCCAGCAGGGCGAGCGTGGCGGAGCGGCCGTGCTCGACGAGCGACGCCTCGGTCTCCCAGCTCGCGACGGGTTCGACGACGTCGCGCACGCCCGCGAGCCGGTTGGCCGTCGGCGTGCGGTCCACCTGGGCGAGCCGCACCGCGTCGATCGGCCCGCTGCGGTCGGAGCTGTCGAGGGGGAGCGAGACCTCCGCGACGCGCGTGTGGCCGAGGTCGACGAGGTGGCGCACGACGTCGGCCGTCCCGACCCGGTCGCGGATCGCGACCAGCGGGGTGCCCTCGACCGCGCGTCCCTCCCCGATGACCACCGGCACGCCGCGGCGCTGGAGCGCGGCCAGCGTCGCGTCGTCGGACCCGACGCCCCACACGAGGACGGCGACGTCCATGGCCGCGCTCTCGACGAGCGGGTCGACGGCGCGGGCCGGGTCGTCGGACGGGATGCCGGGGATGAGGAGGACGCCCAGGCCGTTCTCGCCGAGCGTCGAGACGAGACCGTCGAGCACCTGCACGGCGACGGGGTCCCGGAACGCGCGGCGGAGCTGGTCGCCGACGACGACGCCGACGACGCCCGACCGGCCCGACCGGAGCTGGCGGCCGAGCGGGTTGGGGCCGGTGTACCCGAGCTCCTTCGCGGCGTCGAGCACGCGCGCGCGAGTCTCCGGGGTGATCGGCCCCGCGCCGGAGAAGGCGAGCGACGCCGTCGAGACGGAGACGCCGGCCCGCTCGGCGACCTTCGCGAGCGTGGGGCGGTGGGCCGACGGCCCGGCCGCAGGCTCCCGGTTCCCGGGGGTGTCGCTCATCACGCTCCCTGCCTCCCGCGCGCGCGGGATTCTCGATTGACGCGCGGCCAGCGTACCCGCACACTGGTGACCATGCCTCGAATCGATTCGAAGCGCACTCTCGTCCGTCGGATCGAATCGATTCGAGGAGGTGCTGCGCAGTCGCCGTCCGACCACCTGTCCGACCCTCGCGCCCTGGCCCGGGCACGCTGGGTCCTCCTCGGCGTGTTCGCGCTCAACGGCGTCATGATGTCGAGCTGGCTCGCGCGCATCCCCTCGGTGCGCGACGCGCTCGGCCTCACCCCCGCGGACCTCGGTGTCGTGCTCCTCGCGGGAGCCGTCGGCGCGCTCCTCACCGTCACCGCCGCCGGCCCCTTCGTCACGCGCTTCGGCGGGCGGGTCGCGTTCGGCGTCTCCGCGGTCCTGTTCGGCGTCGCGTTCCTCCTGCTCGGCCTCGGCCCCGCGACGGGCTCCGTCCCCCTGCTCGCGGCGGGCATCTTCGTCAACGGCATGGCGTTCTCGCTCGGCAACGTCCCGATGAACGTCGAGAGCGCGGGCATCGAGCGGCGGGTCGGGCGCACGATCCTGCCCCAGTTCCACGCGGCGTTCTCCATCGGCGCGGTCGTCGGCTCGCTCGTCGGTGCCGCGTGCGCCCACGCGCAGGTGCCGGTCCTCGTCCAGTTCGTCGCGACCGGCGCCGTCGCGACCGTCTGGCGACTCGCCGCGATCCCCGCGACGGTCCACGACACGCTCCCGTCGCGCGCTCCCGCGACGTCCGAGGCGCCCCTTGTGGCACCCGCCCCGGTCGAGGCGCTCGGCGACGCGGTCGTCGACGTCGAGACGGCCGGGCTCCGCGCCCGCCTCGCCCGTCGCGGCGCCCGGCTCGGGGCGGCGCTCTCGGCGTGGCGCGAGCCGCGCACGCTGCTCATCGGCCTCGTCATCCTCTCCGCCGCGCTGTCCGAGGGGTCGGCCAACGACTGGCTCTCGCTCGCCGTCGTCGACGGGTTCGCGCAGACCGAGGCCGTCGGCGCCGTCGTGTTCGGCACGTTCGTCGCGGCCATGACGGTCATGCGCCTCGCGGGCACCCGCCTCATCGACCGCTTCGGGCGCGTCGCCGTGCTCCGTGCCTCGGGCGTGGCGTCGATCGCCGGGCTGCTGCTCTTCGGGTTCGCGCCGACGCTCCAGCTTGCCGGCGTCGGGGTCGTGCTCTGGGGCTTCGGCGCGGCGCTCGCGGTGCCCGTCGGCATCGCCGCCGCGTCCGACGAGCCGCTGCGCGCCGCGAGCCGAGTGTCCGTCGTGTCCGCCTTCGCGTCCATGGCGTCCCTCGCGGCCCCGCCGCTGCTCGGGCTCGCCGCCGAGGCCATGGGCGCGCGTCACGCGCTCGTGCTCATCGTCGCCGCGATGGTCCTCAGCGTCCTCCTCGCGCGCCAGGTCACGCCGCTGCGGACCCCGGCCGCGCTCGCCGCCCGGGCGCCGCGTCCCGTGGCGGGTGCGGACGACGGTGCGGCCTCCGGGGTGGAGGATGGACCCGAGACCGACGCGGCGGTCGCCGCGGACGCCGCCGGCCGGTCGGGCGACCTCGACCAGGACGGTGCGACCGGTGCCGTCGCGGACGGGGTCGACGACGCGCGCCGCCCCCGCCGCGCGCGCCGGCCCCGCGCGACGACCCGCACCGGGACGTCCGCCACCGTCCACCGTGTCACAGCACGCCGCCCCCGAACCCGCCCGTCGCACCGCCGCGAGGAGACCTCCGCATGACCACCGCCCGCACCGACCGTCGCGTCGTCGCGCTCGCCACCTGGGCCGTCTTCGCGGTCTTCTTCCTCAACGGGTTCAACTTCGCGACCTGGGCCTCGCGGCTGCCCGCGGTCCGCGACTCGCTCGGTTTCACCGAGGCGCAGATGGGCCTGCTGCTGCTCTTCATGGCGGTCGGGTCGCTGCTCGCGCTGCCGCTGTCCGGCATGGTCGTCCAGCGGCTCGGCGCGTCGAAGGCCGTCACGCTGTTCGCCGTGACGAACGTCGTCGGCCTCGTCACCGCCGTCACGGGCGTGGCCACGGGGGAGGACGTCGTCGTGCGCGCCGGGCTCTTCCTCGCCGGCATCGGCACGGGCGTGTGGGACGCCGCCATGAACCTCGAGGGCGCCGCCGTCGAGCAGCGGCTCGGCAAGGCGATCATGCCCCGCTTCCACGCCGGCTTCTCGTTCGGCACCATGGCGGGCGCGGGCGTGGGGGCGCTCATGGCCGCGCTGCACGTCCCGGTCCAGGTGCACCTCACGGCCGCCGTCGTGCTGAGCCTCCTCGGCGTCCTGTGGTGCGTGCGGTTCTTCCTGCCGGCCGGCCAGGTGGAGCACGTCGTGGACGCGGCCGAGGACGCCGCCGGATCGGACCCGGCCGCCGCGGCGGGCAGCGGCGCACCCCTCACCGCGTCGGAGAACGCGCGCGGCGCGCTCAGTGCGTGGACCGAGCCCCGGACTCTGCTCATCGGGCTCGTCGTGCTCGCCGCCGCGCTCACCGAGGGCGCCGCGAACGACTGGGTGAGCCTCGCCGTCGTCGACGGCTTCGGGACCTCCGACGCGATGGGCGCCGTCGGCCTCGCCGTGTTCCTCACGGCCATGACCGGCATGCGCCTGCTCGGCACGGGCCTGCTCGACCGGTACGGCCGCGTCACCGTGCTGCGGCTCGGTGCGGCGCTCGCGCTCGTCGGTCTGCTCCTCTTCACGCTCTCGCCGAGCCTCTGGCTCGCGCTGCTCGGCGTGGTCGCGTGGGGGATGGGTGCGGCGCTGGGGTTCCCCGTCGGGATGAGCGCGGCCTCGGACGACCCGGCGCGCGCTGCCGTGCGCGTGAGCGTCGTCGCGACCATCGGCTACTCCGCGTTCTTCATGGGCCCGCCGCTCATCGGGTTCCTCGCCGAGCACGTCGGCTACCGCGCCGCGCTCCTCGTGATCGCGATCCCGGTCGTCGTCGGCCTCCTCGTCGTCGGCGCCACGCGCCCTCTCCCCACCGCCGCGGGCTCCGCCGGCCAGCAGGCGGCCCAGCGCACGGGGGAGACCCCCCACCGCTGACCCGGTCCACGAGCCCGAGCGCGGGCGAACTACGCTGGGGCGGTGACGTGCGAACCCACTGCCCCAGTCGACCGTGACCGGCCCGAGATCGTCCGGACCGCGCCGGGACTGCGTCCCGACGCCGTCGGTGCACCCTCGTTGGCGGAGCTGACGACGCTGCGTGTCGGTGGGCCCGCGGACCGGTACGTCGAGGCGCACAGCGAGGCCGAGCTCGTGGACACCGTGCGCGCGGCGGACGAGGCCGGCGAGCCGCTGCTCGTGATCGGCGGCGGGTCGAACCTGCTCGTCGGGGACGAGGGCTTCGGTGGCGTCGTCGTGCGCGACCTGCGGCGCGGGATCACCGTGGACGCCGAGGACTCGTGCGGCGGTGCGAGCTTCCACGCGCCGGCCGGGCAGGACTGGGACGAGCTCGTGGCGCGCGCGGTCGCGGAGGAGTGGGTCGGCGTCGAGGCGCTCTCCGGCATTCCCGGCACGGTCGGTGCCGCGCCCGTCCAGAACATCGGCGCGTACGGGCAGGAGGTCGCGGGCGTGATTTCGACCGTGCGCGTCTGGGACCGGCAGAGGTCGCGCGTGCGCACGCTCGCGCTGGGCGAGCTCGCGTTCGGGTACCGCACGTCGGTGCTCAAGCGCAGCATGCACGTGATTGTGGACAAGCAGGGCGGCGACGGTGAGGCGGACGGTCCGTGGTACCCGTCGCCGCGCTACGTCGTCCTCGACGTCGGGTTCCAGTCCCGCCTCGGCTCGCTGTCCGCCCCGGTCGGCTACCCGGAGCTCGCCCGGACGCTCGGCGTGCAGGTCGGCGACCGGGCTCCGAGCGCCGACGTGCGCGACGCCGTCCTCGCGCTCCGGGCCCGCAAGGGCATGCTGCTCGACGGCGTCGGCCCGGACGTCGCGACCGGCGCGGCGGGGGACGCCGCGCCGGGGGAGACAGGCCCGGACCACGACCGCTGGAGCGCCGGGTCGTTCTTCACCAACCCCGTCGTCCCGGCCGACCAGGCCGACCTGCTCCCGGCGGAGGCCCCGCGCTACCCGGTGCGCTCCGCGACGCCGTCCCGCACGACCGGCCCGAGCCTGGGCGAGATCGACCCGACGCTCGTCAAGACCTCCGCGGCGTGGCTCATCGAGCACGCGGGGTTCACCAAGGGCTTCGGCGTGCACGGCCCGTCGAGCCTCGCGCGCCTGTCGACCAAGCACACCCTGGCGCTGACCAACCGCGGCGGCGCGAGCGCGGAGGACCTCGTCGAGCTCGCGCGCGCGGTCCGCGACGGCGTCCTCGATGCGTTCGGCGTCGAGCTCGTCCCCGAGCCCGTCCTCGTCGGCGTCTCCCTCTGACCTTCCCTCGCTGAGTGCATGAAATAGTCGCGTCCGGGCCATGCCGGCGCGACTATTTCATGCACTCAGCGCGGGGCGGGAGTCAGTAGACGAGGACCGTCGTGCCCGGGTCGGCGTGCCAGGAGTCCCAGAGCCAGTTCATCGCGGAGTTCGCGACGCGCACGCAGCCGTGGGACGCGGGCCACGGCGGGATCGAGCCCGAGCCGTGCACCGCGATTCCGCCCGTGAAGAACTTGGGGCGCCACATGTCGCCGAGCTCGAGGCTCGACGAGTGGTTGCCGTCGACCTGCCGGCCCACGTGGAACTCGCCGCGCGGCGTGCCGGCACGGTAGGTGCGGCCCTTCGCCTCGTACGACTCGCCGTTGCCCGACGACGCGTTGACCACCGTGACCACCCGGCCGTCCTCGACGGCGAGCAGGAGCTGGCGGTCCAGGTCGATCTCGATGACCTTGCCCGACCCGCTGCGCGGCTGCGGCGTGACGCCCTCGTCGAGCGCCGCCTGCGTCGCGGGGCCCACGACGCCGTCGCGCGAGAGCCCCGCCGTCTTCTGGAGAGCCCACACGGCCTGCTGCGTGCCGCCGCCGAAGTCGCCGTCGGGCGCGCCGATGAAGTAGCCGAGGTCGGCGAGGCGCTGCTGGAGCGCGACGACGCGCTCGCCGCTCGCGCCGCGGGCCAGCTCGGCGGGCTCGGCGGGCGCGGGCGGCGGCTCGGGGGTCGGCTCCGGCGCGGGCGGGGGCGTGCTCGGCGCGGGGGTCTCGGTCGGTGTCGGGTCAGGGGTCGGCTCGGGCTCCGGCGTCTCGGCCGGCTCGGGAGCGGTCTCCGTGGGGCTAGGGCTCGCGGGTTCGGTGGTCGCGGGCCCGTCGGCGGTGGCCGACGGCGTCCGGCCCGGCTCGAGGTCCGGCAGCCCGGCCTGGCAGCCCGCGAGCACCAGTGCTGCCACCAGCGCGCCCACCGCCGCGCGTGCCGTCGTCCGCGGACGGCTCCCGGCGTTCCGTCCCCGGCCGCCACCTCGCGCGACGGTCGCGGCGCCCGTCACGGGTCCTGCTGCCGCGCGCGCCTCCGCGCCCGTCCGCGCGCCGACCGAAGCTCCGTCCTCCACCTGGTCCCCCTCGTGTGTGCTGCGGCGTCCGCCGCGGAGCACCATCATGCGCCCCGCTCCGCGGCAGGACCCCCTACGGCGGCGCCTGTCGGTGGATCGTGACCCTGTCGTGACGCGTGGCCCGTCCCGGCGACGGCCGGCACACGAGGTCGCCCGCGCGGGCGGTCCCTCGGCGGGGAGCAGCCCCCGGTCGGCTCAGCCCGCGGCCGGTCCGCCACCGGGTTGCTCGTGGAGCAGGGCCCCGCGCACGACGTCGAGGATCTCGTCGTCGGACAGCCCGGCCTCGCGGCCGGCGCGGACGAGCTCGTGCGCGGCGTGGCGCGCGGCGACGTCGGTGGGAGAGACGCCGTCGGACACGACGGTCCCGGCCCGGCGCCGCGTCGTGACGACCCCCGCCGCCTCGAGCTCGCGGTAGGCGCGGGCCACGGTCCCGGGCGCGAGCCCGAGGTCCGTGGCGAGGGCGCGGATCGTCGGGAGCCGGTCTCCGACGCGGAGGCGCCCTGCGGCGACGTGCGCGACGACCTGTCGCCTGATCTGCTCGTACGGCGCGAGACCCGACCGCAGGTCGATCTCGACGCGCAGCTCAGCCGGCGGCATGGCCGCGCCCCGCCGCGGTCGGCGCGCCCGCGTGCTCGTCCGCCCAGGCGTCCGGGTCCGGGGCGGCCCGCACGACGACCGCGACCGCCGCCAGCGCCAGGCCGACGGCGACGACCACCAGGACGACCGCCCCCGGGTAGCCCACCCGCGCCGCGGCGTTCGCGCCGATGCCGAGCATCCCCGCGGCCGTCAGCCCGAGCGCGAGCTGCGCGCCCCGCAGGACGCGGTGCGCCGACGCGCGGCGCAGGGCGACGTCCCACGCCTCGTCGACCTGCGCGACCGCCGGGCGACGCGCGACGAGACGCAGCACGCCCTCGGCACCCGCGACGACCAGCACGGCCGCGAGCGCGAGCCACACGCTGTAGAACGCGCCGGGGTAGGGGCTCGCGGTCGAGGTGGTCTCGCCCGCGACGCGCGTGACCGACCTCCCGTCGTCGCCCGCCGTGAGCGCCCCGACCACCGCGAGCAGCACGACGAGCGCCCCGAGCGACCAGGCGTGGCGACGCAGACCCCGGGGTGCGACGTCGTCGACGGTCCGCGGCCGCAGCGTGGCCGCGCGGACGGCGGTCCGCTGCCGGGGCCAGGTGCGTTCCCCGACGGCGTGCGCGCCGAGGAACGTGAGCCCGACGAGCGCGGGGGAGAGCCCCACGAGCACGCCCTCGGCGAGACCGTGGACGGCGGTCGCGGCGGCCTGGGCGACGACCGCGCCGACGAGGAGAGCCGCCGTGACCGCGGCGGCGCTCACCGTGGTCGCGTGCCGGCGGGCGGCGCGGCGCACGGGGTCCTCCTGGGCGAGCCCGTGGATCGAGGGCTCGGGCGTGCGCGTCGCCGCCCGGACGACGAGCACGACGGCGACGCCGAGCCCCACGAGCACGGCGAGGACGGCACCACTCCACAGCAGGTCGTAGCCCGCCGGGAGGAAGTGGTCGACGCCCTGCGGCTGCTCGGTCGAAGTTTGTATCAACACATCAGTACATTCCCACGGCGGCACTGGCCGGTCAAGACCTGCCGGGCGCCGGGCCGTCCGGTGCCGTGCATGAGAGGTCTCTCATGCACGTCTCACCGCCGACCCACGCGCGTGCGGTGCGCTGTGCTCATGACGCTCGCCCCTCCCGCGCCCGACCAGCGCGCCTGGCTCGACCTGCTCACCGCCCCCGAGGCGGGGGAGCTGCTCGCCGTGGCGCTCGGCGCCGACGGTGCGAGCCTCGACACGTGGCGGGTGCACCAGGTGCACGCGCGCCCCGGCGCGGAGGTCACGGTCGGGTACGACGTCGTCGCGCGCCGGGCGCTCGCGGCCCGCCCGGACGCGGCGCCCGCCACGGCCGACGCCGCCGAGTACCTGCTCGCCACGACCGCGCCCCTGTCGCCCGACGCCGTCGGCCCGGGAGTCGTCCGTCTCGCGGACGGCCCGCGCGTCGTGCACGTGTGGCGGCACCCCGCCGACCCGATGCTGCCCGGCCTCGCGGCGGCGTGCGACGCGGGCGAGCTCACGCGCCGCCTCGCGGGGGCGGGGACGCTCGCGCCCGGCGAGGCCGTCGAGTCGGTCTCGATGGTCGCGTACCGCCCGCTGCGGCGCGCGGTGCTGCGCGCGCGGACGTCCTCGCGCACGGTCTACGTCAAGGTGGTCCGCCCGGACCGGGCCCGCGCGCTCGTCCGTCGGCACGACCTCTTCCGGTCCACCACCGTGAGCGCCCCCCGCTGCCTCGCGTGGGACGACGACGGCGTGGTCGTCCTCGAGGAGGCGCGCGGTCCGTCGCTCGCGCAGCACCTCGCGGCGCTCGGCCCGGACGACCAGCCCGTCGCGATCGACCCGCGCGAGCTCCTCCGCGCGCTCGACGCCCTCCCGGCCCGCGCGACGACCCTGCGCCGCCGCCCCGCGTGGGCCGAGCGCGTCGAGCACTACGCGGCGTCGGCGCTCGCAGTGCACGGCCTCGACGCGGACCGGGTGGAACGCGTCGCGCGCGCGGTCCGGACGGCCGTCGCGACGCGCGACCCCGGGCCGGTCGTCGCGACCCACGGCGACTTCTACGAGGCGAACGTCCTGCTCGACCCGGCCGCTTCCGGCGACCTCGCCGCTCCGGCCGGCGGCGCCCGCGTCGGCGTCCTGCTCGACGTCGACACGCTCGGCCCGGGGCACCGCGTGGACGACCTCGCGTGCCTCGTCGCGCACCTCGCCGTGCTCCCGTCGCTCGCCCCGGCGGCGTACGGCGGCGTGGGGGAACTCGTCGACCGCTGCCTGGCCGTGTTCGACGAGCGCGTCGACCCCGCGGCCCTGCGGGCGCGCGCGGCGGGCGTCGTGCTGTCCCTCACGACGGGCGCGGCGTCGCGCGACCTCGCGGACGCGTGGTTGCGGGTCGCGGAGGAGCTGCTGGACGCGGCCCCCGGGACGCTCGCCGACGAGGTCGCCCCCGTTCCTGAGAGCACTCTCATCGGCGCCTCCTCGGCATCTCACGCGTGACCGAGAGGCTCGGACCATGCACGGCCGAGGGGTCGTGCGCACCATCGGACGAAGGAGAAGGATCATGAAGGCACGCAGCGCATGGATCGTCACCGGGGCGCTCGGCGCGGTCGGTCTCGGGGCCACGGTGGCCACCGCCCAGGGCGCGTTCGACGCCCCGGAGCCGGCGACCGTCTCGCCGTCGGTCCAGGTGAGCACGTCGTCGAGCACGCCGGTCAGCACGCCGACCGACGCCCCCGCCACGTCCGCGACGCCCAGCCCGACCGACGTCCAGAACGGGACGTCGATCACGACCGTCACGGCGAACACCTCCGCCTCCCCGAACACCGCGGGCTCCGCGAACACGTCCGGCTCGGCCGTGACGAGCCAGACGCCGAACACCCCCAACACGCCGCCCACGGCGAACACGGCGAACACGCCGCAGACGCCGAACACCCCGCCCAGCCCGGTCACGCCGCCGTCGCCGCAGTCGGCCGACTGATCTCGGCGCCCGGCTGATCTGCCGGACCGAGCGACCCGGCCGAACCCGGGTCTGCGGGTCACGAGGGACCACCTCGCGACCCGCAGGCCCGGGTTCGGCGCGTCAGCGGGTGGCGTCGGCGAGCCGGTACCCCATGCCGCGCACGGTGACGAAGTGCTCGGCGCCGAGCTTGTTGCGCAGGTAGCGCACGTAGACGTCGACGACGTTCGAGCCGGGGTCGAAGTCGTACCCCCACACGCGCGACAGGAGCTGCTCGCGGCTCAGCACCTGGCCCGGGTTGCGCAGGAACGCCTCGGCGAGCGCGAACTCGCGCGCCGAGAGGTCGACCTCGCGGTCGGCGGTGCGCGCGCGGCGCGTGCGCAGGTCGAGGCTGAGGGCGCCGTGCGTGAGCACCGTGACCTCGCCGGTGGGCTCGGTGCGCAGGCGCAGCCGGATGCGCGCGAGCAGCTCCTCGAACCGGAACGGCTTGGCCATGTAGTCGTCGGCGCCACCCTCGAGCCCGGCGACCGTGTCCGTGACCGACGTGCGCGCGGTGAGGATGATGACGGGGATCGGGTTGCCCGTCTCCCGCAGGCGCCGCAGCACGGTGAAGCCGTCCTGGTCGGGCAGGCCCAGGTCGAGCACGAGCAGCGCGAAGTCGCCGGTGCTGGCGAGGTCGAACGCCTCCCGCCCCGTCGCGACGGTCGTGCTGGCGTAGCCCGCGGAGCGCAGGCCCTTCGCCACGAACGACGCGATGCGGGTCTCGTCCTCCGCGACGAGGATCTGGCTCACCGGGTGGTCCTTCCGTCGGGGGCGGGGTGCGCGGGCGGGTGCGGGTCGTCCGGCCCGACGGCGGGCGGCGCGTCCGGCGCGGGCCCGGAGGTCGGCGGGGGCAGCGAGGGGGTGGCGGCCGACGGCGCGCTCGGCACGGTCGGCGCGGTGAGCGCCCCCGGTGCCTGGCCGTGCCGCCCGTCGAGCGCGGGAGCGTGCGGACCGACGGCGTCGGCCCGCGCCCCGGAGGACGGGCCCGCGACCGGGACGAGCGGGAGGTCGAGGGTGAACGTCGACCCGACGCCGGGCGTCGACGCGACGAGCACCCGGCCGCCGTGCCCCTCGGCGATCGCCGCGACGATCGCGAGCCCCAGCCCGGCGCCCTCGGGATGGGTCGCTCCGGGCGTCGTCGCCTGGGCGAAGCGCTCGAAGATCCGCTCCTGCTGCTCGGGTGCGATCCCGACGCCCTCGTCGCGGACCCACACGCGCACGTGCGCGCCGTCGTCGGACACGGCTGAGCCGAGCGCGACGACCGACCCGGGCTGCGAGAACTTCACGGCGTTCGCCGCGAGCTGGAGGAGCGCCTGGGTGAGGCGCTGCCCGTCCGCGAGGATCGCGACGTCGGCGCGCGCGTCGACGAGCCAGCGGCGGTCGCCGAGCGTGCGGACCTTGTCGTGCACGTCGTCGAGGAGACGACCGAGGTCGGTGTCGCCGGGGCGGACGAAGTCGGGGCGGCCGGCGGTCGCGAGGGTCACGAGGTCGTCCACGAGGCGGTTCATGCGGTCGAGCTCGTCGAGCGCGAGGTCGCGCGTCTCGGACGCGTCGGCGGCGTCGCGCGGGTCCATGAGCTCGAGGTGGCCGCGCACCACCGTGAGCGGCGTGCGCAGCTCGTGCCCGACGTCGTCGATGAGGCGCCGCTGCGACTCGAACGACCCCTCGAGCCGGTCGAGCATGCCGTTCACGGTGCGTGACAGGTCCGAGAGGTCGTCGTTGCCGGTCACGGGGATGCGGGCGGACAGGTCCGTGTCGCCGATGCGCTGCGCGGTGCGCGAGAGCGTCCGGATCGGCTCGAGCAGGCGTCCCGCGACGACCCAGCCCACGACGCCGATGAGCACGAGCGCGCCGAGCGCGACGACGGCGTAGGTCCGGAAGACCTGCGCGAACTCGGCGTGCTCGGCCGAGCGGTCGTAGGCGAGCACGAGCGCCGCGGGCGCCTGGCCGGGCGACGCCCCCGCGCCGCCGATCGCCTGCACGGGGGCGACGAGGGCGCGGTAGTCCGCCGTGGCGGTCCGCGGGGAGCGGAGCACGACGTCGTCCCCCGCGACGAGCGGCGCGAGCGCGGCGACGAGCTCCGGGTCCTCCTCGAGCCGCAGCCGCACGTCCTGCTGGGAGACGAGCGGCGTGCGCCCCTCGCGGAGGCCGAGGATGCCCTCGTTGTGGGCGGGCACCGTGAGCTGGATCGAGGCGACGACGACGTCCTCGGCGGACGTGAACGGCTCGCCCGTGACGGGGTTGACGCCCGAGGCCGCGAGCGTCTCGAGCTCGTTCGCGCTCCGGGTGAGGCTCTCGTCGATGCGCGCGTCGATCTGCCCGCGCTGGAGGAACCAGGCGGCGCCGCCCGCGAGCAGCAGCGCCAGGGCGGAGAGGCCGAGGAACGCCGCGAGCATGCGGGTGCGGACGGTCAGCCCGGCGCGCCGCTCCCGGCGGCTCATCCGTCGCCCTGGTCGGAGCCGCTGCGGTCGTCCCCGTCGTCGTCGGACCCGTCGTCGTCGCCCGACCCGTCGTGGTCGTCGTCGTCATCGTCGTCGCTCGACGGCGGGGCGGGCGTCACACGGTCGTCATCGTCATCCTCATCGTCACCGTCGTCGTCGGGCGAGGTGGTCGGCGACGGGTCGCCGGTGGCCGTCGGGGCGGGGTCCGTGGGCACGGGCGTCACGACCACGGCGCCCCCGACCTCCCGGTCCTGAGGGCGCGAGGCCAGCGCGCCGGCGGCGGCCGCGCCCCCGAGCACGAGCACGAGAGCCCCCACGAGCCACGCGACGGTCCGACGAGTCATGAGGCCAGTATCGGAGAGCAGGATGAGACGCACATGAGAAGGTGGCGGCCGTCAGCCCGCTGCGAGCCAGTCGTCGACGCCGGTCAGCAGACGCTGCTTCGTGCCCTGCGACGCCCGGCTCGCCCGGATCGACGACCGCGCGAGCGTGGCGAGCTCGTCGTCGGAGAACCCGTGCTCGTGGCGCGCCGTCTCGTACTGCGCCACGAGGCGGGACCCGAAGAGGAGGGGGTCGTCCGCGCCGAGCGCGACGCGGGCCCCGGCGTCGACCAGTGCCCCGAGGGGCACCTGCCCGGCGTCCTCGTAGACCCCGAGGGAGACGTTGGACGCGGGGCACACCTCGAGCGCGATCCCGCGGTCCACGACGTCGTCGAGCACGCGCCGGTCCTCCGCCGACCGCACGCCGTGGCCGAGCCGGTCGGGGACGAGCTCGCGCACCACCTCGTGCACGTGCGCCGGTCCGAGCAGCTCGCCGCCGTGCGGCACGGACGCGAGCCCGGCCCGCCGTGCGATGGCGAACGCGCGCGCGAACTCCGCCGTGTCCCCGCGGCGCTCGTCGTTGCTCAGGCCGAACCCCACGACCTCGCCCGCACCCTCGCCCGCGTACTGCGCCGCGAGGCGCGCGAGCGTGCGCGCGTCCAGCGGGTGCCGCATGCGCGACGCCGCGACGACCACCGCGACCTCCGTCCCCGTCGCGGCGCTCGCGGACCGCGCCGCGTCGAGCACGATCTCCACCGCCGGGGTGATGCCGCCGACGAACGGTGCATACGACGTCGGGTCCACCTGGATCTCGAGCCGGCCCGACCCCTCGGCCGCGTCGTCCTGCGCGGCCTCCAGCACGATGCGGCGCATGTCGGCCTCGGAGCGCACGCACGCGCGCGCGGCGTCGTACAGGCGCTGGAACCGGAACCAGCCGCGCTCGGTCGGCGGCAGCCGCAGCGGGTCGCCGTCGACGAGCGCGTGGGGGAGCCGCACGCCGTACTGCGCGGCGAGGTCGCGCAGCGTCTCGGGGCGCATCGACCCGGTGAAGTGCAGGTGCAGGTGGGCCTTGGGAAGCGTCGCCAGGTCTCGCACACGGGGAGTCTGTCACGCGGGCCGGGCCGCCGCCGTCGGGCACGGGCCGGGTCGCGACGGTGCCCGCCCCCTGCGCGGGCACCGGCACGCCCGACGTCGGGTCAGGTCCCCGTGAGGAACCCGCGCTGCATGGCGACCGTGACCGCGGCGGTCCTGTCGTCCACGCCGAGCTTGGCGAACGCGCGGAGCAGGTGGGTCTTCACCGTCGCCTCCGCGATGAACAGCTCGCTCCCGACGGCCGCGTTCGACAGCCCGCGCGCGACGAGCCGCAGCACCTCGATCTCCCGGTCCGTGAGCCGGTCCGCGCCGCGGACCGACGTGACGAGCCGGGTCGCGACGCTCGGCGCGAGCACCGTCTGCCCGCGCGCCGCGGCCCGCACCCCGGCGACGAGCTCGTCCCGCGGCGTGTCCTTGAGCAGGTAGCCGGTCGCCCCGGCCTCGACCGCGCGCAGGATGTCCGCGTCGGTCTCGTACGTCGTGAGCACGACGACGCGCGGGCCCGCCGCCCCGCCGCGCCCCGCGCCGCGGCCCGGCGCACCGACGATGGCGGCCGTCGCGCCGACGCCGTCGAGCACGGGCATGCGCAGGTCCATGAGCACGACGTCAGGTGCCAGCTCGCCCGCGAG
Organism: Cellulosimicrobium sp. E-16; assembly: GCF_049913115.1. Classification (NCBI taxonomy): domain Bacteria; kingdom Bacillati; phylum Actinomycetota; class Actinomycetes; order Micrococcales; family Promicromonosporaceae; genus Cellulosimicrobium; species Cellulosimicrobium sp. E-16. Next base: position 1,244,595 of record NZ_CP183974.1, read on the forward strand.
CGCGACCGCCTGCTCGCCGTCGCCCGCCTCGCCGACGACCTCCAGGTCGGGCTCGGCGGCCAGCATGCCGATGATGCCCGAGCGCACGACCGGGTGGTCGTCCACGACGAGCACCCGGACGACGCCGTTCCCGGCCGGGCTCACCGTGCGTCTCCCGTCCGCACCGTCGCGCTGGTGCCGGTGGACGGTCCGTCCGGCGACGCACCGGCGGGCAGGCGGACCGCGACGCGCGTCCCGCCGCCGGGGGCCGGACCCACCTCGAGGCTCCCGCCCTCCGCGGCCACGCGCTCCCGCATGCCCCGCAGGCCGTAGCCCTCGGTGAAACCGGACGCGTCGGCAGGCAGGCCGCGCCCGTCGTCGGTCACCTCGAGCACCGTCCCCGCGCGGTCCTGCCGGAGGTCGACGCGCACGGCCGCCGCGTCCGCATGGCGCCGGACGTTCGTGAGCGCCTCCTGGGCGGAGCGGAGCAGCACGACGTCGTCGGCGCTCGACAGGCGCAGGGCCTCCGGCGCCGTGAGCGCGACGCGCGTCCCGGTCTCCTCGGCGAACCGGTCCGCGAGCCGGCGCAGCGCCTCGCCGAGCGTGCCGCCCTGGAGCGGGGCCGGGGCCGAGGCGGCGACGAGCGCACGAGCCTCGGCGAGGTTGTCGCGCGCCGTCGACTCCACGAGGGCCAGGCGCTCGCGCGCCGCGTCCGGAGCGCCCCGGTCGAGGTCGGCGCTCGCGGCCTGGGCGAGCATCACCACGCTCGTGAACCCCTGGGCGAGCGTGTCGTGGATCTCCTGGGCGACGCGCTCGCGCTCGGCGAGCACCCCCGCCTCGTGCGAGGCCCGGCCGAGCTCGGCCTGCGTGGCGCGCAGCTCGTCGACGAGCCGCGCGTGGCGCTCCGACTGCCGCAGCGTGTGCGCGGTCCACAGCCCGAGGCTCAGCGCGAACGCCAGGGCGACGCCCATCTGGGGCGCGGCGCTCGCGAGCTCCTCGGGCTCGACCCGCCCCGTCTGCGGGTCGAACGCGAGCGCGAGCGCCGTGCCGGCCGCGAGCGCGACGCACAGCACGACCTGGGCCCACAGGTGCTCCGACAGCATCCAGATCTGCGTGAACACCGCGAACAGCAGGAGCGTGCCGAGCGCGTCCTGCCCGACGACGACGAGCGTGCACGCGATCGCGACGACGAGGTAGAGGTGGGCCGGCACCTGGTCGCGGGTGCGCGCCGCCCGGCGCCCCCAGGCGAGGTAGGCCACGAGGATCGTCGCGACCGCCGCGAGGGACACGAGCAGCGCCCTCCCGCTGACGCCCGCCGTGAGGAGCGCGAGCGCGCTGAGCACGACGATGACGTAGAACGCCACGTCCCACCAGCGCACGTCGCGGGCCCACGTGCCGTCGAGCTGGGCGGTCGCCGCGTCGGCGGACGTCCCGTCGACCACCCCCGCGACCGCCCCGCCCGGCGACGGCGTCTCAGCCGTCGTCACGGCGCCGCCACCGGAACGACCGCGCACCCACCACGAGCCCCACGACCAGCCATGCGACCAGTACAGCAGCGGTCGCGCCGTGCTGCCACGACCCCGACGGCTCGAGCGCCGCCGCCTGCTCGGGGAGGAACACCGAGCGCATGCCCTGCGCCATCCACTTGAGGGGGAACAGCGACGCGACGGTCTGCATCCAGGACGGCAGCGCGAAGAACGCGAAGAACACCCCGGAGATGAACTGGAGCACGAGCACGACCGGCGTGACGACCGCGGTCGCGGACTTGCCGGACCGCGGCAGCGACGAGAACGCCACGCCGCACACCGCGCCCGCGGCGCACCCGAGCACGAACACCCACGCGAACGTCGCGAGGCGCGCTCCGCCGTCGGGCATCTCCCACGGCATGGGGACGTCGTAGACCGTCGCGGCGAGCGCGAGGAGCAGCCCGGTCTGCACGACGGACGTCAGCAGGACGAGCCCGACCTTGCCGTAGAAGTACGCGGACGGCGGCAGCGGGGTGGAGCGCAGCCGCTTGAGCGAGCCGTCGTCGCGCTCGACCGCGATCGAGATCGCGAGCGACTGGAAGCTCGTGAGCATGACGCCCGTCGCGATCATGCCGGGCAGGAAGTACTGCGCGAACGGCACGGAGTACCCGGCCGTGCCCTGGTCCTGCCCGTCGAACACCGTCGCGAAGATCGCGAGCATGATGAGCGGGTACGTGAAGATGAAGATCACGGCGTCGCGCTCGCGGAAGAACGCGCGCAGCTCGGCGCGGGTGCGCTCGATCCCGAGCCGTCCGGCGCCGGGCAGGGCGGCGGGCCGGGCGGAGCGCGTGGGCCGGGCGGTGGTCACGGGCGGGCATCCTCGGGGACGACGGCGGTCGTGCCGTCGGGTGTGGGGTCCTCGGCGGGTGCGTCGAGGGATCCGGGTGCGGTCGTGCGGGCCGGCGCGGCGGCGGGCGCCGTGGCCGGCTCGCCGATGAGCTCGAGATAGACGTCCTCCAGGCTCGGGCGGGTCACCGCGAGGCCGGGGACCTCGCCGTCGGGTCCCGCGTACCGCGCGGCGAGGGACGCGACGAGCGCGGTGGGGGAGTCGGTGCGCTCCGACCGCCAGGCACCGTCGTCGAGCCAGCGGACCTCCGGCCGGCGCGCGCCCGGGCCCCCGAGGCGGTCGGGCGCGTCGAGCGCGACGACCCGGCCCGCGCGCACGACGGCGGCGCGGTCGGCCAGGTGCGCGGCCTCGTCCAGGTAGTGCGTGGTGAGCAGGATCGTCGTGCCGTCCTCTCGCAGCGAGCGGACCAGCGCCCAGAACGCGCGGCGGGCCTGCGGGTCGAACCCGGTCGTCGGCTCGTCGAGGAACAGCAGCTCCGGACGCCCGACGATGCCGAGCGCGACGTCCAGCCGCCGCCGCTGGCCGCCGGAGAGCTGGCGCGTGCGGGTCCGGGCCTTCTCCCGCAGCCCGACGGCGTCGATCACCTCGTCCGGGTCGCGCGGCGCGGGGTAGAACGTCGCGAAGTGCCGGACGATCTCGGCGACCGTGAGCTCGGCCTGGTCCCGCGAGTCCTGGAGCACGACGCCGATGCGCGAGCGCCACGCGCGGCCCGCGGTCTGCGGGTCCTCGCCGAGCACGCGGACCTCGCCCGCGTCGCGGCGTCGGAAGCCCTCGAGGATCTCGACGGTCGTGGTCTTGCCGGCGCCGTTGGGTCCGAGGACGGCGAAGATCTCGCCGCGCTCGACCCGCAGGTCGACGCCGTCGACCGCCTGCTTGGCGCCGTAGCGCTTGCGCAGGCCGCGCACGTCCACGGCCGGGCCGCTCGACCCGGGACCGGCGGTGCGGGAGCCGGTGGGGAGGGGTGTCGTCGTCATGGGACCAGCCTGGCGGCGGGGTCCCGTCGCCCGCGACGGCCGTTCGTCCGGACCTCGTGTCCACCGATCGGTGGACGGCGGTTCGACCAGGGGCCTCGCGTCGCGTACAGTGATCCCTCGGTGGTTGACGCCCGCCACGCTGGTCCGCGCCCGTGAGACGTGTTTCGTCCCGGGGCCGGGGGCTCGTACGGCGTCGTCGAGCACGAAGGGTAGTGGCGCAATTGGTAGCGCAGCGGTCTCCAAAACCGCAGGTTGCAGGTTCGAGTCCTGTCTACCCTGCACGGCGTGGCTCTCGTGGGACCTTCCCGGGAACCGCGCGCGGCCCGGCACCGGGTCGCACCGAGGGTTCGAGCAGGTCCCGTACGTGAGCGATGGGGAAGAACGAGTGAGCGAATCGCCGTCAGAGGCCGTGGGTGCAGGCGGCGCACGCGCCGACGAGGTGAAGAAGAAGGGCGGTCCGTCCGCGGACAAGAAGCCCAACATCTTCGCGCGCATCGCCCTGTTCGTGCGCCAGGTGGTCGCCGAGCTCCGCAAGGTCGTCACGCCGACGCGCTCGGAGCTCATCACCTACACGACGGTGGTCCTGGTCTTCGTGGTCGTGGTCATGGCATTCGTGACCGTGCTCGACCTCGGGATCGGCAAGGCCGTCATGTGGGTCTTCGGCTAGCGAGCGCACCTCCGCCCGGTCACGCCGGGCCTCACCACGGCAGCCGGCGCCCCTCGGGGCGCCGTCGGCGCTTCCAGAAGAAGTCATCGAGCAGTTCGTCAGAAAGCAGGTTCGTTCGTGTCCCAGGAGTCGCTGGACCAGACGGAGAACGTCGACCCGACGCAGCCCGAGGGTGCCCAGGACGACGTCGAGGAGACCACGGACGTCCCGGCGGTCGACGAGGCTGACGAGACGGTCGACGAGGACGCCTCGGACGAGGACGCGTCGGACGACGAGGCGTCGGAGGACGAGCGCCCGGTCGACGAGGACGGCGACGTCATCGAGGACCCGGTCGCGGAGTTCAAGCGCACGCTGCGCTCGCAGCTCGGCGACTGGTACGTCATCCACTCCTACGCGGGCTACGAGAACCGTGTGAAGGCCAACCTGGAGAACCGCATCCAGAGCCTGAACATGGAGGACTACATCTTCCAGATCGAGGTCCCCATGGAGGAGGTGGCCGAGATCAAGAACGCGCAGAAGAAGATCGTCCGACGCGTGCGCATCCCCGGCTACGTCCTCGTCCGCATGGACCTCACCGACGAGTCGTGGGGCGCCGTGCGCCACACGCCCGGTGTCACCGGCTTCGTCGGCCACACCCACCAGCCCGTGCCGCTGACGCTCGACGAGGTCTTCTCGATGCTCGCGCCGATGCTGGCACCCGCCCCGGAGCCCGGCAAGCCTGCCCAGGCCACCGCGAAGGCTCCCGTCGAGGTCGACTTCACGGTCGGCGAGTCGGTCACCGTCACGGACGGACCGTTCGACACGCTGCCCGCCACGATCTCCGAGATCAACGTCGAGAACCAGAAGCTCAAGGTCCTCGTCTCCATCTTCGGCCGGGAGACCCCGGTCGAGCTGTCGTTCAACCAGGTCGCCAAGATCTGACGCGAACCGCACGGCACAGGCCGTGCGGTTCGTGAGCGCAGCACCTCAGGAAACACTGCAACCGGGTCATCGCCCACGGCGTCGGTCCACGAGAAGAAAGACAGGGAAGAGTCATGCCTCCCAAGAAGAAGGTCTCCGGCCTCATCAAGCTCCAGATCCAGGCCGGTGCGGCGACGCCCGCTCCGCCGATCGGCCCCGCGCTCGGTCAGCACGGCGTCAACATCATGGAGTTCTGCAAGGCCTACAACGCGGCGACCGAGTCGCAGCGCGGCAACGTCATCCCCGTGGAGATCACGGTCTACGAGGACCGTTCGTTCACGTTCGTGACGAAGACCCCGCCGGCCGCGGAGCTCATCAAGAAGGCCGCGGGCGTGCAGAAGGGCTCGGCCACGCCGCACACCGTCAAGGTCGCGAAGATCACCGCCGACCAGGTGCGTGAGATCGCCCAGACCAAGCTCGAGGACCTCAACGCGAACGACCTCGACGCCGCGTCGAAGATCATCGCCGGCACGGCCCGCTCGATGGGCATCACCGTCGAGGGCTGACGACAGACCACGTCTGTCCCGGACGCTCGAGGCGCCCCGGACGACGAACCGAGGCCGGCACGCACCGCGTGCCGGCCTCGGGCACGACGTCGATCCGCACCTCGCGGACGACGGTGGCAGGGTCCGCGCGGACCCGCTGACCACGACTGCAGAAGGAGAAGCAGATGGCAACGCGCAGCAAGGCGTACCGCAACGCCGAGGAGAAGATCGACCGCGAGCGTCTCTACGCGCCGCTCGAGGCGGTCCGCCTCGCCAAGGAGACGTCGTCGGTCAAGTACGACGCGACCGTGGAGGTCGTCTTCCGCCTGGGTGTCGACCCGCGCAAGGCGGACCAGATGGTCCGTGGCACGGTCAACCTGCCCCACGGCACGGGCAAGACGGCCCGTGTCATCGTCTTCGCGAACGCCGCGAAGGCGGAGGAGGCCCGTGCGGCCGGTGCCGACGAGGTCGGCGGCGACGACCTCATCGAGAAGGTCGCCGGTGGCTACACCGACTTCGACGCCGCCGTGGCGACGCCGGACCTCATGGGCAAGGTCGGCCGCCTGGGCAAGGTGCTCGGTCCCCGTGGTCTCATGCCGAACCCGAAGACCGGCACCGTGACGATGGACGTGGCGAAGGCCGTGTCCGACATCAAGGGCGGCAAGATCGAGTTCCGCGTCGACAAGCACGCGAACCTGCACTTCATCATCGGCAAGGTCTCGTTCGACGAGAAGGCGCTCGTGGAGAACTACGCGGCGGCCCTCGAAGAGGTCCTGCGTCTCAAGCCGTCGTCCTCGAAGGGCCGCTACATCACCAAGGCCACGCTGACGACGACGATGGGCCCCGGCATCCCGCTGGACCAGTCCAAGACGACGAAGCTGCTCGAGGACGACGCCGCCTGACGGCAGTCCTCCCGCGGGTGGTCCACACCCGCACCACGCACGACGGCGCGGCACCCTGCGAGGGTGCCGCGCCGTCGTCGTCTCAGCGGGAGGACCGGGTCAGCAGGCGCCGAGGTCCTTCCAGACGCCCCACTGCCCGCTCTGCGTCGGGTTCTCGTTCGTCGTCCACCACTTCGCCTCGTAGGTGTGGCCCTGGAGGGAGACGCGGTTGCCGCCCGTGTACACGGCGGACGCGGACCACGCCGGGGCGGTGCAGGTGCCCGGGTCCGTGGGGTCGGTCGGGTCCGTGGGGTCGGTGGGGTCCGTCGGGTCCGTCGGCGTGGTCGGGCCGCTGGCCAGGCGCGAGCCGATGACGGACGCGACCTGGTAGCTGTTCGTCTTGTCCCAGTTGATCGACCAGGTCATGACGCCGCCGATCTTGCCGTACGGCTTCGCGGGCTTGAAGGCTCCGCAGCCGGTGCCGACCTCGAGGCAGTCGACGGCCTTCACGACGTTGGCGAGCGGCTGGTAGCCGCCCCCGGCGGCCTTCTGGACCGCGGGCACGCCGATGCCGACCTGGTCGGGGCGCAACCCCATCTCGAGCTGGATGCAGGTCAGCGCGGTGAGGAAGTCGACGGTGCCCTGCGAGTAGACCTGCTGGTTGCAGCCCATCATCGAGCCCGAGTTGTAGTACTGGGTGTTGACGATCGTGAGGATGTCCTTGATCGCCAGGGTGAGCTGGTAGTACCCCATGCTCGTCGCCTGGTAGTCGATCGTCTGCGGCGCCATCGTCAGGATGAGGTTCGGACCGACCTTCGCGGAGAGCTGGTGCAGCGCGCTCGACATGTACGTCGCGTTGATGCCGTGCTCGAGGTCGATGTCGACGCCGTCGAAGCCGTACTTCTGCATGAGCCCGTACGCGGTGTCCGCGAAGTTCTTGGCCTCCGTCGCGTTGGAGACGATGACGTTGCCCTTCTCGCCGCCGACGGAGAGCACGACCTTGCGGCCCTGCGAGCGGATCGTCGCGATGTCGGCCTTGAACTGGGCCTCCGTGTAGCCGCCAAGCTCCGCGCTGGAGAGGTTGAACGTGATGCCGCCCGGCGTGCCGGTCAGGTTGTCGGCGAAGGCGATCGCGACGAGGTTGTACGCCTGCGGGATCTCCGACAGGCGCATCGTCACCGAGCCGTTGTCGAAGTTGTGCCAGTAGCCGGTGAGCCACTGCGTGCTGCCCGCCGCCGCGGCGGCGGGCGCAGCGACGGCCGGCGCGGGCGCCGCGGTCGCGGGCGCGGCGGCGAGGGCACCGCCCGCGGCGACGGTCGCGGCGGCGGCGATGGTGGCGAGGGCGCGCAGCGCGCGCCCGGTGCGGCCGCGCGTGCGGCCGGAGAGGACTGTTCTCACGGAAGTGCTCCTCGTGCTCGGGCGGGCCGCGACGTCGCGCCCCGCCGGTCCGCACCCGCGGTGGGTGCAGGGGTCGTCTGCACGCTAGGAGCCCGCGCCGCGCCGCGGCATGAGGGATTCCCCGGCAGTTCCCGGGCCTCGCATACGGGGGAACACCTAGACGGCGACCCCGCCGGACGGCGATCCTGAGCCTGTAGGCGGCGTCGCGCAGACCCGTGGGCGACGGATGTATCAGACGGGCGGCCCGGCCCTCTTGTCCGGGTGGAGGAGTGTCGGCCCGACGCTCCGACTCGCGTGTCGAAGGAGCGAGATGGGACGCAGCCGCACGAGCCAGGAGGGGTGTGACCAGTGACGATGGTTGTCGACCCCACCGGCCCGGCCCTAGAATCAGGCGCTTCCGGGGACCCCCCGCTGATGCCTGACCGGACGAGCGCGCCGAGGACGGTGCCCCCCATGACGAGAACGACCGACGAGGTGGCCGACACCGACGAACCCGGCTTGAGCCTGGGGGACCGGGGTGCGTTCGCACTCCTCGAGTACCGGGACGGTCGCCCCCACGCCCTCGGCGAGTTCGTCCGCGAGGCGACGCCGCTGCTGTGGCACACGGTGCGCGCCCAGGGCGTCGAGCGCGAGCAGGCCGACGACATCGTCCAGACCGTGTGGGTCGCCCTCGTGCGCAACGCGATGACCATCAAGGAGCCGCACGCCGTCCTGAAGTGGCTGCTCATCACGGCCAAGCGCGCCGCGTGGGAGGCCGTGCGCAAGCACCGCGACGAGGCGAAGCGCCGCACCGAGCTCCCCGACGACACGGACGAGGGCGTGCCGGAGCTGCCCTCGGGAGACCCGACGCCTGACGTCGAGGTGCTCCGCAACGAGCGCGACCGCACGCTGTGGGCCGCGCTGGACCAGCTGCCGGACCGCTGCCGGCGGCTCCTGCGGCTCGTGTCGCTCGCCGACCGACCCGACTACAAGGCCATCTCGGCCGCGATCGGCATGCCCGTCGGGAGCATCGGCTCCACGCGCGGCCGCTGCCTCGCCAAGCTGCGCGACATCATCGACGACCAGGGGGAATCGTGGGAAGCATCATGAGCACCGAGCCGACGCACAGCCCCGACGAGCCGCTCGACGCCGTCGACCTCGCGCTGCTCGCGGAGCTGGCGCGCATCGCCGAGGAGATCGACCCCGTGCCCGACGGCCTCGTGGAGCGGTCGCTGTTCGCGATCACCCTCGCGGGTCTCGAGGCCGAGGTCATGGAGCTGGAGTACGTCCAGGTCCCCGAGATGTCCGTGCGGGGCGACGCGCCACCCGTCGAGGCGCGCACCATCACGTTCACCTCCGAGTCCGTCACGGTCATGATCTCGCTGTCGCCGACCGACGACGGCCGCATCCGCATCGACGGCTGGGCCGCCCCGGCGACGGCGCTGCGCGTCGAGCTGCACCGCCCCGGGTCCGTGAGCGAGACGACGAGCGACGGCGACGGCCGCTTCGTCTTCGACGCCGTGGACCGCGGCCCGGCGAGCCTCGTCGTGCGCCGTGCCGACGGTGCCGGCGGCGCCGTGAGCACCCCGGTCATCGAGCTGTAGCCGTCGTCGTGCCGCGGGCGACCTCTCTCGCCCGCGGCGCGACGACGTCCCGACCCCCATTCCTTCCGCGCCCCCGCGCGCGAGCCGCTGTCCGTCGACGACGACGCCCGCGGCACCGACTGAACGTCATCCCTCGAGGAGGAGCACGTGAGCGAGACCCCAGACCAGCCCACCGAACCGACGCCGGAGGGCGGTCGGTACTACGGCGACCGTCCGAGCCGGCTGCAGTGGCGCACCCGGACCATCGACCCCGTCTCGGCGCCTCGTCGCGCGGGGAAGCCGTCTCCCCACCCGACCTGGTACGTCGGTGACCGGATCCTCGTCCCGGAGTCCCCGTTCGACCGTGAGGGAAACCGCTCGCTCCGGTGGCTCGAGGCTGCCGCGGAGCGACGCGGCCTCCGGGTCGACGTCCAGGAGGAGAGCCTCCACGACGCGGAGCTGGTGCGCCGGGCAGGACTGGACCGGGAGACGACGGCGGACCTTCTTCGCGTCTTCGGATACTCGGTCCGCCTGACGTACCGGGACGACCGCCAGGGCGAACTGCCTGACGCGTGGTCGTTGATCGAGGAGCTCCAGGGCAGGCTGTGCCCTGACGACAGGTGCAGCCCTCGCCTCGCGCTGGACCACATGATCGCGCCGTCGCCGTTCATCGGCGGCCAGCCGTACGTGCAGCCCTTCCCCTACACGCAGGGGCTGCCGTACACCCAGGGTCTGCCGTACACGCAGGGTCTGCCCTACACCCAGGGTCTGCCGTACACGCAGGGTCTGCCCTACACCCAGGGCCTGCCCTTCGCGGGCACGGCCGAGTACGCGGCGGCGGGGTCCGGGGGCCGTACACCGGTCAACTGGGTCGGTCCCGTCCCGCGGCGCGCGCTCGGCCCGTCGGACGACCGCTTCGTCGGGTCTGACGGGACCCGCCGCCCCGTGGTCGCCGTCCTCGACACCGGTGTCGGAGCACACCCCTGGTTCGACAAGGACCTGGAGCGCCGTGGGCAGATCGTGGACCGCGAGCCGATGCTGCTCGGCGAGCCGCTCTCCGTGCTGCCGGAGACCGAGTACGCCTACGAGGACCCGGAGATCGGAGGCGTCTCGGTCGCGCCCCTGACCGGGCCGCTGGACCCGGTCGCGGGCCACGGGACCTTCATCGCGGGGCTCGTGCACCAGAAGTGCCCCGACGCGGTGATCCTCGCGCCGCGGCTCTACGGGGGGTCGGGGGTCGTCCCCGAGCGTGAGCTCCTGCGGTCGCTCCGCCGCCTGCTTCTCTGGCACGTGCTGGGGCTCGTCGGCCGACCGGACTACGCGCCCGTCGACGTGGTCGTCCTCTCGCTGGGCTACTACCACGAGCGCCCGGAGGACGCGGCGTTCGACGCTCCGTTCGGGGCCCTGCTGAAGGCCTTGCGGCGCTACGGTGTCCTGGTCGTCGTGTCCTCCGGCAACGACGGGCAGACCCGCCCGAGCTACCCTGCCGCCTTCGCTCCCCGTCTCGACCGCAAGCAGGTGCCGCCGGTGCCGCTGCCCGGCGAGAAGCTGCTCCGGGACGAGCCGCCCGTCCTGACCGTCGGTGCGACCAACCCTGACGGGACGGTGGCGCTCTTCAGCAACGACGGTCCGTGGGTCACCTGCACGCGACCCGGTGCCTCGCTCGTGTCCACCGCTCCGACGACGATCGACGGCGCCGTGGCACCGTCGCGCTCGGTCGACGAGCTCTGGGGGCCAGGACGCCGGGCCACGATCGATCCGGAGGGCTTCCAGGGAGGGTTCGCGGCATGGAGCGGTACGTCGTTCGCCGCGCCGGTCCTGGCCGGGGAGCTCGCGTCGCATCTGCTCGACGCCGCGTCGGGACGACCGGACCCGGACCCGGAGCTCTCCGCACCGGGCGCCGGAGACCCTGCGCGGTGCGCCTGGTTGTGGGGTGCCATTACCCTGTCGACGGGACTGGTCCCGACCGAGGAGCAACCGACGGGGTGAGGGTGACGTGGCCGGTGAGAGCGTTCTGAGAGACCGCCTCGCCGTCGCGGCCGCGCTCAACGCCCAGGGGCGGTTCGCGGTCGCGGCACGCCACTACCGAGCGCTCCTGCGCGAGGCCGCGGGCGACGCTCCGGACGTCTATGTCCAGGTGCGCTCGCTCGTCGGCCTCGCGCAGTGCGTCGCCGAGCACTCGGGGAGCATCGAGGAGGCCCTCGGGTACCTGTCGACCGCCGAGTCGGTCTCCGGTGCGCAGGCGCCGGGCCTGCTCGTGCTCGTGCACGGACAGCGTGGCCTGCTGCTCCACCGTGCGGGCCGAGCGGTCGAGGCGGTGCGTGCCATGGACCGCGGACTGACGGGGGTGGTCGACCTGAGCGCGCCCGAGGTCCCCGTCCTCCTGCTCAACCGCGGATCGCTCCGGCTCGAGCTCGGTGACATCCCGGGAGCCACGGACGACCTCTCGCGTGCCGTGGACCTGGCGCTGGCGCGTGACGACGTCCTGGTCGCCTCGAAGGCACGCCACAACCTCGGGTACGCCGAGTACCTGCACGGAGACCTCCCTGCCGCGCTGAGGGCGATGGACGAGGCGGCGGTGGAGGCGCCGGAACGGCACGCCGCGGTCGGGTTGATCGATCGGGCGCAGGTCCTGCTCGACGCCGGGCTCCTCACGGAGGCGGACGACGCACTCCGTGAGGCACGAGAGCATCTCGTGCGCTACCGCATGGTGCGCGACCTCGCGGAGGTGGATCTCGTGCGGTCGCGGGTCGTGCTCGGCCTGCGCCGGTACGCCGACGCCCGTCGGCTCGCGCGCTCGGCCTCGCGCCGGTTCGACCAGCTCGGAAACGCCCCGTGGATGCTGCGCGCCCGCGTCGCGGAGCTGCAGGCGGCGCTCACGGAGCACCGCGCGGACGACGTGACACCGACGACGGCACGGCGGCACGCGACCTGGGCGCTCGCCCTCGCGCGCGAGGGCGGCGCGCTCGGCAGCGTCGCGGGCCTTGGCGTGACGATCCCTGCGCGGCTCCTCGCCGCCGAGTGGCTCGTGTCCTCGGGCGACGTCCCGGCCGCTCAGGACGTTCTCGCGGAGGTCCCCGCGCGACTCGACCGCGCCCCGCTTCCCGTGCGGTTGCAGCACGAGGCCGTCCTCGCCCAGCTCGCGTTCGTGGCCGGGGACCGTCGCGGCGGTGTGCGGGCGGTTCGTCGCGGGCAGTCGGCCCTCGCCGAGCACCGCGCGCGGCTCGGCTCCGTCGATGCCGTGACGGCGTCTGCGGTGCACGGGGTCCGGCTCGGCAACGTCGACGTCGAGGCGGCGCTGCGGACGCGGCGACCGGGAACCATCTTCGACGCGGTCGAGCGCGGTCGTGCGGCGTTCGCGGGCACGGGCCGCGTGCGACCGCCGTCGGACCCGGTCCTCGCGGACCTCCTCGCCGCAGCACGTCGCGAGGTCGAGGTGGCACGTGCTCTCGGAGCTCCCTCGGACCCGGCGCACCTCGCCCGACGACAGGACCACCTGCGAGCGGCGCGTCGGTTGCAGGACGACGCGCGACGGCGCGCGTGGCAGCACGGGGGAGGTGCCACGACCCCGGTCGCCGCGACGGAGCGCCGGCTGCGCGCAGCGCTCGGCGCCTCCGGGTCGGCGGCGGTCGTCGCCGACCTGGTGCTCGACGGCGACGACGTGCTCGCGGTCCGCGTCTCCGCAGAGCGGACGCGGCTCGTGCGGCTCGCGTCGCGCACGGCGGTCTCGGAGCAGGTGCGCCGCGCCCGGGCCGACTTCGCGGTGCTCTCGAACGTGCTCATCCCCGTCCCGATGCGGGAGGCGGCGGTCGGGTCGCTCACGCGTACGCTCGCCGCGCTCGACGACGCCCTGGTCGTCCCCCTGGAGGCCGAGGGCGACCTGCACCTCGCCGCACGCGACCTCCTGCTCGCGCTCCCGTGGGCCTCGTTGCCCTCACGGCGGGGCCGGCGGACGTGGGCGAACTCCTGGGTCGACCTGCGCTGTGGGGAGCCCGTCCGCCGAGCGGACGACGCGCTCGTCGTCGCCGGCCCGGGGCTACGGTTCTCGGGCGCGGAGGCCAAGCTCGTCGCGTCCGTGTGGGAGGGTGCCGAGGCACTCGCGGGAGAGGGCGCCACGTGCGGGGCCGTGGTCGAGGGGCTCCGGTCGGTGGGGGTCGTGCACCTCGCTGCGCACGGGACGCACGAGACCGACAACCCGCTCTTCTCCTCGCTGCGCCTCGCCGACGGCCCGCTGTTCGCGCACGAGCTCGACGGCATCGACCTGCACGGCGTGGTGGTCGTCCTGTCGGCGTGCGAGGTGGGGCTCTCGACGCCACGCATCGGCGGCGAGTCGCTCGGCCTGACGAGCGTCCTGCTGCGGCTCGGCGCGCGCGCCGTGATCGCGAGCGTGGCCCCGCTGCGCGACGACGTCGCCGCGCGCGTCATGCCGTCGCTCCACGCCGAGCTGCGCGACGGCGCCATGCCCGGGACGGCGCTCGCTCGTGCGATCGCCGACGAGCCCGAGCCTGTCCCGCTCGTCTGCTTCGGCCCGCTCGTCGTCTGAAGTCACCGTGTAACAACCTCCCGGACTCCGAGACGACCGTGGACCTGGCGCACGTTTCGTCGATAGCGTCGGGACAGTCGCATCTGCGGCATCTATCCGTTCTTGCTGGGGGAATGATGAAGCGTTCGCTTGCTCGTCTCACGACCGTCCTGATGGCCTCGGCGCTGCTGACCGGCGGTCTCGCGACCGGGGCGTCGGCGCTCGGCGAGCTCCCGACGCCGTACACCACGCCGCTGCAGACGTCGGCGACCGGTGTGCTGCCGACGCCGTACAGCACGCCGCTGCAGACGTCGGCGACCGGTGTGCTGCCGACGCCGTACAGCACGCCGCTGCAGAAGTCGGCGACCGGTGTCCTGCCGACGCCGTACGGTCAGCCGCACGACTGGACGCTGGCGGCGGGTATCCTGCCGACGCCGTACACGCAGCCGCACGTGCAGAAGCCTGCGGGTCGCGGCTTCGCGCGCGTCGCGGTCTGACGTGTTCCCGAGGCCCCCGGCGCACCGCGCGCCGGGGGCCTCGTCGCGCGTCTGTCGCGTGCCGCGGTTTGGAGCACCCGCCGTCGTCCCGTACGATGGGCGTGTACCCAAGACCGCCGGTCGTCCGACGCTGCCTGCAGACTCCGTCTGCAGGACGTGACGGATCGAAGTCCCACCACGAGGTGGAGGCCAGCGCAGGTAGCGAATCGACGACGTCCGCCCGGCCCCGCCGTGCGTGCGACTGCGAGCCCCGCGCCTGCGCGGGGCTCTTTCTCGTTCCGGGACGGACGCCGGTGGTACCACCACCGGAAGGATTGCCATGGCGAGGCCGGACAAGGCAGCCGCAGTCGCCGAGATCTCGGACAAGTTCCGCGACTCGAACGCTGCCGTGCTGACCGAGTACCGCGGGCTCACCGTCGCGCAGCTCAAGCAGCTGCGTCGGTCGCTCAGCGGCAACGCAACCTACGCCGTGGTGAAGAACACGCTGACCGCTATCGCGGCCAAGGAGGCCGGTGTCGAGGGACTCGACGCCGACCTGCAGGGCCCGTCGGCAATCGCCTTCGTCACCGGGGACCCGGTCGAGGCTGCCAAGGGTCTGCGTGACTTCGCCAAGGCGAACCCCGCGCTGGTCATCAAGGGTGGTGTCCTCGACGGGCGCCCCCTGACCGCCGCGGAGGTCACGAAGCTCGCGGACCTCGAGTCCCGCGAGGTCCTGCTGGCCAAGGCGGCCGGCGCGATGAAGGCCAAGCTCTTCCAGGCTGCCTACGTCTTCACCGCGAACACCGCCCAGGCCGCCCGCGTCATCGATGCCCTGCGTCAGAAGCAGGAATCGGAGGGCGCTGCCGCCTGATCCCGCGCCCGGGGCTCGCCCCGGTCTCGTGATCCACGCAGCGCAAGCACACACCCCGCTTCTGGCAGGCCCGCACCGGGCCGCTGCCGAGCACCGACCGAAAGGAACGCCATCATGGCGAAGCTCAGCACCGACGAGCTCATCGAGCAGTTCAAGGAGCTCACCCTCATCGAGCTCAACGAGTTCGTGAAGGCCTTCGAGGAGACCTTCGAGGTCACCGCCGCCGCCCCCGCCGCCGTCGCGGTCGCTGCCCCCGCGGGTGGCTCGGGCGACGCCCCCGCCGAGGAGGAGAAGGACGAGTTCGACGTCATCCTCGAGGCTGCCGGCGACAAGAAGATCCAGGTCATCAAGGAGGTGCGCGCGCTCACGTCCCTCGGCCTGAAGGAGGCCAAGGACCTCGTGGACGGTGCCCCGAAGCCGGTCCTGGAGGGCGCGAACAAGGAGACGGCCGAGAAGGCCAAGGCTGCCCTCGAGGGCGCCGGCGCCACGGTCACCCTCAAGTGATCTCGCCGGTCCCGTCCTGACGGGACCGGTCAGCACGCCGCACGAGGCCCGCACCCCGCCCGGGGTGCGGGCCTCGTCGTCGTTCCTGCCGCCCGAGGGCGTGGGTGGGCGGGGGAGCGCGGCGCAGATGTGGGCGAGCACGTCGTCGGGCACCCGGACGGGCGCACCGGCTTCACGGAACGGCCACGAGTGTGCCACCATGTGCGGGTCGACGACGCAGGACAGCGAGGTCGACGGCAGCAGGTTCGCGACCCGCGAGACGGGTCGGAGGCGGGCGACGAGGCCCGCGCGAGTACCGGTGAGACGTGCAGGCGTCTGGTTCCGGGCGGGGTCGCACGCCCCGGGGTTGTGTTGCGATGCGTGTTGGGCTATGCTCACGCTTTGCGCTGTCCTGTGCCCCCGATCTCATATACCCCCGACCCCCTCGTCGACGTACGTGCGCGTCCGCGAGGTGTCGTGGCGGCGGTGATCGTGTCCAGCCCGGCGGTGCAGCGTTCTTTCGATCTGCAGGGAAGGACCCCTCTTGGCTGCCTCGCGCACCCCTTCTGCTCCGACCGCCGACGCCATCGCGAACCGCACCGCATCGCGTCGCCTCTCCTTCGCCAAGATCTACGAGCCCCTCGAGGTCCCTGACCTGCTGGGCCTCCAGACCGAGAGCTTCGACTGGCTCCTCGGCAACGAGGCGTGGCAGGCGCGTGTCGCCGCCGCGGCCGCGGCCGGCCGCCAGGACGTGCCCTCGACGTCGGGCCTCGAGGAGATCTTCGAGGAGATCTCCCCGATCGAGGACTTCGGGTCCTCGATGTCGCTGTCGTTCTCCAATCACCGTTTCGAGCCGCCGAAGTACACGGCCGACGAGTGCAAGGAGAAGGACTTCACGTACGCCGCGCCGCTCTTCGTCACCGCGGAGTTCGTCAACTACAACACCGGTGAGATCAAGAGCCAGACGGTCTTCATGGGCGACTTCCCGCTCATGACCGAGCGCGGCACCTTCATCATCAACGGCACCGAGCGCGTCGTCGTCTCCCAGCTCGTCCGCTCGCCCGGCGTCTACTTCGAGCGCGCGGCCGACAAGACGAGCGACAAGGACATCTTCTCCGCGAAGATCATCCCCTCGCGCGGCGCCTGGCTCGAGTTCGAGATCGACAAGCGCGACGCCGTCGGCGTGCGCGTCGACCGCAAGCGCAAGCAGTCCGTCACGGTGCTGCTCAAGGCGCTCGGCCTGACCGAGTCGGAGATCCGCGAGCAGTTCGCCGACTTCCCGTCGGTGCTCGACACGCTCGAGAAGGACCACGTCCACACGCAGGACGAGGCCCTCGTCGACCTGTACCGCAAGATCCGCCCGGGCGAGCCGCCGACCGTCGAGGCCGGCCGCGCGCTGCTCGAGAACTTCTACTTCAACCCGAAGCGCTACGACATGGCGAAGGTCGGCCGCTACAAGGCGAACAAGAAGCTCGGCATCGACGCGCCGCTCACGGACTCCACGCTCTCCGTCTCGGACGTCGTCGCGACGATCAAGTACCTCGCGGCCCTGCACGCCGACCACGCGTCCATCCCGGGCACCCGGAACGGCGAGGCCGTCGAGGTGCGCGTCGAGACGGACGACATCGACCACTTCGGCAACCGTCGCATCCGCGCGGTCGGCGAGCTCATCCAGAACCAGGTCCGCACGGGCCTGTCCCGGATGGAGCGCGTCGTGCGCGAGCGCATGACGACGCAGGACGTCGAGGCGATCACGCCGCAGACGCTCATCAACATCCGCCCGGTCGTGGCGTCCATCCGCGAGTTCTTCGGCACGTCGCAGCTCTCGCAGTTCATGGACCAGAACAACCCCCTCGCGGGCCTGACGCACAAGCGTCGTCTCTCGGCCCTCGGCCCGGGTGGTCTGTCGCGCGACCGCGCCGGCATGGAGGTCCGTGACGTCCACCCGTCGCACTACGGCCGCATGTGCCCGATCGAGACCCCTGAGGGCCCGAACATCGGTCTGATCGGCTCGCTCGCGTCGTACGGGCGCATCAACCCGTTCGGCTTCATCGAGACGCCGTACCGCAAGGTCGAGGCGGGCAAGGTCACCGACGAGGTCGTCTACCTCACGGCCGACGACGAGGACCGCCACGTCATCGCGCAGGCGAACCAGGTGCTCAACGTCGACGGCTCCTTCGCGGACGAGCGGGTGCTCGTGCGCACCAAGGGCGGCGAGGTCGAGATCGTGCCCGGCGCCCAGGTGGACTACATGGACGTCTCGCCGCGCCAGATGGTGTCGGTCGCGACCGCGCTCATCCCGTTCCTCGAGCACGACGACGCCAACCGCGCCCTCATGGGTGCCAACATGCAGCGCCAGGCCGTGCCGCTGGTCCGCTCCGAGGCCCCGCTCGTCGGGACCGGCATGGAGTGGCGCGCGGCGGTCGACGCGGGCGACGTCGTCGTCGCGTCGAAGCCCGGTGTCGTCACCGAGGTCTCGGCCGACCTCGTGCTCGTCGCGAACGACGACGGCACGACCGGCAGCTACCGCATCGCGAAGTTCCGCCGCTCCAACCAGGGCACGAGCTACAACCAGCGCGTGCTCGTCGACGAGGGCCAGCGCATCGAGCCCGGCTCCGTCCTCGCGGACGGCCCGGCGACGGACGAGGGCGAGCTCGCGCTCGGCCGCAACCTGCTCGTGGCGTTCATGTCGTGGGAGGGCCACAACTACGAGGACGCGATCATCCTCAGCCAGCGTCTCGTGCAGGACGACGTGCTCTCCTCGATCCACATCGAGGAGCACGAGGTCGACGCGCGCGACACCAAGCTCGGCCCCGAGGAGATCACGCGGGACATCCCGAACGTCTCCGAGGACGTCCTCGCGGACCTCGACGAGCGCGGCATCATCCGCATCGGCGCCGAGGTCGGCGCGGGCGACGTCCTGGTCGGCAAGGTCACCCCGAAGGGTGAGACCGAGCTGACCCCGGAGGAGCGCCTGCTCCGCGCGATCTTCGGCGAGAAGGCGCGCGAGGTGCGCGACACGTCCCTCAAGGTGCCCCACGGCGAGTCCGGCACGGTCATCGGCGTGCGCGAGTTCAACCGCGAGGACGGCGACGAGCTGCCCGCGGGCGTGAACCAGCTCGTGCGCGTCTACATCGCGCAGCGCCGCAAGATCACGGACGGCGACAAGCTCGCCGGCCGTCACGGCAACAAGGGCGTCATCTCCAAGATCCTGCCCGTCGAGGACATGCCGTTCCTCGCGGACGGGACGCCGGTCGACGTCGTCCTCAACCCGCTGGGCGTCCCCGGCCGCATGAACGTCGGCCAGGTCCTCGAGACGCACCTCGGGTGGGTCGCGAAGCAGGGCTGGGACATCTCGCTCGCCGAGGGCAAGGACCTCTCCTGGCGGGAGAACGTCCCCGAGATCGCCGCGACGTCTGAGCCCGGCCGCCCCGTGGCGACCCCGGTGTTCGACGGCGTCCACGAGGACGCGCTCACGGGCCTGCTCTCGACGACGATCCCGAACCGCGACGGCGACCGCATGGTCGGCGCCGACGGCAAGGCGCGCCTCTTCGACGGCCGCTCCGGCGAGCCGTTCCCCGAGGCCGTGTCGGTGGGCTACATGTACATCCTCAAGCTCCACCACCTGGTCGACGACAAGATCCACGCGCGCTCGACCGGCCCGTACTCGATGATCACGCAGCAGCCGCTGGGTGGTAAGGCGCAGTTCGGCGGCCAGCGCTTCGGCGAGATGGAGGTGTGGGCCCTCGAGGCGTACGGCGCGGCCTACACGCTGCAGGAGCTCCTCACGATCAAGTCGGACGACGTGCCCGGTCGCGTCAAGGTCTACGAGGCGATCGTCAAGGGCGAGAACATCCCCGACTCGGGCATCCCGGAGTCCTTCAAGGTCCTCCTCAAGGAGATGCAGTCGCTGTGCCTGAACGTCGAGGTGCTCTCGAGCGACGGCGTGTCCATCGAGATGCGGGAGTCGGACGACGACGTGTACCGCGCAGCCGAAGAGCTCGGCATCGACCTGTCGCGCCGCCCCAACGCGGCGTCCAGCATCGACGAGATCTGATCTCGGGCAGGTGGGAGCGGGTCACCCCGCTCCCACCGACGACCCCCACACCAACCGTCTTTTTGGCGTCGGGGCCGGCCACGGCCGGTCCCGGCAGGCGAAGGAAGTAGGACAACTTGCTCGACGTCAACGTCTTCGACGAGCTGCGTATCGGCCTGGCCACGGCCGACGACATCCGTGCGTGGTCGCACGGTGAGGTGAAGAAGCCCGAGACCATCAACTACCGCACCCTCAAGCCCGAGAAGGACGGACTCTTCTGCGAGAAGATCTTCGGCCCCACCCGGGACTGGGAGTGCTACTGCGGCAAGTACAAGCGCGTGCGCTTCAAGGGCATCATCTGCGAGCGCTGCGGCGTCGAGGTGACGCGCTCGAAGGTGCGTCGTGAGCGCATGGGCCACATCGAGCTCGCCGCCCCCGTCACGCACATCTGGTTCTTCAAGGGTGTGCCCTCGCGCCTCGGCTACCTGCTCGACCTCGCCCCGAAGGACCTCGAGAAGGTCATCTACTTCGCGGCGTACATGATCACGTCGGTCGACGACGAGGGTCGTCAGGAAGACCTCCCCAACCTCCAGAACGAGATCGACCTGGAGAAGAAGGAGATCGCGGACGCCCGCGACAACGACATCAACTCCCGTGCCCAGAAGCTCGAGGCCGACCTGGCCGAGCTCGAGGCCGAGGGTGCCAAGGCCGACGCGCGCCGCAAGGTCCGCGACTCGGCCGAGCGCGAGATGGCGCAGATCCGCAAGCGCGCGGACGCCCAGCTCGACCGCCTCGACCAGGTGTGGGACCGCTTCAAGAACCTCAAGGTCGCCGACCTCGAGGGCGACGAGATGCTCTACCGCGCTCTCCAGGACCGCTACGGCACCTACTTCGAGGGCTCGATGGGCGCCGCGGCGATCCAGAAGCGTCTCCAGGACTTCGACCTGGAGGCGGAGGCCGAGTCCCTGCGCGAGACCATCCGCTCGGGGAAGGGGCAGCGCAAGACGCGTGCCCTCAAGCGCCTCAAGGTCGTCAACGCGTTCCTCACGACGACGAACTCGCCCACCGGCATGGTGCTCGACGCCGTCCCGGTCATCCCGCCGGACCTGCGCCCGATGGTGCAGCTCGACGGTGGCCGCTTCGCGACGAGCGACCTCAACGACCTGTACCGCCGCGTGATCAACCGGAACAACCGCCTCAAGCGTCTGCTCGACCTGGGCGCCCCGGAGATCATCGTCAACAACGAGAAGCGGATGCTCCAGGAGGCCGTGGACTCGCTGTTCGACAACGGTCGCCGTGGTCGTCCGGTCACCGGTCCGGGCAACCGCCCGCTCAAGTCCATCTCGGACATGCTCAAGGGCAAGCAGGGTCGTTTCCGTCAGAACCTGCTCGGCAAGCGTGTCGACTACTCGGGCCGTTCGGTCATCGTCGTCGGCCCGCAGCTCAAGCTGCACCAGTGCGGCCTGCCGAAGCAGATGGCGCTCGAGCTGTTCAAGCCGTTCGTCATGAAGCGGCTCGTGGACCTCAACCACGCGCAGAACATCAAGAGCGCCAAGCGCATGGTCGAGCGTGCCCGCCCGGTCGTGTGGGACGTGCTCGAAGAGGTCATCACCGAGCACCCGGTGCTGCTCAACCGTGCGCCGACGCTGCACCGCCTGGGCATCCAGGCGTTCGAGCCGCAGCTCGTCGAGGGCAAGGCGATCCACCTGCACCCGCTCGTGTGCGCCGCGTTCAACGCGGACTTCGACGGTGACCAGATGGCCGTCCACCTGCCCCTGAGCGCGGAGGCGCAGGCCGAGGCCCGCATCCTCATGCTCTCGAGCAACAACATCCTCAAGCCGTCGGACGGCCGTCCGGTGACCATGCCCTCGCAGGACATGATCATCGGTCTGTACCACCTGACGAGCGACCGCAAGGGCGCCGAGGGCGAGGGCCGCGCGTTCGGCTCGGTGGCCGAGGCGATCATGGCGTTCGACCAGGGCACCCTGGACCTGAACGCCGAGGTGAAGATCCGCACGACGGACCTCGTCCCGCCGGTCTCCGGCTTCGAGGCGCCCGAGGGCTGGGAGGAGGGTCAGCCGATCCTCTTCGACACCACGCTCGGTCGCGCGCTGTTCAACGAGACGCTCCCCGTCGACTACCCGTACGTGAACTCGGTCGTCGACAAGAAGCGCCTCTCGGCGATCGTCAACGAGCTCGCGGAGCGCTACCCGAAGGTCGAGGTCGCGGCCTCGCTCGACGCGCTGAAGGCCGCCGGCTTCCGCTGGGCGACCCGCTCGGGCGTCACGATCGCGATCTCCGACGTGGCGACGCCCAAGGAGAAGGCCGTCATCCTCGAGCAGCACGAGGAGCGCGCGCTCAAGGTCCAGCAGCAGTACGACCGTGGTCTCATCACGGACGACGAGCGCCGTCAGGAGCTCATCGAGATCTGGACCCAGGCGACGGACAAGGTCGCCTCCGTCATGCGCGAGAACCTCGAGGCGAACGACCGCAACACCGTGTACCGGATGGTCGGCTCGGGTGCCCGTGGTAACTGGATGCAGGTCCGTCAGATCGCCGGTATGCGCGGTCTCGTGGCGAACCCGAAGGGCGAGATCATCCCGCGCCCGATCAAGTCCAACTACCGCGAGGGCCTGTCCGTCCTCGAGTACTTCATCGCGACGCACGGCGCCCGCAAGGGTCTGGCGGACACCGCGCTGCGGACCGCCGACTCGGGCTACCTCACGCGTCGTCTCGTGGACGTGTCGCAGGACGTCATCGTCCGCGAGGAGGACTGCGGCACCGAGCGCGGCCTGACCCTGCCGATCGCGGAGGAGCTCGCGGGCAAGCTCGTGCGCCACCCGAAGGTGGAGACGAGCGTCTACTCGCGCACCCTCGCGGCCGACCTGGTCGACCCCGACGGCAACGTCGTCGGCAAGGCCGGCGACGACGCGGGCGACGTCCTCATCGACGCCGCGGTGGCCGCGGGCGTCCGTGAGGCCAAGGTCCGCTCGGTCCTCACGTGCGAGTCGCGCGTCGGCACGTGCGCCAAGTGCTACGGGCGGTCGCTCGCCACGGGCAAGCTCGTCGACATCGGCGAGGCGGTCGGCATCATCGCCGCCCAGTCGATCGGTGAGCCGGGCACCCAGCTGACGATGCGTACCTTCCACACCGGTGGTGTGGCCTCCGCGGACGACATCACGCAGGGTCTGCCGCGTGTCACGGAGCTCTTCGAGGCCCGCACCCCCAAGGGTGAGGCGCCCATCGCGGAGTTCTCGGGCCGCATCGCGATCGACGACTCGGAGCGCTCGCGCCGTCTGGTCCTCACGCCGGACGACGGCTCGGAGGAGATCGCGTACCCGGTGACGAAGCGTGCCCGCCTGCTCGTGCAGGACGGCGACCACGTGAACGTCGGCACGCAGCTCGTCCAGGGCGCGGTGGACCCCAAGAAGGTCCTGCGCATCCTCGGCCCGCGCGCCACGCAGAAGCACCTGGTGGACGAGGTCCAGGAGGTCTACCGCTCCCAGGGCGTGGACATCCACGACAAGCACATCGAGGTCATCGTGCGGCAGATGCTGCGTCGCGTGACCGTGCTCGACTCGGGCGACTCGCACCTCCTGCCGGGCGAGCTCGCCGAGCGCGGTCGCTTCGAGGACGCGAACCGTCGCGCGGTGGCGGAGGGCGGCCAGCCGGCCTCCGGCCGTCCCGAGCTGATGGGCATCACGAAGGCGTCGCTCGCGACGGACTCGTGGCTGTCGGCGGCCTCCTTCCAGGAGACGACGCGCGTGCTCACCGAGGCGTCGATGAGCGGTCGTCGCGACCCGCTCCTCGGCCTCAAGGAGAACGTCATCATCGGTAAGCTCATCCCGGCCGGTACCGGTCTGCCCCGGTACACCAAGGTCCAGGTCGAGCCGACCGAGCAGGCCAAGACGGAGCTCTACCCGAGCTTCGGCTACGACGAGATCGACTTCCCGGCGCTCGGCATGGGCTCCGGCGAGGCGATCCCGCTCGAGGACCTGGACTTCGGCGACTACCGCTGACGTTCCTCGACAGCCGGACGGGTGCCCGACGGCGTCCCGCACCTCGGGTGCGGGCGCCGCTGGGCACCCGTTCGGCGTCCCGGGGGAGCGCACCGCCCGCCGACGGCGGGCGGTGACCTGCTCCTTTGACTACCTGCCGGGCGGCAGGTAACCTGGTAAACCGTGCCCGCGCCGTCGGGCCCTCCGTGATGTCCCTGGCGGGGCGGTGTCAGCGAGCTGATCGCTCCCACCTCCGCGCAGCGGGCTCCGGACGGGCCGATGTGAGTGCCCGGGCACTCCGGATCCCGGTCCTGACGGCGCCTCGTGCCCGTGGGCGGGGGGCGGACCATCGAGCCGGTGGTAGGTGGCTGCTGCAGCGTGTCTCGCGCTGCGGGTGCCTCGTGCGATCGGCTCCAGCAGCCAGCACGACCACCATCGGGGATAGCCCCGGTAGCTCGAGAAGACACGGAGACGTAGTGCCTACGATCCAGCAGCTCGTCCGCAAGGGGCGGACCTCGAAGGTGGGGAAGTCGAAGACCCCCGCCCTCAAGGGCTCCCCGCAGCGGCGCGGTGTGTGCACGCGCGTGTACACCACCACCCCGAAGAAGCCGAACTCCGCGCTGCGCAAGGTCGCTCGCGTGAAGCTCTCCTCCCAGGTCGAGGTCACGGCCTACATCCCCGGCGTCGGCCACAACCTCCAGGAGCACTCCATCGTGCTCGTGCGCGGCGGTCGTGTGAAGGACCTCCCGGGTGTGCGCTACAAGATCGTGCGCGGCGCGCTCGACACGCAGGGCGTGAAGAACCGCAAGCAGGCCCGCAGCCGCTACGGCGCCAAGAAGGAGAAGAGCTGATGCCTCGCAAGGGCCCGGCCCCGAAGCGGCCGCTCATCGTCGACCCCGTCTACGGGTCGCCCGTCGTCACGCAGCTCATCAACAAGGTGCTGCTCGACGGCAAGAAGTCCACCGCCGAGTCGATCGTCTACGGCGCCCTCGAGGGCGTCCGTGCGAAGACCGACGGCGACCCGGTCGTCGTCCTCAAGCGTGCGCTCGAGAACGTCCGCCCCGCGCTCGAGGTCCGCTCGCGCCGCGTCGGTGGCGCGACCTACCAGGTCCCCGTCGAGGTGCGTCCCGCGCGTGCCACGACGCTCGCGCTGCGCTGGCTCACGGACTACTCGCGCGCGCGTCGTGAGAAGTCGATGACGGAGCGCCTCATGAACGAGATCCTCGACGCGAGCAACGGCCTCGGCGCCGCGGTCAAGCGTCGCGAGGACATGCACAAGATGGCGGAGTCCAACAAGGCCTTCGCCCACTACCGCTGGTAGTCCGCCCGACCGGCCTCGGGGACCTCATGGTCCCCGAGGCCGTCGGCGGGTCTCCGGCCGGCCACCCCGGTCCGAGCAGCGCCCCCGACTCAACCCACCTAGCGAGGGAAACAGACCGTGGCACTTGACGTGCTGACCGACCTGAACAAGGTCCGCAACATCGGCATCATGGCCCACATCGATGCCGGGAAGACCACGACCACCGAGCGCATCCTGTTCTACACGGGTGTGAACTACAAGATCGGTGAGACGCACGACGGCGCGTCGACGATGGACTGGATGGAGCAGGAGCAGGAGCGCGGCATCACGATCACGTCGGCCGCGACGACCTGCTACTGGAAGAACAACCAGATCAACATCATCGACACGCCCGGCCACGTCGACTTCACGGTCGAGGTCGAGCGCTCCCTGCGCGTGCTCGACGGCGCCGTCGCCGTCTTCGACGGCAAGGAGGGCGTGGAGCCGCAGTCGGAGACGGTGTGGCGCCAGGCGGACAAGTACAACGTGCCGCGCATCTGCTTCGTCAACAAGATGGACAAGCTCGGCGCGGACTTCTACTTCACCGTCGACACCATCATCAACCGCCTCAAGGCGAAGCCGCTGGTCATCCAGCTCCCGATCGGCTCGGAGAACGACTTCACCGGCGTCGTCGACCTGCTCGAGATGAAGGCCCTCGTCTGGCACGGGGAGACCAAGCTCGGCGAGGCGTACGACACCGAGGAGATCCCGGCCGACCTTCTCGAGAAGGCCGAGCAGTACCGCAGCGACCTCATCGAGGCCGTCGCGGAGGCTGACGAGGAGCTGCTCGAGAAGTACCTCGGTGGCGAGGAGCTGACGATCGCGGAGATCAAGTCCGGGATCCGCAAGCTCGTCATCGCCGGCGAGGCCTTCCCGGTCCTGTGCGGGTCCGCGTTCAAGAACAAGGGCGTCCAGCCCATGCTCGACGCGGTCATCGACTACCTGCCGTCGCCCCTCGACGTCCCCGCGATCGAGGGCCACGACGTCAAGGACGAGGAGAAGATCGTCGAGCGTCACCCCGACGCCACCGAGCCCTTCTCCGCGCTCGCGTTCAAGGTCGCGTCGCACCCGTTCTTCGGCAAGCTCACCTACGTCCGCGTCTACTCGGGCAAGGTCGCGCAGGGCGCCCAGGTGCTCAACTCGACCAAGGGCAAGAAGGAGCGCATCGGGAAGCTCTTCCAGATGCACTCCAACAAGGAGAACCCGGTCGAGGAGGCGAGCGCGGGTCACATCTACGCGTTCATCGGCCTCAAGGACGTCACGACGGGTGACACGCTGAGCGCGCTCGACGCGCCCGTGATCCTCGAGTCGATGACCTTCCCCGAGCCCGTCATCGACGTGGCGATCGAGCCCAAGACGAAGGCCGACCAGGAGAAGCTCTCGACGGCGATCCAGAAGCTCGCCGAGGAGGACCCGACGTTCCGCGTCAAGCTGGACGACGAGACCGGCCAGACCGTCATCGGCGGCATGGGCGAGCTCCACCTCGACATCCTCGTCGACCGCATGCGCCGCGAGTTCAAGGTCGAGGCGAACGTCGGCAAGCCGCAGGTCGCGTACCGCGAGACGATCCGTCGCAAGGCGGAGAAGATCGACTACACGCACAAGAAGCAGACCGGTGGCTCCGGGCAGTTCGCGAAGGTCCAGGTGACCTTCGAGCCGCTCGACACGGCCGAGGGGGAGCTCTACGAGTTCGCCAACGCCGTCACCGGTGGTCGCATCCCGCGCGAGTACATCCCGAGCGTCGACGCCGGTATCCAGTCCGCGATGGAGCTCGGCGTGCTCGCCGGCTTCCCGCTGGTCGGGGTCAAGGCGACGCTGCTCGACGGCGCCTACCACGAGGTCGACTCCTCGGAGATGGCGTTCAAGATCGCCGGCTCGATGGTCCTCAAGGAGGGCGTCAAGCGGGCGGACCCGGTTCTGCTGGAGCCGGTGATGGCGGTCGAGGTGCGTACGCCCGAGGAGTACATGGGCGACGTCATCGGCGACCTGAACTCACGTCGTGGAATGATCCAGTCCATGGAGGACGCGACGGGTGTGAAGGTCGTCCGGGCCCAAGTACCGTTGTCAGAGATGTTCGGGTACATCGGCGACCTCCGGTCCAAGACCCAGGGTCGTGCCGTGTACTCGATGCAGTTCGACAGCTACGCCGAGGTTCCTCGGAACGTTGCCGAAGAGATCATCAAGAAGACCCGGGGCGAGTGAGTCCCCACAGGTCGAAGACCCGCACAACCATCAACCTGTAGGAAAACCGCAACGCCCCGCGGATGTAGGATCTCTCGGTCGACATTCGCAACGTTCGGCACATCTACCCAAGTCCCAGGAGGACCCCAGTGGCTAAGGCCAAGTTCGAGCGGACCAAGCCGCACGTCAACGTCGGCACCATCGGTCACGTCGACCACGGTAAGACGACGCTCACGGCGGCGATCTCGAAGACGCTCGCGGACACGTACCCGGACCTGCCGGCGAACACGCAGCGCAACTTCGACGAGATCGACGCGGCTCCCGAGGAGAAGCAGCGCGGTATCACGATCAACATCGCGCACATCGAGTACGAGACGCCGAAGCGCCACTACGCGCACGTCGACGCCCCGGGTCACGCCGACTACATCAAGAACATGATCACCGGTGCCGCCCAGATGGACGGCGCGATCCTGGTGGTCGCCGCGACCGACGGTCCGATGGCCCAGACGCGTGAGCACGTCCTGCTCGCCCGCCAGGTCGGCGTGCCGTACCTGCTCGTCGCGCTGAACAAGTCCGACATGGTCGACGACGAGGAGATCCTCGAGCTCGTCGAGATGGAGGTGCGCGAGCTCCTCTCCTCGCAGGAGTTCGACGGCGACAACGCGCCGGTCGTGCGCGTGTCGGGTCTCAAGGCGCTCGAGGGCGACCCCGAGTGGACCGCGAAGATCCTCGAGCTCATGGAGGCCGTGGACGAGAACGTCCCGGAGCCCGTCCGCGAGCTCGACAAGCCGTTCCTCATGCCCGTCGAGGACGTCTTCACGATCACCGGTCGTGGCACCGTCGTCACCGGCAAGGTGGAGCGTGGCACGCTCGACCTCAACTCGGACGTCGAGATCGTCGGCATCCGCGCGCCCCAGAAGACCACGGTCACGGGCATCGAGACGTTCCACAAGCAGATGGACCAGGCCCAGGCCGGCGACAACACCGGTCTGCTCCTGCGCGGCATCAAGCGCGAGGACGTCGAGCGCGGCCAGGTCGTCGTGAAGCCGGGCTCGATCACCCCGCACACGCAGTTCGAGGCGCAGGTCTACATCCTGGGCAAGGACGAGGGTGGCCGTCACAACCCGTTCTACTCGAACTACCGTCCGCAGTTCTACTTCCGTACGACGGACGTCACCGGCGTCATCACGCTGCCCGAGGGCACCGAGATGGTCATGCCCGGCGACAACACCGAGATGACGGTCGAGCTGATCCAGCCGATCGCCATGGAGGAGGGCCTCGGCTTCGCCATCCGTGAGGGTGGCCGCACCGTCGGCTCGGGCCGCGTCACCAAGATCCTCAAGTGATCTGACGCTGCCTCCGCAGCACTCGTCGAAGGCCCGGTCCCGTCCGCGGGGCCGGGCCTTCGGCCTGCACCACCGCCCCTGCGGTCACCGTCACAGTGCCCGTCCCGGTCTCGACTTGGCCGGGGCGGCCTTCGTGTGGCAGACTGTTCAGGTTGCCTGTTACGGGTGCGCTCTTTCACGTGTCGAACAGTGTGTTGAACCGGTCCTCTCGAGGAGGACCAGGACCCCGGGACCTCGTCCCGGGTCTGCGGGTTGAGCTCTCTGTCGCCATGGATCGAGTACCCCGCGGAACACACGTTCCGACCAGGCTCGCACAAACGTTGTGGTCCGCTCCGCGGAGCCGTGCGTCAGCACGGTGCGGACGCCGGTCCACATATCCAACGGCCCTGCGCCTCTCGGCGTGTGCGCCCAGGTGCGTCGCGACTACGCGACACGCCCGAGCGCGGGGGTCGGACAGCTAGCGGTTCGAGAGAGAGAGTCAGACGACGCCATGGCGGGACAGAAGATCCGCATCCGGCTCAAGTCCTACGACCACGAGGTCATCGACAGCTCGGCGCGCAAGATCGTCGACACGGTGACGCGCGCTGGTGCAACGGTCGTGGGTCCGGTGCCGCTGCCGACGGAGAAGAACGTCTTCTGCGTCATCCGGTCGCCTCACAAGTACAAGGACAGCCGCGAGCACTTCGAGATGCGCACGCACAAGCGGCTGATCGACATCATCGATCCCACGCCGAAGGCCGTCGACTCGCTCATGCGTCTCGACCTGCCTGCCGACGTGAACATCGAGATCAAGCTCTGAGGCTGGAGGACATCATGACTATTCCCCAGCAGAACGCGCGTCCGGTCACCGCGGTGCTCGGCACGAAGCTCGGGATGACGCAGCTCTGGGACGAGGCCGGTCGCCTCGTGCCCGTGACCGTCGTCGCCATCGGCACGAACGTCGTGACGCAGGTGCGCACGGCCGACGCCGACGGTTACGCCGCCGTGCAGCTCGCCTACGGGCAGATCGACCCGCGCAAGGTCACGAAGCCGCTCAAGGGCCACTTCGAGAAGGCCGGCGTCACGCCGCGCCGTCACGTCGCCGAGGTCCGCACCACCGACGCCGCCGAGTACTCGCTCGGCCAGGAGATCACCGCGGAGGCCTTCGAGGCCGGCGCCGTGGTCGACGTCGTGGGCACGACCAAGGGCAAGGGCACCGCCGGTGTCATGAAGCGCCACGGCTTCTCCGGCGTGGGCGCCTCGCACGGCGCGCACCGCAACCACCGCAAGCCGGGCTCGATCGGTGGGGCTTCGACCCCGTCGCGCGTGTTCAAGGGCCTGCGGATGGCCGGTCGCATGGGCAACGCCCGCCAGACCACCCAGAACCTGACCGTCCACGCGGTCGACGCCGAGAAGGGTCTGCTGCTCGTCAAGGGCGCGGTTCCCGGCCCCAAGGGCGGCGTCGTCCTCGTGCGCAGCGCCGCGAAGGGAGCGTGAACACCATGTCCGCTCTGACCGTTGACGTGCTGGACCCCAAGGGCAAGAAGGCCGGCACCGCCGAGCTCCCCGCCGAGGTGTTCGACGTCGAGCTCAACGTCCCGCTGATCCACCAGGTCGTCGTCGCCCAGCGTGCTGCTGCACGCCAGGGCACCCACGACACCAAGAGCCGCGGCGAGGTCCGCGGTGGTGGTCGCAAGCCGTACAAGCAGAAGGGCACCGGCCGCGCCCGCCAGGGTTCGACCCGTGCGCCGCAGTTCGCCGGCGGTGGCATCGTCCACGGCCCGACGCCGCGCTCGTACGACCAGCGGACGCCCAAGAAGATGAAGGCCGCCGCGCTCCGCGGTGCCCTCTCGGACCGCGCCCGCAACGGCCGTGTCCACGTCGTGACCGGCTTCGGCGTCGACGGCCTGCCGTCGACCAAGACCGCCGTCTCGACGCTCGCCAAGCTCTCCGAGCGCAAGCACGTCCTCGTCGTCACCGAGCGTGGCGACGAGCTGACGATCAAGTCGCTGCGGAACGTCGAGCAGGTCCACCTCCTGGTGGCCGACCAGCTCAACACCTACGACGTGCTCGTCTCCGACGACGTCGTCTTCACGCAGGGCGCGCTCGACGCGTTCCTGGCGGGCCCGTCCACGGGTCGCTCCGCGAAGGCCGTCGCCACCTCCACCGAGGCGGACGAGACTGCTGCCGAGGAGGCCGCGAAGTGACCACCGTGACCAAGGACCCCCGTGACGTGATCCTCGCGCCGGTCGTCTCCGAGAAGAGCTACGGCCTGCTCGACGAGGGCAAGTACACGTTCGTCGTCGACCCGCGGGCCAACAAGACCGAGATCAAGATCGCCGTCGAGCAGATCTTCTCGGTCAAGGTCGCCTCGGTGAACACGATCAACCGCAAGGGCAAGACGCGTCGCACGCGTTTCGGCCTGGGCAAGCGCAAGGACACCAAGCGTGCGATCGTCACCCTCCGCGAGGGCACGATCGACATCTTCGGCTGAGCCGACGAGAGCAGATTGAGGACAGATCCCCATGGGAATCCGTAAGTACAAGCCGACGACGCCCGGCCGCCGCGGCGCGAGCGTCGCCGACTTCGCCGAGATCACGCGCTCGCAGCCGGAGAAGTCTCTGGTCCGCCCGCTCTCGAAGAGCGGCGGCCGCAACAGCTCCGGCCGGATCACCACCCGTCACAAGGGTGGTGGCCACAAGCGTGCGTACCGCGTGATCGACTTCCGTCGCCACGACAAGGACGGCGTGCCCGCCAAGGTCGCGCACATCGAGTACGACCCCAACCGCACGGCGCGCATCGCGCTCCTGCACTACGCGGACGGCGAGAAGCGCTACATCATCGCGCCGGCCAAGCTCAAGCAGGGCGACGTCGTCGAGAACGGTGCGGGCGCGGACATCAAGCCCGGCAACAACCTGCCGCTGCGCAACATCCCGACCGGTACGGTCATCCACGCCATCGAGCTCAAGCCCGGTGGCGGCGCGAAGATCGCCCGCTCGGCCGGTGCGTCCGTGCAGCTCGTCGCCAAGGACGGGCCGTACGCGCAGCTGCGCATGCCCTCCGGCGAGATCCGCAACGTCGACCTGCGCTGCCGCGCGACGGTCGGCGAGGTGGGCAACGCCGAGCAGTCGAACATCAACTGGGGCAAGGCCGGCCGCATGCGCTGGAAGGGCAAGCGCCCGACCGTCCGTGGTGTCGCCATGAACCCGATCGACCACCCGCACGGTGGTGGTGAGGGCAAGACGTCCGGTGGTCGCCACCCGGTGAGCCCGTGGGGCCAGCCGGAGGGTCGTACCCGCCGTCCGAACAAGCCGAGCGACAAGCTGATCGTGCGTCGTCGCCGTACCGGCAAGAAGCGCTGATAGGAGCCTGGAGACATGCCTCGTAGCCTGAAGAAGGGCCCCTTCGTCGACGGCCACCTGCAGAAGAAGGTGGACGCTCAGAACGAGAAGGGGACCAAGAACGTCATCAAGACCTGGTCCCGTCGGTCGGTCATCACGCCCGACTTCCTCGGTCACACGTTCGCCGTGCACGACGGTCGCAAGCACACGCCGGTGTTCGTCACCGAGTCGATGGTCGGCCACAAGCTCGGCGAGTTCGCTCCCACGCGGACCTTCCGCGGCCACGTGAAGGACGACAAGAAGGGTCGTCGCCGCTGACCCCCGGGTCAGTCTGGTGACGACCTGGACGGTCAAGAGACAAGAAGGCAGGACAGCAATGGAAGCCAAGGCGCAGGCGCGGTTCGTCCGTGTCACGCCCCAGAAGGCCCGGCGCGTCGTGGACCTCATCCGTGGCAAGCAGGCCTCCGAGGCCGTCGCGGTGCTGAAGTTCGCACCGCAGGCGGCGAGCGAGCCCGTCCGCAAGGTCGTGGAGAGCGCGATCGCCAACGCCCGGGTGAAGGCAGACCGTGCGAGCGAGGCGTTCGAGGAGCAGGAGCTCGTCGTGCGTGAGGCGTTCGTCGACGAGGGCCCGACCCTCAAGCGTTTCCGCCCGCGGGCCCAGGGCCGTGCGAACCGCATCCTCAAGCGCACCAGCCACATCACCGTGGTCGTCGCTCCGCGTGAGAACACGAAGGGAAGTGCCCGATAGTGGGACAGAAGGTTCACCCGCACGGGTACCGCCTCGGCATCACCACCGACCACCGGTCGCGCTGGTTCGCCGACAGCACCAAGCCCGGACAGCGGTACCGCGACTACGTCCGCGAGGACGTCCAGATCCGCAAGCTCATGAGCACCGGTCTCGAGCGCGCAGGCATCTCCAAGGTCGAGATCGAGCGCACCCGTGACCGCGTCCGCGTGGACATCCACACGGCGCGCCCCGGCATCGTCATCGGTCGCCGTGGCGCCGAGGCGGACCGCATCCGCGGCGAGCTGGAGAAGCTCACCGGCAAGCAGGTGCAGCTCAACATCCTCGAGGTGAAGAACGCCGAGACGGACGCGCAGCTCGTCGCTCAGGGCATCGCCGAGCAGCTCGCGAGCCGCGTCTCGTTCCGTCGTGCGATGCGCAAGGGCATCCAGTCGGCCCAGCGCGCCGGTGCCAAGGGCATCCGCGTGCAGGTCGCCGGCCGCCTCGGCGGCGCCGAGATGAGCCGGTCGGAGTTCTACCGCGAGGGTCGTGTGCCGCTGCACACGCTCCGTGCGTACATCGACTACGGCTTCTTCGAGGCCCGCACGACCTTCGGCCGCATCGGCGTGAAGGTCTGGATCTACAAGGGCGACGTCACCGAGAAGGAGTTCGCCGCGCAGCAGGCCACGGCCGCTCCGCGCCAGGGCCGTGGCGGCCCGCGCGGTGAGCGTGGCGGCGACCGTCGTGGTGGTGGCCGTCGTCCCGAGCGTTCGGGCGAGCGGACCTCCGGGTCCGAGGCGCCTGCCGCGGCTGAGCAGTCCGCTCCTGCCGCGGAGGCGAAGGCCCCTGAGACCGGAACGGAGGCCTGAGTCATGCTGATCCCGCGCAGGCTCAAGCACCGCAAGCAGCACCACCCGTCGCGCTCCGGCGCGGCGAAGGGTGGCACGCAGATCGCGTTCGGCGAGTACGGCATCCAGGCTCTCGAGCCGGCGTACGTGACGAACCGCCAGATCGAGGCTGCTCGTATCGCGATGACCCGCCACATCAAGCGTGGCGGCAAGGTCTGGATCAACATCTACCCGGACCGTCCCCTGACCAAGAAGCCTGCCGAGACCCGCATGGGTTCCGGTAAGGGTTCGCCCGAGTGGTGGGTCGCCAATGTCAAGCCCGGCCGGATCGTCTTCGAGCTGGCGGGTGTCCCGGAGGACCTGGCTCGCGAGGCGATGCGCCGCGCGATCCACAAGCTCCCGATGAAGTGCCGTTTCGTGGTGCGCGAGGGTGGTGGCAACTGATGGCAATCGGAACGAAGGGGCTCGCCCCCGTCGACCTCGACGCCATGGACGACGAGACGCTCGTCGCCGAGCTCAAGAAGGTCAAGGAGGAGCTCTTCAACCTCCGCTTCCAGTCGGCCACCGGCCAGCTGGAGAGCCACGGGCGCCTCAAGGCCGTCCGCCGCGACATCGCGCGGATCTACACGATCCTGCGTGAGCGCGAGCTCGGCATCCGTACCGCGCCGAGTGCCGAGTGAGTGAGGCTGGAATGAGCGAGAACGCAACGAACGCGCCCGAGGCGGCCGAGGAGCGCGCGAACCGCAAGACGCGCCGCGGCTACGTCGTGAGCGACAAGATGGACAAGACCGTGGTGGTCGAGGTCGAGGACCGGGTCAAGCACCCGCTCTACGGCAAGGTCATCCGCCGCACGAGCAAGGTCAAGGCGCACGACGAGCAGAACTCTGCCGGCGTGGGCGACCTGGTGCTCATCATGGAGACCCGCCCGCTGTCCGCGACCAAGCGGTGGCGCCTCGCGGAGATCCTCGAGAAGGCCAAGTGATCCACCGGTCGTGACGGGCGGGCCCCGGCTCGCTCGTCACGACCGCTCTCGTGCCGCACCGCGGTGCGGCAACCAGTGAGGACAGGTCGGGCGGGTCCACCGCCCGGTCCTGGCCGGTTCACCCGCGAGGGACCCGGCACTGACAGCTATCCGTTCGGCAAGGCTCGCCTCGCGCGAGAACCGGCTCGACGACAGGAGTTCATTACATGATCCAGCAGGAGTCGCGACTTCGTGTCGCCGACAACACGGGTGCCAAGGAGATTCTCTGCATCCGTGTTCTCGGTGGCTCGGGCCGTCGCTACGCCGGAATCGGCGACGTCATCGTCGCAACCGTCAAGGACGCGATCCCGGGCGGCAACGTGAAGAAGGGCGACGTGGTCAAGGCCGTCGTCGTCCGCACCGCCAAGGAGCGCCGTCGTCCGGACGGTTCCTACATCAAGTTCGACGAGAACGCCGCCGTGATCCTCAAGAACGACGGCGAGCCGCGCGGGACGCGCATCTTCGGCCCGGTCGGGCGCGAGCTGCGCGACAAGCGGTTCATGAAGATCATCTCGCTGGCTCCGGAGGTGCTCTGACCATGGCCAAGATCAAGAAGGGCGACCTCGTCGTCGTCATCGCCGGCAAGGACAAGGGCAAGCAGGGCCGCGTCCTCGAGGTGCTCACCGACCGTGACCGCGTCATCGTCGAGGGCGTCCAGCGCGTCACCAAGCACACCAAGGTCGGCCAGTCGCAGCGCGGCACGCGGACCGGTGGGATCGAGACCGTCGAGGCCCCGATCCACATCAGCAACGTGATGGTCGTCGACCCGGAGACCAAGAAGGGCACCCGCGTCGGGTACCGCACCGAAGAGGTCGAGCGTGACGGCCGCAAGCGCACCGTGCGCGTGCGTGTCGCCAAGCGCTCCGGGAAGGACATCTGATGAGCACCGAGAT
Organism: Cellulosimicrobium sp. E-16; assembly: GCF_049913115.1. Taxonomy (NCBI): domain Bacteria; kingdom Bacillati; phylum Actinomycetota; class Actinomycetes; order Micrococcales; family Promicromonosporaceae; genus Cellulosimicrobium; species Cellulosimicrobium sp. E-16. Next base: position 1,279,932 of record NZ_CP183974.1, read on the forward strand.
CGTCGCCCCCGAGGTGCCCCGTCTGAAGCAGCGCTACCGCGAGGAGATCGTCTCCGGTCTGCGCGAGGAGTTCGGGCACGAGAACGTCAACCAGGTCGCCCGCGTCACGAAGATCGTCGTGAACATGGGTGTCGGTGACGCCGCCAAGGACTCGAAGCTCATCGAGGGCGCCATCCGCGACCTGTCCGCGATCACCGGCCAGAAGCCGCAGGTGACCAAGGCCCGCAAGTCCATCGCGCAGTTCAAGCTGCGCGAGGGCATGCCGATCGGCGCGCACGTCACGCTGCGCGGCGACCGCATGTGGGAGTTCCTGGACCGCCTCCTGTCGATCGCCCTGCCGCGCATCCGCGACTTCCGCGGCCTGTCGCCCAAGCAGTTCGACGGGCATGGCAACTACACGTTCGGCCTCACGGAGCAGTCGATGTTCCACGAGATCGACCAGGACAAGATCGACCGTGTCCGCGGTATGGACATCACGATCGTGACCACGGCGACGACCGATGACGAGGGCCGCTCCCTGCTGCGCCGTCTCGGCTTCCCCTTCAAGGAGAACTGACATGGCGAAGAAGGCCCTGATCAACAAGGCGGCCGCCAAGCCCAAGTTCGCGGTCCGCGCCTACACCCGGTGCCAGAAGTGCGGTCGCCCGCACTCGGTGTACCGCAAGTTCGGCCTGTGCCGCATCTGCGTGCGCGAGATGGCCCACCGTGGTGAGCTTCCCGGCGTCACCAAGAGCAGCTGGTAACAACTACGTCGTAGGTCCTGGCGGAGCGCGCCGCACGGCGCGCCTCCGCCCGGATACCACGTCGAGGAAGGGCTAGAGCCCGATGACGATGACCGACCCGATCGCAGACATGCTGACGCGTCTGCGGAACGCGAACTCGGCTTACCACGAGACGGTGACCATGCCGTACTCGAAGCTGAAGTCGCACATTGCCGAGATCCTCCAGGCCGAGGGCTACATCTCCGGCTGGAGCGTCGAGGACGCGACGGTGGGCAAGAACCTCACCATCCAGCTGAAGTTCGGCCCGAACCGTGAGCGCAGCCTCGCCGGCGTGCGCCGCGTGTCCAAGCCGGGCCTGCGCAAGTACGTCAAGTCCACCGAGCTGCCGAAGGTTCTCGGCGGCCTGGGCGTGGCGATCCTGTCCACGTCCTCCGGCCTGCTCACCGACAAGCAGGCCGCCACGAAGGGCGTGGGCGGCGAAGTCCTCGCCTACGTCTGGTAATCGGAAAGGAGATACGCCATGTCTCGAATCGGCAAGATCCCCGTTCCGGTTCCCGCCGGAGTGGACGTCACCATCAGCGGTGCGCTCGTGACCGTGAAGGGCCCCAAGGGCTCGCTCGAGCACAACGTGCCCGCCCCCATCCAGGTCGCCCAGGAGGACGCCACGCTCGTGGTGTCGCGCCCGGACGACGAGCGCGAGTCCCGCGCGCTGCACGGCCTCACGCGCACCCTCCTGGCGAACATCGTCCAGGGCGTCACGCAGGGCTACGAGAAGAAGCTCGAGATCGTCGGCACCGGTTACCGCGTGACGGCCAAGGGCTCGGACCTCGAGTTCGCCCTCGGCTTCAGCCACCCGGTCGTCGTGACGCCGCCCGCGGGCATCACGTTCGCGGTCGAGAGCCCGACGAAGTTCTCGGTCTCCGGCATCGACAAGCAGCAGGTCGGCGAGGTCGCAGCGAACATCCGCAAGATCCGCAAGCCCGAGCCGTACAAGGGCAAGGGTGTGCGTTACGCCGGCGAGGTCGTCCGCCGCAAGGTCGGAAAGGCTGGTAAGTAACGATGGCTCTGAAGGTTCTCGGCAAGGGCAAGGCCGTCGCGCGTCAGCGCCGCCACCTGCGCCTGCGCAAGAAGATCAAGGGGACCGCCGCTCGTCCGCGCCTCGTGGTGACGCGCTCCACGCGCCACATCACGGCCCAGGTCGTGGACGACACGATCGGTCAGACGGTTGCGTCGGCCTCGTCGCTCGAGGCGGACCTGCGTGCGCTCGACGGCGACAAGAGCGCCAAGGCCCGCAAGGTCGGCGAGCTCGTCGCCGAGCGTGCGAAGGCCAAGGGCGTCGACGCGGTCGTCTTCGACCGTGGTGGCAACAAGTACCACGGTCGGGTCGCTGCGGTCGCCGACGGCGCCCGCGAGGGCGGTCTGTCCCTGTGACGACGCCGACCATCCCCACACGGAAGCAAAGGATTCTCTGATGGCTGCAGGGCAGCGCAGCAACACCGGCGCCCCCACGGGTGCCGCCAACGAGTCGAGCGACCAGAACGCGCGCGGGGGGCGCCGCGACGACCGTCGCGGTGACCGTCGCGACGGTCGCCGTGGCGACGCAGCCGAGAAGAACGCCTTCGTCGAGCGCGTCGTCACCATCAACCGCGTCTCCAAGGTCGTCAAGGGCGGCCGCCGCTTCAGCTTCACCGCGCTGGTCGTGGTGGGCGACGGCGACGGCACCGTCGGTGTCGGCTACGGCAAGGCGAAGGAGGTGCCCGCGGCGATCGCCAAGGGTGTCGAGGAGGCCAAGAAGAACTTCTTCAAGGTCCCGCGCATCCAGGGCACCATCCCGCACCCCATCCAGGGTGAGGCCGCCGCCGGCGTCGTGTTCCTCCGTCCGGCCGCTCCCGGTACCGGTGTGATCGCCGGTGGTCCGGTGCGCGCCGTGCTGGAGTGCGCGGGCATCCACGACGTGCTGAGCAAGTCGCTCGGCTCGTCCAACGCGATCAACATCGTGCACGCGACCGTCGAGGCCCTGCGCAACCTGGAGCAGCCTGAGGCTGTCGCCGCGCGCCGTGGTCTCCCGCTCGAGGACGTGGCCCCGGCCGCGCTCCTGCGTGCCCGTGCTGCGGGGGTGAACGCCTGATGGCCAGGCTCAAGGTGACCCAGACGAAGTCCGCCATCGGCGGCAAGCAGAACCAGCGCGACACGCTGCGCACTCTGGGCCTCAAGCGGATCGGCGACACCGCCGTGAAGGAGGACCGCCCGGAGATCCGCGGCATGGTCGCGACGGTGGCGCACCTCGTCACCGTTGAGGAGGTCGAGTGACCATGGCTGAGAAGGCCACCAAGGAGACCGCCGAGGCTCCGAAGAAGAAGGCTGCTGCGAAGGCCCCCGCGAAGGCGGAGTCCACGACTGCTGCGAAGCAGTCGGGCAAGCAGACCGAGGGTGCCGGCGGCACGCTCAAGATCCATCACCTGCGTCCGGCTCCCGGCGCCAAGAAGGCCAAGACCCGCGTGGGTCGTGGTGAGGCGTCGAAGGGTAAGACGGCGGGCCGCGGTACCAAGGGTACGAAGGCTCGTTACCAGGTTCCCGAGCGCTTCGAGGGCGGGCAGATGCCTCTGCACATGCGCCTCCCGAAGCTGCGCGGCTTCAAGAACCCGTTCCGCACCGAGTACCAGGTCGTGAACCTGGACAAGCTCGCGGCGCTGTACCCCGAGGGTGGCCAGGTCACCGTCGAGGACCTCGTCGCGAAGGGCGCGGTCCGCAAGGGCCAGCTCGTCAAGGTGCTCGGCACGGGCGAGATCACCGTCAAGCTCGAGGTCGCGGTCGACGCCCTCTCGGGCGCCGCTCGCGAGAAGATCCTCGCGGCCGGCGGTTCGGTCTCGGAGGACTGACACCCCCGGACAGGGCCGGTGGCGCGCTCGCGCCGTCGGCCCTGTCCGCGTCTGGGGAGGCCCTCCCGCACGACCCGTGGTCCGTCCGGCAGCGCGCCACGGTTAGACTCTCCGACGGTTGTCTCCCCGCACCCCGGGGTGACCGCCGTCACTCGCAGGTCCGCGGTCGGTCCGTCCGGTCGTCGGGACCGACTTGCCGTTCGACGCGGCGCTACGGCTAGGGTGCCTCTTGGCGCCGGTGCCGTGCGTCACACCTCGCCGGGCCTCCCGGCGACACGACATCCCGCCTCGGCGGGCCAGGAGGATAGGTGCTCAGCGCATTCGCCCGGGCTTTCCGGACGCCCGACCTGCGGCGCAAGCTGCTGTTCACGATCGCGATCATGGCGATCTTCCGGGTGGGGTCGTTCATCCCCACGCCGGGTGTGGACTACCCCAACGTGCAGCAGTGCATCGCGGAGACCGCCGACGGCAACGACCTGCTCGGCCTCGTCAACCTCTTCAGCGGCGGCGCACTGCTCCAGCTGTCGATCTTCGCGCTCGGCATCATGCCGTACATCACCGCGAGCATCATCGTCCAGCTGCTGCGCGTCGTGATCCCTCGCTTCGAGGCGCTCCACAAGGAGGGCCAGTCGGGCCAGGCGAAGCTGACGCAGTACACGCGCTACCTGACGATCGCGCTCGCCATCCTCCAGTCGACGACCGTCATCACGACGGCGCGCAACGGCCTGCTCTTCCAGGGCTGCTCGGTGGACGTCATCCCCGACGGCAGCTTCGTCACGATGGCGCTCATGGTCATCACCATGACCGCGGGCACCGGCCTCATCATGTGGCTCGGCGAGCTCATCACGGAGCGCGGCGTCGGCAACGGCATGTCCCTCCTCATCTTCACGTCGATCGCCGCGAGCTTCCCGACCGCGCTGTGGTCGATCGCCGGTGGTGCGAACGGCGCGACGAACTTCATCATCATGATCGCGGTCATCGTGGTCGTCATCGGCCTGGTCGTGTTCGTCGAGCAGTCCCAGCGCCGCGTGCCGGTCCAGTACGCCAAGCGCATGGTCGGGCGCCGCATGTACGGCGGCTCGAGCACCTACATCCCGATCAAGATCAACATGGCCGGCGTCATCCCGGTGATCTTCGCGGCCTCGCTGCTCGCGGTCCCGGGACTCATCGCGCAGTTCGGCGACCAGAGCGCCGACTGGGTGGTCTGGGTCAGCACGAACCTCGCCGACCCGGCCGCGCCGCTGCACATCGTGCTGTACGTGCTGATGATCCTGTTCTTCTGCTTCTTCTACACGTCGATCACGTTCAACCCGGACGAGGTCGCGGACAACATGAAGAAGTACGGCGGCTTCATCCCCGGCATCCGTGCCGGCCGACCGACCGCCGAGTACCTCGACTACGTCATCACCCGCATCACGTCCGCGGGCTCCATCTACCTCGCGCTCGTCGCCCTGCTGCCGACGCTGGTCCTCATCGGGCTCGGCGTGAGCACGAACATCCCGTTCGGTGGCTCCTCGATCATCATCGTCGTCGGCGTCGGCCTGGAGACGGTCAAGCAGATCAACTCCCAGCTGCAGCAGCGCCACTACGAAGGGTTCCTCCGTTGAGCAACGCCACCGACGGCCAGTCCGCCTCGCGTCCCGCGCGCCTCGTCATCATGGGCCCGCAGGGCGCGGGCAAGGGGACGCAGGCCGCCCGGCTCGCCGAGCAGCTGGCCATCCCCGCGATCTCGACCGGAGACATCTTCCGGGCGAACATCAAGGGCGGCACGGAGCTCGGCCGGCTCGCGCAGGAGTACACCGCGAAGGGTGACCTGGTCCCCGACTCGGTGACGAACGCGATGGTCCGCGACCGCCTCGCCCAGGACGACGCGGCGCAGGGGTTCATCCTCGACGGCTACCCGCGCAACGCGGCCCAGGTCGTCGAGCTCGACGCGATCCTCACGGACCTGGGCGCTGCCCTGGACGGCGTCGTGGAGCTCACGGCGGACCGTGACGAGCTCCTCGCCCGCCTGGCGAAGCGCGCGGAGATCGAGGGCCGCGAGGACGACACCGAGGAGGCCATCGCTCGCCGCCTCGACATCTACGCCGAGCAGACGGCGCCGCTCACGGCCGCCTACGACGAGCGCGGCCTGCTCGTCCGCGTCGACGGCATCGGTGACGTCGACGAGATCACGGGACGCATCGTCTCGGCGCTGACCGCGCTCGTCGGCTGAGCGTCGGCAGTTCGTCCGTCAGGTTCTGGGGAGCAGCAGGGTGTTCGGTCGCGAGCGCATCGAGTACAAGACGCACGACCAGGTCCGGTCGATGCGCAGCGCCGGCCTCGTGGTCGCGCGGGCGCTCGAGACGGTCCGTGAGACGGTCCGCCCGGGCATGACGACGGCCGACCTGGACGCGCTCGCCGCGGCGGTGATCGCGGACGCGGGCGCGACGCCGTCGTTCCTCGGCTACGAGGGCTACCCGGCGTCGCTGTGCGTGTCGGTGAACGACGAGGTCGTGCACGGCATCCCCGGTCCGCGTGAGCTGCGCCTGGGAGACATCGTCTCCGTCGACTGCGGGGCGATCGTCGACGGCTGGCACGGCGACTCGGCCGTCTCGTTCGTCCTCGGCGAGGGCGAGCCGCGCGACGAGGCCCTCGTGGAGGCCACGCGGCGTGCGATGTGGGCGGGTATCGCCGCGCTCGCGACGAGCGAGAGGCTCTGCGACGTGGGTGCCGCGATCGAGGACTCGGTCCGGGTCTCGGGGGAGACCGACGGCGTCTCCTACGGGATCGTCGAGGAGTACGTCGGCCACGGGATCGGCTCCGCGATGCACCAGCCGCCCGACGTCCCGAACTACCGCACGCGCGAGAAGGGCCCGCGGCTGCGCCCGGGCATGTGCCTCGCGATCGAGCCGATGCTCACGCTCGGCGACCGGTTCACCGAGGTGTGCGAGGACGACTGGACGGTCGTGACCGACGACGGCGCTCGTGCTGCGCACTGGGAGCACAGCGTCGCGATCCTCGACGAGGGGATCTGGGTCCTCACCGCACCCGACGGCGGGGCGGCCGAGCTCGCGGAGCTCGGCGTCCGCGTCGCACCTCTCGCGGCCTGAGGTCGCGGTTCGCCCGACGCCTGGGCCCGCCGGGTCCGGCAGGGGAGTGACGCGTCGCACGGTTCCCGGCGCACGCCCCGGTTTCGCGACTCTTGTCGGATGCCGTAGGATGGTCCGTCGGGTGTAGTCCGTGCACGTCGTTCAACCGGCCCCCGTCCCTCGGGACCCGGGCGACCGACCCCGCACGCGGCTCCACGCACCTCTCACGAACGGACGACCCGCGGGTCGGGCGTGCGCGGGAGTACCAGCAGTTCAGACGAGAGTTAGCGGAGGACATGGCAAAGAAGGACGGTGTCATCGAGATCGAGGGCAGCGTGGTCGAGGCCCTGCCGAACGCGATGTTCCGCGTGGAGCTGGCCAACGGTCACAAGGTTCTCGCGCACATCTCGGGCAAGATGCGCCAGCACTACATCCGGATCCTCCCCGAGGACCGGGTCGTGGTCGAGCTGAGCCCGTACGACCTGTCCCGCGGCCGGATCGTCTACCGCTACAAGTAGTCGCCACGCGTCCACCCACTCACCCGCCTCGCCACCCGGATCCCGGGACCGCTCGTCGGTCGCGCCCGGAGCGGGGCACCACTGAGGGAACGAAGATGAAGGTCAAGCCCAGCGTCAAGAAGATCTGCGACAAGTGCAAGGTGATCCGCCGGCACGGTCGCGTCATGGTGATCTGCGACAACCTGCGGCACAAGCAGCGCCAGGGCTGAGCCCGCGCCTGCGCCACGGGTGACGGTCCCTCGGGACCGCGGTCACCAGGCCGCCCGTCACGACGACGGCCGGCCACCAGCGCACCACCACGAACCTGCTCGGCACCCCGGACGCGAGTCCGGGAGGAGAACGCCACAGGCAGGAGAACCCCCGGCTCGGAGGCCGGGGCCCACGGAGCTCCCCGTGGGAGGGCGGTGCGACAGACCTCCGACGAAGCACGAGGAGCCGAAAGGCACATGGCACGTCTCATCGGCGTCGACCTCCCCCGCGACAAGCGGCTCGAGGTCGCGCTCACCTACATCTACGGCGTCGGCCGTACCCGCGCCCAGCAGACGCTGGCCGCGACCGGCATCAGCCCGGACGCGCGCGTGAAGGACCTCGGCGACGCCGAGCTCGTCGCGCTCCGCGACTACCTCGAGGGCAACTACAAGCTCGAGGGTGACCTCCGTCGTGAGGTGGCCGCCGACATCCGCCGCAAGGTCGAGATCGGCACCTACCAGGGCCTGCGTCACCGCCGCGGCCTGCCCGTGCGCGGCCAGCGCACCAAGACCAACGCGCGTACGCGCAAGGGACCCAAGCGCACCGTGGCCGGCAAGAAGAAGGCCCGCTGAGCCAGTCCGCAGGGCGGGCCCCGCTCGGGTGCTGACGTCGGCCGCACGGTCCACGTCGTCCCGGTCGGAGATCCCCGCGGTCAGACCACCTCAGACCAGGAGAGAAACGAAAGATGCCTCCCAAGACTCGCGCCGCCGCTGGGCGCAAGCCTCGCCGCAAGGACAAGAAGAACGTCCCCGCCGGCCAGGCGCACATCAAGAGCACGTTCAACAACACGATCGTGTCGATCACGGACCCGTCGGGCGCCGTGATCGCGTGGGCCTCCGGCGGCGACGTCGGCTTCAAGGGCTCGCGCAAGTCGACCCCCTTCGCCGCGGGCCTCGCGGCCGAGGCTGCTGCCCGCAAGGCGCAGGAGCACGGCATGAAGAAGGTCGACGTCTTCGTCAAGGGCCCGGGCTCGGGTCGCGAGACCGCGATCCGCTCGCTGCAGTCGGCCGGCCTCGAGGTCGGCTCGATCCAGGACGTCACGCCGCAGGCGCACAACGGGTGCCGCCCGCCCAAGCGTCGTCGCGTCTGACCCTCGTCGTCGGCGTGCCGTCGACGGGCCGCCCGGTCACCGACCGGCCGAGCCCGTCGACGGCGCCCGTCACGGGGCGGACGCCTCCTGACGGGGCCGACGCACCCTTCCCGGCCGGGTGGACAGAGTCCCGGCCGGGGCCGCGTGCCGCAGGCACGCACCTCGCCTTGAACCGTGCAGCGTCATATGGCGGACGCTCGCCGAAAGGAAACCACCAGTGCTGATCGCACAGCGCCCCACCTTGACCGAAGAGGTCATCTCGGAGAACCGTTCGCGCTTCTCCATCGAGCCGCTGGAGCCGGGCTTCGGCTACACGCTCGGCAACTCGCTGCGTCGCACGCTGCTGTCGTCCATCCCGGGCGCGGCGGTCACCTCCATCCGCATCGACGGTGTGCTCCACGAGTTCACCACCGTGCCGGGTGTGAAGGAGGACGTGACCGAGGTCATCCTCAACATCAAGAACCTCGTCGTCTCCTCGGAGAACGACGAGCCCGTCGTGATGTACCTGCGCAAGCAGGGTGCTGGTGCGGTCACCGCGGCGGACATCGTCCCGCCCGCGGGTGTGGAGGTCCACAACCCCGAGCTGCACATCGCCACGCTCAACGACAAGGGCAAGCTCGAGATCGAGCTCACCGTCGAGCGCGGCCGTGGGTACGTCTCGGCCTCGCAGAACAAGTCGTTCGACGCCGAGATCGGGCGCATCCCGGTCGACTCGATCTACTCGCCGGTCCTCAAGGTGACCTACAAGGTCGAGGCGACGCGTGTCGAGCAGCGCACGGACTTCGACAAGCTGGTCGTGGACGTCGAGACGAAGCCGGCGATCTCGCCGCGCGACGCGCTCGCGTCGGCGGGCAAGACTCTGGTGGAGCTCTTCGGCCTTGCCCGTGAGCTCAACGTCGAGGCCGAGGGCATCGAGATCGGCCCGTCGCCGACGGACGCGGCTCTCGCCGCGGACCTGGCGCTGCCGATCGAGGAGCTCAACCTCACGATCCGCTCGTACAACTGCCTCAAGCGCGAGGGCATCCACCAGGTGGGCGAGCTCGTCGCACGCAGCGAGGCGGACCTGCTGGACATCCGCAACTTCGGTGCGAAGTCCATCAACGAGGTGAAGGAGAAGCTCGCCGAGCTCGGCCTGTCCCTCAAGGACTCGCCGCTCGACTTCGACCCGTCGGCCGCCGCGTACTACGACGGCGACGACGACGAGGCGACGTTCTCGGACACCGAGCAGCAGTACTGAGCCTGCGGCTCTAGACACCTCAGCGCGTCCGGGTCCGCACCTGCGGCGCGAACACTTCCCAAGGAGCACATCCCATGCCTACCCCCGCCAAGGGCCCCCGGCTCGGCAGCGGACCGGCTCACGAGCGTCTGATGCTCGCGAACCTGTCCACCCAGCTCTTCGAGCACGGCCGCATCACGACCACCGAGACCAAGGCGAAGCGCCTGCGTCCGGTGGCCGAGCGCCTCATCACGTTCGCGAAGCGTGGCGACCTGCACGCGCGTCGTCGCGTCCTGCGCGTCGTGCGCGACAAGTCCGTCGTGCACACGCTGTTCACCGAGATCGCCCCGCAGATGGCGGAGCGTGAGGGCGGCTACACCCGCATCACGAAGGTCGGCACGCGCAAGGGCGACAACGCGCCCCTCGCCGTGATCGAGCTCGTGACCGAGCCCGTCAGCCCCAAGCAGGCCGTCGTCCGCGAGGCGGAGAAGGCCGCGGAGAAGGCGAGCAAGAAGAAGGCTGACAAGCCGGCCAAGAAGGCCGACGCGGTCGAGGACGCGCCCGTCGAGGACGCTCCCGCCGCCGTCGAGGACGCTCCCGCCGAGGACGTCCAGGACGCGCCCGTCGAGGACGCGGCCGAGGAGAAGAAGGAGGCCTGAGCCTCCTCGATCGACTCTCGGGGTCCTCCGCGACCCCACGCCGCAGGGCCCGGGACCGTATGGTCCCGGGCCCTGCGGCTTTCTGCGTCCCGACGGGGTGGGCTTGCGTCGGGCCGCGAGGGTGGCCGCGCGAGATCGACCCGTACGGCCGAGATCGACCCTCAGAGGGCCGATCCCGCGACCTACGGGTCGATCTCGCGTCGGGGAGGGCCTACCGTCGAGACGTGACGGGTGTCGACTCCTCCCAGGTGGCGTGGCCGCCTGTCGTCCTCGTGCACGGCTCGCGCACGTCTCGGTCGATGTGGCGCGACCAGCTCGCGGCCCTGGGCCGTGCGGGCGTCGACGCGCTCGCCGTGGACCTGCCGGGGCACGGCACGCGGCGCGGCGAGGCGTTCACCCTGGACGGTGCCGTGGAGGCCGTCGCGGCCGGGATCGACGACGTGGGCGGCCGCGCGCTCGTCGTCGGCCTGTCGCTGGGCGGCTACGTCGCGATCGAGACGCGGGCGCGGCACCCCGAGCGCGTCGTCGGCCTCGTGGCCGCCGCCTGCTCGACCCCGCCCGCCACGCGGCTGCGCGGGGGCTGGCTCCTCGTCGCGCGCGGCATCGAGCGGCTGCCCGACGGCGGAGCGGGGCTCAACCAGGCGCTCGTCGACCGCGCGCTCACACCGCAGGGCGCGGCCGACCTCGCGGCGGGCGGCTTCGCGCTCGACGTGATGAGCGCGATCCTGCGCGAGGTCGAGGCGGTCGACCCCGTGACCGCCCTCGCCGCCACGGACTCGCCCGTGTGGCTGGTCAACGGCCGGTGGGACCACTTCCGGTTCGGCGAGCGCGGCTTCGTGGAGGCGGCCCGGCGCGGGGGAGCGCCCGCGCGGCTCGTGGTCGTCCCGGGCGCCCGGCACCTCGTGAGCCTCGACGCGCCCGTCGCGTTCAACCGGGTCCTGCTCGACGCCCACCGCGCGCTCGTGACGGACGGACCGACGGCCGGGGAGGGCGGGGCGGCACGGCCGCGCGTCGGTCCGCGCCGCACGGTCGCGCGCTGAGGCGGTCAGGCGGGCGTCAGGTCCCAGGCGCGGGCCCCGCCGACGAGTGCCGCCGAGTTGGGCACGACGACGACGTCGTCGCCGAGCCGGTCGAGGACGCTCGGCGTGATCTGCCGGGAGTTCCCGCCCCCCAGGTACAGCCGGTCCCACCAGAAGACGGGCCGCAGGCCCTCGACGACCGCGAGCACGCGCCGCGACCACAGCCCGTTGCCGAGCCGGCGCCGCTCGGGCTCGCCGACGTACTCGTCGTAGGTGGTGCCGCGGCGCACCGGCGCGCGCGACCACTCGAGGTGCGGCGCGAGCCGCCCGCCGTGGAACAGCGCCGAGCCCAGTCCCGTCCCGAGCGTCAGCACGAGCTCCAGCCCGGACGCCGCGACGACGCCGGCGCCGTGCACCTCGGCGTCGTTGAGCACGAGGGCGGGCACGCCGAGCCGCGCGGCCACCGCGGCCTGGACGTCGAAGCTCGTCCAGGCATCGACGAGGGCCGGGTCGACCCGTGATCGCGGGCCGCTGCGCGTGACGTAGTGCGGGGTGTGCACGACGACGCCGCGCCGGATCATGCCGGGCATGCCGACGGTGACCCGGTCCGCGGAGGGCAGCGTGGCCGAGATCTCCGCGATCGTCTCGACGAGCAGCTCGGGCGGCAGCGGGTAGGGCGTCGGCACGCGGACGGCGGCGGCGTGCGCGGTGCCCGACGCGTCGAGCACGTTCGCCTTGATCCCTCCGCCGCCGCAGTCGACGGCGAGGGTGCGGACGTCTGCGCGGTCGCCGGTCATGGGCGGCAGCGTAGGCACGACGGCGCGCGCGCCGCACCACCGGGCGACTACGGTGAACTCCCGTGAGCGACGCCCCACCCCCCGACGCCCTGCCTGCCACCCCCACCCGAGCTCCGGGCACCTCGTCGGGCACCGCACCGGACGCCGCGGCGACGGACCGGCACGAGCCGCCCGCCGGCGTCGTGCGCGTCCGCCTCGACCTCGCCTACCAGGGGACGGAGTTCGCCGGATGGGCCCGCCAGCCGGAGCTGCGGACCGTGCAGGGCGCGATCGAGGACGGGCTGGCGACGCTCCTGCGCGGCCCGGCGCCGCGCCTGACCGTCGCGGGACGCACCGACGCGGGGGTGCACGCGCGCGGCCAGGTCGCGCACGTCGACCTCACGCGGGACCAGTGGGCGGCCCTGCCCGGGCGCTCCGACCGCACGCCGGGTGACGCGCTCGTGGCGCGGCTCGGTGGGGTGCTCCCGGGCGACGTCGTCGTGCACCGCGCTGCGCCCGCACCCGCGGGCTTCGACGCGCGGTTCTCCGCGCTGCACCGCGCGTACACGTACCGGGTGGCGGACGACCCGGTGCAGCGCGACCCGCTGCGGCGGGCGTGGGTCCTGTGGAACCGGCGGCCGCTCGACGTCGCGGCGATGGACGCCGCCGTGCGGCCGCTCCTCGGGGTGCGCGACTTCGCCGCGTTCTGCAAGCCCCGCCCCGGGGCGACGACGATCCGCGAGCTCCAGCACCTGTCGTGGTCGCGGCCGGTGGACGGGCCCGACGCGGGCCTCGTCGTGGCGCGCGTCCGCGCGGACGCGTTCTGCCACAACATGGTGCGCGCGCTCGTCGGCGCGTCGCTCGCCGTGGGGGAGGGCCGGCGCGGGGCCGACTGGCCCGCGCAGCTCCTCGCGAGCCGCCGGCGCGACGCGGGGGCCGGCGTCGTCCCCGCCCACGGGCTCGTGCTCGAGGAGGTCACGTACCCGCCCGACGACGAGCTGGCTGCCCGCGCCGACCGGATCCGCGCCGTCCGGAACGAGGAGGACGTCTGGGACGAGGGCGCGTCGCGCGAACCGGGCTGACCCCCGTGGGGCTACGCCGTCACGGCTCCTCGACGACGTGCACGGCGGCCTCCTCGGCGCCCGCGGCGCCCCCGGAGATGCCCTCGTCGTCCGCGTAGGTGTCGTTCTGGCGACCGTCCAGCGCGTCGGGGTCCGCCACGAGGCGGCCCGAGCGGGTCGCGTCCGGACGGTCGAGCGGGTCGCGGTCCCACTCCTCCGGCTCCTCCTCGGCGAGCCGCTGGTCGAGCGTCTCGCCGTGCACCTCCTCCCACGGCGTCTCGCCGTAGTGGTTCTTCCGCGGGCGGTCGGGCGGGGAGTAACCCTCGTCGAGGACGTCGTCGACGCCGCGGTCGAGCAGCGTGTCCTCGGCCTGGAGCTGGTCGTTGTCGCCCTCGGCGCCGGTCTCCGGGTCCGGGCTGGTGCCGGTGGTGTCTTCGCTCATGCGTCCACAGTGGCACCTCGGGCGGTCGGACGCAGCATCTGCGCCCCGACCTGCACCGACGTGCCGCCGGCGATACCGTGGGACGGGTCGCGTGCGCCGCGGCCGCCCCGTGAACGAGCCCGAGAACCGAGGACCACCATGGCCGGCATCGACGACATCCTGTCCACCATCCCGCTCGACCAGCTCGCCGGTCGGCTCGGCGTCGACGAGGCGACGGCGCAGCAGGCCGTGGGCGCGGCGCTCCCCGCGCTGCTCGGCGGGCTCCAGGCGAACGCGCAGGACCCGGCGGGCGCGGCCTCGCTCGGCAAGGCCCTCACGCAGCACGACCCGTCGCTCGTGGAGGGCGGGGTGAACCTCGACGACGTGGACACCGCCGACGGCGAGAAGATCGTCCGCCACGTGTTCGGGTCGAACGAGGAGGCCGTCGTCGCGCAGCTCGCGGACTCGACGGGCACGCAGCAGGGGCTGCTGTCGAAGGTCCTGCCCGCGCTCGCGCCGATCGCGCTGGCGTTCCTCGCGAAGCAGCTCGGGGGCAAGGACTCCGGCGCGGGGTCCTCCCCGGCCGCGCAGGAGAGCGCGGGCGGCGGCCTGGGCGACCTGCTCGGCGGTCTCCTGGGCGGCGGTTCCGGTGGCTCCGGCGGCGGCCTCGGGGACCTCCTGGGGGGCCTGGGCGGTCTCCTCGGGGGCGGCCGGCGCTGAGCCCGGGGCCGACGACGGCCGTCCCGCTCGGGGCGGGTCGACGCCGGAGCGGTCGGGGGTGCGCGGAATCCGCGTGACCTGGCGGGTCCGCCCGGGGGACGATGGCCTCGTGGGACACCTCGACCTCAGCGACGTCACGTATCACCTGCCCGACGGGCGCACGCTCCTCGACGGTGTGAGCCTGCGCGTCGCGGACGGCGCGCGGGTCGCTCTCGTCGGGCCGAACGGCGTCGGCAAGTCGACGTTGCTGCGCATCGTCACGGGCGACGTCGCGCCGCACGGGGGGGCGGTCGTGCGCAGCGGCGGCCTCGGCGTCATGCGGCAGGACGTGGGCCGCATCGACGACGACCGCTCGGTGAGGGACCTGCTCGTCGAGCTCGCGCCCCCGGCGGTGCGGGAGGCCGCGCTCGAGCTCGCCGCGGCGGAGCACGACATCATGACGATCGACGACGAGCCCGCCCAGCTCCGGTACGCCCAGGCGCTCGTCGACTGGGCCGACGTCGGGGGCTACGACGCCGAGGCGGCGTGGGACGAGGTGACCGACGAGGTCCTGTCCGTCCCGTTCGACAAGGCGCAGTGGCGCGACGTGCGCACGCTGTCCGGCGGCGAGCAGAAGCGCCTGGCGCTCACGGCGCTGCTCCGCGGGCCCGAGGAGGTCCTGCTGCTCGACGAGCCGGACAACCACCTCGACGTGCCGACCAAGCGCTGGCTCGAGGAGCGGCTGGTCGCGTCGCCCAAGACGGTCCTCTACGTCTCGCACGACCGCGAGCTGCTGTCCCGCACGGCGACGCAGGTCGCGACGCTCGAGCCGACGCCGGGCGGCGGGACGGTCTGGGTGCACGGCGGCGGCTTCGCGACCTACGCGCAGGCGCGCGCCGACCGGCGGGAGCGCCTGGCGGAGCTCGCGCGGCGGTGGGACGAGGAGCACGCCAAGCTGCGCGAGCTCGTGCAGACGCTCAAGACCAAGGCCGCCTACAACGACGGGCTCGCGAGCCGGTACCAGGCGGCGAAGACGCGCCTGCGCAAGTTCGAGGAGGCGGGCCCCCCGGAGGTGCTCGCGCGCGAGCAGCGCGTCACCGTGCGCCTCGCGGGAGGGCGCACGGCGAAGCGTGCCGTGACGTGCCAGTCGCTCGAGCTCACGGGTCTCATGCGGACGTTCGACCTCGAGGTCTTCTTCGGGGAGCGCGTCGCGGTGCTGGGCTCGAACGGGTCGGGCAAGTCGCACTTCCTGCGGCTCCTCGCCGCCGGCGGGAGCGACCCCGAGCCCGGGGTGGTGCCCGACCCCGCGACGTCCGACGCCGTCCAGCCGGACCCCGTGGCGCACACGGGTCGCGCGGTGCTCGGCTCGCGCGTGCGGCCGGGATGGTTCGCCCAGAACCACGACCACCCGGAGCTGCGCGGGAGGACGCTCCTGGAGATCCTGCACCGCGGCGACGGGCACCGGGCCGGGATGGGCCGCGAGGGCGCGAGCCGCGCGCTCGACCGCTACGAGCTGGTCGGCCAGGCGGAGCAGCGCTTCGAGACCCTCTCGGGCGGGCAGCAGGCGCGGTTCCAGATCCTCCTGCTCGAGCTCGACGGCGCGACCCTCCTGCTGCTCGACGAGCCGACGGACAACCTCGACCTCCACTCGGCCGAGGCCCTCGAGGCTGGCCTCGCGGCGTTCCAGGGCACGGTGCTCGCCGTGACGCACGACCGGTGGTTCGCGCGCGGGTTCGACCGCTACCTCGTGTTCCGGGGTGACGGGGAGGTCGTCGAGGCGCCGGAGCCGGTCTGGGACGTCGAGCGGGTGCAGCGGGCACGATAGCCGGGTGCGAGGGCGGGTGCCGCCGTCCCTATCCTGGTGGGCATGGCCGTCCACAAGATCGTGCTCTTCTACGCCTTCACGCCGTTGCCGGACCCCCGCGCGGTGCAGCTCTGGCAGCGGGCGCTGGGGGAGCGCTGGAACCTCACGGGACGTGTGATCGTCGCGGAGCACGGGATCAACGCGACGCTCGGCGGGACGGTCGAGGACCTCAAGCAGTACGTGAAGACGACCCGGCAGTACCCCGGGTTCGAGGGCATCGACGTCAAGTGGTCCGACGGCACGGGTCGGGACTTCCCGCGCCTGTCCGTGAAGGTGCGCCCCGAGCTGGTGGCGTTCGGCGTCCCCGACGAGGTCGTGGTCGCCGAGAGCGGTGTCGTGGGGGGCGGCACGCGGCTGAGCCCGCAGGCCCTGCACGACCTCGTCGCCGAGCGGGGCGACGACGTCGTGATGCTCGACGGCCGGAACGCGTTCGAGGCGGCGATCGGGCGGTTCCGCGGGGCCGTCGTGCCGGAAGTCGCCACGACGCGCGACTTCGTCGCCGAGATCGACTCGGGCCGCTACGACGACCTCAAGCAGCGGCCGGTCGTCACGTACTGCACCGGCGGCGTGCGGTGCGAGGTGCTGTCCGCGCTCCTGACCGCCCGCGGCTTCGAGGAGGTGTACCAGCTCGACGGCGGCGTCGTGCGGTACGGCGAGGCGTTCGGGTCGCAGGGGCTGTGGGAGGGCTCGCTCTACGTGTTCGACGAGCGCATGCACGTCGACCTCGGCCCGGGGTCGACCCCGCTCGGCGCGTGCACGGGGTGCGGCGCGGCGACGGCGAAGTACGAGAACTGCGCCGACCCGAGCTGCCGGACGCTGCGCCTGTACTGCCCCGACTGCGTGCACGTCGCACGCTCGACCCGCTGCGCGACGTGCGTGGGCGAGCGCCCGGCCGCCGGCCTGCCCACCAGCCCCGCCGCTTTGACCGGTGGCCTGCCCCGCGGGTAGTCTGGTGAGTCGTTGTGCTCATCTCACGACGCCCGTGTCGCTAGCGCGCCCACTCGCTGCCGGCCAAGGAGCGGGTGTCGACCGAGCCCGCCGCGCAACGACCTGCCCTCTCGGCCGCACGCTTCAGCGGCCGAAGAAGACATTCTGAGACAGAAACGAAGGCTACGACCGTGCGTACGTACACCCCGAAGCCCGGCGACGTCCAGCGCGACTGGTACGTCATCGACGCGACCGACGTCGTCCTGGGCCGCCTGGCCACCCACGTGGCCACCCTGCTGCGCGGCAAGCACAAGCCGACCTTCGCTCCGCACGTCGACGGCGGTGACTTCGTCATCGTCATCAACGCCGGCAAGGTCGCCCTGAGCGGCAACAAGCGCGAGCAGAAGATGGCCTACAACCACTCCGGGTACCCGGGTGGTCTGCGTGCCGTCGCCTATGGCGACCTGCTCGACAAGCACCCTGAGCGTGCTGTGGAGCGGGCCGTGCGCGGCATGCTCCCCAAGACCACCCTCGGTCGCGCCCAGTTCGGCAAGCTCAAGGTCTACGCGGGTGCCGAGCACCCGCACGCCGCGCAGCAGCCGAAGCCGTTCGAGATCACCCAGGTCGCGCAGTAATCGCCGCCCAGGCGTAGCGCACAGAGAGACGCGAGGACACCACCCGTGGCCGAGACCACCGTCGACACCGACACCCTGGGCGACGAGACGCCCAGCACCTACACCTCTGAGTCCGCCGCCCCCACGGGCCGCGGTCAGAGCATCACCGCCCCCGGCCAGGCCCTGGGCCGCCGCAAGGAGGCCGTGGCGCGCGTGCGCCTCGTCCCCGGGACCGGGCAGTGGAAGATCAACGGGCGCTCGCTCGAGGACTACTTCCCGAACAAGGTTCACCAGCAGCTCGTGAACTCCCCGCTGAAGCTGGTCGACGTCGAGGGTCGCTTCGACGTCGTCGCCCGCATCAGCGGCGGCGGCACCTCCGGCCAGGCCGGTGCGCTGCGCCTCGGCATCGCGCGTGCGCTCAACGCGATCGACGCCGAGCACAACCGCCCCGCGCTGAAGAAGGCCGGCTTCCTCACTCGCGACGCCCGCGTCGTCGAGCGCAAGAAGGCCGGTCTCAAGAAGGCCCGTAAGGCACCGCAGTACTCCAAGCGCTGATCCGCGCTGTGCGCTCGTCGGCCCCGGTGGACCTCGTCCACCGGGGCCGACGTCGTTTGTGAGGGACGGTGACCAAGCCCGTCGAGGGCGTGGCAGGGCAGGCGGTCGTACGGTCGACGTACGGCCGGTCGAGGAAGGACTTTCCATGGGACGGCTTTTCGGCACCGACGGGGTGCGCGGGCTGGCGAACGGCAACGTGACGGGCGAGCTCGCGCTCGACCTCGGCGTGGCGGCGGCTCGCGTGCTCGCGAGCGGGCAGGAGGAGGGGCACCGTCCGCGCGCGGTGGTGGGGCGTGACACGCGGGTCTCGGGCGAGTTCCTGGGCGCGGCGCTCATCGCCGGGCTCGCGAGCGCGGGCGTCGACGTGAAGGACGTGGGCGTGCTGCCGACCCCCGCCGTCGCGTACCTGACGAGCACCATGGACGTCGACTTCGGTGTCGTGATCTCGGCCTCGCACAACCCGATGCAGGACAACGGGATCAAGTTCCTCGCACGCGGCGGCGTCAAGCTCGACGACGCGGTCGAGGACCGGATCGAGAGCCTGCTCGGGCAGGAGTGGCAGCGTCCGACGCACGGCACGGTCGGCCGCATCTCGCCCGACCGCGGCCGCGCGGGCGGCGCGTACGTCGAGCACCTCATGGCGAGCATCGGCGCCGACGAGGACCACAAGCCGCTCGCCGGCCTGCGCATCGCGGTCGACTGCGCGAACGGCGCGGCGAGCGACGTCGGCCCCGCGGCGCTGCGTGCGGCCGGCGCGGACGTCGTCGTCATCAACGCGAGCCCTGACGGCCGCAACATCAACGCCGCGTGCGGCTCGAACCACCCGGAGCAGCTCCAGGCCGTCGTCGTGGCGTCCGAGGCGGACTTCGGCGTCGCGTTCGACGGCGACGCCGACCGCTGCATCGCGGTCGACCACGGCGGCACCGTCGTCGACGGCGACCAGATCATGGGCGTCCTCGCGCTCGCGCTCAAGGACGAGGGCGAGCTCCCGCACGACACGCTCGTCGTGACGGTGATGAGCAACCTGGGCCTCCTGCTCGCGATGCGCGACGCGGGGATCACCACCGTCCAGACGGCGGTCGGCGACCGGTACGTGCTCGAGGAGATGCGGGCCCACGGGTACGGGCTCGGGGGCGAGCAGTCGGGGCACATCGTGCTGTCGCGCTACGCGACCACGGGGGACGGCGTGCTCACGGCCCTCCAGCTCGCGGCACGCGTCCGGGCGACCGGCCAGAAGCTTGCCGACCTGGCGAGCGTCGTCCAGCGCCTCCCGCAGACGCTCCTCAACGTCTCCGGCGTGGACAAGGCGCGCGCGTCGAGCGACGAGGCGCTGCTCGCCGCCGTGGCGGACGCGGAGCGGACGCTCGGCGAGACGGGTCGCGTGCTGCTCCGGCCGTCGGGCACCGAGCCGCTCGTGCGCGTCATGGTCGAGGCCGCGACGCAGCAGCAGGCCGACGCCGTCGCCGCCCGGCTCGCGGGCGTCGTGCGGGACCGGCTCGCGCTGTGAGCGCGACGGGGCGGACGGCGGGCGTGCGGCAGGGGGTCGACGAGGCGCTGCGCGAGCACGTGGTCGCGCTCCTCGACGCGTTCGACGACGGCGTCCTGCCGATCGTGCAGGCGGGTCAGCCCGTGCTGCGCACGCCGGCGGTGCCGTACGCCGGGCAGCTCGGCGACGTGCTGCCGCGGTTCCTCGACGCGATGCGCGCGACGATGCACGCGGCGCCCGGGGTGGGCCTCGCGGCGCCGCAGGTCGGGATCGGCCTCGCGGTCGCCGTCGTGGAGGACCCGGGCACCCCCGACGCGGACGACGAGCGCGAGCGCCCGCCGCTCGCGTTCCGGGTGCTCGTCAACCCGCGGTACGAGGCCGTCGGCGACGAGACCAGGACCTTCTTCGAGGGCTGCCTCTCCGTGCACGGCTGGCAGGCGGAGCGGACGCGCGCCCGCTCGGTGCGCCTCACCGGGCAGGACGAGAAGGGCGAGCCGTTCGACGACGTGCTGACGGGATGGGCGGCGCGGATCGTCCAGCACGAGACCGACCACCTGCGCGGCGAGCTGTACGTCGACGGGGCCGACCTGCGCACCCTCTCGTCCACGCTCGGGGTCGCGCGGCTCCCGGGCGCCTCGCGCGAGGCGGGCTGACCGGACCACGCGGTCCTGAGCGGCGGGGCAGGGGAGCGTCGGCGCGGGAGACTACGGGGGTGGACCCGCTGACCCGACTCCTCGCCGCGCCGCCCGACCTGCCGGTGGGGCACCACCTCCCCGAGGTGGTCGCCGCGGTGCGGGCGGTGGGGGCCGTCGTCGTGCAGGCACCGCCCGGCACGGGCAAGACGACGCTCGTGCCACCGGCCCTCGCCGACGCCCTGGGAGACGCCCCGGACCGGCGCGTCGTCGTGACGCAGCCCCGGCGGCTCGCGGCCCGGGCGGCGGCCCGGCGGCTCGCGACGCTGCTCGGCGAGGACCTCGGCGGCACCGTCGGCTACACCGTGCGGGGCGAGTCGCGGACGTCGCGACGCACCCGGGTCGAGGTCGTCACGACGGGCACGCTCGTCCGCCGGCTCCAGCGCGACCCCGAGCTGCCGGGCGTGGCGGGCGTCGTGCTCGACGAGGTGCACGAGCGCCACCTCGAGGACGACCTCGCGCTCGCGCTCCTGGCGGACGTGCGCGAGAACCTGCGCGACGACCTCGCGCTCGTCGCGATGTCCGCGACGGTCGAGGCCGGGCGGACCGCCCGGGCGCTCGGCACGGGCACGCGGGCGGTGCCGGTCGTCGAGGTCGAGGGCGGGCTCCACCCGGTCGACGTCGTCTGGTGCCCGGGGCGCGGTCCGCGCACCGACGCGCGGGGCACCGCGCCCGCGCTGCTCGACCACGTCGTCGCGACCACGCACCGCGCGCTGCGCGAGCGGACGGGCGACGTCCTCGTGTTCGTCCCCGGCGCGCGCGAGGTGGACACCGTGGCGGGCCTGCTGGCACGAGGGCTGTCGGACGTGGACGTGCGCCCGCTGCACGGCCGCCTGCCCCCGCGCGAGCAGGACCGGGCGCTCGAGCCCGGGCCACGGCGCCGGGTCGTGGTCTCGACGGCGGTCGCGGAGTCGTCCCTCACCGTGCCGGGCGTGCGGGTGGTCGTGGACGCCGGGCTCGCGCGCGAGCCGCGCACGGACGTGCGGCGAGGACTGCCCGGCCTCGTGACGGTGGCGGTGAGCCGGGCGGGCGCCGAGCAGCGCGCAGGGCGTGCCGGTCGCGAAGGACCGGGTGCGGTGTACCGGTGCTGGTCGGAGGGTGACCACGCGCGCCTCGCGCGCCACCCGGAGCCCGAGATCCGCACGGCCGACCTCACCGGGTTCGCGCTCGAGCTCGCGTGCTGGGGCAGCCCCGACGGCGCGGGGCTCGCGCTGCTGGACCCGCCGCCCGCGGCCGCCTGGGCCGCCGCGCGCGACGTGCTGCACGGGCTGGGGGCCGTGGGGCCGGACGGGGTGACGCCGCTCGGGCGCCGCATCGCCGCCGTCCCCGCCGACCCGCGGCGCGCGCGGGCGCTGCTCGACGCCGTCCCCGAGGTGGGGGCGGGGCTCGCCGCGGAGGTCGTGGCGCTGCTCTCGGAGGACGTGCGCGTGCCCGGGGCCGACCTGCCGGCCGCGCTGCGCGCGCTGCGCCGCGGCGGCCCGGGCTCCGGCGCGTGGGCGGCGCAGCGGGACCGGCTCGAGCGGGTGGCGCGCGCCGCGGACACGACCGCCGGGGGATCGCACCCGGCCGCACCGCGCAGGCAGGCCGACGACGCCGCCGTCGGGCACGTCGTCGCGCTCGCGCACCCCGACCGGTTGGCCCGCCTGCGGCCGGGCGGTGAGACGTACCTCCTGGTCTCGGGCGCCGGCGCACGGCTGCCCGCAGGCTCTCCCTTGCAGGGCGCGCCGTGGCTCGCGGTGGCGGACGTGGACCGCGCCGCGGGCCGGGCGGACGCCGTCGTGCGGTCCGCCGCGCCGGTCGACGAGGCGACGGCGCGGTCCGCCGCCGCGCCCGAGCTGCGGTCGACCGGCGTCGCGGAGTGGTCGGGCGGGCGCGTGCGCGCCACCCGGGCCACCTCGCTCGGCGCGATCGAGCTCGCGCGCGAGCCGTGGCGGGACCCGCCCACGGACCTCCTCGTGGCGACCGTGCGCGACGGGCTGCGTCGGGACGGTCTGTCGAGCCTCCCGTGGACCGACGGCGCGCGCCGGCTGCGCGACCGCCTGCGGTTCCTGCACCGCGTCCTGGGAGACCCCTGGCCCGACGTCGGCGACGAGGCGCTCCTGGAGGGCCTGGACGACTGGCTCGGGCCCGACCTCCCCGCCGTCGCCCGGGGGAAGCGCCCGGATCTCGCGGGCGCGCTGCGCCGCCTGCTGCCGTGGCCGCAGGCAGCGCGCCTCGACGCGCTCGCGCCCGAGCGGCTCGAGGTCCCGAGCGGCTCGCGCGTCGCCGTGGCCTACGACCAGGACCAGCCGGTGCTCGCGGTCCGGCTCCAGGAGACGTTCGGCTGGGCGAGCACGCCGCGCGTCGCGGACGGGCGCGTGCCCGTGCTGCTGCACCTGCTCTCCCCGGCGGGTCGCCCGGCCGCGGTCACGGCGGACCTGGCCTCGTTCTGGGTGCAGGGCTATCCCCAGGTGCGCGCCGAGCTGCGCGGCCGCTACCCCAAGCACGCGTGGCCGCAGGACCCGGGCACCGCCCAGCCGCTGCGGGGGACGCCACGCCCGCGCCGGCGCGACGCCTGAGCAGGGCCCTGGTCCTCACGACGTACGGGCTCGTCGCGAGAAGTCGTTCGTCGGGATGACGCGTCGGCGGCCGCGGCACGGAAGACTCGTCACCGGGCGCGGCGCTGCCGGGCGGGAATCCTCAGGGGCCAACCGGGGGTTTCCCTGATGGTCGACGTCGTCGCGCTCCGTAGGCTTGTCGTGGCGCAGGACGCCCGACCTGCCGCCGCCGCCCGCCTGGCCTCCCCGCCAGCCGACGAACGAGGACGCCGTTGCCCGACGCCGTGTCGACCTTCCTGGAGAATCTGGAGACCTGGATTCTCGCCCTCGCGGCGTCCGCGTGGATCTATCCCGCGCTGTTCGGCTTCGCGACGATCGACGGGTTCTTCCCGCCCATCCCGAGCGAGTCCGTCGTCATCACGCTCGCCGTGTCCGCGCACGCGACCGGCGAGCCCAACCTGCTGCTCGTGCTCCTGGTCGCCGCAGCCGGCGCGTGGACGGGCGACCAGATCGCGTTCTCGATCGGCCGCGCGATCGGCACCGACCGTGTCCGGTTCCTGCGCTCACCGCGGGGCCGCAAGGCCGTGGCCTGGGCGGAGCGGGCCCTCGCGCACCGCGGGGCGTCGTTCATCCTCGCCGCGCGCTACATCCCCGTCGGCCGCGTCGCGGTGAACATGACGGCCGGCGCCGTGGGGTACCCGCGCCGCCGCTTCATGGCGTTCTCCGGGATCGCGGCCGTCACGTGGGCGGTGTACTCGGTCCTCATCGGTCTCGTCGCGGCCCAGTGGCTGGGCCACGAGCCGCTCCTCGCGATGGTCGTCGGCGTCGTCCTCGGGGTGGCCACCGGCTTCGTCATCGACCGCGTGCTCATGATGCGCGCGCGGCACCGGGGCGAGCTCCCGGTGGTGGTCCCCGTGCCCGCGGCGCCGGCGAGCGGCGACCCGGCCCTGCCGGCTGCCAGCGGGGACGCGACCGGCACGAGGGGAGCCGGTGCGGAGGCGTCCGGCGACGACGGATCCCGGTGACGGCTCCCGCCCGCCACGTCGTCGCGCGGGCTCAGAGCTTGCGCAGCCGCACGCGCTGGACGGAGTGGTCCGACCCCTTGGTGAGGACGAGCGTCGCGCGGCCACGCGTCGGCAGGATGTTCTGCTCGAGGTTCGGGGCGTTGATCGCGTCCCAGATCGACCTCGCCTTCTCGACCGCCTGCTCGTCCGTGAGGTCGGCGTAGCGGCGGAAGTACGACTCGGGCCGGGCGAACGCCGTGCGGCGCAGGGCGAGGAAACGGTCGACGTACCACTGCCGGATGTTGCGCGTGCGGGCGTCGACGTAGATCGAGAAGTCGAAGAAGTCGGAGACCGCGACCGTGGACTCGTCGTGCGCGCTCGGCCGGGCCGGCTGGAGGACGTTCAGCCCCTCGACGACGAGCACGTCGGGCTTGCGCACGACCGCCTCCGCCCCCGGCACGATGTCGTACGTGAGGTGGTCGTACACCGGTGCCTTGACCTCGGCGTGGCCCGCCTTGACCTTGGACAGGAAGCGGATGAGCGCGCGGCGGTCGTAGGACTCCGGGAACCCCTTGCGGTCCATGAGACCGCGGCGGGCCAGCTCCGCGTTGGGGTAGAGGAAGCCGTCGGTCGTGATGAGCTCCACGCGCGGCGTCTCGGGCCAGCGGGCCAGCATCTCGCGCAGGACGCGTGCCGTCGTCGACTTGCCCACCGCGACCGAGCCCGCGACGCCGATGACGTACGGCGTGTTGCCCGTCTCCTCCCGGAGGAACGTCGACGTCGCCTCGTGGAGCCCCGACGTCGCGGTCACGTAGAGGTTGAGCAGGCGCGACAGCGGGCGGTAGACGGCGTCGACCTCCGCGAGGTCGATGGGGTCGCCGAGGCCGCGCAGCCGGGAGACGTCGTCGTCCGTCAGGGGGAGCGGCGTCGACTCCGACAGGCGGCTCCACACCGCGCGGTCGAGGTCGACGTACGGCGAGGACGACGGCGCCGCGAGATGGGCCGGCAGGAGGTCGGACGGGTCGTCGAAGGGGAAGGACACCCGCCCGATTCTGCCGGATCCGCGGCGGTGCCGGTGCACGAGGGCCTTCGACGCTGGTACTTGTCGCCCCGGAGGGGCGCGAGCGGTCGACCTCGGACGCATCTTCGGGGGGCCGCCTCGCGAACGTCCCGGGACGGTGCTCAGCGCGCACCGGCCCCCGCGCCGCGCTCCGGGTGCGTGGCACGACGACGACGCGGGGCGGGCTCGACGGCGGGGCCCGGACCGGGGAGCACGAGGTCGGGCAGCCGCCCCATGAGGGCGAGCGCGTCGGCCGGGGCGTGCGCGTGGACGTCGTTGTCGAGGTAGACCTCGGCGTCATGACCGGTCTCGCACCAGCGCCGGACGCGCTCGGCCCGCGCGTCGAGGACGCGTGGCCGGTAGCCGCTCGTGTACAGCGTGCGGTCGCCGTGGAGCCGTACGTACACGAGGTCGCTCGTGACCGCCTCCACGAGCGGCCAGTGGCCCGCACCGTCCGAGATCGCGAAGGCCACCCGGTGCCGTCGCAGCAGGTCGAGCGCCTCGGCGCTCGCGAACGACTCGTGGCGCGGCTCGAGCGCGTGGACCAGCGGACGGTCGGCGTCCACGTCGGTCCAGGCGGGTGCGCGCAGGCGGTCGTCGTGGTCGCCGGCGAGGCGGGCGGCCTCGGCCGTCGTCCGGGGCAGGAGGGCGAGGAACCGCTCGAGCAGCGCGGCGTCGAAGGTCGTGCGCGCCGGGAGCTGCCACAGCACGGGCCCCAGCCGCTCGCCGAGGGCGAGGACGCCGCTCGCGAAGAAGTTGGCGAGGGGCGTGCGCACGTCCCGCAGCCGCTTCATGTGGGTGACGAAGCGCGGCCCCTTGACCGCGAACGTGAACCCCTCGGGCGTCTGCTCGCGCCACGCGACGAACGACGACGGACGTTGCAGGGAGTAGAACGACCCGTTGAGCTCGACCGCGGGGAACACGGACGCGACGTGCTCGAGCTCACGGCGCCGAGGGAGGCCGGCCGGGTAGAACGGGCCGCGCCAGTCGGCGTACCGCCATCCAGAGAGGCCGATCCGTACGGTGGGCACGAGGTCCACCCTCACCGGCCCGGGCGCCGTTCGCCCGCGGGACGGTTTTGGCAGCGGACCTCACGAAAAACCGCGTGATCGTGCGGCTCCGGAGTGGCGCACGTCCGTGGCTAGACTCGATCACCATGTGCGGAATCGTGGGCTACGTAGGCCCTGGAACCATGGTCGGAGAGGCCTCGGGGCGACCCCTCGACGTCGCTCTCGAAGGACTCGGCAGGCTCGAGTACCGCGGCTACGACTCGGCCGGGGTCGCGCTCGTCGCACCCGGGATCGACGCCGTCGCGTTCGCGAAGAAGTCGGGCAAGCTCGCGAACCTCGTCGAGGAGATCGACCTGCACCCGCTCCCCGCGGCGACCGCGTCGATCGGTCACACCCGGTGGGCGACGCACGGCGGCCCGACCGACACCAACGCCCACCCGCACCTCGCGGACGACGACCGCCTCGCGGTCATCCACAACGGGATCGTCGAGAACTTCGCGACGCTCAAGTCCGAGCTGCTGGCCGAGGGCGTGCGGTTCCGGTCGGAGACGGACACCGAGGTCGCGGCGCAGCTCCTGGCCCGTGCCTACCGCGAGACCAAGGACCTCACGCTCGCGATGGGGCAGGTCGCCCGCCGCCTGGAGGGCACGTTCACGCTGCTCGCCGTCCATGCCGACTCCCCGGACACGGTCGTGGGCGCGCGGCACGACTCGCCGCTCGTCGTCGGGATCGGCGAGGGCGAGAACTTCCTCGGCTCGGACGTCGCGGCGTTCATCTCCCACACCAAGGAGGCGCTCGAGCTCGGCCAGGACCAGATCGTCACGATCACCCCGACGTCGGTCGAGGTGACCGACTTCGACGGCAACCCGGCCGAGGCCAAGCGCTACACGGTCGACTGGGACGCCGCCGCGGCGGAGAAGGGCGGCTTCTCGTCCTTCATGGACAAGGAGATCCACGACCAGCCGCACGCCGTCGCGGACACGCTGCTCGGCCGGACGGACCCGTCGGGCAAGCTCGTGCTCGACGACCTGCGCATCGACGAGGCCGTGCTCCGGTCGGTCGACAAGATCATCGTCGTCGCGTGCGGGACCGCCGCGTACTCGGGCCACGTCGCGAAGTACGCGATCGAGCACTGGTGCCGCATCCCGGTCGAGGTCGAGCTCGCGCACGAGTTCCGCTACCGCGACCCGATCGTCGACGAGAAGACGCTGGTCGTGGCCGTGACGCAGTCCGGCGAGACGATGGACACGCTCATGGCGGTGCGCCACGCGCGCGAGCAGGGCGCCAAGGTCATCTCGATCGTCAACACCCACGGGTCGACCATCCCGCGCGAGTCCGACGCCGTGCTCTACACGCACGCCGGGCCGGAGATCGCGGTCGCCTCGACCAAGGCGTTCCTGTCGCAGATCACCGCCGCGTACCTGCTGGGCCTCTACCTCGCGCAACTGCGCGGGAACAAGTTCCCGGACGAGATCTCGGCGATCCTCGAGGACCTGCGCGACATGCCGCGCAAGATCCAGACCGTCATCGAGCGCGGCGAGTACGTGCGCGCGACCGCCCGGTCGATGAAGGACGCGAAGTCGGTGCTGTTCCTGGGCCGGCACGTCGGGTTCCCGGTCGCGCTCGAGGGTGCGCTCAAGCTCAAGGAGCTCGCGTACATCCACGCCGAGGGCTTCGCGGCGGGCGAGCTCAAGCACGGACCGATCGCGCTCATCGACGAGGGCCAGCCGGTGTTCGTCGTCGTGCCGTCGCCGAAGGGCCGCGAGGGCCTGCACTCGAAGGTCATCTCGAACATCCAGGAGATCCGGGCCCGCGGTGCGCGGACGCTCGTCATCGCCGAGGACGGGGACGACGCCGTGCGCCCCTACGCGGACGAGATCTTCTGGATCCCCGAGTCGCCCACGTTGCTCTCGCCGCTGCTGGCCGTCGTGCCGCTGCAGATCTTCGCGATGGCGCTCGCGACGGCCAAGGGCCTCGACGTCGACCAGCCGCGCAACCTCGCGAAGTCGGTCACGGTCGAGTAGCCGTCTCCCGACCCCGCCGCTCGCCGACCAGGCGGTCCTGGTTCGTCCGGTCTCCCGGACGAGCCAGGACCACCTGCTCGTGGTGGCGGGATCGCCTGGTCCGGGGACGGTGGGGCGGGCGTCCGGCCGTAGGGTGGGCGCATGATCAAGGGCGTGGGGATCGACGTCGTGGACGTCGCCCGGTTCATGGAGACCCTCGAGCGGACGCCCCGGCTCCGCGAGAAGCTGTTCACGCCCGCCGAGCGCGACCTCCCGCCGGCGTCGCTCGCCGCGCGGTTCGCCGCGAAGGAGGCCATCGCCAAGGCGCTGGGGGCTCCCGCGGGCATGCGCTGGCACGACGCGACGGTGCACCGGGTCGTCGGCGGCCCGCCGGAGGTCGAGATCACGGGCACGGTCGCGGCGCGCGCGGACGCGCTCGGCATCACGGCCTGGCACCTGAGCATCTCCCACGACGCGGGCATCGCGTCGGCCATGGTCGTCGCCGAGGGCTGACCGGCTGCCGCCCACACGGTACGGCGGTCAGGACTGGAGGGCCGGGATGACCTGGCGCTGGAAGAGCTCGAGCTGGTCGCGGTCGGTCGCGGCGAACGGGAAGTAGCCGATCGCGTAGCCGAGGCCCTGGTCGCGCAGGCCCGCGAGCGTCTCGACGATCTGCTCCGGCGTGCCGACCAGAGGGCCCTTCCGCCACGACGCCACGTTGTCGTCCGCCTTCTCCGGGAACCAGCGCCGCGCGTGCTCCTCGATCCGGTCCAGCCGGTCCGCGACGTCCTGCTCGGTCTCGCCGATGACGACGTTGTAGTTGGCCGAGCGCGTGATCTCGCCGAAGTCGCGACCGAGGTCGCGGCAGTGCTGCTCGAGCACCGCGGACTTGTGCGCGAAGCCCTCGGGCGAGCCGTCGAAGTTCGTGTACTGCGCGTGCCGCGCGGCGATGCGCAGCGTCTTCTTCTCGCCGCCGCCCGCGATCCACAGGGGGATGCTCGGCCGGGCACCCTCGCCGTCCACGACGACCCGCTGGAGGGGCTGCGGGTAGCACAGCGCGCCGTCCACCTGGTAGCGCTGGCCCTCGAACGTGCCCGACGATCCCGTGCGCCACATGCGCGCCATGATCTCGACGCCCTCGTCGAGCGCGCGCAGGCGCTCGCCCGCGCTGGGGAAGCCGTACCCGTACGCGCGCCACTCGTGCTCGTACCAGCCCGCGCCGATGCCCATCTCGAGCCGGCCGCCGGAGACGTGGTCGACGGTCGCGGCGACCTTCGCCAGGTACGTCGGGTCCCGGTACGCCATGCACGTGCACATCTGGCCGAGGCGCACGCGCTGCGACGCCGCCGCGAACGCGGCCATGAGCGTCCACGCCTCGTGGGTCGCCTCGGTGCTCGGGGTCGGGGTGGTGTGGAAGTGGTCGTAGACCCACACGCCGTCCCACGCGAACTCGCCGCCCGGCAGGGGCTCGCCCGCCGCGGCGTTGTCGGCGTAGTGCAGGAGGGAGAGCATCGTCTTCCAGTGGTCCTCGGGCGCGACGTCGACGAGGTCGTAGCGCCAGCCCTGGGGGATGAAGAGTCCGAATCGCATGGTCGTCACCCTATGCGGGGGCGTGCGGCGACCCGCCCCTCCGGCGTCCGTCGTCTCACCCTGCGGCGGTCCGCGCAGGCGCCCTGGGCACGGGGTCGGCAGGATGAGGTCATGATCGAAGCCTGGTCCGCGGCCGACGTGCGTGCCGCCGAGGAGCCCCTGCTCGCGGCGGGCGTCCCGCTCATGGAGCGTGCCTCGTTCGCGCTCGCGACCGTCGTCGCGCGCGACCTGGCGCGACGTCGGTCTGTCGCCCTGCCCGACGGCGGGCGTCGGGACGGGCGCGTGACGGGGGCCCGGGCGGTCCTGCTCGTGGGGTCGGGCAACAACGGCGGGGACGCGCTCCACGCGGGCGCGTACCTGGCGCGCCGGGGCGTCGACGTGCTGGCCGTCCTGACCGGCGAGCACGCGCACGCGGGCGGGCTCGCCGCGCTCCGGGACGCGGGCGGGCGCGTGGAGGTGCTCGTCGGCAGCCCCGACGACACGACGCGCGCCGACCGGCGCCACGACCACCTGGACCCGCACGTCGCCGACCGGGTCGCCGCGCAGGTCGCGCGCGCCGACGTCGTGCTGGACGGCCTCGTCGGCATCGGCGCCCGTGGACCGCTGCGCGGCGTCGCGGCGGACCTCGTGCGGCACGTCTCCGCGGTGCTCGACGGCGACGCCCGCGCGGGCGGGGAGCCCGGCGGCGAGCCCGGGGCGGGCGGCGGGCGCTCTCCCGGGTCCGTGTCCGGGTCCGGGGCGCGTGGGCGCCCCTGGGTCGTCGGGGTCGACGTGCCGAGCGGGGTCGGCGTCGACGACGGCACGGTCGCCGGACCGGTGCTGCGGGCCGACCGCACGGTGACGTTCGGCGCGGCCAAGCCCGGGCTCCTCCTGCCGCCCGCGACGCACCTCGCCGGGCACGGCGCGGTCGTGGACATCGGGCTGCGCCTGGGCGCTCCTGCCGAGGACGGTGGGGCGCCGAGGCCCGTCGTGCGACGCCTCGAGCCCGCCGACGTCGCGGCGCGGTGGGTCGTGCCGGGGCCGACGGACCACAAGTACACGCGCGGCGTCGTCGGCGTCGTCGCGGGCACGCCGACCTTCCCGGGCGCGGCGGTGCTCGTCGCGAGCGCCGCGGTCCGCTCCGGCCCGGGGATGGTCCGGTACCGCGGGCCCGACGACGTCGCGCGCGCGGTGCTCGCGGCCCGGCCCGAGGTGGTGCCCGCCGCGGGCCGCGTGCAGTCCTGGGTGCTCGGGCCCGGTGTGCCGCCGGCCCCGGGACCGGACGACGACCCCGTGGACGACGGCGGCCAGCACGAGCGGGTCCGGTACGCGCTCGCGGCCGCGACGGGCGAGCTCGCCGCGGACGTCGTGGGGGAGCGGGTGCCTGTGGTGGTCGACGCCGGGGCGCTGTCCCTGCTGCCGGAGCGCTGCCCGCCGTCGGTCGTCCTCACCCCGCACGCGGGGGAGCTCGCGACGTTGCTCCGGTCGCGCGGCGACGACGTGACGCGCGCCGACGTCGAGGCCGAGCCGCTGCGGTGGGCGCGGCGCGCGCACGAGGTCACCGGGGCGACGGTGCTGCTCAAGGGGTCGGCGACCGTCGTCGTCGGGCCGGAGGGCGCGTGGTCCCAGGCGGACGCGCCGGCCTGGCTCGCGACGGCGGGGGCGGGTGACGTGCTCGCGGGGATCCTCGGCACCGTGCTGGCGGCGCACTCCGCGCGGGTGGTCCGGGAGCCGAGGCTGGCCGCGGAGCTCGCTGCCGCGGCCGCTGTCGTGCACGGCCTCGCCGCGGAGCGGGCGAACCCCGGGGGACCGGTCGCGGCGCTGGACGTCGCCGACGCGGTCCCTGCCGTCGTCGCCGAGCTCCTCGCGGCGCACTGAGCAGAGCCCGGCCTTGCCGGGCCTCGACCTGGCAGCACCCCACGGGTCCCGGAGCAGCGCGCGGCTGACAGGTCCGGGCGGGCGCGCCGGTACCGTGGAGGTCGTGGTCCCCCTCCCGGTGCGCGACGGTCTCAACCCGACGCGCCTCGTGCTGCCGCACGACGCCGAGAGCGTCGCGCGGTACACGCGCACGCTCGACTACGTGCGCCACCGCTTCCCCGACGACGCGACCCGCCTGGCCGAGAAGGTCGCGGCGGGCGAGGTCGTCGACGGGCGCGGGCGGCCGGTCGACGCGACCACGCCGTACGAGCCGCGCGGCTTCGTGTTCCTCTACCGGGACCCGCCGGTGGAGCCCGACGTGCCGTTCGAGGTCCGCGTGCTGCACCGCGACCGGGACCTGCTCGTGGTGGACAAGCCGCACTTCCTCGCGACGATCCCGCGCGGGTCGTACGTGGCGCGCTCGGTGCTCGTGCGGCTGCGCCGCGACCTCGAGCTGCCCGACCTCAGTCCCGCGCACCGGCTCGACCGCGTGACGGCGGGCGTCCTGCTGCTCACGCTGCGGCCCCAGGTGCGCGGCGCGTACCAGGAGCTCTTCGCGCGGCGCGAGGTGCGCAAGACGTACGAGGCGGTCGCGCCGTGGGACCCGGCGCTGGAGCTGCCGGCGACCGTGCGCAGCCGCATCGTCAAGCGACGCGGCGTCATGCGCGCCGAGGAGGTCGACGGCGAGCCCAACGCGGAGAGCCGCGTCGACGTGCTCGAGGCCGACCCGGCGCGCGGGCTCGCGCGGTACCGGCTCGAGCCGCACAGCGGCAAGACGCACCAGCTCCGGCTGCACATGGCGCGCCTCGGAGTGCCCATCGTGCACGACAACTTCTACCCCGAGCCGTACGACGTCGCACCGGACGACTACTCCCGACCGCTCCAGCTCGTGTCGCGCTCGCTCGCGTTCGTCGACCCGCTCACCGGGCGCGAGCGGCGCTTCGGGACGGACCGGACGCTCAGCGCCTGGTGAGGACGGGCCGGAGCGCGGGGCCGGGGCGAGCCCGGCCCGCCGACGGTCACACCACCAGGGGCACGCCCGGCGTCGGGACGCGCAGGACGCCGGACAGCCCGGTGGCCGCGAACGCCCGCTCGACGTCGGCGACCGACTCGCTGAAGTGCGCCCACCCCTCGGCGTGCACGGGGACGACGACGGGCGCCCGCAGGAGCCGCGCGACCTCGGCCACGCCCGCGCCGCCGAGCGTGAGTGCCGCCCCGTCGAGGATCGTGGGGACGCGCGCGGCGCCGGCGTGGACGATCGCGACGTCGACGGGCCCGAGGCGCTCGGGCACGTCGGCGACGAGCCCCGGGGCGGCGTTGTCCCCGGACAGGTAGACGCGGGGGAGCCCGTCGCCGTCGAGCACGAACCCGGTGACGTCGCCGAGCACGCGCTCCGCGCCCTCCGGCCCGTGGCGCGCGGGGACGCCGCTCACGCGCAGCGCGCCGCCGTCGGGCCGCGGCAGCACGGTCGCCTCCTAGGGAGCGAGCCCGACGACGCCGGGGACGTCGGGCGCGAGCCGCGCCGCGCCCGCAGGGGTCGTGAGGACATGGGCCACGCCCGGCAGGAGCGCCCGCCCGCTGAGGTCGAGGTTGTCGACGTGCTGGTCGTGCGAGACGAGCGCGACGTCGAGTTGGCCGAGCGCGTCGGGGCCGACGGCCGGGCCGCGCAGGCGCGTGCTCGTGCCGCCGCCGGGGCGCGGGTAGTCGCGGGGCGCGTCGAACCCCGGGTCGGAGACGATCGTCAGCCCGCCGAGCCGGAGCAGGAGCGCCGGGCCGCCGACGTGGAGCAGGGTGAGCCTGCTGCCGTCGGGCGTCGTGCGCGGGGTCTCGGGCCGAGGGCCGGGGTGCGGTGCGGTGGTCATGGCTCGAGCCTCGCGTGCGCGTCCGCGACGCGACAGTGGCCCGCAGGACGATGATCGGTAGGATCAGGCCATGACCGTCATGGCAGCCTCCGCCGCCGTCGTGGAGGCGCCGCGGGACCGCGTGCCCGCCCGCGAGTCCTCCGGACGACCCGAGCGCGTCGTGGTCGTGGCGTTCGACGGCATCAGCCCGTTCCACCTCGCCGTCCCCGGCCTCGTCCTGGGCTCCGACGCGCTCGCCGGGGACGCGGGACCCGCGTACGACGTCGTGGTGTGCGCGCCGACGCCCGGTCGCCTCGCGACGTCGGCCGGCTTCGCTCTCCACGTCGACCACGGGCTCGAGGCGATCGAGGACGCGGCGACCGTCGTGCTGCCGAGCTGGCACCCCGACGTCGAGCCGCCGCCCGCGCTCCTGGCCGCGGTGCGGGCCGCGCACGCACGAGGCGCCCGCGTGGTCGGGCTGTGCCTGGGCGCGTTCCTCGTGGCGGCGAGCGGTGTGGCGGACGGGCGGGAGGTCGTGACGCACTGGCGCGCGGCCGAGCGGCTCGGCCGGGACCACCCGGCCGTCACGGTCCGCAGCGACGTCCTGTGGGTGGACCACGGGGACGTCGTGACGTCCGCCGGCACCGCGGCTGCGCTCGACTGCTGCCTCCACCTGGTGCGCCGCGACCACGGGGCACGAGTCGCGGCCCGGGTCGCGCGGGCGCTCGTGCTCGCGCCACACCGCACGGGCGGGCAGGCGCAGTTCGTCCCCGCCCCGGTGCCACCGGAGGACACCGCCGACCCCGTCGAGCTCGCGATGGTCTGGGCGCGGTCGCACCTCGACGAGCCGATCTCGCTGGACTCGTGGGCGCGCGCGGCCGGGACGTCACGGCGCACCTTCACGCGCCGGTTCGCCGCACGCACGGGCCTCAGCCCGGTGCGGTGGCTGCTGGACCAGCGCGTCGACCGGGCGCGCGAGCTCCTCGAGACGACCGACCTCGCCGTGGACCGGGTCGCGGACGCCGCGGGCCTCGGCTCGGCGGAGTCGCTGCGCCACCACTTCCGCGCACGCCTCGGGACCAGCCCGTCCCGGTACCGGGTCGAGTTCGGTAGCACCCCGCCGAGCGGCCCGGACGACCGCGACCCGGCGCGCCCGCTCGCCGGGCGACGACGGTGAGAGAATCGTCCACCGTGAGCGACACCCAGCGCACGACCCCGGCCGGCACACCCGCCGGCGCCCCCGGCCCCGCCGCGCACCCGGCCCCCGCGGACCCCGCCCTCGACTACCCGGCCCGCGCCGTCGTCGACCTGGCCGCGATCCGCGACAACGTCCGCGCCCTGGCGGGCTGCGCGCCGTCGGCCCAGGTGATGGCGGTCGTCAAGGCCGACGCCTACGGGCACGGCCTCGTCGCGAGCGCGCTGGGTGCGCTCGCGGGCGGCGCGACGTGGCTCGGGACCGCGCAGCCGAGCGAGGCGCTCGCGCTGCGCGCCGCCGGGATCGGGCTGGACCGCGCGCGCGTCCTCACGTGGCTCTACCCGCCCGGCGCCCCGCTGCGCGCGCTCGTGGAGGCGGACGTCGACGTCTCGCTCGCCGCGCGCTGGGCGGTCGACGAGGTCGTCGCCGCGGCCCGGGCCTCGGGCCGGACGGCGCGCGTGCACCTCGCGGTCGACACCGGCCTGGGGCGCAACGGGATCATGCCCGCCGACCTGCCCGACGTGCTCGACGCCGTCGCGCGCGCCCAGGCCGAGGGCGCGGTCCGCGTCGTCGGGCTCTGGTCGCACCTCGCGTTCGCGGACGAGCCCGGGCACCCGAGCGTCGTCGCGCAGGCCGACGTGCTCGACGAGGCGGTCCGCCTCGCCGAGCGCGCGGGCGTCGCGCCCGAGCTGCGCCATCTCGCGAACTCCGCCGCGACGCTGACCGCTCCGCGCACGCACTACGACCTCGTCCGGCCCGGCCTCGCGGTGTGGGGGATGACGCCCGTGCCGCAGCTCGGGCCGCCGTCCCGGTACGGGCTGCGCCCCGCGATGACGCTCGAGGCGCGGCTCGCGACGGTCAAGCGCGTGCCCGGCGGTCACGGCGTCTCCTACTCGCACCACTACACGACCCCGCAGGACACGACGCTCGGCGTCGTCCCCCTCGGCTACGGCGACGGGATCCCGAGGCACGCCTCGGGCGGCGGGCCCGCGGGGGCGCCCGGCGGTCCGGTCCTCGTCGGCGCTCGTCCCGGGGACGGCGGTCGGGTCCTGCGCGTCGCGGGACGCGTGTGCATGGACCAGCTCGTGCTCGACCTCGGCCCGGACGCGGCCGAGCGCGCGGGCGACGTCGTCACGCTGTTCGGCGCGGGTGACGGGGTCGAGCACGACGGCGTCCCCACCGCCGAGGACTGGGCCCGGGCCGCCGGGACCATCAGCTACGAGATCACGACGCGCCTCGGCGCGCGCGTGCCGCGCGAGCACGTGGGGACCCACGTGCTCGACGACGGCGCGCGGGCGCTGCTCGCGCACGACCCGAGCCAGCAGAGCACGGAAAGGACGGTCCGCGCATGAGCGACGACCCGACCCCCTCGACCTCCACCGACGCGGCCGCCGGGCACGGCGTCGTCGTGCTGCCCGACGCCGACGCGACCCGCGCGTTCGGCCGCGCCCTCGCGGGCGTCCTGCGCGCGGGCGACTTCGTGATCCTCACGGGCGACCTCGGCGCCGGGAAGACGACGCTCACGCAGGGCATCGGCGCCGGGCTCGGCGTGCGCGGCCAGGTCGCCTCGCCGACGTTCATCGTCGCGCGCGAGCACCCCTCGCTCGGAGACGGCCCGGCGCTCGTGCACGTGGACGCGTACCGCCTCGGCTCGCTCGACGAGGTCGACGCGCTCGACCTCGACTCGAGCCTGGACGAGTCGGTGACCGTCGTCGAGTGGGGCAGCGGGCTTGTGGAGGCGCTCGCGGGCGACCGGCTCGAGCTCGTGCTCGAGCGTCCGCGCGGCGAGGCGACCGCGGTCGTGCCCGGCGGTGCGGCCGACGAGGAGGACGCACCCGAGGCGGGCGCGCGCCGGGTGACCGTGCGCGGTGTCGGCCCCCGCTGGGCGGACCTCGACGTCGCCGCGCTGACCTCTCGGTAGCCCTCGAGGCCCGTCGGGTCCGAGGCACTCCACCCGGTGGAGCACCTCGTCCGTGGAGGAATACCCCACGATCTCGGCCGTAGGCTGGGGCCGTGGCAGTTCTCGCGCTCGACACCTCCGCCTCCGTCACCGTCGCCGTCGTCTCCGACGACGGCGCCCGTCTCGCCCGCCGCGACGCACCCGAGCGTCGTCGGCACGCCGAGGCGCTCGCCCCGCTCGTGGAGGAGGCGCTCGCCGAGGCCAGGGTCGACCGGCGCGACCTCACCGCCGTCGCCGTCGGCGCGGGCCCCGCACCGTTCACGGGCCTGCGGGTCGGGCTCGTCACGGCGCGGGCCCTGGGCTTCGCGCTCGGCATCCCGGTGCTCGGCGTCCCGAGCCTCGACGCGATCGCCGCCCAGGCCGTGAGCGACCTCGGTCTGGAGCCCGACGACGAGCTGCTCGTGGCGACCGACGCGCGCCGCCGCGAGGTGTACTGGGCGCGCTACCGCGTCGTCGCGCACGAGGGTCCGCACGCCGTGCCGGTGCTGGCGACCGTCGCGGGTCCCGACGTCGGTCCGGCGGCCGCGGTCGCCGAGCACGCCGCGGGCGCCGTCGTGGTGGGGGAGGGCGGCGAGCTCTACCCGGACGCCCTCGACGGCGCCGACGACGCGCCGCTGGTCCCGGACGCCGCCGTCCTCGCGCGGCTCGCGATCGCGCGCCGGGCCGACGGGACCGACCAGCCGACCGAGCCGCTGTACCTGCGCCGCCCGGACGTCCACGAGGCCGCCGCGCGCAAGCGCGTGAGCGACACCGCCCCCGCTCCGGCGCCCGAGGGGTCCCGATGAGCGCGCGCCGCTACGAGATCCGCCTGCGCCCGCTCAGGGCGGCCGACCTCGACCGCGTCGTCGAGCTCGAGCGCGAGCTGTTCGGGCGCGGCGCCTGGACGTACGGGATGCTCGCGGACGAGCTCGCGGGCCTCGGCCGCTGGTACGTCGCCGCGGAGCCCGTGCGGCTCTACGCCGCGGGCCCGCAGCCCGTCGTCGGCTACGCGGGCCTGTGGTTCGACGGCGACGTCACGCAGGTCATGACCCTCGGGGTCGACCCCGCGTTCCAGCACCAGGGCGTCGGCTCTACGCTCCTGGAGGCGCTGATCGCGCGTTCCCGCGACCTGGGCGCGAGCGCGGTGCTGCTCGAGGTGCGGGTCGACAACGACCCGGCGCTCGCGCTCTACGCGAAGTACGGGTTCGAGCAGCTCGGCATCCGCAAGCGCTACTACCAGCCCGAGGACGTGGACGCGTACACGATGCGGCTCGAGCTCGGCGCGACCGGGGCGCCCGGCGGGCCTGACGCGCCGGACTACGGCACGGCGCCCGACACCGGCGTCCTCGCGTGAGCGCGCCCGTGCCGCGGGGCCTTCGCACCGGCACGGTCGGGCCCGGGCTCGACGCGCCGCGTCGAGACCGGGTGCTCGTCGCCGCGCCCGACCTGGCGGAAGCGCTCGCGGGGGACCGCCCGCCCGTCGTGCTCGACGTGCGCTGGGCGCTCGGCGTCACCGACGGGCGCGAGCAGCACCTCGCGGGGCACGTCCCGGGCGCGGTCTACGTCGACCTCGAGGCCGAGCTCGCGGCGCCGCCGACGCCCGCTGCCGGCCGGCACCCGCTGCCCGACCCCGCCGACCTCCAGGCCGCGGCGCGGCGCTGGGGCGTGCGCGCGGACCGGCCGGTCGTCGTCTACGACGCCGTGGGCGGCACGTCCGCCGCGCGCGCCTGGTGGCTGCTGCGCTGGGCGGGTCACGACGACGTGCGGATCCTCGACGGCGGGCTCGCCGCCTGGGAGGGGGCCGGGCACGCGCTCGACGAGGGCGACGTGCGGCCCGAGCCGGGCGACGTGGTGGTCAGGCCGGGTGGGATGCCCGTGCTCGACGCCGACGGCGCGGCCGACCTCGCGGTGTCGGGCGTCCTGCTGGACGCGCGCGCGGGCGAGCGCTACCGCGGCGAGGTCGAGCCGGTCGACCCGCGAGCGGGCCACGTCCCCGGCGCGGTGAGCGCGCCGACGACGGACAACCTCGCCGCCGACGGGACGTTCCTGGCCGACGACGCGCTGCGGGAGCGGTTCGCGGGCGTGGGCGTCGTGGACACCGAGCAGGGGCCGGACGCGGTCCGGACCCCCGTCGGTGTGTACTGCGGCTCCGGCGTGACCGCCGCGCACGAGGTCGCGGCCCTCGCGACCCTCGGCGTCGTCGCCGCGCTCTACGCGGGCTCGTGGTCGCAGTGGTCGAGCGACCCGGCGCGACCCGCCGCGACCTGAGGGACCGGGGCACGCAGACGCCGCGAGGCGGCGCCCGGGTGGGGCGCCGCCTCGGCGGGTGCTGCCTGCGGCGCGGGCCGCGCTGCTCAGACGGTCTCGATGGCCTGCGCGGGTGCCAGGCGCGGGGAGCGGGGGTACGGCGTGCCGACGCCGTCGGCCACGCCGACGTTGATGACGAGCATCGACTTCCAGCCGCTGTCGGCGAAGAACTCGGCGTCGATCGCGGCGCGGTCCATGCCGTTCATCGGGCCCGCGGCGAGGCCGGCGGCGCGCAGGCCGACGACGAGGTAGCCCGCCTGGATGTGCGCGTTGTCGCGCGCCATGCCGTCGCGGACCTCGGGGACGCCGTCGAGGTTCTCGCGGACGCCGGGGGCGTGCGGGAAGAGCGTGTCGAGGTGCTGGTGGAACGCGGGGTCGTACGCGACGACGAGCGACAGCGGCGCGTTCGCGACGCGCTCCTTGTTGCCGTCGTTCATGTGCGCGACCAGGCGCTCGCGGGCCTCGGGCGTGCGGACCGCGAGGATGCGCAGCGGGACGGTGTTCATGGCCGTCGGGCCCCACTTGACGAGGTCGTAGACCGCGGCGAGCTGCTCGTCGGTCACCTCGGCATCGGTGAACTGCGCGGTGGTGCGCGCCTCGCGGAAGAGGCGGTCGGCCGTGGTGTCGTCGATCTGCAGGCTCGCGGGGGCGAGGGTGTCGGTGCTCATGCCCGGACCAACGGTTGAG
The DNA here is from genome assembly GCF_049913115.1 of Cellulosimicrobium sp. E-16. Lineage (NCBI taxonomy): Bacteria > Bacillati > Actinomycetota > Actinomycetes > Micrococcales > Promicromonosporaceae > Cellulosimicrobium > Cellulosimicrobium sp. E-16. The sequence continues at coordinate 1,319,519 of NZ_CP183974.1, forward strand.
AGTTGAACCATCTTCCCGGCAGACGGTGTGACGTGTGCGACACGGCACGGGCGGAGCCCGCGCGCGACTACCCTGGACGCCATGGTCCCCTCTGTGTCAGTGACGTGCCGGTGAGCGCCGGCGAGCCCCTGGTGCTCGGCATCGAGACGTCCTGCGACGAGACCGGCGTCGCGCTGGTCCGCGGTCGCGAGCTGCTCGTCGACACGGTCGCGAGCTCGATGGACGAGCACGCGCGGTACGGCGGCATCATCCCCGAGGTCGCGTCGCGCGCCCACCTCGAGGCGATGATCCCGACCATCGAGCGCAGTCTCGGCACGGCCGACGTCGACCTGTCCGAGGTCGACGCGATCGCCGTCACCGCCGGGCCGGGCCTCGTCGGCCCGCTGACGATCGGCGCGTCGGCCGCCAAGGCGCTCGCGCTCGCGCTTGGCAAGCCGCTGTACGGCGTCAACCACGTCATCGGCCACGCGGCCGTCGACGAGCTCGTGCACGGCGCGTTCCCGGAGCGTGTCATGGCGCTCGTCGTGTCCGGCGGGCACAGCTCGCTCCTCCTGGTCGACGACGTCGCGACGTCCGTCACCGAGCTCGGCTCGACGCTCGACGACGCGGCCGGGGAGGCGTTCGACAAGGTCGGGCGCCTGCTCGGCCTGCCCTACCCCGGCGGCCCGCACATCGACCGCCTCGCGCGCGAGGGCGACCCCACGGCGATCCGCTTCCCGCGCGGCCTCACGGCGCGCAAGGACCAGGAGAAGCACGCGTACGACTTCTCGTTCTCGGGCCTCAAGACGGCCGTCGCGCGCTGGGTCGAGGCCCGGCAGGACGCGGGGGAGGAGATCCCCGTGCACGACGTCGCGGCCTCCTTCGCGGAGTCCGTCGCCGACGTGCTCACCGCCAAGACCATCGCGGCGTGCGAGCGGCACGGCGTGTCGACGCTCGTCGTCGGCGGCGGGTTCAGCGCGAACTCGCAGCTGCGCGACATGGCCGCGAAGCGCTGCGCGGAGGCCGGGATCGAGCTGCGCATCCCGCCGATCCGCTACTGCACCGACAACGGGGCGATGATCGCCGCGCTCGGGTCCGCCGTCGTGCGGGCCGGCGTGGCGCCGTCGAGCCTCGACATCGGCGTGGACTCGTCGATGCCGCTGACCGTGACCCACGTGTGACCCCGGAGCCCGGTCTCACGCCCGACGAGGCGCTGCGTCGCGCCCACGCCTGGGCGCGTGCGGCGGCGTCGACGGCACCTGGGCCCGGGCGCGCCCAGGCCGAGCACGCCGCGGCGTACTGGGCGGCGCAGCACCAGGCGCTCCTCGCGTCCGTGCCTGTGCCCGTGCCCGCCTACGGGGTCGCCACGGCGCCCGCGGGAGCGCCGCGCGGCCTCTCCTCCGGGACGGCCGACGCCCCTGCCTACGGGGCACCGACGGCGACCGCACCCGCGTACGGGGCGTCGACCGTCTCGTGGGAGGTGCCGCGCCGCCGTCGGGGTCGTGCCGGTCGGGTCGTGATGTTCGTCCTCGTGCTCGCGGTGTCGGTCGTCGCCTACCTCGTCAGCTCCCTCGGCGGGGCGCAGGGCGACGGCGCGGTCCTGCCCACCGAGCAGGACGGGGCGGTGCCGCCCCCCACCGTGTGGGAGGACCAGAGCCCCGACGCGACCGCGTCGGCCACGGGCGTTGAGACCGCCTGGAAGGCCGGCGAGTACGCCGAGCCGCTGCCCGACCCCGTGCCGGGCGAGGCGCAGACGACGCCCTTCCTGCCCGAGCACCCCGACCCCACGGCGTGGCTGCTCGCCCTCAACCCCGCCAACGAGGGCGTGCAGGTCGTGTTCACCGACGACCCGACGCTCAACTGCGGCATGGAACACGTCGCGGAGCACGACGCGTACGCGACGGGCTCGGCGGGCTGCTTCCAGCCCTCCCACCCGACCGTGCTGTTCGTGTGGTGGGGCGAGGACTCCGACCCGGCCACCAAGCAGGTGCTCCTCGCGCACGAGCTGTCGCACATGCTCCAGTGGTGGTACGAGTTCGACCTGATGCAGTCCGCCGTCGACTCGGGGCTCGCGGAGGACGAGGAGTGGCAGCACGCGGTCGAGACCGACGCGACGTGCCGTGTCCTGTCGTGGGGCGGCTACTCGGAGGCGGCGGCCGACCGCACGTCGTCGCCCTGCGACACCGACGACTGGTCGCCGACGTGGCTCGCCGACCGGGCCACCGACCTCGGGGTGGCCCTGCGCGACTACTGACCGTCGCGCGGGACGGCGGGTCGGTGCCCCTGGGTCAGAGCGGGCGGCCCGCCCGCATCTCGGCGACGAGCGAGCGCACGACGGCGTCCAGCTCGCCCCCGTTGCGGCGCGCGACCGCGCGCTGGCGCTGGTAGGACGCGCCACGCCGCACGATCGTGCGCACCCCGTCGAGCTCGTCCAGGCACCCGAGGCGCGCGGCGACGGGCTCGAGCTCCACGAGCAGGCGCCCGACGGCGTCGGTCACGAGCTCCTCGTTGCCCTCGCGGTCGAGGATGATGATCGCGTCCATGCCGTAGCGCGCGGAGCGCCACTTGTTCTCCTGCGCGAACCACGGCGGGATGCTCGGGAGCTCGCGGCCCTCGTCGAGCAGCGTGGAGAAGTGCTCGACCAGGCAGTGCGTGAGCGCGGCGAGAGCGAGCAGCTCGGAGATGTTCGTGACGCCGTCGCAGATGCGCGTCTCGAGCGTGCCGAACTGCGGGGCGGGCCGCAGGTCCCAGCGGATCTCGTCGAACGCGTCGATGACGCCGGTGTGCAGCATGTCGGCGACGTAGCCCTCGAGCTCCTCCCAGGTCCCGAACTGGAACGGCAGGCCGGCGGTGGGGAGCTGCTGGAACATGAGCGCGCGGTTCGACGCGTACCCCGTGTCCTTGCCGCCCCAGAACGGCGAGCTGGCCGAGAGCGACTGGAGGTGCGCGAACGTCGTGAGCATCGCGCGCTGGATCGGGAGGACCTTCGCGCGGTCCTCGATGCCGACGTGCACGTGCACGCCGTAGATGAGCATCTGCCGCCCCCACCACTGCGTGCGGTCGATGAGGGTGTTGTAGCGCTGCTTGTCGGTGACCTTCTGCTGCGCCCAGCGCGCGAACGGGTGCGTGCCCGCGCTCATGAGCTCCACGCGCAGCGGGTCGGTCACGGCCCGGAGCTCCTCGACGGAGCGCTCGAGGTCGCGACCCGCCTCGCCGACGGTGCGGCACACGCCGCTCACGACCTCGACCGTGTTGAGCAGCAGCTCCTGCTTGATCGACGGGTGCGTGCCCCCGCCCTCCGGGCGCACGGCGTCGAGGACCGTCTGGGCGACCTGGCGCAGGTCGCCCGAGTCGGCGTCGACGAGCGCGAGCTCCCACTCCAGCCCGACGGTCGAGCGCTCCGACCGCGCGAACGGGATCGCGGTGCGCCGCGGCAGGGCGCTCATCGCGGACCGTCCTGCGGGGCGTCGGACCGGCCGCTGCCGGCCTGCGGGGTGTTCGCCGGGGGGACGGCGAGCGGCTCGACGACCAGCACCTGCTGGGACCCGCCCCCGCGCGTCAGGACGATCGTGGCGGTCGCGTCGCCCGTGAGGGCGAGCTGGCGGCGGAGCTGCTCCGGCGTGACGGCGGTGCCCCGCTTCTTGATCGTCAGACGCCCCACGCCGCGCTCGCGCAGGTAGGAGCGCAGGCGCTTGAGGCCGAACGGCATGGTGTCGAGCACGCGGTACCCGCGCGCGAGCCCGTCGGCGAGCCCCGTCGCGTCGAGCGGCGCGGGGGAGTCGGTCGTCACGTACGCGATGGTCCGGTCGAGCAGCCGCCCGCCGAGCCCGCGCGCCGCGTGGGCGACGAGCCCCGCCCGGATGACCGCGCCGTCGGGCTCGTAGAGGTACTGCCCGACGCCGCCCACGTCGGGCACGACGTCCTCGTCGCCGGGGCGGTGGGCGACCCGGCGCGTCGTGGTGCGCTCGGTCCCGTCCGGGCCGGTCCACGTCGTGAGGACGAGCGCGGAGCGACCCGGTCCCTCGGGCGCGAGCGGGCCGAACCAGAGGCCTGCCTCCACGACGTCGCCGTCGACCGAGACCCACTCGGTCTCGGCGTCCTCGGGCAGGCCGTCGTGCGGGATCCCGGGGCCGACCTTGATGCCGACCGCGGGGACCCGCTCGCGCAGCCCCCACACCGCGTCGAGCGGCGGGGCGTACGCCTTCGGGTCGAACACGCGCTTGCCGCCCCGTGTCCGCCGGGCCGGGTCCGCGTACACGCCCTCGACCCGCTCGCCCTCGAGGTCGAGCGCGAGCCCGTCGCCGTGCCGCACCTCGGCCTCGGGGAAGTGGCGCAGGTTCACGGTCGCGATCGCCGCGGTGAGCTCGTCGACGTCGGTCGCGAGCACCTCGAGCTCCGCGGCCGCGAAGGCGAGCGCGTCGACACCGATCCCGCTCGTGAGGTCGGCGACGCGCCGGATCCCCGCGTCCTGGTACCGCCGCGCGTGCAGGCCCGCGACGACGAGCCGGCTCGCCTGCTCCAGCCCCGCCTGCGTGAAGAGCATGCCGTCGGCGAACGCGCCGAGCTTGCCGCGGGCGGCCGCGCGCAGCCGCGACTGCGTGAGCGCCGCGGCGGCCAGGTCCGGGTCGACGCCCTTCGCGCGCAGCCCCGCCGAGAGCACCAGCGCCTGCTGCTCGTCGTACGGCGGGAGCGCGCCGAGCAGCGCCCAGCCCTCGGGGCTGAGCAGCTTGGTCAGCGTGGCGGCGTCCATGGCGTCGATCCTTCCACGGGGGGCGGGGACCACGCGCAGCCGGGACCCGGATCGTCCCGAGGGGCGGACGTTGGCACTCGCCTTGACCGAGTGCTAACGGCGACCTAGATTTGAGGGCGTGCCGCCACCGCTCGCGGAGGCGGCACCACGTGCGACCAGGCTGTCCGGCACCCGCGACGACGGCCAGCCGGTGCGCTCGACCCATCCGTTGCAGTTCTCATGCGAAAGGGGAGGTCCGACGTGTCGGTCCCCATCAAGCCGCTCGAGGACCGGATCGTCGTGAAGGCCCTCGAGGCCGAGACCACGACCGCATCCGGCCTGGTCATCCCGGACACCGCCAAGGAGAAGCCCCAGGAGGGCGAGGTCCTGGCCGTCGGTCCGGGCCGTGTCGACGACAACGGCAACCGCGTCCCGCTCGACGTGACCGTCGGCGACAAGGTCATCTACAGCAAGTACGGCGGCACCGAGGTCAAGTACGGCGGCGTGGACTACCTGGTCCTGTCCGCGCGCGACATCCTCGCCGTGGTGGTCGGCTGACGCCGACCCCGTTCCACCAGCAGGGCCCGCGACCGTCCGGTCGCGGGCCCTGCTGCGTTCCGTGGCCGGTCGCCCCACCGTTCCCACGGGCCGTGCGCACGCGCTCCCGGTACGACGTCGGACCGGTGCCGTGCAGGTCTGCTGGTGGTGCCGCGGCGGGCTGGTCAGCCGGTGCGGCGAGCGCCGCCGGCGAGGATCGCCGCCCGCTCGTCCTCGCTCAGGCCGCCCCACACCCCGTACGGCTCGCGCACGCGGAGCGACTGCTCGCGGCACTGCATCATGACGGGGCACGAGTGGCAGATCGCCTTCGCGGCCTCCGCGCGACGGCGGCGCGTCGAGCCGCGTTCGCCCTCGGGGTGGAAGAACAACGTGTCGTCCGCATCGCGGCACGAACCCTGGTACTGCCATTCCCACAGTTCCATCACGGGCCCGGGGAGCCTGGAGATCTCAGCCATGGCGAACAACCTACAAGCGTTGCAGAAGTTGTTCAAGCCCCCTGTGCGAGAAAAGTGAAGGAGCAGGTCACGGGGGCTCCGCAGGGCGAAGCGGCGCTCGAGGGTGGCCAAACCGATGCAGCCACGAGGTCTAGGCTGACGCGATGCCGACCTCCTGGCGCGTTTGCGCGAACGGTGAACAAACTCTGCACAAGCCTGGCGCGAAGGGTGCACGACTGTGACCTGGACGAGGTGGCGAGACGCCGGAGTGGTCGGCAGAATCGATCCATGACCTCCGTCCGGTCCGCCCCCGACCCCGAGGGAGCCCGACCGAGCATGTCCACGAACCCCGGCCTCGCCGTCGCCGCCGTCGCGCGTCGGCTCGGCGTCGCGCCCGCGACCCTGCGGACCTGGGACCGCCGCTACGGCCTCGGACCCTCGCAGCACCGTGCGGGCTCCCACCGGCGCTACACCGACGACGACGTCGCGCGCCTCGTCGTCATGCGGCGCCTCACGCTCGACGGCGTCGCGCCCGCCGACGCGGCCCGCGCGGCCCTGGCGGCCGACGGCGACGAGCTCGACGCGCACCGCGGTGCGGTCTCGTTCGACGATCACGGTGCCGAGGGCGGCCAGGATCTCGACGACGATCTCGACGCGGACGACGCGGCCCCCGAGCCCGCTCCGCCGGCGCGCCCGTTCCTGCGCGCGGTGCCCGGCGGCGAGCCTGCGCGAGCGACGGGGCCGCGCGCCCTCGGAGTGCGGGAGGCTCCGCGCCCCACCCGCGTGTCCGACGTCGTCGACGCCGCGATCGCCTACGACCAGCGCACGTGCGACCGGCTCCTGCGCATCCCCGCGGGCGGCGACCCCGCGGCCTGGTGGTCGGACCTCGTCGAGCCGGCGCTCGAGCGGCTCGCCGAGCGCACGGTGCTCGCCGGTCCGGGGGAGGTCCCCGAGGTCGTGCTCGCCAACGCGACGCTGGGCGCGCTGCGCGAGTACACGCAGGCGAGCGAGGACGCGATCGTCGCGGCGGGCGGCCCGCCGCGCAACCACCCGAGCCGCATGCGCCGGATCGTCCTCGTCTTCGCGGCGCCCGACGAGCCGTTGCCGCTGGCCGCGCACGCCCTCGCCGCGTCGCTCGCGTCCCACGGCGCGATGGCCCGCATCGTCACGGGGCCGGCGAACGTCCACCGCACGCTCGAGATCGTCACGATGGTGCGGCCCTCCGCCGTCGCCATGGTGACGACCCAGGCGCGTCCCGACCTGGGGATCGTCCACGCCGCGCACGAGGCGAACCCGAGCCTGCCGTTCTTCGTCGGCCTGCCGAGCGACGAGGCCGCCGGCGACCTCCCGCTCGCCGCGACGGTGCACCGCGTGCGCAGCTTTCCCGGGCTCCTGCACGAGCTCCTCGCGGTCGTGCGCTGAGGTCTCGGGCGGGCGGCTCACGGGGTGCCGGGCAAGGATCGCGGCGGGAATACCGGAGAGCCCCGCGGCGTAGAATCCTGGTGTGACCGCCTCGCCCGTCCCCGCCGCCGCTCCCGACCGCGACCCCTTCGGTTTCCTGGGTCTCACCTATGACGACGTCCTGCTGCAGCCCGGCTACTCGGACCTGGCGCCGTCGGACATCGACACCACGACGCGCCTGACCCGCGAGATCTCGATCCGCGTGCCGCTCGTCTCGGCGGCGATGGACACCGTCACCGAGTCGCGCATGGCGATCGCGATGGCGCGCCAGGGCGGCATCGGCGTCCTGCACCGCAACCTCTCCATCGAGGACCAGGCGCTCCAGGTGGACCTGGTCAAGCGCACGCAGACGGGGATCATCGACAACCCGGTGACGATCGGCCCGGACGCGACGCTCGAGGAGCTCGACAAGACGGCAGGCGAGTACCGCATCTCCGGCTTCCCCGTCCTCGACGCGGAGCGCCGCCTCATCGGCATGGTCACCAACCGCGACCTCCGCTTCACGCCCGTCGCGGAGTGGGCCACGACCAAGGTCGACGAGGTCATGACGCCGCAGCCGCTCATCACGGGCCCGGCCGGCATCTCGCGCGAGGAGGCCACCGCGCTCCTGCGCAAGCACAAGCTCGAGCGCCTCCCGCTCGTCGACGCCGACGGCCGCCTCACGGGCCTCATCACCGTCAAGGACTTCGTCAAGTCCGAGCAGTTCCCGCAGGCGTCCAAGGACGGCCAGGGCCGGCTGCTCGTGGGTGCCGCGATCGGCTACTTCGGCGACGCGTGGCAGCGTGCCACGACCCTGATCGACGCGGGTGTCGACGTGCTCGTCGCGGACACCGCGCACGGGAACGTCCGCATGCTCATCGAGATGGTCGCGCGGCTGAAGTCCGACCCGGCGACGCGCGACGTCCAGGTCATCGGCGGCAACGTCGCGACGCGCGAGGGCGCCCAGGCGTTCGTCGACGCGGGCGCGGACGCGGTCAAGGTCGGCGTCGGCCCGGGCTCCATCTGCACGACGCGCATCGTCACCGGCGTGGGCGTCCCGCAGGTCACGGCGGTCTACGAGGCGTCGCTCGCCGCGCGCCCGGCGGGCGTGCCCGTCATCGCGGACGGCGGCATGCGCCACTCCGGCGAGATCGGCAAGGCGATCGTCGCGGGCGCGGAGTCGGTGATGCTGGGCTCGATGCTCGCGGGGACCGAGGAGTCGCCCGGCGACACGATCCTCGTGAACGGCAAGCAGTACAAGGCGTACCGCGGCATGGGCTCGATGGGCGCCATGTCGTCGCGCGGCAAGAAGTCCTACTCCAAGGACCGCTACTTCCAGGCCGAGGTCACGAGCGACGACATGATCGTCCCCGAGGGCATCGAGGGCCAGGTGGCGTACAAGGGCTCTCTCGGCACCGTCGCGCACCAGCTCGTCGGCGGTCTGCACCAGACGATGTTCTACGTCGGCGCGCGGACGGTCCCGGAGCTCCAGGAGAAGGGCCGCTTCATCCGCATCACGTCGGCGTCGCTCAAGGAGAGCCACCCGCACGACGTCCAGATGACCGTCGAGGCGCCGAACTACTCCGGCTTCTGAGGCGTTCGCCGCGACCGCGACGACGGCCCGGCACCCCGTCACGGGGCCGGGTGCCGGGCCGTCGTCGCGCCACGGGCGTGCCGTCAGGCCGGCGTCGGTGCGTCGGCGGCGCTCACGAGGCCATGACGCGCGTGTGCAGGGCCTGCACCGCGTACCGGGCCGCCCAGAACGCACCGTGCTGCCACGCCGAGATCTCGGACATCCAGTCGCCCGCGAAGTACACGTTCCCCGCGCCCTGCTGGAGCTGCTTGAAGCGCGACGACTGCGTGTTCGGGTAGGCCCACGCGCCCTCGATGTAGGGCACCTTGTGCCACGCGATGGAGAACGAGCTCTCGAGCTCGGTCCGGTACTTCTCGCCGTGGATCTTCACGCCCTGCTCGACGGCGCGCATCTCGCGCTGCCGTGGCGTCATGTCCGCGTAGGAGCGCGCGTTGGCACCGGTGTTGTAGTACCCGACGACGAGGCCGCGACGCTCGCCGTACCCGTAGGAGGGGTACCAGACGTGGGCGAGGTCCATGTCGGTCTCCGTGATGCCGCCGTAGATCCGGTGGTCGTCCTCCCAGAACCGCGAGCGGTACTCGAGCCCGATCTTGCCCGCCGGGGACCCGACGGCGAACTCGCCGAGCGCGGCGTCGACGTCCGCGCCCCAGTTCGTGTCCCACCGCCGCATGAGCCCCGCGGGCGCGGCGACGATCGCGAAGTCGGCGTCGACCTGGCGGGCCTTGCCGTTGTGCGCCGTGTAGGTGACGGTGACGCCGCGCGTGGTGTTCCGCACCCCGGTGACCGGTGAGCTGAACAGGACGTTCTGCTTGCCGATGGCCCGCACGAAGTAGTCGTAGGTCGTGTCCATGCCGCCCTTCGGCTGGAACATGAGCATCGACTGCTCCCAGTTGATCTCGAACGGGAAGTACTGCCCCACCTTCGACGCGAGCACCTCCGACACCGTGCCGGGGCCGGGTAGCGGCGTGCCGTGCTCGTTCCAGGCGGACGGGTACACGGAGTAGCCCCGGTTGTCCCCGCCGCGGTAGCTGCCGTCGGACTGCAGCGACCCCCAGGACCGCAGGAACGCGCGCAGGTTCTCCTTGTCCGCGGCCGTGAGCTTCTGGTCGAGCGCACCCTGGTCGGTCGCGTAGCTCAGCAGCTCGGACGTGTAGCCGAAGACGTCCGCCTTGGCCGTGCGGTACCGGACCGGGTTGCCGGGGGTGGCGCCCGAGCGCTCGTTGTAGAGGTAGGCGTCCGCGTTCGCGTTGGTGAAGACCTCGTAGGGAACGCCCAGCTCGCGCAGGTAGTCCATGGTGACCATCCACTGGGCGATGCGGCCGGCTCCCGCGTTCATGTACACGCCGTCGGAGAACCGGGCCTTCTGGGTGACGCCGTTGATGTCCGTCTCGGAGTCGCCTCCGCGTATCGTCAGCGTCCGTCCGCCGGGCCGGTGCCGCGCCTCGAGCACCGTCACCCGGTACCCCGCCTTCTGGAGCTCGTACGCCGAGGCGAGGCCCGCAGGCCCGGCGCCCACGACGACGACCTTCTTGGCGGAGCGTCCCGTCAGGCTGAAGTCGCTGCCCCGCGGCGGTGTCCACGACTCGTTCCGCGGCTGGGCGGCGGCCGTCGGCGCGAGCCCGACAGCGCCCATCGTGGCGAACATGACGCCGGCGCTGGAGCCGACCCCGACGGCCTGGAGGAAGTTGCGGCGCGAGACGCCGGACGTCTTCTCGTCAGTGACCATGTGGCTGGAGCCCTCTCGTCCACGGCCCGACGGGCGGACTGCCCGGCCCACGATGCCGGGTGCCGCCGTCAGCACCGCGGCCGACGCTAGGCACGCGTCGTCGCGAACGTGGGTCCGGGGCGTTTCGCGTCCGTCAACGCGCGACGGCTCGCGTAAACGTCTCGTGTCGTCCCCGTCGTGCCTGGTCGCCCGGTCGTGCGGCGCGGGCAGCGGGGCGCCCGACGGCGCGGCGACGAGCCGACACGCGCCCGTCACGACCCGGAAACGGTCGGCGTCTAGCGTCGCCGCTCCGGCGGCCGTCGTGGCCCGCCGGAGCGGGTGTCAGGGTGGCGCCCGTCGTCACCGCCTGGAGGCCTGCATGAAGAACCGCACCAAGGTCGTCGTCGCCGTCGCCGTCACCGCCGCCGTGGCCGTCCCCGGCACCGCCGTCGCCGCAGGGAAGCTCTTCGAGCCGAAGCCCACGGAGTCCTTCTCGTTCGTCACCGGCGACACCCCGTCGATCGCCGACGGCGTCGCGTTCGGCAAGAACGTCGCCTGGTACAAGTCCTCGGGCCTCGGGCCCTCCGCGATGAACACGGCGCTGGGGGCGGGTGCCGAGGAGCGCTACATCCCCACCGACGTGTTCCCCGGCGGGGTGCTGCCGGCGGGCGTCACGATCACCGAGGCGCAGGGGATCAACGTCCTCATGCGGATCGGCGAGAACCTCGAGCGGGCCGGGCTGTCCTACGACGACGTCGTGTCCATGCGCGTGTTCCTCCAGAACCCCGCAGGGCAGGAGAAGATGGACTTTGCCGGCTGGAACCGCGCCTACCGGCAGTTCTTCGCCAACACGAACCTCGCGACCGGCAAGCCGATCGACGTCCAGCTCGGCTCGGCGACGACCGCGCCGATGGTCGTCAACGCCGCGCGCCCGTCGCGGTTCGCGCTCGAGATCGAGAACCTCCCCGTGAACGGCTGGCTCGTCGAGGTCGAGGTCGACGCGGTCTACCCGAAGTGACGCACGACGGGCCGGCGCCCCGGAGGGCGCCGGCCCGTCGCGGCTCGTCGGCTCAGTCGCGGAAGGTCTCGATGTGGGCGCCGAGCTCGCGCAGGCGCTCCGTCAGGCCCTCGTAGCCGCGCGCGATGATGTCCACGCCGCGCAGGACGGACGTGCCCTTCGCCGCGAGCATCGCGAGCAGGATGACGACGGCGGGGCGCAGGGCCGGCGGGCAGCTCACCTCGGCGCCGGACCAGCGCGTCGGGCCGGTGACCTGGAGGCGGTGGGCGTCCAGGAGCCGCACGTCGGCGCCGAGGCGCGTGAGGTCGGTGAGGTGGATGGCGCGGCCCTCGTAGACCCAGTCGTGGATGAGCGTCGTGCCCTGCGCGTTCGCCGCGATGACGGCGAAGAACGGCAGGTTGTCGATGTTGAGCCCCGGGAACGGCATGGGGTGGATCTTGTCGATCGGCGCGCGGAGCTCGCTCGGGTGCACGGTGACGTCCACGAGGCGCGTCCGGCCGTTGCGAGCCAGGTACTCGGGGCTCAGCGTGTAGCGCAGCCCCATCTCGGACAGGGTCGCGAGCTCGATCTCCATGAACTCGATCGGGACGCGGGCCACCGTGATCTCGGAGCCGGTGACGATGCCCGCGGTGAGCAGGCTCATCGCCTCGACCGGGTCCTCCGAGACGGCGTACTCCACGTCCACGTCGATGTCGGTGCGGCCGTGGACGCGCAGCGTCGTCGTGCCGATGCCCTCCACCCGGACGCCGAGCAGCTCGAGGTAGAAGCACAGGTCCTGGACCATGTAGTTGGGGCTCGCGTTGCGGATCGTCGTGACGCCGTCGCGCCGGGCCGCGGCCATGAGCGCGTTCTCCGTGACGGTGTCGCCGCGCTCGGTGAGCACGACCGACAGGTCGGTGCCCGACGCCGGGGCCACCGTCGCGTGGTAGTTACCGCCCGTCGCGGTGACCGCGAGGCCGAACGGCCGCAGGGCGATCATGTGGGGCTCCACGGTGCGCGTGCCGAGGTCGCAGCCGCCGGCGTACGGGAGCTCGAACGTGTCGCGGAGCCCGAGCAGCGGGCCGAGGAACATGATGATCGAGCGCGTGCGGCGCGCGGCGTCGACGTCGATCGCCGCGAGGTCGAGCTGGTCCGGCACGACGATCTCGAGGTCGCGCCCGCCGGTCGTCCAGGTCGCCCGGACGCCGATCGAGCGGAGCACGTCGACGATGCGGTCGACCTCGACGATGCGGGCGACGCCGCGCAGGGTGGTGCGACCCCGGTTGAGGAGCGACGCGCACAGGAGCGCGACCGCGCCGTTCTTGGAGGAGTTGACCTCGATACGCCCGGACAGCGTGTGGCCGCCCTGGACGCGCAGGTGCGCGTGCTTGGGCCCGCCGAGGCTGATGATCTCGGAGTCGAGCGCGAGGCTGATGCGGTTGAGCATCTCGAGGCTGAGGTTCTGGGCGCCCTGCTCGATGCGGTGCACGGCGCTCTGGCTCGTGCCGAGCCGCTCGGCGAGCTGGGTCTGCGTGAGGCCCCGGTTCTGGCGGGCGCCGCGGATGAGCGCGCCGACCTGCGTCAGAGGGGCGTCGTCGATCACTGTCATGCGAGCGACGATAACTCATGGATGAGATATTCACTCGACGACGCTACCCAGCCGTGGGGGTATCACGGGTTCGTCACACGATCTCCATCCGTGTCGTGAGATAGGAGTCGGTCGGGTGGGCTCGGGGCCTCGTGCCGGGTCGGTCGGTGGGCCGTCTCACGAGGGCCAGCGACCGTCGGCGCCGGCCCCGACGTAAGGAGGCTCGCGCTCGGGGTCCAGCGCGTCGACCCAGCGTCGGTGCGCCACGACCTGAAGGTCGTGGAGGGCGTCGGGGCCCAGGGCGCCGAGGTCCGGGAAGGCGCGCGCGAGGGCGTCGAGGAGGTCGAGCGTGGCGAGCACGTCCGCGTCCGCGGTGTGCAGGGGGCCGACGTCGAGCACCTCGTAGCGCGCGCACAGGTCGACGAGGCGCCGCTTGCCCTCACGGGTCGGGTCCCACGCGCGGTCCAGCACGAGCGGGTCCAGCACCGGGCGCACGGGCCGCCCGAGCCGGGCGGCGAGCGTCGGCAGGCCGTGGCGGACGAGCTCCGCGTCGAGGAGCGACAGGTCGAACGCGGCGTTGTACGCGACGAGCGGCACCCCGTCGCGCTGGGCGTCGACGACGAGCGTCGCGATCTCCTCCAGCGCCGTCACGGGTGCGACCCCGTAGGCGGCCGCGTGCGCCGTCGTGACGCCGTGGATCGCCGTCGCCTCGGCGGGGATCTCGACGCCCGGGTCGAGGAGCCAGGTACGCACGTGCGTCGAGCCGGGCTCGCGCAGCACGAGCGCGGCGGTGACGATCCGGTCGACGTCCACGTCGACGCCCGTGGTCTCGGTGTCGAGACCGAGGAGCGGTCCCGCCGTCCAGGGCGTCGTCGTCATGGTCCACCTCGCGGTCTCGCTCAGGTCCAGGTGCTCGTCGCGCCCGGTGCCGCCGGACCTCCCGGCGACGAGCGTCACCCTGCCAGCGCCCACCCACACGGCGGTCGTTGCAGGTGGCGGGTACGGCCCGCCGGTAGGCTGGCCCGGTGAGCAACGAGATCGAGATCGGACGTGGCAAGCGCGGTCGGCGCGCGTTCTCCTTCGACGACGTCGCGGTCGTGCCCTCCCGGCGCACGCGCGACCCGAAGGAGGTGTCGGTCGGCTGGCAGATCGATGCGTACCACTTCGAGCTGCCGATCCTCGCGGCGCCCATGGACTCGGTGATGAGCCCGGCCACGGCCGTCGCGCTCGGCAACCACGGCGGCCTCGGCGTGCTCGACCTCGAGGGCCTGTGGACCCGCTACGACGACCCCACCGCCCTGCTCGAGGAGATCGCGACCCTCGAGCCGCTCGAGGCCACGCGACGCATGCAGGAGATCTACGCGGAGCCCATCAAGCCCGACCTCATCACGCAGCGCCTCAAGGAGATCCGCGCCGCGGGCGTCACGGTCGCCGGCGCCCTCTCCCCGCAGCGCACCCAGGAGCACTACCAGACGGTCGTCGACGCGGGCGTCGACCTCTTCGTCATCCGGGGCACGACCGTCTCGGCCGAGCACGTCTCGGGCGTCGCCGAGCCGCTGAACCTCAAGCGGTTCATCTACGAGCTCGACGTCCCGGTGGTCGTCGGCGGCGCGTCCACGTACACCGCGGCGCTGCACCTCATGCGCACGGGCGCCGCCGGCGTCCTCGTCGGGTTCGGGGGCGGTGCGGCGCACACCACGCGTGTCTCGCTCGGGATCCACGCGCCCATGGCGACGGCGGTCGCGGACGTCGCGGCCGCGCGCCGCGACTACCTCGACGAGTCGGGCGGCCGCTACGTGCACGTCATCGCCGACGGCGGCGTCGGCCGCTCGGGCGACCTCGTCAAGGCCGTCGCGTGCGGCGCGGACGCCGTGATGATCGGCGCCGCGCTCGCGCGGGCCGAGGAGGCGCCGGGCCGGGGCTGGCACTGGGGCTCGGAGGCGCACCACGCGCAGCTCCCGCGCGGCGAGCGCGTGCGCGTCGGCACCGCGGGCACGCTGGAGGAGATCCTCTTCGGCCCGGGCCGCCAGGCCGACGGCACGCTGAACCTCGTCGGTGCGCTGCGCCGCGCGATGGCGACGACCGGCTACTCCGACCTCAAGGAGTTCCAGCGCGTCGAGGTCGTCGTCTCGCCCTACCAGCCCCGCTGACCCGCGCCGTGACGGGACGCGTCGCGGACGGACCCCGGCTGACCCGCGCGGGCGACGGCGTACCTGACCCGGTACCCGGCCCGGTACCGGACGAGGTGCCCGACGACGGCCGTGCCGGGACGGGCACGGACGTGGTGTTCGCGGACGTCGCGGACGACGACGTCGAGGCCGTCGTCGCGCTGTGGCGCACGTGCGGGCTCACCCGACCGTGGAACGACCCGTACCGCGACCTCGCGGACGCGCGCCTGGGGGAGACGTCCACGGTGCTCGTGGGCCGGGCGACGCGCGACCTCCCGGGAGGGGCGTCCGACGACGGCGAGGGCGGCGGTGCGGTCCACGCGGGCGAGGTCGTCGCGTCGGCGATGGCCGGCGTCGACGGGCACCGCGGCTGGCTCTACTACGTGGCGGTCGACCCGCGCCTCCAGGGCCACGGCACGGGGCGCGCCACCGTCGTCGCGGCGGAGGCGTGGCTCGCCGCCCAGGGCGCGCGGGCCGTGCGCCTCATGGTGCGCTCGACCAACGATTCCGTCCGCGGTTTCTACGAGCGCCTCGGCTACACCGACCAGGAGTGCGTCGTGCTCGGCCGACCTCTCGGCGCGCCGGACGCGCGCGACGCCGGGCGATGACGCACGGCCCCGCCTGGGCGCCGGACGCCGACGACCTGGCCGCGCTGGAGGCCGAGCACTGCGCGCGGGTCGGCGCGCTCGACCCGCTCGTCGCGGTCCCCGACCTGGGCGCCGCGCCGGGCGACGAGCGCCTGCTCGCCGTCCGGCTCGCCGACGGGTCGAGGGCGGCGGGCCTCGTCACGGTCGGCGACGTCGGCGCCGACTCCTCGGCCGCGCTGTTCCGCCCGCTGCGCGAGCACCGGCTGCGTGCCCGGGCGGCGGGGCCGGACGTCCCGGGTGCGGTGGCGGCGCTCCTCTCGGCGTGGTCCGAGCGCGTCGCGCAGGACCCTGGTACCCCGCCCGACGGCGACGGCGTGCCCCAGGTGGGCCCCGCTCCCCGCGACCACGGGACGGTGCTGCTGTGGCCGAGCCGGGACGTCGGGGCGGTCGCGGCGCTCGCCGCGCACGGCATGCGTCCGACCGTGCACCTCGCCGCCCGTCGTGGCACGGCCCCCGGCGCCGCCGGGCGTGTCCCGGCGGGCGTCGTCGTCCGCGACGCGACGCCCGACGACGTCCCGGCGCTCGTGGAGCACCAGCTCGCCGAGCTCGCGTACGACGAGCTCGTGGGCGCCGCCCGGGTGCGCCCGGGGTCCCGTGCGCTCCTCGCGACGCAGGTCGCAGGCGCGGTGGCGAACCCGGCCACGACGTTCCTCGTCGCGACGGCGGCCCCGGCGGACGAGCGCGGGGACGCCCCCGCAGGCCGGGCCGAGGAGGTCTTGGGCGTCGTCGCGGTCGAGCCGCCGGAACGGTCCGGGGCGGTCGCCGGGACAGTCACGACCGGACCGGTCGCCTACCTCGTGCTGCTGCACGTGACGGGCGCCGCGCGCGGCGCCGGGGTCGGCGGCACGCTCGTCGACGCGGCGCTCGCGCGCGTCAGGGAGCAGGTCGGGGAGGACGCGGTCGTGCTCCTGCACCACGGCGTCCTCAACCCGCTCTCGGCACCCTTCTGGGCGCGGCAGGGGTTCCGCCCCGTGCTCACGACCTGGGAGCTCCCCGTCTCGGGTCCTGTCGGTCCGACGACGTAGCCTGTCCCCATGACGAGCTCATCCGGCACCCCCGGCACCGGACCCGGCGAGGGCGCCGCGCTGGACGGCCCGATCGACCCCGAGAACCCTGCGGCGACCTATGTGCTCGAGCCCGACGTCGTCGCACCGCTCGCGCAGCGCGTCGTCACCAGCAACGAGGCGGGCATGCACCGCTCGGTCCTGCCCTTCACGGGCGCGCCGCTCGCCGCGTTCCCCGTCTCCTCCGTGGACGACGTGGCGCGCGCGGTCGAGCGGGCACGCGCGGCGCAGCCGGCGTGGGCGGCGCTCCCCGTCCGGGAGCGCGCGGCCGTGCTGCGCCGGTTCGGCGAGCTCGTGCTCGCGCGGCAGTCCGACGGCCTCGACCTCATCCAGATGGAGTCCGGCAAGTCGCGCCGCAGCGCGTTCGAGGAGGTCGCGGACGTCGCGATCGTCACGCGCCACTACGCCCAGCGCGGGCCCCGCTACCTCGCCGACCGCCGCGCGCCGGGCATGCTGCCGGTGCTGACGGGCACGCGCGTGCACCGCCGCCCGGTGGGGGTCGTCGGCGTGATCGCGCCCTGGAACTACCCGCTGACGCTCGCCTTCGCGGAGGCCGTGCCGGCGCTCGTCGCCGGGAACGCCGTCGTGCTCAAGCCGGACCCGCAGACGACGCTCAGCGCGCTGTGGGGCGCCGAGCTGCTCGAGGAGGCGGGGCTGCCCGCCGACCTGTTCCTCGTCGTCGCGGGCGGCGGCGACGTCGGCGCGGCGGTGACCGACCACGTGGACCACATCGCGTTCACCGGCTCGACGGCCACGGGCCGCAAGGTCGCCGCGCGCGCGGGCGAGAGGCTCATCGGGGCGACCCTGGAGCTCGGTGGCAAGAACCCCCTCTACGTCGCGGCCGACGCCGACGTGCGCGCTGCGGCGCGCGGCGCGGTCCGCGCGTGCTTCTCCAACTCGGGGCAGCTCTGCGTCTCGATCGAGCGGATCGTGCTGCACGAGGACGTCGCCGACGCCTTCCTCGACGAGTTCGTGCCGCTCGTCCGCGAGATGCGCCTCGGGGCCGGGCTCGACTACTCCGCCGACATGGGGTCGCTCACGTCGCAGGCGCAGCTCGACCGCGTCGTCGCGCACGTGGAGGACGCCATCGCGCGCGGCGCGCGCGTCCTCGCGGGCGGTGTGCACCGCGCGGACATCGGCCCGTGGTTCTACGCGCCCACGGTGCTGGACGACGTGCCCGACGACGCGGCGTGCGCCCGGGAGGAGACCTTCGGCCCGGTCGTGTCCGTGCGCCGGGTCGCGAGCGACGACGAGGCCGTCCGCGTCATGAACGACTCGGAGTTCGGGCTCAACGCGAGCGTGTGGACGCGCGACGTCGCGCGCGGCCGCCGGATCGCGGCGCGCGTGGAGGCAGGGACCGTCAACGTCAACGACGGGTACTCCGCCGCCTGGGGCTCGGTCGGTGCGCCGATGGGCGGGTTCAAGGCGTCCGGCCTGGGGCGTCGGCACGGCCGCGAGGGGATCGAGGCGCTCACGGAGGCGCAGACGATCTCCGTGCAGCGCGGCGCCAACCAGGGCCTCACGCTCGACACGCTCTACGGGATCGGCGGCGAGCTCCCCAGCAGGGTGCTCACGACCGCGCTCGACGTCATGCGCCGCCTGCGCCTGCCCTGACCGCACCGCCCCGTGCCCGGCGCGGTGCGTCCTCAGCGGCGCAGGGCGTCGAGCACGGCCTTCGTCGCCGCGGGGACCTCGCGCACGCGGTAGAGCACGGCCTTCCACGGCTCCACGCTCGCCGCGCTGACCCCGACCCCGACGGCGTCGAGGCCCGCGACGCGGCACGAGAAGAGGGTGCGCGGCAGGTGGTAGCCCTGCGTCACGACCACTGCCGTGCCGACGCCGAACTCGGACACCGCGCGCGTGCACGTCGCGTGCGTGTCGAAGCCCTCGCGGTCGAGCAGGATCGCGTCGTCCGGCACGCCCCGGTCGAGCAGCCACGCGCGCATGGACCCGGGCTCGTCGTAGTCGTCGTGCGCGTCGCCGCTCACGAGGACGACGGGCGCGACGCCCCGGCCGTAGAGCTCCGCGGCCGCGTCGAGCCGGCGCCGCAGGTACGTGGACGGCGACCCGTCGGGCCGCAGCCCCGCCCCCGGCACGACGATCGCGTCGCTCGGCGGCACGTCCGCCGGGTCGGCGACGTGAGCCCGCCCGACGCCCTGCACCACGACGAACGGCGCCAGCACGAGCACCGCGAGTCCGACGGCGACCCCGACGGTCGTGCGCCGACGGCGCGACCGGCGCGGGCGACGCCGTCGCGATCGACCGGAGGACGGCGCCGACGCGTCGGGCAGGAGAGAAGCGGGGGCAGGCGGCGCCGGATCGTCGGTCACGGCCCGACCTTAGCGCCGCCGGAGCGCCGAGCAGGCGATCGTGGCCCGCCGAGCAGGCGTTCCGGGTCCGTCCGTCGCGCGGGACGGACCTGGACCACCCGCTCGGCGGGATCGACAATGGGTCAGGCGGGGTCGAGGGCCGCGAGCTCTGCCGCGAGGTTCGCGCGGGCCCGGTCTTCCCACAGCGTGGCGCCCTGCGGGGTGCGGAACAGCGTGCCGCCCGCGAGCAGCGCTCGCAGGACGGCGGCGCGACCGGTGCGGAAGGCGTCGTCGGGCACGTGGGCGTACTCGGCACGCACCTGCCGCACGTACCGCGCGTACCGGTCCGGCGCGGAGCCGAGGATCGCGAGGTCGGCGTCGGACACGAGCGCACCCGAGTCGTCGCCCGCCGCGGGGGCGTGGTCGGTCGTCACGAGCACGAGCCGGACGACCTCGTCGACGGCGTCCGGGTCGACATGACCTGCGAGCCGGACGCCCGCCAGCTCGGCCGACCGCTCCTCGTCACGGCCCGCCTCGCCGTCGTGCACGGCGTCGTGGAACCACAGGGCGAGCTGCGTCACCCCGACCGCCGCGTCACCGCGGGCCGACGACGCCGGGGCACCGCCGCGCCAGGGCGAGCCCGCGGCGTCGGGCACGCCGGGCGGCCGCCCCTCCAGGAGCGCGAGCGAGTCGAGCGCGTGCACCAGGTGCTCGGGGCCGTGGTAGACCCGGTGCGGCTCGTGCCAGCGCTCGACGAGCTCCACCCCCACCTCGCGCGCGTCCGGCAGCAGCACGTCCCACCGGGCGAGCAGCGCGTCGGCCTTCGCCGCCCGTCGCGCCCGGCCGGGGACCCGCAGCCCGGACGCCGTCAGCCGCCGGGCGAGCTCGCGACCGCCGACGGGGACCGCCCCGGTCGCGACCGCGAGGTCGTACCGCTCCGCGGCGACGTCGTAGTGGTCGAGGTCGAACGCGCGGCGGCTCACGCCGATCGACGCCGCGAACGCGTGCAGCTCCTCCAGGGAGGAGTCCGACACGAGGTGGCTGAACAGCGTCCCGTGCGCGGGCCACGCCGGCGGGTCGATGAGAACGGTCACCGCCCGAGCATGCCACCGACCGGCGAGCGGGCGCGCGTGCGTCGGCTCGCCGGTCGGAGCTCCGTCGTCAGGTGCTCAGCCGACGCGCGATGCCGCCTCGACGACCTCGACCGACTGGCGCGCGATCGCGAGCTCCTCCATCGTCGGGACGACCATGACGAGCGTGCTCGTCCAGTCCGGTGAGATGACGCGCGGCTCGCCGGAGTCGACGGCGTTGCGGTCCGGGTCGACGGCGAGGCCGAGGGGTTCGAGGCCGTCGACGACCGCGGCGCGGACCTCGGCGTCGTGCTCGCCGACGCCCGCGGTGAAGGCGACGACGTCGACGCGGCCCAGGACCGCCGCGTAGGCGCCGATGTACTTGCGCAGCCGGTGGATGTAGACGTCGAACGCCAGCCGGGCGCCCTCGTGGCCCTCGTCCATGAGCCGGTGCAGCTCCCGGAAGTCGTTGACCCCGGAGAGGCCCTTGACCCCGGACCGCTTGTTGAACAGGTCGTCGATCTCGTCGATGGTCATCCCGGCGTTGCGCGCGAGGTGGAACACCACGGCCGCGTCGATGTCGCCCGTGCGGGTGCCCATGACGAGACCCTCGAGCGGGGTGAGGCCCATCGACGTCTCGACCGGGACCCCGCCCTTCACGGCCGAGGCCGAGGCGCCGTTCCCGAGGTGCAGCACGATCGTGTTGAGCCCCTCGATCCGCCGGCCGAGGACGCGCGCGACCTTGCCCGAGACGTACTGGTGGCTCGTCCCGTGGGCGCCGTAGCGCCGGATCGCGTACTGCTGCGCGACCTCGGCGTCCAGGGCGTACGTGGCGACGTGCTGCGGAAGGCGCTGGAAGAAGGCGGTGTCGAACACGGCTACGTGCGGGACGTCCCCGAGGAGCGACCGGGCGACCTCGATGCCCTTGACGTTCGCGGGGTTGTGCAGGGGCGCGAGCGGGGAGAGCGACCGGATCCGCTCCAGGACGCCGTCGTCGACGAGGACGGGGTCGGCGAACAACGAACCGCCCTGGACGACGCGGTGCCCGACCGCGTACACGTCCGCGTCGGCGAGCGTCGGGCCGACCTCGTCGAACAGGCTCAGCGCGATGCGCAGGGCGACGCCGTGGTCGGCGACCGGCTCCTCGCGCGTCGTCGTGTTCCCCGCGAACCGGTGCTTGATGATCCCGGTGTCCTCGCCGATGCGCTCGATCGTGCCCGCGGCGATGGCCTCGCCGCCGACGGGGTTGACGAGCTGGTACTTGAGCGAGGACGACCCCGAGTTCATGACGAGCACGGACCCGTGCGCCCCGTAGGCGCTGTAGGGGTTGGGGCGCTCGCCCTCGGGCAGGATCGTCATGAGGTGGCTCCCTGGGAGGCGTGGCCGGTGTCGGCGGGCGTGAGGTCGGCGGCGCCGGCCGGGGCCTGCGCCTGGATCGCGGTGATGGCGACGGTGTTGACGATGTCCTGCACGAGCGCGCCGCGCGACAGGTCGTTCACCGGCTTGTTGAGACCCTGGAGCACGGGGCCGACCGCGACGGCGCCCGCGGAGCGCTGCACGGCCTTGTAGGTGTTGTTGCCCGTGTTGAGGTCCGGGAAGATGAACACCGTCGCGCGACCCGCCACGTCCGAGCCCGGCATCTTCGACGCCGCGACGGACGCGTCCACGGCGGCGTCGTACTGGATCGGGCCCTCGACGAACAGGTCGGGGCGGCGCTCGCGGACGAGCGCCGTGCCCCGGCGCACCTTGTCCACGTCGGCACCCGAGCCGGACTCGCCCGTCGAGTAGGACAGCATCGCGACCCGCTGGTCGACGCCGAACTGCTGCGCCGTCGCGGCGGAGGAGATCGCGATGTCCGCGAGCTGCTCCGCCGTCGGGTCGGGGATGACCGCGCAGTCGCCGTACACCAGCACGCGGTCGTCGAGGCACATGAGGAACACCGACGACACCACGGACACGCCCGGCTGCGTCTTGATGATCTCGAACGACGGCTTGATGGTGTGCGCCGTCGTGTGCTTCGCGCCCGAGACCATGCCGTCGGCGAGGCCGAGGTGGACCATCATCGTGCCGAAGTACGACACGTCCTGGACGCGCTCGCGCGCCTCCTCGAGCCGGATGCCCTTGTGGGCGCGCAGGCGCGCGTACTCCGTCGCGAACCGCTCGACGAGCTCCGGGTCGTGCGGGCTGACGACGTGCGCCGCGTCGATGTCGAGGCCGAGCTCGGCCGCGCGGGCGCGGACCTTCTGCTCCTCGCCGAGGATCGTCAGCTCCGCGACCTGGCGGCCGAGCAGCGTGGACGCGGCGCGCAGGATGCGGTCGTCGTCGCCCTCGGGCAGCACGACGTGCTTGCGGTCCGCGCGGGCGCGGGAGAGCAGCTCGTACTCGAACATGAGCGGCGTGACGACCTCGGGCCGGGGGACGTCGAGCCCCGCGAGGAGCGCCGCGCCGTCGACGCTCTGCTCGAACAGCGCGAGCGCCGTGTCGACCTTGCGCTGCGACTCCTTGGTCACGCGTCCCCGGGCGCTCGCGGCCGCGCTCGCCGAGCGGAACGTCCCGAGGTCGGTGCGGATGATCGGCAGGCTGGGGTCGAGGTCAGCGACGAGGCGCGCGGTCGACTCGGGCGGGAAGAACCCGCCGTTGAGGATGACGCCCGCGAGCGACGGGAAGCCCGACGCCGAGTGCGCGGCGAGCAGACCGATGAGGATGTCGACGCGGTCGCCGGGCGTGATGACGACCGCACCGTCCGTCAACCGGTCGAGCAGGTGCTCGAACGACATGGCGCCGACGAGCAGGTCCGTCGCCTCGCGCGCGAGGAGCTCCTCCTCGCCGAACGCGAGCGACCCGCCGACGGCCTCCATGAGGACCCGCACGGTCGGGGCGTCGAGGAACGGGTCCTCGGGCACCGCCCAGCCGGGCAGCAGGGCGCCCGAGGCAGGCTCGGTTGTGGTGCCCGACGGTGCACCCGCGAGCGGCTCGCCGTCCGGGCCGAGGGCGCCGAGCAGCGCGCGCACGGCGTCGAGATCGTCCGGCTGCACGCGGTTCGCGACGACGCCGATGGGCTGCGCGTGCTGGGAGCGCAGCTCGGCGACGCTCACCTCGATGAGGTTGCCCACGGCGTCGGGCGTGCGGCCCTTGCCGGAGACGACGAGGAGGACCGGCGCGCCGAGGTTCGCCGCGACGCGCGCGTTGAACGACAGCTCGGTCGGCCCCGCGACGTCGGTGTAGTCCGTCCCGACGACCACGACGAAGTCGCACTGGCGCGCGACCTCGTGGTAGCGCGCCACGATCTGCGACAGCGCGCCCTCGGGATCGGCGTGGACGTCCTCGTACGTGACGCCGATCGCCTGCTCGGCGGTGACGTCCACGCCGTCGTGCGCGAGCAGGAGCTCGAGCACGTAGTCCTGCACGTCCGGGCCCGCGGCCCGGGTGACCGGCCGGAAGACCCCGACCCGCTGGACCTTGCGGACCAGCAGGTCGAGGACCCCCAGCGCGATCGTGGACTTGCCCGTCTCGCCCTCGGGCGAGGTGATGTAGATGCTGCGAGCGGTGTCGCTCACTCGTTGTCTCCTCCGGTGTCCTGCACGGCGGCGCTCGCGCCGTTGTACTGCGGGCCACCCTCCTCGGTCGCCGTCTCGCCGACGTCCGGCCACACCCAGTCGCGCACCTCGGGGATGTCCTCCCCGTGCGCGCGGGTGTACTGCCGGGCCGTCAGCCGCGCGTCGACCATCTCCTGGCGCAGACCCGCGTAGGTCGAGCGCAGGGACGGCACGCGGTCGATGACGTCGATCACCAGGTGGTAGCGGTCGATGTCGTTGAGCATGGCCATGTCGAACGGGGTGGTGGTGGTGCCCTCCTCCTTGTAGCCGCGCACGTGGATGTTCGCGTGGTTCGTGCGGCGGTACGTGAGGCGGTGGATCAGCCACGGGTAGCCGTGGTAGTTGAAGATGACGGGCTTGTCCGACGTGAAGAGCGTGTCGAAGTCCTTGTCCGACAGCCCGTGCGGGTGCTCGTTCTCGTCCTGGAGCCGCATGAGGTCCACGACGTTGACGACCCGGACCTTGAGGTCGGGGATGCGGCGGCGCAGGATGTCCGCCGCGGCGAGCACCTCGAGCGTCGGCACGTCGCCCGCGGAGCCCAGGACCACGTCGGGGTCCTCGCCCTCGACCTCGGTGCCGGCCCACTCCCAGATGCCGAGCCCGCGCGTGCAGTGCGCGATCGCCTGCTCCATGGACAGGAACTGCGGCGCCGGCTGCTTGCCCGCCACGACGACGTTCACGTACTGGCGCGAGCGCAGGCAGTGGTCGTAGGTCGAGAGCAGGGTGTTGGCGTCCGGCGGCAGGTACACGCGGACGATCTCGGCCTTCTTGTTCACGACGTGGTCGATGAAGCCCGGGTCCTGGTGGCTGAAGCCGTTGTGGTCCTGGCGCCACACGTGGCTCGAGAGCAGGTAGTTGAGGCTCGCGATCGGCCGGCGCCACGGGATGTGGTTGGTGACCTTGAGCCACTTCGCGTGCTGGTTGAACATCGAGTCGACGATGTGGATGAAGGCCTCGTAGCTCGTGAACAGGCCGTGGCGCCCCGTGAGCAGGTAGCCCTCGAGCCAGCCCTGGCACTGGTGCTCCGAGAGCATCTCCATGACCCGGCCCGCGCGGGCGAGGTGCTCGTCGACGTCGGGGCCGAAGAAGTCGGCGTTCCACTGCTTGTCCGTGACCTCGTAGACCGCCTGGAGCCGGTTCGACGCGGTCTCGTCGGGACCGAAGATCCGGAAGTTGTCCGGGTTCAGCCGCACGACGTCGGTGAGCCACTGCCCGAGGACGCGCGTCGACTCGGCGACGTTGCCGCCCGGGCCCGAGACGTCGACCGCGTAGTCGCGGAAGTCCGGGAGCCGCAGGTCCTTGAGGAGGAGCCCGCCGTTGGCGTGCGGGTTGTCGCTCATGCGCAGCGTGCCCTCGGGGGCGAGCGCGGCGATGTCCTTTCGCAGGCGGCCGTCCTCGTCGAACAGCTCGTCGGCCCGGTACGACTCGAGCCAGCCCTTCAGCACGTCGAGGTGCTCCGGGGTGTCCCGCGCGCTCGCGAGCGGCACCTGGTGCGCGCGCCACGAGTCCTCGGTCTTCTTGCCGTCGATGACGGGCGGGCACGTCCAGCCCTTGGGCGTGCGGAAGACGATCATGGGCCACGCGGGACGCTCGTCGTTCCCTGCCGCGGCGTCGGCCTTGATCTGCGCGATGTGGTTGAGCACCTCGTCGAGGAGCGTCGCGAAGCGCTGGTGCACCTCGAAGTGGTCCTCGCCGTCGAACCCGCCGGTGAAGAAGTAGGGCGTGTGGCCGTAGCCGATCATGAGGTCGCGCAGCTCGTCGTCGCTGATGCGCGCGAGCACCGTGGGGTTGGCGATCTTGTACCCGTTGAGGTGCAGGATCGGCAGCACGACGCCGTCGTTGCGCGCGTTGACGAACTTGTTCGAGTGCCAGCTCGTCGCGAGCGGGCCGGTCTCCGCCTCGCCGTCGCCGACGACCGCGGCGACGAGCAGGTCGGGGTTGTCGAACGCCGCGCCGTACGCGTGGGAGAGCGCGTAGCCGAGCTCGCCGCCCTCGTGGATCGACCCCGGCGTCTCCGGCGCGACGTGGCTCGGGATGCCGCCCGGGAAGGAGAACTGGCGGAACAACCGGCGCAGGCCCTCGGTGTCCTGGGTGATGTCCGTGTACGTCTCGGAGTACGTGCCCTCGAGGTAGGCGTTCGCGACGAGCCCGGGGCCGCCGTGACCGGGGCCCGCGACGTAGATCGTCGACTGGCGCCGCTCGGCGATCGCACGGTTGAGGTGCGCGTAGAGGAAGTTCAGGCCGGGGGTCGTGCCCCAGTGGCCCAGCAGGCGCGGCTTGACGTCGTCACGCACCAGCGGGGTGCGCAGCAGCGGGTTGGCCAGGAGGTAGATCTGGCCGACGGACAGGTAGTTCGCCGCACGCCACCACGCGTCGACGCGACGCAGGGTGTCGTCGTCGAGCGGTGCGACCTCGGCGGGTCGCCAGGCGGTGGACTCGGTGGCGGTGGTCGTGCTCATCTCACGCTCCTGCAGGGGGAAGGGTTCGTGAACGACTACGGCTTCATACAACCGCATCGACCGAGGCCCTGCACGGTTCGTGACGGCCCCGGGCGGTGTGACGTCCGCCCGGGACCGCAGAAAAGGTCCTAGGTCCCGGGACTCAGGTCCGGCGGCGCGCCCGGGTGCCCTGGAGCAGGAGCCCCGCACCGAGCGCGACGGCGAGCAGCGCCGCGGCGCTCGCCGCGACGAGGTCCACGCCGGTCGTCGCGAGGCCTGGCCCGGACGTGCCGGGCTGCTCCGGACCGGGGTCGGGCCCGGGGCCCGGCGCGGGGACGACCGTGGTCGTCGCGGTCGCCTCGTACGGGCCGTCGCCGTCGTCGACGCAGGCCGCGCAGGGCTCGACCGTCGCGGTGTTGGTGACGGTGCCCCCCGCCGGGGGTGCGGTGCCCGTCACGACGACGGTCGCCGTCCCGCCCGCGGGGACGGTGGCCGTCGTCGAGACGTCGTTCCCGGTGCCCGACGGCGCGTCGCACGCCGACCCGTCCGAGACGCTGCACGTCCACGAGACGCCCGTGACGGCGTCGGGCACGGCGTCCTGGACGACCGTGCCGGGCGCCGCGGCCGGGCCGTCGTTGGTCACGACGACCTCCCACCGGAGCGACTCGCCCCCGGTCACCTGCGCGGGGCCCGTCTTCGTGACGGACAGCGCGACCGGGACGACGCACGGGGTCGCGACCTCGGCGACGTCGTTCGACGGGTCCGGGTCCCCGGACGACGAGGTCACGCGGGCGCGCTGCACGACGTCACCCGCCGAGCACGTCGCGGGGTCCGGGCCGACCGTGCCGGTGATCGTGAACGACGCGTCCGCGCCGACGGCGAGGGGGCCCACCGGGCACACGAGGGTCGTGCCCTCCAGCGTGCAGCCGTCGGCGACGACGCTCGCCGGGTCGAGGGCGGGCGGGAGGGCGTCCGCGACGACGACGCCGCGCGCGCTCCCGGGACCCTCGTTCGTCACGTCGACGACGTACTCGACGGGCTCTCCGAGCACGAGCGGCGCCGGGCTGGTGAGCTCCTTCGTGACCGCGAGGTCGGCGGCCGGCAGGACGGTGACGTCCACGGACGAGGTGTTGTCGGTGAGGTCCTCGCGGTCGGGTGGGGCGACCACCTCGGCGGTGTTCGTCAGGACCGTCTCGGCGTCGACGAACGGCGCGGTCCCGGTCACGGTGAGGACCGCCGACGCCGTGGGCGTCGGGCCGGTGAGCCGCGGCAGGTCGACCGTCGTGTCGATCGCGTTGCCCGACCCCGAGGCCGTGCCGCAGGCCGCGCCGCCCGTCGCGGTGCACGTCCACGTGACGTCGGTGAGCCCGGCCGGGACGGTGTCGACCACGCGGGCGCCGACCACGTCGTTGACGTACCCGTTCGTCACCTCGAGCTGGTAGGACACCTGGCCGCCGGACTCCACGACCGGTGTGCTCGTCGTCTTCTCGACGGTGAGGACGGTCGGGACCACGACGCGCAGGTTCCGGATCTCGTGGTAGTTCGTCGCGCCACCGGTGGACGCGCCGAAGCCGAGCTTGAACGTGGCCGGGAGCGCGGGCTGTCCCGCCGCGCCGCCGATGTCGAACTGGCTGATGAGCGGCTCGAGCGGGGTACCGGGTCCGCTGTCGCTCCACACGGACAGGAGGTCGGTGCTCGGCGCCGGGGTGACGACGGCGCGGACGGTGCGGACGAACGCACGGCTCGGGTCGCCGCCACCCGGCGGCACGGTCTCGACGGTCCCGCCGGGGCCGGGCACTCCCGTGAGGTAGCCCCACGGCGTGTCCGCGGCGTAGGAGCCGCGCACCGACACGAACCCGGGCTGCGGGCCAGGGCCGCCGACGCCGGCCGAGAAGTTGCCGAACTCGTCGAACCCGACGCCCGCGTACCCGCCCTGGAGGAACGTGTACCCGAGCGACCCGCCGTCCCCGCCGACTGCGGCGGGGAACGAGCCGTCCATGAGGAAGAACGAGAACCCGTCGCCGCGGTTGCCGCCGAGCTCCTGGCCGCCCCACGTCGCGTACTCGAACTCGACCGCCACCCCGAGGTCCGTCGGGAACGCGCTGTCGAGCACGTAGCCACCGAACCCGCCGTTGGTCTGGTCGAGGTCGGTGAGCCGGAGCCATCCGTCGCCCTCGCCCGTCAGCGTCGCCTCGCCGAACGGGACCCAGGCCGGGTCGTTGGGCGACGTGCTCCCGAAGGGCTCCTCGATCGGGAAGTCCGCGGCGGCGGCGGGCGCGGCGACCGCACCCGCCGCGAGCGCGAGGACGGCGGTCGCGGCGAGCCGCAGGCGGGGGCGGGGGCGGTGCGTCACGGGTGCTCCTCTCGCGCGCCGGCCTCGTCGCCGACGTGTCGTCCCGTCTCTTCCCCCATGGCTCCCTATCGGATCACACCGGTGTGAGGTTCGCCCGGTATCACGCCCGCGATGCGGGTTCTCGCAGGTGGCCCGGCTACCGTGGGGTCGTGCCCGAGCCCACCGCCCCGCGTTCGTTCTGGGCGGTCGCCCGCCAGCCCCGCGTGGTCGGCCTGCTCGTGCTCTTCCTCCTGGCCGCGGCGGTGTGCGCACGGCTCGGCGTCTGGCAGCTCGACCGCGCGCAGCAGCGCGCCGAGCTCGCCGCGCAGCAGGAGGCCGCGGAGCTCGAGGCCGCCGGACCCGAGGGCGTGGGGGTGCTGCTCCCGCCGCAGTCCTCCTTCCCGGGCGAGCTCGTCGGCCGGCAGGCGTGGGTCGAGGGGGAGTACGACCCGGAGGGCCAGCTCCTCGTGGAGAACCGTGCCCTCGACGGCCGGGTGGGCTACCTCGTCCTCACGCCGCTGCACGTGACCGACGACGGCAC
The DNA here is from genome assembly GCF_049913115.1 of Cellulosimicrobium sp. E-16. Taxonomy (NCBI): domain Bacteria; kingdom Bacillati; phylum Actinomycetota; class Actinomycetes; order Micrococcales; family Promicromonosporaceae; genus Cellulosimicrobium; species Cellulosimicrobium sp. E-16. The sequence continues at coordinate 1,348,708 of NZ_CP183974.1, forward strand.
GCAGGGCGCGTCGTGGGCGGACCTCTCCGGCGCGCCCGTGCTGCCCGTGGTCCGCGGCTGGGTCGCGACGCCCGAGGAGAGCGCCGCGCTCGACCCGCCGGACGGCGTCGTGCGGCTCACCGGCTACCTCCAGGCCTCGGAGGCCGCGGGCCAGGGCGGCTCCGCTCCGGGGCTCACGGACGCGATCTCGACCGGGGCGCTCGTCAACGAGTGGGGCGGACCGATGTACTCGGGGTACCTCGTGCTCCTCTCGTCCGACCCGGAGCAGCCGTCGGCGGCCGAGGGCGGTCCGGCGCAGCTCCCGCGCCCGACGATCGAGGGTGGTACGGGCCTCAACCTGCAGAACCTCTTCTACGCGCTGCAATGGTGGGTGTTCGGCGGCTTCGCCGTGCTGCTCTGGATCCGGCTCGTCCGCGACGAGGCGACGGGCGGCAAGCGCCGTGGCCGGGGCGACGACGCCGGCATCGCCGGCCTGCCCGAACCCACCGAGATCGACCCGCCCGGCTCGACGTCGACCTCCTGAGGGTCGATCTCGGACGCACGGGTCGATCTCGCGCGCACGTCGCGGGGCCGGTCACCGACGAAGAGCCCGCTCGACGCGACGCACGATCGTCGCCGGGTCGGCCAGGTCCGCCCACACCACGCGCAGCACGACCCATCCCGCCTCCACGAGCGCGTCGTGCCGCGCCTTCTCCTGCACCAGGCGTGACCGAGGGTCCCCGAAGTCGCCGCCCGAGTACTTGACCGCGCCGTCGAACTCGACCGCGACCCGGTGCTCCGGCCATCCGAGGTCCACCCACAGGCTCCCGCGCCACGTCGGGACCTCGAGCCCGGGCACGGCAGCGGGCAGCCCGGCCTCGTGCAGGATCCAGCGCACGACAGACTCGCCCGGAGACTCCGCGCGCGCGTCCGCGAGCCCGACGACGGCCCGTGCGCCCCGTACACCGCGCCCTCCCGCCGCCTCCGCCAGCAGGACGGCGAGCACCGCCGGGTCGGCGCCGGCACGCAGGGCCGAGTCGGCGACGACCAGGCCCTGCGCGCCCGGCAGGGAGCGGGCGCAGTCCACGACCGTGCGCTCCAGCGTCGTGACCGGGAGGCCCCCGACGAGGGTGCGGTCGCGGACCGGGAGCGGGGTCCAGTGCCGCCGCAGCGCCGGCTCGCGGGTCTGCGCCGCCTTGGGTGGGCGGAGCTGGGTGACGTGGACGACGTCGGCCAGCCGCCAGGTGCAGCAGCCGTGCAGCAGCGCGGCGCTCGTGTGGCTGAACCAGTACGCGCTCGACAACCGCTCGGAGACGGCGCTGACGCGGCGGAGCACGAGCTCGCGGCGGAGCTGGGCGGGGCTCAGGTCGGCAGCGGCCGGAGGGAGGTACACGCCGCGCCGGACGCGGTCGAGCGTTCCGGCCCGGGTCCGGCGCGCGAGCTCCGTGCGTCGCTCCTCGGTGAAGCGGATCGCCGTCGGCGGGGCGGGGCGCTCGGTCCGCCGTTCGTCGCCGGGACGCCGGGGTGCCTCGTCGGGGGACGAGGCGGTCGCAGGGTGGTGCGACGGCGTGCGCCCCGGGACGGTGTCGCGGACGGGGGACTCTCGGGCCGGCGTCTCGCGGAGCACCGAGCTCGTACGGGGCAGGCCGGCCTGCGGAGCGAGGTCGCTGGGCATGGTGCCGAGCGTGCTCGACGCGGACGTGGGTTGGAGCGCGCTGCCGAGGTCTGTGGACAACCGGCCCTCGAGATCGACCCGAGCGTCTGAGACCGGCCCTCGGAGGGTCGACCTGCGGACGCGCGGGTCGATCTCGCGAGAGGTTGTCCGTCTCAGCAGGTGACACGGGCCTTGCCGGGAGTATGTACGGACTGCAGTCTTATCGCGATCCGGGCAGTGTGCCCGGATCGGCCGCCGGTCGAGGTCGCCCGGCGGTCCGAGAGACACGGGGGTACTCCATGAAGAAGCGTCTTGCACCGCTGGCAGCAGCCGTCACGCTGGGCCTCGTCCTGGTCCCGGCGGCCGGCGCGAGCGCGGCGACCCGGACCACGCCGTACAACTGCGGGACCCGCGACGCGAAGGTCACCGCGAGCGCGCCGACGAACGTGACCCTCACCGTCAGCGGGACGACGCGGAGCGCCACCAACAGCGCGGGCGCGTCGGTCACCCTGTACGACTACGACGGCCAGGGCACCGCGTACGCGTCGTCGAGCAACGCCTCGGTCTCGATCCACGTCACGTGCTTCTGACCCTGGCGCGGTCGTCCCGTCGGGTCGCCTGACCCCGCACGGCACCGGTGCCCGGTCGTCGCCTCCGCGACGGTCGGGCACCGGTGCGTCCGGCCACTACTCCTGCTGCCAGGAGTGCCAGAGACGCGCGTAGTCGCCGCCTGCCGCGACGAGCTCGTCGTGCGGGCCGATCTCGCTGATGCGGCCGCCGTCGACCACCGCGACGCGGTCGGCGTCGTGCGCGGTGTGCAGGCGGTGCGCGATCGCGACGACGGTCCGGCCGGCGAGCACGGCGTCGAGCGAGCGCTCGAGGTGCCGGGCCGCGCGCGGGTCGAGGAGCGACGTCGCCTCGTCGAGCACGAGCGTGTGCGGGTCGAGGAGCACGAGCCGCGCGAGCGCGACCTGCTGCGCCTGCGCGGGCGTGAGCACGTGCCCGCCCGACCCGACGGTCGTCTCCAGGCCGTCGGGCAGGGACTCGGCCCAGCCGCGCGCGTCCACGGCGTCGAGCGCGTCGCGGAGCTCGGTGTCGCTCGCGTCGACCTTCGCCAGCCGCAGGTTGTCGGCGAGCGTGCCGACGAACACGTGGTGCTCCTGCGTGACGAGCGCGACCTCGCCCCGCAGGTCCTCGAGCGGCAGGTCGACGAGCCGCACCCCGCCGGAGCGGACGGAACCCGCCGTCGGGGGGTGGATCCCCGCGAGCATGCGCCCGAGGGTCGACTTCCCCGCGCCCGACGGCCCGACGACGGCGAGCCGCTCGCCCGGCTCGAGGTCGAGCGAGACGCCGTGCAGCACGGGGTGGCCCTCGCGGTAGGCGTACTCGACGTCGCGCGCGACGAGCCGGTCGCCGTCGGGCACGTCGCCCGTCGCGGTGCGGTCGCCCGGCACCTGCGCGACGCCGACGATGCGCGCGTAGGACGCCGCGGCGACCTGGATCTCGTCGAGCCAGAAGATGAGGTTCCACACCGGCCCGGCGAGCTGGAACGCGTAGGTCGTCACCGTGGCGACCGCGCCGAGCGTCGTCTGGCCCTGCGAGAGCAGCCACGCGCCCCACACGAGCGCGGCGACCGGCGCGATCGCGATCGCGAGGTCGATGCCCGGGAAGAGCACCGTGCGCAGCCCGAGCGTGTACTTCTCGGACTCGAACGCCTCGGTGAGGTCGGCACGGACGCGGGCCTTGCGCCGCTCGGTGAGCGAGAGCGCGTCGACGGTGCGAGCACCCTCCACGTTCTCCGTGATGGTCCCGTTGAGCGTCGCGTACGCGGCGGCCTCGCGCTGGTAGCCCGCCGACGCGCGCTTGAGGTACCAGCGCGAGACGACGACGAGCAGCGGGACGCCGACGAACAGCGCGATCGCGACGAGCGGCGCGACGACGACCGACGCCACGACCGTGAGGACGAGCGTCACGACCGCCACGAGGAGCTGCGGCACGCCGAAGCGCACCGCGTGCTGGATGCGGTCGACGTCGTTGGTCGTGCGCGCGACGAGGTCGCCCGTGCCCGCGCGCTCGACGGTCGACAGGGGGAGCGAGGTCACCGTCTCGACGAGGTCCTCGCGGAGCTCGGCGAACACCGTCTCGCCGAACACCATGGACAGGCGCTGCGCGTACCGGCGCAGCACGGCCTGCGCGACGACGGCCCCCGCGCCGACGGCGACGACGGTCGTCACGTAGGACGAGGTCGTGCCCTCGGTGACGGCGTCGACGAGGCGGCCGAGCAGCCATGGGCCCACGAGCCCGGCGACGGCGGCCAGGGTGTGCAGCACGGCGATCAGGACGAACGTGCCGCGGTGGCGGGCGAAGAGCCGCCCGGCGGCGGCGCGGACGGCGGGGCCGTCGGCGACGGGGAGCTTCACGACTCTCCTCCTTCAGGTGCGGTGCGGGCGAGGACGGGCGACTCGTCGAGCGAGCGCCCGACGACGCGCAGGTAGCGGGCCGCGTCGTCGTCCGGCGTCGTACCGGGCGCGTGGGCGCGGTCCACGAGGTCGCGGTGCGTGCCGCGCGCGGTCACGCGACCACCCTCGAGGAGCAGGACCTCGTCGACGTGCTCGAGCACGAGCGGGGACGCGGTGACGACGAGCGTCGTGCGCCCGCGGCGGGCGTCGGCGAGGCTCGCGGCGATCCGGGCCTCCGTGTGGGCGTCGACGGCGCTCGTCGGCTCGACGAGCACGAGGACCTCGGGCTCGGTGAGCAGCGCGCGCGCGAGCGCGACGCGCTGGCGCTGACCGCCCGAGAGCGAGCGGCCCTTCTCGGGCAGCTCGCCCGCGAGGCCGTCCGGGACGGAGTCGAGCACGTCGTGGGCGTCGGCGACGGCGACCGCGGCGAGCACGTCGGCCTCGGTCGCGGCGCCCCGCGGGTCGAGCTCGTCGCGCAGCGCCCCCGAGAAGAGCTGCGGCGTCGCCTCGGCGACCACGACCCGGTGCCGGAGCGCGTGCTTGTCCAGGTCGGCGAGGAGCGTCCCGCCGAGCCGCACGGGCGTGGCGGCCTCCGCGGCGTCGTCGAAGCGGCCCAGGCGGGTTGCCACGGCCGCCGACGCGTCGGGGTCCGCGGAGACGAGCGCGACGACGCGGCCCGGCTCGAGGACGAGGCCGCTCGTCTCGTCGACGAGAGGGCTGCCCTCGGGCGGCATGGGCGCGGTCGCCGGGGTCGCGCCCGCGGCGGGCTCGACCGCGAGGACGCGCACGATCTTGCGCGACGCGACGTGGGCGCGTGTCGCGATGTTGAGCATCTGGGTCGCGACCTGGAGCGGCCAGCCGAGGAACGCCGCGTACCCGTAGAACGCGACGAGCTGGCCGGGCGTGATGTCGCCCGCCAGCGCCGCCGTCGCGCCCAGGTAGACGACGAGCACGACGAGGAGGCCGGGCAGGAGCACCTGGAGCGCGTCGAGCGTGGCCTGCGTGTGCGCGACCTTCACGCCGGCCTCGCGCACCTTCTGCGACTGCCGCGCGTAGCGGCCGACGAACACGCCCTCGCCGCCGATGCCGCGCAGGATGCGCAGGCCGGAGACGGTGTCCGCGCCCAGCGTCGTCAGGCGGCCCTGGGCCTCGCGCTGCGCGGCCTGGCGCTGCTGGAGCGGCTTGACGAGCAGCGCGAGCACGGCCGCGACCACGGGCAGGCCCAGCACGACGACGAGCCCGAGCTGGAGCGACGTCGAGAGCATGATCACGGCGACCACGACGTACGCGCCGAGGGCACCGAGGAACTGGCCCATCATCGAGAAGAGCTGACCCACGCGCATGGCGTCGCTCGCCACGGTCGAGACGACCTCGCCCGTGGGCAGCTCCTCCGTGATCGCGTCGCCGGAGCGCGCGGTGACGTCGCCCACGAGCTGGGACGTGGTGAGCGCGGAGCGGAGCCAGTTCGCGATGTCGAACCGGTGCTGCGTCACGCCCGTGACGACGATCCCGAGGCCCAGCGCGAGCAGGAGGCCCGCCCAGCGCCACAGCTCCGGTCCGAACCCCTCCGCGAGCCCCTCGTCGAGCGCGCGGCCGAGCATGTACGGCTGGAACGCCTGGCACGCGAAGTTCGCGAGGCCCAGCAGCACGGAGACGGTGAGCACGGTCCGCTGGCGCCGGGCCAGCCAGAGCAGGTAGCGCGTCGGTCCGCGCAGGTCGGGGGTCCCCGGGTCGGGGAGGGGGAGGGGTCGCACGGTGTTCTACCCTAGGTTCGGCGTCCGACACGCGGCGACGCTTTAACCGCTGCGACCGCGTCGCACGCCACCGCGCGCGGCAGGGACCGCGGCGGCCGTCTCGCCCGGAACGAGGACCTCCCCCATGACCACGCAGGACCCGGCTACGTCCACCCCGACCGACGCGCCCGCCGACGTGGCGACGCCGAGCACGGAGGCCGCGCGCACCGCGATCCGCAAGGCGCGCGGCGCGCTCGCCCGCTACCGGGTCCTCGCGATCATCACCGGTGTGATGCTGCTCATCCTGTGCGTCGAGATGCTCGTCAAGTACGGGGTCGGTCAGTTCGTCGACGTCGACGGGATCATGCGGTACGTGTCCTGGATCCCCTTCGCGCACGGCTGGATCTACGTCGTCTACCTCGTCACGGTCCTCGACCTGTGGACCAAGATGCGCTGGGGATGGGGCCGGCTCGCGACCATGGTGTTCGCGGGCGTCGTGCCGGTCATGTCGTTCATCCTCGAGAAGAAGGTGCACGCCGAGGCCGAGGCCAAGCTCGCCGGCCTGGAGGAGCAGTACGCGTCATGACGGCGGCTCTCGCGCCCCTCGTCGCGCCCGGTCCCGAGCTGACCACCGCCGAGCTCGAGCGGTACGCGCGCCACCTCGCGCTGCCCGGCGTCGGCCCCGAGGGCCAGCGTCGCCTCGCTGCCGCGCGCGTGCTCGTCGTCGGGGCGGGCGGCCTCGGCAGCCCCGCGCTGCTCTACCTCGCCGCCGCGGGCGTGGGCACGATCGGCATCGTCGACGACGACGTCGTCGACACGTCCAACCTCCAGCGCCAGGTCATCCACGGAGGGCCCGACGTCGGGCGCCGCAAGGTCGACTCCGCGCGCGACGCGATCGCCGACGTCAACCCGCACGTGCGCGTCGTCGAGCACGCGATGCGCCTCGACGCCGACACCGCGCTCGACGTGCTGCGCGGCTACGACGTCGTGCTCGACGGCGCCGACAACTTCCCCACGCGCTACCTCGTCTCCGACGCGGCCGAGGTCCTCGGGCTGCCCGTGGTCTGGGGCTCGATCTACCGCTTCCAGGGCCAGGTCAGCGTCTTCTGGAGCGCACCGCGGTTCGCGGTGCCCGACGACGTCCCGCTCCCGGGCGGCGCGGCTCCCGCCGGTGCCGGGGACGGCGAGGCGCGCGGCGTCACGTACCGCGACGTGTTCCCCGTGCCGCCGCCGCCCGGCGCCGCGCCCGACTGCGCGACCGGCGGGGTGCTCGGCGCGATGTGCGGCACTGTCGGCTCCGTCCTGGCGACCGAGGCGATCAAGCTCGTCACCGGCGCCGGCACGACGCTGCTCGGCCGTCTCGCGGTCTACGACGCCCTCGACCTCTCGTGGCGCCAGCTCACCGTGCGCGCCGACCCGACGCGCGACCCCGTCACCGCGCTCCTGCCGGGCGACGACGCCTACGCCGCGTTCTGCGGGCTCGCCCCGGCGGCGTCGGACGCGCAGCCGGTCGCGGGGGAGCGCGACGTCACCGCGCACGACGCCGCGGCCCTGCTGGGCGACGACGGCCGGGTGCCGTACCTGCTCGACGTGCGCGAGGACTGGGAGGCGCAGGTGCGCCCCCTCCCCGGCGCGACCCTCGTGCCGAGCGGGACATTCCTCACGGGCGACCCCGCCGGGGCGCTCGCGGACCTCCCGACGGACCGGACGGTGCTCGTCCTGTGCGCGGTCGGCGCCCGCTCGGCCCGCGTCGCCGACGTCGCCCGCGCCGCGGGGATCGACGCCCGCTCCGTGGTCGGCGGCGTCCCCGCTCTTCTCGACGCCCTCGCGGCCGCCTCCCCGGTCACCTAGGCCGCGCGCCCCCAACGCGCCGAACAGGTGGTGGTGGCGCGTCCCGGCCGGCTGACGAGCCAGGACGGCCTGTTCGGCAAGCCCGGGGTGGCCTGGTCGCCGGCGTCAGAGGGCGAGGTCCAGGCGGCCGTCCGGCGACGAGCTCGCGAGGGCGCCCTCGCGGCGGGGGATGCGGCCGGCGCCTGCGGCGAGGCGGCCCGACTCGACGGCGAGGCGCATCGCGTGCGCCATGCGGACGGGGTCGGCGGCGCGCGTGACGGCGGTGGCGAGCAGGACGCCGTCGCACCCGAGCTCCATCGCCTGCGCGGCGTCGGACGCCGTCCCGATCCCCGCGTCGAGGATCACCGGCACGCGGGCGGCGGCCGCGATCGCCTCGATGTTGCGGGGGTTGAGGATGCCGAGCCCGGTGCCGATCGGCGCGCCGAGGGGCATGACGGCGGCGCACCCCACGTCCTCGAGCCGGCGCGCGAGGATCGGGTCGTCGTTCGTGTAGGGCAGCACGACGAACCCGTCGCGCACGAGCTGCTCGGCGGCTTCGACGAGGCCGACGGGGTCGGGCAGGAGCGTGACGTCGTCGGCGATCACCTCGAGCTTGACCCACTCGGTGCCGCACGCCTCGCGCGCGAGGTGCGCCGTGAGCACGGCCTCGCGCACGGAGAAGCACCCGGCCGTGTTGGGCAGCGCGCGGATGCCGAGGCGCGCGAGGAGCGCCCAGATCCCGGCGTCGGGGCTCGCCTCGCCGCCGGCGCGCACGGCGACGCGGCGCATCGCGACGGTCGTCAACGCGGTGCCGGACGCGACGAGCGCGTCCTCGAGCGTGAGCAGGTTCGCCGCCCCGCCGGTGCCCATGACGAGGCGCGACCCGATGGCCGTGCCGGCGACGACGAGCGGGTCGTCGCCGTCCGACGGTCGGCTCGCGGGGGCGCGGGAGATGTCGGTCGTGGTCACGGGTCCTCCTCAGCCGCCCTGGACGGCGGTGACGATCTCGATGCGGTCGCCGGGCGCGACGACGGTCGTCGCCCACGAGCCGCGCGGCACGACGGCGTCGTCCACGGCGACGGCGACGCCTTGCGGCGTCCCGTCGGCGACGTACGCGGGCACGAGCGCCGCGACGAGCTGCTCGAGGTGCACGGGGGCGGCGAGCGGGTACGGCTCGCCGTTGACGAGCGCGGTCGGAGCAGGTGCGGTCACGGGGATCACCTCGGTGTCGTCGTGGAGAAGGCGGCCGACCGGCCGACGTCGAACCCGGGGTTGTTCCCCGGATCCGACGCGAACCGGGGGACAACCCCGGGTTCGGCGAAGCGGTCGGTGCGGGTCGGGGAGAGGGCGGTGGCGGCGTCGGCCGGGAGCGCGGCACCGGTGAGGCCGGCGACGACCGCGTCGGCGGTGAGCGGCGCCAGCAGGATGCCGTTGCGTCCGTGACCCGCCGCGACGTGCAGGCCGGGCACCACGGTCGCCCCGACGAGCGGCAGGTTGTCCGGGGTCGCGGGGCGTGCCCGGGGCGTGACGTCGACGAGCTCGGCCTCGTCGATCCCGGGCAGGAGGGCGCGTGCGTCGCGCAGCAGGGCAAAGACGCCGCCCGCGGTCGCGCGGCGGTCGTCGGGGTTCTCCTCGGTGGTCGCGCCGACGACGACCTCCCGGTGCCCGGCGCGCGGTCCGTCCGGGACCGGGTCGCGCGGCACGACGTACACCGGCCGCCCCTGCACGACCCCGCGCACCACGTGCTCGAGCGCGAGGTCAGGCCCGGCGTCGAGGCGCAGGGTCTGCCCCTTGACCGGCCGCGTCGGCACGACGACGCCCGGAACGTCCGCGAGCAGCGCGCCGGACCTCCAGCCCGCCGCGACGACGACCGCACCCGCCGCGTGGAGCCGGCCCGCGTCGTCGTGCACGCCCACGACCCGCCCGGCCGGGTCGAGCGCGAGCCGCGTCGCCGATGCCCGCACGACGACGGCACGTACCCCGGAACCGGTGGTCCCCGTGAGCGTCCCCGGTCGGGAGCCCGCGCCGGGGACGCCACCGGGCGCGCCGAGCAGCGCTCTCAGCAGCGCGGCGTGCGTCGCGCGCGGGTCGACCGCGTGGTCGGCCGGGGCCCAGGCCGCGCCCGCGACCCGCGGGCCGAGATAGGGCTCGCGCCTGCGGGCGTCGGCCACGGTGAGCTCGCGCGACGCGAGGCCGTGCGCCGCGTGGAGGGCGAGGACGCGCCGGAGCAGCGCGAGGTCGTCGGCGTCGTACGCGAGGGTGAGGGTGCCCGCGGTGCGCAGCCCGACGTCGGCGCCGGTCGCGGCGCGCAGGTCCCCCGCGAAGCCGGGCCACGCCGCGGCGGCCGCGAGGTGCAGGCGGAGTGCGTCGTCCTCGCCGAAGTCGGCCTCCGTGACCGGGGCGAGCATCCCGGCGGCGGCGTGCGTCGCGCCGTCGCCCGGCGACGGGTCCAGCACCGTGACGCTCAGCCCTGCGCGCGCGGCGCGCCACGCGACGGCGAGCCCCACGATCCCGCCGCCCACGACGACGAGGTCGCGCGCGCCGTCGGGCACGGCAGGACCGGGTCCCGGCGGGCGGGCCCCAGGACGGACAGGGGTGTGCATGCGCGCTCCCTTCGCTGGCATGACCCAGATCAGGTTCGACGGTCGGCTCCGACGCCCTCTCAGCCCCGTGCGGGGCTCCCGTGCTGTCGGCCACAGTACCGCCTGCCCGGGACGCGCCGCCGCTAGGCTCCGGCGGGTGAGCACCGAGACCTTCGCCACTCCTCCCGCCACCCCCGCCCCGCCGGCTCCGGACGCCGCACGCGCCCGCCTCGCCGACGCGCGCCTCTACCTGTGCACCGACGCGCGCGAGGAGCGCGGCGACCTCGAGGACTTCCTGCGGGCGGCGCTCGCGGGCGGGGTCGACGCGGTCCAGCTCCGCGACAAGACGCTCGACGTCGCGCGCGAGCTCGAGCTCCAGGAGCTCGTCGCACGGGTCGCGACGGAGCACGGCGCGCTGTGGGCCGTCAACGACCGGGCCGACGTCGCACGGCTGGCCGCCGCGCCCGTGGTGCACATGGGCCAGGGGGACCTTCCCGTCCCCGCGGTGCGCTCCCTGCTCGGCGCCGCGCCGGTGCTCGGCCGGTCCACGCACTCGGCCGACCAGGCGGCCGCCGCCGAGGCCGACCCGGACGTCGACTACTTCTGCGTCGGCCCCCTGTGGGCGACGCCGACGAAGCCGGGGCGCGCCGCCGTCGGGCTCGACCTGCTGCGCGCGGTCGCCGCGACGCGGCCGCGCACCCCGTGGTTCGCCATCGGCGGGATCGACGCGGACCGGCTCGACGCGGTGCTCGACGCCGGGGCGACGCGCGTCGTGGTCGTGCGGGCGATCACGCAGGCGAGCGACCCCGAGGCCGCGGCGCGGGCGCTGCGCGACCGGATCGTCGAGCGCGTCACCGAGCGAGCCACGGAGCGCACCGGCGCCTGAGACGCGGGACGGGACCGCGCCGGGCGGCGACTATCCTGGACCGGTGACGTCACCCGCCACCGCTCCCGACACCCCCACCACCGCCGAGGTCGCCGCGACCCCGCGGCCCGTGCTCGTCGTCGACTTCGGCGCCCAGTACGCGCAGCTCATCGCGCGCCGCGTGCGCGAGGCCAAGGTCTACTCCGAGATCGTGCCGCACACCTTCACGGTCGAGCAGATGCTCGCGAAGGACCCGGTCGCGATCATCCTCTCCGGCGGGCCGTCGTCGGTGTACGCGACCGGCGCCCCGTTCGTGGACCCGGCCCTGTTCGCGGCCGGCGTGCCCGTCATGGGCATCTGCTACGGCTTCCAGGCCATGGCCAAGGCGCTCGGCGGCGAGGTCGCCCAGACGGGCCTGCGCGAGTACGGCGGCACCGAGGTCGAGGTGTGCGCCGCGGGCGTGCTGCTCGACGGCACGCCGGAGAACCAGACCACGTGGATGAGCCACGGCGACGCGGTCCACCGTGCGCCCGAGGGCTTCGAGGTCCTCGCGACGTCGGCGGGCTCGCCCGTCGCGGCGTTCGAGGACACGTCGCGCCGCCTCTATGGCGTGCAGTGGCACCCCGAGGTCAAGCACTCCGCGCACGGCCAGACCGTGCTGGAGCACTTCCTCTACGAGGGCGCGGGGCTCGCCCCGGACTGGACGCCCGGCAACGTCATCACGGACCAGGTCGCGGCGATCCGCGCCCAGGTCGGCGACGCGCGCGTCATCTGCGCGCTCTCCGGTGGCGTCGACTCCGCGGTCGCGGCGGCCCTCGTCCAGCGCGCGGTGGGCGACCAGCTCACGTGCGTGCACGTCGACCACGGGCTCATGCGCGCGGGCGAGGTCGAGCAGATCGAGCGCGACTTCGTCGCGGCGACCGGTGTGAACCTCGTGATCCGCGACGAGAAGGAGCGGTTCCTCACCGCGCTCGCGGGGCACAGCGACCCCGAGACCAAGCGCAAGATCATCGGCCGCGAGTTCATCCGCGTGTTCGAGGACTCCGCGCGCCAGATCGTCGAGGACGCGGGCGAGCACGGGGCCGAGGTGAAGTTCCTCGTCCAGGGCACGCTGTACCCGGACGTCGTCGAGTCCGGCGGCGGCGAGGGCGCGGCGAACATCAAGAGCCACCACAACGTCGGCGGGCTGCCCGACGACCTGCAGTTCTCGCTCGTCGAGCCGCTGCGGACGCTGTTCAAGGACGAGGTCCGGGCCGTCGGCCGCGAGCTCGGGGTGCCCGAGGAGATCGTCGCCCGCCAGCCGTTCCCCGGCCCGGGCCTCGGCATCCGCATCGTCGGCGAGGTCACGGCGGACCGCCTGGAGACGCTGCGCGCCGCGGACGCGATCGCGCGCGAGGAGCTGACCAAGGCGGGGCTGGACAACGAGATCTGGCAGTGCCCCGTCGTGCTGCTCGCCGACGTGCGCTCGGTCGGCGTCCAGGGCGACGGCCGCACCTACGGTCACCCGATCGTGCTGCGCCCCGTCTCGTCCGAGGACGCGATGACGGCCGACTGGACGCGCCTGCCCTACGACGTGCTCTCCGTCATCTCGACGCGCATCACCAACGAGGTGGCAGAGGTCAACCGGGTCGTGCTCGACGTGACGAGCAAGCCCCCGGGCACCATCGAGTGGGAGTGACCCCTAGCGGGACGGACGGGCCCGACGATCCACGGCGATCGTCGCGGCCCGTTCGTATGCTGCCTCCACGTCGGCGAGCACGCGCGGCCAGCCCGCCGACGACGGCACGTCGCGGTTGTGCGCGACGATCCGGTCGAGCAGGCCGTCCTCGGTCGCGAGCCGCACGAGCGCGTCGGTGAGCCCGGCGTCGTCGTCCGCGACGAGCGCGTCGACGCCGTCCGTGAGGCGTTCCGCGACGCCCGACTGCGAGCGGGTGAGGACGGCGAGCCCGGCCGCCTGGCCCTCGAGCGCCGCGATGCCGAACGCCTCCTCGACGGCGGGCGCGGCGAACACGTCGGCGCGCGCGTAGAGCCGCTTGAGCCCCGTCGCGTCGAGGCGGCCGGGGAGCGACACGACCGACCCCAGCCCGTGCTCGGCGACGAAGCGCCGTGCGTCGGCCAGCTCGGGGCCGTCCCCCGCGAGCGTCACGTGGAGCGCGCCCTCGGGGAGGCGTGCGACGGCGTCGCGCACGACCTCGAGGAGCGGCAGCACGCGCTTGCGCGGCGCGAACCGCGTCGCCGCCACGACGTGGACGGCGGCGCCCTCCATGCGCTCGGCGCGCTCGGTGCGCGGCACGCGCCACGCGTCGAGGTCGAGGCCGTTGTGCAGCACCACGACCTCGCCGTGGTCGCCGACGATGCGGCGCAGCGGAGCCGCCGTCAGCTCGCTCACGGCCGACCACAGGACGGGCCAGCGCGACCACCGCACGACGCGGTCGAGCCCGGCGAACGCCCTCTCCGCCCCGCCCCAGACGCTGTGCACCGTGAGCACGGCGGGCAGTCCCGCGCGCACGACGGTGCGCAGGGACGCCTGCGTCGAGGGCGTGAGGACGCCCATGTGGAGGTGCACGACGTCGGGGCGGTCCGCGCGCAGGATCCGCGCCACGTGGTGCGGCGCCCGCGGGTGCACGGGGTAGCCGCCCGGGACGCGCGCGGCGAGGCGGTGGACCGTGACGTCCCCGTCGCGCTCGGCGCTGACGCCGTGCGCGCCCGGGCGGGCGGGGGTCGTGCAGACGACCGCGACGTCGTGCCCGGCAGCCGCCTGCTGCTGCGCGAGGCGCGCGACCTGGGTCTCGATCCCGCCGAGCAGGGGCAGGTAGCAGTCGGTCAGGTGGGTGATGCGCACGGACGGCATCCTCCCATCCCGGCGTGGGCGGGCAGCGGCCGGTCCGATCGCGCACCGGTCCCGCGGCCGGACCGGGGACGCGGCGCGGCGCCCTGAGGTGGGCGTTCGCCGCGCGGTCCGTCGTCGTCGTCGCTACCGTGGGTCCCGTATGGGTGGTTCGACCGCCCTGCGGCGGTCCCGCGCCCGCGGGTCACCGCCCGCGGAGCGGCAGCAGGTGGGTCCTGACGAAGGGGAGAACGCGCCATGTCGAGCACCGTCACCGTCACTCCGGCCAAGGGGGCGCGGGGCATTGGCCTCGTGTCGATCATCGCCGGCATCGTCCTCCTCCTCGCGGGCATCGGCACCTGGATCGTCGTGGCGAACCAGCTGTCCGCCGAGGAGATCACCGTCTCGGACGACGCGTCGTTCCTGGCGGGCCGCCACGTCAACGGGCCGCTCACCGCGTACGCGCAGGCCGAGGTCATCAACAAGCACGCGCTCGAGGCGAGCGGCGGCCAGACGTACGCCGAGCTCGACCAGGACGACCCGACCCGGCAGACCGTCATGACGGCGTCGTTCCTGCGGGCGTCGCTGTTCACGTCCGTCGTCGCGTTCGGGGTGTGCCTGCTCGTCATGGGGCTCGGCGTCCTGTTCATCCTCGTCGGGATCGCCCTCCGGCGGCTCGCGGGCGGCCCCAGCGTCGCGGTCGAGACGCCGGGGGCGTACACGTCGTCGGGCGACCTGTCGGACGCCGGGCGCCACGTCGCGCCCGCGCACGCGGAACCCTCGCCGACGGCTCCGCCCGTCCGTCCGGAGCCGGCACGCCCGGTCGAGGCGCCGGGCCGCACGTCCGCGCTCTCGACGCCCGGTGCCGAGGCCCGCGCGGCCGCGACGCCGGTCGAGCCGACCGGCGCGCCGGGGACGGGCACCCCGTCCGCACCGGGCGTGTCGCCGGCCGCGTCGCCCGACACCACGACGCCCACGACCGGCCCCACGGGCACCCCGCCCGAGCGTCGGGGTGACGAGCCCACCCCCTGACCGTCCCGGCCGTCCGTCCGGACGTCGAGGACCCGTTCCCGCCGGGTCGCACCGGGGAGAGCGTGCGGGGCGGCGTCGCTCGGACACGACGAGGGGCCGTGGCACACGTGCCACGGCCCCTCGCCGTGTCTCGGCCCGCCGTCTCTCGGCCTGCGGTCGCCCACGCGGGGGCCGGACCGGGCTCAGCCTCGCCGGCGCCGGGCCCCCGAGACGATGGACCCGACCACGAGCGTGAGCCCCGCCGCGGCGAGCACGACGATCGTGGCCAGCCCGAGGTCGACCCGCGCGCCGAGCGCGGCGGCGAGGACGACGACGCCGAACGCGACGATGACGAAGCCCCAGACGATCGTGGAGACGCGGGGGCCGCGCCGGACGGGCGACGGGGGTTCGGCGGGAGCCGCGGGCGTCGTGGGCGCCGCCGGCAGGGACGGTCCGGCGGACGGGACCGCGTCGGAGGTCGGGCCGGTCGTCGTCGGGCCACCGGGAGCGGCGAGCGGGTGCGCGGGGGCTGCCGTTCCGGGCACGTCCAGGACGGACGTCTCCCCGTCCCGCGCCGCCCGCGCGCCGGGCAGGGGTTCCGTGGTTCGCGGATCGGGTACCGACGGCCCGGCGAGCGGCTCCGTGGCCGGAGGGTCGGTGGACAGCGGCACCGTCGGGTGGGCGTCCGCCTCCGCGGCGCCGGCCTGCGGGGTGTCGAACAGCTCGTCGCCGAGCGGCCGCGTGTCGTCGTCGCGGCGTGCTGAGTCGTTCATCAGTCCTCCTCGATCGTGATCTGGCCGGCCCCGACCTCGACCCGCAGCACGAGCAGCGGGTCCTCGCCGGACTGGACCTCGTCGTTGTCGAACGTGACCGGCTGCGTGCTGACGCCGCCGATCTCCTGCCGGTCGCCGTCGACGTGCCACCGGGCGTTCCCCGCGAGCACCTGGACCTCCGCGCGGACCGGGACGCCGTCGGGCACGACGACGGTCACGTCCCCGGCGCCGAGCTGGACCGGGACCTCGACGGGAGAGGCGCCCGTCGCGTCGGACAGGTCGAGCCCGGAGAGGTCGATCGTCGGGTCGCCGAACGTGACGCCGAACCCCTCCTCGGCCACGTCCGGGTCGGTGACGCGGTGCGTGCCGTCCGTGACGGTCCGCACCGAGTCGTCGAGGAAGAACGTGAACGGTGCGGACCGCCACGCCGACGCGGGGAGCGCGACGACCAGCAGGAGCACCGCGAGCCACCCGAGGCCGCCGCTCGTCCGCCCGCGCAGGCCGCTCACGACGATCGCGAGACCCGCGAGGATGCCCGACAGGCCGGCCCAGGTGAGGAACACGGGCCACGGCAGCTCGCCCTGGCGCTCGACGACGAGGAGGAGCGCGCCGAGCAGGAGGCTCAGCCCGACCACGATGCCCGTCGTGGTCGCCCCTGGCCCTCGCGGGCGTGGGGGCTTCGGCGGCTGGGGCGCGCGCGGAGGCCTCGGGGGCTGCTGGGCGGACGGGTTCCGCGGTCCTTGGTGCGCCCGCTGCGGAGCCGTGGTCGCGCCGAGCGGTGCGCCCGGGGCGTACGGAGGAAGGGGCGCGGTGACGCCCGGCGCGGTCGAGGCGTACGGGCTCGCCTCGGCGGACCAGCTCACCCGGTCCTGGGGTCCTGACGGCGCGGCGCCCGACGGCGTCCCGGGGGAGCCCCACGGGGCGTCGGTCGGCGCGGGGCCGCCACCGGCTGCGCCCGGACCGTAACCCGGTTCGCCAGGGCCGTAGCCAGGTCCGCCGGGACCGTAGCCAGGTCCGCCGGGGCCGTAGCCAGGCCCGGCAGGACCGGTGCCCGGTCCGCCGGGGCTGTACCCGGGGGTCCCGGGACCACCGGCGCCGGGAGCCGCCGGGCCGCCCGCCCACGGGGTTGCCTGCGGCGGCGCGCCCTGAGGTCCCCGCGGGCCGCGCTGCGTGAGCGCGGAGACCACGACGACCGCCACGGTGACGAACGCTGCGACCCAGAACAGGCCGGTCAGCCACCCCAGGTGGAGCGCGTCCCACCACGACCACCAGCCGCCGCCCCAGGAGAACCCGACGACGACGAACGCGGCCGCGCCGAGCAGCGCGACGTCCACGTTGCCGCGGAACGCCTCCTGGAGGTGGATGCGCCCGTCGCGGCGCTCCGGCAGCAGGGCCCAGGCCGCGCCGTAGAGCACCAGCCCGGCGCCCGACAGGAAGAACGTCACGAAGAGGAGCCCGCGCACGATGAGCGGGTCGATCCCGAACCGCTCGGCGACGCCGGACGCGACACCGCCGATCCACCGGTCGTCCCCGCGGTAGATGCCCACGCGCCGGACGGCGTCGAAGAAGCCGTCGGTGCCGTTCGGGCGGGTGCCGCCCGGGGCCTGCGGAGGGCCCTGCGAGGCCCCCTGGGGAGGTCGCTGGCCGGGGTCGGTCGGGCCGGCGGGCCCGGCCCACGCGGGCTCGGGTCCGCCCGCACCGGGAGGGACGGTGCCCGGCTGCGCGCCGGACGTGTCGGCGGCGCCGCCGGAGGGCCCGGGCTGGGTGCCGGGTCCGGGAAGGTCGGGAGTGCTCATGACCACCATGCTGGCCCGCGAGCCGCGCCGCCGGTATCGGGTGCCACCCTGACCCGACCCTGAACCGCCCGCCGCGCGACCCTGGTTTCCCCGTCCGGGGGCGCTCCCGGCGCCCGGGACGTGTGACGATCGGGGGGTGACGACTCCTGCCCGCCCCGGCCCGCGGCCCGGCGCACCGACCGGTGCCGGGTCCGGTTCCCGACCGCGCGACCTGCCGCTGCGCCGCCCCGAGCGCGGCCGGTGGGTGGCCGGCGTGTGCGCGGGGCTCGCGGCGCACCTGGGCGTGAGCGTCGGGGTCGTGCGCCTCGTGATGGCGTTCCTCGGGCTCGCGGGCGGCGCCGGCGTCGCGCTCTACGTGTTCTGGTGGCTCACGGTGCCCTCCGGGGACCCGGCGGCGGCGCGCGACGAGCAGCGCCCGGCGTCGCTGTCGCGCCTCGCGCCGCGGCTCCAGGGCAGCGTCCGTCGGCTCCCCGTGCGCGACGTCGCGATCGGCGTCGTCCTGCTGGGCGGCGCCGCGCTGCTCGTGGCGCTGCGCACGGGCATCGACGTCGAGGTGTCGTGGGTGATCCCGGTCCTCATCGCGCTCGCGGGCGCGGCGCTCGCGTGGAGCCAGCTCGACGCCGTCGAGCGCGGCCGGCTGCTCACGCGGGCCGGCGGGCGCACGCCCGCCGGGGTCCTCCGCATCGCCGGCGGCGTCGTGCTCGTGCTCGTGGGCATCGTGCTCCTCGTGGGGCAGGACGCACGGCCCACGCAGATCGTCCGCGCGGCGGTCGCGGCGGTCGCGGTGCTCGCCGGCGTCGCGATCGTGCTCGCCCCGTGGTGGCTCAAGCTCGTGCGCGAGCTGGGCGACGAGCGCGCCGCGCGCGCCCGCGAGGCCGAGCGCGCCGACATCGCCGCGCACCTGCACGACTCCGTGCTGCAGACGCTCGCGCTCATCCGCGCCCGGTCGTCCGATGCGGACACCGTGGCGCGCCTCGCGCGTGCGCAGGAGCGCGAGCTGCGCGAGTGGCTCTACGACGACCGCCCCTCGCCCGGGACGTCGCTCGCCGCCGAGCTGCGCGGGCTCGTCGCGGAGGTCGAGGACGGGCGCGTGGGCCGCCGCGCCGAGCCCATCGGGGCACCCGTCGGGACGGCCGGCGCGACGGTGCCCGGCGAGACCGAACCCGGGCCGGTCGTGGTGGACGTCGTCGTGGTGGGCGACTGCACCCCCACGCAGGAGACCGCGGCGCTGCTCCAGGCGACGCGCGAGGCGCTCGTCAACGCCGTCGCGCACGGCGGGCCGCCCTACTCGGTCTACCTGGAGGTGAGCGACGCGGCCGTCGAGGTGTTCGTGCGCGACCGCGGGGACGGGTTCGACATGGACGACGTCGCTCCTGACCGGTTCGGCGTGCGGGAGTCGATCCTCGGCCGGGTCCAGCGGCGCGGCGGCAAGGCCGAGATCATCAGCAGGCCGGGGTGGGGCACGGAGGTACGGTTGCGCGTGCCGCGGGCCGTGACGGCAGAGCCCGAGCCCGCCCGCCCGCCGTCGAGCACGCCGTCGAGCGCACCGTCGAACCAGGAGGACCCGTGACGACCATCCCCAGCACGCCCGCCGACGGCGTCCCTGCGACCGGCCCCGTCCCGGTGGTGCTCGTCGACGACCACCACATGTTCCGGGCGGGCGTGCGCGCGAGCCTCGACCCGGCGCTCGTCGCCGTGGTGGGGGAGGCGGACGACGTCGAGTCCGCGGTCGCGCGCGTGCACGAGCTGCGCCCGCCGGTCGTCCTGCTCGACGTGCACCTGCCCGGCGGTGACGGGGGCGGCGGCGCGGAGGTCATCCAGCGCTGCACCGACCTGCTCGGCGACGTGCGGTTCCTCGCCCTGTCGGTGTCCGACGCCGCGGAGGACGTCGTCGCGGTCATCCGCGCCGGGGCGCGCGGGTACGTGACCAAGGCGATCTCCGGCCCGGACCTGTCGGCCGCCGTCGGGCAGGTCGCGGGCGGCGACGCGGTGTTCTCCCCGCGCCTCGCGGGCTTCGTGCTCGACGCGTTCGGCACGGGTGCGGGGGACGTCGCGGTGCGCGACGACGAGCTCGACCGGCTCTCCGCGCGCGAGCAGGAGGTCATGCGCCTCATCGCGCGCGGTTACACGTACCGCGAGGTCGCTTCGGAGCTGTTCATCTCGATCAAGACCGTCGAGACCCACGTCTCCGCCGTGCTGCGCAAGCTCCAGCTCTCGTCCCGCCACGAGCTCACCCGCTGGGCGGCCCAGCGCCGACTCCTCTGATCGCTGAGTGCATGAAATAGTCGCCCTCGAACCGATTCGAGAGCGACTATTTCATGCACTCAGCGGGGGGTGGCGGGGGTGGCCCAGGCGGGGGAGAGGGTGACGACGTCGCCCACGACCGTGACCGCCGGGGGACGGACGCCCGCGTCGCGGGCGCGGTCGGCGATGGTCGCGAGGGTGCCGACCGTCGTCCGCTGGCGCGGGCCGTAGCCGTCCTCGACGACCGCGACGGGCGTCTCGGGCGAGCGGCCCTGTGCGACGAGCGCGTCCGCCGTCTCCGCGAGCCGCGAGACGCCCATGAGCAGGACGACGGTGTGGTCGCTCGCGGCGGGGACCTTGCCCACGTCCTCGTGCCCCGTGAGCACCGTGAACCCGCGCGACAGGCCGCGGTGCGTCACCGGGATGCCCGCCGCGGCGGGGACGGAGACGGCGCTCGTCACGCCCGGCACGACCTCCACCGGGATGCCGTGCTCGCGGCACGCGTCGAGCTCCTCCCCGCCGCGCCCGAACACGTAGGGGTCGCCGCCCTTGAGCCGCACGACCCGCCGCCCGACGAGCGCGTGGTGCACGAGGATCCGGTTGATCTCCGCCTGCGGCACCGGGTGGTGGCCCGGCGTCTTGCCGACGTCCACGACCTCGACGTCGTCGCCGAGCTCGTCGAGCAGACCGCGTGGCCCGAGCCGGTCGACCACGACGACGTCCGCCTCCGCGAGCAGGCGTCGCCCGCGCACCGAGATCAGACCCGTGTCGCCGGGGCCGCCCCCGACGAGCGCGACCGATCCCACGGGCCGCACGAGCGGCCCGGAGACCGCGCCCGCGTGGCGAGCGGCGTCGTCGGCCGCGGCGCGCGCGCCCACCGGACGCACCGCCCGGAGCGGGAGCTCGCCCGCCTCGAGCAGCGCGGCGACGGCGTCGCGAACACGCTGGGCGCGGCGCGGGTCCCGGCCCGCGTTGACCGACACCGTGACCTCTGCGGCCCGGCCGGGCGAGGCATCGCGAGCCGGACCGCGCGCAACGTCACCCGGAGCCGTGCTCGGGACGCGGGTGCGCGCCACGGCGGGCACCCACGCGGTCGCGAGGTCCGCGTCGCCCGCGGCCACGCAGAAGATCCGGTCGGCCTCGGCGTCCGCTGCGACCTCGGCGTCCACGTGCGGGTCGCCGGTCGCGGTGTGGACGAGCCACGCGCCGTCGAGGTCCCCCGTGAGGTAGTCGCGCCGCACCCACGACAACCGCGCGCCGCGGCCCCGGGGCGCGGCCGCGTGACCGTGGGCGCCCCCCGCGTCCTCGGTCCCGTGGACCGCGAGCAGCTCCGCGAGGTCCTCGCACACGAACGGCGCGACGACCGTCACGACGGCGCCCGCGTCGAGGAGCCCGCGCGCACGGCGCGCGGCGACGGGACCGCCGCCGACCACGACGGTCCGGCGGCCGTCGAGACGCAGGCCCAGGGGGTACGTCTCGTGCTCGGGTGCGGTCACGGTTGCCAGCCTAGATCGCGTACGAGCCGGGCCGGGACGCCGGACGGCGCGCGGCGGCGAGCGCGTCGCCGACCATGCCGGCGGCCAGCGTGCCGCCGTCCTGGCCGTCGACGAGCAGGAACGCGCCCGTGCGCCGGGCGACGACGTACTCCTCGGCGGCGACGGGCGACGCGAGCCGCAGCGTCACGCGACCGATGTCGTTGAGGTCGAGGCGCTCGGCGGGCTCGAGCTCGGCGGTGTCGAGGTCGAGCCGCCCGACGACGTCGCGCACGACGGCCTGCACCGTGCGCGTCGTGTGCTTGAGCAGCACGCGGGCGCCGGGCAGGAGCGGGCGGTCGCTGAGCCACGCGACGGTGCCCTCGACGTCCTGCGTGACCTCGGGCGCCTCACCCGCCGACGCGACGAGGTCGCCGCGCGCGACGTCCACGTCGTCGGCGAGGCGGATCGTCACGGACTGCGGCGCGAACGCCTCCGTGAGCTCCTCGCCGGACGCGAGCGAGTCCGCCGTGTCGATCCCGACGACGGTCGTGCGCCGACCGGACGGCAGCACCACGACCTCGTCCCCGACCGTCACGACGCCCGACGCCACCTGGCCGGCGTAGCCGCGGTAGTCGCGGTAGCGCTCGTCGGCCGCGGCCTGCGGGCGGATGACGACCTGGACGGGGAAGCGGAACGCCTCGGTCTCCGGGTCGTCGCCCGTCGGGAGCTCCTCGAGCAGCTCGAGCAGGCTCGGGCCGTCGTACCAGGGCGTGCTGGCGCTCGCCCGGTCCACCACGTTGTCGCCCACCAGCGCGGACACGGGGAGCGTGTGCACGTCGCCGACGCCGAGCGACGTCGCGGCCGCGCGGATGTCCGCCGCGAGCTCCTCGTACCGGGCCTCGCTGTAGTCGACGAGGTCGATCTTGTTGACCGCCACGACCACGTGCGGCACGCGCAGGAGGCTCGCGACCGCGAGGTGGCGGCGCGTCTGCTCGAGCAGGCCCTTGCGCGCGTCGATGAGCAGCACGACGACGTCCGCCGTCGACGCGCCGGTCACCGTGTTGCGCGTGTACTGCACGTGGCCGGGGCAGTCGGCGAGGATGAACGACCGGCGCGCCGTGGCGAAGTACCGGTACGCCACGTCGATCGTGATGCCCTGCTCGCGCTCGGCGCGCAGGCCGTCGGTGAGCAGCGCGAGGTCTGCCGACTCGAGGCCGCGGTCGCGCGAGACGCGCTCGACCGCGTCGAGCTGGTCGGCGAGCACGGACTTCGAGTCGAAGAGCAGGCGGCCCACGAGCGTGGACTTGCCGTCGTCGACGGAACCCGCCGTCGCGAGGCGCAGCAGCGTCCCGCGGCGCGCATCGTCGAGCGGCGGCGCGTCCTCGGCGATGGTGCCGGTGCTGGTCTGGGTGCCCATCAGAAGTACCCCTCCTTCTTGCGGTCCTCCATGGCGGCCTCGGAGAGGCGGTCGTCGGCGCGGGTCGCGCCGCGCTCGGTGATGCGCGTCGCGGCGACCTCGGCGATGACGTCCTCGACGCCCGTCGCGTCCGAGCGCACGGCGCCGGTGCACGACATGTCGCCGACGGTCCGGTACCGCACCGTCTCCGTCCGCAGGGACGCGGCCTCGGCGTCCGTGCGGGGCTCGGAGTACGGCCCGACGGCGAGCAGCATGCCGTCGCGGTCGAACACCTCGCGTTCGTGCGCGTAGTAGAGCTCGGGGAGCTCGATCCGCTCGCGCGCGATGTAGCGCCAGACGTCGAGCTCGGTCCAGTTCGACAGCGGGAACACGCGCACGTGCTCGCCCGGCCGGTGGCGCCCGTTGTAGAGGTTCCACAGCTCCGGGCGCTGGTTGCGCGGGTCCCACTGGCCGAACTCGTCGCGCAGCGAGAACACGCGCTCCTTGGCGCGCGCCTTCTCCTCGTCGCGACGGCCGCCCCCGAACACGGCGTCGAACCGGTGGCCCGAGATCGCGTCGAGCAGCGGCTGCGTCTGCAGGGGGTTGCGCGTCCCGTCGGCGCGCTCGCGCAGGCGGCCGTCGTCGAGGTAGTCCTGCACGCTCGCGACCTCGAGGCGCAGGCCGAGGCGCTGCGCGGTCGCGTCGCGGTAGGCGAGCACCTCCGGGAAGTTGTGGCCCGTGTCCACGTGGAGCACGGGGAACGGCACCGGGCCGGGCGCGAACGCCTTGACCGCGAGGTGCAGCATCACCACGGAGTCCTTGCCGCCGCTGAACAGCAGCACGGGCCGCTCGAACTCGGCGACGACCTCGCGGATGATGTGGATGCCCTCGCTCTCGAGCGCGTCGAGCTGCGCGAGGCGGCGCCCGCCCGGCAGCGCCGTGGCGGGGGCCGGCGCAGCCTCTGCGGAGGCGCCGGCGGGAGCACCGGCGGGGGAGCCCGGTGCGTCGGTCGTCAGGTCGATGGTCGTCATGCCCGTCCTCATACGTGGAGTCCGCACTCTGTCTTGTCGAGCCCCGCCCAGCGGCCGGCCCTCGGGTCCTCGCCCGGCGCGACGCGCCGGGTGCACGGCTGGCAGCCGATCGACGGGTAGCCGTCGTTCAGCAGGGGGTTGAGGATCACCTGGTGCCGCGCGGCGTACGCGAGCAGGTCGTCGAACGACCAGGCCGCGAGCGGGTTGATCTTCACGAGCCCGTTCTTCTCGTCGAACGTCACGAGCGGGGTGCTCGTCCGGGTCGGCGCCTCGTCGCGGCGCACGCCCGTGACCCACACCTCGTAGCCCGCGAGCGTGCGGTGCAGCGGCTCGACCTTGCGCATCTGGCAGCACAGCGCCGGGTCGCGCCCGAACAGGTCCTTGCCGTGCGCCGCGTCCTGCTGGGCGACCGTGAGCTCGGGCCGGACGTCGACGATCGTCACGTCCATCTGCTGCTCGACGGCGTCGCGCGTCCCGACGGTCTCGGCGAAGTGGTAGCCCGTGTCGAGGAACAGCACGTCGACCCACGGGATCTGCGCTGCCACGACGTGCGGGAGCACGGCGTCGGCCATGGAGCAGGCCACGGCGACGGACGTCCCGAACTCGCGCGCCGCCCAGGCGATGACCTCCTCGGCCGTCGCCTCCGGGCGGGACGACCCCTCGACGCCGGGCGTGCCGGCGCCGTGCAACAGCTCCGCGCCGCGCCGCGCGATCTCGCGCAGCTCGTCGAGAGACCGCTTCTCGCGGCCCTGTTCGACCTGCCGGGCGCGCTCCGCGTGGTGCGCCGCCTTCGCGCGCTCGCGCTGCTCGGCCTTCGCCCTCGCCGCGGCGCGCAGCGCGGCCAGCGGGTCGGCCGTGCCCGACGACGGGGTGGCCGCGGTGGTGGTCGTCACGCCCTGGTCCTCGCTCACTGGAGCGCCTCCTCGTCGGCTCGGTGCGCCCACTCCGCGAAGGTCTCGGTCCCGTCCTTGTCGGCCTCGTACCGACGCACGACCCGCTCGACGTAGTCGGGCAGGTCGGTCGCGGTGACCTTGAGCCCGCGGACGGTGCGGCCCATCCCCGCGACCTCGCGGTCGTCGGACGCCAGCCCGCCGCCCAGGTGGACCTGGAAGCCCGGGACCTGCTCGCCGTCGTCGTCCATCACGAGCTGGCCCTTGAGACCGATGTCCGCCGTCTGGATGCGCGCGCACGAGTTGGGGCAGCCGTTGACGTGCAGCGAGAGCGGCTTCATGTGCGACAGGTCCCCGAGCCGCTTCTCGAGCTCGTCGATCGTGGCGCTGGCGGTGTCCTTGGTGTCGACGATGGCGAGCTTGCAGTACTCGATGCCGGTGCACGCGATGGTGCTGCGGCGGAACGGGCTCGGGGCGGCGTCGAGCCCGTTGGCCTTGAGCGTCGAGACGACGTGCTCGACGTGCTCGTCCGGGACGTCGAGCACGAGCAGCTTCTGGTGCGGCGTGAGGCGCACGCGGTGGGACCCGACGCTTTCGGCCAGGTCGGCGACGTTCGCGAGGATCGTCCCGGACACGCGCCCCACGTACGGTGCCGCGCCGACGTAGTTGAGCCCGTCCTTCTGCTTGTGCACGCCCACGTGGTCGCCGGGCACCGGCGGCTTGGGGGCGGGCGGGCCGTCAGGCAGCGCGTACCCGAGGTACTCGGTCTCGAGGACCTCGCGGAACTTCTCCGGTCCCCAGTCGGCGAGCAGGAACTTCAGCCGCGCCTTGTTGCGCAGGCGGCGGTAGCCGTAGTCGCGGAAGATCTGCACGACGCCGTGCCAGACGTCGGGCACCTGCTCCTCGGTGACGAACGCCCCGAGGCGCTCGCCGAGGCGCGGGTTCGCGGACAGCCCGCCGCCCACCCACAGGTCGAACCCGATGCCGAGCTCGGGGTGGCGGAGCGCGACGAACGCGACGTCGTTGATCTCGTGCACGACGTCCTGGCTCGGGTGACCCGTGAGCGCGGTCTTGAACTTGCGGGGGAGGTTCGCCAGCTCCGGGACGCCGATGTACTTCTCGGTGATCCCCGCGACGGCCGGGCCGATGTCGACGAGCTCGTCGGCGGCGATCCCCGCGACCGGGCTGCCGAGCACGACGCGCGGGACGTCGCCGCACGCCTCCGTGGTCTGGAGGCCGACGGCCTCCAGGCGGCGCCAGATCTCCGGGACGTTCTCGACCTCGACCCAGTGGAGCTGGATGTTCTGGCGGTCGGTGATGTCGGCGCTGTCGCGGCCGAAGTCCTTCGAGATGTCCGCGATGACGCGGAGCTGCTCGGTCGTCAGGGCGCCGCCGTCGATGCGGACCCGGAGCATGAAGTACCGGTCCTCGAGCTCGTGCGGCTCGAGCGTCGCCGTCTTGCCGCCGTCGATCCCGGGCTTGCGCTGGGTGTACAGGCCCCACCAGCGGAAACGCCCGTGCAGGTCGTCGTCGGTGATGGAGTCGAAGCCCTCGCGGGCGTAGATCGTCTCGATCCGCTCGCGGACGGACAGCCCGCCGTCCTCCTGCTTCCACTTCTCGTTGCCGTTGAGCGGCTCGGTGCCGTCGACCTTCCACTGCCCGTTCGGCCGGGCGGCTCGCGCCGGGCGGGCGGGCCGCTCACCGGTGCGGGCCGGGCGCTCAGGTCGGGCCGGGGTGGCGTCCGGCACCGTCGTGACCTGCGTCATCGGGTTCCTCGTGTCCTCGTGCGGGGGCGGGGACGCGCGACGGCGAGCGCTCAGCGAGGGTGCGAGTGGCTGAGGACCGACGGCGCGCGCCGGTTCTCAGGGGTTCTCGGGGAGAGAGGCGAGCCAGGGCTCGCGCTGAGTCGGGCGCGGTTCAGCGACAACAGCTGAGACACGTGTGCGCGCACGCCGGCATCCCGTGACGCGAGGTCACGAGGAGGGTGCGGGCTGCCGTGGTCATGCCCTGAACGATAGCGGGGGTCCAGCGACGTGGACAGCCCCGGTCCGCATGGTGGGAAACCGGAAATACTAGACCGTTCTAGTCTGGTTTGTCGAGCCCGCGGCGCTCGCTATGGCCCGCGCGGTGCGCACCGCGCGCGACCTGGACGCATCTCACTTTGTGCAAACTTTCACGACACGGTCGTCAGCAAATAGGATGGCGCCATGGAGTTCCTCTACAACGTCTTCGTCGCGCTGCACTTCATCGGGTGGGCCATCGTCCTCGGCGGCTACCTCGCGTCCCTGCGCTCGCCGGGCCTGTACAAGGGCGTCTTCCACGGCGCGCTCACCGCGCTCGTCGCGGGGATCGTCATGGTCGGCATTAAGGAGATGGGCGACTTCGGGCGAGAGCTCGACATGGCCAAGATCGGCGTCAAGCTGGTCATCGCGCTCGTCATCGCCGTACTCGCGTTCGTCGCCAAGCGCCAGGGGGCCAAGTCGGCCGACGGCGCCGTCGCGCCGGGCGTCAAGCACGCCATCGGTGGTCTGACCCTCGTGAACATCCTCGTCGCGGTCTTCTGGAACTGACCGCAGCGACCCGACCGGGGCCCGTCGACGGATCGTCCGTCGGCGGGCCTTCGTCGTCCACGGGCGTTGACGGCTCGATAGGTGCATGGTCCACTAGTCGCATGGTCCTTCGCTATCTCGTCCTCGGGCTCCTCACCGTCCGCCCCATGACCGGCTACGACCTCAAGCGTGCGTTCGACTCCTCCGTGCGCCACTTCTGGGCGGCCGACCGCTCGCAGCTCTACCGCACGCTCACCGCGATCGTCGACGCCGGTCTCGCGGAGGTCGAGGTCGTGCCCCAGGAGAGCTACCCCGACCGGAAGGTCCACACGATCACCGACGCCGGCCGGGAGGCGCTGCGCGACTGGCTCGCCTCGCCGCTCGGGCCCGAGGACTCGCGCGAGCCCTTCCTCGGGCGGCTGTTCTTCGCCGACCAGCTCGACGACGCGGGCGTCGCGGCGCTCCTCGCGTCCCGGCGCGCCCTGGCCGAGGAGACGGTCGCGACGCTCACCGCCGAGGAGGAGCGGGTCGCGGCGGTCCTCGCGGGCGGCGGCCCCGACGCGGACCGCGTCCGCGGCACGCGCGGCCTCGCCCTGCGCCTCGCGACGCTGCGCCACGGGCTCGCGCACGCCCGCACCGAGCTCGCGTGGCTCGACGAGACCGAGCGGGAGGTGCTCGCGTGACCCCGCCGGACGTCGTCGTGCACCACCCCGCCACGCGACCCGCAACGACGGGTGCGGACGCGATCTCCGTCGTCCTGCTGCACGGCGGCAACGTGGCGTCGTGGATGTGGGAGCCGCAGGTCGAGCACCTCGCCGACCTCGACCTGTGGACGCCCGACCTGCCGGGCTTCGGGTCCCGTGCGGCCGAGGACGTGGTGTCGCTCGACGCCACCGCCGACGACGTGGCGGCCCTCGTCGCGGCGCTGCCCGCGGGCCGGTCCGTGCACCTCGTCGGGCTGTCGTACGGCGGGGTCGTCGCCCTGCACGTCGCGGCCCGGCACCCCGGGCTGGTCCGCTCGGTCCTCGCGTCCGGCGCGGCGGTCGACGGCGTGCGCGGGCTCACCGGGGCGTTCGGGCGTGCGCAGCTCCGGGTGTGGGACCGGCGCTGGTACTGGGAGGCGCAGGCGCGGTCCTTCGGCCTCCCCACGGACGCGCGCGACCTCTTCGTGCGTTCCGGCCTCGCGATCCGGCGCGACAACATGGCCCGGACGGTGCGCGAGGTCTACGACGGGTGCTTTCCGACGGGGCTCGAGGGCTCGGGTGCGCGCGTCCTCGCGGTCGCGGGCTCGCGGGACCTGCGCGCCGCCCGCTCCGCGCTCGGGACGATCGCCCGGCGGGTCCCGGACGCCGTCGTGCGCCTCGCGCCGGGGATGCACCACCAGTGGAGCGCGGAGGACCCGGACCTGTTCAGCGCGATGATCCGGTCCTGGGTGGTCGACGGCGTCGCGCACCCGCGGCTGGCACCGCTTCCGGGGCGTGCGCGTCGGCAGTGACGTGCGAGGGTTTCCCCCGTGAGCATCGGTGGAGAGGTCCTCGTCGGGCTGGCGATCCTGGTCGGGCTGGTCGGGATCGTCGTGCAGGTCCTGCCCGGGAACGTGCTCGTGCTCGGCGCGGTCCTCGTGTGGGCGATCGTCACGGGCGGCACCGCCGCGTGGGTCGTCTTCGCGGTCGCCGCGGTGCTCGTGGTCGCCGCCGAGGTGTCGCAGTACGTCCTCGCCGGCCGCCACATGCGCCGGGCGGACGTCCCGTGGTCGACCCTCGTCTGGGGCGGGATCGCGGGCGTCGTCGGGTTCTTCGTCATCCCGGTGATCGGGCTCTTCATCGGCTTCGTGCTCGCGGTGTTCGTCGCCGAGCTCCTGCGCCGCCGCGACCGTCGCGCCGCGTGGCGCGCGACCGTCGCCGCGATGCAGGCCACCGGCATCACGATCCTCGTCCAGCTCCTGGGCGGCCTCCTCGCGGCGGCGACGTGGGGCGTGGGGCTCGCGATCACCTGACCGGTGGGGAGTCCCTGGTCAGCCGGGGACCTCCATCACGTAGAGCGTGTTCCCGTCGACGTCTCGGAGCGAGAACATCGGTGGGACGCCCTCCCAGCGCAGGAGCTCGCTGGTGCTCGCACCGGCGTCCGTGAGCGCCGCGTGGTCGGCGGCCGCGTCGGAGGTCGTGAGGCGGATGCCGGTGTCGACGCCCGCGGGGAGGCCGTCACCCGCCGTGACGAGGGCGACGGACGTCGTGGAGCCCGGGGGAGCGACCTCGACCCAGCGGAACCCCTCCTGGAGCTCGCCGTCCATGCGGACCTCGAAGCCGAGCGTCCCGGTGTAGTAGGCGAGCGCGCGGTCCTGGTCGGTGACCGGGACCGCGACGGTGTGCACGCCCGTGAGGTGGGTCGTCGCCATGGTGGGCTCCTTCCTGGTGCGGCAGGTGGTGCGGACGAACGGGGAGACCGTCGCGGACGACAGGACTCATCGGCGGGGCGGCACCGGGTGTGGGCGCGGGCGCCTAGGCTGGAGGGGCTATGGCTTCGCTCTTCGAGAACCTCCCGCTGCCCGGCCTCGACACGCTGTTCGACGGCCCGCGCGTCGACCACGGCGGCGAGTCCCGCCTCCCGCGGACCGCCCCGCGCTGGACCGACGACCCGGCCGTGCCCGACGGCGCCGGGTCGCCCGCCGGGGACGGCACCGCGGGCGGGGCAGGGACGCGAGGCGACGGCGCGCCGTCGGGCTCCGCACCGGGCGAGCGCCGCGGCCGGTACGCCCACCTCGACCCCGAGGCGCTGCTCGACGGGCTCAACCCGCAGCAGCGCGAGGCCGTCGTGCACGCGGGCGGGCCGCTGCTCATCGTGGCGGGCGCCGGGTCGGGCAAGACGCGCGTGCTCACGCACCGCATCGCGTACCTGCTCGCCACGCGCCGGTCCAACGCCGGGCAGATCCTCGCGATCACGTTCACCAACAAGGCCGCGGCGGAGATGCGCGAGCGCGTGGAGGCCCTCGTCGGTCCGGGCGCGCGGAACATGTGGGTCTCGACGTTCCACTCGGCGTGCGTGCGCATCCTGCGGCGCGAGGCCAAGACGCTCGGGCTGCGGTCGAGCTTCTCGATCTACGACGCCGCGGACTCGCAGCGCCTGATCACGCTCGTCACGCGCGAGCTGGACCTCGACCCCAAGAAATACCCCGCGCGGTCGCTCGCGAACAAGATCTCGGACCTCAAGAACGAGCTCGTCGACCCCGAGACGTACGCGCGCGACTCGGGCGCGCACGCGACCGACGACGGCCTCGCGGCGCGCGGCGGCCAGCACGGCGCGAGCGTGCCCGAGTTCGACCAGGTGCTCGCCGACGTCTACACGCGCTACCAGGCCCGGCTCGTCGCCGCGAGCGCGCTCGACTTCGACGACATCATCATGACCACGGTCAACCTGCTGCAGGCGTTCCCGGCCGTCGCGGAGCACTACCGCCGCCGGTTCCGGCACGTGCTCGTCGACGAGTACCAGGACACCAACCACGCGCAGTACGTGCTCGTGCGCGAGCTCGCGGGCGTCGGCGAGGACTCCGCCGCGACCGACGCGGCGACGAGCGGCACGGGCGAGGCGCAGGTCCCGGCGCTCGACCCGGCCGAGCTCACCGTCGTCGGTGACGCCGACCAGTCGATCTACGCGTTCCGCGGCGCGACGATCCGCAACATCCTCGAGTTCGAGGCCGACTACCCGGACGCCCGCACCATCCTGCTCGAGCAGAACTACCGCTCGACCCAGAACATCCTCTCGGCCGCCAACGCCGTGATCTCGCGCAACCCCGACCGCAAGCCCAAGCGCCTGTGGACCGACTCGGGCGCGGGCGCCAAGGTCATCGGCTACGTCGCGGACAACGAGCACGAGGAGGCGCGGTTCGTCGCCGAGGAGATCGACCGTCTCGGCGACTCCGACGGCGTGCGCCCCGGCGACGTCGCGGTGTTCTACCGGACCAACGCGCAGTCCCGCGCGCTGGAGGAGGTGCTCATCCGCGTCGGCCTGCCGTACAAGGTCGTCGGCGGCACGCGCTTCTACGAGCGGCGCGAGGTCAAGGACGCCGTCGCGTACCTGCGCGCGATCGACAACCTCGACGACGACGTCAACCTGCGCCGCGTGCTCAACACGCCCAAGCGCGGGCTGGGCGACCGGGCCGAGGGCGCGGTCGCGGCGCTCGCGGACCGCGAGCGCATCTCGTTCGGCGCGGCGCTCGCCCGCATCGACGAGATCCCCGGCCTGACCAACCGCACGCTCAACCCGCTGCGCGCGTTCGTCGAGCTCATGACGGGGCTGCGCGAGCTCGCGGACTCCGGCGCGACGCCGTCGGACATCCTCGGCGCCGTCCTCGACCGGACCGGGTACCTCGCCGAGCTGCGCGCGAGCGACGACCCGCAGGACGCGACGCGCGTCGAGAACCTCGCCGAGCTGCACGCCGTCGCGACGGAGTTCACGGAGCTCGACCCCGAGGGCACGCTGTCCGACTTCCTCGAGCGCGTCTCGCTCGTCGCGGACGCCGACCAGATCCCCGCGGACGACGGCGCCGACGAGGACGCCGAGGGCGAGGAGAAGGAGGACCCGGGCGTCGTCACGCTCATGACGCTCCACACGGCCAAGGGCCTCGAGTTCCCCGTCGTCTTCCTCACCGGCATGGAGGACGGGACGTTCCCGCACATGCGGTCCCTGCACGACGACGCCGAGCTCGCCGAGGAGCGCCGCCTCGCCTACGTGGGCATCACCCGTGCGCGCGAGCGGCTCTACGTCTCGCGGTCCGCGGTGCGGTCCGCGTGGGGCATGGCGAACGAGTTCCCGCCGAGCCGGTTCCTCGAGGAGATCCCGGAGGAGCTGTGGGACTGGCGGCGCCGCGAGTCGTCGATGGCGACCTTGCGCGCGGGCGGGTCGGTCTGGGGCCGCGGCTCGGGCTCGTGGTCCGGTTCGCGGTCCGGGTTCGGGTCGGGGGCGCGGTCAGGGGCCGACGACGACGGGTCTACCATCCGCGGCCCTCGTTCCTCGGGCCGCTCCCGCCAGACCCGCCACGACCCGTCGTCGTCGGCCCCTGCCCGCGCCGCGTTCGGCTCGCCGTCCGGTGGGGCGAAGTTCGGGTCGGCGACGCCGCGGGCCGACGGGGACGTGCCGACCCTCTCCGTGGGGGACAAGGTCACGCACGACGCGTACGGGCTCGGGACGGTCGTCGCGCTCGAGGGGGCGGGGCCGAACGCCGTCGCGAAGATCGACTTCGGCGCCGACGGGACCAAGCGCCTCCTGCTGCGCTACTCGCCGGTGACCAAGCTCTGACGGATCAGCCGATCGTGCCCAGGGCGCGGTAGGCGAGGACGAACGCTCCTGCGATCGCAGCGGTGCCAGCGACCGCGACCGTGACGGGCACGGCGCCGCGGACGCGACGCGCGAGCATGGCGGCGAGGAGCACGAGCGCGACGACGTCGATCACGACCCAGTAGGTGGCGCCCGTCGTCTCGACGACCGTCGTGAGCCCGTACACCGACTCGCCGACGCCGATGCCCGCGAGCACCGCGGTGCCGAGGGCGGCGTGGACGCCCGAGCGCCACAGCCACGCCGCCGCGACCCCCACGAACGGGCCGACGACGAGGCCGACGAGGCCGAACATCGTCGGGTCGTAGACGTACCCACGGAGGTCGGCGACGACAGTGTAGCCCAGGGTGAGCAGCACGAAGCTCGCGGCGCCGAGCACGGCGGCGTGCCACGTCCGGGCGTGCTCGGCGCGCGCGTACCAGGCGACCAGGAGCGCCGTGAGCAGCGTCCAGCCGGTCGCCGAGTTCGCGAAGGGGGCTGCGACGTCGGGCAGGAACCCCTGGGCGTACGAGGTGAGGCCGCCGAGCACGAAGCTCGCGACGAGCACGACGGCAGCGCGTCGCCAGGGGCGGGGCGGCGACGACGTCACCCCGGCGGGTCGGTTCGGTGTCGACGTACGGTCGCCGGCGCGGTCGGGGAGAGATGTCTCGGGCACGCCACGACGCTAGGCGTCACGGGGCCGCCCGGCGTCACCCCGTCGTCGGGCACAGGGACGCGAGGCGTCCTACCGTGGCAGGACGACCGAGCCCCGAGGAGCCTCCTGTGACCCAGCCGGCCGCCCGCCCCGCCCCGTGGCCCGACCTCGACGTGCGACGGTGGGAGCCGACGCGCCGGCCGCTCCACCTGTTCACGCAGGTAGTCGGCAAGGTCGTGCTCGACCTCACGCCGTTCGTCAACCACTGGTGGAACGTCGCGTTCCACGTGACGTCGCGCGGGTTCGTCACGCCCGTGATGCAGGTCGGCGACCGCGCGCTCGACGTCGAGATCGACCTGGTGGCGGCGCACGTCGCGTTCCGCACGTCCGACGGGCGCACCGAGACCATCGGGCTGGGGCCGATGTCCGTCGCCGACTTCTACGCCCGCACCCTCGCGTGCCTCGACCGCCTCGCCGTGGTCGTGCGCGTGTGGTCGACCCCGCGCGAGATCCCCGATCCGGTGCCGTTCGAGCAGGACACCACGGTCGGGGAGTGGGACGGCGAGCTCACGCGCACGTGGCTCGCGACCGTCCAGCGGGTCGTCGCGGTGATGGAGCGGTTCCGCTCCGGGTTCTACGGCAAGTCGAGCGGGCCGCGCTTCTACTGGGGCGCCTTCGACCTGGGGCTCACGCTGTTCAACGGGCGGCCCTTCCACCAGCCGGACGACGTCGAGCCCATCTACCGCTACGCGGAGAACGCCGAGAACCTCGCCGTCGGCTACTGGCCCGGCGACCCGACGACGCACGCGGACCAGGTCTACGCGTACGCGTACCCGCAGCCGCCGGGGGTGGCCGACCTCGACCTCACCCCGGGGTACTGGGACCCCGGCCTGCGCGAGGCGGTGCTCCCGTGCGGGGTGCTGCGCGACGCGGCCGACCCCGACGCCGTCCTCCTCGCGTTCTTCGAGCGCTCCTACCGCGAGCTAGCGACGGCCGCGGGGTGGGACCTCGACGCGTTCACCGGCCCGGTCCCGTCGGGCTGACGGGACCGGGCCTGCCGACCGACGGGAGCCGCACGGCTGGCGGGCGCCTCAGGAGGCCTGGCGGTGCTGCGTGGTGAGCGCGGCGCGCAGGCCCGCGACGTCCGACCCCGCCTCGGCGAGCGCGTCGACCAGCGCGCGGTGCGCCGTCGAGCCCTTCGCGCGCGCGAGCGCGGCGAGGACGTGACCCGAGTCGATGGTGCGCGAGCCCTCGTGCACGGCCTCGCGCAGCGACAGCTCGAGCGCCTTCTTCGCCTCGGGTGTGAACGGGATGTGCGAGCGCCGGTTGCGTCGCCCGCGACGGCGCTCGTCGTCGCCCGCGCGGTCGAGCGCCCCCGGCCCGAAGGCCGCGTCCGTGCGCGCACGGATCTCGTCGAGGTCGATCCCGAGGGCGGCGAGCGCCGGGCCGTCGAGCGCGTCGTGACGACTCGCGGAGTCGACGTGGCGTTCGAGGTCGGCGGTCGCGACGCCGACGGAGGCGAGCGCGGTGGCGCCCGCGCCGCCGTCCTGGCCGGCGAGGGAGAGGAGCAGGTGCACGGCGTCGATGGCGTCGTCACCGCGGGACCGAGCGACCTCCTGGGCGCCGACCACCGTGTCGCGGGCGTCGGCGGCGAAGCGTTCGAACATGTCATGACCTCCTGGTGGTACGGGACGCGCCGTACTTCTTGTGCACGGCCTGACGGGAGACGCCGAGCCGGTCGGCGATCTCCTGCCACGACCAGCCGAGCGCTCGGGCGTGCTCGACCTGGAGCGCCTCGAGCCGCTCGGCGAGCACGCGCAGCGAGCGCACGGCGCGCAGCCCCGTGTCAGGGTCGGTGCTGCTCGCGGCGTCCATGTCGACGGGTTCCATGGCTGTCAATCTAGGTTGACGCACGCTCGGTGTCAACACACGTTGACGCCAGTGGTCGTCGGCCCTGCGGCCGAAACCGGTCGACTACTGTCGTGCCGCCGCGCGGCACGAGCCCGCGGGACGTCGATCGACAGGGGAGATCTCGCGATGCAGCACCGGTACGGAACGCGGAGTGCGACGCGTGTCGCTCCTGTCGTGGCGGTCGTCGCCCTGGCCCTCGCGGGCTGCGGCGTCGACGCCCCGGACCCCGGTCCCGCGGCGACCGCCACGGAGGCGCCCGCGCTCTCCACCGACCCGACGCCCGTCGCCGTCCAGGGCAACGTCCTGGGTCTCGACCTCGAGGGCACGGTCGGACCTCTGGTGGTCGACGGAGACCTCGCCGTCCTGCGCATCGAGGTCGGCGCGAGCGGCGGGGAGGGGTCTTTGCTGACCGGGGGCGTGTTTGGGAACCGGGCGATCGCCGACCAGGAGGACTCGTTCGACGGGGTGCGGCTGGTCGACCTCGACGCCGGCGTCGTCCGCGAGGCCGCGCGATCGGGTTCCGGGCGGGCGCTCGCCGAGCTGGGCGAGCAGTACATGATCGCGCCGGGTCGGGAGCCCGTCGTGGGCTTCGTCGCGTTCGACGCGCCGACCACGCCGACCACCGCGGTCCTCGTGCCGTCCCTCGGTCTCGTCGAGGACGTCCCCGTGGTGGCCGCCGCCGACGCCGACGGTCTCACCGTGCCCGTGGCCGACCTCGCCCGGGCCGGCGTCGACGACGTCGTGGCGCCGACCGCCGTCCTCGAGACGTACAGCGCCACGGCCGACGACGCCGTCCGCACGCGCGACACGGGCGAGAAGGTCAGCGTCAACGTGAGCTCCGACGTGCTGTTCGGCGTCGACTCCGCCGACCTCGGGCCGGAGGCGGACACCGCGCTCGAGGCCGTGGCGGGCGAGCTCGCGCTCGCGGCCGACGGCGAGCTCGTGGTCGTCGGGCACACGGACGACGTGGGCGAGGACGCCGCGAACCAGGACCTGTCGGAGCGCCGGGCGCAGGCCGTGGCGGACCGGCTGGGGCAGGTTGCCGACCTCGGCCGGTTCGACGTGCGCGTCGAGGGCCGCGGCGAGCGCGAGCCGGTCACGACCGAGCTCACCGACGAGGCGCGCTCCCTCAACCGCCGGGTCACGGTCGAGTTCACCGCCGCCGACGAGCCCGTCGACGTCGAGGGACCGACCGGCGACGTCGCCGCAGCCGAAGGGCCGACGGTCGACGGTCTGGGGGGCGTCACGCTCGAGCACCGCGACACGGTGGGTGACGTCCAGAGCCTGCACGTCGAGCTCGTCGAGGTGCGACGCGCGGGCGGCTACCTCGTCGGCACCCTCGACGTGCGCAACGACGGGACGGACTACGCGACGTTCGTCAGCGTGCTCGGGTCCGTCCGCGACGGCCGCGGCGACCTCGGCAGCGGGCTCCTGGGCGCGAGCAACGCCACGTTGCTCGACGGCGGGGTGCGCGTCTACCCGGTCGACTACCTCGTGGAGCCCACGTTCTACGACCTCAACGAGCGCAACGTCCTCGCGGACCTGCAGGTCGGCTCCCTGAACCCGGGCGTCACGTCCCGCGTGACCGTCGTCTGGCCGGACACGGGTTCCGACTCCGTCGTCGTCGACGTGCCCGACGGCTCGACGACCGTCTCGGACGGCAGCACGCCGGTGCGGTTCGTGGACGTGCCGGTCGCGGACTGACCTCCCACCGCCCGCGCGGGACGCAGCGTGACGAACGGAACACGCGGCGGCCACGGTCGGGTGCCACCGCGCGATAGGAGCCGCCGCCTTCCCGGGCTACCCTGTACGGGGATGTCTTGATGTCGAGACATCGGTCATGCCGCACACGGCGCATCAGACGGAAGGACGCAGCAGGGTGGACCTGTTCGAATACCAGGCGCGCGACATCTTCGAGAAGCACGGCGTGCCCGTGCTGGGCGGGGTCGTCGCGACGACGCCCGAGGAGGCCCGCGCAGGCGCTGAGAAGCTCGGCGGCGGCACCGTGGTCGTCAAGGCCCAGGTGAAGACCGGCGGCCGCGGCAAGGCCGGCGGCGTCAAGCTCGCCCACTCGCCCGAGGAGACCGCCGAGAAGGCGTCCGAGATCCTCGGCATGGACATCAAGGGCCACACGGTCCACCGCGTCATGGTCGCCCAGGGCGCCAAGATCGCCGAGGAGTTCTACTTCTCGGTGCTCCTCGACCGGTCGAACCGCAACTACCTCGCCATGTGCTCCGTCGAGGGCGGCATGGAGATCGAGCAGCTCGCGGTCGAGCGCCCCGAGGCGCTCGCCAAGGTCGCGGTCGACCCGATCGTCGGCATCGACGAGGCCAAGGCGCGCGAGATCGTCGACGCGGCAGGCTTCGCCGAGGAGCTCAAGGCGCCTGTCGCCGCGGTCATCCAGAAGCTCTGGACCGTCTTCACGGCGGAGGACGCGACGCTCGTCGAGGTGAACCCGCTCGTCCGCACCGAGGACGGCTCGATCATCGCGCTCGACGGCAAGGTCACGCTGGACGACAACGCGTCGGAGGTCCGTCACCCGGACCACGAGGCGCTGGAGGACAAGGAGTCGACCGACCCGCTCGAGGCCAAGGCGAAGGCGAACGGCCTCAACTACGTCAAGCTCGACGGCGAGGTCGGCATCATCGGCAACGGCGCGGGGCTCGTCATGAGCACGCTCGACGTCGTCGCGTACGCGGGCGAGGCCCACGGCGGCGTGAAGCCGGCCAACTTCCTCGACATCGGCGGCGGCGCCAACGCGCAGGTCATGGCGAACGGCCTCGACGTCATCCTCAACGACCCGCAGGTCAAGTCGGTGTTCGTCAACGTCTTCGGCGGCATCACCGCGTGCGACGAGGTCGCCAAGGGCATCGTCGGCGCGCTCGAGATCCTCGGCGACGAGGCGTCCAAGCCGCTCGTCGTGCGGCTCGACGGCAACAACGTGGACCTCGGCCGCGCGATCCTGCGCGAGGCGAACCACCCGCTCGTGACCCTCGCCGAGACCATGGACGGCGGGGCCGACAAGGCTGCCGAGCTGGCCAACGCCTGATCGCCCGAAGACGCGGAAAGCTGAGACAGAGAACACCATGTCGATCTACCTGAACTCCGACTCCAAGATCATCGTCCAGGGCATCACCGGCGGGATGGGTGCCAAGCACACCGCCCTCATGCTCGACTCGGGCGCGCAGATCGTCGGCGGCGTCAACGCCCGCAAGGCCGGCACGACCGTCACGCACAAGAACCACGAGGGCAACGACGTCACGCTCCCCGTGTTCGGCACCGTGGCCGAGGCCATGGCCGAGACCGGTGCGAACGTGTCCGTCCTCTTCGTCCCGCCGGCGTTCACCAAGGACGCCGCGATCGAGGCCGTCGACGCCGAGATGCCCCTCATCGTCGTCATCACCGAGGGCGTCCCCGTCCAGGACACGGCCGAGGTCTGGGCCTACCTCCAGGGCAAGAAGACGCGCATGATCGGCCCGAACTGCCCCGGCATCATCACGCCGGGCGAGTCGCTCGCCGGCATCACCCCGCACACCATCACGGGCAAGGGCCCGGTCGGTCTCGTGTCGAAGTCGGGCACGCTGACCTACCAGATGATGTACGAGCTCAAGGACCTCGGGTTCTCGACCGCCATCGGCATCGGCGGCGACCCGATCGTCGGCACCACGCACATCGACGCGCTCGAGGCGTTCGAGAACGACCCCGAGACCCAGGCGATCGTCATGATCGGCGAGATCGGCGGCGACGCCGAGGAGCGTGCCGCGGCGTACATCAAGGAGCACGTCACGAAGCCGGTCGTCGGCTACGTCGCGGGCTTCACCGCCCCCGAGGGCAAGACGATGGGCCACGCCGGCGCGATCGTCTCCGGCTCCGCGGGCACCGCGCAGGCCAAGAAGGAGGCCCTCGAGGCCGTCGGCGTCAAGGTCGGCAAGACGCCGTCCGAGACCGCTGCGCTCCTGCGCGAGGTCCTCGCCTGACCCTGGCTCCACCGCAGGACCCACGGCCCGGGTCCACGCACCCGACGCCCCGCGACCGCTCCGCCGGTCGCGGGGCGTCGTGCGTCCGGGCCGGCGCCCGACGTCAGGGAGCCGGGTCGCGGTCGCCGCTCGGGACCGTCGGCGCGCCCGAGGCGGCCAGCCACGCGTCGAGCCGCACCCACTGCGCGTAGAGCCACGCGGCGCGCTCCTCGTCGCCCGCCGGGAGCGCCTCGCGGGGCGTCGCCCAGATCTTGAGCGTGAGGCGCTTGTCCATCGGCAGCTCGCGCCAGATGTCCCGCACCGTGACCAGGCGCTCGAGGCCCGTGTGCGCGACGACCGCCACGCCCGTCGTCGGCGTCGCGTCGAGCGCGGCGAGGAACCCGCCGACGTGCGGCGCCATGACGTGCGGCATCCCCTCGGCGAGGAGGGCGAGGTCGTCCTCGCCGGAGGATCGCAGCGCCGCGATGCGCGCGTCGCGGCGGCGCGGCGTGACGTTCCCGCCCTCGGGGAAGAGCAGCACGGCGGAGTCCGGCGCCAGGTCGGTGGCGAGCTCGGCGACCGCCTCGCTGCCGGACGGCGCGCCGTGCGGTCGCCGGGAGCGCGGCACCACGAAGTACGCCGGCACGCGGTGCAGCAGGACGTCGATCGCCGGGTCCCACTGGAGCGTGTCCTTGAGCACGACGCGCGGCTCCCGCCCCGCCGCGTTGACGATACGGTCCATGAGGACGAACGAGTCGCCTGGCCCTGCGTGGCGGCTCACCACGAGCACCGGGGCCCCGTCGAGCCCGTCGGCCTCGCTGAGGTCGACGTCGATCCGCAGCCGCAGCGTCCAGCGCACCTGCCAGAAGAGCACCGAGAGCATCGTGCCCGCGAGGCGGACGTGCGCGCGCCGGAACGCCGGACGGTCCAGGGCCCGTCCGAAGCCGGAGCCCACCCAGAGGCCGAACAGCGCGACGAGGGCAGCGGCGTCCCACACGACGTAGAAGCTCGCGAGCCACAGCACGCGCGGCGCGCGCAGGCGGCCGGGCAGCGCCCAGCTCACGATGCCGCCGACGAGCAGGACGAGCATGATGCTCGTCGGGACGAGCAGGACCGCGAGGACGACGACGGCCGGCGCGAGGAGTAGCCGACGGACCCAGCGGGGCGGGGGCGGGACGTTCACGCGTCGCCGCCCAGCTCGTCCAGGTAGCGGCGCGACGCCGCGTACGACGAGGCCGCGCGCGCTCGGGTCGTGTCGAGCCGGCGCGACGACGAGAGCCGGTCGTCGCCGGGGAGCGGCCCGCCGCTCGGGAGGACGTGGACCGTCACGTCGTCGGGGACCTCGGCGAGCTCGCGCGCGAACCGGTGCCGCCGGGAGATCTCGAACGTCACCTTCGCGACCTCGACCGCGGTCCGCGGCGGTCGCAGCGGCTCCTCGATCCGGCCGACCTGGAGCACCCAGACCGTCCGTGCGCCGCGGCGCACGGCCTCGCCCAGCGGGATCGAGGAGACCACGCCGCCGTCGACGTAGTGCTCGTCCCCGATGCGCGTGGGCGGCAGCGCGCCCGGCACGGACGCCGAGGCGAGCACGGCCTCGACGAGCGGGCCGTCGCTGAACCAGCGCTCGGCCGCCCGCTCGATCGACGCCGCCGCGACGACGAGCGGCACGGCGAGGTCGGCGAACGTCGTGCGCTCCCCGAGCACCTGGCGCAGGAGCGCGCGCAGGGGTGCGGGGCTGGCGAGGTGGGTGCGCGTCGTCGCGAGCCGGTGCACCTGCCGGTACCACGCCTCGCCGTAGACCTGCGCGGCCGCGGGCGACGACCAGGCGGACTCGAGGCGGGGGACGACGGCGGGCGTCGGGTCCGCCGCGAGCGCCGCCCCGTTGATCGCGCCGATCGACGTCCCGACCACGAGGTCGGGCGTGATGCCGCGTTCCAGCAGCGCACGCAGCATGCCGATCTGGACCGCGCCGCGCACGCCACCGCCACCCAGGACGAACGCGGTGGGGGCGGGCGCCGTCGTCATGGACCGATCGTAGGCGCGGGTAGGCTGGCGCGCCGGGGCGAATGCCACGTACCGACCACTCGATCGACGACGATGGGCACCATGAGCACCACCAGCACGACGCGTGGTGCGCGCACGCGCACCGTGGACGGCAGCCCGGCCCCCGCACCGGTCGTGGTCCGGCGCGGGCCGTCGGGCGTGCTCGCCGCGCTCCAGGCGCTCGCGCTGTCTCTCGCGGTCGTCGTCCTGCCGGGCGTGGTGGCCTTCCTCGCCTCGTCCACCGGGTCCTCCGAGGGCAGCGGGTGGGGGCAGTCGGTGACGATCGCCGCGGGCTTCTGGCTCCTCGGCCACGGGGTCCCGCTCGTCGCGAGCGGGACGACCGTCACGCTGGTCCCGCTGGGGCTCACCGCGCTCGCGCTGTTCTGCTGCTTCGCGTCCGCGCGCCGCTCGGCGCACACGACCCTGTCCGCCTGGGTCGCGGGCACCGTGACCTACGCGCTCGCGACGCTCGGCGTCGCGCTCCTCGCGGGGTCCGCCCCGCCCTGGGGCCTCGCGGTCGCGGTCGTCGGGGGAGCGCTCGTCGGCGGGCTCGGCCTCGGCGCCGGGATCCTCGCGCGACCGGACGCACCCCTCGTCGGCGACCTCACGCAGCGGCTCGACGGGTGGCTCCCGCCGTCGGTGCGGCTGGGACTGCGCGGCGGGTTGCTCGGCACGAGCCTGCTGGCCGGCGTCTCGGCCGTCGTCGTCGGGGCGTGGCTCGTCGCCGGCCGCGCGACGTCGGGCGACATCGTCGCCGGGCTCGTGCCCGGGACCGTCGGCGGCATCGTGCTCGCGCTCGCGCAGCTCGCCGTCCTGCCGAACGTCGTGGCCTGGGCGGGAGCCTGGCTCGTCGGGCCGGGCTTCGCCGTGGGCGAGGGCAGCACGTTCGCCCCGACCGGCTCCGAGCCCGGCGCGCTGCCGGCGATCCCGCTGCTCGGCGCGCTGCCCGGCGACGACTGGACCAACCCGTTGACGCCCTGGGTGCCGGCCGTCGTCGTCGCGCTCGGCGTGGTGGCCGGGGCCTTCGTGTGGCGCCGCCTGCGCGACGTGACGGGCACCCACCCGGACGACGACGTCCCGTGGCTCGACGTCGGCCTCGCCCTGGGCGGGGTCGCGCTCGGCGCGGGCCTCCTCGTCGGGCTCGTGAGCTGGCTCGCTGGCGGCGCGGTCGGGCCCGGTCGGCTCGAGGTCGTCGGCGCCGACGCGCTCGTCGTCGGCGCGCTCGCCGCGGCCGAGATCGGCGGCGGCGCCGCGCTCGCCGTCCTGTGGGCGCGGCTCGACGTGCTGGGCCGCCGCCACGGCGATCCCGTCGACGAGGGCTGACGCCGGGACGCTTCCGCGGGGGAGCCGTGGACGGTGCTTCTCGTCAGTCGAGCGGCGGCGTGGGGGGCGGAGTCGTGTCGAGGTCGACCACCGACGTCGGGACGGGGCAGTCGGGCGAGGCCGCGAGGTCCATCCGCGTCACCACGGACCAGCCGTCCTCGGTGAGCGGGAGCTCGAAGCGGGCGTCCTCGCCGGCGGCGACGCTCGCCGACCAGGTCTCGAGGCGGTC
Organism: Cellulosimicrobium sp. E-16; assembly: GCF_049913115.1. NCBI lineage: Bacteria > Bacillati > Actinomycetota > Actinomycetes > Micrococcales > Promicromonosporaceae > Cellulosimicrobium > Cellulosimicrobium sp. E-16. Next base: position 1,391,226 of record NZ_CP183974.1, read on the forward strand.
TGCGAGAACCGCCCAGTCGTCGGCCCACGACCGCGCCGGTCTGTCGGCGTCGAGGACGTCCGTGGGCACCGCGCCGACGGCGGTCGCGAGCCGTCGGGCCGCCTGTGCGACGTCGAGCGCAGCGGTGGCGCGCTCCTCGGGCGTCGTCGCGACCGCGAGCGTCGCACCCGCCTCCCCGACCTGCGCGCAGGGGTCCGCCGCGGCGGCCAGGATCCGGTCGTCCTCGACGAGCTCGAGCCTGTCGTGGTTGGCGAAGGGCACGATCGCCCAGACGACGAGGGCCACGGCGGCGAGAAGGACCGCGGCAGGGACCACGAGCCACCACCACGGGGACCCCCTGCGGCGCAGTCCCTCCCGGTCCACGGGCGGGAGCGACGGGGGAGGGCCGGCGAGCGGCGGGGTCGGGGCGGTCATGCCGCGGACCGCGCGGCTGTTGCCGCCTCGACGGGGGCCGCGGCGGCGGGGTCGGTGAAGGCCTGGCGCGGCACGACGGCGAGCAGGAGGACGGCGGCGACGAGCGCCGTCGTGCCGCACACGACCCAGACGGTGACGTACCCGCCGAACGAGCCGGCCGTGCTCTCTGTCGCGCCGCCCTGGAGTGCGGCGGCCGCGAGCGCGATGCCGAAGACGCACGACGCGACCGCCCCGCCGACGGTCTTCACGGAGTTCGTCAGGCCGGTCGCGACGCCGGTGAGCGTCGGGGGTGCGGCGGCGGCCGCTGCGGCAGGCAGCGCGGCGACGAGCGCGCCGGACCCGAGGCCGACGATCACCATGTTGGTGAGCACGTTCGCGTACGTCGCGTGGAGCGGCAGGAAGAGCAGGAAGCCGACGCCCACGAGGGTGGACGCGCCCACGAGGGTGAGACGCGGCGTCGCGCGCCGGGCGACGCGCGGGTACGAGAGCGCGCCGACGATCATGCCGATCAGGTAGACGCCGATGAGCAGGGACGTCTGGAAGCCGGTCGTGCCGAGCCCGTACCCGTGCTCGGCGGGGTCGGTGCGCGCGAACGTGGACAGCGGTGCCTGGGCGCCGAGCACGGAGACGCCGAACAGACCGGCCGTGAGGAACACCGGGCCCAGCGTGGGGGACCGGAACATGCGCACGTCGACGAGCGGGTCGTCCTGGCGCAGCTCCCACCGGGCGAACGGCCACAGCAGCGCGGCGCCGAGCACGACGAGCGCCCACGGCGCGAACGCGACGACGCCCTCGAGGCGCAGCAGGCTGAGGCCGCCCGTGAGCGCGAGGAGCGCGAGCGAGACGAGCACGAGGCCCACGGTGTCGAAGCGCCCGCCCGCAGGGTCGGGCGACTCCTTCACGCCGAGCAGCACGACGACGAAGCACACGACGACCAGGAGCGCGGGGACGAGGAGCACGACGCGCAGCGGGAGCGCGTCGACGAGCGCACCGCCCGCGAGGGCGCCGAGGATCGCGCCGGTCTCGAGCGCCGCGACGAGGACGCCCGCGGCGCGCGCGGTGACGGCGGCGGGGTTCGCGAGGCGCCGGGCGCGCGACCAGACGAGCGCGATCTCCAGCGGCAGCCACACGACGTAGAACCCCTGCACGGCCCACGCCACGAGGAACACCGCGAACGAGTCCGTGAACGGCAGGACGAGCGACGCGGCCGCCGTGACCGCCGTCGACCACAGGAGGATGCGCCGGTGGCCGACCATGTCGCCGAGCTTGGCCAGCGCGGGGACGACGAGCGCCGACAGCATGAGCTGGGAGCCCTCGAGCCAGTTCACGTCGGCGTCGTGCACGCCGAGGTGCCGCGCGATGTCCGTGAGCATCGGCGTGTAGTAGCCCTGGAGGACGCCGCTCGTCAGCTCGACGAAGGCGAGGAACCCGACGACGCCGGCGAGGGTCGAACCCGCGAGGCGCCCGGTGAGCGAGCGAGCCATCGCTGCTCCTTCTGCGTGGGGAGGCGCGCGTCGTCGCGCGCCCCGGAGGTGGGGGAGCGTCAGGGTAGCCGCTCGAGGAGCGCGCGGTGGAACCGCTCGCCCCGCTCGAGCTCGGCGACCTCGACGCGCTCGTCGAGGCCGTGGATGGTGGCGCGCAGCTCGGCGGACATCGCGAGCGGCGCGAACCGGTACACGGCCGGGGAGAACCGGTGGAAGTGCCGCGCGTCGGTCGCCTGCATCGTGATGTACGGGGCGGGCAGCGCGTCGGGGTGCGAGACGCCGACGCACGCGGCGAGGAGGGCGAACCGCTCGTCGTCGACGGGGGACTCGGGGGAGGGCTCGCTGCCCTCGACGACCTCGATCTGGACCTGCGGGTCGTCGACGCGCCGCCGGACGCGCTCGACGGTGCCCGCGACGGTCTCGCCGAGCGCGATCCGCAGGTTGACGGTCGCGGACGCCTGCGACGGCAGCACGTTCGCGGCCGTGCCGCCGGAGAGCATCGTCGGCGCGACGGTCGTGCGGACGATCGCCGCGGCCTCGCCGCCCATCGCGGCGAAGGTCTGCGCGGCCACGGGCGGCGCGGCGGCCAGGGCGCGCAGCGCGGTGCGCGCCGGTCCGGTCGCGCGGTCGGAGAAGAGCCGGAGCATGCGCGAGATCGCGACGGGCGTGCGTGCGGGGAAGGTGCGCGGGCCGAGGCGCTCGACGGCGCGCGCGACGCGCCGGACCGCCGTCGTCGTGGGCGGGGCGGACGCGTGCCCGCCCTCGCCGCGCGCGGTGAGGCGCAGCGTGAGCACGCCCTTCTCGCCGACGCCGATCATCGCGGCGCTCCCGGGGACGAGGGGGAGCGGGGAGTCCGTGACCGCCCCGCCCTCGTCGAGCACGAGCCACGGGACCACGCCGCGGTCGCGCAACGTCGTCGCGATCGCGGCCGCGGCCGCGCCGTGCGACTCCTCGTTGCCGCCGAACGACAGGTAGACGTCCCGCGCGGGCGTGAACCCCGCCGCGAGCAGGTTCTCGACCGCCTCGAGCACGACGACGAGCGGCCCCTTGTCGTCGAGCGCGCCGCGCCCGTGGACCCAGCCGTCGGCGACACGCCCCTCGAAGGGTGGGTAGGTCCAGTCGTCGCTCTCGTCGACCGGGACGACGTCGTAGTGCGCCATGAGCACCACCGGAGGCTCGTCGGAGCGCCCGCGCCAGCGGTAGAGCAGACCGAGGTCGGTGATGCGCTCGCGCTCGAGGTGTTCGTGGACGAGTGGGTACAGCTCGCCCAGCAGGTCGACGAGCTCGTCGAAGGGCGCGAGCCCTCGCTGCTCGAGCTCGGCGGACACCGTGGGGATCCGGATGAGCCGGGCGAGCCGCTCGTCGGCGCCCGGTCGAGGGGTCACGGTCGTGGTCGTCATGGGCACACCCTAGAGACTGGATGTCACGAGCGGGTGACGGAGTCTCAGGCGGGCGGCACGAACTCGGACGGTCAGGACGACGCGGGGGCCGGTGTGGGGAACCAGCGGGCGAACTTCTCCTCGAGCGCCTGGGTCCGCTCGACGTCGCAGCGCTTCTCCGCCGAAACGGTGATCGCGCCGTCGAGGCACTGCTGGTGCGCCAGCGCGACGTCCCAGGTGACGAGCGTCGAGACCATCTGGAGCGCAAGCATGGCGGAGAGGCCGACCCCGATGCCCAGCGCCGGGACGAGCGCCCCGCGCACGCGCGCACGCCAGACGGCCATGAGCGCCCGGATGCCCACGACGATCGCCCCGAGCGCGAGCGCGAGGCTCACGGCCTGCCACGGGAACGGCATCGTGCTCACGACGATCACCGCGAGCAGGAGCAGTCCGAAGTGCAGCACGCGTCGCGTCGCCTGCCGCGCGAGCTCGGGGTCCGGCTCCGGAGGCTCGGGCGGCGCCGGCGGTCGGGCGTCGGCGGGCGCGTGCAGGTCCGGCCACCCCGGCGGCGGAGGGGGGAGCGGGGCACCCGTGCCAGGCCCGGCACCGGGCGGGACCGGTGCGTCCGGACGCGCACCCTCCTCCGGCGGCTGCTGCGGCTCGGGACGAGGCTGCTGCGGCGCGTCGGGACGGGGCGGTGCGTACGGGTTGCCCACGGGCAGCTCCTCGGTCGGTCGGGCGGCTCGCGGTACATTCTCCCATCGGAGGCCGGGTGCCCTGGAGGGCGCCCCGCCCCTCCCGCCGAGCCCGACACCCGAGCCACCCCGACACCCGCAGGAGCACCGTGCAGACGCCGTCCGGCCACCCCGTCGAGTCCACCTCCGCCGCCCGCGTCGTCGTCCTCGTCTCGGGCGCCGGCTCCAACCTCGCCGCGATCCTCGCCGCGCACGACGACGCCGCCTACGGAGCGCGCGTCGTCGGCGTCGTGTCGGACAAGGCCGACGCGGGGGGCCTCGACCTCGCCCGCGAGGCCGGGGTCGCCGCCGTCGTCGTGGCTCCGGGGGACTTCGACGACCGGGCCGCGTGGAACGAGGCGGTCGCGCAGGCGGTCGACGTCTTCCGGCCCGACCTCGTGGTGCTCGCCGGCTTCATGCGCATCCTCGGCCCGGCGTTCGTCGGGCGCTTCGCGGGCCGGACGATCAACACGCACCCGGCGCTCCTGCCGTCCTTCCCCGGGGCGCACGGCGTGCGGGACGCGCTCGCGTACGGGGTCCGCGTGACCGGGTGCACCGTCCACGTGGTCGACGACGGCGTCGACACCGGCCCGATCATCGCCCAGGTCGCCGTCCCGGTCGAGGACGGAGACGACGAGTTGTCGCTGCACGAGCGCATCAAGGTCGCGGAGCGCGCGCTGCTCGTCGAGACGGTCGGCCGCGTCGCGCGCGAGGGGCTGCGCGTCGAGGGCCGCCGGGCCCTGCTGGGCTAGGCGCCGGGCTCCTCCGCGTCCTCGCCGGTGGCCTCGTCCGCGGGCGGGAGGTCGCGCGGCGCGAGGACGGCGAGAGCCTGGTAGGTCTCGCGACCCTCCTGGGGCGCCGCCCGTCCCTCCTCGAGCGAGCGCGCGGTCCAGCGCTCGAGCAGCTCCGCGATCTCGTGGGACATCGTCGCCGCCTGCTCGGCGGTGAGCACGAGCGTGCTGAGCGCGAGGATCCGGTCCTCGCGCGCCCCGGTCTCGCTCCCGCGCCGGAACGTCTCCTCGGCCCAGGCCAGGGCCGGTCGCACCACGTGGCGCACCGCGTCGGGCGTCCCCGGCTCGACAGCGTAGCTCTGCGCGACGTTCTTCCACACCCGGTCGCGGCGGTCGCGCGCGTGCTCGGGCGCCTCGACGATCATCCCGGCCTTGGCGAGCACGCGGAGGTGGAAGCTCACGGAGTTCGCGGGCTCTCCCGTCGCCTGGGCGAGGTCCGCGGCGCGCGCGTGCCCGAGGACGGCGAGCTCTATGAGGATGCGCTGCCGCAGCGGGTGCGCGATCGCCCGCAGCGCCGCGGGGTCCTGGACGCGGAAGGTCTCGAGCACAGGCCGAGGCTAGCAACGCCTGGGGTCGTGCACGAGGAGGTGCGCAGGAACAAGTGCGCAACGACCATTGCGCAATGGGAGTTGCGCACCTAGGTTCGTGCCATGACGAACCCGCCTGCCGCCGCCTCGGTCGAGGACCACCCGCCCACCGGCCCGTCGTCGACGGCGCGTGCTCCCGGCCCCGCCGTCCAGGACGCCGTGGCGCCGGTCGCCGCCCCCGGCGGCGCCGTCCCGCCGTCGCTCCTGCGCAACCGGTCGTACATGCTGCTCATGACGGGGATGACCGCGGAGTCGCTCGGCGCGGGCGTCGCGCTCTTCGCCGTGCCGCTCGTCGCCTACGGGATCACGGGGTCGGTCGTGCAGGCGGGCGTCGTCGCCGCCGTCGGCCAGCTCGGGGCGCTCCTCGCGACCCTGCCCGCCGGCGTCGTGGCGGACCGGGTCGACCGGCGCCGGCTCATCACGGTCTCCGCGGGCGTCGGTGCCGCGCTGTGGGGGACCGTCGCGCTCGCCGCGGGGCTCGGGTCGCTCACCGCCTGGCACCTCGCGGCCGTGCTCTTCGGGGCGTCGGTCGTCGGGGCGCTCGTCGACCCGGCCACGAGCGGGGCGTTCCGGTCGGTCGTGCCCGTGCCCCAGCTGCCGACGGCGCTGGCAGCCGTGCAGGGCCGGGACGCCGTCGCGAGCCTCCTCGCCGGGCCCCTCGGCGGCGTCCTCTACGCCGTCGCGCACGCCGTCCCGCTCGCCGGCGCCGCGATCGGGCACCTGGCGACCGCCGTCTGCACGTGGTTCGTGCGCGAGCCGCTCAACGGCGACGTCGCCGCGGCGCGCGCGACCCGCCCCACGGAGGCGCTGCGCGAAGGGCTCCGGTTCGTGTGGTCCGTGCCGCTGTTCCGCGCTCTCCTCGGCCTGTTCGTCGTCATCAACGTCGCGTTCGGCGGCCTCATGGTCGGCATCAACCTCGAGCTCGTGCGCACGGGCACGGCGCCGCTCCTCATCGGCCTGGTCGACCTCGCGGTCGGCCTGGGCGTGCTCGTCGGCGCGGTCCTCGCGCCCCGGCTCGTCGCGCGGTTCCGCGCGGGCGTCCTCGTCGTCGGCGCGCTCGGCACGCTGGCGGCGGGCGCCGCCGCGATGGCGGCCCTGAACTCGTACGTCGGGTACGTCCTCCTGCTCCCGCCGGCGCTCCTGCTGGTCCCCGCGGCGAACGCCTGCCTGTCCGGGTACGCGGCCGCGATCACGCCGCCGCAGCTCCAGGGGAGGCTCTCGTCCGTCCTGGGGCTGACCGGCCTCGCCGCCGGACCCCTCGTGCCGCTCGTCGGGAGCGGGCTCCTCGAACGGTTCGGGCTCGGGACGGCGCTCGTGGTGCTCGCGGGGCTCCTCGTCGTCACCGTCGCGGTCCTCAGCACGGTCCGGTCGCTGTGGCGGGTCGGCACCCCGGACACCTGGGCCGACGACGCGGCCGCTCTCGTCGCGTCGGGCGTCGTGCCGGGCGAGCCGGTGCCCGCCGGGCCGGGCCGGTAGACTCGTCCCGGCCGCGACTGGCGAGGGTGGGAACGACCACCGGGGAGCGGCCGGATCAACCTGCTGGTGCGTCGACCGCCTGGGCGCCTGGGTTCAGCCACTCGGTACCGGTGCACCGCCGGACCGCGACCGCGACCCAGAGGAGCCCCTCGTCATGTCCCACCCGGCCCCGCACGTGCCCGCCGCCCCCGACGTCCAGCTCGCCGACGACTCCCGGCGCCCCGTGCGGCGCGCGCTCCTGAGCGTCTACGACAAGACCGGCCTCGTCGAGCTCGCCACGGCGCTCCACGCGGCGGGCGTCGAGCTCGTCTCCACCGGCTCCACCGCGGCGACGATCGCCGGCGCGGGCGTCCCCGTGACGAAGGTCGAGGACCTCACCGGGTTCCCCGAGTGCCTCGAGGGCCGGGTCAAGACGCTGCACCCGCGCGTGCACGCCGGCATCCTCGCGGACTCGCGCAAGGCCGACCACCTCGCGCAGCTCGACGAGCTCGGCATCGCGCCGTTCGAGCTCGTCGTCGTCAACCTGTACCCGTTCGCCGCCACCGTCGCGTCGGGCGCCGGGCCGGACGAGGTCGTCGAGCAGATCGACATCGGTGGACCCTCGATGGTCCGCGCGGCCGCGAAGAACCACCCGAGCGTCGCCGTCGTCGTCGACCCGGCCCGGTACGAGGACGTCGTGGCGGCCGTGCAGGCGGGCGGCTTCACCTACGCGCAGCGCAAGGCGCTCGCGGCCGCCGCGTTCGTGCACACCGCGACGTACGACGTCGCCGTCGCGTCGTGGATGGGCAACGTCGTGGCACCGACGGACGCGGTCGAGACCGACGGCGAGACCGTGAGCACCGGGTTCCCCGCCTGGATCGGTGCGACGTGGGACCGCGCCGACGTGCTGCGCTACGGCGAGAACCCGCACCAGCGTGCCGCGCTCTACACCCACGGCCACGGTGCGAACGGCCTCGCCCAGGCGACGCAGCTCCACGGCAAGGCCATGAGCTACAACAACTACGTCGACGCCGACGCCGCGTGGCGCGCCGCGCACGACCACGACGCGCCCGCCGTCGCGATCATCAAGCACGCCAACCCGTGCGGCATCGCGGTCGGCACCGACATCGCCGAGGCGCACGCCCGCGCCCACGCGACCGACCCCGTCTCGGCCTACGGCGGCGTCATCGCGGCGAACCGCGTCGTCACCAAGGCGGCCGCAGAGCAGATCGCGCCCGTGTTCACCGAGGTCGTCGTCGCGCCCGGCTTCGAGCCCGAGGCGCTGGAGGTCCTCCAGGCGAAGAAGAACATCCGCCTCCTCGTCGTCGACACCCCGCCGACGACCTCCGTCGAGACCCGCCCGGTGAGCGGCGGGCTGCTCGTGCAGAGCACCGACCGGGTCGACGCCGTCGTGACGGACGCCGACGGGAACGTCACCGGCGGGGACGACCCGCAGCACTGGAACCTCGTCACCGGCGAGGCCGCCGACGACGCGACGATCGCCGACCTCGCGTTCGCGTGGCGCGCGATCCGCGCCGCGAAGTCGAACGCGATCCTCCTCGCGAACGACGGCGCCGCCGTCGGCGTCGGGATGGGGCAGGTCAACCGCGTCGACTCGTGCCGCCTCGCGGTCGAGCGCGCCAACACGCTCGCCGAGGGCGAGGAGCGGGCACGCGGCGCCGTCGCGGCGTCCGACGCGTTCTTCCCCTTCGCCGACGGCCTCCAGATCCTGCTCGACGCGGGCGTGCGCGCCGTCGTCGCGCCGGGAGGGTCGATCCGCGACGCCGAGGTGATCGAGGCCGCGCAGGCGGCGGGCGTGACGATGTACTTCACGGGGACGCGCCACTTCGCGCACTGAGACGCCCCACGCTCGACGGCCCCGCCGGTCCTCGGACCCGCGGGGCCGTCGCGTGCCGGGCGTCAGGCGAGCGCGTCTCGCAGGCGGCGGGTCGGGTCGAGCGCCACGTCGAGGTCGACGCGGAGACGGCCGGTGCGGTTCATCGCCTTGCGGACCGGGCCGACGTCGCGCGGCGAGTCGACCAGGAGGACCGCCCGGACCTCGGCGACCCGACCGTCCGGCGTCGTGCCGACGCGCGACCCCGGGGCGAGGTAGAACGCGGCCCAGCCCTCGTGGCCGGTGGCCCCGCCCGACGGGTCGCCGCGGAAGAGCACGTCGTCGGCCTCGTCGGGCACGCCGAACAGGGCGAGGTCGTGGCCGAGCTGCTGGGAGAACACGTACGGAGCGTGCGCCGGGCCGGTGTCCTCGTCGCCGAGCATCGCGGCGACCGTCGCGTCGGGGTCGTGGAGCGCAGCCGACCAGTGGCCGCCGGGGACGGCACCGAGCACGGGATGCTCGCGCGTCGCGCAGTCGCCGACGGCCCAGAGCCCGTCCAGGCCGCGCACGGCCCCGGTCGCGTCGACGGGGACGCTGCCCCGCACGTCGCGCGGGACGGCGCCGTCGAGCCAGTCCGTCGCGGGGCGAGAGCCCACCGCGGCCAGCACGAGGTCGGCCGGGAGCTCGCGACCGTCGGCGAGCCGGATGCCGTCGGGGCGGACCTCCGCGACCGCGGCGCCGGTCACGAGCTCCGCGCCGACGGCGGCGTACCAGGGCGCGAGGTGCGCGCCGACGCCCGGCCCGAGCTGTCGCCGGAGCGGGGTCGGCGCCGCCTCGAGGACCGTGACGCGCGCGCCCCCGCCGGTCGCGACCCCCGCCAGGCTCGGCACCGATCCAGCCCGCGCCGACGATCACGAGGCGGAGCCCCGGCCGCAGCGCACCGCGCAGGTCCTCGGCGTCGCGCGCGGTGTGCAGGAGGCGGGCGTGCTCCCAGCCGACGGGCCGGACGGGCGTGGAACCGACCGCGAGCACGACGGCGGCGGCGGCCTGGCGCTCGCCCGACCGGGTCGTGACCACCCAAGCGTCACCCTCGGGCGCGGAGCGACGCTCCAGCCGTACCGCCGGGTCGGCGAGGCGGACCTCGTCGGCGAGAGCCTCGACGTCAACGCCGAGGTCCTCGGCCAGCCACGCCGGGCTCGGGCGGCTCAGGAGCTCCTTCGACAGCGGGGGCCGGTCGTAGGGAGGCACACCCTCGGCGCCGAGGAGCGTCACCCGCCCGGTGTACCCCCGACGGCGGAGCGCGCCGACGGTCTGGGCGCCGGCGAGGCCGCCGCCCACGACGACGACCGACGAGGGGGGCTCGGAGGTCGCCGCGGGGCGGTCCCCGCGGTGCGGAGACGAGGGCGGGAGGACCGGCGGCTCGGCGGACGACATGCACGTCACGCTAGGCCACGACGGTAGGATTCCGGGCGTGGAAGGTGCAGCAGCGTGACCGACGTCACCGCAGACGGAGGGACGCGCCACCGGCCGCCGCCGACGCTCGTGCCGGCGTGGCACCACGTCGAGGACGAGCCGGACGGCGGAGAGCCCCCTGCGGGTGCTCGGCCAGACGGCGAGGCCCGGCCGCCGGTCCCGGAGCCTCCCGCGAGCCTCGCACCGTCACGCCAGCCCGCGATGTGGCTCGTGCTCGCGGGCGTCGCGGTCTCGACGCTCGTCGCGGTGCTCGTCGGTGCGCGCGCAGGCTGCTTCACGCTCGCCGTGCTGCTCGCCGTGGCCGGGGTGTGCCGCGCGGCCATCCCGGGCCCCGGCCCCGTCGGGATCACCGTGCGCTCGCGCGGCCTGGACGTCTTCTTCTTCCTCGCGCCCGCCGTCGCCATGGCGTTCCTCGCGCTGAGCCTCGACCAGGGCGAGATCTGACTCGTCGCCACGGCAGACGACGACGGGCCCGGACCGCGGTCGCGGTCCGGGCCCGTCGGGCGTCGAGACGTCAGGCCTTGGGGGCCTCGTCCGTACCGGGCTCCTCGCCCGCCGCGGGCGCCTCGGGCTCGTCCACCTCGACGACCTCGACGACCTCCTCGACCGCGACGACGTCGCCGTTCTCGTCCGTGACGACGACCTCCTCCTCGACCACGGCCGCGACGGCGCCCGCGCCGGCGGCGCCCGCGGCGCCGGCTGCCGCGGAGTAGGCCGGGGCCTCGGCCTCGGTCAGCGTGACGACCTGGTCCTCGCCGAGGAGGTCGTCCTGCTTCGGGGCGAACGCGAACGCGCGGTAGAAGAGGCCGGCGATCGCGGCACCGAGGAGCGGTGCGACCCAGAAGACCCACTGCTGCTTCCACAGGTCGCCGTCGCCGGCGAAGACCGCCGAGGCCATCGAGCGGGCCGGGTTGAGCGACGCGTTGGTGATCGGCGCGGCGACGAGGATGAGCGCGGTGAGCGTGAGGCCGATGACGACCGGCGCGTACTGGACGCTCGCGCGCTTGTCGGTGACGCCGAGGATCACGCCCACGAACACGGCGGTGACGATGGTCTCGACGAGCAGCGCCTGGACGAGGCCGAACTCCGTGCCGCCCTGCGACGCCGTCGCGAGCGAGGAGAAGCTGCCGTACCCGTTCGCGGTGGCGACGAACACGCCGCCGCGGCCCTCCTGCCCGAGGAGCTCGGGCAGCGACGACGGGACGGTCGCGAGCAGCACGAGCCCGGCGAGGATCGCGCCCACGAGCTGGGCGACCCAGTACGGCAGGACGTCGCGCCACGCGGTGCGACCGCCGATCGCGGCGCCGAGCGTCACGGCCGGGTTGAAGTGGCCGCCGGACACGTTGCCCACGGCAGCGGCGCCCGCGATCACCGCGATGCCGCCGGCGAGGCCGACGGCCAGGGCGTTCTGCTGGCTGACGAACGTGTAGAGCGCCACACCCACGATCGCGAGGACGAGGAAGAACGTGCCGAAGACCTCGGCGCCGAGACGCGCGAGGAGGCTCGGCTGGACGACGGCGACGGTCTCCGTCGGCGCGGGGCGCGGGTCGTCGACGAAGCCCTCCGGTGCGCCGGGAGCGGTGGTGTCCTGGGACATGATGATCCTGTCTGGTTCGGTGGGTACTTCGGGCAGTCCCGGCCCGGCCGCCACGGTGCGGCACCGGGAGGCGGTCGGGACGACGGCACGATGCCTGACCGAGTGCCCGGCCATTCCGGCATCTGGGGGCATCTTGCCACCACCACCCGGGAGATGCGTGGAAATCAGCGGTGCTCCACCTGAGAACGGACGTCCCGTCTCACGATGCGGTCGGTTCACCGAGCACCGCGAAAGTATCTTGACGTCGAGAAGTCGAGTACCCTGGACCGCGGTCAGCAACGCCCCTGTGTGCGACGGACCGGGCCCCACGGGCCGCACGGTCGCCGTCCGGCTCCCGGGGGCACCAGTCCCCGACAGTTGGAGCGATCTGCGCATGGGCAAGATCAAGGTCGTCAACCCGGTCGTCGAGCTCGACGGCGACGAGATGACGCGCATCATCTGGCAGTTCATCAAGGACCGCCTCATCCACCCGTACCTCGACGTGGACCTCAAGTACTACGACCTGTCGATCCAGAACCGCGACGCGACGGACGACCAGGTCACGATCGACGCCGCCAACGCGATCAAGCAGTACAACGTGGGCGTCAAGTGCGCGACGATCACGCCCGACGAGGCGCGCGTCGAGGAGTTCGGCCTCAAGAAGATGTGGGTCTCGCCCAACGGCACGATCCGCAACATCCTCGGCGGCGTCGTCTTCCGCGAGCCCATCATCATCTCGAACATCCCGCGCCTCGTGCCTGGTTGGAACAAGCCGATCATCATCGGCCGTCACGCCCACGGCGACCAGTACAAGTCGACGAACTTCAAGGTCCCGGGCCCCGGCAAGATCACGATGACGTTCGAGCCGGCCGACGGCTCCGAGCCGCAGAAGTTCGAGGTCGTGACCATGCCCGAGGAGGGCGGCGTCGCGATGGGCATGTACAACTTCAACGAGTCGATCCGCGACTTCGCGCGCGCCTCGTTCGCGTACGGCCTGCAGCGCGAGTACCCCGTGTACCTCTCGACGAAGAACACGATCCTCAAGGCCTACGACGGCGCCTTCAAGGACATCTTCCAGGAGGTGTTCGACGCCGAGTTCGCCGAGGCGTTCGCCGCGAAGGGCCTCACCTACGAGCACCGCCTCATCGACGACATGGTCGCCTCGGCCATGAAGTGGGAGGGCGGCTACGTCTGGGCGTGCAAGAACTACGACGGCGACGTCCAGTCCGACACCGTCGCGCAGGGCTTCGGCTCGCTCGGCCTCATGACGTCCGTCCTCATGACCCCGGACGGCCAGACCGTCGAGGCCGAGGCCGCGCACGGTACCGTGACGCGCCACTACCGCCAGCACCAGCAGGGCAAGCCGACGTCGACCAACCCGATCGCGTCGATCTTCGCCTGGACCCGCGGCCTCATGCACCGCGGCAAGCTGGACGGCACGCCCGAGGTCACCGAGTTCGCGCAGACCCTCGAGGACGTCGTCATCAAGACCGTCGAGGCCGGCCAGATGACGAAGGACCTCGCGCTCCTCGTCGGCCCGGACCAGGAGTGGCTGACGACCGAGGACTTCCTCGCTGCGCTCGACGAGAACCTCAAGGCGCGCCTGGGCTGATCGCCCTCCCGCACGCCCCACGGCGGCGTCCCTCTTCGCAGGGGCGTCGCCGTCGTCGTCTCCGGTCGCCGTCGGGCTTCCGAGCGGTTCGCGTTGTGGGAGAGTGAGCGCATGACTTCCCCCGTGAACGTGACGGTGACCGGCGCTGCCGGTCAGATCGGCTACGCACTGCTCTTCCGTATCGCGTCGGGCCAGATGCTCGGCACCGACACCCCCGTGCGCCTGCGCCTCCTGGAGATCCCGCAGGGCGTCAAGGCCGCGGAGGGCACCGCGATGGAGCTCGACGACTGCGCCTTCCCGCTGCTCGCGGGCATCGACATCTTCGACGACCCGACGGCCGCGTTCGAGGGGACGAACGTCGCGCTGCTCGTGGGCGCGCGACCGCGCGGGCCGGGCATGGAGCGTGGCGACCTGCTCGAGGCGAACGGCGGCATCTTCAAGCCTCAGGGCCAGGCGATCAACGCGGGCGCGGCGGACGACGTCCGCGTCCTGGTCGTCGGCAACCCGGCGAACACGAACGCGCTCATCGCGGCGTCGAACGCGCCGGACGTGCCGAAGGACCGGTTCACCGCGATGACGCGCCTGGACCACAACCGCGCGCTGACGCAGGTGGCCAAGAAGGCGGGCGTGCCGGTCTCGGAGGTGCGCAAGGTGACGATCTGGGGCAACCACTCGGCGACGCAGTACCCGGACATCTTCCAGGCGGACGTCGCGGGGACCCCGGGCACGCGGCTCGCGGAGGACCGCGAGTGGCTCGAGGGCACGTTCATCCCGACGGTCGCCAAGCGCGGCGCGGCGATCATCGACGCGCGCGGCGCGTCGTCGGCGGCGTCGGCCGCGAACGCGGCGATCGACCACGTGCGCGACTGGGTCCACGGCACGCCGGAGGGCGACTGGACGAGCGCCGGAGTCGTGTCCGACGGGTCGTACGGCGTCCCGACGGGCCTCATCTCGTCGTTCCCGGTGGTCTCGCGCGACGGGTCGTGGGAGATCGTTCAGGGCCTCGAGCTGTCGGAGTTCTCGCGCGGGCGCGTCGACGCGTCGGTCGCGGAGCTTCAGGAGGAGCGGCAGGCCGTGGAGCAGCTCGGGCTCGTCTGAGTCCTGTCCCGGTCCCGCGGTCTGACCGCGGGACCGGGACGGTGCGGGGGGCAGCGGTGCAGGGTGTTCGCGGGTGGCGACCACGGTGGAAAAACCCTGCGTCGGCGTGGGTGACGCGCCGTAGGGTCGACGGGCCATGATCGACGCCACCCTGCCGACCGAGCAGCCCCCGAACCCCCCGACCGCCCCGGACACCACCACGACGGCGCGTGCGTCGCGCGCGCCCGTCGACCCCGCCCGTCGTCTGGACTGGCGGCGGCTGCGCGGGCCGCTGGCCGTCGTCGCGCTCGTCGCGCTCACGCTCGGTGCGGTCGGTGCCGCGCTCGGGACCGTCATCGCGGGCTGGCTCGCCGACGACCCGACGACGGCGACGCTCCAGCTCCTCGCTGCCTGCGTCGTCGGCGCGGCGCTGCTCGACACCGTGGGCCAGGTCGTGTGGGCCGGGGTCGTGGACCGCGCCGAGGGCCGGCTGCGCGGCGACCTGCTCACGGCGGCCCTGCACCAGCCGCTCGCCACGCTCACGGAGCAGGCGGTCGGCGAGGTGCTCGACCGCGTCGACGACGACACGCACGCGGTCGGCACGCTGGTGCGCCGCCAGCTCTGGGGCGCGGGGCGCACGGTCGTCGGCGTCCTGCCGATGTGGGTCGTCGCGGGCCTCACGTGGTGGCCCGCCTGGATCCTCTTCCCGGTGCTCGGCGCCCTGGCCGCCGTGATCGTGCGGCCCATGCTCGGAGAGATCGCGCGCCGCAAGGTGATCGAGGAGGCGGCCTGGACGGACCACGCCGCCGCGTTCGAGGAGTCGGTCGCCGCGCGCGACGACCTGCGCACGAGCCTCGGCCAGTCGTTCGCGGTGCGGCGCCTCGCCGAGCGCTCGGCCGCCGTCCACCGGAAGTTCGAGGCCGTGCTCGTCGTCGAGTCGCGCATGCTCCGGCGCGCGGGCCTCGTGCTCGCGTCGCTGCTCGCCGGTGTCGCCGTCGCGGGCGCCGCGCTCGCCGCGGACGGCGACCTGGGCGTCGACCGCCTCGTCACCCTGTTCCTCGTGACGGCGATGTTCGTCGGGCAGGTCGACAACCTGGTCCACCACCTCCCGGACATCCAGGAGGGCATCGGGGCGCTCACGCGCATCCGGCAGATGCTCGCGGTCGAGCCCGAGCCGACGGGCGGGCGCACGCTGCCGACCGGACCGGTCGGGATCGAGCTGCGCGACCTCCACTTCTCCTACGCCGAGGGCACGTTCGCGCTCGACGGCGTGAGCCTGCGGGTGCCCGCGGGCGAGACGGTCGCGCTCGTGGGGCGGACGGGGTCGGGCAAGTCGACCCTGGCGTCGCTGCTGTCGCGCGCGGTCGAGCCGCCCCGCGGCACGGTGCTCGTCGGCGGCGTGGACGTGCGCGACCTGGACCTCCAGGCGCTGCGTGCCGCGGTGGGGGTCGTGACGCAGCGGACCGAGATCCTCGCGGGCACGCTCGCCGAGAACGTCGCGCTCTTCGCCGACGTGCCGCGCGCCGACGTCGAGGCCGCCGTGCGCGAGCTCCGGCTCGACGACTGGGTCGCGGGACTCCCCGACGGGCTGGACACGCTGCTGGGCCCGGGCGGGACGTCGCTCTCGGCGGGGGAGGAGCAGCTCGTCGCGTTCGCGCGGCTGCTCGTCCGCGACGTGCAGGTCGTCGTGCTCGACGAGGCGACCGCGCGCATGGACCCGCTCACGGAGGCGCGCGTCGTCGCGGCCTCGGAGCGGCTGCTCGCCGGGCGCACGGGCGTGCTCGTCGCGCACCGCCTGACGACGATCGAGCGCGCCGGGCTGCTCGCGGTCCTCGACCACGGGCGGGTCGTGCAGCAGGGTGAGCGGGCGGCGCTCGCCCGCGTCGCGGGCCCGTACCGCGACCTCCTCGCGGCGAGCGTCGCCGAGGAGGCCGCGACCGACGCCATCGGCACGCGCGCCGGTACGGGCGCCGACCTGCTCGACGGTGCCGACGCATCCGGCGGACCCGACGGGTCAGGTGTCCCGGAGGGCGTCGAGACCTCGGGCCAGGACCGTGCCGCGGAGGCGGTCGGGGGTCGCCGACGGCGGGGCGAACCGCCGGCCCTCGCGGACCCCGGTGACGGGCCCAGCCTCGCGCGCGGGGTGCTGCACGCGCTGTTCGTGCGCCCCGCGTGGGGCGTCGTGGGCGCCCTGCTGTTCCTGGCGACGAGCCTCGTGTCGGCGCAGGGTGCCGTCACGGGCTTCCTCTGGGGCCGCGCGGTGCAGGACCTGGACGAGGGCTTCCCGGCGCGGCTGCTCGTGCCGCTCGCCGTGCTCCTCGTCCTCGCGCCGCTGTGCCTCGCCTGGGCGCTGTACGTCTACCCGCGCTGGTGGGTCGAGGTGCTGCTGCGCGTGCGCATGGCCGTCATGGCCGGCCAGACGCGCCAGCACCGGCTCACGGCGACGCCCCCGGGCGAGGTGGTCGCGCGCGCCATGGACGCCGACCGCTTCGTCCGGTACGCGGACCGGTGGGTCGACTTCGTCAACGGCCTCGTCATCGCGGGGGTCACGGCGCTGCTCAGCGGGTCGTGGCTCGCGGGCGCGGTGCTGCTCGCGGTGATGGTCGTGTCCGCGGCGGCCTCGGCGCTCGGGCGCCCGATCGCCGGCCGGTCGGCCACGCGGTCGTCCGCGGCGCGTGCTCGGTTCGGGCGTGCGCTGGTCTCGGCGCTCGACTCGGCGCGCACGGTCAAGCTCGCCGCGCGGACGCCGCAGGTGCACGCGCACCTGCGCGACGTCGACGGGGGCCGCGTGCGGGCCGCGATCTTCGAGCACCGGGTGCAGGCCGCGCTCGACGGTGTCCCGCTCGTCATGATCCAGCTCGGCGTCGTCGCGGCGTGGGCGGGGCTGCTGACCGGCACGTGGGACCTCGCGACGGCGCTCCTGGTCGCCAACGCGGTGACCGGCTTCGGCTGGTTCGGCGTGGTCGCGGGGGCGGTCGTGACGGAGGCGCCCGGCACGCGCTCGTGGCAGCGGGCCACGAGCCGGTTCGCCGCGGGCACGGACCTCATGGACCTGCCGCCCGGCGTCGACCTCCTCACGGGCGAGGCACCCGTGCCCGACCCGGGCCCGCGCCGGCCGCTCGAGCGGCTCGAGCTGGCCGACGTCACCGCGCTGCACGACGACGGCACGATCGGCGTCCAGGGCGTCGATCTCGCGGTGCGCCGCGGTGAGCTCGTCCTCCTGCTCGGGCAGGTCGGGGCGGGCAAGTCGAGCCTGCTCTCGGCGTTGTCGGGCCTCATGGAGCACACGGGCCACATCCGGTGGAACGGGACCGACGTCGTCGACGCCCAGACGTTCCTGCGGCCGGGGCAGGTCGCCCACGTGGCGCAGGTCCCACGCGTGCTCTCGGGGTCGTTCGCGGACAACGTGCGGCTCGGGCACGAGCGCGACGTGCACGGACCGGTCGCGGCCGCGCGCCTGGAGCGCGACGTCGTCGAGGCCGGGGGCCACGAGGCCCTGGTGGGGCACCGCGGCGTCCGGCTCTCGGGCGGCCAGGTGCAGCGGCTCGCCCTCGCGCGGGCGCTCGCGACCGACGCCGAGCTCCTCCTCGCCGACGACGTCTCGAGCGCGCTCGACGCGGCGACGGAGATCGAGCTGTGGACCTCGCTCCGGGAGCGCGGGACCACGGTGATCGGCGCGACGTCGAAGCGGGCCGCGCTCGCGCGCGCGGACCGCGTCGTCGTGCTCGACGAGGGCCGGGTCGCCGAGGTCGGGCCGTGGCGCGACCTCGCGCCACGGTGGGGTCACCTCGCGGGCTGACCTCCTTCTCCCGCCGAACCCGGGGCCTCTCCTCACCGGACACGTTCCGTGAGGAGCGACCCCGGGTTCGGCGTCTTCAGGAGGCGGTGCAGCAGAGGTGCGCGCGGACTGGTTACCGAACCTTGCTGCAACTTTCTGCAAGCAGTACAGTTCGGCTCAGCCGTACGCTGAGAAGCCGCGGTCGACGTCGCCCGCTGTCGGTCTCCGTCGTCCGCGTCCACCGGTTCGTGCCAGCTCATGCCTGCGGCCCCGCACCAGCCACCGGACGAGGGAGTCCTCATGACCTCCACGCCGCGACGTCGCCGCGTCCCGCGCACACCGTCGCCCCACCCATCCGACCCTCCGGCCCGTCGCTCGCGCGGGTCCCGTACGACGGCGTCGGTCACCGCCGTCGCGCTCGCCACCTCCGGCCTGGCGGGCGTCACGCTCGCCGCGCTCGCCACCCCCGCGGCGGGGGCCGACGAGCGCACGCTCGCTCTCGTGGGCGACCTCCAGTCCGAGCTCGGCTGCTCGGCCGACTGGGACCCCGCGTGCGACGCGACCGAGCTCGCGCCCACCGACGCCGCGGGCGTGTGGTCCGCCGACTTCGACCTACCCGCCGGGACGTACCAGTACAAGGTCGCGTTCGACGACGCCTGGGACGAGGCGTACGGCCGCGACGGCGGCCAGGACGACGCGCCGCTCGTGCTCGGCGGCGACGCGACCGTCCGCGTCACGTTCGACGAGGCGACGCACCGCATCGCCCTCACGCCGCTCGGGCTCGCCGGCGGCTACGACGAGGCCCAGGACGCCGACCTCGTGGTGCCGCCCGTGCGCCAGCCCGGGTCGGACGAGCGCTTCTACTTCGTCATGACGGACCGGTTCGCCAACGGCGACCCGTCGAACGACACCGCCGGGCTCGGCGACGACCCCCTCGCCTCCGGGTACGACCCGACGAACAAGGGCTTCTACCAGGGCGGCGACATCGCGGGTCTGCGGCAGAACCTCGACTACGTCGAGGGCCTGGGCACGACGGCGATCTGGCTCACGCCGTCGTTCAAGAACCAGCCGGTCCAGGGCACCGGCGCCGACGCCTCCGCGGGCTACCACGGCTACTGGATCACCGACTTCACGCAGATCGACCCGCACCTCGGCACCAACGCCGAGCTCGAGGCGCTCATCGACGAGGCGCACGACCGCGGCATCAAGGTCTACTTCGACATCATCACGAACCACACGGCCGACGTGATCGACTACGAGGAGAAGCAGTACTCGTACGTCGACCAGGCCACGTCGCCGTACCGCGACGCCGAGGGCACCGTGTTCGACCCGGCGGACCACGCGGGCACCGGCGACTTCCCGGCGCTGGACGCCGCGACGTCGTTCCCGTACACGCCGGTGGTCCCCGCGGGCAAGGAGGACCTCAAGGTCCCGGCCTGGCTCAACGACCCGACGCTCTACCACAACCGGGGCAACTCGACGTGGACCGGGGAGTCGGTGACGTACGGGGACTTCGACGGCCTCGACGACCTCATGACGGAGCACCCGACGGTCGTCGACGGGTTCGTCGACGTCTACCAGGACTGGATCGACCTCGGCATCGACGGCTTCCGCATCGACACCGTCAAGCACGTGAACTTCGAGTTCTGGGAGACGTGGACCACCGAGGTCCTCGACTACGCGCACGCGCAGGGCAAGGACGACTTCTTCATGTTCGGCGAGGTGTACGACGCCGACGCGGCGAAGCTCTCGCCCTACGTGCGCAAGACCGACATGAGCTCGACGCTCGACTTCACGTTCCAGTCCGCCGCGACGAGCTTCGCGAGCGGCAACAGCGCCAAGGGCCTCGCGTCGCTCTTCGCGAGCGACGACATGTACACGACGCCCACGACGAACGCGCAGGCGCTGCCCACGTTCCTCGGCAACCACGACATGGGCCGCGTGGGGTACATGCTCGCGAGCACCGACGACCCGCTCGCGCGCGACGAGCTCGCGCACGACCTCATGTACCTGACCCGCGGGCAGCCGGTCGTGTACTACGGCGACGAGCAGGGCTTCGCCGGGAAGGGCGGCGACAAGGACGCGCGCCAGACCCTGTTCGCGACGCAGGTCGACGAGTACGCCGACCAGCCGCTCGTCACGGGCGAGCAGGCCGGCAGCGTCGACCGCTTCGGCACCGACGCGCCGCTCTACGGCCACATCGCCGAGCTCGCCGCGCTGCGCGAGGCGCACCCGGCGCTCGCCGACGGCGCCCAGGTGGAGCGCTACGTCGAGAACGGCGCGGGTGTGTACGCCTTCAGCCGCGTGGACCGTACCGAGAGGGTCGAGTACCTCGTCGCGCTGAACAACGCGGCCGAGGAGCGCTCGGCGACGTTCACGACCCTCACGCCGGGAGCCTCGTACGAGGCGCTCTACGGCGGCTCGGCCCAGCCCGTCACGGCGGACGCCGAGGGCACCGTCACGCTGGCCGTTCCGGCGACGGGCACGGTCGTGCTGCGGGCCGACCGCGAGGTCGGCGCGGACTCGTCGGGCGAGATCGCCCTCACCGTGCCGCGCGCCGGGGGAGCGGTCACCGGGGTCGCGCCCGTGACGGCCACGGTCGACGCCGACGCGTGGGCCGAGACGTCGTTCGCGTGGCGCGAGGTCGGGAGCGCCGAGTGGCACCCGCTCGGCACCGCGGAGGACACGGCGCCGCGCGTCTTCCACGACGTCGCGGGCCTGGCCGAGGGCACCCTGGTCGAGTACCGCGCCGTGACGACCGACGCCGACGGCGACCGCGCCGCCGCGTCGACGTTCGCGAGCGTCGGGCTCGACGTCAGCGGGGCCGTGGGCGAGGAGCCCGAGCCCGAGATCGACCTCGTGACCGTGCCCGGGAGCCACAACGCGGCCATGGGCTGCGCGGGCGACTGGGCCCCGGCGTGCGAGGCCGCGGAGCTCACCCAGCGCGCTGACGGCGTCTACGCGGGCACGTTCGACGTCCCGGCCGGGACGTACGAGTACAAGGTCGCGCTCAACGGGTCGTGGACCGTCAACTACGGCGTCGGCGGCGTACAGGACGGTGGCAACGCGACGTACACGACGACCGGCGGCCCGGTCACGTTCTACTGGGACCCGGTGAGCAAGGACTTCTCGAGCACCGCTCAGGGCCCGATCGTCACGCTGCCGGGCTCCTTCCAGGACCAGGTCGGCTGCCCCGCCTCGTGGGCGCCCGACTGCCTCGCGTCCTGGCTCAAGGACCCCGACGGCGACGGCACCTACACCTGGTCGACCGACCGACTCGCGGCCGGCGCGTACGAGGGCAAGGTCGCGCACGGCCTGAGCTGGGCCGAGAACTACGGGGTGGGCGGCGCGCCCGACGGCGCGAACTACCAGTTCTCCGTGGGCGACGGCGAGAACGTCACGTTCTCCTACGACCTCGCGACCCACGTCCTGACCATCGAGGTGGCGAACCCACCGCTGCCGGGGACCGGTCAGCAGGCGGCGCACTGGGTGCGCGAGGGCGTCGTCGCGTGGCCGGGCGACCTCGGCACGGGCGAGGAGTGGACCCTGTGGTCCGCCCCCGAGGGCGGGCTCTCGGTCACCCCGGGCGCCGCCGACGGCGAGGTGCAGGCTCCGGAGGGCACGGCGTCGTACACGCTCGAGGTGGACCCGGCGGGCCTGCCCGACGACGTCGCCGCCGAGTTCCCGGCGCTCGCCGGGCACACGGCGCTGCGCGTGCTCGACGACGGCGAGCCGCTCGACCGCGCCGCGGCCGAGGCTGCGCTCACCGGCCAGCTCCTCGTGACCCGGGCCGACGACGGCGTCCTTACGGCCGCGACCGGCGTCCAGGTGCCGGGCGTCGTCGACGACCTGTTCGCGCAGGACGCGGCCGAGCGCGAGCTCGGCGTCTCGTGGCACGCCAACGGCAAGTGGGCGTCGTTCGCGCTGTGGGCGCCGACGGCGAAGGCCGTCTCGGTGCTCGCCTGGCCCGCGGGGGCGTCGCTCGACGACGACCCGCGCCGGTTCGAGGCCGCGCGCCGGTCCGACGGCACGTGGACGCTCGACGGTAAGGCAGCCGACAAGAAGCTCGGCGGCGCGGACGTCGGCTGGAAGGGCACGCGCTACCTCTACGAGGTGCGGGTCTACGTCCCGAGCACGGGGAAGGTCGAGACGAACGTCGTCACCGACCCGTACTCGGTGGGGCTCACCCTCGACTCCACGCACTCGGTGGCCGTCGACCTCGACGACCCCGCGTTCCGCCCGAGCGCCTGGGAAGGCACGCCCGCCCCGGTCGTCGAGCGCGCGGTGGACCAGACGATCTACGAGCTGCACGTGCGCGACTTCTCGATCTCCGACGAGACGGTCCCCGCCGAGCGGCGCGGCACCTACCTCGCGTTCGCCGAGAAGGACTCGGCCGGGATGACGCACCTGCGCGAGCTCGCGGACGCGGGCCTCACCACGGTGCACCTCCTCCCGACGTTCGACATCGCGTCGATCCCCGAGGACCGTGCCGCCCAGAAGACGACGGGCGACCTCTCCGGGCTCGCTCCCGACTCGACCGAGCAGCAGGCCGCGGTCGCGGCGGTGCAGGCGCAGGACGGTTTCAACTGGGGCTACGACCCGTGGCACTTCAGCACCCCGGAGGGGTCGTACGCCGTCGACGCGGACGGCGGCGCGCGCGTCGCGGAGTTCCGCACCATGGTCGGGTCGCTCCACGGGGCGGGGCTCCAGGTCGTGCTCGACCAGGTGTTCAACCACACCGCGGCGAGCGGCCAGGACGCGAAGTCGGTCCTCGACAAGGTCGTACCGGGCTACTACCACCGGCAGAACCCGACCACCGGCTCCGTCGAGACGAGCACGTGCTGCGAGAACGTCGCGACCGAGCACGCGATGGCGGGCAAGCTCATGGTCGACTCGGTCGTCACGTGGGCGAAGGACTACCGTGTCGACGGGTTCCGCTTCGACCTCATGGGTCACCACTCGAAGCAGAACATGCTCGACGTCCGGGCCGCGCTCGACGAGCTCACGCTCGCCGAGGACGGCGTCGACGGGAAGTCCGTCTACCTGTACGGCGAGGGCTGGGACTTCGGCGAGGTCGCGGGCAACGCGCTGTTCGAGCAGGCCACGCAGGGTCAGCTCGGCGGCACGGGCATCGGGACGTTCTCCGACCGGCTGCGGGACGCCGTGCACGGCGGCTCGCCCGTCGACGGCGCGTCCACGTTCACCCAGGGCTTCGGCACCGGGCTCGCGACGGACCCGAACGGGCAGCCCGCCCGGGCGGGGGAGCCGGGGACCGTGAACGACGGCTCCGCGGACGAGCTCGCCGACCTCGGCCACCAGACCGACCTCGTGCGCCTCGGGCTCGCCGGCAACCTGCGCGACTACACGCTCGTCACGTCGACGGGCGAGGAGAAGCGCGGCGACGAGATCGACTACCGCGGGGCACCGGCCGGCTACGCCGACTCGCCCGAGGAGGTCGTGACGTACGTCGACGCGCACGACAACGAGACATTGTTCGACCTGCTCACGCTCAAGCTCCCGGCCGACACGCCGATGGACGAGCGCGTGCGGATGAACACGGTCTCGCTCGCGACCGCGGCGCTCTCCCAGACGCCGTCGTTCTGGCACGCGGGCACGGACCTGCTGCGGTCGAAGTCGCTCGACCGCAACAGCTACGACTCGGGCGACTGGTTCAACGCGATCGACTGGACCGGCCAGGACAACGGGTTCGGCAACGGACTGCCGATGGCCGCCGACAACGAGGACAAGTGGCCGCTCATGGCCCCGCTCCTCGCGGACCCGGCGCTCGAGCCGTCGCCCGACGACATCGCCACCGCGTCGGCACAGGCGGAGGACCTCCTGCGGCTGCGGCACTCGACCGAGCTCTTCCGGCTCGGCGACGCGGACCTCATCCGGGAGAAGGTCACCTTCCCGGGCGCCGGTCCGGAGCAGGCGCCGGGCGTCGTCGCGATGTCGGTGGACGACACCGTCGGTGCCGACGTCGACCCCGCGCTCGACGGGCTGCTCGCCGTCTTCAACGCCTCGCCGGACGAGGTCACCGTCCCGCTGTCCGCGTTGGCGGGCCGCGAGTACGTGCTCTCGCCGGTCCAGGCCGAGGGGAGCGACGCCGTCGTGCGGGGCACCACGTGGGACGCGGCCTCCGGGACCGTCACGGTCCCGGCGCGCACCGTCGCGGTGCTCGTCGAGCCGCAGGGGGGCGGCGAGCTGCCCGTCTCCGTCGAGGTGCAGCCCCGCTGCCTCGCGGGCAAGGCCTACGTCGCCGTCCGCGCGACGAACGACGGCGCCGTCCCCGTGGACCTGACGCTCTCCACGCCGTTCGGCGAGAAGGCGTTCACGAAGGTCGCGGCCGGGAAGAACGCCTACCAGTCGTTCGCGACGCGGGCGAAGACCGTCGCGGCGGGGGAGGCCGTCGTCACGGCCACCGCGGTGGTCGACGGCGAGGAGGTCACCTCGACCTTCACCGTCGAGCACGAGGGGGTCACCTGCTCCTGAACGGGGGAGCGTCGTCCTGATCCTCCACCCGCCGACCATGCGGTCGTCGCCCGTCCTGGCCTCAGGACGGGCGACGACCGCATGCTCGTCCGGCCTCGGGCCAGGCCGCGATGGCTCGTCCCGCGGCTGGTACGGTCACGGACCGTGAGCAGCATGTCCTGGACCGGCCCCGGCCCGATTGCGGGTCTCTCGTTCCGTACGGCCGTGGCGGCCGACCTGCCGCGGGTGGTCGCGCTCATCGCGGACGACGCCATAGCCCGCGCCCGGACGGGGGAGGTCGGTCCCGAGCACGAGGCGGCGTTCGCGGCGATCGACGCCGACGCGAACAACGAGCTGGTCGTGGTCGAGCTCGACGGAGAGGTCGTCGGCACGATGCAGCTCACCGTGATCCCGGGGATCTCCCGGCGCGGGGCGTCTCGGCTCCTCGTCGAGGCGGTCCGCGTCGACCGCGGTCTCCGCGGGCAGGGCGTCGGCCGCGCGATGATGACGTGGGCGCACGCCTGGGGCGTCGCGCGAGGCTGCACGCTGGCCCAGCTCACGTCCGACAAGCAGCGGGCCGACGCCCACCGGTTCTACCGGTCGCTCGGCTACGAGCAGTCGCACGAGGGCTTCAAGCTCCCTCTGCTCCGCGCGTAGCGCGGGCGGGACTCGCACCCCTTTCGACTTCCACCGCCGGAGCGTGCTGTTAGCGCTGTCACACCGCGGGAGCGCTCTCGCGACTTCATAGCCTGACTTCATGGGAGCGCTATCGCGATGTTTGCGCTCACATCGCCACGAAACAGACAGCGCTGTCAGGACTTAGGTCGCTGTTTGGTCACGGTTCTGGCGATCCTTGCGTTCAGGAGTTGACGCCAAGAACGTGACCGGCATAGCGTCAGGCCCGCTCGGGCGGCGCTGAGGGTGTCCGGGTACGCGGCGCGTCGGTGCGCGGCGAGCTGTCCTCGGCAGGAGGAGGTCCGATGACGGACGAGCGCGTGATCCTCGAGATGCGAGGCATCACCAAGGAGTTCCCGGGCGTGCGCGCCCTCGACGACGTGAACCTGCGGGTGCGAGCCGGCGAGATCCACGCGATCTGCGGCGAGAACGGCGCCGGCAAGTCGACGCTCATGAAGGTGCTCTCGGGCGTGTACCCGCACGGGACGTACTCGGGCGACATCTACTACGACGGCGCGGAGGTCCAGTTCAAGGACATCCGGTCGAGCGAGCACGCGGGGATCGTCATCATCCACCAGGAGCTCGCCCTCATCCCTGAGCTCTCGATCACCGAGAACATCTTCCTCGGGAACGAGGTCAAGGGTGCGTTCGGCATCGACTGGGGCGCGGCCCGCCAGCGCGCCGAGGAGCTCATGGCGCGCGTCGGGCTCCAGGAGTCGCCCGACGCCCAGATCAAGAGCATCGGCGTCGGCAAGCAGCAGCTCGTCGAGATCGCCCGCGCGCTCGCCAAGGACGTGCGCCTGCTCATCCTCGACGAGCCGACGTCCGCGCTCAACGAGGAGGACTCGGAGCACCTGCTCGACCTGCTGCGCGGACTGCGGTCCAAGGGCCTGACGAGCATCATGATCTCCCACAAGCTCAACGAGATCGAGGAGGTCGCCGACTCGATCACGATCATCCGCGACGGCCGCTCGATCGAGACGCTCGACGTGGAGAACGACGCCGTCGACGAGGACCGCATCATCCGCGGCATGGTCGGCCGCTCGCTCGAGTCGCGCTTCCCGGCCCACACGCCCTCGATCGGCGAGACGTTCTTCGAGGTCGAGGGCTGGACCGTGGAGCACCCCGAGGTGCCGGGCCGCTACGTGTGCAAGGGCTCGACGTTCCACGTCCGCCGCGGCGAGATCGTCGGTTTCGCCGGGATCATGGGCGCCGGCCGCACCGAGCTCGCGCGGTCGCTCTTCGGGCGGTCGTACGGGCGCTACAAGTCCGGCGTCGTGCGCATCGACGGCCGCGAGGTGTCCATGCCCACGGTGCTCTCGGCCATCGAGAACCGGATCGCCTACGTCCCCGAGGACCGCAAGGCGCTGGGGCTGAACCTGCTCGACACGATCCTCGGCACGATCCAGGCGGCGAACCTGCCGCGCATCGCGAAGGCGGGCGTCATCGACCAGGACGCGGCGTTCGTCGCGGCCGAGTCGTACCGCAAGGCGTTCTCCATCAAGGCGCCGAGCGTGCACGAGGGCGTCGCCAAGCTCTCGGGCGGCAACCAGCAGAAGGTCCTGCTCGCCAAGTGGATGTACACCGAGCCGGAGCTCCTCATCCTCGACGAGCCGACACGCGGCATCGACGTGGGCGCCAAGTACGAGATCTACGGCCTGGTCCAGAAGCTCGCCGACGCGGGCCGCGGCGTGGTGGTCATCTCGTCCGAGCTGCCCGAGCTCCTCGGTCTGTGCGACCGCATCTACACCGTCTTCGAGGGGCGGATCACGGGCGAGGTCCCCGGATCGGAGGCGACCCAGGAGGGGCTCATGCGCCTCATGACCGGGACGCCCGGCGACGCACCCTCCGACGCCGCCGCCTGAGCGCGTCCCCCAACCAGCCACCGCATCGCAACCGAGAAGGAACCACCGACGATGTCGTCCATCAAGCAGCTGCTGAGCGGGGGAGCGCGCCAGTTCGGCATGCTCTTCGCGCTCCTCGCCCTGGTCATCTACTTCCAGATCGCCACGGGCGGGCGGGTCCTCACGCCGAGCAACGCGCAGAACCTGCTCAACGGCAACTCCTACATCCTCATCCTCGCGATCGGCATGGTCCTCGTGATCATCGCGGGCCACATCGACCTGTCGGTCGGGTCGGTGGCCGCCGTGACCGGCATCATCGTGGCCATCGCCATCCGGGACTGGGGCATCCCGTGGTGGCTAGGCATCCTCCTCGGGCTGTGCGTGGGCGCGGTCATCGGCGCCTGGCAGGGGTGGTGGGTGGCCTACGTCGGCATCCCGGGGTTCATCACGACCCTCGCCGGCATGATGCTCTTCCGCGGCCTCAACCAGTTCATCGGCAAGTCGAACACGGTGCCCGTGCCGCAGGAGCTCCAGACCCTCGGTGGCGGCTACCTGCCCGAGTGGGGGCCGAACACCGGCCTCAACAACTCGACGCTCCTGCTCGGCGTCCTGGCGATCGCGGCCGTCGTCTGGTCGGAGTTCCGCCGCCGCGCGAGCGCCCGCAAGCTCGGCGCCGAGCCGGTCCCGACCTCGGTCGCCGTGACGCGCGTCGTCCTCTTCAGCGCCGTGATCGCCTACCTCACGTACCTCTACGGCTCGGGCCGCGTCGGCACCTCGTTCCCGGTCCCGGCGCTCGTGCTGGTCCTGCTCGTCGTCGTGTACCAGTTCGTGGCGTCGCGGACCATCACCGGTCGCCACGTCTACGCGGTGGGCGGCAACCGGGCGGCGGCGGCGCTGTCCGGCGTGAACATCAAGCGCACCAACTTCTTCGTCATGATGAACATGTCGATCCTCGCGTCGCTGGCCGGGATGATCTTCATCGGCCGCTCGACGGCCTCCGGCCCGTTCGACGGAAACATGTGGGAGCTCGACGCGATCGCGGCCGTCTTCATCGGCGGGGCCGCGGTCTCCGGCGGCGTGGGCACCGTCGTCGGCTCGGTCATCGGTGGCCTCGTCATGGCCGTCCTCAACAACGGTCTCCAGCTCATGGGCGTCGGCTCCGACATGACCCAGATCATCAAGGGCCTCGTGCTCCTCATCGCGGTCGCGTTCGACGTCTACAACAAGGTGCAGGGGCGGCCGTCGATCATCGCGCTGATCTTCCCGTCGCGGCGCGACAAGGGCACCGGAGCCGTCACGGGCGCCGACGACGCCCAGCCGGAGGTGCCGGTCGAGGCCGGGGCCACCGCCGCCAAGGGCTGACCTGACCTGCCCCTCACGTCCCACCCACCGCACGACCCCCTGACCGCATCCGACGACGGATGCCCGACAAGAAAGTGGTACCCATGAAGAAGCTCACCACGACGCTCCTGGCGCTCACCGCCGCGAGCGCGCTCGTGCTCAGCGGCTGCTCCTCCGACCGCGGGGGCGACGCCGGTGGCGACTCCACCGGCGGCGGCGAGTCCGCGGCCGCCGGCTTCGAGGAGGGCGCGACCATCGGTGTCGCCCTCCCGCAGAAGACCTCGGAGAACTGGGTGCTCGCCGAGCAGCTGTTCAACGACGGGCTCACCGAGGCCGGCTTCAAGCCGATCGTCCAGTTCGCCAACGGCGGCGTCTCGGAGCAGCAGAGCCAGATCGACGCCATGGTCGAGCAGGGCGCGAAGGTCATCATCGTCGGCGCCATCGACGGGTCGCAGCTCGGGACCCAGCTCAAGAACGCGAAGGACAACGGCGCGACCGTCATCGCCTACGACCGTCTCGTGAAGAAC
This sequence comes from Cellulosimicrobium sp. E-16, assembly GCF_049913115.1. Taxonomy (NCBI): domain Bacteria; kingdom Bacillati; phylum Actinomycetota; class Actinomycetes; order Micrococcales; family Promicromonosporaceae; genus Cellulosimicrobium; species Cellulosimicrobium sp. E-16. The sequence continues at coordinate 1,420,278 of NZ_CP183974.1, forward strand.
ACGGACGCCGTCGACGAGTACATCGCGTTCGACAACTACCAGGTCGGCGTGCTCCAGGGCGAGGCGCTGCTGCAGGGCCTCGCCGAGCGCAAGGGTGAGGGCCCGTACAACATCGAGCTCATCGCCGGCTCGCCCGACGACGCGAACTCGACGCCGTTCTTCGAGGGCGCCATGAGCGTGCTCGACCCGAAGATCGAGGACGGGACGCTCGTCGTCCCGTCCGGCCAGACGTCGTTCGAGCAGGTCGCGACGCAGGGCTGGAAGGCCGAGAACGCGCAGAAGCGCATGGACACCGTGCTCTCGGGTAGCTACTCCGACAAGGAGATCGACGGCGTCCTGTCGCCGAACGACACGCTCGCCCGCGCGGCGCTCACGTCGGCCAAGCAGGCCGGCAAGGAGACCCCGGTCATCACCGGCCAGGACTCCGAGGTCGAGTCGGTCAAGTCGATCGTCGCGGGTGAGCAGTACTCGACGATCTACAAGGACACGCGCAAGCTCGTCGAGGAGTCGATCAACGCGGTGAAGGCGCTCCAGGCGGGCGAGGAGCCGGAGATCAACGACACGGAGTCCTACGACAACGGCGTCAAGGTCGTCCCGGCCTTCCTGCTCGAGCCGGTCATCGTCACGCAGGAGAACGCGGCCGAGGTCTACGCGGGTGACCCCACCCTCGAGGAGCTCACCAAGTGACCCGTTCGCGCTGAGCGACCGGGAGGCGACGGCGTACCGGCACGCCGCCGCGCGACGACCCCCGTCACGTCCTCGGACGTGGCGGGGGTCGCCGTCGTGCAGGGGGAGGTGCCGGTGAGCCCGGCGTGAGCCCGCGGCTCAGCGGAAGACGACGGTGCGGTGCCCGTCGAGGAGAACACGGTGCTCCGCGTGCCAGCGCACGGCCCGCGCGAGCGTCTGGCGCTCGACGTCCTCGCCGATCGCGACGAGGTCCTCGACGCGGCGCGAGTGGTCGACGCGCTCGACGTCCTGCTCGATGATCGGGCCCTCGTCGAGGTCGCCCGTCACGTAGTGCGACGTGGCCCCGATGAGCTTGACGCCGCGGTCGTGCGCCTGGGCGTACGGGCGTGCGCCCTTGAAGCTCGGCAGGAACGAGTGGTGGATGTTGATGATGCGACCGGGCATCTCGCGGCACAGCTCGTCCGAGAGGATCTGCATGTAGCGCGCGAGGACGACGAGCTCGACGTCGAGCTCGGCGACGAGCCCGCGCAGGCGTGCCTCGGCGTCGGCCTTGGTGTCGCGCGTGACGGGCACGTGGTGGAACGGCTTGCCGTAGAACGTCGCGATGTCCTCGAGGTCCCGATGGTTGCCGACGACGCCGACGACCTCGATCGGCATGCCCTGGGAGCGCTCGCGGTACAGCAGGTCGACGAGGCAGTGCGGTGCCTTGGAGACCATGAGCAGCGTGCGGATGCGGCGCCCGACGACGTCGAGCTGCCACGTCATGGCGAACCGGGCAGCGACCTCCTCGACCGCGCGCTCCAGCTCGGCGCGCTCCGCGGCCGCCGTGACCTGCACGCGCATGAAGAACAGCCCCGAGAGCGGGTCGCCGAACTGCTGCGACTCCGTGATGTTGCCGCCGAGCCGAGCGAGGGCCCCGGCGACGGCGTGCACGATCCCCGGCCCGTCCGGGCACGAGAGCGTGAGGACCCAGTGCGTGGGGTCGCCGGTCGGGGGCTGCGCGGTGCGGAGCGCCGAGGTGTCGGGGACGTCGGCGCCACGGGGATCTGTCGTGGACACCCCTCAGAGGGTAGCCGCGTCCCGGCGGTGCCGGGGCCGCCGTCCGGCAGCCTGACATCACCCGGACACGCGCGGTCGCGCCGCGCGATGTCTGACACGATGTCTTCATGAACGACGCGCAGATCACGACCCGCCTCGTCGACGACGCCGAGGCCGGTGAGCTCCTGACCCTGCGGCGGGCGGCGTTCGTCACCGAGGCGCAGCTCTACCAGGACCCCAACATCCCCCCGCTGACCCAGACCCTCCACGAGCTGCGCGAGGACCTCGCGCGCGAGGACGTCGTGACGATCGGGGCGTGGCTCGGCCCGCGCCTGGTCGGCTCGGTCCGCGTCGAGATCGAGGACAGCAAGGCGACGCTCGGCCGGCTCGCGGTCGCGCCGGACATGCAGGGCCGCGGCATCGGGACGCAGATGCTCTTCGAGGTGCTGCCCTACCTGCCCGAGCAGACGTCGGAGATCTGGGTCTTCACGGGCAAGGACTCCAAGCAGAACCTCGCGATGTACACCAAGCACGGGTACGAGGAGCAGTACGACAAGGCCGCCGGCGACCTCACCTACACCTACCTGCGCCGCATCCTCGGCGAGGCCGAGGCGCGCAACGAGTCCGACGCCGTCGGCCAGGAGTAGCCGGGCAGGAGCAGGCGAGGCCGGACCCGGGCGAGAGCCCGGGACCCGGCGACGGGCCGTGCGCTAGGATCGACGCGTCGCGACTGGCGCCGCCCGGTGGAACTCCGCCCGGGCAGGGTGGATCACCACCGGGGAGCGACACGCTGTGCAGACGACGGGTCGTTCGCCTGGGCCCCGGGTCACCCCCTGGTGGGGCGTACCCGGCGAGCCGGGAACGTGACCACCGACGACACACTGCCAAGCACCCGCGGAGGAGACGCCATGAGCGCCCAGCCAGCCGACAACGTCCTCGACACCCCGCTCGCCGAGCTCGACCCCGAGATCGCGGCCGTCCTCGACGGGGAGCTCGCGCGCCAGCGCGACACCCTCGAGATGATCGCGTCCGAGAACTTCGTCCCGCGCGCCGTCCTGCAGGCGCAGGGCTCCGTGCTCACCAACAAGTACGCCGAGGGCTACCCGGGCCGCCGCTACTACGGCGGCTGCGAGCAGGTCGACGTCGCGGAGAACCTCGCGATCGCCCGCGCCAAGGACCTGTTCGGTGCCGAGCACGCCAACGTCCAGCCGCACTCGGGCGCCACGGCCAACGCCGCCGTGCTGCACGCGCTCATCAACAAGGGCGACAAGATCCTCGGCCTCGAGCTGGCCCACGGCGGCCACCTCACGCACGGCATGAAGATCAACTTCTCCGGCAAGCTCTACGACGTCGCGGCGTACGGCGTGGACCCGCAGTCGTACCGCATCGAGATGGACGAGGTGCGCAAGCAGGCCCTCGAGACGCGCCCCGACGTCATCATCGGCGGCTGGTCCGCCTACCCGCGCCACCTCGACTTCGCGGCGTTCCGCGAGATCGCCGACGAGGTCGGCGCCAAGCTCTGGGTGGACATGGCGCACTTCGCGGGCCTCGTGGCCGCGGGTCTGCACCCGTCCCCGGTGCCGTACGCGGACGTCGTCTCCTCCACGGTGCACAAGACGATCGGCGGCCCGCGCTCCGGCTTCATCCTGAGCAAGGAGGAGTACGCCAAGAAGATCGACTCCGCCGTGTTCCCGGGCCAGCAGGGTGGCCCGCTCATGCACGTCGTCGCCGCCAAGGCCGTGTCGTTCAAGATCGCCGGCACGGACGACTTCCGCGACCGCCAGGAGCGCACGCTGCGCGGCGCGAGCATCATCGCCGACCGCCTCGCCCAGGCCGACGTGGCCCAGGCCGGCGTCTCCGTCCTCACGGGCGGCACCGACGTCCACCTCGTGCTCGTCGACCTGCGCCACTCCGCGCTCGACGGCCAGCAGGCCGAGGACCTCCTGCACGAGGTCGGCATCACCGTGAACCGCAACGCGGTGCCGTTCGACCCGCGCCCCCCGCGCGTCACGTCCGGCCTGCGCATCGGCACGCCCGCGCTCGCGACGCGCGGCTTCGGCGACGCCGAGTTCACCGAGGTCGCCGAGATCATCGCGACCGCACTCCGCGAGGGTGCCGCGACCGACGCCGACGCCCTGCGCGCCCGCGTGCAGAAGCTCACGGCCGACTTCCCGCTCTACCCGGGCCTCCACCAGTGAGCGCACAGCTCCTCGACGGCAAGGCGACGGCCGCCACCATCAAGGCCGAGCTCAAGGACCGCCTCGCGGTCCTCGCCGGGAAGGGCGTCGTGCCCGGCCTGGGCACGCTCCTGGTCGGCGACGACCCGGGCTCGCAGTGGTACGTCGCGGGCAAGCACCGCGACTGCGCCGAGGTCGGCCTGTCCTCGATCCGCGAGGACCTGCCCGGCGACGCGACGCAGGAGGAGATCGAGGCCGCCGTCCGCCGCCTCAACGAGGACCCCGCCTGCACGGGGTACATCGTGCAGCTCCCGCTCCCGAAGGGCATCGACACCAACCGCGTGCTCGAGCTCATCGACCCGGCCAAGGACGCGGACGGGCTGCACCCGACCAACCTCGGGCGCCTCGTCCTGCGCGTCAACGAGGAGGTCACCTCGCCGCTCCCGTGCACGCCGCGCGGGATCATCGAGCTCATCGAGCGGCACGGGATCTCCCTCGCGGGCAAGGAGGTCGTGGTCGTGGGGCGCGGCGTGACCGTCGGCCGCTCGATCGGCCTGCTGCTCACGCGCCGCGCCGTCAACGCGACCGTGACGCTCACGCACACCGGGACGACGGACCTCGCGGACCTCGTCCGCCGCGCCGACGTCGTCGTCGCGGCCGCGGGCGTCCAGGGCATCGTCACGCGCGACATGGTCAAGCCGGGAGCCGTCGTCATCGACGTCGGCGTCTCGCGCGAGGTCGACCCCGAGACCGGCAAGAGCCGCGTCGTCGGGGACGCAGCGCCCGACGTCGCCGAGGTCGCGGGCTGGATCTCGCCGAACCCCGGCGGGGTCGGGCCCATGACGCGCGCGATGCTCCTCGCGAACGTCGTCGACGCGGCGGAGCGCGCCTCCGCCTGACCTCCTCCCAGGGCGCGGCCGTGGACCACCACGGCCGCGCCCTGCGGCATTCCCGGGGCGACCCGCAGGCGCTAGTCTGCGCGGGTGACGAGGGCGCGCATCGCGACGACGGCGGCGTACGCCGTGCAGGGCTTCGGGTTCGCCGTGGTGCTCACCAGCATCCCCGGGTACAAGGAACGGCTCGGCATGGGCGACGACGTCGTCACGCTCGTCGTGCTGGGCGTGTGCGTCTTCGCCGGGCTGGGCAGCGCGCTGTCGGGCGTGGTCGCGGCCGTCCGCGGTGCGCGCGCCGTGGTCGTGGGCGGTCTGCTGCTCGCCGCCGTCGCGGTCGCGGGCGTCGGGCTCGCGCCGTCCTGGCCCCTGTTCTTCGTGGCGATCGGGCTGTACGGGCTCGCGCTCGGAGCGGTCGACGCGGCGATGAACATGCTCGGGATCGACGTCGAGCGCGCGCACGGCCGCAGCCTGCTCGCGTCGTTCTACGCGGCCAACGCCGCCGGGGGCGTGCTGGGCGCGCTCGCCGTCTCGGGCAGCGCGCTCGTCGGGCTCGACCAGCCGGTCGCGCTCCCGCTCGTGGCGCTCCTCGTGGCCGCGGGCGCCGTCTGGCTCGCGCTGCGTCTGCCTGACGGCGCCACGACCGTCCCGGGTGCGGTGGCCCCGGGCGGGACTCCGGGCCCGGAGCGGCCGACCGAGGCGGGCCCGGCGGCGGTCGGAGTGGTGGGCGACGGTCGCGGCACGGCGCCGCTCGGGACCGTGACATGGGTCGCGGCGGGCACGATCGCGCTGCTCGGCGCGGGGATGCTCGCGTTCCCTGTCGCCGACTCGGCCGTGTCCAGCTGGAGCGCGACGTTCCTGCGCGACGTCCTCGCGGCGAGCGCAGCCGCCGCACCCCTGGGGTACGCGGCGTACCAGGCAGCGCTCATCGTGTCGCGGCTCGTGGGAGACGGCCTCGTCGAGCGTCTCGGCCGGGTGCGGGTCGTGCGCCTGGGCGGCGCACTGGGCGCCCTGGGCTTCGTCGCGGTGGCAGCGGCACCCGCCTGGCCCGTCGCGGTGCTCGGGCTGGCGGCGACCGGGCTCGGGCTCGGCGTCGTCGCGCCGCTCGCGTTCTCCGCGATCGGGGACCGCGCCCGCGAGGCGGTGGCGGCCGGCACGGGCACGGAGTCGGCGGAGCCGCCGGCCGGGATCGTCGCGACCGTCACGGACCGCGCGGTCGCGCGCCTCAACGTCTTCACCTACGCGGGCGCCGTGCTCGGCGGCGTGCTCACGGGCGTCTTCGCGACCGCCCATCATCTCCGGGTCGGGTTCGTCGTCCTCGCCGTGCTCGCCGCCGTGTCGGCGGTGCTCGCCGGCGCGTTCCGGCCCGCCCGCGTCGCCCCCGTGAGCGTGAGCGAGGCCACGCCGCCCGCGTGACGCCGGGGACCCGTCCTGTCGGTGGCGTGTGATGGGATGGCCGGCGTGCCGCGACCGTCTGGCGGCCGCGCGCCACCGTCATCGAGGGAGGACGAGCCCACTTGCTCACCATCGCCACCGCCAACGTCAACGGGATCCGCGCCGCGTATCGCCGCGGGATGGACACCTGGATCGCGTCCCGCACGCCCGACGTCCTGCTGCTCCAGGAGGTCCGCGCCCCCGACTCGGTCGTGAACGACCTCCTCGACGGGTGGCACGTCGCGCACCAGGCGTGCGACCTCAAGGGCCGGGCCGGCGTCGCCGTCGCGTCACGGCTGCCCGTGTCCGCCGTGCGCGTCGGGCTGGGCGCCGGGGAGCCGGAGCCGCCCGTCGACACGGGCCGCTGGGTCGAGGCGGACCTCGAGCTGCCCGACGGCGGTCGCCTCACCGTGGTCTCCGCGTACATCCACTCCGGCACCGTGAGCCAGCCGGAGACGATGGTCGCGAAGTACGCCTACCTCGAGAAGGTCACGGCACGCCTCCGCGAGCTCGCGGCCACGGGGGAGAAGGTCCTGCTCGCGGGCGACCTCAACATCGCCCACCACAACGTCGACATCAAGAACTGGAAGGGCAACCTCAAGAGCGCGGGCTTCCTCCCGGAGGAGCGCGCATACGTCGACGTCTGGCTCGACCAGGTCGGCCTCGTCGACCTCGGCCGCGTCCACGGCGGCGAGGGCCCCGGCCCGTTCACGTGGTGGTCGTGGCGCGGGCGCGCGTTCGACAACGACTCGGGCTGGCGCATCGACTACCAGCTCGCGACGCCGTCGCTCGCCGAGCGCGCAGTCAAGGTCGAGGTCGACCGTGCGCCGACGCACGACGAGCGCTGGAGCGACCACGCGCCGCTGGTCGTCACCTACGACGTCTGAGACGTTCCGCCCCGTCGACCACGACACGAGGGTCGTCATGTGCCGCACAGCGACCCTCATGTCGTGTTCGGCGGCGTGCGAGGGGCTCGGGTCAGGCGACGCGCTCGGCCGGTGCGGACGGTGTCGCGAGGAGGAAGCCGGGGGCGCCGATGCCCTCGCGCTCGAACGCCCCGCGGACGGCGTCGGCGACGGCCTCCACCTGGTCGGCGCGGACGAGAGCGATCGCGGAGCCGCCGAACCCGCCGCCGGTCATGCGCGCGCCGAGGGCGCCGGCGACGCGTGCGGCGTCCACGGCGACGTCGAGCTCGACGCTCGAGACCTCGTAGTCGTCGCGCAGCGACGCGTGCGACGCGTTCATGAGCGGCCCGACCGCGTCGGGCCGGCCGTCGCGCAGCAGCGCGACGAGGTCGCGCACCCGGCCGATCTCCGTGACGACGTGACGCACGCGGCGGCGCGCGACGTCGTCGGGCAGCTTCTCCAGGGCGACGGCGAGCGCCCCGGCGGGGTCGTCGCTCGCGGCGACGTCGTCGGCGAGCTCGCGCAGGGAGTCCAGCCCGAGAGTGCGGGCGGCGTCCTCGCACGTGGCGCGCCGCGCCGCGTACTGGCCGTCGACGAGCTGGTGCTCGGCGCGCGTGTCGACGACGAGCAGGGCCAGCCCCGCGGCGTCCAGGTCGAACGGCACCTGCTCGGCGGAGTCGACGGGGTCGAGACCGGGCCGGCAGTCGAGGAGCAGCGCGTGCCCGGCGTGCGCTCGCAGCGACACGGACTGGTCCATCCCGCCCGTCGGGGCGCCGGCGATCTCGTTCTCGGCACGGATGCTCGCGGCGGCCAGGGCGGCGCGGCCGGCGTCGGTCGAGGCCAGGCCCAGCCCGGCGACGTCGTCGAGAGCGACCGCGACCGCGCACTCGAGCGCAGCCGACGAGGAGAGCCCGGCGCCGAACGGGACGCTCGAGTCGACCGCCGCGTCGAAGCCCGTGATGGCGCCCGGGTCGGCGCCCTGCGCGACGAGGTGCTCCCGCAGGGCCCAGGCGACGCCCGCGACGTACGACCCCCACCCGGAGACCGCGCCCGGGGCGACGTCCTCCAGCGTCGTCGTCCACGTCTCGCCGGGCGCCTGGGCCGACGCGAGCCGGACGACCGAGTCCGGGCGCGGGCGCAGCGCGACGTACGTGCGGTGGGGGAGCGCGATCGGCAGGCACAGGCCCGCGTTGTAGTCGGTGTGCTCGCCGATGAGGTTGACGCGGCCGGGCGCCGCCCAGACGCCGACGTCGCCCTGGCGGTCGTCGCCGGACCCGTCGCCGGACCCGTCACCGAACACGGCGGCGAAGACCGCGCGCGCCCGGGTCGCGCCGTCGTCGTCCGACCACGATCGGACCCACCCGCGCGCGGCGCTCGACGGGGCGAGCTCCTGGAGGCGAGCCGCGATCCGCTCGGGCGTCGTGTCGCTGATCCACGCGCCCATGCCCGACTCCGAGCCGGCGAGGTACTTGAGCTTGCCCGGTGCGCGCAGGACGGAGAAGACCTGGAGATGGAGCCGGGCGAGCGTCACGTCGTCCGTGCCGCCGTCCGCGACGGAGCGACCCTCGTGCGCCGGGGCCTGGTGCCACGCGGCGATGTACGGGAGCGGGATGGGGTCGCCGTCGGCCGTCTCGAAGAACCGGTCGAGGCGGCGCAGGAGCTCGAGGTAGGCGGTGGCGAGGTCGTCGCGCTCGGCGTCGGTGAGCGCGGGGAGGTCGGGCACGTCGCGCCGCGGGGCGACGTGGACCTCGACGGGCCAGCGCGCCGCGAACGGCACGTACGCGACCCAGTGCTCCGTCTCGAGCACGACGCGACGCCCGTCCGCGAGCTCGGAGTCGAGCACGTCGCGCAGCAGGTTGCGGCCCGTGCGGCGGTGGTGCTCGCGCGCCTCGTCGAGCAGGGCGCGGGTGCGCGGCGTGACGTACGGGTAGCCGTAGATCTGCCCGTGCGGGTGGTGCAGCGTGACGCCGATCTCCTGGCCGCGGTTCTCGAAGCAGAAGACCTGCTCGACGCCCGGCTCGGCGCCGAGGGCGGCGGTGCGGTCGGCCCACGCGTCGATGATCGTGCGCACACGCTGCGGCGAGAGCGCGCCGAACGAGGTGCGGTGGTCGCTCGAGAAGCACACGACCTCGCACCGGCCCGCGGCCGGGGCGTGAAGCTGGAGCGGCGCGTCCTCGACGACGGCGTCGGCGACGCCGGGCACGCGCTGGAGCGACGGGAAACGGTTCTCGAAGACGACGACGTCGTAGTCCGTGTCGGGGACCTCGCCGTCGGAGTAGGCGGCGCCGGGACGGGCGGGGCACAGCGGGCACGAGTCGGCGGCGGGGAGGAAAGTGCGGTTCATCCGGTGCGCGGCGAGGGGGACCCAGTCGCCCGTGAGCGGGTCCCGGCGCATCTCGGGGCCGACGTACGTGCGCGGAGCCCCGTCCGGGCCCGGGACCGGGGCGAACCGGTCCGGCAGCGGCCGCGGGTCGTCGAGCCGACGTGAGCGCTCACCCGAGACGTACGCGGGCGAGTCGTCGAAGTAGACGAGCTCGCGGCCGTCGGCGAGGCGGGTCGAGGTGCGGCGCAGGTGCGGGTTCATGCGTGCGGGTCCGATCGCGGTGCGGGGAGGGGAGAGGCGGCTACGGGACCGTCGTCAGGCGACGACGAGCTGCTCGACGAGGTCCTGGACCCGGGCACGCTCGTCCTCCGCGAGCCCGGCGTCGGTGACGAGGACGTCCACGTCGGCGAACGTCGCGAAGACGCGCAGACCGGTCGTGTGCCACTTCGTGTGGTCGGCGAGGACGACGGTGCGACCCGCGGACTCGATGAGCGCGCGGTTGGTCGCGGCCTCGTCCAGGTTCGGGGTCGTGAGCCCGATCTCCGGGTCCACGCCGTGCGCGCCGACGAACGCGAGGTCGACGCGCAGGCCCGCGAGCGCTGCCTCCGCGAGCGGGCCGACGAGCGCGTCGGACGGGGTGCGGCTGCCGCCCGTGAGGATCGTCTCCAGGCGCGGGTCGTTCGCGCGGTGCAGGATCTCGGCGACCGGGAGGGAGTTCGTGACGACCGTCAGGGGGCGCAGCGCGGGATCCGCGGCGATGCGGGCGGCGAGCAGGTGGGTCGTCGTGCCGGCGCTCAGCGCGACCGACGCGTTCGCGGTGATGAGGCGGGCGGCGGCCGTCGCGATGGCCTCCTTCTCCGCGGCCTCGCGCGAGCTCTTGGCGGCGAAGCCCGGCTCGTGCGCGGTGGTGTGCGGGGCGACGGCGCCCCCGTGGACCTTGCGGACGAGGCCCTGGTCGGCGAGCTCGACGAGGTCGCGCCGGATCGTCATGTCCGACACCCCGAGCTCCCGGGTCAGGTCGCCGATGCGGACCGCGCCGTGGTCCCGGATCTCCGCGAGGATGCGCTCCTGGCGCTGTGAGGCGAGCATGCGAACAGTATTGTCCACATCGCCGAGAAATCCAACATGATCGAACACGACCGAACATCGACGGTGGTGACCGGCCCGACGGGTGCCGGACAGGCCACCAGGGTCAGTAGCGGATCGCGTCGATCACCTTGACCCGGACGGCGACGAGCGCCGGGAGGAGGCCGGCGAGCGCTCCGATCCCGACGGCGGCGAGCATGCCCGTCACCGCGGCGGAGAACGGGAAGCCCGGGGCGTCCTGGACCGCAGAGCCCATGAGCGCGTCGAGCGGGACGTTGTGCAGGGCGACGACCGCGACGGTCACGCCCAGCACGCCCGCGACGGTCGTCGCCACGACGCTCTCCATCATCACGGAGAAGAAGACGCGCCCCGAGCTCGCGCCGAAGCTCCTGCGGATCCCGATCTCGCGGATGCGGTACCGCACGGTGACGAGCGCGATGTTGACGAGACCGAGCCCGCCGAGCAGGAGCGCGATCACGCTGACGCCGAGCACGACCCAGCGGATCGCGCCGTCGACGACGGCGTAGCCCGCCGAGTCCGACCGGTAGACGTCGGCCTGCGTGCCGCTGAGCGCCCCGGCGACGTCGCGCTGGATCGCCTCGACGAGCCCGTCGGCGAGGTCGTCGGGAACCCACAGCTCGAGTCGTGGAGGGCCGGTCATCTCCAGCGTCTCCGGTGTGACCCAGGCCGACTGGGCGTCCACGAGGACGTAGGCCTGTGGCTCGGCCTGCGGCCAGTCGTCCGGGAACGCGCCGACGACGGTGGCGACCACCGGGTTGTCACCGCCGATCGTCACGGTCGGGTGCTCGGCCACGGTCACGCCGCCGAGCGCGTCGAGGAACGCCTGGTTGACGACGAGCGCGGGCGCGAGGCGGTCGGAGTCGGCGTCGGTGAACCAGCGGCCCGACGTCACCTCGAAGCGGTGCATCGTGGCCCAGTCGGCCTCGACGCCGGTCGTGTAGACCTCGCGCGTGCCGTCGGGGAAACGGACGGGCGCGGGCGCGTCGCGCAGCATCGACGAGTAGCCGATCGCGTAGCGCTCGACGACCTCGTCGAACACGCGCTCGTACTCCTCGGGCGCGGGCATGACGCTCCCGCCCTCGCCCGTCGGCCAGGCCGACACCTGGAGCGTCGCAGCGCGCCCGTTCCACCGGTCGTTCTGCTCGGCGGAGACCTGGCGCAGCATCTCTCCGGCCGCGGAGATCGCGGTGATCGCGCAGACCGCGACCGCGACGCCGACGAGCGCGAGCAGGACGCGCACCTTGTGGACGCGGAGCTCGTCCCACGCCTCGAGGACGGCGCCGACGATCCCGGTCACGCGGCGTCCCCCGACCGCGGGGAGGCGCCGTGCGAGGCGACGAGCGGGCGGGCGACGTGCTCCGACTGGTCGTCGCCGGCCTCGAGCGCGTGCGGCGCGGTGTCGTCGTGCGCGGCCGGACCGTAGGGGCCGACGCCGTCGGTGGCCGCGCTCGCGCCGTCCCCGCTCGTCGCCTCGAGCGCGGCGAGCGACCCCGCACTGCGCGCACTGATGGCGATCGGGGCGAGCACGCCGTCGGCGAGACGGAACTGCCGGGCCGCGCGCGACGCGACGGCGAGGTCGTGCGTGATGGCGATGAGCGCCGACCCGTTCTCGCGTGCGATCGTGTCGAGCAGGTCCATGACCTCGCTGCCGGTGTCGACGTCGAGCGCGCCCGTCGGCTCGTCGGCGAGGATCACGCGGGGGACGCGCACGAGCGCGCGGGCGATGGCGACGCGCTGCTGCTCCCCGCCCGAGAGCTTCTCCGGGCGCGTGTCGAGGCGGTCGCCGAGGCCGACCCGTTCGAGCATCTCCGCGGCGAGCGTCCTGCGCTGCCAGAACTGCCGTCCGCGCGCGTACAGCAGCGGCGCGACGACGTTCTCGAGCGCCGTGCGGCCCTGGAGGAGGTTGAACTGCTGGAACACGAACCCGAAGTCCGTGCCGCGGCGCCGCGCCCGGGCGCGGCCGGAGAGCCGGCCGATGGGGACGCCGTCGAGCAGGTACTCCCCGCCCGTCGGGGTGTCGAGGAGCCCGAGGATGTTGAGGAGGGTGGACTTGCCGGTGCCCGAGCGCCCGACGATCGAGACGTGCTCGCCCGCGGCGACGGTGAGGTCGATGCCGCGCAGGATCTCCAGCTCCCGGTCGTCGGGCAGCAGCACCGAGCGAGCGACCCCGTTGAGCTCCAGCAGGCTCATCAGTAGCCGGCCTCTCCGCTGTCGTCGGTGCCCACCATGCCGTCCATGACCGGGACGACGTCCTGGCCCGGCACGAACTCGAGGACCTCGTCGCCCTCGGCGAGCCCTTCGGTGACCTGCACGACGCTGCCGTCCGTGAGGCCGAGCGTGACGGCGCGCTCCTCGGGCTCGCCGTCCGCGCCGACGACCCACACCTTGCCCTGCTCGACACGGCCCAGGACCGCGGTCACGGGGACGACGAGGGCGCCCTCGACCGAGCCTGCGGTGATCTCGAGCTCGGCGGCGAGGCCGGCGAAGACGGTGACGTCGCCCGGCACCGCGCACGTGACGCTCGCGGACGAGGCTCCGGCGGGGTCGGGCGCGCCCTCCTCGGGCGTGCCGGAGGGAGCGGCGGCCGTGCCCATGCGCAGGTTCGTGCAGGTGAACGGGGCCGGCCCTCCGGTCACGGTGACGGTCGCCTCGGTCGGGATCTGGAGCAGGCGGAACTGCTGCTCGGCGACCATGCTGCCCGTGACGGAGAGCGTCCCGGGGGAGATCGACGCGAAGTCCTCCCCGACAGCCACCTCCTGGTCCTTGAGAGCCGTGAACGTGGCGATCGTGCCGGCGGTGGTGGCCTCCACCGTCTCCCTCGTCACCTTCGGCCGGCGCTCCGTGACCGTGACCTCGCCCGTCTCCGGGTCGGTCTCGGTCAGGGGCTCGCGGGGTTCCTCGAGGGTGACCTCGAGGAGAGGCGCACCCGCCTTGACGACGTCGCCCGGCGTGGCGTGCACCGCCGTGACGACGCCGCGCTGCGTGACCTTCTGCGGCGCCGCCGGGTCGGCCACGATCTGCCCGGTCAGGGTCACGGTGTTCGTGACGTCGCCCGTGGTCACGGCCACGCGGGGCTCGACGAGCTCGGCGGAGGGGACCGCCGGGTCGGCGGGGGGCTCGGGAGCGGCGCGGAAGGCGATCACGGCGAGCGCGGTGGCGATGACCCCCCAGACGACGATGCGGAGGGCGGGGAAGACGATCCGGCGGGTGATACCCACGTGCGGGCTCCTGGGACGGTGGCGGACGGCGCGCGAGCGCTGCTCGGCGGGCGGGTGGACGCCCGGCCCGAGGCTAGGGGTCGGGGCGTGCGGGCGTCGTCATCCCTGGGGAGGAGTTCTGTCGCGATCTCTCCACCGTGGGGTCACCGTCTGGTAACGGGCGGAGACGCCCCGGCGCGAGGGCCGGGCGCGCACGAGGCGTGCGAGGGCGCACGCGGGCAGGGCGGAGCAGCGACGACGCCACGGCTGGATCCCCCTCACCGGCCCGACGGCCGTCCCCCTGACGAGATGCGGGCGAGACTATACCGTGGCACGAAGAAAAGACAGGGGTGCTTCCCAAGGCCCCGCGGGAGCATGGCGCCGCCACGTCGACGGCTCCGTGGGGTCGGTCGGACAGGCCTCGGTCAGACCACGGTGACGCCGAGCGAGCGGCCCGCGAGACCGCGCGGTCGACGCGCGAGGCCGAGCGCGACGTCGTGCAGCGCGACCGCTGCGGGCGAGCCGGGGTCGGCGAGGACCACCGGGGTACCGCCGTCGCCGGCCTCGCGCAGCGAGACGTCCAGCGGGACCTGGCCGAGCAGCGGGACGGTCGTGCCCGTGGCGCGCGACAGGTTCGCGGCGACGCGCTCGCCGCCGCCCGACCCGAAGACCTCCAGCCGTGACCCGTCGGGCTGCTCGAGCCACGACATGTTCTCGACGACGCCCACGACACCCTGCTGCGTCTGCGTGGCGACCGATCCCGCGCGCTCCGCGACCTCCGCGGCCGCGACCTGTGGTGTCGTGACCACGACGATCTCGCTGCCCGGCAGGAGCTGCGCCACGGAGATCGCGATGTCGCCCGTCCCGGGCGGCAGGTCGAGGAGCAGCACGTCGAGGTCGCCCCAGAAGACGTCCGCGAGGAACTGCTGGAGGGCGCGGTGCAGCATCGGTCCGCGCCACACGACCGGCTGGCCGGGCGGGACGAACATGCCGATCGAGACGACCTTCACGCCGTGCGCGATCGGCGGCAGCAGCATGTTGTCGACGCGCGTGGGCTGCCGGTCGACGCCGAGCATGCGCGGGATGGAGAACCCGTAGATGTCCGCGTCGACGACGCCGACCTCGAGACCCTGGGCCGCGAGCGCGACCGCGAGGTTCGCGGTGACGGAGGACTTGCCCACCCCGCCCTTGCCCGACGCGATCGCGTAGACCCTCGTCAGCGACTCCGGCTTCGCGAAGGGGATCTCGGGCTCGCCCACGCCGCCGCGCAGCATCGTGCGCAGCTCCGCGCGCTGCTCCGCGCTCATGACGCCCAGCTCGACGCGCACGTCCGCCACGCCGTCGACCGCGCGGACGGCGGCGTCGACGTCACGCGTGAGGGTGTCGCGCATGGGGCACGTCGCGACCGTGAGGTCCACGCCCACCGTCACGACCGCGCCGGGCGCGACCGCGACCGAGCGGATCATGCCGAGGTCCGTGACGGGGCGACGGATCTCCGGGTCGAGGACCGCGGTGAGGGCCTGCCGGACGGCGTGCTCGAGCTGGTCTGCGGCGGGGTCGGGCATGCACCCATCGTAGGCGTGCACGCGGCACCGTCCGCCGGGCCCTAGGTCCCGGGACGGACGTGAGCCGCATCGCACGCCGTGGCGCGCCGAACGGGTCTACCGTGCACGGATGGACGCCCTGGCCTCCCTCGCACGGGACAGCGAGCTGTTCGGCGACGCCGTGCGGAGCGCGCCCCCGGACGCGCGCGTGCCGTCGTGCCCCGAGTGGACGGGCGCCGACCTGCTCTACCACCTCGCGGAGGTGCAGGACTTCTGGGCGCGCGTCGTCGGTCCCTCGCCCGGGCACGGGCGCGACGGCGACGACGTCGCCCCGCTCGCCCGGCCGTCGTCGGACGCCGAGCTGCCCACGCTGCTCCAGCGCTCGACGAGCCGCCTCGTCGCCGCGCTCACCCGTCGCGACCCCGGGGAGCCCTGCTGGTCGTGGCACGAGGAGGGTCGCCACGTCGGCTGGGTCCTGCGCCGGCAGGCGCACGAGGCGCTGATCCACCGCGCGGACGCGGAGCTCACGGCCGGACGGGACGTGACGCCCGCCGACCCGGACGTCGCGGCGGACGGCGTCGACGAGGTGCTGTCGGTCATGGTCGACGGCGTGCCCGGCTGGGGCGTCTTCACGCCCGACGGCGCGACGGTGTCGGTCGTCGTGGACGGGTTCGGGGAGCGGCCCCGGAGCTGGGAGCTCGCGTTCGGGCGCTTCACCGGGACGGGCCCGGAGTCGGGCACCGCGTACGACCTCGACGTCGCGCAGCTCGTCGACCTGCCCGGTTCGACCACGACGCAGGTCGCCGGCCCCGCGTGGGCGCTCGACCTGTGGTTGTGGGGCCGCGGCCCGGCCGACGGCCTGGCCGTCGAAGGTGACCCGGCCCTCGCCGAGCGCCTGCGCCGCGTGGCGGCTGAGGGCACGCAGTAGCGGCTCCCGAGATCGGCCCGAGCGCCCGAGATCGACCCTCGGGAGGCCGATCTGGAGCCGTGCGGGTCGATCTCGGGTCAGCGGTCGGCGGCCTCGTCGTCGGCCGGGCGGGCCGACTTCTCCTCCAGCTCCTCCAGCAGGTTGCGGATCTCCGAGCGGACGAAGTCGCGCGTGGCCACCTCGCTCAGCGCGATGCGCAGGGCAGCCATCTCGCGCGCGAGGTACTCGGTGTCGGCAAGGTTGCGCTCGGCGCGCTGCCGGTCCTGCTCGGCGGTGACGCGGTCGCGGTCGTCCTGGCGGTTCTGCGCGAGCAGGATGAGGGGCGCCGCGTACGACGCCTGGAGCGAGAGCATGAGCGTGAGCGCCGTGAACCCGAACTCCGCGGAGTCGAACCGCAGGCCCTCCGGGCCCCACGAGTTCCAGATGATCCACACCGCGCAGAACACGGTGAGGTAGACGAGGAACCGGGGCGTGCCGAGGAACCGGGCGATGCCCTCGGTCGCGCGGCCGACCGCGTCCTGGTCGACCTTGACCCGCGGGATGAGGGAGCGCCGCGCGCTCTTCGGCGTGTCGAGGCGGTCAGCCACGGGTCACCCCCGTCGCGCCGCCGCGGTTGGCCGGACGCGACGGCAGCGACCCGGGCGCGAGCGTGGCGCGCGCGTAGTCCGTGTCGACGTCGTCGTCGGTCTCGCGCCAGTCGTCGGGAAGCATGTGGTCGAGCACGTCGTCCACGCTGATCGCGCCGAGCAGGCGCTTCTCCGCGTCGAGGACCGGCACGCACAGGAGGTCATAGGTCGCGAGGATGCGCGTGACGCGCCCCAGCGGGGCGTCGGGAGCGACGCCCTCGACGTCGGAGTCGAGCACCGAGCCCACGGCGGCGTGCGGCGGCTCGCGCAGCAGCCGCTGGAAGTGCGCGACGCCGAGGAACCGGCCCGTCGGCGTCTCGAGCGGGGGGCGCGCGACGAACACCATCGACGCGAGCGCGGGGGCGAGGTCCTTGCGCCGGATCTGCGCGAGCGCCGTGGCGATCGTCGTCTCGGGGCCGAGGACGACCGGCTCGGAGGTCATGAGACCGCCCGCGGTGTCCTCCGCGTAGGCGAGCAGGCGGCGCACGTCGCGCGCCTCCTCCGGCTCCATGAGCTCGAGGAGCTGGGCGGCCTGCGCCTCGGGGAGCTCGTGCAGCAGGTCGGCCGCGTCGTCGGGCTGCATCGCCTCGAGGACGTCCGCGGCGCGGTCGGTGTCGAGGCCGGAGAGGATCGCGACCTGGTCGTCCTCCGGCAGCTCCTCGAGGACGTCGGCGAGGCGCTCGTTGTCGAGCGCGCCCGCGACCTCGAGCCGGCGCGTGTCGCCCAGGTCGTGGATGACGTCGGCGAGGTCGGCGGGCTTGAGGTCGTCGTAGGCGGCGAGGAGCATCGCCGCGCCCTGCGCCTCGGTGCCGCCCGCGAGGCCCGTGACCGCACCCACGTCCACGACGATCGCGTCGCCCCGCCGGCGCAGGCCGAGCGTGCCCTTGTGCTGGGACCTGCGCCGCACGTACAGCTTGGTGACGAGCCAGTCCCCGGTGCGCTGCCGCTCGATCGCGAGGTCCTCGATCGTCGCCGAGCCCGACCCGTCCACGAGCTCGACCGTGCGCTCCAGCAGCTCGCTCACCGCGAGCGTCTCCATCGCGCGCTGCTCGAACCGGCGCATGTTCACGAGGCCGGTCGAGATGACCTGGCCCGCGTCGATGCTCGTCACGCGCGTGAGGGGGAGGAAGACCCGCCGGCGGCCCGGCACCTCGACGACGAGGCCCACGGCGCGGGGCGCGCCCTTCGGCCGGATGAGCACGACGACGTCCCGCACCCGCCCGACCTGGTCGCCGATGGGGTCGAACACGCTGGTCCCGGCCAGGCGCGCGACGAAGACGGTGGTGGCTGCGCTCACGCGGCCAGCCTACGCACGCGCCCCGGTCGCCGCGCGTTCCTCCGGTGGGTGGCGCCGCCGGACGGTCCGGAGCCGCGGACGCGCGGGGGCGCGGGCCTCGCGCCCGCAGCACGAGTAGGACAGACTGGGCGAATGAGCATGTCACGCCCGGGTGCCGTCCCCCGTGTCCCCACCCCGCCCCGTGGTGAGGAGATCGCGTCGTACGCGACCTACCTCGAGGCGCAGAAGGCGGTCGACTTCCTCTCCGACAACAAGTTCGCGGTCGAGCTCGTGACGATCGTCGGCACCGACCTCAAGATGGTCGAGCGCGTGACGGGCCGGCTCACCTACGGTCGCGTCGCGATCGCGGGTGCGGCGTCCGGCGCGTGGTTCGGCCTGTTCGTCGGCCTGCTGCTCTTCATGTTCTCCGGGCAGGGGGGTTTCGTCCTCACGGCCATCGGGATCGGCGCCGGGTTCGGGCTGCTCTTCTCGGTGCTGTCGTACGCGCTCACGCAGGGCAAGCGCGACTTCACGTCGCAGAGCCAGATCGTCGCGTCGTCGTACGGGATCCTCTGTGCACCCGAGCGTGCGGGCGACGCGCGCCAGCTCCTGTCGCGGATGCCGGAGGGCGCGGGCGGGGTCCGCGCACCGGCCGCACCCGCGAACCCGACGTGGGGCACGCCCGGGGCGACCCCGCCGCCCGCGCCGACGGCGCCGGCGCCCGAGCCGCCGGCGGGCGTCGCTCCCGCTCCCGCGCCCACGCCTCCGGTCGCGCCGCCGGCCCGGACCCCCGACCCCCGCTGGACCACGCCGACCGGTGAGCCGCGCTACGGCGCCATGCGCCCGACGTCGGACCAGCCCGCCGACGCGCAGCCCGACGCCCAGCCCGCACCCGGGGCGCAGCAGCCCGACCAGCCCGAGCGCCCCGCCTGACCGACGGGGCTCAGCCGCGCAGGCGCGCCATCCAGGCCTCGACGTCCTCGGGGCGGCGGGGGAGCGCGGCCGAGAGGTTCTCGTTGCCGTCGGCCGTCACGAGCACGTCGTCCTCGATGCGGACGCCGATGCCCCGGTACTCCTCCGGGACCGCGAGGTCGTCCGCCTTGAAGTACAGACCCGGCTCGATCGTGAAGACCATGCCGGGCTCCAGGACCCCGTCGAGGTAGAGCTCGCGGCGCGCCTGGGCGCAGTCGTGCACGTCCAGGCCGAGGTGGTGGCTCGTGCCGTGCACCATCCAGCGGCGGTGCTGCTGCCCGTCCGGCGACAGCGACTCGGCCGCGCTCACGGGGAGCAGGCCCCACTCCTCGAGGCGCGCGGCGATGACCTCCATCGCGGCGGTGTGCACGTCGCGGAAGCGCGCGCCCGGCACGGCGACGGCGAACGCGGCGTCCGCGGCGTCGAGCACCGCCTGGTACACGCGGCGCTGGACCTCGGTGTACTCGCCGTCCACGGGCAGCGTGCGCGTGACGTCCGCGGTGTAGAGCGAGTCGACCTCGACGCCCGCGTCGAGCAGCACGAGCTCGCCCGTGCGCACGACGCCGTCGTTGCGGATCCAGTGCAGCGTCGTCGCGTGCTCGCCCGCCGCGGCGATCGTCTCGTAGCCGACCGTGTTGCCCTCGAGCCGCGCGTGCGCGTCGAACGTCGTCTCGATGACGCGCTCGCCGCGCCGGTGCTCGACGGCGCGCGCCAAGGTCCGGACGACCTCCTCGAAGCCCGCGATCGTCGCGGCGACGGCCTCGCGCATCTGCTCGACCTCGTGGGCGTCCTTGACGAGCCGCAGCTCGGAGACGGCCTCGACGAGCGCGGCGTCCGTGCGGCGGTACGCGGCCTCCGCGCGCGCGAGCCACTCGGCCTCGGTGAGCTGCTCCTCCTGGGCGGCCTCGACGTCGTCCAGCCCGGCCTCGGCGCGGATCGCCTCGACGAGCGCCTCGACGGCCTCGTCAGCGCCCGCGACGACGAGCAGCGTCACCCCGCCCGGGCCGACGTCCTTCGCGAGCGCGTCGCGCAGCTCGTCCACGTGGCGGGCCTCGACACCGGTGGCGGTCGTGACGTCGTCGAGCGACGGCCGCGCGCCCACCCAGAACTCGCCGTAGCGCGAGTCGGCGTAGAACTCCTCGGTGTCGCGCGCGGCCAGCGGGCGCACGTAGAGCACGGCGTGGTGGTCCGAGCCGCCGTCGCCGGTCCCGGGATCCACCGGGTGCAGCACGAGCACCGCGTCGGGCTCCTGGTCCGTGCCGTAGCCGGTGAGGTGCGCGAACGCCGAGTGCGGGCGGAACCGGTAGTCGGTGTCGTTCGAGCGCGTCTTCAGCGGGCCGGCGGGCACCACGAGGCGTGCGCCCGGGAACCGGGCGGACAGCGCGGCGCGGCGGGCGACGGTGTACGGGGCGGCCGGGAGGGGCTCGACGTCGAGCTCGGCGCGCGGCGCCCAGCCGCTCGTGATGAAGGCCTTGAACGCGTCGGAGTCCGGGCGCTGCGAGCGGTTGCTCCCGCGCGCGGCCAGGTCCTGGCCCTCGCCGGCGTTCTGGGGGGCCTGGTCGGGCGTCTCGGACGTGGGCTCGGGCGTGACGGGGGTGGCGTCGGTCATGCCCCCAGTCTCGCACCGCGCACGCGGCCGAAGTCCGCGAGCGCGCGCCCGAGCACGCGGTTGAACGCCTCGGGAGCCTCGCTGTTGACGTCGTGGCCGGCGCGCGGCACGACGACGAGCGCGGCGTCCGCGGCCGCGGCGAGGTAGCGCTGCTCGTCGAGCCGCATGTGGTCGCGGGCGCCGTTGACGAGCCAGACCGGCACGTCGACGTCGCGCACGTGGGCGAGCCACGAGCGGCCCGCGAGCTGGGTGAGGGCGTCGGTGACGACGTGCCAGCCGGGCGCGACCGGGGTCGGCGTGCCCGCGTCGGCAGGGCCGGTGAGCGTGTAGGACGACGCCGCGCCGCCCGGGAGCGAGCGCCCGCTCCGGGCGATCGTGCCCCACGCGTCCGCGCTCGTGCGCGCGACCCAGCGGGCACCGCGCCCCACGGCGCCCCCGCCCGCGACGACGAGGCGCGCGACGTCGCGGTAGAGCGCGACGGGCTTGCCCTTGGGGTCGGACGTGCACGCCGCGGCGACGACGCCCGCGAGGTTCGCGGGGCGGCGGGCCGCCCAGGCGAGCGACGTGTAGCCGCCGAGCGAGAGCCCGACCAGGACGACCCGGCGGTCGGGGCCGAACGAGGCGGCGGCCTCGTCGATCACCTCGAAGGACCGGTCGAGCGTGAAGCGCTCGTGCGCGCGGGTGCCGTGCGCGGGCAGGTCGACCGCGACGGCGTCGTGGCCCAGCGACCGCACGTGCTCGACCTGGTGGTCCCAGATCGCGCCGGACGTGCGCATGCCGTGCACGAAGACCACGCCGGGGGGTGCCTGCGGGGCGCTCGCGGGTGCGTCGGCGGGACCGTGGACGGAGCGGGCTGGGGCGGCGGCGGAGAGCGTCGTGGGGGTCATCGCGGTCGACTGTGGCACCCCAGCCTGGGACGGCCGTGGTGAGGGGCCGCGCCCCGTGTGCACATCGTGTGCGGGTCCCGTGCCGCCGACCCGGTGTCCCGTCACTATCCTGGGTCCCGTGCGCATCGACCTCCACACCCACTCGACCGCGTCGGACGGCACGGACGCGCCGGGGGAGGTCGTCGAGGCCGCGGCCGCGGCCGGGCTCGACGTCGTCGCGCTCACGGACCACGACACGACCGCCGGCTGGGCGCAGGCGACGGACGCCGCGCTGCGCCACGGCGTCGCGCTCGTGCGCGGCGCGGAGATCTCCGCCCGCTCGGGCGGCATCAGCGTGCACCTGCTCTCCTACCTGCACGACCCGGCGCACGCGGCGCTCCTCGCGGAGCTCGACCGTACGCGCGACGCGCGCACGAGCCGGGCGCGCCGGATGGTCGACCTGATCGCCGAGGACTACCCGATCACGTGGGATGATGTGCTCGCGCAGACCGTCGAGGGCACGACGATCGGGCGGCCGCACATCGCGGACGCGCTCGTCGCCGCAGGGCTGTCGCCCGACCGCTCGGCGGCGTTCGCGACGATCCTCGCCACCGACACCCCGTACTACGTGCCCCACTACGCGCCCGACGCCGTCGCGGCGGTGCGGGGGATCCGTGCCGCGGGCGGTGTGCCCGTCTTCGCCCACCCGGGCGCGGACGGTCGAGGGCGCGTCGTGTCCGACGCGGTGATCGAGGAGATGACCGCGGCGGGCCTCGCCGGGCTCGAGGTGTTCCACCGCGACCACGACGAGCGTCAGCGCGCACGGCTCGAGGACCTGGCCCGCACCCTGGGCCTGTTCGTCACCGGGTCGAGCGACTACCACGGGGCCGGCAAACCGAACCGGCTCGGGGAGAACACGACAGCACCGACCGTGCTGGAGCAGATCGAGGAGCTGGGACAGTTGGACGTGATCCGATGATCGGACGATGAGCGAGCTCTTCGACGTCCGGCTCTTCACGGAGGTCTTCGTCACCCTGTTCGTCATCATGGACCCGCCCGGCACCGTGCCGGTGTTCCTGGGCCTGACGAGCGCGATGGGTGCCAAGCAGCGCAACCAGGCGGCGCGCACCGCGATCCTCGTCGCGTTCGGCGTGATCGTGGCGTTCGCGGCGTTCGGCCAGCAGATCCTCAGCTACATGCACATCTCGCTGCCCGCGCTCCAGACCGCGGGTGGCCTGCTGCTGCTCCTCGTCGCGATGGAGCTCCTCACGGGCAAGATGGAGGAGCCGCAGCCGTCGGGCAACAAGGGCGTCAACGTCGCGCTCGTGCCGCTCGGGACGCCGCTGCTCGCGGGCCCGGGCGCGATCGTCGCGACCATGGTGTTCGTCCAGCGCGCGGGGGAGCGCGGGGGCGGCGTCGCGGAGTGGGTCGCGATCGTCGCCGGCGTCGTCGCGGTGCACGTGTGCCTCTGGCTCTCCATGCGCTTCGCGAACGTCATCAACCGCGTGCTCGGCGACTCCGGGACCATCCTCGTCACGCGCATCGCCGGTCTCCTGCTCGCGGCCATCGCGGTCCAGCTCGTCGCCGACGCCGTCACGCAGTTCGTCCAGGCGGCCTGACGCCCGCTGCGCCGCGGGTCGTGCCGGGGTGCGGCTCCTGACTCGGCGCCTCGGGGCGCCGCGCAAGGCCTCGCGGAGGCCGGCGGGAGAGCGCTAGGGTCGGCAGCGGTGCGGACGACGGCCGTCCGCGCGACGAGTTCGGCAGGGGTCCTCATGAATACTGTCAGGCACTCGGCGCGACGCACGCTCGGCGTTCTCACCGTGATCGGGGTGAGCGGGGTCGTGACCCTCTCCGGCTGCACAGCCGCCCCCGGAGGGGGACCGACGGCGCAGGAGCTCGGGCTCGTCCCCCTCCCGGCGTCGGTCGAGGTCTCGGACTCCGCGTCCTTCGTGCTCGACGACGCGACCCGGGTCGTCGTCGACGCGGCGGCGGGCAGCGCCGTCGGGCAGGAGGGCGTGGTCCACGTGGGCGAGCTGCTCGCCGAGGAGCTGCGGACGCCCACGGCGCTCGACCTCCCGGTCGTCCGGGACGCCGGCGACGAGCCTGCCGCAGAGGCCGGGGCCGTGGTGCTCCGGCTCGAGCCGGGCGGCGAGTCCTGGGACCCCCACGGCCTGCTCGACGACCCCGCGGCCGAGGCGTACACCCTGGAGGCCGGGGAGGACGGCGTCGTGCTCGCCAGCACGACGCCCGCGGGCCTGTACCGCGGCACGCGCACGCTGCTCCAGCTCCTGCCCCCCGAGGTCGAGGCGCCCGCCCCCGTCGACGGCGTCGCCTGGGAGGTGCCGGCGGTCGAGATCGCGGACGAGCCGCGCTACGCGTACCGCGGCGCGATGCTCGACGTCGCCCGGCGTTTCGCCCCGGTCGAGGACGTCCAGCGGTTCGTCGACCACCTCGCGGACTACCGCCTCAACGTGCTGCACCTGCACCTGTCCGACGACCAGGGCTGGCGGCTCACGGTCGACGGCCTGCCCGAGCTGACCCAGGTGGGCGGCCGGACGCAGGAGGGCTGGCCGCCGGGCACGGGCGGGCCGTGGTTCTACACGCCCGAGGAGTACGCGGAGATCGTCGAGTACGCGGCCGACCGCTTCGTCACCGTCGTCCCCGAGATCGACGGGCCCGGGCACACGCTCGCCGCGCAGTCCGTCCTGGGCTCGCTGCGCTGCGACGGGACGCCCGGCGAGCCGTACTGGGGTCCGGAGGTGAACAACCCCATGATCTGCTCGAGCGACGAGAACATGCCGGCGGTCCGGGAGTACCTCGACACCGTCCTCGCGGCCGTGGTCGCGCAGAACCCGGGCCCGTACGTCCACCTGGGCGGGGACGAGGCCCCGAGCCCCGCCGAGGGGTGGTACGAGAACTACACCGCGGCGGCGAACGAGATCGTGGCGGAGGAGCACGGGCGCACGGTCATGGGCTGGCACCAGTGGGCGCAGGGGACGACCCTGCCGGAGGGCAGCCTCATCCAGTACTGGGGCGTGGGCGAGCGCAACCAGGGGCTCATCGGGACCGCGCGGGAGACCGCGGACGTCCAGGAGGTCCGCGCGGCGCTCGCCGCGGGTGCCGACCTCGTCATGTCGCCCGCGGACCGGACGTACCTCGACATGAAGTACGACGACCTCACCCCGTACGGGCTGGAGTGGGCCGCGCGGATCGACCTCGAGCGCGCGTACTCGTGGGACCCCGAGACGGAGCTGACGTCGACCCTCGACCCGGAGCGGAAGGTCGACGTCGCCGGACGTGTCGCGGGGGTCGAGGCACCCCTGTGGTCGGACCGCTCCTACCCGGACAGCCTCACGCACCTGCCGACGAGCACCGACGAGTTCGTCGACGTCGACGTCTACGTGCACTACATGACCTTCCCCCGCCTGCCCGCGCTCGCCGAGGTGGCGTGGACCGCCCAGGCCGACCGCGACTACGAGGACTTCGAGGCACGGATCGTGCGGCTGGCCCCCCGCTGGGACGCCGCGGGCATCGGGTGGAACCGCGTGCACGACGTGCGCTGGGACGACTGAGGCGGACGGCCGGCGTCCGGGGTCGCGGCCCCCGGACGCCGGCTGTCACGGCCGGTTCGTCGCGGCGGGTCGTCAGGGCCAGTAGGCGTCGAAGTTCCGGGAGAACTCCCAGCCGTTGTAGCGGTCCCAGTTGATCGACCACGTCATGAGGCCGCGCAACGCGGGCCAGCGCCCGTGGGTCTGGTAGGACCCGCAGCCCGTGCCCTTCGTGAGGCAGTCCAGGGCCTGGTTGACCTGGGCGGGCGCGGTGTGACCGTTGCCCGCGTGCGTGCTCGCCGGCAGGCCGATCGCGACCTGGTCCGGGCGCAGCGCGGGGAACACCTTGGACGTGTCGCGCGCGACCGGGAAGCCGGTGAGCAGCATGTCCGTCATGGCGATGTGGAAGTCCGCGCCGCCCATGGTGTGGTACTGGTCGTCGAGCCCCATGATCGGGCCCGAGTTGTAGTCCTGGACGTGCAGGAGCGTCAGGTCGTCGCGCAGCGCGTGGATGACCGGCAGGTATGCGCCGCACCGCGGGTCCTGACCGCCCCACGGGCCGGAGCCGTAGAACTGGTAGCCGTTCTGGACGAAGAACGTCTCCGGGGCCATGGTCAGCACGAAGTCGTCGCCGTAGCGCGCCGCGAGCGACTTGAGCGCGGAGATGAGGTTGACGATCACCGGCGTGGTCGGGTTGCGGAAGTCCGTGTCGCCCGTGTTCAGGTACAGCGAGTGGCCCTCGAAGTCGATGTCGACCCCGTCCAGCCCGTAGGTGTCGATGATCGAGCTCACGGAGGCGACGAACGCGTCGCGCGCGGCGGTCGTCGTGAGCTGCACCTGCCCGTTCTGCCCGCCGATCGACAGGAGCACCTTCTTGCCCGCCGCACGCTTCGCGGCGACGGCGGCCTTGAACTCCGCGACCGACTCGACGTTCGGGCACTCGGTCTGCGGGCACAGGCTGAACCGGATGTCCCCGGACGTGACGGACGTCGGCTCGCCGAACGCGAGGTTGATGACGTCCCACGAGTCCGGGACGTCCGCCATGCGGGTGTAGCCCGAGCCGTTGGCGAACGACGTGTGCAGGTAGCCCACGAGCGCGTGCGGCGGGAGGTCGCCCCCGGTGCCGCCGCCGTCGGCCGTCGTGACGGTGACGGCGGTGGAGCGGGCGGACTCGCCGGAGCCGTTGCTGGCGGTGACCTGGAAGGAGTAGGCGGTGGCAGCGGCGAGCCCGGTGACGGTGGTGGACGGGGTCGTGGTGGTCGCGACCTTCGTGCCGTCGCGGTAGACGGCGTAGCCGGTGGCGCCGGTCACGGCGCCCCACGTGAGGGGCACGCTGCTGGCGGTGGGGCTGCCGGCGGTGAGGCCGGTCGGGGTGGCCGGCGGCTGCGTCGTGCCGCCGGTCGTGGTCGCGGTGACGGCGGTGGAGCGGGCGGACTCGCCGGCGCTGTTGGTCGCCGTGACCTGGAAGGAGTAGGCGGTGGAGGCGGCGAGCCCGGTGACGGTCGTGGACGGGGTCGTGGTGGTCGCGACCTTCGTGCCGTCGCGGTAGACGGCGTAGCCGGTGGCGCCGGTCACGGCGCCCCACGTGAGGGGCACGCTGCTGGCCGTCGGGGTGCCGGCGGTGAGGCCGGTGGGTGTGGGCGGCTGCGTCGTGCCGCCGCCCGGGCCGACGAGGCTGACGTCGTCGACGACGTAGGCCGGCTGGCCGTACCAGCCGTGCAGGTAGATCGTCGCCGCCGTGGCCGTCGCCGAGGTGGTGAACGTCAGGCTGAGGCGCTGCCAGGTCGAAGCCGAGGGCGTCCAGGTGGAGACGTCCTGCGCGGTCGCGCCGCTCGCCCCGAGGTACACGTACGCACCCTGGACCCACGCGCTGAGCGTGTAGGTCGAGGAGGGCCGCACGGTCACGGGCTGCGAGCAGCGTGCGTTGTCCGCGCCCGCGGGCGTGGCCCGCAGCGCACCGCTGCCGGTGCGGACCGGGCTCGTGGTCGCCTGACCGGTCGAGCCCGAGCAGGTCCAGCCGGACAGCCCCGACTCGAACCCGCCGTTGACGGCGAGCTCGGTGTCCGCGGCGGTGGCGGTGGTGGTCCCGGTGAGCAGCGTCCCGACGAGCGTCGCCGAGGCGACGAGCGCGAGGAGCCTGCGCAGCCGTCGGCGTCGTGGGGTGATGGGGTCCATGGCGGTCTCGCTTTCGTCGTCGAGGAGCGGTCCCGCGCAAGGTCCTCCTGGCGCCGCCTGCTGGTCAATCCCCGTACGAGAGACCCCGTACGGCCCGCCCTCGTCGCCCCGATCAAACAGGGGATGTTAGGTTCTTTCCGTGAGTCAGCCGATCGTCCCGCCCCGCAAGGTGTCCGAGCTCGTCGTCGAACGGCTCAGCGAGCGCGTCGCACGGGGTGAGTGGCCCGTCGGCACGCGGATCCCGCCCGAGCCGGAGCTCGTCGCCGAGCTCGGCGTGGGTCGTAACACCGTGCGCGAGGCGGTGCGCGCGCTCGAGCACGCGGGCGTGCTCGAGCCCCGGCGCGGCGACGGCACCTACGTCCGCGCGGCCGACGGCCTCGACGCCGCCCTGGCCCGCCGCGCGCGGACCACCGACGCCTTCCACGTGCTCGACGTGCGCGGCATCCTCGAGCGGGGTGCGGCGCGGGCGGCGGCGGGACGGCGCGACGCGGGCGCGCTCGCCCGGCTCGACGCCGCGCTCGCGGCCCAGGCCGCGGCCCGCGACGCGGACGAGGACGCGTTCCAGGCCGCCGACGTCGCGTTCCACGCCGAGGTCGTGCGGGCCGCCGGCAACCCGCTGCTCGCCGACCTGTACGACGGCCTCGACCACGCGCTCGTCCGGACCTTCCCGACGGGGGAGCGGCGCCGCCACCACCGCGACGTCCCCGGCCACGAGGAGGTCGTGGCCGCGATCCGGGCGGGCGACGCCGACGCGGCCGAGCGCGCGGTGACCGCGACGATCGACGCCGTGCGCGCGCAGCTCGTGGAGGCTGCCGCGGAAGGCCCCGGTCGTGCGGGAGCCGGGGAGGTCGACGCGTGAGCGGGCTGCGCCGTCCGCTGGGGGTGGGGGCGGTCGTCGCGATCGTCCTCGCCTCGCTCAACCTGCGCCCCGCCGTCGTCTCGATCTCGCCCGTGCTCGGCGAGATCCGCGCCGACCTGGGGCTCAGCGCGGCGGCGGCGGGCGTGCTCACGACGCTGCCCGTCCTCTGCTTCGGGCTCCTCGCCCCGCTCGCGCCCGTGCTCGCGCGGCGCTGGGGGCTCGAGCGCGCGCTCTTCGTGAGCCTCGTCGTGCTGTGCGTCGGCTTCGCGCTCCGGCTCGTCCCCGAGACGTGGGGGCTCTTCGCCGGGACCGTGGTCGCCGGGTGCGCGATCGGCCTGGGGAACGTCCTGCTGCCCGCGCTCATCAAGCGCGACTTCGCCGACCGCATCGGCCTCATGACCGGGCTGTACTCGATGGCGCTGTCCGGTGGCGCGGCGCTCGCCGCCGGGCTGACGCTCCCGGTCGCGGCTGCGGCCGGTCTCGACTGGCGCGGGGCGCTCGCGACCTGGGGCGTGCTCGCCGTCCTCGGCGTGCTCGTGTGGGTGCCGCGCGCGTTGCGGCCCGACCCGGCCGGGGCGACGGCGTTCGGCGCGGGCGCCGGCGCAGGGGTCGCCCGTTCCGCGGTGTGGCGGAGCCCGCTCGCCTGGGCGGTCACGGTCGTCATGGGCATGCAGTCGTTGTCGTTCTACGCCGTCAACGCCTGGCTCCCGGAGATCATGGTCGCGCTCGGCCGGACGCCGGAGGCAGGCGGCTGGCTCCTCGCGCTGTGCAACCTGGCGGGCATCCTCGGGTCGTTCGTGACCCCGGTGCTGGCCGGACGCATGCGCCGCCAGCGGGGCATCGGGATCGTGCTCGTCGTGCTCGTCGGGTCCGGCCTGCTCGGGCTGGCCCTCGCCCCCGGCGCCGCGGCGCTCTGGGTCGTGCTCGTGGGCCTCGGCCAGGGCGGCGGCATCAGCCTCGCGCTCACCCTCATGGCCCTGCGGGCCCGAGACGCCGCCCACACGTCCGAGCTCTCCGGCATGGCGCAGAGCGCGGGCTACCTGCTCGCCGCGACCGGGCCCCTCGGCCTCGGCCTCGCGCACGACGCGACCGGCGCGTGGACGCTGCCGATCCTCCTGCTCGTCGCCGCGGCCGCCGTCCAGGGCGTCGCCGTGTGGTTCGCGGGTCGGGACGCGCACGTGCACTGACCGGCCCCCCGACGCGACGAACCCCGGATCGCTCCCCACGGCACGGTGACCGTGAGGAGAGACCCGGGGTTCGTCGTCGGGCTCCGGACTGCTCGGCCCGGGCTACTCCGCGGGCTGGGCGGCCGACTCGGCGCCGCCCTGCTGCTCGACGGGGCGACCGCCGCGCGTGCGGCGACGGTTCCGGGACCGACGACGGCGCTCGCCGCCCTCGGACGGCGCGTTCCCGGACGGCGCGCCCGCGGTGGCGTCGGTCGGCTCGCCCTCGGGACGGCCGCCCGAGCGCTCGCCCTCTGCGCGACGCCCGCCCGAACGGCCCTGGCCGCCCGAGCGGCCGCGGTCGCCCTGCTCGCCCCGGCGGTGCCCACCGTCGGACCGGCCGCCCTGGCGCCCGCGGGACCCGCCGGCCGGCGTGTGCCGCTTGCCGGTCTCGCCGAGGTCCTCGATCTCCTCCGCGTCGAGCCCGGCGAGGGTGCGCCGGTCCTGGGGGAGACGACCCTTGGTGCCCTCGGGGATGTGCAGGTCCGTGTACAGGTGCGGTGAGCTCGAGTACGTCTCGACCGGCTCGGGGATGCCGAGGTCGAGGGCCTTGTCGATGAGCGACCAGCGGGGGATGTCGTCCCAGTCGACGAACGTGACCGCGGTGCCCTTGTTGCCCGCGCGGCCGGTGCGGCCGGTGCGGTGCAGGTAGGTCTTCTCGTCCTCGGGGCACTGGTAGTTGACGACGTGGGTGACGTCCTCGACGTCGATGCCGCGCGCCGCGACGTCGGTCGCGACGAGCACGTCGATCTTGCCGTTGCGGAACGCGCGCAGCGCCTGCTCGCGCGCGCCCTGACCGAGGTCGCCGTGGATCGAGCCGGCCGCGAAGCCGCGGTCGACGAGCTCGTCGGCGACCTTCGCCGCGGTGCGCTTGGTCCGCGCGAACACGATGGTGCGGCCGCGGCCGTCGGCCTGGAGGATGCGCGCGAGCATCTCGACCTTGTCGAGCGCGTGCGCGCGGTAGACGACCTGCTCGATGTTCTTGACCGTCTGGCCGCCGTCGTCCGGGTCGTTCGCCCGGATGTGCGTCGGCTGCTTCATGTAGCGGCGCGCCATCGAGACGACGGCGCCCGGCATGGTCGCCGAGAAGAGCATCGTGTGCCGCTGCGCGGGCGTGCGGGCCAGGATCTTCTCGACGTCCGGGAGGAAGCCGAGGTCGAGCATCTCGTCCGCCTCGTCGAGGACCACGGTCGCGGCGCGCGTGAGGTTGAGGTGGCCCTGGTTCATGAGGTCGATCATGCGGCCGGGGGTGCCGACGACGACCTCGACGCCGCGCGTCAGCGCCTCGACCTGGGGCTCGTACGCGCGGCCGCCGTAGAGCTGGACGATGCGCACCGAGCGGCGCTTGGAGGCCGTGGTGAGGTCGTTCGCGACCTGGACGGCGAGCTCGCGCGTCGGGACGACGACGAGCGCCTGCGGCTTGCCGGGGGAGGGGAGCTCGTCGAACCCGGGCTCGCCCGGGGCGACGACGCGGTGCAGCAGCGGCACGCCGAAGCCGAGGGTCTTGCCCGTACCGGTCTTGGCCTGGCCGATGATGTCGTGGCCGGACATGGCGACGGGCAGCGTCATCGCCTGGATGGGGAAGGGCTGGACGATCCCCGCGTCGGAGAGCGCGTCGACGATCTCCTGACGCACGCCGAAGTCGGCGAAGGTGGTGTTGTCCGCGTGGACGCTGGCGGCGACGGTGGTCGCGTCCGCGCTCACGTCAGGAGTCGCGTCGGTGCTGGTCGCGTCTGTGGTGGTCACTGGTGCCTCTGTCTCGTTCGGGCACGCGCGACCGTCCGCGGGCCCGCCGTGGGCCCGGCACCGGGAGGGACTCCCGGTCGCGGTCGTACGCGCCTCGTGGCCGGCAGCCGATCGTGAATGTCGTGGCCCGGTCCGCGCTGCGGACCGTGCCGTGCCGTCGTCGTTCGCGTGACGAGCGTGAGGTCTGGACGACCGGGCAACCGATGTACGCCCGCCATGATATCGGAGAACTATCCTGGCCCGATGAGCGACGCCGAGCACGCGAGCCCCACGACCCTGTCCACGGCGGACCACGCCGACGCGGTGGAGCTGCTCGGGCTCGTCGCGTACACCGAGCTCGCGAGCTTCGGCCGCCTCGCGGGCGATGCCGCGCACGCGCCGACGCTGCGTCAGCGGCAGGCGCTCTCGCGGCTCGCGGCGGCGATGCTCGACCGGCAGGAGCGCGTCCTCGTCCGCGTGGACGAGCTGGGCGGGGACCCCGCCGACTGCATGACCGCCTTCGACGGCCTGTTCGACGACTTCGACGCGCGCACCCGCCCCAGCACGTGGTGGGAGGGGATCCTCAAGGGGTACGTGGGCCAGGGCGTCGCCGACGACTTCTGCCTGCTCGCCGCGCAGGGACTCGACGAGCGCTCGCGCGACGTCGTCGTGGAGGCGCTCACGCAGGACACGCCGTCGCAGCGCTACGCCCCGGTCATCGCGGACGCCGCCGCCGCGGACCCGGTGCTCGCGTCCCGGCTCGCGCTGTGGGGCCGGCGCCTCGTCGGCGAGGCGCTGGGCGTCGTCGGCGTCGTCCTCGCCCAGCGGCCCGCGCTCGCACGCCTCGTCGCCGCGGGGATCGACGCGACGGCCGAGCCCGCGTCGACCGGCCCGGCGCCGGCGACCCAGTCGTGGGTCTTCTCGCGCCTCACGGCGGAGCACTCCCGGCGCATGGACCGCCTGGGTCTGGCGGCATGACGAGGCCGCCGTCGCGCCCGGGGGCGCGACGGCGGCCTCGTCGACGGTCAGGCCGTGGCGGTCAGAGCGAGCCGAAACCGACCTTGCGCTGCTCCTCGGTACCGATCTCGACGTAGCCGAGCGACGCCGTCGGGATGATCACGCGGCGACCGCGCGAGTCGGTGAGCTCGAGGGCGGGGGCGCCGCCGAGCGCGTCCGCGACGGCGGTCGCCACGGCCTCGGCGGACAGGTCCGTGTCGACGACGAGCTCACGGGCCAGGTTCTGCACACCGATCGTGACTTCCACTCACATCTC
The DNA here is from genome assembly GCF_049913115.1 of Cellulosimicrobium sp. E-16. Lineage (NCBI taxonomy): Bacteria > Bacillati > Actinomycetota > Actinomycetes > Micrococcales > Promicromonosporaceae > Cellulosimicrobium > Cellulosimicrobium sp. E-16. Next base: position 1,452,660 of record NZ_CP183974.1, read on the forward strand.
CTCACAGCGGCTGCGCCAGGCGCAGCGACGACGGGCCTCGGTCCGCCGGTGGGCGTCCCACCGGCGACAACGCGTTCGATAGTAGTCAGATTCCCGCGGTCGAGCCGTCGAGCGCCGCGCCCGGTCCGGAGGCGACGTCGGCGGACGGGGCCCCCGAGGCATCCGGGGCTCCGGTCCGCGGACGGCGCAGCATCCCGTGCACGCCGCGCCAGACCAGGCGCGGGACGAGCCGGGTGACGTCGTCGGCCGACGCCGTCCCGTCCGGACGGACGGCCTCGGTCGCGGCCGCGCGGCCGACGGCCGTGCACGTCCGCGAGACGACGAGCGCCTCGTCGGCGTCGAGGTCGGTGATCCGGACGAGCACGTCGGCGAACGCCCCCGCGATGCGGGCGTCGGGGGCGAGCACGCGCGCCCGCACCACCGGGTCGCGCATGACGTCGGACTCGAAGAGCAGCGCCGCGGACCTGCCGGCCGTGCGCGCGTAGGCGACGTACGCCCGGACGATGCCCTCGATGACGGCGAGACCGTCGACCGCGAGGGCGTCGAGGTCGCTCGCGGAGATCCCGGGGGCCGGCTCGCGGAACGGGTCGAGCGTGACGTGGACGGCGCGGACGAGGCGGTCGCCCTGGTCGTCGATGAGCGCGAGGTAGAGGTCGAGCTTCGAGGGGAAGTGCCGATAGAGCACGGGCTTGCCGACCCCGGCGCGGTCCGCGATGTCGTCCATCGAGATGTGGTGGTAGCCGTGGGAGGCGAAGAGCTCCTCGGCGATCGTCAGGAGCTGCGTCCGCCGCTCGTCCCGGGGCATCCGGGTGCGCGCGGCGACGGGCGGCCCGGCCGTGCCGCGCGTGCGTCCCTCGCTGGCTCCCGTCATGGGGGGAGGATACGGAAACGGCGCCCGGTGTCGACCGGGCGTCGCGAGGAGTGGGACGATGGGCGGGTGCCCGACAGACATACCCCCCCGAACCGGCCGTCGTCAGCTCGCGTGCAGCGCTCCTCGCGGGGCGTGCGGCACGGTGCGGCGGTCGCCGCCTGCCTCGTGGTCGGGTTCGGCGGCGGCGCCGCGACGGCGGAGGTGTGGGACGTCCCGAGCGTGACCGCGCCCGTCTCGGCGGACCGCGAGGACCCGCCCGCTCCGGTCCGCGACGAGGCCGACACGGCGAGCCGGTCCGGCGCGGAGCGCGCGGGCGACGTGGTGCAGGGGCCGGAGCTCCGCGAGCGTGTCGCGCCGCGCCCGGACGTGGTCGTGCCGCTCGCTCCTGCGGAGCCGCCGCCGGCGGCCGAGGCGGAGCCGGTGCCCGAACCCACGCCGACGACGCCCGCGGAGCCGGTCGCGGAGCCGGGCTCCGGGCTCGTGGGCGAGGTCGTCGTCGCGCCCGACCTCGGGGGCACGCTCGACGTCGTCCCGGGCGAGGCCCCGGCCCCCGGGACGGGCACCGTGCGGTCCGTGCGGGTCGAGGTCGAGCAGGGCCTGCCCGTGGACGGCGAGGTCCTCGCGACGGCGGTGCTCGCCACGCTCAACGACCCGCGCGGGTGGTCCGGCCCCGACGGCGTGACGTTCTCCCGGACGGCGGCCGACGACGCGTCGATCCGCGTCGTGCTCGCGAGCCCCGCGACGACCGACCGGTTGTGCGCGCCGCTCGCGACGGAGGGGACGTACTCGTGCGGCAACTCCGTGACCGGGGTCGCGGTGCTCAACTTCGAGCGCTGGGTGCTCGGCGCCCCCGACTTCGGTGACGACGTCGCGACGTACCGCCAGTACCTGGTGAACCACGAGGTGGGTCACGTGCTCGGGCACGGCCACGAGGACTGCCCGGCCCCGGGCGCCGTCGCGCCGGTGATGGTGCAGCAGTCGATCTCGGCACAGGGATGCCTGACCAACGGGTGGCCCGTGCCGTAGCGGCGGCCTCGCCGCGCCGTCGGCGATGCCCGCGGTGTGGGTGGCACGTGATGGGATCGGGTCCGTGCCCCGGACGACCGCCCCTCGCCTCGTCGCGCGGCCTCGCGACCACGAGGCCGACGTCACGCTCGACGACTCCCAGCGGGCGGCGCTCGCCGCGGCCGCGGGCCCGGGGGCCACGCTCGTCGTCGGGGCGCCCGGCACCGGGAAGACGCTCGTCGCGCAGGAGGTCGTGCTCGCGGCGCTCGCCGACGGCCTCGCCCCCGAGCGTGTCCTGCTCCTCGCCTCGTCGCGCCGCGCGGCGGCGGCGCTCCGCGACCGCCTGTCGGCCCGCGCGCGGCGCACCGTCGGGGCACCGATGGTGCGCACCGCGGCGTCGGCGGCCTTCGCCGTGCTGCGCGAACGTGCGGCCGCGCTGGGGGAGCCCGTCCCGACGCTCATCTCCGGACCGGAGCAGGACCTCGTGCTCTCCGAGCTGCTGGAGGGCCACCTCGAGGGCGACCTCGCGCACCTGGGCTCGCCGCTGGTCCTGCCGCCCGGCCTGCCGGAGGAGGCGCTCGGGCTCCGGGGCCTGCGCCAGGAGCTCCGCGACCTCCTCATGCGTGCCGCCGAGCGCGGCCTGACGCCCGCGGACCTCGCCGCGCTGGGCGACCGCTACGAGCGGCCGGAGTGGTCGCTGGGCGCCCAGCTCTTCGCGGAGTACCTCGACGTGACCGCGCTGCGCTCGGGGACGCCGGACGCGGGCGCCCGGTTCGACCCGGCGATCGTGGTCGACGAGGCGGCCGAGGCCCTCCTCGCGTGGGACGACGAGGTGCCCGACGCCGCCCGGCCGCGCTGGGACCTCGTCGTCGTCGACGACTACCAGGAGGCCACGGTCGCGACGGCGCGCCTCCTGCACGTGCTGGCCGACGACGGCGCACGGCTCGTGCTGCTCGGCGACCCCGACTCCGCGGTGCAGACGTTCCGCGGCGCGAGCCCGGGACTCGTCGGTCGCGCCTCGGCCCCCGCGCGCCGGGACGGGGCCCGGCGGGGCGAGCTCGGCGCGCGCGTGGCCGTGCTCGGCACGGCGTGGCGGCAGGATGCCGCGCTGCGGGACGTGACGCGCCGGGTCGCCGCGCAGGTCGGCACCGTCGCCGGTGCTGTGCACCGCGGCGCTGCGCCCCGGGGCGTGCCGGTCGACGTGGCGGGCGGCGCCGCCGACGCGTCCGGTCAGGTGGGCGCACCCCGGGAGACCGGGTCGGGCGGCGAGCCCGGCGCTGCCGCGCCCGTCCAGGTCGTCGTGCTCTCCGCCGTCGCGCAGGAGGCCGCGTTCGTGGCGCGCGAGCTGCGGGCCGAGCACCTGCTGCACGGCACCCCGTGGCACCGGATGGCGGTCGTCTCCCGCACCGGGACCCGCCTCGCGGCGCTGCGCCGCGAGCTCGTCGCCGCCTCGGTGCCGGTCACGCTGCTCGGCTCCGACGTCCCGCTGCGGGACGAGCCGGCCGTCGCGCCGCTGCTCGCCGCGGTCCGCGTGTGCGTCGCGGACGCGGATGACGTCGGTGCCCTGGACCCGTTCACCGCTGCGGCGCTGCTCACGTCGCCGGTCGGCGCCCTGGACGTCGTCGCGCTCCGTCGGCTGCGGCGTGCGCTGCGCGCGGAGGAGCTCGAGGGCGGGGGCGGGCGCTCGTCGGACGCGCTGCTCGTCGAGCTGCTGCTGGACCCGGCACGCGCGGCGACGCTCCCGCCCACCGTGCGTCGCGGGCCGGCCGCCGTCGCGCGCGCGCTCGCGGCGGGCCGGGCGGCGGCGGCCGAGCCCGGCGCGACAGCGCAGACCGTGCTGTGGGCGGTGTGGGCGGCGACCGGTCTGGCGGAGCGGTGGCGGTCGGCGGCGCTCGACGGCGGACCGGCCGGGGCGCGCGCGGACCGCGACCTCGACGCGGTGCTCGCGCTCTTCCGCGCGGCGGAGACGTTCGTGGACCGCATGCCCGGCGCGCCGGCCGAGGCGTTCGTCGAGTACCTCGCGTCGCAGGACCTGCCCGCGGACTCGCTCGCGGCGAGCGCGAGCGGTGCCGACGCCGTGGCGGCGCTGACGCCCGCGGGCGCCGCGGGGCGCGAGTGGGACGTCGTCGTGGTCGCGGGCGTGCAGGACGGCGTCTGGCCCGACCTGCGCCTGCGCGACTCGCTGCTCGGGTCGCAGGCGCTCGTCGAGCTCCTCGCGGGCCGTGCGCACGACGCGCACGGCGTCGGGTCCCAGGCGCGCGCCCAGGTGCTCGCGGACGAGCTGCGCGCGTTCGTCGTCGCGACGTCGCGCGCGACCCGGCGGCTCGTGGTGACGGCGGTCGAGGACGCGGAGGAGGCGCCGTCGGTGTTCTGCGACCTCGTCGTCCCGCCCGCCGCTCCCGAGGGGCCGGGCGCGGGCCCGGACGGCACCGACGGGCCCGACGGCGGGTCCCCGCGGCCGGCGGCGACGGGTGGGCCGGGCGCCGCCCCGGCACCCGGCGAGGACCCGGACGCGCGCCGTCACGTGCGCGTCGGTGCCCCGCTGGACCTGCGAGGGCTCGTCGCCGTCGCGCGCGGCGTGCTCGTCGAGGCGGCGGCTCGCGAGGCCGGCCCGGGCGGGTTCGCCGAGGACGGCGCGCTGGACGCGCGCGCGGTCGCCGCGGCCACGCTCCTGGCCGACCTGGGCGAGCTCGGTGTCGCGGAGGCCCGCCCCGAGACCTGGTACGGCGTCGCGGGCGTGTCGAGCGCCGCACCCCTGCGCGGTGCGGAGGAGATGGTCACGGTGTCGCCGTCGAAGGTCGAGACCGTCTCGACCTGTCCGTTGCGGTGGTCGCTCGAGGCCGCGGGCGGCACGGCGCCGGACGCGACGCACCAGAGCCTCGGTACGCTCGTGCACTCGATCGCGGAGACCCACCCGTCGGGCTCGCTCGCCGAGCTGCGCGCGGAGCTCGACCGCCGCTGGGCGGAGCTGGCGCTGCCGGAGGGCTGGCCGACGCGCCAGCTCCGCCGTCGTGCGGAGCGCATGATCGAGAAGCTCGCGGCCTACGTGGCGCAGGCGGGCGAGCCGCTCCTCGTCGAGCCGACGTTCGACGTGACCGTGGGGCGGGCGCGCCTGCGCGGGACGATCGACCGGGTCGAGGCCGCGGGGGAGGGCAAGGTCCGCGTCGTCGACCTCAAGACGGGACGGCGTACCGCGACCAAGGCGGAGGGCGCCGAGCACCCGCAGCTCGGCGCGTACCAGCTCGCGGTCGAGGCGGGCGCGCTCGACGTGCCGGAGGGGACGCGGAGCGCGGGGGCGCAGCTCGTCTACGTGGGCAGCACGCACGTCGGCCCTGCCGTCGTCCCGCAGCCCGCGCTCGACCCGGCACCCGACGGCTCGAGCTGGGCGCGCGACCTCGTCGAGGAGGCCGCGGGGACGATGTCGGCGGCGACGTTCACGGCCCGCCAGAACGGGCTGTGCGAGATGTGCCCGGTGCGGCGCGCGTGCCCGGTGCAGCCCGAGGGCAGGAGGGTGGTCGCGTGAGCAGCGAGCTGTTCGAGCTCCCGGAGCCGACGCCGTCGGTCCGGCTGGTCGCCGCCGACGGCGTCGTGGTCGCGCCCGAGGTCACGACGGCCGGCACGGCCGAGCCGTCGCGCCCGACGCTGTCCGCGACGCGGATCGCGGACCTGCTGGGCCGGCCCCGCCCGACGCCGGAGCAGGTCGAGGTGATCGAGGCACCGCTCGAGCCGACGCTCGTCGTCGCCGGGGCAGGCTCGGGCAAGACGGAGACCATGGCGGCGCGCGTCGTCTGGCTCATCGCGAACGAGCTCGTCGCGCCGGACGCGGTGCTCGGCCTGACCTTCACGCGCAAGGCGGCGGGCGAGCTGTCCGAGCGCGTCCAGGTGCGGCTCGCGCAGCTCGCGCGCGCCCGGGGCGGCGCGTCGTCCGCCCTCTCGCTGCTCGACCGGCCCACGGTCGCCACCTACAACGCGTACGCCGCCTCGCTCGTCGGCGACCATGGCCTGCGCGTGGGCGTCGAGCCCGGCGCGCGGCTCCTCGGCGAGGCGCAGCAGTGGCAGCTCGCGTCCGAGGTCGTGGAGGGGTGGGACGACGACCTCGGCACCGACCGCGCGCTGAGCACGGTCGTCGCCGCGGTGCTCGGGCTGTCCGGCGCGCTCGGCGAGCACCTCCTCGAGCCGGGCGAGGCCCGGGACCGTCTCGCCGACATCGTCGAGCAGCTCGACGCGCTGCCGCTCGGGCCGCGGCAGAAGGCCCGGACCAAGGAGGTCGAGAAGCTCGTCGGCGACGTCGCCGAGCGCGTCCGGCTGCTCGACGTCGTCGCGGAGTACCGGCGGCGCAAGCGCGCCACGGACTCCCTCGACTTCGGCGACCAGGTGGCGCTCGCGGCCCGCCTCGCGCGCGAGGTCCCGGTCGTGGGGGAGACGGAGCGGGCGCGGTTCCGCGTCGTCCTGCTCGACGAGTACCAGGACACGTCGCACGCGCAGGTCGAGCTCCTCGCGGGCCTGTTCGGCGGCGGGCACCCGGTGACGGCCGTCGGCGACCCGCACCAGTCGATCTACGGCTGGCGCGGCGCGAGCGCGGGCGGCCTCGCGCGGTTCCCCGAGCGGTTCCCGCGGGTGACGGGCGACCGGTCGACGGTGCGCTTCCTGTCGACGTCGTGGCGCAACGACGCCGCGGTGCTCGCGGCGGCGAACGTCACCGCGGGCCCGCTGCGCAGCGCAGCGGGGGCGGGACGCGACCGGGTCGAGGTCCCGGCGCTCGCGCTGCGCCCGGGCGCCGGCACAGGCACGGTGTCGGCGCACGTGGCGGCGACGGCCGAGGAGGAGGCCGCGGCCGTCGCCGAGCTCGTCGCGGCACGCTGGCGGCCCGCGGGCGCCCCGGGCGGGCGCGTCACCGCGGCGGTCCTGTGCCGCAAGCGCAGCCAGTTCGCCGCGGTCGAGGTCGCGCTGCGCCGCCGGGGACTGCCCGTCGAGGTCGTCGGCCTCGGTGGTCTGCTCACGACGCCGGAGGTCGTCGACGTCGTCGCGCTCCTCGAGGCCGTGCACGACCCGTCGCGCGGCGACGCGCTCGTCCGGCTCCTCACGGGGCCCCGGCTCAACCTCGGGTCGGCGGACCTGCACGCCCTGGGGAGCCGCGCCGCGGACCTCGCGCGGCACGAGGGCGCGCTCGGGTCGCGCCGGCGCGCGGTTGCGGCGGACGGCGAGGGCGCGGACCTCGTGGTCGTCGAGGGCGACGTCGCCGACCACCGTTCGATCGTGGACGCCCTGGACGACCTGCCGGACCCGGGCGAGCCCGCCGGCGACGGTCGCACGCTCACGGCGCCGGGGCGCGCTCGCCTCGCGGCGCTGTCGCGCACCCTGCGGGCGCTGCGCGGGCTCACCTACCTGTCGCTGCCGGAGCTCGTCGTCGAGGCGGAGCGCGCGCTCGGTCTCGACGTCGAGGCCGTGACGAACGAGGCGCTGCTCGCGTCGCGCCGGCTCGCCGACCCGGAGGCCGTGAGCGACCGGGCGCGCGAGCACCTCGACGCCTTCCGCGACGTCGCCGCGACGTTCACCCAGACGGCGGACGTCGTGACGCTCGGTGCGTTCCTCGCGTGGCTCGGCGTCGCCTCGACGCGCGAGAACGGGCTGGACCTGCCGGTGCGCGAGCCGGACCCGGACGCCGTGCAGGTCATCACCGCGCACGCCGCGAAGGGTCTCGAGTGGGACGTCGTCGTCGTCCCCGGCCTCGTCGACGGCGTGTTCCCGACGACGGCGCAGTCGTCCTCGGGGGTGCGCGCGGACAGCGGGTGGCTCACCGACGTGAGCCAGCTCCCGTACCCGCTGCGCGGCGACGCCGCCGACCTGCCGGAGTTCCGCTTCGACCTCGCGTCGGACACCAAGGAGCTCGTGGCGCGGCGCGACGAGTTCCGGGCGGCGAGCGGCGAGCACCAGCTCGCGGAGGAGCGCCGGCTCGCCTACGTCGCGTTCACCCGGGCGCGCCGTGAGCTGTACCTCACGGCGTCGTGGTGGCAGACGGGCTCGCGCCCGCGCGTGCTCTCGCCGTTCCTCCTCGAGCTCGTGGAGTCCGGGGTCGTGGCGGCGGACGGCTGGTCGGCCCCGCCCGGGCCCGACGACACCAACCCGCTCGAGGACGCCGAGGTGACCGGCGAGTGGCCGGTGCCTGACGACGCCCCCGTCGGGTCGGCACGCGCGGTCCTGCGCCGGACCGCGGCAGCCGTCGAGCGGGCTGCCCTCGACCGCGCGGCCCGCACCCGAGGGGGCACGACGTCCGGTGCCGGCGCCCGTGACGCGGCGCCCACCGGGGTCGCCGTGGACGACGACGAGGCGCACCCCGCGGAGTCCCGCGGGGGCGGGGGCGGCCCCGCGGGTCTCACCGCGCCCGTGGGCGTGCTCATGGACGCCGAGGGCCGCGACCTCGTCGCGCTCGCCCGGGTCCTGCTCGCGGAGCGGGCCGAGCGCTCCGGCCGCGAGGTCGAGCTCCCGGCGCACGTGTCGGCGTCGAGCCTGGTGCGGCTCGCGGCCGACCGCGACGAGTACGCGCTGCACCTGCGGCGCCCCGTCCCGGTCGAGCCCACCGTGCACGCGCGCCGGGGCACGCGGTTCCACCTGTGGGCCGAGCGCTACTTCACGACGTCGTCGCTCCTGGACGTCGAGGACCTCCCCGGCGCGGACGACGACGACCTCGACCCGGACGCGGACCTCGAGACCCTGCAGCGGACGTTCCTCGCCTCCGAGTGGGCCACCCGGACCCCCGTCGCGGTGGAGGTCGACGTCGAGACCCCGGTCGGCGACACGGTGCTGCGCTCGCGCATCGACGCGGTGTTCCCCGAGCGGCCGGAGCACGCCGGAGGCGCGCGCGACGCCGTCGTGGTCGTCGACTGGAAGACGGGACGGGCGCCCACGGATGTCGCCGCGCGCAGCGTGCGCGAGGTGCAGCTCGCGGTCTACCGGCTCGCGTGGTCGCGGTGGACGGGGCTGCCGCTCGAGAAGGTGAACGCCGCGTTCTACTACGTCGCGTCCGACGAGACCGTGCGCCCGCGGCGGCTCCTCGGCGAGGAGGAGATCGAGGCGCTGCTCGCGGGCTGACCCACGGAGGACCCGCGGGCGCGGGCGTCGTGCGCCGGGACGCCGGGCCGGGTCAGTCGTCGGCGTCCTGCGTGGCGTCGTCGAGGTCGGCCAGCATGTCGAGCGCGTCGGCGACGACGTCGTCGAGCCCGTGCCGCACGCCGTGCAGGAGCCAGCGCGCGAGCGCGAGCTCGCCGACGAGGAGCGCGCGGTCCACGAGGTGCTTGTCGGTGAGCTCGGTGCGGCGCAGCTGGTACGCCTCCATGATCGAGTCGATCGCCTCGGGCGGCGCGGAGACGAGCAGCCACGCGAGGTCGTCCGCGGGGTCCGCGACGCGAGCGCCGGCCCAGTCCGTCACGGCGACGACGCGGCCGCGTGCGACGAGGACCTGCTCCGGGCCGAGGTCACCGTGCACGACGACCGGCTGGAACCGCCACAGGGACACGTCCTCGAGCGCCGTCTCCCAGCGGCGCAGGAGGGCCGTCGGCACCTTCCCGGTCGCCGCCGCCTCGTCGAGCTCCGCCATCCGCCGGGCGCGGTACTCCTCGACGTCGTACCCGGGCAGCCCGGCGTCGTCGACGATCGTGCGGGGCAGCTCGTGGATCGACGCGAGCACGCGGCCGAGGTCGGCGGCGAGCCCGGGCCCGGGGCGCAGCACGTCGACGTCGAGCGTCGTGCCGTCGAGCGCGGGGTGCACGACGGCGCGCCCACCCTCCGGCAGGAGCGCGGTCCCGCTGATGCGGGGCACCGCGAAGGACAGCACGCCGGTGTCGGCGTAGAGCTGGAGCGAGGTGAGGAGCTCCGCCTCGGCCTCGAGCGCTGCCCCCGCCTGGAGGCTGCGCGGGGCGCGCACGGTCCACCGGGCGCCGTCGGCGTCGGTCACGACGGCGGTGTCGTAGTCGCCCGGGTCCTCGACGGCCAGCGCGCTGCGGGCGTCGAGACCCGGCACGGCGGCGGTCGCGAGCGCGGCGAGGGTCAACGGTGAGCGAGGCACCCGACCACGGTAGTCGCTCCCCGCCCGCCCCCCGGGGCACCCACGCCGGTCGCGTGGCCTACGGTCGGAGGGTGACCACCCCCGCCTCCCGACCGTCGTCGGGCACGCTCCCCAGGACCACCCTCCGCGACCTCCCGCTGCCGCTCGACGCGGCGGTCCTGGACCGCGCGGCCCACCGCCGCGGCGAGCCGGACCTCGTGCGGACCCTGCGCGGCGAGGCCACGACCCGCGTCGTCCTCGTCCACCGCGGCCGCCTCGCGCTCGCCGGGCCGGCCCCGACGGACGGCGTCGCGCTGCTCGACCCGGCGGCACTGGCCGACGTCGGTGCCGCCGCCGACGAGGACCAGGCACGCTGGCTCTTCCTCGGTGAGGGGGACGGCGTCGCGTACGTGGCGCTCGTCCTGCCCGACGACGCCGACGCGGAGGAGGTCGACATCGAGGGCGTCGACGCCTCCGACCCGTTCGCCGTGCTCGCGCGCGAGCGGTCGTGGTCGGGCCTGCGCGAGCTCGTCGGCGGGCTCGAGGGGCCGCTGGCGGGGCTCGCGACCGAGGCCGTCGCCCTCGCGGCGTGGCACGCGAGCCACACCCGGTGCCCGCGCTGCGGGGGGCGGACGACGGTCGAGAACGGGGGCTGGACGCGGCGCTGCGTCGCGCAGGGCGTGGAGCTGTACCCGCGCACGGACCCCGCGGTCATCATGACGGTCGTGCACGGCGAGGGTGACGACGAGCGGCTGCTGCTCGGCCACGCCGCGCACTGGCCCGAGCGGCGCTTCTCGACGCTCGCCGGGTACGTCGAGCCGGGCGAGTCCCTCGAGAGCGCGGTCCGGCGCGAGGTGGCGGAGGAGGCGGGCGTCGTCGTCGGCGAGGTCGCCTACCGCGGGAGCCAGCCGTGGCCGTTCCCGGCGTCGCTCATGCTCGGGTTCGCCGCGCGGGCGCTGACGACCGAGCTGCACGTCGACGGCGTCGAGCTCACCGACGCGCGGTGGTTCACCCGCCCCGAGCTCGCTGCCGCCGTCCGCACGGGAGACGTGCTGCTCCCGGGCCGCGCGTCCATCGCGCGCTCGCTCGTCGAGGACTGGTTCGGCGACCGCCTCCCCGGCACCTGAGCCCCCCGAGATGTCATGCCCACAACCGGGAAGGGTCAGGCGGCGAGGCGCTGCTTGACCTCGGCGAGCGAGGGGTTGGTCGCGGCGGAGCCGTCGGGGAAGACGACGGTCGGGACCGTCTGGTTGCCGCCGTTGACCGACTCCACGAACTCCGCGGTCCCCGGGGTCTCTTCGATGTTCACCTCGGTGTAGCCGATGCCCTCGGAGTCGAGCTGCGTCTTGAGGCGGCGGCAGTACCCGCACCAGCTCGTCGAGTACATGACGATCGAGCCGGCGTCGGGAAGGGTCGGGGCGGTGCTCATCGAGGGCTCTCCAGGTGCTGGTCCGGGCGGCGCGTGCCGCGGGCAATCGGTCGTGACCGTAACACCGGCGGCCGGCGCGCTGTTCCCGCCGGGGCTCCCGGCCCGCAAACCTTCCGCGCCACCTCCGTGCCCGGGCCTGCTGCCCCGGACGCGTCCGGGACGGCGAGCACCCGCGTGTCACCGGCGCCTGCGAGAATCGCGGGTGATGTCCACGCCACCGGCCTCACGTCCGCCGTCCCTGCGCACCGCCGACGAGATCCTCGACGCGCTCGACCCCGACCAGCGCGACGTCGCGGTCGCGCTGCGCGGTCCGGTGTGCGTGCTCGCCGGTGCGGGGACGGGCAAGACGCGCGCGATCACGCACCGCATCGCCTACGGCGTCCGCACCGGCGTGTACGCCCCCACGAGCGTGCTCGCCGTGACCTTCACGGCGCGGGCCGCGGGCGAGATGCGGACGCGCCTGCGCGAGCTCGGCGCGACGGGCGTCCAGGCGCGGACGTTCCACGCCGCGGCGCTGCGGCAGCTCGGCTACTTCTGGCCCAAGGTGGTCGGCGGGGCGCCGCCGCGCATCCTCGAGCACAAGGCCCCGGTCATCGCCGAGTCCGCGCGCCGCCTCGGGGTCGGCGTCGACCGTGTCGCGGTGCGCGACCTGTCGTCCGAGGTCGAGTGGGCCAAGGTCTCGCTCGTCACCGCCGACGACTACGTCCGGGCGTGCGAGGCGATCGACCGCGAGCCTCCCGCGGGCTACGACCACCAGACGGTCGCGCGCCTCATCACGGCGTACGAGGACGTGAAGACCGAGAGGTCGGTCATCGACTTCGAGGACGTGCTCCTCATGCTGGGGGACATGCTCTCGACGCAGGGCGGGGTCGCGGACGAGGTGCGGCGCCAGTACCGCCACTTCGTCGTCGACGAGTACCAGGACGTCTCCCCGCTCCAGCAGTTCGTCCTCGACCAGTGGCTCGGAGGGCGTGAGGAGCTGTGCGTCGTCGGGGACCCGTCGCAGACGATCTACTCGTTCACGGGCGCGACGCCGCACCACCTCCTCACGTTCTCGCGCACGCACCCGGGCGCCCAGGTCATCCGGCTCGTGCGCGACTACCGCTCGACGCCGCAGGTCGTGAACCTCGCGAACCAGCTCCTCGCGCGCGCCGGGCGCGCGGGCGGTGCGCACCAGGCGCTCGAGCTCGTCGCCCAGCGGCCCGCCGGCCCGCCGGTCGCGTTCACCGCGTACGACGACGACGAGGCGGAGGCCACCGGCATCGCCCGGCGGATCGCGCGGCTCCTCGCGACCGGGACGCGCGCGAGCGAGATCGCGGTCCTGTACCGGACCAACGCGCAGTCGGAGGCGTTCGAGTCGGCGCTCGCGGACGCGGGCATCGGCTACCTCGTCCGGGGCGGCGAGCGCTTCTTCCAGCGCAAGGAGGTGCGCGACGCGATCGTGCTCCTGCGCGGCGCCGCCCGGTCTGCGGACCCGGACGTCGCGATGCCGGAGACGGTGCGCGACGTCCTCGCCGCCGCCGGGTGGGCCCCCGAGCCTCCCGCCGCACGCGGTGCGGCCCGTGAGCGGTGGGAGTCCACGCAGGCGCTCGTCGCGCTCGCCGACGACGTCGCGGCGCTCGCGCGGGCGGCCGAGGGGCCGGCCCCGACGGTCGCGACGTTCGTGGCCGAGCTCGACGAGCGCGCCGCCGCGCAGCACGCACCGACCGTGGAGGGCGTGACCCTGGCGTCGCTGCACGCGGCCAAGGGCCTCGAGTGGGACGCGGTGTTCCTCGCGGGCACGAGCGAGGGGCTCATGCCGATCTCCCTCGCCGAGACGGACGAGGCGATCGCGGAGGAGCGGCGGCTGCTCTACGTGGGCATCACACGCGCTCGCGAGCACCTCGAGCTGTCGTTCGCACGGTCGCGCAACCCGGGTGGTCGTGCGACACGCCGCCGGACCCGCTTCCTCGACGGGCTGTGGCCCGACGAGCCGGGTGCCCACGGGGCGCGCCGTCCGCGGGCCGGGCAGGCGAAGCTGCGGCTGACGGGGGAGTACGACCGCGAGCTGTTCGAGAGCCTGCGCGAGTGGCGGCGCCAGGTCGCGCAGGAGACCGACAAGCCCGCGTTCACGGTGGTCGTGGACACCACGCTCGCGGCGATCGCGGAGACGCGGCCCACCAGCACGGCGGCGCTCGCCCGCATCAACGGGCTCGGGCCGGCGAAGATCGAGCGGTACGGCGAGACGATCCTCGAGATCGTGAGCCGCGCGGAGCGTTGACGTGGAGCCGTTCCGGCGGGTCCGGGACGGCCGTCAGAACTCGTCGAAGAAATTCTCGTAAATAAGTTGTGCGTCCTGCGACGCGCGTCATATGGTCGACGAGTCCTGTTGGAGAGGGGCGCGCCGGGAGGCGGGCCTCGAACGGAGAGAGGGGGTGGGAAAGCTGATGAAGAACCAGATCGCCATGGCGAACCTGCTGGATAACGCGTCCGTCTACACGGGCACGCCAGGAGGACTCCGTCCGCGTGCAACCGCGCACCGCGGCGGCACCTTCGTCACCCGCCCCGCTCCCGACTCCGCCTCCAGGACACGTCTGGTCTGACCGACCAGAGCCTTCCAGGCCGCGGAGTCCGTCTCGGACCCGTGGCCTTCGTGTTCTCCAGAGCACGTCTGCCGATGAGGATCACCGGTCTCTCCCGTCTCCCATGACGGGGACCGCTGTCCTCGGGGTCCTGTGACGACGACGTTCACACCCACGACAGGACATCACTGGAGGACATCGTGCGGCTCACCGCGCTGCTCGACAACATCACTGCCCAGGGCGGATCCGGCCCCTGGGTTCCCCACCAACCGCTGGCCACGCCCCTCGGCGAGAAGGACTCCGCGGAGTTCGACCGTCTCCTCGCGGGTCTGCTGCCCTGCCGCACCAACGACCCGGAGCTCTGGTTCGCCGAGCGGTCCGCCGAGGTCGAGGAGGCCAAGGCCCTGTGCCGCACGTGCCCCCTCGTCGAGGGCTGCCTCGCCGGCGCGATCGAGCGTCGCGAGCCCTGGGGCGTCTGGGGTGGCGAGGTCTTCGTGGACGGCGTCGTCGTCGCGCGCAAGCGCGGCCGCGGCCGTCCGAGCAAGGCCGAGGTGCTCGCCCGCGAGGCCGAGCGCCAGGCGCAGGAGGCCGGGCGCGTCGAGGCCGGGGCGTCAGTCGGCGCCTCGACGGCGGCCTGACATGGTGAGCGGCGCCCCGTCCGGGGGCGTACGCGCCAGCTCGTCGCACCCGCACCGCGGGTGGCGACCCGTCTCGCGCAGCCGCGGCACCGCATCGGGAGCAGGAATCTCGATGCGGGCCGTGGCTGTGCGGGGCACCAGCCCGTCCAGGGCTGCCAGGACCTGACCGAGCGCGACCGCGGCCGCCGACGCCGCGAGCGACGACTCCTCGACCGCGCGCACGGCACGGGCGCGCAGCTGCCGCGCGAGCTGAGGCCAGCACGGGTCGGCGTCCGCGTGGTGCAGGTCCACGCACGTCAGGCACGGGTCGAGGCCCGGCCGGACGAACGGTCCGACGACGACGTCGGCCTCGCGCACCACGACCGACAGGTGCGCCACTCCCTCTCCCACGATCCTCCCGACCCGTTCCGGGTCCGCCGCGCCGTGCTCGACCACGACCACGACGTCCGGCAGCAGCCCCGGTGCCCCCAACGCCGCGGCGACGTCGGCCGACGGGCGGCGCGCGTCCGCGCCCGAGGTGACGACCATGCCGGGGGCCACCTCCTCGACGAGCCGCCGGACCGCGGCGTGGCGGGGCGCCCCGACGTCGCGCAGCCGGTACGCGCCCACCCCGACATCCGTGGTGAGGACCGTGCCACGGTCCTCCAGGACGAGCGTGCCCACGCCGGCCGTCGCCAGGTGCACGGCGAGAGAGGCCCCGACCCGCCCCAGCCCGACGACGGCGACGGTCGCCCGGGCGCGGGCCGCGAGCACGCGGTGCCCGGCGCCGTCGGGCCGCAGCGCCGAGAGCACGCCCACGTCCGCCTCGCCGTGGCCGGGGGCGGGCGAGACCGGGCGTCGTCGGCGGGCGGGCACGAGCAGGTGCGCCTCGTCGAGGAGCCGGACGAGCGCGGCCCGTCGACCGGGCGACGGCGGCCCGGTCTCGACGCCCTCACCGCGCCGGCCCGACGGCGCCGCGAGCACGCGCAGCCACTCCTCCTCAGCGGGCTCGAGCCCGGTGAGCCGGACCGACCAGCGTGGGTCGGTGCCGACCTGCACCTCGCCCGGGGCGCGCCGGAGCAGCGGGGCCTCGGGTCGCAGCACGCGTCGTCGCTGCACGTGTCCTCCGCAGGTCGTGGGGCGGGCGGCGCGGTCGGCCGCCCGCGACGAGCCTGGCACGCCGGCGCCCTTCGACCGGAGTTGTCCACAGGCAGACCTCGACGGCGGTTCACGGGCGGTTCCTTGACCGGGAGCACAGCTCCTCGCGACGTCCGGTCGACCCGGTGGCGCGGAAATCCCCACCGCGCGGCGTGGGGCCCTGCCCTTTCGTGGCCAGAACCACTACGGTCTGAGCGTGGTCCGGGAGACGATCGTGGAGGTTCGGCGCAGCCGCCGACGCAAGAGCACGGTGAGCGCCTACCGCGACGGCGAGCGCACCATCGTGGCGATCCCGGCGCGCTTCACCCGCGCCCAGGAGCGCGAGTGGGTCCAGCGCATGCTCGACCGCCTGGCCGACTCCGAGCGGCGGCGGCGCCCCTCCGACGACGAGCTCGAGCGTCGCGCCCTCGAGCTGTCCGAGAAGTACCTCGACGGCCGCGCGCACCCGACGAGCGTGCGCTGGTCCGGGAACCAGGACCGGCGGTGGGGGTCGTGCACCCTCATCGACGGGACGATCCGCATCTCGACCCGGGTGCGCGGGATGCCCCCGTGGGTGCTCGACTACGTGCTCCTCCACGAGCTCGCCCACCTGCTCCACGCCGGCCACGGCCCCGGGTTCTGGAAGCTGCTCGAGTCCTACCCGCGGACGGACCGGGCGCGCGGCTTCCTGGAGGGCGTCTCGTTCGCGCGCGACGCGGACCTCGAGCCGGACGGCGACGAGCCCGGCGCCCCCGTGGAGGACGCCGGGCTCGCGGCCGACGCGACGTCGGAAGGTCCCTGAGCGGCAGGACGCCCAGGGCTCAGCGCGCGGTGCCGCCCGCGTCCGTCGGCCCGTCGTCGGTCGCGTCGTCCGTCGTCCCGGTCGGGGGCTCCGCGCTGCCCGCCCCCTCGGCGGCGCGGAAGATCTCCTCGAGCGCGCGGTCGACGTCGGCCTCCTCGATGCGGGTCACGGCCCGCCGGCTCTCGTAGCCCGCGGGGTCGTCGAGGTCCGTCGCGTCGGGCAGCAGGTCGGGGTGGTCCCAGACGCCGTCGCGCGCGCTCGCGCCGGACTGCGCGGCGATGAGCGCCCACAGCGCCGCCGCGTCGCGCGAGCGTCGGGGACGCAGCTCCAGGCCGACCAGGGTGGCGAAGGTGTGCTCGGCGGGACCGCCCGCGGCGCGCCGGCGCCGCAGCATCTCGCGCAGCGGGACCGCGTGGGGCAGGTGGGGAAGGGCGGCGGTGGCCGTGACCTCGTCCACCCAGCCCTCGACGAGCGCGAGCGTCGTCTCGAGCCGCAGGAGCGTGGCCTGCTGCTCGGGAGTGTTCTGGAGCCCGAAGACGCCGCCGGACAGGGCGCGCTGGAGGGCGTCCGTGTCGGTGAGGTCGACGTCGGAGAGCTGGGACTCGAGCGCCGACAGGTCGATGGTGATGCCGCGTGCGTACGCGTCGACGAGGCCGCGCAGGTGGCCGCGCAGCCACGCCACGTGCGTGAAGAGGCGCGCGTGGGCCGCCTCGCGGAGCGCGAGGAACAGGCGGACCTCGTCGGCGGGGGCGTCCAGACCCTCGGCGAACGCCTCGACGTTCGTGGGCAGGAGGACCGTCCCGGGCTGGTCGAGCAGGGGCAGCCCCACGTCGGTGGCACCGAAGACCTCGCGCGACAGCGTGCCCGCCGCCTGGCCCACCTGCATGCCGAAGACCGCCGCGCCGAGGCGCCGCATGAGCGCCGCGGGGTCGCCCGGCAGCCCGAGCGCGCCGGCGGGGAGCCCGGGGACCTGGCCGGGGAGCGTGAACCCGACCCCGGGCAGCGCGGACGGGTCGTCGCCGAGGCCCTCCGGGAGCTGGTCGCGCAGGACCGTCGCGAGCGCGTCGGCGACGGAGGCCGCGACGGGCGCGACGAGCTCGTTCCACGCGGGGAGCGTGTGCTCGACCCACTCGGACCGGCTCCAGGCCTGGGCGCGCCCGCCCGAGGGTGGGAGGTCGGTGACGGCGTCGAGCCACAGCTCGGCGACGGACAGCGCCTCGGTCACGGCCCGCTGCTGCGCCGTCGTGACGGAGGGGTCGCCCTCGGCGACGGCGACCTGGCGCGCGACGTCGTGCGAGACGTCCGTGTTCACCGGGCCGTCGCTCGGCGTCGACAGCAGCCGCTGGACCTGCGCGAGGACGTGCTGGAAGAGCTGGGGGTCCGCTGCGCCCCCGGCCGCGAGCGCCTGGGGGTCGAGGCCGCGGGCACGGAGCTCGCGCAGCGCCTCGTCCGCGTCGGGTCCGAGCATCGAGCGGAGCAGCTCCTCGAACCGCGGGTCGAAGGGCGTGTCGTCGTCCGGTCCGGGCGTGCGGTCGGGGGGAAGGCTGCTCATGGCGACTCCTCACGGTAGCGTCGGTGATCACCGTAACCACGATCGACCGCCGAGAACGGGGGCTGGGCCATGTCCGAGGGCCGGGTTCGCTCACGGCGCAGCGACGCGGTCCCCGCCGGGGGACAGCCCCCGGGCGAGCCGGGGGAGGACCCTGTGGTCGGGCCCGTCACGCCTCCGCGCGACCCCGTCGTGGTCGTCGGGGTCGGTCAGGTCGCGGACGCGGTCCGCCGGGGGCTGGGCGCCGCCGAGGCGTCTCCCGTGGACGCGGACGGGTGGCCCGACGGCGCGCGCCGGCTCGTCGTGGTCGCTCCGGCGGGGGAGTTCGGGGCGCCGCGCGCGAAGACCGACGCCGAGCAGCGCGCACGGCTCGCGCTCCTCGGCCGGCGCGCGGGCGAGGCCGCGGTCGCCGCGGGGATCGAGCACGTCGTCGCGGTGACCTCGGCCGCCGTGCACGGGGCGACGCCGGGTCGCGCGGTGATCGAGGACGACGACCCGGTCGCCGTCGACGACGGACCCGGCTTCGCGGGGGACGTGGCCGCGTTCGAGGACGCGCTGCGCGAGGCGCTCCACGGGGTGCCGCTCGGGCTCGTGCGGCCGGTGGTCGTCGTCGGGCCCGGGATCGACACGCTCCTCACGCGGCACTTCGAGGCCCCGCGCCTGCTCACGGTCCGCGGCGGGGAGCGGACGTGGCACCTCGTGCACGTCGAGGACGTCGTCGCGGCGGTCCGTGTCGCGCTCGACGGCGGCCTCGTCGGCGGGCTGACGGCCGGTCCGCTGCGGGACGCGCTGCCCGACGCGCTCGACTCCGAGACGGTGGCCGCGGCGGCCGGGCTGCGCACGGTCCAGCTCCCGTCGGCGACCGCGTTCGGCGCGGCCGAGCGGCTGCACCGGGTCGGGGTGCTGCCGTCCCCGGCGAGCGACCTGGCGTTCGTCGTGCACCCGTGGTCGGTCTCGGCCGGGCGCCTGCACGACGCCGGGTGGTCGCCGACGTGGTCGGGCGCCGCGGCGCTGGAGGTGCTGCTCGCGGAGGTGCGCGGCCGGGTGGGCGTCGCGGGACTGCGGTTCGGCGGTCGTGACGCCGCGGCCCTCGGTGCCGCGGGAGCGGCCGTGGCGGTGCTCGGGACCGCGGCCGTGTGGCGGCAGGCGCGGTCGCGACGCCCCTGACCGCCGGCCGACGCCGGCAGGTCGGGGAACGCGGGCGCGGTCGGCAGGGAGATCCCAGCATCCTCGGGGATGATGTCCCGGTGAGCGACGCCCCCTCCTTCGACGCCCTCCTCGCCGAGGACGAGCACGACCCGCCGCCCGTGACCCGCCGGTCCCTGACGTTCGGCATCTCGCTGCTCGCGACGACGCTGCTCGTCGCGGGCCTGGCGATCCTGCCCGCGCCCTACGCGGTGCGGTCGCCGGGGCCGACGGAGGACACGCTCGGCGAGCAGGGCGGCACGCCGCTGATCTCCATCACGGGCGCCGAGACCTTCGACTCGACGGGCGAGCTGCGCCTGACCACCGTCTCCGTCGCGGGCGGCCCGGGCTACCCCGTGAACCTCGCCCAGGTCGTGCAGGGCTGGTTCGACCGCTCGCGCAGCGTGCGCCCCGTCGAGGAGGTGTTCCCGACCGGCCGCACCAAGGAGGAGACCGAGCAGCAGGGCCAGGCCGAGATGATCTCCTCGCAGGAGAACGCCACGGTCGCGGCGCTCACCGAGCTCGGGTACGAGGTGCCGGCCACGCTCACGGTGGAGGCCGCGGTCCCGGGCAGCGGGTCGGACGGTGTCGTCCAGCCGGGCGACGTCATCGTCGCGCTCGACGGCGCACCGGTCCCGACGTACCAGGACCTCATCGACGGCCTCGAGGCGGTCGACCCCGGCGCCGACGTGACGCTCGGCGTCCTGCGGGACGGCGCGGAGACCGATCTCACGGTGACGACGACGGACGGCGGCGACACCGCGCTGCTCGGCGTCTTCATCGACCCGACGTTCGACTTCCCCGTCGACGTGTCGATCCAGATCGAGGACATCGGTGGCCCGAGCGCGGGCACGATGTTCGCGCTCGGCATCGTCGACCAGCTCACGCCCGAGGACGAGGCGAACGGCGTCGTCATCGCGGGGACGGGCACCATGAGCGTCGAGGGCGACGTGGGCCCGATCGGCGGCATCCAGCAGAAGCTGTACGGCGCCCTGCGCGACGGCGCGACGTGGTTCCTCGCGCCGCAGGCCAACTGCCCGGAGGTCGTGGGCAACGTCCCCGACGGCCTCCACGTCGCCGCGGTCTCGACGCTGGCCGACGCCCGCGCGGCCATGGAGGCGATCGGCGCGGGCGAGGGCGACTCGCTCGCGACGTGCGAGGCGCGCTGACGACGGCCGCTCGCGTCAGTCCTCGAGCGTCGCGCGCAGCGCGGTGACGAGGCCGGGGACGAGGTCGGGTCCGCCCGCGACGTCGGTGGCCGTGTCGTGCGCGCGCGACCGGACGGCGCACCAGGTGGGGCCGTCGCGCAGCACGCCGACGGCGAGGCGCACGTCCTGCCGGTCGGGGTGCGACGTGAGGTAGTCGAGCGCCGCGTCGGGGTCGTCGGGCACGCCCTCCTCGGCGGCCGGGGGCAGGACGATCCGCTCGACGACGAGCGCGGTGCCGTCGACCGTCGCGGGCCAGGCGACGCGCGCGAGCCCGTCCTCGAGGTCGCCGTCCACGGCGAAGCCCTCCTGCTCGATCGAGAGCAGGTGGTGCGGGTCGGCGGCGGCCGCGGCGACGACGTCGGGCGGCAGCCGGTCCGCGAGCGTGGGGTCCGCGGCGAGCGCACCCGCCGTCGCCACGAGGGCGAAGAGCCGCGGCGGCGCGTCCCAGCCCGCGTCCGCCGCGTGCGCCTCGATCTCGTGGACGGCGAGCGCGAGGGCGTGCTGCGGCGTCGGGCCGCCGGGCGCGACGGGCTCGGCGCCGGGCGCGGGGGTGGAGGGGGAGGCGTCGTCAGGCTGGGACATGCCCCCATGGTCCCCCATCGCGCGCCGACCGGCGGTGGACGGGCGGTGCCCCGGTCGTGACGTCCCCCACGAGGCCGCGGACCGTGGGAACCTTGGGGGAGGACCGGGCGTTGACCCCGGTGCACGCCCGAGCCACGACCGAAGAGGTATACCCACCGTGTCATTCGCCGCAGCGCCCCGCCGGCCGTCCTCCGGGGCGCGGCCCGCCCGGCGCCGGAGCCCGATCGGGATCGCGATCGCCGTCGTCGGCGCCCTCGTTGTCCTCCTGCTCCTGCTCGCCCAGTTCTGGACCGAGGTGCTGTGGTTCCGGCAGCTCGACTTCGCGAACGTCCTGTGGACGCAGTGGGGCGCGCGCATCGCCCTGTTCGTCGGCGGGTTCCTCGTGATGGGCGGCCTCGTCTTCCTGTCGTTCTCGCTCGCGTACCGGTCGCGGCCGATCTACGCGCCGTCGACGCCCGAGCAGGCGACGCTCGACCAGTACCGCGAGGCGATCGAGCCGCTGCGCAAGGTCGTCATGATCGTCGCGCCCGCCCTCGTCGGCTTCTTCGCCGGCGCGGCCGCGGCGTCGCAGTGGCAGACCGTCCTGCTGGCGCTGAACTCGGTGCCGTTCGGCACGACGGACCCGCAGTGGGGCATCGACCTGTCGTTCTACGTCTTCACGCTGCCCGCGCTGCGCTTCGTCGTGAGCTTCCTCATGGCCGTCGTCATCATCGCGGGCATCGCCGCGGTCGCGACGCACTACCTGTACGGCGGGCTGCGCATCGGCGGCGGCTCCGACGCGGGCCCGCGCACGACGACGGCCGCGCGCGTCCAGCTCTCGGTGACCGCCGCGCTCCTCCTGATCCTCATCGGGGCCAACTACTGGCTCGACCGGTACTCGATCCTCACCTCGGGCGGCGCCAAGTTCGACGGCGCGTCCTACGCGGACGTGCACGCCGTCATCCCGTCCAAGGCGATCCTCACGGTCGTCGCGCTGTTCGTGGCGGCGCTGTTCGTCGTGACGGCGGTGCGGGGCAACTGGCGCCTCCCGGCGATCGGCGTCGGCCTCATGGTCGTGTCGGCCATCGCGATCGGCGGCATCTACCCGAGCGTCGTCCAGCGCTTCCAGGTCACGCCGAACGCGCAGGAGTTCGAGGAGGAGTACATCCAGCGCAACATCGACGCGACGAAGTCGGCGTACGGGATCGACGACGTCCAGACCGAGGCCTACAACGCCAAGACGGAGGCGGAGGCGGGCGCGCTGCGCGAGGACGCCGACACGACGGCGTCGATCCGCCTGCTCGACCCGGAGATCGTCAGCCCGTCGTTCAGCCAGCTCCAGCAGAACAAGCAGTACTACCAGTTCTCGCCGTCGCTGTCGGTCGACCGGTACACGATCGACGACGAGAGCCGCGACACCGTCATCGCGGTGCGCGAGCTCAACCAGGAGGGCCTGGGCGCGGACGCCCGCAACTGGGTCAACGACCACACGGTCTACACGCACGGCTTCGGCGTCGTCGCCGCGTACGGCAACCAGATCGGTCCGGACGGCCGGCCGGCGTTCTACGAGGGCTCGATCCCGTCGACCGGCGCGTTCACCGACGCCGGCGGCTACGAGCCGCGCATCTACTTCTCGCCCGAGGCGCCGCAGTACTCGATCGTCGGCGCGCCCGAGGGCACCGACCCGTGGGAGCTCGACTACCCGGTCGACGACGACGCCGGTCAGGTCAGCAACACCTTCCCGACGCAGGAGATCGCGGCGGGCCCGAGCGTCGGGTCGTTCATGAACAAGGTGCTGTACGCGCTGAAGTTCGGGTCCGAGCAGATCCTCTTCTCCGACCGCGTCACCGAGGAGTCGCAGATCCTCTACGACCGCAGCCCCCGCGACCGCGTCG
Source organism: Cellulosimicrobium sp. E-16 (assembly GCF_049913115.1). NCBI lineage: Bacteria > Bacillati > Actinomycetota > Actinomycetes > Micrococcales > Promicromonosporaceae > Cellulosimicrobium > Cellulosimicrobium sp. E-16. The sequence continues at coordinate 1,475,521 of NZ_CP183974.1, forward strand.
CGAAGGTCGCGCCGTACCTCACGCTCGACGGGCGCGTGTACCCGGCGGTCGTGGACGGCCGCGTGAAGTGGATCGTGGACGGCTACACGACGTCGAACGCCTACCCGTACTCGACGTCCGAGTCGCTCGAGGACTCGACGCGCGACTCGCTCGTCGCGGCGAACTCGGTCGAGGCGCTCGCACCGCAGCAGGTGAACTACATCCGCAACTCGGTCAAGGCGACGGTCGACGCGTACGACGGCTCCGTCGACCTGTACGCGTGGGACGTCGAGGACCCGGTCCTCCAGGCGTGGAGCCAGGTGTTCCCGAGCACCGTCCAGCCGCTCTCGGACATCTCGGGCGACCTCATGAGCCACCTGCGCTACCCCGAGGACCTGTTCAAGGTGCAGCGCACGCTGCTCGCGAGCTACCACGTGGACGACGCGAACGAGTTCTACACGCAGCAGGACTTCTGGCGCATCCCGGAGGACCCGACGGTCGGCGGGACGGTCAAGCCCGCCCAGCCGCCGTACTACCTCACGCTGCAGATGCCGAGCCAGGAGGCGCCGACGTTCTCGCTCATGTCGACGTACATCCCGGGTGGTGGCTCGGACCGCAACATCCTCACCGGGTTCCTCGCGGTCGACGCGGAGCCGGGCAACGAGGCGGGTGTGCGGTCGGAGGACTACGGCACGCTGCGGCTCCTGGAGCTGCCGCGCAACGCGACGGTGCCCGGACCGGGGCAGGTGCAGAACAACTTCAACACCGACCCGACCGCCGCGGACGGCCTCCTCGCGCTGCGGCGCGGTGACTCGACGGTCATCAACGGCAACCTCCTGACGCTGCCCGTGGGCGGCGGCCTGCTGTACGTCCAGCCGGTCTACGTGCAGTCGACCGAGGGCACGCGGTTCCCGCTGCTGCGCAAGGTGCTCGTGTCGTTCGGTGACGAGATCGGCTTCGCCGACACGCTCGACGAGGCGCTGGACCAGGTGTTCGGCGGGGACTCGGGCGCGAACGCGGGCGACGCCGACGGCGGGGTCGAGACCGAGGTCCCGGACCAGCCGGCCGAGGGGGAGACCGCCGACCCGGGCACGACCGACCCCGGGACGACGGACCCCGGCACCGAGCCGCCGGCCACCGAGGAGCCGGCGCCGCCGGCCGACGGCGGCACCGTGGACGGCGGCGCGCGCGCCGAGCTCGACCAGGCGCTGCGCCAGGCGCAGCAGGCGATCGAGGACGGCCAGGCGGCACTCGCCGAGGGCGACTTCGCCGCCTACGGCGAGGCGCAGGACCGGCTCCAGCAGGCGCTCGAGGCGGCGCTGGCGGCCGAGCAGTCGCTCGACACGGAGTCCTCGGCCGGCTGACCGCCGCGGCAGGACCAGCGCACGCCACGGACGGGCGGGGACACCGGCAGGTGTCCCCGCCCGTCGGCGTCGTGCCGGAGTTGTCTTTTCGTCCGCCGGGCGGGAGGATCGCTCCTCGTGACATCTGCAACGGTTTGCAGCAACGCTTTCAGCGTGGCGAGCGACACGACCCCGGCCGTCCCCGCGGTGCGCCTGCACCACCCGTCCGGGGCCGAGCTCGTCGTGGCGCTGCGAGGTGCGGCCGTGCTCGCCTGGCGTGCGCCGTGGCGCGGGGCGGACGGGGTCGAGCGCGTCGAGGACCTCGTCGACGGGTACGCCGACGAGGCCGAGGTCGCCGCGCACGACGCCGCGCGGTCGGCGCTCATGGCTCCGTTCGTCAACCGCCTCTCCGGCGGGGAGTACGTGTTCGACGGTGTGCAGCACGAGGTGCCCCCCGTCCTGCCGTGGGAGCCCCTCACCATGCACGGGTTCGCCCGCACGCTCGACTGGACGGTCGTCGACCGGGACGACGAGGACCCCGTGCGCCCCGCGGACGGGGACCCGGTGCGACCGGTGTCCGTCACGCTCCGCGCGTCCGTGGCCCCTGACGCGCACGCGGGCTACCCCTTCGCGCTCGCCCTCGAGGTCGAGTACGTGCTCGACGCGGGCTCGCTGGGCGTCACGCTGCGGGCCCGCAACGACGGAGCGACCGCCGCGCCCGTCGCTCTGGGCTGGCACCCCTACCTGCGCGTCCCAGGGCACGCCACGATCGACCGGCTCGAGCTCACGGTCCCGGCGCGGCACGCCGTCGTGACCGACGCCGGGCTGCTCCCGCTCGCGGGGGCGGAGGCGTTCGGCGCGATCGACGGCGTCGGGCCGCTGCCGCTCGCCGGCGTGCGGCTCGACCACGCGTTCGCCGACCTGCGCACCGACGCCGACGGCCGCGCGCGGACGCTCGTGCGCGACCCCGCGACCGGGCAGGGGCTCGCCGTGTGGCAGGACCGCGGGCTCGTCCACGTGTACACGGGCGACGGCCTGGCGCGGCGCGAGCGGGCCGCCGTCGCGGTCGAGCCCGTCGAGACGCTGACCGACGCGTTCAACCGCGCCGACTGCGCCGCGGACGTGCGGCTGGAGCCCGGGGCCGTGCGCGAGTTCGCGTTCGGGGTCGAGGTCCTGGCGTGACCCACGTCTCGTCCACCCGATTTGGCCTGGTCCGGAACCTCACGTAGAGTAGTGATCACCGACGCGGGGTGGAGCAGCTCGGTAGCTCGCTGGGCTCATAACCCAGAGGTCGCAGGTTCAAATCCTGCCCCCGCTACTCAGAAGGCGAAGGCCCTCGATCTGATGATCGAGGGCCTTCGTCGTGTCCGGGGTCGTCCGCCCCGGTGGCGTCGTGGTGCAGGAGCCGGACGTCCCCTGTGACGCGCCCCACCCGGCCGAGGTGCGGCCGGGGGAAGCCACGGCCCACGGCCCGGCGTTATCGTCAGTGGCCGGCGCCCACCACTCCCGCGGGCGCCCGACACCCGGAAGGTCACCATGCGCCGTCTGCGTCCCCGTCCCGCCGTCCTCACCGCCGTCACGGCGGTCGCCGCGCTCACGCTGACGGCCTGCTCGTCGGGAGGCGACGGCGACGACGCCGCCAGCCCGAGCGGCAGCGCCTCGGGCGACGCGGCGCAGTGCGAGCCCGGCGCGCTCCCCACGCTCACGGACGGCGTGCTGACCGTCGGCGCGGGCGAGGCGTACGCGCCGTGGTACATCGGCGAGCACGACTCGGGCGAGGGCTTCGAGTCGGCGCTGATCTACGCCGTCGCGGACCGCCTCGGCTACGCGGCCGACGACGTCGTCTGGGAGACCGTGACCTTCGAGCAGATCATCAGCCCGGCGGTGAAGCCGTTCGACGTCGCCGCCTACCAGACGTCGATCACCGACGAGCGCAAGCAGGCCGTCGACTTCTCCAGCCCGTACCTCACGACGCGCCAGGGTGTCATCGTCATGGAGGACGGCCCCTACGCGGGCGCGACGACGCTCGCCGAGCTCGACGGCGCGCGCATCGGCGTCACGGCCGCACAGACGAGCCTCACGCTCGCGGAGGGCGCGTGGGGCGAGGACGCGGACATCTCGCCGTACAACGCGGCGGGCGACGGCATGCAGGCGCTCCAGTCCGGGACGATCGACGCGATGGTCATGGACGTCGACCAGGGCGTCGCCGCGTCGACCGAGTACTTCCCCGACTCCGTCGTCATCGGGACGCTGCCCGACCAGGGCGTCGTCGAGCAGTACGGGCTCGTGCTCGACCTGGACTCCGCGCTGACCGGCTGCGTGACCCAGGCCGTGGACGAGCTCGAGGCCGACGGCACGCTCGCCGAGCTCCGCACGACGTGGCTCAAGTCGGACGACATCCCCGTCCTCGAGTGACCCGGCCGTGACCGTGCCCGACGACGCGCGCCCGCCCGGGCGCAGCGAGGTGCCCGGCGGAGCCCCGACCACCGCGTGGTCGCCGTCGCCGCTCGCGCTCGACCGGGCGGCGTTCCGGCGCACCCAGCGCCGCCGCTCGCTCCTCGTGGCGCTCGTGAGCACGGTGCTCGTCGTCGCGGCGGTCGTGCTCGTCGTCGTCAACGCGCCCGGCTGGGAGCGTGCGCGGACCGCGTTCTTCGACCCCGCGATGGCGTGGGAGTCGCTGCCCGCGATCCTCGAGGGGCTGTGGCTCAACCTGCGCGTGTGGGTCGTGGCGGGAGTCGTCGGGACGCTGCTCGGGCTCGGGCTGGCGATCGCCCGCACGAGCCGCATCCCGGCGCTCTTCCCGCTGCGCGCGTTCGCGACCGCGTACGTCGACCTGTTCCGCGGGGTGCCGCTCCTGCTCGTCCTGCTGCTCGTCGGCTTCGGGCTGCCGGCGCTGCGCCTGGAGTGGCTGCCGACGTCGGGCGCCTTCCTCGGGGCGCTCGCGATCGTCCTCACCTACACCGCCTACCTGGCCGAGGTGTTCCGCGCGGGCATCGAGTCGGTGCACCCGTCGCAGGTGGCGGCCGCGCGCTCGCTCGGGCTCACGCGTGCCCAGACCACCCGCCGCGTCGTGCTGCCGCAGGCCGTGCGCAACGTCACCGCACCGCTCGCGAACAACCTCGTGTCGCTCCAGAAGGACTCGGGCCTCATCTCGGTGCTCGGCGCGGTCGACGCGATCCGCGCCGCGCAGATCGCGACCACGGGCAGCTACAACTTCACGCCGTACGTCGTCGCGGGGATCCTGTTCTTCCTCGTGTCGTTCCCGCTGACGCGCGCGGTCGACGCGTACCAGGCGCGCCGCGGCTGGGGGCGGTCGCTCGCGACCGTGAGCGGGGCGGGGGACATCCGATGAGCGCGTCCGTCGTGCCCTCCGGCACGACCCCGCAGGACGCGGGCGCGGACCACCTGCTCTCGCTGCGCGGCGTCCGCAAGACCTTCCCCGCACCCGGCGTCCCGGGCGGGCGGCGGGTCGTGCTCGACGGCATCGACCTCGACGTCGACGCGCACCGGTGCGTCGTGCTCGTCGGGTCGTCCGGCTCGGGCAAGTCCACGCTCCTGCGCGTGGTCAACCTCCTCGACGAGGTGGACGACGGGCAGATCCTGCTCGACGGCGAGGACGTCGCGGACCCGCGGCTCGACGCCAACCGGGTCCGCGCCCGCATGGGCATGGTCTTCCAGGCGTACAACCTCTTCCCGCACCTCACGGTGCTCGACAACGTGACGCTCGCGCCGCGCCTCGTGCACCGGCGGGCGCGCGCGGAGGCGGAGGCGGCTGCCGTCGAGATGCTGGGCCGGGTCGGCCTGGGCCACAAGGTGACCGCGTACCCCGACCAGCTCTCGGGCGGGGAGCAGCAGCGCGCCGCGATCGCGCGCGCCCTCGTCAACGGGCCGGAGCTGCTCCTGCTCGACGAGGTGACCTCGGCGCTCGACCCGGAGCTCGTCGGCGAGGTGCTCGACCTGCTCGCCGAGCTGCGTGCCGAGGGCCGCACGATGCTCGTCGCGACGCACGAGATGGGCTTCGCGCGCCGCGTCGCCGACGAGGTCTGCTTCCTCCACGAGGGCCGCGTCCACGAGCGCGGCACGCCCGAGCAGGTGCTCGGCGACCCGCAGCGCGAGCGCACGCGAGCGTTCCTCCGCCGCCTCCACGCCTGAGGGCCGGACCCGCACCCCGCCGACCACGCGCTGGTAGGGTCGCGGCCAGCGTCGCGTGCCGGTGGCGGACCACGTCAGGCATGGAGGCGCCGGACCCGGAAGGGGGAGCCGTGACCTCGCGGACCCTTTCCTCGTTCCTCACCGGTGAGTGAGGGCGAGAAGACCAGGCTCGTGGCCTGGTACGACGAGATGCAGGCGGTGCACGGCCGGCTGCGACGCGCGCTGGAGCTGGTGCGGGACGCGGCGCACGACGACGATCCGCACCCCAGCGATCCGGTCGCCGACCTGCTGGTGTACTGCCGGGGCTTCTGCACCGCCCTGACCCGGCACCACACCGCTGAGGACGCGGTGCTCTTCCCCGAGCTCGAGCGGCGTCACCCCGACCTCGCCGACGTCCTGCGACGTCTGCGCCAGGACCACGGGATGATCGCGTACCTCGTCGCCGACCTCGAGCACGCGCTCGACCGGGCGACGGACCCCCTCGCGTCGCGGGACGCCGTCGGGCGCCACCTCGACGGGGTGGGCGCGATCATGGAGTCGCACTTCCGGTACGAGGAGCGCGCGCTCGGCGGCGTCCTCGCCGCGCTCGACCTCGGGGCGCGTCGTGAGGACGTGCTCGGGCCGCTCTGAGGCCACGGTCGGGCGGCACCGCGCGGCACCGCCCGACCGCGGCCGGCCCCACCCGGAGAGCCGTCAGCCGCGCAGGACGAGCACCACCGTGGCCGCGACCGACGCGGACGCGAGGAGGGCGTAGAGCCACGTCCACGTGCGCTGCCCGGCGACCCGCAGCGCGACGGCGACCGCGAGCGCGGCCAGGGCGAGCACCGGACCGTCGACGAGCGGGGCCATGTCGACCGAGACGCGCAGGGTCTCCAGGAGCTGCGACGGCAGGGGGACGAACGGCTCGCTCTGCCGGGCCGCGCCGTCGGGCACGAGCCACAGCGTGCGGAGCACCGCGAGGACCGCGAGCAGGCGCGGCAGCGCGCGCAGGAGCGCGCCCCCGACCCGGGACCGGCTCCTCGACGACGACGCGGCGGCGCGGGAGGGTGCGGCGACCGCGGGGGCCGCTGCCCGTCCCGGGGCCGAGGGCGGCACGGGGGTGCTCGGCGAGGCGTTCGCGGGCTGGGGGGCGGGAGTGCTCGTGACGGCAGCGCCGGTGACGCGCGGCCGGGCAGAGCGCGGCGTGGGCCCGAGGTGCTGCACGGGACTCCGGCGCGGCGGGACCGACGGCGGGACCGGTCGCCCGACCTGGGTGGCGACGAGGTCGGGAGAGTCCAGCACCCGGGTCCGCGCGACGCCGCCGGGCGCCGGCTCCGCCGCGGACGACGTCGCCGCCGGCCGGCCCAGCGAGGAGACCCGCCGCACGGGCACCGGCCAGGAACGCCCGCGGGTGGCGCCGTGCACCGGGGAGGCGACGGGCTCGTCCGCGCGCGGCGGGGCGAGTCGGACCACCGGCTCGGGCGCGCCCGGCGTCACGTGCGGCGGGCGACGGTACGCCCGCCACCCGCGCAGGGTGTCCGCGTGCCCGGCCGGAGGGGTGGCGGCCTGCCACTGCATCGCCTGCCAGAGCCAGTCCTTGAGCTCGGCGGGGGTGCGGCCGTCGGCGACGTGCGCGCCGATGCTCGCCACGTGGTCGGCGATGACCTCCGAGGCCGCGCCGTCGAACCCGTCGCCGTGCACCTCGGAGAGCACGCTCATGAGCGTGGCGTCGTACACGAGGGCGTGCCACGGCTCCCGGGCGCGGGCGGTGTCCCGCCCGGCGACCTCGCCGAGGCCCCCGCCGAGGTCCGGGCCGACCGCGACGGCGTCGACCGGTCGCACGCCCCGGACGGGCGCGCCGGTCTCGGCACCCAGCCCGGCGACGGGACCGAGCGCCCGCTCGGCCGCGGTGGCGCCGTCGGCCACGATCCGTTGCGTGAGGAGCAGGGTGTCGTCGGCGGCCTCCCCGGCGAGCCGCGCGCGCAGCACCGCGACGACGCTCTCGAGCGCGGGGCGGTGGTTCGGCTGGTAGCGGGTCATCGACAGGATCAGGTCCTGCAGGTGGGGGTCGATCTCGGGCAGCTCGGCCGGGGACGGGGCCAGCTCCATCCCGTCCGGCACGCCGACGAGGTCGTCCGGGACCTCCCGCACGAGGTCGCCGGCCTCGAGGTCGCGGCCGAGGAAGTTGAGGTCCGCCGGCACGACTCCCGTGGTGGCGAAGATCAGGAGCAGGCCGAGCGCGTACACGTCCGAGCGGGGGTGCACGCGGCGACCGAACAGCTCCGGCGCCATGTACGCGAGCGTCCCGACCGGCTGCGTGGAGGTCGCGGTGTCGAACAGCTTGGCGATGCCGAGGTCGATGAGGACCGCGCGGTCGCCGTCGACCATGATGTTGGCGGGCTTCAGGTCGCGGTGCACGCAGTGCTGCTCCTGGAGCACGAGCAGCGCCGCCGCGACCTGCGAGGCCAGGCGGAGCGCCTGCCGCCCGTCCAGCGGGCCCGACGCGCGGACCTGGTCGCGCAGCGTCGTGCCCGGCACGAGCCCCATCGCGAACCACGGCTGGTCGTCGTCGAGGCCCGAGCGCACGAACGCGGGGAAGCCGCGCCCGTCCACGGCCTCCAGCAGCCTCGCCTCCTGCGTGAAGCGCTCGCGGGAACCCTCCTGGAGGCCCGTCAGCACCTTCACGGCGACCTCCGCGCCGTCCGCGTCCGTCGCGCGGTAGACGTGCGCGAACCCGCCGTGCCCGAGCACCTCGGCGAGGGTGAACGGGCCCTTGCGGTCGCCGCTCGCCGGCACCTGGCGGACGGGCCGCCTGGGGAGCGGCGCGGGGCCCGGCTCGGCGTCGGGGGCGGCAGCAGGTCGGACGGAGACGTCGGGCGCGACGGGCATCGGCCCCGCGTGGTCGGCGGGGGCCTGGGTGGTCAGGCGGGTGTCGTCGTCGGTCGCCACCGCGAGGGCGGACTGCTCGGGGCCGGGCATGGGCGCAACGTTACAAGCGCGCCGCTCCTGGACGTAGCAGACAACTCCGACGTCCCGCCCCGCGAGCGCCGCGCCGACCTGGCAGGCTGGACGGCATGGTCAACCGCCTCGCCGACGCCGTGAGCCCGTACCTGCGCCAGCACGCCGACAACCCCGTCGACTGGTACCCGTGGGGCGCCGAGGCGTTCGCCGAGGCGCGGCGCCGCGACGTGCCGGTCATGGTGTCGGTCGGGTACGCGACCTGCCACTGGTGCCACGTCATGGCGCGCGAGAGCTTCTCCGACCCCGAGATCGGCGCGCAGCTCGCGCGCGGGTTCGTCGCGGTGAAGGTCGACCGCGAGGAGCACCCCGACGTCGACGCGAGCCTGCTCGCCGCGGCGAGCGCCTTCACGCCCGACCTCGGCTGGCCGCTCACGGTGTTCACGACGCCGGACGGCGCCCCCTTCTACGCCGGAACGTACTGGCCGCCCGTCCCCGTGGCGGGGCGGCCCGCGTTCCGGGACGTGCTCGACGCCGTCGCGCAGGCCTGGGAGCAGCGGCGCGAGCAGGTGGTCGACACCGGGGAGGCGATCCGCGCGGCGCTGCGGGACGCGGCGGCGGGACGGCGGACGGGGGTCCCGTCCGCCGCGGCGACGGCGGTCGCCGCGCCCGGTGAGCCGGGCGCCCCCGGCGCGACCGACGACGGGCCGGTCGGTCGGCTCGCCGACCACGCGCGGACCGTCGTCGACCGGCTGGAGGCGGCGGAGGACCGCGTGCACGGCGGGTTCGGCGGCGCGCCGAAGTTCCCGGTCGCGCCGACCCTCGAGCTCCTGCTCGACCTGGCGTCGTCGTCGGTCGTGGACCCCGAGGTCGCGCGGCGCGCGCTCGTCCTCGCGGGCCGCACGGTCGACGCGATGGCCGCGAGCCCGCTGCGCGACGTCGACGGCGGTTTCTTCCGGTACGCGACCCGGCCCGACTGGTCGGAGCCGCACTACGAGCGGATGCTCTACGACAACGCCCAGCTCCTCTCGGCCGCGACGACGCTCGCCGTGCTGCGGCGCACCGGTCCGGTGGACGGCCCGCTCCGCACGCCCGCGCCCGCACCCGGGACCCCGGACCCGGGCGAGGGCGCCGCGCGGGTCGCGGCCGACGTCGGGCGCTTCCTCCTGCGCGTGCTGCGCCTCGCCGACGGCGCGTTCGCGAGCGCGCAGGACTCGGAGTCCGTCGTCGGCGGCGAGCGCGTCGAGGGCGGCTACTACCTGCTCCCGCCCGCCGAGCGTACGCACCACGTGCCGCCCCGGCTCGACACCAAGGTGCTCACCGGCTGGAACGGCCTCGCGATCGAGGCGCTGGCGCGCGCCGGCCACCACCTCGACCTCCCGGACCTCACCGACGCCGCGCGCGCCGCCGCCGACCGGCTGCTGACCACGCACGTGCGGGCCGACGGGACGCTCGTGCGCGCGTCGGAGGGCGGCGTCGCCTCGGACGCCGTCGCGACGCTCGAGGACCACGGCGCCTTCGCGACCGCTCTGCTCGTGCTCGGAGGCCTGACGGGAGAGGCCCGGTACGTGCGCGAGGGCCTGCGTCTCGTCGACGCGACCGTCGGCGCGGACGACGAGCTGCGGCCCCCGCAGGGCACCGACCCCGTGCTCACCGACCTCGGGCTCGCGGCCGGTGCCGCCGCGGACGCGTCGGAGGGCGCCGTCCCGTCCGGCACGACGGCGGCCGCGCGGGCCGCGCTGCTGGCCCACCTCGCGACGGGGGCGCCGCGCTACCGGGACGCCGCCCGCGCACACGTCGCCGCGTCGCCGACGGCGAGCCAGCACCCGCTCGGCGCGGCCGGGGTGCTGCGCGCCGCCGCCTGGCTCGCCGAGCCGCCCCACCAGCTCGTGCTCGTGGCCGACCCGGACCTGCGCGAGGCGTTCCGGGAGGCCGCCCGCGACTGGTACCACCCGAACGGGCTGCTGCTCGGCGCGACGCCCGGCGACGCCGCGACGCTCGCGGTCGACGGCGTCGGCCTGCTCGCCGGTCGCGGCCCGGGCGCGTACCTGTGCGCCGACTTCGTGTGCCGGCTCCCGGCGCACGACCGCGACGCGCTGCGGGCCCAGCTCGACGTGTGACCCGGGTCCCCGGGGGTGCAGCAGGCCCGACCCGGTCGCATGATGGAAGAGCGGTGCGGCACGAGGAGGAGCCATGAGGGCATCGGTCGGGGACAGGATCGTGACCGCCTCGGGGGTCGTCGGCGGAGCGGTGCGCGACGGGGTGGTGGTCGAGCTGCGGCACGAGGACGGGTCGCCCCCGTACCTCGTGGAGTGGGCGGACACGGGCGAGCGCACGCTCGTCTACCCGGGGTCGGACAGCTACGTCGAGCACGTGCCCGGGGCGGAGAACGGCGGCGGGACGGACACGACGAAGGTGTGGCGCGTGCAGGTCAGCGTGGTCGAGTCGGAGGGCCGCACGACGGCGGAGGCGGTGCTCGTCGCGGAGACGCCGGAGCACCTGCGGACCGTCGGGCGCGCGCGCCGCGACCCGCACGACCTGGACGTCCCGCTCATCGGCGACGAGATCGCCGTCGGGCGCGCGCTGCGGCGGCTCGCGGACCGGCTGCTCGACGACGCCGAGTCGGACATCGAGTCGTCCACGGGCATCCCGGCGCACGTGCACCTGTGACGGACGCTCCCGACGCGCCGGTCGCCCTGCGGGCCGTCGTGCACGGACGCGTGCAGGGCGTGGGCTTCCGCTGGGCGACGCGCGAACGGCTCGTCGCGCTGGGGCTCGACGGGGTCGCGACGAACCGTCCCGACGGCACCGTCGAGGTGGTCGCCACCGGGCCCCGGAGCGCGGTCGACCGGCTCCTGGCGTGGTTGCGCGACGGCGCGACGCCGGGGCACGTCACCCGGGTGGACGTCGACCAGGACGTGGGCCCGGGAGCGTCGTCGACAACCTGAGTCCCGGCGGGTGGCTCAGTCGTCCGCTCGGGCCAGCACGGACTCCCAGTGCCACGGCTCGGGCACGCGCCCGTCAGGCTCGGCGAAGTCGGGGTGCGTCCAGCCGAAGGTCTCGGCGTTCTGCTTGAGCCACTCGTACTGCGGGGTGCCGAACGCCTGCACGCCGCCCCCCAGGTCGACGGCGAAGCCCAGGCCGTGGTTCGAGCAGCCGGGCGGTGCGGCGATCGGCGACGACGGGTCGTAGAGGCCCGCCTGCTCCTCGTACGTGCGGTAGGAGGAGTTGATCGTCAGGTGCACGCCGAACCGCTCGACGTAGGCCGCGTCGAGGGCGACGAGCCCGTCGAGCACGTCGGCGCGCACGCGGTCCGACGGCGACCACGGGATCGCGGCGAGCGCGGAGTCGGGCACGCGACCGCCGTCCGGGTCCCACACCTGGTCCGGCGCCGGGCAGGAGACGGCGTCCTGCGCGGTCGACACCTCCTCGGTCGAGGTGGCGACCGTCGACAGGTCCGCCTCCAGGTCGAGCACGGCCTGCTCCAGCGCGGCGAGGTCGTCGGCGGACGCACCGCTCCCGGCGCTCTCCGACGTCGTCGCGGCCGCGTCGAGCGCCTCCCGGAGCCGCGTGCGCACCGCCTCGTCGGCGCCCAGGCCCTCCGTGGCGGCGTAGATCTTCTCGCCCTGCTCCTGGACGGGCGCGAGGCTCGCGCGGGCCGCCTCGACCTCGGCCCGCGCGTGGTCCAGCATCGAGGCGTGCACGGCCTGCGACGCCTGCTCCAGCGCCTCGGTCGCGCCCGTCGTGCCGGTCGTCATCCGGTCGAGGAAGGACGCCCCGAGGAGGGCGTGCGCGTCGTCGACCTCGCGCGTGAGGTCGTCCCGGACGGCGGGGTCGGCGACCTTCTCGTCGGACGTCGTGAGCAGGGCCTGCGCCGTGGTGGTCTGCGCCGCCAGGTCGTCGTACGTCGACCCCCGGTACCAGACCAGCCCGCCGCCGGCGGCACCGAGGAGGAGCGCCAGCGTCACGACGACCGCGACCCACACGCCGCGGTGCCGACGCGTCCCCCGGGCGTGCCGCCGCTCCCGCCCGGTCGGGTAGCCCGAGGGTTCGGTGGAGGAGGGGGCGTTCGTGACGGTCACACCGCCAGAACCTACGCCACCGGCAGGTGCCCTCCGGACCGTTCGGCGGGTGAGCGCGGAGACGCTCACCGAAGTATCACGAACCCCGCCGGGCCCTCCCCAGATGGTGTCCCCGGCGACGGTGCCGGGGCGAGGTGGGGAGGGGTCATGAAACGCCTGGTGCTGTGCTGCGACGGCACGTGGAACTCGCCGGTGAACGCCAGCGTGTCGAACATCGAGAAGATCGCGCGCTCGGTCCGCACCGGCATCGGACCGGACGGCGTGCAGCAGATGGTGTTCTCCGTCGAGGGCGTCGGGGCGCAGGGCTACCTCGTCGACCGCCTGCTCGGCGGGGCGTTCGGGTACGGGCTGACGCGCAACGTCGTCGCCGGGTACCGCCACCTCGCGCTCAACTACGAGCCCGGCGACGAGATCTACGTGTTCGGGTTCAGCCGCGGCGCGTACACGGCCCGCAGCGTCGTCGGCATGGTCGCGACCGTCGGGCTGCTCACCCAGGACTCCCTCGCGCGCGACCACCTGTGCGACGCCGAGCGGATCTACCGCCTGCGTGACGCCGCCCAGCGGGCGGAGCAGGCCGCCGCGTTCCGCGCCGAGCACTGCCACGACCACGTCCCCGTGGCGTTCCTCGGGGTCTTCGACACCGTCGGCGCGCTCGGGGTCCCCGGCCTGTCGCGCCGACGCAGCCGGTTCCACGACCTGCGCCTGTCGACCGACGTCGAGTGCGCCCGCCAGGCCCTCGCGATCGACGACCGCCGCATCACGTTCGAGCCGTGCCTCTGGGACGTGCCGGTCTCCATGGCGGCGCGGGTCAAGCAGGTCTGGTTCCCCGGCGGGCACAGCGACGTCGGCGGCGGGGCGCGCGCACGCGCGCTCTCCGACACCGCCCTGCTGTGGATGGTCGGCGAGGCCATCGCCCGCGGGCTGTCGTTCGACGAGGACCGGCTGTTCGCCCAGCTCCACCACGAGGACGAGTTCGTGTGCCGGTTCCGCCCCGGCCTGCTGTTCGGCGCGCTCAACCTCCTCAAGCGCATGCACCCGCGCCCGCGCTTCCGCGGCGACCGGCGCGTCCTCGCCGGCGTGCCCACCCCGCCCGACACCGTCGACGCCGTGTACCTCGCCCAGACGGCGGCGCACCTCACCGCGGACCCCGAGTCCGACTACGCGCGGCACGCCCGGAACGTCACGTGGTGGCGCGAGAGCGCCGGGCCGGGCCTGGAGCACCTCGTCGAGCCGATCCCCGGCGGCGTCCGGGAGGACCGGCCGCTGGTCCTCGCGTGAGGGAACGGTCGGTCGCGCACGGTCGACGACGGCCGCACGCGGCCACCCCGCGACCTCTGCACGGGCGCGGGGGACGACGTCGTCCGCTCGCCGGGTGCGACGCGCCGACCCCGTGCGATGCTGGGCGGCGTGACCGAGCAGACCGCAGCCCCGATCCCGGCCGAGCAGCTCGTCCCCGCCGACGCGCACGTGCTCGGCAACCCGGACGCGCCCGTGACGATCGTCGAGTTCGGCGACCTCGAGTGCCCGTACTGCGCCGCCGCCGCGCCCGTGCTGCGGCAGGTCGTCGAGGCGTCGGCCGGACAGGTGCGCCTCGTGTTCCGGCACTTCCCCCTGTTCGAGATCCACCCGCACGCGCTCTCCGCAGCGCTCGCCGTCGAGGCGGCGGCGGCGCAGGGGAGGTTCTGGGAGATGCAGGCCGCGCTGTTCGAGCACCAGGACCAGCTCGGCGAGGCCGGCCTGGCCGACCGCGCCGAGGAGCTCGGCCTCGACGGCGCGTCCGTCGTGGGCGACGCCGCGCAGCAGCACGCCGCGCCCGTGCAGCGCGACTACGCCGCCGCGCTCGCCGCAGGCGTCCAGGGCACCCCGACGCTGTTCGTCAACGGCGTCCGCTACCGAGGCCGTGTCACCGCCGACGGTCTCCGCACCGCGATCGACGCCGCCACCGCGCCGAGGTAGTACCCCGGCCGCGCGAGGTAGAGCCGTGGTTGCACGAGGGAGAGCCGTGGTTCTTGTGCTCGACGGCGTGTGGTTGGCCTGGGTGGTCGGGGTGGGTGGTGGTGCCGCGTCTACCATCCGCCGCTCGTTCCTCGCGGCTCCCGCCAGGCCCGCCACGACGCGGCACCACCACCCACCCCGCCCTGCGTCGTCCCACCCCGGTCGGTTTCCCCTCGGGCGACCACCCGCCGGGCTGGGTTCGGCCCGCGCCGAGCCACCCGCGCCGCGGACCCGACCACGCGGGCCCGCGACCCGATCAGGGTTCTGCCTCGGCCCACCAGGGTTCTGACTCGGCCCACCAGGGTTCTGACTCGGCCCACCAGGGTTCCACCTCGGCGGGCCCGGTTCTCGCTCGGCGGGGTGGGGTGCTCAGGCGGTCGCGGGTGGGCGCCAGGGGAGGGGTGGGAGCTCGGGCGGGGGGCCGTCGGCGCCGGGGGAGCACAGGGGCCAGCGCTCGCCGACGAACCGGAGCGCGAGCGAGCCGAGCACGGCGGCGACGAGCGAGCCCGCGAGGATGCCGATCTTGGCCTGCTCGATGAGGGCCTCGTCGTCGAACGCGAGCTCGGCGATGAAGAGCGAGATGGTGAAGCCGATGCCGGCCAGGATCGCCCCGCCGAGGAGGTGGGAGTAGCGCACGCGACCGGGGAGGTCGCCGAGGCCGAGGCGCAGGGCGAGCGTCGCGGCGCCGAAGATGCCGACCGCGTTGCCTCCGACGAGCGCGACGGCCACGCCGATCGTCACGGGGGACGTCGCCGCGGTCCGGAGCGACTCGGCGTCGAGCTGCACGCCCGCGTTGGCGAGGCCGAACACGGGCACGACGACGTACGCGCTCCACGGGTGCAGGACGCGCTGCAGGCGTTCGCTCGTGGGCACGGCCGCGCGCGCGGCGAGCTCGGTGAGGTGCTCGCGCTCCGCCGTCGTCTCCTGGGCGAGGCGTTTGGCGTACTTGGGCACGACGGCGACGTCGACGGGCCGCGACGAGCGCGACGGGACGAGCAGGCCCACGAGGACGCCCGCGAGCGTCGCGTGCACGCCGGACGCGTAGACCGCGCCCCACAGCGCGATCCCGGCGAGCGCGTACGGGGTGAGCCGCCAGACCCCGAGCCAGCGCAGCGCGAGGATGACGACGACGAGCACGGCGGCGACGAGCAGCCCCGGGAGCCAGAGGTCGTCGGTGTAGAAGAGCGCCATGACGGTGATGGCGCCGATGTCGTCCACGACGGCGAGCGTGAGGAGGAAGAGCCGGAGCTGGTCCGGGCAGCGTGGTCCGAACAGGGCGAGGATCCCCACGAGGAACGCCGTGTCGGTCGACATGACGATGCCCCAGCCGTGCTGCGCGGGGGAGCCGGCGTTGAACGCGACGTAGATGAGGGCGGGGACGGCGAGCCCGCCGAGCGCGCCGAGCGCCGGCACGGCGACGGTCCGCCGGTTGCGGAGCTCGCCGCTCGTCACCTCGCGGTTGATCTCGAGCCCGATGACGAGGAAGAACACGGCCATCGCGGCGTCGTTGACCCAGTGGTGCAGGTCCATCTCGAACGACCACGGCCCGACGTGCCAGCCCGCCGTCGCCGACCACAGGTCGTCGTAGGCGCCGGACCAGGCGGAGTTCGCCCAGACGAGCGCGACGACGGTCGCGACGAGCAGGAGCACCGCGCCGCCCGCCTCGGTCGCGAGGAACGAGCGCAGGGAGGGCGCGACCGGACGGAGCTGGAAGCGCAGCGGCGGGCCCGGCCGGGCGGGGACGCGGACGATCGGGAACGACGACGGCGGAGCGGGTTCGGTCACGGGGCCTCCGGGTGATCGGGGACGGGCGACGCCCCCGGCGTCGGACCTGGGGTCGGTACCTGCGGTCCGACCGTGTGCCGGACCTGCGCTGGGACAACTCTTCCGGGCGGCAGTTCCTTCCGCAACGGCCAGGTGAGATCCCGGCCCTTCCGATACTTGTCCACACTGTGGAAAAGTTCTTCCGAATCTCTTGTGTCGTCGGTCACGCGCTGCTAGCGTCGTGCGTGCCAACGGCGGGCCCGGGCCGAGCGACACGCTCGGTGGTCGACGCGATCGATCCGACACCGGCAGCTACCAACCAGGCGGAAGTGACAACTCGCCTGCAGCGGCCCGCCGGCCGCCTCCTCCCGGGTCACCGACGAGCCGGAAGCCGGAGGCGGAGCACCCGGCGTCGCTGCCCGAACCGTGGAGACTCACCATGGACACTCTTGTCGTGGACGCAGCACACCTGGACCGAGCCGTCGCCCTCGCGGTCGACAGCGTCGCGAACGCCGGAGGACCCTTCGGCGCCGTCGTCGTCACCGCCGACGGGCAGGTGTTCGAGGGCAACAACCGGGTCACGCAGGACAACGACCCCACCGCGCACGCCGAGGTCACCGCGATCCGGCGCGCGTGCGCCGCGCTCGGCACGTTCGACCTCACGGGCGCGACGCTCTACTCGAGCTGCGAGCCGTGCCCCATGTGCCTCGCGTCCGCCCTCTGGGCGCGCGTGCAGACCGTGTACTTCGCCGCCGACCGCCACGACGCCGCGAGCGCCGGGTTCGACGACGCGGAGTTCTACGACTTCTTCGCGGCCGACCCCGCCGACCGCAGCATGCAGGTCGTGCACGAGCGCACGGCCACCGCCACCGCGCCGTTCGACGCCTGGCGCGTCCTCGAGTCCCGGATCGAGTACTGACCGGCCGCGCGGCCGATCGGTACCTCAGGAAAGGGCACAAGGACGTGACTCTCCTCGGCACGCGGCGGGAGACCGCCGAGAACGACGACGCACGCGGCACCGGCCCGGCCACCGGCCGGCTCGACCGCTTCTTCAGGATCACCGAGCGTGGCTCGACCACGGGGCGCGAGCTCCGCGGCGGCCTGGTGACCTTCTTCGCGATGGCGTACATCGTCATCCTCAACCCCCTCATCCTCGGCGGGACGAGCGCCGAGAACGCGCCGGTCGACGTCGCGGGCGGGTGGCTCCAGACGGCGCAGGTCGGCGCGATGACCGGCCTCGCCGCCGGTGGTCTGACCATCCTGTTCGGCCTCGTCGCGAACCTCCCGTTCGCGCTCGCGGCCGGCCTGGGCATCAACTCGTTCCTCGCCGTCGCCGTCATCGGCGACGTCACGTGGCCCGAGGCGATGGGGCTCGTGCTCGTCAACGGCCTGCTCATCGTGCTGCTCGCCGTGACGGGCGCGCGGTCGGCGATCTTCAACGCCGTCCCGCGCCAGCTCAAGGCCGCGATCACGGTCGGCATCGGCCTGTTCATCGCGTTCATCGGGTTCGTCGACGCGGGGTTCGTCACGCGCACGCCGGGCGGGCCGCCGGTCCAGCTCGGCGACGGCGGGTCGATCACCTCGGTCCCGACCCTCGTGTTCGTCGTCGGCCTGCTGACCATGGGCATCCTCGTGGCGCGCAAGGTCAAGGGCGGTCTGCTCATCGGGCTCGTCGCGACCACCGTCGTCGCGATCGTCGCCGAGGCCGTGCTGCAGCTCGGTCCCGCGTCCGACGACAACCCCGGCGGCTGGCACCTCACCGTGCCGACGCTGCCGAGCTCTCTCGTCTCCGTCCCGGACCTCAGCCTGTTCGGGCAGTTCTCGTTCGGCGCGTTCGACCGGATCGGGGCGCTCGCGGCGACGATGCTCGTGTTCACGCTGTTCTTCACGAACTTCTTCGACGCCATGGGCACGATGACGGGGCTCGCCAAGCAGGGCGGCCTCGCCGACGCGGACGGCAACTTCCCGCGCATCAAGTCGGCGCTCGTCGTCGAGGGCGTGGGCGCGGTGGTCGGCGGCGCGACGTCGTCGTCGTCGAACACGGTGTTCGTCGACTCGGCCGCGGGCGTGGGCGAGGGGGCGCGGACGGGCCTCGCCTCGGTCGTCACGGGGGGACTGTTCCTCGTCGCGATGTTCCTCACGCCGCTCACGGCGGTCGTGCCGATCGAGGTCGCGAGCGCGGTGCTCGTCGTCGTGGGCGCGATGATGATGGGCCAGATCAAGGAGATCGACCTGACCGACTTCACGGTCACGCTGCCGGTCTTCCTCACGATCGTGACGATGCCGCTCACGTACTCGATCGCCAACGGCATCGGGATCGGGTTCGTCACGTGGGTCCTGCTGCGGTTCGCGTGCGGCAAGGCGCGCGACGTCCACCCGCTCCTGTGGGTGGTCGCGGCCGGGTTCGTCGTGTACTTCGTGCGCGGTCCTCTCACCGCGGTCGTGGGAGGCTGAGCCTCGACATCGACCGCACGGCCGACGGGTCGCCCGCTCCTCCGGGTGGCCCGTCGGCGTGCGGGGAACGGGGAGGGTGAGGCATGGCCGGGACTGCGCGCGTGAGCGTCGACGAGCACCGCGCGGACGTCGCGGCGCTCCTCGCCCCGCTGGTGGAGGCGGCCCGACGGCGCACGCGTACCGAGGACGTCGTCCTCGCCGACGCGCTCGGCCGGGTCCTCGCGGGCGACCTCGCCGCGCCCGTCGCCGTCCCGCTGTTCCGCAACTCCCAGATGGACGGGTACGCCGTCCGGGCTGTGGACGTCGCCGGAGCGAGCGCGGACGTGCCCGTCCGGCTGACCGTCGCGGCCGAGATCCCGGCGGCGCCGGGCGTCCCGCCGCGGCTCGCGCCGGGCACCGCGGCCCGCATCATGACCGGCGCGCCCGTGCCCGAGGGCGCGGACGCCGTCGTCCCCGTCGAGGACACCGTCGCGGGGACGTTCGCCGGCACGTCGCGTCCCGAGGTCGCGGGCCCCACCGGGGAGGACGTGGCCGGTCCCGGTGCGGGCCACGCCGTCGAGGTCCGGGTGCCGCGGTCGGCGGGGGACTTCGTCCGGGAGGCGGGCTCCGACGTCCGGCCCGGCGACGTGCTCCTGCCGGACGGGACGGTCCTCGCGCCGCACCACCTGGCCGCCGCCGCGGCGTGCGGGGTGGGGAGCGTGCGTGTGGTCGCCCGCCCGCGCGTCGCCGTCCTGTCGACGGGGTCCGAGCTCGTCGGGCCGGGCGAGACGCCGGGGCCGGGGCAGGTCTTCGACGCCAACGCCGACGCGCTGGGGGCTGCCGTCCGGCGCGCGGGCGGCGACGTCGTGCTCACGGCCCGGTGCGGCGACGACGCCGCGCGGTTCGCCGCCGTGCTCGCCGAGGCGACCGCGGTCGCGGACCTCGTCGTGACGTCGGGCGGCGTGTCGCAGGGCGCGTACGAGGTGGTCAAGGACGTGCTCGGAGGCTCCGGCCTCATCGGTGGACAGGGCGCCGGGAAGGTGAGCCGGGAGGCGTCTCCGGGCGTGACGTTCCGGTCGGTCGCGATGCAGCCGGGCGGACCGCAGGGGTTCGGCACCGTGCACGGGACGCCCGTGCTCACGTTCCCCGGCAACCCGGTGAGCGCTCAGGTGTCGTTCGCGATGTTCCTGCGCGAGCCGCTCGAGCGCGCGGCGGGGCTGCCCGTCGGCGACCGGGTCCGCACGGCGGTCCTCGCCGACGCGCTCACGTCGCCCGCGGGGAAGCGTCAGCTCCTGCGGGGTGCGAGCGGCCCCGGCGGCACGGTGCGCGTCGTCGGGGGAGCCGGCTCGCACCTCGTCGCGTCGATGGCACGGGCGGACGTGCTCGTGGACGTCCCCGCCGACGTGACACAGTGGGACGCCGGGACCGAGGTGGAGGTACGAGAGCTGTGAGCGAGACGCAGGGCGGGTCCCCGGGCGCTGCCCAGGGTGGGACGTCCGAGGACGTGAGCCGCGTGACGACGGACGTGCTCGACGACGCCGTGTCGCGCGCCGTCGAGGAGGCGGTCACGAGCCCGGAGTGCGGCGCCGTCGTGACGTTCCGCGGGGTCGTGCGCGACGTCGACGGCGGCCGGGGCGTCACCCGGCTCGACTACGAGGCGCACCCCGACGCCACCGCGGTGATCCGGCGGTGCGTGGCCGGCGTAGCGGCCGAGACAGGGCTGCGGGTCGCCGCCGTCCACCGGTACGGGAGCCTGGGCATCGGCGACGTCGCGCTCGTCGCGTCCGCCGCCGCGGGCCACCGACGCGAGGCGTTCGAGGCGTGCTCGCTGCTCGTCGAGCGCATCAAGGCCGAGGTGCCGATCTGGAAGCGGCAGCACTTCGACGACGGCGTCTCGGAGTGGGTCGGGCTGTAGCGCACGCTGCACCGGGCTACGCCGGCGCACGACGAGAGGCGAGAAGGGCCCCCGGTCCCGGCCGGGAAGGGCCACTTCTCGCCTCTCGTGCGGGGGCTGCGGGATCCGCCGTGCGACGACGATGTCGGGCGGGACGCTCCTGGTCTCGCGCTCGTCGCGCGGTGCCGGGGTGGGACGGTCGGGTCAGCGCGTGGCCGGGCGGTTGTCGAGCAGCATGCCGATGCCGAGGCCGACGGCGGTGCCGAGGACGAGGCCGAACCAGCTCAGGACGACGGTCCCGACGACGGCGCCGATCGCCGCGCCCAGGACGCTCCTGGTCCCGGCCTTCCAGCTGTCGGAGCGGTCGTCGGTGCGGTAGATCGGCAGCGCGGAGGTGCTGTTGTCCGGCGTCGCCGTGGGCGAGTCGGAGGTCGCGGGGCGGTTCGTGGGTGCAGGGGAGATCGTCGTCACGGCATCCATGGTAGGAAGGTCTGTCGCGCGTGACCTGGGCAGACGCGTCGTGGTGACCGGCTTCACCCTATGATCTGCGCCACCGCGGACGGCATACCGTGGTGCCCGCGGTGCGCGAAGCGAGGTCTGGTGAGGAGGTGCCGTGGGCAGTGCGCAGGAGCCGACTCCTGAGCTTGCGGCACTCGCCGCACGAACAGGTGTCGGCGCGCCCGGGCCGGATGACGGCGAGCACTGGCGCTGGTGGGTGTACTCGAGCGCGGCCGAGGACCCGGCCACCTGGACCGTCCTCTTTCGGCTGGTCTCCCAGGAGTCGGACTCTCACCTGGCGGAGTCCGTCGTTCTCCTGATGATCGAACGTGTCGACGCAAGGTCGGCGATGGAGTGGGTCGACCTTCTGCCGACGGACTTCCAGGGCCTTCCGCGGGCGCGTCTGCGGGACGTCATGGTTCGCGACGGAGTTCTCGCAGGGCGACAGGTCGCCGTCGACGACGTGTCGGGATGGACGCGCTGGCTCCAGCGTGAGGTCGCGGGGTCGTCGGAGTCTCAGGAGGTGCTGTCGGTGCTGGAAACGTCGGGCGCGACGAGGCGGATCCGGGGACTGGCGCGCGAGCGGATGATCGCGCTACGTCGCCGCGCCCGAGGGCACTGAGAGCCTCGGCCTCAGCCGCCGATCGCGCCCATGCTGCGCGACGTCGGCGCGAACGCGTCGGCGGCGAGCGTCGGCGCGTCGCTGCCGTGCGCGAGGGGCTTGCGCCACATCGCGCCCTGCCAGGCGCGGGCGAGCGCGTCGTCGCGCTCGTCCTCGGTGAGGTCCGCGGAGCGCAGGATCGCGCGCAGGTCGGTCTCGTCGTCGCCGAACAGGCACGAGCGGACCGTGCCCTCGGCCGTGAGGCGCGTGCGGTCGCACGCGCCGCAGAACGAGCGCGTGACGGACGCGATGATCCCGACGGTCTGGGGTCCGCCGTCGACGAGCCACTCCTCGGCGGGGGCGGACGGGTCGTCGCGGCCGACCTCGACCAGGTCGAAGCGGGTGCCGAGCACGGCGAGGAGGTCCGTCGCGGAGACGAGGTCGTCCCGCGTCCAGTGCCCGTCGGCGTCGAGAGGCATCTGCTCGATGAAGCGCAGGTGGCACCCGTGGTCCACCGCCCAGGCGAGCAGGTCCGCCGCGCCCGCCAGCGTCTCGGGCATGAGCACCGCGTTGAGCTTGACCGGGGCCAGCCCGGCGGCGAGCGCGGCGCGGATCCCGGCGAGCACGTCGGGCAGCCGGTCGCGGCGCGTGAGGCGCGCGAAGTCCGCACGGTCGACGGAGTCGAGGGAGATGTTGACGCGGTCGAGGCCGGCGGCGACGAGCTCGTGGACGCGCTTGTCGAGCCCGATCGCGTTGGTCGTCAACGAGAGCGACACGTCCGGCGCAGCCGCGCGCGCGGCGCGCAGGATGTCCACGAGGTCGCGGCGCATGAGCGGTTCCCCGCCTGTGAACCGGACGTCGGTGATACCGAGGCGGTCGACCGCGACGCGCACGACGCGGCCGATCTCGTCGGGCGTGAGGAGGTCCTCTCGGGGAATCGCGGGCAGCCCTTCCGCGGGCATGCAGTAGGTGCAGCGCAGCGAGCACTTCTCGGTGATCGAGATGCGCAGGTCGCGTGCCACGCGCCCGTACCGGTCGACGAGCGCCTCGGTCGCCGGGCGGCCCGGGTCGAGGTCCGGCGAGGTGTCGCCGGGCGCGGCCGAGCGCAGCCTGGGCATCCCGAGCGAGACCGCGGTCATGGCCCGATCGTAGACGTTCCTGGCGCCGGACCCGTGACCATCGGTTCGGGCCCGTGCTAGCGTGGAGTCCGTCGAATGGAAGTTGACTTCCATTCAGCGGAACACTCGCCGCTGAGGCGGAGAGAGTTCCAGGGCGGATTCAAGCCCTGTGTTTCCAGCGCGTCACAGCCGACGCGAGCTCGGACACGCAGGGGACTCACCGCAAGGGTTCACTGGAAGGACGCCGGTTCGCCGGCACCCTGGCGGAAGCGAGGCCCACGATGCTCCAGATCGCCGACCAGCTCGCCCCGTGGCTCGGCCCGGGGCAGCCCCCGTTCGCCGTCGCGACGGTGGTCGCGGCGTCCGGCTCCGTGCCGCGACCGGTCGGCACCGCGATGGCGGTGCGCGCCGACGGCGCCGTCGTCGGCAGCCTGTCCGGCGGGTGCGTCGAGGGCGCGGTGCACGCCGCCGCGCTCGACGCGATCGCCTCGGGCGCGAGCCACCGCGAGACGTTCGGCTACAGCGACGAAGACGCGTTCGCCGTCGGGCTGAGCTGTGGCGGCACGCTCGACGTCCACGTCCAGCCCGTCTTCCCGGGGGACGACGCCGCCCGCGTGCTCGTCGCGCTGACGGCACCGCCCAACGGCGGAGCGCGCGCGGGCTCGGACACCCCGCCGGGCCCGGGAGCCGGTGCGCCCGACGGCGACGCGCCAGCGACGACCAGGCTCGGGGCCGCGGCGCTCGTGCGCCGGATCGACGGGGAGCGGCGCACCGCGGTCCTCGTCGAGGACCCCGGCGCCGCGGACGAGCGGAGCGTCGCCCGGGCGCTGCACGACCTGGTCGGTCCGGCCGCCCTCGACGCCGCGGCGGCACAGGTGGTCGCCGTGCTGCGCGCGGGCGGTACGGCGACGGTCCACGCGGCGCACGGAGCGCCGCAGGTCTCGGCGCCCGGTGCGGCGCTCGGCGCGGCACCCCACCCAGGGGCCGGCGCAGCGACGCCAGGCGGCGGGGCCGCGTGCGACGAGGCCGAGCCCGTCACGCTGCTCGTCGAGACCCGCCTGCCCGCACCGCGTTTCCTCGTGTTCGGCGCCAACGACTTCGCCGCCGCGCTCGTGCGGCACGCCCGCCTGCTCGGGTACCGCGTGACGCTGGTCGACGCCCGCGAGGTGTTCGCGGACGCCCGACGGTTCCCCGAGGCGGAGGTCGTCGTCGAGTGGCCCGACCGGTACCTCGCCGCGGAGGCCGGGGCGGGTCGCGTCGACAGCCGGACGGCCGTCGCGGTCCTCACGCACGACGCGAAGTTCGACGTGCCGCTCCTGCGCCTCGCGCTCGACCTGCCGCTCGCCTACGTCGGGGCGATGGGCTCGCGCCGCTCGCACGCGCAGCGCGTCGCCGCCCTGCGCGCGGAAGGCGTGACCGAGGCGGCGCTCGCGCGGCTCCGCTCGCCCATCGGCCTCGACCTCGGGGCCGTCACGCCCGAGGAGGTCGCCGTCTCGATCACCGCGGAGCTCGTCGCGACGCGGCACGGGCGCGCCGCCGTCGTCCCCCTGAGCGGCACGGACGGGCCGATCCATGCCGACCCGCCGTCCGGGTCGCCTGCTTTCCACCCCGCGGCCGCAGCCGCACCGACCCCCGAGGAGGCCTCCTGATGGACCTGAGCACCGTCACCGACCTCGTCCCGACCGCCGACCCCGCCGACTGGCGCGAGGGCGACGCCTGGCTCGCGGGCGGGACCGTCCTGTTCTCCTACGGCAGCCAGACGCTGCGGCGCCTGCTCGACCTGACGAGCGCCGGGTGGCCCGCGCTCACCGTCACCGACGACGGCCTCGAGATCGCCGCGACCTGCACGGTCGCCGAGCTGTGGGCGTTCGAGGAGAGCGTCGAGGCCGGGCCCGTGCGGGGGCGCTGGTCCGCGCTCGACCTCGTGCGCCCGTGCTGCGACAGCTTCGTCGCGTCCTTCAAGATCTGGAACACCTCGACGGTCGGCGGCAACGTCTGCACGTCCCTGCCCGCGGGCCCGATGATCTCGCTCACCGCGGCGCTCGACGGCGTCGCGGAGGTCTGGGGACCGAGCGGTGCCCGCCGGACCCAACCGGTCGCCGAGCTCGTCACGGGCGAGCTGCGCAACACGCTCGCGCGGGGCGAGCTCCTGCGCGCGATCCGCGTGCCCGACCACGCGCTGCGCTCGCGCACCGCGTTCCGGCGCCTGTCGCTGTCCAACCTCGGGCGCTCGGGCGTGCTGCTCGTCGGCCGGGTCGACCCGCCGGACGCCGGGGGAGGGTTCGTCCTCACGGTGACCGCCTCGACGCGCCGACCCGTGCAGCTCCGCTTCCCCGCAGACGCGCCACCCACGGCCGCCGACCTCGCCGCGGCGCTCGACGCGGCGATCCCGCTCGACCTCTACCACGACGACATCCACGGCCTGCCCGAGTGGCGCCGGGACATGACCTATCGCCTCGGCGAGGAGATCCGCTCCGAGCTCCTCACCGAGCTCCTCGACGGCACGACCTCGGACGGAGGCCTCCGATGACCACGCTCGACCCCCGCCCGGTGCCACGCGTGACGATCGACGGCCGCGCGGCACAGGGCGAGCCCCGCGCCGGCCAGTGCCTGCGCACGTACCTGCGCGAGCAGGGCGCGCTCGGCGTCAAGAAGGGCTGCGACGGCGGCGACTGCGGCGCGTGCACGGTGCACGTCGACGGCGTGCCGGTGCACTCGTGCGTCTACCCGGCGCGGCGCGCGGCGGGCCACGATGTGACGACGATCCAGGGGCTCGCGGCGACGTCGTGCGGTGGCGGCGCGACCGGGGACGAGCCCGCGGGGGGGTGCGACCACGAGCCCCACGGCCCGCAGGACGCGCTGCACCCCGTGCAGCAGCAGTTCCTCGCCGCGCAGGGGTTCCAGTGCGGGTTCTGCACAGCCGGGATGATCATGACCGCGGCGACGTTCGACGACGCGCAGCGCGCGAACCTGCCGCGCAACCTCAAGGGGAACCTGTGCCGCTGCACGGGCTACCGCGCGATCGAAGACGCCGTCCTCGGCCGCGGCGACACGACCGGGACCGCGCCGGGCACGGGCGCGCGACCGGCGTCGGACCACGACGCTCCCTCGGCGGGGGCGTTTGGGCGCGACGTCCCGGCGCCCGCGGGCCGCGGGGTCGTCACCGGGACGGTGCGGTACACGCTCGACGTGGACCCGGCGGACTACCCGGGCCTGCTCCACCTGAAGCTGGTGCGGTCGCCGCACGCGCACGCGCGGGTCGTCGCGATCGACACGTCTGCGGCGCTCGCGGTGCCGGGCGTGCACGCCGTCCTCACGCACGAGGACGCGCCCGCGACGCGGTTCTCGACCGCGCAGCACGAGCTGTTCACCGACGACCCCGACGACACGCGGATCCTCGACGACGTCGTGCGGCACGTCGGGCAGCGCGTCGCCGCCGTCGTCGCCGAGACGGTCGCCGCGGCCGAGGAGGGCGTGCGCCGGGTCCGCGTCGAGTACGAGGTGCTGCCGGCCGTCGTCGATCCCGAGGAGTCCATGGCGCCCGGCGCCCCGCTCGTGCACCCCGAGCTCGACGCCGCCGACGCGCGCGTCTCGCGGCCCGAGGCCAACGTCGTCGCCGAGGTGCACAGCGAGCTCGGCGACGTCGAGCGCGGTCTCGCGGAGGCCGACGTCGTGCACGAGGCCACCTACCGCACCCACCGCGTGCAGCACGCCGCGCTCGAGACCCACTGCGCCATCGCGTCGCTCGACGACGACGGGCGGCTCGTCGTGCGCTCGTCGACGCAGGTCCCGTTCCTCGCGCGCCGCCACCTCGCGCGCGTCCTCGACCTCGACCCGGAGCGCGTGCGCGTGCTGAGCGAGCGCGTGGGCGGCGGGTTCGGCGGCAAGCAGGAGGTGCTCACCGAAGACGTCGCGGCGCTCGCGACCCTGCGCCTGGGGCGACCCGTGCAGCTCGAGCTCACGCGTACCGAGCAGTTCGTCGGCACGACGACGCGCCACCCCTTCCGCATCCGGGTGCGCGCGGGCGCTCGCCGGGACGGGACGCTCACCGCGCTGCACCTCGACGTCCTCACCAACACGGGCGCGTACGGCAACCACGGGCCCGGCGTCATGTTCCACGGGTGCGGCGAGTCCCTCGCCGTCTACCGGTGCGAGAACAAGAAGGTCGACGCGCACTGCGTCTACACGAACACCGTGCCCGCCGGGGCGTTCCGCGGGTACGGGCTCTCCCAGATGATCTTCGCCGTCGAGTCCGCCGTCGACGAGCTCGCGCAGCAGCTCGGCATGGACCCGCTCGAGCTGCGGCGGCGCAACGTCGTGCTCGACGGCGACCCCATGCTCTCCACGCACCCGACGCCCGAGGAGGACGTGCTCTACGGCAGCTACGGGCTCGACCAGTGCCTGGACCTCGCCGCGGACGCCCTCGCGCGGGGCCGGGCCCGCGACGTCGCCGCGTACGGGGCGGGCGTGGGGTCCGAGCCTGACGCGCTCCCGGACCTCGGGCCCGAGTGGGGCGTCGGCGAGGGCACCGCGCTCTCCATGATCGACACGGTGCCCCCTCGCGGGCACTACTCCCACGCGCGCGTGCGGCTGCGGGCCGACGGCGTCGTCGAGGCCGAGGTCGGGACCGCCGAGTTCGGCAACGGCACCACGACCGTGCACGCCCAGCTCGTCGCGAGCGCGCTCGGGCAGGACGCCGGGGCCGTCGTCGTGCGCCAGTCCGACACCGACCTCGTCGAGCACGACACCGGCGCCTTCGGTTCGACCGGGACCGTGGTCGCGGGCAAGGCGTCGCTCGCGGCCGCCCAGGACCTCGCCGAGGCGGTGCTCAAGGTCGCCGCGGGGATGGCCGGCGCGGCGCCGGGGGACTGCCTGCTCGTGCCCGGCGGCGTCGACTGCGCCGGGACCGTGCTGCCGCTCGTGGACGTCGCGCGCGCGGCCGCCGACGCCGGGATCGCGCTCGTCGCCGAGGGCCGCTGGGGCGGCACGCCGCGCTCCGTCGCGTTCAACGTCCACGGCTTCCGGGTCGCTGTGCACCGGGGGACGGGCGAGATCCGCATCCTCCAGTCGGTCCAGGCCGCCGACGCGGGCGAGGTCGTCAACCCCCGCCAGTGTCGCGGCCAGGTCGAGGGCGGCATCGCGCAGGCCCTCGGCGCCGCGCTCTACGAGAACGTGATCGTCGACGACACCGGTCGCGTGACGACCGACATCTTCCGCCAGTACCACCTGCCCACCTTCGCGGACACCCCGCGCAGCGAGGTCTACTTCGCACGGACGTCGGACACGGTCGGCCCGATGGGCGCGAAGTCGATGAGCGAGAGCCCGTTCAACCCGGTGGCCCCCGCGCTCGCCAACGCGATCCGCGCCGCGACGGGCGTGCGCTTCACGGAGCTCCCGCTCGCCCGCGACCGCGTCTACCTGGGTCTGAAGGCCGCCACCGCCCGCTGAGTGCATGAAATAGTCGCGCCGAACGGCCTCGAAAGCGACTA
This sequence comes from Cellulosimicrobium sp. E-16, assembly GCF_049913115.1. Classification (NCBI taxonomy): domain Bacteria; kingdom Bacillati; phylum Actinomycetota; class Actinomycetes; order Micrococcales; family Promicromonosporaceae; genus Cellulosimicrobium; species Cellulosimicrobium sp. E-16. Next base: position 1,503,806 of record NZ_CP183974.1, read on the forward strand.
TTTCATGCACTCAGCGAGGGGCGGGTGGGTCGGGGGCGAGGAGGTCGAGGTCGGCCTCGGTGTCGAGGTCGCGGCCGTCGCCCGGGTGGTCGACGACGTCGATCAGGTCGGCGTGGGCGCGCAGGTAGTCGCGTGCGCCGTGGTCGCCCGTGGCGCTCGCGGCCGCGGGCGCGGCGAGCCCGGCGTCGAGGACGAGCGGGTGGGCCCAGCGGGGGCGGTCTCCTCCCGCCGGGGCTTCGGGGCCGACGGCGGCGGTCCAGCGGGACGCGGCCACGCGGCCGGGACGGTGGGCGGCGAGGAGGCGCGCGACGTCGTCGGGCACGACGCCGGGCTGGTCCACGTGCGCGACGACGACCCGGCCGGGAGCGAGGTCGAGGGCCGCGGCGACGCCGGCGCGCAGGGAAGATGCCATGCCCGACGCCCAGTCGGGGTTGTCGACGACGCCAACCCGGTGGTCGTCGAGGCTCGACCCCGCTCGGACGCGCTCGGCCTCGGCGCCGAGGACCACGACGACCGCGTCGCACCCGCCCGCGAGCAGCACCCGGGTCGCGTGCTCGACGAGCGTGCCGCCGCGGTGGGGGAGCAACGCCTTGGGCCCGCGCCCGAGCCGCGTCCCTGCCCCGGCCGCGAGCAGGACGGCGACGGTGGGCGTCGCGGGTGCGGTCGTCGGCGAGGTCGGCACGCGGCCAGGATAGGTCGCCGCCGAGCTCGGCGTCTCTCCTGAGCCGGCGGCGTCCGTGGGGAGCGACCCCGGGTTCGACGCCCCGGGAGGGACCCTGCGGCGACCAGTCGGTTTTACCAACCCTTGGGGGTTTCATCGGCGGGCCGGGATGCCGCTATGCTCGGCGCGCCGGGGCGACCGCGGCGGGCCGCGCGCCCGCTCGCCAGGTCGACCGCGGCCGTCCCGCACGACGAGCGAAGGAGTCCGGATGAGCTTCATGGAGAAGCTGCGCGGCCAGCTGATCGACATCATCGAGTTCCTCGACGAGAGCCGGGACACGATCGTCTGGCGCTTCCCGCGCCAGGGCAACGAGATCAAGAACCAGGCGAAGCTCGTCGTGCGCGAGGGGCAGAGCGCCGTCTTCGTCAGCGAGGGCCGGCTCGCCGACGTGTTCGGGCCGGGCACGTACACGCTCGAGACGAAGAACCTGCCGATCCTGTCGACGATCCAGGGCTGGAAGTACGGGTTCAGCTCACCGTTCAAGGCGGAGGTGTACTTCGTCGCGACGCGACAGTTCACCGACCTCACGTGGGGCACGCAGAATCCCGTGATCCTGCGCGACCCCGAGCTCGGCGCGGTCCGCATCCGGGCGTTCGGGACGTACGCGCTCCAGGTCGTGGACCCGTCCGCGCTGCTCCGCCAGCTCGTGGGGACCGACCCGCAGTTCCGCACCGACGAGATCGGCGACTACTTCCGCCGCCTCGTGGTCGGCCAGCTCGGCCCGGCGCTCGCGGAGGCCGGCGTCGCGGCGATCGACCTCGCCGCGAACCAGCGCGAGATCGCCACGCGGCTCGCGGGCCAGCTCTCGGAGGACCTGTCGGAGTACGGCATCGCCGTGCCGCGCTTCGTCCTCGAGAACGTCTCCTTCCCGCCCGAGGTCGAGGCGGCGCTCGACAAGCGGACGCAGATGGCCGTCGTCGGGAACCTCGACCAGTACACGAAGTTCCAGGCGGCGAACGCGATCGAGACCGCCGCCGCCAACCCCGGGGGTGCCGGCGACGGGCTCGGGCTCGGCGCCGGGATGGGCCTCGGTGCCGCGATGGGGCAGCAGCTCGCGCAGTCGCTGGGCGGGGCTGCGCCGGCACCGAACGCCGCGCCGGCCCAGCCGGCCGCGCCGACCGCCGGACCGCCGCCCCTGCCCGCCGCGGAGTCGCCCTGGTACTGGGCGGTCGGTGGGACCCAGGCAGGTCCGGGCACGACGGCGGACCTCGCGGGGCGGGTCCGGTCCGGCGAGGTGACGCGCGCGTCGCTCGTGTGGCAGCAGGGCATGGCGGCGTGGACCGCCGCGGGCGAGGTGCCCGCGCTCGCGCCGCTGTTCGGCGCGACGCCCCCGCCGCTGCCCCCGACCGGCGCGCCGACCGGTCCGGTGGCGGGCTGACGGTGAGCGACGCTCAGGGCGAGCTCGTCCGCACGCGCTGCGAGGCGTGCGGGTCGCAGCTCGCGTACGCGCCCGGCACGCAGCACCTGCGCTGCGTCGCGTGCGGCGGCACCGTCGCGATCGTGCACGCGCCCGGGGACGCCGTCGACGAGCACTCGTTCGACGCGTGGGCCGCGGCGCAGGGCGGGATGCGCGCCGGGATCCTCGACGCGCGGGTCCTCACGTGCGACGGCTGCGGCGCGACGACGCAGGGGACCGACCTGTCCGTCGCGTGCCGGTTCTGCGGCGGGCACCTCGTCGCCGCGGTCGAGGCCGACGGGCTCGTGCAGCCGGAGGCCGTCGTGCCGTTCGCCGTCGAGCAGGCGCAGGCGCGCGAGTCGTTCCGGCGCTGGGTCCGCTCCCGGTGGTTCGCCCCGGGCGAGCTGAAGAAGGTCGGCGACACCGAGTCCCTGCACGGGTCGTACGTGCCGCACTGGACGTTCGACGCGAGCACGACGTCGGACTACGTCGGACAGCGCGGGGACGCCTACTACGTCACCGTGAAGCACGGTGACGAGGAACGTCAGGAGCGCCGGGTGCGCTGGTCGCCGGCCTTCGGACGGGTGGCCCGCGACTTCGACGACGTGCTCGTCCCCGCGTCCTCGCAGGTCGCCGAGCGGGACCTGGCGCGGCTCGGGCCGTGGCACGTCGAGCGGGCCGTGCCGTTCCGTGCGGAATATCTCGCCGGCTTCTCGGCTGCGCGCTACGACGTCGAGCCGCCGGCGGGCCTGGACCGTGCCCAGCAGAAGATGGCGCCGGTGATCAAGGACGACGTCGAGCGCGACATCGGGGGCGACGAGCAGCGGGTCTCCTCGATCAGCACGGCCTACGCCGCCGTGATGTTCAAGCTCGTGCTGCTGCCGCTGTGGATCGCGACGTACGTGTACGCGGGCAAGCAGTGGCAGGTCATGGTCAACGCGAACACCGGCCAGGTGATCGGGCGGCGCCCCTACAGCGTGGGCAAGATCGTCCTCGCCGTGCTGGCCGGCCTGCTGGTCGTCGGCGCGCTCGTGTTCTGGTACGTGCGCTCGCAGACGTGAGCGTCAGGCGTCCCGGCGCGCGTCGTACGCGTGCTGGGACGCCGTCACCTCTGCGACCGAGCCCTCGAGGACGTCGAGCAGCCCCGTGAGGCTGTCGGCGACCCGCCGCCCGAGCTCGGTGAGGGAGTACTCGACGTGCGGCGGGATGGTCGCGCGCACCTCGCGCACGACGATGCCGTCGCGCTCGAGGGACTGGAGGGTCTGGGCGAGCATCTTCTCGCTGACCCCGTCGATACGGCGCCGCAGCGCGTTGAAACGCACCGCGCCGTCGCGCAGCCCGGCGACGGTGAGCACGCCCCACCGACCGGTCACGGTCTCGAGGACGTGCCGCGACGTGCAGCCGCGCTGGAAGACGTCGGCCACCATCGCGTCGGTGGGTCCGGGGTCCTCCACGGGGCGGGCTTCGGTCGTCATCGCCTCAGGATACGGCGCCCGCGGAGGAGCAGCACTGTGAGATAGAACGCACAGGCGTCTGGTTGGCACTATCGAAAAGTAAGCGCATGCTGGGACGGCGCGGCCGGCCGGTCGTGCCTACGCACCGAAGGAGCCCCGCATGTCCATCGCCGTCACCGGAACCAGCGGTCACCTCGGCCGCCTCGTCGTCGAGTCCCTGCTCGCCCGCGGCGCCGACCCGACCCAGGTGGTCGCCACCGCCCGCACGACCGCCAGGGTCGCCGACCTCGCCGACCGTGGCGTCCAGGTCCGCGAGGCCGACTACGCGCGCCCGGAGACCCTCGCCGCGGCGCTCGCGGGCGTCGACGTCCTCGTGCTGGTCTCGGGCTCGGAGGTCGGGCAGCGCGTCGAGCAGCACCGCAACGTGATCGACGCCGCGCGGGCGGCCGGCGTCTCCCGCGTGATCTACACGAGCGCGCCGCACGCCACGACCTCCGCCCTCGTCCTCGCGCCCGAGCACAAGGCCACGGAGGAGCTCCTGGCGGCCTCGGGCCTGGTGACCACGATCCTGCGCAACAACTGGTACACCGAGAACTACGTCGGCGACGTGCTGGGCGCCCGCGAGTCCGGCGAGCTCGTGTCGAGCGTGGGCGACGGCCGCGTCGCGAGCGCGAGCCGCGCCGACTACGCCGAGGCCGCCGCGGTCGTCGCGCTCGCCGCGCTGGCGGACGTCTCCGCGCACGCGGGGGCCGTCTACGAGCTGAGCGGCGACGTCGCGTGGACGTTCGACGACCTCGCCGCCGCGGCCTCCGAGGTGCTCGGGCGCCCCGTCGCCTACCGGCGCGTGAGCCCCGACGAGCACCGCGCGTTCCTGCTGGGAGCGGGGCTGGACGACGGCACCGCCGGGTTCGTCGTCGCGCTGGACGGCAACATCCGCGCCGGGCTCCTCGACGAGACGTCGGGCGAGCTCGCGCAGCTGCTCGGTCGCCCGACGACGCCGCTCGTCGACGGGCTCCGCGCCGCCGTCGCGCAGGGCTGAGAGGTCGCGACGCGGCCGTCCGGGAGACCGGACGGCCGGGTCGCGGCGCCCGTCAGGACGGCGTCAGTGGGACGCCTTGACGACGAGCACCGGGACGGGCGAGTCGAGGAGCACGCGCTGCGTCGTGCTGCCGAGCAGGAACTTGCCCACCGGTGACCGCTTGCGCGCGCCCACGACGACGAGGTCGGGCGTCGTGCGCTCGGCCTCGTCGATGATCGCCTCGGCCGGGTCGAGGTGCTCCGAACGGTAGGAGATCTCGGGGCGCGCGACCTCGGTGGGCAGCGTGTCGAGCAGGTGCGCGAGGGTCGCGGGGACGCCCGCGTCGGCGTCCTGCGGGGTGAGGACGAGGACCGCGAGGGCGGTCGAGCGGTGGACCGCCTCGGCGACCGCCGCACGGAACGCGGTCTCGCCCTGCGGGGAGTCGTTGTACGCCACGAGGACGGTCATCGCGCGGGCCCTTCCGTCATTCCGTCGTGCTGCGGTTGAACTCTCTCACAGGGCGCGCCCCGTCGCCGGTCGACGCGCGCCCGGCAGCGGGGCGCCCGCGAGCGCCGCCTCCGGCACGGCCAGCGTCGGCGGCAGCAGCGGCGGGACGACGTCGCGCAGGACCGCTTCGATCTCGCGCCGCCGGCGCGTGCCCAGGCGCTCGGCCGGCGCGGTGACGCTCACGGCGGCCACGGACTGCCCGCCTCGCAGGATCGGGAGGGCGACGCAGCTGATGCCCGGCTCGTTCTCCTCGGTCTCCGTCGCGAAGCCGCTCGCCCGCGTCGCGTCGCACGTCGCGCGGAGCGCGGCGGCCGAGACGGGGCGCTCGCCGGGGGCCGCCGCGGCGTACCAGGCGAGCGCGCCGTCGTCGAGCGGCTGGTGGGCGAGCAGCGCGCGCCCGAGCGCGGTGGTGGCCGCGGGTCGGCGACGGCCCACGGCCGACCAGACCCGGACGGCGCGCGCGGGCTCGACCTTGTCGAGGTAGACGATCTCGGTCCCGGCGAGGGCGCCGAGGTGGACGAGCTCGTCGGTCGCCCGGCACACGGCGACGAGCACGGGGTGCAGGAGTGCGGGCAGGTTCTCCTCGCCGAGGTACACCGTGGCGAGGGCGGTCGCCCCCGGCCCGAGCCGGTAGTCGCCCGTCGTGGCGTCCTGCTCGGCGTAGCCGCGGTAGCGCAGCGCGGCGAGCGTGCGGTGCAGCGAGGCCTTGTGCAGCCCGAGCGCGCGCGAGAGGTCGCCGAGCGCGACCCCGGCCGGACCGGCCTCGGCGAGCGCCTCGAGCACGGTCAGCGCCTTGTCCACGCTCCCGAGCGGGCTGCCGCCCGGGCCGGTCGTCGCGTGCTCGTCGTCCTCGGGGGTGCCCGACGACGCGGCCCCGGCTTCCGCCATCGTCGCTCCTTCGCCTAGAGTGCGTTCCGTAGTGAACAACAGGCGTTCACCATAGCGAAACGGAGCGAGGATGTCATCCCACGGACCCCTGGAGGCGATCGCACGCGCCCGCGTCGTGCCGGTCGTCGTCGTCGACGACGCGGAGCAGGGCGTGCTCGTCGCGAGCGCGCTGCGCGACGGCGGTCTTCCCGTCGCGGAGGTGACCTTCCGCACCGCGGGTGCGCGCGCGGCGATCGAGGCGATCGCGCGCGAGGTGCCGGACGTGCTCGTCGGCGCGGGGACCGTCGTCAACGCGGCCCAGGTGGACGAGGCCGTCGAGGCCGGAGCCCGCTTCCTCGTCTCTCCAGGGCTGTCGGTCGACGTCGTGCGCCGCGCGCAGGAGGTCGGGGTGCCGATCCTGCCCGGGGTCGCGACGCCGTCGGACATCATCGCCGCGCTCGACCTCGGTCTCGGCGCCGTGAAGCTCTTCCCGGCGAACGTCGTCGGCGGCCCCGCGGCGGTCACGGCGTTCTCCGCGCCGTTCCCCGGCCTGCGCTTCGTGCCGACCGGCGGGGTGAGCGCCGCCAACCTGCTCGACTACCTCGCGCTGCCGTCGGTGCTCGCGGCGGGCGGCTCCTGGATGGTCGACGCCGCCCTTGTCCGTGCGGGCGACACCGCCGAGATCACCCGCCGCACGCGCGAGGCCGTCGAGCTCGCCGCCACGGCCCCCCGTCCCGCCGAAGGAGCCTGACCCGTGACCGACACGACTGCGACCCCCTCGACCGACCAGCCCCCGCTCGCCCTGCGGCCCGCAGACGAGTGCGCCTACGACGTCGTCGCCCTCGGTGAGGTCATGCTCCGCCTCGACCCGGGCGAGCGGCGCATCAAGACCGCCCGCAGCTTCGACGCCTGGGAGGGCGGCGGCGAGTACAACGTCGCACGCGGGCTGCGTCGCGCCTTCGGCCTGCGCGGCGCGGTCGTCACCGCGCTCGCGGACAACGAGGTCGGCCGGCTCGTCGAGGACCTCATGCTCACCGGCGGGCTCGACACGCGCTGGGTGCAGTGGCGCGAGTACGACGGCATCGGGCGCACCGTGCGCAACGGGCTCAACTTCACCGAGCGCGGGTTCGGCGTGCGCGGCGCGGTCGGCGTCTCCGACCGCGGCAACACCGCGATCGCCCAGCTCCGGCCCGAGGACGTCGACTGGGACGACGTGTTCGGCCGCGGCGTGCGCTGGTTCCACACCGGCGGCATCTTCGCCGCGCTGTCGGAGTCGTCCGCCGACGTCGCGGAGGCGGCCATGGCCGCCGCGCGCCGCCACGGCACGATCGTGTCCTACGACCTCAACTACCGGCCCTCGCTCTGGAAGGGCATCGGCGGCGTCGAGCGCGCGCAGGAGGTCAACCGCCGCCTCGCCCGGTACGTCGACGTGATGATCGGGAACGAGGAGGACTTCACCGCCTCGCTCGGCTTCGAGGTCGAGGGCGTCGACGAGAACCTCACCGACCTCGACACCGGGGCCTTCCGCGCGATGATCGCGCGGGCCGCCGAGGAGTACCCCAACTTCCAGGTCATCGCGACGACGCTGCGCGGCGTGAAGACGGCGACCGTGAACGACTGGGGTGCGATCGCGTGGTCGCGCGTGCAGGGCTTCGCCGAGGCGACGCACCGCCCCGGGCTGGAGATCCTCGACCGCGTGGGCGGCGGCGACTCGTTCGCGTCGGGCCTCGCGTACGGGCTCCTGGAGCTCGGCTCGATCCACGAGGCGGTCGAGTACGGGGCCGCGCACGGCGCGCTCGCGATGACCACGCCGGGCGACACCTCGACGGCGTCGCTCGCCGAGGTCCGCAAGCTCGCCTCCGGCGGCAGCGCGCGCGTGCAGCGCTGACGAGCCGCCTCCCGTCTCCCGCCGTGCCGGGCCGCACCACCAGGGTTAGTGTGGTCGGGCTGTCGGCGGGAGGCGGGAGGTGCGGCGTGGCTGGTGGGGCCTTCGTGCCCGGGCTGCCACGCCGCGGCGCCGAGGAACCGCCGGACCTGAGCCGCGCTCTGGAGCACGCCCGCATCCTCCGCGCGGCGGGGGACCCGGGTGGCGCCGCCCAGGTCCTCGACCGGGCCTTCGCCGCAGAGGGCGTGCGGACCCGCAGCGTCGCCGAGCGTGTCCGGTTCCGCGCCCTCGTGCTACGCGCCGACCTCGCGCTCGCCCTGCACGACGAGGCCGCGGCAGAACGCTTCCTCGAAGGGGTCGAGTGGTTCCGGGCCGGGGCCGACTTCCTTCCGCGGGTCGCCGACGCGCTCGCCGCGCTCGACGACGAGGTGCACCGCGCCGACGAGCTGCGCGACCGGTTCGCGAACGAGCGTCGCACCGGCTGACGCGGCCGGGCGGGAACCGCGCGCGCGGCAGCCGCGTTGGACTCCGCAGTACCCGTGCGGGCGCCGACCGTGCCCGGCCCATCTCGCGAGGAGGCAGACATGCTGTGCCCCACCGACCAGACCGTGCTCGTCATGACCGAGCGCAAGGGCGTGGAGATCGACTACTGCCCGACGTGCCGCGGCGTGTGGCTCGACCGCGGGGAGCTCGACAAGATCATCGACCGCTCGCTGGAGAGCGAGATCGCCGCCGAGGCCGCGGGACCGACCGCTGCCGCACCCACTCCTCCGGCCCCCGCCGCTCCGCCTGCCCCCGCGCCGACGTCGTACCCGCCGGCCCCCGCTGCGGACTACGGCACGCCCGGCTACGGCGAGCGGCGCGAGGAGCGCCGGGACGACCGCCGCTACGACGACCGTGACCGCTACCGGGGCGACCAGTACGGCGACGACCGGTACCGGGACGACCGCTACCGCGACGACCGTGACCGCCGCTACGACGGCCGCGACGGCTACGACCCCCGCTACCGCAAGCGGAAGAAGAAGGAGTCGTGGCTCGAGGACCTCTTCGACTTCTGACGCGCCCCGTGGTCGACTGTCCCGCGTGACCGTCCTCGACAGGTTCTCGCTCGCCGGCCGCACCGCGCTGCTCACCGGCGGGAGCCGGGGGATCGGGCGCGCCGCGGCCCGTGCGCTCGGCGAGGCCGGCGCCCGGGTCGCGCTCACCGCGACCACCGCGCCCGCCGCCGAGGACGCGGCGGCCGCGCTCCGCGAGACCGGGATCGACGCGCGCGGGTACGCGCTCGACGTGACGGACCGCGCCCAGGTGGACGACGTCGTCGGGCGAGTGGCGACGGACCTCGGGACGGTCGACCTGCTCGTCAACAACGCGGGGATCTCGATCGGCGGGGCGGCGCTCGAGATCGACGACGACGTGTGGCACCGCACGCTCGCGACCAACCTCGACGGCGTCTGGTACTGCTCGCGCGCGGTCGCGCGCGCCCTGGTCGCCGACGGTCGTCCGGGCACGATCGTCAACGTCGGCTCGATGTCGGCGTCGATCGTCAACCGGCCGCGCTGGCAGCCCGCGTACCTCGCGTCGAAGGCGGCGGTGCACCAGCTCACGAAGGGGCTCGCCGCGGAGTGGGCACCGCACGGCATCCGCGTCAACGCCGTCGCGCCCGGGTACGTGCGCACCGAGGCGTCGCCCGTCGACCAGCCCGAGTACTACGACGACTGCGTCGCGCCCGCCGCCATGCGCCGGTGGGCCGAGCCGGAGGAGGTCGGCCCGCCCGTCGTGTTCCTCGCGAGCGCGGCGTCGAGCTTCATGACCGGCGCGGTCGTCACGGTCGACGGCGGCTACACCCTCTTCTGACCAGGGCTAGGCTCGGTCCCCGTGCGCGCAGTCCTGAGCCGGTGGGTCGACCCGTTCGTCGTGACGCTGCTCGTCGTGCTCGTGCTCGGGCTCGTCGTGCCGGTGGGGCCGGGCGCGCAGCGCGTGGTCGACGCCGTCGCGGACGTCGCGGTCACGGTCCTCTTCCTCGTCTACGGCATGCGCTTGTCCACGCGCGAGGTGTGGGCGGGACTGCGGAACTGGCGCCTCCAGGGCGGCATCCTCGCCGCGACGTACGTCGTGTTCCCGGTGCTCGGGCTCGTCACGGCCTGGGCGATCGAGCCGCTCGTGGGCGCGCCGCTGGCCGCTGGCGTGCTCTACCTGTCCCTGCTCCCGTCGACCGTGCAGTCGTCCGTCGCGTTCACGTCGGTCGCGCGCGGCAACGTCGCCGGGGCGATCTGCGGGGCGACGGTCTCCAACGTCGCCGGGATGGTCGTCACGCCGCTCCTCGTGCTGTGGCTCATGAGCGGCCCGGGCGGGGCAGCCGGCGCCGACGGTCCCACGGGCGGGCTCGGCGGGCTCCGGACCGTGCTGCTCCAGCTCCTGCTGCCGTTCGTCGTCGGGCAGCTCCTCCAGCCGTGGGTCGGCGACTGGGTCCGCGCGCGGCGCTGGCTCACGCTCGGCGTCGACCGCGGCACGATCCTCGTCGTCGTGTTCGGCGCCGTCGCGGCCGCGTCCTCGGCGGGCGTGTGGGCGAGCGTGTCCGGGTGGTCGATCGTCGCGCTTCTCGTCGTGAGCGCGCTCGTCCTCGCCGCGATGCTCGCGCTCACATGGTGGGGCGGGGCGGCCCTGCGACTCTCGACCGAGGACCGGATCGCGCTCCTCATGTGCGGGTCCAAGAAGTCGCTCGCCACGGGTCTGCCCATGGCGAGCGTGCTCTTCCCCGTCGCCGTGGCGGGCGTCGTCGCCGTCCCGGTGATCGTGTTCCACCAGCTCCAGCTCGTCGTCTGCGCCGTCCTCTCGCGGCGCCTCGCGCTCCGCGACTGACCGTCGGTGCCGGCTGGGCCCTGGGTCAGGGGCGCGCGGCAACCTGCTCGCGCACCTGGCGCTTGGCGCGCGTGAGCATGCCGTTCATGCCGCCGATGCGCAGGGGGCTCACGGCCCGCGTGAGGCCGATCGACATGGGGAAGTCGTCCGGCACGTCGAGCACCTCCTGGACGGTCAGGCCGGAGAGCCCCTGCGCGAGGATCGACGCGAACCCGCGCGTCGTCGGCGCCTCGGCGGGCGCGGTCGCGAAGAAGTGCACGACACCGTCGCCGTCGACCTCCGCGAACGCGCGCACGGGCGACTGGCACTCCTCGATGCGCTCGAGCAGGCCCGGCGCGCTCGCGTAGCGCTCCGGGAGGTCGGGCAGCTCGTTCGCGAACTCGAGCAGGAGCTGGAGGCGCTCGCGCTCCGGCAGCGCGAGGAAGTCCTCGCGGATCTCCGCGAGGGCCGCGGGCAGGGACGAGGCGTCGGACGAGGAGCTCATGGTGTCGATCCTTGCATCGGGGGCGTGCGGCCGGGATCCGGTCCACCGTGCGGAACGCCCGACGGGCGCGACGTATGCCCGGCGGCAGACGCCGACGGCGCGCGGCCCGCCCGCGAGGGGCCGGCCGCGCGCCGTCGGGCACGCCGTGCGTGAGGGTCGAGCGGTGCGTCAGTTGAGCGACGCGAGGGCCTCGCCGGCCTCCTCGCCCTTGACGATCGGCACGCGCACGGCGTTGCCCCACTCGGTCCACGAGCCGTCGTAGTTGCGGACCTTGTCGAAGCCGAGCAGGTAGGTCAGCGCGAACCACGTGTGGCTCGAGCGCTCGCCGATGCGGCAGTACGTGACGACCTCGTCGTCCGTCGCGAGGCCGAGGCCGCCGTCCTGGTAGATCGCCTCGAGCTGCTCGCGCGACTTGTACGTGCCGTCCTCGGCGACCGCGGTCGCCCACGGGACGTTGCGCGCCGTCGGGATGTGGCCGCCGCGCAGCACGCCCTCCTCCGGGTAGTCCGGGATGTGCAGGCGCTCGCCCGTGTACTCCTGCGGGGAGCGGATGTCGACGAGCGGCCCGTTGCCGATGTGCGCGAGGACGTCCTCCTTGAACGCGCGGATCGTCACGTCGTCGCGCTCGACGACCGGGTACTCGACGGCCTCCGGCGCGGGGACGTCGGTCGTGACCTCGCGACCCTCCGCGATCCACTTGCCGCGGCCGCCGTCGAGCAGGCGCACGTCCTCGTGGCCGAACAGCGTGAAGACCCACGCCGCGTAGGCCGCCCACCAGTTGTTCTTGTCGCCGTAGACGACGATCGTCGTGTCGCGCGCGATGCCCTTGCTGCCGAGGAGCTGGGCGAAGCCCTTGCCGTCGATGTAGTCGCGCGTGTCGGGGTCGTTGAGGTCGGTGTGCCAGTCGATCTTCACCGCGCCCGGGATGTGACCGGTCTCGTAGAGCAGCACGTCCTCGTCGGACTCGACGACGACGATGCCCGGCTGCCCGAGGTGCTCGGCGAGCCAGTCCGTGCTCACGAGGCGGTCGGGGTGGGCGTACTGGGTGATCTTCTCGGTGGTGTCGAGCGGTGCGGGCATGGTGTCCTCCGTGCGGCGGGAGCTGGGTGTCCGAGGTGGTGGTCCGTCCGAGCGTCAGGCTAGGTCGGCTGTCCGCATCACGGAAGGGCCGTCGCGCATGCTGAGACGGTGTAAACGCAGGCTGCCGAGGGGGCGACGGGCGGCCAGACTGGGCGGATGGACGGTGCCGTCCCGGAGAGGATCCAGCGTGCCGTCGCGCTGCTCGACCTGCGCGGCGACGCGGCCGTGCTCGAGATCGGGCCCGGCCCCGGCGCGGCCGTGGAGCTGGTCCTCGCGCGGCACCCCGGCGTGCGCTACGCCGCGCTCGACAGGTCCGCGACGGCCGTCGCCCGCACGACGGCCCGCAACCGCACCGCGGTCGACGACGGCCGGCTCGTCGTGCGGCAGGGGGACGTCTCGGACCCCGACCTCGCCGACACGCTCGGTGGTCCGTTCGACGTCGCGTTCGCCGTGAACGTCAACGTCTTCTGGACCCGCGCGGCGCGCGCGGAGGCGAACGCGCTCGCGGCGCTGCTCGTCCCGGGCGGTGCGCTCTGGCTGGTGTACGAGACACCGGGAGGGGACGACGGCCGCGTCGTCGACGGCGTCCGCGCGTCGCTCGCCGTCCCCAGGCTGGGCGCGCCGGTGGTCGTGCGCGACGGCGTGGTGGCCCTCGGCGCACGCCGCACGCCCGCCGGGGAGTGACGGGGCGCGGCTCAGCCGAGCAGCTCGCGCTCCGCCTCGCCGAGCGCGCGGTCGAGGAGGTCGAGCCCGAGGTCGAGCTCCTCCTCGCTCACCGTGAGCGGCGGCGCGATGCGGAACACGCCGCCCATGCCCCGGAGCTGCACGACGTTCATGTGGAGCCCGAGGTCCAGCGCCCGCCGGGTGACCAGGGCGCCGAGGGCGTCGGCGCCCTCCTTCGTCTCGCGGTCGAGCACGAGCTCGATGCCCTGGAGCAGACCCCGTCCGCGCACGTCGCCGATCGTGGCGTGGCGGTCCTGGAGGTCGAGCAGCCCGGCGCGCAGCCGGTCGCCGAGCACGCGCACCCGGGCGTCCATCTGCTCGGCCTCGAGCACGTCGAGCACGGTGTTGCCGACCGCCGCGACGAGCGGGTCCGAGACGTGCGTCGTGAAGAACAGGAAGCCGCGCTCGTGGGCGCGCTCCTCGATCTCGGCGCTCGTGATGACGGCGGCGAGGGGCAGGCCGGCGCCGAGCGTCTTGGAGATGGTGAGGATGTCGGGGACCACCGGCTCCTCGCCGTCGCGGCCCTCGAACGCGTACCAGGAGCCCGTCCGGCACAGCGCCGTCTGCGCCTCGTCGAGGATGAGGAGCATCCCGCGCTCGTGGCACTTGTCGCGCAACGCCGCGAGGTAGCCGGGCGGCAGCTCGACGATCCCGCCCGAGCTGAGGATCGGCTCGACGATGCACGCCGCGAGGCTCCCCGTGGACTGCACGTCGACGAGGTCGAACGCGAGGTCGAGCTGGCGGCGCCAGTCGTGCGCGCCGTCGGGCGTGAGGTGGTCGGGGCGGTACGCGTTCGGCACGGGGATGACGAGGTTGCCGGGCGCCGTCGGGCCGTAGCCGCGGCGCCCCGCGCTGTACGTCGCGGCGGCCGCCGCGTGCGTCATGCCGTGCCACGAGCCGGCGAGCGAGACGACCTCGTGCCGGCCCGTGACGAGCTTCGCCATCCGGATCGCGGCCTCGTTGGACTCGGCGCCCGTCGTGAGGAGCAGGACCTTCTCGAGCGGGTCGGGCAGGGTGCCCGCGATGCGCCGCGCGAGGTCGACCACCGGGCGCGAGAGCATCCCCGAGAACAGGTGGTCGAGCGTGCCGATCTGGTTCCGCACCGTCTCGACGATCGCCGGGTGGCTGTGCCCGAGGATCGCGCTCATCTGCCCCGACGTGAAGTCGAGGACCTTCCGGCCGTCGGCCGTCGTGACGAAGCTGCCCGACGCGCTCTCGACGATCTCCGGCGTGAACGGCCCGCCGTACCGCACGAGGTGCCGGTCGGCGTCGGCCCAGAAGGTCGCGGCGTCGCCCCCCGCGCGCTCGGGCACGGGCCCTGCGGCGGACGACGAGGCGAGGGCGGGGGAGGGCACGGTCATGGGTCGAGCGTAGGGACGGAGCACTGTGCGCGTACAGCACGAGTTCTCGTACAGTCTGTGCGTATAGCCTGCACAAACAACGACGACCGCACGGAACGGAGGGCAGCGTGCTCAACGCCGCCCGGCTCCAGATCCTCGCCCGGCTCGAGAACCTCGGGACCGTGCGCGCGGTGGGCGCGTCCCTGCACCTGAGCCCGTCCGCGGTGTCCGCGCACCTCGCGGCGCTCGAGGCCGAGACCGGGGCGCGCCTCGTCGAGCGGACCGGTCGGAGGGTGCGCCTCACGCCCGCGGGGCGCACCCTCGCGCGGCACGCACGCGTCATCCTCGACCAGATGGCGCTCGCGGAGGCGGAGCTCGCCCACCCCGACGGTCAGCCCGCCGGGGTCGTCCGCGTCGCGGCGTTCTCGAGCGGCGTCCGCGCCCTCGTGATCCCCCTCGCACGGCGGCTGGCCGTCGAGCACCCGCGGGTGCAGGTCGAGGTCGTCGAGCTCGACCCCCGCGAGAGCGGGCCCGCGCTCCGCCGCGCGGACGTCGACGTCGCGGTGACCGCCGACCTGCTCGACGGCGCGCGGCTCGCCGGTCCCGACGTCGCGACCGTCCCGCTGCTCGAGGACCCGGTCGTCCTCGTCGCTCCGGCGGGTGCGTCGGCGGGCACGGCGACGGGGGAGGGGCCGGTCGACCTCGCTGGTCTCGCCGACGCGCGGTGGGCGGCGGACCTGCCCGGCCGGTACCTGTCGACCCTCGTCGAGAGCGCGTGCCGCGACGCCGGGTTCGAGCCCCGCGTCGTCGCGCGACTCCCCAGCTACGAGCTGCTGCTCGCCCACGTCGAGGCGGGACTGTCCGTCGCGCTGCTGCCGGGCCTCGCCGTCGACCCGCGCTACGACGTCGTCGCCCGCCCGCTGCGGGCGCCCCGGACGCGCCCGGTGTACGCCGCGGTGCGTCGCGGCGCCCCGCCCACCGCGGCGACGAGCGTCGTCCTCGCCGGGCTGCGCCGCGTCGCGGCCGACGTGACGGTCGCGACGGCCGCGGTGGGGCGGGCGACCGCCCCGCCGCCGCGGTAGCGGGCCGACGGGCGCGCCCTACACTGGGGCCCAGCACCGCACGACGACGTGGGAGGTCCCGTGTCGCGCACCCTCGCACCACCGCTGCGCTCGGACGCGCACCCGCGTCGACCTGACGCGCGCCGCGACGCTCGCTCGGTCCGAGCGGCCTACCGGTCCTTCCTCGTCGACGGCGTCCTCCCGCCCGGCATCCACCCCGTGGTGGCCGACTCGTGGCGCCGGTCCGTGCACAGCGGTGTCGACCCCGAGGGCCCGCGCACGGAGTCCGCGCTCGCCCACGACGACCTCGTCGCCTACCGCGATGCCCACCCGCTCGCGGGGGTCATGCCCGTGGTGCGCGAGCTCGTCGTCGACGCCGCGGCGGACGACGGCCTCGCCGTCGCCGTGTCCGACGACGCGGGTCGGCTCCTGTGGGTCGAGGGCAGCCGCGCGCTGCGGGACGCCGTGGAGCGCGTCGGGTTCGTCGAGGGGTCGGTGTGGCGCGAGGAGCGCGTCGGGACGAACGCGCCCGGGACCGCGCTCGCCGCGCGTCGGGCTGTGCAGGTCCTCGGGGCGGAGCACTTCTCCCGGCCCGTCCAGGCGTTCAGCTGCACGGCCGTCCCGATCCACGAGCCCGGGACCGGCCGCGTCCTCGGCGTTCTCGACGTCACCGGTCGCCAGTCGGCGGCCTCGAGCGTCGTCCTCTCGCTCGTGCGGGCCACGGTCCTGAGCCTCGAGCGGGAGCTCGCCCAGCGCGCGGCCGCACCGGCGGCCGGCGGCGCCGGGACCGTCCCCGCGCCGCCGCGCGACGGCGCGCCCGAGCTGTTCGTGCTCGGCACCACGCCCGTGCTCCGCGCACCGGACGGCCCCGAGCACCGGCTGTCGCTGCGGCACGCGGAGATCCTCCTGCTCCTCGCCGGGCACCCGCGCGGCCTCGCCGCCGACGAGCTCGCCGTGCTCCTGCACCCCGGTGCGCTCTCGGACGTGACCGTGCGCGCGGAGGTCTCGCGCCTGCGTCGCGTCGCCGGTCCGCTCCTCGCCGGGTCCCGGCCGTACCGGCTCGCGCGACCGCTGCGGACGGACGCCGACGTCGTGCGCGACCGGCTCGCGGTCGGCGACGTCCCGGGGGCGGTCGCTGCCTACGGCGCGCCGCTCCTCCCGCGCTCCGGCGCGCCCGCCGTCGAGCACCTGCGCGCCGAGCTCGCGGCGGAGCTCCGCGCGGCCGTCGTGTCGGCGGGCGACGCCGACGTCCTCGACGCGTGGACCCGCACCGACGACGGCGCCGAGGACCACGCCGCGTGGACGCGCCTCCAACGCGTCGCCGACCACGGAAGCCCCCTCTGGGTCCGCGCCCGCGCGCACCTCGACCTGCTCGACGACGAGCTCGGCTGACCGAGACCCCTCGGGCGCGCGCTGCAACGGTCCTGCAACCCCCGAGTGCCTAGCGTCGTGCCACGGCGCGACGAGGCGCCGTGCCGTGCACCGCCGTCGGGCACTCCCCGCCCGGAGGCGACCTCCCCAGGAGCGCGGCGAGATCGAGCGCTGCGAGTCGGCGCGACGAGGAGGCAGACGATGACGGTCTACGCAGCCCCCGGCACGGACGGGGCAATCGCCGAGTACAAGTCCCGGTACGACCACTGGATCGGCGGCGAGTACGTCGCGCCGGTGAGCGGGCAGTACTTCGAGAACCCCAGCCCCGTCACGGGCCGGACCTTCACCGAGGTCGCGCGCGGCAACGCCGACGACGTCGAGCGCGCGCTCGACGCCGCGCACGGTGCCGCCCGGTCGTGGGGTCGCACGAGCGCGACCGAGCGCGCCAACATCCTCAACAAGATCGCCGACCGCATGGAGGAGAACCTCGAGCGGATCGCCGTCGCCGAGTCGTGGGAGAACGGCAAGCCCGTCCGCGAGACGCTCGCCGCCGACATCCCGCTCGCGATCGACCACTTCCGCTACTTCGCGGGCGCGATCCGCGCGCAGGAGGGGTCGATCTCCGAGATCGACGAGGACACCATCGCGTACCACTTCCACGAGCCGCTCGGCGTCGTCGGGCAGATCATCCCGTGGAACTTCCCGATCCTCATGGCCGTCTGGAAGCTCGCCCCGGCGCTCGCGGCGGGCAACTGCGTCGTGCTCAAGCCCGCTGAGCAGACGCCCGCGTCGATCCTCTTCCTCATGGACATCGTCGGGGACCTGCTGCCCCCAGGCGTCGTGAACGTCGTCAACGGGTTCGGCGTCGAGGCCGGCAAGCCGCTCGCCTCCAGCCCGCGCATCCGCAAGATCGCGTTCACGGGCGAGACGACGACGGGCCGCCTGATCATGCAGTACGCGAGCCAGAACATCATCCCGGTGACGCTCGAGCTCGGCGGCAAGTCGCCCAACATCTTCTTCGCCGACGTCGCCGACGCGCGCGACGACTTCTACGACAAGGCGCTCGAGGGGTTCACGATGTTCGCCCTCAACCAGGGCGAGGTGTGCACGTGCCCGTCGCGCGCGCTCGTCCAGTCGTCGATCTACGACACGTTCCTGGGCGACGCCGTCGAGCGGACCAAGGCGGTGCAGCAGGGCAACCCCCTCGACACCGCGACGATGATCGGCGCCCAGGCGTCCAACGACCAGCTCGAGAAGATCCTGTCGTACATCGAGATCGGCAAGGCCGAGGGCGCGAAGGTCCTCACGGGCGGGACGCGCGCCGAGCTCGGCGGCGACCTCGCGGGCGGGTACTACGTGACGCCCACGATCTTCGAGGGCAAGAACTCGATGCGGATCTTCCAGGAGGAGATCTTCGGCCCCGTCGTCGCGGTCACCGACTTCTCCGACTTCGACGACGCCATGACCATCGCCAACGACACCCTCTACGGCCTCGGCGCCGGCGTCTGGTCGCGGTCCGGGAACACCGCCTACCGCGCGGGCCGCACCATCGAGGCCGGGCGCGTGTGGACCAACTGCTACCACGCCTACCCCGCGGCCGCGGCGTTCGGCGGGTACAAGGGCTCCGGCGTCGGGCGCGAGAACCACAAGATGATGCTCGACCACTACCAGCAGACGAAGAACCTCCTCGTCTCCTACTCGGCCCAGAAGCTGGGCTTCTTCTAGAGCGCTCCCCGCCGAGCATGCGGTCGTCTCCCGTCCGAGAGCGTCGACAGGAGACAACCGCATGCTCGGCGGCAGCAAGCGCACGCTCGGCCCACCCCAGGAGGTTCCGTGCCCGACGACGTCCCCTCGCCCGGCTCGGCCGGCGCGGCCCCGGCGCGGGTCGCGCTCACCGACGACGCTGCGGCGCTGCTCGCGCGGCTGCGACCGGTCCACGGCGACCTCATGTTCCACCAGTCCGGCGGGTGCTGCGACGGGTCGTCGCCCATGTGCTACCCGCAGGGGGACTTCCTGCTCGGCGAGGCGGACGTGCACCTGGGCGACCTGGTCGTCGCCCCGGACGACGGCGGCGCCGCCCCCGCCGCGCCCGGCGTGGACGGGTTCCGCGTGCCCGTGTGGATGAGCCGCGCGCAGTTCGAGTACTGGAAGCACACGCACCTGACGATCGACGTGGTGCCCGGCCGCGGCGCCGGGTTCAGCGTCGAGGCGCCGGAGGGCGTGCGGTTCATCATCCGCTCGCGCCTGCTCACCGACGACGAGTGGGCGGCGCTCGACGTGGCCTAGGCTGGGGCCACGGCAGACCGTGACCGGAGAGGAGGGCGCGATGAACGACCTGCTCGTCGTCGCGCGCGACGTCGCGTCGGCGCTCACGCTCCTGCTCGGCACGTCGACCCTCACGGCCACGCTCTTCCTCCTCGGTGCGACGGCCCTCGTCGCGGCCGTGGCCGCGATGACCGCACGCTGGGGCGCCCCGCTCTCGCTCGGCGTGGCGGCGCGCCCGGCGGGCCGGCTGCGCGACACCGTCGACGTCGGTCCCGCCGTCACGCAGAGCGACCCCGACGCCCCCGGCCGTGCCCGGCCACGGGCGCCCGGCTGCACCCTCGGCTGATCACCCGGCCGAGGTCTCTCCACCGCACCCCGCACGCACGGCGCTGCGGCGTGCCCCCGCCTGCCCGGCTCAGGTGATCGGCGAACGCGTACCCCGCACGTTCGACCGAGGACACCACCATGAACCTGCTCGACCTCCCGCTCGTCTCCACCGTGCTCGACGCCGCCTACCGCGCCCTGATGGGCCTGTCCGACCTGCTCGAACCCGTCGCCGGAGGCGCTGCGGCCGCGGCCGCCGTCGTCCTGCTGACGCTCGCCGTCCGCGCGCTGCTCGTCCCCGTCGGTGTCTCGCAGGCCAAGGCGGAACGCGACCGCGCGCGCCTCGCGCCCCGGCTCGCCGAGCTCCAGCGTCGCCACCGGGACGACCCGCAGAAGCTCCAGCGGGCGACCCTCGACCTCTACGCCAGCGAGGGCACGACGCCGTTCGCCGGCTGCCTGCCGATGCTCGCCCAGGCACCCGTGGTCGCCGTCGTCTACGCGCTGTTCCTGCACGCCCAGATCGCCGGTCACGCGAACGCGCTGCTGGGCCACACGCTCGGGGGAGCGCCCCTCGGCTCGAGCCTCGTCGGCTCGCTCGGCGCGGGCGCGGCGGGCGTCCCGACGCTGGTGGTCGGGGGTGCGGTCGTGGTTCTCGTCGCGCTCGTCGGGGAGCTCACGCGCCGGGCGTCCCTGCCGGGTGGTCGTCTTGCCGTGCCCCGGACGGCGACCGGTCCCGGCGCCCCTGGTGCCGGCCCTCTGGCCGCGCCGGGTCTGCAGAACGCGCTCGGCGCTCTCCAGCTCATGACCGCGGTGATCGCATGCTTCGTCCCGCTCGCCGCGGGCCTGTACCTGCTCGTGACGGTGACGTGGACGCTCGTGCAGCGGCTCGTCCTGCGCCGTCGGTACCCGTTGGTGGTGGTCGCGTAGCGCGACGGCGCGGCGGGCCTGGCCAGGGGCCCGCCGCGCGTGCGAGGGTGTCGGGTATGACCGATCTGCTCCCGTACCGCGACGACGCGGACGACGTCGAGGACCCGCTGCTCGGTGGTGACGTGTCGGACGGGATCGTCCGTCGCGGCGACACCGTCCGCCGTCCGCGCGGCCCGCACAGCCCCGCCGTCGAGGCGTACCTGCTGCACCTGGAGCGCGTGGGCTTCGACCGCGCGCCCCGGTTCCTCGGGATCGACGGCGACGGCAGGGAGGTCGTGACGTTCCTGCCGGGCGAGATGGGCGGCCGTCCGCCGCACGCGTGGGCGACCGACGAGGCCGTGCTCGTCCAGCTCGGGGAGTGGCTGCGGGACCTCCACGCCGTGTCGCGCGACGTCGTGCTGCCTGACGGCGTCGCGTGGCCCGAGCGGGCGCAGTTCCCGGAGGTGCCGGACGTGTTCGACGTGCCGGACGTCGTCGGGCACAACGACCTCACGGTCGAGAACGCGCTGTTCGTCCCGGCCGGCGACGACCCGCGGGGTCCGCACCGGCTCGTCGGCGTGATCGACTTCGACCTCGCGGCGCCGACCACGCGGTTGCTCGACGTGGCGACGACCCTGCGCTACTGGGCGCCGGTGAGCGTGCCCGAGAGGCGGCCGGAGGTCCTGCGCGACCTCGACGCCCCACGTCGCGCGCGCATCCTCACCGAGGCGTACGGGCTCGACCGCTCGGAGCGGCTCGCGCTGCTCGACGTGCTGGCGCAGCGGTTCGCGCGGAGCTGGTACGCGATGCGTAACGCGGCGCAGACGCGGGGCGGCGGCTGGAAGCGCATGTGGGACGACGGCGCAGGGGACGCCATCCGTGACGACGAGGCGTGGTTCGCAGCCCAGCGGGTCGACTTCGTGCACGCGCTGGGCTGAGCGCACCCCGCCGGCAGCGGGGCGCGCTCACGGCGCGGGCGCGCGCCGTCGCGGCCGGCGAGGTGCGCTCAGAGGGCCGCGAACCGGCCCACGGCGACGAACACGGCCAGGGCGAGCAGCACGACGTTGGCCGGTACGGCCTTCGCCTCGCCGAGCCGGACGTGCAGCGGGATCGCGCCGACCTGCGTGAGCGCGAGCCCGACGGCGGCGATCGGGGTGAGCACGGGCGCGACGCCGAGCGCCCAGGGGAGGATCACGCCGACGGCGCCCGCCACCTCGAGCCAGCCGATCGCACGCACGCCCGCGGTGCGCTCCGGCGTGACCCACCGCATCTGCTCCTGGAGCACGGGGATCGGGCGCAGGGCCTTCATGAGCCCGGCGCCGAGGAAGGCGGCGGCGAGCAGACCGGAGGCGATCCACAGGGCGACGTTCATGCGTGAGTCCTTCGAGGGGTACGGCGGCGACGGCCGAGGCGGCCGGTCACTCTTTGTGCCTGGGCACATCATGGGTAACCATGGGGGCGGCTACAAAAGGCACACCCGTGTGCGAGAGGCACACGGAGCAGCACGCCGAGGAGACGGAGACGCCATGACCACGACGCCGACCACCGACGTGCCCGTGGTGCGCGAGCTCGCGGAGCGGCACGGCCTCCCGGCGGAGGGCGGCTGCGCCGCCGCCGAGGCCACGAGCGAGGTGCGGTCGGTGCTCGACCGGGTAGGGGACAAGTGGAGCGTGCTCATCCTGGGCATGCTCTCGGGCGGGCCTCAGCGGTTCACGGAGCTCCTGCACGGGATCGACGGGATCTCGCAGCGCATGCTCACGCTCAACCTGCGTCAGCTCGAGCGCGACGGGCTCGTGAGCCGCACGGTGCACGCCGTCGTGCCGCCGCGCGTCGACTACGCGCTGACCGACCTCGGCGCGACCCTCCTGCCGCCCGTGCTCGCGCTCGTCGAGTGGGCGCTCGAGAACACGACCACGATCCGCGACCACCGCGACCGGTTCGACACGCGCGGTGGCACCGCGGGCTGAGCCACCGGACGCGCGTCAGCGCTCCCGCGACCGCCACCGGTCAGTCGCGGTGGAGCGCCGACCGGACGCGCGACCACAGCCGCTTCATCGGCCCGTCCGGGCGCACGACGGGGATCTGGGTCGTCTCGACCCCGCGCACGAGCCACGCCTCGGCGTGCCGCATCGCGTCCGCGGTCGACTCGCCGATCACGGGTCGTGCCGGGAACACCGCGATCCGCTCGTGCAGGCGCACATCGATGACCTGGTCGAACTTCTCCGCGAGCGCGGGGTCCACACCGCTCACGTAGAGCCGGCCCCCGCGCTCGCCGAGCTGGTCCGCGTAGTGCGCGAGCACCGTGAACGCGGTCGCTCCGAGGCTCGCGCGGCCCCGCAGGCGCAGCACCACGACGGCGTCGTGCGTGCGCGCGGGCTCCGGCAGCGCCGCCTCGAGCGAGCGGGCACCGGCGTAGAAGAGACTCCCGTAGACGTCGAGCACGGTGACGGTCGCGTCCTCGAGACGGCGGGGTGCCGGCTCCTCGCGGTAGCGGCCGCCCTCCAGGGGGGCGAGACGGACGATCCGCAGGTCCTGCGACTCCCGGTTGGCCTGGAGCAGGATCGAGAGCGCGGCCCCGATGCCCACCGCGGCGGCGACCGGCAGGAGCAGGGTCGCGAGGAACGTCGTCGCCATCGCGACCTGGGACTGGCTGCCCGTGCGCCACGCGGTCGCCATCGCCGAGAGGCGGATCGACCCGACCGACGCGACCGCGAGCAGCGCCGCGAGCGTCGCCGACGGGACCGCCCCGACCGGCCCGGACAGCGCGACGAGCACGACGAGCACCCACACGCCCGACATGATGCCCGCCCAGCGGTCGCGCGCCCCGGCCGAGGTGCTGATCGCCGTCTGGCCGACCGAGCCGCCGACCGGGATGCCGCGGAAGAACCCCACCGCGAGGTTCGCGATGCCCTGCCCGACGAAGTTCCGGTTCGGGTCGGCGCGGCGCCCGCCCGGGTTCGGGACGGACTCGGCGACCCCCGCACCCTGCACGAGCACGATCGCCGCCACCGCGAGCGCGCCCACGGCGACGTCGACCGAGACGGCTCCCAGGTCGGGCAGCGCGAGGGAGGGCAGGCCGGCGGGGATCGCGCCCGCGTCCCCCACGAGCTGGACGGACGTCGCGCCGAGCGCCCACACGCCGACGGCGGACGCCACGAGCGCGACGACGGCCGCGTACGGGGCGACGCGCGTCCGGCCGAGGAGCAGGAGCATGACGACCGAACCGAGGCCGACCACGAGCGTCGGCACGTCCCACGTTCCGGGCGAGCGGAGCACCTGGTACGCCTGCCCGACGGCGAGCGACGCGGTGGGGTCGGCGCCGGTGAGGTCGTCGAGCTGGCCGAGCAGGATGTTGACGGAGACGCCGGTGAGGAACCCCGTCATCACGGAGTGCGACACGAAGCCCGTGAGTCGGCCGAGCCCCACGAGCCCGGCGACGACCATGAACGCCCCGGCGAGCGTCGTGAGGAGGATGAGCGCGGCGAGCCGGTCCTCGTCGGCGACGCCGTCGAGCGCCGAGCCGGCGGCGAGGGCGGCGGCGCTCGTCGTCGTGACGATCATGAGGCGCGAGTCGACGGTCAGCCCGCCCGCGATACGCCCGACGGCCGTCGCGTAGAGGCCGTGGATGGGGTTGACGCCGACGAGCGTCGCCGTCGCCATGCCGTCGGGCACCCCGCCGACGGCTCCTGGGACGCCGGCGCCGGCCGAGCGCCAGAACGTCCCCGGGGCGGGCCGCACTCCGTCCCACCAGCCTCGGACGGCGCGGAGGGGCCGCGGGCTCATCGCGTCTCCCGCGGGTGCGCCATGGGGAGACTCTGGCACGGTGCGCGCCGGCCGACCACAGCAACGGACGGCGCCGTCGCCGCGCCCGGGGACGTGTGCGGGTCAGCCCGCGAGGGGGTCGTCCGCGGTGAGATACCAGGGCTCGTACCCCTCGAGCGAGAGCGTCCACAGCCCCGGCGCACCCGCGGGGACCGCGACGCACACGTTGCCCGACACGGTGTCGTCGGTCCCGACGAGGCCCGCCCCGACGAGGGCGTCCGGCACGGCGCCGCACTGCCCGTCCTCATGGACGCCGTCGTCGCCGACGAAGCCGACGTCGATCGCCCCCCACGCGCTCACCTGCGAGCTGGGGCCGTAGTACGTGGCGGTCACCGGGACGATCCAGTACTCCGTGCCCTCCGGCGGTGCGACGTTGACGTCGCTGTGCGCGAGGACCTCCGCGGTCGCCTCGTACGGCGGGTCGAGGAGGACCTCCCACTCCTCACCGGCGACGGTGTAGCCGTCGAAGAACCACGGGTCGGCCCGCGTCCCGGAGCCCTCCCACTCGCCCTCGGACCAGTCCTCGTCCGACCAGTCCTCGGACCACTCGTCCTCGACCGGCGCGGTGTACCAGTCGGCGATCCGCCCGCCCGCGTCGCTCGCGACGCCGGCGGCGAAGCCGACGCCGCCGCCCACCGCGAGGCACGCGGCGCCGACGATCAGCCCGACGGCGGTGCGCGAGAGCCCGCGGCGCGTGGCGGGCGGATGCGGGCCGGGGAGCCCGGCGACGGGGTAGGTCGGCCCCGGCGCGAGCGGCACTGGCGGGACGGGACCGTAGCCGATCGGGGCCGGACCGGGCCCGATCGGGGACCGTGGCGGGGTGGCCTGCGGGGGAGCGGGGTACCCGGGCGGCGTCGGGACCGGAGCCGACGTCGCCGGGGCCGGGGCCGTCGGCGCGGCGGGAGCTGCTGACGGTGCGGGGGCCGTGCCCGGCGACGACTGGCTCGGTGGCGCGAAGGGGTTGCTCATGGCTGCTCCGGGGTCGTGCGGGCGAGCGCCCGGACGACCGTGTCGCCGTGCGTGTCCGGATGCTCCCACATCTCGGCCTGCCAGCACCAGGAGCGGGTACGACGGACGGCCGGGGAAGCGGACCGCTGTCGGGCACGCCACGACCTGCCGAGCACGACACCACCCGCCCGCGAGCACGACACGGGGGTCGCCATCCGGCGGACAACGACCCCCTGTCGTGCTCGGCGAGGTGCTGTTACGGCTGGTCGACCTCCGAGCCCACGAGGAACTGCGAGTACGCCCCGATGGTGAGGAACGTCGGGAAGTCCTCGGCGAGCGCGACGGCGCGGAACACGTTCGCGGCGTCGTCGATGCGGTTGCCCGGGGTGCGCGGCAGGTCGTCGACGATCTCGGCGAGGAGCGCCTCGACGCGGTCGCGCGTGATGGGCACGCCGTTCTCGGTGCGTGTGCCCGACGCGATCCACTGCCAGACCTGCGAGCGCGAGATCTCGGCGGTCGCGGCGTCCTCCATGAGGTGGTCGATCGCGGCCGCGCCGACGCCGCGCAGCCACGACTCGAGGTACCGCACGCCGACGGACACGTTGGACCGCAGGCCCGCGGCGGTCACGGTCGCCCCGGCGCGGCGGGCCGAGCCGATGTCGAGCAGCTCGTGCTGGCCCACCCGGACGTCGTCGCGCTGCCGGGAGACCTGGTTCGGCGCGTCCCCCAGCACCGCGTCGAGCTCGGTGCGCGCGACCTCGATGAGGTCGGGGTGTGCGACCCACGTCCCGTCGAACCCGTCCGTCGCCTCGCGGCGCTTGTCGGCGCGCACCTGCTCGAACGCGCGCTCGGTGACGTCGGGCCGGCGCCGGTCGGGGATGAACGCGCTCATCCCGCCGATCGCGTGCGCGCCGCGCTTGTGGCACGTCGCGACGAGCAGCTCGGTGTACGCGCGCATGAACGGCGCGGTCATGGTGACCTGCGCACGGTCGGGCAGCACGTACGAGTCGCCGCGCGTGCGGAACGCCTTGATGACGGAGAACAGGTAGTCCCACCGCCCGGCGTTGAGCCCGGCGCAGTGGTCGCGCAGCTCGTAGAGGATCTCCTCCATCTCGAAGGCCGCGGGCAGGGTCTCGATCAGCACGGTCGCGCGGATCGTGCCCTGCGGCAGCCCCAGGTACTCCTGGGCGAGCACGAACACGTCGTTCCACAGCCGCGCCTCGCGGTAGCCCTCGAGCTTGGGCAGGTAGAAGTACGGCCCACGGCCGCGCGCGACGAGCTCGCGTGCGTTGTGGAACAGGTACAGCCCGAAGTCGACGAGCGACGCCGACGCCGACACGCTGACCCCCGCCCGGTCGACGTACCGCATGTGCTTCTCGATGAGGTGCCACCCGCGCGGGCGGAACACGATCGTCGGCAGGTCGGTGAGCGTCGTCGAGCGCAGGCGGTACTCCTTGCGCTGCTCGCCCGAGCCGGTCGTGTGCTCGAGCGTGCCGCGGATCGCGTCGTGCAGCGCGAGCTGGCCCTCGATCACGTTGCGCCACGTCGGGCTCGAGGCGTCCTCGGCGTCCGCGAGCCACACCTTGGCGCCGGAGTTGAGCGCGTTGATCGTCATCTTGGGGTCGGTCGGACCGGTGATCTCGACGCGGCGGTCCTCGAGGCCCGGCGCGCCGGCCGAGCCGGCGACGCGCCACGACGGGTCGTCGCGCACGGGCCGCGTCGCGGCGCGGAAGTCGGGGTCGATCCCGTCCGCGACGTCCTGCCGGCGCTGCTGCCGGTCCATGAGCAGCTCGTGGCGGCGAGCCACGAACCGGTCGTGCAGCAAGGTGAGGAAGTCGAGCGCCTCGGGCGTGAGGATCTCGCGGTAGCGCTCGCCCAGCGTCCCGGTGACGCGCAGCGTGCCGGTGACACGCGGGCTGCTCGGCGCAGAGGGGGAAGTCGGAGGGGGAGAGGTGGTCGTGGTCAGCGTGGTCATGGCGTGCTCCGAAGGTCGATGTCGCGAGGTAGAGCTCTGGTAGGCCGAGGTAGAGACCTGGCCTCGCGAGGTATAGGCGTGGTCATGACCAGGCCTCTACCTCGCGGGACCGCTCCTCTACCTCGCGAGGGGCTTAGTGGAACTGGGCGGTCTCGGTGGACCCGGCGAGCGCGAGGGTGGCGGCGTCGGGGTTGAGAGCCGTGGCGACCCGGTCGAAGTAGCCGGTGCCGACCTCCCGCTGGTGGCGGGTGGCCGTGTAGCCGTCGGCCTCGGAGGCGAACTCGGCCTCCTGGAGCTCGACGTAGGCGGACATCGCGCGCTCGTCGTACCCGCGCGCGAGCTCGAACATGGAGTGCGAGACGGCGTGGAAGCCGGCCAGCGTGATGAACTGGAACGCGTAGCCCATGGCGGCGAGCTCCTTCTGGAAGCTCGCGATCTGGGCGTCGTCGAGGTGCTTCTTCCAGTTGAACGACGGCGAGCAGTTGTACGCGAGCTTCTTGTCCGGGTACTGCGCGTGGATCGTCTCGGCGAACGTGCGCGCGAGCTCGAGGTCGGGCTCTCCCGTCTCGACCCAGATGAGGTCGGAGTACGGCGCGTACGCGAGGCCGCGCGCGACGACCGCGTCGAGCCCCGGGCGCACCCGGTAGAAGCCCTCCGAGGTGCGCTCGCCCGTGAGGAACGGGCGGTCGCGCTCGTCGACGTCGGACGTCAGCAGGTCCGCGGCGAGCGAGTCCGTGCGCGCGATGATCACCGACGGCACGCCCGCGACGTCGGCCGCGAGGCGCGCGGCGTTGAGGGTGCGGATGTGCTGGCTCGTGGGCACGAGCACCTTGCCGCCGAGGTGGCCGCACTTCTTCTCCGACGCGAGCTGGTCCTCCCAGTGCACGCCCGCGGCGCCCGCGGCGATCATCGAGTGCATGAGCTCGTACGCGTTGAGCGGGCCGCCGAACCCGGCCTCGGCGTCGGCGACGATCGGGGCGAGCCAGTCACGTGTCGGCGCACCGGACTCCGCCGTCTCGATCTGGTCCGCGCGCAGGAGCGCGTTGTTGATGCGGCGCACGACGGCGGGCACGGAGTTGGCGGGGTAGAGCGACTGGTCGGGGTACGTCTGGCCGGACAGGTTGGCGTCGGCCGCGACCTGCCACCCGGACAGGTAGACGGCCTTGAGGCCCGCGCGCACCTGCTGCACGGCCTGGTTGCCGGTGAACGCGCCGAGCGCGGCGACCCACTCCTCGGTGTGGATCTGCTCCCAGAGCTTCTCGGCACCGCGACGCGCGAGCGTGTGCTCCTCGCGCACGGAGCCGCGCAGCGCGACGACGTCCTCCGCGGTGTAGTCGCGCTCGAGCCCGGCCCAGCGCGGGTCGGTCGCCCACTGCTCCGCGATCTCGGCGGCCGTCTGGGTCTGGTCGCCGGGCCGAGAGCCGGGGCGGTCCGGGGTGCGGCCCGCGACGTCCGCCGTCGTCGCGACGGCGCCGAGCGGACGGGCGCCGCCCGCGTACTCGGACGGGGAGCGGCGGCTGACGATGGTGGGCCTGTTCACGGGTGCCTCCTGGTGGTGCGCCGGCCCGCTCTGCGCGGGCCGGACGGGCCGGTCGGTGGACCTCGGCGAGGTCCGTGCTTCGACCTTCCTCCCGCCGTCGACCCCGTCTCAAGCCAGATCGGGCGAAAGAATCGAGGTTCTTCTCTTGTGCGGAAGGAGTGGCGCGTGTCACTCTCAGTCATGGCTATCCCGACGACGCGACCGGCCGGAATCGCGGAACATGCGGAAATCCCGCTGGAGAGCGAGCCCGACGCCCTGACGATCGGCCGCAGGATCCGACACCTGCGCACCGCGCGGGGCCTGACGCTCGACGAGCTCGGCGCCGCGATCGGCCGCGCGCCGTCGCAGGTGTCGCTCCTGGAGAACGGCAAGCGCGAGCCCAAGTTCGCCCAGCTCCAGGCCGTCGCGCGGGCGCTCGGTGCGAGCCTCGACGACCTCCTGTCGCCCGAGGCCCCGTCGCGCCGGGACGCGCTCGAGATCGAGCTGGAGCGCGCCCAGCGCGGCCCGCTCTTCGACGCGCTCGGGCTGCGCCCGGTGCGGGTCGGCAAGTCGCTGCCCACGGACGCGCTCGAGACGATCGTGGCGCTGGAGCGCGAGCTGCAGCGGCTGCACACCGAGCGAGCCGCGACGCCCGAGGAGGCGCGCCGCGCGAACGCCGAGCTGCGCGCGACCATGCGCGCGCAGGACAACTACTTCCCCGAGCTCGAGGACGCGGCGGCCGAGCTGCTCGACGGCGTCGGGCACGCGGGCGGCCCGCTGCCCCAGCGCGTCGCGGCGGACATCGCCGCGCACCTGGGCTTCACGTTGCACTACGTGGGCGACCTGCCGCACTCGACCCGCTCGGTGCTCGACCTGCGGCACCACCGCGTCTACCTGCCGAGCAACGGCATGCGCGGGCGGTCCAACGCGACGTCGGCGTTGCTCCAGGCGCTCGCGCCGCACGTGCTCGATCACGCGGAGCCGCGCGACTACCGCGAGTTCCTGCGCCAGCGCGTCGAGGCCAACTACCTCGCGGCGGCGCTGCTCCTGCCGGAGCGGCACGCGGTCAAGGCGCTGCGGGCCGCGAAGGACGCGCGCGAGATCTCGATCGAGGACCTGCGCGACGCGTTCGCGGTGTCGTACGAGACGGCCGCGCACCGGTTCACGAACCTCGCGACGAAGCACCTCGGCATCCCGGTGCACTTCATGAAGGTCCACGAGTCGGGCGTCATCCACAAGGCGTACGAGAACGACGGCGTGCGCTTCCCGGCGGACCCGCTCGGCGCCGTCGAGGGGCAGTACGTGTGCCGGTCCTGGACCGCACGCACGGTGTTCGCGGTCGAGGACCGGCTCAGCCCGTTCAGCCAGTACACGGACACCCCGAGCGGCACCTACTGGTGCACGTCGCGGGTCCAGGCCTCGGCGGACGGCGAGTTCTCGGTGAGCGTCGGCGTGCCGTTCGCGCACGTGAAGTGGTTCCTGGGCCGCGACACGACCGAGCGCCTGGTCTCCCGGTGCCCCGACGGCGCGTGCTGCCGCCGCCCTCCGGACGCCCTCTCCGACCGGTGGGCCGGGCGGTCGTGGCCGAGCGCCCGCCCGCACGCGTCGATGCTCGCGGCGATGCCGACGGGTGCGTTCCCCGGCGTCGACACCACCGAGGTGTACGCGTTCCTCGACCGGCACGCGCCGGCCGGGTAGGGGACCGCGGCGGGCAGGTGCGGCCCGCCGTCAGTCGTGCCAGGCGCCGACCCACTCGTCCCAGCCCGGCCCGTCCGCGAGCCGGGCGCCTGCCGCGGCCCGCTCGCGCAGACCGCGCACCACGAGCCCGAGGTAGCGCAGGTGCAGCGCGTCCGACTCCGCGCGGGGGAGCGGGAGCGGCGGCCGCAGGTGGACCACGAGCTGCATGACGTCGGCGGGGGTGAAGCCCTCGGGGACGCGGCGCTCCGCGCGGTCGAGGGCGATGAGGCGCTCCAGCCCGGCGCGGAGCCGGTCCGACGCCGCCGCGAGCTCGGGCGGGATGGGGCTCTGGGCGCCCGGGGGGCGGAGCAGGGGGCCGGTGGCGCCCGTGATGTGCCGTGCGAGGAAGGATGCGACCGCTCCGTCGTCGCGAGGCCCGTCGCGCGCGACCTCCGAGCCGGACGCCGCCTGCCGTGCGTCCGCCACCGTCGCGGCGAGGTCCGCGACCTCCGCGACCGCCGCGACGTGGAGAGCCTCGACAAGCGCCTCCTTGGTGGGGTAGCGCCGGTAGACCGAGCCCACGCCCACGCCCGCGCGCTGCGCGACCTCCGAGATCGGCGCCCCGTGGCCCTGGAGCGCGAAGACCTCGCGCGCCGCGGCGAGGATCGCCGTGTCGTTGGCCCGCGCCTCGCGCTGGCGACCGGGGAGCGGGGGCGGGGTGGGCGAGGAGTCGAGCATGGCGTCACCGTAGCCCCGAGGGGGTACGATCGCGAGTCGGAACGGAATCTCCGTTCCGATAAGCCGAGTCCCGTCCGAGAGCGAGCCCCCGTGCCCACCCGCCGCACCACGACCTTCGACACGACGACCCTCGACACTCCGACCCCTGACGCGGCGACGCCGCCGGAGCCGGCCGACGCGCCTCCCACGCCCGCCGGCGACGCGGACGGCACGGCGTCGCACCCGGCCCTCGTGACCGCCGCGCTCAGCGTCGTCGTGCTCGCGTTCTCGCTCATGCAGACGCTCGTGGTGCCCGCGCTCCCCACGCTCGGGCGCGAGCTCGGCGCCGGTCCGCAGGGGACAGGGTGGATCCTCACCGCCTTCCTCCTCGCCGGCGCCGTGCTCGCCCCCGTGGTCGGGAACCTCGGCGACCGGTTCGGCCACCGGCGCGTGCTCCTCGCGACGCTCGCCGTCTTCGCCGCCGCGACGCTCGCCGCCGCCGCTGCGCCGAGCCTCGGGGTGCTCCTCGGCGCCCGGGTGGTGCAGGGCGTGAGCACGGCGACGTTCCCGCTGGCGCTCGCGCTCGCGCGGAACCTGCTGCCGCCGCCCCGCGTCGCCGCGGCCTTCGGCTGGATCTCGGGGATGATCGGCCTCGGCGCGGGTGCGGCGCTCGTGCTCGGCGGCGTGATCGTCGAGGCGTTGTCGTGGCGGTGGATGTTCGTGCTCGCGGCCGTCCTGATCGCGGTCGCGGCCCTGCTGGTGCTCCTGTGGGTCCCGGCGGTGAGCGCGCGGTCCCAGCGGCGCCGCACCGACTGGCCGGGCATCGTGCTGCTCGCCAGCGGGCTCGTCGGGGTCCTGCTCGCGGTGTCGCAGGGCGGCGCGTGGGGATGGTCGTCGCCCCGCACGCTCGGCGTCGGCGCGGTCGGCGTGATCCTCCTCGTCGCGCTCGTGCTCGTCGAGCGGCGCACCGAGGCGCCGCTCGTGGACGTGCGCACGTTCCGACATGGGCCGCTCGCGCTCGTGAGCGTCCTCACCGTGGCCGTCGGGTTCGTACCGTACGTCTGCTACGTCGCGCTCCCGGTGCTCATGCAGGCGCCCGTGGCCACCGGCTACGGGCACGGGCTGGACGTCACCGCGTCGGGCCTCGCGATGCTGCCGAGCGCCGTCCTGGTCTTCCTCGGCGGCCGGTCCACCCCGCTCCTCGTGGCGCGCGTGGGCGCGGCCGCCACGTCCGGCGTCGCGGTCTGGGTCATGCTCGTGGGGTCGGTCGGGCTCGCACTGTGGCCGACGGTGCCGTGGGCGGTCGTCGTCGCGTTCTCGGTGCTGGGGCTCGGCAACGGGATCGGCTACGCGATCTGCGCACAGCTCGTCGTGACGTGGTCGCCGCCGGAGGAGATCGGCGCCGCGACCGGCCTCAACAGCGTGATCCGCACGGTCGGCTCGGCGGCCGCCGCGCCGGTCGTCGCGGCGCTGCTCGCGGGCGCGACGGCGGACGGCGATCCCGCCGGACCGTTCGCCGCGTCGTTCTGGGTCGCCGCGGCCGTGAGCGCGGCCGGCGTCCTGGTCGCCGTGGCGCTCACGGTCCTCAGCCGATCGAGCCGCTCTGCGTCGGCGCGTCCATCGCGTCCTTGAGGCGCGCGGTGTCGGCGGCCGACCAGCCCTCGGGAGCGTGCAGGGCGGCGAACCCGTCGGCGTACTCGAGCTTGTAGACGTGGCCGTGACCGGGCGGGATGTCCGACGCGGCCGCGACGAACAGGTCGCCCGTGAGCTGCCAGAACGTGACGAACGGGTACCACCGCACGTCGCCCAGGACGTCCGGGCCGCGCGGCTCGCGCAGCCAGTCGGGCTCGGACCAGAGCGTCTCCGGTCCCCACCAGGTCACGCCGTCGGACGCGTGCTGGAGGTAGACCACGCGTGGCTCGTCCCAGCGCGGGCCGGGACCCCAGAGGTCCGCGACGCCGGTCGCGACCGGGTCGCCCCACCGGACCTGCCGGCCGTCGTCGAGCACGGGCGCGTACTCGAGCGACCCGGGGTCGCGCGCGTCGGTGAGCTCGCGCCACATCGGGGTGAAGCCGGGCGTCCCGGTGAACATCGCGCCGTCGGAGCGCGCCTCGACGTCCTGCACCCCGCTGAACGCGCCCTGCATGCCGAACGACCCGAGCGAGATGCCGAAGGCGAGCAGGCGCGGGCGGGCGTCCTCGGGGAGCTCCGACCAGCGCGCATATACGGCCTCGAAGAGCGCCTTGCCGGCCGCGGGCGGGGTCGAGCGGTCGCCGACGAAGCTGATCCAGCTCGGCAGGTACGAGTACTGCATGCTCGCGATCGCGGTGTCGCCGCCGTGCATGAGCTCGAGCGCCTCCACCATGCCCGGGTCGACCCAGCCGGTCCCGGTCGTGGTCGCGACGACGAGGACGGACCGGTCCCACGCGTCGGTGCGGTCGAGCTCGTCGACGACGCGCGCCGCCGTGGCGTCGAGGTCGCCGTCGGCGTCGAGGCCCGCGTAGGCGTGGATCGGCTCGCGCACGTCCGCGGGGTCGACGACGTCGCCCGCCTCGGCGAACGCGCGCAGCTCGTCGACGGTCGGGCCGGACACGACGAACTTGCGGCCCTCCGCGCCGAGCGAGTCCCACGTCTCGGGGGACGCCGCCGACCCGGACCGCTCGGGCTGGGCCGGGGGAGACAGGCGGGGGTCGACGTCGGCGTTCGCGGCCGAGTAGATCGAGTTGAGCGCGCTCATCGCGCCCGACCAGACGACGCCGTTGAACACGAGCACCACGACGACCGCGACCGCCACGCCGCTCACGAACCGCGCGACCGGAGCAGGCACGACCCGGCCGACCAGCCGGGCGACCCAGCGCGCGACGCGGCGCAGCCCCCGCCCGGCCTGCAGCACGAGCAGCGCGACGGCGAGCGCCACGAGGAGGGTGACGACCTCACGCCCGGGGACGTCCTCGGACATACCGAACAGGTGCCGCAGCTCGATCTGGCGGCGTGCGCCGAGGACCAGCGAGAGGGGCACGAGCACGACCGTCGCCCCGGCGAGCACCCACCACGCGACGCGGCTCGCGCGCGCCGTCCAGCGGATGCGCAGGCCGACCTTCACGGCGAACCACTCGACGAACGCCCCGACCCCGTACCCGCCGACCGCGCTCACGCCCGAGATCACGGCCTGGTAGTACCACGCCCGCGGGATGAGCGACGGCGTGAACGACAGGCAGAACCACAGCAGCGCGAGCACCAGCCCGGTCGCCGAGAACCGCCGCAGCCACCGGCCCCACGCACCGTGCCTCGCAGGCTTCTCGTCGACGGGCTCGGGGGTTCGGGTCTCCGTCACGGTGGGCTGCACATCGCGAGCGTAGGCGAGGTGCCTCGAACCGTCCCCTCGAAGCGCCCGCGCCGGGGAGCGGTCACGCCTCCAGAAGCAGCGCCTCGCCCTGTCCGCCCCCGCCGCACAGCCCGACCGCGACGCGCCCGCCCCCGCGGCGCGCGAGCTCGTGCGCCGCGTGGACGGCGAGGCGGGCGCCGGACGCGCCGATGGGGTGGCCGAGCGAGATGCCGCCGCCGTGCACGTTGACGACGTCCGGCGAGACGCCGAGCACGCGCGTGGAGACGGCGACGACGGTCGCGAACGCCTCGTTGATCTCGACGAGGTCGAGGTCCTCGATCGTCCAGCCCGCGCGGTCGAGCGCCTGGCGGATCGCGCGCGCCGGCTGGGAGTGCAGGGACGTGTCCGGGCCGGCGACCTGTCCCCATGCCCGCACGGTCGCGAGCACGGGCGCGGCCGCGGACTCGGCCCGCGCGCGCGTCGTCAGCACGAGCGCGGCGGCGCCGTCGGAGATCTGCGACGCGTTGCCCGCGGTGAGGGTGCCCTCGGGGTCGAACGCGGGGCGCAGGCGCGCCAGGGTCTCGGTGGTGGTGTCGGGGCGCACGCCCTCGTCGTCGCGCACCTCGACCGGCTCGCCCCGGCGCTGCGGGACGCTCACGGGCGCGAGCTCGGCGTCGAACAGGCCGTCCTTCGCCGCGGCCGCGGCGCGCTGGTGCGAGGCCGCCGCGACGGCGTCCTGCTCCTCGCGCGACACGAACACGTCGTCCACGTTGGTGCGCTCGGTCGAGACGCCCATGGAGGCGCGGTCGAACGCGTCGGTGAGCCCGTCGCGGGCGACCGCGTCGACGAGCGTCGCGTCGCCGAACGCGAACCCGGCGCGCGAGCCGGGCAGCAGGTGCGGCGCGTTGGTCATCGACTCCTGGCCGCCGACGAGCACGACCTCGGCCTCGCCGGAGCGGATCATCCGCGCGCCGTCGATGACCGCGGTGAGCCCCGAGAGGCACACCTTGTTGACGGTCACCGCGGGCACGTCCCAGCCGACGCCGGCGCCGGCCGCCGTCTGGCGCGCGGGGTTTTGGCCCGCCCCGGCCTGGAGCACCTGGCCGAACACCACGGCGTCGACGGCGTCCGCGCCGAGGCCCGAGCGCTCGATCGCGGCGCGCGCCGCGACGGCGCCGAGCTCGACCGCGGTGAGCGCGGCGAGCGAGCCCTTGAGCCGCCCCTGCGGGGTGCGGGCGGCGGCGACGATCACGACGTCGTCCGGGCGAGCGGCGGGAGAGGCGTCGGGGGAGACGGGGGTGGTGGTGCTCACGGCTGGACCTCCAGGGGTGCGGACGGCTCTGTCTGCGCGGGCGCCGGGGGTGTGGCGCCCGCTCGTGCGGCGTCGGCGTCGACGACGACAACGGCACTGTCGACCAGCCCGAGCAGGAGCCCGAGGAACACGTCCGGCTCCTCGAGGTGGGGGCTGTGCCCGACGCCGGGCCGCACCTCTTCACGGTACCCGCCGCCCGCGGCGGCGTAGGCGTCGAGGACGGCGCGGGTCTGGGCGACCATCGGCTGTGGCGGGTGCGTCTCGGCACCCGGCCAGCCGGGGACGGCGCCGAGCGCGCCGAGCTGCGCGAGGTCGAACAGCGACGCGTCCGAGACGATCGCGTCGGCGTCGCCGCGCACCCACAGCACGGGTGCCGTCGCGCCGGACGTCGCGAAGCCGGACAGGTCGCAGTACTTCGCGCTGATCGCGTTGTTCATGCCGCGCGTCCCGGGGGCCACGCCGGGCCAGGTGTCGGAGGTCGTCCGGTCGCCTGGGTAGTTGTCGTCGCCCGTGCGCGTCGAGAGCACGGAGTCGAGCAGCAGCTCCTCCAGGGCGCCGAGCGGCTCGCCGAGCGAGGCCGGGTCGGCGACGTAGAACCGGCGCAGCACGTCGCGGGGCGACCCGGCGTCCTCGCTGCGGTCGCCCGCGGCGAGCGCCGCGACGAACGCGGGGTTGGCCGTCCCGCCTCCCGAGCCCGCGAAGTCGGGGGAGAGCGGCGTGCCGTCCACGTCGCGCGTGCCGCCGAACCCGTACGGCGACATGGGCGCCTCGAGGAGGAGCGCGTCGAACAGGTCGGGCCGGTCGGTCGCGAGCTGGAGCACGACTCCCGCCCCGGCGGAGTGCGCGACCGCGACGAGCGGGCGCGCCAGGCCGAGCGCGTCGACGACCGCCGCGACGTCGTCCGCGTAGTCCCGCACGCCGCGCGTCGCGTCGACGGGACGGACCTCGGCGTCGCCGTACCCGCGCAGGTCGACGGCGACGCCGCGCACGTCGGCGGGCAGCGCGCGCAGCAGGGGGTCGAAGAACGCCGACGACGAGCAGTTGCCGTGCACGAGCAGGACCGTCGCGCGCGCCGCGCCGTCGGCGGCGACCTCGCGCACGTGCTCGCGCCCGCGTGGGGTCGTGACGTCGCGGTGCAGCACGTCACGCCGCAGCACGTCGCGCGTCACGACGGCGTCCCGGCGGCCTGCGTGGACGGTCCCGGCTCGGCGTCGGTGACGTCGAGCGGGGCGTCGTCGAGCACGACGGCGAGATCGGGCTCGGTCGCGGCGCGCACGTCGTCGACGCTCACGCCGGGAGCGGTCTCGCGCAGCACGAGGCCGTCGGCCGTCACGTCGATCACCGCGAGGTCGGTGATGATGCGGTGCACGACCCCGCGCCCGGTGAGCGGCAGCGAGCACGAGCGCAGGATCTTGGGCGACCCGTCGCGCGCGACGTGCTCCATGAGGACGATCACGCGGCCCGCACCGTGCACGAGGTCCATCGCACCGCCGGGCCCCTTGACCATCTTGCCGGGGATCATCCAGTTGGCGAGGTCGCCCGTCTCGGAGACCTGCATGCCGCCCAGGATCGCGGCGTCGATCTTGCCGCCGCGGATCATGCCGAAGCTGAGCGCGGAGTCGAAGAACGCGGCGCCCGGCAGCACGGTGACGGTCTCCTTGCCGGCGTTGATGAGGTCGGGGTCGACGGCGTCCTCCGTCGGGTACGGCCCGACGCCGAGGATCCCGTTCTCCGACTGGAGCACGAGGTGCTTGTCCGCCGGCACGTAGTTGGGCACGAGCGTCGGCAGACCGATGCCGAGGTTGACGTACCAGCCGTCCTGGAGCTCGCGCGCGGCGCGCGCGGCCATCTCGTCGCGGGTGAGCGGCATGTCTCAGCCCTCCTTCGTGCTGGTCGCGGGGCCCGACGACGCGGGTGCGGGCTGGTCGGTCCCGGCTGCCGGGCGCACGGTGCGGCGCTCGATGCGCTTGGGCGCGTCGGGGCCGACCTCGACGACGCGGTGCACGAACACGCCGGGCAGGTGCACCTCGTCGGGGTCGATCTCGCCGGGCTCGACGAGCTCCTCGACCTGTGCGACGCACGCGCGGCCCGCCATCGCGGCGAGCGGGGAGAAGTTGCGCGCCGAGCGGTGGAACACGAGGTTGCCGTGGCGGTCGCCGCGCAGGGCGTGCACGAGCGCGTAGTCCGTGGCGATCGCGTCCTCGAGCACGAACTCGGCCTCGTCGGCGTACGACCCGTCGTGGCCGCGCGGGCCGACGCCGAACGTGCGCACCTCCTTGGGCGCGCTCGCCTGCGCGACGCCCCCCGCGCCGTCGTACCGCTGGGGCAGGCCGCCCTCGGCGACCTGCGTGCCGACGCCCGTGCGGGTCCAGAACCCGGCGATGCCCGCGCCGCCGGCGCGCAGCTTCTCCGCGAGCGTGCCCTGCGGCGTGAGCTCCAGCTCGAGCTCGCCCGAGAGGAACTGCCGCTCGAACTCCTTGTTCTCCCCGACGTACGAGCTCGTCATCTTCCGGATGCGGCCCGCACCGAGCAGGACCCCGAGACCCCAGTCGTCGACGCCGCAGTTGTTGCTCACGACCCACAGGTCGCGCGTGCCCTGGGCGAGCAGCGCCTCGATGAGCGCGATCGGGTTGCCGCACAGGCCGAACCCGCCGACGGCGAGCGACGCGCCGTCGGGCACGTCCGCGACGGCCTCGGCCGCGGACGCGACCACCTTGTCCAGCCCGGTCCCTCGTGGGGACGCGATCGTGGGGCTCATGCCGTGACCTCCTCGTCACTCGCGGGTCCCGGTCGGCCGCTCGTGACGGCGGCCAGGGCCCGCAGGGTCTCGCCCGCGACGGCCTCGACGCCGGGCGGGCTCATGATGATCGTGTAGTGATTGATACCCGCTACGTCGCGGGTGCGCAGCCCCGGCAGCCGCGCGCGCCACGCGGCGAGGTGCTCGGGGGAGTAGAGCGCCTCGGGCTCGTCGAGCAGGCCGCGCGGCGCGCGCAGGAGCACGAGCGGGACGTCGAGCGGGTGGTCGCCGGCGAGCGCGTCCGCGAGCGGCCCGCCTTCGTAGAGCTCGAGCGAGTCGGCCGAGACCGCGGCACCGGACGACGCCGGGCGCAGCGCGGGCGCCTCGCCCACGAGGTCGTAGTCCACGTACCCCGCGACGACGTCGCCCCACGGCTCGTCCCACGCGCTCGCGAAGGCGGGGTGCGCGCGCCAGAAGCCGCGGTACTCCTCGCGGTCGGCGAACGTGCGCTCGAGGCGCTCGACGGCGGGGCCGAGCAGGGCGCGCAGGACCTCGTCGTGCGTCGCGTCGGGTGCGAGCCCGGTGGGCGGCGGGAGCGGGACGCCGCCGTCGACGAGCACGAGCCGGGAGACCCGGCCGGGGTGACGGTGCGCGAGCACGACCGACACGAACGCGCCCATGGAGTGCCCGAGCGCGACGACGCTCTCGACGCCCAGCGCGTCCAGCACGGCGGCGAGGTCGTCGGCGTGCGCGCCCATGCCGTACGGGCCGGGCAGGGAGTTGCTGCGCCCACGGCCCCGCAGGTCGGGCGCGACGACGCGCACGCCCGGCAGGGCCGCCACGACCGCGGGCCACGCGCGGTGCGATGCCGTGATGCCGTGCACCGCGAGGACGGTCGGGACGGTCGTCGCATCCGGCGTGGCGTCGGGCCTCGCGTGGTCGAGCCCTGCGTGCTCGCCGCGACGCGCACCGTCGTCGGGCCGTGCACCGGGTGCGGGGACCGGGTCCCACACGCCGACGCGCAGGCGCCCGCCGGCGACAGGGACGTCGAGCGTCGCGTAGGTGTGGGTCGCGGCGGTGACGTCGTGCGGTGCAGACGTGGGGGTCGCGGTCGTGCCCGCGGTCATCGCGCGCTCCAGCCGCCGTCGATCGTCCACGAGGCGCCCGAGACCATCGACGCGTCCGGGCCGGTGAGCCAGCCGACGAGCGACGCGACCTCCTCCGGCTCGACGAGCCGCTTGACCGCGGACTCGGCGAGGAGCACGGTCGCGAGCACCTCGGACTCGGGGATGCCGTGCACGCGCGCCTGGTCCGCGATCTGCTTCTCCACGAGCGGCGTACGGACGTACCCGGGGTTGACGCACACGCTCGTCACGCCGTGCGGGCCACCCTCGAGCGCCGTCACCTTGGACAACCCCTCGAGCCCGTGCTTCGCGGACACGTACGCCGACTTGAACGGCGACGCGACGAGCCCGTGCACCGACGACACGTTGACGATGCGCCCGAACCCCCGCGCGTACATCCCCGGGAGCGCAGCCCGGACCAGCAGGAACGGTGCCTCGAGCATGATCGCGTGCAGCAGGCGGAAGTCGTCGGGCCGGAAGTCCTCGATGGGGCTCACGCGCTGCACGCCCGCGTTGTTGACGAGCACGTCGACGTCGAGCGTCAGGTCGTCGAGCGCGCGCGTGTCGGCGAGGTCGACGACCCACGCCTCGCCGCCGAGCTCGTCCGCGAGGCGCTTCGCGCCGTCGGGGTCGACGTCGGCGACGGTGACGTGCGCGCCGCGCGCGGCGAGCTCGCGCGCGCACGCCGCGCCGATGCCGCTCGCGCCGCCGGTGACGAGCGCGCGGCGCCCGGCGAGCGTCGAGGCGCCGGGTCTGGCGGGGATGCCTGCGGGGACGGTGGCGGCGACGGTCATCGCGCGTCTCCTTCGGTGTCGGTCGAGGTGGCGGTTCCGGTCCCGGTCGGTGGAGCGGGCCGCGGCGCGGCGAGCGCGCGCTCGATGAACTGCATGGTCTGCTCGAAGACGTGCGGAGGGACCTCGGCGGCCGCGGTGTCGTACGACGGCGGCTCCGCGCCCTCGTCCCAGCGCCCGCCCCACAGGACCCAGCGCATGCCGACGATCTCGCCGATCCCCATGAGCGCCCACGCGGCGACCTCCGGGTCGACGTCGTGGCCGACCTCGCCGTTCGCACGCGCTTTGTCGAGGCCCGTCATGTAGCCCTCGACGATGCGCGAGTAGTGCCGGCGCAGGGCCCCTGGCGAGACGAACTCGGCCTGCCGCACGATCCGGTAGAGCGCCGGGTGCTCGGCGGTGAAGCGGAAGAACGCCTCGAAGCCCGCGCGCTCGGCGGCCAGCCGCGAGCCCGCCTGCGAGCTCGCCTCGATCATCGCGTGCCGCACGCGGCGGTTGAGGTCGTCGACGAGCTCGTCGAACACGTCGATCTTCGACTCGAAGTACAGGTAGAACGTGCCCTGCCCGACGCCCGCCGCCTCCGTGATCTTCACGATCGACGCGTCGTGGTACCCGACCTCGGCGAACACCTGCTCGGCCGCGGCGAGGATCTTCGCCCGCGTGCGGTTGCCGCGGGCGGTGCGGGGCTGGGTGCTCATGAGTCCTCCGGGACGGTCACGCGCTCGGCGAGCGAGCGGCGCGACACCTTGTGCAACGACGTGCGGGGCAGGGACGGGACGAGGTCGAAGCGGCGCGGGACCTTGAAGTGCGCGAGCTCGCGGCGGCAGAACGCCTCGAGGTCCTCGGCGTCGGTGGGGAAGCCCTGGCGCGGGACGACGAACGCCGCGCCGACCTCGCCCCACCGGTCGTCGGGCACGCCCACGACCGCGACGTCCGCGACGCCGGGGTGGCGCCGGAGCACGGCCTCCACCTCGGACGGCGTGACGTTCTCGCCCCCGACGATGAAGACGTCCTTGATCCGGTCGACGACGCGGTAGTACCCGTCGGCGTCGCGCTCGACGAGGTCCCCGGTGCGCAGCCAGCCGTCGTGCAGGACGGCGGCCGTCGCGGCGTCGTCACGGAAGTACCCGGCGAACACCCCGGGTCCGCGGACCAGCAGCTCGCCCGACGCGGGACCGTCGAGCACCTGGCCGGTCACCGGGTCGGCGACCGCGACCTCGACGTGCGGGTACGGCGTCCCGGCCGACCCGAGGCGTTCGCGCGCCTGGTCGTCGGGCAGGCACAGCACGTTGGGTCCCGCCTCCGTGAGCCCGTACCCCTGCGAGAGCGCGACGCCGCGGCGGTGCCACGTGCGCAGCAGCGGCTCGGGCATGGGCGCGCCGCCCACGACGGCGTGCCGCAGCGACGACAGGTCGGCGTCCGCGAAGCCGGGGTGCTCCGCGAGGAGGAGGTAGTTCGTCGGGACGCCCATCATCGTCGTGACGCGGCGTTCCGCGACGAGCTGGAGCACGCGCTCGGGTTCGAACGTGCGCTCCAGGACGACCGTCGCACCGGTCCACCACGCGAGCAGGGGCTGGATGTTCCAGCCGCCCGCGTGGAACTGCGGCAGGACGCTCAGCACGACGTCGTGGCTCGTCAGCTCGACCGTGCGCGAGAGCGAGAGGTTGGTCCAGAAGCAGTTCGCGTGCGTGAGCAGCGCGCCCTTGGGCGTGCCCTGCGTCCCGGACGTGAAGACGAGCAGCAGCGGGTCGTCGTCGCGCACGGGCCGGCGTTCGGGGGAAGGCGTTCCC
This sequence comes from Cellulosimicrobium sp. E-16, assembly GCF_049913115.1. Classification (NCBI taxonomy): domain Bacteria; kingdom Bacillati; phylum Actinomycetota; class Actinomycetes; order Micrococcales; family Promicromonosporaceae; genus Cellulosimicrobium; species Cellulosimicrobium sp. E-16. The sequence goes on from NZ_CP183974.1 coordinate 1,545,804, forward strand.
GCGGCCCGGTCTGGGCCGCTCGTCCCCCGTGCGCCGTCGGTCAGCCGCGGGCGGCGCGACGGCGCGGGGACGCGCGCCTCGACGCCGCTGCGGCCAAGCTCGGTGCGCCGCGGCGGGAGGACGAGCCGGTCCAGGGCGGCGTCGGCCAGCGCGGAGAACTCCTGCTCGACCAGCACGAGCGCGGGGTCGGCCTGCTCGAGCTGGGCCGCGAGCTCGCCGGGCGACAGGCGCCACGAGAGCGGCGCGAGCACCAGGCCCGCCTGCGCGCACGCGAAGAACAGCACGACCTGGTCGGCGCTGTTGCCCGTCACCGTGGCCACGCGGTCCCCGACGCCGTACCCCGCCTCGCGGAACGCCGCCGCCAGGGTGCTCGCGCGCTCGTGCAGGTCGCGGTAGCGCAGGGTCACGCCCCGGTCGTCGACCGCGACGCGGTCCGGCGTCGCGAGCGCGCGGTCGCGGGTCCAGCGCCCGAGGGTGTGCAGGCCGTCCTGCGCGCCGGGCCGGTGCTGCGTCGTCGTCATGCCACCTCCTCGAGGCGCTCGCGGGCTCCCTCCCGATCCTCCCGCGGGCGGCGGCGCGCGGCGAGGCGCGACGCGGCACCGGCGATCCCGCCGGGCAGGAACATCACGACGAGGATGAACAGCGTGCCGAGGAGGAACAGGGGCTCGCTCAGCGGCACGCGCAGCACCGCGGGGAGGTCGGCCACGGCCGCGGAGCTCGCGAGCGTCCCGAGGCGCTGGTCGAGGACCGTGTAGAGCACGCCGCCGACGATCGCGCCCCACCGGGAGCCGACGCCGCCGAGCACGACCATGACGAGCAGCGTGAGCGTGAAGTCGGCGGACGTCGCGCGCGGCACGGCCCCGGACTGGAGCAGCAGGTACGCCATGCCGACGACGGTCGCGAGCGTCGCCGCGAGCACGAACACGAGGAGCTTGACGAGGTAGGGCCGCCCGCCGATGACGCGCACGCGCATCTCGTTCTCGCGCGTCGCCGCCGCGACGTGGCCGGCGCGCGAGCGCTCGACCCACAGCACGACGAGGTAGACGCCGACGAGCACGGCGAGCGCGAGCCAGTAGAGGTTGCGCGTGTTGAGCACCCCGACGAACGCGTCGGGGACGTTCCCGGTCGCGAGGGCGAGGCCCTCCTCGCCGCCCGTGGCCCCACCGGGGTTGCGGCGCACGAGCACGTTGCCCGCCTGCGCGAACGCGAGCGTGACCATGGCGAACGAGATCCCGGTGACGCGCAGCGAGATCGCGCCGACGACGTGCGCGAGGACGATGCCCCCGACGAGCACGAGCGCCGCGGCAGGCAGGAGCGGGATCTCGGTCGTGTCGAGCACGATCGCGAGCCCGTAGACGCCGGCGGCGAAGTAGAGCGCGTGGCCGAAGCTCAGCAGCCCCGCGACCCCGAACAGCAGGTGGTAGCTCAGCGCGAGCGCGCCGATGAGCCAGCACAGCGCCATCATCTGCAGCGCGCCGGGCGTGTAGGTGGGGCCGGGCAGGACACCCGGGACGTGGATGGCCAGCAGCGGGAGGCACGCGAGCAGCGCGACGAGAGCGACGCCCGCGAGGGTGCGGACCAGCGTGCCCGACGGCGCCCTGCGGGCCGGGCGCTCGTCCTGGGGGGCGTCGTCGGCGCGGGCCGCGGGGGCCGGGGGAGCGGTCTGGGTGGTCATGCGGCTGCCCTCCCGAGGAGGCCGGTGGGACGGACGAGGAGCACGAGCGCGAGCAGCAGCACGACGATGAGGTCGCCGTAGCCGAGGTAGTAGTTCGCGAACTGCTGCAGGACCGCGACGAGCACGGACGCGATCGCGGCTCCGGTCAGCGAGCCGAGACCGCCGATGACGGTGACGATGAACGCGAAGATGAGCAGCGACCCGCCGAGGTGCGGTGAGACGTAGCCGAAGTACTGCGAGGCGAGGACCCCGCCGAGGCCCGCGGCGGCGCCGCCGACGGCGAACACGAGCGTGAACGCCTTGCGCACGTCGATGCCGAGCGCCGTGACCATGGACCGGTTCTCGACGCCCGCGCGGATGATGAGCCCGTAGCGGGTGCGCTTGAGGAACAGCACGATCGCGCCGAGCACGAGCGCCGCCGCGGCGATCGCGACGAACCGGTCGTTGGGTACCGGGGCACCCGCGAGGTCGGTCGTGCCCTTGAGCCACGCGGGGCCCGAGATGAACTCGGGGTCCGAGCCCCACATGCCCTCGAACAGCGCGACGGACGCGAGCGAGAGGCCGACCGTGACGAGCACCTGCTCGATGTGCCGCTCGTAGAGGGGGCGGATGAGCAGCAGCTCGGTGAGCGCCGCGGCACCGGCCCCGACGACCGCCCCGGCGACCAGCGAGAGCGCGAACACGCCCCACGAGTCCGCGCCGAGCGACCGCGCGACGAACCAGCCGCCGAACGCGCCGAGCGTGAGGAACGAGCCGTGCGCGAAGTTGAGGACGCCCATGAGCCCGTAGATGAGCGACAGGCCCGACGCGACGAGGAAGTACAGCGCCCCGAGGCCGAGCCCCGTGACGAGGAGGAGGACGATCGTGCTCACCGGGCAGCCGCCCCTTCGTTCTCGTGGTGTGCGTCCCCGGCGTGCACGCCGAGGAGCTGCTGGACGCGGTCGGGGTCGTCGAGGAGCTCGCGCGCCGGGCCGGTGTGCACGACGCGGCCCGCGTCGATCACGACGACGCGCTCGGCGAGCCGCTCGATGACCTCGAGGTTCTGCTCGACGAGCAGGATCGGCACCGTGCGCGCCGCCTCCGCGAGCGCGTCGGACACCTCGCCGACGATCCGCGGGGCGAGGCCCTTGGTCGGCTCGTCGACGAGGAGCAGCCGGTTGGCGTTGAGCAGGGCGCGCGCGAGCGACACCATCTGCTGCTGGCCGCCGGAGAGCGTCCCCGCGCGCTGCGCGGAGCGCTGCACGAGGTCGGGGAACAGCTCGGCGACGAGCTCGCGGCGCGGGTGCGCGTCGCGCTCTGCGAGGCGCAGGTTCTCCGCGACCGTGAGCCCGGCGAACACCTCCCGGTCCTCGGGCACGTACCCGACGCCCCGCCGCACGATCCGATCCGTGCGCTCGCCGTCGACGCGTTCGCCCGCGAGCCGCACCTCGCCCCGGCGCTCGATCAGGCCGAGCACCGCCTTGAGCGTCGACGTCTTGCCGACGCCGTTGCGCCCCAGCACCGCCGTGACGCCCGTCGACGGGACCGAGAAGGTCACGTCCTCGACGACCTGCTGCCCGGCGATGCGCGCGGACAGCCCGCGCACCTCGAGGACGGGCACGTCGCTCGACGCCTCCGCGTGGGCGGTGCCGTTCCTGCGGCCGCTCATGCTGCCTCTCCTGCCGTGACGCCCAGGTAGGCGCTCTGCACCGTCGGGTCCGCCATGACGGCGTCGGGGGTGTCGCACGCGAGCAGCTCGCCGTGGTGCATGACGGCGACCCGGTCCACGAGCCCCAGGACGACGTCCATGTGGTGCTCGACCATGAGGACGGTGCAGCCGGTCGCGTGCAGGTCGCGGATGACCTCGACGAGGCCGGGCACGTCGGCCGACGACACGCCCGCCATGGGCTCGTCGAGCAGCACGACGCGCGGCTCCGTGGCGAGGAGCACCGCGATCTCGAGCTTGCGCTTGTCGCCGTGCGACAGGTCCCCGGCCGCGACGTCGGCCCGGCGCGTGAGGCCCACGGTCTCCAGGTGCCGGTCCGCCTCCCGCGTCGCGGCGTCGCCGCGGCGCGGGAAGCGCAGCACGGACAGGGCGCCGCCGAGGCGCCCCTGCGCGGCGAGCCGCACGTTCTCCCGGACGCTCAGGCGCGGGAACAGGCTCGACGTCTGGAACGTGCGGCCCAGCCCGGCGCGGGCGCGCGCGGCCACCGAGTCGGTCGTCACGTCCACGCCCTCGAGAAGCACCGACCCGCTCGTCGGGCGGTGGATCCCCGAGACCAGGTTGAAGAGCGTCGTCTTGCCCGCGCCGTTCGGCCCGATCACCCCGAGCATCTCGCCCCGCCCGACGGCGAGGCTCACGCCTTCGAGGATGCGCGCGCCGCCGATCTGGAGGCCGAGGTCGCGGACCTCGAGCGCGGGGAGGGTGTGCGGCTCGCCCACGTCAGCCCGCCTCGGCCGGCGCGACGTCCTCGCCCGGCACCTCGGTGACGAGCTCGGGGACCCAGGCGTCGCCGTCGGCCACGAGCTTGACCTGGTACATCGGCTGGACCAGGGCGTGGTCGGACGCCCGGACCGTCGTCGTGCCCTTGGGGCCCTCGAAGCTCCAGCCCTCGAGCGCGTCGACCATGCCCTCGACGTCGTCGCCGCCCTCCTCGATCGCGTGGACGATCATCTGCGCCGCGACGAAGCCGTCGGGCGTGAAGAGGTCCGCCTGCTTGCCGGCCTCCTCGACCGACGCGAGCATCGCGGCCTCGACCTCGGTGCCCGCCGCGCCCGGGAAGTAGTGGTTGAGGAAGTCGACCTTGCTCGCGGCGCCGCCGTACGCGCCGTAGGTCGCGACGTCGCCGAGGCCGGTGACGACCGTCGTCGAGTCGAGCACGCCCTGCTGGTCGAGGCCCTGCCACATCGCGCCCGACGTCGCCCCGGCCCACGCCACGAACACGAGGTCGGGCGCGGCGTCGACGATCTGGTGCGCGAACGGCGTGAACTCCGTCGCGTCCTCCGGCACGAGCACGCTCGTCACCTCGGCGCCCTGCGCGCCGAGGACCGCCTCGACCGCGGCGAGGTTGCCCTGGCCGAACGCGTTGTCCTGCGCGAACACGACGACCTTCGCGCCGTCGGGGTCGACGAACGTCCCCGCCGTCGCGACGTCCTGGAGCGACTGGCGCCCCGAGCGGAAGGTGTAGTCGTTGATGCCCGTGAGCGCGTCGACCGCGGCGGGGCCGGAGATGTAGAGGACCTTGTTCTGCTCGGCCTGCTCGGCGAGCTTGAGCGCGACGCCGGACACGACCGTGCCGCCGAGGATCTGGTAGCCCTTGCCGATGAGGTCCTTGGCCTGGCCGACCGCCTTGTCGGGGTCGCCGCCGTCGTCGTGGAACGTCACGTTGACCGGGCGGCCGTCGACCTCGCCGGTGCCGTCGGTCGCGTAGTCGAGTCCGGCCTGGAAGCCCTCGTAGTAGGCCTCGCCGTAGGCCGCGAGCGGCCCGGTCTTGGAGTAGATGATGCCGACGTCGACCGGGTCGGCGCTCGCGCTGCTCTCGCCTCCGGTCGTGTCGCCTCCGGTCGCGTCGGTCGGCGCGCACGCGGCGAGCACGAGGCTCGCGGCCGCGAGCGCGGCGACGGCGAGTGCCGGCCGCTGGGACTTCTTCGTCCGCATGACTTCGCCCTTCTTTGGGTGGTCCTGGGGGAGCGCCGCTCAAACATGAGAGGCGATTCAGGTTGCGGGAATCATGGATCCGCGACCGACGCGGTGTCAACCCGCGCCGGTCACGATCCGGCCACGGGGCCGACAGGCGTATGTTGACAGGTGATTCAGGTCACACGTAACGTCCGGTCTCGCCCGGGTCCGGCGCGCAACGGTGCGCGCCGCGGTGCCTCCAGCGCCGACGGCGACCCGACCTCGACGTGGAGGTTCAGATGGTCAGGCACTCCCTCAGGCGGCAGGGTCGCGCCCGCCGCTCCGCGGCCGCGGTCGCGCTCGGCACGGCGCTCGCCGTCGTGCTCGCGCCGCTCGTCACGGCGCCGGCGTCCGCGGCCGGCTCCTGGTCCCAGCGCTCGGCGGGCGGTATGACGGTCGAGCTGTACCGGCCCACGACCGAGCCGGCGCTCCCCGGCGGTCGGGCGCTCATGATCTCGCTGCACGGCTGCGTCCAGACCTCGCAGGTGATCAAGAACGCGGGCAACTGGGCCGCGACCGCCGACGACCACGGCATGGTCGTCGCGGCCCCCGCCGCGCCGAACGGCGGTGTGCTGCTCGGCTGCTGGGACTACTACGACACGAACCACAGCCGCACCCACCCCGCGCGGCACGACGACAACCTGCTCGACCTCGTCTCGGCGCTGCTCGCCGACACCTCGCTCGGCATCGACCCGGACCAGGTCTACGTCAGCGGGCTGTCGTCCGGCGGCGGCCAGGCGATGGTCATGGGCTGCCTCGCCCCCGACGTGTTCGCCGGCGTCGGGATCGCGGCCGGTCCGACGGTCGGGACGACGTCGGGCCAGATCGGGAGCGTCGCGACGTCGCTCGCGCAGGCGCGCTCGACGTGCCGGACGTTCGCCGGGACGCACGCCGCAGACTTCGGCTCGCAGGTGACTTCGGTCGTCTTCGGCAGCGCCGACACGACCGTCGCGACCGGGTACGGGACGCTCAACGCCCAGGTCATGGCCGACCTCTACGGCGCCGGGACCACGTCGTCGTTCTCGCTCGCCGGGCTCGCGGGGGCGAACACCGCGGGCTCCGGCTCGCTGTGGTCCGACGCCGACGGCCCGCGCGTCTCGCTGGTCCGGAACACCGGGCTCGCCCACGCGTGGCCCGCGGGCGGCGGCCCGGGCGGGTCGTACGTCGCGACGAACAGCATCGACTACCCGGCGTACCTCACCGACTTCCTGTTCGCGAACAACCGCCGGGTGGAGCGCGACCCCGGCACCGGACCGGACCCGGACGTCGTCGCCCCGACGGTCTCGATCACGTCGCCGACCGCGGGCTCGACCGTGACCGGGACCGTCCGGGTCGGCGTCGCGGCGTCGGACGACCGCGGCGTGGACCGGGTCGAGCTGAGCGTCGACGGCGCGGCGCTCGCGACGCTGCGCACCGCCCCGTACACGTACGACTGGGACACGGCGGCGCTCGGCGCGGGCGCGCACGTCGTCGCGGCACGGGCCGTCGACGCCGCGGGCAACGCGACGACGGCGCAGGTCACCGTCACGGTCCAGGTGCCGTCCGGCCCGTGGTGCGGGACGGCGACGAACGCCCAGCACCAGGCCGCCGGCCGCGCGATCTCCTACGGCGTGAACCCGTACAACCCGTACTACGCGGTGGGATCGCTCGCGTACCTCGGCCAGGGCGACGCGACGGTCACCACGCTGCGCGAGGCCGCGCCGGGCCGCTACGAGATCGCGACGACCTGCTGACGGGCGCCCCTCTGTGCCGAACCCGGGGATACGGGCAGGTTGGCCGGTTCTCTCGCCTGTAGCCCCGGGTTCGGCGACGCCGGAGCGCGCCCCGGTGCCGCGGGACGGCCGGCGCAGGGGCGGTCGGGTCAGTGCTCGAGGCGGTCCTTCGCGTCGCCGATGTGGTCCGTGATGTCGTCCGGCAGGTCGTCGAGGTTCATGTCGTTGGTGCGTGCACGCCGGGCGTCCCAGCGCAGCGCGAGCGCCGCGAGAGCGGCGGCGATCGTCGAGGCGGCGAGGACCGCGATCTTCGCCGCGTCGGTGTGCGTCGAGTCCGGGAACGACAGCTCCGCGATGAGGAGCGAGACGGTGAAACCGATGCCGCCCAGCAGGCCGACCGGCAGCAGGTCGCGCACCCCGATGCCGGGCGCCAGGCGCAGCGGCGTGAACCGCGTGACGAGCGCCGTCACCCCGAGCACGCCCACGAGCTTGCCCAGCACCAGGCCGAGGACGATCGCGAGCACGACCGGCTGACCGAGGACGTCGCCCCCGCCGCCGACGAACGTCACGCCCGCGGCGAAGAACGCGAACACGGGCAGGGCGATCCCCTGGGAGAAGGGGCGCAGGGCGTGCTCGAACCGGTGGGTCCGCGACTCGGCCTCGCCGTGCATCGCGAGCGCCGGGACGGTGAAGCCGAGCAGGACGCCCGCGACCGTCGCGTGCACGCCGGACTCGTGGACGAGCACCCACGCGATCACCGCGACGGGCACCAGCAGCCACCAGCGCGTGCGCCGGGCGCGCACGAGCGCGGCGAACAGCGCGACCGCGACGAGCGCGAGGCCGAGGAACCCGATGCGCAGGTCGGCCGTGTAGAAGACCGCGATGACGATGATCGCGAGCAGGTCGTCCACGACCGCGAGCGTCAGCAGGAACGTGCGGATCGCGGCGGGCAGCCCGCGCCCGAACACGGCGAGCACGCCGAGCGCGAACGCGATGTCCGTGGCCGTCGGGATCGCCCAGCCGTGCAGCGCGCCGTCGTCGCCCGCGAGCAGCACGACCGCCGTGAAGATCACCGCCGGAACGGCCATGCCACCGACCGCGGCGAGCATCGGCACGCCCGCCTGGCGCGGGCTCCGCAGGCTCCCCGCCACGAACTCCTGCTTGAGCTCGACGCCTACGACGAAGAAGAAGATCGCGAGCAGCCCGTCGGCGGCCCAGGTCTCGAGGCTCAGGTCGAGGTGCAGGGGCAGCGGGCCGATCGAGGCCGGACCGACGACCGTCTCCGAGAGGGTCGTGTACGCGTCCCGCCACGGCGAGTTCGCCCACAGCAGCGCGAGCAGCGCCGCGCCGATGAGCAGCGCGCCGCCCGTCGTCTCCCTGCTGACCCAGCGGCGCAGCCGCGCCCGGGGCGACGGTCGGTCGGTCGGTGGGGTGGGGTGGGTGCCGGAGGGCGGGGTGGCGTGGGTCATCGTGCTCCCGGGGTCGCTGTCGAGTCGCACGGCCCGCGGACGCGAGACCGTGGCCGACCAGACTTCCCGGCACACCGCCCTCGATTCTACGGGCCGTACCCCGCGCGGCCGACGTGCCCGGCTCGCGATCATCCTCCCGGGCGACGCCGCGCGCGGCCAGCGCACGTGAGGATCCGTGGGTGCCCGACGCCGTCCCTCGCCCCGCGCCCGACCTCACCCCGGCAGGCCTCACCGGCGCTGCTCCGGCCCCGACACCTGCCCCGACGCCGTCCCCGGCCGGGTCGGCGTCACCGGACGTGCCGACCGTCGTCGGACCGACGGCGCTCGACCGCTCGCTCCTGTGGGGCGGGTCGCCGGTCGTGGGGGCGGCCGTCGCGTTCGGGCTGCTGCACCTCGCGGGCTGGATGGTGGGTCTGCCCTGGGCCCCGTTCCAGGGCCTCGCACGCGTGATCGACGAGCTCCTCGGCGAGCGCGGCGCGCTCGGTGCCGGGATCTGCCTCGCCGTCGGGGCGCTCGCCGGGCTGGCGTTCGCCGCGCACGCGGTGCGGGACATCGCGGTCGTGACCGTCGACCCCGAGCGCGCGACCCTGATCCTGCGCGACGACCGCACCGAGCTCGACCGCGACCGTGTCGCCGCCGTGCTCGTCGACCGCAAGGACCTCGTCGTGCTCGGCCGTCGTACGCCGTCCCCTACCGACCGGCAGGCGTCGCCCGCGTCACCCGCGGCGCGCGCGTCGACCTCTGATGCCGGCATGGCGGAGGGCGCGCCCGTCGACATTCCGGTCGTCGAGCTCCTGCACGTGCGCACCGAGCTCGCGACCGATCGCCTCGCGACTGCGTTCCGATCGCACGGGTGGCCGTGGCACGACGACGACCCGTGGGTGGACGAGTTCCGCCGCTGGGTCCCCGGCGACCCGGCACTGCCGCCGAGCGCCGACGCCGTCCTGCGCGCCCGAGCCGCCATGCTCCGCTCCGACAAGACGGCCGACGCCACGGAGCTGCGGCGCGAGCTCGCCCGCCTCGACGTCGTCGTCCGCGACGTCGACAAGGTCCAGCACTGGCGCCCGGCCACCCCGCAGAGATAGAGCCATGGTCGCGTGAGGTAGAGCCGTGGTCGCGTGAGGTAGAGGCCTGGTCGCGCGAGGTAGAACCCTGGTTCTTGTGCTCGACGGCGTGTGGTTGCGTCGGGTGGTCGGGTGGGTGGTGGTGCCGCGTCTACCATCCGCCGCTCGTTCCTCGCGGCTCCCGCCAGGCCCGCCACGACGCGGCACCACCACTCACCCCGCCCTACGTCGTCTCGCCCCGGTCGTCGCTCACCCGGGCGACCGCCCGCGGTGTCGGTCTCGCCAGGACGGTTCTGCTGCCGCTTGCCGGATGAAACCGCAGCGCCGGCGGCGAGCGGCGCTCCGAGAAACCACGGCCGAAAGGCCGGGGTGACGGCGCCGCAGCCCCGAGCACCGAGGCCACCCTCACCGCGGACCCCGCGGGCCTGAAACCCGACCACGCCCACCTCGCCGAACCACGGCTCTACCTCGCGCGACCACGGTTCTTCCTCGGCGGGGCCGGTCAGGTGGGGGTGTCCTCGGCGAGGGTGAGGAGGCGGGTCATGGTGTTCCAGTTGCGCCCTGTTACCGGGGTGCCGGCGGCCTTCGCGAGGACGGCCGTCGTGAGCTTCGAGCGGCCGATGCCGTCGGGGTAGGCGACGTAGAGGACGCCGTTCGCGACGGCCGCGCGCTCGGTACCGCCGCGGTCGGTGATCGTGGCGGCGCCGTCCGGGTCGACCGGGGTCTCGCCCACGAGGACGAGGAGCGCGGCGGGGTGCTCCTGCGCGTCGTCCGGGAGGGGGTTGCCGCGCACGATCTTGCGGAGGCGCTCGGTGGTGAGCACGGCAACGGCGGCGTCGACGCCGAAGCGCTCGGCGACGGCGTCGTGCAGGAGCCGGGCGACGTCGTCGGGACCGGACGCGCCCGAGGTCCCGGGCGCGACGACGAGGTTGCCGCTGTTGACGACCGTGCGGGCGTGCGCGAACCCGAGCTCGGCCGCGAGCTCGCGCAACGCGCCCGACGGCACCTTGCGGCCGCCGACGTTCACGGCGAACAGGAGTGCGACGTAGGCGGTCACGACGTCGCCCCCGGTCGCCGGTGGGACCACGGCGCGGCCTCCTCAAGGCGGGCGGCGAGGTCGAGGAGGAGCGCGTCGTCGCCGTGGTCCGCGCCGAGCATCACGCCGACCGGGACGGTGGCGGAGGTTCCGTCGGGGTCGGTCACGCGCGCCTCGCCGAGCGGGAGCGAGATCGCGGGCCGGCCGGTGAGGTTCCAGACGCTCGTCCACGGCGTGAACGCGGTCTGGGCGGCGAAGTCGGCGGCGGGGTCGTCGTCGATCCGCTGGCTCCCGACGAGCGCGGGCGGCTGGGCGAGGGTGGGGGAGAGCACGACGTCGACGCCCGCCCACGCGGTGGCGACCTCGCGCGTGAGCTGCTGCACCCCGGCGAGGGCGGTGGCGTACGCGAGCCCGCTCACGCCGCGCCCGCGCTCGCGCAGCCACCGGGTGAGGGGCACGAGCAGGTGCTCGCGGTCGGGCGGCACCGGCGCCTGGAGCGCGCCGACCGACCACAGCGCGGCGAACGCGTCCCAGCGCTCGGCGCCGAACGGCGGGGGGATCTCGACGACGTCGTGCCCGAGCCCGGCGAGGAGCGCCGCGGTCGCGCGGGCGGCGTCGGCGCACGCGGGGTGCACGGGAGCGTCGGCGGCGATCACGGGGTCGAGCAGGAGCCCGACCCGGAGCCGCCGCCCGCCCGGTGCGGCCGCGAGGCGCGCCGTGAAGGTGTCGCCCGGCCACGGGCGCGCGAGCACGTCGAGGAACGCCGCGGCGTCGCGCACCGACCGGGTGAGGACGCCGTGCGTGGCGAGGCCCGCGCCGTCGACCCCGTACGGCCCCGGGCTCACGAGCCCGCGCGACGGCTTGAGCCCGACCAGCCCGCACGCGCTCGCCGGGATGCGCAGCGACCCACCGCCGTCGCTCCCGTGCGCGACGGGGACGACGCGCGCCGCGACCGCGGCCGCCGCGCCCCCGCTCGACCCGCCCGCGGACCGTGCGAGGTCCCACGGCGTGCGGGCGGTCGGCCCGACGTCGGGCTCGGTGTAGCAGGGCAGGCCGAGCTCGGGGGTGGTCGTCTTGCCGACCATGACGGTGCCCGCCGCCCGCAGGAGCGTCACGACGCCGTCGTCGTAGGGGGCGGGGATCGGGTCGATCGCGGCGGACCCGGCGCGGATCGGCACGCCCTCGACCATCGTCAGGTCCTTGACCGGGCAGGGGACGCCCAGGAACGGGGGGAGACCGTCGATTCCCCCGACCGCGCTCCCCGCGCGGCGCGCCGCGACGAGCGCCGACTCGGCGGCGAGCGCCTGCGTGCGGGCGAGGTCGGAGGTGAGGACGGTGAAGGCGCCGACGTCGGCGCCCACGCCCGCGGCGGCGTCGAGCGTCGTGTCGAGCACCTCGGTGGGGGAGGCGTCGCCGGTCCGGAGCACGTGGGCGAGGGCGGTCGCGTCGAGGTCGAGCAGGTCGGTGACGCTCATGGCTCGTGAACCTACGCGGCGAGCCACGGCCGCGCGAACCGTCCGGGGTCGACACCCCGCCTGCCCGAGGCGTATATTCCAAGCGGAATATTCCTCGCGGACCTCCTCGTCCGGGCTGCCCGCCCGCACCGTCCGCCGCACCCCGCCCGTGAGACCGTCCCGGAGACGACCGTGCCCGCACCGCGCCTCAGCCCCACGGCGACCCTCGTGCTCGCCGTGCTGCTCGACCAGCCCATGCACCCGTACGAGATGCTCGTGCGCCTGCGCAAGCGGCGCGACGACCGCCTCGTCCGGCTCAACCCGGGCGCCGTCTACCACGCGGTCGACCGGCTGGAGCGTGACGGCCTCGTCGAGCGCGCGGGCGTCGACCGCGACGGCAACCGTCCGGAGCGCACGGTCTACGCCGTCACGGACGCGGGCGTCGCCGCGCACCACGACCGCACGCGTGAGCTCGTGCGCGAGACGCCGCCCGAGTACCCGGCCTTCCCCGTCGGGCTCGCGCTCGTGCACGACCTCCCGCGCGACGACGCCCTCGCCCTCCTGCGCGAGCGTCGTGCGACGCTCGCCGCCGCGACCGACGGGGTGCGCGAGCACCTCGACGGCGTCGTCGCGCGCGGGCTGCCCCGCCGCATCCTGCTCGACGCGTCGTTCCAGCTCCACCAGACCGCGGCCGAGATCGCGTGGCTCGACGCGACGATCGCCGACGTCGAGTCGGGCGCGCTGAGCTGGACCGAGGAGCCCGCGGCCGCCTTCCGCTTCCCCCGCACTGCCTCACCTCAGGAGACCTCGTGACCACTCCCACCCCGGGCAGCAGCCCGAGCACGGCCCCGGCACCCGCCGACGCCGGCTCGCGCGTCGTGCCCCTCGTCGACCTCCACGGCCGCAGCGCCTGGAGCATCCTGCCGCCGCTCATCCTCGGCTTCTTCATGATCATGGTGGACACCACGATCGTGAACATCGCCGTCCCCACGCTCCAGACCGAGCTCGACGCGTCGCTCGTCGCGGTGGGCTGGGTGAACAGCGCCTACCTGCTCTCCTACGCGGTGCTGCTCCTGCTCGCCGGGCGCCTCGGCGACCGGTACGGCCCCAAGCCGGTGTTCGTCGTCGGCCTGCTGGTGTTCACGCTCGCGTCGGCCTGGTGCGGGTTCTCGGGCTCCATCGAGATGCTCATCGCGGCGCGCGTCGTCCAGGGCGTCGGCGCGGCGCTCATGACGCCGCAGACCATGGCGATGATCACGCGCGTCTTCCCGCCGCGGCAGCGTGGCGCGGCCATGGGCCTGTGGGGCGCCACGGCCGGGGTCGCGACGATCGCCGGACCGCTGCTCGGCGGCGTGTTCGTCGAGTCCTGGGGCTGGGAGTGGATCTTCTTCGTCAACGTGCCGGTCGGCGTCGTGGCGCTGTGGTTCGCGCTCGTCCGGCTCCCGCGCCTCGCGACGAACAAGCGCTCGTTCGACGTGCTCGGCGTCGTGCTGTCGGTCGTGGGCCTGTTCGCCGTCGTCTTCGGCCTCCAGGAGGGGGAGACGTACGACTGGGGCACCATCACCGGGCCGATCACGGTCTGGGGCGTCATCGGCGCCGGGCTGCTCGTGCTCGTGGGCTTCGTCCTGTGGCAGCGCCACCTCGGCGACGGCGCGCTCCTGCCGCTGCGCCTCTTCCGCTCGCGCAACTTCTCGCTCGCGAACGTCGCCGGGATGTCCGTGTCGTTCGCCATGATCGGCATCTTCTTCCCGCTGACGATCTTCCTGCAGTCGATCCTCGGTCTCTCGCCGCTGCACGCCGCCCTCGTCAACCTGCCGGGATCGCTCGTGTCGGGGATCGTGGCGCCGCTCGCGGGACGCCTGTCCGACCGGGTCCCGGCCAAGTGGGTCGTCGCGACGGGCTTCGGCGTCCTCGCGGTCGCGATCGGCTGGCTCGCCGCGGTCGTGGGTCCCGGGGTGTCGGTCGTGACGATCGTGCTGCCGATGACGCTGTTCGGCATCGGCACCGGGTGCGTGTTCTCGCCGCTCGCCAACCTCGCGACGTCGGGCCTCGACCACCGCACCGCGGGCGCCGGGGCGGGCGCCTTCAACACCACGCGCCAGGTGGGCGGCGTCATCGGCTCCGCGGCGATCGTCGCGACGCTCACCGCGCGTCTCGCCGTCACGCTCCCCGCCGCCGCGCGGGACGCGGCGGCCTCGCTCCCCGAGCAGTTCCGCCAGCAGTTCGTCGACGGGTTCGCGAACGCGGGCTCCCTGCAGGGCGGTGCGGGCGGGTCGTTCGACCTCCCGCCCGGGGTGCCCGACGACGTCGCGCGCCAGGTGACCGACGCCGCCACGGCCGCGTTCCACGACGGTTTCGCGACCGCCGTCGGGCAGACGCTCGCCGTCACGGCCGTGGTCCTCGTCCTCGGGTTCGTGTGCGCGGTCGCGATGGCACCGAAGCACGTCGAGCACTGACACCCGCGAGATCGGCCCGTGCGCCACGAGATCGACCCTCCGAGGGTCGATCTCGGACGCTCGGGCCGATCTCGCGTCGTCGTTCTGCCGCTCCGCGTGAACGTCGGGTTAAACCTCGACGGCGCGCGCGTGCCGGGCTGGTGATCCGAATCACACGGGCGTAGTTTCGAGGAGACGGACGGCACCACCGCCGTCCTCCGGGAGGCCAGCCGATGGGGTTCACGCTCCGCTCAGGAGGGCCGGCACCGGCGCTGCTGAGCCGTGGCACCCACGGCCCGACGGCCGGTCGCCTGCCTCGCCCAGAGAGAGAACGGCGCCCGCGCGCCGGAGGGGAGCCCTCGTGGTCCATTCCTCACCCACCCCGCAGGACGACGCGAGAGACGACGCACGCCGCACGTTCGTCGTCGACACCTCGGTCCTGCTGAGCGACCCCCGCGCGATCGGGCGGTTCGCCGAGCACGACGTCGTCCTCCCGGTCGTCGTCATCACCGAGCTGGAGGCCAAGCGTCACCACGCCGAGCTCGGGTACTTCGCCCGCAGCGCGCTGCGCATGCTCGACGACCTGCGCGTCAAGCACGGCCGTCTCGACGCCCCGATCCCCGTCGGCGACGCCGGTGGGACCCTGCGCGTCGAGCTCAACCACACCGACCCGGACGTGCTGCCCGCCGGCTTCCGGCTGGGCGACAACGACACCCGGATCCTGTCCGTCGCCGCGAACCTCGCGGCGGAGGGGCACGACGTGACGGTCGTGTCCAAGGACCTGCCGATGCGGGTCAAGGCGTCGGCGGTCGGGCTGCGCGCGGAGGAGTACCGCCACGAGCTCGCCGTGGACTCGGGCTGGACGGGCATGGGGGAGATCTCCTTCACCGACGCGGAGGCCGCGGCGCTGTGGGAGCACGAGTCCGTCGAGCTGACGAGCCTCGACCCGGAGGTCGTCGAGGCCGCCGGGCCGCTGCACTGCCACACGGGGCTCGTCGTGCACTCGCCGCGCGGGTCGGCGCTCGGCCGGGTCACGGCGGACAAGCACGTCCAGCTCGTGCGCGGCGACCGGGAGCTCTTCGGGCTGCACGGTCGCTCGGCCGAGCAGCGCGTCGCGATCGACCTGCTGCTCGACGAGTCCGTCGGCATCGTGTCGCTCGGCGGCCGGGCGGGGACGGGCAAGTCGGCGCTCGCGCTGTGCGCGGGGCTCGAGGCGGTGATGGAGCGCCGGCAGCACCGCAAGGTCATGGTGTTCCGCCCGCTCTACGCGGTCGGGGGGCAGGAGCTCGGATACCTCCCCGGGTCCGAGGCCGAGAAGATGAACCCGTGGGCGCAGGCCGTCTACGACACGCTCGGCGCGCTCGTCTCGCCGCAGGTGCTCGACGAGGTGATCGACCGCGAGATGCTCGAGGTGCTGCCGCTCACCCACATCCGCGGGCGGTCGCTGCACGACGCGTTCGTCATCGTCGACGAGGCACAGTCGCTCGAGCGCAACGTGCTGCTCACGGTCCTGTCCCGCATCGGGCAGTCGTCGCGCGTCGTCCTCACGCACGACGTCGCACAGCGCGACAACCTGCGCGTCGGGCGGCACGACGGCGTCGCAGCCGTCATCGAGGCGCTCAAGGGCCACCCGCTGTTCGCGCACGTCACGCTGACGCGCTCCGAGCGCTCGCCCGTCGCGGCGCTCGTCACGGAGATGCTCGAGTCGATCGAGGTCTGATCCGCCGCGAGGTAGAGGCCTGGTCATGACCAGGCCTCTACCTCGCGGTACCAGGCCTCTACCTCGGCGGACCGGGGATCTCGCTCGCGCGGGGGCGGGTCCGCGGGTGGACGAGGACCACCGCGAGCACGCCGACGACGGCGCCCAGGACCGTGTCGAGCGCGCGGTCGAGCGCGAGCGCGGCCGGGTCGGCGGGGTGGGCGAGCGAGGTCATGAGCAGCGCCATGGGCGTGATCGTGAGCATCGCGAGCCCGTAGTGGCGTCCCACGATCGTCTCGGTCACGGTCTGGAGCACCACGACGACCGCGGCCGTCCCCCAGAAGCCGAGCGGCGCGGCGAGCAGCGGCCACGCGAGCAGCGCGCCCGCGACGGTGCCGGCCCCGCGCTGGATGGCCCGCACGACGGCGTGGCGCGCCGACTCGCCCTGGAGGACGGCGGTCGAGCCCATGGTCGCCCACGCGGCGTGCCCGAGGCCGGCGACGGCGGCGACCCCGCCGGCGACGAGCCCGGAGACACCGACGCGTGCCGTCGCGATCCGCCAGGGGCTACGGACGCGGGACCGCGCCCGGGTGGTGAGCGAGGTGCGGACGGGCGCCGCGCCGTCCGCGCGCGGGACGCCCAGGGCGTCGAGCGCCCGCTCGATCTCGTCGAGCTCGCGGGAGAGCGCCGGGACGGCGCCCCGCGGCAGGCGCCACGACGCGTCGTCGGCGAGCACCTCGCGCGCTCGGCCGACGGCGGATCGCGCGGCGTGGGCACCGTGCGGGACCGGCACGGGGAGAGCCGCGTCGGTCGGCCGCGCACCGGGAGCGCCCGGACCGCGCGAGGACTCCCGCGCGACGACCGCCACGGCGTCGGCGGCGCGCCGGACGGCGAGGCGCGCGGGCGCCGTCGGGCGCACGAGCGCGCCGGCCATGCAGACGAGCCACGCGAGGAGCGCGCCGGACGCGCCGGTGAGCACGCGAGGGCCGAGTTCCACGAGCGTGGGGGAGCCGGCGAGCCCGGCTCCCGCGGCGAAGACGATGATCGTCGCTCCGGGCGGGCCGGTCCGCACGAGGAGGCAGAAGGCCGTCGCGCCCGCGGCGAGCAGCGCGACGGCTGCGGTCGTGACGAGCGTGGGCGCGCCGGCGACGGCGAGGAGGCCGAACGCCGCGATCGTGCCGGTCATGAGGACGCCGACGGTGGCGAGCAGGGCGGCGCGGCGGCGGTAGGGGTCGTACCGGCCGTAGAGCGACGTGAGCGCGCCGAGCGACGCGAACGCCGCGAGGTCGGGGCGGCCGAGCAGCCCCGGGACCGCGATCGCGAGGGCGACCGCCGCGCCGCACCGCAGCGCGGCGGCGAGCGTCGCGTCGGCAGGGCTCACGCGCAGCGCGGCCCGCAGGTGGGCGGGGTCGAGCACGTCCTGGGCCGCGGTGCGCACCGGTGCGAGCGCGGTACGCGTAGGGGCGGGGAGGGGGGAGAGAAGAGGCATGTCCTCCCCAGGCTAGCGGTGATTCCAGGATGTTTCACTAGTGAACTACTGTGACGCCCGCCCTATCCTGGGAGCGTGGACTACGTGGACCGCGTCCGTGCGGAGTGGGCCGAGCAGCGGCCGGACCTCGACACCTCGACCTCCGCCGTCGGGGCGCGGCTGCGTCGTGCCGCCGGCCTCCTCGAGGGCGCGCTCGAACGCTCGGCGGCGCGCCACGACGTCTCGCGCGCGGAGTTCGACGTGCTCGCCGCTCTGCGCCGCGCCGGGAGGCCGCTGCGCGCGGGCGAGGTCACGACGATGACCGGCGCCCCCGGAGCGTCGATCACCAAGCGCCTCGACCGGCTCGAGCGCGCCGGGCTCGTCGAGCGGACCGTCGCCGAGCGGGACCGCCGCGGCGTCCTCGTCGCCCTCACGCAGGACGGCGTCGCGCTCGTCGACGAGGTGTTCCCGCAGCAGCTCGAGCGGGAGCGCGCGGCGCTCGCGGACCTCGACGACGCCGAGCGGGCCGAGCTCGCGCGACTGCTCGGCGTCGTCCTGCGCCGCCTCGACCCGGTCGACTACTGACCACCCGACGCCGCAGACGCCGAGAGCCGGGCGGGGTGCGTGCGCACCCCGCCCGGCTCTCGGGCAGATCGGTCGGGCCGAGGGCTCAGGCCTGCGGCGGGCGCGTCATCGACAGCACGTCGAGCGCCTCGTCGAGCTGCGCCTCGGTGACCTCGCCGCGCTCGACGAAGCCGAGGTCGATCACGGCCTGGCGGACGGTGAGGCCCTCCTTGACGGAGTGCTTCGCGACCTTCGCCGCCGCCTCGTAGCCGATCACGCGGTTGAGCGGCGTGACGATCGACGGCGACGACTCGGCGAGCGCGAGCGCCCGCTCGACGTTGGCGGTGATCCCCACGACGGTCTTGTCGGCGAGCACGCGCGACGCGTTCGCGAGGAGGCGGATCGACTCGAGCACGCCCTGCGCGATGACGGGGATCTGGACGTTGAGCTCGAACGAGCCGGACGCGCCGGCCCACGCCACGGTCGCGTCGTTGCCGATCACGCGCGCGGCGACCATGAGCACGGCCTCCGGGACGACGGGGTTGACCTTGCCCGGCATGATCGAGCTGCCCGGCTGCAGGTCGGGGATGAAGATCTCGCCGAGGCCCGTGTTGGGGCCGGAGCCCATCCAGCGCAGGTCGTTGCAGATCTTGGTGAGCGACACGGCGATGGTGCGCAGCGCACCGGACAGCTCGACGAGGCCGTCGCGCGAGGACTGCGCCTCGAAGTGGTCGCGCGCCTCGGTGAGCGGCAGACCGGTGTCCTCGACGAGCAGCGCGATGACGCGCTGGGGGAACCCGGCGGGCGTGTTGATGCCGGTGCCGACGGCGGTGCCGCCGAGCGGGACCTCCGCGGCGCGCGGGAGCGCCGACTCCAGCCGCTCGACGCCGTAGCGGAGCGCCGCGGCGTAGCCGCCGAACTCCTGGCCGAGCGTCACGGGCGTGGCGTCCATGAGGTGCGTGCGGCCCGACTTCACGACGGTCGCGAACTCCGCGGACTTGGCCTCGAGCGCCTCGGCCAGGTGGCCGAGCGCGGGCACGAGGTCGCGCACGACGCCGGCGGTCGCCGCGACGTGCACCGACGTGGGGAAGACGTCGTTGGAGGACTGCGAGGCGTTGACGTGGTCGTTCGGGTGCACGTCGCGCCCGAGCGAGCGCGTCGCGAGCGTCGCGAGGACCTCGTTGGTGTTCATGTTCGACGACGTCCCGGACCCGGTCTGGTAGACGTCCACCGGGAAGTGCGCGTCGTGCGCACCCGAGGCGACCTCGTCGGCCGCGGCGACGATGGCGGCGGCGACGTCCTCGTCGAGCACGCCGAGCTCGGCGTTCGCCCGGGCCGCGGCCTTCTTCACGCGAGCGAGGGCCTCGATGTGGCCGCGCTCGAGCGGGGTGCCGGAGATCGGGAAGTTCTCCACCGCGCGCTGCGTCTGCGCGCGGTACAGGGCCTGTGCGGGGACGCGCACCTCGCCCATCGTGTCGTGCTCGATGCGGTACTCGGTCGTCGGAGCAGCCTCGCCGGCGGCGGCGCCGGAGGCCTCGGGAGATGCAGTCATGGGGCCATCCTGCCGCACCGCGCGCGGGCTCCCGCAACCCGCGTGACCGAGGTCACGCGGGGCGCGGGACGTGCCGGTGGCGCGAGCTCAGGCGTCGGCGAGGGGCGCCTCGCCGACGTCGCCCACGACGTCGACCAGGTGGGCGCGGCCCTCGGCGAAGTCGTACTCGACGCCGACGATCGCGCAGCGGCCTTCGGCGACCGCCGCGGCGAGGCCCGCGGAGTACGAGTGGAGCATGTCGACCGTGTTGCGCACGTGCTCGCGGCGCAGCACCGCGGGATCGAGGTTCTCCAGCGAGCCGTTCCCGGCGCCCGTGATCTTCGCGATCGAGGGGATGACCCGGTCGACGACGGCCCGGACGAACCCGTCGGCCTGGGCCCCCGTGGTGAGCGTCTCCACCGCGGCACCCACGGCGCCGCACGAGTCGTGCCCGAGCACCACGACGAGCGGCGCGGAGAGGACGTCGACCCCGTACTCGATCGAGCCGAGCACCGTGGTGTCGACCACGTGGCCCGCCGTCCGCACGACGAACATGTCGCCGAGGCCCTGGTCGAAGATGATCTCCGCCGCGACGCGCGAGTCCGAGCACCCGAACAGCACCGTGTGCGGGTGCTGCGCGGCCGAGGTCTCACGCCGTCGGTCCGCGCCCTGCGAGGGGTGCAGCGGGGCGTCGGCGACGAAGCGGTCGTTGCCGGCTCGCAGCGTCGCCCACGCCTCGGCGGGGGTGAGCGAACGGACCGGCTGTGCGGGGGCGGGAGAGGTCATGACCCCCATCATCGCGCAGGTCGGGGCCCGCCCGACGCGCCCGTTCGCATGGCGGGCCGGGCCGGGGGGCGGTATCCATGGAGGGTGACACCCCGGAGACGGGGAAGCCGCGACCGAGGGGAGCTGACGTGCGTCGACGCACCCGAGCGCTCGCCGTCCTGGTCGCCGTGGGGCTCGTGGCGCCGCTCGCCGCGTGCGGCCCGGGCGACGACGGGACGCCGGTGCTCACGTGGTACATCAACCCGGACAACGGTGGCCAGGCCGACATCGCCGCCTCCTGCACGGAGGCCGCCGGGGGCGCGTACCGGATCCAGACCGAGCTCCTGCCGCGCGACGCCGCGTCGCAGCGCGAGCAGCTCGCGCGCCGCCTCGCGGCGAAGGACTCGTCGATCGACATCATGAGCCTCGACCCGGTGTTCATCGCCGAGTTCGCGGAGGCCGACTTCCTCGCCCCGGTGCCGGCCGACGTCGCCGACGCGACGACGCAGGACGTCGTCCAGGGGGCGATCGACGCCTCGACGTGGAAGGACGAGCTGGTCGCCATCCCGTTCTGGGCCAACACGCAGCTCCTCTGGTACCGCAAGTCGGTCGCCGAGGCCGCGGGCCTCGACATGTCGCAGCCCGTCACGTGGGACCAGATCATGCAGGCCGCCCAGGACCAGGACAAGCTCCTCGCGGTCCAGGGCGCCAAGGCCGAGTCGCTGACGGTGTGGATCAACGCGCTCGTCGAGGGCGCGGGCGGGCACATCCTCGAGAACCCGGAGGCGCCGGCGGACGAGGTGAAGCTCGGCCTCGACAGCGACGCGGGCAAGGCGGCCGCGACCATCATCGGGGAGATCGGCACGTCCGGCGTCGGCGGCCCGGGGCTCCCGAGCGAGGACGAACCGGCGTCGCTCACGAAGTTCCAGGGCGACCGCGGCTCGTTCATGGTCAACTGGCCGTTCGTCTGGTCCTCCACCCAGGGCGCGGTCGACGCGGGATCGCTCGACCAGTCGCTGCTCGACGACATCGGTTGGGGCCTCTACCCGCAGACCACCGAGGGGGAGGATGCCCGCCCGCCCTACGGCGGCATCTCGCTCGGCATCGGGGCGTTCGGCAAGCACACCGACCTCGCGTACGAGGCGGCGCAGTGCATCGTGAGCCCGGAGAACCAGGCCGAGTACTTCGTGACCAACGGGAACCCGGCCGCGAGCATCAAGGCCTACGACGACCCCGACGTGCAGAAGGCCTTCCCCATGTACGACGTCATCCGCGACTCGCTCGACCAGGCCGCCCCGCGGCCGCAGACACCGTTCTACAACGAGGTCTCCACGGGCCTGCAGCAGACGTGGTACCCGCCCGCCGACGTCGACCCCGACACGACGCCGCAGCAGTCCACCGAGTTCATCACCGCCGTCCTGCGAGGGGAGCGACTCCTGTGAACGCCGGACCTCCTGCCGAGCCCGCACCCCGCGGCCGGCACGCCTCCACGCCGTCGACCACCACCGAGGACGCGCCGCCCCGCCGCGGCGACGCGTCCCGCGCGGACTCCCGTGGCGTGCCCGACGCCGCCGCGAAGGCCGCTCGCAGCGACCGCGCCCGCGCCGAGGCGCGCCTCGGGTGGTACCTCGCCGGGCCGGCGTTCGTCGTCATGCTCGCCGTGACGCTGTACCCGATCCTCCAGGCGGTCTACGACTCGCTCTTCAACTACAAGCTCACCGCCCCGGACGACCGCGCGTTCGTCGGGCTCAACAACTACGTCGTGATCCTGACGGACCCGGTGTGGTGGAAGGCCCTCTGGGTCACCCTCCTCATCACCGTCATCACCGTCGCCATCGAGCTCGTCCTCGGGTTCGCGCTCGCGCTCGTCATGCACCGCGCGATCAAGCGCCTGCGCGGTCTGCTCCGCACGGCGATCCTCGTGCCCTACGGGATCATCACCGTCGTCTCGGCGTTCGCGTGGTTCTACGCGTTCGACATCACGTCCGGGTACGTCAACCACTGGTTCGACTGGGTGCCCGGCATCGGCCCCGACCTCAACTGGTTCGCGCAGCAGGGCACGAGCCTGTTCGTCATCATCGCGTCCGAGGTCTGGAAGACGACGCCGTTCATCTCCCTCCTGCTGCTCGCCGGCCTCGCGCAGGTGCCGGGCGACCTCGAGGAGGCCGCGAAGGTCGACGGCGCGACCGCGTGGCAGCGGTTCACGCGGGTCATCGTGCCGAACATGAAGGCCGCGATCATGGTCGCCGTCCTGTTCCGCGCGCTCGACGCGTTCCGCATCTTCGACAACGTCTTCATCATGACGAACGGCGCCAACGGCACCGAGGTGCTCTCGCTGCTCGCGTACCGCACCTCGATCGGCCAGCTCCAGATCGGCATGGGCTCCGCGATCTCCGTGCTGCTGTTCCTGTGCGTCGTGCTCATCTGCTTCATCGCGATCAAGCTCTTCAAGGTGGATCTCGCCGGCGCGAGGGGGGAGAAGTGATGGGCAGCGTCCTCAGCACCCGGGCCAAGATCTGGTGGGCCGTCATCACGGTCGTCGTCCTCGTCGGGTCGTTGTTCCCCGTGGTGTCGATCTTCATGACGAGCTTCAAGGGTCCCAGCGACATCAACTCCGGCACGTTCCTGCCGCCGCAGTGGAGCACCGACAACTACGAGCAGATCCTCGCCACGGGCGGCTCGGCGCAGGAGCTGTTCCTCTCCGCGCTGCGCAACTCCATCGGTATCTCGCTCATCGCGACGGTCATCGCCGTCGTGCTCGCGACGCTGTGCGCGTACGCGATCGCACGCCTGAACTTCCCGGGCAAGCGCCTCATCCTCACGACGGCGCTCGGCGTCTCGATCTTCCCGGTCGTCTCGATCGTCACGCCGCTGTTCAACCTGTGGCGCAACATCGGCCTGTACGACACGTGGATCGGCCTCATCATCCCGTACCTGTCGCTCACGCTCCCAATCTCCATCTGGACGCTCGCCGCGTTCTTCCGGCAGATCCCGTGGGAGCTCGAGCAGGCCGCCCAGGTCGACGGCGCGACGCCGTGGCAGGCGTTCCGCAAGGCGATCGTCCCGCTCGCCGCGCCCGGCGTCTTCACCACGGCGCTCATCGCGTTCTTCATCGCCTGGAACGACTTCGTCTACGGCATCTCGCTCACGTCGACGAGCGCGGCGCGTCCCGTCCCGGCGGCGCTCGCGTTCTTCACCGGTGCGTCGTACTTCGAGGAGCCGACCGGCGCGATCTCGGCGGCGGCCGTCGTCGTGACGATCCCGGTGGTCGTGCTCGTCGTGCTGTTCCAGCGCCAGATCGTCTCCGGCCTGACCCAGGGGGCGGTGAAGGGATGAGCACGACTGATCGCCGGGCGACCGCCCGGCAGCCGACCCCGCAGCCCGCCGCGGCACCGCCGCGCCCCGCCCGCGCCGTCGGGCACCGTGCCGCACGCCGAACCCGAGGAGAGAGCTGATGGCGTCGATCACCCTCAAGGACATCGTCAAGCGCTACGGCGACGGGTTCCTCGCGGTGGACCGCGTGAACCTCGACATCGCCGACGGCGAGTTCGTCATCCTCGTGGGCCCGTCCGGCTCCGGGAAGTCGACGGTGCTGCGCATGATCGTCGGGCTCGAGGACATCACGTCCGGCGAGCTCGACATCGACGGCGCGCGCGTCAACGAGAAGGCGCCGCGCGAGCGCGACCTCGCGATGGTGTTCCAGAACTACGCGCTCTACCCGCACCTCACGGTGGCCGAGAACATCGCCTTCCCGCTGCGCCTCGCCAAGGGCAAGCACAGCGAGGCGGAGATCCGCGAGAAGGTCGAGCGTGCGGCCGACATGCTCGACCTGCGCGAGCACCTCGACCGCAAGCCCGCGAACCTCTCCGGCGGCCAGCGCCAGCGCGTCGCGATGGGACGCGCGATCGTGCGCGACGCGAAGGCGTTCCTCTTCGACGAGCCGCTGTCGAACCTCGACGCCAAGCTGCGCGGGCAGACCCGCACGGAGATCGCGCGCCTCCAGCGGCGCCTCGGCACGACGACCGTCTACGTCACGCACGACCAGACCGAGGCCATGACGCTCGGCGACCGTGTCGCCGTGCTCCGGCGCGGCGTGCTCCAGCAGGTCGCGAGCCCGCGCGGGCTCTACGAGCAGCCGGTCAACCTGTTCGTCGCGGGGTTCATCGGGACGCCCCCCATGAACTTCCTGCCGGGCGAGGTGTCGGGCGGGCGGATCACGCTGCCCTTCGGCGAGTTCGACATGCCGGAGAACGTCGCGTCGGTGGTGGGGAACCGCGGACTGGTCATCGTGGGGCTGCGTCCCGAGCACTTCGAGGACGCGCGGCTCGTTGACCCGTCCAAGAAGGACCGGGGCCACACCTTCGAGATCCAGATCGACGTCACCGAGTGGCTCGGGGCGGAGCTCTACGCGTACGTCCCGTTCGAGATGCACGAGTCCGTGAAGGGCCAGCTCGAGGAGCTCGACCGCGAGCTCGACGGCGAGGGGCTGCGCACCCAGTTCGTCGTCGCCCTCGACTCCGCGTCGCGGGTGCGCGACGGCGACACCACCGAGCTCTGGTTCGACCCGACGAAGATGATGATCTTCGACCCGGAGACGAGCGAGAACCTCACGCGCGACGACGCCGAGGCCGACCGGATCGAGGAGGACAACGCCGAGGACCGCAAGCGGTCGCTCGAGCGTGCGCAGAAGCAGGACGCCCAGGTCTGAGGGTCGCCGCCGCCCGGGCGGTCTGCCCGGGCGGCCGAGACGTCCCCGAAAGCCGGCTCAGGCGGACGCGAGCTCGGCGCGGCGGGGCGGGTTGGCGCCCGCGCGGGAGACGGTGACGGCAGCGACGGCGGCGCAGCGTTCGAGCAGGGCGGCGAGCGTGGCGGCGTCGATCGCGCGCAGGGCTTCGCGGCGGTCCGCGCCGAGAAGGCCCGCGTCCCAGAGCCCGTCGACGAGCGCGCCCATGAAGGAGTCGCCCGCGCCGACGGTGTCGACGACGCTCACGCGCGGGGCGGCGACGCGCTGCTCCCCGGCGGCGGTGACGGCGACGGCGCCCTCGCCGCCGAACGTCACGACGACGAGCGCGGGGCCGAGCGCGAGCCACCGGTGCGCGACGGCGACCGGGTCCGCCCCGGGCACGAGCCACGCGACGTCCTCGTCGCTGACCTTGACGACGTCGGCGAGGTCGACGAGCGCCTCGATCCGGGCGAGGGCGTCGGCGGGGTCGCCCATGAGGGCGGGTCGGGCGTTGGGGTCGTAGGTGATCGTGGCGGTGTCGCGCGCGGCGGCGACCAGTGCGCGCACGTCGGACGCGCCGGGCTCGAGGACGGCGGCGATCGAGCCGGTGTGCACGGCGAGCGTGCCGGCGGCCGGGGCGGTGCCGGCGGGGACGCGCCACTCGAGGTCGAACTCGTAGGTCGCGGCGCCGTGAGCGTCGAGGTGGGCGGTGGCGACGCTGGTCCGGTCGGCGTCGGTGCTGCCGGGGGCGAGGGTCACGGCGGAGTCGTCGAGCCAGGCCCGGATCGCGTCGCCGCGCTCGTCCGGGCCGAGCCACGTGGCCAGGCGCGCGTCGCGGCCGAGCCGCCCGAGGGTGAGGGCGACGTTGGCGAGGCTCCCGCCGGGGTGCTCGTCGACGCTGCCGTCGGCGCGGTGCACGACGTCGATCAGCGCCTCTCCGACGACGAGCACGTGCTCGCCCTGCGCAGGGGCGCCGTCGGTCGAGGGGGCTGCGGGGGAGGTGCTCATCGGTCGTCTCCGGTGGTGTCGTCGGGGGTCTCGTCGGGCTCGTCGTGCGTGCGGCTCTCCGGGGCGCGTGCCGCGTCGAGCCGGGCCCGCGCGCCGTCGAGCCACTCCTGGCAGCGCGCGGCCAGCGCCTCGCCGCGCTCCCAGAGCGCGAGCGACGCCTCGAGCGGCTCGCCGCCGGCCTCGAGCCGCGCGACGACCTGCACGAGCTCGTCGCGCGCCTGCTCGTAGGAGAGCGTCGCGACGTCGGGCGTGACAGCGTTGTCAAAGGAAGTCACGGCAGTATTCAACCCCATCTGTGCATCGTGGTCGGACCGGGCGTCCGATAGCCGGACACCTCGGGGTGCGGGACGCGTCTCACGACGCGCCCCGGGAAGCGTCGGGCGCGGGCCCGTCGTCGTGCGTGGCGGTGACCTCCGCGTCGAGCGCACCGCGCGCGAGCCGCACGTGGACCCCGTCTCCTGCCGCCACGTCGTCGGGGGAGCGGACCACGTGGCCGTCCGTCCGCTGCACGACGGCGTACCCCCGCTCGAGCGTCGACGCCGGCGACAGAGCGCGCACCTGGGCCTCCAACCGTCCCACCTCGCCCGAGGCGCGCACGAGCCGCGTGTCGAGAGCGCGTCGCGCGCGGTCGCGCAGCGCGTCCACGCGCTCGGCGTGGTCGGCGAGCATCGTGCGGGGCGCGGCCAGGACCGGGCGGGACCGCAGTCCGTCGAGCAGCGCCTGTTCCCGCGCCACGCGCCCCGCGACCGCGGTCCGCAGCCGGTGACGGCCCTGCGCCACCCGGGCCCGTTCCTCCGCGACGTCCGGGACGACGCGCTTCGCGGCGGCCGTCGGGGTCGAGGCGCGGTAGTCCGCGACGAGGTCGAGGAGCGGGCTGTCCGTCTCGTGCCCGATCGCGCTCACGAGCGGGGTGCGGCACGCCGCCGCGACCCGGACGAGGGCCTCGTTCGAGAAGGGCAGCAGGTCCTCCACCGCCCCTCCGCCACGCGCGACGACGATCACCTGGACGTCCGGGTCGGTGTCGAGCGCCCGGATCGCGTCGCCCACCTGCTGGACCGCGTGCGCCCCCTGGACCGCGACCTCACGGATCTCGAACCGGACCTGGGGCCAGCGGGCGCGCGCGTTGACCACCACGTCGTGCTCCGCCTTGGACTCCCGCCCGCACACCAGCCCGACGACCTTCGGCAGGAACGGCAGCGGGCGCTTGCGCTCGGCGTCGAACAGCCCTTCGGCCGCGAGCACGCGCTTGAGGTGCTCGATGCGCGCGAGCAGGTCGCCCACGCCCACCGGCCGGATCTCGCGCGCCTGGAGCTGGAGCGTGCCGCGCCGCGTCCAGAACACCGGCTTGGCGTGCACGACGACGTGAGCGCCCTCGGCCAGCGGCGTGCCGTCGAGCACGCGCGTGGCCGCGGAGACGGGCAGGGACATGTCCAGGTCGGTGTCGCGCAGCGTGAGGAACGCGGTCGACGTGCCCGGACGGCGGTTGAGCTGCACGATCTGCCCCTCGACCCACACGGGCGCCATCCGGTCCACGTACTGCTCGATCTTGCGGGCGAGGAGCCGCACGGGCCACGGGTGGTCCGCGCTCGTCTCGAGCGCGCGCGCCGGCAGCGGGCCGCGGTCCCCGGGCCGGGGAGACCGCGCGGACGGGGTGCCCGGCCGCGGGACGTCGTCGGGCAGGGGGAGCGAGGCGGTCACGGGACCAGCCTGCCGCACCCCACCCACGCCCACCCGGCGCGCCCACCGGTCGGAGCGGGCGTCGCCGTGGCTGGGCGACCGTTCACGGGGCGAGCAGGTCGACCGTCACGAGCACGTACCCCTGGGCGCGCAGGTCGTCGATGATGCCGGGCACGGCGTCGACCGTCGTGGCGTGGATGTCGTGCATGAGGACGACGCTGCCCGGTCGGGCACCCTCGACAGCGCGCCGTCGGGTCTCCGCGGCGTCCTTGGTCTTCCAGTCGAGCGTGTCCAGGTTCCAGAGGATCACCTGGAGCCCGGTGCGCGTCGCGACCGACCGGACGCGGTCGTCGACGTCGCCGTACGGGGGGCGAAGGAACGTGGGTGTCTCGCCGGAGGCCGTCGTGATCGCCTCCTGCGTGCGCTCGAGCTCGGCGCGCACCTCGTCGTCGTCGAGCGTCGTGAGCTGCGGGTGGTCCCACGTGTGGTTCGCGAGCAGGTGGCCCGCGGCGGCGGTGTCCCGCACCACGTCGGGGCGCTTCTCGACGTTGGTCCCGACGAGGAAGAACGTCGCGGTGACGTGCTTCTCCGCGAGCGTCTTCAGCAGGCGCTCGGTGTCCGCGCCCGGCCCGTCGTCGAACGTCAGGGCGACGCACCGGTCGACCGTGCAGTCCACCCCCTGCGCCCGACCCAGCTCCCGTCGCTGCTGGAGCGTCAGCGCCAGCCGGTCGGTCCACACCGCCTCGGTGGCGCCGAGCACGGCGTCCCGCTGCGCCACGGTCTCGGCGACGGGGGCACCGCCCGCGCCGGCGTCGAGCGTGGGGCCTGCGGCGGCGAGCGCGGCGTCGAGCGACGTGCGGTGCGCCTCGTCGGAGACGAGCCCTGCCGACTCGGTGAGCACCGGGCGGCCCTCCGCGACGGCGTCCTCGAGCCCGTCGTACGCCCACTGCTGCCACGCCGACGCGACGTCCTGCGTCGCGGCGGCGACCGCTGCGGTCGCGTCGTCGAGCGCCTCGGGCGACGGCGTGGACCCCGTGACGACCTCGAACCGGCGCTCCGGCGACGAACGAGGGAACAAGGGGTTCGGACGCGTGAGCTCGTCGACGGTGCGGTCCTCGACCGGGTACTCGACGGGCGCTCCGACGAGCGTCGCGGCCTCCGGCAGCGCCGCTGCCAGCGGGTCGCGCACGGCGGGGTCCTCGACCTGGCCCTCGCTCTGCGTCAGCACGGCGCTGCCGATCACCTCCGCCACGGCGAGCGTCGCGAGGCGGGGCAGGTAGGCCGCCTCCGCCCCGGCACGGGCGGTCACGGCGTCGCGCTCCGCCTGGGCGACGTCGGCGTGGTACCGCGCGACGGAAGCGACCCACCGGTCGTGCTCCAGCGACGCCGCGAGGACCAGCGCCCCCGCCACCACGACGGCGACCCCGGGCACGAGCCAGGGCCACACGCGGCGCCGGGGTCGTGTCGGCTCAGCGGGGTCGACGGGTCCCCCGGACGTGCGGTGGTCGGACGCGTCAGGGGTCGTGGGGTCGATCGGGTCGAGGTCGTCGGCCATCACTCGATCCTCCGGGGACGTCGGACGTCCGGCGACCCGGAGCGCCGTCCCGCCGGGGTGAGATCCGTCTCCTGGTCCGGCGCCCGTGCCCCTCCTGCGAGCGAGTCGCGGAGGGACGGTGGAGCACCGGAGTCGGTGCTGTGAGGAGGGCGGGAGGAGCACGGGCGCGGCCCGTGGTGACGGGCCTCACCGGGGTCGGCGCGCGGGCGCTCGCCTAGACTCGGTGGCGTGAGCGACCTCCCCGCCGGCTCGTCCGCGCACCCGTCCGACCGCCCCGCCGTCCCGCCGGAGGCGGCACCGCTGGACGCCGCGCCCCGCAAGCGCGTCCTGCTGGCCGCGCCGCGTGGCTACTGCGCGGGTGTGGACCGGGCCGTCGTCGCGGTCGAGAAGGCGCTCGAGCACTACGGCGCGCCGGTGTACGTGCGCAAGGAGATCGTGCACAACAAGTTCGTCGTCGAGACGCTGAGCGAGCGCGGGGCGGTCTTCGTCGACGAGACCGACGAGGTGCCGGAGGGCGCGCGCGTCGTGTTCTCGGCGCACGGCGTCTCACCGGCGGTCAAGGCCGCCGCGGCGGCGCGCAACCTCGACACCATCGACGCCACGTGCCCCCTCGTGACCAAGGTGCACAAGGAGGCCGTGCGCTTCGCCAAGGACGACTACGACATCCTGCTCATCGGCCACACGGGGCACGAGGAGGTCGAGGGCACGGCGGGCGAGGCGCCCGACCACGTCCAGGTCGTCGACTCGCCGGACCACGTCGACAAGGTCGTGGTCCGCGACCCCGACAAGGTCGTGTGGATCTCGCAGACCACGCTCTCCGTCGACGAGACCATGGAGACCGTCCGCCGGCTGCGGGAGAAGTTCCCGACGCTCCAGGACCCGCCGAGCGACGACATCTGCTACGCGACGCAGAACCGCCAGGTCGCGGTGAAGAAGCTCGCGCCCGACGCGGACGTCGTCATCGTCGTCGGCTCGGCGAACTCGTCGAACTCGGTGCGCCTCGTCGAGGTCGCGCTCCAGGCGGGTGCCGGGGCGTCGTACCGCGTCGACCGGGCCAAGGAGATCGACCCGGCCTGGCTCGACGGCGTGACGACCGTCGGGGTGACGTCGGGTGCGTCGGTGCCCGAGATCCTCGTGGACGACGTGATCGCCTACCTCGCGGAGCGGGGGTTCGGCGAGGTCGAGGAGGTGCGCACCGCGACCGAGGACCTCATGTTCTCGCTGCCGCGCGAGCTGCGCACCGACCTCAAGGCGTCCGGGTCCGACGGCGGTCGTCCGGCCCGCGGGGGCCGCACCTCGCTCTCCGTCCAGCCCGTCTGACGGTCGGGGTCGCCCGCAGCCGCCGGCTCCGGGCGGGAGGTCAGGCGCTCGCGCCGCCCGCCGACGGCTCCCGACGGGACTCCTCACGGTCCTCGGGGCGCTCGTCGATCGCGACCACGGACTCGTTGACCGACGCGAGGAGCTCGGGCGCGCTGATGGCGCTGAGCTGCGGGTTCACGGTGGCGGGCGTCGCGAGCTCCTCGTCCACGACGTGCAGGTCGGCGAACCTCCGGGCGCTGACGAGCACGCGGGTCTCGAGCGAGCCGACCGTGCGGTTGTAGGCGTCGGAGGCGTTCTGGAGCTGCCGCCCGAGCTTGGCCAGGTGCGACCCCATGACCGCGAGGCGCCCGTGCAGCTCCTTGCCGAGCGTGAGCACCTGCTGCGCGTTCGTGGCGAGCGCGTCCTGCCGCCACGCGTACGCGATGGTCCGCAGCATCGCGACCATGGTCATGGGCGTCGCGATGACGACGTTCTTCGCGACGGCGTGCTCGAGGAGCGACGGGTCCTGCTCGACGGCTGCCGAGAGGAACGACTCCGCGGGCACGAACATGACGACGAACTCCGGCGCGGGGCCGAACTGGTCCCAGTAGCGCTTGGCGCCGAGGTCGTCGACGTGCTTGCGCATGTGGCGGGCGTGGGCGGCGAGCCGGTTCGCGCGCACCGCGGGATCGGTCGCACCCTGCGCGTCGAGGTAGCCGAGGAACGCGACCTTGGCGTCGACGACGACCTGCTTGCCCCCGGCGAGCCGCACCACCATGTCGGGGCGCAGCGCCCCGTCGTCCGTCGCGACCTGGTCCTGCTCCACGAAGTCGACGTGGGGGAGCATCCCGGCCGCCTCGACCACGCGGCGGAGCTGGAGCTCGCCCCACGCCCCGCGCACCTGCGACGACCGCAGCGCGGTGACCAGCTGCGACGTCTCGGCGCGCAGCAGCTCCGACGCGTCGCGGACCCCGCGCACCTGCTCGGCGAGGCTGCCGTGCGCCGCGAGCCGCGCGCGCTCGGCCTCGGCGACCTCGGCGCGCACCTTCTCGAGCGCGCCCGCGAGCGGTTCCACGAGGTGCCGCACGGCCTTCTCGCGGCGCTCGAGGTCCGCCGCGCCCTGCTCCTGGCTGCGGCGCAGGCGCTCCTCCGCCTGGACGAGGAACTGCTCCGTGCCCGCGGCCAGCACCTTGCGCGAGAGCACCTCGAACTGCCCCTCGAGGCGGCGGTGGTCGCCCTGGACCTCCTCGACGCGGCGCTCGGCCGCCGCGCGCAGCTCGGCGAGCTGCTGCTCGTGGGTCGCCCGCGCGAGGTCGAGGCGCTCGTCCGCGCTGCGCTGCGCCGCGCCGAGCTGGCGCACGAAGCCCTCGCGCTCGGCCTCCAGCCGCTCGGCCAGACCGGCGCCGCGCGCGGCCTCCTGCTGCGCCTGCCCCAGCAGCTGGGTGAGCCGGCGGACCTCCGCCGCGGCGGCGTCGGGCGACGCGCGCCGCACGGTGAGGACGAGCGCGGCACCGCCGACGAGCCCCAGCACGAGGCCGACCGCGAAGAGCAACCATCCCGAGGTGTCCATGGCGGCACCCTCCCACGGGGGACCGACACGACGGCCCCCGACACGTCGCGCGCGCTCTGGCGGACAGGTCGTGACAAAAGGCACCGCACGAGGTCGGAGGGCTCCGCTACGTTGGCCGCATGGTCGATCCCCACCCCGTCCCACCTGTCGCGCCGGCCGGCGCGCCCGCCCCCGCGCCGGGCCTGCCGCACGGTGCCGCGCCCGGGCCCCTCACCGGCACGCAGCCCGGCCTCCCGACGCCGCCCGACCCCGCCGCCGCGCTCTCGCTGCGCGGCCTGTGGAAGCGGTTCGGCGAGAAGATCGCGGTCGCCGGCATCGACCTGGACGTCCCGGCAGGCTCTTTCTACGGGCTCGTCGGGCCCAACGGCGCGGGCAAGACGACGACGTTGTCCATGGCGACCGGGCTGCTGCGCCCCGACGCGGGCTCCGCGCACGTGCACGGCACCGACCTCTGGGCCGATCCCGTCGCGGGGAAGCGGCAGCTCGGCGTCCTGCCCGACGGCGTCCGGCTGTTCGACCGGCTCACCGGGGCGCAGCTCGTCACGTACGCGGGCCTGCTGCGCGGCATGGACCGGGACACCGTGGCCGAGCGCACGGCCGAGCTGCTCGCGGCGCTCGACCTCGCGAAGGACGCCACGACGTTCGTCGTGGACTACTCGGCGGGCATGACCAAGAAGATCGCGCTCGCGACCGCGCTCATCCACGCCCCGCGCACGCTCGTCCTCGACGAGCCGTTCGAGGCCGTCGACCCGGTCTCGGCCGCCAACATCCGCGACATCCTCGCGGGCTACGTGGCGAGCGGCGGGACGGTCGTCGTGTCCTCCCACGTCATGGACCTGGTGCAGCGCATGTGCGACCACGTCGCCGTCGTCGCGGGCGGGCACGTCCTCGCGGCGGGCACGGTCGACGCGGTGCGCGGCGACCAGAGCCTGGAGGACCGGTTCGTCGACCTCGTCGGTGGCCGGCAGAGTACGGAGGGCCTGGCGTGGTTGCGCAGTTCGTAAGGCTCAAGCTCACCCTGATGGGCAACACGTTCCGGCGGAGCGTGTGGCAGACCATCGGGTTCCTCGTCGGGGCGCTCTACGGGCTCTTCGTCGTCGGGATGCTCGTCGTCGGGATGGTCGTCCTCGGTACGGACGACCCCGCGCTCGCGGGGTCGATCATGATCCTCGTCGGTGCGCTCGCCGTCCTCGGGTGGTGGGTGATCCCGCTCTTCGCGTTGGGCGTCGACGCCACCCTGGACCCGCAGCGCTTCGTCCTGTTCGGTATCCCGCAGCGCCGGCTCCTCGCCGGGCTCGCCGTCGCGGGCGTCGTGTCGATCCCCGGGATCGTCACGGCGCTGGCCGCGCTCGGCGTCTCCTTCGCGTGGTGGCGCACGCCCCTCGCGGTGCTCGCCGCCCTCGTCGGCGCGGTGCTCGCGGTGGCGTTGTGCGTCGTCGGCTCGCGAGCCACGACGACGGCACTCGCCCCGCTGCTCGAGTCGCGCCGCTACCGCGAGGTCGTGACCATCGCCGCCTTCGTGCCGCTCGTCCTCGTCGGCCCGGCCTTCGCCTGGGTCGGCTCGCAGCTCGGTGAAGGCCCGGTCGACGGCGACGCGGTGCAGGGCATGGTGTCGCGACTCGCCGAGATCGCGGCCTGGACCCCGTTCGGCGCCCCTTGGGGCCTGGGCGCCGCGGTGCACGACGGCGCGTGGGGCCTCGCGCTCGCGCGGCTCGTCGTCGCGCTGGCCACCCTCGCGCTGGCGTGGGTCGTGTGGGACAAGGCGCTCGCCCGCGCGCTCGTGACACCGCCCGCGGCCGGCTCCGGGGGCCGGGCCAAGGGGCTGGGCTTCTTCTCGCGGTTCCCCGCGACGCCGACCGGGGCGGTCGCGGCACGCACCGCGACGTACTGGCTCCGCGACCCGCGCTACTCGGGGTCGATCGCCGTCGTCCCGCTCATCCCGGTCGTGCTGCTCGTGGTGGGCGGAGGGGCAGGGTCCGAGATCTTCCTCGCCCTCGCGCCGTTCACCGCGTGGATCCTCGGCTTCTCGATCTCGGCCGACATCGCGTACGACCACACGGCGTTCGCGCTGCACGTGTCGACCGGAGTCTCCGGGCGCGCGGACCGGTGGGGTCGCGCCCTGCCGGTGCTGGTCGCCGGGGGCGTCGTGTCGCTCGTCTTCGCGGTGGTCTCGGTCGCCGTGGCGGGACGCTGGGACGCGCTGCCGGCGCTGCTCGGCCTGACGGTCGGCACCCTCCTGGTCGCGACCGGCGTCTCGAGCGCGACCTCGGCGCGGCTGCTGTACCCGGTGCCCAAGCCCGGCGACAGCCCGTTCAAGCAGCCGCAGGGCGCCGCGATGGCGACGCTCGTCGCGCAGTCGGTCGCGATGCTGCTCGTCCTCGCGCTGTCGCTCCCGTTCCTCGTGCCCGGGCTCGTCGCGATCCTGGCCGACCTGCCCGCCGTGGGCTGGGTGACGCTCGCCGTCGGTGTCGCCGTCGGGGTCGTCGTCCTGCTCCTCGGCGTCCGCTGGGGCGCCCGCGCGTACGACCGGCGTGCGCCCGAGCTGCTCCAGAAGGTGATGTCCGCGGCCTGACCTCCGGGCCGGGGTCCGCGCACCGCGGCCCCGGCCCGTAGACTCGGGCGACGTGGCACTCACTATCGGCATCGTCGGCCTGCCCAACGTCGGCAAGTCCACCCTGTTCAACGCCCTGACGCGCAACCAGGTCCTCGCGGCGAACTACCCGTTCGCGACGATCGACCCGAACGTCGGCGTCGTCTCGCTCCCCGACCCGCGGCTGGACAAGCTCGCCGAGATCTTCGGCAGCCAGCGCATCCTGCCCGCGACCGTGTCGTTCGTCGACATCGCCGGGATCGTCAAGGGCGCGAGCGAGGGGGAGGGGCTCGGCAACAAGTTCCTCGCGAACATCCGCGAGGCCGACGCGATCTGCCAGGTGACCCGCGCGTTCGCCGACCCGGACGTCGTCCGCGTCGAGGGCTCGACGGACGCCGAGGGCGACATCGAGACCATCAGCACCGAGCTGATCCTCGCCGACCTCCAGACGCTCGAGAAGACGGTTCCCCGCCTCGAGAAGGAGGTGAAGATCAAGAAGGGCGACGCCGCCCTCCTCGACGCCGCCCAGAAGGCGCAGGCGATCCTCGAGGCCGGCACGACCCTCTTCCAGGGCGCGGCCGCCGCCGGGCTCGACCTCGCCGACGTCGCGAGCCTCCAGCTCCTCACGGCCAAGCCCTTCATCTACGTCTTCAACACCGACGACGCCGGCCTCGTGGACGACGACCTGCAGGACCGCCTGCGCGCGCTCGTCGCGCCGGCCCAGGCGATCTTCCTCGACGCGAAGTTCGAGTCCGAGCTCGTCGAGCTCGAGCCGGACGAGGCGAAGGAGATGCTCGCCGAGTCGGGGCAGGACGAGGCCGGGCTGGACCAGCTCGCGCGCGTCGGGTTCGACACCCTCGGGCTCCAGACCTACCTCACCGCGGGTCCCAAGGAGGCGCGCGCCTGGACCATCCGCAAGGGCTGGACCGCGCCGCAGGCCGCGGGGGTCATCCACACCGACTTCGAGCGCGGCTTCATCAAGGCCGAGGTCGTCTCCTTCGAGGACCTCGTCGCGACGGGGTCCGTCGCCGCAGCCCGGGCGGCGGGCAAGGCGCGCGTCGAGGGCAAGGACTACGTCATGGCCGACGGCGACGTCGTGGAGTTCCGGCACGGAATAACCTCTGCGTCGCAGGGTAAGAAGTAGGACACACGATCCCTCTTGAGGGCAACGGAGGAGAGTGAGTCGTGTCAAGGCTGACCGAGCTGCTCAAGCAGGCGCAGAAGGTGGACCCGCAGCTCAGTGCGGACCTCGAGGCAGAGATCGTCGCTCTTACGAAACGGCGTTCGTTCGGCCTCGTCTTCGAGCAGCACCAGCCTGAGGCCATCGAGCTCCCCGGTCGACCTGTCCGCCGAGGCGACAAGGTGCGGGTGCTGCCGCCTCGGGGGACTGCTGGGCAGGGCGATCATCGGCTCTGGCGCGCCGTGCGGGTCGAGAGGGTGGACGGGCAGCGTGTGGTCCATCTGGTCGAGCTCGACGCCGATGAGCCCGAGACCCGTGCTGAGACCGACGACGCGCTTGTGGTCGTCGCAGAGTTCCGCGACCGCATCTACCCGGGCCTCGTCGAGACAGGTCGCGTCGAGCACGCGCCGGGCAAGCCGTTCCACACGGTGGTTAACGCAGAAAACTTCCATGCGCTCGAGATGCTCACCTACACCCATCAGGAGTCGGTCGACCTCGTCTACATCGACCCGCCCTACAACACCGGCGGGAAGTTCGCGTGGCTGTACAACGACGACTACGTGGACGCAGACGACGACTACCAGCACTCGAAGTGGCTGGCGTTCATGGATCGCCGACTACGGATCGCGCGCGAGCTGCTCAAGCCCAGCGGGGCGATCATGGTGTCGATCGGTGACGACGAGCAGCACCGGTTGCGGATGCTGATGGAGCAGATCTTCGGCGTCGAGAACCATGTAGCCCAACTGGCGGTCGAGATGTCCACGACATCCGGGCCGAAGACGACGAACGCGCAGCAGGGCACGATCGTCAAGAACGTCGAGTACGTCCTGATCTACCGGAAGTCTCCGACGTTCGACACCGAGGTCAGGCATACCCCCCTCTACGACGGCATCGAGAAGTGGGATGCCAACTACCCGCTGTGGCTGAACGATGACGGCACCACCGAATCGCTTTACCAGAGGCTCGATGAGGAACCGGCTGTGCGCGCAGACATCGAGCGGTTCGAACTCGTTCGCGAGACCGGCAAGCTCAAGGGGACCTTCATCGGAGCTCCGGGGATGGATCTGCTCCTCTCAGCGTCGGCGGCTGCGCGAGAGTTCATCCTCAACAACCTGACTCGCATCGGGCGCACTGACACGCCGCCGGTCTCTGGGAGGAGCGTTGAAGTCCCGACTGGACGATGGGTCGAGCACCGGACTGATGGGCGCACATATCGGCTCACGCGCTCCGGCAAAGGCAAGGTCTGGCAGATCTACACGCTGGACCGGAACTACCGGTTGTCCGATGACTACTTGCCGCGCTTCGGCCGGACGGTGATCCGTGGCGATCTCTGGCGAGGCTTCCACTCCGACATGGGGCACGTCTCGAACGAGGGAGGCGTCGGGTTCGCAAACGGCAAGAAGCCGGTTCGCCTCATCAAGCAGCTCGTGAAGTGGGCGAACAACTCGCCCGATGCAGTCATCCTCGACTTCTTTGCGGGCTCTGGCACCACGGCGCACGCGGTCGCGGCGATGAATGCAGAGGACGGCGGAAGCCGCCGCTCGATCATCGTCACGAACAATGAATTGAGCAAGGCCGATCGAAAGGTAGTTTCTGCTGCCGGGCACCGTGCAGGCGACCCGGAGTGGGAAGCTCTGGGCGTGTTCGAGTCGAAGACGAAGCCCAGGCTTCTGAACGCGTTCAGCGAGACCGCCGCCAACGCTGAGTTCTTCAACCTCACATACGAGGCACCGCTGTCCGTGCGCCACAACCGCGCGTTCGAACGCATCGCGCCGATGCTGTGGCTGCGTGCCGGCTCGCGCGGCCGGATCATCACCGAGTTGGGGGACGCGGGCTGGGACGTGGCAGAGGCGTACGGAGTCCTGGCCGACCTCGACCGCTCGAGCCAGTTCACGGCTGCGGTCGCAGCGACCGAGGGCGTCGTGAACGTGTTCATCGTCACCGACGACGACTCCGCTTTCCAGATGGTGTGCCGCGAGCTGCCCGATGGCGTCTCCCCAGTCCGCCTCTACGAGAGCTACCTGCAGAACTTCGAGATCAACACAGGAAGGACCCTGTAGTGGAGTACACGCTGAAGGACTACCAGGTCGGGGCCGTCCGCGACGTACTCAGGAACCTCGAGCGGGCGCGCGACTCCTACCGCCGCTATGACGCCAGGTCGCAGTTCTCCCTCGCGGCGACGACGGGTGCCGGCAAGACCGTGATGGCGGCCGCCGTGATCGAAGCGCTCTTCTTCGGCAATGACGAGTTCGACTTCGCCGCTGATCCAGGAGCCGTCGTCCTGTGGTTCTCCGACGATCCGTCGCTCAACGAGCAGAGCCGCGCACGGATCAAGGCGGCCGCCAGCGAGCTCGACTTCCGTCTTCAGGTCGTATCGAACACTTTCGCTGAGGAGTCCTTCAGGCCGGGCCTCGTGTACTTCCTCAACACCCAGAAACTCGCCAAGGGCTCGAAACTCGTCAAGGGAGTGTTCGAGGAGACGGAGCAGGAAGAGGAGGACCCCGCGCGGCTCCCCGGGATGGAGAACCGCCCGGACACAGCGCAGACGTCGATCTACGACACGATCACCAACACGATCGCCAACCCGGATCTCACGCTGTACTTCGTGCTCGACGAGGCGCACCGAGGCATGGGCACTCGGTCGTCGGATCGCTCCACTATCGTCCAGAGGCTCATCAACGGCCAAGGTCCGGTCCCGTCCATGCCGATCGTGTTCGGGATCTCGGCGACCGTGGAGCGCTTCGAGGCGGCGATGAAGGGCTCCAAGGACCGCGACGCTCTTCCATCGGTGCTGGTCGACTCCGCCCTCGTGCAAGCTTCCGGCCTGCTCAAGGACGACATAGCGCTGTCCATCCCGGCAGAGAAGGGATCCTTCGACACCGTTCTGCTCACCCGGGCAGTCGAGAAGATTCGCGCCTCGTCGGACGCGTGGGCCGACTACGCGGTCGCGCAGGGCGACCACGAGGCCGTCCAGCCGCTCCTCGTCGTGCAGCTCGACGACAAGCCGTCCCAGGAAGTGCTGGTCCGTGCTCTCGACACGATCTACGACGCCTGGCCGGATCTGCCGTTCGATGCCGTCGCCAACGTCTTCGGCGATCACGAGGGGAGAGCGCACCCCGACCTGAGCGTCGGTCGGCACCTCGTGCCGTACGTTGAGCCCCAGCGCGTCCAGGAGGACAAGCACATCAGGGTGCTGCTGGCGAAGAATGCGATCTCGACGGGCTGGGACTGCCCGCGCGCCGAGGTGCTCGTGTCCTTCAGGCCGGCGAAGAACCCGACCCACATAACCCAGTTGCTGGGGCGGATGATGCGCACTCCGCTGGCTCGCCGAATCTCGGGCAACGAGCTGTTGAACTCGGTCGACTGCCTATTGCCGAGATTCGATCGCAAGACCGCGACCGACGTGGCCCAACTGCTGATGCGTGGCGCGACGAGCAAGGACGGTGAGGACGGAGATGATGCCGGCGGCGGCCAGGGCCGTCGCGTGCTCTTCGACCCGATCGCGCTCCATCCGAACAACGCCATCGATCAGGGCGTCTGGGACTGCTTCGCTGCGCTCCCGTCCGTGACCATCCCGAAGAAGAACGTCAAGCCGATCCGCCGCCTCACCGCTCTGGCGACGGCTCTGTCCAAGGACCAGCTGGTTGACGAGGCTGTCAGCCAAGCCCACGCCCACCTGCACGCCGTGCTCGATGGGCGGGCCATCCAGTACAAGGAGAAGCTCGCAGCGGCGCGTGAGGATGTTCTGACGATGGAGGGCGAGGAGATCCGAGGCCGCGTCGGCGGCGGGCTCTCATACAAGGCCTTCGCGGTGAGCGCCGACCCCCGAGCGATCGAGGACTACTACAGGGCCTCGGCCCGGGTTCTGAGCCCGGCCCTCTGCTCGACCTACGTCGACCATCTCGTTGGCGACGACGGAGACGAGGACGACCTGCTCGAGGCGCACATCGTGGTGGCCTCGCTGGGGCGGGTTCCCGAGATCGCGCAGGCCGTGGAGGACGAGGCCGATGCGCTGGCGAAGACCTGGTTGACGCAATCCCGCGTTGCTCGGAAGGGCCTCTCCGACGAACGCCAGGCCGAGTATGACGTGCTCGAAGCGATGTCGACGACGCCAGACCCGGTCGCCCTCGTTGTCCCGACCGTCACGCAGACCGACACCAAGGTCCGCCATGCCGACGGGTCGGAAGAAGACCTCCCGGTGTTCGACATGCATCTGATGTCGATGGATGACGGCAAGGTGCCAATGCACTTCTCCAGCCGTTGGGAGGTCGAGGTGCTGCAAGCAGAATCCGCTCGAGCTGGGTTCCAAGGCTGGTACCGGAATCCCGACCGGGCGACCAAGGATTCACTGGCGATCGCGTACAAGGACGAACTGGGGGACTGGCGCGCCCTCAGACCCGACTTCCTCTTTTTCGGCACGTCGCACGACGGCCGTGTCGTTGCTGACCTCGTCGACCCGCATGGCCACCACCTGTCCGACGCCTTGCCGAAGCTGCGCGGGCTCGCGGACTTCGCTGAACGGTTTGCGGCAGACTTCCGGCGCATCGAGTCCGTCGCCGAGACTGGCGGAAAGCTTCGGGTGCTCGACATCACGAAGGCTTCGGTGCGGCAGGTCATTCGCGAGGCGCAGAGCGCCAAGGCACTGTATGAATCGGATCTCGCGAGTGACTACTGACCCTGTAGACGCCGAGCAGCGCGCCGCGATCCGCGATGAGGCGTCGCGGATCCATGAGAGCGCAGTCTTCTCCGCCCAGGGCCAGTTCGAGGCTGCGAAGGCATGGCGAGCCGTGCATTGGTCTCTCGGTGCGGTCACCGCGCTCGTCAGTGCGCTCTCGGCGGTCCTGACCTTCGCGAGCGAAGCTCAGATGCTCAGCGGTGCACTGGCGGTGCTGGCCGCGATCGCAGCAGCTGTGCTCACCACCAGCCGGCCGGACAAGCTCGCCGAACGCGCAGCCGGCTGCGGCAACGACTACACCGCGCTGCGGAACGATGCGCGGAGACTTCTCCACGTCCAGGTGCCCAACGACTCGCTCTCCACTCTCCGCAGGACCCTGGACGGCCTGGCGCGACGCGCCTCCGATCTCGACCACGCGGCAGATCCGATCCCTCGGT
The DNA here is from genome assembly GCF_049913115.1 of Cellulosimicrobium sp. E-16. Lineage (NCBI taxonomy): Bacteria > Bacillati > Actinomycetota > Actinomycetes > Micrococcales > Promicromonosporaceae > Cellulosimicrobium > Cellulosimicrobium sp. E-16. The sequence goes on from NZ_CP183974.1 coordinate 1,587,048, forward strand.
TCGCGTACAAGGCGGCCAAGCGCAACGTCGAGGGAGACGGCGGCCAGACCTTCAGGTCTGATACGCCATGAGCACGACCGCCAACGCCAACCTCGAGTCGCTGATCAAGGCGATGACGCCGGACGAGGCGAAGCGCACGGCCGCGGCGCAGCACCGCAGGGAGCTCGAGGACTGGCTCACCACGGATCAGGCGATCATCCGGATGCGGGAGACAGGCTCCTGGCATCACGGGACAGCGCTTGACGTGTTCAGCGACGTGGACTATTTCGTCACCATGCCGGGCTCGCGCCCGTCCTCCTCCTCGTCCGCACTCGAGACCCTCCGGGCGTCGCTCGCGCGAGGAATCAGCGGAGCGTACGTATCCGTGGACCGTCCAGCGGTGCGCCTCCGCTACTTCGGTGACGACGGTCCGGATGTGGAGATTACGCCGGCGTACTTCAAGGACACCGACGACTACGACATCCCGGACCCCGACGGCACCGGCTGGATCCGGAGCAACCCGGCCGTGCACCTGGCCTATGTGAACAAGGCGCAGCAAGACACCGACGGTCGCGCAAAGAGCCTGATCCGCCTGGTCAAGACGTGGAGGGCGTTCAATCACGTCCCGCTGTCCTGCTTCTACCTGGAGATGCGCACCGCCCAGTACGCGATGGCGCATACGCCGATCATCTATGACTGGGACCTCCGCGACTTCTTCAAGTCGCTCGCCGCGAACGGACTTCGTGAGATGAACGACCCGACCAACTATGGTCGTCGCATCAGCACCGGCGCGACCTCGCTGTCCGACTCGATCACGGCGAAGTACGCAGTGGAAGAGGCTGCGAGGCTCGCCGGCCTCGCTCGTGAAGCGACCGAGGCTGAGGACCACTCCGCCGCGATCCGCTACCACCTCCAGCTATTCAACGTCCAGCCGTAGCGAGCGTCTCGCGAGAACTCTTCAGTGCTCCATCTCGGCACTCGACTCCGCCCCTTCGCGTCTCGCGCGAAGCTCCGCACTGGCGCTTGGGCGATCAGTGCTGTGCTCGGGGAGCCTGAAGGGGTCGGTCGTGGTGAGCGTCCGGCTACCAAAGAAAGAGCGAGAGAATCGGAGTTCCGTATAGAAATAATCTCATGTCCGGTAGACTGGCTCCGTGAGCCAGAGCCCCCAGGCACCCGTCCGTGCGGTGGTCTACCTCCGCATCAGCCAGGACCGCGAGATGGACGGTCTCGCCATCGACCGTCAGCGCGCCGACTGCGAGCGGATCGCCAAGGACCGCGGCTGGGAGGTCGTGCGCGAGTACGTCGACCAGTCCAGGAGCGCGACCGACAAGACGAAGGTCCGCCCGGCCTACGACGAGATGGTGCGCGACTACGAGGCGGGCTCGTTCGAGGCCATCGTGTGCTACGACCTCGACAGGCTGACGCGGCAGCCCCGCCAGCTCGAGGACTGGATCGACGCCGCCGAGGACCGAGGGCTCAAGCTGGTCACCGCGAACGGCGAGGCCGACCTCAACACCGACGGGGGCCGCCTCTACGCGCGTGTCAAGGCCGCGGTGGCCCGCGGCGAGGTCGAGCGGAAGTCGGCCCGCCAGAGCGCCGCCCACGTCCAGCGAGCGGCTCAGGGGCGGCCTCCGAAGGGCGTGAGGCCGTTCGGCTACGACATCGACGGGACGGTCGTCCCTCACGAGGCCGAGGTGGTAGCCGAGCTCTTCAGGCTGTTCGCGGTGAAGGACGGCCCCTCGCTCGCCGCTCTCGCAGCTGGGCTCTCGGGCAAGGAGGCGAAGCACATCCCGCAGTCCCTGCATCACGTCCAGCGGTTCACGCGGACCCTCGCGATGGAGCGGAACGAGCGCCGAGCCGTCGAGGGCCTCGAGCCTCGGCCGGTGCCCGAGGACGGCCCCTGGAGCAGCTCGACCGTCCTGGGGATCCTCCGCAACCCGCGGTACGCCGGCTGGTCCGTCTACACCGACCGTCGCGACCGGACGAAGAACAAGCGCCGGTCCTGGTACGCGCAGGTGATGCGGGACGAGAACGGCGACCGGGTCAAGGGCCAGTGGGACCCGATCGTCGAGGAGGCGACCTGGCTCTCCGTCCAGGAGCGCCTGGACATGCCGGCGCGCGTCACCAACAAGACCGGTTCGACGTCGCGCAAGCACCTGGGCTCGGGCCTCTACCTCTGCGGCATCTGCGAGAAGCCCGTCAAGGCCCACGGGGTCCGCTACCGCTGCGCCGGCCACGTCATGCGCGTGCGGTCCCACGTCGACGACTGGGTGCTCCAGCTCGTGCGCGCCAGGCTCGCGCGGCCCGACCTGCAGGACGCGCTGCCGAGCCGGGACGAGCCGCGGCTGCGCGCCGTCCAGGCGCAGATCGCCGTGCACGAGGGGAAGATCAAGCGGGCCCAGCACGACTACGACGAGGAGGTCATCGAGAGCTACGACCTGAAGCGCGTCCGCGAGCGCGAGAACGCGAAGATCGTCGTGCTCGAGGCGGAGCGCACGGCGCTCACGGCGACGACGGACCTCGGGGGAGTGCTGAACGCCGAGGACCCCGTGTCCGCGTTCGACGGCGCTGACCTGGCGATCCAGCAGCGCATCGTGGACTTCTTCTGCACCGTCAAGCTCCTGCCAGCTCCGCGCGGACGCAAGGCGTTCGACCCCGACACCGTCGAGGTCACTCCGAAGTAGATGGCCCCGTTCTGCTCGCCCGGTGTCCCACGCGTCGTCTAGCGTCGTTACATGGTGCAGATCACGGACTACGAGCGGCGCGGGGATCTGAACGCCCCCTTCGAGCTGACGAAGAAGGACGATAGGGCGCAGAAGGAGCGCGAGCGCATCCGCGCCGCGGTCAGGAGCGACGTCCCGCCTCTGGCATGGGAGCAGTACACGGCCGGCGAGCCGTGCCCCGGCTGCGGGCTGCCCTACCGCGACGAGGAGCCCTGGGACTTCCGGGGAACCATGCACCTCAACGTCGAGGAGCGCGCCCGGTACGACGCCGAGGAAGCGCGGTTCGCGCGGGACCATGGCGAGTGCCATGGAGTGCGCCACTCGGTCTCCGGATCGCTGACCATGCACTGCGACGCGTGCTGCCCGCCTCCGCCGCTGTCGCCGTCGCAGAGGGAGGCGATCGCGAAGGTCTTCGCCTCCCCGACGCCGCCTCATGACCTCATGAGATGGCGGCTGCGGCTGTACTGCGGGCACGTCGTCGAACAGGCCGCCCACCGCACCCACATGACCATCCACGCCGCGTTCACCGGCTCCACTCGCTGCGCGGAGTGCGGGCTGGACCCGGCGACCATCGTCGACGGGGAGGCCATCGGGCTCAAGGAGGAACGGCCTCGCCCGAAGCGGGCAGCGGTTCCGGCCGAGGCGGGCACCCGATCGGGCAGGCCGACGAAGGCGGACCTGGAGGCCAGGGTCCACGAGCTGGAAGCAGAGGTGGAGCGGCTGCGAGGAAACTGACCGGCCGTTACGGTCGCTCCACGGCTGCGGGCTCGTCGAGCCACTCCGGCTCGTCGCGGCCCAGCCCCTCGGCGACAGCGGTCGCTGTCTCATGCCAGGCCCTCAACACTGCGTCCAGACGCTCGGTGTCGGCCGCGTCCGCGAGGTCCCGCGCGCACGCCTCCTGGTCGGCGGGCGACAGCGCGCGCATCCAAGCGAGGTCCTCGGTCATGCCCTCGATCCTAGGTCGCCCGACGGTCGGGCGCTCCAGCGCTAGATGATGGGCGTGGGCGTCCCCGCGGACCTCGGGTGCCGGGCGCACACCGGCGCGACGAGCTCCGGCAGCGGGACGCCGAGGGCATGCGCGATGCCGTGGAGTGTCGAGATCTTCGCGGCCACCCGGCCTGCCTCAATCTGGATGATCGACTTCCGAGCACCGCCTCGAGGGCCTCCAGGGCGTCGAGCGCTGAGCTGAGTCGCGCCGGCACGGCGCGCCTGGCGTGCTGCGGCCGAGCCTTCCTGCTTCCGACCGAATGTCGGTGCCCCACCTACTCTTGCGCTACAGATGCTTGAAGCGCGAGAGAGGCCATGAATTGAAGCTGACGTCATTCCGGGTTCACCGGTACAAGAACGTGCTGGACTCGACGGAGGTGGCGGTCGAGGGCGACGTCACGACGCTCGTCGGGATGAACGAGTCCGGGAAGTCGACGATGCTGGACGCGCTCTACCGGCTGAACCCTGTGTACGGCGACAGGTTCGTCGAGCTCGACGACTATCCGCGGTGGCGACGCAGCCGCGACAGCCGGAGCGGAGACCTTCAGGAGATCACGCCGATCGAGGCGACGTTCAAGCTCGACGACGATGACCTCAGTGCCCTCGGCGGGAAGCTCGGCGAGGACGTCGTCGGCTCGGACATGGTGAAGGTCGGCCGCCGCTACGACGGCGAGGCATGGGTCGAGATCGCCATCGATGAGAAGCGATTCCTCCGCGACGTGCTCGACGGCCACCGTGACGCGGACGAGCTGCTCGGAGCGCACGACACCGTAGCTGGGCTCAAGGGCGCGCTCGAGGCAATGGCCAAGGAGGAAGCCGCGACTGCAGCCGCTGCTGCCGCCGCGGCGGCAGCAGTGACCGACGACCCGGACGGCACGGACGACGATCCGGCCGCGGCGGCCGATGAGGCGGTGAGCACGACCACGGCGGACGTCCTGTCGCGCATCACCAGCAGGCTCGGCACTGCCAGTGACCTTGCCGCCGTCGCGGAGGCGACCGTGCTCGCGCGCATGCCGAAGTTCTTCCTGTTCAGCGACTACCAGCGCCTCGATGGACGGGTGGACGTCGCTGAGCTCAAGACCCAGGCGGACGAAGAGCCGGGGGCGTCGCCGAAGCAGACGGCTCGTGCACTGCTGAAGCTCGCCAACACGGACGTGAACGCGATGACGAACTCGAACTTCGAGGCCAGCACCGCCGAGCTCGAGTCGGTCTCGAACGACCTGTCCCGCGAGATGAAGGAGTACTGGAGCACGAACCCCGAGCTGCGGATCAAGATCGTGACCGAGCCGGAGACCATCTCGGACGCCCGCGGGCAGTACAGCGTCGTGCGCTACCTGAACTTCCGCGTCGAGGACCGCAAGCACGAGTTCACCAACAACTTCTCGCGCCGGTCCTCCGGCTACCGATGGTTCTTCTCCTTCCTCGCGGCCTTCAGCGAGTTCGAGAGCCGCGGCGGCGACGTCGTGATCCTCCTCGACGAGCCTGGCCTCACCCTGCACGCCAAGGCCCAGCGCGACTTCCTCCGGTTCATCAACGAGCGGCTCGCTCCTGCGGGCCAGGTGATCTACACGACGCACTCGCCCTTCATGGTCGAGCAGATCGAGCGCGTGCGCGTGGTCGAGGACCGCGGCGACGACATCGGCTCGGTGACCTCGTCCGACGCCCTGGAGGTGGGGGAGGACAGCGCGTTCCCCCTGCAGGCCGCCCTGGGCTACGACCTCACGCAGAACCTGTTCATCGGCGAGCGGAACCTCCTCGTCGAGGGCCCTTCCGACCTCGTGTACCTGGATCTGGTCAGCCGGCGGCTGCGCGAGCTCGATCGCGAGGGCGTCGACGAGCGCTGGCGCGTCCTCCCTGCCGGCGGGTCGTCGAACGTGCCCGCGTTCGTGTCCCTGCTCGGGCGGAAGGTGTCCGTCACCGTCCTCCTCGACTCCGGGACCGAGGGCGGCGGGAAGGTCGAGGCCGCGATGAACGCGAACAAGATCGACGGCGGGCGGATCGTGCTCGTCAGCGCCGTACTGGAGCAGAAGCACGCGGACATCGAGGACCTCTTCAGCGAAGAGGACTACGTCGAGCTCTACAACGCCGCGTTCGGCAAGTCCATCCGTCTCGAGGACCTGCCCAACCACCACCAGCGCATCCTGAAGCGCCTGGAGGCATCGGGGGAGCCCAAGTTCGACCACTGGCGTCCCGCTGCCGTCCTGCTGCGCGATCCTTCAAGGGTCGAGCGGCTCTCGGAGGCCACGCTGACGAACTTCGAGGCGCTCGCGAAGAGGATCAACGCCACTCACGTGTGACAGCCTGTAGGGAGCGACGTTGCACGCGAGACATTCGCTAACCGCGGCGACGTGGTGGAGTTCCGCTTCAACGTGTGACCCGGCTCGTCGTGCCCTCCGGGCGCCAGGCGCTCCAGCCGGCAGCCCAGTAGACCGGACGCCAGCCGCGGCGGCTCCAGTCCCGGGGCACCACCTCGACGTGTACCTGGGGGACCGCCTCCAGCGCCTGGCCGCCCCAGGTCTGGGCGTGGAACTCCGCGACCGTGTCGTCGACGTCGTCCCGGCACGCCTCGGCCCGACCGTCGGCCACGACGACGTGGAGGACGGTCGGCTCCGTCCGGGCGTCCACGAACGGCGCGCGGACGTCTGGCGAGATGTTGCCCAAGGCGGCCTGGACAGCGGCCAGCACCGCCACGTTCTCGCGGTCGAGGGCCGCCTTCTGCTCCTCCGTCAGCGCCGGGTCGTAGTAGTCGTGCACGCGCCGAGCAGAGAGATCCACCGGGGACGCCGCGGACACGTCGGACTCCCGACGAGGGACGGGCGACGCTCCGACCGAGACGCGGGACGCCGGCCGGACGGCCCGCCGCATCGTGAGATGTCGACGGGGCCCCGGTGCCTGGCCAGTCGACGTTTCGCGCGTGTTTCCCTGTCGTCTCGGGGTGGCGACGCGCCCGTACCGGCCAGTATCAACTCGGTAACGATCGACCGCAGCAACCGGGCAAGGGGGAGAAGCCACGCAACTTGCTGGGTAGCGTTGCCTCAAACCGTGGTGGGCATACCCGTCCACGCGCGCCGACACCAACCGGACGCGCGGGCGACGGGGCGGCCGGGGGGCGAACGACGCCCGTCCGTCCGCGCCCACCATCCCTTGGAGGAGGAACATTGAAGATCAGGCGCACGAGTGCCGCCCTCGCGGTGACGGTCACCGGAGCACTGCTGTTCTCGGCGTGCAGCGGCACGTCGGGTGACGGCGACACCGAGACCGACGACGCGGGTATCAACACCGAGTCGGCCGTCACGGTCGCGTGGGAGGCCCCCCTCAACGAGCTCAACCTCAGCTCGTCGAACGGCAACGCGACGCAGAACGCGATCATCAACTACGTGCTGAACTCCGGCTTCAGCTACTACGACGCCGACCTGAACCTCGTCCAGGACGAGTCGTTCGGTACGTACGAGAAGGTCTCGGACGACCCGCTGACCATCAAGTACACGTTCGGTGACGACACCAAGTGGTCGGACGGCACGCCGGTCGACGCGACGGAGCTGCTGCTCGACTGGGCCGGCCAGTCCGGCAAGTTCAACACCGTCGAGGCCGAGACGGACCCGGAGACCGGCGAGGTCACGAACCAGGCCGAGGTGGACGCTGGTGTCTACTTCGACGGGTCGGACCCGGGCATCGCCCTGATCTCGCAGAACCCCGAGATCTCCGAGGACAACAAGTCGGTCACGGTCGTCTACGACAAGCCGTTCGGTGACTGGGAGCTGAGCTGGACGAACGAGTTCGTCCCCGCCCACGTCGTCGGCCAGAAGGCGCTCGGCATCGAGGACGCGGAGGAGGCCAAGGCCGCCGTCCGCGACGCGATCCTCAACAACGACACCGCCGCGCTGTCGAAGATCTCGAAGTTCTGGAACGAGGGCTTCCAGTTCACCTCGCTCCCCGAGGACCCCTCCCTGTACGTCTCGAACGGTGCCTACACGCTCGAGGACTACAAGGAGAACCAGTACCTCACCCTGAAGGCGAACCCTGACTTCCAGGGCAAGAACAAGGGCGCGGTCGACACCATCACGGTCCGCTACATCGAGGACCCGATGGCCCAGGTCCAGGCGCTCGAAAATGGTGAGGTCGACCTCATCGGCCCGCAGGCCTCGGCCGACGTCCGCACGGCGCTCGAGGCGCTCGACGGCATCGAGACCCACTCGGGCATCGAGGGTACGTACGAGCACGTCGACCTGGTCTTCCAGAACAAGGGTCCGTTCGACCCGCAGACCTACGGTGGCGACGCGGAGAAGGCCAAGGCCGTCCGCCAGGCGTTCCTGCTGACGATCCCGCGCCAGACGATCGTCGACAACCTCATCAAGCCGCTCAACCCGGACGCCGAGGTGCGCAACTCGAACATCCTCATCCCGGGCTCGCCGAACTACGACCAGATGGTCGCGGAGAACGGCTCGGACTTCTACCCGGCTGCGGGTGACATCGAGAAGGCGAAGCAGCTGCTCGCCGACGCCGGGGTCGCCACACCGGTCAAGGTGCGCTTCGCGTACAACAACGAGAACACGCGCCGCGTGAACGAGCTCGCGCTCATCACGGACACCGCCTCGCAGGCCGGCTTCGAGATCGTCGACACGGGCCGTCCGGCCGCCGAGTGGGGCACCCTGCTCGCCACCGGCCAGGACCAGTACGACGCCTCGCTCTTCGGCTGGCAGTCCACGTCGACCGCGGTCACCGAGTCGGACGCGAACTTCCGCTGGGCGCCGAACCCCGGTGTCAACAACTACGGCCAGTACAACAACCCGGCCGTCGACGCCGCGCTGGACAAGCTCCAGGTCTCGACCGACCCCGAGGAGCAGTTCCAGCTCCAGCTCGAGGTCGAGAAGAACCTGTGGGCGGACGGCTTCGGTGTGACGATCTTCCAGTTCCCGGCCATCCAGGGCTGGGACGAGAACCTGAAGGGCGTCGAGTCGATCACGATCAGCCCGACGATCTTCCACGGTTTCTGGAACTGGACGTTCGAGGGCTGAGAGTCCTGAACACCGCCTGACGAGGCCCGTCGCCGTCCGCGAGGACGGCGGCGGGCCTGTCCGGACGCAGGAGACCGGGGGTCTCCGACGGCCCGTCCGTCGGGACCCCCGGTCCTCGCGTGCTCCCGAACCCCGACGTCCTCACCACGGCGTCCCGTGCCCCTCGGTTCACGATCGCGCGAGACCCGCGCGTAGAATCGACCGGCCCCAGACCCGGGGTCCCTACCGACCAGCGAGGTAAGACCTCCGATGTTCTCCTTCATCTCGCGGCGTGTGCTGGCAGGGTTGGCGACCCTCCTCGTGTCCACGTTCGCGATGTTCCTGCTCGTCGACGCCGCGATCCGGCCGTACATCTTCATGGATCTCGAGTCGAGCACGAAGCCCAACAAGGCGCAGCTCATCGCCCAGCGCACCGCCGAGCTCGATCTCGACACGCCCTCGGTGATCCGCTACTTCAAGTGGCTCGGCGACTTCGTCACCGGTGACCTCGGGACGGCCTGGCAGAGTGGCCAGTCCGTCACGACCCTGCTCCAGGGCGCGGTGATCTCGACCATCCAGCTCGTCGCCGCGGCGACCGTCCTCGCCGTCGTCTTCGGCGTCATGGTCGGCATCGTCAGCGCGCTGCGCCAGTACAGCACCTTCGACTACCTGACGATCTTCGTCTCGTTCGTGCTTTACTCGCTCCCGGCCTTCTGGGTCGCCGTCCTGCTCAAGCAGTGGGGCGCGATCGGCTTCAACGACTTCCTGCGGGACCCGAACCTCTCGATCCTCGTGATCGCCGTGGTCGGCGTCGTGATCGGCCTGTTCTGGTCCCTCGCCTTCGGCGGGACGCTCAAGCGCCGGCTCACCGTGTTCGCGATGGGCTTCGCCGCCAGCGCGCTCGCGCTGCTCTACCTCCAGCTCTCCGGGTGGTGGGCCGAGCCGAACCTCGGTCCGGTCATCATCATCGTCACGGGCACCGCCCTCGCGTTCGCGATCACCGCCCTGGTGTCCGGGCTGAAGAACCGCCGCGCGCTCTACGCGTCCCTCACCACGGTCCTGGTCGGCGTCGTCATCTACTTCCCCATCCAGTCCGTCCTCAAGCAGGTGGACAACTGGTGGCTCGTGCTCGTCCTCGGGGTCGTCGCCGTCGGCGTCGGCATCGGGATCGGGTATGCGTGGGGCGGCCCCGACAAGGGCGTGTCCGCGCGCGCCTCCGGCATCACGGCGTTCCTCGTCGCCTCGATGATCTTCGTCGACAAGGTGATGGGCGTCTGGCCCGCGTACTTCAACGCGACGGCGATCAACGGCCGGCCCATCCCGACGATCGGCAACAGCACGCCGAACCTCGGCGGGAACTTCTGGGTGCAGGTCCTCGACCAGTACACGCACCTGCTCCTGCCGACCATCGCGCTCGTGCTCATCCAGTTCGCCGGCTACACGCGCTACTCGCGCGCCAGCATGCTCGAGGTGATGAGCCAGGACTACATCCGCACGGCGCGCGCCAAGGGCCTGCCCGAGCGGACGGTCGTCATGCGCCACGGCTTCCGCAACACGCTGATCCCGCTCGCGACGATCGTCCCCATCGACGTCATCACCCTGCTGGGCGGCGCGATCATCACCGAGAAGGTCTTCGCCCGACCGGGCATGGGCCTGCTCTTCCTCAACTCGCTGCAACGAGGCGAGATCGACCCCGTCATGGCGTACCTCGTCATCGTCGCGGCCCTCGCCATCATCGCCAACATCGTGGCTGACCTCATCTACGCAGCCCTCGACCCGCGGATCCGGGTGAACGCATGAGCAACACACCGAACGACGCGTCGCAGAGCGGCGCGACCGAGAACCAGATCGAGCTCCTCGAGGTCGAGGGACTGTCCCAGGGGCAGATCGTCCGACGGCGCTTCTTCCACCACAAGGGCGCGGTCGTCGCGCTCGTCTTCCTCGTCGGCATCGTCGCGCTCGCGATCACGTCCATCGGGATCGGCGGATGGGACGGGTGGTACGCGTACAAGGCGTCCGGTCAGGGCTCGACCTACCCGCTCGTCAACGGGGGCGCACCCTCGCCCGAGCACATCTTCGGTCAGGACGAGGCCGGCCGCGACGTGTTCGCGCGCGTCATGCAGGGCACGCAGACCTCGCTCCTCGTGGTCCTGTCGGTCGGCGTCATCGCGACGGTGGCGGGCGTCCTCTTCGGGGCGCTGTCCGGGTACTACCGCGGTCGGGTCGACTCGTGGCTCATGCGCTTCACGGACCTCGTCATCACGATGCCGGTCATCGTCATCGGCGCGGTGCTCGCGCTCCTGTCGGGCGGCAGCAACGCGCTCATCCTGGGCGCGTTCCTCGGGCTCGTCCTGTGGCCGCCGCTCGCGCGCCTCGTGCGCGGCGAGTTCCTCTCGCTGCGCGAGCGGGAGTTCGTCGACGCCGCCCGCGTCGCCGGCGCGAGCGACCGGCGGATCATCTTCAAGCACATGCTGCCCAACGCGGTGGGCGTGATCATCGTCAACGTCACGCTGCTCATGAGCTCGGCGATCCTGCTCGAGACGGCGCTGAGCTACCTCGGCGTCGGCATCCAGGCGCCGGCGACCTCGCTCGGCAAGCTCATCAGCGACTACCAGGAGGCGTTCGCGACGCGTCCGTGGCTGTTCTGGTGGCCGGGTCTGTTCATCGTCGCGATCGCGCTGTGCGTCAACTTCATCGGTGACGGCCTGCGCGACGCGTTCGACCCGCGTCAGAAGCGGATCCCGTCGGAGCGCAAGATGGCGCGCGCACAGCGGGTCGCGCGTCCCACGGCCGCCGCCACGCCGGGCGCGACCGGTGAGGCCGGGGCGAGCTGATGACCGCCGTCGTCGCCGCCCGCCCGGGAGGTCGTGGACCTCTCGGGCGGCGCGGCGCGCCGACGAGGTCAGGCAGTGAGCGCCACGACCGTCCCCACGACGAGCGCGCCCAGCACGGCGAGCTGCACGACGTGCCACGTCGTGCGGGCACCGGGAGCCCCCGGCACCGCACGGTCGAGGTGGCCGGCGGCCGCGAGCAGACCGTGGCGCTGCGTGACGGCGTCGGCGACGGCCTCGGCGCTGGCACCCGCGACAACCTGGTCCTGGCCGGCCGTGCGCCGTCGGGAGCTGCGCAGCCAGCGAGCCGTCCCGCTCGACCGGGGCGCCGCCCAGGCGGTCACCGTGCCGCCCGCGTAGCGCACCTCGAGCGAGTACCGGGTCTCGACGCCCTCGTACGCGGTCCACGGCACGTGGACGGTGCGGGCGACGTTGCGGACCTCGACCCCGCCGTCGGACACCTCCACGGCGGGACGCCAGAACAGCATCCAGACGAGGTACGTCACGAGCGCGGCGGGGAGCAGAGCCCCCACGACCGCGACGACGTCCCCCGTCACGGCCGTGACCACGACCAGGGCGACGGCGACGGCGCCCGTCGCCACCGTGAGGACTCGGCCGTACGTCGAACGGAAGACCAGCGTGGGACCCATGCGCCCATGCTCGCAGAGTCGAGGCGCCACGAGCGCCGGCTCCAGCAGGAAGGACACTGATCAGCGTGGCCATCGAGACGTCTCCCGCGGCCCCGGCCGCGCGCCAGGGCAGCCCCGTGCTGACCGTGCGCAACCTCGGCGTGGACTTCTACGTCGACAAGGCCTGGTACCCCGCGGCCACGGACGTGAGCTACGACCTCCACTCCGGTGAGGTCCTCGCGATCGTCGGCGAGTCCGGCTCGGGCAAGTCCCAGTCGTCGCTCGCGCTGCTGGGCCTGCTGCCGCCGAACGGTCGTGCCCGCGGCTCCGCCAAGCTCGGCGACCGCGAGCTCATCGGCATGTCGCACGGCTCGCTGCGGCACGTCCGCGGCAAGGAGATCTCCATGATCTTCCAGGAGCCGATGACGGCGCTGAACCCCGTGTACACGGTGGGCTTCCAGATCGTCGAGACCATCCGGACGCACTTCAACGTCGGCCCCGCCGACGCGAAGAAGCGCGCGATCGAGCTCCTGCGGCTCGTCGAGATCCCGGAGCCGGAGCGACGCTTCGACGCGTACCCGCACCAGCTCTCCGGCGGTCAGCGCCAGCGCGCGATGATCGCCCAGGCCCTCGCGTGCGACCCCAAGCTCCTCGTCGCCGACGAGCCGACCACGGCGCTCGACGTCACGGTCCAGGCCGAGATCCTCAAGCTGCTCCGGGACCTGCGCTACCGGGTCGACGCCGCGATCATCCTCATCACGCACGACATGGGCGTGGTGGCCGACATGGCCGACTCGATCATGGTCATGAAGGACGGCCAGGTCGTCGAGCGCGGCACGTCGGCCGAGATCTTCGGCGCGCCGAAGCACCCGTACACGGTCCGTCTCCTCGAGGCGGTGCCGCACCTGGGCTCAACGCGCGAGGCGACCACGGCCACGGACCGCGTCCCGGCGGCCGCGGCGCAGGAGCGCCCGCTCGTGCTCGACGCGCAGGACATGATCATCGAGTACCCCGGTCGACGCCGCCAGGCCGCGTTCCGCGCGGTCGACGAGGTGTCGATGCAGATCCGCCAGGGCGAGGTCCTCGGGCTCGTGGGCGAGTCGGGCTCGGGCAAGACGACGATCGGGCGTGCAGCCGTCGGCCTCCTGCCGGTCACCGGGGGTTCGCTCGAGATCGTCGGCAGGAACATGGTGGGCGCCACGCCCAAGGACCTCAAGCCGCTGCGCACCGAGGTCGGCATCGTGTTCCAGGACCCGGGGTCGTCGCTCAACCCGCGCCTGCCGATCGGCGAGTCCATCGGCGAGCCGCTCATGCTGCACAAGGGCGTGAAGGGCAAGGAGCTCAGCCGTGAGGTCGAGCGCCTGCTCGACCAGGTCGAGCTCCCGCGCGCGATGCGCAACCGCTACCCGCACGAGCTCTCGGGCGGTCAGCGCCAGCGCGTCGGCATCGCCCGTGCGCTCTCGCTCGAGCCCAAGCTGCTCGTGGCCGACGAGCCGACGTCGGCGCTCGACGTGTCCGTGCAGGCCAGGGTCCTCGACCTGTTCACGGACCTCCAGCGCGAGCACGGGTTCGCGTGCCTGTTCATCTCGCACGACCTCGCGGTCGTCGAGATGCTGTCCGACCGCATCGCCGTGATGCACAAGGGCAAGCTGGTCGAGGTGGGCGCGACGTCGCAGATCGTGCACGCTCCCCAGCACCCGTACACGCAGCGGCTCCTCGCCGCGGTGCCGGTGCCGGACCCGGCGGCGCAGCGCGAGCGCCGTGCCGCGCGCGACGCGCTGCTCGAGGCCGCGGCGCGCGACATCGCGAACGACGAGCTCTCGTCGCTCGTCGACGAGGAGCGCTCGCTCGCGGAGCAGCGCGACGACATCGACCACGAGCGGAGCGCGCCGCCCACGGCGGGCGCCGGGTTCTGACCGCACCCCGCACCGACGTGCGGGACCGGACGACGCCTCGGGGGCGGCTGCGCACGCAGCCGCCCCCGAGGCGTTCCGGTTGCCGGGGGGCCCGTGCACGACAAGCCTGGAGCCCATGAGCGCGCCGGAGCACGAGACGCCCCCTGAGCCCTCCGACGTGGGCTCTCCCGCCCGCGGAGCCACGGCGGCCGACGACCTCGACAGCCCTCGCACCGGGAGACCCGACCCTCGGGTGTTCTACCCGGCGGCCGGGATCATCCTGCTCTTCGTGCTCGCGACCATCCTCTTCACCGACACGGTGACGGCGCTCATGAACACGCTCCAGCGGGACGTCATCGGGGTCTTCGGCTGGTACTACGTGATCGTCGTGGCCGGCTTCGTCGTGTTCTCCCTGTGGATGGGCCTGAGCCGCTTCGGCGACATCGTGCTCGGCAAGGACGAGGACGAGCCCTTGTTCCGGCTCCCCGTGTGGTTCGCGATGCTCTTCGCGACCGGTATGGGGATCGGGCTCGTGTACTGGGGCGTGGCGGAGCCGCTGTCGCACTACGTGAGCCCCAAGCCGGGCGTCGAGGGGAGCGACCCGGCGCTCGCCCAGGCCGCCATGGGGCAGAGCTACCTCCACTGGGGCGTCCACGCGTGGGCGATCTACGTCGTCGCGGGCCTCGCGCTCGCGTACGCGATCCACCGCAAGGGCAGGCCGGTGTCGATCCGGTGGGCGCTCGAGCCGCTGTTCGGCGACCGGGTGAAGGGCAGGCTCGGGGACGTCATCGACGTCGTCGCGATCATCGGCACGGTGTTCGGGGTGGCGACGTCGCTGGGCTTCGGCGTCCTCCAGATCTCCGCCGGCCTCGGGTACCTCGACGTGGTGCAGCCGAGCACGGCCCTCGAGATCGGGCTCATCGCGGCGATCTCCGCGCTCGCGACGATCTCCGTCGTGTCGGGGCTGGGCAAGGGGATCAAGTGGCTGTCCAACGGCAACATGATCCTGGCCGGGGTCGTCCTGGTCCTCGTGCTGGCCCTGGGGCCGACCCTCTTCCTCCTGCGCGAGTGGGTCCAGTCGCTCGGCTACTACGTCCAGAACATCGTCCGGCTGTCGTTCGACACGACCGCGTTCCAGGGCGAGGCCGGGCTCGAGTGGCAGTCGTCGTGGACGATCTTCTACTGGGGCTGGTGGATCTCCTGGGCGCCGTTCGTGGGCGTCTTCATCGCCCGGATCTCGCGCGGGCGCACGGTGCGCGAGTTCGTCCTCGGGACGCTCCTCGTCCCGACGGTCGTCACGACCCTGTGGTTCTCGGTCTTCGGCGGGTCGGCCCTCTACCGCGAGCTGACCGAGCCGGGGAGCATGCTCGTGGACGGCGCGGTCGACACCGACACGACGCTGTTCCAGCTCTTCGACGGCCTGCCGCTCGGCAACGTCCTCTCGGTCGTCGGGATCCTGCTCATCGTCGTGTTCTTCGTGACGTCGTCGGACTCCGGCTCGCTCGTGGTGGACATGCTCGCGAGCGGCGGCAACCCGAACCCGCCCACGTGGAGCCGCATCTTCTGGGCGGGCGTCTCGGGGCTCCTGGCGATCGCGCTCCTGCTCGCGGGCGGGTTGCAGGCGCTCCAGACCGCGGCGATCCTCATCGCGCTGCCGTTCTCCGTCGTGATGATCGGGATGGCGGTCTCGACCGTCCGCGCCCTGCGCGCGGAGCACGCCGCGATCCTGCGGGCGGAGCGCCGGGCCGCGCGCGCCGCGCTGACGGAGCACGTGACCACCCACGTCTCGGAGAGCATCTCGGAGCAGTGGGAGGAGCTCTACCCCGACCGCCCGGACCGGTTTCGCGCCCTGACCCGGCGCCCGCGCAAGGGCTCGCCGCCGTGACGCCGTCGGCACCGCGACGGGGACCGTCGCGGCGAGCCACGCAGGGAACGACGCGGGGGAGTGACGCGGGTCATGGTGGCGGGAACCGCGACCCGGTAGGATAGCCGTGCCCGGGTGACGGCCCGTGCTCCGTGATGCCGCGGCGGGCTGCTCCCGCGCCGTGCGCGCAGAGGTGGCCGGCCGTCGTCGCCCCTCGAACCCCACGAAATGAGAACCGTAGATGTCTGTGCGCTCCGACCTGCGCAACGTGGCGATCGTCGCCCACGTCGACCACGGCAAGACCACGCTCGTCGACGCGATGCTGCGCCAGTCCGGCGCCTTCTCCGCGCACCAGCACGTGGACGACCGCGTCATGGACTCCGGTGACCTCGAGCGCGAGAAGGGCATCACCATCCTCGCGAAGAACACCGCGGTCCGCTACGCCGGCCCGGCCGCCGCCGCGGTGGGGGAGCCCGACGGCATCACGATCAACGTGATCGACACCCCCGGCCACGCCGACTTCGGTGGCGAGGTCGAGCGCGGCCTCTCCATGGTCGACGGCGTCGTCCTCCTCGTCGACGCGAGCGAGGGCCCGCTCCCGCAGACGCGGTTCGTGCTGCGCAAGGCGCTCGCCGCGAAGCTCCCGGTCATCATCGTCGTCAACAAGGTCGACCGTCCGGACTCGCGCATCACCGAGGTCGTCGCCGAGGCCACGGACCTGCTGCTCGGCCTCGCCTCCGACCTCGCGGACGAGGTGCCCGACCTCGACCTCGACGCCATCCTGGACGTCCCGGTCGTGTACGCGTCGGCCAAGGCCGGCCGTGCGTCGCTCGACCAGCCCGTGGACGGCCAGCTCCCGTCGAACGAGGACCTCGAGCCGCTCTTCACGACCATCCTCGAGAAGATCCCCGCGCCGACGTACGACGAGGGCGCGCCGCTCCAGGCGCACGTCACGAACCTCGACGCGTCGCCGTTCCTCGGCCGCCTCGCGCTGCTGCGCATCTTCAACGGCGAGCTCCGCAAGGGCCAGGTCGTCGCGTGGGCACGGCACGACGGCACGCTCCAGAACGTCAAGATCACCGAGCTCCTCGAGACCAAGGCGCTCGACCGCGTCCCGACGGAGTCGGCCGCGCCCGGCGACATCGTCGCCGTCGCGGGCATCGCGGACATCACGATCGGCGAGACGCTCACCGACCCCGAGGACCCGCGCCCGCTCCCGCTCATCACGGTCGACGACCCGGCGATCTCCATGACCATCGGGATCAACACGTCGCCGCTCGCGGGCAAGGGCGGCAAGGGCCACAAGGTGACGGCCCGCCAGGTCAAGGACCGCCTCGACTCCGAGCTCGTCGGCAACGTGTCGCTGCGCGTGCTGCCGACCGAGCGTCCCGACGCGTGGGAGGTCCAGGGCCGCGGCGAGCTCGCGCTCGCGATCCTCGTCGAGCAGATGCGCCGCGAGGGCTTCGAGCTCACGGTCGGCAAGCCGCAGGTCGTCACGCGCACGATCGACGGCAAGACGCACGAGCCGATGGAGCGCATGACCATCGACGTCCCCGAGGAGTACCTCGGCAACGTCACGCAGCTCCTCGCGCAGCGCAAGGGCCGCATGGAGACCATGTCCAACCACGGCACGGGCTGGATCCGCATGGAGTTCATGGTCCCGGCGCGCGGGCTCATCGGCTTCCGCACGCGCTTCCTCACGGAGACGCGCGGCACGGGCATCGCGGCCTCGATCTCCGAGGGCTACGAGCCGTGGGCCGGGCACATCGAGACCCGCACGACGGGCTCGCTCGTGGCCGACCGCGCCGGCAAGGTGACGCCGTTCGCGATGATCAACCTCCAGGAGCGCGGCTCGTTCTTCGTCGACCCCACCCAGGAGGTCTACGAGGGCATGATCGTCGGCGAGAACTCGCGCAACGAGGACATGGACGTGAACATCACCAAGGAGAAGAAGCTCACGAACATGCGGTCCTCGACGGCCGACAACTTCGAGAACCTCATCCCGCCGCGCCACCTCACGCTCGAGGAGTCGCTCGAGTTCGCGCGCGAGGACGAGTGCGTCGAGGTCACGCCCGAGGTCGTCCGCATCCGCAAGGTCCTGCTCGACCAGACCGAGCGCGCTCGCGCGGTCTCGCGCGCCAAGCGCGCCTGACGTCGCCTCACGGGGTGACCGTCCCGTCCTACCAGCAGACCGCCGTCGTGCCCGACGGTGGTCTGCTGGCCGTGCACGCCCACCCCGACGACGAGACGCTCGCCACGGGTGCGCTCCTCGCGACCTGGGCGCGGTCCGGGCAGCGCGTCACCGTCGTGACGTGCACGCGCGGCGAGCGGGGCGAGGTGATCGACACGCCCGCGCACCCGACCGGCGTCGGGCACCTCGAGGGCGACGGTTCCGCCCTCGCCGCGCACCGCGAGGGGGAGCTCGCCCGCGCGCTCGCCGTCCTCGGCGTCTCGGACCACGTCTTCCTCGACACGGTGACGCCTCCCGGGGCGAGCACGCTTCCCGACGGTGCCGCGCGGCCCCGGTTCGAGGACTCCGGGATGGCCTGGGTCGCGCCCAGCGTCGCGAGCGCCGCGGAGGACCTCCCACCCCGGGCGTTCGTCGCCGTCCCGCTCGACGAGGCCGCCGCGCGGTTGGCCGCCGTCGTGCGCGACCGCCGTCCCGCCGTCGTCGCGACGTACGAGCCCGGGGGCGGGTACGGGCATCCCGACCACGTGCGCGCGCACGACGTCACCGTCCGGGCGCTGGAGCTGCTCGGTGCCGCCGGCGAGCCCGTGCCCGCGCTCTGGCAGGCCGTCGCCCCCGCGAGCACGGTGCGCGCCGCGCGGAGCGCCCTCGCGGCGCACCCCGCGGTCCGGGCGCTCCTCGCGGACGACGCCGCCCTCGTCCTGCCCGACCCGGACGAGGACCTGCCTCCGGTCGCGCGCCCCGACCCCTCGCTGCCCCTGCTCGTGACCGTTCCGGTGGCGCCCGTCCTCGACCAGCTCCTCGCCGCGATGCGGGCGCACGCGACGCAGGTCCAGCGCGTGACCGCCGCGGTCGGGGCCGAGGGATCCGGCGAGGGCGACGACCTCGAGGGCGTGCTGGGCTGGTACGCCCTCAGCAACGACGTGCTGGCCCCCGTCCCTTCACACGAGTTCTACGCTCCCTCCGGCGGCGCTCTCCCGGGCGACCAGGTCCGGCCCGAGCCCACGCGTTAATCTGGGCCCCGTGGAGACCGGTATGGGGCGGCTCGTCGGCCGCGGGGTGGCGTGCGCGCTCGTCGGTGTGATCGTCGGGCTCGTCGGCACCGTCGCGCACCGGGCGCACGTGCTCGGCGTCGACCTCCCCGGAGGCGCTGGGCTGGGCATCGTCCTCGCGCTGCTGACCGTCTTCGCGGCCGGCACCCTCGCACGCGCCTGGGGTGGCATGGCCGGCCTGCTCGGCTACGGCATCGGATGGGTCGTCGTGGTGCAGCTGCTCTCGCTCGAAGGCCCCGGCGGCGACGTCCTCGTGCCCAGCGAGCCCGTCGGGTACGTCTGGATCTACGGCGGTCTGCTCGTCGTCGCGGCGGTCGCGTTCCTGCCGCGTTCGTGGTTCAGCGACCGACCCGTCCGCCCGGCGCTCCACGGGCGTCCCACCAGGCACGACGGACCCGAGGACCCCCTCGCGTCCCGCTAGAATTCGCGGTGCGGATCCCCGCACACCCCTCGTCGTCGCGCGGACAGCCGCGCGCCTTTCGTCACGGAGACAGTGGATGGGTCAGCCGACCGACCGAGACGCCGATCTCGACTCCCCTCAGGACGCCGTCCCGGGGACCGGGGCCCCCGGTCCCCACCCCGAGCCCGCCCCCACCGACGAGAGCGCCGAGGCGCCCGGGACGGCCGACGTCCCCGAGCAGCCCGGCACGGACGACGGCGACGTCGCCGACGAGGCCGGTGCCCCCGCCGAGTCCGTGCCCGCCGTGGACGACGCACCGCGGGTCGGCACGGGCGAGGCCGCCGCTGCGGACGAGGTCCCCGAGCCCGCGCCGCCGCTCGACCAGGACACCCCGGCCGGCGACGGCGTCGCGGTCGAGCCGGTGGTGGCTGCCGAGCCGGTGGCGCTCGCCGAGCCCGCAGCCCCGCACGAGCGGGAAGACGCCCCGGTCGATCCGGACGAGACGACGGTCATCGAGGTGACCGAGGACCAGCCGGACCTGCCGGAGGGCTCGGAAGGTGTCGTGCCGCAGGCCGACGCCCTCCCGGGCGGCGCGCAGCCGGCGGATGCCTCCTCGACCGACGCGGGCGACGCTCCCGACGACGCGGCGCAGGTGCCGGCGCCGCGCAGCGAGCCCGCGGCCGCTCCGGCCGGGACGGCCGTCGGGGCCGAGGACGGCTCAGCGCAGGATGCGACCGCGTCGGACGCGGGAACCGCTGCGGTGGACGACGTCCCGGTCGCGGACGGTGCCGTGGAGGCTCCGGCCGCGGGAGAGGCGCCGAGCGCCGCACCCGTGCCCGAGGCGCCGGCCGGCTCGGCCCCCGTGGCGGAGACCGAGCCGCCGTCGACCGCCCCCGCCGGGACGGTCGGCCCGCCGTCGTCCCCGGACGAGGAGGACGACGGCGAGGAGGAGCCGTACGTGCCCCGCGTCTTCGCGTTCGACCCCAGCGTCCCGGCCGTGCTCGTCCCGTCGCCCGGGACCGAGGCGCAGGCCGCGACGCCCTCGGACGGTCCGGACGTCGCGGCGGACGAGCCCTCGGCCGAGCAGACCGCCGTGGTGCCCGCGGTGGAGGAGCCCGAGACCGAGCGGACCGCCGTCGTGCCCGTGGTGCCGCCGCAGGCACCCGTGCCGTCGGCGGACGTTCCGGACCCCGCGCCCGCGGACCCGGCCCCCGCGCAGGCCGCGGACGCCACCCAGGTCATCCCGCCCGTCGACCCGTGGTCCCGGCCCGCCCCGGTCGTCCGGACCTCCGTCCGGCCGGGTGCTCCGGCCACGGCCCCCGAGGCGGACCCGACGGCGGCCCCGGGCGCGACGCCCGCGGCCGCACCGGCGGCAGCCGGCCTGGGAAGCGCCTTCGGCCCGGTCCCGCCCGACGAGTCCCGGCAGACGTCGCCCTTCGACGGTTTCGAGGAGGACGCCCCCCGGCGCGGCTGGGTGCGCGGGCTGATGTGGACGGGCATCGGCGTCCTCGTCCTCGGCGGCCTCTACACGGGTGCGCAGTGGTTCTTCTCGGACAAGGTGCCGAGCGGGACGAGCGTCGCCGGCGTGGACGTGGGGGGACTCACCCGGACGGCGGCGCAGGACAAGCTCGAGTCCGAGCTCGGCCCGCGCGCGGCCGAGCCGGTCACGCTCACGGCGGGCGAGGCGAGCACGACGCTCGACCCGGCGACCGCAGGCCTCACGTTCGACGCCGCAGCCACCGCCGAGGAGCTCACGGCCTTCTCGATGAGCCCGGCCCGCCTGTGGCAGCACCTCTTCGGCGGCGAGGACGAGGCCCCCGTGGTCGCGGTCGACGACGCGGCGCTCGACGCCCAGGTCGAGGCGCTGCGCGGGAGCCTCGAGATCGAGCCGGTCGACGGCACGGTGCAGTTCGTGGACGGTGCCCCGACGAGCACGGCGGCGGCCGACGGCTCGGCCCTCGTGACGGACGAGGTCCCGGCGGCCATCACGTCGAGCTGGCTCGTCACGGACGGCCCGGTCGCGCTGCCGACCGAGCCCGTGGAGCCCGCGATCACGCAGGAGGAGACGGACGCCGCGCTCGCTCAGGCGGAGAAGGTCGTCTCCGCGCCCGTCGTCGTCTCGGTCGGGGGGCAGAACCCCGAGCTCCCGCCGGAGGCGCTCGCGGCTGCCGCGTCGTTCCCGGCGACGGACGGGGTGCTCACGCTCACGTTCGACGGCGCGACGCTCGTGGACTCGGTGGTCGACCGGACGAACGACCTGCTCACCGCCGCGGACGACGCGCACTTCGTCTTCCAGGACGGCGCGCCGGTGATCGAGGGCGGGGAGCCCGGCACGACGATCGACCCGGCGGCCATCGCGGCGGCCGTCACGACGGCGGCGTCGGGCGACGAGCGGACCGCGACGGTCGAGCTCGTCGAGTCCGACCCCGAGCAGTCGGTCGCCGCGCTCGAGGCGCTCGGGATCAAGGAGAAGGTCTCGGAGTTCTCGACGCCCGTGCCCAACGTCCCGGTCCGCACCGCGAACCTGCGGCGCGGCGCGGAGAAGGTGACGGGGACCCTCGTGAAGCCGGGCGAGACCTTCTCGCTCGTCGACACGCTGTCGCCCATCACCCTCGAGGGCGGCTACTTCGCGGCGGGCATCGTCGAGAGCGGTCGCCACACGGAGGGCGTCGGCGGCGGTCTGTCGCAGATGGCGACGACCACGTACAACGCCGGGTTCTTCGCCGGCCTCGAGGACGTCGAGCACCGACCGCACAGCTACTGGTTCGAGCGCTACCCCGCGGGGCGCGAGGCGACGATCTTCGTCGGTTCGATCGACATGAAGTTCAAGAACGACACCCCGTACGGCGTCCTCATGCAGTCCTGGGTCGGCGGGGGCGAGCTGCACGTCGCGATCTGGAGCACCAAGTACTACGACGTGGAGACGTCGTCCAGCGGCAAGTCGAACGTGGTCCAGCCGACGACGGTCACGCACTCCGGCGCCGACTGCGCCCCGACGCCCGCGGGCAGCCCGGGCTTCTCCATCACCAACTACCGCAAGGTCTACCGCGAGGGCGAGCTCGTCAAGGACGAGTCCTACCGGTGGACGTACAAGCCGGACAACGCGGTCGTCTGCGAGTAGACGACCGGTCCACCACACACACGGAGGTCCCATGCTCGGACGGAGCGAACGGGAGTCGGGCGCGCAGGCGCTGCTCGCGGCCACGGCGGCCGGCTGGGTCGAGGGCGACCCCGCCGAGGCGGACGCGCTGCTCGACCTCGGGTCGACGACGGCCACGCTGTCGACTGTCGCGAGCATCGACGGACTGTCCGCCGTCGTGCACCTGGGGCACCCGGCGCAGCCGTCGCACGAGCTGGAGCGGGCGCTGCTCGCCGCGCCGCCCACGCTCGTGCTCACGGGCGCGTCGGCCGTGCCGGCGCAGTGGGTCTGGGTCGGGCGCTCGGGCGCCGCGCGGGACCTGACGGGGCACGTCGTCGTGGACGAGGCGGGCATGCGCGACCGCCGCCACGTGCTGCGCACGATGGGCGTGAGCCCGTCCCTCGTCCCGACGCGGACGAGCCTGGAGGAGCGCATCGCGCTCGCCGGCCCCGACGGCAGCCTCGTCGTCGAGCGCTCCGTCGCCGCGGGACCGCTCGCCGCGCTCGGGTACGCCGAGCTCACCGGGAGCGAGGTCCTCGGCGACGGCGCGCCCGTCTGGTACGGCCTCCTGGAGAGCCGGGACGCCGTGCCGCGAGCCGAGGGCGTCGCCCAGGTCTGGCTCGCGTTCGGGCCGCGGGACGACCACCGCGGCTCGCTCCAGGAGACGCTCGCGCTCGTCGCCCAGGCAGGCATCGACCTCCAGCACCTGCGCAGCCACCGCTCCGAGGCCGGGCCCCACATCTTCTTCTGCGCGTTCTCCTGCCCCGACGCGGGGACGCTCGACGCTCTCCTCGGGGGCTTCGCGGAGCGGGGCGTCGCGCACCGCCTGCTGGCCGTCCTGCCCGGACAGGAGTTCGTGCCCGGCCCGGACGCGCTCGCCCCGCGCTGGGCGTCGGCGCCGGACCCCGTGCGCGCGTGAGCGTCGTCGGCTACCTCGGCCCGGAGGGGTCGTTCACGCACCAGGCGGCGGCCGGGTGGTGCGCCGACCACGCGGACGGCCAGGCCGACCGGTCCGCGCGCCTCGCCGCGTGCACGACGGTGGCGGACGTGTTCGCCGGGGTCGCCGCCGGAGAGCTCGCGCGCGGCGTCGTCGCGATCGAGAACACGGTCGAGGGCTACGTGGTGCCGTCGCTCGACGCGATCGTCGGGAGCGCGACGGTCGTCGCGGTGGACGAGGTCGTGCTCGACATCTCGTTCGACGCGTTCGTGCGGCCCGGCCACGGTGAGCTGACAGAGGTCACCGCCCACCCGCACGGCCTCGCGCAGTGCCAGGAGTTCGTCCGCCGGAGCGGGCTCGCCCCGCTCGCCGCGTCGTCGAACGCGGCGGCGTGCCGGGACGCCGGTCCGCACCAGGTGGCGCTGGGGCCGACGATCTGCGGCGAGCTCTACGGCCTCGACACGTTCGAGCGCGCTGTCGAGGACTTCGCCGGCGCCCGGACCCGGTTCCTCGTCCTCGCGCCGCGGGCAGAGGCGACGGCGGCCCTGGAGGCGGCGCGCGCCCAAGGCGACGGCCCGTGGCGCACGATGCTCGCGGTGACCCCCGTCGTCACCGGGCCGGGCGTGCTCGCCCGCATCACCCGGTCCTTCGGCGAGCGCGGCGTCAACCTGTCGAGCCTCATCACGCGCCCGCTCAAGGCGGTGGCCGGCACCTACGTGTTCGTCCTGACCGTCGACGGCGCCCCGTGGGACGCCCCGGTCCGCGCCGTGCTCGACGACCTGGTCCGGGCGGGCGACTCGCTCAAGGCCCTCGGGGTCGTGCCCGCGCGCGGCGAGCTGGACGAGTCGGTGCACGCCGACGTGGACGTCGCGCACGTCCCGGTCGGCAGCGTCGACTCCTCGGCGGACCCGGCCGCGCTCGCGGCGGGGCTGCTGTGGTGACGGCCGACGCCGGCCCCGAGAGGCCGGGGCTGCGGGTCGGGGTCGTCGGGCTCGGGCTGGTCGGCGGCTCGGTCGCGCGGCTCCTGCACGAGCAGGGCGTCGAGGTGACCGCGCACGACGCGACCGCCTCCACGCGCGCCGCCGCACGCGCCGCGGGCCTGCAGGTCGTCGGCGACGTGGCCGACGTGTGCGCGGCCGAGCCCGACGTCCTCGTGCTCGCCGTCCCGCTGCGGGCCATGCGGGCGGTCGCGACCGACGTCGCACGGCACGTGCGCGGCGCGACCGTCGTCACCGACGTCGGCAGCGTGAAGGGCGCGGTGCGCGACGCCGTCCGGTCGGCGGGTCTCGACGCGCGCTACGTCGGGGCGCACCCCATGGCCGGAACCGAGCACTCGGGGTTCGAGGCGTCCGACCCGCGGATGCTCGACGGCGCCCGATGGGCGGTCACGCTCGACGGGACGACGCGCCGCGAGGCGTTCGCCACGGTGCTGCGGCTCGTGACGGGTCCGCTCGGCGGGACGGTCCACGTGCTCACCGACGACGTCCACGACGAGTCGACGGCGCTCGTCAGCCACGTCCCGCACGTGCTCGCCACCGAGCTCCTCGGCGTCGTCGCGGACGCTCCGGTGCGCGACGTCGCGCGCGGGCTGGCGGCGGGCAGCTTCCGGGACGCGACGCGGGTGGGGCGCACCGACCCCCGGCGCACCGAGGCGATGGTCACCGACAACGCCGCCTGGGTGGCGTCCGCGCTGCGCGTGGTCGTGCGCGACCTCGAGCAGCTCGTCGCGGCTCTCGAGTCGAACGCGCCCGTGGGGGAGTTCTTCGACCGGCCCGACCCGGTCCGCGTCCCCGCCGCGGAGGCGGGGACCGGTGAGCGGCTGCGCGTGGTCCTCGACGACGCGGGGGAGTGGCGCGCGGCGCTCACCGCGGCGGGGGCCCGTGGGGCCGTCGTCGTGGCCGTCGAGGACGACGCGGTCGTCGTCGCCTGAGGCAGGCCCGGCCGCCGGGTCAGGCGGGCCGACGTGGCGGGCGCGGCGGGACGGGCTTGCCCGCCACGATCGCGTCGAGCGGGACGACGACGAGGGGCGGGACGGCGTCGTGCACGCCGTGACCGCGGTGCGGCGGGGCGGCGCTCCCGCCCGCGTCCTCGCGCAGGACGAGCTCGGTCGCGGTCGTCCGCACGACGACGCCGATGACGTCGGTGAGGGGCTTGCCCGCGGCGGCCGCCTCGTCCTCGGTGAGGCGACGGCGGACGACCACCCGGGTGCCCGGGGCCCACGCGGTCCAGGGCGCGTCGGGCACGGCAGGCGCTCCTCGGGTCTGTGACGTTCGTCCACGGGCTGGTCAGGAAGGGTCGGGCATGGCCCGACCTGAGCGATACTAGTCCTGCGTCTCCCTGTCGTGACCTCGCCCCTCGCCGGGCCGGGGTCCGGACGAATCCAGAAAGGTACTCGGTCGTGACTTACGTGATCGCTCAGCCGTGCGTGGACGTCAAGGACAAGGCGTGCATCGAGGAGTGTCCTGTCGACTGCATCTACGAGGGCAAGCGGTCGCTCTACATCCACCCCGACGAGTGCGTCGACTGCGGTGCGTGCGAGCCGGTCTGCCCGGTCGAGGCCATCTACTACGAGGACGACGTCCCGACGGAGTGGAGCGACTACTACCGCGCGAACGTCGAGTTCTTCGACGACCTCGGATCGCCGGGCGGCGCCGCGAAGATGGGTCTCATCGAGAAGGACGACCCGATGATCGCCGCCCTGCCGCCGCAGGCCTGAGCACCCGGCACCGCCGCACGTGGGACTCGCCGACCTCTCCGGTCTCGCCTATCCCTGGGACACGCTGACCCCGTACGCGGAGCGCGCCCGCGCGCACCCGCGGGGCGTCGTCGACCTCTCGATCGGCACGCCCGTCGACCCGACGCCGGACGTCGTGCGCGACGCGCTCGCCGCGGCGTCCGACGCGCACGGCTACCCGACGACGCACGGCACCCCGGCGCTGCGCGAGGCCGTCTCGGCCTGGTTCGCCCGCCGTCGCGGCGTCCTCGGCCTCGACCCCGGCGCGGTGCTGCCCACCGTCGGGAGCAAGGAGCTCGTCGGGCTGCTGCCCGCGCTCCTGCGCCTCGGGCCCGGGGACGTCGTCGTGCACCCCCGCACGGCCTACCCCACGTACGACGTCGGCGCGCGCCTCGCCGGCGCGACGCCGCTCGCGACCGACGACGTCGACGAGTGGGCCGGGCGCACCGACGTGCGCCTCGTCTGGGTCAACTCCCCGAGCAACCCGACCGGCCGGGTGCTCGACGCAGCCCACCTCGCGCGCGTCGTCTCCGCGGCGCGCGAGATCGGCGCGGTCGTCGCGAGCGACGAGTGCTACGCGGAGCTCGCGTGGGCCGAGCCCTACGCGTCGCAGGGCGTGCCGAGCCTGCTCGACCCGGCCGTCTCCGGCGGGTCGCCCGACGGGCTCCTCGTCACCTACTCGCTCTCGAAGCAGTCGAGCATGGCCGGCTACCGGGCCGCGTTCGTCGCCGGAGACCCGGCTCTCGTCGCGGACCTGCTCGCGACGCGCAAGCACCTCGGCATGATCGTGCCCGCGCCCGTCCAGGCGGCGATGGTCGCCGCCCTCTCCGACGACGCGCACGTCGCCGCGCAGCGCGACGTCTACGCGCGCCGGCGCGAGGTGCTCGTCGCGGCGCTCGGCGACGCCGGGCTCCAGGTCGACCACTCCGAGGCGGGCCTCTACCTGTGGTCACGACCGGCGGGGGACGACGGCGGCGACTGCTGGCGGACCGTGTCCGACCTCGCCGACCTCGGCATACTGGTAGGGCCCGGGGCGTTCTACGGACCGGAGGGCGCGGGGCACGTGCGGGTCGCGCTCACCGCGACCGACGAGCGCGTCCACGAGGCCGCGGCTCGACTCTCCGGAGCCTGATCGCTGACGTGACCTGCCTCACAGAGGTGTGGTGTTCTCGTGACGGTTCAGGATTGGTCACGTGCGGGTGAAGCGGGGTACGGTCGACCGCGCGGCAACGGCGCGAGCAGCAGCAGGAAGGGAACCATGACCACCACTCAGCAGGCGAAGGTCCGCCTCCTCGTCGACGACCAGGCGCAGGACCTGCCCGTGGTCGCGGCGACCGACGGCAACGACGGCATCGTCGTGTCCTCCTTGCTCAAGTCGACCGGGCTCGTGACCGTCGACCCGGGCTTCATGAACACGGCGTCGTGCGAGTCGAGCATCACCTACATCGACGGTGACGCCGGCATCCTGCGGTACCGCGGGTACCCCATCGAGCAGCTCGCGGAGCAGTCGAGCTTCCTCGAGGTCGCGTACCTCCTCATCCACGGCGAGCTCCCGGACACCCCGACGCTCGAGGCCTTCGTCGAGCGCGTCAACCGCCACACGCTGGTGCACGAGGACTTCCGGACGTTCATGGGGACGTTCCCGCGGGGCGCCCACCCGATGGCCGTGCTCTCGTCCGCGATCAACGCGCTGTCGACGTTCTACCCCGAGTCGCTCGACCCGTTCGACGACGAGACCGTCGAGCTCGCGACGGTCCTGCTCCTCGCGAAGACGCGCACCATCACGTCCTACCTGCACCGCCGCCGCGTCGGCGAGCCGCTGCTGTACCCCGACTACTCGCGCGGCTACGTCGACGACTTCCTGCGCATGACGTTCGCGACGCCGTACCAGCAGTACGAGGCCGACCCGGTCGTCGTCGACGCGCTCGACAAGCTGCTCATCCTGCACGCCGACCACGAGCAGAACTGCTCGACGTCGACCGTGCGCGTCGTCGGCTCGTCGCACGCCAACCTCTACGCCTCCGTCGCGGCGGGCGTCAACGCGCTCTCCGGCCCGCTGCACGGTGGCGCCAACGAGTCCGTCCTGACGATGCTCGACAAGATCGCGGGCGCCGAGTACGACGTCGACACCTTCATGAAGAAGGTGAAGAACAAGGAGGACGGCGTCCGCCTCATGGGCTTCGGCCACCGGGTCTACAAGAACTACGACCCGCGCGCGGCCATCGTCAAGAAGTCCGCCGACGCCGTGCTCTCGACCCTCGGCAAGAAGGACCAGCTCCTCGACATCGCCATGGGCCTCGAGGAGATCGCGCTCAACGACGACTACTTCATCGAGCGCAAGCTCTACCCGAACGTCGACTTCTACACGGGCCTCATCTACAAGGCCATGGGCTTCTCGCCCGCGATGTTCACGCCGCTCTTCGCGCTCGGCCGCATGCCGGGCTGGATCGCGCAGTGGCGCGAGATGATGAAGGACCCGCAGACCAAGATCGGCCGCCCGCGCCAGGTCTACGTCGGCGAGACCGAGCGCGACTACGTCCCGGTCTCCGACCGCTGACACCCGCTTCCCGGACGCCGCGTCGCTCACCCCACGGTGAGCGGCGCGGCGTCCGTCGTTCTGGCACGCGTGCACGACGAGGGCGACGACGGCGGTGACCGGCGCTCTTCAGGCCGTCGTCAGGACTCGTCCGGGACGGCGACGTGGACGCGGAGCAGGCCCGGGTCGAGCGGGGCGAGCTCGTCGGGGTCGAGCGGGCTCCACGTCGAGTCCTCGCGGGACCAGCGGCGGTCGCCCACCTCGACGGCGACGACGTTCGTCGCGTCGGCGGTGGCGGCGGCCCACTGGGCGACGGCCCACGCGGCACGGTCGGGGCCGCCGTCCTCGCCCGCGGCGGCCAGGCCCGAGGCGTCGACCTGCACGGTGCCCCCGTCCCCGCCGTCGAACGGGGACACCTGGGCCCCGTCGCCGAGGTCGCGGGCCAGGCGGTCTCGGAACGGCTGCGCGGGGTCGCCGTCGGCGGGGACCTCGGTCGCGGCGACGGGGGCGAGGTCGCACGTCAGCGAGGCGGGGGACCAGCCCGTGAGCGCGGACGCCCAGGCACGGGACCGGGGCTCGTGCTGCGCGTACGCGTCGGGGAACGCCGAGCGCTGGACGGTCTGCGCCGCGACGGTGACCTCCATGCCCTCGTAGCCCTCGACGGTCTCGAGCACGTCGTAGAACGCGTTGGCTGAGTACACGGGGTCCATGATCTGCTCGACGCTGCCCCAGCCCTGGGACGGGCGCTGCTGGAACAGGCCGACGGAGTCGCGGTCGCCGTAGTCGATGTTGACGAGCCGGGACTCCTGGAGCGCGGTCGCGAGCCCGATCGTCGCGGCGCGGGCGGGCAGTCCGCGGCGCACGGCCGTGCCCGCGACGAGCGCCGCGTTGTCCGCCTGGGTGACGGACAGGTACCAGGTGCGGCCGTCGGCGGTCGCGGCGCACCGCTCGGCGACGGGCGTCTCGTCGTCGAGCCGGTTGAGCGCGACGACGACGCCGCCCACCCCGACCGCGGCCACCGTGAGGAGGGTGACGACGGTGCGGAGCGGGCGGCGCCGGGGGCGCGCACGACCGACGTCCGGCAGGTCCCGGGGACGGGAGGCTCGGCTCGTGGTCATGCGGGACGCCGTCGTGCTCGTCGGTGGTGGGTCAGTTCGCGTGCAGCGCGGCGTTGAGCTCGACGCCGGCGCCGGTGCGGGACACGGCCTCGACGCCGCCGGTGAGCGAGTTGCGCCGGAACAGGATGCCGGAGCGGCCGGAGAGCTCCCGCGCCTTGACGACGAGGGGCTCGCCCGCGGCGTCCGTCTGACCGACGACGGTCACCTTGGTCCCCGCGGTGACGTAGAGGCCGGACTCGACGACGCAGTCGTCGCCCAGGGGGATGCCGAGGCCCGCGTTGGCGCCGAGGAGCGAGCGCTGACCGACGGAGATGACCTCGCGGCCGCCGCCGGAGAGGGTGCCCATGATCGACGCGCCCCCTCCGACGTCCGAGCCGTCGCCGACGACGACGCCCGCGGAGATGCGGCCCTCCACCATCGACGTGCCGAGCGTGCCGGCGTTGAAGTTGACGAAGCCCTCGTGCATGACGGTCGTGCCCGGCGCGAGGTGGGCCCCGAGCCGCACCCGGTCGGCGTCGGCGACGCGGACGCCCGCGGGGACGACGTAGTCGACCATGCGCGGGAACTTGTCCACGCCGTACACCGTCACGGTCTGCCCGGTCGCGCGCAGGCGCAGGCGCGTCTCCTCGAAGCCGTCGACCGCGCACGCGCCGTGGTTGGTCCAGACGACGTTCGTGAGCACGCCGAAGAGCCCGTCGAGGTTCTGCCCGTGCGGCGCGACGAGGCGGTGGGAGAGCAGGTGGAGGCGCAGGTACGCGTCGGCGGCGTCGGCGGGGGAGGCGTCGAGGTCGATCTCGGTCCGGACCACGACGACGTCCACGCCGCGCAGCTCGTCGCGCTCGGCGAGCGCGTCGAGCGAGGCCGGGACGGTCGTGTCCGCCGGCGCGGCGCCGAGCGCCGGGGCCGGGTACCAGACGTCGAGGGTCGTGCCGTCGTCGGTGACGGTCGCCAGGCCGTAGCCCCACGCCGTACGCGGCTCGGACGCGGCCGCCGAGGGGGCGGTCGCGGGGGTCGCAGAAGTCATGCGCCCCACCCTATCCGCCGCCGGTAGGGTGCTGGCGTGACCTCTCCCACCGCTGCCGCCCCACCCGTGCTCGACCTCCGCGGCGATCTCGTCGCCCTCTTCCGCGCGGTGTGCGACACGCCGTCGGTGAGCGGCGACGAGCGGGCGCTGGCGGACGCGGTCGAGAAGGCGCTCCGGGCGTGCCGGCACCTGGAGGTCGTGCGCGACGGCGACACGGTCGTCGCGCGCACGACGCTCGGCCGGGAGCGGCGCGTCGTGGTCGCGGGCCACCTGGACACGGTGCCGCTCACGGACCCGCCGAACCTGCCCACGCGCGTCGTGGGGGAGGGGGCGCACGCCGAGGTCTGGGGCCGTGGGACGGTCGACATGAAGGGCGGCGTCGCGGTCGCGCTCGCGCTCGCGGCCGAGCTCGACGCCCCCGCGCAGGACGTGACCTGGGTGTTCTACGACAACGAGGAGGTCGCGTCCGACCTCAACGGGCTCGGGCGCCTCGCGCGCAACCGTCCCGACCTGCTCGCGGCCGACTTCGCGGTCCTCGGCGAGCCGACGTCTGCCGGTCTCGAAGGCGGGTGCAACGGCACGCTGCGGGTCGACGTGCACGTCCCCGGGGTCGCGGCGCACTCCGCGCGCTCCTGGACGGGGGCCAACGCGATCCACGCGGCGCACGAGGTGCTCGACCGGCTGGCGGCGTACGCGCCGCAGGAGGTCGACGTCGACGGCCTCATGTACCGGGAGGGCATGAACGCCGTCGGGATCCGCGGCGGGATCGCGGGCAACGTCGTCCCGGACGAGTGCGTGGTCACGGTGAACTTCCGGTTCGCGCCGTCGCGCACCGTGGCCGAGGCCGAGCAGCACGTGCGCGAGCTGTTCGCGGGCTTCGAGGTCGTGCTCACCGACGCCGCGCCCGGCGCCCGCCCCGGTCTCGACGACCCGCTCGCTGCGGACTTCGCGGCCGCGGTGCTGGGTGTGACGGGCGGCGCGCCGGCGCCGAAGTACGGCTGGACCGACGTCGCGCGCTTCGCCGAGCTGGGCGTCCCGGCGGTCAACTTCGGCCCGGGGGACCCGCTCCTCGCGCACAAGGACGACGAGCGCTGCCCGGTCGGCGAGCTCGCGCTGTGCCGCGACGCGCTCCGTGCGTGGCTGACGGCCACCCCCGCGGCATAGGCTCGTGACCATGAGCGACACGGTGCGTGAGCAGGGTTCTGACGACGGGCTGCCGCAGGCGGGTTCGGGGTACCGCAAGGGTCCGGTGCTGCTGCGCGGGGACCAGATCCCGCGCCAGACGACGGACCAGCGCCTCCTCGACACCGGGGGCAGCGCAGACTGGGTCCACTCGGACCCGTGGCGCGTGATGCGCATCCAGAGCGAGTTCGTCGAGGGTTTCGGCGCTCTCGCCGAGGTCGGCCCGGCCGTCTCGGTGTTCGGGTCCGCCCGCACCAAGCCGGACCACCCGGACTACGCGCTCGCCGAGGAGGTCGGGCGCCGCCTGGTCGACGAGGGCTTCGCGGTCATCACGGGCGGCGGCCCCGGCATCATGGAGGCCGCGAACAAGGGCGCCTCGGAGGCCGGCGGGCTCTCGGTCGGGCTCGGCATCGAGCTCCCGTTCGAGCAGGGCATGAACCGGTACGTGAACCTGGGCGTGAACTTCCGGTACTTCTTCGCCCGCAAGACGATGTTCGTCAAGTACGCCCAGGGCTTCGTCGTCCTGCCGGGTGGGTTCGGCACGTTCGACGAGCTGTTCGAGGCGCTCACGCTCGTGCAGACCCACAAGATCACCGAGTTCCCCGTCGCGCTCGTCGGGACCGACTACTGGAGCGGGCTGCTCGAGTGGGCCCGCACGGCGGTCGCGGGACGCGGCATGATCAGCGCGCACGACCTCGACCTCGTCCACCTGTGCGACGACCCTGCCGAGGCCGTCGAGTACGTGTGCGACCGCGGCGCCGAGCTGCGCGCGGAGGAGCTCGAGGCGACCGAGGAGCTCGCGCGGGCGCAGGCCGGCGACGCGAGCTGAGGGCTGCGGCGCGATGACCTCACCCGGCCCCGCCGCGCCCGGGGAGCCGTCGGACGGGCACCCCGACGACGCACCCGAACCGCTGCCTCCCCTCGGCGTCCCACCTCGCGGCACGTCGCTCGTGCTGCGCGGGCGGGTCCTCGAACGGCCCGCGGTGATGGCGATCGTCAACCGCACCGACGACTCGTTCTACGCGGGCGCGCGCCAGCTCGACGACCGGGACGCGCTTGCCGCGGTCGAGCGCGCGGTCGTCCAGGGCGCCGAGATCGTCGACGTGGGGGGAGTGCGGGCCGGTGTCGGTCCCGTGGTGACGCCCGCCGAGGAGGTCCGTCGCGTCGTGCCCTTCGTGGCGCGGGTGCGCGCGGAGTTCCCCGACCTGCTCGTGAGCGTCGACACGTGGCGGGCCGAGGTGGCGCACGAGGCGGCGCTCGCGGGCGCCGACCTCATCAACGACACGTGGGCAGGTCACGACCCGCGACTGGTCGAGGTCGCGGGCGAGCACGGCGTCGGGGTCGTGTGCTCGCACACGGGGGGCGCGACGCCCCGTACCGACCCGTTCCGCGTCGCGTACCCCGCCCGGCCCGGTGCCGCGGACCCGCGCGACGGCGTCGTCCAGGACGTGGTGGCGACCCTCCGGGCGGCGGCCGAGCGCGCAGTCGCGTGCGGCGTACCGCGGGCGTCGGTCCTCGTCGACCCCACGCACGACTTCGGCAAGAACACGTGGCACTCCCTGCACCTCCTGCGCCGGACCGAGGTCCTCGCAGGCCTCGGGTTCCCGCTCCTCATGGCGCTGTCCCGCAAGGACTTCGTGGGCGAGACGCTCGACCTGCCTGCCGACGAGCGGCTGGAGGGCACCCTCGCCGCGACGGCCGTCGCCGCCTGGCTCGGCGCACGCGTCTTCCGCGCGCACGACGTCGCGGCGACCCGGCGCGTCCTGGACCTCGTCGCCGCGGTGCGCGACGAGACCCCTCCGGCGGCCGCCCTGCGGGGCCTCGCGTGACCACGCGGCGCGCCGCGGCGGGGCCGCGCGAGAGTCCGCGGCCGCTGCGTCCGACCTCCTGGCCGTGGTGGGCGCAGGTCCTCGCGGTGTACGGCCTGGCCCGCGCGGTGAGCGCGGTGATCCTCCTCGTCGTCGCGAGGTCCCAGGAGGCGAACCCCTGGACGGACGCCGCGCCGTCGTACCTGCCGTACGTGGCGCGCATGTGGGACGCGAGCTGGTACGAGCAGATCTACGCGTCCGGCTACCCGGACACGCTCCCCGTGGGTCCCGACGGCGCCGTCGAGCAGAACGTCTGGGCGTTCTTCCCGCTCTTCCCGGCGCTCGTCCGTGCTCTCGACGCCGTCACCGGTCTGGGGTGGGACGTGCTCGCGCCCACGGTCGCGCTCGCGTGCGGCGCCGGCGCCGTCCTCGTGATCCACCGGCTGGTCGCGACGGCGGGCGCCGCGGCCGTCGAGCGCCGGCCGGGCCTGCCGCTGGCGACGGTCCTGCTCGTGAGCGTCTTCCCGTCCAGCCCCGTCCTCCAGGTCGCGTACACGGAGTCCCTCGCGCTCCTCCTCGTGGCGTCCGCGCTCCTGCTGCTGGCGCGGCGACGCTACGGGTGGGCGGCGCTCGTGGTCGTCCTCCTCGGATTCTCTCGCGCCGTCGCGCTGCCGATGGCGGCGGTCGTCCTGTGGCACGGGCTCGTCCGGTGGCGCCGGGGCGACCTGCGCGGGCCCGACGCCGCGCGGGTGGGCGGTCTCCTCGCCGTCTCCCTGGCGAGCGGGTTCGTGTGGCCGTGGGCGTGCAGCGTCGTCACGGGCGTGCACCAGGGGTACTTCCGCACGCAGGAGGCGTGGCGCGGGGGCGCGGAGGTCGTGCCGGTCGCCCCGTGGGTCGACGTGTCGCGGTGGCTGATGGGCGACGCCGGCCCGTGGGTCCTCGCGCTCGTGCTGCTCGCGACGGCCGCCCTCGTGCTCAACCCCGTCACGGCGCGGCTCGGCCCGGAGATGCACGCGTGGTCCGGCGCGTACCTCGCCTACCTGGTCGCGGCGATCCAGCCGGGCACGTCGCTCGTGCGGTTCCTGCTGCTCGCCTTCCCGCTCGCCGCGGTGACCGTCGGGTGGACGCGGTCTCGTCTGTGGCTGGCCGCCGTGACCGTCGCCGGCGTCGTGGGTCAGGTGTGGTGGGTGTGGTCGCTGTGGCGGCTCGTCCCACCGTCCGGCTGGCCGCCGTGACCCGGACGCCCGGGATGTCGGCACGGGTGAACTAGACTGTCCTCGGGCGTCGTCCGAGGTCGGACGCCCCTCCTCGCGCGTGCGGGGTGGACTCGGGACAACGGAAATGGAGTGCCATCGATGGCTGCGATGAAGCCGCGGACGGGTGACGGGCCGCTGGAGGTCACCAAGGAAGGGCGAGGCATCGTCATGCGGGTCCCGCTCGAAGGTGGCGGACGTCTGGTGGTCGAGCTCAACGCGACCGAGGCCAGCGAGCTGGGTGAGGCGCTCCAGGCCGTGG
Source organism: Cellulosimicrobium sp. E-16 (assembly GCF_049913115.1). Classification (NCBI taxonomy): domain Bacteria; kingdom Bacillati; phylum Actinomycetota; class Actinomycetes; order Micrococcales; family Promicromonosporaceae; genus Cellulosimicrobium; species Cellulosimicrobium sp. E-16. The sequence continues at coordinate 1,622,583 of NZ_CP183974.1, forward strand.
TGGGCTGATTGCCCGCACGTGAGCGCCGGGCCTCCGGTCTCCCCGGGCTGCCGCGCACGCTGCCCGAGGTGGTCGGTGCCCGGGGCGCTCTGAGCGACGCGGCACTCCTCGACGACGCGCAGGTCGACGCGGTCGTCGTGGCCGTCGCGCCCCCGCGCGAGGCCGAGGACGGCGTGCAGCCGCGTGCCGGAACCGTCGACGCGACGGTGCGGTACGGCGTCGACCTCGCAGAGCTCGCCGAGCGTGCGGGCGGGCGGAGCTTCCGTGGTGCGTCCGGAGAGGTCGTGCGCGTCGACCTGCCGCGCGCGCACGCCGGTTCCGAGACCCGGCTCCCGTGGGCGGGCCTGCCCCCGCGGATCCTGCTGCTCGGGGTCGGTGCCGGGACGGCGTCGGACCTCCGGCGCGCCGGTGCGGCCCTGGCCCGGGCGTCGCGCGGCCTGGAGCGTGTCGTCAGCGCCGCCACCGCCGACGCCGGTCCCGACGGGGTCCGCGCGTTCGTCGAGGGCTACCTGCTCGCCGCGTACGCTCAGCCCCGGCAGAGCGGGTCCTCGCCGTCCGCGGCCGAGTCGGCCGCGGAGCAGCTCGTCCTGCTCACGCCCGAGGACCGGCCCGACGCCGCGACGCCGATCGAGGCCGCGCAGCGCGCCGCGTCGGCGACCTGGCTGGTCCGCGACCTCGCCAACGTCCCGTCCGACGTCAAGGACCCGGCCTGGTTCGCCGACCGCGCAGCGGAGCTGGCCGACGCGCTCGGGCTCGACTCGACCGTCCGTGGTCCCGCCGAGCTGGGTGCGGAGGGCTTCGGGGCGATCCTGGCCGTGGGTGCGGGCTCGGCACGACCACCGCGCCTCGTGACCGTCACCTACGACCCGGCGGACCACGGAGTCCTCCCTGCGGGCGCCGACGTCCGGCACGTCGTCGTCGTCGGCAAGGGCATCACGTACGACACCGGCGGGCTCTCCATCAAGCCGCGCGAGGCGATGGTGCCGATGAAGACCGACATGGCGGGCGCGGCCGTCGCGCTCGCGGTCGTGCTCGGCGCTGCCCGCGCACGCTCCGACCGCCGGGTCACCGCCGTGCTCCCGCTGGCCGAGAACCACGTGGGCGCCGCCTCGTACCGCCCGGGGGACGTGCTGCGCACCTGGTCGGGCCGGACGGTCGAGGTGGCGAACACCGACGCGGAGGGCCGCCTCGTCCTTGCCGACGCCATCGCGTACGCCGTCGCCGAGCTCGCACCCGACGTGCTCGTCGACGTCGCGACCCTCACCGGCGCGGCGAGCCTCGGCCTGGGCCGCGGGCACGGCGCGCTGTTCGCGACGGACGACGCCGTCGCCGACGCGCTGGAGGGTGCCGCGCTCTCCACCGGCGAGCGGGTGTGGCGCATGCCGCTCGTCGAGGACTACGCGGGCGCGCTGCGCTCCGACGTCGCCGACCTCCGGCACGTGCCCGTCGAGAGCCCGGGTGGCGGGTCGATCACGGCCGCGTTGTTCCTGCGAGAGTTCGTCGGGGACGTGCCCTGGGCGCACCTCGACGTCGCCGGCCCCGCGCGAGCGACCGCCGACCGGCACGAGGTCGTCGCCGGGGCCACGGGGTACGGTGCGCGGCTCCTGCTCGAGGCGCTCGACCGGCTCTGACCGTCGAGTCCCCTCACCCGACGGAACGTCTCAGCGGCGCACGGCGAGCAGCAGGCCGTCGCCGCTCGGGAGCAGCGCGGGCAGCACGCGCTCGTCCGACCGCAGCGACCGGCCGACCTCGCGGACGATCGTCGTCACCTCGTCGCGCCGCGCCGGGTCGGCGACCCGGTCGTGCGACAGTGCGCCGTCGACCGCGAGCACGCCGCCCGGGCGCAGCAGTCGCAGGCCCTGCTCGACGTACTCGGGGTAGCTGTGCTTGTCCGCGCCGACGAGGACGAGGTCGTAGGCGCCGTCGGTGAGCCGGGGGAGGACCTCGCTCGCGCGACCCGGGATGGTGCGGGTCCGCGCCGAGGGCACGCCCTCCTCCGCGAAGGCCTCCTTGGCCGCGCGCTGGTGCTCGACCTCGACGTCGATCGTCGTCAGCACGCCGTCGGCCGGCATGCCGCGCAGGAGCCAGAGCGACGCCACGCCCGTGCCGGTGCCGATCTCGACCACTGCGCGGGCGGCCAGCGACGCCGCGAGCACCTGGAGCACCGCCCCCACGCCGGGGAGCACCGTCGGGCAGCCGAGCTCGGCGGCCCGGTCGCGCGCACGCAGGAGGACCTCGTCCTCGGGGACGAACTCCTCGCTGTACACCCAGCTCGCCGCCTTCGCGCTGCGGTGGGTGCCGACGTCGCTGGTGATCGGTGCCTCCTGTGGTCCGTCGTCCGCGCGTGCTGCCCGGGGAGGGTTCCCCTGGCGGGTGCGCTGTCTCGGATCGTACCCGCCCCCTCCCACGGCGGCCCGCTCCCGCGCCGCACGTGTGTGCACGGGCCGTGGACGTCGCGCGCACGTCCCGCGCGAGAGGGGGAACACCGGGAGGGTGCCGGGCGTTCTTCTGGGACGATGGACGACGTGGACGACGCACGACCAGGGACGAGCACGCACGGGACGCACGACGGGAGCGCGTGGGTGCCGCCGTCGTGGGACGAGATCGTCCGCGAGCACTCCGCACGCGTGTACCGGCTCGCGTACCGCCTGACCGGGAACCGGCACGACGCCGAGGACCTCACGCAGGAGACGTTCGTCCGGGTGTTCCGCTCGCTCTCGAGCTACACCCCCGGCACGTTCGAGGGCTGGCTGCACCGCATCACGACGAACCTCTTCCTCGACCAGGTCCGGCGCAAGCAGCGCATCCGCATGGAGGCCATGGGCGACGACGACGGGCAGTACCCGGCCCGTTCGGAGGCCCAGCCGGAGCGCGGCTTCGAGCACGCCAACCTCGACCACGACGTCCAGCGCGCGCTCGACGCGCTCTCGCCCGAGTACCGGGCCGCCGTCGTGCTGTGCGACATCGAGGGCCTGTCCTACGAGGAGATCGCCGTGACGCTGGGGATCAAGCTCGGCACGGTCCGCTCCCGCATCCACCGCGCGCGGTCCCAGCTCCGCGCCGCGCTGCCCCACCGTGACCCCGCGGACCGCCCGGCGTCGGACGACGTCCCGACGCCCGTGGCCGCCCGGGGGGTGGCGTGACGCACCTCGGCTCCCGCCTCTCCGCTCTCGTCGACGGGCAGCTCACGCCCGCCGAGGCGGAGCGTGCCCTCGAGCACGTGGCGTGCTGCCCGCGGTGCGCGGCCGAGCTGTCGGCGGCGCGCGCCGCCCGGCGGGCCCTGAGCAGCGCCGGCCCGGTCGAGCCCGCGCCCGACCTCGCGGCGCGCCTGCTCGCCCTGTCGGCCCAGATCCCCCCGACCGACGGCGACCCGCTCCGCTCGGCGCCCGTGACGGGCGACCCCTGGGCGCAGCCGGTCCCCCTTCCGCGCGGTGCGTGGAGCGGGGAGGTGCGCCGGGGAGCGGTGCGTCGCCGGGTCGTCGGTCTCGTCGTCGGGGGCGTCGGCGTCGCGGCGGTCGGCCTCTTCGCGCTGGGGGAGAGCCCGCTCGTCACCCCCGAGCTCCACCGCAGCGACCCGCTCAGCGTGCTGGCGCAGGCCGCGCCCCGGGCCACCGGGGCGCTCGTCGTGGGAGGGGTGCGCACCGCGGACCAGGCCGAGGGTGCGGGTGCCGCTCCCGACGGCACCGCGGCGCTCGCGGCGCTCGACGCCCAGGGCTGGACCTGCCCCACGGCGCTCCCGGAGGGCTTCAGCGTGGTCGACGTCCGGGACGACGCCGCGCGCGGCGTCGTCGAGATCGACCTCGAGGCGCCGGGCGGCGAGGCCGTGGTCCGCGAGCAGTCGGGTCTCCTGGACACTGCCGCGCTCGCCGGCGGGGAGACGTGGGACGTCGGCGGCCGCCGGGTGCACGTGCTGTCCGAGGAGCCGTGGCACGTCGTCTGGCAGTCCGGCGACACGGTGATCGACGTCGTCGCCGACACCGAGCAGGAGACGGTCGCCGCCCTCGTGGCGGCCTTCCCGGCACGTGACTACGATGCCGGGGTCCCGGCGCGCATCTCCCGGGGCTGGACGACCATGACAGGAGCGCTCGGCACCTCATGACCGACCCCCAGACCGGCCCACAGTCCGGCCCGGAGCACGCCGGGGCGCCCGACGCCGCACGGAACCCGTTCGCACCGCCCTCCGCGTACCGCAGCGTCCCGCCCGTCCCGCCCTCGGCGCCTGTCGGCCCCGGCCCGGTCCCGCCCCCGCCGACCCTCCCGCCCTCGAGCGCGGCTTCGCAGCCGTCGCCGGTCCCCGCCCCGGCCGCGGTACCGTCCGGCGCGCCGGGCCCCGCAGACCCGTGGCAGACCCTGCGCTCGTTCGGCGAGCCCGAGCCGCCGTCGGCGCCGACGCGACCCGGCGGGTCGGTCGACCCGACGCTCGTCGGGGTCCCGCGCGGTGCTGCCGGCCCGCCGTCCGGGCGCGGGCTGCGTCCCGCCGTGGTGGCGGGAGTCGCCGTGCTCGCCCTCGTCGCGGGCGCGCTCGGCGGCGTCGCGGCCGACCGGCTCCTCGGGCAGGACTCGCCCGGCCCGTACACGTCGGCCCTGCCGCCCGCCAGCGTCGAGCCGGGCGCGGACCGCCCCGCGGGCTCGGTGGCGGACATCGCCGGCACGGTGCTGCCGAGCGTCGTCTCGCTCCAGGTCCGCGGGACCGACGGCGTCGCCACGGGGTCCGGCTTCGTCCTCCGCGAGGACGGGTACATCCTCACGAACAACCACGTGGTCGCGTCGGCCGCCGAGGGCGGGGACGTCGTCGTGCTGTTCTCCGACGGGCACGAGAGCCCGGCCGAGCTGGTCGGGCGGACCGTCGACTACGACCTCGCGGTGGTCAAGGTCGAGGACACGGGGCTCACACCGCTCGCGCTCGGCGACTCCGACGACGTCGTCGTCGGGGACCCCGTGGTCGCCGTCGGGGCCCCGCTGGGCCTCAACGGGACCGTCACCACGGGCATCATCAGCGCGCTCAACCGGCCGGTCCAGGCCGGCGCCGCGGCCGAGACCGCGTTCATCAACGCGATCCAGACCGACGCGGCGATCAACCCCGGCAACTCCGGAGGCCCGCTCGTCAACGGGCGGGGCGAGGTCGTGGGGATCAACTCCGCCATCGCCCAGCCGCCCGGCAGCCAGTCGGCGACCGGGAGCATCGGGCTCGGCTTCGCCATCCCGTCCAACCAGGCGCGCCGGACCGCGGAGCAGCTCATCGCCGACGGCGTCGCGACGTACCCGGTGATCGGCGTGCTGCTCGACCAGGGGTACCAGGGCGAGGGTGTGCAGGTCTCGACGCAGGCCCAGGCCGGCAACCCCGCGGTGACGCCCGACGGACCGGCCGACGCCGCGGGGATCCGGCCCGGGGACGTGATCCTCTCCATCGACGACCGGCCCGTCACGGAGTCGGACGAGCTCATCGTCGCCATCCGGGCGAAGGCTCCAGGGGACGCCGTGACCCTGCGGGTCCGCACGGGCGACCGGGAGCGCGACGTCCGCGTCGTCCTCGACGAGGCCACGAGCGAGTAGTCTGTCGGCGTGTTCGGGATCAACGGAGCCGAGTTCGTCGTGCTCCTCGTCGTGGCGGTCGTCGTCATCGGTCCTGAGCGCCTGCCGCGCTACGCGGAGCAGCTCGGGTCGTTCGTCCGGTCCGCCCGGGGGTACCTGCGGGACGCCAAGGCGCGGGTCGACGCCGAGATCGGGGACGAGATCGGGGACGTCGACTGGTCGAAGCTCGACCCCCGCCAGTACGACCCGCGCCGGATCGTGCGCGAGGCGCTCCTCGACGACGAGCCACCACGCGAGCGGGTCGCCCCGCCGCCGCCCCCGGCGCCGTCCTCCGTGCCTCAGGGGGGCGCCGCGCCGTTCGACGACGAGGCCACCTGAGGCCTGCCCCGCTCCCTCCCGGAGCGGGAGGCGATTCGTTCCGGCGCGGCACCACCTGTCAGAATGGGGCAATGTCCATCGAGGCGACGCACACCGGTCCGGCACCGGTCCCGGAGACCGCGCAGGCGACCGGGAACCCGACGAGCACCAAGCCCCGGATCCTGTCCGGCATGCAGCCCACGGAGGACTCCCTCCAGCTCGGGAACTACATCGGTGCCCTGCGCCAGTGGGTCGCGCTCCAGGACTCCTACGACGCGCTGTACTGCGTCGTCGACCTCCACGCCCTGACGGTCAACCCCGACCCGGAGCGACTGCGCGAGCGGACACGCCGCACGGCGGCGCAGTACCTCGCCGGCGGTGTCGACCCGGAGCGGTCCGCACTGTTCGTGCAGTCGCACGTGCCGCAGCACGCGGAGCTCTCCTGGGTGCTGTCCTGCCAGACGGGCTTCGGCGAGGCCGGCCGCATGACCCAGTTCAAGGACAAGTCCGCGAAGCAGGGTGCCGACGGCACGACCGTGGGACTCTTCACCTACCCCGTCCTCATGGCGGCGGACATCCTGCTCTACGATGCGGCCCTCGTGCCGGTCGGGGAGGACCAGCGTCAGCACCTCGAGCTCACCCGTGACCTCGCGGAGCGCCTGAACGCCCGCTTCGGCGACGGGACCGCGGTCGTGCCCGAGGCCCACATCGTGCGCTCGGTCGCGAAGATCTACGACCTCCAGGAACCGACGGCGAAGATGAGCAAGTCGTCGTCGAACGGCAAGGGCGTCATCTGGCTCCTCGAGGACCCGAAGGTCGCCGCGAAGCGGATCCGGTCCGCCGCGACGGACTCGGGCACCGAGATCCGGTACGACCCGGTGGCCAAGCCCGGCGTGTCCAACCTCCTCACCATCTTCTCCGCGCTCACGGGGCGCGACGTCGAGGCGATCGCCGCCGAGTACGACGGCCAGGGTTACGGACGGCTCAAGGTCGACCTCGCGGACGTCGTGGTCGACGTCCTCGTGCCGTTCCAGGAGCGCGCCAACACCTACCTCGCCGACCCCGCAGAGCTCGACGCGGTGCTCGCGCGGGGCGCCCAGAAGGCGCGCGACATCGCGGCCGGCACGCTCGCGCGCATCTACGACCGCGTCGGCCTCCTGCCCGTCGGAGGGCCGACCGCGTGAACCTCCCGGAGCGTGGGCCGGACCAGGTGCGGATCGGCATCGCGATCGAGGTGCCCGAACCGTTCGCGACGCAGCTCCAGGACGCGCGCGCACGGTTCGGCGACCCGCTCGCACGGTCGATCCCGCCCCACGTCACGCTCCTCGGGCCGACGGTGCTCGACCCGGCCGAGCTCGACGCGGCACGGTCGCACCTCGCCGCGGTCGCCACCACCGCCGCACCGTTCCGGGTCCACCTGCGTGGCTCCGCCACGTTCCGCCCGATCTCCCCCGTGGTCTTCATCCAGGTGGTCGAGGGCATCGCCGAGTGCGAGCACCTCGAGAGCACCATCCGTACCGGTCCGCTCGCCCAGGACCTCCGGTTCAACTACCACCCGCACGTGACCGTCGCGCACGAGGTGCCGGACGCCGCGCTCGACGCCGCGTTCGACGAGATGGCGACCTACGAGGCGCGGTTCGAGGTCGCCGGGTTCTCCCTCTACGAGCACGGCGACGACGGCGTGTGGCGCCCGGAGCAGGTCTTCCCGCTCACCGCGGATGCCGGGACCGCGACCGCCTCGTAAGGTTCGGGGCGTGACGCCGCCCCCCTCCGCCGCCCCCAGCGTCGTCCGGCGCACGAGGGAGCGCGTCGAGGTGCTCGTCGAGTGGTGGAAGGACAGCCGCGCAGGGCGCGCGACCTACCGCTACCTCTACGCCCGCGGCGCGCTGCTGTGCGGCGGCATCGCCTACTCCGCCCTGTTCTCCCTCTTCGCCGCGCTGACGATCGGCTACACGGTCTTCATGCGGGTCCTCGGCGGCAGCCAGGAGCTCATGGACGCCGTCTTCGGCGAGATCAACGAGCTCGTCCCCGGCCTCATCGCGGTCGACGGGACGCCGGGCGTGATCGATCCCGATCTCCTGCTCCTCGACGCCGGGCTCAGCGTCACGAGCATCGTGGCCGGAGTCGTGCTGCTCTTCTCCGTCGTCTCCTTCATGTACCACCTGCGCGGCGCCGTCCGGACGATGTTCGGCGTCAGCGACGTCGGCCAGAGCCCCGTGCTCGCCCGGGCGCGTGCCCTCCTCGGGTTCTTCCTCCTGGCGCTCAGCATGCTCGTCTCCGCTGTCGCCAGCATCGCCGTCTCCACGATCGGCTACAAGGTGCTGGAGGCGCTCGGGATCTCGGGCGGGCCCGCGATCCTCGTGACGGGGGCCGGACTGGTGGTGAGCATCCTGCTCGACGCCCTGGTCGTCGTCGTGGTGGTCACGCTGCTGGCCGGTGTCCACGTCCGCCGCCGCGACCTCCTCGTCGGGTCGCTCACCGCCGCGGTCGCGTTCGGGGTGCTCCGCTACCTCGGGTCGTCGTTCGTCGCGGGCAGCGCCAGCAGGAACGCGCTCCTCGCGTCCTTCGCCGTCCTCGTCACGCTCCTCGTCCTCGTGAACTTCACCGCGCGCATCCTCCTCGCGGTGTGCGCCTGGATGGCGAACCCGCCCCGCCCGCCCGACCCGGAGCCCGACGGACCCCGGCACGCTCGTGACGGCCGCCCCGAGCTCCCGGTCGTCGACGGCACCCCCACGACCGACGCGCGGCACGTGCGCGCCGCGCGGCACGCGGCGACCGAGGACGCCGCGCGCTCGGCGGTCGTGCTCGTCTCGGTGGAGGAACGACTCCGTGCCGGCCAGGGGTCCGGCAGGCCCTGGAGCCCGATCGTGCGCGGCGTCCGCCGCGCCCGCCTCCCGCGCGGCACGTAGCAACCGGCCACCAGGCACAGCCACTCAGGCGGGGAACCCCGCCGCCACCGGCCATCCCGACCCGACCATGCGGACCGTGCCCCCGTGCACGACGGAGGGCGCCGACCATGCTGGTCGGCGCCCTCCGTGCGGGACGTGCGAGAGATCTCAGAAGGCGCGCGTGATCATCGCGCGCTTGACCTCCTGGATGGCCTTCGTGACCTCGATGCCGCGGGGGCAGGCCTCGGTGCAGTTGAAGGTCGTGCGGCAGCGCCACACGCCCTCCTTGTCGTTGAGGATCTCGAGGCGCTGCGTGGCACCCTCGTCGCGGCTGTCGAAGATGAACCGGTGCGCGTTGACGATGGCGGCGGGGCCGAAGTACTGGCCGTCGGTCCAGAACACGGGGCACGACGACGTGCACGCGGCGCACAGGATGCACTTGGTCGTGTCGTCGAAGCGCTCACGCTGCGCGGCGGACTGGATGCGCTCCTTGCTGGGCTCGTTCCCGGACGTGATGAGGAACGGCATGATCTCGCGGTAGGACGCGAAGAACGGCTCCATGTCCACGACGAGGTCCTTGACCACGGGCAGGCCCTTGATGGGCTCGACCGTGATGGGCTTGTCGGGGTTGACGTCCTTGAGCAGCGTCTTGCACGCGAGGCGGTTGCGGCCGTTGATGCGCATCGCGTCGGAGCCGCACACGCCGTGCGCGCACGAGCGACGGAACGTGAGCGAGCCGTCGTTCTCCCACTTGATCTTGTGCAGGGCGTCGAGCACGCGGTCGGTGCCGTGGGCCAGGACGGTGAACTCGTCCCAGTACGCGTCCTCGCCGTGCTCCGACTCGGGGAGGTAGCGCCTGATGCGGAGGGTGACCTCGAACGAGGGGATCTCGCCGGCCTTGGCCTCGGTGGCGGGGCTCTCGAGTGTGGCAGTCATCAGTACTTCCGCTCCATGGGCTCGTACCGGGTCTGGGTGACGGGCTTGGAGCCCAGGGCGACCTTGTAGCCGTCGAACGCCTCGACGTGGTCGAAGTAGCCGGCGACGTGACCGTCGGCGACGTCGCTGGCCGACGTGGGGCGGCGGTACGCCATCGTGTGCAGCATGTAGTTGGCGTCGTCGCGGTCCGGGAAGTCCTCGCGGTAGTGACCACCGCGCGACTCCTTGCGGTTGATCGCCGCGACGACCGTGACCTCGGCGATGTCGAGGAGGAAGCCGAGCTCGATGGCCTCGAGCAGGTCGGTGTTGAACATCCGGCCCTTGTCCTGGACCGAGACGTTCTTGTACCGCTTCTGCAGGTCGCGGATGTCCGCGAGGGCCTGGTTGAGCGACTCGCCGGTGCGGAACACCTGGGCGTTGGCGTCCATGGTCTCCTGGAGCGCCTTGCGCACGTCGGCGACGCGCTCGCCGTCGGGCCGGTTCCGCATCTCCTCGAGCTGCGCGACGACGGCCGCGGCGGGGTTCTCCGGGAGCTCGCTGTACGAGGCCGTCGCGGCGTACGCGGCGGCGGTGCGGCCCGCGCGCTTGCCGAAGACGTTGATGTCGAGCAGCGAGTTGGTGCCGAGGCGGTTGGAGCCGTGGACGCTGACGCACGCGACCTCGCCGGCGGCGTAGAGGCCCTTGACGACGTTGTGGCTGTCGCGCAGGACCTCGGCCTCGACGTTGGTCGGGATGCCGCCCATCGCGTAGTGCGCGGTGGGGTACACGGGCACCGGCTCGGTGTACGGCTCGATGCCCAGGTAGGTCCGGGCGAACTCGGTGATGTCCGGGAGCTTTGCGTCGATGTGCGCGGGCTCGAGGTGCGTGAGGTCGAGCAGGACGTAGTCCTTGTTCGGCCCGGCGCCGCGGCCCTCCCGGACCTCGTTCGCCATCGACCGGGCGACGATGTCGCGCGGGGCGAGGTCCTTGATCGTCGGGGCGTAGCGCTCCATGAACCGCTCGCCGTCGGCGTTGCGGAGGATGCCGCCCTCGCCGCGCGCGGCCTCGGACAGGAGGATGCCGAGGCCGGCGAGGCCGGTCGGGTGGAACTGGAAGAACTCCATGTCCTCCAGGGGCAGGCCGCGGCGGTACGCGAGAGCCATGCCGTCGCCCGTGAGCGTGTGCGCGTTCGACGTCGTCTTGAAGATCTTGCCCGCGCCGCCGGTGGCGAAGATGATCGCCTTCGCCTGGAACACGTGGATCTCGCCGGTCGCGAGGTCGTAGGCGACGACACCGGTCGCGGTGACCGGCTCGCCGTCGGGGATCTCGCCCGTCGACAGGTCGTGGTCCGTGATGAGGTCGAGGACGTAGAACTCGTTGAAGAACTCGACGTCCTGCTTGACGCACTGCTGGTAGAGCGTCTGGAGGATCATGTGGCCGGTGCGGTCCGCGGCGTAGCACGAGCGGCGCACCGCGGCCTCGCCGTGGTTGCGGGTGTGCCCGCCGAACCGGCGCTGGTCGATACGACCCTCGGGCGTGCGGTTGAACGGCAGGCCCATGCGCTCGAGGTCGAGGACCGCGTCGATGGCCTCCTTGGCCATGATCTCCGCGGCGTCCTGGTCGACGAGGTAGTCGCCGCCCTTGACCGTGTCGAACGTGTGCCACTCCCAGTTGTCCTCCTCCACGTTCGCGAGGGCGGCGCACATGCCACCCTGCGCGGCGCCCGTGTGCGAGCGCGTGGGGTACAGCTTGGAGATGACGGCCGTGCGGACCTTGCCGGACGACTCCAGCGCCGCGCGCATCCCGGCGCCGCCTGCGCCGACGATGACGACGTCGTACTGATGGGTTTGCATCGGGGTCGATGCCTCCTGGGAGAGAGCCGGGTGGAGCGTGAAGACGGGGGCGAGTTGCGGGGTGTGCTCAGGCCGTGCAGAACGACGCGAGCAGCTCGGCAGGAGCGTTCGCGGGGCACGGGTCGAACGTGAAGATCACGAGCGTGCCGAGGACCGTGACGATCGTGAACGCGAGGTACAGCGCGAGCTTGAGGACGAGGCGAGTGCCGTCACGCTCGGCGTAGTCGTTGATGATCGTGCGCACGCCGTTGGTGCCGTGGAACATGGCCAGCCACAGCATGAGCAGGTCCCAGATCTGCCAGAACGGCGAGGCCCACTTGCCGGCGACGAAACCGAAGTCGATCGCGTGCACGCCCTCGCCGACCATGAGGTTGACGAAGAGGTGCCCGAAGATGAGGACGATCAGCACGACGCCGGACGCGCGCATGAAGATCCAGCTGTACAGCTCGTAGTTGCTGCGCGTGGCCTTGCGGCGCTTGTAGGGGTCGCGCGGGCTCGCGACCTCGACCGTGGGTGCGGCGGCCATCAGTGCCCCCCTCCGAAGACGTTCATGAGATGACGCGGCAGGAAGCCGGCCATCGTCACGACGAAGAGGCCGACGACGACCCAGAGCATGGTGCGCTGGTACCGCGGGCCCTTGGCCCAGAAGTCGACGAGGATGATGCGGATGCCGTTGAAGGCGTGGAACACGATGGCCGCGACCAGTCCCGCCTCGCCCAGGCCCATGATCGGCGTCTGGTACGTCCCGATGACGGCGTTGTAGGCCTCGGGCGACACCCGGACGAGCGCCGTGTCGAGCACGTGGACGAGCAGGAAGAAGAAGATGAGCACGCCGGTCACGCGATGCGCGACCCACGACCACATGCCTTCACGGCCGCGGTAGAGCGTGCCAGCTGGTGCACTGGGCACTTTGGGGGCCTCCTGTGGCGAGATCAGGGGGAGATGTCACGTTCCGGACGTGGCCCGGAACTCCCTCAGTCCGGACCGCGGGACCGTCGTCGGCATCGGTCTCTGGGCTTCCACCATAGTGACATCGGCGTCATGATGCGGACCGCCTGAGGCGGCGGAACGCCCTTGCGCGGGGGGTTTGTGACTGATCCCACAGCCCGCGGGGGAACTGCGCGCCTCACTATGCTGCCCCCATGGCCTCTTCGCCTCACCCCTCGTCCGCCGCGGCCGCGTCGCCGATCCCCGGCTTCCACGCCGTCGTCCCGGCGGGAGGGGCGGGCACGCGGCTGTGGCCGCTCTCGCGCGCGGGCTCGCCCAAGTTCCTCCTCGACCTCACCGGCTCGGGCCGGTCGTTGCTCCAGGCGACGGTCGACCGGCTCGTCCCGCTCGCGGGGGAGCAGGGCGTGGTCCTCGTCACCGGGGACCGCCACGTCGCCGCCGCGCGGACGCAGCTCCCGGGGCTCCCGGCCGAGAACGTCCTGGCGGAGCCGTCGCCCCGTGACTCGATGGCGGCCATCGGGCTCGCCGCGGCGGTGCTCGAGGCGCGGCACGGCGACGTCGTGGTGGGGTCGTTCGCCGCGGACCAGGTCATCACGGGCCGGGACGCGTTCGAGTCGTCGGTGCGTCAGGCGGTGGAGGCCGCGCGCGCGGGGTACGTCGTGACGATCGGGATCGCGGCCTCGCGGCCCTCGACGGCCTTCGGGTACGTGCACAGCGGCGCCCCGCTCGGCGTCGAGGGCGCTCCGAGCGCGCAGCACGTGCGCGGGTTCACGGAGAAGCCCGACGCGGCGACCGCGCAGCGCTACCTCGCGTCCGGCGAGTACCGCTGGAACGCCGGCATGTTCATCGTCCGGTCGTCCGTCCTCCTGGGACACCTCGCGGACCAGCGTCCGGACCTGCACGACGGCCTGCGCGCGATCGCCGCGGCGTGGGACGGCCCCGACCGCGATCGCGTGCTCGCCGAGCGCTGGCCCGCGCTCGAGCGGATCGCGATCGACCATGCCGTCGCGGAGCCGGTCGCCGCCGTCGGCGGCGTGGCGGTGGTGCCCGGCACGTTCGGGTGGGACGACGTGGGCGACTTCAACTCGCTCGCCGCGCTGCTGCCCTCGGTCGACGGTGCCGGTTCGAAGGTCCTCGGCGACACGGGCCGCGTCGTCCGTCGGGAGAGCGCAGGGTCCGTGGTCGTGCCGGCGAGCGACCGGGTCGTCACGGTGCTGGGCCTCGACGACGTCGTGGTCGTGGACACCCCGGACGCGCTGCTCGTCACCACGCGTGCCCGGGCCCAGCAGGTGAAGTCGATGGTCGAGACGGTGCGCGAGCTCGGGATGGACGAGCTCCTGTGACCGCCGACGTGACAGTCGCCGCCCGCATCGCCGCCGCCGCCGCGCGCCACGTGGACGAGGTCGTGGCGATCCGCCGCGACATCCACGCCCACCCGGAGGTCTCGCGCGCCGAGACGCGGACGACGGCGCTCCTCGCCGACCGGCTGCGGGCCGCGGGGCTCGAGCCGCGGCTCCTGCCCGGCACGGGCCTCGTGTGCGACGTCGGCCCTGCGCCGGGGGACGTGACGGCCACCGGGACGCCCGACGACGCGCCGTCGCCCGGCCGCGTGGCCCTGCGCGCCGACCTCGACGCGCTGCCGCTGCAGGACAGGTGCGACCTCCCGTGGGCCTCGACGGTCCCCGGCGTGGCGCACGCCTGCGGCCACGACGTGCACACCGCGGTGGTGCTGGGGGCCGGCCTGGTCCTCGCCGACCTCCACGCGCAGGGGGAGCTGCGCCGCGGCGTGCGGCTCGTCTTCCAGCCCGCGGAGGAGGTCCAGCCCGGCGGGTCGCTCGACGTCCTCGCCGCGGGCGCCATGGACGGCGTCGACGAGATCTACGCGGTGCACTGCGACCCCAAGGTCGACGTCGGACGCATCGGGACGCGCATCGGTCCGATCACGTCGGCGTCCGACGAGGTCTCGGTGACGATCGCGTCGCCCGGGGGGCACACCTCGCGCCCGCACCTCACGGGTGACGTGGTCTACGCGCTGGGCCAGGTCATCACCCAGGTCCCCGCGGTGCTCGGCCGGCGGCTCGACCCCCGCTCGGGCGTGAACCTCACGTGGGGCGCCGTGCACGCGGGGTCCGCGCACAACGCGATCCCGAGCACCGGGACGGTGCGCGGGACGCTGCGCTGCCTGGACGTGCGCGCGTGGGAGTTCGCGGGGCAGGTGCTGCACGACGCCGTCGAGCAGGTCGTCGCGCCCTACGAGGTCGAGGTGACCGTCCACCACACGCGCGGCGTCCCGCCCGTGGAGAACGACGAGCGCTGCACGGGGCTGCTGGAGGCCGCGGCGCGCGACGTCCTCGGCCCGGACTCGATCCTCCTGACCGAGCAGTCGCTCGGCGGCGAGGACTTCGCCTGGTACCTCACGAAGGTCCCGGGCGCGATGGCGCGGCTGGGCACGCGGACCCCCGGAGGGCGCAGCTACGACATCCACCAGGGCGACCTGCAGGTCGACGAGCGCGCGGTGGACGCGGGGATGCGCCTGCTCGCCCGTGTCGCCGCCGGTCAGGACGGGTGAAGCGGTCCCGACCCGTGGACAGGGGTGTGTCACGCCTCAGACGCAAAGTGACGCTTGCATAACGAAGCAGCGGCGTTACCGACAAGTAACGTGCAAGACCCCTCCGGCTGATTAGTGTTCGGTCCTATAGAGGCCGACGGACCGGTCCTCCCGTGCAAGGGCGCTCGGGAGGGCCCAGGGGTCCTTCCCTGCGCGGCCCTGCTACGAGAACGACAGGAGCTATCAGGTGAAGAGAGCGACTCAGGTCACCGCGCTCGCGGCCGTCGCCGCGCTCGCGCTGGCCGCGTGCGGCGCCGCACCCGAGGACGACGAGACGACCGGCGGCGGCGACGACACCGCGGGCGGCAACTCCGACTTCTCCGCGTGCATGGTGTCCGACGCCGGCGGTTTCGACGACCAGTCCTTCAACCAGGCCGGTTTCGAGGGCCTGGAGCAGGCGGAGTCCGAGCTGGGGATCACGGCCACCGAGGTCGAGTCCTCGGCGGACACGGACTACGCGCCGAACATCGACAACCTCGTCCAGCAGGGCTGCAACCTCGTCATCGGCGTCGGGTTCCTCCTCGAGGACCCGATCCAGGCGGCGGCGGAGGCGAACCCCGACACGAACTTCGCCCTCATCGACTCGTCGTTCTCCGACGCGGACTTCAACCCGGTCGAGATCGACAACGCCAAGCCGATCCTCTTCAACACGGCCGAGGCCGCGTTCCTCGCGGGCTACCTCGCGGCGGGCATGACCGAGACGGGCACGGTCGCCACGTTCGGCGGCATCCAGATCCCGTCGGTCGCCATCTTCATGGACGGCTTCGTCGACGGCGTCGCGAAGTACAACGAGGACAACGGCACCGAGGTCAAGACCCTCGGCTGGGACAAGGAGGCCCAGACGGGCTCCTTCACCGGTGACTTCGAGAACCAGGCGAACGGCCAGAACCTCGCGCAGGGCTTCATCGACCAGGGCGCGGACATCATCATGCCCGTCGCCGGCCCGGTGGGTCTCGGTGCGGCGGCCGCCGCGCAGAGCGGTGGCGCGAAGATCATCTGGGTCGACTCGGACGGCTTCCTCACGACGGAGTACGGCGACATCATCATCACCTCGGTGATGAAGCAGATCGGTCCGGCGGTCTTCGACACGGTGAGCGAGTCGGTCGACGGCAACTTCACCAACGAGCCCTACGTGGGCACGCTCGAGAACGAGGGCGTCGGCCTCGCGCCGTTCCACGACTTCGAGGACAAGGTGCCGGCCGAGCTGCAGGACATGCTCGCCCAGTACCAGGAGCAGATCATCGCCGGGGACCTGGTCGTGGAGTCGACCAACACTCCGTGACGACTCTCTGAGACCGTCGGTCCCGTGCCCGCTGCGGCGGCCGGGACCGGCGGGACGGTGGCCCGGGCGAGCCCGCCCGGGCCACCGTCGTCATGAGGCGACGCACGAGGCGACGACGCGACAGAAGTACGGTTCGATGGAGTTCCCTGTTCTCAGAGAGGCCGCCCGGTGAAGCTGGAGCTGCGCGGGATCACGAAGGTGTTCGGGTCCCTGGTCGCGAACGACCACATCGACCTGGTGATCGAGCCAGGCGAGATCCACGCCCTGCTGGGCGAGAACGGTGCGGGCAAGAGCACGCTCATGAACGTGCTGTACGGCCTGTACGACCCGGACGACGGCGAGATCCTCGTCGACGACCAGCCGGTCGCATTCACCGGGCCCGGCGACGCCATGGCGGCAGGGATCGGGATGGTGCACCAGCACTTCATGCTGGTCCCGGTGTTCTCGGTGGCGGAGAACGTCGCGCTCGGGCACGAGCCCGTGAAGGGCGCCGGTCTCATCGACGCCCGACGTGCGCGGCGGCTGGTCCAGGAGATCTCCGACCGCTTCGGGTTCGAGGTCGACCCGGACGCGATGGTCGAGGACATCCCGGTCGGCGTGCAGCAGCGCGTCGAGATCATCAAGGCGCTCTCGCGCGACGCGCGCGTGCTCATCCTCGACGAGCCGACCGCGGTCCTGACCCCGCAGGAGACCGACGAGCTCATCGCGATCATGCGCCAGCTCAAGGCCGCGGGGACGTCGATCGTCTTCATCACGCACAAGCTGCGCGAGGTGCGCGCCGTGGCGGACCGCATCACGGTCATCCGTCGCGGGAAGGTCGTGGGGACCGCGGACCCGAGCGCGAGCGAGACCGAGCTCGCGTCCCTCATGGTCGGCCGGTCCGTCTCGCTCGGCGTGGAGAAGGCGCCCGCCGAGCCGGGCGACGCGACGTTCCGGGTCACCGACCTCACGGTCATGGACGACCTCGACACCGCGGTCGTCGACCGCGTGAGCCTCGACGTCGCGCGGGGCGAGATCCTCGTCCTCGCGGGCGTCCAGGGCAACGGGCAGACCGAGCTCACCGAGACGATCGTGGGCCTGCGCAAGCCTGTCGCCGGCTCCATCACGCTCGACGGCAAGGAGCTCGTCGGCCGCGGGGTGTCGGACGTCCTCGCTGCCGGTGTCGGGTACGTGCCGGAGGACCGGAGCACGGACGGCATCGTCGGGACGTTCTCCGTCGAGGAGAACCTCGTCCTCGACCTCTTCGACCGTCCCCCCTACTCGCGCGGCGGCGCGCTCAACCGGGCCGCGATCCGCGACAACGCCGAGCAGCGGGTGGTCGAGTTCGACGTCCGCACCCAGACGGTCGAGGTGCCCGCCGGGAACCTCTCCGGCGGCAACCAGCAGAAGGTCGTCCTCGCGCGCGAGATGTCGCGCCCGCTGCGCCTGCTCATCGCGTCGCAGCCGACGCGCGGGCTCGACGTCGGGTCGATCGAGTTCGTCCACAAGCGCGTCGTCGAGGAGCGCGACAACGGCACCCCGGTGATCATCGTCTCGACCGAGCTCGACGAGGTGCTCGCCCTCGCGGACCGGATCGCCGTGATGTACCGCGGCCGCATCGTCGGCGTCGTCCCCGGCGGCACGGACCGCGACGTGCTGGGGCTCATGATGGCGGGGGTCCCGCTCGACGAGGCCGTCGCGCAGGCGGCCGAGCACCGCACCACCCTCGGCGAGGCCGACATCGAGGCGGGAGACGCGCCGTCGAGCGCCGGGGTCGACGTCGACCTGGCCGACGCCGACGCCCGCGAGGAGGAGATCCAGTGACCCAGCAGGCCATGCCCGACGACGCGGCGGCCGTCCCGCCGACGCCCGCGCCGCCGAGCGACACCACGAAGCCCCGGCCGCCGGCCGGAGCGAGCATCCTGCGCGAGATGCTGGAGAGCAGCTGGCTCGTCTCGCTGCTCGCGATCGTCGCGGCCCTCGTCCTCGGCGGCGTGCTCATCGCGGCGGCCGACCCGGAGGTCCAGGAGGCCGCGACCTACTTCTTCGCGCGGCCGGCGGACTTCTTCGAGGCCGTCTGGAACGCCGTGTTCGGCGCCTACAGCGCGCTCTTCCAGGGCGCCGTCATCAACTTCCAGGCGCCCGACCTCCAGCGGGCCCTCCGCCCGCTGACCGAGACCATGACGGTCTCGACCCCTCTCATCCTCGCGGGCCTCGGCCTCGGCATCGGGTTCCGCGCCGGCCTGTTCAACATCGGTGCGCAGGGCCAGATCATCCTGGGCGGCATCTTCGCCGGGTTCATCGGCTTCACGTTCTCCCTGCCCCCCGGCCTGCACCTGCTGCTCGCGGTCCTCGGTGCCGCGCTCGGCGGGGCGATCTGGGCGAGCATCGCGGGTGTGCTCAAGGCCAGGACGGGCGCGCACGAGGTGATCGTCACGATCATGCTCAACAACATCGCGGTCTACCTCGTGGCGTACCTGCTCACGACGCCCGCGTTCCAGCGCCCGGGCAGCAGCAACCCGATCAGCCCGCCCATCCCGAGCTCGGCCACGTTCCCGCTGCTGCTCGGCGAGGGCTTCCGCCTGCACCTCGGCTTCGTGCTGGCCCTGCTCGTGGCCGTGGGCGTGTGGTGGCTCATGGAGCGCTCGACGCTCGGCTTCCGTTTCCGCGCTGTCGGCGAGAACCCGCACGCGGCGCGCACGGCGGGCATCTCCGTGGCGTGGGTGACTGTCTGGGTCATGGCCATCGCCGGTGCGCTCGCGGGTCTCGGCGGTGCTGCGCAGGTGCTCGGCACCGAGAAGGTCCTCACCGCGGGCGTCGCCGCGAGCTTCGGGTTCGACGCGATCACCGTGGCGCTCCTCGGTCGCTCCCGGCCGCTCGGGACCGTGCTCGCCGGTCTGCTCTTCGGCGCCCTCCGCGCGGGCGGCTTCGCGATGCAGGCACGTACCGGGACGCCGATCGACATCGTGCTCGTCGTGCAGTCCCTCATCGTGCTCTTCATCGCCGCCCCGCCGCTCGTGCGGGCGATCTTCCGGCTCCCCACCCCGGGTGGCCCGACGCGCGCCGAGCGGCACGCCGCGCGGCGGCGGGCCAAGGCGGGCACGACCACCACGACGACGCAGGAGGTCGGAGCATGAGCACCGCGACCACCACCCCGGCGCCGGCCGCCGCGCCGGAGCGCGCGGCGAAGCCGCTGCCGCCCATCAGCTGGAAGGCCCCCGTCGCGTACACGGTCATCGGGCTGCTGTCACTGGTCTTCTTCGCCCTGCTCCCCGCCGGCGGGCAGCAGACGACGTTCCGCCTCTCGACGGCGAACGACTTCTTCCAGATCGAGCCGATCACGGTCAGCTCGACGGGAGCGGCCCTGTTCCTGTCGATCCTCGCGCTCCTGCTCGCAGGGCTGTCCTTCTGGGCGGCGCGCGACCGGCGCAAGGTCGGCGTCTGGCTCCCCATCGTGTTCGGCGTCGCCGTGGTCTTCGCCTTCCTGAGCTGGGCGGGGGCGGGCAAGTCCGCGATCCCGCTCACGGGGCTGCTGCAGGGCTCGCTCTTCCTGGCGGTCCCGCTCGTGTTCGGGGCGCTCTCGGGCGTGCTGTGCGAGCGCGTCGGCATCATCAACATCGCGATCGAGGGCCAGCTCCTCGCCGGGGCGTTCCTCGCCGCGGTCGTCGCGTCGCTGACGTCGTCCGCGTACGCGGGTCTCATCGCCGCCCCGATCGCGGGTGCCCTCGTGGGCGTGCTGCTCGTGATCTTCTCGGTGAAGTACTGGGTGAACCAGATCATCGTCGGCGTCGTGCTCAACGTGCTCGTCGTGGGCGTGACGAGCTACCTGTACTCCACGGTGCTCACGGAGGACCCGGGTACGTGGAACACGCGGACCCCGCTCCCCGTGATCGAGATCCCGGTGCTCTCGCAGATCCCCGTCGTGGGCCCCGTGCTCTTCCGCCAGACGCTGCTCGTCTACATCATGTACGTCGTCGTGATCCTGCTCCAGGTCTTCCTCTTCCGGAGCCGCTGGGGCCTGCGCCTGCGCGCGGTCGGCGAGCACCCCAAGGCCGCCGACACGGTGGGGATCAAGGTCAACGCGACCCGCGTGCGCAACACGATCCTCGGCGGCGCGGTCGCCGGCCTCGGCGGCGCGTTCTTCACGGTCGCTGCGGGCCTCGCGTTCGGCAAGGAGATGACCGGCGGCAAGGGCTTCATCGCTCTCGCGGCCATGATCCTCGGCCGGTGGAACCCCGTCGGCGCGCTCGTCGCGGCGCTCCTGTTCGGCTTCTCCGACAACCTGCAGACGGTGCTCGGCATCGTCGGCACGCCGATCCCGAGCCAGATCATGCTCATGACGCCGTACGTCGTGACGATCTTCGCCGTCGCGGGTCTCGTCGGGCGCGTGCGCCCGCCGGCCGCCGAGGGCATCCCCTACGTGAAGTGAGGTCACGGTGCCGATGACAGACCTGCCGCACGTGCACGACGCCGAGCCCCGGCCGGGCGAGGGGACGGACCAGGGCGGGACCGCCGTCGGGCCGACCGTCGACTGGGACGCCCTGCGCGACACCGCGCGCGAGATCATGACCCGCGCGTACGCCCCCTACTCAGGCTTCCCGGTGGGCGCCGCCGCGCTCGTGGACGACGGGCGCGTCGTCGTCGGGTGCAACGTGGAGAACGCCGCCTACGGCGTGACGCTGTGCGCCGAGTGCTCGCTCGTGAGCTCGCTCGTCGGGACGGGCGGGGGCCGACTCGTCGCGTTCGCGTGCGTCGACCGGCACGGGGCCACGCTCATGCCGTGCGGGCGCTGCCGACAGCTCCTGTGGGAGCACGGGGGCCCCGACCTGCTGGTCGACACCGTGCGTGGTATCAAGACGATGAGGGACGTGCTGCCCGACGCCTTCGGGCCCGAGGATCTGGAGGAGCGCTCGTGACCAGCGACGACGTGACCCCGCAGGGTGGCGGGACCGAGGACCAGGACGCGACGGCGGAGGCGCCCGTCGGGGCCGACGGCGACGCCGGGGGAGCGGACGGCGAGGGGCCGGCTCCCGAGCCGTTCGACGCCGTCGACGTCATCCGGACGAAGCGCGACGGCGTGCGGCTCGACGCGGCACAGATCGACTGGGTGATCGACGCCTACACGCGCGGCGTCGTCGCCGAGGAGCAGATGGCCGCGCTCGCGATGGCGATCTACCTCAACGGCATGGACCGGACCGAGATCGGCCGCTGGACGCAGGCGATGATCGCCTCGGGCGAGCGGATGGACTTCTCGGGGCTCTCGCGACCGACCGCGGACAAGCACTCGACCGGAGGCGTGGGGGACAAGATCACGCTGCCGCTCGCGCCGCTCGTCGCGGTGTACGGCGTCGCGGTGCCGCAGCTGTCCGGGCGCGGCCTCGGGCACACGGGCGGCACGCTCGACAAGCTCGAGGCGATCCCGGGCTGGCGCGCGGCGCTGACCAACGAGCAGATGATGAACGCGCTCGAGCACGTCGGCGCGGTGATCTGCCAGGCGGGCTCCGGCCTCGCGCCCGCGGACCGGCTCCTGTATGCGCTGCGCGACGTCACGGGCACGGTCGAGTCCATCCCGCTCATCGCGAGCTCGATCATGAGCAAGAAGATCGCGGAGGGCACCGGGGCGCTGGTGCTCGACGTCAAGGTCGGGTCCGGCGCGTTCATGAAGGAGCTCGGCTCGGCACGCGAGCTCGCGCGGACCATGGTCGACCTCGGGACCGACGCCGGTGTGCGCACGGTCGCGCTGCTCACGGACATGTCGACGCCGCTCGGCCTGACCGCGGGCAACGCGCTCGAGGTGCGCGAGTCGGTCGAGGTGATGAAGGGCGGCGGTCCGCAGGACGTCGTGGACCTCACGGTCGCGCTCGCTCTCGAGATGCTCGCCGGCGCGGGCCGCCCGCAGGACGAGGACGACGTGCGGCACGCGCTCGTGGGCGGCCGCGCGCTCGACAAGTGGCGCGAGATGATCGCCGAGCAGGGCGGCGACTCGCGTGCCCCGCTGCCGGTGGCGCGCGAGCGGGAGCACGTCGTCGCCGACCGCGACGGCGTCCTCGAGCGGCTCGACGCGTACGCCGTCGGGGTCGCCGCGTGGCGCCTGGGCGCGGGGCGCGCGCGCAAGGAGGACCCCGTGCAGGCGGGAGCGGGCGTCGAGCTGTTCGCCAAGCCGGGGGACACCGTGCGCAAGGGGCAGCACCTCATGACGCTGCACACGGACACGCCCGAGCGCTTCGAGCGGGCCGTGCAGGCGCTCGAGGGGGCGTGGGCGATCGCGGACCCGGGCACCGTCGTCGAGCGTCGACCGGTCGTCCTGGACCGCGTGGACTGACGTGGGCGTGCGCTGACCGTGGGCGGTGACGAGCAGGACGTCCAGGCGGGCGGCGAGGCACCGGCCGACGTGCGCCGGCCCCGCTCGGTGTACGGGGTGGGGACCGAGCCCGACGCGCGGTTCAGCCTCGCGAACGAGCGCACCGCGCTCGCGTGGGTCCGGACAGGGCTGGGACTCGTCGCGGGCGGCGTCGCGCTGACGTCCTTCGCGACGTTCGCCGACATGCCGGGCGTGCTCGACGTCGTCGCCGGCGTCGCGTGCCTCGCCGGCGCGGGGTTCGCGGGCTATGCGCTCGTCGCCTGGCGACGCAACGAGCGTGCGCTGCGCCTGCGCCGGCGGCTGCCCGCGCCGAGCGGGCTGCCCGTGCTCGTCGTCGGCGTCGTGATCCTCGCGCTCCTGCTCGCGGGGTACGCCGTCGGGTCGGCGACCGGGTCATGAGCGCCGCCCCCGAGCAGCCGGCTCCCTCGCCCCGCGACGAAGGGCTGCAGCCCGAGCGCACGGCGCTCGCGTGGCAGCGGACGGTGCTCGGCGTGGTCGTCGGGTCGCTCGTCCTCGCGGCCGCCGGCCTCCGTTCCGGGTCCACGGTGACCGTGTGCGCGGCGGTCGCCGTCGGCGTCCTGGCGCTGGTTCCCGCCGTGCTCCGGACCCCGACCGGCGGGCTGCCCGGGAGCGGCCGTCTGTACTCGTGGTCGTTCCTCGTGCGCGTCGCGAGCCTCGTCGTCGTGCTCGCCCTCGTGGGCGCCGTCTGGGCGCTCGGCCGGGCGTGGGGAGCGGCATGAAAGCCTCCGGCGCGCTCGGCGCGATCCGTGTCACCGACCTCGCGCGGCTCGTGCCCGCCCGTGCGGTGCCGGGACCACCGCCCGGTGACCGCTACCGGCCCGACGGCGGCACGGAGCACGCGCTCGACCTCGCCCGCCGCGCGGGCCACCCCGTCCCGCGGGTGCGTGCCCTCGCCACGACCCTCGGTGCGCTCGACCCGAGGACCCGGCGCGCCGTCGTCGACCCGCTGGGCCGTGCCGCGCCCGAGGCGTCACGTGACCGCCCGGTCCGACCGCTCGAGCTCGGCGGGGATCCCGCGCGCCAGACCGACGCGACGACGTGCGGCTCGGCCGTGCTCGGGCTGCTCGCCGCGGCCGGCGACCCGGTGCTCGCCCTGTGGCTCGCCACGGGCCTGCGCCCCGGGGACGGCCCGCGGCCCGGCGGCCGGTCCTGGTCGGGCGGCTCGGCACGGTTCGGGGAGCTGCAGCAGGCGGTGAAGCGGCGCACCAACCGCGGAGCCCTCGGGCCGTTGCCGTGGCCCGCCGCCCTCGGGACGCCGCCGTGGGGCGCCGCGCGGGCCGCGTGCTACGCGGACGTGCGCTACGCCGAGCGCGTCGTCGTCGGCGCTGGGAGCGAGCGGGTGGTCCGGGCCGCCCTCGTCGCGGCCGCGCGCGGTGTGCCGGTGCCCCTCTTCACGGGCGGCGACCTCGCGCTCGGGATCGCGACGGCGGTGCCGCGCCACGTCGTGCTCCTCACGGACGCCGACGCGCAGGCGCGCCGGTGCCGGGTCTACGAGCCGTCGTCGGGCATCGTGCACGACCTGGACGCCGGGTTGCTGCTGGACGGCGTGCGGTCGCCGGAGGTGCGACGCGCGCTCGGGGGCTGGCCGCACGTCTGCTGGGCCCTCCTGCCCGCCGGCCGGTAGGGCTGGCGAGCCCCCGCACCCGGCGCGAGGATGGAGGCGCCGCCACGTCTGTGGCGCGCGCCGAGTCGTCAGGTGAGGAGTCGCCATGAGCACCGTGCCCGGGAACGACGCGTGGCGGGACGCCGGCCTGGTCGAGCAGGACGACGAGGTCGTGAGCCTGGTCGAGGAGTCGGAGGACGCCGGTCCCGGCGTCGACGACTCCGAGCACGAGGGCGACGAGTACCGTCCGCGCACCGCGCGCCCCGACCTCGAGGGCGAGGCGAACGAGGCCGACGTCGTCGAGCAGGCGTCCGCCGTGCCGGGCGAGGAGGACGACTACGCCTGACCGGCCAGGCACCGGGCGACCGCTCGGCGCGAGCGCGGGCGTACCGGCCGGTACCGTGAGCGCATGACCACCGAGAACGCCCCCCTGACGGTCGACGTCATCCGCTCGCTGCCCAAGGTCGTGCTGCACGACCATCTCGACGGCGGGCTCCGCCCCGCCACGATCCTCGAGCTCGCCGCCGACGTCGGTCACCAGCTCCCCGCGGGCGACGCCGAGGCCCTCGGCGCCTGGTTCGCCGAGTCGGCCGACTCCGGTTCGCTCGTGCGCTACCTCGAGACGTTCGACCACACCATCGCGGTCATGCAGACACCGGCCGCGCTGGCCCGCGTGGCGCGCGAGGCGGTGCTCGACCTCGCACGCGACGGCGTCGTGTACGCCGAGCAGCGCTGGGCCCCCGAGCAGCACCTCCAGCGCGGGCTGACGCTCCAGGAGACGGTCGACGCCGTGCAGTCCGGCATCGAGCAGGGCGTCGCCGAGGCCGCCGCCGAGGGGCGCACCATCCGCGTCGGGCAGCTCGTCACCGCCATGCGGCACGCCGACCGGTGGCAGGAGATCGCCGAGCTCGCCGTCGCGAACCGTGCCAACGGCGTCGTCGGGTTCGACATCGCCGGCGCCGAGGACGGGTTCCCGCCCTCGCGCCACGCGGAGATCTGGCGCTACCTCGCGGACCAGAACTTCCCCGTCACCATCCACGCGGGCGAGGCGGCCGGGCCGGAGTCGATCGCCGAGGCCGTGCACCTCGGGCAGGCGAGCCGCATCGGCCACGGCGTGCGCATCGTCGAGGACGTCACGTTCGACCCCGAGTTCCCGCACAGCGCCGAGGGCGAGCCCGGGACTGCCGCGCTCGGCCTCCTCGCGCACTGGGTGCGAGACCACCAGATCCCGCTCGAGCTGTGCCCGTCGTCCAACGTGCAGACCGGGGCGGCGACGTCGGTCGCGGCCCACCCGATCACGCGCCTCAAGGAGCTCGACTTCGCGGTCACGCTCAACACCGACAACCGGCTCATGTCGCGCACGACGATGACGCAGGAGATGGCGCTGCTCGTCGAGCACGCCGGGTGGACGATCGACGACCTCGCCGACGTGACGATGAACGCCGCCTGGAGCGCGTTCGTCCACCACGACGAGCGCCGCGCGCTCGTCGACGACGTGATCCTGCCGGGCTACCAGGAGGTCCAGGGCGCCCAGCTCTGAGCGGACCTGCAGACCCGCCCGGGTCGCCGAACACGACTGTGGTGCCGTGACCGACGCGATCACGGCACCACGGTCGTGCTGGCGGGGTCAGACGCCCTTGGGGTGCCAGACCGTCTTGGTCTCGGTGAACGCGAGGATGCGCTGGGGCCGCGGAGCCTCGGTCCAGTCGGGCTCGGCGTCGTCGCCGCGTCGGCCGACGGCGGGGCGCAGGACGCGCTTGACCGAGTCGGCCGCGGCGGCCTCGAGCTCGCCCCACGCGACGCCCTCGGCGCCGACGGCGCCTGCGAGGTCGATCGCGTTGACGTCGAGGTGCGACGCGAGCGGGGGAGCGAGCTCCCTGGTGAAGCCCGTGAGGACGTTGACCACGCCGCCGGGGACGTCCGACGTCGCGAGGACCTCGGAGAGGGTGACCGCGGGGATCGGGCGCTGCTCGCTCGCGACGACGATCACCGCGTTGCCCGTGACGAGCGGCGGGACGATCGTCGAGACGAGGCCGAGCAGCGACGAGCGCTGCGGCGCGAGGACGACGACCACGCCCGTCGGCTCGGGCGAGGACAGGTTGAAGTACGGTCCGGCGACCGGGTTGGCGGAGCCGGCGACCTGCGCGACCTTGTCCGTCCAGCCCGCGTACCAGACCCAGCGGTCGATCGCCTCGGAGACCGCGAGCTCGGCCTGGCGTGCTGTGAGCCCCTCGCCCGCGACGACCTCGGCGACGAACTGCTCGCGGCGCCCCTCCAGCATCTCCGCGACGCGGTAGAGCACCTGGCCGCGGTTGTACGCCGTCGCGCCGGCCCACTTCGCCTGCGCGGCGCGTGCGGCGACGACGGCCTCGCGCGCGTCCTTGCGCGAGCCCTGCGCGACGTTCGCGAGGAACCGGCCCTTGGTGTCCGTCACCTCGTACGTGCGGCCCGACTCGCTGCGGGGGAACTTTCCGCCGACGTAGAGCTTGTACGTCTTGCGCACGCCCAGCCGCTCGGGCGCGGTGCGGGTCGCGCTGGTGGGCGCCTTCGTCGTGCGGGCCATCAGTAGGTGCTCCCCTCGATCAGGTAGGGCGCCAGGCCGTGCCGGCCGCCCTCACGTCCGTAGCCCGACTCCTTGTAGCCGCCGAAGGGGCTGGCCGGGTCGAACCGGTTGAAGGTGTTGGACCACACGACGCCCGCGCGGAGCTGGTCGGCCATCCAGAGGATGCGCGACCCCTTCTCGGTCCAGATCCCGGCCGACAGGCCGTACGGGGTGTTGTTCGCCTTGGCGACGGCCTCGGCGGGCGTGCGGAACGTCAGGACGCTGAGCACCGGGCCGAAGATCTCCTCGCGCGCGATGCGGTGCGCGGCGGAGACGCCGGTGAAGAGCGTCGGGGCGAACCAGTAGCCCGACGACGGCAGCTCGCAGTCCGGGCTCCAGCGCGTCGCGCCCTCGGCCGTGCCCGCGTCGGTGAGCTCGGTGATGCGCGCGAGCTGCTGCGGCGAGTTGATCGCGCCGACGTCGGTGTTCTTGTCCATGGGGTCACCGACGCGCAGCGTCCCGAGGCGCGCCTTCAGCCGGTCCACGAGCTCCTCGGCGATCGACTCCTGCACGAGCAGGCGGGACCCGGCGCAGCACACCTGGCCCTGGTTGAAGAAGATGCCGTTGACGATGCCCTCGATCGCCTGGTCGATCGGCGCGTCGTCGAACACGATGTTCGCGGCCTTGCCGCCGAGCTCGAGCGTCGCGTGCTTGCGCGTGCCCGCGATCTCCTGGGCGATGCGCTTGCCGACCGGGGTCGAGCCCGTGAACGCGATCTTGTCGACGTCCGGGTGGTTGACCAGGGCCGAGCCGGTGGCGCGCGCGCCGGTGACGATGTTGACCACCCCGGCCGGCAGCTCGGCCTGGCGGAGCAGGTCCGCGAAGAGGAGCGCCGTGAGCGGTGTGGTCTCGGCAGGCTTGAGCACGACCGTGTTGCCCGTCGCGAGCGCCGGCGCGATCTTCCACGCGAGCATGAGCAGCGGGAAGTTCCACGGGATGACCTGGGCGGCGACGCCGTGCGGACGCGGGTCGGGGCCGTAGCCCGCGTGCTCGAGCTTGTCGGCCCAGCCCGCGTAGTAGAAGAAGTGCGCGGCGGCCGTCGGGACGTCGACGTCGCGCGACTCGCGGATCGGCTTGCCGTTGTCGAGCGTCTCGAGGACCGCGAACTCGCGCGAGCGCTCGGCGAGCAGGCGCGCGATGCGGAAGAGATACTTGGCGCGCTCGCGGCCCGGCATGGGGCCCCACACCTTCTCCTGTGCGCGGCGGGCCGCACGGACGGCGCGGTCGACGTCCTCCTCGGTCGCCTCGGCGACCTCGGCGAGGACCTCCTCCGTGGCGGGGTTGACGGTCTTGAACGAGCCGGAGTCCGACGCCGGCGTGAACTCACCGTCGATGAACAGGCCGTACGACGACGCGATGTCGACGACGGCGCGCGACTCGGGCGCCGGCGCGTACTCGAACGGCGAGCCGGCTGTGCTTGCTGTGGTGGTCATGGTGTCCTTCAGTCCCGCTCAGTCGACGGTCACGTAGTCGGGGCCCCAGTAGGCACCCGTGGCGAGCTTGTTGCGCTGCATGAGCACGTCGTTGAGCAGCGACGACGCCCCGAACCGGAACCAGTCGGGGTCGAGCCAGTCGCCGCCCGCGGTCTCGTTGACCGCGACGAGGTACTTGATCGCGTCCTTCGACGTGCGGATGCCGCCGGCAGGCTTGACCCCGATCGGGACGCCCGTGAGCGCCCGGAAGTCGCGCACGGCCTCGAGCATGACGATCGTCACGGGGAGCGTCGCGGCGGGCGAGACCTTGCCGGTGCTCGTCTTGATGAAGTCGGCGCCCGCGAGCATCGCGAGCCACGACGCGCGGCGCACGTTGTCGTACGTGGCGAGCTCGCCGGTCTCGAGGATGACCTTGAGGTGCGCGTGGTGCCCGTTCGCCCGGCACTCCTCGCGCACGGCGACGATGTCCTCGTAGACCTGGGAGTAGCGCCCGGAGAGGAACGCACCGCGGTCGATGACCATGTCGATCTCGTCCGCGCCCGCCTCGACGGCGTCGCGCGTGTCCGCGAGGCGCACGGCGCGGCTCGCGCGGCCCGACGGGAACGCGGTCGAGACGGCGGCGACCTTGACGCCCGTCCCGGCGAGCGCCTCGACGGCGACGGGGACGAGGTCGTTGTACACGCACACGGCGGCGGCGGACGGGCACGACGGGTCGGCGGGCTCGGGGCGGACCGCCTTGGCGGCGAGCGCGCGCACCTTGCCGGGGGTGTCCGCGCCCTCGAGCGTCGTCAGGTCGACCATGCGGATGATGGTGTCGAGCGCCCAGGCCTTGGACGTCGTCTTGATCGAACGGGTGCCCAGGGCGGCCGCGCGGCCGTCGGCGCCCACCTTGTCGACGCCCGGCAGGCCGTGCAGGTACCGGCGCCAGGCGGTGTCGTCGAGGAGGGCGGAACCCGTCACGGAGCGCGCGAGATCGGCGATCTCGGCGGCGGACCGGTCAGCCGAACCCGGGGTCGCCGGGGCCGTTCCGGTGCCCGCCCGGCCGGTCTCGGCGACCGACGTCGGTGTCGTTGTGCTCATCGCACCAGGTTACCCGTCGGTACGCCTCGCGGCGGGCGTGCCGCGAGGCGTACCGACGGTCACAGACCCAGAGCCCTCTGCATGTCCGCCTTCACGCGGTCGAGGCGAGCTCGCGCGGCGGCGCGGGCTGCGGTGAGGTCGTCGTGCGAGGCGTCGGGCGCGACGGGCAGCACGACCTCGAGGTAGCACTTCACCTTGGGCTCGGTCCCGCTCGGGCGGACGATGACGCGCGTCCCGTCGGCCGTGAGGATGCGTACGCCGTCGGTGGGCGGCAGGCCGTCCAGGCCGGCGGACAGGTCGGCGACGTCCGAGACGCCGGCGCCCGCGAGCGTGCGCGGGGGAGCGGCCCGCAGGTGCGTCATCGTCTCGCCGATACGGTCGAGGTCGGTGAACCGCGCGGAGAGCTGGTCGCTCACGTGCAGATCGTGCGTGCGCGCCAGGTCGTCGAGCGCGTCGACGAGCGTGCGGCCCTCGGCCTTGAGCCGGTTCGCGAGCTGCGCGACGAGCAGCGCGGCGCTGATCCCGTCCTTGTCGCGCACGTGCGCGGGGTCGACGCAGTAGCCGAGCGCCTCCTCGTACCCGAAGACGAGCCCGTCGACGCGCGAGATCCACTTGAAGCCCGTGAGCGTCGTCGCGAAGCCGAGGCCGTGCGCGGCCGCGATCCTCCCGAGCAGCCGCGAGGACACGACCGAGCACGCGAGCACCCCGCCGGCGGCGCCGGACGCCGCGGCCCGCCGCGCGACGTCGTCGCCGAGCAGCGCGCCCACCTCGTCGCCGTGCAGCATGCGCCACCCGTTGGAGCGGGCGGTCTCCGCGCCCTGGTAGGTGCCGACGCGCGGGTCGAACACCGCGACCGCGCAGCGGTCGGCGTCGGGGTCGTTCGCGAGCACGACGTCGGCCGCGGAGTCCTGCGCGACGGCGAGCGCGAGGTCCATCGCGCCCGGCTCCTCCGGGTTGGGGAACGCGACGGACGGGAAGTCGGGGTTCGGGTCGAGCTGCTCCTCGACCGGGACGACGGTCGTGAAGCCCGCGTCGCGCAGCACGTGCGCGACCGTCTCGCCGCCCACGCCGTGCAGCGCGGTGGTGACGACCTTGAGCCGGCGGGGGGCGCCGTCCGACAGGGCGAGGACCGAGCGGACGTACGCGTCGACGACGTCGCGGCCCAGGACGGTCCACCCCGAGCCCGCACGTGGGACCGACCGCGCCGGGCCGACGGCCGCGATCGCGGCGGCGATGTGCGCGTCGTGCGGCGGCACGATCTGGGCGCCCTGCCCGGAGTCCGTGACGACGCGCCCGCCGAGATAGACCTTGTAGCCGTTGTCGGCGGGCGGGTTGTGGCTCGCGGTCACCATGACGCCCGCGTCCGCGCCGAGGTGGCGCACCGCGAACGCGAGCACCGGCGTCGGCAGCGCCGAGGGCAGGACGAGGACGTCGAGCCCCGCCGCCGTGAGCACGGCCGCGCTGTCGACGGCGAACGTGCGCGAGCGGTGCCGCGCGTCGAACCCGACGACGACGCGCGGGCGGGCCGCCCCGCCCGCCCCCGCAGGGCCGAGCGCGGCCAGCAGGTACGCACCCAGCCCCGCCGCCGCGCGGATGACGACCGCGCGGTTCATGCGGTGGGGACCGGCAGCCATGCGGCCGCGCAGTCCCGCCGTACCGAACTCGAGCGGCCCCGAGAACCGGTCCTGGAGCTCGGTGAGGGCCGCGACGCGCACGTCGTGCTTGCGCGGGTCCGGCGAGTCGGCGAGGTCGAGGAGGTGCCGCAGCTCGTCCTGGTCGCCCGCGTCGACGTCGTCGTCGATCCACGCGGCGACGCGCTCGAGGAACGCCCCGCGGTCGGTCCCCGGGTCGAACGTCGGGTCGTCGGCAGGGTCGGTCCGGTAGCCCGCGGTGCGGTCCGTCATGTCACACCAGCTTCGCGATGTCGGCCAGGAGGGCGCTGATCCGGGGTCCCGCGGCCTGGCCGGCCTCGATGACCTCGGCGTGGGAGAGCGGCGTCGGGCTGATCCCGGCGGCGAGGTTCGTCACGAGCGAGACGCCGAGCACCTCGAGGCCGCAGTGGCGGGCCGCGATGGCCTCGAGCGTCGTCGACATGCCGACCAGGTCGGCGCCGAGGACCCCGGCCATGCGCACCTCGGCCGGGGTCTCGTAGTGGGGCCCGGGGAACTGCGCGTACACGCCCTCCGGGAGCGTCGGGTCGACGCGGTGCGCGAGCTCGCGCAGGCGCGGCGAGTAGACGTCGGTGAGGTCGACGAACGTGGGGCCCTCGAGCGGGCTGCGGGCCGTGAGGTTGATGTGGTCCGAGAGCAGCACGGGCGTGCCCGCGCCCCAGTCCTGGTTGAGGCCGCCGCACCCGTTCGTGAGGATGAGCGTCTCCGCGCCCGTCGCGGCCGCCGTGCGCACGCCGTGCACGACGGCACGCACGCCCTTGCCCTCGTACAGGTGCGTGCGCGAGCCGAGCACGAGCGCGTGCCGCACCGAGCCGTCCGCCCGCTCGACCCGGATCGACCGCGTCACCGAGAGGTGGCCCGCGACCGCGGGGGCGGAGAAGCCGGGGATCTCGTGCGTCGGGACCTCGGCGACGACCTCACCCAGGAGCTCCGCGGCACCTCCCCACCCCGAGCCGAGCACGAGGGCCATGTCGTGGCCGTCGACCCCCGTGGCCTGCGCGATGTGGTCGGCGGCGGCCCGCGCCACGAGGAACGGGTCGGTCGCGGGGTCGTCGAGCGGGGGTGTGCTCGCAGGCGTCGTCGTCATGGTCGCAAGGCTAGTCCGTCCCCGGGCGCGCGACCCGACGAGCGGGAGGCGCCGCCGCGCGGCCCTCACCCGCCCAGGTGTCTCGCATGCTGACACCGCGGGACGCGACGGCCTGACAGAATGTCCGGCGTGACGCACGCGAGCATCGACCACCAGGCCACCCGCATCGTCGTCCTCGGAGGTGGGCCCGGAGGCTACGAGGCCGCTCTCGTCGCCCGCCGGCTCGGCGCCGACGTGACCGTCGTCGAGCGCCACGGCCTCGGCGGCGCGGCCGTGCTCACCGACGTCGTCCCCTCCAAGACCCTCATCGCGACCGCCGACTGGATGACCATCGCCGAGCGCGCCGCCGAGCTCGGGATCCGCCTGCCCGTCGACACGGCCAAGGCGCAGCACCCCGCGATGCGGCGCCACATCGTCGACCTCGAGGCCGTGAACACGCGCGTCATGGCGCTCGCGGCCGCGCAGTCGGCGGACATCCACGCGCGCCTCGAGCGCGAGGGCGTGCGCGTCGTCATCGGCGCGGGTCGCCTCGACGGCCCCGCGCGCGTCGTCGTCGACTCTCCCGACGGCGCGGACGGCCCCGTCGTGCTCGACGCCGACGTGATCCTCCTCGCGGTCGGCGCGACCCCGCGCGTCCTGCCGACGGCACAGCCCGACGGCGAGCGCATCCTCACCTGGACGCAGCTCTACAACCTGTCCGAGCTCCCGGAGCGCCTGATCGTCGTCGGGTCGGGCGTCACCGGTGCCGAGTTCGCGGGTGCGTACAACGCGCTGGGGTCCGACGTCGTGCTCGTGTCGAGCCGCGACCGCGTGCTGCCCGGCGAGGACGCCGACGCGGCCGAGCTGCTCGAGGGGGTCTTCCGCTCGCGCGGCATGACGGTCATGTCGCGCTCGCGCGCCGAGTCCGCCGAGCGCACCGAGGACGGTGTACGCGTCACGCTGTCCGACGGCCGCGTCGTCGAGGGCTCGCACGTCCTCATCGCCGTCGGCGCCATCCCGTCGACGAGCGGCCTCGGCCTCGAGGAGGCCGGGGTCCGGCTCACCCCGAGCGGGCACGTCGAGGTCGACAAGGTGTCGCGCACGTCGGTGCGCGGCATCTACGCGGCGGGGGACTGCACCGGCGTCCTGCCGCTGGCGTCGGTCGCCGCGATGCAGGGCCGCGTCGCCATGTCCCACGCGCTCGGCGACGCCGTCGTGCCGATCAAGCTGCGCACCGTCGCGGCGAACATCTTCACCGCGCCCGAGATCGCGACCGTCGGGTACAGCGAGGAGCAGCTCAAGGCGCAGAGCAGCAAGTACGTCACGACCGTGCTGCCGCTCGCGCGCAACCCGCGCGCCAAGATGCTCGGTATGCGCGACGGCTTCGTCAAGCTGTTCGCCCACCCCGAGGCCGGGGTCGTGCTGGGTGGCGTCGTCGTCGCGCCGCGCGCGAGCGAGCTCGTGTTCCCCATCACGCTCGCCGTGTCCCACCGGCTCACGGTCGACGACGTCGCGTCGGCCTTCACCGTCTACCCGTCGCTGTCGGGGTCCATCGCCGAGGTCGCGCGCATGCTGCACCACCGCGAGGACTGAGCGCGGGGGCTCCCTCAGCCGAGTGCGGTAGGCCCGTCGTTCACCTCAGAGCCGGCCGTCGAGGCGCAGCGTCCCGTCCGCGAACGCGAGCTCGGTGAGCTGGAACCCCGGGAAGGAGTGCTCGAGCACGCCGCCGAGCAGGGCCTGCACGTCGACCGCGACCCGCGCGTCGGGCAGCACGCGCACCGCCTGGGGCGGCAGCCCGTGCGAACGCAGCGCGCCCTGGAGCGGGGCCTCGACGAAGCCGAGCAGCTTGTGCGCGGGCAGACCGGCGGCGTTGGCCTCGACCGCGAGCACGGCGGTGCCCGCCACGACCGACTCGACGTGCAGCGTCGCCCGCACCACCGGGACCAGCCGGGCGGCCAGCTTGAGCGCCGACGGCGGGTCGGGCACCTCGCGCAGGTCGACGACGACCCGCACGTCGTCGCCCTCGCTCGTCACCGAGCGCACGTACGGCGGCAGCCCGCCTGTCGCACGCGCGATCTCGACGGCCTCGGTCACGGTCAGCTCGATACGCATCCCTCGACCCTAGCGGCCGGTCCCGCGAGTCAGTCGCGGGCGCGGAGCTCGGCGAGCAGGGGGCGGTGGTCGGAGGTGGTGACGTCGAGGACCTCGAAGGAGCGGAAGGTCACGTCGTCGGATCCGAGGACCCAGTCGATGCGGTGGGCGGGGGCGACCGAGGGCGACGTGAGCGCGTCCGGGTTGCCGGCGGCGTCCTGGCCGCTCTCGAGGCCCTGCTCCTCGAGGAGGGTGATCTCGTCCCAGCCGGGTTCGGCGTTGAGGTCGCCCGCGAGGACGTAGGCGCCCTCCACCGGCTCGGCGGCGAGGAGCGTCTCGAGCTGGTCGAGGCGGGTCGGCGTGTTCTCCTCGCGGTGCTGGAGGTGCACGGACGTGACGCGCACGGGGACGCCCGCGGCGTCGAGCGTGGCCGAGATCGCCGAGCGCTCCTGGGGCCCGGCGCCGTACGGCAGGGCGTGGCGCGCGACGTCGTCGAGGTCGCCGCGCAGCGGGTCCCACAGGAGCGCGTTCCCGAACTGCCGGTCGGCCGCGGGGACGAAGACGACGCGCATCCCGGTCTCGCGCGCGAGGTAGGTCGCCATGTCCGCGCCACCGCCGAGCACCCAGCCGCGCGACACCTCCTGGAGCGTGACGACGTCGGCGCCGGAGTCCTCGATCGTCGCGACCATCTCGTCGAGCCGCACCGACGGGTCCGCGCTCACGCCGTAGTGCAGGTTCCAGTCGAGCAGGCGCAGCTCACCGACCGGGTAGTCGGCGACGGCGGACGTCGTGGTCGGCACGTGGACCTGCGTGACCCCGACGAGCGCGAGCACCGCGACCGCCCCGCCGAGGGCGAGAGCGGGGGCACGGGACGCATCCGCGGGCGTCGTGCCCGACGCCGCGGGGTCGGTCGGGGCCGTCGACGCACCCCGGGTGCGGAGTCCGGTGACGACCGCGGGCACGGCGAGCGCGAGGGCCGCGGCGACGGGGACGAGCGTGTGGGGCACGGGGAGCGGGACGTCGTACTCGAGCTGGTACCCGAGAAGCGGCACCGCGACCCCGAGCCCGGCGACGCTCGCGGCGCCCGCGAGCCGCAGCCACGTGAGCGGACGCGCGGCCCGCGTCAGGGCGAGCGCGAGGGTGCGCGCGGCGGCGGGCACGAGCAGCACGAGCAGGACCAGGAGCGCCCAGCCCCCGACGGTCCCGGGACCGTCGAGGCGGGGCACCGCGAGGAAGACCACGGCGACGCCGGCGACGAGCACGGCGGGGGACACCCATGGCGACCCGGGTCGCGGCGACCGGCCCGCCCACGGGACGAACCACGCGGTGAGCACCGCCGCGACGGACAGGGCGGCGACGGCGAACGGCAGCGCGACGCCCGCCTGGGACGCGGAGAACGCGGGGTTGGCGAGCACCTGGACCAGCAGCGCGACGAACGGGCCGAGCACCCACAGCCCGCGCGCGCCCGGCCACGCGGCGCGGCCCCGCAGCACCCACGCGCACGCGACCGCGACGACGGCGACGACGACCGTCACGGCCCACCCCGCGACGTCGGACCGCCAGTACGCGTCCCACGTGCCGAGCACGGCGCTCAGCGCTCCGGCGAGCAGGGCGCCGAGCACGACGCCGAGCGCGACCAGCGACCCGCGCGCGAGGCGCCCGTCGGGTCGGGCCGGCGCAGGCTCCGGCGCGCCGTCGGTGCCGGGCGTGGGGTCGAGGTCCGTGCCGTCGCGGGTCGGCGTCCCGCTCGCGAACGCGGCCACGAGCACGAGCACGCCGATCCCGAGCGCGACGGTCGCGAGCCCGACGCCGTACCGCACGAGCCCGAGGTCCACGCCCGCGGAGACCGCCGCGCCGAGGCCCTGGAGCGCGAGGCGCGCCACGACGAGGGACGCCACCGCGAGCAGCACGACCTTGCCCGTGAGCTCGAGGCGCGCTGCGATCATCACGACGAGCACGCCGGGGGCGGCGTACGTCGCGAGCGCCGTGAGGGCCACCGTGACGACACCCGCGGAGAACGCGTGGTCGAGCAGCGGGCCGCTCGACCGCACGAGCTCGACGACGATCGCGGTGACCGTCACGACGAGCAGGAGCGGGACGAGGGCCGCGCGGTCGAACCGGGCGGCGGACCGGGGAACGGGCCGCACGGGCGGGGGCTGCGCTGCGCTCACGAGGCACGACGCTACCGGGCGGGCGCCGTGATCCGCACCACACGATCGGGCCTTCCGTGCCAGACTGAGGGATCGGCTGCGACGGCGCGCCACCACCTCGGCGCGCGAGGAGGCGAGGACGTGGAGACGACCGCTGGGATCTCCCCGCACGCGCAGGGCGCCACGAGCGCCCCGACCGCGACGGGCGACGGGCAGGAGCGCGACGGGCAGGCGCGCATCGGGCACTGGGTCGCGGGTCGTGCGCGGCCCGACGCGGAGCGGTACGGACCGGTCCACGACCCGGCGACGGGCGCGGTCACGGGGCGGGTGGCGCTCGCGTCCGCCGCGGACGTCGACGTCGCGGTCGCCGCGGCGCGCGACGCCTTCCCCGCGTGGCGCGCGACGAGCGTCTCGCGGCGCGTCGAGATCCTCTTCGCGTTCCACCAGCTCCTCGTCGACCACCGCGACGAGATCGCGGCGGTCGTGAGCGCCGAGCACGGCAAGGTGCTCTCCGACGCGGCGGGCGAGGTCGCCCGCGCGCTCGAGTGCGTCGAGTTCGCGTGCGGCATCGGCCAGCTCCTCAAGGGCGGGTACACCGAGCAGGCGTCGTCGGGCGTGGACGTGCACGAGGTGAAGCAGGCCCTCGGCGTCGTCGCCTGCATCACGCCGTTCAACTTCCCGGCCATGGTGCCGCTGTGGATGATCCCCAACGCGATCGCGTGCGGGAACACGGTCGTGCTCAAGCCGAGCGAGCGCGACCCCTCGGCGTCGCTCGTCGTCGCGCGCCTGCTCCAGGAGGCCGGCGTGCCGGACGGCGTGGTGAACGTCGTGCAGGGCGACCGCGTCGCGGTCGAACGCCTGCTGGAGCACCCCGACGTCGAGGCCGTGAGCTTCGTCGGCTCGACGCCCGTCGCGCGCCACGTCTACGAGACGGGGACCCGGCACGGCAAGCGCGTCCAGGCCCTGGGCGGTGCGAAGAACCACATGGTCGTGCTGCCCGACGCCGACGTGGACGTCGCGGCCGACGCGGCGGTCTCCGCGGCGTACGGGTCCGCGGGCGAGCGGTGCATGGCGGTCTCCGTGCTCGTCGCCGTGGGCGCGGTGGCCGACCCGCTCGTCGAGGCGATCCGCGAGCGCGTGGCGCGCCTCGTCGTCGGGCCGGGCTCCGACCCCGCGTCGCAGATGGGCCCGCTCATCACGGCCGAGCACCGCGACCGGGTCGCGGCCCGCGTGGGCACCGCCGCCGACGAGGGTGCGACGCTGGTCGTCGACGGGCGCGAGGCACCTGACGGGGCGGGGGCCGGCGCTCCCGAGCTGGGGCAGGGGTTCTTCCTGCACCCGACGCTCGTCGACCACGTGCGGCCCGAGCACACGGTGTACCGGGAGGAGATCTTCGGGCCGGTGCTGTCGGTCGTGCGTGCGGAGTCCTACGACGAGGCCGTCGGGCTCGTGAACGACAACCCGTACGGCAACGGTGCCGCGATCTTCACGCGCGACGGCGGCGCGGCACGCGCGTTCGAGGTGGACGCCCGGGCGGGCATGATCGGCGTCAACGTCCCCATCCCCGTGCCGGTCGGCTACTACTCGTTCGGTGGCTGGAAGAGCTCGCTGTTCGGAGACCTGCACGTCTACGGGCCGGAGAGCGTGCAGTTCTACACGCGCACGAAGGTCGTCACGACGCGCTGGCCCGACCCGTCCACGGCGGGCGTCGACCTCGGCTTCCCCCGGACCCGGTGACGGCAGGGGGCGACGGTGACGACGCACCAGGAGGCCGTGCGAGGGGCCGAGCGGTCGCGCACGCGCGCCGACGACCGCTACGTCTTCCACTCGTGGTCCGCGCAGGGCGCGATCGACCCGCTGCCCGTCGCGGGCGGTGAGGGGGCGTGGTTCTGGGACGAGGACGGCAACCGCTACCTCGACTTCGCGTCCCAGCTCGTCAACCTCAACCTGGGCCACCAGCACCCGCGCCTCGTCGCGGCGCTCCAGGCGCAGGCCGGACGCCTCGCGACGGTCGGGCCGACGTTCGCCAACGACGTGCGGGGCGAGCTCGCGCGGCTCATCACGGAGCGCGCGCCGGGCGCGCGGGCCGGTGGCTCGGCGGACGCGAACGGCGACGAACGACGGTGGCGCGTCTTCTTCACCAACGGCGGGGCCGACGCCGTCGAGAACGCGGTCCGGCTCGCGCGCCTGCACACCGGTCGCGCCAAGGTGCTCGCCGCGTACCGCTCGTACCACGGCAACACGACGACGGCGATCTCCCTCACGGGCGACCCGCGCCGCTGGCCCAACGAGGTCTCGCCCGACCCGCACGTGCGGCACTTCCTCGGCCCGTACGCGTACCGCTCGGCGTTCGGGGCGCACGACGACGCGGAGGAGGGCGTGCGCGCGCTCGCCCACCTGCGCGAGGTCGTGCAGCTCGAGGGGCCGGGGACGGTCGCGGCGGTCCTGCTCGAGACGATCGTCGGGACCAACGGCGTGCTCATCCCTCCCGACGGCTACCTCGAGGGCGTGCGCGCGCTGTGCGACGAGCACGGGATCCTCCTGGTGACCGACGAGGTCATGGTCGGGTTCGGCCGGGTCGGCGAGTGGTTCGCGGTGGACCGGTGGGGCGTCGTACCCGACCTCGTGACCTTCGCCAAGGGCGTGAACTCCGGCTACGTGCCGCTGGGCGGCGTCGTCATCGGGGAGCATGTCGCGCGGACGTTCGACGACCGCGCCTTCCCCGGTGGCCTCACCTACTCCGGCCACCCGCTCGCGTGCGCGGTGGGCGTCGAGTCGATCCGCACGTTCGAGGACGACCGGATCCTGGAACGGGTCCGGACGCTGGGCGCGGACGTCGTCGGGCCGCGGCTGCGCGAGATCGCGGACCGGCACCCGAGCGTCGGCGAGGTCCGCGGGCTCGGGTTCTTCTGGGCGGTCGAGCTCGTGCGCGACCGGGAGACGCGCGAGCCCCTCGTCCCGTTCAACGCGAGCGGTCCCGCCGCCGCGCCGATGGCCGCCGTCGTCGCCGCGGTGAAGGAGCGCGGCGTGTGGCCGTTCGTGCACTTCAACCGCCTGCACGTCGCGCCGCCGCTCGTCACGTCCGCCGACGACCTCGAGCACGGCCTCGCCGCGATCGACGCGGCGCTCGACGTCGCCGACGAGCAGGCCGAGGCGGTGCGGGCATGAAAAGGGCCCGGTCGTCGCCTCGAGACCGGGCCCTTTTCACGCCCACAACAGGAGACCGGAGACCCGAGGAGGGTTCATGACCACCGTGCGTGCCGCGCTCACCCAGGTCCGCTGGACGGGCGACAAGGAGTCGATGATCGACGTCCACGAGAAGCACCTGCGCGACGCCGCCGACCAGGGCGCGAAGCTCGTGTGCTTCCAGGAGCTGTTCTACGGGCCGTACTTCTGCCAGGTGCAGGACGCCGCGTACTACGCGTACGCCGAGTCCGTCCCGGGACCCACGGTCGAGCGCTTCTCGGCGCTCGCGGCCGAGCTGGGGACCGTCGTCGTGCTGCCCGTGTACGAGGAGGAGCAGCCGGGCGTGCTCTACAACACCGCGGCCGTGATCGACGCGGACGGGCGCTACCTCGGCAAGTACCGCAAGACGCACATCCCGCACGTGCGCGGGTTCTGGGAGAAGTTCTACTTCCGTCCCGGAAACCTCGGCTACCCGGTGTTCGACACCGCCGTCGGGCGCGTGGGCGTCTACATCTGCTACGACCGGCACTTCCCCGAGGGCTGGCGCGCGCTCGGCCTGAACGGCGCGGAGATCGTGCTCAACCCCAGTGCGACGAGCCGCGGGCTCTCCAACTACCTGTGGAGGCTCGAGCAGCCGGCGGCGGCGGTCGCCAACGAGTACTACGTCGGCGCGATCAACCGCGTGGGCGTCGAGGACCTGGGCGACGACGACTTCTACGGCACGTCGTACTTCGTCGACCCCGAGGGCGCGTTCGTCGGCGACCCCGCCGACGACCACGAGGAGGAGCTGATCGTCCGCGACCTCGACCTCGACCTGCTGCGCGTCGTGCGCGACCGGTGGCAGTTCTACCGGGACCGGCGGCCCGACGCGTACGACGACCTCACCCGGCCGTGACCTGAGGACCCGAGAGAGGAGCACGCGATGCCGCACACGCTGATCCGGGGAGGGACCGTCGTCGGGCCCACGGGCTCGACGCCCGCCGACGTGCTGGTCGACGGCGAGCAGGTCGCGGCGCTGCTGCGACCGGGGGACACGAGCCTGGGCTCCGACCTCGCCGCGACCGCCGAGCGCGTGATCGACGCGACCGGCAAGTACGTCATCCCGGGCGCCGTGGACTGCCACACGCACATGGAGCTGCCGTTCGGCGGGACGAACGCGTCGGACACGTTCGAGACCGGCACGCGCGCGGCCGCCTGGGGCGGCACGACGACGATCGTCGACTTCGCCGTGCAGCGCACCGGCGAGCGCGTCCAGGACGGGCTCGCCGCGTGGCACGCGAAGGCCGACGGGCGGTGCGCGATCGACTACGGGTTCCACCAGATCCTCGGCGGCGTCGACGACGACTCGCTCAAGGCCATGGACGAGCTCGTCACCGAGGGCATCACGAGCTTCAAGCTCTTCATGGCCTACCCGGGCGTGTTCTACAGCGACGACGGGCAGATCCTGCGCGCGATGCAGAAGGCGCGCGACAACGGCTCGGTGATCATGATGCACGCCGAGAACGGCATCGCGATCGACGTGCTCGTGCGCGAGGCGCTCGACCGCGGTGACACCTCGCCCTACTTCCACGGCACGAGCCGCCCGTGGGAGACCGAGGAGGAGGCGACGCACCGCGCGATCATGCTCGCGCGCCTCACGGGCGCACCGCTGTACGTGGTGCACATGTCGGCCAAGCAGGCCGTCGCGACGCTCGCGCAGGCGCGCGACGAGGGCTGGAACGTCTTCGGCGAGACGTGCCCGCAATACCTCTACCTCTCGCTCGAGGAGCAGCTCGCTGCGCGCAGCGAGGAGTGGGGCGACTTCGAGGGCGCGAAGTGGGTGTGCTCGACGCCGTTGCGCTCGCGCACCGAGGGCCACCAGGACGAGCTGTGGCGGTACCTGCGCACGGGCGACCTGTCGGTCGTGAGCACCGACCACTGCCCGTTCTGCATGAAGGAGCAGAAGGAGCTCGGGCGCGGCGACTTCTCGAAGATCCCCAACGGGATCGGCGGGGTCGAGCACCGCCTCGATCTGATCTACCAGGGCGTCGTCGACGGGCGCATCACGCGCGAGCGCTGGGTCGAGCTGTGCTGCACGACGCCGGCGCGCATGTTCGGTCTCGACGGCCGCAAGGGCGTGCTCGCCCCGGGCGCCGACGCCGACGTCGTCGTCTACGACCCGGCGGGCCGCACCTCGATCGGGTACGGGAAGACGCACCACATGAACATGGACCACTCCGCGTGGGAGGGGTTCGAGGTCGCCGGGCACGTGGACGTCGTGATGTCGCGCGGTCGCGTGGTCGTCGAGGACGGCACGTACCACGGGAGCCCCGGGCACGGGCGGTTCCTGCGCCGCGGGCTGTCGGCGTACCTGCGCTGAGCGCAGGCCTTGATCGGAGGTGGGCATGGACCTCGGGGTGGTGCTGCAGAACGACCCGCCCGCGTGGCGGGTCGTGGACCTCGCGCGGCAGGCGGAGACGTACGGCTTCTCGCACGTGTGGACGTTCGACTCGCACCTGCTGTGGGAGGAGCCGTTCGTCGTCTACTCCCAGATCCTCGCGGCCACGCACCGGGTGACGGTCGGCCCCATGGTCACCAACCCCGCGACGCGCGACGTCACCGTCACCGCCTCGCTGTTCGCGACCCTCAACGAGATGTTCGGCAACCGGACGATCTGCGGCATCGGCCGCGGCGACTCCGCTGTGCGGGTGATCAACGGGCGGCCGGTGACGCTCGCCGAGCTGCGCGAGGCGATCGGCGTGATCCGCGGCCTCGCGTCGGGGGAGGCCGTCGAGTACCGCGGCTCGACGCTGCGCCTGCCGTGGAACCCCCACTCCCGGCTGCCGGTGTGGGTCGCGGCGTACGGGCCGAAGGCGCTCGCGCTCACGGGCGAGGTGGGCGACGGCTTCATCCTCCAGCTCGCCGACCCCGACGTCGTCGCCTGGTCCGTCGCCGCGGTGCGTGCCGCGGCCGAGCGCGCGGGACGGGACCCGGACGCGGTGCGCATCTGCGTCGCCGCGCCCGCGTACGTGACCGACCACGCGCCGTCGGACGGCGAGGCGGGACGTCGCGCGCTCGCCCACGCGTACGACCAGTGCCGGTGGTTCGGCGGGATGGTGGGCAACCACGTCGCCGAGATCGTCGCGCGCTACGGGCCGGGCGGGTCGGAGGAGCGTGCGGGCGTGACGATCCCGCACGCGCTCACCGACTTCGTCGCGGGGCGGGAGGGCTACGACTACAACGAGCACGGGCGCGCGGGCAACACGCACACCGCGTTCGTCACGGACGAGATCGTCGACCGGTTCTGCCTCGTCGGACCGGCGGAACGGCACGTGGAGCGGCTGCGCGAGCTCGCCGCGCTAGGCGTCGACCAGTTCGCCGTCTACCTCCAGCACGACGCCAAGGACGAGACCCTGCGCGCGTACGGCGAGACGGTCGGCCCCGCGGTGCGCGACCTCGTCCGGGCGCGCGAGTGAGCCGCCGCATACCGCCCTGCGTCTCTCGTCCCGCGTGACCGCCGGGCGTGACCCAGCCCATGTGACCGCCGGCGTGACCCAGCCCACGTGACCGGCGCGCGGTGGCGGGACCTTCGGCCCTGTCCGGGCGTACCGCCGGATTCCTACGGTCGGGACCGTGGAAAACCCTCGGGGCGTGACGAGCAGGATGCCGTTCCGCGCGCTCCTCGTCCTGCCCGCCGGGGTCGCGCTGCTCACCGGGCTCGCGACCGGCCTGGCCCTGCTCGGGCTCCCGTCGCCGGTCCCGGCCGGGCGGGTCCAGGACGCGCACGGCCTGCTCATGGTGCTCGGGTTCGTCGGCACGCTCGTCACGCTCGAGCGTGCGGTCGCGGTGCGGCGCCCGGTCGCCTACCTCGCGCCCGCCGCGCTCGGCCTCGGCGCGCTCGCGCTCCTCTCGCCCGCACCCCGCCCGGTCGGGGAGGCGTTGCTCGTCGCGGGGACGCTCGGGCTCGTGGCGATCTACGTCGCGCTCTGGCGGCGGCAGCCCGCCGTCGCGACGGCGGTCCAGGCCGCAGGTGCCGTACTTGCCGTCGGGGGTGCCGCGCTCTGGGCCGCGGGCGTCGCGGTGCCCGACCTGCTGCCGTGGCTCGTCGGGTTCGTCGCCTGGACCGTGCTCGGCGAGCGCGTCGAGCTCGCACGGCTCGAGATCGACGCCCGGACCGAACGCACCGTCCTCGCCGGAGCGCTGGTCTACGTCGCCGCCGCGAGCCTCGCCCTGCTCGCGCCCGCACCCGGGTACGCGCTCGCCGGCGCGGCGCTCGCGGCGTCGGCCGTGGTCCTGCTGCGGCGCGACGTCGCGCGTCGCACGGTCCGCGCGTCCGGGCTGCCGCGCTTCGCCGCCGCAGCGATGCTCGCGGGGTACGCCTGGCTCGTCCTCGCGGGCGCAGCCTGGGTGTTCCTCGCTGCCGGCGCCGGTCCGTCCGGCCTCGGCCCCGGGGTGACGCTGCGGTCCGGGACGACGTACGACGCCGTCGTGCACGCCGTGTTCCTCGGGTTCGGGCTGTCGATGATCATGGCGCACGCACCGCTGATCCTCCCGGCCGTCCTGCGCCGTCCGCTCCCGTACCGCGCCGCGATGTGGGCGCCGCTCGCGCTGCTGCACGTGTCGCTCGCCGTCCGGGTCGTCGGCGACCTCGCGGGCGACGGGCCCGCCGCGGTCATGGCCGTCCGCGTCGGCGGCGCGGGGAACGTCCTTGCCGTCCTCGGGTTCGTCGGGGTCGCGGTCTGGTCGGCGCTCCGAGGGGTCGAGCCAGCCGCTCGGCCCACCCCGGCGCGCGCATCAGTGGACCAGGGGTCTGCTTCGCGTGACCAGGGTTCTTCCTCGGCCGACCAGGGTTCTACCTCGGCAGCCGCCGCAGTCCCGATCGTCTCCGGAAGGTGACCGTGCCCGCCTCGCCCGAGCGACCCTCGCTCCTGTCCGCCCGACCTTCCGGTCCGCTGCCCGGGACGCAGAAGGTCGGGGTGACCGGCCGGAACCTGTGGCTCCACGCCCTCGTCCTCGGCTGGTTCGTCGCGGAGGCGGTGCTCGTCGTCGTGCACCGGTTCGTGCCCGAGGCCGTGTGGCTCATGGTCCACGTCCTCATGCTCGGCGCCGTGAGCACGGCCATCCTCGTGTGGAGCCAGCACTTCGCCGACACGATGCTGCGCCGACAGGCACCGGGCGGCCGCCCGCTGCACGTCGCGCGGCTCGCCGCGCACACGGTCGGTGCGCTGCTCGTCGTCGCGGGGCTGCTGACCGACGTCTGGTCC
Organism: Cellulosimicrobium sp. E-16; assembly: GCF_049913115.1. NCBI lineage: Bacteria > Bacillati > Actinomycetota > Actinomycetes > Micrococcales > Promicromonosporaceae > Cellulosimicrobium > Cellulosimicrobium sp. E-16. The sequence continues at coordinate 1,667,451 of NZ_CP183974.1, forward strand.
CTCGTGGTCGCGGGCGGGGTGCTCGTGGGCGCAGGGGCGGTGACGCACGCGACCGTGCTCGTGCTCCAGGGGCGCGGCGCGCTGCCGTCGCGCTTCGGCCGGCTCGTCCGCTACTACGTGGTCGCCGCAGCGTGCCTGCCGGTCGGCGTGACGCTCGGCGTCCTCATGGCCCGCGGGGGCGCAGGGACGGAGGCGTATGGCCGTCTCTACGTGGCGCACGTGACGCTCAACGTCCTCGGGTGGGTCGGCCTCACGGTGCTCGGCACGCTCGTGCTCCTGTGGCCGACCGTGCTGCGCACGCGCATCGAGCCCGACGCCGACGTCGCGGCCCGCCGCGCGCTGCCGGTCCTCACCGCCGGGATCCTGCTCGTCGTCGCGGCGTGCGCGGTCGGCTGGCGACCTCTCGTCGCCGCGGGGGTGGCCGTCGTGCTCGGCGGTGTCGTGCTGGTGGGGCGGCACCTCGCGGCGCAGGGGCGGGCCGCGCAGCGCGGCGCCTGGGGGTTCGCCGCGTGGAGCCTCGCCGCGTCCGTCGTGTGGTTCGCCGGGAGCGTGGCTGCGTTCGGGATCCAGGTCGCCGCGGCGCCGTCGTGGGCCGCGGCGCAGGACGCGATCGGCGGGCTGCTGCTCCCGTTCGTCGTCGGGTTCGCCGCGCAGGTGCTCCTCGGCGCGCTCACCTACCTCGTCCCCGTCGTGCTCGGCGGCGGTCCGGCGCGACGCCGCCGCACCGAGGCCGTCGTCGGGGCGGGTGGCGCGTACCGCGTGCTCGTCGCGAACGGCGGCCTCGCGCTGTACCTTCTCCCGCTGCCGTCGTGGGTGCGGGTCGGCCTGTCGCTCGTCGTCTTCGCGACCTTCCTCGCCTTCCTCGTGCTGGCGCTGCGCGCCGTGGTGGTCACTCGGGGCGACAGGGCCACCCGGGGCGCCAGGGTCTCGCGGGGCGACGCGGTCTCGGGGGGCGACGCGTCCGAGCCGGCGGCCGCGCCGTCCTCGGCCCCACCGCCCGTCCCAGGCGCCGCGAGCCGCACGACGGGCGCTCCGCCGTCGGGCACGCGCGGCAGCGACGCCGCCCGTGCCGTCGCCGCCCGCCGGGACGCGCAGGCGCGCCGGCCCCTTGCGGGCGCGGTGACGGCCGCCGTCGCGACGCTGGCGCTCGCGGTCGTGGGCGGCGTCGCGGCCGACCCGGTGGCGGCGGGCGTCGGGTCGGGCGTCGTGCAGGGTGGCGCCGTCGCCGCCGGGACCGGAGGGGCCGACATGCCGGTCGCGGCGACCGGCCGCACGACGACCGTGCAGGTCGAGGCCGCCGACATGCGGTTCGTCCCGGACACGATCACCGTGCCCGCGGGCGACCGGCTCGTCGTCGAGCTCACCAACACCGACGACGACGTGCACGACCTCGTCCTCGAGGACGGCACGACGTCGGGCCGCGTCGCACCGGGGGAGACCGCCACGGTCGACGTCGGCGTCGTGAGCGGTCCGCTCGACGGCTGGTGCTCCGTCGCCGGGCACCGGCTCATGGGCATGACGCTCGCCATCGACGTCGAGGGCGCCGGGAGCACCGGCGGATCGGACGGTCCCGGCGGGGCGCTCGCGGCGGACGGCGACGGCACCGACCCGCACCACGGGCACACGAGCGCGGGCTCGGGCGAGGAGGACTCGCTGGCCGCGTCCGACGTCGACCTCATGACGCACCCGGGCGACGGGTTCACCGCGCGCGACGCGACCCTCGCACCGGCCGAGATCGATCCCGCGGGCGAGCCCGTCGTGCACCGGCGCACTCTCACCGTGACGGAGACGGTGCAGGAGGTGGCGCCCGGCGTCGAGCAGACCGTGTGGACGTTCGGCGGGACGGCGCCCGGCCCGGTGCTGCGGGGGAAGGTCGGCGACGTCTTCGAGATCACCCTCGTCAACGACGGGACGATCGGGCACTCGATCGACTTCCACGCCGGTGCGCTCGCGCCCGACGAGCCGATGCGGACCATCGCCCCGGGGGAGTCGCTCACCTACCGCTTCACGGCGACCCGGGCGGGGATCTGGATGTACCACTGCTCGACCATGCCCATGTCGCTGCACATCGCGAACGGCATGTTCGGCGCGGTGGTCGTCGACCCGCCGGACCTCGCCCCCGTCGACCGCGAGTACGTCGTCGTGCAGTCCGAGCTCTACCTCGGCGCGCAGGGCGCGTCGGCGGACGACGCGAAGGTCGCGGCCGCCGAGCCCGACCTGCTCGCGTTCAACGGCTACGCGAACCAGTACCGCTACGACCCGCTCGAGGCCCGCGTCGGCGAGCGCGTCCGCATGTGGGTGCTCGACGCCGGCCCGAACCGCCCGAGCGCGTTCCACGTCGTCGGTGGCCAGTTCGACACGGTCTACCACGAGGGCGCGTACTCGCTCCCGGCCGGCACGGCGGGCGGCAGCCAGGTGCTCAGCCTCCTGCCCGCGCAGGGCGGGTTCGTCGAGCTCGCGTTCCCCGAGGCCGGGACCTACCCGTTCGTCACGCACGCCATGTCCGACGCCGAGCGCGGCGCGTCGGGCGCGTTCGCCGTGACGCCCTGACCGGTCCCGCCCTCCGGCGCGGTCGTCCACGCCGGCGGGCCCCGAACCCAGCACCCCACCCGGCGCTCGCGCCACGACCAGGAGGACCACCATGGCAGCAGAACCGATCGAGATCACGGAGCCCCCGCGCCACGAGGCCGTGCACGGGGAAGGGCCCGAGGAGGGGCACACCTGCGGGTGCGCGCACGACGACGCCGAGATCGTCCTCGACGTCCGCACGATCCCGCACGCGGTGCGTCACGGCGTCGTCTTCGGGGCGCTCGAGGCGCTCGCGCCCGGGGACGGGCTCGTGCTCGTCGCGCCGCACGACCCGCTCCCGCTGCTCGCACAGCTCGAGGGGCGCGAGCCCGGCGCGTTCGACCGCGAGTACCTGTCGCGCGAGGCGACCGAGGTGAGCCTCCGCCTCACGCGGCGGCCGGTGCCCGCGCAGGGCTGAGAACCCCCGGGCCGGCTCGACCGGCCCGGGACGGCACGACGCCCGGCGGCACGGGGATGGCCGCCGGGCGTCGTCGTGCGCTCACGGGATCGAGCGATGCGTCTTCGCCCGAGCGCTGCGTGACGGGACGCCGCACCCGGGCGCGGATGCATCGCTCGGGCGAGGACGCTCCTCGTCTAGGGGGCCGTCGGGGGTTCCCAGCCGCGGCGCGGGGCGCGCGACGTCGTCGCGACGGCGCGGCGCCGGTAGACGACGTACGGCCGCGTGAGGTAGCCGAGCGGCGCGGAGAACACGTGCACGAGGCGGGTGAACGGCCACAGCGCGAACAACGCCAGGCCGCACAGGACGTGGAGCTGGAACGCGAGCGGGACGTCGGCCATGAGCGACGGGTCCGGCTGGAACGTGAGCAGCGACCGGAACCACGGCGAGATCGAACCGCGGTAGTCGTACCCGCCGCCGAAGATCTGGTGCTGCACCGTGGCGAGCGTGCCGAACCCGATCGCGGCGCCCAGCACGACGTACATGAGCTTGTCCGTGCGCGTGGTCACGCGGAACACGGCGCCAGAGAGCCTCCGGCGCAGGACGAGGATCACGAGCCCGACGACCGTGAGGACGGCCGCGAACGTCCCGGCGATCGTCGCGACGAGGTGGTAGGCGTGCTCGTCGACGCCGACGGCCTCGAGCCACGGGCGGGGCACGAGGATGCCCACGACGTGGCCGCCGATGACCATGAGGATGCCGACGTGGAAGAGCGGCGAGCCGAGGCGCAGCCAGCGGCTCTCGTAGAGCTGCGACGAGCGCGTGGTCCAGCCGAACTGGTCGTAGCGGTACCGCCACACGTGGCCGACGACGAACACGGCCGCCACGGCGTACGGGACGGCGACCCACAGCAGGACGTCGAGCGGGCTCATCGTCGGGTCTCCTCGGTCAGGCTCGGGATCGTGGCGAACGGCGTGAGGTGGGACAGGTCGCTCAGGCCGACGAGCTCGGTGGGCGGCCCCGCGGCCACGAGGTCGCGGAAGCGCGCGGCGGTCTCCGACTGCAGCGCGGGCAGCGTCGCGACGAGCGCGGCGACGACGTGCGCGTACGGGCTGCGGACGGTCTCGAGCGCGGCGCGCAGGACCTCGATGCCGTCGCGGTGCGCGTCGAGCACCATGCCGGCGATCTCGCCGTCGGTCCGTGCGGAGAGCTCGAGCACCGTGGGCAGGTGGTCGGGCAGCTCCGATCCGTCGGTCTCCCAGCCGGCCGCGCGGAACGCCTCGACGAACGTGACGAGCGCGGCGCCCCGCTTCCGGGTGTCCCCGGCCGCGTAGTACGACAGGTAGAGCGAGCACCGGCGCTTGAGGTCGAACGTCGCGACGTAGGCGGCCTGGAGCTCGCGGAGTGGCACGGACGCCGTGGCGTCGAGGAACGCGCGCAGGGGCCGACGCACGTCGGCGGGCAGACCCGCGACGACGTCCTCGACGTCCGCCCGGTGCGCGGCGGTCTCCACGGTGGGGTAGTCGAGCAGGAGCGAGATCACGGTGTGCGCGGCGCGGCGCTCGTCCGGCAGGGGGCCGGGCGACGCCCCGCTCGTCGAGGACGCCGGCCGGGACCGGGCCGCGCGCCTCATGCCGCACCCCCCGCGGGATCGGGGCGGCCCGTGGGTCGCGACGGTGGGAACAGCCCGCCCGGGGTCCCGTCGCCGTCCCAGTTGAGCAGGTTGACACGGCCCGACGTGGACGGCGTGTACGGGCTCGTGGCGCGCTCCTGCGCGCCGACCGCGTGGAACGACTCGCCCGTCGTCGGCCCCGCGCCGCCCATGCCGGGGCCGCCGTCGTAGTCGAGGGAGCAGGAGAGCTCGTCGAGCTCGCGGGCGATCTCGGTGTGGGCGGTGGGGATGACGTAGCGGTCTTCGTACTTGGCGATGGCCAGGAGGCGGTACATGTCCTGGATCTGTTGCCCGGTCATGCCGACGGCGGCCGCGGTCTGTTCGTTTGCGGGCTGGTCGAGGTTGAGGTCGCGCATGTAGGAGCGCATGGCGGCCAGGCGGCGCAGGACCTTCTCGACGGGTGCGGTGTCCCCGGCGGTGAACAGTCCGGCGAGGTACTCGAGCGGGATGCGCAGCTGGGAGATGGCGGCGAACAGGGTGCGTCCGTCCTCGCCGTCGTTGCCGGAGGCGGCCACGACGTCCACGACGGGGGACAGGGGTGGGATGTACCAGACCATGGGCAGGGTGCGGTACTCCGGGTGCAGCGGCAGGGCGACCTCGTAGCGGGTGATGAGGTCCCAGATGGGGGAGCGTTGGGCGGCGGTGATCCAGTCCTCGGGGATGCCCTCGGCGCGGGCGGCGGCGATGACCTGAGGGTCGTGGGGGTCGAGGAAGACGGCGCGTTGGGAGGCCAGGAGGTCGTGCTCGTCCTGGACGGCGGCGGCTTGGGTGACCTTGTCCGCGTCGTACAGGACGAGGCCGAGGTAGCGCAGGCGTCCGACGCAGGTCTCGGAGCACACGGTGGGTAGGCCGACCTCGATGCGGGGGTAGCACAGGGTGCACTTCTCGGCCTTGCCGGTCTTGTGGTTGAAGTAGACCTTCTTGTAGGGGCAGCCGGTGACGCACATGCGCCACCCCCTGCACTGGTCCTGGTCCACCAGGACGATGCCGTCCTCGGCCCGCTTGTACATGGCCCCCGAGGGGCAGGACGCGACGCAGGCGGGGTTGAGGCAGTGCTCGCAGATGCGGGGCAGGTAGAACATGAAGGTCTTGTCGAGCTCGGTCGCGACGTGCTCGGACATGTGTTGCAGGATCGGGTCCTGGTCCATGGTGGCGGTGGACCCGGCGAGGTCGTCGTCCCAGTTCGCCGACCAGGAGATGTTGATGTCCTTGCCCGTGAGCAGCGACTTCGGCCTGGCGACTGGGGTGTGCGCTCCTTGGGGGGCCGAGAGCAGCATGTCGTACTCGTACGTCCACGGTTCGTAGTAGTCGTGGATGGAGGGCAGCACGGGGTTGGAGAAGATCGTGGCGAGCTTCTTCAGCCGCCCCCCGGCGCGGAGCTTGAGCTTGCCCTTCTTGGTGCGCACCCACCCGCCCTGCCAGCGGTCCTGGTCCTGGTAGGTGCGGGGGTACCCCAGGCCGGGGCGGGTCTCGACGTTGTTGAACCACACGTACTCGACCCCGGTGCGGTTGGTCCAGGCCTGCTTGCACGTGACCGAGCACGTGTGACACCCGATGCACTTGTCCAGGTTCATCACCATCGACATCTGCGCCATGACCTTCATCAGTAGGTCACCTCCTGAGAACGACGACGGATCACCGTGACCTCGTCACGCTGGTTGCCCGTCGGGCCGATGTAGTTGAAGCCGTACGAGAGCTGCGCGTAGCCGCCGATGAGGTGGGTGGGCTTGAGCAGCACGCGCGTCAGGGAGTTGTGGATGCCACCTCGCAGACCGGACGTCTCCGACCGCGGCACGTCCACGGTCCGGTCCTTGGCGTGGTACATGAAGACCGTGCCCTCGGGCATGCGGTGCGAGACGACGGCCCGTGCGACCACGACCCCGTTGCGGTTGTAGGACTCGATCCAGTCGTTGTCCGCGACGCCGATCTTCTCCGCGTCCTGCGGGCTCATCCAGATCGTGGGGCCGCCGCGCGAGAGCGACAGCATGAAGAGGTTGTCCTGGTACTCGGAGTGGATCGACCACTTCGAGTGCGGGGTTAGGTAGCGCACGGCGACCTCCGCGTAGCCCTCGGACCCCTGCGCCCCCGTGGGGGACGTGTCGCCGACGCGCGAGTCGCCGAACAGGCGGTGCATGTCGAGCGGCGGCCGGTAGACCGGGAGCTGCTCGCCGAGCTCGGTCATCCAGTCGTGGTCGAGGAGGAAGTGCTGACGGCCGGTGAGCGTGTGCCACGGCTTGAGCCGCTCGACGTTGATGACGAAGGCGCTGTAGCGCCGCCCGCCGTGCTCGGAGCCGGACCACTCGGGAGAGGTGATGACCGCCGTCGGGCGCGACTGCACGTCCGGGAACGTGATGCGCTTGCCCTGCTCGTCCCGCGCGAGGTCGGCCAGGCGCTGTCCCGTACGACGCTCCAGGTCCTCGAACCCCTGCACCGCGAGCCGCCCGTTCGTCGTCCCCGACAGCGCGAGGATCATCTCGCACACGTGGGTGTCCCGGTCCAGGCGCGGACGTCCCGCCGTCGGTCCGCCGGCGACGACGCCGTTCGCGACGGCGAGCCGCTCGACCTCCGGCGTCGGGTCGAACGCGACGCCCTTGGTGACCATGCCCATCTTCTGGGTGAGCGGGCCCAGGGCGGCGAGCCGGTCGGCGAACGCCGGGTAGTCGCGCTCGACGACGACGAGCTTGGACATGGTCACCCCGGGCACGAGCTCGCCCTGCGGCAGGACCTCGCCGTGGGGCGTGGCCATGGCGTCCGGGGTGTCGTGCGCGAGGGGGACGGCGACGACGTCCTTGCGCACGCCCAGGTGCGTCACCGACAGCTCGGAGATGCGCCGGGCGATCGTGTGGAAGATGTCGAAGTCCGTGCGTGTCTGCCACGGGGGACTGATCGCCGGGTTGAACGAGTGCACGAACGGGTGCATGTCCGTCGAGGACAGGTCGTGCTTCTCGTACCAGGTCGCGGCCGGCAGCACGACGTCGGAGAACAGCGTCGTCGACGTCATCCGGAAGTCGGCGGTGACGAGCAGGTCGAGCTTCCCCCGGGGCGCCTCGTCGTGCCACGCGATGTCCCGCGGGCGGCGGTCCGGCCCGGACTCGGGCGCGCGCACCGCGGCGTCGGTCCCCAGCAGGTGCTTGAGGAAGTACTCGTTGCCCTTGCCCGACGACCCGAGCAGGTTCGCGCGCCAGACGGTGAGGACGCGCGGGAAGTTCGCCGGGTCGTCGGGGTCGGCGCACGCGTAGTCGAGCTCGCCCGAGGAGAGCTGGTCGACGACGTGGCGCACCGGGTCCGTGCCCGCGGCCTCCGCCTCGTCCACCAGGTCGAGAGGGTTGCGGTCGAACGTCGGGTAGCTCGGCGTCCAGCCGCGACGGACGGACTCCACCAGCGTGTCCGCCGTCGTGCGGCCCGAGAACGTCCCGGTGGCGAGCGAGGACGCGAGCGCGTCCGCGGGCAGGCCGTCGTAACGCCACTGGTCCGTCGCGAGGTACCAGAACGCCGTGCTGATCATGAGACGCGGAGGGCGGACCCAGTCGAGCGCGTTGGCGTACTGCTGGAAGCCCGTGATCGGGCGGACCTTCTCCTGCCCCACGTAGTGCGCCCAGCCGCCGCCGTTCACGCCCTGGCAGCCGGTCATGGTCACGAGCGCGAGGAACGTGCGGTAGATCGTGTCGGAGTGGAACCAGTGGTTGGTGCCTGCGCCCATGATGATCATCGACCGGCCGCCCGAGTCGAGCGCGTTCTGCGCGAACTCCCGCCCGATGCGCGCCGCCGCGGCGGCGGGCACGCCGGTGATCTCCTCCTGCCACGCCGGGGTGCCCGGCGTCGCGGGGTCGTCGTAGCCCGTCGGCCACGTGCCCGGCAGGCCGAGGTCGGGGCGGTCCACGCCGTACTGCGCGAGCAGCAGGTCGTAGACCGTCGTCACGAGGTGCTCGCCCACGCGGTGCGTCGGCACGCCGCGCCGCACCGAGCCCGCGCCGCCCTGGTGCTCGGCGCCCTCCTCAGGGGCGAGGTCGAACCGGGGAAGGTCGACGGCGACCGGTGCGTCCGACGTACCGCCCGTCAGGTCCGCGACCGACAGCGCGGGCTCGACGCCCTCGAGGTCGAGGTTCCAGCGCCCCGGGTCGCCGTAGCGGTGACCGAGCGACCCGTTGGGGACGACGACGTCGCCCTCGCGGGACAGGATCACCGTCTTCGACGCCGCGTTCGCGGCGCCGGCCTGGTCGGCGGCGGTCGTCCCGGCGAGCCGGTCCGCCGTGAGGAACCGCCCGGGTACGTAGGCGTCGCCGCGCCGCTCGAGCGTCACGAGGTACGGCGCGTCCGTGAACCGGGCCATGTAGTCGAGGAACCGCGGGGCACGGTCGCGGACGTGGAACTCGGAGAGGATGACGTGACCCATGGCCTGGGCGAGGGCGCCGTCCGTGCCGGGGTGCGGCGCGAGCCACTCGTCGGCGAACTTGGTGTTGTCCGCGTAGTCGGGCGACACGGTCACGACCTTCTGGCCGCGGTACCGCGCCTCCGCCATGAAGTGGGCGTCCGGTGTGCGGGTGACCGGGACGTTGGAGCCCCACATGATGCAGTAGGTGGAGTTCCACCAGTCGGCGGACTCGGGGACGTCGGTCTGGTCGCCGAAGACCTGGGGGGAGGCGACCGGGAGGTCGGCGTACCAGTCGTAGAACGACAGCATCGTGCCGCCGAGCATCTGGACGAACCGGGCGCCGACGCCGTGGGAGACCATCGACATGGCGGGGATGGGGGAGAAGCCGGCGACGCGGTCGGGGCCGTAGGTCTTGATGGTGTGGACGTGGGCGGCGGCGACGATCTCGGCGGCCTCGTCCCAGGTGGCGCGCACGAGGCCGCCCTTGCCGCGTGCGGACTTGTAGGCGCGGGCCGCGTCGGGGTCGGAGGTGAGCATCTCCCACGCGAGCACCGGGTCGCCTCCGACCGTGCTCTTCGCACGCCGGTACAGGTCGAGCAGGGTGCCGCGGACGTAGGGGTAGCGCACGCGGGTGGGGGAGTAGGTGTACCAGGAGAACGCGGCGCCGCGGGGGCAGCCGCGGGGTTCGTACTCGGGGGAGTCGGGGCCGACGGAGGGGTAGTCGGTCTGCTGGGTCTCCCAGGTGATGATGCCGTCCTTGACGTAGACCTTCCAGGAGCAGGACCCGGTGCAGTTCACGCCGTGGGTGGAGCGCACGACCTTGTCGTGGGACCAGCGGTCGCGGTAGAACACGTCGCCCTGGCGTCCGCCGGTCAGGAACACCTGCCGCAGGTCGTCCGACACCTGCCCGCGTCGCAGGCGGCTGCCCAGGCGCAGCAGGGCGTCGGCCGGGTCACGGGGGGTGCGCTCGTCGAGTGGGGGCACGACAGCTCCTCGGGTTCTCTGGGGCGGGGACGGCGGACGCGTCGCCGGACGTTCCCGGTCGGGGTCAGGAGGGGTTCGGGGCGCCCGGCCGGGCGTAGTAGTGCCACGTGAGCCACGTGCACAGGGCGAAGAACACGGCGCACCCGATGAAGAACGAGCGCGCGGGGACGAGCGACAGGCCGATGCCGACGAGGAACGGGCCGAACGCGGCGATCGAGGCGGTCCAGCCGATGACCCCGCCCGCCTGGCGGCGCGGGAAGATCATCGGCATCTGCTTGAAGGTCCCGGCGTTGCCGATGCCGGCGAAGGTGAACACCGCGAGCATCCCCGCGAGGAACCAGCCGAACTGCCCGACGTCGTGCGGGTCGAGGAAGAACAGCGAGAACACGGTCGAGACGGTCATGCCGATCCCGGCCACGAGGGTCCAGATCGCGCCGCCGAACCGGTCGCACAGCGGCCCGAACCCGGCGCGCGCGGCCGAGCCGAGCAGCGGGCCGAGGAACGCGTAGCGCAGCGGGTCGGGCGCGTTCGCGAACCCGCCGTACTGCGCGACGATGAGCAGCCCGAGCTGCGCCGCGAAACCGCTGAACGCCCCGAAGGTCATGAGGTAGATCGCCGTCATGATCCACGTGTGCTTGTTGCCGAAGATGTCGAGCTGCTCGCGGAGGTTCGCGCTCACCGGGACGCGGCGCAGGTAGAGGCCGGCGAGCACCGCCCCGAGCACGGTCCACGGCACGAGCACGAGCCCCGCGTTGTGCAGCCACAGGTGGCTGCCGGTCGCCGTCTGCTGGGGCGTGAGGACCGCCGTGCCCAGGAGACCGAAGCCGACGACCCACGGCGTGAGGAACTGGATGAGGCTCACGCCGAAGTTGCCGATCCCAGCCTGGAGACCGAGCGCCGTCCCCGCCATGCGTTTGGGGAAGAAGTAGCTCGTCGACGGCATGAACCCGGAGAACGCGCCGCCGCCGATCCCCGCCGCGACCGCGAGCAGCAGGAGCACCGAGTACGGCGTGCTCGCGTCGCGGACGGCGAACGTCCAGCCGAGCATCGGCAGGAGGACGAGCGTCGCCGTGCCGCCCACGAGCGTACGGGTGCCGACGACGGGCGGCAGGAACATGTAGACCATGCGGAACAGCCCGCCGGCGAGCCCCGGGACGGCCGTGAGCCAGTAGAGCTGCGCCGTCGTGAGGTCGAAGCCGACGTCGTTGAGGCGGGGCGCGACCGCGCTCACGAGGTACCACGCGCAGAACGCGAGCGTGAGGTTGTACGTCGTGATCCACAGCGTGCGCCACGCGAACCGGCGGTCCCAGCGGGACTCGTCCTCGGGGTCCCACGTCGACAGGTCCACGGTCGACGGCGTGCGTACCGCCCGTAGCAGCGAGGGGGGCCTGATGGTGGCTGGGGCGGTCATGTCGTGCTCCCGACGTCGCAGGTCACGACCACCGTCGTCGTGACGCCGGGTCCGTACCCGGTGCGCCGTCAGCATGGCCCGACGGCCGGGAGCCGCGGCGGGCCGCGGACCGTGAAAAATCAGCCCGCGCGCGAGAGCTGCAGCACGCAGTGGTGCGGCTCGACGAACGGGAGCAGCGCCTCCGCCCGGACCGGGCCGCCGACGCCCGCGAGCACGCCCTGGACGAGGCCGAGGTGGACCGCGCAGACCACGTCCTCGCGGTCCGCGGCGAGGGTGAGGAAAGGGCACCGGTAGAGGTGGAACCGCAGCCGGTCCTCCTCGAGCTCGGGGTCGAGACCGAGCTGGTGCAGGTGGTCGTCGAGCGCGGCGAGCTGGTTCTCGGGCGTGGGCTCGGGTGCGTCCTGGCCCGAGGCGCGGAGCACGTCGACGAGCCGCCGTCCCGCCGCGCGCGCCGTCCCGGCGAGGTCGTCGCCCGCGCCCTGCGCGGCGTGGTGCCCGGGCTCGTGGTGCCCGAGCACCGCGCGGGTCAGCGCCGCCCGGACGAGGGACTCGCCGAGGCGCCGCGACGCGCCGTCGTCCCGGGGAGGGTCCTCGCCCGCGATGGCCTCGTAGAGGATGCGCGGGCGCCCTCGCGTCGTGCGGACCTCCGGGGCGCTGCGCACGAACCCCGCGTCCGCGAGCCGCTGGAGGTGCTCGCGCGTGGCGCTCGGGCAGAGCGCGGCCTCGCGCGAGAGGTCGGCGACCGTCATCGGGCCGCGCTCCTGGAGTGCGTGGAGCAGGGTCAGCCGGCTCGACGACGCGAGCGCGCGGTACGTGGTCGACGTGTCCTCGGGCACGTCGCCATCGTGCCCCGGCCCGGCGTCGTCGGACCGGTCCCGGGACGGGCCCGACGCGGATCGGTGACGAAGGTCCCGCGTGCGCGGGCCGTCAGGCCCCGGGGGTGCTCTGGTCGAGCGTCGCGCGCAGGGTCGGCCACGCGTCCGCGAACGCGGGCAGCAGCTCGAGGCCCGCGACGTCGTCGACCGGGACCCACCGGACCTCGACGCTCTCGGCGTCGGTCGCGTGCGCCTCGACCCTCGCGCCGTCCGCGACCTCGGCGAGGACGGTCGTGTAGCGCCACGGGCCGTGGTCGAGCACGCGCTCGCCCACGACGCGCACGTGCGCCGGGTCGATGCCCGCCTCCTCCTGGGCCTCGCGCAGGGCTCCCTGGGCGGGCGTCTCGTCCGGTCCGACGGCGCCGCCCGGCACTCCCCACGTCCCGCCCTGGTCGGACCACGGGGCGCGGTGCTGGAGCACGACGTCGGTCAGCCGGCCCGCGCCGTCGCGCCGCCCGAGCAGCAGCCCGGCCGCACCGAACAGCCCCCAGTGCCGCCTGCCGCACTCGCACTCCACCCAGCCGTCGCCCGGCTGCAGGTGGCGGGGGAGCCGCGGGGGCGGCTCGCCGGGGTCGCGAGGGGTGGTGGGGATGGTCACGGGGCCATGCTGCCAGGCCCGGGCGACGCTCGGCGCCGCGCCTCACGCGGCCGACCGGGAAAGGTTGCTCGGGTTGACGGTACGGCGGCGTACGCTGGTCCGCTTGTGAGCAGGCTCGGAGAGATCGTCGCGCCCCGGCGCATGGGCACCGGCTTCCGCTGGTTGCTGTCGTCGTCGTGGACCAGCAACGTCGGCGACGGGATCGCCCTGGCGGCAGCGCCCCTGCTCGTCGCGTCCCAGACCGACTCCGCGTTCCTCGTCGCGCTCGCGGCGCTGCTGCAGCAGCTGCCCTGGCTCCTGTTCGGCCTCTGGGCCGGGGCGCTGGCCGACCGCCTCGACCGGCGCGTCGTCGTCATGGTCGCGAACGCGCTGCGGGCGCTCGTCGTCGTCGCCCTGTGCGTGGTGATCGCGACCGGGCACGTGAGCATCGGCGTCGTGCTCGCCGTGACGTTCCTCTACGGGGTCGCCGAGGTGTTCGCCGACTCCGCGTCCCAGACCTTGCTGCCGATGCTCGTCGAGCCGCGCGACCTCGGCACCGGGAACGCGCGCCTCCAGGCGGGTTTCCTCACGGCGAACCAGCTCCTCGGGCCACCTGTCGGGGCCTTCCTCTTCGCGCTCGGGACGGTCTGGCCCTTCGTGGTCCAGGTCGTGTGCGTGGCGCTCGCCGTGGTGCTGGTGGGACGGATCGCGACCACGCCGGGAGGGGTCCGCGAGACGCAGACGCACGTGCGCCAGGACATCGCCGAGGGTGTGCGGTGGATCCTCGGGAACGCGCCGGTCCGCACGCTCGCCCTCGTCATCCTCGCCTTCAACGTCACCTGGGCGGCACCGTGGGGCGTCCTCGTCAAGTACGCGCTGGACCACCTCGACATGGGCGAGGTCGGTTTCGGCCTCCTCACGACGGCCTCGGCCGTCGGGGGAGTGATCGGCATCGCGTCGTTCGGGTGGCTCGAGCGCCACCTGCGGCTCGCGACGATCATGCGCGTGTGCCTCTCGCTCGAGGTCCTCATGCACCTCGCGCTCGCGCTCACCACGACCGGCTGGGTCGCGCTCGCGATCATGGTCGTGTTCGGGGCGTACGCGTTCGTGTGGGGCACCGTGTCCAACACGATCCGCCAGCGCGCCGTACCGACCGAGTTCCAGGGTCGCGTCGGCTCGGTGTACCTGGTCTGCGTGTTCGGCGGCAGCGTCGTCGGGCAGGCGCTGGGCGGCATCCTCGCCCAGGCGTGGGGGATCACCGCGCCGTTCTGGTTCGCGTTCGTCGGCGCGGGCGTCACGCTCGCGCTCGTGTGGCGCCAGCTCGGGCACATCGCGCACGTGGGCGAGGTGCCCGCGGCCGACTGACCGTCAGCCGTCGGCGAATTCCGTGGACCGTGTGGGTGGCGGCCGTCAGGATGTGCGGGTGAGCCATACGCCGTACGAGAACACCGACGCCCCCACCGCCGACGTCTCCGACGGCGCGGCGCCCGACGCTCCCGTCGACGACACGCTCGCCAAGCCCCGGTGGCGGCGCGACACCGCGATCTTCCTCTCCGGGCAGACGGTCTCCCTCTTCGGCTCGATGCTCGTGCAGTACGCCGTCATGTGGCACCTGACGATCGAGACGAAGTCCGGTGCCGTGCTCGCGCTGAGCACGCTCTTCGGGTTCCTGCCGCAGGCCGTCGTCTCGATCTTCGGCGGTGTGTGGGCGGACCGCGTGAACCGCAAGGCGCTCGTCATCGCCGCCGACGGCACGATCGCCGTGACGACCCTCGCGCTCGCGCTGCTCATGCTCGGCGGCGCGGACGACCTCTGGCTCATCTACGGGGCGCTCGCGATCCGCTCCACGGGCGCCGGCATCCAGACCCCCGCCGTCGCGGCGCTCCTCCCGCAGATCGTCCCGACCAGCAAGCTGCTCCGCGTCAACGGGATCAACCAGTCGATCCAGTCCGCGATGATGCTCCTCGCGCCGGCGGTCGCCGCGGCCGTGTACGCCAGCACGTCCATCGTCTCCGTGTTCTTCATCGACGTCGTCACGGCCGTGATCGGGATCGGCCTCCTGCTGCTCGTCCCTGTCCCGACGCTCGCGCACGCCGCCGCGGGGGAGCGGGCCGGGTACTTCGACGACCTCGTCGAGGGCTTCCGCTACCTCGGCTCCCACCCGTTCGTGCGCTGGGTCCTCGGCCTCTACGCCGTGGTCTTCCTGCTCATCGTCGCGCCGTCGTACCTCACCCCGCTCATGGTCGCGCGGACCTTCGGCGAGGAGGTCTGGAAGCTCACCGTGAACGAGGTCGCCTTCTCCGTCGGCATGCTGCTCGGCGGCGTGCTCCTCGCGACCTGGGGCGGGCTCAAGAACCGCATCGCCATGATCGTCGGCTCGACGTTCGTGTTCGGCGTCCTGTCCGTCGCGATGGGCCTCTCCACGAACATGTGGGTCTTCTTCGTCTTCATGTTCCTGCTCGGCCTGTCCGTCCCGCCGTTCTCGACGACCTCCATGACCGTCCTCCAGGAGACCGTCGAGCCCGAGCGCCAGGGCCGCGTCTTCGGCTTCGTCGGCATCGTCATGGCCGTCTCGATGCCGCTCGGCATGGTGGTGTTCGGCCCGCTCGCCGACCGCTTCACCGTCGAGTCGCTCCTCGTCGTCTCCGGGATCCTCATGTTCCTCGTCATCACCGTCGCCGTCGTCCTGC
Organism: Cellulosimicrobium sp. E-16; assembly: GCF_049913115.1. NCBI lineage: Bacteria > Bacillati > Actinomycetota > Actinomycetes > Micrococcales > Promicromonosporaceae > Cellulosimicrobium > Cellulosimicrobium sp. E-16. The sequence goes on from NZ_CP183974.1 coordinate 1,682,997, forward strand.
CGTCGGGCCGGCGCGCCATCCGCGCCGCCGCCCAGCACGGATAGCACTCACCTCGTCCGCGGTGAGCCAGGTCTACGCCCGCGCGGTCGGGTCGGGGTCTACGGCCCGCGTGGTCGCGTCCGCGGTGGGGTCGGACCGTGTGCTCGGACTGGCGCACCGTCACCCTGGTCTGTCAGGCGGGAGTTCTGGGAGTGCGCCTCTGACGTCCTTCGCACACGGTCCGACCCCACCGCTCGTCCTGCCCGTCGCCGCACGACCCCGACCCAGGTAGGGCGGTCCCGTCCGGTCCAGGCGGGGCCGGCGTGTACCAGTGCCGGACGCCTCGCCGTCGTACGCGGGGCGGCCGGAAGCCTCACGGCGAGTGCGAGCACAGGCTCGTCGGAAGAACCACGAGCGTGTTGCGCCGACAGCGCGGCACCCCGGCCACCCGACCCGACCACGCGGGTCGTGAAAACTGGCCCAGCCCGGCGCCCCGACCACGCGGGTCATGCACCGGGCTCGACGGTGGCGCGGCGGGTCAGTCGACGATCTCGCAGATGGCCGTGCCGGAGCTGACGCTCGCGCCCGCGGTGGCGGAGAGGGAGCGGACGGTGCCGGCGCGGTGGGCGAGGAGGGGCTGCTCCATCTTCATGGCCTCGAGCACGACGACGAGGTCGCCCTCGGCGACCTGGGTGCCGTCGGCGACGGCGACCTTGACGATCGTGCCCTGCATGGGGGAGGCGAGCGTGGTGCCGGAGGCGCCGCCGTTGGCCTTCGCGGCGCTGCGGCGAGCGGGTCGGCGGGCGGCGTTGGCGGTGCGGGCGCGGCCCGCGGCCATGCCGAGGCCCGCCGGGAGGACGACCTCGAGGCGCTTGCCGCCGACCTCGACGACGACGCGCTCGGTCGCCAGGGGCTCGTCGTCCTCGTCGGCGGAGGCGGCCGGGGCGGGCGCGAGCGCGGCGAGCTGGTCGGCGAACTCGGTCTCGATCCAGCGGGTGTGCACCCGGAACGGCTCGTCGTCCGTGGGGACGAACGCCTCGGCGTCGAGCACGGCGCGGTGGAACGGCACGACGGTCGGGATGCCCTCCACCTCGAGCTCGCGCAGCGCACGGCGGGCTCGCTGGACGGCCTGCTCGCGCGTGGCGCCCGTGACGATGACCTTCGCGATCATGGAGTCGAACGCGCCGGAGATCGTGTCGCCCTCGGCGACGCCGGAGTCGACGCGCACGCCGGGGCCGGACGGGAAGCGCAGGCGCGTGATGCGCCCGGGGGCGGGGAGGAAGTTCGCGGCGGGGTCCTCGCCGTTGATGCGGAACTCGATCGAGTGGCCGCGCACCTGCGTCGACGTGTAGCCGAGCGGCTCGCCGGCCGCGATGCGCAGCTGCTCGCGGACGAGGTCGATGCCGGTGACCTCCTCGGACACGGGGTGCTCGACCTGGAGGCGCGTGTTGACCTCGAGGAAGGAGATGGTCCCGTCGGCGCCGACGAGGAACTCGCACGTGCCCGCGCCGACGTAGCCGGCCTCGCGCAGGATCGCCTCGGACGCCTTGTAGAGCTCGGCCTCCTGGGCGGGGCTGAGGTAGGGCGCGGGGGCCTCCTCGACGAGCTTCTGGTGGCGGCGCTGGAGGGAGCAGTCGCGCGTGGACACGACGACGACGGTGCCGTGCTCGTCCGCGAGGCACTGGGTCTCCACGTGGCGGGGCGTGTCGAGGTAGCGCTCGACGAAGCACTCTCCGCGCCCGAACGCGGCGGTGGCCTCGCGGACCGCGGACTCGAAGAGCTCGTCGATCTCGTCGGCCGTGCGCGCGACCTTGAGGCCGCGCCCGCCGCCGCCGAACGCCGCCTTGATCGCGACGGGCAGGCCGTGCTCGGCGGCGAAGGCGTGCACCTCGCTCGCGTCGGCGACCGGGTCGGGCGTGCCGGGCACGAGCGGGGCGCCGGCGCGCTGCGCGATGTGGCGCGCGCTCACCTTGTCGCCGAGGGCGTCGATCGCGGCGGGCGGGGGGCCGATCCAGACGAGGCCGGCGTCGAGCACGGCCTGGGCGAACTCCGCGTTCTCGGCGAGGAAGCCGTACCCGGGGTGCACCGCGTCCGCGCCGGAGCGGCGCGCGACGTCGAGCAGCTTCGCGATGTCGAGGTACGTCTCGGCCGCCCGGGCACCACCGAGCGCGAACGCCTCGTCGGCGAGGTGCACGTGCGGCGCCTGCCGGTCGGGGTCGGCGTAGACCGCGACGGACGCGATGCCGGCGTCGGCGCAGGCACGGACGATCCGGACGGCGATCTCGCCACGGTTGGCGACGAGGACCTTGCTCAGGGGGCGGGTGGGGTTCGCGGGCACGGCTCACGGTAACGCGTGCGCGCCGCGCCGATCACGCTCCCGGGCCGGGTACCGGACAAGATTGGAGAAGATGCCAAGGCGCATGCGGGGCGGTTGGAGGAAACCTCCATAGCGGCGCGCTCCTGGGCCTCGCCCGGCGCGTGGGGTTGTCCGGCACCCACAACGAGCGCAGACGACGGAGGACGGTCGCGTCGGGTCAGGCGCGCAGCTCGTGCCAGGCGACCCCGGCCTCGCGGAGCAGCGAGCGCAGCAGCGGGAGGCTGATCCCGACGACGCCGTGGTGATCGCCCTCGATGCGCTCGACGTAGGGGCCGCCGAGGCCGTCGACCGTGAACGCGCCCGCGACGTGCAGCGGCTCGCCCGTCGCGACGTACGCGTCGATCTCGGCGTCGGTGAGGTCGGCGAAGTGCACGGTCGTCGAGCTCGTGGCCCCCGTCGCGGTCCCCGTCCCACCGTCCGTCTCCGGTCGCAGGTCGACGAGCCAGTGGCCGGTGTGCAGGACACCGGCCCGGCCGCGCATCGCGCGCCAGCGCGCGCGGGCGTCGTCGGCGTCGGCGGGCTTGCCGAGCACCTCGCCGTCGAGCTCGAGCATCGAGTCGCAGCCGACGAGCAGCGTGGGGTCGTCGATACGCGCGCCGGTCCCGTCCTCGGCGAGGGCGCGCACGATCTCCTCGGCCTTCGCGCGGGCGAGGACGAGCACCGCGTCCACCGGGTCGAGGCCGCCTCGCTCCGCGGCGGCCGCCCGCAGGACCGCGTCCTCGTCGACCCCGGAGACGCGGACGAGGGGTTCGACGCCGGCCGCGCGCAGCGTCGCGAGGCGGGCGGGGGAGCGGGAGGCGAGCACGAGTCGGAGCACCCGCGCAGACTACCCGCCGAGGCCTGACGCACCGGAGCGCCGGGACGCGACGCGTCCGCTACGCGACGAGGAGCGCGGCGACGACGAGGACGACCGGCGAGCCGAGCGTGGTGACGAGGATCGTGTCGCGCGCGAGGATCTCGCCTCTCCCGAACCGCGCTGCGTAGTTGTAGACGTTCTGGGCGGTGGGCAGCGCGGCGAGCGTGACGGCGGAGGCGACCGCGGCGTCGTCGAGCCCGAGGACGAGCCGGGCGACGACGAACGCGACGACGGGCATGACGAGGAGCTTCGCCGCGCTCGCCACCCCGACCGCCGCGCGCGGCTCGCCGCGGCGCAGCGGCCTCGTGCCGTGCAGCGACATGCCGAACGCGAGCAGGATCATGGGGATCGCCGCGCCGCCGAGGATCTCGAGCGGCGCCATGACGGCCACGGGCGGCGTCCAGCCGGCCAGCGAGACGGCGGCCCCCGCGAACGACCCGAGGATGATCGGGTTGCGCACGGGCTGGGCGAGCACGAAGCGCCAGGACAGCCGCCCGCTCGTCGTCGCGTCGAGGACGAGCAGGGTCACGGGCGCGAGCACGAGGAGCTGGAGGAGGATCACCGGCACGACCGCGGTCGCGTCGCCGAGCACGTACACCGCGACGGGCAGGCCGATGTTGTTCGCGTTGACGTAGCCGGAGCCGACGGCCCCGATGGTCGCCTCGGGCGCGGGGAGCCGCAGCCACAGCCTGTCGACGAGCACGAACACGCCCGCGGTGACGACGGCGGCCGTCGCCGCGACGGCGAGCGGCGCCTGGACGAGCGCGCCGACGTCGGCCCGCGCGAGGACGGTGAACAGCAGCGCGGGGCTCGCGACGAAGAACCCGACGCGGTTGAGCGCCGTCCTGGCGTCGGGGCCCCCGATGCCGAGCCGCGCGGTGACGTACCCGGCCGCGACGACCACGGCGATGATGGCGAAACCGGTGAGGACGGCGCCCACGCGTCAGGTCCCCGAGGCGGGACCGACGCCGGTCGGCCCGGGCCGGCGCGAGGCCGTCCCGGGCCGTGCCGACGACCGGGTCACGAGGAGAGCGCGTCGCGCAGCACGTCCAGGCCCACCGAGCCGAGGTTCAGCGCACGCGCGTGGAACGCCTTGGCGTCGAACGCCTCGCCGCGGGCGGTGGCCGCCGCGCGCGCGTCGTCGCGCGTGGCCTCCCACAGGCGCTGGCCGACCTTGTACGACGGCGCCTGGCCCGGCCAGCCGAGGTAGCGGTCGAGCTCGAAGCGCACGAACGAGTCGGGCATGTTGACGTTCGCTCGCAGGAACGTCAGGGCCTTGTCGGCGTCCCAGGTCCCGCCGCCCCACTGCTCGGGCGCGGGCAGGCCGAGGTGCACGCCGATGTCGAGCACGACGCGCGCGGCGCGCATGCGCTGCGCGTCGAGCATGCCGAGGCGGTCGCCGTCGTCGTCGAGGAACCCGAGGTCCGCCATGAGGCGCTCCGCGTACAGCGCCCAGCCCTCGCCGTGGCCCGAGACCCAGCACGCGAGCCGGCGCCACGTGTTGAGCGTCGCGCGCGCGTACACGGCCTGGCCGCACTGCAGGTGGTGGCCCGGGACGCCCTCGTGGTAGACCGTCGTCTTCTCGCGCCACGTGTTGAACTCCGTGACGTCCGACGGCACCGACCACCACATGCGGCCCGGCCGGGAGAAGTCGTCGCTCGGCGGCGTGTAGTAGATCCCGCCCGTCTGCGTCGGCGCGATCATGCACTCGAGGTCGAGCACCGGCGTCGGGACGTCGAAGTGGACGCCGTTCAACGCGGTGATCGCGGCGTCCGACGTCTCCTGCATCCACGACTTCAGGGCGTCGGTCCCGTGCAGCGTGCGGGTCGGGTCGGCGTCGAGCGCGGCGACGGCGTCCTCGACGCTCGCGCCCGGCCCGGCGATGCGGCGCGCGATCTCCTCCTGCTCGGCGACCACGCGCGCGAGCTCCTCGAGACCCCACGCGTACGTCTCGTCCAGGTCGACCTCGGCGCCGAGGAACGTGCGCGAGAAGAGCGCGTAGCGCTCGCGGCCCACGGCGTCCTGCTCGGGGGCCTGCGGGGCGAGCGTCGTCTCGAGGAAGTCCGCGAGGCGCCCGTAGGCCTCGCGCGCCGCGGCGGCGCCGTGCTCGAGCTCCTTGCGCACGAGCGAGCACGCCGAGGAGTCGTCGAGGACCGCGTTGGCCTCCGGGCCGGCGACGAACGTCGTGAAGAACGAGCCCTCCGCGTCGGCGAGCTCGCGCGACTGCTGCACGCCGATCCGCACCTGGCGGATCGCGGCGACGTTGCCGCGGGAGGCCGCCTCCGTGAGCGACGCCATGTACCCGTCGATCGCGGTGGGGAGGGAGTTGAGACGCGAGGCGATGTTCTCCCACGCCTCGACCGTGCCGGTCGGCATGATGTCGAAGACGTCGCGCAGCTCCTGCACCGGCGACGCGATGTTGTTGAGGCTCGCGAGCGGCTCGCCCGCCTCGTGCAGCTCGAGCTGGAGGCCGACGCGCTCGCGCATCGCCGCGAGGGTGACCCGGTCGACGTCGTCGACCGGCTCCAGGCCCTCGAGCTCGCGCAGCACCGCGCGGTCGGCGTCGGCCCGCGCGTCGTGCCCGGCGGGCGAGAGGTCGGAGACGAGGTGGTCGTAGCCGGACAGGCCCATCGCGGTCGCGGAGATCGGGTCGAGCTCGGCGATCCGCGTGACGTAGGCCTCGGCGACGGCGTCGATCGGCGTGGGTGTGCGGTCGGGGGTCCCGGCGGATGCGCCGGCAGGTGTGGTGGTGGTGTCGCTCACCCGGTCGAGACTACTCGGCGGCCGGTCGCGGGTCTGCCGGATTCTCCGGGGTCTCTGCGTCGTCGTCCTCGGCCTGGTCCGTGGCCGAGTCCTCGAGGGGAGCGTCGTCGGACAGGGCGCGGAGCGCCGCCGCGAGGTCGTCCGCCCAGGCGCGGTGGTAGCGCACGAGGAGCACGCCCGTCGCGTCCGCGTCGTCCGCGGCGTGCCAGACGGCGACCGGGTCGCCCGGCCGCGGACCTGCCGCGCCGTCGGGCACGACGACGCGCGCCGGGCGTGCGGTCCTCGCGCCGGACGCGGTGGTCACGACCAGCGTCGCCCGCGCGACCGAGGGACCTGCCGTCCCCTCGGCGGTGCCCGTGGTCGAGTCCACGGCACCGACCGCGGGGAGCACGAGCGTCCCGGTCGCCCGGACCGGCGCGGCGAGCAGCGCGTCGCGGCCGCGGGCGAGCCCCGCCACCACCCGGTCGTCCTGGTAGCGCACGAGCGCGAGCAGGGCCGTGACGAGGAGCCCCAGCGTCGCGACCACCACGACGGCGTCCGGCACGGGCCAGCCGCGGCCCGACGCGAGGCGCTGGTAGACGAGCAGCGCGACGGTCGGCACGAACGCCACGGCCCAGGCCCAGCGGCGCCAGCCCGGCACGGGCTCCACCGCCGGCAGACCGGTCGGGTCCGCCTCGACCGCGTCGGCGGAGGCGGGCAGCTCGACGAGCACTCCCCGCTCGGGCAGGCGGCGCACGCGGGGCGACGCGTTCGGCGCGGTCACGACCGCAGGCTCCAGCGCCAGGAGTCGGCGTTGTGCCGGCCGGAGCGCCCGCCGAAGTTCTTCGCGGTCGCGCCGTCCCCGTTCCCGCGCAGCCCCCGCGCCCGGTTGGTCCACTCGTCGACGGGCGCGACGTCTTCGGGCAGACCGTCGGCGGCGGCCGCCGCGGCGAGGCCCGCGACGAGCGCGGCGACCTCGAGCTCGTCCGGCGCGCCCCGCACGACGCGGACGCTCGGGGCGTCTGGGCGCGGCGTGCTCACTCGTCGTCCTCGTCGTGGTCGTGGTCGTCGGCCCCGCGGCCCACGCCCCACTCGGGCACGGCGTAGCCGGCCTCGACGAGCCGCTCGCGCGCCTCGTGGCCCCACCGGTCCAGGAGCCCGACGACGTCGTCGAGGTCCGGCCCGCCGGGGTGCGTCATGACGACGTAGTCGAGGGTGAACGTGTCGTCCTGCACGTCGGCCGGTGAGGCGTCGTCGTCGACCTCCTCGTCGGCGCCCGGGTCCCACACCGACGTCGTGAGGTCGGCGTGGATGCCGAGCGCGCCGTGCAGCTCGTCGAACAGCCGCGCGTTGAGCGCGCCGATGCGGCCCTCGAGCGCGAGGACGCGCGGGTCCTCGTCCGCCTCGGACGCCCCGAACTCGGCCCGCACCCCGACGGCCGTCTCGACGTACTCGTGCAGCGCCGCCGTGAGCGCGTCGACCGCGGCGTGCAGCGGCGCCGGGTCCACCGACCCGAGCGGCACGGGTCCGTGCGTGGCGTCGTCGTGGCTCATGCGTGGTCCTTCCTCGCGAGGTTCGTCGGGCGCTGGTGCTCGCTCGTGGTCACAGCGGGATGTTGCCGTGCTTCTTGGGCGGCAGGGTCGCGCGCTTGGTGCGCAGCGCCCGCAGCGCGCGCACGACCTGCACGCGCGTCTCCGACGGACGGATCACCGCGTCGACGTACCCGCGCTCGGCGGCGTCCCACGGGTTGACGATCGCGTCCTCGTACTCGGCGACGAGCCGTGCGCGCTCCGCCTCGACGTCGTCGCCCGCGTCCGCGGCGCGCTTGAGCGCCGCGCGCTGAAGGATGTTCACCGCGCCGCCGGCGCCCATGACGGCGACCTGCGCCGTCGGCCACGCGAGGTTGACGTCGGCGCCGAGCTGCTTGGAGCCCATGACGATGTACGCCCCGCCGTACGCCTTGCGCGTGATGACGGTGACGAGCGGGACCGTGGCCTCGGCGTAGGCGTAGATGAGCTTCGCGCCGCGGCGGATGATGCCCTGGTGCTCCTGGTCGACGCCCGGGAGGAACCCGGGGACGTCCACGAGCGTCAGCACGGGGATGTTGAACGCGTCGCACGTGCGCACGAACCGCGCCGCCTTCTCCGCGGCGTCGATGTCGAGCGTGCCCGCCATCGCGAGCGGCTGGTTCGCGACGACGCCGACCGACTGGCCCTCGACGTGCCCGAACCCGACGAGCACATTCTTCGCGAACAGCGGCTGCACCTCGAGGAACGCGCCCTCGTCGAGCACGTGCTCGATCACCGCGCGCATGTCGTACGGCTGCGAGTCCGAGTCGGGCACGAGCGCGTCGAGCTCGAGGTCCTCCTCCGTGACGTCGAGCTCGACGTCGTCGGGCGGGAACGACGGCGCGTCCGAGAGGTTGTTCTGCGGCAGGTAGGACACGAGGTGGCGCACGTAGTCGATCGCGTCGTCCTCGTCAGCGCCGAGGTAGTGCGCGACGCCGGACTTCTCGTTGTGCGTCAGGCCGCCGCCGAGCTCCTCGAAGCCCACGTCCTCGCCCGTCACGGCGCGGATCACGTCCGGTCCGGTGATGAACATGTTGGACGTCTTGTCCGCCATGACGATGAAGTCCGTCAGGGCGGGGGAGTACACCGCGCCGCCCGCGCTCGGGCCGAGGATGAGCGAGATCTGCGGGATCACACCGGACGACGCGACGTTGCGGCGGAAGATCTCCGCGAACTGCGTGAGCGCCGCGACGCCCTCCTGGATGCGCGCGCCGCCGCCGTCGGAGATGCCGATGAGCGGCACGCCCGTGCGCAGCGCGAGGTCCTGGACCTTGGTGATCTTCTGGCCGTGCACCTCGCCCAGGCTCCCGCCGAACACGGTGAAGTCCTGCGAGTACACGCACACCTGGCGGCCGTCGATCGTGCCGTGCCCGACGACGACGCCGTCGCCCGCCAGGCGCTTCTTCTCCAGCCCGAAGTTGTGCGAGCGGTGCTTGGCGAAGGCGTCGAGCTCGACGAAGCTGCCCTCGTCGAGCAGCGCCTCGATGCGCTCGCGCGCCGTCTTCTTGCCGCGCGCGTGCTGCTTGGTCCGCGCCGCCTCCTCGGGCAGCTCGGTCGCCTCGGCGCGGCGACGGTCGAGGTCGGCGAGCTTGGCCGCGGTGCCCACGAGGTGGGGCGCGTCGGGCGATGTCGGGGGGGCCTCGGGCGTCGCGGGCGAGGTGGTCGCAGAGTCCGTCACGGACCCGAGCCTAGTTGGCGGGTGGCGCCAACTCGATGCGGGCGACGCCAGCACGGCCGGGGCGGGTCTTGGTGGGTGTCGACAAACCCGACGCGGGCGCCAGGGACGTGCCACCGGGTGCCCGGACCGCCGGGCCGCCCTCGTGCCGGACCGTCCGCGTGCGGGAGGATGGCGGGCATGGCGAGCGCGCGCGAGGACGAGACCAGGCCCGACGGCGAGGGGCGGCCTCCGCTCCGGCCGGAGTTCCTGCGGGAGCTGCTCGTGACGCCTGCGGGACCGCTCGCCCGGCTCGAGGTCGTCGCCGAGTCGGCCTCGACGAACGCCGAGCTCGCGCGTGCGGTCGCCGCCGACCCGGGCGCCTGGCCGGCGCCGGCCCTCCTCGTCGCCGAGCACCAGCCCGGAGGGCGCGGCCGGCTGGGCCGCTCGTGGACGACCCCGCCGCGCGCCGCGCTCCTCGGCTCGCTCCTCCTGCGCCCCGAGGTGCCGCGCGAGGCACTGAGCTGGCTCCCGCTCCTCGCCGGGCTCGCGACCGCCCGCGCGCTGCGCGCGACCGCCGGGGTCGACGCCGTCGTCAAGTGGCCGAACGACGTCCTCGTGCCGGACCCGGGCGCCGCGCCGGGGTCGCAGGACGTCGCGACGCCGGGAGCCGGCGACCAGGCGCCGCTGCGCAAGGTCGCCGGCATCCTCGCGGAGGTGCTCCCCGACGGCGGCGTCGTCGTCGGCGTCGGGCTCAACGTCTCCCAGGAGCGCGACGAGCTGCCCGTCCCCACGGCCACCTCGCTCGCCCTGGCGGGCGCCGCGACGACCGACCGGGAGGTCGTGCTCGTCGCCCTCCACGAGGCGTTCGGCGAGGTCCTGGTGCGCTGGCAGGACGCCGGGGGCGACGCCCGCGCGGCCGGGCTCGACGCCGACTGCGCCGAGGTCAGCGCCACGCTCGGGACGCGCGTGCGCGTCGAGCGCGTCGGGGGCGGCGACGTCGTCGGGCTCGCGACCGGGCTCGCTCCCGACGGCGGCCTGGTGGTGCGGGAGGACGACGGGACGACGAGCGTCCACCACAGCGGCGACGTCCACCACCTGCGCCGGCACGACTGATCTCGCCGGCCGCGGCCGAGGAATAGGATCGCCGGGTGCCCGTGGACCCTGAGCAGAACGAGCCCGTCCCCACCACCCCGTCCCCGGACGGCGGGGAGGGCGGCGAGCCGGCCCCGGACACCGAGGCGACGGAGGCGGTGCTCGACGAGGCGCTGCTGGGCGGCCCCCGCACCCTCACCGTCGAGCGGCTCGCCGAGCGCGCCGGCGTCGGCGAGGACCGGGTCCGCGCCTACTGGCAGGCGCTGGGCCTCCCTCTCACCGAGGGCGAGGAGCACGCGTTCACCGAGAAGGACGCGCAGGCGCTCGCGGACGTGTTCGCCTTCGCCGAGACGGAACGGCTCGACGAGCGCGCGCTGACGACCCTCATCCGGTCCACCGGGCACACGACCGAGCGGCTCGTGCTCTGGCAGGTCGAGGCGCTCGTCGAGCACCTGACGCGCCGGTTCGACCTCGACGACACGAGCGCGCGCCTGCTCGTCCTCGACCGGCTGCCCGAGCTCGCGCCCGTCCTCGAGGAGCAGCTCCTGCACGCCTGGCGCCGCCAGCTCGCGGCGGTCGCCGGGAGGTTCGCCGTCGAGTTCTCGGACGCGCGCGCCACCGCGGTCGACGAGCACGAGCTCCCGCTCCCGCGCGCGGTCGGGTTCGCGGACATCGTCTCCTTCACGCAGCGCACGCGCGGGCTGGGATCGAGCGAGCTCGCGGAGTTCGTCCAGCTCTTCGAGACGAGCGCGCGCGACGTCATCACCGCCGCGGGCGGGCGCGTCGTCAAGACGATCGGCGACGCGGTGCTCTACGTCGCCGACGACGTCGCGACCGGGGCGCGCGTCGCGCTCGGCCTGGCCGAGGCCGGCGGGCGGGAGGAGGACGTCGACGTCCCACCCGTCCGGGTCAGCCTCGTGTGGGGCCGGGTCCTCTCGCGGTTCGGCGACGTGTTCGGGCCGAGCGTCAACCTCGCCGCCCGCCTCGTCGACATCGCCGAGCCGACGACGGTCCTCGTCGACCGCGACACCGCGGGCCTGCTCGCGGGCGACCAGCGCTTCGCGCTCACGGCGCAGCCCGAGACCGAGGTGCAGGGGCTCGGCACGATCGAGCCCGTGCGCCTCCAGTGGGCCTACCGCGGCTGACGCCCTGCCGACGTCGCGGCCCGCTCAGACGGCCTCGAGCAGGCCCGGCCCGTCGTTCGTCACGGAGTTGACCAGGGTCGAGATCTCGCGCGCGACCATCGGGACGTCGTCGTGCGGGCCACCGAGGCCGAGCAGGTCGGCCGCCCCGCGGGCGTCGACCGCCGGGTCGAGCCACGCGTCCCACGCGTCGGCGGGCAGGACGAGCGGCATGCGTTCGTGGATCTCGGCGAGGTACGGCGCCGCGTCCGTCGTGATGATCGTCGTCGAGACGAGCCAGCGGTCGGGGTCATCGTCCGCCTTGGTCCGGTCGCGCCAGAACTCGTAGAGCCCGGCGAACGCGGCGCTCTCGCCGCCGCCCGGCGTGATCCAGTACGGCTGCTTGGGCACCTTGCCCCGGCGGACGGGCGCGCCCGCGGACCCGGCCGGGGACGCGCCGTCGGGCAGGACACGCCACTCGTAGTACCCGTCCGCAGGAACGAGGCAGCGGCGCACGCCGAACGGCTTGGCGAACGCCGGCTTGTCGAGGATCGACTCCGCGCGCGCGTTGATCATGCGCGCGCCGCCCTGGGGGTCCTTGGACCACGACGGCACGAGGCCCCAGCGCGCGAGGCGCAGCGAGCGCCGGACCTCGCCCGTGTCCTTGGCCGCGCGCTCGACGACGATCCGCACGGGGTCGGTCGGCGCGAGGTTCCACGACGGCGGCAGGAGCCGCGCGTCGTCGGCCACGTCCGCGATCGCGAACTCGTCCGCGAGGTCCTGCGCGTCCCGGAAGGAGGCATAGCGTCCGCACATGCCCCCAGCCTGCCGCACGCCACCCACGCGCGGAGAACGGGAGCCGCGGCGGGGTGGGCGAGCCCCCGGCGGGGGGAGAGGAGGCTCACTCCCGCACGGGCGGTCTCGCCCCGATCGAATCGATACGATGGACGCCATGCCCTCTTCCTCGGTCGACCCCGCCGTGCCCCGACCGAGATCGAACGCCCGCTGGGTGCTGCTCCTCGGCGCGCTCGCCACGCTCCCCGCGCTCACGGTCGACATGTACCTCCCGCTGCTGCCCGAGGTGGGCGCCGAGCTCGGCGCGCCCGACTCGCTCGCGCAGCTCACGCTGTCCGGGATGCTGCTCGGCGGCGCGGTCGGCCAGCTCGTCATCGGGCCCCTCTCCGACCGCTACGGCCGGCGCCTGCCCGTCCTCGTCGGGCTCTCCCTGCACGTCGTCACCTCGCTCCTGTGCGCGCTCGCGCCCAACATCGGCATCCTCATCGGGCTGCGGGTGCTCCAGGGTTTCTTCAACGCGTCGGCCTCCGTCGTCGCGATCGCCGCGATCCGCGACCGCTTCACCGGGTCGGACGCCGCGCGCATCCTGTCGCGCCTCATGCTCGTCATCGGGCTCGCCCCGCTCCTCGCGCCGTCGATCGGGTCGTTCATCGGGGCCCACGCCTCGTGGCGCGCGGTGTTCTGGGTCCTGGCGCTCGGCGGCATCGCGCTCGGTGCGATCGTGCTGATCTGGATGCCGGAGTCCCTGCCCGTCGAGCGACGACGGCCCGCCGGGGCACGCACCGTCCTGCGTGGCTACGCGAGCCTCCTGCGCGACCGCCACTTCGTGGCCCTCGCCGTCCTCCCCGGACTCGGCCAGGCCGTGCTCATGAGCTACGTCGTCGGTTCGCCGTTCGTCCTCCAGGAGGGGTACGGGCTCAGCCACGGACAGTTCGCGCTCCTCTTCGCGGTCAACGGCATCGGCCTCGTCCTGTCCGCGCAGGCCAACGCCGCGCTCGTCCGTCGCGTCGCGCCCGTGCGCCTGCTCCGGACCGCGCTCGTCGTGCAGGGCGTGTTCGCCGTCGGGCTGCTGCTCGTCGCCGTGACCGGCGCGGGCGGGATCGTCGGGATCGTCGCCGCCCTGTTCCTCGTCCTGTCGATGCAGGGCATGATCCCCGCGAACGCGTCGGCGCTCGCGCTCACCCGGCACGGCGAGATCGCGGGCACGGCGGCCGCCGTCATCGGGGCCTTCCAGTCGGGCGTCGCCGGCCTGGTGAGCCCGCTCGTCGGCGTGCTCGGCGGCGACGCCGTCGCGATGGCGACCGTCATGCTCGGCGCGGTCGTCGCGTCCCTGCTCGTGCTCGCCCTCGCCACGCCCGCGTTCCGCCGCGGCGGCTGGCACACCCCGGTCTGACGGCCACCGGCGGGCCACGCGCTCGTCGACCACCCGTCGCCCGCCGGACACCCCCGTGTCGCCGGACGGCGCTTGGCTGGCTCCCATGAGACCCACAGCCGTGCTCAAGGTCGCCGCCGCGCTCACCACCGCCGTCGCCGTCGCGCTGACGCCCTGCGCGACGGCGCTCGCCGCTGCACCGGGCGCCCTCGCCGCCCGTCCGGGCGAGGGGGCCGGCCACGGCCGCACGACGGCCGTCGTCCCCACGCTCGTCGCGCGTGCGACGCTCGCCGCGGACCACCTCGAGGAGGGCCCGCCGTCCGGCGCGCTCGCGACGCCCGCCAACGGCCGTCAGGGGCCGTTCGACGGCCAGGTGATCCCGGGCTTCTCGGCCGTGATCGACAACGGCGACGGGACCTTCTGGGCCCAGCCCGACAACGGGTTCGGATCGAAGGGCAACTCGGCCGACTTCCTCCTGCGCCTCTACCGCGTCACGCCCCGCTGGGAGACGGCGCGCGGCGGCGCCGGCGAGATCGAGGTCGGCGAGCACCTCTCGCTGCGCGACCCGGACCACCACGTCGACTTCCCGATCGTCCACGAGGACACCGAGGAGCGGCTCCTCACCGGGGCCGACTTCGACATCGAGTCCGTCGTGCGCGCGAAGGACGGCACCTTCTGGATCGGGGAGGAGTTCGGGCCCTTCCTGCTGCACGTCGACGCGACGGGCGCGCTCCTCGCCCCGCCCGTTCCGTTCCCCGACGGCAAGTCACCCGCCAACCCCTACCTCGCGCCCGGGGAGACGCCGCTCGTCGGGTCGAGCCGCGGGTTCGAGGCGCTCGCGGGCTCGCGCGACGGCCGCTACCTGTACCCCGTGCTCGAGGGCGCGCTCGTCGGCGACGACCCGCGCGACCGCGTGGTGCGCCAGTTCGACGCGCGCGCGGGCCGGTACACCGACCGCACCTGGACCTACCGCGTGGACACCGACGCGAACGTCGTGGGCGACGCGTTCCTGGTCCGTGGCGACGAGCTCCTGCTCGTCGAGCGCGACGACGTCGACGGCGAGCAGTCCGTGACCAAGCGCGTCTACCGCGTCGACCTCGGCGAGGCCGACCGGTCCGGCCGGCTCGAGAAGGAGCTCGTGCTCGACGCGCTGAAGATCGCGAACCCGTACGGCCTCGGCGCGGGAGACGGCTACGGCACCGGCGACCCGTTCTCGCTGCCCGTGCAGTCGTTCGAGACCGTGGTCCAGCTCCGCGACGGCCGCCTGCTGCTCGCGAACGACAACAACTACCCGGGGAACGACGCGCGCGTGCCCGGCACTCCCGACGACACCGAGATGGTCCTCGTCGACCTGCGGCGCGAGCGCGTCGCGACCGACGACGTCACCGTCGTCGGGCACCGCGGCGCGAGCGGCCACCGCCCCGAGCACACGCTCGCCGCGTACGAGCAGGCGATCCTCCAGTGCGCCGACTTCATCGAGCCCGACGTCGTCTCCACGAAGGACGGCGTGCTCGTCGCCCGGCACGAGAACGAGATCGGGGGCACGACGAACGTCGCGCAGCACCCCGATTTCGCCGAACGCCGCACGACGAAGACGATCGACGGCACCGCCGTCACCGGGTGGTTCACGGAGGACTTCACGCTCGCCGAGCTGCGCACCCTGCGCGCGAAGGAGCGCATCCCGGCCGTCCGTCCGCAGAACACGGCGTTCGACGGCCTCTACCCGGTCCCGACCCTCGCCGAGGTCCTCGACCTCGCCCGGCACTCCGAGACGTGCGACGGGAAGCAGGTCGGGGTGTACCCCGAGACCAAGCACCCGACGTACTTCGACTCGGTCGGGCTGTCGCTCGAGGAACCGCTCGTCGCCGCGCTGCGCGAGGCCGGGCTCGACTCACGCACGGCGCCCGTCGTCGTGCAGTCGTTCGAGACGGGCAACCTGCGCGAGCTCGACCGCCAGACGAAGGTCGACCTGGCGCAGCTCGTCAGCAGCTCCGGCGCCCCCTACGACCTCGTCGCCGCCGGCGACCCGCGCACGTACGCCGACCTGGTCACGCGCACCGGCCTGCGGGAGATCGCGCGGTACGCGGACGGCGTCGGGCTCGAGAAGAACGTCATGATCCCGCGCCGCGCCGACGGGACGCTCGGCACGCCGACGCCCGTCATCCGGGACGCGCACCGCGCAGGGCTCGAGGTCCACGGGTGGACCTTCCGCGCGGAGAACCAGTTCCTGCCCGCGGAGCACCGATCGAGCGCCGACCCGGCCGCGCACGGCTACCTCGCCGGCGAGGTCCGCGTCTTCCTCGACGCCGGCATGGACGGGTTCTTCACCGACCAGCCGGACCTCGGCGTCGCCGCCGTGCGCGACCGCTGACACCTCCGCAGGTCCGTCCTTCGCCGCCCTTTCACACGTCCTCCTGCTGGTTCAGCGCACGCATCCACGCCGCACCCTTTACCCTCAGACCGTGCCAACGACCGCCCCCGCCTCGTCGTCCCCGCGCTCGCGGCCCCGAGCGCCGCAGACGACGCACTCCCGGAAGGGCGGGGAGGACAAGCCCTCCGGCGGCCCGCACCACGCGCGCGCCCTGCGCTCGCACCGCGTCGCGCGGGCCGTCGGGCTCGTCCTCACCGGGGCGCTCGTCTTCGTCGCGGTGGGTGCCGGAGCCGTGTACCTCGACCTCAAGTCGAAGATCACCGTGAGCGGCGCGACGGACTACGTCGTCGGCATGCCGACGGAGGAACCACCGAAGGACCCGTCGGACCCGTTCGCGGGCAAGGCGCTCAACATCCTCGTCATGGGCACCGACTACCGCGACGCCGCGAACGAGGCGATCGCCGGCAAGGAGGAGGGCATGCGGTCGGACACCACGTTCATCGTGCACGTGTCCGGAGACCGCACGCGCATGGAGGTCGTCTCGATCCCGCGCGACTCGCTCGTCGACCTGCCGGAGTGCAAGCTCCCGGACGGCTCGATGTCCTCGCCCCGTCGCAACGTGATGTTCAACGAGGCGTTCCAGATCGGCTCGGGCGGCGTCGACGACATGGACGCCGCCGCCGGCTGCACGATCTCGTCGGTCTACAGCCTCACGGGCGTGCCCATCACCAACCACGTCGTCGTCAAGATGACCGGGGTCATCGGCGTCGTCGACGCGATCAACGGTGTGACCATGTGCTTCCCGGAGCCCGTCAAGGAGAGCCCGCGGTACGGCACCCTGGACCTTCCCGCCGGGGAGCACACGCTCAACGGCCACGAGGCGATCAGCTTCCTGCGCGCCCGGCACGGCACGGGCATGGGGCTCGAGATGGGGTCCGACCTCACGCGCATCGCGCGCCAGCAGGCGTTCATCGACTCGGCCGTGCGCGAGCTGCTGTCCCAGAACATCATCACCAACTCGCCCCAGCTCTACGGGGTCATCGAGGCCGTGCTCAGCTCGATCAGCGCGGACCCCACCATCGCGGACCCGACGGCGCTCGCGGGCCTCGCGTTCAGCCTCCGGGCCATCAAGCCCTCCGAGGTCGTCTTCACCCAGGTGCCCGTCGTCGAGGCGGCCAGCGACCGCAACCGCGTCGAGTGGACGTCGGAGGCCGACGCGATCTGGCAGCGGCTCATCGACGACGCGCCCGCGCCCGGCCACGAGCCCGTCGACCCGCGCGACGACGCGACGGCGCCCGCGGGCGGCACGACCGACCCGGCGACGGGGACCGACCCCAACACGACCGACCCGGGGGCGGGCACGACCGATCCTGGGACGACCGATCCAGGGACGACGGACCCGGGCACGACGCCCGAGACCCCGGTCGAGGAGCTGCAGCCCGGCGTCTGCGGCTGAGCTGGCCCGCCCGCGCGTGTCGATCGCGCTTCGGCGGGCGCTCTGAGGCTCGGTCAGGCGCGGGGCGCCTCGCTGAGACGGGAGAGTCGTCCCACCGCCTCGCGCAGCACGTCGTCACGCTTGACGAACGTGAACCGCACGCGTGAGCCCAGTGCACGGGCCGTCGTCGACCCTGGCGTGCAGAACGCGCTCACGGGGACGGCGACGACGCCCGCGAGGCCGGGCAGCTCGCGGCACAGGGCGGCGCCGTCCTCGAAGCCGAGCGGGGCGCCGTCGGCGATGACGAAGTACGTGCCCTGCGGCACGACGACGTCGAACCCGGCCCGGACCAGGCCCTCGCACAGCAGGTCCCGACGCGCGGCGAGCGAGTCCGCCAGTGCGCGCGGGGTCTCGTCGTCGGACAGCGCGTCGGCGATCGCGGGCTGGAACGGCGCGCCCGACGTGTAGGTGAGGAACTGCTTGACCGTCCGGACGGCGGTGACGAGCGGCTCCGGCCCGTGCAGCCAGCCGATCTTCCAGCCGGTGAAGGAGAACGTCTTGCCGGCCGAGGAGATCGTGATCGTGCGCTGCCGCATCCCGGGGAGGGTCGCGATCGGCACGTGCCGGGCGTCGTCGAACGTCAGGTGCTCGTAGACCTCGTCCGTGACGACGACCGCGTCGTGGCGGCGCGCGACGGCCGCGATCGCGTCGAGCTCGTCGAGGTCGAGCACCGTGCCCGTCGGGTTGTGGGGCGAGTTCACCAGGATGAGGCGCGTGCGGTCGGTGACGGCCGCGCGCAAGGCGTCGAGGTCGAGGCGGAAGCGGTCCGGGCCGGGCACGAGGGGGACGGTGACGTGGTTCGCCCCCGCGAGCGCGATGCACGCGGCATGGGAGTCGTAGAACGGCTCGAGCGTGACGACGTCGTCCCCCGGGCCGGCCAGCGCGAGGATCGTCGCGGCGAGGGCCTCCGTCGCGCCCGTCGTCACGAGGACCTCGGTCTCCGGGTCGGGGTCCAGCCCGTAGTGACGGTACTGGTGGCTCGCGATCGCGTTGCGCAGCTCGAGGATGCCCGGACCCGGCGGGTACTGGTTGTGGCCCTCCTCGATCGCCCGGACTGCCGCGTGCTTGACCGTCGCCGGGCCGTCGACGTCCGGGAAGCCCTGCCCCAGGTTGATCGCCCCCGTGCGGTGCGCGAGGGCGGTCATCTCGGCGAAGACCGTCGCTGCCACCGCGCCGTCCGCTCCGAGGAGGCCGGTAGCGCGGGCGGCGGCCTGCCAGCGGCCGGGCGGGAGGTCGGTCATGCCCCGACCCTAGCCGTGCCCGCGCCCACGATGTGGGACGCCGCGAGCGGGTTCCTGGCGGGTGCTCGCCGTGATCCCGAGGCTCCCGCCGGCGGTGTCCACAGGGCACTGCCGCGAGACGCGCGAATGCCCTACTCTCTCGGTCAGGTCTTTCGGTCCGGCGAGGCAGCCGGCCAGCAGAGCAGGGGGAATGCTCGACATGTCTACGGACACGCACGCCGTCGGCGTGCTCGAGGGCGAGGTGCGCGAGCTCGTCCGGCGGCGCGGGGTGGACCCCGTGCGGGACCGGGCGGCGGTCGACGAGCTCGTCCGCGAGGCGGTCGCCGACTACGAGACGCGCAGCGCGCTCGGCGCCGTCGCGCCGCTCGCCGACCCGACGGCGGCGGGCCGCGCGGTGGTCGACTCCGTGGCCGGCCTCGGACCGCTCCAGCCGTACCTCGACGACCCGGAGATCGAGGAGATCTGGATCAACGCGCCCTCGCAGGTGTTCGTCGCGCGGGGTGGTCGGTCCGAGCTCACGACGACGATCCTCACCGCGGAGCAGGTGCGCGACCTCGTCGAGCAGATGCTGCGCTCGTCGGGCCGCCGCCTGGACCTGTCCAGCCCGTTCGTCGACGCCTCCCTGCCTGGCGGCGAGCGGCTCCACGTGGTGATCCCGGATGTCACGCGTACCGCGTGGGCCGTCAACATCCGCAAGCACGTGGTCCGTGCGTCGCACCTCGATGATCTCGTGCGGCTCGGCTCGCTCACCCCGCA
Organism: Cellulosimicrobium sp. E-16; assembly: GCF_049913115.1. NCBI lineage: Bacteria > Bacillati > Actinomycetota > Actinomycetes > Micrococcales > Promicromonosporaceae > Cellulosimicrobium > Cellulosimicrobium sp. E-16. The sequence continues at coordinate 1,702,419 of NZ_CP183974.1, forward strand.
GGCGGCGGCGTTCCTCGACGCCTCGGTCCGCGCCGGGCTGAACATCCTCGTCGCGGGCGCCACCCAGGCGGGCAAGACGACGATGCTCAACGCCCTCGCGGGCTCGGTGCCGCCCACGCAGCGCGTCGTCACGTGCGAGGAGGTGTTCGAGCTCCGGTTCGCCGTGCGGGACGTCGTGTCCATGCAGTGCCGCCAGCCGAGCCTCGAGGGGACCGGCGAGATCCCGCTGCGGCGCCTCGTCAAGGAGGCGCTGCGCATGCGCCCGGACCGGATCGTCATCGGGGAGGTCCGCGAGGCGGAGAGCTTCGACCTCCTCGTCGCGTTGAACGCGGGAGTTCCCGGGATGTGCACCTTGCACGCGAACTCGGCCCGCGAGGCGATCACCAAGATGTGCACGCTGCCGCTGCTCGCGGGCGAGAACGTCTCCGACCGCTTCGTGGTGCCGACCGTCGCGTCCGCGATCGACCTCGTCGTCCACCTCGGCGTCGACGTCGACGGGCGGAGGGTGGTGCGTGAGGTCCTGGGCGTCACGGGGCGGGTCGAGCAGGGCGTGGTGGAGGCCGCGGAGATCTTCGTCCGGGCCGGGGACCGCCTGGTGCGGGCGGACGGGTTCCCGCCCGGCGCGGACCGGTTCGCGCGTGCGGGGATCGACCTGGCAGCCGTGCTGCACCCCGGGCGCGCGCTCGTCGCGGACGCTTCGGAGGCTGACTCGGCGAGCACGGCGTGGTCGGGGGCGAGCTGACGTGGGCGTGGTCGTGGGATTCCTGCTCGGTGCGGGCCTGTTCTGCGTCTGGTGGTCGTTCTGGACGCCAGGCCCGCCCCGGGAGCGCCGCGCGGACGGCTGGGCGGCCCGTACCCAGGACCTCCTCGTGCAGGCGGGTGCGCCCTCCGTGACGCCGGGCGCTCTGGTGGCGACGAGTGCGGGCGTGGGGCTCGTGGTCCTCCTCGTCGCGACGGTCCTCGCGGGGTCGGTGACGATCGCCGCGTGCTTCGGGGCGATCGCCGCGTCGCTGCCGGTGCTCCTCGTGCGCTCCCGCGCCCGACGCCGGAGGGCGCGGCTTCGCGACGTGTGGCCCGAGGTGCTGGACCACCTCGCCTCCGGCGTCCGCGCTGGCCTGTCGCTGCCCGAGGCCGTCGGCCAGCTGGGCGAGCGTGGGCCGGCGGAGCTGCGGGAGCCGTTCGCCCGGTTCGCGCTGGACTATCGCGCTTCGGGGCGCTTCGGGGACTGTCTGGACCGGCTCAAGGACCGCCTCGCGGACCCGGTGGCCGACCGCATCGTGGAGTCGCTGCGGCTGACGCGCGACGTGGGCGGGACGGACCTGGGGCGGCTCCTGCGCACCCTCTCGGCGTTCCTGCGGGAGGACGCGCGGACCCGTGGCGAGCTCGAGGCGCGTCAGTCCTGGACGGTGAACGGCGCGCGGCTCGCCGTCGCGGGCCCCTGGGTGGTGCTCGGATTCCTGGCGACGCGGCCCGAGACGGCGGCGGCCTACAACTCGCTGACGGGAGCGCTCGTCCTCGCCGTCGGAGCAGCCTGCTCCGCCGCGGCGTACCAGCTCATGCTGCGGATCGGGCGCCTGCCCGAGGAGGAGAGGGTGCTCCGATGAACGTGCTCGACGTGTCAGTGTCGGGTGCCGCGGTCGGGGCGCTCGGCGGGGTGGGGGTGCTGCTCGTCGCGGCCGGTGTCCGCGGTCGTGCGATCCGGCTCGACGAGCGCCTCGCGCCCTACCTGCGTACCCACGACAGGACGTCGGTGCTCCTCCGCGACCAGCCGACCTGGACGCCGTTCCCGACGGTCGAGCGTCTGCTCGCGCCGGTGCTCGCCGACGCCGGCCGGGCGCTCGAGCGGCTCGGCTCCACGTCCTCCGACGTCCGCCGTCGGATCGAGCGCGCGGGCCGTCGTCAGAGTGTCGAGCAGTTCCGTGCACGCCAGCTCGTGTGGGGCGTCGTCGGGCTCGCCCTGGGCACGTTGTTCGCGATCGTCCTCGCCGCGACGCGGGGCTCGTCCGTCGTGCTGCTCGTGCTCCTCGCGCTGCTGTGCGGGGTGGGAGGCATCCTCGCCTGCGACCACGCCCTGACCCGCGCGGTGCGACGCCGGGAGCACCGCATGCTCGCGGAGTTCCCGACCGTCGCCGAGCTGCTCGCCCTCGCGGTGAACGCCGGCGAGGGCCCGGTCGCGGCGCTCGAGCGTGTCGCGACGGCGGCCCGCGGGGAGCTCTCGGGCGAGCTGCGCGCGACCCTGGCGTCGGTACGCTCCGGCACGCCCCTCGCGCGAGCGCTCGAGCAGCTCGCCGACCGGACCGCTCTGCCGAGCCTCACCCGCTTCGCCGAGGGAGTCGCCGTCGCGGTGGAGCGCGGGACCCCGCTCGCCGACGTCCTGCGCGCCCAGGCGCAGGACGTGCGCGAGTCCGGGCGTCGCGCACTCATGGAGGCGGGCGGCAAGAAGGAGGTGGCGATGATGATCCCGGTCGTCTTCCTCATCCTCCCCGTGACGGTGGTCTTCGCCGTGTATCCGTCGCTCGCCACGCTGCGGCTCGGGTTCTGAGCGGGGGGCTCCCCGGGGTGCGCTCGACACCCGCACAGCCCGAGACGGCACGACCGACGACGAACGAACGAACGAGGGGGAACCATGCAGGGGTGGGGTCACAGGACGCAGGGTGCGCGGCGAGCAGGGCGCGAGGCGCTCGGACGGCTGGTGCGCGGAGAACCAGAGCGGGGGGACGTCCCGGGGTGGGTGCTCATCACGTTGATGACGGCGGGACTCGTCATCGCGTTGTGGGCGGTCGCAGGGCCGGCGCTGACCCAAGCCTTCAGCAACGCGATCTCGAGCGTGGGCGCGCCCTGACGTGGCGGACGGTGATGCTCCCGGCACGGCGTCCGACGCCGCCGAGCGCGGATCGGCGGTCGTCGACTTCACTCTCGTGTCCGTGCTGGTGCTCGTGCTGTTCCTCGGTGTCGTCCAGGTGGCGCTCGCGGTCCACGTGCGGGCGACGCTGGTGGACTGCGCCGCCGAGGGTGCTCGGGTCGCCGGCCGCGCCGACCGCGACCCGGAGGACGGGGTCGTCCGGGCGCGCGAGCTGATCACGGCCGCGCTCTCGCCGCGCTACGCGCAGGACGTCGTGGCGCGGCAGACGGTCGTCGACGGCCTCCCGGTCGTCGAGGTCACGGTCGCGGCGCCGCTCCCCGTGGTGGGACTTCTCGGTCCCGCGGGCGTGGTGACCGTCGACGGGCACGCGCTCGAGGAGGCGCCGTGATCCGTCGGCTGCGGGTGCTGCTCGCCCGGCTCACCGGGGGTGGGCAGCGGGCGGAGCGGGGGAGCGCGGTCGTGGAGTTCCTGGGCGTGGCCCTCGTGCTGCTGCTGCCGGTGGTGTACCTCGTGCTGACGGCCGGGCGGCTCCAGGCGGCCACGTTCGCGGTCGAGGGCGCCTCGCGGGAGGCTGCGCGGGCCGTCGTCACCGCGCCGTCCGCGGACGACGGCGCGCGGCTCGCCGAGGCGGCCGCCAGGCTCGCGCTCGACGACCAGGGCTTTCGGGCCGGCGCCGACGTGCTGGCGATCTCGTGCTCCGCCACGCCCTGTCTCGAGCCCGGGGCCGAGGTCGTCGCGCGGGTGAAGTTCGAGGTGCCGCTGCCGCTCGTCCCGCCGTTCGTCCGCGCAGCGGTGCCTCTCTCGGTCCCGGTCGAGGCGCGGCACGTCGCGTCCGTCGACGAGTACGCCGCGAGGCGGCCGTGACGCGCGCGGGTCGTGACCTGTCGCGGCGGAGGGTTCCGTCGGACGGGTCGGAGGACGGGCGGATCATGCTCCTCACCACGGCGTTCGTCGCGTTCGCGCTGCTGCTGGTCACGGTCGTGGTGAGCGCGACGCAGGTGCATCTCGAGCGCAAGCGGCTGTACGAGCTCGCGGACGCGCTCGCTCTCACGGCAGCGGACTCGATGGCACCTGAGTCGTTCTACACGGGCGCCGCCACCGCACCGGTCGAGAGCGGCGTCCTGACGCTCACGGACTCCTCGATCCGGTCGGACGTCCAGGACTACCTCGCGCGGAATCCCGGGGCGCTCGACGGTCTCCATGACGTCGTGGTGACGGACGCGTCGACCGCGGACGGGCGCACCGCGACGGTGAGTCTCGCCGCGCGGTCACGACCCGCGATGATCAGCTGGGTGACCCAGGCGTGGAGTGATGGCATCATCGTGCGTGCAGAGTCACGTGCCAGAGCGTGGTGAGCACCTGTTGCTGTTCGACGACGAGCATCCAGGAAGGGACGGTTCGCAACGACGCGTGAGCATGCCCCGCGCCTTTGTTTACTTTCTTAACTTTGGATGGCCACTTCTGGTTGGGACCTGTCAAAACCCCAGGTTCGCCGCTATGGTGATCCGGTCCGACAACAACTCCAACGATGGAGAGCTACAACATGAACGCACGAGCAACGAAGAAGCTCGTCGCCGGGGGTGCCCTCGGTGCGATGCTCATCGGCACGGTCGCCCTCGCGTCCGCTGCCTCCGCAGACCAGGTGGGCGACGACCAGGGTGTCGACGTCTCGGTCGAGATCGAGTCGAACGTCGAGCCGGGCAACCTCGCCCTCTCGGTCGCCTCGAACGCGACCTCGCTCACCGAGCAGGACTCGACGGTCGACGGCACCCGTGAGTTCACGGGCACCCTGCCGGACGTCACCGTCACCGACACGCGTACCGAGGTTGCCGAGGGCGCGTACTGGTACGTCGTGGGCAGCGCCTCGGACTTCACCGGCGACGCCGGCACGATCGCGGCGTCGAACCTCGGCTGGGCGCCGTCGCTCGTCAGCGAGAGCGAGAGCGGCCTCGTCGAGGCGGGCGAGGGTGTCGACCCCGCGCTCGAGGGTGGCGAGGGTCTTGCCGAGCAGGACCTCCTCGTGTCGGCCTTCGACTCGGCCGAGGTCAACCCGGAGGGCTCCTGGACCGCGAACGCGGGCCTCACGCTCCGCACCGCCGAGGACGTCGCCGCCGGCGCCTACTCCTCGACGATCACGCTCTCCCTCTTCGAGGACTGAGCACACCCGGTCCTCGTGACCTGACGGTCGGCCACGGTCGACCGTCGACCGAGCAGTCCACGGCGGGCCGCTCCACTCGTCCGGCTCCAGGTCGGATCGGGTGGGCGGCCCGCCGTCGTACGGAGAGAGCACCTGCGTGAACCCTGCACCACACCTGAGCCACCGACCGCGCCGGTTCGCCCGTTGGTTCGCCGCGGCCGGCGCGGTCCTCGTCGCGGCCCTCGCGCCTGCGCTGCCGGCAGGCGCCGCGACCAGCAGCACCCTGCCGCTCGACACCCAGGACGTCATCACCTGGGGGGTCAAGCCCGCAGACGCGGACGGGCCGGACGGACGCACCCGCGTCGAGCTGGTCCTCGACCCCGGGGCGTCGGCGTCCGAGCACCTCGCCGTGTCGAACTTCAGCGACGTTCCCGTGACCTTCTCGATCCAGGCTGCCGACGGGTACATCAACCCCAAGGGCCGGTTCAACATGCTGCCCTCCGACCGGGAGTCGACGGGAGCGGGGACGTGGATCGAGGTCCAGGACTCGGTCGAGGTGGCGCCCGACGCGACGGTCGTCGTGCCGTTCACCGTCGCCGTGCCGGACAACGCCACCCCTGGGGACCACGTCGCGGGCATCGCCGCGACGGTGAAGAGCACCGGCGAAGGAGAGGGCGGGACGAGCGTCGGCGTGGAGAGCCGCGTCGGCTTCCGCGTCTCGACGCGGGTCACGGGAGAGGTGCAGCCGCTCCTCGCCGTCGAGAACGTCAAGGCGTCCTACACGCCGTCGTGGAACCCGTTCGCGGCGGGCGACCTGACGGTCTCCTACGACGTCGCGAACGACGGCAACGTGCGCCTCGGCGCCGAGGGTGACGTCGCGACGACCGGCTTCTTCGGTGCGGTCTCCACCGACCGCTCGGCCGCGGACATCCCCGAGGTCCTGCCCGGCGGCTCGCAACGCTCTCGCGTCGAGACGTCGAACGTGTGGCCGCTCGGCCCGGTCCGTTCGACGATCACCGTGACGCCGACGACGGTGGACGACGACCAGGTCGACGCACCGCTCGAGCCCGTCACGGTCACCGTGACGACCTGGGCCGTCCCGTGGCCGCAGCTCCTGCTCGTCGCGATCGTCGTCGTCCTGATCATCGGTGTCCGCGACGACCGCCGCCGCCGGCGCCAGCGCCTGGAGGCCATGCTCGCGAGGGCGCGCGACGAGGGCCGCCAGCAGGCGGGGAGCGAGCCCGCGCCGTCGGGCACGGCCGCGCCCTCGGCCAAGGGCGAGCCGAAGGCCTGACCGCCCCTCGCCGTCGGGCCGGGTCTCCGGGCCCGACGGCGCGGACCGCGCGCGGGGTCGCGTAACCTTGAACCTCGTGGCCACCATCGACTTTCCGACCGAGATCAAGGCGCTGCGCAGCACGCTCGAGTCCATCGAGAGCGTGAGCGACCCGGAGGTGCTGCGCGCGAAGATCGCGGACCTCTCGGAGAAGGCGTCGGCCCCCGACCTGTGGGACGACCCGGACGCCGCGCAGAAGGTGACGTCGGCGCTCTCCGCGGCGCAGTCCGAGCTGGAGCGGGTGAGGAAGCTCGGACAGCGCATCGACGACGTCGAGACCCTGGTCGAGATGGGCCAGGAGATGGAGGACGAGGACACCCTCGTCGAGGCGGAGACCGAGGTCGGGGCGATCCGCAAGGACCTCGACCAGCTCGAGGTCCGTACGCTCCTCGCCGGCGAGTACGACGCCCGCGAGGCCGTCGTGACGATCCGCGCGGGTGCGGGCGGCGTAGACGCGGCCGACTTCGCGGAGATGCTCCTGCGCATGTACCTGCGCTGGGCCGAGCGCCACGGCTACTCGACCACGGTGCTCGACACGTCCTACGCCGAGGAGGCGGGGCTCAAGTCGGCCACGTTCGAGGTGAAGGCGCCCTACGCGTTCGGCCACCTCTCGGTCGAGGCGGGCACGCACCGCCTCGTGCGCATCTCGCCGTTCGACAACCAGGGCCGGCGGCAGACGTCGTTCGCGGCCGTCGAGGTCATCCCGCTCATCGAGCAGACGGACTCGATCGAGATCCCGGAGTCGGAGATCAAGGTCGACGTCTTCCGGTCCTCGGGACCGGGCGGGCAGTCCGTCAACACGACGGACTCCGCGGTGCGCATGACGCACATCCCCACCGGGATCGTCGTGTCGATGCAGAACGAGAAGTCGCAGATCCAGAACCGCGCCGCCGCGCTGCGCGTCCTCCAGTCCCGCCTGCTGCTCGTGCGCCAGGAGGAGGAGAACGCGAAGAAGAAGGAGCTCGCGGGCGACATCAAGGCGAGCTGGGGAGACCAGATGCGCTCCTACGTGCTCCAGCCGTACCAGATGGTCAAGGACCTGCGCACCGAGCACGAGGTCGGCAACCCGTCGGCGGTGTTCGACGGCGACATCGACGACTTCATCGAGGCCGGGATCCGCTGGCGACGCGGGTCGCAGCAGGAGGCCTGACCCGGCGCGAGCCCACCCGGGCGGTTGATCCGAGCAACGGGTCGATGCGCCCGGGCGCGGCGTGTCCGCCCCGCCGGGCCGGAGACGCGTGCCTACCCTCGGGATCGTGCGACGAACCTCGTTCGTCCACGGATCGACCCCCGACCCGAGGAACGTGCCGCTGTGATCCGCTTCGAGAACGTCACCAAGGTCTACGCGCGCGGCGCGAGGCCGGCCGTCGACGACGTGTCGATGGAGGTTCGCCGCGGCGAGTTCGTCTTCCTCGTCGGCGCGTCGGGCTCCGGCAAGTCGACGTGCCTGCACCTCGTCCTGCGCGAGGAGCGCCCGACCAAGGGGAAGGTCTTCGTCGCGGGCCGCGACCTCGGGTCGATGTCGAGCTGGAACGTGCCCAAGCTGCGGCGACAGATCGGGGTCGTCTTCCAGGACTTCCGCCTCCTGCCGAACAAGACGGTGTTCGAGAACGTCGCGTTCGCGCTCCAGGTCATCGGCAAGCCGCGGCACACGATCGCGATCACGGTGCCCGAGACGCTCGAGATGGTGGGCCTCGCCGGCAAGGAGAAGCGGCGTCCGCACGAGCTCTCCGGCGGCGAGCAGCAGCGCGTCGCCATCGCGCGCGCCATGGTCAACCGGCCGCCCATCCTGCTCGCCGACGAGCCGACCGGGAACCTCGACCCCACGACGTCGCTCGGCATCATGCGCCTGCTCGACCGCATCAACCGCACCGGGACCACCGTCGTCATGGCGACGCACGACGAGGAGATCGTCAACCAGATGAGGCGCCGGGTCATCGAGCTCGACACCGGCACGCTCGTGCGCGACCAGGCGCACGGCGCGTACGGGGCCCGGGGGCAGGTCATCCCCGACCCGGACCGCACCGCCCCGGGTGCTGCGACCGGCGCCGTGGCCGGCGCCATGACCGGCACTGCACCGGAGTCGGCGCCGACGACGACCGTCCCGCGCGCGCAGCCGGTCGCGGCCCGGCCGGCCGCCGAGGAGGAGCCGGCCGAGCCGCCGTCGCGACGCTCGGTGCGTCGCCACGTCGAGGCGACGGCGGGGGAGTGATCGGCGTGCGACTCCAGTTCATCCTCGCGGAGCTCGGCCAGGGCCTGCGGCGCAACGTCTCGATGACCGTCTCGGTCGTGCTCGTGACCTTCGTGTCGCTGACGTTCGTCGGCGCGTCCATGCTCCTCCAGGCGCAGATCGGCAAGCTCAAGGACGACTGGTACGACAAGGTCGAGGTGTCCGTCTTCTTGTGCCCGACGGGATCGCCCTCGCCGACGTGCGCCGCGGGCGAGGCGACCCCGGACCAGATCGCCGCGCTCGAGGACGTGTTCGAGTCCGAGCTCGCCGACGAGATCCAGACCGTGTACTTCGAGTCCAAGGACGACGCGTTCGCGGCGTTTCAGGAGCGGTACCCGGACGGCTACCTCGGCACGCAGCTCACCGTCGACGACATGCAGGCGTCCTTCCGGCTCAAGCTCACGAACCCGGAGAACTACGAGGTCGTCAACGACGTCGTCACCGGGCGCCCGGGGGTCGAGGTGGTCGAGGACCAGCGGCGCATCTTCGACTCGCTCTTCCTCGCGCTCAACCGTGCGTCGCTCCTCGCCGCCGGCCTCGCCGCGGTCATGCTCCTCGCCGCGGTGCTGCTCATCACGACGACGATCCGGCTCTCGGCGCTGAGCCGTCGCCGGGAGACCGGCATCATGCGGCTCGTCGGGGCGTCGAACCTGTTCATCCAGCTCCCGTTCCTCCTCGAGGGGGCGATCGCGGCCGTGCTGGGTGCGCTGCTCGCGGTCGGCGGGTTGTGGGTGGGGGTGAAGTACCTCGTCACCGACTGGTTGTCGCAGTCCGTGACGTGGGTGGCCTACGTCGACGAGTCGGACGTGCTCCGCATCGCGCCCGTCCTCGTCGGCATCGCGTTCCTGCTGGCGGCCGTGTCCTCGGTCGTCACGCTCAACCGGCACACGAGGGTGTGAGATGACCCGGGACCTCCGCCGCGCGACCGCGGCCCTGATCGCCACGACGATGCTCCTCGTGGGGGGTGTCGCGTCGGCCGCCGCCGACGACATCGACGACCGTCGCGCAGCAGCGGAACGGCGCCAGTCCGAGATCCTCGGCAACCGCGAGCAGCTCCAGTCCGAGCTCGAGGACACGGACTCCGAGCTCGCGCAGGCGGTCGTCGACCTCCAGGCGATCGAGGCACGACTGCCCGTCGCCCAGGCCGAGCTGGACGCGGCCGAGGCCGAGGTCGAGCGGACCCAGCGCGAGGCGGAGCTGCTCGCCCAGCGGCTCGAGGACGCGCTGGGGCAGGAGGCCGCGATCAGCGCAGAGATCGAGCGCGGCGCGACCGAGGTCGCCGACGCGAAGTCCAGCATCGCGGAGATGGCGCGTCAGGCGTACCGCGGTCAGGGCGACGTGTCGAGCCTCGGCATCGTCACGGGCGCGGAGAGCACCGAGGAGTTCATCGAGGAGTACGCGGTCTCGTCGACGGCGGCGCGCAGCCAGTCCCGTTCGCTGCAGGACCTCCTCGAGGCGGAGTCGGTCGCGCGCAACCGGGAGGCGCGCCTGCAAGCGGTGCGCGAGACGGTCGCCGACCTGAAGAAGCAGGCGGACGAGAACCTCGTCGCTGCGGAGGCGGCACGCAAGGCCGCGGCGGACCGCAAGGCCGAGGTCGAGCAGCTCATCGTCGACCAGCAGGCGAAGAAGGCGACGATCGAGGAGCGCAAGGCCGCGGCCGAGGCGAAGGTCGCCGAGAACGAGGCGGCCCAGCAGTCTCTCCAGCAGGAGATCAAGGGGATCATCGCCGAGCAGGCGGAGCGCGACCGCAAGGCCGCCGAGGAGGAGGCGCGGCGCCAGCAGCAGCAGCAGTCGTCCGGCGGCGGCGGCGGGTCGTCGGGCGGCGGTGGCGGCGGAGGAGGCGGTGGCGGGTCCTCGTCCGGGGGCGACCGGGGCAGCATCTCGAGCTTCCTGTCGTACCCGACCGCGGTGCCGCACGTGACGTCGAGCTACGGGATGCGGCTCCACCCGATCCTCGGGTACTACCGCCTGCACGCCGGGACCGACCTGCGCGCCTACTGCGGGACACCGATCATGGCGGCCGGGCCCGGGACGGTCGTCCATGCCCAGTGGCGCAACGGCTTCGGCAACCAGGTGCTGATCAACCACGGCACGGTCGGAGGCAAGAACCTCATGACGAGCTACAACCACCTCACGCGCTTCGCGGTCTCCTCCGGGCAGAAGGTCGAGAAGGGCAAGGTCATCGGCTACTCCGGCAACACCGGGTTGTCGGGGGCGTGCCACCTCCACTTCGAGGTGTACGTCAACGGGTCCACCATCGACCCGATGTCGGTCCTGGGCTGACCGGCGTCCGCTCGAGCCCGGCCGCGTCGTGCGCCGCTGCCCGACCCGCGGCGTCCGGCCGCGGGGGATAATCGGTACCGGGCGTGGCCGGGCACCCGTACGCTGGGGCGCCGGCACGACGGCGGCCCCGCACCCGGTCCGCGGGTCCGGGGGCCATGCACCACGGGCGACGACACGACAGCGAAGGACGGTAGGACACGGATGGCGAAGGACACCGGCCGCAAGGTCGTCGCCAGCAACCGCAAGGCACGCCACGACTACGTGATCGAGGACGTGTACGAGGCGGGGATCGTCCTGTCGGGCACCGAGGTCAAGGCGCTGCGGATGGGGCGGGCCTCGCTGGTCGACGGCTACGTCGCCGTCGACCGGGGCGAGGCCTGGCTCGAGAACGTCCACATCCCCGAGTACACCGAGGGCACGTGGAACAACCACGCACCGCGTCGCAAGCGCAAGCTGCTCCTGCACAAGGAGGAAATCCTGCGCCTCGAGTCCAAGACGCGCGAGAAGGGCCACACGATCGTGCCCCTCGCGCTGTACTTCCTCGACGGGCGGGCCAAGGTCGAGATCGCGCTCGCCCGCGGCAAGAAGGAGTACGACAAGCGCCAGGCCCTGCGTGAGAAGCAGGACAACCGCGAGGCGCAGCGCGCCATGCGGCAGCGCGAGCTGCGCTGACCCCGGGCGCCTCCTGGCCGACGACGGCCCCACCCGCTGGTGACGTCGTCGCCCCCGACGTACGGTCGAGGGCGAGACGACGACCACGAACCAGGAGGCCCCATGGTCAAGCTCCGTCAGTACATCCCGCGCCTCGCGGCGGGCGCGTACATCCTCAACTCCGGCCTGAACAAGCGCGGCGCGGACGAGGCGACCGCGCAGGGGATCCACGGCATGGCGGCGGGGACCTACTCGTTCCTGGGGGACGTCGAGCCGAAGCAGTTCACCAAGGCGCTCTCGACCACGGAGATCGCGCTCGGCGCGGCGCTCGTCGCCCCGTTCGTCCCCACCGGGCTCGTGGCCGTGGGCCTGGGCGTCTTCTCGGCAGGGCTCGTGGGCATGTACCTGAAGACCCCGGGCATGACGCGCGAGGACGGGGTGCGACCGACCGAGCAGGGCACCGGGCTCGCGAAGGACGTGTTCCTCCTCGGGATCGCGGGCGGTCTGCTCGTGGACGCCCTGAGCCGCAAGAAGTAGCCGCCGGCGTCGCGAGCCGGGCCGCGTCCGGGAGGTGCGGAAATATCGGTGCGGCGACCGACGTTCATCCCGTAGGCTTGTCCTGCTGAGCGAGGACCGGGTCCGCCCGGGAGCCGCGCGGTGATTGACAACTCCACAGGGGGTGATCGGTTTCGACGGTGGTCGTGCTTCGAGGAGAAGCGGGCCGAGGATGCAGGCTTATCTCGTAAACGATGTCTGCAAAACACAGGTGCCGATAACAAGCGCACCGACTTCGCCCTCGCCGCCTGAGCGAGCCCCGAAGTCCGTCAGCCCGAGCTAGCTCTCGACTCGGATCCTGGCGTCATCTAGAGAGCCACTGCTCGTAGTCCTCGTCATCGGGGCTGCGGGGACTTTCAGGTGACTGAGCCCGTCCGCATCTTGTCTGCGTGAGTGCGGGGGCCGAGAAAAACGACAGCAGACTGCGCCCGGAGAAGTCCTCGATCGGCGTCACCGGACCGGGGTTCGATTCCCCGCACCTCCACCCCTGCGGCGACGGCCCGCACCCCTCGAGGGTGCGGGCCGTCGTCGTCCCGGCGGGCTGTTCGTGGCCCGAGACGGGTTGCCCGTCACCACCCGTGCTGCGCCCAGGCGGCGGCCGCCTCCTCGCCGTCGAGCCACTCGACCCGCAGCCGGCGCCCCCGCACGACGAGGCCGTCGCCGTCCTCGCGGGGGAGCGGCGGCGCCTCGGGGTCGTCGCTGTACAGGTCCTCCGCCAGGGCCGGGTCGGCGCCGTCCAGGTGGGCGCGCCACTGGACGCGCGGCTCGGGGTTCACGTGCCGCGGGAAGGCGTGAGGCCCCACGGTGTCCCAGTGCGTGCACACGCGCGTCACGAGGTGCCCGACCGGTCGCGGCTCGCCGTCGTCCGGGTCGTGCCAGAGGCGGGCGACGCGCCCGGACGACGAGGTCTCGGCGATCGTCGGGTCAGTCATGGGTGGACGCTCCGACGAGCGGACCGCGGCTCGCGGCGGGAGCGTCGGGGGCGTCGTCGGGCCCCGGGCGGTCGGCGCCGGCTGGCGGCGTGCCGCCGTCCTGGGCTCGCCGCCGGAACCGCCGCAGGACCCAGCGCACGACGAGCAGCACCACCCCGGCGACCACGAGCCACGGGAGCAGTGCGCCGAGGACGACGACGAGCCCGTTGAGCGTGGTGAGCAGGGCGTTCCAGCCGTTCTGAAGACCCCCGAGGAAGCCGCCGGGGGCGAGCCGCTCGGTCGGCGCGACCTCCACGACGGTGACGTGGAGGGTCGACATCGAGACCTGGTCCGTGAGCGCCGCTCGCTGCGACTGGAGCGACTCCAGCTCGGCCTGTCGTGTCGTCAGCTCCTGCTCCGCGGCGAGCAGGTCCGCGGTCGTGGCGGCGTCGCCCATGAGCGTGCGCAGCCGTTCCACGGACGTCGTCAGGGCGTCGACCCGGGCGTCGAGGTCGCGCGCTGTCCCGGTCACGTCGACAGCCTCGATCGAGAGGTCGCGCACCTCGCCCACCTGGTCGAGGGCGTCGACGGTGGCGGTCGTCTGCGTCGACGGCACCCGGATCGTCAGCTCCGCTGACGCGCGCGCGTCGCCCTCGGGCTCCGACTGCCGCCGGCTCTCGACCCGGCCGCCCGCGCTCTCCGCGAGGTCGGCGACCGCGTCGGCCGCGACCGCCGGGTCGTCGGCCACGACCGTGACCGACCCCGTGGTGACGATCTCCCGCTCCGCCGCGGTGCCGGCGTCCTCGTCCCCCGGGGCGACCCCCGAGGACGCGTCCTCGGCGGCGTCCGCGACGCCGCCCTCCGCGACCTCCGAGACCGCGCCGCCGTCGTCCGCGGAGAGGGACGCCATGTCGCCCGAGGACGCGGAGCAGCCCGCCAGGAGAGCGCCGCCGAGCAGGAGCGCCGCGACGACGGCGAGGGGGCGAGTGGTCCGCATGCTGCGAGAGTAGGGGGCCAAGCGTGCGAACCGGACACCGCGCGCGACATCGTGACCGTCTTGTGAACTGGTCGTGATCCAACCGCAGCGTGCCACTCCGGACCGTGGACGGCGGCGCGGTCCCCGGCTCCGGCACGGCAGGATGGGCGCGTGCTCGTGTGCTGCGGTCTCGTGACCCTCGACGTCGTCCAGGTCGTCGACGCGCTGCCGCGACCCGACGAGAAGGTCGTCGCGCGGTCCGTCGCCGCCACCTTCGGGGGGCCGGCGGCCAACGCCGCCGCGACCGCCGTCGCGCTGGGCGTCCCGACGCGGCTCGTCACCGCCGTCGGAGGCGGGCCGCTCGCGGAGGTCGTGCGTCGCGAGCTCGCGGACTGCGGGATCGAGCTCGTCGACGCCGCGGCCGGGACGAACGGCGGGCGCCTCGCCGTCTCGACCGTGCTCGTCACGCGGGCCACCGGAGAACGGGCCGTCGTGAGCACGAACGCGTCCGGGTTCGACGACCTCGCGGGTCGCGCGGTGGCGGGCGGCCCCGGGTTCCTCGACAGCATCGGGCCGGGCGACGTCCTGCTGCTCGACGGGCACCTGCCGGGCCTCGCGCTCGCGGCGGCGCACCAGGCGCGCGAGCGGGGCGCGGCCGTCGTGCTCGACGGCGGGTCGTGGAAGCCGGACGCCGCGGAGATGATCGGCTCGTGCGACGCGGTCGTGGTGTCGGCGGACTTCCGGCCACCGGGGGTCGGTGCGGGCGACGTGCTCGCCGCCGTCGCGGCGCTCGGTCCGCGGTTCGTCGCCCGTACCCGCGGTCCGGGTCCGGTCGAGGTGCTCGACGCGGGGGAGCGGTACGACGTCGCGGTGCCCGAGCCGGAGCGCGTCGTCGACACGCTCGGAGCGGGGGACGTGGTCCACGGGGCCTTCGCGGCGGAGGCCGCGCGCGGCGCGTCGTGGCGGGTCGCGCTCGAGCAGGCCGTCGTCGTCGCGTCGCGCTCGGTGGAGCACCCCGGCGCGCGGGGCTGGGTCGGCGTGGCGGGCTCGCCCTGACGCGGACCGCCGGGTCGACGGGCCGCCCCGCACGGGACCCAGGTCCCGTGGTGAGGGCCGATCGGCAACATTTCGGTCACGAAGCCGCGAGGAAGTTGACAGCCACTTAGTAAAGGCAGTCTACTAACAAACATGACAACGGCAGTCACCGGGACCGGAGCACCGAGGAGGCGTCTGAGCACAGGGCTCAGGCCGACCTCGAAGGTGCTGCCCGAGCACGCTCGGGCCCACAACCGGTCCCTCGTGCTGCAGCATCTGTTCCACGAGGGACCCACCTCGCGCGCCGACCTGGCGCGCGCCACGTCCCTCACTCGTGTGACCATCTCCGACCTTGTCTCCGTGCTCATCGCCGAGGGCCTGGTGGAAGAGCTCGGCGTCCGCCCGGGCCAGCGTGTCGGCAAGCCGGCGATCCTCGTCGGGATGCGCACGAGCGCGTACCAGATCGTCTCCGTGGACCTCACCGACGACGAGGTGCTGCGCGGCGCGGTCCTCACGCTCACCGGCGACTTCGTCGTCCGGCAGAGCCTGGCGGTCGACGGGCGCACCGGCACCGAGCTGGTCGACCTCCTCACGCGCTTCTGCCGCGGCCTCATCGCGTCCGCCACCCAGCCGGTCATCGGCGTGGGGATCGGCTCGCCCGGCGTCGTCGACGCCGAGGGACGCGTCATCGAGGCGCCCAACCGTCGCTGGTACGACGTCCCGCTCGCCGCGCAGCTCACCGAGCGGCTCGGCCTCGCCGTCCACGTGGCCAACGACGCGAACATCGCCGCGCTCGGCGAGTTCACGTTCGGTGGCGCGGCCGGCGACGGGCTGCTCGTCCTCACTGTGGGCGAGGGTGTGGGCGCCGGGATCATGGTCGACGGCGCACGGGTGCGCGGGCACGCGGACGCGGCCGGCGAGCTGGGTCACGTGACCGTCGTCGACGACGGCGAGCCGTGCGCCTGCGGGCGCCGTGGCTGCCTGGAGACCGTCCTGTCCGTGCCGGCGCTGCGCCGCGCGGTGGACGGGCTCGACACCGAGGCTTCCGACGCCGTCCTGGCGTCGGTGGGCAGGACGCTGGGCATCGCTCTGGCACCTGTCGTCAGTGCGCTCAACCTCGCGGAGGTGCTCGTCAGCGGTCCTGCGGACCTGCTCGACGGGCCCCTGCGCGAGGCGGCGTTCGAGACCATCCGCTCCCGCACGATGCCGGTCATCGGCAGCGGGCTCCAGGTGCGGATGGCCACGCTCGACGAAGACGTCGTCCTTGCCGGGGCAGCCGTCCTCGTCCTGTCCGGACAGCTGGGGGTCTCATGAGCCGACGCCGCTCGGACTGACCCCCACCGCCCGACCGGGGCCGGGCCCCGACCCAGCCCCCCAGACCTCCTGGGAACCCCAGAGCAGCATCCCCAGGAAAGCAGTACCCCTGCACGTGCTCTATTACGCAGGACTCCTGCCACACCTCCGGTGGCGTCATCGACGCCGCCACCAAGAAACACCGAGAGGAAGCACCCAGTGAAGAGGAACCGTCTCGTCGCCGCCTCCGTGGCGTCGACGATCACCCTGGCGCTCGCGCTGACCGCCTGCAGCACCGGCGGCGGGAGCGACGACACCGGCTCGGACGAGGCCGCCACCGGCGACATCCGCGTCTGGCTCAACGGCTCGGACACGCCCGACGCCGCTCGCGAGTACCTCAAGACGACCTTCGAGGAGGAGAACCCGGGCAGCACCCTCACGATCGAGGAGCAGTCCTGGACCGGCCTCGTCGACAAGCTGACGACCTCGCTCTCGGGCTCCGACAGCCCGGACGTCGTCGAGGTCGGCAACACGCAGTCCCCGGCGTTCACCTCCGCGGGCTTCTTCCGTGAGATCACGGAGGAGGAGTTCCAGTCCTTCGGCGGCGACGACCTGCTCCAGGGCTTCGTCGAGGCCGGCGACTGGGACGAGAAGCACTACGCCCTGCCCTACTACGCGGGCTCGCGCGCCGTCTTCTACTCGCCGTCGGCCATCGGCTCGGAGATCACCGTCCCGACGACGCTCGACGAGTACGTCACGCTGGGCAAGTCGCTCAAGACCGACACGCGCTCGGGCGTCTACTGGCCCGGCCAGGACTGGTACAACGCGCTCCCGTTCGTGTGGGAGAACGGCGGCTTCATCGCCGAGCAGAACGACGCCGGCGAGTGGGAGGCGGGCTTCTCCTCCGAGGGCGGCCTCGCCGGTCTCGCGCAGGTCCAGGACCTCATGCTCAACGCGTCGCTCGCGCCGAAGGACGGTCAGGAGACCGACCTCCAGGTGCCGTTCTGCGAGGGCAACGTCGCGTTCCTCTCGGCGCCGACGTGGATCCAGTGGTCCATCAACGCCCCGGAGGAGCCCGAGACGCCGGACGGCGTCCCCGGCTGTGCCTCGACCTACGGCGCCGACCTCACGGCCTTCCCGCTCCCGGGCAAGGAGGCCGGCACGACCGCGCAGGTCTTCGCCGGTGGCTCGAACATCGCGGTGGCGCAGAAGTCGAACAACCCTGAGCTCGCGTTCAAGGCGTTCGAGATCATGATGAGCGACGAGTACCAGACGATCCTCGCTCAGAACGGCCTCATCCCGGCCCGCGTCTCGCTCTCGAGCGAGGTCCCGCAGGACAACCCGATCGCCCAGGCCGGCGTCGCCGCCGCGGCGAACACGCGCCTCACCCCGCCGTCGCCCAAGTGGGCCGATGTCGAGGCGCAGAACGTGCTCCAGACCGCCTTCACGCGGATCGCGAACGGTGACGACGTCAAGACCGTCGCCGCTGACCTGGACGCGAAGATCGAGGAGATCCTCAACAGCTGAGCCCGACCGGTGGCGCTCGGCCAGTCCGGGCGCCACCGGAGGCTCGAGCCGTCAGGGGTGGGGTCTCCTTCAGGGAGCCCCACCCCTTCCCATGACGGGCCCGTCGGCACGTCTCCGCGCACCACCGCGCACCCCTGACGGAGTGAGGAAATGAGCTCAACCACCCTCGAACCCCGCACCGAGCGCTCCGGCGCGCCCGTGCGGCCCCCCAAGAAGCGGCGTCCACCGGTCCTCCCCTGGACGCTCCTCGTCCCCAGCCTCGTCGTGCTGGGGGTCCTGGTCGGGTACCCGATCGTCCGACTGATCGTCATGTCGTTCCAGGAGTACGAGCGGGCCCAGCTCATGGGCCAGCCCGCCGAGTGGGTCGGCTTCGACAACTACGTCCAGGTCCTCACGGACGTCGACGGCTTCTGGACCGTGCTGCTGCGCAGCTTCGTCTTCATGGTCGTCTGCGTCACGCTGACGATGGTCCTGGGCACGCTCATCGCGCTGCTCATGATGCGGCTCGGCAAGGGCTTCCGCCTGCTCGTCTCCGTCGGGCTGCTGCTCGCCTGGGCCATGCCGGCCCTCGCCGCGACGATCGTCTGGGGCTGGATCTTCGACACCCAGTACGGCGTGATCAACAACGTCCTGACGAAGATCACGGGCGACAACTGGATGGGCCACTCCTGGCTCCTCAACCCGCTCCAGTTCTTCCTCATCGCCACCATCATCATCGTGTGGGGCGCGATCCCGTTCGTCGCGTTCACGATGTACGCCGGCCTGACGCAGATCCCGGGCGAGGTGCTCGAGGCCGCGCAGCTCGACGGCGCGGGCCCGTTCCAGCGCTTCCGGCTCATCATGATCCCGTACGTGCGCAGCATCATCACCGTGCTCATCGTGCTGTCGATCATCTGGGACCTGCGGGTGTTCACACAGATCTACGCGCTCCAGGGCGTGGGTGGTGACCGCGAGAAGACGAACACGATCGGCGTGTACATCTACCAGATGGGTATGGCCCAGGGGCACTACGGGCTGGCCGGCGCGATCTCGGTGATCTTCGTCTTCATCATGCTCGGCATCTCCTTCTACTACGTGCGCCAGACGATCCGGGAGGAAGAACTGTGAGCGCCATCTCGACCACCCCCCGGGCCTCGGTGCGGCACGCCTCGGCCGCGGGCAAGCCTGCGCCGCGCAAGAGCCGCGAGACGCAGCGCAAGAAGGCCGCCAACGTCGGCTTCGCGATCATCGCGATCATCGTCTTCGTGGCCTCGGTCTTCCCGGTCTACTGGATGATCAACACGTCGTTCCTGCCGTCGAGCCTCATCCGCGGCACGGACCTGCACTTCTTCCCGACGCCGGACGTCTTCACCCTCAACAACTACGTGTCGGCGTGGACCGACACGTCGCGAGCCCCGCTGCCGCCGGCGATGGGGAACTCCATCATGGTGACGTTCTTCACGCTCATCATCGCGATGGTGCTCGGGTTCCTCGCGTCGCTCGCCGTGACGCGGTTCCGGTTCCAGGGCCGCCGCGCCTTCATCATCGCGATCCTCGTGGTCCAGATGATCCCGGGCGAGGCGATGATGATCTCGATCTTCCGGATCATCGACGGCTGGCAGATGCTCAACACCGTCGTCGGTCTGGGCATCGTCTACGTGTCCGGCGTGCTGCCCTTCACGATCTGGACGCTGCGCGGGTTCGTCAACGGCGTTCCCGCCGAGCTCGAGGAGGCCGCCATGATCGACGGCTGCTCGCGCGGCAGGGCGTTCTGGAAGATCACGTTCCCGCTGCTCGCGCCCGGGCTCGTCGCGACGGGTGTGTTCGCCTTCATCCAGGCGTGGAACGAGTTCGTCATGGCCCTGATCATCATGCAGCGCCCCGAGTCGATGACGCTGCCCGTGTGGCTGCGCACCTTCCAGCAGGCGACGCAGGCGACCAACTGGGGAGCGCTCATGGCGGGTTCGGTGATCATCGCTGTGCCCGTGGTGGTCTTCTTCCTCATCGTCCAGGGTCGGATGACCGGTGGCCTCGTCTCGGGTGCGGTGAAGGGCTGACGTGAGCGACCTGAGCACGGCTGCCTCGCTGAACGGCGAGGCGGCCGCAGCCCTGGCCGGTAGCCCCGGTCCCGGTGGCACGCCGCGGTGCGACTCCGCGGCGACCGGGAACGCGGTCGGTCTCGACATCGGCGGGACCAAGGTGCTCGCCGCCTTCCTCGGTCCCGACGGCGTCGCGCGGGAGACACTGCGCCTGCCGACCGTGCGCGGACCGCAGGGCGTGGTGTCCAGCGCGGCCCGTGCGGTCCGCGAGGTGGTGCGCCGTGCCGGCGTCGAGCTCGCCGAGGTCGACGGCGTCGGCGTCGGCGTGCCGGGACTGGTGGACCCCGAGGACGGCTCCGTCATGCACGCCGTCAACCTCGGCATCGAGGGCGGCCGCTTCGCTCTGGCGGAGGCGCTGTCGGCGGAGCTCGGCGGCCTTCCGGTCCAGGTCGACAACGACCTCAACGTCGCCGCGCTCGGTGCCTCGCACCTGCGCGGGGACGACGGGTCGGACCTCGCCTTCCTCGCGCTGGGCACCGGTCTGGCCGCCGGGATCGTGCTCGGAGGCGAGCTGCGCCGGGGCGTGAGCGGCGCGGCGGGCGAGATCGGGCACATCCCGATCGACCCGCGCGGCCCCGAGTGCGCGTGCGGCCAGCGCGGGTGCGTCGAGGTCTACGCCTCCGGCTCCGCGGTGTCCGCCCGGTGGCCGTCGCGCCACGGCCGGCCCGCGCCCGCGGAGCTCTTCGACGCGGCCGCCGCGGGCGACCCGCAGGCGATCCGGATCAAGGACGAGTTCGCGTCCGCCGTCGCCTCCGCGGTGCGGATCCTCGAGCTGACGGTCGACGTCCGGCACGTCGTCCTCGGTGGCGGCGTGTCCGCCCTGGGGCAGCCGCTCCTCGACGCCGTGCGCGCCGCGCTCGACGCGCAGTCGAGCACGTCCCCGTTCCTGTCCTCGTTGCGTCTCGCCGAGCGGGTCTCGCTCGCTCCGGCGGACGTGCCCGTCGCCGCGGTGGGTGCTGCCCTCGTCGGCCGTCGAAAGGTGAAGTGATGGAGGTCGTGATCGCTCCTGCGGAGCGGTTGGCGGTGCTGGCTGCGGACGCGGTCGAGAAGGTGGTGCGGTCGCGGCCGGAGGCGGTGCTGGGGTTGGCGACGGGCTCGTCGCCGTTGAAGGTGTACGACGAGCTGGCTCGGCGTCACCGTGAGGACGGGTTGTCATTCGCCCGGGTGCGGGCGTTCATGCTCGACGAGTACGTGGGTCTGCCCGCGGAGCACCCGGAGCGGTACCGGAACGTGATCGAGACGGAGATCGCCTCGCGGGTGGACTTCGCCCCGGGCGCGGTCCAGGGTCCGGACGGCAACGCGGCGGACCTGGTCGCGGCGTGCGCGGCCTACGAGGAGGCGATCGCGGGGGCCGGGGGTGTGGACGTGCAGATCCTGGGGATCGGCACGGACGGGCACATCGCGTTCAACGAGCCGGGCTCGAGCTTGGCGTCGCGCACGCGGATCAAGACGTTGACGGCGCAGACGCGCGAGGACAACGCGCGGTTCTTCGGGGACGACGTGGACCAGGTGCCGCGGCACTGCCTGACGCAGGGGCTGGCCACGATCATGTCGGCGCGGCACCTGGTGCTGCTGGCCACGGGCAAGGGCAAGGCGGAGGCGGTGCACCAGCTCGTGGAGGGCCCGATCAGCGCGTTGTGGCCCGCGACGATCATGCAGATGCACCCGCACGCCACGGTGCTGGTCGACGACGCGGCGGCCTCGCGCCTGCAGCTCGGGGACTACTACCGCCAGACGTACGCGTCCAAGCCGGACTGGCAGGGCCTGTAGCCGATCTGTCGATGAACTCTCGCGGGCCGTCGCCCGCGAGGCGCAGCCGCCCGCCGGCGCGCGGTCCACGCCCCTGGACCGCCGCGCCGGCGGGCTCTTCCCGTCTCCCTGCGGGGCGGTTCGCGGCACTCACGGACGACGCCGCGCCGCACGGGTGTCGGCGCACCGACGTAGACTTCCCCCCATGATCGAACTCCGTGCGAGCACGCCCCCCGGGGGTCCTGAGGACCCGTTCCGGAACCCCGAGACCGAGCCGACGACCGGCACGTCGACCGGGGTGCTCGAGCGCGAGGAGACGCGCGAGCAGACCGAGCCGGGCGACCACGAGCGCTTCGCGCACTACGTGCGCAAGGAGAAGATCATGGAGTCGGCGCTCTCCGGCAAGCCGGTGATCGCGCTGTGCGGCAAGGTGTGGGTGCCCGGACGCGACCCGAACAAGTTCCCCGTGTGCCCCACGTGCAAGGAGATCTACGACGGTCTGCGGGACCCGCAGGACGGCGAGGGTGACTCCGGCAAGTGAGCGGGGAGCACCACACGACGTCCACCGGTCACTCCGTCCCCGACACCCGTAGCAGGACCACCCCGCCCGCGCCGCAGAGCCCGTCGTCGGCTGCGGCCTCGCACCTCTCGCCCGCGTTCCCGCGCCGTGCCCCGTGGGGCTCGGCGTCGAAGCTGCGCGCGTGGCAGGCGGAGGCTCTCGAGCTCTACCGCATGCGCGCGCCGCGCGACTTCCTCGCCGTCGCGACCCCCGGCGCGGGCAAGACGACGTTCGCGCTGCGCGTGGCGACGGAGCTCCTGGAGCAGGGCGTGGTGCGGCGGGTGACGGTCGTCGCGCCGACCGAGCACCTCAAGCACCAGTGGGCCGACGCCGCCGCGCGCGTCGGCATCCGCATCGACCCGAACTTCCGCAACAGCCAGGGCAGGCACGGCGCCCACTACGACGGCGTGGCGCTGACGTACGCGCAGATCGCCGCCAAGCCCGCGCTGCACGCGGCACGGACGACCGCCGACCGCACGCTCGTCATCCTCGACGAGGTGCACCACGGCGGCGACGCGCTGTCGTGGGGCGACGCCGTGCGCGAGGCTTTCGAGGACGCGACGCGCCGTCTCGCTCTCACGGGCACGCCCTTCCGCTCCGACACCGCGGCGATCCCGTTCGTCGAGTACGAGCGCGGCCCCGACGGCATCCGGCGCTCGCGCGCGGACTACACGTACGGCTACGGCGACGCTCTGCGCGACCACGTCGTGCGCCCGGTGCTGTTCCTGTCGTACTCGGGGAACATGCGCTGGCGCACCAAGGCCGGTGACGAGGTGAGCGCGCGTCTCGGCGAGGCGCTCACCAAGGACATGACGGGCCAGGCGTGGCGCACCGCACTCGACCCGAACGGCGAGTGGATCCCGTCGGTCCTCGCGGCGGCGGACAAGCGGCTGACCGAGGTGCGGCGCGCGATCCCCGACGCCGGGGGACTGGTCATCGCCACCGACCAGACCGACGCGCGCGCCTACGCGGGCCACCTCGCTCGGATCACCGGGAAGTCCCCGACCGTGGTGCTGTCGGACGACGACGGGGCGAGCAGCCGCATCGAGGAGTTCTCCGACGGCGACGGCCGGTGGATGGTCGCCGTGCGCATGGTGTCGGAGGGCGTGGACGTCCCGCGCCTCGCCGTCGGCGTGTACGCGACCTCGACGGCGACCCCGCTGTTCTTCGCGCAGGCCGTCGGGCGGTTCGTGCGCGCGCGCAAGCGGGGCGAGACCGCGTCGGTGTTCCTGCCGAGCGTGCCGCACCTGCTCGAGCTGGCGAACGGGCTCGAGATCGAGCGCGACCACGCGCTCGACCGCCCGCTCACGGCAGAGGAGCAGGGCGAGGGCTTCAACCCCGAGGACGCGCTCCTCGCGGAGGCGAACCGCGAGGACAAGGCGTCGGGCGAGCTCGTCCAGGGCTCGTTCGAGGCGCTCGAGGCGCAGGCGTCCTTCGACCGCGTGCTGTTCGACGGCGGCGAGTTCGGCACGGGCGCGGACGTCGGGTCGGACGAGGAGCTCGACTTCCTCGGTCTCCCCGGTCTCCTCGACGCGGACCAGGTCACCACGCTGCTGCGCCAGCGCCAGGCCGACCAGCTCAGCGCCCGCTCGAAGACCACGCACTCCGCGGAGCGTGAACGGTCCGAGATGGACCACCGTCGGGCGGCCGAGCTCCGCAAGGAGCTCCAGCAGCTCGTGTCCGCCTGGTCGCGCCGCAGCGGGCAGCCCCACGGCTCGGTGCACACCGAGCTACGTCGCCGCTGCGGTGGACCCGAGGTGCCGCTCGCGACGGTCGAACAGCTCGACGCCCGCGTCGCGACGGTCCGCGGCTGGTTCGTCGGCAAGCGATGAGGCCGCTCGTGGGCGCGGCGCGCCGCCGGGAGTCGCGGCCGGCTGCGGCCGGCTCCGCGATCACAGCCCGGCGAGCCCGGGTTGCGGGCACGCGGTGTTGATCCGCAGCTGCTCGGCCTCGGCGCGCTCGACGGGCAGTGTGCCGAGTGCTTCGACGAACGCCTCGTAGGCGCTCCACGCCATTCCCTGCGACTCGACGAAGTCGGACTCGCTGACGGGTTCGGGGATCGAGTAGCCCTGGGCGAGCAGGCACTCCCTCGTGTCGAGCTGGCGCTCGTAGAGGCCGTGGAGCTGGCTCGTGGTCAGCGGGGCGCGGTAGGCGGAGCCGAGGATGGATCGGGTGCACTCGTCGAGCGCGTCGTCGAGCGCAGCGGCGAGGGCCGGGTCGATCGCGTAGAAGCCGCCGAGATCATCCGCCTGGAACTCGACGCCCCGGTCCGTGAGGCAGCGGGACTGTCGAGCGACCAGGCGGGCGTCCGCGGCGAGCTGTTCGTCCATCCAGACCGGGCGCTCGTACGTCGTCGTGCGCGTCGGCTCGACCGGCCCGGGGCCGGCAGCACACGCCGCGACGGAGAGGAGCAGGGCGCACGCCCCGATCGTCGCGGGCAGGCGGTACCCGAACCGCCGGGCTGCCCGGGATCCGAGGATCCCGGGCAGCCGTCGTGGCGGACGGTGCATCAGTAGATGCAGCCCTTGCTGATCGACAGGGTCGATCCGCCGCCCCACACCAGCCACTCGCCCGAGCGGACGCCGTAGGCGTTGTAGCGGTAGGTCTTGGTGGTGGCGGTCCCCCAGTTGTAGCTGCCCGACGGGGAACCGATCCGGCTCCGCCCCGGGGCCCAGATGCTCACGCTGTACTTCGAGGTCCCGGCGACCCACGAACCGCCGGACGCTGCCGAGCAGCTCGTGTCGGGGTACGCGTTCACGTTGGCGGACGCGGTGCTCGCGCCGGACAGGAGAGACGCCGCCACCACGAGGGCGACGACGGCTGCCTTGAGGGACGTCTTCATGCTCAACCCCTACCTCCGACTCGTCCGGCACCTCCATTAGTGCGCGTCCTTAACGAATCGGCCAGCGACGATGCTAGCGAAGCCTGGTGGCGACCGGAAGGGTTTGAGCCGACCCATGTCACCGGTCCTCGCCGTCAGGCGCCGCGTCGCCGTCAGTCCTCGCGTCACCCCGTCGGGCGGGCGAGCACCGCAGGTCAGGGGAGCGTGTGCACGACCGTCGGGATCGCGGGGTCGCCGGCGGAGAGGCGGCGGGCGCCGCGGGGCAGCTCCGCGCGGGCCTCGCGATGGCGGTGCGCGGCGTTCTGGACGCCGTACGACCCGACCCAGCGCGAGTCGACCGCGCCGTCGACGACGAGCGGGACCTGCAGCGGCCGCAGGTCGCCGTCGTCGGGCTCCCACTCCTGGACGGGGAGGTCGGCGCCCGTGACGACGACCTCCTCGACCGCGCGGCCGTCGACGTCGTACCGGCGCGCCGCGACCTTGCGTCCCCCGGTGCTGGTCTTGGCCGTGGACGCCTTGGCGACGGGCTGGAGCACGCCGGAGGAGTCGGCGCGGGCGACGAGCTTGTAGACCATGCCGCACGTCGGCGCGCCGGAGCCGGTGACGAGCGACGTGCCGACGCCGTAGGAGTCGACGGGGGCCGCGGCGAGCGACGCGATGGCGTACTCGTCGAGGTCGGACGTGACGGTGATCTTCGTGTCGTGCGCGCCGAGGGAGTCGAGCTGGCGGCGCACCTCGACGGCGAGGACGCCGAGGTCGCCCGAGTCGAGCCGGACGGCGCCGAGGCGCCCGCAGGCGGCGCGGACCGCGTTCTGGACGCCCTTGCGCACGTCGTAGGTGTCGACGAGGAGCGTGGTCTCGGGCCCGAGCGAGGCGACCTGCGACGCGAAGGCCGACTCCTCGTCGTCGTGCAGGAGCGTGAAGGCGTGCGCGGCGGTACCGATGGTCGTCAGCCCGTACCGGCGTCCCGCCTCGAGGTTGGACGTCCCGGCGAACCCGCCGACCACGGCGGCGCGTGCTGCGGCGACGGCGGCCTGCTCGTGCGCCCGCCGCGCGCCCATCTCGAGGCACGGGCGCTCGACGGCGGCGCTCGTCATGCGAGACGCAGCCGACGCGACGGCGGAGTCGTAGTTGAGGATCGACAGCACGAGCGTCTCGAGGAGGACCGCCTCGGCGAACGTGCCCTCGACGGTCATCACGGGCGACTGGGGGAAGAAGACCTCGCCCTCCGCGTACCCGGTGATCGTCCCGGTGAACCGGTATCCGGCGAGGAACTCGAGGGTGCGGTCGTCGACGACGGACTGCGCGTGGAGCCAGTCGAGCTCGTCGGCCCCGAAGCGGAACGACGACAGCGCCTCGAGGACGCGCCCGGTCCCGGCGAGGACCCCGTACCGCCGCCCCGGGGGCAGGCGGCGCGTGAAGACCTCGAACAGGCAGTGCCGGTCGGCGGTGCCGTCAGCGAGCGCGGCCTGGAGCATCGTCAGCTCGTAGCGGTCGGTGAGGAGCGCGGTCGACGCCGTCGGTCGGTAGGGCGGCCGCTGCGTGCCGACCTGCGGCGAGGCAGCGCTGTCGGTGGGGGAGAGGGCGACGCTGCCCGGGTCGGCGAGGCTCATGCGGAATACGGTAGGGCAGCCGCCGGCGACGTGGGCGTCGACAGGCCCACGAATACAGTGGTGGCGTGAGCCCCCAGCCGATCTTCACCCGCGCCGTCGGCGCGCGGGCGTCCGTGACCGTGCCCGAGGAAGCGACGCGGGTCGACGAGACCGTCCTCCCCGACAGCCCGTGGGTCACCCTCGTGTGGAACGACCCGGTCAACCTCATGAGCTACGTCGCGTACGTGTTCGAGTCGTACTTCGGGTATGCCGCGGAGCGCGCCCACGAGCTCATGCTCCAGGTGCACCAGGAGGGTCGCGCCGTCGTGTCGACGGGCGACCGCGAGCGCATGGAGGTCGACGTGCAGGCGATGCACTCGTTCGGGCTGTGGGCGACGCTCCGGAAGGACGGCGAGCAGTGAGGCCGTTCCGCGCCGAGGCGGACGGGTACGTCGCGGAGCTCGAGCCGTCGGAGCGGATCGTGCTGGCCCAGCTCGCGGGCGACGTCGCGCAGATGCTCCAGGAGGGCGTGCCGGGACGGGCGCCGGGAGAGCCCGGGCCGTCCGTGCCCGACGACGCGTGGTCACCTCCCGGCTGGACGGGCCCGGTGCCCGGTGGGCACGCGACGGACGCGACGCCGCCGCCGGACCCGGCGGTGCGGCGTCTGCTCCCGGACGCGTCGGACGACGTCGAGGTGGCGGCCGAGTTCCGGCGGTTCACGCAGGACGACCTGGCCGCGCGCAAGGTAGGGCGGCTGGTGCTGCTGGCGCGCATGCTCGTGGACTCGGAGCCGTCCGAGGCGGCCCCGTTCGCGGTCGCCCGCGAGGAGGCCGAGGACGTCGCGGGGGCGCTGACGGACGTGCGCCTCGTGCTCGCCGAGCGGCTCGGCCTCCGGACCGACGAGCAGGTCGAGGGACTGTACGACGAGCTGGACCGTGAGGGCGACGACGGCCCGGACGACGGCGAGGTGGGCGGCGCGCCGCGCCGCTTCCTCGTGAGCGTGTTCCTGCTGACGGGCCTGCTGCAGGAGTCGCTCGTGGACGGCATGCTCGCCGACCTCAGGGCGGGGCGCGGCGGCGGGTCCTGAGGGTCGACACGTGCGTCGGACCCGGCACGGGCCCCTGTGGGCGCTGCCACAGGCGGGAGCCGCGGTTCGGTGCGCCCCGCGCGCGGGCGCGCCAGTAGGCTCGGGCGGGTGAACGACGCTCCCATCGGGATCTTCGACTCGGGCGTGGGCGGCCTGACCGTCGCGCGCTCGATCCTGGACCAGCTCCCGAACGAGTCCCTCCTCTACATCGGGGACACCGCGAACGGACCCTACGGGCCCAAGCCGCTCGCGGCGGTCCGGGCGATGGCGTTGGCGATCATGGACCAGCTCGTCGACGACGGCGTGAAGATGCTCGTCATCGCGTGCAACTCGGCCTCCTCGGCGGTGCTGCGCGACGCTCGCGAGCGGTACACGCAGCGCCACGGCCTGCCGGTCGTCGAGGTGATCCTCCCGGCCGCGCGCCGCGCGGTCGCGGCGACGCGCTCGGGGCGGATCGGGGTCATCGGGACGCGCGCCACCATCACGTCGCGGTCCTACGAGGACGCTTTCGCGGTCACGTCGGGCCTGCACCTGACGACCCAGGCGTGCCCGGACTTCGTGCCCCTCGTCGAGCAGGGCGTGACGTCGGGGCCCGAGGTGCTGGAGGTCGCGCACCGCTACCTCGACCCGGTCAAGGCGGCGGGCGTCGACACGCTCGTGCTCGGGTGCACGCACTACCCCCTGCTGACGGGCGCGATCTCGTACGTCATGGGCGAGGAGGTGACGCTCGTGTCGAGCGCGGAGGAGACCGCCAAGGACGTCTACCGCACGCTCGTCGCGCACGACCTCGAGCGCTCCCGCGACGCGGGAGCGCCGCAGCACCGCTTCCTCGCGACGGGGAGCGCGGAGCCGTTCGAGCACCTGGCGCGCCGCTTCCTCGGCCCCGAGGTGCTCAGCGTGGAGGCCGCCTGATGCGCCTCGTCACGGTCGGGTGCTCGGGGTCGTTCGCCGGGCCGGAGTCGCCCGCGTCGTCGTACCTCGTCCAGGTCCCGGCCGCCGAGGCCGCGGCCGCGGGGTTCGAGGCGCGCGACTGGAACGTCGTGCTCGACCTGGGCAACGGGGCGCTGGGTGCGCTCCAGCGGTTCGTGGACCCGCTCGACCTCGACGCCGTCGCGCTGTCGCACCTGCACCCCGACCACTTCGTCGACGTCTGCGGGCTCTACGTCTACCTGCGCTACCACCCCGAGCGCGGCTCGACCCGGACCGGGGTGCCGAGCCGGCTGACGGTCCTCGGTCCGTCGGGCACGGCCGGGCGCATCGAGGCGGCGTACGGGGCCGAGCCGGGCGACGGGATGAGCGAGGAGCTCGACGTGCGGGCCTGGGACCCGGGCGTGCCCGTGCAGGTGGGACCGCTCACGCTCGAGCCGTACCGCGTGTTCCACCCCGTCGAGGCGTACGGCGTGCGCGTCACGGGGCCGTCGTCGCTGCGGCCGGGCGAGCGTGCGGTGCTCGCCTACACGGGCGACACCGACGCGTGCGACGGCGTCGTCCAGCTCGCGCGCGACGCCGACCTGCTGCTCTCCGAGGCCGCGTTCCACGAGGGCCGCGACGACGGCGTCGAGCGGGGCATCCATCTCACGGGGCGTCGGGCGGGCGAGGTCGCGACGGCGGCCGGCGCACGCCGGCTGGTGCTGACCCATCTCCCGGCATGGAACGACCCCGAGCGGTCGCGCGCCGAGGCCCGCGAGACGTACGCGGGCCCGGTCGACGTCGCCACGACGGGCGCGGTCTTCGACCTCTGACCGTGGGTGCATGAAAGAGTCGCGCCCGAGGCCGATCGGCGCGACTGTTTCATGCACTCAGCGGGTGTCGGGGGGTCGGTAGGGTGGCGGTATGACCACCCCTGCCTCTTCCGCGGTCGTGCGCGCCGACGGCCGCACGCCCGACCAGCTCCGCCCCGTGACCATCACCCGCCACTGGCTCGACCAGGCCGAGGGCAGCGTGCTCGTCGAGTTCGGCCGCACGCGTGTGCTGTGCGCGGCGTCGTTCACGGAAGGCGTGCCGCGCTGGCGCAAGGGGTCGGGCGAGGGCTGGGTCACCGCCGAGTACGCGATGCTGCCGCGCGCGACCAACGAGCGCAGCCAGCGCGAGTCGGTCAAGGGCAAGATCGGCGGTCGCACGCACGAGATCTCGCGCCTCATCGGCCGGTCCCTGCGCGCGATCATCGACGTCTCGGCGCTCGGCGAGAACACGATCGTGCTGGACTGCGACGTTCTCCAGGCCGACGGCGGCACGCGCACGGCCGCGATCACGGGCGCCTACGTGGCGCTCGCCGACGCGGTCGCGTGGGGCCAGCGCCACGGCCACGTCAAGGGCGGCAAGCCCGTGCTGACGGACTCCGTCGCCGCCGTGAGCGTCGGCATCATCGACGGCACGCCCATGCTCGACCTCCCCTACGTCGAGGACGTGCGCGCCGAGACGGACATGAACGTCGTCGTCACGGGCTCGGGCACGTTCGTCGAGGTGCAGGGCACCGCCGAGCACGCCCCGTTCGACCGCGCCGAGCTCGACGCGCTGCTCGACCTCGCCGTCGCGGGCACCGCGGACCTCACGGCGATCCAGCGCGCGGCGCTCGCGACGGACGCGCGGTGAGCGGCGCTCCCGAGGCGATGGGCGTCGTCGTGCCCCACGGCGCGCGCCTCGTCCTCGCGACGCACAACCCGGGCAAGATCGCCGAGCTGCGCGCCATCCTCGCGGCCGAGCTCGACGCGCACCCGGGACTCGAGCTGGCGCCCGAGGCGATCGTCGGCGCGGGCGACGTCGGCGCGCCCGAGCCGGTCGAGGACGGCGTGACGTTCGCCGAGAACGCGCTCATCAAGGCGCGGGCGCTCGTCGCGGCCACGGGGCTGCCGGCGGTCGCCGACGACTCGGGCCTCGCCGTCGACGTGCTCGGCGGCGCCCCCGGGATCTTCTCGGCGCGCTGGGCCGGGCGCCACGGCGACGACGTCGCGAACCTCGAGCTCCTGCTCGCCCAGCTCGGGGACGTGCCCGCCGGGCACCGGGCCGCGGGCTTCGTGTGCGCGGCGGCGCTCGTCACGCCGGACGGGACCGAGGTGGTGCGCACGGGCGAGATGCGCGGGACCCTGCTCACCGAGCCGCGGGGCGGGAACGGGTTCGGGTACGACCCGATCCTCCTGCCCGACGAGCAGCCTGGGGGCGGCGCCCGGTCCGCGGCCGAGCTGAGCTCCGCGGAGAAGAACGCCATCAGCCACCGGGGCAAGGCGTTCCGCGCGCTCGCCCCGGACGTCGTCACCGCCCTGTCAGCGCGGTAGCGGGCCGCCCGCGAGGTCGCGCGCGCGGCGTCGCCGGTCGCCGGGCCGGAGCACGCCGACGAGCGCGACCACGCCGCGCCAGCCCAGCATCGTGACCGCGAGGAACCCGAAGGACACGAGCTGGAACGCCGGGGCGACGCCCTGGCCGGTGAGGACGCGCAGGAGGACGCCGAGCGCCCAGGTGCAGCCCCAGATGACCACTCCCGCCGGC
Organism: Cellulosimicrobium sp. E-16; assembly: GCF_049913115.1. Taxonomy (NCBI): domain Bacteria; kingdom Bacillati; phylum Actinomycetota; class Actinomycetes; order Micrococcales; family Promicromonosporaceae; genus Cellulosimicrobium; species Cellulosimicrobium sp. E-16. The sequence goes on from NZ_CP183974.1 coordinate 1,733,603, forward strand.
CACAGGGCCCACGGGCGGCGCCACGCGCGCGTGACGAGCCAGCCCAGTGCGGCGCCCGCCGCGAACGGCCAGGCGACGACGAGCAGCCGGGCCATGCCCTCGTCGGCGGAGTGCGTCGCGAGGCCGCCGCTCGCGAGCGCCAGGACGCTCGCGACGTCGGCGAGGGCGGCGAGCAGGACGAGCCCGGGACGGCGCGGGCTCGCTCCGGTGGGCGCGGGGTCGGTCATGCTCACGACCGTACCCCGCCGGTGGGATCGACCCGGACGGCCGAGGTCGACCCTCAGCAGGCCGATCTCGCGACGCAGGGGTCGATCTCGCGGAGGCCACGTCGCCACCTAGGGTGGTCCCCGTGCATCTCGCCGCCGACGACCTCGCCTTCGCCTACCCCGGACGTCCCGTCCTCGACGGCGTGAGCCTGCGCGTCGCCGGAGGGACGCGGCTGGGCGTCGTGGGGGAGAACGGCACGGGCAAGTCGACGCTGCTGCACGTGCTCTCGGGCGACCTGACCCCCAGCCGCGGGGAGGTGCGCCGTGCGGGCTCGCTCGCGCTCGTCGAGCAGGAGCTCGCGATCGAGCCCGGCCAGACGGTCGGCACGCTCGTCGCCGCGACGCTCGGCGGGCTGCGCGCGGTCGCCGCCGAGCTCGAGGCGGCCGCCCGCGACTTCGACCACGAGGCCGGGGACCTCGCCGAGCTCACGGAGATCCTCGCGCGGGCCGAGCACCTCGCCGTGTGGGACGCCGACCGCCGCGTCGACGTCGCGCTGTCCCGGCTCGGCGCGTGCCGGGACCGCGGCAGGGAGCTCGCGACGCTCTCCGTCGGCGAGCGCTACCGCGTGCGGCTCGCGTGCCGGCTCGCCGAGCGCGCCGACCTGCTCCTCCTCGACGAGCCCACCAACCACCTCGACGCGGGCGGGATCGACTTCCTCACGGGCGAGCTCGTCGCGTGGCGCGGGGGAGTGGTCATGGTCACGCACGACCGCCAGCTCCTCGACGACGTCGCGACCGAGATCCTCGACCTCGACCCCGCCATGGACGGGAAGCCGGTGCTCTACGGACAGCCGGGCTACCTGTCCTACCGGTTCGCCAAGAACCAGGCGCTGCACCGGTGGCGCCAGCGGTTCCGGGCGGAGCAGAAGCGTGCGGAGAAGCTCGCCGCGGTGCTCGACGCGTCCTACGAGGGGCTCTCCGACGAGTGGCGCCCGCCCAAGGGCAGCCAGAAGCACCGTCGCGCGACGCGCGCCCGCCTCCACGTCAAGGCCGCCGACCGGCGCCTCCAGCAGCTCGAGGCGGAGGCCGTCGAGGTCCCGGTGCCACCGCTCCAGCTCGTCTTCCCCGAGCTCCCCGCGATGTCGGCGGGCTGGGACCCGGGGGACCCGGTCCTCGAGCTGCGCAGCCCGCGCGTCGGGCCCGACGGCGGTGCGCGCCTCGACCTGCCCGGGACCCGGGTCGCGCTCCCGCCCAGCGGGCGGCTCCTGGTGACCGGGCCGAACGGGAGCGGGAAGTCGACGTTCCTCGCAGCGCTCGCGGGCCTCGTCGCCCTGGACCGGGGCGCGCGGTCCGTGGTCGACGGCGCGCGCCTGGGCATCGTCGCGCAGGAGGGCCCGGCACTGCCGCCGGACGCCGAGGGCCGTACGGGGTTCGACGAGTACGCGCGCGAGGCGCTCGAGCTCCTCGACGCGAACCGCCTGGACCCGGACCACCTCGTGCCCGTGGCGTTCCTCGGCCTGCTCACCGAGGAGGACCTGGAGCGGCCGCTGCGCGAGCTGTCCGCGGGGCAGCGGCGCCGGTTCGACCTCGCACGGGCGCTCCTGGCCGCGCCGCACGTGCTGATCCTCGACGAGCCGACCAACCACCTCTCGATCGACCTCGTCGACGAGCTGACGCAGGCGCTGCGGGTCACGCCCGCGGCCGTGGTCGTCGCGACGCACGACCGGCGCATGCGCGAGGACCTCGAGGACTGGCCGCGTCTCGAGCTCGCGGGCTGACCCGGGCGGCGGTCCGCGCCGACCCAGCGAGCCGCTCGCTCAGCGGCCCTCGACCGGGCTGCCCGCCGGGACGAGGAGCTTGCCCAGCGCGCGGCCCCACGCCCGCGCGCGATCCAGCTCGCCGTCGTCGAGCGGACCCTCGACGTCCCCGACGTAGAACGACGCCGGGGGCGTCACCAGACGGAACCCCGCGCGGCGCAGCACCTTGGCCGCACCGCGGGCGGCGGAGCCGGGCAGCGGCTTGACCTTGGTGACGCGCGTGTCGAACGTCGCGGCGAGGCGCGGCTCGTCCTGGCGGGGCACGGACTCGACCCACTCCCGCAGGCCGGAGGCGCGGTCGGACACGGCGCCGGTCGCCCGCTGCACGGCCTCGGCGCGGGTCGCGGGCCGCGTCATGCCGAACGCGTGGGTCGGGCCGCCCGCGACGACGAGGCCCATGTGCCGCAGGGCCTCGTGGCTCGCGGCCGGGTCGGTCACGTCCACGACCTCGACGCGGACCGTCTCGCACAGACCCTCCGCGATCGCCTGCGCGACGCGTTCGCTGTTGCCGTACATCGACTCGTAGACCACTGCGGCATCCATGGCGCGCCCCTTCGTCGTACGCCCGTCCGGGCCGGACGGGTCCCCTTCCTCCAGCGTCCGGGCAGGGGGGCGCCTGGCCCAGGGCCGAGCGGACGGAAGGCGGAGGCCGTTGGTCCCGGGCGACGTCAGGCCACCCGAGCATGCGCCGCGGGGGATCCGGGGTGGAGGGGGCGGGGCAGGCGCGTCAGGGCGCCGGGCGCAGCCGCGCGTCCACGAGGCGGACGAGCCAGGCGAGGACGAGGAAGACGACGGCCACGACCGCCGTGTTGACGAGGGCCCGCGCGAGGCCGAGGGAGCCCACGTCGAGGAAGGGGTAGGGGTACCAGCCGACGACGGCGCCCCGGAGGAAGGTGTACGCGATCCACGCGAGGGGGTACGCGACCGACCACCACACCGTCGCGGCGTCGACCCGCGGGCGCGGCCCGGCGATGAGCCACGCCAGGACAGCGAGCAGCGGTGCGAGCAGGTGCAGCAGCAGGTTCGAGACCTGGCCCGCGGCGGTCAGCTCGGCGAGGCCCCGGAGCACGGTGTTGTAGACGATCCCGGTGACGGCGATGCACAGCAGCGCGTCGAGGTGGACGACGCGGAACACCGGGCCGTCGCGCTCGGGACGGACCGCGAGGAGGAGCGACACGACCCCGACGAGCAGGTTCGACTGGATCGTGAAGTAGGAGAACAGGCGTACGAGACGCTCGGCCTGGCTGGGCGCCGTGCCAGGTCCGTCGACGAGCGCGATGACGAGCTCCATGACGACGCCCGTGAGCGCGGCGAGCGCCACGAGCGCGTGCAGCACCCGGGCGATCGAGAGTCGGCGGCCCGGCGCCGGGACGCGCGGCGCGCCGGTCACGGCAAGCGGCCGACGTACGCCATCGCCTGGCGCAGCAGCACCCCCTGGCCGCCGCGCATCTCGAGCTGCACCTCGTCGCTGCACGCCTGCTCGGGCGTGAGCCACGCGAGCTCGAGCGCGTTCTGCTGCGGTCGGCAGTCGCCCGTGACGGGCACGACGTAGGCGAGCGACACCGCGTGCTGGCGCGGGTCGTGGTACGAGGTGATGCCGGGCGTCGGAAAGTACTCGGCGACCGTGAACGGCTGCGGCGAGGCCGGGACCTGAGGCAGCGCGACCGGGCCGAGGTCCTTCTCGATGTGCCGCAGCAGGGCGTCGCGGATGCGCTCGTGGAACATCACGCGGCCGGAGACGAGGGCGCGCGTCATCATGCCCTCCGGCGTGACGCGCAGCAGGAGACCGACGGCGACGACGTCGCCCGAGTCGTCGACCCGCACGGGGACGGCGTCCACGTAGACGAGCGGGAGCTGCGCGCGCGCGACCGCGATCTCCTCGGGGCTGAGCCAGCCCGCAGGCTGCGGGTTCTCGTGGGAGAAGTCGTCGGGCACGAAGTCGGCGGTGTCGGTCACGCGACTGTTCTACCCCGTGCGGTGCGCCGGGGCGAGTCCGCTCACGGCGTGCCGGGACCGGCGGGCGGCTCGGCGACCCGCGCGACGATCTCGACGAGCGCCCGTTCTGCCACCGCGGCGGGCAGCACCTCCATGACCGCCATGAGCGGTGCGAGCCGGTCGGGCAGGACGGAGCGGGTCGTCCCGCGGGGCTCGCCACCGTCCGCGGCGAGCGCCGCGAGCAGCGCCTCCCAGACGGCGTCCGCGGTGGGCTCCGCCGGGGCGTCGCCCGGCGAGGCGGAGAAGGCACCGGCCAGGGCGCCGAGGACGGCGCTCACGTCGGGGCGCGGCTCGCCGCGCACCGCGTCGGCACCCTGCACGAGCGCCGCGACGAGGTCGCCGAGGCCCGCCTCCGTCACGGGGGTGACCGTGAGGTGGGTCGTGTGCGGCAGGTGCGTGCCGTCGTCCTGCGCGAGCCCCGGCTGCGGCTGGAGGACCCACCCGAGCGTCCGGACGGCGTCGGCCCAGTGGTGCGGGTCGACCTGCCGCGCGGCCGGGACGGACTCGTCGCAGGCCACCGCGACCAGGGGACCGGTCGGGTGGCCGACGACGCGCAGCCCGTCGATCCCGTCGATCGCCTCGCGCAGGGCCCGGGTCGCGCGCACGCAGCGCGCGGTGAGGGCCGTGTACCCGGCCGTGCCGAGGGCCTGGCTCACCGCCCACGCCGCCGCGAGCGGGGCCGCCGAGCGCGAGCCCGACGTCGTCGGGTTGACCACCGGGTAGCCGGGCCAGCCCGTCGTCGCGAAGAACTGGCGGCGCTGGCGGTCACGGCCGCGGACGAGCAGGACCGACGTGCCCTTCGGCGCGTAGCCGTACTTGTGCACGTCGGCGGAGATGCTCGTCACGCCCGGCACGGAGAAGTCGAAGGCCGGCACCTGCTCGCCGCCCGCACCCTCCCAGAACGGCAGCACCCACCCGCCGACGCACGCGTCCACGTGCACCGGGACGCCGCGCGCTGCGGCCGCGGCGGCGACCTCGGCGACCGGGTCGACGACGCCGTGCGGGTACGACGGAGCGGACACCACGACGAGGGCGACGTCGTCGTCGAGCTCCGCGACGAGGTCGGCGGCCATGAGGGTCCCGGTCGCGGGGTCGACCGGGACGAGCGTGAGGTCGACGTCGAGGTACTGCGCGGCCTTGCGGAACGCCGCGTGCACGCTCACCGGCGCGACGACGCGGGGGCGCACGCCGGGCCGGGCCGCGCGTGCGGCGTCGCGGGCGATCTTCACCGCGAGCAGGCAGCTCTCGGTCCCGCCGGAGGTCACCGAGCCCACGACCGCGTCCGGCCCGGTGGCGGGCCCGCGGAGCATGGTCCGGGCGAAGGCGACGAGCTCGGACTCCATGACGGCGACCGACGTGAACGTCGTCGGGTCGAGGCCGTTGACGGGCTGGACCGCACGGGCGGCCGCGGCGGCGAGCTCGTCGAGCTCGGCGAGGCCCGGGTCGTACACGTAGGACAGGACGCGGCCCCCGTGCGTGGGGGCGTCGGCGGCGCGGAGCGCGGCCAGCCGGTCGAGGATCCCGTCCGTGCGCAGGGGGACGTCGCCGGACGGCGCCGCCCCGGGGCGCTCCGAGGAGAGGTCAGTCGTGGGCTCGGTCGGTGGGGGCGTGGTCACGCGGCAGCTCCGGTGCTGTGTCGTCGATGTCCCCCTTGCGCAGACCGTACCGTACGAGGGGTACGAGGCTCACCAGCACGAGGACCGCGGGGACGACCGAGAACGACAGGGCGATCCCGTCGACGGCGGCGTCCGGCTGCGCGACCGTCTCGCCCGCCCGCGTCGACACGTACCCCGTGACACCGAGGACGAGCGAGAGCACGGCGGCGCCGAGCGCCATGCCCGTCGTCTCGCCCGCCGTCCAGACGCCGCTGAAGGCCCCGCCGCGGCCCTCGCCGTGCGTGCGTGCGTCGTGGGCGATGACGTCCGGGAGCATGGCGAGCGGGAGCGCCTGCATGCCCGCGTAGGCGATCCCGGCGAGCGCGGTCGGCACGTACACCCAGGCGCCGGGCGCCCACAGGAGCGGGACCATGCCGAGCGCGGCGACCGCGAAGAGCACCGTGGCGACGACGAACCCGCGCTCCTTCCCGTCGCGGCGCGCGAGCCGGGTCCACAGGGGCATGCAGAGCAGAGCGGGGGCGATGAGGGCGGCGAAGAGGTAGCTCACCGCGGCCTCGTCGTGCAGCACGTACCGCGCGACGTACGCGGCCCCGGCGAGCATGAGGCCGGTGGCGACCGCCTGGAGGACGAACGCGGCGAGCAGCGTGCGGAACGGCCGGGAGCGGCGCAGCGCGTCGAACGCCTCGCGGACCGCGAGGGTCCACGCGCGCGAGGCGGACGTCGAGGCGGCGGGGGCGAGCGGCGTCGTGCGCGCGGCCGGCGCCCCGTCACTCGTGGTGCCCGAGCGGCCGGTCCGGGGGGCGACGCGGGTCGCGACGAGCATGCCCGCGCCGATGACCACGCCGGACACGACGCCCATGACGAGGTATCCCGAGGTCGAGTCGCCGCCCCCGCGCAGCGCGGGGCCACCTGCGCCGAACAGCAGGATGGCGAACGCGAGCGCCGCGACGCGCCACGCGAGCAGCCGCGTGCGGCCGTCGTAGGTGGGGTCGAGCTCGGCCGGCAGGGCGATGTAGGGGACCTGGAAGAGGGAGAACGACGTCGCGGCGAGGAGGAACGCGACGAGCACCCAGACCGCCGCGGCGGTCGGCCCCGCCGCGGCGGGGACCGCGAAGGTCAGCGCGAAGAAGACGGGCAGCGTGAGGGCGCCGATCGTCATGAAGCGCCGGCGCGAGCCGGTGCGGGCGAGGTCGCGGTCGGAGCCGTACCCGATGAACGGGTCGATGACGACGTCCCAGACCTTCGCTCCCGTGACGATGAGCCCCGCGACCGCGGCGGGGACCGCGAGCGCGTCGGTCAGGTACACGAGCAGCACGAGGCCGGGCAGGGTGCCGAAGCCCCCGGTTCCGACGGAGCCGGCGGCGTAGCCGGCGATCGTCGCGCGCGAGAGCCGGGGGGAGGCGGTGGCGTTCGTCACAGGGGCAGCGTAGAGGTTGGCCTTGAGCGGGGCGGCCCGGGTGCGTGTCGCCGCTGGGGGGCGGAGGGGAATACGTGGGGGAGGATCGTTGCTCTACGAGGCAGACACCCCCACCGTCCCAGGAGGATCATCCATGGCCACGCAGACGCTCACCGAGTCCACCTTCGAGCAGACGATCACGGAGAACGACATCGTCCTCGTCGACTTCTGGGCCGACTGGTGCGGACCGTGCAAGATGTTCGCCCCCGTGTTCGAGGCGTCGTCCGAGGAGAACCCGGACGTGGTGCACGGCAAGATCGACACCGAGGCCGAGCGCGGCCTGGCCGCCGCCGCGAACATCACGTCGATCCCGACGCTCATGGCCTTCCGCGAGGGCATCCTCGTCTTCTCCCAGCCGGGCGCGCTCCCCGCTCCCGCGCTCAAGCAGGTCGTGGACGCCGTCAAGGGCCTCGACATGGAGGACGTCCGCCGCCAGATCGCCGCGGCGAACGACGGCACCCCGGCGCAGGACGCCTGACCTCGACTCCGCGCACACGAACGGCCCGGCACCTCGAGGGTGCCGGGCCGTTCGCGTCTCGGTCAGAGGCCGTCGTGCGCGCGCAGGATGCGCCTCGACGGAAGAAGCCGGTGCCCGCACCGGCAGGGGGCAATGGTGCGGACACCGGCTCTGACGTCAGGCTAGCCGTCCAACTGGACGGGCGTCCAGTTGATGGCCGGGTGAAAGCGTGGGCGTCGCCCAGGGTGCGCGAGGCGGGACTCGAACCCGCACGTCCGAGGACACCAGGACCTAAACCTGGCGCGGCTGCCAGTTACGCCACTCGCGCGCGGAGGTCAGTCTACGGCGCGAGCGCTGCGTCCCCGGTCGGTCGATGCGTCCGGGGGCGCAGCGCTCGGGCGGGGACGCAGCGCTCGCGCAGCGGCGACTACTTGGGGTCGATGCCCAGGTCCCGGCGCAGCTTGGCCACGTGGCCCGTCGCCTTGACGTTGTACTGCGCGAGCTCGACCTTGCCCTCCGGGTCGACGACGACCGTCGAGCGGATGACGCCCACGACCGTCTTGCCGTAGAGCTTCTTCTCGCCCCACGCGCCGTAGGCCTCGAGGACCGACTTGTCGACGTCGGAGACGAGCGGGAACGTGAGGTGCTCGGCCTCGACGAAGGCCGCGATCTTGTCCACGGGGTCGGGGGAGACGCCGACGACCGAGTACCCCGCGCCCTGGAGCGAGGCGAGGCTGTCGCGGAAGTCGCACGCCTCGGTCGTGCAGCCGGGGGTGCCGGCGGCCGGGTAGAAGTAGACGACGACGTGCTTGCCGCGCAGGTCCGAGAGCGTGACGGTGCTGCCGTCGGCGGCGGGCAGGGTGAAGTCGGGAGCGGTGTCGCCGACGGTGAGGCGCGTGGACATGGATCTCCTTCGGTCCGGCCAGGGTGTGGGTTCGAGCGTAGGTGAGGTGTCGTGGCACCGGTAGCGTTGTGGCTGTGAGCAAGACGACGTCCGTGACCCCCTCGACCTCCTCGACCGCCTCGCCCCGCTCGTCCTCCGCCCGGTCGGCGGCCCGCGACCTCCCGATCCGGATGCTGCACGACCGGCTGCTCGTCGACCCGGAGGTCGACGCGAGCGAGCGGCAGAGCTCGGCGGGCCTCGTCATCCCCGCGACGGCGGTCGGCCCCAAGCGCCTGGCATGGGCCGTCGTCGTCGCCGCTGGTGAGCACGTGCGCCAGGTGGCCGTGGGCGACCGCGTCCTGTTCGACCCGGACGACCGCGCGGAGGTCGAGCTCGGAGGACGGGACCTCGTGCTGCTGCGCGAGCGTGACGTGCACGCCGTCTCCCAGGAGCCCGAGGAGGACGGCCCGACCGGGCTGTATCTCTGAACCGCGCCGTGAGCCCGTCGCCGGGCGGGGCGCCGGGCGCTGTCGCCGACGTCACACGGGAGCGGGCGGAACGGATTTTCCCGGCGCGCCCACGGCTGCTAGTGTTTTCTCTCGCGCGCCATTAGCTCAATTGGCAGAGCAGCTGACTCTTAATCAGCGGGTTCGGGGTTCGAGTCCCTGATGGCGCACCACCACCGATCGGGCCGTCCGCATGGCGGGCGGCCTGAGCCGTGCCGGTCGAGGGACCGGGGCGGCGGCGGGAGCGGAACTCCTCGTGCAGGACGACCCGCGGCCGCTGGTAGTGTTCCCTCTCGCGCGCCATTAGCTCAATTGGCAGAGCAGCTGACTCTTAATCAGCGGGTTCGGGGTTCGAGTCCCTGATGGCGCACCCTTCCTGACCAGGCCGTCCACCCTCCGGGTGGGCGGCCTGCGTCGTCCCGGGCCCGTGGCGCCCGTGCCGACGTCATCGCGTGCGGCTCCTGCCGGGCGCTCCGTCCTCCGTCCCCGTCGTCATCGTGCCGGGCACCCGACCGTCTCCCGGCGTTCGGATCGCGTTCGTCCCGTCTCGTCCGAGAGTTCACCCGTGCCCGGAATGGTCCGGTACGGGTGCGCTCGCCGCGGACGGCGGACCGTGCCCTTGCCTGTCGACGACGAAAGGACACACCGATGCGCACGCACGTGCACACGCCCCGCACCCGGAGAAGACGCCGAGCGCTCGCCGCCGTGGTCGGAGCGAGCCTCGCCGTGGGGACCGCGCTCCCCGTGACGGCGGCCGTGGCCGCCGACCGCGCGCCCACGCAGCGCGCCGCCGCGGCGGCGGAGGAGCCGAGCGGGACACCGGTGCTCCACCCCACTCCCGGGACGTACCTGGACGGCACGGTGACCGTCACGGCGCAGCCCGTCCTGGCCGGCGACCCGGTCCGTGAGCTCTCCGTCGACGGGCAGCCGCTCGCGGGCGCCACGGCGACCCCCGCCACGTCGCGTCTCCTGTTCGACGTGGGCAGCAACTCGATCGAGAAGCGCTACGGCAGCCACGTGCTCGTCAACGGCACGCGCCTCGAGCTCGACCGCGACATGGTCTCCGAGCGCGTGGCGCTCGACGTGCCGAACGACCTGCTCGTCCGGGGGGAGAACGCGGTGCGGTTCGTCGTGGGCGCCGTCCCCACGTCGTGCGGCTCGAACTACGACGACTTCGACCTCACCGAGGTCTCGCTCGAGCTGCTCGGCGAGGTCGCCGACGGCTCCGGCAACCGTTTCACCTACCAGCTCGGCGACGGCTCGTGCGGGACGAACACGTCCCGCGTCCTGACGGCAGACCTGACGTTCACGGTCGCCCAGGACCCGGCCGCGACGACCGGCCTCACGGCGGAGCTCGACACGACGACGCTCGAGAACGGCGCGCACACCCTCACGGCCACGACCGCGTCGGGCCAGACCGCGACGAGCGGCGTGACCGTGAACAACTCCGCGCCCGGCGCGCCGGCCCTGACCCCGGCGGACGGCGAGCTCCTCAACGGCGCGCGGACCCTCCTCGCGACCCCGCCCGCCGGGGGCGACGCCCCGACGGGCATCGAGGTCGACGGCGCGCCCCTCACCACGACCTCGACCCTCGGCGCCGGCTCGTCGCAGTTCGTCTTCACCGTGGGCTCGAACTCGATCGAGGCGCGCTACACCAACCACCTGCTCGTCAACGGCCAGCGCATCGACCTCGTCGACCGCGACTACGTGAGCGAGACCGTGCGCGTCGACGTGCCCAACGCGTACCTGGCCGCCGGGCGCAACACCGTCCGGTTCGTCACGGGCACCTACCCGACCTCGTGCGGCGACAACCGGGACGACTTCGCGATCTCGGGCATCGGCCTCGTGCCGAGCCACGGCACCGCGACCCCGGTCGACGTCGCGTCGTCGTACTCGCTCGGTGACGGCGACTGCGGCACGAGCGCGACCAAGCCGCGCGAGGCCGTCCTCACGTTCGACGTCGCCCCCGCCGCCGACGCCCCCGCGCCCGGCCTGCGCGCCGACCTCGACACCGCCACCCTGACCGACGGCGAGCATGTCCTGACCTCCTCGACCGCGGCGGGCGCCACGGCCCGTCGCACGGTCACGACCGACAACACGGGACCCGCCGTCGTGTCGAGCACGCCCGCGGCCGGGGCCGAGCTCGCCACGGCGACCAGCCTCGCGGTCGAGCTCACCGACGCCTCGGGCGTGCTCGAGGGCCCGTCCGTCACGCTCGACGGCGAGGCCGTCGAGGCGGGCGCACTCGTCGGCCCGGGCCTGGCGCCCGGGGCGCACGCGCTCGTCGTCACGGCGACGGACGTGCTCGGCAACGCGAGCACGCACGAGATCGGCTTCACGAGCCTCGGCGTCCCCGACGTCCCGACCGACATCACCCCCGCGACCGGGACGACCGGGGTCGAGGGCTCCGTCGAGCTCGAGGCGCGTGTGAGCGCCCCCGGCGGCGGCGACGTCACGGCGACGTTCGCACGCGCCGACGTGCGCTCGCCCGTGGTCGCGGCGCAGGGCGAGACCGCCGAGGTGCCCACCGACGTGCTGCACGTCGACGGCGAGAGCCCGGCCGACGTCGGCGCGCTCGTCCCGGGCGACGGCGCGACGCTCGACGCGGCGCCCGCCGCCGACGTCGCGTTCCAGCGCTTCGAGATCCCGGCCGAGGGGGACGTGGCCGGGCAGACCGTCCGGTGGGACGGCGTCATCGACCCGCAGCGCCTCGCGACGCTCCACGTCTGGGACGGCGCGGCCTGGGAGGCGCTCGTCTCCGCACGCGGTGCCGTCGAGGGGCCGACGAGCCTGACCGCCACGCTGTCCGCGCGGCACGCGACGCAGGGGACGGTCCACGTCCTCGTCACCGGCACCGACCCGTTCGCCGACGACATCGACGACGGCGTCGGCACCGAGGAGCCGACGTCGTTCGCGGACCGCGACGCGTACGACTTCTCGATGGTCCACTTCACGGATACCCAGTACCTGTCCGAGGGGGCCGTCGAGCAGGAGACCGCCGAGGAGCGCGCGGTCTGGGCGAAGACCTACACCGACCTCGTGCAGTGGGTCGTCGACAACGCCGACGAGCGCGGCATCGAGTACGTCGCGCACACGGGCGACATCATCGAGAACTACACGCGCACGCCGGCCGACGACGCGATGGCGGCCCAGGTCCGCGGCGAGTACGAGTTCTCGTCGTCCGCCCAGCGCCTGCTCGACGACGCGGGCATCCCCAACGGCGTCCTGGCGGGCAACCACGACAACCTCACCGGCGCCGACAACGGCCCCGGCGCGCTCTACAACGCGTACTACGGCCCGGACCGGTACGAGGCGCTGTCGGCCGGCTGGCAGGACGCGTCCTACGGCGGCCCGTGGCGCGAGGGCGACAACCAGAACCACTACGACCTGTTCACGGCCGGCGGCCTGGACTTCGTCGCGGTGTACCTCTCGTACGGCGTGACCGACGAGGAGGCCGCCTGGGCCGACGGCGTGCTCGAGCAGTTTGCCGACCGCAACGCGATCCTGCTCGCGCACGACTACCTCGCCCCGAGCACGAACCCCGACGGCCGCGGGGCGCCGTTCTCCACGCCCGACGGGCGGCTGCTGTACTCGAAGGTCGTCGAGCCGAACCCGAACGTCTTCCTCGTGCTCTCCGGCCACGAGCACGGCGTGGGGATCAACGTGAAGCGCGACGTGGGCACGCCCGGCAACGGCGTCGTCGAGCTGCTCGCGGACTACCAGTTCTACGAGGTCACCGCGGAGGAGGCCGGCCTCACCGAGATCGGCGGCTACGCGCCCGACCAGGGCCTGCGGCTCGGGTCGAGCTACCTGCGCCTCCTCCAGTTCGACGTCGACCGCTCCGAGCTCGTCGTCGACACGTACTCGCCGTGGCTCGAGAACTTCGGGGCCACGGAGTACGACGACCGTCAGCGCTACAACGGGCTCGAGGACGACTTCACGGTGCCGGTGGACCTGACGACCCGCACGACCACGCTCGTGACGGACGCCGTGGCGCTCTACGCCCCGGCCGAGGAGATCGGGAGCGTCTCCGTCCCGTCGGGCGAGGTCGCGCGCGTGACCTGGGACGGTCTCGACGCCGGGGCCCTGCACGCGTGGGTCGTCACGGCGACGAGCGCGGGCGGCGGAACGGCCGTGTCGCCGGTCACCACGTTCACGACGGCCCCCGCCCAGGACGGCCTCGTCGTCTCGACGACGGCGCGCAGCCAGTGCATGGCGGGCACGGCGTACGTCGCGGTCCGCGCGACCAACGCCGACACCGTGCCGGTCGACGTCACGCTGAGCACGCCGTACGGCGAGCGCACGGTCGCGGCCGTGCAGCCCGGCGCGTCGGCGTACCAGTCGTTCGCCGTGCGCTCGACGCAGGTCGCCGCGGGCACCGCCCACGTGGCCGCGACCGGCGACGGCCGCACGTTCGCGGGCGACGTCGCGTTCGACGCGGCGTCGTGCGGCTGACCCGTGCGCCGCGCAGGTGACCGGGGCGACCCGGTGACGCGCGGCGACGAGCGGTGAGTAGTGGCCCCCGAGCACTCGCGCTCGGGGGCCACTACTCCGTTCTCGGCCCGGTAGCCGTCGTGGTCAGACGGCGGCCCACCCGCCGTCGCTGTGCAGCACGGTGCCGGAGACGTTCGCCGAGTCGTCCGAGAGCAGCCACGTGATCGCCGCGGCGAGCTCGTCGGCGCTCGCGGCGGGCGGGACGGTCGTCGCCATGATCGGGCCGAGCCGCTCGCCGGCGAACTGCGAACGGAAGGGCGCCTCGATGCTCGTCGCGACGGCACCGGGCGCGACGACGTTCGCCCGCACGCCCTGCGGGGTGTAGAAGAAGGCCGTGCTCTTCGTGAAGCCGACGATCGCGTGCTTCGACGTCGCGTACGCGGTGCCGGAGGCCGACGCGCGCGACCCCGCCTCGGACCCGACGTTGACGATCGACCCCTTCCCGGCGTCGAGCATGAGGGGCAGCACCGCGCGCGTGAGCCGCATGACGGCCGTGACGTTGACGGCCATGACGAGGTCCCAGGTCGAGTCGTCGACCTCGGCGCTCGGCAGGAAGCCGTCCATGATGCCCGCGACGTTGGCGAGCGCGTCCACCCGGCCGCCCGCGGCGGCGACCACCGCGTCGACCGTCGTCTGCGCGCTCACGTCACCCGCGACCGTCACGAGGGCGTCGGTCCCGACGTCCGCCACGAGCTTCTCCAGGCGGTCCTCCCGGACGTCCGTCGCGACGACGCGCGCGCCCTCCGCGAGCAGCCGCTCGACCGTCGCGCGCCCGATGCCGGCGCCCGCGCCGGTGACGATCGCGGTGCGGCCCTCGAACCGGCCGGGAACGTGGTTGCTGACCATGACGGCTCCTTCCGTCCGCGCCGGCACTGCCGTCGTCCGGCGTCCTGGTCCCATCCCATCTGCCTCCCCTCGCGCGCGCGAGGGCCGATCGTCCCGGGGCCCGTGCCGGTGGTCCCTGCCGGTGGTGTCCCGGCCGCGCACGCCGGGGTAGGGTCGGCGGCGTGACGCACCCGTCCGTGACCCTCTGGTGGCCGGCCGCCTGACGGCCGGTGACCTCATCCGGCCGTGCCCCGACGACGTGGGCGGCCTCGGCGGACCCCGGAGCACGCGTCGTCGGCCCAGCGGCCGTACCTGAGCTGGAGCCCCCAGAATGACGACACAGCAGTCTCCCGTCTCCGTCCGGTCCCTCGAGCCGACCGGCGCGGAGGTGCCCTCGACCGTCCCGACGCACTGGTACAACCTCGCCGCGGACCTGCCCGAGCCCGTGCCGCCGCACCTGCACCCCGGCACGCGTGAGCCCCTCACGCCCGACGACCTCGCGCCGCTGTTCCCGCTCGCGCTCGTCCAGCAGGAGGTCACGACCGAGCGCTACGTCGAGATCCCGCAGACGATCCGCGAGATCTACGCGCTGTGGCGGCCGTCGCCGCTCGTGCGCGCGCGGCGCCTCGAGCGGGCCCTGGGTACCCCGGCCCGGATCTACTACAAGTACGAGGGCGTGAGCCCGGTCGGCTCGCACAAGCCGAACACCGCGGTCGCGCAGGCGTACTACAACGCGCTCGAGGGCACGACGAAGCTCACGACCGAGACGGGTGCGGGCCAGTGGGGCGCGTCGCTGTCCTTCGCGGGCGCGCTGCTCGGGCTCGACGTGGAGGTGTGGCAGGTGCGCGCGTCGTACGACTCCAAGCCGTACCGCCGCGCGCAGATGGAGGTCTACGGCGGGATCTGCCACCCGTCGCCGTCGGACCTCACCGAGGCCGGGCGCGCGATGCTCGCCGCCGACCCGGACACGACCGGCTCGCTCGGCATGGCGATCAGCGAGGCGGTGGAGACCGCGGCCAAGGACCCCGCGGCGCACTACGCGCTGGGCAGCGTGCTCAACCACGTCATGCTGCACCAGAGCGTCATCGGCCAGGAGGCGCTCGTCCAGCTCGACGAGGCGGGCGAGGGCGCGCCGGACGTGGTGTTCGGGTGCGCGGGCGGCGGGTCCAACCTCGCGGGCCTGACGTTCCCGTTCCTGGGCCGCAGCCTGCGCGAGGGCACGACGACGCGGCTCGTCGCGTGCGAGCCGGCCGCGTGCCCGTCGCTCACCCAGGGCGAGTACCGCTACGACTTCGGCGACGTCGCGGGCCTCACGCCGCTGCTCAAGATGCACACGCTCGGCAAGGACTTCGTCCCGCCGGCGATCCACGCGGGCGGGCTGCGGTACCACGGCATGTCGCCGATGGTGTCGCACGCGGTGCACCTCGGTCTCATGGACGCCGTCGCCGTCGACCAGGACGACGCGTTCGTCGCGGGCACGCTCTTCGCGCGCAGCGAGGGCATCATCCCGGCGCCCGAGTCGACGCACGCCGTCGCGGCCGCGATCGCGCACGCGCGCGCGGCGACCGAGCCCGAGGTGATCGTGCTCGGGCTGTCGGGCAACGGCATCCTCGACCTGCCGGCCTACGCAGCGTACGTCTGACGGACGCCCCCGGGCGCCCCGCGCGATAGGTCCCCGCGCGGGGCGCCCGTACCCTGGTGCGATGCCCGACCCGAGCCCCGACACCCTCGACGACCGCCCGCGCTACCGCACGCAGCCCGTGTCGTTCGTGCGACGCAGCGGGCGCCTCGCGCCGCGTCAGCAGCGCGCATGGGACGAGCACCGGGACCGCTACGTGGTCGACGTGCCGCGCGACGTCGCGCGGACGTCGGTCGACCCGGCGTACGTGCTCGACGTCGCGGGGACCTTCGGACGCGAGGCGGGCCTCGTCGTCGAGATCGGCTCGGGCCAGGGCGAGGCCGTGGTGGCCGCGGCCGAGCGCGAGCCGGGCACCGACTTCCTCGCGGTCGAGGTGTACGCGCCGGGCCTGGCGCAGACCGTGCTGCGCGCGTCCCAGCGCGACCTGACGAACGTGCGGCTGGTCCAGGCGAACGCGGCCGAGCTGCTGGCTACGACGCTGCCCGCGGGGAGCGTCGACGAGCTGTGGGTGTTCTTCCCGGACCCGTGGCACAAGTCCCGCCACCACAAGCGGCGCCTGGTGACGCCGTCGTTCGCGGCGGTCGCCGAGCGGGTGCTGCGGGCGCCGGGCGAGGGGGACGGCGCGCGGCCCGGTGGGACGCTGCGCCTCGCCACGGACTGGGCCGAGTACGCGGAGCAGATGATCGACGTGCTCGACGCCGCGCCCGGGCTGCGCAACGTCCACGGCCCGCGCGGCGTGGCGCCGCGCTTCGAGGGGCGCGTGCTCACCGGGTTCGAGCGCAAGGGCGAGAACGCCGGCCGCGTCATCACCGACCTGGAGTACGTGCGCGTCTGACGCGTCGGGGACCGGCGCCCGACCAGCCGCGCCGGGTTCTTGCGGACAGAAGTGATCTACGGCACATTGTGCCGGGGGCGGAACGTCGCCCCGGGCACGCAGTGTCGCGTGCGGTCGCGTCGACAGGGTGGCCGTCTGCGGGTGCGGGCTCTGTGTCAGTCCACGGAATGAGCCAACGGAGGCGTCATGACCGACGTGACGGCCGGCCCCGGAACGGGGCCCGCCGAAGAGACCGACTACCAGCGCGTACAACGCTCGCCCGAGTTCCAGGACCTGCGCAGGCGCTTCCGGAACTTCGTGTTCCCGATGACCGCGCTGTTCCTCGTGTGGTACTTCGTCTACGTCCTGCTGGCGAACTACGCGCACGACTTCATGAGCATCCGGGTGTGGGGGAACATCACGGTCGGGCTGCTCTTCGGCCTCGGCCAGTTCGTGTCCACGTTCGCGATCACCATGATCTACGCGCGCTGGGCCAACAAGCGCTTCGACGCCGCGGCGGACGAGCTGCGCCGGGAGATCGAGGAGGACGAGCTGTGAGCGCTCACCTCCTGGCCGCAGAGGCCACCGACGTCGGGAACCCGGTCGTCAACGTCGCGATCTTCGGCGTCTTCGTCGCCGTGACGCTCGTCATCGTGCTGCGCGCGTCGCGGCAGAACAAGTCCGCCGCGGACTACTACGCGGGTGGTCGGTCGTTCACCGGGCCGCAGAACGGCACCGCCATCGCGGGCGACTACCTCTCGGCCGCGAGCTTCCTCGGGATCTGCGGGGCCATCGCGATCAACGGGTACGACGGCTTCCTCTACTCGATCGGGTTCCTCGTCGCGTGGCTCGTCGCGCTGCTGCTCGTCGCCGAGCTGCTGCGCAACACCGGCAAGTTCACGATGGCCGACGTGCTGTCCTTCCGGCTCAAGCAGCGTCCGGTGCGGATGGCGGCGGCGCTCGCGACCCTGGCCGTCGTGTTCTTCTACCTGCTCGCCCAGATGGCCGGCGCGGGCGGGCTCGTGGCCCTCCTGCTCGGCGTCTCCTCGACGGCGGGGCAGAGCGTCGTCGTCGCGGTCGTGGGCGCGCTCATGATCCTCTACGTGCTCGTCGGCGGTATGAAGGGCACCACGTGGGTGCAGATCATCAAGGCCGTGCTGCTCATCGCGGGCGCCGCGGTCATGACGGTGTGGGTGCTCGCCAAGTTCGGCTTCAACCTCTCCGACCTGCTCCAGGGCGCCATCGACAAGGCGGGCGTCGGCGGCGAGGCGCTCATCGAGCCCGGCAAGCAGTACGGCGCGACCGGCACCACCAAGCTCGACTTCCTCTCGCTCGCCCTGGCCCTCGTGCTCGGCACCGCCGGGCTGCCGCACGTGCTCATGCGGTTCTACACCGTGCCGTCGGCCAAGGAGGCCCGTCGCTCGGTCGTCTGGGCGATCTGGCTCATCGGCATCTTCTACCTGTTCACGCTCGTGCTGGGGTACGGCGCCGGGGCGCTCGTGGGGCCGGAGACGATCAGCGCGGCGCCAGGCGGCGTGAACTCGGCGGCGCCGCTGCTCGCGTTCGCGCTCGGCGGCGAGATCCTGCTCGGCTTCATCTCCGCCGTCGCGTTCGCGACGATCCTCGCCGTCGTGGCGGGCCTGACGATCACCGCGGCCGCGAGCTTCGCCCACGACATCTACGCCAACGTCATCAAGCGGGGCGAGGTGAAGCCCGACGGCGAGGTCAAGGTCGCGCGGATCACCGTCGTCGTCATCGGGATCCTCGCGATCCTCGGCGGCATCTTCGCCCAGGGCCAGAACGTCGCGTTCCTCGTGGCGCTCGCGTTCGCGGTCGCGGCGAGCGCGAACCTGCCGACGATCCTCTACTCGCTGTTCTGGAAGCGGTTCAACACGTCCGGGGCGCTGTGGAGCATGTACGGCGGGCTCGTCTCGTGCGTCGTGCTCATCGCGTTCTCGCCGGTCGTGTCCGGCAAGGTCGACCCGGTCACGGGCGCGAGCCTGTCGATGATCAAGAACACCGACATCGACTTCGCGGTCTTCCCGCTGAGCAACCCCGGCATCATCTCCATCCCGCTCGCGTTCCTGCTCGGGATCCTCGGGACGCTGCTCAGCAAGGAGAAGCCGCACCCGGAGAAGTTCGCCGAGATGGAGGTCCGCTCGCTCACGGGCGCGGGGGCCGAGAAGGCGGTCACGCACTAGCGGGACGCTCTCGCTCCGCACGAGGACGCCCTCGGTCCGCCCGGGCCGGGGCGTCCGCGCGTCCTGTGGTCCGGTCGACGCGCGCTGCGGTCCCGCCGGTCGACGTCCCTCGCGCCGCAATCCCGTCGCCGTGGGCACGGCCCGCGACGTACGGTCGCGCCATGACCTCTCCGACCCCACCCGCCGCGGCCGCTCGCGCGGGGGCGCCGGCGCCGGTCCTCGTGGTCACCGGGGCGATGGCCTCGGGCAAGTCGACCGTCGCCGAGGCGCTCGCGCGGACGTTCCCGCTCGCAGCGCACGTGCGCGGTGACCTGTTCCGGCGGCTCGTCGTGAGCGGGCAGGCCTCGATGGCGCCGCCCCTGTCGCCCGCTGCCCGCGCCCAGCTCGACCTGCGGCAGCAGCTCGCGGCCCAGGCCGCGGACACGTACGCCGCGGCCGGCGTGGTCGCCGTCGTCCAGGACATCCTGCTCGGGCCCGACCTGGAGCGGTTCACGGCGCGCGTGCGCACCCGCCCGTGCTACGCCGTCGTGCTCGCGCCCGACGCCGCGACGCTCGCCGCGCGCGACGCGGCCCGGCACAAGCAGGGGTACGGGGACTGGACCCCCGGCGAGTTCGCGGCTGCGGCGCGGGAGACGCCCGGCGGCCTGCACCTCGACACGACCGGGTGGTCCGTCGCCGAGACCGTCCGGCAGGTCCTCGACCGGCTCGACGAGGCGCGCGTCGACTGAGGCCGCCGACGTCCCGCTGAGCGACGACCGCGACACCGCGTGAGGATGGGCCCATGACGAGCGACCCGCAGCACCAGACCGCGCCCGACGAGACCTACGACGTGATCGTGATCGGCGGCGGGCCCGTCGGGGAGAACGCCGCCGACCGCGCCGGGCGCACGGGCCTGAGCGTCGCGCTCGTCGAGGCCGAGCTCGTGGGCGGCGAGTGCTCGTACTGGGCGTGCATCCCCTCCAAGACGCTCCTGCGGCCCGGCGCGGCACGCGCCGAGGCGCGGGGCGTCCCCGGCGTGGGCGTCGACGACGCGCTCGACGTCCCCGCGGTGCTCGCGCGCCGCGACGCGATGGTGGCGGACTGGGACGACGGCGGCCAGGTCTCGTGGGTCGAGGGCGTGGGGATCGCGCTCGTGCGCGGGCTGGGGCGGATCGTCGGGCCGCGCCTCGTGGAGGTCGTCGCGGAGGAGCCTGACGCCGACCCGGACGGCCTGCCGCGCGTCCGCCGGATCGCGGCCCGGCACGCCGTGATCGTCGCGACCGGGAGCGTCCCCGTGCTCCCGGACGTGCCCGGCCTCGCCGACGTGAACCCCTGGACGAGCCGCGAGGCGACGGCGGTCGAGGACGTGCCGGAGTCGCTCGTGATCGTGGGCGGGGGAGTGGTCGCGACCGAGATGGCCGTCGCGTTCACCGACCTGGGCGCACGCGTCACGGTGCTGTCGCGCGGCGGCCTGCTCGGTCGGACCGAGCCGTGGGCGGGCGAGGCGGTGGCCGCGTCCCTCCGGGAGCTCGGCGTGGACGTGCGTCTCGGCGTGGGCACCGAGTCGGTCGAGGCGCTGCCCGACGGCGGGGCGCGCCTCACGCTGTCGGCCGCCGGGTCGCGGCCGGGCGAGGGCCGCGCCGACGGGGCGCCGGACCTGTCGCCCGTGACCGCGGAGCGCGTCCTCGTCGCGACCGGCCGCGTCCCGCGGACCCAGGACCTCGGCGTCGACGCGGTCGGGCTCGTCCCGGGGCGCGCGCTCGACGTCGACGACACGATGCTCGTCCGAGGGGTGGCGCCGGGCGGCACCGAGGAGTCCGGCGGCTGGCTGTACGCCGCGGGCGACGTCACCGGGCGGGTCGCGACGACCCACCAGGGCAAGTACCAGGGCCGGGTCGTGGGCGACGTCGTCGCGGCCCGGTTCGGCGACCCGGACGCCGACGGGGCGCCGACCGCGGGGGAGCGCGCGCCCGCCGTCGGCGCGACGCCCGAGCCGTGGTCCCGGTTCGCCGCGACGGCCGACGGCGTCGCGTCCCCGCAGGTCGTCTTCACGCGTCCCGAGGTCGCGGCGGTCGGGCACACCGAGGCGTCCGCGCGCGAGGCCGGGATCGACGTGCGGGTCGTGCGGTACGACCTCGCGAACGTCTCCGGCGCCGCGGTGCGCGCCGAGGACTACGCCGGCAGCGCCCAGCTCGTCGTCGACGCCGCGCGCGAGGTCGTCGTCGGCGCCACCTTCGTCGGCCCCGACGCGGCGGAGATGCTGCACGCCGCGACGATCGCCGTCGTGGGCGAGGTCCCGCTGCGCCGCCTGTGGCACGCGGTGCCGTCGTACCCGACGGTGAGCGAGGTCTGGCTGCGGTTCCTCGAGGAGTACGGGCTCTAGGACCCGCGCCCGCGCCGGGGCGGGCGCGTCACAGGAGCAGGGCGCCCGCGCGGCCGCCCCGTCCCCTAGGCTCGGGGCGTGACGACCGAGACCTCAGCCCCGCGCGTCGCTCTCGCGACGTGCTCCGTCCTGCCGCACCTCGACCCCGACGACGCGCCGCTCGTCCGCGCGCTCGACGCCCGCGGCGTCGCCGCGCAGCCCGCCGTCTGGGACGACCCCGACGTCGACTGGGACGCGTTCGACGCCGTCGTCGTGCGCTCGACGTGGGACTACTCGGCCCGGCGCGACGAGTTCGTCGCGTGGGCGACGCGCGTCCCGCGCATCCTCAACACTGAGGCCGTGCTGCGCTGGAACACCGACAAGGGCTACCTGCGCGAGCTCGAGCGCGCGGGGATCCCCGTCATCCCGACGCTGTGGCTCGACCCCGCGCGCAACCTGTCCTCGCGCGCGATCCACACGCGCCTTCCCGCGCAGGGCGACTTCGTGATCAAGCCCGTCGTGAGCGCGGGCGCCAAGGACACCGGCCGCTACCAGGCGGGTGAGGCCCACTCGCGCGGACTGGCGATCCAGCACGCCAAGAACCTGCTGGTCTCGGGTCGCGAGGTCATGGTGCAGCCGTACGTGACGAGCGTCGACACCGCGGGGGAGACGGGGCTGGTCTTCGTCGACGGGGAGTTCTCCCACGCCGTGCGCAAGAACGCGCTCCTCACCGGCCCGCACCGCCCGACCCGCGGCCTGTACCAGCAGGAGGAGATGAGCCCGTTCACCGCGACCGAGGAGCAGCTCGACGTCGCGCGCCGGGCGCTCGCGGCGGCGGCCGACGCGGTCGGCGGCGGGGACGCGGCGAGCTTCCTGTACGCGCGCGTCGACGTCGTGACGGGCAACGACGGCGGAGTCGTCGTCATCGAGCTCGAGCTCACCGAGCCGTCGCTGTTCCTCGCCCTCGCCCCGGGGTCGCTCGACCGGTTCGCCGACGCGATCGCTGCTCGCGTCGCTGCCTGACGCCGCTCCCGCCGCACCGGCGCGGAGACGTCGCGTGAGCCGTTCACATCGTCTCGTGCGGTGAGAAGGTCGCGGTTCGAGGATGGCGTCGGGCTCGCCCGACCGTACGGTGTCGCCTCGTCCCGCGACACCGAGAGGCCGACCATGCTGCCGATCCGCACCGACGCTCCGACCCCCGTGGCCGGTACCGGCGCCGCGCGGGGTTTCACCACGCGCCAGGTCCACGCGGGCGACGTCGCGTGCGACCCCGGCGGCGTGCGCCCGCGCGCGACGCCCGTCTACCTCACGGCGGGGTTCCGGTTCGACGACTTCGAGCAGGCGGGGGCCCACTTCGGCACGGGGGAGGGGTACGCGTACACCCGGCACGGCAACCCGACGACGGATGCCGCCGAACGCAAGGTGGCGGACCTCGAGGGTGGCGCGGAGGCGCTGCTCGTGGCGAGCGGGCAGGCGGCGGTCACGGTGGCGGTGCTCGCCCTCGTCGCCGCGGGGCAGCGCGTCCTGTCCGCGACGAGCGTCTACGAGGGGACGCGCGGGCTGTTCCTGGAGAACCTGCCGCGACTCGGGATCGAGACCGGGTTCGTCGAGGACGCCAACGACCCCGACGAGTGGGACCGGCGGATCACGCCCGACACGCGCGTGCTGTTCTGCGAGTCGGTCCCCAACCCCCGCAACGACCTGGTCGACCTCGCCGCCGTCGCGCGCGTCGCGCACGCGCACGGGCTGCCGCTGGTCGTCGACAACACGCTCGCCACCCCGTACCTGCTGCGTCCGATCGAGCACGGGGCGGACGTCGTCGTGCACTCGGCGAGCAAGTTCCTCGCCGGGCAGGGCGCGGTGCTCGGCGGCGTCGTGGTCGACGCCGGGACGTTCGACGCCGAACGGTCCGGCGCGTTGTTCCCGCACCTCGTGGAGCGGACTCGACTCGGCGGTCCCGGCTATGCCGAGCGCTTCGGGGGGAGCGCCCGCATCGCCTACGCGCGCGAGAACGTGGCGCCGCGGCTGGGGCCGACGCCGTCGCCGTTCACGGCGTTCCTCGTCGCGCAGGGGGTCGAGACGCTCTCGTTGCGCGTGGCGCGGCAGAGCGCCGTCGCGCTCGAGGTGGCCGAGTGGCTCGCCGGGCGCCCCGAGGTGCTCTCGGTCGACTACTCGGGACTCCCGTCGAGCCCGTCGCACGACCTCGCGCGGCGCTACCTGCCCGACGGCCAGGGGTCGGTCTTCTCCTTCACGCTGCGCGACGGGGAGCGTGCCGCGCGGCACGTGGTCGAGAGCGTGCGCCTCTTCACGCACATGACGCACCTGGGAGACGTGCGCTCGCTGGTCCTGCACCCCGCGAGCACGAGCCACGTGCTGCGCTCGCCGGAGGAGCAGGCGGCCGCGGGCATCTGGCCGGGCACGCTGCGCGTCTCGATCGGCATCGAGGACCCGCTGGACCTGGTCGCCGACCTCGAGCAGGCCCTGACGACCGTCCCGGCTGCTCCAGGGAGGGCGTCGTGAGCCGTCCGCAGCACCTGGGGTGGTTCCTCGCGCGCGGCTTCGGACCCCACGGCTGGGGCCACCCGTATCTCGACTGGGGCTACCGCTGGACGTCTCCCGACCTCTACCAGCAGTCCGCCCGCGAGCTCGACCAGGCCGGACTCGACCTCCTGGTCATCGAGGACGCGCCGTCGCTGGGCTCGGCCGCGACGATCGACCTGCGCGTGCGGCACGCGTTCGGCGGGCCCAAGCTGGACCCGCTGCTCCTCGCGCCCTACCTCTTCCAGGCGACGCGGCACCTCGGTGTCGTGCCGACCGTCAACCCCGCCGCGGTCGGCCCGTACACGGCGGCGCGCCAGCTCGCGACGCTGCAGCACCTCAGCGGCCACCGGCTCGGGCTCAACGTCGTGACCGACACGGGCTCCGCCCGGCACTTCGGGGACGGTGCGCCCCTCGCCCACGACGCCGCGTACGACCGTGCGGAGGAGTGGCTCGACGGCGTGCGGTCGC
Organism: Cellulosimicrobium sp. E-16; assembly: GCF_049913115.1. Classification (NCBI taxonomy): domain Bacteria; kingdom Bacillati; phylum Actinomycetota; class Actinomycetes; order Micrococcales; family Promicromonosporaceae; genus Cellulosimicrobium; species Cellulosimicrobium sp. E-16. The sequence goes on from NZ_CP183974.1 coordinate 1,757,862, forward strand.
TGTGGCGGAGCTGGGACGAGGGGGCGCTCGTCGCGGACCCGGCCAGCGGGCGGTACGCCGACGGGAGCCGGATGGACGCGGTCCGTCACCGTGGCGAGCACTACGCGTTCGACGGTCCCCTCAACTTCGTGCCCTTCACCGACGGTGAGCCGGTCGTCGTGTCGCCGGGCGGCTCGGGCCGGGGCCTCGCCTTCGCGGGTGCGCGGTCCGACGTGCAGCTCGCGCTGGCGCCGCTGGACGTCGAGAGCGTGCGCGCGTACCGGGGACGGGTCCACGCGGCCGCGGTGGCGGCCGGGCGCTCGCCGTCCGACGTGAAGATCCTCTTCGCGGTCCAGCCGGTGCTGGTGTCGAGCCGGGAGGAGGCCGACCGGCTCGTCGCCGCGTCCGCCCACCCGGACGACGACACCCTCCGCCGGGTCGCGAAGCGTCAGTCGAGCGATCTCGAGACCGACCTGACGGCGCTCGACCTCGACCGGCCGCTCGACCTCGGGGTCTTCGGCGACCACGTCTCGCACGGGAGCATCGCCCGTCTGGTCGGGACGCACGACACCGCCACGACGCCGCTGCGCACGCTGCTCGGCGCCCAGGCGCGGCTCGGGCGGCTGTCGGACCGCAGCGGGTTCGTCGGCACGGCCGACGAGCTCGCCGACGTGTTCGAGGAGCTCGGTGACGACGCCGACAACGACGGGTTCCTGCTGTGGGGCGACCTGCACCCGGTCACCGTGCACCGCACGCTCGACGAGCTCGTCCCGGTCCTGCGCCGCCGCGGGATCCTCCGCACCGATCACGGGGCGTCGCTCCGGGAGAACCTCGCAGCGTTCTGACCCGCGGTCGTCACCGCCACGAGCGCGGCCCGGGAGCCGACGAGACCGTCGCCCCCGGGCCGCGCTCCTGAGCGACCGATCCTCGTCAGGCCAGGCCGTTCTCCGACAGCCAGTCCGCCGCGATGTCCTCGGGCGAGCGCTGGTCCTCGGTGGACTCCACGTTCAGGGCGACGAGGCCCTCGGGCGTGAGCGCCGCGCTGACGGGGTTGATGACGTCCGCGATCTCGTCGGCGATGTCCGCGTTGACGAGCGGCACGACGTTCGAGGCGAGGAACAGGCTCTCCGGGTCCTCGAGCGTCACGAGCTTCTCGGTCTGGATGCGCGGGTCGGCGCTGAACACGTTCGCGACGTTCACCGTGCCGGCGACGAGGTCCTGGACGGTCGTGTCTCCCGTGGCGACGAACGACACGTCGACGCCGTACACGTCCTTGAGACCCTGCGGGCCGTAGGGGCGCTGCTCGAGCTCCGCGGGCCCGCCGAGGGTGAGCGGCACGTCGAGGCCCGCGAGGTCGGCGATGCTCGTGAGGTCGTGCTCCGTGGCGAACGCCTCGGTCACGTTGTACGAGTCCTGGTCGGTCGCGCTCGACTGGTCGAGGACGGTGAGCCCGTCGGGCAGCGCCTCCTGGAGCGCGGCGTACACGTCGTCGGGAGACGTCGCCGTGGTCTCCGGGTCGAAGAACTGCAGCAGGTTGCCCGTGTACTCGGGGAAGAGCTGGACCTCGCCGCTCTCGAGCGCCGGCATGTAGGCGTCGCGCTGGCCGATCGAGAAGTTCCGCTCGACCGTGAAGCCCTCGGCCTCCAGGGCCTGGGCGTAGATCTCGGCGATGATCTCGTTCGAGTAGTACGCCTGGGAGCCGACGACGATGGTGTCGGACGCCGCGCTCCCGCCGTCGGAGGTCCCGGTGTCGGCGTCGAGCGGGTCGGACCCGCCGCCGCAGGCGGTGAGCGTGAGGACGGCGGTCGCCGCGGCGGCGACGAGGGCGGCGGTGCGTCGGGTGGTGCGCATGTGTCTGCCTTTCTGAGAGCCGTCCCGGGGACCGGGAGGGAGTGGGAGAGGTCGGTCTGGCGGTGGGCGGTACGGCGGTCGGGGCCCGCGCGTCAGGCGGTGGTCGGTGCGGGGACCCGGCGGCGGCGCCGCCGGGCAGGTTCGTCGTCCGAGGAGCGGCCCGCGGTCACGCCCCGCGGCACGACGACCCGCTGGAGGATCGCGAACAGCGCGTCGAGCACGACGGCCAGGACGACGATGACGAGGGCGGCGCCGAGGATCTGGGAGAAGTCGCGGATCTGGATGCCCTGCACGATGTAGAAGCCGAGGCCCCAGTTGCCGACGTACCCCGCGAGGGTGACCGTCGCGACGACCTGGAGCGTCGCGGAGCGCAGGCCGCCGATGAGCAGCGGGAGCCCGAGCGGCACCTCGGCCCTGAACAACACCTGCCACCCCGTCATGCCGACGGACCGGGCCCCGTCGACGACGCGCCGCTCGACGGCCTCCACGCCCGCGTAGGCGCCGGCGAGGATGGGCGGGATCGCCAGCAGGACGAACGCCGTCGTGGACGCCGCGATCTTGTGGGTCACGCCGAGGACGAGGACGAGGAGGAGGACGAGCCCGAAGGACGGGACAGCACGGGCCGCGCCCGAGAGGGCGACCGCGAACTCCCGCCCGCGTCCGGTGTGGCCGATGGCCCAGCCCGCCGGGATCGCGATCGCCGCGGCGATGAGCACGGAGACGAAAGTGAACGCCAGGTGGGTCCAGATCGCCTCAGGGAGGGGGAGCGCGCCGGTCAGCCGGGCGGGCGAGAAGATCCAGGCGACCGCGTCGGAGAAGAGGTTCATGCGCGCACCTTCCGGGACCAGGGCATGACCGCTCGCCCGGCGAGCACGAGCAGCAGGTCGACGAGGAGGGCGATGACGACGACCGCGACGACGCCCGAGAGGATCTCGGCGACGATCTGCCGCTGGTAGCCGTTGGTGAAGAGGTACCCGAGGTTGTCGATCCCGATGAGGATGCCGACCGTCGCGAGCGAGATGGTCGACACCGCCGTGACGCGCAGCCCGGCGAGCACGACCGGGCCCGCGAGCGGGAGGTCGACCTGCCAGAAGCGTCGCCACGGCCCGTAGCCGACCGCGAGGGCCGCCTGCCGCACCGTCGGGTCGACCGAGGCCAGGGCGTCCGCGACGAACCGGGTCATGATCGCCACGGCGTAGATCGTCAGCGCGACGACCAGGTTGAGCTCGGACAGGAAGCTGATGCCGAGGAGCGGCGGGAGCAGCGCGAACAGCGCGAGCGACGGGATCGTGTAGAGCAGCCCGACGAGGGTGAGCACGAGGCCCCGCGTGAGGCGGAACCGGAAGGCGAGCCAGCCCAGCGGGATCGAGACGAGGAACCCGAGCACGATGGGCAGCACGCACTGGCTCAGGTGCTCGACCGTGAGGCGGCCGATGAGGTCGAGGTTGTCCAGGACCCAGGTCATGCGCCACCCTCGGCGTGGTCGTCGACCAGGACGCCCTGCGTGCGGCCGGTGCCGTCCACGAGCACGGTCCCGTGGGCCGTGCGCTTCGTGTGCAGCGCCCGGGCGCCGCGCTCCGCCCCGATGAAGCTCGCGACGAACTCGCTCGCAGGGTTCTCGATGATCTCGCTGGGCGACCCGATCTGGGCCACCTGCGCCCCCTTCTCGAGGATGACGACCTGGTCGCCGAGCAGGAAGGCCTCGTCGATGTCGTGCGTGACGAAGACGACCGTCTTCTCCAGCTCGCGCTGGAGCCGGATCGTCTCCGTCTGGAGCTCGGCGCGCACGATCGGGTCGACGGCCCCGAACGGCTCGTCCATGAGGAGGATGTTCGGGTCCGCGGCGAGCGCGCGCGCCACGCCGACGCGCTGCTGCTGGCCACCCGAGAGCTGGCTCGGGTAGCGGTCCGCGAGCGCCCGGTCGAGCCCGACGGTGTCCAGCAGCTCGAGCGCGCGGTCGCGCGCCTGCCGGCGCGGCGTGCCCTCGAGGCGCAGGACCGTCGTCACGTTGTCGACGACCTTGTGGTGGGGGAGGAGCCCGCCGTTCTGGAGCACGTAGCCGATGCTGCGGCGCAGCTTCACGGGGTCCCGGTCGAGGATGGAGGCTCCGTCGATCTCGATCGTTCCCGACGTGGGCTCCACCATGCGGTTGATCATGCGCAGGAGCGTCGTCTTGCCGCTCCCGGACGACCCGACGAGCACCGTCGTGCGGTGGGGCGGGATCACCAGGTCGAAGTCCGCGACCGCCGCCGTGCCGTCCGGGTACGTCTTGGTGACCGATCGGAACTCGATCATGGGGCGCTGCCTCCCGACAGTCGGTGAACGGCCTCCACCCAACCACGACCGCGGTTCGGCCAGTCAAGCGCAATGCCTCGCGTCTCACAGACCGTACGACGAACCACCGACACGTCGCACTCGCACCGGTACGTCGGCTTCGCGTCGTGGCACGTCCCGTGGGTCCACCTCGGGCCGCGCGGGATTCTCCCGTGACGCTCGTCACGTCGGGGCCTATCGTGGCGCTGTGCCGCACCTCGACTCCCTGCTCGCCTTCTCGCTCGCCTCGCTCGTGCTCGTCGTGGTCCCCGGTCCGAGCGTGCTCTTCGTCGTCGGCCGGTCGCTCGCGCTCGGGCACCGGGGCGGGGTGCTGAGCGTCCTCGGCAACGAGCTCGGGGCGCTGACTCTCGTCGCCGCCGTGGCGCTCGGGGTCGGGACCGTCGTCGCGACGTCCGTCGCGGTGTTCACGGTCGTGAAGCTGGTCGGTGCGGCCTACCTCGTCTACCTCGGCGTCCAGGCGGTTCGGCACCGGCGGGAGGGGACCGTCGCGGTCGCGGTCGCGCCCGTGCGCGAGCCGTGGTGGCGGGTCGTGCGGCAGGGCTACGTCGTCGGCGTGACGAACCCGAAGACCATCGTGTTCTTCGTCGCGGTCCTGCCGCAGTTCACGGACTTCCACGCCGGGCGCGTGCCCGCACAGATGATGGTGCTCGGGCTGGTCTTCGCGGTGATCGCGTTCGTGTGCGACAGCGCGTGGGCGCTGGCCGCGGGCGCCGCACGGTCGTGGTTCGCGTCCTCGCCCGGGCGCCTGAGCGCGGTCCGCGCGACGGGCGGCGGCATGATGGTCGGCCTGGGCGGCGTCCTCGCCGTCGCCTCGCACCGGTCCGCCTGACACGGACGTCGAGCGCCGGGGAGACGCGGCGAGGGCCGGTCTCCGTCTCGGAGACCGGCCCTCGCCGTCTGGGGTGAGTAACGGGACTTGAACCCGCGACCCCCTGGACCACAACCAGGTGCTCTACCAGCTGAGCTATACCCACCAAGACCGGCGCGTGAAGCACCGGCCGTCGAAAAGTGTACCTGGTCCCCGAGGGGCTCCCGGACCGCTTTTCGAGGTCAGGAGTCGGCGGACCCTGTGACGGTGGCCACGGAGGTCTCGGCGTCGTCGTCGGCCGGTCGGGTCCGGCCGCGCGTGACGCTCGTCGCCACGACCTGCTCGGCGACCTTGCGCGCCGTCGCAGAGTCGGGGCCGGGCTGGGGCACGAACACCGCGGCGCGGTAGTAGCGCAGCTCGTCGATGCTCTCGAGGATGTCCGCGAGCGCGCGGTGGCCGCCGTGCTTCTCCGGCGACGAGAAGTAGGCGCGCGGGTACCAGCGGCGCGAGAGCTCCTTGACGGACGACACGTCGATGATCCGGTAGTGCAGGTGGCTCATGAGCGCGGGCATGTCGCGGTCGAGGAAGCCCTTGTCGGTGCCGACGGAGTTGCCGGCCAGCGGGGCCTTGCCCGGCTCGGGGACCCACGTGCGGACGTAGTCGAGGACGCGCTGCTCGGCCTCGGCGAGCGTCAGGCCCTCGTCGAGCTCGTCGAGCAGCCCGGAGGTCGTGTGCATCTGGCGGACGAAGTCGCCCATCTGCTCGAGCGCCTCGGCCGGGGGACGGACGAGGACGTCGACCCCGTCGCCGAGCACGTTGAGCTCGGAGTCGGTGACCACGGCGGCGACCTCGACGAGGGCGTCGGCGCCCAGGTCCAGCCCGGTCATCTCGCAGTCGATCCAGACGATGCGTTCGTTCGCGTTCACAGGACTCACGGCCCACAGCCTAACCGTGGTGCGCGCGACGGCTCGGCGTGCCCGTGACGCGGAGCACGGCGGCGCGCGGGGAGGGGGCGCACGACGAAGGCCCCGGCTGTCCGGTCCACGGGGGTCCGGACGGTCGGGGCCTTCGGCGAGGTGTGCCGCCGCCTGTCGGGGAGGGTCCCCGGCCCGGCGAGCGGTCGGTGCGCGTCATGCGGTACCGCGCGGCAGGCGGGCCTGCCGGGTGTTCGCCGGGACGCGGGTCGTGGTGCGGCGCAGCTGCGACCGGCGCAGGGTCTGCTCCTGCAGCTGCTCGCGACGGCTGAGGGCCGCCACGTCGTACGTGATCAAGGGATGCATGGTCTGCTCTCGTGACGCTGGGTTCGTGGGTCTGGCCGGACCCTCCACCGCCCGGTACGGACCGGACGGACGTCACCGCGGTGTGGGTACATACGACCACGGTCGTCGTGGGCGGTGCATCCCTTTTTCGCCACGAGCGTCGGGTGCCGGTGCACGAATGACGGTCGGCCGCGCTGCGCCGTCGGCTCGCCGTGCGTAGCCTCCGGGGATGAGCGCGGGGGACGGGCAGGCAGGCGGCACGACGGGCGAACGGCGCGGCGCGTCCGCGCGCGAGGTCCTCGCGAGCGTGTGGCCGGGCGTGCTCCTGGTGCTCGCCGGGGTCGCGGGGTTCGCCCTCCTCCTCGACGCGGTCCGCGACCAGGAGGACCTGTGGCGGCTCGACGACCCGCTGCTCGCGTGGATGGTCGCGCACCGCACCCCGGTCGCGACGGGCGTCCTCACCGTGGTCACGACCGTGTTCGGCCCGTTCGTGCTCCCCGTCCTCGTCGCGGTGGGGTGCGTGGTGTGGGCGCGGCGCACGGGGACGTGGTGGGAACCCGGGCTGCTCGCGGGGGCCATGGTGCTCGCGACGCTGGTCTCGACGGTGCTCAAGGCGGTGGTCGCCCGGCCGCGGCCGCCCGACGTCTCGATGGTCGTCGCCGGGGTGGAGCGGTCGTTCTCCTTCCCGTCCGGGCACACGATCGGGGCGGCGACGCTCGTCCTGGTGGGCGGCTACCTCGTGTGGCACCGCCATCACGACGCGCGGGTCCTCGCGGTCTGGGCGGCGGCCTCCGTGCTCGTGATCGGCACCGTCGCGCTGAGCAGGCTCTACCTCGGGTACCACTTCCTCACCGACGTCCTGGCGGGGCTGTCGCTCGCCGTGGCGGTGCTCGGCGTCGTGGTCGCGGTGAGCCGCGTCCACGACCTCGTGGTCGCGCGTCGTGCGGCTCCCGGAGCGACGGGCGATTCTCGCTAAAGAACTCTTGCGCAAGAACTCTTTCCTGAACTAGCGTGGTCGGCATGAGCGCGCCAGCCGACCCGCACGCCAGCCCGCCGGACGTCCCGGCCGTCCCGACCGGCCCCGGCTCGGCGTCGTCGGAACGACTCCCGCGCGGCCCGAGGCCCGAGCCCGGGCAGGTCGTCGCGACCGACCCGGCGACCATCCGGGCGCTCGCCCACCCGCTGCGCCTGCGGATCCTCGCGCTGCTCGACGACGAGGGCGAGGTCACCGCGACGCGGTGCGCCGAGGCGACGGGCGAGTCCGTGGCGAGCTGTTCCTTCCACCTGCGGATGCTCGCCAAGTACGGGTACGTCGAGCCCGCGGAGCGGCGCGGCAAGGAGCGGCCGTGGCGCTCCGTCGGGCGTGGCCGCCAGACGAAGTTCGACCCCGACGTCCCGGAGTCCCTGCACGCCGCGGGCGCGGTGGCGACCCTCCTGCTGGACCAGGAGACGGCGCGCGTCCGGTCGTGGATCGCCGGGTCCGCCGCCGACGACCCGCAGTGGCTCCTCGCCTCGACGATGACCGGCGCGTCCTTCTACGCGACGCGCGAGGAGCTCGACGCGCTCGCCCGCGAGGTCGAGGCGCTCACGGACCGCTTCCGGGGGCGCTGGGACGACCCGTCGCTCCGTCCCGCGGGGGCACGTCGCGCGCGCCTCTTCTCCATCGTCAACGCCGACCTCCCGGAGGCCCCGCGATGAGCACGCCCCCCGAGCCGACGACCGTCGCCGCACGGACCGCGCCCGAGGACCTTCCCGCGGCGGCGTCGGAGACCGTCGCCGCGGCCGTTCCCACCGCTGCTCCAACCGGTGCTCCCGACAGCGTCCGGGACCCCCGCGCCGCGCTGCGCTCCCGCCCCTTCCGCCTCCTGTCGGTCGCGTGGGGGTTCACGAACTTCGCCGACTCGGTCCTCGCGATCATCCTCGCGGTGTGGGTGAAGGACCTCACCGGCTCCAACGGCGCGGCCGGGCTCGTGTTCGCGGCGCTCGGCCTGCCGGCGCTCGCGTCGCCGCTCCTCGGCCAGCTCGCCGACCGGGTGTCGCGCCGGCGGATGCTCGTCGTCACGTACCTCGTCGGCGCGGTGAGCCTGCTCGCCCTCCTCGCGGTCCGCGGGCCCGAGCAGGTCTGGCTCGTCTTCGTGGTGACGGTCGTCTACTCGGGCGTCGGGTTCGCGACCGCGGCGGCCCAGGCGGGCCTCGTGCGCGACATGCTCCCGGACGAGGCGATCGCCCCCGCGAACGGTCGGCTCACGACCATCGACCAGGTCTTCCGCCTCCTCATGCCGGTCGTCGGCGCGGGCGCGTACGCGCTCGCGGGCGCATGGCCGCTCGTGGTCGCGGCCTCGGTCGCGTTCGCGGTCGCGGGCACCGTGATCGGCCGCATCCGGCTCGTCGAGACGCCGCCGACCCCCGCCGCCGAGCGCGAGCCGTACCTGGCCGAGCTGACGGCGGGCTTCCGCCACCTCGTGCGCACGGCACCGCTCGGCGTGCTCACGCTCGCCATGCTCGTCGCGTTCGCGGGGGTCGGACTCCTGAACGCGGTCAGCCTCGCGATCGTCGAGGACGGGCTCGGCCTGCCCGCGGCGCTGCTGGGCCCGATCTCCTCCGTCCAGGCCCTCACCGCGATCGTCGCGGGGCTGACGGCGGCCCGTCTCGTCGCGCGGTGGGGCGCGCAGCGGCTCGTCGCCCTGGGGCTGCTCGTGCTCGCGCTCGGCATCGTCCCCGCGACGGGGACGAACGTCGTGGCGATCGTGCTCGGGCTGGGTGCGGTCGGCCTCGGCGCGACGTGGTCGATCGTCGGCTTCGTCACCGAGCGGCAGCTGCGCACGCCTCCGGGGCTCCAGGGGCGCGTCGCCGCGGCGAGCCTGCTGCTCGTCAACGTCCCGCAGCTCGTGCTGACCGTGGTCGGCGCGGCCCTCGTGGGCGCCGTCGACTACCGCGCCCTGCTCGTCGTGACCGTGGTCGGCATCCTCGTCGCCGCGGTCGTCTCCCTCCGGGGCCATCGCGCCACCGGCGAGCCCGCGGCCCGATGAGAGCGTCCTCTCCGCGAGGTAGACGCTGGTACGGCGAGGTAGAGGTCTGGTCCTGACCACGGCTCTCCCTCGCGAGACCACGGCTCTCGCTCGGCACGCCGGCGGGACGGGACGTCAGTCGTCGAGGCCGCGGGCGCGCAGCGCGTCTCCGAGCGCGTCGGCCTGGCGCAGGGCGCCGACGACGAGCGGGACCGCGTAGGCGCGGACGTCGCGCTCGCGGCCCCGGGCCCGGCAGGCGTCGCGCACGCGCTGGGCCAGGGCGGCGACGACGGGGACGCTGCGCACGGCGAGCGCCAGGACCAGGGCCGTGCGGTCGACGTCGACGCCGAGGCGGCGCAGCGGCCGCAGCCCACGCTCGATCGCGGCGAGGACGGCGGACGTCCGGGTCGTGAGCAGCACGAGCCCCGCGAGCGCGACGAGCGCGACGAGCCGGGTCGTGAGCACGACCGCGGGCACCGGGCCCAGGGCGAGCCACTGGACGGCGAGGAGCACGGGCACCACCAGACGCAGGGGCCGGACCTGGTCCCAGGCCGCCCCCGGACCCACGCCCGCGACCGCGTAGAGCGCACCGACGGCGAGGACCACGGCGCCGACCCCCGCCGGCGACGACACGAGGAGCACGACGGCCGAGGCCACGGCGAGACCCACGAGCTTGGTCCCGGCCGGAGCCCGGTGCAGCGCCGACCGCCCCGGCCGGTACGTCCCCGGGGTCACGGCGCCGCCGCGTCGACGAGGCGCAGGTAGTGCGCGACCGCGGGCCCCGGCTCGTCGTCCGCGACGACCCGCCCGCCGTCGACGACGAGCACCCGGTCCATCGCGTCCATGAGCGTCAGGTCGTGCGAGACGAGCACGACCTGCTGGGGGAGCGCCGCGAGCTCGGCGGCGAACCGACGCGTGTTGCGCAGGTCGAGGAGCGTCGTGGGCTCGTCGGCGACAACGAGCCGAGGCCCGGCGGCGAGCACGGACGTGAGCGCGAGGAGCTGCTTCTGCCCGCCCGAGAGGAGGTGGGCGGGATGGTCCGCGTGGTCCGCCAGGCCGCGCGCGGCCAGGGCAGCCCGCACGAGCGCGTCGCGCTCGGCCGGAGCGTGGCGCCGCAGCGAGTAGGCGACGTCCTCCGCGACGGTCGGCATGACGATCTGGGCGTCCGGGTCGGTGAACACGAACCCGACGCGCCGGCGGACCGCTGCGCCACCGCGGCGGGTGTCGAGCCCGTCGACCAGGACGCGGCCCGCCGTCGGTACGACGAGCCCGTTGAGCAGGCGCGCGAGCGTGCTCTTGCCCGAGCCGTTGGCCCCGACGATTCCCACGCGCCGCTCGCGCAGCTCGAGGTCGATCCCGCGGAGCACGTCCCGGTCGCCGAGGCGGACGTGCACGTCCTCGAGCCGGACCGTGCAGCCGGGCCCGGGCGCCTCCGGGTCGGGCGTGCCCGACGCGCCGGTCCCAGGGGTCACGCCGGGCGTCTCCACCGGGGCGGTCGGGCCGCCCCCGACGGTGTCTCGTCGCCGCTGCCGGGCCCGGGCTCTCGCGATCACCGGACGACCTCCAGCACGGCCGCGACGCCCAGCCCGCCGCCGACCGCGGCCGTCGCGAGGCCGAGCGTCCCGGCCGGTGCGCCCGCGCGCACGAGCCGGGAGAACAGCCGCACGACCGACACGGCGCCGCTCGCGCCCCACGGGTGCCCGAGCGCGAGCGCGCCGCCGTCGGCGCAGACCCGTGCGTCGTCGTCGGGGTCGCCGAGCGGGTCGAGGCCGAGCGCGTCCGTCACCGCGAGGACCTGCGCGGCGAACGCCTCGACGACCTCGACCGCCGCGACGTCGTCGAGCCGCGCGCCCGCGCGGTCCAGCGCGGCGCGCACGGCGGGGACCGGGCCCCACCCGGGCAGCGCGGGGTCGCAGCCGACCGTCGCCGACGCGAGAAGGCGCAGGCCGGGGGCGCCGAGGCCGCGCCGGACGCGCTCCGGCACGACCGCGACGGTCGCCGCGCCGTCGCTCACCGGGCTCGCGGTGGCGGCGGTGACGGTGCCGTCGGACGTGAACGCGGGGGACAACCGGGCGAGCACCGCGGCGTCGAGGCGCCGCGCGCGCTCGTCGCGCACGAGCGACCTCCCGGGCGCGCCGACCCGGACGGTCTCGGCCGCGAACCGCCCGGCGGCCTGCGCCGTGAGGGCGCGCGCGTGGCTGCGCAGCGCGTACGCTTCCTGGCGCTCGCGGGTCACGCCGCGGCGGCGCGCGAGCTCGTCGGCGGCCGCGCCCATGCCGGGGTCGGCCCACGGCGTCGGGGCGAACGCGGCCCGCGCGTACGGCACGTCGCCCCAGGCCGTGCGGTGGGCGCGGGCGGGGGCGCGCGACGCGCTCTCGGTCCCGCCGGCGAGGACCAGGCGGGCCTCGCCCGCGCGGACCTGCTGTGCGGCGAGGAGCACCGCCGCGAGACCGGACGCACACTGGCGGTCGACGGTGAGGCCGGGGACGGTGATGCCCAGGCCCGCGGCGAGCGCCGCGACGCGGGCGACGTTCCCGCCCGGCCCGGTGCAGCAGCCCAGCAGGACGTCCGCGACGTCGTCCTCGACCCCCAGCGCGCGCGCGTCGCCGTGCGTCGCGCCGAGAGCCGCGGCCGCGAGGTCGACCTCGGACAGCGACCGGTGCCCGTGCCCGGCCGTCCCGACCCACGTACGGCGCGCCGCGACCACGACGGGCGCGTCGTCCGGCGCACCTCGGTCCGGGCTCATCGCAGCGGCTCCAGGCCCGACCGCGCGGGGTCGGTCCCGCGCAGGGCCTCGCTCACGGCCCCGCGCGCGGGCTTGCCCGACGGGGTCCGGGGGAGGGCGCGCGTGCCGTACCAGCGCCGCGGCCGCTGCGCCGGGGCGAGCGCCGCACGCGCGACGCGCTCCAGGTGGGCGCGCAGCCCCGGCCGGTCGTCGCACTCCACGACCGCGCTCACGACCGCGCCGAGGCGGCGGTGCGCGGTCCCGAGGACGACGACGTCCCGGACGCCCGGCACGGCGCGCAGCACGACCTCGACGTCCTCGGGCACGACGGTCGACCCTCCGGTGAGGATCGCCCCGTCCCCGCGGCCGCGCAGCACGAGCCCGGCACGGGCCGCCCCGACGGGCGCCGGCGCCGACGCGGGCGCGGCGCCCGTCGCGGGCTCGGGCAGGGGGTCGGCGAGGTCGCCGACGGTGCTCCACGCGCCGTCGCGGCGCAGCGGGCCGGTGGCGCGCGCGAGGTATCCCCGCGAGACCCAGGGCGAGCGGACCCAGACCTCGCCGACGCTCGCCGCGGGCAGCGGCCGTACGGCCAGCTCGACGCCCGGGAACGCGCGCAGCCCCGACCCGTCTGGGTCGTACGCGACGAACGACAGCTCGACCGCGCCGTAGTACGCGAGCACGTCGATGCCGAGAGTCGCCGCGCGCGACCGCGCCCCCGGGGGGAGGGACGCGCCGCCGACGACCGCGTGCCGCAGCCGCGACGGCGCTCCCGCCGCGACGGCGTCGAGCACGTCGTCGAGGACCTGCGGCACGAGGTGCACGACGTCGCTGCTCGCGAGCGCGGAGGTCGTGGCCGCCGGGGTGCGCGTGAGGTACGCGCACGCCCCGACGGCGAGCGTGTGCACGGCGGCGAAGCAGGAGAGGGACGACGCGAGGGGCCCCGGGACGAGCACGGTGTCCGTAGGGCGGAGGCGGAGGAGCCGCGTGACGTCGTCGAACGACCCCGCCCACGACGCGCGGGTGCGCACGACCGCGCGCGGCCGGCCGGTGCTGCCCGACGAGAACCCCGCCCACGCGAGGTCGTCCGGGGCGGGCGCGTGGCCCGCGCCGGGGCTCGCGCCCCCCTGCGGGGCGAGCCCCGGCACGAGGTCGGGGACGGCGCCGGTCCCGCGGGGCAGCGGCACCTCGACGAACGTGCGGGGGGCCAGCGTGCGCAGGACCTCCGCGCGGTGCGCGCGCGGCCACGCCGCGTCGCACACCAGCGGCGTCGCGCCGGCGTGGTCGGCGGCGAGGACCGCCGTCAGCAGGTCCAGCGGGTCGGGCAGGGACACGGCGACGACGTCGCCGGGACGCGTGCCCGTCGCGGTGAGGTACGTCGCGCCCGCGCGCACGTCCGCGGCGAGCGCGGCGTAGGTGCGCGACCGCTCGGGGGTGCGCAGGGCGGGACGGTCGCGCACCGCCGGGTCGGCGGCGTGCGTCAGGACCTGGTGGGCGACGGGCACGCGGACACTCTCGCAGGTGTCAGGAGGAGGCGCGGTCGGCGGCCGCGCGACGGCCCGCGGAGCGGCCCGACCGCCGCGCGGCCGGGTAGGCCCGCACGACGCCGACGGTGATCGCCGCGGCGGCCAGCGCCTTGAGGACGTCACCGGGCACGAACGCGAGGGAGAGCTGCGCGGTGGTCGTGAGCGGCACCCCCGTGACGATCGACTGGACCGGCACGCCGAACGCGTAGACCACCGCGACCCCGCCGACGAGGCACGCGACGAGCACGCCGACGACCGTCACCCGGCGCAGCCGGTCGACGAGGATGCCGACGACCATCGCCCCGGCGAGGAACCCGACCAGGTAGCCGGCGGACGGACCGACGAACGCCCCGAGGCCGCCGCGCCCGCCCGCGAGGACCGGGAGCCCGGCCGCCGCGAGCGCGAGGAACGTCGCGACGGCGAGCGCGCCGCGCCACGCACCGAGGATCGTGCCGGCGAGCATGACGCCGAGCGTCTGGAGGGTAAGGGGGACGGCGTTCCCGAACAGGGCGAGCGACCCGGGCATGCCGAGCGCCGCGATCAGCGCCGCGAACGTCGCGACGCGCGCGGCGTCGCCCGCGTCGAGCGCGAACCGGCCGCGGCGGGCGGGGTCCCCGGCGGCGGCCGAGGCACGGACGAGCGTCGGGCTCTCGGTCACGGTGTCGTGCGGGGCGTCGGTCACGTGCGGCTCCTCGGTCGGGGTCGGGGTCGGGGTCGGGGTCGGACGGCGACGACGGGCTCCCCCTGGGGGTCACCGCCTGTGCCGTCGACCCCACTCTCCCGTCCCCGGTGCCTGCCGGGCGAGGCGCGGCGCGACCACGCGGCCCGCGGATCGTTGCCGGTTCGCACAACCCGTTGGAGGTTCCGCACAACCCGCCTGGGACACGACGACGCCCCGCCCGGAGGAAACCTCCAAGCGGGGCGTCGGTCGTGCGGGGAGGAGGGGTCAGACCTCGCCCGGGAGCGCCTTGCGGACGACGAGGCGCGTCCACGCGCCGAGGTACACGCGGTCGCCGTCGGACAGCTCGCGTCGTTGCCCGGCGGGGATCGGGTCGGTCGGCAGCGGTTCGCCCGCGGGGCTCACGTAGGTCCCGTTCGACGACTGGAGGTCCTCGACCCACCACCGCTGGCCGTCCGTGCTGAGCTGGCAGTGCCGGCGTGAGACGCCGGTGTCCGCGCCGCAGTCGACCTGCGGGTGGATGCCCCGCGACACCGACGGGCGCCCGACGAGCACGCTGCGCTCGCGCAGCACGACGAGGCCGGGCAGGCCCGCGGAGGGCATGGGGTCCTCGGGCTGCTGCGCGGTGTACCAGTCGGGGTCGATCCAGATCTCGACGACCCACTGGTCCGGACCGGGGACCGGGGGCGTCGGCAGGTGGGTGCCCGACGTCGCCGGCTCGCCCGGGGCGGCCGGCTCGCCCGCGGCACCCGCCCCGGGTGCGGGGGGCGCGGTCGAGGTGGGCAGCGGGGGCGGCGTCGACGACGACGCCGGGGTCGCTGCGGAGGCCGGCAGCGGGGGCGGCGTGGAGGCCGAGGGCGTGCTCGGGACGGGGGCCGCGGGCGGCGTGGGGCGCGACGGCGGGTCGAGCGAGAGCGCGGACGGCGGATCGACCGGGTCGGGCAGGGCGCCCGTCGTGAAGTCGTAGCCGCAGTTCTCGCAGAACAGCGCGCCGCCGGGCGCCGGCGACCCGCAGTTCGGGCACTGGACGGGCTGGGTCGTCGCGGGCACGGCCGTGGCGCCGCCCGGCGCGGGCGTCGAGCCGCTCGGCGCGGACGCGACGGGGGTCGACGCGGCGCCGATCGGCTCGCCGCACACGTCGCAGTAGTCGGTCGACTCGGACGGGTGCCCGTTGGGGCAGACGACGGCGCTCACCGGCGGACCCGGGTCGTCTTCGTCGAGGCGGTGTCGAGCGCCATCTCGTCCAGGGTGGAGGTGTTGCGCTTGAGGCGCACCGTCCCCTGCTCCTCGTTGTCGATGTCGACGACCTTGCGCAGGCGCGACGTCGCCTCGTCGTTGCCCGTCTGCTGGGCGAGCTGCACGGCGCGCCCGAGCTTGACGGTCGCCGTCGCCTCGTCGCCCGACGCCTTGGCCGCGAGGCCCTCCTGGATGGCCGCGGCGAGCTCGGTCTGGCCCGTGTAGTGCGCGACCTCGGGGTTGATGCGCGTGGTGAGCGACTCGTCGTCGGACCACTTGGCCTTGACCAGGCCGGAGGAGACGACCTCGCCGTTGACCGCGAGCTGGACGCGTGCCGCGAGCTGCTCGGAGCCGACCGGCTTCGACGCGACGCGCACGGCGACGTGGTAGTCGCGCGACTCGTCGCCCCACGAGCCGGTCGGGTAGGAACCGGTGAGCGGATTGACCTCGGCGCGGCGGTGGGTCAGGTCCTCGACGGTCGGCGCGACCTGCCGCACGAAGAGCACCTGGGAGCCCTGCGGGGCCCAGACGCGGAGGTCGGCCGAGGCCACGCCGCGGGCCATGGAGGCCTGCATGAGCTTCTCGAAGTCCGCCGCGATCTCGTTCGGGTCCGCGATGAGGTCCACCGTGCCGAGCAGCGCGGTCGAGATCTCGCGCAGCTCGTCGACCTGCCAGCGCGAGCCGACACCGCGCGCGTCGCACTGGAAGTGGCCGGTGACGTCACGGACAGCGGCGGACAGGTTCGCGCGCGGCTCCGACTCGTTCTTGCCGTCCGTGAGGAGGATCGCGTGCCGCTGCGCCGCCTGGGGCACCGTCGCGAACAGCTGGTCCGCGAGGCGCAGCCACGTGCTCATCGCCGTGCCGCCGCCGGGCGTGAGCATCGAGATCGCGCGCTTCGCCTCGGCGCGCGCGCCCGGCTCCATCTGGACCATCGCCATGCGGGCGTTGGGGTAGGGGAAGACGCGGTTGGCGACGTGGCTGCCGCCGACGATCGCGAACCACGTGCCGTCGAGGATCTGGTCCACGGCCACCTGGGCCGCGTGCTTCGCGGCCTCCATGTTCCGGCCCGACATCGACCCGGACGTGTCGACCATGATGATCTCGGCGACCCCGCCCGCGCCGCCGACGCTCCCCGCGCTCCCGGCCCCCGTGCACGTCACGGTGACGATCGCGTGGACGTCCGTCGCGCCCTCGGACAGGAACTCGTTCTGGTAGACCTCGGCGGCGAACTCGGCCATGGGGGCTCCTTCGGTGGTGCGGGTGTTCGTGCAGGCTATCGGGTCGTGCGCGGGTCGCGCGTGGGTGGGGTCGCACCGCGGCGCGAGGCCCGCGTCAGGTGGTGGGGACGGTCGTCTCGAGGTCAGGGTCGAGCTCGGGGGAGTCCGGGTCCGAGGACCTGTCGAACCGCGCGAGCGTGGCCGTGATGTTGTCGCGGCCGCCCTGGGCGTTCGCCCAGTCCACGAGGGCGCCCGCCACCGTCTGCGGGTCGTGGCCGACCCGCTCCTGGGTGGCGTGGAGCAGCGCCGCGAGGTCGGCGGCGGGGGAGCAGTAGTTCCACAGGCCGTCGGAGCACACCAGCACCCAGCCGTCGCGGTCGGGGAACGTCGCTGCCGTCCGGGCGACGGGGTCCGGGGCGTCGGGGCCGAGCCAGCGCGTGATCGCGTGGGCCTGGGGAGAGCTCTCCGCCTGGGCGCGGGGGATGCCCTGCGCCATCATCTCCTGCGCCCACGAGTCGTCGACGCTGAGCTGGTGCGCCTCGCCCGTGTCCGGGATCCAGTAGGCGCGCGAGTCGCCCACCCAGCCCGTGACCACGAGCGGGCCGTCCACGACGGCGGCGACGAACGTGCACGACGGCGGGTTCTCGCGGTCGGCCATCGCGCCCACGGTCGTCAGGATCGCGTCCTGCGCGGCGCGCGAGGCGTCCCCGACGAGCGCCGACCAGGCGGCGACGCGCGCCGTCGGCTCGCCGACGACGGGGGAGGACCCCTCCGGGGCGCCCGCCGCGAGCACGTCGCGCGCCGCTCGCGCGGCCGCGAGGCTCGCGACGTCGGAGTCGGGCGCGGAGGAGACGCCGTCGCACACGACGAGCGTGGCGAACGCCCGGTCCGCCACGGCGGACGGGCTGGCGGCGAGCGCCATCGCGTCCTCGTTGCGGGAGTGCCGCACGCCGCGGTCGCACACGCCGGCGACCCACGTCGCGGGCCGCTCGGCCCAGTGGTCGCGCTCGGAGGCGGCCGGCTCGCCGCACTCCGTGCAGTACCCGTCCTCGGCGACGCGGCCCCCGCACCGCACGCACGGTCGGGCGCCGGGGCCCGTCGCGCCGCCCGGCGCGGTCCCGTCGCTCGCCGGGGAGCCGTCCGCGGCCGAGCCGTCCGGGAGCATCGACCGTTCCGCCCCGGGACCGGCCGACGCGCCGTCCGCGGGGTCCCCGTCCTCCAGGTCCCCGGCCTGCGGGAGCGGGGCGAGCGCCGTGCCGCACGCCTCGCAGAACCGCGCCCCCTCGGGCGACGGCTCGCCGCACGCAGGGCACGCGAGCAGCGCGGGCGGTGCCGGGACGGCCTGGTCGGGCACGGCCTGGTCGGGCACGGGTGCCGGGGCGTCGCTCATCGGACCGTCCACCGCCGCACCTCGTTCGCGCGGTCGACGAGCGTGATGCGCTCGTCGCGCGAGTCCGTGAGCGACGCGAGCTCGCGGTACGCGCCCTCGAGGGCGTCGCGCAGCGCGGGCTCGTCGGCGGGGACGCCCGCGATGCGCGTCGTCGGCTCGGGCCCCGACCGCGTGACGGTCTCGAGCGCGGAGCGCAGCACGCCGACGGACAGCTCGGCGCGCTCGCGGGGCGCGATCGACACCGCGGAGACGCTCGCCATCGCGTCCGCGAGCGCGGGCAGGCCGCGCCCCGACTCGGCGAGCAGGTGCGCGCGCAGGGTGCGGGACTCGACGTACGACCCGCGCGTCGGCCCGACGAGGTCCAGCGCGTGCAGGGCGCCGTCGAGGTCGCCGCGCGCCTCGCGGATGCGCATGAGACCGAACGCGGCGGGCGCGGTGTAGTTGGCGTCGGTGCGCGCGCAGATCACGTAGAGCGACTCCGCGATGTCCGGCTCGCCGCTCAGCTCGCAGGCCGCGGCGAGCGCGAGCTTCGGTGCGAGCTCGCCGGGCACCTGGCCGTAGACCGCGTTGAACGAGGCGCGCGCGGCGACCGGGTCGCCCTGCGCGAGCTCGCCGAGGCCCCCGAGCCACGCGGCGCGCCACTCCCACGGGTCGTCCGCGAGGATCGTGCCGATCGTGCCACGCAGCACGTCGAACCGGCCCGCCTCGATCGCCGCGCGGGCGCGCGCGAGGTGCACCTCGACCGTGTCCTCGGGCGCGTCGGCGAGCGCGGCGAGGCGCGCGTCCGGGTCGACGACGTTGACGCCGGCGAGCCAGCTCGCCATCGGGTCGTGGTCGTCGCGGCGCAGCGTGGGGAGCTCGTCCCACGCGAGCGGACGGGCCGCCACGTCGGCGACCGGGGCCTCGAACAGCACCGACGCCGCCGAGTGCAGCGCCGGGTTGCCCGGCCCGGCGTCGGCGGCCACGACCTCGCGCAGCACCCCGAGGAGCTGGGTGCGCATCTCGTCGGCGGTCGCGAAGCGGTCCGCCGGGTCGAGCGCGCACGCCTTGGCGAGCAGCCGGTAGAACGAGTCGTACTGCTGGAACACGGGCGTGTCCGCGACGGGCGGCAGCGACGCGACGTACGTCGTCGTGTTGCCGCGGAAGTCGAGGACGAGCGTCGCGAGCGTGCGGCCGATCGTGTAGATGTCCGACGCGGTCGACGGACCGACCTCCGCGACCTCGGGCGCCTGGTAGCCCACGGTCCCGAAGATCGCCGACGTGAGGTCGTCGCTGCGGCGCACGCCGCCGAGGTCGATGAGCTTGACGCCGTCGCCCTGCTGGATGACGTTCTCGGGCTTGAAGTCGCAGAACAGCAGGTTGTGGTCGTGCAGGTAGGCGAAGGCCGGGAGGATCGCGAGCACGTAGGCGAGCGCCTGGTCGACCGGCATCGGGTCGATGACCCCGTTGTTGGTCTCGCGGCGCTCCTGGAGGATCTCCTTGAGGGACTCGCCGCCGACGTACTCCATCACGGTGTAGCCCGCGCCGTCGTGCATCGCGAAGTTGTAGATCTCGACGATGAGCGGGTGCTCGACCTCCGCGAGGAACTGTCGCTCGGAGATCGCGGCCGCGTAGGCGTCCGGGTCGCCCGAGTTGAGCAGGCCCTTGAGCACGACCCACCGGCCCGACACGTTCTGGTCGCGGGCCAGGTAGATCCAGCCGAGGCCGCCGTGCGCGAGGCAGCCCACGACCTCGTACTGCCCGCCGACCAGGTCGCCCGGCACGAGCTGCGGCGTGAAGTCGAACTTGTTGCCGCAGTGCGGGCAGAAGCCGGAGGTGCGGCCGGGCTGGCCGTCGCGACCGCGGCCGACCTTCTCGCCGCACGCGGGGCAGAACCGCTTGCGCTCCGCGACCTCGGGCACCGCCATGACGGACTGGAGCGGGTCGCGCGCGGGGACGGACGGGACGGTCGTCAGGCCCGCGCCGAGGCCGCGGCCGCGCAGGCGCGTCGAGGACGTGCCGACGCGTCGCGTCGCCTTCGAGCCGGTCGCGGCGGTGCGCGCCGAGCCGAGCGCGGCCGTGGCGAGGCGGCTCGAGCTCGTGCGGCCCGTGCGGGTCGAGCGCTCGGCGTCGGGGTCCGCGCCCGCTGCCGACCCGGTACCGGGGCGACCCTGGACGAAGCCGGTCCCGAGCATCGCGGACGGCGACGCGGCGGCGGCCGTGCCCGGCGCCGGCGCGCCGGTGGTGCCGGTAGAGGTCCCCGTCGGCGTGCCGCCGGAGCCGCCCGCGGGCGTGCCGCAGACGTTGCAGTAGCCGTCCTCGATGGTGCCCGGGCAGCCGGGCTCCGAGCACGGGACGGTCGCGGTGGTGGTCACGACGACGCTCCTTCCGGGGTGGGCAGGTCGCGGGTGAGGAACTGGTACTGCTCGACGAGGAAGCGGGCGAGCGTCACGTCGCACGGCACGGCCTCGACCGCGTCACGCGCCTCGACGTGGCCGGAGCGCACGGTGGGCGACGCCGAGCGCCCGTTGGCCCGAGCCTTCGCCGCGAGCCGCTCGAGGCTGTAGCGCAGCTCGGCGCGCTCGCGCAGGGGCCGCGTGTAGGCGTCCTCGACGGTCTCGACGGCGCGGGCCACGGTCGCGAGCCGCGCCGCGTAGGCGTCGAGCTCGAACCGTGAGTCGGGGACGGGTCCGAGCCGCGAGACGTCGGGGACCGCGAGCCGCGGCGGGTGCGCGATCTCGCGCCGGCAGCGGGCGACGAGCTCGCGCAGCGCGGGCTCGCGGGCCTCCAGCGCCTCGCGCTGCTCCTCGGTCCGCGCGCGGTCGCGGCGCAGCTCGCGACGCTGCGCCGACGCGACGATGAGATCGCGCTCGGCCCGCGCGACCTCGGCCTCGAGCTCCGCGAGCGGGCCCGAGACGTCGGCCCCGCGCGCGGCCTGGGCGACGAGGTGGTCGAGGCGCCCGCGCAGGGTCTCCACGCGGCCCCGCGCGTCCGCGTCGGAGCCGGCCAGGTCCTCGCAGCGCACGAGCTCGGCGCGCACGCCGCGCAGGCGCGCGACCTGGTCGGCCGTGTGCGGGTCGAACGACAGGCGGGTGCGGAGCTGGACGACGAGTGCGTCGCACAGCTTCACCGCCTCCACCAGCGAGACGAGCGCGGCGCCCGACCCGGAGTCGAGGCGCCCCCAGACGAGCTGGGAGATCTTCTCGCGCGCGACGGCGTCCGCCCGGCCCGAGTCCCAGACGGGCCGGATCTCGTCCGCGCGCGTGCGGATCGCCTGCCAGAGCGAGAGCGCGAGCACCAGGTCGGCCGTGTAGACGTCGGGCGTCGCGGCGGCCTGCGCGGCGGCGTCGAGCCGGTCGAGCTCCGTGCGCCGCTCGTCGAGCCACGTCTCGAGCGCGGCGAGGTACGCCAGGAGGTCGGCGGCGGGGATCGCCTCGCCGAGCCGTCCCGGCGCCTCGGGTGCGGTCGTGCGGGTCACGGCGTGCGGCCGTACACCGCGGTCGGCGGGGTCGGGGCCGGGCCGAGCCCGCCGAGCCACTCGCCGTAGATCGCGGCCCAGCGCCCGTCGGACTTCATCTGCTCGAGCACGCCGTTGACGAACCGCACCATGTCGACGTTCTGCGCGGGGACACCGATGCCGTAGGGCTCGTCGCTGATCGCCTCGCCGACGACCTTCGCGTACGGGTCCTGCGCCGCGAAGCCGGCGAGGATCGTGTCGTCGCCCGTGATCGCGTCGACCTTGCCCTGCTGGAACAGCACGAGGCACTGCGTGTGGGTCGTGGCGGGGACGGGCTCGATGCCGGAGAACTGCTCGAGGCGCGTGAGCGTCGTCGTGCCCTCGGGCGCGCACACGCGCTGGCCCTCGAGGTCCGCGATGCCGCTCGCGGTCGAGTCGCGCGTGACGAGCACCTTCTGGCCGGCGTGGTAGTACTCCGCCGAGAACGCGATGGACTCCCACCGCTCGCAGTTGATCGTGAACGCGCGCGCGACCAGGTCGACCTCGCCCTGCTCGAGCACCTCGAGGCGCTGGCCCGACGTGATGACACGGAACGTGAGCCGGTCGGGGTCGCCGAAGATCGCGCGCGAGATCTCGTGCAGCACGTCGATGTCGAAGCCCTCGATCTGGCCCGACAGCGAGTTGCGCGCGCCCATGAGGAGCGTGTCGGCCGAGACGCCCACGATGAGCGAGCCGCGGTCGCGGATCGCGGCCATGGTGCTGCCGCCGGGCAGGGCGTCGGGTCCGGGCAGCGCGCCCTCGGGCGCGTACGAGGCGAGGGGGTCGGCGCACTCGGCGGGGGCCGCCGGCGCGGTCGGCGCCTCCTCGGCGGCCTCGTCCTGCGGCGCCTCGGTGAGGCGGAGGTCGTCCGCGCCGGAGGGACCCGAGCACGCGGCGAGCGCGAGCACCGCGGCGAGCCCTGCGGCGACGACGCCGCCGCGGCGCCGGCGGGCACCGGCGCGACGGCTGCGGTCAGGGGTGGCGAGCGTCGTGGTCACCGGTACTCCTCCAGTCGTGCGGTCACGCCGCGCCACGCGAGCAGCGCCGCGACGAGGCCCGCGACCAGCAGGAGCCAGCCCGCCACGGTCGCGGTCGTCGCCGCGCCGTCGAGGCGCTCGCTCGTGGCGGCCGCGTTCGTCTCGATGTCGCCGCGCGCGGACGCGGAGAACGCGTCGAACGCGGCGTTGGGGCTCTCGGGGTCCGTCGCCGTGGCGAGGGCGACGGCCTCGTCCCACTGGCCCGCGTCGTCGAGCGCGCGGATGTCCGCGTGCCGGGTCACCCACGCGTCGAGCGCCTGGGCGGTCGACCCGTCGAGGATCCCCTCGGACGCCGCGGTGTCGAGCCGCGCCGTGGCGTCGTCCGTCGCCGTGACGAACGCCTCCTCGTACGCCTGCCCGGACCCCCGCTTGATGAGCGTGAACGCCTCCATCGACTTCGCGTCGTTGGCGAGCGAGTAGGCCTGGGACGCGGCGAGCGTCGCGGCGTACGGACCGGTGCGGACGTCCTGCGCGCGCGAGCTCGCCTGGGCCAGCAGGACCGTGGACACGATGCCGACGACGAGCACGACGGCGGTCCCGACGGCGAGGCCGACGTTGAGCACGCGGTGCGTACGGCGTGCGAGCCAGACCTGGCTCACGACGAGCACCGCGAGCCCGACGAGCCCGCCCGCGAGCACCCACAGCGCGTTGCGGACGCCCGAGAAGTCCGCCGCGACACGGTCGGCGTCGTCGAGCACGACCTCGTCGAGCGCGGGCAGCATCTGCTCGCGCAGGATGGTCGACGCCTGGTCGAGGTACGCCGAGCCGACCGGGAAGCCTTGGCGGTTGTTGGCGCGCGCCTGCTCGACGAGGCCCGTGTAGACCGTGAGGTCGGCCGCGACCTGGCCGAGCAGCTCCGCATCTCCCTCGTTGCTCCCGGAGAGCGTGGCGAGCCCGCTCGCGGCCTGGTCGACGAGGTCGTCGTACCGGGCACGCTGGTCGGCGGGCTCGAGGCCGCCGACGAGGAACGCGCCGGTCGCCGTCGCGTCCGCCGCGACGAGCGCGTTGCGCACCTCCTGGACCCCGACGAGCTGCGCGGTGTCCTCGCTCGCGGCCTCGAGCGCCCGGGACTGGACGCTGCCCGCCTGGAAGCCGAGCACGCCGAGCGCGACGGCGGCGAGCACGCACAGCGCCATGACGAGCCGCAGCTTGCCGGGCGTGCGGCGGAGCGCACCACGGGCGCGGGACACGCCCGCGCTCGGTGCTCCGCTCGGGGTGCCGACCGGGCCGGGCGCGCTGCCCGGCGCGGGGCCGCCCGCGGGGACGATCTGCTGGCCCGCAGGGCGGACCGGGGTGGTCGTCATGCGTTCTCCTCGGCGGTGGAGGGGGCGGTCTCGGGTGCGTCGTCGGTGGGCACGTCCGTGGTCGGGGCGTCCGCGGTCTCCGGCGGGTCGAGCGTGGCGAGCAGCGCGGGGGCGCCCTCGCCGTCGACCACGTCGACCGGCAGCAGGAGGCGGAGCTCGTCGATCGTCGGCGCCTCGGTGTCCTTGAGGCGCCACGCGTGGCGCGCGATCGCGCCGTCGAGCACGTTGCGCGCCCAGCGCGCGTTGCCGAAGCCCTCGCTGCGCGGCTGCGCCGCGGCGAGGCGCGCGAACACGTCGAGCGCCTCGGGCGTCGGCTCGAAGTCGGACTTCGCCGCCATGCCCGCGAAGATGTCGCGCAGCTCGGCGTCGGCGTAGTCCTCGAACGTGATGGTCGTGGAGAACCGCGACTCGAGGCCGGGGTTCGTGGCGAGGAAGTCCGCCATCGGCCCGGGGTAGCCCGCCACGATGACGACGAGCTCGTCGCGGTGGTCCTCCATGTCCTTGACGAGCGTGTTGATCGCCTCGGCGCCGTACTGGTCCTCCGCGAGCCCGTACGCCTCGTCGACGAACAGCACGCCGCCGAGCGCGGTGGCGACGACCTCGGACGTCTTCACCGCGGTCTGGCCCAGGTAGCCCGCGACGAGCTCGGAGCGGTCGACCTCGACGAGGTGGCCCTTCTCGAGCAGCCCGAGCGCGCGGTAGATCCCCGCGACGAGGCGCGCGACCGTCGTCTTGCCCGTGCCGGGGTTGCCGAGGAACACGAGGTGACGCGTGAGCGTCGGGCGGGTCAGGCCGGCCTCCGTGCGCAGCTTCTCGACGCGCAGCAGCTCGGTCTGGCGGTGGATCTCGTCCTTCACGCGGGTGAGCCCGGTGAGCGCGTCGAGCTCGGCGAGCAGCTCCTCGATCGAGCGGGGAGGCTCCTCCTCGGACGCGGCCTCGGTCGTCGTCGCCGCCTCGGTGCGTGTGGCCGTCGCGTCGGCGCCCCCCGTGGGCGGGCCGGTCTGCGTGCCCGACGCCGTCGTGCTCGACGGCGCGGACGTCGGGCCGGGCGCCTCCGCGGCCGGGCGGGCGCCGAGCGCGTCGAGGATCGACGCGACGGACGGGACCTCGGGCGCAGGCCGGTGGAGGGCGTCGAGCGAGCCCTGCGCGGCGAGCAGGTCGCCGAGGTCGAACGGGTCCACCCCGCCGGACGCCGAGCGCGCGGCGACCGGGCCGCCGGCGGCGGGCGCCGCCGTCGGGTCCGACGAGGGCCGGCCGGCACCCGGGGCCGGTACCGGAGAGCCGCCCGACTGCTGGACGGCGGCCGTGGCCGCGGCGACCCCGGCCACGTGCGGGCCGGGGGAGCCGAGGTGCGCTGCCGCTCGTGCGACGTCGGCGAGCGCCTGCCCATAGGCGACGGCGTGCTTCGAGCGGGCCGCACCGAGCGCGGCGCGGACGTCCGTCGGGGACGTGCGCCAGCGCCGGGCGCTCGACGCGGCGGTGAAGAACGCGCCCGTCGCGGCGGGGTCGTGCCCGAGCGCCGCGAGCCACGCCGCGGGCGCCCCGGGGGAGGACTCGGCGACGGCCGCCGCGAGGCGGGCACCCTCGTCGCGCGCCGCCTCCTCGTCCACGCCCGCGGCGCGCGCCACGGCGTCCAGCGCGTCGAGCGCCGCCGCGAGGCTCGGGGTCACCGGGCCGGTCATGGTGCCTCCAGTCGTCCGGGCTCCGACGTCGGGCCGCTCGGAGGCTGGGGTGTGCCCTGGCCGGCCCCGGGGTCCAGCGCGATCGACGAGTCACGGAACTTCTCCGCGAGGAACGCGCCGTGCGCGACGAGCGCGGCGGCGTCGGCGCGCGAGACCGCGTCGGAGATCTTGTCGAGCGTGACGCCGAGCAGGTCGAGCTGGTCGCACAGCAGCATGAGCGACGTCTTGCCCTGCGCGACGACCCGCCGGTCGGCGAAGTCGCGCGGCAGGCGCAGGTACGCGCCGACGGCCTCGGGCAGGTAGCTCGTGGCCGTTGCGACGACGGTGTGCGCCTGCTGCGACCCGCCGCCGAGGCGGTCGAGGCGCGGCACCATCTCCTCGACCGTGCCGGTGATGCGGTGCACGCGCGCCGTGACGGCCGGCGGCACGCGGCCCTCGATCTGCTGCTCCACGCGCTCGACCGAGGTGAGGATCTCGGCCGACGTCGGCGGGGCGGGCAGCTCGAGCGCGGGCTCGGGCGCGGAGGACCGGCCGCCGAGGCGGCCGATCACGTCGGAGAACCAGCCCATCTAGCTCGGGGTCCGATCTGTGGTGCGGGGAGCGGCGGTCAGGCCGCGGGAGGACGGGGGGCGTGCGTCGCCAGGGGTCACAGGCGCCCGATGTCGAGCGAGCCGTTACCGACCTGCGACTGGTCCGAGCGGCGCGCGCGGTCGAGGTACTCGTTCGCCTTGGTCGTCTCGGTCTCGAGCACCCCGATCGTCTGCGCCATGGAGTCGAGCGCCTGCGTCTTGAACGTCGAGATCGAGTCGAGCGTCGCGTAGATGTTGGCGAACGCCTGCTGGAGCTGCGGGAGCCCGACCGTCGCGCTCGCGGCCTGCTGCTGGATGCTCGCCGACTGGTCGGCCAGCATCTTCGAGGTCGAGGCGATCATGTTCGACGTCGTCGTGTTGAGCGCCGTGATCTGGTCGAGCACGAGCTTCTGGTTCGCGAGCGCCTGCGCCACGATGACGGCCGTGCGCAGCGCCGAGACCGTCGTCGTCGTCGCGCGGTCGACGCCCTTGATGAGCTCGACGTTGTTCTTCATGATGATGTCCATCGCGAGGTAGCCCTGGATGGACACCGCGAGCTGCGTGAGCAGGTCCTGGTGCTTCTGGCGGACGTAGAACAGCACGTCCTCGCGCAGCGCCTGGGCGCGCTCGGGGTCGCTCGCCTCGAGCTCGGCGATCTTCGTCGAGAGCTCGGTGTCGAGGCGCTCGGCGATGAAGATGTACTGGTTGAGGCGCGCCATCGAGTCCCAGAGGTTCTGCTTCTCGAGGTTGAGCGCGGCGTTGTCCTTGCGGAGCTCGTCCTGACCGTTGTAGAGCGACTGGACGATCGCGTTGAGCTGCTTCTGCGAGCTCTCGTAGCGGCGGAAGTAGTCCTGGAGCTTCCCGCCGAACGGGATGAGGCCCAGGAACTTCTTGCCCACGCTCGCCTCGCTGGGGTCGAGGTCCTCGACCGTGCGGCGCAGCTCGAGCAGCGACTTGCTCACCTTGGAGCTCTCGGAGACGCCGCCCTCGCGCAGCTCCCGGACCGGCATCTCGAGCATGCGGTTCGAGACGTCGGAGGCCGCGCGGATGTCCTTGTCGCCCATCTTGCGGATGTCGTCGGCCTTCGCCGCGAACTCGGGCGAGCGCGTGTCCGTCGCGAGGAGCTGGTCGAGGTAGGAGGAGACCTTCGACTGGAGGCCGGGGATCGCGGCCTCGTCGACGCGGGGCGCGAGCGACGGCGCCTGCGTGGTGGCGACGGGCTTGACGGGCTCCGGGGCGCTGAGCGTGAGCGTCTCCGTCGGGGCGGGGGGCTGGAGCGGTGCTGCCTCGGTCATGTCTGTCCTTCGCTCGTGCGTGCCGTCGGACGCCGTCGGTGGCGGGTGGGGCGCCCTCGCGAGCTCCCCCTCGACCCGGGCGAACCGGGCGGAACCGGCCTGCGCCGGTCGGGCGAGTATATCTACGGCGGGTGGCTCGATCTTTACCCTTTCCGGGGATCGGGAGGGTGAGAACTCCCCATGCCAGGACCAACGTCCGGGCGGCCGATGAGTTCCGCCCGCCCGCGCCGTCGTCCGTCTGCGAGAGTTCGCTGCGCACGCCCTCCGCGGACGTGCGCGCCGCCGTCGAGGAAGGGACGTCAGATGCAGCTCGCCGGGAAGAACGCGGTGGTCTACGGGGCCGCGGGGTCGATGGGATCGGCGGTGAGCCGCGCCTTCGCCGACGCGGGCGCGCGCATCTTCCTCGCGGGACGGACAGCCGCCACGCTCGACGCGCTCGCGGAGGAGATCCGCGCCGCCGGCGGGCAGGCGCACGCCGCCGTCGTCGACGCGACGGACAAGGAGTCGGTCGACGCGCACGCGGCAGGCGTGGTCGAGCAGGCGGGGAGCCTCGACGTGTCGTTCAACGCCGTCGCCTACGACGTGCTCCAGAACGTCCCGCTCGTCGACATGTCCCTCGAGGACTTCGTGGCGCCGATCGTGTCCGCGACGACCACCCACTTCCTCACCGCGACCGCCGCGGCGCGGCACATGGTCGCCCAGGGGTCCGGGGCGATCGTCATGCTCTCGTCCACGGCCGCGCGGGAGTCGCGTCACGAGATGGGCGGGTTCAGCCTCGCGTGCGCGTCGATCGAGACCCTCGTGCGCAGCCTCGCCGGCGAGGTCGGCCGCCACGGCGTGCGGGTCGTCGGGCTCCGGCCCAACTTCACGCCCGAGACCGTCGGCGCGCCGGACGACGACCTGCCCATGCTCGTGAAGGACACGCTGCTCGGCCGCCTGCCCCGCCTGTCCGAGGTCGCGGGCACCGCTGTCTACCTCGCGACCGACGCCGCGGGTGCGACGACAGGGGTCGTCGTCGACCTCTCGTGCGGGGCGATCGTGTGAGCGCCGGCACCGTACCCGGCCCCGCCCACGTCCCCGAGGCCGCTCGCGTGCTCGTCGCGGGACCGCACGTCGCGCACCTCGCGACGGTCCTGCCCGACGGCGGCCCGCACGTCGTGCCGCTCTGGGTCGGCTGGGAGGGGGACCGGCTCGCGTTCCTCACCGGCCCCGGCTCGCGCATGGCCCGCAACCTCGCGCGCGACCCGCGCGTCGCGGTGTCCGTGACGGAGACCGGGAACCCGTACGTCATGGCGACCCTGCGCGGGCGCGTCGTCGAGGTGCTCGACGGCGACGCGGGCTGGGCGGTCGTCGACCGCCTCTCCGTCCTGTACACCGGCGGCCCCTACCCGCGCGGGGAGGAGCGGCACGCCTACCTGGTCGAGGTCGACCACGCGACGGCGCCGTCGTTCGGCTGAGGAGTGGTGCCCCGAGCAGGACTCGAACCTGCAACCTACGGATTAGAAGGCCGTTGCTCTATCCATTGAGCTATCGAGGCGCGCGCCCATCGTAGTGGGCGTCGGGCGTGCTCGGGAGGTGGAGGCCGTGGTGGCGGACGTGCAGGTGGGGTGGTCGCGCGTCGTGCGGCGCGTGCGTTTGGCGGGGCCCCCGGCAGCCGTCACTATGAACCAGTGAGAACCCCAGACGCCGCCACGAGCGACGCGAGCCCCGCCGCGCCCGGCCGGTCGCCGGGCTCGTGGCGGCCCGCGCAGGCGACCGAGGAGCTCGGTGTCACCGTCTACGACGTCGCGCGCGACCTGCGCCGCGACGTGGCGGACGTGCGCCTCCCGCTCACGATCGACGGCGCGGAGGGGTCGGACGCCTCGCGGCGCCGTCTGCTCACGCAGCTCGACGAGCACCTGCTGCCGCGCCTGCGCGAGCTGTCGTCGCCGGCGATCGTCGTGATCGCGGGGTCGACGGGCGCGGGCAAGTCGACGCTGTACAACTCGCTGCTCGGCGAGGAGGTGTCGCAGGCGGGCGTGCTGCGGCCCACGACGCGCGAGCCGGTCCTCGCGTTCAACCCGCTCGACGCGGACGTGATCGTCGAGGGCCCGGTGACGCGCGTCGCGCGCGTCGTCGACCACGACGGCGTCCCCCGCGGCACGGGCCTGCTCGACGCCCCGGACCTGGACTCGCTCCTCTCGGAGAACCGGGACACCGCGAGCCTGCTGCTCGAGGCGGCGGACCTGTGGCTGTTCGTCACGACCGCCTCGCGCTACGGCGACGCGCTGCCCTGGCAGGCGCTGTCGCGCGCGAAGGAGCGCGGCGCGAGCGTCGCGATGGTGCTCAACCGTGTCCCGCGCGAGACCCTCACGACGATCCGCGGCGACCTGCTGCAGCGCCTGCGCGACCACGGCATGGACGGGACCCCTCTGTTCGTGGTGCCCGACGTCGGGCCGCACGAGGGGCTGCTCGACCGCTCGGTCGTGGCGCCGGTCGCGCGCTGGCTGACGATGCTCGCGGGCCCGGACCGGTCGCGCGCGGTGATCGTGCGCACGCTCAAGGGGGCGCTCGGCGCGCTGCCCGCGTGGGTCACGGGCGTCTCGGACGCGGTGGAGCAGCAGGTGGAGGCCGCGGTCGACCTGCGCTCGGCGACGGAGAAGGCGGTCCCGCCCGTGCGCGACGCCGCGCGGCAGGCCGTGCTGGACGGTGCCGTCGCGCACGGGTCGCTCGAGGCGCGGTGGGCCCAGGTGACCGGCGCCGAGCGCGTGGACCGCGTCAAGGTGCGCGGCGGCGTGGTCCGGTCGTCCAAGCGGCGCGGACGCGCGCGCGACCTCGTGCTCGCCCCGCTTCTCGAGGAGACGCGCGACGCCGCGCACCGCACGCTCGCCGCGAACGGCGTCCTGGCCCACGAGGCGCTGCGCGTCGCGCTCGACGGCGACCGGCCGCTGCCGGGCGCCGCCGACGTCCTGCCGACCGAGGAGGACGCCGCGGCACGGCGCGAGGCCTCGGCCACGACCCAGGTGCTCCAGTGGTCCCGGCGGGCCGAGCAGGTCGTCTCCGAGCTGGCCGCCCCGGCGGCGAGCGAGCCCGCCCGCGCGGCGGTCAAGGCGTTCGGCGAGACCGGCCTGGCCGCGCTGCTGCTCGCGGGCGCCGCCGGGAGCGACGACGCGGCCCGCCTCGTGCGGACCGTGCTCGCCGACACGGGCGACGACGCGCTCGCGGCGCTGCGCGAGGACCTCGCCGACCGGGCCGCGACCATGGTCGAGCGCGAGGCCGAGCCCGTCCTCACCGCGCTCGCCGACCCCGCGCTCGCCGCGGACGCCGCCGTCGGGCTGCGCCTACGACTCGCCGAGCTGAGGAGGCTCATGTGACGTCCCACGACGCCCAGCTGCGCGCCCGGGTCGACGACCTCGCGCGCGCGGTGGACCTCGCGGGCGACCGCCTCGACCCCGCGGTCGCGGCCCAGGTGCGCGACGCGATCGGGGGCGTGCGCGAGCGCCTGGCTCTCGGCGTCGACCACACGGTCGTCGCGCTCGCAGGCGGCACCGGGTCGGGCAAGTCGAGCCTGTTCAACCGCGTCTCCCGGCTCGACTTCGCGGACGTCGGCGTGAAGCGCCCGACGACGGCGCGCGTCACGGCGTGCTCGTGGAGCGGCGCGGCGACGGCCCTGCTCGACTGGCTCGCCGTGGACCCGGAGCGCCGGATCACGCGCGACGGCGAGCTCGACGCCGAGGACGAGGCGGCGCTCGGCGGCCTCGTCCTGCTCGACCTGCCGGACCACGACTCGATCGAGCCCGCGCACCGCGACGTCGTCGACCGGGTGCTCCCGCTCGTCGACCTGCTCGTGTGGGTCGTCGACCCGCAGAAGTACGCGGACGACGCGCTGCACTCGGGCTACCTCCAGAAGTCCACGGGGCTCGAGGGGTCGATGGTCGTCGCGCTCAACCAGATCGACACCGTCCCCGAGGCGCGCCGCGCGGCGCTCGTCGAGGACATGGGGCGGCTGCTCGAGGAGGACGGGCTCGACGGCGTCTACGTCACGACCGTCTCCGCGCGCACGGGCGAGGGGCTCGACGAGCTGCGCTCGCTGCTCGAGCAGGCCGTCGCGCGGCGCAGCGTCGCCGCGAGCCGCGTCGCGGGCGAGCTCGACCGGGCCGGCGCGCTCCTGCTGGAACAGCTCCCGGGGGACGTCCCGTGGACCATGAGCACGGCCGTCGAGGAGGAGGTCGACGCGCTCGCCGACGCGACCGGCCTGGCCGCCGTCGCCGGCCAGGTCGGCGCGGCGGTGCGCAACGGCTACGGCCGCCCCGAGTTCTCGCCCCCGCAACCGGACGCCGTCGCGCTCTCGCGCTCGCGCTGGCTCGCGCGTGCAGGGCGGTCGCTGCGACCGGGGTGGCAGAAGGCGCTCGACGACGCGGTCGCGCCGTCGGGCAAGGTCGCGGAGGCGACGCGGTCCGCGCTCGCGAAGATCCCCCTCGACACGCGCGGTCCGTCGTCGTCGCGCCCGACGCGGCGCGCGGCGTGGGTCGCGCTTGCGGTCGGGGTCGTCGCGGGCGTGCTCGCCGTCCTGGGCTCGTTGCGCGTGCTCGACCTCGGGCGGACGCTCGTCACGGTGTGCGCGATCGTCGCGGCGGTCGCCGTGCTCGGCGCGGTGGTGGCGTTCCTCGTCGCGCTCCAGGTGCGGCGCACCCTCGCGCGACGCCGCGAGCAGCAGGTGCTCGCCTCCGGCCGCGGAGCGATCGAGCGCGTCGTGCAGGACGCCATGGGCAAGCCGACCCAGGCGCTCCTCGACACCCACCGCCAGGTCCGCGAGCTGGCACAGTCCGCCCGGGACAAGGCTCCGGCGGCGCCGCTCACCGGGGCGCTACGGCTACCCACAGGCCCGGATCTGGGGGTCCCGTCCACAGGCGAGGGCACGACGACGGACGGCGCCGCCGCTCCGACAGCACCCTGAGGCGGTGGCCGGGACCAGCCCGGCCGCCGACCTCAGGAGGAACCATGCCCGGTGACGTCACGGTCACGCTGTCCGGCTTCGTCGCGACCACGCCCACGCTGTTCCGCTCGCAGTCGGGCAACGACTTCACGAGCTTTCGCATCGCCCAGACACGCCGCTACCTCGACCGCGAGCGCGGCGAGTGGGTCGACGGCCGCACGCTGTGGTTCACCGTGAAGGCGTGGAAGCACGTCGCGCGCAACGTCGCGCTGTCCCTGCACAAGGGAGACCCCGTGGTGGTCACGGGGCGCCTCTCGCTCGACGAGTGGGACGGCCCCGACGGCCCGCGCACCAGCCTCGTCGTGGAGGCCACGGCGCTCGGCCCCGACCTGACCCTCGGCGAGGCGCGGTTCGCCCGCACCGTCCACCGGAGGGAGGACGACGGCGCGCGCCGGGGCGAGGCGGCCGGCGTCGCCGCGACCGGGACCACCGGTGGCGGGGGCGGGGCGGACCCCTCGTCCGGCGGACCGGGCGCCACGTCGCACGACGGCACCGGGTTCGAGGGCGGGCCGTTCGACGGGCGCGCGCTCGACGACCCGTGGACCCTCGCGGACGCCGGCACGGCGCTCGCGGGCGAGCCCCGCGAGGAGTCCGAGGCCGACCCCGAGGCGGACCCCGAGACGAGGGACGACGCCGACGTCGAGTCCGGCGCGCTGGCGTCCGCCTGAGCGGCTGCGTGCGGGCGGTGCCGCGGCCCGCGCGGGTCGCGGCGCCGTCGGGCGCGCCCCGGCGGCGCGACCGCGTAGGCTGAGTGGTCGACGAATCCCGTACCTCTCCCGACCGAAACGGTGGAACGACTGGCTGTGGCTGAGTTCATCTACTCCATGTACAAGGCGCGCAAGGCGCACGGAGACAAGGTCATCCTCGACGACGTCTCCCTGAACTTCCTGCCCGGCGCCAAGATCGGCGTCGTGGGCCCCAACGGCGCCGGGAAGTCCACGATCCTCAAGATCATGGCCGGCCTGGACACGCCGTCGAACGGCGAGGCGCGGCTCTCCCCGGGCTACAGCGTCGGCATCCTGCTCCAGGAGCCGCCGCTCAACGAGGAGAAGACGGTCCTCGGCAACGTCCAGGAGGCCGTCGCGGACATCCTCGCCAAGAAGCAGCGCTTCGACGAGATCTCCGCGCTCATGGCGGAGCCCGACGCCGACTTCGACGCGCTCCTCGCGGAGATGGGCACGCTGCAGGAGGCCATCGACGCCGCGGACGCGTGGGACCTCGACTCCCAGCTCGAGCAGGCGATGGACGCGCTGCGCTGCCCGCCGCCGGACGCCGACGTGTCCGTGCTCTCCGGTGGTGAGCGTCGCCGCGTCGCGCTGTGCAAGCTCCTGCTCGAGAAGCCGGACCTCCTGCTGCTCGACGAGCCCACGAACCACCTGGACGCCGAGTCCGTGCTGTGGCTCGAGCAGCACCTCGCGACCTACCCCGGCGCGATCCTCGCCGTCACCCACGACCGGTACTTCCTCGACCACGTCGCGGAGTGGATCTGCGAGGTCGACCGCGGCCGCCTGTACCCGTACGAGGGCAACTACTCGACCTACCTCGAGAAGAAGGGCGAGCGCCTCCAGGTCCAGGGCAAGAAGGACGCGAAGCTCGCCAAGCGCCTCAAGGAGGAGCTCGAGTGGGTCCGGTCCAACGCCAAGGGCCGCCAGACGAAGTCGAAGGCCCGCCTCGCCCGGTACGAGGAGATGGCGGCCGAGGCGGAGCGCACGAGGAAGCTCGACTTCGAGGAGATCCAGATCCCGCCGGGCCCGCGCCTGGGCAACCTGGTCCTCGAGGCGTCGAACCTCCAGAAGGGCTTCGACGGTCGTCAGCTCATCGACGGCCTGAGCTTCACGCTGCCGCGCAACGGCATCGTCGGCGTCATCGGCCCCAACGGCGTCGGCAAGACGACCCTGTTCAAGACGATCGTCGGGCTCGAGCCCCTCGACGGCGGGGACCTCAAGGTCGGCGAGACGGTCTCGATCTCCTACGTCGACCAGTCGCGCGGCGGGATCGACCCCAAGAAGACGCTGTGGGAGGTCGTGTCCGACGGGCTCGACTTCATCAAGGTCGGCAACGTCGAGATCCCGTCGCGCGCGTACGTCGCGTCGTTCGGGTTCAAGGGGCCGGACCAGCAGAAGCCCGCGGGCGTGCTGTCCGGTGGTGAGCGCAACCGCCTCAACCTCGCGCTCACGCTCAAGCAGGGCGGCAACCTCCTGCTGCTCGACGAGCCGACGAACGACCTCGACGTCGAGACCCTGGGCTCGCTGGAGAACGCGCTGCTCGAGTTCCCCGGCTGCGCCGTCGTCGTGTCCCACGACCGGTGGTTCCTCGACCGCGTCGCGACGCACATCCTCGCGTACGAGGGCACGGAGGAGGACCCGGCGAACTGGTACTGGTTCGAGGGCAACTTCGCGTCCTACGAGGAGAACAAGGTCGAGCGCCTCGGCGCCGACGCGGCGCGTCCGCACCGCGTGACGTACCGCAAGCTCACGCGCGACTGACGCCGCGACCTCGGTCGACCACGACGCCGGGCGGGACACGTTCCCGCCCGGCGTCCGTGCGTCCGGGGCCCGATGGCTCCGGCGCCGGCTGGGGAGCGAGTCGCGAGCGCGAGATCGACCCGGGCGTTCGAGATCGAGCTTCGGAGGGCCGATCTCGTGCCGGGCGGGTCGATCTCGTGCGGCGGCCCGTGTCACACCGGGCCTGACCAGCGGCGTTCCGGCAGACTGGCGGGATGACGGCCAGCGGTGACCCCGGAGACGACGCGGCCCACGCGGACGCGTCCGCCGGGGACGCCGTGGCACGGGACGGCGCCGCCCTGGGCGGGTCGGTCGCCGCGGGCGCCGCGGCGACGGCCGGGCTCGTCGAGTCCCTGGAGATCCTGCGCGGCCGGCTCGCGGCCGCGCGGCTGCCGCTGGACCTGCCGGGCTCGGCAGCGGCGCGCGAGGACCTCGACCTGGCGGTGCACCAGCTCGACGACTACCTGCTGCCGCGGCTGCGGTCGCACGCCGCGCCGCTGCTCGTCGTCGTCGGCGGGTCGACCGGCGCGGGGAAGTCGACGCTCGTGAACTCCCTGCTGGGCGAGCACGTCTCCGCGCCCGGCGTGCTGCGGCCGACGACGCGCGCGCCCGTCCTGGTCCACCACCCGCTCGACGAGCGGTGGTTCTCGACCGACCGCGTCCTGCCGGGCCTCGCGCGCGTGAGCGAGCACGGACCGCGCCCGGGTGCCGACATGACCCCGGGCGGGACCGCTCCGGCGGTGCAGCCCGACCCGACGCGCACGCTCCGGCTCGTGGCGAGCGACGCGCTCCCGCAGGGCCTCGCGCTCGTGGACGCCCCCGACGTCGACTCCGTGGAGACGGCGAACCGCGAGCTCGCGGCCCAGCTGCTCGCCGCGGCGGACCTGTGGCTCTTCGTCACGACCGCCGCGCGCTACGCCGATGCGGTCCCGTGGGACCTGCTGCACCGCGCGGCCGAGCGTCGTGCGCAGGTCGCGATCGTGCTCGACCGGGTCGACCCGGGCGCCGAGGCCGTGGCCGACGACCTGCGCCGCATGATGGACGAGAACGGGCTGGACGCCGCGCCGTTGTTCGCCGTGGGGGAGTCCGAGCTGGTGGACGGCTTCCTCCCGGAGCCCTCGGTCGCGGAGGTCGCGTCGTGGCTGTCCGCGCTCGGCGCGGACGGCGACGCGCGCGACCGGGTCGCGACCGCGACGCGGGACGGCGTCGTGGACGACCTCGTGCGGCGGGCCGTCCTCGTGGCGGGCGCGGCCGACGCCCAGGCGACGTCCGACGCGCGGCTGCGGGCCGTCGTCGGGCGCGCGTACGACGAGGCGGCGACGACCGTGGACGCCGCGACGAGCGACGGGGCGCTGCTGCGCGGCGAGGTGCTCGCGCGCTGGCAGGACTTCGTGGGGACGAGCGAGCTGTTCCGGTCCGTCGAGCAGGGCGTGGGGCGCGTGCGCGACGCCGTGGCGGCGTTCTTCCGCGGGCGACCCGCGCAGGCGCCCCAGGTGGAGCAGGCGATCGCGCACGGGTTGGAGGCCGTCGTGCTCGACGCGACGGACGCGGCCGCGGAGCGCGCGTACGGCGGGTGGCGCGCCGACCCGGCGGGGACCGCGCTGCTCGACGGGCTCGACCTGTCGCGGTCGTCCGCGGGCGTGCGGGCGCGGGTCGCCGAGGAGATCCGGGGCTGGCAGTCGGACGTCCTCGACCTGGTGCGCGAGCAGGGGGCGGGCAAGCGCGGGGCGGCACGCGCGCTGTCGTTCGGGATCAACGGGCTCGGACTGAGCCTCATGGTCGTGGTGTTCGCGTCGACCGGCGGGCTCACCGGGGCCGAGGTCGGCATCGCCGGCGGCACCGCGATCCTCGCGCAGAAGCTGCTCGAGGCCGTGTTCGGCGACGACGCGGTGCGGCGCCTCACGCGGACCGCGCGCGAGCGCCTTGCCGAGCGGGTGCGGGCCGTGCTGGACGACGAGGCCCGGCGCTACACGGCCCAGCTCGACGCGCTCGGCACGGCCGACGCGGACGGGACGGCGCGCTCGGTGCGCGAGGCCGCACGGGCGGTCGAGGCGGCGGCGCGCGTCGAGCGCTCCACGCGAGGCGCGGCCCCCGACGCGGGTCGCGCCGCGGCCGGACGGCACGCCGCACGGCTCCTGCGCGGCGCGGGGTGGCGCGCGGCGCCGGAGGACGATCCGGTCGCCGCACCGGGCGAGGACGGTTCGGAGCCCGCGCCGCGCCCCGGGTTCTGGCGGCGGCTCCTGGGCGGTGAGCGCGCATGACGATCGACCTCGCCGCGCGCACGTCCGCCCTCGAGACCGCCGTCCGCGCGGGCGAAGGGCGCGTGGACGCCGACCTGCTCGCCGACGCGCGCACCGTCGTCGCGCGTGCGCGCGAGCGGGCGGGCCTCTCGGCCGACCACACCGTCGTCGCGCTCGCCGGCGCGACGGGCTCGGGCAAGTCGTCGGTCTTCAACGCGCTCGCCGGGGACGACCTGGCGACGGTCGGGGTCCAGCGCCCGACGACGTCGCACCCCCTGGCGGCCGTGTGGGGCACCGGCGGGGCGGCGCACCCGGCGAGCGGCGCCCCGTCCGGTACCACGCCCGGCGCGGCCGGGGCCGGGGCACTCCTCGACTGGCTCGAGGTGCGGCGCCGGCACGAGATGGGCACGCCGCTCACGTCGGGGGACCCCGACGACGCGCGCGCGGGTGGTGGGCTCCGCGGGCTCCTCAAGGGCCGGCGCGCCGCCGAGGTCACGAGCGGCCTCGTGCTGCTCGACCTGCCGGACCACGACTCGGTGGTCGTCGAGCACCGCGTGCGCGCGGAGCGCCTCGTCGAGCGTGCGGACCTGCTCGTGTGGGTCGTCGACCCGCAGAAGTACGCCGACGCCGCGCTGCACGAGCGCTACCTGCGCCCGCTCGCGGGGCACGGCTCGGTCGTCGTGCTGGTGCTCAACCAGGTGGACCGGCTCTCGCCCGCCGACGCGGACGCGTGCCTCGCGGACCTGCGCCGGCTCGCTGCCGAGGACGGGCTCGGCGACGCGCGCGTCCTCGGGGTCTCGGCGCGCACGGGACAGGGCCTGGACGAGCTGCGCGGCCTGCTCGCGGACGCCGCGGCTCGACGGCGTGCGGCGAACGACCGGCTCGCCGCCGACGTCCGTGCCGTGGCCCGGCGTGTCGCCGTCGCGTGCGGTGAACCCGTCCCGGAGCGGGCCGCGCGCCGGGCGCGCGACGGCCTCGTGGACGCGCTCGAGGCCGCCGCGGGTGTACCGACGGTGGTCGCGGCCGTGCGCGGCTCGGCGATCCGCGACGCACGCGC
Source organism: Cellulosimicrobium sp. E-16 (assembly GCF_049913115.1). Taxonomy (NCBI): domain Bacteria; kingdom Bacillati; phylum Actinomycetota; class Actinomycetes; order Micrococcales; family Promicromonosporaceae; genus Cellulosimicrobium; species Cellulosimicrobium sp. E-16. The sequence continues at coordinate 1,796,009 of NZ_CP183974.1, forward strand.
CGCGACCGGTTGGCCCGTCACGCGCTGGGTCGGGCGGTTCCGCCCCGACCCGCTGCGGCGCATCGGGCTGCGGACCGGCCCCGCCCCGGGCTCGGCCCGGGCACGCACCGCGAAGGAGCTCGGGGGAGCCGAGATCGAGGTGCGCCCCGAGCTTGCCCGGACGTCGCTCCCCGCGGTCGGCGCGGCGCTGCGCGCCGGTGCGCAGACGGCCGTGCGCGACTACGCGGCCGAGGCCACCGCGGGCCTTCCCGACGACTGGGCGCTCGCCGTGCGCCGTCGGGCCTCGGAGGGCGCCGCGGACCTCGCCGACGCGCTCGACCAGGCGGTGGCCGGGACGGAGCTCGAGGCGTCGCGCCGCCCCGTGTGGTGGCGCGTCGTGGGCGCGCTCCAGTGGCTCGTGCTCGCGGCGCTCGTCGTCGGGCTGCTGTGGCTCGCCGCGCTGTGGGGGTTCACGTACCTGCGCCTGCCCGAGCCGCCGACGCCCGTGCTCACGCTCGGCGGGCCGGGAGCGCCCGAGCTGCCGTGGCCGACCCTGCTCGCGCTCGGAGGCGTCGTCGTCGGCGTCCTGGTCGCCCTGCTCTCGCGCGCCGCCGCGTCCGTGGGCGGGCGTCGCCGGGCGGCCCGCGCCCGACGCCGCCTGCGCGACGCCGTCGGGCAGGTCGCCGACCGCCTCGTGCGGCTCCCGGTGGGCGAGGAGCTGTCCGCGCTCGCGAGCTGTCGCGCCGCGGCCCTCGTCGCCGCCTCCTGACCCGCCGCGCACGAGGTAACGTCAGCCGCGCCCCGTCGAGCGAGAGGACCTCCGAATGACCCGCCTGCACGTCCCCGTCTCCCTGCGGTGGTCGGACCTCGACGCGTACGCCCACGTGAACAACGTGGAGATGTTCCGGCTGCTGGAGGACGCGCGCATCACGGCGTTCTGGACCCATCCGGAAGCCGGCGAGGACGCCTGGCCGACGGCGGTCCTGGAGACCGGGCCGGCCGCGACGAGCCACACGCTCGTCGCGCGGCAGGAGATCGAGTACCTGCGCCCGCTCGGCTTCACGCGCACGCCCGTACGGGTCGAGCTGTGGATCGGGCACCTGGGCGGCGCGAGCCTGGAGGTCTGCTACGAGGTGCACGACGGCGCCGCCCGCTTCGAGCGCACCGGCCCCACCTCGGGCGGTGCCCCCTACGCGAAGGCCCTGACCACGATCGTCGTGGTCGACGCGGCGACCGGTTCACCCCGCCGCATCACGGAGACCGAGCGCGCGGCGTGGGAGCCGTTCGTCGAGGAGCCGCTGACCTTCCGCCGCCGGAGATGACCGTCGCCCGCGCCGGGGAGCAGCGTCCCGACGCAGGCGACGATCATCCTCGGCCGCCGCGCGGGTTCACCCCACGCCGCACGCCGTCCCGCTCGACGCGCCGACCAGCGTGAAGCCCGCCGGCGGCGTGTTCACCCCGCCGTGCGCGACGTTCGCGCCGACCTCGACGGACGCCCCCGGGGCGAGGGTGCCGTTCCACGCGGCGGACCGCACGGTGACGTCGGCGCCCGACTGCGTCCACGTCGCGCTCCAGCCGTTCGTCACCGTCTGCCCGGACGGGAGGATGAACGCGAGCGTCCACCCGTCGAGCGGCGTGGTCCCGGTGTTCGTGAGCCGGAGGGTCACGGTCCCGCCCGAGCCCCAGTCGCTCGACGACCACCGGACGGCGCACGCGCCGGGCGCGGGACCCGTCGACGTCGCCGGGGTCGTGAAGGTCGCCGCAGGACCGGGTGCCGACGCGTTCCCGGCGCGGTCGGTCGCGACGACGGCGACGCGGTAGGTCGTCTCGGGCGCGAGACCCGTCAGGGCCTGGCTGGTGCCCGACGTGGTCGCGACCCGGACGCCGTCGACCAGCACGTCGTACCCGGCGACGCCGCTGCCCGCGTCCGATGAGGGTGCCCACGCGAGCGACGCCCCGGTCGCGGTGACGCCCGAGACCGTCGGCGCTCCCGGCGTCGACGGCGGCGCGGTGTCCGGCTCGACCGGACCGGACGACGGCTCGTCGCCCCACAGCAGCTCGGCACCCTCGTAGAGGGTGATGCGGGCGTTCTTCGTGAGCGTGTCGCCGGTCGCGACCTGAGCGAACGACCAGTCGTCCGAGGCGTCCCAGACGTTCGCCGTCACCCGGAACTGCACCTCGCGGCGGTGCTGGGACTGGCCGCCGGGGTAGACGACCGAGCCCGAGCAGTCGATCTCGACGAAGTACTGGTCGCCGCCCGCGTGGCCGACGCCCGCCGTCGCGCCGGGGCACTCGGAGTAGTTCGTCGTGGCGCGCAGGGTCGCCGGGTCGGCGCCGTCGTCGAGCGTGAACCAGTACCGCAGGCGGACCTCGTCGAGCACGCGTGCCGGGAACGCGGACCGGTTGCGCAGCACGGCCTTGATCTCCGTGAACGCGGTGCCGGGCTGGTTGAGGCGCGACTCGACGAAGAACTCGTCCTGGTCAGGGGTCTCGGGCTGGGGGAAGTCGGCGAGCGGGACACCCCCGTGCTCGCCGACGAGGAACGCGAGCGCCGACGTGAAGCCGGCGTTGTAGTCCGTCGCGACCTCGTTCGCGACGTAGTCCGAGCGGCTGTCCGTGTAGGCGTCGTCCGGTGCACCCGGGCCGCCGACGAGCGCGCCGTACAGCACGTGCCGGGTCGCCGCGGGCTCGGCGAGCGAGTCGAGCCACGAGCCGTGCGCGGTGCGGTGGTGCGGGTTCTGCGGCGAGCCCGCGCCGTACCCGACGACGTACGAGGCGCCGCGCGGGTTGTCGCCGAGCGCGTAGCCGACCTGGCGCTCACCGAAGTCCTGGTAGGTCTGCGCGCGGGTCGTGTCGCCGCGACCCCGCAGCCACTCGCCGTAGGTCAGCGCGACGAACGCCGTGTTCGCGGCGTAGCGCAGCGAGCCCCACGAGTCGAGGAACGCCTGCCCGCCGGGGGAGTACCGCACGCGTGACCCCTGGTACCCGGTGGTCCAGTAGTCGAGCCACCGGTTCGCGTCGTCGACGTACTGCTGCTCGCCGGTCGCCTGGGCCAGCAGCGCGTACGCGCCGTACGTCTTGTCGTCCCACGCGATCGTCCAGCGGTACGACGGCGTGCTCGTCTGGTTCTCGCGCGAGAGGCCGGCGTACTCCTGCTCCGCCTTCGCGAGGTACGCCGTGTCGCCCGTCGCCTCGTACAGCCACGCCGCGCCCCACACGAGCTCGTCCTGGTAGCCGGACCACGAGTTGTAGAACGCGCCCACGGGCACGCAGTCGGAGTACTTGCCCCGGTAGGTGTCGGCGAAGGCGTAGAGCTGCTCCGCGTGCTCGACGAGCTCGGCCGCGTACGCCGGGTCGGAGTCCGCGAAGACGATCGACGACGCGGCCATGGCCGCCGCGGTCTCGCCCGCGACGTCGCTGCCGGGGCACGACCGGTCGACCTTGTACGCCGGCCGGTCCATCTGCATCGCCTCGGCGGGGCCCCACCACTTGTGGTCCGCGTCGCCGTCGCCGACCTGCGCGTAGAGCACGTCCGGCTCGGGGTGGGCCTTGATGAAGTAGTCGTTGACCCAGCGCAGCGAGTCGAGCAGCTCGTCCCGCTGGCCCGACGCCGCGTACCCGTCAGGGCTCGCGATCGCGCCCCACGCGAGCATCGTCGTCGTGAAGGCCATGGGCAGCCCGAACTTCACGTGGTCGCCCGCGTCGTACCAGCCGCCCGTGAGGTCGAGCCCGACGTCGGCGCCGTCGTCGAGCGCGGAGTCGCCGCGCCAGCTCACGCGGAAGTCGTCGGGGAGGTCGCCCGAGCGCTGGGCGTCGTAGAAGAACAGGGACTTCTGGAGCGCCTCGGCGTAGTTCGGCTCCGCGGCCGCCGCGGTGGCCGCTGCGTGGGCCGGCGCTGCGCTCGACGCCGGGCTCGGCGCGGCCGAGGCCGGGGTCGTGGCCGCGAGGCTCGCGACGAGCAGGGCGCCCGCGGCGAGGACCGCGGTGGGTCGTGGGTGCATGGCTGCCTCTCGGTCCGGCCGCGTCCGCGTCGACGCAGGTGGACGCCACTGTCCGGAGGTGGCGGAGCCGGGGTCAAGGACGCGTGCGACGCCGAAACGTTTAGCCGTCGTGGGTGGCGCGCTCCGCCGCGGCGGCGACGTTGCGCTGCATCCCGCCGAACACGACGCCGTGGAAGGGCTTGACCGCCCACCAGTAGAGCTGGCCCGCGAGGCCGTGCGGGTAGAACAGCGCGCGCTGCGCGAAATAGGTCCGGCCGGGCCCGCTCGCGTCCTCGGGCGAGGGGCCGGGCGCGTCGGGGTCGGTCGCGTCGGGGAGCTCGGCGGCGGCCTCGTCGACGCGCAGCTCGAGCCAGGCGAGCCCCGGGAGGCGCATCTCGGCCCGGAGCAGCAGACGACGGCCCGGCTCGATCGCCTCGACGCGCCACCAGTCGAGCTCGTCGTCGACGCGCAGGTGCCGCTCGTCGCGCCGACCGCGGCGCAGCCCGGGCCCGCCGACGGCGCGGTCGAGCAGCCCGCGCACGCGCCACGCGAGCGACCACGAGTACCAGCCGCCCTGCCCGCCGATCTCCTCGACGACGCGCCAGAGCACGTCGCGCGGCGCGTCGACGACCGTCCGCCGCTCGTCGACGTACAGCGAGCCGCCGGCCCAGTCGGGGTCGCTCGGCAGCGGGTCCGACGGCGCTCCCGGGACCGAGGCGGACGACCAGCGCGTCACCACCTCGCCGTCGTGGATGCGTTCCAGGGCCAGCTCGACGGCGCGGTCGAACCCGAGGAGCCCCTCGGGCGGGTCGGGCACGTACCGCCGGACGTCGTGCTCCCGGCACACGACCTCGTGCTGGAGCGACTCGACGAGTGGCCGCGCGATGCCCGACGGCACGGGCGTGACGAGCCCGACCCAGTGGCTCGACAGCTTCGGCGTGAGCACCGGGACGCTGACGATCGCCCGCCGGGGGAGACCGGCCACCCTCGCGTAGCGCTGCATCATGTCGCGGTACGTGAGGACGTCGGGCCCGCCGACGTCGAACGCGCGCGAGACGTCGGGCGGCATCGTCGCGGATCCCACCAGGTAGCGCAGCACGTCCCGCACCGCGATGGGCTGGATGCGGTTGTCGACCCACTTCGGCGTCGTCATGGCCGGGAGCCGCTCGGTGAGGTAGCGCATCATCTCGAACGACGCGGACCCGGAACCGAGGATCACCGCCGCCTGGAGGACCGTCGTCGGCACGCCCGACGCGAGCAGGATCTCGCCGACCTCCTTGCGCGAGGCCAGGTGGCGCGAGAGGTCGCCCTCCGGGACGTCCGGGAACATCCCGCCGAGGTACACGATGCGCCCGACGCCCGCCTCGCGCGCCGCGCGGGCGAACGTGAGCGCGGTGCGGCGGTCGCGCGCCTCGAACGTGCTGCCGGTGCCGAGCGAGTGCACGAGGTAGTACGCGACGTCGGCGCCCTCGAGCGCCGCGCGGGTCTGCTCGAGGTCGGCGGCGTCGGCGGCCACCGTCTCGACGTCGTGCACCCACTCGCGCCCCGCGAGCCGTTCGGGGTGCCGTGCCAGCGCGCGCACCTCGAACCCCGCGCGCAGGAGCTCGGGCACGAGCCGCCCGCCCACGTACCCGGTGACCCCGGTGACGGCGGCCCTCACGAGAGGAGCTCCAGCAGCTCGCGCTCGGCCCGCGTCTGCGAGCGCGTGGACCCGATGGTCTCGCCGCGCTCCCACAGGTCGAACAGGCGCGGGTCGATGTACGAGGAGCGTGCGACGGCGGGCGTGTTCCCGAGCTCCTCCGCGACGTCCTTGACGATCCCGGTGACGACCCGGCGCCGCGCCCGCTCCGAGGTCGGCGCGGCCCCGGCGTCGGCGAGCGCGCGCGCCGCGAGGACCGTCGCGTGCCAGGTGCGGAAGTCCTTGGGCGTCGCGTCGTCGCCGAGCCGTTCCTTGATCCCCGCCTGCACGTCGGCGCTCGTGACGTCGTGCCACCCGGCGCGCCCGTCGGGGCCGTCCTCGCGCCACGCGAGCAGCTCGACGCCGCCGCGGCGCCGCTTGAGCGTCGTGACGAGCTCGGCGACCACCGGGTCGTCCACGACGACGTCGCGCACCTGGCCCGACTTCGCGGGGTAGCGGAAGTGCACGCTCCCGTCGCGGCGGACCCGCGCGTGCTCCTTGCGGATGGTCGCCAGGCCGTAGCTCTTGTTCTGCTGGGCGTAGATCTCGCCGCCGGCGCGGAAGTACGCGAGGTCGAGCAGCCGGAACGCGAGGGCGAGCACCGTGTCGCGACCCATGCCGGGCTGCGCGAGCTCGCGCGCGACGCGACGCCGGGCCGCGGGCAGGCGCCTGCCGACGTCGAGCACGTGGTCGTGCTTGCGCCGCGCGCGCCGCACCTGCCACTGCTCGTGGTAGAGGTACTGGCCGCGACCGGCGACGTCGCGCCCGAACGCCTGGACGTGCCCGTTCGGGTAGCGACAGATCCAGACGTCGGACCAGGCGGGCGGGACCGCGAGGCGCGTGCACCGCGCGAGCTCGTCCTCGTCGGTGAGCGGAAGACCCTCGACGTCGAGGAACACCCAGGCGTCGCCCTTCGGGCGCCGCGAGTACCCGAGGGAGGTCACGGACACCCGACGCAGTCGCACCCGGTCATCGTGCGGGACGCGCCGCCGGCTCGCGCGTCGGGGACGCCGCGGTGCGCCGCCCTCGACGCGCCGACGGCCGGGGCGCGCGCGCCCCGGCCGTCGGCGTCGGGTCAGGCGACCGTGCAGGTCGCGCCGTTGAGGGTGAACGACGTCGGCTCGGTGTTGGTCCCGGTGTGGGAGCCGTTGAAGCCGACCTCGACGCTCGCGCCCGCGCCGAGCGTGGTGTTCCACGCGGCGGGGGTCACGGTGACGGTCGAGCCCGACTGCGCGTACTGCGCGGACCAGCCCTGGGTGATGGTCTGGCCGTTCGCGAACGCGAACGTCAGGGTCCAGCCCTGCAGGGGCGTGGCGGAGTCGTTGGTGATCCGCAGCGACCCCGTGAAACCGGTGTTCCACGAGCTCGCGGTGTACGCGACCGTGCAGCCGCCGGGCGTGCCGCCCCCCTGTGCCGTCGTCCCGGTCACCGTGCCGGAGGTCGCGGACACGTTGCCCGCCGCGTCGACCGCGCGCACCGCGTAGACGTGCGCCGTGCCGGCCGCGAGGCCCGTGACGGTGAACGACGTCGTGGTCACCTGGGCGACCTGCGTCCCGTCACGGAACACGCGGTAGCCGGTCACGCCGGTGTCGTCGGTGGACGCGTTCCACGCGAGCGCGACCGTGGAGGCCGTCACGCCCGAGACCCGCAGCCCGGTCGGGGCGGACGGTGCCTGGTCGTCGCCGCCCGGACCGCCGTCCTCGTCCGTGGTCACGGTGAGCGGCGCGGACGCGGCCGAGACGTTGCCCGCGGCGTCGCGCGCCCGGACGGTCACGGCGTAGGACGTGCCGGCGTCGAGACCGGTGACCGTGAACGAGGTCGTGGCCGTCGTGCCCACGGCCGTGCCGTCGACGAGCACGGTGTAGCCCGTGACGCCGCGGTCGTCGGTCGACGCGGTCCAGCTCACGCTCGCCGACGTCGTCGTGGTCGCCCCGGCCGTGAGGCCCGTCGGGACCGACGGCGGGGTCGTGTCCGCGGGGCCGCCGCTCCCGTCGCCCTCGATCTCCGGGTAGGCGTTCTCGACGAGCATCCGGAACTGGGACTCGAACCACTGGCCCGCGAGCGGGGCGTCGGGCAGGGCGCCCGTCAGCTGGTTCGCGAGCTTGGGCGAGACGAACGTCGGGTCGCACATCCGGTCGAACCGCTTGCCCTGGTCGTTCGGGATGTCGGACGACGCGCCGTCGGACTCGCCCGGAGGCTTGACCCACACGTAGGCGTGCAGGTGCGACTCCGGGAAGCCTGCGGGCGAGGCCTGCGGACGCTCGCCGATCCCGGCGCCGGCCGGGTTGCACCACGCGCCGCGGTGGATGCGCTGGTCGACGCGCGACTCGTTCACGTAGGTGTTGAGGTTCGTCGACGTGCTCACCGCCGTCGGGCGGTCGTCGCCGCCCCAGCCGTTGCGCGACGTGTCGACGAGCATGCCGATCGACGCCGGGAAGCCCTCCGCGACGAGCAGGTCGTAGAGGTGCGCCGTCCAGTCGGCCTCGTCGAAGTCGGCGTTCCACTCGTAGAAGGTCGCCGAGCGCACGGGCGTGCTGCCGAGCTGGACGTCCTCGAGGAACGGCTCGTGCAGCGGCGTGGAGTTGGCCGTGTTCGTGACGAAGCCCGTGACGGACGCGTAGCCCGCCTCCGTCGACAGCACGACCTCCTTGAAGAGCTTCGCCGCCGGGCCCGCGTTGCTCGGCCAGCCCAGCCAGCCGGCGTGCGCCGCGTCGATGTAGGAGTACACGTTGCCGACGTCGTGGAGCGCGTCCAGCGCGTACTTCACGCCCTCGCGGTAGTACGGCGCGGACGCCTGGCAGTCGGGAGTGCTGATGTTCGTGATGAGGTTCGGCAGCGAGTCCGGCTCGATCGTCGCGACCACGCGCAGGTCCTCGTAGGCGGGGTCGTCGAGGATGTCGGCGATGACGTCGATGTACTCGGTCTTGTACCGCGCCATGTCCGTGGCGTTCGGCTTGAGCTCGCCGTTGGACGCGAGCGCGTAGCAGTCGCGACCGGGCAGGTCGTAGATCACGAGGTTGAACACCATCGGCACGCCGGGCTGCTTCTGCTCGACCGCGGCGTCGAGGTGGTGCCGCAGACCCGGGCCGTCGGCGTTGCCCTCGATCGCGCTGATGCGGTCCATCCAGACCGAGGTGGGCTCGTCGGCGATCGCCCGCATGCGGGACCCGAGGTCGCCACCGGCACGGTCGGCGGCGGCCTCGACGTTGGCGGACCAGAAGTCGTTGACGTACTGCGTGGCACCGGCGAACGGGTTGCTCACGCGGGGTTCGGCGGCGGCCGCCGGCGCGGCGGTCGCGACCAGCGGGGCGGCGAGCAGCGCGAGCGACGCGGCGACGGCCGCGCCCCTGCGCGGTCGGCTGGATCGGGATGGCACGTGGTCCTCCAAGGGTCCGGGGGCGCGGACGGATCCGCGCACCGGGCGGCTCTGCCCGGCGGGGACAACGTGACGAACCGGGGCCGTCGTCGGCTACCGACTGAAACGTTTAGGCGCCCCGCGGTGGCGCCGTCGTCCCGCGCAGCAGGAGGCGCGCGGCGGGGCGCTCGCGGTCGACCGCCGGACGGGCCGCGGCGGGGTCGGCGTCGGGGCGCGCGACCGGGCGCCCGAGGCCGAGCCGCGCGACGACGACGTCCGCCACGTGCGCACCGAGCCGCTCGAACGGCCGGTGCACGGCCGTGAGCGCCGGGGCGACGACACGGCACGTCGCGGAGTCCTCGCCGGACAGCACGGACAGGTCCCACGGCACCTCGAGCCCGTGGCTCCGGCCCGCCTCGAGCACGGCGAGCGCCGCCACGTCCGTGTCCGTGAGCACGGCGGTGGGCCGGGAGTCGTGGGCCACGAGCCGGGCCGCGCGCGAGCGCGTCTCCTCCCACGTGCGGCACTCGACGACGTCGACCCGCGCCTCCGGGCCGCCCGCGTCGCGCGCCGCCCCGACCAGGGCGCGCGCGACGTCGTCCTGCGAGTCGGAGACGAGGACGGCGATGCGGCGGTGCCCGAGCTCGACGAGGTACCGGGCGGCGCGGGCGTCCGCGTCGCCCGCGAACCAGGTCCGCGAGCCCGGGATCTCGGCGCCGGGTGCACCGGGCGCCACCTCGACGAGCGGGATCGCGGCATCCTGAGCGACCCGGCGTCGGGGGTCGTGCGCGTGGGCGTCGACCACGACGAACGCCGCGTGCCTCCGCTCGGACCAGCCCGCCTCGAGCTCGCGCGCGCCCTCGTCACGGTCACCGACCACCTCGAGGCCGAGCACGAGGTCGTGCTCCGCGAGGACCGCGCGCATGCCGGCGGCGAGCGCGAGGGCGCGGGCAGGCCCGGCGGCTCCCTCCGGCGCGTGCACGACCTGGAGCGCCACGCTGCGCGCGCTGGCGCGCAGCGAGCGGGCGGCGGCGCTCGGGCGCCAGCCGAGGTCGGCCGCGGTGCGCAGGACGTGCCGTCGGGTCCGCTCCGAGACACCGGGGCGGCCGTTGAGCGCGTAGGAGACGACGGCGATCGAGACCCCCGCGGCGCGCGCGACGTCGGTGATCGTGATGCGCCGCTCGGCGGGGCCGGCGGCGCGTGGCGAGGGTGCTCCGCCGGGGGAGTTGGTGGTCACGCTCCCACACTGTGCCCGGTTTGGGTGCATGATGCCTACCAGGACTCGGTGACGATGACGTGACGGGGACGGTGACAAGGATGTCGACGGACGCGACGAGGCGCCCGAGACACGCGGGGGAGCACCTGACGTTCGGTGTGCTGTGCCCCGTGGTCGGAGGCTTCTACTTCGGGCGGTCCCTGGCGGGGATCGCCCGGGTCCTGCGGGCGCACGGGCACCGGGTGGTCGCCCTCCAGACGTACCCGCCGGACCTCGACCGGGACGAGTTCCCGGGCCCACCGGGTCGGCGCCCGCTGCTCGGGCGCTCGTCGTTCGACGGGTTCGTCGTCATGACGACGGCGCTCGCGGACGCCGAGCTGCGCGAGCTCGACGCCTCGGGCGTCCCGCTCGTGCTGCTGGGGGTGCGGGCCGAGGGGTTGCGTGCTCCGGCGGTGTCCCCGGACAACGCGGGCGGCGTGCGCGCCGCCGTCGACCACCTCGTCGAGCACGGCCACCGGCGCATCGGCTTCGTCGGCAACACCGAGCAGCGCGACACGCTCGAGCGCTACGACGCCTACCGCGCCGCGCTGGCCGCGCACGACCTCGCGTGGTCGCCGTCGTGGGTCTACCGCACGCGCGACAACCAGGAGGCGAGCGCCGAGGTCGTCGCGCGGCGGCTCGCGTCCCGGGGCCTGCCGACGACGGCGACGCTCGCCGCCACCGACCGCAACGCCATCGGCTTCATGCGCGGCCTCCAGGCGAGCGGGTTCGAGCTGCCCGCGGAGCAGGCGGTCGTGGGGTTCGACCACGCCGACTCGGGCGCGCGCTCGCGTCCCCGGCTGTCGACCGTCGACCCCCTGCACGACCAGGTCGGCGAGCGGGTGGCGGAGCTGCTCGTGGCGCGAGCCCGGGGCGAGAGCGTGGGCCGGGAGAACCGGCTGGGGCGTGCGGCCCTCATCCGGCGCGAGTCGTGCGGGTGCCTGGAGGGGACGCAGGGCGAGCTCATCGGCGCCCCCGCCGCCCGTGCCGATGCCGTGCCGGCGCCCGTCGACCCGGCCCGGCCCCTCGACGACGTCGCCCGGGTCGTCTTCGCCTCCGTCCTCGAACGGTCGGACGCGCGCGGCGTCCTGCGCCGACGCGGGCCGGACGGCGGCCAGCGCCCCGCCCCGGTCGAGGCGTGGCTCCTCGTGCTCCGGCACCTGCTCCGGGGCGCCGCGGAGACGGGCGCCGTCCCGCCGGCCGCGGCGCTGCGCTCGCTCGCCGACCGGACGGCGGCCCTGCGGCCGTCGCAGGAGGCGCTCGAGCAGATCGTGCCCGCCCTCGAGACCGAGGTCGCCGCGCTCGTGCGCGACGTGCGGCGGCGACGCCCGGGTGCGCGCGCGTCCCAGCTCGGCCGGACCGTCCTGGCGCGCGGCGCGCACCGCGAACCCCCGGCGAGCTCCGCCGCGGCGCGCGCGGAGGCGGTCCGCGCGACCGCGGCCGAGGTGGTCGTCGCCGTGGCCCGCGGGTGCGCGCACGGGGCCGTCGCGCGCACGGGACGGCTCGAGCAGGACCTGGTGGACCTGTACGAGGTCGACCTCGGCCTGCTGCGGGGCGACGAGGCGGGGCTGCGGCGCCTCGACTGGCTCCCGCGGGGGGTGGGCGGGACGGCGGCCCTCGCGCTGTGGGAGGACACCGACGACGGCTCCGGCCGCCGCATGCTGCGGGTCGTCGGCGTGCGCGGCGGTGGGACGGCCGTCGAGCGGCTCGTGGGCTCGGTCCTGCCGACCTCGCAGTTCCCGCCGCGCGAGCTCCTCGACCCGCGGTCGCTCACGGTCGTCGCTCCCGTCGCGTTCGGTCGCTCCGACTGGGGCTTCCTCGTGGTGGGCGGACTCGTGGACACGCGGACGACGAGCACCCGCGAGCGGTACAACCACTGGGCGGCGATGCTCGCCGTCGCGCTCGACCGGGAGACCCTGGTCAGCTCCCTGCAGGAGCAGCAGCACGCGCTCGCGGACGCGGCGGACCGCGTCCGCGAGCTCGCGCTCGAGGTCGAGGCCGGGGCCGAGCGGGCCGCGCTCGTGTCCATCGCGTCCCACGACGGCACGTGGGACTGGGACGTCGAGACGGGCACCGTGCGCTGGTCGCCGGCGTGGGCCCGCATCGTGGGCTGCGACGTGGCGGACCTCCGGGACGACCCCGAGGAGTGGCTCGGCCGTGTGCACCCGGACGACCTGCAGGCGGTGCACGCCGCCGTCGCCGCGCAGCTGGCGGGGACGACCGAGCCGCTCGACGTCGAGCACCGGCTGCGGTGCGCGGACGGGGAGCACGTGCGGGTCCGCTGCCGCGCCGTGACCGTGCACGACGCCGGCGGGCGCCCCGCCCGCATGGTCGGCGCCCTCGCGGTCCTCTCGGACGTCGAGCGGTACCGCAGCGAGCTGCGCGAGCGGGCGCTCGTCGACCCGGACTCGGGCGTCCTGCACCGGACCCTGTTCGTGGACCGGCTCGAGCAGGCGATCGGGCGCGGCGGGCGGATGGAGGGCTACGGCGCGCACGTCCTCGCCGTCGGGCTCGACGCGCCGCCGACCGTCCCCGCGCTGCACCGGCTCGGCGGCGCGGTGGGCCCGGCGGGCTCCCTGTGCGCGCTGGCCCCGACCGACCTCGTGGTGCTCCTCGACGGCGTGTCCGACGACGCGGCCCGCCACGCCGCGGTCCGCGCGGCGGGCGCGTGCGGGTCGGCCGTCGTCGAGCACCTCGGCGACGTCACCGGCGCGCCGCACGCGCTCGAGGTGCTGCGCCGTGCCGGGGTCGCGCTCGCGCGGCGCCGGGCCCGCGCCCACGGCGCCGTCGTGCCGTGGTCGGCACCGTCCGAAACGTTTCGCGCGTTGTGACGGCCGGTGGCGTCCGCCGAGAGTCGATCGACCCGTGGGGGTGGGGGAGCCGACGGCGGCGTCCCCGCGACCGCCGCCGCGGGGCTCGACGACGAGAGGGAGCACGATGCCACGCACGTCCCGGCGCGCAGCGCCACCACCCACCGCACCGCACGCCCGAGCGGCGCGGGGCCGGCGCACGGCGGCGGCCGCGCTCGTCGCCGGCGTCGCGCTGGCGGCGCTCGCCACCGTCCCCCCGGCGAGCGCCGACCCTGCGGAACCCCGGTCCACGACGGCGGAGGCGGCCGCGGCGCTCGTCGACGGCGAGTACACGCAGCGCTTCCTGGAGCTGTACGCCAAGATCCACGACCCCGCGAACGGGTACTTCTCGCCCGAGGGCATCCCGTACCACGCGGTCGAGACGCTCATGGTCGAGGCGCCGGACTACGGGCACGAGACGACGTCGGAGGCGTACTCCTTCTGGCTGTGGCTCGAGACGTCGTACGGGCAGGTGACCGGCGACTGGGAGCCGTTCAACCACGCGTGGGACACGCTCGAGGCGTACATGATCCCCACCACGGAGAACCAGCCCACCAACGGGGCGTACAACCCGGCCAAGCCCGCGACGTACGCGCCGGAGTTCAACCACCCGAGCCAGTACCCGTCGCGGCTCGACACGGCGGTCTCCGTCGGCTCCGACCCGATCGCGGCCGAGCTGCGGTCGACCTACGGCACGCCCGAGGTCTACGGCATGCACTGGCTCGCCGACGTCGACAACGTCTACGGCTTCGGGGCCGCACCGGGCTCCTCGACGCTGCTCGGGCCGGACCACGAGGGCACGTCGTACATCAACACGTTCCAGCGCGGCCCGCAGGAGTCCGTCTGGGAGACGGTGCCCCAGCCGTCGATCGACGACTTCAGCTACGGCGGCGAGAACGGGTACCTCGACCTCTTCACGGGCGACGCGTCGTACGCGAAGCAGTGGAAGTACACCAACGCGCCCGACGCCGACGCGCGCGCGGTCGAGGCGGCCTACTGGGCGAACAAGTTCGCGACCGAGCAGGGCCAGCCCGAGGCCGTCGCCGACACGGTCGGCAAGGCCTCGAAGATGGGCGACTACCTGCGCTACGCCCTGTTCGACAAGTACTTCAAGACGCCGGGCTGCGAGTCCACGGCGTGCGCCGCGGGGTCGGGCCGGAACAGCGCGCACTACCTCCTGTCCTGGTACTACGCGTGGGGCGGCGCGCTCGACACCTCCGGCCCGTGGGCCTGGCGCATCGGGTCGAGCCACGCGCACTTCGGGTACCAGAACCCGATGGCGGCCTGGGCGCTCGCGAACGACCCCGCGCTCCAGCCGGCCTCGCCCACGGCGAGCGACGACTGGGACAGGAGCCTCGACCGCCAGATCGAGCTCTTCCAGTGGCTCCAGTCGCCCGAGGGCGGGATCGCGGGCGGCAGCACGAACTCGTGGGACGGCCACTACGCCGACCGCCCCGACGACGTCGCGACGTTCTACGGCATGGCGTACACCGAGGCGCCCGTTTACCACGACCCGCCGTCCAACTCGTGGATGGGCATGCAGGGCTGGGGGGTCGAGCGGATCGCGCAGCTCTACGAGGAGACGGGCGACGAGCGCGCCGAGGCGATCCTCGACAGGTGGGTGCCGTGGGTGATCGACCACGTCACGGTCACGGACGACTCCTGGCAGATCCCGTCCAACCTGGCGTGGTCGGGCCAGCCCGACGACTGGGACCCCGAGAGCCCGGGCGACAACGCGGGCCTGAGCGTCGAGGTGACGGGCTACGGCCAGGACGTCGGCGTCGCCGGCGCCCTCGCCCGCTCGCTCATGTACTACGCGGCCGGGGGCGAGGGACCGCAGCACGACGCGGCGCAGCAGGTCGCGCGCGACCTGCTCGACGCGATCTGGGAGCAGAACAGCGACCCGATCGGCGTCGCGACGACCGAGACGCGTGGCGACTACGCCCGCTTCGACGACGTCCTCACGTCGAGCACCGGCAACGGGACCTACGTGCCGGCGGGGTGGACGGGGACCATGCCGAACGGAGACGTCATCGAGCCCGGCGCGTCCTTCCTCGACCTGCGGTCGTTCTACCTCGACGACCCGGACTGGTCGAAGGTCCAGGCGCACCTCGACGGCGGACCGGCGCCCGAGTTCACGTACCACCGGTTCTGGGCCCAGACCGCCGTCGCGACGGCGCTCGCCGACTACGACCGGCTGTTCGGCGAGGACGTCCCGACCGAGCCGGACACCGAGTCGCCGACGACGCCCGTCGACCTCGCCGTGACGGGCACGACGGCGACGACCGCGTCGCTGTCGTGGACGTCGTCGACGGACGACGTGCGCGTGGTCGCCTACGACGTGCTGCGCGACGGGGTGGTCGTCGGATCCACGGTACGCACCGCGTACACCGACGAGGACCTCGCGCCCGAGACCACGTACCGGTACACGGTGCGGGCGCGCGACGCGGCGGGGAACATCTCGCCCGTGTCCCTCGCCGCCGAGGCGACCACGCTCGCGGACGACGGCGGGCCGGAGCCCGGCGCGTGCACCGCGACCTACGCGACGCGCGGGTCGTGGCAGGGCGGGTACCAGGGCGAGGTCACGGTCACGGCCGGACCGTCCGGCGTCTCGGGCTGGACCGTCTCGCTCGACCTCGCGCCCGGCGGCCTGTCCCAGGCCTGGAACGCGACGACGAGCGTGCGCGGGAGTGTCCTGACCGCGACGAACGTCGGCTGGAACGGCACGCTCGCCGCCGGTGGGACGACGTCGTTCGGGTTCATCGGCACGGGCGCGCCGCCGTCGTCACCGACGGTCGCGTGCGGCTGACACCCGGCTGACACCCGGCTGGCACCCGGCTGGCACCCGGCTGGCACCGTGGTGAGGGAGGTCCGCCTCCCGGCGCTCACAGCGCCGGGAGGCGGACCATGCCCTCCTGCGCGATGGACGCGACGAGCGTCCCGTCCTGCGCGAACACGCGCGCCGCGCCGAGCCCGCGGCCGCCCTGCGCGCTCGACGCCGACTGCACGTAGAGCAGCCAGTCGTCGACGCGCGCGTCGCGGTGCCACCACATCGCGTGGTCGAGGCTCGCGATCGACAGGTCGGGCGTGACCCAGCTCGTGCCCGACTGCCGCAGGATCGGCTCGAGCATCACCTGGTCGCACGCGTACGCCATGAGCGCGCGGTGCAGCAGCTGGTCGTCCCCGACGTCGCCGCGCGCCCGCATCCACACCATCTGGTGGTCCTTGGGCGCGTGGTCGGGACCGAGGTAGAGCGAGCCGCCCACGTGCCGCAGCTCGAACGCCGAGTGGTGCGACCAGAAGCGCGCGATCGGGTGGTCGATGCCGCCGAGCACGTCGAGCGCGGACGGCACCTCCTCCGGGGCGGGGGCGTCGGGCATCGGCGACGAGTGCTCGATGCCGCCCTGGTCCTCCTGGAACGAGGCGATCATCGACAGGATCGGCTTGCCGTGCTGGATCGCGTGCGTGCGGCGCGCGCTGAACGAGCGCCCGTCGCGCAGCCGCTCGACGGCGAAGTCGATCGGCACGTCGAGACCGCCGGGCCGCAGGAAGTAGCCGTGCAGCGAGTGGGGGAGCCGACCCTCGGGGACGGTGCGCCCCGCGGCGAGGACGGCCTGCGCGAGCACCTGGCCGCCGTAGACCCGGCCCGTCGGCTGGTGCACGCTCTCGCCGCGGAAGTGCTCGGGGTCGGCGGCCGACCCGTCGCCGTCGCCGACGCGCTCGAGGCGCAGCACGTCGAGGAGGTGGCTCAGCGGGTTGGGGACCTGCTCGCGCGGGGCGGCGTCCGACGTCGGGCCGGGGGAGGCCGAGGAGGTCGACGGCGGCGTGGGCTCGGGGGTCACGGGTGGGGGCTCCTTCGCTCGGGCGGCGGGTCGGTCAGTCCTCGAAAGTGTTGAGGAGCGAGTGCGCCGCGCGCTCCAGATAGTCCCACAGCGTCGCCTCCTGGATCGGCGGCAGGTCGAGGGTGTCGACCGCGGCGCGCATGTGCGCGAGCCAGCGGTCCCGCGCCTCGGGGTTGACCTTGAACGGCGCGTGCCGCATCCGCAGGCGCGGGTGCCCGCGCTGCTCGCTGTACGTCGTCGGGCCGCCCCAGTACTGCTCGAGGAACGCCGTGAGGCGCCAGCGCGCCGGGCCGAGATCCTGCTCCGGATACATCGGGCGCATGACCGGGTCGTCGGCGACGCCTTCGTAGAACGCGTCGACGAGGCGCACGAACGTCTCGTGACCGCCGACCTCGTCGTAGAACGTGCGGCTCGGGCGCACCGGCGCGGCATCGGTCGCGGGTCCGGTCGTCGTGCCGTTCGACAGGCCGGCGACGGGCAGCGTCGTGCGGGGGCTGGGCTCGGTCGTCACCGGCCCATCATCGCACCGACGTCGTCGCCGGCCGGGACAAGCCCGACGACCCGGACGCACGTCACAGAGCGCGCCGGCGAACGTCAGAGGCCGAGCCCGGCGAGCACCGGCAGGTTCTCGCGGACGACGGCGCGGGCCTCCGCCGCGCTCTCCGCCTCGACCGCGAGCCGCGCGAGCCGTCGGCACTCGTCGAGGTCCACCTCGCGCAGGAGCGCGGCGACGTCCGGGATCGCCCGGGCCGTCATGGACAGCGACGACACCCCGAGCCCCACGAGCACGACGGCGAGCACGGGCTGCGAGGCCGCCTCGCCGCACACGCCCACGGGCCGGCCCTGCTGCGCGCCGCCGGCGCACGTCGCCTCGACGAGCCGCAGCACCGCCGGCTGCCACGGGTCGCTCAGCTCGGCGAGCGAGCCCAGGAGACGGTCGGCGGCCATCGTGTACTGCGTGAGGTCGTTCGTGCCGATCGACGCGAACGCCGCGCGAGCGAGGATCGGCCCGGAGAGCAGCGCGGCGCTCGGGACCTCGACCATGACGCCCGCGACGTCGAGGCCGTGGGCCCGGCAGCGCTCGACGAACCACTCGGTCTCGCCCACGGTCGAGACCATCGGCGCCATGACCCACACCTCAGCCTCCTCCGCGGCGGCGGCCTGCGCGATCGCATCGAGCTGCTGCTCGAGCAGCTCCGGCCAGCGCGCGGCCGTGCGCAGCCCGCGCACGCCGAGCGCCGGGTTCTCCTCGTCGTCGACGGTGAGGAAGTGCAGCGGCTTGTCCGCCCCCGAGTCGAGCGTCCGGATGACGACCTTGCGCCCGCCGAACTCGCGGAACACCGTGCGGTAGGCCGTCACCTGCTCCTCCACGGTCGGGGGCTGCTCGCGGTCGAGGAAGCAGAACTCGGAGCGGAACAGCCCCACACCCTCCGCGCCCGCCGCGGCCGCGGGCGCCGCGCCCGCGGGGTCGCCGACGTTCGCGAGGAGCTGGACGCGGTGCCCGTCGCGCGTGCGGCCCGTGCCGTCGAACGTGCGCACCTGCAGCGAGCGCGCCCGCGCCGCGGCGACCTGCTCCTCGGACGGGTGCACGACCACCGTTCCGGCGGCGCCGTCGACGAGGACGACGTCCTCGGGAGCGAGCGCGGCGCTCGCCCCGGTCGCCGCGACGACCGCGGGGATGCCCTTGGCGTTCGCCACGATCGCGGTGTGCGAGGTCGGCCCGGCGCCGTCGGTGACGATCGCGAGCACGCGCGCGGGGTCGAGGGCGGCGGTGGCCGACGGCGCGAGGTCGGGCGCCACGAGCACGAACGGCTCCGTGTGCTCGGGCACACCGGGCGCGGGGCGGTCCGTGAGCGCCGCGACGAGCCGGTCGCGCACGTCGGCGACGTCGCGGGCACGCTCGGCGAAGTACCCGCCGAGCTCCGTGAACTGCCGCACGACCTCCTCCGCGGCCTCCCACACCGCGCGCTCGGGCACCAGGTGCTCCTCGAGGACGCGGCGTCGCGCGTCGGCGGCCAGGGTGGGGTCGCTCGCCATCGCCGCCGTCGCCTCGAGCACGTCGCGCGTCTCGCCGTCGGCGGCGTCCGCGGCGCGCTGGAGGTCGCCGGCGACCTGCGCGGCCGCGGCGTCGACGCGCCGGGCCTGCGCCTCGTGGTCCTCGCGCGGACCCATCCGCAGCCCGGGCGCGGGCTCCGCGATCGGCTCCGGCATGAGCACCACCGGCCCGACCACCGTCCCGGGGCACACGCCGATGCCCGTGATGACCTGCCGTGCCTCGTCCTGAACTCCGCCCGTCACGACCTCGCTCCTGTCCGTCTCGGGCGTGCGACCCGGGTGCCCGGGCCGGTGCGCACGCGTGCCCGCCACCGTCCCGACCGTCGCACGCGCTCGGCACACGTCTGTTGCGCCGTGGTTGCGGGCCCGCGTCGATCCGGTGACAACCTCGCGAGGAGACTAGGCTGATCCCAGGTGCACGGCACCCCGACACCCCGGATCCCGCGCGCGGATCCCACCCGCGACTCGCCTCAGGAGACACTTTCGATGAGCACCCCCTCGGACCAGAAGGCACAGCAGATCCTCGAAGCCCTCGGGGGGCAGGGCAACGTGGTCGACCTGGAACCGTGCATCACCCGCCTGCGCGTCGAGGTGACCGACCCGCAGCTCGTCGACGAGGCGCGCCTCAAGGCGACCGGCGCGTTCGGCGTCGTGCGCTCGGGCCGCGTCGTCCAGGTCATCGTCGGCCCGGAGGCCGACAACCTCGCCGCGGAGCTCGACGGCCTGCGCTGACCCCTGCGGCCCTCCGGCGCGGAGGGCCGGCGCCGTCGGTCCGCGTGCCCGACGGCGCCACCCGGCTCAGGCGGTCGGCCCGGCCGCGCCCCCGGTGCGGTCCTGCACGACGGACGCCGCCGCGGCACCGCGCCGGCCGCGCGCCGCCTGCTCGTCCCGCCCCGAGGTGCCGGCACCGTCGTCGGGCCGGTCGTCCGGCACGGACGGTGAGTGGTCGAGGACGACCACCTGCTGCGCCCCCGCGAGGGGGATCCGCGCGTCGGACAACCCCTGCCGGACGCGGGTGCGCAGGGCGCGCGCCACCTCCCACTGCATCGCGGCCTGCGTCTTGACCTGCACCTTGAGCAGCAGCGCCTCCGCCGTCATCGACTCGATGCCCGTGACCTCCGGCGGCTCCAGGAAGTACGTGCCGAGCACGGGGTCGGCCCCGACGTCCTCGGCCGCGGCGAGCAGCGCCGCGCGCACCGCCTCGACGTCCGCCCAGTACGCGACGCGCACATCGACCACGGCGCGGCCCCACTCCTGGGTCTTGTTCCCCGTGCGCAGGATCTCCCCGTTGCGCACGAACCACAGGGTCCCGTTGCCGTCGCGCACCTTCGTGACGCGCAGCGCGACCTCCTCGACGGTGCCCGTCACCTCGCCGAAGTCGACGGTGTCGCCGACGCCGTACTGGTCCTCGAGCAGCATGAACGTCCCGGACAGGAAGTCCTTGACGAGGCTCTGCGCGCCGAAGCCGAGCGCGACGCCCGCGATGCCTGCCGAGGCGAGGAACGGCGCGATGTTCACGCCCAGCTCCGTGAGCACGAGGAGCACGATCGTCGCCCCGATGACGATGTTGGCGACGGACCGCAGCACCGAGCCCACCGTCCGCGCGCGCTGGGCCCGTCGCGCGGACGCGAGCGGGTTCGCGCGCAGCAGGACGCTGCCGACCCCGGACTCGGCCACACCCCGCAGGCGCTTGCTGCGCAGGGCGGGCGTCCCGTCGGCGATGTGCTCGGTGATCCTGCGGATGAGGCGGCGCACGAGCGCGAGCGCGATCGCTCCGATACCGATGATGAGGAGGACCCGTAGCGGGACCCCGACGAACCACTCGAACCAGTCGTCGGGGTTGCTGGGGTCGAAGCCGTTGCGGACCTCTTCCGGGACGTCCGCGGGCAGGCGCAGGACGGGGGCGAGAAGGGGGTGGGACATGAGCGCAGGGTACCTGGGACAGGTGGGCGGTCCCTGGGCGCGCCGGGCGAACGCGCTGCTCGCGGGCCCGCGTTCTGGCAGGATGCAGGCGTGAGCGAACCCCCGCAGACGGACCTGCCCGAGCCGTTGGTGCAGCTGGCCGACGCCCACGGTGTCGCGTCCGACTTCTGGGACTTCGACGGGTCGCGCCGCCAGGTCCGCGCCTCGACGCTCGTCGCCGTGCTCGAGGCCCTCGGTGTCCCCGCCTCGTCGCCCGAGAAGGTGGCGGTGAGCCTCGAGCACTCGCGCGACGACGCGTGGCGCCAGATGCTGCCGCCGACCGTCGTCGTGCGGCAGGGCGACGCCGTCCCGCTCCCCGTGCACGTCGCCGACGGGTCCGCCGTCGAGGTGTGGGTGGAGCTCGAGGCCGAGCCGTCGCGCCACGGCGCCCGGCCGGCCGGGCAGCACACGGCACAGGCCGCACGCGGGCGCCGCGACCTCGGCCAGCTCGACGTGTTCGTCGAGCCGCGCACGGTCGACGGCCGACGCGTGGGGCGCGCGACGTTCGAGGTGCCCGCCGACCTGCCCCTCGGGTGGCACGACCTGCACGCCGAGAGCGACGGGACGCAGGCCCGCGCGACGCTCGTCGTGACGCCGCAGCGCCTCGAGCTCCCCGCCGCGGTCCTCGAGCGGCGCGCCTGGGGCTTCATGGCCCAGCTCTACTCGGTGCGCTCGCGCGCCTCCTGGGGTGTCGGTGACCTCTCCGACCTCGCCGACCTCGCCTGGCTGTCCGCGCGCGAGGCCGGGGCCGACTTCGTGCTCGTCAACCCGCTGCACGCCGCCGAGCCGCGCACGCCGATGACGCCGTCGCCCTACCTGCCGACGAGCAGGCGCTTCGTCAACCCGCTCTACGTCCGTGTCGAGGACATCCGCGAGACGGGGTACCTGTCCGCCGCGGACCGCTCGCTCGTCGAGTGGGCGTTCGACCCCGTGCGCGACCTCGACACCGACCCCGGACCGATCGACCGCGACGCCGCGTGGGACGCCAAGAAGGCCGCGCTCGAGGTCGTCTTCGCGGCGCCGCGCTCGACCGCGCGACAGGCGTCGCTCGACGCGTTCCGTGCCGAGCAGGGGCGGGGCCTCGAGGACTTCGCGACGTGGTGCGCGCTCGCCGACCACTACGGCGACCGCGACTGGCCGCCCGGCGCGTACGACCCGCACGGGCCGACCGTCTTGGCCCTCCGGGACCAGCTCGCCGACCGGGTCGAGTTCTACTGCTGGCTCCAGTGGGTCGCCGACGAGCAGCTCCGGGCCGCCCAGCGCACCGCGCGCGAGGCGGGCATGTCCGTCGGGATCATGCACGACCTCGCGGTCGGGGTGCACCCCGAGGGCGCCGACGTCTGGGCGCACCGCGGCGTGCTCGCCACCGGGGTCTCCGTCGGCGCGCCGCCGGACATGTACAACCAGCAGGGCCAGAACTGGTCCCAGCCGCCCTGGCACCCGCGCGCGCTCGCCCGCGCCGGGTACGCGCCCTACCGGGACATGCTGCGGACCGTGCTGCGCCACGCGGGCGCGATCCGCATCGACCACGTCATCGGGCTCTTCCGCCTGTGGTGGATCCCGGGCGGCGCGCGCGCCGACGCCGGCGCCTACGTCCGCTACGACCACGAGGCCCTCGTCGGCATCCTCTGCCTCGAGGCCCACCGCGCGGGGGCGATCGTCATCGGCGAGGACCTCGGCGTGTTCGAGCCCTGGGTGCGTGACTACCTCGCCGACCGCGGCGTGCTCGGCACGTCCGTGCTCTGGTTCGAGAAGACGGGCGACGGCACGCCCCTGCCCCCGGAGGACTACCGCCGGCTCGCGCTCGCCACCGTGACGACCCACGACCTGCCGCCGTCCGCCGGCTACCTCGCGGGCGAGCACGTCGAGCTGCGCGACCGGCTCGGCGTCCTCACCGAGGACGTCGCCGACGTGCGTCGCGCCGCCCGTGCCGAGCGCGACGCCATGGTCGCGTTCCTGCGCGAGCGCGGGCTCGTCGGCGACGACCCGTCCGAGCGCGAGCTCGTGGAGGCCCTGCACCGCCTGATCCGCAGCACGCCCGCCGTCCTGCTCGGCGTCTCGCTCGCCGACGCCGTGGGGGAGCGCCGCTCGCAGAACCAGCCCGGCACGGACCAGGAGTACCCCAACTGGAAGGTGCCGCTCGGCGACTCGTCGGGCAACGTCGTCCTGCTGGAGGACCTCTTCGACTCCGCCCGCCTGCGCTCCCTCGCGAAGGCGATGAACGACGCCCTCTGACCCGCCTGGTCGACGTGCCGGTTCCGCCTGGTCGCGGACGGGCGGGACGACGAACGCCGGGCCGCTCCCTCGTGCAGAGCGGCCCGGCGTTCGTCGATGGTGCGTCAGGCGTCGGCGGCCTGCGCGGTGAGGGCGCGCTCGATGCCGGCGAGGTTCTCGACGACCAGGCGGCGCAGCGCAGGGGCGGCGTCGGAGTTGGCGTCGAGCCACTCCTGCGTCGCGTCGCGCAGGACGGTGCTCGCGAGCGGCGCCGGGTAGAGCCCGGTGACCAGCGCCTCGGCGATGTGGTACGACCGCTGGTCCCACAGCGGCAGCAGCGCGTCGAAGTACGCGCCCACGAGGGGCGCGAGCGACTCGGGGTCGTTGACGTGCTGGAAGCCGAGCGTCGTGGCGCGGACGATCGCGTTGGGCGCGTCGTCCGAGCCGACGAGGCGGTCGAACGCCGCGCGCTTCGCCTCGGCGGTGGGCACCGTCGCACGGGCGCGGGCGGCGGACTGCTGGCCGGTCGCGGTCGAGTCGGCGGCGAGGGTCGCCTCGATCTCCGCGTCGTCCGCGAGGTCGAGCAGGACCAGGCCCTCGAGGATCTCCCAGCGCAGGTCGGTGTCGATCTCGAGCCCGTCGAGGGCGGCCGAGCCGTCGAGCAGCGACCGCAGCGCCCCGCCGTGCGCGGGGGTGGAGGCGAGGTGCGCGAAGAACTTCACGAGCTGGAACTGCAGGTCGGAGCCCGAGGCGGCGCCCTGCGCGAGCGACCAGAGCACGTCCCCGACGTGCGCGAGGGTCTCGTCCCGGCGCTCCGGCGCGACGTACGTCTTCGCGGCGAGCGCGAGCTGGTTGAGCGTCGTGCGGATCGTCGTCGACTCGGTCTCGCGCGCGATGTTGCCGAGCACGAGGCGGACGTAGTCGCTCGCCGGGGTCTCGCCGTCGCGCGTCGCGTCCCACGCGGAACCCCAGACGAGAGAGCGGGCCAGCGGGTCCGACAGGTCGGCGAGGTGCTCGGTCGCGACCTGGAGCGACGCGTCGTCGAGGCGGATCTTCGCGTAGGCGAGGTCGTCGTCGTTGAGCAGGACGAGCTGCGGACGGTCGAGCCCGAGGAGCTCGGGGATCTCGGTGCGGGCGCCGTCGACGTCGACCTCGACGCGGTGGACCCGGGACAGGACCTGTCCGCCGTCGACGTCCTGCACGTCGTAGAGGCCGATGCCGAGACGGTGGGGACGCAGCGTCGGGTGGTCCGCGGCGGCCGACTGCAGGACGGCGAACGTCGTGAAGCGCCCGTGCGCGTCGAGCTCGAACTCGGGGCGCAGCGTGTTCACGCCGGCGGTCTCGAGCCACAGCGCCGACCACTGCGTGAGGTCGCGCCCGCTCGTGGCCTCGAGCTCGACGAGCAGGTCGCGCAGCTCGGTGTTGCCCCATGCGTGCTTGCGGAAGTAGGCGGCGACGCCCGCGAGGAACTGCTCCTTGCCGACCCACGCGACGAGCTGCTTGAGCACCGACGCGCCCTTGGCGTAGGTGATGCCGTCGAAGTTGACGAAGACGTCCTCGAGGTCGTTGATCGTCGCGACGATCGGGTGCGTCGAGGGGAGCTGGTCCTGGCGGTACGCCCACGACTTCTCCATCGCGGCGAACGTCGTCCAGGCCTCGTGCCACTCGGTGGCCTCGGCGGTCGCGAGGGTGGAGGCGTACTCGGCGAACGACTCGTTGAGCCAGAGGTCGTTCCACCACTTCATGGTGACGAGATCGCCGAACCACATGTGGGCGAGCTCGTGCAGGATCGTCACGACGCGGCGCTCCTTGACGGCGTCCGTGACCTTGGAGCGGAACACGTAGGTCTCGGTGAACGTCACGCACCCCGCGTTCTCCATGGCGCCCATGTTGTACTCGGGCACGAAGAGCTGGTCGTACTTGTCGAACGGGTACGGGTGCTCGAACGCGGCCTCGAAGAACGTGAAGCCCTCGCGCGTCTTGTCGAAGACGTAGTCGGCGTCCATGTGGTCCGCGAGCGAGGCGCGGCAGAAGACCCCGAGCGGGATGGTGCGGCCGTCCGACGACGTGAGCTCGCTGCGCTCGACGACGTACGGGCCCGCGACGAGCGCGGTGATGTAGGAGGAGATGCGCGGCGTCGGCTCGAACGCCCACCGCGCGACCTCGACGTCGCCGACGCCGGTGCCCGTCGGGTCGGCCTTCGTGCCGAGCGCCTCGGGCGCCGGCGTCGGCTGGTTGCTCACGACCTCCCACGCCGCGGGGGCGGCGACCGTGAACGCGAACGTCGCCTTGAGGTCGGGCTGCTCGAAGACGGCGAACACGCGGCGCGAGTCGGGGACCTCGAACTGGGTGTAGAGGTAGACCTCGCCGTCGACCGGGTCGACGAACCGGTGCAGCCCCTCGCCGGTGTTCGTGTACGCGCAGTCGGCGACGACGCGCAGCTCGTTGTCGGCCGCCAGGCCCTCGAGCGCGATGCGTGAGTCCGCGAAGACCTCTGCCGGATCGAGGGAGCGCCCGTTGAGCACGACCTCGCGCACGGTCGGGGCGACGAGGTCGACGAAGGTGCTCGCCCCCTCGGTCGCGGTGAACCGCACCACGGTCGTCGACGCGAACGTCGTCGCCCCCGTCGTGAGGTCGAGGTCGACCTCGTAGGACTGGACGTCGACGATCGCCGCGCGCTCGCTCGCCTCGGCGCGGGTGAGGTTCTCTCCGGGCACTGCATCTCCTCGGTCTCGGGTCGGGCCGGGCGGCCTCGACGGCGGCCTGTGGGCCACGGACGATCATCCCACGGGCGCCCGCGCCCGCCCCCGGGAATACCTTCCGGGAATACGCTGCGGCCGCCCGGTGTCGAGACTGGGTGGGCGACGGCGTCGGCCGTCCGCGCGCGCCGCCCTGCCACTCCGGCGACCCGGGTCCACCGGGCGCCACCCACGACGAAGGAGACCCGACCCGTGACCCTCACCGCGACGTCCGGCACCACCGCGACCGAGGACGCCGTGCGCGTCGCCGACTTCTGGTTCGACCCCGTGTGCCCGTGGGCATGGATGACGAGCCGCTGGATGGGCGAGGTCGAGCAGGTTCGCGACGTCACCGTCCGCTGGCACGTCATGAGCCTCGCCGTGCTCAACGACGGCCGGGACCTGCCGGAGGAGTACCGCGAGCTCATGGAGAAGGCGTGGGGCCCGGTGCGCGTGGTCACCGCCGCGCGCGTCGAGCACGGCGAGGAGGTCGTCAAGCCGCTCTACGACGCGATCGGGACGCGCCTGCACCCGGGCGGCCGCACGGACTACGACGCGGTGCTGCTCGAGGCGCTCGCGGAGGTGGGCCTGCCCGCGTCGCTCGCGGAGGCCGCGGGCTCCGACGCCTACGACGAGCAGCTCCGCGCGTCGCACGCCGAGGGGATCGGGCGCGTCGGCGAGGACGTCGGCACCCCGGTCGTCGCGTTCGGCGACACCGCGTTCTTCGGCCCGGTCGTGACGCCCGCCCCGAAGGGCGAAGCCGCAGGTCGGCTGTGGGACGGGTGCGTGCTCGTCGCGAGCACCCCCGGCTTCTTCGAGCTCAAGCGCACGCGGACCCAGGGGCCCGTCTTCGACTGACCCGGTCGGGCACCGCGACCCCGCCGACGGGACCGTCCGGCCGTCGGCGGGGTTCGACCCGCACGGGTGCCTCGTGCCATGCTTCGTCAGGTTGCGGGCGGTGTCAGGAGCGCCCGCCGCCCGGTCCTGCCGGGTGAGTCCGACGAGGAGCCCGCGAGGAGCCGCATGTCCCCGAACGCACCCGTGCCACCACCGCCGCCGCCCCCTGGCGGCGCGCCGGGGCGCGCGGTCGGGAGGGACGACGCCCAGCCGACGCAGGCGTTCGCCGGCCCGGTGCCGGGCGCCGCGGCCGCCGTGCCGCCGTCGTTCGCGCCCACGAGCGGGCCGACGGCCCAGGCGCCCCGCGCCACGCCGGCGGACGGGCAGCCGACCGTCGACGCGTCGTCGTTCCAGCCGACGACCGTCCAGCACGTCACGCCGATCACGGAGCTCCCCACCGCGGCCCAGCCCGCGGTGCCCGCACCGGTGCCCCCGCAGCGGGTGCGCTACGCGACCGAGCAGAACGGGTTCGGTGTCGCCGCTCCCGTCGGGACCGCCGCGAGCCGACCGGTCTACGCGCCCGCGGACGCCGCGTCGACCGGCTACGCGCCGACGAGCGCGTACGCGGCTCCCGGGTACGAGCCAGGGGTGCCGGCGGGCTACGCCTCGGCCGCGCCCCAGCAGCCTCAGCCCGCCTACCACCCGCCGGCGTCGGTCGCGCCGACCGCTGCCGCGGCCGGTGCGGGCGGGTCGGGCGCGACACCCCGACCCCCTGCCGGGCGCGGTGGGAGCACCGGCGGCGGTGGCCGCAGGTCGGACCGGCTGAGCCCCGGGTGGATCGCGTTCATCGTGGTCGACGCGCTGCTCGTCATCGGCGCGATCGTGTTCGCGATCTCCCTCCTCGGGGGCGGGGACGACGGCGATCCCGCGGGCGGCGCGACCCCGCCCCCGTCTGCGACCGCCACGGAGGGGACCGAGGAAGCGCCCCCGGCCGAGCCCACCGTGTCCGAGACGTTCGCGTCGGAGTCGCGCAACATCACGTGCGAGGTCACCGACGTCAGCGCGACGTGCGTGATCGCCCAGCTCGGCACCCAGCCGGCGCCCGTGGCGGGCTGCGACGGCACGGTCGGGTACAAGGTCGTCCTCGGCGCCGACGGCAGCGTCGAGCAGCCCTGCGTCCCGGCGGCCGAGCAGCCTCAGCCCGCGCCGGGCGACACCGCGATCCTGGACTACGGCACGTCCAAGACGGTCGGCCCGTTCACGTGCGACAGCGCGGAGACGGGCATGACGTGCCGCGACGACGCGACGGGCAAGGGCTTCACCATCGCCCGCGCCGGCATCCGGACGCTCTGAGAGGCTGAGCGGCTGAGAGCCGCTCGGAGCGAAGCCGGGCGGTCCCGGCAGGCACGAAGGGCCCGCGGCGGGCGTACCGCCGCGGGCCCTTCGCGCTCCTCACGTCACCAGATGCGCACGCGCTCCTCAGGGGCGAGGTACAGGGCGTCGCCCGGCTGCACGTCGTAGGCGGCGTAGAACTCGTCGACGTTGCGGACCACGCCGTTGCAGCGGAACTCGTTGGGGGAGTGCGGGTCGGTCGCGATGCGGCGCACGACCTCCTCGTCCCGGCCCTTGGACTGCCAGACCTGCGCCCAGCCGAGGAACACGCGCTCGATCCCCGTGAGCCCGTCGACGACGGGCGCCTCGTCGAGCGGTCGGCCGAGCGCGATGCGGTAGGCCTTGAGCGCGATCGACAGGCCCCCGAGGTCGCCGATGTTCTCGCCGATCGTCAGCGCGCCGTTGACGTGCGGCCCGTCCTCGCCGAGCTGGGCGGGGCGGAACGCGTCGTACTGGGCGATGAGCGCCTTGGTGCGCTTCTCGAACTCCTCGCGGTCCGTCGTCGTCCACCAGTCCTCGAGCCGGCCCGCGCCGTCGTACTTGGAGCCCTGGTCGTCGAAGCCGTGGCCGATCTCGTGCCCGATCACGGCGCCGATGCCGCCGTAGTTCACCGCGTCCTCGGCCTCGGGGTCGAAGAACGGGGGCTGGAGGATCGCGGCGGGGAAGACGATCTCGTTCATGCCCGGGTTGTAGTACGCGTTGACGGTCTGCGGGGTCATGAACCACTCGTCGCGGTCCAGCGGCTTGCCGATCTTGCCGAGCTCGCGGTCCTGCTCGAACGCGTGGGCGCGGCGGACGTTGCCGACGAGGTCGTCCGCCTCGACGACGAGCGCCGAGTAGTCGCGCCACTTCACCGGGTAGCCGATCTTCGGGGTGAAGGCCTCGAGCTTGGCGAGCGCCTTCTCCTTGGTCTCGTCCGTCATCCACTCGAGCGTCGTGATCGACTCGCGGTACGCGGCGACGAGGTAGGCGACGAGCTCCTCCATGCGCGCCTTGTGCGCGGGCGGGAAGTGCCGGGCCACGTACTGCGCGCCCACGGCCTCGCCGAGCGCGCCCTCGACGACGGAGACGCCGCGCTTCCAGCGCTCGCGCACCTCCTGCGCGCCCGACAGCGTGCGGCCGTAGAAGTCGAAGTTGGCCTCGACGACCTCGTCGGTGAGGTACGGCGCGCGGGCGGTGACCAGGTGGTACACCATCCAGAGCTTCCAGTCCTCGAGCGGCTCGCTCGCCCAGAGCTCCGCGAAGCCGGCCGCGAAGTCCGGCTCGCGCACGACGACGTCGTCCAGCGAGCCCTGCGGGGCGCCGAGCGCGAGGACCCACGCGCGCCAGTCGAACCCGGGCGCCTCGTCGGCGAGCGCGGCGAGCGTGCGGGGGTTGTACGTGAGGTCGGCGTCGCGGTCGCGGACGACGTCCCAGTGCTTCGCAGCCAGCCTCGTCTCGAGCGCCAGCACCCGCACGGCCGCGTCCTCGGGGGCCGCGCCCCACGTCTCGGCGGTGACGCCCGCGAGGGCGAGCATGCGCGCGACGTGCGGCACGTACTTCTCGCGCACCGGCGCGTACTGGTCCTCCCGGTAGTACGCCTCGTCGGGCAGCCCGAGCCCGGACTGGAAGAGGTAGGCGACGTACCGCTCGGGGTCCTTCGCGTCGTTGTCCACCCAGAAGCCGACGGCGCCCGCGCCCCCGGTGCGCTGGAGCGCGCCGAGCGTGCCGGTGAGCTCGGCCTGCGTCGTCGCGGCCGCGATCAGCGCGAGGTCGGTCTGGAGCGGGGTCGTGCCCAGCGCCTCGATCCGGTCGGTGTCCATGAAGCTCGCGTAGAGAGCGCCGACCTTCGCGGCGTCCGCGCCGACGTCCCCGGCGCCGGAGGCGACCTGTGCGCCGAGGTCGGTGATGATCTCGCGCACGTGGACCTCGGCCTGGTCGTGCAGGGCGCGGAACGCGCCGTCCATGGCGCGGTCGGCGGGGATCTCGTGCGTCGCGAGCCAGCGCCCGTTGACGTGGCGGTACAGGTCGTCCTGCGGCCGGACGACGGGGTCCAGCGCGTCCAGGTCGATGCCGGAGCGCTCGGTGCCGACGGTGCCGACGGTGCCGGACGAGGACGCGGGCGTGGACGTCGGGGAGGTCTGTGTCATGCGTCTCAGGCTACGGCCTCCCCCCGACGTCCCGGTGCCCTGCTGGGGCATGATGGGCCCATGCGCGTTCACCTCGCCGCGGACCACGCCGGCTACGAGCTCAAGACCCATCTCGTCGAGCACCTCGAGGCCGCGGGGCACGACGTCGTCGACCACGGGGCCCACACCTACGACGCGCAGGACGACTACCCGTCGTTCTGCTTCGCGGCGGGCGAGGCGGTCGCCGCCGAGCCGGGCTCGCTCGGCGTCGTGATCGGCGGATCGGGCAACGGGGAGCAGATCGCGGCCAACAAGGTCGTCGGCGTCCGCGCCGCGCTCGCGTGGAACCTCGAGACCGCACGCCTCGGCCGCCAGCACAACGACGCGAACGTCGTCGCGGTGGGTGCACGCCAGCACTCGGTCGACGAGGCCGTCGAGCTCGTCGACGCGTTCCTCGCCGAGCCGTTCAGCGGCGACCCGCGCCACCAGCGGCGGATCGACCAGCTCGCGGCGTACGAGGCGACGCGCGGCACCTCCGCCTGACGTGCCGGAGGGGCACACCGTCCACCGGCTCGCCCGCGCGTTCGGCGAGCTCTTCACGGGCGAGACGCTCGCGGTGACCAGCCCGCAGGGCCGGTTCGCCGCGGGCGCGGCCGTGCTCGACGGGCACGTGCTCGTCGCGAGCGAGGCGTGGGGCAAGCAGCTCTTCCTCGGGTTCGCCGACCCGACGCTCCTCGGTCAGGGGACCGCCGCGCGGCCCGACGGCGTGCGCTGGCTCCGCGTCCACCTCGGCCTCTACGGCGCCTGGACGTTCGCGGGCGACGGCAGCACCGCCGTCGTGCACGCGATCGGCGCCCCGCGGCGCCGTATCGGGGAGCGCGAGACGGTCCCGGCGGGGCCGGGTGCGCCCGAGCCCGGGCCCGACGACGCGTGGTCGCCCCCGCCGCCCCGCGGCGCGGTGCGCGTGCGGCTCGTGGGGTCGCACGCCGTCGCGGACCTCACCGGGCCGACAGCGTGCGAGGTGGTCACGGGGGAGGAGAAGCGGGCCGTCGAGGACCGGCTCGGGCCCGACCCGATCCGCGACGCCGCTCCCGGCGAGGGCGACCCGCGCGAGGAGTTCGTCGCCGCCGTGGGGCGCTCGCGCAGCGCCGTCGGGCTGCTCCTCATGAACCAGGACGTCGTCGCCGGCGTCGGCAACATCTACCGCGCGGAGTCCTTGTTCCGCGCGCGGCTCGACCCGATGCGCCCGGGTCGCGACGTGCCCGCCGAGGACCTGCGCGCCCTGTGGGACGACCTCGTCGTGCTCATGCGCGACGGCACCCGGACGGGCGCCATCGTCACGACCCGGCCCGAGGACCGCGACGGCGCGGCCCCCGCGACCGACGTCGACGAGGCGCCGCCAGGGCGCCGCCGCGTGCGGCAGAACACCGACGACGCGCCCGACGCGGTCCCGGCGGACGAGGCGTTCTACGTCTACCACCGCGACGGGCTGCCGTGCCGCGTGTGCGGCACGCCCGTGCTGCTCAAGGAGCTCGCCGGCCGCAACCTCTACTGGTGCGGCGTCTGCCAGGCGTGAGCCTCAGAAGACCCAGCTGCACACCGGGGCGACGGGCCAGCCGAACGCCGCGCCCGCGCGGGCGAGGGCGCCGGGGGAGTGCTCGGTGACGAGACCCGCGGCGCCGAGGGCCGCGAGCGACGTCCCGCCGAGATACGCGGCGCCGAGCTCGCGCACGTCGAGCGAGAGGTCCGCCGCGTCCTCGGTGCGCTCGGCCGTCGCGTCCCCGAAGGCCCCGGCACGCAGCCGCCAGCGCCCCGCGTTGTGCGGCAGGCGCTCGTCCGTGACGTGCAGGACCACGTCCACGTCCGCCGCGTAGCGCCGCGCGGCGAGCGCGGCCGGGACGTCCACGACGCGCACCCAGAGGTTGTCCGCGAGGCGTGGCGACGCGGAGCGCGGGTCCACGAGGAGGCTCGTGACGACGTCGTCGACCGGCAGCATGAAGGGCGTCACCTCGTGCGTGAGGTCGAGGTCGGTGAGCACGCCCCACAGCGCGCGTGCCGCCGCGGCGCCCAGCGCGACGACCTCGCCCGTGCTCACGGGTCCGCGCGGCCCGGTGACCTCCCAGGACAGCTTGCGGTGGAACCGCGCGTACCCGCGCGGCTCGCCGTCGAGCTCGACGATCGCGATGCGCGTCGGCTCGCGGTCCTTGCGCCACACCTTCGCGTCGTCCCAGAACGTGGCCTGGAGCTCGGGCGTCTCCCGCGTCGCCCAGCCGGGCCGGTTGATCCCGGCACCCTGACCGGTCGGGTCGGTGCCGACCTGCTCGTGGAGCGCGGCGACGAGCGCGCCGTGGCGCTCGCGGTCGGCCCGCTCGATGCGCACGGTGTGGCGCTCGGCGCCGGGGACGTCGCGCAGCGCGACGCCGCGCGGGACCGTGAGGCGGACGTCGTCCGCGGCCTTGCCGTAGCCGAAGCGCCCGTAGATGGCCGCCTCCGCGGCGAAGAGCGCCGACACGGGCTCGCCGCGCTCGCGGCACCGCGCGAGGTGCGTGTCGATCATGGCGGAGAGGATCCCGCGGCGGCGGTGCCCGGGGTGGACGCCCACCCACGTGAGACCGGCGACCGGGGCGGTCGCCCCGGGGACGGGGAACCGCGCGAACGGGTACGAGGCGTGCATCCCGACGAGCTCGCGACGCACGGGACGCGCGCCGTCGACGGGCGGCGCGTCGTCGTCCTCGTGCTCGACCGTCACGCCGAGCGTGCGCTCCCACGTGAGCGGGAACGGGAGGTCGACGAGCTCGTCGACCTCGACCGGGGACGGGAACGTCGTGGTGTCGAGCTCCAGCACGTCGCGGAGGTCGGACGCCGAGAGAGGGACGAGCTCGTAGCCGTCGGGGAGTCGCGCGGGGCGGTGGTCGCTCATGGCCTCGATCCTCCTGGCTCGGCACGCGTCGCGCCAGGACAAATGCGGCGGCTAGGGTCGGGACCCATGGCACGACGCACGGGAGGCTCGACCGAGGACGGGACCCGGGTCGGCGACGCCGGCACGGACCGCACGGCGCTCGCCGCCGAGTACGCGGGCGCCGTGCTCGCGCTCGTCCGGCGCATCCCGCCGGCGCGCGCCATGACGTACGGGCTCGTCGCGGAGATCGTCGCGGAGACGCTGCACCGCGGGGGCCCGCGACAGGTCGGGCAGGTGCTCGCGGGGTCGTCCGGCGTGGACGACGACGGCGCGCCGGTCCCGTGGTGGCGTGTCGTCAACGCGGCCGGCTCGCCGCCCGCGCACCACCTCGACGCGGCGCTCACCGAGCTGCGCGCCGAGGGGTGCCCGCTGTCGCGCGACGGCCGCCGCGTCGACCTGCGCCGCGCGGTCTGGTTCCCCGAGGACGACACCCCCGACCGTTAGCGCGGGGCACCTGTCGTCCGAGCGACCGCGGGACGACAGATACGCCGCGCTCAGCGAGGGGGTCGGGGCGCGAGGAGCGGGGCGAGCGTCTGCACGGCCGTCGCGTCGCCCTGGACGAGGAGCGTCGTCACGGCGGTGTCGCGCCACGCGGCGAGGTCCCGCGCGATCTTCTCCGGGGGGCCGACGAGCGCGACGTCCTCGACCATCGCCGTCGGGACGGCGGCGGCCGCGAGGTCCTTGCGCCCGGCGAGGTAGTGCGCCTGGATCTCGTCGCACGCCTCGGCGTACCCGAGGCGGTCGAGCGCGTCGCGGTGGAAGTTCGCGCCCTTGGCACCCATGCCGCCCACGTACAGCGCGAGGAACGGGCGGACCTGGTCCGCGGCCTGCTCGACGTGCTCGCGCACGACGACGGGCACCGTCGCGCTCACCTCGAACGCGGTCTCGGGGGACCGCTCGGGGGAGCGCTTCGCGAACCCGTCCGCGAGGAGCTCGCGGAACGTCGCGTCCATGCGGGGGGAGTAGAAGAGCGGGAGCCACCCGTCCGCGATCTCGGCCGCGAGCGCGATGTTCTTGGGACCCTCGGCGGCGAGGTGGATCGGCAGGTCCGCGCGCAGCGGGTGCACGGTCGAGCGCAGCGGCTTGCCCAGGCCCGTGCCCTCGGGCAGGGGGAGCGGGTAGTGCGGACCGGCCGACGTGACGGGCGCCTCGCGGCGCAGGACGTCGCGCACGACCTGGACGTACTCGCGCGTGCGGGCGAGCGGGCGGGCGTACGGCTGCCCGTACCAGCCCTCGACGACCTGCGGGCCCGAGACACCGAGCCCGAGGACGAACCGCCCGCCCGAGAGGTGGTCCATCGTCAGCGCGGCCATCGCGGTGGCGGTCGGGGTGCGGGCGGAGAGCTGCGCGACGGCGGTGCCGAGGCGGATCCGGGACGTGCGCGAGCCCCACCACGCGAGCGGCGTGAAGGCGTCGGAGCCGTAGGCCTCCGCCGTCCACACGGAGTCGACGCCGAGGCGGTCCGCCGCGACGACCGCGTCCTGGATGCCGTCCGGGGGGCCGGCCGACCAGTAGCCGGTGTGGATGCCGAGACGCATGCGGGCTCCTCCTCGTCGAGGGTCGTCGTACGGGTGCGCCCGCGCAACCGTGCGTCCGGCGTCGTGCCGGGGCGTCGTGCGCGGGGTCGTGGTGCGGGCGGTACCCGGTCGCGCGCCGGGCAGGGGATATCCGGTACGCGGAGTCTCGGGTACCGCCCCGCTCCAGACTAGCCGATCCGGCGGGCTCGGTCGGCGAGGGTGTTGAGGAGCGCCGCCGCGGTGCCGGCGTCGTCGACCGTGACCACGAGCGCGCGGCCGCCCGTGCGCTCGACGCGCAGCGACTCGCCGGCACGGACGACGATGCCGACGGCGCCGCCGCGCCCGGCACGCCAACCCCAGCCGCCGAAGTCGCGCAGCGGCGAGACGTCCGCGACGTCGGCCCGCACCACCTCGTCCACCGGGACGCGTGTGCGAGGGAACCCGAGCGTCGACCGGACCGACAGCCCGCCCTCGTCGACCCGCACGACCCACGACATCATCGCGGCGAGCAGGAGTCCCAGGACCACCGGCACGAGGAGGAGCGCCCACTCGCGCAGGACGAGCGCCAGGACCGTGGTGAGGACGATCGCACCCATCGCGACGAGCACCGTCGGGCCGCCGCTCACGCGCCCGACCCACGCGGCGCGCTCGCCCGCGCGCAGGGCGACCCGGGGCGCGTCGTCGGGGACCCCGGCGTCGGTCGGGTCCGGGCGGTCGCCCGGGACCAGGACCCCGACCGCGATGCCCACGAGGAGGCCGGCGCCCAGCGCGACGGCCGTGACGGCGCTCACGCCGCCGACGTCGTGGGCGTCGGCGAGGCCGCGCTGGATCCAGAGCGACGCGAGGGTGAGGACGGCGAGCATGACCGGGAGCCCGACGGCGACCCCTGCGGCGACCCGTCGGTTCGCGGCCGACCGCCCCAGGAACGCCGTCATCGCGGCGAATGCCGCAGAGGTGACCAGGCCCAGGACCGTGCTCCCCGCCACGGCCGCACCGAGGGACGCGAAGCCGTCCGCGCCGCCCGTGCCCCAGTGGATCGCCACGGGGTCGGGGAGGTCCGCCGACCAGCTCATCGCGACGAGCGCCGCGACCACGGTGACGACCGCTCCCGCGGCGCCGACGAGGAGCGCGAGCGCGCGGTGGTCGTCCGGGCGCCGGAGACCGTCCTCGGTCGGTCGTCCGGGCGAGCGGCGCGGGGTGGCTGGGGTCATCGGAGGGCCTCCTTCACGAGGGTCAGGACGGTCTCGGGCGGCAGCGCGAGGGCGCGGGCCTCGGCCGCGACACGGTCGACGGCGGCCCGCAGCGACGTGAGGTCGACGGCGGCGGGTGCCGTGACGACGGCGCCGCGCCCGCGGCGGAGGTCGACGAGACCCTCGTCGCGCAGCTCCTGGTAGGCGCGCAGCACGGTGTGCACGTTGACGTCGAGCGCCTCCGCGAGCTCACGGGCCGCGGGGAGCCGTTCGCCCGGGGCGAGCCGCCCCTGGACGACGCCCAGGCGCACCTGGGCGACGAGCTGCGCGAACAGCGGCTCGTCGGCCTGCGGGTCGATGCGGAACATCACGAGGCCAGTCTAGTTGTTCTAGGGAAACTAGAACAAACGTGTTCGAGGACGGGGCCGCCGTCGTCCCCGACGGCGGCCCCGCGTCCGTGCGCTCAGATGACGTACTCGATGAGGAGCGACGGGTCCTCGACGGCGTCCCGTGCCGCGGGCCCGGCGGCGGGCGTGCGGATCTTCGCCGGGACCCCGACCGCGACCGCCCCGGCGGGGACGTCCTTGACGACGACGGCGTTGGCCCCCACCTGCACGTCGTCGCCGATCCAGACCGGCCCGAGGATCTTCGCTCCCGCCCCGACGACGACACGGTCCCCGAGCGTCGGGTGCCGCTTGCCGCGCTTCATCGACCGCCCGCCGAGGGTGGACGTGTGGAAGAGCACCACGTCGTCGCCGACGACCGCCGTCTCGCCCACGACGACCCCCATGCCGTGGTCGATGAACAGGCGCCGCCCGATGCGCGCGCCGGGGTGGATCTCCACGCCGGTCAGCGCCCGCGCCGCCTGCGAGACGAGGCGTGCCGGGAGGCGCAGCAGGGGCTCGCGCCACATGCGGTGCGCGAGCCGGTAGGCCCACACGGCGTGCACGCCCGGGTACGCCAGCGCGACCTCGAGGCGGCTGCGGGCGGCGGGGTCCCGCCGCCGGGCCGCCTCGAGGTCCTCGCCGAGCACGCGCACGAACCGGCGCAGCCGGTAGCCGGCCGTCCGGTGGTGGGGACGCGGGTCGGTCACGTCAGTCCAGCAGGTCGGCGTAGAGCACGGAGGACAGGTAGCGCTCACCGAACGAGGGGATGATCGTCACGATGAGCTTGCCCGCGTTCTCGGGGCGCGCGGCGAGCTGGAGCGCGGCGGCGATCGCGGCGCCGGACGAGATGCCGACCAGCAGACCCTCCTCCTTCGCGGCGCGGCGCGCGAACTCGACCGCGGTCTCGGCGTTGACGTCGATGACCTCGTCGTAGACCGAGGTGTCGAGGATCTCGGGCACGAAGTTTGCGCCGATGCCCTGGATCTTGTGCGGGCCGGGCTGGCCGCCGTTGAGGATGGCCGACTCCTCGGGCTCGACCGCGACGATCTGCACGCCGGGCTTGCGCTCCTTGAGCACCTGGCCGACGCCCGTGATCGTGCCCCCTGTGCCGATCCCCGCGACGACGATGTCGACGGCGCCGTCCGTGTCGGCCCAGATCTCCTCCGCCGTGGTGCGGCGGTGGATCTCGGGGTTGGCCTCGTTGGCGAACTGGCGCGCGAGGATCGCGCCGTCGCGCTCGGCGACGACCTCGTCCGCACGGTTGACGGCGCCCTTCATGCCCTCGGACCCCGGCGTCAGGATGAGCTCGGCACCGAACGCACGGAGCAGCGCGCGCCGCTCCTTCGACATCGTCTCGGGCATCGTCAGCACGACGTCGTAGCCGCGCGCGGCGCCGACCATCGCGAGCGCGATACCGGTGTTGCCGGAGGTGGCCTCGACGATCGTCCCGCCGGGCTTGAGCTCCCCCGACGCCTCGGCGGCGTCGATGATCGCCACGCCGATGCGGTCCTTGACCGAGTTCGCCGGGTTGTAGAACTCGAGCTTGCCCACGACGGTGGCGCCGAGACCGTCCGTGAGCTTGTTGAGACGGACCAGGGGGGTGTTGCCGACGAGCTGCGTGACGTCGTCGTAGATGCGTGCCATGTCTTCCTCTTCTGTCGACGGCTCGGGGTGAGCCGGGGTGGGGGTACCGATCAGGGGACGGGGGCCGTCGCGTCCCGCGGCCACGGTGCCCAGCGTCTCGCGGGGATGCTGCGGGCGCGCGCGCGACGGCGGGGGCTCGTGCGGACCGGCGGCCGGGGTGCGGCGCGCAGAGGCGCGCGGGACGGCGGCGGGTCGTCAGCGACAGCCGAGACAGCGACAACAGGAGACGCGCGACACGGCGCGGTGCAGCGGTGCGGGACGCGCGATCGTCGCGGTCATTCCTCGCTCCTCCTGGTCGGTCGCGCCGCGGTCGCCCGGAGGTCCGGGCCTGCGGGCGGCGCGTGTGACCCCGAGGCTATCGGTCCGCGTCCGGACCCTGCAACGCCGTCCACGAGACGGTCGTCAGGTCGGGGGAAGCCGGTGTGCGGGCGAGACGACGAGGGGCGCCCCGCCGGTCTGGCGGTGCGCCCCTCGAGACGTTCGGCATCCACGTTCGGGACGGAGCCCGGACGTGCGGGAGCGGGCGACGGGAATCGAACCCGCGTAGCCAGTTTGGAAGACTGGGGCTCTACCATTGAGCTACGCCCGCGCGGGCCGTGGGACCGGGATCCGGGCTCCTCGGCCGGAGAGCCGAGGACCGGCGCGGCGCCGACCTGCGGCCGCAACCTTAGCAAACCCCGGTGGCTCTGCCCGCCGTCTGCCCGCCGTCCGCCCGGGTGGGTGCCCTGCGCCGACGAAGGCGCTCCCACCCGCCAGTACACTTGCCCTGGCCCGCCGCCGCGGCGGGCGACGGGGTGTGGCGCAGGTTGGTAGCGCGTCCGCTTTGGGAGCGGAAGGTCGCAGGTTCAAATCCTGTCACCCCGACCTTCGCGCGGTGCCCCTCCCGGGGCGTCGCGGGGCGTCGTCGACGTCCGGGCCGTCGCGTCGGCCCCGTCCTCGAGAGGTGCCCGTGACCCCGACCGCTCCCGCGTCCGGCCCGGCGACCCGGGTCACGCTCGCGGCCCTGGTCGCCGCGGGCAGCGGTGCGGTGCTGTCGCTCCAGGGGCGGCTCAACGGGGACCTCGCCGCCGCCGGGACCGGCCCCGTGGTCGCGGCCTGGCTCTCCTACGTCGGGACCTTCGTCGCGACGGTGCTCGTGGTGGTCGCCCGTCGCCGGGTCCGCTCCACGCTCCACGTCCTGCGCACCTCCGCGTCCTGGTGGTGGTTCGCGGTCGGGCTGTGCAGCGTCCCGATCGTCGTCGCCATGGCCGCCGGGGTCCCGCTCGTCGGCGTCGCGGTCGCGTCCGTGTGCTCGGTCGCCGGCCAGACGGTCGCGGGCCTCGCGCTCGACGCGCGCGGCGTCGGGCTCCCCGCCCCGCTGCGGCTCACCCCGCGCCGGGTCGCCGCGGGACTCGCGGCGCTCGTGGGCCTGGGCGTCGCGGTGCTCGGCGGCGTGACGACCGACGCGGGGTGGGGTGCCGTGCTCGCCGGCGTCGCGCTGTTCGTCGGCGGCGCCGTCCTGTGCGGGCAGCAGGCCGGGAACGGCCGGGTCACGCAGCTCACGGGCGACCCGGTGATCGCGACCCTCACCTCGGTCACGGGCGGTCTCGTCGGCATCTCCGTCGTCTGCGCGCTGGCCGCGCCCCTCGGCGGGCTCGACGGCGTCACGCTGCCCGGGCAGTGGTGGCTCTACCTGGGCGGCCCGCTGGGGACGCTCATCACCGTGGCGGCCGCCTACGCGGTGCGCCACCTCGGCACGTTCGTCCTCACGCTGACGGTCGTCGGCGGCCAGATGGTCATGGCCGTGCTGCTCGACGTTCTGGGCGTCGTGGGTCTGCGGTGGCAGACCGTCGTCGCGACCGCCGTCGTCGGGCTCGCCGTCGCCCTGGTGGTCCAGCGCCCGGGTCCGCGCACGTCGGCCTGACCGCGGCGCTTGACCGCTCGCGTACCATGGAACGGTTGCCCGTACGCCTGCGTGCGGAGCCGTCCCCGGCCGGACGCCGGCCCACCCCGATCAGTTGGAGATCATCGAAGTGAAGAGCGCCGTCGAGACCCTGGACCCCACCAAGGTCAAGCTGACCGTCGAGGTGGAGTACGACGAGCTCAAGCCGAGCATCGAGCACGCCTACCAGCACATCGCGGAGCAGGTGAACATCCCCGGCTTCCGCAAGGGCAAGGTCCCGCCGCGCGTGATCGACCAGCGCGTCGGCTGGGGCGCCGTCATCGAGCACGCCGTCAACGACGGCCTGTCCGGCTTCTACCGCCAGGCCGCGAGCGAGGAGAGCCTGCGCCCGCTCGGCCAGCCCGAGGTCGAGGTCACCGAGATCCCGGCCAAGGCCGGCGAGGGCCAGCTGGTCTTCACCGCCGAGGTCGAGGTCCGCCCCGAGATCACGCTGCCCTCCCTCGACTCGCTCGCCATCACGGTCGAGCCGGCCGAGGTCACGGACGAGGACGTCACCGAGCGCCTCGACGCGCTGCGCGAGCGCTTCGGCACCCTCGTCGGCGTCGACCGCCCCGCGGCCGAGGGCGACTTCGTCGTGCTCGACCTCACGGCCGAGATCGACGGCGAGGAGGTCGACTCCGTCTCCGGCGTCAGCTACCAGATCGGCTCGGGCAACATGCTCGAGGGCCTGGACGAGGCGCTGACCGGCCTCTCGGCCGACGAGACGACCACGTTCAACGCCCCGCTGGCCGGCGGCGAGCACGAGGGCCAGGAGGCGTCCGTCACCGTCACGGCGACCTCCGTGAAGCAGCGCGACCTGCCCGAGGCGGACGACGACTTCGCCCAGCTCGCCTCCGAGTTCGACACGCTCGAGGAGCTCAACGCGGACCTGCGCGAGCAGGTCGCGAGCATCAAGACCTCCAACCAGGCCGTCGCCGCGCGCGACGAGCTCCTCAAGGCGCTCAACGACGCGGTCGAGATCCCGGTGCCGTCGGGCGTCGTCGAGGCCGAGGTGCACCGCCACCTCGAGTCCGAGGGCCGCCTGGAGGACGAGACGCACCGCGCCGAGGTCACCGTCGAGGCGACCGACGCCATCCGCAACCAGATCCTGCTCGACACCCTCGCCGAGCAGCTCGAGATCAAGGTCGCGCAGAACGAGCTCCTCGAGTACCTCGTGAGCGCGTCGCGCCAGTACGGGATGGACCCGAACCAGTTCATCCAGTCGCTCGACCAGGGCGGGCAGATCCCGGCGATGGTCGGCGAGGTCGCGCGCTCCAAGTCGCTCGCCGTCGCGCTGCGCCAGATCGAGGTCAAGGACTCCGCCGGCAACGTCGTCGACCTCACCGAGTTCATCGGCTCGGACGACGAGGACGCCGCCGCGGACGAGTCGGTCGAGGACGTCGCGGCCGAGCCCGTCGAGGAGGCGCTCGTCGACGACTCCGCCGACGCCGCCGCCGAGGCGCCGGTCGAGGACGACGAGAAGGACTCGACGAAGGCCTGACACGGCACCGGCCGGTCGGCCGGAGCAGGTCTCACGACGGCCCGCACCCTCCGCGCGAGGGGGCGGGCCGTCGTCGTGCCCGTGCCCTGACGGCGCGTACCGGCCGCCCGGTGCGCCGTCAGCGAAAACGCGCGCTATCGGGACGAACGCCGGGCACGGACCGCGTTAGGGTCACTGCAGCACGGCTGGACCGGGGCGCCGTCCCGGGACCGGCCTGGGCAGCGCAGGCGGGGGCGACCCGCGGGAGCGACGAAGGAGATGGAAGTGAACGAGCTGTACCTGCCGTCCGACGCGACGGCCCCGGTCAACCGCGCCGAGGGTCCGGGCTTCGGACTCAACGACTCCATCTACAACCGGCTCCTCAAGGAGCGCATCATCTGGCTCGGCTCGGAGGTGCGCGACGAGAACGCGAACGCCATCTGCGCCCAGATGATGCTGCTCGCCGCGGAGGACCCGGAGAAGGACATCTGGCTCTACATCAACTCGCCCGGCGGGTCGATCACGGCCGGGATGGCGATCTACGACACCATGCAGTACATCCAGCCGGACGTCGCCACGATCGCCATGGGCATGGCGGCGTCGATGGGGCAGTTCCTGCTCTCGTCCGGCACCAAGGGCAAGCGGTACGCGACGCCGCACGCACGCGTCATGATGCACCAGCCCTCGGGCGGCATCGGCGGCACGGCGACCGACGTGCGCATCAACGCGCAGCTCATCATGCACATGAAGCAGGTGCTCTCCGAGCTCACGGCCGAGCAGACCGGCAAGCCGCTCGAGCAGATCCTCAAGGACAACGACCGCGACAGCTGGTTCACGGCCGAGGAGGCGCTGGAGTACGGCTTCATCGACCACGTCGTCACCAACGCGTCGTCCGTGACCGGCGGCGGCGGCACCACGGGTTCCTGACCCCGCACCGGACACCAGACTTCACCGAGGAGAACCCGTGAGCTTCAGCGCCGAGTCCCAGTACCTGTCCACCGCGCAGCGCCTCGCCGGCGCGGGCGCGCGCCCCGGCGGCATCGCGCTGCCGGGCGGCGCGCCGTCGGCCCGCTACGTGCTCCCGCAGTTCGAGGAGCGCACCGCGTACGGCTTCAAGCGCCAGGACCCCTACACCAAGCTGTTCGAGGACCGCATCATCTTCCTGGGCGTCCAGGTCGACGACGCGTCCGCCGACGACGTCATGGCCCAGCTCCTCGTGCTCGAGAGCCAGGACCCCGACCGCGACGTCATCCTCTACATCAACTCGCCGGGCGGGTCGTTCACCGCGATGACCGCGCTCTACGACACGATGCAGTACATCAAGCCGCAGATCCAGACGGTCTGCCTGGGCCAGGCGGCGTCCGCCGCTGCGGTGCTGCTCGCCGCCGGTCAGCCGGGCAAGCGCCTCGCGCTCCCGAACGCGCGCGTGCTCATCCACCAGCCCGCGATGGAGGGCGGCGGCTACGCGCAGGCGTCGGACATCGAGATCCACGCGAACGAGCTCATCCGCATGCGCGAGTGGCTCGAGGACACGCTCGCGCTGCACTCGGGCAAGTCGGTCGACCAGGTCCGCCAGGACATCGAGCGGGACAAGATCCTCACCGCCGAGCAGGCGAAGGAGTACGGACTCGTCGACCAGGTCCTCGAGAGCCGCAAGGCCGTCGCGGTCAACAAGCCCTGACGTGACCGCCCGACCAGCATGACCTCACGCCGCGCCGTCGTCCCCTGCCGGGGGACGACGGCGCGACACGTTGCGCCCCGTACGGGGAGCCCACCTGACAACGAGGGCCCCGTGGTGTGGAATGGGGAGCAGGACTCGCTCGGCCGTGCCCGGGCCCCGCGCCGTCGACCCCGACGGCAGGAGGCCTCGGCACCGGGACAAGGAGACGCGTAGTGGCTCGTATCTCAGACGGCGCCGACCTGCTGAAGTGCTCGTTCTGCGGCAAGTCGCAGAAGCAGGTCAAGAAGCTCATCGCGGGCCCCGGGGTGTACATCTGCGACGAGTGCATCGACCTGTGCAACGAGATCATCGAGGAGGAGCTCGCCGAGGCGACGGAGCTCGGCCTCACGGAGCTGCCCAAGCCCAAGGAGATCTTCGAGTTCCTCGAGCAGTACGTCATCGGCCAGGACCCCGCGAAGCGGGCCCTGGCCGTCGCCGTCTACAACCACTACAAGCGCGTCCAGGCGGGCGAGCAGTCCAAGCCGTCGAGCCCCGACGACCCGGACTACGTGGAGCTGGCGAAGTCGAACATTCTGCTGATCGGTCCGACGGGGACGGGTAAGACGTATCTGGCGCAGACGTTGGCGCGGATGTTGAACGTGCCGTTCGCGATCGCGGACGCGACGGCGCTCACCGAGGCGGGGTATGTCGGTGAGGACGTGGAGAACATCCTGTTGAAGCTGGTGCAGGCGGCGGACTTCGACGTGAAGAAGGCTGAGACGGGGATCATCTATATCGACGAGATCGACAAGGTGGCTCGCAAGGCGGAGAACCCGTCGATCACGCGTGACGTGTCGGGTGAGGGTGTGCAGCAGGCGTTGTTGAAGATCATCGAGGGCACGAGCGCGTCGGTGCCGCCGCAGGGTGGTCGGAAGCATCCGCATCAGGAGTTCATCCAGGTGGACACGTCGAACGTGTTGTTCATCGTGGCGGGGGCTTTTGCGGGGTTGGACGACATCGTGGCGGCGCGGGCGCGCAAGCGGGGTGTGGGTTTTGGTGCGCCGATCGAGACGGGTGCGGGGGAGGACCTGTTCGCGCAGGTGCGTCCGGAGGATCTGCACCGGTTCGGGTTGATCCCGGAGTTCATCGGGCGGTTGCCGGTGATCGCGTCGGTGTCGGCGTTGGACTCTGAGGCGTTGGTGCGGATCTTGACGCAGCCGAGGAATGCGTTGGTGAAGCAGTATCAGCGGATGTTCGCGATCGACGGGGTGGAGCTGGAGTTCACCTCCGGTGCGGTGGAGGCGGTCGCGGAGCAGGCGTTGTTGCGTGGGACGGGGGCGCGGGGGTTGCGGGCGATCATGGAGGAGGTGTTGCAGCAGGTGATGTTCGACGTGCCGTCGCGGGATGACGTGGAGCGGGTCGTGATCACGCGTGAGGTCGTGCTGGACAACGTGAACCCCACGATCGTGCCGCGCACCTCCACGGCGCGCAGCCGTACCCCGCGCGAGAAGTCCGCCTGACCCGCACCCGCCGAGGGAGAACCCGCGTCGGCCGAGGGAGAACCGTGGTCGGATTGCAGGCCCGCGTGGTCGGGTCCGCGGCGCGGGTGGCCTCGGTGCTCGGGGCTGCGGCGCCGTCGCCCTGGTCTGTCGGCCGTGGGTTCTAGGAGCGCGGCTCTGACGCCCCTTCGCATCCGAGCCCACCCCCACCGCTCGGCGGCGATCCGGCCGAGCGCGCGGCGCGAACCGACCCAGCACCGCGGGCGGTCGCCCGAGGCGGGAACCGACCGGGGTGAGACGACGTCGGGCGGGGTGGGTGGTGGTGCCGCGTCGTGGCGGGCCTGGCGGGAGCCGCGAGGAACGAGCGGCGGATGGTAGACGCGGCACCACCACCCACCC
Source organism: Cellulosimicrobium sp. E-16 (assembly GCF_049913115.1). NCBI lineage: Bacteria > Bacillati > Actinomycetota > Actinomycetes > Micrococcales > Promicromonosporaceae > Cellulosimicrobium > Cellulosimicrobium sp. E-16. Next base: position 1,840,908 of record NZ_CP183974.1, read on the forward strand.
CGACCACCCACCCCGACCACCCAAGCCGACCACGCGCCGTCGGGCACAAGAACCAGCGTTCTACCTCGCGCAACCAGGGTTCTACCTCGGGCGACCAGGGCTTTGCGCTCGGTCAGGCGTCGGCGCCCACCTTGGCGCCGTAGAGGGTGTCGATCGTGTCGGCGAAGTCCTTGATGACGAGCCCGCGCTTCACCTTGAGCGACGGGGTGAGGTAGCCGTTCTGCTCGGTGAAGTCGGTCGTGAGCACGGTGATCTTGCGGATCGACTCGGCGCGGGAGACGGCCTCGTTGGCGTGCGCGACGGCGCGGTCGAGCGCGGCGAGGACGTCGGGGTCCTGCGCGGCGGTGTCGACGTCCATGGTCGGCAGGCCGTGCGTCGAGAGCCAGCCGGGCAGCATCTCGGCGTCGAGCGTGACGAGCGCGCCGATGAAGGGGCGCTGGTCGCCGACGACGACGACCTGGCTCACGAGCGGGTGGGCGCGCAGGCGGTCCTCGAGCACGGCGGGGGCGACGTTCTTGCCGCCGGCGGTGACGATGATCTCCTTCTTGCGGCCGGTGATGCGCAGGTAGCCGTCGTCGTCGAACGCGCCGAGGTCGCCGGTGCGGAACCAGCCGTCCTGGAGCGCCTCGGCGGTGAGCTCGGGCTGGTTGCGGTAGCCGCGGAAGACGTGGTCGCCCTTGACGAGCAGCTCGCCGTCCTCGTCGATGCGCAGCGACGTACCGGGGAACGCGGGCCCGACGGTGCCGATCTTGGTGAGGCCGGGCAGGTTCACGGCCGTGGGGGCGGTCGTCTCGGTGAGGCCGTAGCCCTCGAGGATGCGCAGCCCGACGCCCCGGTAGAAGTGCCCGAGCCGCTCGCCGAGGGGCGCGCCGCCGGAGATGGAGTACGTGAGCTGCCCGCCCATCGCGGCGCGCAGCGTCGAGTAGACGAGGCGGTCGGCGACGGCGTGCTGCACGCGCAGCCCGAACGACGGCCCGCCTGCGGTGTCGAGCGCGCGCGACCAGGTGATGGCGACCTTCGCGGCCCAGTGGAACACCTTGCGCTTGGCGCCGGTCCCGGTCTTCTGCTCGGCGGTGTTGTAGACCTTCTCGAACACGCGCGGGACGGCCAGCAGGAACGTCGGGTGGAACGTCCCGAGGTCGGCGACGAGGTTCTTCGTGTCCCACGAGTGCGCGAGCACGGCGTTCGACGCGACGACGACGACCTGGATGAAGCGCGCGAAGACGTGGGCGAGCGGGAGGAACAGCAGCGTGCGGGCGCCGTCGGAGTCGAGGATCTCGGCCAGCCCGGCCCGGCCGTTGAGCGCGAGGTGCACGAAGTTGCGGTGCGTGAGCTCGACACCCTTGGGCCGCCCGGTCGAGCCGGAGGTGTAGATGACCGTCGCGAGGTCGTCGACGCGTTGGGTGGCACGACGGCGGTCGATCTCCTCGGCGGGGACGTCGGCACCGGCGGCGCGCAGGGCGTCGACGGCGCCGTCCTCGACGACGAGCACGTCCTCCAGGTCGGGCAGGCGGTCGCGCACGGACGCGAGCTCGGCGGCGTGCGCCGCGGTCTCCACGACGGCGAGACGGACGGCGGCGTCGGAGCAGATCCAGTGCACCTGCTCGGCCGACGACGTCTCGTAGACCGGGACGGGGACGGCGCCCACGGCCCACGTGGCGAAGTCGAGGAGCGTCCACTCGTAGCGCGTGCGGGACATGATCGCGACGTGGTCGCCGGGCTCGATGCCGCGGGCCACGAGGCCGCGCGCCACGGCGACGACGTCGGCCTCGAACTCCTGCGCGGTGACGGGCTCCCACGGGCCGTCCGCGGTGGTCCGGCGCTCGACGAGCGTCGCGTGGGGACCGCGGGCGACGCGGTCGGTGAGGAGGGTGCTGATGGTCGCCGTGGGGGAGACCTCGACGAGGCTCGGCGACGCGTGTTCCGTCATGGGACTCTCCGCTGAGTGGGACGGCAGGTAGGGACGGCGTGACACTTTACTCCGTACTCCGAGTATCGCGTTCCTCGGGTCGCCGGGCGCGCCTAGGATCGGTGGGTGACGAACCAGCCCGGCCAGCCCGCCGTCCCCGCCGAGATCCTCACGCTGCGCGACAGCATCGACAACATCGACGCGGCGCTCATGCACCTGCTCGCCGAGCGGTTCAAGTTCACGCGCCGGGTCGGGGAGCTCAAGGCGCAGGGCGGGCTGCCCCCGGCCGACCCGGACCGGGACCGGCAGCAGATCGCGCGCCTGACGGGCATCGCCGGCGCCGCGGGCCTCGACCCGGAGTTCGCCGAGCAGTTCCGCGAGTTCATCGTCCGCGAGGTCATCCGCCACCACGAGCGGATCGCCGCCGACCACGCCGCCTCGGGCGAGGGCACGCCCGTCCTCGACACCTACTCCTGACGGCAGGCGCCCGTGACGGACCCGCCTGACGCGCGGTGGCGACCCCGGTCGATCTGACCGACCCTGGAGGGGTCCCAGGGTGGGCCCCGGCGTCGGCACGACCTGCGCGCCGGGCGGCCCGCCCGCCACGCCGACGGACGCTAGAGGTGTTCGCATGAAGATCGATTGGCTCAAGCCCCTCCTCGGCCACCCGGGCCCCTTCGCGACGGTGTACATCGACGCGACGCGGGCCCACGAGGCCGGGGACCGCGAGGTCGAGAACCGCTGGAAGGGCGTGCGGCGCACGCTGCGCCAGGAGGGCGCGCCCGACGCCGTCCTCGACGACCTCGAGGAGGTGGTGCTGCGGCCGACGCGGGTCGGGGGCACCCACGGGCGCGTGCTGATCGCCGACGACACGGGTGTGCTCGTGGACCGGGTCGTCAAGGACCCGCCGGCGCTCACGAAGGGGTCGTGGGGACCGGTCCCGGCACTGCTCCAGGCGGCGCGCGCGGCGGACGAGTCCGTCGACTACGTGCGCGTCGTCGTCGACCGCCAGGGCGCGGACCTCACGTGGTCCGTCGCGGGCGGACACCTGCCGTACGCCGAGCCCGAGTCGGTCGAGGGCGGCCACGACGTCATCAACAAGGTCCGTACCGGCGGGCTGTCGCACAAGCGCATCGAGTCTCGCGCGGAGGACTCGTGGGAGCGCAACGCCGAGGCGGTCGCGGCCGAGCTCGAGCGGCAGGCGGCGGAGTACCGCCCGGAGCTCGTCCTCCTCACCGGCGACGTGCGCGCAGTGCCCCTCGTCCGGGGCGCGCTCGGCCACGCCATCGCCGATCGCGTGGTCGAGGTCCCGGGCGGGGGTCGCGGACCGGGCATCAACGAGGCCGCGTTCGAGTCGAACGTCGCCGACGCGCTCGACAGCTTTCGCGAGCGGCGGCGCGAGAAGGTCCTCGCGGAGTTCCGCCAGGAGCAGGGCCGCGAGTCGGGCGCCGTGACGTCCGTCGAGGACGTCGTGGCGGTCCTCGCGCGCGGGCAGGTGAAGGAGCTCGTCCTGGCCGACGAGTACGGTCAGGACGCCGCCCTGGACGGCCGCTCGCTGTGGATCGGGCCCAGCCCGATGCACATCGCCGCGACCAAGGAGGAGATCCACGACCTGGGGGTCACCGACGGTCTGGAGAAGCTCCCCGCGACGGTCGCGCTCGTCCGTGCCGCGATCGGCCAGGACGCCGGCCTGACGTTCGCGCCCGAGGGCAGCGTCGAGCTCATCGAGGGCGTCGGCGCGACCCTGCGATGGGCCGACGAGGGCACGCCGCGCGAGGTCGCGGCGACGATGTCCGGCGACGACGCGCGGCTGCGCGGCGAGATCATCTGACGAGCCCGCACGCGACGACGCCCTCCCCGGCCGGAGCCGGGGAGGGCGTCGTGCTGAGACCGGGCGTCAGGCCTTCTTGCGGGCCTCGGGCTCGCCGAGCTCGGAGGAGACGACGACGATCCCGCCCTGGACGGCGGCGTCGCCCTGGCCCTCGGCCGCCGCGACGAGATCGAGCGTGCCGGTGACGCGACCGCCGTTGCGGACGTCGACGACCGACGCCTCGACGCCGGCGAGCGACGCCGCCGGGACCGCGACCTGAGCCGCGAGGATCGGGGTGCGCATCGAGACCTTCGCCTCGGACTTGACCTTGCGCAGCGCGGCGAGCGCGTGGCCCGCGGCGGTGAGCACGGCCGGGTCGGCATCGCCGGCCGCCGCGCGCGCGACGTCGGAGGTCGGCCACGGCGCGCGGTGGATCGAGCCCTCGGACGCGCGCCACCACGACCAGACCTCCTCGGTCGCGAACGGCACGAACGGCGCGAAGAGGCGCAGGAGCGTGTCGAGCGCGATCGCGAGCGCGACGCGCGCCGACCGGGTCTCGGGCGAGACGTCGGAGGCAGCGGCCCCGGCCCCGTACGCGCGGTCCTTGACGAGCTCGAGGTAGTCGTCGCAGAACGTCCAGAAGAACGTCTCCGTGGTCTCGAGCGCGCGGGTGTGGTCGTACGCCTCGAACGCCTCGGTCGCCTTCTCGACGACGGACGCGAGGCCCGCGAGCATCGCGCGGTCGAGCGTCTCGGTGACGAGCGCGGGGTCGAGGACGATCTCGCCCGTCCCGCTCTCGGCGTCCACGCCGAACGACAGCGCGAACTTCGACGCGTTGAGGATCTTGATCGCGAGGCGGCGGCCGATCTTCATCTGGCCGACCTCGAACGCCGCGTCCGTGCCCAGGCGGGCCGAGGCGGCCCAGTACCGCACCGCGTCGGAGCCGTGCTCCTCCAGCAGGCCCATGGGCGTGACGACGTTGCCCTTCGACTTCGACATCTTCTTGCGGTCGGGGTCGAGGATCCAGCCCGAGATCGCGGCGTTCTTCCACGGCAGCGAGCCGAACTCGAGGTGCGAGCGCACGACGGTCGAGAAGAGCCACGTGCGGATGATGTCCTGGCCCTGCGGGCGCAGGTCCATGGGGAACACGCGCTCGAACAGGTCGGGGTCGACCTCCCAGCCGCCCGCGATCTGCGGGGTCAGCGACGACGTCGCCCACGTGTCCATGATGTCGTTCTCGCCCACGAACCCGCCAGGCACCCCGCGCTGGTCCTCGGTGTACCCGGCGGGCACGTCGGACGACGGGTCGACCGGAAGCAGGTCCTCGGACGGGACGATCGGGTGGTCGTGGTCGACCTCGCCCGACTCGAGCACCGGGTACCACAGCGGGATCGCGACGCCGAAGAAGCGCTGGCGCGAGATGAGCCAGTCGCCGTTGAGGCCGCCGACCCAGTTCTCGTAGCGCACGCGCATGAAGTCGGGGTGGAACGCGAGCTCCTTGCCCCGGCCGAGCAGCTCGCCGCGCAGGTCGCGGACGGTGCCGTCCGCGGTGGTCCAGTCGCGGCCGCCGTTGCGGATGTACCACTGGCGCGAGGTGACGATCTCGAGGGGCTTGTCGCCCTTCTCGAAGAAGTTCGCCTTGCGCTGGGTCGCCACGGGCTCGCCGTCGAGGTCGCCCGCGTCCCGCAGGGCGTCGACGACGACCTGGCGCGCGGAGAACGTCGTCTTGCCCTCGATCTCGGCGAACACGCCCTGGCCGGAGTGCGACGTGATCCAGTCCGGGGTCTCGCGCGTGATGCGGCCGTCGCGCGTGATGATCGACCGGGTCGGGAGCTGGAGCTCGCGCCACCACTGCACGTCGGTGAGGTCGCCGAACGTGCAGCACATCGCGATGCCCGCGCCCTTGTCGCGCTCGGCGGCGGGGTGGGCGAGGACGGGCAGCTCGACGTCGAACAGCGGCGAGCGCACCGTCGTGCCGAACAGGTGCTGGTAGCGCTCGTCGTCCGGGTGCGCGACGAGCGCGACGCACGCGGCGAGCAGTTCGGGGCGCGTCGTCTCGATGTAGACGGGCGCGCCGTCGTCGGGCGTGCCCGGCGCGACGCGGTGGAACGCGACCTTGTGGAAGTGACCGGGGTAGTCGCGCGCCTCGAGCTCGGCCTGGGCGACCGCGGTCTGGAACGTCACGTCCCACAGCCCCGGCGCCTCGGCCTGGTACGCCTCGCCGCGGCCGAGGTTGCGCAGGAACGCGCGCTGCGCGGCCGTGCGCGACCGCGCGTCGATCGTCTGGTAGTGCTGCGCCCAGTCGACCGAGAGCCCGAGCCGGCGCCAGAGCGCCTCGAACTGCTTCTCGTCCTCGGCCGTGAGCCGCTCGCACAGCTCGATGAAGTTGCGTCGGCTGACCGGCACCTGGTCCGCGGCCTTGACCGACTTGCCCTCGCCGCCCTCGTGCGGGGGCTCGAAGCCCTCGACGTAGCCGAGCGTGGGGTCGCAGCGCACGCCGTAGTAGTTCTGCACGCGACGCTCGGTGGGCAGGCCGTTGTCGTCCCAGCCCATGGGGTAGAACACCTCGAGGCCGCGCATGCGCTGGAACCGCGCGACGACGTCCGTGTGCGTGTAGGAGAACACGTGGCCCACGTGCAGGGACCCGGAGACCGTCGGCGGCGGGGTGTCGATGGAGAAGACCTGCTCGCGGGTCCTGGAGCGATCGAACGCGTACGTCTTCTGCTCGGCCCAGCGGGCGTCGTAGGTCTCCTCGAGCCCGTCGAGGCTCACGCGGTCGGGTACTCCCGCGACCACCGCGCGGACGACGTCGCCGGCTACGCGGCCGGCGGAGGAGGTCGTTGCTGCAGTGGCATCGGCCGCGCCCGTCGGCGCGTTCGTCGGGAAGTCGCTCATGGTCGCCCATTCTCCCAGATCTCGGGGCCGCTCCCGACGGCGTCTCGCGTCCCGGCCGCCGTCGTCACCGGGTGCCGGGCGCGGCGGACGGACCGTCCGGCCCGTCCGCGCGGGACAGGCGCGCTGCCAGGTCGGTGGCGGTCCCCAGGAGGCGTTCCCAGACCGCGGGGTCGAGCAGGTCGAGCGCGCGCTCGCTGAACAGGAAGAGCCTGTCCCCGGACACCTCGGCGGCGAGCGGGAGGGGGCCGCGGACGAGCGTCTCGACGATCTCCGGGGTGAAGACGGCGCGAGCCGTGCCGGTCGCGGACCGCACGGGCCCGTAGGCCTGGTGGCGGTCGCCGAACGGGCCGTCGACGGGCAGCTCCCACACGCGCTCGACCCCCTGCGGCGCCCGGGCGCCCCGCACGCCCCGGGCGGGCATCGTCTCCACGACGACGCGGGGCAGGGTGCGGTCGAGGGGGACCATGGCGTAGGTGAACGCGAAGGGCTCACCGTCGCGGTAGCCGGCGCTGTAGGTGTAGGTCGCGACCTCCACGGTCCGCGGGCCCCGCGCACGGACGACGTTCCGGGCGACGCGGAGGATGCCGACGTCGAACGCCCCGCTGGGCCGTGCGGGCTCGTCGACCCGCGGCTCGACGTCGAACCCGTTCGCCGCGGCGAACCTGCTCAGCCGGTAGGCCTGGTCGTGCTCCCGGGCGGACGACCCCCGCACGCCTCGGACGACGAGAAGACCGAGCGCGACGGCGCCGGCCACCACGAGACCGACGGCGACCGGGAGGGCGACCCCGGCGGCGACGAGACCGACCACGACGAGGGCGAGGACGGCGCCGACGACGGCCGCCCCGACGGCGAGCAGGAGGGCGAGGAAGGTGGTTCCGAGCACCCGGGCGAGCACCGGGGACGTCACCGAGGACCTCGTGCGCGCTCGTTCCGCGCGTGCCCCGCGACGGAGCTCCCGGTGGTGCGCGCGCACTGCCGCGCGGTCCACGGGCTCCACGAGGGCTCGCGTGTCGAGGGTCGCGCCGGGCGGGGGAGAGGTGCTCACCGGCGAGAGGCTATCGGGGGTCGGTGCGGCGCGCGGGACGCGTGCCCGACCCGTGGAAGAGCCCAAGACGGGTCCAAGGTCCCTGGGGGTGATTGGTCATCGACTCGTAACCTGCACGCAAAGACACGGGTGCTCGTGGGCGCACCTCGATCTCGTCCCTCGCGCCGACCACCGGGAGCAGCCATGACCCTCACGACCACCGACCGCGCGTCCACGACCGGGGCGCTGCCGCCCGGCGTCGTCGTCCCGCCGGCGCTCGAGGCCGCGCTCGCGGCGTGCCCGGACCTCGTCGTGCCGTCCTCGCGCGACGAGCTGTACCGCCTCGCGCTCGGACCCGAGGGCGGTCCGCGGTTCGTCGTCGAGTACGACGCCGGCGGCACGCTCGTGCCCGAGGCGGAGGTCGTGCGGTGCCGGAACGGGATCGCCGTGAACTACCCCGAGGACTACATGCGCCGGCGCGACCCGGACTGCATGCGCATCGCCGACGACCTTCCGACCGACAAGCCGCGCTACCGCGACGTCTTCGGGGCCGGGTTCGGGCCGGTCAAGGACGAGACGCTCGCGTGGCTCGGGACCCAGGAGCTCGTCGTCGTGCCGTTCCGCGCCGGCGGGCGGACCCACGGCTACCCGTCGCTCGCCGTCTGCCCCGTCAACGCGGCGTTCTTCGCCCTCGCGCTCGTCGACCTCCAGGGCTGGACCACGTTCGACGAGCTCGGGCCGTTCGAGCCGCGCTCGATCCTCTACGTCGCCCCGCCGTTCCGCCACACCCGCTTCGACGGGCGCCAGGTCGTCGTGCACGACCGCTCCGAGACGCTGCACGAGGTGTTCGCCTACAACCTCTACCCCGGACCGAGCGCGAAGAAGGGCGTGTTCTCGGTGCTGCTCGACGTGGGCGAGCGCGAGGGCTGGGTCACGGCGCACGCGTCGTCGGTCCGTGTCACCACGCCGTACGAGAACGAGACCGTCGTCATGCACGAGGGTGCGTCGGGCGGCGGCAAGTCCGAGATGTGCCAGGAGATCCGTCGTCAGGAGGACGGGCGGATCCTGCTCGGCACGAACGTCGTGACCGACGAGCCGTACGTCATCACGCTGGGGGAGACGAGCGCGCTCGACCCGGTCACCGACGACATGACGCTGTGCCACGCCGGGCTCCAGACGGGCGACGGGCGCCTCGTCGTCACGGACGCGGAGGAGGGCTGGTTCGTGCGCGTCGACAACCTGACCGGCTACGGCCAGGACGCCCACCTGGAGCGCGCGTGCATCCACCCCGACGTCCCGCTCGTCTTCTTCAACATCGACGGCGTCCCCGACGCCACCGTGCTGCCCTGGGAGCACTCGCTCGACTCCGACGGCCGGCGGTGCCCCAACCCGCGGGTCGTCGTGCCCCGCCACCTGCTCACCGACGTCGCGGGGCCGGCGGCGGTCGACGTCCGGACCTTCGGCGCCCGCATGCCGGCCTGCACCCGGGACCACCCGACCTACGGGATCATGGGCATGACCCACGTCGTCCCCGCCTCGCTCGCGTGGATCTGGCGGCTCGTCGCGCCGCGCGGCGACAAGAACCCCTCGATCGGCGAGTCGCGGTCGGCGACCGAGGCCCTGGCGCACGGCGGCATGGTCGCGGAGGGCGTCGGGTCGTACTGGCCGTTCGCGACCGGGACCAAGGTCGCGGCGGCGAACCTCCTGCTGCGCCAGCTCGTGGAGACGGACCGGACCCGGTACGTCCTGACGCCCAACCAGCACATCGGTGCGTACAAGGTCGACTTCGCCGCCGAGTGGCTGACCCGCGAGTACCTCGCCCGGCGCGGGGGTGGGCGCCTGCGCCCCGAGGAGCTCACCCCGGCCCGCTGCCCGCTGTTCGGGTACACGCTCACGGAGATGAAGATCGACGGCCAGCTCGTCCGACCCACGTTCCTGCGGCCCGAGCTCCAGTCCCAGGTCGGCCTGGAGGCCTACGACGCCGGGGCGCGGATCATCACCGACTTCTTCGCCAGCGAGCTCCGGCAGTTCCTCACCGACGACCTCGACCCGTTGGGTCGGCAGATCATCGAGGTCTGCCTGCGGAACGGCTCCGTCGAGGAGTACGCGGCGCTGACCCCCGTCTACGTCTAGGGCGCACGGCCGGGACCGCCGTGGCGGGCGGCCCCGGCCCGATCCTGGCGAGACCTCGCCCGGCGCGTACTAGGGTCGGAGCATGGGTCTGACGATCGGCTATGCCGCCATGCTGGAGCAGTTCCACCCGACCGAGGCCGTCGCGCTCTCGGCCTACGCGGAGGAGCACGGCTTCTCCGGCACGATGGCGGCCGACCACTTCCAGCCGTGGGTCCCGGCGCAGGGCGAGTCGTCCTTCGTGTGGAACGTGCTCACCGCGCTCGGCGAGCGCACGCGCGGTGACCTCGGGCCGGGCGTCACCGCGCCGACGTTCCGCTGGCACCCCGCGATGGTCGCGCAGGCCTCGGCCACGCTCGCCGCGATGTACCCCGGCCGGCACTGGCTCGGGCTGGGCTCGGGCGAGGCGCTCAACGAGCACGTCGTCGCGGGCTACTGGCCCGAGGCACCCGAGCGCATCAACCGCATGTTCGAGGCGATCGACGTCATCAAGAAGCTGTTCCAGTCGGGGCTCGACAACAAGGACGTCAAGCACTCCGGGCAGTTCTACAAGATGGAGTCCACGCGCCTGTGGACCATGCCCGAGGTCGCGCCCGAGATCCTCGTCGCCACGGCCGGCCCGGTGACGGCCAAGCGCGCCGGGCGGCACGCGGACGGCCTCATCACGGTCGGCGCACCGCTGGAGAAGATCTCCATGCTGTTCGGCAAGTTCGACGACGGCGTCCGCGAGTCCGGCCGCGACCCGCAGGCGATGCCCAAGGTGCTCCAGCTCCACCTGTCCTGGGCCGCGACGGACGAGGAGGCGCTCGCGAACGCGATGACCGAGTGGCCCAACGGCGGCATGAAGTTCCCCAAGGCCGACATCCGCTCGCCCCACGACTTCGAGCAGATGGCCAAGCTCGTGCGCCCCGAGGACTTCGAGGGCCGCATGGTGATCTCGGCCGACCCCGACGAGCACCGCACGTACATCCAGAAGTTCGTCGATCTCGGCTTCGACCGGATCTACCTCCACAACGTGGGCCGCAACCAGCGGGAGTGGATCGAGGTCTTCGGGCGCGAGGTCCTGCCGAAGCTGGCGCGATGACCTCCGGCGGCGCGGGCGCGATCGTGGCCGACGGCGGCGCGCGCTCGGGCGACGACGCGCGCCTGTCCGTGTGGGCGCCGTCGGGCCTGGGCGAGGTGCGTCCGGGCGACGACCTCGCCGCGCTCGTCGGCGACCTGCTCGCCGCGGCCGCGCCGGGCGACGCGCTCGCGGAGGGCGACGTCGTCGTGGTGACGAGCAAGGTCATGTCCAAGGCGGAGGGCCGCGTCGTCGCCGCCGCCGACCGCGAGCAGGCGATCACGGACGAGACGGTGCGCGTCGTCGCGACGCGCGAGCGCCCGGGCCAGCCTCCGTTGCGCATCGTCGAGAACCACCTCGGCCTCGTCATGGCCGCGGCCGGGGTCGACGCCTCCAACACCCCCGACGGGACGGTCCTGCTGCTCCCGCTCGACCCGGACGCCTCGGCCCGGGCGCTGCGGACCGCGCTGCGCGACCGGTTCGGGCTCGCCCACCTCGGCGTCGTCGTCACGGACACCGCGGGTCGCGCGTGGCGCGACGGGCTCGTCGACGTCGCGATCGGCGCCGCAGGGATCGTCGTCGCCGAGGACCTGCGCGGCGGCGTGGACGCGCACGGCCGGCCCCTCTCCGTGACCGTCACCGCCGTCGCCGACGAGGTGGCCTCCGCGAGCGAGCTGGTGCGCGGCAAGACGGCGGGGAGGCCCGTCGCCGTCGTGCGAGGGCTCGGCCGGTACGTGGGCGACGACGACGGCCCGGGGGCACGTTCGCTCGTGCGGCCCTCGGTCGACGACCTCTTCCGGGAGGGGAGCGCCGAGGCCTACGACCGCGGCTACCGCGACGGGTTCGGCGAGGGCTTCCGCGAGGGGTCGGGGGACGAGCAGGTCCCCGTCGACTGAGCGGGCGTGCGCGGCAATCCCGTGGCTCGCGGGGCGGCGGGCGGCTAGCCTGCCGGGATGCTGCCCGCCGAGTGGATCCCGCACCGCCGCCCCGACGACCGCGAGCACGTGGGCTGGATCCGTCCCGACGGTGACGCGTGGGTCGCCGTCTCGCTCCTCGGGCGCGAGCTGACCGGACCGGTGGACTGGCTGGAGGCCGAGGAGGCGCTCGACGGCGTCAGCCTCGCATGGCTGGCCGACGTGTGGATGCTCGAGCAGGCGGACGCGCCGCCGTTGCGCGTCCGGCTCGTGGAGGTCACGCCGGACGGCGTGGTCGTGCAGACCGACGACTTCGGCGCGATCGACGTCCCCGTGGAGCGCTACGACCTCCCGTGGCCGCCTCCGCCCACGCTGCGGCCGCGCCGACCGGGCGACCCGGACGGTCGCGTGCTGTCGCGCTGACCGTGACGACCGCCCGGGCGGGCGCGCCCGGCGTGGTCAGCCGGCGTCCGTCGTGCCCTCGTAGAGGCCGATCTGGTTCCCGTCGGCGTCCTCGAACGCGGCCCACCACGAGGTGGGGCTGATCTCGGACTTCTCCAGGACCACGCGCCCGCCGAGCTCGCGCACCTTCGCGAGCGTGTCCTCGATCGAGTCGACCTCGACGTAGCTGCGCGGGGTCGTGAACCCCTCGGACCGCGGCGCGAGGCCCCCGCCGCTGATCTTGTTCGGTGCCTGCCACATCGGGTAGCCCTCGAAGCCGGGGACCTCGGCGATCTGCCAGCCGAACAGCTCGCCGTAGAACTGCGTGGCCCTGCCGCTGTCGCTCACCGGGATGTCGATGTGCGTGATGTCTCCGTGCGCCATGGTTCCTCCCCCGTACCGGTGACGGGCGGACACCCGCCGTCTGCCAGCCTAAGGACCACCGGCACCGGTGCAACAGGGTGTGCGCGCTAAGCCTTCTCCGGCGCGGCAGGGTCGCCGGCCACCGAACTCTCAGGCTGCACCTGAGGCTCCGGCTCTGGCTCGGGCACCGGCTCGTCGGCCGCCTCACCGTCCGGTGCGGCCGGGTCCGCCGTCCCCACCGGTGCGGCGTCCGGGGTGAGTCCCGGCGTCGTCTCGGACGGGAGCACGTCGTCGCCCGAGAGCCAGCGCAGCCAGCCCGAGCCGGGGTCGGGCTCGAGCACGAGTGCGCGCACGAGCAGCGTGAGCGGGATCGCGAGGATCGCCCCGAGCGGCCCGATGACGAACGTCCAGAACACGACCGAGACGAAGCTGAGGGTCAGGCTGAGGTTCACGGCGTCCGCCACGAACTTCGGCTGCACGAGAACCTGCAGCACGACGTTGACGACGCAGTAGACCGCGACGACGGCGAGCGCGAGCTGCCACCCTCCGACGACGAACGCCATGATCGCGGGCGGGACGAGGCCGAGCACGAAGCCGATGTTGGGGACGAAGTTCGTGACGAACGCGAGAATCGCCCACACCGTCGGCGCGGGGACCGAGAGCAGCCACAGCGCGATGCCGTCGACGACCGCCACGACCGCACCGAACGACGCGTTGACGACGAAGTAGCGCCGCACCCCGCCGCTGAACCGGGACGCGCGGTCGATCGTCGCGGCGCGCTCGGCGCCGAAGACGGTCGTCGCGGTCGAGTACCGCGCGGCGTCCGCCGCCATGAAGATCGCGTAGGCGAGCACGAAGAAGAAGGCGGTCGCGATGCCGAGCGCCATGCCCGACACGTTCCCCGCGAGGCTGAGCACGCGGCCGGGTTCGAGCCACGACGTGGCGGCCTCGGCGACGTCGGTGTCGATCCCCACGGCCGAGAGCTGGTCGACGACGTCCTCGACGGAGCGGACCAGAGCGGGCAGGTACTCGCGCACCAGGTCGGCGAACCGGAAGCCCGCGAAGACGAGCATCGCGACGAGCGCAGCGAGGATGAGGTAGGCCACGGCGACGACCGCCGTCGTGGCGGCCCACCGGGGCCAGCCTCGGCGCTCGAGCGGGAACCGCACGGGGTGGCAGATGATGACGATCACCGCGGCGAGGAGGATCGGCGCGAGCACCTCGCGGGCCGTGTGGACGCCTGCGAGCACCACCACGCCCGCGGCGAGAGCCAGGAGCGTGCGGGTCGAGGGAGGCAGCGCCGGGGCGCGCGGCGTCGTCGTGGTCACGCGCCGACGATAGCGGCCGGGCGTCGTCGCGCACGCGGGCGTCCGTCGCGGTGCGCCCGGCGGCGCGGCCGGCGACGTGCCCGTGGAGTCAGGCCTTCGCGGCCTTCGCGGCGGCCTTCTGCGCCTTCTTGAACGTGCGGACCTCCGCGAGCGACTCCGGGCTCGTGACGTCGGCGATGGACCGTCGCGACCCCTCGTCGCCGTAGTGGCCCGCCGCCTCGCGCCACCCCGCGGGCTGCACGCCGCGCTGCTTGCCGAGCAGCGCGAGGAAGATGCGGGCCTTCTGGTCGCCGTACCCGGGCAGCGCGCGAAGGCGCGCGAGCACCTCGGCGCCGGTCGGTGCTGCCGTCCCGTCGTCACCGACGCCGGGCGCGGTCCAGATCCGGGTCGCGTCGCCGTCGTACTCGTCGACGACGACGCGCGCCAGGTCCTGCACCCGGGCCGCCATCGAGCGCCCGTACCGGTGGATGGCCGGCGGGGTCGTCGCGAGCGTGACGAACGCGTCGGGGTCCGCCTCCGCGACCGCGCGCGGGTCGATGGAGCCGAGGCGGTCGCGGATCTTGCGCGGTCCCGCGAACGCGTGCTCCATCGGGTACTGCTGGTCGAGGAGCATGCCGACGAGGAGGGCGAACGCGTCGTCACTGAGGAGCGCGTCCGCGTCGGGGTCACCGGTGATCCAGAGCTGGTCGGTCATGACCCCATCATGGCAGCGCACGGCGCAGGCGTCCGGTCCGGAACTCGTCCACACCGGTGCGGCGCAGGACGGCGCTCGTCCAGCCGGGCAGGAGCCGCAGGCCGTCCTCGCCCGTGACGCGTCGCACGTCCTCGACGCGGAACGCCTCGCCCCGGCGCTCCAGCACGAACTCGCCCGCGGCGTCGACGTTGCGCACCCAGTCGACGTCGGGGCCGTACGTGAGCGCGAGGACGACGCGGACGGGCTCGGTGGGAAACGCGCGGTACGCGAACGCGAAGACCGGCGTGCGGTAGGCGCGACCGCTGCGACGGCCGACGTGCCGGACCACCGCCATCGGCCCGACGCCGGTCGCGACGCGGAGCATCACGGGGTTGAGGAGGCGCTTGTTGCTGCGGGTCACCCAGCGTGGGATCGGCATGCCCCATCGTGGCCCGGCGCGGCCCGCCCGCGCGACCTATCGTGAGACCCGTGCCGACGCGCCTGCTCCTGCTGAGCGACACCCACGTCCCCGTGCGGGCGCGGGTGCTCCCGGACCAGGTGTGGCGCGCGGTCGACGACGCCGACGTCGTCGTGCACGCGGGCGACTGGGTGAGCGTCGACCTGCTGGACGCCCTGGAGTCCCGGGCCGCCCGGTTGGTCGGCGTCGCGGGCAACAACGACGGCCCTGCGCTGCACGCGCGCCTGCCCGAGGTGGCGCGCGCGACGGTCGACGGGCTGCGGCTCGCCGTCGTGCACGAGACGGGGGCGAAGCAGGGGCGCGAGCGCCGCGCCGACGCGGCGTTCCCCGACGCGGACGTCCTGGTGTTCGGGCACAGCCACATCCCGTGGGACACCACGTCGCCGGGCGGGCTGCGGCTGCTCAACCCTGGGTCGCCGACGGACCGTCGTCGTCAGCCGGTCGGCACGGTCCTCACGGCCGTCGCCGACGACGGGGTGCTCCGGGACGTCGCGCTCGTGCCGGTGCCGCGCTGAGCCCCCCTCAGGCGGCGCCCGCGCGTGCCCGGTGCGCGGCCGGGCTCACGCCGCGCACGCGCTTGAACGCGGCGCTCAGCGCGAACGGCGACGCGTACCCGACCGCGCGTGCGACCGACGTCAGCGTGGCGTCGGGCTCCAGCAGCAGGTCTGCGGCGAGGTCGAGGCGCCAGCCCGTGAGATAGCTCATCGGCGGCTCGCCGACGAGCGCGGTGAAGCGGCGCGAGAACGCCGCGCGCGAGAGCCCGACCTCCCGCGCGAGGGAGTCGACGGTCCAGGCGCGGGCCGGGTCGTGGTGGATGAGGCGCAGGGCCGCCCCGACCACCGGGTCCGCGTCGGCGCGGTACCAGCCGGGCGCGTCGTCGCGCGAGAGCCACGTGCGCAGGCAGGAGATGAGGAGCAGGTCGAGGAGCCGGTCGAGCACCGCCTCCTGCCCGGGCAGGTCCTGGACGACCTCGCGCGCGAGCATCTCGACGAGCGTCCCGTCGACGTCGCCGCTGCGCAGCACCACGCGCTGCGGCAGGACGCGCAGGACGCGGCGGCCCACCTCGCCGTCGAGCGGGTACGTGCCCGTGATGATGACGGTCTCGCCGCCGGGGTCGTTGCCCCACGAGCGGACGCCCAGCACCGTCATGGGGGAGGGCCCGCCGTCGACCGCACGGCACATGTCGGACTCGGGTCCGATGACGACCTGCGGCGCGGTCGTCGGCGCGTCCGCCACGACGTAGTGGTCGGGGCCGCGCAGCAGGACGACGTCCCCCGTCCCGACGTGCTCGCCCGGGTCCGCGCCGTCGTCGCCCACGACCGGCCCGACCCAGCCCGACCCGCGCAGCACGGGCACGATCGTCAGCGGCGCCTCGTCCTCGATGCGCATGCCCCACGGGGCGCGGAGATGGCTGCGCAGGAGGAAGGCGCCGCGGGCGCGCGGCCCGTCGAGGAGCCCGGCGACGACGTCCATCCGGTCAGGGTACGCACGGTCCCGTGTCCGCGACCAGGCACCGGAACGGCGCGGTCGCCGGAGACGATCGCGTATGGAGTCGAGCGTCAGAGCCATGTCGCGTCTCGTCGGTGCCCGGTTGACTGGCATTCGTCCCCGCACCAGACCTCGACAGGAGAGACGCCATGAGCGCCACGACACCGCGCCCGACCGACGCCCCGACCGACGTCCCGAACGACGCCCCCGCACCCGGCCCGGTCCTCGTCCTCGGCGCGACGGGCAAGACCGGCCGCCGGGTCGCCGACCGCCTCGACGCGCTCGGGATCCCCGTGCGGCGCGCCTCCCGCTCCGGCGCCGTCCGCTTCGACTGGGAGGACGAGACCACGTGGGGCCCCGCCGTCGACGGGGCGGAGGCGGTGTACGTGGTGTACGTGCCCGACCTCGCGGTCCCGGGCTCCCCGGAGACCGTCGCCCGGTTCGCGGCCCTCGCCCGGGAGGCGGGCGTGCGCCGGCTCGTCCTGCTCTCGGGTCGCGGCGAGGTCGAGGCGCAGCGCGCGGAGGTGCTCGTCGCCGACGCGTTCCCGGGCCGCACCGTGGTCCGGTGCGCGTTCTTCGACCAGAACTTCAGCGAGAGCTTCCTGCTCGAGCCCGTGCTGGACGGCGTCCTCGCCCTGCCGGTCGACCGGGTCGCCGAGCCGTTCGTCGACCTCGAGGACGTCGCCGAGGTGGCGGTCGCGGCCCTCGTCGACGACGCGCACGCCGGCCGCGTCTACGAGCTCACCGGGCCGCGCGCGATCACGTTCGCCGAGGCGGTGGCGGAGATCGCGGCCGCGAGCGGGCGCGACGTGCGGTTCGTGCCGATCACCATGGACGAGTTCGTCGCGGGGCTGCGGGCGATCGGGCTGCCCGACGACGTCGTGGGCCTCATGCGCTACCTCTTCACCGAGGTGCTCGACGGGCGCGGGACCCCTGTCGCCGACGGGGTCCGGCAGGCGCTGGGCCGCGAGCCGCGGGACTTCCGCGAGTTCGCCGCGCGCGAGGCCGCGACCTGGTCGGTGCCCGTCCCGTCGACCTCCGGGCAGTCGTCGTGAGCGCCTTCACCGCGCTCGTGGTCGCGGGCGCGGTCGCGACCGGGCTCGCGGGCGGGGTGCTCTTCGCGTTCTCCACGTTCGTGATGGGCGGCCTGCGCCGCCTCCCGGCCGCCGACGGCGCCGCGGCCATGGTCGCGATCAACCGGGACGCGTTGCGACCCCCGCTCATGCTCCTGCTCGCGGCGAGCGTGCTCGTGCCCGCGGCGGCGGCCGTCGTCGGCCTCGTCGGCGGGACGCCCGGAGCGGGGTGGGCGCTCGCGGGCGCCGTGGTCGCGCTCGTCGGGATCCTCGGCGTGACCGCGGTGGGCAACGTCCCGCTCAACGAGCGCCTCGACGCGGCGGCGGCCCGGCCCGCGGACCTCGCCGCCGCGTGGGGTGCGTTCCTCCCGCGCTGGCTCGCATGGAACCACGTGCGGACCGTCGCGGGCGCGGCCGCGACCGCGCTGCTCGCGCTCGCCCTCGTCTGACCCCCGGCGCGCCCCGCCCGAGGCGCCCGAGACGGCCGAGACGTTCCGAGCCTCGGCCGCGGAATAGCCGCGGCCGGGGCCCGGTTGCGCACGACATGAGCGACGTCACAGCGGCCGTGCCCGCCGATGAGCACGAGACCATCCGTCGGGTGCTCGAGGGCACCGAGACCTGGGCCGTCGTCGGCCTGTCGAACAACACGTCGCGCGCCGCGTACGGCGTGGCGCGCGTGCTCCAGCAGCACGGCAAGCGCGTCGTCCCCGTCCACCCGTCCGCGGAGACCGTGCACGGCGAGCTGGGCTACGCGACGCTCGCGGACGTCCCGTTCCCCGTCGACGTCGTCGACGTGTTCGTGCGCTCCGAGCTCGCGGGCGACGTCGCCGACCAGGCCGTCGCGATCGGCGCGAAGGCCGTCTGGTTCCAGCTCGACGTGATCGACGAGGACGCCGCTCGCCGCGTCCGTCAGGCCGGGCTCGACATGGTGATGGACCGCTGCCCCGCCATCGAGCTGCCGCGCCTCGCCGCGACCACCACCACGAAGGAGACGTGACCGTGACCGCGATCGACACCACGTCCGACCTGGGCTCGCGCGCCGCGACCCGTCTCACCGACGAGCCGGTGCTGTGGTTCGTCACCGTCGACCCGCACGACGCCCCGCAGCCGACCCCCGTGTGGTTCCTGTGGGACGGCGCCGACGAGGTCGTGGTCAAGTCCCAGCCGCGCACCGCGAAGCTCCGCAACGTCCGCGGGAACGACCGCGTCGCGGTACACCTCAACAGCACGCGGTCGGGGGACGACGTCGTCGTCCTCACCGGCACCGCCGCGATCGACGACGCCGGCCTCTCGCCCGACGAGCGCGCCGCGTACGACGCGAAGTACGACCAGGGGATCCGCGGCCTCGGTACGACTCCCGACGGCTTCCACGAGGACTACTCCGTCACCGTGCGCGTCCGCCTGGAGCGCCTCCGCGGCTACTGAGCGAGCGACGCCGTTCCGGGTCGGTCCGCTCCGGTGAACGGACGACCTGGAAGGCCGCGGTCAGCGATCGAGGCGGGCGACGGCCAGCTCGAGCGCCGTGTCGAGCTCGTCCTTCGGGATGCGCACCTCGCCGATCGACACCGAGAAGGGCGACTCGTCGAGTCCGAGGGCCCGGGCCGCGGGATCGAGGTCGAGGTCCGCGCCGTCCTCGGAGACCCCGGTCCTGACGTAGACCGGCATGCCCGACACCTCGGGCAGCACGACCACCAGCACCGCGGCCAGCGCGTCCGGGCGCAGGTCGGGACGTCGCGCGTCCTCGGCCGGGAGCAGGCTCACCCCGACGCCCAGGTCGCACGCACCCTCGCAGTTGCTGGAACCGGTGTACAGGCTCGCCCCGACGGGGAGGTCGGCCTCGTCGAGCGCGTCCTGGACCGCGGGCAGGGCCCGTTCGACGTCCGCGTACGAGACGTTCGAGGTGTCGAACGGGGAGCGCCCGTCGAGCACCGCGCAGCCGGGGAGGAGCACGACGCACGTCGCGACGAGACCGGTCGCGACGAGGGTCCGCACGGCGCGGGGGACCAGGGAGAGGCGCACCCGCCGAGGGTACGCGAACGGGCGCTCAGTCCTGCGGCGCGAACGTCAGCACCGGCCGGCCCGTGCGCGGGTGCGTGAGCACCTCGCACCGCACGCCGTAGACCGGGTCGAGCACGTCGGGGACCAGGACCTCGCGCACGTCGCCCGCGGCGACGACCCGGCCGTCCGCCAGCACGACGACGTGGTCGCACGTCTGGGCCGCGAGGTTGAGGTCGTGGAGCGCGGCGAGGACGGTCACGCCGTCGTCGGCGAGGTCGCGCAGGACGCGCATCGTGTCGAGCTGCGCGGCGATGTCGAGGTGGTTGGTCGGTTCGTCGAGCAGGAGCAGCGCGGGCTCCTGCGCGAGCGCGCGCGCCAGGTGCACGCGCTGGCGCTCGCCGCCCGAGAGCGTCGCGACCTCCCGCTCGGCGAACGCGGCCATCCCCGCGCGGGCGAGCGCCGCGGTCGCCACCTCCCGGTCGTGCGCGGAGTCGCCCGCGAGGAGCGAGCGGTGGGGGATGCGGCCCAGCAGGACGGCGTCGAGCACGGAGAGCGGGAGGTCGGTCGTCGCGTCCTGCTCGACGAGCGCGAGGACGCGCGCGCGCTGCCGACGCGGCATCGTGAGCAGGTCCGCGCCGTCGAAGCGTGCGTGCGCGGCGTCGTCGGACCCCGTGGACGGGGCGCGCACCCCCGCGAGCACGCGCAGGAGCGTCGACTTGCCGGAGCCGTTGGGCCCGAGCAGCCCGCTCACCGCGCCGGCCGGGGCGGTGCAGTCGACGCCGTCGAGGATCAGGCGACCGTCGACGGACCACGACACGCGCGCGGCGTCGAGCCCCGCCGCGCCCTGCCGGCCGGACGGGGTCCCCGCCGCCGCGTCGTCGGGGCGGTCCCGTACGGCGTCGGGGCCGACCGTGCGCCCCACCTGCGTCGTCGTGCGCGTCGCCTCGCTCATGCGGCCTTCCTCCCGCGCCACAGGAGCAGCGCGAACACCGGCGCGCCGATCGCGGCGGTGACGATCCCGACGGGCAGCTCGCGCGGCGCGAACACGGTGCGCGCGAGCGTGTCCGCCCAGACGAGGAACGTCGCGCCGAACAGCGCGGACAACGGCAGCAGGAGCCGGTGCCGCGCACCCGTGAGGAGCCGGACCGCGTGCGGCAGGATCAGCCCGACGAACCCGATCGACCCCGACTGGGAGACGAGCGCCCCGGTGAGCAGCGCGACGCCCACGAGCAGCGTCCAGCGCACGCGCGCGACGTCGACCCCGAGCGTGGACGCCGCCGTGTCGCCGAACGTGAAGGCGTCCAGCACGGAGCCGGTCGAGGCGAGCAGCGTCCCGAGCACGAGGGTCGCGCCGCCCGCGACCGCGACGGACGTCCAGGTCGCTCCCGCGACGGACCCCATGAGCCACGAGAGGATCTCGCGGTAGGAGTCGCCGGTCGCGGACCAGAAGATGACGAAGCTCGTCGCGGCCGCCGCGAGCTGGCTCACGGCGAGGCCGGCGAGCACGGTCCGCGTGGGCGTGAGGGCGCCGAGCGCCCCCGCGAGGCCGAGCGCCGCGACGAGCGCGAGCACGGCGCCCCCGAACGCCGCGACCGGCAGGAGCACGGTCCACCCGGCGACCAGCACGAGCACGGCGCCGAGCGACGCGCCCGACGACAGCCCGAGGAGGTACGGGTCCGCGAGGGGGTTGCGCGTGAGCGACTGCATGACGACGCCGCACACCGCCAGACCAGCACCGACCGCCGCGGCGGTGAGCACGCGGGGGAGGCGGAGCTGCCACACCATGCCGTCCTGGAGCGCCCCGAGCGGCTCGACGCCGAGCAGCCCGCCGAGCCCGAGGTGCGTCGCGACCGAGCGCCACACGTCGCCGACCGCGAGGTCCGCCGGACCGATCGTCACGGTGACGAGCACCGTCACGACGAGGGCGCCGACGCCGACCGGCACCCACCAGCCCGCGCCACGGCGCGCGCCGGTCCCCGCGCCGTCCCGTCGGGCGGGCGGCGCGAGGGCGGGCCGGGTGCGCAGCGTGGTCACAGGCCGAGCGCCTCCAGCTGTGCCGCGAGGTCCACGACGGCATCGACGTTGCGCACGCCGGCCTCGGTCGCCGGGAACGGGATCGTCAGGTAGCGGCCCTCGCGCACGGCGGTCATCTCGGCCGTGGCGGGGTTGGACTCGAGGCGCTCGATCTTCGCCTCGGCCGTGTTCCACGCGGCGTCGACGAGGACGAGGACGTCGGGGTCGGCGGCGATCGCCTCCTCCCACGCGAACGCGGTCCAGGTGTCGTGCACGTCTCCCGCGACGTTCTCCAGCCCGACGGCGTCCATGATCATCTGCGGCGCGCCGATGCCGGCCCCGACGTACGGGATGTCGTCGCCGGACGAGTACCACAGGGCCGTGAGCCCGCGGTCGTCCCGGGCGACGCCGTCGAGCGTCGCGCGCTGCTCGGTGACCAGGTCGGCGGCTGCGTCCTGCGCGTCGAAGATCGTGCCGACCTCGGTGATCTCGGCGAACACGTCGTCGAACGTCAGCGGGTCGGGCATGTACTCGGGTGCCTTGCACGCGGCGGGGGAGACGTACGTCGCGACGCCGAGCTGCGCGAGGGTCTCGCGGTCGCCCGCGCCCTCGGCCGTGAGGTTGGACTCCCAGCCCGCGTAGACGAGGTCGGGCTCGGTCTCCAGGACCGCCTCGGCGCCGGGGACCTGGTCCGAGAGCGGCTCCGCGACCGCCGGGACGTCCGCAGCGGCGTCGGCGAGCGACTCGGGGACCGGGCCGTCGGCGAAAGCGCTCGCGACGATGCGGTCGCCCAGCCCGAGCGCGAGCAGCATCTCCGTGGTGCTCGACTTGATCGTCACGACGCGCTCCGGCGCCGCGTCGAACGTGACCTCGAACCCGCAGTCGTCGAGCGTGAGCGGGTAGGTCGTCGCCGTCGCGGTGCCCGACGGCGAGGTGTCACCGGTCGGCGTCGGCGTGTCGCCGGGCGTCGTGCCCGAGGAACAGGCGGCGAGCACGAGGGTGAGCGCGGCGGTCGGGAGCACGAGAGCTGCGCGACGGACGGACTGGCGGGACGGTGTGTGGAAAGGGGGCACGGGGCGAGGTCTCCGGGGTCGGGCGCGTCGCGACGAACCCTCGACGGGCACGCCGCTGCGGCGGTGCGTTCTCGATGCCGACCGGCGAGCGCCGCCCGGGACCGACGCGTCATCTCGCGTCGCGCGGACCCGCGGCACAGATCCGGTGCCGCCCCGACGGGCCAGTGCAGGGCCCGCGATCCTCCGCCAGCCTAGTCCTCTTCGTGGGGCGGCGTGGCAGAGTGTCCGTCGTGACGGAGGCATCGAACATCCCTGCAGAGAACCCCTCGACCGAACCCCTGCGCGCGGTGGTGACCGGCGCGTCGTCGGGCATCGGGGAGGCGTGCGTGCGGTACCTGCGCGCCCGCGGCTGGGACGTCGTGGCGTTCGCGCGGCGCGCGGACCGGCTCGCCGAGGTCGCGGAGCGCACGGGCGCCCACCCGGTCGTCGGGGACGTCACGTCGGACGAGGACGTCGCCCGCCTCGTCGCGGAGGCGGGTGCGCGCGGGCCGGTGCACGCGCTGCTCAACATCGCCGGGTTCGGGCTCGGCGTCGACCACGTCGACGAGGCGAAGATCGACGAGTGGCGCGCGATGTACGAGACGAACGTGCTCGGCACCGTGCGCGTGACGAAGGCGTTCCTACCCCTCCTGCGCGCGTCGCGCCGGGGCGACGTCGTGCTCATGACGTCGACCGCGGGTCACGACACGTACGTCGGCGGGTCCGGCTACGTCGCGTCCAAGCACGCGCTGCTCGGGGTCGCGAGGACGCTCCGGCTGGAGCTCGTCGGCGAGCCGATCCGCGTCATCGAGATCGCCCCCGGCCTCGTGCACACGCCGGAGTTCTCGCTCAACCGCTACCACGGGGACCAGGCGGGGGCCGACGCGGTCTACGCCGGGGTCGTGGACCCGCTGACCGCGGACGACGTCGCGGACGTCGTGACCTTCGCCGTGACGCGCCCGCACCACGTCAACATCGACTCGCTGGTCCTGCGCCCCGTCGCCCAGGCGTCGACGTACTCCCTGTGGCGCGCCCCGCTCGAGCCGAAGCGCGCGGGATGACCTGCCAGCAGGCCCTCTCGCGCTGGTAGGTTGAGCGGCCGAGACCGCGTCGGAGGGGGAGAACGTGCTGGTCGGAGCGGATGTCGCGGCGCTGCGTCGCCTGGGGGAGGCCTTCGAGTCGGCCGGGGAGAGCCTCGCCGCGACGCGGGCGGAGCTGGACCGCGTCGTCGGGTCCGCCGCCTGGCAGGGCCCCGACGGGGCGTCGTTCACCGCGTCCTGGGAGGGCGAGCTGCGCCGCCACCTCGCGCGCGCCACCGAGCTCGTCCGCGAGACGGGGCTCGACGTGCGCCGCCAGGCGGACCAGCAGGAGCGGGCGAGCGCCGCGGGAGGGACCTCGGGCGGGGCAGCCCAGGGTCCGGCCGCCGGGTCGTCGCCCGCACCCGGGAACGACTCGACGACCCTCGCGGCCGCTCCGTCGCCACAGGCGATGGCGGTCGTCGCGCACGCGCCCGGCGACGCTCGAGCGACGCCGGAGGAGATCCTCACCGGGTACCAGGTGAGCGACGGGAAGGTCCTGAAGAACTGGGAGCCGGACTGGCCGGCGAGCATGTTCACCGACCCGCTGCCGCAGATCACGGAGAAGGAGGCCTCGATGCTCAACGATCTCAGCCTCCTGTCCCTGAAGTCCTTCCAGGACATCCACGACCGCGCCTTCGAGCTCGCCGACGAGCGGTTCGAGCCGGGCGACCAGAACGACAACCACAACGACGCCTTCCGGCACGCGTACTGGAACGCGCTCATGACGCGCAAGTACGGCGAGGCGTGGGCCGAGGACTACGCGACGGCGCACGAGCAGATCCCCGGCAACCCTCCTGCCCGCGAGGCGATGGACCTGTACAACAACGAGGTCGGGCGGCGGATCGCCGCCCAGAACCCCGACGCGGACGTGTACCAGCTCGCCGACCTCGTCGAGAAGGCGGTCCGCGACGGCGAGACGGTCGTCGTCGACCCGGAGGGGAACCTCGCCTACTCGAACGAGGTCGCGGTCGGCGAGACCGGGCACGCTCGCCCCGCCGACCCCCTCCCGGGCAAGGATCCGCAGTTCAACGACGAGAGCTCCGACTCGTGACGCGCGCCGGTCGTTCGTTGCTCCTGAGCGCCGCCCTCGTCCTGGTCGCTGCGGGGTGCAGCGGAGAGGAAGCCGACATGCCGACGATCGAAGGTGCTCCGGAGGCGCTCGACGAGGCGATCATCGAGGCCGCGCAAGGGGGGACCGCGCTGGCGCTCGCGGACGCGGCGGACTTCTCCTGGGACGAGGTCGCGCTGTTCCACGAGGGGACCACGGTCGACGACATCGAGAGCGTCGTCGGCGATACCGGCATCGACAAGGAGCGGTTCACCGGCGGCACGGACCTCTTCGTCTTCCGGGACGGGGGACAGGTGGTGCGCCTCCTCGTCACGTCCCCGGACGTCTTCACGGGCGACTACCGGACGCTGCTGAGCAGCACCGCCGTCGTGGCGCCGGACGCCTCGCGCCCCGGGTACGCGCGGCTCGTCGACGGCGCCTGAGGCCGCTGGACCTGGAGCGCCGACCCGGCGCACCCTGGTCACCATGAGGAGCGAGGAAACACCGACGGCGCGGGCAGGCGCGTGGGCGGCGGTCGCCGGCGTCGTGTCAGCGGCGGTCGGGTTCGCGGTCGCCGAGCTCGTCGCGGCGCTCGTCGGGCCGGGATCCAGCCCGCTGTTCGCCGCCGGGGCCGGGGTGGTCGACGCCGTGCCCGGGCCGGTCAAGGAGTGGGCGGTCGCGACGTTCGGCACGGCGGACAAGGCCGTCCTGCTCGGCGGCATGGCGGTGGTCCTCGCCGCGGGCGCGGCGCTCGCGGGCTGGCTCGAGCTGCGCCGCCCGCCGTGGGGCTCCGTGCTCCTGGGCGTCGTCGGCGCCGTGGGCGCCGTCGTCGCCGCGACCCGGCCGGGTGCGAGCGTCGCGTGGGCGCTGCCCTCGCTCGTCGGCGTCGGGGTCGCGATCCTGCTGCTCCGCGCGTCGCTGGCTCCGCTGCGCGGGCCCGCGGGGGCGACTCTGGCCGCTGGCAGCCTGGACAGCGACGCGGCGGGCACCGGCTCCGCGGGTGCGTCGATGGACCGGCGCCGCTTCCTCCTCGTCACCGGCCTGGCCGCCGCGGCGGGCGTCGTCGCGCTCGCGACGTCCCGCGCGGTCTCGGCCGGGTCGCGCGCCGTCACGGCCGCGCGCGAGGCGCTGCGGCTGCCACCGCCGGCGACGCCCGCCCCGGCTGTGCCCGCCGGGGCGGACCTGGGCGTCCCGGGGCTCGCGCCGTACGTGACGCCGAACGGCGACTTCTACCGGATCGACACCGCGCTGCGCGTGCCGCAGGTCGACCCCGCCTCGTGGGCGCTGCGTGTGACCGGTCTCGTCGACGAGCCGTTCGAGCTCACGCTCGACGAGGTGCTCGCGCTCCCGCTCTCCGAGCACCACGTGACGCTCACGTGCGTGTCGAACGAGGTCGGCGGCGACCTCGTGGGCAACGCGCGGTGGATCGGGTACCCCGTGCGCGAGCTGCTGGCGCGGGCCGGGGTCCAGGACGGCGCCGACATGGTCCTGTCCACGAGCGCCGACGGCTGGACGGCGAGCACCCCGCTCGACGTGCTCACCGACCCCGACCGGGCGTGCCTGCTCGCGGTCGGGATGAACGGCGAGCCGCTGCCCGCGGAGCACGGGTTCCCCGCGCGGCTCGTCGTCCCGGGGCTCTACGGCTACGTGTCCGCGACCAAGTGGGTCACCGAGCTCAAGGTCACGACGTTCGCCGACGACGTCGCGTACTGGTCGACGCGCGGCTGGTCCGAGCGCGGCCCGATCAAGCTCGCGTCGCGCGTCGACACGCCGCGCGCGGGGGCGCCGGTCCCGGCGGGCGTCGTGACCGTCGCGGGCGTCGCGTGGGCTCAGCACACGGGGATCGCGGGCGTGGAGGTCCGGGTCGACGACGGCACGTGGCGCCCGGCGACGCTCGCCGACACCGTGGGTCCGGACACGTGGCGGCAGTGGTCGTACGCGTGGGACGCCACGCCGGGCGAGCACCGCCTGACGGTCCGCGCGACCGACGCCGACGGCCGCACGCAGACCGCCGACGTCACCCCGCCCGCGCCCGACGGCGCGTCCGGGTGGCACGAGGTCACGGTCCGCGTGGGCTGACGGGACCGGCGTCCGGCCCGTGGACCCGGGGTTGTCCGTCCTGGGTCCGCCCTGGCACCATGTCCGCGTGACCTCCGCGCGCCCCACGAGCAGCACGCTCGTCCTCGCGCGCCCGCGGGTCGCCTCCGCCACCTGTTGTTGAGGGCTCGCGGCGCCCTGCGCAGCCTCGACCTGGTGTCCGCGAGCAGCCTCCCGCCCCTCCCTCCTGGGGAAGGGGCGTGACGGTCGCCGGTCTCGTGCCACGGGCTCATCGATGAGTCCCGCGCGACACCCGGGTCTGCACCTCCGGACGCCCGCCGAGCACAGGACGCGAGACCACCATGTACGTTCCCCCGAGCTTTCCCCGCTACCGCCCGACGACCCCGCTCGCCACGCCGCCGCCCGAGGCCGCCCGCCCGCGCGCCGCGACGACCGCCGTCGGGCACGACGCTCGCCCGCCCCTCACGCTGGAGTGGCTCGTCGCCCGGGACATCGACGCCTACTCGGCGCGCCGCCGGGCGGCGGCTACCATGGACGCACAGGCGTCGACCCGGCCATCACCGGCGAGCCTCCGGAAGAACGGGACCCGCGCCGTCGGGCAGGCCTGACGGCCCGCGGCCAGGTCCCCACTAGAACCGGACGGGTGGGCCCGTCACAGCCTGCGACGAGCGGTCGGCGACCGCCCGCCGGGCCCGACGGCGTCGGGCACCGGGGGGACGACGCCGGCAAGCGAGGTGGTACCGCGGCGAGCCCGCCCCTGGGTGGGGGAGTCGTCCTCGCAGGAGAGCACGACCGACCCGTACCACCACGGCGGACGAACCCGCCGGCCGCTACCCACCGGAGTCCTCGAGACCATGGCCTACCCGCTGCACCGCGCACCCTCGTCCGCTGCCGCCTCCTCGGGCGCCCCGCACCCCGGAGCCGCGTTCGGCGTCCCCGCCTCCCCGGACCTGCCCGCCATCGAGCGCGAGGTGCTCGCCTACTGGGACGCGGACGACACGTTCCGCGCCTCGGTCGAGCGCAACCCCGCCGGCGAGAACGGCAGCAACGAGTTCGTCTTCTACGACGGCCCGCCGTTCGCCAACGGCCTGCCCCACTACGGGCACCTGCTCACGGGGTACGCGAAGGACGTCGTCCCGCGCTACCAGACCATGCGCGGCAAGCACGTCGAGCGCCGCTTCGGCTGGGACACGCACGGCCTGCCCGCCGAGCTCGAGGCGATGGACCAGCTCGGGATCAAGACCAAGGAGGAGATCCTCGAGCTGGGGATCGAGCGGTTCAACGACGCGTGCCGCGCCTCGGTGCTCAAGTACACGAGCGAGTGGCAGGACTACGTGACCCGCCAGGCGCGCTGGGTCGACTTCGAGCACGACTACAAGACGCTCGACCCCACGTTCATGGAGTCGGTCCTGTGGGCGTTCAAGCAGCTCTACGACAAGGGCCTCGTGTACGAGGGCTTCCGCGTGCTGCCCTACTGCTGGAACGACCAGACGCCGCTGTCCAACCACGAGCTGCGCATGGACGAGGACGTCTACCAGGTCCGCCAGGACCCGGCGGTCACCGTCGGGTTCCGGCTCGAGACCGGCGAGCTGGCCCTCATCTGGACGACGACGCCCTGGACCCTGCCGTCCAACCTGTTCGTCATGGTCGGCCCGGACGTCGAGTACGTCGTCGTCGAGTCGTCGTTCACGGGGGTGAAGGAGCGGTACGTGATCGCGGCCGAGCGGCTCGCGGCGTACGCGCGCGAGCTCACCGACGACGGCGTCGAGGACGTCACGACGCAGGTCGTCGAGCGCCTCACGGGCGCCGACCTCGTCGGGCGGTCGTACACGCCGCCCTTCTCGTACTTCTCCGGCCACGCCGGTGCGCACCGCGTGGTCGAGGCGGACTTCGTCACGACGACGGACGGCACCGGCCTCGTGCACAACGCCGGCGCGTTCGGCGAGGAGGACAAGGTCGTCTCCGACCGCGAGGGCGTCGAGCCGGTGCTGCCGGTCGCGTCCGACGGCAAGTTCGTCTTCCCCGTCGTCGACTACGAGAGCCTCCAGGTCTTCGACGCGAACGCGCTCATCATCGACCACCTCAAGGGCCGGACGCGCCACGACGCCGCGGTCGCCGCGGGCGAGGACACCCCGGACCTCGCGCTGGGCGCGACGAGCCCCGGCACGGTGCTGCTGCGCCGCGAGTCGTACGCGCACTCCTACCCGCACTGCTGGCGCTGCCGGCAGCCGCTCATCTACATGGGCGTGTCGTCGTGGTTCGTCGCGGTGTCGCGGTTCAAGGACCGCATGGTCGAGCTCAACGAGCAGATCTCCTGGACGCCGGAGCACATCCAGCACGGCCAGTTCGGCAAGTGGCTCGAGAACGCGCGCGACTGGTCGATCACGCGCAACCGGTTCTGGGGCAGCCCCGTGCCGGTGTGGCGCTCCGACGACCCGCAGCACCCGCGCGTCGACGTCTACGGGTCGTTCGCCGAGCTCGAGCGCGACTTCGGCACGCTCCCGCGCAACGAGAAGGGCGAGCCGGACCTGCACCGCCCGTTCGTCGACCGCCTGACCCGGCCGAACCCCGACGACCCGACCGGCCGCTCGACCATGCGCCGCGTCGAGGACGTCATGGACGTCTGGTTCGACTCGGGGTCCATGCCCTACGCGCAGGTGCACTACCCGTTCGAGAACACGGACTGGTTCGAGCACCACAACCCGGGCGACTTCATCGTCGAGTACATCGGCCAGACGCGCGGCTGGTTCTACACGCTGCACGTGCTCGCGACCGCGCTGTTCGACCGCCCGGCGTTCCGCTCGGCCGTCTCGCACGGCATCGTGCTGGGCTCCGACGGCCGCAAGATGAGCAAGTCGCTGCGCAACTACCCGGACGTCAACGAGGTCTTCGACCGCGACGGCTCCGACGCGATGCGCTGGTTCCTCATGAGCTCGCCCATCCTGCGCGGCGGCAACCTCGTCGTGACCGAGGACGGGATCCGCGACGCGGTGCGCCAGGTCCTCCTGCCGCTGTGGAGCACGTACTACTTCTTCACCCTGTACGCGAACACGTCGAAGGCGCAGGCGCGGGCGGGCGAGCCGGGCGACGCCGCGGGATACGTCGCGCAGCGCGTCGCGCCCGAGCGCGTGGCGGGGCTCCCGGCGCTCGACCGCTACCTGCTCGCGCGCACGCACGACCTCGTCGTGCGCGTGACGGAGCAGCTCGACGCGTACGACATCGCGGGCGCGTGCGAGACCGTACGGGAGCACCTCGACGTCCTGACGAACTGGTACGTGCGCACCCAGCGCGACCGGTTCTGGGCCGAGGACGCGGACGCGTTCGACACGCTCTACACCGCGCTCGAGACGCTCACGCGCGTCATGGCCCCGCTCGCGCCGCTGCTCGCGGAGGAGGTCTGGCGCGGCCTGACGGGCGGGCGCTCGGTGCACCTCACGGACTGGCCCGCGGTCACGGAGGACGTCGGGGAGCGGTTCGTCGGCGAGGACGGGTCGTCCGCGACCGTCGTCCGCTCCGTCCCGGAGGCGTCCCTCGTGCCCGACGACGCGCTCGTCGCCGCGATGGACGAGGTCCGGGCCGTGGCGTCGGCCGCGCTCGGCCTGCGCAAGGCGAACCAGCTCCGCGTGCGCCAGCCGCTCGCACGCCTCACGGTCGTCGTGGACGACCCCGAGGCGCTCGCCCCGTACACCGACCTGCTCGCGCGCGAGCTCAACGTCAAGGCGGTCGACCTCGAGTCGACCGACTCCGACGCCGCCGAGCGGTTCGGCATCACCCAGCGGCTCGCCGTGAACGCCCGCGCCGCGGGCCCGCGCCTCGGTCGCGGCGTCCAGGCCGTCATCAAGGCCTCGAAGGCCGGGGCGTGGCGCGTGGACGACGCCGGGGACGTCGTCGTGACGACGGACGACGGCGACGTCGCGCTCCTGCCCGCGGAGTACGAGCTGACGACGGTGGTCGCCGATCGCGGGGTCGCCGAGGGCGAGGCGCCGAGCGTCGCCGCCGCGGTGCTCGCGGGCGGCGGGTTCGCCGTCCTCGACCTCGCGCTCGACGACGTGCTGCTCGCCGAGGGCTACGCCCGCGACGTGATCCGCGACGTGCAGGACGCGCGCAAGGCCGCCGGGCTCGACGTCGCCGACCGCATCCGGCTGTCGCTCGACGTGCCGGGCGAGTGGCTCGTCGCGGTCGAGGAGCACCGCGAGCTCGTCGCGCGCGAGACGCTCGCGGTGGAGGTCGTGGTCGAGACGTCGCCGACCGACGTGCGCGCGGTGCGGGTCGAGAAGGCCGACGGCACCGTTCCCGACACGGCGGTGATCCTGTGAGCGCCGCGCGTGCCAACGGTGGGCGACGGCAGAGCGCGAAGGACGCCCGCGCGGCGGCGGAGGACGCCGCCGCGCAGGCGGACCTCGAGCGCGTCTACCAGCACATCGTGTCGCGTGCTCCCGAGCACGACTTCGACCCGACGATCGACCGGGTGCGGCGGCTGTTCGAGCTGCTGGGCGACCCGCAGCACGCGTTCCGGACGATCCACCTCACCGGGACCAACGGCAAGACGAGCACCGCGCGCGTCGCGGAGCGCCTCGTGCGCGAGCACGGCCTGCGCACCGGCCTGTTCACGAGCCCGCACCTGACGAGCGTCACCGAGCGGATCGTCGTCGACGGCGAGCCCCTCTCGGCGCGCCGGTTCGTCGAGGTGTGGGAGGACGTGTACCCGTACGTGCAGGTCGTCGACGCCGAGCTCGCCGAGGCTGGGCAGTCGCAGCTCAGCTTCTTCGAGGTGCTCACGGGCGTGGCGTTCGCGGCGTTCGCCGACACGCCCGTCGACGTCGCGATCGTCGAGGTGGGCATGGGCGGCGAGTGGGACTCGACCAACGTGGTCGACGCGGAGGTCGCTGTCGTGACCCCCGTCGCGCTCGACCACGAGCGCTGGCTGGGCAGCACGCTCGAGGAGATCGCGACGGTCAAGTCGGGCATCGTCAAGGACGGCGCGACGGTCGTCTCCGCCGCGCAGCGCCCTGAGGTCGAGGAGGTGCTGCGCGCCCGCGCCGAGCGCGTGGGTGCGCGCCTGCTGCGCGAGGGCGTCGACCTCGACGTCGCCGCGCGCCACGTGGCCGTCGGGGGACAGCTCCTCGACCTGCGCACGCCCGCGGCGCTCTACACCGAGGTCTTCCTCCCGCTGCACGGCGAGCACCAGGCGCACAACGCGCTGCTCGCGCTCGCCGCGGTCGAGGCGTTCCTCGGCGGGCGTGCGCTCGACGGACCGCTCGTCGAGGCGGCGTTCGCGGACGTCACGTCGCCGGGCCGGCTCGAGGTCGTGCGGTCCAGCCCGACCGTCCTCGTCGACGCGGCGCACAACGCCGCGGGCGCGGAGGCGCTCGCGGTCGCGCTCGGCGAGGCGTTCGACCTGCGCCACCTCGTCGGGGTCGTCGCGATCATGGCCGACAAGGACGCCGAGCCGCTCCTCGCGGCGCTCGAGCCGGTGCTCGCGGAGATCGTCGTGACGCGCAACAGCTCGGAGCGCTCGGCCGACCCGACGGACCTCGCCGAGCTCGCCGCGGACGTGTTCGGCGAGGACCGCGTGCACAGCACCGAGCGGCTCGACGAGGCGCTCCAGGTCGCGGTCGACCTCGTGGAGCGGGACGACGCGGTGGGCGTCGGGACGGGCTCGGGCGTGCTCGTCACGGGCTCCGTGGTGACGGTCGCCGACGCGCGGATCCTCCTCGGCCGCGGCTGACGTCTCGGACGGGCACGCGGCGCTCCGCCCCGGCGGAGCGCCGTCCCGCGGATCTCGGGCGCTACCGCGCGCGCGGGTGTTTGATGGAGGCGACGACGGCACGGGCGCGCCGGGCGGGGGTCGTCGGCGTCCGGTCCCCCCGGGCGCACGGACCGATGGAGGGATGACCGGTGAAGAAGCTGCTCAACGATCCCCAGGACGCGGTGACGGAGTCCCTCGAGGGCTTCGGTCAGGCGCACGCGGACCTCGTGGAGGTGCACGTCGCGCCGCCCTACGTGTCGCGCGCCGGGGGCGCGGTCCCCGGGAAGGTCGGGCTGGTCTCGGGCGGCGGCTCGGGGCACGAGCCGCTGCACGCGGGCTTCGTCGGGCTCGGCATGCTCGACGCCGCGGTCCCCGGCGCCGTCTTCACCTCGCCGACGCCGGACCAGATCGTGCCGGCGATCCTCGGCGCCGACTCGGGCGCGGGCGTCCTCGCCATCGTCAAGAACTACACGGGCGACGTGCTGAACTTCGAGACGGCGGTCGAGCTGGTCGAGGCCGAGGGCACGCAGGTCACGAGCATCCTCGTCAACGACGACGTCGCGGTCGAGGACTCGCTGTACACGGCGGGCCGCCGCGGCGTCGCGGGCACGGTCGCGGTCGAGAAGATCGCCGGTGCCGCGGCCGAGCGGGGCGACGACCTGGGCGCGGTGACCGAGATCGCGGGGCGCGTCGTCGCGAACGTGCGCTCGATGGGCGTCGCGCTCACCGCCTGCACGGTCCCGCACGTCGGCAAGCCGAGCTTCGACCTGGGCGACGACGAGGTGGAGATCGGGATCGGGATCCACGGCGAGCCCGGACGCCACCGCATCCCGCTCGCGTCGGCCGACGAGATCACGCAGCGTCTCGTCGACCCGGTGGCGGACGACCTGGGCCTCGGGGACGGCGAGGACGTGTTGCTGTTCGTTAACGGAATGGGCGGTACGCCGCTGTCCGAGCTGTACGTCGTCTATCGTCAGGCGAGGAGGCTGCTCGAGGGGCGCGGCGTACGGGTGACGCGCTCGCTCGTCGGCAACTACGTCACGTCGCTGGAGATGCAGGGTGCGTCGGTCACCGTGCTGCGCCTGGACGACGAGCTCACCGCCCTGTGGGACGCTCCCGTCCACACGGCTGCGCTGCGCTGGTGAGGCGGTGCCCTTTCGTGCAGTCTCCGAGAGCCGGCGGACCGCCGGCTCGACGGCGAGGAGAGGTGGGGCATGACGCTGGACGTGGCCTGGGCGGACC
This sequence comes from Cellulosimicrobium sp. E-16, assembly GCF_049913115.1. Classification (NCBI taxonomy): domain Bacteria; kingdom Bacillati; phylum Actinomycetota; class Actinomycetes; order Micrococcales; family Promicromonosporaceae; genus Cellulosimicrobium; species Cellulosimicrobium sp. E-16. The sequence goes on from NZ_CP183974.1 coordinate 1,874,733, forward strand.
GGTGGACGCGGCTGAGCGCGGAGCGCATCGCGGCGGCACGGGACGAGCTGACCGAGCTGGACCGCCAGATCGGTGACGGCGACCACGGGGAGAACCTCGACCGGGGGTTCCGCGCCGTGGTCGCCAAGCTCGACGGGGCGGCCACCGGCGACCAGCCGCCGGGCCAGATCGGCGACGTGCTCAAGCTGGTGGCCACGACGCTTATGTCGTCCGTCGGCGGCGCCTCGGGCCCCCTGTACGGGACGGCGTACCTCCGGGCCGCGAAGGTGACCGGGCTCGCAGAGCTCGACGCGCACGGCGTCGTCGCGCTCCTCGAGGGCGCGCTCGAGGGCATCACCGCGCGCGGCAAGGCCCAGCTCGGCGAGAAGACGATGGTGGACGCCTGGCAGCCCGCCGTGGACGCGGCGGAGGGGGCTGCCGACGGTGGCGCGTCGACCGCCGACGTCCTCGCCGCGGCCGCGGCGGCGGCGCGCGCGGGCGCCGAGGCGACGATCCCGCTCGTCGCCACCAAGGGCCGCGCGAGCTATCTCGGGGAGCGCAGCGCGGGCCACCAGGACCCGGGGGCCACGTCGACCGCGATCCTGCTCGAGGCCGCGCGCGACGCGGCGACCGCGTGAGCGGCACGGTCGGGGCGCGGGCACGCGTCGCGCTGGTCCTCGTCTCGCACTCCCAGCGGCTCGCGGAGGGCGCCGTCGAGCTGTCCGCGCAGATGGCTCCAGGTGTGCTGCTGCTCGCGGCCGGGGGGACCGACGACGGGGGGCTCGGCACCAGCTACGACCGCGTGTCCGGGGCGCTCGAGGAGGCGCTCGGCGTCGCGGACGGCGCGGTCGTCCTCGCCGACCTGGGTTCGGCGGTCATGACCGTCGAGTCGGTCCTCGACATGGAGGACGGGTTCGACGGGAGGGTCCGGCTCGCGGACGCCCCGTTCGTCGAGGGCGCCGTCGCCGCGGCGGTGACCGCCCACGGCGGCGGCGACGTCTCCGAGGTGCTCGCGTCCGCGGAGCACGCGGGCGGCACGTTCGCGGTCACGACCGAGAGACCCGAGGGCGACGAGCCGGCCGTCGAGGCCGCAGCCTCCGCGGACGGGGCCGCGCGCGCCGTCGTCACGCTGCGCAATCCGCTCGGGCTCCACGCGCGCCCGGCCGCGGTGCTGGCCCGCCTCGTCGCGGGATTCGACGCGAGCGTCGCGATCGACGGCGTCAACGGCGCGAGCGTGCTCGAGCTCATGAAGCTCGGCGCGACCGGTGGCCAGGAGCTCACCGTGACGGGGGAGGGTCCCCAGGCCGCCGACGCCGTGGCCGCGGTCGTGGAGGCCGTCGAGGGCGGGTTCGGCGAGGTCTGACCCACGCGCGTGTGACGGCGATCACCAGGATTGCAGTTGATGCAAAATTGCACAGGATGCAAGAATGATCCTCGTGCCCACGACTCTCCCTGACGTGCCCGCTCGCCCCTCGTTGGCCGAGCGGGCCGCGGCATGTCTGGCGCCGTCTCCCGGCGGCCTGCGGGAGCGCAAGAAGCGCGCCCGGCGCGAGGCGCTCGTCGAGGCGGCGCAGACGCTCGTGCTGGAGCGCGGCTTCGACGCGGTGACGGTCGAGGACGTCTGCGCCGAGGTCGGGGTCTCGCCGCGCACGTTCTTCAACTACTTCCCGTCGAAGGACGACGCCGTGCTCGGCCTCGAGGACCTCGCCGTGCGACCCGAGATCGTGGCGACCTTCGTCGGGGGCGGTCCCACGGGGGCGCTGCTCGACGACCTCGAGGTCGTCGTGGCCGACGTGCTCGCGCAGCAGGTCGTCACGCCCGAGCGCATGGCCCGCACGCTCGAGCTCGTCCAGCGCGAGCCGCACCTCGTCACCCGGCACGTCGCCTGGGTGGAGGGACATCGCGCCGAGCTCGTCGACATGTTCCTCGCGCGCCGCGCCGTGCGGCCCTTCGTCCCCGACCCCGAGCTCCTGGCCCTCGTGGTCATGAGCCTGCTGCGCGCGAGCACGCTCGAGTGGCAGCAGCACGACCGCGAGGGCGAGCCGGTGGACCACCTGCCGACCGTCGTCGGGCAGCTCCGGGCGCTGCTCCAGGACTCGCGCGCCCCCGATCCCGCGGCCCGCTAGCCGCACGCCCTCACCGCCTCGCGAGGGCAGGGACGCCACGGCGTCCGCACCGCTACCAGCTCCTCCCCACCACCCGACGACGGGCCGCGCCCGTCGGCGCGCCCCCGCCCGTCCTGACCGAACCGGATCCTCATGGCCTCCTCCACCGCTGCACCGCCCGTCGACGGCGGCAAGCCGCTCGTCGTGCTCACCCCGCGCACCGTGTGGGTGATCTTCGGCGCGCTCATGGCGTCGATGTTCCTGTCCTCGCTCGACCAGTCGATCGTCGGCACCGCGATGCCGACCATCGTCGGCGAGCTCCACGGCGTCGAGCACCAGGGCTGGGTCATCACGGCCTACATCCTGGCGATCGCGATCGTCATGCCCCTCTACGGCAAGTTCGGCGACCTCTGGGGTCGTCGCTGGCCGTTCCTCGTCGCGATCGGGCTCTTCACGATCGCGTCGGCCGGCGCGGGCTTCGCGCAGTCGTTCCCCGAGCTCGTCGCCTGGCGCGGCGTGCAGGGCCTCGGTGGCGGCGGCCTGATGATCCTGTCGCAGGCGATCATCGCCGACATCGTGCCCGCCAAGGACCGCGGCAAGTACATGGGCCCGATGGGCGCACTGTTCGGCATCGCGGCGGTGATCGGCCCGCTCCTCGGCGGCTGGTTCACCGAGGGCCCGGGCTGGCGCTGGGCGTTCTGGATCAACGTCCCGATCGGCGTCGCGGCGTTCGTCGTCGCGTGGGTCGCGCTCAAGCTCCCGTCGCACCGCTCCGGCCGCAAGATCGACGTCGCCGGCATCTTCTTCCTCGTGGTGGCCACGTCCGGCATCGTGCTCGTCACGAGCTGGGAGTCCCTGACCAGCTCGCGCGGCTACGACTGGTCGGACCCGTGGCTGCTGGGCCTCGTGGCCGCGGTGGTCGTCTCGGTCGCCGCGTTCGTCGTGGTGGAGAACCGCGCCGAGGAGCCGCTGCTCCCGCTGCACCTGTTCAAGAACCGGACGTTCACGATCGCGACCCTCATCGGCCTCGTGCTCGGCATGGGCATGTTCTCGGCGCTCGCCTTCCTGCCGACGTTCCTCCAGATGTCCACCGGCGCGGGGGTCACCGAGTCCGGGTTCCTCATGCTGCCGATGATGGTCGGCGTCATGATCACGGCGATCGGGTCGGGTATCGCGATCACGAAGACCGGCCGCTACAAGATCTACCCGGTGCTGGGCCTCGCGATCACCGCGGCCGGCATGATGTGGCTCACGCGCATCACGGGCGACATGTCGATGTGGCTCTTCGGCGCGATGATCTTCGTGATGGGCGCAGGCATGGGCCTCGTCATGCAGACGATCGTCCTCGCGGTGCAGAACTCGGTCGACCCGCACGAGATCGGGACGGCGACGAGCGCGAACAACTTCTTCCGCGAGATCGGCGCGGCCGTCGGCACGGCGCTGTTCAGCACCATCTTCACGTCGCGCCTCGCCGACAACCTCGAGGGCGTCTTCGCCGGGCTGCCCGCGGGCTCCGCCCCCGCCGGGGCCGAGGGGTCGTCGCTCACGCCCGAGATGGTGCAGCAGCTCCCCGAGCCGATCCACACCGGCGTCGTCGACGCGTTCACCGACGCGCTCGCCCCGGCCTTCTGGTACCTCGTCCCGCTCGTGCTCGTCGGGTTCGTCCTCGCGCTCTTCCTGCGCGAGGTCAAGCTCTCCGACGTCGCGGGGATGGTCGCGCGCGGCGAGGCCGTCGCCGACCACGGGGACCTCGTCGAGGACGCTCCTGCGCAGGATGCGGGTGCCGACGCTCCCGCTGACGCGGCCGTCGTGACCGCGGGTGCCCCCGGAGCGGGTCGTGACCACCCGGAGGACCGGGACCGCGGCACCGCGCCGGTATCCTGACCGGGTGAGCACCTCGCCGTCGCAGCCCGCCGCGCAGCCGTCCCGCCACGGCCGCGCGGCGGGCCCGGTGCGCCCGTCCCCGGGCGACCGCATCAAGCCGAAGAAGCCCGCGAAGGCCCAGTTCGCGTCGACCACGCTCCTGCTCGAGGCCTTCCTCGTGGTGTTCGCCACGCTCGTCGCCTACGGGCTGCGGGACGTGCCCTACTCGCGCGGGCCGCTCGAGCTGCCGAGCGCGGCGTCGATCTGGCTCGTGGGCGGCGTCCTCGCCGTCGTGCTCGTGGTCCTCTCCCGCATGGTCGGCACGCCCGGCGGCTACGTCGCCGGGTCGGTCGTCCAGGTGCCGGTCCTGGCCTTCGGGCTCGTGGTGCCCATGATGTTCGTGGTCGGCGGCCTCTTCGTCGTGCTGTGGGTCGTCTCGATCAGGCTCGGCGGGCGCATCGACCGCGAGCGCGCGGCGTACGACGCCGAGCACCCCGAGACCGCGCCCAACGCCGGCTGAGGCGGGGCGCGCCCGCGCCCTCGCGCGGGTGGTCGCGGCGTCCCGCACGCCGGTGCGGCCGGTAGGCTCGGCGACCATGACCGACGTCGCACCCGCACTGACCGAGACCATCGAGCGCACCCTCATCCTCGTCAAGCCCGACGGCGTCCGCCGCGGCCTGTCCGGCGAGGTGCTGCGGCGCGTCGAGGCCAAGGGCTACACGCTCGCCGCCGTGCGCCTGCTCGACGCGACGCCCGAGCTGCTCGCCGCGCACTACGCCGAGCACGAGGGCAAGCCGTTCTTCCAGCCGCTCGTCGACTTCATGCTCTCGGGCAAGGTCCTCGCGGTCGTCGCCGAGGGCCAGGGCGTCATCCCCGGCTTCCGTTCGCTGGCCGGCGCGACGAACCCGACCGAGGCGCTCCCCGGCACCATCCGCGGCGACCTCGGCCGCGACTGGGGCCTCAAGGTCCAGCAGAACCTCGTCCACGGCTCCGACTCGCCCGAGTCCGCCGCGCGCGAGATCGCGCTCTGGTTCCCCGAGCTCGGCTGACGCACCGGCACGCAGCCCCGCGCCCCGTCTCGGCCGCACCGGCCGGGGCGGGGCGTCTCGCGTCCCGGCACCTCCGGCGACGGCGCCCGGCCGCGCGGGGCGCAGATCCGCGGGTTCGTCGGGGGCCGCCACTAGGCTCGGGTCCGTGCACCTCAAGACCCTGACGCTGCGCGGCTTCAAGTCGTTCGCGTCCGCGACGACGCTGAGCTTCGAGCCCGGGGTCACGTGCGTCGTCGGGCCGAACGGCTCGGGCAAGTCCAACGTCGTGGACGCGCTCGCGTGGGTCATGGGGGAGCAGGGCGCCAAGACCCTGCGCGGCGGCAAGATGGAGGACGTCATCTTCGCCGGGACGTCCGGGCGGCCGCCGCTGGGGCGCGCCGAGGTCTCCCTGACGATCGACAACACCGACGGCGCGCTGCCGATCGACTACACCGAGGTGACGATCTCCCGCACGCTGTTCCGCAGCGGCGGCTCCGAGTACGCGATCAACGGCTCCGCGTGCCGGCTGCTCGACATCCAGGACCTCCTCTCGGACTCCGGCCTCGGCCGGGAGATGCACGTGATCGTCGGGCAGGGACAGCTCGACGCCGTCCTGCGCGCGACTCCCGAGGACCGGCGCGGCTTCGTCGAGGAGGCCGCCGGCGTCCTCAAGCACCGCAAGCGCAAGGAGAAGGCGCTCCGCAAGCTCGACGCGATGCAGGCCAACCTCACCCGGCTCGCCGACCTCACGACAGAGATCCGCCGCCAGCTCGGCCCGCTGGGCCGCCAGGCCGAGATCGCCCGCAAGGCCGCGACGATCCAGGCCGACCTGCGCGACGCGAAGGCCCGCCTGCTCGCGGACGACCTCGCCCAGCTCACCGCCACCCTGGAACAGGAGATCGCCGACGAGGCGGCGCTGCGCACGCAGCAGGCGGAGGTCGAGCGGGCGCTCGCCACGGCCCGCGACGGGCTGGGCCGGCTCGAGCGCGAGGCCGCCGAGGCCGCGCCCGCACTGGGCGCCGCGACCGACGTCTGGTTCCGGCTGTCGTCCCTGCGCGAGCGCCTGCGCGGCACGCAGACGCTCGCAGAGGAGCGCGTCCGCCTGCTCGGTCGCCCGGAGCCCGCCCAGCGGGGCCAGGATCCCGACGAGCTCGAGGCCCAGGCGGAGCGCGTGCGCGCGACCGAGGCGGAGCTCGAGGCCGAGGTCGCGCGCGCACGGGACGCGCTCGTGGCGGCCGTCGCGGACCGCGAGGACGTCGAGCGGTCGGCGGGCGAGGCCGAGCGCGCGGTCGCGACCCTGCTCCGTGGCGCCGCCGACCGCCGGGAGGGACTGGCGCGCCTCGCGGGCCAGGTCGCCGCGCAGCGCACCCGGGTCGAGGCCGCGGAGGCGGAGATCGGGCGGCTCCGCGAGTCGCTGGCGGAAACCGAGCTCCGGGGCACCCAGGCGCGCACGGACTTCGCGGTGCTGGAGACCCAGGTGGTCGGTGCCGAGGAGGGCGAGGAGGGCCTCGACGCCGAGCACGAGGCCGCGGCCGACGAGGTCGAGCGGACGACGACCGCCGTGCGGGAGCTGGAGGACGAGGCCTCCGCCGCGGACCAGGAGCGCGCCACGTGGAGCGCGCGGATCGAGGCGCTCGAGCTGAGCCTCGACCGCAAGGACGGCGCCGGTGCGCTGCTCGCCGCCGACGGCGTCGGCGTGGTGGGGTCGCTCGCGGCGCTGCTGGGCGTCGAGGCCGGGTACGAGGACGCCGTGGCCGCAGCGCTCGGTCCCGCCGCGGACGCCGTCGCGGTCGAGTCGGTCGACGCAGCCGTCGACGCGCTGCGGTACCTGCGCACCGAGGACGCCGGCCGCGCGGGCCTCGTCGTGGCGACCGCGGAGCCCGGCCCGGGCCCCGCCGACGTCGCGCTGCCCGACGGCGCGCGCTGGGCCGTCGACGTCGTCACGGCGGGCGGGGACGTCGGTCATGCGGTGCGGTCGCTGCTCACCGGCGTGGCCGTCGTCGACGACCTGGGCCAGGCGCGCGGGCTCGTGGCGCGGCACCCGGACGTGGCTGTCGTGACGCGGGGCGGGGACCTGCTCGCGGCGACGCGCGCCTGGGGCGGGTCGGCGTCGGCGCCGAGCGTGCTGCACCTGCAGTCGGCGCTCGACGAGGCGCGCACCGCGCACGCCGACGCGGCCGGCCGCGCCGAGCGCGCCCGGTTCGCCCTCGTGGGCGCGCGCGAGGCCGCGCAGGAGGCGCGGGCGCGCTACGAGGACACGCTCGACCGGCTCAACGAGTCGGACGCGCAGCTCGCCGCTGTCGCGGAGCAGCTCGGGCACCTCGGGGCGACGGCGCGCTCGGCGGCCGCGGAGGCCGAGCGCGTCCGCGCCTCGCTCGAGCGCGCGTCGCAGGGCGTCGACGACGCGCGCGAGAGTCTCGTGGGTCTCGTGGAGCGGCTCGACGCCGCGGAGGCGGCGCCGGAGCAGTCGGAGGAGGCCGTCGCCGAGGCGTCGGCGGAACGTGACCGCCTCCTCGCCCTCGCGTCGGCGGCGCGCACGTCGGAGACGGAGGCGCGCCTCGCCCTGCGCACGAGCGAGGAGCGTGCGCGGGCCGTGGCCGGCCGGGCGCAGTCCCTCGCCCGGGCCGCCGCGACGGAACGCGAGGCGCGTGAGCGGGCGGCGCGGCGGGAGGCCGCGCGGGTGCGCCAGTCGGAGCGTGCGTCGGCCGTGCGCGAGGGCGCGGCGCGCGCCCTCGGGGCGGTCGACCGGTCCCTCGCCCGTGCGGGCGAGGAACGCGAGGCCGCGGAGGCGGCGCGCGCCGAGCGCGACGCCGCGGTGACGGCGGCCCGGCGCGAGGTCGACGACCTCGCTGCCCGACTCCGGGAGCTGACCGACGTCGCGCACCGCGACGAGGTGGCGCGCACCCAGCAGCAGCTCCGGATCGAGCAGCTCCAGGCGCGCAGCGTCGACGAGCTCGGCCTCGACCCTGCGGTCCTCGTCGAGGAGCTCGGTCCCCACCGCGACGTCCCGGTCCCGTCGGACGACGACGAGCCGCGAACCGTGCCCTACGACCGTGCGGCCCAGGAGAAGCGGCTGCGCGCCGCCGAGCGCGACCTGGGCCGCCTCGGCAAGGTGAACCCGCTCGCGCTCGAGGAGTTCGCGGCGCTCGAGGAGCGCCACAAGTTCCTCGCGGACCAGCTCGCCGACCTCAAGAAGTCCCGCGCCGACCTCTTGGAGATCGTCAAGGAGATCGACGAGCGGGTCGAGCGGGTGTTCGCGGACGCGTACCGCGACACCGCCGAGCAGTTCGAGCGGGTGTTCGCGCGCATGTTCCCCGGCGGCGAGGGACGGCTCGTGCTCACGGACCCGGACGACATGCTGACGACCGGGATCGAGGTCGAGGCGCGACCGGCGGGCAAGAAGGTCAAGCGGCTCTCCCTGCTGTCCGGCGGCGAGCGCTCGCTCACGGCGGTCGCGCTGCTCGTGGCGATCTTCAAGGCGCGCCCCTCGCCGTTCTACGTCATGGACGAGGTCGAGGCGGCGCTGGACGACGTCAACCTGGGCCGTCTCCTCGAGATCTTCCGGGAGCTCCAGGAGGACTCGCAGCTCATCGTCATCACCCACCAGAAGCGCACGATGGAGATCGCCGACGCGCTCTACGGGGTGACGATGCGCGGCGACGGCGTGACGACGGTCATCAGCCAGCGGATGAACGAGGCGCGCGAGGACGTCCCGGTGTGAGGGGACTCACCCCGGCGCGGGAGCACCCCGCCGACCTGCGTCGATGCCTCGAAATCGTTGGAATTCCGGGCCTTGTGAAGATGTGGTGCCGATCGGGCGGCACGGCGTGGCAACGGTCGCGCCACGTGCCTCGACCCGGATACTGGACCTCATGGTCTGGATGTTCGTGTGGCTGGGGCTCACGCTCGGCGTCGCCGCCGTCGTGTTCCTGTTCGCGAGCGTCGTCGCGCGCTCGGAGGCCCAGTCGTCGGGCGCGCAGGGGGACCGGTCGGGCGACCAGGGCATGCGCGCGTTCTGGCGCGACTTCCGTTCGGGGCTCCGTCGCCGTCGCCGCCGGGGGGCGCTCGATGCGCACCACGTCGGGACCGTCCGCATGCCCCGGCCCGTGGACACGAGCATCGACGACTTCTTCACCGCGACCGAGGTGACGTCCAACGCGTACGTCGACGCGGAGGAGCTGACCGACGTGCTGCACCGCGCCCGCGAGCGTGTGCGACCGCTGCACCCCGGGGAGCGCCCTCCTCAGGCGTGACCGCCGAGTGACCACCGCGTGAGCGTCGCCTCCGTCTGAGAGACTTCCGGGGTGAACGACCTCCTCCCGCTCTGGATCGTCCTCGGCGTCGTCCTTCTCGTCGCCCTCGCCACCGTCGGGACCGTGTCGGCCCGCCGGCGCGCTCGCCGCGACGTCGTCGAGCCGCCGCCCGCAGCGCCCACCGCGCCTGCGGCGACCCCCGCCACCGGGACGGCTCCGCCCGGCACCGGGTCCGTCGAGGCCCCGCCGGAGGTCGAGGAGCCGTCCGACGCCGCGACCGCGCCCGCGATCGAGCGGCCCGAGCCCGTCGGCGGGCGGCTCGTCCGGCTGCGCGAGCGGCTCGCACGCTCCGGCTCCCCCCTGGGCGCCCGCCTGCTCTCGGTGCTCTCGCGCGACCACCTCTCGGAGGACGACTGGGACGAGCTCGAGGAGACCCTCCTCCTCGCGGACGTCGGTGCCGGGCCTGCGGGGGAGCTCATCGACGCGCTGCGCACCAAGGTCCGCGTGCTCGGCGTCCGCGACGCCGCGAGCGTGCGCGACCTGCTGCGCACGGAGCTCGTCGCGCTCGTCGACCCGTCGCTCGACCGCTCGCTCGCGACGTCGCCCACCACGGGAGAGGACGGCTCCCCGGTCCCGGCCGTCGTGCTCGTCGTCGGCGTCAACGGCACGGGCAAGACCACGACGGTGGGCAAGCTCGCGCGCGTGCTCGTCGCGGAGGACCGCAGCGTCGTGCTCGGCGCGGCCGACACGTTCCGCGCCGCGGCGGCGGACCAGCTCGAGACGTGGGGCTCGCGCGTGGGCGTCCCGACCGTGCGCTCGGACCGCGACGGCGCCGACCCCGCCGCCGTGGCGTTCGACGCCGTGCGCCGCGGTCGCACCGAGGGCGTGGACGTCGTGCTCGTCGACACCGCCGGGCGGCTCCAGAACAAGCAGGGCCTCATGGACGAGCTGGGCAAGATCCGGCGCGTCATCACCAAGGAGGCGCCGCTCTCCGAGGTCCTCCTCGTCCTCGACGCGACCACGGGGCAGAACGGCCTCAACCAGGCGCGCGTGTTCGGCGAGGTCGCCGGGGTGACGGGCATCGTCCTGACGAAGCTCGACGGCACCGCGCGCGGCGGCATCGTGGTCGCGGTGCAGCGCGAGCTGGGCGTCCCCGTGAAGCTCGTCGGGCTGGGGGAGGGTCCCGACGACCTCGCCCCGTTCGACCCGGAGCAGTTCGTCGACGGTCTGCTCGGCGACTGACCGACGCCCCGCGGCGGGTCACGGTCGTGTCACGGTGCGATCACGAGCGTGTCGCGATCCGGACGCCGTGTGGCGCCTCCACCCGGGTGAAACGGAACGTTTACGTCCGAGGAACGCTTGTCACACCCGCGTAACACGACGACACCGCGGGGGAAACCCGCCCGCACCACCGTAGTCCCCGACCGGCCGCCCGGCTGGCGAGGGGAGATGATCCGATGGAGTGGGACACCGGGGCAACCGCGTGGATGCTGACCTCAGCATCCCTCGTGCTCCTGATGACGCCCGGACTGGCGTTCTTCTACGGCGGCATGGTCCGCGCCAAGTCCGTGCTGAACATGATGATGATGTCGTTCGGCGCGATGGCCGTCGTGGGCGTCGTCTACGTGCTGTGGGGCTGGTCGATGTCCTACGGCGAGGCCGGGACGGGTGGCCTCGTCGCCAGCCCGTTCGCGCAGTTCGGCCTCTCGGGCGCGATCACCGACGCCGACGGCAGCGCCGTGGCGAGCACGCTCGGCAACTACCCGAACGTGGTGGACATCGCGTTCCAGGTGACGTTCGCGATCATCACGGTCGCGCTCATCTCCGGTGCGCTGGCCGACCGCGTGAAGTTCGGCACCTGGCTCACCTTCACGGCGATCTGGGTCACCGTCACGTACTTCCCGCTCGCCCACATGGTCTGGGGCGGCGGCTTCCTCTCGGGCAACGAGAACGGCCTCGCGGCGAAGATCTTCGGGGTGACCGACGGCGCCGCCACGGTCGCGCCGATCGACTTCGCGGGCGGTACGGTCGTCCACATCAACGCCGGTGTCGCGGCCCTCGTGCTCGCGATCCTCATCGGCAAGCGCAAGGGCTTCGGCAAGGAGCCGATGCGCCCGCACAACCTGCCGTTCGTCATGCTCGGCGCGGCCCTCCTGTGGTTCGGCTGGTTCGGGTTCAACGCGGGCTCGGCCTTCGGGGCGAACGAGACCGCAGGCCTCGCCTGGGTCAACACGACGAGCGCGACCGCGGCGGGCATCATCGGGTGGCTCCTCACGGAGAAGATCCGCGACGGTCACGCGACGTCGCTCGGTGCGGCCTCCGGCGTCGTGGCGGGCCTCGTCGCGATCACCCCGGCCGCGGGGGCCCTCAACCCGGTCACGTCGATCGTCCTGGGCCTCGTCGCCGGTGCGCTCTCCGCCCTCGCGGTCGGCCTCAAGTACCGGTTCGGCTACGACGACTCCCTCGACGTCGTCGGCGTCCACCTGGTCTCCGGCCTCTGGGGTACCGTCGCGATCGGCTTCCTCGCCACCGACACGGGCCTGTTCTTCGGTGGCGGTGCGCAGCAGCTCGTCGTGCAGATCCTCATCGCTCTCGTCGCGATCGTGTTCTCGGCGGCCACCACGCTCGTCATCGGTCTGATCCTCAAGGCCACGATGGGCTGGCGGGTCAGCGAGGACGCCGAGGTCGGCGGCATCGACCTCGCGGTCCACGGCGAGACGGCGTACGAGTCCATCCAGCAGGGCAGCGTCATCAAGGAGGTGCGGGCATGAAGCTCGTCACGGGAATCATCCAGCCGCACCGTCTCGACGACGTGAAGTCGGCGCTCGAGGCCGCGGGCGTGCGGGGCATGACGGTCAGCGAGGCCAGCGGATACGGGCGCCAGAAGGGCCACACCGAGGTCTACCGCGGCGCGGAGTACACGGTCGACCTGGTGCCCAAGGTCCGCATCGAGGTCCTCGTCGACGACGCCGACGCGACCGTGGTCACCGAGGTGATCGTCAAGGCCGCGCAGACCGGCAAGATCGGCGACGGCAAGGTCTGGACGGTCCCGGTGGACGACGTCGCCCGCGTGCGCACGGGCGAGCACGGCCCCGGCGCACTGTGAGGCGACGGACCATCGGATGACCGACCACGCCGACACCCCGACCACGGGCGGGGTCGCAGGGGGATCGGCGGGGCGCCTCGGGCAGCAGCCGGGCGAGCAGAGCGCGGAGGTCCCGCACCCCGAGGGGGTGCGGGACCTCCGCGCGCGGATGCTCGACGTCGCGCGGTCCATGAGCGGACCCGGCCGCAGCGGGGTCGCGCGCCGGGCCGCCGTCGTCGACCTCGTGACGTCGTCCCTCCAGGACCTGTGGCGCGACGCGACCGACGGCGTCGCGCCCGACGGGATCGCGCTCGCCGCGGTGGGCAGCCTCGGCCGGGGCGACATGGGACCGGCGAGCGACCTCGACCTCGTCCTCGTCCACGACGGCCGCAGCCACGCGGCCGACGACGTCGCACGGGTCGCGGAGCGCCTGTGGTACCCGCTCTGGGACGCCGGCGTCGACCTCGACCACTCGGTGCGCTCGCTCTCGCAGTGCCGCCAGGTGGCGTCCAAGGACGTCCCCGCGGCCGTGGGCTGGCTCGACGTGCGCGCGGTGGCGGGCGACGCGCTCGTCGTGCACCGGGCGTCGTCCGCGGTCCTCACCGACTGGCGCTCCGCGTCCCGGCGCCGCCTGCCCGACCTGCTCTCCTCGACGCGCGAGCGTGCCGAGCGGTCCGGCGAGCTCGCCTACCTCATCGAGCCCGACCTCAAGGAGTCGCGCGGCGGGATCCGGGACGCGGTCGTGCTCTCCGCCCTGGCCGCGACGTGGCTCACGGACCGTCCGCACGGGTCGGTCGACCGCGCGCACGCGCACCTGCTGGACGTGCGCGACACCCTTCAGGTCGTCACGGGCCGGCACACGAGCCGGCTCCTGCTGGCCGACCTGGACGAGGTCGCCGCGCTGTCCGGGTTCGACGACCCCGACGAGCTGCTCGCGAGCCTCGCCGCGGCCGGGCGCGAGGTCTCCTACGCGCTCGACACGACGGTCCGCCGCGCCCGCCAGGCGCTCCAGCGGCCCTCGATCGCCCGCCGTCCCGTCCTCGTCCGGGGCCGCCGGGCGGCACCGCGGCTGCGGTCCGTGGGGGACGGGCTCGTCGAGCACGACGGCGAGCTCGTGCTCGCGGTGGACGCCCACCCCGCGTCCGACCCGCTCCTGTCGCTGCGCGCCGCCGCCACCGCCGCGCGGACGGGCCTCACGCTCTCCCCGGTCTCGGTCGCGAGCCTCGCCCAGTGCCCGCCACTGCCCGAGCCGTGGCCGCGGGCCGCGCGGGCGGCGTTCCTCTCGCTGCTGGGCTCGGGGCAGGCCCAGGTCGCCGTGTGGGAGGCGCTCGACCTCGCCGGCGTGGTGACCACGTGGATCCCCGAGTGGGCGGGCGTGCGGAACCGTCCGCAGCGCGCCGCCGTGCACCGGCACACCGTCGACCGGCACCTCGTGGAGGTGGTGGCGCGCGCGGCCCGGGACCGCAAGGACGTCGAGCGACCGGACCTGCTCCTGCTGTCCGCGGTGCTGCACGACATCGGCAAGCGCGCGGGCGCCGTCGACCACTCGGTCGAGGGCGCGCGGCTGGTCCCCGCGATCCTCGGCCGCATGGGTTTCGAGCCCGAGGTCGTGGCCGACGTGGAGCGCCTCGTGCGGCACCACCTGACGTTGTCCCGGCTCGCGGTGAGCGAGGACCCGGACGACCCGGCGACGGTCGCCGAGCTCGCCGACGCCGTCGACCACCGGTCGGACCTCCTCGGCGTGCTGCGCGCGCTGACCGAGGCGGACGCGTCGTCCCTCGGGCCGAGCGCGTGGACCGCGTGGCGGGCGCGGCTCGTCGACGACCTCGTGGGGGAGACGCTGCGCGCGCTGGGCGCTGTGCCGAACGACGTGCCGAGAGACGCGGACGCCGCCGGGTAGGCTGGTCCCTCGCGGACGGCCCGTCCTCTGCCAGCCCGTGCCCGGCCTCGGGCGACGGCAGGCGGGAGCGCCGACGCGGACGAGACTTCCGACGACTGGTGAGGATGACGCGGTGTTCAACACGCTGTCGGACCGACTGACATCGACCTTCAAGAACCTGCGTTCCAAGGGCCGGCTGTCCGAGGCGGACATCGACGCGACGATCCGGGAGATCCGGCGCGCGCTGCTCGACGCCGACGTGGCGGTCCCCGTCGTGCGCGAGTTCAGCGCGACCGTGCGCGAGCGGGCGCTCTCGTCCGAGGTCTCGGGTGCGCTCAACCCGGCGCAGCAGGTCGTGAAGATCGTCAACGAGGAGCTCGTCGGCATCCTCGGCGGCGAGAGCCGCGGGCTGCGGTTCTCCAAGACGCCGCCGACGGTCATCATGCTCGCGGGCCTCCAGGGCGCGGGGAAGACGACGCTGGCCGGAAAGCTCGCGCTGCACCTGCGCGAGCAGGGGCACACGCCGCTCCTCGTCGCCGCGGACCTCCAGCGGCCGAACGCGGTCACCCAGCTCAGCGTCGTCGCCGAGCGCGCGGGGGTCCCGGTGTTCGCCCCGCACCCGGGCAACCAGAGCGGGGTCGAGGTCGACGACGTCATCGGCGACCCCGTCGCCGTCGCGCGCGAGGGCGTCGAGACGGCGCGCCAGCGCCAGCACGACGTCGTCATCGTCGACACCGCGGGCCGCCTCGGTCTCGACGCCGTGCTCATGCAGCAGGCCTCGGACATCCGCGACGCCGTCCAGCCGGACGAGGTCCTCTTCGTCATCGACGCGATGATCGGCCAGGACGCCGTCGCGACCGCGAAGGCGTTCGAGGAGGGCGTCGACTTCACGGGCGTCGTGCTCACGAAGCTCGACGGCGACGCGCGCGGTGGTGCGGCGCTGTCTGTGCGCGGCGTCACCGGGCGCCCGATCCTCTTCGCGTCCACGGGCGAGAAGCTCACCGACTTCGAGGCGTTCCACCCGGACCGCATGGCGTCGCGCATCCTCGACATGGGTGACGTCCTCACGCTCATCGAGCAGGCCGAGAAGGCGTTCGACGCCGAGCAGGCCGCGAAGATGGCGGAGAAGGTCGCCACGGGGCAGGACTTCACGCTCGCGGACTTCCTGGTGCAGATGCAGCAGATGAAGAACATGGGCTCGATGAAGAAGATGCTCGGGATGCTCCCGGGCATGGGCCAGATGCGCGAGGCGCTCGACAACTTCGACGAGCGCGAGGTCGACCGGATCGAGGCGATCATCCGCTCGATGACCCCCGCGGAGCGCGACAACCCGAAGATCATCAACGGGTCGCGCCGCGCGCGCATCGCGCGTGGCTCCGGCGTGACGACGAGCGACGTCAACCAGCTCCTGGAGCGGTTCGCGGGCGCGCAGAAGATGATGCGGCAGATGAGCCGCGGCGGCGGGATGCCGGGCATGCCGGGCATGGGCAACCTCCCGGGCATGGGCGGCAAGAAGGCGCGCGGGCGCCAGGCGCCGCAGCGCAAGGTCAAGGGCAGGTCGGGCAACCCGGCGAAGCGCGCCGCGCAGGAGCGCGCGGCCGCGGCGCGGGCGGCAGGAGAGACCACGGGTCCGGCGGCACCCGCCGGCTCGGCGTTCGGCGTGGGGAGCCCCGCCGAGCCGGCCAAGACGACGCCCGACGACCTCCAGCTCCCGCCGGGGTTCGAGAAGCTGCTCGGCCGCTGACCCTTCGCCGCCGGTCGGGCGGCGCCCGACCGTGCCCCGGGTGCGTCCCGCAGCCGCCCGGGCGCTAGGTTATGTCCGTGGCACCTGCCCGGTGCCTCCTCGTGCCCGTGAACCGGGCCGACCGTCCTGACCGCCCTCACCCAGGAGCCGCATGTCCGCGCTGGAAGGCCCCACGCTGCACGTCCGCGGCCACGTCATCGTCGGCGACGACCGCGAGGTGGGCGACCTGTGGGTCAAGGACGGGCGGATCAGCCTCACGCGGCCCTCGGCGCAGGGCACCAACATGGTCGAGCTCGAAGGCTGGGTGCTGCCCGGTCTCGTCGACGTGCACTGCCACGTCGGCCTGGGCGCCCAGGGCGCGGTCGACGCCGCGACGGCGCAGGACCAGGCCGTCACGGACCGCGACAGCGGCGTCCTCCTCGTGCGCGACGCGGGCTCGCCGCTCGACACGCGGTGGGTCCACGGGCGGCGCGACCTGCCGCGGCTCGTGCGGGCCGGACGGCACCTCGCCCGCCCCAAGCGCTACCTGCGCAGCTACGGGCTCGAGCTCGACGACGTCGCGCAGCTCCCCGAGGCCGTGCGGCGCGAGGCGCGCCAGGGCGACGGCTGGGTGAAGATCGTGGGCGACTGGATCGACCGCGACCTCGGGGCCGAGGGCGACCTGCGGCCGCTGTGGCCCGACGACGTCCTCGCCGAGGCCGTCGCCGCCGCGCACGCCGAGGCCGCGCGCGTCACCGTGCACGCCTTCTCCGAGGAGGTGATCCCGTCCCTGCTCGCCGCGGGCGTCGACGGGATCGAGCACGGCACGGGGATCGACCCCGACCTGATGTACGAGATCTCCGAGCGCGGGGTCGCGGTCACGCCCACCCTGTTGCAGATCGGCCAGTTCGAGGCGATCGCCCGGCAGGCCGACGAGAAGTACCCGGTGTTCGCGGCGCGCATGCGACGGCTGCACAAGCGGCGGTACGACCAGGCCCGGACGCTGTACGAGGCGGGCATCCAGATCCTCGTGGGGACGGACGCGGGCGGGACGATCGGGCACGGCCGCCTCGCGGACGAGTGCGCCGAGCTCGTGGCCGCCGGCATCCCCGACGCGGCGGTCGTCGCGGCGGCGAGCTGGCAGGGCCGGGAGTACCTCGGCTACACGTCGCTCGTCGAGGGCGCGTCGGCGGACTTCGTCGTGTACCCGCAGGACCCGCGCCAGGACGTCGGCGTCCTGCGCGCGCCGACGGCGATCGTGCTCCGCGGCGAGATCGTCGCCCCGCACGCGGGCTGAGGGGTCTCGCGCAGGTTGGTCCCGGCGGGTCCGGTCTGGCACAATGTCCCGGTACTCGGCGTGCCCCGGCCCCTCTCTCCGGCGCGTGCCGTGTCCTGAACCCCTTCCTCGTCCTGTCCCCACGGGACGGGTCCGGGTTCGCCCGAACCAGAACCAGGAGAGACCACCACTGTGGCCGTCAAGATTCGTCTGAAGCGTCTCGGCAAGATCCGTGCGCCGTACTACCGTGTCGTCGTCGCGGACTCGCGCACCAAGCGTGACGGTCGCGTGATCGAGGAGATCGGCAAGTACCACCCGACCGAGGAGCCCTCGTTCATCGAGATCACCTCGGACCGCGCCCAGTACTGGCTCGGCGTCGGCGCGCAGCCGACCGAGCAGGTGCTCGCGCTCCTCAAGATCACGGGCGACTGGCAGAAGTTCAAGGGCCTGCCCGGGGCCGAGGGCACGCTCAAGGTCAAGGGCGAGAAGGTCGACCCGGCCGCCGCGATCGAGGCCGCCGCCGCGGACGCGGAGAAGGTCAAGGCCAAGGCCGCCGAGAAGAAGACCGAGGCTCCGGCCGAGGAGCCCGCCGACACGGCCGACGAGGCCGCTGCCGACGAGCAGGCCTGATGATCGCCGAGGCGCTCGAGCACCTCGTGCGCGGCATCGTGGACAACCCGGACGACGTCCGGGTGAACGCGAAGACGCTGCGTCGCGGTGACCTGCTCGAGGTCCGGGTGCACCCGGACGACCTCGGCCGCGTGATCGGTCGTGGCGGACGCACCGCCCGTGCCCTGCGCACGGTGATCGGCGCGCTCGCGACCGACGGGCCGGTCCGCGTCGACGTCGTGGACGTCGACCGCCGCTGAGGCCCGCACAACGTGCCCCGCGAGGGGCCACGGGCTAGGCCCGGCCCGCCGACCGGCGGGCCGGGCCTTCCTGTTCCCGCCACCCGACCAGGTGCCGACCCGGCACCACCCCTGACCAGGACCACCGGAGGAGTGACGACCATGGAGCTGACCGTCGCGCGCGTCGGCAAGGCGCACGGACTGCGTGGCGAGGTCGCGCTCGACCTGCGCACCGACGATCCCGAGGAGCGCCTCGCCGTGGGCGAGCGCCTGGAGACGCGCCCCGCGACGGCGGGACCGCTCACGGTCGGGACCGTTCGGGTGCACCAGGGGCGGTGGCTCGTCGGCTTCGAGGGCGTCCGCGACCGCACCGCCGCCGAGGCCCTGCGCGGCGTCGAGCTCGTGGTCGAGGTCGACGCGTCCGACGAGGAGGACGCGTGGTACCCGCACGAGCTCGTCGGGCTCCGCGCGGAGGACCCGGAAGGGCAGCCCCTCGGACGCATCGACGGCCTCGAGCACCTGCCCGCGCACGACGTCCTCGTGCTGCGCGAGACCGGGGGCGCCCGCACGCTCGTCCCGTTCGTCCGGCAGATCGTCCCGCTCGTCGACGTGGCCGGCGGCCGGGTCGTGCTCGACCCGCCGGGCGGGCTGCTCGCGACGGACGCCGACCGGCTCGAGGTGGCGACCCCGGACGGCGGCGAGACGTCGGGCCTCGCCGCGAGCGAGCCGGACGACCCGCGCGACGGCGAGGCCTGACCGTGCGCATCGACGTCGTCACGATCTTCCCCGACTACCTCGCCGCGCTGGACCTGTCGCTCGTCGGCAAGGCACGCACCGCGGGGATCCTCGACCTGCGCGTCCACGACCTGCGGGACTGGACGACGGACCGGCACCGCACCGTGGACGACACGCCGTTCGGCGGCGGGGCGGGCATGGTCATGCGCCCCGACGTGTGGGGCCGGGCGATCGACGACGTGGCAGGTCTCTCGGCCGGGGCGCCGGACGGGGACGAGGCCAGGGCCGGCGCCGTGCACCTGGTCGTGCCGACGCCGTCGGGGGAGACCTTCACGCAGCGCACGGCGGAGGCGCTCGCGAGCGAGGAGCACCTCGTCATCGCCTGCGGGCGCTACGAGGGGATCGACGCGCGCGTCGCTGAGCACTACCGGTCGGCCGGGATGCGGGTCAGCGAGCTGTCGATCGGGGACTACGTCCTCAACGGGGGAGAGGTCGCCGCGCTCGTCATGGTCGAGGCGGTCGGTCGGCTGCTGCCGGGCGTCGTGGGCAACCCCGAGTCGCTGGTCGAGGAGTCGCACGGCGCCGCGGGCCTGCTCGAGTACCCCGTGTACACGAAGCCGCCGGCCTGGGACGGGCTCGAGGTACCCGACGTGCTGCTCTCGGGCCACCACGCGCGCATCCACCGCTGGCGCCGGGACCAGGCCCTGCGCCGGACCGCCGCGCGGCGGCCGGACATGGTGCGCGCGCTCGACGTCGACACGCTCGACCGGCACGACCTGGAGGTCCTCGCCGAGGCAGGGTGGTCCGTCGTCGACGGGCGCCTCGACCGCGCCGGGCACGGCGCCTCCTGACCCTCCGCAGCGCGCGCGAGGTCGGGCGCCGGGCCAGGGCTGCCGCCGGCTGCCGGCATGTGGCAGAATGGTCGACCGGTGTGTGCCGCCCCGGAACCTCTGCCACAGGGGAGCCCGCGCCCGGATCCTCGGGCGGACTGGCACGACGGGTCGACGACCGCGAGGTGGTCGACCGTCCACGCGCAGCACGGCACACCCCACCGACAGACGACGACGGCCCGGCGCGCCCGGGCCACGAGCACGCGTCCGACCTGTGGCGGACGAGGAGAAGCACCATGCACACGCTGGACAGCGTCGACGCAGCATCGCTGCGCAGCGACGTCCCGGAGTTCCGCCCCGGCGACACGCTCAAGGTCAACGTCAAGGTCGTCGAGGGCACCCGCTCCCGCGTCCAGGCGTTTCAGGGCGTCGTCATCGCCCGTCAGGGCAGCGGGGTCCGCGAGACGTTCACGGTCCGCAAGATCAGCTTCGGCGTGGGTGTCGAGCGCACGTTCCCCGTGCACTCGCCGTCCATCGACACGGTCGAGGTCGTGACGCGCGGTGACGTGCGTCGCGCCAAGCTGTACTACCTCCGCGCGCTGCGCGGCAAGAAGGCGAAGATCAAGGAGAAGCGCGACACCGCGCCCGCTCGCTGATCGGCTGCCGGCAGGTACTGCCGCTCCGCTCGAACGACGGCGGCCGTCCCCTCGGGGCGGCCGCCGTCGTCGTCCCCGGGCGCACGGTCCGAGGGCCGGTCCGTTTCTCGGAAGTCGGCAGGAGGTGGCATTGTGAACGCGTGACCGACAGCGCCCCGCCCCGCGGCCCGCATCCCGACGCCGGCACCGAGCGTGAGGCGCTCGGCCCTCGGGACGACGGGGAGTCCCCGCACGGGCAGCACCTCGCCACGTCCCGGACGGAGCGTCCGGCGCGGAAGTCGTCGCTGCTGCGCGAGACGGCGATCATCGTGGTCAGCGCGCTGGTGCTGTCGTTGCTCATCAAGACGTTCCTGGTGCAGGCGTTCTTCATCCCGAGCGCGTCGATGGAGGACACGCTGGTCGAGGGTGACCGGGTGATGGTGTCCCGGCTCGTGCCGGGCGCGTTCGACGTGCACCGGGGGGACGTCGTGGTGTTCAAGGACCCGGGCGGGTGGTTGCCGCCGCCGGTGCCGCAGGCCGAGAGCCCGGTGTCGGAGGCGGTGCGCGCGGCGCTGACCTTCATCGGCCTGCTGCCGCAGGACACCGGTGAGCACCTCATCAAGCGGGTGATCGGCACGCCGGGAGACCACGTGGTGTGCTGCGACGCGGAAGGTCGCGTGAGCGTCAACGGGGTGTCGATCGACGAGACCTACATCAAGCCCGGCTCGATCCCCAGCCAGGACCCGTTCGACCGGACGGTGCCCGAGGACATGTTGTTCGTCATGGGCGACAACCGGCAGAACTCGGCGGACTCGCGCTACAACACGGGCAAGCCCGGCGGCGGGTTCGTGCCGATGGGCAACGTCGTCGGGACGGCGTTCGTCAAGGTCTGGCCGCTGTCCCACCTCGGCCTGCTGCGCAACCCCGGCGACGTGTTCGCCGACGTCCCCGAGGTGGAGCCGTGACGCTGGACGCGGTAGCTCCTCCCGCCGGTCCCGTGCCGGCCTCGGCGCCCGCCGCGCCCGTGGCCGCCGCCCCGGCGCGCGTGCGTCGTGCCCCTGCGCGGCGCCGCCCGGACCTCCGGCAGGAGCGCGCGATGCTGCGCGACGGCGCCCGGCTCGTCGCCGGGATGGACGAGGTCGGTCGCGGGGCGCTCGCCGGACCGGTCTCGGTGGGCGTCGTGGTCGTCGACCTCGCGACGAAGCCCTGCCCTCCCGGGCTCACCGACTCCAAGCTCCTCACCGCGGCCGCGCGGGAGGCCCTCGTGCCGCTCGCGCGCGCGTGGTCCGTCGCCTGGGCCGTGGGCCACGCCGGTCCCGCCGAGATCGACGCGCACGGCATCGTCGGTGCGCTGCGCCTCGCGGGCCGCCGCGCGCTCGCCCAGGTGCGCCGCACGGTCGGCGACGTCGACGCCGTCCTCCTGGACGGCAAGCACGACTGGCTCAGCCGCCCCTCGGCGGTGGACCTCTTCGAGGCGTTCGACCTCGACCCGCACGACGACGAGCGGCTCGTCGACCCGCGGGTGCGCACGCTGGTCAAGGCCGACCTCCAGTGCGCCTCGGTCGCCGCGGCGAGCGTCCTCGCGAAGACCGAGCGCGACGGCCTCATGACCAGCCTCGCGCGGCAGTACCCGGCCTTCGGGTGGGACCAGAACAAGGGCTACGGCGCGGCGGCGCACGTCGAGGCCCTGCGCGAGCACGGCCCGACGCCGCAGCACCGCCGGTCCTGGCGGCTGCCCGAGCGGGGGGACGAGGGTCTCGACACCCCCGCGTACGGGGAACCCGTGGACGTCCTCGAGCTCGACCCGGACGCCGCCCTGCCCACGAGCTGAGGCGGGCGCCGAGCGCTCGATGGTCCATGATGGAGGCGTGAGCGCCGAAGACCTCGAGAACTACGAGACCGAGATGGAGCTCGCGCTGTACCGCGAGTACCGCGACGTGGTGGGCCTGTTCTCGTACGTGGTGGAGACCGAACGTCGCTTCTACCTGGCGAACCAGGTGGACCTCCAGGTGCGTTCCGCCGCGGGAGAGGTGTACTTCGAGCTGCGGCTCGCCGACGCGTGGGTGTGGGACGTGTACCGGTCGGCACGGTTCGTGAAGTCGGTGCGCGTCGTGACCTTCAAGGACGTCAACGTCGAGGAGCTCGCGAAGGCTGAGCTCCAGCTCTGACCAGGGTCCTGGCCGTACACAGGCCGGCTTCCTGACGGTCCCGTCCACAGGCGGTCGCGGGTCTCTGGCGCCGCGTCCTCCCCGTCGCCCACGGTGGGCGACGGAGGTGAGCCCATGGGAGCGAAGGACGCCGTCGGGCGGTACGGGGAGAGGGTGGCAGCGGCCCACCTGGTCGAGGCGGGATGGACCCTGCTCGACCGCAACTGGCGCGGGACGCGCGGCGAGCTCGACGTCGTCGCGCTCGACGGGGACGTGCTGGTCGCCGTCGAGGTGAAGACGCGTCGTGGCACCGGCTTCGGGCACCCCGCCCAGGCCGTGACGCCCGCGAAGCTCGGTCGCCTGCGGCGGCTCACGGGGGAGTGGCTCGCGACCCACGACGTGCGCGCGCGGTCGGTCCGCATCGACGTCGTCGCCGTGCTCGTGGCGCGGGCGGGCGCCGCGCAGGTGGAGCACCTCGTCGGGGTGAGCGCCTGATGGGCCTCGGCACGACCCGCGCCGTCGCGCTCGTCGGGCTGTCGGGCCATGTCGTCGAGGTGCAGGCGCACCTCGCGGCCTCGGTGCCCGGGTTCGTGCTCGTCGGGCTCCCGGACGCGGCGCTCAGCGAGTCGAGGGACCGCGTGCGTGCGGCCGTCACGTCGTCGGGCATCCCGTGGCCGCAGCGCAAGGTCACGATCAACCTCTCGCCCGCCGCGCTCCCCAAGTCCGGCACGGGCTTCGACCTCGCGATCGCGGTCGCGCTCCTCGCCGGCGCCCAGGTCGTCCCGGTGCGCGCGGTGGAAGACGTGGTGCACCTCGGCGAGCTGGGCCTCGACGGCCGCCTCCAGCCCGTGCGCGGCGTCCTGCCCGCGGTGGCGGCGGCCGTCGCCGCGGGGTTCCGGGAGGTCGTCGTTCCGGCGGCCGACGTCGAGGAGGCCCGGCTGGTCCCCGGTGCGCGTGTCGTCGGGGCGACGACCCTCGCGGACGTCGCCCGGCTCCACGGAGCGTCGCTCGACGACCCGGGCGGTGCCGCGTCCCCCGTCGTCGTGCCGCGGCCTGCCGCGGTGCGCCCGCAGCAGGGGGACCTCGCGGACGTCGTGGGTCAGGACGAGGCCCGGCACGCGCTCGAGGTCGCGGCCGCGGGAGGTCATCACCTGCTGCTCGTCGGGGCGCCGGGTGCGGGCAAGACGATGCTCGCGTCGCGGCTGCCCGGGATCCTGCCCGACCTCACGGAGGGCGAGGCCGTCGAGGTGACGGCCGTGCACTCGGTGGCCGGGGTGTTCGATCCCGGGACCGGGCTCGTGCGCCGCCCGCCGTACGAGGACCCGCACCACACGGCCACCCCCGCGGCGATCGTCGGGGGTGGCAGCGGCCTGCCCCGGCCCGGCGCCGCGTCGCGCGCCCATCGTGGTGTCCTCTTCCTGGACGAGGCGCCGGAGTTCGGAGCGCGCGTGCTCCAGACCCTGCGTCAGCCGCTCGAGCACGGCGAGCTCGTGATCCACCGTGCGGGAGGGACGGCCCGCTACCCCGCGCGCTTCCAGCTCGTGCTCGCCGCCAACCCCTGCCCCTGCGGCAAGGGCGTCGGGAAGGGTCTCGAGTGCACGTGCTCGCCCGTCGCGCAGCGCCGTTACTTCGGCCGGCTGTCCGGTCCGCTCCTCGACCGGGTCGACGTCCAGGTCGAGGTCCGGCCCGTCACCCGGGTCGAGCGGGCCGGCGCCGCGCAGCCAGAGCCGAGCGTCGCGGTCGCGCGTCGCGTCGCCGCCGCCCGGGAGACGGCGTCCGCGCGCCTGGCGGGTACGCCGTGGCGGACGAACGCCGAGGTGCCCGGCACCTGGCTGCGCGACCGGCTCGGGCCCGACCCAGGCCTCCTGACGGACGTCGACACCGCGCTCGACCGGGGCACCCTGAGCCTGCGGGGAGCGGACCGCGTGCTGCGTCTCGCCTGGACCGTCGCCGACCTCGCCGGGCACGCCGCGCCCACGCGCGCGGACGTCGGGGCCGGCCTCGCGCTCCGGACGCGGGGCTACCGTGGCTGAGCGCCGGTCGGGCCCGACGACACCCGTGCGCCCGGTGTTCGACGTCACCGACGACCGGCTCGCCCGGGCGGCGTGGTCACGCCTGGCGGAGCCGGGGGACGAGGTCGCGGTCGCGCTCGTCGAACAGCTCGGGGCCTCGGCAGCGCTCGCCTGGCTCGTCGAGGCGGTGAACGACCCGGCGCGGGCACGCCGGTCGCTCGTCGGACTCGCGGAGGACTTCGGCGACGAGCGAGAGGGGCTGGACGGGCTGCTCGGGGTGACCGGGATCGGTGCTGCGGTGCCGACCGACGACGGGCGCGCGCCCGTCCGCGACCCACGGAGCGGGCCCGTCGCGCGGCTCTTGCGCGCCGTCGCGCGCTGGGCACCGCGGCTCGACGGCCTCGACCCGCGCCGCGAGCTCCACGTGCTGCACCGCCTGGACGGCTCGCTCGTCGTCCCGGGCGACCCGGGCTGGCCGACGGCCCTCGACGACCTCGGTGCGGTCCGTCCGCTCGCGCTGTGGGTCCGGGGGTCGGACCGCCTGGCGGAGCTCGCCGCACGGTCCGTGGCGGTGGTGGGGGCGCGCGCCTGCACGGACTACGGGCGCCACGTGACGGGGGAGATCGCCTCGGGACTCGCGGCGCGTGGGTTCACGGTCGTCTCCGGAGGGGCGTACGGCATCGACGCCGCGGCGCATCGCGCCGCGCTGGTGTCGTCCGCCCCGACGGTCGCGTTCCTCGCCGGTGGGGTGGACCGGCTCTACCCGGTCGGCAACACCGAGCTCCTCCGGGCCGTCGTGGGTACGGGCGGCGCCGTGGTGTCGGAGGTCCCGCCGGGCTCCGTGCCCAGCCGGGTCCGCTTCCTCCTGCGCAACCGGCTCATCGCGGCGTTCGCGGGTGCGACCGTGGTCGTGGAGGCGGCCTGGCGCTCCGGGTCGCTGAGCACGGCGGTGCGCGCCGCCGAGCTCTCCCGACCGGTCGGCGCCGTCCCCGGACCCGTGACCTCCATGGCGTCGACCGGCTGCCACCGGCTCCTGCGCGACGGTGCCGCCGTGTGCGTCACCGACGCCGACGAGGTGGCGGAGCTGGCAGGGGCGCTGGCGCGGGACGCGGCGCCGGCGGCGCCGGCCGCCGGGACGCGCAGGGCGCCCCGCGACGCCGCGTACGACGGTCTCGACGCCGTCGAGACGCGGACGTGGGACGCCCTGCCGCTGCGCTCGGGGGCGCCGACGGACGCGGTCGCCCGGTCGGCGGGGCTCGCCGTCTCGGAGGCCGTCGGTGCCCTCGGACGGCTCGAGATCCGCGGCCTCGCCGAGCGGACGCCCGGCGGATGGCGGCGCGTCCGCGCGGGGTGAGGAGGTCAGTCGGACGAGTCACGGCGGCGGGCGGAGGGGGGCGGCCGGAGCGCCTCCGGCGGTCCTGCGGTCCCGCGCGCGAGACTGGCGGAATGACCCGCTCGACCCGTCCCGACGACTCCGCCGACCTGTCGGACGAGCACCGGCCCGACGCCCTGCCGCCGGCGCTCGACGCGGCGCTCGCGGACTTCGGGACCCATCTCGAGGTCGCGCAGGGTTCGTCCGCGCACACCGTGCGTGCGTACACGGGCGACGTCGAGGCGCTGCTGGGCCATGCCGCCCGGCACGGCGCGACGTCGCCGCAGGACGTCGACCTCGCCGCCCTGCGCGCGTGGCTGACGGAGCAGTCGGAGCGCGGGCTCGCCCGCGCGACGCTCGCACGCCGCGGCGCCGCCGCGCGGGCGTTCTTCGACTGGGCACGGCGGACGGGCGTGGTCGCGGCGGACCCGGCGGCACGGCTCGCGAGCCCGCGCGTCCCGCGCACCCTGCCGACCGTGCTCACGGCCGACGCCGCCGGCCGGCTGCTCGACGCCGCCCGGGAGGCGGCGGGGGAGGGCGAGCCGGCCCGGTTGCGCGAGTGGGCGGCCGCCGAGCTGCTGTACGGGGCGGGGATCCGCGTGGGCGAGCTCGCGGGGATCGACGTGGACGACGTGGACCTGTCGCAGCGGGTCGTCCGGGTGCTCGGCAAGGGCGACAAGGAGCGGGTCGTGCCGTTCGGCGTCCCGGCTGCTCGGGCCGTGACCCGGTGGCTGGACACGGGTCGGCCGGCGCTCGTCACGGAGCGGTCGGGCGCCGCGCTCCTCGTCGGGGACCGGGGCGGTCGGTGGGGTCAGCGGCAGGTGCGCGACGTCGTGCACCGCCTCGCGCTCGCGGCCGGGGTCGACGACGTCGCCCCCCACGATCTGCGGCACAGCGCCGCGACGCACCTGCTCGCCGGCGGGTCGGACCTGCGCAGCGTGCAGGAGATCCTCGGGCACTCGTCGCTCGCGACGACGCAGCGCTACACCCACGTGACGGCCGAGCGGCTGCGCAGCTCGTTCGAGCAGGCCTTCCCGCGCGCCTGAGCCCCGGGTCGCCGTCGTCCGGTCACGGCTCCCCGAGCGGGAGCAGCACGATCGCGGGACGCTCGCCCAGCAGCGCGAGCGGGTCGACGTAACGCTCGCCCCGCCGTACGCCCCAGTGCACGCAAGCGCCCGCGCAGTGGCTCGCGACGGCCTCGCCGTCGGAGCCCTGCACGGTCCCGACGACGTCCCCCGCGGCGACGCGCGTCCCCCGAGGTGCCGTACCGATGACCGGCTCGAGCGACGTGCGCAGGCCGTCGTCGTGCGTGACCACGACCACGTCGCGGCCCGCGACGGGCCCGGCGAACGTGACCACCCCGGCCGACGGGGCCCGGACGGGCTCCCCGGCGGCGGCGGCGAGGTCGACGCCCCGGTGCCCGGGGAGCCAGTTCTGCAGTGGCGGGTCGAACGGCGCGAGCACGCCGAGCGCGTCGGGTGCGCGGTCGAGCGGCGGCACCCAGCCGGAGGGCGCGGCCGAGGCGACCTCGGGACTCCCGCCCGGCGTGGCGGACGCCGCCTGGGGGAGGACGAGCAGGAGCGCGGACAGCACGAGGGCGACCGCACGTGGTCGGGTCGTCGCAGGGGTACGGTCGTGAGCCATCGCGCCAGCGTGCCGGACGCGGGCCCGCGTCGGGCGGCCAGGTGCCGCGGCCTGTGGACGACGGGCCCCGGCGGCGCCCGCGGCCGGCGGCTGTGGTCGGCCCTGCCGTCGGGTAGACTTGCCGCTGCGACCGGCGCGTTCGCCGTGCCCGGCCCGAGGTGATCACCTCGGCCGAGGACGGAGCCGGTCGACTTCGCGCGTCACGTCCTCGCCCGTCCTCCCGGCTCTGCCGGTCCGGGCGGGGCCGCGTCCGGCGTCGGTCCTGCCCGCACCTGCTCGAGCGGTGCGTCGCAGGCGTCGGCACGGGTGGCGCCAGGGGTGCGACCACCAGGGTCGTCACCGACAACCGCACCGCGGTCCGTCCTCCGGGAGGGGCCGCCAGAAGCGTGCGCGCACCGGGTGGATCCCGGGCCGCACGGCGAAAGGACGTGTCATGGCCGTCGTGACCATGCGCCAGCTCCTCGAGAGCGGTGTCCACTTCGGGCACCAGACCCGCCGTTGGAACCCGAAGATGAAGCGCTTCATCTTCACCGAGCGCAACGGCATCTACATCGTCGACCTCCAGCAGTCGCTGTCGTACATCGACCGCGCGTACGAGTTCGTCAAGGAGACCGTCGCGCACGGCGGCTCCATCCTGTTCGTCGGCACCAAGAAGCAGGCCCAGGAGCCCGTGGCCGAGCAGGCCGCGCGCGTCGGCATGCCCTACGTGAACCACCGCTGGCTCGGCGGCATGCTCACCAACTTCACCACGGTGCACAAGCGTCTCCAGCGCCTCAAGGAGCTCGAGGAGATCGACTTCGACGACGTCGCGGGCTCCGGCCTGACCAAGAAGGAGCTCCTCGTCCTGCGCCGCGAGAAGGACAAGCTCGCCCGCACGCTCGGCGGCATCCGCGACATGGCGAAGGTCCCCTCCGCCGTGTGGATCGTCGACACGAACAAGGAGCACCTCGCGGTCGACGAGGCGCGCAAGCTCAACATCCCGATCGTCGCGATCCTCGACACGAACTGCGACCCCGACGTCGTGGACTACAAGATCCCCGGCAACGACGACGCCATCCGCTCCGTCACGCTGCTCACGCGCGTGATCGCGGACGCCGCCGCCGAGGGTCTGCTCCAGCGTCACTCCGGCCGCTCCGGCGCCGAGGCCGAGGCGGGCGCCGAGGCCGAGCCGCTGGCCGAGTGGGAGCGCGAGCTCCTCGCCGGTGCCGAGAAGCAGCTCGAGGCCGACGAGACCGCCGCCGAGGCGAACGTCGAGGCCGCTGCGGCCGAGGAGGTCGCCGAGGCTGCTGCCGAGGTCGCCGCCGAGGAGCCTGGCGACGACGCCGCCGAGGTCGTGGCCGAGGCTGCTGCCGAGGTCGCTGCGGTCGCCGACGCGGAGGCCGTGGTCGCCGACGCCGAGGCCGAGGCCGACGAGACCAAGTGACGTCCCGGGGTGCGTGGCGGGCGACCGCCACGCACCCCGTGCCGTCCCACCGGCGCACCGGGCACCGCCACGGTGCCCCCAGCACGTACCCGTGACGAACCACGAGTGAGGAACCACCATGGCGAACTACACCGCCGCTGACATCAAGGCGCTGCGCGAGCGCACCGGCGCCGGCATGCTCGACGTCAAGAAGGCTCTCGACGAGGCGGACGGCGACGCGGAGAAGGCGCTCGAGCTCATCCGCGTCAAGGGCCTGAAGGGCGTCGCCAAGCGCGAGGGCCGCTCGACCTCCGAGGGCCTCATCGCCGTCGACATCCGCGACACCGAGGGTGGCCAGGTCGCGACGCTCATCGAGCTCAACTCCGAGACGGACTTCGTCGCCAAGAACGAGACGTTCATCTCCCTCGCGGACCGCGTCCTCAAGGCCGCGGCCGAGGCCGGTGCGCGCGACGCCGACGCGGCGCTCGCCGCGGACGCTGACGGCGAGACCGTCCAGCAGGTCATCGACAACCAGGCCGCGACGCTCGGCGAGAAGATCGTCCTGCGCCGCGTGACCCGCGTCGCGGGCGAGCGCGTCACCGCGTACCTGCACCGCACCGCGCGCGACCTGCCGCCGTCGATCGGCGTCGTCGTCGCCACGGACGCCGCGGGCGAGGCCGTCGCGAAGGACGTCGCGCAGCACGTCGCCGCGATGTCCCCGACGTACCTCTCGCGCGACGAGGTCCCGGCTGACACGGTCGAGAACGAGCGCCGCATCGCCGAGGAGACCTCGCGCAACGAGGGCAAGCCCGAGGCCGCGCTGCCGAAGATCGTCGAGGGTCGCCTGAACGGCTTCTTCAAGGACGTCGTCCTCGTCGACCAGCCGCTCGCGAAGGACCCCAAGAAGACGGTCGGCCAGGTCGTCTCCGAGGCCGGTGGCTCCATCACCGAGTTCGTGCGGTACCGCGTCGGCGCCTGACGCCCCCGTCGGCCCGGTCCCGTCGCCCGTGCGGCGACGGGACCGGGCCGACCGCGCACCCGCCCCCGGGCGCGCGACGACCGGCGTCGTGCCGCACCATCGGGTGGGACGACGGCGGAGCAGGACCACCCCGCCCCACCGGGCCAGGACGAAGGACAGGTGTCGACAGTGACGGCAGGCGAGCAGACCACGCCCCGCGAGGGGACCGAGCACCGGCGGGTGCTCCTCAAGCTGTCGGGCGAGACGTTCGGCGGCGGGCAGATCGGTCTGGCGCCCGACGTCGTCCAGCGCGTCGCCCAGGAGATCGCGGCTGCGGTCGCCCAGGGCGTGCAGGTCGCGATCGTCGTCGGCGGCGGGAACTTCTTCCGTGGCGCCGAGCTCTCCCAGCGCGGTCTGGACCGCGCGCGCGCCGACTACATGGGCATGCTCGGCACCGTCATGAACTGCCTCGCGCTCCAGGACTTCCTCGAGCAGGCGGGGGTGAAGACGCGCGTGCAGACCGCCATCACCATGGGCCAGGTCGCCGAGCCGTACATCCCGCTGCGGGCGATCCGCCACCTCGAGAAGGGCCGCGTCGTCATCTTCGGCGCCGGCGCCGGCATGCCCTACTTCTCGACCGACACGGTCTCCGTGCAGCGCGCCCTCGAGACGCACTGCCAGGAGGTCCTCATGGGCAAGAACGGCGTGGACGGCGTGTACACGGCCGACCCGCGCAAGGACCCCTCGGCGACGAAGCTCGACCATCTCACGTACACCGACGCGCTCGTCAACGACCTCGGGGTCATGGACGCGACGGCGCTGAGCCTGTGCCGGGACAACGACGTGCGGATGCGCGTCTTCGGCATGAGCGAGCCGGGGAACGTCACGCGCGCCCTGGTCGGCGAGAATATTGGCACACTGGTCACGACCGACTGACATCGGTGCGCCGACGCCGGTGACCCCGGCCGCGACCGCACGGACCGACCCACGACGAACGACGAAGGAGCACTGGTGATCGACGAGACCCTCCTCGAGGCCGAGGAGAAGATGGACAAGGCCGTCGAGGTGGCCAAGGAGGACTTCGCCGCGATCCGCACGGGCCGTGCGAACGCCGCGATGTTCAACAAGATCACGGTCGACTACTACGGTGCGCCGACGCCGTTGCAGCAGCTCGCGTCGTTCACGGTGACCGAGG
The DNA here is from genome assembly GCF_049913115.1 of Cellulosimicrobium sp. E-16. NCBI lineage: Bacteria > Bacillati > Actinomycetota > Actinomycetes > Micrococcales > Promicromonosporaceae > Cellulosimicrobium > Cellulosimicrobium sp. E-16. The sequence goes on from NZ_CP183974.1 coordinate 1,905,702, forward strand.
CGCGCACGATCCTCGTCTCGCCGTTCGACAAGAGCTCGATCACGGCCGTCGAGAAGTCGCTGCGCGACTCCGACCTCGGCGTGAACCCGTCCAACGACGGCAACGTCATCCGCGTCGTGCTGCCCGCCCTCACGGAGGAGCGTCGCCGTGACTTCGTGAAGCTCGCGAAGTCGAAGGCCGAGGACTCGCGCGTCTCGATCCGCAACGTGCGTCGTCGGGCCAAGGAGGAGCTGGACCGCATCGCGCGCGACGGCGAGGCCGGCGAGGACGAGGTCGGGCGCGCCGAGAAGGAGCTCGAGTCCCTCACCAAGGCGCACGTGGACCAGGTCGACGTGCTGCTCGCGGGCAAGGAGAGCGAGCTGCTCGAGGTCTGAGCGCCTCGTCCGGCGAGCTCCTCCACGCACCGATGACCGACACCTCTCCGACGGCCGCCGGCGACAGCACCTCCGCGGCGCGCGCCCCCAAGGCGGGCCGCAACCTCCCCGTGGCGATCGCGGTGGGCCTCGGCCTGCTCGCGCTCGTCGCGGCGAGCCTCGCCTTCCGGCCCGAGTTCTTCGTGCTGCTCGCGACCGTGGCGGTCGGCGCCGCGCTGTGGGAGCTCGCGCAGGCGTTCAAGCGCCGCGAGCTGCACCTTCCGCTCCTCCCGCTCCTCGTGGGCACGGTGGGCATCCTCGTCTCCTCGTACTACTCGGGCCCCGAGGCGCTGCTCGTCTCCTTCATGCTCACGGTCGCGGGCGCCGTCGTGTGGCGGGTCATCGACGGGTCGGGGACCGCCGCGGTGCGCGACGCCGCCGCGGCGACGTTCGCGGCGGCGTACCTGCCGTTCATGGCGGGGTTCGTCATGCTCATGCTCGCCGCCCCCGACGGGCGCGTCCGGGTCCTGATCTTCATCCTGCTCGCCGTCGCGAACGACGTCGGTGGCTACGTCGCGGGCGTCCTGTTCGGGCGCCACCCGCTGGCTCCCTCGGTGAGCCCCAAGAAGTCCTGGGAAGGGCTGGCGGGCTCGTTCGTGCTCGCGACGGCGGTCGGCGTGGTCGGGGCCGTGGTGGGCCTCGGGGCGAGTCCCCTCCTGGGCGTCGCGCTCGGCGTCCTCGCCCCGCTCACCGCCACCATCGGCGACCTCGCCGAGTCGATGATCAAGCGCGACCTAGAATTGAAGGACATGGGGTCGCTCCTGCCCGGTCACGGAGGCATCCTGGATCGGCTCGACTCCATGCTCCTCACCGCCCCGTTCGTCTACGTGCTCCTCGCGCTCGCCGTCTGACAGCCGTCCGACGACCCGCCCGCACCGCGGTGCGACCCGTCCGCACGACCCCCCCACGCTTGGACCTCCTCATGACCGTCCGTTCCGTCCGCCCCTCCGCGGAGTCGAAGCCGCTCCCGCTCGTCATGACCGCGCCCCGGCGCGGCAAGCCGCCGCGCCACTTCGCCGACCTCGCTCCCGAGGAGGTGCGCGACGTCGTCGTCGAGCTGGGGGAGAAGCCGTTCCGGGCCAAGCAGCTCGCGACGCACTACTACGCGCACCTCACGCGCGACCCCGAGGCGATGACGGACCTGCCGAAGGCGACGCGCGACGTGCTCACGGACGCGCTCTTCCCGCCGCTGCTCACCGCGGCGCGCCGCATGGAGGCCGACGGCGGGACGACCGTCAAGACGCTGTGGCACCTCTTCGACGGCGCCAAGGTCGAGTCGGTCCTCATGCGGTACCCGCAGCGCTCGACGCTGTGCGTGTCGAGCCAGGCGGGCTGCGGCATGGCGTGCCCGTTCTGCGCGACCGGGCAGCTCGGCCTCACGCGCAACCTGTCCGTCGCCGAGATCGTCGAGCAGGTGCGCTCGGCGGCCCGGTCGCTCGCGGATGGGGAGATCCCCGGCGGCGCGACCCGGCTCAACAACCTCGTGTTCATGGGCATGGGCGAGCCGCTCGCCAACTACAAGGCCGTCATGGGCACCGTGCGCCGCCTCGTCGCGCCGGCCCCGGACGGTCTCGGCATGTCGGCGCGCAACATCACCGTCTCGACGGTCGGGCTCGTCCCGGCGATGCGCAAGCTCGCCGACGAGGGGATCCCGGTGACGCTCGCGCTGTCGCTGCACGCCCCCGACGACGACCTGCGCAGCGAGCTCGTCCCGATCAACACGCGGTGGAGCGTCGACGAGACGCTCGACGCGGCGCGGCACTACTTCGAGGTCACGGGCCGGCGCGTGAGCATCGAGTACGCACTCATCAAGGACATGAACGACCACGCGTGGCGCGCGGACCTGCTCGGCGAGAAGCTCAATGCGCGCGGCCGCGGCTGGGTGCACGTCAACCCGATCCCGCTCAACCCGACCCCGGGCTCGATCTGGACGGCCAGCGACCCTGCCGTCGAGGCGGAGTTCGTGGCACGATTGCGCGGGCACGGGATCCCGACGACGATCCGTGACACCCGCGGCAGCGACATCGACGGCGCCTGCGGGCAGCTCGCTGCAGAGGAGGACGAGTGAGTTCGCTGTTCACCACGGTCGGCAAGACCCGGAACGGGTACGACCCCGAGGAGGTCGACGACTTCTTCGAGCACGCCCGTGACGTGTACGAGGGCCGGGTCCCGGAGCGCCTGACGAGCACCGAGATCCAGGCGTCGGTCTTCGATCTGGTCCGCGGTGGGTACGACACGCACGAGGTGGACGCGGCGCTGGACCGTCTCGAGGGTGCGTTCATCGCGCGCCAGCGGGCGGAGTACGTCGCCGCGCACGGCCAGCAGGCCTGGATGAACGCGCTCGCGGAGCGCGCCCGGTCGCTCTACGGCCGCCTGGGCCGGCCGGACGGCGAGAAGTTCGCGCTCGCGGAGCGCGGCAAGCCCGCGTACGACGTCGACGACGTGGACGACCTGTGCGACCGGCTCGTCGCCTACTTCGACCGGCAGGTGCCGATCACCGCGGCGGAGATCCGCTCCGCGACGTTCGGCCGCGCACGCGGTCGCGACGGCTACGCGGAGGGGCCGGTCGACGCGTTCTTCGCCCGCGCCATCGAGGTCCTGCTCGGCGTCGAGTGACGACGTCCCGCCCTCCCCGACGCGCGTGAGCCTCGATCCCCGGACCTCCTCGAACCCGCTGGTCCGGGGTGCGGCGTCGTTGCTGAGCGACGTCAACGCCCGGCACCCCTGGAACCACAACGAGCACTACCACGGCTGGGTCGTGCGGCGCGTGCCCCGCGACGCCCGGGTCGTGCTCGACGTGGGCTGCGGTGCGGGCGTCCTCCTCGGCAGGCTCCGGCGCCGGGCGGACGCGGTCCACGGGATCGACGCCGACGCCGGCATGGTCGCCCAGGCCTGCGCGCGGCACGCTCCGGACCCCGCCGTCATCGTGCGGCTGCTGAGGTTCGACGAGGTCCGCACGCCCGACGACGTCCGCACCCCCGACCGCGTCCACACGCCCGACGACTCCGGCCCACGGGGACGGCAGGAGGGTCCGGACGGCCCCGAGGGCGGCGGCTACGACACGGTGACGATGGTCGCGGTGCTGCACCACCTCGACCTCGACGAGGCGCTCCGGCACGCCCGTGGCCTGCTCGCCCCGGGCGGGCGCCTGCTCGTCGTCGGGCTCGCGCGCGTGGCGTCGGCACGCGACCTCGCGGTCGACGTCGCGTCCGCGCTCCTCAACCCGCTCGTGGGCCTCGTGAAGCACCCCCGTCGAGCCCGGCCCGGCGACGCCGGGCCCGACGCGCCGGGCATGCCCGTGCGGGACCCGCAGCACTCGGTCGACGAGGTCGCGCGCACGGCCCGGACTCTCCTGCCCGGCGCGCGCGTCCGCCGTCGGCTCTTCTTCCGGTACACGCTCGAGTGGACCGCCCCGCGCTGACCGGGCCACGACCGGCGCGGTGCCCGCGCACCGTCCGCGGCCTGGAAGGATGGGAGCCATGCCCGACAGTCCCGCTCGCACCCCCCGCACCGTGACGATCCTCGGCTCGACCGGGTCGATCGGCACGCAGGCGATCGACGTCGTCCGGACCCATCCGGACCGGTTCCGCGTCGAGGCGCTCTCGGCGGGCGGGGGCGACGTCGACCTGCTCGCGCGTCAGGCCGCAGATCTCGGGGTGCGTGCGGTCGGGGTCGCGGACGAGAGCCGGGCGACGGCGCTCGAGGCGGCGCTGGTCAGGGCGGTGTCCGGCCGAGGGGACGTCCCTGAGGTGCTCGCCGGACCCGACGCCGCGGCCGAGCTCGCCGGCCGGGGGAGCGACGTCGTCCTCAACGGCGTCACGGGCTCCGTCGGCCTCGGCCCGACGCTCGCCGCGCTGCGTGCGGGGTCGACGCTCGCGCTCGCGAACAAGGAGTCGCTCGTCGCGGGGGGTGCGCTCGTGCGCGCTGCCCAGCAGCGCTCGGACCAGATCGTCCCGGTGGACTCCGAGCACTCGGCGATCGCGCAGTGCCTGCGCTCCGGGACGCGCGCCGAGGTGCGCCGGCTGATCCTCACCGCCTCCGGAGGCCCCTTCCGCGGCTGGGACGCCGACGAGGTCAAGACGGCGACGGTCGAGCAGGCGCTCGCGCACCCGACCTGGGCCATGGGGCCGGTCGTCACCGTGAACTCCGCGAGCCTCATGAACAAGGGCCTCGAGCTCATCGAGGCACACCTGCTGTTCGACGTCCCCGCCGACGACATCACCGTCGTCGTGCACCCGCAGTCCGTGGTGCACTCGATGGTCGAGTTCGTCGACGGCTCGACGATCGCGCAGGCGTCGCCCCCGGACATGCGCCTGCCCATCGCGCTGGGGCTGTCGTGGCCCGACAGGCTCGACCCGGTGACCCCGCCGTGCGACTGGACGGCCGCCACGTCGTGGACGTTCGAGCCGCTCGACGACGCCGCGTTCCCGGCGGTGCACCTCGCGCGCGCGGCCGTCGCGGCGAGCGCGACCCACCCGGCCGTGTACAACGCGGCCAACGAGGAGGCCGTCGCGGCGTTCCTCAGCGGACGCGCAGGTTTCGGTGACATCGTGACGACGGTCGAGCGCGTGCTCGCGGCGCACGACGGAACCCCCGCGGACGCCGTGTCGTTGGACGACGTGGCGGAGGCCGAGAGCTGGGCGCGCGCCCGCGCGCACGAGATCCTGGACCACCGGTGACGAGCAACCGTCCGGGCGCGTCGAGCACCCGGGCCGAGAAGGAGCAGAGGGAACGATGGCGACGCTGATCGGCATCCTCGTGATCGTGGTCGGGATCGTCGTCTCGATCGCGCTGCACGAGGTCGGGCACATGGTGCCCGCGAAGAGGTTCGGCGTCCGCGTCAGCCAGTACATGGTCGGGTTCGGCCCGACCCTGTGGTCGCGCACCAAGGGCGAGACCGAGTACGGGTTCAAGGCGATCCCGCTCGGCGGCTACGTCCGCCTCGTCGGCATGTACCCGCCAGCGCCCGCCGGCGCCCGGCCGCGGGGCAACGGCTTCTTCTCGCAGGTCGTCGCCGATGCGCGCGACGCCAGCACCGAGGAGATCCGTCCCGGCGAGGAGCACCGCGCGTTCTACAACCTGTCCGCGCCCAAGAAGGTCGTCGTCATGCTCGGCGGACCCTTCATGAACCTCCTCATCGCGTTCGTGCTCATGGCGATCGTGTGCGTCGGTATCGGCCTGCCAGCCGTCACCACCACGGTCGGATCCGTCTCCGCGTGCGTCCCGTCGGTCGTCGCGACCGAGCAGGAGGAGTGCGCCGCCACCGCCGACCCGTCGCCCGCGGCCGCGGCTGGCCTGGAGCCGGGCGACACGGTCGTGTCGTTCGACGGCGAGGAGGTCTCCTCCTGGGACCAGCTCTCCGGCATGATCCGCGGCTCGGCCGGGCAGGTGACGCCCGTCGTCGTCGAGCGCGACGGCGAGCAGGTCGACCTCACCATCACGCCGGTCGACGTCGAGCGCCAGGTCGTCGCCGAGGACGGGACGCCCGTCGTGGACGACTCCGGAGCCCCGGTGACCGAGCCCGCCGGGTTCGTCGGCTTCACCCCGACGGTCGAGCGGCAACCTACCGGGATCGGGGTCGCCGCCGAGGCCACCTGGCAGCAGGTCAGCGGCACGGCGGGGATCATCGTCACCCTCCCCGTCAAGGTCTACGAGGCTGCCCAGGCCGCGTTCACCGACGCGCCGCGCGGTCAGGACTCCGTGATGAGCGTCGTCGGGGTCGGTCGGGTCGCCGTGGACGTCGCCGGGGCCGAGAGCCCGGTCCTCGACCGCGTCGTCACGATGCTCATGCTGCTCGCGGCGCTCAACGTCGCGCTGTTCGTCTTCAACCTCATCCCGCTCCTGCCGCTCGACGGCGGGCACGTCGTCAACGCCCTCTACGAGGGGGCCAAGCGCACGGTCGCGCGGGTCCGCGGCCTCCCGCGTCCCGGCCCGGCGGACCTCGCCCGCATGATGCCCGTCGCGTACGTCATGTTCGTCGTCCTCGTCGGCGTGGGCGCGCTCCTCATCCTCGCCGACATCATCGACCCCGTCCGCCTCACGTAGCCGGCCGCGCCCGTGAGGGAGGACCTCCGGTCGCGACGGAGGACTCGACGCGCTCTACCTCGTCGCCGGAGGCTCTCCCTCGGCGGGAGGCGTGCGTGGAGGGCGCGCGAAGATGTGCTGGACCGAGCGGGAAGGTGACGTCCCGGACAGGTCCGACGTGCGGCGTCGGACGGCCGACGGGGGATACTAGGGGCGTGAGCGTACCCATCAGTCTCGGAATGCCTGCCGCCCCGCCGCCGGTCCTCGCCCCGCGACGCAAGAGCCGCAAGATCAAGGTCGGCAAGGTGGACGTCGGCGGCGACGCCCCGATCAGCGTCCAGTCGATGACGACGACGCCGACGACGGACATCAACGCGACGCTCCAGCAGATCGCGGAGCTCACGGCGTCGGGCTGCGACATCGTGCGCGTCGCGGTGCCCAGCGCGGACGACGCGCTCGCGCTGCCGGCGATCGCCAAGAAGTCGCAGATCCCGGTGATCGCGGACATCCACTTCCAGCCCAAGTACGTGTTCGCCGCGATCGACGCGGGCTGCGCCGCGGTGCGCGTGAACCCGGGCAACATCCGCAAGTTCGACGACCAGGTCAAGGAGATCGCGAAGGCGGCGTCGGACGCGGGCGTGTCGCTGCGCATCGGCGTGAACGCCGGCTCGCTCGACCCGCGCCTGCTCGCGAAGTACGGCAAGGCGACGCCCGAGGCGCTCGTCGAGTCGGCCGTGTGGGAGGCGTCGCTGTTCGAGGAGCACGGCTTCCACGACTTCAAGATCTCGGTGAAGCACAACGACCCGGTCGTCATGGTCCGGGCGTACGAGCTGCTCGCCGAGGCGGGGGACTGGCCGCTGCACCTCGGCGTGACCGAGGCCGGCCCGGCGTTCCAGGGCACGATCAAGTCGGCGACGGCGTTCGGCGCGCTGCTGAGCAAGGGCATCGGCGACACGATCCGCGTCTCGCTGTCGGCGCCCCCGGTCGAGGAGGTCAAGGTCGGCAACCAGATCCTCCAGGCGCTCAACCTGCGCCCGCGCAAGCTCGAGATCGTCTCGTGCCCCTCGTGCGGCCGTGCCCAGGTGGACGTGTACACGCTCGCGGAGAAGGTCACCGCCGGGCTCGAGGGCATGGAGGTGCCGCTCCGCGTCGCGGTCATGGGGTGCGTCGTCAACGGCCCGGGCGAGGCTCGTGAGGCGGACCTCGGCGTCGCGTCGGGCAACGGCAAGGGGCAGATCTTCGTCAAGGGCGAGGTCGTCAAGACGGTGCCGGAGTCGCTGATCGTGGAGACGCTCATCGAGGAGGCGCTGCGCATCGCGGAGACCATGACGCCGGAGAACGACGCGCAGGCCGGCCCGCCGGTCGTCACGGTCGGCTGACGCCCTCGTGAGCCGCTGGCGCCCGTCCGTCCCGGCCCTGCGGCCTCGGGCGCGGGGCGAGGCCGGCGACGGCGGGCGGCCTCGGGCGCGCGTGCTCGTCGACGCGGACGTCCCGGAGGCGCTGGCGGTGTGCGCGGGCGACCCGGTCGCCTCCACGCTCGCGGCCGCGCGGCTCGCGGTCGCGCTGCACGCGGGCCTGCACGCGGCGGGCGGCCAGGCCTGGGGCTTCCCGGCCGTCGGCCCGCTCGAGGCGGTGTGCTGGGCCGGCGCCAACCTCGTGCCGGTCGTCCCGGTGTCGCTCGAGCCCGACCGGGCGCGCGCGGCGGTCGCGGCGTTCGCGGTGCTCGCGCGGCACGCAGGGCGACGGTCGTCGTCGGTCGTGGGCGAGCGCGACGCCGTCCTCGCGCTGTGGGAGCTGCTCGCGCCGCACTGGCCGTCGCCGCGCGAGATCCGGGCGAACCAGCCGTCGCTGGCGATCGACCGTGAACCGGACGTCGAGCCCGACCCGGGCGTGCGGCGCTCCGTCGCCGCCGAGGCGCCCGTCGTCCTGCCGGCGTGCGTGCGCATGTTCACCGAGGAGGTGGGCTACTCGCCGGTGGAGGGCGGGGGGCGCGCCTACGAGGAGCGCGTGCGGTCGCTCGTGCTCGCGGGCCGGTCGTTCGTGCGGATCGCGGCGAGCGACGGCGCGCCCCACGTCGTCTTCAAGGCGGAGCTGGGCGCGGTGACGCCGCTCGTCGCGCAGGTGCAGGGCGTGTGGGTCGACCCGCGGTACCGCGGACAGGGCCTGGCCGCGCCGGGGATGGCCGCCGTCGTGCACCTCGCCCGCCAGGGCACCCCGGCCGAGGTGGCGCGCCGCGTCGCCCCGCCGGTCGTCTCGTTGTACGTCAACGACTACAACACCCGCGCGCTCGCGACGTACCGCCGCGTCGGGTTCGAGCAGGTCGGTACCTACGCCACGGTGCTCTTCTGAGGGCTCGCGACCTGCGCGCTACTTGAGCAGGCGCGACATCCGGCGGTCGGCGAGCACCTGACCGCCCGTCTGGCACGTGGCGCAGTACTGCAGGCTGCGGTCGGCGAAGCTCACCTCGCGCACGGCGTCCCCGCACACGGGGCACGGCAGACCGGTGCGCCCGTGGACGCGCATCCCGGCGCGCTTGGCGTCCTTGAGCTCGGCCGCCGGCTTGCCCGACGACGCCGCCACGGCCTCGGCGAGCACCTCGCCCACGGCGGCGTGCACCCGGGCGACCTCGTCCGGCGTGAACGAGCGCGTGAGCTTGAAAGGGCTCGTGCGCGCCGCGTGGAGGATGTCGTCGGAGTAGGCGTTGCCGATCCCGGCGATCGACGACTGGTCGCGCAGCAGCCCCTTGACCTGCTGGTTGCGCGCGGCCATGAGCGCGCCGAGGGCCTCTGCGGTGAAGCCCGGGTCGAACGGCTCGATCCCGAGCGTCTCGACGGCCCGGACCTCCTCGGGGTGCCGCACGACGTGCACCGCGAGCCGCTTGCGTGTTCCGGCCTCCGTGAGGTCGAACCCCGAGCCGTCGTCGAACCGCACGCGCAGCGCGAGCACCGCGGCCTTCCCGCCGCCGCTGCCGCCGAGCCGGGGTCGCACGGGCGTCGTCGGCGCCTTCTCCGACCACCGCAGCCACCCGGCCCGGGCGAGGTGGAAGACGAGGTGGACCTCGTCGTCGGGCCCCGGCGCGGACGGGCCGTCCGCGGGCTGCGCGAGGACGAGGTCGAGCCACTTGCCGTGCCGCCGGGCGCCCGTCACGACGCGCCCGACGAGCGCGCCGACGGGCGGGTCGAAGGTCTTGAGCGCGGCGATCTGGGCGACGTCGGCGGCGACGACGGTGCGGCCGGTCGCGCGGTCGTCGAGGAACCGGACCAGGGCCTCGACCTCGGGCAGCTCGGGCATGGGGACATCCTCCCCGCCGGTAGGGTGGGGCGCATGTCTTCCGTCACGTCCGGCGCGCCCGCCGCGGCCTCCACCCGCGTCCGGGGCGCCGACCTCCTGCGCCTGTCCACCCTGTTCGTCCGGACGCTGCGCGAGGACCCGGCCGACGCCGAGGTCGCGAGCCACAAGCTCCTCGTGCGAGCGGGCTACATCCGCCGTGCCGCCCCCGGCATCTACACCTGGCTCCCGCTCGGCCTGCGCGTGCTGCGCAAGGTCGAGGAGGTGGTCCGTGAGGAGATGGCCGCGGCAGGCGCGCAGGAGGTGCACTTCCCGGCGCTGCTGCCCAAGGAGCCGTACGAGGCGACGGGCCGCTGGACGGAGTACGGGCCCAACATCTTCCGGCTCAAGGACCGCAAAGAGGGCGACTACCTCCTCGCGCCGACCCACGAGGAGATGTTCACGCTCCTCGTCAAGGACCTGTACTCGTCGTACAAGGACCTGCCGCTGACGATCTACCAGATCCAGACCAAGTACCGCGACGAGGCGCGTCCGCGCGCGGGTCTCATCCGCGGGCGCGAGTTCGTCATGAAGGACGCGTACTCGTTCGACACGACGGACGAGGGCCTCGAGCGCTCGTACGAGGCGCAGCGCGCGGCGTACCGGCGCATCTTCGACCGGCTCGGGCTCGAGTACGTCATCGTGGCCGCGACGTCGGGCGCGATGGGTGGCTCGCGCTCCGAGGAGTTCCTCACCCCGACGCCGATCGGCGAGGACACGTTCGTGCGCTCGCCCGGCGGGTATGCGGCGAACGTCGAGGCGGTCGTGACCCCCGTCCCGGAGGACGTCGACTACGCCGGCGCGCCCGCGGCGCACGTCGAGGACACCCCGGACACCCCGACGATCGACTCGCTCGTCGCCCTCTCGAACGACCGCTTCCCGCGCCCCGACCGTGCGTGGACCGCGGCAGACACGCTGAAGAACGTGGTGCTCGCCGTCACGCACCCCGACGGCCGCCGCGAGGTCGTCGTCGTCGGGCTGCCCGGCGACCGGGAGGTCGACCTCAAGCGCGTCGGCGCGGCGTTCGAGCCGGCCGAGGTCGAGCCGGCGACGGACGCGGACTTCGCCGCGCACCCCGAGCTCGTCAAGGGCTACATCGGCCCGCAGGCGCTCGGCCCGAACGTCCGCCGGGACGCCCCTGAGGACCTCGCCGAGGGCGAGGTGCCCGAGCGGCACTCCGTGCGCTACCTGCTCGACCCGCGCGTCGTCGCGGGCACGCGCTGGATCACCGGCGCGAACGAGCCGGGTCGGCACGTGTTCGACCTCGTCGCCGAGCGCGACTTCTCGGCCGACGGCACGGTCGAGGCCGCCGAGGTGCGCGCGGGCGACCTCGCGCCCGACGGGTCGGGCCCGCTGGAGCTGGCCCGCGGGATCGAGATCGGCCACATCTTCGCGCTCGGCCGCAAGTACGCCCAGGCGCTCGGTCTCACCGTGCTCGACGAGAACGGCAAGCAGGTCGTCGTGACCATGGGGTCGTACGGCATCGGCGTGACGCGCGTCCTCGCGGCGCTCGCGGAGGCCAACCACGACGACGCCGGGCTCGCGTGGCCCGCGCACGTCGCGCCCGCGCACGTGCACGTCCTCGCGACGGGCAAGGACGCGAGCGTGTTCGACGCGGCCGAGCGCCTCGCGACCGAGCTCGCCGCCCGGGGCGTCGAGGTGGTCTACGACGACCGCCCCAAGGTCTCGCCCGGTGTGAAGTTCAAGGACGCCGAGCTCCTCGGCGTGCCGCTGCTGCTCATCGTGGGCCGTGGTCTCGCCGACGGCGTCGTCGAGGTCCGCCCGCGCGCGGGCGAGGCGGTCCCGGTCGCGGTCGAGGACGCCGTCGAGCACGTCACGGCGCGGGTGGCCGAGCTCCTCGGCTGACACGACGCAGCGTCGGAGGCGCCCTCGGTCCGGGTTCGGGCCGGGGGCGCCTCGTCGTCGGGGGCGTCGGGGGAGGGGGGACGGTCGAGCGAGAGCCGGAGCCGGCGCTGTGGGCCCCGAGCCCGTCCGGCAGGGACGCTGGGCGGCTCAGCCGGCCGTCTGCTCGGGGAGGCCGGGGAAGGCGGCGGGAGCCTCGCCCCACGCGACCGCGCTCGCCCACGAGTCGACGAGGAGGGCGACCGCCTCCGCCCGGGACGTGGGCGCGGCGGTGGCGACGAGGCTCGCGTACGTCTGCGCGAGGCCCGACTCGACCTGGCGCGCGAGGGCGGCGACGTCCGCGTCGTCCGGCAGCACGTAGGCGACGCGACGGGGGTCCTGCGCCGTGCCGTCCGTCCCGGCCGCGAGGGCCCAGGCCTGGCCGCGGGCCCGGTGCTCGGCCGCGCGCGCGACCGCCGCCGTCCGCGCGGCGTCCTCGGACTGCGCCGCGCGCACCTCGTACGCGTACCCGGCGGCGTCCTCCGTCTCGACGAGCGTCGCGAGGTCGGCGGCGCCGATCCCGGCCGGGGCCTCCTCGACGGGCGGGGCCGTCGTCACGAGCACGTCCGCGGCGGCCGACCCGGTGAGCGCGGCGAGACGCTGTGCCGAGACGTGCTCCGAGGCGGCGACGGACGCGAGGAGCCGGGCGAGCCCGGCGTCCGTCGCCGCGTCGGCCGAGGCGCCGGTGCGCTGCGCGGCCTCGGCGAGCGCGACGACGACGTCGTCGGTCGTGGCGGCGCCGTCGCCGGGCTCGTCCGCCGTGACGTCGTCCTCCGTGCCGTCCTCCTCGGTGCCTGCCGCGTCGTCGGCCGGCTCGTCGGAGTCCTCCGCCGGGGCGGCCGACGTGGGGTCGCCCGCCGGGAGGTCGAGGTCGTCCAGGCCGGAGTCGTAGACCCCGCCGAGGGCGTCCGCATGCTGCTCGGCGAACGCGGCGGCCTCCTCGAGCGCCGCGAGAGTGGCCGGGTCGGTCACGCTCGGCGTGACGTCCGCCACGAGGTCGGCGACCGTGAGGGCGTCGTCCACCGCGCCGGCGCGCAGCACCTCGACGGCGTCGGGCGAGGGCTCGGCGGGGGGCGGGGTCTCCAGCCGGACACCGCACCCCGCCGCCAGGACGCCGGTCGCGAGCACCGTCACGGCCGCGAGCAGCCGCCCGCCGGGCCGGGGCGTCCGGCGCGGGCGGGCACGGGTGGCGGTGGGCACCGCGGTCGCGTGGGGACTCATCGGGGGCGATGATGTCACGTCCGGGGTCCGTGAGTCGTTAGGCTGGTCCCCGGTCGAACGTCCCGACGAGCGGATCGTCGGGAGATCCCGAGACAACAACACACCGGTCGTCTTCCGTACCCGGCGTGGGACACGGACAGGAGCTGAGTCATGGCAGGGCAGACGGGCGGTCAGCCCGGCAAGGCACCCGGAGGCGACGCGGCCACGCACGCGCTCCGCGAGAGCGTGCGCGAGGCCATCGAGCCGGCGGTCGTGGACGCGGGTCTCCACCTCGAGGACATCACGGTGTCGCGCGCCGGTGCCCGGTCCGTGGTGCGCGTCGTGCTCGACCTCCCCGACGACGTCGAGGGGAACCTCGACCTCGACACGGTGGCGGAGGCGACGCGCCCGATCTCCACGGCGCTCGACGCGGTGGACCCGCTCCACGGTGCGTACACGCTCGAGGTCTCGACGCCCGGCACCGACCGCCCGCTCACCGAGCCCCGCCACTTCCGGCGCGCCCGCGGTCGTCTCGTGCGCCTCGTGCTCGCCGACGGCGGCACGGTCGAGGGGCGCCTGCGGTCCGGGTCCGAGGTCGACCCCGACCTCGTCCTGGACGTGACCGGCGCGCGCGGTGCCGTGACGGAGCGCGTCGTGCCCCTGGCCGCCGTCGTCCGCGGTCAGGTGCAGGTGGAGCTCAAGCGCGCCCTCGAGGCGGACCTGCCCGAGCTCGACGAGACCGACGACACGACCGCCCGCGACGAGGAGGCCTGACGATGGACGTGGATATGAGCGCGCTGCGCCTGCTGGAGCGCGAGAGGGACATCAGCCTCGACGTCCTGGTCGCCGCGATCGAGCAGGCCCTGCTCTCGGCCTACCACCGCACCCCGGACGCGTACACGCGCGCCCGGGTCGAGCTCGACCGCAAGACCGGGCACGTCACGGTGTGGGCGCGCGAGGAGCTGCCCGCTCCGGAGACCGACGACGAGGACGCCCCGCGCGGTCCGGTCGAGTACGGCCCCGAGTTCGACCACACGCCCGCCGACTTCGGCCGGATCGCGACGTCGACCGCGCGGCAGGTCATCGTCCAGCGCCTGCGCGACGCCGAGGACGACCAGATCCTCGGCACGTTCCGCGGCAAGGAGGGCGAGGTCCTCGCGGGCGTCATCCAGCAGGGGCGGGACCCGCGCGTCGTGCTGGTCGACGTCGGCGGCACGGAGGCCGTGCTCCCGCCGCACGAGCAGGTGCCGACGGAGGAGTACGTGCACGGCGAGCGCCTGCGCGCGTACGTGCTCGAGGTCGCCCGGGGAATGAAGGGCGCGCAGATCACGTTGAGCCGGACGCACCCGAACCTCGTGCGCAAGCTGTTCGAGCTCGAGGTGCCCGAGGTCGCGGACGGCTCGGTGGAGATCACCGCGATCGCGCGCGAGGCGGGGCACCGCACCAAGGTCGCGGTGCGCTCTCGCGTCCCGGGCCTCGGGGCCAAGGGCGCGTGCATCGGCCCGATGGGCTCGCGCGTGCGCGCCGTCATGGCGGAGCTGCACGGCGAGAAGATCGACATCGTCGACCACAGCGACGACCCGGCGCAGTTCGTGGCGAACGCGCTGTCGCCGGCCCGTGTGTCGTCGGTCACGGTCGTCGACGAGGCGGCTCGGGCCGCGCGCGTCGTGGTCCCGGACTTCCAGCTCTCCCTCGCGATCGGCAAGGAAGGGCAGAACGCCCGCCTGGCCGCGAAGCTCACGGGGTGGCGCATCGACATCCGCTCGGACGAGGGCGGCGCCCCCGCGGAGGGGTCCGACCGTGACGCCGCCGCAGGTCCCCGCGCCGGGGACCGGTAGTCGTCGGGAGTGGGACGGTCACGGATGACGGGACGGCGCGGTAGACTGTCATCGACCGGGCCGCGCGCCCGCACCTCGACCATGCCCCCGGACACCACGACCCGCCCCGTCGACACGGGCTCGGGTCCTGTCCGCACGTGCGTCGGATGCCGGGAGCGCGACCTGCGGTCAGCTCTCCTCCGTCTGGTCCTCGACCGGTCCGGTGCGAGCACCGACGAGCCCCGGCTCGTGGTGGACGCCGGACGGTCGCTGCCGGGTCGCGGTGCGTGGCTCCACGCGTCGATCCGGTGCCTCGAGACGGCGGAACGCCGGCGGGCCGTCCCGCGGGCCCTGCGCGTCGCCGGGCCCCTCGACCTCGCCGCGGTCCGCACCGCGATCGAGGCGCCGCCGGGAGAGCAGGTCTGAGCCATGCGTCACGGCCCTCCCGGGGGCCGCACTGCACGACACGTCGACAAGGAAGCGGGTTAGAAGCCGATGGGCACCCGATGAGTACCCAGCGATGAGCACCCAGCACTAACGACGGTCCTCCCTGTCCGGGGCGGACCGAGACAGGAGAGTTGTGGCAAAGGTCCGCGTCTACGAGCTCGCGAAGGAGCTCGGGGTGGAGAGCAAGACCATCATGACCAAGCTGACGGAGCTCGGTGAGTTCGTCCGCTCGGCATCCTCGACCATCGAGCCACCGGTGGTCCGTAAGCTGCGCGACGCCTTCCCCGCCGGGGGCGGCGGCGCGAGCAAGCCCGCGGCGGCACCCGCCCCCGCGCGCCCGGCCGCGCCCAAGCCGGCCCCGAAGCCCGAGGTGAAGGCCGCTCCGGCCGCGCCCCAGGCGGAGGCGCCCGCGCCCCAGCCGGCGGCACCCGCCCCGGCGAAGGCCGAGCCCGCGAAGGCGTCCCAGGCTCCGGCACCCGCCGCGCCGGCACCGAAGGCACCGGCGCCCCAGGCCCCCGCGGCCGAGCGCCCCGCGCCGGCCCAGAAGCCCACCGCCACGCCCAAGCCGGGTGGCGGCACCAACGCGCCCGCGCCCCGTCCGGGTGGCTCGGGCGCGCGACCCGGCGCCCCGCGCCCGGGGAACAACCCGTTCGCCACCAGCCAGGGCATGCCCCGGCAGGGTGGCGGACCGCGCCCGGGGGCCCCGCGCCCGGGCAACAACCCGTTCGCGCCGAGCCAGGGCATGCCCCGGCCCGGCTCGCGCCCCGAGCGCACCGAGGGTGCCGCAGCGGGGTCCGGCGAGCGTCCGGGCGGCCCCCGTCCGGGCGGTCCCCGTCCCGCTCCGCGCCCCGGCGGCCCGCGCCCGAACCCGGGCATGATGCCCGGTCGCACCTCGATCGGTCGCCCCGGCGAGCGTCCTGCTCCCGGCGGTCGTCCCGGTGGCGGCGGCGGTCGTGGCGGTGGTGGCGGCTTCGCCGGTCGCCCCGGCGGCGGTGGCGCTCCCGGCGGTGGCGGCGGCTTCGCCGGTCGCCCCGGTGGCGGTGGCCGTGGCGGTGCGGGTCGTGGTTCCACGCAGGGCGCCTTCGGGCGCGCCGGCGGACGTCCCGTCCGTGGGCGCAAGTCGAAGCGTGCGAAGCGCCAGGAGTTCGAGCAGATGCAGGCGCCGTCGCTCGGCGGCGTGCAGGTTCCCCGCGGCAACGGCAAGACCGTCGTCCGCCTGCGTCACGGCTCGTCGCTGAACGACTTCGCCGACAAGATCGACGCGAACCCCGCGAGCCTCGTCACGGTGCTCTTCCACCTCGGTGAGATGGCGACCGCGACCCAGTCGCTCGACGAGGACACGTTCGGCACGCTCGCGGCCGAGCTCGGCTACGTCATCGAGATGGTCTCGGCCGAGGAGGAGGACCGCGAGCTGCTCGGGTCCTTCGACATCGACCTGGACGCGGAGCTCGAGGCCGAGGGCGACGACGAGCTCACGGCCCGTCCGCCGGTCGTCACCGTCATGGGTCACGTCGACCACGGAAAGACCAAGCTCCTCGACGCGATCCGCCAGACGGACGTCGTCGCGGGCGAGGCCGGCGGCATCACCCAGCACATCGGTGCATACCAAGTGCGACACGAGCACGAGGGCAACGAGCGTGCCATCACCTTCATCGACACCCCGGGTCACGAGGCGTTCACCGCCATGCGTGCTCGCGGTGCGCAGGTGACGGACATCGCGATCCTCGTCGTGGCCGCGGACGACGGCGTGATGCCGCAGACCATCGAGGCGCTGAACCACGCCCAGGCGGCGAACGTGCCGATCGTGGTCGCGGTGAACAAGGTGGACAAGGAGGGGGCCAACCCCGCCAAGATCCGCCAGCAGCTCACCGAGTACAACCTGGTCGCCGAGGAGTACGGCGGCGACACCATGTTCGTCGACGTGTCGGCCAAGCAGAACATGGGCATCGACGACCTCCTCGAGGCCGTCCTGCTCACGGCCGACGCCTCGCTCGACCTGCGGGCGAACCCGGACAAGGACGCGCGCGGTGTCGCCATCGAGGCGAACCTCGACAAGGGCCGCGGCGCCGTCGCGACCGTCCTGGTCCAGTCCGGCACGCTGCACGTCGGTGACGCGATCGTCGCCGGCACGGCCCACGGCCGCGTCCGCGCGATGTTCGACGAGCACGGCAACGCCGTGACCGAGGCGGGCCCCGCCCGTCCGGTCCTCGTCCTGGGTCTCGCGTCCGTGCCGAGCGCGGGCGACACGTTCCTCGTGGCGCCCGACGAGCGCACGGCACGCCAGATCGCCGAGAAGCGCGAGGCCGCCGAGCGTGCCGCCCTCCTGGCCAAGCGCCGCAAGCGCATCAGCCTCGAGGACTTCACGCAGGCCCTCCAGCAGGGCAAGGTCGAGACCCTCAACCTCGTCCTCAAGGGCGACGTGTCCGGTGCCGTCGAGGCCCTCGAGGACGCGCTGCTCAAGATCGACGTGGGCGACGAGGTCGAGCTGCGCGTCATCCACCGCGGTGTCGGTGCGATCACGCAGAACGACGTCAACCTCGCGACGGTCGACAACGCGATCATCATCGGCTTCAACGTGAAGTACGGCGAGCGCGTCGAGGACCTGGCCGAGCGCGAGGGCGTCGACGTCCGCTTCTACTCGATCATCTACCAGGCGATCGAGGACGTGGAGGCCGCGCTCAAGGGCATGCTCAAGCCGGAGTACGAGGAGGCCCAGCTGGGCACGGCGGAGATCCGCGAGATCTTCCGTTCCTCCAAGTTCGGCAACATCGCCGGTTCGATCGTCCGGTCGGGCGAGATCCGCCGCAACGCCAAGGCGCGCGTCCTGCGCGACGGCAAGATCGTCGGGGACAACCTCACGGTCGAGTCGCTCAAGCGGTTCAAGGACGACGCCACCGAGGTCCGCGAGGGCTTTGAGTGCGGTATCGGACTGGGCTCGTTCAACGACCTCCAGGTCGGCGACACCATCGAGACGTTCGAGATGCGGGAGAAGCCGCGTTCCTGACGCTCGTCACGCCCGGGGGCGGTCACGGTTCGTGGCCGCCCCCGGGCGTTCGTCTCCCGTCCCGCCCGGCCGACAAGGACCGTTCGGCGTACGGTCGTCGGGACCGTAGCCGGAACGCTCGGCACGAAAGGAAGAAGCCATGGTCGATCACCCTCGGGCGAGGAAGCTCGCCGACCGCATCAAGGAGATCGTCGCGCAGATGCTCGACACGCGGATCAAGGACCCGCGCCTCGGGTTCGTCACGGTGACGGACGTGCGCGTCACCGGTGACCTGCAGAACGCGTCCGTGTTCTACACGGTGTACGGCACGGACGAGGAGCGGGCCGGGACCGCCGCGGCGCTGGAGAGCGCGAAGGGCCTCATCCGCTCCGAGGTCGGCAAGCAGACGGGGATCCGCCTGACGCCGACGATCGAGTTCCACCTCGACTCCGTCCCCGAGACGGCCGCGCACCTCGACGCCGCGCTCGTCGAGGCGCGCCGTCGCGACGCCGAGCTCGCGGCGCTGCGCGAGGGCAAGGCCTTCGCCGGGGACGCGGACCCGTACCGCACGGCCGAGGAGGAGGGGGAGTCGGCCGAGCGCTGACCTCCGACCCCGCACCGCGCCGAGGGCCGGTGGCGACACGCAACGCGTGCCGCCGCCGGCCCTCGGCCGTTCCCGCGGGCGGGTCGGGCGACGGAGTGTCCTCGCCCGGCGGGCGTGGTCAGCGGCCCGTACCCCGGGGGAGGAAGAGCGCGGCCGCGGTGGCGACCGCGAGCACGGCGGCGCCGACGGCGAGGGCCGGTACCAGCCCGGTCGCGAACGCGGCCGGCGTCAGCGCGCCGCCCGCGGCGAGGAAGACGGCGGTCAGCACAGCGACCCCGAGCGCGACGCCGATCTCCCGCAGCGTCGCGTTGACGCTGCTCGCCGTCGCGTGGTCGGCGTCCGCGACCCCGGCGAGCACCGCCGTCGCGACGGGTGCGAACGTGAGGCCCATGCCGACGCCGGCGAGCACGAACGCCGGGACGAGCGCGCCGTAGACGGTCGGGTCGGCGTCCACGAGGGAGGCCATCCAGCCGAGCGCGACGGTCTGGAGGGCGAGGCCGGTGACGACGAGGGGGCGCACGCCGACCCGGGGCGCGAGCGCACCCGCGAGGGGCGCGACGACCATGGGCGCGGCCGTCCACGGCAGGGTCCGCACCCCTGCCTCGAGGGGGGAGTACCCCTGGCCCACCTGGAGGAACTGCGTGAGCAGGAAGACCGCGCCGAACATCCCGACCGCGAACGCGAGGCTCGCGACGTTGGCCGCGCTGAAGCTGCGCGAGCGGAAGAGGCGCAGCGGGACGAGCGGGTGCGCGGTGCGAGCCTCCTGGACGACGAACAGCACGAGGAGGGCAGCCGCGGCGGCGAGGGTCGCGATCGTGGCCGCCGAGTCCCAGCCGCGCCGTTCGGCGTCGACGATGCCCCACACGGCGAGGAGGACGCCGCCGCCCGCGAGGAGCAGCCCCGGGACGTCGAACGGCTGCCGGCGCCCGAACGACTCGCGCAGCGCCGCGAGGACGAGCGGCACGGCGACGACGGCGACCGGGACGTTGAGCCAGAAGATCGCCTGCCAGCTCAGGCCCTCGACGACCGCGCCGCCGACGAGCGGGCCGAGCGCGATGCCGAGGCCGGAGACGCCACCCCACACGCCGATCGCGAGCGCGCGCCGTGCGGCGGGGACCGCCCCGACGAGCAGGGTGAGCGACAGCGGGAAGATCGCGGCGGCGCCGGCGCCCTGGACGGCGCGGGCCGCGACGAGCGCACCCGGGGTGTCGGCGAGCGCGGCCGCCGCCGACGCGAGCGTGAAGAGCGCGATCCCGCCGACGAACACCCGGCGGCGGCCGAGGCGGTCGCCGAGCGCGGCCGCGGGCAGCATGAGGGTCGCGAACGCGAGCGTGTACGCGTTGACGAACCACTGGAGCTGCTCGACGGTCGGTCGGAGCGCCTCCGAGATCACGGGGAGCGCGCCGGTGACGACGAGGTTGTCGAGCGTCGCCATGAACATCGGCAGCGACGCGGCGACGAGCGCGAGGGCGACGGGGCGCGCGCGCCGTGCCGTGGGCTCCGAGGAAGGGTGGGGCGCCCGTGCGGTGGGCGGGCGGCGCTCCGGCGCGTCCGCGACGGTGGTGCGCGCGGGGCGCACGTCGTCGGGCAGGTCGTCGAGCAGGGCGTCGGTCGAGGCGGTGGCCGACGGTTCGGTCGAGGGGAGTGTCATGGTCGTGCCTCCGAGGCAGGAGTAAGCATTGATTGATTACTACCTGACCGACGCTAGTAATCGACTGATAACCTGTCAACCATGAGTTCCGACGCACCGGCCCGGCGCATGACGCGCGACGAGCGCCGTGAGCAGATCCTCGACGCCGCCACCGGGGTGTTCGCCGAGGGCGGCTACGCGGGCACCAGCACCGACCAGGTCGCGCGCGCGGCGCACGTGTCCCAGCCCTACGTGGTGCGGCTCTTCGGGACCAAGGAGGAGCTGTTCCGCGAGGTGTTCGACCGGGTGGCGAGCGAGATCGTCGCGCGGTTCGAGGAAGTCCCGCCCGGCCCGGACGCCAAGGCCGCGATGGGCGAGGCGTACACGCGCCTCATCGCCGACCCGGACCAGCTCCGCGTCCTCATGCACGGGTTCGTGCTCGGCGCCGACCCGGTGCTCGGCACCCGGGCGCGCGCGGTGCTGGCGCAGGCGTTCGACCTCTACCGCACCCGCGCCCGGGCGAGCGACGAGGAGGCGCGCGACTTCGTGGCGCGCGGGATGCTGCTCAACACCCTGTTCGCGGTCCAGGCGCCGTCCCACGCGGACGACGACCCGGTGCTCGCGGTGCTCGTCCGGTGCACGGTCGACCCGACGGACGCCCCGGGCCGCACGGCGACGGAGGTGACCCGATGACCGCCGCACGCACCGAGCGCCCGCGCGACCAGGCGCCGCGCCGCCCGACGGCGCCCGACGGCCTGGTCGTCGTCGACAAGCCGGGCGGCTGGACGAGCCACGACGTGGTCGGTCGCGGACGCCGGCTCGCGGGCACGCGCAAGGTCGGCCACGCCGGCACGCTCGACCCCATGGCGACGGGCGTGCTCGTGCTCGGGGTCGGCCGGGCGACGAAGCTCCTCACGTACGTCGTCGGCGCGGACAAGGACTACGACGCGACGATCCGGCTCGGCGCGAGCACGACGACCGACGACGCCGAGGGTGAGCTCGTCGCGTCCGCGGACGCGTCCGGCGTGGGGCGCGCCGACCTCGACCGCGCGATCGCCGACCTCACGGGCGAGATCCTCCAGGTGCCGAGCACCGTGAGCGCGATCAAGGTCGACGGGAAGCGCGCCTACGCCCGTGCCCGGGCGGGCGAGGACGTCGCGCTGGCGGCGCGGCCCGTCGTCGTCTCGCGGTTCGAGGTCCTCGACGTGCGCTCGGTGGTGCCGGGGGAGACGCCCGACGGCGCGCCCCCCGCCCTGGACGTGGACGTCGCCGTGACCGTGTCGTCGGGCACGTACGTGCGCGCGCTCGCGCGCGACCTCGGCGCGGCGCTCGGCGTCGGCGGGCACCTCACGGCCCTGCGGCGCACGCGCGTCGGCGGGTACGGGCTCGACGTCGCCTCGACGCTCGAGGAGCTCGAGGCGCAGGCCGACCGCGACGGCGTCCTCGCGACGCTGCCGCTCGCCGAGGCCGCGCGCGCGACGTTCCCCGTGCGCGAGCTCACGGCGCCGGAGGCCACGGCGCTGTCGTACGGGCAGTGGATCCCCGGGACCGGGGCGCCCGGGACCACGGCGGCGATCTCCCCGGCGGGCGAGCTCGTCGCCCTCGTCGAGGACACGCGCCGCGGTGGCGCCGACCTCGCGAAGCCGGTGCTCGTCCTGGCGCCCGCCTGACGCCCTCGGTTCGGCGTCGGGGCCCCGGCGTGGCAGTCTTGTCCAGCGGCGCCGACGACTCCCTGCCGGCGCGCCCGACCCACCCCCTCACCGGAGGAGTTCTCGCGTGCACCTGTGGACGGACCTGAGCCAGGTTCCCCCGGGTTTCGGCCCGTCGGTCGTGACGATCGGCAACTTCGACGGCGTCCACCGCGGCCACGCCCAGGTGCTCGGGCGGATCGTCGACCTCGCCCGTTCGCGCGACGCGCGAGCGGTCGCCGTGACGTTCCACCCGCACCCGGCGGTCGTGCACCGCCCGGAGAGCGCACCGGAGCTCATCACGGGCATCGCCGACCGGGTCGAGCTGCTCGCGGCGACGGGTCTGGACGCCGTCCTCCTCGTGGAGTACACGCTCGAGTTCGCGCGCCAGACCCCGGAGGAGTTCGTGCGGACGTACCTCGTCGACGGGCTGGGGGCGGGCACGGTCGTCGTCGGGCACGACGTGCGCTTCGGCCGCGACAACGCGGGCACGCTCGAGACCATGGTCGAGCTCGGGTCGCGGTTCGGGTTCGAGGTCGTGGCGATCGACGACGTCGGGCAGCACCAGGGCGTGCCTGTCACGGACGAGGCCGCGCCGGGCGACTCGCAGGTGCGCTGGTCCTCCACCGGCGTGCGGGCCCTGCTCGCGGCGGGCGACGTGCGCGAGGCGGCGCGCATCCTCGGCCGGACGCACCGCGTGCGCGGCACGGTCGTGCACGGCGACGCCCGGGGGCGTGAGCTCGGCTTCCCGACGGCGAACCTCGGCGCCATCAGCGGCATGGTCCCGGCCGACGGCGTGTACGCGGGGTGGCTCGAGCGCCCGCAGCTCGCGGGCGCCGACCCCGAGCACGCCGACGTCCGCCTCCCCGCCGCGATCTCCATCGGCACCAACCCGACGTTCGACGGCGTCGAGCGCCGCGTCGAGGCGTACGTCCTCGACCGCGCCGACCTCGACCTGTACGACGAGGACGTGGTCCTCGAGCTCGTCGAGCGGCTGCGGCCCACGCTGCGGTTCGACGGCATCGAGCCCCTCGTCGCCCAGATGCACGACGACGTCGCGCGCGCCCGCGAGCTCCTCGCCGTCCCGGGCGGGGAGCCGACCACGACGACCACGGGGGCCTGACAGTGGCGTCGCCCGCCCCGAGCCCTGCCCCCGTGCTCGAGGCGCGCGCCCTGCGCGTCGGCTACGCGGACGTCGCGGTGTGCGCGCCCGTCGACCTCACCGTGGCCCCGGGCGACCTGGTCGTCGTCATCGGCGCGAACGGCAGCGGGAAGTCGACGCTCCTGCGCACGGTGCTCGGCCTCCAGCCCTCGCTCGGCGGCGCCGTGCGGGCCTTCGGCCGCGTGGTCGACGAGCGCGAGCGGGACTTCCGCGCGCGTGTCGCGGGCGTGCTCGACGACGACGCGTACTTCCCGGCGCTCACGGTGCGCGAGCACCTCGTCCTCGTCGCGCGCGGGCACGGCGTGGCCGGCGCGGGGGCGGCCGTGGACGCGCTCCTCGAGCGGTTCGGGATCGTGGAGCAGGCGGCGTCGCTGCCGTCGGCGCTCTCGTCCGGCCAGCGGCGTCGCTTCCTGCTCGCGTCCGGCTTCGTCCGTCCCCGCGAGCTGCTCGTGCTCGACGAGCCCGAGCAGCGGCTCGACCCCGGCATGCGCGAACGGCTCGCGGGCCTGCTCGTCGACGAGGCGCGCCGCGGCGTCGCCGTGGTCCTCGCGACGCACGACCCCGACCTCGTCGCCCGGACCAGCGCCCGTGGCCTGCTCGTCGGCGACGACGCGTGCGTCGCCCTCGACCCGGCGGACACGCACGACGCGCTCCTGGCGGTGCGCTGACGGTGACCGGTCCGCACCCCGACGGACCTCCCGGAGAGGTCCGCGGCCCGATCCGCGACGAGAGTCCGGGCGGCGCGGTGAACGTGCCGCGCACGGACCCGGACGAGCTGCTCACGGGACGCGAGCTGCGCCGCCTGACCGCGCGCGCCGCCGCGGCGCGGGCCGACGCAGGCCCGGGGGAGATCGTCGTCGACGTCGCCTACGCGGTGGTGTCCGTCGCGCTCGCGACCGGCTGGGTGATCGGGCTCGCCTCGATGCTGCGCTCGACCCTCGACCCCGGCTCCGGCTCCGCGGCAGGCGGACCGCCGGTCCTCGGCCCGGGCGCGGTCCAGGCGCTCGGGACGGCCGCGCTGCTCGCGTTCCTCACGGGGACCGCGGTGCGCCTCGGCCCGGTCGGCGCGGGCAGCGCGGGCGTGCGCTGGTGGGTGCCCAGCCCGGCGGACCGGCGCGGGCTCGTCTCGCCGTCGTTCGTCCGCGCGGTGCTCCTGGGCGGCGTGCTGGGCGCGGTCGGGACGGTCGCCGTGTCCGTCGCCGCCGGGCTCGACGCAGCGCCCGCGCTCCGGGCGGCACTGACGGGCGGAGCGCTCGGGCTCCTGCTCGTGTCCGTCGCGGGCCTCGTCCAGCCGTCGCCCCGCGCAGCCTCCGCCCTCGCCCGAGCGAGCGACGTCGCCGTCGCGGCCGTGCCGGTCGCGGGCCTCGTGCTCGTCGTCGCCGGCCGCTCCGGGCTGCCCGCGCTCGCCGCGCCCCCGCTCGTCGCGGTCGGGCTCCTCGCGGTCGCCGCGGCGCTCGTCCTGCGCTGGTGGCGCGGGCTGGAGTCGCTCGGCGCGACGGTCCTGCGCGCGCAGAGCTCGGTCGCGGACCAGGTGGGCGGCGCCGTGCTCTCGTTCGACACGCGCGACCTCGGCCGCGCCCTGCGCCGGGCGGGCGCGGCGCGCGTGCGCGTCCGGCGGCCGCGGCGGTTCGCGGCCGTGCGAGGCGCGTCCGGCGCGGTGGTGGCGGCCGACCTCGTGCTCCTCGGGCGGAGCCCCTCCGCGCTCGCGCAGCTCGTCGGCCTCGGTGCGCTGACCGTCGTCGCGCAGCAGGTCCCCGGCCTCGGCTCCGGGTTCGGCCTCTTCGCGGTGCTGGTCGCGGCCGGTCTCGCCGCCGCCGTGCTCGGTGCCGAGGGCGCACGCACCGCGGAGATGGCGCCCGTCGTCGACGCGCTCGTCCCGCTCGCCGCGCGCTGGACCCGGCTCGCGCGCACCGTCGTGCCCACGCTCACCGCCGCCGCGTGCCTCCTCGCGGGGTCCGCGCCGCTTGTCGTCGCGACGGGCGACGCGCGCTGGGTCGCCGTGGCCGCGCTCACCGCCGTCGTGCAGGGCGGGGCCGCCGTGCGCAGCGCCTACCGTGAACCGCCGAACTGGGGCGGCCCGCTGCTCGCGACGCCGTCGGGCGGCGTGCCGACGGGGGCCGCCGCCGTGCTGCGCAAGGGGCCGGACGTCGCGGTCCTCGGCGCCGTCCCCCTCGGTGTCGCGCTCCTCGTGGGCACCGCGGGCTGGGTCGCCGTCGTCGCCCAGGCGCTCGCCGCCGTCGTGGCGCTCGCGGTCGCGACCCACGTGCGCGCGGTGCGCTGACCGCACCGCCTCCCGACACGCGCGACCGGCGTCGCGCGGGCGCTCAGACGGCTGCCGGCGCCTCGACGAGCCGGCCGTCCGCCAGGTGCACGCGGGCCGCGACCGGGTCGAGCGTCGCCTCGTCGTGCGTGACGAGCAGGGCCGCGGCGTCGAGCTCGCGCGCGAGCCGCACCACCAGCTCCACGACCTGGACGCCGCGCTCGTGGTCGAGCGCCGACGTGGGCTCGTCGACGAGGAGGACCTGCGGGTCGTTCATGAGCGCCCGCGCGATCGCCACCCGCTGCCGCTGGCCGCCCGAGAGGTGCTCCGGCCGGCGGTCCGCGCGGTCGGCGACGCCCACCGCGTCGAGCAGGGCGAGCGCGTGCGCGCGGCGCGACGCGGCGGGCCGGCCGCGCAGGTGGCTCATGAGCTCGAGCTGCTCGAGGACGGTGAGCGACGCGACGAGCTGCGGCTGCTGGAAGACGATCCCGATGCGCTCGCGACGCAGTGCCGCCGCGCGGTCCGCGGCGCGTCGTGCGCGACGGCCGGTCGCGCGGCCGGCCCGAGGCTCCCCGGCGAGGCCGTCGAGCGGCGCGCTGACGACGTCGTCCCCGATCCGCACCACTCCCGACGTGGGCGGGGTGAGGGTCGCGGCGACGGCGAGCAGGCTGGACTTGCCGGCCCCGGAGGGCCCGAGCAGGGCGGTCGTCGTGCCCGAGGGCACGGTGAGCGAGACGTCGTCCACGGCGACGAGGACGCCGTCGCCGTCGGGGTAGGCGAGGCGGATGCGGTCGAGCGTGAGGTCCACGGGGAGCTCCTGGGGGGTCTCGGGTGAGGGATGTCGGGGAGGCGGTCGGGTGGGGACGAGGCCGGACGCCGGTCAGCGCGCGGCGAGGGCGGCGTGCGGGTCCACGCGCGCGACGCGCGTCACCGCGAGCACCGCCCCGAGGCCGCCGAGCGCGACGAGCACGACGGCGGGGACGAGCGTCGTCGAGAGGTCGACCACGACCGGCATGACGCGCGCCGCGAGCAGACCCGCCCCGGCCGCGAGCGCCGTGCCGAGCCCGACGCCCACGCCGAGCACGACGGCGGCCTGGCCGATCGCGTCACGCAGGAGATAGCGGGTCGAGGCGCCCAGCGCCCGCAGCACGGCGACGTCTCCGGCGCGCTGGATGGTCCAGACCGTGAAGAACGCGCCGACGACGAGCGCGGAGATGGCGAGGAGGAACACCTGCATGAGGGTCAGCGAGAGGTTCTCGGCGGTGAACGAGGAGATGGCCGAGCGTGCCTCGCGCGGCGTCGCCGTGACCGTCCCGAGCTCCGCGTCGGCCGCGGCGAGCGCGTCCGCCGCCGGCGGGTCGTCGCCGAACCGGAGCGCGACGACGGTCGCGGTCGGGCCGTCCTGCGCGTCGCCCGCGGCGGCGCCGCCGCGCGCGCCGACCGCCTGCCAGTCGTCGAGGGAGACCCACACGACGGGCGTGTGGGCGAAGTCGGCCTCGACGTCCTCGACCGCGGCGACGTGCAGGTCGAGCGGTCCGGCTCCGACCTGGTCGCCGACGTCCGCGCCCAGGGCGTCGGCGGCGCCGCGCGAGAGCACGACCGTCCCGGCGGAGACGTCCGCGCCCCCGTCGCCCGCACCTGGCACCAGTCCCGAGCCCGGCCGGACGCCGAACGCGGTGACGGCGGCCGTGCTCTCGCCGGACGCGCGCACGGTCGCGACGCCGAGCGGCTCCGCGGTCCGGACACCGGGGACGTCGGCCCACCCCTCCTGCTGGGCGGACGTGACCTCGGACTCGGTGAAGGTTGGCGACGCGCCCTCGGCCGGTGGTGCGAAGGCGAGGCGGTCGACGGGCAGCTCCGTCACGGCCGACGTGCTCGCTCGGCCGAGACCGGCGGTGAGCGCCGCGAGGAACGCGACGAGGAACGTGATGAGCGCGACGACCGTGATCATGAGCGCGAAGCGCCCGCGGGCGTGGCGCAGGTCGCGCAGGGCGAGGAACACGCGAAAGACCTCCTGGTGGGTGGGTACGGGTGCCGGGCCGCGGCGCGGCGAGCGCGATCCGGTCGCGCGCCGCGGGCGTCCCGGCGTCCCGTCCACGGTCCCGCGGAGCGGCCCGCCCCGGATCGCCGACGCGGTCGGTCCTGCGCCGCCACGGGGTGGAGCCGCGCATCGACCGTTCGGACGATGCCGGCCGGTGGCGGCGTCGCTAGGGTGACGGCGTGACCCCGGCCGCGCCCCCGACCCCCGCCGTACCCGGCGGTCGCGCGGTCCCGGCCGCCACGCGGTGGTTGCGGCGCGGCCTGGACGTCCTCCTGTTCGGCCTGCTCGTGCTCGCCCTCGCCGGGGCTCTCGCCACGGCGGCCGCGGTGCGCGGAGTCGTCGCCCTCGTGCTGGGCGTCGCGCTCCTCGCGCTCTACGCCCTCGGCCGACGCCGCCTGCGGCTGCCGGTGGACGTGCGGGCGCCCCGGGGCGCCTGGTGGCCCGCGGGCGCGTGGGTGACCGGCCTGGTCGTGCTGTGGGTCTCGCTGTGCCTGGCCTCGGTCACGGCGGTATGGGTCGCGTTCCCGCTGATGTTCGTCGCGATGCACGTGCTCGGCCCACGTCGCGGCTCGGTCGCCGTCGGCGTGATCGTGCTCCTCGTGATCGCGGTCATGGTCGCGTACACGGCGAACGTCGCGGTGGCGTTCGTGCTGGGTCCCGCGATCGGCGGGGCCGTCGCGGTCGTCGTCGTGCTCGCGCTCGAGGCGGTCGTGCGGGAGTCGCAGGAGCGCCAGCGCACGCTCGACGAGCTGGTCCGCGCGCGCGACGAGCTCGCGACGGCCGAGCGTGAGCGCGCCGTCGCGGGCGAGCGGGAACGGCTCGCGCGCGAGATCCACGACACGCTCGCCCAAGGCTTCTCCTCGGCCGAGCTGCTCCTGCGCGCCGCGCAGACCGCGCTCGACGACGGCGACGTGGCCACCGCGCGCGGGTACGTCGAGCAGACGCGGGACGTCGCTCGGCACAACCTCGCGGAGGCGCGCCGCGTCGTGCGCGCGCTCGCACCCGCCGACCTCGCGTCCTCGAACCTCGTCGACGCGCTGCGCCGCACCGCGGCCCGCACCGCGGCCAGCGCCTCCGGGCACGCGGTCGGCGGCGGGCCGGACGTGGTCGTGCAGGTGAGCGGCGACGCGGTGGCGCTGCCGACGGAGGTCGAGGCCGCCCTGCTGCGCGTCGCCCAGTCGGCGCTCGCCAACGTCGAGCGGCACGCGGACGCGTCGCGCGTCGCGGTCACGCTGAGCTTCCTGGCGGGCGCGGCGCCGGGGGAGGAGGCGGTCGCCCTCGACGTGGTCGACGACGGTCGCGGCTTCGACCCGGACGGCCTCGCCGAGCCGTCCGAGGACCAGCCGGGCGGGACCGCGGGAGGGTTCGGCCTCGTCGCCATGCGCGCGCGGCTCGCGGAGCTCGGCGGCACGCTGTCCGTGGAGTCCGCGCCGGGCGCGGGCACGGCGGTCGCTGCCTGGGTGCCGCTCGCACCCGCCGAGGACGAGGAGGGGCGATGACCGGTCCGAGCGTCGTCGACGTCGTGCTCGCGGACGACCACCCGGTCGTGCGCACAGGACTGCGCGCGGTGCTCGAGGCCGAGCCGGACGTGCGCGTCGTCGCCGAGGTCGGCTCGGCCGAGGAGCTCCTCTCGCGCCTCCGCGGCGGGCTGCGCGCCGACGTCGTCCTGCTCGACCTGCAGTTCGGCCCCGGCCGGCTCGGGGGTGTCGACGCGGTCCGGGAGATCGTCGCGACCGACGGCCCGGCCGTGCTCGTCGTGACGACCTACGACGCCGACGCCGACATCCTCGCGGCGGTCGAGGCGGGCGCGCGCGGCTACCTCCTCAAGGATGCCCCGACGCACGAGCTCGTGGCCGCCGTGCGCGCCGCCGCGGCGGGCGAGGTCGCGCTCGGCCCCGCGGTCCAGCGACGGCTCCTCGGCCGCCTGCGGAGCCCCGGCACGGCGCTCACCGCGCGCGAGCTCGAGGTGCTCGCCCTCGTCGCCGAGGGACGCACCAACGACGAGATCGCGCGCGAGCTGTTCCTGTCGCGCGCGACCGTCAAGACGCACCTCGTGCACGTCTACGACAAGCTCGGCGCGCCCTCGCGCACCGCGGCGGTCGCCGAGGCCCGACGGCGGGGCCTCCTGCGCGGGTAGCGGGCGCCGACGGGCGGTGCGTCCGTCGGCGCCCGCGACGTGTCACGGGACCGGGTGCGCTCCCTCCCTCCGGGTGAGCGGCGCCGTCGTGCACGGCGTCCGTCGCGGCCGCGAGATCCCCGGGCCGCAGTCCAGGGGGCGGTCGCACACGCCCCTGCGCGAGCGCGAGCCGCCCGCGGGGGCGCTCGGTGGCCCGCCGCGCGGGCCGCACGACGACCTCCCAGAGAGAGGCAGAGCCATGGAGGCTCAGCAGCACGCGGCGCCACCCGGCGCCGACGCCATCGCCGAGACGGTGGTCGACGACGTCGCCCCCGACGCGGTCGACCAGGCGTCCACCCCGGTCGGCCGGACCGTCCGGAGCGTCGGTCACGGCGCGGCCGTCGCACCCGACGACGCCGTGCTCGACACGGACGCGCACACGGACGTGGACCCCGCGGAGTCGAACGCCCCGCTCCTGCCCGCGGCCGAGGCCGCGGTCGCCCGGGACCACGAGCTCCACCGCTACGACTCCACGACCGCGTTCGACTACCTGTTCCCGGAGCTCGCGGAGAGCTTCCCGGCGTTCCACCTGCCGGTCGGCGACGGCGCGACGACGGGCACCGTCGAGGCGCTCAAGGCGCTCGGAGCGTCCATGGTCGCCCGGCCGGTCGCGCCGCCCGGGCAGCCGCCGCGCGACCTCAACTCCCACGTCCCGGCGGTGTACACGTACTGGGGCCAGTTCATCGACCACGACATCACGCTCAACACCAACGGCCCGGACACGACGGCCGGCCGCGACGGCGACCAGGCGCTCGGTGACGTCGACGCCGTCCCGTTCCAGGTCTTCGCCCCGCGCGTCGTCGTGCGCTCGCTCCACAACGGGCGGCACCCCGCGCTCAACCTCGACTCGCTCTACGGGAGCGGCCCGGTGTTCGCGGGGGAGCGCGGCTACCGGACCACCCGCAGCGAGGCGTCCTACGTCCCGGAGTCCGCCAAGCTCCGGCTCGGGCGCATCTCCACGGAGCCGCTCGTGATCCCGGGCGGGCCGTCGTTCTCGCTCGTCGAGCCCGGCGGCGACGCCCAGCGCGACCTGCCGCGCGACGAGCAGGGCGCACCGCTCGTCCCGGACGGGCGCAACGACGAGAACCTCGTCGTCGCCCAGTTCCACCTCGCGATGATCCGCTTCCACAACGCCGTCGTGGACTGGGTGGACGACTTCGAGCCGTGGACGCGGCACGCCGGCGGGGAGCGCGGCGTCTTCGAGCGTGCGAGCCAGCTCGTGCGCTGGCACTACCAGTGGCTCGTGGTCAACGACTACCTGCGCACCCTCACCAAGCCGGGGGTGCTCGACGCGACGCTCCTGCGCGACACGTCGTTCTTCCGGCCCCGGTACCCGGTCTCGATGCCCCTCGAGTTCGCCGTCGCGGCGTTCCGGTTCGGGCACTCGATGATCCGGGACTCGTACGACTACAACGTCAACTTCACCGGGCCGCCGCCCCGGAACGCGAGCCTGGTCCAGCTCTTCCAGTTCACGGGCAACGGCGGCAGCCTGCGCCCCGGGCCGGGGGGCGACCCCGCGCTGCCGTCCAACTGGCCGATCGAGTGGGCCCGGTTCGTGGACAAGGGCGACCCCTCACCGTTCCGGGCTGCGGAGAAGATCGACACGTTCCTCGCACCGAGCCTCGGCGACCTCGTCAAGGAGGGGAACCTGCCGCCCGAGCCGCCCGCGCACACGCAGGCCCAGCTCGTCGCCAGCGCGCTGCAGAAGCAGCTCGCGCAGCGCAACCTGCTCCGCGGCTACATGCTCGCGCTGCCCACGGGCGAGGCCGTCGCCACGGCGCTCGGCGTCACCCCGCTCAC
The DNA here is from genome assembly GCF_049913115.1 of Cellulosimicrobium sp. E-16. Lineage (NCBI taxonomy): Bacteria > Bacillati > Actinomycetota > Actinomycetes > Micrococcales > Promicromonosporaceae > Cellulosimicrobium > Cellulosimicrobium sp. E-16. The sequence goes on from NZ_CP183974.1 coordinate 1,937,176, forward strand.
CCCGGCCCAGCTCGAGGACCGGGCCGGCGACGACGTGAAGCAGGCGCTCGCTGCCCTGCGGGACGGTGACCACGGCGGCACCCCGCTGTGGTACTACGTCCTCAAGGAGGCCGAGCTCCAGGGCAACGGGAGCTTCCTCGGCGAGGTCGGCAGCCGCGTGCTCGCAGAGACGTTCGTGTACCTGCTGCGCCAGGACGACACGTCGTACGTCCGGGCGAGCAACCACTGGACGCCGGCGCAGGGCGTGCACTTCGAGGACGGGTCCTTCGTCCTCACCCTGCCGGACCTGCTCCGGTTCGCGGGCGTGCTGCCCGACGCGGCGGGCCGGTTCCGCGGCGACGGGACGGCCGGGCACGACGGGGCCTGAGCGCTGCGGCCGGTGCGGCCGCGCCGTCGGCGGAGGTGCGCTCGAACGACGACCGCACCGGCCGTCGCCGGCGGTGCGGCCGCGCGCTGGTACGATGGATGCGCCGTCTGACCGGCCGCGGATCCAGAGAGCCCGGGAGAACCGTCCCCGGCGCACCGCGCAACGAACCCGAAGGAGAACCGTGCCGCTCGACACTGCCACGAAGCAGCGCATCATGACCGAGTACGCGACGAGCGAGGGCGACACCGGTTCGCCCGAGGTCCAGGTCGCGCTCCTCACGCAGCGCATCAAGGACCTCACCGAGCACCTCAAGGAGCACAAGCACGACCACCACAGCCGTCGTGGTCTGCTCCTCCTCGTCGGCCAGCGCCGTCGCCTGCTCGGCTACCTGCAGAAGGTCGACATCAACCGCTACCGGAGCCTCATCGAGCGCCTCGGTCTGCGTCGCTGACACGACACCGCCAGCCCGGTCCCTGCGGGGACCGGGCTGGTCTGGTGTGATGTACCCGTCACACCCCGGCTGAGCACCACCCAGCCGCACACCACCCACCGCGCCGCCGGCCTCTCGTTCGGTCCTCGGTAGTGGCCCACGGACCCCCACGGCACCGTCCTCGGACGACGCCGGTGCGGGAACCGCCGTGGACCTCGATCGAAGACCGCCGAGCGTCGAGTGCGACCGGAGCCCCTGCGCCACGCGCCGGGGCGCGGACCGGAACCCTCGACAGGGCTACCCGGGCGGCGCTTCGAGAAAGGGAGGGCACCCGTGGAGGGTCCCGAGATCCAGTTCGCCGAGGCCACGATCGACAACGGTCGCTTCGGCACCCGCACCGTCCGGTTCGAGACCGGGCGCCTCGCCCGTCAGGCCGCCGGCTCCGTCGTCGCGTACCTCGACGACGAGACCATGCTCCTGTCGGCCACGACGGCCGGCAAGCACCCGAAGGAGCAGTTCGACTTCTTCCCCCTGACGGTCGACGTCGAGGAGCGCATGTACGCCGCGGGCCGCATCCCCGGCTCGTTCTTCCGCCGCGAGGGTCGTCCCTCGACGGACGCGATCCTCGCGTGCCGCCTCATCGACCGCCCGCTGCGCCCGCTCTTCGTCAAGGGCCTGCGCAACGAGGTCCAGGTCGTCATCACGGTCCTCGCGCTCCACCCGGACGACGCGTACGACACGCTCGCGATCAACGCCGCGTCGGCGTCGACCCAGATCTCCGGCCTGCCGTTCTCCGGCCCGGTCGGCGCGGTCCGCATCGCGCTGGTCGACGGCCAGTGGGTCGCGTTCCCCAAGTACTCCGACAAGGAGCGCGCGGTCTTCGACATGGTCGTGGCCGGCCGCGTCGTCGGCGACGACGTCGCGATCGCGATGATCGAGGCCGAGGCGACCGACGGCGCCTGGGGCCTCGTCAAGGACGAGGGCGTGGCCGCCCCGACCGAGGAGGTCGTCGCGGAGGGCATCGAGGCGGCCAAGCCGTTCATCAAGGCGCTGTGCGACGCGCAGTCGGCGCTCGCGGCGCAGGCGGCGAAGCCCGTCAAGGAGTACCCGGTCTTCCTGGACTACCAGGACGACGCGTTCGCCGCGGTCGAGGCCGAGGTCGCGACGGACCTGCGCGAGGCGCTCGCCATCGCGGACAAGCAGGACCGTGAGAACCGTCTCGACGAGATCAAGAACGAGATGGTGGGCAAGCTCCAGGCCGGGTTCGACGGCCGCGAGAAGGAGCTCTCCGCCGCGTACCGCTCGCTCCAGAAGAAGCTCGTGCGCCAGCGCGTGCTCACCGACGGCGTGCGGATCGACGGCCGGGGCCTCGCGGACATCCGTACCCTGTCGGCCGAGGTCGAGGTGCTGCCGCGCGTGCACGGCTCCGCGCTCTTCGAGCGTGGCGAGACCCAGATCATGGGCGTCACGACGCTGAACATGCTCCGCATGGAGCAGCAGATCGACTCGCTCGGTCCGGAGACGCGCAAGCGCTACATGCACAACTACAACTTCCCGCCGTACTCGACCGGCGAGACCGGCCGTGTCGGCAGCCCGAAGCGCCGCGAGATCGGTCACGGCGCGCTCGCCGAGCGTGCGCTCGTGCCGGTGCTGCCGAGCCGCGAGGAGTTCCCCTACGCGATCCGCCAGGTGTCCGAGGCCCTCGGCTCCAACGGCTCGACGTCCATGGGCTCCGTGTGCGCCTCGACGCTCTCGCTCCTCAATGCGGGCGTGCCGCTGCGCGCCCCCGTCGCGGGCATCGCGATGGGCCTCATCTCCGACACGGTCGACGGTGAGACCCGTTACGCGGCGCTCACCGACATCCTCGGGGCCGAGGACGCGTTCGGCGACATGGACTTCAAGGTCGCCGGCACCCGCGAGTTCGTCACGGCCATCCAGCTCGACACCAAGCTCGACGGCATCCCCGCCTCGGTGCTCGCCGGTGCGCTGACCCAGGCGCGCGACGCGCGCCTGACGATCCTCGACGTGCTCGCCGAGGCCATCGACGTGCCCGACGAGATGTCCCCGAACGCCCCGCGCGTCATCTCCGTGAAGGTGCCGGTCGACAAGATCGGCGAGGTCATCGGCCCCAAGGGCAAGATGATCAACCAGATCCAGGAGGAGACGGGCGCGGACATCTCCATCGAGGACGACGGCACCGTGTACATCGGCGCCGTCGACGGCCCGTCGGCCGAGGCCGCCCGCGCGGCGATCAACGCGATCGCCAACCCGCACGTCCCGGAGATCGGCGAGCGCTTCGTCGGCACGGTCGTCAAGACGACGTCGTTCGGCGCGTTCATCTCGCTCTCCCCGGGCAAGGACGGTCTGCTGCACATCAGCCAGATCCGCAAGCTCGTGGGCGGCAAGCGCGTCGAGAACGTCGAGGACGTGCTGTCCATCGGCCAGAAGGTCCAGGTCGAGATCGGCGAGATCGACCCGCGCGGCAAGCTCTCGCTGCACGCCGTGGTCGAGGAGGAGGCTCCGGCCGACGCTCCCGCGACCGAGGGCGCGGACGCCTGACGTGCCCTGGGACCTCCCGCTCGTCCCGGCGGGTGACGCCGGGGCCGAGCTGACCGCCGGGCAGGACGGCGCGACGATCCGTCGGTCCGTCCTGCCCGGCGGGGTCCGCGTGCTCACCGAGTCCATGCCGGGCCTGCGCTCGGCGACGATGGGCGCGTGGGTCGGCGTCGGCTCGCGCGACGAGACCGACGGCCACTTCGGCTCGACGCACTTCCTCGAGCACCTGCTGTTCAAGGGCACCGCGCGCCGCTCGGCGATGGACATCGCCGAGGCGTTCGACGCCGTCGGCGGCGAGGCCAACGCCGCGACCGGCAAGGAGCACACGTGCTACTACGCGCGCGTGCTCGACGCCGACCTGCCCATGGCGGTCGACGTCATCGCCGACATGGTGACGTCGGCACGCCTGGACCCCGACGAGCTCGAGACCGAGCGCGGCGTGATCCTCGAAGAGCTCGCCATGAACGACGACGACCCCTCGGACGTCGTGCACGAGGAGTTCGCGTCCGCAGTGCTCGGCGGGCACGCGCTCGGCCGCCCCATCGGCGGCACCCCGGACACGATCAACGCGGTCCCGCGCGACGCCGTCTGGGAGCACTACCGCTGGCACTACCGCCCCGAGACGCTCGTCGTCGCGGCGGCGGGCGGCGTCGACCACGACACGCTGGTCGCCCAGGTGGGCCAGGCGCTGCACGACGGCGGATGGTCGCTCGACGCGGGCAGCGCGCCGCGCGCGCGGCGCGACCCGGCCGACCCCGCCCTCGCGGGCGTCGGGACGGCGGGCGTCGAGCTGTCGGTGCACCGGGCCGTGGAGCAGGCGAACGTCGTCATCGGCGGCACGGGCCTGTCCGCGACCGACGACCGCCGGTTCACGCTCTCCGTGCTCAGCGCGGTGCTGGGCGGCGGTATGAGCTCGCGCCTGTTCCAGGAGATCCGCGAGAAGCGCGGCCTCGCGTACTCGACGTACTCGTTCGCGTCCGGCCACGGTGGCATCGGCACCTTCGGCCTCTACGCCGGGTGCGCGCCGTCGAAGGTCGACGAGGTCACGGCCCTGCTCCACGCGGAGCTCGACCGCCTCTCGGACGACGGCATCACCGGCGCGGAGCTCGACCGCAGCATCGGTCAGCTCTCCGGCGGCATGGTGCTCGGGCTCGAGGACTCCGGCTCGCGCATGAGCCGGCTCGGCAAGGCCGAGCTCGTCTACGGCGAGCTCCTGAGCGTCGAGGAGTCGCTCGACGCGGTCCGCTCGGTCACGGCCGACGACGTGCAGAAGCTGGCCGGCGAGCTCGCCTCGCGGCCGCGGTCCGTCGTGCGCGTCGGACCGTTCGGCGCCTGACCCCGCCTCCCACGGCCTCTCGCGGCGGCCGTCCTCCTCGCGGAGGGCGGCCGCCGTCGTGCTGTGGGCAGACCCACTGCCCGGTGGGGCGGACGTGGCGCCGGTCGCCCCGCGCACCGGCGATAGGGTGACGGGCGTGAGCGAGCAGAGCATCCCCGCGCCCGATCCCGCCCCGACCGCCCCCGGCAGGGAGCCCGGTCGCCCGCTGCGGGTCGCCGTCCTGGGCGCCGCCGGGCGCATGGGCGCGACCGTCTGCGCCGCCGTCGACGGCGCGGCGGACCTCGAGCTCGTCGCGCGCCTCGACGCGGGCGACGAGGTCGCGGCCGCGACGCTCGGCGGCGCGGACGTCGCCGTCGACTTCACCGTCCCGTCCGCGACCGAGGCGAACGTCCACGCGCTGATCGACGCGGGCGTGCACGCCGTCGTCGGGACCACGGGCTGGACGGAGGAGAGCCGCGGGCGCGTCGTCGCGCACCTCGGCCGCGCCGCCGCGGCCGGCGTACCCGGGCTCGGCGTGCTCATCGCGCCCAACTTCGGCCTGTCCGCCGTCCTCGCGATGACGTTCGCCGCCAAGGCCGCGCGGTACTTCGAGTCGGCCGAGGTGATCGAGCTCCACCACCCGGACAAGGTCGACGCGCCGTCCGGCACCGCGCGGCACACCGCGGCGGCGATCGCCGCGGCACGCGCCGACGCGGGCGTCGCGCCGAGCCCCGACGCGACGGAGACCGGCTGGGAAGCGCGCGGAGCGGACGTCGACGGCGTGCGCGTGCACGCGGTGCGCCTGCGCGGCCTCGTCGCGCACGAGGAGATCCTGTTCGGCAACGCGGGCGAGCAGCTCGTCATCCGGCAGGACTCGTTCGACCGCGTCTCGTTCATGCCGGGCGTCCTGCTCGCCGTCCGCGAGGTCGTCGGCCGACCGGGGCTGACCGTCGGGCTCGAGAACGTGCTGGACCTGTCGTGAGCGCGCCCGACGGTCCCGTCCGCCCCGAGGACGACGGCCGCGGCGTCGGGGGGCGGGCGCGCGCCGTGCGTCCCTGGAAGGCGATCCTCGGCGCGGTCCTCGTCACGCTCCTGCTCGCGCTGTACGTGTGGCAGGTGGCCGGCCGCGCGGCCGCGCTCATCGGCACGGGCGAGCCGGTCGCGATGGTGATCGGTGCGGGCGTGCTCGTCCTGCCCCTGCTCGTGGTGGGCCTGGTCGGCCGTGAGTTCCTGCTCGCCGGCACCGTGCAGCGCATGGCCGACGACCTCGCCGCCCAGGGCCGGCTGCCGGTCGACGACCTCCCGCGCTCGCCCGGCGGGCGCATCGACCGGGACGCCGCCGACGTGGCGTTCGGCCCCTACCGCGACGCGGTCGACGCCGACCCCCAGAGCTGGGAGGCGTGGTACCACCTGGCGTTCGCGTACGACGCGGCGCGCGACCGCAGGCGTGCGCGCGAGGCGCTGCGCAAGGCCGCGTCGCTCTACCGTTCCCGTCGCTGACCGAGGTGCTCCACCCCGCACGACGTAGCTCGCCTCGAGGACGACCTCACGCCCGGTGGAACACCTCGGCCCGTCAGAGGCTGGTCCAGCAGTAGAGCCGGTGGCCCGCGTCGTCGGCGCGGACGCACAGCTCGGCGAGCCGTCGCAGCGCGTCGGCGAGGTCGGCGGGGTCCGACCCCTCGAGCTCCTCGGTGGCGGCCCAGCGGACCGCGACGGCGTCGAGGGCGTTCGGGGTCGTCGCGGCGAGCGCGGTCACGAGCTCGTCGGTGACCGCCACGACCCACGGCCCTTCGTCGCCGGCGGTCGCGACGAGCGAGCCGTGCCGGGGGTCGGTCTTGGCCTCGGCGTACGGTCTGTCGGTGAGCAGGCCCGCGAGCGTGCCCAGCACGACGAACGGGTCGATGCCCTTGAGCTCGACCGTGGGGAACACCGGCTGGTTCGTCAGCGGGTCGGGGCTGCTGGGGCCCGTACGCGCCGCGCTCCCGGCCTGCGCGTCGTCGGGTGCGGAGAAGTAGTCGGTGAGGATGCCCATGGCGGTCGATCCTCGCAGGTCACGCGTGCGAACGGGTCACGAGGGTGTCACGGCTGCGTGACGAACGGTCGCGCGAGACTCAGATCTCGGCAGCCCAGCGGCGTTCGACGACGTCGCGCACCCCGGTCGCGAGCGTCCGGGTCCGCCCGTCGGGCCCGAGCCCGGCCCCCGCGAGGAACGTCTCGCGCGCCGTGTCGCCGTCGAGCACCCACGTGACGACCTCCTCCGCGCCGTCCCGGCGCAGCCGGTCGACCGCGGCGGAGAGCAGTCGCGACCCGTGCCCGCCGCGCTGGTGCCGCGGCTCGACCTCGAGCGCGAGGACCTGCCCGGGCGCCACGGCGGCGAACCCGACGACGTCGGCGCCCACGCACGCGACGAGCACGCCGAACCCCGGTCCGGGCGGGGACGAGATCGCGGCGGCCCACTGCTCGCGCATCCGCACGGTGTCGAGCGCGTCGAGCACGTCCGCCCCGAGGATCTCCGCGTGGGACGAGCGCCAGGCCCCGACCTGGATCGCGGTCATCGCGACGTCGTCTCCGGGCACGGCGGGGCGGACGGAGACGTCGGCGGTCTCGCGGAAGAGGCTCACGGGGTCACCCTACGAGACGTGGGCCACGCCTCGGGCCGACGGTCAGCCCCAGCCCAGGGCGCGCAGGCCGGCGGCCGTGGCCGCGGCGAGGACCACGACGACGATGAACGGGGCGCGCAGCGCGAGGGCGACGGCCGCCACGCCGAGCGCGGGCAGGCGCGCGTCGACGACCAGGGCCTGACCGTCGCCGACCGTCTGCACCGCGACGAGCGCGGCGAGGAGCGCGGCGGTCACGAGCGCCGCCGTGCGCGCGACGCGCTCGTCGGCGAGCCAGTGCTCGGGCACGAGGTGCCCGGCGAGCTTGAGCGCGAAGCACACGGCGGACGCGACCAGCACGACGACCCAGACGGTCGCTGACGTCACGACGACTCCTTCCCGGGGTGCCCGTCGGCGGACGGTGCCGACGAACCGCTCGACGTGCCGCGCCGGCGCCGCGCGTCCACCTGCCCGATGACGATCGCGACGGCGGCCGCGGCGAGCACCGGGACGCCGCCCGGCGCGACCGGGATGAGCAGGACCGCGACGAGGACGGCCGCCGCCGCGGTGAGCTGCATCGCGCGCGCCGCGAGGCGGGGCCACAGGAGGGCCAGGAACGCGGCCGCCGCGGCGGCGTCGAGCCCCCACGCGCGCGGGTCGCCGAGCGCGTCGCCGGCGAGCGCCCCGACCAGCGTCATGGCGTTCCACAGCACGAAGATGCCGACGCCGGTCCACCAGAACCCCGCCCGGACGGCGCGGCGCGAGCGCTGGGCGGTCGCGACCGCGGTCGACTCGTCGATCGTGAACTGCGCCGCGACGACCTTGTGCCACGAGCGCAGCGCGAGCAGCGGGCCGAGCTGCGCCCCGTACAGGGCGTTGCGGACCCCGAGGAAGCCCGCGGTGGCGATCGCGGCGGTCGGCGCGCCACCCGCGCCGACCACGCCGATGAGCGCGAACTGCGACCCGCCCGAGAACATGAGCAGGCTCAGCGCCATGGTCTGCGCCACGTCGAGCCCTGCGACCACCGACAGCGCCCCGAACGAGATGCCGTACAGCCCCGTCGCGACGGACACCGAGACGGCCTGGCGGACCGCGGCGCGGACCTCGTCCTCGACCGCGTGCTCGACGGCGTCCTCCACCTCGGCGTCGAGCGACGCGGGGGCGTCGGGCTCGGCGTCGGGGCGCGGGACATCGTCGGGCCGGCTCATGCGTGCGGGTCGGCCGGGCCCTCGCCCGCCGCGGCGGCGTTGGCGGCGCGCTGGTGCGCGGTGAGGGACATGCGGTCGATCGCCGCGAGCGCGAGGGCCGAGACGACGAACGCGAGGTGGATGATCACCTGCCACATCATGACGTCGCCCGTGATCCGGCCCGTGGACGACTCGATGAAAGTGCGCAGCAGGTGGATCGAGGAGATCCCGATGATCGACATCGCGAGCTTGGTCTTGAGCACGTTCGCGTTGACGTGGCTCAGCCACTCGGGCTGGTCCGGGTGGCCGTCGAGCCGGATGCGCGACACGAACGTCTCGTAACCGCCGACGATGACCATGATGAGCAGGTTGGAGATCATGACGACGTCGACGAGCCCGAGGACGGCGAGCATGATCTCCTCGGCGCCGAACGCGTGCGAGACCATCTCGTGCGTCGCGGGGTCCTCGACAGTGTGCTCGCCGGTGAACCCGCCGACGATGAGGTGCCACAGCTCCTTGAGGAACTGCCAGACGTAGACGACCTGGGCCACGATGAGGCCGAAGTAGAGCGGTGCCTGGAGCCAGCGGGACGCGAAGATCATGTACCCGACGGTCGTGACGCGGGCGCTGGGCGAGGGGACGTTCGGGCTGATGGTCGACGCGGGCGACGAGGGCACGGGCGTGGGCTCTCCGGGAGTCGGTGGCAGGGGAGCGTCAGGCTACCAACGCCGGGTGACGGCCCGACGAGGCCGATCACGCCCGCAGCACCACGAGCGGCGGGCGTCAGAGCGCGACGTAGACCGTCTCGAGGTACTCCTCGAGGCCCGCCTCGCCGCCCTCGCGACCGAGGCCGGACTGCTTCACCCCGCCGAACGGTGCGCTCGCGTCGGACACCAGGCCGCGGTTGATGCCGATCATCCCGGCCTCGACCTCCTCGGACACGCGCACGGCGCGGTCGAGCGACGTGGTGTACGCGTAGGCGGCGAGCCCGTACTCGGTGGCGTTCGCGAGCGCGAGGCCCTCGTCGTCGTCGCCGAACGCGACCACGGGCGCCACGGGCCCGAAGATCTCCTCGGTGACGACGCGCGCGTCGGGGTCGACGCCGGACAGGACCGTCGGCCCGTAGAAGTACCCCGTGGTCCGCGGCCGGTCGGCGCCCGTGAGCACCTGGGCGCCGCCGTCGGACGCCGCGTCGACGAGCTCGGCGACCTTGTCCACGGCCTTCGCCTCGATGAGCGGGCCGACCTGCGTCCCGTCCTGCGCGCCCGGGCCGACGCGCAGGCCCTCGAACGCGGCGGCGAGCCGCTGGGCGAACTCGCGCGCGACGGCGTCGTGGACGAGGAAGCGGTTGGCGGCGACGCACGACTGGCCCGCGTTGCGCAGCTTCGCGACGAGCGCGCCCTCGACGGCGGCGTCGAGGTCGGCGTCGGCGAACACGAGGAACGGCGCGTTGCCGCCGAGCTCCATCGAGGTGCGCAGCACCTGGGGCGCGGACTTCTCGAGGAGCGTGCGCCCGACGGCCGTCGAGCCCGTGAACGACAGCTTGCGCAGGCGCTCGTCGGCGAGGAGGGGCCCGGTGACGTCCGCGGCGCGCGAGGACGGGACGACGTTGACGACGCCGGTCGGCAGCCCGCGGTCGGCGAGCTCGGACCGGATGACCTCGGCCACGAGCGCCGTCGTGAGCGGCGTGAGTCGCGCCGGCTTGATCACGACGGTGCAGCCGGCCGCGAGCGCCGGGCCGATCTTGCGCGTCGCCATCGCGATGGGGAAGTTCCACGGCGTGACGAGCAGGGCGGGGCCCACGGGCCGGCGGAAGACGAGCTGCCGGTTGCCCCCGGCCGGTGCCGTGCGGGCGAGGCCCTCGGCCCGCACCGCCTGCTCGGCGTACCAGCGCAGGAAGTCGGCGCCGTAGAGCACCTCGGCGCGCGCCTCCGCGAGCGGCTTGCCGCACTCGGCGGTGATGAGCGCGGCGACGTCGTCGGCCCGAGCGACGACCCGGTCGTAGACGGCGCGCAGCACCTCGCCGCGCTCCCGCGGGGGCGTCGCGCGCCACGCGGGCGCCGCCCGGTGCGCGGCGTCGAGGGCGCGCAGGGCGTCGGCGGGGCTCGCGTCGGCGACGTCGAAGAGCGACTCCTCGGTCGCCGGGTCCTCGACCTCGAACGTGCGACCGCCCTGGGCGGGGCCCCAGTGGCCGTCGACGAGCAACCCTGTGGGCACGTGCGCGACGAGCGCGGGGGAGAGGTTCGACGTCGAGGCGGGGCGGGACATGCTCCGAGTATCGCCCTCGGGGTCGCGGGGGCGCACCCGGGCGGTGGTCGGGCACGGCCCCGGGCCTGGACGGGCGCGGTGCGGGGACGCGCCGCACGGTAGTTTGTGCACATGGTCCTTCCCGCCACCCCCGCGCGCCCGTTCGGTGCCGTCCTCACCGCCATGGTCACCCCGATGACGCCCGACGGCGCCGTCGACCTCGCGGCGGCGGCCCGGCTCGCGAAGCGCCTGGTGGACGACGGGAACGACGGCCTGGTGCTGAGCGGCACGACGGGCGAGTCGCCCACGACGCACGCGCCGGAGAAGCTGGACCTCGTGCGCGTCGTCGTGGACGCGGTCGGCGACCGCGCGGCGGTCGTCGCCGGTGCCGGGTCCAACGACACCGACCACGCCCTGCGCATGGCGGAGCAGGCGGCCGAGGCAGGGGCCGACGGGCTCCTCGTCGTCTCGCCCTACTACTCGCGCCCCAGCCAGGAGGGCGTGTACCGGCACGTGACGGCGATCGCCGACGCGACCGACCTGCCCGTGATGCTGTACGACGTCCCCGGACGCACGGGCGTGCGGATCGCGCCCGCGACGTACGCGCGGCTCGCGGCGCACGACCGGGTCGTCGCGAGCAAGGACGCGACGGGCGACGTGTACGCCGCTGCCAAGCTCGCCGCCGCGACCGGTCTCGCGTTCTACAGCGGCGACGACGGCCTGCTGCTGCCGTTCCTCGCGCACGGCGCGGCCGGCATCGTCTCCGTCTCAGGGCACGCGGTGGCCGGGCCGTTCGCCGAGGTCGTGCGCCACTTCGACGCGGGCGACCACGCGGGCGCGCTCGAGGTCTTCCTCACCACGACGCCCGTCATCGACGCGCTCAACGGTGCGGGCTTCCAGGCCGTGATGGCCAAGGCCGCCGTCGAGCTGCTCGGCGTCACCGACAACCGCTTCCTGCGCCTGCCGAACGTCGCGGCGACCGAGGACGACGTCGCGCTCGTGCGCGACGCCCTGGTCGCCGCGGGCGTGCTCGCCGGCGCGACCACCGCGGCGGGCGCCGCCGCACCCACGAACTAGCGAGGGCAGGAGCCCTCGAAACCCCCGGCTCAGCCACGACAGGAGGCCCCGTGAGCCATCCCCACCCCGAACTCTCCCTGCCTCCCGAGCTCCCCACCGGAGGGCTGCGCATCGTCGCCCTCGGCGGGCTCGGGGAGGTCGGCCGCAACATGGCCGTCCTCGAGTACGACGGGCGTCTGCTCGTCATCGACTGCGGCGTCCTCTTCCCCGAGGACAACCAGCCCGGCGTCGACCTCATCCTCCCGGACTTCGACTACATCGCGGACCGGCTGGACGACATCGAGGCGATCGTCCTCACGCACGGCCACGAGGACCACATCGGGGCCGTCCCGTACCTGCTGCGCCTGCGCCGCGACATCCCGCTCGTCGGGTCGCAGCTCACGCTCGCGTTCGTCGAGGCGAAGCTCAAGGAGCACCGCATCTCGCCCGTGACCCTCGCGGTCAAGGAGGGGCAGGTCGAGCAGCTCGGCGTGTTCCGCTGCGAGTTCGTCGCGGTCAACCACTCGATCCCCGACGCGCTCGCGGTCGCCGTGACGACCGGCGCCGGGACCGTGCTGCACACGGGCGACTTCAAGATGGACCAGCTCCCGCTCGACGGGCGCATCACCGACCTGCGGGCGTTCGCACGCCTCGGCGAGCAGGGCGTCGACCTGTTCATGGTCGACTCGACCAACGCCGAGGTGCCCGGCTTCGTCACCCCCGAGGTCGAGATCGGCCCGGTGCTCGACAACGTCTTCGCCGCCTCCGAGAAGCGAATCATCGTCGCGTCGTTCTCCTCGCACGTGCACCGCGTGCAGCAGGTCCTCAACGCCGCGCACCACCACGGTCGCCGCGTCGCGCTCGTCGGGCGCTCGATGGTCCGCAACATGACCATCGCGGCCGAGCTCGGGTACCTCCACGTGCCCGAGGGCGTGCTCATCGACCTCAAGAAGGTCGACTCCCTGCGCGACGACGAGATCGTGCTCATGTGCACCGGTTCCCAGGGCGAGCCCATGGCGGCGCTGTCACGCATGGCCAACGGCGACCACAAGGTCCAGGTCGGCCACGGCGACACGGTGATCCTCGCGTCGTCGCTCATCCCGGGCAACGAGAACGCCGTCTTCCGGATCATCAACGGGCTCACGCGTCTCGGCGCGAGGGTCGTGCACGGCGGCAACGCCAAGGTGCACGTGTCCGGGCACGCGAGCGCGGGCGAGCTCCTCTACTGCTACAACGTGCTCAAGCCCAAGAACGTCATGCCCGTGCACGGCGAGGTCCGCCACCTCGTCGCCAACGGGGCGCTCGCGGTCCGCACGGGCGTGCCCGCCGACCGGGTCGTGCTCGCCGAGGACGGCGTCGTCGTCGACCTCGTCGACGGCAAGGCGTCGGTCGTCGGTGCGGTCCCGTGCGGCTACGTGTACGTCGACGGGTCGAGCGTCGGCGAGATCACCGACGCCGAGCTCAAGGACCGCCGCATCCTCGGCGAGGAGGGCTTCGTGTCCGTCTTCGCCGTCGTGGACTCCGCGACCGGCAAGGTGCTCGCCGGGCCGCAGATCCTCGCGCGCGGGTTCGCCGAGGACGACAAGGTGTTCCAGGACATCCAGCCGGAGGTCGTCAAGGCGCTCGAGGACGCGATCGCCGGCGGCGCGACCGACACGCACCAGCTCCAGCAGGTCATGCGCCGCGTCATCGGGCGGTGGGTCTCCAACCGCCTGCGGCGCCGCCCGATGATCGTCCCGGTGGTCGTCGAGGCCTGACGCGCGACGTCGGACGCGCCGGAGGCCCCCCTCGGGGCGTCGGCGGCGCGAGAGGTGAGAAGTGGCCCCTGCCGTCGGTCTGGCAGGGGCCACTTCTCCGTCTCGGGACCGGACTGACCCGCTACGTCCCGCTGCGCCGGACCAGCCCGGGGCCGACGGCGGCGAGCGTCGCGCCGTAGCGGGCGGCACGATCCGCGTCGCCGCCGGGGACGAGGCCCGCGAGCTCGAGCGAGACCAGGCCGTGCACGAGGCCCCACAGGCCGAGCGCGACGTCGTCGGCGGCCGTCGCGTCCGGCACGAGCCGTGCGACCGCGTCGCGCAGCACCTGGAACGTCGCCTCCTCGACGGCACGCGGGCGGTCCGCGCCGGGCCGGACCCCGCGCGCGAACATCACGGCGTAGAAGTGCGGGTCCGCGAGGGCGAACCCCCGGTAGGCGCCGCCGAGCGCGGCGAGGTCGGCACCCGGGTCGTCGGTCCGCTCGACGGCCGCCAGGTGGGCCGCGAACCGCCGGAAGCCCTCCGCCGACACGGCGGCCACGAGCTCGTCGCGGCTGCCGAAGAGCGCGTACACGGCCGACGGGCTCGTCCCCGCGGCCGTCGCCACCGAGCGGACCGTCACGGCACCCTCGCCGTGCTCGGAGATGGCGCGGGACGCCACGTCGAGCAGGCGGTCGCGCAGGGCGTCGTCGTGCAGTCGAGGTCGTGCCACGCGACGAGTCTAGAGGGCTTGACACGGGTTTGCGAACGCTGTTCTATAACAGTGTTCGTAAACCCGCGGCGTGCCGTGCGCCGAGTGTCCCGCCAGCTCAGGAGGTCCCGTGCTCGAGCTCACCGACGCCGCCCGCATCACCGCGGGCGTCGTCCTCCTCACGGTCGTCGGCATCGAGTCCGGCGGCGCGTTCCTCGTCAAGGTCGTCACGCGGCGCGTGCCGGCGACCGGCTTCCAGACGTCGTTCTTCCGTGCGGGACACGCCCACGCGGGCGTTCTCGTGATCCTGGGACTCCTGTGCCTGCTGCTCACGGAGGCCACCGACCTCGCCGGCTTCTGGCGGTGGCTCGCCGCCACCGGGGTGCTCGTCGCCGCGATCCTGCTGCCCGCCGGGTTCTTCCTCTCCGCCGTGGGCGCGGGGCGCGAGGCGCCGAACCGGGCCGTCGTGCTGCTCCCGGCCGGCGGCGTGGTCCTCGCGGCGGGCGTCGTGACGCTCTCGATCGGGCTCTTCCTCGGGTGACGACGGCACGGCCCGGGCTCGGTCGGCGTCCCCGGAGGTCCGCCGCGGCGTCGTGGGTGGTCGCCGCTACGGTTCCCGCATGACGAACGCCGAAGACTTCGCCCCGCTCGACCCCGTCCACCTCGTGACCCAGGCGCAGGGGTGGAGCATCATCTACTCGCCCGGCGGTCCGGAGTGGCACCAGCACAAGGGCGCCCTCGAGCGGCACGGCATCGAGGGTTCCGGGTACGACTTCTCCGGCGCGCTCCGGGCCACGCTGACCGACCACGAGCCGAGCGTCCTGGACGCGGTCGGGTTCGACCCCGAGGGCGGCATGGTGAGCGTCTACGGGTCGGACCTCGGCGCGCTGCACACCGCGGCACGGCACCTGCACCGCCTGGTCACCGACGAGCAGGCCCTCGACGCGGCGCTCGCCCGGTCCGTGGAGCTCGGGCTCGACGACTGAGCCCGGGCGGCCTGCGTCGGTCGCGCGCCGGGTCGCGGCTCGCACCGTCCGTGGGAGGGGCGGGGCGGCTTCAGCGCGAGCGCAGCGCCTCGAGCTGCGCGTCGTGCCACTCGGCGACGTAGCCCGCGAGCCGGCGGTCGTCGGGCACGGTCCCGCCGCGGAGAGCGGCGCCCAGCGCGTCGAGGTACGCACGGTCGGCCGCGAACCGTGCGGAGACCGCGGCACGGCCGACGGCGGGGCTCCCGTGACCCGGGACGAGCGCGTCCACGCCGCGCGCGGCGAGCTCGAGCGCGTCGAGCGCACCCCGGTAGACGGCGACGGGGTCGCGGGCGTCGGTGTCGACGAGCGGTACCTCGACGTCGGAGAGCATGTCGCCCGCCACGAGCACGCTCCCGTCCGGCGTGCGCACCACGAGCGCGGCATGGCCCGGCGCGTGGGCGTCGTGCTCGACGACGGTCACCGACCTCGGGCCGGTCGGTGCGGCGCCGGGCCAGGGGACACGGCGTGCGCCGCGGGGGAGCGGGGTCAGCGCGCCCACGAGCGCGGGGTCGTGGCCGGGCGCGGCGGCCTCGGTCGACGTGAGGACCGCGGTCCGCCGCCGCTGCGTCGCCTCGGCGGTGCGTTCCGTCGCCCAGCGGGGCGCGTCGCCGAGCCTGGGCGACCACAGCACGTGGTCCCAGTGCGGGTGCGTCGCGAACCCGGCGGTCACGCGCCAGCCGCGCGCCCGGACCGCGGCGGCGAGCCCCTCGACCTCGGCGACCGTCACGGCCGGGTCCACGACCAGCGCCCGGCCGTCCGGAGCGGTGACGACGGTCGACGTCGTCGTCCAGATCTCCGCCGTCGCGACCCAGACCCCGGGGACCACCTCGACGAGGTCGCGCTCTCGCGGCACGGTGGTGGCCCCGCGCGGGGCGACGGGGTCCGGGTCGGCTGGTGGTTCGCTCGGTCCACCGCTCGGTGCGTCGCTGCGCTCGACGTGCGTCGGGTCGTGCACGGTTCCTCCGGTCCTCGTCGCTCCCGGGTCGTCGATCAGGGGTCGTCGCCCGTGGGGTGGTGGGCCGCGCTGCTCCAGCCCGCCCGGGACACGCGCCGCCGGGTCCGCGTCCGTGTCGTCCCCCGCAGGTAGGTTAGGACCACTATGGCGACCCGCACGTCCCCTCAGGCACGTCGGACCGCGAGCAACCGCACGCCAGCGCCCCGCACCTCGGCGCGCGGCGGTTCGTCCTCGGCCCGCGGCACGTCGCGCTCCGGCACCGGTCGGGGGCGGTCCACGTCGGCCGGCACGCGCCGGCCCGCCCGGCGCCCGGCGTCGGGGCCGCCGTGGCCCGTCCGCGCGGTGCGGGCGGTCTGGCTCGGCGCCGCGCACGGCCTCGGGGCGCTCGTGCGCACCATCGGAAAGGGAGCAAGAGAGCTGGACCCGGCACACCGGCGCGACGGCGTCGCGTTCTTCCTCATCGCCCTCGCGGTCGTCGTCGCGGCCCGCGAGTGGTGGGGCATCCAGGGCACCTTCGGCCTGGTCGTCCACGGCGTCGTCGCCGGCACCTTCGGGCTCGCGGGCGTCGCGGTGCCCGTCCTGCTGCTCTGGCTCGCCGTGCGCATCATGCGCCATCCCGAGCGCGCCCAGGCGAACTCGCGCGTCGCCATCGGGCTCACCCTCATCGTCGTGTCGGTGTGCTCGCTCGTGCACATCTCCGAGGACCTCCCGGCGCCGCGCGACGGCTTCGAGGCGGTGCAGGACGCGGGCGGCATCGTCGGCTACCTCGCCGCGACGCCCGTGACCACCGGGCTCACGCCCTGGTTCGCCGTCCCCATCTTCCTGCTGCTCGGCTTCTTCGGGCTCCTCGTCGTCACCGCGACCCCGGTGCACCGGATCCCGAGCCGGCTGCGCGGCCTCTACGACGTGCTCACGGGCAACCACCGCGCTGACGACGAGGAGCTGGACGCCGACGGGCTCGCGCTCGCGGAGGGCGTCTCGCGCCACGACGGCACGGACGTGCCGGCGGGTCGTCGCCCGCGCAAGCCCCGGAAGACCAAGGCGCAGCGGGCGGCGGAGGCCGCCGAGATCGAGAAGCCCGAGGGCGGGTTCTCCGGCGACGAGGCGTTCGAGACGGCGGCGTTCCTCGACTACGAGGAGGACGCCCCTCGCGGCCGGGGCAAGAAGCGCCGCGGGGACGACCCGGCGCCCGGCACCGCGCCCACCGAGGCCGTGCCGGCCGTCGGGCAGGGCACCGCGCAGGACACCGCGGCCGCCGCGATGGGCGCCGTCGCGCCCGCCCCCGGCGACGGCGCGGGCAGCGTGCCGCCGCCCCCGCCCAGCAGCCCCCTGCCGCGCGGCGTGCAGCCGATGCTCGAGGGCGACACCGTCTACCTCCTGCCCAACGAGGACTCCCTCGTCAAGGGTGCGCCGCACAAGGTGCGCTCCGCCGCGAACGACCGCGTCGTCGAGGCGCTGACCCAGACGTTCGAGCAGTTCGAGGTCGACGCGAAGGTCACCGGCTTCACGCGCGGCCCGACGGTCACGCGCTACGAGGTCGAGGTCGGCCCCAAGGTCAAGGTCGAGCGCATCACGTCGCTCTCGAACAACATCGCCTACGCGGTGGCGAGCGCGGACGTGCGCATCCTCGCGCCGATCCCCGGCAAGTCGGCGATCGGCATCGAGATCCCCAACACCGACCGCGAGACGGTCGTGCTCGGCGACGTGCTCCGCTCGTCGGCCGCGCGCCGGACCGAGCACCCCATGGTCATGGGTGTGGGCAAGGACGTCGAGGGCGGCTACGTCGTCGCGAACCTCGCCAAGATGCCGCACATCCTCGTCGCGGGCGCGACGGGCGCCGGCAAGTCGAGCTTCATCAACTCCATGATCACGTCGATCCTCATGCGCTCGACGCCCGAGCAGGTGCGCCTGGTGCTCGTGGACCCCAAGCGCGTCGAGCTGACGATCTACGAGGGCATCCCGCACCTGATCACGCCGATCATCACCAACCCGAAGAAGGCCGCCGAGGCCCTCGACTGGGTCGTGCGGGAGATGGACGCCCGGTACGACGACCTCGCCGCGTTCGGGTACAAGCACATCGACGACTTCAACGCCGCCGTGCGCTCGGGCAAGGTCAAGCCGCTGCCGGGCTCCGAGCGCAAGATCGCGCCGTACCCCTACCTGCTCGTGGTCGTCGACGAGCTCGCGGACCTCATGATGGTCGCCCCGCGCGACGTCGAGGCGTCGATCCAGCGCATCACGCAGCTCGCGCGCGCCGCGGGCATCCACCTCGTGCTCGCGACGCAGCGACCGTCGGTCGACGTCGTCACCGGCCTCATCAAGGCCAACGTGCCGTCGCGGCTCGCGTTCGCGACCTCCTCGCTCGCGGACTCGCGCGTCGTGCTCGACCAGCCGGGCGCCGAGAAGCTCATCGGCCAGGGTGACGCGCTGTTCCTCCCGATGGGCGCCGCGAAGCCCATGCGCGTCCAGGGGGCGTGGGTCTCCGAGTCCGAGGTGCACTCCGTCGTCGAGCACGTCAAGGGCCAGCTCAAGCCGGTCTACCGCGAGGACGTCACGCAGACCGCGGCGAAGAAGCAGGTCGACGAGGACATCGGCGACGACCTCGACCTGCTTCTCCAGGCGACCGAGCTCGTCGTGACCTCGCAGTTCGGCTCGACGTCGATGCTCCAGCGCAAGCTGCGCGTCGGTTTCGCCAAGGCGGGTCGCCTCATGGACCTCCTCGAGTCGCGCGAGATCGTCGGGCCGTCCGAGGGGTCCAAGGCGCGCGAGGTGCTCGTGACGCCGGAGGAGCTGCCGTCGGCGCTCGCGCTGATCCGTGGCGAGCCGGCGCAGGACGTCTTCGACGGCCAGGCGCCCGCGCCCGCCGCGGCGCCGGGAGGCGGCGCGGGGCACGACTACGGCGAGGGCACCGAGGGGCACATGCCGCCGGTCGCGACGGACTACCACGACGGTGCCGACGTGGAGTCGGGCTGGCGCTGAGCGCGCACCGCGTGCCCACCGGACCCGCGCGGTACCGGCACGGCGTCGCGCGGCCGCGGCGGCGGACGAGGGTCGGGGCACCCCTGGGGACCCCCTAGGCTGGTCACGTGGTCACCGCCGTCCCCTCGCCGTGGAACTCCGCGAACCTCGTCACCATGGCGAGGATCCTGCTCGTCCCGTTCTTCGCGTGGGCGCTCCTCGTCGATGGCGGGGAGTCCGTCACCTGGCGGCTCGTCGCGACGGGCATCTTCGTGCTGGCCGCGACGTCGGACCGGCTCGACGGCTACCTGGCGCGCAAGTACGACCTCGTCACGGACCTCGGCAAGCTCTTGGACCCGATCGCGGACAAGCTGCTCGTCGGCACCGCGCTCGTCCTGCTCACGTGGCCGCTCGGCGAGCTGCCGTGGTGGGTGCCCGTGGTCGTGCTCGCGCGCGAGCTCGGCGTCACGCTCCTGCGGTTCGCGGTCCTCAAGTACGCGGTCATGCCCGCGTCGCGCGGCGGCAAGCTCAAGACGGTGCTCCAGACCGTCGCGATCACGCTCTTCCTCCTGCCCCTGTCGCACCTGCCGGGGTGGATCGGCGTCGTGGCCTGGGTCGTGCTCGCCGCGGCGATCCTCGTCACCGTCGTGACGGGGCTCGAGTACGCCTACCAGGGCTGGAGGCTGCGGCGCGACGCGATCCGCGCGGCCCGCCTCGCCGAGCGCGGAGCGACGCCGGACGGCGCGTCGGCATCGTGACCGGGGTGGCGCGCGACGCCGTGGGGGCGGGGGCCTCGGCCGCGCGACCGGACGTCGTCGGCCTCCTCGCGACGCTCGAGGCGCGGGGGTGGACGCTCGCGACGGCCGAGTCGCTCACCGGGGGACTGCTCTCCGCGACGATCGTCGACGTCCCCGGGGCCTCGCGCGTGCTCCGCGGCGCGGTCGTCGCCTACGCGACGGACGTCAAGCAGTCCGTGCTCGGGGTCGACGGCGGCCTCCTCGCCGCCCACGGTGCCGTCCACCCGGACGTCGCGCGACAGATGGCGGAACGGGTGCGGGAGGTGCTCGGTGCGGACGTCGGGGTCGCGACCACGGGCGTCGCGGGACCGGACCCGCAGGACGGCCAGCCACCGGGCACGGTGTTCGTCGCGGCGAGCGGTCCGCGCGGGACGCGCGTGCGGCGGCTGCACCTTGCCGGCGAGCGCGCGACCGTCCGCGCCGGGACGGTCGCGGCGGCGATCGACCTCGCCCGTGCGGTGGTCGACGGACCCGCCGCGGACGAGGGCAGGCCGGGTGAAATCGGCAGGTGATCTGCGGTCGCCCGGTCCGGGCGGACGCCCTCGCCGCTGCTGCGCGTGGAGAGGTCGTGAACGTGCCGCGGGGGGTTCGCCGGGCAGGCAGCCGCGGGAACAAGGCCCCACGTCGGGACGTTGCACAGCACGTGATCGCCAACAGGACCGTCAACCGACCGGTGGGCCGCACGGACAACGCGCCGACGGCCGGTCCGGCACGCCGCACCGGAGACGTGAGCGGACCGCGGGCGGGGTACGGTAGGACGACCCCGTCACGCGGGGCAGGGAACAGGAAGACCGGCACGAGCAGTTCGCGCACCCAGGTGGGGGCCTCACCGGCACCCGGGGGCGCACGGGACACGGAAGGGGGTCGCCAGATGATTGTTCTTCGACGAGAGATCGGGGACGTGCTGCGAGACGCTCGCCAGCGACAGGGGCGCACCCTGCGAGAGGTGTCCTCCGCCGCACGGGTCTCGCTGGGCTACCTCAGCGAGGTCGAGCGCGGTCAGAAGGAAGCGTCGTCGGAGCTCCTCGGCTCGATCTGCGAGGCGCTCGACATCCCGATGTCGTTGGTGCTGCGCGAGGTCAGCGACCGTGTCGCCGTCGCCGAGGGTCTGCTCATCCCGGACACCATCCCGGCCGACTTCGCGACCGCGGTGCTCGGACGGCAGAACCCCGAGGGCACGGCACGACGAGAGGACCTGCAGCCCGTCGGCTGACGGTCCACACCGGGGCCGCTCGGGGAGCGGGTGCGGGGCAGCGACGCCCGCGCTCACCCGCTCGCGGGCGGCGCCTGGCACGAGGGACACCAGAAGACCGGACGGTCGTACGGCGGCTCGTTCGCCGTGCCTTCGACGACAGGCGTGCCGCACACGTGGCACGCCTTTCGTGTGCGCCCGTGCACGTGGCGCACGACGCCTGCGCGCGGGTCGAACCCGTGCCGCACGGTGCGCTGCATGAGCGCGCGGGCGGTGAGGAGAACTCCCTCGAGGTCCTCGACGTCGCGCACGGGCGTCCACGGGTAGACGCGCTCGGCGAAGAGCGACTCGGCCGTGTAGATCGTGCCGATCCCCGCGACGAGGTGCTGGTCGAGAAGAGCCTCCGCGACGGGGACGCCGGTCGCGGCCCGCTCCGGCCGGTGCCGGGGGCCGCTCCCGCCCGTCGCGTCGTCGGCCCGCATGCGCGCGACCGCCTCGGGCAGGCCGGTCTCCGGGAAGTCGTCGCCGAGCACGTCAGGCCCGAGGGGCCCGACGATCACCGGCTCGTCCGCGGTGCGCAGCACGTGCAGCATGCCGATCCGGTTCCCGACCGCCGTCCACCACTCGTTCGCGAGCACCACGCGGACGTTCGGCTCGGCTCCGCGCGCGTCCCGCGCACCCGTGCGCGCGATGCGCCACGACCCCTCCATGCGCAGGTGGGTGTGCAGCGACCGGCCGTCGTCGAGGCGCGTGAAGAGGTGCTTGCCGTACGCCACGTTCTCGACGACCGTCCGGCCGGTCAGGACGACCTCGGCGGCGCTCGGCCAGCGCAGCTCCGCTCGCACGAGGATCCGGCCGGCGAGGGCCTCGTCGAGCCGCGCAGACACGAGGCGCAGGATGTCACCCTCGGGCACGGCCGCACCCCCCGGCGGTCGCGTGGGGACGGCGGCGCGCGCGTCCCGTGCCCTCCGCCGCCACCTCAGGCCGCCCGCAGCCCGCGCGGCGTCGCGCGGAACCCGGCGTCGAGGAGGGCGCGCACCGCGTCGTCGGCGGACGTGGCCGTCGTGCCCGCGCCGGCCAGCGCCTCGACGCCGTCCACCCGCTGCACGACGACCTTGCCGAGCCTCCCCGCGCGGACCGCCCGGACGAGCTCGGCGCTCGCCTCCGCGAGCCGCGGGCCGTCGACGAACGACAGGACGGACCGGCCCCCGCGCTCGACGTACAGCGCGAGGTCGCCGTCGCTCAGCACGACGACGGCCCCGGCCTTGCGCCCGGGGCGGTGGCCGCGCGACGTGTCGGTACCGGTCGTCGCGCGGTCCGACGGCGTTGCGCCGCCGCCGGCGTGCGACGCGACGGTCGTGGTGGTCGCCGCACCCGGCCCGACGGCGGACGGTCGCGACGGCCACGGCAGCGCCGCGCCGAACGGGTTGGCGGGGTCGGTCGCGGCGAGGAGGACGGCTCCCGGGCGCGGCCCGCCGCGCCCGCGCCGGGTGTCGCCGAGCACCGGGTTGCCGAGCACCGGGTCGCCGAGCATCGGGTCGCCAGGAACGGGGGCAGCACCGTCACCGGGTGCCCGGCTGAGCTCGCGGGCCGCGGCCGCCTCGAGGGCGCGCTCGCGGTCCTGCCCGTCCGTCCGGAGCTGGTCGACCGCGCCCGGGAGAGCGAACTGCGAGCCGCCGAGGTGCTCGACGAAGTACCCGCGCCGCGCGGCCCCGGTCGCCTCCAGCTCGCTGAGCACCCGGTACACCGCGCGGAACGATCCCGCCACGCCCTCGGCGGGCGCGACGGCGCGTGTGAGCACGCCGTGACGGTCGAGCAGGACGCGCGCGAGCGCGTGCGCCCGGCGGGTCGGGTCGGCCTCGCGCGCGGGCAGGGCCGACCAGCGGCCGGCGCCCCCGCGCAGGGTGGTGTCAGGGGAGACCGGGGGACGCAGCCCGGCGAACCGCCCGCGCCCGACCGGACGGGCACGGGCCGGCGCCCGGGGGGCGCGGTGCGCGCCGCCCCCGGCACCGAGCCGGGCACGCAGCGAGCCCAGGCCGTCGTTCGTCACGTGGCCGGACCACACGAGGTCCCACAGCGCCTCGAGCGTCGGGCCGACGTCGGCGCCTGCCCGCTCCGCGAGCCGCGGGAGGAAGTAGCCGCCCGAGCCGTCGAGCAGGTCGAGGAGGGTCGCGTGCAGCCCCGCCTCGGGCGCCGGTCCGGGGTCGGGAAGCGTGAGCGGCGCCCACTCCGCGAGATGCAGGCTGACGAGCCCGTCACCGCCACCGGACCCCGGGAGGGCCGCGTGGCCGCACCAGACGACCTCTCCGGTCGTCGTCAGCTCGTCGAGCATCATCGGGGTGTAGTCCGTGACGCGGGTCGGCAGGACGAGCGTCTCGAGGGCCGACGCGGGCACGGCCGCTCCCGAGAGCTGCTCGACGACCCGCAGCAGGCCGTCCGGCCCGCGCAGCGATCCCAGCCCCTGCCACCGCGGCAGGAAGACGCCGAGGGTCTCCGCGGGGACCGGCTCGACCGCCGCGCGCAGCGCCGCGAGCGAGCGGCGTCGCAGCACGCGCAGCACCTCCGCGTCGCACCAGTCGTCCCCGGTGCCGCCGATCGACTCGGGCCGCAGGCGTCCCCGGACGACGAGCCGTGCCGCCTCGAGCCGTTCGAGCGTCTGCGCCACGACGGCGACGCCGAGGCCGAGGCGGGTCGCGAGGTCGCTCGCGGTGAACGGGCCGTGCGTGCGCGCGTGGCGGCGCACGAGGTCGCCCAGCGGGTCGGGGACGGGCTCGGTGAACACCTCGGGGATGCCGACGGGCAGCGCGACGCCGAGCGCGTCGCGCAGGCGGCCGGCGTCCTCCACGACCGCCCACTGCTGCGCACGCTCGGGCGCGACTCCCGCCAGCCGCACGGGCATGATGCGGCGCGCGGCCTCGAGCTCGCGGAGCCAGTCGGCCGCGGCGTCGCGCACGTCCTCGCGCGTGCGGGCCGCGACCTCGGCGCCCGTGAGGGGCCCCAGCCGGCGCAGCACGTCCCACACGTCCTCGGCGTGCCGGGCCTGCCGCTCGGGCGCGAGCGCGCCGAGCTCGGCCTCGGTCCGCTCGATCTGCGCGGGGTCGAGCAGGTCGGCGAGCTGTGCCGCGACGCCGTCGCCGCCCAGCAGCTCCGCGAGGAGCGTCGGGTCGAGGGACAGCGCCGCGGCGCGCCGCTCGGCGAGCGGTGCGTCGCCGTCGTACAGGAACTGCGCCGTGTACCCGAAGAGGAGTGACTGCGCGAAGGGCGAGGGCGTGGGCGTCGTGACCTCGACGAGGCGCACGCGCCCCGCCGCGAGGTCGCGCATGAGGTCGGTGAGCGCCGCGACGTCGAAGTCGTCCTGCAGGCACTCGCGGGCCGCCTCGAGCACGATCGGGAACTCGGGGTACTCCGACGCGACCGACAGGAGCTGGGCCGAGCGCTGGCGCTGCTGCCACAGCGGCTGGCGCCGGTCCGGGCGGCGCCGGGGGAGCAGGAGGGCGCGCGCCGCCGCCTCGCGGAACCGCGACGCGAACATCACCGACCCGCCGAGCTCGTCGCGCACCGCGTCGAGCACGTCGTCCGGGTCGAGCAGCAGGTCCTCCACGCCGACCACGGGCGCGTCCCCGCCGAGCCCGCCCGAGCCGTCGGTCGCTCCCTCGAGCCACGAGTCGCCGGTGTCCGGGAGCCGCAGCACGATGCCGTCGTCGGCGTGCATCGCGGCGGCGTCGACCCCGTACCGCTCGCGCAGCCGCGCGGCGAGCACGAGCGCCCACGGTGCGTGGACCTTGGCCCCGTACGGCGAGTGCACGACGACGCGCCAGTCGCCGAGCTCGTCGCGGAACCGTTCGACGACGACCGTCCGGTCGTCGGGCACGCGCCCGGTCGCGTCGCGCTGCTCACGGAGGTACGCGAGGAGGTTGTCGCTCGCCCAGGCGTCGAGCCCGGCGGCGCGCAGCCGGTCGGCCGCGGCGTCGTGGTCGCCGGCAGCGAGCGCGTCGGTCTCGCGCACCCAGGCGCCGAGCGCCCGGCCGAGCTCGGCGGGGCGCCCGGGGGAGTCGCCCTTCCAGAAGGGCAGGCGCCCGGGGATGCCCGGCGCCGGCGTGACCAGCACGCGGTCCGGCGTGATGTCCTCGATGCGCCACGTGCTCGACCCGAGCGTGAACGTGTCGCCGACGCGGGACTCGTAGACCATCTCCTCGTCGAGCTCGCCGACGCGCTTGCCGCCGCGTGGGGCGCGCCCGCCCGCCGTGTCGGGATCGCCCGCCACACCTCCGGTCGCGGCGTCCGTGGCGAGGAAGACGCCGTACATCCCGCGGTCGGGGATGGTCCCGCCGCTCGTCGCCGCGAGCCGCAGCGCGCCCGGTCGTCCCGTGAGCCGGCCCGACGCGCGGTCCCACACGATGCGCGCGCGCAGCTCGCCGAAGTCCTCGCTCGGATACCGCCCCGCGAGCATGTCGAGCACCGCGTGCAGCGAGGCGTCGCCCAGGTGGGCGTAGGGCGCGCTGCGCCGCACCACGGTGGTGAGCTCCGCGACCGTCCACTCGTCGACCGCGACCATGGCCACGACCTGCTGCGCGAGCACGTCGAGCGGGTTCGCGAGCACGTGGAGCTCCTCGATGCCGCCGGTGCGCATGCGCTCGGCGACGACCGCGGAGGGCACGAGGTCACCCCGGTGCGTGGGGAACACGACGCCGTGCGACACGGCCCCCACCTGGTGCCCCGCGCGCCCGATGCGCTGGAGCCCGGAGGCGACCGACGGTGGGGCGCCGACCTGCACGACGAGGTCGACCGCGCCCATGTCGATGCCGAGCTCGAGGCTCGACGTCGCGACGACCGCGGGCAGGCGCCCGTCCTTGAGCTCGGTCTCCGTGCGCGTGCGCTCCGCGCGGCTCATGGAGCCGTGGTGCGCGCGCGCGATGACGGGCTCGACGCCGGAGCTCGCGCCCGACTGCGCCTGCACCTGCGCGGCGGTGATCGTGCCCGGGTCGAGGACGTCCTCGCCCTGGCGCTCCGCCCAGACCTCGTTCATGCGCGCCGTGAGTCGCTCGGCCCCGCGGCGGGAGTTCGTGAACACGAGGGTCGAGCGGTGGTCGGCGACGAGGTCGACGACCCGCTCCTCGACGTGCGGCCACACCGACGGGCGCTGCGGCCGGACGTCCGGCGCGCCGGTCGGGCGGGACGTCGCGGGTCCGGACAGGTCGCGCTCGCCCGGCGGCAGGGGCGGCAGCGCGCCCTCGTCCGCCACCCCGCGAGCCGCGCCCCGCCCCCCGGCCACCTCCGTGCCCGGGCGCGCGCCGGCGTCGGGCACCAGTGCGGCCGTGCCGAGGTCCGCGAGGTCGGGGACGGGCACCACGACGTCGACCTCGATGCGCTTGCTCGCGGGGGGCTGCACGACGACCACCTCGCGGCCCGCCTCCGCCTCCGGTCGGTGGCCGCCGAGGAACGTCGCGACGGCCTCGACGGGACGGACCGTCGCCGAGAGCCCGATGCGCTGCGCGGGCGGGCGGTCCTGCGCCTCGAGGAGGGCGTCGAGACGTTCGAGCGACACCGCGAGGTGCGCGCCGCGCTTGGTCCCCGCCACGGCGTGGATCTCGTCGACGATCACGGTCTCGACGCCCGCGAGCCCCGCGCGCGCCTGCGAGGTCAGCACGAGGAACAGCGACTCGGGCGTCGTGATGAGGATGTCCGGCGGGTGCGTCGCGAGGCGGCGGCGCTCGCTCGTGGGCGTGTCGCCCGTGCGGGTGCCGACGACGACGTCCGGCACCTCGAGCCCGAGCCGCACCGCCGCCTGGCGGATGCCTGCGAGCGGGGACCGCAGGTTGCGCTCGACGTCCGCGGCGAGCGCCTTGAGCGGCGAGACGTACACGACGCGGCAGCGCTGCTCGCGCGCGACCTCGCCGGCCGCGGGCGCGCTCATGATCCGGTCGAGCGACCAGAGGAACGCCGCGAGCGTCTTGCCCGACCCGGTCGGCGCCACGACGAGCGCGTGCCGGTCGCTCGACACCGCGTCCCACGCGCCGGCCTGCGCCGCGGTCGGGGCGTCGAACGCGCCCGAGAACCAGGCGCGCGTGGGCGCGGCGAAGCGCGCGAGCGGGTCCGTGGTCACGGGCCCATTCTCGCCGCGACCACCCACACGCGCCGCGCAGCGGTCGGGGCCGGGTGGGGGGACGGGACGGCCGTCCGTCCGTGGGAGGCTGGTCCCGTGCGCTACCGCGAGTTCTCCGAGCTGGTCGACGAGGTGTTCGGCGCGTCCCTGGGACGCGCCTACGTCCGCGAGCAGGTGCTGTCCGTGCTCGACGACCGGACCGCCGCCCAGGCGCTCGAGGACGGTGTCGAGCCACGCGTCGTCTGGCACGCCCTGTGCGACGCGCTCGATGTGCCCGACGCGCGGCGCTGGGGCCAGGACGACCACCGCCAGGCCCCGCCGCGCCGCTGACCCGGCCGGCGCCGGCCGACCAGGGACGGCCGAGGGGCGCGACGGGCCGCGCGCCGCGATGATGGCCGCATGAGCGCTCCCGCCCGAGGCCGTGCCACGGTCCGCGTGACCGCGGCCGACGTGCGCGGAGCCGTCTGGTCGCTCGTCTCGACGACCGTCGGCCTCGGGCTCGCGATCTGGTTCGTCCCCGGGGTCGAGGTCACCAACCCGTGGTCGCTCGTCCTCGCGGCGCTCGCGGTCGGGCTGGGCGACGTGCTCCTGCGCCCCGTGCTCCGGCGCCTGGCGCACCGGTTCGGCGTGGTCGGCGCGCTCGTGTCCGGCGTGGTGGCACAGCTCGCGGTCGCGTGGGCGGCGCTCACGTACCTGCCGGGTTTCCGGAGCGGCTCGTGGGTGGACGTGCTCGCGGTGCTCGTGCTCGCGGCCGTCCTCATGGCGCTCGGGCGCTGGGTGGTCGGGGCGAGCGACAACGAGTACGTGCTCGGCGACCTGCTCCGGCGGGCGCGCCGGCAGGCCGGCGTGCCGCGACGCGACGCGCGGACGGCGGGCGCGGCCGAGCGCCCGGCGGGCCTGCTCGTCGTCCTGCTCGACGGCGTCGCGCGCCCCACGCTCGACTACGCGCTCCAGGCAGGGCTCGCCCCGACGCTCGCGCGCTGGCTGGGCAGCGGGAGCCACCACCTCACGACGTGGTGGGCGCGCGTGCCCGCGACGACGCCCGCCTCCACGATCGGCCTCCTGCACGGCTCGACGGAGCACGTGCCCGCGTTCCGCTGGTGGTCGCGCGCGCTCGGGCGGCTCGTCGTGACCAACCGCCCCGCCGACGCGGCGGCCGTCGAGGCGCGCACGAGCGACGGCTCCGGGCTCCTCGCGGGCGGGGGAGTCGCCGTCTCCACGATGTTCTCCGGAGACGCGGCGACGAGCCTGCTCGTCATGAGCCGGGCGCGCGAGGGGCTCGGGCCCGGCCAGATGTTCGTGCACTTCTTCGCGAGCCCGTTCGTGCTCGTGCGCGCGGTCGTCGTCGCGCTCGGGGAGCTCCTCAAGGAGCTCTACCAGGGCTGGCAGCAGGCCGTGCGGGGCGTCGAGCCCCGGGTGTCGCGCCTCGGCTGGTACCCGGTGCTGCGCGCGGTGACGAACGTCGTGCTGCGCGACCTCAACACGACGCTCGTCGCGGAGCAGCTCGTGCGCGGGGCGCCGGTGGTGTGCGTCGACCTCGTCGACTACGACGAGATCGCCCACCACGCCGGGCCGCTGCGCCCTGAGTCGCTGCGCGCGCTGGAGGGCCTCGACCGGGTCGTCGGGCTCTGGGAGCAGGTCGCCGCCGTCGCGCCCCGCCGCTACGACGTCGTCGTGCTGTCCGACCACGGGCAGTCGCTCGGCTCCACGTTCGAGCAGGTCCAGGGCCGGTCCTTCCTCGACGAGGTCCGGCGCCTCATGGCCCCCGAGCCCGGCCCGCGCGCCGGGGCGCGCCGCGGCGAGGAGGACACCCGGGCCGAGGGACGCCGTCGGGCCACCTCTCCGGACAGCGAGGCGTGGGGCCCGGCCAACACCGCCCTCAACGCGCTGCGCCCCGGGGTGTCGGGCGAGGCCGACGGTGCTCGTGGGGGCCAGGGGCGCATGATGGTCGGTCCGGACCGGAGCGAGCTGCGCACCCGCGCCGCGGACGCCGCGCTGCCCGAGCTGCCCGAGGTCGCCGTCGTGGGGTCGGGCAACCTCGGCATGGTCTGGTTCCCGCGCGAGCCGCTCCGGCTCACGGGCGACGACGTCCGCGAGCGGTGGCCGGGGCTGCTCCCGGGTCTCGTCGCGAACCCGGCCGTCGGCGTCGTCGTCGAGCGCGGGGCGGGCGGGGAGGTGCGGGCGCACGGGCGCGGCGGCTCGCGCGACCTGCGGTCCGGGGAGGTTGTGGGTGACGACCCGCTCGCGGGCTACGGGTCGCGCGCCGCGGCGGACCTGCTGCGCGTGGCGGTGCTCGAGGACGCGGGCGACCTCGTGCTCGTCTCGCGCGTGGACGAGGTCGGGATGGTGCACGCGTTCGAAGGGCTGGTGGGGTCGCACGGCGGCCTCGGCGGGGCTCAGAACGAGGCCGTCCTGCTGCACCCCGCGCACCTCGGGCTGCCCGACGACGAGCTCGAGGACGTGGACGGCACGCCGATGCTCGTCGGCGCGGAGGCGGTGCACCGCCGGCTCGTCGCGTGGCTCGCCGACCTCGGCGTGCGACCGCCCGTCCCCGCCGAGGGAGCACCGGGGCGGGGGAACGGCCCGTGAGCGTGCGCGTGACGTGGCTCGGCCACTCGAGCGTCGTCCTCGACGTGCGGTCCGGACCCGCGGAGGCGCCGGCCGTGCGCCTCGTCACCGACCCGCTCCTGCACCGGCACGCGGGGATGCTGCGGCGGCGCGGGGAGCGGCCTGTCGCGGTGTGGCAGGGCAGCGACGCCGTGCTGCTGTCCCACCTGCACCACGACCACGCGGAGCTGCGCTCGCTGCGCCTCCTCGGCGACGTGCCCGTGCTCACGGCCCCCGCGAACGCGCGGTGGCTGCGCGCCAAGGGTCTGCGCGGGGTCGGTCTCGACGACGCGTGGCACGCGGTCGGGCCGGAGACGTCGGGGGTCGAGGTGCGCCTCGTGGCGGCGGTGCACGGACACCGGCCGATGCCGCACCGGCCCAACGCGGCGAACGGGCACCTCGTGCGGACGGACGGCCCGGGCGGGGTGCGGGTGTGGGCGGTCGGGGACACCGAGCACCACCCGGACATGGTCCACCTGCCGGCGCTGGCGGGCGGTCCGGTGGACGTCGCGCTCGTGCCGGTCGGCGGGTGGGGCCCGCGCCTGTCGGGCGGGCACCTCGGCCCCGCGCAGGCGGCACGGGTGTGCGCCGAGGTGGGCGTCGGCGTCGCGATCCCCGTGCACTGGGGCACGCTCCACGCACCGGGCGGGCGGCACCTCCCGCGCGGCTGGATGGACCACGCGGGGGCGGCGTTCGAGGCGGCCGCGCAGCGCGAGGCGCCGGGGACGCACGTCGTGGTCCTGCGCCCGGGGGAGTCGTGGTCGTCGTCCGACGACGCGTGAGCGGCGCGCGGGTGACACGCCGGGAGACGTTCCGGGATCGAACACGTGTTCGGCTAGAGTTGTGCACAGGGCCCGTCGCGGCGGGCCCAGGACGCCGGTCCGGCACGACGATCCACAGGCTCGAGGGGTCGCCGGCGCCGCGTGTCGGTGGCTGCCCGTAGCGTCGGGCCACAACGAACAGATGAACGTCGAACCGAAGGTGGACTGACATGCCCGCACCCGCAGACCGCGAGAAGGCGCTCGAGGCAGCCCTCGCCCAGATCGACCGGAGCTTCGGCAAGGGCTCCGTGATGCGCCTCGGCGAGGAGGGCCGCGCACCCGTCGAGGTCATCCCCACGGGTTCCATCGCGCTCGACATCGCGCTCGGCATCGGCGGCCTGCCGCGCGGGCGCGTCATCGAGGTGTACGGCCCGGAGTCCTCCGGCAAGACGACCGTCGCGCTGCACGCCGTCGCGAGCGCGCAGCGTGCGGGCGGCATCGCCGCGTTCATCGACGCCGAGCACGCTCTCGACCCGGAGTACGCCAAGAAGCTCGGCGTGGACACGGACGCGCTCCTGGTCTCCCAGCCGGACACCGGTGAGCAGGCGCTCGAGATCACGGACATGCTCATCCGCTCCGGCGCGCTCGACATCATCGTCATCGACTCCGTCGCGGCACTCGTGCCCAAGGCGGAGATCGAGGGCGAGATGGGCGACAGCCACGTCGGTCTCCAGGCCCGCCTCATGTCGCAGGCGCTGCGCAAGATCACGGGCGCGCTCAGCGCGTCCGGGACCACCGCGATCTTCATCAACCAGCTCCGCGAGAAGATCGGCGTGTTCTTCGGCTCGCCCGAGACGACGACCGGTGGCAAGGCGCTGAAGTTCTACGCCTCCGTCCGCCTGGACATCCGTCGCATCGAGACCCTCAAGGAAGGCACCGACGCGGTCGGCAACCGGACCCGCGTCAAGGTCGTCAAGAACAAGATGGCCCCGCCCTTCAAGCAGGCCGAGTTCGACATCCTCTACGGCGTCGGCATCTCGCGCGAGGGTGGCCTCATCGACATGGGCGTGGAGCACGGGTTCGTGCGCAAGTCCGGGTCGTGGTTCACCTACGGCGGCGACCAGCTCGGTCAGGGCAAGGAGAACGCGCGCTCGTTCCTGCGCGACAACCCGGACCTCGCCAACGAGCTGGAGAAGAAGATCAAGGAGAAGCTCGGCGTCGGGGCCAAGATCGATGCTCCGGCCGACCCGGCCGCGGGCGTGACGGTCCCGGCCGACGCCGCTCCGGCCGCGCCCGCCGCGACCAAGGCCCCGGCCGCGGCCGCCAAGGGGAAGAAGTCGCCGTTCTGATCGAGGAGCGGGACGGGGACGAGAGCATCGAGCCCTCTGACCCGCCGGAGGGGGTCGACGGGCGCCGCACCGGCCGCAAGGCCGGGCGGCGCCCGCGCCCGACCTTGCACGAGCTCGTGGAGCGCGGCGAGATCAGCGACGCCGACCTCGCCGAGCGCGCTCGGGAGACGGTGCTGCGCATCCTCACGGCCGCGCCGAAGAGCCGCGCGGAGCTCGCGCAGTCGCTCGCGCGCAAGGGCTACCCCGAGCACGTCGTGCTGCCGATCCTCGACCGGTTCGAGGAGGTCGGTCTCGTCGACGACGCGCAGTACGCCGAGATGATCGTCCGCACCCGGCACGCCGAGCGCGGGCTGTCACGCCGCGCGATCTCGACCGAGCTCCGGCGGCGCGGCATCGACGGCGAGGTCGGCGCCGTGGCGCTCGAGCAGGTCGACGACGACTCCGAGGCCGACGCTGCCCTGGAGCTCGCCCGCACGCGCCTCGCCCGCACGCGCGGCCTCGACCGCGAGGTGCGGGTGCGCCGGACCGTCGGGGCGCTCGCCCGCAAGGGCTACAGTCCGTCGCTGGCCTTCGAGATCGTCCAGCGCGAGCTCGACGCCGAGGCGGCGGGCACAGCGCTTGGCTGAGGGCGTCAGCGGGCGACGGAGACGGCGGGGGCGTCCTCGGTCGGCCCGCCCGCGACGACCGTGGGGTTCCCGATGCCCGGACCGGCGGCCGTCGCCCCCGCGGTGCGACCGCTGAGGAAGTGGGAGAGCCAGCGCGCCACGAGGGTCAGCAGCCAGTTGATGACGATGAAGATCACCGCGGCGAGCACGAGCGACTGCAGGATGTTGCCGTTGCCCACGCCGTAGAGCTGCGCGGCCCGCAGGAGCTCGTTGTACGTGATGATCTGCCCGAGCGCGGAGTCCTTGAGGACGACGACAAGCTGCGAGACGAGCGCAGGGAGCATCGCGATGAGCGCCTGGGGGAGCTGGACCGAGCGCAGCGTCTGACCCTGGGTGAGCCCGATCGCGAGCCCGGCCTCGCCCTGGCCCTTCGGGAGGTTCCCGACGCCGGAGCGCACGAGCTCGGCGATGACGGAGCCGTTGTAGAGCACGAGCGCGAAGACCACGGCGAGGAACGGGGCGTCGTCGACGTTGTTGAAGCCCAGGAGCAGCCAGAAGAAGATCATCATGAGCAGCACGGGCACGGCCCGGAAGAACTCGACGACGATCCCGCACACGGTCCGCACCGTGCGCAGGTGCGACAGCCGGCCGGTGCCGAACAGGAGCCCGAACGCGAGCGCGCCGACGATGCCGAACGCGGCGGCGCGCAGCGTGTTCTGCAGACCGGGGATGAAGTAGTACTGCCACGCGTCGGCGGTGAACAGCGACGACCACAGCTCGGGGGCGAGCTGGCCCTTGTTGCCGAGCGCCACGAGCACGAGCGCGGCGATCCCGAGGACGACGATCGCGCCGACGATGTTGCCCAGCAGGATCGCGCGGCGCGCGCGAGGGCCGGGGGCGTCGAAGAGGACGGACTGCTGGGTGCTCATCGGCGGACCGCCAGTCGGTTGGAGAGGGACGTGGTGAGCAGGCCGATGGGGATGACGAGGATGACGTAGCCGATCGCGAACGTCAGGAAGATCCCGTAGATGTAGTTCGAGTTGAACTCGATCATGGTCTTCATGAGGCTCGAGGTCTCGGTCGTCACGCTCGCCGCCGCCGCGACGGTGGAGTTCTTCAGCAGCGCGATCAGCGTGTTGCCAAGGGGCGCGACGGCGCCGCGGAACGCCTGCGGGAGGATGATGAGGCGCGCGGCCGGCAGGAACGACAGCCCGATCGCCCGCGCCGCCTCCGCCTGGCCGATCGGCACCGTGTTGACGCCCGACCGGATCGACTCGCACACGAACGCGGCGTGGTAGATCGCCAGGCCCACGACGGCGAGCCGGAAGAAGTTCGCCGCGAAGTCGGGGGCGAGCGTGACGTTGAGCTGTCCCCACAGGCCCAGCACCATGAACGTCATGATGATCGTGAGCGGGGTGTTGCGGAACACGTTGACGTACGCGGTCCCCGCCCAGCGCAGGCTCGGCACGGGGGAGATCCGCATGAGCGCGAGCGCCGTGCCGAGCACGAGCGAGAGGATCGCGGCCCAGAACGTCAGCTGGATGTTGACCCAGAACGCGCCGAGCACGTCGTACTCGCGGGCGAGCGCCCAGGTCTGCGACAGGTAGTCACCCACGTTTGGTGGTCCTCCGGGAGGGTACGTGCCGGGCCGGGTCGACGGCCCGGCGGCCGGGGGAGCGGCGCGCCGACGCGCGGCTCCCCCGACCGTGGACGGTCAGGCGCAGGGGTCGACCGTCGGCGGGTTCTCGCTGGCGTTCGGCGTGTACCCGGTGCCCTCGGTGTTCTTGGTGACGAACTCCTCCCAGGAGCCGTCCTCGATCATCTTCTCGATCGCGGCGTTGACGTCCTCGCAGACGTCGTTGTCCTGCGGGAGCCCGACGCCGTAGCGCTCGGTCGAGAACGGCGCCCCGACGACCTTGACCTTGCCGGCGTTGGCGGGCTGGGCGGCGAGGCCCGCGAGGATGATGTCGTCGGTCGTGACGGCGTCGACCTGGCCCGCGGTGAGCGCGGTGACGCACTCGGCGTACCCGGGGCGCTCGAGGAGCTGCACGCCCGCGGCGTACTCGTCCTTGATGCGCTGCGCGGACGTCGAGCCCGTGACGGAGCACAGGTTCTTGCCCTCGAGCGACTCCGGCCCGGTGATGTCCGTGTTGTCCTCGGCGACGAGCAGGTCCTGCCCGGCCACGAAGTACGGCCCGGCGAACGCGACCGTCTCCTTGCGCGTGTCGGTGATGGAGTAGGTCGCGAAGATCATGTCGACCTGACCGGTCTGGAGCATCGTCTCGCGCTGGGCGGACGGCGCCTCGACCCACTCGATCTGGTCCTCGCCGTAGCCGAGCTCGCCTGCCACGTAGGTGGCGACGTCGACGTCGAAGCCCGTGTAGGTGGAGCCGTCCTGGTAGCCGAGCCCCGGCTGGTCGAACTTGATGCCGATCTTGATCGAGCCCTCGGCGCCACCGCCCGTGTCGCCCGAGTCGGTGGCTCCGTCGGTCGCGGTGTCCTCGCCGCCGACCTCGCCGCCGCCGCACGCCGCGAGCGTGAGCGCGGTGAGAGCGGCCAGCACGGCAGCACCTGCGTGTCGTGTGCGCATCGTTCCTACCCTTCGTGAGTGGTGGCCGCCCGCCGAAGGTGTGCCTCGACGGTCGACCGGGTTCTGGGGCTGTCGGGCCGGGCCCGTAGGTGCCCGGCGGGCTTCAGTGGGTGAGGATCTTCGAGAGGAAGTCCTTGGCTCGGTCGCTCTTGGGCGCCGTGAAGAACTCCTCGGGGTGGGCCTCCTCGACGATCTGGCCGTCGGCCATGAAGACGACCCGGTTCGCGGCCTTGCGGGCGAAGCCCATCTCGTGCGTGACGACGATCATCGTCATGCCCTCCTTGGCGAGGGCGACCATGACGTCGAGGACCTCGTTGATCATCTCGGGGTCGAGCGCGGAGGTGGGCTCGTCGAAGAGCATGACCTTGGGCTGCATCGCGAGCGCGCGGGCGATGGCGACGCGCTGCTGCTGCCCGCCGGAGAGCTGGGCGGGCATCTTCTGCGCCTGGTTCATCACGCCGACACGGTCGAGCAGCGCGAGCGCGCGGTCCTTCGCGACCTTCCCCTTCTCGCGCCGCACCTTGACGGGGCCGAGCGTGACGTTGTCGAGGATCGTCTTGTGGGCGAAGAGGTTGAAGGACTGGAAGACCATGCCGACGTCGGAACGCAGCCGGGCGAGCTCCTTGCCCTCCTCGGGCAAGGGCTGCCCGTCGACGCGGATCTCCCCGGAGTCGATCGTCTCCAGCCGGTTGATCGCGCGGCACAGCGTCGACTTGCCGGAGCCTGACGGGCCGATGACGACGAGCACCTCGCCGCGCCGGACCGTGAGGTTGATGTCCCGCAGCACGTGCAGGTCCCCGAAGTGCTTGTTGACGTCGCGCAGCTCGACGAGCGGCTCACCGAGGACCTGCTCGGCGGGGAGGGGCTGAGCGTCCTGCGCGCTGCGCTGCGCGTCGGACGGCGAAGAGGTTTCGTCGGCCATTCCTGGACACTATGTCCCTTCTGTTGCACGGTGCCACCTCATCCGGCAACAGTCGGGCAACAGTTCAGTAACACGGCACCCGGCGCCGTACCCTGGACGGTGATGTCCACGATCGCCCCCGCCCCCGTCCCGGCCGCACTCGCACCCCGTGCCACCCCCGGTGCGCCGGTCGACGACGCGCACCCGCGCACCTACGTCGTCCGCACGCTCGGCTGCCAGATGAACGTCCACGACTCCGAGCACATGGCGGGGATGCTCGAGCAGGCGGGGTACACGCGCGCGAGCGCGGACGACGAGGCCGCGAACCGCGCCGACGTCGTCGTGATCAACACGTGCGCGGTGCGGGAGAACGCCGCGACGCGCCTCTACGGGAACCTCGGCCAGCTCGCCTCGGTCAAGGCGGCCCGGCCCGGCATGCAGATCGCCGTCGGCGGGTGCCTCGCCCAGAAGGACCGCGGCACGATCGTCGAGAAGGCGCCGTGGGTCGACGTCGTGTTCGGCACGCACAACCTCGACGCGCTGCCCGTGCTGCTCGAGCGCGCGCGCCACAACGAGGCGGCCCAGGTGGAGATCGCCGAGTCGCTCCAGGTCTTCCCCTCCACGCTCCCGACCAAGCGCGAGTCCGTCTTCGCCGGCTGGGTGTCGATCAGCGTCGGCTGCAACAACACGTGCACGTTCTGCATCGTGCCGCACCTGCGCGGCAAGGAGCGCGACCGCCGTCCGGGCGAGGTGCTCGCCGAGGTCGGGGCGCTCGTCGAGGCCGGAGCCATCGAGGTCACCCTGCTGGGGCAGAACGTCAACAGCTACGGCGTGGAGTTCGGCGACCGCGGCGCGTTCGCCAAGCTCCTGCGCGCGTGCGGGACGATCGACGGCCTCGAGCGCGTGCGCTTCACGTCGCCGCACCCCGCCGCGTTCACCGACGACGTCATCGCGGCCATGGCCGAGACGCCGAACGTCATGCCCCAGCTCCACATGCCGCTCCAGTCGGGCTCCGACCGGGTCCTGCGCGCCATGCGGCGCTCCTACCGCTCCGAGCGCTTCCTCGGCATCCTCGACCGCGTGCGTGCCGTCATGCCCGACGCCGCGATCACAACCGACATCATCGTCGGGTTCCCCGGCGAGACCGAGGAGGACTTCGCGGAGACGATGCGCGTCGTCGAGGCCTCCCGCTTCTCCTCGGCCTTCATGTTCCAGTACTCCCCCCGCCCCGGGACGCCCGCCGCGACGATGGACGGCCAGCTCCCCAAGGAGGTCGTGCAGGAGCGCTTCGAACGGCTCCAGGCGCTCCAGGAGCGCATCGCCGGCGAGGAGTCGGCCCGGCAGGTCGGCCGGACGATCGACGTCCTCGTGGGCGAGGGCGCGGGGCGCAAGGACGGCGCGACGCACCGTGTGACCGGCCGCGCCCCCGACAACCGCCTCGTGCACCTGGCGCTCCCCGCGGACGTCGTGGCCGGGGTGCCCGACGGCGCCGCGTCCGCCGCCGCGGGAGCGCCCGGGTCCGTCGACCCGCGCCTCGCGGACGACC
This sequence comes from Cellulosimicrobium sp. E-16, assembly GCF_049913115.1. Classification (NCBI taxonomy): domain Bacteria; kingdom Bacillati; phylum Actinomycetota; class Actinomycetes; order Micrococcales; family Promicromonosporaceae; genus Cellulosimicrobium; species Cellulosimicrobium sp. E-16. The sequence goes on from NZ_CP183974.1 coordinate 1,974,765, forward strand.
TCGACGCCCGCCTGCCGCGGCCCGGCGACGTCGTCACGGTCGAGGTCACGCGCTCCGCGCCGCACCACCTCATCGCCGACTCGGCGCTCGCGGGCGGCACGTTCGCGGTGCGTCGCACCCGCTCCGGCGACGCGTGGGCGAAGCGCGAGCGCGCCCGCCTCGGCGGTGGCGACGACGACCACGGGCACGGGCACGGCGGCGCCCCGTCCGGCCCCGTCGTCCTGGGCCTCCCCACGCTCCGCGCCTGAACGGCGAGGTCGAAGAACGAGGGGTGGAGCCGAGCAGCCCCCCTGGGGCGTCAGTCGTCCAGGGTTCCCGGGGGCAGCTGCGCGCCGATGGCGTGGAAGAGCTGCACGGCGGTCCCGAGACCGCACGAGACGGTCTGCGCGAGCTGGTCGTCCGTCGCGCCGTGCTCGAGGTCCACGGAGACCTCGGCGTAGAGCGCGAGCCGACCCGCCTCCTCGCGGACGTAGACCTTGGGCCAGATGCGCTCGCGGTTCCAGTCGTTGACGGCCTGGAGGGTCACGAGCCGTGACTCGAGGGGGAGCGACGTCGACCAGCGGCCCCGGACCTGGAGGATCTCGGAACGGTCGCCGAGCAGCAGGAACCAGAACCGGTGCCCGTCCCACGTCCCGGTGATGTCGCCGTCGTCGTCCACGCGGAAGTGGTACCCGCGCCGCGTGAGGTGGTCGCCGATGCGCGCCATCGACAGCGCGCGCGGCAGCTCCTCCTCGCGCGGGAGCGAGTCGGGCGCCTTCGGGCGGCGGTTGCCGAACAGGCGCGTGAACCAGTTGGTGCGGGCCTGCGTCATGGCGCCTGCCTCGCGGGGTCGGGGTAGAACTCGTCGAGCGCGTCGAAGAACATCGACCCGGTGCTCAGCCCGCACTGGAGGAGCTGGTCGAGCTGGTCGTCCGTCACCCCGTGCTCGAGGTCCACGGTCACCTCGGTGAAGACCTGGATCATCCCGTTGTCGCGCACGCGCGTGTAGGTCTTGGGCCAGATCCGGTCCGCGTTCCACTCGTTGCAGAACTCGAGGATCTCCTCCAGCCGCTCGAGCGCGAGGTCGCGGTTCCACTGGCCCCGGACCTGGAGGATCTCGTCGCCGTGGCCGAAGAGCAGGAAGTAGAAGAGCCGACCGTGCCAGAGCCCGCCCACGTCGCCGTCGGAGTCGACGAAGTAGCTGTAGCCGCTGTCCGTGATCCACTCGACGACCCGGGAGAGCGCCAGGGGGGTGGGGGGACGCAGCACGTCGGTCGCGACCTGTCCCAGCTCTCGCGCCAGGAGGTCCTCGACCTGCGACTGGAGCTCGTCCCCGGCACGGCCGGGCGCCGCCCCGCCGTCCGGAGCCTCGCCGGGATCACCGTCCCGCCGGTCGTCGTCGTCCCGCGCCCCGAAGAACCTCACTCACCCACCGTACTCGCGCGCGCCCCCGGACGTCGCATCGCGGACCTCGTCCGTGGCCGCCCGTGACATCGCGCCCGGGTCGTGCAGGTCGCTGCGCGCGACGTCGGCACGGCACTGTCCCGCCGCATTGCCGCGTGCACTCGGTGTGGTGCCGTCGGCTCCTGCCGTCCGTCGCCGGCGTCCGGGATGACCCGACGTCCTGCCGACGACGGCTACGGTGGGCCCGTGACCGTCCGCGCCGTCGTCCTGCCCGGTACCCCGCTGCTCGTCCCCGGCGCCGCGGGCGACACCACGGTGCTCGGCGACACGCGCGCCGCGGCGCTCGCGGCGCTGGGCCGACTCGTGGACGGTGTCCGGCCCGCGCAGGGCGACGGGACCGCGCCCGTGGTCGTCGTCGCGCCGGGAGCCGCGCCGACGCGGGGTCCGGCGCGGGCGTCGCTCGCGGCGGCGGGCGTCGCGGACGCCTGGCTCGACACCACGTGGGCCGTCGCGACACGTCCGGGCTCGCGGGACTGCCCGGTGGCGGGGACGGCCGCGTCGGTGGGGCTCCTCGCGCTGGCCGGTGCGGGCTGGACGGGCCCCGTCGACGTCGTCGAGCTCGACGACGCCGACGCGCCCACCGCACACGCGCTCGGCGCGAGCCTCGCCCGGCAGGACGCGCGCCTCGTCGTCGTGCACGACCCGCGGAGCGCGGCGCCGGACGCGGTGCTCGCCGGGTTCGGCGCCGCGCCCGACGCCGGGCACCGTCACGTCGCGACGGGGGAGCACGAGCAGCGCCGCTACGAGGTGCGCTGGTACGACGTCGGCCCCGTCTCCCCGGCCGGGGGGTCCGTCAGCCGCTGAGCCCCGCGCCGACGGCCGCTGCGTCCTGCTCGCGACCGAGGCGACGCAGGGTCGCGACGAGCTCGTTCGCGACCAGCGTCCGTGCGTCGCGGTCGTGGACGATCGCGAAGCCCTCCATCGCGGACTCGAGGAGGTCGACGGCCTCCGCGTCGGCACCGGCCTCGCAGCGGGAGCGCCCCGCGAGCCAGAACGCGTGGGCCGCGTCCCCGACCTGCCCCGAGCGCGCGAACTCCTCCGCCACGGCCTCGGCGAGCGTGGCGGCCGCGTCGAGCTCTCCCGCGGTCGCCAGCAGGCGAGCTCGGGTGTCCCGCAGGTCGCGGCGCTCCTGCTCGTCGGCCGCCGCGTCCCGCTCGACGAGGTCGGCAGCACGCGGGACCTGCTCGGCGACGGCGGAACCCGCCGCGTCGAGGTCGTCCAGCGTGCGCTGGAGCTGCGCGAGCGCTCCGGTCACGTCGCCGCGCCCGGCCTCCAGCCGGGCGTACGCACGGACGACGGGGCCGACGAACCGGGGTGCGACCCCGCCCGCGCGCACCAGCGCGAGGGCGTGCGCGAACGCCGGGGCGGCGCCCTCGTCGTCTCCCTCGACCGCGGCGAGCCTGGGCCGCCTCGGCGAGCGCGAACCCGGCCCGGTCGAGGTGGCCCGCCGACTCCAGCAGCGCCGACGCGCGCCGCAGGAGCTGCGCCGCGCGCACCGGGTCCTCGTCCGCGACGTCGTCGGCGAGCCGGAGCAGCCCGTCGGCGTCGACGGGATCGGCCGTGACGTCCCCGGGGTGCTCGGTGCCGTGCTCGGTGCCGTGCTCACTATGGGAGGCCGCGCTGCCGAGGTCCGTGCCCGTCGCGCCGCCGGGGGGCGGCGGGGTCGCGCCGGCCGGCGAGGACGTCGCCGTGTCGTCCGCCGCGCCTGCGCCGCCCACGGCCGGGCCGGTCGGGGCTCCCGCCGGGGGCTCGGGCACGGCCGAGAGGACCGAGAGGTCGACGGGCAGCGAGCGCGACCCGTGGCTCCACGCGGCGCGCAGGCGCTCGGACGCGGCGGGCGTGCCGTTGCGGGCGTCGAACGCACCTGCGAGCTCGGCCGCCTCGCGGCGGGCCCAGTCGTCGAGCTCCGCGACCGTCGTCGCGGGCACGTCGCGCAGGGCGAGCGGCGCGTCCGCGTGCTCGGCCCGCAGTGCGCCTGTCGCGACGCTCACGCTCGTGAGGAAGCCGAGGCGGTCGCCCGGCGAGTCGGTCTCGGTGAGGAACGCCTGGTGCTCGCCGAGCAGGCGCAGCGCGCGCGACGCGTTGCCCGTGCGCGCGAGGAACTCGACGTGCCGGCCCTTCGGGCCCGTCATCGACACACCGGTGTCGAGGTGTCGCAGGCCGCGCCGGTGCGTGCGGGCGGCGGCCTCGGCGTCGCCGACCTCCACGTACGCGAGCTGGAGGTGGGAGAGCATGTCACCGGGCTCGGTGGCGCACGAGGGCGACCCCTGGAGCACCTGCTCGAGGAGCCGGATTCCCTCTTCGTGGCGCCCCGTCTCGAAGAGGTACGCGGCGCGGTCGCCCGGCTCGCACGCCTCGCACTGGGAGTACTCGTCCCGCGGGGTCGCGACCCACGCGCGATACGCGTCCTCGACGTCCGCGCCGCCCCGCTCGCGGGCCCACTCGAAGCGCTCCAGCTCGACGGCGTTCGTCCCGTTCCCCGCGAGCGCGTAGCGCCGCGCCATGTCGTCGAGCGTGCGCTCGATCTGCGCGGCGGGAACCGTGGGGAACTCCATGAGGTGCCCGACCATCCACTTGAACGACCAGAAGAGCGAGTGCGCGTCCTCGGCGTCGAAGTGCTCGGGGTGCTCGTCCCACCAGCGGAGCATCTTGGTGAACGGCAGGTAGGCCTTGCTGACCTCGCCGCCCCAGACGAACGACTCGACGAGGACGAAGAGCGCGTACGCGCGCGCCCCGTCCGGCCCCTCGGCCTCGACGCGCTCGACCTCGGCCGCGGCGGCCGTGGAGCGGGCGAGGCCGTAGGGCATGCGGCGGACGTCGTACAGCGCGGCGTTCACCTGGTCCACGGACCGGGTCATCGGGTCTCCTCGTCGGTGTTCTGGTCGGTGTGCTGGTCGGGACGGGAGGTCGCGAGGGCGCGGGCCAGCAGGAGCGACAGCGAGTCGTTCATGAGCGCGGCCTCGACGGGCTGGAGTGCCTTGCCCGACGCCAGCACCGCGGTCACGTACAGGGACCGGGCACCCGCGGCACGGACCTCCGCGTCGGGGCTCGCGAGCAGGTCGCGCACCGTGCCGTTCGCGTCGTTGAGGACCAGCCGACGGGGGCGGGCCGGGCCGCTGAGACCCGCGAGGATCTCGCCCCACAGGTCGTCCGTCTCGGCCACGCGCGCCGCCTCGCGCGCGTGGTCGCCGTCGCGGTCGTGCAGCAGCATCGCGGGCAGGGCGTCCGGCTCGTACCGGCGCAGCACCACGTCGCAGTCCTGCTCGGCGAGCGCGGCGTCGACCGACGCGAGCGCGTCCGCGACCTCGAGCTCGCGCAGCGGCTCGACCTCGGCGAGGACGTGCGCGACGTCGGTGGCGGAGACCGGCGACAGCCTCCACTGCGGGAACCGCGCCGCGACGCGCTCGAGCAGGTCTGCGTCGTAGACGTACCCGCCGTTGACGACCGCCAGGCCCTGGGCGGCCGCGACCGGGGCGATGCGGCGGAACTCCTCGACGCTCGAGGAGTAGAGCAGGCGGCCCTCCGGGTGAGCCTCCGCCAGGTCGGCGAGCGTCCCCGTCCCGGCGGTCGTCTCGAACGGCAGCACGCGCGCCGCGACGTCGAGCATCTCGTCGTCGGTGAGCGCGAGGGCCCGGACCGCGAGGTGGTGGGTCTCCAGGAACCGCCGCGCGAGGACGGTGTCCGCCGCGAGCGTCTCGAGCAGCCACCGGCGGACCTGCGCGCCGAGCGCGTCGCGGGTCGCGAGCAGGACCTCGTCCTCGTACAGGCCCTCGCGCGACGCGGTCGGACGCAGCACGGACGTGTCGAGGACGCACCGGACGAAGAACGCCCACGGGGGCAGCAGGTCGTCGACCGCGCTGCCGAGCAGCATGCGCTTGAGGTAGACCCGGTGCCGCGCCGTGGTCGTCGGCGCGACCGCGGCCGGGAGCACGTACGCCACGCCGGACAGGCCCGCGAGGGGCAGGTCGAGGTCGATCCGGGCGAGCGGGCGGAAGCCCAGCGTCCGCTCGGCGTAGCCCGTCAGGGCCGCGTCGCGCGCGGCGGGCGTCGGGTGCGCGGCCCGCCAGGGGAGCTCGTCGCCGCTCAGCCGGCGCAGCACGACTCGGGCGTCCGCCCCGTCCGCGGTCTCGCCGTCGAGACGAGTCTCGACGAGCAGCTCGACGGGCAGGAGCGAGCCGAAGTCCTGCGCGAGCGCGACCACCGTCTCCGGTGCGAGCCAGTGCTCGGTGTCCCGGCGCGGGCGCAGCCGCACGACGCTCCCCGGCTCCGCGGGCGCGTCCGGGTCGTCCGGGCCCAGCTCGACGAGCTCGTACCGCCCGTCCGCCCGGCCGCGCCAGCGGACCGGGGCCGCCCGTCCTCCCGAGGGCGACGGGCGGGCGGAGCGCGACACGAGCTCGATCTCGTCGGCGACCATGAACGCCGAGAGCAGCCCGATGCCGAACTGGCCCAGGAACTCCTCGCGCCCCGAGCCCAGCTCGACGTCGCGCTTGGAGCTGCGCCCGATGGTCGCGAGCAGCTCCTGCGCCTCGACGCGGGTCAGGCCGACGCCTGAGTCGTGCACCTCGAGACCGCCGTCCGGGAGCGGGCGCAGCAGGATACGGCTCGGGGCCTCCGGGCCCTCCAGGGCGACCCGCGCCGTGATCGCGTCGACCCCGTTCTGCAACAGCTCGCGCAGGTACACGCGCGGGCTGGAGTAGAGGTGCCGGGCGAGGAGGTCCACGACGCCCCGCAGGTCGACCTGGAACGCCGCCGTCGCCTCCCCGCCCGGGGCCGTGCCGTGCGGGTCGCCCCCGCCGTCGGTGCGCTCGTGCGCCGCGCTCACCGCGCCTCGACGTCGGCGGTGCCGTCGATGACCACGCCCTGCGCCGCCGTGTCGGGGAAGCGCTCGTCGAGCGCGTCGAAGAACTGGAGGCCCGTGAAGAGGCCGCACTCGACGAGCTGACCGAGCTGGTCGTCCGCCGCGCCGAACTCGAGGTCGGTCGCGACCTCGGTGTACACGGCGACCTGGTCGTCCTCGACCCGCGTGTAGACCTTGGGCCAGATCTTGTCGCGGTTGAACTCGTTGGCGACGAGCACGACCTGCGCCTCCGCCGTGGCGGGCAGCGTCCGGTTCCACCGGCCGCGGACCTGGAGGATCTCCTGCTTCTCGCCCATGAGGAAGAAGAAGAACACCTTGCCGTCCCAGTTGCCGCCGAGGTCCCCGTCGGAGTCGACGAAGTACTTCCAGTCGCGGCTCTTGAGGAACGCCTCGACCCGCTCGCGCGTCAGCGGCGCGTTCTGGCTCGTCGGGGCGGCGTCCGGCTTGGTGAAGAAACCCATGTGCTCGAGTCCTTTGTCGTCTGTACGTGGTCGGTGGAGGGCCCGCGAGCAGGCGGGCCGTCCACCGGACACACTACGCATCCCCGCCCACACGGCCCCGGCCCGGCGGGCCCGGCCGGTACCGTTGCGCGGGTGAAAACCGAGCACGACCCGACCGGCGCGCAGGACGGGGACGACCAGCACGACCGCCGCGTCGTCGTGGCCGTCGTGGGCCCGACCGCCACGGGCAAGTCGGACCTCGCCCTCGACCTGGCCGAGCGGTTGTCCGTCCCCGGGGTGCCGGCGGAGGTCGTCAACGCCGACGCCTACCAGCTCTACCGCGGCATGGACGTCGGCACCGCGAAGGTCCCCGTCGACGAGCGTCGCGGCGTGCGTCACCACCTGCTCGACGTGATCGACCCCGTCGAGGACGCGTCGGTCGCGCGCTACCAGGCCGAGGCCCGGCGCGTGCTCGACGAGATCGCCGCGCGCGGGGCGCGCGCCGTCGTCGTGGGAGGGTCCGGCCTGTACGTGCGCGCGCTCCTCGACGACATGCGGTTTCCCGGTACGGACCCCGCGGTGCGCGCGGTGCTCGAGGCACGCGCCGAGGCCGAGGGGACGCGCGTGCTGCACGACGAGCTGGCGCGGCGCGACCCCGCGGCCGCCGCGAGCATCGGCCCCGCCAACACGCGGCGGGTCGTCCGCGCGCTGGAGGTCATGGAGCTCACGGGCGAGCCCTTCACGGCGAACCTCCCGCGGCAGGCCTACGTGCGTCCGACCGTCCAGGTCGGTCTCGACTGCGACCGCGATGTCCTCGACGCGCGCGTGGCCGGACGCGTCGAGCGCATGTGGGCGCAGGGGCTCGTCGACGAGGTGCGCCGCGTGGAGGCGCAGGGCATGGGCCGGACGGCGCGCCGCGCCGTCGGGTACGCCGAGGTCCTGGCCGCGCTCCACGGCGAGACGACCGAGGACGCGGCGCGCGAGGCGGTCACCGCCAACACGCGACGCCTCGCCCGGAAGCAGATGGGCTGGTTCGGACGCGACCCGCGCGTGCACTGGCTCGACGCGCAGTCCCCGACCCGTGTCGAGGACGCGCTCGCGCTCGTGGCCCGGGGCGACGAGCGCGCGGACGCCGTCGCTCGGGGCGAGGTCCCCGAGCCGGACGAAGCGGACGGCGACGCCCCGGTGCGCCGTAGTCTGGGCTCATGACGCGCACCCGCTTCACCAAGGGACACGGGACCCGCAACGACTTCGTGCTGCTCGCGGACACGAAGGGCGAGCTCGACCTCACGCCGGAGCTCGTGCGCGCGCTCGCGGACCGCCGTGGCGGGATCGGTGGCGACGGCGTCATCCGCCTCGTGCCGACCGCGCTCGTGCCCGAGTCGCGCGAGGTCCTCGCCGAGGACCCCCACGCCATCTGGTTCATGGACTACCGCAACGCCGACGGATCGGTCGCCGAGATGTGCGGCAACGGCGTGCGCGTGTTCGCCGCGTTCGCCGAGCGACTCGGGCTCGTGAGCTTCGCGGGCGGGACCGAGGTGCCCGTCGGGACGCGCGCGGGCGTCAAGCGCGTGCGCAAGGAGGCCGACGGCTGGTTCGCGGTCGACATGGGCCGCTGGTTCCTGCCCGGCGGCCGTCCCGCGCTGCACGACGGCTACGACGCGACGGTGGTCGTGCGCGGCTGGGAGGTCCCGCGCCCCGCGCTGAGCGTCGACCTCGGCAACCCCCACACCGTGCTCGCCGTCGCGCGCGAGGACCTGCTCGACCGCGCCGACCTCACCGAGGCGCCCGTCGTCGAGCCGCACCCGGCGCACGGGACGAACGTCGAGCTCGTGGTGCCGCTCGGCGAGACGACGGCCGACGACGGCACGCTCGTCGGGCGCGTCCGCATGCGCGTCCACGAGCGCGGGGTCGGGGAGACGCCGTCGTGCGGCACCGGCGCGTGCGCCGCGGCGCTCGCGGTCCGCGTCTGGGGCGGCCCGGACGCGCCGGACACCTGGCTCGTCGACGTCCCGGGCGGGACCGTCCGCGTGAGGGCGCTCGAGGGAGACCGGGTCGAGCTCGCGGGGCCCGCCGAGCTCGTGTACGCGGGCGAGGTCGACCTCGCGTCGTTCCTGCCCGCCCCCTCCGTGACGGGGACCGAGGACGCCGACGACACGGTGCCCGAGAGCGACGACGGGTCGGAGAGCGCCCCACGCGTCGACACCGACGAGGTCGTCCCTGACGGGACGCCGGAGGCGGAGCGCACCGCGGTCTGACGGACGGCCGCCACGGGCGGTGCGGCGGTCCGGCTCAGCCCGGCGCCACGACCTCCAGGACCCGGAAGCCCTTCGCGCTCGCGGCGCGCTCGACGACCGCGCCCGGCAGGAGCGGCGGCAGCGCCTCGCCCAGCCAGCGCTGGAGCGAGTCCGACCCGAGGTTGCGCTGCACGACGAGGTGCGCGCTCGCGCCCCGCGCGAGGCGCGGGAGCCAGTGCAGCAGCATCGCGTGGAGGACGTCCTTGCCGACCCGGATCGGCGGGTTGGACCACAGCGCGGCGAACGCGACGTCGTCGGGAACGTCGTCGGGGACGACGGCACGGACGTTCGTCAGGCCCAGCCGCTCCGCGTTGCGACGCACGAGGTCGAGCGCGCGCTCGTTGACGTCGACGGCCCACACGGTCGCGTCGGGAGCCTCGAGCGCCATGGTCAGCGCGACGGGGCCCCAGCCGCAGCCGAGGTCGAGGACGTGCGCCGGGCCGCCGCCGGCCCGCGCCGTCACGACCTCGTCGAGCGACGGGGTGGTGCGGAGCAGGACCTGCGTGCCAAGGTCGAGGCGACCGGGGGAGAAGACGCCGGACGCGACCTCGACCTCCACGTCCCGGCCGGCCAGGCGCACGGAGATCGTGCGGCGCTCGGCGGCGGACGCCGGCTTCGCGGTGAAGTAGTGGTCGTGCGAGCCGTCCTGCGCGGGGTCGGCGGCGGGGTCCTGGTCCTCGGTCACGTCGGCCGATCCTACGCGGCAGGCTCCCGGACGACGGCGACCGGGCCCGTCCAGCCGGGCCTCACCCGCTTATCCGCTGGCCCCGGGACGATTTCCCGTGCCACGCTTGTTCTCCTACCACGGCGCAGGAGCGCCGCTCCCTGACGAAAGGCGGCACATGACCCAGAGCCCAGCGACTCCCACCCCGGCTCAGGACGAGCCGACCGGCGCGACGCGGGACATCGCGAGCGACGTCGTGGCGCGGGTGCTCGCTCGGGCCGGGACGGCGCGCGCCGAGGGCGGCACGGTCCACGCACGGCACGACGGCGAGCAGCTCGAGCTCGAGGAGCGCAGCGCGCTGCGCCGCGTCGTCGGTCTGTCGACCGAGCTCGAGGACGTCACCGAGGTCGAGTACCGGCAGCTGCGCCTCGAGAAGGTCGTGCTCGTCGGGCTGTGGAGCCCCGGCTCCGACCCGCGCGAGGACGGCGCGCCCTCGTCCGCGCAGGAGGCCGAGATCTCGCTGCGCGAGCTCGCGGCCCTCGCCGAGACGGCAGGCTCCCAGGTGCTCGACGGCGTGATCCAGCGCCGCGCGAAGCCCGACCCGGGCACGTACCTCGGCTCCGGCAAGGCGGCGGAGCTCGCCGACGTCGTCGCCGCCAGCGGCGCGGACACCGTCGTGATCGACGGCGAGCTCGCGCCCTCCCAGCGGCGTGCGCTCGAGGACATCGTCAAGGTCAAGGTGATCGACCGGACCGCGCTGATCCTCGACATCTTCGCCCAGCACGCGAAGTCCAGGGAGGGCAAGGCCCAGGTCGAGCTCGCCCAGCTCGAGTACCTCCTCCCGCGCCTGCGCGGGTGGGGCGAGTCGATGTCCCGGCAGGCCGGCGGTCAGGTCGGCGGCGCCGGCGCGGGCATGGGGTCGCGAGGTCCCGGTGAGACGAAGATCGAGCTGGACCGCCGCCGCATCCGCAACCGCATGGCGAAGCTGCGCCGCGAGATCCAGGCGATGGCCCCGGGCCGGGAGACCAAGCGCGCGTCGCGCAAGCGGCACGCGATCCCGTCCGTCGCGATCGCCGGGTACACGAACGCGGGCAAGTCGAGCCTGCTCAACGCCATCACGGGAGCGGGCGTGCTCGTCGAGAACGCGCTGTTCGCGACCCTCGACCCGACGGTGCGCCGCACGCGTACCGAGGACGGTCGCGTCTACACGCTCGCCGACACCGTCGGGTTCGTGCGGGCGTTGCCGCACCAGCTCGTCGAGGCGTTCCGCTCGACGCTCGAGGAGGTCGGCGACGCCGACCTGCTGCTCCACGTGGTGGACGCGTCGCACCCCGACCCTGAGGGCCAGATCGCGGCGGTCCGGCACGTCCTGGCCGACATCCCGGGCGTGGAGGACGTGCCCGAGGTGATCGTCCTCAACAAGGCGGACCTCGCGGACCCGGAGACGATCGCGCGGATCCGGCTGCGCGAGCGGCGCACGGTGGTGGTCTCGGCGCACACGGGCGAGGGGATCGAGCACCTGCGCGAGCTCATCGCGCACGAGCTGCCCCGTCCCGACGTCGAGATCGACGTCGTCGTGCCCTACCACCGTGGCGACCTCGTGCACCGCGTGCACACCGAGGGCGAGATCGACCACGAGGAGCACACGCCCGAGGGCACGCTCCTGCGCGGGCGCGTCGCCCAGGCGCTCGCGACCGAGCTCGTCGGGGCCTCGACCCAGGGCTGAGCGCGTCGCGCCGGGAGACCCGGCCCGGCGTCCTCCACGACCCCGCACGGCGCGCGCCGTGCGGGGTCGCGCCGTGCCCGGGCCGCCGTCCACAGGGCCGCCGCCCCGTGGGCGCCCGACCGTAGACTCGGCGGGTGCCCCCCTCCACACGACCCGCCCCCGACCGCGTCGACGCCGAGGGGCCGGGCACGACGGCCGGCACCTCGAGTGGTGACGTGCCCGACGTCGACGCGCTGCTCGACGTCGCCGTCACGCGCCTCGGCGGCGCGCGACGCGACGGCCAGCACGCGATGGCGCGCGCGGTCACCGAGGCGATCGAGGCGTCGGAGCACCTCGTCGTCCAGGCGGGCACGGGCACCGGAAAGTCGCTCGGGTACCTCGTGCCGGCCGTACGGCACGCCGTCGCGACCGACGAGCGGGTGATCGTCTCGACCGCGACCCTCGCGCTCCAGCGCCAGGTCATCACGCGCGACCTGCCGCTCGTCGCCGACGCGGTGGCCGACCGTCTCCCGCGCCCCGCGACCATCGCGCTCCTCAAGGGGTGGCACAACTACCTGTGCGTCCACAAGGTCGCGGGCGGGTACCCGGCCGACGAGCCGACGCTCTTCGACCTGCCGGGCGAGTCCGCGGGCGCCGCCGACCACCCCGCCGCGCGGGGCGGGACCAGCGCAGCCGCGCTGGGCGAGCAGGTCGTGCGTCTGCGGGAGTGGGCCGACGAGACGTCGACCGGTGACCGGGACGACTTGGTGCCCGGCGTGAGCGACAAGGCGTGGCGCCAGGTCTCCGTCACCGCGCTCGAGTGCCTCGGGCAGCGGTGCCCGATGCTCGCCGAGTGCTTCCCCGAGAAGGCGCGCGCGACGGCCCGCGAGGCCGACGTCGTCGTGACCAACCACGCGATGCTCGGCATCGCCGCGATGGGGTCGCCCGGCGTGCTGCCCGAGCACGACGTGCTCGTCGTCGACGAGGCGCACGAGCTCGCGGACCGCGTGACGGCGGCCGCGACGGTCGACCTGTCGGTGCCGGCGATCGAGAGCGCGGCGCGCCTCGCGCGCCGGCACGGCGGCGTCACGACGGACGCGCTCGACGCGGCGTCGGCGGCGTTCGGGACGGTCGTCGGTGCGCTGCCCGCCGAGCGGTTCCCGGACGGGCTGCCCGACGGCGCGCGGTCGGCCGTCGCGGCGGTGCGCGACGCCGCGCGCGAGGTCCTCTCGACCCTCAAGCCGGAGACCGGGGTGACCAAGCCCGCCCAGCCGGACTCCGGGCTGAAGATGGCCCAGTCGACCATGCTCCAGCTCTTCGAGGTCGCCGAGCGCATGGCCGCCGACCCGACCGGGCACGACGTGCTCTGGTGCTCGCGGCCCGGCGAGGGCGGCTGGTCGGCCGACCGGTTCGGCGAGGGCGCGAGCCGCCTGCACGCCGCCCCGCTGGGCGTCGCCGGCCTCATCCGCACGCACCTGCTCGCCGAGCGGACCGGGGTGTTCACGTCCGCGACGCTCGCGCTCGGAGGAAGCTTCGACGCCGTGGCGCGCACCTTCGGCCTCGGGAGCGATGGCGAGGGCGGTGACGCCGACGCGCCGCGGTGGGGCGGGCTCGACGTCGGCAGCCCGTTCGACTACGCGCGGCAGGGCATCCTCTACGTCGCCAAGCGCCTGCCCACGCCGGGCCGCGAGGCGTCCACGGAGCACCAGCTCGACGAGATCGCCGCGCTCGTGGAGGCCGCGGGCGGGCGCACGCTCGGCCTGTTCTCGTCACGCCGCGCCGCGGTCGCTGCGGCGGAGGCGATGCGCGAGCGGCTCGACGTGCCGATCCTGTGCCAGGGCGACGACCAGCTCCCGACGCTCGTGCGCGAGTTCGCCGACGACCCGGCGACGTGCCTGTTCGGCACCCTGTCGCTGTGGCAGGGAGTCGACGTCCCAGGGCCGTCGTGCCAGCTCGTGCTCATCGACCGCATCCCGTTCCCGCGCCCGGACGACCCGGTCAAGTCGGCTAGGGCCCGTGCGGTCGAGGCCGCGGGCGGCAACGGGTTCATGCAGGTCTCCGCGACGCACGCCGCGCTCCTGCTGGCGCAGGGCGCCGGTCGGCTCGTGCGGTCCACTGCGGACCGGGGCGTGGTCGCGGTCCTCGACCCGCGCCTCGTGACCGCGCGCTACGGCTCGTTCCTCGCGCGCTCGATGCCGGGGTTCTGGCAGACGACCGACCGCGACGTCGCTACCGCTGCGCTGCGGCGCCTCGCCGCCCTAGGCTGAGTCCTTTCCCGGAGCATCAGGGATCCCACCGAACTCTCACGGAGGCGAGATGACGACGAGCACGTCCCCGCACGGCACCGGCGACGCGACCGCGGGCGGTCCAGGAGGGGCCGCACGGACCACCAAGCTGGCGATCGTCGGCGCGGGTGCCGTCGGGTCGACGCTGGCGTACGCGGCCCTCATGCGCGGGGCCGCGCGCACGGTGGCGCTCCTGGACGTGAACCGGGCGAAGGTCGAGGCGGAGGTGCTCGACCTCCAGCACGGCATCCAGTTCATGCCGATGGCCCGGGTCGAGGGCTCGGACGACGTCGCGGTGTGCGCCGGGGCGGACGTGGTCGTCGTGACGGCCGGGGCGAAGCAGAAGCCGGGCCAGACGCGGCTCGACCTCGCCGAGGGCACGATCGGCCTCATGCGGACGATCCTGCCCGGGCTGGTGGAGGTCGCCCCGGACGCGGTCTACGTCATGGTGACCAACCCCGTCGACATCGTCACGTACGCGGCGCTCAAGTTCTCGGGGCTGCCGCCGACGCAGCTCTTCGGCAGCGGGACGGTGCTCGACTCGTCGCGCCTGCGCTTCCTCGTGGCCCAGCACTGCGGCGTCGCGGTGCAGAACGTCCACGCGTACATCGCGGGCGAGCACGGCGACAGCGAGATCCCGCTGTGGAGCTCGGCGACCATCGGCGGCGTGCCGCTCCTCGAGTGGCCCGGCCTCGGCGGGCGGGGGCCCTTGACGGGGGAGGTCCGTGACGACATCGCGCGCGAGGTGGTGCAGTCGGCCTACCGGATCATCGAGGGCAAGGGCGCGACCAACTACGCAGTCGGGCTCGCGGGCACGCGCATCATCGAGGCCGTGCTCGACGACGAGCACCGCATCCTGCCGGTCTCGACGCTCCTCGACGGCGCGTACGGGCTCGACGACGTGTGCCTCTCGCTTCCGACGCTGGTCGACCGCCGGGGCGCCGCCGAGCGGGTCGAGGTCCCGCTGGCCGACGCGGAGCTCGCCGGCCTGCGCTCGTCCGCCGAGTCGCTGCGCGCCGTCGCCCGCCGCTTCGGTCTCTGACCGACCGGGGCTCGTCGCGTCGGTCTCTGACCGACCGGGCCCGCGCACCGCGAGAGCCGGGTGGTCGACGACCACCCGGCTCTCGGCGTGCTGAGGGGAGGACCCTGTCGCTCAGAGGCTGCGCAGGACGGAGACGACGCGCCCGAGGACCTGGGCGTCGTCGCCCGGGATCGGGTCGTACGCGGCGTTGTGCGGCATGAGCCACACGTGGCCGTCCGCGCGACGCAGGGACTTCACCGTGGCCTCGCCGTCGATCATCGCCGCGACGATCTCGCCGTTCTCCGCGACCGGCTGGCGGCGCACGACGACCCAGTCTCCGTCGCAGATCGCGGCGTCGATCATCGAGTCGCCCTGGACCCGCAGGAGGAAGAGCTCGCCCTCGCCGACGAGCTGGCGGGGCAGCGGGAAGACGTCCTCGACGACCTGCTCCGCGAGGATCGGCCCGCCAGCGGCGATGCGTCCGACGACCGGGACGTACGACGGCGCGGGGTGCGCCTCGTCGTACGTGGGCTGGGGCGCGGCGCCCGCCGCCCCGAGCGGGGTCGCGCGGCGCGCGTCGTCCGGCTGGACGACCTCGATCGCGCGGGGACGGTTCGGGTCGCGGCGCAGGAAGCCCTTGCGCTCGAGCGTCGTGAGCTGGTGCTTCACGGACGACGGGCTCGTCAGGCCCACGGCCTCGCCGATCTCTCGCATGCTCGGCGGGTAGCCACGCTGCTCGACGCATGCGCGGATGGTCTCGAGCACGAGGCGCTGCCGCGGCGTGAGCCCGTCACCCCCTGCCGACCCGTCCGGGAGCTCGCGCACCTCGGCGAGCCCCCGTGCCCTGTCCGTGCCTCGTGCCGCCATGGTCGCTCCGCCTTCGTCCGTCGCGGCCGCCGACGCCTCCCGGCCTGCGGCCTCCCCTCCCCGGGACGTGCGCCCCGGGACCTCGGTCGTTCCTCCAGGTCCGAGCGGACATGTCCGGCGAACCGACCTGACCCCAGGCTAGGGGAGGTTGCGACACGAATCAAACACCTGTTCGAGCATGTCTCGACTCTGTCGGTCGTTCGTGATAGACCTTCGTACAGATGTTCTACGTACACGTGTTCGATCAACCTGGTCGGCGCGCAGACGAAGGGCTCGCGGCGTCCGATCGACCGGGGAAGGCGATCGGGCCCGCGAGCCGGGACGGAGCAGGCATGGATGCGATGGCGATCTCGACGATCGGGCCGCTCGGCCCCTCGGGCGGAGTTGCGGCGCCGGGGCGCGCGGGAGAGCGACCACTGCGGCTCACGCGGCGGGGTCGCGTGGTCCTCGTGCTCCTCGCGGCCGTGGTGCTGCTGCTCGCCGCGCGCGTGGGCGTCGCCGTCGCGAGTGGACCAGGTGAGCCTGTGGAGGTCCGGGTCCACGTCGTGGCCGCGGGGGAGACGCTGTGGGAGCTCGCGCAGGGCGTAGCGGCTCCGGGCGAGGATCTCCGGGACGTCGTGAGCGGGCTCGCCGAGCTCAACGGGCTCTCGTCGTCCGGCCTCCAGGCCGGGCAGAAGATCCTTCTCCCGGCATCGGCGTAGGAGCCGCGCCGTCCGTCGTCGTCGGCGGGCCCGACTCCGGTGTGGCGCAGGACACGGCAGGAAACCCTCGTGTGTCGGGGTGCAGGGGTTGCATCCCTGATTAGGCCCACCTAAGTTAGTCTCACCTCACAACGCCGGCTGGGGGGCTGGGCGGACGAGGCGAGGAGCACGCGGTCCACCGCGACTCCTGTGCACGTCGCCGCGCGTGAGGCGAGTCACGCGCGTGATGGGGACGGGGGCGTCCCGACGGGGGCGGTCGACCACGACCGCCCCCGTTCTGCTGTCCACGGGCGGCCTCCTGCGCGCGGTCGTCCCACCCTCCGCGGGCCCCGAGGTCGGAGGCGTGTTGCACCGCCCTGCCGCGACGGCATACGTTCGTCGCGCCGACCCGTCGGCGCGAACCCGCGGAGGAGCCTGCCATGCACTGCCCGTTCTGCCGCCACGCGGACTCCCGCGTCGTCGACTCGCGCACCTCGGACGACGGCGCGTCGATCCGTCGGCGTCGTCAGTGCCCCGAGTGCAACCGCCGCTTCACGACGATCGAGACCGCGAGCCTGTCCGTGGTCAAGCGCTCGGGCGTCACGGAGCCCTTCTCGCGCGAGAAGATCGTCAACGGCGTGCGCAAGGCCTGCCAGGGGCGCCCCGTCAACGAGGACGACCTCGCGGTGCTCGCGCAGCGCGTGGAGGAGACGATCCGGGCGAGCGGCAGCGCCGAGCTCGACGCGTACGAGATCGGGCTCGCGATCCTCGGGCCGCTGCGTGAGCTCGACGAGGTCGCCTACCTGCGCTTCGCGAGCGTCTACCAGGCGTTCGACTCGCTCGAGGACTTCGAGAGCGCGATCACCTCGCTCCGGGTCGAGCGCGAGGAGCGCGAGTCGGCGGCGCAGGCCGAGGGCACGGACGACGCCGCCGCGGACGCGAGCGAGGAGCCCGCGCCGCAGGCCTGAGGCGGCGACACCGCGCTCCGTCTTTCGTCCCCGCGTCGCCATCGGACCGCGCCTGCGGTGCTACAGGTCGCTGGACCGCGACGCCCAGATGTTGATGCCCGTGTCCGCGGGCAGCGCGTCGACGGCCGCGAGCTCCTCGGCGGAGAGACCTGGCGCGTCGAGCGCGGCGAGGTTCTCGTCGAGCTGGCGCGTCGAGCTCGCGCCGAGCAGGACCGAGGTGACGCGCTCGTCCCGCATCG
Source organism: Cellulosimicrobium sp. E-16 (assembly GCF_049913115.1). Classification (NCBI taxonomy): domain Bacteria; kingdom Bacillati; phylum Actinomycetota; class Actinomycetes; order Micrococcales; family Promicromonosporaceae; genus Cellulosimicrobium; species Cellulosimicrobium sp. E-16. The sequence continues at coordinate 1,992,232 of NZ_CP183974.1, forward strand.
CCCAGAGGATCGCCGTCGTGGCGAGGCTGCGTCCGTGGGCACGGGCGAGGCCGTCGAGCCGGCGCACGTGGTCGAGGTTCGCGTCCGAGAGGAACGCCGGGCGCAGCGGTCCGCCGCGGGCCGCTCGGGAGTCGTCCGGGACCCCGCGCAGGTACCGGTCGGTGAGCATCCCCTGGGCGAGCGGCGAGAAGGCCACGACGCCCAGGCCCTCGGCCCCGGCGACGTCGAGCACGGACGCGCCCGCGGGATCGTGCGGGTCGGGCTCCTCGACCCACCGGTTGAGCATCGAGTACGACACCTGGGTCACGACGAGGTCGACCCCGAGCCGCTCCGCGACACGCAGGGCCTCCCGGGTGCGGCGCGCCGAGTAGGAGGAGATGCCTGCGTACCGCGCGCGTCCCGAGCGGACCGCGGTGGCGAGCGCGCCGACGGTCTCCTCGAGCGGCGTCGTCGGGTCGAAGCGATGGGAGTAGAAGATGTCGACGTGGTCGAGCCCGAGCCTGCGCAGCGACGCGTCGAGGGAGGAGAGCAGGTACTTGCGGGAGCCGCCCTCGCCGTAAGGACCGGGCCCCATGCGGTAGCCGGCCTTGGTCGTCACGACGAGCTCGTCGCGGACCCGCCGCAGCTCGCGCGCGAGCAGGCGCCCCAGCGACTCCTCCGCCGCTCCGCCCGGTGGGCCGTAGTTGTTCGCGAGGTCGAGGTGGGTCACCCCGCGGTCGACCGCGTGCAGCACGATCTCGCGCTGGGTCGCCCGAGGGTCGGCGTCGCCGAAGTTCTGCCACAGCCCCAGCGAGACGGTCGGTAGCGCGAGCCCGGAACGACCGAGACGGCGGTGCGGCAGCGAGGCGCGGTCCGTGGGCGACGGCGGCGCGGCCGGTCGGGCGGCGGGAGCGGGGGAGGCGTCGGGCGGCACGGTGCCGACGCTACCCGACGCCGTCCGACGGCCGCCGGGGAGCCAGCGGGCCGGGGGACAAATCAGGTGGCGTCCGGCGACAGGGTGCGGGAGGCTGACGAGGTGCCCGCACCGTCGGGCCGACCGCAGTGCACGACCGAGTTCCCCACCGACGAGGAGACCGCCATGGCGTCCGACCAGCAGCGATCCGCTGCAGAGACCGCACCGACCGACGAGGCCAAGGCGAAGTTCCGGGAGGCGCTCGACCGGAAGAACGCGGCGCGCCACCGGACGGCCGACGGGGAGACCAACACCGGGTCGGTCCACGGCTCCGAGACCGTCGGCCCGGTCCAGCGCACGTTCCGCCGCAAGTCCGGCTGACCTGCGTCCCGTCGTCCGGTCGTCCCGCGCGGGGCGGCCGGACGACGCGTGTCCGGGGTCAGTCCTCCGAGCGGGCGAAGCGACGTCCCGTGAGCTCGCGGGCCTCGACCACGACCCACTCCTCGGTCGGCACGTCGACCGTGGGGACCAGCGGGTCCGCACCGTCCTGGACGGCGTCCACCTCGTGCTCGCTCCGGACCCGGTGGGCGGTCCCGCGGGCGACGACGCTCCATGCCCCGTCGTCGTCGACGTGGTCCCACTCGAGCGCGACGCGCTCGTTGGTCGCGAGGGTCGCGAGCTTGGTCCCCGGCACGGTGCGGAACGCGAGCGTGCGCTCGTGCGCCCGCACGGTGACGGGGTAGATGTCCGGCTCGCCCCGCACGCTCACGGCGAGGCGTGCGACGTGGGTCCCCTCCACGAGCTCCCACGACGCGTCGGCGTCGAGGATCTGCGGCCCGTCGTGCGTGTATCCGGTCATGCCTCATCGTGGCACCGACGCGGACGGGGCGCTCAGCGGCGAAGGTCACGCCGCCCGAGGACCTTCGCCGCGTGCGCCGGGCGACCGGCGCACGCGGCGAGATCGCTCGCGGTGGGCGTCAGTCCAGGACGCGCAGGGCGATCGTCTGCTCCATCGCCGCCAGCGCGTCGATCACGGCGGGCTCGACGCGCGAGCCGACGTCGGTGACGACGTAGCCGATCTCGCCACGGGTGGCGAGCAGCTGGCCCTCGATGTTCGTACCGTGCTCCGCGAGCGTCGCGTTGACGGCCGCGAGGACGCCCGGCGTGTTCCGGTGCAGGTGCGTGATGCGCGTGATCCCGGTGGTCTGCTCGAGCGCGAGGTTCGGCACGTTGACGCTGAGCGTCGTCGACCCCGTCGTGAGGTAGTCGCGCAGCTTGGCCGACACGAACTGGCCGATCGCCTCCTGCGCCTCCTCCGTCGAGCCGCCGATGTGCGGGGTGAGGATGACGTTCGGCAGGCCGCGCAGCTCGGAGTCGAACGCGTCGCCCTTGCGCTTGGGCTCGTGCGGAAACACGTCGACCGCCGCGCCGGCCACACGGCCCTCGACGATCGCCTCGCGCAGCGCGCCGTAGTCCACGACGAACCCGCGCGACAGGTTGAGGAAGATCGAGCCCTGGCGCATGCGGGCGAACTGCTTGGCGCCGAACAGCCCGGCGTTGCCCTGGCGGCCGTCGACGTGCAGCGTGACGACGTCCGCCTGCTCGAGCAGCTCGTCGAGCGTGTCCATGCGGCGCGCGTTGCCGAGCGCGAGCTTCTCCGCCGTGTCGTAGAAGACCACGGACATGCCGAGGTTCTCCGCCACGACCGAGAGCTGGGTGCCGATGTTGCCGTAGCCCACGATGCCGAGCGTGCGGCCCCGGACCTCGTGCGCGCCCTCCGCCGACTTGTCCCAGCGGCCCTCGTGCAGCGCGCGGTCGCGCTCGGTGAGGCGGCGCGTGAGCGCGATGATCTCGGCGAGCGCGAGCTCGACCACGGAGCGCGTGTTCTGGAACGGGGCGTTGAACACGGCGACGCCCTGCGTCGCGGCGGAGCGCAGGTCGATCTGGTTCGTGCCGATGCAGAACGCGCCGAGCGCCACCAGGTCGGGGGCGTTCTCGAGCACGTTCGCGGTGACGTTCGTCTTGGACCGGATGCCGAGCAGGTGGACCCCGTCGAGGGCCTCGATCAGCTCGGACTCGTCGAGGGCGCCGGTGCGGACGGTGACGTCGATCCCCGCCGCCTCGAGGTTCGAGGCAGCGAGAGGGTGCAGGTTTTCAAGGAGGAGGGCGCGTAGCACGCTCCCATGGTGCGCCCGGTCCGCGGTCCGGACCAAACGGGTCTTGACCTTCGGGACGAGGTGAACGTCCGACCCGCGCGGCCCGGACCCGCCGCGTCACGGGGCGACGCGCGCACCGCCGTCCGCGTCCGTGCTCACCGGGGTGGTCGTCTGGGCGCTCGTTCGCGTCTCGGCACCCGGTCCGGTGCCGGCGACGCCCGCGGGGAGCGCGCGAGCGTGCACCACGACCAGGCGCTGGGTCGGGCGGGTCATGGCGACGTAGAGGTCCGACGCGCCTGACGGGCCGGTCGCGATGTCGGAGGGCTCCACGAGCACGACGGCGTCGAACTCCAGCCCCTTCACCTGGACCGGGTCGAGCACCGCGACCGGGGCGTCCGGACCGGCGTCCTCGAGGCCGAGAGCGACGCCCAGCTCCGCGACGGCCGGCGCGGCGGCGACGACGGCGACGCGCCCCGACTCCGCGGCGACGAACTCCGCGCGGGCGGCCTCGGCCTCGGCCCGGACCAGGGCGGCGAGGTCGTCGGGCGCCGCCTCGACGACGCGCAGCGCGTCCTCCACGTCGCGCGCGGACGTCAGCGGCGAGACCGGCAGGCCGGCGGCGAGGGCTGCGCGGCGTGCGGCGTCGGCCACGGAGGCCGGGGTGCGGTAGTTGACGGTCAGCTCGGCGAGGCGCCACGCGTCGCGGAACACCGGGTCGAGCATGCCCTTCCACGAGCGCGCGCCCGCGAGCGACGACGTCTGCGCGACGTCGCCGACGACGGTGAACGAGCGCGTCGGGCACCGGCGCACGAGCATGCGCCACGCCATCGCCGAGAGCTCCTGCGCCTCGTCGACCACGACGTGACCGTACGTCCACGTGCGGTCCTGCGCGGCGCGCTCGGCGGTCGTGAGGCGCGGGCCGCTCGCGGAGAAGCGCTCGGCCAGCACGTCCGCGCCGACGATCCCGCCGCCGGCGCCCGACGACTCGAGCACCTGCCGCGCGTACTCCAGGTCCTGCGCGCGCTGCGCCGCGCGTGCGGCGGCCTCGGCCCGCTCGGCCTGGTCGTCCTCGCCGAGCAGCTCGGCGGCCTCGTCGAGGAGCGGGACGTCCGCAGGAGTCCACGGCGATCCCTTCGGCCGTTCCAGCAGGTGCCGGTCGGCCGGCGTGAGCTCGGGCGCCGCCTCGGCGAGCCGGTGCGGCTTGGTCCAGAGGTCCTCGACGAGGCGCTCCGGCGTGAGGGGCAGCCACGCGAGGTTGAGCGCGACGCGCACGTCGCGGTGGGAGCGCAGGTCCTCGAGGGCGAGCGCGCGGTCCTCGCCGACGAGCGGCTCGCCGAGCTGGCGGCCGTACTGGTCGACGAGCCGCGAGAGCATCTCGCGGACGAACGTCACGCGCGCGAGGTTGTGAGGCTTGTGGGTCCGCCGGGCCTTGGCGATCGCGTCGCGGACGTCGCGGCGCCGGATCAGCAGGTCGTGGCCGTCGAGGCGCACCGGGACGTCCGCCGCGGGCACGCGCTCGCGCGCGCGCACCGCGCGTCGCACCGCCCGGGCCATGACGGCCCGGCCCTTGACGCGGGCGACGCGGGGGTCCTCCGCGCCGTCGGCGACGACGCCGGGGAGGAGGTCGGCGATCGTCGTGCTGACGACCCCGGTCTCGCCGAGCGACGGCAGCACCTGGTCGATGTAGCGCAGGAACGAGTGGCTCGGACCGACGAGGAGGACGCCCGAGCGCTCCAGCACCCTCCGGTGCGCGTAGAGAAGGTACGCGGCGCGGTGCAGGGCGACGGCCGTCTTGCCCGTGCCCGGGCCGCCCTGGACGACGAGCGCGCCGGCCAGCCCGGACCGGATGATCGTGTCCTGCTCGGACTGGATCGTCGCGACGATGTCGCCCATGCGCCCGGTGCGGCCCGCCGCCATCGCGGCGAGGAGCGCGCCCTCGCCCGAGAGCGTCGTCCCGGTCACGGCCTCGGGCGCGTCCAGGTCCAGGAGCTCGTCCTCGAGGCCTGTCACGTCCCGCCCGCGCGTCACCAGGTGGCGCCGTCGGACGACGCCGTCGGGGTGGGCCGCCGTCGCGCGGTAGAACGACTGCGCCGCGGGCGCTCGCCAGTCGGTGAGGAGGCTCGTGTGCTCGGCGTCGGTCAGGCCGATGCGCCCGACGTAGCGGCGCGTGCCGTCGTCGAGGTCGAGCCGGCCGAACGCGAGCCGGTCCTCGACCGCGTCGAGCTGTGCGACGCGGTCCTCGTACAGCGTCGCGAACGCGTCGCGCTCGCTCCGGTTCTGCGGCGAGCCGGACGGTCCGGACCGACGGACGCCGTCGAGCCGCGCGCGGGCGGCGGCACGCAGCTCGTCGAGGCGCGCGTAGAGGGTGTCCACGACCTCCTGCTCGAGCCGGAGCTCGTCGTTGCGTCCCACGCTGTCCCTTCCCTCGGCCGGGCGTCGCGCCCGAGCACCCGCCCGTGACACGGCCGTCCATTATGGCCCACGGGCGCCCGGCCCCGGACCGGTCGTCGGCGCGTCCCGCACCCGTGACCGGGCCTGACGCGCGGCTGACGCTAGGATCGTGGGCCATGGCGACCAGAGGGGAGCGGGCGTCGTGACCGGGACCGACCGTCAGGTCCCCGCGCGACCCTCTGCGCGGGGCGACGAGGCCGGCGCGCGTGACCAGGCGCTGTCCGAGCGCGCGGTCCTCGCCCCGACGGACGAGCTGCGCATCCTCCTCGTCGAGGACGACGACGGGGACGCGGTCCTCGTCGAGGAGCTGCTGTCGGACGGCAACCTCACGGTCGAGCTCCACCGCGCCACGACGCTCGACGCCGCGCTCGAGATGCTCGTCTCGCGGCCCGTCGACTGCGTCCTGCTGGACCTCGGGCTGCCCGACTCCGTCGGGCTGTCGGCGGTCGAGCGCGTGCGGACCGGCACCCACCCGCCCGCCCTGGTGGTCCTCACCGGGCACTCGGGCATCGACCTCGGCGTCCAGGCCGTCGCGGCCGGCGCCGACGACTACCTGGTGAAGGGGGAGGTCGACGGCGACCTCCTGGGCCGGTCGGTGCGCTACGCCGTGCAGCGGCGCATGTCCGTCGAGCAGCAGCGCGCGCTGTACCGCAGCGAGGTACGGGCGGCCGAGACCGCTCGGCTGGAGCGCGCGCTCCTGCCCACGCCGCTCGTCCAGGACGACCGGCTCGACGTCATGGTGGGCTACGTCCCCGGCGGCAACGGGCTGCTCGGCGGAGACTTCTTCGACGCGGTCGAGCGCCCCGACGGGACGGTGCTGTGCGTCATCGGCGACGTCGCGGGCCACGGTCCCGACGAGGCCGCGCTGGGCGCGACGCTGCGCACGGCCTGGCGCACCATCGTGCTCTCCGACACCCAGCCGGAGGGCATCCTCCCGCTCCTGGAGCGCGTCCTGGTGCCCGAGCGCGCGCGCCCCGAGGTCTTCGTCACGCTCTGCCAGGTCGTGGTCTCCGCGGACCGCCGACGCGCGGAGGTCTACCTCGCGGGGCACCTCGCGCCGCTCCTGCTGCGCGACACCGCGACCGAGATCACGCCCACGGCGCGCGGCCGCGCGCTCGGGGTCCCCGTCCAGGGAGGGTGGACGTCGCAGTCCGTCGACCTCGGGGAGCGCTGGGCGCTCATGCTCTACACGGACGGGCTCGTCGAGGCGACGGTCGCCGGGCCGGGGACCTCGGCGGGGCCCCGCGCCCGCCCCGAGCGCGTCGGCGTCGACGGCCTGCGCAGTGCGGTCGACCGCGCGCTCGAGCAGGGCGTCGAGGGGGTCGTGGAGCGCGTCTTCCGCCGCGTGCGCGACCTGCACGGCGGCCCGCTGGCGGACGACGCCGCGCTCCTCGTGCTCGGCTGGGGCGGGGACGAGGGCACCCCCGGCGAGCGCACGGCGACCCTCGCGGACTCGGACGAGTGGGCCCGGTGACGCCGACGGTGAGCGAGACGACCGGCACGGGGCACGCGGGGCGCCGGCGCGCCCCCACCCTGCGCCGCCGGCTCGGGTGGGCGCTCGTCGTCGCGGGCGTGATCCTGCTCGGCGTGCTCGCGACGTCGGCCATCGCCCTCTCGCGCGTGCTGACCATCCAGGACGAGGTCACCGGGCCGTTCTTCGACGCGGTGACCGAGGCGGACGCCGCGTACGTGGGCCTGCTCGACGCCGAGGTGGCGGTGCGCGCGTACGTCGCGACCGGCGACGACACGGCGCTCGAGGCCTACACCCGAGCGGTCGGGACGGACGCCGAGGGCGTCGTCCCGGACCCCGCGCTCGTGGACCTGCTCGGGCTCGACGAGGAGCAGACGGCGACGCTCGCCCAGGCCGACGCGTCGGTGCGCACCTGGGTCACCGACTACGCCGAGCCCGCGATCGCGACCACCGAGGACGACGGCCCGGGGCGGGTGCGTGCCGTGGACCAGGCGCACGGGGCCGAGCTGTTCGCCGACGCACGGGCCGACACCGCCCGGTACGTCGACGCGATCCGCGCCGAGCGCGTCGAGCGGCTCGACACGCTCGACCGCTGGAGCCGGGCCCTCTTCGGGAGCGTCCTCGTCCTCGTCGGCTCGGCGCTCGCGGTCGGGATCATCCTCTGGGTGTGCCTCAAGCGCTGGGTCACCGAGCCGATGGCCGAGCTCGCGCACCGTGTGCGGCTCGTGAGCTCGGGGAGCCTCGACGAGCCGGTCGTGACCTCCGGCCCGGCGGAGATCGCGGACCTCGCCCAGGACGTCGAGCACATGCGCGTCGAGCTCGTGAACCAGGTCGCCGAGATCAAGGCGTCGCACGAGGACGCCGCCCGCTCGCACGAGCTCCTCGCGGAGCAGGCGCGCGAGCTCGAGCGGTCCAACCGCGACCTCGAGCAGTTCGCCTACGTCGCGTCCCACGACCTCCAGGAGCCGCTGCGCAAGGTCGCGAGCTTCACGCAGCTCCTCAAGAAGCGGTACGGCGGCGAGCTCGACGACCGCGCGGACCAGTACATCGACTTCGCGGTCGACGGCGCCAAGCGCATGCAGCGGCTCATCCAGGACCTGCTCGGCTTCTCGCGGGTCGGCCGGACGGGCAACGAGCGCGTCGACGTGGACCTCGAGCGGGAGCTCGAGGGCGTGCTCGAGGACCTGTCCGAGAAGATCGGGGAGACGGGGGCGAGCATCACGCACGACCCGCTGCCCGTCGTCGTCGGCGAGCGGGCGCTCCTGCACCAGCTCCTGGCCAACCTCGTCGGCAACGCGCTGAAGTTCCGCGACCCCGACCGGCCGCCGGTCGTGCACGTGGGCGTGCTCGCACGCGACACCCACTGGGAGATCTCCGTCGAGGACAACGGGATCGGGATCGACCCGCAGTACGCGGAGCGCGTGTTCGTCATCTTCCAGCGCCTGCACGCCAAGGACGTGTACGAGGGCACCGGGATCGGCCTCGCGCTGTGCAAGCGCATCGTCGAGTACCACGGTGGCCGGATCTGGATCGAGCCGCGCGAGGGCGGGACGACGATCCGCTTCACGCTCGCCCACGCGTACGTGCACGCGCAGGTCGGCTACGCTCGCTCCGACCACGACGGCGCGGAGCAGTGATCCCCGAGTGATCCCTGCCCGCGCGCGCCACGACGACGAGGAGAGCCCCGCATGAGCCACGGCAGCAAGCCGATCGACGTCCTCCTGGTGGAGGACGACCCCGGCGACGTGCTCATGACGCGCGAGGCGTTCGAGGACCACAAGGTCACCAACCGCCTCTCGGTGGTCTCCGACGGGGTGAGCGCGCTCCAGTTCCTGCGCAAGGAGGGCGAGCACGAGGGCGCCCCGACGCCGGACCTGATCCTGCTCGACCTCAACCTGCCCCGGATGGACGGGCGCGAGGTCCTCGCCGAGCTCAAGGCGGACGAGGCGCTGCGCAAGATCCCGGTCGTCGTGCTGACGACGTCGGAGGCCGAGGAGGACGTCGTGCGCAGCTACTCGCTGCACGCCAACGCCTACGTCACCAAGCCGGTCGACTTCGACCGCTTCATCGACGTGGTGCGCCAGATCGACGACTTCTTCGTCTCCGTGGTGCGGTTGCCCGGTCGCTGACCCGGCGCGGGCCCGGTCCGGCGACCCGCCGCCGGGCCCGAGCCATTCTCGCCGGGTCGGGAAGAACCGCGGGACGAGCCGTGTTGTCCTCGTCAGGCCCGTCGCGCGCCGTCGGCAGCGCACGGGCGAAGGACGTCACGAGGAGGATGCATGCTGGACCCTCGCGGGATCTACGAGCTCGACGAGCAGGCCGTGGCACGCCTGTGGCCCACGCCGCCCGAGCCGGGCGCGGGGCCCGTGCTGCTCCACGCCGTCGCGGGGTTCGTCGACGCGGGCAGCGCGGGCGAGGTCGCGGTCGACCACCTGCTGGGGATCGGCGAGGTCACCCGTGTGGTGACGTTCGACGTCGACCAGCTCCTGGACTACCGCTCCAAGCGCGCCACGATGACCTTCAGCACGGACCGCTGGTCCGACTACGACGAGCCGCACCTGGTGATCGACCACGTGCGCGACGCCGAGGGGACGGGGTTCCTGCTGCTGCACGGCGCCGAGCCCGACGTGCAGTGGGAGCGCGTGGTCGCGGCGGTGCGCGACGTCGTCGAGCGCCTGGGCGTGTCGCTCACGGTCGGCTTCCACGGCATCCCGATGGGGATCCCGCACACGCGGCCCCTGTCGGTCACCGCCCACGCGACGCGCCCGGAGCTGCTGGGGGAGCACACGTCGTGGTTCGGCACGGTGAAGGTCCCGGCCAGCCTGGCGGCCCTGCTGGAGCTGCGGCTCGGCCGGGCGGAGCACGACGCGCTCGGCGTCACCGTGCACGTGCCGCACTATCTGGCGCAGTCGTCGTACCCGCCGGCGGCGGTGGTCGCGCTCGAGCACGTGCAGCGCGTCACCGGTCTGGAGCTCGCGACGAGCGGGCTCGCGGAGGCGGTGCAGGACGCGAAGACCGAGGTCGAGCGGCAGGTGCGCGACTCCGAGGAGGTCGCCGCGGTGGTGCGCGCCCTCGAGGAGCAGTACGACGCGTTCGCGCGCTCCGTCGGGCGCACGAGCCTGCTCGCGGAGTCCGCGCCGATCCCGACGGCCGAGGAGCTCGGTGCCGAGTTCGAGCGCTTCCTCGCCCAGCAGTCGGGCGACTGAGCCGCGTCGACCCGGCTCGCCCCGGTCCGCGGACCGGGGTGGAATGTGCCGAAAAATCATCACGAGAGGTGGCGAGTTCCATGGCGGACCGGACGTGGTCCGTGCCACACTGTCACTCGTTGCAGTGACGTACTTGCGCACGACCCGGTGCAGGGCCGGTACGTGGGTCCGCCCGGCGGGGTGGTCCGGCGTCGGGCCTGTCGGCCGCACACGGCCGGGGCGCCGGCGAAGGACGTGGGACATGGCATTGCGGCGCACGGGGGTGGACGAAGGGTCCGCTCGCTGATGTCCCCGGATGGACAGAAGGTCAGAGGAAGAGCATGGCGCAGGGTTCTGTGAAGTGGTTCAACGCCGAGAAGGGCTACGGCTTCATCGCGCAGGACGGCGGCGGTGCCGACGTCTTCGTGCACTACTCGGCGATCGAGTCGAACGGGTACCGCACGCTCGACGAGGCGCAGCGGGTCGAGTTCGAGATCACCCAGGGGCCGAAGGGCCCGCAGGCGGAGAAGGTCCGTCCGCTCTGACGTCGACGACGTCTGGCGGCCGGGCCACCCGGTCGTCGCAGCAGTGCAGGAGCCGCGCCCCCTCGGGCGCGGCTCCTGTCGCGTCTCACGACCCGTCCGCCGCGGTGCCGCCGGTCCGCGCCTCCTCGGGGTCGTCGAGCACCGGCGCGGTGCCCACGAACGCGCGGAGCTCGTCGCCCGTGACGACGCGCGCCGGGACGGCGAGCGAGCGGACGGCACGCGCCAGCGTCGTGCTGGCCAGGCTCGGCGCACCCGACCCGGCACGGACCGCGGCCAGCACGACGTTGCCGTACCGCCGGCCCTTGAGCTGCGCGGGCTCCGCGATCGCCGCGACCCTGCCTTCCGCTGCGGACGTCTCCCCGAACGCGGCCGCGAGGGTCGCGGCCTCGCGGCGCGCCGTCGTGAGCGGCGGACGGTCGGCGCAGTTCACCAGGTAGACGCCGCCCGGGCGCAGGACGCGGTGCACCTCGACCGCCATGCCGAAGGTCGCGAGGTGGTCGGGCGTGCGGTCGCCGTCGAACACGTCGCGCACGACGACGTCGTACGAGGCGTCGGGCAGGCTCGCCACCGCGCGCCGTGCGTCGTCGGGACGCAGCCGAAGGCGCGGTGCCCGGGGCAGGTCGAACCACGTGCGCACCAGCTCGAGCAGGCGGGCGTCGAGGTCGACCCCGAGCTGGCTCGAGCCAGGCCGGTTGTGCTCGACCCAGCGGGGCAGGCTGCACCCCGCCGCGCCGAGGTGCAGCGCGCGCAGCGGCCCGGGCGAGAGCTCCTCCACGACGGCCGCCATCTGCTGCATGTACTCGAACGCGAGCGTCCCGGGGTCGTCGAGGTCGAGGTACGAGCTCGGGACGCCGTTGACGTAGAGCGTGACGGCCGACGGGAGGTCCGGGTCGCGCTCGACGTGCGCGGTCCCCGTCGACGTCGGCACGGGCCCGGTCGGGAGCTCCGGCACGACGGTCCCGCCGCGGCCCCCGCTGCCCCGCCGCCGGGACGGTGTGGGTGGTGCGGAGGACCCTGAGGAACGTCGGGTGGTGCGGCGAGCCATGTGCTCACCGTACGGGCTGGAGGGCGCCCGACGTTGACAGAATCGAACAGGTGTTCGATAGTGGAGGAGGAGGTGCGCGATGTCGAACGAAGCAGGCGCGAGGGGGACCGTCGCCGTCCCCGCCGAGGTCCGTCGGCTGCTGGAGCGCGCCGACGCGGAGCTCGTCTCGGCGGCGCTCGCGCAGGACGCGGGCGAGCGGTTCGTGCACGCCCATCTCGGTGCCCTGCGCGCCGCAGCGGCGGTCGTCGCGCTGCGTGCCCGGCCGGTGCGTCGCGGACGGGCCCGGTCGGTGTGGGACCAGCTCGCGGACGCCGAGGCGTCGCTCGCCGCGTGGTCCGGCTACTTCGCGAGCGGGGCGCGCGTCCGCGCCGCCGTCGACGCGGGTCGGTTCGACGCCGTGGACCCGCGCCGGGCCGACGAGCTCATGGCGTGCGCCGAGGACTTCCGCGACGAGGTCGCGATGCTCGTCGACCCGGATGCCGGGTTCGTCCGGCTCCCCGGTCTGCGGACGGTGGCGTCGTGACCCTGGCGTGCCCTGCGCCGAGCGCCCGGTGAGGCGGCGATGAGCCGCGGGCCGCGCGCGGTCGTCCGCCGTGACTGGGGTGACGACGAGGAGGGGTGCTCCATCCTCCACGTCGACATGGACGCGTTCTTCGCGTCCGTCGAGCTCGCCCGACGTCCCCAGCTCGTGGGGCGCCCGGTCATCGTCGGCGGCGCGGAACGAGGCGTCGTCCTCGCGGCGACCTACGAGGCGCGGGCCTTCGGCGTCCACTCGGCGATGCCGATGGTGACCGCGCGCCGGCTGTGCCCGCAGGCGATCGTCGTCCCGCCGGACCACACGCGCTACTACGAGGTCTCCCGCGCGGTCATGGCGGCGATCGGCGAGATCACCGCGCTCGTGGAGCAGGTGAGCGTCGACGAGGCCTTCCTCGACGTGAGCGGGGCGCGGCGGCGCCTCGGGCCTCCGACGCGGATCGCGGCCGAGCTCCGGCGTCGCGTGCGGGCCGAGCACGGCATCACCTGCTCGGTCGGGATCGCGACGAACAAGTTCGTCGCCAAGCTGGCCTCGACGCACGCCAAGCCCGACGGCGTCCTCCTCGTTCCGGCGGCCGCCACCGTCCCGTTCCTGCGCACGCTGCCCGTCGGCGCGCTGTGGGGCGTGGGGGAGCGGACCGAGAGCGCGCTCGCGCAGTGGGGCATCCGCACGGTCGCGGAGCTCGCCGACACGGACGTGGCGTCGCTCCAGACGGCGGTCGGCAAGGTCGCGGGAGCGCACCTGCACGACCTCGCGTGGGGGCGCGACCCCCGGCCGGTCCAGCCGGAGCGGTCGGAGCGGAGCATCGGTGCCGAGACGACGTTCGCACACGACCTGCGCGACCTCTCGGCGGTCCAGGCGCGCGTGCTCGAGCTCGCGGACCGGTGCGCCGGCCGGCTGCGCCACCAGGATCTCGTCGCGCGCACCGTGAGCGTGAAGGTCCGGACGAGCGACTTCCGCACGGTGACCCGCGCGCGGACCCTCGGCGCCCCGACGGACGTCGCCCGCGAGATCTACCTCGTGGCGCGCGAGCTCGTCGCGGGCGTCGACCTGCGAGGTCTCGCCGTCCGGCTCGTGGGGGTCCGCGCCGAGGGCCTCGAACCCCGTGCGGAGGCCGTCGTGCAGCCCACGCTCGAGGAAGCGGTCGAGGAGACGAGCGCGACACGGCGTCGGGTCGAGGAGGCCGTCGACGCGGTCCGAGGGCGGTTCGGGGTGAGATCCATCGCCATGGGGCCCGCGAGGGCCCGCTCGACTACCACCCCCGCGGATGTCGATCTATCCTGAGGGTGACACACGACCACCGTGGAGAAACGGGGTGCTCATGCCTCTGTCTGAGTACGAGCAGCGGGTCTTGGAGCAGATGGAGCGCGCGCTCACCTCGGACGACCCGCGGTTGGCGAACACGCTCCAGGCGCCACGACGACGTTCGGCGCTGCGCTATGTCCTGGCTGGAGTCGGCGTCGTCGGCGGCCTCCTCCTCCTCGTGCTGGGTGCTGCGCTCTCGCAGACCTGGCTCGGGGTGATCGGCTTCGTCCTCATGTTCGGGGGCGTCGTCCTGGTCTTCCAGTCTCCGCGCTCGTCGCGCAAGGGACCGGTGGGGACCGTCGAGGCGGACGGCACCGTCCGCCCGGCCGCGCCGAGCAAGCCGGCCCGCAAGCCGTTCCTCAGCCGACTGGAAGAGCGCTGGGACCGTCGGCGCGAGCAGGACGGTCGCTGAGCGACTCCTCGACAGCGTCGACCGCCGCGTCGACGAGCTCCTGGAGCCGGTCCGGGCGGGCGACCGTCCGCGGCTCCGGGGCGTAGCGCTCGGCCTCGAGCGCCGACGCCAGCCCGGCGACCGCCTCGGCGACGTCCTCGTCCCGCGGGTGCTGCCCGCGACGAGCATGCAGCGCCGCGACGACCGCCGCGGGGACGCGCCGGGGTGTCGTCGACGTCGGCCACCGGACCTCGAGCGCCCCGAGCCGGTCGGTGAGCTCGGCCCACGCGTCCTCGGCGTCCCGCAGGCTCTGCGTCTCGGACCGTCGACGCAGCGCGAGCCACAGCACCCCGCCGAGGGCGATCGCGACGAGGAGCGCGACGCCCACGACGAGCAGCCAGGGTGCGCCGTCGTCCTGAGCGCCGCCGATCGTCCCGCCCGTGCCGGGCGTGGTGGGCACGGGGCTCGCGGGCGCGGAGGGAGCCGCGGTCGTCGCGCCCGGCGTCGGTACGTTGCCCGGGTCTCCCGGGCCCCCCGGCGTCACGGCCACGGGTGTCGCCCACCGCGGGGTCGGGCCCGTCTGCTGGGCCGGGGTCGGCTCGAACCGTACCCAGCCCTGCCCGGGGAACCAGAGCTCCGGCCAGGCGTGGGAGTCGCGGCCCGTGACCTGGAAGCTCGAGTCGTCGACGCGTTCGCCGGGCAGGAACCCGACGCCGAGACGTGCGGGGATGCCGAGGGTCCGCGCCATCATCGTCATCGAGGTCGCGAACTGGACGCAGTAGCCCGTCCGGTCCTGGAGGAAGTCCCAGACGGCGTCGCCGGACTCGCCCGGCGGTACCTCGGTCGAGTAGGTGAACTGCGAGACGTCGCGGAAGTAGGTCTGCAGGGCGAGCGCCTGGTCGTAGCGCGTCGGCGCCCCGTCGACCACGGCGGCGGCCAGGTCACGGATGTCCTGCTCGTGCTCGGTCGCGGGCACGTCGAGGTAGTTGGGGTCGTCCGGGTCCGCGCCCGTCGCCCCGCGCAGCGACGCCGCGTCGAGCGGGCGGGAGAAGACCGCGAGCTCGTACGCGGTGCCCGCGCCGGTGGGCTGGTCCCCGAGCACCTCGTCGCGGACGTCGTCGTACGACCAGTCGCCGTCGATGTCCACGGAGCGGGGCTCGGTCGGGACGGGGAGCTTGGTGTCCCGCAGCGACTCGAGCGTGACGCGCACGGACGTGGGCTCCTCGACGCCGGCCGGGTCGGTGGGCCACAGCACCTGGTCCGCGCTCTCGATCGGGGTGCCGTCGCGGTCCGCGCCGCGCCGCCAGTTCGTGCCGTCGAAGCCCGTGAGGGTGAACACGCGCAGCGGACCGACCTCGTCCGCGTCGGTCCGGTAGCGCAGCACGACCTCACCCGAGCGCTCCGCGAGGTCGCGCCGCATGTCGAGGTCGTCGGAGAGCCGCACCGTCTGACCGGTCGAGGAGAACAGGCGCGACCACGACGCGGACGCGACCTCGGGGAGCGAGGCGCTCGCCGAGCCGAGGCCCAGGGCGACGACCGCGACGGCGACCGCCACGACGAGCGCGCCGGCGGCCCGCAGACCGCCGGTCGCACGGTCCTCCGCGCGGCGCGCGGACGTGCCGCGTCGCACGGGGCGGTGCGGGTTGTCGACCGCGAGGAGCAGGACGAGCGCGGCCACGGTCACGACGAACGCCAGGGGCGGGACCTCGCCCATGATCACGAGCCCCGGGATCCACAGGGCGAGGAGCGGCAGCGCGACCCCCGCGCTCAGGCGGAGCCCGCCCGCCATGAGGTCGGCGACGAGGAAGACGACGACCGCACCCCCGACCGCCAGGAGCGCGATCGGCAGGCTCGGGTCGATCGGGGCGACCTCCGCGAGCGTGAGGTCCCGCGCGGTGGAGAGCCGGGACAGGACCCGGTCGACGTTGGAGAGGCCGATGAGGAGGGAGAAGCGGTCGGTCGGGCCCCCGTAGAGCCCCAGCAGGGCCCAGAGGCCGACGACGAGACCCGCGAGCGAGGGGAGCAGCGCGGCCGGAGGCGCGAGGGCCTCGCCCCGCGCCGCGTGGCCCCGCTCGAGGGCGTAGCGCGAGATCCCTGTCACGAGCGCGAGGACCGCGACGGTGCGCACCGCGGTGCCGGTCCAACCACCCGGCCCGATGACGCTCCCGAGCGCGTAGGTCGACGCGACGACGGCGACGGCGACGAGCCCGCTCGTCGCGAGCACGCGGAAGCCGACGGGGGTCGAGGTGTCCGGTCGGGACGTGGTCATCGCGAGCCCTCCACGAGCAGGGTCCAGGCGTGCTCCAGGGACGCCGACGGGTCGACGAGCGCCGCGTGCCACCCGGTGGACCGCAGGGCGGCCACGGTCTCGAGCGCGTCGGCGTGCTCGGGCGCCCAGGGCCGTGCGCTCACCACGAGCGCGCGGTGCAGGCCGTCCCCGGCCATGGCCGCGACCGTGTGCCGTGCGACGGAGCCGAGCGGGCCGAGCACCGCGACGGTGATCTCGCCCGGGCGCCGGTCCCGCCGCAGCGCCTCGGAGGTCGCGACGACGGAGCGGTCGGCGTCGGCGACCACGTGGTGCCCGTGGAGGTCGACGGTGGCGTCCAGGAGGTCGGCCGGCCCCTCGCCCGAGCGGTTGACGCGGAAGCCCGTGCCCGACACGACCGGCGCGAGCGACGTCGGGACGAGGCGGACGGGGTGCCCGGCCTGGAGGAGGGACACACCGATCGACGCCGCGCACTCGACCGCCCACTCGCCGTCGGCGAGGGCGCGCGGGCTCGAGGCGGCGAGCTCCGGGTGGGGCAGGAGCCCGCGGTCCAGGAGGACGCTGACGGGCGGCAGGCCAGCGCTCTCGTCCGCGCGGACCATGAGCTGGCCGTGGCGGGCCGCGCTGGCCCAGTGCACGCGCCGCGGGTCGTCGCCGGCGACGTAGTCGCGCAGCACCGAGTCGTCGCTCGACGCGAGCCGGGCACCCGACGCGGAGCGCTCGTGCTCGCCGAACGCGCGCGACCCGCGGACGGGCAGCTCGACGGTGCGCGGCCACACCGCGACGGCGGTCGGGTCGCCGAGCTCCTGGGTCGCGCTGACCAGGCCGAAGAGGTCGACCCGCGTCGTGAGGAGCGGGCCGAGCGGCCACCGGCCGCGGCGGAGCGGTCGCAGGCGGTAGCGGACCGCGATGTGGTCGCCCACCGTCGCGACCTGTGCCCGCAGGGAGCCCTGGTCGCACAGCTCGTGCGCCGCCTGCTCGCTGATCCGCAGGCGGGCGAGCGTCGTGGCCGTGGACGACGTCGCCCGCGTGGCCGCGACCGTGAGGCGCGCCGTCGTGAACTGCCCGCGCACGGCGGGGTTCGGCTGGACGCGGCGCGTCACGTGCAGGGCGCCACGACCGCGGTCGATCCGGCGGACGGCCATCCAGCACCAGGCGGCGCCGACGGCGAGCGCCCCCGCGACGCCGAGCCCGACGAGGTCGGGCAGGCCGAGCGTCACGCCCAGGACGGCGAGCGCGGCACCGGCGACGAGCACCGCCGTGCCGCGGCGGGTCAGGCGCGCGCTGGCGAGGCTCCTGCCCCTGCCGCGGAGCCGCGCGAGGAACGACGGGGCGCGCACGTCAACGTCGCTCGGTCGCGTCCAGGGCGGGGATCGGCGTCTGCGCCACGATCGACGCGACGACGGCCTCGGCGTCCTGGCCCGAGAGCCGGGCCTCGGTCGTGATGACGAGCCGGTGCGCGAGCACGGGGACCGCGAGGTACTGCACGTCGTCGGGGAGCACGTGGTCGCGACCCGCCATGGCCGCGAGGGACTTCGCCGCGCGCAGGAGCTGGAGCGTCGTCCGGGGCGACGCCCCGAGACGCAGGCCGGGGTGCTCGCGCGTCGCCGTGACGAGGGCGAGCACGTACCTCTTGACGGCGGTCGACGCGTAGACGGCGCGCGCGACCCCGGCGAACCGCAGGACGGCCGCGCCGGTGGTCACGGGGCGGAGGTGGGCCAGCGGGTTGTCCGACTCCTGCCGGTCGAGCATCCGGAGCTCGGCGTCGACGTCGGGGTAGCCGACCGTCAGCCGCGCCATGAAGCGGTCGCGCTGCGCCTCCGGCAAGGGGTAGGTGCCCTCCATCTCGACGGGGTTCTGCGTCGCGACGACGAGGAAGGGGTTCGGCAGCGGGTGGGAGGTCCCGTCGACCGTCGTCTGCCCCTCCTCCATGCACTCGAGGAGCGCCGACTGCGTCTTGGGCGAGGCGCGGTTGATCTCGTCGCCGATGACGATGTTGGAGAAGACCGGGCCCGGACGGAACTCGAACTCGTGGTTCGCCGCACGGTAGATGTTGACGCCGGTGAGGTCGCTCGGCAGGAGGTCCGGCGTGAACTGGATGCGCCCGACCTTGCAGTCGATCGTGCGGGCCAGCGCCTTGGCGAGCGTCGTCTTGCCGACGCCTGGGACGTCCTCGATGAGGAGGTGGCCCTGGGCGAGGAGGACGGCGACGGTGACGGTCACGAGGTCGGGACGGCCCGTGACGACGGACTCGATGCCGGAGCGGATCCGGCCCGTGGTCTCGACCAGCTCGTCGAGGCCGGCGAGGGCGGCGCCCCCGGGCTCGTCGGAGGGCGCGACAGGGGCGATGTCGGGGAGCACGGAGACCTCCGTCGTCGGTGGCGCAGTGCCGCGGACCAGGGAGACCGCGGGTGGGAAGAGCCTAGTGGACCACCGGCTCTGCGCCGAGCGCCGGCGCGAGGGCCGGACGCCGCCCGGGCCGCCCGGCTGCTGCGCGCGCCCGCCCCCGGACCGGCGTCGCGACGCGCCATGGGGAGTGCTCCCCTCCACCGGGCTCCACCCCGCGTGACCTGCGGAGATCCTGCGAAGGCGGGTGAAAGCCCCGGGATTCACCGAGAGCGGTGGAGGGAAGTGGAGTACCGTGGAGGAGAAGGGAGCAGGAGGGGAGGTGCCAGGTGCATGTCCGGCTTCGTGGACGACGTGCTCGGCGGTTCCTCCGGCCTGCTCCTGGGCACCTTCACGCCACGTCTGGACGACAAGGGGAGGCTCATCCTCCCCGCGAAGTTCCGGTCGCGGCTCGCACCGGGTCTCGTCATGACGCGGGGGCAGGAGCGCTGTCTGTTCCTGCTGCCGATGGACGAGTTCCGGCGCATGTACGACCAGATCCGGCAGGCGCCGGTGACGAGCAAGCAGGCCCGGGACTACCTGCGCGTCTTCCTGTCGGGGGCGAGCGACGAGATCCCGGACAAGCAGGGACGCGTCTCGATCCCCGCGCCCTTGCGGGCGTACGCGGGGCTCGATCGCGACGTCGCCGTGATCGGTGCCGGCACGCGGGTCGAGATCTGGGACGCGCAGGCCTGGGAGACGTACCTCGCGGAGCAGGAGTCGGCGTACTCCGACACCGCGGAGGAGGTGTTCCCTGACCTGCGCTTCTAGAGCACGACCCACGGCTCCCGCACGGTGAGGCCTCCTCCCGCCCGGTCTGACGCACTTCCCCGGCGCCAGAAAGGACGCGGAGGGAGACCTGACCGTACGGGGACCGGCCGGACGAGGCGCACCACCGGACGGCACGGCCCGGCCACGACCAGCACGGAGAGGAGACGGACATGACGAGCACCCCCGACGACGCCGCCGAGCGGCACGTCCCGGTCCTCCTCCAGCGGTGCGTCGACCTCCTCGCCCCCGCGCTCGTGGAGCCCGGCGCCGTCCTCGTCGACTGCACGCTCGGCATGGGCGGGCACACCGAGGCCGTCCTGGAGCAGGTCCCGACGGCGCGCGTCGTCGGCATCGACCGTGACCCCGAGGCCATCGCCCGCGCGTCGCGCCGCCTCGAGCGGTTCGGCGACCGGTTCCGCGCGGTGCACGCCGTGTACGACGAGATCGACGAGGTCGTGACCGACGTCGTCGGCGGGCCGGTCCAGGGCGTGCTCATGGACCTCGGGGTGTCCTCGTTGCAGATCGACGAGGCCGACCGCGGGTTCTCCTACGCGCACGACGCGCCGCTCGACATGCGCATGGACCCGACGACCGGCCCGACCGCCGCCGACGTCCTCAACACCTACGACGAGCGCGCGCTCACCCGGATCCTGCGCGACTACGGCGAGGAGCGGTTCGCCCAGCGCGTCGCCCGCGCGATCGTCCGACGCCGCGAGCAGCGCCCGTGGGAGCGCAGCGCGGAGCTCGTCGAGGTCGTGCGCGGCGCGATCCCCGCAGCGACGCGCACGACGGGCGGGAACCCGGCCAAGCGGACGTTCCAGGCGCTGCGGATCGAGGTGAACGGGGAGCTCGAGGTCCTCGGGCGCGCCGTCCCGGCCGCCGTGGACGTGCTCGCCGTGGGCGGGCGCCTCGTCGTCGAGTCGTACCACTCGCTCGAGGACCGCATCGTCAAGCGCGTGCTGGCCGCGGGGGCGACGATCAGCGCGCCGCCCGGGCTGCCCGTCGTGCCGGAGGAGGACCAGCCCTACCTGCGGCTCCTCACCCGGGGCGCGGAGGAGGCGTCGGCCGTCGAGCGGGAGTCCAACCCGCGCTCGGCGTCCGTGCGGCTCCGCGCCGCCGAGCGCACCCGGCCCACGCCGCCGCACCGCCGCCCGACGCACCGACCGACCGACCGACCGCACGACCCGGGGGAGAGGACACGATGAGCGCACAGAGGTCGACCGCCGCCCGCCCGCTCCCGCGCACGGCGCGCCCGACGCCCGCCCCGCGCCCGTCGCTCACGGCGCTGCCGGGCGGCGCGTCCGAGCGCGCGCTCCGCTCACGTCTCGAGCTCGTCCGGGCGCCGCTCCAGGCGCGGTCCAAGATCCCGTTCCTCGTCGTCTGCATGTCGATCCTCGGTGCCGCGCTCCTGTGTGCTCTCCTGGTGAACACGACGATGGCGCGCAACTCCTACGAGATGTCGGAGCTGCGCCGGGAGGAGAGCCGCGTGGCCCAGGACACGCAGAGCCTGCAGGCGCAGGTCGACGCCCAGAAGACCTCGCTGCCGGACACCGCGGCCTCCCTCGGCATGGTCCCCGCAGAGGACCCGGCGATGGTCCGGCTGTCCGACGGCACGGTCCTCGGGGGTGCGCAGGAGGAGGCCGGGCAGTGACGGGTGAGACCGGAGCCGGACGCGACCGTCGGTCGCGACCCGCGGCGAGCACGCAGCGGTCCCGCACCGCCCCCACGGCCTCCCGGCCCTCGCCGGGAGGCCGTGGTGCTTCCGGCGACGGGCGCAGGACCGCGGGTACGAGCACGCGCGTCGCGGCGACCGCCCGCCCGTCGAGGACCACCGCCTCCCGGACGCCGCGGGACGGCGGCCGCCCGCCGGCCCGCCCCGCGCGGGTGCCGCGCGAGCCGGGCCGCCCCGAGCGGCGCCAGCGCTGGCTCATCGTCGTCGCCGGCGTGGTCACGGCGGTCTTCGTGGGCCAGCTCGTCAACGTCCAGGTGCTGCGCGGGCCGGCGCTCGCGGCGGACGCGCGCGACGACCGCACGCGCAGCTCGACCCTCCTGGCCCACCGTGGCGACATCACCGACGCCGACGGCGTGGTGCTCGCGACGTCCGTGGACCGGTACACGGTCGCGGCGGACCCGAAGACGATCGCCGAGTTCGAGCCCCGGAGCGCCGACCTCGTCGACGGGGAGCCGCTCGAGGAGGGTGGCGCCGTGGGCGTGGCCAAGCTGCTCGCCCCGATCCTCGGAAAGTCCTCCCCGGAGCTCGCCGCGCAGCTCAACGGGACGTCGCGGTACGTCGTCCTGGCCAAGGACGTCACGCCCGAGGTGCAGCGCCAGATCGCGGACCTCCAGCTCTCCGCCTACGTGCGCACCACCATGACGAGCGAGCGGACGTACCCGGCGGGCACGGTCGCGGGCAACCTCGTGGGGTTCGTCAACGAGGAGCAGGCGGGCGGCGGCGGCGTCGAGGCGTCCTACGACGACGTCCTCGCGGGCGTCTCCGGGTCGCGCGAGTGCGAGGCCGGGCTGGGCGGGCAGGTCATCCCGACCGGCCGGTGCGACGTCGTGGACGCGGTGCCCGGACGGAACGTGCAGCTCACGGTCTCGCGCGACGTGCAGTGGAAGGCGCAGGACTCGGTGGACCGCGCGGTGAGCGAGACCGGGGCGGAGTACGCGATCGCCGTGGTGCAGGACACGCGCACGGGCGCGATCCTCGCGCTCGCGGACTCGGGGACGGTGAACCCGAACGACCGCACCACGGACGCCGTCGCCCGGCCGAGCCGTGCCGTGTCGAACGTCTTCGACCCCGGGTCGACGGGCAAGGTCGTCACGATGGCCGCCGCGATCGAGGGCGGCTACGCGGACGCCGGCACCCAGTTCGAGGTCCCCGACCGCTACACCACGCCCAACGGGCAGACGTTCAAGGACTCGCACGACCACCCGGTGCAGCGACTCACCCTCGCCGGGGTCCTCGCCGAGTCCTCGAACACCGGGACCGTCCAGGTCGGGGAGAAGATCCCGAAGCAGGTGCGCTACGACTACTTGCACAAGTTCGGTTTCGGGCAGAAGTCCGGGCTCGGCCTGCCGGGCGAGTCCGCCGGGATCCTGCACCCCGCCGACGCGTGGGACGGGCGCACCGAGTACGCCGTGCTGTTCGGCCAGAGCGTGTCGGTGAACGCCATCCAGGCGACGAGCGTCTTCTCGACGATCGCCAACGGAGGCGTCCGGGCGACGCCGAGCATCGTCGCGGGCACGACGGACGAGCGCGGTGACCTCGTGCCCGCGGATCCCCCCGCACCGGTGCGTGTCGTCTCGCAGGAGACCGCGGACACGGTGCTGCACATGATGGAGTCGGTGGTCGAGGAGGGCACGGGGTCGAGCGCGGCGGTGCCCGGCTACCGCGTCGCGGGCAAGACCGGGACCGCGGAGGCCGCCGGGGACGACGGCCGGTTGTCGGGGATCATGGCGTCGTTCATCGGCGTGGCCCCCGCGGACGACCCCCGGTACACGGTGTCGGTGTTCCTCAAGAACCCCCACTCGTCGATCTACGGCGGCGTCGTCGCGGCGCCCGTGTTCAGCGAGATCATGGGTTTCACGCTCGAGCACGAGGGCGTGCAGCCGAGCACGGAGGCGTACGTGCCGCTCCCGACGACGTGGTGAACCTCACCCCGTCGGCCGACCTCGCGCCACGAGGCCGTCGCGTCGTCCGTGACGGTGACGGTGTCGGTGAAGGTCCGGTGAAGCGTGCACCGCTGCGGTGGCCGGGGCACGACGCCTTGCGAGGGTGGCGGCCCCGGCACGGTAGGTTCTACACGTGACATCCCCGATCGACCGCCTTCGTCCTGCCGCGACCACCCGTCGGTCGGTCGAGGACCTGGCAGCACGGTTCGGTCTCGACGTCCGCGCAGGTGGCGGGCCCGGCGGCTCGTCCGCACCGGGCGGCGTCGAGGTGTGGTCGGTCGCCTCCGACGACCGGACGGCGGACGCGGGCGACCTCTTCGTCGCCCTTCCCGGCGCCCGTGCGCACGGGGCGCGCTTCGCGCCCGCCGCGGTCGCGCGCGGGGCGCACGCCGTCCTCACGGACGAGCAGGGCGCGGCGCTCGTGGCCGAGGCGGGCGTCGAGGTCCCGGTGCTCGTCGCCGCGGATCCCCGCGCGCTGCTCGGCCCGGTGGCCGCGTGGGTCTACGGCAGCCCCGCACAGGACCTCACGACGTTCGGCGTGACCGGCACGAACGGCAAGACCACCACCACCTACCTGGTCGACCACGCGCTGCGAGCGCTCGGCTGGAAGGGCGGGCTCATCGGCACGGTCGAGATGCGGTCGGGCGACCGCGTCCTGCCGAGCCGGCTCACGACGCCCGAGGCCGCCGACCTCCAGGCGCTGCTCGCGGCGATGCGGGAGGACGCCGTGCGCACCCTCGCGATGGAGGTCTCGTCGCACGCGCTGGCGCTGCACCGGGTCGACGGGCTCGTGTTCGACGTCGTGGGCTTCACCAACCTCAGCCAGGACCACCTCGACTTCCACGGCGACCTCCAGGAGTACTTCGAGGCGAAGGCGCTCCTGTTCACGCCCGAGCACGCCCGCCGCGGCGTCGTCGTCGTCGACGACGCGTGGGGCGAGCGCATGGTCGCGACCGCGCGCATCCCCGTGGCGACGCTGCGCGTCGGCGCGCGGAGCCCGGAGGACCAGCAGCCCGACGCGGACTGGACCGTGCACGACGTCGATCCCTCGGCAGCGGGCGGCTCCGCGTTCACGCTGCGGCACCGCGACGGCCGGAGCGTGCGCACGACGACGGCCCTGCCGGGCGCGTTCAACGTCGCCAACGCGGCCCTCGCCCTCGCGCTCGTGCTCGAGGCGGGGACCGACGCGCGCGACGTGGAGGCGGCGCTCGAGGCGGCGGGCGGGCTCGCCCCGGCGGTACCCGGGCGCATGGAGCTCGTCTCGCGCCCGCCCCACCGCCCGCGCGTGGTCGTGGACTTCGCCCACAACCCGGACGCGCTGGCGCTCGCCCTCGACGCGCTGCGCCCCACGACGCCCGGCCGTCTGGTCGTCGTGTTCGGCGCCACGGGCGACCGCGACCGCGGCAAGCGGCCCACGATGGGCGGCGTCGCGGTCGAGGGGGCCGACGTCGTCGTCGTGACGGACGACGACCCGCACGGCGAGGACCCGGCCGCGATCCGCGCGGAGGTGCTGCCGGGCGCGCACGCCGCGCGCGAGGCGGCGGCTGCCGCGCCCGAGCCGCGCGACGTCGTCGTGCTCGAGGTGGCGCCGCGCGCCCGGGCGATCCGTGAGGCGATCGCCGCCGCCGGCCCCGAGGACACGGTGCTCGTCGCGGGCCGCGGCCACGAGGTGTGGCAGGAGATCGCCGGCGTCGACCACCCACTGGACGACCGTGTCGAGGCGCGCGCCGCGCTCGAGGAGCGGGACACGGCCCGCGCACCCCACGACACCCCCGACGACCTGAAGGAGCACCACGCATGATCGAGCTCACTGCGGCGCAGGTGGCCGCAGCGACCGGCGGACGGCTGTCCGCCGACCCGGAGGTGCGGGTCGGGGGGCCCGTCGTCGTCGACTCGCGCCGGGTCGCGCCGGGATCGCTCTTCGTCGCGCTGCCCGGCGAGCACGTCGACGGGCACGACTTCGCGGCCGGGGCCGTCGCCGCCGGCGCGACCCTGGTCCTCGCCGCGCGCGAGCTCGACGTGCCCTGCGTCGTCGTCGACGACGTGCAGACGGCGCTCGGCGAGCTCGCGCGCCACGTGCTCGCCACGCTGCGCGAGGGCGGCGACCTGCGCGTCGTGGGCGTCACGGGCTCGGTCGGCAAGACCACGACGAAGGACCTGCTCGGTCAGCTCCTGCGGCCCGAGGGCGCCACGGTCGTCCCGCGCGGCTCGTTCAACAACGAGATCGGGCTCCCGCTCACGGTGCTCGAGGCCGACGAGTCCACGCGGTTCCTCGTCCTGGAGATGGGCGCGAGCGGCGTCGGGCACCTCACGTACCTGACGCGGATCGCACCCCCCGACGTCTCGGTCGTCCTCGTCGTGGGCAGTGCCCACCTCGGGGAGTTCGGCGGCATCGAGGCCGTGGCCTGTGCCAAGTCCGAGCTCGTCGCGGGGCTCGCGCCGGGCGGGGTCGCGGTGCTCAACGCCGACGACCTCCGGGTCGCGGCGATGGCCGACGTCGCGCCGGGCGAGGTCGTGACGTTCGGGACGATCCCTGCGTCCGACGTGCGCGCGGAGGACCTCGGGATCGACCGCACCGGCCGTGCGTCCTTCACGCTGCGCGTGCGTCCGGGCGCTTCCGGGGACGCGCAGCCGACCGAGGAGACGCACGCGCGCGTGACCCTCGGCCTCGTGGGGGAGCACCACGTGACGAACGCCCTCGCCGCCGCGACGGCGGCGCTGCGCCTCGGCCTCGCGCTGCCGGACGTCGCCGCGCGGCTCTCCGACGCCCGCGCGCTCAGCCCGCACCGGATGCAGGTCACCGAGCGGCCCGACGGCGTGACGGTGATCGACGACTCGTACAACGCCAACCCCGACTCCATGCGGGCGGCGCTCAAGGCGCTGGCCGTGATGGCGGGTCGCGACCGGCGCTCCGTCGCCGTGCTCGGGGAGATGCTGGAGCTCGGCGAGGACTCGCGCGTCGCTCACGACGACCTCGGCCGGCTCGTGGTCCGATTGAACGTCAAGCTGCTCGTCGTGGTCGGCGAGGGCGCCGGCGGCATCCACGACGGCGCGACCCAGGAGGGGTCGTGGGGCGACGAGACCCGGTTCGTCCCGGACGTGGAGGCGGCGTCCGCGCTGCTGCGCGACGAGCTGCGGGAAGGGGACGTCGTGCTCGTGAAGGCCTCGAACGGGTCCGGGCTGTGGCGGCTCGGCGACGAGCTGGCCGCGGCCGGTGCGGACGCGCCGGGAGGTGACCGCGCATGATCGCGATCATCGTCGCGGCGGGCGTCTCCCTGCTCGTCGCCCTCTTCGGGACGCCGCTGTTCATCCGGTTCCTCGTCCACCGCAACTACGGGCAGTTCGTCCGCCAGGACGGCCCGACGGCGCACTTCACCAAGCGCGGGACGCCCACCATGGGCGGGGTCGTCATCATCGGCGCGACGCTGCTCGGCTGGGCGATGTCGTACGTCGTCTCGGGGCGGTTCCCGAGCGTGTCCTCCCTGCTCGTGCTGTTCCTCATGACCGGGCTCGGGATCGTCGGGTTCCTCGACGACTTCACGAAGATCCGCAAGCAGCGCAGCCTCGGGCTCACGGCGCGCGCCAAGATCGTCGGGCAGGGGGCCGTCGGCATCGCCTTCGCGGTGCTCGCGCTCCAGTTCCCCAACGAGCACAACCGGACGCCCGCGTCCACGCGCATCTCCTTCCTGCGCGACACGAACCTCGACCTCGCGTTCGCGGGCGCGACGGTCGGCCTGATCCTGTTCGTGATCTGGGCGAACTTCCTCATCACGGCGTGGTCGAACGCGGTGAACCTCACCGACGGCCTCGACGGCCTCGCGACGGGCGTCTCGCTCATCGTGTTCGGCTCGTACGTCCTCGTGGGCATCTGGCAGCTCAACCAGACGTGCCAGCGGCTCGCCTCGGCAGGCCCGAGCTGTTACGAGACGCGAGACCCGCAGGACCTCGCGATCGTGGCGGCGGCGATCGTCGGCGCGTGCTTCGGCTTCCTGTGGTGGAACGCGAGCCCGGCGAAGATCTTCATGGGCGACACCGGCTCGCTCGCCCTCGGCGGCGCGCTCGCCGGCCTGTCGATCCTCACCCGGACCGAGTTCCTCGCGCTGATCATCGGCGGCCTCTTCGTCATCATCGTGCTCTCCGACGTCATCCAGATCGGCTTCTTCAAGATGACCGGACGGCGCGTGTTCAAGATGGCCCCGCTGCACCACCACTTCGAGCTGTCGGGTTGGGGCGAGGTCACGATCGTCATCCGCTTCTGGCTCATCGCCGGGCTGTTCGCCGCGCTCGGCATCGGCATCTTCTACGCCGAGTGGGTGGTCGGCTAGTGGCACGCGACCGTCACGACCTCGCGGTCCCGCTCGAGGAGGCGCGCGTGGTCGTCGCCGGCCTGGGCGTCTCCGGCCGGGCCGCCGCCGCCGCCCTCGCGCCCCGGGCCGCCGCCGTCGTCACGCTCGACGACCGCGCCGAGGACGCCCACCTGCGCGACGCGGACGACGTCGACCTCGCGGCGACCGACCTCGTCGTCGTCTCGCCCGGCTGGCCGCCGTCCCACCCGCTGCTCGTCGCGGCGGGTGAGCGGGGCGTGCCGGTGTGGAGCGAGGTCGAGCTCGCGTGGCGGCTGCGCATGGACGGACCCTCCGGGCGCCCCGCGCCGTGGCTCGCCGTGACCGGGACGAACGGCAAGACGACGACCGTCGAGATGCTCGAGACGATCCTGCGGACCGCGGGGCTGCGCGTCGCGGCGGTGGGCAACGTCGGCACGCCGGTCGTCGAGGCTGCGCTCGATCCGACGCTCGACGTGCTCGCCGTGGAGCTCTCGAGCTTCCAGCTCCACTTCACGCACACGACGTCGCCCGAGGCGGGTGCGGTGCTCAACGTCGCCCCGGACCACCTCGACTGGCACGGCGGGATCGACGCGTACGCCGCGGACAAGGGCCGGGTCTTCGAGGACGCGCGGGCCGCGTGCGTCTACAACGCCGCGGACCGGCGGACGGAGGCGCTGGTGCGGGAGGCCGACGTGGTCGAGGGCGCGCGCGCCGTCGGCTTCACGCTCGGCGCCCCGGCCCGCGGCCAGCTCGGCGTCATCGAGGACGTGCTCGTGGACCGCGCGTTCCACGCTCCTGCGGACGCGCCCGACCGGCACACCCACGCCGCCGAGCTCGCGACGCTGGGCGACCTCGCCCACCTGGCCGGTGCCGACGGCGTCGTGCCCGCGCACGTGGTGGCCAACGCCCTCGCCGCGGCCGCCCTGGCCCGGGCGCACGGCGTGCCCGCCGTGGCCGTGCGCGACGGCCTGCGCGCCTTCCGGACGGGCTCGCACCGCATCGAGCAGGTCGCGTCGGTCGACGGCGTGGCCTACGTCGACGACTCCAAGGCGACGAACGCGCACGCGGCCTCCGCGTCGCTCGCGTCGTTCGCGCCCGGGACGGTCGTGTGGGTCGCGGGCGGTCTCGCCAAGGGTGCCTCGTTCGACGAGCTCGTCGCCGCGCGCGCCGACCGGTTGCGGGCCGTGGTGCTCATCGGCGTCGACGCGGAGCCGTTCTCGGCTGCGCTCGCCCGACACGCGCCCGATATCCCGGTCGTCCGCGTCGATCCTGGCGACACTGGGACCGTGATGCCCCGTGCCGTCGACTCCGCCCGCCGCCTCGCGCAGGCCGGCGACACCGTGCTGCTCGCCCCGGCCGGTGCGTCGATGGACCAGTTCCGCTCGTACGCCGCGCGTGGCGACGCGTTCGCCGACGCGGCGCGCGCGCTGCGCCCCGACCACGGGTAGGCCGGTCCGGCCATGACACAGACCGCGAACGGACGAGGGGCGCCGTCGGCGCGCACGACCCCTCGCACGGGCGCGGGCCGCACCGCGACGCGGGGCCGGACGAAGGCCCCGACGGGCCGCGAGGCGAGGCCGCGCACGACCACCGCTCCGACCGAGCGGCCCTGGCTCGGGCAGTGGAACAGCACCGTGACGAGCTACTACCTCCTCGTCGGCGCGACCGCGCTGCTGACGATCATCGGGCTCGTCATGGTGTTCTCGAGCTCGGCCGTCACCCAGATCGCGGCGGGCAAGTCACCGTTCGGCGCGTTCGTCGAGCAGGCGCGGTTCGCGCTCATGGGCCTCCCCGTCCTGCTGATCGCCACGCGCGTCCCCGTCCGCTGGTACAAGCGCCTGGCCTGGCCCGGCCTGGTCGTCGCCGTCGGCCTGCTCGCCGCCGTCGTGGTGTTCGGCGACGCGACCGGTGGCAACCAGAACTGGCTGCCGATCGGAGGGTTCCGGTTCCAGCCCTCCGAGCTCGCGAAGCTCGCGCTCGCGCTCTGGCTCGGGGTGGTCCTCGGCCGCAAGCAGCGGCTGCTCGGCGAGTGGCGGCACGTCCTCGTGCCCGCCGTGCCGGGGGCGCTCGCGGTCGTCGGCCTCGTCCTCGCCGGCCACGACCTCGGCACGGCGCTCGTCATCATGATGCTCGCGGCCGGTGCGTTCGTCGTGTCCGGGGCGAGCGCGCGCCTGCTCGGGCTGGGGGCGGCGGTCGCGGCGTTCGCCGTGGGCTACGGGTTGATCTACCTCCAGGAGGGCGGCGACCGTCTCGGCCGGATCGCGTCGGCGTACGGGGAGTGCACGGACCCGCTCGGCGAGTGCTACCAGTCCCTGCACGGGCAGTGGGCGCTGGGCACCGGGGGGCTGACGGGCGTGGGGCTCGGCGCGAGCCGGGAGAAGTGGCTGTACCTGCCCGAGGCGCACAACGACTTCATCTTCGCCGTGATCGGCGAGGAGCTCGGGCTCTTCGGGACGCTGCTCGTCCTCGGTCTGTTCGTGGTCCTCGGACTGGCGATGAGCAGGATCGTGCGACGCCACCCGGACCCGTTCGTCAAGATCGTCACGGCGGCCATCGGCTGCTGGATCGTCGGGCAGGCCTTCATCAACATCGGCGTCGTGATCGGGCTCCTGCCCGTGATCGGCGTCCCGCTGCCGCTCGTCTCCTCGGGAGGCACGGCGCTGGTGACGACCATGGCCGCCCTCGGCGTCGTGATCTCGTTCGCGCGCACCGAGCCCGGTGCGGCCGAGGCGCTGGCGGCACGGGGGAGCGTCGTGCGGCGCTCGCTCGCGGTCGTCGGCCGGGCGGCCCGGCCCCGGCGCCGGGCGCGATGACCCCGCCCGGGGACCGGGCGACGCCCGGCCCCGCGGCCCACAGCTTCAGACCACAGCCAGGACGCGGCACCCGCCGCAGGAAAGGACGACGAGGTACGTGACGACGATCGGTTCGGTGGTGCTCGCAGGCGGCGGGACGGCGGGGCACGTGAACCCGCTCCTGGCGGTGGCGGACGAGCTGCGGGCGCGTGAGCCCGGCGTGGTGGTGACCGCGCTCGGGGTCGCGGGCGGGCTGGAGGACGACCTCGTGCCCGCGCGCGGCTACCCGCTGCGGCACGTGCCGCGCGTCCCGCTCCCGCGACGGCCGAGCGCCGAGTGGGTGAACCTCCCGGGACGGCTCAAGTCGGCGGTCGACGCCGCGGGCGCCGTGATCGACGAGACGGGCGCACGCGTCGTCGTGGGCTTCGGCGGCTACGTGTCGACCCCCGCCTACCTCGCCGCGCGCCGTCGTGACGTCCCGGTGGTGATCCACGAGCAGAACGCGCGGCCCGGGCTCGCCAACCGGCTCGGCGCCCGGTGGGCCGCCCGCGTCGGCGTGACGTTCGAGGGCACGCCGCTCAAGGGCGGCGTGGTGACCGGCCTGCCGCTGCGTCGGGAGATCCAGGACCTCGTGGCCGCCCGTGCGGCCGACGCCGGGGCCGTGCGTGCGGACGCCGCGGCGCGGCTCGGGCTCGACCCGGGTCGGCGCACGCTCGTCGTCACGGGCGGGTCGCTCGGGGCGCAGAGCCTCAACGAGGCCGTCTCCGGGGCGGCCGACGTGCTCCTCGGCGCGGGTGCGCAGGTGCTCCACCTGACGGGCAGGGGCAAGGACGCCGCGGTCCGCGACGCGGCCGCGGCGGCCGTCGCCTCCCGTCCCGGTGCGCGGTACGACGTGCGCGAGTACCTCGCCGAGATGCAGCTCGCGCTCGCCGTCGCGGACCTGGTCGTGTGCCGCGCGGGCGCCGGGACCGTGGGCGAGCTCGCGGCCCTGGGCATCCCCGCCGTGTACGTCCCCCTGCCGATCGGCAACGGCGAGCAGCGGCTCAACGCCGGCCCGGTGGTCGCCGCGGGCGGCGGCCTGCTCGTCGACGACGCGCAGCTCGACGCGGCCTGGGTCGCGCGCGAGGTCCCGACGTTGCTCGGCGACCCGGGGCGCCTCGACGCGATGGCGCGCGCGGCCGCGGGCGCGGGGGTGCGCGACGGCGCGGCGCGCGTCGCCGACCTCGTCGCCGAGGCGGTCGCCGCCGGCCGGACCGGGGCGCGCTCGTGACGACCCGAGGTGCCGCCGCCCCGGTCCCGCTCGAGGAGCTCGGCACCGTCCACCTCGTCGGGGTCGGCGGCGCCGGCATGTCGGTGGTCGCGCGGCTCCTCGCCGCCCACGGCGTCCGGGTGCAGGGCTCGGACGCGCGCGAGAGCGAGACGCTCGGCGCGCTCCGGGCCGACGGCGTGCAGGTCTGGGCGGGCCACGACGCCGCCCACGTCGCGGACGCCGACACCGTGGTGGTCTCGAGCGCGGTCCGCGAGTCGAACCCGGAGCTCGCCGCCGCGCGTGCCGCGGGACTGCGCGTGCTGCACCGGTCGCAGGCGCTCGCGTCGCTCATGGTGCGCGGCCGCTCGGTCGCGGTCGCGGGCGCGCACGGCAAGACGACGACGTCCGCGATGATCGCGACGGTCCTGCGCGGTGCGGGACTCGACCCGTCGTTCGCGATCGGGGGCACGGTGCTCACCGCGGACGGTCCCGTCGCCGGGGGCCACCTCGGGTCGGACGTCCTCGTGGCCGAGGCGGACGAGTCCGACGGCTCGTTCCTCAACTACGCGCCCGACGTCGCCGTCGTGACGAACGTCGAGCCGGACCACCTCGACCACTACGGATCGCGCGCGGCGTTCGAGCAGGCGTTCGTCGACTTCGCGGCACGGATCGTCCCGGGCGGGACGCTCGTCGCGTGCGCAGACGACCCGGGGGCCCGGGCGCTCGCGGCCGCCCATGCCGAGGGCGGGGGCGCGGTCGTGACGTACGGCGTGTCCGTTGACGCGGACGTGCGCGTGTCGGACGTGCGTCCGACCGCCGACGACGGCCGTGCGGGTGTGCGGGCGTCGCTCACAGGGGCCGTCGGCACCGCGGCGCTCGACGGGCTGGAGCTCCGGCTGCGCGTCCCCGGCCACCACAACGCGCTCAACGCCACGGCCGCGGTCGCGACGGCGGTCGTGCTCGGCGTGGACGCGTCGGCAGCGGTCGCCGCAGCGCACGGCTTCCTCGGCACGGGGCGCCGGTTCGAGGCGCGCGGGGAGGCCGGCGGGGTGCGCGTCGTCGACGACTACGCGCACCACCCGACGGAGGTCGCGGCGCTGCTGGCCGCCGCGCGACCCGTCGCCGCGGGCGGCCGGGTGCTCGTGCTCTTCCAGCCGCACCTGTACTCGCGCACCGCGGCGTTCGCGCGCGAGTTCGCTGAGGCGCTGGGCGCCGCGGACGAGGTCGTGGTCACGGGGGTCTACGCGGCGCGGGAGGACCCCGACCCCGAGGTGGGCGCGCACACGATCACCGACCTGATGGAGGCCCCCGACGTCGTGGTGGCGGCCGTGGAGGACCGGGTCGAGGCCGCGCACCGCGTCGCGGACGCCGCGCGGCCGGGCGACCTCGTCCTCACGGTCGGCGCCGGCGACGTGACGGAGCTGGGGGCGGTCGTCCTCGCGCGGATCGCCGAGCGGGCCGCGGGCGCCGGGGCCTCCGGAGGGGGCGAGGCCTGATGCGCCCGCCGCCCCGGCCCCGACCCGCCGCACCCCGACCGGACCGGTCGGTCGCGGGGGAGCGCGCCGCGTGGCCGCCGGCCCCGGGGTCGTCGCGGTCAGGGGCGTCGACGC
This sequence comes from Cellulosimicrobium sp. E-16, assembly GCF_049913115.1. NCBI lineage: Bacteria > Bacillati > Actinomycetota > Actinomycetes > Micrococcales > Promicromonosporaceae > Cellulosimicrobium > Cellulosimicrobium sp. E-16. Next base: position 2,025,281 of record NZ_CP183974.1, read on the forward strand.
CGGGTCCCCGGGCCCCGGCCGAGGAGACGCCCACGCGACCGGTCCGGCGGGTGGCCGCGACCGGACGCGAGCTCGTGCCGTCGGCCGCCGAGCGTCCCGGAGCGGACCGGACGACGCGCCCGCGGAGCGGCGGGGGGCGGGGGAACGGCGGCACCAGGACGCCGACCGCGCCGCGCGGGACACCGACGGCTCCGGTCGGCGTCGTGTCGCACGGGATGACCGAGCGCCTGGCCGAGCGCGACGCGATGCGCAAGCACCGGGTGCGCACCCGCGTGCTGGGGTGGACGGCGGGCGTCCTGGTCGTGGCCGGGCTCGTGTGGGTCGCGTTCTTCTCCTCGGTGCTCGGGCTGGACCCGGAGGACGTGACGATCTCGGGGGAGGGCACGGTGATCGACCCGGCCCAGGTCGAGACCGCCGTCGCGGAGTCCGCCGGGGTGCCGCTGCCGCGGCTGGACACGGTTGCGCTGCGCGAGCGGGTCCTGGCCCTCAACGGCGTCCGCGACGTCGAGATCCGCCGTGCCTGGCCCACGGGGCTGAGCGTGCTGCTCGAGTCGCGCGAGCCCGTGGTCGCCGTCCCGGTGGACGGCGGGTTCGCGCTGCTCGACGCCGACGGCGTCCAGGTCCGGACCGACCCCGCTGTCCCCGAGGGTCTCCCGGAGATCGACGCCCCCCTCGACGAGCGCGGGGCGAAGGCGCTCGACGCGGCGCTCGTGCTCCTCAACGCCCTGCCGGCGGATCTCCACGCGCAGGTCGCCGAGGTCTCGGCCCCGACGCGCGACGCGGTCCGGATGACGCTCCGGGACGGCGTCGTGGTGGAGTGGGGGAGCTCGGAGGAGGCGGCGCTCAAGGTGCGCGTCCTCCAGACGCTGCGGGCGGTCCCGGAGAACGCGGGCGTCACGCTCTACGACGTCTCGGCGCCCACGATGCCGGTGACGCGATGAGCAGCACGGAGGCGCCGCGGACGGCGAATCCCGACACGCGCGAGGCGGTCGTTGATGATGGGCACGTCGACACCTACGGTCGACCCATGAACGACCTGACATAACTATAACCCTCTAGTTGAGGGTGAAGGTTCAGGGCTGACCGATCGAGAGGCATTGACGTGGCAACTCCGCAGAACTACCTAGCAGTGATCAAGGTGGTCGGCATCGGCGGTGGGGGCGTGAACGCCGTCAACCGGATGATCGAGGTCGGCCTCAAGGGCGTCGAGTTCATCGCCATCAACACGGACGCGCAGGCGCTCCTCATGTCGGACGCCGACGTCAAGCTCGACGTCGGCCGCGAGCTGACGCGTGGGCTGGGCGCCGGCGCGGACCCCGAGGTCGGCAAGAAGGCCGCCGAGGACCACGCCGAGGAGATCGAGGACGTGCTGCGCGGCGCGGACATGGTCTTCGTCACCGCGGGCGAGGGCGGCGGCACCGGCACGGGCGGCGCGCCCGTCGTCGCGCGGATCGCGCGCTCGCTCGGCGCGCTCACCGTCGGTGTCGTGACCCGGCCGTTCACCTTCGAGGGTCGTCGCCGCTCCGTCCAGGCGGACCAGGGCATCGAGAACCTCCGCAACGAGGTCGACACCCTCATCGTCATCCCCAACGACCGCCTCCTGTCGATGTCCGACCGCAACGTCAGCGCGCTCCAGGCGTTCCACCAGGCCGACCAGGTGCTGCTCTCCGGTGTGCAGGGCATCACGGACCTCATCACGACGCCGGGCCTCATCAACCTCGACTTCGCCGACGTGAAGTCGGTGATGCAGGGGGCCGGCAGCGCCCTCATGGGCATCGGCAACGCGCGCGGCGACGACCGCGCGGTCCAGGCCGCCGAGATGGCGATCTCGTCGCCGCTGCTGGAGGCCAGCATCGACGGCGCCCACGGCGTGCTCCTGTCGATCCAGGGCGGCTCCGACCTCGGGCTCTTCGAGATCAACGAGGCGGCGCGCCTGGTCCACGAGGCCGCCCACACGGAGGCGAACATCATCTTCGGAGCCGTGATCGACGACGCCCTGGGCGACGAGGTGCGCGTCACCGTCATCGCCGCGGGCTTCGACGGCGGGGCGCCGCAGGTCCGCGGCGACGCCCGCGCGCTCGGCCAGGTGGCCGGGGCGCAGCGCCCGGCGACGAGCGCGATCCCTGTCGTCCCGGCGGCGCGCCCGGTGCCGCCCGCACCGGCGCCGACGACGGGCGCGCACACGCTGCCCCGCCCCGTGGTGCCGATCCAGCCGGAGAGCGACGACGTGCCCGTCACCCTCGACGGCGGCTCGGGCCCGGTCCCGGTCCAGCCGACGCCCGCCCCGACGTTCACGGTGGTCGGCTCGGGCGACGCGGCGAACCAGAACGCCGACGCGGTGCCGGGCGGCCAGAACGCGGGCGTCGAGGTGCCGCCGCGGATCTTCGACGAGGAGCCCGCGCGCCGCAAGGTCGAGGAGCTCGACGTCCCCGACTTCCTCAAGTGACCCGGTGCTGACCCAGGGCCCGACCCGATGAGCACCCGACCCGCGTCCGACGGGAGGGGTGGTGTCCTCGACGCCGCCCCTCCCGTCGTGCTCGAGGTGGATCTCGGTCCCGGCGTGCGCGCCGGGTTCACGACCCGCACGGGTGGTGTCTCACCGGAACCGTGGGACTCGCTCAACCTCGGCCTCAACGTGACCGACGACGCGACGCGCGTCCGGAGCAACCGTGCGCGCGCCGCCCTGTGGCTCGGGGCCCCGGTCGCCTTCTCCTCCCAGGTGCACGGCACGGACGTCGTGCGGCTCGGCTCGCCGCCCCGGGACGCGGACGGTGCGCCCGTCGACTCGGTGGGCGAGGCCGACGCGATCGTCGCGACCGCACCGGGCGTGGGGCTCGGCGTGCTCGTGGCGGACTGCGTGCCTGTGCTCCTCGCGGACGCCGACGCGGGTGTCGTCGGGGTCGCGCACGCCGGCCGACGAGGGCTCGCGCACGGCGTCGTCCCCGCGGTCCTCGAGGCGATGCGCGCGGCGGGCGCCCGGACCGGGAACGTCCGGGCCGCCGTCGGGCCGAGCGCGTGCGGCCGGTGCTACGAGGTCCCCGCCACGATGCGCGACGACGTCGCGCTCGCGCGGCCGGCCACGCGGTCCACGACGTCGTGGGGGACCCCCGCGCTCGACCTGCCGGCGGGCGTGGTCGCCGACCTCGTCGCCGCCGGGGTCGAGGACGTCGTGCACGTCGACGCGTGCACGATCGAGGACGACCGGTTCTTCTCGCACCGGCGCGCCGCGCGCGCCGGGACGACGACCGGTCGCTTCGCCGGGCTGGTGACGTTCTCCGCCACGTGACCGTCCCGGTCTCGACCTCCGGGTGAGGTTGAGGGCCCCGGGCGTGTCGTCCGCGGATCGTCCGACGCCCTCGGTTAGCGTGAACGCACCGGTCCGACGGCCGGTGGACCGACGGATCGATCGAGGACGGAGCAAGGCCCATGGCGGGAGCGCTGCGCAAGACCATGCTGTATCTGGGCCTCGCTGATGATCGCGGCGAGGACGAGCAGGACGAGTACGTCGACGAGCTCGACGAGACGGGGGCGGACGTGTCGCACGACTACCAGGCCCAGGTGACGCCGCTGCACCGCGCGCTCGGACCGCGCGAGGTGCCGCAGACGAGCATGTCGGCCGCCGAGCTGCGCAGGATCACGACGGTGCACCCGCGCTCGTACAACGACGCGCGCGTGATCGGGGAGGCGTTCCGCGGTGGCACGCCCGTGATCATGAACCTGTCGGACATGGACGACGCGGACGCGAAGCGCCTGGTCGACTTCTCCGCGGGTCTGATCTTCGGGCTCCACGGCGCCATCGAGCGCGTCACCAACAAGGTGTTCCTGCTCTCGCCCGAGCACGTGGAGATCACCGGTGAGGAGCAGGCCGCCGCGCCGGCTCCCGGGCGCGCCGGGTTCTACAACCAGAGCTGACGACGTGCGGGGCGCGTCGCGCCCGCCGAGCACGCGCCCCGCGCACGGCAGGAGGGACGGACGTGGTGACACGTCCGTCCCTCTTCTGCTGTGCGCACGGGGAGGCGCGTGTCCCGTGCCCGGTCGCGGGACGTACGTCTGGCACAGTTGACCCGTGATCTGGGACCTCATCACAGGGATCGTCGGATTCCTGCTCTGGCTCTACCTGCTGCTGCTCATCGGTCGGCTCGTGTTCGACTGGGTGCAGTTCTTCGCGCGCGACTGGCGGCCACGAGGCGTCGTCCTCGTGATCGCCGAGGTGATCTACTCGGCGACCGACCCGCCCCTGCGTGCGCTGCGCCGTCTCATCCCGCCGCTCTCGCTGGGTCAGGTGCGCCTCGACCTGGCGTTCATCATCCTCTTCTTCGCGGTGACGATCGCTGCGCAGATCGTCTCGTCGCTCTGAGACGCACGTCACGCGCGCCGGGCGCGCGCCACGCCGACCGTGGTTCGCTACGTCCGGTTCGCCCCGACCGTGACCGGCCCGATGCCGGACCGTCACGTCATCCACACGGGCGCGCGGCGCGCGAACGCACGGCCGCTCCCGCCCCCCACGGGCAATCTCCGCTACTTTGGACTCTGGTGATCGCGAGGTCGCCCGGACCGACACGCAAACGCTATGAGGTGAACCGATGGCACTGCTCACTGCAGAGGACATCCTGAACAAGAAGTTCTCGGCGACGAAGTTCCGCGAGGGCTACGACGTCGAAGAGGTCGACGACTTCTTGGACGAGGTGGTGAGGACCCTCAACTCCGTGCAGGAGGAGAACGAGGACCTCAAGTCGAAGCTCGCTGCCGCGGAGCGTCGTATCGCCGAGCTCAGCCGGGCCGACGCGTCCAGCGCTGCGGTGCAGCCCGCCGTCGTCGAGACGCCCAAGGCGCCCGAGCCGGAGCCCGCTCCGGTCGCGCCGATCTCGCAGGCCGTCGTCGCGAAGAACGGCGCCGAGCCCGAGTCGGCGACCGGCATGCTCCAGCTCGCCCAGAAGCTGCACGACGACTACGTGCGCTCGGGCCAGGAGGAGGGCGACCGGCTCATCGCGGAGGCGAAGGAGGAGGGCACGCGCATCGTGCGCGAGGCCGAGGAGACCTCGCACCGCACGCTGTCGCAGCTCGAGCAGGAGCGCTCGCTCCTGGAGCGCAAGATCGACGAGCTCCGCATCTTCGAGCGCGACTACCGCACGCGCCTCAAGAGCTACCTCCAGAACCTGCTGGGCGACCTGGACAACCGGGGCAGCGCCCTCCCGCCGCGCAGCAACGTCGGCGGGGCGAGCCGCACGAGCGACCTCGCTCCCGGCATCTAGCACCTGCGTCGAACGTCCGGCAGCGGCCGGTACGCCTCGCACCTGCGTCTTTCCCGCCTCGGCGGACCGGCGTGGTGTGTTGTGCGTACCGGCCGCTGCGTCTACTCTCGCGTGACTCGAACTTGGAGGGGCGACATGACCAAGCTCACCACCGCGGCCCGAACGGCCGTGCGCGACCGATTCCCGAACCTCGCGAAGGACGTCAAGTCCTTCCCCGTGCGCGACGGGGAGGAGCCCTGGACCCTGCGGGAGGTCGAGGAGCTCGCCTCCGAGCTCCTCTCGGAGAAGGAGCGCCTGGAGGGGGAGCTCGCCTCCGCCGACGAGGAGCTCTCGAACCTGCTGCGACACTCCGGCGACGGGGCGGGCGACGACCAGGCCGACTCCGGCTCGAGCGCCCTGGAGCGGGAGCAGGAGCTGACCCTGGTCAACAACGTGCGCGACCTCCTCGCGCAGACGTCGCACGCCCTGGACCGCATCGCGGCGGGCACGTACGCGACGTGCGAGGAGACGGGACTGCCGATCGGCAAGGCGCGCCTCCAGGCGTTCCCGCGGGCCAACCTCTCCGTCGAGGCGAAGCAGCGCGCCGAGCGCCGCTGAGGTCCGTCCGACCGTCGGGCGGGCAGGGGGCGCGCCGAGGCCGGGGTCGACGTGGCAGACTTGCCGCCGATGTCCACCTCCGCGCGCCCCGAGCCCACCGAACCCGCTGACGCCGTCGCCGGCACCGATCCCGGCACCGCGTCCGGCACCGACACCAGCACGGCACGCCCCGGTCCGCGGCGCGTGCTGGTGGTCTGGACCGTCGTCCTCGCCGCCCTCGTCCTGGTGCTCGACCAGCTCACCAAGTGGTGGGCCGAGTCCAGCCTGACGCTCGGCGACGACACGATCCCGCTCCTGGGCTCCCTCCTGGGGCTCCGGCTCATCTACAACCCCGGTGCGGCGCTCTCGATCGCGACGGGGATGACCTGGCTCCTGACGATCGTCGTCGTCGCCGTGGTGGTCGTCATCGTGCGCATGGTGAGCCGGATCGGCTCGCGCGCCTGGGCGGTCGCGCTCGGGCTGCTGCTCGGCGGTGCGCTGGGGAACCTCGTGGACCGGTTCTTCCGCGAGCCCGGCTTCGCGCGCGGCCACGTGGTCGACTTCATCGCCTACGCGAACTGGTTCGTCGGCAACGTCGCGGACATCGCGATCGTCGCCGCCGCGGTGATGATCGCCGTGCTCTCGGTGCTCGGCATCGGGCTGGACGGGACGCGCCACGGGAGTGACGCGACTCCGGAGGCGGACGCCGAGCCAGCGGCCGAGCCTGGCCCGACGACAGCGCGCGCCGAGGGCGAGGAGGAGCGGTGAGCCTCCGCTCCCTCCCGGTCCCGGACGGTCTCGCCGGCGAGCGGGTCGACGCCGGCCTGTCCCGCCTCCTCGGCCTCTCCCGGACCCGCGCGGCGGAGCTCGCGGCGGGCGGTGCCGTCCGCCTCGACGGCCGGGAGGTCGGCAAGTCCGACCGGCTCGTCCCGGGGGCGTGGCTCGAGGTCGACGTGCCCGACGCCGCACCGGCGGCGGTCGAGGTCGTCGCCGAGCCCGTGCCAGGCATGGGCATCGTCTACGACGACGACGACGTCGTGGTCGTCGACAAGCCCGTCGGCGTGGCCGCGCACCCGTCGCCCGGCTGGACCGGCCCGACCGTCGTCGGCGCGCTCGCCGCGGCGGGCTACCGGATCTCCACGTCCGGCGCCGCCGAGCGCCAGGGCATCGTGCACCGCCTCGACGTCGGCACGTCGGGCCTCATGGTCGTCGCGAAGAGCGAGGTCGCGTACACGGCTCTCAAGCGCGCCTTCAAGGAGCGCACGGTCGAGAAGGTCTACCACGCGCTCGTCCAGGGACACCCGGAGCCGACGACCGGGACCATCGACGCGCCCATCGGGCGCCACCCGAGCGCCGACTGGAAGTTCGCGGTGACCGCGGAGGGCAAGCCCTCGGTCACGCACTACGAGGTCCTCGAGATGCTGCCCGCGGCCTCGCTCGTCGAGGTGCACCTCGAGACGGGGCGCACGCACCAGATCCGCGTCCACTTCTCGGCGCTGCGCCACCCGTGCGTCGGCGACCTCACCTACGGCGCCGACCCCGTGCTGGCCTCTCGCGTCTCCCTGACCCGCCAGTGGCTCCACGCCGTCCGCCTCGGGTTCGAGCACCCGACGACGGGGCAGTGGCTCGAGCTGACGAGCGAGTACCCCGAGGACCTCGCGCACGCGCTCGAGGTCCTGCGGGGGGCGTACGCGTGAGCGCCGCCGTCCCCGGTGCGGGCACGGGCCGGCTCGTCGTCGAGCGCGTGGTCGACGACGCCGGTCTCGCCGCCGCGCACGCGCTGCGGCTCGCCGTGTTCGTCGACGAGCAGGGCGTGCCCGTCGAGGAGGAGATCGACGACCTCGACACCGCGGCGACGACGACGCACGTCCTGGTGCGCGACCGCCGGCAGGACGGCGCGGTCGTCGGCACGGGACGCCTGCTCACGGACCCGGCGCACCCGGGCGAGGTCCACGTCGGCCGGGTGGCGGTGGCCGCGTCCGCGCGCGGCACGGGCGCGGGCGCCGCGGTGATGCGCGCCCTGGAGGAGATCGCGCTCGCCGAGCACGCGGCGTCGGGCCTCGACGGGCGCCGCGCGGTGCGCGTCCTGCTGTCCGCCCAGGTCCAGGCGATCGGGTTCTACGAGCGCCTCGGCTACGTGGTGTCCGGTCCCGTCTACCTCGACGCGGGGATCGACCACCGCGACGCCGCGAAGACCCTCACGACCGACGCCTGAGGCGCTCGCGGACGCGGACTCAGAGTCGCCTCCGGGCCGGCGACGACGACTGTGCGACGTGGCACACCGGAGACCGCCGAGGGTGCCTGGATGCGTGGGTGGGGCGACTTAGGATCGGTGCATGCCGACCGCCGCAGAGGACTTCGTCCACCTCCACGTCCACACCGAGTACTCGATGCTGGACGGCGCGGCGCGGATCGGGGACCTGTTCGACGAGGTCGAGCGGCTGGGCCAGAAGGCGATCGCGACGACGGACCACGGGTACGTGTTCGGGGCGTTCGAGTTCTGGTCCCGCGCGCAGGCCAAGGGCATCAAGCCGATCATCGGCGTCGAGGCGTACATCACGCCGGGCACGAGCCGGTTCGACCAGACGCGCGTGCGGTTCGGGCAGCAGGGGCAGGAGTCCGACGACGTCTCGGCGCGCGGTGCGTACACGCACATGACGCTCCTCGCCAAGGACAACGAGGGGCTGCACAACCTGTTCCGGGCGTCGTCGCTGGCCTCGCTGGACGGGCAGATGGGCAAGTGGCCCCGCATGGACCGCGACCTGCTCCAGACCTACGGCAAGGGCCTGATCGCGACGAGCGGCTGCCCGTCGGGGGAGATCCAGACGCGCCTGCGGCTCGGCCAGTGGGACGAGGCGGTCCGGACGGCGGGCGAGCTCCAGGACGTCTTCGGGCGCGAGAACTTCTACGTCGAGCTCATGGACCACGGTCTCGACATCGAGACCCGGGTCACGCAGGACCTGCTGCGGCTCGCGGAGACGATCGGCGCGCGGCTCGTCGCGACGAACGACCTGCACTACGTGCGCGAGGACGACGCGTCGAGCCAGGAGGCCCTGCTCGCGATCAACTCGGGCTCGACGCTCGACGACCCCGACCGGTTCAAGTTCGACGGGACCGGCTACTACGTGAAGTCGGCGGCGGAGATGCGTCGCGTTTTCGCGGAGCTGCCCGAGGCGTGCGACAACACGCTGCTCATCGCCGAGCAGTGCGAGGTGTCGTTCGACACGAAGGCGAACTACATGCCGCGGTTCCCCGTCCCCGACGGCGAGGACGAGACGAGCTGGTTCGTCAAGGAGATCGAGCGCGGGCTGCACCGCAGGTACCCGAACGGGATCCCCGACGCGTCGCGCAAGCAGGCGCAGTACGAGACCGAGGTCATCATCCAGATGGGCTTCCCGGGGTACTTCCTCGTGGTCGCCGACTTCATCAACTGGGCCAAGGAGCAGGGCATCCGCGTCGGGCCGGGCCGTGGCTCGGCGGCCGGGTCGATGGCCTCCTACCTCATGGGGATCACCGAGCTCGACCCGCTCGAGCACGGCCTGATCTTCGAGCGGTTCCTCAACCCCGAGCGCGTGTCGATGCCCGACGTCGACGTCGACTTCGACGAGCGTCGGCGCGGGGAGGTCATCCGGTACGTCACGGAGAAGTACGGGGACGACCGCGTCGCCCAGATCGTCACCTACGGCACGATCAAGGCCAAGCAGGCCCTCAAGGACTCGGCGCGCCTCCTGGGTTTCCCCTTCGCGATGGGCGAGAAGCTCACCAAGGCGATGCCCCCCGCCGTCATGGGCAAGGACATCCCGCTGTCCGGGATCTTCGACCCGAAGCACGATCGCTACCCCGAGGCGGCGGAGTTCCGCCAGCTCCACGACACGGACCCCGAGGCGCAGCGCGTCGTCGAGCTCGCGCGCGGCATCGAGGGCCTGAAGCGGCAGTGGGGCGTGCACGCCGCGGGCGTCATCATGTCGAGCGACCCGCTCATCGACATCATCCCGATCATGCGCCGCCCGCAGGACGGCGCCGTCATCACGCAGTTCGACTACCCGACGTCCGAGGGCCTCGGGCTCATCAAGATGGACTTCCTCGGGCTGCGCAACCTGACGATCCTCGACGACGCGCTCGAGAACATCGAGATGAACGGCAAGGACCCGATCGAGATCGAGTCGTTGACGCTCGACGACAAGGCGTCCTACGACCTCCTGGCGCGCGGCGACACGCTGGGGGTGTTCCAGCTCGACGGCGGGCCGATGCGCGCGCTGCTGCGCCAGATGAAGCCGGACAAGTTCGACGACCTCTCGGCCGTCATCGCGCTGTACCGCCCGGGCCCCATGGGCATGAACTCGCACACGAACTACGCGCTGCGCAAGAACGGCCTCCAGAAGATCGAGCCGATCCACCCGGAGCTCGAGCAGCCGCTCGCGGAGATCCTCGACGAGACCTACGGGCTCATCGTCTACCAGGAGCAGGTGCAGCGCGCCGCGCAGATCCTCGCCGGGTACTCGCTCGGCCAGGCCGACCTGCTGCGTCGTGCGATGGGCAAGAAGAAGAAGGAGATCCTCGACAAGGAGTTCGTGCCCTTCCAGGCCGGCTGCCGGGAGCGCGGGTACTCCGACGGCGCGATCCAGGCCGTCTGGGACACCCTGGTCCCGTTCGCGGGCTACGCGTTCAACAAGGCGCACTCGGCGGGGTACGGCCTGGTCGCGTACTGGACGGCGTTCCTCAAGGCGAACTACCCGACCGAGTACATGGCGGCGCTCCTCCAGAGCGTGCGGGACGACAAGGACAAGCTCGCCCTGTACCTCAACGAGTGCCGGCGCATGCACATCACGGTGCTCCCGCCCGACGTGAACGACTCGGCGGCGAAGTTCACGGCCGTGGGCAACGACATCCGCTTCGGCCTCACGGGCGTGCGCAACGTCGGCGCGAACGTCGTCGACGCGATCATCCGGACGCGCGAGGAGAAGGGCGCGTTCACGTCGTTCACCGACTTTCTCGACAAGGTGCCGGCGGTCGTCTGCAACAAGCGCACCATCGAGTCGCTCATCAAGGCGGGCGCGTTCGACTCGCTCGGCCAGGCGCGGCGCGCGCTGCTCGTCGTGCACGAGCAGGCCGTCGACTCGGTCATCAGCGTCAAGCGCAAGGAGGCGGAGGGGCAGTTCGACCTGTTCGCCGACTTCGGCGGGGGCGACGACGAGGACGGGCTGTCGTTCTCGGTCGACGTGCCGGACCTGCCGGACTGGGACAAGAAGCAGCGGCTCGCGTTCGAGCGCGAGATGCTCGGCCTCTACGTGTCCGACCACCCGCTCTCGGGGCTGGAGCACGTGCTCACGCGGGCGGCGGACACCGGCATCGCGAACCTGCTCGCCGACGAGGGGCGCCCGGACGGGTCGACCGTCGTGATCGCGGGCCTGGTGACGTCGCTCCAGCGCAAGATGAGCAAGAACGGCAACCCGTGGGCGGCGGTGACCATCGAGGACCTCGAGGGCGCCGTGGAGGTCATGTTCTTCGGGGAGACGTACCTCGCCTACTCCACGATCCTCGCCGAGGACCAGGTGGTCGTGCTGCGCGGTCGCGTCCGGCGTCGCGACGACACGATGCAGCTCCAGGCCATGGAGGTGTCGCTGCCGGACATCACCGTGGGCGCGGAGTCGCCGCTCGCCGTCAAGGTGTCCCACACGCGCTGCGTGGAGCCGATCATCGTCCGCCTGCGGGAGGTGCTGGCGACCCATCCCGGGTCGGCGGAGGTCCACGTCCAGGTGCTGGAGCCGGGCAAGACGACGATCGTGCGCGCGGGTGACGGGCTGCGCGTCGAGAAGTCTCCGGCGCTGTTCGGCGACCTCAAGGCCCTGCTCGGGCCGTCGTGCCTGGTCGGCTGACCCGGATGACGGAGGAGGTCGTCGGCGGTGCCGCCAGCGCGTCGTGGGACGACGGCTCGGCGTCGCACCGGTTCCGGGTCGTGCCCGCGGCGTACGTGCTGCTGCGTCGCGGCGACGAGGTGCTGCTCCAGCTCCGGCGGGGCACGGGCTACCGGGACGGGTTCTGGGCCGCTGCGGCGGCCGGGCACGTCGAGCCCGGGGAGTCGGTCGTGGCGGCCGCGGCGCGCGAGGCGCGCGAGGAGCTGGGCGTCGAGATCGCGCCCGCGCACCTGCGGCCCCTCACCGTGCTGCACCGTGGCGTGCCCGGAGGACCGGCGCTCGAGCAGCGCGCCGACTTCTTCTTCACGGCCGACGCCTGGGACGGCGACGCGGTGCTCCAGGAGCGGGACAAGGCGGCCGACCTGCGGTGGTTCGCGCTCGACGACCTTCCGGACCCTGTCGTCCCGCACGAGCTCCACGTCCTGCGGGCACTGCGAGAGGGCGCGGTGCCGCCGATCATGACCTTCGGGTTCGACACCTGACACCGGCGCCCGGCCGCGCACGCACCGGGCGTCCGGTGACCGGGCGCCCGCGGCGCCCGGCGACGGAACCCGTAGGCTCGACGCCGTGATCCGCCTGAACCCCGAACAGCTCGTCTTCGTCACCGAGCGCCACCTGGCGACGCTCACCACGCTCCGCGCCGACGGCACGCCGCACGTCGTCCCCGTCGCCTTCACGTGGGACGCCGGCGCGGGCGTGCTGCGCATCACGACCAACCGTGCCTCGGTCAAGGCCCGCAACGCGCGCCTCCCGGGGGCGGACGGCGGGGCGCCCCGTGCGGCGGTGTGCCAGGTCGAGGGCGGCCGGTGGATCACGCTCGAGGGCACGATCGAGGTCGTCGAGGACGCGGCCGAGGTGGCGGACGCCGTCGTGCGGTACGGCCGTCGCTACCGGGCGCTCTCCCCGAACCCCGAGCGTGTCGTGCTGCGGCTCACGCCCGACAAGGTCATGGCCTCGACCTACATGGCCTGAGGGGTCCGCTCAGGCGACGGTCGCGCTCTCGGTCCCCTGCGGGTGGTCGACCGAGACGACGTCGCCGCGGTGCAGCTGGCGACCGCGGCGCATGTCGACCTCGCCGTTGACGCGGACCTCGCCCTCGGTGACGAGCTCGCGGGCCTCGGCACCGGACTCGGCGAGGCCGGCGAGCTTGAGGAACTGCCCGAGGCGGATGACGTCGTCGGAGATCTCGACCGGGCGGGCGTCGTGAGGGGCGTTCATGCCGCCCATTCTCCCCGCCCCTGCGGGGTGGGCGCGACGCGGCGTGCCGGGACCCAAGCCGGCCGACCGGTGGGCGAAACGCCTCGTCGCGGGATCGCCCTGGCTCCTAGACTCGACCCATGATCACCCGCATCGATCTTCGAGGACGTTCCCTGTCCGCCCGCGAGCTCGTCGAGACCCTGCCGCGCGCAGAGCTCGGCGTCGAGGACGCGGCGCATCGGGTCGCCCCGATCGTCGAGGCGGTCCGCGCGCGCGGCGCGGAGGCGCTGCGCGAGTACGCCGAGCGGTTCGACGGCGTGCGGCCGGAGCACCTGCGCGTCCCCGGCGACGCGCTCGCCGACGCGCTCGCGCGCCTCGACCCGGACGTCCGGGCGGGACTGGAGGAGGCGATCCGTCGGGTGCGGCTGGTGCACGCCGCCCAGCGCCCGCAGGACTTCACGGTGGAGATCGGGCCCGGCGCGCAGGTCCGCCAGCGCTGGGTGCCCGTGCGCCGCGTCGGGCTCTACGCGCCCGGCGGCCTCGCGGTCTACCCGTCCTCCGTGGTGATGAACGTCGTCGCGGCCCAGGAGGCGGGCGTCCGCAGCCTCGCGGTCGCGTCGCCGCCCCAGAAGGAGAACGGCGGCCTGCCGCACCCGACGATCCTCGCGGCGTGCGCGCTGCTCGGGGTCGACGAGGTCTACGCGGTGGGCGGCGCGCAGGCCGTGGCGATGTTCGCGTACGGCGCGGCGGGCAGCGAGCCGCAGGACGGGGACGTGCTCTGCGAGCCGGTCGACGTCGTGACCGGACCAGGGAACGTCTACGTGGCCGCGGCGAAGCGGCTCGTCCGTGGCGTCGTCGGGATCGACGCCGAGGCGGGTCCCACGGAGATCGCGATCCTCGCCGACGGCACCGCCGACCCGGGGCACGTCGCGGCCGACCTCATCAGCCAGGCCGAGCACGACCCGCTCGCGGCGGCCGTCCTCGTCACGCCGTCCGTCGAGCTCGCCGCCGCGGTCGAGGCGCGCCTCGCGGACCTCGTGACGGCCACGAAGCACGCGGCACGCGTCGCGCAGTCGCTCGCCGGTCCGCAGTCCGCGATCGTGCTCGTGGACGATCTCGAGCAGGGTCTCCAGGTGGTCGACGCCTACGGCGCGGAGCACCTCGAGATCCAGGCGGAGGGTGCCGCGGCGCTCGCGGAGCGCGTGACGAGCGCGGGCGCGATCTTCGTCGGCCCGTGGTCGCCCGTCTCGCTCGGCGACTACATGGCCGGATCGAACCACGTGCTCCCGACCGGCGGCTGCGCGCACTTCTCGAGCGGTCTCGGGGTGCACAGCTACGTCAAGGCGGTCCAGGTCATCGAGTACGACCGCGAAGCCCTCGAGGAGCTGGCGGACCGGATCGTCGCCGTCGCGAACGACGAGGACCTCCCCGCGCACGGCGAGGCGGTGCGGGCGCGGTTCCTGTGACGGTCGTGCGCGAGGATCGTGCGCCGGTGCGGCGCGCGGTCTCGCGCGACGCCGACGACCTCGTCACCCTGCGCGTCCACCTCATGCGCGCGATGGGGGAGGCGGACGCCGACGACCGTGCCTGGCAGCACCGGGCGAGGGAGTGGTTCGCCTGGATGCTCGGCACCGACGACGTCGTGGCCTTCGTCGTCGACGGACCGGGTCAGGTCGTGGCATGCGCGCTCGCCGAGCTGCACCGGTCGGTGCCGTCGGCGCGGAACCCGCACGGCACGTCGGCGCACCTGTCGAACGTCTGCACGGTCCCCGGAGAGCGAGGTCAGGGCTACGCGCGTGCGTGCGTCGTCGCGGCCCTCGACTGGGCGCGCGCGAGCGGGGCCGACTCGGTCTCCCTGCACGCCACGGCCGACGGCGAGTCGCTGTACCGCGCGCTGGGCTTCGTCGACACGACGTACACGGAGCTGCGCCTCCGGTGGTGACTCGGCCCCCGCCGCCTCAGCGCACGCCGAGGACGAACGGGTGCACGGCTGCCGCGCCCGCCTGGCGTAGCAGGCGCGCCGCGACCGTGAGCGTCCAGCCCGACTCGGTGTAGTCGTCGACGAGGAGCACGCGCCGACCGGCCAGCCCGGCCCGTGCGGCGTCCGACAGCTCGAGCTGCAACCGGCCGGCGACGCCCGCGAGGCGTGTCGCGGAGTTCACGTCGTGCCGCCCCGGCTCCTCGCGCCCCGGGACGGGGCCGACGGCGCCGATGAGCGGCATGCCGAGATAGCTCGCGAGCCCGTTCGCGAGGTGGAAGGTGAGGCGCGGGCGGGTCGCGGAACGCACCGCGACGACACCGTCGACCAGCAGTCGCCGCTCCGGTCCGCTCGCCGCACCGTCCTCGCCGGCGTCCGTCGCAGGCTCGGTCTGCGCGGCGGTCTCGTACAGCTCCGGCCACTCGTCGAGCACCCGTGCGGCCGCGCGCCGGAGCGCGACGGGCGTGTCGCCGTCGGGCGTCGCGGGGGCGAAGAGCTCGCGCAGCGGGGCGGACCAGCCGAGCCCGTCGAGCCGCGCGACGGCACGCCCGGTCTCCGCGAGCTCGTTGGCGCCGAGACGACCGTGCAGGTCCAGCCCCAGGCGGTCCATGCCGCTCGGCCACTGGCGGCGCGCGACGACCTCGACCCCGGGACGGTCCATGTCGGCGCGCGCGGCGGCGACGGCCTCGGCGTCGGGCAGCGCGGGCAGCGTCACGCCGCCGCACGTGTCGCAGCGCCCGCACCGCCACCCGTCCTCGAGCTCCGGGTCGTCGAGCGCGGCGCGCAGGAACGCCATGCGGCACCCGTCCGTCGCCTCGTAGTCGAGCATCGCCTGCTGCTCGGCCGTGCGCGTCGCGTCGACCCGCTCGTAGCGCTCCGCGTCGTAGGTCCACGGCTCGCCCGTGGCCTCCCAGCCGCCCTTGACACGCCGGACGGCGCCGTCGACGTCGAGGACCTTGAGCATGCCCTCGAGGCGCGACCGCTTGAGGTCCACCTGCGTCTCGAGCTGCGCGACGGACTGCGTGCCGCCCGAGCCCAGCGCGTCGAGCGTCGTGCGGACCTGGGCCTGCGGCGGGAACGCGGTCGACGCGAACCACTCCCAGATGCGCCGGTCCTCCTCGCCGGGCAGCAGCACGACGACGGCGGAGTCGACGCCACGACCCGCGCGCCCGACCTGCTGGTAGTAGGCGATGGGGGAGCTCGGCGCGCCGAGGTGCACGACGAACGCGAGGTCGGGCTTGTCGAAGCCCATCCCGAGCGCCGAGGTCGCCACGAGCGCCTTCACCCGGTTCTCCTTGAGATCCTCCTCCAGGCGCTCGCGCTCGGCCGGGTCCGTCTGGCCCGTGTACGACGCGACGGCGAGACCTGCGGCGCGGAGCTGGCTCGCGACCTGCTCGGCCGCGGAGACGGTGAGGCAGTAGACGATGCCCGAGCCGTCGACGTCCTGGAGCGCCTCGACGAGCCACGCGACGCGCGTCGGCTGGTCGGGCAGCCGCAGGACGGCGAGGTGGAGCGACTCGCGGTCGAGCCCGCCGCGCAGCACGAGCACGTCCTCGTGCCCGGCCTCGCCGTCGGTGCCGCCGGCGGCGTGCGCCGCGGTCACCCCGAGCTGCTCGGCGACGTCCGCGGTCACGCGCGCGTTCGCCGTCGCGGTCGTCGCGAGCACGGGGATGCCGGGCGGCAGGTCGGCGAGCAGCGTGCGGATGCGCCGGTAGTCCGGACGGAAGTCGTGGCCCCAGTCCGAGATGCAGTGCGCCTCGTCGATGACGACGAGGCCGGCGTCGGCCGCGAGGCGAGGGAGCACCTCGTCGCGGAAGCCGGGGTTGTTGAGCCGCTCGGGCGAGCAGAGCAGCACGTCGACCTCACCGGCCGCGATCGCCCGGTGGACGTCGTCCCACTCCGTGACGTTGGCCGAGTTGATGGTCACGGCCTTGATCCCCGCCCGGGCCGCGGCCGAGATCTGGTCGCGCATGAGCGCGAGGAGCGGGGAGACGATGACGGTCGGCCCGGCACCGCGGTCGCGCAGCAGACGCGTGGCCACGAAGTACACCGCGGACTTGCCCCACCCGGTGCGCTGCACGACGAGCGCGCGGCGCCGGAACGCCACGAGGGCCTCGATCGCGCGCCACTGGTCCTCGCGCAGCGCCGCGTCGTCGCGCCCGACGAGCGCGCGCAGCGCGGTCTCGGCGTCCTCGCGCAGCGACTGCCCGTCGAGCAGGCCGCGCAGCATGGCGAGCTTGGCCCGCTTGGCGGCCTCCCCGCCGTCGGGCGCCGCGGCGGGGGCGCCACCGTCGACCGGGGTCGCGGCGCGCGGCGCGGCGACCGCGGGCTGCTCCGTCTCCGGCGCGGGCCCCGACGGCGCGCCTCCGGCCCACGGGTCGCCGGACGGGTCGGCGGGCTCGTCGAGCGGCGGCTCGTCGGCCGGGTCGAAGGGCAGGTCGGCGTACGGGTCGGTGGGGCTCACCCGCACGATCGTAGGCGCACCCGCCGACCCTCGGGTCGTCGTGCACAGGCCGCTGCCCGCGAACCCCGGGGCAGGGTCGCGGGCTGCGAGAGTCGAGGGCGCCGGGCGTCAGGAGCGCATGTCCATGACCACGCGCCCGTCGATCCTGCCCTCCTCCATCTCCGAGAAGATCGCGTTGATGTCGGCGAGCGGGCGCACCGTGTACGTCGGGCTGATCTTCCCGCGGGCGAAGAAGTCGAGCGCCTCCGCCATGTCCTTGCGCGTCCCGACGATCGACCCGCGCACGGTCAGCCCGAAGAGCACGGTCGTGAAGATGTCGAGGGGGAACTTCTCCGGCGGGAGCCCGACGAGCGAGACCGTGCCGCCGCGGCGCAGCGCACCCACGGCCTGGGGGAACGCGTGCGCGTTGACGGCGGTGACGAGCGCGCCGTGCACGCCGCCGCCCGTCTGCTCCTGGATCTCGGCCGCGGCGTCGGGCGACGTGGCGGCGTTGACCGTGACCTCCGCGCCGTGCTTGCGCGCCAGGGCGAGCTTCTCGTCGTCCACGTCCACCGCGGCGACGCGGCGGCCCATCGCGACCGCGTACTGCACCGCGATGTGCCCGAGGCCGCCGATCCCGGAGATCAGCACCCACTCACCGGGCTGCGTGTCGGTCACCTTGAGCCCCTTGTAGACGGTGACCCCGGCGCAGAGGATCGGGCCGACGGCGGACAGGTCGACCCCGTCCGGGACCACCGGGCAGTAGCGCGAGTCGACGAGCATGTACTGGCCGAACGAGCCGTCGACGGAGTAGCCGCCGTTCTTCTGGTTCGGGCACAGGGTCTCCCACCCCGTCTCGCAGTACTCGCACTCGCCGCACGCGCTCCACAGCCACGCGTTGCCGACCGTGTCGCCGACCTGGACGCGCGTCACCTGGTCACCGACGGCGACGACCGTGCCGACGCCCTCGTGGCCGGGCACGAACGGCGGTGCGGGCTTGACGGGCCAGTCGCCGTGCGCGGCGTGCAGGTCCGTGTGGCACACGCCGGTGTAGTCGACCTTGACGAGGGCCTCGTGCGGCCCGGGGGTGGGGACCTCGAGCTCGTCGACGCTCAGCGGGTCTGCGAAGGAGTGGACGACGGCGGCACGCATGGTGGGCATGACGATCACCTCGGTTGCTCGGGGAGAGTGGCGGCCGGACCGTGCCGGCGGTCCTGCCTCGTCCTCGACGCTACGCGCGCCGGGGAGGGTCGGCGCGGTGAGCGGCGGGATCGACGACTCAGGGCCGTGCGGCTCGTGACCTTCGCCTCTCCACGACGAGGGCGAGCGTCCCGGCGACCACGACGACCCACTCGCTCACCGCGGCGAGGACCTGCTGCGTCCCGCCGACGGTCTCGTTCACGCCGAAGAAGCCCACGGTCGTCGACAGGTAGAACGCGGCGAGGGTCAGCGCCCCGAAGCCGACCGCGCCGAGCAGCGGCAGCCAGTGTCGCCACACGAGGACGAGGAGGCCGAGGACGAGCCCCGCGACGGCGTTGAGCGCGAAGAGCGGGCCGACGACGTCGATGTCGCGGTACCCCTCGACGAACAGGACCAGGTGCACGTCGGCGGAGAGCAGCAGCCCGGCGGCGGTCAGCCCGCGCAGGACCCACGCACCGAGCGCGCGGCCCTCGCGCACGGGTGGTGTCGGCGGCACCGTGGTCTCGGACATCGTCGTCTCCTCCGCCTCGCGCGGTCGGGGCGCGTGCTCCCGTACCCCGGTGCTTCAATGGAACCGCCGACGGCGACATCCCGCGCGCCGGGCGGCCCGGGCGGGTCGAGGCCCGTCCGTCTACGCCCCGCGCAAGGAGGCCGGACATGGACGCACCGCACCCCGCCGTCTCCCCGGGCGATGCACCCGACACCCGCGGCGCCACGCCCAGCGCCCCCCTCGACGCCACCCGCACCCGGCGCCCCGGCCCGGTCCTGCGCGTCCCGCGCGGGGCGACGCCGACGCGGCGGGTCGTCCTCGCCGGGTCGGGAGCGGGCGCCGCGCTCGCGCTGCTCGCGGCGTGCGGCGGTGGCCCCGCGGGGACGCAGGACGACGGGACGACCGGCGGTGGGGGTTCCGGGGGCGACGGGCCCGACGTCGGTCCCGGTCAGGCGCTCGCGAGCGTCGACGACGTCCCGGTCGGCGGGGCGCTCGCGGTCACCGTGGACGGCGCCCCGCTGCTGGTCACGCAGCCCGAGGAGGGGACGTTCGCGGCCTTCAGCGCGATCTGCACCCACCAGGGGTGCACGGTCGCGCCCGGGGACGGCGAGCTCCTCTGCCCGTGCCACGCCTCCCGCTACGACCTCGCGACCGGCGCCGTGCTCGGCGGGCCCGCGCCGTCGCCCCTGCCCGAGGTGCCCGTGACGGTCGACGGCGGCGAGGTCACCTCGGCCTGACGCGGCGGCCCGGGCCCGAGCGCCCCGGGTGTGGCGTCAGGCGCCGCTGCCCGCGTGCCGGACGTCACCGACGCCGGTGCGCGCGCGGTTCGTAGACTGTCCGGGTGACCCCACCCTCCGTCGCGGGACGGCCCCTGCTCCCGCTGCGCCCCGAGCTCGCCGGCGTCGAGCCGTACGGCGCGCCGCAGCTCGACGTCCCGGTCCTGCTCAACGTCAACGAGAACCCGCACGCGCCGAGCGAGGCCGTCGTCGCGACGATCACGCAGGCCGTGCGCGACGCCGCCGCGGGCCTCAACCGCTACCCCGACCGCGACTTCCTCGGCCTGCGCGCCGACCTCGCGGCGTACCTCGGCACGGAGTCCGGCGTCGTGCTCGAGGCCGAGCAGCTCTGGGCCGCCAACGGGTCGAACGAGATCATGCTCCACGTGCTCCAGGCGTTCGGCGGCCCGGGACGCACCGCCGTCTCCTTCGCCCCGACGTACTCGATGTACCCGGAGTACGCGCGCGACACCCACACCGCGTGGGTCGTCGGGCGCCGCGCCGAGGACTTCACGCTCGACCCCGAGCACGCGCGCGAGGTGGTCGCGCGCGAGCAGCCCTCCGTCGTCCTGCTCGCGAGCCCCAACAACCCGACCGGCACCGCGCTGCCCGCCACGACCGTCGAGGCGGTCTGCGAGGCGGCGCTCGCGGTCCGGGTCCCGCTCCCCGACGGGCAGGAGGCGCCCGCCGTCGTGGTGGTCGACGAGGCGTACGGCGAGTTCCGCCGCGCCGGCACGCCCTCCGCGCTCGAGCTGCTCGACCGGTTCCCGAACCTCGCGGTGACGCGCACGATGTCCAAGGCGTTCGCGCTCGCGGGCGCCCGGGTGGGCTACCTCGCGGCGTCGCGCAACCTCGTCGACGCGCTCCGGGTCGTCCGCCTCCCGTACCACCTGTCGGCCGTGACCCAGGCCGTCGCGCGTGCGGCCCTCGCGCACTCGGGCGAGCTGCTCGCGCAGGTCTCGGAGCTGCGCGCGCGCCGCGACGAGACCGTCGCGTGGCTGCGCTCGCTCCGCCACGCGGACGGGCGCCCGCTCGACGTCGCCGACTCGGACGCCAACTTCGTCCTGTTCGGCACGTTCGAGGACCGGCACGCGGTCTGGTCGGCGATGTTGGAGCGGGGCGTGCTCATCCGGGAGACTGGTCCCGACGGCTGGCTGCGGGTGTCGATCGGCACCGGCGAGGAGATGCGGGCCTTCCGACAGGCCCTCGTGGAGGTGGCAGGACTGTGAAGCGCACCGCGCGCATCGAGCGCGCGACGTCCGAGTCGAGCGTGCTCGTCGAGCTCGACCTCGACGGGTCGGGGGTCACCGAGATCTCGACGACCGTCCCGTTCTACGACCACATGCTGACGGCGCTGGGCAAGCACTCGCTCATCGACCTCAAGGTGGTCGCGACGGGGGACACCCACATCGACGCGCACCACACGGTGGAGGACGTCGCGATCACGATCGGCGAGGCGCTGCGCGTCGCGCTCGGCGACAAGGTGGGCATCGGGCGCTTCGGCGACGCGACGGTCCCGCTCGACGAGGCGCTCGCGCTCGCCGTCGTCGACGTGTCCGGGCGCCCCTACCTCGTGCACTCGGGCGAGCCGGAGGGCCAGGAGTACCACCTCATCGGCGGACACTTCACGGGCTCCCTGACGCGCCACGTGCTCGAGTCGATCGCGCACCACGCGGGCATCTGCATCCACGTGCGCGTCCTCGCGGGCCGCGACCCGCACCACATCGTCGAGGCGCAGTTCAAGGCGCTCGCCCGCGCGCTGCGCGCCGCGGTGGCCCCCGACCCGCGCGTCGAGGGCGTCCCGTCCACGAAGGGGGCACTGTGAGCACGCACGGCGACGACGCGCTGGACGGCGTCGAGATCCCGGACGACCTCTCGTCCCTCACGGGTCCCGCGGCGCCCGACCTCGTCGCGCTCATCACGCAGATCGCCGGGGCCGAGCCCCTCGCCGCCGCGTGCTCGCTCGCGCAGGTCGAGGCGGACGTCGTGCCGACCGACGTGGGCGCCGTCGCGGTCCTGCGCGACACGGGCGGCGACGCCCCCGCGCACGCCGCCGCCGCGCTGACCACCCTGGTCAAGGGCGTCCCGCTCGTGCTCGTCGTGCGCAGCGGCGAGCAGCTCACCATGACGCGCTGGGCCGACGGCGCCGTGGGCGACCAGCTCGCCCCGGGCCTCGTGCTCGGCGGCGCGCCGGAGGCGCTCGAGGACCTGCTCACCGGCACGACGACGCTCGCCGACCTGGACGGCGTCGTCGCGAGCTCGTCCATCTCGCGCTGGAAGGCGATGCGCCTGCTCACGTCGGCCGCGCGCCGCGCTCGGAAGGACGGCGCATGACCGTGCCCACCGCTCCGGGCGTCTCCCCTCAGGCGGTCACGGAGCCGACGGCGTCGACTGCGCGCCGCCCGTCCGTCGTCGTGCTCGACTACGGCTTCGGCAATGTCCGGTCGGCCGTGCGCGCGCTCGAGCGCGTCGGCGCGGACGTCGAGCTCACCGCGGACCGCGCGCGCGCCCAGGACGCGGACGGCCTCGTCGTCCCGGGCGTCGGCGCGTTCGCCGCGGTCATGGCGGGCCTGCGCGGCGTCCGCGGCGACGAGCTCGTCGGACGCCGCCTCGCCGGCGGCCGCCCCGTGCTCGGCATCTGCGTGGGCATGCAGGTCATGTTCGACCAGGGCGACGAGCACGGCACCCTGACCGACGGGCTGGGGGAGTGGGCCGGCCTCGTGGATCGGCTCGAGGCGGACGTCGTGCCGCACATGGGCTGGGACACGGTGGACGTCCCCGAGGGCAGCGTCCTGTTCCGCGGCGTCGAGGATGAGCGCTTCTACTTCGTCCACTCCTACGCGGCCCGGTCCTTCACGACAGGCCAGGACCTGCCTGCGGACTCACCGATCCGGCGACCGCTCGTCACGTGGTCCGACCACGGCGGCCGGTTCGTCGCGGCCGTCGAGAACGGGCCGCTGTCCGCCACGCAGTTCCACCCCGAGAAGTCGGGCGACGCCGGCGCGACCCTGCTCGAGAACTGGGTCCGCTCGCTCTGACCGACCCGGACGCCGGGTCCCCGCACACCCGGCGCACACCCGCTGCGGCGCACGCGACGCGCCACCGACACCGATGGAGAACCCCGTGACCGACCGCCTCGTGCTGCTCCCCGCCGTCGACGTCGCCGACGGCCAGGCCGTCCGCCTCGTCCAGGGCGAGGCCGGCTCCGAGACCTCGTACGGCGACCCGCTCGCCGCCGCGCTCGACTGGCAGTCGGGCGGTGCGGAGTGGATCCACCTCGTGGACCTCGACGCCGCGTTCGGCCGAGGCTCCAACGCGGAGCTGCTCGCCGACGTCGTCGCGCGCCTCGACGTCCAGGTCGAGCTCTCCGGCGGGATCCGCGACGACGCGTCGCTCGAGCGCGCGCTCGCCACCGGCGCGCGGCGCGTCAACCTCGGCACCGCGGCGCTCGAGAACCCCGAGTGGACGGCCAAGGTCATCGCGGAGCACGGCGACGCGATCGCCGTCGGCCTCGACGTGCGCGGCACCACGCTGGCCGCGCGCGGGTGGACGCAGGAGGGCGGTGATCTCTGGGAGGTCCTCGACCGCCTCGAGGCGGCCGGGTGCGCGCGCTACGTCGTCACGGACGTGACCAAGGACGGCACGCTGCGCGGCCCGAACATCGACCTCCTGCGCGACGTCGCGGCGCGCACGGACGCGCCGGTCGTCGCGTCGGGCGGCATCTCGAGCCTCGCCGACCTCGAGGCGCTGCGCTCGCTCGTCCCGGCGGGCGTCGAGGGCGCGATCGTGGGCAAGGCCCTCTATGCGGGCGCGTTCACGCTGCCCCAGGCGCTCGACGTCGCGGGCCGGCCGTGACGGTGGGCCCGGACTCACCGGGGAAGGCGCTCCCGCCGTCGTCCGGGTTCGCGGGCGACGACGGGTCGGCCGACCCGGCGCTGGCCGCGCTGCTCGCCGCCTACGCCGCGGGGTCGGCCCCGCTGGCCGACGTCGTCGCGCGGCTCGGTGAGACGCGCGTGCTCGTCCCGATCCTCGCCGAGCTCGAGAGCGCGGGCGAGGGCGAGCACGGGCATACGGTCGACAAGGAGGCCTCCGCCGGGGTCGTCGCGATCGAGGCGCCGGACGGGCGCCGCGCGCTCCCGGTGTTCACGTCGGTCGCGGCGATGTCCGCGTGGCGCGCGAGCGCGCGCCCCGTCCCCGTCGACGCTCGTCGCGCGGCGCTGTCCGCCGTGAGCGAGGACTGGTCGCTGCTCGTCCTCGACCCGGGCGGCCCCGTGACGGCGCTCGTGCCGCGACCTGCCGTGTGGGCGCTCGCGCAGGGCAAGGAATGGTCGCCAGCGGTCGTCGACGGGACCGTCGTCCCCGAGGTGGTCGCGGCGGTCCAGGGCGCTCTCGCCGGGATCCCGCACGTCGCGCGGGTCTGGGCGGAGCCGGGACGGCGCGCTGAGGTGGCCGTCGTGCTGCGCATCGACGCAGGGCTGGACCGGGCGGGGCTCGACGCCGTGCTCGGTCAGGTCAACGCCGCGCTCGCGACGGACGCCGTCGTGTCGGAGCGCGTCGACGGGCTCGAGCTGCGCGTCGGCCGCGCCGACTGACCGGTCCCGCCGCGTGCCGGGTGGCTCAGCGGCGGCGCAGGCGGCTCAGACCCCACGCGAGCGCGGCCGAGAACGCGACGACCGCGCCGAGGGCCTGCCCGCCGAGGATCACGCGGTTGAGGTCGAGCGCGGGCTGCCAGCGCACGCCCTCGTCGTCGACGACGTAGACGCCCTTGGCGACGACGCGGACCCCGAAGCCGCCACCGCCGCCCGAGCCCTCGCCGCCCGCCTCGCCGCCGGCGTTGCCCGACCCGGGGTCGGACGAACCGCCTGCGTCGGGTGCCGTCGACGCCGGCTCTGCCTCCGGAGCGGGGGCCGCGGCCGCCCCGACGCGGCGGCGCCAGTCGGCGGCCCCCTTGCCGGAGAGCTCTCCCGCACCGGAACCCCAGCCCGAGCCGGTGCCGCCCCAGACGGTCGCGACGGGGATGACGAGCGTGCCGTCTCGCTCGTAGGACTCTCCGAAGACGCGACGCACGGTGAGCGTGTCGCGTGCTGCGTGGGTGATGTGCGCCGGGTCGACGGGGGGCGTGTCCGAGCTCGCGTGTGTGCTCATGGCAGGAAGGGTAGACCCGGGGTCAAGGGTGCGCGCGGGGGCGCCTCGGCGGATCGCGTCGGGGACCCGCGACCTGCCGCAGCAGGACCGGTCAGGCGTCGCACTCCGGGAGGGCGGTGAACGCCGACTCGTCGCCGAGCATCGTCTGGAGCGTGCTCACCGGGACGAGCAGCGACTTGTCGGTCGACGTCTTGGCGTAGACGACGCCGATCACCTCGCCGGCGTCGTTGAGCGCGGCGGACCCGGAGCTCCCCGGCTCGACCGGGGCGTCGGTGACGAGCACCTCGCCGAGGTTCTCGTGCAGCGGGTCCGTCGTCGTCCCGATGACGGAGCCCTGCGTCACCGTGAGCCGGCCGCCCTCGGGGTAGCCCACGACCGTCACCGGGTCGCCCGGCGCCGGGTCGGCCGCCGCGAGGGTCGGTGCCGACGGGAGGTCCTCCGACGTCCGGACGATCGCGAGGTCCGCGAGGCCGGCCACGCTCGCGGTCTGGGCCGCGATGTCGCGGCCGTCGTAGGTGAGGAGCTGCAACGAGCGCGACGAGTCGACCACGTGCTTGTTGGTGATGAGCGTGCGCGAGTCCACGGCGAACCCCGAGCCGGTCGACAGCCCGTCGCAGCGCACGTTGCGGATGCGCACGGCCATGCGTCGGACGGCGTCGAAGCCGTCGGGCGAGAGGTTCTCGGACCCCGCCGGGTCGTCGGGCGCGACGAGGGACGGGACGACCGAGTCCGGTACGGGCTCGGGGAGCTCCGGCAGGACGCCGCACGCCGCGAGCGGGCCGGCGAGCAGGGCCACGGAGACGAGCGGCGCGACGACGCGCCCCACGGTGCGCCGAGCCATGCCCTCGGCGGTCGGCCCGGTTCGGCGCCGCGTCATCCGGCGAGCTCCTGCTGGAGCTGGGCGTTCGCGTCCGTGGCCTCCTGGCACAGCAGGTCGACCTGGTCGGCGAACCGCTCCAGGTCGGCGGGGTCGTACGCGTCACGGTTGTTGAGGTAGCCGATGAGCTGTGTCTGCGCCGTCGTGCACTGGCCGAGCGCGGCCGCGACCTTGCCCGCCGCCTCGGAGACCCGGCTCTGGTAGTCGAGGTACTGCTGGGACGCCTCGTTCTCGTCGCCGAGCTGCGCCTTCTCGTTGGCGAGGTCGCTGATGCGGTCCTGCGCGGCGGTGAGCTGGGTGCGCGCGGACTCGAGCTCCGCGTTCGCGCCGTCGAGCTCGGTCTGGAGCCGGGCGACGTCCTCGCCCAGGCCCCGGGCCTCGCCCTCCCAGTCCGCGCTGGACTCCTGCCAGCGCGTCGTGGTGACCCACAGGTAGGCACCGACCCCCAGGGCGGCCGCGAGGAGGACGGACAGCACCACGATCGCCACCACGGCGCCGCGGCGGCGGCGCGGCGGCGCCGCCGTGCTCCCGACGGCGGACGGTACCTCGTCCGGTCCGGGTGCACCGGTGCCCGGAGCGCCCCCGCTCCGGGGGACGGTGGCCCCGGGGACCGCGCCCGCCCCGAAGGCGCCGGGCGCCGCGCTCGAGGCCGCGTTCGAGGCCGGCCCACGGGGCGCCGCGGAGGCCGGGGCGAACGACGGCGGTCCACCAGCCGACGAGGGTGCGCCCGGGACCGTGGGCGGCGTCGTCCCCCGCGGGACGCTCTCCGGCCGGGTCGGCGACGGCGGCGGACCCGGCGGCGGCTCGGAGGACGCGCCGTGCGGCGGCGGCACCGGGGGAGTGCTCAACTCACGGCGCCCGTGTACTTCTCGCCCGGCCCCTCGCCCGGGGCGTCGGGGTAGACCGACGCCTCGCGGAACGCGAGCTGGAGCGAGCGCAGCCCGTCGCGGAGCGACCGGGCGTGCTGGTTGCCGATGTCGGGAGCGCTGGCCGTCACGAGCGCGGCGAGAGCGTTGATGAGCTTGCGCGCCTCGTCGAGGTCCAGGTGGCCCTGCTCCTGCGCGTCCTCCGCCAGACCGCACTTGACGGCCGCGGCGCTCATGAGGTGGACGGCCGCGGACGTGATGACCTCCACGGCGGCGACGTCGGCGATGTCGCGCACGGCGTCGGCGGCGGGGTCGGGCACGGCGGCGTTCTCGGTACTCATGGCGACCATCTTTCCATCCGGCGGCGGGGGAGCACGCCCCCCGTGATGGACGTGCCGCGACGACGCCGGCCGCCGCCCCCGTAGGGGACGACGGCCGGCGAGGCGGGGTGGCGGCCCGTGACCGCCCCGGACCCGAGACTCAGACGCGCACGGGCTCCGCCGCGGTGCCGGGCTGGCCGCCCTCGACCGGGGCGCCTGTGGCGGCGAGCGCCTCGCGCAGCGCGCCGCCGAGGCTCGCGTCGACGTTCGTCCAGTACGCGATCGCCCGCTCGCGGATCTCGTCGCTGCGCACGGCGCCGACGTGCCCGGTGATCGTCGCGAGGAAGCGGTCCCGCGCGGCGTCGTCGAAGACCTCGCGGTAGAGGGTGCCGGCCTGGCCGAAGTCGTCGTCCTCCGGGTGCAGCGTCGCGGCGGTGCGCGTCAGCTCGCCGTCGGCCTCCCAGCCGGCCGACTCCGCGGCGCGGGCCGGGTCGGCGTGGGCGCCGCCCTGGCTGTTGGGCGCGTAGACCGGCGTGGTCGCCGAGGAGAACGAGTAGCGCATGGCGCCGTCCTTGGCGTACGAGTGGCCGCCCTCGCTCGCCGCGTGCGGAGCGTTCACCGGGAGCTGCGCGTGGTTGGTGCCCACGCGGTACCGGTGCGCGTCGGCGTAGGAGAAGATGCGCGCGAGCAGCATCTTGTCGGGGCTCGTCGCGATGCCCGGCACGAAGTTGCTCGGCGCGAACGTGGCCTGCTCGATCTCGGCGAAGTAGTTCTCGGGGTTGCGGTTGAGCTCCATCACGCCCACCTCGACCAGCGGGTAGTCGGCGTGCGGCCAGACCTTGGTCAGGTCGAACGGGTTGAACCGGTAGGCCTTCGCGTCCTCGTACGGCATGACCTGGACGGAGAGCGTCCAGCGCGGGAAGTCGCCCGCCGCGACGTGCTCGTACAGGTCGCGGATGTGGTGGTCGGAGTCCGACCCGGCGAGCTGCGACGCCTCGTCGGCGGAGAGGTTGTCGATGCCCTGCTGGGTCTTGAAGTGGTACTTGACCCAGAAGCGCTCGCCGGCCGCGTTGATCCACTGGTACGTGTGCGAGCCGAACCCGTCCATGTGGCGCCAGCTCGACGGCAGGCCGCGGTCGCCCATGAGCCAGGTGACCTGGTGCGCCGACTCGGGGGACAGGCTCCAGAAGTCCCACTGCATGTCGTTGTCGCGCAGGTTCGAGCCGGGCAGGCGCTTCTGCGAGCGGATGAAGTCGGGGAACTTGATGCCGTCGCGCAGGAAGAACACGGGCGTGTTGTTGCCGACGAGGTCGTAGTTGCCCTCGGTCGTGTAGAACTTCAGCGCGAAGCCGCGCGGGTCGCGCCACGTGTCGGGGGAGCCCTGCTCGCCGGCGACGGAGGAGAAGCGCGCGAGCATCTCGGTGGTCGTGCCGGGCTGGAAGAGCGCGGCGCGCGTGAAGGCGCTGACGTCGTTCGTCACGGTGAACGTCCCGAAGGCCCCGCCGCCCTTGGCGTGCACGACGCGCTCGGGGACGCGCTCCCGGTTGAACTGGGCGAGCTTCTCGACGAGATAGTGGTCGTGCAGGACGATCGGGCCGTCGGCGCCGACGGTCTGGGCGTGCGCGTCCGAGGCGACGGGTGCGCCGGCGTTCGTGGTGGTGAAGGGGGCGGTCATGGGTCTCCTTCCGTGGGCCGCGATCGCGACCCGTTGGGTGTTCACATACCGGGATCTTCGTGAGAAAACGGGCGCTCTCCAGGTGCGTGGGGCACGGGGAGCGGGGTAGGGGTGGTCAGTCCGCGCAGTCGGGGCAGAGGCCCCAGAACGTCACCTCGGCGGTGTCGATCTGGAACCCCGACGTGCTGGAGGGGGTCAGGCAGGGCGCGTGGCCGACCGTGCAGTCCACGTCGGCGACGGCGCCGCAGCCCCGGCAGACCACGTGGTGGTGGTTGTCGCCGAGGCGGCGCTCGTAGCGCGCCGGGTGGCCCGCGGGCTCGATCCTGCGGACCAGCCCCTTGCCGGTGAGCGTGTGCAGGACGTCGTAGACCGCCTGGACCGAGACGGAGCCGAGCGACGCGCGCGCCGCCCGCAGGACGTCGTCGGCGTCGGCGTGCTGCTGGAGCTCGACCGCGTCGAGCACGGCGAGCCGGGCCGCGGTGACGCGCAGGCCGTGCTCGCGCAGCTCGCCCTCGTGGCGGGCGCGTCGTGGCCCGTCGTCGAGGCTCGTCCCCACGCCGGGCGCCGCTCCTGTCGTCATGGCACCACTCTAACCACGTAGACTGGAAGAGTTCCAATGATGGAGGCGATCCGGAGTTCGGCTCCCGGCCGCGTGCGAGGCCCCGCCCCGCCTCTGCTATCCTTGATGGCTGACCGACTCGTGCGCGTCTCCTCGTCCGGTTTCCGGGCGGCGGGAGGGGTACGAGTGCGCAAGTGGATCTCATCCCACCCGGGTCTCGACCGCCGACGAACGTCGCGACAGAGGCCGGGTCCTGGTCCGGGACGCACCCTTCGGGGACGTCCCGACGTGGTCGTCGCCCGGTGCGACGGCCCGACCTGATGGCCTCCGCCCTGCGCTCAGGGACGGAGGCCTTCTTCGTCCCGGGTGGTCTACCGACGACTTCCTAGGAGCATCACATCAGCGAGCCTCGCATCAACGATCGGATCCGCGTCCCCGAGGTCCGACTCATCGGTCCCGGCGGGGAGCAGGTCGGCGTCGTCCGCACCGAGGTTGCCCTGAGCCTTGCCCAGGACGCGGACCTCGACCTCGTCGAGGTCGCCCCGGACGCCCGGCCCCCCGTCGCCAAGCTCATGGACTTCGGCAAGTTCAAGTACGAGTCCGACATGAAGGCGCGTGAGGCGCGGCGCAACCAGGCGAACACGGTCCTCAAGGAGATCCGCTTCCGCCTGAAGATCGACCCGCACGACTACGGCACCAAGAAGGGCCACGTCGAGCGCTTCCTCGCCGCCGGCGACAAGGTCAAGGTCATGATCATGTTCCGCGGGCGCGAGCAGTCCCGCCCCGAGATGGGTGTGCGTCTGCTCCAGCGCCTCGCGGACGACGTCGCGGAGCTCGGCTTCGTGGAGTCGATGCCGAAGCAGGACGGCCGCAACATGACCATGGTGCTCGGCCCGGTGAAGAAGAAGGCCGACGCCAAGAGCGAGCAGCGCAAGCGGGCGCAGGAGGCCGAGCCCCGGCTGACGAAGTCCGCCCAGCGCGCCGCGGCACGCACGGTCGACGGCCCGGAGGGCGAGGACGTCGACGCGCCCGAGATCGTCGAGGCCACCGAGGCTCCGGCCGTGGAGTCCACCCCGGCCTCCGCCGAGGCGGCCGTGCCGGTCGAGGTGCCGGTCGAGGAGGCACCCGTCGAGGCTCCGGTCGAGGAGGCGCCCGCGCCGAAGGCTGCTCCGGCGCCGAAGGCGGCACCCGCGCCGAAGGCCGCACCCGCGCCCAAGGCTGCCGCCCCGCGCTCGGCGCCCGCGCCGCGTCCGGCCACGGCACCGCGTCCCGCCACCCGACCGGCGGCGGACTCGAAGCCCGCCGCGCCGCGCCCGGCCACCCCCCGTCCGGCACCGGCGGCTCCGTCCGCGCCGGCGTCCAGCGCCAAGCCGGCGGCCCCCAAGCCTGCCGCGCCCAAGCCGAGCGCTCCGCGCCCGGCGCCCAAGCCGGCACCGCGAGGCAAGGCCGGCTGACGGCCGGCAGCACAGACCGACCCTGCTCGGGGTCCGGGCCCACCGGCCAGGACCCGAACACGTCGGCCGCCGCGAGGCGGCTGACCGGACACAAGGAGAGACGGCAGTCATGCCGAAGAACAAGACGCACTCGGGTGCCAAGAAGCGCTTCCGCATCACGGGTACCGGCAAGGTCATGCGCGAGCAGGCCAACGCTCGACACCTGCTCGAGCACAAGGCCACCAAGCGCAAGCGCCGCCTCGCCCAGGACCAGGTGGTCTCGCCCGCCGACGTCAAGACCATCAAGAAGCTGCTCGGCAAGTGACCCGGCAGGTGGCGGAACCCGCCACCGACCGGCTCACCCCTGAGCCCCGAACTGCAAGGAGCATCACGTGGCACGCGTGAAGCGGGCGGTCAACGCCCAGAAGAAGCGCCGTACGACCCTCGAGCGCGCCAGCGGCTACCGCGGCCAGCGCTCGCGCCTCTACCGCAAGGCGAAGGAGCAGGTCACCCACTCCCTCGTCTACTCGTACCGCGACCGCAAGGCGCGCAAGGGCGACTTCCGCAAGCTGTGGATCCAGCGCATCAACGCGGCGTCCCGCGCGCAGGGCCTGACGTACAACCGCCTCATCCAGGGCCTCAAGGCCGCGGGTGTCGAGGTCGACCGTCGCCTGCTCGCCGAGCTCGCGGTCAACGACGTGGCCGCGTTCAACGCGCTCGTCCAGGTCGCCAAGGACGCGCTCCCCGAGGACGTCAACGCGCCGAAGGCCGCAGCCTGACCAGCGCCCCTCGCGCCACGGACGCCCGGACGGCGCACGGCCCGCTCGACCCCACGCTGACGAACCCTCGCAGCGACCGGGTCAAGGCGGTCCGTGCGCTGGCCGGGCGTCCGGCGCGTTCCCGGCACGGACAGCTCCTCGTCGAGGGGCCGCAGGGCGTGCGCGAGGCCGTGCGGCTCGCGCCCGACCGGGTCCGCGACGTCTAC
Source organism: Cellulosimicrobium sp. E-16 (assembly GCF_049913115.1). NCBI lineage: Bacteria > Bacillati > Actinomycetota > Actinomycetes > Micrococcales > Promicromonosporaceae > Cellulosimicrobium > Cellulosimicrobium sp. E-16. The sequence goes on from NZ_CP183974.1 coordinate 2,056,968, forward strand.
GTGACGCCGGCGGCGGGCCAGCGCCACTCCGAGATCGTCGACGGCGCCCGGGCGGCCGGGCTGCACGTCCACGTCGTGACGGCCGAGGTGCTGACCGCGATGAGCGCCGACGCGCAGGGCGTCCTCGCCGTCGTCCGCGCGCACGAGCCGACGCTCGGGGATGTCGTGGCCACGCTCGCCGGCCCCGGCCGTGAGCGGCCCGCCCTCGTCGCGGTGCTGGCGACGGTGCGCGACCCGGGGAACGCCGGGACCGTGATCCGGGCCGCCGACGCGGCCGGCGCGGACGCGGTCGTGCTCGCGGGCGAGAGCGTGGACGTGCACAACCCCAAGGTCGTCCGCTCCACCGCGGGCTCGTTGTTCCACCTGCCCGTCGTCACGGGGGTGAGCCTCGCGGACGCGGTGGCCGCGCTGCGCGACGCCGGGCTCACCGTGCTCGCCGCCGACGGTGCGGGCGACCTGGACCTGGACGACCTGCTCGACGTGGCCGGTCCCGCGGGCGCGGGGAGCACCGCGGACGGGCGGCGCGCGGTCGACCTCGCGGCCCCCACCGCGTGGGTCTTCGGGAACGAGGCCTGGGGCCTGCCCGAGCAGGACCGGGCGCTCGCCGACGCGGTCGTGCGCGTCCCGATCCGTGGGCTCGCCGAGTCGCTCAACCTCGCGACCGCCGCGACGGTGTGCCTCTACGCCTCCAGCCGGGCGCACCGGCCAGTCCGGCGTCCGGCAGCGGGCGGAGGGGCCGGCGCGTGAGCCTGTTCGCCGCGCTCCGACCGAACGCCCCCGCGCTCGACCACCTCGCGCTCGCGCTCTCGGGTGCGCAGGCCCAGGAGGCGCGTCGGCCCGACGGCGCCCCGCTGGTGCGCTGGACCCCGCCCGAGCTCTGGCACGTGACCGTCTCGTTCTTCGGGTCGGTCCCGGACGGGTCGGTGCCCGACCTCGCTGCTGCGCTCGCCCCGGTCGCGCGCGAGACCCCGTCGCTGTCGTTGCGCCTGCGGGGCGCGGGCGTCTTCGACCGGCGCGTGCTGTGGGTCGGCGTCGGGGGCCCGGACGCCGACGCGCTCCCCGGTCTCAGCGTGGCCGTGGCCGGGGCCGCCGGCGAGGTCGGCGTGCGCGTCGACCGACGACCGCGGCAGCGCGCCCACCTGACCGTGGCGCGCGCCGCCGCCGGGGCCCGGCAGGCTCGACGTCGTGCGCACGCGCGACGCTCCGGGGGAGGCGGCGCGGACGACCTCACCACCGGCGACCCGCTCGCCGGTCCGGCCGCGGCGCTGTCCGTCTACGCGGGCCCCGACTGGACCGCGCACGAGCTCCTGCTGCTCGAGTCGACGTCCGGCGACGCGTCGGGCCGGCGGGTGTACTGCACGGTCGAGACCTTCCCGCTGGCGGGGGCGGCCGCGCGCGGCTGACGACCGCGGCGTGGGGAGGACGGCGAGAGCCGACCACCGGACGGGCAGCGCCCGGCACCCGCACGACGGCTGTGCGAGGATGGCGGCCATGAGCATGCACGATGGTCGTCGATTTCCCGGGCCCGTCACGGGCCCGCGCGACTGACGCGTGCACACCTCCCGCCCGAGGCGGGACGGACCGGGCCGGGACGGGCGCCCTAGAATGACCGCGACGCGCGCACGAGCGCGCGCCCGTGCGCGCCCCGTGCGCCGCGCCCCGCGAGGCGGCAGCCGTCCAGGCCACCCTTGAGGTTCCTGCCCTGGTCGTCGCCCGCTCCCGCAGTCCCGCCCTCGCCAGGAAGGCACGCATGTCCAGCCCTGACGCCGACGTCGTCACCCCCGTCACGGGGGACGGCGGCCCGGACACCCCGACCGCTCCCTCCCCGCTCGACGCCGACGCGCTCCAGCGCGCGCTCGACGCCGCCCTCGCCGCGATCGCCGGGGCCGGCGACCTCGACGCGCTCAAGCTCGTGCGTACCGAGCACACGGGGGACCGCAGCGCCCTCGCGCTCGCGAACCGCCAGATCGGCTCGCTCGCGCCCGCCGACAAGAAGACCGCCGGCCAGCTCCTCGGCCCGCTCCGCGGCCGCGTGAACCAGGCGCTCGCCGCGCGCCAGGCCGAGCTCGAGGCCGAGCGCGACGAGCGCGTGCTCGTCGAGGAGGCGGTGGACGTCACGCTCCCGGTCGACCGCGTGCCGTCGGGTGCGCGGCACCCGTTGGAGACGCTCCAGGAGCGCGTGGCCGACTTCTTCGTCGGCCTCGGCTGGGAGATCGCGGAGGGCCCCGAGGTCGAGGCGGAGTGGTTCAACTTCGACGCGCTGAACTTCGGCGTCGACCACCCGGCGCGGCAGATGCAGGACACGTTCTACGTGGCCGGTACCGGCGGCTCCGAGGGTGCTGCGGCGCCGTCGAACCTCGTGCTGCGCACCCACACGTCACCCGTGCAGGCGCGCTCGCTGCTCGAGCGCGGCGTGCCGCTGTACGTCGCGTGCCCGGGCAAGACGTTCCGCACCGACGCGCTCGACGCGACCCACACGCCCGTCTTCCACCAGGTCGAGGGCCTGGCGATCGACGAGGGCCTCACCATGGCGAACCTGCTGGGGACGCTCGACGCGTTCGCGCGCGCCATGTTCGGCCCCGAGGCGCGCACGCGCCTGCGCCCGAGCTACTTCCCGTTCACCGAGCCGAGCGCCGAGATGGACCTGTGGTTCCCGCAGAAGAAGGGCGGGCCCGGCTGGATCGAGTGGGGCGGCTGCGGCATGGTCAACCCGAACGTGCTGCGGGCTGTCGGCGTCGACCCCGACGTGTACTCGGGCTTCGCGTTCGGCATGGGCATCGAGCGCACGCTCATGCTGCGTCACGGGATCGCGGACATGCACGACATGGTGGAGGGCGACGCGCGCTTCTCCGCCCAGTTCGGAACGGAGATCTGATGCCCTACGTCGCCATCGACTGGCTGGGCGACCACGTCGAGCTGCCGGCGGGGCTCACCGCCGAGCGGCTCGCCGCCGACCTCGTCCGCGTCGGCCTGGAGGAGGAGGCGATCCACGGCGCGGCCGTGACGGGTCCCCTCGTCGTCGGGCGCGTCCTGGAGATGACGCCCGAGCCGCAGAAGAACGGCAAGACGATCAACTGGTGCCTGGTCGACGTCGGTCCGGAGCACAACGTCGCCGAGATCAAGGGCGTGGACGCCGCCGACCTGCCGGCGGGCGGTGCGCGCGGCATCGTGTGCGGCGCGCACAACTTCGCCCCGGGCGACCTCGTGGTCGTCGCGCTGCCGGGCTCCGTCCTGCCGGGACCGTTCGCCATCGCGAGCCGCAAGACGTACGGGCACGTGTCCGACGGCATGATCTGCTCGCAGCGCGAGCTCGGGCTCGGCGAGGACCACGACGGCATCATCGTGCTGCCGCGGCTCGGGTACGCGGCCGAGGACCTGACCCCGGGGCAGGACGCGGTCGCGCTGCTCGGGCTCGGCGACGAGGTGCTCGAGATCAACGTGACGCCCGACCGCGGGTACGCGTTCTCCTACCGCGGCGTCGCGCGCGAGTACTCGCACTCGACGGGTGCGCGCTTCACCGACCCCGGTCTGCCCGGCTCGCTGCCCGCGCCGCCCCCGGCCGCGACGCCCGACGGCTTCCCCGTCGAGGTCGACGACGCGACGCCGGTCCACGGCGTCGTCGGGTGCGACCGCTTCGTCACGCGCGTCGTGCGCGGGATCGACCCCGCCGCGCAGACGCCCGCGTGGATGCAGCGCCGCCTCACGGCGTCGGGCATGCGGCCGATCTCGCTCGCGGTCGACGTGACGAACTACGTCATGCTCGACCTCGGGCAGCCGCTGCACGCGTACGACCTCGAGAAGGTCGCGGCCCCCGTCGTAGTGCGGCGCGCCGCCCCGGGCGAGCGGCTCACGACGCTCGACGACGTGGACCGCGCGCTCGACCCGGAGGACCTGCTCATCACCGACAGCCCCGACGGCGCGCGCGGCGCGCGCGTGCTCGGGCTCGCGGGCGTCATGGGCGGCGCCTCGTCGGAGGTCGGGCCCGAGACGACGGCGGTGCTCGTCGAGGCCGCCCACTTCGACCCCGTGACGGTCGCGCGCACGTCGCGCCGCCACAAGCTGTCGAGCGAGGCCGCGAAGCGGTTCGAGCGCGGGGTAGACCCGCTGCTGCCCGCGGTCGCGGCGCAGCGCGTCGTCGACCTGCTCGTCGAGCTGGGCGGCGGGACCGCGGACCCGGCCGTCAGCGACCTCGACCGCGTGACCACGCCCACCCCGATCCGCCTGCCCGTCGGCGAGGCCGAGCGCCTCGTCGGCGTGCCGTACACGCTCGAGCAGGTCGTCGGGACGCTCGGGGCGATCGGCTGCACGGTCGACGCGGACGACGCGGACGCCACGGGCGTGCTCGTGGTCACCCCGCCGTCCTGGCGCCCCGACCTCACGGAGCCGGCCGAGCTCGTGGAGGAGGTCGCGCGCCTCGTCGGCTACGACGAGATCCCCTCCCTCCTGCCCGCCGCTCCCGGGGGCCGGGGTCTCACGCGCGAGCAGCGCGTGCGTCGGTCGGTCGCGCGCGCGCTCGCCGAGGACGGCTTCGTCGAGACGCTGAGCTACCCGTTCGTCGGCACCGCGGAGCTCGACGCGCTGCGCCTGCCCGCGGACGACGCGCGCCGCCGTGCGCTGCGCCTGCTCAACCCGCTCGCCGACGACCGCCCGCTGATGCGCGCGGACCTGCTGAGCACGCTGCTGGAGACCACGCGCCGCAACGTCGGTCGGGGGCTGGGCGACGTCGCGCTCTTCGAGATCGGCCTCGTCACGCACCCGCGGCCCGACGCGCCCGCCGCGCCCGCGCTGCCGGGCGGGGTCCGGCCGAGCGACGACGAGCTCGCGGCGATCGACGCCGCGCTGCCGTCGCAGCCGCGCCACGTGGCCGGCGTCCTCGTCGGGCGCCGTGAGCGTGCCGGCTGGTGGGGTCCGGGTCGCCCGGCCGACTGGACGGACGCGCTCGGCGCGGCCCGCCTCGTCGCCGAGCGCGTCGGGCTGCGGGTCGGCACGGACGTGCGCGTCGTGGCCGACACGGCCCGCGCGCCGTTCCACCCGGGACGCTGCGCGCGCCTCGAGCTCGCGGACGGGACCGTCGTCGGGCACGCGGGCGAGCTGCACCCCAAGGTCGTCGAGAACCTGGGGCTGCCCGCGCGCGCGGTCGCGTTCGAGGTCGACCTCACCGCGCTCGTGGCGGGCTCGTCCGACGCGCCGGTGCAGGCGACGCCCGTCTCGGGCTTCCCCGCGGCCAAGGAGGACCTCGCGTTCGTGGTGGACGCCGACGTGACCGCGCAGGCGCTGCGCGACGCGATCGTCGACGGTGCCGGCGACCTGGTCGAGGAGGTCGCGCTCTTCGACGTCTTCACCGGCGAGCAGGTCGGCGCCGGGCGCAAGTCGCTCGCGTTCTCGCTGCGGCTGCGCGCCGCGGACCGCACGCTCACCGCCGACGACGTCGCGCGCGTCCGCGAGGGTGCCGTGACCGTGGCGCGCGAGCGCGTCGGCGCGGAGCTGCGGGCGTGAGCGCGGAGAGCACGGTGGCCGTCGCTCCCGCGCGGACGGCGCTCGTCACCGGCGCGTCGCGCGGCATCGGCCGCGCGATCGCCGTCGGTCTCGCCGCGGCCGGCCTCGACGTCGCGCTCCTCGCGCGCGACGCCGACCGGCTCGCGGGCGTGGCCGGGGAGATCGCGACGCTCGGGAGCGGTGCCGGGCGTGCGGTCGTCGTGGCGGCGGACGTCACCGACGCCGAGGCCGTCGCGGCCGCCGTCGCCGCGGCGGAGTCCGCGCTCGGGGGCGTCGACCTCCTCGTCAACAACGCGGGTCGGGTCGACGCCGAGGTGCCGCTCTGGGAAGCCGACCCCGACGAGTGGTGGGCGATCGTCGAGACCAACGTGCGCGGCCCGTTCCTCCTCGCGCGCGCCGTGGTGCCGGGGATGCTCGCGCGCGGCGGGGGCCGCGTCGTCGACCTCAACAGCGGCGCGGGCTCGCACGACATGGACGGCGCGAGCGCGTACAACGCGAGCAAGACGGCGCTCCTGCGGCTGGGAGCGAACCTCCACCGGTCCGGCCATGCGCGCGGGCTGCGCACGTTCGAGGTCTCCCCGGGCGTGGTGCAGACCGACATGACCGCGTCGATGGCCATGCACGAGGGCCGCACCGAGTGGACCCCGGTCGAGCGCACGGTCGAGATGGTCGTCGCGATCGCCCGGGGCGAGCTCGACGCGTTCTCGGGCGCGTTCGTCCGCGTGACCCACGACACGCCGGAGTCGCTGCGTGCCGCGGCGGACGAGGCCGCGGGCCGCGGGGACTCGCTGCCGGGCCCCGACGCGCGCCGGTTGCGCGTGACGCGCTGGGGCGCGGACGACCCCATGCCGGGAGAGCTCCCGGCTCGCTGACGTCGCGGCGACCGCCCTGCCGCCACCTGCCGCGTCGCAGGACCGTAGCGCCGCCCGACCTGTCCGGTCGGGCGGCGCTCGTGCGTTCGGGGTGGTCCTCCGAGGGTCGCGGCCAGAAGAAGCGAGGGGGAGATCACCCGTTACCTAGTTGAAACTTCATCCACTCATCGGGGATGCTGTCCTGGACACCTGACCAGTACCGGGCGGACACCGACGTCGCGGCTCGACGACGCCTGGGAGCGACGGATGACGACGGCACGCCCTGTCCGGCAGTGGAACGGCCTCACCGTTCCCGAGGCCGGCACCTACGCCCTCGACGAGGCGCACAAGCGCATCGGGTTCACCGGGATGCACATGATGGTGTCGCCCGTCCGGGGAGAGTTCACCCGGGCGAGCGCGACGATCCTGGTGGGCGAGGACCCGATCGCGTCGGCCGTGTCGGCGAGCATCGAGACGGCGAGCCTCACGACCCACCACGAGGAGCGCGACGCGCACCTGCGCAGCCCCGACTTCCTCGACGTCGACGCCTACCCGACGATCGAGTTCCGCAGCACCTCGATCGACTGGCAGGGTGAGCAGCAGGACCAGATCCTCGCGTGGGCGCGGCTGCGGAACCGCTCGCCCGAGCGCGCCGAGCTCGCGCAGGAGCGCGTTCAGCCCCGGGCCGCACAGGCGGGGCGGTTCCTCGTCAACGGACTGCTCACCGTCCGCGGCGTCACCCACCGGACGGTGCTGTCGATGCAGTACGGGGGCGCGCGCCGCGACCCGTACGGCCGGGACATCTTCGGCTTCCACGCCGCCGCCGAGATCGACCGCGAGAGCTTCGGCCTCGTCTGGAACGTGCTCCTCGAGACCGGTGGGTTCCTCGTGGGCAAGAAGATCGGCCTCGAGATCGCGGGCGAGGCGATCCACCAGGCCTGAGGCGTCCTCCGGGACGGGTCGCGCGCGCAGGCCGGCGCGGCGCGAGACCGAGCGCGGGTGTCCGGCACGCAGGACGTAGCATGACGAGCGACACGGGGTGCCCCGACGAGGGGCTGAGATGAGACCCGTCGAACCTGCTCTGGCTCGTACCAGCGAAGGGATGTCCGGCGATGACGCTCGCCCTGCCCCAGCACGACCCCGCACCCCGGCGCGAGAGCGCCCTCCGGCTCGCGGCCGGCCGCACGCCCGCTCCGGTCGTCGGCACCGGCGCCCGGCCCTCGCGGCCGCGGGTCCTCTCGATCGCCGGGACCGACCCGACCGGGGGTGCGGGCATCCAGGCGGACCTCAAGTCCTTCGACGCGCACGGCGCCTACGGCATGGCCGTCACGACGGCGCTCGTCGCGCAGAACACGCACGGCGTGCGGTCCGTGCACGTCCCGGGCCCCGCGTTCCTGCGCGAGCAGCTCGACGCGGTGTCCGACGACGTCGAGATCGACGCCGTGAAGATCGGCATGGTCGCCGACGAGGCGAACGCGCGCGAGATCGGGGCGTGGCTCGACGCGCTCGCCGCGGCCCGGTCCGACGGCGGGCTCCCGCCGCCCTGGGTCGTGCTCGACCCCGTCATGGTCGCCACGTCGGGGCACCGCCTGCTCGACCCGGGCGCGGAGCAGGCCGTGCGCGACCTCGCAGCACGGGCCGACGTCGTGACGCCCAACCTCCCCGAGCTCGCCGTCCTCGCGGGACGCGACGTCGCGACGACGTGGGACGACGCGCTGGCCCAGGCCGCGTCCTACGCGGCGGCGAGCGGCGCCGTCGTGCTGCTCAAGGGCGGCCACCTCACCGGAGCGACGTCGCCGGACGCCCTCGTCGTGCCGGTCGGTCCGTCCCCGGACAGGGCGCCGACCGTCACGACGTTCGACGCGGAGCGCGTGGACACTCCCCACACGCACGGCACCGGGTGCTCGCTCTCCGCCGCGCTCGCTGCCCTGCGCCCCCAGCGCCAGAGCTGGGAGGACGCGGCGCGCGAGGCCAAGGAGTGGCTCACCGGCGCGCTGCGCGGCGGGGCGGCGCTGCGCGTCGGGACGGGCCGGGGGCCGGTCGACCACCTGCACGCCTCGTCGCCGGTCGTGCCGCGCTGACCCACGGGCCGGGCGCGAGCTGCGGTCACGTCGGTCAGGCGCGGGCCACGTCCTCCTCGGCCGTCGCGTAGACGCACTCGTAGCCCGGCGGGACCCAGCGCCACCGCGCGTCGACGTCACGGATCGCGACGCCGTCGGGGCGGTCGGCGACGCACGCGTCCGCCTGCTGGCGCAGCCCGACCGTCACCCAGTACACGGCGAGCGCCGCGGCGAGCAGGACGGCGAGGACGGTCACGGCGCGGCGCAGGGCGGGGGACGGCCCGCCGTCGGACCCGTCCTCCTCGCCCGGCCGCGCGGGAACCCAGTCCCAGCTCACGCCGCGCCCGCGACCGTGCCGGGCGGGGTGCCCGCCGCGTCGTCGGGGACGAGGAGAACCTTGCCCGTGGTCGCGCGGCCCTCTAGCGCTCGGTGCGCGTCGGCGGCGCCGGCGAGCGGGAACGTGGCGCCGACGCGCACGTGCAGCGTGCCGCCCGCGACCGCGCCGAGCACCTCGGTCGCGCGCTCGACGAGCTCGGCGCGCGTCGCCGTGTGGTCGGCGAGCTTGGGGCGCGTGAGGAAGAGCGACCCGCCCGCGTTGAGGCGCTGCGGGTCGAACGGCGGGACCTGACCTGAGGAGCCGCCGTAGAGCACGAGCGTGCCTCGGCGGCGCAACGACGCGAGCGAGGCGTCGAACGTGTCCTTGCCCACCGAGTCGTACACCGCCGCGACGCCCTCGCCGCCCGTGAGCCCGCGCACGACCTCGGGCAGCTCGGCGGTGAGGTCCGCGAACGCCGTGTACTGGATCGCGTGCTCGGCGCCCGCGCCGCGGGACAGCTCCGCTTTCTCGGGGGTCGACACGGTCGAGATCACGTGCGCGCCCCGCGCCACGAGCATCTGGGTCAGGAGCAGCCCGACGCCGCCCGCGCCCGCGTGCACGAGGACGCGGTCGCCCGGGTGGACCGGGTAGGACGACGTGCACAGGTAGTGCGCGGTGAGGCCCTGGAGCGCGACGGCGGTCGCGTCCTCGAGCGTGACGGCGTCGGGCACGTGGAGCGCCTGGGCGGCGTCCACGACGACGAGGCTGGCATACGATCCCGGCGCCTCGGTCCACACGACGCGGTCGCCGACGGCGAACCCGTCGACGCCCTCGCCCAGCTCGGCGACCACACCCGCGCCCTCGCTGCCGACGACGTGCGGGTACTCCATCGCGTACACGCCGGAGCGCTTGTACGTGTCGATGAAGTTCACGCCCGCCACGGCGGACCGGACGAGGAGCTGCCCGGGACCCGGTGACGGGTCGGGGAGCTCGGTGTGGTCGAGGACCTCGGGGCCGCCCGCCGCGCGGGCCACGATCGCGTGCATGGCCCCAGCCTAGGGTCGTGCGGGTGCCGTGGCCGCCGCCTGGGCAGCACCGGCGCCGGACGCCGCCCCGACGGCGGCCGCGTCGTCCCCGACGAGGCGCGGCGGACGCGCGTGCCCGGCCGTCGCGTGCCAGCGCCCGAACCGGCGCTCGACGTGCACCGGGTGGTCGAAGCAGCGCGTGACGTCATCCGTGACGAGCACGTCCGCCGCGGCTCCCGCGGCGACCACGCGGCCGTGCGCGAGCAGGAGCGCGGGGTCGGGCAGGAGGGCGCGCGCCACGAGCGCCCGCCCGCGCTCGCCCTGGGAGAGCGTCGGCCAGGGGTCGTGCGCGCGGTGCGCGAGACCGAGGTCGGCGACGAGGCCACGGGCGAGGGCGACCTCGTCCGTGGTCGGCTGCCAGCGCGGGCGCCAGTCGACGGTCCCCGTGAGGCCGGTCAGGGTCACCTCGAGCACGGTCAGCGGCGAGCGCAGGTCGTGGCGCGGGTCGACATGGCCGATGCGGCGGTGCAACGTCTGGATGTCCACGCGGCCCAGGCGCTCGCCGAGCACGTGGACCGTGCCCCGGGTCGGGTGGCGGCGCGCCCCGCAGAGCCCGAGGATCGTGCTCTTGCCCGCGCCGTTCGGTCCGAGCAGCGCCCAGTGCTCGCCTGCCCGGACGACGAGGTCGACGCCGTCGAGGATCGCCCGTCCCTCCCGCACCAGGTCGACGCCGCGCAGGGACAGGACCTCGGCGCTCACCGCTCGCCGCCGGTCGCGCCGGGGCCGCGCCCGGCGACCTTCGCGTGGACGGCCGCCAGGTGCTCGCGCGCCGCCGCAGACGCGCGGACGGCGTCGCGCTCGCGCACCGCGTCGAGGATCGCCTCGTGCGCGTCCTGGTCGTGCCGGTGCGTCTCGCCCGCGCGATCGAGGTCGACCATCGCGACCATCGCGCGACGCAGGCGTGGGACGAAGGTCGCGAACAGCTCGCCGAGCACGGCGTTGTGCGCGGCGTCGACGACCGCCCGGTGGAAGACGAGGTCTGCGTCCACGTACTCGGCGGCCGACGACGTCGCGGGGACCTGCCCGCGACGTGAGAGCGCGGTCGTCATCGCGCGGAGGTCCGCGGGGGTCCGGCGCGCGGCGGCGAGGCCTGCGGCCTCGGCCTCGAGCGCGGCGCGCACCTCCAGCACGTCGACGATCTCTCCGCGGCGCAGCACCTCGTCCCAGTCGTCCGCGGTGTCGGTCGACACGACGTACACGCCCGACCCCTGCCGGCTGTCGAGCACGCCACGGCCCGCGAGCTGGCGGATCGCCTCGCGGACGGTGGAGCGCCCGACGCCGAGCTCGGTCGCGAGCGCCTGCTCGCCGGGCAGCCGGTGGTCGAGAGGCCAGACGCCGGAGCGCACGCGGTCGAGCAGGAGCTCGGCCGCCTGGTCCGCGAGGGGGCGCCGGTGCAGCGCGGTCATGGAAACCTCTCAGGTTGTCTGAGGACTTGTCGGGCGCTAGCGTACCCGGCATGTCCTGGACGGCGCTCCTCCTTCGGCGCCACGGCGGGGTCTGACCGCACCGGCTCCCCGCCGTGGGGAACCGTCGCGCGCCGGTCGCCCACCGCCCCGCCTTCGCGCGGCGTGACCCGAAGGACAGACCATGACCGCTCCCACAGCCGCCGCGCGCACCCCCGACGTCTCGACCGATCCCTGGACCGACGCCTCGACCAGCCTCCCGACCGACGGGGGCGAGGGCGGGCCCGCCTGGAACCGCCAGCGCCCCTCGCGCATGCCCTCGTCCCGCTACGCCGACATCCATGCGCGGGTCGAGGTACCGGACCTGCCCGACCGCCGGTGGCCGTCGCGCCGGCTCACCCAGGCGCCGCTGTGGGTCCCCGTCGACCTGCGCGACGGCAACCAGGCGCTCGCGGAACCGATGGACCCCGCGCGCAAGCGCCGCTTCTTCGAGCTGCTCGTCGCCATGGGCTACACCGAGATCGAGGTGGGCTACCCGTCGGCGTCGCAGACCGACTTCGACTTCGTGCGCCTGCTCGCCGAGACCGACCTCGCGCCCGAGCACGTCACGGTCGTCGTGTTCACCGCGGCGCGGTCGGACCTCGTCGCGCGCACGTTCGAGGCCGTGCGGGGCCTGCGCAACCCCGTCGTCGTCCACGTGTACGCCGCGACCGCGCCCGTGTGGCGCGACGTCGTGCTCGGCCGTGACCGCGAGGACCTCGCGCGCCTCGTCACCGACGCCGGGACCGACGTGCTGCGCCACGCCGGCGACGACCCGCGCGTCCGCTTCGAGTTCTCGCCCGAGGTCTTCAACCTCACCGAGCCCGACTACGTGCTCGACGTGTGCGACCGCATGACGACGCTCTGGGACGCGACGCCCGGACGCCCCGTGATCCTCAACCTGCCCGCGACCGTCGAGGTCGCGACGCCCAACGTCTACGCCGACCAGATCGAGTACATGGACCGCCACCTCGCGCGTCGCGATGCCGTGATCCTCTCCGTCCACCCGCACAACGACCGGGGGACCGGCGTCGCGTGCGCCGAGCTCGCCGTCCTCGCCGGGGCGCAGCGCGTCGAGGGGTGCCTCTTCGGCAACGGCGAGCGCACGGGGAACGTCGACCTCGTGACCCTCGGCCTCAACCTGCACGCCCAGGGCGTCGACCCGATGGTCGACTTCTCCGACCTCGACGGGATCCGGGACGTCGTCGTCGCGTGCAACCGGATCGACGTGCACCCGCGCCACCCGTACGCGGGCGAGCTCGTCCACACCGCCTACTCCGGCACGCACCAGGACGCGATCCGCAAGGGCATGGAGCGCCACCGGGCCGACGCCGCGGCGTCGGGCCTCGACCCCGCGGTGGCGCCGTGGCGCGTGCCCTACCTGCCGGTCGACCCCGCCGACGTCGGGCGGTCGTACGAGGCGCTCGTCCGCGTGAACAGCCAGTCCGGCAAGGGCGGCGTCGCGTACGTGCTGCACTCCGTGCACGGCCTCGACCTGCCCCGCGGCCTCCAGGTCGACCTCGCGCGGCGCGTCCAGGAGCACGCCGACGCCACCGGCGCCGAGGTGACGCCCGCCGCGCTCCTTGCGCTGTTCGACGCGGCCTACGCGCGGCCCGGCGACGTCGAGCCCGTCTCCTGGACGAGCCGACGCGCCGACGACGGGACCGAGCGCCTCGACCTCGTGCTCACCGTCGACGGCGCGCAGGTCACCACGTCCGGGACCGGGGCCGGGGCGGTCGACGCCCTGGCCGACGCGCTCGCCCGCCTCGGCCGGCCCGTCGAGATCCTTGCTCTCACCCAGCAGTCCGTCGGCACCGGCCGCGACGCGACCGCGGTCACCTACCTCGAGCACCGCGGCCCCGACGGCGCCCCGCGCTGGACCGTCGGCCGCGACACCTCCGTCCTCGGCGCGAGCGTCCGCGCCGTCTGCGCGGCGACGGCCTGAGGTCATCGGCGCCTCGGCCCTCGTGCGACCCGTACGCGTGATGACCTCTCGACCGGACGGGACCGCCGGGCCGGTGCAGCGGGTCGTGCGGTGACGGGCAGGACGAGCGGTGGGGTCGGACCGTGTGCGAAGGACGTCAGAGGCGCACTCCTCGAACACCCGCCCGGAAGACCGAGGTGACGGTGCGCCAGTCCAAGCACACGGTCCGACCCCACCGCGGACCCGACCACGCGGGCAGGAGACCCGACCCGACCGCGGGCTCGACGACGCGTACCGTGGGGGGACCTCCGACCCGACCGTTGCATAAGTATGTATAGTGATGCATATGACGATCAGAGTCGCGGTCGCGGGTGCGTCCGGGTACGCGGGCGGGGAGACGCTCCGCCTGCTCGCCGGGCACCCGGAGGTGGAGATCGGCGCCGTCACGGCGCACAGCAACGCGGGGTCGCTCCTCGGTGAGCACCAGCCGCACCTGCGATCCCTCGCCGACCGCGTGCTGCTGCCGACGAGCGTCGAGCACCTCGTGGGGCACGACGTCGTCGTCCTCGCGCTGCCGCACGGCGCGTCGGGCGAGATCGCGGCGCAGCTCCCGGACGACGTGCTCGTGCTGGACCTGGGCGCGGACCACCGGCTGGAGTCCGCGGCGGACTGGGCGGCGTTCTACGGTTCGGAGCACGCGGGCACGTGGCCGTACGGGCTGCCGGAGCTCCTGCTCACGCACGAGCCGGGCGCGGCCGCGAGCGAGACGAAGCAGCGCGAGCGGCTCGCCGGGGTGCGCCGCATCGCGGTGCCGGGCTGCAACGTCTCGGCGGTCACGCTGGGCATCCAGCCGGGCATCGCGTCCGGGCTCGTCGAGGGCCGTGACCTCGTCGCGGTGCTCGCCAACGGCTACTCGGGCGCGGGCAAGTCGCTCAAGCCGCACCTGCTCGCGTCGGAGGCGCTCGGCTCGGCCCAGCCGTACGCCGTCGGCGGGTCGCACCGGCACATCCCGGAGATCGCGCAGAACCTGCGGGCTGCGGGCGCGCCGGAGGTGAGCATCTCGTTCACGCCGACGCTCGTGCCGATGTCGCGCGGGATCCTCGCCACGGTCACGGCGCGCCTGTCCGACGACGCCGCGCGCCTCGACCCTGCGGAGCTCGACGCGCGCGTCCGCCGGGCCTGGGAGGACGCGTACGTCGGCGAGCCGTTCGTCCGCGTGCTGCCCGTGGGGCAGTGGCCGACGACGGCGATGACGCTCGGCGCCAACACGGCGCTCGTCCAGGTCGCGGTCGACCACGCGGCCGGCCGCGTCGTCACCGTCACGGCGATCGACAACCTCGTCAAGGGCACCGCGGGCGCCGCGGTGCAGTCCATGAACATCGCGCTCGGCCTGCCGCAGACGACGGGCCTCACGACCGAGGGGGTCGCCCCGTGACCGTCACCACCCCGCAGGGCTTCCGGGCCGCCGGCGTCGCCGCCGGGCTCAAGTCCACGGGCGCCCGCGACGTCGCGCTCGTCGTCAACGACGGGCCGCTCGACGTCGCCGCGGCCGTCCTCACGACGAACCGCGTGTTCGCCGCGCCGGTCGCCTGGACGCGCCAGGCAGTGAGCGACGGGCGCGCGACGGCCGTCGTGCTCAACTCGGGCGGCGCGAACGCGTGCACGGGCCCGGAGGGCTTCGCCGACACGCACCGGACCGCTGAGCACGTCGGGGACGTGCTCGCGACCTCCGCCGGCGACGTGCTCGTCTGCTCGACGGGCCTCATCGGCGTGCGGCTGCCCCTGGAGAAGCTCCTCGCGGGCGTCGACGCTGCCGCGGCGGCGCTCGCGGACCAGGCCGCCACGGTCGACGGGGGCGGGGACGCCGCGCTCGCGATCATGACGACGGACACCGTGCCGAAGACGGTCGCGGTGGTCCGCGAGGTCGCGGACGCCACCGCGACGGACGGCGCCGCGACGTGGTCCGTGGGCGGCATGGCCAAGGGTGCGGGCATGCTCGCGCCGGGCCTCGCGACGATGCTGTGCGTGCTCACGACGGACGCCGTCGTCGACGCCGCGACGGCCGACGCCGCGCTGCGCGCCGCGACCCGCACGACCTTCGACCGCGTCGACTCTGACGGCTGCATGTCGACGAACGACACCGTGATCCTCCTGGCATCGGGCGCGTCCGGGGTCGAGGTGACGCTCGACGAGCTCACGGACGCCGTGACCGAGGCCAGCGCGTCGCTCGCGCGCCAGCTCGTGGCCGACGCCGAGGGCGCGAGCCACGACGTCGCCGTCACCGTGGTGAACGCGTCGAGCGAGGACGCCGCCGTCGCGGTCGCGCGCGCGGTGACGCGCTCCAACCTCTTCAAGGCCGCGATCTTCGGCAACGACCCGAACTGGGGGCGCATCGTGTCGGCCGTCGGGACGGTCCCCGAGGACGTCGCGCCGTTCGACGCGCTCCTGCTCGACGTGACGGTCAACGACGTCCAGGTCTGCCGGGCCGGGGGAGTGGGCGAGCCGCGCGAGCTCGTCGACCTCGCCGCCGAGCGCGAGGTGCGCGTCGAGATCGACCTGCACGCCGGCTCCGCGACCGCGACGGTCTGGACCAACGACCTCACGCACGACTACGTCCACGAGAACAGCGCGTACTCCTCATGAGCGACCCCACGACCCCGACGCCCCACCCGGACGACGCCGCGTTCGACACGCGCACCGACCTGCGCCCCGAGCAGAAGGCGGAGGTGCTCGTCGAGGCCCTGCCGTGGCTGGAGGAGTTCGCCGGCGCGCTCGTCGTCGTCAAGTACGGCGGCAACGCCATGGTCGACGACACGCTCAAGGCCGCGTTCGCCGAGGACATGGTGTTCCTGCGCCGGGTCGGGCTGCGCCCCGTCGTCGTGCACGGCGGGGGCCCGCAGATCTCGGCGATGCTCGACCGGCTCGGCATCGAGTCCGAGTTCCGCGGCGGCCTGCGCGTCACGACGCCCGACGCGATGGACGTCGTGCGCATGGTGCTCACGGGCCAGGTGTCGCGCGAGCTCGTCGGCCTGATCAACGCGCACGGCCCGTACGCCGTCGGTCTCTCGGGCGAGGACGGCGGCCTGCTCCAGGCCCAGCGCCGGCACGCGACCGTGGACGGCGAGCTGGTCGACGTCGGGCTCGTCGGCGACGTCGTCGAGGTGCACCCGTCCGCGGTCCAGGACCTGCTCGACGCCGGCCGCATCCCCGTCGTCTCGACGATCGCGCCCGACCTCGACGACCCGACCCAGGTGCTCAACGTCAACGCGGACACCGCCGCCGCGGCGCTCGCGGTCGCGCTCGGCGCGAAGAAGCTCGTCGTGCTGACCGACGTCGAGGGCCTGTACACGTCCTGGCCGGACAAGGACTCGCTCGTCGCGCAGATCACGCGCTCCGAGCTCGCGACGCTCCTGCCGTCCCTGTCCGCGGGCATGGTCCCCAAGATGGAGGCGTGCCTGCGCGCGGTCGAGGGCGGCGTGCCCGCGGCGACCGTGATCGACGGTCGCGTGCCGCACTCGACGCTGCTCGAGGTCTTCACCACCCAGGGCAACGGGACCATGGTCGTCCCCGACCCCGCGGGCGCGCCGGCGCCCGAGCCCGTCACGACCGCCGGAGGAGCCGCGTGAACGCCCTCGACCACCCGACGGGCGCACCCGCGCCCGCACCGACGACCACCGTGACGGCCCCGGCCGACGGCTCCGTCGCGCAGTGGACCGACCGCTACACCCACGCGGTCATGGACACGTTCGGCCCGCCGCAGCGCGTCCTGGTGCGCGGCGAGGGCGCGTACGTGTGGGACGCCGACGGGAAGCGGTACCTCGACCTGCTCGCGGGCATCGCGGTCAACGCGCTCGGCCACGCCCACCCGACGCTCACGGCCGCCGTCTCGGCCCAGCTCGGCACGCTCGGGCACGTCTCGAACTTCTTCGGCACCCCGACGCAGATCGCGCTCGCGGAGCGCCTGCTCGCGCTCGCGGAGGCGCCCGAGGGGTCGCGCGTGTTCTTCACGAACTCGGGCACGGAGGCCAACGAGGCGGCGTTCAAGATGGCGCGCCGGACGGGCCGCACGCGGGTCCTCGCGCTCCAGGGCGGCTTCCACGGGCGGACCATGGGCGCGCTCGCGCTGACGTCGAAGGCCGCGTACCGCGAGCCGTTCGAGCCGCTCCCGGGCGGCGTCGAGTTCGTCGCGTTCGACGACG
This sequence comes from Cellulosimicrobium sp. E-16, assembly GCF_049913115.1. Taxonomy (NCBI): domain Bacteria; kingdom Bacillati; phylum Actinomycetota; class Actinomycetes; order Micrococcales; family Promicromonosporaceae; genus Cellulosimicrobium; species Cellulosimicrobium sp. E-16. The sequence continues at coordinate 2,074,341 of NZ_CP183974.1, forward strand.
TCGCCGCGCTCGAGGAGGCGTTCTCGCCCGCCGCGGTGGCGGCCCGCGGCGAGGTCGCCGCGCTCGTCGTCGAGCCCGTGCAGGGCGAGGCGGGCGTGCGCTCGCTCTCGCCGGGCTACCTCGTCGCCGCGCGCGAGCTCACGGCGCGCCACGGCGCGCTGCTCGTGCTCGACGAGGTGCAGACCGGCGTCGGGCGGACCGGCTCGTGGTTCGCGTACCAGCAGCCCGAGGTGGGGGGCGGCGTCGTGCCCGACGTCGTCACGCTCGCCAAGGGCCTCGGCGGCGGGTTCCCCGTGGGCGCGGTGGTCGCGTACGGCGAGCGCGCCGCGACGCTGCTCGGCCGCGGCCAGCACGGCACGACGTTCGGCGGCAACCCCGTGGCGGCCGCGGCGGCGCTCGCGACGCTCGGCGTCATCGAGCGCGACGGCCTGCTCGAGAACGTCCGGACCGTCGGCGGGCTCCTGCGCGACGGGATCTCCGCGGCGGGCAACCCGCTCGTCGCCGGGGTGCGCGGACGCGGTCTCCTGCTCGCCGTCCAGCTCACCCGGCCCGTGGCGGCCGACGTCGCGCGCGCGGCGCTCGACGCCGGGTTCGTCGTCAACGCCGTCGCGCCCGACGCGATCCGCCTCGCGCCGCCCCTGATCCTCACGCCCGACCAGGCGCGCGACGTCGTCGCGTTCTTCGCGTCGGTCACCGTCCCCGAGGACCCGGCCGCCGCGGCGGCCGGTACCGCGAGCACCGCACCCACGACCGAACCCACGACCGACCCGACGACGAGGAGCTCCTGATGGCCCCCCGGCACTTCCTGCGCGACGACGACCTCACGCCCGCCGAGCAGCGCCAGGTCCTCGAGATCGGCCTCGCGTTCCGCGACGACCGCACGTTCCGCCAGCCGCTCGCCGGCCCGCAGGGCGTGGCCGTGCTGTTCGACAAGCCGACGCTGCGCACCCAGCTCTCGTTCGCGACGGGCATCGCCGAGCTCGGCGGCTTCCCGGTCGTCGTCGACGGCCGGCTCGCCCAGGTCGGCGTGCGCGAGTCGGTCGCGGACGTCACGCGCGTGCTCGACCGGCAGGCGTCGGCGATCGTGTGGCGCACGTTCGGCCAGGACCGTCTCGAGGAGATGGCGGCGATCAGCGGCGTGCCGGTCGTCAACGCCCTGACCGACGACTTCCACCCCTGCCAGATCCTCGCGGACCTCCTCACGGTCGCCCAGCTGCGCGGCGGCACGGGGGCGCTGGCGGGCCAGACGCTGGCGTACGTCGGCGACGGCGCGAACAACATGGCGCACTCCTACCTGCTCGGCGGCGCGACCGCCGGACTGCACGTGCGGGTCGGCACGCCGGACGGCTACCCGCCGCACCCCGTCTTCGTGGCCGACGCCGAGCGGATCGCCGCCGAGACCGGCGGCTCCGTGCTCGTCACGTCCGACCCGGTCGAGGCCGTCGCGGGTGCCGACGTCGTCGCGACCGACACGTGGGTGTCGATGGGGGACGAGGCCGAGGCCGAGCAGCGCGCGCTCCCGTTCGTGCCCTACCAGGTGAACGACGACCTCCTCGCGCACGCGAAGGACGACGTGATCGTGCTGCACTGCCTGCCGGCCTACCGCGGCAAGGAGATCACCGCCGAGGTGATCGACGGCCCGCGCTCGGCGGTGTGGGACGAGGCGGAGAACCGCCTGCACGCGCAGAAGGCGCTGCTCACGTTCCTCCTGGAGCGGTCGTGACCGAGGCACGCACGGCGACGACCAAGACGGCGCGCCACGCGCGCATCGCCGAGATCGTGCGCCGCACCGAGATCCACTCGCAGGCCGAGCTCGCGCGCGAGCTCGAGCGCGAGGGGCTGTCGGTGACGCAGGCGACGCTGTCGCGCGACCTCATCGAGCTGCGCGCCGAGAAGGTGCGCGGCGCCTCGGGCGCGCTCGTGTACGCCGTGCCGGGGGAGGGCGGGGACCGCAGCGTGCAGACCGCGGAGTCGCCCGAGTACCTCGCGGCCCGGCTCGCGCGCCTGTGCTCGGAGATGCTCGTGTCCGCCGAGGCGTCCGCGAACCTCGTCGTGCTGCGCACGCCCCCCGGGGCCGCGAACTACCTCGCGTCGGCGATCGACCACTCCGTGCTCCCGCACGTGCTCGGGTGCATCGCGGGCGACGACACGATCCTCGTCATCGCGCGCGACCCCGACGGCGGCGCGGACCTCGCCCGGCGCTTCCTCGAGCTCTCCGGACCCCACGGAGGGCCCGTCCCCGGCACGCCGGACTGACCGCCGTCGGACCACGCCCCGCGCGGCGGACCGCCCTGCGAGACTGGACCCCGGATCCCACCCGCACGTCACAGAAAGAGACCGTCATGACTGAACGCGTCGTGCTCGCCTACTCGGGCGGCCTGGACACGTCGGTGGCCATCGGCTGGATCGCCGAGGCCACGGGCGCCGAGGTCGTCGCCGTCGCGGTCGACGTCGGCCAGGGCGGGGAGGACCTCGAGGTCATCCGGCAGCGCGCCCTGGACTGCGGCGCCGTCGAGGCGTACGTCGCGGACGCGCGCGACGAGTTCGCGGCCGAGTACTGCATGCCCGCGCTGCGCGCGAACGGCCTCTACCTCGACCGGTACCCGCTGGTCTCGGCGATCTCGCGCCCGGTCATCGTCAAGCACCTCGTGCGCGCCGCGCGCCAGTTCGGCGCGACGACCGTCGCGCACGGCTGCACCGGCAAGGGCAACGACCAGGTCCGCTTCGAGGTCGCGACGACGTCGCTCGCGCCCGAGCTCAAGACCATCGCCCCCGTGCGCGACCTCGCGCTGACGCGCGAGAAGGCCATCGAGTACGCGGAGAAGCACTCCCTGCCCATCGCGACGACCAAGCACAACCCGTTCTCGATCGACCAGAACGTGTGGGGCCGCGCGGTCGAGACCGGCTTCCTCGAGGACATCTGGAACGCCCCGACCAAGGACGTCTACAACTACACCGACGACCCGACGTTCCCGCCGGTCGCGGACGAGGTCGTCGTCACGTTCGAGCAGGGCGTCCCGGTCGCGCTCGACGGCGTCGCGGTGACGCCGTTGCAGGCGATCCAGGAGATGAACCGGCGCGCGGGCGCGCAGGGCGTCGGGCGCATCGACATCGTCGAGGACCGCCTCGTCGGCATCAAGTCGCGCGAGGTCTACGAGGCGCCGGGCGCGATCGCGCTCATCGCCGCGCACCAGGAGCTCGAGAACGTCACCCTGGAGCGCGAGCAGGCCCGCTTCAAGCGCGGCGTCGAGCAGCGCTGGACCGAGCTCGTGTACGACGGCATGTGGTTCAGCCCGCTCAAGCGCTCGCTCGACGTGTTCATCGACGACACGCAGCGGTACGTCTCGGGCGACGTGCGCCTCGTGCTGCACGGCGGGCGCGCGACCGTCACGGGCCGCCGCTCGGAGGCGAGCCTGTACGACTTCAACCTCGCGACGTACGACGAGGGCGACTCGTTCGACCAGTCGCAGGCCAAGGGATTCATCGAGATCTACGGTCTCACCGCGAAGCTCGCCGCCGCGCGCGACGAGAAGTTCGGCAACGGTGTGGACCTCGGGGCAGGAGCACTGTGAGCACGCACGACCAGCAGGGACCGGATTCGACCACGTCCGTCGAGGGCGGCGCGGCGGCAGCGGAGGCCACCGACGGGGGAGGGCGCGTGAGCCTGTGGGGCGGCCGCTTCGCCGGCGGTCCTGCCGACGCGCTCGCCGCGCTCAGCAAGTCGACGCACTTCGACTGGCGTCTCGCGGGTCAGGACGTCGCGGGCTCGAAGGCCCACGCGAAGGTCCTGCACTCCGCCGGCCTGCTCGACGACGACGAGCTCGACGGCATGCTCGCCGCGCTCGAGCGGCTGCGCGAGGACGTCGCGTCGGGCGCGTTCGTCGCGGCCGACGACGACGAGGACGTGCACACCGCGCTCGAGCGCGGGCTCATCGAGCGGGCCGGTCCCGAGCTCGGCGGCAAGCTGCGCGCGGGCCGGTCGCGCAACGACCAGATCGCGACGCTCACGCGCATGTACCTGCGCGACGAGGCGCGCACGATCGCGGGCCTCGTGCTCGACGTCGTCGACGCGCTGATCGAGCAGGCCGCCGCCCACCCCGGCGCCGCGATGCCCGGGCGCACGCACCTCCAGCACGCGCAGCCGGTGCTCCTCGCGCACCACCTGCTCGCCCACGCATGGCCGCTGCTGCGCGACGTCGACCGGTTCATCGACTGGGACGTGCGGGCCGCACGCTCGCCGTACGGGTCGGGGGCGCTCGCGGGCTCGTCGCTGGGTCTCGACCCGGCGGCCGTCGCCGCCGAGCTCGGGTTCGACGGCCCGGTCGAGAACTCGATCGACGGCACCGCGTCGCGCGACGTCGTCGCGGAGTTCGCGTTCGTCGCGGCGATGCTGGGCGTCGACCTCTCGCGGCTCGCGGAGGAGGTCATCCTCTGGGCGACCAAGGAGTTCGGCTTCGTGCGCCTGCACGACTCCTACTCCACGGGGTCGAGCATCATGCCGCAGAAGAAGAACCCCGACGTCGCCGAGCTCGCGCGCGGCAAGGCGGGGCGCCTCATCGGCGACCTCTCGGGCCTGCTCGCCACGTTCAAGGGCCTGCCGCTCGCGTACAACCGCGACCTCCAGGAGGACAAGGAGCCGGTGTTCGACCAGGTCGACACGCTCGAGGTGCTCCTGCCCGCGTTCTCCGGCATGGTCGCGACGCTCGAGTTCGACACCGATCGCATGGCGTCGCTCGCCCCGCAGGGCTTCTCGCTCGCGACCGACGTCGCCGAGTGGCTCGTGCGCGAGGGCGTGCCGTTCCGCGTCGCGCACGAGGTCGCGGGCGCGTGCGTGCGCGTGTGCGAGGAGCGCGGCATCGAGCTGTGGGACCTCTCCGACGACGACCTCGCGTCGATCTCCGAGCACCTCACGCCGGGCGTGCGCGACGTGCTGAGCGTCGAGGGCTCGCTCGCGTCGCGCGACGCCGTGGGCGGCACGGCCCCCGTCCGGGTCGCCGAGCAGCTCGACGCGGCGAAGGAGCGCTCGGCCGAGTACCGCTTCTGGGCGCAGGGCTGACGACCCTCGTGCTGACGGTGCCCGCGCCGGGGGTGCGCGCGTGAGCGTCGAGCAGCACGTCCTCGCGGACCTCGTGCGACGCGTGCGCGACGCCGTCCCGCGGCTCGGCCCGTCGCCCCGCCCGGGCGACGGGCCCGCGGGCGGCACCGCGACGCCGTCGGGCACCCGGCTCGTGGTGGTCGACGGGCCGGCGGGCTCGGGCAAGACGACGCTCGCCGCCCAGCTCGGCGAGGCGCTGCCCGCGCAGGTGCTCCACATGGACGACCTGTACGAGGGCTGGCGCGGGCTCGAACCGGCGTGGGGCCGTCTCGCGGAGTGGGTCCTCACCCCTCTCGCGACGGGTCGCGCGGGGCGGTACCGCCGGTTCGACTGGGCGCTCGACCGCTTCGCCGAGTGGCACGATGTCGCCCCGGCGCCCTTCCTGGTCGTCGAGGGCTGCGGAGCCGGTCGCCGCGAGGCGGACGGAGTCGCCGCGCTGCGCGTGTGGGTCGAGGCCCCGGACGACGTGCGGCTGCGCCGGGGACTCGACCGGGACGGCGAGGACCAGCGCGAGCACTGGCTCGCCTGGATGGCCGACGAGCGCGAGCACTACGCGCGCAACGCCTCGCGCGAGCGGGCCGACGTCGTCCTGGACGGCTGGGGGAACGTCGTGCGGGCCAGCGAGCCGCCGTCGCGCCGGGGCTCGCGTGACGGTGGCGAGGCGTAGATTGCCCACGACGGAAGGTGGTGCGATGTCGACGGACGCCGTGACGCAGACGACGGGGAGCGGGGAGTCACGCGCCGTCGGACCGTGGGACGTCCCGGCCCGGGCGTGGTACGCGCGTGACGTCCACGAGGTCGCCCGCGACCTGCTCGGGTCGTTCCTCACCCGACGCAGCGACGACGGCGACGTCACCCTGCGGATCACCGAGGTCGAGGCGTACGACGGCGAGCGCGACCCGGGCTCGCACGCGTTCCGCGGCCGCACGGAGCGCAACCGCGCGATGTTCGGCGAGCCCGGCCGACTGTACGTGTACCGGCACTTGGGCCTGCACCACTGCGTCAACGTGGTCTGCGGGCCGGTCGGCCGCGCGTCCGCCGTCCTGCTGCGCGCAGGTGAGGTGACCGACGGCGTCGACCTCGCGCGGTCGCGGCGGCTCGCCGCCGGGCGGTGCGACTCCGACCGCCAGATCGCCCGGGGTCCCGCGCGCCTCGCAGTCGCGCTCGACCTCGACCTGCGCCAGTACGGTGCCGAGCTGACGGACCCCGAGGGCGAGCTCGTGCTGCACCGTGGGACCGCCACGACGCTGCGCCCGGCGATCGCGACGGGCCCGCGAGTCGGCGTCTCCGGCGACGGGGGAGACGGAGGCCTGTACCCGTGGCGCTCGTGGCTCGCGGGAGACCCGACGGTCTCGGCCTACCGCCGCGTGAGCGCCAGGGCGCGATGAGTCGTGCCGCCGGGCCGTGGGGTGCGGCCGCGACGGCGTCACGGCCCGCCGGACGTTCCCGGCCGTCCCGTGGGCGGTGGCCGACGGCGGCCGCGCGGCACGGCAGACTAGGACCCGCCTCCCGCACGGGCGGCGAAGCACGTGCCCGGACCGGGCACTCGACGAAGGAGCAGAAGTGAGCGACGTTCTCGACGAGCTGCAATGGCGAGGCCTGGTGGCGCAGTCCACCGACGAGGCCGCGCTGCGCGCCGCGCTGGCCGAGGGCCCGATCACGTATTACTGCGGCTTCGACCCGACGGCGCCGAGCCTGCACCACGGCCACCTCGTGCAGCTCGTCGTGCTGCGTCACCTCCAGCTCGCGGGCCACCGCGCCGTGGCGCTCGTGGGCGGGGCGACGGGCATGATCGGCGACCCGCGCCAGTCGGGCGAGCGGGTGCTCAACACCAAGGAGACCGTCGCGGAGTGGACCGAGCGGCTGAAGTCGCAGGTGTCGCGGTTCCTCGACTTCGAGGGTGACAACCCCGCCCGGCTCGTGAACAACCTCGACTGGATCTCCGAGCTGTCGGCGATCGACTTCCTGCGGGACGTCGGCAAGCACTACCGGCTCGGCACGATGCTCGCGAAGGACACGGTCGCGCGGCGTCTGCGCTCGGAGGAGGGCATCAGCTTCACCGAGTTCAGCTACCAGATCCTCCAGGGGATCGACTTCCTCGAGCTGTACCGCCGGCACGGCGTGTCCCTCCAGACGGGGGGCAACGACCAGTGGGGCAACCTGCTGTCGGGCGTCGAGCTCATCCGCAAGACCGAGGGTGCGGCCGTGCACGTGCTCACCACGCCGCTCATCACCAAGGCCGACGGCACCAAGTTCGGCAAGACGGAGGGCGGGGCGGTCTGGCTCGCGCCCGACATGATGAGCCCGTACGCCTTCTACCAGTACTGGCTCAACGCCGCGGACGAGGACGTGGTGGGCTGGCTGAAGATCTTCACCTTCCGTACGCGCGAGGAGATCGCCGAGCTCGAGGCCGCGGTGCGCGAGCGGCCGGGTGCGCGCGAGGCGCAGCGCGCCCTCGCCTCGGACGTCACGACGCTCGTCCACGGCGCGGAGGCGACCGCATCCGTGATCGCCGCGAGCCAGGCGCTCTTCGGCCGTGGCGAGCTGGCCGGCCTCGACGCCGGCACACTGGGCGCCGCGGTCGCCGAGCTGCCGCGCACGACGGCGCAGGTGGGCGACGCGGTCGTCGACCTGTTCGCGGCGTCGGGCCTCGTCGCCTCGAAGGCGGCCGCGCGTCGCGCGGTGGCCGAGGGCGGGGCGTACGTCAACAACGTCAAGGTGACGAGCGAGGACGCCGTCCTCACGACGGACGACCTGTTGCACGGGCGGTTCGCCCTCTTGCGCCGGGGGAAGAAGACGCTCGGGGTCGCGCTCGCCGACGGCGCCGCTGGCTGAGAGGCCACGTCGCCCCGAGGACGAAGGGGTCGGACCGCGTCGAGCGGTCCGGCCCCTTCCTCGTCTCGTCGCTGCGCACCGACGACGCGGCCGCGGATCCCGCTCCGCACGACGCGCCGGACGGCACTACCGAGCGGGCACGGGGGTGCGCAACGCACGGATTTGGCAGCCGGACGGCGCGCGTGTAGTGTTCTCGACGTTCGCCCGGCAGGGAGGAACGGACACCGGGTCTCGATCGCACGAGACGGTGGCTGGTCCCCCGGGCGGTCCCCCTCGAGAAAGACACGGAGCCTCGCGCGCCGTGACATGATCGGGGCCGCTGGTTCCCCGGCTCCATCCGCTCGGATCACCGAGTTGGAGGGGGCGCTGAGGATCTGGTAGGTTAGAGAAGTTGCCCCAAGCGAGGTTCTGCCCGGTCGGGTGGTGCTGAGTTGGTGTGTGTCGGTTGTTTGAGAACTCAACAGTGTGCTTGTTAGTCAATGCCAATTTTTTGTCCCTGTGGCATGGCTGATCTTCTCTACCCGTCGGGTAGGGTGGTTGGTTGTGTCTGGGATTCCTTTGGTTGATTTCGGAAGATGATGTCATCTTTCGTGTTGATGCCAGTTTTGTGAACCCTGTTGGGGTTCGCTTCGTATGGATTGTTCACTGCTGGGTTTGTCCTGGTGGTGGGCGTTGTTCATTTACGGAGAGTTTGATCCTGGCTCAGGACGAACGCTGGCGGCGTGCTTAACACATGCAAGTCGAACGATGATGCCCAGCTTGCTGGGTGGATTAGTGGCGAACGGGTGAGTAACACGTGAGTAACCTGCCCCTGACTTCGGGATAACTCCGGGAAACCGGGGCTAATACCGGATATGAGCCGCCTTCGCATGGGGGTGGTTGGAAAGTTTTTCGGTCAGGGATGGGCTCGCGGCCTATCAGCTTGTTGGTGGGGTGATGGCCTACCAAGGCGACGACGGGTAGCCGGCCTGAGAGGGCGACCGGCCACACTGGGACTGAGACACGGCCCAGACTCCTACGGGAGGCAGCAGTGGGGAATATTGCACAATGGGCGAAAGCCTGATGCAGCGACGCCGCGTGAGGGATGAAGGCCTTCGGGTTGTAAACCTCTTTCAGCAGGGAAGAAGCGCAAGTGACGGTACCTGCAGAAGAAGCGCCGGCTAACTACGTGCCAGCAGCCGCGGTAATACGTAGGGCGCAAGCGTTGTCCGGAATTATTGGGCGTAAAGAGCTCGTAGGCGGTTTGTCGCGTCTGGTGTGAAAACTCGAGGCTCAACCTCGAGCTTGCATCGGGTACGGGCAGACTAGAGTGCGGTAGGGGAGACTGGAATTCCTGGTGTAGCGGTGGAATGCGCAGATATCAGGAGGAACACCGATGGCGAAGGCAGGTCTCTGGGCCGCAACTGACGCTGAGGAGCGAAAGCATGGGGAGCGAACAGGATTAGATACCCTGGTAGTCCATGCCGTAAACGTTGGGCACTAGGTGTGGGGCTCATTCCACGAGTTCCGTGCCGCAGCAAACGCATTAAGTGCCCCGCCTGGGGAGTACGGCCGCAAGGCTAAAACTCAAAGGAATTGACGGGGGCCCGCACAAGCGGCGGAGCATGCGGATTAATTCGATGCAACGCGAAGAACCTTACCAAGGCTTGACATGCACGGGAAGCCACCAGAGATGGTGGTCTCTTTGGACACTCGTGCACAGGTGGTGCATGGTTGTCGTCAGCTCGTGTCGTGAGATGTTGGGTTAAGTCCCGCAACGAGCGCAACCCTCGTCCCATGTTGCCAGCGGGTTATGCCGGGGACTCATGGGAGACTGCCGGGGTCAACTCGGAGGAAGGTGGGGATGACGTCAAATCATCATGCCCCTTATGTCTTGGGCTTCACGCATGCTACAATGGCCGGTACAAAGGGCTGCGATACCGTAAGGTGGAGCGAATCCCAAAAAGCCGGTCTCAGTTCGGATTGGGGTCTGCAACTCGACCCCATGAAGTCGGAGTCGCTAGTAATCGCAGATCAGCAACGCTGCGGTGAATACGTTCCCGGGCCTTGTACACACCGCCCGTCAAGTCACGAAAGTCGGTAACACCCGAAGCCCATGGCCCAACCGTTCGCGGGGGGAGTGGTCGAAGGTGGGACTGGCGATTGGGACTAAGTCGTAACAAGGTAGCCGTACCGGAAGGTGCGGCTGGATCACCTCCTTTCTAAGGAGCTACCAACGCTCGCCTCGCCGGCTTTGCTGGTGGGTGGGTCGTTCAGGTGCCACGCCATCGCCGTACGTGTGGTGGGTGGTTGCTCATGGGTGGAACATTGACGAAAGAGTCTTCTGGTCTTGCTGGTGTCAGTACCTGCCGGCCTGCCTGGTCCTTCGGGGTCGGGTGGGTGGTGGTGGAACATCACGGGTGAGGGTGGGGGGCTTGTCGAGCACACTGTTGGGTCCTCAGGTCACCGGCCACCGGTTGGTGGGGTGCCTGGTACGGGCCGGTCTCCGGACCTCGAACCGCGTCGTCTGCTTCTTCGGGAGCTGATGGGGTAGGCGGGTCCTGGTGGGGGTCGGGGTCGTTGGTTGTTTGAGAACTGCACAGTGGACGCGAGCATCTTTGTAAAGATCAAGACACACCTTCGGGTGTGGTTCTTGGTTCTCTGCAGTTTTGTTGTTTTTGTTGAAGTTTTTAAGGGCACAGGGTGGATGCCTTGGCACTAGGAGCCGAAGAAGGACGTTGTAGCCTGCGATAAGCCTCGGGGAGCTGGCAAACGAGCTGTGATCCGAGGGTTTCCGAATGGGGGAACCCCGCACGAGTCATGTCGTGTGACCCGCACCTGAATATATAGGGTGTGTGGAGGGAACGTCGGGAAGTGAAACATCTCAGTACCGACAGGAAGAGATATTCCGTGAGTAGTGGCGAGCGAAAGCGGATGAGGCCAAACCGGGCGCGTGTTAAAGCTGTCAGGCGTTGCGTGTTCGGGGTTGTGGGACCCTTCTGGTGGATCTGACAGTCCGCCGGGGAGTCAGAAAGTCGTGTCATAGTCGAACCGCATTGAAAGGCGGACCACAGACGGTGCGAGTCCGGTAGACGAAATGGTGCGGCCTCCCGAAGGGGATCCCAAGTAGCACGGGGCCCGAGAAATCTCGTGTGAATCTGGCAAGACCACTTGCTAAGCCTAAATACTACCTAGTGACCGATAGCGGACCAGTACCGTGAGGGAAAGGTGAAAAGTACCCCGGGAGGGGAGTGAAATAGTACCTGAAACCGTGTGCCTACAATCCGTTGGAGCCTCCTTGGTTGGGGTGACAGCGTGCCTTTTGAAGAATGAGCCTGCGAGTTAGTGCTCAGTGGCGAGGTTAACCCGTGTGGGGAAGCCGTAGCGAAAGCGAGTCCGAATAGGGCGCCCATAGTCGCTGGGTCTAGACCCGAAGCGAAGTGATCTAGCCATGGGCAGGTTGAAGCGCGGGTAAGACCGCGTGGAGGACCGAACCCACCAGGGTTGAAAACCTGGGGGATGACCTGTGGTTAGGGGTGAAAGGCCAATCAAACTTCGTGATAGCTGGTTCTCCCCGAAATGCATTTAGGTGCAGCGTCACGTGTTTCTTGCCGGAGGTAGAGCTACTGGATGGCCGATGGGCCCTACAAGGTTACTGACGTCAGCCAAACTCCGAATGCCGTTAAGTGGAAGCGTGGCAGTGAGACTGCGGGGGATAAGCTCCGTAGTCGAGAGGGAAACAGCCCAGACCACCGGCTAAGGCCCCTAAGCGTGTGCTAAGTGGGAAAGGATGTGGAGTTGCACAGACAACCAGGAGGTTGGCTTAGAAGCAGCCACCCTTGAAAGAGTGCGTAATAGCTCACTGGTCAAGTGATTCCGCGCCGACAATGTAGCGGGGCTCAAGTACACCGCCGAAGCCGTGGCATCTGCGCTCAACTCAGGCCTTCGTGGTCCAGAGGCGCAGGTGGGTAGGGGAGCGTCGTGTGGGCAGTGAAGCCGCGGGGGAACCCAGTGGTGGAGCCCACACGAGTGAGAATGCAGGCATGAGTAGCGAAAGACGGGTGAGAAACCCGTCCGCCGAATGACCAAGGGTTCCAGGGCCAGGTTAATCCGCCCTGGGTAAGTCGGGACCTAAGGCGAGGCCGACAGGCGTAGTCGATGGACAAGGAGTTGATATTCTCCTACCGGCGAAGAACCGCCCATACCGAGCCCGGTGATGCTGACCGCCCAAACCTGTCCACCGGCCCTTCGGGGCCACCGGACAGGGGCGCGCGGGACCCGAACCGGTAGTAGGTAAGCGTATTAACAGGGGTGACGCAGGAAGGTAGCCCGGCGTGGCGATGGTAGACCACGTCCAAGGCTGTAGGCCGTCTGGTAGGCAAATCCGCCAGACATGAGGCTGAGAGCTGACGGTGAGCGCACAAGCGCGAACTGGGTGATCCTATGCTGCCAAGAAAAGCCTCGGCGCGAGGTTCTAGCCGCCCGTACCCCAAACCGACTCAGGTGGTCAGGTAGAGAATACTAAGGCGATCGAGAGAATCGTGGTTAAGGAACTCGGCAAAATGCCCCCGTAACTTCGGGAGAAGGGGGGCCCGAAGCGTGAACCGACTTGCTCGGGGAGCGTGGACGGCCGCAGAGACCAGGGAGAAGCGACTGTTTACTAAAAACACAGGTCCGTGCGAAGTCGCAAGACGATGTATACGGACTGACGCCTGCCCGGTGCTGGAAGGTTAAGAGGACGGGTCAACCCCTCGGGGTGAAGCTCAGAATTTAAGCCCCAGTAAACGGCGGTGGTAACTATAACCATCCTAAGGTAGCGAAATTCCTTGTCGGGTAAGTTCCGACCTGCACGAATGGCGTAACGACTTCTCCGCTGTCTCAACCGCGAACTCGGCGAAATTGCACTACGAGTAAAGATGCTCGTTACGCGCAGCAGGACGGAAAGACCCCGGGACCTTTACTATAGCTTGGTATTGGTGTTCGGTGCGGCTTGTGTAGGATAGGTGGGAGACTGTGAAACCCGTACGCCAGTGCGGGTGGAGTCAACGTTGAAATACCACTCTGGCCGCTTCGGATGTCTAACCTCGGTCCGTGATCCGGACCAGGGACAGTGCCTGGTGGGTAGTTTAACTGGGGCGGTTGCCTCCTAAAATGTAACGGAGGCGCTCAAAGGTTCCCTCAGCCTGGTTGGCAATCAGGTGTCGAGTGCAAGTGCACAAGGGAGCTTGACTGTGAGACTGACAGGTCGAGCAGGGACGAAAGTCGGAACTAGTGATCCGGCGGTGGCTTGTGGAAGCGCCGTCGCTCAACGGATAAAAGGTACCCCGGGGATAACAGGCTGATCTTGCCCAAGAGTCCATATCGACGGCATGGTTTGGCACCTCGATGTCGGCTCGTCGCATCCTGGGGCTGGAGTAGGTCCCAAGGGTTGGGCTGTTCGCCCATTAAAGCGGTACGCGAGCTGGGTTTAGAACGTCGTGAGACAGTTCGGTCCCTATCCGCTGCGCGCGCAGGAAACTTGAGAAGGGCTGTCCCTAGTACGAGAGGACCGGGACGGACGAACCTCTGGTGTGCCAGTTGTTCCGCCAGGAGCACCGCTGGTTGGCTACGTTCGGAAGGGATAACCGCTGAAAGCATCTAAGCGGGAAGCCTGCTTCAAGATGAGGTTTCCATACCCTACGGGGTGAGAGGCACCCAGCAGAACACTGGGTCGATAGGCCGGACGTGGAAGCGGGGACGAAAGACCCGTGCAGCTGACCGGTACTAATCAGCCGACAACTTCAACACCAACAATCTTTTGCTACGCGTCCACTGTGCGGTTCCCGAACCACCAACACCACACCCCCCACGGGGTGCCCCAGTGTTGGACAGGTTCACAGAGTTACGGCGGTCACAGCGAAGGGGAAACGCCCGGTCCCATACCGAACCCGGAAGCTAAGCCCTTCAGCGCCGATGGTACTGCCCTGGAGACGGGGTGGGAGAGTAGGACGCCGCCGGACAACCCTTCACCGAAGGCCCACCCCACACGGGGTGGGCCTTCGGCATTTCCGGACCGTCACGCGGACGGCCCTCGTCGGGACCGCTGCGGGGACGTCGTGCCGCAGGACTCCCCGCCCCGTTCCGTCCCGTGTGACGTCGGAGCCGACGTGGGAAGATGGCCTGCGCAAACTTCACAACGAGAGGTAACCCTGGTGAACGACACCTCCCACGAGTCCGAGTCGGACCGCCCGTCGTCGGGCGGCGACCGTGGTGGACGCCGCGACCGCGACGGTCGACAGGGCCCTTCCCGCGACGCGCGGGGTGCCGGCCGCGGCCAGTCCGGCGGCTCGACCTCGGGGGACGGCGACCGTCGTCGCAACAGCGGGGACGCCGCCCGCCGCGGCTCGGGTGACTACCGCGGGCGCCAGGACGGCGGCGACCGGGGTCGCCCCGGTGGTGCTCGCGAACGCTCCGAGGGCGCTCGTCCGGACCGTGACGGTGCCCCAGGTCGTGACCGTCGTGCCGGCGACCGGCCGGACCGTGACCGTCGCGAGGGCGATCGTCGGGACGAGGCACGTCGTGACGGGGGACGTCCGGACGAGCGGCGTCCGTGGAGCTCGCGCGGCGAGGGCTCGGGTTCGTCCCGCCGCGAGAACGGCGCGGGGCGGGACGACCGTCCCGGGCGTCGTGACGACCGGTCACCGGCTCGTGACGGGCGGGGCGCGTCCGGGTCGCGCGGTGCCGGGTACCAGCGGCCGACGCGTGCGGGGGAGGGCGAACGTGGTCGGTACGACCGCGACTCCGCCGACCGTCGTCGGGACGGGTCTGGTCCTCGTGACGACCGGCGCCGGGACGGCTCCGGTCCCCGCGACGACCGTCGGGGCGCGGATCGCCGGGGGCATGCTCCGCGTGCCGGGGCGGGCCGCGAGCGGGACGGCTTCGACCGTCGCCCGGAGCCGCGCCACCCTGCGGGGCCGGCGATCCCGGACGAGGTGCAGATCTCTCAGCTCGACCGCGCGGCGCGAGGGCGGCTGCGGACGCTGAGCAAGGAGACGGCCGAGGTCGTCGGGCGTCACCTCGTCATGGCGGGGCGTCTCATCGACTCCGACCCGGAGCTCGCGTACGAGCACGCGCAGGCGGCCGTGCGCCGCGCCGGCCGGGTCGACGTGGCACGCGAGGCGGCCGGCCTGACCGCGTACGCGACCGGCCGGTACGCCGAGGCGCTCCGGGAGCTGCGCACGGTGCGGCGCCTCAACGGGTCGTCCGAGCACCTGCCGATCATGGCGGACTGCGAGCGCGGTCTCGGCCGGCCGGAGCGCGCGCTCGCCCTCGCGGCGTCGGAGGAGGCCGCGACCCTCGACGACGTCGGGCGCACCGAGCTCGCGATCGTCGTGAGCGGCGCGCGCGTCGACCTCGGCGAGCTGGACGCGGCCCTCGCCGCGCTCGAGCAGGTGCCCGCGATCGGGACGCGAGGCGAGCTCGGGGCTCGGGTCCTGCAGGCGCGCGCGGCGGTGCTCGAGGTCGCGGGTCGGACCGAGGAGGCGGCCGAGATCCTCGCGGGGATCGACGCGAGCCTGCTCGCGGCGGTGCTCGGCGAGGACGACGACGTCGTGGTCTACGACCTGACGGACGAGGTCGACGAGGACGGCGGCTCGGTCGCCGCGCCCCGGGACGCGGAGGCCGCGCAGGTCGCCGACGACGCGGCTTCGGACGACGCGACGACCGAGCCGCAGGACGAGGAGCCGAGCGCGGGGCACGACGAGGCGGAACCGGCCTCCGAGCCGTCGGACGAGGCCGGCCGGTGAGCGCCGGGCTGCTCGGGAGCGACGTCGCGCTGGCCGACCGGTACGACCTCGCGCTCGTCGACCTCGACGGGGTGGCGTACCGCGGGCACGAGCCGATCGAGCACGCGGCGGAGGGCCTGACGACGGCGCGCTCGCGTGGGCTGCGGCTCGTGTTCGTCACGAACAACGCGTCCCGCGAGCCCGGGTCGGTGGCCGAGCAGCTCACGGGCCTCGACATCCCCACGTCGGCGGACGAGGTCATGACGGCCGCGCAGGCGGCGGCCGCGCTGCTGCGGACCCGCCTCGAGCCGGGCGCGCGCGTCCTCGTGGTCGGCGGGGCCGGTCTCGTGACGGCCGTCCACGACGCCGGCTTCGGCCTCGTGGAGTCCGCGGACGAGGACCCCGACGCCGTGGCGCAGGGCTTCGCGCCCGAGCTGGGCTGGGCGCAGCTCGCCGAGGCCGCCTACGCGGTCCAGCGGGGCGCGTGGCACGTCGCGAGCAACCTCGACCTGTCGCTGCCGACCGCGCGCGGATTCGCGCCGGGCAACGGGTCCCTGGTCGGTGCGGTGCGCGCCGCGACGGGCGTGGAGCCCGACAGCGCGGGCAAGCCGTCGCCGACCATGTACCGGCTCGCGATCGAGCGCGCGGGCGCCGAGGCGCCGCTCGTCGTCGGGGACCGGCTCGACACGGACCTCGCCGGCGCCCGTGCGGGCGGCTACCCCGGGCTGCACGTCCTCACGGGCGTGAGCACGGCGCGGGACACGATCCTGGCGGAGCCGCACCTGCGCCCGCACTACGTGGGCGCCGACCTGCGCAGCCTCCTCGAGCCCCACCCGGTACCCGTGCGCACGGACGCCGGCTGGTGGTCCTGCGGCGACAGCGCGGCCCGCGTCGACGACGGAGCGCTGCGCCTGGACGTGCGCGGGACCGCGACGGTCGACACGGTCCGGGCGGCGGCGGCGGCGTCCTGGGCGTCGGCCGACGCGGGGCTTCCCGTGGACCCGTCGACGGTCCCCGAGCTGCCCGTCGGGACCCACTGATCCCGGCCGTCGTGCGACGCGACGCGTCGCGTCTCGCGTGCCGCCGGACGCGCCCGCGCGTGGGACGCAACCGGTAGCGTGGTCCGGGATGCCCGGTCAGGCCCGGGCGACGTTCGTGGAGCCCGACAGACAGGAGGCAGGACATGACGGACGGTCCGCTGCGCCCGGTTCCCGGCCCGCCTCCTGGCGGACGGCCGGAGCGTTCGGCGAACGGCCGGGACGGCGAGGAGCAGTCCCCGGCCGGCGACCTGCTCGACAACCCGCTCGACGCCGCGCTCGGACGGCTCGACGGGCTGGAGGGGCTCGCCACCGCCGACCACGTGGGGGTGCTGGAGGCCGTGCACGACGCGCTGGTCGCCGAGCTCGCCCGCACGGAGGACTGAGCGTGGCGGAGCGCACCGGTGCCCGCCTCGACGGCGAGCTCGTCCGGCGCGGGCTCGCGAGGTCGCGCCGCCAGGCCGCCGAGCTCGTGGCCGCGGGCCGGGTGACGCGCGGCGGGGCCGTCGTGAGCAAGCCGTCGACCGCCGTCGGGCCGGAGGACCTGCTCGCGGTGGTGCCGGACCCGGAGGACCCCGGCTACGCCTCGCGTGCCGCGTTCAAGCTCGCCGGCGTTCTCGACGCGCTGGACGCGCTCGACCCCGCCGGCGCGCCGCCACGGCCCCCCGCCGTCGACGGAGCGCGGTGCCTCGACCTCGGGGCGTCGACCGGAGGCTTCACGGACGTCCTGCTGCGCCGGGGTGCGCGCGAGGTCGTGGCGGTCGACGTCGGGCACGACCAGCTCGTGCCCGCCCTGCGCGCCGACCCGCGGGTCCGGGTGCACGAGGGGCTCAACGTCCGCGACCTGGCGCCCGAGCACGTCGGCGCCGTGCCCGACCTCGTCGTCGGCGACCTGTCGTTCATCTCGCTCGCGATGGTGCTGCCCGCCGTCGCGGGCGTCGTGGGCCCGGGCTCCGACCTGCTCCTGCTCGTCAAGCCGCAGTTCGAGGTCGGCCGGGAGCGTCTCGGGAGCGGCGGGGTCGTGCGCGACCCCGCCCTCCACGTCGAGGTCGTCGCCGCGGTCGCGCGGCACGCGGCGGTCGCGGGGCTGCGCCCGCTCGCCGTCGTGCCGAGCCCGCTGCCCGGACCGAGCGGGAACCGCGAGTACTTCTGGTGGCTGCGGGCCGGCGACCCCGGCCGCGCCGACGGCGCCGCGCTCGAGGACTCCGCGCTGGAGGACGCCGCGGCCGCGGCGGTGGCGTGGAGTCCCGCGCCCGACGGCGGCCCGCCGCCCGTCGTGCTCGTCGCCCGGGCGGTGGTGGACGGGCCGAGCCCGACGCCCGACGCCGCGACGCCCGACCGACCCCTGACTGGAGGAGCACCGTGACGCGACGCGTGCTGATCGTGACCCACGGCGGCCGCCCCGAGGCGGTCGTCGCGCTGCACGAGGCGGTGACCGAGCTCGAGCGCGCCGGGTTCACCGTGACGCTGCACGACGACGACCTCGCGGAGAGGTTCGGCGACCACATGGCGCGCACGCGTGCGCGCGAGGGCGTCGCGGAGTCCGAGGTCGTCATGGTCCTCGGCGGCGACGGCACGATCCTGCGTGCCGCCGAGCTCACGCACGGGACCGGGGTGCCGCTGCTCGGCGTCAACCTCGGGCACGTGGGGTTCCTCGCCGAGAGCGAGCGCGAGGACCTGCGCGCGGCCGTGGGGCGGCTCGCGGCGTACGACTACACGGTCGAGGAACGGACGATCGTCGAGGTGCGTGCCTACCTGCCCGGCGAGCCCGAGCCGCTCGTGGGGTGGGCGCTCAACGAGGCGACGGTCGAGAAGGCGCAGCGGGAGCGCATGATCGAGGTCGTGCTCGGGGTCGACGGCCGCCCGCTCTCGTCGTTCGGGTGCGACGGCGTCGTGACGGCGACCGCGACCGGCTCGACGGCGCACGCGTTCTCGGCGGGCGGGCCGGTGATGTGGCCGGACGTCGACGCGGTGCTCGTCGTCCCGCTCGCGGCCCACGCACTCTTCGCCCGACCGCTCGTCGTGGGCCCGCGCTCGACGATCACGGTCGACGTGCTCGCCGACTCGGCGTCGTCGGGCGTGCTCACGTGCGACGGCCGTCGGCGCATCGACCTGCCCAACGGGTCGCGGGTCGAGGTCCGGCGCTCCGACACGCCCCTGCGCCTCGCGCGGCTCAGCACGGCGCCGTTCACCGACCGGCTGGTGTCCAAGTTCTCGCTCCCCGTGGTGGGGTGGCGCGAGCGCGCGGCGAGCGTGGCCGCGACGGCAGGCACGGCGGCGGAGCGCGCCGCGGCGGCGGAGGCACACAGGGCGCCGGGGGACCAGGACGTCACGGACGAGGAGGAGTGAGCGTGCTCGAGGAGATCGCGATCGAGAACCTCGGCGTCATCCGGTCGGCCCGTGTCCCCGTCGGGGCGGGCCTGACCGTGATCACGGGCGAGACGGGCGCGGGCAAGACCATGGTGCTCACCGGGCTCGGTCTGCTCATGGGTGGCAAGGCGGACCCGGCGACGGTGCGCCCGGGTGCGTCGAGCGCCGTCGTCGAGGGGCGTGTGCGCGTCACCGACCGGCCGGCGGTCGCGCAGCGGGTGGACGACGCGGGCGGCCAGGTGGACGACGACGGCACGGTCGTCATCCTGCGCACGGTCGCGGCGGAGGGACGCTCGCGCGCGCACCTCGGCGGTCGCAGCGTCCCGCAGGGCGTGCTCGCGGAGATCGCCGACGACCTCGTGACGGTCCACGGGCAGTCCGACCAGCTCCGGCTGCGGACCGCGAGCCGGCAGCGCGTCGCGCTCGACGCGTTCGCCGGGCCGTCGCACGCGGAGCTGCTGGTGCAGTACCGCGACGCGTGGGCCGAGCGGTCGGCGCTCCAGGCGGAGATCGACGACATCGAGACGCGGGCGGGCGAGCGGGCCCGGGAGGCGGAGCTGCTGCGCCTCGGGCTCGCGGAGGTCGAGCGGGTCGCCCCGCAGCCGGGCGAGGACGTCGAGCTGACGGCCCTGGTAGCGCGCCTGGGCAACGTCGAGGAGCTGCGGGTCGCGGCCCAGCTCGCGCACGACGCCGTGGCCGGCGACGAGGCCGCGGAGCCGCAGGAGAACGCTGTCGTCTCGGTCGACCGGGCGCGGCGCGCGCTCGAGTCGGTGGCCGGGACGGACCCGGAGCTCGCGCGGCTCGCCGAGCGGCTCGCGGAGGTGGGTTACGTGCTCGCCGACGTCGCCACGGAGATCTCGGGCTACGTCGAGGACCTCGCGGCCGACCCCGCCGGGCTCGAGAGCGCGCACGCGCGCCTCGCCGAGCTCGGGACGCTCACGCGCAGCTACGGCGAGTCGGTCGACGACGTGCTCGCCTGGGCGAGCGACGCCGGGCTGCGGCTCCTCGACCTGGACGACGGCGGCGAGCGGCTCCACGCGTCGATCGCGCGCCGCGACGAGCTCGACGCCGAGCTGGACCGCCTCGGGACGGCGATCACGGCCTCGCGCGAGCGCGCCGCGGCCGAGCTCGCGACCGCGGTGACCGACGAGCTGCGCGGGCTGGCCATGGGCGGCGCGAGCCTCGTGGTCGACGTCGAGCGGGCCGAGGAGCCCGGCCCGTGGGGCGTCGACGTGGTGACCTTCTCGCTCGTCGCGCACGCGGGTGCGCCGGCCCGGCCGCTCGGCAAGGGTGCGTCGGGCGGTGAGCTCTCGCGCGTCATGCTCGCGATCGAGGTGGCGCTCGCGACCGCGGCGGTCGACGGCACCGGGCAGGTGCTCCCGACGTTCGTCTTCGACGAGGTCGACGCGGGCGTCGGCGGCAAGGCGGCGGTCGAGGTCGGCCGCCGGCTCGCGTCGCTCGCCACGCGCGCCCAGGTGGTCGTCGTGACCCACCTGGCCCAGGTCGCGGCGTTCGCCGACGTCCAGCTCGTCGTGACCAAGTCGTCCGGCGCCGGTTCCGACGACGCGGCCGCCGCTGTCACGGTCACGGGTGTGCGCGAGGTCACGGGGGACGAGCGCGTCCGCGAGCTCGCGCGGATGCTCTCCGGCCAGGAGGACTCCGACGCGGCCCGCCGTCACGCGGTGGAGCTTCTGGAGTCGTCGGTCGTGGGACGATAGGGCACGATGAGACTCACTCTGCGCAAAGCCTCCCTGCCGGAGGCCGGGACCGGCACGCTCGGCCCGGCCAAGGTCGACGCGCGCACCAAGGCGCTCACGAAGCGGCTCCAGCCGGGGGACGTCGCGGTGATCGACCACGTCGACATCGACCGCGTCGCCGCCGACGCCCTCGTCGCTGCCAAGCCGTCCGCCGTCCTCAACGCCGCCAAGTCGGTCTCGGGGCGCTACCCGAACCTGGGCCCCGACGTCCTCGTCGAGGCAGGGATCGTGCTCGTGGACGACCTCGGCCCGGCGATCATGGCCGTCCCCGACGGCCGGGAGCTGCGGCTCGACGGCGGCAAGGTCTACCTGGGCGACGACCTCGTGGCGGAGGGCGTCCTCCAGAGCGAGGAGACGGTCGCCCGCAGCCTCGAGGAGGCGCGCGCCAACCTCTCGGTCGAGATCGAGTCGTTCGCCGAGAACACGATGAACTACCTGCGGCGCGAGCGCGACCTGCTGCTCGACGGCGTCGGCGTCCCGGACATCCGCACGCCGATCGACGGTCGGCAGGTGCTCATCGTGGTGCGCGGCTACCACTACCGCGAGGACCTCGCGACGCTGCGTCCCTACATCACGGAGTACCGGCCGGTCCTCATCGGCGTGGACGGCGGCGCGGACGCGATCCTCGACGCCGGCTGGAAGCCGGACATGATCGTCGGCGACATGGACTCGGTGTCCGACCGCGCACTGAGCAGCGGCGCCGAGGTCGTGGTGCACGCGTACCGCGACGGCAAGGCGCCGGGGCTGGAGCGCGTCCAGGAGCTCGGCGTCGAGCCGGTCGTGTTCCCGGCGACGGGCACGAGCGAGGACATCGCGATGCTCCTCGCCGACGACAAGGGCGCCGAGGTCATCGTCGCCGTCGGGACGCACGCCACCCTCGTCGAGTTCCTCGACAAGGGCCGCGCGGGGATGGCGAGCACGTTCCTCACCCGGCTGCGCGTCGGCGGCAAGCTCGTCGACGCGAAGGGCGTCTCCCGCCTGTACCGGCACCGGATCTCCAACCTCCAGCTCTGGCTCCTGTCGATCGCGGGGCTCCTCGCCGTCGTCGCGGCGCTGTGGTCGACGGCGGCGGGCCAGACGTTCTTCGGGATCGTGGGCGCCCGGTTCGACGACCTCTGGTCGTGGATCGGGTCGCTCTTCGCGGGCGGCGGCTGACCCCGACCGGGCCGTCGTCGCCGTCGGCCCGCGCGGCGGTCGCTCCCGACCGCGCTCCCTGACCTTGCCAGCACGCAGCAGCTCGAACCGAAGGACACCACCGCACAGTGATCGACTTCAGGTACCACATCGTCTCGTTGATCTCGGTATTCCTGGCCCTGGCCGTCGGGATCATCCTCGGCGCCGGTCCGCTCCAGGGCGCCATCGGCGACCAGCTCACCGGGCAGGTGGAGCAGCTGCGCACCGAGCGCAACGACCTCCGCGACCAGCTCGACGAGGCGAACGTGACGCTCGGCGACAGCTCGCGGTACATCGAGGCGGCGGGGCCGCAGCTCGTGGCCGGGTCGCTCCAGGACCGTCGCGTCGCCGTGGTCGACCTGGACGGGGCGGACAACGAGCGGGACGACGCGATCGCGGAGCAGCTCGAGACGGCCGGCGCTTCCGTCGTCGGCCACGTCCGGCTGACCGACTCGTGGACGAGCCAGGACGAGGAGAGCGCGCGCCAGACGGTGGCCGAGGGCCTCGGGGAGAAGCTGGGCGAGGTCCCGCAGGACGCGACGCCCGAGCAGCGGCTCGCCCGCGCGCTCTCGCTCTCGCTCACCGGTGCCGCCCCGACGAGCTCCGAGGAGCGCAGCCCGGAAGCCGTCGAGCTCGAGGCGCTCCTGGAGCGTTTCGCGCTCGTGGACATCGTGTCCGAGCAGACCCTCCCGGCGGACGTCGTCCTGCTGCTGAGCGGTCCGGCACCCGAGCAGGCCGCCCCGGCGGCGGAGGGCGAGGAGGCGCCCGCGCCGGACACGTACGTCGTCGACATCGAGGTGCAGGTCGCCGTCGCCGCGCAGGAGGTCGCCGAGGCGGCGCTCGTCGCCGGGCCGACGGCCGTGAGCGGCGACGTCGTCTCGACCATCCGGGCGAACGACGACCTCGCCGCGTCGCTCTCCACCGTGAGCGGGATCGAGGCGGAGCCGGGCCGGATCAACGTCCCGCTCGCCCTCGCAGCGCGCATCGCGGACCAGGTCGGGCAGTTCGGGTTCGAGGAGAGCGCGACGGCGGTCCTCCCGCCGGCCGTCGAGCTCCCGCCGGTGACGCGCACGACGTCGTCCGACGCGGGCGCCCAGGACGCCGCGGCGGGCGACACCGCGGGCGGTACCGCGAACGACGGTGCCACCGAGGTCGAGCAGACCGCCGGCGCGGGGGAGGGCTGACGTGGCGCGCGCGCTGCGCACCCTCGCCGCGGCCGGGGTCGCCGCCGTCGTGACCGCGACGGCGCGGCGCGCGGCCGGGTCGCGCCCACCGGGCGGCGCGGAGCGCTGGACACGCACCAACCACCGCGGCGAGCCGATCAGCCTGCTCGAGGGCCCGGCGGTCGCGGTCGGCCTCGTCGCCGGGACGCTCACGGCGGGGGGCGACGCCCGGACGCGCGGCGCGGTCGCCCTCGCGACGGCGAGCGCGGGTGCGTTCGGACTCGTCGACGACCTCGCGGAGGACACCTCCACCCGGACCAAGGGCCTGCGCGGCCACCTCGGCGCGCTCGCCGAGGGCCGCGTGACGACGGGCGCGATGAAGATCCTCGGGATCAGCGGCGTCTCGCTCGTCGCGGCGGCGATCGGGACGCGTCGCACGGGCGGGGCGTTCGGCCACCTCGTGGACGTCGGCGTGAACGGTGCGCTCGTGGCCGGCACGGCCAACCTGCTCAACCTCCTGGACCTGCGCCCGGGCCGTGCGCTCAAGGCCGCCGGAGTGGCGTCCCTGCCGTTCCTCGGCACCTCCGCGGCCCCGACGACGGGCGCGGTCCTCGGCGCGGCAGCCGCCGCGGCGCCCGGCGACCTGGGCGAGCGCGACATGCTCGGCGACTGCGGCGCGAACGCGCTCGGCGCCGCGCTCGGCTCGCAGGTCGCGTTCGCGGCGCCCCGCTCGGTGCGCTGGCTCGCGCTCGCGGGCGTCGTGGGCCTGACCCTCGCGAGCGAGAAGGTCAGCTTCTCGAAGGTCATCGAGGGCAACGACGTGCTGCGGCGCGTGGACTCGTGGGGCCGGCGCCCGGCGTGAGCGCGCGGGCGGGGCGGCTGCGCGCCGCCACGGGCACCCTGGCGGGCGCCGCCGCGATGATCACGCTCGTGACGATCGCGAGCCGGCTCGTCGGCTTCGCGCGGTCGCTCGTCCAGTCTGCGGCGGTCGGCACCGAGGGCGTCGGGTCGGCGTACACCGCGGCGAACCTCCTGCCGAACGTCCTCTTCGAGGTCGCGGCGGGAGGGGCGCTCGCCGGGTCGGTCGTGCCGCTGCTCGCCGGGCCCATCGCCCGGCGCGCGGGCGCCGACGTCTCGCGCATCGCCTCGGCGCTGCTCGGGTGGACGCTCGTCGCGCTCGTCCCGCTCGGGGGTCTGCTCGCGCTCCTCGCACAGCCGATCGCCGGCCTCCTCATGCGCGAGCATCCCGAGCTCGTCGACGTCACGGCGACCTTCGTGCGCGTGTTCGCCCTCCAGGTGCCGCTCTACGGGCTCGCGGTCGTGCTCGGGAGCGTCCTGCAGGCGCACAAGCGCTTCTTCTGGCAGGCGTTCTCGCCGCTCCTGTCGAGCCTCGCGGTCATCGCGGTCTTCCTCGTGTTCGCAGGGCTCGCCGACGGCAACCAGAACGACGTCGCCGCGCTCTCGGGCGAGGCCATCGCCTGGCTCGGCTGGGGCACGACGGCGGGCGTGGCGGTCCTCGCGCTGCCGCTCGTCCTCCCGGTGCACCGGCTGGGCGTGCGGCTGCGGCCCACCCTGCGCTTCCCCGGCGGCGAAGGAGCGCGCGCCCGCAACCTCGCGTTCGCGGGGATCGGGGCGCTCGTCGCGCAGCAGCTCTCGGTCCTCGCGATCCTGGGCGCGTCCTACCGGTTCGGGCCTGAGCAGACCTTCCCGACGTACTGGTACGCGCAGCAGGTGTACCTGCTGCCCTACGCGGTGCTGGCGTTCCCGCTCGCGACGAGTGCCTTCCCGCGCCTCGCCGAGCACGTCGCGCACGCGCGCCACGACGCCTACCGGCGCCTCCTTGCCACCACGACGCGCACGCTGGTCGTCGTGGCCGGCCTGGGCGCCGCGGCGCTGATCGCCGCGTCCGCCGCCGTCGAGGCGGTGTTCGCCCAGATCGCCACGGGCTCGGTCGCGGGCCTCGGGGGCGCGGTCGCCGGCATGGCCGTCGGCATCGTCGGCTTCTCGCTGATCCTGCACCTCTCGCGTGCGCTGTACACGATCGACCACCAGCGCGTCGCGGTGGTCGCGACCGCCGCGGGGTGGCTCGTGGTGGCCGCGACCGCCTACGTCCTGCCGGCCGTCACCGGCGTCCGCGACCAGGCAGGGGTGCTGCTCCAGCTCGGGCTCGCGACCACGGTCGGGATGTCGGTCGCGGGAGCCGGGCTCCTCGTCGCGACGCGACGGTACGCCGGTCCGGAGGCGACGCACGGCGTGCCGAGGACCCTCGTCGTCGTCGCGGTGGGCGTCGCCCTCGGTGCCCTGGCCGGCTCGGCGGTCTCCGGCGCGCTCCTGCCCGACGGCGTGGGCTGGCTGCCCGCGATCGGGGTCGGGGTGCTCGCCGCGGTCGTGGCGGGGGTGGTCGTCGTCGGGGTGTCGCTCGCGGGGGACCGCGCGGCCCTGCTCGGCGTCCTGCGTCGTGGGCGGACGAGCGGTGCACCCGACGACGACCCGACCCGGTAGCCGTCGGGCGGCGCCCGCCCGGGACGTGGCGCGTCGCACTGCCCGGTCCGCGTGCCGTCGTCGGGCACGCTGTTAGGATGGAGTTCCGTGGCAGACCTCCTGAACCGGCCCTCCTCCCGCCTCAACGCCTCGGGCGCACGCACCGAGCACCGCACCGCGCACGTCTTCGTCACCGGCGGCGTCGCCTCCTCGCTCGGCAAGGGCCTCACGGCATCCAGCCTCGGTCGTCTGCTCCGCTCGCGCGGCCTGCGCGTCACCATGCAGAAGCTCGACCCGTACCTCAACGTCGATCCCGGGACGATGAACCCGTTCCAGCACGGCGAGGTGTTCGTCACCGAGGACGGTGCCGAGACGGACCTCGACATCGGCCACTACGAGCGCTTCCTCGACGTCGACCTCGAGGCGACCGCGAACGTCACGACCGGCCAGGTCTACTCCCAGGTCATCGCGCGCGAGCGGCGCGGCGAGTACCTCGGCGACACGGTCCAGGTCATCCCGCACATCACCGACGAGATCAAGTCGCGCATGCGCGCCCAGGCCGGTGAGGACGTCGACGTCATCATCACCGAGATCGGCGGCACCGTCGGCGACATCGAGTCGCAGCCGTTCCTCGAGGCCGCGCGCCAGGTGCGCCACGAGCTCGGCCGCGACGACGTCTTCTTCCTCCACGTCTCGCTCGTGCCGTACATCGGCCCGTCGGGCGAGCTCAAGACGAAGCCGACGCAGCACTCCGTCGCAGCCCTGCGCTCCATCGGTATCCAGCCCGACGCGATCGTGCTCCGCGCGGACCGCGTGGTCCCCGAGCCGGTCAAGCGCAAGATCGCGCTCATGTGCGACGTCGACAACGAGGCCGTCGTCAACGCGGTCGACGCGCCGAGCATCTACGACATCCCGCGCGTGCTGCACTCCGAGGGCCTCGACGCGTACGTCGTGCGCCGCCTCGGCCTGCCGTTCCACGACGTCGACTGGGACGGCTGGAGCCAGCTCCTCGAGCGCGTGCACCAGCCCGCTCACCGCGTCGAGGTCGCGCTCGTCGGCAAGTACATCGACCTCCCGGACGCCTACCTCTCCGTCACGGAGGCGCTGCGCGCCGGCGGGTTCGCGAACGACGCGAAGGTCACGATCCGCTGGGTCGCCTCCGACGAGTGCCAGACCCCGGCCGGCGCGGACGACGCCCTGCACGGCGTGGACGCCGTCCTCGTGCCCGGCGGGTTCGGCGTGCGCGGCATCGAGGGCAAGCTCGGTGCGCTGCGCTGGGCGCGCGAGAACAAGGTCCCGACGCTCGGGATCTGCCTCGGACTCCAGTCGATGGTCATCGAGTACGCGCGCAACGTGCTCGGGATCGACGACGCGTCGTCGACCGAGTTCGACCCCGGCACCTCCCACCCCGTCATCGCGACGATGGAGGAGCAGCTCGCGATCGTCGGCGGCGACGGGGACCTCGGCGGCACGATGCGCCTCGGGTCGTACGAGGCGGCGCTCGCGCCGGGCTCGGTCGTCGCCAAGGCCTACGGCTCGGAGCGCGTCTCGGAGCGTCACCGCCACCGTTACGAGGTGAACAACACCTACCGCAAGCAGCTCGAGGAGGCGGGGCTCGTGATCAGCGGGACGTCGCCCGACTCGTCGCTCGTCGAGTTCGTCGAGCTCCCCGCGGACGTGCACCCGTACTACGTGAGCACGCAGGCGCACCCGGAGTTCAAGTCGCGCCCGACGCGCTCGCACCCGCTGTTCACCGGCCTCATCGGCGCCGCGCTCGAGAACCAGGCGGACTGAGTGGGCACCGAGGCAGGCGCTCCGTCGCCCGCGGAGCTCCCCACGGTCGACGCGCTCGCGCCGCGCCCGGTCGCGGAGACGTCGGTCGTGCACCACGGTCGCGTCTTCGACCTCCGCTCCGACGTCGTCGAGCTCGACGACGGGCAGGTCACGCGGGAGTACCTCGACCACCCGGGCGCCGTCGCGATCGTCGCGCTGGACGACGACGAGCGCGTGCTCCTGCTGCGCCAGTACCGTCACCCCGTCCGGCGCGAGCTGTGGGAGGTGCCGGCGGGCCTCCTCGACGTCGTCGGGGAGGACGGGCGGCTCGCCGCGGCCCGCGAGCTGGCGGAGGAGTCCGACCTCCAGGCCGCGCGCTGGGACGTCCTCGTCGACTACTTCACGACGCCGGGCGGCTCCAACGAGGCGCTGCGGGTCTTCCTCGCCCGCGACCTGTCGCCCGTCCCCGACGACGAGCGGTTCGAGCGCGAGGCCGAGGAGCTCGACATGGAGCTGCGGTGGGTGCCGCTCGACGAGGCGCTGCGCGGCGTCCTCGCGGGCGAGCTGCACAACCCCTCTGCGGTCGTCGGGATCCTGGCCGCCGCCGCGTCCCGCGCGGACGGCTGGGCGTCGCTGCGTCCGGCCGACGCGCCGTGGCCGGAGCGCCGCGGCGGCTGACGGTCCGGGCCACGTGTCGGTGCACCGGTTCGGGTAGCGTCCGTGGGCGTGGGCTCACCACTTCCCGACCTCGTCCCCGTCCCGCTCGGGCGGCTCGACGTCGTGGATGCGCGCACCCGGGAGTCACGCTCCGTCATCCTGGAGCCGTTCTACGTCGGTCGCACCCCGGTGACCGTCGGGCAGCACCGGGCCGTCCTCGACGCCGACCCGCTCCGGTCTCCGGGCGAGCCGTCGGCCAGAGGGCGGTCACGCGGCACGAGCGCGGAGCAGTACCGGACGTGCACGGAGCCGGACGACGTCCCCGTGCACGGGGTGACGTGGTTCGAGGCGGTGCTCTGGTGCAACGCGGCATCCCGGGTGGCGGGCCTGGACCCCGCGTACCGGGTCGCGGGTCGGGTCGTGCGCTGGGACGTGCGGTCCGCGGGGTACCGGCTCGCGACCGAGGCCGAGTGGGAGCACGCCTGCCGCGGCGGGACGCCGGGCCCGCGCTACGGCCCGATCAGCGACGTCGCCTGGACCGCGGACGACGACGTCGACGGTCCACGCCCCGTCGCCACGCGGCTCCCGAACGCGTTCGGACTCCACGACACGCTCGGCAACGTCTGGGAGTGGTGCTGGGACTACGCCGACACCGCGCGCTACGGCGAGTACCGGAGCCTGCGCGGCGGTGGCTGGGCGGACCGGCCCTGGAGCGTGCGCGCGGGGGTGCGTCGTGGCAGCGCGCCCGACGCGCGGATCGAGGACGTCGGGCTCCGGGTCGCGCAGGGTGCCGTGGGCGAGCCGGGCGTCCTCGCCGCCCAGGGCTGGTCGGACGCGGCGGACCGGGCCCGGGCGCGGGTCCCGGGCCTCCTGCCGCTCGGGTGGACGCCGCTGGCGTTCCCGTCCGCCGCCCCTGACGCCGACGAGGCCGACGACGCCGTCGGTGCCGGGGACTAGGGTCTGACGACGTGCCCGCACCCGACGCCCCGACCCCACCGGAGGACGTGCCCGTCCGCGTCCTCGGACCGGTGCGGGTCCCCGGACCCGACGGCGCGCCCGTCGCCCCGCGCGGGTCGCGGGCGGCTGCGTTCGTCGTCGCGCTCGCGCTCGCCGGCGGCCGGACGCTGGGCGTGGCGACGCTGGTCGAGGACCTGTGGGGGCTCGACGCGCCGCAGGACCCGCGCGCCGCGCTCCAGAACCTCGTCTCGCGGCTCCGGCGGGACGCTGCGCCGGGGACCGTCCTCTCGCGCGCGGGCGGATACGCCCTCGGTGTGCCGAGCGACCTCGACCGCGCTCGTCGTGCGCTCGCCGACGCCCGGTCGGGTGCACGTCCCGGTGCGGGGCGCCACGCGGAGGGCGACGCGGAGACCGTCGCCGGCCTGCAGGCTGCGCTCGCGCTGTGGCACCACGAGGACCCGGGCACCGACGTGCCTGGTCCGGTGGGTCACGCGCTGCGCGTGGAGGCGGCGCGGCTGCACGACGGGCTCACGGTCGCGCTGCGGTCGGCCGCGGCCGCCGCCGGGGACCAGGAGACCGTCGTCGCGCTCGCGACCGCGGCGCTCGAACGCGACGAGACCGACGAGGACGCAGCACGCGACCTCATGACGGTTCTCGCGGCGGCGGGCCGGGAGCGCGAGGCGCTCGCCGCGTACGCGCGCGTCCGTCACGCGCTCGTCCGCGAGCTCGGCGCGGACCCGGCCCCGGACCTCCAGAGGCTCGCCGCCGAGCTGCTCGACCGCGCGCCCGGTGCGGGCGACCCGGCACGCGCGTCCGCACCGGCCGACGACCCGGGCGCGCCGGCCGCGGCCTCGGACGCCGCTGCGGCTCCCGGGACGGAATCGGCCACCGGCGTCACCGGTGCGCGCGCGACCCAGGTCCGTGGCGTGCGCGTGGCGCCCGACGTGCTCGTCGGGCGGGACGACGACGTCGAGCGCGTGCGGGACGCGCTCGCCCGGTCCCGGCTCGTCACCGTGCTGGGGCCGGGCGGGCTCGGCAAGACGCGCCTCGCGCAGGAGGTCGCGCGGCGTGCGGCCGAGACCGGGTCGGTCGACCTCGTGGTCGTCGTCGAGCTCGCGGGCGTGCGGTCCGACGAGGACGTCGTCGTGGCGCTCGCGGACGGGCTGGGGATCTCGCCGCCCGCGCGCACGGGCCGGCTCGCCGACCGCCTGGCGGCGCCGGAGCTGCGCGAGCAGGTGCTCGACCGGGTACGGGGGCGCGACGCCCTGCTCGTCCTCGACAACTGCGAGCACGTCCTCGACGGCGCCTCACGGTGGACGGCGGACCTGCTCGGCGTCGCACCGCACCTGACCGTCCTCACGACGAGCCGGTCGCCCCTGCGCCTCGCGGCCGAGCACGTGTACCCCCTCGACGCGCTGGGGGCGGACGGCGGCACCGGACCCGCCGTCCGCCTCTTCGTCGAGCGCGCCCGTGCCGTCCGGCCCGGCGCGAGCCTGCCGCCCGACGTCGTCGCCCGGCTGTGCGAGCGTCTCGACGGCCTCCCGCTCGCGATCGAGCTCGCCGCGGCGCGCGTGCGCACGATGAGCGTCGAGGACGTCGAGCGGCACCTCGACGAGCGCTTCGCGCTCCTGCGCTCGGGCGACCGGCTCGCCCCCGACCGGCACCGCACGCTCGAGGCCGTGATCGAGTGGAGCTGGAACCTCCTGGCCGGGCCCGAGCGGGACCTGCTGTGCCGCGCAGCCGTGTTCCCGGACGGCTTCTCGGCCGAGGCGGCGCAGGCCGTGGCGGGCGACGCGCCTCCGGGAGGACTGCTCGGCACCCCCGCGTGGGGGACCCTCGACGCGCTCGACGGGCTCGTCGCCCAGTCGCTCCTGCGGGTCACCGAGGAGGACGGGGTCGTGCGCTACCGGATGCTCGAGACCGTGCGGGAGTTCGGCGCGCTGCGGCTGCAGGACGCGGGCACGACCGCGGTGGCGCGCGAGGCGGTGCAGCGGTGGGCCGCCGCGCTCGCGGGACGCTGCGCGGACGCGCTCGTCGGTGGCGACCAGGCCGCCGCGGCGACCGACCTTCGGCGCGAGCAGGAGAACCTCCTCTTCGCGCTGCGCGAGGCGGTCCAGGACGAGCGACCCGCCGTCGTCGTGCGGGTGTTCGCGGCGCTCATGGGCTCCTGGCTCCTGCTCGGCATCGAGGACCAGGCCGCCGGGCTCGTGGAGGTCGTGCTCGACTCGGTCGTCGGGTGGGAGGTCCCGCCCGAGGACGTCCAGCCCGCGGCGCTCGCGCTCGCCGCGGTCGCCGGGGCCGGGGCGTTCGCGCGCCCCGAGCTCACCGCCCGCGCGCTGGGGCGGCTGCGCCGGCTCCTGCGCCGTCCCGACGTCGGGCCACGCACCCGGGCGTTCGCCCGGCTCCTGACGGTGCGCAGCACCGAGGAGATGGAGACGACGCTCGCGAGCCTGCGGGCCGACGACGACGCGTTCGTGGCGATGCTGGCCGAGTTCACGACGGCGCAGATGGCGGAGAACGAGGGTCGACTCGCCGAGGCCCGCTCGTGGGG
Source organism: Cellulosimicrobium sp. E-16 (assembly GCF_049913115.1). Taxonomy (NCBI): domain Bacteria; kingdom Bacillati; phylum Actinomycetota; class Actinomycetes; order Micrococcales; family Promicromonosporaceae; genus Cellulosimicrobium; species Cellulosimicrobium sp. E-16. The sequence continues at coordinate 2,105,932 of NZ_CP183974.1, forward strand.
CGCGCTCGCGCACGAGCGGGCGGTCGCCCGGGACGACGTCGCGGCGCGTGCCACGACGGCGATGTTCCTCGCCTCGTGCGCGAGCGAGGCGGGCGACGCCGCGGACGTCGGGCGCTGGGCGGGGGCCGCGCGCGACCACCTGCGGGCGCTCGGCGCGACGGCGACGCTGCAACAGCTCGACTGGGTGGAGATGTCGGCCGCGGTGACGCTCGGCGAGACGGAACGTGCCGAGCGCCTGCTCGCGGCGTTCGACGGCACGGTGGGCGTCGCGGGCTTTGGGGGTGCCGACGTCCCGCCCGACGTGCGGTCCGTCGTCGCGATGGGGCGGGCTGAGGTCGCGGCGATGCACGGTGACGACGCAGCCGCCCTCGCGCACTACGGCGAGGCAGCCGCCTCGTTCGACGACGAGGCGCGCTGGTCGCCCTGGTACGTGCTCCTCGTCTCGTCGTGGCTCGTGCGCCTCGCGACCGCGGGGTCGGCGCTGGCCCCGGCCGTCGCCGAGGAGCTGCGGGCGCTCGTCCTCGGGATGCACCGGGCGCGCCCGCACTTCGTGGACTACCCGGTCGTCGGGACGTCGTTCCTCGCGCTCGGGGTCGGGTCCGTGCTGGGTGGCGGCAGTTCCCGCGCCGGAGGCTCGGACGACGTCGCCGAGCGCGGCGCCCTGCTCGTCGCGCTCGCGGAACGGATGGGCTCGCGGCAGGACCAGCCCTCGCTGCGCCACGAGAACGCCTGGGCGCAGGTGACCGGCGTCGTCGGTGCGGCGGTCGCGGAGCGTGCCCGGGCCGAGGCTCGCGACCTGGACCGGGGCGACCTCGCGCGCCGAGGCTTCGCGCTCCTCGACGAGGCCGAGGCCGAGGTCGGCAGGGACGGCTCCCACGACGCCTGACGGACGGCGACGGGGCCGGCACCCGGAGAGGTGCCGACCCCGTGCTGAGGACGTTCGTCCGTCGCCGTGCGGCTCGGAGGCGGCTCGGAGGCGCTTGGGAGTCCCGGCTGGTCGTGCGGTCAGGCCTTGCGCATGTACGCGCGCACGGTGAGCGGCGCGAAGACCGCGACGATGACCGCGGCACCGACGAGCGAGATCGCGGCGTCGGAGCCGAGCGTCCCGGTGTTCGCCAGCTCGCGGACCGCGGTGACGAGGTGAGACACCGGGTTGACGTTGACGAAGCCCTGCAGCCAGCCCGGCATCGTGTCCGGCTGGACGAACGCGTTCGACAGGAACGTCAGCGGGAAGAGCACGATCATCGAGATGCCCTGCACGCTCGACGCGGTCCGGGCGACCACACCGAAGAACGCGAAGATCCAGCTCACGGCCCACGAGCACACGATGACGAGCAGACCCGCGAGCGCGACGGCACCGAGCCCGCCGTCGGGCCGGTAGCCCATGAGGTAGCCCATCGCGAAGGTGAGCGTGGTCGCGATGAGATAGCGGACCGTGTCCGCGAGGAGCGCGCCCGACAGCGGGGCGATGCGCGCGATGGGCAGCGACCGGAAGCGGTCGAACACGCCCTTGTCCATGTCCTCGCGCAGCTGCGTGCCCGTGACGACCGACGTCGTGATGACGGTCTGCACGAGGATGCCCGGGATGATGATCGGCAGGTAGCTCGTGACGTCGCCCGCGATCGCCCCGCCGAAGATGTACGTGAACATCAGCGTGAAGAGGATCGGCTGGAGCGTCACGTCGAAGAGCTGCTCGGGCGTGCGCTTGATCTTCAGCAGCCCGCGGTACGCCATGGTCAGCGTGTGGTCGGCCGTCGCGCGCAGCGACGTGCGGTCGGACAGCGCGCGGTCGGCGCCCGCCTGGATGCGGGGCCGGGCCGCGAGCGTCGCGTCGGGCCGGCCAGGAGTCGTGGTCGTCGTGGTCGTCGCCGTGCTCATCGCAGTGCCGCCTCTCGCGTCGCGGCCGCGCGGTCGTCGCGCGCGCCGGGGGTGTCGTCGGTGGGCCGCGGGTCGGTGTCGTCCTGCGCCGCGCCGCCACCGGCAGCGGCGTCGGACGACTCGGCGCCGTGGCCCGTCAGCGTGAGGAAGACCTCGTCGAGGCTCGGCTTGTCCATGCTCAGCGAGCCGACCTCGATCCGGGCCTCGCGCAGCCGCACGAGGAGGTCCGTCACGACGTCCGGCCCGGGGACCGGGACGGTGAGCCGGCGCGCCTCGGGGGAGACCGTCGCGGCCAGACCCAGCGAGCGCTCGACGATCTCGAGCGCCGGCGCCACGTCGGCGGCGTGGACCAGGGCGAGCTGCAGCGACTGGTCGCCGACGGCGTCCTTGAGGTCGTCCGCCGTGCCCTCGGCCACCACGCGCCCGCGGTCGATGACCGCGATCCGGTCCGCGAGCTGGTCCGCCTCGTCCAGGTACTGCGTCGTGAGCAGCACGGTCGACCCGCTCGCGACGAGGTCGCGGATCGTCGACCACATCTGGGCGCGCGTGCGCGGGTCCAGACCGGTCGTCGGCTCGTCGAGGAAGATGAGCGGCGGCTGCGCGATGAGGCTCGCCGCGAGGTCCAGACGGCGGCGCATGCCGCCCGAGAAGTTCTTCAGCGGGCGGGACGCCGCGTCCGTGAGGCCGAACGCCTCCAGCAGCTCGACGGCCTTGCGCCGGGCCTGCGTGCGCGAGAGCCCGAGCAGCCGCGCGAAGATCACGAGGTTCTCCGTCGCGCTGAGCGTCTCGTCGACCGAGGCGTACTGCCCCGTCACGCCGATGAGCTGGCGCACCTTGTGCGGGTGCGCGACGACGTCGTGCCCGAACACGCGGGCCTCGCCGGCGTCTGGGCGCAGGAGCGTCGCGAGCATGCTGATGGTCGTGGTCTTCCCGGCACCGTTGGGCCCGAGGACCCCGTAGACGGTGCCGGTGCGCACGGTGAGGTCCACGCCGTCGACGGCGCGGTTCTCGCCGAAGACCTTCACGAGGCCGTGGGCCTCGATCGCGGGGGTGGTCATGTGTCCTCCTGGTCGGTGGGTTCACCACCAGGCTGGGCGTGCCTCCTCGCACCGCGCTGTCAGCGGAGCACCACCCGCTGTCACGCCGCTGTCACGCCAGGAAGAACCCCGGTTGGCCGAGGTAGAGCCGTGGTTACCGTGCGCGACGGCGTGTGGTCGGGTGGGGTGGTCGGGGTGGGTGGTGGTGCCGCGTCTACCATCCGCGCCGCTCGTTCCTCGCGTCGCTCCCGCCAGGCCCGCCACGACGCGGCACCACCACCCACCCCGCCCGGCTTCGACTCGCCCTGGTCCGTGTTCGCCCGGGTGACTGCCCGCGGCGTCGGCCCGCCTGTGCCGTGCTGGCCCACGGGTGGGCCTGACCGTCGGGGCGACCCACCCATCGTCGGGCACGGCCTGGGCTCTTCCTCGGCAGACCACGGCTCTACCTCGGCAGACCACGGCTCTGCTTCGGCAGGTGCGGTTCGTGCCACGCGGGCCCGTGACCCGACCGCCAACGTCCTCCCGACGGCCGCAAAGGCCGTGTGCCGGGGCGGTCCTGCGTGCTAGCGTCGGGGCCGATCGTGCACCGAGCCGAGGAGGTGAGTCCCGTGAACGCTGTGTCCGTACCGGGCGCTCCCTCGCTGCCCACGATCGCGCGACGGCCGTAGTCGTCGTCGGGAGCGCTCGCCGCACCATCGCGAGAGGCGACTCCCATGCGCACCACCACATCCTCTTCTGTACCGGACAACTCGCCCGCGGGTTCCTCGGTCCCTGATCCCACGGCCTCCAGCCCCGTCCCGACGACGGGCGAGCGTGCCCTCGTGCTCGGGGGCGGCGGGTCCACCGGCAACGCGTGGCTGATCGGCGTCGTCGCCGGTCTGTCCGACGCCGGGCTGGACGTGTCCACGACGGCCGACCTGACCGTCGGGACGTCAGCCGGGTCGACGGCGGCGGCCCAGCTCGCCGGTGCGACGCCCGCGGAGCTGTACGCCGCCGCTCTCGTCGCGCCGACACGCCCGCAGGCGGGGCCGGGCGGCCCGAACGCGGGAGGGGACCGCACACGGCAGGCGGCGGACCAGATGGCGCGGACGGCCGCGATCGTCGCCGGTGCCCGGGACGCAGCGGACATGCGGCGCCAGCTCGGGGAGGCGGCGCTCGCGCTGCCCGGGTCGTCGGACGAGACGGTGCAGTCCCGGTGGCGGGCCACCGTCGCCGCGCGCCTGCCGAACCCGTCCTGGCCCCAGCGGGCCGTCCTCCTCACCGCCGTCGACGCGCGGACCGGTGAGCCCGTCGTCTTCGACCGGCACAGCGGGGTCGACCTGGTCGACGCCGTCGCGGCGAGCTGCGCGAGCGGGTTCGCCTACCGGGTCGGGGACGAGCGGTACCTCGACGGCGGATACCGCCGCAACGAGAACGCGGACCTCGCGGCGGGGCACCGGCGGGTGCTGGTGCTGTCGCCCTTCGGCGGCAGGACGCGGGCGCCGCTGGAGTGGGGCCTGCAGCTCTCGGCCCAGGTCGACGAGCTGCGGGAACGGGAGAGCGAGGTCGAGGTGATCGTCCCGGGGCCTGCAGCCGACCACCTGTTCGGCCCGCAGGCCATGGACCTGTCGCTCCGGCCGGCGGCGGCCGAGGCCGGGTACGAGCGCGGCACCGCGCTCGCGGAGCGCGTCGCCGCGCTCTGGCGCTGACGTGCGCTGACTGGCGGTGGCCCGGGCCGCTCGGGCCCGGGCCACCGCTCGCTCAGGCGCGCGTGCGGGTCGTCAGGACGACGCGCGTGGAACCGGCGACGAGGAGCGCCGAGCCGAGCATGTGCAGCCCCACGAGGAGCGCGGGCAGCCCCGTGAAGTACTGGACGTACCCGATCAGTCCCTGGCCCAGGGTGATCGCGAGCAGGATCCAGGCCGCACGGCGCACCTGCTGCGGCCCGCGTCGGACGCTCACGAGGTAGGCGACGAGCACGGCGACGAAGACCCAGACGGCCCACGCGTGGACCTTGCTCATGAGCGCCGGGTCGACGGCCAGGCGGTACCCGACCTCCTCGTCGCCGCTGTGCGGGCCCGCCCCCGTGACGATGACGCCGAGGACGACGATCAGCGCCGTCAGCCCGTACAGCGTCCACGCGAGCGCGCGCGAGCGCGACGCGACCGTGGGGACGGGTGGCGCGTCGCCCTCCCCGGACCGGTGGAGGAGGAGCAGCGAGACGGAGACGAGCGCGGCCGAGACGACGAAGTGCAGGGACACCCACCCCGGGTGCAGGTGCAGCAGGACGATCACGCCGCCGATGACCGCCTGCGCGGCGACGCCGAGCAGCGGGACGGCGCCGAGGAGCCGGTAGGACAGGACGCGCGAGCGGTCGGTCCACACGAGGACGAGGGCGGCGATCGCGATGACGCTCAGCACCCCGGTGAGCGTGCGGTTCCCGTACTCGATGAACTGGTGATACGTCGTCTCGGGGTGGAACTTCGCGGCGAACTGGCCAGGCTCGCACTGCGGCCAGGTCGAGCAGCCGAGCCCCGAACCCGTGAGCCGGACAGCACCGCCCGTGACGATGATGCCGATCTGCGCCACGAGGTTCGCGACGAGCACAGGCCGCGTCCAGCGGCGCAGCGGCGCGAGCCGGTCCGGGCGGGCGGCGCCGCCGCCGGAGGCGGCGCCCGCGGGGCTGTCGGCGGGAGCGGGGTCGAGCGCGGGGGGCGGAGTGCTCACGGTCCCACGGTATCGGGACGACCGCGCAGCCCCGGAATCCTGCGGGTGTGAGATGTGCCCGCGGCTCAGGTCCAGCGGAAGAGCTTGCCCGCGCCCCAGCCGAGCGCGGCGGTCCACCCCAGCAGCACGACGACCGAGAACGGCGGCACGGAGCCGTCGAGCAGGGCGCCGCGCATCGCCTCGCCGAGCGCGCCCGACGGCAGCAGGAGCGCGACGTGCTCGAGCGGGCCGGGGAGCTGGTCGGCCGGGACGAGGACGCCGCCGCCGACGGTGAGCAGCACGAGCACGAGGTTCGCCACCGCGAGCACGCCTTCGGCGCGCAGCGTCCCGGCGAGCAGCATCGCGAGCGACGTGAACGCCGCGGTCCCGAGCAGCACGGCGAGCAGGGCCGCGGGGATCCCCGCGGGGTCGGGCTGCCAGCCGAGCGCGAGCGCGACGCCCGTGATCACGACGACCTGCACGACCTCCACCGCGAGGACGCCGAGCACCTTGCCCGCGAGGAGACCGCCGCGGCCCAGGGGAGTGGTCGACATGAGGCGGAGCACGCCGTTGCGGCGGTCGAACGCGGTCGCGATCGCCTGCGACGTGAACGCCGTCGACATCACGGCGAGCGCGAGGACGCCGGGCGTCACGAAGTCGACGCGCGTCGCGCCGCCCGTGTCGAGGTCGACGAACGACGTGAGCACCAGCCCGAGCAGGAGCATGACGGGCAGGATGATCGTCACGAGGAGCTGCTCGCCGTTGCGCAGGATCATGCGCGTCTCGAACGCCGTCTGGGCCACCACGCGCCGCCACGCCGGCGCGGCGAGCTCGGCGGACCGGGCTTGGCTCTGGCTCGGGGCCTCCGGCGTGGTCGGCGTCGTCGGGGTCGCGCTCATCGCAGGTGCCGTCCCGTGAGGTCGAGGAACACGTCCTCGAGCGTGCGGCGGCCCACCGTGACGCGCGCGGCGAGGACGCCGCGCGCGGCGAGCCACGTCGTCAGCGCCACGAGCGTCGCGGGGTCGGCGGGCCCGGTGAGGGTGTACGAGCCGGGCTGCGGCTCGGCGACGGCCCACGCGCCCGGTGCGGCGCCGTCGGGCGCTCCCGCCCCGGCGAGCGCGTCACGCAGACTGCCGAGGTCGAGCGCCGGCGTCGCCTCGAAGCGGACGGTGCGGTCCGCCTCGCCGTCGGCCCCGGTCTCGAGCAGGTCGCGGGTCGCGCCCGCGGCGATGACCTTGCCGTGGTCGACGACGTACACGCGGTCGGCCAGGTCCTCGGCCTCGTCCATGAGGTGCGTCGTGAGGACGATCCCCACGCCCTCCCCGCGCAGCTCGCGCACGAGCTCCCACACGGCGTGCCGGCTCTGCGGGTCCATGCCCGCGCTCGGCTCGTCGAGGAAGACGACCTCCGGCCGACCGACGATCGCGGCGGCGAGCGCGAGCCGCTGCCGCTGCCCGCCGGACAGCCGTCGGACGGTCGTCCGTGCGAAGCTCTCCAGCCCCAGGCGCTCGGTGAGCTCGCCGACGTCGCGGGGCCGCGCGTACATCGACGCGACGTGCCGCAGCATCTCCAGGGCGCGCACGCCCGTCGGGAGCCCGCCGTCCTGGAGCATGACGCCGACGCGCGGGCGCAGGTCGCGCGCGTCGGTCAGGGGGTCGAGACCGAGGACCTCGACGCGCCCGGCGTCGGGGGAGCGCAGGCCCTCGCAGCACTCGACCGTCGTGGTCTTGCCGGCGCCGTTGGGGCCGAGCACCGCGGTGATCGCGCCGCGCTCGGCGGTGAGGGACACGCCGTCGACGACGGCACGACCGTCGTAGCGCTTGACGAGGTCGTGCACGAGCACGGCGGGGGCGGGCACCCGGCCGATTCTAGGGGGCGGTTCCGCCGCTCAGGGCCGGCGCCCGGCCCGGACCGCACGGGTGTCGCGTACGCCACATCTCGACACCTCTGGGGGTGGTCTGAGGGTCGCCTTGCTTGCGTTCGGGCAATTAGGGAACAACCATGTTGTCTATATCGGTTCCAGATCTGTCACCCCGTGTCAGGCCGCGCCACACGTACGCGCGCCCACGGGACGCACCACGGGAGGTGAGCATGGCTGCACGATCCGTCCGACCGGACGCGCTGCGCCCTGCCGCCCCCGCAGCCGGGCAGACCGCTCTGCCCGCCGCCGTTCCGGCAGCCGACGCCGACCGCCGCACGCGCGAGCGCGTGCTCGAGCTCGTCGCGTCCGCGGGCCCCGTGAGCGCCGCCGACCTCGCCGCCACGCTCGGGCTCACGCCCGCCGCCGTCCGCCGCCACCTCGCCCTCCTCGAGGAGGACGACCTCGTCGCCGTGCACGATGCCGGGCACCCCACCGGGATGCGCGGCCGCCCCGCGCGGCGGTACGTGACGACGTCGGCCGGGCAGGGCGAGCTGAGCGGCACCTACGCCGACCTCGCGACCCAGGCGCTGCGGTACCTGCGCGACGTCGCCGGGCCCGACGCCGTCGAGCGCTTCGCGCAGGACCGCCTCGCCGAGCTCGCCGACCGTTACGAGGGCCGGCTCGACGCGGACGACGTCGAGGGCCGCGCCGCCCAGCTCGCCGCGGCGCTCGCGGACGACGGGTACGCGGCGAGCGTGCGCCCCGTCCCCGGCACCTCGGCGGTGCAGCTGTGCCAGGGCCACTGCCCGGTGCAGCACGTCGCGGAGGAGTTCCCGCAGCTCTGCGAGGCGGAGGCGCAGGTCTTCGCCAAGCTCCTCGGCTCGCACGTGCAGCGGCTCTCGACGCTCGCGACGGGCGCGCACGCGTGCACGACCAACGTCCCGGTGGGCCTTCCGGTCCCCGCACCGCGGGCGGCCCGGCCGCTCCGAGACCACGACGGCCATGCTCACGCAGGCCATGACCACGACGTCCGGGCGCGCGGTCGCCCGACGTCGGGCGAGACCTGACCCGAGGGGCGCACCGCCGCCCCGAGGCACGCACGACACCCCCCGCACGAACCTTGTACCGACTGCCCCCGCCCGCACACGACGGACAGTGGAAGGACGACCATGAGCGCTCCCACCCAGGACGCCACCGGCACGGCCCAGCCGACCGGTGAGAAGCAGACCGACGACGAGATCATCGCCTCGATCGGTGCCTACGGATACGGCTGGCACGACAGCGACGCCGCCGGCGAGGCCGCGCAGCGCGGTCTGTCCGAGGACGTCGTGCGCAACATCTCGGCGCTGAAGAACGAGCCCGAGTGGATGCTCAAGACGCGGCTCAAGGCCCTGCGCCTCTTCGACAAGAAGCCCATGCCGAACTGGGGCTCCGACCTCACGGGCATCGACTTCGACAACATCAAGTACTTCGTGCGCTCCACGGAGAAGCAGGCCGCCTCGTGGGACGACCTGCCCGAGGACATCAAGGAGACGTACGACAAGCTCGGCATCCCCGAGGCGGAGAAGCAGCGCCTCGTCGCGGGCGTCGCGGCCCAGTACGAGTCCGAGGTGGTCTACCACCAGATCAACGAGGAGCTCGAGCGCCAGGGCGTCATCTTCCTCGACACGGACACCGCGCTGCGCGAGCACCCGGAGCTCTTCCAGGAGTACTTCGGCACCGTCATCCCGTCGGGCGACAACAAGTTCGCCGCGCTCAACTCCGCCGTGTGGTCGGGCGGGTCGTTCGTCTACGTGCCGCCGGGCGTGCACGTCGAGATCCCGCTCCAGGCCTACTTCCGCATCAACACGGAGAACATGGGCCAGTTCGAGCGGACGCTGATCATCGCGGACGAGGGCTCGTACGTGCACTACGTCGAGGGCTGCACCGCGCCGATCTACTCGTCCGACTCGCTGCACTCCGCAGTCGTCGAGATCATCGTCAAGAAGAACGCGCGCGTGCGCTACACGACCATCCAGAACTGGTCGAACAACGTCTACAACCTCGTGACCAAGCGGGCGACCGCGGCCGAGGGCGCGACGATGGAGTGGGTCGACGGCAACATCGGCTCCAAGGTCACCATGAAGTACCCGGCGATCTACCTGCTCGGCGAGCACGCGCGCGGCGAGACGCTCTCGATCGCGTTCGCGGGCGAGGGCCAGCACCAGGACGCCGGCGCCAAGATGGTCCACGCGGCGCCGCACACGTCGTCGTCCATCGTGTCGAAGTCGGTCGCGCGCGGCGGTGGCCGTACGTCCTACCGCGGCCTGGTCCAGGTCCTCGAGGGCGCCTCGCACTCGGCCTCGACCGTGCTGTGCGACGCGCTGCTCGTCGACCAGATCTCCCGGTCCGACACCTACCCGTACGTCGACGTCCGCGAGGACGACGTGTCCATGGGGCACGAGGCGACGGTCTCGCGGGTGAGCGAGGACCAGCTGTTCTACCTCATGTCCCGAGGCATGGAGGAGACCGAGGCGATGGCCATGATCGTGCGCGGGTTCGTCGAGCCCATCGCGCGCGAGCTGCCCATGGAGTACGCGCTCGAGCTCAACCGCCTCATCGAGCTGCAGATGGAAGGGTCCGTCGGCTGATATGACCACCACCACCATTCCCGAAGAGGCCGGTCTGACCACCGACCACTCGCGCGCGCAGGCCGACGGGGCGCACTCCCACCGCGTCGTGCCCCAGGGCTCGCGCGCCGAGCGGCTCACGTCGTTCGACCTCGCCGACATCCCCGTGCCCTCCGGGCGCGAGGAGGAGTGGCGCTTCTCGCCCGTCGCGCGCCTCGCGCCCCTGTTCGACGAGAAGCTCGTCGGGCAGAGCGGCGGCGGCGACGTGCGCGTCACGGTCGTCGAGGCCCCCGAGGTCGAGGTCGCGATCGTCGGTCGCGACGACGAGCGGCTAGGCACCGCCGGCAAGCCGGGCGACCGCACCGCCGTCACGGCGTGGAACGCGTTCGAGCAGGCCACGGTCGTCACGGTGCCCAAGGAGGTCGTCGCGTCCGACGTGACGTCCGTGCGCGTCGAGGGCCACGGCTCCACGCCGACCGCGAGCCACGTGCTCGTGCGCGCCGAGCGCCACTCGGAGGCCGTCGTCGTGCTCGACCACGTCGGGACCGCGACGCTCAACGAGACGGTCGAGATCGTCGTCGAGGACGGCGCGCACCTCACCGTCGTGTCCGTCCAGGACTGGGCCGACGGCGCCGTGCACGCGTCGTCGCACCGCGCCCGCATCGGGCGCGACGCGCGGCTCAAGCACGTGGTCGTGACGCTCGGCGGCGACGTCGTGCGCATCACCCCCGACGCGACGTTCACGGCCGAGGGCGGCGACGTCGAGATGGTCGGGCTCTACTTCGCGGACGCGGACCAGCACCAGGAGCACCGCCTGTTCGTCGACCACGCGGTGCCGCGCTGCAAGTCGCGCGTCACGTACAAGGGCGCGCTGCAGGGCGAGGGCGCGCACGCGGTGTGGGTCGGCGACGTGCTGATCCAGGCCGAGGCCGAGGGCACGGACACCTACGAGCTCAACCGCAACCTCGTCCTCACGGACGGCGCGCGCGCGGACTCGGTGCCGAACCTCGAGATCGAGACGGGCGAGATCGAGGGCGCGGGTCACGCGTCCGCGACCGGCCGGTTCGACGACGAGCAGCTCTTCTACCTCCAGGCCCGCGGCATCCCGGAGGCCGAGGCGCGCCGCCTCGTCGTCCGCGGCTTCTTCGCGGAGCTCATCCAGGAGATCGGCGTCGCGTCGGTCGAGGAGCGCCTGCTCGAGGCGATCGAGCGCGAGCTGAGCAAGTCCATGTCGATCATCGACGGGAGCGCCGAGCCCGCCGAGGCGACGGCGTGACCGCACAGCCCGCCTGCACGACGTCCGACCTCGGCCCGGAGGAGGCGCTCCGCGTCGAGCTCCCGGCCGAGGACGGGCGGGTCGTCGAGGTCGCCGTCATCCGTGACGGCGACGGCGACTGGCACGCGATCTCGGACATCTGCTCCCACGGGGCGGTGTCCCTGTCGGACGGCGAGGTCGAGGGCTGCTTCGTCGAGTGCTGGCTGCACGGCTCGCAGTTCGACGTGCGGACCGGCATGCCGACCGCGCTGCCCGCGATGCGGCCCGTGCCCGTGTACCCGGTGACGGTCGACGGCGAGCAGGTGCTCGTCGACGTCGACCGCGTCGTCGCTCCCACCTGACCCACATCCTGAACCGGCGCGCCGCGCGCGCCCCACGGCTCACCAGAACCTCTTGGAGAAGAAGCACATGTCCACTCTCGAGATCCGCGACCTGCACGTCAGCGTCGACACCAAGGAAGGGCCGAAGCCGATCCTGCGCGGCGTCGACCTGACGATCGCCAGCGGCGAGGTCCACGCCATCATGGGCCCGAACGGCTCGGGCAAGTCCACGCTCGCCTACTCGATCGCCGGCCACCCCAAGTACCAGGTCACCGGCGGCACCGTGACGCTCGACGGCGAGGACGTCCTCGCGATGAGCGTCGACGAGCGCGCCCGCGCGGGCCTGTTCCTCGCCATGCAGTACCCGGTCGAGGTCCCCGGCGTCTCCGTGTCGAACTTCCTGCGCACCGCGAAGACCGCGATCGACGGCGAGGCCCCCGCGCTGCGCCACTGGGTCAAGGACGTCAAGGGCGCCATGGAGCGCCTGCGCATGGACGACTCCTTCGCCGAGCGCTCGGTCAACGAGGGCTTCTCCGGCGGCGAGAAGAAGCGCCACGAGATCCTCCAGATGGAGCTCCTCAAGCCGAAGTTCGCCGTCCTCGACGAGACCGACTCGGGCCTCGACGTCGACGCGCTGCGCATCGTCTCCGAGGGCGTCAACCGCGTCCACGGCGCGACCGACGCCGGCATCCTGCTCATCACGCACTACACGCGCATCCTGCGCTACATCAAGCCGGACTTCGTCCACGTCTTCGTCGACGGCAAGGTCGCCGAGGAGGGTGGCTCGGAGCTGGCCGACCGCCTGGAGGAGGAGGGCTACGACCGCTACCTCCCGGGCGCCGTCGAGTCCGCCTCGGCCGCCTCGGCCTGAGCGGTCGCACCACCCCTGAGGAGACGACCATGACGACCACCGCGCACAGCTCCCCCCTGACGGCGACCGAGCTCGCCGCCGTGCGGGCGGACTTCCCGCTGCTCGAGCGCACCGTGCGCGGTGGTCGTCCGCTCGTCTACCTCGACTCCGCGGCGACGTCGCAGAAGCCGCAGGTCGTCCTCGACACCGAGGTCGACTTCTACGAGGAGCGCAACGCGGCCGTGCACCGCGGCGCGCACCAGCTCGCCGAGGAGGCGACCGAGGCGTTCGAGGACGCCCGCGCGGACGTCGCGGCGTTCGTCGGGGCGCGCCCGGGCGAGATCGTCTGGACGTCCGGCGCGACGGCCGCGATCAACCTCGTCGCGTACGGGATCTCGAACGCGACGCTCGGCCGCGGGGGAGAGGCGGCCCGCCGCTTCGCGCTCGCGCCGGGCGACGAGATCGTCATCACCGAGGCCGAGCACCACGCGAACATCGTGCCGTGGCAGGAGCTCGCGGCCCGCACCGGTGCCGTCCTGCGCTGGTTCGAGGTGGACGACGACGGGCGCGTGCGCGTCGAGGACGCGGCGACGGTCATCACCGAGCGCACGCGGATCGTGGCGTTCGCGCACGTGTCGAACGTGACGGGCGCGATCACGCCCGTCGAGCCGATCGTGACCCGGGCGCGCGAGGTCGGGGCGCTCACCGTGCTCGACGCGTGCCAGTCCGTGCCGCACCTGCCCGTGGACCTGCCCGCGCTCGGCGTCGACTTCGCCGCGTTCTCGGCGCACAAGATGCTCGGCCCCACGGGCGTCGGCGTGCTGTACGGGCGGCGCGAGCTGCTCGAGGCGCTGCCGCCCGTGACGACCGGCGGGTCGATGATCGAGGTCGTCACGATGACCGAGTCGTCGTACATGGCGCCGCCGCAGCGGTTCGAGGCGGGCACGCAGGCCGTCGCGCAGGTCGTCGGGTTCGGCGCCGCGGCGAAGTACCTGCACGAGCTCGGCATGGAGGGCGTCGCGGCGCACGAGCACGAGCTGGCCGCCGAGCTGCTGCGCATCGGGGAGATGCCGGGCGTGCGGATCATCGGGCCGCGCGAGCCCGAGGACCGGCTCGCGGTCGTGTCGTTCGTCGTGGACGGCGTGCACGCGCACGACGTCGGCCAGGTGCTCGACGACGCCGGCATCGCCGTGCGCGTCGGTCACCACTGCGCCCAGCCCTTGCACCGCCGCTTCGGGATCGCCGCCACTGCGCGCGCGTCCGCGTCGGTGTACACCACGCGCGAGGACGTCGACGCGTTCCGGGAAGCATTGGCCGGGGTGCGCGCGTTCTTCTCGGTGGACTGAGAGAGGACCCGATGAGCTCGATCGAGCAGATGTACCAGCAGGTCATCCTCGACCACGCGAAGACCCCGCACGGCCGGGGCCTGGTCGAGGTGGCGGACGGCGCGGCGAGCGGCCAGTCGCACCAGGTGAACCCCACGTGCGGCGACGAGGTGACGCTGCGCGTCGAGCTCGCCGGCGACACGATCGGCCGCGTGAGCTGGGAGGGACAGGGCTGCAGCATCTCGCAGGCGTCCCTGTCCGTGCTCACCGACCTCGTGTCGGGGCGGCCCGTGACCGAGGCCGAGCACCTGGGCGAGGTCTTCCGCGAGCTCATGGGCTCGCGCGGCAAGGGCCTCGACGAGGCCGCGGAGGACGAGCTGGGCGACGCCACGGTGTTCACGGGCGTCTCGCAGTACCCTGCTCGCATCAAGTGCGCCCTGCTCGGCTGGGCCGCGCTGCGCGACTCGCTCGTCACCTCGGGCGCGCTGAGCGCCCACACCGCAGCAGCTTCCGACGCGGCGCTCGCCGCGCGGGGAACGACGGAGGAGAACCGATGACCACCGAGACCGGCGCACCCGCAGGCGGTGTCGCCCCCAGCCCGCCGAACGTCGCCGACGTCGAGGAGGCGATGCGCGACGTCATCGACCCCGAGCTCGGCATCAACGTCGTCGACCTCGGCCTCGTCTACGGCATCCAGATCGACCAGAACAACCACGCCGTCATCGACATGACCCTCACGTCCGCGGCCTGCCCGCTGACCGACGTCATCGAGGACCAGTCCGCGCAGGCCCTCGAGGGCCTCGTCGACGGCTTCCGCGTCAACTGGGTCTGGATGCCGCCGTGGGGCCCGGAGAAGATCACCGACGACGGCAAGGACCAGCTCCGCGCGCTGGGGTTCAACGTCTGACGATCCACCCGTCCGTCCACGACGCCGCGTCCCCTCGGGGGCGCGGCGTCGTGCTGTCTCCGGCCGTACGACCCGCAGGGTGCGGCCCGCGGACGTGCCGCTCCGGACCTCCGCTGCTCACGATCCGATTGCGATCCTTCCGGTGCGTTGACGAGGACTGTCCTGAGTGTTGGGATATGTGCGCCCACACCACTTTTCGGAGGATGACGTGACACAGCAGGACCAGACCGGCGCGGGCGGTTCCCCGCGGCAGGTGCGCTATCGCGGCCGGCACCTCCCGATGGTCGCGGTGGTCATCGCGGCGACCATCGCCACCGCGCTGGCGTACAGCGGCATGGTCCTGTTCGGTCTCGAGGTGGCGCACATGTCGCCGCTCGAGGCGTACGGGCTCGCGGGCTTCCTCGAGATCAGCCTCGTCGCCGTGGCGCTCATGGCGCGCAACGCGGCGCTGGAGGGTCGCCCGTACGGCGTCCTCCTCGCGCTCACCTGGGTGCTCTCGGGCACGTCCGGTCTGTTCGCGGCGCTGCACGAGATCGCCGTCCCGACGGCGAGCACACCGTACATGGTGGTGTTCCGGTTCGTGCCGCCGCTGGTGGCCGCGCTCATGTGGCACCTCGCCCTCGTGGGGGAGCGGCACATGGTGACGGGTCACACGCTCGAGGAGCGTCGTCGTGAGCTGCGCGTCCACGGCTACGTCTCGGCCCTGGAGCAGTGGCGCGACGCGCGCGCGGACAGCGCCGGCTCGTCCGGGGACCTGCGCAAGGTCCGCGCCGCGCACGAGCGGCAGCGTGCCGCCCGCGACGCCGCACTCAAGCTGCTCACCGTCGAGGACTTCGAGCGCCGCATGCAGGTCTGGGTCGACCGCCTGGAGGCCGCGGAGCGCCACGGCAACCGACTCGACCTCATCGGGGCGAGCTCGGTGAAGCGCGGCACCGCCCGCGGGTCGGCCGAGGCCGCCGGGCCGACCGAGGCGACGGCAGTCGTCGTGGCCCGGACCGCCACGCCGGCCGCGACGCTCGTCGAGACGCACCGCCAGGAGACCCTCGCGCTGGAGTCCGCGCGCGACCCCGAGGTCCGCACGGAGACCCCGGCGCCCGTCGAGCGGGCCCGGGACGTTCCGGTCGCCGAGCCGCGCCAGGAGAGCCCGGCCGCCGTCGCACCGGCCGAGGCGCCCGCCGTCGAGCGGGACGTGGAGCCGGAGACGGAGCCGGAGATCGAGGCTGCGCGCGAGGCGAACGACGAGAAGCCCTACGTGCCCGAGACGGCGTTCGAGGCGCTCCCCGACCTCGAGGCGCGGGTGAAGGAGCTGTTCGGGCGTCCGCTCCCCTGGGACCAGCCGGCCCCCGAGGAGGACAGCGCGGCTCCGGTCGTGGAGCCCCCCGCGGTGACGGGTCACACGCGGCGCGTCGAGGTCTTCGACCTCGTAGGCGGCACGAACGGCGCGCAGCCCGCGGCGACGGAGGCCGACGACGCGTCGCTCGGCGAGGACCCGACCGCGGAGCGCGACCGCCGCATCGTCGAGCTCGCCCGCCAGGGCATGAACCAGCGCGAGATCGCCCAGAAGGTCTCGGCGTCGCGGTCCACAGTGAGCCGCGTCGTGCGTCGCTACGAGGACCAGCGGCCCGTGGCCGACGACGACCGCGAGCTCGCGAACGTCTGACGCGCGTCGCCACGCGCGGCGCCTCGCGCGCCGTCGGGCCATGACGGCCGATCCCCGTCGATCCGCCAGCCGACGCCGCGTCCCCGCCCCGGGGGCGCGGCGTCCTGCTGTCCGCACCGCGCCGGGGCGTGCACGTGATGGCCTTCGATGGGGGTACTGAGGACCTTGGTCCCAGACGGCTGATGTGGTCAGACCACCTCCCCTAGGGTCGGGAGCAGGGCACCGGCCGCACGCGGACCGGGGCCTCGACGCAGCCCCCGCCTCTCGAAAGTGCTCCCCGTGGCCTCCCTCTCTCACCCCTCGTCGGACGCGCTCGCTCCCGCCGCCGGCGGTCCCCTGGACGGCGACCGGATCGTCGTCGTCGGCGCCGGCATGACGGCGCACCGCCTGGTCGCAGGCCTGCGCTCGCGCGACCCCGAGGGCGGCTGGTCGCTCACGGTGATCGGCGACGAGCCGCACGAGCCGTACGACCGCGTGCACCTGTCGGAGTGGTTCGACGCGCGCGACGCGCAGGCACTCGCGCTGGACCGCGGCGTGTGGGACGACCCGCGCGTCACGCTCGTCACCGGCGACGCGGTCGCGTCGCTCGACCGCACGGCGAGCGTCGTGACGACGCGCTCGGGGCGCCAGGTCCACTACGACCGTGCGGTGCTCGCGACGGGCTCGTGGGCATGGACCCCGCGTGCGGAGGGCACGGATCTGCCGGGCCTGTTCACGTACCGCACGCTGGACGACGTCGAGCGGCTCGCCGAGTGGGTCCGCCTGCGCGAGCGGGCGCTGGGCCGGGCGGTGCGCGGCGTCGTCGTGGGCGGCGGCGTGCTGGGTCTCGAGGCGGCCGCCGCGCTCCAGCGCCTGGGCGCCGAGGCCACGGTCGTGGAGTTCGCCGACCGGCTCATGAGCGTCCAGCTCGACCAGGGCGGCGGCGAGATGCTGCGCCTGCTCGTCGAGGACCTCGGGGTGACGGTCCGCACGGGGGCGGGCGCCCACCGGTTCCTGCCCGCGGGCGACGGGTCCGTGGGCTCGGTCGAGCTCACCGACGGCTCCGCGCTGCCGACGGACGTCGTCATCTTCTCCGTGGGCATCCGGCCGCGGGACCGCGTGGCGCGCGAGGCGGGCCTTGCGATCGGCGAGCGCGGCGGCGTCGTCGTCGGCGAGGCGTGCCAGACCTCCGACCCGGGCGTGTGGGCGATCGGCGAGTGCGCGTCGGTCGACGGCGTGTGCGCGGGTCTGGTCGCTCCGGGCAACGACATGGCGGACGTCGTCGTCGACCGCTTCCTGGGCGGCGAGCGCGTGCACCGCCGAGCCGACGACGGCACCAAGCTCAAGGGCGTCGGCGTCGAGGCGGCGTCGTTCGGCGACGTCAACGCGGTGAGCGCGGGTGCGCTGGAGGTGTCGTTCGTCGACCCGATCCACCGCCGGTACCGCAAGCTCGTGCTCTCGGACGACGCGACGACGCTGCTCGGCGGCGTGTTCGTCGGCGACATCGAGCTCTACTCCGCGCTCCGGCCGCTGCTGGGCCGCCCGCTCGGCGCCGACCCCGCCGCCGTCATCGCGCCCGACGGCGAAGGGCTGGCCGACACCGAGCTGCCCGACGAGGCCGTCGTGTGCTCGTGCAACAACGTCGACGCCGGGACGGTCCGCTCGGCGGTCACCGAGCACGGCTGCCGGACGATCGGGCAGGTCAAGGACTGCACGACGGCGGGCACGGTGTGCGGGTCGTGCGTCCCGGCGCTCACCAAGCTGCTGAACTCGGAGCTGTCCCGGGCGGGCGTCACGGTCTCGGACGCGCTGTGCGAGCACTTCGCGATGTCCCGCGCCGCGCTGTACCGGCTCGTCCGCGAGGAGGGGCTGCGCACGTTCACCGAGGTCGTCGCGGCGCACGGGACCGGGCGCGGCTGCGCGGTCTGCCGCCCGACGGTCGCCTCGATCCTCTCGACGCTGCGCCGCGGGCACGTGCTCGATGGCGAGCACGCCGCGCTGCAGGACACCAACGACCATGTCATGGCGAACCTCCAGAAGAACGGCACGTACTCGGTGATCCCGCGGATGCCCGGGGGAGAGGTGCGTGCCGACCAGCTCCTGGAGTTCGCGAAGGTCGCCGACGACTTCGGGCTCTACGTGCGCGTGACCGGGGGCCAGCGGCTGGCCATGTTCGGCGCGCGGCTCGACCAGCTCCCGGAGATCTGGCGGCGTCTGACCGCCGTCGGCTTCGAGTCCGGGCACGCGTACGGGAAGTCGCTGCGCACGGTGAAGACGTGCGTCGGTCGCACGTGGTGCCGGTTCGGCGTGCAGGACTCGTCGGCGATGGCGGTCCGGCTCGAGCTGCGCTACCGCGGACTGCGCTCGCCGCACAAGATCAAGTTCGGCGTCTCGGGCTGCGCGCGTGAGTGCGCCGAGGCGCGCGGCAAGGACGTCGGCATCATCGCCACGCACAAGGGCTGGAACCTCTACGTCGGCGGGAACGGCGGCGCGCAGCCCGCGCACGCCCAGCTCCTCGCCGAGGACCTCGACGACGAGACCCTGGTCCGCTACGTCGACCGGTTCCTCATGCTCTACGTCCAGGAGGCCGACCGCCTGCAGCGCACGGCGCCGTGGGTCGCGGAGCGCGCGGGCGGGCTGGACGAGCTGCGGCGCGTCGTCGTCGAGGACTCGCTCGGGATCGCGGACCAGCTCGAGGCCGCGATGGCCGAGCACGTGCGCGACTACGAGGACGAGTGGGGCGCGACGCTCGCCGACCCGGCCAAGCTGCGCAAGTTCACGCCGTTCGTCAACGCGCCCGAGGCGGTCGACAGCGACCTCGCGTTCGTCCCCGAGCGCGGCCAGGTCCGGCCCGCCGACGAGGGCGACACCGTCGCCTACCCCGACCCGCGTGCCGCGCGCGACGTCGCGCTGGTGGCGGCCCGTGCCGAGCTGGAGGACGCCCGATGAGCACGTTCGTCGACATCTGCGCGCTCGACGACCTCGACCCCGAGCGCGGAGCCGGCGCGCTCCTGGGCGACACCCAGGTCGCGGTCTTCCGGCTCGCCGACGGCACCGTGCGCGCCGTCCAGCAGCGGGACCCGTACTCGGGTGCCAACGTCATGTCGCGCGGCCTCGTCGGCACGCACCGCGTGACCGGCGACGACGGCGTGGAGCGCGACGTCGACACGGTCACCACCCCCATGCTCAAGCAGGTGTGGGACGTCGACACCGGCGCGGTGCTCGACGCCGGGGGCAAGGACCACAGGCCGCTGGCGGTCTTCGCGGCACAGGTACGCGACGGTCGCGTCCTGGTCGCCGGCACGCCAGCGGAGCGCGCACCCGCACCCTGACCACCCGATGCCCGTGCTCGCCTGGTGAACCGGTGCTGGCGGCACGACACCTGCCCGCGGTCCGGCGTCGGGCACCGGCGATCCGCTAGCCTGACGGCATCCCGTCAGCAGGCGCGGACCCCGCGCCGCGCGTCGTAAGGGAGCCGTGGGTGCGCGTCCTGCTCGTCATCGACCAGTTCGAGGATCCCACCAACGGGACCACGATCTCCGCCCGGCGCTTCGCCGTCGCCCTGCGCGAGCGCGGCCACGAGGTGCGCGTCGCGTGCTGCCGAGGCGCGGCCCGCCCGGGTGACGCCGACTCCGAGACCTCCACGGACGACGTCGTGCACTACCGGCTCGAACCGCTCGGCGTCCCGGGCTTCGACCGGGTCATCGCGGGCCAGGGCTGGGTCCTCGCCAAGCCCGACGACGGCGTGCTGCGCGACGCCCTAGGCTGGGCCGACGTCGCGCACGTCATGTCGCCGTTCTGGCTCGGCTCCCGGGCCAAGCGGCTCGCGGACGCGCTCGGCGTCCCGTCCACCGCCGCGTTCCACGTGCAGCCGGAGAACGTCACGTACAGCCTCGGCGTGGGGCGGGTCGGGCCGCTCAACGACCTCGTGTACGCGGTGTTCCGGCCGTTCTACGACCGGTTCGGGCACGTCCACTGCCCCAGCCGGTTCATCGCCGGGGAGCTGCGCGACCACGGCTACCGGGCGGCCCTGCACGTGGTGTCCAACGGCGTCGACCCGGGGTTCGTCCCGCGCACGCTGCCGAAGAGCGCCGACCTTGCCGGCCGGTTCGTCATCACCATGACGGGACGGCTGTCGCGCGAGAAGCGGCAGGACGTTCTCCTCGACGCCGTCGGCAAGTCCCGGCACGCCGACCGCATCCAGGTCGTGCTCGCCGGCCGCGGGCCGCTCGCCGAGCGGTACGCCCAGCGGGGCGCGACGCTGCCGCACCCGCCGCGGATCGGCTTCCTCACCCAGGGCGAGCTCCGGGACGTGCTCGCGACGAGCGACCTCTACGTGCACGCCGCCGACGCGGAGATCGAGGCGCTCGGCTGCCTCGAGGCCGTCGCGACCGGCCTCGTCCCGGTGATCTCCGACTCCCGCGCCTCGGCGACCGGGCAGTTCGCGCTCGACGAGCGCAGCCTCTTCCGCGCCGGGGACGCCGCAGACCTCGCGCGCGCGATCGACTACTGGATCGAGCACGACGAGGAGAGGGCCCGCATGGGGCCGGCCTATGCGAAGGTCGGCCGAGAGCACGCGCTCGACGTGTGCGTCCCGCACATCGAGGACATGCTGCGCCAGGCGGTCGTCGAGGGAGGCGGCTCGGCGGACCCCGCGCCCGTCGACCAGGACGACGCCGACCGGGCGCCGGGGCGCTCGCATGAGCACTGACGGCGCCCGGACGCCCGCGTCGCCGCGACTCTGGAGCCGCTTCGACGCGGCCTTCTTCGACGTCGCGATGGCCGTGGTGCGGTGGTACGGGTGCGCCGTCCACGGGCTGCGGGTCACAGGCCGCGAGCACCTCGCCGGTGAGCGCGGTGGGGTCGTCACCGTCGCCAACCACGTGCACTACCTGGACGGCCCGTGGGTCGCCGGACAGTTCCGCGGTCGGCGCGCCGCCGTCGTCTCCCAGCCCTCGAACTTCCACCTGCCCGTGGCGGGCGTCCTGGTCAGCCACCTGCTCGCCGTCCCGCTGCCCCGCGGGCCGGGAGAGCTCGCCGCGTTCGAGGCGCGGCTGCGCCGGACCGTCGACGCCGGCCAGGGCGTCCACTTCTTCCCCGAGGGCGAGCTGGCCATGTACGACACGACGTTGCGGCCGTTCCGGCGCGGCGCGTTCGTGTACGCCTGCCGGCTGGGCGTGCCCGTCGTGCCGATGGTCTTCACCTACGGCCGACGGCCCTGGTGGCGTCCGCGGCCGCCGATCCGGCTGACGATCCTGCCGGCGGAGCATCCCGGCGGCGCAGCTCCCGCCGACATCGTCGAGCTCCTCGCGCGCTGCCGGGCGGTGATGGAGTCGGTCGCCGCAGGGGCTGGTGACGACGCGATCCGGAGGTGACGACGTCCGGGCCTACAATCGCTCGTCCCGGCAACGACGCCGGCAGCACCACCGAAGGAGTCCCGACACCCATGCTCGCCGCGTGGGGCGCGCTCGCCCTGCTCACCCTCGTCCACCTCGCCGCGCAGCTCACGGGCGCCTCGGCGCTCGCCGACACGTCGCAGTGGTTCCTCATGCCCCTCCTCGCGGCCTGCCTGTGGCTCGCCACACGACGGCGCGACGGCGTCGGCTCGGGCCGGCGCTCGCGGCTGGTCATCCTCACCCTCGTCGCGCTGGGCTTCTCGTGGCTCGGTGACACCGCCCCCGACCTCGCGGACGGCGACACGGCGTTCCTCGTCATGGTCGGGTTCTTCCTCTGCGCCCAGGTGACGTACACGCTCGCGTTCTGGCCGTACCGCGCGGCGTCGGTGCTGCGCCGTCCGCTCGCCCTCGCGCCGTACCTGCTCGCGTTCCTCGTCCTCGTCGCGGCGTGCGCCCCGGGCGCCGGGTCGCTCCTCGTCCCGGTGTTCGTCTACGGCGCGTGCCTCGTGCTGATGGCCGTGACGGCGACGGGTGTCGACCGCCTCGCGGCGGTCGGCGGTGCGGTGTTCCTCGTGTCCGACGCGCTCATCGCGCTGGACGCGTTCGCGCCCTGGTACGCCCTGCCCGCCCACGGCTTCTGGGTGATGCTCACCTACGTCGTCGGGCAGGTGCTCCTCGTCCTCGGCGTGCTCCGGCGGGAGCGTGCCGCAGCGGTGCCCGTCGAGGAGAAGGGCGGCGCCGCGTGGGCGTCGACGTGACGCTTGCGCGGATCGTTCAGGAGGGGACGAGCCCGCGACGTCGTTCGACGACGTCGATCGCCGCGGTGCTCGACGACGGCGACGTGCTGGCCCGCCTCCTTCCCGCCAGCGGGTTGCCGATGCTCGCGCGTGTCGACCCCTACGGTGACGTCGTCCTCAGCGGCTCAGACATGGAGCAGCTCCTCGACGAGTTGCACGTCCTGAGGTCCAGATCGGATCGGTCCGAAGCCGTCGTCATCGACAAGGTCGTCGCGCTCGCCGAACGGTGTCGTGGAGAACCTGGGTGGGAGTTGCGGTTCGAGGGCGACTGACCCTCAGGCGTCGAGCGAGCGGACGACGTGCGCGGGCGTGCCGACGACGACGGTGCGGGCGGGGACGTCCCGGGTGACGACGGAGCCGGCCCCGACGACGGCGTCGTCCCCGATGGTCACCCCGGGGAGGACGGTCACGTTCGCGCCGAGCCACACGTTGCGGCCGAGGACGACGCGCGCGGGGTGCAGGTCGGCGCGTCGGGCGGGGTCGAGGTCGTGGTTGAGCGTCGTGAGGACGGCGTTGTGACCGATGAGGCAGCCGTCCCCGACGACGATGCCGCCCTGGTCCTGGAACCGGCAGCCGGAGTTGATGAAGACGTCCCGGCCGAGGGTGAGGTTCTTGCCGAAGTCGGCCGTGAAGGGCGGGAAGAGGTTCACGGACTCGTGCACGGGCCTGCCCGTCAGCTCCGCGAGCAGCTCGCGGACGCGCTCGGGCGAGCGGTAGGCGCCGTTGAGCTCGCCGGCGATGCGCAGCGCCTCCTGGCTCGTGCGGTGCATGACGGTGTGCAGCGGCGATCCGCCGAGGATCGTCCGACCGGCGTCGAGCTCGGCCAGCAGGTCGTCCAGGTCCATGGGTTCCTCTCAGTCGGTGCGGGACGGCGCGGCGGCCGCGGCCTCGGTGGCCGCCCACGACGCGAGCAGGCGCAGCGACTCCTCGGTCGGGGAGCCCGGCGTCGCGGTGTACACGGTCATGCCGAGCCCGGGGTCGCCGTGGAGCTCGAGCGTCTGGTAGTGCAGCTCGAGGTCCCCGACGACGGGGTGGCGGAACGTCTTCTGCCCGGCGTAGTGCCGCCGCACGTCGTGGGACGCCCACAGCTCGCGGAACCGCTCGCTGCGCGTCGACAGCTCGCCTACGAGCGCCTGGAGGCGCCGGTCGTGCGGGCTGCGGCCGGCCTCGCGACGCAGGATCGTGACGTTCGTCCAGGCCGCGCGGTCCCAGTCGGGGTAGAAGTCGTGCGACGCGGGGTCGAGGAAGATGTGCCGCGAGAAGTTGGCCGGGCCCGCGGAGCCCGCGACCATCGGCGCGTACATCGCGTACCCGAGCGCGTTCGCGGCGACGA
The DNA here is from genome assembly GCF_049913115.1 of Cellulosimicrobium sp. E-16. Classification (NCBI taxonomy): domain Bacteria; kingdom Bacillati; phylum Actinomycetota; class Actinomycetes; order Micrococcales; family Promicromonosporaceae; genus Cellulosimicrobium; species Cellulosimicrobium sp. E-16. The sequence goes on from NZ_CP183974.1 coordinate 2,129,845, forward strand.
GGTCCATGCGGTTGTTCTGGATGAACGCGGGCGCCGTGGTGATCGCGTCGAGCAGGTACTGCAGCTCGGGGCGCACCGGCGTGTCGCCGTGGCCGCGCTGCGGGCGGGCGCCGACGGGGTTCGCGGTGCGTGCGAGGTCGAGCAGGTGCTCGCGCTCGGCGGCGTCGAGCAGCAGGGCGCGCGCGACGGACTCGAGCACGACGTCGGACACGCCCCGCAGGTTCCCGCGCTCGAGCCGGGTGTAGTAGTCCACGCTCACGCCCGCGAGCCGGGCGACCTCGTCGCGCCGCAGGCCCTCGACCCGGCGGCGGCCGCCGAACGTCTCGATGCCGGCCTGCTCGGGCGTCACCCGGGCACGGCGGCTCATGAGGAACTCGCGCACCTCGGATCGGTTGTCCATGGCCTCCACGTCTTTCACGGTACGTCGGGACGACGGCGGGTCGCGCGGGCGGGAGGGTCTCGCGCCCCGCCCGCGCGGTCACGTCAGCCCGGGTACTCCTCGGGCGTGAGGAGGTCGCCCCACGTCGTCTCCGGCTCGTCGGCGTCCGGTCCGGGCGCCTCCCACAGCGCGAGGTGGCAGAGGAAGCTCTCGCCCCTCGCGCCGTGCCAGTGCCACTCGCCCGGAGGCGTGTAGACGGTGTCGCCCGGCCGGAGCTCGACGACCTCCTCGCCCCGCGACTGCACGTAGCCGAACCCCTCGGTGACGTGCAGGGTCTGCCCGACGGCGTGCCGGTGCCACGCGGTGTGCGCCCCGGGGGCGAAGCGCACGAGGTTCAGGCGCGACCGGGACGGCTCCGTGCCCGCGTAGTAGGCGTTGAACCAGACGTCGCCGGTGAACCACGCGGCGGGTCCCTTCACGGTCGGCGTCGTCGGCTGCCTCTCGGTGCTCATGTCTCTCCTCCTGTCAGGGTGCGGCTCAGAACGCGACGATCGTCTTGAGGGACTCGCGGCGGTCCATCGCGGCGTAGCCCTCGGCGATGTCGTCGATCGCGACGGTCTTGTCGAACACCCGGCCGGGGTCGATCTCGCCGCGGAGCACCTGCGGGATCGCGTCCTCGAGGTACGCGCGGACGGGCGCGGGCCCGCCGGTGAGGGTGATGTTGCGGCCGAACAGCGAGCCGAAGCCGACCGGCGCGTCCTCGTACTGCGGCACGCCGACGCGGCTGATGACGCCGCCCGCGCGGACGACGCCGTAGGACTGCTCGTAGGCGGGCATGTGCCCGACGGCCTCCAGCACGACGTGGCTGCCCAGGCCGTCCGTGAGGTCGAGGACCCGCTGGATCCCCTCGGCGCCCCGCTCGGCGACGACGTCGGTCGCGCCCCACTCGCGCCCGAGGTCGGTCCGCGACGTGTGGCGGCCCATGAGGATGATCCGTTCGGCGCCCATCTGCCGTGCGGCGAGCACGGCGGACAGCCCGACCGCGCCGTCGCCGATCACGGTGACGGTCGTCCGCGCGGACACGCGCGCCATGTGCGCGGCGTGGTAGCCGGTGAGGTACACGTCCGAGAGGGTGAGCAGCGACGGGAGGAGCGGGCTCGTCTCGTCGACGTCCGGCACGGCGACAAGGCTGCCGTCCGCGAGCGGGATGCGCGCGAGCTCGGCCTGCTGCCCGCCCACATCACCGGGGTTGCCGTAGAAGCCGCCGTGGGGGCAGGCGGTCTGGAAGCCGTCGCGACACACGGGGCAGGTGTTGTCCGACCACGCGAACGGCGCGATGACGAGGTCGCCCGGGCGGACCGTGGTGACGGCGGACCCGGTCTCCTCGACGACGCCCAGCAGCTCGTGGCCGATCGGGACGCCCTGGTCGGTGTGCGCCATGGAGCGGTACGGGTGCAGGTCGGAGCCGCAGACGCACGCGCGCACCGTGCGCACGATCGCGTCGGTCGGCTCGACGATGGTCGGGTCGGGACGGGTCTCGACGCGGACGTCGCCCGCGCCGTAGATGACGGTGGCCTTCAAGGAGTTCTCCGTTGCCGATCGGGGATCTGGTGCGATCACCATTCGACACCGTTCGTACGACCTCCTGAGAGTCCCGCTCCAACAGGGTTCTGGCAGTACCTGGTTCGGGATCGGTGACGAGGATCCCGAGCGGCGCCTCGCCGCGGCCCGGATGTCGGACAGGCCTCAGCGCCAGGTCGTCGGATCCCACGGGTTGACGGTCTCGACCTCGAGCGGAGCGAAGTGCCTGACGTTGCGTGTGGCGACCACCGCTCCCCGGGACCGTGCGGTCGCGGCGATGACGACGTCGTCGAGAGGGGCGTGCTCGGGCACGCGGAAGGTGGCGAGGATGCGTGCCGCGGCGAGATCGAAGGGCGCGACGCGCTCCGCGAAGGCGGGGAGGACGTTCTCCTCGAACCATCGGCGCAGGAGCGTGCCCTGAACGGCATCCTCCCGTTCCTTGGCGGCGATCCCGCGCTCGATCTCGGCGATCGTCAGCGCAGCGACGTACTGGTCGCGGACCGGGATCGAGGACGCCCAACGCTCGACGGTGGGATGGCGTCCACGAACGCGCAGTGCCGACACGACGTTGGTGTCGAGGAGGTACCTCACAGGTCGACGTCGCGCGACGTCAGGCCGACGCGCTGCGGCTCGAACTCGATGTCAGCGCCCTCGTCCGTCCCGAGCAGGTCGACCATGGTCACCGGGTCGTGGGCAAGCGCCGTCGTGAGCAGGCTCCGGGCCTCGGCCTCCACTGAACGGTGGTGCTGCTTCGCGCGTGCGCGCAGGGCAGCCTTGGTGCCGTCAGGGAGATTGCGGATGAGGACCTGTTCCATGGGTTCACCTCCGATATCAATAACACGATATCACCCGCGGTCGACACGCTCGACGAGATGCGGTGGGCTATCGGGGACCGAGCGCGCGATCCGGTCGACGCGTCGCAGCGGGTCAGGGATGCGCCCGCCACCGGGGAGGTCCGTGACCAGTCGTGCCGCGGAGCCCAGGTTGATACCTGCCGCCGTGACGTGCAGCGGACGGGCACTCGTGCCTCGCAGGACCACGGCGGCGTGCGTCGCGGACCGGAACGGCGTCTTGGCGACACCGACGACCGCCGGAACGGTGCCCGACCGCACCACGTGCGCGCCCAGACCCGGTGTGCCGTCCGGGTCGAGCGTCACGTAGCCGTCGATGATCAGCAGGTCGAGAGCGGGTACCTGCGTGAGCACCGCGAGGAGCGGCGGGAGCTCGCGCTCGAAGAACCGTCCGGACACGTAGGGCTCGACGGTCGGGACCCAGACCGTCCGCTCGTCCAGGACGTCCCGGAAGGTAGGGTCTGCCGCGAGCACCACGGCGGCGTTCGCTCCGCCGTCCGGCGGGTAGTGGACGTCCACCGCGGCCGAGAGGCCGAGACCGGGGTCAGGGTGGCCCGATCGTGTCGCTGGGGTGTCCACCGCGGGACTCAGCCCACCGCCGTGACGGGCGAGGCGAGCGGTGTCCCCGAGCCGTCGCGGCGCTGGTCGACCTCGGGCAGGTCGACGGGCTGGCCGCCGGAACCGGTCGCACGCGCGGGCCCCTGCCCGACCCACGCGAGGATCAGCGCGTCCTCGCCCTTGAGGAACCGCTGCGCCCGGACGCCGCCGGTGCCGCGACCCTTGCCGGGGTAGAGCTCGTACGGCGTGACCTTGCCGGCCCCGGTCTGGGTGCCCGCGAGGGCGCCCGAGGACCCGGCGACGGTGACGACGACCCCGAGGTCGCGCACGTCGGCCGGCACGACGCCGAAGAACGCGACGCGGTGGCCGTCCGCGAGCCGGATCCCGGCCATGCCGCCGGCCGCGCGGCCCTGGGGTCGCACGGCCGACGCGTCGAAGTGCAGGAGCGACGCGTCGGAGCTGACGAACACGACCTCGTCCGCGTCGGTCGCGGGCGCCGCGCCGACGACGGTGTCGCCGCCCTTGAGGCTGACGACCTCCCAGTCGTCGCGGTTGTTCGGCACGTCGCCCGGGGTGACGCGCTTCACGACGCCCTGCGCGGTGCCGAGCGCGAGCGGGGGAGCGTCCGCGTCGAGGGACGCGATCGTCACCGCCTCCTCACCCGGCTCGAGCCCGACGACCTCGCTGAGCGGCACGCCGCCCGACAGGCTCGGCGCGCTGTCGGTCGGCGGCAGCGCGGGCAGGTCGAGCACGGACACGCGGACCATGCGCCCGCGGCTCGTCACCAGGCCGACCTCGCCGCGCGCCGTCGTGCGCACGACGGCGCGCAGCACGTCGTGGGCCGCGCGGGGCCCGGTGCGCGCGGGCTCGGTCTCGTCGCTCGTGCGGGCCAGCAGGCCCGTCGCGGAGAAGAGCGCCCAGCAGGGCGTGTCCGCGACCTCGAGGGGCACGGCCGCGGTCGTGGTCGGTGCGGCGCCTGCCGACTCCAGGAGGATCGTGCGGCGCGGCGTCCCGTACGTCTTGGCGACGTCGGCCATCTCGCCCGACACCACCGACCGCAGCTTCGCGTCGCTGCCGAGGATCTCCTGCAGCGCCTCGATCTCGCGGCGCAGGGTCTCCTGCTCCTTCTCGAGCTCGATGCGGGAGAACTTGGTGAGGCGGCGCAGCTGGAGCTCGAGGATGTACTCCGCCTGCGGCTCGGACAGGTCGAACACGGTCTGGAGGCGTCCGCGGGCGGTCGCGGTGTCGTCGGACGAGCGGATCACCTGGATCACCTCGTCGATGTCGACGATGGCGATGAGGAGGCCGTCCACGAGGTGCAGCCGCTCGGACCGCTTGCGCAGCCGGTAGGCCGATCGCCGCCGGACCACGTCGATCCGGTGGTTCACCCACACCGTGAGCATCTCGCGCAGGCCGAGCGTGCGCGGCTGACCGTCGACGAGCGCGACGTTGTTCATGCCGAACGAGTCCTCGAGCGGCGTGAACTTGTAGAGCTGCTCGAGCACCGCCTCGGGGTTGAAGCCCGTCTTCACCTCGACGACGATCCGCAGCCCGTGCTCGCGGTCCGTGAGGTCGGTCGCGGCCGTGATGCCCTGGATCTTCTTCGTCTTGACGCCCTCGGCGATCTTCTCGATCACCTTCTCCGGGCCGACGAGGTAGGGCAGCTCGGTGATGACGATGCCCTTGCGGCGCGGCGTGAGGTTCTCCACCCGCGCGGTCGCGCGCGTGCGGAACGTGCCGCGGCCGGTGCGGTAGGCGTCGCGGACGCCGTCGAGGCCGACGATCTTGCCGCCCGTCGGCAGGTCCGGGCCGGGCACGAACCGCATGAGCGCCTCGAGGTCGGCGTCCGGGTGCGCGACGAGGTGGCGCGCCGCGGCGACGACCTCGACGAGGTTGTGCGGTGCCATGTTGGTCGCCATGCCGACCGCGATGCCCGACGCCCCGTTGACCAGCAGGTTCGGGATGGCCGCCGGCAGCACCTCGGGCTGCTGGAGCTTGTTGTCGTAGTTCGGGACGAAGTCCACGACGTCCTCGTCGAGCCCGGCCGTCATCGCGAGCGACGGGGGAGCGAGGCGCGCCTCGGTGTAGCGGGAGGCGGCGGGTCCGTCGTCGAGCGTGCCGAAGTTGCCGTGCCCGTCGACGAGCGGGAGCCGCAGCGAGAAGTCCTGCGAGAGGCGCACGAGCGCGTCGTAGATCGCCGCGTCGCCGTGCGGGTGCAGCTTGCCCATGACCTCGCCGACGACGCGCGCCGACTTCACGTGCGCGCGGTCGGGGCGCAGTCCCATGTCGGCCATCATGTAGAGGATGCGGCGCTGCACGGGCTTGAGGCCGTCGCGCGCGTCGGGCAGGGCGCGGGAGTAGATGACGGAGTAGGCGTACTCGAGGAACGACGTCTCCATCTCCGCCTGGACGTCGACGTCGACGATCTTCTCGTTCACCTCGGCCGGGTCGAGCGAGGGGGTCGAGGACTTGCGCGCCATGGGCCTGCGGGCTCCTGCCGTTCGGTGCGCCGCGAGGGCGCGGGATCTGTGCCGGCGTGCGCCGGCGGTGACGTGCTGCGGTTGCGTGCCGCACGCGAGGGTACGCCAACCGTCCGACACGCCGGGTCGCGATGCTGTCCAGGGACCATTGTCCTCCCCGGTCGGGCCGGGGTGGCGCAGGCGCACCGCGCTGCGGACCGCATAGCCTGAGGACGTGAGCGGCGGCGCAGCCGGGCAGGGCCCGGACCGGTACCCGGTGGAGTGGGAGGCGGACGTCGTCCTGCGCGACGGGACGACGACGCACGTGCGCCCCATCCGCCCCGAGGACGCCGACGCGTTGCAACGGTTCCACGTGGGCCAGTCCGAGCGCTCGACCTACCTGCGCTTCTTCGCCCCCATGGAGCGGCTCTCGGAGCGCGACCTGGAGCGGTTCACGCGCGTGGACCACGTCGACCGCGTCGCGCTCGTCGCGGTCCGCCCGCGCGACGGCGCGGACGCCGGGACGCCGGACGCGAGGGCACGTGAGGCGCAGGAGGACATCATCGGCGTCGCGCGCTTCGACCGCACGGGCACGAGCGAGGCCGAGGTCGCCTTCAACATCGCCGACTCGGCCCAGGGCCGGGGACTGGGGTCCGTGCTGCTCGAGCACGTCGCCGCGGCGGCGCGCGAGCGCGGCGTGCGGCGCTTCACCGCCGAGGTCCTGCCGCAGAACGGCAAGATGCTCGCCGTCTTCCGCGAGGCCGGGTACGACGTGCGCCAGCAGATGGACGACGGGTTCGTCCAGGTGAGCGTCGACCTCGACCCCACGGAACGGTCGCGGGCCGTCATGGCCGACCGCGAGCACCGCGCGGAGGCGCGGAGCATGCAGGGGCTGCTCGGTGCGACGAGCGTCGTGCTCGTGGGACCCGGCGTGCCGCCGGGCGACGGGCCGGACCATGACGGCGCGCCCCTCGATCGCGTCCTCGCGCACCGCGCCCTGGCCGCGCTCGTGCGCAGCCCCGACGTGACCGTCCACGTGGTGGGAGCCGGCGCGGACGTGCCCGACGGCGGGGCGGCGCCCCGCACGCACGCGACCCTCGCCGACGTGCCCGGCCTCGTGGACCTCGCGGTCGTCGCCCTGCCGCCCCCGGAGGCGATCGACGCGGTCCGCCAGCTCGCACGCCTCGAGGTGCGCGGCGTCGTCGTGCTCTCCGCGGGGTTCGCCGAGACCGGACCCGAGGGGCTCGCGCTCCAGCGCGAGCTCCTGCGCGTCGCGCACACGGCAGGCCTGCGCGTCGTCGGTCCCGCGAGCTACGGCCTGCTGCGCACGGGCGAGGCCCGCGAGCGACCCGCGATCGCGGCGACGCTCGCCGAGGACCTCCCGCTCCCCGGCGTCGTGGGCCTGTTCAGCCAGTCGGCGCCCATGGCCGTCACGCTGCTCGCGACGACGGCGCGGCGCGGGCTGGGCGTGTCGTCGTTCCTGTCCGCGGGCCACCGCGCGGACGTGTCGGGCAACGACCTCATGCAGTACTGGCAGGACGACGCCGCGACGCAGGTGGTCTGCCTGTACCTCGAGTCGATCGGCAACCCGCGCAAGTTCTCGCGCATCGCGCGGCGCCTCGCGTCGGTCAAGCCCGTCGTGGTCGTCACGGCCGGGCGCTCGGGCCAGGTCGTGCCGCCGGGCCACGCCGTGCGCTCGACGCGCGCGCCGCGGCGCACGCTCGAGGAGATGCTGCGCCAGTCGGGCGTGATCCGGGCCGAGAACACGCACCACATGATCGACATCGCCCAGCTCCTCGCGCACCAGCCGCTCCCGCGCGGGCGCCGCGTCGGCATCCTCGCCAGCTCGGCGTCGCTCGCCGCGCTCGTCGCGGAGGCGTCGTCGTCGGCGGGCCTCGTCGTCGCGCGGTCGGACTTCCTGCCCGAGGACGCGTCGTCGGACGAGCTCGCCGCCACGGTCGACGCGCTCTACGCGCCCGACGCGTGCGACGTCGTCGTGGTGGTCCAGGTCCCCGTGGTGCACCCGCGCCGCGAGGACGTCTCCCGCGCCGTGGCGCTCGCGGCGGCCCGGACGGGCCGCACGACCGTCGCGAGCATGCTCGGGCTCCACGGCCTCACCGACGAGCTCGCGGCCCCGGCCCCGGACGTGCCCGACGGCGGGGCGCCCGACGCCCTGCTGCGGGTCCCCGCCTACTCGACCCCCGAGGACGCCGTCGCGGCGCTCGGCGCCGTCGTGCGCTACGCCCGCTGGCGCGAGGCGGACCACGGGGCGCCGGTGCGCCCCGCGGGCGTCGACGCGGGCCGCGCCCGCGCCCTCGTCGAGGGCGCCCTGGCGGGCAGGGACGCCGTCGACCTCGACCCCGCGACGACCGCCGACCTGCTCGCGTGCTACGGCGTGCGCCTGTGGCCCGCGCGCTGGGTCCGCACCGCCGACGAGGCGGTCGAGGCGGCGCGCGAGGTCGGCTGGCCCGTGGCGCTCAAGAGCACGGCGGCCGGGCTGCGCCACCGCGCCGACCTCGGCGGCGTGCGCCTCGACATCGCGGACGAGACGGAGCTGCGCTCCGACGTCGCGCAGATGCGCGAGGCGCTCGCGGCCGTGCTGCCGGGCGCGGCCGACCAGCCGCTCGAGGTGCAGGCGATGGCCGACGCGGGCGTCGCGTGCGTGGTCCGTTCGACGGAGGACCAGCTCTTCGGCCCCGTCGTGTCGTTCGGCCTCGCGGGCGACGCGGTCGACCTCCTCGGCGACGTCGCGTACGGGGTGCCGCCGCTCACCGACGTCGACGTCGCGGCGATGGTGCGCTCGGTGCGCGCCGCCCCGCGGCTCTTCGGGTACATGGGCACGCACGTCGTGGCCACCGCTGCGCTCGAGGACGTCCTGGCGCGGGTGTCGGTGCTCGCGGACGACCTGCCCGAGGTGCGCAGCCTCGAGCTGTACCCCGTCGTCGTCTCCGAGCACGAGGCGGCCGTCCTCAGCGCGCGCGTCACGCTCGCCGACGCCCAGCGGGCCGACGCGCTGCGCCGCGCCCTGCCCGGCTGACGCCCGCTCGTGCGTCCACAGACCACGAGGGCGGGTGGCCGCGGCCGGTCGCCGGATGGGAGAATGCGCGGGTGCCCTCTGCAACCTCGAACGCCTGGACCGACCTGACGACCCAGCTCCACCGCGCCGGCTACTACCCGGAGCTCGTCGCGGACGTCCTCGACCTCGCGGTCGCGGGGGAGGAGATCGTCTCGCACCTCGTCCTCCCGGAGACGACGTTCGACGCGTCGGAGGTGCGGCGCCACCTCACGGTGCTCGTGCTGACCCCCACGCGGCTCGTCACCGCGCACGTCGACGACCACCCCGCCGACAGCGAGAACCCGTCCGCGTCCGCCGCAGCGACGACCGAGTCGGTGCCGCTGGCCGAGGTGCGGTCCGTCTCGCTCACGCACGTCGTGGCCGAGCCGCACGAGCACCGCGCGGGCACCGCGCCGCTCGAGGTGACGCTCGCCCTCGGCTGGGGCGCGGTCTCGCGCGTCGACCTCGAGCCCGCGGGCTGCGCGGACCCGAGCTGCGACGCGGACCACGGGCTCACGGGGCAGATCACGCCGGACGACGTCGTCGTCCGCGTGAGCGCCGAGGCGGAGGGCCGCGACGCCGTGCGCGCCGCTGTCGACTTCGCGCGCGCCCTCTCGCGCGCCACCGCGAGGCACAGCGCCCGGTGAGCGAGGCACGCACGGACGAGGCCCCTGCGGCCCCGGCGCTCCCGGAAGGCTTCCTCGCGCCCGACCTCGGGCTCGGCGGTCTCGCTGCCGTGCTCCCGGGGGCCGCGGGCGTGCTCGGCGTCCGCTTCTCGACCGCGACGGGGATCGGGAGCGAGGCGGCGCGCGCGGCCCTCGACCTGCCGCGCGCCGAGCGCGTGTGCGTCGTCCTCGTCGACGGGCTGGGGCACGTCAACCTCGCGGAGCGCGCCGGGCACGCGCCGTTCCTGCGCTCGCTCCTGCCCGACGCGCGGGCGCTCACCTCGACGTTCCCCAGCACGACGGCCGCCGCGATCGGCGCGTTCGGCACCGGCACGGCGCCCGGCCGCACCGGGATGCTCGGGTACACGCAGCGCAACCCCGCGACGGGCGGGCTCGCCAACATGGTGTCGTGGGAGGGCGCCCAGCCACCCGCGGAGCTCCAGCGCGAGACGCCCGTGCTCGAGCGGCTCGCCGCGGCGGAGGTCGCCGTGGCCTCGACGGGACCGGCGCGGTTCGCCGGGTCCGGCATGACGGTCGCGGCCCTGCGCGGCGGGTCGTACGCCGCGGCCGAGGGCCTCGGGGCGCGCGTCGACGCCGCGGTGCGGGCCCTGTCCCGTCCGGGTCTCGTCTACCTGTACTGGGGCGAGGTGGACAAGGCGGGCCACCACCACGGGAGCACGTCCTGGCAGTGGGGCGACGAGCTCGAGTCCCTCGACCGCGAGCTCGCCCGGCTCGCCCGCTCGGTCCCGCGGGGCACGCTCGTGCTCGTCACCGCGGACCACGGCATGGTCGACGTCGACCCGGCGCTGCGCCGCGACGTCGCCACGGACCCGGTGCTCGCGCGGGGCGTCGCCCTCGTCGGCGGCGAGCCGCGCGCGGTGCACGTCTACACGGAGCCGGGCGAGACGACCGCCGTCGCCGCGCGCTGGCGCGACGTCCTGGGCGACGACGCGCTCGTCCTGGAGCGCGACGAGGTGCTCGCGCGCGGCCTGCTCGGGCCCGACCCGCGCGCGGAGGCGGTCGCCGCCGCCGGCGACGTGATCGTCGCGCTGCGCGGGCGGGCGACCGTCGTCGACTCGCGCACCCAGACGCCCGCGTCGCTCGCGCTCGTCGGCGTGCACGGCTCGCTCACCGAGCGCGAGATGCGCGTCCCGCTGCTCGTCGCCGGGACCTGACCACCCGCGACGCCCGGCGCCGCACCGTGCCACGCCGCGTCCCGCCCGCGACCCCGCACCGACCGACCGCGCACCGACCGACCTCGCGAAGGAACGCCCGATGGCCGAGCTCGTCTTCTTCTCCGGGACCATGGACTGCGGCAAGTCCACCCTCGCCCTCCAGCTCGACCACAACCACGCCGCGCGCGGCCGACGCGGGCTGATCTTCTCCCGCAACGACCGGGCGGGGACCGACAAGCTCTCGTCCCGGCTCGGGCTGGAGGTCGTGGCGCGCGAGGTCCGGGACGACACCGACTTCTGGACGCTCGTCACGGCCGAGCCGGACCCGGTCGACTACCTCGTCTGCGACGAGGCGCAGTTCTACTCCCCGGCGCAGGTGGAACAGCTCGCGCGGCTCGTCGACGAGACGGAGATGGACGTCTTCGCGTTCGGTATCACCGCCGACTTCCGCACCCGGCTCTTCCCTGGCTCGGCCCGCCTCATCGAGCTCGCCGACCGGGTCGAGGTGCTCCAGGTCGAGTCGCTGTGCTGGTGCGGCCGGCGCGCGACGCACAACGCGCGCACGGTCGACGGGAGCATGGTCGTCGAGGGCGACCAGGTCGTCGTCGGGGACGTCGGGGCGGGCTCGGGCGAGGTCGGCTACGAGGTGCTGTGCCGCCGCCACCACATGCGCCGCATGACGACGGCCCTCGCGCGCCGCCAGGCGGCGTCCGACGGCCTGCCGCTCGACCTGCCGCGCTGAGCCGGCGCCTGTGGCCGGCGTTCCCGGTCGGCGCGGGGTCGCCTACTCCGGGCGTGCCCCGAACACGATCTCGTCCCAGCTCGGGACCTTCGCCCGCGAGCGGTTCTTTCCCTTGCGCGCCTCGCGCGTCGCCTGGGGGCGCGCCGCAGGTGGCGGGGCGTCCCCGTCTCCGTGGGCGGGGACGCCGACCGAGCGATCGTCGGGCGAGGGACGGTCGCCCGCGCCCTCCTCCGGCTCCGGGCCCGCTCCGTCCCGGCCGCCCTCGGACGCCGGCTCCGGCAGGCGCACCGCGTCGAGCGGACGGATCGTCGGGAGGTGGACGACGGTCGCCCCGGCAGACGTGGCCGCGTCGTCCCGAGAGCCGTCCTGCGACCCGTCCCGGTCCGGACCGGCACCGACCTGCGGGCCGAACCCCTCGAACGGCTCCTGCCCGTCGACCTCGACCGGCCCCGCCGGGGCCTTGCGCGGGCGCACGCCCCGGCGCTGGCTCAGGTCGTCGAGGAGCTCGGCCGTCCCGTCGTCGGCGGGCGGACCCGCCGGCGGAGCGGCACGGAGCCCCCGACCGCGCCCCGTCGCGTCGACGTCGAACACTGCGACGGCCCCGGGCGTCGGGTCGCGCGGGGCGTCCGTCCCCGAGAGCCAGCGGGCCTCGTCGTCGAGCGCCTGGAGCGCGCGCGTCGCCGCGTCGTACTCCCAGCGGGCGGTCCGGCTGCCCGTCCCGACCTCGAAGGCCGCCGTCACGACCCACGACGCCCCGGGCTGGCGCGCGGCGCTCCACTCCACAGTGTCGGGCTCGACGTTGCGCGCGGCGAGCCGCTGCGCGACGAGCTCCCCGACGGTCGGCGAGTCCTCGTCGTGCCCCTGGCGGGAGGCGCGGACCCGGTCGACGACGTACTCCTGCTCCGCGACCACCGGGCCCGCGAAGCGGCGCACGTTCTCGACGCCGAGGCCCGCGGCCTCGGCGACCGTCTCCACGGACTCCCCGGCGCGCAGCCGGGCCTGGATCTCGCGCGGCGCGAGGTTGCGCTCGCCCTCCGCGCGCAGGTGCTCCAGGTGCGGGCGGTCGCGTCGCACGGCCGCCCGCAGCGACTCGGTGATCGGCAGCGTGAACTGCGTGCCGCCCGTCGCGCGCAGGACGAGGTGCTCCCCGTCCTCGTGCAGTCTCACCAGCTCCAGCTCGTCCATGGACCCTCCCGTGTCGCCGCGCCCGGTGGCGCTCGCGGTGCCGCTCCAGATGGCTGCCCGGTCGCTCGCCCAGCCGCCCGGTGCCGGGCCGCGAGCCGGTCTCCCGGGCTCGGCGGACCGCGACGCCCGCGTCACCGCTCCCTCGAGGGTGCCATCGTCCCACCCGCGAGCCGCGCAGCACGCGCGGTGTGCCGCGGACTCGGCGCGCGCTCGTCCGCGCCCCGGGGGCGGGCGGCTGGGATGATGCCGGGTGTGATCCTCGACCTCGTGCCCGGCGACGCCCTCGAGCTCGGCGGCGTGTTCTTCGCGGCGCTCTCGGGCGGGCTCGCCGCCGTGCGCAAGCGGTTCGACCTCGTGGGCGTCCTGGTGCTCGCCTGGGTCGCGGGCCTCGGCGGCGGTCTGCTGCGCGACGTCCTCATCGGCGCGATCCCCCCGGTCGGGATCTCCGACTGGCGCCTCGTCGCCGTCGCGGTGCTCGCGGGCGTCGTGACCTTCTTCTGGCACCCGCGCCTCGAGCGGCTCCGGCGGAGCATCATCGTCCTCGACGCGGGCGCGCTCGCGCTCTTCGTCCTCTCCGGCACGATGAAGGGCCTCGACTACGGCGTGGGCCCGCTCGCGGCGATCTTCGCGGGCGTCATCACGGGCGTCGGCGGCGGCATCCTGCGCGACCTGCTGACCAACGAGGCGCCGCTGCTGTTCCAGGACAAGCAGCTCTACGCGATCCCGGCGCTCGCGGGCGCCGCGCTGACGGCCGGGCTCGCGGAGGCCGGCGCGCTCGGCCTGCTGTCGCAGGCGGCGGTCCTCGCGCTCGTGTTCGGCTTCCGCCTCCTCTCCCTGCGCCTCGGCTGGTCCGCACCCGGTCCGTGGGAGGGTCGCACCGCACGCCGCGGGTCGGGCAGGATGTGAGCCGTGCGCCTCTTCATCGACGACCCCCGACAGCCCGACGACGTGACCGTGGCCGACCTGCGCGACCTCGCGGAGCGTCTCGCCCGCGAGGCGGGCGACCTCGTCCGCTCCGGTCGCCCCGACCGCGTCGAGGTGGCCGCCACCAAGTCGACGGCCACGGACGTCGTGACGCGCATGGACGCCGACTCCGAGGCGCTCCTGCGACGCGGCATCGCGGCGGCGCGACCGGACGACGCGATCCTCGGCGAGGAGGAGGGCGCCTCGTCCGGCACGTCCGGCATCACGTGGGTCATCGACCCCGTCGACGGCACGGTCAACTACCTCTACGGGATCGCGTCGTACGCGGTGTCCGTCGCCGCCGTGGTGGGCCCGCCGGACCCCCTCGAGTGGACCGTCCTCGCCGGCGCGGTGCACTCCGTCGTCGACGGGCGCACGTGGACCGCGGGCCTCGGGGCCGGGGCGACGGTGGACGGCCGACCGGTCCGCGTGAACGCCGAGACGGACCTGGGGCAGTGCCTCGTGGGCACGGGGTTCGGGTACGACGCGGAGCGCCGCCGCGCGCAGGCGCGCGTCCTGGTCGACGTGCTGCCCCAGGTCCGGGACATCCGTCGCCTCGGCTCGGCGGCGATCGACCTGTGCCTCGTCGCCTCGGGCGAGCTCGACCTCTACTACGAGCGCGGCCTCAACCCCTGGGACATGGCTGCGGGCGCCCTCGTGGCGCACGAGGCGGGAGCCCGCGTCACGGGCCTGCGGGGCCGCGCCGCGGACCGCGAGATGACCGTCGCGGGGCCGCCCGAGGCGGTCGCCCGGCTCGTCGGGATCCTCGAGGACGTGGACGCCGACTCGGACTCCTGAGCGCGTCCGGGCGGGCTGGGAGCGTTCCCGCCCGGCCGGTCCGGACGACCCCGCGTTCGCCCGTGACGAACGACACCGGGCGGGCAGGGGGTCACAGGGTGCATCCCTCCCGGAAATGGTGCAGAATCCGGTGGCCCGCCGGGAACAATTCCGGTGCGCCGTGCATTGATCAGCGTGCAACGCCTCGACGACCTCGGGGCACGACACGTCACGGGGTGCCCCCGCGCCCCGCACCCGTGCCGCCCGGCACGACCGGCCATCGCCGGTGGTTCCGGACGGGCACTGTCGCGATCGACGAATACTCCGGAGAGTGACCCCACAGATGGCAACAGACTACGACGCCCCCCGCAAGAGTGAAGAGGAGCTCAGCGAGGACTCGCTCCAGGAGCTCCAGGCTCGTCGCTCCGACAAGAGCTCGGGCGTCGTTGACGAGGACGAGACCGAGGCGGCGGAAGGTTTCGAGCTGCCCGGTGCCGACCTGTCCGGCGAGGAGCTCTCCGTCCGGGTCCTGCCTCGTCAGGCCGACGAGTTCACGTGCTCGAGCTGCTTCCTCGTGCACCACCGCAGCCAGCTCGCGTACGAGAAGAACGGGCAGCAGATCTGCTCGGAGTGCGCCGCCTGACCTGCACGACGCACGAAGGCCGCCGCCCCTGCCCCGGGGCGGCGGCCTTCGTCGTTCGCGGTGCTCGCGGGGTGGGCTCGTCGAGCCGCACCCGGCGGGCCGTCCCCTCAGGTCGCGCCCGTCAGGACGCGTGCGCGGCCCGGATCGCGTCGGCGAGGCGCTGCGGGTGCCGCGTGGAGACGAGCCAGTACGGCGTCGGGTCCTGCGGGTCGTCGAGCACGACGTGCACGCCGGTACGGGCCCACGCGCGCAGGCACACGTAGGCGCGGGCGTCGAGGCGCGGGCCGAGCTGGACGCGCATCGCCTCCGCGTCGAGGGTCGTGACCTGGCCGAGCAGCGATGCGGGGACGTGCGCGCGACCGGCACGGAGCTCGCCGTCCGCCACCGCGACGACCGGCGAGGTCCACCAGAGACCGGCGACGCCCGCCACCGCGGCGAGCCCGCCCACGCCGAGCGCGATGGCGTGGCTCGCGGGCCACAGCGCGATCCCGAGGACCAGGGCGAACCCGAGGGCCGCGGCCCAGCCGCCGACACCCGGGACTAGGCGCTCGCGGTACGGCGTCGCGCCTCCGGCACCGGGCGCCGAGGCGGATCCCGGGGTCGAGGAGGACGTGCTGCGGTCGGCGGGGTCCGTCATGGGTCCATCATCCCAGCAGTCGGGGCGTCGCCCGACGTGCTCGCCGGGCCCGCCCGCGACCACTAGGCTCTGCCGGGTGCCGAACCACCACCAGCCCGAGACCGGGGACGTCGACGTCCTCATCACGCTCCTCGACGACGTGCCCCTGCCGTCCTACGCCCACCCGGGCGACGCCGGTGCCGACCTCGTGACGACGGTCGACGTCGAGCTGGCGCCGGGGGAGCGCGTCGTGGTCCCGACCGGGGTCTCGATCGCGCTGCCCGACGGCTACGCGGCGTTCGTGCACCCGCGCTCCGGTCTCGCCGCGAAGCACGGCCTCACGGTCGTCAACGCGCCGGGCACCGTCGACGCCGGCTACCGCGGCGAGATCAAGGTGACGCTGCTCAACACCGACGCCCGCGAGGCCGTCGTCCTGCGGCGTGGCGACCGGGTCGCGCAGCTCGTCGTGCAGAAGGTCGAGCGTGCGCGCTTCGTGCAGGCCGAGCGTCTGCCCGGGTCGCACCGCGGCGAGGGCGGCTTCGGGTCGAGCGGCGGGTGGTCCGCGGCGACCTGACCGGTCGCGGACGGGCGGTCGGTGCGAGAGCCGCGTGCCCGTCGTCGCGCAGCGAACGTCGCACCACGACCGTCGCTGCGCGGGCTAGTGTGGAAGCAGTGCGGGGCGAGCGCCCCGTGAGGAGTCCCGGCCGAGGGCCGGGCAGGTGAAGGAGTTCCTCCGTGGGTCTGTTCCGTCGCTCCAGGTCGTCCGAGCCGACCGAGTCGCCCGAGCCGTCGGGCACGACGTCCGCGCCGGTCGACGACGGCGCGCCCGTCGAGGCGGCGAGCGAGGAGAAGCCCGCCCGCGGCCCGTACGACTCCTCCCAGGTGCCCGAGCGCGGGCCCCGCCTCGACCTGGGTGCCGTGTGGCTGCCCGGCGTCCCCGGCATGGAGCTGCGCATGGAGGTCGACAAGAAGACCCAGCGCATCACCGGCGTCGCGTGCGCCGTCGCGGGCTCCGGGCTCCAGGTGCAGGCGTTCGCCGCGCCTCGCACGGACGGCATCTGGGACGAGATCCGCGGGGAGATCGCCGCGTCGGTGACCAAGCAGGGCGGCACGGTCGACGACCTCCCCGGCCCGTTCGGCCGCGAGCTGCTCGCCCGCATCCCCGCGCAGACGCCGGACGGGCGTCCCGGCGTGCGGCCCGCCCGTTTCGTGGGCGTCGACGGTCCGCGCTGGTTCCTCCGCGGCGTGCTCACCGGCAAGGCGGCGGTCGACCCGGCCGAGGCACGGCTGCTCGAGTCGGTGTTCGCCAACATCGTCGTCGTGCGGGACCAGAGCCCGCGCCCGCCGCGCGACCTCCTCGCCCTGCACCTGCCGGGCAAGGGCCCGGCCGCCACGGCACCGGCGCCCGCCGGCGCCCCCGAGACGCCCTCGTTCGACCCGCTGACCCGTGGGCCGGAGATCACGGAGATCCGCTGACATGGCCCCCACGCTGCGGGACGCCTGGCGCACCGCCCTCGCCTCCCAGGAGGAGCTCGCCGCCGACGAGGAGCGCTCCGAGGCGGCACGGCAGAAGGGCTGCCGCGCCGTGTCCGAGCTGCCCAACCGCCGTCGGGCCAAGATCTCCGGCGTCCTGAGGTCCGTGGTGCTGCGTCCGCGCGAGGGCGTCCCGACGGTCGAGGTCGAGCTGTTCGACGGCTCCGGCGTCGTGGACCTCGTGTGGCTCGGCCGGAGGCGCATCGCGGGGATCGAGCCCGGTCGCCGCGCCCTCGTCGAAGGTCTGGTGTGCGACGTCGACGGGCGTCGCACCATCTTCAACCCGCGCTACGAGCTCCTCGCCAAGCCGGGGGAGTGACCTCGCGCCCGCCGACGCGCGGCGGTGCCGTACGATCCTGCGGACGTGCAGAGGCCGACCCGGGCCACGCGCCCGACCGTAGCCGACCGACCCCGAGCCACCGAGGACGCCACGAGATGACGAGCAGCAGCGACGCGAGCGGCGGCCCCGCGGACGGGCGTCCCGGCCCCGTGGATGCCCCGGAGGGCCTCGCGCACGACGCCGACGTCGCGGAGACGGTCGCCGACGACGTCGCCGCGCCCGAGGACGGCCGCGCCCGCGGGGTGCGGGCGCTCGCCGGCCAGGACTTCTCCGTGGCGGACGCGATCGGGGGCGTGCGCGGGCTCGTGGAGTCCGTCGCGCCGGGTCTCGTCTTCGTCGTCGTCTACGTCGCCACGACCAACCTGCAGTGGGCGCTCGTGACGTCGGTCGCGGCCGCGCTCGTCGCCGTCGCCGCGCGCCTGATCCAGCGCACCCCCGTGACCCAGGCGTTCGGCGGCCTGCTGGGCGTCGGCATCGGCGTGATCTGGGCGTGGCGCTCGGGCGAGGCGCAGGACTACTTTGCCTGGGGGCTGTGGACCAACGCGGCCTACCTCGTCGCGCTCCTCGTCTCGGTCCTGGCCCGCTGGCCGCTCGTCGGCCTCGTGGTCGAGGGCTTCCGCAGCGGTTTCGGTGCGGGTGCCGCGTCGGGGTCGGCCGGGACGACGGCGGACGCGATCGACGCCGCGGACGCCTCGGCCGAGCGGCCCGCAGCGGCCGCGACGCCCGCCGGCACCGCCGTCGACGCGGACGCCGCCGAGCCGGGCGCGTTCGCCCGCTGGGCCCGTACCTGGCGGTCCGACCGTGCACTGGTGCGCCGGTACACCGCCGCGACGTGGCTCTGGATCGGGTTGTTCGCCGTCCGCCTCGCGGTCCAGGTCCCGCTCTACCTCGACGGCGACGTCGGCTGGCTGGGCACCGCACGCCTCGTCATGGGCATCCCGCTGTGGGCGCTCGTCCTGTGGCTCACGTGGATCCTGGTGCGTCGGCCCCACGCCGCGGCGCCCTCACAGCCGACGGCGTAGGCCCGGCGGGCGCGGGGACGAGCCCGTCAGAGGACGCCCTCGCCCGCCTCGGGCGCCTCGACGGGCGCGTCCGGTGCGGTCGGCTCCGCCTCCGGCTCGCCCGCGAGCAGCCGGCCGAGGGCACCCTCGTCGGCCTCGTCGCCCGTGACGAGCAGGAGCTCGTCCCCGACCTCGAGCGTGTCGTCCTGGCTGGGCGCGATCGGGCGCGCGCCGCGGACGATCGCCGCGAGCACGGTGTCCGGCGGCCAGCTCACCTCGCCGACGCGGTGGCCGACGAGCGGCGACGTCGGCGGCAGGGTGACCTCGAGGATGTCCGCGCCGGACTGGTGGAACGTGAAGATGCGGACGAGGTCGCCGACGGCGACGGCCTCCTCGACCATGGCGGTCATGATCCGCGGCGTGGACACGGCGACGTCCACGCCCCACGACTCGTCGAACATCCACTCGTTCTTCGGGTTGTTCACGCGCGCGACCGTGCGGGGCACCCCGAACTCGGTCTTGGCGAGCAGCGACACGACGAGGTTCACCTTGTCGTCACCCGTCGCGGCGACGATGACGTCGCACTCGTCGACCTTGGCCTCGGCGAGCGTCGAGAGCTCGCACGCGTCGGCGAGCAGCCAGTCCGCCTCGGCCACCTGGGCGACCCGCATGGCTGCCGGCTGCTTGTCGATGAGCATGACCTCGTGGTCGTGACTGAGGAGCTCGCGAGCGATCGAGCGGCCGACCGAACCTGCTCCCGCGATGACGACGCGCATCACTCGGCCTCGACCTTCGGTGCGTGGGTGAGCCTGCGTTCGACGACGGCGGCCTGCTCGTCGTCCATGAGCACGTGCAGCACGTCGTTCTCCTGGAGGACGGTGCGGTCGGTGACGAGGACCCCGTCGCCGAAGCGGCTGACGAACGCCACGCGCGCGCCCGTGGCGTCCTCGATGGCGCGGACGGTGCGCCCGACCCAGTCCGGGTGGAAGTCGACCTGCGCGAGCCGCACGCGGCCGGACGGGTCGCGGTACTCGTCGGTCGCCCCGAACGGGAGCATGCGGCGCAGCACCTGGTCCGCGGTCCAGCGCACGGTCGCGACCGTGGGGATGCCGAGGCGCTGGTAGATCTCCGCGCGCTGGGGGTCGTAGATGCGGGCCACGACCTTCTCCACGCCGAACGTCTCCCGCACGACGCGCGCGGAGAGGATGTTCGAGTTGTCGCCGTCGGAGACCGCGGCGAACGCGTACGCCTCCTCGATGCCGGCCTGCACGAGCGTGTCGCGGTCGAAGCCGACGCCGGTCACCTTCTTCCCGGTGAACTCGGCCGGGAGGCGCCGGAACGCGTCGGGGTTCTGGTCGACGACGGCGACCGAGTGGCCGCTCGACTCGAGCGACTGGGCGAGCGTCGCGCCGACGCGGCCGCAGCCCATGATGACGAAGTGCACGCACCGAACGCTACCGCTCGCCAGGCCGGTGGGCGCGCACCAGCGCGACCGGGCGCCGTCGGGCATAGCATGAGGCCTCGTGTCGGAGATCGCTGATGCCGCCAAGCGGCTGCTGCTCGGGCGGCCTGTCCGCAGCGAGCACCTGGGGCACACGCTGCTCCCCAAGCGTGTGGCCCTGCCCGTGTTCGCGTCCGACGCGCTGTCGTCGGTCGCGTACGCCCCGGACGAGATCCTCCTGACGCTCGCGCTCGCGGGCCTCAGCGCGACGATGATCTCGCCGTGGGTGGGCCTCGCCGTCGTGGTCGTGCTGCTGACGGTCGTCGCGTCGTACCGCCAGAACGTGCGCGCCTACCCGTCGGGCGGCGGCGACTACGAGGTCGCCACGGTCAACCTCGGCCCGTCCGCGGGCGTCGGCGTGGCGTCGGCGCTCATGGTCGACTACGTGCTCACGGTCGCGGTCTCGATCTCCTCGGGGGCGCAGTACGCGGCCAGTGCTATCCCGGCGCTGCGCGACCACGAGGCGGCGTTCGCGATCGGGCTCGTCGTCGTGCTCACCCTCGTCAACCTGCGCGGGGTCAAGGAGTCCGGGACGTTCTTCGCGATCCCGGTCTACCTCTTCATGCTCGCCATCGGCACGACGGCGGTCGTCGGGTTCTTCCAGTACGTCACCGGCAACCTGGGCGCGGCCGAGAGCGCCGAGTTCGAGCTCACGGCGCAGAGCGGGTTCGACCAGGGTCTCATCGGCATCGCGGGCGCCTTCCTCGTGGCCCGCGCGTTCGCCTCCGGGTGCGCCGCCCTCACCGGCGTCGAGGCCATCAGCAACGGCGTCCCGGCATTCCGCAAGCCCAAGTCGCGCAACGCCGCCACGACGCTCGCCCTGCTGGGCGGCATCTCGGCCGTGATGATGATGTCGATCCTCTTCCTCGCGCGCGCGACGGGCGTGCACTACGCCGAGGACCCGCACACCCAGCTCTCGCTGAACGGGGAGCCGCTGCCCGTGGACTACGTGCAGCACCCGGTGATCGGGCAGCTCGCCGAGACCGTGTTCAGCGGGGCGCCGGTGCTCTTCTACGTGGTGTCCGCGGTGACGGGGCTCATCCTCGTGCTCGCGGCGAACACGGCGTTCAACGGCTTCCCGGTGCTCGGCTCGATCCTCGCGAAGGACGGCTACCTGCCGCGCCAGCTCCACACGCGGGGCGACCGGCTCGCGTTCTCCAACGGCATCGTCACGCTGGCCGTCGCGGCGATCGTGCTCATCTGGGCGTTCGACGCGGAGGTCACGCGTCTCATCCAGCTCTACATCGTGGGCGTCTTCGTGTCGTTCACGCTGTCCCAGCTCGGCATGGTGCGGCACTGGACGCGGGCGCTGCGCACGGAGCACCAGCCCCGCGAGCGGTCGCGCATGCGGCGCTCGCGCGTGGTCAACGCGGTGGGCCTGGCGATGACCGGCACGGTGCTCGTCATCGTCCTCATCACGAAGTTCACGCACGGTGCCTGGATCGCGATCCTCGCGATGGCGCTCGTCTTCGTGCTCATGAAGTCGATCCGCAAGCACTACGACAGGGTGCGGGACGAGCTCGCGCTCGGCGACGAGGCCGTGGCGGCACGCGCCCTGCCCAGCCGCGTGCACGCGATCGTCCTCGTGTCCAAGATCCACCGGCCGACGATGCGGGCGCTCGCGTACGCGCGGGCGTCGCGCCCGTCCGTCCTGGAGGCGGTCACCGTCGGCGTGGACTCCGAGGACGTCGAGGACCTCATGCGGCAGTGGGAGGCGCTCGACCTCCCCGTCCCGCTGCGCGTGCTGGACTCGCCCTTCCGCGAGATCACGCGCCCGGTGCTGTCGTACGTGCGCTCGGTCCGCCGCGAGTCCCCGCGCGACCTCGTGGTGGTCTACATCCCCGAGTACGTCGTGGGCCACTGGTGGGAGCAGCTCCTGCACAACCAGAGCGCGCTGCGGCTCAAGGGTCGCCTGCTCTTCACCCCGGGCGTCGTCGTGGCGTCGGTGCCGTGGCAGCTCTCGTCCACCGAGGGCCAGACCGGCCTCGAGGGCGAGGGCTTCCGCCAGCGCTTCACGGGCTACTGACCGGGACTGCTCCCGACGTCGTGGGCGTGGGTCGGGCCCGGCTCCCGCGTCGGGAACCGGCCGTTTCCTCGCTCACAGCGGGTGGGTCGGGCCGCGTCCGGGATACTGGGGGCATGCCGTCCTCCTCGCGTGGTCCCGCCGTGCCCTCCGACCGACCGTCCGACCCCTTCGCGGACCGTCGCGCCGCGCGCGGCGGCGGGCGCCGTACGACCCGCCGCCAGGGTGGCCGCGCGACACGTCAGTCGGCCCGCGTCGACCCTCGACCTGAGGTCGAGGTCGAGCTCGAGGTCGGCCCGGTGGCTCACGGCGGCCACTGCGTGGCGCGGTACGACGGGCGGGTCGTCTTCGTCCGCCACACCCTGCCCGGCGAGCGGGTGCGCGCCCGCGTCACGGAGGGTGGCGAAGCCGCGAAGTTCTGGCGCGCCGACGCCGTCGAGATCCTCGAGGCGTCGCCTGACCGGGTCCCGTCGGTGTGGCCGGAGGCCGGTCCGGGGGGCGTCGGCGGCGGCGAGCTCGCGCACGTCGCGCTCGACGCGCAGCGTCGCTGGAAGCGGGACGTGCTGGCCGAGCAGCTGCGTCGGCTCGGGAAGGTCGACCTCGACGAGCTTGACCCTCAGGTAGAGGTCGAAGGTATGCCCGGCGACGACGAGCGGGGCGGGCTCGGCTACCGGACGCGCGTGGACCTCGTCGCCGACGGCACGGGCCGCGCGGGCATGCACCGCTTCCGGTCCCACGACGTCGTCGCGCTGGACGGCATGCCGCTCGCCACCGAGGACGTCGCGGAGCTCGCGGCGCGCGAGAAGGTCTTCACGCGCACGTGGCGGCCGGGCACGCGGATCGAGCTCGTCGCGCCCGTCGGCTCGGCGCCGGTCCTCCTCGTGGACGGCGAGCCGTGGCGGTCGGGCTCGCCCGACACGCGCCCCAACGCGCGCCGGAGCGTGACCGAGCGCGTCGTCCTGGGTGACCAGCAGCACGAGTACCGCGTCGCGGCGGGCGGGTTCTGGCAGGTGCACCGCGAGGCGCCGGCCACGCTGACGCGCGCGGTGCTCGACGGCGTGGGCGACGTCGACGGCGCGCGCGTGCTCGACCTCTACTCCGGCGCCGGGCTCTTCACCTCGCCCTTGGCGGCGGCCGTCGGGGCGGCGGGTTCCGTGGTCGCCGTCGAGGGCGACGAGCGGGCGGTGCGCGACGCGCGCCGCAACGCCCACGGGCTCGACCGGGTGGAGCTGTACCACGGCCCCGTCGAGCAGGTGCTCGCCGCCGACCCGACCGGCGCGGACGTCGTCGTGCTCGACCCGCCGCGCGTCGGCGCCGGCCGCGCCGTGGTCGAGGCGATCGCGTCCCGCCGGCCCGCCCGGGTCGTGTACGTCGCGTGCGACCCCGCCGCGCTCGCGCGCGACGTCTCCTACCTCGCCGATCACGGCTACGGGCTCACGTCCCTGCGCGCGTTCGACCTCTTCCCGATGACGCACCACGTCGAGGCGGTCGCCGTCCTCACGCGTTGACGCCGCCGGGCGGGCTCGGCCCTGCGCGAACCCGGGTGCGCCACGGCGCGTGCCGGGAGGACGATGGGGAAGACATCGGACGAGCGGGACGGTGAGCGACGTGACGAGCGCGAGCGGGTCGACGACGGTAGCTGCTGCGGCGGGGGACCCGGCCGCCCATGCCTCGGACGACGTCCGGGACATCGTGGGCGTGGGCGTCCTGATGCCGAACGGGCGGCTCGCGGGGCGGAGCTTCGCGTCGCGCGCCGAGGCGGAGGCGTGGGCCCGGCCCGACGAGGGCGAGCAGGTCGTCGAGCTCAACCTGCTGTGCGACTGCGACCTCTGAGCCGGGATCCGTGAGGGACGCCCGAGCTCGGGCGGGCGCAGCGCCCCATATATCTTGACGTCAAGATATATGGGGTATGCTGGTCGCGGTGCAGGTCGCAGCGGGTCGTGGACGAGCCGCCGACCACCGCCAGGGCGGTCCTCCGGACCCGGCCTGAGCGGCGCGCCGGCCCGGCGTAGGCTGGGCGAAGCCCCCTGAACCATGGCATCCGTGCCACCGTCTCGCCACGAAGGAGCTACGAGTGAGCAGCGTCGACACGTTCGGGTCGAAGGGAACGCTGGAGGTCGGTGAGAACTCGTACGAGATCTTCCGCCTGTCCGCCGTCGAGGGTGTCGAGCGCCTCCCGTACAGCCTGAAGATCCTCGCCGAGAACCTCCTGCGCACGGAGGACGGCGCCAACATCACCGCGGACCACGTCCGCGCGCTCGCGTCCTGGGACCCGGAAGCGCAGCCCGACACCGAGATCCAGTTCACGCCCGCGCGCGTGATCATGCAGGACTTCACCGGTGTGCCGTGCGTCGTCGACCTCGCCACCATGCGCGAGGCCGTCGCCGAGCTCGGCGGGGACCCGTCGCGCATCAACCCGCTCGCGCCGGCCGAGATGGTCATCGACCACTCGGTGCAGATCGACGTCGCGGGCCGCGCGGACGCGTTCGAGCGCAACGTCGAGTTCGAGTACCAGCGCAACCACGAGCGCTACCAGTTCCTGCGCTGGGGTCAGACGGCGTTCGACGACTTCAAGGTCGTCCCCCCGGGCACCGGCATCGTGCACCAGGTCAACATCGAGTTCCTGGCGCGCACGATCATGACGCGTGAGGTGGGTGGCACCCTGCGCGCGTACCCCGACACGTGCGTCGGTACCGACTCGCACACGACGATGGTCAACGGCCTCGGCGTGCTGGGCTGGGGCGTCGGCGGCATCGAGGCCGAGGCGGCCATGCTCGGCCAGCCCGTGTCGATGCTCATCCCGCGCGTCGTCGGCTTCAAGCTCAACGGCTCGATCCCCGCGGGCGTCACCGCGACCGACGTCGTGCTCACCATCACCCAGATGCTGCGCCAGCACGGCGTCGTCGGGAAGTTCGTCGAGTTCTACGGCGCGGGCGTGGCCCAGGTGCCGCTCGCGAACCGCGCGACTATCGGCAACATGAGCCCCGAGTTCGGCTCGACGGCCGCGATCTTCCCGATCGACGGCGTGACGATCGACTACCTGCGCCTCACCGGCCGCAGCGACGAGCAGCTCGCGCTCGTCGAGGCGTACGCCAAGGAGCAGGGCCTGTGGCTCGACCCGGAGTCGGACAGCTACGTCGAGCCGGTCTTCTCGGAGTACCTCGAGCTCGACCTCTCGACGGTGGTCCCGTCGATCGCCGGTCCCAAGCGCCCGCAGGACCGCATCGAGCTGTCGAACGCCAAGTCGGCGTTCGAGCGCGACCTGCCGACCTACGCGCCCGAGGTCCGCGACCTCGTCGACGAGGCGGAGAAGGAGTCGTTCCCGGCGTCCGACTCGCCCGCGATCACGCCCAACGGCCGCAAGACCGTGAGCGTGACGGACACGGACGGCACGACGTTCGACCTGTTCCACGGCGCCGTCGCGATCGCGTCGATCACGAGCTGCACCAACACCTCGAACCCGTCGGTCATGCTCGCCGCCGCGCTCCTTGCGAAGAAGGCGGTCGAGAAGGGCCTCGCGGCCAAGCCGTGGGTCAAGACCTCGATGGCCCCGGGCTCGCAGGTCGTGACGAACTACTACGAGAAGGCCGGCCTGTGGCCGTACCTCGAGAAGCTCGGCTTCCACCTCGTCGGCTACGGCTGCGCGACGTGCATCGGCAACTCGGGCCCGCTCGACGAGAAGATCTCCGAGGCGGTCAACGAGCACGACCTCGCCGTCGTGTCGGTCCTGTCCGGCAACCGCAACTTCGAGGGCCGCATCAACCCCGACGTGAAGATGAACTACCTCGCGTCCCCGCCGCTGGTCATCGCGTACGCGCTCGCGGGCACCATGGAGTTCGACTTCGACCACGACCCGCTGGGCCGTGACGAGGCGGGCCACCCGATCTTCCTGCGCGACATCTGGCCGACGCCGGACGAGGTCCAGGCGACGATCGACGCGTCGATCGACCGCGACATGTTCACCAAGGACTACGCGGACGTCTTCACCGGCGACGACCGGTGGCGCGCGCTCGAGACGCCCGAGGGCGACACGTTCGCGTGGGACACCGAGTCGACCTACGTGCGCAAGCCCCCGTACTTCGAGGGCATGCAGGCCGAGCCGGCACCCGTGGCGGACATCTCCGGCGCGCGCGTCCTCGCCAAGCTGGGCGACTCGGTCACGACCGACCACATCAGCCCCGCGGGCGCCATCAAGGTGGACTCGCCGGCCGGCAAGTACCTCGCCGAGCACGGCGTCGCGCGTCGCGACTTCAACTCCTACGGCTCGCGCCGCGGGAACCACGAGGTCATGATCCGCGGCACGTTCGCGAACATCCGCCTGCGCAACCAGCTCCTCGAGAACGTCGAGGGTGGCTACACCTTCAACTTCGTCACGGGCGCGCAGGACACGATCTACGACGCCGCGCAGGACTACGCCGCGCAGGGCACGCCGCTCGTCATCCTGGGCGGCAAGGAGTACGGCTCCGGCTCGTCGCGCGACTGGGCCGCCAAGGGCACGGCGCTCCTGGGTGTCAAGGCCGTCATCACCGAGAGCTTCGAGCGCATCCACCGCTCGAACCTCATCGGCATGGGCGTCCTGCCGCTGCAGTTCCCGGCCGGTGAGAACGCCGCGTCGCTCGGGCTCGCGGGCACCGAGACCTTCGACATCGCCGGCATCACGGCGCTGAACGACGGGTCCACGCCGTCGACGGTGAAGGTCACCGCGACCAAGCCCGACGGCACGAGCGTCGAGTTCGACGCGGTCGTGCGCATCGACACCCCCGGCGAGGCGGACTACTACCGCAACGGCGGCATCCTCCAGTACGTGCTGCGCTCCCTGGTGGCGTGAGCCACCGCTAGCGCTGCGGGCCTGCCCGACGGCGCAGACGCACCCCGGCGGGGCGCTCACCTCTCGAGGTGGGCGCCCCGCCGTCGTCCCCGGGCGGTCCGGAGGGCGACCGCGGCGAGCCCGGCACGTCTTGCCGAGACCGGCGGTCGTGGCTGCCGGACCTGCGCGGGAGTGCCGACCTCGCGCGCCGGAGCCGTGCCGCGAGAGACTGGGGCATGGCGAGCGAGAACACGACCCAGCCCACGGACGCCGACGTCGAGGCGTACCTCGCGGCGGTGGAGCACCCCGTCCGGCGCCGCGACGCGCACCGTCTCGTCGAGCTCCTGTCCCGCGTCACGGGGGAGCCGCCGCGGATGTGGGGCTCGTCGATCGTCGGGTTCGGCACGTACCACTACCGCTACGCGAGCGGCCGCGAGGGCGACATGGCCGCGGCGGGCTTCTCGCCGCGCAAGGCGGCGACGACCGTGTACCTCATGGACGGGGTCGACGCCCACGCCGCGCTGCTGGACCGCCTGGGCCCGCACACCGTCGGCAAGGGCTGCGTCTACGTGAAGGACCTCGACGCCGTCGACCTCGGCGTCCTGGAGGAGGTCGTGCGCCGTTCCTACGCGACCCTCACGGGCGACCCCGAGTTCGGCCGCCGGCTCTCCGGCCCGTCGGCGGGGGAGCCCACCTGACCCGGCCGCGCCGTCGGGTCAGAGCGGGGCGTCGAGCGTGCGGGTCCGGTCCCAGGGCTCCGTCCAGCCGAGCCGGTCGAACAGCGCGTCGAGGATCCCGCCCGTGAACCCCCAGACGAGGTGCTCGCGCCCGTCCGCCTCGACGAGGAATCCCGGGCTCTTGTGCACGCGGCGTTCGCGCCGGACCGCGACGGTGCGACGCCGTGCGGGGTCGAGGAGGTCCGCGACGGGGACCCGGAACACGTGCGCGGACTCGGCCGCGTCGACCGCGCGGACGGGCGTGGGGCGCGACCACCACGCGAGGACGGGGGTCACGAGATGGTTGCTCACCGGCACGGGCAGCTCCCCGAGCGTCCCGAGCACGTCGACGCCGTCAGGCTCGAGCCCCGTCTCCTCCTCGGCCTCGCGCAGCGCGGCGCCGACCGGGCCGCCGTCCTCGGGCTCGAGCCGCCCTCCGGGGAAGGCGACCTGGCCGGGGTGGTGGCCGAGCGTCGCGGCGCGCGCGAGGAGGAGCACGTCGAGGTCGCGCGGCACCGAGGCTGCGGCGTGCTCGGCGGGAATCCGGTCGAGCGCGCCGAACAGCAGGAGCACGGCGGCGCCGCGGGCGTCGTCGCGCACGGCGCCGACGGCGTGGCGCCACGGCTCGGGCCAGGCGCCGCCGTCGCGCGCGAGCGCGGCGAGCCTGCTCGCGCGCGGGACCGCGGGGGCCCTGCGGTGCCGTGGTCACCAGCTCACCGGGAGCGGGCGGCCCTCCTCGTAGCCCGCGGCGGACTGGATGCCCACGACGGCGCGGTCGGCGAACTCCGCGAGGCTGGACGCCCCGGCGTAGGTCGCGGAGCTGCGCAGCCCCGACGTGATCTGGTCGAGGAGGTCCTCGACGCCCGGGCGCTGCGGGTCGAGGAACATGCGCCCCGAGCTGATGCCCTCCTCGTAGAGCGCCTTGCGCGCGCGGTCGAACGGCGAGCCGCCCGCGGTCCGTGCGGCCACGGCGCGCGCGGACGCCATGCCGAAGCTCTCCTTGTAGAGCCGGCCGGTGCCGTCGTCGTGCAGGTCGCCGGGGGACTCGTACGTGCCGGCGAACCACGAGCCGATCATCACCTGCGAGGCACCCGCGGCGAGCGCGAGGGCGACGTCGCGCGGGTGGCGCACGCCGCCGTCGGCCCAGACGTGCTTGCCGAGCTCGCGCGCCGCGGCGGCGCACTCGAGGACGGCGGAGAACTGCGGGCGCCCGACGGCGGTCATCATGCGCGTCGTGCACATCGCGCCCGGGCCGACGCCCACCTTGACGATGTCGGCACCCGCGGCGACGAGGTCGCGCACGCCGTCCGCCGTGACGACGTTGCCCGCGACGACGGGGACGTCCGGACCGACCGAGCGCACGGCGTCGAGCGCCTGGAGCATCTTGGCCTGGTGCCCGTGCGCCGTGTCCACGACGAGCACGTCGACGCCGGCCGCCAGGAGCTCCTTGGCCTTGGCGGCGACGTCGCCATTGATCCCGACCGCGGCGCCGACGCGGAGTCGCCCCTGGACGTCGAGCGCGGGCGGGTAGACGGACGAGCGCAGCGCGCCCTTGCGCGTGAGGACGCCGACGAGCGCGCCGCCGCGCGTCACGGGCGCGACCTTGAGGCGCGCGGTGTGGAGCTGGTCGTGGGCCGCCTCCAGCCCGGCGCGGCCGCCGTCGAGGACGGACGCGTCGAGGACCAGCGGGTCCGTGGTCATGACCTGGTGGACCTGGGTGAAGCGGTCGACGTCGGCGCAGTCGGCCTCCGTGACCACGCCGACGGGCCGCCCGTCGTCCACGACGACCGCGGCGCCGTGCGAGCGCTTGCCGATGAGGGTGAGGGCCGTGTGGACGGTGTCGTGCGGGCCGACGACCACCGGCGTCTCGATGACGGGGTCCTTGGACTTCACGTCGGCGACGACGTCGGCGACGACGTCGGTCGGCACGTCCTGCGGGATGATCGCGACGCCGCCACGGCGCGAGACCGTCTCCGCCATGCGACGGCCCGCGACGGCCGTCATGTTCGCGACGACGACGGGGATCGTGGTGCCCGTCCCGTCCGCGGAGGAGAGGTCGACGTCGAAGCGCGAGGTGACCTCCGAGCGCGACGGGACGAGGAAGACGTCGCCGTAGGTGAGGTCGGTCGCGGGGGACTGTCCGGGCAGGAAGCGCATACCCCCATCCTACGAGGTCGTGGCCCTCCGTTGTCCGCAGAGCGGAAGTGACCTTCCACGGACGGCCGGTCCGTGCGTCCGACGCTGGAGTGTGCGTCAATGGCGTGAAGGTCCCGTCGCCCTGCGCACCGCGGCGCAGGTCACCCGCCCGGACCGCCTAGAGTTGGGTGGCTGGTCGCACGGGAACGGAACGGAGCATCTGCATGAGCCTGCTTGGCACGATCACCTCGCCCGAGGACGTGCAACGGCTGACCCTCGAGCAGACGCAGGAGCTCGCCGGCGAGATCCGTGCGTTCCTCGTCGACTCCGTCTCCCGCACCGGGGGACATCTCGGCCCGAACCTCGGGGTCGTCGAGCTCACGATCGCCATGCACCGCGTCTTCTCGTCGCCGACGGACACGTTCGTGTTCGACACGGGGCACCAGTCCTACGTGCACAAGCTCCTCACGGGGCGCCAGGACTTCTCGGCGCTGCGCAAGCAGGGCGGCATGTCCGGCTACCCGTCGCGCGCCGAGTCCGACCACGACGTCGTCGAGAACTCGCACGCGTCGACCGCGCTCTCGTGGGGCGACGGCATCGCGAAGGCGAACGTCGTGCGGGGTCTCACCGACCGCCACGTCGTCGCGGTCATCGGCGACGGTGCCCTCACCGGCGGCATGGCCTGGGAGGCGCTGAACAACATCGCCGAGTCCCAGGACCGTCGCCTCGTCGTCGTGGTCAACGACAACGGCCGCTCCTACTCGCCCACGATCGGCGGGCTCGCGCACCACCTGTCGACGCTGCGCACCACGCACGGCTACGAGAGCTTCCTCCAGTGGGGCAAGCGGACCCTCAACCGGTCCGGCGCTCCGGGTCGGTTCGCGTACGAGTGGCTCCACGGCCTGAAGAAGGGCCTCAAGGACGTCGTCGCCCCGCAGGGGATGTTCGAGGACCTCGGCATCAAGTACGTCGGCCCCGTCGACGGCCACGACGTCGAGGCCATGGAGCACGCGCTGCGCCGGGCCAAGGCGTACGGGGCGCCCGTGATCGTGCACGCGATCACCGAGAAGGGCCGCGGGTACACGCCCGCCGAGCAGGACGTCGCCGACCGCTTCCACGCCGTCGGGAAGATCCACCCCGAGACCGGGCTCCCGGTCGCGCCGTCGCGCTTCGGCTGGACGAGCGTCTTCGCGGACGAGATCGTGCAGATCGGGCGCCGCCGGTCCGACGTCGTCGCGATCACCGCGGCGATGCTCGAGCCCGTGGGCCTCAAGCCGTTCGCGCAGGCGTTCCCCGAGCGCACGTTCGACGTCGGCATCGCCGAGCAGCACGCGGCCACCTCCGCGGCGGGCATGGCGTTCGCGGGGCTGCACCCCGTCGTCGCCGTGTACGCGACGTTCCTCAACCGCGCGTTCGACCAGGTCCTCATGGACGTCGCCCTGCACAAGGCCGGGGTGACGTTCGTCCTCGACCGCGCGGGCATCACGGGCGACGACGGCGCGAGCCACAACGGCATGTGGGACATGGCGATGCTGCGCATCGTGCCCGGCCTGCGGCTCGCCGCGCCGCGCGACGAGGAGACGCTGCGGACGGCGCTGCGCGAGGCCGTGGACGTCGACGACGCGCCGACCGTCGTGCGCTACCCCAAGGGGGCGCTCGGGGACCCGCTCCCCGCCGTCGACACCGTGGACGGCGTGGACCTGCTCGCGGTGCCGGGCGAGGCGCCGACGACCGCTCCGCAGGGCACGACCCCCCGCGCTCGGGTCCTGCTCGTCGGTCCTGGGTCCATGGCGCGGGTCGCGCTCGACGCGGCGGAGTCGCTCACGGCCCACGGGGTCGACGTCACGGTCGCGTCCCCGACGTGGGTCCTGCCGATGCCGAGCGCGCTGGTCAAGCTCGCGGGCGAGCACGATCTCGTCGTGAGCGTCGAGGACGGCGTCGCGGACGGCGGCGTGGGCGCGCTGCTCGCGCAGCGCTCGCTCGAGGCCGGCGTGCGCACGCCCGTGCACGCGCTCGGGCTGCCCGCCCAGTTCCTCGACCACGCGACCCGGGACCAGGTCGCGTCGGCCAACCGGCTCACGGCGGCCGACGTCGCGCGCGACGCGCTGGACGCGCTGGCGGCCCTCGCGCGCGGCTGAGCGCGCGCCGTCGGTCCGCTCGGCCCCGCGGACGGCCGCCCGAGCACCGCTCTCCCGGCGTGGACACCGCAGCGACGTCCGGGTGTGTCGCGCTAGGGTCCCGCGCGTGATCTGGCTCCTGGACCTCGACAACACGCTCGTCGGTCGCGACGACGCGTTCGCCGCCTGGGCGGCCGACGCCGTCGCGCGCGCCGGGCGCGACGCCTCCGACCTCGCGGCGATCGTTGCGGCCGACCAGGGTGGCCACGCGCCCAAGCGCGACGTGGCCCGCGTCATCGTCGACCGGCTCGGGCTGGGCGGCGAGGCGGACCTGGACGCCGTGGTGACCCGCTTCCGTCACGGCATCCTCGAGCACGTGCGCGCCTACGCCGGCGTGCTCGATGCCCTCGACGCGCTGCGCGCCCGCGGCGACCGGGTCGTCGTCGTCACGAACGGCACGTCCGCCCAGCAGCGCGGCAAGGTCGCCCGCTGTGCGGTCGAGGCGCACGTCGACGCGGTCGTCGTCTCCGACGAGGAGGGCGTCGCCAAGCCCGACCCGCGGCTGCTGGAGATCGCGCTCGACCGCGTCGGGGCGCACGACGCCGACCGCGCCGGCGTCTGGATGGTCGGCGACGCCGCCCACCTCGACGTCGCGGCGGGTCGTGCGGCCGGCGTGCGCACGGCGTGGGTCTCGCACGGCCAGGTCTGGGCGGGCGGCGACGCGCCCGAGGTCGTCGCGACCACGACCCTCGAGGCGCTCGCGGTCTGCGCCGCGGTCACCGTCTGAGGCACACCGGCCGGGGTCGCCGCGCACAGCGCCCCGGCCTCCTCGGGGTCGATCAGGAGTGCGTGACCTTCACGGCCTCCTCGACCACGGCGCGCAGGTCCCCGCCCGACGCGGCGTGCCACGTGCGCTGGCGCTGGGCACCGTTCCCGCCGGACCAGAGGCGTCCGAGGAGCTCCGTCACGGCGTCGAGGTCGCCCGCGTCGACGAGCGCGTCACGGACGTGCGCGACGAGCAGCCCGACGACGTCGTGCGCCGGGGCCGGGCGCCACGTGAGCGGCGAGACGAGGTCCTCCTCGAGGCCCGAGCGCCCGGCGCGCCACGACGCGGTCCGCAGGATCTCGGGGCGGAGCTCCGGGGGCGCGACGCCGTCCGCGGCCTCGCGTGCCGCGGTCTCGACGAGGCCACGGCTGAGGGCCGCGAGGAGCGTCGCCGTGTCGGGGTCGAGGCACACGTCGGCGACTCGGATCTCGACCGTCGGGTAGCGCGACGACAGCCGGGCGTCGAAGTAGACCATGTTCTCGTCGAGGATCGTGCCGGTCGCGACGAGGGTGTCGACCGCGTCGCGGTACGCCTCGGGCGAGCCGAACGCCCGGGTCGGGCCCGACGTCGGCCAGCGGGACCAGACCTGGGACCGGAAGCTCGCGTACCCGCTGTCCTGGCCCTGCCAGAACGGGGAGTTGGTGCTCAGCGCGAGGAGCGTGGAGAGCCACGGCCCGATGCGGTCGAGGACCGCGACGCCCTCGGTGTCGTCCGCGACGGCGACGTGCACGTGGCACCCGCTCGTGAGCTGCTCGCGCGCCGTGAGCCCGAACGCGGCGCGGGCCTCGAGATAGCGCAGGCGGGAGACGGTGGTGCCCTCGAAGGGCAGGGGCGAGGTGGAGAGCGCGGCGACCCGGGCGCCGACGCGGTCCGCGGCCTCCTGAGCACGCCGACGGCCCTCGCGGATCTCGGTCGCGAGGTCGTCGAGCTCGCGCCGCGGGTGGGTCGCGGTCTCGAGCTGCTCCTCCATGAACTCCGACTCGAGCGAGCCGGTCCCGCCGCCCTTCTCGTCGGTGCCCGACGCCTCCAGGGCCTCCGCGGCCCGGGCGACCGGGTGGCCGTCGTCGCCGACGAGCAGGAACTCTTCCTCGACCCCTACGGTGCGCTTCACCCGGGCAGTCTCACACGGAAGCCGCGAGCACGTCGGGCGGGCGTGTGACGTGCGTCCGTGTCGTGCGTCACGGGCGGGCGCTGCCGCGGTCACCGACAGGCCCGCGGGCTTGTGAAGGTCATCACAAGGGGTGGTCGTGACGAGCTGCGAGGGGCGTGGAAACCGCGAGATCTCGCGGTTCGTGCGGGGTCCCGTCCGGCTCGGGACCTAGGTCCCCGGACACCTCGAAACTCCTCCGCGAGGAGCGCCGTGAACCTAGCCTGGAGGTGGCGAAGGAGCCCGTCGACCTCGACCGAGGGCCTCCACCCGGGGCCCGGGGAGACCGGCGGGTCCGGCCGGCGCGCGGACCCGCGCGTCAGGCACGAGGGAGGTCCAGATGACCAGCGTTTCCGAGGCACCCGGCACGACGAGCGGCGGCCGTGCGGTGGAGGGCAGCGTCGACCCGCAGCACGACACCGCGCACGTCCCCGCGTGGGAGGGCTTCACCGACGGCCCGTGGCGCGACACGGTCGACGTGCGCGACTTCATCCAGCGCAACTACCGCCCGTACACGGGCGACGCGTCGTTCCTCGCCGGACCCACGGAGCGCACGACGGGGATCTGGAGCACGCTGTCGGCCATGTTCCCGGAGGAGCGGGAGATGGGGATCTACGACGTCGACACCCACACGCCCGCCGGGATCACGGCGCACGCGCCCGGCTACATCGACAAGGCCCACGAGGTGATCGTCGGCCTCCAGACCGACGCGCCCCTGAAGCGCGCGATCATGCCCAACGGCGGCTGGCGCATGGTCGAGGGTGCCCTGGAGACCTACGGCTACGAGGTCGACGAGACCCTGAAGAAGGTCTTCACCGAGTACCGCAAGACGCACAACCAGGGCGTGTTCGACGTCTACCCGCCGAACGTGCGCGCGGCCCGCAGCTCGCACATCATCACGGGCCTCCCCGACGCCTACGGCCGCGGCCGGATCATCGGCGACTACCGCCGCGTCGCGCTCTACGGCGTCGACGCGCTGATCGCCGCGAAGAAGCTCGACAAGCTCGGGCTCGACACGCAGCCGTTCAGCGAGAAGGTCGTGCGCGAGCGCGAGGAGCACGCCGAGCAGATCCGCGCGCTCGGCGAGCTCAAGGAGATGGCGGCCGAGTACGGCTACGACATCTCCGGCCCGGCGACGTCGGCGCGCGAGGCCGTGCAGTGGCTCTACTTCGCCTACCTCGCCGCGGTGAAGGAGCAGAACGGCGCCGCGATGTCGCTCGGGCGCACGTCGACGTTCCTCGACGTGTTCATCGACCGCGACCTCGAGGCCGGGCGCATCACGGAGTCCGAGGCCCAGGAGATCATCGACGACTTCGTCATCAAGCTGCGCATCGTGCGCTTCCTGCGCACGCCCGAGTACGACGCGCTGTTCTCCGGCGACCCGACCTGGGTCACCGAGACCATCGGTGGCATGGGCGAGGACGGGCGGCCGCTCGTCACCAAGAACTCGTTCCGCTTCCTCCAGACGCTCTACAACCTCGGCCCGGCCCCCGAGCCGAACATGACGGTGTTCTGGAGCCCGGAGCTGCCGCAGGGGTTCAAGGACTACTGCGCACAGGTCTCGATCGACACGTCGGCCGTCCAGTACGAGTCGGACGAGCTCATCCGGGCAGCCTGGGGCGACGACGCGGCGATCGCGTGCTGCGTGTCCCCGATGCGGGTCGGCAAGCAGATGCAGTTCTTCGGCGCACGCGTGAACCTCGCCAAGACGCTGCTCTACGCGATCAACGGCGGGCGCGACGAGATCTCCGGCAAGCAGGTCTCGCCGGTGGCGGCCCCGGTCGAGGGCGACGTGCTCGACTTCGACGACGTCATGGCGAAGTTCGACGCGACCATGGACTGGCTGGCCGAGACCTACGTCGAGGCGCTCAACTGCATCCACTGGTCGCACGACAAGTACGCGTACGAGCGCATCGAGATGGCGCTGCACGACAAGGACGTGCTGCGGACCATGGCGTGCGGCATCGCGGGACTGTCGGTCGCGGCGGACTCGCTCTCGGCGATCAAGCACGCGAAGGTCTCCGTCGTCCGTGACGAGCGCGGCCTCGTCGTCGACTACGTGACCGAGGGCGAGTACCCGACGTTCGGCAACGACGACGACCGGGCCGACGCGATCGCCGTCGACCTCGTCGAGCGGTTCATGGCGAAGGTGCGCACGCACCCGACGTACCGTGACGCGGTGCCCACGCAGTCGGTCCTGACCATCACGTCGAACGTCGTGTACGGCAAGGCGACGGGCAACACGCCCGACGGCCGCCGGGCCGGCGAGCCGTTCGCCCCGGGTGCCAACCCGATGAACGGGCGCGACACGCACGGCATGCTCGCCTCGGCGCTCTCGGTGGCCAAGCTGCCGTACGACGAGGCGCAGGACGGCATCTCGCTGACCAACACGGTGGTGCCGAGCGGCCTCGGGCGCACCAAGGAGGAGCAGGTCACCAACCTCGCCGGCCTCCTGGACGCCTACATCGGGTCCGAGGGATACCACATGAACGTCAACGTGCTGAACCGCGAGACGCTCCTGGACGCCATGGACCACCCGGAGAACTACCCGCAGCTGACGATCCGCGTGTCCGGGTACGCGGTGAACTTCGTCCGCCTCACGCGCGAGCAGCAGCTCGACGTGCTCTCGCGCACCTTCCACGGCGCGCTCTGAACGAGCGCTGAGGAGCCAGTCATGACCGTCACCCTTCCCGGCCCCACTGCCCGCCGACCTGGCGCGGCGCGCGGGTGCGGCGTCGCCGGGGGCACCCTGCCCGACGACGCCACGCGCCTCGATGTCCCGGGCGCGCCGACGACGACGGGCGAGCCCGCGGCGCCGGGCACCCCGGTGGGCCACGCCCGCCGGGCGGGCGCGGGCCTGGACGGGCTGACGGTCGCGGACGTGGACCGGGCCGACAAGCTCGCGGCGATGCGCGCGGGCGAGCTCGGCTCGGTCCACTCCTGGGAGCTCGTCACCGCCGTGGACGGGCCGGGGACCCGGCTCACGGTGTTCCTCAACGGGTGCCCGCTGCGGTGCCTGTACTGCCACAACCCCGACACGTTCGCCATGAAGGACGGCAGGCCCGTCACGGCGGACGAGCTCCTGGGGCGCGTCAAGCGCTACCTGCCGGTGTTCCGGGCCACGCACGGGGGTCTCACGCTCTCCGGCGGCGAGGTGCTCATGCAGCCCGCGTTCGCCGCGCGCGTCCTGCGGGGCGCGAAGGCGATGGGCGTGCACACCGCGCTCGACACGTCGGGCTTCCTCGGCGCGAACGCGACCGACGCCATGCTCGACGACGCGGACCTCGTGCTGCTCGACGTGAAGTCGGGCGACCCCGACACCTACAAGAAGGTGACGAGCCGCGACCTCGAGCCGACCCTGAGGTTCGGGCGGCGTATCGCCGAGCGCGGCCTCACCGGCCACGCGCCCGAGGTCTGGGTGCGCTTCGTCCTCGTCCCGGGCCTCACCGACGACGTGGACAACGTGGAGAAGGTCGCGGAGTACGCGGCCTCGCTCAACGCGACCCGGCCCGGCACGGTGACGCGCGTCGAGGTGCTGCCCTTCCACCAGATGGGCCGCGACAAGTGGGACGCCCTCGGTCGCACCTACGAGCTCGACGACACGCCCGCGCCGCCCCCGGAGCTCACGGAGCGCGTGCGCGACCAGTTCCGCGCCCATGGCCTGACGACGTACTGACCTGACGAGCACCGACGAGCGCTCGCTCGGCGAGACGTGAGAAGTGGCCCCGGACCGACCTGGTCCTGGGGCCACTTCTCATGTCTCGCGGGGACGGTGCACCGAGCGGGGGCAGGTCGTAGGGTGCGGGGGTGCCCGCAGCGACCGTCGACGCCCACGACCCTCGATGGACCGAGACCGGCGCGCGGTGGACCGACCGCGTCGCCGGCGCCCTGGCCGACCTCGCGAGCCGTGACGGCGCCGACCCGGTCGTGGTGGAGCACATCGGGTCGACAGCGGTCCCCGGGCTCGCCGCGAAGCCGATCATCGACCTCCAGGTGCGCACGACGCCCCTGCCCTCGGAAGCGGCGCCGGCGGGGGCGCTCGGGCCGCTCGGGTTCTCGATCGAGCGCGGGGCGCGCCCGGACTCCCCGGGCGTGTACCGGGACAACCCGCGCCCGGGCGCCGACCCGGACCCGGAGAAGTACCGCAAGCGGCTGCTCACCCGCCCCGGCGTCGGCGCCGAGCCGCCCGTGATCCTGCACGTCCGACGCCTCGACTCACCCTTCGCCGCGTACGTTGTCGCGTTCCGCGACTGGCTGCGCGAGGACCCCGCCGAGGCCGCGGCCTACGAGGCGACGAAGCGGAGCCTCGCCGCGCGCCACGCGGACGCCGACGACTACGACGACTACACGCGCGACAAGACGGCGTTCCTCGACGCAGCCCAGGCCCGGATGGAGCGCTGGCTCGCCGATCGCGACGTCTCGGACACCGGTCTCGGATGAGCCTTCCTGTCCCACGGCCCGACGTCGCCACGGCGCGGACCGTCGTCGCGGAGGCGGACGCCCTCGCCACGCTGCTCGCGGGGCTCGCGGCGGCCCCGGCGGAGGCGCGTGAGCAGGTGCGCTCGGCGTTCGGCGACAGCCGCGAGGAGAAGGTCCTCGCCCGGCTCGACACCGTGGACGTCGAATCGCTGCGCGACGTGACGCGCGAGCGCCTGCGGCTCGGGGCGCTTGCGGACAAGGGCGTGCGCACGGTGGGCGAGGTCGCGCGCCTTGGGCGGACCGGGCTCGAGAAGCTGCCCGAGATCGGCCCGCAGACCGCGACGCACCTGCTCGCCGCGGCCGAGCAGGTCGCGCGCGCGGTGCGGGAGAGCCTGCGCTTCCGGATCGACCTCACGCCGACGGACCCGGTCGCGACCGCGCTCGTCCAGGCGCTGCTCACGCTCGACCAGGCTGACGCCGCCGTCGCCCGGTACGGCGACCAGGTGCGCGCCGCGCTCGCGGAGCACGACCGCGTGCACGACGACGCGCTCGTCGCCGCGAGCGGGCCGCGCCGGCTCCTCGCGTGGGGCGAGCGGCGCCGTCGGGCGTTCGCGGCGGTGGCGACGCTCGCCGGGGTCGCGGAGCGGGCCCGGTTGACGGGGCTGGCCGAGGAAGCCCGTCGTGTCACCACGCTCGTTACCGAGCCCGCCCGCCCCTACGAGGCCTGGGCAGACTTCCGACACCGGTCCGCCGCGTACTACGCGCTGCTCGACGGCGTCGCCCCCACCGGTCGTGACGTCGCCGCGGCGGAGGGGCACCTCCCCGCGGAGCTCGTCGACCGCGTGCAGACCCAGGCGCTCGACGAGTCGCTGCTGCGGGTGTCGCTGCGCGGGTACCAGGCGTTCGGTGCACGCTTCGCGCTCGCGCAGCGCCGCGTCGTGCTCGGGGACGAGATGGGGCTCGGCAAGACCGTGCAGGCGATCGCCGTCGTCGCGCACCTCGTCGCGCGCGGCGCGACGCACGCGCTCGTCGTGTGCCCCGCGAGCGTCCTGGAGAACTGGGTGCGCGAGCTGCGCGCGCACGCGGACCTCCCGGTGCGCGCCGTCCACGGCGAGGACCGCGACGAGGCCGCCGAGGCGTGGCGAGCGACCGGCGGCGTCGCGGTCGTGACGTTCGCGGGCCTGCGCCGTGCCGGGACCGAGGCGTTCGCGACGGCCGCGGCCGCCGGTCCTGCCGTGCTCGTCGTGGACGAGGCGCACTACGTGAAGAACCCGCTCGCGAAGCGATCGGTGGCCGTCGCGGCTCTGGCGCGCGCGATCGAGCACGTGCTGCTCCTCACCGGCACCCCCATGGAGAACCGGGTCGAGGAGTTCCGCACCCTGCTGGGCTACCTCCAGCCGGAGCTCGCCGCCCGCCTCGACGCGGCCCACGGCGCGGCGGGCCCCGACGCGTTCCGGCACGCCGTCGCGCCCGCCTACCTGCGGCGCAACGCCGAGGACGTGCTCGAGGAGCTGCCCGAGCTCGTGCAGGTGGACGAGTGGGAGCGGCTCGGGGCGGTCGACGGCGCGGCGTACCGCGAGGCGGTCGCGGCCGGGTCGTTCATGGCGATGCGCCGCGCGGCGTTCGCCGTCGACCACCCGGAGGACTCGGCGAAGCTGCGTCGGCTCGTCGAGATCGCGCGCGAGGCGGCCGAGAACGGGCGCAAGGTCGTGGTGTTCTCGTACTTCCGGGACGTCGTCGACGTCGTCGTGCGCGCGCTCGGCAGCCTCGCCCTCGCGCCGCTGACCGGCTCGGTCCCGGCGCGGACGCGCCAGACCATCGTCGACGACTTCACGGCGGCCGAGACGCCGCGCGTGCTCGTGAGCCAGATCGACGTCGGGGGAGTGGGCCTCAACCTCCAGGCCGCCTCCGTGGTGGTCCTGTGCGAGCCCCAGACCAAGCCCACGACCGAGGCGCAGGCGGTCGCCCGTGCCCACCGCATGGGTCAGGTCGAGACGGTCCAGGTGCACCGCCTGCTCACGGTCGACAGCGTCGACGAGCACCTCGTGCGCCTGCTCGGGACGAAGGCCCGGCTGTTCGACGCGTACGCGCGCCGCAGCGCGCTCGCGGAGGAGGTCGCGGGCGCGGTCGACGTGTCCGAGGCGTCGCTCGCGCGCGCCGTGGTCGACGCCGAGCGGGCCCGGTTGTTCGTCGACCCGGCGGTGACGTCGGTCGAGGATGCGCCCGTGGAGCACTGACGCAGTCCCGGCCCTGCGCCGTCGTCGCGCTCGGTGCCGTGCTGCGGCATAGCGTGGCGTCATGACCGCGACAGACGCCCTGCCCCCGCTCACCCCGCTGCCCGAGGACTGGTCCACGGCGCTCGCCGTCGTCGCCCATCCCGACGACATGGAGTTCGGCGCCGCCGCGGCCGTCGCGCGATGGACGGGCCAGGGCAAGCGGGTCGTGTACTGCATGGTGACGAGCGGCGAGGCCGGAATCGACGGCATGGACCCCGACGAGGCGCGGCGCGTGCGCGAGGCGGAGGAGATCGAGTCCGGGCGGATCGTCGGCGTCGAGGAGGTCGAGTTCCTCGGGCTGCCGGACGGCGTGCTCGAGTACGGGCTACCGCTGCGACGGGCGATCGCCGGGGCGATCCGGCGCCACCGGCCGGACGTCGTGATCACCGGGAACTACCGCGAGACGTTCCCCGGCGGGATGCTCAACCAGGCGGACCACATCGCGACGGGACGCGCCGTCGTGGACGCCGTGCGCGACGCGGGGAACCGGTGGGTGTTCCGCGAGCAGGTCGAGACGGACGGCGTCGAACCCTGGGGCGGCGTGCGCCAGGTCTGGGTCGCGGCCTCGCCCGACGCCGCGCACGGCGTCGACGTCAGCGCGACCTTCGACGCGGGCGTCGCGTCCCTCCGCGCGCACGCCGCCTACCTCGACGGCCTCGGCTGGGCGGACTTCGACCCGGCCGCGTTCCTCGCTTCCATGAGCGCGCCCACGGGCGCTCGCATGGCCGTCACGCACGCGGTCGCGTTCGAGGTCCTGCGCATGGGCTGGGAGGACTGACTCAGGCGGGGTCGGGCTGTTCCTCGACCTCGACGACCTTCAGCTCGGGCGTGAACCCGAACAGCGCGCCGTCGCGCGACCCGACCCACCACTTCCCGCACATCGCGGTCGCGGACTGCTCGGTGCCCTCGTCCCACCACGACGCCTGGAGCGTCGCCGTCGTGCGGTAGTCCGCGGCGGTCAGCTCGCCACGCTCGGGCCGAGGCTCCAGCGGGTGCTGCGCCGAGACGGGGGTGCAGCTCTCGGGCAGCGCGCCGAGGTCGGCCGTCATCGTGAGGATCCGCTCGTCACCGGTCGTGCGGACCACCTCCCGTACGTCGGTGGCGGAGTCGGGGACCCAGTCGGGGAGCACGG
Organism: Cellulosimicrobium sp. E-16; assembly: GCF_049913115.1. Lineage (NCBI taxonomy): Bacteria > Bacillati > Actinomycetota > Actinomycetes > Micrococcales > Promicromonosporaceae > Cellulosimicrobium > Cellulosimicrobium sp. E-16. Next base: position 2,171,468 of record NZ_CP183974.1, read on the forward strand.
CATCGGCCTTGCCGGCCTTCCCGGTCGCGAACTCGTAGGTCTTGGTGTGGCCCGCGCGGTTCTCGGCGACCGCCTCACCGATGCTGCCGCACGCGGACAGGAGGAGCGCGGCACCGGCGGCGAGCGTGAGGGCGCCGAGCATCCGGCGCTCGGTCGTGCCGCGTGCGGTCGTGGTCAGGGGGAGGTCGGTCGGAGGCTGGGCGGGGGTGCGGTTCGTCATGCCCACGACGCTACGGAGCGCGCGACGGCGACGGATCGGGCCGCGAGCGGAACCTCCGCGTGGTCGTCGTACGACCACGGGAGGGCGCTCGCGGCCCGGTGTCCGACCCCGGTCGGTCAGGCGCGCGAAGCCGCCGGGACGTTCGCGACGCCGTCGGGCAGGAACCGGTGGCCCAGGACCTTCTCGCTGTACCCAGCGCGGTCCAGGTACGGCGTGATACCGCCGAGGTGGAAGCCCCACCCCGCGCCGAGGATCATGCAGAGGTCGATCTGGGACGGGCTCGCGACGACGCCCTCGTCGAGCATGAGCCCGATCTCCTGCGTGAGCGCGGTGAGCACGGAGTCGAGGACGCCGGCCTCGTCCAGCGCCCCCGCACCGCCCGCCTCGCCGGTTCCGAAGACCCGCTGGATCGCCGGGTCGACGGGCTTGGGCAGGCCCTTCGGCGCGTCGAGGACGACGGGGATCTGCTCGTCGACGATGCGCTGGAGGCCGGGGGACTCGGGGAACCGCTCGCCCAGGTCCTCGCGCAGCGACGTGAGGACGTGCAGGCCCACGGCCGGGCCGACGAGGTCGAACAGCGCGAACGGCGGCATCGGCAGGCCGAGCGGCGCGACGGCGCGGTCCGCGACCTCGACCGGCGTGCCGCTCTCGACCGCCTCGACGATCTTGCCCATGAGCAGGATGAGCAGGCGGTTGACGACGAACCCGGGGCGGTCGGCGACGAGGACGGCCGTCTTGCGGAGCTTCTTCGTCATGGCGAACGCCGTGGCGAGCGCGGCGTCGTCCGTCTTGGCCGCCTGGATGATCTCGACGAGCGGCATCTGGGCGACCGGGTTGAAGAAGTGCATCCCGACGACGCGCTCGGGGTGCTGCAGGTCGGCCGCCATCTCCGTGATCGACAGCGCGGACGTGTTGGTCAGCAGCACGGCGTCGGGCGAGAGGACGCCCTCGAGCTCGGCGAAGACCTTCTTCTTGAGCCCCAGGATCTCCGTGACCGCCTCGATGACGACGTCGCAGCCCGCGAAGTCGCCGAGCTCGGTCGTGCCGTGGACCGAGCCGACGATGCGCGCGCCGGTGTCCGCGGACATGCGGCCCGAGCCGACGAGCTTCTCGACCGTCGCGCGCACGTAGCCGAGACCCTTGTCGACGCGCTCCTGGTCGAGGTCGCGCATGACGACCGGCACCTGGAGGCGCTGGGCGAACAGCAGCGCGATCTGTGCCGCCATGAGCCCGGCGCCGACGATCCCGACGCGGGTGACCGGGCGGGCGAGCTTCGCGTCGGGCGCGCCCTGCGGCCGCTTGCCCTTCGAGACGAGCTGGAACGCGTAGACGCTCGCGCGCATCTCGTCGCTCATGATGAGGTCCGCGAGGGCCTCGTCCTCGGCGGCGAACGCCTCCTCGCGCGACGCGGTGCGCGCGGCGGCGACCAGGTCGAGCGCGCGGTACGGGGCGGGGCGGGAGCCCGCGACCACGGCGTCGAGGCGCTGGCGCGTGCCCGCGACGACGGCGTCCCACACGGGCTGCGGGTCGAGCTCGCGACGCTCGACGACGATCTCGCCGCGCAGCACGGCCTCGGCCCAGCGCAGCGACGACTCGAGGAAGTCGGGGGCCTCGAAGAACGCGTCGACGAGCCCGATCTCGTACGCCTCCTTGGCCTTGAACGGCTTGTTCGCGGCCGGGCGGGCGAGGATGACGTCCATCGCCTTCTCGACGCCCAGCAGGCGCGGCACGAGGTAGGCGCCGCCCCAGCCCGGGACCAGGCCCAGGCCGACCTCGGGCAGCGCGAGCGCGCCGGCGTCGGAGGCGACGGTGCGGTACGTGCAGTTGAGCGCCACCTCGAGGCCGCCGCCGAGAGCGACGCCGTTGACGAACGCGAACGTCGGCACGCCCATGTCCTGGAGCAGCGTGTAGGCGGCGTGACCGGCCCGCCCGAGGGCGAGCGCGTCGTCGCGGACCTGGACGGCCGCGGCCTGCGTGAGGTCCGCGCCGGCGGCGAGGAAGTACGGCTTGCCCGTGATCGCGACGGCGACGATCTCGCCGTCCGCCGCCCGGCGGCGCAGCGCCTCGAGAGCCGTGTGCAGCTCGGCGAGGCCCTCGGGGCCGAGCGTCGTCGGCTTGGTGTGGTCGAGCCCGTTGTCGAGCGTGAGCAGGGCGAGCGTGCCCGTCCCGCCGGGGAGCGCGACGTCGCGCACGAGCGAGTGCGTGACGCGCTCGCCGCGCGAGGTCTCCTTCGTGGCGCCCTGCTCGGCGGGGGCGGAGGTCTGGGTGTCGGTGGGTGCGCTCATCGTCAGTTCTCCGCGGTCTCGAGGGTGTGGCCGGAGTAGTCGGCGTGGTGCGGGTTCTCCCAGAGGACGGTGCCGCCCATGCCGAGGCCGACGCACATGGTCGTCAGGCCGTAGCGCACCTCGGGGTGCTGCTCGAACTGGCGCGCGAGCTGCGTCATGAGGCGCACGCCCGACGAGGCGAGCGGGTGGCCCATGGCGATCGCGCCGCCGTACTGGTTGACGCGCTCGTCGTCGTCGGCGATGCCGAAGTGGTCGAGGAACGCGAGCACCTGCACCGCGAACGCCTCGTTGATCTCGAACAGGCCGATGTCGTCGATCGTCAGGCCCGCGGACGCGAGCGCGCGCTCGGTCGCGGGGACGGGGCCGATGCCCATGACCTCGGGGTCGACGCCCGCGTACGCGTACGCGACGAGGCGCATGCGCGCCGGCAGGCCGAGCTCGTCGGCGACCTCGCCGGCGGCGAGCAGGCACGCCGTCGCTCCGTCGGTCAGCGGCGAGGCGTTGCCCGCGGTGACCTTCCCGCCGGGGCGGAACGGGGTCTTGAGGTCGCGGATCGAGTCGACCGTGGTACCGGGGCGGGGCAGCTCGTCGGCCGTGGCCAAGCCCCAGCCGAGCTCGGTCGACCGCGTCGCGACCGGTACGAGGTCGGGGGAGATGTCGCCGTTCGCGAGGGCCTTGGCGTACTTGGCCTGGCTCGCGACGGCGTACGCGTCGGCGCGCTCCTTGGTGAGGTGCGGATACCGGTCGTGCAGGTTCTCGGCCGTCGCGCCCATGACGAGCGCGGACGAGTCGACGAGGCGCTCGGCGACGAACCGCGGGTTCGGGTCCGACCCCTCGCCCATCGGGTGGTGGCCCATGTGCTCGACGCCGCCCGCGACCACGACGTCCTGGGCGCCCACGGCGACGTTCGCCGCGGTGGTCGTGACCGCGGTCATCGCGCCCGCGCACATGCGGTCGATCGCGAAGCCGGGCACCGACTTGGGCAGGCCCGCGAGGACGGCCACGCTGCGGCCGAGCGTGAGGCCCTGGTCGCCGGTCTGCGTCGTCGCGGCGAGCGCGAGCTCGTCGATGCGCTCGGCGGGCAGCTCGGGGCGACGGCGCAGGAGCTCGCGGATCGTCTTCACGGCGAGGTCGTCCGCGCGCGTCTCGGCGTAGATCCCGTCGGGGCGCGCCTTGCCGAACGGGCTGCGCACGCCCTCGACGAAGACGACGTCGCGGACGGGGCGGCGGCGCGCGGCCTGGGTGGGTGCCGAGGTGGGAGAGGGGGCCTCGTTGGCCACGGTCATGGCATCTCCATCCGATGCAGATGGTCGGGACGGCGGTGTCCGGGAGCGGCACCGCTCGGGGGTCGTACGTGCGATACACGCTACCGCGAGTATCGGTAAAGCACGAGACCGATGCTACGACATGAAGAGACCCGGTATCGCATCGGGCGATACCGGGTCTCTCGGAGTGGCGAGGGAAGCCCCAGAGCGTCGGTCAGCGGCTCCCGCGGAGCTTGCGCACGACCTTCTTCGCGGTCGGCAGGCCCTTGTTCCACGCCGAGTACCACATCGAGAACGGCACGTCGACGCTGTGCACGAGCTCGTCGTCGTGCTGGGCGAAGCTGCGCTTGAACTCGCTGATCCCGTCGTTGAGCAGACCGTTCATGTCGTAGCGCACGAGGCCCGCGTCCTGGGCGAGCGTGATCGCGTGCCACTTCACGGGCGCGTTCGCGCGCAGCTTGCGCCCCGCGTCGTTGATCCCGCCGTAGAGCTCGAACGACGTCGTCGCGGACGACACGCACCACACGAAGGACACCGGCGCGCCCTCGGAGAACGCGGCGACGAGCACCGAGTGCTCGCCGAGCTCGCGGTGGATCGCGAGGTAGTACTCGTCGTCGTGGAGCGCGAAGCCCGCGCGCTCGGCCGTCTCGTGGTAGACGTCCAGGACCTGGCGCACCTCCGCCTCGTCCGTCACGCGGCGCACCTCGAGGCCCGTGCGGGCGGCCTTGCGGATGTCGTACCGCGTCGTCTTGCCCATGGCCTTCGTCAGCTCGTCCTGCGACTTCGTCAGGTCGAGGATCAGGGTCACCGGGTAGAGGATCGGGTTCGCCGCGGGCCGGGCGTCCGGGAGCGCGAGGTGGGTCCCGACCGGCCAGTCGGGCTCGATCGTGATGCCCACGCCACCGACGGTCGACTTGCACCACGCGACGACCGCCCGGGTCACGGCGTCGCGCGTCGCGTCGTCGCCCACACCCGGTCCGGACCCCCACGTGCCTGGTCCCGTGCCCGACGGCCCGGCCGGCGCGATCACCGGACCGCGCGGCACGTGGCACAGCGCCTTGAACTGCGCCGGGAGCGAGCGCACGAGCACCTGTGCCAGGCCGCGGACGCGTCCGTCGGCGTCCACCGCCTCCACGCGGTGCGGGGTCCATGCTCCCGTGGCCTTGACCTCGCCCCAGCCCCAGAGCTGGAGGGGGTGGCCGCCGAGCTCGTTCACCCGGGCGTCCCAGGAGGCGCGGTCGGTGACTGTCCGGATCGTCAGGTTCGCGTCGTGCACGCGGACGACCCTACCCGTTCGCTACGCCCGGTCGATGCTCGCGAACGCCTCCGCGAGGGGCTCGGCGACGAGCGCCACCTGCCAGTCGCGCGCACCGCGCCCGTGCAGGAACGCGGCGATCCCCGCCGCGTCGAGCGGGTCCGGCGGCGTCCAGCACAGGCGCCGCAGCGCGTCGGGCTGGAGCACGTTCTCCACGGGGACCGCGAACCGCTCCGAGATCCCCTGGACGACGCCGCGCGCGGCCTCCAGGCGGGCAGCGGCACCGGGGTCACGGTCGGCCCACGCGCGCGGCGGCGGCGGGGCGTCGGTGCGCGGCCCGCGCGTCGTCGGGAGGGCGCTCGCGGGCAGCGCGAGCGCGGCGTCGATCGCGCGCTGCCAGTACGCGGCCCGGCGACGCGTGCCCTTGCCCGCGAACGGGGGAAGCTCGACGAGCTGGCCGGCCGTGCGGGGCAGCGCCTCCGCCGCGGCGACGATCGCCCGGTCGGGCAGCACCCGGCCCGGAGCGATGTCCCGCGCGCGGGCGGTCGCGTCGCGGGCCTCCCACAGGCTCCGCACGACCGCCAGGCGGCGCGGGTCGCGCAGCGTGTGCGTGCCGGACGTCCGCCGCCACGGCTCGGGACGCGGTGCGGGCGGACCGGCGGTCCGCACCGCCTCGAACTCCTCCGCCGCCCACCCGGTCTTGCCCGCCTCGTCGAGCCGCTCGCCGAGCGCACGACGCAGCGGGACGAGCACCTCGACGTCGAGCGCCGCGTACCGCAGCCAGTCGTCGGGGAGCGGGCGGGTCGACCAGTCGACCGCCGAGTGCTCCTTCGCGAGCCCCAGGCCGAGCACGTCCGCGACGACGGCCGCGAGGCCCACGCGCTCCATGCCGAGCAGCCGCGCCGCGAGCTCGGTGTCGAACACGCTCGCCGGGACCACGCCGTGCTCGGCGAGGCCCGGCAGGTCCTGCGACGCGGCGTGCAGCACCCACTCGGCCTCGCCGACGGCCTCGCGCAGCGGCGACAGGTCGGGCACCGCGACGGGGTCGACGAGCGCCGTCCCCGCGCCCTCGCGGCGGACCTGGACGAGGTACGTGCGCTGACCGTAGCGGTAGCCCGACGCGCGCTCCGCGTCGGCGGCGACCGGGCCGCTCGCGGCGGCGAACGCGTCGACGACGCGCGCGAAGGCCGCCGGGGTGTCGACGACGTGGCCGAGCCCGTCGGACGGCTCGGTGAGCGGCGTGACGACGGTCTGCGGCGTGCCGGTCTCGGGCGTCGGGTCGAGCGGCGGGGGTGCGGGTGCTGCGGTCGAGCTCATGGGCCCACGGTATTGCGTCGGGCGGGGGGTCGAGCACCGAGCGGCGTCACGCCGTCGGGCAGGGGCGGCAGCCCGGCGGCCGTGCACAGCAGCTGCGCCCAGGCCGCGAGGTGGTCACCGAGGTCGGCCGCACCGGCGCTCCCCGCGGGCACCGGGGTCCACGACGCGCGCATCTCCAGCTCGACGTCGTTGTGCTTCCCGGCGAGCGCGCCGAAGCTCTGCGACAGGACGCGCGTCACCGTGCCACCCTCCGCGCGGACGGCCGCGCCGGTGTCGTGGAGCGCGTCTTCGAGCCACGTCCACGCGACCTCGGCGAGCATCTCCTCCGACGCCATCTCCGGCTCGAGCGTGGCGCGCACCATCGTCACCACGCGGAAGGTCCCCTGCCAGGCCTCCTGGCCGTCGGGGTCGTGGAGCACGATGAACCGCCCCGACGCGAGGTCGGGGTCCTCGGAGCGCGCGGCCTCCACCTCGCCCGTGAGCGCGACCGACCACGGCGCGATCCGACGGGGGGCGGGGACCTCGCGCAGCGTCACCTCGGGTCGCAGCCGCCGCGCGCCGAGAGCGTCGAGGGCGGCACGGAACGCCGGGGGAGCGTCGGTCCCGTGAGCAGTGATCACCCTCGGCACACTACGAGCCGACGGGACGAACCGGACGCGCGCCGCGCGGGTGTCATCGAATCGTGATCCCGACTTCGTCAAGAACGCTTCCGGTGACCGGATCGTGGCCGCTCGGGAGCGGTGCGGCGCACGAGGACTAGGCTGGCCGCGTATCCACCACCGGTGCACCCGGCCGCGCTCCCGCCCGGCCCGGTCCGGTTCCGCGCCCTCCCCGCGCGGCCGTCGTGCGCCGGGACCGACCCTCGAGGAGCAGGGAAGCAGATGTCAGCACGCGCACAGATCGGTGTGACCGGACTCGCCGTCATGGGTCGCAACCTGGCCCGCAACTTCGCCCGGCACGGCTACACGGTCGCGGTGCACAACCGCTCGTACGCCAAGACCGAGTCCCTGATCGCCGAGGCGGGCAGCGAGGGCGACTTCGTCCCGTCCGAGTCGATGGCCGACTTCGTCGCGTCGCTCGAGCGCCCGCGCAAGGTCGTCATCATGGTCAAGGCCGGCGCGGCGACCGACGCCGTCATCGACGAGCTCGTGCCGCTGCTGGAGGAGGGCGACATCGTCGTCGACGCCGGCAACGCGCACTTCCCCGACACGATCCGTCGGGAGAAGGCGCTCGCGGCCCAGGGCCTGCACTTCGTCGGCACCGGGGTCTCGGGCGGCGAGGAGGGCGCGCTCAACGGCCCGTCGATCATGCCCGGCGGCACGCGCGAGTCGTACCAGAGCCTCGGCCCGATCCTCGAGGACATCTCGGCGAAGGTCGACGGCGTGCCGTGCTGCACCTACGTCGGGCCCGACGGTGCCGGCCACTTCGTCAAGATGGTGCACAACGGCATCGAGTACGCCGACATGCAGCTCATCGCCGAGGCGTACGACCTGCTCAAGCAGGGGCTCGGCGCGTCCGCGCAGGAGATCGGCGAGATCTTCGCGCAGTGGAACACGGGCGACCTCGAGTCGTTCCTCATCGAGATCACCGCCGACGTGCTCCAGCACGTGGACGCGGAGACCGGCAAGGCGTTCGTCGACGTCGTGCTCGACCAGGCGGAGCAGAAGGGCACCGGCCGCTGGACGGTCCAGAACGGCCTCGACCTCGGCGTGCCGATCACGGGTATCGCCGAGGCGACGTTCGCCCGCGCGCTGTCCGGCTCGGTCCCGCAGCGCGAGGCGGGCCGTGCGGCGCTGCCCGCCGACGCCGCGGCGTGGGACGTGCAGGACCGCGACGCGTTCGTCGAGGACGTGCGCCTCGCGCTCTACGCGTCCAAGGTCGTCGCGTACTCGCAGGGCTTCGACCAGATCGCGGCGGCGTCCGCCGAGTACGGCTGGGACATCGACCGCGGCGCGATGGCCCGCATCTGGCGTGGTGGCTGCATCATCCGCGCGCGCTTCCTCAACCGCATCACCGAGGCCTACGAGCGCGACGCGCAGCTCCCGCTGCTCCTCGCGGACGAGTACTTCACCGGCGCGGTGGGCAACGGCCTCGCGGCCTGGCGCCGCGTGGTCTCGCAGGCCGCGCTGAACGGCGTCCCCACGCCGGCGTTCTCCTCGTCGCTCGCGTACTACGACGGCGTCCGCGCCGAGCGTCTGCCCGCCGCGCTCATCCAGGCGCAGCGCGACTTCTTCGGCGCGCACACCTACCGCCGCGTCGACAAGGCGGGCACGTTCCACACCGAGTGGTCGGGCGACCGGACCGAGTCCGACGCCTGACGGCTCACCACCGCACGCCCCGACGGCGGTCGTCGCGCTCCGGCGCGGCGGCCGCCGTCGGCGCGTGCGGCCCACGTCCGGGCCCCACCGCGCCCCGGGGGTGGGGCTGTCGGACGTCGGGTCCCGCCGACGTGGCAGGCTAGGCCCGGCGCCCCTCACGGGCCCCACCCCGACACCGACGACACGGAGAACGATGAGCCGCCACGCCCAGGACGCGACCGCGACGAGGATGCTCGCCGACCGGACGGGTACCGACCCGGCCGACTGGTTCCTCGTCTTCAAGGCCCGCTACGGGATGGAGGTCGTGTTCCGGGCGCTCGCCGAGGCGCGCGGGGCGGGCGACGTGGTCACCCAGGTGTTCACGTGCTCGACGGCGGTCGACCCGGTCCTCGTCGCCGGGCTGCGGCCGGTCTACGCCGAGGTCTCCCCGGCGACGGTCGCGATCGACCCCGACCGGCTCGCCGTCGGGCCGGCCACGCGCGCCGTCGTGCTCCAGAACACGTTCGGCATCGTCGACGACGCGACCGCGCTCCGGCTGCGTGCCGCGGCTCGCTCCGTCGGCGCGCTCCTCGTGGAGGACAGCGCGCACTGCGTCACGCGCCTCGCGCGCGACACCGACGGGTCGCCCGCCGCGGACGTGTCGTTCCACTCGTTCGGCGTCGAGAAGATGCTCCCCACGCGGTTCGGTGGCGCCGTGTGGGTGAACCCCGCGCTCGAGCCCGCGCTGCGCGCCGCGATCGTCTCCGCGCTCGACGCGCTGCCGGTCGTGGGGGCACGGCTCGACCTCGCCGCGCGCAGCTTCCGCACGCAGGTCCGCGTGCTCAACCGCCTCCCCGGCGGGGCGGCGGGCAAGGTCCGCGGCGCGCTGACCGCCGTCGGCGCGTACGAGCCGGCGATCGCTCCCGTCGAGAACCGGGGCGGGCTCGCGCACCCGCCGCAGCGGCCGTCGGCGTGGGTCACCGACCGGATGGTCGACGCGCTGCGGTCGAGCGGTGACGTCGAGGCGCGCCGCGCGGACACGGTCGCGGAGTACGTGCGCGGCCTGTCCGACGTCGTCGAGGTGCCGGCGGGCATCGGCGAGCGCGCGCCGCTGGTCCGGTTCCCGTTCTTCGCTCCGGACGCCGCGACCGCCGACCGGCTCGTGCGGGAGCTCACGGCCGCCGGGTTCTACGTCGGCAAGTGGTACCGGCCCGCGCTGTTCCCCGGCCCGGACGACCCGGCGGTGTACGGGTACACGCCGGGAGACCCGGCGCTGGCGACGACCGAGGACCTCGTGGCGCGCGTCGTCAACCTGCCGACCACGGTCGGGGTCGCGACGGCGCGCCGGATCGTCGAGGCGGTGCGGTCCGCGCTGAGCTCCTGAGCCCCCCGACCAGGCGATCCCTGACGGCCGAACAGGCGGTCCGCGTCCGTCAGCGATCCGGGACGGACCGAGACCGCCTGGTCGGCGCCCGATCGGCCGGGGTCACGCCGAGGGGCGCGAGCGCGCGAACTTCACGTAGTCGAGCGTGTGGCGCAGGTCGACGCGCCACACGTCGACCCGGCGGCGCAGGCTCCTGTCGGGCGCGTAGCGCAGCGTGTGCCAGACCCCGTGCTTGCGGGCCTTCTTCACGCGGTGGCGCAGCGACACCGGGACGAGCGCCCGGACGACCGGGTAGGGCACGTTGACCCACAGCCGCGCCTCCGACGTGACCTGCTCGGGCAGCTCGCGCCCGTGCACCAGGTCCTCGACGTAGCAGCGCGCGAGGTTGCCGCCGGCGGCCATCGTGTAGAAGCTCGCCGCGCCCTGGCGCAGGTTGACCTCGAGGATCTTGCTCGTGCCGGTGCGGCGGTCGTACATGACGTCGAGGTTCGCGGCGCCCACGTAGCCGAGGCTGTCGAGCAGGTGCCGGACCGACTCGGTGAGCTTGTCGTCCTTCATCGTCACGACGGCGTTGTAGTTGCCCACGAGCTTCGGGTCGTACTCACCGAGCACGATCTGGGCGGCGGAGAGGAACCGCAGCCGGCCGTGCCGGTCGGAGTACGTGTTGACCACGCGCATGACCGACTCGTCGCCCGCGAGGTACTCCTGCACGATGAGGTCGTCGGTGTAGCCCGCGGCGTAGATGCGGCGTGCGACGTCGCGCAGCTCCGCCGCGTCCTGGACGAGGTACACCTTCTTCTTGCCCTCGAACCGCAGGCGCGGGTAGGTGTCGGTGTCGGCCGGCTTGAGGATGAGCGGGTACGGGAAGGGGAGGTCCTCCCCGAAGCCGGGGGCGTCGACGTCGGCCGCCGTGGCGATCACCGTCTCCGGGTGCGGCACGCCCAGCTCCGCGCACGTGCGCGCGAAGTCCGTCTTGTTCATGAGGCGCGCGGCCAGCTCCTCGCCGACGAGCGGGATGACGTAGAGGTCCTCGAGCTCCGCCCGGTGGGCGATGACGACGTTCGTGTAGAACTCGATGTTCGCGATGAGCAGGCGCTTGCGGCCCGGGAACTCCTCCGCGAGCTCGCGCAGGACCGCGACGATGCGCTCGGGGTCGTCGAAGTCGCGGTAGGTACGCACGTCGACGATGCGGGAGTCCGCCGTCTCCCGCAGGGGGAAGCGGCCCAGGGCCAGCGTGCGGACGCCGTACGCCTCGTGCAACGACCTCGCGATGTTGTAGGTGTTGAGGTTGGTCCCCAGGACGATGGGGAGGAACTCGGCGTTGCCGTACGTCATCGCGGAGGGTCGTCCGTTTCTCTGTGTGGTCGGCGGGCGTCCGCCATCCTACGGGCCGGGTTCGGCGGCGCCCCGGTCGACGCCCTCGCCCCCGGCGTCCTCGTCCGTGGGGTCCTGACCGGCGCGGACGGCGACGCCGTGCCCGGCCAGCACGCGCACGAGCTCGTCGTGGCCCCGCGAGACGTCCCAGTGCACCCCGACCATGCCCGCGGCGCGCGCGCCCTCGACGTTGCGCGCGGTGTCGTCGACGAAGAGCACCTCGCCCGGGTCCGTGCCCATCCGCCGTGCGGCCTCGAGGAAGAACCGCGGGTCCGGCTTGGCGAGCCCGAGCTCGCACGAGTACCAGCTCGTGTCGAACTCGGCGTCGTAGCCGAGGGCCGTGCGCATGAATGGCACGCGGCGGCTCTCCTGGTTGGTGCCGAGGTGCACGCCGTAGCCGCTCGCGCGCAGCGCGCGCACGAGCTCGAACGACGCGTCGACGACCTCGAGCGCGTCGAACCAGATCGCGCGGTACACGTCCTCCGCGGGCTCCGCCACGCCGTACCGTTCCAGACCCGCGGCGAGCACGGGGAGGTAGTCGCCGTCGCCCACGAGCATGGGCAGCTCCTCGCTCCAGGTCTCGAGCAGGAACTCCCGGGTCCGGTCCCCGAGGTAGCGCTCGACCGCCGCGTACCAGCCCTCGGGGATGTGCTGGAGCACGCCGTCGGCGTCGAACAGGACGTGGCGCAGTGTCATGGCCGTCACCCTAGCGACGGCCCGGGCGCGATCCACGCGTGGGTGTGCATGTCGTGCCACCCGTCCGCGTGAAGCACGGCCGAGCGCCGGACGCCCTCCGGGGCGTACCCCGCGGAGACCGCGGCACGGCACGACGCCGCGTTGTCGACCGAGTGCTCGAGCCAGAGGCGGTGGAAGCCGGACTCGAAGGCCCATTGCGTCGCCGTGCGCAGCGCCCGCGGCGCGACCCCTCGCCCCCGGGCCTCGGGCACCGTCCAGTAGGCGACCTCGGCGCTCCCGTCGTGCAGCGACACGTCGCGCAGCGCCACGCGCCCGCGGAGCGTGCCCTCCTGGCCGACGACGGCCCACGAGGCACCGTCCCCCTCGCCCCAGCGCGCCGCCCACCCGAGCACGACGTCGCGCGCCTCGTCGTCGGACGCTAGCGAGCGGACGTGCCACCGCCGGACCGCCGGGTCGTCGTACACGGCGCGCAGCGCGGGGGCGTCGTCGCCGGTCCACGGGCGCAGCCGCAGCCCGTCGCCCGTGTCGAGCACGGGCTGGGGCGTCGCGAAGACGCGCGGGTCGACCGCCGGGCCGGCGAGCATCGGAGCCATCGTCCCAGCATGCCGGGATGGGCGCGGCGGCCGAGGCGGTGTCCGGGACGTGGGCCGCCGTAGGATCCACAGGTGACGTCGCGACCGGACCAGGACCACGCCCAGCCCCTCGTCGGAGTGCTCGGAGGTGTCGGCCCCCTCGCCACGGCGTACTTCCTCCAGCTCCTCGTCGAGCTCACGGAGGCGGAGCGCGACCAGGACCACGTGGACGCCGTCGTGCTCAACCACGCGACCATCCCCGACCGCACGGCGTTCATCCTCGGCCGCTCGGACGCCGACCCCGGCCCGGTGCTGGCGCGCGACGCGCAGCGGCTCGAGCGCTTCGGGGCGGACTTCCTCGTGATGCCGTGCAACACCGCGCACTACTTCACGCAGCAGGTGCTCGACGCCATCAGCGTCCCCTTCGTCTCCATCATCGACACGACGGTCGACGCGGCCCGGTCCCGGGTCGGCGACCTGCGCGCGGTGGGGCTGCTCGCGACGGCGGGGACCGCGGCCTCGGGCGTCTACCAGGACGCGTTCGCGCGCCACGGTGTCGACGCGCTCGTCCCGGACGACGCCGACCAGACCCTCGTGTCGCAGATCATCTACGAGCAGGTCAAGGCCGGCCGGCCGGTCGACATCGAGACGTTCCGTGCCGTCGCGGGCCGGCTCGTCGAGCGGGGCGCCCAGGCGATCGTGCTGGGCTGCACGGAGCTGTCGGTCGTCGCCGTCGACCACGACCTGCTCGCCGACCCGCTCTACCTCGACTCGACCGACCAGCTCGCCCGCGCGACCATCCGTCGCGCGGGGCACCGCGTCCGCGGGGAGTGACCGGGGCGCTCGTGCGGCACGCAGGGACGCGTCAGCCGAGCTCGCTCGTGCCCGAGTAGAGGTGCAGCACGGGGACGTGGAGCTCCTCGCGCGCGCGGGACGCCCAGTCGGTGTGGAACGTGTCCTCGACCGCGTGCGGGTACGTCACGACGACGATCTCGCGCGCGCCGCCGGACGCCACGGCCGTGCGCAGCGCCGGCAGCGGGTCGTCGTCGACGACGGCCCCGTCCGCCTCGCGGCCCGCCGCGCGGAGCTCGGCCACGCTGCGCTCGAGCTGCTCGCTCGCCTCCGCCTTGGCCGTGGCGGGCGAGGGCTCGCGACCGAGGACCTCGTCCCACGCCTCCTTGAGCTCGCCCACGCTCAGGTGGTCGATGATCCCGGAGATCACGTTGCGCTCCGTGTCGGCAGGCACCAGGACCCGGTAGGCGAGCTGCTCGTCCTGGTGCAGCGACAGGATGTGCTGCACGTCGGCCGGGTTCAGCGTGTCTTCGGTCAGGACGAGGATCGTGTCGGTCACGCGCGTCAGCCTAGCGGGAGGAGCCAGCGCGCGGCGGTCGTACCGGCCGGCGACCCGGGCCGGTCGTCGGGGCTGTGCAGCAGGTGGGCGAGACGTGCTCCCCGGGGCGGGAGCGCCGTCGTGCCCGACGCCGCCGTCCCGGCCACGATCCGGCCGGGTCCGCGCCCCACGACGGTCGGCGTCGTGGTGACGCACAGCTCGTCGACGAGGTCGGCCGAGAGCAGGTCGCCCAGGAGCGTGGGGCCGCCCTCCGCGAGCACGCGGACCAGCCCGCGGTCGGCGAGCGCGGCGAGCCCGGCCGCCAGGTCCACGGCGGCGCCTGGTTCCCCGCCGTCTGCGGCCCCGACGGCGTCCTGCCCGACGACGAGCACGCGGTCCGGGGGCACGTCCGCCCGCGCCGTGGCGGCCCCGGCCGGTGCGGTGAGCACGTAGGGCGGTCGCTCGCCCCGCCTCAGCGCCTCGGGCACGCGCCCGCTGCGCGTCACGATCGCGAGCTCGAGCGGGGTGTCGTGCAGGTGCCGCAGGCCGCGCGGCCGGTCGAGCGCGGTGTAGCCCTCGGCGCGGGCGGTCCCCGCGCCGACGAGCACGACGTCGGCGAGCGCGCGCAGGACCCGGAAGACGCGCCAGTCCGCGTCGTCGTTGATCGACCCGGACCGGTGGTCCGGGCCCCAGGCCGCGCCGTCGACGCTCGCGACCATGTTGGCGCGCACGACGTGGGCCCCGCGCGTCGGCGGCCCGTACGCGTAGAGGGCTGCGAGTCGCTCCTCCCGGGCGTCCGGGGGAAGGTGCTCCGGGTCCGGCAGGAGGACGTCGAGCGCGGGAAGGTCCGTGCGGCCGACGCCCGGCGCTTCGGTCGGCTCGTCGGGCGGGGCCGTGGTGGAGGTCACACCGGTCAGGCTAACGGCAGGCGTAGGCTGGATCCTCGTGACTTCGCCCGTCGCCGGTGGCGCCTCGGCCCCGGCCGCCCTCCCCGGCACCTCCCACGCGTCGACCTCCGGCGCGGCCACCGGTGCGACCGCGCGCCCCCGCACCCTCGTCGACGTCCGCCCGGCCGTCCCACCCACGCGCCTGCTGGCCGACCTCGTGCCTCCGCGCCACTTCGCCGACGCGCGCTTCTCGACGTACCGCGCGAACCCCGCCTACCCGAGCCAGGCGCGCACCGTCGCGCGGCTCGAGGAGGTCGCTGCCGCCGTCGTGAAGCCCGCACGCAAGGGCCTGTTCGGCGCCCGCAAGCAGACCGCTCCCGCGGTGTACATGGACGGCGGGTTCGGCGTCGGCAAGACCCACCTCCTCACGTCCCTCGCGCACGCCGTGGGTCTCGACGTGAGCGCCTACGGCACGTTCGTCGAGTACACGAACCTCGTGGGCGCCCTCGGCTTCCAGGCCACCGTCGAAGCGCTGGCCACGAAGAAGCTCGTGTGCATCGACGAGTTCGAGCTCGACGACCCGGGCGACACCGTGCTCATGTCCCGGCTCCTGCGCGAGCTCGCCGACCGCGGGGTCGCGCTCGCCGCGACGTCGAACACGCTGCCCGAGGCGCTCGGCGAGGGCCGCTTCGCCGCCGAGGACTTCCTGCGCGAGATCCAGGCGCTCGCGGCCCGGTTCGAGGTGCTGCGCGTCGACGGCGAGGACTACCGCCACCGCGCGGTCGTCACCGACTCCGCCCCGCTGCCCGAGGCCGACGTGCGGGCCGCCGTCGTCGGCCGTCCCGGGGCCACGCTGGACGCGTTCGACGACCTGCTCGCCCACCTGTCCCAGGTGCACCCGAGCCGCTACCGTGCGCTGCTCGACGGCGTCGAGGTCGTCGCGCTCACCGGCGTGCACACCGTGACCGAGCAGTCCGCCGCGCTGCGCCTCGTGGTCCTCGTCGACCGCCTCTACGACCGCGACGTCCCCGTGCTGCTCGCCGGGTCCGGCGAGTACACCGGCGAGCGGAGCCTCTTCACCGCGGAGATGCTGCGCGGCGGGTACCGCAAGAAGTACTACCGCGCGCTCTCGCGTCTCGGCGCGCTCGCCGAGGACGGTCGCGCGGTCGCGCGCGCGTCGGCCTGACGGCCGCCCCGAGCGGCACGGGGCCGCGGCTCACGTCGCGGCGAGGCGCTTCTTCTCGACCTCGATGTCGAAGTCGGCCGGGGGCCAGCCGAGGTCGAGGCGACGCAGCGCGTCGAGGAGCAGCTCGCTCACCGCGAGGCGTGCGAACCACTTGCGGTCGGCCGGGACCACGTGCCAGGGCGCGGCCTCGGTGCTCGTCCGGTCGAGGACGGCCTGGTACGCCTCCTGGTACGCGGGCCACTTCTGGCGCGAGTCGACGTCGTTCGGGTTGTACTTCCAGAACTTGTCCGGGCGCTCCAGGCGCTCCATGAGCCGAGCCCGCTGCTCCTCGTAGGAGACGAGCAGCGCGACCTTGACGATCGTGGTCCCGGACGCGACGACCTTCTCCTCGAACCGGTTGATCTCGTCGTACCGCGCCTCCCAGACGTCGGGGGCCACGAGACCGTCGACGCGCGCGACCAGCACGTCCTCGTAGTGGGAGCGGTCGAAGACGCCGATGTACCCGGGCTCGGGCAGGGCGCGGCGGATGCGCCACAGGTAGTGGTGCTTGCGCTCCTCGGGCGTCGGGACCCCGAACGAGCGGTGCGCGACGCCCTGCGGGTCGACGAGGCCGACGACGTGCCGCACGATGCCACCCTTGCCCGCGGTGTCCATGCCCTGGAGCACGAGCAGCACGGAGCGCGAGCCGCCCGACCGTCCCTCGGCGAACAGGCGTTCCTGAAGCTCGGAGAGCTCGTCCGCGTGCCGCGCGACGAGCGCCTGGCCGGCGGCCTTGTCGCCCGCGAAGCCCGGCGTCGAGCCACGGTCGAACGTGGCGAGGTCGAACCCGGCGCGCACGCGCAGCGACTCTGTGGGGGCGACCTCCCAGTCGGCGCTGAGCGCTGCCGACGCCGATCCGGACTCCGAGCCTGCCCGTGAGTCCTTGCCATGCTTCTTCTTCGACCTCTTCTTCGTCGTCGACATGGGCGTGAGCGTAGTCACACCCAGGCCAGGACGGCGACCGAACGCGCGGGGAGGTCGACCCCGTGCCGGTGCACGCTCGTCGCCGGGTCCCACGCGGCGAGCACGCGCGGGGTCCCGCCGAGCGCGAGCCGGAGCCGCCGGGGCGCGTCGCCGAGGTTCACCGCGACCGCGACCGTCCCGCGGTCCACGACGAACGCCGGCCCGCCGTGCGGCGCCGACGCCGTCGCCGGCTCCTCGCTCGAGCCGTCGTCGTCCACGCCCCCGGGGCCGTGGACGCGCACGCGCGAGAGGTCGCCCGAGCGGACGTCGGGCCGCGACCGCAGCGCGACCAGCGCGCGGTACCAGGCGAGCAGCCGCGCGTGCTCGCCCCGGTCGCGCTCGTCCCAGTCGAGGACGCTCGCGTCGCGGGTCTCCCGCGCCTGCGGGTCGGGGACGGGCGCGCCGTCGGTCCACCCGTGGTCGGCGAACTCGGCGGCCCGGCCACGCCGGACCGCCTCGGCGAGCTCCGGCTCGGCGTGGTCGGTGAAGAACTGCCACGGCGTCGACGCGCCCCACTCCTCGCCCATGAAGAGCAGCGGCGTGAACGGGGAGACCAGCACGAGCGCGGCGGCCGCGGCGAGCCCGCCGCCGTCGAGCGTGGCCGACGGCCGGTCCCCGAAGGCACGGTTGCCGACCTGGTCGTGGTTCTGCGCGCTCACGACGAACGCGTGCCCGTCGGTCCCCGCGGGCAGCGGGTGGCCCCACGTGCGGCCACGGAAGGTGGAGAACGTGCCGTCGTGCACGAACACGCCCGTGAGGGCCTTGCGCAGCACGGCGACCGAGCCGAAGTCGACGTAGTAGCCCTGCCGCTCGCCCGTGAGGAGCGCGTGCACGGCGTGGTGGACGTCGTCCGCCCACTGGGCGCGCATGCCGCGCCCGCCCTGCTCGACGCCCGTGACCGTGGCCGGGTCGTTCTCGTCCGACTCCGCCACGAGGGTGAGCGGCCGCCCGAGCTCCTGCTCGACCCGGTCGACCCGCCGCGCGAGCTCGGCCAGCAGGTGCGTGGGGGAGTCGTCGACGAGCGCGTGCACGGCGTCGAGGCGCAGCGCGTCGACGTGGAACTCGACGAACCACCGCTCGGCGTTGTCGATGACCCACTCGCGCACCTCGCGGCTGCCCGGGCGGTCGAGGTTCACCGCCGAGCCCCAGGGGGTCTCGTGCGCGTCGGTGAAGTACGGGCCGAACTCCGGCAGGTAGTTCCCGGACGGGCCGAGGTGGTTGTAGACGACGTCGAGCACGACGGCGAGCCCGCGCGCGTGCGCGGTGTCCACGAACCGCTGGAGCGCGCGCGGTCCACCGTACGGCTCGTGCACCGCGTACGGGTGCACGCCGTCGTAGCCCCAGCCGCGCTCGCCGCCGAACGCCGCGACCGGCAGGAGCTCGACCGCGCCGACGCCCAGCTCGACGAGGTGGTCGAGCCGGTCGATCGCGGCGTCGAGCGTGCCCTGCGGCGTGAACGTGCCCACGTGCAGCTCGTAGAGCACCTCGCCCCGCACGTCCCGGCCCGCCCACGCGTCGTCGGTCCACGCGAACGCTGCGTCGAACGTGCGGCTCGGACCGTGCACGCCGTAGGGCTGCCACGGGCTGCGGGGGTCGGGCCGGCCCGGTCCGCCGTCGACCGCGTACCCGTAGTCCGTGCCCCACGGCAGCTCGTGGTCGTAGCCCCACCAGCCGGGCACGTGCGCGCCGACGAGGCGCAGGGGGAGGCGCTCCGCACCCTCGAACGTCCCGGAGCCGGGCTCGGGCAGGAGGAGCTCGACGCTGCGCGCCGTCGGCGCCCAGACGACGGGTCGCGGGCCGGGCACGGCGAGCAGGGGGGTCGACCGGGGCGCAGGGACGCGGGGCGCGGGTCCACCAGGCGTCGGGGTCGTCGGGTCGGCCGTCACGGCGCGCCCCCCGCAGGCGGGGCCTCGTCCGTGCTCGCGTCGACGGCGCTCACGGCGTCGCCGCGGTCGACGAGGAGCGCGACCGGGAGGTCGGCGAGCAGGTCGGCCACGCGGACCGTGCCGGACGGGTGCTCCCGCCCGGTGAGCACGTCGACCCACGCCCCCGTGCCCTGGGGGAGCGCGACGACGTGGTCGCGCCACCCGCCGAGCCGGTCGACCGTGCCCGCGAGCCGCGTCGCGACGGTCACCACGCGCGCGACGGACGCGGCGTCCGCGTCGGCGGCCGTGCGCGGGCCACGCGGGGTCGTGCGCGCGAACGCGAGCGCGCACGGCGTCGACGACGCGACGGGGGCGTACCCCGCGCCCTCGCCCACGAACGCGTCGGCGAGGGCGCGGCGCAGCCGCAGCGCGCGTGCCGTGACGAGCAGCTTCTCGTCGGTGAGCGTGCGCGCGGGCGCCCCGCCGTCGAGCCGCGCCAGTCGCTCCGTCAGCGCCTCGACGTCGACCGGGCGGCGGTTGTCCGGGTCCACGAGGGTCGGCGCGTAGGACTCCGCGCCCTGGTACACGTCCGCGACGCCGGGAGCCGTGAGCCGGACGAGCGTGATCCCGAGGCTCGCGGCGCGCAGCTCCTCGAGGTGCTCCCGGGACCACCGGGCGAAGGCGCGGGTCACGGCCGGGTCGCCGAGCGCGCGGCGCGCGAGGTCGGCCACGGCGTCCTCGTAGGCGACGTCCGGGCTCGTCCACGACGTCGCGACCTTGGCCTCGCGCAGAGCCTTGCGCAGGTAGTCGACGAGGCGGTCGGGCGCGATCGCCTCGTCCGGCGCGCCGTGGGCCGGGTCGGTCCCGGGGCCGACGCCGGGCAGCCACGTGCCCGCCACGGTCTGCCACAGGAGGTTCTCGGCGAGGCCGTCTACGAGCACGCCGCGGTAGGGGGCCGTCGCGGCGCGGACCTCCTCGACGAGGCGCGACCACCCGCCCGCGTCCTCGGACAGCACACCGAGCGCCGCACGTGTGTCCTCGCCGCGCTTGGTGTCGTGCGTGGACCCCGCCGTGAGGGCGTGCGGGGTGAGCGCGGCGAACCGCTGCGCGAACGCGTGCCAGTCGTGCACGCCGAGGCTGAACCGGTCCGGCTCGCCCCCGACCTCGCACAGGCTCACGAGCTCGGTCCACCGGTAGAACGCCGTGTCCTCCACGCCCTTCGCCGTCACGGCGCCGCACACCTGCTGGAACCTCACGACGAGCTCGTCGCGGCGCGGCTCGCGCCGGCGTCCCGCGCTGCCGACCTCCCGGCCCAGCACGAGGTCCACCACGACGTCGAGCGTCTCCGCGCGCTGCGGGTCGAGGCGCGCCCGCGCGCGGTCGGCCGCCTCCTCGACCGCGCGGACCGCCTCGTGCCGGGGCGGCGTGCCCGGGACGACGTAGGCCCGGTACCGGTCGAACGCGACGAGCAGCTCGCGCAGGCACTGGTGCAGGCCGCGCCACGTGTGGTCGCGCAGCCGCGGGTCGTCGTGGCAGACGGCGGCCGCCAGGTCGGTCAGCCGGTGCACCTCCGCGTACAGCGGTCCCGCGACGACCTCGCGCTTCGCCACCTCGACGAGCGCGCCCAGGCCGCCCGGTGTCGCGCCCGTGAGGCGCGTCATCACCGCGTCCAGACCCGAGCGGCCGCCCGGGTCCACGAAGAGCTGCTGGAGCCGCCACGCGACGTCGTACCCCGTGGTCCCGACCGTCGCCCAGTCCGGCGGCACCTGCTCCTCGCCCGCGAGGATCTTCTCCACGACGACCCACGCGCCGTCCGTGCGGTCCGCGAGCCGCTGCAGGTACTGCGCCGGGTCCGCGAGGCCGTCCGGGTGGTCGATGCGCAGCCCGTCGACCGTACCGTCGGCGACGAGCCCGAGCACGAGCGCGTGCGTCGCGTCGAAGACCTCCTCGTCCTCGACCCGGACGGCGACGAGCGACCCGACGTCGAAGAACCGCCGGTAGTTGAGCTCCTCGTCGCCGACGCGCCAGTACGCGAGGCGGTAGTGCTGGCGCTCCACCAGCTCGGTGAGCGGCAGGTCCTCCGTGCCCAACCGCACGGGAAAGACGTGGTCGTAGTACCGGAGCACGCGCCGGGGCTCCGGCGACCCGGGGATCGCGACCTCGTCGACCGTGATCTCACCCGCCGCGAGCACGTCGCCCAGGCGCGCGCCGAGCACCGGCATGAGGACCGCGCCCTCGCCCGCGGACCAGTCGACGTCGAACCACCGGGCGTAGGGCGAGTCGGGGCCCTCCTCGAGCACGGACCACAGCGCGCGGTTGTGCCACGCAGGGGTCGGGACCGCCATGTGGTTCGGCACGACGTCGAGCACGATGCCCAGGCCCGCCGCGCGGGCGCTCGCGGCCAGGCGATCGAGCCCTTCGCGGCCGCCGAGCTCGTCGCTGACGCGAGAGTGGTCGACGACGTCGTACCCGTGCGTCGAGCCGGGCGCGGCCTGGAGCACGGGGGAGAGGTAGAGGTGGGTGACCCCGAGCGACGCGAGGTAGGGCACCTGGCGCGCGGCGTCGTCGAACGTGAGGTCGGGGCCGAGCTGGAGCCGGTACGTGGAGACCGGGACGCGGGGCGGCGCGCCGTGCTCGCCGGTCGCGCCGAGGCCGGGGGTGGCGGCCGTCATCGCAGCGGCGGGCGGGTCAGGACGATGACGCTGCGGCCCGTCACGGAGACCGTGTCGCCCGGGTGCAGGGAGTCCCCGACGTCCACCGTGCCGTCGGTGTCCAGCACGACGTCCCAGCCCTCCCCGTACGCCGCGGGCGGCACGGTGAACTCGAGGGCGTCCGAGTGGGCGTTGAGCAGCAGGAGGAACGAGTCGTCGACGATCGGCTCGCCGCGCCGGTCCTGCTCGGGGATCGCGTCGCCGTTGAGGAACACCATGACCGTGCGCGCGTACGCGTGGTCCCAGTCCTGCTGGTCCATGCGCGACCCGGTGATGTCCAGCCACTCGATGTCGGGCAGCTCGTCGTCGGCCGTCCCGGAGCCGCCTCGGCCCAGGAAGAAGCGGCGCCGGTGCAGCACCGGGTGGTCGCGGCGCAGCCACACGACCCGGCGGGCGAAGTCGAGGAGTGCGGCCCGCTCGTCGTCGAGGCCCTCCTCGCCGCCCCAGTCCATCCACGTGATCTCGTTGTCCTGGCAGTAGCCGTTGTTGTTGCCGCCCTGCGTGCGCGCGATCTCGTCGCCGTGCGCGAGCATCGGCACGCCCTGGGAGAGCAGCAGCGTGGCGAGGAAGTTGCGGCGCTGGCGCGCGCGGAGCGCCCGCACCTCGGGGTCGTCCGTCGGCCCCTCGACCCCGCAGTTCCAGGACCGGTTGTGGCTCTCGCCGTCGTGGTTGTCCTCGCCGTTGGCCTCGTTGTGCTTCTCGTCGTAGGACACGAGGTCGTTCAGCGTGAAGCCGTCGTGCGCCGTGACGAAGTTGATCGACGCGATGGGCTTGCGGCCGCTGTGCTCGTAGAGGTCGGAGGAGCCCGTGAGCCGGCTCGCGAGCTCGGGCAGGGTCGAGGGCTCGCCGCGCCAGAAGTCGCGCACGGTGTCCCGGTACTGCCCGTTCCACTCGGTCCACAGCGGCGGGAAGCCGCCCACCTGGTAGCCGCCGTCGCCGAGGTCCCACGGCTCGGCGATGAGCTTCACCTGGGAGATCACCGGGTCCTGCTGGACGATGTCGAAGAACGCCGAGAGGCGGTCGACCTCGTGGAACTGCCGGGCCAGGGTCGCGGCGAGGTCGAAGCGGAACCCGTCCACGTGCATCTCGGTCACCCAGTAGCGCAGCGAGTCCATAATGAGCTGGAGCACGTGCGGCGAGCGCATGAGCAGGGAGTTGCCCGTGCCGGTCGTGTCGAAGTAGTGCGCCTCGTCGCCGTCGACCAGCCTGTAGTACGCCTTGTTGTCGATGCCGCGGAAGCTCAGCGTCGGGCCGAGGTGGTTGCCCTCGGCGGTGTGGTTGTAGACGACGTCGAGGATGACCTCGATGCCGGCCTCGTGAAGCGCCTTGACCATGGTCTTGAACTCCATGACCTGCTGCCCGCGCGTCCCGTACGCCGCGTAGCCGTTGTGGGGCGCGAAGAACCCGACGGTGTTGTAGCCCCAGTAGTTCGACAGCCCCTTCTCGACGAGCGTGGGGTCGTTGACGAACTGGTGCACCGGCATGAGCTCGACCGCCGTGACGCCGAGCGTCACGAGGTGCTCGATCACGGAGGGGTGCGCCATGCCGGCGTACGTGCCGCGCAGCTCGTCGGGCACGTCCGGGTGGAGCATCGTCATGCCCTTGACGTGCGCCTCGTAGATCACGCTGTCGTGGTAGTCCCGGTTCGGCGGGCGGTCGTGCCCCCAGTCGAAGTAGGGATTGATGACGACCGAGACCATCGTGTGGCCGGCGGAGTCGTCGTCGTTGAGCGGGGGAGCGGTCGCGGTCGCGTCCTCGGCGTCCTCGCCCTCGGTGGCCTCGTCCGCCGGCACCGCGTCACCGCCGTCGGCGAAGCGGTAGGAGAACAGGGACTCGTCGCCGTCCACCCGGCCCTCGATCGCCTTCGCGTACGGGTCCAGGAGCAGCTTGGCCGGGTTGCAGCGGTGACCGTTGGCCGGGTCGTACGGGCCGTGCACGCGGTAGCCGTAGCGCGTGCCGGGGCCCTTCCCGGGCAGGTAGACGTGCCAGACGTGCGCGTCCACCTCCTCGAGGTCGACGCGCGTCTCGGTGCCGTCGTCGCCGAGGAGGCAGAGCTCGACGCGCTCCGCGACCTCGGAGAACAGGGCGAAGTTCGTCCCGGTCCCGTCATAGGTGGCGCCCAACGGGTAGGGGTGGCCTGGCCAGGTCTGCATGCCCCTGAGGATTCCACGCACCCCGGGTCGCTGTCGTCGCAGGAGGCACCCGACTGCGAGTGACAGCGGACACTGCGGTTAAATAGTGTGCCAAGCACGTCTGGTTCCCACGGTGCGGCGCGCGGTCGTCTCGCCTCCTCCCGCACCGACGACGGCGCGCCGCGGACGGTCGTGCATGGCGGCGTGGGACCTGGTAGACCCGTGCCTATGAGCACCCACGCAGACCACCGCGACGACCTCAACGAGTCCGACGTCGCCTCCGCACGACTGTCCCCCCGCCGCGAGGAGGAGGGGGAGGCCGTCGGTGACGTGCTGACCGGAGGGGACGCGACCAAGGCCCCGCAGTCGCTGTCGGAGAACGAGCGCCGGCCGATCGACGGCGCGTCGTCGGGCACGTCCTGGGACGACCCCGACGAGCTCTGAGCGTCAGTCCACGCGCGGCAGCCGGTCGGCGTCGACCGGGATGAGCCGGGGCATCCCTGCCGGAGCCACGGTGCTCAGCGCGAGATAGCGCGCCTCGGCGCGATGGAGGCGGATGTGCTCGTCGACGGTCCAGTCCGGGCCGTTCGTCAGCGACATGCCGCACGAGCAGTCGATCGTCACCCGACCCGTCCCGTCCTCGCGGACCTGCCCGATGGTCACGTGCGCGGACCGCGCGTCCGCCTTCGCGCGACGCATGCTGGCGCTGACGGGTTCGGGGCGCGTGGCCTCCGGCGGCGGGGTCGGGGCGGGTGCGGCACTCACAGAGCCCGAGCCTAGACGGCGTCGCCGAGGTTCCGCGCACGCGGCAGGCTCCGACCGGTGGCACAGCGGGCCGTCTCAGTGGGTATGGGCGATCCCCAGGGCGTGCGCCCGCTCGTGCTCGAGCTCGGCGGCCTCGCGCGCGGCGATGCGGGCCCGGACCTCCTCGCGCCGGAGCGGCGGGACGGTCGTCGGCGGGTTGCGGCGCTCCGGCAGCTCGTCGAGCAGCCGGGCGACGATGGCCGTGACCTCGTCGACCGCCCGCTCGAACGGCTCCTCGGTCGCGGCGCTCGTGCGCTGGATCCCGGTCACCTTCCGGACGAACTGGCGTGCGGCCGCCTCGATCTCCTCGTCCGTGGCGGGGGGCTCGAGGCCGCGCAGGGTCGTGATGTTCCGGCACATGCCCTCGACGCTACGTGCGTGCGCGGGTCGCCACAAGGGCGGTCCGGCCTCGTCAGGCGAAGCGTGCCGAGACGGCGAGCGTCTCGCCGACGTCGACGCGGACGTCCGCGAGGCGGACGCCCGGGGGGAGGTCGGACACGAGGTCGACCTGGCGGCCCTCGACCTTCGCGAGCTCGCCGCGCGCCGCGACGAGCAGCGCCGCGACGACGGGGTTGCGGCTCGACAGCTCGAGGTCCCGGACGGCGAGCACCATCTGCGCGTCGACCTCGGCGGTCGCCGTCGCGCGCACGCTCGCGGAGAGGATGCCCTTGCGGACCCGGGCGAACGCGCGGAGCGTGACGCTGCGGGGTCCCGCCGACTCGAGCGCGACGTCGAGCGACGCGAGCGTGAGGCCGAGGTTCTGGAGCTCCGTCGCGACGAGGCGCCGGGCGGTCTCGACGACGGCGTCGCGCGGCGCCGCGACCCGGACGTGGCCGGTGAGGGGCGCGGCGTCGTCGGGTTCGAGGCCCTCGACCCCCAGCCCGCCGGTGGTGTCCTCGACCCAGCGGAAACGCAGACCCTCGGCCTCGGCCGCCACGTCCACCGGGACGTCCTCCACCAGGAGCGGGTGCGCGTCGACGCGCACCCGGCGCAGGACAGCGTCCTCGCGCGAGCGCACGTCCTCGACGTCGGAGGTCGCGGGGCCGGCCGCGGTCGCGCCCGTCGGCGTGCCCTGGGACGCGCTGCCGACGCGCACGTGCACGCCGGTCAGGTCGACGTCGAGCCGCGCGACGTCCGTACCGTCGAGGTCGGCGTCGATCCGGGCCCGCTCGGCGCCCTGGACGGTCGGTCCGAGCGCGTCGAGCAGGACGGGGCGCAGGCGGGCGAGGAGATCCGAGGCGGTGGTGGGACGCGGGGCACGGCCGAGGGCGAGCACGTCGTGGGCGGGGCGCAGGTCGGGCATGGGCCGAGGGTAGTGGACGACGAAGGCCGCCCCGGGGGAACCGGGACGGCCTTCGTGCTGGTGGGCGATACTGGGATCGAACCAGTGACCTCTTCCGTGTCAGGGAAGCGCGCTACCGCTGCGCCAATCGCCCGGGGTGATGCTGCACTGCATGCGAGGTGGAGATGGGATTCGAACCCACGTATACGGCTTTGCAGGCCGCTGCCTCGCCTCTCGGCCACTCCACCTTGAGACGCGTCCTCTCTCACGCTCCCGCAGGAGCAGGCCAGAGAGTGGGCCTCCGAGCGGATGACGGGACTCGAACCCGCGACCCTCACCTTGGCAAGGTGATGCTCTACCAACTGAGCCACATCCGCGCGGCCGGTTCGTGGGGCTCCTGAGAGCCTTCGTGATCCGGCGCGAAGCACATACTAGCCGACTTCTCGCTCGGACCGTGCATCCGGTCCGGGTGATGGTCGGCACGCGAGAGGCCGCTCCGGACGGTGCCGGGGCGGCCTCTCGCGTCGTGCTCGTGGGCGATACTGGGATCGAACCAGTGACCTCTTCCGTGTCAGGGAAGCGCGCTACCGCTGCGCCAATCGCCCAGAAAGGGTGGTGCTGCTGCGAGGTGGAGATGGGATTCGAACCCACGTATACGGCTTTGCAGGCCGCTGCCTCGCCTCTCGGCCACTCCACCGCGACCTGCCCTCCGCCGCCGCGAGAGCGGACGGAGAGTGGGCCTCCGAGCGGATGACGGGATTCGAACCCGCGACCCTCACCTTGGCAAGGTGATGCTCTACCAACTGAGCCACATCCGCGCGGCCGGACGGGTGAGAGCTTCGAGGAATCGCTTCCTGTCAGCCCCCGGCGTTCCGGCGCGTCCCAGACATTAGTCCACGTTCGCGCCCGGAGTCCAACCGGCGTCGTCCCGTGCGCGTCGGGTGCGCGCCCGGGCTCGTCCGGGTGCGTGCCCGTGCTCGGTAGCGTGGTCCTGTGCCAGGACCTGGGAGAACGTCGTCGAGGCCGGGGCTCGCGCGCTTCGCCGGCCGCGCTGCCACCGGTGTGGTGGAGGTCGTCGACCTGTGGCGCGAGCCGGAGCGGCTCGCCGACGAGGGCCCGTGGTTCGTCGTGGCGGACTTCGACGCCCCGTCTCGCGGCGGCCGAGCGCGCGCCTGGCGGTTCGCGGAGCGCGTCGACCCGGCGGTGCTCGCGCAGGAGGAGGGCGGGAGGGACACGTGGGGCGGGCCCGCGCCGTCCGACTGGGCGAGCTCGATGGACCGGGCGGCCTACGAGGCCGCGGTCGCGCGCGTGCGCGACGAGGTCCGCGAGGGCGAGGTCTACCAGGCCAACGTCTGCCGCGTGCTGTCCGCCCCGCTCGTCGCCCCGGACGGCGGCGAGCCGGACGCCGCGGCCCTCGGGCGCCGTCTGGCGCGGGGGAACCCGGCACCCTATGCGGGCGTCCTGCACGTCCCCGCGAGCTCCGGCGTCGACCCCGTCTGGGTCGTGACCGCGTCCCCCGAGCTCTACCTCCGCGTCGCGGGCGGGGCGGTGACGTCGGGCCCGATCAAGGGCACCGCGCGGACCGCTGACGGGCTCACCGCCAAGGATCGCGCCGAGAACGTCATGATCACCGACCTCGTGCGCAACGACCTCCAGCGCGTGTGCGACCCGGGGACGGTCGAGGTCACGGACCTGCTCGCGGTCGAGCCCCACCCCGGTCTCGTGCACCTCGTGAGCACGGTCACCGGCCGCCTGCGCCCCGGGTTGCGCGGCACGGGGGCGCTGTGGCCGGCGCTGCTCGACGCGACGTTCCCGCCCGCGTCCGTGTCCGGCGCCCCGAAGTCGTCCGCGCTCCGGATCATCGACGCGCTCGAGCCCGTGCCGCGCGGTCCCTACTGCGGGGCGATCGGCTGGGTCGACGGCGACGAGGCGGCGCTCGCCGTCGGGATCCGGACCTTCTGGTGGTCCGACGGCGTGCTCCGGTTCGGCACGGGGGCCGGGATCACGTGGGGGAGCGACCCCGTGCGCGAGTGGGAGGAGACCGAGCTCAAGGCGCGACGCCTCGTCGGCCTCGCCTCCGGCACACTGGAGCCATGAGCACTTCTGCGGCTACGACGCCGACGTCCGACCGTCCGTCCGAGAACCTCGTGATCTGGGCCGACGGGCGACTGGTCCGTCCGGGCGAAGAGGCCCTGAGCGCCGTGGACCACGGCCTGACGGTCGGGGACGGCGTGTTCGAGACGTGCGCCGTGTTCGACGGTCAGGCGTTCGCCCTCACCCGGCACCTGCGCCGGCTCGCGCGGTCCGCCGCTGGCCTCGGGCTCGACGCGCCGGACGAGCAGCGCGTGCTCGACGGCGTCACGGCCGTGCTCGCGGAGGCCGACGCCCGGACACGGGCCGGGGCAGGCGGCGTCGGGCGCCTGCGCATCACCGTGACCGCCGGTGTCGGCCCGCTCGGGTCCGGCCGGACGCCCGGCGCGCAGACGGTCGTCGTCGCCGCGGGCCCCGCGACCATCAGCCCCACCGGGCGGGCCGTGCGCTCACCCTGGACGCGCAACGAGCGATCGGCCGTCGCCGGGCTGAAGACGACGTCGTACGCCGAGAACGTCGTCGCGCTCGCCGACGCCGTCGCGAAGGGGGGCGACGAGGCGCTCCTGGCGAACACCGCAGGCGACCTGTGCGAGGGCACGGGGGCGAACGTCTTCGTCGAGCGCGGGGGCGAGCTCGTCACCCCGCTCCTGGCGTCCGGCTGCCTCGCCGGCATCACGCGCGAGCTGTTGCTGGAGTGGGCCGCGGAGGACGGGCTGCCGGTGCGCGAGGCCCGCCCCGGAGAGCTGCCGTTCGCGGTGCTCGACGAGGTGACCGCGGGGGAGGCCGCACTGCTCCTCACCGGCTCGGTCCGCAACGTCCAGCCCGTGACCTGGCTCGACGGCGTCGACGTGGCGGCCGGAGACCTTTCGGTCGCCGCGCGCGAGCTCTTCGAGCGGCGCCGTCGCGAGCGCCTCGACCCCTGATCGGGGCCGGTTTTTCGATCCGGTCCGTTTCAGGCTAGTATCGACCTCGCACTCGGGCGATTGGCGCAGTGGTAGCGCGCTTCGTTCACACCGAAGAGGTCACTGGTTCGAACCCAGTATCGCCCACGAGTATCACCGCAGGTGAGAGGCGCTTTCCCGCAAGGGGAGGCGCCTCTCGTGCGTGATACGTGCGGAACCGAGGATCAGTAGCCACGAACACTGGGCGCGAGGGCTGTCACAGACGACAAAACGCCCCGCCCGGTGCTGGAACACCGAACGGGGCCGGCCATCACCTAGTAGGAGGCAACGGCCATGAGCAACGCTACTGCGCGCCCGACGGAAGAGAGCGGGAGCAACGAGGTTCGTGACATCGACACCCACGTTGGGCGAGTCATCGCCACGAGACTCCGCGAGATGGGCGTGAGCCAGCGGCACACTTCCGCAGTGCTCGGAATCCCTCGCTCCACGTTCAACGACCACCTGACCGGCCGCTCCTCGATGTACGTCGAGGAGCTCGCTGCGGTGCTCGACTTCACGGGGATGACGGCCCGTGAAGCGTTCGGTGGCGAGCAGTCGTGCTGACCCTCATCGCGAACGATCCGAGCCCGTCAGACGGTCGGTTCTACGACTTCGAGCATGCCTACCTTTCGGGGCTGACCGACGGCGCCGAGCGCGAGCGGCAGAACTTCGCGTCGCTCATGACTGAGGATCAGGTGGAAGTACTCCGAGCCATGGGATTCGCGGCCGACGTCCCTGCCGTTCAGTTGGGCGTCGAGACCGAGGACAGCATGATCGCGATCGTGATCCGCCGTCGCGCGATTGAACTCCTCGAGCTCGCCGAGACGGTCGACCTAGAGCGCCGGCGTCGCGCGATCCACGCAAAGGAGGTCTAGCCGGTGCAGCGGGTCGTAATAGGGTCCGGGTGCATGGCGACGTACGAGATCCAGGCAGTCAGCTTCGACATCCCCGGCGCCGCCCTGGCGACCGGGCTCAGTGAGACCACGCTCCGTGACGCCGTCCGCAAGGGCGACCTCGCGGCGCACTACTCGGGGACGAAGCCGGTCATCGAGAGGGAGGAACTGCGGGCGTTCATCCTGGCTCTGCCGTCGGAGCGGCCGAGGCGCTGACTGGGCCTAGAATCGAACGCATGTTCGAAGATACGGGTCGGCCGCTCAACTGTGAGCAGCCGGCCCGTGTCCCGCTCAAGCCCCAAGGGGACCGGCCCGTCATCGTCCGCACCCTGTGGCGCGACCGGGAAGAGTTCGTCCCCGGTCGGGCGATCCGGTGGACCGCAGAGCACGTCATGGTGTGCTGGCTCACCGACCCGGCAGAAGTCCGGTCCGAGATGTGCTGCTGGTTCCGCGCCGACGACGTGTCTTCCTCTCTGCCGAAGAGACGGCAGTGAGATCGCGCCCAGGCAGGCAGTGCGCGACACGCGCCGGTAGTTCGTTCAAGTGCGATATTCGCGAGTATCGCGGACGGCCTCGAAGTCGGCTGCATCGAGTTCGTGATGCCACAACTTCGGTAGTCGCAGTCTCGAAGATCCGTCCCAGCCTGCCACCTCGACGTGTCCCATCTTGTATTCCCGAACCATCTCGATCGGGGGTAGGAGGTCCGTGTCACGAGAGAAGACGATGAAGACGTCGTAGGAGCTTTCGTACGCAAGTCGGATCAGGTCGATGGCGAGTTTGACATCGATACCCTTCTCGCGAGGCGACTCAGCACAAGTTGCCTCACCGTAGTCCCGCGGATACCAAAGTGGTCTTCGGATGACATCGACCTTTGGATCGCTGATCCATGCGCTGAACTGCTGGTCGTTCACCGAGGCAAGCGTTGGCTGTTTGCGAGCGTCGGGTCGCCCTCGGTAGACACGAACGTGGGCGACTTCGCCACCGGGTGCCCTCTTCTCCACAACCTTCTGAGCAAGCATGGATGGATCTAGCAGGCACTCGTGCAGTGGAGAGAACGCATCGCAGTACCGCTCATGCCCGGAGGCGTGCGCGTTCTGGTAGTCGATGAGGACAGCGACCTGCGGCTTCATCGCGCAGCCCGACAACAAAAAAGCCCCGCCAGTCCTCTGGAACAGAGGAGGGCGGGGAGCAATACGAACATGTTAGGCACTCGGCACCCCCGCAGTCAAACTGTGGGACCCAAGCGTGCCCTAGATCACGCGAGTTGTCAGCCCCCGACCCGCGTGAAAGGCGAGTCGGGGGCTTCGTCTTCAGGCAGGGGCCATCGGCCCCCAGCCGGGCGGGCGGCGGATACCACGCCCCGGCACGCTCCGAGTGCGCGAGGTCGAGCGCAGAAGCGAGCTCACGAGCGACGTGCCCCCGAAGACCACGGTGAGGGCGGGTAGGAACTCCTCCGTCTCACCGTCCAGTGGCACCCCGAAGTAGGACGAGCCCGGGCGGTCCCACGTCACCTCGAGCGCCGACCCGTCGTCGGAGCTGGCAACCCAGGCATGGTGCGCCTTCACGCCCTCGAAGAGGGCGACACCCTCCACGTAGTACCAGCCCAGGTTGTGAGCCGCGAAATGCGACGCGTTGTAGAAGCACCGCCCCGGCAACCCGCGTCCCACGCGAAGTGAGGGAACTCGAACCTCCCGGTACTCGCGTCCGTCGCGGCGCAGGACCCCACACTCTCCCGTCGAGACATCAACCGACCAGTGGACGCTAGTTAGCCTCACGCTGCCGCCTGCCTCGCCCGCTGGGCACGCTTAGCCACCGTCGCCTCAGCAAGCTTGCACGGACCGCAGCGGCGAGGGACCGGACCCTTAGGTGCAAGCTCGAACTGCCCACCGCACGCCTCACACGTGGCGTCGGGTCGAGGAGTGCGGCGTTGCGCCATGTACTCCCGGTGAATGCGGTTCCGCTCCGCCCGGGCACAGTCAGGGCATCGCAGGAACGCGCGACCGAGCCCGGGATGCTGCGGGACCGACACGCCACACCCCACGCACGCCGTCTCCGGGAGCTTCATCTCGCCGGTCTTCGCGCGGTGGCGACGATCCTTCGCGACAGCCTCAACGGCCCGGCACGGCTCACAGCGGGCCGGCATCCCACCCGGGCCAGACTTCACGATCTCGGTGGCGCAATCGCGGCACGCTGCCCGACGCTCAGCAGGCTTCCGCTCACCGCGATGACGCTCGCGGTACTTCTCAGCCTGCAAGCGCCGAGCCTCACGGTTGCAGTCGTCACACCGCCGCTTCTGCCCACCCACCGGGGAGAGTGCGAGCGTTACCCCACAATCCTCACAGAGACCCGTTGCCTCACGGAGAGTCATCCCGCGACTCTCCTTGTAGCGCTTCATCGCACGACGATCCGCCTCGCGCCGGGCCAACTGCGCGCACAAGAAGCACCGTGAAGGCGTCCGTCCGTGACCGTTCAAAGGCGGCAAGTCGCGACCACAGTCCCTGCACGAGACCAGGCGCACAGTCTCAAGCTCCGTCGGAGTGAAGTCCTGAGCACCGTTCGCCACCGCGCACTCGGTGCACCACATCGGCCGGGGACCGTGCTTCTCCCACCAGAACTCGTGACCGCAATCCGTGCACTCCACCGTGTTCAACCCGGCAGGCAACGGTCCCGACAGACCCAGGCGTCGGCAATCAGGGCAGAACCTCTCGCCCCACTCGCCGAGCCACAGGTCGGCGTAGTTGTGTCCGTTCGGGCAGCGGGTAGATGCACCCGCCGCCTCCTCGCGTCGCGCCCTTGCCTCATGATCCGCAGTGACGTCATCCCGGGTTCCGTACGCCAGGTTCTCGAGGCGGTCGTCAGTCGTGACCCCGTTCAGACGCCGCACCTCCGCCCCCAACGGCCTCGGGCCAAGGAAGGCCAACGCCACCAGAGACCCAACCCGCCGGCACCGACGACGCCCCTCAAGCCGAAGCCCCAGCGTCTGGAACCCGCACGGCCCCATCGACGGCTTCATCACATGGGCCTCACCGGACCGCAGAGACCGCACACGGCCATCGTTGCTTGCTTCGTACCCGTCAGCGCCCGGGATCGGACGCCACTCAATCTGTTCCACAGCATGCTCCTACGAGAAAGGCCCGCACGACGGCGGGCCTGGCATGGAGAGGCGCGGACGACCGGCCTCCGGGGGTATGTGGTTGCGTCAGAGACGCTGGCGACGATCCGGAAGGGCAGGGCGAAGGCCAACCCTCACCTGCTCCGCCCGCGCCCCCTGCAACGCATCCACAGGGGTCAACAGGTCGCGGTGGGACAGTGCGAAGTCGAACCGCTCACGACGCCACACCGCGAACGCCTCCTCGAGCGTGCCGCCCCAATCGAGCCGGTCAAAAGACCGGATCTCCCTAGGCACGGGATCATCCGTGCGAGGCCGGCGCCTCAAGACGCACGACCCATCGGATACACGCCCCGCACCCGGCGAGCCGACGGCAAGTTGTCGTCCTCGAGCCCCGGCACGGACAGGGTCGCCAGTAGGCGAGCGAGAGCCAGCTGCTGCTGACGAACCTCAGCGATCCCCGGGTGCAGACGCTTGCCCTGGCTCGAGGAGATCATCACGCCGTTACGCGCGACCTCGTCCCGCAGTTCGGCGATGCGGTCACGCACACGAGCCGCCTCATCCAGCAACGCAAGCTCATGCTCCGCCAGCTCGAAATCACCAGACACCGCGGCCCACAGCCGCTTCCCCGCAGCACCCAAGCCGCGAGGAGTCGTTGGCTTCTCCATAGTCGTCCTTCCATCTAGGCAGTCGGGGCTCTCTGCGGCCCGTGAAGGCACGCGAAACAGCCCGAGTTACAGGCACTTCAAGACGCCCTGAACGGCCCCACAGCGGCCATATGACGGCCTTCCCGGGGCATGCAAGGGCTCATCGTTTAAGAGCTCGGGGAGGTAGCGCAGCACCTGATCTTGCGACTGATGGCCCCGGGGCAGGGGGGTGGTGCCACCCGCTCTTCGGCCACCGAGGATCGCTCGTGTCGGACCCTGCCTGTACCTTCCGGCCATGGATCTTGACGGGGTTGGTTCGGTCGCCGCTGCCGTGGTTGCTGCTGTTGCGTTGTTCGTTGCGTTCCGCGCTCGTGGCGACTCGCGGCGTTCGGCGGACGCGTCGGATCGTTCGGCTGATGCTTCGGATCGCAGTGCTGTTGCTGCTGAGCGAGCAGCCGAGATCACGGACCTTGAAGCGCGGCGTCGTGTCGAGCGATCGGATGTGGCTTGGGAGCGCGTCGAGGTTCCCGAAGAACCTGGTCTGGTTCGCTTCCAGAATGTCGGCACTCACGCTGCGTTCGACGTGACCGTCGTCCTGACGATCAACGACGAGAGGGTCACCTTGAGCCCAGGCGAGGTCCCCCCTGGCGCGTACTTTGAGCACGACGCCAGGGGGGCCTACTGGGAAGCGGAACGGGAGAGGGACCGGAAGGATGCCGAGTTCGCGGGGTCTGGGATCCTTGCCGTCTTCTCGACACGCTTCGACGTTGGTGCCCGCATCAGCTGGCAGTCGGAGTTGGGCAACCCGGGGATCGTGACCCTCTAGGTCCCGAGGTGTCGATGTAGCTCCCACCTGGTGAGAGTCCAGACCACGTTCAGCGTCGTCCAACCGCATGTGCATTCGGCCCAGGCTTGGCTGCCTCGGCTTCGTATCGGTGACGGGATCGCACGCATGGTGACTGTGTGATCACCGCTTCCGAAGGTGGCTGCTCGTCGAGGGTTCCGGTTCACGCAGCCTCGTCGGGCCGCGGAACTGGGATGCCGTTGACTGAGACGAGGCGCCCGAACTTGTCGTAGAGGTGGACGGGCAGGTTGTCGTCGATGGGGTGGCCGTTGTGGTCGACCTTGGGTCGCAGTGCCTGCTTGGCTGCGATGGATCGTTCGATGCGGGCCTGGGTGCCGAGGTTCTCGTCGTTCATGGGTTCTCTCCTTGTGGTCGTGTGGTCAGCCCGCAATGCGGGTGAGTGCGTGGATGATCTGCTCTGCTGGTGTGGCGGGGACTCCCTGGCCGCCCATGTTGTTGGCGAGGTGCGGCACGAGGTCTCCGACGGACAGGGCAGCGGTGGTGTCGTAGGGCAGTCCTTCGGTGATCCACTCTTCGAGTGCTGCAGCTTCGGTCGCTGCGGTGATCGCGGCGAGGAGCGGTGCTGCGGCTTCGGCGATCTTGGTGCGGGCGGCCTGGGTCGCGGCGGCGTACTTCGGGTCTTCCCTGAGGGCGTCCTTGATGAGGTAGACCTCGTTGAACACGACGTTCACTGCCTCGGACATGGCTGCCTCGGTTGCACGGGCGGCTTCCTTCGCGGCGTTGAGCCCGTCGACGTGGGTGGAGCTGATGGGCTTGCCGTGTCGTGCGGCATCGGCGTTGGCTCGGGCGTCGGCGCGCTGTGCTTCCTCGAGCTTGGCGACCCAGTTGTCGCGGTAGTCGGCCAGGGTCTTCTGGGCTTCGGAGAGTCGCCCGGAGATCTCGTCGTACTCCGTGAGAAGTTTGACGAGCTTGGTGGGGAGCATGGTGAGCGGCGGCCGGTTGCAGGGCAGCCAGGGCGGCCCCTGGACTCCGGTGCGACGGACGCGGGTGGTGGTCGTGGTGCTGGTCATCGGTGGTTCTCCTTGGGGATGTGGAACGTGTAGCCGGCGAGGCGTTGGGTTGGGCTGCGGTGGAGTCCGCAGCCGGGTGCGCGGTGTTGTGGTCCGGCCCCTACGAGCGGGTGGACGTGCTGCTTGTCGCAGTAGGGGCATTGGATGACGGCGAACATTGCTGCGTGCCGTACGACGGTCGCTGTGGGTGGGGTCATGGGGTGTCTCCTTGGGTGGCGGCCTCGGTGAAGAGGTCGCAGTGGCAGGGGCCGTCCTGGGGTTGCCAGGCGCGGCAGTGGTCGTCGGGGATCCATGAGCGGCCGTGGATGCGGTAGGCGTGCCCGCAGGCGCAGAGGCGATTCATGCCGCCACCTCGCAGAGGGGGTGGACCGTTCCGCTTGTCGGATCGATCGGTTCTCCGCACTGCTGACACACGGTGTAGGAACCGTAGGAAGTGTGGGAATCGACGTGGCTTCCTACGCTTCCCACACTTCCTACAGGGGTGGTGGGGCCGTACAGACCGCGCGACATCCGGGTGATTCGCCCGGCCCGCTGGGCACGAATCAGGTAGGTCCCGGCGTCCTTCTCGGTGACCCCGACGTGGTTCGCCACATCGACGGCGCGCACACCCTCCGGATGCTCAGCGACGAACGCGACTATCTCCGCCGAGCGGTCGCCAAGACCGGCAGACACCTTGAGGCCGAGTGCTGCCTGCGCCGCCTCGCCGAGCGACTTGCCGGCGAGCATCCAATGCCCGTCATCCGACGTCATGGCGTACTCGTTCTCGCGAACGTCGCGCCCGGTGACCCGGAGCACGGCCTCGGTCTCGTTGCGCGAGCGGGCGAGCGAGACAGTGAAGTCAGCCGAACCGTTGAGCCCCTGAGTGCCCGAAGTGGAGTCCATCCAGTCAGCGCCCTCAGCCTTTCGGGTGTGGTGCACCACGAGGAGAGTCGAGCCGGGGTGGCTATCCGTAAGCCGCTTCAAACCGGATCCGATCCGGTAGTCGCGCGAGTAGGCGGACTCTCCGGGCGTGCTCGGTGGCATGACCTTCCCGAGCGTGTCGAGGATGACCAACGGGTCATCGTCGCCGTGTGCGTCGAGCCATGCCCCGATCAGATCGATGACGGAGGCCCCGGGCATGGCTGTGACGCTGTGCAGGTTCGCCGGGATCGGAGCGCCGTCGAGGAGCTTGCGGGAGCGTTCCTGTAGGCGCCGGTCACCATCCTCGAGTGCGAGGTACAGCACGGGTCGGGCGCGTCCGGTGCTGACCGCTCCGAACGCTTCTGAGCCGCACGCGACCGCGAGGCCGAGGTGAAGAGCCAGCCAGGACTTGCCGAGCTTCGGAGGTCCCGTGAGAAGTCCGAAACCTTCGGGGATGATCCCGGGGACCGTCCATGCGAGCTCGGGGAAGGTTTGCGCGTCGAGCCAGTCGCCCGTGCGGACGAGACTGAGGAGGTCGCTGCTCATGCGGCCACCTCCGTCACGGGCTCGAGGAAGCGCGACGCGGGGGCACCAGCGAGCCAGAGCGCATCCCAGCCCGCGACGAGACGCGTCCGTACGGGAGGCTTCTCGGGCTTGGGGATCTCTTCACCGCGGCGGCGCGCGTTGAGCACGTACAGCGGTTCGAGGCGGTGCAGATCAGTGCCGGTGGCTTCGCGGATGGCGTCGAGGATGGGACGGCCCGCGGTCGCGAGCTCGGTCTCTACCTCAAGACGTCCCGACGGGATGCCCGCGTCAAAGCCGACGACGTATCCTGCATCCCAGCCGCGGTGATACCCGACGGCGTCACCAGTGACGAATCCATGCTGCCAAGCACGGATCTCACGCGGTAGAATTCGGTTAGGCCTGCCAGCCACGGACGCCGCCCCTGTAGGGCGGCTTTCGTTTTCGGTCTGCATCAGGATGCGCCTCCTGAAATGAGAACGTTGTAGGTCGCTGCTTCGCCAGTGCTGTCCGTGTACCCGAGAGGGCGTCCATGCTCCCGATCTGCGTTTACGATCGCGTGAAGAGCGGACTGCTTCCACTCTTCGAGTTGAGCGAGAGCCGCGGCGACAGGCTCCGGCGTAGAAATGGCCCGCTTGGCAACCTTGCGGGCGCGGGCAACAGATGTTCCACGGCTGTTCACGAGCCAGATGGTGAGTTGTTCGGCCGTGAGGGCGCGCGAGGACTCTGGCTGTCCCGTCTCATGGTTCCCGGGCTTGGTGGGTGGGGTGGCCGATCTCAAGCCGCTGCCCCCCGGAAGTGTGTCGGGATGGGGCGCAGCATGGCTGCATCTGCTTCGGCGAGATCGATGCGGATCTGGCGTCCCACACGGTAGGCGGGGACCGTGCCGTCGGCGATGCGTCGCCGGATGGTCTTGGGGTGAACGTCGTAGCGCTCAGCAACGTCTTCGATGCTGGCGAGGATCCGTGGTGAGGGCTGGCTCTTCATGGTGTGTGCTCCCGGAAAATGCGAACGCCGAGCAGACGACATGCCAGGCATTTCCTGGCTATCGCGCTCGGCGTCTTCCGTTCCGGAATACGTGCGGCCTGTGTCAGGCCGTCCCGTTCGCCCTACTCACTGGGATCGCTGTGCAGCTCACCGTTCCGTGTCGGATCGGTGCCCAGCCCCTCGGGCTAGCAAACACTCGGTTGTTCTGTTGTGTCTACCACTGTACACAGCAGTCCGCGCAATGTGCAAGGACACTTTGTGCAACGCGAGCGGGGGGCCTATTCCCCTCGGGCAATTCGTGAAAGAGCCTCTGCAATCTCGGCATCACGGCCGCGAGCAACGTGCTGGTAGCGCAACGCAGCGGCGGGGGAAGAGTGCCCTAGGCGGCCCATGAGTTCTGCCAGTGTGGCGCCGGTCTGTGCGGCCAGGACGGCACCTGTATGCCGAAGGTCGTGCCATCGGAGATCTTCGCGACCGGCCGCGGCCCTGGCGGGGTAGTACGCGCGGTAGAGCGTCGACGTGGCGAGGTTGCTGATGCCGTCATCGGCTGGGAACAGCAACGAGTCACAGCCAGCGCCTGTGTGGTCCCTGAGATGGGCGTCAACGATGGGGAGGAGATGAGGCGGCACCGCGACGTCGCGAATGCCTGCGGTGGTCTTGGGGGTGCCGATCACCACTTGTCCCTTGACGCGCGTGACACCGCGGCGGACTCGGACGACACCGTGCTTGAGGTCGATGTCCTTCCGGCGGAGCTCGGCCAGCTCGCCAAAGCGCATGCCGCACCAGGATGCGAGGAGCACCATGAGGCGTAGGCGATCTGGCATCGCGGCGACGATGGCCTCAAGTTCGGTGAGGGATGCCGGCTTTATCTTCACTGCACGCTTGGCCGCACCTGCGCCTCGGATCGTGCACGGGTTCGAGGGGATGATCTCGTCGGTCACTGCCGTGCCCAGGATGGTCCTCAAGAGTCCGTAGGCGTGGGCCCGGTACGTCGGGCGGGCGGTGCCAGCGTCGGTGTACCAGCGGCGCACCGCGGCGGGCGTGAGGTGCTTCAGCGCGACGTCCTCGAACGTGGGGAGGAGCAGCGAGTCGAGAATTGCCTGGTAGTGCTGACGCGTGCGTGGTTTAAGCGGACGGTCCTCGAGCCAGCGGTACGCGTACTCGCCGAACGTGACGGGCTTGACGAGTGCTTCGCTGGGCGGCACCCAGAGGTCCATGGAGATCTTGCGACGCTCCGCCGCAAGCCACGCCTCGGCGTCGAGGGAGGTGTCGAACGTGTGCGGTGCGTTGTAGATCAGGCCGTCGGGAGCGGTGTAGTTCGCCTGCCACCGCTTCGAGGGGAGCTGGCGCAGTCCGCCGAACGACCGCTTGCGACGCGACTTGGGGGGCACCTGGCTTCTCCTTCGTGCAGGATACGTGCAGAACAGGAGTCTATCGGTGACCCCTTGTGTCCACCAGTGTCCCGCGCTACTGTGTAGATAACTCCCAGGTCACAGCGTGTTCAGCCTGGTGAACAACAGAATCCCAAGCGCCCGGTGTCACTGGTTCGAACCCAGTATCGCCCACCGAGAGCGAGGCCCGGAACCGCACGGTTCCGGGCCTTCGTCGTGTCCGAGGCGATGGACCGCGCTGTCCGGGGTCGCCGCTCGCGCGATAGTCTGACGACCCGCACGACGACGCACCGTCGTCGTCCGACGATGGCCCGGCGCCGCCGCTGAAAGGCGCCCCACCATGAACGACAACTCCTGGGGAGCTCCCGCGCCGCGCCGATGAGCGGTGCCAAGTCGAAGCCGCGCGAGCTGCGTCGCGCCCGTCGGTCGTCCCGGCACGGTTGCTGGGGACACCTGGTCGTGGCTCCGTTGTGGGTCGCGTACGACGCCAACCTCGGCACGCTCCTGCGCACGTGCGACGCCGTGGGTGCGTGCCTCGCCGTGCCGAGCACCCCGCACTACCGGCGGGCGCTCGCCGTCGGCGACACCCTCAAGGGGCGCCGGCCCTGCCTCCACTGGGTCGCGCCGTCGAAGGAGGTGTGGCTCGACGCCGAGCGCGCCGCCGGGAAGCGGCTCGTCGCGGTCGAGCTCGCCGAGGGTGCGACGCCGCTGCCGCGGCTCCTTCCCGCGCGGGAACCCACGGTGCTGCTGCTCGGGCACGAGCACCACGGCGTGCCCGACGAGGTCCTGGCCGACGTCGACGAGTGCGTCGAGATCCCCATGGCCGGCTGGGGGGCGAGCCTCAACGTCGCCGTCGCGGGAAGCCTCGTGCTGTACCGGCTCGCGGGACTGGGGTGAGGTCCGGGCTGCCGCCTGGCAGGCCTGCATCCGCCGCTCGCCCGATGCGAGCGACCGCGGACGCTCATAGGGTTCCGAGCATGTCGAGCAGGGGGTCGTACGTCCTGGCGTCCGTGTCACGCACGGTGCGCACCGTCGAGCTGGTTGCCGCCTCGGGGGCGATACGCCTGGCTGAGCTGGCGTCGTGTCTCGGCGTGAGTCGCCCCGGGGCGTTCCGGATCGCGCAGACCCTGGTCGCACACCGGTGGCTCGTGCAGGGCGCCGACCGTCGCTACCGGATCGGGCCCGCCGCACGAGCGGTCTTCGAGGGGCGGGCGCAGGACCCGGGGGGCTCTCCCGGCGGCTGAGAGGAGTCGTCGTCTCGCCATGTGAGCGATGCCCTCGGGCGGCACCGGGTGAAGGTTCGCGACAAATCACCCGCGGTTTCGGGGCAAAAGGCTGATACGGGGCGTAACGGACACATCTGGACAGATGTCCAGTCTGCGAGCGGTCGGGCCGCCGGGCACGCTGCTCGCATGTTCTGGGTGACGCTCGGCTGGGTGCTGGTCGTCCTCGGTGCAGCGACCGCGATCGTCCCCGTGCAGCGTGCTCGCCGGCGTGGGACGAGTGGTGCCGAGGGTCTCGCCATCGGGTGCGGCGGGGGCCTCGCGCTCTGGGGAGCGGTCGTGGTGATCGTCGGCGCGGTGCTCGAGCGACCGTGACGGCAGCCGGTCCTCCTCCTTGTGCAGGGGGCAGGGAGGCGGACCGGTCACCGCCGCAGGGCGGCGACGAGCCGCTCGGCGTCGACCTCGATGCGGTCGAGCACCCTGCGGAAGACGTCGTCCGCCCGCCCGTAGGGGTCCTCGACGTCCGGCGCGTCGCGGTCCAGGTCGAGGCTCGCGCGGGCGCGCGGTGCGGCAGCGACGACCTCGGCGAGCCGCACGGCGTCCTCGGACCGGGCCGCGCCAGGTCCGAGCCGCTCCGCGATCGGCACGAGCTCGGTGAAGAGGAACGACCGCCGGAGCGCCGAGGGTGCGAGCTCCAGGACCGCGGCACGGTGCCCTCGCGTCATCGCGAGGACGACGTCCGCAGACGTCACCAGGTCCTCGGCGAGCGGGCGGGCGACGAAGCCCGACCCGTCGAGACCGCGCTCCGCCAGGAGGCGGGCCATGCCCGGTGCGACGGGCGCACCCACCACGGCACCCGTCCCGGCGCTCGAGACGACGACCGAGTCGTCCAGCGCCGAGCCCAGCACGAGCTCTGCCGCGGGCGAGCGACAGATGTTCCCGGTGCAGACGACGAGGACCGACAGCACGCTCCAACCTCCTTGCGACCGTGGGTCTGGGTAATGTAGCGCGAGCGGCGGCCCGCACCGGAGCCGTCGCACCGGGGGCGAGTCGCAGGGGGCGGCATGGTGCACGACGGATGGGGTCCACGCTGGTCAGGGGGAGCGACGCTGGTCGCGCCGCCCCAACGAACCGGGCCCGGCCACGATGGTCCCGGGGCGCGGACGCCGCGCCGACGACCGGCGTCGCGACGCCTGCGCAGACGCCTCGCCGTGGTCACCGGCGTCGTTCTCGTCGCGGTGCTGGCGTGGTGCGCCTGGCTGGTCACGGACGTCCTGCGGGCGCGCGCCGCGCTCGAGGAGGTGGCCGCGACCCTTCCCGAGCTCCAGGAGCAGGTGCGAACGGGTCAGGACGCCGGTGCAGCGATCGAGGACGTCCGACGCGCCGCCGGCGTCGCGGCGTCCGCGACGCACGGGCCGCACTGGACGGTCGCCCACGCGCTGCCGTTCGTCGGCGACGACGCACGCGCCCTCGGCGAGGTCACCGGCGCGGTGGAGCGGGTCGCCCAGGACGCCCTGCCCCGCCTCGCCGACGCGGTCGCCGTCGCGTCCCCGTCAGCCCTCGCGCCGTCCGGAGGAACGGTCGACCTGGGGCCGCTCAGCCGCGCGCGCGACGACGTCGTCGCGGCCGACCGGGCCGTGACGGCGTCGTTCGAGACCGTCGCGGGGATCGACACGTCGGCCCTGGTCGGGCCCTTGGCCTCCGCCGTCGACGACCTGCGCGAGCAGCTCGGCGGCGTCGCGTCCCAGACGGCCACGGCCGCGCGTGCGGTCCAGCTCGTCCCGCCGATGCTGGGCGCCGCGGACGCGCGCGACTACCTCGTGCTGGTCCAGAACAATGCCGAGCCGCGCGCGACCGGCGGGATCGCCGGGTCGGTGCTCCACCTGCGGGCCGACTCGGGAGCGGTCGAGCTCGTCGACGTCCGCCCGGGCAGCGCGCTCGGTCCGTTCCCGGAGAGCGTGGTCGACCTGAGCGGCCCCGAGGCCGCGCTGTTCGGCGACGACCTCGGCAGGTACATGCTCAACGTGACGTCGACCCCCGACTTCCCGCGCGCTGCGCGCGTGGC
The DNA here is from genome assembly GCF_049913115.1 of Cellulosimicrobium sp. E-16. Lineage (NCBI taxonomy): Bacteria > Bacillati > Actinomycetota > Actinomycetes > Micrococcales > Promicromonosporaceae > Cellulosimicrobium > Cellulosimicrobium sp. E-16. Next base: position 2,213,976 of record NZ_CP183974.1, read on the forward strand.
GCGCGAGGCCTGGCTGCGAGAGACCGGCCAGGAGGTCGACGGGGTCGTCGCGGTCGACCCTGTCGCCCTCGCGAGCGTGCTCGGCGCGGTCGGGCCTGTCGAGGTCGCGACGCCGGACGGCGCGACGCTCCGGCTCACGGCGGACGACGCGGCGGGCTACCTGCTCAACGGCGTCTACGTCGACCACGCGGACCCCGCGGAGCAGGACGCCGTGCTCGCGCTGGTCGCTCGGCAGGTGCTCGGCAGGCTGACCGAGGGGTCCGCCGACGCGGCGCCCCTCGTCGCGGCGCTGGCCGGATCGGCGCAGGACGGTCGACTGCTCGTGTGGTCCGCGCAGGCCGCGGAGCAGGAGCTCCTCGCCGGCACGGTCCTCTCCGGCGAGCTCGTAGGCCGTCGCGCCGGCCCCGCGGGCGGCCCGTCGTCGCCCGTCGTCGGCGTCTACCTCAACGCGACGACCGCGTCCAAGAGCGGCTACTACCTCGACTCGAGCGTGGCCCTCGATGACGCGACCTGCCGGCCCGACGGCTCGCAAGCCTTCACCCTGCGGGTCACGCTCGCCTCCACGCTCACGGAGGTCGAGGCGGCACGGCTGCCCGAGTACGTGCTCGGCGTGGGAGGGGACGGCACGATCCGGACCAACCTGCTCGTCTACGCGCCGGAGGGCGGCGGGATCCGTGGCGCGTCCTCGGGGGACGCGGGGCACGGGCTCTTCGCCCAGGTGCACGACGGGCTCGTCGTCGGAGCGCGGTCCGTGGCGCTCGCGCCGGGGGAGTCGGTGACGTACGAGTACGAGGTCGTGAGCGGCAAGAACCAGCGCGGGAGTGTTTCCGTGAGGAAAACTCCTGGTGCCAGGGACGAGACGACCGCGCTCCCGGCTATCGGGTGCGGCGCAGGTGTGTTCTCCTGAGGGAGCACGGCGGGGGCACGTGCGAAGGACGGGGTCGACGACGCCGTCCGCACCGCCCCCGCACGAGTCCACGAACGCAGGGGGCCTTGACATGAAGCTTCGACGCGCAGCGACCACGCTGCTCCTCGCCGCGGCGCTCGCCGCGGCACCGGCCGTGGCGACCGCCTACGAGGCGGACGAGTACGAGGTCGGCGTCTCCACGACCACGCCCGTCGTCGGCGAGACGTTCACCGTGACGGTCGGCGGCCCGGCGGGCAACCCGACGATCACGCTGACGATCTCGTCGCCCGACGTCCCGGACGGTGCCATCTCGATCGCCGGGACCAAGGCGCTGACCAAGAACACCACCGACGGGTTCGCGTCGTTCTCGGTGACGCTCTCCGAGCCGGGGACGTACTCGCTCGTCGCGACCGACGCGAACGGCACGGTGCTCTCCAGCCAGCAGATCGTCGCCGTCCCCGCCTCCGACAGCGCGGGTTCGGGCGCCGACTCGGCGGACGGCGCCGCTGACGGGAGCTCGGGCGGGCTCGCCGAGACCGGGTCCGACGACGTGATGCTGCTCGGCGGTGCGGCGCTGCTCGTCGCGGGCGGCGCGGCGGTCGTCCTGGTCGCGCGCAGCCGGCGCCGGTCCGCGGGGACCAAGGGCTGAGGGCTGCCCGCCCTCGGGCGGACCTTCGCCCACCGGTCGCCACGCGACCGACCGTCGCCGCGACGATGACGTCCGGTCCGCGACGGTGAGACCCGGCAGGCCGCCCGACGGCGGCGCGCGCGGCCCACGGAGCCGCGCCGTCTTCCGCGGGCGTCCGCCACCATGGACGTCGCAGGGGGCACCATGACGTTGGAGAAGGATCAGGAGATCGACGCCGTCGACGTCGGCGGCAGGGGACGGCAGGCCGACGCGCCGTCGTTCGACACCGGTCAGCTCGTCCGCATCGCGCTCGGCGCCTACCGGCGCCCGGGCTGGAAGACGCGGCTCGCGCGGCGCGTCGCCGCCGTCGACGCGCTGGCCGTGGGCGCCGCCGTCGCGACGGCGTACCTCGTCCGGTTCGACGGGATCGACGGGACCGTGCTGGACCTCCAGTACGGCGCCATCTCGGTCGCGCTGCTCACGGTCTGGTGGTGCGCGCTGCGGGCGGCGTTCTCGCGCGACAGCCGCAGCCTGGGTTCGGGTGCACCCGAGTACGCACGCGTCGTCAACACGACGGTCGCCGTGTTCGGCGTGGTCGCGATCGCCGCCTACCTCGTCCGGTACGACCTGGCCCGGGGATACGTCGCGATCGCACTGCCCGTCGGGCTGGTCCTGCTCCTGGTGGGCCGCTGGGCCGTCCGGCGACGGCTGGTCCGCCTGCGGCAGCGTGGCCGTTGCCGGTCCCGGACGATCGTCGTCGGCGGGCGCGACGGAGCCGCCCACCTCGTCGGGCGGCTGCGCGAGGCGGCGGACAGCGGCTACCAGGTCGTGGGTGCGTGCGTGCCCGGGGGTGCCGTCGAGCCGCACGAGACGGTGGCGGGCGTCCCGGTCGTCGGCGAGGTGGGGGACACCGCCCGCCTCGTCGAGCCGCTGCGGGCCGACACCGTGATGGTCACCGGGTCTGACCTCGTGACGCCCCGGACCGTCAAGCGGCTCGCGTGGGACCTCGAGCCCTGGGGAGCCGACCTCGTCCTCGCGCCCGCGCTGACCGACGTCGCGGGTCCGCGCATCCGGACCAGGCCCGTCGCCGGGCTGCCGCTCCTGCACGTCGAGGCGCCCGGGTACTCGGGCCCGCAGCACGTGCTGAAGCGCGCGTTCGACGTGGTCGGCGCGCTCGGGCTGCTCGTCCTCTTCTCGGTCCCGCTCCTCGTGACGGCGCTCGCGGTGCGCCTGACGAGCCGCGGTCCGGTCCTGTTCGCGCAGGAGCGCGTGGGGCTGCGTGGCGAGCCGTTCACGGTCCTCAAGTTCCGCTCGATGGTCGTCGACGCGGAGTCACGGCTCGAGGACGTCCTCGGCGCGGGCAACGTGGGCGTGTTCTACAAGCCCCGGCAGGATCCGCGGGTGACCCGCGTGGGTGCGTTCATCCGTCGCTACTCGATCGACGAGCTCCCGCAGCTCCTCAACGTGCTCGGCGGCTCCATGAGCCTCGTCGGGCCGCGCCCGCAGGTCGCGCTCGAGGTCGACCAGTACGACGACGAGATCGGCCGGCGGCTGCTCGTCAAGCCCGGCCTGACGGGACTGTGGCAGGTCTCCGGCCGCAACAACCTCACCCTCGAGGAGAGCGTGCGGCTCGACCTCTACTACGTCGAGAACTGGACCGTGACCGGGGACCTCCTCATCCTGCTGCGGACGCTGCGAGCGGTGGTGGGGCGTGACGGTGCGTACTAGGCCGAGGGTCGCGATCACCCAGCCCTACGTCCCGGCCTACCGGGAGCGTCTGTTCGGCCTGGTCGTGGAGGGGCTCGGCGAGCACGGGATCGACGCGCACGTCTTCTACGGGGGCGACCCCGAGCAGATGCGGCGCCGACGCGGTCGAGGCGACATGGTCGAGGCGCCCTGGGCCACCGAGGTGCCGGTACGCGTGGTGCGCGTGGGACCAGGGGGACGGCACCTGGTCCGTCGCGCGGTCCCGCGGGAGTGGCGCGACGCGGTGCTCGTCACGGAGATGCAGGCGGGCAACCTCGACGCGCTGGTGGCGGCGCTGCGGGGGAGGCCGTTCGTGACGTGGGGCCACGGTGCCTCCTACACCGCGGACGAGGTGACCGTCGCAGGGCGCTGGGAGGCCTGGCTGAACCGCCGCGCGCGGCACGTCCTGACGTATACCGAGGCAGGACGTCGTCACGTCCTGGCGACCGCACGGATCCCGGCGGACCGCGTCACGTCGTTCGGCAACAGCACCGACACGCGCACGCTGCGGCGAGAGCGTGCCGCCCTCGACGAGAGCGAGCTGGCGGCCTACCGCGACGCCGTCGGGCTGCCGCGGGACGCCCGCGCCGCGCTCCTGCTGGGGGCGCTCAACGAGCACAAGCTGCCGGACCTCGTCGTCGGGACCGCGCGCGAGGTGCTCCGCCGGGACCCGTGCGCCTGGCTCCTCGTCGCGGGCGACGGACCCGCCCGGCCGGTCTTCGAGGACCTGGCCGCCGAGACGGGTCGCGTCGCGATGCTGGGGCAGGTCGACGCGCGGGGGACCGCGCGTGCCGCCGCGGTGTCGCGGCTGCTCCTGAACCCCGGGCGGGTCGGGCTCGTCGCGGTCGACGCCCTCGCGCTCGGGCTGCCCCTCCTGACCAGCGACGCAGGCCGGCACGCTCCGGAGATCGAGTACCTCACCGAGGGTTCCGACCTCTTCACCGTGCCCGGGACGCCGTCCGAGCTCGCCGCAGCGTGGCTGCGCCTCGCCGCGACGGACCGTCCGGCGGGGAGCTCGATCGACGTGCCGTCGACGGAGGCGGCCGCCGAACGGATCGTGCGGTCGGTGCACGAGGTCGTGAAGGAGGCGGCATGAGGGTCGTCCACTACTACGCGCGGTTCCTGGCGCACCCGTCCGGCGTGACCGACTCCGTCGAGAACTGGGTGCGCCAGGCGCGCCGTGCGGGGTGGGAGTCGGTGGTGCTGTGCGCGGGCGTGCCGGCACCGCGCGAGGTACCGGCGGACCTGCGGGGGAGCGTGCGCACCGTCACCCATGTCGGGCGCGGACGCACGAGCTGGGTGCCGACGTCCCTGGCCCGCGAGGTGCGGCCGGGGGACGTCGTCTACCTGCACGAGGGCTGGGTCGTGAGCAACGTCGTCGCGGCACGCAGCGCCCGGGCGCGCGGCGCTGTCGTGGTGCTCATGCCTCACGGCGTGTACGAGCCGGGCATCACGACGCGCCTGCGCGACGTCGCGGGCGCCCGGCGGGCCATGGAGGCGTCCGTCGTGCGGCGCGTCGACTGGCTCCACGTGTTCTACCCGTCCGAGCGCCGCCTCGCGGACGACGTCGCACGCGGGCGGACCGCGCCCGCGCTCGTGCTGCCCAACGGCGCGCCGGCGCCCGAGGAGGTCCCTCGCTGGGTCGGCGCGGGCGACTACTTCCTCTGGATGGGCCGCTACGACCCCGACCACAAGGGGATCGACAACCTGCTGCGCCGCTGGTCCGAGCTCCCTTCGCCGCGTCCGCGCCTCGTGCTCGCGGGACCCGACTTCCGGGGCGGGCGCGCGCGGACCGCCCGCCTGGTCCACGAGCTCGGCCTCGACGGATCGGTGGAGCTGCGCGGCAACGCGCGCGGAGAAGAGAAGTGGCTGCTCATCACGGGCTGCCGCGCCTACCTGCACCCCTCGCGCTGGGAGTCGTGCAGCATCACGTTGCTCGAGATGCTCGCCGCCGGGGTCCCGACCGTCGTCTCATCGACGATCCACGCGGCGGAGCCGCTGCGGTCCGCGGGGGCAGCCGTCGTCGCCGACTTCGCCCGCGCCGCCGGTCTGCTGCGGCCGCTCGACGAGGTCGACGGGAACCGCGCCCTCGGTCGACGCGCCCGGGAGTGGACGGAGGGCTCCGCCACCTGGGAGCGGGTGGGCGCGGAGTACCGCGACTGGCTGAGCAGGCTCGAGGAAGGAGCAGTCCGATGATCGTGGTGGTGGACCCGGGGGTGGCGTCGACGAACGTCGGCGACCGGATCATCTCCGAGGCCGTCGACGCGGAGCTCGTCGCGCCGCTGCGCGAGCGGGGCCTCGACGTGGAGCTCGTGCCGATGCACGGTCGGCTCACCCCGACCCATCGCGCCGCCCTGCGGGACGCCCGGTCGGTGGTCGTGTGCGGCACGAACCTGCTCTCCGACCACATGCGCTTCCGCCGCGCGTGGCACTGGCCCGTCGACGACGTCGACCTGTGCCGGGGGCGGCTGACCTTCCTCGGCGTCGGCTGGTGGCAGTACCAGCGCGCGGGGATCGACCCGGTCTCGGCGGCGTGGCTGCGGTCGCTGGCCGGGGACGTGCCCTGGGCCGTGCGCGACGAGTACTCGCTGGCGAAGCTGCGGCGCGCGCGCGTGCCCGCTGTGCACACGAGCTGCCCGACGCTGTGGGGCGTGGAGAAGCAGACGCTCCCGTCCGACGAGCGGCGCGTGGTCGTGACGTTCACCGACTACAGCCAGGACCCGCTGGCTGACCGGAGGCTCGTGCGGGCGCTCGCCGAACGCTTCGACGAGCTGCTCTTCTGGCCGCAGGGTCCCGGCGACCGGGAGTACGTCGACGGTCTCCGGGCCGGCACGGGCACGATGCTCGGTCCGCGCCTCGAGGACCTCGACGCGGTGCTCGACGCACCGGGGACGGCGTACGTGGGGCTCCGGCTCCACGGCGGCATCCGGGCGATGCAGCGGGGCGTCCCCACGCTCGTGCTGTCGATCGACAACCGCGCGCGGGAGATCGCGCGGTCGGTCGGCCTGCGAGCGCCCTCGCGCCACGCGGCACGGCTCTACCGGGAGGACCTGCGCTCGGGCGAGGTGGTCCGCATCGACGTCCCGCGGGACACCGTCGACTCCTGGCGCCGCCGATGGGGGATCGAGCGATGACGCGCGGACGACCGGAGGCGACGGCCGTGCTCGCCGGGCCGGGGCGGAGCGTCGCGGACTCCGACAGAGAGGCCGACTTCGTGCTCGTCACCGACGAGCGGGCGTGGCACGAGGCGGCCCGAGCCGGACTGGACCCCGTGGCCACGCACCTGCGGTTCAGTGTCACGGACCGCCGATCCGACGCCGCGGCCCGCCTCGGGCGGTTCGTCATGCCCTGGCGCTGGCGCCGGACCATCCTCAACGCGGGCATCGGGGTCGTGTACTGGAGGCGGGGCGCCCCGCTGGCTCCCCGGGTGGGCGCGCTGCTCGCCGGAAGCCGGGTCGTGAGGCTCGACGCATGACGCCTCCTGACGTTCTGCGGCGGTCGCTCGCGGTCCCGGCGGCGGCGCTGACCCGGCCGCTCGTCCTCTCGCAGGCCGCGGCCAGCGCGGCGGGTGCGGCCGTCGTCCTCCTGGGTGCCTGGCACATGGAGCCGGGCGAGTTCGCGAGCTTCAGCCTGGCCCTCCTCGTGCTGAACGTCGGGACCGGCCTGGTGCGGAGCGGGCTCTTCCAGCCCGCGCTCATCGAGCGCAGGACGGACCCTTACGCCGTCGTCCCGGTCCGCTACGTCGCCGTCGCTGCGGGGACGGTGGCCGTGCTCGTCGGAGTGGTGGACCTCGCCGTGACCGTGCTCGGCGCGGGCGGGGCGACGCTGCTGGGGGTCCTCAGCGTCGCGCCGGTCGTCCAGGACTGGCTGCGGTTCCGCTGCATCGGCCAGGGATGCAACGGGGCTGTCGCTCTCTCGGACGGGATCCGTCTCCTGCTCGTGCCCGCCGTCCTCCTCGTCGCCGGCACGGCGCACCCGCTCGTCGCCTTCTACGCGGTGTGGTGCGCGGGCTACGCGATCGCGGCGGTCCCGCTCGCGCTGGCGGCACGCCGCGTGCCCCGCTTCTCGCGGTACTCGGTGTACGGGACGCGGGCTCGCTCCCAGGCGTGGGAGTTCCTCGTCGCCCAGCTCGCCACGACGGTGCCGCTCCTCGTGCTCGGCGCGCTCTCCGTGAGCGCGAGCGTCGGCGCCTTCCGGCTGAGCCAGACGCTCTACGGTCCCGTGAACGTGCTCTTCGCGGCCGTCGCGCTGAACCTGCTCTCGGACGCGGTCGGCGAGACGGACCGGCCAGACGACGCCGCGCTCGTCCGGCGCGCACGGCGCCTCGGCCTGCTGTCCGCGGGCGGGGCGACCGCGCTCGGTGCCGTGCTCGTGCTCGTCGCCGCGACAGGTGCGGTCCACCCGTCCGGCATCGAGCGAGGGGAGCTCGTCGTCGCGCTCGCGGCGGTCGGCTGCTTCGCTGCCTGCGGTGGGCTCGTGGGACCGCATCTCGTCGTCATGAGGATCTTCAAGGCGCAGTCCGTCGTGACGCGTGCACGGGTCGGCATGGTCGCGGTGACCTGGTGCGGGTTCGTCGCCGGATATCTGGCCGGGGGGCCATTTCTGAGCCTCGCGCTGGGGTTCTTCTTCGGAGGTGTCGGCTATGTCGCCTTCTTCCTTCCGGCGGCGGCGCGGACCTATCACGCGGAGATCGCGTGACGGGAGGGGGCGGTGCAATCCTGGTCATCGCGGAGCGCGTCTTTCTTTCCGGCACGGAGATGGCGCACGGAGCGCGTTTCGTCCTCGGGCGCCCGAGCGTGCTGCACACGGATCGGGGGCGGAGCGAACAGTCCGCCGCCACGCAGCACCAGGGTCGGGGCGTGCCGCAGCCGCGCCGCCGGCCGAGCGACGGGCCGCCCGTCCGGAGACGTGGAGACGGGCAGGTGATGATGAGTGCATGACCATCCTCAGGTGATCGAGAGGCCGGCAGGGCTCCTCCGGCCACGGACGCGCCGCCTCGCCCGCCGCCCCGCGGGCCGGAGCCCGGGCCCGGCGACGAGACCTCCCCGCGACCTCGCGGCCGTCCCCGAGGGGCGTGGAGGGTCGCGCGACCCCGTGCTGGCGCTCGCGCGGGCCCTCCTGTACGGCGGTCTCGTCCTCGTGTCGCTCATGGTGCTGCGGGTGGGCGGCGGCATCACGGCAGGAGACGTCGTCCTCCTGGCGAGCCTCGCGCTGTGCCTCGCGGCCGTGGGCCGACCGCCGACGCCGCACCCGTACGGCGCCTGGGCGCTGCCCGCTGCGCTGCTGCTGGTCGTCGGGGGCTGTCTCGCGGCCGCGGGCTCGCCCGCGCCGGCAGAGAGCCTCGTGAGCCTCGTGCGCGTGCTCTACGTCGCGCTGGCGCTCCCGTGGCAGCTCGCGGTCCTCCTCGACGACGAGCGACGGCTGCGGCGCGGCCTGCTCTCGTTCGGCGTCGGCGCGGCCCTGTGCGCCCTGGGCGCGCTCGTGCAGTTCGCGCTCGGCCCCGGCGCGATCCCCGGCGGGGTCGTCACGACGGCGGGCCGCTACACAGGGTTCACCGGCCACGTGAGCGACACCGGTGCCATCGCGTCGCTCGCGGTCGTCATCGGCCTGTCCGGGCTGACGCGCGGCCTGGGAAGGCTCCAGCGGCTCCTGCTCGTGGGCGTGGCCGTCTCGGGCATCGTCGGTCTCGTGCTCAGCGGCAGCGTGAGCGGGATGCTGGCGGCCGTGCTCGGTAGCGCCGCCCTGCTGCTCCTGCGCGGCATCCCGGTCGGGCGGGTCGCCGTCGCCGCCGTCGTCGCCGGGGCGGCGCTCTGGTTCGCGGGCGGGGTGCTCGGAGAGACGCAAGGTGCGCTGCGACCGGCGGAGCGCGTTAAGCAGGTGCTCGGGCTCTCAGGCGGTGACGCGTCGCTCAACACGTCGGCGTCCCGGTGGGACACCATCGTCCTGGGGTGGCGCGGCTTCCTGCAGGACCCGATCAGCGGGGCCGGTCTCGACGCCCGGTCCTCGCTCGTGGTCGACACGCTGGGCGTGCACAGCCTGCCGGTCGCGGCGCTCTACCAGGGCGGGATCGTCTTCGCGGCAGGGCTGCTGGGATGTCTCGTGGCGGCGGTGGTGCGCGCCGCGCGGACCGTGCCCCGCACGGGGCTCCAGGCCCGCGTCTACGCGGTGGGTGTCACGGCGCTCGCGTTCAGCGCGACGGCGCCGAGCCTGTACAACCGCTACCTCTGGGTGCCGGTCGCGCTGGTCGCCGCGGCGGTCGCGCTGGGACCGGGGCGCGATGCGGCCGGGGCCTCCGGGGCGGCGGGGCTCACCGCGCGTAGGCGTGCTCCAGCGCGTCCGTGACCGCGTCCATCGAGTAGTCCGTCCGGACGAGGTCGCGCGCGCGGAGGCCCGCGTCCTGCGCGCGACGAGGGCTGCCGAGGAATCGTGCCATCGCCGCCGTGAGGTCGTCGACGTCCTCGCCCACGACCTCGCCCGCCCCGGCGCGCGAGACCGGTGCCGCGAGCCCGCACGTGCGCGTCACGACGACCGGTACCCCGCACGACATCGCCTCGAGGACGCTCATGGGGAAGGGCTCGTCGACGGACGGCAGGACGTAGAGCGACGCGCGCGCGAGCCGGTCCGTCGTCCGCTCGGGCGGCAGCGCCCCCTCCCAGGCGACCCGCGCGCGGACGTCCGCCGGGAGCGCCGCGATCCGCTCGCGCACCGCGGAGCCCTCGCCCTCGTCCGGGCCGACGAGCCGGAACCGGGCCTCGGGGAACCGCGGCGCGAGACGGGCGGCGGCGTCGACGAAGGCGAGAGGCCGCTTGCGGGGGTGCAGGCGGGCGAGGAACAGCACCTCGGGGTGGTGGTCGTGCGACGGCGGCTCGCCCTGCCCGCGCACCGGCACGCCGTTGACGAGCCGCTGGACGCTGACCCGCGGGCCGAACAGCGTGCGGAGGCCGGCCTCCTCGACGGGGGTGAGGGCGAAGCTCCTCGACGCGCGCGCCACGACGCGACGCGTGAGGAGCGCGTCGAGAGGCGCCGCGAGCGGGTGCGCCGACGGCATGACCATGCCGTGCGTCTGCGTGACGAAGGGCTTGCCCGACCGACCCCAGGCGACCGCCGCGGGCAGGGTGACGAGGTCGCGGGCCAGATGGACGTGCGCGACGTCGGCGCGCGATCCGTGGGCCCGGATCCACCGCACCATCGAGGGTGCGGCCAGCCCCGCGAACCCCGTACCCGGAGCGGCCCGCACTGCGGGGAACGTCACGACGGGCACGCCGTCCCACGTCGTCGGGAGCTCGTCGAAGCCCGCCGCCGCCGCGACGAGGAGCGCGTCGTGACCTCGCGCGCGCAGCGCCCGGACCTGGTTCGTCGCGACGCGGACGGGACCCCCGTACGCGCCGTCGGGGGTGAGGAGCGTGGCGACGTGCAGCACGCGCAGGCGACGGACGGGCATCTCAGAAGCGCGTCCGGTCCGAGAGCGTCCGCCCGTCCCAGACGCCTCCGTCGGGCACGTCGCCGCGGACGACCGACCCGGGCGTGACGAGCGCCGAGCGCCCGAGCCGCGACCCGCCGAGGACGACGCACCGTGCCGTGACCCACGCCCCGGGGCCGACGTGCACGGGGGCCGTCACGAGCCCCATGTCGCTGCGGTGCCGGTGGCTCCCCGTGGTGACGAACGTGTCCTGCGAGAGCACGGCGTCGTGCCCGATCCAGACGTGGTCCTGGTTGTGGATCCACACCCCTTCGCCGATCCAACAATTTGCCTCGACATGAAGCTTCCATGGGAAGCGGACGCGTGTGCGCGGGCGGAAGACGACACCGTCGCCGATGTCGGCGCCGAAGGCGCGCAGCACGGCGACGCGTACGCGCGAGCTGATCTGCCAGGGGTTCGACACGAAGAGCAGCTCGGCGGCACCCCACAGGTAGACGAGTGCGCTCGGGCGCCCCCAGGACTCCTTTTCCCCGGGGGCGTCGGCGAGCGGGACGACGCGGATTTCCCGGTGCATTTCCTGCGATGCCATCTGCCCCCCAGCGAATCGGCCCGAACGTCGTTATCGTACGTGCGTGAGCACCTCGGGAATGCGCATCCTGGTGATCGGCGCCAACTACGCCCCTGAACCTACCGGAAATGCGCCCTATACGTCGGCGCTGAGCCGCGCCCTGGCCGCGCGCGGGGCGCGGGTGAGCGTCCTCACGACCTATCCGCACTACCCGGAGTGGCGTGTCCGCGAGGGATACCGCGGGTGGTCGCGCCGGGAGCGGGTCGACGGCGTCGACGTGCTCCGCCTGCGGCACTACGTGCCGCGGTCGCCCACGTCCGTGCGCCGCCTCCTCGCCGAGCTGAGCTTCGGGGTGCGGTCCGCGACGACGCGCTGGCCCGACGCCGACGTCGTGCTGCTCGTCTCGCCCTCGCTCTTCGCGGCGGCCGTCGCGATGCTCCGGCTCCGCGCCGGGCACGCGCGCGGCACGTCGCGGCCCGGCGCACCGGGCATCGTGCTCTGGACCCAGGATCTCTACTCGCTCGGGGTCGAGGAGACCGGGGCGGCCTCAGGCCGCGCTGCCCGCGTCGTCGGTGCCGTCGAGCGCTTCGTCGCGCGCGGGGCCGACGCCGTGGTGGCGATCCACGAGCGGTTCGCGCGTCGTCTGCGCGAGTCGCTCGGGGTCGACGCCGCCGCGCTGCGCGTCGTGCGGAACTGGACGCACCTCGCCCACGACGCGGTGCTCCCGGACCGCGCGGCGGTACGCGCCGCCCATGGGTGGCACGACGACGAGACCGTCGTGCTGCACGCGGGCAACCAGGGGGTGAAGCAGGGCCTCGAGAACGTGGTGGAGGCGGCACGCCTGGCCGACGCGCAGGGCACGCGGGTGCGGTTCGTGCTCCTGGGGGACGGGAGCCGTCGCGCCGCGCTCGAGGCGGCCGGGAGCGGGGTGCGCCGCCTGCAGTTCGTCGACTCCCTGCCCGACGCGGAGTTCCGCGCCGCGCTCGAGGCCTCCGACGTGCTGCTCGTCAACGAGCTCGCCGGGCTCGCCGAGATGTCCGTGCCGAGCAAGCTCACGTCCTACTTCCACGCGGCCCGGCCCGTGCTCGCGGCGACGTCCGAGCGGTCGACGACGGCGGCCGAGCTGCGCGCGTCCGGCGGTGGTGTCCGCGTCGACCCTCAGGACCCGCAGGCGCTCCTCGACGCGGCGCAGTCGCTCGCGGCCGACCCGGTGCGGCGCGACCGTCTGGGCACGGCGGGCCGCCGCTACCGCGACGAGACGCTCTCGGAGCGTGCTGCCGTCGACGCGTTCGCGGCGGTCCTCGAGGAGCACGCCCGGGGCACGCACGGGACGTCACGTGCGCGCACCGAGCCGCCGGCGACCGCCGGCGTCGCGCGCGCGACGGACGTCGCGCGCCCGTAGCCACCGAACGCAGCAGCGCTGCACCAGACAGGGGGAAGCATGAAGAAGGCACTGATCTCGGGGATCACCGGGCAGGACGGCTCGTACCTCGCGGAGCTGCTGCTCCGCAAGGGCTACGAGGTCCACGGGCTGATCCGCCGCGCCTCGACGTTCAACACGGCGCGCATCGACCACCTCTACCAGGACCCGCACGAGGAGGACGCGCGCCTGTTCCTGCACTACGCCGACCTCTCCGACGGTGCACGCCTCGTGACGCTCATCGCGCAGATCCGCCCGGACGAGGTGTACAACCTCGCGGCGCAGTCGCACGTGCGCGTCTCGTTCGACGAGCCCGAGCACACGGCGGACACGACGGGGACGGGAGCGATCCGCCTGCTCGAGGCGGTGCGCCTCGCGGGCGTGGACACGCGGTACTACCAGGCGTCGTCGTCGGAGCTGTACGGGTCGACGCCCCCGCCGCAGGACGAGACCACACCGTTCCACCCGCGGTCCCCGTACGCGGCCGCCAAGCTCTACGCGTACTGGATCACGAAGAACTACCGCGAGGCGTACGACATGTTCGCGGTCAACGGGATCCTCTTCAACCACGAGTCCCCGCGCCGCGGCGAGACCTTCGTGACGCGCAAGATCACGCGGGCCGTCGCGGCGATCCGGGCGGGCCGGCAGGAGCACCTGTACCTGGGCAACCTCGACGCGGTCCGCGACTGGGGGTACGCCGCCGAGTACGTCGAGGGCATGTGGCGCATGCTCCAGGCCGACCGGCCGGACGACTACGTGCTCGCGACGGGGACCGGGCTCACGGTGCGCGACTTCCTGGAGGAGGCGTTCACGCACGCCGGGCTGCGGTGGCAGGACCACGTGCGGTTCGACGAGCGCTACCTGCGCCCGAGCGAGGTCGACGCGCTCGTCGGCGACCCGAGCAAGGCGCACGCCGACCTCGGCTGGAAGCCGACCGTCGGTGGTCGCGAGCTCGCGCGCATCATGGTGGACGCAGACGTCGAAGCCCTCGGCCACGCCGGGTCGCCGTGGATCGACCGGGTCGCGCTCGCCACGTGGGAGGCCGCGTGACGTCGCCCGACGAGCGCGACCTCGTCCGCCACGAGCCGGCCCCGCTCGACCGGGACGCCGTCTTCTACGTCGCTGGCCACCGCGGTCTGGTCGGCTCGGCGATCTGGCGCCGCCTGGAGCGGGCGGGCTTCACCCGTCTCGTCGGGCGGACCTCCACCGAGCTCGACCTCACGGACCGCGACGCCGTGCACGACTTCTTCCGCGCGCACCGTCCGCGCTACGTCGTCCTCGCGGCGGCGAAGGTCGGCGGGATCATGGCGAACGCCGCGTACCCCGTCGACTTCCTCAGCGAGAACGTGCGCATCCAGGTGAACGTCCTCGACGCGGCGCGGACGGTCGAGGTCGAGCGCCTGCTGTTCCTGGGCTCGTCGTGCATCTACCCGCGGCTCGCGCCGCAGCCGATCGCCGAGGACGCGCTGCTGACCGGGCCCCTCGAGCCGACCAACGACGCCTACGCGATCGCGAAGATCACCGGGATCCTGCACGTCCAGGCGGTCCGCCGCCAGGACGGGCTGCCGTGGATCTCGGCCATGCCGACGAACCTCTACGGGCCCGGTGACAACTTCTCGCCGACCGGGTCGCACGTGCTGCCCGCGCTGATCCGGCGCTACGACGAGGCGGTACGGACCGGCGCCCGGGAGGTGACGAACTGGGGGACGGGGTCGCCCCGGCGCGAGCTCCTGCACAGCGACGACATGGCCGACGCGTGCCTGCACCTGCTCGAGCACTACGACGGACCGGTGCACGTCAACGTGGGCACGGGGCAGGACGTCACGATCCGCGAGATCGCCGAGACGGTCGCCGACGTCGTCGGGTACGCCGGCGCGACGCGCTGGGACACCTCGAGGCCCGACGGCACGCCGCAGAAGCTGCTCGACGTGTCCAGGCTGCGCGCGAGCGGCTGGGAGGCGCGGACCGGGCTGCGCGAAGGTCTCGAGCGCACGGTGGCGTGGTACCGCGAGCAGGCCGGGCAGGTCCGCGGATGAGCGCGGGACGGGCGGTGGCGCCCAGGGTCGCGACGTGCGGTGGCCTGTGCGAGATTGAGGCGGTCGCGGGTCGGCGCTCAGGGGGAGCGCGCCGGTGAGGGGGACGACGATGGAGCTGAGGGACTATCTGGTCCTGCTGCGCAAGCGGTGGGTCACGATCGCGGTCGCGGCGGGGCTCGGGCTGGCGCTCGCGGGCGCGTACTCGCTGCTGACGACGCCGACGTACTCCACGCGGTCCCAGGTGTACGTGTCGGTGCAGGGCTCCGACTCCACCACGGACCTCCTGCAGGGGTCGAACTTCACCGTGCGCCAGGTCAAGTCGTACATCGAGCTCGTGACGAGCCCGCGGGTCCTGGACCCGGTGGTCGAGGAGCTGGGCCTCGCGGACGACGCCGCCTCGCTCGCGCAGCGCGTCCGCGCCGACTCCCCGCTCGACACGGCGCTCATCAACGTCACCGCGACGGACGAGTCGCCGCAGCTCGCGGCCGAGATCGCGAACGCGACGGCCCGGTCGCTCGCGTCGGTCGTGGGGGAGCTCGAGACCCCGACGGGGGGCGGGGACTCGCCGGTGCAGATCAGCACCGTCCGCGCGGCGTCGGTGCCGACCTCCGCCGCGTCGCCGAACCTCCGGCTGAACCTGGCGCTCGGGCTGGTCGTCGGCCTCGCGCTCGGCGTCGCGGTGGCGGTGGTGCGCGAGCTCCTGGACACGCGCCTCCGGTCGACGGCCGACGTCGAGGACGTGACGGACGCGCCCGTGCTCGGCGTCATCGGGTACGAGGAGGACGCCCCGCAGCACCCGCTCATCGTCCAGGAGTCGCCGAAGGCGATCAGGGCCGAGTCGTTCCGCCGGCTGCGCACCAACCTGCAGTTCCTCGAGCTCGGACCTGCCGCACGCACGTACGTCATGACGTCGGCCCTGCCGGGCGAGGGCAAGACGACGACGAGCATCAACCTGGCGATCACCCTCGCGGACGCGGGCCAGCGCGTGGTCCTCCTCGACGCGGACCTCCGCCGACCCTCCGTCGCGCGGTACATGGGGATCGAGGGCTCGGTCGGGCTCACCACGGTCCTCATCGGCAAGGTCGGGGTCGAGGACGCGGTGCAGCCGTGGGGCAACGGCAACCTCGACGTGATCGCGGCGGGGCAGGTGCCGCCGAACCCGAGCGAGCTGCTCGGTGCCGCCCCGATGGCCGACCTGCTCGACCGGCTCCGGGCGGAGTACGACGCGATCGTGATCGACACCCCTCCGTTGCTCCCGGTCACCGATGCGGCGATCCTCGCGAGGGCCGTGGGGGGCGCGATCCTCGTCGTCGGGGCGGGGACCGTGCACCGCAACCAGCTCGAGACCGCCCTCTCGGCGCTCGGCACGGTCGGCGTGCGGATGCTCGGGGTGGTCGTGAACCGGGTACCCCTGAAGGGCCCGGGCGCGCACGAGTACGGGTACTACGAGTACGTGGCGGAGACCGGCCCGCCCACCCGGTCGGGACGTCTCGCCGACCGCAAGGGGCGGGCGCACCAGCACGCGCGTCGGGCCACGCCCGCGCCGGGAGGTGCCGGGACGCCGGGGAGCGAGGGCCCTCCGCCCCCGCCGCCTCCGGTCGGGGACCGGGGGTTCCCGGCCGCAGTGCCGTCCGGCCCCGCCCGGTCGTTCGACGACGTCGTGGTGCCGCGCAAGAAGTAGGACAGCGGTCGGTCGGTGCCCCGCAGCGGTCGGCCACGACCGCGCCGACAGGGTGACGACCGACGTTCGAGCAGGGGGAGCACATGAGGATCTCGGTGATCGGTTGCGGCTACCTGGGGGCGGTGCACGCGGCGTGCATGGCGACGCTGGGCCACGACGTGGTCGGGGTGGACGTCGACGCACGGAAGGTCGGCGCGCTGCGCGACGGGCGGGCGCCGTTCTATGAGCCGGGACTCGACGGGCTGCTCGCGGAGGCGACCGCCTCCGGACGGCTCGTGTTCACGACCGACACCGCCGCGGCGGCCGACGCCGCGGTCCACTTCGTGTGCGTGGGGACGCCGCAGCGCGCCGACTCGTACGCCGCCGACCTGTCGTCCGTCGACGCGGCGTTCCGGGCGCTCGTGCCGCACCTCGCCGCGGACGCGGTCGTGGTGGGCAAGTCGACCGTCCCCGTGGGCACGGCCGCGCGGCTCGCGGACGAGCTCGCCGCCGACCGTCCCACCGCGACCCTCGTCTGGAACCCCGAGTTCCTGCGCGAGGGGTTCGCCGTCCGGGATACGCTGCGGCCGGACCGGCTCGTCTACGGCGTGCCCGACGACGCGGCAGGCGCTCGCGCCGTCGACGTGCTCGACGCGGTCTACGCCGCGGCTCTCGGCGACGGCACACCCCGGCTCGTGGTCGACCGGGCGACGGCCGAGCTGGTCAAGGTCGCGGCGAACTCCTTCCTCGCGACGAAGATCTCGTTCATCAACGCGATGGCGGAGCTGTGCGAGGTCGCCGGGGGAGACGTGACGCTCCTCGCCGACGCGATCGGTCTCGACGAGCGGATCGGACGGCAGTTCCTCAACGCCGGGCTCGGGTTCGGCGGCGGGTGCCTCCCGAAGGACATCCGTGCGTTCATGGCCCGCGCCGAGGAGCTGCACGCCGACCCCGCCGTGAGCTTCCTGCGGGAGGTCGACTCGATCAACCTGCGCCGGCGGGAGCGCATGGTCGACCTCACGGTCGGCGTCCTCGACGGTCGCCCGCTGGCGGGGGCGCGGATCGCGGTGCTGGGCGCGGCGTTCAAGCCGGACAGCGACGACGTCCGCGACTCGCCCGCGCTCGACGTCGCGGAGCGCCTGCACCGTCGGAGCGCGCGCGTCGTCGTCACCGACCCGCGCGCGCTGGCGAACGCGCGCGCCAAGTCCCCGTTCCTGGGCTTCGCCGAGACGGTCGAGGAGGCGGTGGACGGCGTGGACGCCGTGCTGGTGCTCACGGAGTGGCAGGAGTACCGGGAGCTGGAGCCGGGCAAGCTCTCCGGTCTCGTGGCGGCGCCGCGCGTCGTCGACGGCCGGAACGCGCTCGACGCGGCCGCGTGGCGCGACGCGGGCTGGACCTACCGTGCGCTCGGCCGACGGTGAACGGCGCTCCGCAGGCACGGACCGACGCAGGCCCGGAGCGACGGGGCTCGTGATGACGGCGGCGGCGCTCGGAGGCGTACTCCTCGCGGCGTGCGCACCAGGCGGTGACGGCGGCGATCCGACCCCGGACGACCCCTCGTCGACCGCGCAGCGCCTCGGGCCCGCGCAGTACGCCGACCGGTTGCTCGCCGAGACGCAGGTGGTCCGCGACGCGGAGGGGCTGCCCCGGCTGGAGGAGAGCGACTGTGCGACCGAGGCGGCGCTCTCCCGTGCCACGGCGCTCGTGGGAGCCCCGCTCGAGCACGCGCCGCTCGACGACGTCGTCACCGCGTGCCGGCCGGCCGGCGGCACGGCGGCGGAGAACCTCAGCCGCGCCGCCGCCGCGCCGGAGGCCGTCGTCGACGCGTGGATGGCGTCCCACGGTCACCGCGCGAACCTCCTGGACCCCGCGCTGACGTCCGTGGGTGTCGTGTGCGTCGCGGACACCTCGGAGGGCGCCGGAGGCGTCGTCTGCGCGCAGGTCTTCCTCGGCTGACGACGGCGCCCTTGACCCGTCAGGTCGAGCGACCTAGCGTCTCTTTCAACAGAGGATGAATTCGTGCCGCGCGACGTCGCGCGGCAAGCCCAGGAGGTCGTCGTGCGCGCGATGGTCGTCAAGGAGTTCCGTGAGCTGCGCCGGGATCGGCGCACCGTCGCGATGCTCGTCGGGATGCCGCTGCTGCTGCTCGTCGTGTTCGGGTTCGCGGCGAACTTCACGGTCGACACGCTGACCGTCACGGCCGTCGGGCCGGGCGCCGAGCAGGCGGTCGACGCGATCGAGGCGAACCCTGCCGCCGCGGACGCGCTCGACGTCGTGAGCGTGGACCCCGCAGGCACGGACGCCGACGCACGCGCGGCGCTGCGCGACGACCGCAGCGACGTCGCGGTCGTCGCGCCGGCGCCGGGGGAGGACCGGCCCACCGTCTACATCGACGGGTCCAACCTCTTCGCCGCGCAGTCGGCGAAGGTGCTCGTCGCCTCCCTCGGGGACGCGGTGGACTCTGAGGTCCTCTTCAACCCGGACCTCGACACCTCGTGGGTGATGGTGCCGGCGCTGATCGGCCTCATCCTCACGTTCATCGGCACGATCATCACGTCGATCGGGCTCGTCAAGGAGCGCGAGGCGGGGACGTTCGAGCAGCTCGCGGTGATGCCGCTCGGCCCGGCGGCGGTGATCCTCGGGAAGATCACGCCCTACTTCCTGCTGGCGTGCCTGGACATGGTCGCCGTGACGCTGCTCGGCATGTGGATCTTCGACGTGCCGTTCGCGGGCCCCGTCGGACCGTTCGTCGTGGGCGCGGCCCTGTTCCTCTTCGTCGTCCTCGGCATCGGCGCGCTCATCTCGACCGTGTCGCAGACCACCGGGCAGGCGGTGCAGGTCGCGCTCATGACGATGCTCCCGCAGGTCCTGCTCTCGGGCATGATCTTCCCGCTCGACGCCATGGCGGCCGGGGTGCGCTGGATCGGGTACCTCCTGCCCCTGACGTGGTTCACCGAGGTCTCCCAGGGCGTCATGGTCCGCGGGGCGTCGTGGTCCGCGCTCTGGCTGCCGCTCGTGGTGCTCGCCGTGATGGCCGTGGTCGTGTTCGGGCTGGCCGTCCTGCGGCTCTCGCGCGAGCTCTCGCCCGCGCGGGAGCGCCGCCGGCACCGCCCCGCCGCGCCCGAGGCCGTGACGCCCGCGCCGAGCGGAGCGGTCCGGTGACCTGGTGCGTGCGCGGTCTCGACGTCGTCTTCCGCACCGGGCACGGGCACGTGGTGCGCGCCCTGGCGGGCGTGGACCTCGACCTCCCGCACGGGCAGGTCACCTCCGTCGTGGGCGGCGACGGGGCGGGCAAGACCACGCTCGTGCGCGCGCTGCTCGGGCAGGTGCCGGTCTCCGGCGGCGCCGTGGACGCCCCGACCCGCGACCGGGTCGGCTACCAGCCGTCGTCGAGCGGCGTCTGGCCGGCGCTGACCGTCGCGGAGAACGTCGAGCTCGTCGGCGACGCATACCGCATGCCGGCATCGCGGCGGGAACGGCGCGCGCACGAGCTGCTCGAGCGGGCGGGGCTCGCCGAGGCGCGCGACCGCCTCGGGTCGCAGCTCTCCGGGGGGATGCGGCAGAAGCTCGGCGTGTGCCTCGCCATGCTGCACGAGCCCGACGTCCTGCTCCTCGACGAGCCGAGCACCGGGGTGGATCCCGTGAGTCGCGTCGAGCTGTGGCGGCTCGTCGCCGAGTCGGCGGCGTCCGGCGCGGCGGTCCTCGTCACGACGACCTACCTCGACGAGGCCGAGCGGGCCGCCGACGTCGTCGTGCTCGACGCGGGCACGGTCCTGGCCGCGGGGACGCCCGACGACGTGCGCGCCGCCGCGCCCGGGCGGATCACCATCACCTCCGCCCCGCCCGCGGGCGGGGACGGGCGGACGTGGCGCCGCGGCCCGACGTTCCACACCTGGTGGCCCGACGACGCGCCGAGGCCCTCCGCGGGCACCGCGGACGTCGACCTGGAGGACGCCGTCGTGGCCCTCACGCTCGGTCGCGGCGCGCCCGGCGCCGACGACACCGACGGCGAACGGGCGAGCCCGGCGACACCCCGCGTGGACCGGCCGGCGGGAGGCGCGGCCGCGCCGGACGCGCCGCTCGTGCGGGTCGAGGGCGCCGAGCGGAGGTTCGGGGACGTCGTGGCCGTCGACGACGTCTCGCTCGTCGTGCGCCCCGGCGAGGTGGTGGGCCTGCTCGGCGCGAACGGCGCGGGCAAGACGACGCTCCTGCGCATGATCCTCGGCCTCGACCGGCTCGACGGCGGGCGGGTCGAGGTGCTCGGTGCACCACCGGACCGCGCGGGCCGCCGGTCCGTCGGCTACGTCCCGCAGGGCCTCGGGCTCTCCGGCGACCTGAGCGTCGAGGAGAACGTCGAGTTCGTGGCGGCCGTGTACGGGGTACGGGACGTGCCCGCGCTCCCGCCGGCGCTCGCGGCCGTCCGCCGTCGGCCCGTCGCGGAGATCGGGCTGGGGCGTCGGCGCCGGCTCGCGTTCCACTGCGCCCTGCTGCACGCGCCGCGTCTTCTCGTCCTCGACGAGCCGACGTCCGGCGTCGACCCGCTCGCGCGGGCGCGGGCGTGGGACGCGATCCACGCGCAGGCCGACGCGGGCGTCGGCGTCCTCGTGACGACGCACTACCTCCAGGAGGCCGAGCAGTGCGACCGCCTGCACGTCCTGTCGCGCGGCCGCTCCGTGGCGTCGGGCACGGTCGCCGACGTCGTGGGCGGCCGCGAGGCGGTCGTCGTGCGCTCCCGGGACTGGCAGGCGGCGTTCGCGGCGCTCGACGCCGCGGGCCTGCCCGTGATGCTCGACGGCCGCGCGGCGCGCGTGGCGGGGACGCCGCCCGCGACGGTCCGGGACGCGGTCGCGGCGGCGGGCGTCGCCGCGACGTGCGACGTCGTTCCCGCCACGCTCGAGGAGACCATGGTGCTCGTGGACCGCGCGTCCGCGACCCCGGCCGGTGCGGCGTGAGCGGGCGGCGGGGGCGACGCCCGGGCCGCTCGGACACGCGCTCCGACATCCTGTCGGCGGCGCGGGACGCGTTCGCGGAGCACGGCTACGACCGCGCGACGGTCCGCGACATCGCGGGCCGGGCGGGAGTCGACGCGGCCATGGTGCACCACTGGTTCGGGTCGAAGGAACGGCTCTTCCAGGCTGCCGTGGACGTGCCCTTCGACCCGCAGGAGCTCCTCCTCGACGGCGCGCCCGACGACGCGGCGCGCCTGGGCGAGCACGTCGTCCGCACGCTCCTGCGTGCCTGGGACTCGCCGCGGGGGCGGGTCGCGCTCGCGCTCCTGCGCTCGGCGACGAGCTCCGAGCGCGCCGCGCGGATGCTGCGCGAGTTCGTGCTGGCTCGGGTCGTGCGGCCCACGGTGGCGCGGAGCGAACCGGACCCGCACCGGGCCGCGTGGCGGGGCGCGCTCATGGCGAGCCAGCTCGCCGGGCTGGTCGTCGCGCGGTACGTGCTCCGGGTCGAGCCGCTCGCGGGGGCTCCCGCGGAGACCGTGGTCGGGGCGGTCGGTCCGACGATCCAGGGCTACCTCACCGGTCCGCTCCCGGGAGCCGTGACCGAGGACGCACGCAGCGGCGGAAACGTTGAGATTTCAACTGAGAGGCATGTTGCGCCGTAGGTCGTCTGTCTGTAGGTTGAGCCCCGCCGGCCGAGGCTCGGCGCGGGGCCAAGCGCGCAGGGGGAGCTTGGCGTCGAGCCACGGCGGCCCGTCTCAGACGCCCGCGAGGACGCGGGTCGTCCCCTCCCGGTTCGTCCGGTCGCGCAGGGCGCGCCCCAGCCGGCGCAGCGCGTCGTCGTCCGCGAGGAGGGCGGACCAGTCGTCAGGGTCGAGGCTCGGCGCGTCGCCCCGGGTCTTGCGGATCGCGGCGACCTGGAGCTGGTAGGCGAGGATCACCTCGCGCGGGCTCCCCGGGACGGCGATCCGCACGTGGTCCACGTCGTCGCGGCGCGAGTGGAGGGCGAGCGTGGTGAGGCCGTCGAAGATCTCGATGGTCCGGTGGTACTCGTCCACGGCGGCGCTCGACCCGCGCAGACCGCCGTCGCCCACGACCGCCCGGAGGAACGTGTGGAGGTGCCCGAGGTCGCGGCGGCGCTCGCGCGCGAAGGCGGCGGACGACGCGAGCTGGCCCACGATGCCGACGGTGAGAAGGACCGTCGCGACGAGCACGAGGTACCGGGTCCGCAGGCCGAGGACCAGGTACGGCTCGGTGCTGCCCGGCTCGTGCTGCACCATCGCCACGAAGCTCACGACGGCCCACACGACGGCGACGACGGCGCCCGCCCCGGCCACGTCCATGCCCCAGCGCAGCCGGAGCGGCCGTCGCGAGCGGGTGCGCAGGCAGGAGACGGCGAAGGTCGCGGTCGCCGTCACGAACGTCCCGTAGTAGAGCGCCCAGTAGCCCCACATGAGAGGGCGGTCGTGGACCTGCGCGTCGAGGTCGTGGGTCGTCCAGGGGCCGCTCGCCGCGGCGAGCACCACCATGGCGGCCCCGACGCCCGTGGCCGCGAGCGCCACGTGCCGGGTGCGCGGTGCCCGGCCGGTGGTGGCGCTGTACGCCCACACGCCGACGAAGAGGCAGCCGGTGACGAGCGCGACGTGCTTGGCGACCTCGTGGGTCCCGGCGGCGGCGTGCTCCTTGAGGAGGTCGGCCACGACGGGCACGCGCAGCGCGTTCGCGACCGCGACGAAGCCCAGACCGAGGGGGAGGGTCGCGTCGGAGCGGGTGCGGGCGCGCACGCCGGTCCATACGGCCGCGATGGCGAAGAGCACCACCACGAGGAGGCCGAGGGCGTGGTTCACCGGTAGAGCTCCAGGGACGTGAGCCGGGTCGCCGAGCTGCCGTGGGACGCGATCGAGATCATGAGCTCGCTCGCGAGGCGCTCGACGCGCAGCTCGTCGGGGTCCTCGTACCCGTCGCGGCACGCGCCGACGCGGGGCGCGCCCGCCGTGGCGGCCGCGTCGAGGACGTGGACGAGCTCGTGCGCGACGACGTGGTCGCGGTGCGGCCCGGCCAGGGTCTGGCGGGCGTCGACGAGGACGAGGTCGCGCTCGGGGAAGGCGAGCCAGAGCCCGGTCACGCCGGGGCCGAGGTCGCCCTCGACGACCTCGAGAGGCCGGCCGCGCACCGCCGCGACCAGGCGGCACGCCTCCTCGATGCTGCGGGCGCGGTCCAGGCCCGCGGTGCGCAGCAGGTCATCCACGGTCGTCGTCCGGGACGGGCGGGGTCACGGGAGGAAGGTGCTCCAGGCGTCGCACGCGGTCGACGATCTCGATGATCGCCCGGACGTTCTCGGGCGACAGGCCCTGGGCGCGCAGCGCGAACTGCTCGACGCCCTCGTCGGCGAGCGCGGCCCGGAGCCGGTCGTCGGGGTCCTCCTCGGGGTCGACGAGGCTGCCCGTGCTCACGTGGAAGAACGCGGCGATGCCCTCGACGACGCGCAGGCTGGGCGAGGAGCGGTGCCCGCCGCGGAGCGCGCTGAGGTAGGCCTCGTTGATCGAGTACCCGCGTTCCGTCATCCACTGGGCGGCCTCGCGGTTGGTCACGGGTCGCCCGCCGCGCCCGCGTGCGAAGAGCTCGTTGAGCCGGCGGCGGAAGACCCGCGCCGTCCGCTCGCCGGGTGCCACGTCGTCGTCCATGGCGACGATTGTGACAGGCCGCGGCCCGTGGCGGCACGGCTGGCACGGGCGCACGACGGTGCGGCTCGCGTCGCGTGGCGCCTCGGGCGCGGGTAGCGTTCCGGACGGGCGCGGGAACGGTCCGGCGCCCGGCGCGGGACGCGCGCAGACCATCCTCGAGGGAGCCGACATGAGCGAGCAGACACCGAAGGACGAGGGGGGCCTCGGCGACCTTCTCGGCAAGGCGAAGGAGTTCCTCACCGACGACCGCATCGACGACGTCGCGGAGAAGATCAAGTCCGTCGCGCCCGACTCGGTCGACCAGCACGTCGACACCCTGGCCGAGAAGGCCAAGGAGGCCAACGACTGACCTGCGGGTCGGTACGATCGAGGGGCGCCGTCCACGACGGCGCCCTTCGTGCTGTCGGGCAGTGCCCGCCGGCCGCAGGACTCGACCGGGCGCGCGCCGCGCGCCTCCCGCCAGCAGATCGGAGCACGGACGTGTCTGACGTCGTCTCGTCACCCCTCACCATCACCCTCGACGCCGAGGAGACCACGGTGACGACGGGCACGACGGGCACGGACCTGTTCGCCGCCCGTCGCGACGTCGTCGTGATCCGCGTCAACGGCGTCCTCAAGGACCTCGACACGCCGGTCGCCGACGGCGACGTGGTCGAGGGTGTGACCATCGACTCGCCCGACGGCCTCGCGGTGCTGCGGCACTCGGCCGCGCACGTGCTCGCGCAGGCCGTCCAGCAGGTCAACCCGGACGCGAAGCTTGGCATCGGCCCGCCCATCACGGACGGGTTCTACTACGACTTCGACGTCGAGACGCCGTTCACGCCCGAGGACCTCAAGGCCCTCGACAAGGCGATGTCCCGGATCATCCGGGAGGGTCAGACCTTCCGCCGCCGGGTCGTGACGGAGGACGAGGCGCGCGCCGAGCTGGCCCACGAGCCGTACAAGCTCGAGCTCATCGGGCTCAAGGGCGGCGCGGCCGACGACACCGAGGGTGCGAGCGTCGAGGTCGGCGGCGGCGAGCTGACGATCTACGACAACGTGCGCGGCGCCGGGCGCGAGAGCGAGACGGTGGTCTGGAAGGACCTGTGCCGTGGCCCGCACCTGCCCAGCACGCGCCTGATCGGCAACGGCTACCAGCTCATGCGCTCGGCGGCCGCCTACTGGCGCGGCAGCGAGAAGAACCCCCAGCTCCAGCGCATCTACGGCACGGCGTGGCCGACGAAGGACGAGCTCAAGGCCTACCTCGACCGCCTCGCGGAGGCTGAGCGCCGCGACCACCGCCGACTCGGCAACGAGCTCGACCTGTTCTCCTTCCCGGAAGAGATCGGCTCGGGCCTGCCCGTGTTCCACCCCAACGGCGCGACGATTCGCATGGAGATGGAGGAGTACTCGCGCAAGCGGCACGTGGAGGCGGGCTACTCGTTCGTCAGCACGCCGCACATCACCAAGGCGAACCTCTTCCAGACGTCGCGCCACCTCGACTGGTACGCGGACGGCATGTACCCGCCCATGCACCTGGACGAGGAGCTCGACGACGAGGGCAACGTCAAGCGCGCCGGCCAGGACTACTACCTCAAGCCGATGAACTGCCCGATGCACAACCTCGTGTTCAACTCCCGGGGCCGCTCGTACCGGGAGCTGCCGCTGCGGTTGTTCGAGTTCGGCACGGTGTACCGGTACGAGAAGTCGGGCGTCGTGCACGGCCTGACCCGGGCGCGCGGCTTCACGCAGGACGACGCGCACATCTAC
Organism: Cellulosimicrobium sp. E-16; assembly: GCF_049913115.1. NCBI lineage: Bacteria > Bacillati > Actinomycetota > Actinomycetes > Micrococcales > Promicromonosporaceae > Cellulosimicrobium > Cellulosimicrobium sp. E-16. The sequence continues at coordinate 2,239,740 of NZ_CP183974.1, forward strand.
TGCACGCGCGAGCAGATGAAGGACGAGCTGTCCTCGACGCTCACGTTCGTCCTCGACCTCCTGCGCGACTACGGTCTCGAGGACTTCTACCTCGAGCTGTCGACGCGGGACCCGGAGAAGTCGGTCGGGGACGACGCCACGTGGGAGGAGGCGACCGAGATCCTGCGCCAGGTCGCGACGGAGTCGGGCCTCGAGCTCGTCGCCGACCCGGGCGGCGCGGCGTTCTACGGCCCGAAGATCTCGGTCCAGGCGAAGGACGCGATCGGGCGCACGTGGCAGCTCTCGACGATCCAGCTCGACTTCTTCGAGCCGGAGCTGTTCGAGCTCGAGTACACGGCGTCCGACGGCACGCGCCAGCGCCCGGTGATGATCCACCGCGCGCTGTTCGGCTCGATCGAGCGGTTCTTCGGGATCCTCGTCGAGCACTACGCGGGCGCGTTCCCGGCCTGGCTCGCTCCCGTCCAGGTCGTCGCCGTTCCCGTCGCCGAGCCGTTCAACGACTACGTGGCCGACGTCGTCGCGCAGCTCAAGGCCCAGGGGATCCGCGCGGAGGTCGACTACTCCGACGACCGGTTCGGCAAGAAGATCCGCAACGCGAGCACGCGCAAGGTGCCGTTCGTCCTCATCGCGGGCGGCGAGGACGCCGAGGCCGGCGCCGTGTCGTTCCGGTACCGCGACGGCCGTCAGGACAACGGCGTGCCCGTCGCCGAGGCGGTCGAGCGCATCGTCACCGCCGTCCGCGACCGCGTCCAGGTCTGACGGCGCGTGAGCGACGAGCGCACGGGGTCGCCCGGCGCGGCCGACGCGGCCGCGCCGGGCGGAGCCCCCGACCCCGACCACAGGGCGACCGTCGAGCTCCCGGACACCCACCCGCGGTTCGACGACGGCCTCGACCGGCTCTGGACGCCGCACCGCATGGTGTACATCGGCGGGCAGGACAAGCCCGCGGACGACTCGCGCGGTCAGTGCCCGTTCTGCCGCATCCCGGACCGGTCGGACGAGGACGGGCTGATCGTCGCGCGCGGCGAGGCCGCGTACGCCGTGCTCAACCTCTACCCGTACAACCCGGGCCACCTCATGGTCGTGCCCTACCGCCACGTGTCCGACTACACGGACCTCACCGAGGCGGAGACGGTCGAGGTCGCGCACCTCACGCAGACCGCGATGCGGGTCGTGCGTGCGGTGTCGGCGCCCGACGGGTTCAACCTCGGCATGAACCAGGGCGCGGTCGCCGGGGCCGGCATCGCCGCGCACCTGCACCAGCACGTGGTGCCGCGCTGGTCGGGCGACGCGAACTTCCTGCCGATCGTCGCGCAGACCAAGGCCGTGCCCGAGCTGCTCGCGGACACGCGTGCGCGGCTCGCCGCGGCGTGGCCGTCCGCCCGACCCGACGTCCCCGCGGAGGGAACCGCCTGATGTTCGGACGCCTGCGCGCGCTCACGACCCGCCTGTTCACCCCGCTCGCCGCGCTGCTGCTCCGCCTCGGCGTGAGCCCGGACGCGGTGACCGTCGCCGGGACCCTCGGTGTCGTCGTCGGCGCCCTGTGGCTCTTCCCGACGGGCCACCTGTTCGCCGGGGTCATGGTCGTCATGGTCTGCGCCTTCGCCGACGTGCTCGACGGCGTCATGGCGCGCCGCGCGGGCCGGTCGGGGCCCTGGGGCGCGTTCCTCGACTCGACGCTCGACCGGCTCGCCGACGCCGCCGTGTTCGTGGGCCTCACACTGTGGTTCGTGCGGGCCGACGACCCGCGACTGACGCCCGACCTCACCGCCTGGGGGACCGGCGTCGCGCTCGCGTGCCTCGCGCTCGGCGCGGTCGTCCCGTACGCGCGGGCCCGCGCCGAGAGCGTCGGCATGACGGCGCAGGTCGGGATCGCCGAGCGCGCCGACCGGCTCGTCGCCGCGCTCGTCGCCGCCGGGATCGTGGGGCTGGGCGTGCCGCCCGTCGTGCTCGTCGTCGTGCTGGGGCTGCTCGCCCTCGCGAGCGCCGTCACGGTCGTGCAGCGCGTGGCCACCGTGCGTCGCCAGGCGCTCGCGCTCGTGACCACGCGCCCCGAGGAGAAGGAGGACGGTCGCTGATGGCTCTCGACGCCGGCAAGGCGTTCACGTTCGCCTGGCGCAACGCGCGCAAGGTCCCCGAACCGGTCCTGCGCGGTCTGTTCGGCGCGATCGCCGACGTGACCTGGCTCCTGCACGGCGGGGGAGTGCGCCAGCTCGAGCGCAACCTCGCGCGCGTGCGCCCGGAGCTCACGCCGCGTGCGCTGCGTCGCCTGTCGCGCGCCGGGATGCGCTCGTACATGCGCTACTACCGCGAGGCGTTCACCCTGCCCGCCTGGACCCCGGAGCGGGTCCGCGCCCGGGTGCGGGTCGTGGGTCTCGACAACCTCGCGACGCACCTCGGCGGCGACCGGAGCCCGGTGCTCGCGCTCTCGCACCAGGGCAACTGGGACCTGGCGGGCGCGTACGCGACCCCGAACATCGCGCCCGTGCTCACCGTCGCGGAGCGGCTGAAGCCCGACGAGCTGTTCGAGGAGTTCCTCGCGTTCCGGAACTCGATCGGGCTGGAGATCCTCGCGCTCGGTGACGGCGACGTCTTCCGCGACCTCGTCCGCGGTGCGAGCAGGCCGGGCAAGATCATCCCGCTGCTCGCCGACCGCGACCTCACCCACCGCGGCGTGGAGGTCGACCTCTTCGGCCACCGCGCGCGCGTCGCGGCGGGGCCTGCGGCGCTCGCCGTGAGCACCGGGACGCCGCTGGTCCCGGCCGGGATCTACTACGAGCGGCTACGGGGCGCACGACGCCGCGCGGCGGGCTCGCCGTGGGGCCTCGTCATCCGCTTCTTCCCGCGCGTGGAGATCGCGCGGGACGTCCCGCGCTCGGAGCAGGTCGCGCGCGCGACCCAGGGCTGGGTGGACGCGCTGAGCGTCGTGATCCGCGAGCACCCCGAGGACTGGCACATGCTCCAGAAGGTCTTCGTCGACGACCTCGACCCCGCGCGCTACGCCCGGACCCGGGCCGCCGCGGGCGAGCCGGACGCGGAGCGCGCCGCATGAGCCTGCGCGTGGGCATCGTGTGCCCCTACTCGTTCGACGCCCCGGGCGGGGTCCAGTTCCACGTGCGCGACCTCGCCGAGGCGCTCATGGCCCAGGGCCACGAGGTCTCCGTGCTCGCCCCCGCCGACGACGACACCCCGGTGCCGGACTACCTGACGCCCGCCGGGGGCGCGGTCCCGGTCCGGTACAACGGGTCTGTCGCGCGCGTGACGTTCGGCCCGCGCACCGCGGGCCGGGTCCGACGCTGGCTCGAGGCGGGCCGGTTCGACGTGCTCCACATCCACGAGCCCGTGAACCCGTCGCTGAGCATGGTCGCGCTGTGGATCGCCCAGGGCCCGATCGTCGGGACGTTCCACACCTCCATCGTGCGCTCGCGCGCGCTCCAGGTCGCCTACCCGCTCGTCCGGCAGAGCCTGGAGAAGATCGACGCCCGCATCGCCGTCTCGGAGGACGCGCGGCGCACGCTCGTCGACCACCTCGGTGGGGACGCCGTCGTCATCCCCAACGGGGTGTACGTCGACACGTTCGAGTCCGCGCCCGCGAACCCCGCGTGGCAGGGCACGCCCGACGCGCCGACCATCGGCTTCCTCGGCCGCCTGGACGAACCGCGCAAGGGCCTGCCCGTGCTCGCCGCGGCGATCCCGGCGATCCTCGCGAAGGTCCCCGGCGCACGGTTCCTCGTCGCGGGCCGCGGCGACGACGGCCGCGAGGCCGCGATCGAGGCCCTGGGGGAGCACGCCGCGTCCGTCGAGTTCCTCGGGGGCGTGAGCGACGAGGACAAGGCGAGCATGCTCGCGTCCGTCGACCTCTACATCGCCCCGCAGACCGGGGGCGAGAGCTTCGGCATCGTGCTCGTCGAGGCGATGAGCGCCGGCGCGTGCGTGGTCGCGAGCGACCTCGGCGCGTTCCGGCGCGTGCTCGACGACGGCGCGGCCGGGGCGCTGTTCGCGGTGGGCGACCCGGACGCGCTCGCCGCCGCCGTGCTCGACGTGCTCGCCGACCCGCCGCGGCGCGACGCCTACCGCGCTCGGGCGAGCGAGTTCGTCCGGCGCTTCGACTGGTCCGCCGTGACCGCCCAGGTGCTCGCCGTCTACGAGACCGTGCTCGCGGCGTCCGAGGCGGTCATCCCGGTCCACGAGGACCCGCGCTCGCGGCGGGGCGGACGCCTCCTGGGCCGGGCGCGCGACGACGAGGGAGGCCGCCCGTGACCTGGTCCGAGATCACCGTCCTCGTCCTCGTGGTCGCGGCGCTGGTGGCGTGGCTCCTGTGGGTCGCCGCGTCGCGGCTCGACCGCCTGCACCGCAAGGTCATGGCCTCGCGGCTGGCGCTCGACGCGCAGCTCGTGCGCCGGGCGTCGGCCGCCGTCGACCTGGCTGCCTCCGGCGAGCTCGACCCGGCCAGCTCGATCCTCGTCGCCGAGGCGGCGCACGCCGTCCTCGACGACGACGACGACACGAGCCGGCTCGCCGACCAGGTGCCCGGCCTGGCGACGGCCGAGGGCCCGCGACCCCGGCGGCTCCTGGGCGGCATGGCCGAGTCGCGCGCCCTCGCCGAGAGCGACCTCACGGCCACGCTGCGCTCGGCCCTCGAGGACGCCGACGACGTCGCCGAGCTCCGGTCCGGTCCTTCCGGCGACGAGCTCCTCGGCTCGCTCTCCGCCGCCTGGTACCGCGCGCAGCTCGCGCGCCGGTTCCACAACGAGGCCGTCGCCCAGGCGCAGCGCGTGCGGCGCAAGTGGTGGGTGCGGCTGTTCCACCTCGCCGGGCACGCGCCGATGCCCGCGACGGTCGAGCTCGACGACGCCGCGCCCGACGTCCTCGTGCGCCCCGCCGCGTCGGCGGGCACGCCGGACTGACCCCTCCGCGGACCGCCGGCGGCGCCCTGCGCGCGGGCTCGGGGTCGGGGTCGGATGGACGCCCCGGCGATAGGATGGGAGCGCGTGGGAGCATGTGCCGTCGAGCCTGTTCGACGGCGTCCGTGCGCGTGCGCGCGACGTTCCCCTGACCTGAAGGTGTGAGGTACCGGTGACCAACGTGGCCGACCAGAACGTCCCTGCCGAGAGCGCCCCGGGCGCCGCGACCGCGGAGGGCGCCGGCGCCGTCGGCACCGCCAAGGTCAAGCGCGGGATGGCCGAGATGCTCAAGGGCGGCGTCATCATGGACGTCGTCACGCCCGAGCAGGCGAAGATCGCCGAGGACGCCGGCGCGGTCGCGGTCATGGCCCTCGAGCGCGTGCCAGCGGACATCCGCGCGCAGGGCGGTGTCTCGCGCATGTCCGACCCCGACATGATCGACGGCATCATCGAGGCCGTCTCGATCCCGGTCATGGCGAAGGCCCGCATCGGCCACTTCGTCGAGGCGCAGGTGCTCCAGTCGCTCGGCGTGGACTACGTCGACGAGTCCGAGGTGCTCACGCCGGCGGACTACGCCCACCACATCGACAAGTGGCAGTTCACCGTCCCGTTCGTGTGCGGGGCGACGAACCTCGGCGAGGCGCTGCGTCGCATCACCGAGGGCGCGGCGATGATCCGCTCGAAGGGCGAGGCCGGCACGGGCGACGTCTCCAACGCGACGACGCACATGCGCACGATCCGCGCCGAGATCCGCCGCCTCACCTCGCTCCCGGAGGACGAGCTGTTCGTCGCGGCCAAGGAGCTCCAGGCGCCGTACGAGCTCGTCAAGGAGGTCGCCGCGACGGGCAAGCTGCCCGTCGTCATGTTCACCGCAGGCGGCATCGCGACGCCGGCCGACGCCGCGATGATGATGCAGCTCGGTGCCGAGGGCGTGTTCGTCGGCTCGGGCATCTTCAAGTCCGGCAACCCGGAGCAGCGCGCCGCCGCGATCGTCAAGGCGACGACGTTCTACGACGACCCCGACGTGATCGCGAAGGTCTCGCGCGGCCTGGGCGAGGCGATGGTCGGCATCAACGTCGACGAGCCGGCGCGGTCGATCCAGTTCGCCGAGCGCGGCTGGTGACAGAGCGTCCCTCGGCACAGCCGTCCGTCGTCGTGCCGGCGACGGACGGCTGAGCCGTCGTGGCCGAGGCCGCCGGAGCGCCCTCGTCCCTGGGGCCCGACTGGGTGCTCGGGGACGACGGGCTCTACTTCCGCCGGGGCGCGCGCGTCCTGCTCCTGGACGACGCCGACCGGATCCTCCTGGCCCGCGGGCACGACGTCGACCAGCCCGACCGCTCGTGGTGGTTCACCATCGGCGGAGGCGTCGACCCCGGTGAGAGCGACCGCGACGCCGCGCTGCGCGAGGTCCGCGAGGAGACCGGGATCCGGCTCGACCCGGGCGCGCTCGTCGGGCCGGTCTACACGCGCAGCGCGATCTTCGACTTCTACCGCCAGCACTGCCGCCAGGACGAGGTGCTCTACCTCGCGCGCGTCACCGGCGAGACCCGTGCCGACGAGCTGAGCCGCGACGGGTGGACCGACGTCGAGCACGACGTCGTCGACGAGATGCGCTGGTGGTCGATCGACGACCTGCGCGGCGTCGAGATCGAGGTCTTCCCCGAGGGCCTGCCGGACCTCGTCGCCCCCCTGCTGGGCGGGTGGGACGGCGTGACGCACCACCTGGGGATCGCGCGCGAGGACTGAGCCCTTCGCGGAGGGCCCCTCCGCGGAGGGAGACGCGACCGCTACGGCCGGCGCGCGACGACGCGCCACACGACGCCGCCGACGAGCAGCCCCAGGCCCACGAGCACCCCGCCGATCGCGACGAACCACAGCAGGATCGTGCCGCCGACGGTCGCGAAGAACTCGCCGAACCTCCATCCCTCCGTGACGACGAACGTCGTCCCGGGCGAGGCGTCTCCCTGCGCGACGGACACCGTGCAGGTCTGGGCCGACGGCGAGGTCACCTCGGCCACGGTCGTCGCCTCGTGCGACCCGAAGCCGGAGCTCCCCGAGACGGAGGGCCCGCGCACGTCGAGATCGCCCTCCGGGCACGAGACGGTGACGTCGTCGGTGTCGAAGCCCTCGGCGCCGATCGGCACGACCGCCCACACGCTGTACGGCTGACCGCCCGACAACGCGATCTCCGCCTCGCCCGGGACGGCACCGGAGGCGAGGGCGGCCGAGCCCGGGGCACCGGTGCCGTCGACCACGCCCGTGGGCAGCGCCCGCACGAAGGTCGTGACGCCGAGGACGCCCGCGACGAGAGCGACCACGAGCAGGACCGCGCCGACCACGATCAGGACCGTCGCGCCGCGCGTGCTCCGCGGCGGACGAGGCGGGAGGCCGGGGTACGGGGTCGAGGGGCCGGGGTACCCGGACGGCGGCCGGCCAGGGTAGGGCGGTGTGGGTCCGGGGCCGGGCGGAGTGGTCACGACAGCGAGGCTAGCAACGGCCCGGGACGGGGTGCGGCGCGGACGGACGTATCATTCCCGTTCGTGACGATCACGATCGGAGTCCTGGCCCTGCAGGGCGACGTGCGCGAGCACCGCGTCGCGCTCGAGGCCGCCGGCGCCCGCACGGTCGGCGTACGGCGTCCTGAGGAGCTCGCCGCGGTCGACGGGCTGGTGCTCCCCGGGGGCGAGTCGACGACCATCGACAAGCTCCTGCGCATCTTCGAGCTCGACGAGCCGCTGCGCGCCCGCATCGCCGAGGGCCTTCCGGTCTACGGCTCGTGCGCGGGCATGATCCTGCTGGCCGACCGCATCCTCGGCGGTACCGCGGACCAGCGGACCCTCGGCGGGCTCGACGTGACGGTCCGGCGCAACGCGTTCGGCCGCCAGGTCGACTCGTTCGAGACGGACCTCGCCTTCGCCGGCCTGGGCCCGCGGGAGAGCCGTGCGGAGGGCGACGGCGGCGCCGGCACGGTGCACGCGGTGTTCATCCGCGCGCCCTGGGTCGAGGAGGTCGGCCCCGGCGTCGAGGTGCTCGCCCGCATCCCCGAGCAGGAGGCGCCCGGCATCCCCGGCGCCGCCGCCGGTAGGATCGTCGCAGTCCAGCAGGGATCGCTGCTCGCCACCTCGTTCCACCCGGAGATCTCCGGGGACGCGCGCGTGCACGAGCTGTTCGTCAGAATCGCGAAGGGGTAGGAACGCATGTCAGGGCATTCCAAGTGGGCCACGACCAAGCACAAGAAGGCGGCCATCGACGCCAAGCGCGGCAAGCTCTTCGCGAAGCTCATCAAGAACATCGAGGTCGCGGCGCGCACGGGCGGCGGTGACCCCGCGGGCAACCCGACGCTGTTCGACGCCATCCAGAAGGCGAAGAAGTCGTCGGTCCCCAACGACAACATCGACCGCGCCGTCAAGCGCGGGTCCGGCACGGGCGCCGACGCCGTCGACTACCAGACGATCATGTACGAGGGCTACGGCGCCAACGGCATCGCCGTCCTCGTCGAGTGCCTCACCGACAACAAGAACCGTGCGGCTTCCGAGGTGCGCCTCGCGTTCAGCCGCAACGGCGGGAACCTCGCCGACCCCGGTTCGGTGTCCTACCTCTTCTCGCGCAAGGGCCTCGTCGTCGTGCCGAAGGCGGAGGGCGTGACCGAGGACGACGTCATGCTCGCCGCGCTCGAGGCGGGCGCCGAGGAGGTCACGGACCAGGGCGAGGTCATCGAGGTGCTGTGCGAGGCGAGCGACCTCGTCGCCGTGCGCACCGCGATCCAGGAGGCGGGCCTCGAGTACGACTCCGCCGACTCGATCTGGCACCCGTCGATGGAGGTCGAGGTCGACGCCGACGGGGCGCGCAAGATCCTGCGCCTCATCGACGCGCTCGAGGACAGCGACGACGTGCAGAACGTCTACGCGAACTTCGACGCGTCGGACGAGGTCATGGCGGAGCTCGAGAACGACGACTGAACGCCGGCGTCACCCGAGGTGGCCGGTGTGGTCGCCCTGGGTGCGGGGTGGGTGGGATGCGCGCGGTCTACCATCCGCCGCTCGTTCCTCGCGGCTCCCGCCAGGCCCGCCACGACCGCGCGCATCCCACCCACCCCGCCGGCGTCGGCTCACCTCTGCGCGTGCCCGCGGGGCGTCGCGGCTTCGTCGGCGGGTCGTGGGAGGGTAGCGGCGTGCGCGTTCTCGGAGTGGATCCTGGGCTGACCCGGTGCGGTGTCGGGGTGGTGGACTCCGCGCGGGGGCGGCGGGCCGAGCTCGTGGCCGTGGGCGTGATCCGGACGGATCCCGACCTCAGCGTGGACCTGCGGCTCCTGCGGATCTCCGAGCGTCTGGACGCGTGGTTCGACGAGCACGTGCCGGACGTCGTCGCGGTGGAGCGCGTCTTCGCCCAGCACAACGTCGGGACCGTGATGGGCACGGCCCAGGCCGCGGGTCTTGCGATGGTCGGCGCGGCGAGGCGGGGTGTCCCCGTCGCGCTGCACACGCCGTCCGAGGTCAAGGCCGCGGTCACCGGGAGCGGGCGCGCGGGCAAGGAGCAGGTCCAGCGCATGGTCGCGAGCATCCTGGGGCTCGCGGAGCCGCCGAAGCCCGCGGACGCCGCCGACGCGCTCGCCCTCGCCATCTGCCACCTGTGGCGGCCGTCGGGTGCGCTCCAGGGTGGCGAGCGGCACGAGCTGACCCCGGCGCAGCGCGCCTGGGCCGCGGCGGAGCACGCGGCGAAGGGCCGGCGGGCACCGCGCTGACGGCTCCCGTGTCGGTCGGCCGGGGCGTGGGCGCACCTTGCTAGAGTGACCGCGGTCGTACGGGTGTTCGACGCACTCCTCGGCGCGGCCGAGGTCGTCGGGCCGGCGGACCATCGGACCAGGTCGGCGCTGCCGACCGGGAGAGGAGCCTGGGTGATCGCGTCGCTGAGCGGAGTCGTGGCGAGCGTCCAGCTCGACCGCACCGTGCTCGAGGTCGGGGGAGTGGGCTACCTCGTGCACGCCACGCCGGCCACGCTCGCCGGCCTGCGCGTCGGCGAGGACGCCCGGCTCGCGACGAGCCTCGTGGTCCGCGAGGACTCCTTCACCCTGTACGGGTTCGCCGACGACGACGAGCGCAGCGTCTTCGAGACCGTCCAGACGGTCAGCGGCGTCGGGCCGCGGCTCGCGCTCGCGATGCTCGCCGTGCACACGCCCGACGCCCTGCGCCGTGCCGTGTCCGGCGCCGACATCGCGGCCCTCGTCCGCGTCCCCGGCATCGGGAACAAGGGCGCGCAGCGGATCGCGCTCGAGCTGGGCGACAAGCTCGGGCCGCCCACGGGTGCCGACGCCCCCGGGGCCGGCGCGACCGCCGTCGGGACCGGGCCGCGTCAGGTCGACGACCGACGCGACCAGGTGGTCGAGGCGCTCGTGGGGCTCGGCTGGAACCTCAAGGCCGCGGACGACGCCGTCTCCACGGTGCTCGCGGAGGCCGGCGTCGACGTCGTCGAGGCGCCCGACGTGGCCGGCGCGCTGCGCGCCGCGCTGCGCGTCCTCGGCGGGCCGAGGGGCTGACCATGGCGAACTTCGACCAGGTGGGCGTGGACGGGTTCGGCGGGGACGGGACGTTCTCGTCCGAGCGGATCGTCGCTGCGGGTGCCGACGACCTCGAGCGCGCCGCCGAGGCTGCGCTGCGCCCGCGCCGGCTCGAGGAGTTCGTCGGTCAGGCGGTCGTGCGCGACCAGCTCTCGCTCGTGCTCCAGGCCGCGCTCGCCCGCGGCAGCTCGCCGGACCACGTGCTCCTGTCCGGTCCGCCCGGGCTCGGCAAGACGACGCTCGCCATGATCATCGCTGCCGAGCTCGGGACGTCGCTGCGCGTGACGTCCGGCCCGGCGATCCAGCACGCGGGCGACCTGGCGGCCGTGCTCTCCTCGCTCGAGGAGGGCGAGGTCCTCTTCATCGACGAGATCCACCGCCTCGCGCGGCCGGCGGAGGAGCTCCTCTACATGGCGATGGAGGACTTCCGGGTCGACGTCGTCGTGGGCAAGGGCGCGGGCGCGAGCGCGATCCCGCTCTCGTTGCCCCCGTTCACGGCGGTCGGCGCGACGACGCGCGCGGGACTGCTGCCCGCGCCCCTGCGCGACCGGTTCGGCTTCACCGGGCACCTCGACTTCTACTCGAGCGACGAGCTCGAGCGCGTGCTCTCCCGGTCCGCCGGGCTGCTCGGCGTGGCGCTCGACCCCGACGCCGCGCGCGAGATCGCCGGCCGCTCGCGCGGCACGCCGCGCATCGCCAACCGTCTCCTGCGGCGCGTGCGCGACTGGGCGCAGGTCCGCGGCGACGGGAGCATGGACCTCGCGGCCGCGCGGGCGGCGCTCGAGGTCTACGAGGTCGACCCCATCGGCCTCGACCGCCTCGACCGGGCGGTCCTCACCGCGCTGTGCACGCGCTTCAACGGCGGGCCGGTGGGGCTGACGACGCTCGCCGTGACGGTCGGCGAGGAGGCGGAGACGGTCGAGACGGTCGCCGAGCCGTACCTCGTGCGCGAGGGACTGATCGGGCGGACGCCCCGGGGACGCGTCGCGACGCCGGCCGCGTGGGCGCACCTCGGTCTCACCCCGCCGCGCGAGGGCGGCACCCTGTTCGACGCCTGACGGCCGATCCGTCGCGGGCCCCGCGACGGGCCCCGTGACGGCGGTCACAGGCGCTCCGAACGTGGTCCTAGAATGGTCGGGACCCGAGCGGGCGGAACTCCGCGGCGAGACGGCTCGTTGGTGAACCGTGCGCGCACGCCTAGACTGCGCGCAGATCCCGCACAGAACAGGACACGAGACTCCGTCATGGATATCAGCTTCATCCTCATCCTCGCCCTCGCGGCGGGTGCGATGTTCCTCATGACCAGCCGCACCCGCAAGCAGCAGCGCGAGGCCCAGAACTTCCGGGCGACCCTCGCCCCCGGGCAGGAGGTGATGACGGGTTCGGGCATGTTCGGCACGATCGTCGACGTCGACGACGAGGCCGACGTCATCACGATCGAGTCCACGCCGGGCAACCAGTCGCGGTGGCTGCGAGCGGCCATCGCGAAGCTCGTCGACCCGCCGGTGGAGGCAGAGGAGCCCGAGGCGGACGAGACGTCGGAGCCTGCGGCCGTCTACGGCAGCGCGAGCACCGACCCCAGCACGTCGAAGGGGGACGTCGACGACCTCGTCGTCCCCGACGACCTGTCCGGTCTGACCGACGACGGGTCGGAGAAGGACCGCGGGCGCCGGGACGACGGCACCGACACCAAGTGACCTTATGCCGGTCGCTGCCGCGACCGGTCTGACGCGGTGGGCCGCGAGGCCCACCGCACACGCACGAGAAGAGACGGACAGTTGGCCACCAGCAGCACACGAGCGAGGCCCGTACGGACCCTCGTCACCCTGGGAATCCTCATCGTCGTCCTCTTCGGGTCCCTCTTCGCGGGCACGAAGCTCGACCCGAAGACCGAGGACAACCCGGGCGGGGCGAGCCTGACCCCGGGCCTCGCGCTCGATCTCGAGGGTGGCACGCAGATCATCCTGCAGCCCGTCACCACCGACGGCTCGCAGCCGACGGCCGAGGACATCAACCAGGCGATCAACGTCATCCGCCAGCGCATCGACGCGCAAGGCGTGTCCGAGGCCGAGATCACGAGCCAGGGTCAGAACAACATCGTCGTCGGGATCCCCGGGCAGCCGTCCCAGGAGACGATCGACCTCGTCAGCACGTCCGCGCAGATGCGCTTCCGGCCCGTGCTCGCGGTGGGGATGCCGACCGCGACCCCGGCCGACGAGGCGACCGACGAGGCCGCGGGCGACGACGCCGCGGCCGAGGACGCACCGGACGCGACGGAGTCGGCGGACGCTGCCGAGTCCGACGCGACCTCCGAGGAGACGGGCGACCCGGCCGCCGACGAGGCGACGGAAGCGCCCGCGGACGACGCCACCACCGACCCGGCCGAGGAGGCGACCCGACCGGAGAACCCGAGCGACCTCGCCCAGATCACGCCCGAGCTGCAGGAGCAGTTCGACGCGCTCGACTGCACGCTCCCCGAGAACCTCGTCGGCGGCGACAGCGGTCCGACGGACTCCGCGTTCGTCGCGTGCGCCGACGACGGCTCGGCCAAGTACATCCTCGGCCCCGTCGAGATCGAGGGCACGGACATCTCGAACGCCAACTCCGGCCTGCGGGTCGGCCAGAACGGCGTCGTCACGAACGAGTGGGTCGTCAACATCGAGTTCGACGGCGAGGGAACCCAGGCGTTCCGCGACGTCACGACCCGTCTCACGTCGCTCCCGGCCCCCCAGAACCAGTTCGCGATGGTGCTCGACGGCCTGGTCATCTCGGCGCCGGTGTCGCAGGTCGCGATCCCGGACGGCAAGGCCGAGATCTCCGGCAGCTTCACGCGCGACAGCGCCGCGACGCTGGCCAACCAGCTCAACTTCGGCTCGCTGCCCCTCACGTTCGAGGTGCAGAGCCAGGAGCAGATCTCCGCGACGCTCGGCTCCGAGCAGCTCGAGAAGGGCCTCCTCGCCGGCGCGATCGGCATGCTCCTCGTCGTCATCTACTCGCTCTTCCAGTACCGGACGCTGGGGCTCGTGACCGTCGCGTCGCTCGGCATCGCCGCCGTCATCACGTTCGGCGTCATCTCGGTCCTGTCCTGGACGATCGGGTACCGGCTGTCCCTCGCCGGCGTCGCGGGACTCATCGTGGCGATCGGTATCACCGCGGACTCGTTCATCGTGTACTTCGAACGCATCCGCGACGAGCTGCGCGACGGACGGACGCTGAACTCGGCGGTCGAGAAGGGCTGGCAGCGCGCGCGTCGCACGATCCTCGCGTCGGACGCCGTGAACTTCGTCGCCGCGATCGTCCTGTACTACCTGGCGGTCGGTGGCGTGCGTGGCTTCGCCTTCACGCTCGGTCTGACGACGCTCGTCGACCTCGTCGTGGTGTTCCTCTTCACGCACCCGCTGATGCAGCTGCTCGCCCGGACCAAGTTCTTCGCCAACGGGCACCCGGCCTCGGGGCTCGACCCCCGGCGCCTGGGCGTGCGGACCGCGCGCTATGCGGGTCGCGGTCGCGTCGTCGGTGCGACGTCGACGGAGGCCGCGCCGGTGGCGGGCGTGGAGCCCGAGGACGCGCCGGTGACCGACGCCCCCGAGCCCACGCGTGCGGCGCCGGTACGGGAGACCGTCGGCGCCGGCGTGGGCCGCGCGGACGGGCCGCGCATGACCATCGCCGAACGCCGGGCGGCCGAGCGACGCGCCGCCGCGGCGTCCGGCGACGACGGGTCCCCTTCCGCTGACGCGGCGGGCGACGAGAACGAGGAGAAGCACTGATGGCCAGCGGTTTCGCCCAGTGGGGCAACGACCTGTACACGGGCCGCCGGTCCTACGCCATCGTCGCGAAGCGACGCGGCTACTTCCTGGTGGCGATCGTCCTGGTCGTCCTCTCGCTCGGGGTCATCGGCATCCGCATGGCGGGTGGCGGCCTCAACCTCGGGATCGAGTTCCGCGGCGGGTCCGAGTTCACGGTCTCCGGCGTGTCCGACACGTCGCAGCAGCCGGCGCTCGACGCCGTCGCGGCGGTGGCGCCCGAGGAGGTCCCGCGCGTCACCTCGGTGGGCTCCAGCACGGTCAGGATCCAGACCGCCGAGCTCAGCAACGAGCAGGTGGAGCAGGTCGCCACGGGGCTCGCCGACGCCTACGGCGTGGCGACGGGCGAGGTGACGAGCTCCTACATCGGCCCGACGTGGGGCAAGGACGTCTCCCAGAAGGCGGTCGTCGGCCTCGTCGTCTTCCTGCTGCTCGTGAGCCTGGTCATGACGATCTACTTCCGGAACTGGCGCATGGCGCTCGCCGCGGTCATCGCGCTGTTCCACGACCTGGTCGTCACGGTCGGCATCTACGCGCTCATCGGCTGGGAGATCACCCCGGCGACCGTGATCGGGCTCCTGACGATCCTCGCGTACTCGATCTACGACACGGTCGTGGTGTTCGACAAGGTGCGGGAGAACACCGCGGGCGTCCTCGACCAGACGCGGAGCACCTACGCCGAGCGGGCGAACCTCGCGATCAACCAGACGCTCGTGCGCTCGATCAACACCTCGATCGTCGCGCTGCTCCCGGTCGCGGGCATCCTCTTCATCGGTGCGTTCCTCCTCGGTGCCGGCACGCTGCGCGACATCGCGCTCGCGCTGTTCGTCGGCATGGCCGTCGGCGCGTACTCGTCGGTCTACCTCGCCACCCCCCTCGAGGTCGCCCTGCGCGAGCGCGAGAAGCCGATCCGGGACCACACGGCGAAGGTGCTCGCGCTGCGTGCCGAGCGCGTCGAGGCGGCGGGCGACGACGAGGACGCCGCGCTCGCGGCAGCCGGCGTCGGGGCGGGTCGCCAGCTCCAGCCGGGCGAGCACCTGGGCAACAAGGCGCAGCCGCGCCGCCGTCGGCCGCGATGACCGGCGCGAGCCACACGCCGACCGGCGAGGTGGACGGCCTGCGGGCCGTCGGCCTCGCCGGTCTCGGCGCGCAGCGGGCGTCCCGCGTGCTCGAGCTCGTCCGTGCCGTGCCCGACTACCCCGGGCCCGGCATCACGTTCCGCGACATCACCGGGCTCCTCGCCGACGGCGAGGCCTTCGGTCACGTCGTCGAGGCGCTCGGGGACGTGGCGCGCGCGGCGGGCGGCATCGACCTCGTCGCGGGCATGGAGGCGCGGGGCTTCCTGATCGGCGCGCCGCTCGCGACGCACCTGGGCGTCGGCTTCGTGCCGCTGCGCAAGGCGGGCAAGCTGCCGCCGCCCACGGACGCCGTGACGTACGACCTCGAGTACGGCACCGCGACGATCGAGCTGCGCTCGGGAACACTGCCGACCGGTGCGCGTGTTCTCGTGGTGGACGACGTGCTCGCGACCGGGGGCACGGCGGCCGCGGGCGCCGAGCTCGTCGAGCGCGGGGGAGGCGTCGTCGTCGGCCTCGCGTTCCTCATGGAGCTCGAGGGCCTGGGTGGTCGCGAGCGGCTCGCGGGCCGCGACGTGACCACGCTCGTCCACGTCGAGTCGTAGGATTGCCACTCCGGTCGTCTCGGCTGGTCGTCGACACGGTGTCGGCGATCGCCGGCCTGCGAAGGGAGGCGCGCATGAGCGAGAACACCCGGACGTCGCGCGCCCCGGAGAAGGCGGGCGCGCAGCCGACCCCGGGGCAGGGCGGTTCCGGCGGACGCGGGGTGCGGTCGCGCCTCGTGCGCTTCGGCGCCCGGCCGAACGCCGGCAGCCCGGCGCTCGAGCCCGTGCTCCAGGCCGTCCGCACCAACCATCCCCGGACCGACCTGACGGTCATCGAGCGCGCCTACGAGACCGCGGAGCGCGCGCACCGGGGGCAGCTGCGCAAGAGCGGCGACCCGTACATCACGCACCCCGTCGCCGTCGCGACGATCCTCGCCGAGCTCGGCTTCGACGGGTCGACGCTCGCCGCCGCGCTGCTGCACGACACGGTGGAGGACACCGACTACTCCCTCGCGCAGCTCACCGAGGAGTACGGCGAGGAGATCGCCATGCTCGTCGACGGCGTGACCAAGCTCGACAAGGTGACGTACGGGGACGCGGCGCAGGCCGAGACGGTGCGCAAGATGGTCGTCGCCATGGCGCGCGACATCCGCGTGCTGGTCATCAAGCTCGCCGACCGGCTGCACAACGCGCGCACCTGGAAGTACGTCTCGTCGTCGTCGGCGGGCCGCAAGGCGCGCGAGACGCTCGAGATCTACGCGCCCCTCGCGCACCGCCTCGGCATGAACACGATCAAGTGGGAGCTCGAGGACCTCTCGTTCCAGGCCCTGTACCCCAAGGTCTACGACGAGATCGTGCACCTCGTGGCCGAGCGGGCTCCCGCACGCGAGGAGTACCTCGCGGTCGTGCGCGAGCAGGTCACGGCGGACCTGCGCAGCGCGAAGATCAAGGCGACGGTGACCGGTCGGCCCAAGCACTACTACTCGATCTACCAGAAGATGATCGTGCGCGGGCACGACTTCGCGGAGATCTACGACCTCGTCGGTGCGCGCGTCCTCGTGGACAGCGTCCGGGACTGCTACGCGGCGCTCGGCGCGCTGCACGCGCGGTGGAACCCCGTGCCCGGGCGGTTCAAGGACTACATCGCGATGCCGAAGTTCAACATGTACCAGTCGCTGCACACGACGGTCATCGGGCCCGGCGGCAAGCCCGTCGAGATCCAGATCCGCACGCACGAGATGCACCGGCGCGCGGAGTACGGCGTCGCGGCGCACTGGAAGTACAAGGAGACCGCCAAGTCGGGCGGGAAGACCGCGAAGGACGACACCGCGGCGAACGACATGCGGTGGCTGCGCCAGCTCGTCGACTGGCAGCGCGAGACGGCGGACCCCGCGGAGTTCCTCGACTCGCTGCGGTTCGAGATCGGCGGCGCCGAGGTCTACGTCTTCACGCCCAAGGGCGACGTCATGGCGCTGCCCGCGGGGTCCACCCCGGTCGACTTCGCCTACGCGGTGCACACCGAGGTCGGGCACCGGACCATGGGCGCGCGCGTCAACGGGCGCCTCGTGCCGCTCGACTCGACGCTCGAGAACGGCGACTCGGTCGACGTCCTCACCTCGAAGTCCGAGAACGCGGGACCGAGCCGGGACTGGCTCGCGTTCGTCAAGAGCCCCCGCGCGCGCAACAAGATCCGGCAGTGGTTCTCCAAGGAGCGCCGCGAGGAGGCCGTCGAGCACGGCAAGGACGCGATCGCCAAGGCGATGCGCAAGCAGAACCTGCCGATCCAGCGCCTGCTGTCGCACGAGTCGCTCGTCGCGCTCGCCAACGAGCTCCGCTTCGCCGACGTCACGGCGCTGTACGCCGCGATCGGCGAGGGGCAGGTGTCGGCGGCGAACGTCGTCTCCAAGCTCGTCCAGGCGATGGGCGGCGAGGAGGGAACGGTCGAGGACGTCGCGGAGACCGCGCGCCCCGGGCACACCGCGCGCCGCGTGCGCACGGGCGACCCCGGCGTCATGGTCAAGGGCGTCGACGACATCTGGGTCAAGCTGGCCAAGTGCTGCACCCCCGTCCCCGGCGACGAGATCATCGGCTTCATCACGCGCGGCCAGGGCGTGAGCGTCCACCGCGCGGACTGCGCGAACGTCGTCGGGCTGCGCAACCAGCCCGAGCGCATCGTCGACGTCTCGTGGACCACGGGCAGCAACGCGATGTTCCTCGTCCAGATCCAGGTCGAGGCGCTCGACCGGGCGCGCCTGCTCTCCGACGTCACGCGCGTCCTGTCGGACAACCACGTGAACATCCTCTCGGCCACCGTGTCGACGTCGAACGACCGCGTCGCGATGTCCCGCTTCGTCTTCGAGATGGCGGAGCCGGCGCACCTCGCGCAGGTGCTCAGCGCGGTCCGCAAGGTCGACGGCGTGTTCGACGTCTACCGCATCACGGGGACGAAGGCCGCCGAGGCGACGCAGCTCCCGGCCTGACCGGCTGCGCTCGCGGCACGCGGGCGACGACGGTCGGTGCCCCGGACGTGTCGTCGTGCCGCACGCCGCGGCCGGTGGCAGCATCGGCACATGGACCTGCCCGTCATGCCTCCCGTGCTGCCCATGCTCGCGAAGTCCGTGCCCGACGTGCCCGAGCCCGACGCCGTGGACGGCGGGTACGTCTACGAGCCCAAGTGGGACGGGTTCCGCGCAATCGTGTACCGCGACGGCGACGAGGTGCGGCTCGACAGCCGCAACGCACGCCCGATGGAGCGCTACTTCCCGGAGCTCGTCGAGGCGGTGCGCGAGGCCTTGCCGCCCCGTTGCGTGGTCGACGGCGAGATCGTCGTCGCCCGGGACGGGCGCCTCGAGTTCGAGGTGCTCCAGCAGCGGATCCACCCCGCCGACTCGCGGGTGCGTCTGCTCGCCGAGCAGACGCCTGCCGCGCTGGTCGTGTTCGACGTGCTCGCGCTCGGTGACGACGACCTCACGGGCGAGCCGCTCGCGCGACGCCACGAGGTGCTGGACTCGCTCGGGCTCGACGGCCCCGCGGTGCACGCCACCCCCCGCACCCGCGACGTCGCGGTCGCGCGCGAGTGGTTCGACACCTTCGAAGGTGCGGGGCTGGACGGCGTCGTCGCGAAGCCGCTCGACGGGACCTACCAGCCGAACAAGCGCGCGATGCTCAAGATCAAGCACGGGCGCGAGGCGGACGTCGTGCTCGCCGGGTACCGCCTGCACAAGACGTCGACGCCCGCGAAGCCGCTGCTCGGGTCGCTCCTGCTCGGGCTGTACGACGACGGCGGCCAGCTCCAGTTCGTGGGAGTCGCCGCGTCGTTCCCGGCGGCGCGCCGGGCGGCGCTCGTCGCCGAGCTGGCGCCGCTCGTCGTCGAGCCGGGCACGCCGGAGGCCGACGCGCACCCCTGGTCCGGCTGGGAGAACCCCGCCGGTGAGCGGATGCCGGGAGCGGTGTCGCGGTGGAGCTCGGGCAAGGACCTGTCGTTCACGCCGCTGCGCGTCGAGCGCGTGCTCGAGGTGGCGTACGACCACATGGAGGGCACGCGGTTCCGGCACACGGCGCAGTTCCGGCACTGGCGCGACGACCGCGACCCGTCGTCGTGCACCTACGACCAGCTCGAGGAGCCTGTGCGCTACGACCTCACCGACATCCTGCCGGGCGCTCCCGGCGTCGTCTGACGCGCGGGTCGTGCTGCGGCCGGGCGCCGACCGGGCGCGCAGCTAAGCGCGGGGCCGGTCGCGGTCCTTGCTCGGCTGCACACGCTTGGGCTCGCCCGGCATCTTCGGGTACTCCGGGGGATAGGGCAGGTCGCCCAGCCCGTGCTCGGCCTCGTCGCGCCGGGACAGCTCCAGGGCGGGCTCGAGCGATGCGCCCGGGTCGTCACGGTCGGCGCGCAGCGGCGCGAAGAGGTCGCCGACCTCGGCGAAGCGCGCAGGCATCGACAGCACGTCGAAGTCGTCCGGGTGGACGTCACCGAGCTCCTCCCAGCGCAGGGGAGCGGACACCGTCGCGCGCTGGTTGGAGCGGATCGAGTACGCCGAGGCGATGGTGCGGTCGCGCGCCATCTGGTTGTAGTCGACGAAGATCTTGGCGCCGCGCTCCTCCTTCCACCACTTGGTGGTGACCTGCTCGGGGAGGCGGCGCTCGAGCTCGCGCCCGATCGCGATCGTCGCGCGGCGAGCCGCGACGAAGTCCCACTCGGGCGTGATCGGCACGAAGACGTGGATGCCGCGCCCGCCCGACGTCTTCGGGTACCCGGGCAGTCCCAGCTCGTCGAGCACCTCGCGCAGGTGCGGCGCGACGCGCACGGCGTCGTCGAAGTCGGTCCCGGGCTGGGGGTCGAGGTCGATGCGGAGCTGGTCCACGGCCTCGACGTCCTCGCCCCGGACGGGCCACGGGTGGAACGTCAGGGTCCCCAGGTTCGCGGCCCACGCGACGACGGCGAGCTCGGTCGGGCACACCTCGTCGGCGGTCCGCCCGCTCGGGAAGGCGATGCGTGCGGTGCGCACGTAGTCGGGCGCGCCCCTGGGGATGCGCTTCTGGTAGAACGCGTCGCCGGTGTTGTCGGTGCGGGTGCTCATCCGCGCCCCCTCGAACACGCCCTTGGGCCAGCGTTCGAGCGTGGTCGGGCGGTCGACCAGGGCGCCGAGGATCCCGTCCCCGACGCTGAGGAAGTACTGCACGACGTCGAGCTTGGT
This sequence comes from Cellulosimicrobium sp. E-16, assembly GCF_049913115.1. Lineage (NCBI taxonomy): Bacteria > Bacillati > Actinomycetota > Actinomycetes > Micrococcales > Promicromonosporaceae > Cellulosimicrobium > Cellulosimicrobium sp. E-16. The sequence goes on from NZ_CP183974.1 coordinate 2,260,319, forward strand.
CACCCCTCGCGCGGGGAAGACGACGCGGTCCGGGCTCGTGACGCGCACGGTCCGGCCCCGGACGTCGAGCTCCACGGGAGGTGTCGTGGCTGCGGCCATGCCGACCAACCTAGACCGGGTCGTCCTCCCCGGCGAGCAGGAGCGCGAGGGTGCGCCGCGCTCGCGGCCGCCCGGACCACCGGTGGCGCAGCTCGAGCGACCGGGCCGCGAGCCGGGGCTCGAGCCCGCACACGTCGCGCAGCCGGCGGAGGATCCTCAACGCCTCGTCGGGCTCGCACCGCGTCGCGACGTCGAGGGCGGTCCGCACGACCGACGTCACCAGCACCCCCGCGACCAGGGTCCGGTCGTCGCGCAGCACGTGCGACTGGCGCGGCGCCCGGCCCGCGAGCGGTGCGGGACGGTGCCGACCGGGCGGGTACACGACGTCGAGCGCGCGCGGCGCGGGCGAGCCGCACAGCACCCAGGCCGCGGCGCTCCCGGCGAGGACGGTCCCCTGCGGGACCAGGTCGCGGACCGCGAGCGCACGGAGGGTCGGCGTGTCCGGAACGAGCGCCGGTGCGGCGACGTCGCCCCAGAGGCGACGGAGCGCCCCCGACCGCACGAGGTCCTGGAAGGCGGCGTGCCCACCGACGTGCGCCGGCACGACGAGCAGTCCCACGTCCGTGTCGCGAGGTGCGAGCAGCCGCGTCAGGGTCGCGGCGGGTGCGGGTGCGGGTGCGGGTGCGGCGGTGCGGGGGGCGGGCAGCATGCGCACACCGTGCACCATCGGCCCGGGGACGCGGAAGGGGCCGGCGCTCGCCTGTGGACGAGCGCCGGCCCCACCGGGCGCGAGCAGATGGTGCCGGACGGCAGCGTCAGCCGCGCGAGTCCTCCGCCGCACGCACGACCTGCTCGAGCCAGGCACGACGCGCCGTCAGCGCGGTCTCGAGGTCCTTGACCGCGCGCGCGTCGCCGCGGCCCTGCGCGGCCGCGAGGTCCGCCTCGAGCCCCTCGATCGCGGACTCGAGCTGCGCCGCGGCACCCTCGGCGCGCGCACGCGTCTCGGGGTTGGTCCGCGTCCACTGCGCCTGCTCGGCGTCGCGGACGGCGTTCTCGACGGCGCGCAGGCGGCCCTCGACGCGCTGCAGGTCGCCGCGGGGCACGCGGCCGGCCTCCTCCCAGCGCTCCTGGAGGTCGCGCAGCGCGGCCTTCGCCGCACCGAGGTCCTTGACCGGGACGAGCTTCTCCGCCTCGGCCAGCAGCGCCTCCTTGACCTCCAGGTTCGCGGCGTACTCGGCGTCGGTCGCCGAGTTCACCGCGTCACGGGCCTGGAAGAACGTGTCCTGCGCGGCGCGGAACCGGGCCCACAGCGCGTCGTCGTCCTTGCGGCTCGCACGACCGGCGGCCTTCCACCGCGCCATGAGGTCGCGGTACGCACCCGCCGTCGGTCCCCAGTCGGTGCTGGACGACAGCGCCTCGGCCTCGGCGACGAGCTTCTCCTTGGCCGTCTTGGCGGAGGCGTTGCGCTGCTCGAGCTCGGCGAAGTAGTGCCGACGCTCGCGGTCGAACGCGGTCCGGGCGTGGCTGAACCGCTTCCAGAGCGCCTCCTCGCTCGCCCGGTCGATGCGCGGTCCGGAGCGCTGCGCCTCCTTCCAGCGGTCGAGCAGGCCGCGGAGCTCCTCGCCGGCGGGCCGCCACTGCATGCGGCTCGGGTCGGTCGCGGCGATCTTCTCGGCCGCCTCGATGATCTCGGTCCGGGCCTCGAGAGCGGCCGCCTTGGCGGCGGCGCGCTCCGCCTCGAGCTGGCCGCGGCGCTCGGCCGCGGCGCCGCGCAGCGACTCGACCTGCGCGCGCAGGCCGTCGAGGTCGCCGACCGCGGACGGCTCGGCGGTCTCCTCGGTGAGCCGGGCGATCGTCTGGTCGATCTCCTTGACCGACAGGTCGGTGCTCGTCAGGCGCGCCTCGAAGAGCGCGACCTTCGCCTGGAGGTCGAGGTAACGCCGCACGTACAGCGCGAGAGCCTCCTCGGCGTCGACACCGGGGAACTGGCCCACGGAGCGCTCGCCCGCGCTCTCGCGGACGTACACGGTGCCGTCCTCGTCGACGCGACCGAACTCGGCCGCGGCCTTCGCGGCCGCCGAGTCGTCGGCGAGCGCCGGGACTGCGGGCACCTCGGGCACGGACGCCGGAGCGGCCGGGGCGCCTGCCGCCGCCGGAGCGGGCTTGCGCGGCGGGTGAGGCACGGCGGAGGGCTTGGGGCGGGGGCCCGGTCGCGGAGCGGCGGGCTTCGGCGCAGCCGCGGTCTCGGCGACGGCCTCCTCGGCGACGGCCTCCTCGGCGACGGCCTCCTCGGCGGTGGCCTCCTCGGTGGCGGCCTCCTCGGTGGCGGCCTCGGTCTCGGCGACGGCGTCGGCCGTGGGTGCCGGGTCTTCGGTCGCGGACGTCTCGGAGTCCTGCGCCTCGGCGGTGGTCGCCTCGGTCGGCTCCGCCGACGCGTCGTCGGCCACCGGCTCGCTCACGGGCTCGGCGACGTCCGGAACGGTCTCCTCCGGGCTCGTCGCGGCGTCCGTCGCCGTCTCGTCCGTCGCCTGCTCGGCCGGGACGTCGGGCTGCAGCTCGGCGGCGGGCTCGTCCGCAGGCTGCTCGTCCGCGGGCTGCTCGTCAGCGGGGGCCGGGTTCTCGGTCGCGTCGGCGGCGTCGTCGGCCGCATCGGTGACGGCCGGGGCGTCCGTCGGCTCCACGTCTGTCGCGTCGACCCGTCCGGTCTCGCTCGCCTCCGCGGGCTCCGGTGCCGGTGCGCTCGCCTGGTCCTTGGCGGGATCGCTCACTGGGTCTCAACTCCTTCGATGGTGACCGGGGTGGCGGGGGACCCGTCGCCGGATCCGTCCTGCGTCCCCGCGTCAGCGACTGCCTGGACGACGTCCAGGCCGGACGTGATGGTGCCGAACACCGTGTAACCACCCGCCGCGTCGGACGGGATGGTCGAGTCCTCGTAGACGAGGAAGAACTGGGAGCCCATCGACTCGGCGTTCCCGCCCTGGCGCGCCATGGCGACGGTCCCCGCGGGGTAGACGTCGTCGGACGGGGGGTTCTCGATGGGGCCGAACGAGTAGCCCGGGTCGCCGGTTCCCGTGCCGGTCGGGTCGCCGCACTGGAGCACGTAGATGCCCGACGTGGTGAGGCGGTGGCACGAGGTGCCGTCGAAGTACCCGGACTCGGCGAGGGACACGAAGCTCGCGACGGCCTGCGGCGCGGCAGCGCCGTCGAGCGTGAGCGTGAGGTCGCCCGCGCTCGTGGTGAGCGTCGACGTCCAGTCGCGCCCCTCGGCGGCGGACGCGGGAGGCAGCGTGTGCTCGCCGGAGGCCGAGGGCGCCGTCCCGTCGCCGTCCCCGCCCGCGTCGGTGCCCGGCGCCTGGGTGGCGGACAGCGCCCACCACACGGCGACGCCGATCACCACGAGCGCCGCGACGACGCCGACGATCGACCAGGTCCGCTGGCGCTTCGCGCGGAGCTGGGCCACGTGCTGGTCCCACTTCTCCTCACGACGGCGCGCCTGCTCGCGCTCGCGACTCTTCGTCGACACCCCAGCTCCTTCGTCCGGCGCCGTCGTGGCGCGCACGGTCGACCCCGGTGCGGCCGTGGTCGGTAGGGGACAGTCTAGGCACCGAGCGCCCTGGTGGCGGGTGGATTTGCCGTGCGCAGGTCACGGTCCGGTATCGACCGGCCGGGTGCCCCGCAGGTCCCGAGCCCGCGGACGGTGACCCGGCGACGCCCCGCGGGCTACCCTCGGGCGCGTGGACCGACCCTCCGGCACGACACCCCCACCCTCGCCCGACGACGCGGCGGGCGCCCCCGCGGCGGTGCTGCACGTCGTCGTCGCGCCCGTCTTCGGGACCAACTGCACGGTCGTGAGCGTGCCGAGCGGCGACTGCGTGGTGGTCGATGCGGGCGCCGGGACCGCCGACGACGTCGCCGCCCACGTCGCGTCGGCCGGCCTCGTGCCGCGGGCCGTGCTCGCGACCCACGGGCACGTGGACCACACCTGGGACGCGGCGGCGCTCGCGGACCGGTTCGGCGTGCCCGTCGTCCTGCACGTCGCTGACGCGTACCGGCTCGCCGACCCGTTCGGCAGCCTCGAGCACGGCTCGCCCACCGGCGAGCGGGGCGAGCGCTCGCTCGTCTCCGGTCCGCTCGGTGCGGCGCTGGCCGCGGCCGGTGCCCGTCCGGGGGACTACCGCGAGCCCGCGCGGGTGGAGACGTTCGACCTCGCCGCGGGCGAGGAGGGGGAGCTGCGCTGGGGCGACCTCGTGCTGCGCGCGGTCGGCGCACCGGGCCACACCGAGGGATCGACCCTCTACCTCGTGGGCGAGCCGGGCGCGGGGATCGTGCTCAGCGGCGACGTGCTCTTCGCGGGGTCCGTCGGTCGCACCGACCTGCCGGGCGGGGACGGCGCGACGATGGCGCGCACGCTGCGCGACGTCGTCGCGCGCCTCGCCCCCGCCTGGGACGTGCTGCCCGGCCACGGCCCCTCGACGACGCTCGCGCGCGAGCTCGCGACCAACCCGTTCCTCGCGGGCTGACACGCCCCCCGCGTTGCGTCCGTCGGGCGGGACGATGCGGACCTCCGTGCCGGCGTCTGGGAAGATCTGACCCATGGCCAGGCCCACACCCCTCTCCGGTTTCCCCGAATGGCTCCCCGACGGACGGATCGTCGAGCAGCACGTCCTCGACACCCTGCGCCGGGCGTTCGAGCTGCACGGGTTCGGCGGGATCGAGACGCGCGCGGTCGAGCCGCTCGACCAGCTCCTGCGCAAGGGCGAGACGTCCAAGGAGGTGTACGTCCTGCGCCGGCTCCAGGAGGAGGCCGGCGAGGCGGAGGCCGCGAGCAGGGGTGACAAGCAGCTCGGCCTGCACTTCGACCTCACCGTCCCCTTCGCGCGCTACGTGCTCGAGAACGCCGGTCACCTCGCCTTCCCCTTCAAGCGCTACCAGATCCAGAAGGTCTGGCGTGGTGAGCGCCCCCAGGACGGACGGTTCCGCGAGTTCATCCAGGCGGACATCGACGTCGTCGGCGCGGGCGAGCTGCCCTACCACTACGAGGTCGAGCTGCCGCTCGTCATGGCGGAGGCGCTCGGCGCGCTGCGCGACATCGGCGTCCCCGAGGTGCGCGTCCTGGTGAACAACCGCCGCGTCGCCGAGGGCTTCTACCGCGGCCTGGGGATCGACGCCGTGGACGAGGTGCTGCGCCAGATCGACAAGCTCGACAAGATCGGCCCCGAGAAGGTGTCGGGGCTCCTCGTCTCGGAGGCGGGCACCACGACCGAGCAGGCCGAGGCCTGCCTCGCCCTCGCCGCGATCAGCGGGAGCGACACGGGCGTCGTCGACCGCGTGCGAGCGCTCGCGGCCGAGCACGGCGTCGAGCACGAGCTCCTCGAGACCGGGCTCGGCGAGCTCGGCGCCCTGATCGAGGCGGCGAGCGTGCGTGCCCCGGGCGTCGTCGTCGCCGACCTCAAGATCGCGCGCGGCCTCGACTACTACACGGGCTCCGTCTACGAGACCGTGCTCGTGGGCCACGAGCAGCTCGGGTCGATCTGCTCGGGCGGCCGCTACGACACGCTCGCGTCCGACGGCGCGAACACGTACCCCGGCGTCGGCCTGTCGATCGGCGTGTCCCGCCTGGTCTCGCGCCTGCTGTCCGCGGGCCTGGTCCGGGCGACGCGCTCCGTGCCGAGCGCCGTCGTCGTCGCGGTGACGAGCGAGGAGACGCGCGGCGCGTCCGACGCGGTCGCCACCGCCCTGCGGTCACGGGGCGTCCCGGTCGAGGTCGCGCCCGCCGCGGCGAAGTTCGGCAAGCAGATCCGCTACGCCGACCGTCGCGGGATCCCGTTCGTCTGGTTCCCGGGGCGTGTCGAGGAGGACGGGACGCGGTCGCCGGACCAGGTCAAGGACATCCGCTCGGGCGAGCAGGTGGACGCCGACCCCGCGACGTGGGAGCCGCCGGCCGAGGACCGCTTCCCGCGCGTCGTGCCGGCGGCCGGCTGACCGACCGGCGACCGCGCCCGCCGGACGCGAGGGAGGCGAACGTGACCGGACCGGTCGAGCTCGCGCTTCCCTTCGCGGGCACGTGGCTCGTGCAGAACAGCCCCGCACGTCGCGTCCCGAGCCACGGGACGCACCTGTTCGCGACGACGTACGCGATCGACTTCGTCGCGGTCCGCGGCCGCCGCACCGCGGACGTGCGCGACTGGCGCACCGCTCTCGGCACCGAGCCGCCGGAGCGGTTCCTCGCGTTCGACCTGCCCGTCCTCGCCCCCGCCCCGGGCACCGTCGTCGCGGTGCACGACGGCGAGCCCGACCACGAGGCCCGGCGCTCGCCGTCCGCGCTGCTCGGGTACGCGCTGACGCAGGCGTCCCGGGCGCGCGCGGGCGGCGCGGCGCTCGCGGGCAACCACGTGGTGCTCGCGCTCGACGCGCCGGACGCCTTCGTGGTCCTCGCCCACCTGCGCCGGGGGTCGGTCGCGGTGCGCCCCGGCCGACGGGTGACGACCGGGGACCTCGTGGGCCGGTGCGGTAACTCGGGGAACTCGACGCAGCCGCACATGCACGTGCAGGCCATGGACGGCCCCGACGCGCACGTCGCGCGCGGCGTGCCGCTCGCGTTCCGCGCCTTCCGGGAGCGCGGCCGCGACGGCCGGACCGGCGCGGTCGCGCTCGGCGTCCCGGCCGAGGGAGCGGTGGTCGAGCCCGCCTGAGGACGCGCTGTCCGGGGCCGCCCGCCGCGGGCCTCAGGCCGTGAGCGCGCCGATCCCCGTGACCCACCCCGCCAGCACCCCGATCGCGACGAGCGCCCCGGCGAGGGCGAGCACCGCGCCCGCCGCGACGACGTCGGGCACGCCCAGGGGCACGGGGCGCGACGTCGTCCGGGGACCGGAGCCCAGGCCGCGCGACTCGAGCGCGACCGTCAGCCGCTCGGACCGGCGCACCGCCCCGACGAGGAGGGCGAAGGCCGCCGCGCCCAGCGACCGCGGGGAGCGGGGGAGCCGGCCGGGACGTCGTCGCGGGTCGCGCACCGCCTGGGCGCAGCGGATCGTGTGCCAGGCGTCGGGAAGCTCGACGAGGAGCCGGTGCGCGGCGAGCACCGCGAACGTCCAGGTCGCCGGGAGGCGGGCGTGCTGGTGCAGGCTCGTCATGAGACGCACGGGGTCGGTCGCGAGGACGAGCACGAGCGACAGCGCCCCGACGAACAGCGTGCGCAGCGCGAGCGCGGTACCGATCGTGAGGCCGTCCGCGCCGACGGTGAGCGGCCCGAGCTCGACGGTGTCGCCGCCCGGCCGGGTGACGACGTTGACGACGAGGAGGCTCGTCGCGAAGACCACGAACGGGACGTGGGTCAGCGCGAGCGTGCGCACCGGCACACGGCCGAGCGCGAGCAGGGCCGCGACCGTCAGCAGCCAGGCCGTCGCGGGGGTGACCGGGTCGGTGACCAGCAGCGCGCCGGTGGACAGGAGGAGCACGGTGGCGAGCTTCACCGTCGGGTTCCAGCGTTCGAGGACGGACGGAGAGCGTGCGGTCACGGGGCCACCTCCGCAGGGAGGAGAGTCCCGGGCTCCGGGACGCCCGCCACACCGGCTGTCGGGACGGCGCCGCGCGCTGCGTCGCAACGGGCGTCGAGGGCGCGCACGAGCGTGCCCGGGTCGACGCCGCGCGCACGACCGGTCCGTGCCCACCAGTCGAGCAGCGGGGGGCGGCGCAGGCCCGCGAGCGCGCACAGCGCGTCGTCGGCCAGGACCGCGGACGGCTCCGCGACCGTGGCGAGCGCGCCGTCCGCGACCACGGCGACCCGGTCCGCGATCGCCGCGACGAGCGAGAGGTCGTGCGAGACGAGGACCACCGCGCCGCCCGCGTCCGCCCGTTCGCGGAGCACGCGGGCGGCCGCGGCGGCCTGGGCCCGGTCCAGGCCGAACGTCGGCTCGTCCGCGAGGAGGACCGGCGGGTCGAGCACGGTCGCCGTCGCGAGGGACAGACGCCGCTGCTCGCCGCCCGAGAGCCGGTACGGGTTCGCGTCGGCGAGGTGTGCGAGCCCGAACGCGTCGAGCGTCCGCTCGACGCGAGCCTCCAGGTCGGCGAGGCGGGCCAGTCGTGCCGACCACGCGACCTCCTCGCGCACGGTGCGGGCGACGAGCTGGTGCTCGGGGTCCTGGAACACCATCGCGACGGGCTCGTCCGTCGCGGTCACGACGTCGCCCGTGGTGCGCTCGAGCCCGGCCAGGCCGCGCAGGAGCGTCGACTTGCCGCCCCCGTTGGGCCCGACGACCGCGAGCACCTCGCCCACGTGGACGTCGAGGTCGACGTCGCGCACGACGGGGTGCCCGCCCCGGCGGGCGCGCCCGGCGGTGAGGCCGCCCCGGTGGACGGCGAGCCCGCGCGCCCGGAGCGCGACCGGACGCTCCGAGCCCGTCGGGGGTGGGGACGACGCCCGCGCGAGACCGACCAGCCACTCGTCGGTCGCCGGGGAGCCGAGCGGACCTGGGGCGCCCGCCTGCTCCAGGCGGACAGCGAGCGGCAGCCAGCACCCCAGGTCGGCGAGGTCGCGCGCGTGCTCGCGCAGGACGCGGTGCGTGGGGCCGTGCGCGACGACGCGGCCCTCGCGGCCCAGCACCAGGGTGGCGCCGGGCAGCACCCCCAGGTCGTCCAGGCGGTGCTCGACGAGCACGACGGAGCGATGAGGAAGCCTGGCCGGCGACGTCTCGCCGTCGGGCCCGGGTGTCCGGGCGAGGCCGGCGACGAGCGCCCCGACCTCGTGGGCGGCAGCGGGGTCCAGGAGCGCGGTGGGCTCGTCGAGGACGACGAGCTCCGGATCGGCGACGAGCGCGGCGGCGACCGCGACGCGCTGCGCCTCACCGCCCGACAGGGCGTGGGTCGGGCGGTCGCGCAGGTGCGCGGCGCCGACGGCGGCGAGCGCGGCGGTCGCACGGTCGTCCATGGTGCGGGGGTCGGCGCCGCGGTTCTCGAGCGCGAACCGCAGCTCCTCGTCCACGGGCGCCAGGCAGAGCTGGTCGCCGGGCCGCTGCTGGACCAGGCCCACGCGGGCGGCGAGCACGGGCGGCGGCACCTCGCGCGGGTCGAGCCCGGCGACGCGCAGCCCGCCCGCGACGGTGCCCGGGAGCGTGTGCGGGACGACGCCGACGAGCGCACGCAGGAGGGTCGACTTCCCGCAGCCGGACGGGCCGAGGACGAGGAGGCTCGTCCCGGCCGGGACCGTGACGTCGACGGCGTCGAGCACCCGGGCGCCGTGGTGCCCGAGGTGCACGGTCACGGCGTCGGCTGTGACGGCGTCGGCCATGGCGGGGTCCCGAGGGGCGGCCTCGGGTGTGTCGGGGGCGGCGCGCTCAGCCACGGCGGGCCGCGCCGATCGCGAAGGCGTCGAGGGCGCCGGTGCGCGCGAGCGCGTCGCCCAGGAGGCGGGCTGCGAGGCCGCACAGGACGACGCACGACACGACCTGGACGCCCAGCCGGAGCATCGCGTAGTCCTGCCCGAGCCAGCCGAAGCGCACGGCGTTGAACGCGAACGTGACGAGCGCGGCGCTCACGCCGGACGCGACGAACACCCACCAGCCGAACCGGCGGTAGCGCGTGAGCGCGAACGGCAGCTCGGCGCCGAGGCCCTGGACGAGGCCCACGACGAGCAGGAGCGGCCCGGCGGGGGAGGCGAGGAAGACGACCTCGACGAGCGCGGCGAGGGTCTCGGCCAGGATGCCGACCCCCGGCTTGCGCACGACGTACGTGGCCAGCGGGCCGACGACGATCCACGCGCCCGCGAGGACGTTCGCGGCGAGGTCCGCGAGCGGGCCCATCGCGAGCTGCAAGGGGGCCCAGAGCTGCACGAACGCCCAGTACACGAACCCGAAGACGACGCCGAGCACGGCGATCAGCACCGTCTCGTGCAGGGTCAGGCCCCGCCGACGCGCGGCACGCGGGGGCGTCGTCGGGAGCGCGTGGCCTGCGGTCCCGGTGGTCGGGTCGTCGGTCGTCCCGACGACAGCGCCAGGGGCGGCGCCCGGGGTCGTCTGCTGCGGGGTGGTGCGGGGCTCGGCCATGCGGTTCCCTCCGTCGGGCCCCCGGGGCGAGGGGTGCACGACGGCGCGTCACCGCCTCGGCCCGCGCGCACGGCCGGGCGCGGGGCGCGCGGGCACGAGCGCGCAGGGGACGGTGACGTCGGCCCTGCTCCCTTCGCTGGTACGAACCAGATCAGGTTCCACGGGTCTGCAGGGGGGACGGGTGTCCGGCCTGCACTCTCAGCGCTCGTGCGCTCCCCGGGGGCGTTCGGGCCCGACCCTAGGGCCTCCGTGCGCTCTCGACAATCCCGGCGTCTCAGCCCGCGGGACGGCGTGGCGGGGCGTGAGAGCGTGGCGGCATGACGAGGGACAACGACCCCGCCGCGGTCGCGGAGCTGGACCGTCTCGACGAGGCGGTCCGGGCCGCGCCCGCCGGAGACACGACGGCGCAGATCGCGCTGTGGCGGCAGGCGACGCGGCTCGAGACCTGGTTCTTCATCGCGCGGGGACCCGAGGACCGGCCCCGCCCCTACGCCGTGGGCGCGGCACAGGGCCCGATGGTCTGCCTCTACAGCAGCGCCGACCGGGCGCGGGAGGCCGCGGTCGCGCTGGGCGTCGTCGGCGAGGGCGCAGGGGTACCGCTGCTCGGGGTGCCGGTGCCGGACGCGATCGACTACGTCGCGTCGTTCGGCGCGGCCGGCGTCGTGGGCGTGACGCTCGACCACCCGCGGATCGGCCACCACGTCCCGCTCGCGAACCTGGGCCTGCTCATGGCGTGGGCTGCGGAGGACGCGCCGTGACGGCGCCGTGACAGCACGGAGCGGGTAGCGGACAGGCCGGTGCGGCCCCGTGTGAGGCGGTGGACCTCGCGGGGAGCGCGCCACGTCCGAGCGACCTTGACACGCAATCGAACACCTGTTCGAATGCTCTCGTGCGGTGGGACGGACAGGCGATCGGCGCGGACGACGGAGCGCTCCCGGGGTTGGAGCGTGTCGGCCTCGTGCGCAGCGTGCGCACGCCGGAGTTCGCCGGCATCACCTTCCACGAGGTGACCGCCAAGAGCGCGTTGTCCAAGGTGCCGGCCATGTCGCGCATGCCGTTCCGCTGGACGGTCAACCCGTACCGGGGGTGCAGCCACGCGTGCTCCTACTGCCTGGCTCCCACCACGCCGGTGCTCCTGGCCGACGGCACCCAGTGCCCGATCGGCGAGCTGCGCGTCGGCGACGAGATCATGGGGACTGCGCCGCACGGCGCCTACCGGCGGTACGTGCGCACGCGTGTGCTCGACCGCTGGACCACCCGCAAGCGCGCCTACCGCGTGACGCTCGCCGACGGCACACGGCTCGTCGCGAGCGGCGACCACCGGTTCCTCACGGAACGCGGCTGGCGCCACGTCGTCGGCGGCGCGGGCCGCCGCGCCCACCTCGCCCTCGGCGACGTGCTCGTCGGCCCGGGCGCCGCGGCGCTCGCGGACGGCGCGGTCGCGCTCGAGGGGCGCGACGTGACCGGCGGCGACGCGCTGCGCGTGGACTCCCTCGAGGCCCTCGACGGTCCGGGAGAGGAGACCGACCTCGTCGACATCACGACCGGCACGCGCGACTTCGTCGCGGCGGGGGTCGTGAGCCACAACTGCTTCGCGCGGCCCACGCACGAGTACCTGGACCTGGACGCGGGCGAGGACTTCGACCGTGAGGTCGTGGTCAAGGTCAACGTCGACGACGTGCTGCGCGCCGAGCTCGCTCGGCGGTCGTGGGGCCGCGAGGCGGTCGCGCTCGGGACCAACACCGACCCCTACCAGCGGGCCGAGGGCCGCTACCGGCTCATGCCCGGCATCATCGACGCCCTCGCCGGGTCCGGCACGCCGCTGTCCGTCCTCACCAAGGGGACGCTCCTGCGCCGCGACCTGCCGCTGCTCTCCGACGCCGCCTTGCGCGTCGAGGTCGGGATCGGCGTCTCGCTCGCTCTGCTGGACCCGGCGCTCCAGGCGAGCGTCGAGCCCGGCACGCCGTCGCCCCGCGCCCGGCTCGACCTGATCCGGGCCGTCCGCGAGGCAGGGCTGCCGTGCGGCGTCATGGTCGCGCCCGTCCTGCCCTGGCTGACCGACTCGACCCGAGCGCTCACCGACCTGCTCGACGCGGTGAGGGACGCCGGTGCGACGGGCGTCACCGTCCTGCCCCTGCACCTCAAGCCCGGCACGCGCGAGTGGTACATGGGCTGGCTCGCGCGCGAGCACCCGCAGCTCGTGCCCGGGTACGAGCGCGTCTACGCGCGCGGCACGTACGCCTCGAAGGCCTACCGGTCATGGCTGTGGGACCGCGTGCGCCCGATGCTCGAGGCGCGCGGCTTCGCCGTCTCCGGGCACCGCGGGCCCGCGGGCGTCGAGGGGCGGTACCGCCGGGGCGAGCTCGGCGGCCTCGGCGACCGTCACCACGACCCGGGGCCGCCGACGGACGGCGCCTACCCGACCGGGAGCCTCGCCGGGTTGCCTCCGGAACCCGACGGGCGCAGTCACGACGGCGCCCTCGCGGGGATGCCGGTCGACGGCGGGGGCCTGGACGTGGTCGGCGGGGGAGTGGAGCAGGTCCTGTTCTGACCGGGTGACACATGGTCGGGCCGACGCCGACCTGGTCGATGCGAGCCCGGCGAAGCCCCGCCAGCGGTCCCCGTCGCGTCTGGCGGGCGAGTCAGGTGGACGTGTCGCGATCCGGCACGTCTACGACCCGGACGATGTCCGTGCGTGCCACGACCCGGTCCCGGACGTCGGCCAGCGCCACGCGGGCGGGGTCGGTCATGTACGCGGCGAGCGCGTCGTCGTCGGGCATCTCGATCACCTGGACCTCGGTCGGCAGCGTCGCGTCCTGGCCGGGCAGCGCCCGCACGCGCGACAGCAGCCGGCCACCGTGGACCGGCACCAGCGCGAGGACGTCGTCCTCGTACCGGCTCAGCAGATCGGCACTGCCCTCGGTGGGCCACAGCAGGACGCACAGCGTGATCGGCATGGTCGGCACGCTACGCCGTCGCGCCGCCGGGACCGTCAGCCGTCCGCGAGGCGCGCGGGGAAGCCGCCCGTCGCGACCGGGCCCCAGCGCGTGATCGTCAGGCGCACGAGCGACTTGCCCTGCGCGACCATGGCCTCGCGGTACTCGTCCCAGTCCGGGTGCTCGCCGCTGATGGAGCGGTAGTAGTCGACGAGCGGCTCGACCGAGTCCGGCAGGTCGATCACCTCGGCCTCACCGTCGACCTGCACCCACGGGTCGGAGAAGCTCTCGCCCAGCGAGAGCAGCGACGCGCGCGGGTCGCGGCGCACGTTGACCGCCTTCGCGCGCTCCGGGTACGTCGACACGACGACCCGGCCCGCGTCGTCGACCCCGTACGTCACCGGGCTGAGCTGGGGCCGGCCGTCGGCGCGGGTCGTGACGAGCACGCCGTCGTGCCGGGAGCGCAGGAACTGCTCGAGCTCGTCGCGCTCGACGCGCCGGTTCGTCGCGATGTGCGTGCCACGGGTCACCCCTCACTCGTGCGGGCGGCGGGCCGGTCGGCGAACGCCGGTGCCGCTCGCCCGGGCGCGGGTTCCGGGCGCGCGTCCGGACACGCGACGCGGTCGACGCCCTGCCGGCACGGCGGCACCGCCACGGTATCCGGTCGAGCCGCCCGCCCGCCCGCACTAGACTCGTCCGGACGCGCGACCGCCCCCGGGAGCGCGACCCCCACCGCCCACCTGGAAGGAACCCTCCGTGCTGCGCACCCGAACGGCCGGCTCACTGCGGGCCGAGCACACCGGTCAGACCGTCACCCTCACGGGCTGGGTCGACCGTCGGCGCGATCACGGCGGCGTCGCCTTCATCGACCTGCGCGACGCTTCCGGGATCGCCCAGGTCGTCATCCGTGACGAGGCCGTCGCGCACCCGCTGCGCAACGAGTTCGTCCTCCAGGTGACCGGCGAGGTCTCGCGCCGCCCCGACGGCAACGAGAACCCGTCCCTGCCGACGGGCGAGATCGAGGTCGTCGCGAGCGACGTCGTCGTGCTCAACACGTCCGAGGCGCTGCCGTTCCAGGTCTCCACGGCGCTCGCGGACACCGAGACGATCGGCGAGGAGGCGCGCCTCAAGCACCGCTACCTCGACCTGCGCCGGCCCGCGCCCGCGCACGCGCTGCGCCTGCGCGCCAAGGTCAACCAGGCCGCGCGCCGCGTGCTCGACGCCGAGGAGTTCGTCGAGATCGAGACGCCGACGCTCACGCGCTCGACGCCCGAGGGCGCGCGCGACTTCCTCGTGCCCGCGCGCCTCGCGCCCGGCTCCTGGTACGCGCTGCCGCAGTCGCCGCAGCTCTTCAAGCAGCTGCTCATGGTCGCGGGCATGGAGCGCTACTACCAGATCGCGCGCTGCTACCGCGACGAGGACTTCCGCGCCGACCGCCAGCCCGAGTTCACGCAGCTCGACGTCGAGATGAGCTTCGTCGAGCAGGACGACGTCATCGCTCTCGCGGAGAAGATCCTCGTCGCGCTGTGGGAGCTGATCGGGTACACGATCCCGACGCCGATCCCGCGCATGACGTTCCACGACGCCATGCGCCTCTACGGGTCGGACAAGCCCGACCTGCGCTTCGGCAACCCGCTCGTCGAGCTCACGGACTACTTCACGGACACGCCGTTCCGCGTGTTCCAGGCGGAGTACGTGGGCGCCGTCGTCATGGCGGGCGGGGCCTCGCAGCCTCGCCGCCAGTTCGACGCGTGGCAGGAGTGGGCCAAGCAGCGCGGCGCTCGCGGGCTCGCGTACGTCACGTTCCAGGAGGACGGGACGCTCGCCGGTCCGGTCGCCAAGAACCTGTCCGACGCCGAGCGCGAGGGTCTGCGCGACGCGACCGGCGCGCAGCCGGGCGACGCGGTGTTCTTCGCCGCGGGCAAGACGTCGGACTCGCGCGCGCTGCTCGGCGCCGCGCGCCAGGAGATCGCGAAGCGCACGGGTGCCATCGACGAGGACGCCTGGGCGTTCGTCTGGATCGTCGACGCGCCGCTGTTCAAGCCGACGGGCGAGGACGATGACGTCGACCTCGGTCACTCGGCCTGGACCGCCGTGCACCACGCGTTCACGTCGCCCACGCCCGACTGGGTCGACACGTTCGAGCAGAACCCGGGCGAGGCGCTCGCCTACGCGTACGACATCGTCTGCAACGGCAACGAGATCGGCGGCGGCTCGATCCGTATCCACCGCCGCGACGTGCAGGAGCGCGTGTTCGACGTCATGGGCATCGGGTCCGAGGAGGCGCAGGAGAAGTTCGGCTTCCTCCTGGACGCGTTCAAGTTCGGCGCGCCGCCGCACGGCGGGATCGCGTTCGGCTGGGACCGCATCGTCGCGCTGCTGACGAAGTCGGACTCGATCCGCGACGTCATCGCGTTCCCGAAGTCGGGCGGCGGGTTCGACCCGCTCACGCAGGCCCCCGCGCCGATCACGCCCGAGCAGCGCAAGGAGGCCGGCGTCGACGCGAAGCCCGCCGCGCCGCACGACGACGCCGAGGGCGAGGCGTAGCCCGCTCCCAGCACGCCGCGCAGGGCGCCTCACCCGTTCCGGGCGAGGCGCCCTGCGCCGTCCCCGCGCGAGGACGGGCGACCGTCCGGCGGCGTCGCTAGTCTCGGCGCATGCACGCAGGGGGGATGGCGGGGGGCTCTTCGCGCTCGGATGGACGCCCCGTCGGCGCGCTCTTCGTCGTGAACCTGCCGTTCGTCGCGACGTCCGGTCTCGCGACGGTGGCGCTGACGGTGTACGACCGCACCGTCGTGCTCTCGACCCCCTTCGTCCTGGCGGTGGTGGTGCTCGCCGGGACGGTCGCCCTCACGCTCCTCGTGCCGTGGCAACGGCTTCCGCCGCGGTGCGAGCTGGCCGTCGCGGTGCTTGACCTCCTGGTCACCGGCCTGTTCGTCGGAGCGGGGGCCCCGCTCACGCTCCTCGCCGTGTTCCCCGTGCTCTGGCTGGCGCAGCGCCACGGGCGAACCGGCGTCGCGCTCGGCGTCGTCGGCGGGTTCGCGGTCGCCTGGATACCGTCCGCGCTCACCCTGCCGGCGATGACGAGCAGCCAGGCGGCGCGGGTCGTCCTCGTCCCGGTGGTCCTCACGGCGGTCGCGCTGTCCGTCGGCGCCATCCAGCGACGCTCGGACGCGCGCAGCCTCCTCCTGCAGCGTCAGGGGCGGCTCCTGCGCAGCGCCGCGGACGACCTCAGCGCCGAGCGGAGGCTCCTCGAGGCGGTCGTGGGCACGGTCGGGGTGGGCATCGTCCTGCTCGACGAGCACGGGACGGTGGTGCTCGCGAACCGGCTGGTCGTCGAGGCCACGGACGGCGCCCTCCATGCAGGCGCCACCCGGGCGGCCCTGCCCGACGTCCGGCCGACGACGCTCGACGGCGAGGCGATCGTCCCCGGGGCGCTCGACCGCGCGATCGCCGGTGAGGAGGTCCGCGGCCAGGTCGGCTGGTGGCCGCTGCCCACCGGCCGCCGGGCGCTGCGCGTCTCGGTCGTCCAGCTCCAGGGGCACCAGACCGGCGGCTCCGGGAGGCTGGCGGTCGTCACGTTCGAGGACCTCACCGAACAGGTCTCCGCGCTCGACCTCAAGGAGGACTTCGTGGCCGCGGCCTCGCACGAGCTGCGCACCCCGCTGACCTCGATCGTCGGGCACCTCGAGCTCGCGGTCGACGACCCCGCGTTCCCGGACGTCGTGCGTGAACGCCTCGTCGTGGCCGAGCGCAACGCGGACCGCCTCCTGGTGCTCGTCGACGACCTGCTCACCGCGGCCTCCACCCGAGCCGGCGAGCTCGTGGTCGAGCGCGCCCCGGTCGACCTCGGCGCCGTGGTGCTGGACGCGGTACGTGCGATCGGTCCGATCGCGAGCGGTGCGAAGGTGTCCGTGGACGCCGGCCCAGGTCTGACCGGCGAGCACGCCGCACCCGCCGTCGTCGGCGACCGGGCGCGGCTGCGCCAGGTGGTCGACAACCTTCTCTCGAACGCCGTGAAGTACTCGGACGCGGGCGGGTGCGTCCGGGTCGCCGTCGAGCCCGTCGGCCGCGAGCTCGTGCTCACCGTCGCGGACGACGGCCTCGGGATCGACGAGGCCGACCTCGGCCATGTCTTCACCCGGTTCTACCG
Organism: Cellulosimicrobium sp. E-16; assembly: GCF_049913115.1. Classification (NCBI taxonomy): domain Bacteria; kingdom Bacillati; phylum Actinomycetota; class Actinomycetes; order Micrococcales; family Promicromonosporaceae; genus Cellulosimicrobium; species Cellulosimicrobium sp. E-16. The sequence goes on from NZ_CP183974.1 coordinate 2,277,484, forward strand.
CGCGGGCGCCGTGCGGAACGGGCCGCGCCACGGGACAGGGCTCGGCCTGCACATCTCGCAGCAGATCGTGCAGTCCCACGGCGGGTCGATCGAGCTGCTGAGCGCACCGGGGCGCGGGACGACCGCGCGGGTCCGCCTCCCGGTCGTGGGAAACCCGTCGTGACGGGCCTGGACCCGACGACGGTGCTCGTCGTGTCGCCGGTCGTCATCGTGGTCGTGGGCAGCCTCTTCGTCCTCGAGATGTGGCGACGGGACCGGACCGACGTCGTCGACCGGTGCTGGACGCTGACCTTCGTCGCCGCCGTCGTCACGACGTTCGCCTACCTCGCGGCGAGCAGCCCTGCCCTGTGGTGGGCCGTACCGCTCGGGAACGCCGCGTTCGTGGTGTCCCTCGGATCGATCTGGTCCGGTGCTCGCGCGCGATTGGGGCACGACCCGGCGCTCGGCGTCGTCGGGGCCTCCGCGGCCCTCGTGGCGCTGGCCGCGATCGTCGCCGGTCCCGACGCCGGACCGTGGGCCGGCGCGCTCGCCTACCTCGTGGGGGTCGCGGCCTGGTCCGTGCTCGCGGCGGTCGCCCTGCTCGGCCCGGGGAGCGCCGGCGCGCGCGAGGCCCGGGCGCTCGGGGCCGCGTGCGCCGTGGCCGGCTCGTACTACGCGGTGCGCGCCGTGGTGTACGCGGTGGGCGGCCCGACGTCGGAGCCGTTCGTCCGCTGGTTCGGCACGGCGACGACGACCCTCGTCAACCTCGTGCTCATCGTCGTCGGCGCGTTCGCGATGATCGCGCTGCGCACCCGTGAGACGGCGGAGCTGGGGGACGCCCTGTTCGACCCGAGCAGCGGCGCCCGGACGCGTGCTGGTCTGGAGCGAGCGGTGGCGGAGCGTGCAGCGGAGCACGGAGGAGCGGGTCGATGGGAGCTGGTCGTCGTCGCCCTGGAGCTCCGTGACGTCCGGGCGCTCCGCGACGCCTACGGTCCACCGGGGCCGGAGCGGGCGCGGCGGCACCTCGCGGACGTCGCGCTCGAGACCGCTCCCGTCGGTGCGCTCGTCGCGACCGACGGCCGGGCGCCCGGCGTCGTCGTCGTGCTCGCGGAGGACGACGAGGTCGTCCGCGGACTGTGGCTCCGCGCGCTGCGCGGGCGGCTCGTGGACCGGCCGTTCGCGCTGGGCGGCGAGGTGCTCGGGCTCGACGTGGGCGAGGGCGTGGCGTCCGGCGCGGCGGCGGAGCTCTGGGCGACCGTGGAGCGTGCCCGGACAACCGCGCGGGGGAGCAGGGACAGGGCTGCGCAGCACGGTGACGACGTCGCCCGGGGATCTTGAGCAGACCTTGAGGTTCCCCTGCGCGGAGCCCGAGCCCCCGACGCGGGTCGCCCCGCAGGATCGATCTCGTTGAATCCGTAACTACCTCGACGGGGGCCCTCATGACCGCACTGCTCATCGACACCGCACCGACCGCCGTCCCCTCGGCCGTGCCCTTCGGCACGGAGCTCGACCGCTACGAGTTCACGGCGGACGAGATCGTCGTCCACGAGCCTGCGCGGCGCTCGACGATCGGGGCCGTCATCCCGGCGTACAACGAGGCCGGGACCATCAAGGCGGTGCTCAAGGGGCTGCTGCGCCAGACACGCCTGCCCGACGTCGTCCACGTCGTCGTGAACAACACGAGCGACAGGACGTTCGCGAAGGCGTCCAAGCTCGCCGGCGAGCACCGCGTCGTCCGTCGCGGCGTCGAGCAGACGACGCGCGTCTACGTGCACGACCTGGGGGCGCTCGCGGACAAGAAGGTCGGCGCCCTCAACTACGGCTTCCGCCTGGTGCGCGGCGCGGACTACTTCCTGGGCGTCGACGGAGACACGGTGCTCGCCAAGGACGCCGTCGAGCGGCTCGAGGCGGAGATGTCGTCCGACCCGCGCATCGGCGGGATCTCCGCGATCTACACCGTCGACAACGTGACGCCGCGCGGCCCGCTCCGCCGGTTCCTGCTCACGGGCCAGCGCGCCCAGTTCGCGGCGTTCAACATGCAGAACCTCCTGCGCGGGCGGAACATGGCCGTGCTGGGCGGCCAGGCGTCGCTGTTCCGGATGTCGGCCCTGGAGGCCGTGATGCTCGCGCACCACCAGCGCGACCCGTGGGTCTCGGACTCCGAGGTCGAGGACTCGCTGCTCAGCCTCCAGATCAAGTCGCTCGGATACTCGACCAAGATCTCCGCCACGGCCCGTGCCACGGTCGGCGGCATGACGACGCTCCGCGCCCTCGACGGCCAGCAGGTGAAGTGGAACTACGGGGCGATCGACCTCATGTGGCCCGGGCAGCGCGGCGACACGCGCGGTCAGCCCTTCCACCCGAACCTGCGCCTGCGGTGGATGGAGAACGTCGGCATGCTCGTCAACGCGACGACGCGGATCCTCTTCGGCCTGCTCCTCGCCGGCGCCCTGAGCATCCACGCGTTCGAGTTCTCGCCGATCTGGCTCGTGCCGCCGGTGGTCGCGATGGCGCTCAACGTGCGCATCGCGGCGTCGATGCGGGACCGCACCTGGCGCGACGTGCTGTTCGCGGCGACCCTCGTCCCCGCCGAGCTCTACATGTGGATCCGCGTCGGGCACTTCGTGCGGGCGTGGTCGAAGTTCCTCTCCCGGTCCCGCACGGACAACTGGGCGGCGCAGGCCAAGGCGGAGCGCGGCAGCGGCTGGGCCTACCTCAGCCCGCTGGTCGTCGCTCTGGTCGGTCTCGCTGCCGTCGCCTGGATGTGGACGACGCTCCCGCTGGACGCGCGGTCCGTGGTCCTCGCCGTCGGCTGGCCCGTCCTCGGGGTCGTCACCGTCGTGCAGACGCTGTTCATGCTCCGGCGCCTCGTGCGGCGTCACCACGGCCTGCGCGCGTGAGCGCGCTGCGCACGGCGTGGACGTCGATGGCTGCGGAGCTCGACGGTGACACCGAGGCCGTCCGGCGCTTCTACGCGACGTACCTCTCGCTCGTCGGGCCGCGCGTGGACGCCGTGGCCCGTGCCGTGGACCGCGGTGACGACCGCGGGGCTCGCACCGTCCTGCTCGCGCTGCGCTGCACGTCCGTCATGGCGGGTGCAGAGGACCTCGCCGCGGCGGCCGACCGGATGCTGGCGCTGCCGGTCGCCGCACCGCCGCAGGTCGCCTCGCAGGCGCTCCGCGCGCTGGACGACGCGGCGAGCGGGACACGGACCCGTGTCGCGAGGCTCCTGGCGTCGCCCCCGGAGACCCGCGCCGCTCAGGCCGGCGGGTCGAACCGGTAGCCCACGCCCCGCACCGTGCGGAACCACCGGGGGGCGGCCGGGTCGTCCCCGAGCTTCTTGCGGAGGTTCGCGACGTGGACCTCCACGCTGCGGCGGTCGGCGTCGGTGACGAACGTCCCCGCGTCGTACTCGTCGCCCCACAGGACCCGCACGAGGTCGTTCTTGCTCACGACGCGGCCCGCGGCCTCGACGAGCGCGACGACCAGGTCGTACTCGCTCCGCGTGAGTTGGACCCCGGCGCCGTCCACGGTGAGGGTGCGGCGCGGCACGTCCAGGTGGAGCCCGCTCGCGCCGAGGGCCCCGGGCCGCGTGCCCGGGCTGCCGCTCGCGGGAGGAGCGACCGTGCCGGGGGGCTCGCGTCGCGGGCGGCGCAGCAGCGCCTCGACCCGGGCCCGCAGCTCGCGCGGACGGAACGGCTTCGTCTGGTAGTCGTCCGCGCCGACCTCGAGCCCCATCAGGGTGTCGATCTCGTCCGCGCGGGCGGTCAGCATGACGACGTACGTGTCGGAGAACTGCCGGATCCGCCGGCAGACCTCGAACCCGTCGATGTCCGGCAGGCTGAGGTCGAGCGTCGTGACGACGGGGTCGGTCCGCCGCACGAGCTCGACGCCCTCGACCCCGGTCCCGGCCGCCGTCGTGGTGAAACCGGCCTGGCCGAGGACCGTCTGCAGCAGGTCGCGGATGTCCGCATCGTCCTCCACGATCACCGCGGTGCGGGCCTCGTCCGTCATGCGTCCCCCTCGCGACGACCGGTCCTTGCCGTTGTCACGGTAGCTGGCGGCGGGGCCGCTCGCAGGGACGCGTGCCCGTCAGTGCGTGATCGCGAGCTTGCGGTGCACCCAGCGCAGCGGGCGGGGCGCCCACCAGTTGAAGCGGCCGAGCAGCGTCATGGTCGCGGGGACCAGGAGCAGGCGGACGATCGTCGCGTCGATGAGCACGGCGACGGCGAGCGCGAACCCGACCTCCTTGATGACGAGGAGGTCGCCGAACACGAAGCCCGCGAAGACGACGATGATGATCGCCGCCGCGGACGTGATGATCCGGCCGGAGCGCTGGAGCCCCAGGCGCACCGCCTCGTCGTTGGGGTGCCCGGCGTCGTAGAGCTCCTTGACGCGCGCGAGCAGGAACACCTCGTAGTCCATGGCGAGGCCGAACGCGAACGCGACGACGAGCGCGACCACGTACGTCTCGATCCCCCCGACCGAGGAGAAGTCGAGCAGGCCCTCCAGGTGCCCGTCCTGGAACACCCAGACGAGCACGCCGAGCGAGGCCGCGAGCGAGAGCGCGTTCGTGAGGAGCGCCTTGACCGGCACCACGACAGAGCCCGTCATGAGGAACAGCAGCACGAGCGTCGCGCCGACGACGATGCCGACGGCCCACCACACGCGCTCACCGAGCGCGTCGAGGAAGTCGACCTGCCCGGCCGCCTGCCCGGTGACCCACACGTCGAAGGCGCTGTCGGTCGCCCGCACCTCGCGCACGACCGACACCGCCTCCGGCCCGCCGGCGTCGTCCGCGTCGACGTGCACGCCGACGACGGCATAGTCGCCGAGCGGTGCCGCGGGGTCGACGCTCGCGACGCCGTCCAGCCCGGCGACCTCGTCGGCCCACGCCTGCGCCTCCTCGACGCTCGCGTCGACCACGGCCACCGCCTGGGCGCTCTCGCTCGACGGGTACTGCGCGGCGAGCTCGTCGACGAACTCGCGCTGCGGGGAGCCCTGGGGGAGCAGCTCGATGCCGGAGTTGCGCATGTGGAGGCCGAGGACGGGCAGCGCGAGGACGACGAGCACGACGACCGTCGTGAGCAGCACCCACACGGGGTGGCGCTGCACGCGCGCCGTGAGGCGGGAGAACGCACCCTCGTCGGACTGCACGTCCGCCGTCCGGGCGAGCACGCGGCGCAGGCCGGGGATCCGGCCGAGGAGGCCGGGCTTTGCGAGGCGGCGGCCCGAGAACGCGAGCAGCGCGGGCACGAGCGTGAGCGCCGTCGCCACGGCGACGAGGACGACCCCGAGACCGCCCGCGCCGACGGACCGCAGGATGTCCGGGCGGAACACCATGAGCCCGGCGATCGAGATCGCGACGACGAGGGCCGAGAACGCGACGGTGCGGCCTGCCGTCTCCATCGTCCGGATCAGCGCCGCGTGGACCACGCCGTCCCCGCGCCGTCGCCGCAGCGCAGGGTCGTCGCCGGCCTCGATGAGCCGGTGCAGCTCCTCCCGGAACCGCGACACGACGAGCAGCCCGTAGTCGATCGAGAGCCCCAGCCCGAGCAGGGTGACGACGTTGACCACGGACGCGTCGACGTCGAGCACGTACGTGAGGCCCAGCAGCACGCCCAGGCCCGTCCCGATGGACGCGAAGGCCCCCGCCATCGGCATCGCGGCGGCGAGGAACCCGCCGAAGACGAGCACCATGATGAGCAGCGCGACCGGCAGCGCGACCTTCTCGCCCGTCGTCAGGTCCTCCTCGACCTGCCCCGTGATGGCGTCGACGATGAGCGCGTTCGAGCCCACGAGGCCGGTCGCGTCCCCGGCCGCGTCCGGCGCGGCCTCCGCGAGGACGCCGGGCACCGCCTCGAGCTGCTCGACGACGCGGTCGGCCACGGCGTCCGTGCGCTCGGCGTCGAGGTCGGTGCGCAGCGTCACCACGGTGAGGAACCCGTCCCCGTCGCTCGCGACGAGCGACTGCGCGGCCGGGTCCTCGACCCCACCGGGGATCACGTACGGGTTGATGACCGTGTCCACGCCCTCGATCGCCACGAGGTCCGCGTTCACCGCGGTCATGGCCTCCACGACCTGCGCGTCCGCGGGGTCGACCTCGCTCACCAGCAGCGTGATCTCCGGACCGCCCTCGTCGTTCTCGGCGAGGATCTCGGTCGCGCGCTCGCTGTCCGAGCCGGGGATGGACGGCGCCCCCGTGGTCACCCGGTCGAACACGCTCTCGCCGTGCACGCCGAACAGCGCGAGCGCGAACCCGAGCCCGGTGAGGACGACCCACACGACGACCGTGAGGCGGGGATGACGGGCGACACGACGACCGAGGCTCGAGAACACGAGCGCCAGCATCCCATCCGCCCGCGCCGCGTGTCAGATCCCTCGCGACGCTGTGGACGACGTTCACCCGACCTCCCCACACCGGCGACGTCCGGGAGCGTGGGCGGCGGTGCGTAGGCTCGGGGCATGTCCACCGGTGATCTGTTCGGCGGCGACCTCTTCGGTGCCGCCACCTCCGGCGTGCAGGGCACGCCGCGACCCGGACCGGGGGCCCCGCTCGCCGTGCGCATGCGTCCCGCCGCCCTCGACGAGGTCGCGGGCCAGGCGCACCTGCTCGTGCCCGGCTCGCCCCTACGGCGGCTCATCGAGTCGGACGCGTCCGGCGGCCGGGCCGCGCCCGGCTCGGTCATCCTCTGGGGCCCGCCCGGAACGGGCAAGACGACCCTCGCGTACCTCATCGCGACCGCGTCCGGCCGGCGCTTCGTCGAGCTGTCCGCCGTCACCGCCGGGGTCAAGGACGTGCGCTCCGTCGTGGAGGACGCACGCCGCCGCCTCGCGACCGGCGGCGACGAGACCGTCCTGTTCATCGACGAGGTGCACCGCTTCTCCAAGTCCCAGCAGGACGCGCTCCTGCCGAGCGTCGAGAACCGCTGGGTCACGCTCGTCGCGGCGACCACCGAGAACCCGAGCTTCTCCGTGAACTCGCCGCTGCTCTCCCGCTCGCTGCTGCTCACGCTCCAGCCGCTGGGGGACGACGACGTCCGCGCCCTCGTGCGCCGCGCCGTCGCCGACGACCGGGGGCTCGGCGGCCTCGTCGCGCTCACCGACGAGGCGGAGAGCCACCTGGTGCGCCTCGCGGGCGGTGACGCGCGCAAGGCGCTCACCGTGCTCGAGGCCGCGGCCGGCGCCGCGCTCTCGGACGCCCCGGTCCCGGTCCCCGCAGCGGCGTCGGAGGACGCGACCGCCGACGCGGACGGCGAGCCCGGGACGGCCCGTGCGTCGTCCGGGCCCGTGAGCGTGGACCTCGACGCCGTCGAGCGCGCCGTCGACGTCGCCGCCGTGCGCTACGACCGCGACGGCGACCAGCACTACGACGTCGTGTCCGCGTTCATCAAGTCGATGCGCGGCTCCGACGTCGACGCCTCCCTGCACTACCTCGCGCGCATGATCGCGGCGGGGGAGGACCCGCGCTTCATCGCCCGCCGCATCGTCATCGCCGCCGCGGAGGACGTCGGCATGGCCGACCCGTCCGCGCTCCAGACCGCCGTCGCGGCCGCCCAGGCCGTCCAGCTCATCGGCATGCCCGAGGGACGGATCGTCCTCGCGGAGGCCGTCGTGCACCTCGCGACCGCGCCCAAGTCCAACGCCGCGTACCTCGGGATCGACGCGGCGCTCGCGGACGTGCGCGCAGGGAAAGCCGGGTCCGTCCCGTCGCACCTGCGCGACGCGCACTACCCGGGCGCGAAGCAGCTCGGGCACGGCACCGGGTACCGGTACGCGCACGACGCGCCCCACGGCGTCGCGGCGCAGCAGTACCTGCCCGACACGCTCGTCGGGTCGCGGTACTACACGCCGACCGACCGCGGGTACGAGCGCCAGGTCTCCGACCGCCTCGGGCGGATCCGGGACATCCTCGCCCAGGACGAGCCAGCGCGCTGACCTGCCGGGGATCGGCGCCCCGCGCGTGTGCGGTAGACTTCTCAGGTTGCCTTCACGGCGACCACCTGGGACCTCGGCCCCGACCCCGTCTCTCCTCGGAGAGGCACGCGGTCCATCGGCTGGTCCCGCACCCGGACCCGACTCCTCGGGACCAGGTGTGACGTCAGTACACACACGACAGGAATGAGATACCGCTGTGACGTCTGTCAAGCGCTCGCGCCGCCAGGTCCGCCTGAGCCGCGCCCTGGGCATCGCCCTCACCCCGAAGGCCGTCAAGCACTTCGAGAAGCGCCCGTACCCCCCGGGTGAGCACGGCCGCGCCCGCCGCCGCACCGAGTCGGACTACGCGGTCCGTCTCCGCGAGAAGCAGCGTCTGCGCGCCCAGTACATGCTCCGCGAGAAGCAGCTCGCGCGTGCGTACGAGGAGGCCCGCAAGGACAAGGGTCTGACCGGTGAGGCGCTCGTCGAGAACCTCGAGACCCGCCTCGACGCGCTCGTGCTGCGCGCCGGCTTCGCCCGCACCATCCTGCAGGCGCGCCAGGCGGTCACGCACCGCCACATCCTCGTCGACGGCAAGATCGTGGACCGCCCGTCGTTCCGCGTGAAGCCCGGCCAGACCCTCCAGGTCAAGCCGAAGAGCCAGGCGACGACGCCGTTCCAGGTCGCCGCCGCGGGCGCGCACCGCGACGTCCTCCCGGCCGTCCCGGGCTACCTGGACGTCCAGCTCGAGAAGCTGAGCGCGATCCTCACGCGTCGCCCGAAGCGCGCCGAGGTCCCCGTGCAGTGCGAGGTCCAGCTCGTCGTCGAGTACTACGCTCGCTGACCCTCGCTCCGGACGCCTCGCTCACCGCTTCGTCGGCGAGCGAGGCGTTCGTGCGTCCGGACCGGTGCGCACGCCGCACCGCAGCGACGCCGTCGTCGTGTCGTGCCCGACGGCGGTCCCCGCCCTGGTGCGGGTAGTGTTTCGCGGAGTCGTGGGCACCTCCGCGAGGACCCCGCGACGAGGTGGACCGTCCCGCGCACGACGCGCGACGTCCGCGCACAAGGCACCGTGACTGGCACTGGAGGAAGAATGTCCCTGGGAGACGTGGCCGGCCTCATCGCAGCCATCGCGTTCGTGCTGCTCGTCGGCCTGCTCGCGGTGCCGCTCCTCAAGCTCGGCCGCGTGCTCGACGAGGCGCGCGCGAGCATCAAGGAGGTCACGGACCACTCGGTCCCGATCCTCGACGAGGCCGCGACGACCGTCGCCACGACCAACAGCCAGCTCGTCAAGGTCGACACGATCACGACGTCGGCAGCCCAGGTGAGCGAGAACGTCTCTGCGCTCACGGGTCTGTACGCGGCGACGTTCGGCGCCCCGCTGGTCAAGGTCGCCGCGTTCACCTACGGCGTGCGCCAGGCCGCCGCCCGCTCGTTCGGCGGGCGCCGCTCGTCGGACGGCGCCGGACCTGCCGGGGGGTCGCGCTGATGCGCCGCGTCTTCTGGATCGGCGTCGGGGTCGCCATCACGGTCGTGGTCGTCGTCCGCGGCAAGAAGATCCTCGCGCGGTACGCGCCCGCGTCGCTCGTGGACCAGGCGACGGAGCAGGTCAACGGCCTGGGGGAGAAGGTCGTGGAGATCGCCCGGGACTTCCGCACCGAGTTCACGCTCGCGCGCGACGCGCGCGAGCAGGAGCTCATGGCGGCGCTCCTCGCCGAGGGCCAGGAGGACCCGGACGTCGTCCGAGCGCGCCGCGCGGCCGGCCGCCACACGCGCCCGGCCGCGGGAGACCCCAGCCCGTTCGACGACACGGACGACGTCGAGGACCTCCTCGGTTACTCCTTCTAGGACGCGCGGCCCGGCCGCCGCGACCCACAGCACGCACCCCGCACGACCCACCGACTGCCCCGAAGGACATCATGCGCACCGCCGAGATCCGCAAGCGCTGGCTCGACTACTTCGCCGACCGCGACCACACCGTCGTGCCCTCGGCGTCGCTCGTCTCCCCGGACCCGTCCACGCTCTTCACCATCGCGGGCATGGTCCCGTTCATCCCGTACATGACGGGTGAGCAGACCCCGCCGTGGGACCGTGCGACGAGCGTCCAGAAGTGCGTGCGCACGCTCGACATCGACGAGGTCGGCAAGACGACCCGCCACGGCACGTTCTTCCAGATGAACGGCAACTTCTCCTTCGGGGACTACTTCAAGGAAGGCGCGATCACCTACGCCTGGGACCTCGTCACGGGCTCGCGCGAGGAGGGCAAGTACGGGTTCGACCCGGAGACGGTCTGGGTGACCGTCTACCACGACGACGACGAGGCGCGGCAGCTCTGGAAGCGCATCGCCGGCCTGCCCGACGAGCGCATCCAGGCGCGCGGCAAGAAGGACAACTACTGGTCCACGGGCCAGCCCGGCCCTGCCGGCCCGTGCTCGGAGATCTACATCGACCGCGGCCCGGAGTTCGGTCAGGAGGGTGGCCCGGTCGTCGACGAGGACCGCTACCTCGAGATCTGGAACCTCGTGTTTATGCAGTACGCGATCGACGACGTGAGGTCGAAGGAGGAGTTCCGGATCGTCTCGGAGCTCGCGCGCAAGAACATCGACACGGGCATGGGCCTGGAGCGCGTCGCGTACCTGCTCCAGGGCAAGGACAACCTCTACGAGATCGACGAGGTCTTCCCCGTCATCGCGGCCGCCGAGGCGCTCTCGGGTCGGCGTTACGGCGCGAACCGGGAGGACGACGTCCGCATGCGCGTCGTGGCCGACCACGTCCGCTCGGCCCTCATGATCATGAGCGACGGCGTGCGCCCCTCGAACGAGGGCCGCGGCTACGTGCTGCGCCGCCTGCTGCGCCGCTCCGTGCGCGCGATGCGCCTGCTCGGCGTCGAGGACCGCGCGATGCCCGCGCTGCTCCCGGTGAGCCGTGACGCGATGGCCCCGTCGTACCCGGAGGTCGCGACCGACTTCGAGCGCATCTCGAACGTCGCCTACACCGAGGAGGACGCGTTCCGGCGCACCCTCACCTCGGGGACGACGATCCTCGACACGGCCGTCACCAAGGCCAAGGCCGCCGCGGGGACGGGCGGGGTGCCGCTGCTCGGCGGTGACCAGGCGTTCGCCCTGCACGACACGTACGGCTTCCCGATCGACCTCACGCTCGAGATGGCCGCCGAGCAGGGCGTCCAGGTCGACGAGAAGGCGTTCCGCGCGCTCATGACCGAGCAGCGCCAGCGCGCCCGTGCCGACGCGCTCGCCAAGCGCTCGGGCGGCGTGGACACCGCCGCCTACGAGTCGCTCGCGGGCGAGCTCTCGGCGCCGGTGGAGTTCCTCGGGTACACGGAGTCCTCGGCCGCCGTGCGCGTGGCCGGGCTGCTCGTCGACGGCGTGCCCGCGCCCGCCGCGACCGCGCCGGCCGACGTCGAGGTCGTGCTCGACCGCACGCCGTTCTACGCCGAGGCCGGCGGCCAGCTCGCCGACCACGGCACGATCGTCCTCGACGGCGGCGCGACCATCGAGGTCGACGACGTGCAGCGCCCGATCAAGGGCCTGTCCGTGCACCGCGGCCGCCTCGTCGAGGGGACCGCGGCGCTCGGCGACCCGGGCACCGCGACGATCGACCGCGACCGCCGCAAGGCGATCAGCCGTGCTCACTCGGCGACCCACATGATCCACAAGGCGCTCCAGGAGTCGCTCGGCAAGGAGTCGACCCAGGCCGGGTCGGAGAACGCGCCGAGCCGGATCCGCTTCGACTTCCGTCGCTCGTCGGCCGTGCCCGCGGGCGCGCTGTCGGAGATCGAGGAGCGGGTCAACACCCAGCTCCAGGAGAACCTCGAGGTCACGGACCAGCTCATGCCGATCACCGAGGCGCGGGCGCTCGGCGCCATGGCGCTGTTCGGCGAGAAGTACGGCGACGTCGTGCGCGTGGTGTCGATCGGCGGCGACTGGTCGCGCGAGCTGTGCGCCGGGACGCACGTGCAGCAGACGGGCCAGCTCGGCCTCGTGACGCTGCTCGGCGAGTCGTCGATCGGCTCGGGCGTCCGCCGCGTCGACGCGCTCGTCGGTGACGGCGCGTACGGGTTCCAGGCCAAGGAGCACGCGCTCGTGGGTCAGCTCACGGGTCTGCTCAACGTGCGGACCGAGGAGCTGCCGGACCGCGTGAGCTCGCTCGTGTCGCGCCTGCGCGACGCCGAGAAGGAGCTCGCGCAGCTCCGGCAGGGCCAGCTCCTCGCGGTGGCCGGCACGCTCGCCGCGGGCGCGGAGCTCGCGGGCGGCACGCGCGTCGTCGTGCACGATGCTGGCGAGGTCGCCTCCGCGGACGACCTCCGCGCGCTCGCGCTCGACGTGCGCGGCCGCCTCGGCGAGTCGGAGCCCGCTGTCGTCGCCGTCGGCGGCGTCGCGAAGGGCCGCCCGCAGGTGGTCGTCGTGACCAACGCGTCGGCCCGTGCCGCAGGCCTGCGTGCCGGCGTGCTCGCCAAGGCCGCCGCCCAGACGCTGGGCGGCGGTGGCGGCGGCAAGGACGACATGGCCCAGGGCGGGGGCACGGACGCGTCCGCGCTGCCCGCCGCCCTCCAGGGCGTGCGTGACGGCGCCGCGGTCGCCGCGTGACAGGCGTCCCTCCGCTGCCCGGTGACGACGAGCGTGCCCCCCTCGCTCGGGGGGCGCGCCTCGCCGTCGACGTCGGCAGCGTGCGTGTGGGGCTCGCGGCGAGCGACCCCGACGGGCTCGTGGCGACCCCGGTCGAGACGCTCGCACGCGACACGCGCGCCGGCGCTGCCGTCCCTTCGGACATCGCGCGGATCGCGGCCGAGGCCGAGGAGCGCGGGGCCCGCGTGGTCTACGTGGGCCTCCCTCGTCACCTCTCCGGGAGCGAGGGTGCCGCCGCCCAGGGTGCGCGGGCGTACGCTGGACGGGTGGCACGCGTCGTCGCACCGGTGCCGGTGCACCTCGTCGACGAGCGGATGTCGACCGTCAGCGCCCACCAGGCGCTGCACGCGTCGGGGCGCGCCGGCAAGAAGCACCGCAGCGTCGTCGACCAGGCCGCCGCCGTTATCATTCTGCAATCCGCTCTCGACGCCGAGCGGGGCGCGGGGGTGCGCGCCGGAGAACCTGTAGACCCGACAGGAGACCACCGACCGTGACCGACCTGTTCGAACGGCCCGCCGTCCAGGGCGAGCAGCAGCCCGCGCGCTCGTCGCGCTCGGAGCAGCGCGCCCGCCGGGCGGCGAAGAAGCGACGCCAGCGCCGGCGCCGTCGCGCCCTCGTGGTGCTGCTCGTCTCCCTCCTCGTGGTGGGTGGCGCGGGGTACCTGCTGCTCAACAACGCCTCCGACCTCTTCGGGTTCGACAACCCGCTCGAGGCCAAGGACTACGAGGGCCCGGGAACCGACCCCGTCGACGTCACGATCGAGCCGGGCTCGACCGGCCGCGACATGGGCGCGGTGCTCACCGAGGCGGGCGTCGTCGCCAGCTCGGCGGCCTTCGCGAAGGCGTTCGACGAGAACCCGAACGCGGGGAAGATCCAGCCGGGCACCCACACCCTGCTCCTCGGCATGCCGGCCAAGGACGCCGTCGCGCGCCTCGTCGCGAACGACTCGCGCGTCGAGACCAAGATCACGATCCCCGAGGGCTTCACGGTCAAGCAGATCCTCGAGCGCTCGTCGTCGGTCACCGGTATCCCGGTCGCGGACTTCGAGGCGGCGATGGCTGACACCGCCGCCACCGGCCTGCCGGCCGAGGCCAACGGCAACTACGAGGGCTGGCTGTACCCCACGACGTACGTCCTCGAGCCGGGAGACGTCAACGCCACGGGCATCATCCAGGGCATGGTCAGCCAGACCACGAGCGAGCTCGCCGACCTCGGCGTCCCTCCGGAGCGGTTCCAGGAGGTGCTCACGATGGCGTCGATCGTCGAGTGGGAGGGCAAGAACGCGGAGCAGCGCGGGATGGTCGCGCGCGTGATCTACAACCGCATCGAGGACGGCATGCCACTCGGCATGGACGCGATCGACGTCTACGGGCTCGGCAAGCCGGCCGACCAGATCACGACCGAGGAGTTCCAGAACCCCGACCTGCCCTACGCGTCACGCGTCCACCAGGGCCTGCCCCCGACGCCGATCGGCAGCCCGAGCCGCGAGAGCGTGGAGGCGGTCATGAACGCCCCCGCCGGCCCGTGGCTCTGGTACGTCACGGTCAACCTGGAGACGGGCGAGACGAAGTTCACCGACAAGTACGCGGAGTTCGAGCAGTTCAAGCAGGAGTACCGGCAGTGGCTCGCGGAGAACGACGGGTGAGCGCGAGACGCGCGCCGCGACGGGCGGCCGTCCTCGGCCACCCCGTCGCCCACTCGCTCTCCCCGGTGCTCCACCGCGCCGCGTACGAGGCGCTCGGTCTCGACGGCTGGACGTACGAGGCGATCGACACGACCGAGGAGCAGCTCCCGGCGCTGGTCAACGGTCTCGACGCGTCGTGGGCGGGCCTCAGCCTGACCATGCCGCTCAAGCACGCGGTGATCCCGCTGCTCGACCACGTCGACCCGCTCGCGAACGTCGTCGGCGCCGTGAACACGCTCGTCGTGCAGCCCACGGGCGGCCGGCGGCCGACGTTCGTCGGGACGAACACCGACGTGCACGGGCTCGTCGCCGCGCTCCGGGAAGGCCTGGGGGAGCGGGACGCGCGGACGGCCGTCGTGCTCGGCGCGGGGGCGACCGCCGCGTCCACGATGGCCGCGCTCGCCGAGCTCGGCTGCACCGCGCCGACGGTCATGGTGCGCTCGCTCGGGCGCACCGGCACGCTCCAGCGTGCGGCGCACCGCATGGGCGTCGAGCCGCGTCTCGAGATCCTCGACGCGTCGTCCCCGGCTCTGGTCGATCGCCTCGGCCAGGCCGACGCGGTCGTCGCGACGCTTCCGTCGGGCGCGGCCGACCCGGTGGCCGAGGCCCTGGCACAGGCGGCCGCGCCCGTCGCAGGCGTGCTGCTCGACGTCGTGTACGACCCCCGGCCCACGGCGCTCTCGGCGGCCTGGGCCGCGGCGGGAGGCGTCGTCGTGGGCGGCGAGCGCATGCTCCTGCACCAGGCAGCCGAGCAGGTGCGCCTCATGACGGGCAAGGTGGCCCCGCTCGCCGCGATGGACCAGGCGCTCGGGGCTGCCCTCGGCATCGCGGCCTGACGGCTGACCGGGAGACCGTAGGCCAGGGCAATCCGGCGCGTCGGGACCCGCCGTCAGGCGACGGCGTACGCCCGAAGTGCCGCGTCGCCGAGCACGGCGGCGGCCCCTGCCCCGACGACCATGAACGGGCCGAAGGGGACTGCGGTGCCCCGGCGCGCGCGGCGCGTGACGACGAGCGCGAGCGCCCACACGCCGCCGAGCACGAACGGCAGGACGAGGCCGGCGACGAGCTCGCCCCAGCCGAGCCAGGCGAGCGGCGTGGCGAGCATCCCCGCGAGCTTCACGTCGCCGAAGCCGAGCCCGGGCGGGTACGCGATCCGCAGCGCGGCGTAGGCCCCGAAGCCCAGGAAGCCGCCGGCGAGAGCGCGGCCGAGGGCGGCGCCGTCACCGGTGCCGACCGCGGCGACGCCGAGCAGGAGCACGGCGCCGAACCATGTCGGCAGGACCATCACGTCGGGCAGCCGGTGCGTGCGCGCGTCGACCACGGCGACGAGCGCTCCCGCCGTGGCCACGAGCACGAGGGCCGGCGTCGCCCACGACGGACCCGACCACCACGCCGTGCCGGTCGCGGCGAGCCCCGCGAGAACGGCCCCGCGCGGCCCGGAGAGCCGCAGCTCCCGGACCAGGTCGTCGCCCCGGCGTCGCGCCCAAGGGCGCTCGTCGTCGCCCACCACCCGTTCGGCCGCCACCGGGGCGGCGACCCGCGCCACCGTACCGTCCGTCGTCGTCCCGTCCCCCTGCTGGACCATGCGTGGCACCGTAGCGCGCCCGCCTCCGCGCGCGCCGCCGTCGTCCACAGCGCGCCGGACCGCGCGTCCGCCTCCCTGATCCCGGTGTCCCGGCACGCCCGGGTCGCCGTCCGCGCCCGCCGGTCCGTAGTGCGGGCGCCCGCCGGGACGTGGGCGCCGACGTGGGAGGATGGCGATCATGCTGCGTTGGTTGACATCGGGTGAGTCGCACGGTGAGGCGCTGGTCGGGATCCTCGACGGGCTGCCCGCGGGCGTCGAGCTCACGACGGACGACGTGAAGGCCGCGCTCGCGCGCCGTCGCCTCGGGTACGGGCGCGGCTCGCGCCAGAAGTTCGAGCAGGACGTGCTGCGCGTGCTGGGCGGGCTGCGTCACGGCGTGACCCAGGGCGGCCCGCTCGCGCTGGAGATCGCGAACTCCGAGTGGCCCAAGTGGGTCGACGTCATGTCGTCCGACCCGGTGCCGCCCGAGGCGCTCCAGGTCGACGCCGGCACGGGTGACGTGCGCGAGATCGCGCGCAACCGTCCCCTCACGCGCCCGCGCCCCGGCCACGCCGACCTCGTGGGCATGCGCAAGTACGGGTTCGACGATGCCCGGCCCGTGCTGGAGCGGGCGTCGGCGCGCGAGACGGCGACACGCGTCGCCCTCGGCGCCGCGGCGGCGAAGTTCCTCGAGCAGGCGCTGGGCGTCCAGCTCGTGTCGCACGTCGTGGGCATCGGCCCCGTCGAGGTGCCCGAGGACGCTGCGGTGCCCGGGCCCGACGACGTCGCCGCGCTCGACGCCGACCCGGTGCGCTGCTTCGACGCCGCGGCGTCCGCCGCGATGGTCGCCGAGATCGACGAGTGCCAGAAGGCGGGCGACACGCTCGGCGGCGTCGTCGAGGTGCTCGCCTACGGCGTCCCGTCGGGCCTCGGCACCTACGCGCAGAGCGACCGGCGCCTGGACGCGCGGCTCGCCGCGGTGCTCATGGGCATCCAGGCCATCAAGGGCGTCGAGGTCGGCGACGGCTTCCACACCGCGCGCCGCCGCGGGTCCGCCGCGCACGACGAGATCGAGCGCGGCGCGGACGGCCGGATCCACCGCCTGAGCAACCGCGCAGGCGGCGTCGAGGGCGGGATGTCGAACGGCGAGGTCGTGCGCGTGCGCGCCGCGATGAAGCCCATCTCGACGGTGCCGCGCGCGCTCGCGACGGTCGACGTCGTGACGGGTGAGGTCGCCAAAGCCCAGCACCAGCGCTCCGACGTGTGCGCCGTCCCGCCGGCGGCGGTCGTCGCCGAGGCGATGGTCGCGCTCGTGCTCGCGGAGCAGGCGCTCGAGAAGTTCGGCGGCGACTCCGTCGCGGAGGTCCGCCGCAACGCCGAGGCCTACCTCGCCGCGATCCCGGAGCTCCAGCGCTGATGACGCCCGTCCCCCCGGGCACGCGCCCGGTCGTCGTCCTCGTCGGCCCGCCCGGCAGCGGCAAGTCGACGGTCTCGCGGCACCTCGCCGACCTGCTGGGTCTCGCGCAGCGCGACACCGACTCCGACGTCGAGTCCGCGGCGGGCAAGCCGGTCGCCGACATCTTCGTCGACCACGGCGAACCGCACTTCCGCGAGCTCGAGCGCGAGGCCGTGACGACCGCGCTCGCCACCCACGACGGCGTGCTCGCCCTCGGCGGCGGCGCCGTCCTCGACGAGCACACCCAGACCGCCCTCGCGGCCTACGTCGCGGCGGGCGGCACCGTCGTGTTCCTCGACGTGAGCCTCGCCCACGCGGCCCCGCGCGTCGGGCTCAACCAGTCCCGCCCGCTGCTCCTGGGCAACCCCCGCGCGCGGTGGGCCGCGCTCATGGAGGCGCGACGCCCCGTCTACGAGCGGGTCGCGACGCTGCACGTCGTCACCGACGCGCGCACCCCCGCGCAGGTCGCCCACGAGATCCGGGCACACCTCGCGGACAGCGCGGCGGACCGTGCCGCGGCGCCCGCCCCCGCTGACACCCCGGCCGAACAGGAGAACGCGTGAGCGACACGACCCCCACCCCGGACACCGAGCCCGTCGCCGGGCCGACCGACGAGCGCCCCGCGCCGATGCGCGTGCGGGTCGCCGGGGACCAGCCGTACGACGTCGTCGTGGGCCGGCACCTGCTCGGCGAGCTCCCCACCATGCTCGGCGACCGGGTGCGCCGCGTGCTCGTGGTCCACCCCGCGGCCCTCGCCGCGACGGCCGAGGTCGTCCACGAGGACCTCAAGGCGTCGGGCTACGAGACGTACGTCGCGGAGGTCCCCGACGCGGAGGAGGCCAAGACCGCGCAGGTCGCGGCGTTCCTGTGGGGCGTGCTCGGCCAGCTGGACTTCACGCGCACGGACGCGGTCGTCACGGTCGGCGGCGGCGCGACGACCGACCTGGGCGGGTTCGTCGCGGCCACCTGGCTGCGCGGCATCCGCGTGGTGCACGTGCCGACCACGCTGCTCGCGATGGTCGACGCGGCGGTCGGCGGCAAGACGGGCATCAACACCGCCGAGGGCAAGAACCTCGTCGGGTCGTTCCACCCGCCCGCGGGCGTGCTGTGCGACCTCGCCGCGCTCGAGTCCCTCGGGCGCTGGGACTTCGTCGCCGGCATGGCGGAGGTCGTCAAGACGGGCTTCATCGCCGACGAGCGCATCCTCGAGCTCGTCGAGGAGCACGCGGACGCGCTGAGCGCCTGGGGCACGCGCCCGACCACGGGCGAGACCTGGGCCGTCGTCGCCGAGCTCGTCGAGCGCTCGATCGCGGTCAAGGCACGCGTCGTGGGGGAGGACCTCAAGGAGGCGGGCCTGCGCGAGATCCTCAACTACGGGCACACGCTGGGCCACGCGGTCGAGCTCACGGAGCGCTACCAGTGGCGCCACGGCGCCGCGGTGTCCGTCGGCATGGTGTTCGCGGCCGAGCTGTCGCGCCTCGCCGGGAAGCTCGACGACGCCGTCGTCGAGCGACACCGCGCGATCCTCGGCTCGCTCGGCCTGCCGCTCACGTACCGCGGCGACCGTTGGGAGCAGCTCCTGTCCGCCATGCGGCGCGACAAGAAGTCGCGCGGCGACCTCCTGCGGTTCGTCGTGCTCGACGACGTCGCGCGGCCCACCCGCCTCGAGGGCCCGGACCCGACGCTCCTCGCGGCGGCCTACGCCGAGATCGCGGCCGACGCGCCGGTAGGACGCGGCCCCGTCGCGCTCTGAAGCGCCGCGTCCGCGCCCCGGCCGGCGCGGGCCGGTCCGGTCACGCCCACAGCCCCCGCGCGCGGAGCACGTCGCGCAGCAGGTCGGCGCGGTCGGTGACGATCCCGTCGACCCCGAGGTCGAGCAGCCGGTGCATCGTCGCGCGGTCGTTCACCGTCCACGCGTGCACCGCGACACCCGCCCGGTGCGCGGCCCGGACGAACCCCGAGTCGACGACGCGCACCCAGCCCCCGCGCACGGGGACCTGCAGGCAGTCCACCGACCGGGCCGCGCGGCGGGCCAGCGCGTCTGCCCGCGCTCGGCCGGCGAGGAGCATGCCGACCACCGCCCCGCGCGCGCCCGAGACCGTGACGGGACGCGACAGCCGCGCCACCGTCGCCTCCCGGCGCGAGGCCGCGAACGACGCGACGCACACGCGGTCGTGCGCACGTGTGCGCTCGATCGCCCGGGCGACCGGCCCGGCGGCCGCCGCCGACTTCACGTCGACGTTCACCCGCAGGTCCGGCCACGTGCCCAGCACGTCCTCGAGCGACGGCACCGGCTCCGTCCCGCCGATCCGCGCCGCGCGCACGGTGCGCCACGGGAGGTCGGCCACGAGTCCGTGCGCGTCCGTCGTGCGGTCCAGCGACGCGTCGTGGAGCGCGACGGCCACGCCGTCCGACGTCGCGTGGGCGTCCGTCTCGACGTACCGCAGCCCGAGGTCGCGAGCGGCGGCGAACGCCGCCATCGAGTTCTCCAGGCCCTCGCGGGAGAACCCGCGGTGCGCGAGCGCGACGAACGGCGCCTCCAGGTAGCCGCTGCCGGCACTGCTCGTCGTGGCGCTCACGCCGGCCTCCGGGCGGCGCGGTCGACGAGCCCGCTGACGCCGGCGATGCCGCCCGGGCGCCGCACCGGAAGCCCGAGCGGCTGCCGCCCCTCGGTAGGCACGTGCCGGACCCGGCGGGCGCGGGGGACGGCGGAGAGGCTCACCCGGCCAGCGTGCACGACGGGGACGCCCGACGCTCGTCGAGCCGTGCCCGCCCCGTGGTCCGGTCACGGGGAGAGCCCGCGCGGCACGGACGGAGCCGGCGCCGCTAGGCTCGGGCGCCATGGAACGCGTGCTGGTCCTCAACGGACCCAACCTCGGCCGGCTCGGTGTGCGCGAGCCGGAGATCTACGGCTCGGCGTCGATGGCGGACCTCCAGGAGTCCGCCCTCGCGTGGGGTAACGCGCTCGACCTCACGGTCGACGTGCGGCAGACCGACGACGAGTCCGAGCTCGTGGGCTGGCTCCACGAGGCCGTCGACGCCCGCGCCCACGTGGTGCTCAACCCGGCCGCGTTCACGCACTACTCCTACGCGGTGCGCGACGCCGCGGCGCAGGTCACGACCTCCGGCCTCCTGCTCGTCGAGGTGCACCTGAGCAACCCCGCGGCGCGCGAGGCGTTCCGCAGCCACTCCGTGGTCGGGGCGGTTGCGACCGGCACGATCGCGGGATTCGGGTTCGACTCGTACCGGCTCGCGCTCGAGGCGCTCGCGGCTCGACTGCGCGGCTGACCGGCCGTCTGCGCACGCGGCTGCTGCCCCCTTGATCGCCTTTCATCAAGCCCTCATGCTTGATGTGCTCCTCTCAAGGGTTTACCCTGGATCGCATGTTCGTCCTCACCGTCGACCAGCGGGGGAGCACCGGTCACCGCGACCGCGTGCCCGAGGTGCTCGCGCGCCTCGAGGTGCTCCTGGCTGGTCGGCCCGGGCTCGTGGTCCCGTTCGACCGGACGGTGGGCGACGAGGTGCAGGGCGTGCTCGACGACGCCGGCACCGTGGTCGAGGTCGTGCTGGACCTGCTGCGCGACGGCGGCTGGAGCGTCGGGGTCGGCGCGGGAGCCGTCGACGAGCCGCTGCCCGCGGTCTCGCGCGAGGCGTCGGGGGAGGCGTTCGTGCGGGCGCGCGAGGCGGTCGAGCAGGCCAAGTCGCGCGCGGCCACCGCGCCCGTCGCCGTCCGCGGCGAGCCGCCGTCGCGCGCCGCCGAGGTCGAGGCGCTCCTGCGCCTGCTCGCCGCGGTCGTGGACCGGCGGACCGCGCCGGGGTGGGAGGCGGTCGACACGCTCGCGCGTGTGGGCGGCACCCAGAAGGATGTGGCCCGAGCGCTCGGGGTGTCCGAGCAGGCGGTCAGCCAGCGGCTGCGCGTCGCTCTGTGGCCCGAGGAGGCGGCAGTGCGGCCGGTGGTGGCGAGGCTGCTGGACGAGCTCGGGGCGAGCCGTCGGCGTGAGCCGGCGGAAGATCTGCGGGAGGGCGGAAGATGACGGACCCGGTGTCGGTCGTGCTGGTCGTGCTGGTGTGGGTCGTCGCGCTCGTCGCGAGCGTGCTCGGCGGGGGGCCCGTGACGCAGTGGGTGCTGCGCGCCGCGGCACGTTCCGGCGACCCGGCCCGTGCGGGCTCCGGTCGTGCGGGGCGCACGAGGGCTCGGGCTGCTGCGACGGACCCGGCCGCGGTCCCCGTCCCCCCGCCACCGCCCCCCGCGACCGGGCCCATCGGCACCGAGGCCGTGAAGGCGCTGCGCGGCGGCACGTGGATCGGGATCCTCGAGCGGTTCGCGATCACCGGCTGCCTGCTCGCCGGCGAACCCGGCGGGATCGCCTTCGTCGTGGCGATCAAGGGCCTCGGGCGCTACCCGGAGCTGCGCGAGCACCCCGTCGCGTCCGAGCGGTTCGTCATCGGAACCCTTGCCTCGATGTGCTGGGCGGCGACCGTGGGCGTCGTGGCGAACGCGGTCCTCGTCGCGCTCCGGTAAGATCGTCAAGGCCCATTTCCGCATCCCGTCCTCGAGGACCCTGTCGTGCCGTCCCGGCACGCGGCTCCGCGTGGGGCGGAGACCGCAGACCCTCCGACAGGAAGACGAACGTGGCGACCACCAACGACATCAAGAACGGCACCGTGCTGCGACTCGACGGCCAGCTGTGGACCGTGATCGAGTTCCAGCACGTCAAGCCCGGCAAGGGTGGCGCGTTCGTCCGCACCAAGATCAAGAACGTCATGACGGGCAAGACGATCGACAAGACGTTCAACGCCGGCCTCAAGATCGAGACGGCCAACGTCGACCGCCGCGACTTCCAGTACCTGTACCAGGACGGCGCGGACTACGTGTTCATGGACACCTCGACGTACGACCAGATCACGGTCTCGCCCGAGATCGTGGGCGACGCCAAGGACTACATGCTCGAGAACCAGAACGTGCTCATCGCGTCCAACGACGGTCAGCCGCTCTACATCGAGCTCCCGGCCTCGGTCGTCCTCGAGATCACGTACACCGAGCCCGGCCTCCAGGGCGACCGCTCCACGGGAGGCACCAAGCCGGCGACGCTCGAGACGGGCGCGCAGATCCAGGTCCCGCTCTTCCTCGAGCAGGGCACCAAGGTCAAGGTCGACACGCGCGACGGCTCGTACCTCGGCCGCGTGAACGACTGACCAGGTACCCGCAGAGCCGCCGAGAGCAACGAGAGACAGCCGATCACCATGGCCGCACGCACCAAGGCGCGCAAGCGCGCGCTCGACGTCCTCTTCGAGGCGGAGCAGCGTCAGGTGGACCCGACGACCCTCCTCGCGGAGCGCGTCGCCGACCCCGGCACCGCGCAGACCGCCCTGCCGCAGTACGCGGTCGACATCGTCGAGGGCGTGCTCGCGCACCGCGACCGCATCGACGAGCTGATCGAGACGTACTCCCACGGGTGGACGCTCGAGCGGATGCCGGCGGTCGACCGGGCCCTGCTGCGCATCGGCGGGTGGGAGATCCTCTTCAACGACGACGTCCCGGACGTCGTCGCGATCGACGAGGCCGTCGACCTCGCGCGCTCCCTGTCGACCGACGACTCGCCGTCGTTCGTCAACGGGCTGCTCGCACGCATCGTCGAGATGAAGCCGACGATCACGGCCTGAGCGCTCCACGGCCCCGCAGCGGGCCGGCACGACCCCTCGACGCGGCGTCGGTCACGGGTGTGACCGACGCCGCGTCTTATCCGGCGGGACGCGTACCCGCCGCCGGGACGCGCGGCGGTAGGGTGGGTGACCGTCAGACATCCTTTAAGGCCCGTCCCGTGAGGCGGGGAAGGAGGTCGCCGGACATGAGCTCTGGCGCTGCTGTGCCCACACCATCCCCATCGACCCCGGAGACGACGCCCGAGGCCGGGACCGTCGTCCTGACGGCCGCCGACATCTCCCGCGCGCTGACGCGCATCGCCCACGAGATCGTGGAGCGCAACAAGGGGGCCCACGACCTCGTCCTCCTCGGGATCCCGACGCGCGGCGTCCCGCTCGCGACGCGGCTCGCCGAGCGCCTCGCCGCGATCGAGGGGTCGCCCGCCGACGGCGCACCCGACCCCCACGCGATCGTCGGCGAGCTCGACGTGACGATGTACCGCGACGACCTCCACCGGCACCCGACGCGCACCATCGGCGCGACGCGCCTGCCCGCGTCGGGCATCGACGGCAAGGTCGTGGTCCTCGTCGACGACGTCCTGTACTCCGGGCGCACCATCCGCGCCGCGCTCGACGCGATCAGCGACCTCGGCCGCCCGCGCGCCGTGCAGCTCGCCGCGCTCGTCGACCGCGGCCACCGCGAGCTGCCGATCCGCCCCGACTTCGTGGGCAAGAACCTGCCGACCTCGACGTCCGAGCGCGTCAGCGTGCGCCTCGCCGAGGTCGACGGCGTGCCCGCGGACGCGGACGCCCCGGCGGACGCGGTCGTCATCCGCTCGGCCGCCGCCGGGACGGAGGCCGGCGCATGAGGCACCTGCTGTCCACCCAGGACCTCGCGCGCACCGACGCCGTGCGCATCCTCGACACGGCGGCGCAGATGGCCGCGACGCAGGCACGCGAGATCAAGAAGCTCCCCACGCTGCGCGGCCGCACGGTCGTCAACCTCTTCTACGAGGACTCGACGCGTACCCGCATCTCCTTCGAGACGGCCGCCAAGCGCTTGTCGGCGGACGTCATCAACTTCTCCGCCAAGGGCTCGAGCGTGTCCAAGGGCGAGTCGCTCAAGGACACCGCGCTGACCCTCCAGGCGATGGGCGCGGACGCGGTCGTCGTCCGGCACCAGGCCTCCGGGGCCCCGCACCTGCTCGCCCACGCGGGCTGGCTCGACGCCGCGGTCCTCAACGCGGGGGACGGCACGCACCAGCACCCGACGCAGGCGCTGCTCGACGCGTACACGCTGCGCCGCCACCTCTCCGGGACGGGGCTCACCGCCCCCGGCGCGAGCGGGCCGGACGACGCGGCCGCGCGCGGCGCGGGCCTCGATGGGCGGCACGTGGCGATCGTCGGCGACGTGCTGCACTCGCGCGTCGCGCGCTCGAACGTGCACCTGCTGCACACGCTCGGCGCGCGCGTGACGCTCGTCGCGCCGCCCACGCTCCTGCCGGTCGGCGTCCAGACGTGGCCGTGCGAGGTCTCCTACGACCTCGACGGGGCCCTCGCGGGCGACACCGCGAACGGCGGCCCCGACGCCGTGATGATGCTGCGCGTGCAGCGCGAGCGCATGAGCGGCTCGGGCGCCGGCGGGGGAGCGTTCTTCCCCAACCCGCTCGAGTACAGCCGCAAGTACGGGCTCGACGCGCGGCGCCTCGGCCTCCTGGCCGAGCACGCGATCGTCATGCACCCCGGCCCGATGAACCGCGGGCTCGAGATCTCCGCGCAGGCGGCGGACTCGCCCCGCGCGGTGATCGTCGAGCAGGTCGCGAACGGCGTCGCCGTGCGCATGGCCGTGCTCTACCTCCTCCTCGCGGGCAGCGACGAGACCGACGCCGCCCCGGCGGCGGCCGCGCCGCTGTCGCCCGCCCAGCCCGTCCCCGCCGTCGAAAGGGTCCCCGCCTCGTGAGCAGCGCCGCAACCACCACGTACGTCCTGCGCGGCGCGCGCCCGCTGGGCGGCGAACCCGTCGACCTCGTCCTCTCCGGCGGCGTCATCGCCGAGATCGCGCCGGTCGGCGCCGCGCGCGCCGGGTCCGGGGACGGCGAGACCGTCGTCGTCGACGCGACCGGCCTCGTGGCGCTCCCCGGCCTGGTCGACCTGCACACCCACCTGCGCGAGCCGGGCCGCGAGGACGCCGAGACGATCGAGTCCGGCACGCGTGCCGCCGCGGCGGGCGGGTTCACGGCCGTCCACGCCATGGCCAACACGACGCCCGTCGCGGACACGGCCGGTGTCGTCGAGCAAGTGTGGCGCCTCGGTCGCGACGCCGGCTGGGTCGACGTGCACCCGGTCGGGGCGGTCTCCGTCGGGCTCGCGGGCCAGCAGCTCGCGGAGCTCGGGGCCATGGCCGACTCGGCGGCGCGCGTGCGCGTGTTCTCGGACGACGGCAAGTGCGTCGACGACCCGATCCTCATGCGCCGGGCGCTCGAGTACGTCAAGGCGTTCGACGGCGTCGTCGCCCAGCACGCGCAGGAGCCGCGCCTCACCGAGGGCGCCCAGATGAACGAGGGCGTCGTCTCGGCCGAGCTGGGCCTCGCGGGGTGGCCGGCGGTCGCCGAGGAGGCGATCATCGCGCGCGACGTGCTCCTCGCGGAGCACGTGGGCTCGCGCCTGCACGTGTGCCACCTGTCGACCGCGGGCTCGGTCGAGATCGTGCGCTGGGCCAAGGGCCGCGGCATCGACGTGACCGCCGAGGTCACGCCCCACCACCTCGTCCTCACCGACGACCTCGCGCGCGGATACGACCCGACCTTCAAGGTCAACCCGCCGCTGCGCACCGCCGCGGACGTCGAGGCGGTGCGCGAAGGCCTCGCGGACGGGACGATCGACATCGTCGCGACCGACCACGCGCCGCACGCGCGCGAGGACAAGGACTGCGAGTGGGCCGCGGCCGCGTTCGGCATGACGGGCCTCGAGACGGCGCTGAGCGTCGTGCAGCAGACCATGGTCGACACCGGACGCATGACGTGGGCCGACGTCGCGCGCGTGCTGTCCGGCGCGCCCGCGCGCATCGGTCGGATCGACACCGGCGAGCGCGCCCAGGGGCGTCCGCTCGAGGTCGGCGAGCCCGCGAACGTCACGCTCGTGGACCCGGCCGCGCGCCGCGTCGTCGACGGCGGGGGACAGGTCACGGCGAGCACCAACACCCCGTTCCAGGGCCGCGAGCTGCCCGGCGCCGTCGTCGCGACGTTCCTGCGCGGGCGCGCCACGGTGCTCGACGGCACCCCCGTCCCGGCGGGTGCCGGCACGCAGGGGGTGCGGGCGTGAACCTGCCTCAGCCCGTCGCGGTCGGTATCTGGGTCGTCCTCGGCGTCGTCCTCCTGACGCTCGTCCTCGTCGGCCGCCGCCGCCTCGTGCGCCGGTCGGCCGGCGTCGTCCCGACGCCCCCGGCGGTGCCCGCCGAGGCGGCGCGGGGCGCCGTGGTGCTCGGTCCGCTCGACGCGCTCTACGTGTCCAGCACGCTCGCGGGCGACTGGCTCGCCCGCGTCGGAGCCCACGGGCTCGGCGACCGGTCCCAGGCCCAGGTCACCGTGCACGACGGCGGACTGTACGTCGCGCGCAGCGGCGCCCCGGACGTGTGGGTGCCCGCCGCGGCGGTCGGGGGCGCGGCCCTCACGCCCGGCATGGCCGGCAAGTTCGTCGGCAAGGAGGCCATCGTCGTCGTGACGTGGACCGTGCCCGCCAAGCCCGTCCCGGCTGACGCGCCCGAGGCTCCGGCGAACCCTGAGGTCCGGCTCGACACCGGCCTCCTGCCCCGCCACGACCACGACGTCGCACGCCTCCTGGAGGCCGTCCAGGGTCTCGCCGGACGAGCAGCCGCCGACCGCGGAGAACCCGCCGACGACGGCTCGTACGAGCGACGACCCGGGGCGCCGAGCGGCGCCGCCCCCGCAGACCCCGCAGGCCCGGCGCCGACGCGCGAGAGCGCGACACCCGGCACCGACGAGAACGACGAGGAAGCACCGTGACCGCCTCAGTGAACACAGCGACCACCCAGGTCTCCGCCACCGCACCGCCCGCCGACCGGGCCCTGATCGTCCTCGAGGACGGCACCGTGCAGACCGGGCGCGCGTACGGCGCGCGCGGCACCACGGTCGGCGAGATCGTCTTCAACACCGGCATGACCGGCTACCAGGAGACGCTCACCGACCCCTCCTACCACCGCCAGATCGTCGTCATGACGGCCCCCCACATCGGGAACACGGGAGTCAACGACGAGGACCCCGAGTCCGGCAAGATCTGGGTCGCCGGGTACGTCGTGCGCGACGCCGCCCGCCGGGCCTCGAGCTGGCGCGCGCAGCGCACCCTGGACGAGGAGCTCGCCGCGCAGGGGATCGTCGGCATCAGCGACGTCGACACGCGCGCTCTGACGCGCCACCTGCGCGAGCTCGGCGTGATGCGCGCCGGCATCTTCTCGGGCGACGCGCTCGTGCGCGACGGCTACCCGCGCACCGTCGAGGACCTCGTCGCCGAGGTGCAGGCCGCGCCCGCGATGGCTGGCGCCGACCTCGCGCGCGAGGTGAGCACCGACGAGGCGTACGTCGTCGAGCCCTTCGAGGGCACGACGCCCGACGGCGCGCCCGTCGCGACGGTCGTCGCCGTCGACCTCGGCATCAAGTCCATGACGCCGCAGCGCCTCGCCCAGCGCGGCGTGCGCGTGCACGTGGTCCCGGCCGCCTCGACGATCGAGGACGTCGAGGCCTTCGCGCCCGACGGCGTGTTCTTCTCCAACGGCCCCGGCGACCCCGGGGCGGCGACGCACGAGGTCGAGCTGCTGCGCGCCGTCCTGGACCGCGGCACCCCGTTCTTCGGCATCTGCTTCGGCAACCAGATCCTCGGGCGCGCCCTCGGCTACGGCACGTACAAGCTCGCGTACGGCCACCGCGGCATCAACCAGCCCGTCATGGACCGCCGCACCGGCAAGGTCGAGGTGACCGCGCACAACCACGGGTTCGCCGTGGACGCGCCGCTCGACGGCGAGTCCGTCGCCCCGCACGACGGCGGCCGCTACGGGCGCGTCGTCGTGTCCCACGTCGGGCTCAACGACCAGGTGGTCGAGGGGCTCGAGTGCCTCGACCTGCCCGCCTTCTCCGTCCAGTACCACCCCGAGGCCGCGGCCGGCCCCCACGACGCCGCGTACCTCTTCGACCGCTTCGTCGAGCTCATGGCGTCCCGACGCGCCCAGAGCTCCGCAGCTGCCGACCAGAACACCAAGGAGAGCTGACCGTGCCTCGCAGAACCGACATCTCCAGCGTCCTGGTCATCGGGTCCGGCCCGATCGTCATCGGCCAGGCGTGCGAGTTCGACTACTCCGGTACCCAGGCGTGCCGCGTGCTCAAGGAGGAGGGCCTGCGGGTCGTCCTCGTGAACTCGAACCCGGCCACGATCATGACCGACCCCGAGTTCGCCGACGCGACGTACGTCGAGCCGATCACGACCGAGGTGCTCACCTCGATCATCGCCAAGGAGCGCCCTGACGCGCTCCTGCCCACGCTCGGCGGGCAGACCGCGCTCAACGCGGCGATCGCGCTCGACGAGGCGGGCGTCCTCGCCGAGTACGGGGTCGAGCTCATCGGCGCGAACATCGAGGCGATCCAGAAGGGCGAGGACCGCCAGCAGTTCAAGGACGTCGTCGAGAAGTGCGGCGGCGAGTCGGCTCGCTCGGTCATTGTGCACACGGTCGACGAGGCGATCGCGGCCGCGGGCGACCTCGGCTACCCGATGGTCGTGCGCCCGTCCTTCACGATGGGCGGCCTCGGCTCGGGTTTCGCGTACGACGAGGAGGAGCTGCGCCGCATCGTCGGGCAGGGCCTGCACTACTCCCCGGTGACGGAGGTGCTCCTCGAGGAGTCGATCCTCGGCTGGAAGGAGTACGAGCTCGAGCTCATGCGCGACAAGCACGACAACGTCGTGGTCGTGTGCTCCATCGAGAACGTCGACCCCGTCGGCGTGCACACGGGCGACTCGATCACGGTCGCGCCGTCGCTGACGCTCACGGACCGCGAGTACCAGAAGCTGCGCGACATCGGCATCGCCGTCATCCGCGAGGTCGGGGTCGACACGGGCGGCTGCAACATCCAGTTCGCCGTCGACCCGGACACGGGCCGCGTCATCGTCATCGAGATGAACCCCCGCGTCTCGCGCTCGTCCGCGCTCGCGTCCAAGGCGACCGGGTTCCCCATCGCCAAGATCGCCGCGAAGCTCGCCGTCGGCTACACGCTCGACGAGATCCCCAACGACATCACGCAGGTCACCCCGGCCTCGTTCGAGCCCACGCTCGACTACGTCGTCGTCAAGGTGCCGCGCTTCGCGTTCGAGAAGTTCCCGGCCGCCGACCCGACGCTGACGACGACCATGAAGTCCGTCGGCGAGGCCATGGCGCTCGGGCGCAACTTCACCGAGGCGCTCGGCAAGGCGCTGCGCTCGATCGACAAGGGCGGCTCGGTGTTCCACTGGGACGGCGAGCCCGTCTCGGGCGCGGACCTCGACGAGCTCCTCGTGCGCATCGCGCGCCCCACGGAGAACCGCATCATCGGCGTCCAGCAGGCGCTGCGCGCCGGCGCGAGCGTCGAGCAGGTGTTCGAGGCCACCAAGATCGACCCGTGGTACCTCGACCAGATCCAGCTGGTCAACGAGGTCGCGGCGGCCGTCGCCGACGCGCCCGCGCTCACGGAGGACGTGCTGCGCGAGGCGAAGAAGCACGGTCTGTCCGACGCGCAGGTCGCGCGCCTGCGCGGCATGGGTCCGGCGGGCGAGGCGACGGTGCGCGAGGTCCGCTACGCGCTCGGCGTCCGGCCCGTCTACAAGACGGTCGACACGTGCGCGGCCGAGTTCGCCGCCCGCACGCCGTACCACTACTCGTCGTACGACCTGGAGACCGAGGTCGCCCCGCGCGAGCGCGAGGCCGTGATCATCCTCGGCTCGGGCCCGAACCGCATCGGCCAGGGCATCGAGTTCGACTACTCGTGCGTGCACGCGGCCCTCACGCTGCGCGAGCGCTACGAGACGGTCATGGTCAACTGCAACCCGGAGACGGTCTCGACCGACTACGACACGTCCGACCGCCTGTACTTCGAGCCGCTGACGTTCGAGGACGTGCTCGAGGTCTACCAGGCCGAGCTCGCCGCCGGGCCGGTCAAGGGCATCATCGTCCAGCTCGGCGGGCAGACGCCGCTCGCGCTCGCGCAGCGCCTCGCCGACGCGGGCCTGCCGATCCTCGGCACGAGCCCCGAGGCGATCGACGCCGCGGAGGACCGCGGCGAGTTCGGCCGCGTGCTCGTCGAGGCGGGCCTGCCCGCCCCGGCGTTCGGCACGGCGCGCTCGCTCGACGAGGCGAAGGACGTCGCGGCCGGCATCGGGTACCCGGTGCTCGTGCGCCCGTCCTACGTGCTCGGCGGGCGCGGCATGGAGATCGTCTACTCCGCCGAGCAGCTCACGGGCTACGTCGAGCGCGCGCTCGTCGCGGCCGCCGCCGAGGACCGCACGGCCGGGACGCTGCCCGCGCCGCTGCTCATCGACCGCTTCCTCGACGACGCGATGGAGATCGACGTCGACGCGCTCTACGACGGCACCGAGCTCTTCCTCGGCGGCGTGATGGAGCACATCGAGGAGGCGGGCATCCACTCCGGCGACTCGGCGTGCGTCCTGCCGCCCGTGTCGCTCTCGGAGCAGGAGATCGAGCGCATCCGCCGCTCGACCGAGGCCATCGCGAAGGGCGTCGGGGTGCGCGGCCTCCTCAACGTCCAGTACGCGCTCGTCTCCGACGTGCTGTACGTCCTTGAGGCCAACCCGCGCGCGTCGCGCACGGTGCCGTTCGTCTCCAAGGCGACGGGCACGTCCCTCGCGAAGGCCGCGGCGCGCGTCATGACGGGCGAGTCGATCGCCGAGCTGCGGGCGGCGGGCGTCCTGCCCGCCGAGGGCGACGGCGGCACCCTGCCGCTCGACGCGCCGATCGCGGTCAAGGAGGCGGTCCTGCCCTTCAAGCGCTTCCGCACCGCGGACGGCGTCGTCGTGGACACGGTGCTCGGCCCGGAGATGCGCTCGACGGGCGAGGTCATGGGCTTCGACCGCGACTTCCCGCACGCGTTCGCCAAGTCGCAGGCTGCCGCGTTCGGCGGGCTGCCGACGTCGGGCCGCGTGTTCGTCTCCGTCGCCGACCGCGACAAGCGCTCGATCGTCTTCCCGGTCAAGCGTCTCGCGGAGCTCGGCTTCGAGATCCTCGCGACGGACGGCACGTCGAGCGTGCTGCGCCGCAACGGCATCGCGTCGCGCGTGGTGCGCAAGTTCTCCGCGGGCCGCGGCGCCGACGGCGAGCCGACGATCGTCGACCTCATCACGGCCGGCGAGGTGGACATGGTCATCAACACCCCGTCCGGCCAGGGCGCGCGGGCCGACGGCTACGAGATCCGTGCGGCGACGACGGCGGCCGACAAGCCGATCGCGACGACGGTCGACCAGCTCGCCGCGGCGGTGCAGGGCATCGAGGCGGTCCTGGCGGGACCGTTCGCGGTGGCCAGCCTCCAGGAGCACATGGCGGGCGAGGGCCTGACCGCGGGAGTCGTCCTCCCGGCCGAGCGGGTCGGCGCGTGAGCGCGGGATTCGGCGCGCGCCTCGCGGCCGCTCTGGACGACCACGGTCCCCTGTGCGTGGGCATCGACCCGCACCCGGGACTGCTCGCGGACTGGGGCCTGACCGACGACGCCTCCGGGCTGCGCGAGTTCGGGCTGCGGGTCGTCGAGGCGGTCGGCGGGCGCGTGGCGGCGGTGAAGCCGCAGTCGGCGTTCTTCGAGCGGCACGGGTCGCGCGGCGTGGCGGCGCTCGAGGAGGTCCTCGCGGCGGCCCGTGCGGCGGGCACGCTCGCGGTCATGGACGCCAAGCGCGGCGACATCGGCTCGACCATGGCCGCCTACGCCGACGCGTACCTGCGCGACGGCTCCCCGCTGGCGGCGGACGCGCTGACGGTCTCGCCGTACCTCGGCTTCGGCTCGCTCCAGCCCGCGGTCGACGCCGCGCTGGAGACCGGCCGCGGGCTGTTCGTGCTCTGCCTCACCTCGAACCCCGAGGGGGCGGAGGTGCAGCACGCGCGCCGCGGCGCGGGCGCCGGCGTGGAGTCGGTCGCGGCGCACGTGGCGCGCGAGGCCGCGCGGGTCAACGAGCCCGTGGTGGCGTCGGGCGACGCGCTGGGCCCGGTCGGCCTCGTCGTCGGCGCGACCATCGCCGACGCCGCGGCCCGCACCGGCACGGACCTCGCGGCGGTGCGCGGACCGCTCCTGGCCCCCGGCGTGGGTGCGCAGGGCGCTGGAGCGGCCGAGCTCGCGGCCGTGTTCGGGGACGCACGCCACCAGGTGCTCGCGTCCTCCTCGCGCGGCGTCCTGCGCGCGGGGCCGGACGTCGACGCGCTGCGCGCCGCGGCGCGCGCGGCCACGGACGAGGCGGCACAGGCCCTGCGCGGCTGAGGCACCCGCCCGGGCGACGGGGCCGGCACCTACGGGTGCCGGCCCCGTCGCCGTCCTGTCGCAGGTCATGGGCGTCGTCGTCGTGTCGGGACCGCCCTCGCCGCCGTCGTGCCGTGCGAGACTGCGCCCATGACCTCCCACGACACCTCCCGCGACGCGGACCCGAACGCCTCCGGCACGCCCACGGAGGCGGCGGCCGCCGCCCCCGCACCCGACGGCGGAGCGGTGCCGGGCGCGCTGGACGTCCCGGGCACGTGGAACGCGCGCGACGTCGGAGGCCGGGCGGTCCCGGCCGGTCACGACGAGCCCCTGCGCACCGGCGTGCTGCTGCGGACGGCGAGCCTGTCGCGCCTGACCCCGGCGGGCCAGGCGGCGCTCTCCGACCTGGGGGTGACGACGGTGCTGGACCTGCGCGGTGACGACGAGCTCGAGCGCGACGGGGCGGACGCGGTGCCGGGCGGCGTCCGGGTGCTGCGCCGCGGCATGGACCCCGCGCGGGGCCTCCAGGCCGGGGGCGGCGACGGCGGGGGAGCGTCGGCCGACCCCGCGGCGCTGATCGCCGGCCTGCTGGCGGCGGACGACCCGACGGCGGTCGCCCGCCGGATGATGCACGGCGTGTACGCGACGTTCGTCCAGGACCCGGGCATCCGCGCGACGGTCGGGCGCGTGCTCGGCGAGGTCGCGTCGTCGGAGGGGGCGGCGGTCGTGCACTGCTCCGCGGGCAAGGACCGCACGGGATGGGTGGTCGCCCTCGCCCAGTACGTCGCGGGCGTCGGGGAGGAGGACCGCCTGGCGGAGTACCTCGCGAGCCGCTCGGCCGTGGGGGGCCTCGCCGCGCTCGTGCCGCCCATCCCGGGCCTGTCCCCGGACGCCCTGGCCCCGGTCCTCACGGTGGAGCCGGAGTACCTCGAGGGCGCGTGGGAGCTCGCCGCCCGCGAGCACGGGAGCGTGGACGGCTACCTCGTCGCGTGCGGGGTGACGACGGCCGTGCGCGACGCGCTCGTCGCGCGACTCGTGGCGTCCTGAGCGTCACGCTCGGTCGCCTCACGGCGCCCCTCGCCGCGCCGACGGCGCGCGACGCGCCCTGCCCAGTCGTTGCCCGATCGGTCGAGGCTCGCTACTTTCGAGGGGTCGGCTCCGTGCGTCGGCGCAGGTCGCCCGGGTGATTCACCCGATTAGGGCTCCTCGTCGGGGCACGCCGGGACGACTGTGTGGGCCCATCCGCCTGACGACGAGTAGGTGACTTGCGTGGCACTTCCACCCCTGACCCCAGAACAGCGCGCGGCGGCGCTCGAGAAGGCCGCAGAGGCCCGACGCGTGCGCGCCGAGGTGAAGAACAGGCTCAAGTACTCCCAGGGCTCCCTGAAGGAGGTCATCGAGCGCGGGCAGACGGACGACATGATCGGCAAGCTCAAGGTGGTCTCGTTGCTGGAGTCCCTGCCCGGCGTGGGTAAGGTGAAGGCTCGGGCGATCATGGAGGAGATCGGGATCGCCGAGACACGTCGTGTCCGCGGCCTCGGTCCTCACCAGTCCGCGGCCCTCATCGAGAGGTTTGGCTGACATTTCCGCGCACCCGTCCGAGCCGACGCCGTCCGTCCCCGCCGAGGGGGCGACGGCGCCGGTGGTCTCACCCAGCCCTGCCCGTCTGACCGTCCTGGCCGGACCGACCGCCGTCGGGAAGGGGACGGTGTCGGCCGACATCCGCGCCCGGTACCCGGAGGTGTGGCTGTCCGTGTCGGCGACGACGCGCGACCCGCGGCCGGGCGAGGTGGACGGGGTGCACTACCTGTTCGTCGGGACGGACGAGTTCGCCCGCATGGTCGCGGAGCGCGAGCTGCTCGAGTGGGCGGTGGTGCACGGTCGCAACAGCTACGGCACGCCTCGGCGCGCGGTCGAGGAGAAGCTCGCCGCGGGCGTGCCGGCGCTCCTGGAGATCGACCTCCAGGGCGCGCGCCAGGTCCGCGCGTCGATGCCCGAGGCGCGGTTCGTGTTCCTCGCCCCGCCGAGCTGGGACGAGCTGGTGCGCCGGCTCGTGGGCCGCGGCACGGAGGACGCGGAGGAGCGCGAGCGACGGCTCACGACGGCGCGGGTCGAGCTCGCGGCGGAGTCGGAGTTCGACCACGTCATCGTCAACGACGAGGTGCACCGCGCGACGGACGAGCTCGTGCGCGTCATGGGGCTCGAGCCCCGGCCCGTCGAGGGCGGGACGGGCGACCCCGCGCGAGCGGCGGATCCCGCGCCGTCCGGGCCCACGGAGCAGCGCACCGAACGGCACAGCGAGTAGACTGTCCTGCGGTGCCCGCGCGCGGGCCCGCTCCCCGGTGGGCCGCAGGCCCGGTCCGCGGACCCGGCGACTGCTCGGGGCCGCGCCCGCCCGGCCCCGGAGGAGCGGTCGGCGCGCCGCCGCCATCGACCAGCTGTAGCCGCGCTACAGACCCTTGAACCCACGGAGCGAACTGTGTCCGGAACCGTCGCCGCCCCCGAGGGCATCACCGACCCGCCGATCGACGACCTGCTGGAGCACGTCGACTCGAAGTACGCGCTCGTCATCTACTCGGCCAAGCGTGCGCGCCAGATCAACGCGTACTACTCGCAGCTCAGCGAGGGTCTGCTGGAGAACGTCGGGCCGCTGCTCGAGACGCGCAACCAGGAGAAGCCGCTGTCGATCGCGATGCGGGAGATCAACGCGGGCCTGCTGACGATCGAGGCCGAGCCCGACGAGGCCGACGAGGCCTGAGCCCGTACGCCGCGCACCTCCGCAGGAGGGCGCGGCGTTCGTGCGTCCACGGCCGTCCACCCCCCCCGGTGGGCGCGGAGAAGAGCGGGACCGGCGGGAGGAGCGACATGCGGATCGTGCTCGGGGTGAGCGGCGGGGTCGCGGCGTACAAGGCCGTGCTGCTGCTGCGGCTGCTGCGCGAGCAGGGTCATCGGGTGCGCGTGGTCCCCACGGCGTCGGCCCTGCGGTTCGTGGGCGCGCCGACGTGGGAGGCGCTCTCGGGCGAGCCGGCGACGGACCAGGTGTTCGAGGACGTCGAGCACGTGCCGCACGTCGCGCTGGGCCAGGGTGCGGACCTCGTCGTCGTGGCGCCCGCGACCGCGGACCTGCTCGCGCGGGCGGCCTCGGGCCGGGCGGACGACCTGCTCACCTCGACGCTGCTCACCGCGCGCTGCCCGGTCGTGATGGCGCCCGCGATGCACACCGAGATGTGGGAGCACCCGGCCACGCGCGCGAACGTGGCGACGCTGCGCGAGCGCGGCGTGCACGTGATCGAGCCGGCGTCGGGCCGCCTGACGGGCGCCGACACGGGCCCGGGCCGCCTGCCCGAGCCGGACGAGATCGCGCGCGTCGCGCTGGCCGTCGCGGAGGGCTCCGGCGACGGCCCCCGCGTCGAGGACGCCGCTGCGGGGCGCGACCTCGCGGGCCGACGGGTCGTGGTGTCCGCGGGCGGCACGCGCGAGCCGATCGACCCGGTCCGCTTCATCGGCAACCGGTCCAGCGGGCGGCAGGGGGTCGAGCTGGCGCGGTCGGCGCGGGCGCGGGGCGCCCACGTGACGCTCGTCGCGGCGAACCTCGCCCCGGACGTCGCCGCGCTCGTGCAGGGCGCCGACCTGGACGACGTGGTCGCGGTCGAGACGACGGCCCAGCTGCGCGAGGCGGTGCGCGCAGCGGCGGCCTCGGCGGACGTCGTCGTGATGGCCGCGGCGGTCGCGGACTTCCGACCGGCGCACGCGCCCGGGGCGAAGATCAAGAAGGTGCCGGGCCGCGGTCCCGAGCCGATCGCGCTCGTCGAGAACCCGGACGTGCTCGCCGAGCTCGCGCACGACCGGCTGCGCGCGGGCCAGGTCGTGGTGGGCTTCGCGGCCGAGACGGGGGACGCGGACGGCTCGGTGCTCGACCACGGTCGGGCGAAGGCGCGCCGCAAGGGCGCGGACCTGCTCGTCGTGAACGCGGTGGGCGAAGGGCTCGGGTTCGGGGTCGACGCGAACGACGTGACCGTCGTCGACGGGGCCGGCGAGATCGTCGCGACGGCGGGCGGCACCAAGCGCGCGGTGGCGGACGCCCTGTGGGACGTCGTCGCGGGCCGGGTGGCCGCCGGGTCCCTGGACGGCGGGGTCTCACGGGCCGAGTGACCCGCGTCTCGTCTCGCCTACCGGATGCCCGCGCCCACGCCTCGGGACAGTAGGCTGTGCGGCATGGCTGATCTGCGTCTGTTCACGTCCGAGTCCGTCACCGAGGGGCACCCGGACAAGGTGTGCGACCAGATCTCCGACTCCATCCTCGACGCGCTCCTGGCGCAGGACCCGACGTCCCGCGTGGCGGTCGAGACGATGGTCACCACGGGCCTCGTCCACGTCGCGGGCGAGGTGACCACCGACGCGTACGTCGAGATCCCGCAGATCGTGCGCGACGTCGTGCGCCGCATCGGGTACACGTCGTCCGCGATCGGGTTCGACGCCGACTCGTGCGGCATCTCCGTGTCGATCGGGCAGCAGTCGCCCGACATCGCGCAGGGCGTCGACAAGAGCCTCGAGGGGCGCGACGACCAGCGCGACCACGACCCCCTCGACGCGCAGGGCGCGGGCGACCAGGGCCTGATGTTCGGGTACGCGAGCGACGACACCCCGAGCCTGATGCCGCTGCCGGTCTGGCTCGCGCACCGTCTCGCGGAGCGCCTCGCGCTCGTGCGCCGCGACGGGACGGTGCCGGGGCTGCGCCCGGACGGCAAGACGCAGGTCACCATCGGGTACGACGGCGACCGTGCGGTCACGCTCGACACGGTCGTCCTGTCGACGCAGCACGACCCGGACGTGCGCCAGGACGCGCTGCACCGGCTCGTCGCGGACGACGTCGTCGCACCGGTCCTGGAGGCCGCGGGAGTGGACCTCGACACGCGCGAGACGCGCCTGTTCGTCAACCCGACGGGCACGTTCGTCGTCGGCGGGCCGCAGGGCGACGCCGGCCTCACCGGGCGCAAGATCATCGTGGACACCTACGGCGGCATGGCTCGCCACGGCGGCGGCGCGTTCTCCGGCAAGGACCCGTCGAAGGTGGACCGCTCCGCCGCGTACGCGACGCGCTGGGTCGCGAAGAACGTCGTCGCCGCGGGTCTCGCGCGCCGCTGCGAGGTGCAGGTCGCGTACGCGATCGGCAAGGCGCACCCCGTGGGCCTGTACGTCGAGACGTTCGGCACCGAGAAGGTGCCGGTCGAGCGCATCACGGCCGCGATCCGCGAGGTGTTCGACCTGCGTCCCGCGGCGATCATCCGCGACCTGGACCTGCTGCGCCCCATCTACGCCGCGACGGCCGCGTACGGGCACTTCGGGCGCGAGCTGGAGCAGTTCACGTGGGAGCGCACGGACCGCGTCGCGGACCTGCAGTCCCAGGTGTGACGAGCCCGGCGGGGCCTCGCCCGGGCGTGACGGCGGCGCGTGGTTCGATGACGTCGTGAGCGAGCCCGAGGACACGTCGCAGGCGGTGCAGGACACCCTGCCGGGTGTCTCCGTGGCCCCCGCTCCGCGGCGCCCCGCCGCGGCACCGTCCCAGGAGGTCGCCGCGCACCTGCCCGTCGCGCGCCTCGCGCTCGACCTGGCGCCCCCGCACCTGGACCGCGCGTTCGACTACCTCGTGCCCGCGGCGATGTCCGACGACGCGCAGCCTGGCGTCCGGGTCAAGGTGCGGTTCGCGGGCCGTGACGTCGACGGGTACGTCCTGGCGCGGACCGAGCGGTCCGACCACGACGGCCGTCTGCTCCCGCTGCGCCGTGTCGTCTCGCCCGAGCCGGTGCTCTCGCCCGCCGTCGCGCGGCTCGCGCGCTCGGTCGCCGACCACTACGCGGGCACACTGTCGGACGTGCTCCGCCTCGCCGTCCCCCCGCGGCACGCGCGCGCCGAGCAGGCGCTCGCGGCCGCCGTCGCCGCGGCACCCGAGAACGACGCCACCGGGGGCACGGCGGCGGTGGGCGGGGTCGGGGCCGGTGAGGCGCCCGTCGCGGCGCCCCAGGCCGCAGGGTCCGGGGCGGCGTCCGGCGGCTCCGTGTGGTCCCCGTACCGTGCCGGCGCGGCGTTCCTCGCGCACGTCGCGGGCGGGGGTGCCCCGCGGGCCGTGTGGACCGCGCTGCCCGGCCTCGCGCCGCCCGCCCCTCCTGACCCGGGGTCGGGGCCGGTCGAGCGCGGGCGTGGCGCCGGGGGGGCGCGACGGGGTGCGGACCCCCTGCCCGTGACGCACTGGGCCGCCGCGGTCGCGGAGGCGGTGCGCGCCGCGCGGTCGGGCGGCCGGGGGGCGCTCGTCGTCGTGCCGGACGCGCGCGACGTCGACCAGGTGTGCGCCGCCCTGGACGCCGCGGGCCTGCCCGCGTGGGACGCGGCGACCGGCGGCGAGGTGGTGCGCCTGACCGCGGACGAGGGCCCCGCCCCCCGGTACCGCGGGTTCCTCGCGGTGCTGCACGGGCGGGCGCGCGTCGTCGTGGGGACCCGGGCGGCGGCGTTCGCCCCGGTCGCGGACCTCGGCCTCGTGGTGTGCTGGAACGACGGCGAGGACACGCTCGCCGAGCCGCGGGCGCCCTACCCGCACGCGCGCGAGGTGCTCGCGCTGCGCAGCGACCAGGAGGGGGCCGCGTTCCTCCTCGGGTCGCACGGCCGCACGGTCGCGGCGCAGGCGCTCGTCGCGCGGGGCTGGGCGCACGACCTGGCCGCGCCGCGCGACGTCGTGCGGGCGCGGGCGCCGCGCGTGCGGGCCCTGACGTCGGTGGAGCTCGCGGCCGAGGGGCCGGGCGCCGCGGCCCGCATCCCGACCGCGGCGTGGCGCGCGGCACGCTCCGCGCTCGAGCAGGGTCCGGTGCTGGTGCAGGTGCCCCGTTCCGGGTACGTGCCCGTCGTCGCGTGCGGGCGCTGCCGCACCCCGGCGCGCTGCACGGTGTGCCACGGCCCGCTCGCGCTGTCGGGAGCGGGCGCCACGCCGCAGTGCGCGTGGTGCGGGGCGCTTGCGGGCGGCTGGTCGTGCGCGGAGTGCCACTGGACGGGCCTGCGGTCGGTGCGGGTCGGTTCGCAGCGCACGGCGGAGGAGCTGGGGCGCGCGTTCGCGGGCGTTCCGGTGCAGGTGTCCGGCGCTGCCGCCGCGGGCGGGGTGCTGGGCGCGGTGTCGTCCCGTCCGGCGCTCGTCGTGGCGACGCCGGGCGCGGAGCCGGTCGCCGAGGGCGGGTACGCGGCCGCGCTCCTGCTCGACGCGGCCGTGAGCACCGCGCACGTCGGGCTCGACGTCGCACAGGACGCGCTCGCGCGCTGGCTCGCCGCGGCGGCGCTCGTGCGTCCGGCGACGGCGGGCGGGCAGGTGCTGCTCGTCGGCGACGCCGCCCCGGCTCCGACGAACGCGCTCGTGCGCTGGGACCCGGCGCTCCTCGCGGACCGCGAGCTCGACGAGCGGGCCGAGCTGTCGTTGCCGCCCGCCGTGCGGGTGGCGGCGGTGACGGGGGACCGCCCGGCGGTCGCGGCGCTGCTGGGGCGGGTCGAGCTGGCGCGGCCCGATGCCGTCCTCGGACCAGTGGAGGTTCCCGCACCTCCGCCGCGCGGGCGTGCGCCCGGCACGGGGCCGGGACCTTTGCCGGGCACGGCGAAGGGCGCTGGGGCCGGAGACGGCGCAGGGCCGGGGCTGCTGGACGCCCCACCGGTGCGCGCCGTCGTGCGCGTGCCCGTGCGCGACGGCCGGCGGCTCGCGCGCGAGCTCGCCGCGTCGCTCGCGGTGCGCTCGGCGCGGCGCGAGCCGGGTAGCGTGCGGGTGGAGCTCGACCCGAAGGAGATCTTGTGACGCACCACGCCGCGACGGCCGACGGCACCCCTGGAGGTGCCCCTGCGCGCGCGATCGACGCCGTCCTGTACGACTTCGGCAACGTCCTGGTCGGCTGGGACCCGTACGGCGCCTACGCGGGGCTGGACCGTGAGGTCGTCGACGCGTTCTTCGCGGACGTCGACTTCCGCGTCCTCAACCACGAGCGCGACGCGGGGGCCACGTGGGCGGACGCGCGCGCCGCCGTCGAGGCCTCCCACCCGCACCACGTGG
Source organism: Cellulosimicrobium sp. E-16 (assembly GCF_049913115.1). NCBI lineage: Bacteria > Bacillati > Actinomycetota > Actinomycetes > Micrococcales > Promicromonosporaceae > Cellulosimicrobium > Cellulosimicrobium sp. E-16. The sequence goes on from NZ_CP183974.1 coordinate 2,317,935, forward strand.
CGCTCCTGGACCGCTACGTCGCGGAGTTCCCCGCGACGCTCACCGGGCCCGTGGAGGGCTCGGAGGAGCTCGTGCGCGAGCTGCGGGACCTCGGGCTGCGCCTGTACGGCCTGACCAACTGGTCCGCGGAGCTCTACCCGCACGCGGCGCCCGCCGCGCCCGCGACGACGCTCATGGACGACGTGCTCGTCTCCGGGCGCGAGGGCCTGGCCAAGCCGGACCCCGCGATCTTCGCGCTCGCGGTCGAGCGCTTCGGCCTCGACCCGGCGCGCACGCTCTTCACCGACGACAGCGCCGCGAACATCGACGCCGCCGCCCGGCTCGGACTGCGCACCCACCTCTTCGACGGCACCCCCGGCCTGCGCGCCGCCCTGCGCGACCTTGGCGTGCCCGTGGCGCGGAGCCGCGAGGCGTCATGACCGCCGACAGGCGCGAGGCCGCCTCGCGCCACCTGACCCCGCGCGAGCGGGACGTGCTCGTCCGGATGGTCCAGGAGGGGGTGCGCGGCGAGCCCGTCCCGCCGAGCCAGGACGCCGAGGACCGCCGCCGCTGGCTCGAGCAGGTCGACGCGACGCGCGTCGTCGGGACGTGCGGGTGCGGCGCGTGCCCGACGATCGACCTCGGCGTCCCGGAGGTGCGGGCCACCTCCGCGGCGCCGCGCGTCGTGCTGGAGGCGGGGGTCGACCGTGCCCTCGTGCTGCTCTTCGTGGATGCGGACGTGCTGAGCTACCTGGAGCTCGCGCCGCTCGACGGCACGCGGTTCCCCGAGTTCCCGAACGCGGCCGATCTGCGGTTCTGACGGTCGCGTCCGAGGTGGCGGGCCACGCGGACGGCCCGGCCGAGGGCCGGCCGTCGGACCGGGCGACCTAGAATCGGGCCCATGCGCCTGCTGTTCGCCGGGACCCCGGATACCGCGGTCCCGTCCCTCGACGCCCTCCTCGACTCCCGCCACGACGTCGTCGCCGTCCTCACGCGCGCCGACGCGCCGTCGGGCCGGGGACGGCGCCTGACGCCGAGCCCCGTCCGCGTGCGCGCCGAGGAGGCCGGGATCCCCGTGATCACCGACCGCCCCCGCGGCGAGGACTTCCTCGCGCGCCTGGCCGAGCTCGACGTCGACGCGGCGCCCGTCGTCGCGTACGGGGAGATCCTGCGCCCCGACGTGCTCGCCGTGCCGCGCCACGGGTGGGTCAACCTGCACTTCTCCGTCCTGCCGGCCTGGCGCGGTGCCGCGCCCGTGCAGCGCGCGATCATCGCCGGGGACGAGGTCACCGGCGCCACGACGTTCCTCATCGAGCAGGGCCTGGACTCCGGCCCCACGCTCGGCACGACGACCGAGACCATCCGTCCGCGGGACACCGCCGGGGACCTCCTGGGCCGCCTCGCCGTGTCCGGCGCGGGGCTGCTCGTCGCGACGCTCGACGCGCTCGAGGACGGGACCCTGCGCCCGCAGCCCCAGCCCGCCGACGGCGTCTCCCACGCCGCGAAGCTCACGCCCGCCGACGCGGAGGTGCGGTGGGACCACCCGGCGCTCGCCGTCGACCGTCTCGTGCGCGGCTGCACCCCCGCGCCGGGCTCCTGGACCACGGTCGCCGGTCCCGACGGCGCGCCCGCGCGCCTCGGGCTCGGCCCGGTGACGCCGCGCCCCGACGTCACCGACCTCGCCCCGGGGCACGTGCGGGCCGGGAAGAAGGAGGTGCTCGTCGGCACCGCGACGCACGCCGTCCAGCTCGGGGACGTCGCGCCCGTCGGCAAGAAGCAGATGCCCGCCGCCGACTGGGCCCGCGGGGCCCGCCTTCCCGAGGATCTCGTTCTCGGTGCGGAGGTCGTCCGATGAGCGGCGGCACGCCCGCGGACCGCGACCGCGAGGACGCGGACCGCCGGTCGTCGACCCCCGGGTCGAACGCACGTTCGAACAGCTCGGCGAGCGGGTCCCGGCGTGAGGGGCGCGAATCGAACGCGCGTTCGAATGCTCCAGGAGTGACCCGCGGCAACGGCTCGAACACCCGTTCGAACGCCGCGGACGGCGGCCGGGACCGCCGCGACGACGAGCGCCGCGACGCCCGCGGCCGTCAGCGCGGCGCCGCCCGCTCCCGCGGCGAGACGTCCCGCAGCTCGAACGCGCCCTCCCAGCGCCGCAAGGGCACCGACCCGGCCCGCGCCGTCGCGTTCGACGTCCTGCGCCAGGTCGACGGCTCCGACGCCTACGCCAACCTCGTCCTGCCACCCCTCCTGCGCGAGCGCGGCATCCGCGGCCGCGACGCCGGGTTCGCCACCGAGCTCGCCTACGGCACCCTGCGCCTGCGCGGTCGCTACGACGCCGTCCTCGCGCTGTGCCTCGACCGACCCCTCGATCGCCTCGACCCGCCCGTGCTCGACGTCCTGCGGCTCGGCACCCACCAGCTCCTCGGCATGCGCGTGCCCCAGCACGCCGCCGTGTCGGAGACGGTCGGACTGGCCCGGGAGCGCACCGGCGCCGGCAGCGCCCAGCTCGTCAACGCCGTCCTGCGCCGCGTCGCGCGCACCACCCTCGACGACTGGCTCACCGCGATCGCCGACGACGCCCCCGACGACCTCGCGGCGCTCGCGGCCACCCAGAGCCACCCGGTCTGGATCGCCCGCGCCCTGCGCGACGCCCTCGCCGGTAACGGACGCCCCGTCGCCGAGCTCGACGCGCTCCTCGCTGCCGACAACGACGCCCCGCGCGTCACGCTCGTCGCCCGCCCCGGCCTCGCCGACCCCGACGAGCTGGCCGACGGCGACGACCGCGTCACGCCCTCCCGGTGGGCCCCCACCGCGCTGCGCCTCGAGGGCGGCGACCCCGCCGCGTTCGGCGCCGTGCGCGACGGCCGCGCCGGCGTCCAGGACGAGGGCAGCCAGCTCGTCGCCCTCGCCCTCGCCGCGGCACCGCTCGCCGGGACCGACGACGCCCGCTGGCTCGACCTGTGCGCCGGCCCCGGGGGCAAGGCCGCGCTCCTCGCGGCGCTCGCGGCCGAGCGGGGCGCGCGCCTCGTCGCCAACGAGGTCCAGCCGCACCGCGCGCGCCTCGTCGAGAAGGCCCTCGCCGCCGTCCCGGCCGACGCCGTGGAGGCCGTGCGCACGGGCGACGGGCGCGCCGTCGGGCAGGACGAGCCGGGCGCCTACGACCGGGTGCTCCTCGACGCCCCCTGCACGGGCCTGGGGGCGCTGCGCCGCCGGCCCGAGTCCCGCTGGCGGCGCACGCCCGCCGACCTCGCGACCCTCACCGGGCTCCAGCGCGAGCTCCTCGACTCCGCGCTCGACGCCGTGCGGCCCGGGGGAGTGGTCGGCTACGTCACGTGCTCGCCCCACCTCGCCGAGACCCAGGTCGTCGTCGCCGACGTGCTGCGCCGCCGCGACGACGTCGAGCTCCTCGACGCCCCGGCGGTCGTGCGCGACGTCGTGCGCCCCGAGGCGCGCGACACGATCGAGCTCGGCGACCGCCAGGACGTCCAGCTCTGGCCGCACGTCCACGGCACCGACGCGATGCACCTGACGCTCCTGCGCCGGACGGTGTGAGAGGGCGGCCCTCGGGGGGCGTCGGCATATCTCGACATGCTGGGCGTGTCGGAGTAACCTGACGTCGACGCGTGTCGGGGAATCCTGACGCCGCAGCACGAGCCCCGCGCACCGACGGCAGGAGAGCGAGCATGGCCGACACCTGGACCACCCCCCGAAGCCCCCGCGACCTCGGCGCCTACCTCAGCCGCGTCCGCCGGACCCGCGGGCTCACGCAGGCCCAGGTCGCCGACGAGCTCGGCATCACCCGCCAGTACCTCTCCGAGCTCGAGAACGGCGTCGAGAACCTCTGGGTCCAACGACTCTTCGAGCTCCTCGACACCCTCGACGTCGACCTGCGACTCCAGGAACGCCCATGACCACCGTCACCGCCTGGCTCTACGGCACCCCCGTCGCGACCCTCGCACCCGCCAGCACGCGCACCACCGACGGCACCCCCCGCGTCACCCTCACCTGGACCACCGACGCCCTCGACCGCTGGGGACACGACGCCCGTGTCCTGTCCCACCTGCTCCCCATCACCCCGCCCGACGAGCCCTCGCCCCACCCCGCGCGCGTCGCCGCCTGGCTCGACGGACTCCTCCCCGAAGGCCGCACCCGCGACGCCATGGCCATCGACGCCGGCATCGACCCCGACGACGCCCTCGCCTTCCTCGTCCACTACGGCCACGACACCGCCGGCGCCGTCCTCCTCGCGCCCGAAGGGCAGCCCCTTCCCACCCCCGGCACCCCCGAACGACTCGACGACGCCGCCGTCGCGCGCCTCCTGCGCGCCGCCGTCGCCCGCAGCGGGGGAGAAGGACGCACCGACCACCTCACCAGCTCCCTGCCCGGCATGGAACCCAAGATCACCCTCCTCCACGACGAGCACGGCTGGGCCCGCCCGCACGGCACCGCACCCACCACCCACATCCTCAAGGTCGCCCGCCCCTCCGACTCACCCACCGCCGACCTCGTCAACACCGAAGCAGCCGCCCTCGACCTCGCCCGCCGCACCGGCCTCACCACGATCGACGCCCACGTCACCGAGCTCGACGGCGAACGCGCCATCGTCGTCACCCGCTACGACCGCGTCCCCGACCCCACCGAACCCACCGGCACCGCACGCCTCCACCAGGAGGACGCCGCACAGGCCCTCGGCATCAACACCCGCGACCCCGAACGCAAGTTCCAGCACGGACGCCGCTTCCCCTCCCTCGCCGCCATCGCCCGCACCCTCCGCGACGACGGCACCCGCCCCGACCCCCTCCTCGCCCTCACCACCTTCAACCTCGCCATCGGCAACACCGACGCCCACGCCAAGAACATCTCCGTCCTGCGCCACGCCGACGGCACCGTGCGGCTCGCCCCCGCCTACGACGTCTCCATGCACCTCCACCACGACCACGCCTCGCGCGTCTTCGCCATGGACGTCGCCGGAGAACGCGACATGGACCGCCTCACCGCCGAGCACCTCGTCGCCGAAGGGACGACCTGGGGACTGCCCCGACGCCGCGCCCAGCGCGCCGTCGCCCAGACCCTCGACGGACTCCTCGCGGCGCTCGCGGACGTCGACCGCGACGCCCACCCCGGCGTCAGCCGCCACGCCTGGCGCACGGTCGAGCAGCGCACGACCGACCTCCGCCGCGGCCTCGTCGTCTGAGCCTCGCCGCAGGGAGAGAACCCTGGTCAGTGCTCCGCCTCGCCCTGGTCGTCGCACACCCCAGGCGACCGCCCGCGGTGCCAGGCTCGTTCTCGCCCCGCCCGGCTCAGAGGGAGCGCTGGAGGAGGATCGTGTCGACCCAGCGGCCGTGCTTGAGGCCGACGGCGGTGAGGCGGCCCGTCTCGACGAAGCCGAACCGGCGGTGCAGGGGGAGCGAGCCTGCCGCCTCGGGCACGTCGGCGACGACCGAGACGACCTGGCGGACCCCGGCGACGGCGCACGCGTCCAGGAGCGCACTCAGCAGGGTGGTGCCGATCCCGCGACCGGCGTGGGCCGGGTCGAGGTAGATCGTGTCCTCAGCGGTGTGCCGGTAGGCGGGCTTCGGCCGCCACGCGGACGCGTAGGCGTAGCCCACGACCAGCGGGCCTCCTGCGGTTCCGGGTTCCGTCGGGACGTCGACCTCCGCGACGAGGAACGGCAGGCCGCGCGCGGTGACGTCGTCGAGCTTGCGCCGCCACGCCGGGACGTCCCAGACCTCCTCCTCGAACGTCACGCACGTGTCGCGGACGAACGGGGCGGCGATCTCGGCGACACGCCCGAGGTCGCCCGCGGTGGCGGGTCGCACCGTCACGGCCTGGTGCTCCCGGGTCGACGCGGCCGGTGCGGCCGGCGGGGTGGTCGGGCCGGGGGAGGGGAGGGGGCTCACGGGACGAGCCTACGAGCGCGGGCGACCGGCGTGACGCGCCCTAGGCTGGGGCCCATGGCAGCCCTCATCGCACCGAGCATCCTGTCCGCCGACTTCGCGAACCTCGAGCGCGACCTGAACGCCATCTCGACCGCGGACTACGCGCACGTCGACGTGATGGACAACCACTTCGTGCCGAACCTCACGCTCGGGCTGCCGGTCTTCGAACGTCTGGCGCAGGTGTCACCGGTCCCGATCGACGCCCACCTCATGATCGAGGACCCGGACCGCTGGGCGCCGGCGTACGCGGAGGCGGGGGCGGCGTCCGTGACGTTCCACGCCGAGGCCGCTGCTGCCCCTGTGCGGCTCGCTCGCGAGCTCCGGCGCCTGGGTGCCCGCGCGGGCCTCGCGCTGCGCCCTGCGACGCCTGTGGAGCCCTTCCTGGACCTCCTGGCGGAGGTGGACATGATCCTCGTCATGACGGTCGAGCCGGGCTTCGGCGGGCAGTCGTTCATCGACGGGACGCTCCCCAAGATCCGACGGGCGCGCGAGGCCGTGAGCGAGTCGGGCCTGGACGTGTGGATCCAGGTCGACGGGGGAGTGTCACGCTCGACGATCGAGCGGGCGGCCGACGCGGGGGCGAACGTCTTCGTCGCGGGGTCGGCGGTGTACGGGGCGGAGAGCGTGCCGGGCGAGATCCAGGCGTTGCGCGAGCTCGCGGAGGCGTCGGCGCACGCCCACTGACGCCCGACCCGGGAGGGAGCCCGAGCAGAGGGCTCCCTCTCTCGTCCCGATATAAATAGTGTGCCAAGCACCCATTACAACCCCACCCACCCGAAACAGCTCACCAACCAGCACGGAACAAGGGGGTGGCCCGGTTCACGTTCGCTCGACGGGCGGACGGATCGGTCCCGAGGAATGCGCGAGTAGCATGCTCGGTTGAAAGCAGCAGTACGCACGAACGTGCTCCGGGGTCGGTGCAATTCCGAGCCGGCGGTGACAGTCCGCGACCCGCGCCCACGCGCGGTTGACCTGGTGGAACTCCAGGACCGACGGTGACAGTCCGGATGGGAGGAAGCACGTGCGGCGCGGCCACGCCCAGAGCGTGGTGCTCCGGCGACCCGTCGGTGCACCCGTTCGCGACGGCGACGGCCTCGCCGTGGTGAGCGACGCCGTCGGGCCGGTCCAGGCCTGACCCCGCCGCCCGCCCTCACCCCGGAGCGCTCGTGCCCGGGAGGAGGACGATGGGCGAGCACCCCCGCACCCTGACGATCGACGCCTCGATGGCGCGCGCGCTCGAGCTCGCGGCTCGCGGGCCCGCGTACGGGCCCAACCCCCGGGTCGGCTGCGTGCTCCTGGGCCCCACCCCAGGCGGTCGGCCGGAGCCCGACGGCGCCTCGCCGGATTCTCTGGACCCGCACCCGCGGCCCGTCCTCGCCGAGGGATACCACCGTGGTGCGGGCACGCCGCACGCGGAGGCCGCGGCCCTCGCGGACGCCCGGGAGCGCGGCGTCGACGTCGCCGGCGCGACCGCCGTCGTCACGCTCGAGCCGTGCGCCCACACGGGCCGCACCGGGCCGTGCGCGGACGCGCTCGTCGCCGCCGGGGTCGCCGAGGTCGTGCACGCCGTGGCCGACCCCAACCCCGTGGCGACGGGCGGCGCCCACCGCCTGCGCGCGGCCGGGGTGCGGGTCGTGCGCGGTCTGCGCGCCGCCGAGGGCGAGGAGCTCCTCCGCGTGTGGCTCACGTCCGTGCGCCGCGGGACGCCGTACGTGACGCTCAAGACCGCGACGACGCTCGACGGCTACGTCGCCGCCGAGGACGGGACGAGCCGCTGGATCACCGGACCCGCCGCACGCGAGCACGCGCACCGCGTGCGGGCCGAGGTCGACGCGATCCTCGTCGGTACGGGCACTCTCCTGACCGACGACCCGGCGCTCACGGCGCGCGTCCCTGTCCACGACGCCGCGAGCGCCGACCGGCTCGCGGAGCACCAGCCGCTGCGGGTCGTCGTCGGGCTGCGGGGGATCCCGCCGTCGGCGCGGGTGCGTGGCGAGGGCGGCGAGCTGGTGCACCTGCTGACGCGCGACGTCGGTGAGGTGCTGCAGAGGCTCGGGGAGCGTGAGGTGCGGCACGTGCTCGTGGAGGGCGGTCCGACGCTGGCGACGGCGTTCCTCGCGGCGGGCGCGGTGGACGAGCTGCACGCGTACGTGGCCCCGGTGCTGCTGGGGAGCGGTCGGCGGGTCGTAGACGGGCTGGGCGTGGCGACGATCGCCGACGCGCACCGGTTCCGCACGGTGGAGGTGAGGCGCGTCGGCGACGACGCGCTGGTGGTGTCCAGGAAGAGCACGGAAGGGCGGGACGGCTGATGTTCACGGGGATCGTGGAGGAGATCGGGGAGGTCCGGGACATCGGGTTCCCGGGCGGTGAGGGGGAGGACGCGGTGCTCAGGGTCGAGGGGCCGCTCGCCACCTCGGACGCGGCGCTGGGCGACTCGATCGCCGTGAACGGCGTGTGCCTGACGGTCGCGAGCCTCGGGGGTGACGGGTCGTTCACGGCGGACGTGATGCCGGAGTCGTTGCGTCGCACTGCGCTGGGTGACCTCGTGGCGGGGTCGCCGGTGAACCTGGAGCGGGCCGTCCGGGCGGACGCGCGGCTGGGCGGTCACGTGGTGCAGGGGCACGTGGACGGCGTCGGCACGCTCGTGAGCCGCGACCCGGGCGAGCGCTGGGACGACCTGGTGATCTCGGCGCCCGCGGGCTTGACGCGGTACGTCGCGGAGAAGGGCTCGATCGCGGTGAGCGGGGTGTCGCTGACGGTGACGCACGTGGACGACGAGACGTTCGGCGTCTCCCTCATCCCGACGACGCTCGAGGCGACGATCCTCGGTGGCCTGGTGCCGGGCGACCGGGTGAATCTCGAGGTGGACGTGCTCGCGAAGTATGTCGAGCGCCTGCTCCTGTCCGGCGTCGTCCCCGGGAGCGCGTCGTGACGGGCGCGGGGTCCGCGAGCGCCGCCGTGCCGCAAGGGCCGGGGGGTGTGCGCCTGGGGTCGGTCGAGGAGGCGCTGGCGGAGATCCGGGCGGGGCGGCCGGTACTGGTGGCGGACTCTCCGGACCGGGAGAACGAGGCGGACGTGGTGTTCGCGGCGCAGGGGGTGTCGGCGGAGTGGGTGGCGTGGACGATCCGGCACTCGTCGGGGTACCTGTGCGCGCCGATGCCGGCGGCGCGGGCGGACGCGCTGGAGCTGCCGTTGATGGTGCCGCACAGCCAGGATCCGCGGCGCACGGCGTACACGGTGACGGTGGACGCGGCGACGGGGGTGACGACGGGGATCTCGGCGGAGGACCGGGCGCGGACGTTGCGGGTGCTGGCGGACCCGGCGTCGGGTCCGGTGGACCTGATCCGGCCGGGGCACGTGCTGCCGTTGCGTGCGGTGCCGGGGGGTGTGCTGCACCGGGCGGGGCACACGGAGGCGGCGGTGGACCTGGTGCGCCTGGCGGGGATGGGCGAGGTCGGGGGGATCGCGGAGCTGGTGCACGACGACGGGACGATGATGCGTCTGGGGGACGCGGCGGCCCTCGCGGAGCGTGACGGGCTGGTGCTGATCACGATCGCGGACCTGGTGGCGTGGCGGCGGGTGCACGACCCTGCGCCTGCGGTGGCCGCGGAGGTGCCGGATCGGGAGGCGTTGGCGCGGCGGGTGCACCGCACCGCCTCGGCGGATCTCCCGACGGCGCACGGCCGGTTCCGGGTGGTGGGGTACCGGGACCTGCGCACGGGGGCGGAGCACGTCGCTCTCGTTCCTGCGGTCGCCCCGGCTGGCTCGGCAGACCGCGGTGAGGTCGGCGCGGAGGCCGCGAGCGCCGCCGGGCGGGAGGTGGTGCCGGTGGTGCGGGTGCACTCGGAGTGCTTGACGGGTGACGCGTTCGGGTCGTTGCGCTGCGACTGCGGTCCGCAGCTACAGGCGGCGATGGAGCGGGTCGCGGCGGAGGGTGGTGCGGTGGTGTACCTGCGGGGGCACGAGGGGCGCGGCATCGGGCTGCTGGCGAAGATCGGGGCGTACGAGCTGCAGGACGCGGGCCTGGACACGGTGCAGGCGAACCTGGAGCTGGGGTGGCCGGTGGACCGTCGGGAGTACGGGGCGGCGGCGGCGATCCTGGCGGACCTGGGGCTGTCGCGGGTGCGGTTGCTGACGAACAACCCGGCGAAGGTGACGGGCCTGGTGGCCTCGGGCATCGAGGTCGAGGGGACGGAGCGGATCGAGGTGGGTCACGGGGAGCACAACCGGGCGTACCTGGTGACGAAGAAGGTGGCGATGGGTCATCTGCTGGACACGGTGGCGGTCCCGGAGGGGGCGGTCGAGGTGGAGTCGGACGAGTCGAAGGAGGACGAGGGATGAGCGGGGCAGGTGCGCCGACGTTGAGCGTGGACGGGTCGGGGCTGCGGGTGACGGTGGTCGCGGCGAGCTGGCACACGGAGGTGATGGACGGGTTGCTGGCGGGGGCGCGGCGGGCCTTGGCGGCGGCGAACGTGTCGCACGTGAGCGTGGTGCGGGTGCCGGGGTCGTTCGAGCTGCCGGTGGCGGCGGCGCGGGCGGTGGAGCACGGCGCGGACGCGGTGGTGGCGCTGGGGGTGGTGATCCGTGGGGGGACGCCGCACTTCGAGTACGTGTGCCAGGCCGCGACGTCGGGACTGACGGACGTGAGCGTGCGCACGGGCGTGCCGGTGGGGTTCGGGGTGCTGACGTGCGACGACGAGCAGCAGGCGCTGGACCGTGCGGGCCTGGAGGGGTCGCGCGAGGACAAGGGTGCGGAGGCTGCGGAGGCGGCGGTCGCGACGGTGGTGGCGCTGCGGGATCTGTAAGACCTTCCTGGACTTGTCCTCGTCTTGGTCCGGTTTGTGATGTGTAAGGTGGCCTTGTGAGTGACATGGTCCAGGTTGCGGATCTGCGGGGGGCCGAGCCCGACTGGCCGGTGCACTCGCAGGTCGAGCGACCGTGGCGGTCGCAGACGCGCGGTCCGCGCGAGGACCGGCTCGTCTCCCGGGTGACGGCGAGCGTGCCGCCTCTCGTCGCCGTTCAGGCCTATCGGCCGACGGCGCGGGAGGCGGCGCTCGTGGAGCGCGCCGCAGTCGAGATCACGCGGCTCGACGCGGTCCACGGGCCGCGGATCGCGACGTTCGCGACCTTCCTGCTCCGCACCGAGGCCGTCGCGTCGTCACGCATCGAACGGCACGACGCGAGCCTGGCGGACCTCGCCAAGGCGTCGATCGGGATGCGCTCGGGCCGTGACGCGCAGCTGACGGTGGCGGCCGCCCGCGCGGTCTCACGACTCGTGGACGCCGCGGGGTCGGGGCAGATCCGGCTCGAGGACGTCCTGGCTGCCCACGCGGTCCTGCTGCGTGAGGACCCGGTCGACGGGCCCACGGCGGGCAGGCTCCGCACGGTGCAGAACTGGATCGGCGGGTCGGACTACTCTCCGCGGGGTGCGGTGCACGTGCCGCCGCCGCCCGAGCTCGTGCCGGACCTCATGGACGACCTGCTCGCGTTCGCGAACCGCGACGACCTGCCCGCAGTGGCACAGGCCGCGCTCGTGCACGCGCACTTCGAGTCCGTCCACCCGTTCCCCGACGGGAACGGGCGCGTCGGGCGGGCGCTCATCGGCGCGGTGTGGCGGCGACGTGGCCTCACCCCGACCCTGGTCGTGCCCGTGGCGTCGGCGATGCTCGCCGACACCGAGGAGTACTTCGCACGGGTCAACGCCTACCGCGACGGGTACGCGTCCCAGTTCGTCTGCTACCTCGCCGACGCCTCGGTGCGCGCGGCACGCGAGGCGCGCGCGTCCGCCGAGAACCTCGCGAGGCTGCCGCAGGCATGGCGCGCCGAGGTGCGCCCGCGAGCCGGTTCGGCCGCCGCGGCACTGCTCGACGCGCTGCTCGACCAGCCGGTCCTCGACGCCGACCTCGCCGGACGGGTCACGCGAGCGTCGTCGACAGCCACCTACGAGGCGCTCCGCAGGCTCACGGACCTCGGCATCCTCACGCGGCTCAACGAGTCCGTGCGCAACGGCGTCTGGGGGGCGACCGAGGTCCTCGGCGAGGTCGACGACCTGACAAGGCGTCTACGCGAGTCCTCCGGGCGGTAGGCCGGTGCCCGCTGGGCGGACCGCGCCCCGGCCCCGCCCGGGCGGCGGATACCCTGGGGCGCGTGAAGACGTTCGAGTCCCTGTTCGCGGAGCTGTCCGAGAAGGCCACGACGCGACCTGCCGGTTCCGGCACGGTCGCGGAGCTGGACGCCGGCGTGCACGCGATCGGGAAGAAGGTGGTCGAGGAGGCCGCCGAGGTGTGGATGGCCGCCGAGTACGAGGGCGACGTGAAGACGGCGGAGGAGATCTCCCAGCTCCTCTACCACCTGCAGGTCCTCATGCTGGCGAAGGGTCTGAGCCTGCAGGACGTGTACGAGCATCTGTGAGCGGCCGTGCCGGTGAGCGTCCCCGCTCCCGGCCGCGAGCGCCGCTCGCCCCCTCGCTCGTCCCTGTTCCCCGCGTCCTGCCCGATCCCCTGAACGAAGGTCCTGTCATGCTGCGTATCGCCGTCCCCAACAAGGGGTCCCTGTCCGAGCCCGCCGTCGAGATGCTGCGCGAGGCGGGGTACCGCCAGCGTCGTGACTCGCGCGAGCTCGTGCTGGCCGACCCGGACAACGACGTCGAGTTCTTCTTCCTGCGACCGCGCGACATCGCGGTGTACGTGGGGTCGGGCACGGTGGACGTGGGGATCACGGGCCGGGACCTGCTGCTGGACTCGGGTGCGGACGCGGTGGAGCACATGCAGCTCGGCTTCGGCGGGTCGACGTTCCGGTACGCGGCCCCGGCGGGCGCGGTGACGTCGCTGGAGCAGGTGCAGGGGCTGCGCGTGGCCACGTCGTACGAGGTGCTGGTCGAGGGGCACCTGCGCTCGCACGGCGTGGAGGCCACGGTCGTGCACCTGGACGGCGCGGTGGAGTCGGCGGTGCAGCTCGGGGTGGCGGACGTGGTCGCGGACGTGGTCTCGACGGGGACGACGCTGCGGGGCGCGGGCCTGGAGGTGTTCGGCGACCCGATCCTCGTGTCGGAGGCGGTGCTGATCCGTCCGCGCGCGGTCGCGGAGGCGGACGTGCCGGCGGGTGTGGAGGTGCTGAGCCGGCGTCTTCAGGGCGTGCTCACGGCCCGCCAGTACGTCCTGATGGACTACGACGTGCCGGTGTCGCTCGTGGAGCGGGCGGTCGCGATCACGCCGGGCCTGGAGTCGCCGACGGTGTCGCCGCTGCACGACCGCGACTGGGCGGCGGTGCGGGCGATGGTGCGGCGCGACCAGACGAACCAGGTCATGGACGCCCTGTACGACGTGGGGGCGCGCGCGATCCTCGTGACGCGGATCCACGCGTCCCGCCTCTGACGTCCGCTCCACCCCGGGACCGGCGCCGTGTGCGTCGAGCGGGTGTGAGACGGTGGCGGCATGAGCACCGAACCGTTCCCTGATCCTGGCCTGCCGGGGGAGCGCCACGACGACCCGTACCGGCCGTTCCGGCCCCGGTTCGGGCTCGTGTCGGCGTGGGCGACCGGTGTCGTGGTGGTCGGCGGGTGCGTCGTCGTCGGGCTGTCCGCGACGGGACCGCTCGGCACGTCCTGGGTGAACCGGCTGTCCCTGGCGGCGTTCGCGCTGTTCGCGGCGTGGCTGCTGTGGCGCCTCGGGGGCGTGCACGCCGTCCCGACGCGTGTGGGCCTGCGGGTGCGCAACGTCATCTACACGCGCGAGCTCGAGTGGGCGCAGGTCGTGTCGGTCCGGTTCGGCTCCGGCGACGCGTGGGTGCGCCTGGACCTCGCAGACGGGTCGACGCTCGCCGTCATGGGGATCCAGCGTGCCGACGGCGCCCGCGGGGACGCGGAGGCGCGTCGCCTCGCGGCCCTGGTCCAGGCGCACGGCGAGGCGCGCGAGGAACCGCGCACCTGACGCGCGACAGCACAGGGCGGAACGCGAACGGCCCCGGATCCAGCGGATCCGGGGCCGTTCGTCTACACGCGTCGCCTCGCGGCGGACGCCGGAGCGTCAGTACGCGGTGCGGTGGCGGGGCTTGCGCTCGCCCCGGTCGTCGGCACGGTCGAAGCGGTCGCGACGCTCGTCGCGACGGCCCGACGGGCCGTGCCCGCCGCGCGGGCCGCGCGACGCGGGCGCGCCCTCGTCCAGGCGGATGCGCAGCGCCTTCCCAGCGACCCGGGCACGGGAGATGCGGTCCATGGTCTCCGCGTCGAGCGGGGCGGAGATGTCCACGAGGGAGAAGGACGGGAAGATGTCGATCTTGCCGACGTCCGACCCGGCCAGGCCGGCCTCGTTCGTCAGCGCGCCGACGATCCCGCCGGGCATCACGCCGTCCTTGTGGCCCACGGACAGGCGGTAACGGGTACCGACGGCGTCACGGCGGATGCCACGCGTACCGTCGCCCTCGCGACGGCCCGACGCGCGCTCACCGCGCGGACGCTCGCCAGTGCGCTCGGTGCGGCGCGCCTTCGCCTGCTCGCGCGCCGCGGCACGCTCGGCCTCGAACCGCTCCTGCTCCTCGCGGGCCCGGGGCCCGTCGTCGCCGACCGCGAGCGCCGCCATGGCCGCCGCGAGGTCGACCGGGTCGACGTCGTGCTCGGCGAGGAACGTGCGCACCATGTCGGCGTACATGGACAGGCGGCCTGCCTCCTGGCGTGCGGGGACCTGGCCGAGCAGGGCCCGCACCTTGTGCGCGGACACGTCCGCGGGGGAGGGGATCTCGATCTCCTCGAGCGGGGTGCGGGTGGTGCGCTCGATGGCGCGCAGGCGACCGCGCTCGTGCGGGGTGACGAAGCTCAGGGCCTCACCGGTGCGCCCGGCGCGGCCGGTGCGGCCGATGCGGTGCACGTACGCCTCGGGCTCGCCCGGCAGGTCGAAGTTCACGACGAGGCCGATGCGGTCCACGTCGAGGCCGCGCGCGGCGACGTCGGTCGCGACGAGGACGTCGAGCGCGCCGGAGCGCAGGCGCTCCACGATCCGCTCGCGTTCCTTCTGCGCGACGTCGCCCGAGATCGTGGCGGCGGAGATGCCGCGCTCGACGAGCGCGGACCCGACCTCCTCCGCGGCGCCGCGCGTGCGGGTGAACACGATCGCGGCCTCGGCGTCGGACGTGGCGAGGACGCGCACGAGCGAGCCGGTCTTGTGCCGGAACGGCACGACGGCGTACGTCTGGCGCACGCTCGTCACGGTGGAGGACTGGCGCGCCACGGCGATCTCGACCGGGTCGGTGAGGTGCTCGTTCGCGACCCGGCGGATCGGGGCGGGCATCGTCGCGGAGAAGAGCGCGACCTGACGCTCGCGCGGTGCGCGGGAGAAGATCGTGTCGACGTCCTCCGCGAAGCCCATGCGCAGCATCTCGTCGGCCTCGTCCAGCACGAGGAAGCGCACGTCGTCGAGCACGAGGGTGCCGCGCTCGATGTGGTCGATGACGCGCCCGGGCGTGCCGACGACGACCTGCGCGCCCGCCGCGAGCGCCCGCTGCTGCGGCTGGTAGGGCGAGCCGCCGTACACGGCGACGACGTCGACCTTGGGCAGGTGGGTCGCGAACGACTCGACGGCGTCGGCGACCTGCATCGCGAGCTCGCGCGTCGGGGTCAGGACGACGGCCTGCACGCGGCGCAGGGACGGGTCGATCGCGGCGAGCAGCGGGAGGCCGAACGCGGCGGTCTTGCCGGTGCCGGTCTGCGCGACGCCGGTGATGTCGCGCCCGGCGAGGAGCGCCGGGATGGCCTCGGCCTGGATCGCGGACGGGGTGACGAAGCCGAGGTCGGAGACGGCGCGCTCGAGAGGAGCGGGCAGGCCGAGGTCGGCGAACACGGGCCCGGCGGGCGCGGTCGTCTCGGGACGGGTCTGGTCCGCGCGCTCGGGGGCGGCGTCGGCGGACTGGTCGAGGGCGTGCGAGGGCGCGAGGACGTCAGCAGTCATGAAGGGGTGAGGACCGTTCGTTTCGGGGTGTGGAGTGGCGTGCGGTCACCAGGACGGTTCTCGCAGGTCGCACTCCCGAACACACCAGGCCGGCCACCAGGACGATCAGGGATGATCGAGGGGACGGCCGCTCTCACGGACACACGCGGGACGAGCGACGAACTCCAGAGGTGTGCCCATCCTACCGGAGAGCGCGGTCGGTGAGCGGGCCGGACCCGGTGACGTCCCTCACCGCGTCCCGCGTCCCGCGGACGGTCAGGGCGGACGAAACGGGTGATTTCCGCCCGCGGCGGGCGCCGCGCCGCGAAATGAAGGTCCGGGTGCGGGGGCCCGGTACGTAGGATGGTCCGCGCGCGGCAGGTCGCCGCGACGGCGCGACGTGAGCACGGGGCGGTGGGTGTGTCAGCAGGGCAGCAGGTCAGCTCCCGCGTCCTGACCGTCCCGAACGTCATCAGCCTCCTGCGGCTGCTCCTCGTGCCGGTGTTCGCGGTCCTCATCGTGCGCGGCGACGACGTGTGGGCGCTCGTCGTGCTCGCGGTGTCGGGGGCGTCGGACTGGCTCGACGGAGTCCTCGCGCGGCGCCTGGACCAGGTGAGCCGCCTCGGGCAGATGCTCGACCCGGCCGCGGACCGGCTCTTCATCCTCGTCACCCTCCTCGGTCTCGCGTGGCGCGACGTCGTGCCGCTGTGGCTCGTCGTGGTCGTCGTCGGGCGCGACCTGCTCCTCGCCGCGCTGCTGCCGCTGCTGGCGCGCCACGGGTACGGACCCCTCCCGGTGAGCTTCGCGGGCAAGGCCGGGACGTTCGCGCTGCTGTACGCGTTCCCGCTCCTGCTGCTGGCCGAGATGCCGGGGTGGCTGGGCGACGTCGCCGCGGTCACGGGCTGGGCGTTCACCTGGTGGGGCGTCGGCCTGTACTGGCTCGCGGGCGCCCAGTACGTGCTGCAGACGCGCGCGCTCGTCGTGCGCGACAAGGCCGCCACCGACGAGACCGGCACGACGACGCAGGAGGCGCCGTGAGCGAGAACCGCCCGGACCCGGTCGGCGCCGCGCGCCGCGCGCCCGTCGACGCGTCGATGACGCTCCTCAACGAGGTCATGCACCGCCCGCTCGACCCGGGCTACGCGGACGCCGCGGCGCGCCGCGCCGCGGGGCAGTCGCCGCACCGGGGCCGCACGGGCACGGTGACCCTCGTCGCCCTCGCGGTCGCCCTCGGTGTCGTCACCACGGCGGCCGCGGTCGAGCTGCGCGCCCCGCAGCCGGGCGTCATCGCGGCGCGCGAGACCCTGGAGCAGGAGATCCTCGACCGGCAGCGCGCCGCCGAGGAGCTCACGGCCCGCGGGGCGGAGCTGTCCGCCGAGATCGAGCAGCTCCAGGGCGCGGCGCTCAGCGGCGCGAGCGCGGACGTGCTCCAGGGCCTCCAGGAGGAGGGCGCGCTGACCGGCACGCAGGCGGTCGAGGGACAGGGCGTCGTCGTCACGCTCGACGACACCAGCGGCGGCCTCTCGTCCGACACCGTGGACGCGAACTCGCTCGTGCACGACTCCGACCTCCAGCGCGTCGTCAACGCGCTCTGGGCCGGCGGCGCGGAGGCGGTCGCGATCAACGACCAGCGCCTCACCGGGCTGTCGGCCATCCGCTCCGCCGGGGACGCGGTGCTCGTCGACCTGCAGCCCCTCGTCGGCCCCTACCGGGTCGAGGCGATCGGCGACCCGGACACGCTGCGCACCTCGCTCCTGCGCTCGGGCACGTCGGACTACCTGCAGATCCTCGGAACCCAGTACGGCATCCGGTCGAGCGTGACGACGCAGAGCCGCCTCGACCTGCCTGGCCGGTCCGCGCCCTCGCTGTTCTTCGCGCAGGCCCCGGCGGCGACCGTAGACTCCGACACGCCCGCCGGGAGCACCGACGGCACGACGGACGGCACGACCGACGGGTCCGGGACGGGCTCGGGACCGCACGAGACAGGGCAGGAGATCGTCGAATGATCGCAGTCGTCGGACTGGTGGTGGGCATCGTCGCGGGCCTCGTCCTGCAACCCACCGTGCCGGTGTCGCTGCAGCCCTACCTGCCCATCGCCGTCGTGGCCGCGCTCGACGCCCTGTTCGGGGGTCTGCGGGCCCGCCTCGACGGGCTGTTCGACGACAAGGTCTTCCTCGTGTCGTTCCTGTCGAACGTCGTCGTCGCCGCCCTCATCGTCTTCCTCGGCGACCAGCTCGGCGTCGGGAGCCAGCTCTCCACGGCCGTCGTCGTCGTGCTCGGCATCCGCATCTTCTCCAACGCCGCCGCCATCCGGCGCCACATCTTCAAGGCGTGAGCGTGACCCGCGACCCCCAGGACCCCCGCGACCCGGGCGCCGACGACGTGACGTCGGACGCCGCCGCCCCGGACGACGCCCCCGTCACCACCGACGAGACCATCGGCGACGTCGAGACCGCCCTGCCGGACCCCGCCGACGTCGGGGACCCCGCGGACGTCGGGGACGCGACCGAGCCCGAGACCCAGGGGAAGACCGCCGGTCCGCACGCGACCGGCGCCGACGACCGCGATCCCGCGGTCGAGCCGGCACCCGAGCGCGGCGTCGACCCCGAGGCGCCGGAGGACACGGGCGACGGCGCCGACGTCCGTGATGACGACGAGCCGCCCGCGGCCGACACCACCTCCGTCGGCGAGGAGCCGGACGACGACGCAGCGGGGGCCGGTCCGCGCGACGGCGACCACGGCGACGAGGACACGGACGCCCCGGACGATCCGGCGGGCGACGGCCTCGTACCGGACGACGACCCGCAGCACGCCGCGCCGCACGGTGACGACGACGCGGCCACCGCGGACGCGACCGGGACGGACGCCTCGGCGCCAGCGGAGCCTTCCGCGACGTCGGAGCCCCCCGCGACGACGGGGACGATCGGCGCCGTGGGCCGCCACGGCTCCCCGACACGACCGGAGCCGCGCGGGCTGCGCGGGCTCGGCCGCGCGCTGCGCCCCCGCGCGTCCCGGTCCCAGATCGTCGTCGGCGTGCTGTGCGCGCTGCTCGGCTTCGCGCTCGTGGTCCAGGTGAGCCAGACGCAGGAGGACCAGCTCTCCTCCCTGCGCCAGAGCGACCTCGTGCGCCTCCTCGACGACGTGACCCAGCGTTCCGGCGAGCTCGAGGACCAGGTCTCCTCGCTCGAGTCGACGCGGGACGAGCTCCAGTCGGGGTCCGGTCGCGAACGGGCCGCCCTCGAGCTCGCCGAGCAGCAGGCGGAGACGCTCGGCATCCTGTCCGGCCGGCTCCCCGCCGAGGGCCCGGGCGTCGAGATCGAGGTCGTCGAGGGCACGGAGGCGCTCGACGCGTTCGCGCTCTTCAACGTGCTCGAGGAGCTGCGCAACGCGGGCGCGGAGGCGATGGAGGTCAACGGGGTCCGCCTCGTGGCGAGCAGCTACTTCGAGGACTCCGCCGAGGGCGTCGTGGTCGACGGGCAGACGATCACCTCGCCGTACCGGTGGAACGTCATCGGCGACCCGTCGACGCTCGAGACGGCCCTCGAGATCCCCGGCGGCGCGATGGCGTCGCTGCGCGCGGACGGGGCGCGCACGACGATCACCCAGCAGGACCGGGTCGAGGTCACCGCGACCGTCGAGCCCGGGTCGCCGCAGTACGCGACCCCGGTCCCGGCCGACGAGTGACTGCGGCTTCCCGCATCCCCGCAGGCCGGGGTAGGTTGGGACGACCGTGGGTCGCGCGCACCGCGTGACCTGCGGGTGTAGTAGTTTTCGAGCACTGTTCCGCACGGCGGGGCCACGGCCCCGCGGTGCGGTGTTCCGAGGTCGAGCACGACGTGCGTGAGCCCCGAGGAGGCGAGATGAGTGTCCCAGGCGGTCCTGAGGTGCCGAACCGGGCGGGTAGCGACACGACGGTCAGCTTCGGCCGGATCGAGGCCCCGATCGAGGAGGGCGTGCAGCCCGGTGGCCTGAGCCCCGAGGAGCACGCCGCGGTCGCGGCGCTGCCGCGCCACTCCGCCCTGCTGATCATGCAGCGCGGTCCCGGGCAGGGGTCCCGCTTCCTCCTCGACGCCGAGCGCACCGTCGCCGGCCGGTCGGAGCGCGCGGACATCTTCCTCGACGACGTCACCGTCTCGCGCAAGCACGCCGAGTTCGTGCGCGAGGGCGAGCACTTCCTCGTGCGCGACGTCGGGTCGCTCAACGGGACGTACGTGAACCGCAGCCGGATCGACGCCGTCGCGCTCTCGACGGGCGACGAGGTGCAGATCGGCAAGTACCGGCTCACGTTCCACGCCAGCCCGCACGCGGGGGCACCGGCGGGCGGCACGGCCCCCCGGTCGTGAACGCCTCGACGGGCGCCGCGCACGCCACGGCCCCCGAGCCCGCCGACGGTGCGGAGCCGTGGCCCCAGGGCATCTCGCGTCGCGCGACCATGCGCATCTCCGACGTGCTGCGCGCGCTGCGGGCGGAGTTCCCGAACGTCAGCCACTCCAAGCTGCGCTTCCTCGAGGAGCAAGGGCTCATCGAGCCCGTGCGCACCGCGTCGGGCTACCGCCAGTACAGCCCCGCGGACGTCGAACGGCTGCGGTTCGTGCTCGTCGAGCAGCGCGACCGCTACCTCCCGCTCAAGGTCATCAAGGAGCGCCTCGCCGCGCTCGACGCGGGCGCCGACGTCGAGGCCCTCGCCCCGCGCCTGGCGACGACCGACGGCGAGCCCGGCTCGGCGGCCGTGCGCCAGCGCTACACGCTCGACGCGCTCGTGTCCGCGGCGGGGGTGGAGCGGGACCTCGTCGAGGGACTCATCGAGGCCGGCGTGCTGCGCCAGGCGCCGGGAGGCCAGCTCGACGCACGCTCGCTCGACGTGGTCGTGCTCGCCGCCGGGCTCTCGGAGTACGGCATCGAGCCGCGCCACCTGCGATCCCTGCGCACCGCCGCCGACCGGCACGTGAGCCTCGTGCACCAGGTCGTCTCGCCGTGGCGCGGGCAGCAGAGCGCGTCCGCGCGCGCCCACGCCGGCACCGTGGCCTCGGAGGTCGGGGAGCTCTGCGCGCAGCTGCACACCGTGTTCGTGCGCCAGGGGATCGACGACCTCACGCGCTGAGGTGCCCGTCCGCCCGCCTCCCGCGAGGCACCCGCACGGTCCCGTCCCCACCCCCTGCCGGATGCCGGGGGGAGACGTACCGTGGAGGGGTGAGCGACGACGTCCCGATGGTCCCGGTCGAGGTGCTCGGGGTCCGTCAGCAGCAGCGCGACCAGGAGATCGTGGTGCTGCTGCTCGACGACGCGTCCGAGCTCGTGGTGCCGATCGTCATCGGACCGCGGGAGGCGAGCGCGATCGCGATGGCGCAGGCGGGCCTGCCGACGCCCCGGCCCATGACCCACGACCTGCTCCGGGACCTGCTCGACGCGGTCGGGGTGCGCCTGGAGCGGGCGGAGATCGTCGCGCTCGACGGCGGCATCTTCTTCGCCGAGCTGGTCCTGAGCAACGGGGTGCGGCTCGACTCGCGCGCGTCGGACGCGATCGCGGTCGCGGTGCGCACCGGCAGCCCGGTGCTGTGCTCGGCCGAGGTCGTCGCGACGGCGGGGGTCGAGGTCGTCGACGTCGCGCAGCAGGAGGAGGTCGAGAAGTTCCGCGACTTCCTGGACCACGTCCAGCCGGAGGACTTCTCGGTGGACGAGTAGGGGGCGTCCGCACCGCCGAGGCCGACCGTCGAGCGCGGGTCGAGGCTTGCGGGCACAACGGACAACACGGACGTTCGACCTCAGGTCGAGGGTTGGGTGGCCGGATCGCCGGACGCACGGGCGCGACACGCCCGTGCGCTCGGGTCGTCGGTCGTTGACGACCCCCGACGGCGCCCATAGCGTGGTCGTGGACATCACCCCAGGAGGCGACAGTGAACAGCAGCGGTGAGGCGAGCGTCGGTGCCGGCGCCACGGTTCCGCACGGTGCGCAGGGCCTCCTCTTCGGGGAGGACATCACCGAGCAGGACACGACGACCGGCTACCGCGGCCCGACCGCGTGCCGTGCCGCGGGCATCACGTACCGGCAGCTCGACTACTGGGCCCGCACCGGGCTCGTCGAGCCGACCGTGCGCCCCGCGTCGGGGTCGGGCTCGCACCGGCTGTACAGCTTCCGGGACATCCTCGTCCTCAAGGTCGTCAAGCGCCTCCTCGACACCGGGGTCTCGCTCCAGCAGATCCGTACGGCCGTCGAGCACCTGCGCGAGCGCGGCGTCGACGACCTCGCGCAGATCACCCTCATGAGCGACGGCGCGAGCGTGTACGAGTGCACGTCGCCCGACGAGGTCGTGGACCTCGTCCAGGGCGGCCAGGGCGTGTTCGGCATCGCGGTCGGCCGGGTGTGGCGCGAGGTCGAGGGCACGCTCGCAGAGCTCCCCACCGAGTCGCTCGACGACGAGGACGGCGCGGCGACGAGCCCGCAGGACGAGCTCGCGCAGCGCCGACGGGCCCGCTCCGCCGGCTGAGGCCGCGAGCGCCGCCGACCCGGGCGGACGGGCGGTCTCGTGCCTGCCTGGGGACGCCCGGTCGACGCGTCACGGCACCTCCCACCCTGTGGAGCACGTCACAGCCGGTGCGACGGCCTGCCCGGCGAGGCCGTGGGAGGATCGCCCGGTACGCGGCGCGTCACGCCCTCCCCGGCGGCGCCGCACGGTCGACGGATGGAGTGCCGGTGTTCTCGAAGGTCCTGGTCGCCAACCGCGCGGAGATCGCCGTCAGGGCGTTCCGCGCCGCCTACGAGCTGGGGGCCCGCACCGTCGCGGTGTTCCCGCAGGAGGACCGCAACTCCGAGCACCGGCTCAAGGCCGACGAGGCGTACCTCATCGGGGAGCCCGGCCACCCGGTGCGCGCGTACCTCGACATCGAGGAGATCGTGCGCGTCGCGCGCGAGGCGGGTGCCGACGCCGTCTACCCGGGCTACGGGTTCCTCTCGGAGAACCCCGACCTGGCGCGCGCGTGCGCGGACGCCGGGCTGACGTTCGTCGGTCCGCCGCCGGAGGTGCTCGAGCTCGCGGGCAACAAGGTGCGCGCGCTGAAGGCCGCCCGCGAGGCCGGGCTGCCGGTGCTGGCGTCGAGCGAGCCGTCGTCGGACGTCGACGCGCTCGTCGCGGCGGCGGACGCGATCGGGTTCCCCGTGTTCGTCAAGGCCGTGGCGGGTGGAGGCGGGCGTGGCATGCGCCGCGTGGACGCGCGCGAGGACCTGCCCGAGTCGCTGGCCGCCGCGATGCGCGAGGCCGACGGCGCGTTCGGGGACCCGACCGTCTTCCTCGAGCAGGCGGTGCTGCGCCCGCGGCACATCGAGGTGCAGATCCTCGCCGACGGCGCCGGGAACGTCGTGCACCTGTACGAGCGGGACTGCTCGCTGCAGCGGCGCCACCAGAAGGTCATCGAGATCGCGCCCGCGCCGAACCTCGACCCGGAGATCCGGGACGCGCTGTGCGCGGACGCGGTGCGGTTCGCCCGGCACATCGGGTACCAGAACGCGGGCACGGTCGAGTTCCTGGTGGACACCGTCGGTGAGCGGGCCGGGCAGCACGTGTTCATCGAGATGAACCCGCGCATCCAGGTCGAGCACACCGTGACCGAGGAGGTCACCGACGTCGACCTCGTGTCCGCGCAGATGCGTATCGCGTCGGGCGAGACGCTGGAGGACCTGGGTATCCGGCAGGAGGACGTGCGCGTCAACGGCGCCGCCCTGCAGACCCGCATCACGACCGAGGACCCGGCGAACGGGTTCCGCCCGGACACGGGCCGCATCATCGCCTACCGCTCGCCGGGCGGGGCGGGCGTGCGCCTCGACGGCGCGACGGCGACCGCCGGTTCCGTCGTCTCTGGCCACTTCGACTCGATGCTCGTCAAGCTCACGTGCCGCGGCCGCGACTTCCCGACGGCGGTCCGCCGCGCCCGGCGCGCGCTCGCCGAGTTCCGCATCCGCGGCATCCGCACCAACATCCCGTTCCTGCAGGCCGTGCTCGCGGACCCCGAGTTCGTCGCCGGGAACGTGGCGACGTCGTTCATCGACGAGCGGCCCGAGCTGCTGGCCGCGCGCGAGAGCGCCGACCGGGGAACGCGCCTGCTCGCGTACGTGGGGGACACGACCGTCAACCGCCCGCACGGCGAGCCGCGGCGCACCACCGACCCCGCGACGAAGCTGCCCGCGCTCGACCTGTCGGTCACGCCCCCGCCCGGCACGCGCCAGCAGCTCCTCGAGCTCGGCCCCGAGGGCTTCGCGCGCGCCCTGCGCGGCGAGCAGCGCCTGCGCGTCACCGACACCACGTTCCGCGACGCCCACCAGTCGCTGCTCGCGACGCGCGTCCGCACGCACGACCTGGCCGCCGTCGCCCCCTACGTCGCGCGGGCCACCCCGCAGCTGTGGTCCGTCGAGGCGTGGGGCGGGGCGACGTACGACGTCGCGCTGCGCTTCCTCGGCGAGGACCCGTGGGAGCGGCTCGCGACGCTGCGCGAGGCGATGCCGAACCTCGCGATCCAGATGCTGCTGCGCGGGCGCAACACGGTCGGGTACACGCCGTACCCGACGCGCGTCACCGAGGCGTTCGTCGAGGAGGCCGCCGCGACGGGCATCGACGTGTTCCGGATCTTCGACGCGCTCAACGACGTCGACCAGATGCGTCCCGCGATCGAGGCCGTGCGCGCCACCGGCACGACGGTCGCCGAGGTCGCGTTGTGCTACACGGGCAACCTGCTGGACCCGGCCGAGGAGCTGTACACGCTCGACTACTACCTGCGCCTCGCGGACCGCATCGTCGACGCCGGCGCGCACGTGCTCGCCATCAAGGACATGGCCGGGCTGCTGCGGCCCGCCGCCGCGACGCGCCTCGTGACCGCGCTGCGCGAGCGCTTCGACCTGCCGGTGCACCTGCACACGCACGACACGTCGGGCGGGCAGATGGCGACGCTGCTCGCCGCGGCGGCCGCGGGCGTGGACGCGGTCGATGCCGCGAGCGCCGCCATGGCGGGCACCACGAGCCAGCCGCCGCTGTCCGCGCTCGTCGCGGGCCTGGAGCACACCGAGCGCGACACGGGCCTGTCGCTGTCGGCGGTCGCGGACCTGGAGCCGTACTGGGAGGCGGTGCGCCGCGTCTACGCGCCGTTCGAGTCGGGTCTGCCCGGGCCGACGGGGCGGGTGTACGAGCACGAGATCCCGGGCGGGCAGCTGTCGAACCTGCGTCAGCAGGCGATCGCGCTGGGCCTGGGCGACAAGTTCGAGCAGATCGAGGCCATGTACGCGGCGGCGGACCGCATCCTGGGGCGCCTGGTGAAGGTGACGCCGTCGTCGAAGGTCGTGGGCGACCTCGCGCTGCACCTCGTGGCGGCGGGCGCCGACCCGGCCGAGTTCGCGGCCGACCCGCAGGCGTTCGACATCCCGGACTCGGTGGTCGGGTTCCTCGGCGGTGAGCTCGGCGACCCGCCCGGGGGCTGGCCGGAGCCGTTCCGCTCGCGCGCCCTCGCCGGTCGTGCCGCGCGCGGTGGCGTGACGCCGCTCTCCCCGGAGGACGAGGCCGAGCTCGCGCAGCCCGGGGAGGTGCGCCGTCGGCGGCTGAACCACCTGCTGTTCGCGGGGCCGACCAAGGAGTTCGAGCAGGTGCGCCAGGCGTACGGGGACGTGTCCGTCCTCGACACCCCGACGTACCTGTACGGGCTCGAGCCGGGCCAGGAGGTCGCGGTCGGGCTCGGCAAGGGCGTGCGCCTGCTCGTCGGGCTCGAGGCGATCGGCACGCCCGACGAGCGGGGCATGCGCATGGTCATGTTCACCCTCAACGGCCAGCTGCGCCCGATCCAGGTGCGCGACCGGGCGGTCGACGTCGACGCGCGCACGGCCGAGAAGGCGGACCCCACGCAGCCGGGGCAGGTCGCGGCGCCGTTCGCGGGCGCGGTGACGCCGGTCGTCGTCGTCGGGGACGCCGTCGAGGCCGGGCAGACGGTCGCCACGGTCGAGGCGATGAAGATGGAGGCCGCGATCACCACCCCGGTCGCGGGCACGGTCCAGCGGGTCGCGATCGGCGCGGTGCAGCAGCTCGAGGGCGGCGACCTGGTCCTCGTCGTGGGCTGAGCGGTAGGCACCCCAGGGTCGGGGTGGCAGCCTGAGGCGACGGTCGTCGCGCCGGGCAGGGCGAGCGGAGGAGGATCCATGCGAGTCACGTTCCACGGCCACGCGTGCGTCACGGTGCGGCACGGCGGGCAGGTCGTCGCGATCGACCCGGGCACCTTCAGCGACGCGGCGGGCGCCCTGCGAGACGCCGACACCGTGCTGGTCACCCACCAGCACCCTGACCACGTCGACGCGCCCGCGCTCGGTGCCGCTCTCGCGGCCCGGCCCGGGCTCACGGTCTGGGCGCCCGAGGCGGTGGTCACGGCGCTGCGTCCCTCCCTGCCGGAGGACACCTCCGCGCGCGTGCACGTCGTCGTCCCCGGCGACGGTCTCGACCTCGGCGGTCTGGAGGTGGTGGTCGGCGGTGGGCAGCACGCGGTGATCCACCGCGACGTGCCCCGGATCGCGAACGTCACCTATCTCGTCCGCGGTGACGGTGCGACGCTCCTGCACCCCGGCGACTCGTTCGACGCGCCCGACGGCGACGCGCTCGGAGGCGAGCGGCTCGACGTGCTCCTCGCGCCGGTGGCCGCACCCTGGCTCAAGCTCGCCGAGACGATCGACTTCGTGCGCGGGGTCGACCCGCGCGTCGTCGTCCCCGTGCACGACGCACTGCTCTCGGCGGTGGGGCACGGCATGGTCGACCGTCTCCTCGGGGAGCAGCGCACCGGCGGGACGTACGCGTACCGACCGCTCACCCCCGGTGAGGCGCTCGACGTCGCCGCGGGGAGCCTGGACGGGGTCGGTGACGCCGCGGCCCGCGCCCTGCGGGACGAGCACCCGGAGTACGGCGAGGTGGCCCTGCTCGAGGCCGACGAGACCGTGCCCCCGCGCCCCGAGGAGGAGGCGGCCGACGCCGCCCGCTCCGAGGCCGGCCGGTGACCGCCGCCCCGCCGCCGGGCTGGTACCCGGACCCGTGGGGCGTGCGGGCGGAGCGCTGGTTCGACGGGCGCGCGTGGACGCCGCACGCCCGGGACCGTCCCGCGGGCCCCGGCGGCCGGCCCCGGATGCACCCCGGCGCGATCGTGGCGATCGTGCTCGGCGTGGTCCTCGCGCTGGCGGTCGTCGCGGCCGTCGTGGTCTTCTTCGTCCTCATGGTGCAGGGCGTGATCTGCGGCGAGGCGCCCCACTACTGCGACTGACGCGGCGCGGCACCCACGATCGCTGTCGCCCTCGCCGCAGGCCCCGTGCGGGGCCTGCACGTCACAGCAAGGGCCGCAGGGGGGTGAGGACGACCTCGCTGAGCTTGGCCGCCAGCGAGCGGGAGTCCCACTCGGCGAGCGTGAGCTCCCGCGAGTTCGACAGGTCGACGTCGAACACCTTCTCCATCTGCTCGGCCACCCCGGGGTCGGTGATCTCGAGGTTCACCTCGTAGTTGCCCGTCAGGGAGAGCCGGTCGATGTTGGCCGTCCCGATCGTCGTCCACGCGCCGTCGATGGTCGCGGTCTTGGCGTGCACCATCGCGTCCCGGTACAGGTGGATGCGCACCCCGCCCTTGAGCAGCGCCGTGTACAGGCCGCGCGACAGCCAGTCCGCGAGCACGTGGTTGGAGCGCTCAGGCACCAGGACGCGCACGTCGACCCCGCGCGCTGCGGCCGCGAGGAGCGCCGCGAGGATCTCCCGGTCCGGGATGAAGTACGCCTGCGTGATGAAGACGTGCGAGCTCGCGCGGTCGATGGCGTCGAGGTAGATGCCGCGGATCGGGAAGACGAGGTGCGCGGGCGCGTTGCGCGCGGCCCGCAGGCGCGGTTCCCAGTGCACCGACCCCGGGTCGGCGAGCAGCGGCTGGCCGGGCTTCCGGTTGGCGTTCCAGAAGTCGACGAACGCGTTGCGCAGCTCCCACGCGCTCGGGCCCACGAGGCGGATGTGCGTGTCCCGCCACTGCGTCGCGTACAGGGCGCCGATGTTGTACCCGCCCACGAACGCGATCTCGTCGTCGACCACGAGGATCTTGCGGTGGTCGCGACCCGACTTGCGCACGTTGAGCATGAGCACGCCCGGGCGGAACACGGGGTAGCGGATGACGTGGATCGGGTCCGGCAGGTCGAAGAACGCCTGCGGGACGACGAGGTTCGCGAACCCGTCGTAGACGACGAACACCTCGACGCCGCGCGCGCTCGCCTCGACCAGCGCCTGCTTGAACTCCTCGCCGAGCGCGTCGGCCTTCCAGATGTACGTCTCGAGCAGGATGCGGCGCTGCGCCCCGCGGATCGCGCCGAGCATCTCCCGGTAGACGTCCTCGCCGTACGTGAAGACGGTCGTCGTGGTGCCCGCGACCTCGACGTCGGCGGGGGAGGAGCGCGGGAACGACGCCTCGGTCGTGTTGCGGCGCTTGCGGATCGCGTCGGCGGTGACGAGCACGCCCGCGACCGTGATCGGCGCCGCGACGGCGACCACGAGCGCGCGGGAGAGCAGACGGCGGGCGGTGCGCAGGGCGGAGTCGGCGGACAGGTGCACGGACTCACCGTAGCGGGCGCGTCCCCGGGCGCGAGCGCAGGACGAGCGCGCCGCGGGTGAGATCCCGCACCTCCGCCGACTCCGGGTCTCCGGACGCCCGGGTCAGTGCGAGCGCAGGGCCTTGATCAGCTCGGCCTTGCGCATCGAGGAGCGGCCCTCGATGCCGATCTCCGCGGCACGCTTGCGCAGCTTCTCGACCGTCCAGTCGTCGTAGTCGCCGGCCTTGCCGCCCTTGCGTCCGACGCTCTGGCGGGACGAGCCCGCGGCGGCGTTCGCGATGCGCGCGGCCTTCTCCTTCGAGTCGCCCTCGTCACGCAGCTTCTCGTACAGCTCGGGGTCCTTCACGCTCGGTCCGGGGTCGCGCTTCGGCACGGCGTCCTCCCTCGTCTCGTGCCGGCCACCGCGGCGCGTGGCCGGTCTCCCGCCAGGCTCGCCCCGCCGTCGCCCGCTCGCACGGGGACCTCAACCGACCACCCCACCTCGGCACCTCGCTCGGCACCTCAGCCGAGCACCGTGACGCGCGACGAGATCGGGTCCACGTGCACGACCCGCCCCGCCACCGCGGCGAAGCCGCGCGGGTCCGCGTCGTACCCGGCCTGCCAGCGTTCGACCCCGTCGTCGAGCGACAGCCCGACGAGGAGCGCGCGCCGCGGGGTGTCCGGGTCGGGCACGACCACGGAGAGCGTCGCGCCGTCGGTGAACGCGGCCGTCACGCCGCGCGCGAGATCCGGCCCGGCGCCGGAGTCGTCCGCGGACGTGCCCGGGACGGACCGCGGCCACGACCACACCCGCTCGCCCGTGCGGGCGTCCAGGGCGACGAGCGCGCTGCCGGTGGCGAAGACCGCGCGGTCGTCCGCGAGCGCCACGGCCTGCACGACGGACAGGTCGGCGCGCCACAGCTCGCGCGGTGCGTCGGCGGTCCGGCCGGACGTGAGCGCGCGCACCCCGCCCGGGGTCGTGACGAGCCAGGTGGCCGCGTCACGGCCCGGCCCGGCGAGCGGGACGAGCAGGCGTCCGGCGACGGCGGCGTGGACGGTCCCGTCCGGGGCGAGGAGCTGCGTGGAATCGGCGCGGTCCGGGGGCCGGACGGTCGTGCGCCAGAACGTACCGTCCGCTCGGGGCGCGACGGCCGTCGTGATCGCGTCGCCGCGGGCGTCCAGACGGGTCCCGCCGAGGGTGAGGACGGCGCTGAGGCGGCAGCCGCGCACGACGAGCAGGTCGTCCTCGACGGTGACGGCGGTCTGGCCGGCGACCTGGGGCCGGCACATCGCGGTGCGCTCCGCGTCGTCGGGCTGGACGTCCTGCTGCCAGCGCACCTGCGCGGTGCGGGCGTCCTGGAGCGCGAGGTGGACGACGCCGCCCGTGCGCGACCAGCGCAGGACCGTGCCGTCGGGTGCGGGGACCGCGCGCCCGAGGCCGTCGCCGAGGGGCACCGGGTCCGTCGTCGGGCCGCCCGGGCCGACGAGGTGGGCGACGGGAGCGAGCGCGGGGCCGGTCAGGCACGTGACGACGGCGGGTCGCGGAGCCGGGGCCGACGTCTCGCCGACGGCGGGCCCGCACCAGGCCGTCGGGTCGAGGCCTCGCCATCGCCGCGCGCCGGACGCGACGTCGTACCCCTCCACGCCGGCGCCGGTGACCGCGGCGAGGACCACTCCGTCGCCGACCACGGCGAGCCGCGGCGCGGCGGCGTCCGTCTCCCACGCCGGCTCGGGAGGGACCGCGAGAGAGACCACGGCCCCGGGCAGGGCGAGGCGTCCCCGCTCCGCGGTGCTCGTGCGCCACGTCCCGACGGCGACGAGGGCGAGGACGAGCACCAGGAGGGGCACGACGACGCGCAGGAGCAGCGCACGTCGTCGGGCCGGTGCCGCGGGCCCGTGGGCCCCCTCCGCGGGTGCGCCGCGCCCGGCCGGTGCGGGCTCGTCGTCCGGGACGAGCTCCACCCGGTGGAGCGAGGCCATACCGGTGACGCTACGCGCCCCGCGGGGCGGGCGTCAGGTCTCGGCCGGCTCGAGCGCCGCGGAGAGCGGGTGGGCGCGGATGGCGGCGGCGAGCTCGCCCTCGATCCGGTCGAGGTACACGCCCGTGGTCGCGATGGACGCGTGCCCGAGGAGCTCGGCCACGACCTTCACGTCCCACCCCTCGGCGGCCAGCAGGGTCGCGGTCGTGTGGCGCAGGGCGTGGGGCGTGGCCTCGCGCCGGTACTGCGCGGGCATGCGCGCGACGCAGCGCCGTAGGAGACCGCGGACCGCCTGCGCGTCGATGCGTCGGCCGCGCCAGGACAGCAGGAGCGCGCGCCGCGCGTCCGGGTCGTCGGGGCGGCGCGCGAGGAGCGCGGGGCGCAGGCGTTCCAGGTACTCGTCGAGCGCGGCCGCGAGCGGGGGAGAGAGCGTCACCGTGCGGACGTGCCCGCCCTTGCCCTGGATGCGCCAGCGCGTCTGGTCGGGCTCGCGGGAGAAGTCGTCGAGGTTCGCGCGCTCGAGCTCGGAGACGCGGGGGCCGAGGACGAGCAGGAGCGCGACGACGAGCCGGTCGCGGACCTGGAGGTCCTGGTCGCGGCGTCCCACGGCCGGGTCTCCCGGCGCCCGTGCGGCAGAGACCTCGAGCAGCGACGCCGCGGAGCCCGCGGACAGCGCCGTGCGCGCGACCCGCAGGCCGTCGCGCAGGCGGGCCGGGGGAGAGGCCCACTGCATCGGGTCGGCCTGGACCCAGCCCTCGCGCGCCGCGTGGGAGAAGAAGCGCGTGACCGACTGGCGGAAACGGTTGACCGTCGCGGCGGAACGGCCCGAGCTCCCCTCCTTGCGTGACGCGTCCGCGTACCGGCCGTCGGGAGTGGTCTGGTAGCGCAGGAGGACGTCGTCGACGTCCTCGCCGGCGACGTCGTCCAGCACCCGGGCCGGCCCGGCGAGCCGCGCGAACTCCGCCACGTCCCGCTCGTAGCTGCGTCGCGTCGTCGGCGACAGGACGCCGCGCAGGGTCTGCGCGGCGACGGACGCGAGGTAGCGGTCGGCCGCCTCGGCGACGGTGATCCGCTCGAGGCGGGGCGGGGCGACCATGAGCGGGCCTCCTTGAGGGTGCGGTCGCCGTCAGCCTAGGCCGTGCCACCGACAACGACGCGACCGCACGGCGCCCTGACCTGCGTCGACGCCCGGGCCCGGGGGTGACGGCTCAGTGCCCTTCGCGGAGGTGCGCGACGTCCCCGACGTCCAGCACCCCGCGGTTGTGGAAGAACCCGTCCTCGCGCAGCGTCGTGATGCTCCCGGAGGCGACCGGGAACGCGACGTGCCCCGCGGCCCCGACCGGCATCCCGATCCATGCCGCGACGACGAACGTCGCCGCGAACCCGTGCGTGACGACCACCTGGTGGTCCACGGCGCGGCGGAGCAGGTCCGTCGTCGCCGCGTACACCCGCAGCGCGACCTCGAGCCTCGTCTCCGCGCCGGCGACGCCCACGTCGTGCCGCAGGCGGTCGCCCACCGCCGGCGGCGGGACGAACCGCGCGTCGAGCCAGGCCTGCGGACGCCCGCCCGCGTCGCCGTAGGAGGCCTCGCGCAGCCGGGCGTCCAGCCGTGGTGCGACGCCGAGCGCCTCGCCGATCGCGGTCGCGGTACGGCGCGTGCGCAGGAGGTCGGACGTGACGACGTCGACCACGGCGTCGCGCGGGACCCGGGCGCGCAGCGCCGCGGCGACCAGGGCCGCCTGCTGTGCGCCGCGCGTGGTGAGGTCGGAGTCGTGGACGCCGCCGACCAGGCCCTCGACGTGGTGCGTCGCCTCGGGATGCGTCACGACGTGCACCGTGCGCTCGCGCGCGCCGACGACGTCGGGCAGGGGCGGGGGAGGGAAGGGCGTCCGGGGACCGTCGACGTCGGGCACGAGCCCCAGACTGGCACACGCGTGGGGTGCCGGGAGACCGGGACGCGGGTGCGGGGCGCGAGCGTGGGGGAGCGACGCTCGGGGGGACTGGCCCGGGTTGGTCCGGGCGGACGGTACCGACGACGGCGCACCCGGCGGCCCCGCTGCGGTCACGAGGGGCGACGACGGTGCGTCACCACGCTGTTGACCTAAACACAATGGTTTGCGCCGTATGTCCGATTCTGGGCATCGTAGCCCAGCGTGCGATCCCGCACCAGCCGTCGGCCGCCGGGCCGGACCGCCGAGGTGGTTTGCGTGGCCGACGGCTCGAGCTCGCCTCGCGACGCGTCGACGCCACGAGGCCTGGCCTGCGGCGCCCGCGCGGGGGACACCGAGCGCCAGGCCCGCACGACGACGGTCGCCGCGCCGGCGGCGACGCCGACGACCACGAACGCGACCAGGGTCAGCACGAGCACCGGGACCCAGGCCAGCGTCGCGAGCATCGTCGCGACGACCCGTCGAGGCCGACGTCCGTCCGGAGCGAGCTCGGCGAACGGCGACGCCTGGGCGAACGTCCCGGAGACCGTTCCTGACGACGTCCGGGACGGCGCGAACGCCGCCAGGCCCGCGAACAGCCGTGGGCCGTCGCGCCGGTCTGTGCTGCGGGCAGCGGATCGGCGCGTGTCGAGCCGGGGTGCGTACGTCGTCGTGCTCATGACCAAGGGGAGCGCGCGACGGCCCTCCGTGATGCGCCGGAGCGGCTTCGTCGACGACGAAATGACATAATGTACATTATCGGCGTAAAATCAGTGCGAGTTGCATTTGATGCAAGAGCTCGCACCTGGATGCGATGACGGCGTCGCTGCAGGTCAGCAGTGCATTCCCTCCGTCGCGGGCGCGCTAGCACCGACCGACTCTTGCCGCCTCGCCGCAGGTCGCTCTAGGTGTCGTGCATCAGATGCACGATTCCTCGGAAGGATGGGCGTGTGCTCGAGACTCCCGGGTCGGTTCCGATGCGGTTCACAGGCGCGACGAACGTCCCTCTCCTGCGCGCTGAGCTGCAGGTGTTCGAGGCGATGCTGGCCGGGTGGCGCAACCAGATGCTGGCGCGAGGCCTGACGGTCGCGACGATCAAGAGTCGCAACCGGGTAGTAGAACGCTTCCAGGAGTTCACCAACGACTTTCCGTGGTCCTGGCAGGCTTCAGACTTGGACGAGTACTTCGCCGAGCGCCGCTCCGGCGGTCGGACGCTGGCGCTAACCACCTTGCGTGCGGAGTCGAACGCGATCGCGATGTTCTGCTCGTTCATTTGCGACGGCCGCTACGGCTGGGTGACGTTGTGCGAGCAGCGTTTCGGCGACCTGCCGTCTCAGATTGTCTTTGAGTGGAACACCCCGCGGCACAAGACCGACGACGCCGTCACACCGGGAAGACGCGCCTTTGTGATCGACGAGCTGCAGCGCTTCTTCGACACCGTCGACGACTTTGTCGACGCCCATCACCACGCCCGGTCCAAAACGTGGCTGACGGCGATGCGCGACGTGACCGACTTCGGCCCGAACCCTTACGTGCCGGACTACGGGCGCTTCGGAGCGCTGACCGTGCGCTGGGCCAAAGGAATGGCCGGAACCGGGCCCCGCAGGCGCACAGTGCTGACCACTCCGCAGTTCGACTGGGTCACCAGCGTGCTCGAGACGTGGCACTCCCCCGGCAGCCGCGGCCAGTTCGCCACCGCCGCCCGCTCCAACGCGCTGTGGCCGTCCGAACGCGGCGACCGCATCACGATGAGCGGCCTGGCTCGCTCGTTCGCGCGGTTCCGCGACCTCGCGGGCCTTCCGGAGGAACTCAGCCTGCACGCGCTGCGACACTCCTACGTGACCCACCTGATCGAGGCTGGCTATGACCCGCTGTTCGTCCAGCAGCAGGTCGGCCATTCGTACTCGTCAACCACGGCGCTTTACACCTCGGTCTCGTCGGACTACAAGCAGAAGGTCGTTCAGCGGATGATCGCCCAGCGACTGCGCACCGGGACCGGAGAACCAGATGAATGAGATCAAGCGCCTCGGCTACACGTGGCACCTGCGGCAGATCATGGCCCAGCACAATCTCTGGAAGTCGACCGAGCTACGCCCCCTCCTACGCGACCGCGGCATCAATCTGTCCGACACGCAGATCTACCGTCTGGTGACGGGCACACCGGAACGGATCTCCCTAAGCGTCCTCGTCGCGCTCTGCGACATCTTCGGATGCTCCCCCGCCGACCTCATCGAGCCGAGGGTCGAGCTGCGCGCCGCGAAGACCGCGAACGCACCGCGGCTCCCCCCCTCGACGGCGACACCACGACACCCGTTGCTCACCGCATCCGACTCGTGAAGGGTGATGATGGCCCGCCCACGCAAGCCTGAGGATCCAGAAACGTACCCCACGCCCTGCGCCCGGTGCGGCGGCCACTACCCGCTTAGCGTTACCTGGCCCGACGGGCGCCTCTGCACCTCGTGCCGGATGAAGGCCATGCGCACGACCGGGACCTGCGCCTGCGGGCACGAGGGCGTCCTGCCAGGCCGCATCGACGGGATCCCCGCTTGCCGCGCGTGTTCCGGAGTGCGCGTCAACATCGACTGCCGACGCTGCGGCGCCGAGACCGAGCTCTACCGCAACCAGATGTGCCAGCGGTGCGTCCTGGCCGAACTCGTCGATGCGGCGTTCGCCGACCCCCGAACAGGCAGGATATCGGCCCAGCTCCGGCCCGTGGCCGACGCGATCATGTCGATGGAACGGGCGAACTCAGGGCTCACCTGGATTCGCCAGAAGCACGTTCACTCCATGCTTCGCGAGGTCGCCGCGACCAGCCCCGTGACACACGCGTCAATGGACCGCCTCGACCCCGGTCGCACTCGCGACTACATCCGAGGCCTGCTCGTTGAGCACGGAGTCCTCGAGCCGCGCGACGAGCTCATCGCCCGCTTCACCGAGTGGGCCGACGACGCCGAGGACCGGATCGCCGACGCCGAGCATCGCGCGATCGTCCATCGCTATATTCGCTGGAAGCATCTGCGGCACATGCGTGCAGGCTCCCCCATCAAAAACGGCACGTTCCTGCGCGCCAAGCAGGTGACGACGGTCGCGATCGAGTTCTGCAACTGGCTCATTGCCGATGGAAAGACGCTGGCATCTGTCACGCAGGGCGATCTCGACACCTGGCTGGCAGAAGGCGCAACGACACGGCCCGTGGGCGGGCTCGAGGACAGAGATCCGGGACGCGAGCCCGTCGATCACCGACGCGGGGGCTGGGATCCTGGCGGACTGCAGCGCGGTTCGGACCTCGTCTTCCGAGTGTCCGGCGTGCTGGTGCGCGATGGTGTTGAGCCGGTCTTCGACGGTGGCGGGCGGGCCCTCGTTGATCCAGCGATCGACCTCATCCAGCGGCTTCGGCCTATGACGTCTCCACATGGATCGAGGCTAGGCCTCGCCCGAGCGTGCTGCCGGAGGTCGAGCGCGTCCGACGGCGCGGTACACGGTTGCGCGGGAGACGCCGAACAGCTCGGCGATCTCGGCCGAGGTGTGGTTGCCGGCGTGGTGCAGGTCGACGAGGTGTCGTTCCTGGGCGGGGGTGAGCTTGGGCTTGCGGCCCTTGAGCTTGCCCTTGGCCTTCGCGATCGCCATGCCTTCACGGGTTCGGGCGCGGATGAGGTCGGCCTCGAACTCGGCGACCATCGCGAGGACGTTGAGCAGGAGCCGGCCGACGGGGTCGTTCGGGTCGTGAACCGCGGCCCCGATCTGGAGGCGAACGCCGTAGGTGGTGAGCTCGTCGACGATGTCGCGGGCGTCGCGGATCGAGCGGGCGAGGCGGTCGAGCTTGGTCACGACGAGCGTGTCCCCGGACCGGGTCGCGGCCAGGGCCTCGCGGAGCCCGGGCCGGTCGCGGTGCGTGCCGGTCACACCCTGGTCGACGTAGACGCGGCGCGGGTCGACGCCCATCGTCTCGAGCGCTTGGCGTTGGGCGGTGAGGTCTTGCTCGGCAGTCGAGCAGCGGGCGTACCCGATGAGCGTCGCGGTCATGGCCGCGAGTGTCGCAGATAAGCGACCTTCACCGGGCACATTTGCGGGCGGGTCTACCGAGATGGTCCGGACCGAGGCGCTGGCTCACGGCTCGGCTGTGTGCAGGGTGTCTCGGTAGGGGATCGGCTATAGGGCACGCACCTAGGGCAAAATGGCCTGCACTATCGAGATGTGACGGGTCGCTTTCGGAGGTGCGCAGTGAGTGGACGCCGGCGGCACCCTCCGCTGATCGTTGTCGCGTCGGCGCTCGTGCTCCTCAGCTCGTGCGCCCCTGCGTCGCCAGAGGCGGCACCACCCGAGGACAGCGCGGGTGGGGACTCGATCGCCGTAGACCGCTTCCTGACCGAGGACTCGGACCTTGCACCACCTCCGGAGGGCAGGACCAACGCGGTGCTCGAGACATCCAGCGCGCCACCTCTGCTGACCGTAACGATGTGGGGAAGTTCAAGCTGCGTGGACGTCCCCGTCGACATCGTGTGGAAGGACTCGTCGACGCTGTCCGTCTCGATGGGCCCGAGCGGCTCGCGTGAGTGCACTGCCGATCTCACGGCCGTGAGTCAGGTGATTGAGGTGCCGACAGACCACCCTGCTACCGATGTCACCACCGTGGAGGTAGACGCTGAGCCGGTCCGCTTCGTACGTGCCGGCTGATGTGCACCGGGCTTTCTAGCGTTCGTCGCCGGACGCTGAACGCGCTTTGCTCGCGCGGCCACTGCGGCTGCTGCGAACTCGTCTGCGGGCGCCGACCAGCCGAGCACGCGACGTGGACGTTCGTTGAGCCGTGTTTGGATCCGTTCGAGTTCGTCGTCGGTCGTAGCGGTCAGGTTGGTGCGCCGTGGGAGGTACTGGCGTAGGAGGCGGTTGGTGTTCTCGTTGGTGCCGCGTTGCCATGGGCTGCGGGGGTCGCAGAAGTAGACCGGGGCGTCGATGAGTGCGCTGAGGAAGGCGTGGTCGGCCATCTCGCGGCCGCGGTCCCAGGTCAGGGACTTGCACATGCCGGGTGGGACGTTGAACAGGGCACGCGCGACGGCGATGCTGACGTCCTTGGCCTTGATCCCGTCGGGCAGCGGCACGATCTTCAGGTAGCGGGTGGTGCGCTCGACGAGGGTCGCGACGGCGCTCGGCCGTGTGCCCATCACGAGGTCGCCTTCCCAGTGACCGGGCTCGATCCGGTCGGCCACGGTGGCGGGGCGGTGGTGGATGGAGACCATGTCGCGCAGGTGCCCGCGCCCGTGCGAGCGCTTCACGAGCCGGGGCCGGCGCATCGTGCGACCGGACCGCAGCCGCTGGTAGGTGGCCCTCGGCAGGTTCCGCGACGCCGGCAGGTACACCGCGCGGTAGATCGTCTCGTGCGAGACCCACATGCCGGGCTCGTCGGGATGCTCGCGTCGCAGCCACGCCGCGATTTGCTGCGGAGACCAGTCCAGCTCGAGC
Organism: Cellulosimicrobium sp. E-16; assembly: GCF_049913115.1. Taxonomy (NCBI): domain Bacteria; kingdom Bacillati; phylum Actinomycetota; class Actinomycetes; order Micrococcales; family Promicromonosporaceae; genus Cellulosimicrobium; species Cellulosimicrobium sp. E-16. The sequence continues at coordinate 2,355,701 of NZ_CP183974.1, forward strand.
CGCGAAAGCACCGTCGCCCGCAGCCGCTGGTCGCTCGCCAGTCGTGGCACTCGTGGGCGCCTGGCTTCGACCCGGGCGCGCTCGTCTGCCCGCGTCGCCCGGTAGCCGGCGCGGCCCCCGTTGCGGGCGATCTCGCGCGAAACCGTCGACGCAGACCGCCCCAACCCTTCGGCGATCACCCTGGCAGAAAGACCAGCGACGATCCCGCGCGAGATCTCCTCCCGCTCACCTGGGCTCAGGTGCCGCGCTGACCGTCGCGGCAACGCGGGTCGCACCCCGCCATGACGGAGAAGGTACCTGCGCACGTGATGCTCCTGGAGGCCGGCCCGATCGGCGATCCGCCGGAGAGACTCGCCTTCGCCCCATGCCTGCCACACGACGTCTTGCACCGCTGCAGGCAGCGACGTCACGACACTCATCCCAACCTCCACGACCACGCATCATCCACCTTCGTGGTGCATCGATCGGTTGAGACCGCCACCGTTTTCCGTACACCGCGGCGGCCGGCGCGACACGCCGAGCGAACATGTCGCAGAACTAGTGTCCGAAAACCCCTGGTGCCGCGGAACACGACCCGGGGGTTTTCGCTACCGTCAACGCCATGGCACACACCTACGGCTACGCCCGGGTCTCCACGACGGCGCAAAACCTCGACGCCCAGGTCGACGCGCTCACCGACGCCGGCGGCGTCGACGAGCGCGACGTCGTCGTGGAGAAGGCTTCGGGCACCCGCGAGGACCGCCCCGAGCTCGGCCGGCTTCTCGCCGGGCTGCGCGACGGGGACACGCTCGTCGTGACGAAGCTCGACCGGCTCGGCCGATCGGCCGCGCACGTCGCGCGTCTGGTGCGCGACCTCGACGACCGCGGCGTCACGCTCCGGTCTCTTACGGAGACGATCGACACCTCGAGCGCGACTGGGCGGCTCATGGTCCACGTCCTGGCTGCGGTCGCGCAGATGGAGGCCGACCTCGCGCGAGAGCGAACGCTTGACGGTCTCGCGGCCGCCCGTGCCCGCGGTCGGGTCGGTGGCCGCCCGAGTGTCATGACCCCGGACCGTGTCGCGGCCGCGCGGGTCGCTCTCGCCGGCGGACAGTCCCGCGCCGCGGTCGCCCGAGCGCTCGGCGTCTCGCGAGACACCCTGTACCGACACCTGGGAACTGTTACAGCCCCCAACGAACTACCGCTCTGATCGGGCGTCGAGGGCAGAAGGACCGTTCGCTGGCCTCGGCCGCCCCGTGGCGGGACGGGCAGCTCGCACCTCTCGAGCACGCACGCCTACCAGCTCGCAGAAGGGGTTGGACGGCTCTCTCTCGGCGTCTTCCACGAGCGGCTCTCGGGCCGTCACGGGTCCTCGGGTGTCTACTGGCTGCCATGGGATCCGTCGCCCTCGAACCGTCCACCCGGTGCGCGATCGACGCCGTGACGGCGTTGCGCCTCGTGCAGGACGACGTCGCCCTCGGTGCGCGTCGCCCGCTCGTCGGCCCCGCGGTCCTGCGCAGCCACGCGCTGTCGATGCTCTACCGCGACGTGCGCCGCGGCGTGCTCGACGAGAAGTCCGCGCGCGCCCGCCTGGAAGGCGTCGCGACGCTGAAGATCCGGCTGCTCGGCGACCGCGTCTCACGGGCCACGGCGTGGCGGATCGCCCGTGAGCTCGACGCGGACGACACGGCGGTCGCCGAGTACGTGGCGGTGGCCGTGCTCCAGGCCGACGTCCTCGTCGCCGGCGACGGGGAGGTCGCTGCCGCGGCGGAGGGCCGCATCCCCCTCGCCACGTACGACGACCTCCTGCGCTGAAGCCTGGGGCATCCGACCGGTCCCCGTTCCGGCGACCGGCCCGGCCTCAGTCGTCGAACACGTCCCAGCAGATCGCGCTCCGGCGCCGCTGGTCGTCGAGGACGAGCTCGCGCAGCTCCGCCGGGATGCGCTCGCGCTGCCAGTCCCGCTCCGCGAGGCGTGCGGCCTCCGCGTCCTCGCCCCGCGCCGCGGCGTCCGCGGCGACAGCCCGGATCGCGTACGCGGCCGCGCCGAGGTCGTGGGCGGCGACGTGCGCGACCGCCACCGCCTGCCCGGCCGCGAGCGCCGCGTACTTGACGGGTGCGGGCTGGTCGCGCCCGGCGGCGTTGGCGACGAAGGCGGTGCTGTGGGCGGTCTTCATGGGGACCTCGCCGCGGATCCAGGCGCGGGCGACGTCGAGGGCGTCGCGGGGTCGGGTGTCGTCGGGTCGGGCGTCCTCGAAGAGGGGCAGGACGTGCTCGGCGCACTCGACGGCCCACCGGGCGAGCAGCCGGTGGTGGTCGTCGGTGAGGGTGCCGCCGCGGCGGACGGTGATGAGTCGGGGGTCGCGTTCGGCCGGCAGGATCGGCATGGTCCGATGCTCCCCCGGGCCGGCGCCGCGGACCAGCTGTCACCGGCGCGGCGATGTCGGGACAGCACGGTCGGGGGCTCCGTGGTCGGGTCGTCGTCTGGTGGGCGTGGGTGGCGCGGCGTACGGTGCGTTCGTCGTCCCCGTTCGTCGAGGTGCATGCCTCTCCCCCCGCCCGGCTGCCCGTGCGTGGCGCCGTCGCCACGCAGGTGCCTCTCCCCCGGCTGGTCGGGTCCTCGGGCGGGTCGTATCCACGAGGAGGCGCTCATGGCCCGGTTCACCCGTTCCGACGACCTGCGCGGCGCGACGTTCGACGGGGCTGACCTGCACGGGGCGCGGTTCGTGGAGTCCGACCTGTCCGGCGTGGTCATGCGGGGCGTGCAGGTGGAGGGGGCCGACATCGACGCGCCCTGGCTCGCGGACGGCGACGCGACCTTCCGCGTGAACGGGGTCGACGTGACGGGCTTCGTGGAGGCGGAGCTGGACCGCCGGTTCCCGGGGCGGGAGCTGCGTCGGGCCGGCGACCCGGAGGGGCTGCGTGCGGCGTGGGCGGCGCTGGAGTCGACGTGGGCGGCGACGCTCGCCCGGGCGGCGGCCCTGCCCGCGAGCGCCGTGGACGTGTCGGTGGACGGCGAGTGGTCGTTCGCGCAGACGTTGCGGCACCTGGTGCTGGCGACGGACGCGTGGTTGGGGCGTGCTGTGCTGGAGGTGGAGCAGCCGTTCCACCCGTTGGGGCAGGCGGGCCCGCAGGCGGCCGAGGACGGGCTGGACCTGTCGCTGTTCGTGACGGGGACGCCGTCGTACGCGGACGTGCTGGAGGCGCGCGCTGGCCGGGTGGCGATGGTGAGGGACTTCCTGGCCGGCGTGACGTCGGAGGAGCTGGCGGTGGTGCGGCGCAACCCGTGGTCGCCGCAGTACCCGGAGACGACGTTGTCGTGCGTGCACGTGATCCTGGAGGAGGAGTGGGAGCACCACCGCTTCGCGGTGCGTGACCTGAGCGCGATCGAGGCGTCGTCGGGCGCGTGAGCGGGGCGGTGGCGCGCCTGCGGTCAGGGGGTCCGTGAGACCGTGGCGGCGAGGTTGGGTGTCACGCGGGTGAGGTCGGTGTCGGTGGGGAGGCCGTCGGGGACGAGCACCGCGGTGACTCGTGTCCCGTCCGGGGCGAGGAGGCTGAGCGGGAGGTCGGAGTCGTCGAGGTCGGTGACGAGGCCGCAGGTGGCGGCCCCCGCGTCGTCCTGCGGGATGTCACCTTCGACGACGGAGACGAGGCAGACGACGTCCTGCCCGTCGCGGCTGCCCGACCCGGCGTAGAACGTGACCCCGTCGAGCTCGCCCAGGCGTCGCGCCGAGCCGGGGTCCATCTCGTCGGGCGTCATCGTGTCGACGAGGGCGTCGTCGGGGGTGGGCGCGTCGGCGAGGCGGGTGACGAGGTCCTGGGGTGTCACGGTCCCGGAGCAGGCGGTGAGGGCGACGAGCGCGGCGCCGACGAGGACGGCGGGTCGGGTGCGGCGGCGGGACAGGTCCATCGAGGATGCCTATCACGTAGGGCGGGACGGTCGGGGTGGGCGCCGGTACACGGACACGTGGGAGCGGGACTCGGCGGTGAACGGCTCCCCCGCCCATCCGGCGTGCCGGGTCTCGAGCTCGAGGCCGGCGAGGCGGGCCATGAGGTCGAGCTCGGCGGGCCAGACGTACCGGTGGGGCGTGCGTCCCACCGTGGCGCGGCCGTCGTCGTCGAACCGGACGTGGTGGGACACGATGCGCTGGTGCAGGACGTCGTAGGTGTCGACGCCGAGGTAGCCGGGCTCGTCGCGCCACACGGTCGCGGTGCGCCCGGGCGGCAGGGCGCGCAGCTCGGGGACCCAGAGCTCCACGACGAACCGGCCCCCGGGGGCCAGGTGGCGGGCGGCGTTGCGGAAGCACTCGACCTGGGCGTCCTGGGTGAGCAGGTTCGCGATCGTGTTGAACACCAGGTAGACGAGCGCGTGCTCCCCCGGCACCCGGGCGGTGGCCATGTCCCCGACGACGACGGGCAGCGTCGTCGCGTCGGCCTTCTGGCGCAGCCGGGCGACCATGTGCCGGGAGATCTCGATGCCGGTGACGGGCACGCCGCGCGCGGCGAGCGGGATCGCGACGCGGCCGGTGCCGACGGCGAGCTCGACCACGCTCCCCCGGCCCGCGAGCGCCGCGAGCCGGTCGACGGCGGGGTCGAGGACGTCGGGGGCGAACATGCCCTCGCCGGGGGTGTCGTACCGCGCGGCAGCGGCGGCGTCCCAGAGGCGTTCCTGGTCGGTGCCGGCGAGGTCGGTGCGGGGTTCCGTCATCGTGCGACGGTGTCAGGCGGCGTCCGTGGCGGTCCAGGGATTTCGTGTCGCCGGGTCCTCGGTGTGGCCGGCCCGACGGTGCCGGACGCTACGGTGGCGGCATGGATCGTGAGACGTTCGTCGGCTATGTCCGTTCGCAGGGTTGGGGTGTCGTGGCGTCCCTCGGCGAGGACGGCGGGCCGCAGGCCGCGTTCCTCGCGGTGGCGGCGACGGGCGCGGGCGAGCTGGTGTTCGACGCGCGCGCGACGTCGCGCAAGGTGGCGAACCTGGCCCGGGACCCGCGCGTCGCGGTGACCGTGGGTGGCGCGGACGGGACGACCCTGCAGTGCGAGGGCGCGGCGGACGTCCCGGTCGGTGCGGACCGGGAGCGTTGCGCCGCGGCGTACGTGGCGGCGTTCCCGCAGTTCGCCGCGTCGCTGGCCGACGACGGCATCGTGCTGCTGCGGGTCGTGCTCGCGTGGGCGCGGTACGGGGACTTCCGCGACGGCCGGTCTGTCATGGCGGAGGTCGACGTGACCGGGTGGGGTCCGAGGAGCGACTGACGCCCGCCCGCCCCCGGGTCGGGACCGTCAGCCGAGCAGCGCCTGCTTCGCGCGCGCGAACTCGGTGTCGGTGAGGTCGCCGGCGCGGTGCAGGGCGGCGAGCCGTTCGAGGCGGGCGACGAGCGCCGCTCCCCCGTCGCCCGTGGTGGCGCTCGCGGCGGGTGTGCCGCGCCCGACGACGCGCCACAGGGCGCGGGCGAACACGCCGGGGCGTCGGGCGGTGCCCGCCTGGTCGGGCTGGAGGCGCGGCACGCGCGGCGAGGGGACGGTCCGGTCGTCGACGACGACGCTCCCGGGTCGCGTGTCCGCGAGCGAGCGCGCGAACCGGGCGAAGCGGGCGGACGACCCGTCGAGCAGGACGGCGCGGGTCGACCGCGACCCGGGGTGCTCGTCGCGCCAGGTCACGACGACGGTCGGCCCGTCCCCGGTGACGGTCACGACGGGTCGACCGGCGGGCTCGAGCACGGTGTCGTCGCCGCGGACGAGGCGCAGCCGTGCGCCGTCCCACACGAGCCGGCCGCCCGCGACGTGGAACATGGCCGGGTAGCGGGGGGCGGCGGCGAAGCGCGACGTGTCGGGCGCCCGGCCGGGGACCGTCACGACGCCGACGGGTCGCCGACGGGGCGGGGTCGGGGGGCGGGGGTCGTCCGCGTGCGTGGCGAGCGCCTCGACGACCGGGACCGCGACCGTGACGGGGGCGACGGTCTCGACGCCGGTCGCTGAGGCGGGTCCTGCCGGGTGCGCCTCGGTGTGGCCCTCGGTCGCGCTGGTGCTCATGGTGCTCCCCCGTCGTCGTCGGTCCCCCGATCCTGCCGCGCGACACCCTCCGAGAGCAACCCCTCGGGTGGTGTCGTCGCAGGTCAGGGAGACGTGAGCGCGCCCCCGGCCGGGAGCACCGGTGACCGGGGGCGCGCAGTCAGGGCGCGGGTCAGAGCCCGCCGAGGAGCGCCGTGAAGTCGGGCGTGGTCGCGAACGGGTCGGCGGGGCCGGTGTTCTTGCGCAGGGCGACCTTCTCCGCGAGCTCGCGTCCCGCGCGCGCGATCCGGGCGGGCAGCCCGCCGCCGGCGTCCGCCTCGGCGGACGCCCAGTCGTCGGTCGCGGCGAACACGGACGTCGTGGCGACGTCGGCCCGCAGGTAGGTGAACAGCGGCCGCAGGGAGTACTCGAGCGCGAGCGAGTGGCGGGCGGTACCGCCGGTCGCGCCGAGCAGCACGGGCGTGCCGGTGAGCGAGTCCTTGTCGAGGATGTCGACGAACGACTTGAGCAGCCCCGAGTACGTGGTGGTGAACAGCGGGGTGGTCACGACGATCCCGTCGGCGGCGGTGAGGCGCTCGAGGACCCCGGCGAGCTCGCCCGTGGGGAACCCGGTGAGCATGGCGTCGACGACGGCGTGCGCGTGGTCGCGCAGCTCGACGGTCTCGACCTCGGCGCTCACGCCGAGCCCCTGGAGCTCGCGCACGGTGGCCTCGCCGAGCCGGTCGGCGAGCAGGCGCGTGGAGGACGGCTTGGACAGCCCGGCGGACACCACGACGAGGCGGCGGTCCGGGGCGGGGGTGCTGGCGGTCATGCGGTGCTCCTGGGGTGTGGCGGGTCGTGCGGGGGCCGGCCCGTCACCGGGCCGGGTGGTGCGGGGTGCCCGACGGCGGCAGGTCGAGCGGGTGCGCGGGGCACCCCTCGACCGTACGCCGTCGGGCGACCGGTCCCGCGGCCGGTGGGATCGGCCGCGGGACGGCGCGGGTCACAGCCCGAACGCGGCGCCGGCCTTCGCCGGCTCCTGGTCGTCCTCGGCGGTGCGCCCGGTCCAACGGTCCTCGGTGCCGCCGACGTGCGCGGCGCCCTCGGTCCCGGCGGCGCGGGCCGCGGCGACGCGCTCGGCGTGGCTCGGCGGGTTCGCCGGCACGTGCGCGGGCCGCGCGGCCTCCATCTCCTTGCGGAGCACGGGCACGACCTCGCCCGCGAGGAGGTCGATCTGCTCGAGCACCGTCTTGAGCGGCAGTCCGGCGTGGTCCATGAGGAACAGCTGACGCTGGTAGTCGCCCACGTGCTCGCGCATCGCGGCGTACCGGTCGATCACCTGCTGCGGGGAGCCGACCGTGAGCGGCGTCTCGCGCGTGAAGTCCTCCATCGACGGGCCGTGCCCGTACACGGGCGCGTTGTCGAAGTAGGGGCGGAACTCGTCCCACGCCTTCTGGGAGTCCTTGCGCAGGAACACCTGGCCGCCGAGGCCGACGATCGCGGTGTCCGCGGGGCCGTGGCCGTGGTGCTCCCAGCGCTGACGGTAGAACTGCACCATCTGCTTCGTGTGGCTGATGGGCCAGAAGATGTTGTTGTGGAAGAACCCGTCGCCGTAGTAGGCCGCCTGCTCGGCGATCTCGGGGCTGCGGATCGACCCGTGCCACACGAACGGCGGCACGCCGTCCAGCGGGCGCGGCGTGGAGGTGAAGCCCTGGAGCGGGGTGCGGAACTTGCCCTCCCAGTCCACGACGTCCTCGGTCCACAGGCGCCGCAGCAGCGCGTAGTTCTCGATCGCGAGCGGGATGCCGTTGCGGATGTCCTGCCCGAACCACGGGTACACCGGGCCGGTGTTGCCGCGCCCCATCATGAGGTCCATGCGCCCGTCGGAGATGACCTGGAGCATCGCGTACTCCTCCGCGAGGCGCACCGGGTCGTTCGTCGTGATGAGGGTCGTGGACGTCGACAGGACGATGTTCTTCGTCACACCGGCGAGGTAGCCGAGCATGGTCGTCGGCGAGGACGGGACGAACGGCGGGTTGTGGTGCTCGCCCGTGGCGAAGACGTCCAGGCCCGCCTCGTCCGCGTGCTTCGCGATGGTCAGCATCGCGCGCACGCGCTCGGTGTCGTCGGGGGTCCGGCCCGTCGTGGGGTCCGTCGTGACGTCGCCGACGGTGAAGATGCCGAACTGCATGGTGTGCTCCCGTGAGTCCTAGGTCGATGCGTTTGCATGTACATGCCGCTCAACCCGGCACCCCCCGGGTTTGTTCCCGGGCACTTCCGGTGCCGGTGTGAGCGTGCGCACGTCCGGGCGGCGGCGGCCGTGACGAGTTGCGTCGGGCATCGAAACCCGGGAGCCTGGGACCGCGACGCGCCGAGGCGGACCGGCTCGACGCCGTGGGGACCGCCAGGCCGTGGACACCCCGCGACGTTCACCGGACCTTCACGACGCGTCGGAACACCGACCGACGGTGAGGCGTTGCCTCTCGTAGACCGGGCCGCTGCCCGCACCCCACCGGGCGCGCCCACCCACCCCCGAAGACCCCTCAGGAGGACACCATGGCCGACCGTTCGCTGCGCGGGATGAGCATCGGTGCGAAGAGCATGGAGTCGGACGAGGGCGTCGACTTCGCCCCCCGCTTCCAGGCGCACTACGACTGCCCCAACGGGCACACCATCATCCTGCCGTTCTCGACCGACGCCGAGGTCCCCCCGGTGTGGGAGTGCCGCTGCGGCGCCGAGGCGCTGCTGCGCGACGCGGAGCGCCCCGAGCCCAAGGCCGGCAAGCCCGCCCGCACCCACTGGGACATGCTCCTCGAGCGCCGCACCATCTCCGAGCTCGAGGAGCTGCTCGACGAGCGCCTCGGCCTCCTGCGCGCCGGCAAGCTGCGCCGCAGCGCCTGACGCCCACGGTCGCCCGACGACCGGAGAGGCCCGGACCCCAGGTGGGGTCCGGGCCTCTCGCGCGTCACCGGCGGAGCGCCGCACCGACCGCGCCCCGCTACGCTCGCCCCGTGCTCACCCCCGCGACCCCCGACGTCGAGGTGGCCGTCGCCGCGGCGTCGGCCGCGGCCGACGTCCTGCGCGCGCAGCACGGGACGGACCTGGAACGGTTCGCCAAGCCCGACGGCGACCTCGCGACCAGCGCCGACCTCGCCGCCGAGCGCGCGGTGCTCGACGTGCTGCGCGCCGCGCGACCGCACGACGCCGTCACCGGCGAGGAGTCGGGAGGGTCGGGAGCTCACGACGCACCACGACGCTGGCTCGTCGACCCGCTGTGCGGCACGCTGAACTACGCCGTGGGCACCACCGCCGTCGCCGTGAACGTCGCCCTGCAGGTGCGCGGCCGCACCACCGTCGCCGCCGTGGCCGACCCGTTCGCGCACGAGGTGCTGTGGTGCGACGGCGACCGCGCGGCCCGGCGCACGGCCGAGGGCGACGGCCCGCTCGTGCCGACCCTGGGGCCGGGCCTGGTCGACCTCAACCTCGACCCGCCCTTCCCGCGCGCCCCGGCGTTCCGCACCGCGCGCCTGCTGACCGGCACCGCGTTCACGGCACGGTTCCGCCCGCGCGTCGGCTCCACGACGCTGGCCCTCGCCTGGGTCGCCGCCGGGCGTCGAGCCGCCTACGTCACCGACGGCGACCTGGAGGGCAGCGTGCACTTCGCCGCCGGCATCGCGCTGTGCGTCGCCGCGGGCTGCACGGTGAGCGACCTCGACGGCCGGCCCGTGCACTCCGGCGCGGGCGGTCTCGTCGCGGCCGCGGACGCGACCACCCACGCCGCGCTCCTCCGGGCGGTCCGCGACCAGCAGGCCTGACCCCGGGCGTGGCGCGTGACGGTGCGCGACCGCGCCGGCCTCAGGCCCGGCTCCCCCGGCCCCGCACGGCGGCGGCGAGCTGGGCGGCGCGCCGCCGCGCACCCCACACCGTGACCTTCCACAGCGCCTCGGTGACGATCGCGCGGCTCATCTTCGACCGGCCGGCCGTGCGCTCGACGAACGTGATCGGCACCTCGACCACCCGCCCGCCGGTGCGCGCGACCCGCCAGGCCATGTCCACCTGGAAGCAGTAGCCGTGCGACTCCACGCTCGCGAGGTCGACGGCGCGCAGCGCGTCGGCGCGGTACGCGCGGAAGCCCGCCGTCGCGTCCCCCAGGCCCAGCCCGAGCGCGACGCGCACGTACCCGTTCCCCGCCCGGGAGAGCACCTCGCGGTGCCACGGCCAGTTCTCCACCCGTCCGCCCGGGACCCAGCGCGACCCGATGACGAGGTCCGCGCCCGCACCGTCCCCGGACTCGCCCGCCGGGGCGAGCGCCGCGAGCAGGGACGGCAGCTGCTCGGGCTGGTGCGAGCCGTCGGCGTCCATCTCGACCAGGACGTCGTACCCGGCGTCCAGGCCCCAGCCGAAGCCCGCGACGTACGCGGCGCCCAGGCCCTCCTTGCCCGCCCGGTGCAGCACGTGCACGCCCGGGTCCGCGGCGGCCGCGGCGTCGGCGAGGTCACCCGTCCCGTCCGGGCTCGCGTCGTCCACGACGAGGACGTCCGCGTCGGGCACCGCGGCGCGCAGGCGGGCGAGCGTGCCCGGCAGGGTCAGCGCCTCGTCGTACGTGGGCACGACGACGAGCACGCGGCCCGGCGCGGCGGGCTCCCCGGGGCGCTCGCTCACCGCGCGTCGTCCCGGGTCGTGACCGCGGCGGGCGTCGCGAACGCCCGGTCCGCGCGGCGCTCGCGGACGACGCTCCCGACCCCCGCCGCGAGGAGGCCGAGGGCGAGGAGCTCGACGACGCGCCCGGGCCAGTCCCCCGCCTGCACGGCCGGGGTCAGGCTCGTGCGCAGCGGCAGGTCGGCGACCAGCTGGTCGGCGGTGAACAGCTCGGTGCTCTGCAGGAGGCTGCCGTCGGGGGCGATGACGCCGCTCACGCCGACGGTCGAGACCTGCACGGTCGCGCGCCCGGTCGACACGGCGCGCAGCCGCGACATGGCGAGCTGCTGCGTGGACTCGGCGGTGTACCCGAAGGAGGCGTTGTTGGTCTGCACGACGAGCACCTCGGCGCCCGCGTCCACGGCGTCGTTCACCAGGCCGTCGTAGGCGACCTCGAAGCAGATGACGACGCCGAGCGGCACGGTGCGGCCGAGGCGCTCGGACGCGAGGTCCACGACGCCGGTCTCGGTGCCGGGGATCATGTCGATGCTCACGCGGTCGACCTGGTCGGAGAAGATCCGCAGCAGGGACCGCAGCGGGATGTACTCGCCGAACGGGGCGGGGTGCTGCTTGGCGTACCGGTCCACGACGCCCGCGCCGGGCTCCCACAGCAGCGACACGTTGTACCGGCCGCCGGTCTCGGGGTACTCCTGGGCGCCGACGAGGATCGGGGCGCCGACCTCGCGCGCGGCGTCGTCGATGGCGCGCGCGACGTCGGGCGCGGTCTGCGGGTCGAGGTCGGACCCGTTCTCGGGCCACAGCACGACGTCGAGGTCGCCGGGCTCCACCTGGTCGAGCAGCGCGACGGTCCACTGCAGGTGGTTGTTGAGCACCTCGGCCCGGTTCGCGAACGACCCGAGGCCCGGCTCGCCCACGTTGCCCTGCACGGCCCCGACGGCGAGCGTGCCCGCGTCGGCGCGCGTGTCGAGCGGCACGAGCAGGGGCGCCGCGACGAGAGCCCCGGCCACGGCGACCGGGACGACGGCGCCCGTCACGACGTCGCGACGGTGCGCCAGCGCGAGCACGGCGACCGCGAGCAGCGACCCGGCGAGCGCGACGAGCAGGGACACGAGGACCTCGCCCCCGAGCCACGCGGCGCGCCCGAGCGGGGAGTCCGCCTGGGAGAACGCGAGCCGGCCCCAGGGGAAGCCCCCGAACGGGACCTCGGTGCGCGCCTGCTCGACGCCGACGAACAGCAGCGCGAACCCGACGGCCTGCGCCCACGCGCTCCCTGCCAGCCACGGCCAGCGCCGCGCCCACACCCACGCGGCGCCGAGCACGGCGACGAAGCACGCCTCCATGACGGACAGCGCGACCCACGGCACGGTCTCGGTCGCGTAGTTGGCCCACCACAGGTGCGGCAGGAAGAACGCCAGACCCCACACGAGACCGACGAGGAAGCCCCACCGCGCGCCGTCGCGGCGCAGCGCCCAGAACAGCGCGGCGACGCCGACGAAGGCGAGGGGCCACCACCCGCGGTCGGGGAACGCCGCGTCGGTGACCAGGCCGCCCGCGAGGGCAAGGAGCAGCGTGAGCGGCCGCGACGGCGTCCCGGCCAGGGTGCGCCCGTCCGCCGTGCCGGGGACGTCGGGACCGGTCTCCGCGGGTCCGGTCGCGGGTGCCGCGGAGTCCGGGGCGGAGGCGTCCGGTCCTGCGGGGTGGGATCGCCCGGCCGGGGCGGCGGTGGGCTCGGGGGCGTGCACGGGTGCACCCTACGCCACGCACCTGCGCGGACCGGGGTCCGCGGCGGCGGCCGCGCGGGTGAACGCGGCGGTGGGTGTGTGCGGGCCCGCGCGCCCTTCGGCCCGTACGCCGCCGCCACCGGCGGAGCACGTTTTCTACTGAGCGCGCGGGCCCGGCCAGGTACCCGGCGCGGCACGACGAGGGGTCGTCGTCGGTGGCTGAACCCCCTGCGGCCGCGGGGGCCGGAACACCCTGTCGAACCTACTCCGGCTCAGGGCCCTGTCAAGCGGTAGCGGTCAGACGAACGTGTCGAAGAGGGGGACGCCGTCGCGCACGGTCTGCAGGCACCGGGGCCGCGGCACGTCGGGGCCGAGCTCCGGCAGCAGCGGCTGCCCGGCGCGCGCGTCCGTGCTCCACGACGACGTGGTGCGCCCGAGCGCGCCCTGCACGACCAGGTGCTCGCCCCGCCACACCGCCAGGTGCGCGGGCGCACCGACGCGCAGCTGCCCGGCACCCGTGTGGTCCAGGCCCGCGATGCGCCACCCGCCGCGCGTGTGCGCGCGGAACGCGGCCCGCGCCGAGATCTGCTGGTCCGGGTCCACGTGCGACATCGCCGCGAGCACGCCCGCCCACGGGTCGAGCCGCGTCACCGGCGCGTCCGACCCGAACGCGAGCGGGACGCCCGCGCCCGCGAGGTCCGCGAACGGGCTCAGGCCCTCCGCCCGGGTCGCGCCCACGCGCGCCGCGTACATGCCCTGCGGGCCGCCCCACGCCGCGTCGAACCCCGGCTGGATGCTCAGGCTCACGCCGAACAGCAGCAGGGACGCCAGCGCCGACGCGTCCACGAACAGCGCGTGCTCCACCCGGTGCCGCGCCGCGCGCACCGCGCCCTGGCCGTGGACCTCCGCGGCGACCTTCAGCCCGAGGACGAGCTCGTCCATCGCGCGGTCCCCGATGACGTGGAAACCGCCCTGCGTGCCCGCCGCACCGACCGCGGACAGGTGGTTCGCGATCTGCTCCGCGCTCAGGTAGAGGCTCCCGCGGTCGGTGCGGTCCGGGCCGTCCTGGTAGGGCAGCCGCATCGCCGCGGTGCGCGACCCGATCGACCCGTCCACGTTGAGGTCGCCCGCGATGCCCGCCAGGCCCGGCACGTCCGCGAGGAGCTCGCGCGCGTCGTCGACCGTGGCGCACAGCTCGCCCCGGTACCCGACGACGTGCGCCAGCCCCGAGGACGCCTCGCCCGTGAGCGCGAGCAGCTCGCGCAGCCCGGCGCGCGTGTCGATGTGCGGTGCGCTCATCTCGTGCACCGACACGATCCCCTGCTCCGCCGCCGCACGCAGCGCCGCCCGGTACAGGTCGGTGCGCCGCGCCGGCGACACGTCCCGCGCCACGTCCCGGGCGACGTGGTGCGCCTCCCCGGTGACCCAGCCGGACTCGTCCCACCCGGGACGCTCCTCCAGGGCGCAGCGCCGCGCGAGGGTCGTGGAGACCACGGCCGAGTGCACGTCGACGCGCGCCGCGTACACCGCGCGCCCGCCCGCGGCCGCGTCGAGCTCGTCGCGCGTCGGGGGGCGGCCCTCGGGCCAGGACCGCTCGTCCCACCCGAACGCGAGCACGACGTCGTCGTCCCCGACGACCGCGGCGGCCTTCGCGACCGCCTCGAGCGCGGCGGCGAGGGTCGTCACGCCGGCGCTCGCGGACAGGTCGACGCCCGCGAGGGCGAGCCCGACCTCGAACAGGTGGACGTGCGCGTCGACGAAACCGGGCGCGACGAGCGCGCCGTCGAGGTCGATCACGCGGTCGGCGCGGGCGGCGAGCCCGTCGGCCGTGTCGTCGGCGCCGATCCAGGCGATCACGCCGTCGTCGACGAGGAGTGCTTCCGCGAACGGGTCGGCCGGGGAGTGGATCACGCCGCCGCGGTACAGGATTGAGGCCACAATCCTTCACGATACCGCCACAACCGCCCGAACCTCACCCTCCCGGCGCTGCGTCCACGCAGGTGGGACCGGGTGTCGTGCACGTCACCCGCCACGCTCGGCTCCCACGGGCCCTGCGCGGTCGGGTCAGACGCTCGAGTACGCGACGACGCCGCGGCGCAGCTTCTCGATCGCCTGGTGCGCGGTGCGCCGCACCGCGGGCGTGGGCGCGGCGGTCGCGACCTGATCGAGGACGTCGATCACCTGCTTGCACCAGCGCACGAAGTCGCCGGCCGCGATCTCCGAGCCGCGCAGCACGGCGTCGAGGCTGCGGCCCACGGCCCACCGGTGCACGGCGGTGACGAGGCCCTCGTCGAGGGCGCCGGTCGCGTCGATGTCGTGCGCCTCCTCGAGGTCGTCCACCTCGGACCACACGCGCGTGGTCGCCTCGAGCGCGCGGGCGAGCTTCCCGTGGGGGCCGCCGGGGACGTCGGGCTCGCCGTGGTCCTCGCGCCGCCCCGCGTACACGCACGTGGACACCACCGCCGCGAGGGCGGGGGCGTCGAGGTCCTCCCACACGCCGCGGCGCAGGCACTCGGCCAGCAGCAGGTCGTTCTCCGCGTACAGGCGCCGCAGCCACTGCCCGTCGCGCGTGACGCGCAGCCCGGCCCGGTCCGCGGCCCGTCCGCCCGCGCTGCCGGAGCCGTCCCCGTCGTCACGGGGCCCGCCCGCGGGCTCCTCCGCGTCCAGGGCGTCCTCCAGCGGGGCGACCGGGTCGTCCGCGACGTCGCCCGGGGCGAGGTAGCCGAGCGTGAGCAGGACGTCGCAGATGCGGTCGAACACGCGCGCGATGGAACCGGTGCGGCCCTCGACGCGGCGCACGAGCTGGTCGTGCTCCTTCTTGAGCCGTGCCCACCGCTCGGCCCAGCGCGCGTGGTCGTCGCGGTCGGGGCAGTCGTGGCACGGGTGGACGCGCAGCTGCGCGCGCAGGCGCGACAGCTCGGCGTCGTCCGCGGCGGCGGACCGGGCGCGGGTGGTGCGCCCGGGGCGCGCGCCGGGCTCGTCGAGCGCCCCGAGGGCGTTGCGCAGCGTGGACGCGAGGTCGCGCCGCTGCGCCGGGACGCGCGGGTTGAACGACTTGGGCACCCGGACCTTCGCGACGGTGCGGATGCCGCCGGGCGCGTCGGCGACGGTGAGCCTCTTCACCTGCCGGTCCTGGGTGAGCACGGTGGGGCGCGGCCCGTCGAACCCGGCGCCCTCCCCCGGGTCGAGCACGACGACGTAGCCCGCGCGCCGCCCCGACGGCACCTCGACCACGTCCCCGGGACGCAGCCGCTCGAACGCCGCCACGACCTCCGCGCGGCGCGACCGGCTCGCGGCGCGCGACAGGTCGCCCTCGCGGGCGGTGATGCGCCGCCGCAGCGCCGCGTACTGCGCGAAGTCGCCGCGGTCGCACGTCATGGCCTGGGCGTACCCGTCGAGGGCCTCGGCGTGCGCCTGCGCCTGCTTCGCGAGCCCGACGACGCCGCGGTCCGCCTGGAACTGGGCGAACGACGTCTCCAGCACCTCGCGCGCCCGGTCCCGCCCGACCTGCGCGACGAGGTTGACCGCCATGTTGTACGTGGGCCGGAAGCTGGAGCGCAGCGGGTACAGGCGCTTGGACGCCAGGCCCGCGAGGTGCACGGGGTCGAGGCCCGCGTGGTCGACGACGACGGCGTGCCCCTCGACGTCGATGCCGCGCCGACCCGCGCGCCCCGTGAGCTGGGTGTACTCCCCCGGCGTGACGTCCACGTGCGCGGTCCCGTCCCACTTGACGAGCTTCTCCAGCGCGACGGACCGCGCGGGCATGTTGATGCCGAGCGCGAGCGTCTCGGTCGCGAACACCACCTTGACGAGGCCGCGGCTGAACAGCTCCTCGACCGTCTCCTTGAACACGGGCAGCATCCCGGCGTGGTGCGCCGCGATCCCGCGCGCGAGCGACTCGGTCCACGTCCAGTACCCGAGCACGTCCAGGTCCTCGGCGGGGATAGTCTCGGTGCGCTCCTCGGCGACGCGCCGGATCTCCGCCTCCTCCGCGGGCGAGGTGAGGCGCAGCCCCGCGGCCAGGCACTGCTGCACGGCGCCCTCGCACCCGGCGCGGGAGAAGATGAAGTAGATCGCGGGCAGCAGCCCGTCGGCGTCGAGGGCGTCCACGACGGCGAACCGCGCCGGGGTGCGCCGCGCCCCCAGGGCGCGGTCGGTGCCCGGGCGGCGCCCGCCCCGCCCCCGGTACCCGCGGTCACCGGGACCGCGGCGCCCACCCGGACCCGACGCGCTCGTGCGCGGGGCCGCGCGGAACGCGGCCAGCAGGTCGGGGCTGATCGGGGGGTTCACGCCCGGGTCCGTCGGGTCCACGTGCCCCGCGTACAGGTCGAGCAGGTCCGCGCCGAGCGCCCGCCCGCCGCCCGCGTGCGCGACCCCGGTCGCCGGGTTCGCCGACGCGACGAGCACGTGCTGCCACAGCGGCACGGGCCGGCGCTCGCTGACGACGACCGTCGTGTCGCCCCGCACCATCTCTAGCCAGTCCCCGAACTCCTCCGCGTTCGACACGGTCGCGGACAGGGACACGAGCTGCACGTCGTCCGGCAGGTGGATGATGACCTCCTCCCACACCGGCCCGCGGAACCGGTCGGCGAGGTAGTGCACCTCGTCCATGACGACGAACGCGAGGCCCTCCAGCGTGCGCGAGCCCGCGTACAGCATGTTGCGCAGCACCTCGGTCGTCATCACGACGACGGGCGCCTCCCCGTTGATCGTCGTGTCGCCGGTGAGCAGGCCCACCGAGTCCGCGCCGTAGCGGCGCACGAGGTCGCCGTACTTCTGGTTGGACAGCGCCTTGATCGGGGTGGTGTAGAACGCCTTGCGCCCGCCGTCGAGGGCCAGGTGGACGGCGAACTCGCCCACGACCGTCTTGCCCGCGCCCGTGGGGGCCGCCACGAGCACGCCACGGCCCTCCTCGAGCGCCTCGCACGCGCGCTCCTGGAAGTCGTCGAGGGGGAAGTCGAGGACCTGCCGGAACTCCGCGAGCCGGGTGCGGGACGCCGCCTGGCGGGCCCGGGACGCGGCGTAACGGGCGGCGGGCGATTCAGCGGCCGTCATGGTGCCAGCCTACGGTCCGGCGCCGACGTCGCCGGTCGGTGCGCGGGGTTCGGCGCGGCGGGCCGCCGGCACGCGACCGGCGCGCCGTCCACGATCGGTCGGTCGGTCGGCGGACGGTCAGCGCGCGGCCGGGCCCGCCGCGGCGTCCAGGACGTGCAGCGCGCCCGGGACCACGTCGACCCGCAGCGGCAGGGGACCGAGGTGCTCCCCGTCGGCGAACGCGTGCGGCGGGGCCGCGCCCGCCTCGGTCGCCGCGACCGTCACCGACGTCGCGCGCAGCGTCCCCACCCCGGGGTTCGCCAGGTGCCGCCCCGCGTACATGCCGGGGAAGATGCGCGCCGCGCCCCAGCGCCCGAACGGACCCGCGACGACGACGTCGAGCAGGCCGTCGTCGAGCGCCGCGCCCGGCGCGATCCGGATGCCGCCGCCGATGCGCGGCCCGTTCGCGACTGACACGAGCGCGCCCGGCGACTCCCACACCACGGTCCGCCCGCCCTGCGCGTCGGGGACGTCGGGGCTCGTCCCGAGGGCGGCGCCGTCGAGCAGGAGGGGCGCCCCGGCGAGCAGGTCGGGCAGCTCGTCCCCCGCCGGCACGCCGCGCAGCATGACCCGGTACCCGTACGGGCGGTACCGCGTGATCTCCGTGAGGGCCGAGCGCGCGTACCGCGACCGCCCGCGCGGCCACGTGGCCGCGTTCGCGTGGGCGTTGACGGCCGCGTCGACGCCCGCGGACAGCACGCCCGCGTACCAGCGGGGCGCCACCAGGTGCTCGCCCGTGACGCGGGCGGCGTCGACCGCGCGCACGGACGGCAGCGCGCTCGCCGGGGACACGGTGCTCTCGGCGGTGCCGAGAGCGGCGAGGAGGGCGTCCACGCACCGGTCCGCGCGGGTCGTGGGCAGCCCGAGGCCGTGCGCGAAGTCGTTGCCCGTCCCGACCGCGACGATGCCGAGCGGGACGCCGGTCCCGGCGGTCGCGTTGACGCCGAGGTGCACCATGCCGTCCCCGCCGACGACGACGAGCGCGTCCACCCCGGGCCGTGCTCCCGCGCCGTCGCCAACCGGACCGCGCACGGCGGCGTCGGCGGACTCCTGGGCGAGGGGCAGGCTCGGGGCGCTGAGGTCGACGACGTCGTGCCCGGCCGCGCGCAGCGCCTCGGCGGTGCGCGCGCCCGCGGTGCGACCGCGCCCGCGCCCCGCCGTCGGGTTGACGACGAGCGCGACCGTGCTCATGCGCGGCCCCCGCGCCCGGTGGGGCGCGGCCGGGGCGTGGCGCTCACAGAGCCAGCCGTGCGGCGTCGCGCTTGTCGACGCGCCGGTCGTGGAGGTAGCTGATGCCGAGCGCGGCGAAGTAGAGCCCGCAGATGGGCAGCGCCACGAAGATCATCGTCAGGGCGTCGGGCGTCGGGGTCATGACGGCGGCGAACACGAACGCGACGAGCACCGCCCAGCGCCAGCCCTTGGCCATCGCGGACGCGCGCAGGAGCCCGGCGGCGTTGAGCGCGACGAGCACCACGGGCAGCACGAACGCGAGACCGAACGCCAGCACGAGGCGCATGACGAAGCTCAGGTAGCCCTGCGCGTCGGCGAGGTTGGTCGCACCGTCGGGCACGAACCCGGCGAGGATGTCGACCGCGTGGGGCAGGACCCACCACGCGAGGTACGCGCCGCCGAGGAACAGCGGGACGGACCCGCCGAGGAACGCGAACGCGTACCGCTTCTCCCGGGTCGTCAGACCCGGGGTGATGAACGCCCACAGCTGGTACAGCCACCACGGGCACGTCACGATGACGCCGAGGAAGAGGGAGACCTTGACCTTCATGTCGAGCGCGGAGGCCAGGCCCGAGAAGTTCAGGCTGATGACCTTGCCCTGCTCCTCCGCCGCCTTGAGCAGCGGCGCCTGCAGCGCCTCGAGCAGCGGCTCGTAGAGGAACCATCCGACGATCGCGCCGACCACGAGGCCGCACGCGGCGAGGAAGAGACGCTTGCGCAGCTCCAGGAGGTGCTCGCGGAGCGGCATCCGCCCCTCGGGGTCACGGGAGGTACGTGACACCGACTATCCCTTCGAGGTGTCGCCCGGTTCGGGCGACGTGGTCCCTCCGGTCACGGTCGGCGCGGAGGTACCGGTCGACGGGGTCGTCGTGCCCGTGCCACCCGCCGCGGGCGGCGGGGTGTCGTCCTCGCGCAGGTCCTTGACCTCGCTCTTGAAGATCTTCAGCGACTGGCCCACGCTCTTGGCCAGGTCCGGGAGCCGGCGCGCGCCGAACAGGAGCAGGATGACGACGACCAGCACGATGATGTGCCAGGGCTTGAGCATGCCCATGGGCTAACTCCTCCTCGAGGCGAACGGCGCTACGCGAGCGAGTCTACGCGGTGAACCCTACGCGTTGAACCGGCGCCAGCGGGACCAGACCTGCTCGTCGCGCCGCCGCCGCAGCACGCGCCGCTCCGCCCGCTCGGCGCGCAGCAGGTCCACGCGCTCCTGGAGCACGACCGGGTCGTCGAACAGGGTCGGCGCGGTCGACGGCTGCGCCTCCTCCAGGGCCCGCGACAGCTCGTCCGCCCGCGCGCTCATGTCCGCCGCGACCTGCGAGGCGCGCGACAGCTCGCGCCCCAGCCCCTTCACCGACCGCCACAGGCGCCGTGCGAGGAAGAACGCGCCGACGAGCGTGCCCACGACGAGCAGCGTCCAGACCCAGAACCACATGCCGCCCACCCTAGCCAGCGGTCCGCTCGCCGGACGCCGCGTCGCCCGCACCGGCGTCGGGCCCGCCCGGCAGGTGCGCGTACGCGGACAGGGCGGCGCTCGCGGCGTCGCGCACGTCGCGCGCGACCGACGCGGGCTCGACGGCGAGCACGTGCCGCGCCCGCTCGGTGAGGAGCTGGCGCAGCCACACCGGGTTGGTGACGCGCAGGCGCACCTCGAACGCGCCGTCGGGCAGGTTGCGCACGGACTCGACGGGGACCTGCTCGGCGACGGCGCGCGCGGGGCTGGCGAACGTGATCGTCGCGAGCGGCGCGTCGCCGGTGGGGGTGAAGTCGACGTCGGGGTCGACGTCGTGCCCCTCGACGGGCTGGTCCAGCTCGGTGGCGGCGAGGATGCGGTCGACGCGGAACGTGCGGCGCCCGCGGGCGCGGTGGCACCACGCGAGCAGGTAGGCGTGCTCGTCCTGCGTGTGCAGGGACACGGGGTCGACCTCGCGCTCGGACTCCTCGTCCGCGGCCGTCACGTACCGGATCCGCAGGCGGTGGCCCGCGACGAGCGCGCTCGTGATCGCCGCGACCACGCGCGGGTCGCCCTCGGGGGCGAGCTGCACGTCGAGCGCTGCCGCCGCCTCGCCCGTCGCGTCGGTGAGCTTGCGCAGCACCGACTCGACGACGCCCGCACGCTCCGGGTCGGCCTGCACCGCCGCGGTCTCCCGCATGGCGCGCAGCGCCGCGACGAGCGCGACCGCCTCACGCGTGCCGAGCCGCAGGGGCCGGGTCATGCCGCGCGCCTCCGTGAGCCGCACGACGCCGCGCTCGATCGAGTCGGCGTCGAAGTCGATGAGGTCGTCCGGCCAGTACCCGGGCGTGCCGGACACCCACAGGGCGTCGACGTCGTCCAGGACCTGGCGCTCGCTGACGCCGAAGTGCCGGGCGAGCTCGCCCACCGGCACCGGCCCCGCCCCGTCCAGGTACGCGACGATGCCCAGCAGGCGCACCAGCCGGTCGTCCGCGCGCTCAGCCACGCCCCGTCACCTCCGTCGACCCCTCACCCGTGCCCGTGCCCGCGTCGGCCCCGGCGTCCTGCGTGGAGCCCAACCCCGCCGCGTCCCGCAGCCGCCGCACGACCGCCGCCCGCAGGTCCGGCGGCCCGAGCACCAGCACCGCGTCCCCGTACCCCACGACCTCGTCCGCCAGCGCGTACCGCACGTCGTACGCGACCTCGAGCACATCACGACCCGCGCCGTCGCCCGCCCGCGCGTCCGGCACCGACCCCACGACCGTGCCGCGCGCCCGCAGCGCGCCCGCCCGCTCCGGCACGACCGCCAGGCGCGCGACCCCGCCCGCGTCACGCGTGCCCAGCGCCGCGTCCACGTCCACGTGCGCCGGCACCTCGAACGCGTCGCGCGGGCCCGTCGCCCGCACCCGGCCCTCGACGCGGCTCAGCCGGTACGACCGCGGCGCCCCGCGGTCCAGGTCGAACCCGACCAGGTACCAGCCGCCGCGCCGCGCCGCGATCCGCCACGGCTGCGCGCGCCGCGCCCGCACCTCCCCCGTGCTCGCCGCCCGGTACGTGAACGACACCGCGCGCCGCGCCGAGATCGCGTCCATGAGGGTTGCGTACGCGTCGCCCACCGGACGCACCTGCGGCGCCAGGCCCGCGACGACGTCCATCGCGGTCTCCCCCGCGCCCGCCGCGCGCAGCTTCGTCAACGCCCGCGAGATGTCCGTCCGCAGCGTCTTGTCCTGCCAGAACTGCGTCGCCAGCGCGAGCACCCCCAGCTCCGCCGGCGTGAGGTCCACCGCAGGCAGCGCGTACGCGTCCTGGTCGATCCGGTACCCCACCTCGTCCGCGTGCCCGCCCGCGTCCACCGTGACGATCGGGATCCCCAGGTCACGCAGCGTGTCCTTGTCGCGCTCGAACATGCGTTCGAACGCGTCTGGAGAGGGCGCGTCGCCGTACCCCGCCACGCTGATGCGGATCTGCTGCTTCGTCATCGACGCGTTCGTGTTCACCAGCGCGATCACCAGGTTCAGCAGACGCGCCGCCGGGTTCGTCGGCGACGACCCCGACGACGAGGACGCGGGATCGGGCGCGACGGAGGGAGGCGTGGGCTCGGACATCGGCACCACGCTAGTCGCTCGGTAGGGTGTGCCGCGTGATCACGTGGCGGACCGCGACCGTGGTGTCGCACGCGAAGGCCTGGACCGGCGCCCAGGAGCTGCACGTGCGGCTCCACGACCCCCTCCCCGGGCGGGACGACGACCCCGACGCCACCGTGCGCGCCCTCGCCTACACCCAGCTCGTCGGCACCCCCGACCCCGGCGACCACGTGCTCCTCAACGTCTCCGCCCTCGCACGCGGCCTCGGCACCGGCGGGTACGCCCTCGTCGTCGGGCCCGCCCGGCCCGGCACCCCCCTCCCGCCCGACCCCGCACCCGGACCCGGCCACCTCGTCAAGGCCCGCTACACCCCCCTCCAGGCCCTCGTCCTCGGCGTCGACGAGCAGGAGTCCCCCCACCACGACACCCTCCGTGACGCCGACGACCTCGACGCCACCCCCGTCGTCGTCGCCGACCTCCACTCCGCCCTGCCCGCCGTCGTCGCCGGCGCCCGGCACGCCGCGGCGCTCGCGGGCCGCCCCGCACCCCGCGTCGCCTACGTCATGACCGACGGCGGCGCCCTGCCCGCCGCGTTCTCCCGCACCGTCGCCACCCTGCGCGACACCGGCTGGATCGACACCTGCCTCACCGTCGGGCAGGCGTTCGGCGGCGACCTCGAGGCCGTCACCGTGCACACCGGCCTCCTCGCCGCGCGCCACGTCACCGGCGCCGACCTCGTCGTCGTCGCCCAAGGACCCGGCAACCTCGGCACCGGCACCCGCTGGGGCTTCTCCGGCGTCGCCGCCGGCGAGGCCCTCAACGCTGTCGCCGCCCTGGGTGGCCGACCCGTCGCGTCCCTGCGCGTCTCCGGCGCCGACGCCCGCGACCGCCACCTCGGCGTCTCCCACCACTCCCTCACCGCCTACGGCCGCGTCGCCCTCGCCGCCAGCGACGTCCCCGTCCCCGTCCCCACGCCCGACGTCGAAGCGCTCCCCGCGTGGGGCGCCGACCTCACCCGCCGCGTCGCCCAGCAGTCCGCGACCCTCGCCGCCCCCACCGGGCGCCACCACCTCGTCGACGTCCCCGCCGGCCCCGCCCTCCTCGACGCCCTCCACGACGTCCCCGTCCGGCTCTCCACCATGGGCCGCGGCCTCGACGCCGACCCCGCCGCGTTCGTCGCCGCCGCCGTCGCCGGCGTCCACGCCGAGTCGCTGCGACCCGCATGACCGCACCGCAGGGGGAGAACCACCGCCGGCCCGGGCCGGGTCGCTTCGCCGCCGTCGCCGCGTTGGCGCTCGCGGCGGTGCTCGCCGCGGCCGTCGGCGCACCGTGGGGCTGGCAGACGCCGGGCTGGTTCGACGACGTCGCGCAGGACCCGGTCGCGCCCCCGCCCGACACCGCCACGATCCGCGACACGAGCACCGGGCCGGACGATCTCCGGAACCTGGCCGACACGGGCGGCATGTCGTTCGACGCATACCTGCTCGTGTTCCTGGGCGTGGTCGTGCTCGTGGTCCTCGTCGTGCTCGCGCGCCGCTACCTCCCGGCCCTGCTCGCGCGACGTCGCCGACGGGAGATCCTCGTCACGGCACCCGGCGACGTCTCCGTCCACGCCGCGGAGGACCCGGTCGTGCCGGAGCTGCGGGACGCCGTCGAGCGGGCCCACGACGACCTGCGCGCGCCGGACGCCGACCCGCACGACGCCGTCGTCGCCGCGTGGGTCGCGCTCGAGCGTGCCGCGGAGCGGGCGGGCACCCGGCGAGACCCCGCACAGACCCCGACGGAGTTCACGAGCGCCGTCCTGGCCAGCACCCGGGTGGACGCGGACGCCGTCGCGACGCTCCGCGGCCTGTACCACCGGGCCCGGTTCGGCGAGACGCCGCTCGGCGTGCACGACCTGGAGGCGGCACGCGCCGCGCTCGCCCGCATCGGGGCGGACCTCGCGACGCGGGCCGGACGCCCCGCGGACGGGACAACCGACCCGGCCGCGCCCCACGACCGCCCGCTCTACGACGAGGCGCGGCCGTGAGGGCGCGCGAGCGATGGGGTCGCCTGCGCCCGGGAGACCGGCACGCCCTGCTCGCGGCCGCCGCCGTCGTGGGGATCGGCGTGGTCCTCGTGCTGCTCGGGTCCTCGCCCGCGCACGCCCTCATGCTCACGACCCTCGGCGTCGCGGGCGTCGTGCTGTGGCACCGCACCGGCTACGCCGGGGACACCGTGTGGCCGCGCGTCCCCGACGTGCGGCGCGACGGCAACCGGCGCGACGTGTCCGACCTCGGCTGGTCGGTCCTGGGCCGCGACGGACGGGTCACGGTCACCGCCGCCCGACGGGTGCGGCACCTCACGGAACGTCGCCTCGCCCACCACGGGATCGACGACCTCGCCGACCCCGGCGCCGCGACCCACCTGGCACGGCTCCTCGGCCCTCGTGCCGCCCGCACCGTCCACGACCTCGTCACCGACGGGCGCCTCCCGACGCCCGCAGAGCTCGACACCTGGCTCGCGGCGCTCGACCGTCTCGACCAGGCCCTCACCACCCACGCCACCCCGGACCGCCCCGACGGAGGGACACCCCGATGACCGCCGACCCCGCCGCCAGCACCGCCGCGCAGCCCGCGACCCTCGACGTGCCGGCCGTCGCCGCGCACGGCCGCGCCGTCCTCGACGAGGTCGCGACGGCCGTCGTCGGCGCCCGCGAACCCCTCACGCTCGCGCTCGCCACCGTGCTCGCCGGAGGGCACGTGCTCTTCGAGGACGTCCCCGGGCTCGGCAAGACCCTCGCCGCCCGCAGCCTCGCCCGCGCGCTCGGCCTCGACTTCACACGCCTCCAGTGCACCCCCGACCTCCTGCCCTCCGACGTCACCGGGTCCTCCGTGTACGACCCCGCGACCCGGACCTTCGAGTTCCGGCCCGGGCCCGTCTTCACGGGGCTGCTGCTCGCCGACGAGATCAACCGCACCGCACCCAAGACGCAGTCCGCGCTGCTCGAGTCCATGGCCGAGCGCCAGGTCACCGTCGAGGGCGCCACCCACGTGCTGCCCCGCCCCTTCCACGTCGTCGCGACGTCCAACCCCGTCGAGCACGAAGGCACCTACCCGCTGCCCGAGGCACAGCTCGACCGCTTCATGGTGCGCCTGTCCGTCGGGTACCCCGCGCGCGACGAGGAGCGCGAGGTCCTCACCCGCCGCATCACCCGCCGGCACGACGACCCCGTCGTCCACCAGGTCGTCGACCACGACACCGTCCTCGCCATGCAGGCCGCCGTCGAGCAGGTCGACGTCCACCCCGACGTCATCGCCTACTGCGTCGACCTCGCCGCCGCCACCCGCACCCACCGCGACCTCGAGGTCGGCGCGTCCCCCCGCGGGTCCCAGAACCTCGCCCTCCTCGCCCGCGGCGTCGCCGTGCTCGACGGGCGCGACGTCGTCCTGCCCGAGGACGTCAAGCGCGTCGCCGTCCCCGTGCTCGCCCACCGCCTCACCCTCACCCCCGGGGCATGGGCCGCCGACCTCCGACCCGAGACCGTCGTCGCCGGCATCCTCCAGACCGTCCCCGGCCCCGCCACCGTCGGCGCTCGCGGATGAGCACCCCCGCGGCGGAGCGCGACACGGACGCGCCCCGCTGGCGCACGACCGTCCACCTCGCCGCGGGCGTCCTCCTGGGCACGACCCTCCTCGCCCTCGGCGTCCTCTTCCGCCGCCCCGACGCCGCACTCCTCGGTCTCGCGCCGCTGCTCGGCGCCGTCTGGGGCTGGACCCACCGTCCCGACGGACCGGTCACCGTGCGGGTCGTCCTCGACACCGACGCCCCGGCCGGGACCCTCGCCGCCCGCACCGTCGCCGACGTCCCACCCGGCGTCGAGCTCCTGCGGCTGCGCGCCCTCGCCCCCGGCGGCCTCGTCACCGAACGCCTGGTCCGCACCACGGCCGGAACCCACGAGCTCGCCTGGCACGCACCCTCCGCCCGCACCGGCGTCACCGACACCCTCCGCGTCGACTACGCCGCGTACGGGCCCGACGGGGTCGAGGAGCAGGTCGCCCGCGTCGCCCGCGGCCCGCGCCGCCTCGTCCTGCCCCGCCCGACCCCGCTCGGACGCCTGCCCCTCTCCTCCCGCCTGCGCGGACTCTCCGGCCCCCACACCTCCCGGCGCCCCGGCGACGGCACCGAGCTGCGCGACGTCGACGCCTTCCGCCCCGGCGACCGGCTACGCCGCATCGACTGGCGCGCCACCGCCCGCCGCTCCCCCACTCTCGACACCCTCTACGTCCGCCGGACCTTCGGGACCGCCGAGGCGACCGTCGTGCTCGTCGTCGACTCCCGCGACGACGTCGCCCCCGACCTCTCCACCTGGAGCGGCGTCGGCGCCCAGCGCCCCGACGAGGCCACGTCCCTCGACCTCGCCCGCCACGCCGCCGCGTCCATCGCCCAGGCCGTCCTCGCCGATGGCGACCGCGTCGCCCTCGACGACCTCGGCCGCCTCGCCCGACCCGTCCGTCCCGGCGGCGGACGACGCCACCTGCGCCGCATCCTCCACGGCCTCGCCCTCGCCCGACCCGTCGGCGACCCCTCCGCCCGCCACCGCCCGCCCCAGGTCCCCGCCGGCGCCGCCGTCTACCTCTTCTCGACCCTGCTCGACGACGAGGCTCCCCGCCTCGCCCGCCAGTGGCACGACACCGGACACGTCGTGGTCGTCGTCGACGTCCTCCCACCCGTCTCCGTCGCCGAGGTCGACGACCACGTCGCGACCGCCTGGACCGTCACGCGCCACGAGCGCGCGGACCGCGTCCACGACCTGCGAGAGCGCGGGATCGTCGTCGCACGCTGGTACGACGGCACGCCCGGCGCCGACGGCGCGCGCGGGACGCTCGAGCTCGCGGCACGACGCCTCGACCGGCAAGGACCCGGTCGCCCGACCCCTGCCGGGAGCACCCGATGAGGCGACCCGCCCGACGCGAGGTCGTCACCGCCGGACCACGCCCCCGCCTCCAGGTCGAGACCGCGCGCACCTTCCCCGGGTGGGGCCCGCGCGTCCTCCTCCTCGCCCTCGCCACCGCCTTCGCCGGAGCCGCGCTCCAGACGACCGGGCTCGCACCGTCGTTCGTCTGGGGTGCCGCGCTCGGCCTCGGGGCCGTCACCGCCTACCTGCCCGCACCGCCGGTGCCCCACCTGCTCGTGCTCCTCGGCGGGCTCGTCATGCTCGCGGACGGGAACGCGCCCTTCGACCCCGTCGTGCTCGCCCTCCTCCCGCTGGGTCACCTCGTCCTGCGCACCGCCTGGTGGTCGGACCACGTGCCCCCCGAGGCGCGCGCGGAGCTGCGCGCCGTCGTGCCCGACCTCCGCAGGGTCGTCGTGCTCCAGGCCGTGCTCCTCGTGGTGGCGCTCGCCGTGCAGGCGATCACCGCGGGAGACGTCTCGTCGGCGGTCGCCAGCGCACTCGGCGGGATCGCGGTGCTGGGCCTCGTGCTGCTCGTCTCGCCGCGGGACTGACGTCGCGCTGCGAGCGGCCGGGGACCGCCCGACGATGGCGGGACGGCGCCCGACGCCGTCCCGCCGTCACCGCGGCGACCGCACCCGACCCGAGGAGGCACCCATGGCCGCTCGCTCCGACCTGCCGAAGTACACCGTCCCGTCGCTCACCCCCGAGGAAGGGGCGAAGGTCGCCGGGATCCTCCAGGAGCGCCTGCACGCGCTCAACGATCTTCAGCTCACGCTCAAGCACATCCACTGGAACGTCGTCGGACCCCACTTCATCGCGGTGCACGAGATGATCGACCCGCAGGTCGACGCCGTCCGCGCGATGGTCGACGCCGTCGCGGAGCGCATCGCGACGCTGGGTGTCTCCCCGCAGGGCACGCCCGGCGCGCTGGTCGCCGAGCGGAGCTGGGAGGACTACTCGCTCGGCCGCGCCTCGACCATCGCCCACCTGGGGGCCCTCGACGAGGTGTACGTCGGGGTCATCACGGCGCACCGCGAGGCCGCGACCGCGACCGAGGAGCTCGACGACGTGACCAACGACCTGCTCATCGGGCACCTGCACGACCTCGAGCTGTTCCACTGGTTCGTCCGCGCGCACCTCGAGTCGACCGGTGGTGACCTCTCCACCGACGGCGCGCGCACCGAGACCGGTGCCGCGCGCAAGGCCGAGCAGGCGGCGGCTCGCCAGCCCTGACGCCCGCTCCCCCGCCGGACCGCTTCTCCGCAGCACAGAGCCGGCCGCACGCCACGGTCTACCCGACGTGGCGTGCGGCCGGCTTCTCCGTGCTGTGTGGCGAGCCGTGTACGGCAGCGGGGGTGTTTGGGAGCGCTTGGCACACTATTTTTTGAGGAGGTGACATAGGGTCGCCGGATGAGCGACAACTCTCCTCGACGGCCCGTCGTCCGCCAGCTCCGCCTCGTCGTGGAGGCGGACGACTATGACGCCGCCCTCACGTTCTACCGCGACGTCCTGGGCCTCCCCGAGCGCATCGCGTACGCCGACGGCGAGGACGACCGGGTGGCGATCCTCGACGTCGGGCACGCGACGCTCGAGATCGCGAACCCCGCGCACAAGCGGGCGATCGACGACGTGGAGGTCGGGCGCCAGGTCGCGGGCCACCTGCGGGTCGCGTTCGAGGTCGACGACGCCCGGGTCGCCACCGACCGCGCGGTAGGTGGCGGGGCGGAGCTCGTCGCTCCCCCGACCCGCACCCCCTGGGGCTCGCTCAACTCACGGCTCGACGCCCCCGCCGGCCTCCACGTCACCCTGTTCCAGGAGCTCGGCGGCGAGGAAGGCGTCCCGCCCGGAGTCGTCTCCGAGCCCGGGACCGGCGACGATCCCGCTCCCGACGGGCGCTGACGCCTCGACCCACGCCCGCCGGACCTGCTCGAAGCGGGTCGGCAACGGCGCCCGCACAGCGCCGTATCGGGCATTCGTCCGGTGCACGAACCGCCGCCACGAGAGCACGAGCCCTTGCTTGGTGATGGGCAGGCCGCTGGAGACCGTGACGCCGTTGTCGTGCGTATGGTGCACCGTGAGCAGCAGCGCACGCGGCACCGACCCCTCGAGGTCCGCGGCGAGCACCTCCCGCACAGCCATCCAGCGCCGCAGCACGACGACGACGCTCGCGCTGAGCACGTGCTCGCGGACCGTGCGGTGCTTGCCGTGCGTGAGGACGACCCTCCCCTCCCCCGTCCGCGCCGTCGCCGGGCCGAGGTCGATCGCCTCGGCCGTGCACCGCAGGAGGTCGCCGTAGCGGGCGCCCGTCGCGCGCGTGAGCCCCGCGATCACGGCGAGTCGCACCGTCTCCGGCTTCGCCGACTCCACCATCGCCTCGGTGGCGAGCGTCCGCCACACCCACTCGGCCTCGTCCAGCGAGACCGTCGGTCGGGGATAGCGAGACGGCGTCGCCGCGGGACTCGCGCCCGTCTCGTCGGGGCCGTCGTCAGGTGGGACGGTGGCGTCGGTGGTCACGGGCGCAAACCTACCTGCTTGGCACACTATTACCAGTTCGGACGCGCCGCGAGGGACTCGCGGAGACATGGTGCATCGCGCGAGATTGAATACCTATGCAGATTGACGCATACTTTGAGCATGTCCAAGGTTCTCACCTCCCTCCCCGTCGGCGAGCGCGTCGGGATCGCGTTCTCCGGCGGCCTCGACACGTCCGTCGCCGTCGCCTGGATGCGCGACAAGGGCGCCGTGCCCTGCACCTACACCGCCGACATCGGCCAGTACGACGAGCCCGACATCGCGTCGGTGCCGGGGCGCGCGACCGCGTACGGCGCCGAGGTCGCGCGCCTCGTCGACTGCCGCGCGGCACTCGTCGAGGAGGGCCTCGCTGCCCTGGCGTGCGGTGCGTTCCACATCCGCTCCGGCGGGCGCGCGTACTTCAACACCACTCCCCTGGGCCGCGCCGTCACCGGCACCCTGCTGGTGCGCGCGATGCACGAGGACGACGTGCAGATCTGGGGCGACGGGTCCACGTTCAAGGGCAACGACATCGAGCGGTTCTACCGCTACGGCCTGCTCGCGAACCCGGCCCTGCGCATCTACAAGCCGTGGCTCGACGCC
Source organism: Cellulosimicrobium sp. E-16 (assembly GCF_049913115.1). NCBI lineage: Bacteria > Bacillati > Actinomycetota > Actinomycetes > Micrococcales > Promicromonosporaceae > Cellulosimicrobium > Cellulosimicrobium sp. E-16. Next base: position 2,385,955 of record NZ_CP183974.1, read on the forward strand.
GACTTCGTCACCGAGCTCGGGGGCCGCAAGGAGATGTCGGAGTGGCTGCTCGCCCACGACCTCCCCTACCGCGACAGCACCGAGAAGGCGTACTCCACGGACGCGAACATCTGGGGCGCGACGCACGAGGCGAAGACGCTGGAGCACCTCGACACCGGCATCGAGACCGTCGACCCCATCATGGGCGTGCGGTTCTGGGACCCGTCGGTCGAGATCGCGACCGAGGACGTGACGATCGGCTTCGTCCAGGGCCGTCCCGTCACGATCAACGGGCACGAGTTCGAGTCCGCCGTCGACCTGGTGAACGAGGCCAACGCGATCGGCGGCCGCCACGGTCTCGGCATGTCGGACCAGATCGAGAACCGCATCATCGAGGCCAAGAGCCGCGGTATCTACGAGGCACCCGGCATGGCGCTCCTGCACGCGGCGTACGAGCGCCTCGTCAACGCGATCCACAACGAGGACACCCTCGCGCAGTACCACACCGAGGGCCGCCGCCTGGGCCGCCTCATGTACGAGGGTCGCTGGCTCGACCCGCAGGCGCTCATGATCCGCGAGTCGCTCCAGCGCTGGGTCAGCACCGCCGTCACGGGCGAGGTCACGCTGCGCCTGCGCCGCGGCGAGGACTACTCGATCCTCGACACGACCGGCCCGGCGTTCAGCTACCACCCGGACAAGCTCTCGATGGAGCGCACCGAGGACTCCGCGTTCGGCCCCATGGACCGGATCGGCCAGCTCACCATGCGCAACCTCGACATCGCCGACTCGCGCGCCAAGCTCGAGCAGTACGCCGGCATCGGGATCGTCGGGACCACGCACGCCGCGCTCATCGGCGCGACCCAGGGCGCCGCGACGGAGCTCATCGGCGCCATGCCCGAGGGCGGCGCCGAGGTGATCGCGTCACGCGGCATGGCCGAGGGCGACGACGCGCTCCTCGACCGGGCCGCCATGGAGTCGGGCACGGACTGACCCGACCCGGGCCAGCGCAGCGAGACGGCGACGCACGACCGCGGAGACCGGTTCTCCGTGGTCGTGCGTCGCCCTTCCGGCGGCAGGTCGCCCTCTCGCGGGCGGGCGGGCGTGGCGCCTGCCGTGCGCGGATAGGCTCGCGGGATGAGCACGGGCACCGGTGAGCTGTGGGGGACGATCGCCGGACCCGTCGACCGCGAGCTCGTCGTCAAGAAGTCCCGCTTCCTCGCGCACCTCTCCCCCGTCGCGTCCGTCGAAGACGCGGACGCCGTGATCGCCCGACTCCGCAAGGAGCACTGGGACGCGCGCCACCACTGCGTCGCCCTCGTCGTCGGCGCCCACGCCGACCAGCAGCGCTCCACCGACGACGGCGAGCCGTCCGGCACCGCGGGCGTCCCGATGCTCGAGGTGCTGCGGCACCGCCAGGTCACCGACGTCGTCGCCGTCGTCACGCGCTACTTCGGCGGCGTGCTGCTCGGCACGGGCGGTCTCGTGCGTGCGTACTCGTCCGCGGTGAGCGAGGCGCTCGACGTCGCGCGCCCGGTGCGCCGCGCGGTGCTCACCGAGGTGCGCGTCGACGTCCCACACGCAGACGCCGGCCGCCTCCACGGCATCCTGCGGGACTGGGCCGCCCAGCACGACGGCACCCTCGACGACGTCACGTACGGCAGCGAGGCGGAGTTCACCGTCCTCGTCCCGCCCGTCGAGCTCGGCCGGTTCACCGCCGACCTCGCCGCCGCCTCGTCCGGCACCCTCACGGCCCACCCCGGCCCCGACCGCGTCGTCGACCTCCACACCTGAGCACACGACCTGCCGAGGTGGAGCCCCGATCCGTACACATAGACGCCTGGTCGGTCGAGGTAGAGGTCTGGTCACGGTGCCCGACGGCGCACGGCCGCGTGGGGTGGTCGTGGTGGGTGGCGCTGCACCTGTTATCCGCCGCCCGCCTGCGAAGCTGCCCGCCCCGCGCTGGTCTACACGACAGCGCGCCAGCTGCTGACGATCGCCTCGGTGGGACGACCCCAGTCGTCGTCGATCCAGAGACAGTCGGCGAACGCGTCGGCAGGGGCCGGTGCGACTCCTTGACGCTGAGCGAACGCGATCACCGTGGCCAGCTCGCTGAGCGACCACCGGCTCTCGATCCGACCGAAGAGTCCGCCGTAGGTGATCTCGATGAGAGAGACGATGACCGACCTGAGCTCCACCGGATCGATGCCGGATGCTTCGAGCGAGCGGAGCAGCGGCGCAGGTAGCGACCCGGACGAACCCAGTCGCGTCAGGGGATCCGCCTCGTGCCACGCGTCGAACGTCTCGGAGGTGACGAGCGCGTACTGCCACAGGTGCTCCTCGAGCGCGTCGAACTCGGAGGCGGACAACCCGACTGAAGCTCGCCAGCGACGAAAGGTCACGAGCCCCGCCGCCTGGCGGGCTCGGACAGAGAGGTCGGAGTACACCGCCGGAGGCGCCCAGGTCAGGTTCTCTCGGCCGATCGCGTAGACGGTGTCATCCTCACCGATCCCCCAGGGTGACAAGTCCACAGCGTTGACCCTGCCCTGGGCGTCGAGTCCGGGGTACTGCGTACGAGGTCGGCAGGCGAGGTCGACAGCGATCGGGAATCTCCCATCACGACGGACGACCCCAGTCGAGTCGACGACCGCCGACTTCTCGACGAGGCGGTGCGTGCGGCCCTCGACATCGTCGAGCTCGACCTCGACCAGCCCTGGCTGCGGCACGTCGGTCAGCCACCGCGTGACACGAGCGCCCAGGAGAATCATGACGGCATCCTCCCAGGTTGGGCCGTGTTCACTCTCGCTCGGCGTCAGTCGCTGACCCCGTCCGGTCCGACCACGGCGCCGTCGGGGACGCGCGAGGAGCCGCCCGGGTCGGCGAGCTCGGCGTCGCCGGTGACGGTGACGCCCGAGCCGAAGGTCCAGTCCCCGCGGACGGTGAGCGACCGCGCCGCGCGCAGGGACGGGGTGCCGTCGTCGAACCGGGCGTCGAACGCGGCGATGGTCTTGTAGTACGCGGTGTCGAGGTCGACGAGCGGCGCGTCGGTGCGGGCGACGAACCGGTAGCGGTCGTCGAGGTCGTAGACGTCGGAGCGCAGGACGAGGAGGTCGTTCGTCGTCTTGACGGGCAGGAACCGGTCGCGGCCCACCTCGATGGCGACGGCGCCGTCGAACACCTCGACGGCGGCGCCCATGGCGGACTCGATCTGGACGACCTCGGGCGAGGTCGGGTCGGTCGGGTCGACGGTCTTGGTGTTCTTGATGAGCGGGAGCTCGAGCACGCCGCCGGTGCGGTCGAGCTCGGCCGCGAGCGCCTCGAGGTCGAACCAGAGGTTGTTGGTGTTGAAGTACCGGTGCCGGCCGATGTCTGCGGCGGCGTCCTGGTCGTCCTGCGGCGTCTGTGCGGTCTCGCGCAGCACGAGGCGGTCGTCGCTGCGGCGCACGACGAGGTGGCCGCCCTTGCGGTCGGCGGGGGTGCGGCGGGCGACCTCGGCGGCGAAGGGGGCGCCGCTGGCGGCGAACCAGCCGGCCATGGTGGCGTCGGGGGCGGCGCCGAGGTTGTCGGAGTTGGAGACGCTGGCGTACCGGTAGCCGGCGTCGAGCAGCGCGCGGAGGGCGCCGGAGGCGTAGAGGGCGGTGTACAGGTCGCCGTGGCCGGGCGGGCACCACTCGAGCTCGGGGTCGGCGGGCCAGTCGACGGGCGTGAGGTCGCTCGCGAGGAGCTTGGGCTCGCGGTTCTGCAGGAAGTCGAGCGGGAGGTCGCCGACCGCGAGGTCGTCGTGCGGGGCGAGCGCGCTGAGGGTGTCGTCCTGGGTGCGGAACGAGTTCATGAGGAGCAGGGGCAGGGGTGCTCCGGTGGCGTGCCGGGCGGCGCGGACCTGGGCGACGATGACGTCGAGGAAGGTGAGGGGGCCGCTGTCGGGGCGCTGCGGGTCGGCGTCGCGCACGGTGAGGAGGGACTTGGCGCGGTCCATGCCCATGGAGGTCCCAAGTCCGCCGTTGAGCTTGATGATCGCGGTGCGCTGGAGGGCGTCGCGCGCGGCGGCGTCGGGGACGTCGAGCGTGTCGCGGTGGGTGACGTCGGTGAGTGGCTCGACGTCCGCCTCGGGGATCATGCCGGTCGCGCCGGACTCGAGGAGCCGGTAGAAGCGGGTGAAGACGTCGATGGCGGCGGGGGCGACTCCGGCGTCGCGCATGCGGTCGGTGGACTGGGTGAGGCCCTGGCTGCTCATGCCCCGATCGTAGGGGCGGGGACCTGCTCGGGGCAGGGCGGCGGTTGACCGCCGCGCTCGGGTGAGACGCGGGTCACACGCCTACCGTGGAGGGATGGCGGACGGGTGGCCCGGCCGCGTCGAGACGTGGTTGGGGTCGTGGTTCTGGGCACCGGACTACGACGTGGCACGTGAGGTGCTCCAGCGGGGCACGGCGGCGGTGCTCGTGATGGCGTTCGTCGTGGTGGTGCGGCAGTGGCGGCCGCTGCTGGGCGAGCGCGGGCTGCTGCCGGTGACGGCGTTCGTGGCCCGCACGTCGTGGCGGGACGGGCCGAGCGTGCTGCGGCGGTGGTGCCCGGACCGGTTCGTGGTGGCGATGGCGTGGTGCGGCGTCGTGCTCGCGGGGCTGCTCGTGGTGGGGGTGCCGCAGCGGGGCCCGTGGTGGGTGACGACCCTCGCGTTCCTGCTGCTGTGGGCGGCGTACCTGTCGGTGGTGAACGTGGGGCAGCGGTTCTACGGGTTCGGCTGGGAGTCGCTGCTGTGCGAGGTGACGTTCCTCGTGGGCTGGCTGGGGTCGTCGGGCGGGGGCGTCGCTCCCCCGGTGCTGGTGCTGCTGGCGGCCCGGTGGTGCCTGTTCCGGGTCGAGCTGGGCGCAGGGCTCATCAAGATCGCGGCGACCGGGCCTGGCGGGACCTGACGGCGCTGTACTACCACCACGAGACGCAGCCGCTGCCCGGGCCGTTCTCGTGGCACGCGCACCACCTGCCGCGGTGGTGGCACCTGGTGGAGGTGGCGGGCAACCACGTGACGCAGCTCGTGGTGCCGTTCGCGCTGTTCGCCCCGCAGCCGGTGGCGAGCGTGGCGGGGGGCGTCGTGGTGCTCACGCAGGCGTGGCTGCTCGTGACGGGGAACTTCGCGTGGCTGAACTGGCTGACGGTCGTGCTCGGGCTGGGGGTGGTGAGCGACGGCGCGTGGGCGGCGGTGGGGTCGTGGCTGGTGCCGGCGCTCGGGGGCGGTGGGCGGGTTCCCGACGGCGGGACGGACCTGGGCGGCCCGGCCGCCCTGGTCGTGGCGGTGCTGGGGGTGTCGGCGCTGCTGCTCGTGCTGAGCGTGCGCCCGGCGCGCAACCTGGTCGCGCGTCGGCAGCTCATGAACGCGAGCTTCGAGCCGTTCCGGCTCGTCAACGCGTACGGGGCGTTCGGGTCGGTGTCGCGGCGGCGGGACGAGGTCGTGATCGAGGGGTCGACAGCCCGTTCCCCCGGGCCGGACGACTGGGTCGAGTACGCGTTCCCCGGCAAGCCCGGCGACGTGGGGCGGCGCCCGCCGCAGGTCGCGCCGTACCACCTGCGGCTCGACTGGCAGATGTGGTTCCTCGCGCTCGGGTCGCCGGGGACGCGGTGGTTCGAGGTGCTCCTCCTGCGACTCCTGGAGGCCGACCCCCCGACACTGCGCCTGCTCGCGACGGACCCGTTCGCGGACGATCCCGCCGGCCCGGCCCCGCGGTGGGTGCGGGCCCGCGTCTTCCGCTACCGGTACACGACGCGCGACGAGCGGCGGCGCTCGGGTGACTGGTGGGTGCGCGAGGAGCGCGGCACGCTCGTCGACCCGGTCGGCCTCGCGCGCCTGCGCCACCTTCTCGGCGCGGGCGCCTGACGCCGGACCGTGCTCGCTCCGGGTCCCCGCCAGCGCCCTACTCGAAGCGGGAGGGGTCACCCGCGCCCACGCGGACGACCTCGGGGGCGCCGTCGGAGAAGTCCACGACCGTCGTCGGCTCGCTGCCCCGCTCGCCGCCGTCCACGACGGCGTCGACGACGTGGTCGAGCTCCTCCTTGATCGCCCACCCGTCGGTGAGCGCCTCCGCCGACCCCGGAAGGATGAGGGAGCTCGACAGGATGGGCTCGCCGAGCGCGGCGACGATGGCCTGCGCGACCGTGTCGTCGGGGATGCGCACGCCGACGGTCTTCTTCTTGGGGTGGGCGAGGCGCCGCGGGACCTCAGACGTCGCGCGCAGGATGAACGTGTACGGGCCGGGCGTGGCGGCCTTGATGGAGCGGAACGCGGAGTTGTCGACCATGACGAAGTGGCCGAGCTGCGCGAAGTCCGCGCACACGAGCGTGAAGTGGTGCCGGTCGTCGAGGTGCCGGATCCGGCGGATGCGGTCGGCCCCCTCCCGGTCGTCCATGCGGCACCCGAGCGCGTAGCCGGAGTCGGTCGGGTAGGCGACGAGCCCACCGTCCTCGAGGAGGGCGACGACCTGCGCGATCGCGCGCGGCTGCGGGTTGTCGGGGTGGACGTCGAGGTAGCGGGCCATGGCTCCGAGCCTAGGCCCGGCCCTGCGGGTGACCGGCGCTCGTGCCCGGCGTGCCGCCGACCCCGGTTACGCAGGCAGGTGCGCCGCCAGCCGCCGCAGCTCCGCCGGGCTCGCGTTGCCCCCCGAGCACACGACACCGACCCGACGGCCGGCGAACCGCTCCGGGTCGGCGAGCACGGCCGCGAGCGCCGCGGCGCCCGCGCCCTCGGCGACGGTGTGCGCGGCGGTGAGGTACAGCGCGGCGGCCCGGTCGATCGCGTCGTCGTCGACGAGGACGAAGTCGGCGAGGTGCGCGCGCAGCATCGCCTGGGTGAGCGCGAAGCCGGTGCCGGTGGCCAGCCCCTCGGCCCGCGAGGCGTTCGGCCGCGCGAGGAGGTCCCCGGCGCGCCAGGAGTCGTGCGCGGCGGGCGAGGCGGCGGACTGCACGGCGACGACCTCGAGGTCGGGGGCGAGCGCGCGGGCGACGAGGCACGCGGCCGCGGCGCCGCTGCCCCCGCCCACCGGGACCACGAGCACGTCGAGGTCGGGCGCGCGTTCCAGCAGCTCGAGGTACGCGGTCGCGACGCCGGCGACGAGGAGCGGCTCGTTCGCGGCGCTGACGAGTCGGGACCCGTCGTCGGCCGCGAGCGCCGTGGCGTGCTCGCGGGCGTCGTCGAACGTGGCGCCGGCGAGGACGAGGTGGGCGCCGAGGTCGCGGACGGCGTCGGCCTTGGTGGGGTTGGGGTCGGTGGGCATGACGATGATGCAGGGGGTGGCGGTGGTGCGGGCGGCGTAGGCGACGGCCTGGGCGTGGTTGCCGGTGGAGAAGGCGGTGACGCCGCGGGCACGCTCGTCGGGCGCGAGGCGCTGGAGGAGGTTGAGGGCGCCGCGGACCTTGAACGCGCCGGTGGGCTGGAGGTTCTCGTGCTTGACGACGAGGTTCGCCCCGGTGGCGCGGTCGAGCGCGGCGTAGGTGCGCGCGGGCGTGGGGTCGAGGTGCGCGGCGAGGAGGCGGCGGGCGTCGAGGACGTCGCGCATCGTGGGCGGGGCGAGCTCTGCGGGGGCCATGCGTCCACGGTGCCGCGCGCCGTCCCATAGGTCCAATGCCTGTTCTGAGTGGATCGATCGATCGGACCTATGCTTTCCAGGTGCGGGAGTCGAGATGGACCTGACGCGGCTGCGCGTGCTGGCGGCGGTGGCGCGCGAGGGGTCGGTGACGGCGGCGGCGCGGTCGCTGCACTACGCCCAGCCGTCGGTGAGCCACCACCTGGCGCGCCTGGAGGCGGAGGTGGGCGTGCCGCTGCTGGAGCGGCACGGGCGCGGGGTGCGTCTGACGGCGGCGGGGCGGCTCCTCGCCGCGCGGGCGGAGGAGATCCTGGGGCGCGTGGGCGCGGCGCGGGACGAGCTGGACGCGCTGGTGTCGCTCTCCGCGGGGCGGGTGCGCCTGGCGGCCTTCCCGTCGGCGCTGGCGACGCTGGTGCCCGACGTCGTGGCACGGCTCGCGCGGGACCATCCGGGCCTGGGCGTGGGGCTGGTGGAGGCCGAACCGCCGGAGGCGCTGGACGCGCTGCGGCGTGGCGCCGTGGACGTGGCGCTGGTGTTCGAGCACGACCGCTCCCCCGTCGACGCGGAGGGACTGCGCGCGGTGCCGGTGCTCGCCGAGGAGCTGTTCCTGGTGCGCGCGGCGGCCGCCGCGGCGGACCCCGGCAGGGACGAGGGCCTGCCGGGGGCGGACCCCGTGCTCGCCGACCTCGCGCAGCTCGCGGACGCGGCGTGGATCGCGGGCTGCGAGCGGTGCCGCGCCGACCTGGTGGGCCGGTGCGAGCGGGCGGGCTTCACGCCGCGGGTGGCGTTCGAGACGGACGACTACGTCGCGGTGCAGTCCCTCGTGGCGGCGGGGGTCGGGGTCTCGCTCCTGCCGGCACTGGCGCTGCGCGCCCACCGCGACCCGCGGGTGGACGTGCGGGCCCTGCCCGGGGCCGCACGCCGGGTGCTCGCGGTCACGTACGGGGACCGGCCCTCCCCCGGTGCGGCGGCCGTCGTCGACGGCCTGGTGCGCGCGGCGGGGTGAGGACGCGGCGCGGGTGCGCTCCCTGGGTACGCGTGGCACGCTCGCCTCGTGCCGCAGAACACGACCCAGGGAACCGGCGCGAGCATCGCCGTGCCGGCCGACGTGCCCGAGCCGCAGCCCGTGCTGGGCGGTCTCACCGAGTCCGCCGTCTTCCTCGTCGTCAGCGCCACGGGGTCGTCCGGGTCGCGCGAGCGCCTGCTGGACGTCGCGTCGTCGGTCAACGACCTCGTGCGCGCGGTGGGGTTCCGCCAGTCGGCCGCGGGGCTGACCTGCGTCGTCGGGCTGGGCGCGGCGTTCTGGGACGCGGTGCGCCCGCCCGGGGCGCCGAGGCCGGAGGGGCTGCACCCGTTCCGCGCCGTGCAGGGCGCCGTGCACGACGCCCCCTCGACCCCGGGCGACGTGCTGTTCCACGTCCGGGCCGACCGGGCCGACCTCACGTTCGAGCTGACCCGGCAGGTCATGGCCGCGCTCGGCGACGCGGTGCGCGTGGACGACCACGTGACGGGCTTCCGCTACTTCGACTCGCGCGACCTGCTGGGTTTCGTCGACGGCACCGAGAACCCGACGGGGCGGTCGGCCGCGGGCGCCGCGATCGTCCCGGACGGTCCGTTCGCGGGCGGCAGCCACGTCGTCGTGCAGAAGTACGTGCACGACCTCGCGGCGTGGGGCGCGCTGCCCGTCGAGGCGCAGGAGCGCATCATCGGGCGGACCAAGCTCGACGACGTCGAGCTCGCGGACGACGCGCAGCCCCCGGACTCGCACGTCTCGCTCAACACGATCGTCGACGACGACGGCACCGAGCGCGACGTCCTGCGCGACAACATGGCGTTCGGCGACCCGTCCACGGGCGAGTTCGGCACCTACTACATCGCGTACGCCGCGGACGTCGGCGTCGTCGAGCGCATGCTGGACAACATGTTCGTCGGGAACCCGCCGGGCCGGTACGACCACATCCTCGACGTGTCGACCGCGCTGACGGGGACGTCGTTCTTCGTCCCCTCGCTCGACCTGCTCGAGTCGCTGGCCGACGACGCCCCGGGGGCCGGCCAGGACGCACCCGTCGACCCGGGTCCCGCGATCGCGGAACCTGTCGAACCCGCCACCACCGCGCCCGTCGGGTCGCTCGCGATCGGGTCGCTGAAGGGAGAGCCGTCGTGAGCACCTCGGAACCGGACCTGGGCTCGGTCGCCCCCACGAGCGGCGCCGGCGCGCCCGGGGACTCGAACCTGCACCGCTGGCTCGCGCCCGTCACCGACGCGGCGTGGGAGGAGATCGCCGACGAGGCGCGGCGCACGTTCGTGCGCAACGTGGCCGGGCGGCGCGTGGTCGACGTGACGGGCCCGCTCGGCTTCGGCACGGCGTCCGCCCGCACGGGCCACGTGACCGACGTCGAGGCCCCGCACGACGGCATCCGGGCGCGACTGCGCGACGTCGTGCCGCTCGTCGAGCTCCAGGTGCCGTTCACGGTGTCCCGGCAGGCGGTCGACGACGTCGCGCGGGGCTCCAAGGACTCGGACTGGCAGCCGGTCAAGGACGCGGCCACCGCGCTCGCGCGCGCCGAGGACCGCGCCGTGTTCGAGGGGTACGCGGCCGCCGGGATCCGCGGCATCGGCCCGGGGTCGGACAACCCGCCGATCGCGGTCCCCGCCGATCCGCGCGACCTGCCCGACGCCGTCGCCGCCGCGCAGACCGAGCTGCGGCTCGCGGGCGTGGAGGGCCCGTACGCGCTCGTGCTCGACGCCGACCTGTACACGGCGGTGTCCGAGACCCGCGACCACGGGTACCCGATCCGCGAGCAGCTCGAGCGCATGGTGCAGCGCGACATCGTCTGGGCGCCCGCGCTGCGCGGCGGGTACCTGCTCACTACGCGCGGCGGGGACCACGAGCTGACGATCGGGCAGGACGTGTCGATCGGCTACCTCGACCACACCGCCGACGAGGTGCGCCTCTACCTGTTCGCGTCGCTCACGTTCCAGACCTACACCGCCGAGGCGTCCGTCCACCTCACGCGCTGACCCGCGTCCCGGGCTCGCGTCAGACGACTCCGCCGCCGCCCGCTCAGCCCGGGACGACGACGGCGGGCGCCGCGAGCACGAGCAGCACGACGCACACGCCCGCCACCGCCATCGACAGCGCGAACGGGGCCCGGCTGCGCGGTCGCACCGCGCCGACGAGCCCGGCGGCCACCGCGAGCACGACGGCGGCCCCGCCCAGCGCCCAGACCGCGGCACCCGGCGAACCGGGCGGTGCGAGCACGACGAGGAGCGCGGCCGCGCCGAGCAGCACGGGCGCGAGCACGGAGCTCGCGCGCCGCCCGACCCGGTGCGGCAGGCCTCGGACCCCGGTCGCGGCGTCGTCCTCGAGGTCGGGCAGGGTGTTCGCGACGTGCGCGCCCACGCCGAGCAGCGCCGCGGCCGCTACCGCCCACGGCGCGGGCCGGCCGTCCCCGGGCGCGGCGAGCACGACGAACACCGCGAGCAGGCCGAACGAGAGCGCGTACGGGGCCCACGACCACCACGTCGCCTTGAGCAGCGCGTTGTACGACCACGCGCTCGCGACCGCGACGACGTGCACGAGCCCCGGCACCACGCCCGTCGCGAGGGACAGCACCACGCACGCGCCGAGGGCCGCGAGCGCCGCCGCACGCAGCGTCGCGGGCGTGACGAGGCCGGTCACGACGGGCTTGTCCGCGCGCCCGACCGCGAGGTCGCGGCGCGCGTCGAGCCAGTCGTTGCACCACCCGACCGAGAGCTGGCCGGCGAGGACCGCGAGCGTCACGAGCGTCGTCGTGCGGGGGCCCGCGCCGATCCCGACCGAGAGCGCGAGGGCGAACGCGGTGACCATCACGGTCGGCGGGAAGTGGCTCGCGAGGACGAGCCCCCGCACGAGCCCCCGCGGGCGACCGGTCACCATGGCGGCAACCTAGCCCGCCGGCGGGCCCCGCGCCCGGCACCGGAGCCGAGCACCTCCCCCGCGCGGGCCGACCGGGCCGGTGGGACGATGCGGGCATGTCGCGCGTCGTCGCCGTCGGGACCTCTCTGCCCGACCTTGCGTACCGCCAGGACGAGATCTCCCGGGTCACGAGCGAGCTGCTCACCGACGACCCGGTGCGACGCGCGCTCACGCGCCGCCTGCACGCCCACGCGGGCGTCGAGACCCGGCACCTCGCGCTGCCGGTCGAGGACTACGGCGGGCTGACGTTCGGGTCGGCCAACGACACGTTCCTCGCGCTCGGCACCGACCTCGCGGAGCAGGCGTGCCGTGCCGCGCTCGACGACGCGGGGCTGCGCTCCGACGAGGTGGACCACGTCGTCCTGACGACGGTCACGGGCGTGGGCGCGCCGACGCTCGACGTCCTCGTGGCGGCCCGGCTCGGCCTGCGCACCGACGTGCGACGCACGCCGTCGTTCGGGTGGGGGTGCGCCGGGGGCGCGGCGGGGCTCGCCCGGGCCGACGACCTGCTGCGCGGGCGGCCGCGCGACGTCGCGCTCCTCGTCGCGGTCGAGCTGTGCTCCCTCACGCTGCAGCGCGGCGACCCGTCGACGGCGAACCTCGTCGCGTCGGGCCTCTTCGGCGACGGCGCGGCGGCGGCGGTCCTCGTGGGCGACGAGCACCCGCTCGCGCGGCGCCCCGGCCCGTACGGGCGGGCCGCGCGCGACGGCGGGCGGGCGCGGGGCGCGCGCGTCGTCGACTCCCGCTCGCACCTGCACCCGGGCACGACGGGCGACCTGGGGTGGCGCGTCGGCGACACGGGGTTCGAGATCGTGCTGTCCGCGCGCCTGCCCGAGCTCATCGGCGCGCACCTGCTCGGGGACGTCAAGGCGCTCCTCGCCGAGCACGACCTCGAGCCGGCCGACGTCGGCGCCTGGGTCGTGCACGCGGGCGGCCCGCGCGTCCTGGACGCCGTGCGCGACGCGCTGGGGCTCGCGGAGGAGGACCTCGCGCTCAGCCGGGCCTCGCTGCGCGACGTCGGGAACCTGTCGTCCGCGTCCGTGCTGCACGTGCTCGCCGCGACGCTCGGGCGCCACCGCGCGCCCCCCGGCACGCCCGCCGTCCTCATGGCCTTCGGCCCCGGGGTCAGCACCGAGCTCGTGCTCCTGCGCCTCGACGGTCGCGGGGCGCCGCGCTCGGGGGCGCGCGGATGAGCCTCGCCTGGTACGTCGTGCTCGTCGGCGCCACGGCCCTCGAGCGGCTCGCGGAGCTGGTCGTGTCCGCGCGCAACGCCCGCTGGTCGTTCGCGCGCGGCGGCGTCGAGTCCGGACGGGGGCACTTCCCCGCCATGGTCGCCCTGCACACCGGGCTCCTGGTCGCGTGCGTCGCCGAGGCGTGGCTCGCGGACCGGCCGTTCCTGCCCTGGCTGGGCTGGCCCATGCTCGTCCTCGTCCTCGGGAGCCAGGGCCTGCGCTGGTGGTGCATCGCGACGCTCGGTCCGCGGTGGAACACGCGCGTCATCGTCGTGCCCGGCCTCCCGCTCGTAGTACGGGGGCCGTACCGGTGGCTGCGGCACCCCAACTACGTCGCGGTCGTCGTCGAGGGCGTCGCCCTCCCCCTCGTGCACTCGTGCTGGGTCACGGCGATCGCGTTCACCGTCCTCAACGCGGTGCTCCTGGCGCGGTTCCGCATCCCGGCCGAGGAGCGCGCGCTCGCGCTCGCCACCGCGGGCGGGCCCCGCCCGGCGTCGTCGTGACCGTCGCGCGCACCGACGTGCTCGTCGTCGGCGGCGGGCCCGTCGGGCTCGCCGCCGCGCTGCACGGCCGCCGGGCCGGGCACGACGTCGTCGTGGTCGACCGCCGCGCGGGCGTCATCGACAAGGCGTGCGGCGAGGGTCTGCTGCCGGGTGCGCTCGCCGCGGTGCTCGACCTCGGTGTCGACCCGCCCGGGCACCGGCTCGCGGGCATCGCCTACCGCGACGCCGCGCGCCACGCCGACCACCCGTTCGCGGCCGGGCCCGGGCGCGGCGTGCGCCGCACCGCCCTGCACGCGGCGCTGCGCGAACGGGCCCTCGCCGAGGGGGTGACGATCGAGCACGCGACCCTGCGCGCGCTGCGCCAGGACGCGCACGGCGTCGACGTCGCGCTCGACGCGGCACGCGACGACGGCGGCGAACGCTCGGTCGTGCGCGCCGACTGGGTGCTGGGGTGCGACGGGCTGCACTCCACCGTCCGGCGCCTCACCGGGCTCGACGCCCCCGCGCGTGGCCGCGCCCGGTTCGGGCTGCGCACCCACTACCGCGTCGCGCCCTGGAGCGACCTCGTCGAGGTGCACTGGGCCCCGCACGCCGAGGCGTACGTGACCCCGGTCGCGCCCGACGTCGTCGGCGTCGCCGTGCTCACCCGCCGCGCCCGCGCGGGCGAGCGGGCAGCCGGGCCGGAGCGCGGCGGCACCGGCCTCGACGGCTTCTCCGAGCTCGCCGACCGGCTGCGCGACGCACCCGTGCTGGGCCGCGTGCGCGGGGCCGGGCCGCTGCGCCAGCGGGCACGACGGCGCACCGCCGGGCGCGTGCGCCTCGTCGGCGACGCGTCCGGGTACGTCGACGCGCTCACGGGCGAGGGCGTGCGCGTCGGGCTCGCCCAGGCCGACGCCGCCGTGCGGCACCTCGACGACGCGGTGGCGTACGAGCGGGCGTGGTCGCGCGCCACCCGTGACTACCGGGTCCTGACGACCGGGCTGCTCGCCTGGGCGGGCAGCCCGGCCCGCGGGGCGATCGTGCCCGCGGCGAGCGCCGCCCCGTGGCTCTACGGCGCGGTCGTCGAGCGCCTCGCGCGCTGACCGCGGCGCGCTCCCAACGCGTCCCCGTGCGCGACACCCGCGGGGCGACGGCGGCCGTGTGGGCGCGAGCGGCTACGGTGCCGCCCATGACCTCGCTCGACCTGCACGTCGTCCCCGACCGCTTCCTCCTCGGGCACGTGCCCGGTGCCACGTTCCCTGAGGACGACGAGTGGGTCGCGCTCGTGCGCGCACCCGAGGGGCTCACGGTCGTGCGCCACGCGTCGCCCTTCGACGACGCCGAGCGGTGGGCCGGGTTCTACGGCTCGGCCCACGGGCTGGAGACGACGGGCGTGCTCGCGTCCGTCGTCGGCCCGCTCGCCGAGGCGGGCATCCCCGTCTTCGTCGCGTCCACGTTCCACGCCGACCTCGTGCTCGTGCCCGAGGCACGCCTCGACCCGGCCACGCGCGCGCTGCGCGACGCGGGGCACACCGTCGCCGGACCTCGCTGAGGCCCGCGCGCGAGCCAGGCCCGTGCGCCGTGGCGGTCCCGTGCGACGGCGCCCCGGTGGCCCTCGTCAGTGGCGCGTCACCTCCGCGGCGGCCGCGAGGAGGGCACCGGCGCGGTCGCGGGTGAGGAACGCCAGCACCGCGTCCTTCTCGCCCACGCGCACGCGGTCGGCGACCTCGAAGCCGAGCGCGCGCATCCGGGCGTGGGCGCGCGCGTTCGCGGCGTCCGGCTCCACGACGACGCGATCCACGCGCGCGTCGGCGAAGCAGAACGCGACGAGCAGCGGGCCGACCGCGCCCCACAGGTCCGTGCCCCGGGGCCCACGTGCGCCGAGCAGGAAGTGCGCGCCGACGTCGCCGGGCCGCGCCGGGTACGCCTCGCCGACCGGGTCGTGCTCCGGCTCGTACGTCTGCAGCAGCGCCACGGGCGTCTCGTCCCACCGCACGAGGAACGCGTGGTGCGAGGGCAGGGAGCCGACGTACGCGTACAGGTCGCGCAGCTCCGTCCGGGACAGCTCCGCGAGCCCCCAGAAGCGCGCCCCCGGCCGGGTCACCCAGTCGTGCAGCACGTCGGCGTCGGCGTCGGGGTCGAGCACGCGCAGCGTCAGCCGCCCGCCGCCCGGGGCGTCGTGCGTCAGCAGGAGCTCGCCCGGCGCCCCCGTCAGGAGCCGTCCGCTCCCCGTGTGAGCGACGTCGGCAGCGGGCGCGGGGAGGTCGGCCTCGCCACCCGGTCCGGTCGCCACGTCGGCGCGGGTCGCGGTCCTCGTGGGGGTCGTCATCGGGTCTCCTCGTGGCGCAGCAGGGTCCAGTCGGTCACGACGGGCACGGTCTCGGCGTCGGCCCACGCGGCGAGCTGGTCGGCGAAGTGCGGCGAGCGCGGGTCTCCGCTCGCGCCGAACGGCACGCCCCACCGGCTCGCGTCGCGGTCGTCCAGGTCCCACACCCAGCGCGCGACCGACCCGCGCACGCACACGTCGCTGATCCCGGGCACGCTCGCGGTGCAGCGCACGGTGTCCGTGTCCCCGGCGAGCGGCAGCGACGGCACGCGCGGTGCCGTGGCGCCCTGCACGTCGAGCAGCACGTGCAGGCCGAGCACCCGGTGGGTGTCGCCCCACACGGGCGCGGCGTCCGTCGGCCTCGGGTCTCCCCCGTCGTGGTCGTCCGTGTCCCCGAGCCCGCGGACGACCTCGCTCAGCGCGCCCCACGCCTCGTCCGCACCGTCGATCCCCAGCCAGTCGGCACCGAGCAGTGCCGGCAGCGCGTCCGCGACGCGCGCCGTGACCGAGAGCCACGGGGCGAAGACCGGGTCGAGCCCGTGCGGCACGTGCAGGGGCGCGAGCGCCGGGTGCGCGGCGACCCGGCGCGCGAGCGCGGCGCGCCACGCGGCGAACAGGGCCGCGTCGGCGTTGTCGGCGTCCATGCGGCGGTCCCACGCGCGCAGGCGGCGGGCCGCCCGCACCGACCGGGGGTCGAGCCCGTCCGCGGAGCCGACGACTGCACCGGGGGTGCCCTCGTCACCGGCCTCCCCGTCGCCCGAGGGCACGCCGCCCGCGGCCTCGTCGAGCCAGCGCAGCAGGTCGCCGGCGCCCCAGAGCAGCGTGTCCCCGTGCACGCGCGACTGGTCCGCGGCCGTCCCGTCGTCTCCGGCCGCGTCGAGCAGCGCGCGGATCCGCCGCGCGCGGTGCGGCGGTGCGTAGGTGTGGCCGAGGTCGATCTCCGGGCGCGCGGGGCGCTCGTTCGCGTCGACCGCGACGTCCTCGACGACCACGGGACCGGGCGGCACGACCCACGGGCGGGCGCGTGCGGCGTCGGACCACGCGGGCAGCGGCAGGGCCCGCCCCGCCACGTCTCGGTGCGGCACGCGGCCCGCGGTGACCGACAGCACCGTGTCCCGGTCCGCCGCAAGGACGCGGTCCACCGGGTCGACCCACGTCGCGAACGCGTCCGTGACGTCGCGCGCCGAGCGGGCCCGCAGCAGCCGCCGCCATGCGCCGACGCCGAGGTCGGCATCGACGCGCGCGGGCAGGCGGACCGCGAACGTGCGGTCGGGCTCGTCCGGGCCGCCGGTCACGACGACGCCGCGCACCGTCTCGACCGTCTCCACCCGGTGCTCCACGGGCCCGCCGGTGGCGCGCACGCGCACGGTCGCGACGACGACGTCCGCGGGCTCCGGCCCGTCCGGCCCGAGCGCCTCGACCCCGCCGTCGGCCGTCCGGTGCAGGCGCTCGGCGACGACGTCGACGTGGTGCGCCATCGCGTTGGTCACGCCCCAGGCCGCAGCACCGGCGTGGCCGAAGTGCGGGAGCCCGGGGACACCGGGGAACGCGAGGCCCACGACGTCGTAGTCGTCGCACGCGAGGCGCACCTGCTGGTAGACCCCCGGCAGCTCGAGCAGCCGGTGCGGGTCGCCCGCGAGCAGCGGCGCCCCGCTGCGGGTGCGCGCACCCGCGAGCGCCCACGCGTTCGACCCCGAGCCGGGTCCGCCGTCCACGGCGAGCAGGTCGAGCACGTCGGCGAGCCGCACGTCGGGCCGAGACCGCGCGACGGCGTCCCCGAGCGTCCGGGCGACGTGGTCGCGCCACAGCACGTGCGGGAAGCCGGAGAACAGGACGTGCGCGACGAGGAACACGCCGAGCGGCGCCCACGCGGGCCACGGCTCGTGCGGCGGCAGGTCGCCGCCGCCGGGCCACGCCGGGTCGGCGAGCGCGTGCAGCTCGGGCACGTCGCGGCCCCGCGCCAGGCCCTCGTTGACGCCCGCCGTGTACGCGTCGACCCAGGCGCGGTCGTCGTCCGCGAGCGCCGCGTAGGCGCGGCGCGCGGTGTCGGCGAGGCGCACGCGGTGGGCGAACCGGTCCCACGCGATACCGGGCGCGCCGAGTCGCTCGGCGAGGCGTCCCTCGGCGCGCCACCGGTCGACCTCGATCTGCCAGCCGCGGTCGAGCGCGGTGACGTACCCCTGGCCGCGCGCGAGCGCGAGCTCGTCGGCCGCGCGCACGTGCGGCACACCCCACGCGTCGCGGTGCACGGCGAACCCGCCGGGCGGGACGCCCGGCAGCCCCGGGGTGCCCACGTCAGGCGTCCCGCGCGGCGGGGTTGGCGAGCGTGCCCGCGTACAGGAGGGACGCGGACTGGTCGGCGAGGTCGACCATCTGGAGCGTGTTGCGCAGCTGGAGCCGGTTGAGGCACGAGTGCGCGAACCGCGGGGCCCGCAGGTCGACGCCGCTGCGCAGGTCGGGGTGGTCCGCGCGGTGCGCGTCGAGGCACTCGGCGACGAGGCGCCAGAACCGGTCCTCGGGCAGCACCCCGTCCCCGGCGAGGATCGCGGCGAGGTGGCGCAGGACGCCGTCGTACACGTCGGTGAAGACCGCGAGCGCCTTCTCCTCGTCGTCGACGACGGCGCGCACGCGCTCGACGCCGGGCGGGAGCGGGGCGTCCCCGAGGACGGCGATCTCCTCGCCGACGTCCTTCATGACCGCGCGGACGACCACGTGGTCGCGCAGGACGAGGATGAGGTTCTCCCCGTGCGGCATGAACGCGAGGTCGTGCGCGAGCAGCGCGTGGGCGAGCGGGCGCAGGTAGGCGTCGAGGTAGGCGCGCACCCAGTCGGCGGGGTCGAGCCCGGAGGCGCGCACGAGCGCCGTGGCGTGCGCGGCGCCGTCGGGGTCGCGGTGCAGGAGCGAGGCCATCGTCGCGAGGCGCTCCCCGGGCGCGGTGCGCGGCACGGGGCTCTCGCGCCACAGCGCGGCGAGCATCTTGCGGTGCGCCGAGGGGGTGGCGGTGCGGTGGTAGACGTCGCCGGTGTACCCGATCGAGGCGAGCTCGCGCAGCACGGTGAACCCGCGGCCGCCGAGCTCCGGGTCGGCGGCGACGAGGTCGGCGACCCAGTCGTTGATCGCGGGGGTGTCGCGCATGTACGCGGGCGACAGCCCGCGCAGGAACCCCATGTTCTGGATCGCGAGCGCGACCTTGACGTAGTGGCGGTCGGGACGGGTGAGGTTGAACAGCGTGCGGATCGACTGCTGCGGCTGGTACTCGTCGGCCCCCTGGCCGACCGGCACGAGGTCGCCGCGCGCGACGTCGGCGGCGAACGTGATGGGCACGCGGTGCTCCCACTGCCACGGGTGCACGGGCAGGTAGAGGTAGTCGGCCGGGTCGAGGCCGCGCGCGGCGAGCCGGTCCGCGAACGCGGCACGCTCGTCGTCGGACAGCTCGCCGGCGTAGTGCGACGCCTCGTCGAGCCCTGCGCCGAGCGCGAGGTGGGTGTGCTCGCGGCGGGCGGCGAGCCACACGAGGCGCACGCGCCCGCCGTTCTCGGGCGCGTACGCACGGTACTCCGCGAGGCCGAAGCCGATGCGCCCGTTGTTCGCGACGAACCCCGGGTGCCCCTCGGTCATGGCCGCCTCGACCTCCTGGAAGGAGGCGCCGAGCAGGTCGACGGCGCTCGGGCCGCCGGTGCGCTCGTACCGCTCGATCTTGGCGGTCGCGCTCGCGAGCGTCGAGGACACCTCCTCGAGGTAGGTGGCGAGCAGGTCGTCGGGGATGTCGAGGTCGGGCTGGAGCTCGACGACGAGGTCGAGCGCGTCGACGGGCAGGTCGCGCGGCGCGGCCGCCTGCGTGGACGGCCCCGTGAGCACGGCGGTGCGGCGGATCGACGCCTCGTCGAGCACCCAGTGCTCCAGCGCGTAGCGCCGCGCGACGAACCGGTACTCGACGGTGCCGCCTGCGACGGGCAGCACGTACTCGCCCGGGCCGTCCGCCTCGACCGGCCAGGCCTCCACGCGCGGCGCGAGCAGGCGCTCGTGCGTGAGCTCGGCGATCGCCTTGGCGACGAGGTGGCGGTGCGCCCGGTCGGCCAGGTCGGGCCGCAGGTGCGGGGCGAGGTCGACGCCGTCGCCCAGCGGGCTCGCGTCCAGGTCGGCGCGGGTCGCGACCGCGAGGTGCGCCGTCTTGCCCGGGAGCTCGAGCGCGCGCAGCACGCGGAACCCCGCCGCGGCGTTCTTCGCCGCGATCGCGGCGTTGAGCACGTCGGGCTCGACGACGACGCGCCGCCCCCCGCGCCCGGCGGGGTCGAGGCAGAACCGCACGACGGCGCCCATCACCGCGGACGTGAACCCGCCGCGCGCGGGGCCCGACGGCGGCGCGACGAGCAGGTGCATCCCGACGTCGCCCGGTTCCAGGAGCGCGACGGCGGCGGGGACGTCGGCGAGCGTGACGCGCGCCGGGTCGTAGGTCTCGGCGAGGAACGCGGGCACGCCGTCGACGCGGCCGAGCCACGCGTCCTGGTGCGGGTCGGCGGTCACCTCGGCGAGGTAGGCGCGCACGCCGTCCACGTCCAGGTGGCCGAGCTGCCAGAACGCCGAGCGCGGGTGGGCGAGCCAGCCCTGCACGAGCGCGGCGTCGCGCGCCGGGTCGACGGCGTCGACCGAGACGTCCGCCTGCCCCGCGCCGAGGCGGACCCGCACCGCGAACGCGGGGGCCGGGGTCGCGGCCGGAACGGCCAGCCCTGTCGAGGCCGTGGACTGCGCCGTGGTGGTAGTCACCGTGCTCATCGGGCCTCGCCTCCCGCGCTCTCGCCGACGGGCACGGGCGCGCCTGCAGGGGTCGTGGTGGGAGACGTGGCCGCATCGTCGGGCAGGCCGAACGTCTGGAACGCGATGCGCTCCTCCACCGGGTACACCTCGCGCCCCGTCACGGTGCGCAGCACCACGGCGTTGCGCCACGCGGCGAACCCGAGGTCCGGCGCCGTGATCCCGTGCGTGTGCTCCTCGCCGTTGAGCACGTGCACGCGGCGCGCGTCGTCGACCGTGTAGTCGCGCGCGACGTCGAACCGCCCGAGCTCGTCGAACCGGAGCAGGTGGCGCACGGGGTCGAGGAACGCGGGCACCGCCGCGGCGTAGCCCGTCGCGGCGACCAGCGCACGCGTGCGGCGCTCGACCTCGCGCCCGAGCTGGGCGTGGCGCAGGCGCAGCACGTACTCCCCCGCCTCGCCGGCCCCCGGCTCGTAGCGCGCGGCCACGACCTCGGTGTCCGTGAGCAGCGTCGTCGGCACGGGGCGGTCGAGGCTCAGCCGGTACAGGGCGTCGTAGATCTCGTCCACGAGGTCGCCGCTGATCCCCTTGTACAGGCCGCGCTGCTCGCGGCCGAGGAGCTGGCGCAGCTCGAGCGGCAGCGCGTGGAAGTGGTCGGTGTACTCCGGCGACGTCATCTCGAGCGTGAGCTTGGTGTACTCCATGGGGAAGAAGCGCGGCGAGCGCGTCACCCAGTCGAGCCGGTACCCGGGTCCGTGCGCGTCGCCGTGCACGCCCTCGAGCAGGTCGCGGTACACCTCGGCGGCCGACTGGCCGCTGCCCACGACCGTGACCGAGCCGGAGTCGACGAGCGCGTCGCGGTGCGGCAGGTACTGCGCGCTGTGCACGAGCGGCCCGGCGCCCGGGTGCTCGCCGCGCGCGACCTGGTCCGCGAGCGCCCGCAGCGCGGGCGGCAGCACCGGCGCGGTGCCGACGCCCAGCACGAGGTGGCGGCCGCGGTGCTCCTCGGTCGCGGTGACGGCGCCGTCGGCGTCGAGGACCTCGGCCCGCACGACGAACGCGTCGGCGGCCGGGTCGTGCTCGACGGCGACGACGCGCCGCGACCAGCGCAGCGAGGTCAGCCGCGCCGCGACCCAGCGGCAGTAGGCGTCGTACTCGGCGCGCAGCGGGTAGAAGGACTCGCGGATGTAGAACGGGTACAGCCGGCCCGTGGCCTTGAGGAACGCCAGGAACGAGTACGGGGACGTGGGGTCCGCCATGGTGACGAGGTCCGCGAGGAAGGGGACCTGGATCGTCGCACCCTCGATCATCATGCCGGGGTGCCAGCGGAACTCCGGCGCGGCGTCGAGGAAGACGGCGTCGACGTCGTCGAGCGGCGCGGACAGCGCGGCCAGGCCGAGGTTGAACGGCCCGATGCCGACGCCGACGACGTCGTGGACGCTCATCGGGCCACCGCCCCGGCGGTCGCGAGCGAGGCGACGAGGTCCGCGGCGTGCGCGTCGTCGCCGTCCTCGTCACCCAGCATCGCGTCGCGCTCGACGAGCGCCTGCGCGGTCGTGCGCACGAGGTCGAGCACGTGGCGCACGTCCGCCGGGGTCACGGTCGGGTTGAGAAGCGTGAGCTTGAGGCACGGGACGCCGTCGAGCACGGTCTTGGCGACGACCGCGCGCCCGGACTCGAACAGGACGCGCCGCACGAGCGGCACGAGCCGGTCGGCGTGCTCCGCGGCAAGGCCCGCCGGCTCGTACCGGAAGAGGACCGTGGAGAGGTCGGTGCGCCCGAGCACGCGCAGCTCGGGGTCGTCCGCGAGGTCGGCGTGCACCGCCGCGGCGAGGTCGCACACCGCGTCGACCATCGCGCCGACGCCGTCCGGGCCGAGCGCGCGCAGCGTCGCCCAGAGCTTGAGCGCGTCGAAGCGCCGGGTCGTCTGGAGCGACACGTCGACCTGGTTGGGCTCGGCGTTCTCGCGCGGGTTGAGGTAGTCCGCGTGATGGGCGACGCGCTCCAGGTCGGCGCGGTCGCGCACGATCAGCGCGCTCGCGGACACGGGCTGGAAGAACGCCTTGTGGTAGTCGACGGTCACCGACCGCGACCGCTCGATCCCGTCGAGCAGGTGCCGCCGCGTCGGGGACACGAGCAGCCCGCACCCGTACGCCGCGTCGACGTGCAGCCACACCTCGGTCGCGTCGCACACGTCCGCGACCGCCGCGAGGGGGTCCACGCAGCCGCGGTCGGTCGTGCCCGCGGTCGCGACGACCGCCATGACGACGTCGCCCGCCGTGCGCACCGCGCCGACCGCCGCCGCGAGCGCCGCGGGGTCGAGGCGGCCGTCGGCGTCGGCCGCGACGTGGACCACGGCGTCGTCGGCCAGGCCGAGCAGCAGGGCCGAGCGGGCCACGCTGAAGTGGCTCGACGCCGCCGCGAGAACGCGCAGGCGCGGCAGCACGGCCGACCGCCCGGGTCCGCCCGCGCGGGCCGCACGCTCGACGGCGCGCTCCCGGGCGAGGAAGAGCGCGTGCAGGTTGGACTGCGTGCCCCCGGAGGTGAGCACGCCGTCGCCGGCGGCGTACCCGATACGCCCCGCGGTCCACGCGACGACGCGGCGCTCCATGAGGGTCGCCACCGTCGACTGGTCGAACGTGTCGACGGAGGTGTTGATCGCGGCGAGCATCGCCTCGGCGCCGACGGCGGGCAGCGCGACCGGGCAGTTGAGGTGGGCGGCGTACGCGGGGTCGTGGAACCACACGGCGTGGGTCGCGTAGAGGTCGGCGGCCTCGCGCAGCGCCGCGTCGGTGCCGAGGCCCGGGGCGTCGAGGTCGACCGCGTCGACGAGCGCCGCGAGCTGGGCGCGGCTCGCGCCCGACCAGGGCTGGGTCACCGCGGCCACGCGCGCCGCCACGTCGTCGACGACGGCGTGCAGGGTGCTCGCGTAGTCGCCCGCGGTCGTGCCCGTGAGCAGGGCCGGGGCGGTCGAGGTACCGTGCGCGGGCGCGACGGATCGTGCTGAGAGCATGCGAGGCTCCAAGTACGGGGAGAGGACCGCCGCGGATCGCGGCGGGGCAACCTGAGGTTTGCCTTGCCTAACCTAGCGCAGCGAGGGCAGCCGTCAAGAGTGACCTGCGCCACGCCGCCGTGGACGCGCGGGCGTCGCGGCGGGAGGATGGCACTCGCCCGTCCGTGGCTCCCGAGGAGGCCGTGTGGAACCGACCGTCGCGACGACCCGCCCCGCCATCGTCACCGTGGACGACGACGCCGGGGTCTCGCGCGCGGTCGCGCGCGACCTGCGCCGCCGCTACGGCGACCGGTACCGCATCGTGCGCGCCGAGTCGGGGGCCGAGACGCTCGACGCGCTGCGCGAGCTCGCGCTACGGGGCGAGGACGTCGCCGTCGTGCTCGCCGACCACCGCATGCCTGGCATGACCGGCGTCGAGCTGCTCGAGCAGGCGATGGACCTCTTCCCCGCCGCGCGGCGCGTCCTGCTGACCGCCTACGCGGACACCGAGGCGGCGATCGAGGCGATCAACGTCGTCGACCTCGACTACTACCTGCTCAAGCCGTGGGACCCGCCCGAGGAGAAGCTCTACCCCGTCGTGGACGCCCAGCTCGAGGCGTGGTCCGACACCGACCGGCGCCGGCCGGCCGAGACGGTCGTCGTCGGGCACCGGTGGTCGGCGCGCTCCTCGCAGGTGCGCGAGTTCCTCGCGCGCAACCGTGTGCCCTACCGCTGGTACCCGTCGGAGTCCGCCGAGGGCGCGCGGCTGCTCACCGCGGCGCAGACCGACGGCGAGGCCCTCCCCCTCGTGGTCACGCCCGAGGGCGAGGCGCTCGTCGCGCCCGACGACGCCACGCTCGCCGAGCGCGTCGGGCTCGCCACCCGCCCCACGGCCGACTTCTACGACCTCGTCGTCGTGGGCGGCGGCCCCGCCGGGCTGAGCGCCGCGCTCTACGGGGCGTCCGAGGGTCTGCGCACGGTGCTCGTCGAGCGCACCGCGACCGGCGGGCAGGCCGGGCAGAGCTCGCGCATCGACAACTACCTGGGCTTCCCCGACGGGATCTCGGGCGCGCAGCTCGCCGAGCGCGCGCGGCGCCAGGCCGTGCGGTTCGGTGCCGAGATCGTCACGACGCGCGACGCGGTCGAGCTCGACGTCGAGGGGCCCGCGCGCAGCGTGCGCTTCCCGGACGGCACGTCGATCGACGCGCACACCGTCATCCTCGCCTCGGGCGTGTCCTACCGGCTGCTCGACGGCCCCGGGCTCGGCGACCTCGTGGGGCGGGGCGTCTTCTACGGGTCGGCGCTCACGGAGGCCTCGGCGTGCCACGACCAGGAGGTGTACGTCGTCGGCGGTGCCAACTCCGCGGGGCAGGCGGCGCTCTACCTGGCTCGCGAGGCCAAGCGGGTCACGCTCGTGATCCGCGGCGACTCGCTCGCCCGCTCGATGTCGTCCTACCTCGTCGAGCAGGTCGAGGCGCACCCGCGCGTGCGCGTCCTGACCCGCACGGAGGTCGCCTCCGCGTCGGGCGACGACCACCTGGAGCACCTCGAGCTGCACGACCTCGACACCGGCGCGACCACGCGCGTCGAGTGCGGCTGGGCGTTCGTGTTCATCGGCGCCGCGCCCCGCACCGACTGGCTCGACGGCGTCGTCGCGCGCGACCCGCGCGGGTACGTCCTCGCCGGGCCCGACCTGCTGCGCGACGGCGCCCTGCCCGCCGGGTGGTCGCTCGACCGCCCGCCCTACCACCTCGAGACGTCCGTGCCCGGCGTGTTCGCCGCGGGGGACGTGCGCTCGGAGTCCGCCAAGCGCGTCGCGTCCGCCGTGGGCGAGGGCGCCATGGCCGTCATGCTCGTGCACCGCTACCTCGAACAGCTCTGACCCTTCCGTCCCGCGCGACACAGCCCCGACCCGAGCCCGGAGGCGACACCGTGACCAGCACCGAGGACCCCACCACGACCCCGCCCACCCCGGGCGCCTCCGCCGCGGCGGCGGCCCGCGGGTGGCTGCCGTGCGACGTCGACGAGCTGCGCGCGACGTTCCTGTTCGAGCACCTCACCGACGACCAGCTCGCCTGGCTGTGCGCGACCGGCCACGTCGAGCGGCACGACGCGGGCTGGCTGTTCCACGAGGGCACGCCCGCCGAGGCGTTCTACGTCATGCTCGACGGCGGCGTCGCGCTCTACCGGCGCGTCGGCGACGACGAGGTCGAGGTCTCGCGCACGCACCAGGTCGGCGTGTACATGGGCGCGTGGAACGCCTACCTCGGCGACCGCCTGCCCCAGACGTACCTGCACTCGGCGCGCGCCCTGGAGCCGTCACGCTTCTTCGTCCTCGAGGCGCACGACTTCGCCAAGCTCATGACGGAGTGGTTCCCCATGGCCGTGCACCTGCTCGAGGGCGTGTTCTGGGGCACGCGCGACGCGCAGCAGCTCGTCGGCCAGCGCGAGCGGCTGCTCGCCCTCGGGTCGCTGTCGGCGGGCCTCACGCACGAGCTCAACAACCCCGCCGCGGCGGCGGTGCGCGCGACCGGGACGCTGCGCGAGCGCGTCGCGGCCATGCGGCACAAGCTCGCGCTCATCGCCGACGGCCCCTACGACCGGGCCACCCTCGCCGAGCTCATCCGGCTCCAGGAGGAGGCGCTCGAGCGCTACGCGGACACCCGCACGGCGGACGCCGTCGGCGCGCTGGAGACGTCCGACCTCGAGGACCGCCTCACCGACTGGCTCGACGACCACGGCCTGCCCGAGGGCTGGCGCGTGTCCCCCGCGCTCGTCCAGGCCGGCATCGACGAGCCGTGGCTCGACCGTGTCGCCGAGCGCGTCGACGCCGGCGCCCTGACCGGCGCGGTGAGCTGGCTCGCGTACACGATCGAGACCGAGCAGCTCATGGCCGAGATCGAGGACGCCACCGTGCGCATCTCCACGCTCGTCGGCGCGGCCCGTCAGTACTCCCAGCTCGACCGGGCGCCCTTCCGCCCCGTCGACCTGCACGAGCTCCTGGACTCGACCCTGACGATGCTCGACCACGCGCTCGCGGGCGTCGAGGTCGTGCGCCGCTACGACACCACCCTGCCGCCCGTGCCCGTCTACGCGGCCGAGCTCAACCAGGTGTGGACCAACCTCGTCGAGAACGCCGCGCAGGCGATGGGCGGGTCCGGCACGCTCACGGTCACGACCCGCCGCGCCGACGACCGCGCCGAGGTCGAGATCGCCGACACCGGCCCCGGCATCCCCGACGACGTGCGCCCCCGGATCTTCGAGCCCTTCTTCACGACCAAGCCGGTCGGGCAGGGCACCGGGCTCGGCCTCGACATCTCGTGGCGGATCGTCGTCAACAAGCACCACGGCGACCTCACGGTGACGTCCGTGCCCGGCGACACGCGGTTCGTCGTGCGGCTCCCGCTGGAGCCGGCACCGGCGGTCACCCCGGGGTCCGGCGCCGACGCCGGTCGATGACGGCCCCCACCCCTGCGGCGGGGACGTCGCCCGTCGGCGAGGAGCGCCACGCGTCGTGGCTCGAGCTCTTCTTCGACCTCGTCGTCGTCGCGGGCATCGGCATGCTCGCCCACCTCCTGCAGGAGGACCACGACCGCGGCGGGATCGCCCTCTACGTCGTCGCGTACACGGCGTTCTGGCTCGTGTGGGCGTGCTTCACCACCTACGGCAACGTCGCGGGCGAGGGTGCCCGCGCGCTGCCCATCCTCGCGGGGATGGCCGCGCTCGCCGTGATGATCGCCGCCGTGCCGGGCATCCACGACGAGCACGCGCAGGCGTTCGCGGTCGCGTACGTCGTGGGCCGGCTCGTCGCCGCGCGACCCTGGCGCCGCACGACCGTCGTCGTCGACCTGCCCGTGGTGCAGGCGCTGACCGGCGTCGTGCCGTGGATCGTGTCGTGGTGGTTCGACGGCCAGACCCGGTACACGCTGTGGGCCGTCGGCCTCGCGATCGACCTCCTCCTGCTCCTCACCCTCTCGGGCGAGCGCCTCGTGCAGCGCGCCCAGGAGCGCCTCGACGAGGTCCGCGAGCGCCGGGGTCGCGGGCGCGGCGGCCGACGCGACCGCCCGGGGGGCGCCGCCCGGGGGCGCGACGAGCGTGTGCCCGCGGGCCAGGCCGAGGCGAGGCGCGGACGCGACGGACGGCGAGGTGCGGGAGGCGCGCGGGGCGCGGAGGGTCTCGAGGTGCCGACGACGGTCGACGCGGCGGTGAGCGACGTCCCGCACCTCGGCGAACGCCTGGGCCTGTTCGTCATCATCGTGCTCGGCGAGGGGCTCATCCAGGCGATCGACGCCGCGAGCGAGGCCGAGTGGGACCGCACGCTCCTCGTCGCCGGTGCGGGGGCGTTCACGCTCCTGGTCGGCCTGTGGGCCCTCACCGTGCGGTCGGGCTACGCGGGCGCCGCGCTGCTGCGCCCGGCCGGGGTGCCGCCGCGGTCGGCGTGGTTCCTGCACCTGGTCACGACGGGCGCCCTGGCCACGCTCGCGGGCGCGCTCGGCGGCGTCCTGGACCGTCCGGCGCGCGCGCTCGACCCCGGCGAGCTCGCGCTGCTCGTCGGAGCGTTCGCCGTGCACGGGCTCGTGTCCGCGGGGGTGCACTCCGCGCTGCGCGACGCGCGCACCGCCGTCCTGCTCGCCGTCCCCGTCGTGGCCGCCGGCGCGGTCGCGTGGCTCGCGGGCGGGACGATCTCGGCCGCGGGCCTGGTCTGGGTGCTGTCGGGTGCGCTGCTCGTGCAGCTCGCCCTCGCCGGCCGGCCCCGTGCGGCGCGCCCGCCAGCAGGGGCGGGCGCCTGACGCCGGCGACCTGCCGTCGCTAAACCGTGGACGTCCCGCGCTCGCGGGCATAGCCTCGTGGCGTCCGGTCGAACCCGCCCGGACGCTCGACCATGACGACCGGTGAAGGGGAGGTGGACCCGCGTGCTGCACCAGTGGTCCACCGACCCGTCCCGAAGGGCGCTCCTCAGGTAGACGACGTACGTCGTCCACCTGCAGAGCCGTCCTGGGGCACCGTCCTGGGGCGGCTCTCGTCGTCCCACCCGCTGCGCGGCCATGACGGCCGCCGACACGACAGGAGGCGCGACGATGAGCGAGGTGGTCATCTACAACCTCGGCGGCAGCCAGGAGCTCGGCCGCGTGTCGTTGCGCCACGCGATCCGCATGCTGCACCGGCGGGTCGCCGAGGTGCTCGAGGCCGTCGAGGGCGAGACGTTCGGCCCGTACCAGCGGCCGCGGTCGGTCGCGCTCGTGCGGTACGTGCACGCGCGGTGGGTGTACGAGCGCCAGGGTCGCGTGCCGTACTCGCGCGCGGCGCTGCTGCGCCGCGACCGGTACCGCTGCGCATACTGCGGCGGGACGGCGACGACCATGGACCACGTGGTCCCGCGCTGCCAGGGCGGGACCACGACGTGGCTCAACGCCGTCGCCGCGTGCGAGCCGTGCAACGCCGCCAAGGGCGGCCGCACCCCCGAGCAGGCGGGCCTGCGGATGCTCAGACGCCCGTTCGAGCCCGCGTTCCGCGACATCTACCCGTCGGCGCCCGCCCCGCGCAGACGCTGACGGGTCCCGACCGGTCCCCCGGTCGGTCCCAGGCCGCCCGGCCGGTGGCGGTGACACCGGCCGGGCTTCCCCACGCCTGCGGCCCGGGGCGGGGGTCCGCCGATCGTCCGGGACGGGGCGGCGCGCCCTCCCTCCCGGTAGAGCCGGTCCGCGTCTCGCACCCATCCCGGGTCCCGGACCGCGCGAGGGAGACCACGATGGCGAGGTTCCGGATCGGGACGTTCAACGTCGAGAACCTGTTCGAGCGCCCGCGCGCGATGGCGGGCCCCCTCACCGGCGGCAACCCGGTCCTGGCGGCGCACGCCCGGGTCAACGCGCTGATCGCCGAGGAGCAGTACGGACCGGACGTGCGGGCGGAGATCCTGCAGCACCTGGAGACTCTGGGCCTGCTGCGGTCCGACTCCGCGGCGCTCGCGGTGCTGCGCCAGGTGCGCGGCCGGCTCGTGCGCCGCACGGGCTCCCAGGCGGCGGGCACGGCGCGCACCGAGGTCGTCGCGACCGGGCGCGGCGACTGGGTCGGCTGGGTCGACCTCGTCAAGGACCGGGTCGACGAGCTCGCCATGACGCACACCGCCCGCGTCGTCTCCGACGTCGACGCCGACGTCCTGGCCGTCGTCGAGGCGGAGAGCCGCGTCGCGCTCAAGCACTTCACGGACGCGGGCGTCGTCACGCGCGCCGGTCGCCCGGTCTACCCCCACGTCATGGTCATCGACGGCAACGACGACCGCGGGATCGACGTCGGGCTGCTCACGACCCGCCCGTACCGGATCGGGACCGTGCGCTCGCACGTCGACGACCGCGACTCGCGCGGGCGCCTCGTGTTCGGTCGCGACTGCCCGGAGTACGTGGTCGAGCTGCCCGGGGGCGGCACGCTCACGGTGCTCGTCAACCACTTCAAGTCCAAGGGCTACGGCACGCAGGCAGAGTCCGACGCGACCCGGCGCCGCCAGGCGACGCGCACCGCCGCGATCTACGCCGCGCTGCGCGCTCGTGGCGAGGAGAACGTCGTGGTCGTGGGCGACCTCAACGACACCCCGTCGTCCACCCCGCTGCGCCCGCTGCTGGAACGGACCGACCTGCGCGACGTGAGCGAGCACCCGGCGTTCCGCGGCGACGGGCGGCCGGGCACCTACGGCAACGGGACCGCGAGCCAGAAGATCGACTACGTGCTGCTGTCCCCCGCGCTGTTCGACCGCACCGTCGGCGGGTCGGTGTTCCGCATGGGCGTCTGGGGCGGCACGAGGGGGACGCTGTTCCCCCACTACGACACGATGACGTCGGCGACGCACGCCGCCTCCGACCACGCCGCGCTCTACGCCGACGTGGACCTCGGCTGAGGCGCGGCGTCGAACCGGATCGCGCCGGACACCACGACGTCGGCGCGCGACCGCGTCGACTCGACCAGGAGCGCGTTGCGCCCGTCGACCTCGTTCGCCCACGCGGTCGCGGCCTCGACCGTGCGCCCGTGGCGCGTGTGCCGCTCGACGAGGCGACGCTCGCGCTCACCGCCGTCCGTGCCGCAGAACCACGCCTCGTCGAGCAGGTCGCGCACCCGATCCCACGGCTCCTCGGGCACCAGGAGGTAGTTCCCCTCGACCACGACGACCGCGTGCGACGGCTCGACGGCGATCTCCCCGGCCACGGGCTCGTCGACCTCGCGGTGGAACGACGGCGCGTACACGGTCCGGTCGTGCTCCTCGCGCACGCGGCGCAGCAGGGCGACGAAGCCGTCGCCGTCGAACGTGTCGAGCGCGCCCTTGCGGTCGTGGCGGCCCAGCCGGTCGAGCGTCGCGTTCGCGAGGTGGAACCCGTCCATGGGCAGGTGCACCGCCTCCGGTCCGATCGCCTCCACGAGCCGGAGCGCGAGCGTCGTCTTGCCCGCCCCGGGGCTGCCCGCGATCCCGACGACGACCCGCCCGTCCGTCGACCGGTCCACGAGCGCGCGCACCCGCGCCAGGAGCGCGACGGCGTCCGTCACCTCGGGCGACGGCTCTGCGGCGACGGGCGGGTGCGGCGCGCGGCCCTTCTCGACGGTCATGGACACAGTGTCCCGTGCCCGTGGACGTGCCCGCGGCCACACCCTTCCTGGTGTCCGCGGTGTCGGGACCGATGAGTCGCCGGCCCGGGGCGGGTCTCACCCCTCGACCCAGGATCACGAACCCAGGAGGACGGCATGGCCACGGTGGTCGCAGGAGCGGCGGTGTCGCTCGACGGGTACGTCCAGGACGCCGACGGGAGCATCGAGGCGCTGTACGCGGACTTCGAGGAGCTGGCGAGCAGCACCTACCTGCGCGAGCTCCAGGAGCGCACCGGCGCCGTCCTCATGGGCCGGCGCACGTACGACATGGCCCCGGACCCCGACGGCTACGCGGACGGCTACGAGTTCCAGGTGCCGATCTTCGTCGTCACCCACACGCCGCCGCCGGTCGCGCCGAAGCGCAACGAGCGGCTGTGGGTCACGTTCGTGACGGACGGCGTCGAGTCGGCGGTCCGGCAGGCCCGCGACGCCGCGGGCGAGCGCGACGTGACCTTCATCGGCGGGGCCGACGTGTTCCGCCAGCTCTGGGCCGCCGGGCTCGTCGACGAGCTCGCGGTGGAGGTCATGCCGGTGCTCCTCGGGGGCGGCGTCCGGCTGTTCGACGGCGAGGCGCCCGCCGTGCTGGAGAAGGTGCGCGTCGACGAGCTCGGCGCGCGGACCGCGCTGCGCTACCGGGTCGTCCGGACCGCGGGTCCGACGGCCGGGCCGGCCTAGCTCAGGCGCTCGCCGGCACGACCTGGCCCGTCCCCTCGGGCGGACGGGCCGCGAGCGCCGCGACCGGGTCGCGCGCGAGGTCCGCGACCGGCAGCCCGGTCTCGCGGCTCAGCGCGCGCAGCAGGCCCGCCCGCGAGGCGTAGCCCGCGGCGTGGGCGGCGGCGTCGAGGTGCGACCCGCCGCGCAGTCGGGCGATCGCGACGTTGAGGTGGGCGCGCGTGCGCCAGCGGCCGAACGCGAGCCCGGTCTCCTCGACGAAGAGGCGCTGGACGTGCCGCGCGCTGGCGCGACGCCGGTCGGCGAGCTCGTCGAGGGTTGCGACGCCCCGGCGCGCCTCCTCCGCCACGGCCCGCGCGACGGGGTGCACGGGCAGCCGCAGGACGAAGTAGTCGCCCGCGAGCCCCTGCAGGACGTCCTCGAGCGCGGCGCGGAACGGTGCGACCTGCTCGGGCGTCGCCGGGGCCGCGCACAGGACGGCCGTGAGCACGGTGGTGAGGGCGGGCACGACGCCGAGGCGGTGGACGCGCGTCGACGGCTCGACCCCGGGCGAGAGCACGGGGCCGAGCGCCATCGAGTCGCCCGGGAGGCGCATCGCGTGCGGGACGCGCGGGGCGAGCCAGAGGTTCTCGTGCGTCCGCAGGGTCAGGGGCTCGCCGTCGACGACGAGCTCCGCGGTGCCGGCGACGACGTGGACGAGGTGCGGCTCGTCGTGGGCGTGGGTGTCGTGCCCGAGGAAACGGACGGAGTGCTCGGGGACGACGGCGCCCAGCGCGGTCGGGGTCATGCGCCCTCCTCTCCCCTGGGCTCGCAGGTCCAGGTCGCCGTGTCGTCTTCGGGACGGGTCGTGTCACGTTCGGACGCGGTTCGTCCGCCAGGTGTGGTTAGCCTAACCTCGCGAGGTGCGCCCCGGTACGCCGTGCGGCCCCCGCGTCCCTGCTGCCGAGTGTGAGGTTCCATGCTGTCGTCACGTCGCCCCGCCCGCCGTCCTCTCGCCGCGCTGAGCGCGCTCGTCGCCGCCGCGACGCTCGCGCTCGCGGGCTGCTCCGCCACCACGACGCCGTCTGACGCGGGCGCCGAGCCGTCCGCGGTGCCCGGCACGACCGCCTCCGAGACCGCGACCGAGCGGGTCGTGACGACCGACCAGGGCGACGTCACCGTCCCGGCCGACCCGCAGCGCGTCGTCGTGCTCAACCACGCCCTCGCCGGGTACCTCTACGCGCTCGACGTGCCGGTGCTCGCCACGGTCCCCGAGGTGACCGACGACCCGGACCCGAAGTTCTCCACGTTCTGGGCCGAGGAGGCCGAGGCCGACGGCACCGAGCTCATCGAGTGGAGCGCCGACGGCTACAACCTCGAGGCGATCCTCGCCCTCGAGCCCGACCTCATCGTGGGCGGCGGCTGGGGCTTCCCGCTCAAGCAGGCCACCGACGTCTACGACGGCCTGAGCCAGATCGCCCCGACCGTGCTCGTCAGCGGCACGTACACGACGTGGCAGGAGCAGTTCGCGTTCCTCGCGCAGGACGTGTTCGACGACGCCGCGACGTACGACGAGCTCGTCGCCGGGTACGACGCCCGGGTCGCCGAGGTGGCCGACGCGATCACCGTCCCCGAGGGCGAGACAGCCTTCCTGGCGCTGACGTCGGAGGGCAAGACGTTCGCGCTCATCGAGGGCGAGGCGCTGCCGAACACGTTCGCGGAGCTCGGCTTCGCGATCCAGCCGATCCAGGAGCAGACCGGCGCCGAGCCGTACACGCCCGGGGGCGACATGTTCGAGGTCTCGGCCGAGCAGGTGACGTCCGTGGTCAGCGCGCCGAACGTGTTCGTCATCGGGTTCAACGGCGCCGAGATCGACTTCGACGCCCTCGCCGCCGACCCGGTGTACGCCGGCCTGCCGTCGTTCGCGGCCGGCACGGCGCACGAGCTGCCCACGTGGACGATCCGCGGGGACTACCACGAGGCCATGGCCCTGCTCGACGTCGTCGAGGAGCAGTTCTCCTGATGGCCCAGCACCGCCTGCG
This sequence comes from Cellulosimicrobium sp. E-16, assembly GCF_049913115.1. Lineage (NCBI taxonomy): Bacteria > Bacillati > Actinomycetota > Actinomycetes > Micrococcales > Promicromonosporaceae > Cellulosimicrobium > Cellulosimicrobium sp. E-16. Next base: position 2,419,563 of record NZ_CP183974.1, read on the forward strand.
CACGCACCCGCTGGTGCTGCGGCGCGTCGAGGTCGCGCGCGTCGTCGACGTCACGCCCCGCATGCGCCGGGTCACGCTCGTCGGGCCCGAGCTCGGGGCCTTCGAGCGCGACGGCCTGCCGATGCCCGCGTTCGACGCACCGTGGTTCGACGACCACGTGAAGATCGTGCTCGCGTCCGACGGCGACGTCGCCTCCGCCTTGCCCGCGCAGCGTGCGCACGGCATCGACTGGCCGCCCGCGCCGAACCGGCAGGGTCGCGACTACACGCCGCGCCGCTGGGACGCGGCGACGGGCGAGCTCGACCTCGACCTCGTGCTGCACGGCGACGGACCGGCCGCGGCGTGGGCCGAGTCCGCGCGCCCGGGCGACGAGCTGTGGTTCGTCGGCCCGAAGGCCTCGACCGTCTGGCCGGACGACGTCGACTGGGCCCTGCTCGCGGGCGACGAGACGGCGCTGCCGGCGATCGGGCGATTCCTCGACGAGCGACCGGTCGAGGTGCCCGTGCAGGTCGTCGTGACGATCGGTGCCGAGGCGGCCCGGCAGGACCTCACGCTGCGCGAGGGCGACACCGTGCGGTGGGTCGTCGCGCCGGAGGGCGACCGCGCCGCGCTCGACGAGGCCGTGCGCGCCCTGGAGTGGTGGCCCGGCCAGGTCTACGCGTGGGCGGCGAGCGAGAGCCGTGCGCTCCTGCCCGTGCGGCGCTACCTCACGCGCGAGCGCGCCGTGCCCCGCACGCACGTCGACGTCACGGGCTACTGGCACGCCGAGCCGGAGGCCGCCCCGGCACCGACCCAGGGGTCCGCGACCGAGGCGGAGCCGCAGGCCACGGGGGTCCCGTCACCCGTGCCCTGGTTCGCGACCCGCGCCGCGCTGCAGCTCGGCCTGCTCGACGAGCTCGGCGCGGGGCCGCGCGACGTCGCGACCCTCGCCGAGGTCACGCGTGTCGCGCCGGGCGCGGTGCGCGCCCTGGTGGGCGTGCTCGCGGCGGCGGGCGTCGTGATGCTCGACGGCGACAAGGTCGCCCTGGGCGACGCGGGCGAGGACCTCCTCGACGACGAGCACGAGCGCGAGGAGTACGAGGGGCTCGAGGCGGACGCCGTCCTCGCGCTCGCTGCGCTCGCCCCCGCGCTGCGCGACGGCGCACCGGCCTGGTCACGCGCGCGCGGCCGGTCCTTGCGCGCCGAGGTCGAGGCCGACGCCGACCGCGCCGCGGAGGTCGTCGAGGGCGCCGACGTGCTCCCGTACGTGCTCACGGGCCTCGGCACGTGGCCGGTCTGGGCGGACGCACGGTCCGTCGCGCTCGGCGGTCCCGGCGCGCTCGTCGTCGCGAACCTGCTCGCCGAGGTCCAGGGCGAACGCGCGACGACGCTCGTCGAGGACGCGGTCCCGCTCGGGGTCCTGCGCGAGCAGGCCGGGACCGGCTCAGCGCACGCCGCGGCCGAGACGTGGCCCGCGGCCGACGTCGCCGTGTGCGCGCTCGGGGCCGGCCACCGCACCGACGACGAGGTCGTCGACCTCCTCGTCGCGATGCGCGCCTCCGCGCCGCGCGCGGTCCTCGTCGAGGACTTCACGCCCGACGGGCTCAGCCCGCACGCGCACGAGCACGCCCTGCTCGCGCTGGCGACGACCGGTTCCGCGCCACGCTCGCCCGACGACGTCGCCCGGCTCGCGGAGCGCGCGGGCTGGCGCGTCGCACGGCACGAGGCGCTCGGCTGGGGTGTCGAACGGGTCGAGCTCGTGGCCGAGCACGCCTCACGCGCATCTCGTCGGTAGCGCAGCAGCAGCGCCGATGCGAGTCGCGAGGGGGGTCGCCCAGCGCTCATGGCGCGTTGCCGACAAAGACCGCCCCACGGTCGTGCGGCTCTTCGGTCGTCACCAGCATTGGTGAGCTCTCTACTCGCTCTGCCGAGCACTCCGTGGTCCACCGCGGCGCGTGGTCCTGACCGGGGCCATGACCTGGTTCCGCCTCTAGTCTCTCGTCATGGACAGTCAGTGGCCGGTGGAGCCCGAAGAACTCCCTGACGGGTCCTTGCGCGCGCCGGATGACGTCGTCTATCGCCGCACCCCGCGGCGCGTCACCCGAAGGATCGGGAACGAGCTGCTCGCCGCCGGCGCCATCGTGGTCATCGACGTCTACCCCGAAGGCCTCACGTTCTACATCGGCGATGCGGCACGTGCGGCCTGGGAGGACGTCGCGCCGCGCCTGGTCACCGGACGACGGACCGATGCGCACGACATCCAATGGGTCGGTCATGTCTGGGAATCAGAGGAGGGCCGTCAGTTGATGCGCTTCGACGGCGAGCACTAGTACCAGCACACTCCCGAATCGATGACACCGGAGCAGCGGACGCCCTCGCCTCGCCGTCGCTACGACACGCGACGAGCACTCACCCGCGCCGCCCCTGGCCGGTTCCCGGTCCGTAGACTCGGGCGATGAGTCTTCTCGCTGCTGAGCATGCGCTCCAGGCCGCCCAGCGTGCCGGTGACGTCGGTGCGCTGGACGCGTTGCTGCACCCCCGGTGCGTGGGCGTCGGGCCGGACGGGTCCGTCTTCTCCAAGGAGGACGACCTGGAGAGCCACCGCTCGGGCCTGCTGCGGATCACCCGCCTGGAGGAGGAGTCCTTAGACGTCCAGGAGGACGTCGCGAGCGGGGTGACCCGGCTGGTCGCGGCCGTCGAGGCGATCCAGGGTGGCGCCGCTGTCTCCGCACGGCTGACCTACACGCGCCTCTGGGTGCGGACGGACGACGGGTGGCGGGTCCTGGCTGCGACGCTCGCACCCGCCACAGCGCCCGCCTGAACCAGGTCTGGCGTCATCCGCCGGTGAACATGGTGATGGTCAGCGGTGCATCGACGTCGTCGCACGCGCCGCCGAGGTCACCTTCGGCGTCGTCCCACTCCGGGGAGTGCACACCGGTCGACTCCGCCGACGCCCCGGACGTGACCGGCGCGGCCTCTTGCAGCTCGCCGATCGCCGTCTGCACGGCGCTGTCACCGTCGGACGGCAGGCGATCGAGCACGCGGGTCGCCAGCCGGTACCAGCCGTCGTGCTCCTGCGCGCCCATGCGGCCGTCGGCCAGGCTGAGGTCAGCGTTCTCGAGGATGGTCAGCACGTCGCCGTAGGCGGTGCAGGCGGCAGCGTCCTCCGCAGTCTCGTCCCCAGCCGGGTCCTCGGCCTCCGCGACGGCCGGGGCGGCCTGCGGCGCGGCGTCGGCCTCACCGTCGCCGTCGCAGCCGCCCAGGACCACGGCGCCCAGCGCCGCCGTCGTCACCACTGCCCACCGCTTCGCTCGCACCTGCGCACGCTCCCGACGTCGATTCCTGAGGGGTGACGACTGACGGCGAGAGTCTGCCGCGACAACGCCGGGACGTCGAGAGACACGCCGAGCGCACCCGGCACCCGGTCGGCACGGCGCCCCCAGCGCGCCGTGCCGACCGGTCCCCTCGTCACCCCCGTGACCTCGTCGTCACGACCGGGCGTCTCAGCCGACCGCGTGGAACGGACCCCACGGCCCTGCGCCCGGCTCCTGCCCGCGCGACCACCACTGCGCGACCCACACCGCGCCGTCGTGCACGACCGCGTCACCCGCCCGGAACACGCGCGTCGAGGTCCAGACCGGCACACCGCGCCCGTCGGTGGCCAGCTCCTCCCACGGTCCCCACACCGCGCCCGGCGTCGTTCCCCGCGCGTACCACTGGGCGCGGAACACCGCGCCGTCGTGGACGACGACGTCGCCCGCGCCGTACGTCGTGTGCGGGTCGTAGGCCGGGGCGTCGACCGGGCCGAGACGACCCGCGCCCGCCGACGACCGCACGATCGCGGGCACGGCCCACGTCGGGTCGATGCTCCCGTGCCGGGTCGGCGTCCAGCGCGCCTCGTCGGCGAGCCGGTCGGCCTCCGCCACCGAGGCGTTGTAGGCCGCGAGGAGGTCGACGGGCTCGCCGTTCACCGTCGAGCCCGTCTCGAACAGCCGCTCGCCCTTGTACCGGCCGATGACCCGCGCCGGGTCGACGCCCGGGGCGAGCTCGAACGCGTTGTTCTCGGCGTAGATGCTCGAGTCGACGCCGGCGCCCCAGTAGTACTGGAAGATGCCCTCGCGCGTCTGCTCGTAGAGCTCGTTGTAGACGTGCACGTCGCCGAAGCGCACGCGCGGGGCGCGCTGCCCGACGTCGGTCCACCGGTTGTGGTGGTACGTCACCTTGTGCTTGCCCGCGTCCTGGGTCCGGCTGTCCGAGGAGCCGAGGATCGCCGTCTTGTCGTGGTCGGAGAAGTGGTTGTAGGAGACGGTCACGTGGTCCGAGCCGTGCGTGATGTCGAGCAGCCCGTCGTGGATCTCGTACGGGCGGCCGAACACCGTCGAGAGCGACGAGGGCGGGTGCTCGCCGTCGTCGAACGTGCTGTGGTCCACCCACACGTTCTCCGACGTCCACACCGACACGTTGTCGTACGCCGAGTTCCAGTTGCCGGCGTCGCCGTCGCCCGGGTCCCACGCGGGGAAGCAGTCGCGCGCGTCGGAGAACGTGACGTTGCGGACGATGACGTTGCGCGCGTCGCGGATCCGCAGGCTCGCGCCCACGAGCTGCGCGTCCGCGCCCAGGCCGACGATCGTCACGTTCGACCCGACGTGCTGGAGCGTGAGCGTCGCCTGCTCCGCGGCGGCGGCCACCCGCGCGTCCTCGAGCGGACCGGCCGGGTCCACCCACCCGTACGTCGCGGGGTCGTAGGCCGCGACGTAGTCGTCCATCGAGAACGGGTCGTCGCTCCCCGCGACGGGGACGGTCGCCGCGATGGTCTCGCAGGTCGTCCCGGCGAACGCGTCGATGCGTCCGTCGACGTACACGATGCGCGGCGTCGTGTCGGTCCGCGCCCCGGCCCCGCCCAGCGCGGCACGCAGCTCGTCCCAGGTGTCGACGACGTACACGTGCTCGGCGCTCGCCGCACTGCCGCCCGTGGTGCCGCCGTTGGCGGCGCCCCAGCCGTCGCTCGCGCCGAGCACCTGCCGCCCGAGGTCCGCCGCGCCGGGGCCGCCCGGGACCGCGCCGTCCCCTCCGGCGGCGTTCGGCGCTGCGCTGCTCGTCAGCGCGGTCCCCGTCACCGCCATCACGACCGCGGTCACCGCGGCCAGCGGGACTCTCACCCACCGTCCTGCCATCACCCAACTCCTTCGTCGGTGCGAGAAACCGGTTTCCCACCGGCGTCGCCGAGTCTGGCACACGGAGGACGGAAAGCGCTACCCCGTCGAGCTCTCGCCGCGCGCGGCCGCCGAACGGACGTCGCGAGCCCCGCTCCAGGCGCGTTCGGCGACGAAGGCCGCCGTGAGCGGCCCGACCACGAACGGCCACATCCCGAGCACGAGCGCCGCGGCACTCTCACCCGCGCCGAGCGTCGACAGGGCCAGGGTGCCGAGGAGGTTCGGGGCCACCGCGGCCGCGACGGCGACGCCGGCGATCGACCACAGGGGCAGCGGCAGCGTGCGGTCGAGGGGGTCGCGGGCCCGTCGCTGGGCGACGAGGATCCCGACGCTCGCGAGCCCGACGGCCGCCAGCGACACCCCCGCCACCAGCAGCACGGCCCCCGCACCGACGACCTCGACCTCGACCGGCGGGCTCCCCGAGCGCGTGGGCGGCTGGACCGACCAGACCAGGCCGCGCGACGGTGCGGCGAGCACCAGCAGGACGGCCGCCGCGACGCTCACCAGCCACACCACCCCAGCGCCGACCGCGATGCGCCGCGCCCGGGCGACCGCCCACCGCGCCGCGGCGACGCGCGCCGCCCGCGCCGATGCGCGCCGCTCACCCCGACGGGGTCGTCCTCGTGACACCACGGGCACAGTGTGCCGTGCGCCGGCACCGTGACGTCGCACGCGCGGAGGTCACCCGCGCGCGGACCGGCGCGCCAGGCCCGGGGCGGCGAGAGCGACGAGGACGGCGGTCGCGGCGGCGAAGACCACGACCATGAGGCGCAGCGGCTCGACGGTCAGCGAGAGTCCGAGGAGCAGCACCGGGACGGCGAGCCCGACGTAGGCGACGAGGAAGACCCCCGCGAGCACCTCGCCGCGCCGGTGCGGCTCGGCGAGCGACCCCGCCGTCGCGAGCGCGCCGCGGAAGAGGATGCCGACGCCCGCGCCCGCGACGACCGCGCTGGCGACGAAGCCGGGCAGCGACGCGAACCCGACCGACGCGGCGAGGACAACGAGCCCGGTCAGGGTGAGCCCGACCGCGAGCGTCACCTGCCGCGCCGGGGCGAGCCGCCCGGAGGCGAGCTGGGCGAGGGCGGCGGACGCGAACACCGCGGCGGACACGAGACCCGCGACGAGTCGCGAGTCCTCGTGCATGACCGTCGCGAGCACGCTCGGCGTGAGCGACGTGAAGAGCCCGAAGACGGCGAAGCCGGCGAACGCGGCCGCCGCCGCGGCGACGAACGTGCCGCGCCCGGACTGCGGCACCGCGACGCGCTGCGGGCGGTACGCGTACGGGCCGACCGATGGCGCGACCGTCTCGGGGACGAGCGCGGCGGCGAGGACCGCGGCGGCGAGCAGGACGGCGAACGCGACGTACGGCGTCGTGAGCGGAGCGGGTGCGGCCTGGGCCAGGAGTCCGCCGACGAGCGGGCCGAGCGCGAGGCCGCCGATGTTCGCCAGGCCGGCGACCGCGCTCGCGTCGCGCGGCCCGTCCGGGCGCGCGACGGCGCGCAGCTCGGCGAGGTGCGCCGTCGCCGTCGCGGTGACGGCGCCGATCCCCGCTCCGGAGACGAGCCGCGCGACCACGAGCCCACCCAGCCCGTCGAGCGCGAGGAAGAGCAGCGCCGCGACGAGCTCGGCCGCGAGGCCGAGGAGCAGCACGCGCCGGCGCCCGAACCGGTCGCTGAGGTGGCCGACGAGGTAGAGGCTCGCCGCGACGCCGACCGCGTAGGCGGCGAAGACGACGGTCACGGCGACCGTGGGGAGCCCGTCGCGCACCTGGTAGAGGGGGTAGAGCGGGGTCGGGACCGTCGAGAACGCCATCGCCGTGGCGAACGCGAGCGCCACGACGAGGAACCCGGAGCCGTGGGAGACGAGCGGGCGCCGTCGGGCTGCCCGCGGGGCGGTTCCGGCGAGGCCCGGGGTGCGCGTCGAGGTGGTGGTCATGCGCACCACCGTGGGCCCGGTCGGCTGATCGTGTCCAACGACTTGTGTCGATACGTCTGATCGCCTTCACCGATTATTGGGTAGCCTCGCCCCATGGAGACGCGCCAGCTCGAGTACTTCGTCGCCGTCGCGGAGGAGCTGAGCTTCACGCGCGCGGCGGCCCGCGTGTTCGCGGTGCAGTCGAGCGTGTCCGCGGGGGTGCGGGCGCTCGAGGCCGAGCTGGGCGCCCGGCTGTTCGAACGCACCAAGCGCGCCGTCACGCTCACCTCGCAGGGCGAGGCGCTGCTCCCCCGGGCCCGCGCGGTCCTCGACGCCGTCGACGAGGCGCGCGCCGCCGTCGCGCCCGGCCCGCACCTCGTGCGTGGCACCGTCCGCCTCGGGGTCTTCACCAACCTCGGCTACCTCGGCCTGCCGCGCGTGCTGGCGGCGTTCCGCGAGCGCCACCCGGGCGTGGAGCTGCGCCTGACGCCGAGCCCCGCCGGCTCGACCGGTCTCGGGGAGGACGTGCGCCGGGGGGTCGTCGACGTCGCGTTCACGGGGCTGGACCCGCAGGACCATCCGGGCCTGCGGTACACGCGCCTGACGTCGGCGACGTTCGTCGCGGTCCTGCCCGCCGGGCACGCGCTCGCGGGGGCGGCGTCGGTCACGCCGGGCGACCTGGCCGACGAGCGCGTCGTGACGACGCCGCGCGGGTTCGGCAACCGCGTGGTCGCCGAGCGCGCGTTCGCGCACGCGGGCGTCGCGCCGCGCGCCGACACGGAGGTCGCGGACGTCGGGGACCTGCCCGCGTTCGTCGCCGCGGGGTTCGGGGTCGCGGTGGTACCGGCCGACATGTACGAGCCCTCCGACGGCGCGGTCGCGGTCCCGCTCGACGCGCCCGAGACATGGTCCCTCGGGCTCGTGACCCGGCCGCACCCGAGCGCGGCTGCCGCGGCTCTGGTGGCCGGGCTCGTGCACGCGCTCGGGAGTGCGCCGACGCCGCGCTGACAGGGGTCGCTGATAGCATCGGCACGTGCTCATCGAGGTCGACAGACTCTAGCCGCCGAGCCGTCGGCGGCCCGTCCCAGCGCACCCTCCCGCCCCCGGCTCCGTGACGGAGCCCCGTTGGGCGGCCCCTCCCGGCTCGTGCCGTGGACCTGTCGTGCCTGGACCCGCCGCACCGCTCCCGCGCCGCTCTGTCCTTTCCCGGCACGACCCTGCCCGCACCACCGCGGGCACGAGGAGCACCTCATGTCCACCCTGCACCGCTCCGCGGTGACCCTGACCGATCTCTCGTTCGAGTGGCCCGACGGCACCATCGCGCTCTCGCACCTCACTGGCACGTTCGGCACCGGCCGCACGGGCCTCGTCGGCGACAACGGCGCCGGCAAGTCCACCCTCCTGCGCCTCGTCGCGGGCCTGCTCACCCCGACGTCCGGGCGCGTCACCACGACCGGCGACGTCGCCTACCTGCCCCAGACCCTCACCCTCGGCCGGGACGCGAGCGTCGCGCGCCTCCTCGGCATCGACGGCACGCTCGCCGCGCTGCGCGCCATCGAGTCCGGGGACGTCGACGTGCGCCACTTCGACGCCGTCGGCGACGACTGGGACGTCGAGGCACGCGCCGCGCAGGCGCTCGCCGAGATCGGGCTCGACGGCGTGGGCCTCGACCGGCGCGTGGGCGAGCTGTCCGGCGGCGAGGCGATGCTCGTCGCGATCAGCGGGCTGCGCGTGCGGCGCAGCGCCATCACGCTGCTCGACGAGCCGACCAACAACCTCGACCGTGGCACCCGGGCGCGGCTCGCGGCGCTCGTCGACGACTGGCCCGGGACGCTCGTCGTCGTGAGCCACGACCTCGACCTGCTCGAGCACATGGACGAGACGGCGGAGCTGCACGCCGGCCGCCTCACCACCTTCGGCGGTCCGTACAGCGCGTGGCGCGACCAGCTCGACGCGGACCAGGCCGCCGCGGCACAGGCCGCACGGACCGCCGAGCAGACGCTCCGGGCCGAGAAGCGCCAGCGCGTCGAGGCCGAGACCAAGCTCGCACGCCGCGAGCGGACGGCGCGCACCGCGCAGGCGAACCGCACCGGGTCACGCATCTCCATGGGGCTGCGCGCGTCCGCCGCGCAGGTGTCCGCCGGCTCGATGCGCCAAGGCCTGGACGCCAAGGTCCAGGCCGCGCAGGACGCGCTCGACGCCGCGGCGGCCCGCGTGCGCGACGACGAGCGCGTGCACCTCGTGCTCCCCGACCCGGACGTGCCGCGCGGCCGGCGCCTCGCCGAGCTGCGCGGGACGAACCGGACGGTCGTCGTGCAGGGGCCCGAGCGCGTCGCGCTCGTCGGCGCGAACGGGACCGGCAAGACGACGCTCCTGGCGAACCTGCTCGCCGGACGCGCACCGGAGCCGGGGCGGGCCGGCGGCGCGCTCCTCACCGACCGCGTCGGCTACCTGCCCCAGCGGCTGGACGGGCTCGACGACGCCCGGAGCGCGCTCGAGAACGTGCGCGACGGGGCACCGGGCGCGGCCCCGGGCGCGATCCGCAACCAGCTCGCGCGCCTGCTGCTGCGCGGCTCGAGCGTCGACCGCCCGGTGTCGACGCTGTCGGGCGGCGAGCGGTTCCGCGTCTCGCTCGCGCGGCTCCTGCTCGCCGAGCCGCCCGCCCAGCTCCTCGTGCTCGACGAGCCGACGAACAACCTCGACGTGCGCAGCGTGGACCGGCTCGTCGAGGCCCTGTCCGGCTACGCCGGTGCGCTGCTCGTCGTCAGTCACGACGACGGCTTCCTCGCCCGGCTCGGGGTCGACGCGGTGCTCGAGCTCGACCACGACGGCGCGCTCCACGACGCGCCCGTGCCCGCCCCTGCGCCGACGAGCTGAGAGCCGGTCCGGGGGCGCCCGCTCGCCGGGACGCCCCCGGGCGCCGACGATGGACCGAGGGCGCGGCAGGGCCGCCGCCGAGGGACCGGGCACCGACCGGAGGGTGCGCCCATGGGCTGGTACACCGAGCACGTCGTCGACACCGGGCGCGCGCCGGCGCTGTTCGCGCTCGTCGGGTTCGTCGTGACGTTCGTCCTCGTGCGGTCGGTCACGCGCCGGATCCGTGCGCGCGGCGAGACGGACCGCCCGCCCTCCCCCGCCACCGGCCAGGGCGCGCGGCGGCGCACCCTCCTGGGCGACGTCTCCATCGGAGGCGTCCACGTGCACCACCAGGTCTGGGGCATCCTGCTCGTGCTCCTCACCGGCATGCTCGAGTTCCGGTACTCCCCCGGCCACCCGTGGTCGGAGGTGCTGGCGCTCCTGTTCGGGGCGGGGGCCGCGCTCGCGCTGGACGAGTTCGCGCTGTGGCTGTACGTCGACGACGTCTACTGGTCCGAGGAGGGGCAGCGCTCGATCGACGCGATCCTCGTGGGCGGCGCGATCGGGGGCGCGCTGCTCCTGTCCGCCTCGCCGGTCGGCGTCACGTCGGACGGTTCGCAGAGCGGCTGGGTCGCCTACACGGTGACGGTCGTCGTCCACCTGGCGCTCGCGCTCGTGTGCATCCTCAAGGGCAAGCTCGCGACGGGGCTCGTCGGGATCGTGGTCCCGGTGGTCGCGCTCGTCGGAGCGGTCCGCCTCGCCAAGCCGCCGTCGTTCTGGGCGCGACGGCGGTACGCGCACCGGCCGCACCGCCTCGCCCGCGCGCAGGCACGGTTCGGTGCCCGCTACCAGGCGCGGTGGGAGCGGGTGCGCACCCTCGTGGGCGGCCGCGCCGACGACGACCCGCCGCGGCCGGCGGCGTAGCGCGGGCTCAGGCGAGGTCGGGCGCGTCCCGCACGACCGCGGCCATCGCCGCCGTGGCAGCGGCGTCGGCGTCGGCGTACGGCCAGTCCGGGCTCGCGGCGCGCGCGTGGTCGTTGAGCGCGCCCAGCACGGCGAGCGCGCGCGCACCCACCTGACGGGCCTGCGGCGTGAGGCCGCCCCGGATCTTGAGCTGACCGAGCACGATCGCGACCTGTGCCCGGGCCTCCGCCGCGAGAGCCGCCTCGTCGAGCGTGCCGGAACGGAGCCCCTCGGACGCGGCCTCGCGCCCGGCCGACCAGACGTCCTCCGGCACCCCGAGGTCCCACGCCGCGAGGAGCCCGTCGACGAACGCGGGCAGCGCGTCGTCGCGGCCGTCGGCCGCGTACCACTCCTCGAGGTCCCGCAGCGCGTCGTGCCCGGAGTCGTTGCCGAACGGCGAGAAGTCCTCGCCCTCGTCGTAGAACGGCACGGGCGCGAGGGACACGAACGCGGGGTGGCTCGTCGTGGGAGACAGGCCCTCGTCGCGGTCGTCGAGGTAGAGCGTCATGGTGGCGACCCTAGACCGCAGCGGGCTCCGTCGTCGCGCCGCGCCGCCGCCCGTCGAGGCGTCAGTCCCGGTTCCACCGCTCGAGCTTCGACGGGCTGAGCACGACCCACGCCTCGGCGACCCGGCCGGACCGCACCGCGACGCTCACGACGCCCGTCACGACGCCGTCCTGGCGCACCACGAGGCCGGCGACGCCGTTCACGGAGCGCGCCGTCACCTCGACACCCGGACCGGGGCGCAGGACGCGGCACATCGCGCGTGCCGTCTCGTCGACGCCCTCGACCACCCCGGGCGTCGCGGCGGCGCTGCCCGCCGCGTCGACCCACAGGGTCACCGCCGGGTCCAGCAGCCCGCGCACCTCGGCCCGGTCCACCGCCGCGGTCGCGCGCAGGAGCGCCTCGACGACGCGGTCGTGCGCCGCCCGGTCGGCCTCGCGCCGTGCCACCGCCCTGTCTCGCTGGGGCATGCCGCGCCTACGCGGTGAGCGCCGCGAGCTTCTGCGGATTCATCATCCACAGCACGCGGTCGATGCCGTCGGCCGTGGCCCGGACCGTGAGCACGGCGAAGAGCTGCCCGTCGTGCGAGAGCCGCACGGCCGGGTGGCCGTTGATGTCGGCGGGCTCCACGTCGACGCCCACCCAGAAGCGCGCCGCGAACGCGTGGTGGTACTTCGCGACGCGCGGGCGCCCCACGACCGGGAACTTCGACGCGCGGACCGCCCCGCCGCCGTCGGAGTAGGAGATCACGTCCTCGGCGAAGAGCTGTTCCAGGAGCGCGACGTCGCCCGCCTTGGCGGCGGCCACGAACGCGGTGAGCAGTCGGCGCTGGGCCTCAGGGGCGACCGGCGCGCGGCGCTCCTCGCCGAGGTGACGGCGCGCCCGGCTCACGAGCTGGCGCACGCTGGCCTGCGAGTGGCCGATGATCTCCGCGATCTGCTCGTACGGGTAGTCGAACGCCTCGCGCAGCACGTACGCCGCGCGCTCGGTCGGGGTGAGCTTCTCGAGCAGCATGAGCAGCGCGACCTCGAGCGCCTCGCCGCGCTCGGCGCCGAGCGTCGGGTCGGCGCTCGTGTCCACGGGCTCGGGAAGCCACGGGCCGATGTACGTCTCGCGGCGCACGCGCGCGGACTGCGCGACGTTGATCGCGAGCCGCGTCACCGTCGTCGTGAGGAACGCGTCCGGGTTGCGCACGGTCGAGCGGTCGTACGTCTGCCAGCGCACCCACGCGTCCTGGAGCACGTCGTCGGCCTCGGCCGCGCTGCCCAGGATCCGGTACGCGATCCCGAACAGCCTGCGCCGCGCCGCGCCGAACTGCTGCTCCGCCGTCGTCAGGTCCGCCGCTCGCTCGTCCACGTCCGCCATCCTCGCCCCGCCCTCGTGTCGCCGTCACCCCCGACCGCTCGGCCGGACGCCCTTCCCCCACCCGACCGGACAGGGCCGTGATCTGTGACAGGGCAGGACGCACCGTCGCGCACGGGTCCGGCGGCGGGTGGGACCAGCCGCGATCTGCTTGGCGCGTACCCGCAGAGGGCCGCCTGAAACCCGGTGCTCCCGCTCTTACCTCACGACTCGACCGGACCCGTCCGACGCGCGTCGTCCTGCTGCACCCGTTCGACCGCGCGAGCGCCCGGCCTGTGACACGACGTGGGCGGAACCCGAGTCCTGCGTGCGTTCTTCGTGGTGCCCCGGGCCGCGGGTTCCCAGGCTGGAGGGGCAGGGGATCCATCGCACCGAAGGAGAGAAGACCATGAGCGAACCCGTCCTGGAACCGGAGGCGCAGGCGTTCGCCGACGCCGTCGCGGCGCCCCCGTTCGTCGACGAGCTCGGCCCCGAGCGTGCCCGCAAGGTCCTCGACGACCTGCAGGCGCAGCTCATCGAGATGGCCCAGGTCGAGGAGACCTGGGTGACCGTCCCCGCGGGCGACGGCTCGGTCCGCGTCCGCGTGGTCACGCCACGCGGCACGACCGGGACGCTGCCCGTCGTGCTCTACCTGCACGGCGGCGGCTGGGTGCTCGGCGACGCCGGCACGCACGACCGCCTCGTGCGCGAGCTCGCGGTCGGCGCCCGCGCGGCGGTCGCGTTCGTCGAGTACGACCGCTCCCCCGAGGCGCGCTACCCGGTCGCGCTCGAGCAGGGCTACGCGGTGGCCCGGTGGATCACGACGCAGGGCGCGGCGCTCGGTCTCGACGCGTCCCGCCTCGCCGTCGCGGGCGACTCGGTGGGCGGCAACCTCACGGCCGCGCTCACGCTGCTCGCCAAGCAGCGGGGTGACGTGACGTTCGTCCACCAGTCGCTGTACTACCCCGTGACGGACGCCGCGCAGGACACGGCGAGCTACCGCGAGTTCAAGGACGGCCCGCACCTCACGGCGCGGGCCATGGCGTGGTTCTGGGACAGCTACCTGCCCGACGTCGACCGCCGGTCCGAGATCACCGCGTCGCCGCTGCGCGCGTCGCTCGACGACCTCGCCGGGCTCCCGCCCGCCTTCGTGGTCGTCGACGAGAACGACGTCCTGCGCGACGAGGGCGAGGCGTACGCGCGGCGGCTGCTCCAGGCCGGCGTGCCCACGACGAGCCTGCGCTACAACGGCACGATCCACGACTTCATGATGCTCAACCCGCTGCGCCCGACGCGTGCCGCCACGGCCGCCGTCGAGCAGGCCGTCCACGTGCTGCGCACCGCGCTCGGCACCCTCTGACCGGCCACAGAGCCGCGCCCCGTACCGACAGCTCCACCGAGAGAAGGAAGAACCCATGTCCACCACGAAGCCCATCGTCCTCCTGGTCCACGGCGCGTTCGCCGGCTCCGACAGCTGGGACGGCGTCGTCGAGCGCCTCCTCGCGCAGTCGGTCGACGTCGTCGCGATCGCCAACCCGCTGCGCTCCGTCACGGGCGACGCCGAGTACGTCCGCGACGTCGTCGCGGCGATCGGCCGCCCCGTCGTCCTCGTCGGGCACTCGTACGGCGGCATCGTCGTCACCGGTGCCGCCGCGGGCGTCGACGCCGTCAAAGCGCTCGTCTACGTCGGGGCGTTCGCGCCCGACGCCGGCGAGTCCGCGCTCCAGCTCTCGGGCAAGTTCCCGGGCAGCACGCTCGGCGAGACCCTGATCGGCTACCCGCTCACGAGCGGCGGGAACGAGCTGCGGATCCGCGGCGTCGCGTTCCCGTCGCAGTTCGCGCACGACGTCCCGGTCGAGCGCGCCGTCGTCATGGCGGCCGAGCAGCGTCCCGTCACCGAGCTCGCGCTGAGCGAGGGCCTGCCCGGCGCCGAGGCGGCCTGGCGTCAGGTCCCGTCGTGGTTCGTCTACGGCGAGGAGGACAAGAACATCCCCGCCGAGCTCCAGCGCTTCATGGCCGAGCGGGCCGGGGCGCGCGCGAGCACCGCCGTCGCGGGCGCGTCCCACGCGCTGTCGGTCTCGCGTCCCGCGGAGGTCGCGGCGACGATCATCGACGCGGTCGCCGCCGTCTCCTGACGGTCCGACCCGTGCGGCCCCCGTCGCCCCGGCGACGGGGGCCGCTGTCGTCCCCGCCCCGCACCAGCGCGCCCGCGGCCCGCGCCGCGGCGAGGCCCTCCGCGTCGCCCGAGCCCTCGAAGAGCTCGACGGCCCGGGCCAGGTCGGCGCGTGCACCCGCGTGGTCGTCCTGCGCGCGGCGGGCGTGGGCCCGGAACACGTGCATGTGCGCGGCCGACGGGCGGGCGCCCTGCGCCAGGAAGCCCGTGATCGCCTCGTCCGCGACGCGGCGCGTGGTCGCCCAGTCCTGCCGGTCGAGGCTGATGCGCGCGATCGTGCCGAGAGCGTGCAGGGCGGTGAACTCGGCGACCTGCCCGCGCGGTGCCGTGCGGGGGTCGCGCACGAGCGCGACGACGTCGCGCAGGTGGGCGATCGCCTCGTCCGCACGTCCCAGAGCGGCGAGCCCCTGCGCCCGCTGGAACAGCGCCTGCGGCAGCCCCTCGCGGTCGTCCGCGCGCCGGAAGAGCGCGATCGCGTCCTCCGACGCGACCACGCTGCGCGCGTGGTCGCCCGCGGAGCTCGCGCACCAGCCGACGTAGTAGGCGGCCCACGCGCGCAGGTCCGGTTCGCCGACCCGCTCGGCGACCTCACGCCCACGCTCGGCCGCGGCCGTGCCCGCGGCGACGTCGCCCCGGCAGTGGACCTGGGCCCACGCGAGGTAGCCGAGGTGGGTCGCGAGGAGCGCGTCGTCGCCGAGCGCCGCGGCCGCCTCGGCCGACGCCGCGTAGACCTCGTGCCAGTGACCCCAGTAGGGCCACAGGTCCGAGAACCAGTGCAGGGCCTCGGCGACCTCGACCACGACGCGGTGGTCGCCGCCCCGGCCCGCACGGCCCAGGGCGGCGAACCACGCCACCGCCTCGTCGGTGAGCCAGGCGCGGGCCTCCTCGCCCGTCGCCAGCCCGACGACGTCCTCGGTGTCCGCGGACCCGTCGCCCAGGACGTCGGGCTCGAACCACCGGCCCGCCCGGACGGCGGTGCGCAGGAGCCACGCGTCCGCCGCGGCGCGCACGGCGGCGCGGACCTCGGCGGGCTCGGCGCCCACGAGCGCGCGCTGCGCGTAGAGGCGCAGCAGGTCGTGCAGCGCGTACCGGTCGTGCTCGGCCGGGCGCACGAGGCTGAGCGACACGAGCTCGTCGAGCAGCTCCTCGGTCGTCCAGACCGGCTCCTGCGCGAGCGTCGCGGCCAGCCCGGCGCCGACGTCGCGCCCGTCGGCGAGCGCGAGGCGACGGAACAGCCGCTGCGCGGCCGGTCCGAGCTGGTCGAACGAGAGGTCGATCGCGGCGCGCACCGAGAGGTCGCCCGCGGCCAGGACGTCGAGGCGACGGTCCGCGACCGCGAGGCGGGAGGCCAGCGCGTCCACCGTCCAGGTCGCCCGGCTCGCGAGCCGGTTGGCCGCGATGCGCAGCGCGAGCGGGACGTCGTCGCACAGCTCGGCGAGGCGCGCGAGGTCGGCCGTGGACGCCTGCTGCTCGGGGACGATCCGCGCGAGCAGGGCGCGCGAGTCGCCGGAGCTCAGCCGCTCGAGGTCGACCCGCACGACGTCCTCCAGGCCCTCGAGGCGGCGTCGGCTCGTCACGAGCACCGCGGCGGGGCCCGTCGACGGGAGCGCGGCGCGCACCTGCGCCTCGTCGTGCGCGTCGTCGAGCACCACGAGGACGCGCCGACCCGCGAGGAGGGTCCGCAGCCGGGCCGGGTCGTCGGTGCCCCGGGTGCCCGACCCGACGAGCGCCTGGACGAGCCGGGAGACCACGGCGCCCGGGCGCACGGCGTCGGGCGATGTCCCCGCGAGCTCGAGGAAGAGCTGGTCGTCGAACTCGGCCTGCAGCCGCTGCGCCGCGCGCACGGCCAGGCTCGTCTTGCCGTACCCCGGCGGACCCGTGACGACCACGACGGGCGGCTGCTCGCCGGGTGCCGCGCGCAGCGCCCGCGTCACGCGGTCGAGCTCCGCCTCGCGCCCGGTGAAGTCGGCCGTGCCGCGCGGCAGCGGCAGGCGCCACCCGGGCTCGGGACGCGCCCGGCGACGTCCCTCGCGCGCCGCCCGCAGGACGAGCGCCCGATCCTGCTCACCGAGGCCGAGCGCGTCGACGACAGCCAGCATCGTCCGGTGCTGGGGTCCCCGGGCCGCGCCCCGCTCGATGTCGCTGAGGGCCCGGTCGCTGACGCCCGAGAGCTCGGAGAGCCGTTCCAGGGTCAGGTCGGCGGCGAGCCGGAACCGGCGCACCGTCGGGCCGAGTGCTTCCGTGTCCATGCGCGCCTCGCCGTCGTCCCGCAGGGTGTCCCGTCGTCGCGCCGGGCGGGCGACCCCCACGCGTCCTCGCGCGAGGGGGCCCGCCCGGCGATCTGGGCCGAGGTCTCTCGGCCGTCCCCTCCGCTACCGCGTCGCCACGGACTGCTGCGTGCGCCAGTCCGCGAGCCGGGTGCTGCCGAGCACGGCGCCGTCACCCGGGACGAGCGAGCCCTCGGAGAGCGGCGCGCCGAAGTACCGTGCCTCCAGGTCGGCGACGACCTCGCGCGGGTCGTCCAGCGACGCGAGCGTGGTCCGGACGAGCTCGTCGAGCCGGTAGACCTCGGGACCCGCGACCTCGACGATGCCGCGCACCGGCGCGCCCGTGGCGACGTCCGCGACGGCGACGGCGACGTCGGAGGCGGCGATCGGCTGGAACAGGACGGGCGCGAGGTGCACGACGCCGTCCTGCGTGGCGCCGTCCGTGATCGACTTCAGGAACTCGAAGAACTGCGTCGCGTGGACGATCGAGTACGGCACCGGAGAGCCCGTGACGAGCTCCTCCTGCGCGATCTTCGCGCGGAAGTACCCGCTCTCGGTCAGGCCCTGCGTGCCCACGACGGACAGCGCGACATGGTGGCGGACGCCGGCCTTCTCCTCGGCCGCCAGGAGGTTGCCGGTCGAGGTGCGGAAGAAGTCGAGGACCGCCTGGTCCTCGAACGAGGGCGAGTTCGAGACGTCGACGACGACGTCCGCGCCCTCCAGCACCTCCGCGACGCCCTCCCCGGTGAGGGTGTTGACCCCCGAGTTGGGCGAGGCGGGGACGGCCTCGTGGCCGCGGTCCCGCAGCACGGTGACGAGCTTCGAGCCGATGAGCCCCGTACCGCCGATCACGACGATCTTCATGGTGTCCTCCTGTCGCTGCGTGCGGCGCGTGCCGCCCTGTCACCCCTGTCGACCGGACACCTGCGCCGCGTGTGACACGTCCCGGGGCCGTCCCCGGCGGCAATCTGCTCGATCCCCGTCCGGGAGGCGTGCCAGGGTGATGCCCATGGCAGACACCACCGACGTCCGTCCGGACGCCCTCGACCGGGTCGCCTGGCCCGTGACGACCCCGCGCCTCGTGCTGCGCCGCGCCCGGCCCGAGGACGCGGACTCCCTCTTCGCCTACCGCAGCCTGCCCGCCGTGGACCGCTGGCTCACGCAGCGGTTCACCGACGCCGAGGAGTGGCGCGAGCACCACGCCGATCCCGGCCGGCTCGCGACGACGCTCGTCGTCGAGCACGACGGCGAGGTCGTCGGCGACCTCTACCTCGCGGTGCGCGACGGCTGGGGCCAGCGCGACGTCGTCGACCGTCCCCGCCCGGACGAGGCGGAGATCGGCTGGGCGCTCTCACCGTCGCACCAGGGGTGCGGGTACGCGACGGAGGCCGTCCAGGGCCTTCTCCGCGTGTGCTTCGAGGACCTGGGCCTGCGGCGGGTCGTCGCGAACGCGTTCCTGGCGAACGAACCGTCGTGGCGGCTCATGGAGCGCGTCGGCATGCGGCGCGAGGGCGTGGGCGTGCGCGACTCGCTGCACCGCGACCTCGGCTGGGTCGACGGCGTGACGTACGCGCTGCTCGCCGACGAGCGACGCACGGGCGCTTGACCCTGACGCGACGTCAGGCTCCACGCTG
This sequence comes from Cellulosimicrobium sp. E-16, assembly GCF_049913115.1. NCBI lineage: Bacteria > Bacillati > Actinomycetota > Actinomycetes > Micrococcales > Promicromonosporaceae > Cellulosimicrobium > Cellulosimicrobium sp. E-16. The sequence continues at coordinate 2,438,407 of NZ_CP183974.1, forward strand.
GCCGCATGACCGACACCTTCCCCGCCTTCGACCTGTCCCCCGTCCCCGCCCCGGGGCCCGACGCCGTCGCCCCCGAGCCGTTCCGCGGCATCTATGGCATGCCGCAGTTCGTCACGATCCCGACGGCGGACCTCGCCGCGTCCGTCGACCTCTGGACCCGGGGTCTCGGGTTCTTCGACCTGTTCTCCGTCCCGGGCGGCGTGGTGCACCTGCGCCGCTGGGCGTTCCAGGACGTGCTGCTCGTCCCGGGGACGCCCGCTGGGGAGCCGAGCGCGCTCACCGTGAGCTTCTCGTGCGTGCTGTCGCAGCTCGACGGGATCGTCGCCGCGTGCGAGGACGTCTCCCCCGGGTGCACGACCGGCCCTCGCGAGACGCCGTGGGGCTCGGTCGAGGTCGAGGTCCGCACTCCCGAGAACACGCGCGTCGTCATGACGGCGGCGCGGCCGTACGACCCTGAGAGCGACGCCGCGCGCTTCCTCCACGACATCGGGATCGAGGCACCCAGCGCATGACGCCGGGGGCCGCCCGGGCGACACTGGGGCGCGTGACCACGGATCGCGCGCCCCACCGCGTCGCCGACGCGCTCACGGTCGGGGACGCCGCCCGGACCGTCGGGGTCACCGTGCGGACGCTGCACCACTGGGACGCGGTGGGGCTGGCCCGACCGTCGGAGCGCACCGCCGCGGGCTACCGGCTGTACTCGCCGACCGACGTCGCGCGCCTGCGCCGCGTGGTGGCGTACCGCGAGCTCGACGTCTCGCTCGAGGACGTCCCCGAGCTGCTCGACACGCCCGGCGACGACGCGGTCGACGTGCTGCGCCGCCACCGGGTGCTGCTCGGCGAACGGATCGCGCGCCTGGAGCGGACCGCGCACGCGCTCGACCGGCTGCTCGACGCCCGGCAGCGCGGCTTGCTGCTCACCCCCGCGGAACAGGTCGCGCTGTTCGGTCGGACGTGGGACCCCGCGTGGCCCGCCGAGGCGCGCGAGCGCTGGGGCGACACCCCGCAGTGGGCGCAGTACGCGGAGCGGTCCGCCGAGCGGACCTTCGACGACTGGCAGGACCTCGCCGACGGCGTCGCCGCGCTCGAGGCCGATCTCGCCGCCGCGTGCCGCGAGGGTGTCGAACCGTCGTCGGCGCGCGGGCTCGCGTTGGCCGAGCGCCACCGCGCGTCGATCGGCGCGCACTTCGACTGCACGCCAGCCCGGCACGTGTGCCTGGCCCGGCAGCTCGTGGAGGACGACGGCTTCCGCGGGCACTACGACGGGCTCGCCCCCGGCCTTGCCACGTGGCTGCGCGCCGCGGTCGAGGCGAACGCGCGCTCGCGCGGCGTGGACCCGGCCACGGCCACGTGGGACTGAGGCCGGCCGTCGACGCCGGCTACGCCGCGCGCGACCTCGCCGTGCGCCACATGGCGACGAGGTCCCGGACGCCGTAGCGCAGATAGGTCCGCTGCGGTCGGGTGCCGCGCACCAGCGCGTCCGTCCCGCCGTCGCAGTACACGACCTGTCCGGTGGTCGAGCGGTTCTCCGCGGAGGCCAGGTGAGCGAGCAGGTGCGCGACGGGCGCGACCGGTCCGGGGGCGCCGAGCGGCTGCGGGAGCGCCGTCTCCAGGAGCGCCCGGTCGCGCTCCCACGTGGCCAGGACGGCCTCCGTCGCGACGATGCCCGGCGCGACGGCGTTGAGGACGATCCCCGCACCGGCCCACTCCTCGCGCACGGCCGTCGTCCGCACCCAGTGGTTCAGCGCGGTCTTGCTCGACCGGTAGAGCTGGCTCCCCCGCTGCGTCCGGACCAGGTGCCGGGCGATCGCGAGCGCCCGCTCCTCGTCGCCCCGCTCGCAAGCACGGACCAGCGTGCCGCTGCCCCGGTGGAGGGTCGAGGAGGACGACACGACCACACCCGCCGGCGCGGAGGACGCGGCGAGCGCGGGCCGGAGGCCGTCGAGCACCTCGACCGCGCCGAAGTAGTTCAGGGCCACCGTCTCCGGACGCGGGGCGCCGGACCCCGCGACCGCGACGACGGCGTCGAGCCGGTCGTCCGTCTGCCGACGGACCTGCTCGACCAGCGCGGCGCGGCCCGCACGGGTCGTGAGGTCGGCGCGGACGTCGACGTCCGCGCCCACCCCGCACGCGACGACCTCCCCCGTCCTGCTGAGGAGCCGGGCGACCTCTCGCCCGAGGCCGGAGTCCGCTCCGGTGACGACGTAGCGACGGGGGTGGCGGGTGTTCTCCATGGACCTACCCTGCCACAAACTACAGATCTGCATACTTGTCCGGACGCGGTTAGGCTCCTCGCGTGACGAGCGAGAACGGCCACGACGCCCGGCGACGGCGCACCCACGAGGCGATCCTGGCGAGCGCCGCGCGCCTCTTCGAGGCTCAGGGTTTCGGCGGGACGACCGTGGCCGAGGTCGCACGCGCCGCGAACGTCTCCGAGCGGACGTTCTACCTGCACTTCCCCACCAAGGAGGACCTCCTCTTCGACCACGTGCACGGGTTCACGGAGCTCGCGTGGCGCGTCGCGGAGCAGTCGCGGGCGCCGTCGCCCGCCGCCCGGGTCGACGCCGCGGTGCGGGCGCTCGTCGACGCCGCGACGTCCGACGACGCCCTGGTCGCCCAGGCGCGTGCGCGCGCGGCCCTGGGCGGGAGCGGGCGCGTGCCGGCCTCGCTCACCCTCCGGCTCGCGACGCTCGTCGCCGGGCTCGCCGACCGCGTCGCGCGCGGGACGGGGAGCCCGCTGCGCGACGTCGCACCGATGGTCGGCGCCGCGGTGGGCGCGGTCGGAGCCGCCGGGCAGGTCCTCGCCCGGGACACCGACGACCCCGCGGCCCTGCGCGCGGGGATGCTCGCGACGCTCGACGCCGCGCTCGCCGGCTTCCGGGACTGAGCGACCCGGGATTGTCGGTGCGCCCGGCCACGGTCACCCCGAGAGCCCTCGCACCCGGACGTCGCACCCGACCGGGCGGAGCCTCCGCACGCCCGTGACCGCCGTCGACCTCGACGCCGCGACCGAGAGCGTGGCCCGGGCGCGGGGACCCCGTGCGGGCATGCGAACGGCCCGCCCCCGGGTGAGGCTGTGACTCCGCAGCACCACCGTCCGAGGAGTCGTCGATGCCCGGCACCTCCGCCCCCGGGGCGGTCCCCACCAGCACCGTCCACGCACGGGCCGGGCTCGTCCCGGGCGACGTGGTGCGCGCCGCGGCGGCGGCGAGCGTCGTCGCTGCGGTGAGCCTCGACGGCGTCGCGACGGCGCTCTTCCTGCTGGTCCTGGGCGGCACCATGGTGCCGCGAGCGCTCGGCCTCACCGCTCCCCTGGACGTGGCGTACAGCGCCACGCTCCTCGCCTCTGCCTGGGCCGCGCAGCTCGAGTGGTACCGCGCCGTGCCATGGCTCGACCTCCCCGACCACGCCGCGTGCACCGGCCTCGTCGCCGCCGTCGCGTACGTCGCCCTCGTCCGCGCGGGGATGCTCGCCGACCCGGGCACGCTGCGTCCCGGCCGGGCCAGGGCCGGCGTCCTCGTCGTGAGCGCCGGCCTGGGCGCGGTGCTCGCGATCCTGTGGGAGCTCGGCGAGTGGGCCGGGCACACGTACCTCGACGACCGCATCGGCGTGGGCTACGGCGACACCGTGTCCGACCTCGCCGCGGGGCTGCTCGGCGCGGTCGTCACGGGGCTCCTCGTGCCCGTGTCCCTCCGGCGCGGAGCGACGCCGTGACCCGCCCCACGGTGTCCGTCGTCGTCCCCGTCCGGGACGACGCCGACGCGCTCGACCGGTGCCTCGCCCTGCTCGCCCGCCAGACGGTCGCACCGCTCGAGGTCGTGGTCGTCGACAACGCCTCGAGCGACGACTCGGCGCTCGTCGCGCGCCGCTGGGGCGCGGTCGTGGTGCGCGAGGCCCGCGTGGGCATCCCCGCAGCTGCCGCCGCGGGGTACGACGCGGCGCGCGGCGACGTCATCGCCCGCCTCGACGCCGACTCGCGCCCGGACGCCGGCTGGGTGCAGCGGGTCGTGGACCGCATGGCCGACGACCCCGCGCTCGACGCCATGACCGGCACCGGGACGTTCGACGACCTGCCGCGCGGCGCGCGCACGGTCGTCGCGATCGCCTACCTCGGGGCGTACTACGTCCTGTGCCACCTCGCGCTCGGGCACACCGCGCTCTGGGGGTCGTGCATGGCGCTGCGCAGGACCTCCTGGGCGGCGGTGCGCGACGCCGTCGTGCGGGACGACCCGGAGGTGCACGACGACCTGGATCTCTCCTTCCGCCTCGGGCCGCGGCGGCGCACCGTCCTCGTCCGCTCGTGGCGGGTCGGGGTCTCGGCGCGGTCGCTGCGGGGACGGAGCCAGCGGGCGCGGCGACTCGATCGCGCGTGGCGCACGCTGCGCGTCAACTGGTCGGTCGCGCCACCGTGGGAACGGTGGCGCGACCGCTGGCGCTGACTGCGCTCACGCGACGTTGTTCCGCCACGCGCGCCGACGCACCGCCCCCACGCCGTCCTCGCGGTCGAGCCGTGCGAGGAGGCCTGCGAGCGCCGCGGCGATCGGCTGCCCGGTCGCGTACTCGACGAACAGCCACTGCCCGGCCGGGTTGATCTCGAGGAAGACGTAGTCGCCCTCAGGAGTACGACGCACGTCGACCGCCCCGTACCAGAGCCCGAGCACGTCCATGAGGCGCAGGAGCGCGGCGGTGATGTGCTCGGGGAGGTCGTGGGCCGTCGTCGGGCAGTGGTGGGTGTCGACCCGGAAGTCGTAGGCGTACCCGGACTCCTCGGTGCGCAGCTCCGCCGCGAAGAGCTGCGTGCCGACGATCGTCACGCGCACGTCCGACCCCGCGACGGCTTCCTGGAAGATGACCGGCGCGTACCGCACGCTCTCCAGGAGGTCGAGGTCCGCCTCGCGCACCGGGCGGGTCTCGCGCCACGTCGCGGGCGTGCCGCTGAAGGGCTTGAAGATGACCGAGCCCGGCTCGCGGCGCAGGAACTCCCGGGCGCGCGCCGGGTCGTTCGTCATGCACGTGCGCGGGACGCGCAGCCCGAGCCGCGCGGCGACCTGGAGCTGCCACATCTTGCGGGAGCCGGCCTCGTCGCGGTCCGGGTCGTTCACCCACGTGGCGCCGAGGCACGACCACAGCCCGGACACCGCAGCGGCGATCTCGCCATGGGCGAAGCCGCGGTCCTGGGGCGAGCGGACGTCGTCGTGCAGGGCGAAGGGCTGCGGGCGCCGCCACCACACGGCGCGCAGCTGGGTGGCGTCCACGGCGCTCACGCCCTCGGCGCTCGTGTCGACCCAGTCGGCCCGCCACCCGGCCGCGTCCTGCGTCGAGGTGAGCGACACCGACCGTGGGGCGTGGCCGGTGTCGAGGAGGACGTGGGGCGCGCCGAGCGCGTCCAGGTGGCGGACGACCTCCGTGGTGTGGAGGTCGTCCGCGTGGGACACGATGCCGATCATCGCGTCACTGTCCGACCTGGAGCTGGGTCAGGGCCACCTCGACGGCCTCGAGCGTCGCCCGCGCCTCGGCGACGGCCTCGATCAGCGCGCCGACGACGTCGACGGGCTCGCCCGTGTCCTCGTCGTCCACGAGGGACTCCGCGCCCTGGACGAACGGCCGTGCCCCGGCGAGCGCGCCCGCCTGGACGAGCCGCCCGATCGCGGGGTTCACCACCGGGTCGAACAGGTCGCCGGGGTCGAGGATCCCTTCCTGGAGCGTGTCGCCGGGTCCGGTGCCGACGTCTCCCGCGAACCCGGTGGCGACCGGGTTGTCGGCGGCGAACCGGGTGTCGGCCTGGAAGATCGAGTCCAGCGCCCGCGGGGTGCCGCCCTGGTCCCGGAGGAACGACGTCCCGATCTGGTCGGCGACCGTGTGGGAGTCGGCCTGCCGGATCGTGAGCACGTCGACGGCCCGTGCGGTGTCGGCCGCGCGGAGCGTGCCGACCTGGTCGGCGGCCCGGACGGTCGCGATGACGTCCTGCGCCAGCGACGTGAACCCGTCGTCGGCGGTCGCGGTGCGCGCCCCGTGCGGCAGAGACTGGAGCGTCGGCGACACGGCGCGGATGCCCGCGATCGCGGTGCCGAAGTTGGAGCCGGTGCCCGCAGCGTTGCACCCGCCGTTGGTGTGCACGCCGACGAGCTCGCCCGCGGGCCCGAGGATGCCGGACCCAGAGTTGCCGCCGAGCGTGTCGATGTCGTCGTAGCGGATCTGGTTGGTCGTCACGGTGGTCGCGGGGCCGGCCTCGACCCGCTTCGGCATCCCCGCGGGGTGGCCGATGATCGCGAGCATGTCCCCGACGCCCGGGTTGGCGGTCGCGACGGCCGTGAACCCGTAGGTGTTCCCCGGGTTCCCGCCCACGCGCACGACCGCCATGTCGAGCCCGCCCAGGCGGTACTCGACGAGCGCGACGATCGGGAAGCTCACCTCGGTGCGCAGCACTCCGCTCGCGTCCACCTGGAACAGCACGTTGACGTGCATGCTCGTCGCGATCTGCTGCGGCGTGACGACCTGCATCGAGCCGTTCTGGCGTGGCAGGACCCATCCGTCGGCGGTCTGGTCGAACAGGTGACCGCACGTGAGCACGAGGTCCGGGGCGATGAGCGTGCCGCTGCCCCACCGGACGCCGTCGACGTTGCCGGGGTTGGTGAAGACGCCGCCGAGCCCGGTGTTCCACTGGACCTGGACAGCCTGCTTCTGGTGGGCGCTCACGTACGCCTGGGTGACGCCCAGCGTGCCGTCGTACTGCTCGACGGGCTGGGAGTCGTCGGTGGCGCCGCAGATGGACTCGAGCATCTCGGCGTAGGTGGGCTCGTCGCCCGCGATGGACTCGAGCGTGAGCGGTATCCGCTCGGGCAGCGGCGGGTAGAGCGCGTCGACGGTGTCCGGCGTCTCCGGCACCTCGCGTCGGCTCGGCTTCTTGGGCGCCGACTTCCTGGTTCCAGCCATGGGGTCCCCCCTCGGTTCGGTCCCCCTGCACCTGGAGGGAGCGAGCCTGCGGGCGTTTGGTGCGAGCGCCAGGCGGGTGAACCAGGCGTCGGCCGGAGCGCCGGTCGCTACCGTGCGCCCGTGGCTCCCGTGCCTCGTCGGTCCCCCGCGAGCGCTGGCGCCCCTGCGACCGCGGTGGGACTCTGGGAGGCGCTGAGTCCTGTGACGCGAGGGGGAACCGCCGTGCACGACGAGACGATCTCGACCACCCGGGGCGGCCCGGCGCGGCTCCTCACCTGGCTCACGGCGTTCGCCCTGCTCGCCGCCCTGGTCATGGCCGCCGCCCCGACGGCCCGCGCGATGCCGAACCCTGACGGCGGAGCGGCCGGGCCGCGCGGCCCCTTCACGGAGCTGTCCATCACCGCGCTCGGCGCGGGGCAGGCCGTGGCCGGCTCCACGGCACCGGACGGGTTCGACCCGCTCGCCGGCTATCCGGCCGACGTGCCTGCCGGCTCGACGCAGGACAACGCCTCCTTCGCCGGAACGATCCAGGTGACCGACGCCGTGTCGGGCCAGACGGCGTTCACCTACTGCATCGACCTGCTCACCGACACGGAGGTCGGGGTCAACTACGAGCTCGGGACGTGGGACGAGGCGAACGTCCCGAACCTCGGCTATATCGGCTACATCCTCGACGGCTACTACCCGATCACCGCCGAGCCCGCCGGGGCCGCGACCGACGCAGCGCGCGCGGCGGCCGTCCAGTCCGCGATCTGGTTCTTCTCCGACTCCTACGTCCTCGCGACGACCGACCCGCTGCGCCCGCTCGTCGCCCAGATCGTCGCCGATGCGCTCGCGAACGGACCCGCACCCGAGCCCACGCCCCCGGCGCTCGACGTGACGCCGGAGACGCTGGCCGCGCCAGCGACGGGCGAGATCGTGGGCCCCTTCACCGTCGAGGCCGACGGCCCGGCGACCATCCGGTCGTTCGGGGTCGAGGTGTTCACCGACCCGGACGGGACGAGCCCGCTCGCCGACGGGGCCACCGTCGAGCCCGGCGCGACGCTCTGGGCACGGATCGCCTCGGAGACCGGGCCGCACGGCTTCGTCCTCGAGAGACAGGTGACGGTCCTCGAGAGCACGGTCTACCTGTACGACGGGACGAACGTCGGACGGGACGCCGCGCAGAAGCTCATCCTCGCCCAGCCGAGCCAGCTGACCCGCCGGGCCGGGGCGCTGCTCGAACCGTTCGCCGCGGGCTCGCTCGAGGTGACCAAGGTCGTGACCGGCGACGGCGCCGGTCTCCAGTCCGAGGTCACCCTCGACGTCGTGTGCACCTCCCCCGACGGCGAGGACAGCGTCGAGCACACGCTCACGGTCCCCGCGGGGGCCGCGGCAGGCGACCACGCCCAGGTCGTCGGGGGCCTGCCGGTGGAGTGGTCGTGCGTGGTGACGGAGACCGACGACGGCGACAACGGCCTCGTCGTCGTCACGAGCACCAGCACCGTGCCCGAGTCGGTGCTGATCAGCAACGGCGACACGGTCGAGGTCACGGTCACCAACACGTACGACGTCGCGACCGGCGGGCTGCGCGTGAGCAAGGCCGTGGCCGGGCCCGCCGCGGGCGCTCAGGGGCCGATCACCCTCGTCCTGACCTGCGACGACCCCGAGGGGGCGTACGACCAGCAGGTCGAGCTCCCGGGCGGGCTCGCGGGAGGCGACCACGTCGCTCTCGAGCTCGAGGGCATCCCCGCCGGCACGACCTGCACCGTCGAGGAGACCGCGGGGGGCGCGACCGAGAGCACGCTCCTCACCCAGACCACGGTGACTCCCGAGAGCGTGACGATCACCGAGGACGAGACCGCCGAGGTGCTCGTGTCCAACACGTACGACACCGCGCCCACCCCCACGCCCACGCCGACCACGCCGACAACGCCGGGCGGCGCGGGCCCGGGCGGCGCAGGCCCGGGCGGGCTCGCCTCCACCGGCGCGGACACGGCGTCGCTCCTGGTGCTCGCCCTCCTGCTCGTGGTGGGCGGCGCTGCGACGGTCGTGCTCCTGCGACGCCGCGCCTGACCGGGACGGCGCGGTCCGACGGCAGCCTCGGCCGCCACCGGACCGCGCCGCACCTCACCCGGCGGTCGCGACGTCGAGGACCCAGGTCACCCCGAACCGGTCGGTGAGCATCCCGTAGACAGGCGCCCACGGCGAGGACGCCAGCGGTGCCATGACGGTCGCGCCGTCGACCAGCGCGTCCCAGTAGCCGCGGACCTCCTCGACGTCGTCGCCGCGCACCGAGACGAAGAACGGTGCCTCGCCGGGGCTCCAGGGTCGTCCCGCCGGGACGTCGTACGCCATGACGCGGAAGCCGCTCGGCGCGGTGACCTGGCCCCAGACGACGAGGTCGGCCTCGGCCGGGTCCGGCGCCTGGCCCAGGTCGCCGTACGTGGTGAGGACGAGGTCGCCGCCGAACACCGCGCGGTAGTGCTCGAGCGCGGCGCGGGCGTCGCCGCGGAAGTTGAGGTGCGGGGTGGTCTGGACGGACATGGCGTCTCCTTCGGGTCGGTCGTCGGGCCCGCGGTCGCGGCGCTCGTCGCTCCCGGGCGTCGCCCCGGGCTCGTGCCACCACCTTCTCGGCCCATCAGGACGATGAGTGTCCGCATGGTGCGCGAGCATGGGCGCATGACCGAGACCTCGCGCCGGACCCTCCTGCTGCTCTCGCTCCTCCAGGCGCGGCCCGACCGCACCGGCCCCGAGCTCGCCCGCCGGCTCGGCGTCGACCCGCGCACGGTGCGCCGTGACGTCGAGCGCCTGCGCGACCTCGGCTACCGGGTCGTCGCGACGCGCGGGCGCGACGGCGGGTACCGCCTCGACGCCGGCACCGAGCTCCCACCCCTGCTGTTCGACGACGAGCAGGTCGTCGCGCTGGCCGTCGCCCTGCGCACCGTCGCGACGAACGGGCCGGGCGACGCGATCGAGGAGGCCGCCGTGCGGGCGCTCGCGACCGTGCGCCAGGTTCTGCCCGCGCGGCTGCGCCACCGGGTCGATGCGGTTGACGTCGTCCCGGTCCCCGGCGGCCCCGGTCGCCCGGCGCCGTCGGTCGACCTCGACGTCCTGCTCGCCGTGAGCACCGCGGTGCGCCGGCGCGAGGTGCTGCGCCTCGACTACGCGCCACCCGTCGCCACCACCGGAGCCGGATCCGGGACCGGGAGCGCGGACGGCCCGAGCGCCGGCCCGGGCCGCGCCGCGGCGCCGCCGCGGCGCGTGGAACCGCACGACGTCGTCGTGCGCGACGGACGCTGGTACCTCGTCGCGTGGGACCTCGACCGGGCCGACTGGCGCACGTTCCGCCTCGACCGCACGACGCCCCGGGAGCCGACGGGACCGCGCTTCGCGCGCCGCGAGATCCCCGGCGGCGACGTGGGCGCGTTCGTCTCGGCCCGCTTCGCCGGGTCGACGCCTTCTTCCGGGTCCGCGTCGCCCGCGGGCGAGGCGGGGTGGCCGTGCCGCGGGTGGTTCGAGCTCGCCGCACCGGCGCAGGCCGTCGTCCCGTTCGTCGACGACGGCACGGTCGAGGTCCTGGGGCCCGACCGCTGTCGGGTCGCGCTGGGCTCGTGGTCGTGGATAGCGCTGGCGGCCCGGGTCGCCGCGTTCGACGCGGACGTGCTCGCGGCCGGGCCGGCCGAGCTCGCCGCGGCGTGCGCGACCGTCGCCGGACGGCTGAGACGGCAGGCGACCGGGGGGCAGCCGTAGCGCGGCTACGACGACGCGGGCGCGGCGTCGACCGTCTCGTGCCGCTTCTGCCGCGCGAACCGCGCCGGGAGGTCCGGCCCGTCCCACACCTGGATCGCACGCCAGATCGAGGCCGCGATCGGGACGGCGAGCACGGCACCGGTGAGACCCGCGAGCACGGTGCCCGCGGTCAGCGCGACGAGGATCACGAGAGGGTGGAGCCGCAGCGTGCGGCCCATGACGACGGGCTGGAGCAGGTCGCCCTCGAGCTGGTTCACCGCGATGACGATCGCGACCACGATGAGCGCCTCGACCGGACCGACGGCCACGAGCGCGACGAGCGCGCACAGGATGCCCGCGAGCGTCGCCCCGACGAGCGGGATGAACGCGAGCAGGAACACGAGCACCGAGAGCGGGATGACGAGCGGCACCCCGACGATCGCGAGGCCGATGCCGATGGCGACGGCGTCGACCGCCGCGACGATCGCCGTCCCGCGGACGTAGCCGCCGAGCGTGCGGACCGTCGTCTCGCCGATCCGCTGCCCCCGCTCGTACCGGGCGCCCTCGAACGGGCGCAGCAGGAACTCCCAGATCGCCGGGCCGTCCTTGAGGAAGAAGAACAGCACGACGACCATGACGAAGAACCCGGCGACGAAGTCGACCGTCTGCGAGGCGCCCGCGAGCGCCCCGGCCCCGACGGCGTCGGACTGGAGCAGGCCGACGAGCGAGTCGCGCACGGACGCGATCTGCTCCTCGGTGATCTGGAAGGGCAGGTCCTGCACGTAGGCCTGGAGCTCGTCGAAGCCGTCGATCGCCTGGTCGCGCAGCTGCGGCCACTGGTCGACGACGGCCGCCGCGACGAGCCAGACGACCACCCCGAGCACGACGACGAGCGTGAGCAGCGCGATGACCGTCGCGAGGAACGACGGCACGCCCTTGCGCCGCAGCAGGCTCACGAGGGGGGAGATCGCCGCGGCGAGGACGAGCGCGATGAGCACCGGGATGACGATGAGCGTCAGCCGCGTGATCGCGAACACCGCGACGGCGACGAGAGCGACGATCGCGAGGACCTGCACCGAGCGCGTGCCCGCGCGCCCGACGCCGTCCGACCACAGCGCGGAGACGCCCGACGGGCGCGACGGCGCGTCGGAGGTGCGGACGTCGGTCCCGCGCGGGACGGTCGCAGGCACGCCGTGGGTCGGCTCGTCGCGCGACGCGACGGCGCCCCCGTCCACCGCCTCGGCGCGCTCGCCCGTCCGCTTGCCCGACCGCCGTCTGCCCAGCCCCATCCCGACTCCCTCTCGTCGCACGTGACGGCCAGCCTGACACGATCGCGACCCACCCGCCGTGTGCCGCCGCACCGCGCTCCGTAGAGTGCGTCGCATGGCATCCCGCATCAGCGAGCTGGTCCTCGACTGCACCGACCCGGAGCTGCTCGCGCGGTTCTGGTGCGACGTCCTCGGCTACGTCGAGCTCGACCGGGAGGACGACGGCTCGATCGAGATCGGCCCGCCCGACGTCGGGTTCGGCGGCCTCCAGCCCACCCTGATCCTCAGCCCGAGCACGGACCCGCGGGCGGGCAAGCTCCCGCTGCACCTCGACGTCAACCCCGTCGACCGCGACCAGGACGCCGAGCTCGAGCGGCTCCTCGCCCTCGGGGCGCGGCCCGCCGACGTCGGGCAGACGGGCGACGAGCCGTGGCACGTGCTCGCCGACCCCGAGGGGAACGAGTTCTGCCTGCTACGCCGGCGCCTCGAACCCTGACGTCGAGGGCCTGCGGTCACGCCGCGTCGCGCACGGGCCGGTACCGCACGGCGAGCGCTCCCGACCGGAACGGGGTGCGGTCCATCAGCTCGAGCGCGATGCGCTCGTGCAGGCCGGCGAGCAACGTCGGCCCGTGCCCGGCGAGCACCGGCTGCACCACGAGCTCGTACTCGTCGATCAGTCCCAGGTCCGCCAGTGCCAGCGGCAGCGTCACGCCGCCCACCCACAGGCCCTCGCCCGCCTCGTCCTTGAGCCGCCGCACCGCCTCCTCGAGGTCGCCCCGCACCAGCTCGGCGTTCCAGTCCACCTCGCTCAACGTGCTCGACACGACGTACTTCTTCGCGCGGTCGATGGCCTCGGCGAAGGGAACCTCCCACTCGTCCATCCAGTCGGGCCACACGCCCGAGGCGGGCCTGCGCCACGCCGACTCCATCATCTGGTAGGTCACCCGCCCGAACAGGAGGGCATCGGCGCGCTCCATCTCGGCGGTCCAGTAGCGCATCGACTCCTCGTCCGGGGGAAGCCCGGCCTCGTGGTGGCAGCAGCCGTCGAGCGTGACGTTGATCGAGTAGCGCAGCGGTCTCATCTCGTCGATCTCCCTTGGTACGCGATTGCCCGGACCAGACTCAGACCACCGACGACCCGCTTTCTCATCGGCGCCCCGTGGCACCGCCGCCCACGAGGTCCTGCGTCCCGACGACGCCGAGCAGCCGGATCTTCTCCGCCGCCTCCGTGCCCGGCGCCGCCGTGAGCACGAGGAGCACCTGGAGCTGGTCCTCGGTCGCCAGCGCCTGGCAGTCCACCTCGATCTCCCCCACCACCGGGTGCACGAGCGTCTTGTGGTCCACGAACCGGCGCGCGACCTCCTGCCGCTCCCACAGTGCCGCGAACTCCGGGCTCGTGCGCCGCAGGACGCGCACGAGCTCGCCCGCGCGCGACGGCGGGCCCAGCACCGCGACGGCGGAGCGCAGGCTCGCCACGAGCGCCCGACCCTGCCGGTCCCGGTCGTCCGCGGGGTAAATCGCGCGTGCCGTCCCCGGGTGGGCGAACCACCGGTAGATCTCGCTGCGGTCCCAGCCCGAGTACGCCGTCGCGTCGCCGTAGAGCGCGCGGGCCAGGTCGTTCTGCGCGAGCGTCTCCCCCAGCGGGTTGAGGATCAGGGCCGGGGTGTCGCCCAGGCGGTCGAGCACGCGCTGGAGCGCGGGCGCCACGTGGCCGGGGTCGGTCGCCCGGTCGGGCACCCCGTGCCCGGCGACCCGGTAGAGGTAGTCCCGCTCGTCGTCGGACAGCCGCAGCGCCCGCGCGATCGACGCGAGCATCTGCGTGCTCGGCTGCGGCCCGCGCTGCTGCTCCAGACGCGTGTAGTAGTCCGTCGACATGAGCGCGAGCTGCGCCACCTCCTCGCGGCGCAGGCCCGGTGCCCGACGGCGCAGCCCGGCCGGGAGCCCCACGTCGCCCGGCTGCAGCGCCTCCCGGCGACGGCGGAGGAAGTCGGCGAGCGCGGCGCGGTCCATGCGCCCATCGTCCGGGGTGCGCGGCGCCCGTGCCAGGGATCGCCGGTCCCCCGTCCACCGAACTCTGCCGCGCCGCGCGCACGGCGCCCAGGATCGAGGCATGGACATCACGAGCAGCACCGTCTTCATCCCCGGCGCGACGAGCGGCATCGGGCTGGCGCTCGCGGTCGCGCTGCACGAGCAGGGCAGCACCGTCGTCGTCGGCGGGCGCCGCACCGACCTCCTGGAGCGGATCGCCGTCGAGCACCCCGGTCTCGACACCGTGCGCATCGACACCACCGACCCCGAGAGCATCGCCACGGCCGCGAAGGAGGTCCTCGACCGTCACCCCGACCTCGACACGCTCGTCACCATGGCCGGGATCATGCGCACCGAGGACTGGCACCACCCCGAGGGCTTCCTCGACACCGCCGAGCAGATCGTCTCGACCAACGTGCTCGGCCCGATCCGGCTCGTCGGCGCGTTCGTCGAGCACCTGCAGACCCGGCCGCGCGCGACGATCGTCACCGTGTCGTCCGGGCTGGCGTTCGCGCCGCTCGCGGCCACGCCGACGTACGACGCGTCCAAGGCCGCGATCCACATGCTCAGCGAGGCGCTGCGGCTCCAGCTCGCGGACACGAGCGTCGACGTCGTCGAGCTCGTCCCGCCGTCCGTCGCGACCGACCTCATGCCCGGCCAGCGCGAGAGCGCGTTCGCCATGCCGCTCGACGAGTTCGTCACCGAGGTCGTCGACCTGCTGCGGGCGCAGCCGGACGCGCACGAGATCCTCGTCGAGCGCGCGAAGTTCCTCCGGTTCGGCGAGGCGCGCGGCGACTACGACGAGGTGGTGCGCGTTCTCAACGCGGCGGACCCGCACGGCCGCTGAGGCGCGGGACGTCCGGCGTGCGGGGCTGGGTGTCTAGCCGCGGCGGCTCAGGACGCGGCGAGCTAGAACAACGGCCAGGGGACGGCGGGCATGTCGCCCTCGGGCGCGGGGAACCGTGCCGTGCGCAGCAGCCGGTCGCAGCGCTCGGCGAGGGCCGCCACCTCGTCGGGCGCGAGGAGGCCTCGGAGCCGGAGGCCGCCGTCGGTGCCGGACGTCGTGCCGGTATCCCTGGCGGAGCCGGCCCCGAGGTCGGCGCGCACGCGCTCGACACCCGCGAGCTCGTCGTCGCCCAACGGCTCGCCGAGCCAGCCCCAGAGCACCGTCCGCAGCTTGGGCTCGACGTGGAAGGTGACGCCGTGGTCGACGCCGAGGCGCCGCCCGTCGGGCAGCGGCAGCACGTGCCCGCCCTTGCGGTCAGCGTTGTTCACGACCGCGTCGAACACGGCCATGCGCCGCAGCGACGGCGAGTCCTCGTGGACGACGCTCACCGGGCGCTCGTCCTCGTCGACGCCCTCCAGCACGGTCCGGACGCCGTCGGCCGGCACCTCGTCGGTCGGCACGACGTCGACGGGCGACTGGGTCGCGTCCACGTCCTGCCAGAGCTGCACCATGCCCGGGCCGAGCGGCCCGTCGCGCAGCCACGTGCGCGGCACGATGCCCCACCCGAGCGCCTCCGAGACGAGGTATGCGGCCACCTCGCGGCCAGCCAGCGTGCCGTCGGGGAAGTCCCACAGCGGCTTCTCCCCCGCGACCGGCTTGTAGACGACCGGAACCTCGCCGATCCGGGCCAGGAACGTCGCGTTCGACGCCGCTCGGATGCGTCCGACGACCTCGAGCGGCGCGGTGTCTCGTACCGCGGTGTCGAGCGGCGTCGCGTCGAGCGGCGCCGCGTCGACGTCGTCCTGCGGGGACGTCACGCCTCGTCTGGCAGCACGCACTCGTGCCCGTCGGGGTCGACCGGCCGACCGCAGCGGGGGCAGGCCGGGCGGCCCGCCTGCACGACGGCGCGCGTGCGCTGGGCGAAGGCGCGCGCCGTCCCCACCGGCATGCGGATGAGGAACGACTCCGCGGGCTCGGGCTCGTCCGCATCGGGGTCCAGGTCGTCGTCCTCGTCCACGAACGGGAACGCCTCGACGACCACCTGCGCCGTGCGCGGGTCCCAGCTCAGCCGCATCGACCCCGCGCGGAACTCCTCCTCGACGGGAAGGTCCAGCGGGTCGTCGTCGACGAGCTCGGCCGGCACGTCGACGGGGACGCTGTACCGGTTGTCGGGCGCCTCCATCAGCTCGTCGAGCAGGCGCTGGATCGTGTCGGCGAGGACGGCCGACTGCTCCTTCTCGAGGGCGACGCTCGTCGTCCGGGTGCCCGTCCGGGCCTGGAGGTAGAAGGTGCGGGAGCCGGGCATCCCGACGGTCCCCACGACGACGCGGTCGGGCCAGTCGTGCTCGTGGACGAGAGTGGGCATGCCCTCACTCTACGAGCGCTCGGCCCGTCCGCACCGGACGGCCACGGGTCGGACGTCAGGACGGCGGAACGTCGCTCGGGTCGTCGGGCTGCGACGGGCCTGCCCCGCCCCCGACGGGTGCGTCGCCGACCGGCGCCGCCGCGCGCAGCCACGAGAGGTCGCCCGCGTCGGTGTTGACGGCCACGACCTCCGGGCGGTGCGGCCCGTACCGGACGATCGAGATCGACGCCGGGCCGACGACGATGCGCTGGAACAGGTCCAGATGCACGCCCAGCGCGTCCGCGAGCACGGACTTGATCACATCCCCATGCGAGACGGCCGCCCACACAGCGTCGGCGCCGTGCCGCGCCGCCACCTCGGCGTCGTGCCGTCGGACGGCCTCGACGCTCCTGGCCTGCATCGCGGCCAGCGACTCCCCGCCAGGAAACACCGCCGCCGACGGCTGCGTCTGCACGACGGACCACAGCGGCTCCCGGGCGAGGTCCTTGAGCGCGCGCCCCTGCCACTGCCCGTAGTCGCACTCGGTGATGTCCTGCTCCGTCACCGACTCCGGCATGACCGTCCGGTGGTCGAGCAAGGCTTGCGCGGTCTGCCGGCACCGCTCCAGCGGGCTCGTCACGACGCGCGCGAGCGGCACGCCCGCGACCCGCGCGGCGGCGCGGGTCGCCTGGTCGCGGCCCACGGCGTCCAGCGCGACCCCGTCCGCTCGCCCGGCGAGGATGCCACCGGCATTCGCGGTGGTGCGGCCATGGCGGACGAGGAGGACGGTCGGCATGCCCTGAGCGTAGGCGGGTCCGCTCTCCGGAGCAGACGGCGCGCGGGCGGCGGCCCTGCCTCAGGCGGCGAGGGCGAGCACGACGACGGCCGCCCCCAGGACGGCGTCGAGCGCACAGCAGAACGCCGCGAGGGACGCGGAGACGACGCGACCCGTGCGCAGGTGGTGGACGTCCCACGCGGCGTGGGCGAGCAACCCAGCACCGACGAGCAGCCCGGCCCAAGGTTGTCCGAGGACGGCGACGCCGACCGCGACGCCCAAGACGACGGCCATCGCCGCCGCCTGGAGCGGCAGCCCCCAGGCCGGGCGGGTGGCCCCGCGTGCAAGGCCGTAGACCGCCAGCACGACGACGATGCCGAGCATCGCCCAGAACGGGTCGAAGCCGGGGACGGCGAACCCAACGCCGATGAGCACGAACGTGAGCCCGAACAGCGGCCACGCGGCGTCGCGGCGACCGAGCGCGGCCGCGCCGAGGTAGACGAACGCGGCGGCCGTCAGCACGAGCGAGGACTGCGCGGTGTCGGAGAAGCCGTCCCACGCGGCCACGGCGAGGGCACCGCCGAAGAGCGCACCGGTCGCGACGGGCCACCGCGCCGCGGGCCGGGCGAGCGCGCGTCCCGCGGTGCGCTCCGGGGTGCGGTCCGCGGTGGTCATCGCGCCGCCTCGTCCGGGACGGCGGGCACCGGCGTGCCGGGCGGGGTGAACGCAGCGAGGACCGTCGCGGTGATGGTCGTCGCCGCGTCGTCGGGCGCGAGCCGGCCCCCGTCGATCTCCTCCGCGGCGCCATGCATGACCCGGTGCAGGGTGCCGACCAGCCAGGACGACGGTAGGTCGGCGCGGAACACCCCGTCGGCACGACCTCGCTCGACGAGCCGCTCGACCCGGGACGCCGGCCGCTCGTGCAGCGCGAGCACCCGCTCGGGCCCCAGGGCCTCCACTGCCGCGGTCAGGAGCGATCCGACCTGCACGACCGTCAGCCAGCTCTGCCGCACGAGCCGCGCCAACGCCTCACGTGCGTCTCCGGACAGGTCGACGGCGTCGAGCGCTGCGTCACCCTCCTCGATCGCGCGCGCGACGACCGCCTCGACCAGCGCCGCACGGTTCTCGAAGTGTCCGTAGAGAGTGACCCTGCCGACTCCCGCGGACCGCGCGATCTCCGCGACGCTCGCGTCCGGATCACGGCTGAGGCACACCGCCGCGGCATCGAGAATCGCCTGGACGTTCCGGCGCGCGTCGGCACGCTGGGGTTGCTGCTGGGTGACGCCGGGCATGTCGCCCTCCATAGTCGAACACCACTGTACGAGTTACTAGACCGACTCCACCCGAAGTTCGGGCCCGAGTCAAGGGTCGGCAGCAGATTCCTGAGCGCGGCCGAGCGCATCTGCCAATCAGGCGGACGCTGAGCGCGCTGACGACCGACATCCCGCGCCGCGCGCCTCCGTCCGGCAGCTCCGGCGGCGCCGCCGCGTCAAGAACCGCAGGTCCGGCGTCGCCATCACCGGCTTCTTGACGAACCGGCCCGCGTCGTCGGGGAGCGTCACGGTGCCACGACCGTCGCCGGCGACGGTCGCGCCCCAGTGCGTCCAGGGTTACGACAGTGGAGCCCGGCGACGGTCCTCGGCCTCTTCTGCGGCATACGCCAGCACCTCGAGCACCAGACGGTCCACACCGCCCCGTGCGAGCTCGCACGCACGGCGCCGGACGTCCGCGAGGTGCTTGTGATCGACCGACGCCGACCAGTCGTGCGTCGTGTTGACCCGGTTCGCCACTGCGAGTCCCTCAGTCTCGTCTCAGCCATGCGTCCCGCTCGTCGCTTGCCCGGCGAGCATGGCACGGAGGACCCGACACGCCACATCAGAGCGTGATGGCCGACACCAGATCGACGCCCGCGTGCTGAACCACGCGTGCGATCGGGGTCGATCACAGTCGTTCACGGTCGCGGCCCCGGTCTCGACCGCGCTCCAGCGATGTGCCTGGCCTCAGGTATCACGAGAAGGCCCGGCTTCGCGAACTCGTACTCGATCCAACCCCAGAGCCAGAGGACCGCGAGCACCACGCAGAGGGACGCCAGGGCCCGGTCTTCGTAGGCGGCGTAGGAGGCCCCGAGAACACCGATCCCGAGCAGGAACGCGTTGACACAGACCAAGCCTGTAGTGAGCTGGACCAGGATGCGCCCCGTCGGCCCGTTCACCTGGAGCTTCGGGCCTCGTCCCCGGAGGCGTCGGAGCAAACGGACGAGCATCCACCCGAAGAGCAGAAGGGGCTGCTGCACGATTCCGTGACAGTTGGTTAGGCAGCTTGGTCGGCGGCCTGGCTCATGATGATCTCGAACTCGATCGGGGTCAATCGTGCGAGTCTGGCCTGGCGTCGGCGACGGTGGTAGGTCCGTTCGATCCAGGTCACGATCGCGATCCGCAACTCCTCTCGGCTGGTCCATCTCTGCCGGTCCAGGACGTTGCGCTGAAGCAGGCTGAAGAAGCTCTCCATGGCGGCGTTGTCACCGGCTGATCCGACCTGGCCCATGGATCCGCGCATCTGGTGGCGCCAGAGGGACTGCTGCAGCTTTCGGCTTCGAAACTGGCCGCCGCGGTCCGAGTGCAGGGTGCAGCCGGCCACGCGCACCCCGCGGCGCGAGACCGCCGATTCCAGGGCGTCGACGGCCAGCTGGGACGTCATGCGGTCGGCGATGGAGTACCCCACGATCCGGTTCGACCACACGTCCTTGACCGCACACAGGTAGACCTTGCCTTCGCCGGTGGGATGCTCGGTGATGTCCGTCAACCACAACCGGTTCGGGCCAGGCGCCGTGAACTCGCGACGCACCAGGTCATCGTGCGCGGGCGCGCCGGGCCGCCCATTCTTCCCGCGGCGCTTCTTTCCGAACACGCACCACCACTGGTTCGCCGAGCAGATCTTCCACACCGTGCGCTCACTGACCTCGTGCCCGGCCGCGTTCACCTCGTCGAACAGCAGCCGGTAGCCGAACTCGGGGTCCTCACGGTGGGCATCGAAGACCGCGTTCGCGAGGTACGCCTCCTCGAGCTCGCCGCCGGTGACCGGCTGGGCGAGCCAGGCGTAGTAGTGCTGGCGGTGGAGCTTGAGCACCCGGCACGCCACCGCGACCGGCACCCTGATCGGGGCACCGGCCGCGGCGAGCTCTCTCACGAGCGGGTAGAGCCTTTTCCCGGCAGCTGAGCCTGGGACAGGTACGCCGCCGCCCGCCGCAGGACCTCGTTCTCCTGCTCCAGCAACCGAATCCGACGTCGAGCCTCACGCAACTCCCGTGCGTGCTCCGAGGTGACGCCGGGCTTCACGCCGTCCTCGACATCGGCGGCACGCAACCACTTCGTGATCGTCATCTCATGGACCCCGAAGTCCTGGGCGATCTGTGCCAGCGTCACACCGGGACCACGGTTCCGGGCGACCCGGACGACGTCCTCACGAAACTCACGGGGATAGGGCTTGGGCACAGCAACATCCTTCCAGCCTGCTCGGCGAGCAAGCGATCTGAGATGTCACAGGTCCGTGCAGCAGCCCCGTTCATCGGTTACGTTTCGGGAGGCTGAAGACCGCGCCGTGCGCTTCAAGCTCGCTGATCTTTGGACGAGCAGCCAACTGGGAACCAGGTAGAGGG
The DNA here is from genome assembly GCF_049913115.1 of Cellulosimicrobium sp. E-16. Taxonomy (NCBI): domain Bacteria; kingdom Bacillati; phylum Actinomycetota; class Actinomycetes; order Micrococcales; family Promicromonosporaceae; genus Cellulosimicrobium; species Cellulosimicrobium sp. E-16. The sequence goes on from NZ_CP183974.1 coordinate 2,459,068, forward strand.
CAGTGGCGGCAACCGCGGAGGAGGACTGAACATTGGTACTGATCGCGGGGTTCACGAAGGTCGCGAGCCGAACAGTTCGCCCCCGGACCACGACAGAGTGCAACTACGACGTCATCTCCACCACAGACGGTGGACCGATACTCGAGTTGGCCACAACTGGTTCGGGTGAGCGAACCAACGCGGGCAGACGTAGCCAGACCGTCCAGTTCAACAAGTCGACCGCCATCTCGTTGCTTGGACTCATGGAGGAGGCGTTCGGCGACCAGGTCCACGCGCTTCTCCCCGACCGAAACAGGATCGGCGACGGTCCAGAGCCAGCGGACACGGGACAGGACCCCGTGGCCGTGGACCTCAACTGGACGACGAACGGCGTAATCATAGAGATGCCCACGTTGGCTGACGGCACGCTTCAGGCAGGGCAGACCGTGGAACCCGAGTATGACGAGCAGTCCAATGGCGAGATGGTCGATCGGGACAGACCGCGCCAGTCCCGCCCAACGCCGGCGGTAGCGAAGGCGATCGAGGTAAGCGCAGTCAGTTATGTGACCGACGTCCTGGAACGCGACGGGTGGACGCTGGCCCGGGACTGTCAGGCCGACGGCGTCGGATATGACTTTGAGTTCGCGAAAGGCGAGGAGCGGCGAAAGGTTGAGGTCAAGGGGATCCGGGGAGATCGGCTTGAGTTCAATGTGACGCCTCTCGAGTACTTCGTCGCCCGCAACGACCCTGAGTTTGTGCTTGTTGCTGTCACGAGTGCGCTCGATGAGCGCAAGCGTCGCGTGCACGTCGTGTCGCGTGAAGAGCTCGTCGGATCGCCCAGGAGGGCGATCGGCTACCGGATCACGCCGTTGCGCAGGGAGCAGTGATGGCCGTCATTGAGTCTTTCGAGCGCGTGCCCGCGACCGGAAAGCCCCATCCGTCCACAAGGGTCGCGGAGTTCGACGTCGCCGAAGACCCGACCTACGGACGACTCATGGTCCTGCGGACATACGCGCAGACCCGAAAGCCCGGAGACACCCCCACCCAGGTGATCGACCTCAATCTGGAGGCGGCGCAGGCCCTCAGAGTGATCCTCGACGAGGTCTTCGGAATCTGATGTCTGAGCGGCCCGGCCGCCGTCGAGTCGCTGGGGCACCCTCCGACCCGGCACCTCTAGCACCTCGGGGGGCGGTTTCGTCGACTCGCGCTGCACGATATGTCCGAGATGGCGAACCTGCTTGTAGCGGTTGCTGGACATTTCACCCGATGGATGATGCCGGTAGGGCGACGGCTGCCCGTCGATGTCGGACACGGCTGTTACGGTGCAAGCACACGCCTACCCCACAAGCGAAGTCGCAGATCAGTGGGTGGGCGGACCGCACATGAGGGCTCAATGCGAAGGCCAGCTGATGGGTGATGAGAACTGCGTCCACGACATGCCCGAGGCCTGGTGCGGGGTCTGCAAGCCAGCGACTCGCGTCAGCGCTCGCGTGTCGCCAGCAGACTCGCTTGCCGGTAACCGGTTGGCCTCCCGAGTCCCCAAGCCGCCCACCCCCCTGTCTCTCGCGCAGCGCGCCCCCGCCCCCGGGACACCCGCGACGCCTACGCGTCCGCAGGTAACAGACGACTTGCGGGACCTCGTAACTGTCGTCGAGTACCGGAGGTCCGAGGGAACGCTCCCGCCGGAGTCGCCCACCGGCGCTCTGACGACCCAGCGGGCGGTTGCCGAGTATTACGGCGTCAATCCAGCCTCCCTGAGCCAGTGGATTGCGTCGTATCGGTGGCTCGTAGCCGCCGGTCTCACGGATCAGGAGCGCCGCGTGCGCATCAAGGCCGCGCGTGAGCTCTACCACGTGAAGGATGCGTCCGGATCCTCGTCCAGGCTGCGTGCCTTCGTCTCGGAAGGCTCCGCCGAGATCGGCATAAGCGAGCCGGGTGGACGCGCTGTGAAGTGGGATGCACTAGCCAGGTCTGCCCGCGAAGCCGCCAAGGGCAAGTCAGCGGTTCCGGCCGCCTCCACGTCTGCACAACCTGCCCACGGTCCTGCCGCGCAACTCGACTGGACCGAGTACGACCGCTGGAACGCGGCCATCGCACAGACTGCTTTCCCCAGCTCCGGAGCTCAGCAGCCCGTGTACCTCGATGTGGAGGACGACTTCCTGGTCGAGGTTGCGGCCAACATGGGAGCAGTGGCAACTGGTCCCGAGGCATCCGCTCAGCTGTGCGCCGCGACGCGCGCGACCATTGTGCTGGGCCACCTGGATGGCCGAAGCGTCTTCGCCGCCCACCGATCACGCACCGACGCCTGGTGGCATCGGTCCGTGCGCGAAGGGGTCAGCGTCGACAACCCGCCGCCGGTCATGGGACTGCTCGCAGTCTTCGCGCGGGCAGCCGAGCTCATGGAGAAGGACGAGCAGTTCCGGGCAAACGCCTACTACCCCAGGCTCAGCGGGCTGCTCTCGATCGGGGACTCCGACTTCGGCCGGATGCAACACGGCTTCCGTCGCGACAGTGAGCGGTTCTGGCAAGCCCTAAACGATTGGCTTTCCGCGCTCGACGGCCAAGTCGGGCTCCCCACTGCTGAGGCAATAGGACATCGCTATGTCGGTGTGCCGCTGTCACAGGCCCTAATCCGGGCGGCCGACCGGAATCGGTTTGCTCAGTTCTTCGCCGACGTCGACCTCGAACCAGGGCTCCGCCTAGGGACCGGCGACATGGAGGCGCTCTTGGACAGATGGATCCGCGCAGGCAACGCATCTGCCTCGATCCAGAAGCTATGGCGGAACGCCGCGGGCAAGGCAGTCGTTGTTGACGCGGCGCTCCTCGCGCTCGGCCAGTGGGACGGGACCGTCCTGTCCGAAGCCACCGGTCGAACGGTGCCCCCGCCTGCGCTGACTGCACGGATCACGAGATCCGTGACGGGCAAGCGACTGCGGCTGAGCTTCGCCTTGCGCGGCAGCGCACATGGTCACGAAGGTCTGCCGCGCAGGTGGGCGATCCGATCAGCCCCGGGAGCGCCACAAGTTCAGTTGGAACCCATCAACGACCGTCTGCTCGCCGCGGACCTTGCGGGCGAGGTCGATCCGCTCACGCTCTTGACCGGTGAGCTCCAGGTGCAACCGGTGGCGCAACGCACAAACCTGCGGATTTCGGGCCGGCGACCGCAAGCTCTCGTGGTCCTCAGCTTCGTCGATGAGGCTGGCATGTACGTCGAGGTCGACCGTGTCCGCATGCTCGAGCCCCACCTGCTGCTGGTCAATGGCAATGCGACGCGGTTCCGCGGAGCCAACGCGGTGGACTTCGATCGGCTCCTGGCGAGCATCGCCGAACCGGGGTTCACCAGGGACCAAACGCTGAAGGGTCTCCCGACGGGCTGGGCTCTCTACCGCGACGTCACGGTGGTCCGCTCACACACCAGCACCGAGGCAGTCCTCGAGCCGCTAAAGCCGGCGCAGACCTCAACCCTGATCGTCGGTGGTGGCCTACGCCTCCCGGGCCATGCTGTCCGTTGGCACACGGACGCGCCCCTCATGATCAAGGGCTCGGTTGTCGGCGCCACGGAACTCGCGCTGACCCTGACATCGACCAACTCTGATGAGCCAGTCTTCTCTCGGGCGGGCGCCGTCGAGGAGATTTCCGCCTCCACCACGGCCCTCAGCCTCACTGCGGGCGTCTATCGCGCGGAACTAAGGTTCCGATCCGGAGGTAAAGACAGCACATCCGTCTCGACGTTCGAACTGTGCGACTCCGACGAGCCGCGCGTCCGAGAGCACGGCGACTCCCTCAGGTACCTGGGCGCGAGCCCGCTTGGCTCGGTCTCGGCCGTGTCCGTGGCGCTTGGCGCGGCACGCACCGGATCCTCCGCGTCGGCTACGGCCGCGGCACAACTCTCGGCACCCGAGCCCGCGTGGTGGAGTCTCGAACCGATCACGCATGCACCCGAACGGCTTGCGGCCCCGTCGGCGCAGGACAGTTGCGCGATCACTGGTTCGCACTACTGGCACATTGAGATGCATCGCCAGGGCATGAAGGGCGAGCGCGGCGAGTGCGTCAAGTGCGGTCGAGTCCGAATGTTCGCCCTCACCGCGAAGAAGAAGGTGCCAACGCAGACCTACGCGCAAGCACCACTCCGGCAGATCACCTTCGGAGACGAGAGCTCCACGATCTCGGGAGAGACTCTCTTGGACGCCCTGACTTGGCTCGGCGGCGGAACTCCCGAGGAACTCGCGCGCGTCGTACGGCAGGTCGACGACTCTGCCCTGACCGTTGATGAGATCGTTCGCGTTCTTGAGTCGCTTGGTCACATCGACGTCGCCCGGAGTCCCGAGACGTTCGCCATTGACCGCTGGGAGGTCAGTCCCCGCTCCCTCGCCGGGCTCGCCGACGGAACCTGGCTCGCAATTGGCTCATGGGCCCGCCGCGACATGGCCGCGCTCCGAGACCTCGCGGCTTACGCCGGCGGCGGTCTCGCGAGCGATCACGACGACTGGCTTCCCCGGCGGGTCGTCCGCGGCCTGTCTGAACAGAAGGCTGCTGAGGTCGCCGAAGCGCTCGACGCGGACTTCCAGCCGCGGTCAGGACACGAACTCCTCGCCAGCTTGCCTCACCTGTCGAGTGTCTTGCCGGGGCTGCCAATCGTGAGCGCTGAGGCCGTCTACGACGCCGAGTGGTTTGACGCCGCTCAGGCACGTTGGGTCCCCGTCGAGAGCATCGGTCAGGCGGGTGCCTTCCGGATCCGAAGGGGTTACGTGTCGTCCTACTTCGTCCGAACGGCGGACGACGTGGTTACCCGGAGCCTCCGCCGCGCCGACTCCAGGCTCGTGAAGCACGTGGCCTCGATGCTCCGGCCGATCGTCGGCTACGACACCACAGCAGCACGGCTGTTCGTGCCCCTCGGCGCCGACCTTCCCGGCCTCTACGGCCGCGCTATCACCCTAATGTCGGGGCGCCCGGCCGCCCGCGTCCGCGGAAAGGCACTCCTGGCGTACTCCGGCGTTGACCAGGAGACCGCCGCGATGCTTGTCACACTCCTGAAAGGCGAACAATGACCGCGCCGATGGAACCAGTGGCTTTGAACGATGCGCTAACCGAGGCATACCTCAAGTACATCGACACCGCGTACTGGCTCAACGACACCCAGCTCATGGAGGAGCGACGGCGCCTTCTGCTCGAAAACGGCCTTCTGTCTACTCCGCCGTACCTCGAGCCGGTGCTGACTTACGAAGCAACCGAAAACCTCCTCGAAGTGTGCAGAGCGTCCCGAATCCCAGACGCGGTCGCCGCAACCGTCGGCACGGTGCTCTTCGGCGACTACACGCCCGCGGGGCAACCGATCCGACTTCGGCCCCATCAGGCCGACGCAGTCCGGGCTACCTTCAAACCTGCCGCCGCCGATGGACGGAACCCGGTGATCACCTCCGGAACGGGTTCGGGCAAGACTGAAGCGTTCCTGCTTCCGCTCCTGCTCCGACTGGTGGGCGAGTCGACAGCGTGGAAGGCGGCAGAGCCAAACCAGTGGTGGAACTCCCGCGCCTGGACCCCTGCCAGTGCCTTGCGTTCCCGCGAGACGAGACGAGCGGCCGTCCGGGCACTCGTCCTTTACCCGACGAACGCCCTGGTCGAGGACCAGATGTCCCGCCTACGCAAGGCCGTTCACCGCCTCCGTGACCTTGGCACTCCGCTGTGGTTCGGGCGACTGACCAGCGCGACTCTCGGAACGGTGAACCCCCCAACGTCTCCCAGCGGCGCAAAACAGGTAGCGATGGAGGTGCGGGACTTCGTCGACGACTACGAGCACATGGTCTCGGCGCTACAGTCCGATCCCGAAATCGCAGCTCTCCCCGCTGACGCACAGAAGCGCGAGATTGAGGAACGCCTCGCGCTCTTTGCTGACCCGCGACACAGCGAGATGCTCGTCCGCTGGGACATGGTCGAACAGCCCCCAGATATCCTCGTCACCAACTTCTCCATGCTGAACGCCGTCCTCATGCGCGAGCAAGAACGCAATCTCTTCGATGCGACGCGCACCTGGCTCGCGTCCGACAGCACAAACGTCTTCACCGTCGTTGTCGATGAGTTGCACCTCCAGCGCGGGACGGCCGGTAGCGAGGTCTCGATGGTGCTCCGGAACACCCTTCAGCGACTGGGGCTCGGGGCTGACAGCACGCAACTGCGCATCATCGCCACGAGTGCGTCGCTTGCGTCCGACGGCACAGGGACCGAGTACCTAGAGCAGTTCTTCGGCGTGAGAGGCAAGTCGTTCATGGTCACCGAGGGGACCGCGCGGCGACCGCAGAGCGGCCGCCTACTCGATCGCCAGGCCGTGGTCGCCGCGACGGGCCTCAGCGACGTCGGCACCGCGCTGCAAGTCTCAGACGCGATCGCGGCTGCGTGCTACGACGGCGCCCCCGAGGGTCGACTCCGGGCAACGGCGATTGACTCGGTCTCCGAGCGCGTGTTTGGTGAGCCTGACACCGGGCTGGACGCGATACGGCGCCTCCTGACCTGGCTGAGCGAAACGCCCCGGGAAGCAGCGAAGACCCAGCTCCGATCCCATCACTTCGTGCGGACCATGCGCGGGATGTGGGCCTGCGTCAACCCCGACTGCGACGGTGCCGTCCCAGGATCGCAGTCCGGTATCGGAGCACTGTACGAGCGCCCAGCCACAACGTGCGCCGTGTGTAGGTCGCGCGTTCTCGAACTTCTCTACTGCTACGAGTGCGGAGACATCAGCCTCGGAGGCTATTCCGACTTCGTGACCGACGCCGACGGTGAGCAGAACGAGTACCTTGCGAGTTCTTCATCGAGCGCTCCAGAGAAGAACCCTCAACTCGTCTTCAAGCGGAGCCGTGAGGAGTACCGCTGGTTCTGGCCCGCCAACGACCGTCGACCCCGCGACACGGATGCCTTCACGGTCGGGAAGCGGCGCTTCCAGTTCTCAGTGGCCGGCTTGGACCCCCGCACCGGACAGGTGACGGTTGGCGAGGTCCAGGAGGGATGGATCCGGGGCTGGGTGATCCAACAGATCAAGACCGCCAAGCCGGATCCCGCAACAGTGCGCATCCCAGCTTTGCCCGATCGATGCCCCGCTTGTGGGCAGCGAGGCCGAGCCCAGCAGGAGACCGAGAAGTTCGAGAGGGGCGAGATCCGGACTCCAGTCCGAGCGCACACAGCCGGTGCTTCGGCCGCCCTTGAGGTCTATCTGGGCGAGTTCATGCGCCGGCTCGGCAGCGGGTCGGATGCCAAGACCCTGATCTTTACCGACAGTCGCGATGACGCGGCAAAAACCGCCGCCGGCGTGGCCTTGAACCACTACCGCGACCAACTCCGGCAACTGATCCGCGCTGCCTTGGCGGCGCACCAGAGGTCCATCGTGGAGATCCTGCTCGACGAATTGCGCGGCGTTGCACTGGCAGGAGACGAGAAGGCCCGCGCCGAGGACGCGAAGAAGGAACGCAGGGAGTTGTGGGAGGCGTGCCAAACGCTGAAGGCGGCAGAGCAGTTCAAGGTCCCCATCCCCCCTGAAGCGCAGGCGGTCATCGACTCCGCAAACGCCTCCAGTGAACCTGCAGCTCGCAGCTGGACGGAGGTACTGGCACACGTGGCCGACGCCATGGTCCGGCTCGGGTCAAACCCGGCAGGGCCCGGTCCTCGAATGCAGGTCCGCGGCGACCAACCCTGGTTCAAGTACTACGAGCCGCCTCGCTCGGGGCTCTGGAACCCGCTCTCCTCCTCGGACAAGGGTGAGAACGGCGAGTTCTACGCGCACCAGCTCTCAGTCGGGGTCAGCGAGGCTGTCTTCGACCGCGCTCGTCGTGACCTGGAGTCGGTCGGCGTTGCCTATGTCGACTCGGTGGTCGCGCCACCACTCGGCCCAGGGCTCAACAACGAGGCAAGCCGCGAAGCACTCCGATCCATCATTCGGCTGCTAGGGCGGGGCTACCGCTACGACAGCCCCGACAACTCCGGCACGGCCCTGCCGCGAGGAGCAAAGGAGTACCTCCGGGTCCTCTCAGACTCGCGAGGTGTCGATCCCGCCGAACTGGAGTCGTGGGCACACAAGACGCTCCGGCAGCTGGGGCTGCTCAAGAACGATGACGAGTGGGTCCTCGCAACCAGCCGCACAGCCGTTGGGCTGCGCTTCGTCGCGGCCACCGACAGCGTCTGGGTGTGCCAGCGGTGCAGCTACCGGCACCTGCACGCCAGCGCAGGCGTATGCGCGAACGCGATGTGCGGCGGTCAGACACTGACCGAGACTGCTCAGTCGAGAGAAGACTCCGACTACATCGGCTGGCTCTCCGGACAGCCCGCGACACGCCTCAACGTTGAGGAGCTTACCGGCCAGACAAAGCCCCTGGCCGAACAGCGCCGTCGGCAACGCGCGTTCAAGGGCGTCCTGCTGCGCCCCGCAGAGAACGAGCTCACGACACCGGTCGATGTCCTCAGCGTCACGACGACGATGGAGGTCGGCGTCGACATCGGGTCGCTGCGGTCAACGGTCATGGCCAATGTCCCGCCGCAGCGCTACAACTACCAGCAACGGGTTGGCCGCGCGGGCCGCGCCGGCCAGGCACTCTCCTACGCGCTCACCGTCGGCCGCGACCGAACACACGACGACGACTACTTCCGAAGCCCGTGGCGGATGAACGGCGACGAGCCGGCCCAGCCATTCCTCGACCTCGGGCGACCGCGGATCATCCAGCGCGTCGTCGCAGCGGAACTCCTTCGGCGTGCGTTCCTGAGCGCGAGCACCCCTCCTGGCTGGTCGAAGGACAGCCTTCACGGATCGTTCGGCCTCCGCTCGGAGTGGTCTGGCTATCGACGCGAAGTTGTCGCATGGCTGCGGTGGTCGGACGAAGTCGCGGCGGTGTCGAAGCGGTTGGCTGAGCACACGACACTCCTGCCTGACGACGTTGACGCTCTGATCGCCTGGTGCCGCGGCACCACCGCTGACTCGCTGGTGTCCGAAATCCAGCGCCTGGTCGATCAAGCAGACGAGGACCATGCACCCGACGACCAGTTGAGCGTGCTCCTCGCATCCGGCGGCGTCCTGCCGATGTTTGGCTTCCCGACCAAGGTGCGACCCCTCTACGGCAAGTTCGTGAATAAGGCGGACCTCGACAGCGCAACGGTTTCCGACCGGCCGCTTGGCATGGCGGTGAGTTCCTTTGCACCTGGCGGGCAAGTCGTCAAGGACAAGAGACTGCACACAGCGGTCGGCTTCGTCGCATACGAGATCAAGGGTCCCCGTGCGGTTCCTGTTCAGGACCCGCTCGGCCCCGCGGTGATGACGTCAGTCTGCGAGACTTGTGGCGACCTGGTCCTGAACGGCACTGCGGACACCTGCCGTACGTGTGGCACTGGGATCTCCCCCTTCCCACTCCATCAGCCACTCGGGTTCCGAACGACCTACGAGCCCATCGACTACCGCGACGAGAACGATGAGGTCACTAGGGTCTCCGACGCCTCCTTGTCCGTCGTCAAACCTGCCGAGCGCGAACTGACCGTGCTGGCATCTCGGCTCTCGGTGTACGAGCAGCAACAACTGGTCCAGTACAACGACAACAACGGCTCGCTGTTCACGGTCGTGCGGCAGGGCGACAGCATCGTCGCGACAGACACCTGGCTCTACAGACCGAACGACCTCGGCCCGTGGACTCCTCCGGCGCCCCAGAACCCGCGCCAAGTCGCGATCGGCGAGATTCGTGTCACGGACGTACTCACGGTCGAACTCGAGCCAACCAACTCCAGTGCTCCCGGCACCGGTCACGTCCCGTACGCCCGCGAGATTGCGCCGGCGAGCGTGGCAGCACATCGGTCCTTCGCCGAGGTACTACGACGAGCGTGCAAGCTCGAGCTACAGGTGAGCCCCGATGAACTTGTCGTTGACCTGACCCCGTTCCCCACGGACTCAGTGCGCTCTGCCCGGGTCTTCATCGCAGATGCACTCGACAACGGCGCAGGCTACGCAGCTGAACTCGGACGGCCCGAGGTCTTCGAGCGCCTTCTCCTTGACGGTCGGAATCGCCTGACCGATCTGTATGAGACGGATGCACGTCACCGCGAGACCTGCATGCCGTCCTGCCCAGACTGTCTGCGGTCGTGGGACAACCGCCGCCACCACTCCGGACTGGACTGGCGCCTCGCGCTCGACATGCTCGATCTAGCAGCCGGCGAGCCGCTCAAGATGAACCGCTGGTTCGACCTGGGACGCCAGCTCGGTGTCGCATTGGCCGACCAGTTCCCCGACGAGTTCCTTTTCGGCCAGGCTGAGGGTGTTCCTGTCCTCCGCGGCGTCGGCGAGTTCAAGGACCGCGCGGCGATCATTGGGCATCCGTTGTGGTGGCGGGACGGACACCACCAGACCAATGAACAGGCAGAAGCGCTGCTGTCACTCGCAGATGAAGGGCGGCGGGTCACAGACTGTGACCCCTTCGAGTTGGCCCTTAGTCCAGCTCGGGTACTGGTCCGGTTGTTCCAGTGAATGGTTTCGACGCAGGACCGACCGGCGAGATCCGCGAACTCACGTACTCGCTCTGGGCAACGCTGACCACGTGCGCCCTCAAGGCCGCCTTCACCCGCGACAAACGTACTCGGAGTCTCGATCGCGGCGGCGTCCGCTCGGCGCTAGGAACCGCTCGGCACCGCACCGTCGAAGCCGTCGCCGCCGGACGGCACGGAGGCCTCGATGCCCCCTCCCCGGATTGGGTGCGCCAGGAATTTGGCCGACTCCTCGACGCCGAACGCGCTCGCCTCGTCCGCGAGTGGCACCCCGCTAAAGTCCCGTCAACTGGCACGTGGCCTGATGTAGCGGTCACGCGCGCACGGCTTGCGAGAGAACTGGGTAGCAAGGACGGAGTCGCTTGGCCACGTGGCGACCCTGGCCCGGGCGCGCCCGTGACTCGTAGGACATCTGCTCATTCCCCAGCCGAGAACCCGCGTCTCCACCTCGGCGAGTCCGCAGTCGAGGTCTCCCTCGAAGACGACCGCCGTGGGCTGCGAGGCCGGATCGACCGCCTCGAAAACCGCGACGGCCAACTTGTCGTCGTCGACCTCAAGTCGGGCATCGGCGCTGACCGCGACTATCTCGCGCAGCAGCACAGGCGTCAGATGCTCTTCTACGCCGGGCTCGTCGAGGCGAACTACGGGAACTGGCCCGCACTCGAACTACAGCCCGTCACCGGTGCGAGCGTGACTATCGAGTACCGCGCTTCTGACGTCGAGCAGATTCGCGCCGATGCCCAGGCTTCCCGCGCAACGTTCAACGCGGCAGACGCGTCAGGCTCGGTAGCGCACTTAGTCGTCGCGAGCGTCGAGCGCTGCGCCTGGTGTCCGTTCCAGGTCGTGTGCCCGGCGCTTGGGCGCGACTGGTCCGCGGTGGCCTCGAGCCGCCACCGGGCCGTCACACTTGCTCGCGGGATAGTTTCGGCGGTTCGGCGCCAGGACCAGTCAACCGACGTCGTGCTTGAGCAACGGACGGACTTGACCGCGCCTGCTGGCACCGTAACCGTCACCCGACTACCCCACGAGAGTGACATACGGGTCGGTGACGAGTTCTCTGTCAGCCGTGTCGCCCTGGCAGGGAACGACCACGTCCTTCGCGCCGGGTGGGACTCACTGATCTGGGTTCACCGCCCTGGACCGCCCCAATAGACCAAGGCCACGTTGCGCACGCGCGGTCGGCCCATCTCCACGGTCATCCCGTCGAGCCGCTGCGCGACGCTGTCACCGTGGCCCTGACTCCAGCGAAAGGGCCCGAATCGCTCTGAGGGATTAGCCAATAATCGCTCTGGCGACTTGATTCGCTCCGGAGACTGGGTTCCCTGCACTTATTGTGATCGGGAGGTCTACACGGAACTTCACCGAACCGACATCGACATGGGCGTGGTCCACGATGTCGTGCCGCCGTAGTACCCGGACCGCGGGGTCCGCCATGTTGTACGCCCGAAAGAAGGTCACGAGGTAAGGAGTGGCGTACGCGAGGTCGCCGGCGCCGGCCGCGTGGTCATAGCCCCCATTTGGAACGCCGCCGTACTCCGACAGGCGTGAAAGGAAGGTGTTCACAGCATCGTCGTTCAGGCTAGCGCTCGTCATTCGGGCAACGACGCGATCCACGAGGTGTGGAATCGTGAACGCGTTGCCGCCGGACGACGCCGCCTGAAGACCGATGCTGACCAAATAGAGCCGTGTCTCGATTGTGGTCCCACCACTCGTGCCATCAGCAAGTTCCACCTGGTGCACCCCCTCGACGAGGTGCGAGGAGGCGACCCCGCCTGTGGTCTTGACCTCAACGCCCGTGGATCCCAGCGTGAAGTCTCGCGATGACCTCCTCCATCCGTCCCACGAACCCACGACTGCGAGCACCTGGGCGTCATCAGCCCGGCGGCACAGCGCATCAAGTAGGAGCAACTCACCCGCAAGGCCGAGAACAGCCTGATCTGAGAGGCGAAGGCGCTCGATTGCGAGCTCGATGATTGGCTCGGTTCTGGCGAACGCGCGAGGTAGCGATACATCCGCCCCGTTGCGCAAGAGCTCTGTGCAGATGAATGCGGCCACTTGGTCGTAATGCCCGAGCGCAGGGAGCAGGAGTCTGCTTGCGTCCAGGGCGGGCGCACCGTCCCGGTGCCACGTGCTGAACTCGAGTGCATCCGCGACTGCGGGTGATACGGGGCTAAGTTGCGGACCCGCAAGGAACACCTCAACGTGGCCATCGTGGTCGCGAGCAACACCGACGGTGTGACCGTCGGTCAGCCACCTCACATCGCGAAGCCCCGCGCTCACCGCGCTCGGCACGCTCCCGACGAGTTTGAGTACCGACTCGTAAGTTGTCACCAACGCTGCACCTCCGTCAGGCCGCTGCCGGCGAGCCCGCACGAGTGGCCGCGAACTGTTCGGGGCCGCCCGCCGGGATACACACGCCCAACGCCACAGAGGGATGGCGTTGCTCTGGAAGCTGGTTCACGTAGAACAAGATTTGCCCATGTGACCCCGCTGGGCGCCATGGAGCGCTGCTGGTTAGCAGCGGCACCCGCTCGCCGCGATGGTAATAGTCGAAGAACTCGTCGCCGCGATAATCCAGGGGGCCAGCGGTCGGGTCGTTAGCGCCCCATCGCGTTGCGAGGTCAGGGCCGTCGAGCGCCTTCTCCGTGGTCCGGACGTCAAAGCCGACACGCGTGAGAGCACCGCTGCTCACCGGCGTGCCCTTGCCATAGCGGATGCCCACGGTGAACATCGGCTGATGCGTCTGCCGCTCATGGAGGTCGACCATCGACCACAGGTCAGAAGGCGCACCCGTGACAAACAGCCCTCGAACTGGCCGAGTCAGGCAGGCTGCCCACAGGCGTAGATAGGCGGCGATCGCATACGGGCAGTCGAGCCTCACGGGGGATGCGTCTCTGCCAGCCGGCGGCTCGGGGGCGTTGTAGAACCGAACGCCGCTGGGCAAGGGGACGCTTGCTCCGACGCGCGCCTGAACCTGCGACCAGAGCTCGCCAAGCCGATGATTGGACCCAGGACGATAAGAGTCGTAGCGAAGGTCATCCAGGAGATCAGCCGCCTCCATGAGCGAGAGCGCGTGAGTGAGCGCTCGCCCCCGAATGCTCCTGCCGACAACCACGTCAGACGACGGCCGCTCGGCGAACCTCTTGGCCAGCACCTCAACGTTCGGGTCCGACGCCCGTCCATCGTTGATGAGTGTCACAAAGGGCCTAGAGCTCGGGCAGAGCGGTGTCCGGCCAAGGCTCGCGATCTTTCCGGTGGCAAGGAAGCTCATGCCGTGAAGCACCGCCGGGGACGGCGCCCTTTCCGCCATCGCCTCAGCGATGCCCTCACGCAACGCTTCGTCGATGTCGTGGTAGGCAGTGAACAGCTCGATCTGGTCGCGCGCGGCGAAAAGTCGGCACAGTTCAATGTGCTTGCCGCGGTACCCAAACCATCTCTGCATCTGCATTTGGGTGTCGGCGAACGGGCTGTTTGACCCCCGCTGGAACAGCGCAGTCGTCAGGCCCTCGAGCGTCAGGCCACGCGCCATCACGTTGCCGGAAACGAAGATCGTCGACAGATCTCGAGCAGCACGCCACTGCTGGGTAGCCTCATCGAACGAAGGCTTGTACTCGGGACGGTCGTCGGCGTTGGGATCGCTGTTAACGACCGAAACTCTCGTCCCTGGGATGATCTCGCTTTCCAGCAGAGCGCGGACGACCGACCAATCGGGTACGGAGCGTGGGTTCAGAACATTGAACTGCCTCGCAAGCTCGTCGGATGCGTGACGGTACCGGTCAATCCAGGCCTCCCAGAGCGTCTCCTCTCCGCGCATCCTCGCAGCGAGGCTCTCAGGCAGTCGGGCGTCGCCTGACTCGATCAGGTCCCGAGCGGCACGTCGGTCCGCGACTCCGCACCAGAGCAAGACGTCCTCGGCACCTTCGAAGTGGCGCCCGATGGCCGCTGCTGGGTGAAAGAGCATCGAGTGGGGCGGCGGCGATGCGACCAGCACAGCATCGCGAGAGTCGAATGTGGCACCAGAAAGCGCTCGCGGCCCCAAGACCGCTCCTGCCCAGTGGAGCCGGATCGCGCCAGCGACGAGGTACGCACGGATTGCTTCACCGAGGTCGTCATCGGCCCGGCCCGTGAGTTCCACGCACAGCCCGGCCGCCAATCCTCGTTTATAGAATACCTCGCCACCGGTATAGAAGTCGTCGAGCCCATTCCTCTCGGGAAACGTTGAGGACCGCGGTGCATCCATATGCGCCGTATCGATGGGATGACCAACATCAAGCGGCGTACGCAGCGAGATCACGAAATCCCGTGGGGCAAGTGGATTGTGATCCTCCTGGAGCAGGTTGGCCTGTGGCGTCGCCGTGTAGCCCACGTACGTGGAGTACAGGTTCGTTGGCGCCCCGCCCGCGCGCGGCTCCCACAGATCGGCGATAGCTCTCGGAATCTGCTTGAGATTCGGTGAGAGCGGGTCCAGGCCGGCCTCCACAACAGCATCGAGGACCGATCCATCATCCGCTTCGTCATCCAGAACGAGCATGTGCACGGGCCGGTCAAGCGCTGCAACTGCGTCGAAGACGCTACTCCTCAGCGCACTGCCAAGTGCGTACAGGTGGTTCGTCTGCTTCATGGCGACGACTATGAGAGGACGCCCCTGGGCGAGTTTTCGCCTAACCTGCGCCGAAGCAACTCGATACGTTTCCTGTAGCGAGACATCCGCCCCAGAGAGTGCAGCGCCAGGGCTCGGGCACAAAACGCGCCGGGTAGACTTGGCTGCGCTGTCGAGGCCGACATCGAGCTGCTCCGACAGGCGCTCATACGTCTGGCGCCATAGCGAGAGCCGCGTTCCGGCGAGGATGATCACAATATCGACGCCCCTGTCCAGCGCCATCGCGGTCACCCCGAGCATCGAGGCCGTCTTTCCCGATTGCACGGAGCCCATGACTAGGCCCGTACGCGTCCGGGAAACCTGCCTCGGCTCGGTGCCAGGTTGGCCCGAGCCAAACACTCCCCTGTCTAAGATGTATGCGCAGTCCACACGAAGCGCATCCCTTCCCGTCAACGTCAGCCCGGTCAACTCGCCCGCGTAGCGCTCCCACCACGAGTCCGTTGAAGTCGACGGTGCCTCGAAGTACACCCGCTCGGTTCGGCCGCTCACCATGAACTCGACTACTCGTCCTTCGATAGAAGAATGGAGCCGAGAAGCGACTCAACACCTGAGGAGCCGAACCGCCTTCGGATCTCGTCTGATGCAGAGGAAATGTCGACGCCCAGCTTCCCCACCACGCCCTGCGCGACCCTCGCGATATAGTCCCACTGGGTTCGCGTCTGGGTCTTTTCGGGGCGCTTCCAGTCCTCGAGAGCCGCCGTGCGGACCGCCTCGGCCGACGACTCCATCCTGTCCTCGATGTCGTTAGGCGATCCAGCCATAGCGATCGAGACACCGACCAAGGAGCCGACGAGCTGGAGGTCCTGCCACTTGCTACTCTTGCCATCCCCCCTGAATGCCTCGGGCCAAAGTTCATCGTGTGCCGCGTGGAGGTCCGCGGCTTCCGCAATCAGACCGAACAGGTCAGCGATGCGGGCGCCGTCACGCAGCGGATGCGACCCGTCGTCCTGGACCTGGCTCAGGAGGTTGTCCGTGTGGCGGGCCGTTGTGGGAAGCAACTTACCCTGAGAGTTGGTGACGAGCACTGCGATGATCCAGCCAAGGACCTTGGTCCGTCGGTACCGCGCCTCCCCGAACCCATAGTCCGCAAGCGTCTTGCCCAGCTGGTCAATCCCGGGGACGCCGGCAAGCGAGGGCGCGACGTCGGCGAGACTATTCCGAGCGCTCGCGTCCCCTGCCGCGACTAGGATCGCGCGCGTCAACTCGATGTCATGAAAGACCGCGTTCCGAATCTCTTCGGCATTCAGGTGCATTCCCTGCTTGTTGTAAAGCTTGAACACCTCGTGGATCTGCCGCTGCGTTGCTCTGGTGTACTCGATCACGGGGACCTTGTAGGCGACGACAGCGCCGAATAGGTCCTCTACAGACACCTCTTCGTCGGCAACGTGGATAATTCTGTCTTTGATCTGGCTGAAGTACTTCCCGCGCAGGGGCTCGAGGTCTGCCCCCACCAGCCCGCCCTTCGCATCCTTACGAAGTTTGAACGGAAAGTAGTACTCGTCATCCAGCGCCGCGTTCAGCGCCTGGCCCATGTAGCGCTTCCAAGCCAGGCGGAACTTCGGGTAGTTGTCATCGAACAGAGAGCGCAAACCGGCCTCTGGGTGCAGCTTATCTGCCTCGGCAACCTTCGCGATCGCGACCGGGTGTTTTCCGACGAAGCGCAGGATGGCGGTCAGACGCTGCTTGCCATCGACGACCTCATGAGGCGTCGCCGCCCCCGTGCGAAGGAGGATGACCGAGGGCAAAGGGATGCCGCGAAGTATGGACTCGATCAATGCTTGGCGGTCCGTGTTCCCCCACACGTCGCCACGTTGGTACGACGGCGTGAGGCTCAGTTTCCTGCTCGTCAACTGGGAGATCGGCCACACATCGGCTCGAGCAGTCACCGGCTCCGGCGTGACCTCCTCGGCGAGTTCCTCCTCGGTGGACCATGCCTCGCTCCACGACGCTGTCGCAGACGCCCGACTGCTGCCCTCCGCGTCGAGTTCGGCGACGAACGCCTGCCTTAGGCGCGCAGCAAGTTCTGCACGGTCGCCCAGTCGTTCTAGCGCCGGCTCCGTCAAACGGGGCGAATCGCCGACAACCTCAACGCCCTCGCCCGGCTCTTCGAAGCCGAGGGCCGTCGCGACGCTCGAGACAAATGACATGGCGTCGGTCGTCCGCAGGTCGTCGCTGAAGCTCAGCCAGTCTTGAACGTCCGACAGCCGTGACATCCACGCGTCGGAACCGAAGTCGACATCTTCGGCTACAAACGGAGCGCCCGTCTTGACACCTTCGGGAGCATCTCCGCCCTCGGACAACTCCGCAAGCAACTCGGCAATCCGGCCCTGCAACTCTGCCCGTGAGTCCTCAGGCGAGGGGTCAAGGTCTCCATCGTCGAGTTGCGCGTCTGCTAGCGGGTTCGTCATCGAAGTACGTCCTCACGTCGGCCACTAAGGCTGTCCCGGTACCCTCACGCCGGCCTAGATACCACGTAGAACGGTCAGCTGTCGTTGGCCCGGACATGCGCGGCCATCATTCCACGTACCAAGGTCTACCTGCCTGTCACGCGACCCGTGTCGCGGCTCGACGAGCCGACGCCGACCAGGCGATCAGCACCTCGCGCGACGCCAGGATCGTCGCGAGTGCCGTCGGCAGAGACTGCATCGGCGCCCGCGGGAGCAACTGTCGCGTGAGTCTCGGAATCGGAACCCTCCTCAAGCCATGCGCGCTTGATGGAGCGGCACCTGTCGACGAGGCTCTGGAGGCCACCCAGCCCAGGGGCGCGGGTCGCGCCGCTGTGCTGGCTATCGATCGCTCCCTCCAGCCCAAAGTGATGGCACAGGAAGTTGACGAGGGCGAACTGGACTGTCCCGACGTGTACCGCGTTGCCGAACTGCTTGTACGACTGCCCTTCAGGCTGTTTGGTCGCCAGCATCGCTTCGTACACCCGGTCCGGAAAGCCTTGCAACCTCCCAGCCTCGTACGGCGTCAGGCGCCGCTGCTCCCTTCCAAGGATGGGGGCTTGGTTGATCGCCACGAGAGCCGGTATGTATGTGGCCTTCTTCACTCGGACCCCGGAGGGGCGGAGCTGGATGAGGCAATCGTCCAGCGACGTCGAGTCTGACGCTTGCCACTCGAGCTTCCGCCACGCGTTGCTGGGCAGGGCGCGAATCCTCTTTAATACGTCACCGGCCTCTGGCCCCTTGAGCTGGGCTGCGTAGGATGCGATGAAGTCCAGAGACTTGTCGAGAAACTCGTCCTTCCACTCGCGTGTCTTGCCAGACGTTTCATGCGCCTTAGCGTCGGCGCGCTCCCGCTGGACCCAGTTCTTGTCGGCGACGTCAAACCAGATCGGATGCCCCGGAAACCATGAACCGCGCCGGTTCTTACTTCTCTGTGTCACCACGTTTGCAACAAGGCGTGAATAGACCTCAAACCATTTATCCTCGCCATTGAGCCGATAGTCCGAGAGGTCACTCATGTACGACGACTTGATGTGGTCGACTCGCGCAGCAATATGCGGGGCCACCGTGCGCAACTCGCGTGCCCTCTGCTGTGTGATGACGGCAGGCAGCCCGTCTAGCGCAGGAAGAGGTGTCTCATCAATCCGCCAGGAGTCGATCGACCATCTCTCGGAACGGCTTGGACCAGTAAACGGCTGGCGATTAAGGATGATCTCATTAAGAACAGCGAGGATGTATACCCGCTCGCGACTCTGCGGCCCCCCGCCATACTGGGGAGCGATCATATGCGGAGAGAAGATCGTGGGATCCGGGCTCACGGTGTACCCGAGGCCCGAGAGTGCCTGAACGATTGTCTTGAATGTCGTGTCCAGGTGCGTTGGTCCGACCAGGTTCTTCACATTCTCCAGAAAGACTACCTTCGGGCGCCGCATCGCGACGATGACAAGAATGTTGTAGAAGAGGGTACCGCGGACGCGATCCAGGATTCCCTCCTGCTTACCCGACTTACTAAACGTCTGGCACGGGAATCCCGCAGTCAGGACATCAAAGGCTTCCGGGATGTCCTTCAGCGTGATCTTCCCGGCTTTCGCGCGTTCAAGAAGTTCATCAATCGTGTGTCCTGTGTCTACGGGCACGTCATCGTTGATGTCATGTGCGATAGGAAACTGATCATCGCCGCTCGAACTCCACGCCGATGCGTACACGGCCCGTGCGTATCGATCCTTCTCAGCGGCGTAGACGCATCGGCCGCCAAGATCCGCGAGTGCGGCGTGGAAGCCTCCGACGCCAGCGAATAGATCGATGAACGTGAACTTGTCGGTCACTGGTCTCCTGGATGATCTTCGTCGCGCCCTGGTGCCACCCGACGTTGCGGTTCAACTGAACGGGAGTCGAACAAACGTATCAGCTAGGCGACGCCCTGGGAAGCTGGCAAGACCCAGTGTCGCCTGCGCGCCTGCGTCGTTTGCGTGTAACAGCGGTCCTCGGTACGGCACGGCGACCTGCTGAGAGGGACGGGCCCTTGCCTTCGGTGCGCCAGCGGTAGATCGTCACGACCGGGACGCCGACGTACTCCGCCAGCGTCTCGATGCTCAGCAGCGGCTCCAGGCCGCTCGGCTGCGGGCTCATGCCACCGCCCGCTGGTGTCGTATTGATGCTCATGCACCTCAGGTGCGCGGGCAGAGCCGAACTGCTGCGCGGCGCTGCACGATGATGCGTGTCGCTGTCGGCACCTACGCCCCTCAGGGGCGCCCCGCGAGGGTTTACGCGGGGTTTTCGTGGGAACTGACATCTACCAGAAACTCCTCAGGCCTGGTGAGACACAGTCTCACCAGGCCTGATACGTCGGGCTGACAGGATTTGAACCTGCGACCCCCTGACCCCCAGTCAGGTGCGCTACCAAGCTGCGCCACAGCCCGTGGCTGGATCACCAGGCGTAACACTCGAACTATCATCGCGTGTCCCGGCCCCGTGAAGCCTCGGATACTCTACCCCATCCGCGACGCTGCCAACGCACCGTTTGCCCCGGTCGGGGCTGTGCCGTCGGTCTCGTCGGCAGCACCCGAGGTGGCGTCCCGCTCCCCTGTCGGCAGGTGGGCTCGCCACGCGCTCGCGACGATCGCCAGGCACACGGCGGCGATGACCAGCCCGCCGAGGAACATCTGCGCGTACGTCCACCGCACGGACAGCGCCGCGAGCGCCACGGGCACGCAGAACCCGACGTACGTGAGCGAGTAGTACACGGCCGTGAGGCCGGCGAGGTCGTCGGGCGTCGCGATGCGCTGGACCTCGCTGAGCCCGGCGACGAGCGCGAGGCCGTACCCCGCGCCGAGCACCATGGCGGCCACCAGCGCGGTCGGCAGGTCGAGCCGCGCCGACGCGTAGGCGCCGAAGCCCATGCCGACGACGACGATCGACATCGCCACCACGGATGCCCGCGCACTGTGCCGGGTGTCGATGAGGCGGCCGAGCACCTGGATCCCGACCCCGCAGCCGAGCCCGAGCACGGTCATGAGCCCGGAGAACGCGATGGGCGCACTCCCCGCGCTCGCGGACACGAGCCCGGGCAGCACGGCGTAGGCGCTGCCAGCGCACCCGAACACCCAGGGCGCCACGGGCACGACGACACGCAGGAACCGCCGGTGCGCGACGGCCGGCACGCGCAGGTCGTCGCGCAGCCGACCCCGCTCGCTGCCCGACGAACCGGCACGAGCACGTGTCTCCGGCACGCCCAGCACCCACACCCCGGCGGCGACGGCCAGCAGCCCGTGCAGCAGGTAGGCCGTGTGCGTCGGCCAGGGTGCCCACTGGGCGAGCACCGCCGCGACGCCCGCCCCGACGAGGAACCCCAGCGTGAGGGCGAGGCCGGCGCGCCGGGCGCCGGAGCCGCCGTCCGGGTCGCCGGACGTGCGGGCGGCCGCGTCGCTCAGCTCCTTGACCCACGTGGTCCCGACGGCCATGACGAGCCCGAGCGCGACGCCGCACAGCACGCGGCCCGTGGCGAGCAGCGCGGCGGACGACTCCCCCGCGGCAAGAACGAGCGACCCGACGAGCGCGATCGGCGCGGCGGGCAGCAGCAGCGGTCGGCGCCCGTACCGGTCGGACAGCGGCCCGCCGAGCAGGAGCGCGGGGACGATGCCGAGCACGTACGCGGCGAGCAGCGCGTCGACGGTCACCGCCGAGAAGTGCCCGACCTCCCGGTACATGACGAGCAGCGGCGTGAACTCGTTGCCGCCCCACGCGACGGCGAACATCACCGCGGCGACGGCGAGCCACGCCCGCGGCCCGACGACGGCACTCGCCCCGCGAGCGGACGCGGCGGCCTCACCCTCGGTCGCCACCGAGGTCGACCCGGAGGTCACGGCGCTCACAGACCCGCCCTCGCGTCCTCGAGGTGGCGCTGGATGCGGCGCTTGTACGTTCGGGGGTCGCGCACCTCGAGCGCGTCGACGAGGGCGCGGTGCCCGGCGACGAACGTCGCGGCCCGGCGCGGGTCCCACCGGACGCTGTGCGCGACCATGCGCTGCTGACGCTCGCGCAGGCTCACGGAGAACGTGGTGAGCAGCGCGTTGCCGCCGGCCGCGACGATCTCCTGGTGGAACCGCGCGTCGAGCGTCGCGTACTCCGCGACGTCCCCGTCGGCAACCGCCGCCTCCTGGGCGGTGACGAGGTCGCGCAGGAGGGCGACGAGCGTGGCGAGTTCGGTGTCGGGCAGGCGCACGACGCTCTGCGCCGCGTGCGTCTCGACGAGCAGGCGCGCATCGAGGACGTCGTCCGCCTCCCCCGGCGCCACGGGAACCACGAGCGCACCCCGCTTGGGGTAGAGGCGCAGCAGACCCTCGGCCTCCAGGCGCAGGAACGCCTCGCGCACGGGCGTGCGGCTCACGCCGAGCTGCTCGGCGATCTCGCCCTCGCTCGTCATGGACCCGCCGGGCAGACTCCCGTCGAGGACGAGGGACTTCACGTGACGATACGCCTGCTCGGTGGCAGAACCGCTGGTCGTTCGAGGCATAGATACATGATGCATCTATCTGGTGCGCGACATCGACACCTGCGGTGTCCGGACAGCGTGGGCCTCGCCACACCCGATGCGCGACCCTCAAGTGACCGTCCAGATCACTTGCTACTTACAGTTTCGACGAAACTGTAAGTAAGGTGGTGCCGTGGACACAGAGGGAAGGCTCGCCATCACACCCGTGGCTACCGAGGGCCACTACTGGGTGGCTGAGAGCGACGGGCTCTCGACGCGCGCGCAGGTGGCGGCGGGCTCAGGAGCCTACGAGTCGACCGTACCGGTCACCATCGCGGACTATGCCCCCGCGCTCTCACCGCAGCAGTCCGCTGACGCCGAGGAGGCAGCGGCCGCGCTCGCCCGGTTCGACTCGTACGCCAGCGCCACGCTGGGTCCCGACAATCCCGCCCTCGGTCCGATGTCCTCGATCCTGCTCCGCACCGAGTCCGCCTCCTCGTCGCAGATCGAGAACCTGACGGTCGGGGCCAAGCAGCTCGCACTGGCCGAGATCGACCAGACGACGAGCGCCAACGCGCGCACCGTCGTCGCCAACGTCCGGGCCATGCAGGCCGCGCTCGACCTTGCCGACAAGCTCGACGAGGACTCGATCCTCACGATGCACCGCGAGCTCCTCATCGGACAGCCCGGATGGGAGGGCCACGCGGGGCGCTACCGACGTTCTCTGGTCTGGGTCGGTTCCTCGAGCATCAGCCCGAGGGGTGCGACCCACGTCGGGCCCCAGCCGGAGCTCGTCCCCGCCGCGATGGCCGACCTCCTGGCCTTCGTCCGTCGGGAAGACCTCCCCGTCCTCGTGCAGACCGCCGTCGCCCACGCACAGCTCGAGACGATCCACCCGTTCACGGACGGCAACGGTCGTACCGGCCGAGCCCTCGTGCACGCCATGCTCCGCTCCAAGGGCCTCACGCGGAACACCATCGCCCCGGTCTCCGCAGGCCTCCTGATCGACACCGACGCCTACTTCGACGCGCTCACCGCATTCCGCGCCGGCGACGCCTGGCCGATCGTGGAGCAGCTCTCCCGCGCGAGCCGGTTCGCCGCGACTGCCGGGGCACGCCTTGTCGACGACCTGGCAGCCCAGGTGGCTGCAGCGCGCGAACGGCTCGCAGGTCTCCGCCCCCAGGCCTCCGCCTGGAAGGTCGTGCCGCACCTCGTGGCGCACCCGGTGGTCAACGCGGCGTTCCTGCGCAACCACCTCGGGTTCAGCGACGTCACCGCGCAGCGAGCGCTGAGCCAGCTCTCCGACGCAGGGGTCCTCCGAGAGCGCAGCGGGCTCCGACGCAACCGCGTCTGGCAGCACGACGGGATCCTCGCCGTCCTCGACGTCTTCGCGCAGGGGATCCGGCGCCGCTGAGCGACCCTGGTACGTCTCAGTGGTGGTGCCCGCTCCGGCCCAGCGTCTCCTCCGGCGTCCCACCGGGACGGGTCCACTGCGGCACAGGCCGGGTGGTCGGGCCCCAGCCCGCGACGCCGTCGGCGTCCGCCCGCCAGTACCAGCACACGCCTTCGCCCTCGGGCCAGCCGTCGGGCGTGTCCTCCCAGGCCTCCTTGCGGCCGTAGGGGGTCATGTCGAGCAGGGCGAAGTGCGGGCTGGTCGGCTCGTTGCCGCGACCCGTCGTGCGGTACGTGAGGAACACGCGGTCGCCGTCGCGGAGGAAGCAGCTCACGTAGCCCATCTCGCCGCCGATCGGCCCGTCGAGACCGCGCACCGAGTACCAGGGCTGGGTGTAGCCCATGAAGTCCACGTAGGGCGCGACCTCCTCCCACCGGCCGACGGTGAGGATGGCGAACGAGACACCGCGCGCGTTGAGGTAGACGGCGTCCCGCAGGCCCCACGCCGTCCAGGTGCAGCCCTCGCACTGCCCCTGGTGCGGGGCGCCGTCGTGCCACATGTGCTGGTAGACCACGAGCTCGTCGCGCCCCTGGAAGAGGTCGACGAACGGGACCGGCCCGTCGGGGCCGACGACCTCCACCGCGCCGTCGATCTCCACCATGGGCAGCCGCCGGCGCGCCGCCGCGATGGCGTCGCCCTCGTGGGTGTGCGCCTTCTCGCGCACGAGGAGCTCGTCCCGGGCGGCCTGCCAGGTGGCGAGGTCGACGACGGGCGGCCGTCCGGGCAGGGTGGCGGCCGGGCTGTTGGGCGTGGTCGTCATGGGGTCCTCCGCGTTGTCGGTGCCGACCGGCGCACGCCGCCCGACGAGGTCATCCGCAACGACCCGGCGCACGGGCCGAACTCATCGGCGCTCGCCCCCGGTGCGGGGCTCACCCATCCCTGCGCGTCTCCTCGACGGCCGTGTCGACGGCGCTGCGCGGCCCGCCGCCGGGTGCGGTGCCCTCCAGCGCGGTGCCGTCCCGGAGTGACGCGTCCAGCAGGCGGACCAGCTCGCCCACCCGGCCACCGCCGCCGGGCGCCGACGGGTAGCGGCGCAGCACGGCGACGAGCGCGGGTGTCGCGAACGACAGCGCCACGGCGAGCCGCGCGACGGCGGCGGACTCGTCCCCGCCCGCGGCGAGCTGGGCGGCGTGCGCCGCGTGGGCCGCCGAGCCGACGATGTGCTTCACCTGGTGGGCGTCGGCGATCGGGTGCAGGTACGCGGCGCCTGCCGCCGCCATCGCGGCTCGCGCGGCCTCGGCGGCGGCCGGCTGCTCCGCCTCCTTGGCCGCCCGGAGCGCCGCCCACGCGGTGTCCCGCAAGGTCTTGCCGCGCGTGCCGCCACGGGCGAAGGCCCACGCCGCCTCGATCGCCTCGCGGGGCCGGGCGTCGTCCGGCCGCACCGCCTCGACGATCTCCAGCGCCTGCTCCGCGCACCGGGCCGCGTACCCGGCGACCTCCCGCAGGTCGTCGGTGCTCAGTTCGATCCCGCCGGTCGTCGCCACCCGCCGCTCCCTCCGCCGCTCCCCGTTCAACCGTCCGTCACGGGCCGCAGGTCCCGCCCGAGCACACTAGCCAGCCGTGCGACCGCCGCGGCGAGCGCGTCGTCCTGCGCGCGACCGCCGTCGAACCACGCGACGCGCACCTCCTCGCCCGCGAGCGCCCACGTCCCCGCGACGACCCCGCCCGCGGTGACGACGGTCGCCCCGCGGCTCACCACGCCGCGGTGCGCCGGTGGCACGACGCGCGGGTCCGCGGTGCCGGGGCCGAGCACCCACTGGTCGTGCGCGGGAAGGAGCCGCACCGCCTCCGACGCTCGCGCGCCGAGGAGCTCGTCGACGTGCTCGCGGAGCACGAGCGCGCGGGCACCTTCGACGTCGACCTCCCCGAGCGCGTCGTCGCGCAGCTCCGCCAGCCACCGGTTCAGCCGGGCGCGGCCCGCGCCCAGGCCCTGCCCGAGCCAGTAGTGCACGTGGTCGGGCGTCGCGGGGCCGTACGCGCCGAGGTACGCGAGGACCGCGTGCCGGCCCGCGGCGTCGAGGTCGGGCCAGTCGACCCAGCGCGGGTTGGTGTCGAGGCGCTGGAACGTCGTGCGCCCGTCGCGCGCGGGCGCGAAGCTCATGTCGCCGAACCACGTGAGCGGCTTGAGCAGCGTGTCCGTCCCGTCGCCGAACGACGGCCGCAGGTGCGCGAACCGCGCGTGCGCCGCGACGGCGTCGCCGAGCGCGGACCGCGTGAGCGGGCCGTCGGCGAGCGCGTCGCGCACGACGGCGCGCAGGTCGGGCCAGTCCTCGGGCTCGAGCCGGTAGTACTCCCGCCAGCTCGCGCGCTCCCACATGCGGCCCGCCCGGCGCAGCGCCAGGTACGCACCGCCGTCCTCGGGCGTCACGAGGTGCGTCGCCCCGCGGAACGCGTACGTGCGCACGAGGCGCCCGTCCGCGAGCGCCCGCCCGACGTCGCCCGCCTCGGACGCGCGCTGCCGGACGCGGATCGCGAGCTCGGCCACGTCGTCGGAGGCCGCCGGGACGGCGCCCAGCCGCCCGACGACCCCCTCGACCGGGTCGTCCCCGACCGGGTCGAGCAGGTGCTGCCGCGCGCGCCAGGCGAGGGCCTGCGCCCAGGTGATGGCCACGTCCGCAGGCTAGCCCCGGGCGCCGACACCCGCGCCGGTCAGACCACGGGGCCGGAGCCCTGGGCGATCTGGAGCACGCGGGAGACGCCCGGCTGGTCGGGGTCGTCGGTGATCTCGCGCCCGTCGAGCCAGGACTCGATGACGTGGGCGAGCTCCCCGGGGTGGCTGAAGTTCATGGCGTGGGCGGCGCCGTCGATCGCGACGATCGTCACGTGCGGGGGCGCGAGCGCACCGACCTCGTGCACCCGACGCGGCGGCGGCATGAGCGGGTCGCGCGTGCCGATCACGGCGAGCGTCGGGACCGGGACGCGGAGCACACGCTCGAGAGACGGGAACCGGACCAGCTCGGCGAACAGGTGGAGCGCGTTGACGGCGCCGAAGCGCGCGTAGTCGGGCACGGCGATACGCGCCATGCGCGGGCTCTCGCGGCCGGCGTCGCGCGCGAGCTGGGTGAGGGCGCGCGCGAACGGCTGGTTGTGCACGCCGCCCGCGGGCGAGGCGAGGACGACGCCCGCGACGCGATCCGGTGCGGAGTGCGCGAGCTCGAGGCTGATCGGGCCTCCCATCGAGTTGCCCACGAGGACCACCCGCTCGAGCTCGAGCGCGTCGAGCAGAGAGAGCAGCGCCCAGGCGAGCGAGGGGATCCCGAGGGTGTGCCCCCACCGCTCGCTGCGCCCGTAGCCGGGCAGGTCGGGCACGACGGCGGTCGCGCGGTGGGCGAGGCGCTCCGCGGTCGGGAGCAGGTACGTGCCGGAGACCGCGAAGCCGTGCACGTGCACGATCGGGACGGCGCCCGGCACGTCCGGCCCGATCCGCACGAACACGTCGTGCCCCTCCACATCGACGTGGCGCGAGCGCCACCCGTCAGCAGCCATAGGCCGATGGTGGCATCGCGCGCGTCGCCGCGCCCGGGCAGCGGGAGCACCCCCGACGGGTGAGGCGCGGGTGCCGCGCGGCCCGTGAGCATGGACGGCGGACGGGGGTCGACGTGGAGCAGAGCACCGAGAACACCGCCGGCCGGCCGACCGCGGCCGCCCGGCGCCTCGCGCTGCTCCTCGCAGCGGCGATGTTCGTCCTCGTCGTCGACACGTCGTTCATGAACGTGTCGATCTCGGCGGTCGTGCGCGACCTCGACACGACCGTGAGCGGCGTCCAGACGGCGATCGCGCTCGAGGCGCTCGTGTCCGCGTCGTTCATCCTCGTGGGCAGCAAGGTGGGCGACCTCGTCGGTCGGCGCCGCGCGTACGTCGTCGGCCTGCTCGCCTACGGGGCGGGCGCGATCGCGATGACGCTCGCGCAGAGCCTCGTGGCGGTCGTGATCTTCTGGTCGGTCATCGGCGGCCTGGGCGCCGCGCTGCTGCTCCCGGCCATGCAGTCGCTCGTGCACGGCAACTTCGACGGCGCCGCGCGCAAGTCCGCCTACGCGCTCGTGGGGGCCGCGGCGTCGATCGCGGCGGCGGTGGGGCCGCTGCTCGGCGGCGTCATCACCACGACGCTGTCGTGGCGCGTGGCCTTCGGGCTCGAGGCCGTCGTGATCCTCGTGGTGCTCCTGGGCGTGCGGCTCGTGCGCGACGTCCCGTACACCGGCGACCGCACGGTGGACGTCGTGGGGACGATCTTGTCGGTCGTCGGGATGGGCGGCATCGTCCTCGGCGTCCTCGTGTGGCAGGAGGGCGGCGAGGCCGTCGGAGCGCTCGTCGTCGTCGGCGCTGCGGGGCTCGTGGGTCTCGCGGCCTGGCTCGTGCGGCGTGCCCGGGCGGGCCGGACGACGCTCGTCGACCCGGGCCTGTTCCGCTCCCCCGCCTTCCGCATCGGCGTCTCGCAGCAGCTCCTGCAACAGGTCGCGCTCGGCGGCGCGATGATCGCGCTGCCGATCTTCCTCCAGATGGCGCTCGGCTACGACGCGCTCCTGGCCGGCCTCTCGCTCGCCCCCCTGTCGCTGACGATGTTCGCCGCCGCGCTCGTCGCGGGCAAGCGCCCCGGACGACGTCGACCGGCCACGCGCGTGCTCGCGGGGTTCGTGCTGCTCGTCCTCGGGATCGCGGCAGCGGTACTGGTGGTGCCGCGCGCGACGTCGGGCTGGTGGCTGGCTCTACCCCTCGTCGTCGCGGGCGCCGGGCTCGGACTGCTCGTGTCGCAGCTCAACGCCTACACGCTCTCCCCCGTCCCCGAGGAGCGCGCGAGCGAGGCCGCGGGCGTCAGCTCGGCAGCGGGGTCGTTCGGCCTCTCGCTCGGCCTCGCGGTCGCCGGCGCGGTGATGCTCGCGTCGCTCGCCACGGGCTTCACCGCGCAGGCCGAGTCGAGCACCGTCCTGCCCCCGGACGACAAGGCTCAGGTCGCCGCGGTGCTCGAGGACGACGCCGAGATCATGAGCGACGCCCAGCTCGTCGAGCTGCTCGCCGACGAGCCGCCCGAGGTGCAGGACGAGATCCTGCGCATCAACGACGACGTCCGGGCCCGCGCGCTCCAGGTCGCGCTCCTCGTCCCGCTCGTCGCGGGACTGCTCGGCGTGGTCGCCGCGCTGCGCATGCGACGGATCCCCGATCCCGAGGTGCGCGAGGACGCGCCCCCGGCCCTCGGCTGATCCTCCCGGACGACGCCCGACGACGGCGCACCGCCGGGGCGCGTCGCCCCGGAGCGTCCGTGACCGGACCGAGACACCCTTCGTTGCTCGCGCTAACCGTCGTGAAACGCCGGGGAAACAGGCCTTTGTGAGCATCGGTCGCGGCAGGGGGCTCCACCACCACCGCGGTCGTGCGCGCAGTCGGCGCGCGCCCGAGGAAGGACCAGCTCCTCCATGACCCCCTCCCCTTCGCGCCGACGGCTCGGCCGGCGCGCCGCGCTCGTCGGCGGCCTGGCGGTCGCCGCGACCGCCCTCACCGCCCCGGCGCACGCCGCGCCGTCCGTCTCCGCCGTGACCGTCGACGCGCCGTCGAGCGTCGAGGTCGGCGCCCCGATCACGGTGACCGTCGCCGCGACGGGTGCCGTCGACCTCTACGCCTACGACCTGGCGGTCTCCTACGACCCCGACCTCGTCGAGCTCGTCGAGGACTCCGCCGTCACGCCCGACGGCGGGTTCTCCGACGTGGCCGACGACGGGTCCGGGACCGTCGCCGTCGCGCACACGCGGCTCGGCACGTCCCCCGGCCTCGAGGGCGACGTCACGCTCACCACGCTCACGTTCACCGCCGTGGCCGACGGCGTCGCCCCGTTCGCCGTCCCCACGGCCACCCTCGTCGGCGCCGACGCCGCGACGGCGTCGCTCACCGACGCCGCGTCCGCCACGACGACCGTCACGGCCGTCGTGACGGCACCACCCACCGAAGACCCGACGGACGGCGCGACCTCCGCGCCGCCGACCGGTGACGGCACGACCGCCCCCGGGGCCGACGACGCGTCCGACTCGCCGTCGACCTCGGCCGGCTCGGGCGCGCTCGCCTCGACGGGCGTCAGCGTCGCCTGGTTCGCGGGCGCCGCGCTCCTCGCCGTGATGGTGGGCGTCGGGATCCTCTGGGCGCGTCGTCGGGCGGTGGTCTCCCGATGAGCCACGACCCGACGCCCGGCTCACCCGCCGTCCGCGCACCACGACGGCCCACCACCACGAAGGAGCAGCCCGTGCCCACCACCCACCGGCGAGCCGCAGCGGGCGGGCTCGCCGCGCTCACCGCCACCGGCCTCGTGCTCGCCGTCGCCGCCGCTCCCGCCGCGACGGCGGCACCCGCCACGGCGCCGTTCCTCGCGCCGTACTGGACCGAGCTCGACCTCACGGGCGACGACCAGGTGACCGTCGCCGACCTCGACGTCGTCACCGCGGCGCTCGGCGCGACGGTCGACGACGCCGCGTGGGACGACGTCGCGGCGGCCGACACGGACCGCGACGGCACGATCACCGTCGCGGACCTCGCGGCCGTCTCCCAGCGGATGATCTACGACGACGGGCCGTTCGAGCTCGTCGAGGCCTCGGTGCTCGACATGCAGGCGGCGATGAACGCCGGGGTCACCTCGTCGGTCGCGATCACCCAGGAGTACCTGGACCGCATCGCGGCCTACGACACGACGCTCGTCGACACGGGCGCGGGCGGGCGACCCCTGCACTCGATCATCACGACGAGCGACGTCGCGCTCGAGGCCGCTGCGCGCGCGGACGCGGCACGGACCGCGGACGGCATGACGAGCCTGCTCCTCGGCGTGCCCGTCGCCGTCAAGGACAACTACGACACGAAGGACATGCCCACGACCGGCGGCTGCGGGTGCTGGGACGGCAACCAGACCGCCACGGACGCGACGATGGTCGAGGGGCTGCGCGCCGACGGGGCCGTGGTCCTGGCCAAGGCGAGCCTCGACGAGTTCGCGTTCGGCTTCGTGTCCGAGTTCTCCTCGTACCAGGACGCGGGGACGAGCACGCTCGTCGCGAGCCCGTACGTCACGAGCCGCACGGCCGGCGGGTCGAGCGGCGGCACGGGCGCGGCGATCGCCGCCAACCTCGCAGGGCTCGGGTTCGGCACGGACACGGGCGGCTCGATCCGCGTGCCGTCGTCGTACAACCAGCTCGTGGGCGTGCGCCCGACCGTGGGCCTCGCGAGCCGGGACGGGATCATCCCGCTCGCGCTGAGCCAGGACACGGGCGGGCCGATGGCCCGCAGCGTCCTCGACGCGGCCGTCGCGCTCGACGCGGTCGTGGGCGTCGACCCGGCGGACCCCGTGACGTCGCGCCAGGAGGGCGCGGTCCCCGCCTCGTACACGCAGTACCTGGACGCGGACGCGCTCGACGGCGCCCGCATCGGGTACGTGCCGTCCATGCTGGGGAGCAACGCGACGACCCTGCGCCTCTGGGCGCAGGCGCGGGCCACGCTGGAGTCGCTCGGCGCCACCGTGGTCGAGGTGACGCCGCCCACGACCTGGTCGCCGGTCCTCCCGAACGGGTTCGCGAGCGTGCTCAGCGAGGGGTCGGGCTCGACGAACGAGTTCAAGCACGACCTGGACGAGTACGTCGCGAACCACCTCTCGCCCGACGTCGAGGCCCGGTCCCTGGCCGGCATCGTCGAGTCCGGGCGGTACGTCCCGTCGCGGCGCAGCACCTACGTGTCGCGCGACACCGTCACCCCGGAGACGTACCAGGCGTGGGCCGGCCCCGCGGGCACGCACACGAAGGTGCTCGCCGAGGGCAAGCAGCTCGTCACCGCGATGCTCGACGACGCCGACCTCGACGCGCTCGTCTACCCCAGCGCGAACCCGTACGGGACCATCGGCACCAACCTGCGGCTCAGCCCCAACACGGGCCTCCCCGCCGTGACGGTGCCGATCGGCCAGGCGACGGCGGCCGACGCGACCGTCACGGGCGGCGGCGTCAACCTCGAGCTCCTGGGCCGCGACTTCGCGGAGGGCCCGCTGCTCGGCCTCGCGTTCGCGCTCGAACAGGCGACGCAGGCACGGACCTCCCCGGCGCTCTACGGCCCGCTGGGCTGAGCAGGCGCCCTCCCTGCCCGACGGCGGTCGGCCCCTCGCGCGGGCCGGCCGCCGTCGTCGATGCGTCGGCAAGCGAGGGCCTCGGGGTGACGCGCCGATCGAGGCCCGGCTACCGCTCCTCGTCGAGGTACGTACTGCCGACACGTTCGGTGGCGCCGGTGTTGTCCAGGGTCCCGTCGATGCGCTGCGAGTCGCGGACCCCGATCACGATCTCCACCACGTGCTCTCTCCTTACTCGATGACCCGGGACACGCACGGGCCCTCGCCCGCATCTCGTCCCATCCCGACCCCTGCGCGCCCACGCTGGCTCGACCACCCCGGGCGCCTCGTCTACGAGAGGTCACCCACCTCCGCGACGACCCGCTCGGCGAGCGCTGCGAGCGCCGCGAGCTCGTCAGGCGTGGCGAGGTCGACCAGGTGGCGGCGCACGGACTCGACGTGCGCGGGCGCGGCGGCCTGGAGCGTCGCGAAGCCGTGGTCGGTGAGCACGACGACGGCGTTTCGACCGTCGTCGGGGTCGGGCTCGCGCGTGACGAGCCCGCGCGTCTCCATCCGCGCGAGGTGGTGCGAGAGCCGGCTGCGCGACCAGAGCATGCGGGCGGCCAGGTCGCGGAGCTGCCACCGGTGCCCCGGTTGCTCGGACAGCGTCGACAGCACGTCGTAGTCAGGGTCGGACAGCCCGGAGTCCCGTGCGAGGTCGCGCGCGAGCGCGACGGGCAGGACGGTCTGCATGCGGCGGTAGGCGCGCCACGCGCGCTCCTCGTCGGGCGAGAGCCAGCGGGGCTCGGACACGTCGCTCATGAGCCCATCCTCGCACATCGTTGACATGTCATCGAGTCCCGTGGTTGCATCGATGACATGTCAACGACTCGCCGCCTCGGCCAGCTCGTCCTGGGCCTCGCGCTCTTCGGCGCCAGCATCGCGCTGCTGGTCCGCGCCGACCTCGGGCTGTTCCCGTGGGACGTGCTGCACCAGGGCGTGGCCCGCGCGTCCGGCCTCCCGCTCGGCGTCGTCGTGATCCTGGCCAGCGTCGTCGTGCTCGCGCTCTGGATCCCGCTGCGCCAGCGCCCCGGTCTCGGCACGGTCGCCAACGTGGTCCTCGTCGGCGCGTTCGTCGACCTCACGCTCGCGGTCCTCCCGACGGTCGAGGCGCTCCCCGGGCGCGTCGCCCTGCTCGTCGCAGGCGTCGTGCTCAACGCCGCGGCCTCCGGGCTCTACATCGGGGCCGGGTACGGGCCCGGGCCCCGCGACGGGATCATGACCGGTCTCGCGGCGCGCGGCTGGTCCCTGCGCTGGTCGCGCCTCGGGATCGAGCTCGCGGTCCTCGCCGTCGGCCTCGCGCTCGGCGGCACCGTCGGCGTGGGCACGATCCTCTACGCGCTCGCGGTCGGGCCGCTCGTCCAGCCCTTCCTCGCTCTGTTCACCGTCACGGCGCCGCGGCCCGCGGACCGCCCCGACACCGTCCCCACCACCTCAGGAGACCCCTCGTGAAGCTGCTCGTCGTCGTCGCCAGCACCCGCCCGACCCGCGTCGGTCCCGCCGTCGCCGACTGGTTCCTCGCCCAGGTGCCCGCCGACCCGGACCTCGAGGTCGACGTCGCCGACCTCGCCCAGATCGCCCTGCCGTTCCTCGACGAGCCCGTCGACGCGCACTCGGGCGGCTACGTGCACGCCCACACGCTCGCGTGGAGCGCGCGCGTCGACGCCGCGGACGCCGTCGTCCTCGTCATGCCGGAGTACAACCGCGGGTACACCGCCCCGCTGAAGAACGCGCTGGACTACCTCGCCGACGAGTGGCGCGACAAGCCGGTCGGCTTCGTCTCCTACGGGATGTCGTCGGGCGGCATGCGCGCGGTCGAGGCGATCACGCCGGTCGTCGTCGCGCTCGGCATGGTCCCCGTCGCGAGCGCCGTCACCGTGCACCTGCGCCGCTGGCTCGACGACGACGGCCGACTTCAGGACGACGGCGCCCTCGCCCGGGCCGCCGGGCGGACGCTCGACGAGGTCCGCCGGCTCGCGAGCCTCCTGCGACCGGTCACTTCCGCCGCGTGACGCCTGACCGCGGACGAGCCCTCGGTGTCCGGCGACGCTCGTCGTCCCCGCCCAGGGCGGCCCCGAGCGCGGCGAGCACGAGCAGGTCGACCAGCAGCCCGGCGACGCCGACCCACTGCAGCGCCCGGAACACCAAGAGCTGGGTGAGGAGCAGCGAGACGAGCACGCCGCGCCGGAGCCAGACGGCGCTCGCGCGCCGTGCGTCGGGACGCCCGCCCCGCGCCACGACCACGCCCGCCACGACGCACCCGACCGTGCCCGCGACGCCCAGGACGATCCCCGCCCCGACCCACGTCGGCACGTCGATGTCGCGAACGAGCACGCGGATGCCGGCCAGCAGCGACCCGAGCGCGGTCCCCAGCACGAGGACCACGACCACGACCGCCGCCCAGCGCCGCTCGAGCGCCGCCGCGAACCAGGACGACGCGCGGCGCACGAGGGCGCGAACGGGGTCGGGGACGTCGACGTCGTCGCGCGGCACCGCCTCGACGAGCGCCACGACCTCGTCCGCCCCGTGCTCGCCCCGGCCCAGCGCGGCGAGCGCCCGGGCCTCCTCGCGCGCATCGTCGGTGAACCCGCCCGCGACGCCGGCAACCGCGCGGTCCGTGGCGACCGCGAGGTACTCGGCCGGGTGGTGGCGGCGCCGCCCGTGCAACGCCTCGACCACGAGCACGAGGACCACGACCGTCGCGTAGATGAGCGCCGCGGTCGGCTGGTAGAAGTAGTCGTTGTCCGCCGTGACGAACTTGCCGATCTCGTCGACGAACAGCCCGAAGCCCACGCCGCCGAGCACCGCCCCGAGCGACCGCAGCGCCGGGCCGACGAACGACAGCAGCACGACGACCGCGAGCGCCATCCCGAGCCCGCCCCAGAGCACGTGCGCGACGTGCAGGTCTCCCCCGCCCACCTGCGGGTACCCCGACGCGGCGAGGAGGAAGCGCGTGACGAGCACGGTCGCGACCGTCACGACGAGGAACGTCACGAGGTGGCGCGTCGCGGCGGTGTCGCGCGCGACGCCCAGGCGCAGCGCGCGTCCCCGCCGGGTGACCCCCGCGGGGACGTGGGCCGCGCCGTCGCTCACCGCTTGCGCTTCTCCCGCACGCGCACGCTGATCTCGATGGGCGTGCCCTCGAACCCGAACGTCTCGCGCAGGCGGCGCTCGATGAACCGGCGGTACCCGGCCTCGAGGAAGCCGGTCGCGAAGATCACGAACCGCGGCGGCCGCGTGGACGCCTGGGTCGCGAAGAGGATGCGGGGCTGCTTGCCGCCGCGCAACGGGTGCGGGTGGGCGGCGACGAGCTCGCCGAGGAACGCGTTGAGGCGCCCGGTCGGGATGCGCGTGTCCCACGACTCGAGCGAGCGCTGGATCGCGGGCACGAGCCGGTCGGTGTGCCAGCCGGTGCGCGCGGAGACGTTGACGCGCGGCGCCCACTGCACCTGGACCAGGTCCTTCTCGATCTCGCGCTCGAGGAACGGGCGACGGTCCTCGTCCATGAGGTCCCACTTGTTGTAGGCGATGACGAGGGCGCGGCCGGCGTCGACGACCTGCGAGATGACGCGCGTGTCCTGCTCCGTGAGCGGTACCGACGCGTCGACGAGCACGACCGCGAGCTCCGCCTTCTCGATCGCAGCCTGCGTGCGCAGCGAGGCGTAGAAGTCGGCCCCCTTGGTCTGGTGCACGCGGCGCCGGATGCCGGCGGTGTCGACGAGGACGTAGGGCACGTCCTTGATGGTCACGAGCTCGTCGACGGGGTCGCGCGTGGTTCCGGCCGTCTCGTCGACGACGACGCGGTCGGCGCCGGCGATCTTGTTGAGCAGCGACGACTTGCCGACGTTGGGCCGCCCGATGAGCGCGACGCGACGCGGGCCCGTGGGCCGCACCTCGCCGTGCGCGGACTCGGTCGGCAGGGCGGCCATGGCGGCGTCGAGCAGGTCGCCGGTCCCGCGGCCGTGCAGCGCGGACACCGGGTACGGCTCGCCGAGCCCCAGGCTCCACAGGTACGACGCGTCCGCCTCGCCCGACTGCCCGTCGACCTTGTTGGCGCACAGCACGACCGGCTTGCCGGACTCGCGCAGCAGGCGCACGACGCGCTCGTCCGTGGACGTGGCGCCCACCGTCGCGTCGACGACGAACAGCACGGCGTCCGCGAGCGAGATCGCGACCTCGGCCTGCTCGGCGACCTTCGACTCGATGCCCGCGACGTCGACCTCCCAGCCGCCGGTGTCCACGAGCGTGAACCGGCGCCCGGCCCACTCCGCGGGGTAGCTGACGCGGTCGCGCGTGACGCCCGGCTTGTCCTCGACGACCGCCTCGCGACGACCGATGATGCGGTTGACGAGCGTCGACTTGCCGACGTTCGGGCGGCCGACCACGGCGAGCACCGGCAGGGGCGCCTCGGGCTCGTAGCCCTCGATCACCTCGCCGTCGGCGTCGAGGAGGACGAGGTCGGTGTCCTCGAGCTCGTAGTCCTCGAGGCCGGCGCGCAGCGCGCGCTCGCGCGCCGCGTCGTCCGCCGAGTCCGCGAGGTCCGCGGGTGCCAGGGGCTCCGCGGCCTGCCCGGCGTCGTCGATCTGTCCGGGCGTGCCGGGCTGGGCGGGGTCGGGTGTGGTCATGGCATCCATTCTCCCAGGCCGCGGGCCGGGCTCCGAACCGGCCGCCTCGGCGCGGCGCGCGCGTCCTCGCGGAGCCTCCCAGGTCAGTCCGCAGCGCCGTCCCGTCGCCCGGCCAGGCGCTCGACGACGGCCCGCACGACGTCGTCGGGCACGGGCTCGGCGAGCGGGAAGCGCAGCGTGCCCTTGCCGTCCTGGTAGCGCGCGATGCGGCGCGCGAGCTCGTCGTCGACCTCCGGGACGGGGTACAGGGAGACGTGGTGCGCCCAGCCCGCGAGGTAGACGACGTACCGGCCGTCGCGCGTGAACGTCGGGATCCCGTAGCTGATGCGCTCGTCGAGTCCCGGCACCGTGTCGTGCACGACGGCGCGCAGGTGCGCGACGACCTCGCGTGCGTCCGGGGCGAGCGTCGCGAGGTACTCGTCGACGGTCGTGGGCTTGCCCGGAGCGTCCGTCATCCGCTCTCTCCTCCGCACGTGCTGGTCGGCGTGCACGACCTCGCGACGGCACGGCCTCCTGGCCGGCTACGCGCGAACCTACCGCGCGGCGGGCGACCCCGCGAGGCGCACGAGCACGACTCCGGCGACGACGAGGACGCCGCCCGCGGCCTGCACGAGGGTCGGCACCTCACCGAGGAGGAGCCACGCGATGACGACGGCGAACAGCACCTCGGACAGCCCGACGAACGAAGCGAGCCGCTCGCCCATGCGCACGGTCGCGGCCACGCCGGAGACGTACGCGAACGCCGTCGCCACGAGCACGACGACGGCGAGCGGCACGTACCAGGGCGCCGACGACCCGAGCAGCACGACGTCGACGAACGGAGCGTCGAACGGCAGGACGCCCACGAGCCCGGCGGCGCCCAGGGCGAGCGCCCCGACGCCCAGCCCGGACGCCGCGAGCGCGACGGGCGGCAGGCGGGTCGGGCGCGCCGACAGCACGAAGTACGCCCCCAGCCCCACGGCCGCGCCGAGCGCGAAGAGGAGGCCGACCAGGTCGGGGCGCGCCCCGGCGGGGTCCACGACGAGCACGAGCCCGGCGACCGCGACGACGCAGCCCGCGAGCGTGAGCCGCGGCGGGACGTGCCGCGTGCGCAGCCACGCGAGGCCCACGAGCAGCACGGGTGCGAGGTACTCGACCAGCAGCGCGATGCCGACGGGCATGCGCGCGACGGCCGCGAAGTAGCAGAGCTGCGTCCCGGCGACCGCGACGAGGCCGAACCCGAGGACGAGGCGCCACTCCTCGCGCAGCATCCGGTGGCTGCCGCGCAGCGCGACCGCCGCGACCGGGGCGAGGACGAGCGCCGAGCACAGGGCGCGCGCGAAGACGGCGGCCCCGGGGGTCCACCCGACCTCGAGGAGTGGCTTGACGAAGGGGCCGCTCGCGCCGAAAGCGATCGCCGACGCGAGGCCGACGAGGATGCCCGTGCCCGGTCGGTCGCCCACGACGTGCGTCGCCGCGGGTCCCGCCGGTCCGTCCAGGCGCCCCTCGGGTGACGCGGTCACGGTGCCGCCCGCCGCTCCCGGTTCGGGTCGTCCGTCGGCAGCGCCACGCCGGTGCGGGCGACGGTGTCGACCACGAGCTCGGACAGCGCGGCCCGGATGCGCTCGTTCGCGTCCTCGAGCGCCCGCTTGCCGCTCACGCCGGGCACCCGCTCGACCGCGAACGGCTCGCCGAACCGGACCACGAGGCGCCGGCGCAGGCCCGGGATCCGGTTCACGCCCTCGCCCGTGCGGCGCGTGCCGAGCACGGCCACCGGCACGACGCGGGCCTTCCCGTTGAGCGCGAGCCACGCGACCCCCGCGCGCGCCGACGTCGCGTCGCCGCGGCCGCGGTTGCCCTCAGGGAACACGCCGACCGCACCGTGGCGACGCAGCACGCCCAGCCCGGTCGCGAGCGCGCGCCGCCCGCCGCTGCGGTCCACAGGGATCTGGCCGGCGGCGCGCAGGACCCATCCGACCGGCCCGACGAACATCTCCTCCTTGACGAGGACGTGCAGCGGACGGGGCGCCACCCCGAGCACGACCGGCCCGTCGACCACGCCCGTGTGGTTCGCCGCGAGCACGACGGGGCCCTCGGCCGGCACGTTCTCCGCGCCGAGGACCTCGGTCGACCAGACGACGCGCGCGAGGAAGCGGCCGACCCACCGGGACCACGCCGGCCCGGCCGGCGAAGGAACCCGTTCGCCCGCGGGCCGCGCTGTCGGGCTCACGAGCCCTGGCGCGGGCCGACCACCCGCCCGGTGACCTGCTCGACGACGGCGAGCACCGCGTCGATCGTCTGCTCGAGGTCGAGCTCGGAGGAGTCGACCGTCACGACCCCGTCCGCCGCGACCTGGAACTGCGAGACGGTCGCGTCGTCGCGGTCCCGGCGCAGCACCTGGTCCTTCGTCGCCTCGACCGCGGCCGCGTCGGCCGTGCCGTGCACGTCGAGCGAGCGCCGCGCCAGGCGCGCCTCCTCGCTCGCCGTGAGCAGCACGCGCGCGTCGGCGTCGGGCGCGACGACCGTCGTGATGTCCCGGCCCTCGGCCACGACGCCACGCCCCCCGGCGAACCCGGACGGCGTGCGCTCGGCCTCGATGACCGCGCGCTGGAGGCGCCGCAGCTCCGCGCGGACGTCGAGGTTGGTCGCGACGGCGCTCACGGCCGTCGAGATCTCGGTCGAGCGGATCGCCTCGCCGACGTCCGTGCCGTCCACGTGGACCGTCGGGCCGGAAGGGTCCAGGCCCATGACCAGGGGCATGACCCGCACGGCGTGCGCGACCGCCGCCTGGTCGGCGAGGTCCTCGCCGCGGTGCAGGCACCACCAGGTCGCCGCGCGGTACATGGCGCCCGTGTCGAGGTACGCGAGCCCGAGCCGGCGCGCGACGCCCTTGGACACGCTCGACTTGCCGGACCCCGAGGGACCGTCGACCGCGATCGTCAGCGCGGCGCCCACCGTGCTCGCGGTGCCCCCCTCCCCCGCGCTCACTGGGCGAGGTCCTTGCGCAGCGAGGTGGCCCCGTGCAGGTACACGTGCTGGACGGCCGACCGCTCGACGTCGAGGTCGGCGTGCGCCATGAGGCGCACGACGCGCGGCAGCGCGCCCGGCACCGCGATCTCCGTCGCGCACATGAGGGGCACGTCGCCGAGCCCCATCTCGCGCGCCGCGGCGGCCGGGAAGTCGGCGACGAGGTCGGGCGTGCACGTGAAGAGGATCGAGATGAGCGCGTCGGTGTCGACGGCGTTCGCGTCGAGCACCTCTTGGACGAGCTCGCGCGTGCGCGCGAAGAGGTGCTCGCGCTCGTCGACGTCGAGCTGGGTCGCGCCCCGGATCGCCCGGACCGGCATGGGTGGTGCTCCTTCGTGCGGGACGGCCCGCCTCACGGCGGTCCGTCGGGGTGGTGGTGCGGACTGGTGGACGGGCTCCTAGAGCCCGACGCCCGCCATGAGCGTGCCGAGCTCCGTGCGGCCGAGGACGCGCGTCGTCCCCGGGCGCAGGTTGCCGAGGGCGATGGGACCGATGCGCGTGCGCACGAGGCGCGTCACCGGGAAGCCGACCTCCTCGAACATGCGACGCACCACGCGGTTGCGCCCCGAGTGCAGCACGACCTCGATCATCGTCTGGTCCGCGACCTGGTCTACGACCCGGTACGCGTCGGCGCGCACGGGGCCGTCCTCGAGCTCGATGCCGTGCAGGAACTTGTTGGCGACGTTGCCCGGCACCTTGCCGCGCACCGTGACGAGGTAGGTCTTGGGGACCTCGTGCGACGGGTGCGCGAGGTGGTTCGCGAGCTCGCCGTCGTTGGTCAGCAGGAGCAGGCCCTCGCTGTCCGCGTCCAGGCGCCCCACGTGGAACAGCCGTTCGGAGCGGTCCGCCACGAGCTCGGCGATGGACGGACGACCGTCAGGGTCGTGCATCGTCGACACGACGCCGCGCGGCTTGTTCAGCGCGAGCGTCACGCGCGAGGAGTCGAGCTGCAGCCGCATCCCGTCGACGTGCACGACGGCGCGCTCCGGGTCGATCCGCACGCCCAGCTCGCTCACGCGGACGCCGTCGACCTCGACCCGCCCCTGGGAGATGAGCTCCTCGCACGCGCGGCGCGACCCGAGCCCCGCAGAGGCGAGCACCTTCTGGAGGCGCACGCCGTCCTCGACGTGCACGTCCCGCTGCGGCTCCGTGGGCTGCTGCGCACGTCGCGGCCGACCGTGCTGCTGCCGACCGGGCTGCTGCCCACCGCGCGACGACGTCGTGCCGCGCCCCGCGCCCTGGCCACCGCGACCGCCACGAGCCGCGCTCGCGCCCCGGCCCGCGGACGTGCCCGTCGACCCGGAGCCGGCCCCCCGCGGGGCACCGCCCGAGCGTGCGGCGTCGCCGCGTCGCGGGCCACCGCGACGCGCGTCGCCCGCCCCGTCGCGCGGGGAGCGCCCGCGCCCCCCGTCACCGGGCTGGCGTCCGTCCTTCGAGCTCATGCGTGTCCTTCGTCCGTCGTGTCCTGCGTGGCGTCGTGCGCCACGTCGTGCGGCGTCGGGGCCGACGCCGGTGCGTCGTCCCCGCCGTCAGCCGCGCCGTCGGGGAGGTCCGTCGCGGGCGCGACGGCTGCTGCCCGCGCGGGTCCGCGCAGGTCGGCGAGCCCGTCCAGGCCCTCGAGGTCGTCCATGTCCGGCAGGTGCGGCGCGAGCGGGGGCAGCTCGTCGAGCGACGTGAAGCCCATGCGCTCGAGGAAGTAGCCCGTGGTGCCGAACAGGCCGGCGCCGGTGTGCGGATCCTGACCGACCTCGGCCACGAGCCCGCGCGCCACGAGAGTGCGCACCACGCCGTCCACGTTGACCCCTCGCACCGCCGACACCTGGCCGCGGCTGACCGGTTGACGGTACGCGATCACGGCCAGAGTCTCCAACGCCGCCTGCGTGAGCCGCGCCGTCTGGCCGCCCTGCACGAACCGTCCCACGACCTCGGCGTGCGCGGGCGCAGAGTAGACGCGCCAGCCACCGCCCGCCGCGCGCAGCTCGAACCCGCGGGGTCGCCCGCCGTCGTCGCCGCGGTACTCGGCGGCGAGGTCGTGCAGCGCGCTCAGCACGTCGTCGACCGGGACGGCGAGCGCCGCCGCGAGCTCGACCACCGGGATCGGCTCGTCCGCGACCATGAGCACGGCCTCGAGCGCCGCCGGAAGGCCGCCCGGAAGGTCGTGCACGGCGGGCGCGAGGACCTCGTCGAGGGCGGGGGCGCCGTCGGGCTGCGTCACGCGGGGACCTCCTGGTCGGTGGGTGCGAGGGCGTCGACCGGCTCGGAGCCGTCTCCCTCGTCGAACTCGCTGCCGACGTCGGCGAGGGCGGGATCCGGCGCGTCGTCGTCTCCCGACCACCGCACGGTGAGCTCGCCGAGCGGCGTCACCTGGTCGAACGCGACGAGCGCCTGGCGGAACAGCTCGAGCAGGGCGAGGAACCGGGCGACGACCACGGCGGTCTCCCCCGCGTCCGCGACGAGGGCGCGGAACGTCGTCGTGCCGTGGCTGCGGACGCGGTCCACGACGATGCCCGCCTGCTCGCGCACGCTCACCGCGGGCGCGTGCAGGTGGTCGAGCGAGACGCCGGGCGGAGGCGCCTTGGGCGCGAGTGCCCGGGCCGCGAGCGCGGCGAGCTGGTCGGGCCCCATGGTCCACACGAGCTCGGGCAGGAGTGCGGCGAGGTGCGGCTCGAGCTGCACGACGCGCGGGAAGCGGCGGCCCGCGCTCTCGAACCGTTCCGCGAGGACCCCGGAGACGTCCTTGTACGCGCGGTACTGCAGGAGGCGCGCGAACAGCAGGTCGCGCGCCTCGAGCAGCGCCAGGTCCTCGTCGTCCTCGACGCTGCCCGTGGGCAGCAGGCGCGCGGCCTTGAGGTCGAGCAGGGTCGCCGCGACGACGAGGAACTCGCTCGCGGTCCCGAGGTCCCACCCCGGGTGGTCCTCTCCCGCGGCCCGCGCGGCGGTGGCTGCGCGCTCGGCGTCGCGGATGTAGGCGATGAAGTCGTCCGTCACGCGCGCGAGCGCGACCTCGGTGATGTCGAGCTTGTGCTTGGTGATGAGGGACAGCAGCAGGTCGAACGGGCCGCTGAAGTTGTCGAGGCGGACCTCGAAGCCCGTCCGTGCCGGCGAGGACGAGCCGGGCGGTGACTCGGGCGGTGCGTCAGGCGGCGTCGCCACGGGCGACCAGCTCCCGGGCGAGCTGCCGGTAGGCGACGGCGCCGGGGTGCGTCGGCGCGTAGACGGTGATGGGCTCGGCCGCGACCGACGCGTCGGGGAACTTCACGGTGCGCCCGATGACGGTCTGGAGCAGCTTGTCCCCGAACGCCTCGTGCACGCGCGCCACGACCTCGCGCGAGTGCAGCGTGCGGGAGTCGAACATCGTCGCGAGGATCC
The DNA here is from genome assembly GCF_049913115.1 of Cellulosimicrobium sp. E-16. Lineage (NCBI taxonomy): Bacteria > Bacillati > Actinomycetota > Actinomycetes > Micrococcales > Promicromonosporaceae > Cellulosimicrobium > Cellulosimicrobium sp. E-16. Next base: position 2,501,691 of record NZ_CP183974.1, read on the forward strand.
CGTCGACCTCGAGGCGCGGGTTGAGCCGGTCGCGCACCTTCTCGATCGTCTCGACGAGCAGCGCCACGCCGCGCAGCGCGAAGAACTCGCACTCGAGCGGGATGAGCACGCCGTGCGCGGCGGTGAGCGCGTTGACCGTGAGCAGGCCGAGCGAGGGCTGGCAGTCCACGAGGATGACGTCGTAGTCGTCGACGACGGGCCGCAGCACGCGCGACAGCACGGACTCGCGCGCGACCTCGCCGACGAGCTGGACCTCCGCGGCCGAGAGGTCGATGTTGGCGGGCAGGAGGTCGAGGTTCTCGACGTCCGTCGGGACGAGCACGTCGTGGATGTCCGCGCCCCGCTCCATGAGGAGGTTGTAGACCGTGCGGTCGAGCTCGTGCGGGTTGACGCCGAGCCCGACGGACGCGGCTCCCTGCGGGTCGAAGTCGACGAGCAGGACCTTGCGACCGTACTCGGCGAGCGTCGCGCCGAGGTTGATGGTGGTCGTCGTCTTGCCGACGCCGCCCTTCTGGTTGCACATCGCGATGATGCGACCGGGGCCGTGCGACGCGAGCGGCGCCGGGACCGGGAACTCGGGCAGAGGACGGCCGACCACGTCGGTGGGCGCCTCGGCCGCCTCCCGGCTCGCGCCGTTCGTGGCGTGGTCGACGACAGGTGCGGCGTCACGCTCGGGGGAGGTCACGGGGGCGGCCGGACGGACGGCGTCGCCGTGCGAGCTCTGCGCGCCGCGCGTCTCGGGCTGGGTCTCGGCCTGGCTGCTCACGCTCGCCACGGTATCGCAGGACCTCGCCCCCGCTCGTGCGCACGCGCCCGCGCGCCGCGTTCCCGCCCGCGGCTCCGGGAACGGCTCCGTCAGCCCAGCGCGCGGGGGTGGGCGGCGGCGTACACCTCGCGCAGCGTGTCCGGGGTCACGAGCGTGTAGATCTGCGTCGTCGTGACGGACGCGTGCCCCAGGAGCTCCTGGACGACGCGCACGTCCGCGCCGCCCGCGAGCAGGTGGGTCGCGAACGAGTGCCGCAGCGTGTGCGGCGAGATCCGCTCGGGGTGGTCGATGCCCGCGCGCTCCGCGGCGGTGCGCAGCACCGCCCAGGCGCTCTGCCGCGACAGCCGCGCGCCGCGCGTGTTGAGGAAGACGGCGGGCGTGCCGCGCCCGTGCGCGGCGAGCGCCGCGCGGCCCCGCACCAGGTAGGCGTCGAGCGCGCGCCGGGCGAACGACCCGACGGGCACCACGCGCTCCTTGCCGCCCTTGCCGAGGAGGCGGACGGCGCCGGTGCCGAGGTCGAGGTCGTCGACGTCGAGGCTCACGGCCTCGGTGATGCGCGCGCCGGTCGAGTAGACGAGCTCGAGCAGCGCCCGGTCGCGCAGCGGGGCGGCGCCGTCGCCGACGCCGGAGGCCTCGAGGATCCGCGCGACCTCGTCGGTCGAGATCGCCTTGGGCAGCCGCTTGCCCTGGGCCGGCGGGCGCACGTCGGCGGACGCGTCGGAGTCGGCCATGCCCTCCGCGGCGCAGAAGCGGTGCCAGCCGCGCACGGCGGCCACGGACCGGGCGGTGGACGACGGCGAGAGGCTCGCCCCGCCGTCGGCCCCGGTCCGCAGCGCGGTGACGTACGCCGCGACGTCGTCCGCCTCGACCTCGCGCACGGCGTGGTTGCCGCGCGCGGCGAGGAACGCGACGTAGCGCGCGAGGTCGCGCCGGTAGGCGGCGACGGTGTTCGCGGACAGGCCGCGCTCGACGGCGAGGTGTGCGAGGTACTCGCGCGCGGCGCGGTCCAGCGCCTCGGGCACGTGCGCCTCGCCGGACCCCATCGTCCTACCGCCCTCCCGGCACGGCCGGGCTCACAGCGGGAGGAAGACGTCGACCGCCACCGCGACGAAGAGCAGGGTGAGGTACGTGATCGAGGCGTGGAAGACCTTCATCTCCCCGACCTTGCCGCCCTTGCCGTCGGCCTTGTCCCGGGCGCGGCGGAGCATGGTCACGCACGAGGACAGGAACCAGGCACCGAGCACCGTGGCGACGACGCCGTAGACCCAGGTCATGCCGGCGAGCGGCCACAGCGCGAGCGACGAGGCGATCATCGCGACGCTGTAGACGATCATCTCCCGCGCGACCTTGCGGTCGTCCGCGACGACCGGGAGCATCGGCACGCCGGCGTTGGCGTAGTCGCGCTTGAACTTCATGGACAGCGGCCAGTAGTGCGGCGGCGTCCAGAAGAAGATGACGAGGAACAGCGCGAGCGCGGCCCAGCTCAGCGACCCGGTGACGGCCGACCAGCCGATGAGGACCGGCATGCAGCCCGCGATCCCGCCCCAGACGATGTTCTGCGGCGTGCGGCGCTTGAGGATCATCGTGTATCCGACGACGTAGATCGCGATCGCCGCGAACGTCAGCCACGCCGAGACGACGTTGACCAGGAGCGCGAACCACACGAGCGACACGACGCCGAGGACGGTCGCGAAGACCAGCGCGGCGCGCGGCGTCACCTCGCCCGTGACGAGGGGGCGCCGCTTGGTGCGGTTCATGACCTCGTCGATGTCGCGGTCGAGGTAGCAGTTGTAGACGTTGGCCGAGGCCGCGGCGAGCGTGCCGCCCACGAGAGTCGCGAGGATCAGCCCGATGCCCGGCAGCCCCCGCTGAGCCAGGATCATCGTCGGCACCGTGGTCACGAGGAGGAGCTCGATGATGCGCGGCTTCGTCAGCGCGACGTAGGCGCCGAGGCGCTCGCGCACGGTGCGGGCCGCGCGCACCGCCTCGGCCGTCGGGGCGACGGAGGTCGCGGGGCTCGTCGGCGAGGACGGCTGCTGGGTCGACGCGGCGCCAGACGGGCTTCCGGTCCCGTCGATCGGTGCCTGGCTCGTGGTGTGCACGCGCTTCGGTGTTCCGTTCTGAGGTGGGGGGCGAGCTGGGACGGACCGCCGGTCGTCCTCGCTCATCGTACGTCCCCGCCTGCGCCGGGGCCGACCGGACGGCCCGGGCGATTGTGTGACATCCGACCGAAATCCAGCACGTGGGCACCGCCCGGGCGCGGATCGCGTCCGCGTATAGGCTGGACCTGCAACCGTCCCGCGTCGGACCGCCCGTCAGGACCTGTGGCCCGCGGACGACGTGACCGGCACCGGGCCGCCCCGCCCCCTGAGGCGTGAGGCCGGGAAATGTTCAACGGTTGTTTCGAGTTGTCGCGAGGATCCGGGGCGCGCGCTCCGGACGGGAATGAGGTTCGGTGAACGCGTTGTCCCCTGCTCACACGCCCCTGGACTGGACGGACCTGGACGACCGGGCCGTCAAGACGATCAAGGCGCTCGCCGCCGACGCGGTGGAGAAGGTGGGCAACGGCCACCCCGGCACCGCGATCTCGCTGGCCCCGGCCGCCTACCTCCTGTTCCAGAAGGTCATGCGCCACGACCCGTCGGACGACCACTGGGTCGGCCGCGACCGGTTCGTGCTCTCGGCGGGCCACTCGTCGCTCACGATCTACCTCCAGCTCTTCCTCGCCGGGTACGGCCTGGAGATGGCGGACATCGAGGCGCTGCGCACGTGGGGCTCCCAGACCCCCGGCCACCCCGAGTACAAGCACACCCGCGGCGTCGAGATCACGACCGGCCCGCTCGGCCAGGGCCTCGCGTCCTCCGTCGGCATGGCGTTCGCGGCCCGCCGCGAGCGCGGCCTGCTCGACCCGTCGACCGCCCCGGGCGAGTCGCCGTTCGACCACCACGTCTACGTCATCGCGTCCGACGGCGACCTGCAGGAGGGCGTGACGAGCGAGGCTTCCTCGCTCGCCGGCCACCAGCAGCTCGGCAACCTCGTCGTCATCTGGGACGACAACAAGATCTCCATCGAGGACGACACGGACATCGCGTTCACCGAGGACGTCCTCGCGCGCTACGCGGCGTACGGCTGGCACACCCAGCGCGTCGACTGGACCAACGGCGGCACGGGCTACGGCGAGGACGTCGACGCGCTGCACGCCGCGATCGAGGCCGCCAAGGCCGAGACCGGCAAGCCGTCGATCATCGCGCTGCGCACGATCATCGGCTACCCGTCGCCGACCAAGCAGAACACCGGCGGCATCCACGGCTCGGCCATGGGCGCCGACGAGATCAAGGGCCTGAAGATCGAGCTCGGCCTCGATCCCGAGGCGAGCTTCGCGATCGACGACGAGGTGCTCGCGTACACGCGCGCCGTCGGCGAGCGCCTGGGCGACGCGCGCGCGGCCTGGGACACGGCCTTCGCCGCGTGGAAGACCGCGAACCCGTCCGGCGCCGAGCTCCTCGGGCGCCTCGCGAACCGCGAGCTCCCGGCCGGCTGGGAGGACGCCCTGCCGACGTTCGAGGCGGGCAAGGCCGTCGCGACGCGCTCCGCGTCCGGCAAGGTCCTCACCGCGCTCAAGGACGTGCTGCCCGAGCTGTGGGGCGGCTCCGCCGACCTCGCCGGCTCGAACAACACGACCATGGACGGCGAGCCGTCGTTCGTGCCGGTCGAGCACGCGACCAAGAAGTTCCCGGGTCACGAGTACGGCCGCACGCTGCACTTCGGCATCCGCGAGCACGCCATGGGCGCGATCCTCAACGGCATCGTCCTGCACGGCGGCACGCGCGCCTACGGCGGCACGTTCCTCCAGTTCAGCGACTACATGCGCCCCGCGGTGCGCCTCGCCGCGCTCATGGAGATCCCGACGACGTTCGTGTGGACGCACGACTCGATCGGCCTCGGCGAGGACGGCCCGACGCACCAGCCCGTCGAGCACCTCGCCGCGCTGCGCGCCATCCCGGGCCTCGACGTCGTCCGTCCGGCCGACGCCAACGAGACGTCGTGGGCGTGGCGCACGATCCTCGAGAACACCGAGCGCCCGGCGGGCATCATCCTCACGCGCCAGAACGTCCCGACGTTCCCGCGCGGCACCGAGGGCTACGCCGACGCGTCGGGCACCGCGCGCGGCGGCTACGTGCTCCTCGACACCGACGGCACGCCCGACGTCATCCTCATCGGCACCGGCTCCGAGGTGCAGCTCGCCGTCGAGGCGCGCGAGATCCTCGCGGGCGAGGGCCTGCAGGCCCGCGTCGTGTCGCTGCCGAGCCGCGAGTGGTTCGACGGCCAGGACGCCGCGTACCGCGAGTCGGTCCTGCCGGCCGCCGTCCGCGCGCGCGTCTCCGTCGAGGCGGGCGTGGCGCAGGGCTGGCGCGAGCTCGTCGGGGACGCGGGTCGCACCGTGAGCCTCGAGCACTACGGCGCCTCGGCCGACTACCAGGTGCTGTACCGCGAGTTCGGCATCACGTCCGAGGCCGTCGCCTCGGCGGCTCGCGAGTCGATCGCGGCCGCGCGCGGTGGCGACGCCCCGGGTGCCGCGCCGACGCCCTCGGAGGGTGGCACTGGCGACCAGCGCTGACCCTTCGTAGATTCCGAGGTGGGGCCGTGCGCGGCCCCACCTCGGGACTGCCCCGGAACCGGCCGCCGTGCGCGACCTCCCGGGAGCACGCCCGCAGCGAGAGCACCACCGAGAGGAAGTCCGATGACGCAGTCCCCCACCGTCCCCGGCCCCATCGAGCAGCTCACGGGAGCGGGCGTGTCCATCTGGCTCGACGACCTCTCGCGAGAACGGCTGCGCACCGGCAACCTCGCCGACCTCGTCGCGACGCGCGGCGTCGTCGGGGTCACGACGAACCCCACGATCTTCGCGGCGGCGCTCTCGAAGGGTGACGCGTACGACGCGCAGCTCGCCGAGCTCGCGCCCGCCGGCTTGGACGACGCGGCGGTCGAGGCCGCCGTCGAGCGGATCACGACGGACGACGTGCGCGCCGCCGCCGACCTGCTGCGCCCGGTCTACGACGCGACCGACGGCGTCGACGGGCGCGTGTCGATCGAGGTGGACCCGCGCCTCGCGCACGACGCCGACAAGACGGTCGTCACGGCCCAGCGCCTGTGGGCCACCATCGACCGCCCCAACGTCTACATCAAGATCCCCGCGACCGTCGCAGGCCTCGACGCGATCTCCCGCACCCTCGCGCAGGGCATCAGCGTCAACGTGACGCTCATCTTCTCGCTCGCGCGCTACCGCGCGGTGATGGAGGCGTTCGCGATCGGGCTCGAGCAGGCGCGCGCGGACGGCATCGACCTCGCGCCCGTCGGCTCCGTCGCGTCGTTCTTCGTCTCGCGCGTGGACACCGCGGTGGACGCCGCGCTCGAGACGGTCGGCACCCCGGAGGCGCTCGACCTGCGCGGCCAGGCCGCGATCGCCAACGCGCGCCTCGCGTTCGAGGCCTACGAGGAGTTCCGCCAGACCGACCGGTGGCGCTCGCTCGCCGCGTCCGGCGCGCACCCGCAGCGCCCGCTCTGGGCCTCGACGGGCGTGAAGAACCCGGAGTACCGCGACACGATGTACGTCGACGAGCTCGTGACCGACGGCATCGTCAACACCATGCCCGAGGCGACGCTCCAGGCGTTCGCCGACCATGGCGTCGTGACGGGCGACACGATCACCGGCACGGCGGCCGCGGCGCGCCGCACGCTCGAGACCGTCGAGTCCTTCGGCGTCTCCCTCGTCGAGGTCACCGACCGCCTCGAGGAGGAGGGCGTGCGCAAGTTCGAGGACAGCTGGACCGACCTCCTCGCCACGACGCGCGACGGTCTGCGCGACGCCTCCGGCTCCTGACCACCCCGACGCGTGCCCGCCTCCGCGGGCACGCGTCCGACCTGCGGGAACGACGGCACGACGACGCACGCCGCCCGTATCATCCGCACACGCCTCAGTCCTTCTGCAGTCCTCCCGACCCCTCCTCGAAACGGAACGGTGCCACCAGGTGAGACCGGCCAAGATCACGCCAGAGCACAACCCGCTGCGCGACCCCCTCGACCTGCGCCTGCCGCGGATCGCGGGCCCCTGCGGGCTCGTCATCTTCGGCGTCACGGGCGACCTCGCCCGCAAGAAGCTCATGCCCGCGGTGTACGACCTGGCCAACCGCGGCCTGCTCCCCCCGGGCTTCGCGCTCACGGGCTTCGCACGCCGCGACTGGGAGGACCAGGACTTCGCGCAGGTCGTGCACGACGCGGTGAAGGAGCACGCGCGCACGCCGTTCCGCGAGGCGACGTGGCGGCAGCTCGCCGAGGGGATCAGGTTCGTGCAGGGCACGTTTGACGACGAGGACGCCTTCGAGCGGCTGCGCGAGACCGTCGAGACGCTGGACGCCGAGCGCGGCACGGGCGGCAACCACGCCTTCTACCTCTCGGTGCCGCCGAGCGCGTTCCCGGTCGTGTGCCGGCAGCTCTCCCGCTCCGGGCTCTCCCGCTCCGAAGGAGACGCCTGGCGCCGTGTCGTCATCGAGAAGCCCTTCGGCCACGACCTCGAGAGCGCCCGCGAGCTCGACGCCGTCGTGTCGGAGGTCTTCCCGCCCGACTCGGTCTTCCGCATCGACCACTACCTCGGCAAGGAGACGGTCCAGAACCTCCTCGCGCTGCGGTTCGCCAACCAGATGTTCGAGCCGATCTGGAACGCGAACTACGTGGACCACGTGCAGATCACGATGGCCGAGGACATCGGCATCGGCGGCCGCGCGGGCTACTACGACGGCATCGGCGCCGCGCGCGACGTCATCCAGAACCACCTGCTCCAGCTCCTCGCGCTCGTCGCGATGGAGGAGCCCGTGTCGTTCGACGCCCCGTCGCTGCGCGCCGAGAAGATCAAGGCGCTGTCGGCGGTGCGGCTTCCGCGCGAGCTGTCCAAGCACACCGCGCGCGGCCAGTACGCGGCCGGCTGGCAGGGCGGCGAGGAGGTCATCGGCTTCCTCGACGAGGACGGGATCCCCGCCGACTCGACGACCGAGACCTACGCCGCGATCCGCGTGGACATCGACAACCGCCGCTGGGCGGGCGTCCCGTTCTACCTGCGCACGGGCAAGCGCCTCGGGCGCCGCGTGACCGAGGTCGCGGTCGTCTTCAAGAAGGCCCCGCACCTGCCGTTCGAGACGTCGCAGGCGTCCGACCTGGGCAACAACGCGCTCGTGATCCGCGTCCAGCCCGACGAGGGCGTCACGATGCGCTTCGGTGCGAAGGTCCCGGGCACCGCGATGGAGGTCCGCGACGTCACGATGGACTTCGGCTACGGGCACGCGTTCACCGAGTCCTCCCCCGAGGCCTACGAGCGCCTCATCCTCGACGTCCTGCTCGGCGACCCGCCGCTCTTCCCGACGCGCGAGGAGGTCGAGCTCTCGTGGAAGATCCTCGACCCGATCACCGCGCACTGGGCCGCCAAGGGCACGCCCGACCAGTACCGGTCCGGCACGTGGGGCCCGGAGTCGGCCGACGCGATGCTCGCGCGCGACGGCCGTTCGTGGCGGCGCCCGTGACGGCCGCCGTCCCGGCGTCGGCCCCGCGGAGCGCGGCGACCCTGAGTGAGACCCCCCGACCCCGTCGTGCCCCGCAGGGCGGCGCGACCCTCCGACCGGCGAGGACCCCGCGATGATCATCGACCTGCCCGACACGACGACGAACGCGGTGAACAAGCGCCTCGTGCGGTTGCGCGACGAGGGCGGCGCGATCGCGCTCGGTCGCGTCCTCACGCTCGTCGTCATCGCGCGCGAGTCCGACGTCGAGACGTCGATCGAGGCGGCGAACGACGCGAGCCGCGAGCACCCGTGCCGCGTCATCGTCGTGGCACCCTCCGGCCGGAGCACCACCCCGCACCTCGACGCCCAGATCCGCGTGGGCGGCGACGCCGGCGCGTCCGAGGTCGTCGTGCTGCGGACCGCGGGCCCGCTGCTCGAGCACGCGGACACGCTGGTCATGCCGCTCCTGCTCCCGGACGCGCCGATCGTGGTGTGGTGGCCGGGCCAGCCCCCCGCCTCACCGGACGACGACCCCGTCGGGGGGATGGCCCAGCGCCGCATCACCGACTCGATCACGTCGAAGGACCCCGAGGCGACCCTCGCGCAGCTCGCCACCACGTACGGCCCCGGCGACTCCGACCTGGCGTGGGCCCGCGTCACCCTGTGGCGCGGCCTCATCGCCGCCGCGCTGGACCAGCCGCCGTACGAGCCCGTGACGAGCGTCCTCGTCGAGGGCCAGGCGAAGCACACCTCGCTCGACCTGCTCGCGGCGTGGCTCGGCTCTCGGCTGCGCTGCCCCACGCAGGTCGTGCGCCGTCGTGGCGCCGAGGCGATCACGCGCGTCACGCTCGAGCGCAAGAGCGGGCCGATCATCCTCGACCGACCGGACGGGCGCATCGTGACGATCAGCCAGCCGGGCAAGCCGGACCGCCGCGTCGCGCTCCCCATCCGGACGCTGAGCGAGGCCCTCATCGAGGAGCTGCGCCGCCTCGACCCGGACGAGGTCTACGGCGAGGTGCTCACCAAGGGCCTCCAGAAGGTGGGCGCGTGACCGCCGTCCGGCCCGAGGGCGCGCACGCGTCCCACGGGCGCCTCGTGGTCGTCCACCCCGACGCGGGCGTCCTCGCCGAGGCGGTCGCGTCGCGGCTCGTGACGCGCCTGCTCGACGTGCAGTCGGTGCGCAGCCCCGTGCACGTCGTGCTGACCGGCGGCACCGTCGGCATCGCGAGCCTCGCGGCGCTCGAGCGCCACCCGGCGCGCGACGCCGTCGACTGGTCGGGCGTCCACCTCTGGTGGGGCGACGAGCGCTTCCTGCCCGCCGGGGACCCGGACCGCAACGAGACGCAGGCGCGCGACGCGCTGCTCGCCCACCTGCCCCAGCTCCCGGCCGGGAACGTGCACCCGATGCCTGCGGCGGACGTCGTGGCGACCCCCGAGGAGTCCGCCGGGGCGTACGCGGCGACGCTCGCCGAGCACGCCCCGGCCGGCGCCGAGGTGCCCGAGTTCGACGTGCTCCTGCTCGGGATGGGACCCGACGGCCACGTCGCGTCGCTCTTCCCCGGGCACCCCGGGCTCGACGTGACGGGCGTCCCGACCGCCGGCGTCCATGGTTCGCCCAAGCCCCCGCCAGAGCGCGTGACGCTGACCTTCGAGGCCATCGCGCGCGCTCGTCAGGTCTGGGTCGTCGCCGCGGGCGCCGAGAAGGCCCCTGCCGTCGCGTCGGCGCTCGGCGGGGCCCCTGCGGCCGAGACCCCGGCGGGCGCGGTCACCGGCACCGAGCGCACGCTGTGGCTCGTGGACGCCGCGGCGGCGGGCACGCGGGACGCCGACCGATGACACCTGGCGGCGAGCACGTCGACCCCGCGGCGACCTGGGACGCGGTCGACGCCTACTTCGCCCCGCTGGTGGCCGAGGACGACGTGCTCGCCGCCGCCAGCGCCCGGGCGCGCGCCGCCGGCCTGCCGGAGATCCAGGTCTCCACCGCGCAGGGCCGCCTCCTCCAGCTCCTCGCGCTCGCGACCGGCGCGCGCCGCGTGCTGGAGGTCGGCACGCTCGGCGGCTACTCGACGACCTGGCTCGCGCGTGCGCTGCCGCTCGACGGTGCGCTCGTCACGTGCGAGATCGACGCCGCCCACGCCGCGGTCGCGCGGGAGTCGCTGGCCGAGGCCGGCCTCGCGGGAGTCGTCGACGTCGTGCTCGGCCCGGCCGCGGACACGTTGCGCCGCCTCGTCGACGAGGGCGTCGCGCCGTTCGACCTCGTGTTCGTCGACGCGGACAAGCCGTCGAACCCCGTCTACCTCGACCTCGCACTCCGGCTGTCCCGCCCCGGCACCCTGATCGTCGTGGACAACACCGTCCGCGGCGGCGCCGTCGCCGACGCGGGCAGCACCGACCCGAACGTGCTCGGGGTGCGGGAGATGGTCGACCGCGTCGTCGCGGACCCGCGGCTCGACGCCACGGCCGTCCAGACCGTGGGGTCCAAGGGCTACGACGGGTTCGTGCTGGCGCGCGTGCGCTGAGCGGAGCGCGAGGTCCTGGCCCCCGCGCTCAGCACGCCCGGTCAGCGACCGCGGCGGGCCCGCAGCGCGGCGAGCGCCTCGTCGAGGATCGCGACGCCGTCCTCGTCGCTGCGACGCTCTTTCACGTACGCGAGGTGCGTCTTGTAGGGCTCGTTGCGCGACGGCGTCGGCGGGTTCTCCCGGTCCTGCCCGGCCGGGAACCCGCAGCGCGGGCAGTCCCAGGTCTCGGGCGCCTCGATCTCCGCCTCCGAGGAGAAGCTGGGGCGCGTCTCGTGGCCGTTCGCGCACCAGTAGGAGACCCAGAAGCGCGGCGCGATCTCGCCGCGCTCGGACTCCCCGAGCGGCCCCGCCCCGACGCGCGACCCGCGGATCGCGTTACCACCTGCCACGTGCTCTCCCCCGTCCGTGCCGTCGTCGGCACTCGATCCTGCCCGTACCGCGCCGTCCGGCGCGGCTGCCCCCTGCCGACTCCTCGAGCCCTGCTCGACCCTGCGGCGCCCTCACGGGGCGCCTGAGGTCAGCTCACCTTCTGGAGGAGCCCCAGGAGCACGATGACGACCGCCCAGACGAGGGCGAACGACACGGTGATCCGGTTGAGGTTGCGCTCGGCGACGCCGGAGCTGCCCACCGAGCTCGAGATCCCGCCGCCGAACATGTCGGAGAGGCCGCCGCCCTTGCCCTTGTGCATGAGCACGAGGAGGGTGAGGAAGCCGCTGGTGAGGACCAGCAGGATCTGGAGGATGATGCGCAGCACGTCCACGAGTACGTCCTTGAGGCTCAGGGCCGTCCCGACCGATGTCGAGCGCGACCGCACGGTTGTCGTGCGCAGGCGTGACCTGCTGCACAGGGGACAAGAGTAGGCGACGCGGGGCCGCTCCGGCCAACCCCGGCCGGAGGCGTCTCACGCCAGGGACCGACGGCCCCGGGATCCGCTCCCGGGGCCGTCGGTGCGAGGGTCTCGCGGAGGTCAGGCCCCGGTCGCGTGCGACTGGTAGCGCGCGATCTTGGCGAACTCCTCGGGGTCGAGGCTCGCGCCGCCGACGAGCGCGCCGTCGACGTCGGGCTGGGCCATGATCGCGGCGACGTTCGACGACTTCACCGAGCCGCCGTACAGGATGCGCGTCGCGTCCGCGAGGTCCGCGTCGTACAGGTCGCCCAGCGCGCCGCGGATCGCACCGCAGACCTCCTGCGCGTCCTCCGGCGTCGCGACCTCGCCCGTGCCGATGGCCCAGACGGGCTCGTACGCGATGACGAGCGTCGCGAGCTGCGCGGCGGGGATGCCCGCGAGGGCGCCCTCGACCTGGGCCAACGTGTAGGAGATCTGGTCGCCGGCCTTGCGGACGTCCAGGCCCTCGCCCACGCACAGGATCGGGGCGACACCCTGACCCACGGCGGCCACGATCTTCTCGTTGGCCTGCGCGTCCGTCTCGCCGTGGTACTGGCGGCGCTCGGAGTGGCCGATCGCGACGTAGCTCACGCCGAGCTTGGCGAGCATCGTCGCCGAGATCTCGCCCGTGTACGCGCCCTCGGCGTGCGCCGAGACGTCCTGCGCGCCGTACTTGAGCTCGAGCTTGTCCGCGTCGACGAGCGTCTGCACCGACCGGAGGTCGGTGAAGGGCGGCAGCACCGCGACCTCGACGGCCGCGTAGTCGTGCTTCGCGTCCTTGAGGGTCCAGGCGAGCTTCTGCACGGTGTGCGTCGCCTGGTGGTGGTCCAGGTTCATCTTCCAGTTGCCCGCCATGAGCGGGGTACGGCTGTTCGCCACGGTCCTTCTTCTCTCTGTGGGGGTCGCACCGCCCGCGCACGGCGTGCCGCGGGCGGTGCGTGAGGATGGTTCGGGAGGGGCGCTCAGGCGTCGAGGACGGAGATCCCCGGGAGGTCCTTGCCCTCGAGGAACTCGAGGCTCGCGCCACCACCGGTCGAGATGTGGCTGAAGCCGGCCTCGTCGAAGCCGAGGATGCGGACCGCGGCAGCCGAGTCGCCGCCGCCGACGATCGTGAACGCGCCGTTCGCGGTCGCGTCGACGAGCGCCTGGGCCACGGCACGCGTGCCGCCCGAGAACGCCTCGAACTCGAACACGCCGGCGGGGCCGTTCCACACGACCGTCTTCGCGTCGACGATCTTGCTCGCGAAGAGCTGCGCCGACTCGGGGCCGATGTCGAGGCCGATCTTGTCGGCCGGGATCGCGTCCGCGGCGACGACCTCGTGCGGGGAGTCCGCGGCGAACGCGTCGGCGACCACGATGTCGGTCGGCAGGACGATCTCGACGCCGTTCTTCTCGGCGTCCGCGAGGTAGCCCTTGACGGTGTCGATCTGGTCCTCCTCGAGGAGGGACTTGCCGACGCCGTAGCCCTTGGCGGCGAGGAACGTGAACACCATGCCACCGCCGATGAGCAGGCGGTCCGCCTTCGTGAGCAGGTTCGCGATGACGCCGAGCTTGTCCGAGACCTTCGACCCGCCGAGCACGACCGCGTACGGGCGCGCGGGGTCTTCCGTCGCCTTGCGCAGGGAGTCGACCTCCTTGAGGACGAGCTCGCCGACCGCGGAGGGGAGCACCTGCGCGACGTCGTAGACCGAGGCCTGCTTGCGGTGCACGACGCCGAAGCCGTCGGAGACGAACACGTCAGCGAGCTGCGCGAGGTCGTGCGCGAGCGACTGGCGCTCCGCGTCGTCCTTGGAGGTCTCGCGCGCGTCGAAGCGGATGTTCTCCAGGAGAGCGACCTCGCCCTCGCCGAGAGCGGCCACGGTCTCGCGCGCCGAGTCGCCGACGACGTCCTGCGCGAGGTGGACCGGCACGCCGAGCAGCTCTCCGAGGCGCGCAGCCACGGGCGCGAGGGAGTACTTCGCGTCCGGCTCGCCCTTGGGGCGGCCCAGGTGCGCGGTGACGATCACCTTCGCGCCGGCGTCGGTGAGCTTCTTCAGCGTCGGGAGCGCGGCGCGGATGCGGCCGTCGTCCGTGATGGTCGTCCCGTCGAGCGGGACGTTGAAGTCGGAGCGGACGAGGACGCGCTTGCCGCGCAGGTCGCCCAGGGAGTCGATGGTGTTCATGCGGTCTCCTACGGTTCGGTCGCCGTCGTACGGGGCGCCTGCCGAGGACCGGCCGGGCCCGCACATGAGGACGTCCGCGTGCGCGTCACCGGGCGGTGCCGGGACGCGCACGCGGACGCATGGTTGCTACGCAGGGTCGTGCTGCGTCAGCAGGTGGCTCAGAGCTTGTCGCCGACGAGCTGCGTCAGCGCGACGAGGCTGTTCGAGTAGCCCCACTCGTTGTCGTACCAGGAGACGACCTTGACCTGGTCGCCGATCACCTTGGTGAGCTTCGAGTCGAAGATGCTCTGGTGCGGGTCCGTCACGATGTCGCTCGAGACGATCTCGTCCTCGACGTAGGCCAGGACGCCCTTGAGCGGGCCCTCCGACGCGGCCTTGACCGCGGCGTTGACCTCGTCCACCGTGACCTCGCGCGAGGCGGTGAAGGTGAGGTCCGTCGCCGAGCCCGTGATGACCGGCACGCGCAGCGCGAAGCCGTCGAGCTTGCCCTTGAGCTCCGGCAGGACGAGCGACACGGCCTTGGCCGCACCCGTCGAGGTCGGGACGATGTTCTGCGCGGCGGCGCGGGCGCGACGCAGGTCGCGGTGCGGGCCGTCCTGCAGGTTCTGGTCGCCCGTGTAGGCGTGGATCGTGGTCATGAGACCACGCTCGATGCCGATCGAGTCGTTGAGCGCCTTCGCCAGCGGAGCGAGGCAGTTCGTGGTGCACGACGCGTTCGAGATGATGTGGTGCGCGGCCGGGTCGTACTGGTCCGAGTTCACGCCGACGACGAACGTCGCGTCCTCGTTCTTGGCCGGGGCCGAGATGATGACCTTCTTGGCGCCGGCGTCGATGTGCGCCTTCGCCTTGGTCGCGTCGGTGAAGAAGCCGGTCGACTCGATGACGATGTCGGCGCCCAGCTCGCCCCAGGGGAGGTTCGCGGGGTCGCGCTCGGCGAGCGCACGGATCTTCTTGCCGTCGACGATGATGTTGTCGTCGTCGAAGTCCACGCTCAGCGGGAAACGGCCGAGGACCGTGTCGTACTTGAGCAGGTGCGCGAGCGTCTTGTTGTCCGTGAGGTCGTTGACGCCCACGATCTCGATGTCGGCGCCCGACTCGACGATGGCGCGGTAGAAGTTCCGTCCGATACGACCGAAGCCGTTGATACCGACGCGGATGGTCACAATGCCCTCCTCAGGGCGCGCCGGTTGTCCCGACGCACACGGTTGATGCCGAACGATCACGTACGCCGTCGTACGCAGGTGGTGATCGCGCCCGTGCCCCGCTGCCCGGGATCCCGGCACAGCACCCTCCGTGCCCGTGGACCGTCACGGCGACAGCCGGGACCACCCACGCCCACGAGGGGTGTCAGCGAAGGAGCACGTCGTTGTCACCTGACGCATCCGAGCCTATACCAACACCACGCCAGCGTGTGACCTGGATCCCACGGTTCGGGACCATCGTCCCGTCGGTGCATGACGTCCAGGTGCCGGGCGGGTCGCCGGGCTGGTCGTCGTGCTGGTCGCAGGCCGGCAGGGTCAGAGGTCGAGCAGCTCCGGGCTCAGGCCCGCCTCGGTGTCGGGGATGCCGAGCTCGGCCGCGCGCTTGTCGGCCGTCGACAGCAGGCGCCGGATGCGGCCGGCGACCGCGTCCTTGGTCAGCGGCGGGTCCGCGAGCTGCCCCAGCTCCTCGAGCGACGCCTGCTTGTGGGCGAGCCGGAGCTCGCCGGCCTCGCGCAGGTGGTCGGGCAGGTCCGGGCCGAGGATCTCGAAGGCCCGCTCGACGCGCGCCCCCGCCGCCACGGCGGCGCGGGCCGAGCGGCGCAGGTTCGCGTCGTCGAAGTTCGCCAGCCGGTTCGCGGTCCCGCGCACCTCGCGCCGGGCGCGTCGCTCCTCCCAGACCAGGACCGCCTCGTGCGCACCCAGGCGCGTGAGGAGCGCGCTGATCGCGTCCCCGTCCCGGATGACGACGCGGTCGACGCCGCGCACCTCGCGCGACTTCGCGGAGACGCCCAGGCGGCGGGCCGCGCCGACCAGGGCGAGCGCGGCCTCCGGCCCGGGACAGGTGATCTCGAGCGCCGACGACCGGCCCGGCTCGGTGAGCGACCCGTGCGCCAGGAACGCGCCGCGCCATGCCGCCTCGGCCTCCTCCACCCCGCCGGAGACGACCTGCGGCGGGAGCCCTCGCACGGGTCGCCCGCGCTGGTCCAGGAGGCCCGTCTGGCGGGCCAGCGACTCGCCGTCGCGCACGACGCGCACGACGTACCGGCTGCTCTTGCGCAGGCCGCCCGCCGACACGACGATCAGCTCGCTCGTGTGCCCGTAGACGTCCGCGATGGTCTCGCGCAGGCGGCGCGCCGCGATCGCGGTGTCGAGCTCGGCCTCGATGACGACGCGGCCCGAGATGAGGTGCAGCCCGCCCGAGAAGCGGAGCATCGCCGAGACCTCCGCCTTGCGGCACGAGGTCTTGTCCACCCGCAGTCGAGCCAGCTCGTCCTTCACCTGTGCCGTGAGCGCCATGCGGGACATCCTGCCATCGATGCCGTGGCGTCGCGGCGGCGGACCGGGCACCCGTGGGCGGCCGGGGCGCGCGTCCCGCAGGCTCAGCGCGCGGGCGAGCCGACGTCGCCGAGGAAGTCGTCGAACACGTCCCGGTACGCCGCCGCCAGGCGCAGCGCGTCGTGCCGCGGGGTGCCGTCCCCGCGCCGCACCTGCCGCAGGAGGAGGCGCGCACCCATGCGCGCGGACGCCTCTGCGAGCTGCTCCGTGTCCTCGACGGCGGACGGGTCCGCGACGACGGCGTCGATCCGGAGACCGGGCGCGTGCTTGTGCAGCGCCTCGAGGTGGTCCGTCGCCGTCAGCCCGTAGGTCTCCCCCGTCTCGCTCGACAGGTTGAGCGTCACGCAGCGGCGCGCGGAGGTCTCGTGCAGGGCGCGCGCGAGGTCGGGCACGAGCAGGTGGGGCATCACCGAGGAGAACCACGACCCCGGGCCGAGCACGACCCAGTCCGCCTCCTCGACGGCCTGCACCGCCTCCGCGCACGCGGGCGGGTCCGCCGGCACGAGCCGGAGCTGCTCGATGCGGCCGTGCGTGACGGCGACGTGGCTCTGCCCGACGACCGTCTCCAGGCGGTCCCCGGTCCGCACGTCGGCCTCGATCCCGAGGGGCACCGACGCCATGGGCAGCACGCGCCCGCGGGCGCCGAGGAGCTTGCCCACCCAGTCGAGCCCGGCGACCGGGTCGTCGAGCAGCTCCCACAGCGCGACGATGAGCAGGTTGCCCACCGCGTGGTTGTCGAGGTCCCCCTCCGACGTGAACCGGTGCTGGAGGAGCGCGCTCCACGTGCGGCCCCACTCCGAGTCGTCGCACAGGGCCGCGAGCGCCATGCGCAGGTCCCCCGGGGGCAGGACGCCGAGCTCGGTGCGCAGGCGCCCCGACGACCCGCCGTCGTCGGCCACGGTCACGACGGCGGTCAGCCGGTCGGACATGAGGCGCAGCGCGGACAGGCTCGCGGACAGGCCGTGGCCGCCGCCCAGGGCGACGACGGCAGGATTGCGCTGGGCGACCACGATCACTCCTTGCCGAGGTCGCGTGCGGTGACGATGACGCGCTGGCCCTGCGCGCGCAGGCGCGCGGCGATCGCCTCGCTGATCGCGACGGAACGGTGCTTGCCCCCGGTGCAGCCCACGGCGATCGTCACGTAGCGCTTCTCCTCGCCCAGGTAGCCGGCGAGCACCGGCTCCAGGGCGCTCACGTACCGGTCGACGAACTCGAGCGCGCCGGGGCGCCCCAGCACGTAGTCGCGCACCGGCGCGTCGCGCCCGGTGAGGTGCCGCAGCTCGGTGATCCAGTACGGGTTCGCGAGGAACCGCACGTCGACCACGTGGTCGGCGTCGAGCGGCAGCCCGTACTTGAACCCGAACGAGACGACGTTGATCCGCAGGGTCTCGGGCGTCCCGTCCGCCACGGCGGCACGGACCTCGCGCGCGAGGTCGTGCACCGTGAGCTCGGACGTGTCGATGACGACGTCGGAGCGCTCCTCGAGGCTCGCGAGCAGGCGTCGCTCCTCGGCCAGGCCGTCGAGGATGCGCCCCTCCCCCTGGAGCGGGTGCGGGCGCCGGACCTGCTCGTACCGGCGCACGAGCACCTCGTCGGACGCGTCGAGGAACAGGATGCGGTAGAACACCCCGTTCTGGCGGAGGTGGTCGAGCACCTCGACGAGGTCGGTGAAGAACTCGCGGCCGCGCACGTCGACGACCGCCGCGATGCGCTCGAGCGCCGAGCCCGACCGCGTCATGAGGTCCACGAGCGGGACGATCATGCGCGGCGGCAGGTTGTCGACGACGTACCAGTCGAGGTCCTCGAGCACGGCCGCGGCCCGGGTGCGCCCGGCGCCGGACATGCCCGTGATGATGAGCACCTCGGCCTCGCGCGGCTCCGGGGCGTGGGTCGCCGCCTCGATCGCGGGGATCCCGCTGGGGACGGTGGTCGGTGAGGGCTCCGGCACGCGGGCGGGCGGCCCCTGCGGGCTGAGGTCCGGGGTCGGCTCCGAGGTCATGGCACCAGCATGCCAGCCGCTCACGCCCGGGCCGCGGCCCCGTCACCCACCGGAGTGTCCCGCACGCCGTCCTGCACGTCCTCCGGGCGCCCGGCGTCCTCGGCGGGCGGCGGCCCCGCCGGGGCCGCCTCTCCCGGAAGCGGCTCGGCGGCTCCGCCCAGGGCGGCGACCACGGCCCGCGCCGTGCGCTCGCCCATGCCCCGCACGCTCGCGATCTCCTCGACGCTCGCGGCCCGCAGGCGCTTGAGCGAGCCGAAGTGCTTGAGGAGCGCGGTGCGCCGCGCCGGACCGAGGCCCGGGACGTCGTCGAGCGCGGACGCCGTCATGCCCTTGCTGCGCTGCCTGCGGTGCTGGGCGATGGCGAACCGGTGGGCCTCGTCGCGCACGCGCTGGAGCAGGTAGAGGCCCTCCGACGAGCGCTGGAGGATCACCGGGTAGTCGTCCCCCGGGACCCACACCTCCTCGAGGCGCTTGGCGAGGCCGCACAGCGCGACGTCGTCGATCCCGAGGTCGGCCAGCGCCCGGGCGGCGGCGGCCACCTGCGGGGGGCCGCCGTCGACCACGACGAGGTTCGGCGGGTAGGCGAACCGCGCTCGCTTGTCCACGGGGGCGTCGGCGTCGACCTCGCCGCTGCGCGGCACGTATCCCGCGGCCTCCGCGGCCCGCTCCGCGCGGCGGCCCGAAGCGTCGGACCCGGTCGCCACGTCGTCGGCCTCGAGGTCCAGCTCGACCTCGCCCGAGCGCGAGCGGTCGGACAGGTAGCGCTTGAACCGGCGCGTGATGACCTCGTACATCGCCGCGGTGTCGTCCGCGGCCCCGTCGCCGTCGGGCCCGCGCACGGTGAAGTGGCGGTACTCGCTCTTGCGCGCGAGGCCGTCCTCGAACACGACCATCGACGCGACCTGGTACGTGCCCTGGTTGTGCGAGACGTCGTAGCACTCGATCCGCAGCGGGGCCGTGTCGAGGTCGAGCGCCTCCTGGATCTCGCGCAGCGCCTGGCTGCGTGTCGTGAGGTCGCCCGCACGGCGCGTGCGGTGCAGGGCGAGCGCATGCTCCGCGTTCGCCCGCACGGTCGCGGCGAGCTCCTTCTTGTCGCCACGCTGCGGCACACGGACGTCGACGCGAGCACCCCGCAGCCCCGAGAGCCAGGTCGTGACCTGCTCGGTGTCCGGCGGCAGGACGGGGACGAGCACCTCGCGCGGGACGACGTCGCGCGCTCCAGCCCGGCCCTGACCGGTCCCCGGGTCGGCCGCCGCGGCCTCCTCGGCCGCACCGTAGACCTGCTGGAGCAGGTGCTCGACCAGCTCCCCGTCGGTCACGTCCTCGACCTTCTCGACGATCCAGCCGCGCTGGCCGCGGATCCGCCCGCCGCGGACGTGGAACACCTGGACGGCCGCCTCGAGCTCGTCGCCGACGAGCGCGAAGACGTCGGCGTCGGTGCCGTCGCCGAGGACCACCGCGTTCTTCTCGGTCGCGCGCTGGAGGGCGACGATGTCGTCGCGCAGGCGCGCCGCGGCCTCGTACTCCATCGCGGCGGCCGCCTCGTTCATCTTGCGCTCGAGGCGACGCACGAAGCGCTGCGTGTCGCCCGCCATGAAGTCGCAGAAGTCCTCCGCGAGCGCCCGGTGGTCCTCGGGCGTGATGCGCCCGACGCACGGCGCCGAGCACTTGTCGATGTACCCCAGGAGGCACGGACGGCCCGTCTGGTGGGCCCGCTTGAACACGCCCGCCGAGCACGTGCGCACCGGGAAGACGCGGAGCAGGAGGTCGAGCGTCTCGCGGATCGCCCACGCGTGCCCGTAGGGGCCGAAGTACCGGGTGCCGGGCCGCTTGGCGCCGCGCATGACCTGGGCGCGGGGGAACTCCTCCCCCATCGTCACGGCGAGGTAGGGGTACGACTTGTCGTCGCGGTACTTGACGTTGAACCGCGGGTCGAACTCCTTGATCCAGGAGTACTCGAGCGCGAGCGCCTCGACCTCGGTCCCGACGACGGTCCACTCGACGGACGCCGCGGTCGTCACCATCGTCTGCGTGCGGTGGTGCAGGTTCGCGACGTCCTGGAAGTAGTTCGACAGGCGCGCGCGCAGGTTCTTGGCCTTGCCGACGTAGATCACGCGCCCGTGGTCGTCGCGGAACCGGTAGACGCCTGGCGAGGTCGGGATCTCCCCCGGCGCCGGGCGGTACGTCGCGGGATCAGCCATGCTCTCCAGCCTAGGTCAGGCCACCGACGGTGCGGTGGCAGGGGGACGTGCGAGGGCCGCGGCAACCCCGGCAAGGACGTGGTGTGACCTGCACCACTGCCCGCTAGGGTGGCGGCCATGAGCGCACAGCACGGGTACGCCGCCACGGTCCGCTGGACGGGCGCGGGCGACAGGGGCACCGCCTCGTACACGGCCTACGGCCGGGACCACGACGTGATCCTCGAGGGGAGGCCGCCGCTGCCCGGGTCCGCGGACCCGGCGTTCCGCGGCGACCCGACGCGCTACAGCCCCGAGGAGCTGTTCGTCGTGAGCCTCTCGCAGTGCCACATGCTGTGGTTCCTCCACCTCGCCGCGGCGGCGGGCGTCGTCGTGCGGGACTACGTGGACGACGTCACCGGGACGATGCGCGTCGAGTCCGGCGGCGAGGGACAGTTCACCGACGTCACGCTGCACCCCCGCGTCGTGGTCGACGACGGCCCGGGGACCGACGAGGAGTCGCTGGCCGCGCTCCACCGCCGCGCGCACGACCACTGCTTCATCGCGCGCTCGGTGAACTTCCGCGTGCTCGTCGAGCCGGCGCCCGCGCGGCGGGCGGCAGCCTGAGCACCCCGCTCGTGGTCGTCGACGCCCTGCGGTGACGCTCCGAGGACGCGTCACCGCAGGGTCGCGCGTGGACGGCGCGCCGAGGCTCCTCCTCCGGGTCGCGGCTAGGCCGCGGAGGCCTTGCGACGCGAGCGCGTCGTGCCCTCGTCGGTCGCCCGGCGGGCCTTCGCCGAGCGGCCCTTGGCCCCCTTCGCGGCGGGCGCCTGCGCGGCGCCGGGCTTCGTCGAGGCACCGACCGGCACCGGGTCGTGCTGGTCGAGGATCTCCGCGAGGAAGCGGCCGGTGTGGCTCGCCTCGACGCGCGCGACCTGCTCGGGCGTGCCCTGCGCGACGACCTTGCCGCCCCCCGAGCCACCTTCGGGCCCCATGTCGACGACCCAGTCCGCGCTCTTGATGACGTCGAGGTTGTGCTCGATGACGAGGACGCTGTTGCCCTTGTCGACGAGCGACTGGAGCACGCCGAGCAGCTTGCGGATGTCCTCGAAGTGCAGGCCCGTCGTCGGCTCGTCGAGCACGTAGATCGTGCGCCCCGTCGAACGCTTCTGGAGCTCGCTCGCGAGCTTCACGCGCTGCGCCTCGCCCCCCGAGAGGGTCGGCGCGGGCTGTCCGAGGCGGACGTACCCGAGGCCGACCTCGACGAGGGTCTTGAGGTGCCGCGAGATCGCCGGGACGGCCGCGAAGAACTCCGACGCCTCCTCGATGGGCATGTCGAGGACGTCGGCCACGGTCTTGCCCTTGAAGTGCACCTCGAGCGTCTCGCGGTTGTAGCGCGCCCCGTGGCACACCTCGCACGGCACGTAGACGTCCGGGAGGAAGTTCATCTCGATCTTGAGCGTGCCGTCACCCGAGCACGCCTCGCAGCGGCCGCCCTTGACGTTGAACGAGAAGCGGCCGGGCGTGTAGCCGCGCACCTTGGCCTCGGTGGTCTCCGCGAAGAGCTTGCGCACGTGGTCCCACACGCCCGTGTACGTCGCCGGGTTCGACCGCGGCGTGCGCCCGATCGGCCCCTGGTCCACGTGCACGACCTTGTCGAGGTGGTCGAGCCCCGTGACGCGCGTGTGCCGGCCCGCGACCTGGCGCGCGCCGTTGAGCTCGTTGGCGAGGACCGTGTAGAGGATCGAGTTCACGAGCGTCGACTTGCCCGACCCCGAGACCCCGGTCACGGCGGTGAACGTCCCGAGCGGGAAGCTCACGTCGATGCCCGTGAGGTTGTGCTCGCGCGCGCCGACGACCTTGACCTGACGGCCCGGGTCGGTCGGGCGGCGCTCCGCCGGGAGCGGGATGCTGCGACGGCCCGAGAGGTACGCGCCCGTGACGGACTCCGGCGCCTCGAGCAGCCCCGCGTAGTCGCCGGAGTGCACGACGCGACCGCCGTGCTCACCCGCACCCGGGCCGATGTCGACGACCCAGTCGGCGGTGCGGATGGTGTCCTCGTCGTGCTCGACGACGATGAGCGTGTTCCCGAGGTCGCGCAGGCGCGTGAGCGTCTCGATGAGGCGACGGTTGTCACGCTGGTGCAGACCGATGCTCGGCTCGTCGAGGACGTAGAGGACGCCGACGAGGCCCGAGCCGATCTGCGTCGCGAGCCGGATGCGCTGCGCCTCGCCGCCGGACAGCGTCGCGGCGGGGCGCTCGAGCGAGAGGTAGTCGAGGCCGACGTCGAGCAGGAAGCCGAGCCGCGCGTCGATCTCCTTGAGCACCTCGGTCGCGATCGCGCGCTCGCGCGCGCCGAGCTCGAGCGCCCCGAGGAACGCCGCGGCCTCGCGCAGCGGGAGCCGGCACACGTCCCAGATGGACTTGCCGCCCACCTTGACCGCGAGGACCTCGGGCTTGAGGCGAGCGCCCTGGCACACGGGGCACGGGACCTCGCGCATGAAGGCCTCGTACTTCTCCTTGGACCAGTCCGACTCGGTCTCCGTGTGCCGGCGCTCGAGGAACGTCATGACGCCCTCGAACCCGGTCGAGTACTGCCGCTCGCGGCCCCAGCGGTTCTTGTACCGCACGTGGACCTGGTGGTTCTGCCCGTGCAGGACTGCCTTCTTCGCGCGCTCGGGCAGCGCCCGCCACGGCGTGTCCATGGAGAACCCGAGGTCGTCCGCGAGCGCCGTGAGGACCCGCTCGAAGTACTCGGAGGAGATCTGCGCCCACGGCGCGACCGCGCCCTCGGCCAGCGACTTCTCGACGTCCGGCACCACGAGGTCGGGGTCGACCTCGAGACGGAAGCCGATGCCCGTGCACTCGGGGCACGCGCCGTAGGGCGCGTTGAAGGAGAACGTGCGCGGCTCGATCTCGTCGAGCGCGAGCTCGTGGTCGTTGGGGCACGCGCGCTTCTCGGAGAAGCGGCGCTCGCGCGCCGGGTCGTCCGCGTCGGCGTCGACGAGCTCGATGACGACGAGACCCCCCGCGAGGCCGAGCGCGGTCTCGACCGAGTCGGTGAGCCGGCGCTGCACGCCCTCGCGCGACACGAGGCGGTCGACGACGACCTCGATGTCGTGCTTGAGCTTCTTCTCCAAGGCGGGGACGTCGGTGAGCGTGCGCACCTCGCCGTCGACGCGGGCGCGCGCGAAGCCCTTGGTCTGGAGCTCCTTGAAGAGCTCGGAGTACTCGCCCTTGCGCCCCCGGACCACCGGCGCGAGCACCTGGTACCGCGTGCCCTCCGGCAGCTCGAGGAGCCGGTCGACGATCTGCTGCGGCGTCTGCGCGGTCACGCGCTCGCCGCAGACGGGACAGTGCTGCGTGCCGGCGCGCGAGAACAGCAGTCGCAGGTAGTCGTAGACCTCGGTGATGGTGCCGACGGTCGAGCGCGGGTTGCGGTTCGTGGACTTCTGGTCGATCGACACCGCGGGCGACAGGCCCTCGATGAAGTCGACGTCGGGCTTGTCCATCTGACCGAGGAACTGGCGCGCGTACGCGGACAGCGACTCGACGTAGCGGCGCTGCCCCTCCGCGAAGATGGTGTCGAACGCGAGCGACGACTTGCCCGAGCCCGAGAGCCCCGTGAAGACGATGAGCTTGTCCCGCGGGAGGTCGAGGTCGACGTTGCGGAGGTTGTGCTCGCGGGCACCGGAGATGACGAGGCGATTGCTCACCGCAGCATCGTACGACCGACCACCCACATTCGCACAGGTGTTCGACGTCACCTTCGCGCGTCCTCCGACGAACGCTCACCGCAGGCCCACCCGCGGCCCCGGAGGCCGTCACGGCACGGCAGACTGACCGCATGGTGTACACGGGACAGGTCGTCGTCGGCGGGCCGAGCGACCGGCGTCGCATCGACGAGGTCGAGATCCGCAAGCTCGCCGTCGGACCGCTCGCGAACGACGTCTACCTCCTCACGTGCCGGCGCACGGGTGCCCAGGTCCTGATCGACGCCGCGGACGCGCCCGACGACGTCCTCGCGCTCGTCCGCGACGGGTCGCCGACCGCGCGCCTCGACGTCGTCGTCACGACGCACCGGCACACTGACCACCTGCGCGCGCTCGCCTCGATCGTCGCGGTCACCGGCGCGACGACGGCCGCCGGGGACCTCGACGCCGACGCCGTCGCGGCAGCCGCCGACGTGCACGTCACCCGCCGTCTCCGTCACGGCGACGTCGTCCGCGCCGGTGACCTCGTGCTCGAGGTCGTGGCGCTGCGCGGCCACACGCCGGGATCCGTCGCGCTGGCCTACCGCGAACCGGACGCGGTCCACGAGCCCGGGGCGGCAGCGGGCCGCGTGCACCTCTTCACGGGCGACTCGCTGTTCCCGGGCGGCGTCGGGAACACCCAGCGCGACCCGTCCCGCTTCGAGCGGTTGCTCACGGACGTCACGGAGCGTGTCTTCGACCGGTTCGACGACGCGACGTGGGTCTACCCGGGTCATGGCGCGGACACGACCCTGGGCGTCGAGCGTCCGCACCTCGACGAGTGGCGCGAGCGCGGCTGGTAGCGGACCGCGCGGGCTCCGCTCGGAACGCCGCGGTGACGACCGAGGCGCGGACCCGTCCGCGTGCCGTCGGGCGGTCCTGGTTCACTGGCGGCATGCCGATCCACGCCGTCACCTACGTCTACGCCGACCGCACCGCCGAGCTCGACGCCCTGCGTCCGGAGCACCGCGCATTCCTGGGCGACCTGTACGCGCGGGGCACGCTCCTGGCGTCCGGCCCGCTGCCCGCGCACGAGGGCGCACCCGCCGGGGCGCTGCTCGTCGTCGACGGGGAGACGCCCGACGCCGTCGCCGCGGTCCTCGACGAGGACCCGTTCGGGCGGGCGGGCCTCGTCGCCGAGCGCACTGTCCGTCCGTGGGCGCCGGTCATCGGCGACTGGGCGGACCGCGCCTGACGGGGTCTCACCGCGCGCGGTCGCGCCCGGGCGGACGATCCCGGAGCCGGCGGATCGACTCCCACGGGTACGGCGTCTCCCGGCTCTCCCGCTGGAACGCGCGGTAGAAGTCCCCGACCACCGCCGCGACCGGGGCGTGCCGGGACAGCGTCGCCGCGACCGCCGCGGGGGCGCCCGCCGGAAGGCTGCCCTGAGCCCAGGAGCGCACGAGCGCGCGGCGCTCGTCGGGACCGCACCCGTACAGGGCGACGGCCAGCCAGCTCACCAGGTGGGTGACGCTGTAGCAGTCGTCGTACTCCTGGTGCGCGGCGACGAAGTCGACCTCGTCGGGCGAGAGGTCGAAGGCTGACGAGATCGCGAGACCGTAGTCGGCGAAGTAGAGCCGTTCCCCGTCGGTCAGGACGTTCTCGAAGTGCGTGTCGAAGTGCAGCAGGCCACGTGAACTCATGAACGAGATCCCGGCGCTCAGCCCGTCCTCCACCAGCGCGCAGGCGCGCTCGGCGGTCTCGCCACCTGCCTCGACCTGGGCGCCGAGCCAGTCGTGCAGCGTCTGCGGGACGTACTCCAGGAACAGCACGATGCTCGCCGAGGAGTCCCGCAGGGCCTCGACCCGGCGACGCACCGCCGTGCCGCCGCCCCAGTACTCGACGGCACGCTCGACGTCGGCCAGCTCGTCGGGCAGCGGTCGGCCGGCGTCGGGAAGCACCCGCCAGTGGTGCATCAGGGGAAAGCCCTCGTGGTCCCCCGCGATCACCCAGCCCGTCGTCATGACGTGCGCGGCCAGCTCCCGCCAGGCGCCGAAGCCCGCGGCGCCGATGGCGCCGACGCCGTAGTGGCAGAAGGTCGGGAGGTCGAACAGGTTCGCCGTGGAGCGGACGTTCTCCGCCTGGCGCTCCAGGTCGGTCAGTCGCACGTGCTTGACGAACACGGGTGTGCCGTCGACGTCGAGCAGCACCGTCTCCCCGCCGATGCCCGCACCGATCCGCGGGGCGGCGTCCACGAGCTCGCGCAGCTCGTGGACGCTGCGCAGCGACAGCGCGGTGGCGACCGCTGCGTGCGCGGCCAGGCGGGAAGCGCGGGACCTGTCGCGTCGGGCTGGCACCGTCTCGCTCCGCGGCTCGTCGGGCACGCGCTATCGCGCGGCGCCGTCCTGCGGGCCTGTGCCCCGCGGCGGCGCCTCGCCGGCGGACGCGACCTCCTCGACCGTCTCGTCCGCAGGCGCCTCGACCGCGTCCTCGACGGGACCGGCGACGTCGCTCGCGGCGGCCGTCGCGGCCGGGCCGTCCTGGGCGTGCAGCGCCCGCGTCCGCAGCAGGCTCGCGACGGTGGTGACGGCGAGCGCACCGATGATCACGACGAGCGACAGCCAGATCGGGACCGTCGGGACGGCGTCGAGGTGCTCCCCGCCGTTGATGAACGGCAGCGTGTTCTCGTGCAGCGCCTCGAGGATCAGCTTCACGCCGATGAACCCGAGGATCACCGCGAGACCGATCGGCAGGTAGACCAGCCGCTCGAGCAGGCCGCCCAGGAGGAAGTAGAGCTGGCGCAGGCCCATGAGCGCGAAGACGTTCGTCGTGAAGACGATGAACGGGTCCTGGGTGAGCCCGAAGATCGCGGGGATCGAGTCGAACGCGAAGAGCAGGTCGGTGCTGCCGATCGCGAGGAACACGATGACGAGCGGCGTGAAGACCCGCTTGCCGTCCTCGATCGTGCGCAGCCGGCCGCCGTCGTACTGCGTGCCCAGCGGCAGCACCTTCCGCAGCGCCCGCACGGCGCGGTTCTCGTGGTACTCCTCGGGCTCGTCGCCACCGGCCACGAGCTTGATCGCCGTGTAGATGAGGAACGCGCCGAAGAGGTAGAACACCCACACGAACTGCGCGATGATCGCCGCGCCCGCGAGGATGAACGCCCCGCGCAGGACGAGCGCGACGATGATGCCCACCATCAGGACGCGCTGCTGCTGGTCCCGCGGGACCGCGAACCGCGCCATGATGATGACGAACACGAAGAGGTTGTCCACGGAGAGGCTGTACTCCGTGAGCCACCCCGCGTAGAACTCCCCGGCCGGTGCCGCCCCGCCGACCGCGCCCACGATCGCCCCGAAGACGAGGGCGAGCGCGACGTAGAAGCCGACCCACAGCGCGCTCTCGCGCATCGAGGGGACGTGCGGGCGACGCCCCACGACGAACAGGTCGACGAGGAGCAGCACCGCGAGCGCCGACAGCGACGCCCACTCGAACCAGACGGGAAGCTCGTGAACCATCAGCGTGAGCCCTCCGAGCTCTCGACGGAGCGCCGACGGTCGGCGCGGTCCTTGGCGAGGCTCGCGACCGTGGTGATCGTGAGCACGACGACGATGAAGCCGAGCGACAGCGCCGTCGAGATCTCCGGGATGGCGGTGATGTGCTCACCGCCGTTGATGAACGGCACCTCGTTCTTGTGCAGCGCGTGGATGAGCAGCTTGACGCCGATGAAGCCCAGGATCGCCGCGAGGCCGTACGCGAGGTAGACGAGGCGGTCGAGGAGGCCGTCGATGAGGAAGTAGAGCTGGCGCAGGCCGAGCAGCGAGAACGCGTTGGCGGCGAACACGAGGTAGGTCTCCTGCGTGAGTCCGAAGATCGCCGGGATCGAGTCGACCGCGAAGAGCAGGTCGGCGCTGCCGATCGCGATCATCACGATGAGCATCGGGGTGATGTAGCGCTTCCCGTCGATCTTCGTCGTCATCTTGTCCTCGACGTACGTCTCCGTCGTCGGGAACAGGCGGCGGGTCAGCTTCAGCGCGCCGTTCTCGTGGAACTCCTCGTCGTGGCCCGAGCCCGCCTTGACCTGCGTCCACGCGGTGTAGAGCAGGAACGCGCCGAAGATGTAGAAGATCCAGCTGAAGTTCTCGATGAGGGCCGCGCCGAGGAAGATGAAGATCGTCCGCAGGACCAGCGCGATCGTGATGCCGATGAGCAGCACCTTCTGCTGGTAGAGCCGCGGGACGCGGAAGCTCGTCATGATGAGGACGAACACGAAGAGGTTGTCGACCGACAGGCTCTTCTCGGTGATGTAGCCGGCGAAGTACTCCCCGCCGTACGTCGAGCCCCAGACGGCCCAGACGATACCGCCGAAGGCGACCGCGACGGCGACGTAGCCGGCGGACCACCAGGTGGCCTCGCGCAGGCTCGGGGCGTGGGGCGTGCGCACGTGCCCGACGTAGTCGACGGCGAGCATCGCGAGGATCACGCCGATGGTGACGAGCCAGACCCAGACGGGGACATCCATGCAAAGACCTCCGGTACGTAGCACTGAGTACCGAAGGTCTCTTCCGCCACGCACCGCCACGCGCACCCGCACGGGTCGCGGGCTGGTGGTTGCGGGACCGGTGACACCGGGCCGACGACTGCGCCGGCCGTGATGACGACATCACCGTGTGGGAATACTCCCCCTCGCTGAGGAGCCAGCATAGGCCATCGCTCCTCCTGACGTGACAACACCACGCCACCGTGGACTGTTCCTCGGTCGCTCGTGGGCCACACGTCCAGGGCCCGGCGGGCACCGCTCAGGCGGTGGCCGCCTGCATCTGCCGCAGCTCCTTCTTGAGCCCCGAGATCTCGTCGCGCAGCCGGGCGGCGAGCTCGAACTGCAGCTCGCCCGCGGCCGCGTGCATCTGGTCGCTCAGCTCCTGGATGAGCTGGGCGAGGTCGCTCGCCGCCGCGCCGGCGAGCCGGTTGCCCGACGACGCACCCTCCTTGGGCCCGCCCGGCACCGGCGCCTTGCCCTTCGCGCCCTTGCCCGGCTGCCGGTACCCGCCCGCCAGGAGCTCGGCCGTGTCGACGTCCTCGCGCGCGAGCATGTCCGTCACGTCGGAGATCCGCTTGCGCAGCGGCGTCGGGTCGACCCCGTGCTCCGTGTTGTACGCGATCTGCCGCTCGCGACGGCGCTCGGTCTCCTCGATCGCCGCGGCCATCGCCGGGGTGATCTTGTCCGCGTACATGTGCACCTGCCCGGAGACGTTGCGGGCCGCGCGGCCGATCGTCTGGATGAGGGACTTGGGCGACCGCAGGAAGCCCTCCTTGTCGGCGTCGAGGATCGCGACGAGCGACACCTCGGGCAGGTCGAGGCCCTCGCGCAGGAGGTTGATCCCGACGAGGACGTCGTACTCGCCTAGGCGCAGCTCGCGCAGCAGCTCGACGCGCCGCAGCGTGTCGACCTCCGAGTGCAGGTACCGCACCCGCACGTCCTTCTCGAGCAGGTAGTCGGTGAGGTCCTCCGCCATCTTCTTGGTGAGCGTCGTGACGAGCACGCGCTCGTTCCGCTCGACACGCTCGCGGATCTCGTGCAGGAGGTCGTCGATCTGCCCCGTGGTGGGCTTGACGAGCACCTCCGGGTCGACGAGGCCGGTCGGGCGGATGATCTGCTCGACCACGCCGTCCGCCATCGAGAGCTCGTAGTCGCCGGGGGTCGCCGACAGGTACACGGTCTGGCCGATCCGCTCGACGAACTCCTCCCAGCGCAGGGGCCGGTTGTCCATCGCGCTCGGCAGGCGGAACCCGTGGTCGACGAGGCTGCGCTTGCGCGACATGTCGCCCTCGAACATCGCGCCGATCTGCGGCACGGTCACGTGCGACTCGTCGATGACGAGGAGGAAGTCCTCGGGGAAGTAGTCGAGCAGCGTGTTCGGCGCCGATCCCGCCTCGCGGCCGTCGATGTGCCGCGAGTAGTTCTCGATGCCGGACGCGGTGCCGATCTGGCGCATCATCTCGATGTCGTACGTGGTGCGCATGCGCAGCCGCTGCGCCTCGAGCAGCTTGTTCTGCCGCTCGAGCTCGTCGAGCCGCTCGGCGAGCTCGGCCTCGATCGAGGAGATCGCGCGCTCCATGCGCTCCGGCCCCGCGACGTAGTGCGTCGCCGGGAACACGTGGATGCTCGGCTCGGACCGGATCACGTCGCCCGTGAGCGGGTGCAGGGTCTGGATGCTCTCGATCTCGTCGCCGAAGAACTCGATGCGGACCGCGAGCTCCTCGTACACCGGGATGATCTCGACCGTGTCCCCGCGCACGCGGAACGTGCCACGCGTGAACGCCATGTCGTTGCGCGTGTACTGCATGGTCACGAACTGCCGCAGGAGGTCGTCGCGCTCGACCTGCATGCCGACGTCGAGGCGGACCATGCGGTCGACGTACTCCTGCGGCGTGCCGAGGCCGTAGATGCACGACACCGACGCGACCACGACGACGTCGCGCCGGGTGAGCAGCGAGCTGGTCGCGGAGTGCCGCAGGCGCTCGACCTCGTCGTTGATGGACGAGTCCTTCTCGATGTAGGTGTCCGTCTGCGCGATGTACGCCTCGGGCTGGTAGTAGTCGTAGTACGAGACGAAGTACTCGACCGCGTTGTTGGGCAGCAGCTCCCGGAACTCCGTCGCGAGCTGCGCCGCGAGGGTCTTGTTGGGCGCCATGACCAGCGTCGGGCGCTGGAGCTCCTCGATGAGCCACGCCGTCGTGGCCGACTTGCCCGTCCCGGTCGCGCCGAGGAGCACGACGTCCTTCTCTCCCGCGCGGATGCGCTGCGAGAGGTCCGCGATCGCCGTCGGCTGGTCGCCGGACGGCTGGTACTCGGAGATGACCTCGAACGGGGTGGTCGCACGCTGGAGATCGGTCACGGGACGCATGAGTCCACGGTACGTCGAGCCACCCACACGGACCCTTCCGCGCGCGGTCGACGCACCCCCTCGGAGCCACGACCGGAAATCACCCCGACGTAATTTGGAAGGTGTCATTCGGAACCTCTAGGGTCGCCTCGACCCTGCCGCTCCCCGACGCCCGTGGAGCAGCCCGACAGCACGGACCACGGGCGACGGAGTCCGTCCGCAGTAAGTCAGCGCCGCTAGCGAACCCTCGACCTGGAGCCGACACCATGCGCCTTCACCCCGCGCGCCCCCGCGGAATCCCCCTGCTCGCCCTCACCGCGCTCGCCCTGACGACCGTCGGCCTCGCCGCGCCCGCGACCGCTGAGCCGCTGGCTGCCGCGCCGACGGTCACCGCCGACGACGTCTGCACCGCAGACCCGTCCACGCGACCGGTCGGTGTGTACGAGCTCACCGCCGTGGAGGACGCGGGCGTCGGCATCTGGGCGGGGGGCGGCCTCACCGTCACGACGGCGACGGAGCTCGAGGGCCGCGTCGTCGTGGGCGGGGACGCCGACCTCTCGGGAGCCGGGAGCCTCAACGTGGGGACCGCGGGGGGCGGCGGCTCGGCCATCACCCCGGCCGGCGGGACCGACATGCTCGTCGTCGGGGGCGACCTCGCGACCGCGACGAACACCCAGGTGGGCTTCCACGCGTCGAGCGGCGGCAACGTCGTCGTCGGGGGTGAGATCACCGGCACGACCCCGAGCACCGAGAGCCGCAACGCCCCGGGCCGCCCGGGCACCGTCCTGCAGGGCGTCGGCCGCGAGGCCGCCCTGCGCCCCTATACGGCGCTCTCCGGGCTCGTCGCGGGCATCGCGACCGACGCCGCCGACGGCGCCGTCGCCGCGGCACCGGAGGGCGGCGTCCTGACGGTCGCGGCGGGCGGACGGTACACGCTCACCGCCGCCCAGGCGTCTACCCTGACCACGCTGTACGTCACCGGGAGCGGTCCGGTGCTCCTCACCGTCACCGGGTCCTCGGTGGACGTGCCGGGGCTCAAGCACGTGGAGTACGGCGGCGAGCGCGTCTACCAGAACAGCCAGTACCTCTCGGCGCACTTCCTGTGGAGCTTCCCGGACGCGACGCAGGTGACGCTCGGCACGAACGACCAGTTCCCCGGGACGGTCGTCGTCCCGCGCACGGACGCGACCCTCACCGTCGCGACGTCGACCAACGGGCGCATCCTGTCCAACGGCGCCGTGGAGTACACCGGGGGCGCCGGGATCGAGCACCACAACTACCCGTTCGCCGGACCGTGCGAGTCGACGCCGTTCGTCGAGGAGCCCAAGCCGGAGCCGTCGCCGGAGGGCCCCCACCCGGGCGAGGGCGTGACCACGCCGCCGACGACCACCGAGGAGACCCCTGCCACGGAGGAGCCGGGCGAGCCCTCCGCGGAGGCGACCCCTGCTGCCGAGACCCCGGCCCCCGGCCCCGACGCGACCCCCGTGTCCGCCGAGCAGGGTGACGGCACGCCGGAGAGCGGCCTCGCGACGACGGGCGCCTCGGTCGTCGTGCTGGCCGTGGTGGCCGCGCTGCTGCTCGCCGGGGGTGCGACGATCCTCGTCGTGGCACGTCGGCGCGCGACGCGCTGACGCTCCGAGCACGAGCACGCACCGAGGGCCCGGCAGGACGACCTGTCGGGCCCTCGGCGTCCCTGCGCCCGATTCAGCTCTCCGCGCCGCCCGCGAGGACCGGCTCCGGGGTGCCGAGGAGCGCGTGCCGCACGACGGCGGCCACGGCCACGACCTGGTCCTCGATCGGGACCACGTCAGCCTCGGGGACGTGGACGAACCCGGCACGCCGCCCCGGCCCCGAACCCCAGTGGTGCATGAGGGCGTAGAAGACGTCGTTGCACACGTACGTCCCCGCGGTGCTCGACACCGCCACCGGCACGCCCGCCGCGCGGATCTCCGCGAGCGACGCCTTGAGCGGGAGCGTCGACCAGTACCCGACCGGTCCTCCCTCCGCGACGGGCACGTCGACCGGACGGTCGCCGGCGTTGTCGGGGATGCGCGCGTCACGCACGTTCACCGCGACCCGTTCGAGGCGCACACCCGGCGCACCGCCCGCCAGGCCGAGCGCCACGACGACGTCGGGGTCGTGCTCACGGATCGCCGCGTCGAGCACCGGCCACGCCCCGGCGAAGGTCACGGGGAGCCGGACGGCGACCACCCGGTCGCCCGCGAGCACCTCACCGCGCTCGGCGAGTCGCGCGGCCGTCTCCCACGACGGGTTCGTGAGGCCGCCGTCGAACGGCTCGAACCCGCTGACGACGACGGTCACGCCTCGTGCTCCTCGATCTCGGCCTGGACCTCGGCGTCGACCTCGGCGCGGACCCGCACCCAGAGCTCGTCGACCTGCTCGCGCAGCGCGTCCGGCGAGCCGGAACCGTCGAGGGTCACGTCCGCCGCGGCGAGCCGCGCCGCGTCGTCCGCCTGGGCGGCGAGGCGCGCACGGGCCTCGTCCTCGCTCAGTCCCCGCCCTTCGACGAGCCGGGCCACCCGCACGTCCGCGGGCGTGTGCACGACCACGACGCAGTGGAAGCGCGCGGGGTCGCCCGTCTCGACGAGGAGCGGGATGTCGTGCACGACGACCGCGCGCGGGTCGGCCGCGCCGACGGCCGCCTCGTGCTCGGCCGCGAGCCGGCGCACCTCCGGGTGGACGATGGCGTTGAGGCGTCCGCGCGCGGCGTCGTCTCCGAACACGACGCGACCGAGCGCGGCGCGGTCGAGCGCGCCGTCGGCGTCGAGGACGCCCAGCCCGAACGCCTCGACGACCTCGTCGAGGCCGACCGTCCCGGGCGCCACCGCGTCGCGGGAGAGCGCGTCGTAGTCCACGACGACGGCGCCGAGCTCGGCGAAGCGTGCGAGCGCGACGGACTTCCCCGCCGCGATTCCTCCGGTCAGGCCGATGCGAAACATGCGCCCCATCCTGCCAGCCGGTGGGCGACCTCGCGCCGGGACGCTCGACCCGGTGGGCGGGTTCAGGCGTGCGCGCCCCGCGGCTCGCCCGCGCCGCCCGCCGGCCGGTCGCCGGCGCGCGCATCGTCCTGCCGCTCGCCAGCGACGGCACGCAGGAGCCGCAGGAGCTCGGCACGCTCGGCGGCGTCGAGGCGCGCGAGGAGCGTGCCGGCGCTCGACGAACGCTCCGCTCCCACCTGCGCGACGACCTCACGCCCCCGCGGGGTCAGCTCGACGAGCGTCGCTCGCCGGTCGTGCGGGTCGGGGGTGCGCCGGACGAGACCGGCCTGCTCGGCATCGTCGACCTTGGACGTCACCGAGCGCGGGGCGACGTCCAGCGCGGACGCGACCGCGCCGAGCCGGCAGGGCTCGTCGCAACGGGCGAGGAACCGCAGCATCCGGTACTGGCCGGGGGTGGTCCCCGCCGGCTGGGCACGCTCGCTCGCCTCGCGTCGCACGCTCCGGAGCGCCGCGTGCAGCAGCGCGAGGAACTCTCCCGCCTCGTCCGTGGAGGCCGGGCCACCGACCACGCCCGGTGCGGGGCGTGCGCTCGCATCGCTCGTCACGAGGCCGAGCGTACCCGGCAGGACGGGGTCTTGTTGAGAGCACTCATTGTGAGTTAGACTCACTATCGTTGTCGCGCGAGCGGTCCACGCGACCGAGCCCTCCAGCCGGCCGCGCCGGCCCGGCGCCACGCCGCCGCGGACGACCGCGCCCCTCCCCCACCCTGGAGGCCCCATGTCTTTCACCTCACCTCTCCCCGGCTCCGGCGGCGGGCGCGGCATGCGCTCGTTCCGCCAGGACTCCTCCGTCGCGTCCCGTCGGCTGCACCGCGGCACGATCCGACGCGTCCTCACGTTCGCCCGGCCCTACCGCCGCCAGCTCGCGGCCTTCCTCGTGCTCATCTCGATCGACGCCGCTGCGGGCGCGGCCACGCCGCTGCTGTTCCAGCGGATCATCGACGACGGCATCACCGCCGGCGACGTCGGTGTCGTCGTCAGCCTGTCCCTCGTCGCCGCCGGTCTGGCCGTGCTCTCGGGCGCGCTCGGCGTCGCCCAGCGCTGGTTCTCCTCGCGCATCGGCGAGGGCCTCATCGTCGACCTGCGCACGGCCGTCTTCGACCACGTGCAGCGGATGCCGCTCGCCTTCTTCAGCCGGACCCGCACCGGCGCACTCGTCCAGCGGCTCAACGGCGACGTCCTCGGCGCGCAGCAGGCCTTCACGTCGACGCTCTCCAACGTCTTCTCGAACCTCCTCACCGTCGTGTTCGTCCTCGCCGCGATGCTCTCCATGTCCTGGCAGCTCACCCTGCTCGCCCTGACGTTGCTGCCCGCGTTCGTGCTCCCGGCTCGCTGGGTCGGCAAGCGCCTCGCCGCGATCGCGCGCGAGAGCTACGAGCTCAACGCCGAGGCGGCGCAGACCATGAACGAGCGGTTCAACGTCGCGGGCGCCCACCTCGTCAAGGTCTTCGGCGACCCGTCCCGCGAGTCGTCCCGGTTCGCCACCCAGGCCGGCCGCGTGCGTGACATCGGCGTGAAGCAGGCCATGTACGGCACGGTCTTCCGTGTCGGCCTCACCGTCGTCGCCTCCGTCGCCGTCGCGATCGTCTACGGCCTCGGCGGCGTCATGGCGATCTCGGGCTCGCTGACCGTCGGAACGGTCGTCGCGCTCACCGCCTACCTCGGACGCCTCTACGGCCCGCTGACGGCCATGTCCAACGTCCAGGTCGACGTCATGACCGCCCTCGTGAGCTTCGAGCGCGTGCTCGAGGTGCTCGACCTCGAGCCGACCGTGACGGACGCGCCCGACGCCGACGACCTCGCCGACGACCTGGAGAAGGACGGCGCGAGCCTCGAGCTCGACGGCGTGACGTTCCGCTACCCGGGCGCCGCCGAGGTCTCCCTCGCCTCGCTCGAGTCCGTCGCCGTCGAGGGGGCCGACCCCACGACGGACACGCTGCGCGACGTCACCTTCTCCGTCCCCGCGGGGGCGATGGTCGCGCTCGTCGGATCGTCCGGCGCGGGCAAGACGACCGTGTCGCAGCTCGTCACGCGCATGTACGACCCGACCTCCGGCCACGTGCGGATCGCGGGGCGCGACCTGCGCGAGGTCACGCAGGAGAGCCTGCACGACGCCGTCGGCGTGGTCACGCAGGAGGCCCACCTCTTCCACGACTCCATCGCCGAGAACCTCCGGTACGCCAAGCCCGACGCGACCGACGCCGAGCTCGAGGCCGCGCTGCGGCGCGCGCACGTGTGGGACGTCGTCGCGGCGCTGCCGTCGGGGATGGACACCGTGGTCGGCGACCGCGGCTACCGGATGTCCGGCGGGGAGCGCCAACGCCTGGCCATCGCGCGCGTGTTCCTCAAGGCGCCGCGGCTCGTCGTCCTCGACGAGGCGACGGCGCACCTCGACTCCGGCTCGGAGGCCGCGGTCCAGGCCGCGCTCGCAGAGGCGCTGCGCGGGCGGACGTCGCTCGTCATCGCGCACCGGCTCTCGACGGTCCGCGAGGCGGACCTCATCGTCGTCCTCGACGCGGGGCGCGTCGTCGAGACGGGCACGCACACCGAGCTGCTCGCCCGCCACGGCCGGTATGCCGAGCTCTACCGGACGCAGTTCGCGGACTCGCCCGCGCCGTCGGACCCCGACCCGGCCACCGAGCCGGCGACCGCCACGGCCTGACCGCCGGAACGTCGGGCAGGCGATCCTGGACCGCCGAACAGGCGGTTCCGGCT
The DNA here is from genome assembly GCF_049913115.1 of Cellulosimicrobium sp. E-16. Classification (NCBI taxonomy): domain Bacteria; kingdom Bacillati; phylum Actinomycetota; class Actinomycetes; order Micrococcales; family Promicromonosporaceae; genus Cellulosimicrobium; species Cellulosimicrobium sp. E-16. The sequence continues at coordinate 2,538,600 of NZ_CP183974.1, forward strand.
CGTCCGCGACCATCGACGGACCAGGATGACCTGCTCGGCACCGGACGCGCCCGCCGGGCGCGGCGAAGGCCCGCCACCCCGAGGGGTGGCGGGCCTTCGTGCGACCTACGACGTCTCCGCCGGAACGGCGGAGGGCGTCAGGAGATCAGTTGCCGGTGAGCTTCTCGCGGAGCGCGGCGAGCGCCTCGTCCGACGCGAGCGTGCCCGTGGCCTCGGCGGCCGGGGCCGACGAGTAGGACGTGCTGCTGGAGGACGACGAGCTCGACGAGCCCGAGTCGCCCGACGCGGCGTCGAAGTCGGCCTTGACGGCCTCGGCGACCTGCTTGCGGTGCGCCTCCCAGCGCTCGTGCGCCTTGGCGTACTCCGCCTCCCAGGCCTCGCGCTGCGTCTCGAAGCCCTCGAGCCACTCGTTGGTCTCCGGGTCGAAGCCCTCGGGGTACTTGTAGTTCCCCTGCTCGTCGTACTCGGCGGCCATGCCGTAGAGCGCGGGGTCGAAGTCGTCCGACTCCGGGTCCACGCCCTCGTTGGCCTGCTTGAGCGAGAGCGAGATGCGGCGACGCTCGAGGTCGATGTCGATGACCTTGACGAAGACCTCGTCACCGACGTTGACGACCTGCTCCGGCAGCTCGACGTGGCGCACGGCCAGCTCCGAGATGTGCACGAGGCCCTCGATGCCGTCCTCGACGCGCACGAACGCACCGAACGGGACGAGCTTGGTGACCTTGCCCGGCACGACCTGACCGATCGCGTGGGTCCGGGCGAACGTCTGCCACGGGTCCTCCTGCGTCGCCTTGAGCGACAGCGAGACGCGCTCGCGGTCGAAGTCGACGTCCAGGACCTCGACCGTGACCTCCTGGCCGACCTCGACGACCTCGGAGGGGTGGTCGATGTGCTTCCAGGAGAGCTCGGAGACGTGCACGAGGCCGTCGACGCCGCCGAGGTCCACGAACGCACCGAAGTTGACGATCGAGGAGACGACACCGGGGCGCACCTGGCCCTTCTGCAGCGTCTGCAGGAAGGTGGAGCGGACCTCGGACTGCGTCTGCTCGAGCCAGGCACGGCGCGAGAGGACGACGTTGTTGCGGTTCTTGTCGAGCTCGATGATCTTCGCCTCGATCTCCTTGCCGACGTACGGCTGGAGGTCGCGGACGCGACGCATCTCCACGAGGGAGGCCGGGAGGAAGCCACGGAGGCCGATGTCGAGGATGAGACCACCCTTGACGACCTCGATGACGGTGCCGGTGACGACGCCGTCCTCCTCCTTGATCTTCTCGATCGTGCCCCAGGCGCGCTCGTACTGCGCACGCTTCTTGGACAGGATCAGACGGCCTTCCTTGTCCTCCTTCTGGAGGACGAGGGCCTCGACCGCGTCGCCGACGTTGACGACCTCACCGGGGTCCACGTCGTGCTTGATGGACAGCTCGCGGGAGGGGATGACGCCCTCGGTCTTGTAGCCGATGTCGAGGAGGACCTCGTCGCGGTCCACCTTGACGATCGTGCCTTCGACGATGTCGCCGTCGTTGAAGTACTTGATGGTCGCGTCAACGGCGGCGAGGAAGTCCTCCTCGGTGCCGATGTCGTTGACGGCAACCTGGGGTGCGGACTTCGCGGGGGTAGAGATGGTCATTGAGTTCGATGCTCCGATGCGGACAGGTGTAGTCGAGCGGGTAGGGTTCTCGGCGCGCCGCTGCCGCTGCCCCGTGGACGTCATGGTTGGCGTCGAGTTCGGGACGAAGGCAGGCGCAACGCACCGCCGTCCACCTTATCCGGGTGTCACCCCGGTGGTCAACGCGAGGACGGACGCCCCTGCGTCCTGCACCCGGGCCGCCTCAGGCGAGCACGCGTGCGACGCGGAGCAGCTCCTCGGGCACGCGCTTGGGCCGCCCGGCCACCTCCGCCAGCGACACGAGCTCCACGCGCTCCCCGCGCAGCGCCGTCATCACGCCCGACGTCCCCGCGCTCACCGCGTCGACGGCGGCGACGCCGAACCGGCTGCCGAGGATGCGGTCGGTGGGCGTCGGCTCCCCGCCGCGCTGCACGTGCCCGAGCACCGTGAGGCGCGTGTCGAACCCCGTGCGCTCCGCGATCTCCGCGCTCACGCGCTCACCGATCGACCCCGCGACGATCTCGCCGAAGCGGCCGAGCTGCTGCGTGAACTCCATCGACGAACCCTCGCGCGGCACGGCGCCCTCGGCGACGACGACGATCGAGAAGTTCGCGTGCGCCCGGTGCCGGTGCCGCAGGAACTTCACGAGCTGGTCGATGTCGAAGGGCTCCTCCGGCGCGAGGACGACCTCCGCGCCACCGGCGATGCCGGAGTTCACCGCGATCCAGCCGGCGTGGCGGCCCATGACCTCGACGACCATGACGCGGTTGTGGCTCTCCGCCGTGGTGTGCACGCGGTCGAGGGCCTCGGTCGCGATGTTCACCGCGGTGTGGAAACCGATGGACAGGTCGGTGCCCTCGACGTCGTTGTCGATCGTCTTGGGGATCGCGACGATCTTGACGCCCGCCTCGGCGACGCGGCTCGCGGCGTGCAGCGTGCCGTCGCCGCCGATGCAGATGAGCGCGTCGAGGTGCTCCGCCTCGACCGTCGCGAGGACGGCGTCCATGCTGCCGTCCTCCTCGCGCGGGTGGAACCGCGCCGTGCCCAGCAGCGTCCCGCCGACCGGCAGCACGTTGCGGATGTCCTGGCGTCCGAGCGGGTGCACGTCGCCGTCCACCACGCCGCGCCACCCGTTGCGGAAGCCGATGATGGTGTGCCCGTACTCCCCCGTCCCCTGCTTGACCACGGCCCGGATCGCCGCGTTCAGGCCGGGGCAGTCGCCTCCGCCGGTGAGAAGTCCGATGCGCACCTGTTCCTCCGTCTCGTCGTCGCGTCGCGCGTCCTCGCGCGCGTGCCCGGCGTCGACGGAGGTGCCGACCTCCGCGGCACCGCGTCGCCCTCAACCCTAGTCAACCCGGCGCCGTGGGTCACGGTCCGTCCCGGTCCTCGGGCACGCCGACGACCAAGGTCCCGAGCGCCCGGGCCGTGCGGCGCACGACGGGGCCCGGGAGCCGCGCCACCCGGGAGAATGGCGGGATGAGCGCGACCCCGCCCCCCGTGCCGCCCCAGGTCCCCGCCCCGCACGACGTGGTCCGGCCCGGCCCGACGGCCGACGCCGGCTACCGCGACGTGCCGGCCGTCGAGGGCGGCCGCGCCGGGCGCGGGTGGTGGGACGCGAACGCTGCCGAGTACCTCGACGAGCACGGGGCGTTCCTCGGCGCGGCGGACTTCTGCTGGTGCCCCGAGGGGCTGCGGGAGCGCGACGCCCGGCTGCTCGGCGACGTGGCGGAGCTCCGCGTGCTCGAGGTCGGCGCCGGCGCGGCCCAGTGCTCGCGCTGGCTCGCCACGCAGGGAGCACACGTGGTCGCGACGGACGTCTCCCGGGGGATGCTCGCCGCGGGGGCGGCGCTCGACCGGGCCACCGGGGTCCGGGTCCCGGCCGTGCAGGCGGACGCGCGCCGCCTGCCGTTCGCGGACGACGTCTTCGACGTCGCGTTCACATCGTTCGGCGCGATCCCGTTCGTCCCCGACGCGGACGCGATCCACCGCGAGGTCGCGCGCGTGCTGCGGCCTGGCGGCACGTGGACGTTCTCGGTGACCCACCCGACCCGGTGGGCGTTCCCCGACGACCCGAGCGAGCACGGGCTGACCGCGAACCGCTCCTACTTCGACCGCCGGCCCTACGTCGAGACCGACGCCGCCGGCCGGGTCGCCTACGCCGAGTACCACCGCACCCTGGGCGACCACGTGCGCGACGTGGTCGCCGCCGGGCTGGAGGTGCGCGACGTCGTCGAGCCGGAGTGGCCCGACGCCAACACGGAGGTGTGGGGCGGGTGGGGCCCGGTGCGCGGCGCCTACCTGCCCGGGACGGCGATCTTCCGCACGCGCCTCCCGGGCTGACACCGCGGGGTCAGTGCCCCGCGTCGTGCCACGTCGCGCCCACGCCGACGGAGACGTCGAGCGGCACGTCGAGGTCCGCCGCCGCGCCCATCTGCGTGCGCAGCACCTCTTCGACCGCGTCGCGCTCGCCCGGTGCGACCTCGACCACGAGCTCGTCGTGCACCTGGAGGAGCAGCCGCGAGCGCAGCCCGCGCTCGTCGATCGCTCCCTGGACGCCCAGCATCGCGACCTTGATGATGTCTGCCGCGCTGCCCTGGATCGGCGCGTTGAGGGCCATGCGCTCGGCCATCTGGCGACGCTGGCGGTTGTCGCTCGTGAGGTCGGGCAGGTACCGACGGCGCCCGAGGATGGTCGCCGTGTAGCCCGTGGCGCGCGCCTCGTCGACGACGCCCGTGAGGTAGTCGCGCACGCCGCCGAAGCGCTCGAAGTAGTCGTCCATGAGCTTCTGGGCCTCGCCCACCTCGATGGTGAGCTGCTGCGAGAGCCCGAACGCCGACAGCCCGTACGCCAGGCCGTAGGACATCGCCTTGATCTTCGAGCGCATCGCGGGTGTCACCTCGGCCGCCGGGACCTCGAACACGCGCGACCCGACGTAGGAGTGCAGGTCCTCTCCCGAGCGGAACGCCTCGATGAGCCCCTCGTCGCCGGAGAGGTGCGCCATGATGCGCATCTCGATCTGGCTGTAGTCGGCGGTCATGAGCGTCTCGTAGCCCTCGCCGACGACGAAGGCGCGCCGGATGCGCCGGCCCGCCTCGGTGCGGATCGGGATGTTCTGCAGGTTCGGGTCGGTCGAGCTGAGCCGGCCCGTCGCCGCGATCGTCTGCTGGAACGTCGTGTGGATCCGTCCGTCGTCCGCGACGGACTTGAGCAGGCCCTCGACCGTCTGGCGCAGGCGCGAGGCGTCGCGGTGCGCGAGCAGGTGCTCGAGGAACGGGTGCTGCGTCTTGACGAACAGGTCCGCGAGCGCCGACGCGTCGGTCGTGTACCCCGTCTTGATCTTCTTCGTCTTGGGCATGCCGAGCTGGTCGAACAGGACCTCCTGGAGCTGCTTGGGCGAGCCCAGGTTCACCTCGCGCCCGATGACCGCGTACGCCTCGGCCGCGGCCGTCGCGACGAGGTCGCCGAAGTGCTGCTCGAGCTCGCGCAGGTACTCGACGTCCGCCGCGATACCGCGCTGCTCCATGCGGGCGAGCACCTGGGAGAGCGGCAGCTCGAGGTCGGAGAGGAGCGTCGTCGCGCCGCGGTCCTCGAGCTCGCCCACGAGGACGTCGCCGAGCTGGGCGACGGCGAGCGCGCGCACCGCGTCGCGCTCCTGCTCGCCGCTGCCGTCGAGCGAGAGGTCGAGCGCGCCCTGCGCGTCGTTGCCCGCCTCCGTGTCCGGGCGCAGCTCGCGGTGCAGGTGCCGCACGACGAGGTCGCCCAGGTCGTAGCCGCGCTGGTCGGGGTGGCACAGGTAGGCCGCGAGCTCGGTGTCGAACGTGACGCCCGCGAGGTCGTAGCCGCGCGCCGCGAGCTCGTGCCACGCGGCCTTCGCGCCGTGCACGACCTTCGGCCGCTCCGGGTCCGCGAGCCACGCGGCCAGCGCCTCGTCGTCGGCACCCCCGACGTCGGCGAGCTCGAGCGCGACCGCCGCCCCCGCGTCGTCGGACAGCGCGAGCCCCCAGGCGTCCCCGCCGCCCGGCACCGCCTTGCCGGCCACCTCGACGCCCAGCGGACGGGTCCCGTGCTCGGCGAGCCACGCGCCCAGTCCGCCCGGCAGGACGTCGGTGAGCTCGACGTCGAAGCCCGCCTCGGTCTCGACCTCGCCCTCGGGGGCGATCGCGAAGAGCCGGTCGCGCAGGACGCGGAACTCGAGCGCGTCGAGGACGCGGTGCGCGGCCTCGCGGTCCCAGGGGCGCGTCACCAGGTCGTCCGGCCCGAGGGGAAGCTCGAGGTCGCGCAGGAGCGCGTTGAGCTGCCGGTTGAGGCGGACCTGGTCGAGGTGCGCGCGCAGGTTCTCCCCCGCCTTGCCCTTGATCTCGTCGGCGTGGTCCAGGAGGCCGTCGAGGTCGCCGTACGCCGTGATCCACTTCGCGGCGGTCTTGGGGCCGACACCCGGGATGCCCGGCAGGTTGTCTGACGTCTCGCCCACGAGCGCGGCGAGGTCCGGGTAGCGCTCGGGCGGCACGCCGTACTTCTCGACGACCGCGGCGCTGTCCATGCGCGCGAGCTCGGAGACGCCCTTCTTGGGGTAGAGCACCGTGACGTCGGGGCCCACGAGCTGGAACGAGTCGCGGTCGCCCGAGCAGACGAGGACCTCCATCCCGGCGTCCGCGCCCTGCGTGGCGAGCGTCGCGAAGATGTCGTCCGCCTCGTAGCCCTCGCGCTCGAGCGTCGGGATGTGCAGCGTCTCGAGGATCTCCTTGATGAGCGGGACCTGGCCGCGGAACGGCTCGGGCGAGGACTCGCGCGTGCCCTTGTAGCTCGGGAGGATCTCGGTGCGGAACGACTGGCGACCCGCGTCGAACGCGACCGCGACGTGCGTCGGCTCCTCGTCGCGCAGGAGGTTGATGAGCATCGACGTGAACCCGTACACCGCGTTCGTGTGCTGCCCCGTGGTCGTCGAGAAGTTCTCCGCCGGGAGCGCGAAGAACGCGCGGTAGGCCATGGAGTGTCCGTCGATGAGCAGGAGGCGAGGTCGCGCGGAGGTCGTCACGGGTGCCAACCTACAGTCCATGACCGACACGCACGGCCCCGACCGGGCCACCGACCCCACCGCGCCCGCGCCCACCGCGACGGAGGCCGCCGAGGCCCCGCGCCACGCCTACGAGGCCTTGGGCCTGCGCACCGCGGGCACGCTCATCGAGCGCATGGGCATCGAGCTGGAGGAGGTGAGCGCCGAGCGCGTCACCGCCCGCATGCCGGTCGCGGGCAACACGCAGCCCGCCGGGCTGCTGCACGGTGGCGCGTCGGTGGTGCTCGCCGAGACGCTCGGGTCGATCGCCGCCCAGCTCCACGGCGGACCCGGGCGCGCCGCGGTGGGGATCGAGGTCAACGCGACGCACCACCGCGGGGTGCGCGACGGCTGGGTCCACGGGGAGGCCGTCGCGGTCCACCGGGGCCGCACGACGGCGAGCTACGAGATCGTGGTGTCCGACGACGAGGGGCGTCGCGTGTGCACGGCGCGCCTCACGTGCATGATCCTCAGCCTGGACTGACCAGGGCGCCTCGGAGTCCGCCGGCCGGACCTGGCCGGCGGGCGGACGTCGCTCAGCCGGGCAGCGTCTCGCGGGCCTCGACGGGCGTCACCACGCCGCTGCGGCTGCGGTACTCCGCCTGGAACTCGCGCAGGTCGACGGGGCCGGACATCGTCTCCGTCCGGGCGCGCCGGCGACGCGCGATGAGGTCCTCGAGGGACCGGGTGCCCCGGCGGGTGGGCGTGAGGTCGGCCGCGAGACGGCGCTGGAGCACCGCCGTCGACACGACACGGTGACCCGCGACCGGGCCGAAGCCGAGCCGCGCCAGGAAGCGCTGGACGCCGCGCGAGCCGGGGATCGGCACCGAGTAGACGTGCGTCGCGCCCGACGTGGCGGCGAGGTCGGCGGTGGCGCTGAGCAGCGCGTGACCGACGCCGCGGCGGCGCGCGTCCTCGCCGACGTAGACGGCCTCGACGTACAGGCTGGGCTCGTCCGCGAACAGGTGCGGGTCGAGCACGCGCGCCAGCACGAACCCGACGGGGCGGCCGTCGTGCAGGGCGACGAGGACGTTGCCGCCAGGCAGCGTCAGCAGCACCGACAGGTGCCGGACCAGGCGGTCCTCGTCGGGCGCGCAGATCTGGGCGCCCGACGCCGACTCGCGGCGGGCCTCCGAGCACAGCACAGCGATCCCCGGCAGGTCGTCACCGACCGCGGGCCTGACCTCCACTGCTGGGCGCACTGCGCTCCTCCTCGTTCGTACCGTGGGACCGACGGCACCGAGGGACGTGGGGCGTGAGATGGTTCCACGTCGCTCGGACGGCGCCGTCGGCCGTCGACTGAGCACTACGTGGCGACCGCGTGTCCACCGCCCCGGGAACTACTGGACGCCAGTCCAAGACGATAGCCCGCCCGGGGCGCCGTGACAAAGGTCCTGCTCAGGACCCCGGCCGCGGACCGATCGGTCGCCGATCTGGGCTCAGGCGCCGCCGACCTGCTCGATGACGGCGTCCGCGACCTCGCGCATGGTGAGGCGGCGGTCCATCGACGTCTTCTGGATCCAGCGGAACGACTCCGGCTCCGAGAGACCCATCTTCGTCATGAGCAGTCCCTTGGCGCGGTCCACGCGCTTGCGCGTCTCGAAGCGCTCGGCCAGGTCCGCGACCTCGGACTCGAGCGCCGTGATCTGCGAGTAGCGCGAGATCGCGATCTCGACCGCGGGCAGCAGGTCCGCCGGCGTGAACGGCTTGACGACGTAGGCCATGGCCCCCGCGTCGCGCGCCCGCTCGACGAGCTCCGCCTGCGAGAACGCCGTCAGCAGGACGACGGGCGCGGCGTGCGCCTTGCCGATCTGCTCCGCGGCGGAGATGCCGTCGAGCTCGGGCATCTTCACGTCCATGACGACGACGTCGGGCTTGAGCTCGAGCGCCAGCTTCACCGCCGTGGCACCGTCGCCGGCCTCGCCGACGACGTCGAACCCGGCGTCGCGCAGCGTCTCGACCACGTCGAGACGGATCAGGGCCTCGTCCTCGGCGACGATCGCTCGGCGCGCGGGACGGCCCGTCGGTGCGGGGGTCGCGGCGGGCTCGGGCTCGATCATCGGGGGCAGGTCGAGCGGCTGCTTGTCCTCGGGCTGCGCTGTCTGGTCACTCACGGGGTTCACTGTAGTGCGCCGTACCCCCTGTCGCCCGCGCGTTTCGCCCTCGGAGGAGTGTGATTCTCGTGAAGGCGACCACGTGTGGTTCGATGGTGCACGCGCAGCGGACCGGTGACGGGCCACGAGCGCACCGCCCCGGTAGCCCAACCGGCAGAGGCGTTCGGCTCAAACCCGATCCAGTGTGGGTTCGAATCCCACCCGGGGCACCCTCCCCTCCTGGCGACGTCCCGCCGTCGTGACGCGCAGGAAACCGCAGGAAACACCCTCGACACACCCCGCTCGTACCGTCCGGAGCAGGGCGCGTCGCCGTGCGTCCGGGTGGGAGGTGTCCGGTGCTCGAGCACGTGGACCCGTTCGTGGGCACGGGTGTGACCGATCTCCCGACCCCGACCGGCCTCGCCGCGACGTGGTGGTCCCCCAAGCCGCTCGTGGGCAACACCCACCCCGGAGCCACCCACCCGCTCGGGATGGTCTCGGCGTGCGCCTACTCGGGCGCCTACCCGACGGGGTACGGCCGGTACGACCTCGGAACCGAGGGCGTGCCTCCCACGCTGTTCGACCACCCGGTCGCCTCGGGCTTCACGCACTTCCAGCAGTCCGGCACGGGCGCGATCCGCAAGTACTACAACTACGTGCGCGTGACGCCCATGCTCGAGCCGCTCGACGCGCTCGGCCGGCACTGGGACCTGCACGACGAGGAGGCCTCCCCCGGCTACTACGCCGCCACCCTCGGCACCGGGGTCCGGTGCGAGGTCACGGTCGGGCCCAAGAGCGCCGTCCACCGGTACACGTTCCCCGCGCATCCCGACGCGCGCCTCGTCGTCGACCTCTCGCTCGGCGGGCTGGCGATCCCCCACGGCGCGACCGTGCCCCTGCGCGCGCACCTCGCGACGCTCGGCCCGGGGACGGCCGCCGGAGAGGTCGTCGTCGAGGGTGCGCCCCTCGCGGTCCACCTCGAGTGCGACGGCCGCCGCTGGCGCCAGATGCTCTGGTACGACCGGCGCCTCATGCCCGGCAGCACCCGCCTCGACCTCGGGGGGATCCGGCCCACCACGCTCCGGCCGTTCGGGCTGCTCTGGGCCGGCCCGACGACGCCCGGCCAGGTCGTCGAGGTGCGCCTCGGGTTCTCGTTGCGCGGGCCCGAGCAGGCGCGCGCCAACCTCGTCGCCGACTGCGGCCCTGCCCCCGCCTCGTTCGCGGTGCGGCACGAGCGCACCGTGGCGACCTGGAGCGAGCACCTCGACCGGATCGAGGTGGCGTGCCCGGACCCCGAGCGCCGGACCGTCTTCGCGACCGCGCTCTACCACGCGCTCCTCAAGCCGTGCCTCGCCCCGGACGAGAGCCCGTTCTGGCCGGGCGACACGCCCTTCGCGTTCGACGTGTCGACCATGTGGGACATCTACCGGACGCAGCTCCCCCTCCTGACGACCCTCTGGCCGGAGCGCGCCGTCGAGCTCGCCACCGCGCTCCTGCACGTGTGCGAGGAGGAGGGGAACTTCCCGATCGGGTATCGGATGGCGCGCGGGGCCGACCGCTTCTCGCGCCAGGCGAGCGCGCTCGCGCACACGTTCCTCGCCGACCTGTGCGCCCTCGACGAGCCGGGCCTCGACTGGGACTGGGCGCTCGTGCACCTGCACAACGACCTGCGCCGCACCTACGGCGAGGACTACCTGCTCCACGGCGTCGCGCACCCGATCAGCCACACGCTCGACCTCGCGTTCGGCTACTGGTGCGCCGCGCTCGTCGCGCGCCGCGTCGGCGACCACGCGCTCGCCGACGAGCTCCTGCGGCACGCGCGTGGCTGGACCGCCGCGTTCGACCCCGCCACCGGGCTGCTGCACGACTCGACCTTCTACGAGGGCGGCCGGTGGAACTACTCCTTCCGCCTCGTGCACGACATGGCGGCACGGATCGCGCTCGCGGGCGGCGACGACGCGTTCGTCGCGCTCCTCGACCGGTTCTTCGGCGTCGGCGCACCAGCCGTGAGGCAGCCGGGCGAGCGGCCGTCCGTGGCCGAGATGGCCGCCGGGTACGCGCTGAACCGCTTCGAGGGGCTGAACAACGAGCCCGACATGGAGGCGCCGTGGGCCTACCACTACGCCGGGCGCCCCGACCGGACCGCCGAGGTCGTGCACGCCGCGGTCCACCAGCGCTTCGGCACCGGGCCGGGCGGCCTGCCCGGCAACGACGACTCCGGCGCGCTGAGCTCGTGGTACGTCTGGGCCTCGCTCGGCCTGTTCCCGGTCGCCGGGCAGGGGCTCTTCCTCGTCAGCGCGCCCTCGTTCGCCGAGTCCCGCCTCCGCGTCCCCGGCGGGACGCTGACGATCGAGACCACCGGCTTCGTCGAGCCCGGACCGGGCACACCACCGCAGTACGTGCGCGCCGCGTGGCTCGACGGCCGTCCGCTCGACCGCACCTGGCTCCCCGCGACGCGCGTGCGCCGCGGCGGGCGCCTCCTCCTCGAGCTCGGTCCGCACCCCGCCGACTGGGGCACCGCGCCCGAGCACCGGCCGCCGTCGTACCCCGACGGGAGCCCCGCACATCACCCGACCGACCAGACCTCGGAGACGTCATGACCACCACGCCGCGCCAGACGCCCGCCCGCCGCCTCGTCGTCGTCGTCCGCGCCGACCCCGTGATCTGCGGCCACTCGGGCGAGGCCCGCAACCTCGCCGAGGCCGCGCTGCACCGCGGGTTCACGGACGTACGGATCGTGACCTGGCCCGTGGAGCGCCTCGAGGCCGCCGGGCTCCCGCTCAAGCCGCTCGACTCCGTCCTGCCCTACAGCGCGGGCATCACGGTCGAGCGGCCCGGCCCTGTCGGCGACTACAAGGTCCCCGACGGGCGATACCTGGCCGGGCTCACCGGCCACCTCGTCGAGCTCTTCACCGACGGCGTCCCCACCGTCTGCCTGTCGCTCTACCTCAGCCCGCACACGACCGCCGTGACCGACGCCGTCCGCGTGGCGCGCAGCACCGGGCTCCCCGTCGAGGTCGCCACGATCGCCGAGGCGGTCGGCTCCGACGTGACGAACGTGGTGCGCTCGTGCGTCGAGGACGGCCGCTTCGGCGCCGCCGCGCACGTCCTGTCCGGGTACCTGGCGAGCGATCTGTGCGTCGCCGTCTCCCGGTACACGCGCGACCTCGTGGTCGCGTGCGCCCAGGAGATCGACGACCGGCACGGGACCTTCTTCGCGGAGCAGTGCGCCGAGCGCGTGCAGGTCTCCTACCCGGCGATCGACACGAGCGCCTACACCGACCTCGACGCCACCGTCACGCACGACGTGCTCGCGCAGCGCGGCATCGCCGACCGCCCGTACGTGCTCTTCCTGTCCCGACTCGCGGCGGCGAAGGGCGTCGACGACCTCATCGAGGGCTTCGCGCTGTCCGCCCGGGCATCGGGTGCGCGCCTCGTCGTCGCCGGACGCGGTCCGGCGGAAGCCGACCTCCGCGCCCGGGCCGCGGCGAGCGCGGCCGCCGACCGGATCGTCTTCCTCGACGACGTCGACGACGCCACCAAGCCGCACCTCATGGCCGGCAGCGCCGCGTTCGTCCTGCCGAGCAAGCCGCGTCCCGAGTTCGTCGAGACGTTCGGCATCGCGCTCGCCGAGGCGATGCTCGCGGGCGGCGGGCCTGTCATCACCACGGACACGGGCGGCATCGGCGAGGCCGTCGGGCCGCACGCGACGATCGTCCCGACCCGCTCCCCCGCGTCGATCGGCGCGGCGCTCGACGACGCCCTCGCTCTCGACGCCGACGCCCGGCACGCCACGGCCCAGGCGGCCCGGGCGTACGCGCTGCAGTTCGACCGGGCCGCCGTGCTCGACGCGATGCTCGCCCGCCTCGCGACGTCGCCCACCGCCCCGCGCTGGGTCAGCGACCTGCGGCCGGTGCGGGTCTGACGGCTCCAGGCCCAGGGGCGACAGGGGCGGCGTCCGACGGACCGCATCGCGCGACGAGGTCCCGGAAGCACGCGGCGGCGACCGCTCGCGCAGTCGCACGGTCGCCGTCGCGCTGGTCCCCTGCCGAGGACGCGAGGGCCAGCTCGTCGGACACGAACCGCACGAGCGGAACCGGCACCGCGCCCGCGCCCATCTCGCGGGAGACCGCCTTGAGCGCGACCAGGTCCGACGCCGCGCCGACCACGTCGTCCGGCACCTCACCCTCCACGAGCAGGGTGGCGAGGTCCATCGGCGGCACCGCGACGTCCGGACGGACGCGCAACCATCGCAACGTCGCCGCGGGGCGCACGGCGTAGAAGACCTTCTTGAGCGGCACCTCGCGGTCCGACCACCACCGGTCCCGCTGGCCGAGCGCGACGTGCAGGTAGTGCCTCCGCAGCGCGTCACGGTCGACGACGTGCGCCGCGAGCGCCAGCAGCTCGGCCCGGAGCTCGGCGTCCCCCCGGTACACGATCGGCGACCGCAGCCACTCCAGCAGGGTCGCGTTCCCCCGCACGAGCAGCCGCACGGCCTTGAGCAGGTCCCACCCGTTCACGTCGAGCACCGCGTCCAGCGGCGTCTCGACGACGTCGAGCCGCGGCCAGGGGTCCAGGTAGTCCGCCTGCGACCGCACGTACACGAACCGGCAGTCGTAGTCCGAGTCCGGCGACGGGAACCCCCACGCACGGCTCCCGCTCTCCACCGCGAGCGGGATCGCGACCCGCTCGTCGCGCACGACGGCGTCCAGCCGCGCGTCGACCCGACGCACGACCGCAGGGTCCAGGGAGTCCGGCACGGCACGCATCCCGCGAGGGTAGGGACACCGAGGCGTCCGTGTCGTGGACTTTCCGCCGCTGGTCGCTCACGCGGGGTGGTCGCGGTGCTCGACGGCGAGACGACGACGGCGGCGCCCCTGCGAGAGGGGCGCCGCCGTCCGGCGTCGTGCGCGGTCTACGCCCTCACGGGCGCGACGACGTCAGGCGCGCGTGTCGGAGTGGTCGCCGATCTTGTGCACGAGGATCGAGTTCGTCGTGCCCGGCTGGCCCACGGGGGCGCCGGAGACGACGACCACGAGGTCGCCGACCTCGGCGAGGCCGTTGGCCTGGAGGGTCGTGTCGACCTGGCCGACCATCGCGTCGGTGTTCTCCACCTCGGGCACCTGGTACGTCTGGGTGCCCCACGTGAGCGACAGGACGTTGCGCACGTGCTCGCGCGGCGTGAAGGCGAGCAGCGGGATGGACGAGCGCAGGCGCGACATGCGTCGCGCGGAGTCGCCCGACTGCGTGAACGTCGCGAGGTACTTCGCGCCGAGGATCTCGCCGATCTCGGCGGCGGCGCGCGTGATGGCGCCACCGCGCGTGTGCGGCGTCGAGCCGAGCGGCGCGATGCGCTCGCGGCCGGCCTCCTCCGTGGCCTCGATGATGCGGGCCATGGTCTGCACCGTGAGGATCGGGTACTCGCCCACGCTCGTCTCGCCCGAGAGCATGACCGCGTCGGCGCCGTCGAGGACGGCGTTGGCGCAGTCGGACGCCTCGGCGCGCGTCGGGCGCGGCGAGTTCGTCATGGACTCGAGCACCTGCGTCGCGACGATGACGGGCTTGGCGTTGCGACGCGCGAGCTCGACGATGCGCTTCTGGACGAGCGGGACCTGCTCGAGCGGCAGCTCGACCGCGAGGTCACCGCGGGCGACCATGACGCCGTCGAACGCGTCGACGATCTCGGCGAGGTTGTCGACGGCCTGCGGCTTCTCGATCTTGGCGACGACGGGGACCGTGCGGCCCTCCTCGTCCATGATCCGCTTGACGTCCTCGAAGTCCTTCGCGGACCGCACGAAGGACAGCGCGATGATGTCCGCGCCGAGCTTGAGCGCCCAGCGCAGGTCGTCCTGGTCCTTCTCGGACAGCGCCGGCACGGAGACGGCGACGCCCGGGAGGTTCAGGCCCTTGTTGTTCGACACCGGGCCGGCGACCTCGACGCGCGTCACGACGCGCGGGCCCTCGACGGCGGTGACGCGGACGAGCACCTTGCCGTCGTCGATGAGGATCGGGTCGCCGACGCGCGCGTCGCCGGGCAGGCCCTTGTGCGTCGTGGAGACGAGCTCCTTGGTGCCGACGACGTCCTCGGTCGTGATCGTGAAGGTGTCACCCTCCTCGAGCCAGTGCTTCTCGTCGCCGCCGAAGCGGCCCAGGCGGATCTTCGGCCCCTGGAGGTCGACGAGCACCGCCACGGACCGGCCCGACTCGGCGGCGGCCTCGCGCACGCCGTGGTAGACGGCCGCGTGCTCCTCGGCGCTGCCGTGGCTGCGGTTGATCCGCGCCACGTCCATCCCGGCGTCGACGAGCGCGCGGAGCTGCTCCTTCGACTCGGTCGCGGGTCCGATGGTGCAGACGATCTTTGCTCTGCGCATATCTCCAGCCTCTAGTCTTCCGACCGGCCGGGAGCCGGTCGTCGCGGGGTGCCCCTCCCTAGGATGCCCCGCTCATCGTCCCGGCGCCGGACACCCGACGTCGGGGTGCACGTCAAGCGCGCAAGGACACGGTGTTCGCGCGCACGGGCGCGGGCAGCTCGGTCCCTCCCTGAAGGTAGGCGTCGACGGAAGCCGCCGCCGCCCGACCCTCGGCGATCGCCCACACGATCAGCGACTGCCCACGACCCGCGTCGCCGGCCACGAAGACCCCCGGCAGCGACGACGCGAAGTCGTCGCCGCGCGCCACGAGGCCGCGGCTCGTGAGGTCCGTGCCGGCCTGGGTCGTGATGGTCGCCGTCTCCGGCCCGGTGAAGCCCATCGCGACGAGCACGAGGTCCGCGGGGATCTCACGCTCGGTGCCCTCCTTGGGCACGCGACGGCCGTCGGGCAGGTACTCGGTCTCCGCGACGCGCAGCGCGCGCACGGCTCCGTTCTCGTCGCCGAGGAACTCGACGGTCGACGCGAGGAACTCGCGCTCGCCGCCCTCCTCGTGGGACGAGGACACCTCGAACAGGATGGGGTCCGTCGGCCACGGCTGGGTCGCGGACCGCTCGAGCGGCGGCTGCTTGCCGATCGCGAGCGTCGTCACGCTCGCCGCGCCCTGGCGCAGCGAGGTGCCGAGGCAGTCCGACCCGGTGTCGCCGCCACCGATGACGATGACGTGCTTGCCCGTGGCGGTGATCTGGTCGGCGACCTCGCGGCCGGCCACCACGGCGTTCGCCTGGTGCAGGAAGTCCATGGCGAAGTGGATGCCGTCGAGCTCGCGCCCGGGGATCGACAGGTCGCGCGGGACCGTCGCACCCGTGGCGACCACGACGGCGTCGTACCGCGCGCGCAGGTCGTCCCACGTGATGTCGACGCCGATCTCGACGCCCGGGCGGAAGCGCGTGCCCTCGGCCTCCATCTGCGCCACGCGGCGGTCGATGTGGAGCTTCTCGAGCTTGAAGTCGGGGATGCCGTAGCGCAGCAGCCCGCCGATCGCGTCGTCCCGCTCGTACACGGCGACCGTGTGGCCGGCGCGCGTGAGCTGCTGCGCCGCGGCGAGCCCGGCGGGACCGGAACCCACGACGGCGACCGTCGACCCCGTGAGGCGCTGCGGCACCTGCGGCGTGACGTAGCCGCGCGCGAACGCCTCGTCGATGATCGAGACCTCGACGTTCTTGATCGTCACGGCGGGCTGGTTGATGCCGAGCACGCAGCTCGACTCGCACGGCGCCGGGCACACGCGACCGGTGAACTCGGGGAAGTTGTTCGTCTCGTGCAGGCGGTCGATCGCGTCGGCCCACTGGTCGCGGTAGACGAGGTCGTTCCACTCCGGGATGAGGTTGCCGAGCGGGCACCCCTGGTGGCAGAACGGGATGCCGCAGTCCATGCAGCGTCCGGCCTGCTCCTTGAGGAAGACCTGGCCCTCCTCGAGGTGCGCGTGCACGTCCTTCCAGTCCCGCAGGCGCACGGCGACCGGACGGTTGGGCGGGAGCTCGCGCTCCCGCACCTTCAGGAATCCGCGAGGGTCAGCCACGGGCCACCTCCAAGATCTGGTCCCACACACCCGGAGCCGCGGGGTCGAGCCCGGCCGACTCGGCCTTCTCGAGCGCCGAGCGCATGCGGGCGAAGTCGGTCGGCAGCACGCGCGTGAAGCGCTGGACGGCCGCGGGGAAGTCCTCGAGGAGCTCGGCCGCGAGCGGCGACCCGGTCTCCTCGTGGTGACGACGCACGAGCTGCTCGACGAGCTCGACCTCGGCGTCCTCGAGCGGGCTCAGGCCGAGCTCGCCCGTCGCGAGCGCGCTCGTGTTCACGGCGCCCTGACGCAGGTCGAGCACGTACGCGGTGCCGCCGGACATGCCGGCGCCGAAGTTGCGCCCGGTCGGGCCGAGCACGAGCACCGTGCCGCCCGTCATGTACTCGCAGCCGTGGTCGCCCACGCCCTCGACGACGAGCGTCGCACCCGAGTTGCGGACGCCGAAGCGCTCCCCGACACGACCGCGCAGGAAGATCTCGCCCGACGTCGCGCCGTAGCCGATGACGTTGCCCGCCACGACGTTGCTCGACCCGGTGAGGACCGCGTTGCGGTCCGGGCGCACGACGATCCGCCCGCCCGACAGGCCCTTGCCGACGTAGTCGTTCGCGTCGCCGAACAGGCGCAGCGTGACGCCGCGCGGGAGGAACGCGCCGAGCGACTGGCCGGCGGACCCGGTGAGGGTCACGTCGATCGTGTCGTCGGGCAGGCCCTCGCCGCGGAAGCGCTTGGTCACCTCGTGGCCGAGCATCGTGCCCACGGTGCGGTTGACGTTGCGCACCGGCAGGGAGATGCGGACCGGCTCGCGCCGCTCGAGCGCGTCCTCGGCGAGGGCGACGAGCTGGTTGTCGAGCGCCTTCTCGAGGCCGTGGTCCTGCGTCGTGGTGTTGCGCAGCGACGCACCCTCGACCGGCACGGGCCGCTCGAGCACGGGCCCGAGGTCGAGGCCCTGGGCCTTCCAGTGGTCGACCGCCTTGCGCGTGTCGAGGAGCTCGACGCGGCCGATGGCCTCCTCGACGGTCCGGAAGCCGAGGCGCGCCAGGTACTCGCGCACCTCCTCGGCGATGAACTCGAAGAAGTTCACGACGAACTCCGGCTTGCCCGTGAACCGGGCCCGCAGCTCGGGGTTCTGCGTCGCGACGCCGACCGGGCACGTGTCCAGGTGGCACACGCGCATCATGACGCAGCCCGACACGACCATGGGCGCGGTCGCGAAGCCGAACTCCTCGGCACCGAGCAGCGCCGCCACGACCACGTCGCGGCCGGTCTTCATCTGGCCGTCGACCTGGACGACGATGCGGTCGCGCAGGTTGTTGAGCACGAGCGTCTGCTGGGTCTCGGCGAGGCCGATCTCCCACGGCGTGCCTGCGTGCTTGAGCGACGTCAGCGGGCTCGCACCCGTGCCGCCGTCGTGGCCCGAGATGAGGACGACGTCCGCGTGCGCCTTGGACACGCCCGTCGCGACCGTCCCGACGCCGAACTCGGAGACGAGCTTGACGTGGATGCGCGCCGCCGGGTTCGCGTTCTTCGCGTCGTGGATGAGCTGCGCGAGGTCCTCGATCGAGTAGATGTCGTGGTGCGGCGGCGGCGAGATGAGCCCGACGCCCGGCGTCGAGTGCCGGGTCTTGGCGACCCACGGGTACACCTTGTGGCCCGGGAGCTGACCGCCCTCGCCGGGCTTGGCACCCTGGGCGAGCTTGATCTGGATGTCGTCCGCGTTCGTCAGGTACTCGCTCGTGACGCCGAAGCGCCCCGAGGCGATCTGCTTGACCTTGGAGCGGCGCTCCGGGTCGTACAGACGCTCCGGGTCCTCGCCGCCCTCGCCGGTGTTCGACCGGCCGCCGAGGCGGTTCATCGCGATCGCGAGGGTCTCGTGCGCCTCCGCGGAGATCGACCCGTAGGACATGGCGCCCGTGTTGAAGCGCTTGACGATCTCGCTCACCGGCTCGACCTCGTCGAGCGGGACCGCGGGGCGCTCGCCCTCGCGCAGGGCCAGGAGGCCGCGCAGCGTCATGAGGCGCGAGGACTGCTCGTCCACGCGGTGCGTGTACTGCCGGAAGATGTCGAACCGGCGCTCGCGCGTGGCGTGCTGGAGGCGGAAGACCGTCTCCGGGTCGAACAGGTGCTCCTCGCTGTCGCGGCGCCACTGGTACTCGCCGCCCGTCGTGAGGCGGACGTGCGGGCGGTGGTTGCCGGACTTGGGGTACGCGTCGACGTGACGCGCCGCGACCTCGGCCGCGACGACGTCGAGCCCGATGCCGCTGAGGCGCGACGTCGTGCCCGTGAAGAACGCCTGCACGAGGTCGTGGGACAGGCCCACCGCCTCGAACACCTGGG
This sequence comes from Cellulosimicrobium sp. E-16, assembly GCF_049913115.1. Taxonomy (NCBI): domain Bacteria; kingdom Bacillati; phylum Actinomycetota; class Actinomycetes; order Micrococcales; family Promicromonosporaceae; genus Cellulosimicrobium; species Cellulosimicrobium sp. E-16. Next base: position 2,557,636 of record NZ_CP183974.1, read on the forward strand.
CGCCGCGGTACGAGGAGATGGTCGAGATGCCCATCTTGCTCATGACCTTGAGGACGCCCTTGCCGAGCCCCTTGATGAGGTTCGCGACGGCCTTCGCCGGGTCGACCGTGAGGTAGCCGCGGAGCGCGAGGTCCTCGACCGTCTCCATGGCGAGGTACGGGTTGACCGCGGCGGCGCCGTAGCCGATGAGCAGCGCGACGTGGTGCACCTCGCGCACGTCGCCGGCCTCGACGACGAGCGACACCTGGGTGCGCGTGTGCCGGCGCAGCAGGTGGTGGTGCACCGCGCTCGACAGGAGCAGCGACGGGATCGGGGCGTGCTCGGCGTCCGAGTCGCGGTCCGACAGCACGATGAAGCTCGCGCCCGCGGCGACGTGCTCGTCGACCTCGGCGAAGATCTCCTCGAGGCGGGCGAGCAGGGACTCACCACCGCCCGCGACGCGGTACAGGCCCTTGATCGTCACCGCGCGGAAGATGCCGGCGAGCTTCGGGTCCTTGTCGACGCGGATGATCTTCGCGAGCTGGTCGTTGTCGAGCACGGGGAACGGCAGCATGAGCTTGCGCGCGTGCTCGGGCGTGTCGACGAGGAGGTTCGGCTCCGGGCCGATCGCACCGCCGATGGACGTGACGAGCTCCTCGCGGATCGCGTCGAGCGGCGGGTTCGTCACCTGCGCGAACATCTGCGTGAAGTAGTCGAACAGCAGGCGCGGTCGCTGCGCGAGGACGGCGATGGGGGTGTCCGTGCCCATCGCGCCCAGCGGCTCCGCCCCCGTGTTCGCCATCGGGGTGAGGATGACCTTGAGCTCCTCCTGCGTGTACCCGAAGGCGCGCTGGCGGCGCTCGACGGACGCGGGGCTGTGCGCGACGTGCTCGCGCTCGGGGAGCTGGTCGAGGTAGACCGCGTTCTCCGCGACCCACTGCGCGTACGGGCGCTGCGCGGCGAGCTGGGACTTGATCTCCTCGTCCTCGATGATCCGGCCCTGGCCGGTGTCGACGAGGAACATGCGTCCCGGCTCGAGGCGGCCCTTGCGCACGATCGTCGCGGGGTCGAGGTCGAGCACGCCCGCCTCGCTCGCGAGCACGACGAGGCCGTCCTCGGTCACCCAGTAACGCCCCGGGCGCAGACCGTTGCGGTCGAGGACCGCGCCGATGAGGGTGCCGTCCGTGAAGTTGAGGCACGCCGGCCCGTCCCACGGCTCCATGAGCGTCGAGTGGTACTCGTAGAAGGCGCGCAGGTCCGGGTCCATGTCGGCGTGGTTCTCCCACGCCTCCGGGACCATCATGAGCACGGCGTGCGGCAGCGAGCGGCCCGACAGGTGCAGGAGCTCGAGGACCTCGTCGAAGCTGGCCGAGTCGCTCGACCCCTCCGAGCACACCGGCAGGAGCGGCGCGAGGTCGCCGACGGCGTCGCTCGCGAGGGTGCCCTCGCGCGCCGCCATCCAGTTCCGGTTGCCACGCACCGTGTTGATCTCGCCGTTGTGCGCGATCATCCGGAACGGCTGCGCGAGCGGCCACGACGGGAACGTGTTCGTCGAGAACCGCGAGTGCACGAGCGCGATCTCGCTCGCGTACCGCGGGTCGGACAGGTCCGGGAAGAACGGCTCGAGCTGCGCCGTCGTGAGCATGCCCTTGTACGTGAGGGTGCGCGCCGAGAGCGAGGCGAAGAACAGGCCGAGCTCGTTCTCCGCGCGCTTGCGCAGGCGGAACGTGCGGCGGTCGAGCTCGACGCCGGACAGCTCGCGCGCGGGGTCCGCGACGACGATCTGACGGAACAGCGGCATGGACGCGCGGGCGCTCGGGCCGACGAGGTCGGCGGTCACGGGCACGTCGCGCCACGCGAGGACCTCGAGCTTCTCCTCGGCCGCGATCGCCTCGACGCCGCGGGCCGCCTCCGCGGCCGCGCCGGCGTCCTGCGGGAGGAAGGCCATGCCGATGGCGTAGTGCCCGGCGGGCGGGAGCTCCGCGTCGACCACGTCGCGCACGAACGCGTCGGGGATCTGCGTGAGGATCCCGGCGCCGTCGCCGCTGTTCTCCTCGGCGCCGACGGCACCGCGGTGGTCGAGGTTGAGCAGGGCCGTCAGGCCCGCGTCAACGATGTCGCGTCCGGGCGTGCCGCGGAGCGTCGCCACGAAGGCGACGCCGCACGCGTCGTGCTCGGCGGCGGGGTCGTACAGACCGGATGCCGTGGGAGGGGCGGACAGGGCGGGTGCCCGGTGCGCGTCCCGATACTGCGGCGTGGTCATCAACACCGTCCTCACAGGCGCCCGACCGAGACGGCCGGGCTGGTTCCAGCTGGGGGATTCGGGACGTCGTCGGCCCTATGGACATGACAGAACCCACCGGGCGGTCGCCCGGCGGATTCGCCTATGAATGACGGATGCTCAGCGACCGGGGTCTGGTCGCGCGGCATCTGCCTGCTCGGACTCCTCCGAGTCGTCGGAGTCCTCGGTCGTCGAGGGGTCCTCGTCGTCGGTCGACTCCTCGACCGGCTCCTCGGACCCCGTGGTGGACGCCTCGTCCGGAGCGTCGAGGGACACCGTCTCCTCGCGCCCGGGGTGGCGACGCCCGACAACGATAAACGCAATCAACGCACCGACGCCGACCAGGATCGAGGTCCAGACGTTCAGCCGGAGGCCGAGGACGAGCTCTGCCTCGTCGATGCGCAGCATCTCGATCCACACACGACCGAGCGTGTAGACGAAGACGTAGAGCCAGAATACCCGACCATGACCCAGCCGGAACCGACGGTCCAGGTAGATCAGGAGCAGGGCAGCACCGATGTTCCAGACCATCTCGTACAGGAACGTCGGGTGGAACAAGGTGCCCGGCGGATAGCCCGCCGCGGCGGCCACGGAGTCGTCGACGCGCAGCCCCCAGGGCAGCGTCGTGGGCCCGCCGAAGAGCTCCTGGTTGAACCAGTTGCCGAGGCGACCCACGGCCTGCGCGAGCAGCAGCCCGGGTGCGAGGGCGTCGGCGAACGCCGGGAAGCTCACGCGCTGGCGGCGGCACCCGATGTACGCGCCGACCGCGCCGAGCGCGACCGCGCCCCAGATGCCGAGACCGCCCTCCCACACGTAGAGGGCGCGGACGGGGTCGCCGTTCGGGCCCCAGTACGGGTCCGGCGTCGAGAACACGTGGTACAGACGTCCGCCGATGATCCCGAACGGGACCGCCCAGAAGGCGATCTCCAGGACGTCGTCCGCCTCTCCCCCGCGCTCCACCCAGCGGCGCCGCGTGAGCCAGAGGGCCACGGCGATGCCCGCGAGGATCGCGAGCGCGTACGCCCGGATCGGGAACGGCCCGACGTACCACGTGTGCTGCGGGGGGCTCGGGATCGCGGCGGGCAGGGCACCCGCGGCCTCCACGAGCTGCCCGACGGCGAGCGCGGCGCTCATGCGACCACCTCTCCGGACGTCGTCGTGACGGCCGGGACGTCGTCGCCGGCCCCTTCCCGCCCCGAGCGCACGCCCGCGGCGAGCCCCGCCGCGACGGCCTTCAGGGCGGCGATCCGCTCGTCCCACGGCGCGTCGGCCAGCAGGGGGCGGACGAAGGCGGAACCGACGATGACGCCGTCGGCGTAGCGCCCCACCTCGGCGGCCTGCTCGGCCGTGGAGACACCCAGGCCGACGCAGACGAGGTCGGCCCCGGCGGCGCGCGTGTCGGCGACCAGCCGGGCCGCCTGCGGCCCGACGGAGGCGCGCACGCCCGTCACGCCCATCGTCGAGGCGGCGTAGACGAACCCGCGCGACGCGCGCGCGGTGAGCCGCAGCCGCTCGGCAGTCGAGCTCGGCGCGACGAGGAACACGCGGTCCAGGCCGTGCGACTCCGAGGCGTCCAGCCAGGCGCGGCCCTCGTCGGGGATGAGGTCCGGCGTGATGAGACCCGCGCCGCCGGCGGCGGCGAGGTCGCGCGCGAACGCGTCGACGCCGTAGCGCAGGACCGGGTTCCAGTAGGTCATGACGAGCACGGGGACCCGCCCGCCCGTGCGCTCCGTGACGGCCGCCACGACGCGGAACACGTCCGCGACGCGCACGCCGGCGTCGAGCGCGGTCTGGGCGGCGGCCTGGATGACCGGGCCGTCCATCACCGGGTCGGTGTACGGGACGCCCAGCTCGAGCACGTCGACGCCCGACTCGACGAGCGCGAGCGCCGCCTCGATCGAGCGGTCCACGGTCGGGAACCCGACCGGCAGGTAGCCCACGAGCCCGGCACGGCCCTCCGCGCGCAGCTCGAGCAGGCGACGCGCCGTGACCGACGTCGTCCCCGCGGTCGGCGCCCCGGGGGCGTCCTTGGTCTGCGCCGCGCTCACAGCTGTCCCTCCGTGCCCGTCGCCGTCTCGGCGATCGCGTCGTCGTCCACGAGGTCGAACCACCGGGCGGCGGTCGCGACGTCCTTGTCCCCGCGCCCCGAGAGGTTCACCAGGATCACGTGGTCCGTGCGGCCGGCCTCGGCGGCCCGGCGACCGACCCGCAGCGCGCCCGCGAGCGCGTGCGCCGACTCGATCGCGGGGATGATGCCCTCCGTGCGGCACAGCAGCCGGAACGCGTCCATCGCCTCGGAGTCGGTCACGGGCTCGTAGCTCGCGCGACCGAGGTCGTGCAGCCACGAGTGCGCCGGGCCGACGCTCGGGTAGTCCAGCCCTGCGGAGACGGAGTGGCTCGGGAGCGTCTGCCCGTCGTCGTCCTGGAGCAGGTACGAGCGCGCACCGTGCAGGACGCCCGGGGCGCCGCCGCTGAACCGGGCCGCGTGCCGACCGGTCTCGACACCCTCACCGCCGGCCTCGAAGCCGTAGAGCTCAACGCCCTCGTCGTCGAGGAACGCGTTGAAGAGGCCGAGGGCGTTGGACCCGCCGCCGACGCACGCCGCGAGCGCGTCCGGCAGGCGACCGATGCGGTCGAGGATCTGCGTGCGCGCCTCCTCGCCGATGACGCGGTGGAACTCGCGCACCATCTCGGGGAACGGGTGCGGGCCGGTCACCGTACCGAGCAGGTAGTGGGTCGTGTCGACGTTCGCGACCCAGTCGCGCAGCGCCTCGTTGATCGCGTCCTTGAGCGTGCGCTGCCCGATCGTCACGGGGACGACCTCCGCGCCGAGCAGGCGCATGCGGGCCACGTTGAGCGCCTGGCGCTGCGTGTCCTCCTCGCCCATGTACACGACGCACTCGAGGTCGAGCAGGGCCGCGGCCGTCGCCGTCGCGACGCCGTGCTGGCCCGCCCCGGTCTCGGCGATCACGCGCGTCTTGCCCATGCGCTTGACGAGCAGCGCCTGGCCGAGCACGTTGTTGATCTTGTGCGAGCCGGTGTGGTTGAGGTCCTCGCGCTTGAGGAAGACGCGCGAGCCGCCCGCGTGCTGCGCGAAGCGCGGCACCTCGGTGAGCGGGCTGGGGCGCCCGGTGTACTCGCGCTGGAGACGCGCGAGCTCGTTGACGAACGCGGGGTCGTCGAGCGCCTTGCGGTACTCGGTCTCCAGCTCGTCCAGCGCGGCGATGAGCGCCTCGGGGACGAACCGTCCGCCGAACTCGCCGAAGTAGGGACCCTCCTGGGTCGCGAGGGAGCGCGTCAGGTCGGCGCGCACGGAGTGCTCGGCGCTCCGGGAGGTGGTCGAAGGTGTCGAGTCGGGCACGGGGCCGGTCCTCCTGCGTGGTGGGGTGTGCTGGGCCGGGGCGCGGCGCCTGCGGCGTGACGGACGGTGCCGTCGTGCCTCAGGGCCGCACGGACCACAGCGACGGGTGCGACCCGGCCGCGACGAGGTCCGCGACGGACGAGCGCGGGGCGTCGTCGGTCACGAGCGCCTCGCCGACGAGCACCGCGTGCGCACCGGAGCGGGCGTAGTCCATGACGTCGTGCGGGCCGCGCACGCCGGACTCGGCGACGCGGACGACCTCGTCCGGGATGGCGGGAGCGAGGCGCGCGAACGTCGTGCGGTCCACGTCGAGGGTCTTGAGGTCGCGCGAGTTCACGCCCACGACGCGTGCACCGGCGTCGAGCGCCCGTGAGACCTCGTCCAGCGTGTGCACCTCGACGAGCGCGGTCATGCCGAGCGAGTGGACGCGCTCGACGAGCGACGTGAGGACCGTCTGCTCGAGCGCGGCGACGATGAGGAGGACGATGTCGGCGCCGTGCGCCCGCGCCTCCCACACCTGGTACGGCGTCACGACGAAGTCCTTGCGGAGCACGGGGACGTCGACCCGGGCGCGCACCGCGTCGAGGTCGGCGAGGCTCCCGTTGAAGCGGCGCTGCTCGGTGAGCACGGAGATCGCGGCCGCGCCGCCCTTCTCGTACTCCCCCGCGAGCTCGGCCGGGTCGGAGATCGCGGCGAGCGCGCCCTTGCTGGGGCTCGAGCGCTTCACCTCGGCGATGACCGCGACGGCGTCGTCCGCCTTGAGGCGGCTCACGACCTCCAGCGCGCCGTGGACGCGGGACGCACGTTCCTTCAGCTCGTCGAGCGAAGTCGCCGCCTGACGCACCGCGAGGTCCTCGCGCACGCCCGCGACGATGTCGTCCAGAACCGTCATCGTCCCACCACTCCCCGTGTCGTCCCGCCCCCCGGCCGGGCCGGTCGGCCATCGTGCACCCACAGGTTCGGGCCGACCCGTTGACAGGGAGGTACCTGCCATCGTAGAGCCGACCCCGAGTGACGATGACCACGGCCCAGCCCCCGAGACGACCGCCGCGGGGCTGCCCGACCGTCTCAGACCGCCACCGGGCCGAGCCACGGGACGAGGGCGGGCACGTTCCGCAGGACGCCGAACAGCACGAGGACACCCAGCGAGGCCCACGCGAGCCAGGCCGGGAGGCGGGGAGCCGGGCGCCCGCGCCAGGCCCGGACGAGCCACGTGGCCCACAGCGCGACGAGCAGCGGCGCGACGACGACCCACAGCGGGTTCATGGACCAGGCCGCGGCGAGGTCGAGGTGGACGAGGTCGTGGGTGGCGCGCAGGCCGCCGCACCCGGGGCACGCGAGGCCGGTCAGCGCGAGCAGGGGGCACGTGACGTAGTGCCCCGGGCGGTTCGGGTCGACGGCGCCGACGTAGGCCGTCGCCGCCGCGACGAGCGCGCCGACCGCGAGGGGTGCCTGCGCCGCGCGCGGGACCCGTCGACGTCGGACGGCCTCGGACGTCACGTGCGCACCCGTCAGTACTGGTCCGGGATCGTGCCGACCCAGGCGAGGAAGGCAGGGAAGAAGAGGAGGAGCAGCAGTACACCGACGACCGACAGCCCGATCGCGACCCAGCCGAGGATGATCCCCGCCGTCGCCATGCCGTCGTTGTCCGCCTGCCCCTCGGCGACCGCGCGCTTCGCGGCGTTGCCGACGATCACCGCCGGGATGCCCGTGACGAAGCCGCAGCTCAGCACGAACGCGGCGATCCCCAGCACGAGCGACCAGATGGCCAGGCTGTTCTTGGGGTAGTACGGCGGCGCCCCGTAGGCGCCGGCCGGGTACTGCTGGCCGGGGTGCTGCTCGCTGGGGTACTGCTGGCCCGGATACGGCTGGCCGGGGTACTGCTGGCCGGGGTACTGCCCGGCGTGGTACTGCGGCTGCGCCGCGTAGGGCGTGCCCGCGGGGTCGCCCGTCGACGGCTGGGGGCCGCCGGGCGCCGACGAGCCGTAGGGCGCCTGCGACCCGTCCTGCGGGCCTGCGGGGTCGTACGGGCCGGGTCCCGGCGGCTGCGTCACCGCGTGGCCTGCTTCTGGCCGTAGCCCGCGTTCCGCAGCACGAGCCCGCCGATCAGCGCGACGGCCACGACGCCCATGCCCACCCAGAACAGCCAGACGGCGGCGACGACCACCCCGATCGCGGCCACGAGGGCCCCGACCATGATGCCGATCATCGTGAACCACGCGGCGACGGTGTGGCCGTGGTTCGTGGGCGGTGCCGCGGGCGGCAGGTAGGCGATCTCGGTGGTCTGCTGGTTCTCGGCCATGAGGGTCGTGCCTTTCGTCAAGATGTGGTCAGAGCCTATCGGACCGGGGCGGTGCCCGTCCCCCGCGCGGTCGTGCGCCCCGACGACGCGAGCGGGTGTCCGCGCTGCTCAGCGGTCCGTGGGGTCCTCGCCGCGGGACAGCGCGTCCCACGCGTCGTGGTCGGTGAGGTCGTCGGGCGAGGCGGGCTCCGTGGCACCGGACGGGTACGAGGGTCCTTCGGGCGCCGTCGTCCCCGCTGCCGCCGAGGCGGCGGCCGCCGTCGCACCGGTCGCACGTTCGTGCCGCGTCGACGCGCCGGCCCACGACCGCGAGCCGACGGCGACCCACACCACCGCGAGCACCGTGAGGACGCCGAGCGTCGCGGCGAGCCAGGGCGCGACGGTCAGGTCGACCGGTGCGGTGAGCTCCGTGACGCCCGTCGCGTCCGCGACGGCCGACCGCGCGCTCGGCTCCGGGTCGAGCGCGACGCCGAGCGCGGAGACGGTCGCGACGACGCCGCTCGCGGCGGCGACGGCGAGCACGACCCACCGGCCCACGCGGCCGACGAGCCCCAGCGCGAGCGCGGCGGCGACGAGCACGAGCGCCGACGCGCTCACCCCGGGCGCCGCCGACGTCCCGGCGACGGTCACCTCGACCTGCGGGTCGAGCGCCGTCGCGCCGGTCGTGCTCAGCCAGGTCGGCACGGCCGTCGCGAGGGTCGCCCCCCCGAGCAGGAGCAGGACCCAGATCGCGGTGCGCCGGCTCGGCCCGGCCGGGCGGCTCACGCGAGCCCCCGCAGCCGCGCGGCGACCTGGACGGCCCGGACCGCGGCGGCGGCCTTGTTGCGCGACTCCGCGTACTCCAGCGCCGGCACGGAGTCGGCGACGATACCGCCGCCGGCCTGGACGCTCGCCCGACCGTCGCGGATCAGCGCGGTCCGGATCGCGATGGCCATGTCCATGTTCCCGTCGAAGTCGAAGTACCCCGCGGTCCCACCGTAGATCCCCCGCGACGCGGGCTCGAGCTCGTCGATGAGGGCGATCGCGCGGGGCTTGGGCGCGCCCGAGAGCGTGCCGGCGGGGAACGTCGCCCGGAAGGCGTCGAGCGCGGTCGCGCCGTCGCGCAGCGTCCCCACGACCGTCGAGCACAGGTGCATGATGTGGCTGAACCGCTTGGTCGCCATGAACTCGACGACCTCGACCGACGTCGGCTCGCACACCTTGACGAGGTCGTTGCGCGACAGGTCCACGAGCATGATGTGCTCGGCAAGCTCCTTCGGGTCCTGGAGGAGCTCCTCCCCGAGCGCCACGTCCTCCTCCGGCGTCGCGCCGCGCGGGCGCGAGCCGGCGATCGGGAACGTCGTGACCCGGCCGTCCTCGACCTTCACGAGGGTCTCCGGGCTGGACCCGACGACCGCGAAGTCCCGCCCGTCCGCGTCCGTGAGCTGGAAGTAGTACATGTACGGGCTCGGGTTGATCGTCCGCAGCGCGCGGTACACGTCGAGCGGGTCCGCCGGGCAGTCGAGGTCCAGGCGCTGGGACAGCACCACCTGGAACACCTCGCCCTCGCGGATCGCGTCCTTGCCGGCGACGACCGACGCCTCGAACTCGTCGCGCGTCGAGCGGAACTCGAGCGCGGGCTCGGTGACGTCCGGCGCGACGACCGAGGCGACGTGCGCGCCGCCGGCGACCAGCCGGGCCTGCATCGCGTCCAGCCGCGCCACGGCGTCCGCGTAGGCCTCGTCGACGCGCTCGTCCGTGTCGTCGAAGTTGATCGCGTTGGCGACGAGCCACACGCTGCCCTCCGCGTGGTCGACGACCGCGAGGTCGGTCGCGAGGCACAACGTCAGCTCGGGCACGCCCAGTTCGTCGGGCGCGTCCGAAGGCAGAGTCGGCTCCCAGTGCCGGATGACGTCCCAGCCGATCGCGCCCGCGAGCCCGCCCGTCAGCGGCGGCAGGCCCTCGACGGCGGGCGTCCGCAGCACGTCGAGCGTCGCCTCCAGCACCTCGACGACGTCGCCCTCGATCGGGACGCCGGCGGGCACGTCGCCGGACCACACCGCCCGGCCGTCGCGCGCCGTGAGCGTCGCCCGGGAGGCCACCCCGACGAACGAGTACCGCGCCCAGCGGCCGTCCGACTCCGCAGACTCCAGGACGAACGTGCCCGGCCGGCCCTGCGCCAGCGTGCGGTACAGACCGACGGGCGTGACGTCGTCGGCGAGCAGGCGCCGGACCACCGGGACCACCCGTCGGGACGTGGCCAGCGCGCGGAAGCCGTCGAGCACGGGCCACGTCTCGCCCCACGCGGGACCGCCCGCGGGGACGGTGGTGGTCTCGGCCGGGTCGACGGTCGCGCTCACTGGTTCTCCTCCTCAGGGTCGGGGTCGGGCGTGGTCGAGGGGTCCGCGGTGCCGGGCGGCAGGTCGCCGACGACGGCGCCCAGGTCTCCCCCGGCCTCGAAGCAGGTACGCGTGCCGGTGTGGCACGCGGCCCCGACCTGGTGGACGCGCACGAGCAGCGCGTCCCCGTCGCAGTCGAGGGCGACCGAGCGCACGACCTGCACGTGGCCCGAGGTGTCGCCCTTGCGCCAGTACTCCTGGCGGGACCGGCTCCAGAACGTCACGCGTCCTGTCGTCAGAGTCCGGTGGAGCGCCTCGTCGTCCATCCAGCCGAGCATGAGCACGTCACCCGTGTCGTGCTGCTGGACGATCGCGGCGACCAGGCCTGCGTCGTCGCGCTTGAGCCGGGCGGCGATCCCGGGGTCGAGCGCGGTGCGGTTCGACGTGTCGGTCGTGGGGCCGGTCGTGGAGTCGGGCACCCGAGAATCCTGCCAGACGCCGGCGCGACCTCGGTCCGTCGTCTCGCCACCGTCCCGCCCCCGTGTCGAGCCGTCGCACCAGGTCGGCACGCGGCTCAGCGGGTCTGCGAGACCCAGGCGTCGTGCATGCGGGCGTAGACGCCGCGGGCGCGCGCCAGGTCGTCGTGGTGACCGACCTCGACGACGTGACCCGCGTCCACCACGACCACGAGGTCCGCCGCCTCGGCGGTGGAGAGGCGGTGCGCGATGGTCAGCGTCGAGCGGCCCGCGGTGAGGGAGGCGAGGGCGCGGGCGATGCGGACCTCGGTCGCGGGGTCGACGGCGGACGTCGCCTCGTCGAGGACGAGCAGGTCGGCCTCGGCGAGGTAGGCCCGCACCAGGGCGACGAGCTGCCGCTCCCCGGCGGAGAGCGACTCGCCGCGCTGACCGACCGGGGAGTCGAGACCGTCCGGCAGGTCCGCGACCCAGTCGGTGAGCCCGAGCCGCTCGACGGCGGCCTCGATCCGGGCGCGGCGAGCGGCGTCGGGTTCCTGCTCGGCGTCGCCTCGGAGCCCGTACGCCACGTTGTCGGCGAGCGTGCCGTCGAAGAGGAAGCCCTCCTGGGGCACGAGCACGACGCGCTCGCGCAGCGACGCGACGGCGAGGTCGCGCAGGTCGGTGCCGTCGAGCAGCACGCGCCCCGCGGTCGGGTCCATGAGCCGGGTGACGAGCTTGGCGATCGTCGTCTTCCCGGAACCGGTCGCGCCCACGACGGCGACGGACGCCCGTGCCGGGAGGTCGAGGTCGACGTCGTGCAGCACCTCGGGACCGCCGGGGTAGGCGAACCGCACGCCCTCGAGCCGCACGTGGGCGGGCCCGCGGGGGCTGCGCGCGCCGTCGGCGCCCTTGTCGACGATCTCGACAGGCGTCTCCAGCACCGCGAGGACCCGTCGCCAGCCGGCGACGGCGTTCTGGAGCTCGTTGAGGATCTCGGTCGCCATCTGCACGGGACCCGTGAAGAGCTGGACGAGGAAGAGGAACGCGAGGAGCTGGCCGACCGAGATGTCGCCCGCCACCCCGAGGTAGGACCCGACCACGACGACCACGGCGAGCACGAGGTTCGCGACGAGCACGCCGCTCGAGAAGACGACGGCGACGAGCTTCTGCGCCCGGACCATCGCCCGCCGCGTCGCGTCGACGGCGGCGTCGACACGCCGCGCGGTGCGCGCGCCCGCGCCGTACGCGCGGATGGTCTCGGCCCCGACGATCGACTCGGAGATCGCGCCGAGCATCCCGCCGACGCGGGCCCGGACCTGCGTGTACGCGTCGTTGACGCGCGCCTGCGCGGGGCGCAGGACGAGGAACAACGGGACGAAGCACGCCCAGACCACGAGCGTGAGCTGCCACGAGTAGACGGCCATGAGGACCGTCGCGACGCCGATCTGCAGCACCGAGACGAGCAGCATGATGCCGCCCCACTGGACGAAGAGCGAGATGGTGTCGACGTCGCTCGTCACGCGCGAGACGAGCGACCCGCGCCGCTCGGTGTTCTGGGTGAGCACGGACAGGTCGTGCACGTGCCGGAACGCCCGCACGCGCAGGCCGGCGAGGCCCGCCTCGGTCGAGCGGAACAGCCGGACGTTGACGAAGGCGGAGCAGAGGCCCGCGAGGACGATGACGACCGCGGCCGCGCCGACGAGCACGGCGACGCGCGTCGTGTCCGGCCCGCCGTCGGCGAGCACGCCGGTGTCGACGGTCTGCTGGACGGTCACCGGGACGACGACGCGGCCCAGCGCGGCCGCGACCGCGAGCCCGAGCGTGACCCAGATGCCGTCGAGGATCTGCGGCGACACCTGGACGCCTCGGCGCAGGGTCGCGAGGACGCCCAGCGAGCTCGCCGAGGCGATCCGGGCGTCCGCGGCACGACCGGGCGCGCCGGGACCGGGTACTGCGCTCGTCGCGTCGGTGCGCTCGCTCTGCGTGGTGGTCCGGCTCATTCCTCCAGCGCCCCCGTCTCGACGTGCCGCACGACGTCGTCCTCCTCGATCTCTTCCCGCCGCTCGAGGTCGTCGCTCCGACGGTCCTCGTCGTGCCCCTCACGGCCGTCCTCGGCCGCCTCCCGCGAGGTGTCGTCGGTGGCGTCCGCACGCTCCTGCTCGCGCCGCTCGGCCTCGCGCGCGTACGCGGTCGCGAGCTCGCGGTACCCGGCGTCGCGCGCGAGCAGCTCGTCGTGCGTCCCGACGTCGACCACACGGCCGGACTCCACGTGCACGACGACGTCCGCGAGCGCGACGCTCGACATGCGGTACGCCACCATGACGACGGTCGGGCGGTCCGCCCCCTCGCGGGCGAGGCCCGCGAGGATCTGCTGCTCGACGCGCGGGTCGACCGCGGACGTCGCGTCGTCGAGGACGAGCAGGCGGGGACGGCGCACCAGGGCGCGCGCGATGGCGAGCCGCTGGCGCTGGCCGCCGGACAGGTTCGCCCCGCGCTCCCCCAGCGGCGCGTCCAGGCCCTCCGGCAGGCGCGCGACGACGTCGTCCACGCGCGCCAGGCGCAGCGCCTCCCAGACTCGGTCGTCGTCCGGGCCCGGGTCGCCGTCGTCGACGAGCGTGACGTTCGCCCGCACGGAGTCCTCGAAGACGAAGGCCTGCTGCGCCACCAGGGCGACCTGGGACGTCAGGTCGGTCTCGCGCACCTCGCGCACGTCGGTGCCGTCGAGCACGACGCGGCCGCGCGTGGGGTCGGAGAGCCGGGCGAGCAGCGACACGAGCGTCGTCTTGCCCGCGCCCGTGGGGCCGACGACCGCGACCGTGGTCCCGGGATCGACCTGGAGGTCGATCCCGTCGAGCAGGGTGATCACGCGTCCGCCTGCACGCACGTCCACGCCGACGCCCTCGAGGCGCACGCCCAGGCCGGAGCCCCCGCCGGGGAGGCCGCCTGCCCCGGGGCGCAGCACCCCGCCGGCGTCGACGACGCGGCTGATGCGCTCGTACCCGACGAGCGCGCGCGGGAGCTCGCCGAGCACCCACCCGAACGCCCGGACGGGTACGGCCATGACCGTGAGGAGGTAGGCGGCCGTGACGATGTCGCCCGCCGCGACGCCGCCCGAGGTGAGCCGGACGGTCCCGACGGCCAGGACGAGGAGCGTGCCGAGTGACGGCAGGAGCTCGATGACCGGGTCGAAGAACGCCCGGACGACGCCGACGCGCACGTTCGCGGCGCGCAGCTCGTCGGTGCGCTCCGCGAAGCGGCGCTCCTCGCGGTCCGCGGTGCCGAGCGAGGTGACGAGCAGGGCGGCCTCGAAGCTCTCGTGCGCGACGTCCGAGACCTCGGCGCGGAGCTGCTGCGCGCGCGTGATCGCGGGTGACATGTAGCGCTGGAAGACGATGTTCACCGCGATCGCGACCGGGATCACGACGAGCGCGGCGCACGCGAGCCAGACGTCCACACGGAAGAGCATCACCGCGGCGACGCCGATCATGACGACGACACCGAGCGCGAACGGGAGCGGGTTGAACACGCCCGTCGCCGCCTCGACGTCGGAGTTCGCGTTCGACAGGAGCTGCCCCGCGGGGTGCGAGCGGTGCCACGACATGGGCAGGCGCAGGTACTGGCGCGTCACCGCCGTGCGGTGCCGTGCCTGGAGCGCGGCGTACCCGTTGCCCGCGAAGATGCGGCGTGCGGCCACGCTCGCCGCGAGCGAGACCGCGATGCCGGCGAGCACGAGCCCCGCGACCCAGATGCGGCCGCGCGCGGCCGCGTCGCCCGCGAGCGCGGGGACGACCACCTCGTCCGTCGCGGTGCCGATCGCGCTGCTGACGGCGACGGTGAGCGCCCCGAAGAGCGCGGAGGACCCGATGGCGAGCGCGTACGTGCGCGGCTCGTCGCGGATGCCGCGGCCCATGAGGGCGAGCGACCGGCGCACGCGCGACCCGGTCAGGGCGTGCGGCCGCCGGACGGCCGGCTCGTCGGGGAGCAGGTCCGGGGGCGGGTCGGGCCGGTCCGTCGGGGCCGGCAGGTCGGTCGGGGCGGGCTGGGCGTCGGCGCCGGTGGGGCGCGTCCTGCTGCCGGGCACGGGACGGTCCTCGTCTTTCGTTCAGGGGGTTGCACGATCCTCTCATGCACCCCTGACACGCCCGGAGGGATCTCCGTCACCCGGTCGCGGCCGTGCCGGGGACGGCGGTCACGAGGGAGGGTGCCTCAACGCACCTCGACGCCCTGAGCGCGCATCGCGTCCTTGACCTGCGCGACCGTCAGTGCGCCGAAGTGGAAGACGCTCGCGGCGAGCACGGCGTCAGCCCCGGCGCGCGCCGCGGCCACGAAGTGCTCGGGCGTCCCGGCGCCTCCGCTCGCGACGAGCGGGACGCGGACCTCGGAGCGCACCGCGGCGAGCATCTCGAGGTCGAAGCCCGCGGTCGTGCCGTCGGCGTCCATGGAGTTGAGGAGGATCTCCCCGGCCCCGAGCCCCGCGGCTCGTGCGGCCCACTCCACGGCGTCGATGCCCGTCCCCCGGCGCCCGCCATGGGTCGTGACCTCGTACCCGGACTCCGTGCGCACGTCGCCCGTCGTGCGCCGCGCGTCGACGGACAGGACGAGCACCTGGCTGCCGAAGCGGTCGGCGATCTCGGCGATGAGCTCGGGGCGGGCGATCGCCGCCGTGTTGACCCCCACCTTGTCCGCGCCGGCGCGCAGGAGGCGGTCCACGTCCTCCGCCGAGCGCACGCCGCCGCCGACGGTGAGCGGGACGAAGACCTGCTCGGCGGTGCGCCGCACGACGTCGTACGTCGTCTCCCGGTTCCCCGACGACGCCGAGACGTCGAGGAACGTCAGCTCGTCCGCACCCTCGGCGTCGTACCGCGAGGCGAGCTCGACGGGGTCGCCCGCGTCGCGCAGGTTCTCGAAGTTCACGCCCTTGACGACGCGCCCCGCGTCGACGTCGAGGCACGGGATCACGCGGATCGCGACGGTCATGAGGACTCTCCTTGGTCGGCCGGCGCGTCGCCGGTCGTGTCGGTGCCGGCGCCGTCGGTGCCGCCCTCGGCGGCCTCCTCCGCGGTCACCGGGAACTGGGCGTCGAGGATGTCGACGACGTAGACGAGGGTCTCGCCCGCGAGCGGGTTGGCCGTCTCGCCGTAGGCGAGGTCCGGTGGGACGACGAGCAGCACCTGGCTGCCGACCGACTGCTCGAGGAGGCCCTGCTCCCACCCCTCGATGACCTCCCCGATCCCGATCATGATCGACAGCGGCGCGGTGCCGTCCGTCCACGTCGAGTCGAAGACCTCGCCGTCGGACCAGCGCACGCCCGTGTACCGGACCGTGACGACCTGACCGACCTCGACCTGGCGACCGTCGCCGCGGATCAGCGGCTGCACGACGAGCCCCGCGGGCGCGGCCGTCTCGGGCGGCACCGTGACGCTCGGCGCCCCGTCCTCGGCCAGGGTCACGGTCGGCAGGCCCTCGACGGGAGCGACCGCCTCGCCCGTCGCCCGGGTCGGCAGCACGTCCACGACCAGCGCGACGGGGACGCCGTCGTCCTCCTCGAGCCGCAGGAGGCGGGCGCCCACCCGCTGACCGCGCAGGAGGTCGCGCAGGTCGCGCCCGATCGACTCGTCCGTCAGCGCGCGCCAGCGCGGCGCGTCCGTGTACGTGTTCTGGAGGACCGTCCCGTCGCTCACGTCCTGCGCGTAGAGGTTGAGCAGGAGCGGCCCGCCGTCGACGAGCTCGGCCCCGGCGCCCGGCCACACGACCTCCGAGGTCGCCTCGGGGACGTCGAGCGGGGCGCGGTACTGGAGCTCGGGCGGCGCTCCCGACGAGCCGATCACCGTGAGGTCGGTGTTCAACGGCGTCGGGGTCGCGTCCTCCGGCTCCGTGCACGCGGCGAGGACGAGGGTCGCGACGAGCGCCACGAGCAGCACGAGCGCCGCCCGGACCGCGGGCGCACGACGACGGACGGGCCGCGCGCCCCGCACGGGGCGCCCGACCGCGAGGGCCAGGTTCGTCACATCACGTCCCGCGTCACATCGACTCGATGAGGCGTTCCACGCGCTCGTCGACGTTCCGGAACGGGTCCTTGCACAGGACCGTGCGCTGCGCCTGGTCGTTGAGCTTGAGGTGCACCCAGTCGACCGTGTAGTCCCGGCGCGCCTCCTGCGCGGCGCGCACGAAGTCGCCGCGCAGCTTGGCGCGCGTCGTCTGCGGCGGGACCGCCGTCGACTCGAACACCTCGAGGTCCGTCGTGACGCGCTCGACCATGCCGCGCGCGGCGAGGAGGTTGTAGAGCCCCTCGGTGCGCGAGATGTCGTGGTACGCGAGGTCCAGGCGCGCGATCCGCGGGTCGTCGAGCTCGAGCCCGTGCTTGGCCTGGTAGCGCTGGATCAGCCGGTACTTGATGACCCAGTCGAGCTCACGGTCGACCAGCGAGAGGTCGCCCGTCTCGAGCGCGCGCAGCCCTCGCTCCCACAGGTCGAGGACCTGCTTGACGACCGGCGTCGGCGAGACGTCCTGCTCGACGAACTCCTTGACGCGCTGGAGGTACTCACCCTGGAGGTCGATCGCGGTGACCGTGCGACCGCTCGCGAGCTGGACGGGCTGCTTGCCGGTCATGTCGTGGCTGATCTCGCGGATCGACCGGATCGGGTTCTCGAGCGCCAGGTCGCGCATGGGCACGCCCGCCTCGACCATGCGCAGGATGAGGTCGGTCGAGCCGACCTTGAGCATCGTCGTCGTCTCCGCCATCGACGAGTCGCCGACGATGACGTGCAGGCGCCGGTAGCTCTCGGCGTCGGCGTGCGGCTCGTCGCGCGTGTTGATGATCGGTCGGGACCGCGTCGTGGCGCTGGAGACGGCCTCCCAGATGTGGTCGGCGCGCTGCGACAGGCAGTAGACCGCGCCGCGCGGCGTCGCGAGGACCTTGCCCGCGCCCGTGAGCACCTGGCGGGTGATGAGGAACGGGACGAGCACGTCGGACAGGCGCGAGAAGTCGCCCTGACGCCGCACGAGGTAGTTCTCGTGGCACCCGTACGAGTTGCCGGCCGAGTCGGTGTTGTTCTTGAAGAGGTGGATGCGCCCGGGCAGGCCCTCGTGCTCGAGGCGCTGCTGCGCGTCGGCGACGAGGCCCTCCAGGATCCGCTCCCCGCCGCGGTCGTACGCGACGAGCTGGTGCACGTCGTCGCACTCGGCCGTGGCGTACTCGGGGTGCGAGCCGACGTCGAGGTACAGGCGCGACCCGTTGCGCAGGAACACGTTGGACGAGCGCCCCCACGCGACCACCTTGCGGAACAGGTAGCGCGCCACCTCGTCCGCCGACAGCCCCCGGCCGTCGTCCGACGCGCACGTCACGCCGTACTCGGTCTCCAGCCCGAAGATCCTGCGGTCCATCGCGCTCCTACCCCTCGTCCGTCGCGGGGCCGGCGCCCGTCGCGCCGCCCGCGTCGTCGGTCGCGACGTCGGCGGCCGTCGTCGGGCCGTCGCCGTCCGCGAGGAGGTCCTCGAGCGCGGTCCCCGAGATCCGGCGGAACGCGCGGCGCGGGCGGGTGCGGTCCAGGACGGCGACCTCGAGCTGCGCGGCCGGGATGGTCCGCACCTCCTCCCCGTCGCCGCCCGCGCCGAGCGCGCGCACGGCGAGCCGCAGCACCTCGGCCAGGCCGAGGCCGGGCTGCCACGCGTCCTGGAGCACGCGACCGAGCTGGTCGGCCTGCCCGCCCATGACGACGACACCCTGTTCGTCGGCGACGGAGCCGTCGTAGGAGATCCGGTAGAGCTGGTCCTGCGCCGAGGTGCGTCCGACCTCCGCGACGACGAGCTCGACCTCGAGCGGCTTGGACTCCGTGGTGAACACCGTGCCGAGCGTCTGGGCGTACGCGTTCGCGAGCCCGCGCGCGTTGACGTCGGTGCGGTCGTAGGAGTAGCCCCGCAGGTCCGCGTAGCGCACGCCCGCGACCCGCAGGTTCTCGAACTCGTTGTACTTGCCCACCGCGGCGAACGCGATGCGGTCGTAGATCTCCGAGATCTTGTGCAGCGCACGCGACGGGTTCTCCGTGGCGAACGCGATCCCGTCCTCGTACGCGAGGACGACGACGGAACGGCCGCGGGCGATGCCCTTGCGCGCGAAGTCCGCCCGGTCCTTCATGAGCTGCTCGGGCGAGACGTAGAAGGGCATGTTCACTCGGCGTCACCTCCCGACGCGGGGCCCTGCGACTGGTCGTGCGGCTGGTCGTGCGGGACCGCCTCGGCGTTCGTCACCGCAGGCCGACGACGCGGCACGCCGGTACCAGACCGCTCGGCCACGATCTGCTCGACGACGGCCGCGAGCTCGTCGTCGGGGACGCGCTCGTACCCGGCCTGCGTCACCACCGCGACGACCGGCCAGATGCGACGCACCGGGTCGGGTCCGCCCGTGGCCGAGTCGTCGTCGGCGGCGTCGTACAGGGCCTCGACCGCGACGCGCACCGACGCCTCCCGGTCGAGCTCGGTGCGCCACAGCTTCTTCAGCGAGCTCCGCGCGAACACCGACCCGGAGCCCACCGAGTGGTAGGCGCGCTCCTCGTACCGGCCGCCGGTCACGTCGTAGGAGAAGATGCGCCCGCCGGCGCGGTCGAGGTCGAAACCGGCGAACAGCGGGACCACCGCGAGGCCCTGCATCGCGAGGCCGAGGTTCTGCCGGATCATCGTCGACAGGCGGTTCGCCTTGCCGTCCAGCGAGAGCAGGGAGCCCTCGATCTTCTCGTAGTGCTCGAGCTCGAGCTGGAACAGGCGCACGAGCTCGACCGCGATCCCTGCGGTCCCCGCGATCCCGACCGCCGAGAACTCGTCCGCCGGGAAGACCTTCTCGATCTCGCGGTTCGCGATCATCGAGCCCATCGTCGCGCGACGGTCGCCCGCCATGACGACGCCGCCCGCGACGCCCTCCGCGCCGAACGTGAGCGCCACGATCGTCGTCGCGTGCGGCGCGTCGGGCGCGACACCACCGGACGTGTGCCCGGCGGCGCGGTGCGACGGCAGCAGGTCCGGGGCGTGCCCGGACAGGAAGTCCAGGAAGGACGACGACCCGGGGGTCGTGAACGCGTCGGGCAGGCGCCCTGGCTGGTCCGTGCTCATCGGGTTGCCGTCACCCTTCCTACTCGCCGCCCTTCTGGACGAAGCCCCGGACGAAGGACTCCGCGTTCGTCTCCAGCACCTCGTCGATCTCCTCGAGGAGCGCGTCGACCTCCGCGTCGCGAGACTGCGCCTGCGGCGCGACCGGGACCTCGGGGCCCTCGGGCTCGTCGTCGGGACGCCGGTCCTCGTGCGACGCGTGGGTGCGTTCGGTACCCGCCATGGCTGCCTCCTCGTCCGTCGGCACGGTCCCGCGCCGACGCTCTGTCCGTTCCAACCCGGTCGGGGCTCGCGCCCTTCCCGGCCCTGCTCGCACGCGGCGCCCGTTCCGCGAGGGGCGGGGCGCCGTCGTACGTCCAGCCTAGTCGCCGCGACTCACGACGGGCCTGCCAGACCCGCCAGGAGCGCCGCCGCGTCCGGGCTCGCGTCGAGCAGCGCACCGATGTGCGCCCGCGTCCCCCGCAGCGGGTCCATCATCGGGACCCGCTGGAGCGACGGCGCGCCGGGCACGTCGAAGATCACGGAGTCCCAGCTCGCGGCCGAGACCTGGTCCCCGTAGCGCGCCATGACCTCGCCGCGGAAGAACGCACGCGTGTCCTCCGGGGCGTGGTGCACGGCTGCCCCGACCTCGCGCTCGGTGACGACGCGGTCGACCGCGCCCGCCGCGAGGAGCCGGTGGTAGATCCCGCGCTCGGGGCGCACGTCGGACCACTGGAGGTCCATCGCCGCCAGCCGCGGGTGACCCCACTCGAGGCCGTCGCGCTCGCGCAGGCGGTCGAGGAGCCGCAGCTTCGCGACCCACTCGACGTCGCGCGCGCACGCGTCGCGGTCAGTCCCGAGGCGTTCGAGCACGGAGGCCCACCGGGCGAGCACGTCGCGCGTGGGCGCGTCGACGCCGTCGGTGCCGGCGAGCCGCTCCGACGCCTCCGCGGCCACCGCGAGGTACTCGCGCTGGACCTCCAGCGCGGTCAGCTCGCGCCCGTCGGCGAGGGTGAGCCGACGCGTGAGGTCCAGGTCGCGGCTGACCCGCTGCACGTCCGCGACCGGGTCCGCCAGCCGCAGGCCCGCGAGCCGCGCCCGCACCTGCGGGCCCAGCTCCTCGAGGTGCTCGACGACGAACAGCACGAGCGACGTCGTGCCCGTCTTGAGGTACGTCGCGGTCTCGAGCATGTTCGCGTCGCCGATGATGAGGTGCAGCCGGCGCCAGCGCTGCCGGTCGGCGTGCGGCTCGTCGCGCGTGTTGACGATCGGGCGGCGCAGCGTGGTCTCCAGCCCGACCTCGGCCTCGACGTAGTCCGCGCGCTGCGAGACCTGGAAGCCGTGCTCCTCACCGGTCGGGCCGAGGCCCACCCGACCCGAGCCGGCGAACACCTGGCGGGTCACGAGGAACGGGGTGAGCATCTCCACGAGCACCCCGAACGGGACGTCCCGGTCCACGAGGAAGTTCTCGTGCGTGCCGTAGCTCGCGCCCTTGCCGTCGACGTTGTTCTTGTAGAGCACGACGGACCCGCCCGGCACCTGATCCAGCTCGCGCGACGCCGCGAGCATCACCCTCTCCCCCGCCACGTCCCAGCACACGACGTCGTGCGGCACCGTGACCTCGGGAGACGAGTACTCCGGGTGCGCGTGGTCGACGTAGAGCCGGGCGCCGTTCGTGAGGATGACGTTCGCCGCGCTCGGGTCGTCGTACTCCTCCGTCGTGGGCCGCGCGACCTCCTGGAACGAGGCCTCGGTCTGCTCCCCCGCGCCGGGCTCCGCCACCGGCCCCGACGGCGCGGGCCGGGACGGGTCGTCGGTGAGCAGCGACGGGTGGGCCGAGGCCCGCGGGACGTGGAAGCCCCGCGCGTCCTGGAGCGGGTCCTCGTCGTCGTAGTCCCAGCGCGCCCGGCCGCGCGCTCCGTCGCTGCGCGCGGCGAGCGCCCGGTAGGTGGTGACGACCTGGCTCGACATCAGCATCGGGTTCGCCATCGGCTTCCCCGGCTGCAGGACGCCGTACTCGGTCTCGATCCCCATGACCCGTCGAACGCTCACGCGTTCACCCTATGTCGGTCCCCCGACGGCGCGCGGTCCGTGTCCACCGACGACGGCACCCTTCGACCGACGCCGCGAGACCCCGCCGGGGGCGACGTCCCGCACGTGCGGGTCGCCGCCCGGACGGGGTCTCGGGCGTCGGTCGGCCGGTCCTACAGGTACTGGCCGGTGTTGGTCACCGTGTCGATGGTGCGCGGGGAGCCGCCCTCGCCCTTCTTCTGGACGATCGTGCGGATGAAGACGATGCGCTCGCCCTTCTTGCCGCTGATGCGCGCCCAGTCGTCCGGGTTGGTCGTGTTGGGCAGGTCCTCGTTCTCCTTGAACTCGTCGACGCACGCCGAGAGGAGGTGCTCGACGCGGATGCCGCGCTGGCCGGTGGCGAGGAAGTCCTTGATCGCGGACTTCTTGGCCCGGTCGACGACGTTCTGGATCATCGCGCCCGAGTTGAAGTCCTTGAAGTACAGGACCTCCTTGTCGCCGCTCGCGTAGGTGACCTCGAGGAACTGGTTCTCGTCCTCCTCCGAGTACATGCGCTCGACCACGGACCGGATCATCGCGTCGAGGGCCTCGCGCTGGTTGCCGCCGTGCTCGGCGAGGTCGGCGGCGTGGATCGGCAGGTCCTCGGTGAGGTACTTGGCGAAGATCTCCTTGGCGCCCTCGGCGTCGGGCCGTTCGATCTTGATCTTCACGTCGAGGCGGCCGGGCCGCAGGATCGCGGGGTCGATCATGTCCTCGCGGTTGGACGCCCCGATGACGATGACGTTGTCGAGGCGCTCCACGCCGTCGATCTCGGCGAGGAGCTGGGGCACGATCGTCGTCTCGACGTCGGACGACAGGCCGGTGCCGCGCGTGCGGAACAGCGACTCCATCTCGTCGAAGAACACGACGACCGGGGTGCCCTGGGACGCCTTCTCCCGCGCGCGGGCGAAGATCAGGCGGATGTGCCGCTCGGTCTCGCCCACGTACTTGTTGAGCAGCTCGGGGCCCTTGACGTTGAGGAAGTAGCTGCGCGCCGCGCCCGAGCCCGCCTCGACCTCCTCGCCGCGCGCCCGCGCGACGGTGTGCGCGAGCGAGTTCGCGACGGCCTTGGCGATGAGCGTCTTGCCGCACCCGGGCGGCCCGTACAGCAGGACGCCCTTGGGCGGGTGCAGCCCGTGCTCGCGGAAGAGGTCGGGGTGCGTGAACGGCAGCTCGACCGCGTCGCGGATCTGCTCGATCTGCGGGCCGAGACCACCGATGTCCTCGTACTCGATGTCCGGGACCTCCTCGAGGACGAGCTCCTCGACCTCGGACTTGGGGATCACCTCGAACACGAACCCGCTGCGCGTGTCGATCGTCAGCGAGTCCCCGACGCGCAGCGACGTGTGCGCGACCGAGCCCGCGAGGCGCACGACGCGCTCCTCGTCGGCGCGACCCACGACGAGCACGCGGTCGGCGTCGAGGATCTCCTTGGCCGTGACGATCTCGCCCGTGCGCTCGTACCCGCCCGCCGCGACGACGGTCATCGCCTCGTTGAGCTTGACCTCCTGGCCGGGGCGCAGCCGCTCCACGTCCAGGCTCGGACTGGCTCCGACGTGCATCTTGCGCCCGGCGGCGGACACGTCGACCGACCCGTCCGGGTGCGCGGCGAGGAACACCGCGTACGTGCCGGGAGGCTTGGCGAGGTCGTCGATCTGCCGCTTGAGGTCGAGGATCTGGTCCCGCGCAGCTCTCAGCGCCTCGGCGAGCCTCTCGTTCTTCGCGGACAGCAGCGCGAGCTCTCGCGCGCTGCTCTGCGGGGCCTCGTCGCTACGGCCGAATGTCTCGCTCATCGGGTGTTCCCCTCTCGCCGGCGGCTCGCCCGACCGCGTGCTGGACGGCGGACGGCGGACCCGCGAGGGCACCCGTGCCGACCACCGTCCGGCGGTCGGGTGTAGACCTTAGGCACAATCCTCGCCCGAGCACACGGACGACACCCAGCGTGAGACGACCGGGTCCCGATCGTTACCGGACCGTCATGCCTCCGACACGTCGGACGGGTGCTCGTCCGGCGAGGAGCCAGGGGTGGCGGTCTGCTCCGGGCCCTGGCCGACGTCGCGCCGCACGCGGCGGATCTTCTTCTCCGAGACCGGACGCTCGCCGAGCTCCTCGGGCGACCACTGCTCGGCGTCGGTGGGGTACGCGCCCTTGGCGGGGCGGCGCTTGCGCTCGGGCGGCGCGACGCCGTCCGCGAGACGGCGCGCGGTGAGCAGGAAGCCCGTGTGGCCGATCATGCGGTGCTGCGGGCGCACGGCGAGGCCCTCGAGGTGCCAGCCCCGCACCATGGACTCCCACGCGACCGGCTCGGCGTAGCGCCCGTCGGCGCGCAGGTCCTCCGCGAGACGCGAGAGCTGCGTCGTCGTGGCGACGTAGCAGACGAGCACACCGCCGGGGACGAGCGCGCGGGCGACGACGTCGAGGTTCTCCCACGGCGCGAGCATGTCGAGGACGACGCGGTCCACGGTGCCGTCCTCGGCGACGGTCGGCAGCACGTCGGCGAGGTCGCCGACCGACAGCGTCCAGGCGGGGTGCACACCCCCGAAGAAGGTCTCGACGTTGCCGCGCGCGATGGCCGCGAAGTCGTCGCGGCGCTCGATCGAGTGCAGCTCGCCCGCGTCGCCGACGGCGCGCAGGAGCGACATGGTCAGCGCGCCCGAGCCGACGCCCGCCTCGACGACGCGCGCGCCGGGGAAGATGTCCGCCATCGCGACGATCTGCCCCGCGTCCTTGGGGTAGACGACCGCCGCGCCGCGCGGCATGGACAGCACGTAGTCCGCGAGCAGCGGGCGCAGCGCGAGGTACTCGATCTCGGCCGTGTTGCGGACCACGCTGCCCTCGGGCTGCCCGATGAGGTCGTCGTGACGCAGGTAGCCCTTGTGCGTGTGGAAGGTCGCTCCGGGCGCGAGCGTGATGGTGTGCAGGCGTCCGCGCGGGTCGGTGAGCTGGACCTTGTCGCCCACGCGCAGGGGCCCGCGGCGCTCGTCGGCGCCCGTCGCGCCGGGGCGGTCCGAGGCGGTGGCCGCGGGCACGGCGGTGCCCTCCGGTCCGGAGGGCGTCGTCTGGGGGCCGGGCGTGGCGGCAGGCTCGGAGGTCACGGGCGACCATCCTACGGCCCGGGCGCGGTCAGCGACCGCGTTGCGCGTCCCGCAGCGCGGCCACGACGCGGGCGACCTCGAGCGCCCCGACCACCCGGCCGCCGTCGGTCACGACGACGACGGCGCCGTCGCGCCCGACCCGCGCCAGCACTGCGAGCATGTCCTGGCCCTGGAGGTGGGCGTCGATCGTCGCGCCCGCGGGCAGCGGGACGGCGACGGCGCCCACGGGCGTCGTCTCCGCGGCGTCCGGCGGCACGGCCGACGCGGCGGCGGGGTCCGCGTACCCGACGGGGCGTCCCGTCCCGTCGACGAGGACGGCGAGGACGTGCGGGCCGCCCGCGAGCGCCACCGCACGGCCCACGGCCCCGACCGTCGCCGCGGACGGCACGGCGACGGCGGGCCGCGCGAGGCCACGCACGGAGAGCCCGGAGACCGCCTCGCGCGAACGTCCCACCGTGATCGCCTGCCCGGCGCCGCTCCAGAGGAAGGCGCCGATGAGCGCGGCCCACGCGACCGTCCACAGGTCGGGCTGGCGCCCGACGGCCAGCGGCCACACCAGTGCCCACGCGACGACGCCGACGGCGACGGCGCGCCCGACCCAGCCCGCCGCGACCGTGCCCTTGGTGCGCGACCCCGTCGCGGCCCACACGGCCGACTCGAGGATCTGCCCACCGTCGAGCGGCAGCCCGGGCAGCAGGTTGAAGATCCCGACGAAGGCGTTGGAGAACGCCCCGGCGTACAGGAGCAGCGCGGGCACGGAGAACGTCGGCTGCGCCTGGAAGGTCACCCAGAACACGACCGCGAGCGCCAGGTTGGTCAGCGGCCCGACCACGGAGATGAGGAAGCCGTCGAGCGGGCGCGCGGACGTCCCCGAGTAGGCGGTGTGCCCGCCCCACAGCGTGACGGCGAGCTCGGTGACGTGCTGCCCGCGCGCCCGCGCGACGAGCGCGTGCGCCACCTCGTGCAGGAACACGGACGCGAACAGCAGGAGCACGAACGCGAGCGAGACGAGGTACACCTCGTTGCCGAGGTGCGGCGCGAGCCGCCGCACCGTGGGGACGAACAGCACCGTGAGGATCGCCGCGGCCAGGAACCACGACGGCGTGAGGATGACCGGTGCGCCGACGATGCGACCGATGACCCAGCCCTTCGTGCGCGGGCCGGCCGGGGCGGGCGTGCGGGGGGTTCGGGGCTCAGGTCCGTCCACCCCGGAAGCCTATGCGGTCGCGGGCTCGCCCTGACGACGGCGCACGAGAGGGCCGGCGGTCAACCGGTCCCTCGGAGGACGACGGCGAGCTCGTCGCGCGAGTGGATGCCGAGCCTCGTGTACACCTTGCGCAGGTGGTACTCGACCGTCTTGGGGCTGAGGAAGAGCGCGGCCGCGGCCTCTCGGGTGGTCCGGCCGTCGACGAGCAGGAGGCAGACCTGCAGCTCTTGAGGCGTGAGGGCTTCCCGCCCGACGTCCCCGCGGGGAGGGACCTTCTCCCCGGTCGCCTCGAGCTCGGTCCGGGCGTTGGCCGCCCACCGGACCGCGCCGAGGTCGTCGAAGGTGGTCAGCGCCGTCCGGAGGTGCGGCCGGGCGTCCACCCGCCGGCCGGCCCTGCGCAGCCTCATCCCGTACGCGAGCTGCGTCCTGGCGCGCTCGAAGAGGTCGCGGGTCTCACCGTGGCGCCCGAGAGCGGACCGGAAGTGGACCTCGAACGCGTCCTCGGGCGCGACGAGGCCGAGCGCCCGGTCGGCGCGTCCCCGGGTCCAGGGCCGGCCGCTCGCCTCCGCGGCGGCGACGAAGCGGTCGGCGACCTCGTGGGCCGCGGCGACGCGGCCCGTCCGCAGGAGCGCGTCGACCAGCTCCGGTCCGGGATGCAGGTCCGGGTCGCGGACGCCGAGCTGCTCGAGCCGGGCGGTGAGGTCGAGGAACCGCGTCGCCGCCTCGTCCGAACCCCCCTCGGACAGTGCCAGGTCGCCCAGCGCCAGCTCGCACCAGATCTCGCCGAAGTGCATCGAGCGGTCGCGGCAGAGCACCGACGCGTCCGCCGCGTGCGCGCGGCACGCGGCACTCCGACCCTCGCGGGACTCGAGCCAGGCCAGGCCCGCGAGCGCCATGGCGAGCGCCCCGCCCTGGCCTGTCTCCCGCGCCAGCCGGGCGCTCTCGTCGTAGTTGGCCGCGGCCCGGTCCCACGCGCTCGTCGTCGCCTGGTCCCGTGCCACGTGGAAGAGCACGTCGGGCAGGGCACCCACGCCGACCTGCGAGCGGACCTGGTCCACGAGCGCGCGCAGCTCCGCGCCGGAGCGGGCGTCGCGCAGGAACAGCGGCGCGAGCATGAGCCAGGGAAGGGCGGCGGGGTGCACGAGCGGGTCGACGTCGGCCAGCAGGGCGACGGCGTCGCGCAGCCGGGAGGTGCTGTCGCGCCCGAGCAGCACGCCCGTCGTCCCGGACGCGGCGAGCCCGACCGCGCGGCTCACCGGGTCGGCCACGTGGGGCAGGACGGCCGCGACCCGCGCCTCGACGCGACGCAGCGCGGTCGTGTCGACCAGGTACATGCAGGCGCGCGTGGCCTCGGCGAGGAGGAGGACGCGTTCGTCGACCGGCGCGAGGGCGGCGGCCTGCTCGAGCAGGTCGAGGCCGTCGCGCACGGAGCCCGAGCGCACGGCGATCGTGGCGCGCAGCTCGGCGCCTGACGCGGAGGGCGGCGTTCCCCGCGGCTCGGCCTGGTCCAGCAGCGCGAGGGCGCGGGCCGGCAGGCCCCCGGACCACGCGGCGCGCGCGGAGGCGACGAGCCGCGACCGGGCAGCCTCGGGGGCCGGGCTCAGCCGGGCGGCGCGCTCGAGCGCCGTCGACGCGACCGTGTACGCCGTGCGCGCCGCCGATCGCGCCGCGAGCGCGTCGAGGAGCGCCGCGACGTCCTCGTCGAGCCCCGTCGTCGCCGCCGCGAGGTGCCACGCGTGCCGGTCCGCGTCGACGTCGTGGAGCTCGGCCGCGAGGGCCCGGTGCGCCGTGCGCCGCAGCCCCTCGTCGGAGTCCCCGTAGACCACCGAGCGCAGCAGCGGGTGCCGGAACATGACCCGTCCCTGCCGGACCGTGAGCACCCCCGACCGGGTCGGGCCGTCCAGCCCGGCCGGGTCGAGGTCGAGCCGTCGGCAGGCGGCGCGGGTCAGGCGGAGGTCGCCGCCCGACAGCGCCGCGACGAGGGTGACGGCGCGCTCGGGCGCCGTGAGGGTGTCCAGGCGTCGCGCGAAGGCACCCTGGACCCTGGCGGGGAGCGTGTGCGGGAGCTCCACGTCGGCGGCGCCGACGGCCGCCCCGTCCTCGGGCTCGCCGGCCAGCTCCAGCAGGGCGAGCGGGTTCCCCTGCGTCTCGCGGTAGAGCGCGTCGAGCGTGCGCGCCGAGCCGTCCGGGTCGGTCGCGGCGAGCAGCTCCGCGGCGGCATCGAGCGTGAGGCCCGCGAGCTCGAGCACCGGCAGGCCGTGCACGGGCTCCGGGAGCTCTCCGCTGCGACCGGCGACCAGCACCGCGACAGGGTCGTCGCGCACGCGCCGGGCGGCGAACGCGAGCGCGTCGACCGACGGCCTGTCCGCCCACTGCACGTCGTCCAGGACGACGACGACCGGGCCGTCCTCGGCGTACCGGCTGAGCAGGCTCAGGGTCGCGGCGCCGATCGCGAACCGGTCCCGCCCGCCGCCCCGGCGCACGCTCAGCGCGGCCCCGAGCTCGGCGGCCTGCGGGGCAGGGATGTCGTCGAGCAGGGGCAGGGCCGGCAGCAGCAGCGCGTGCAGGGCGGCGAACGGCAGGTCCTGCTCGACCTCCGCCGGGGTCACGCTGAGCACGCGCACGGCATCGCCGGACGCGGAAACCTCGAGCGCGTCTTCCAGCAGCGAGGTCTTGCCGACCCCGGGATCGCCCGCGACGACCAACGAGCCACCGCGGCCGAGACGCGCCGAGGCGAGGAGGCGTCCGACCGTCTCCTGCTCGGCGGCCCTGCCGACGAGTGCCACGACCATGAGTGTAGGGAGGGGTCGACCTCCCCGGGTGGGACGCTCCCACAGGTGCCGCACGACCAGGGGGGCCACCTGACGCGAGCGGCCGGCGCGGCGACCTACGTTCGCCGGGTCCGGCAGTTCCGCCGGGCAGGACAGCACAGGAGCATCCGATGAGCCATCCGACGAACACCGAGACGATCCCCGGGACGGGCGCGTGGCCGAGCGCCGACACGACCACGGAGATCAGCGACACGCGACCGGGCGACACCGACTCCCCGGCGACCACGCCGACCGAGGCGTCCCCCGCCCTCGACACGGACGCGCTCATGCGCTTCGTGTTCCGCGCCGTCGACGAGGTCGGCGCGACCCTCAACGCCGCGCTCGTCGTCCTCGGCGACAAGCTCGGCTACTACCGCGACCTCGCGGCCCACGGCCCGACGACGCCGTCCGAGCTGGCCGACCGCACCGGGACGGCCGAGCCCTACGCCCGGGAGTGGCTCAACGCCCAGGCCGCGGGCGGCTACGTGGAGTACGACCCGCCGTCGGGCCGCTACACGCTGCCGCCCGAGCAGGCCGTCGCGCTGACGGTCGAGGACAGCCCGGCGTTCCTGCCGGGCTTCTTCCAGATCGCCCTGGGCACGGTGCACGACGTCGACCACGTGCTCGACGCCGCGCGCAGCGGTGCCGGGTACGGCTGGCACGAGCACGTCTCCGACGTGCACGTCGGGTGCGAGCGGTTCTTCCGCCCGAGCTATCACGCCCACCTCGTCGCCGAGTGGCTGCCCGCGCTCGAGGGCGTGGTGGACAAGCTCGAGCGCGGCGCGCTCGTCGCAGACGTCGGGTGCGGTCACGGCGCCTCGACCGTGCTCATGGCCCAGGCGTTCCCGAGCTCACGCTTCGTGGGTTCCGACTACCACCCGGAGTCCATCGCGGTCGCGCGCCGGCGGGCGGCGGAGGCGGGTGTCGCCGACCGGGTGCGGTTCGAGGTGGCGTCGGCCCAGGACCTCGGCGGGTCGGGCTTCGACCTGGTCACGATGTTCGACTGCCTGCACGACATGGGCGACCCCGTCGGTGCGGCGGAGCAGGTTCGTCGCGCGCTGGCGCCGGACGGCACCTGGATGGTCGTCGAGCCGATGGCCGGGGACCACGTCGAGGACAACCTCAACCCCGTCGGCCGGGCGTACTACGGCTTCTCGACGCTCCTGTGCACGCCGGCGTCGCTGTCGCAGGACGTGGGCCTCGCGCTCGGCACGCAGGCCGGCCCGGCCCGGATCCGGGACGTCGCGACGGCGGGCGGGTTCAGCCGGTTCGCGTCCGTCGCCGAGACGCCGTTCCACCGCGTGCTGGAGATCCGGCCCTGAGGGCCGGGCGACGAGGGTACGGGGAGGGGTGGGCATGAGCACCGCACCGGAGGACACTGCGGAGATGACGGGTCGACCCGTGCCGCGCCCCGACCCGGCCCCCGTCCGGCCACCCGACCGGACCGGGGTGGTCGTCCGCGACGGCGTGCCGCTCCCCTGGGCCGTCCACGGGACGACGGGTCCGACGGTCCTGCTCCTGCCGACCTGGTCGCTCGTGCCGTCCCGCTTCTGGAAGGCCCAGGTGCCGTTCCTCGCCCGGCACTTCCGCGTCGTGACGTTCGACGGTCGCGGGAGCGGGGACGCCGGGCGGCCCGAGGGCGCTGCCGCGTACACCGACGAGCAGTACGCGGCGGACGCCGCCGCCGTGCTGGACGACACGGGGACACGGGCCGCCGTCGTCGTCGGGTACTCGTGCGGGGCGGCCTGGGCGGTCCACCTCGCCGCGACCCACCCGGGACGCGTGCAGGGGATCGTCGCGATCGCTCCCTCGTGCGGTCTCGCCGTGGCCGCCCCGGAGCGCGAGCGGTACGCCTGGGACGCACGGCACGACACCACCGAGGGCTGGGCCAAGTACAGCAAGGCGTACTGGCTCGGCGGGGGCTACGACGACTACGTCGACTTCTTCGCCCGGAAGATGTTCACCGAGCCGCACTCCACGAAGCAGGTGGAGGACGTCGTGCGCTGGGCGCACGAGATCTCCCCGCAGACGCTCGCCGACACCACCGCCGGTCGGCTGGGCCTCGAGGGAGCCGTACGCACCCCGCTCGAGCCGCTGTGCGCGCGGGTGTCCTGCCCCGTCCTCGTCGTGCACGGGACGCACGACGCCGTCCGGCCGGCCGCGATCGGCGAACGCCTCGCCGCGCTCACCGGCGGGGAGCTCGTCCTCGTCGACGGCGGCGGGCACGGCCTGCCGGCCCGCGACCCGGTCCGGACGAACCTCCTCCTCCAGGACTTCGTCGAGCGGACGGTCCCCGACCATGTCGTCCCGCGGCCCCGCCGCCGCACGTGGACACGCGCGCCGAGCCGTCACCGCCGGGCGCTCTACCTCTCGTCCCCGATCGGGCTCGGGCACGCGCGCCGCGACCTCGCCGTCGCCCGCGCGCTGCGCGACCACCACCCGGACCTCGAGGTCGACTGGCTCACCCAGCACCCGGTGACCCGCCTGCTCGCCGACGCCGGGGAGCGGGTGCACCCCGCCTCGGCCTGGCTCGCGAACGAGTCCGCCCACGTCGAGGACGAGTCCGCCGACCACGACCTGCACGCCTTCCAGGCGATCCGCCGGATGGACGCGATCATGGTGAACAACTTCATGGTCTTCGCCGACGTCGTGGACGAGGGCCGCTACGACCTCGTCGTCGGCGACGAGGCCTGGGACGTCGACCACTTCCTGCACGAGAACCCCGAGCTCAAGCGCTTCGCCTTCGCCTGGATGACCGACTTCGTCGGCTGGGTCCCGATGCCCGACGGCGGCGCCGCGGAGGCTGCGCTCACCGCCGACTACAACGCCGAGATGATCGAGCAGCGGGCGCGCTACCGCCGCGTCCGGGACCGCTCGGTCTTCGTCGGGAACCCGGCGGACGTCGTCGACCTCCCGTTCGGCCCCGGCCTCCCGGGGATCCGGGAGTGGACGGAGGAGAACTTCGACTTCGCCGGCTACGTCACGGGCTTCGTGCCGCCGTCAGCGACGGAGCGCGATGCGCTGCGGCGCGACCTCGGGTACGGCCCCGACGACGTGCTGTGCGTGGTCACCGTCGGTGGCTCGGCCGTGGGCGCTTCCCTGCTGCGGCACGTGCTCGACGCCGTCCCGGCCGCACGGCGCCTCGTCGACGGGCTGCGCGTCCTCGTCGTGACCGGCCCGAGGATCGACCCCGCGAGCCTGCCGCGACGACGTGGTGTCGCGTACCGCGGCTACGTGCCCGACCTGTACCGGCACCTGGCCGCGTGCGACCTCGCGGTCGTGCAGGGCGGCCTGACGACGTGCATGGAGCTCGCCGCCGCCGGCCGACCGTTCCTCTACGTCCCGCTGCGGCACCACTTCGAGCAGAACGTCCACGTGCGGCACCGGCTCGAGCGCTACGGCGCCGGACGGTGCGTGGAGTACGCCGAGGCGTCCGACCCGGACGCGCTCGCCGCTGCGATGGCCGCCGAGCTCGTCGGGTCGCGCCCGGGCGGCGACCGACGCACGGTCGCCCGGCAGCGGCTCGCAATCGAGGCCGACGGCGCCGCGCGCGCCGCCGCGATGCTCGCCGACCTGCTCTGAGCTCGCGGGCGGCGCCGTCCCCGCGCTATGCGGCGTCGTCGGCCATGAGGTCGACGACCTCGCCGGAGACGAGCCGGGCGAGCAGGTCGAGGTCGACGAGCTCCAGCGACGGCGTCCGGCTCAGGCCGGGAGCGGGCAGGACGGGAACCACGGCCTCCACGCCGAGCGTGGCCGCGCCGGAGGCGCGGGCGGACGCGATGCCCGCGGGCGAGTCCTCGATCGCGACGCAGCGCGCGATGTCGACGCCGAGCCGCTCGGCCGCGAGCAGGTAGGGCTCGGGGTCGGGCTTGCCGCGCTCGACCTCGTCCCCGCACACGAGCACCTGGAACGCGTCGTCCGGCGCGAGCTCGGCGACCGGCGCGGCGAGCTCGCGGTAGGACATCGTGACGAGCGCGCACGGCACGCCCGCCTCGCGCAGCGCCGTGAGCAGCGCGCGCGCGCCGGGCTGCCACGGGACCTCGGCCCGCACCTGCTCGATGACGCGGCCCATGAGGAACGCGACGATCTCGTCGATCGGCAGGTCGACTCCGCCGCGGTCCCGGATGATCCGCGCGGACTCGCGCAGGGGGTTGCCGACGAGGGACATGGCGTCCTCGTGCGTCCACGTCCCCCCGTGCGCGTCGACGAGCTCGTGCTCCGCCGCGATCCAGTAGGGCTCGGTGTCGACGAGCGTCCCGTCCATGTCCCACAGGACGGCCTGCGGCAGGACGGGATCGGTGGCGGGGCGCGGGGACGTCACGGCATGGCTCCAAGGACGAGGGGTGGGGGTCCGAGCGGGGCACGACGCGGTGCACCCGGCCGCTCCACCCTACGTGCGGCTACGCCACGCGCGAACCCGCTCCGCCGTCGTCGGGCCCGGCCGCATAGGCTGGGGCGATGACCGAGAACGCGACCGAGGGCACCCGGCAGACCGTGATGATCGCGGCGTTCGAGGGCTGGAACGACGCGGGGAGCGCCGCCACGGCCGCCCTCCAGCACCTGCACGAGGTGTGGGGGGCCGAGGACGTGGACGAGCTCGACCCCGAGGAGTACCACGACTTCCAGGTGAACCGCCCCGTCGTCACGACCGACGACGACGGGCTCCGCGAGATCACGTGGCCGACGACGACGATCGCGTCCGCGGTCCTGTCGCCCGGCGGGCGCCGGGTCGTGCTCGTGCACGGGATCGAGCCGTCGATGCGCTGGCGCCGGTACTGCCGCGAGCTGCTCGACATCGCGGAGGAGCACGACGTGCGCACGGTCGTCACGCTCGGCGCGCTGCTCGCGGACGTGCCGCACACGCGGCCCATCCCCATGACGGCGACGTCGGAGAGCGTCGGGCTCCAGGCGGTGCTCGACGTCGAGCCGAGCACGTACGAGGGGCCGACGGGCATCGTCGGGGTGCTCCAGCACGCCGCCGCCGAGCGCGGCCTCCAGTCGGTGTCGCTGTGGGCGGCGGTGCCGCACTACGTGGCGCACCCGCCGTCGCCGAAGGCGACGCTCGCGATCCTCGCGCGCATCGAGGAGCTCCTCTCGGAGCCGATCCCGCTCGGGGACCTGCCCGAGGACGCCGAGGCGTGGCAGCACGGTGTCGACGAGCTCGCCGCGGAGGACGCCGAGATCGCGGAGTACGTCCAGCAGCTCGAGGAGGCGAAGGACACCGCGGAGCTGCCCGAGGCGAGCGGCGAGGCGATCGCGCGCGAGTTCGAGCGCTACCTGCGCCGTCGCGACCGCGGCAACCCGGGCAAGGGCCCGACGGTCTGACGCCCCTGCGCCGTCGCGGGCGTGCGGCGGCGCGTCAGAGACGCACGCCGAGCAGCGCGTTGACCGCGCGCGCGACGACGCCGGGCGCGCCCTCGTCGTCGCCGGACGTGTCGCGCCCCGGACGCAGCGACTCCGCGGCCCAGGCGTCGACGGCCGCGAGCGCCGTGGGCGCGTCGAGGTCGTCGGCGAGGGCGGCGCGCACGGCGGCGAGCGTCGCGGTGGCATCCGGACCGCCGTTGCCGGAGACGGCGTCGCGCCAGGTCTCCAGGCGGCGCACGCCGGCGGGCAGGTCGTCGTCGGTCCACTCCCACTCACCGCGGTAGTGGTGCGCGAGGAGCGCGAGGCGGATCGCCATGGGGTCGACGCCCGTGGCCCGCAGCTTCGAGACGAGCACGAGGTTGCCGCGCGACTTGCTCATCTTCTCGCCGTCGTACGCGACGAGGCCGGCGTGGACGTGGGCACGGGGCGCGCCGCCGCCCGAGAGCATGCGGTCGTGGGAGGACGACATCTCGTGGTGCGGGAACAGCAGGTCCGCTCCCCCGCCCTGCACGTCGAAGGGCAGGCCGAGCCCGTCGCGGGAGATGACCGCGCACTCCACGTGCCACCCCGGTCGCCCGGTGCCGAGCGCGCCGCCGTCCCACGCGGGCTCGCCGGGACGCTCGCGGCGCCACAGGAGCGGGTCGAGCGCGTCCTTCTTGCCCTCGCGGTCGGGGTCGCCCCCGCGCTCGGCGAAGAGGTGCTGCATGACGTCGCGCGCGAGGCGCGAGACCGACCCGAACGCGGGGTCGGCCGAGAGGTCGGCGTAGACGTCGCCGAGCCCCGGGTCGGTCCCGCCCGCGCCGGGCTCGACCGGCACGCGGTAGGCGAGCCCGGCGTCGAGGAGCTGGGTGACCGCCTCGACGACGGCGGGGATCGTCTCGACCGCGCCCTCGTAGACGTCGGGCGGGACGACGCCGAGCGCCGTCATGTCCTCGGCGAAGAGCGCCGTCTGGTCGACGGCGAGCGCGCGCCAGTCGACGCCGGTCGCGGCGGCGCGCTCGAGCAGCGGGTCGTCGACGTCGGTGACGTTCGACGCGTACCGCACGCGCTGGCCGGCGTCCGTCCACGCGCGCACGAGCAGGTCGAACGCGACGTAGGTGGCCGCGTGGCCGATGTGGGTCGCGTCGTACGGCGTGATGCCGCACACGTAGAGGGTGGCGTCCTCGCCCGAGGCCGCGACGACGAGCTCGCGGGTCGTCGAGTCGTGCACCCGGACCGGGAGGCCTCGTCCGGGGAGCTCGGGGATCTGCGGGGCGGGCCAGCTGTGCACGCGTCAACCTTAGCCGTCGGGACGTCCGCGCCGGACCGTCGTCCGGAGACCGGGCACCGCGCGCACGGGGCCCGGACGGCGATCTGCCGCGCCCGGGCAGGTCCGTGCCGGGCGCGGGACAATGCGGACGTGACGAAGCCCACCGACCCTCGTGTCGACGCCCCGCGGGACGGGTCGAGCGACGACGGCCCGCTGCTCCCCGGCGTCCACGTGCTGGCGGCATGGACCGTGGACCCGGGAGCGGCCGGGGTGCGCGAGGTCGACCCCGGCACGCTCAGGGACGCACGCGCCGTGGACGACGCGGCCCGCGACGACGAGGACGGCGACCGCGAGGACCGCCGGAACGCGCGGGGTCCGGCGACGTGGGCGCGGGTCGCCGACCTCGACGACGTGCTCGACGCCGCGGCCCGGGTCTCGACGGGCCCGGGTCCGACGCGCCACGAGCTGTCCCGGCACGCGCACCACCCGCTGGCGCACGTGCGCCGCCTCGCGGCCGACTGGCTCCTGCTCGTGACGCCGACGGCGTGGTTCACGGAGGCGGACCGCCAGGTGCGCACCGGCCAGTTCGCCGCGCTGCTCGGGCCGGGGACCGTCGTCACCGCCGAGGAGGGGAACGCCGACGTGCACGCGACCATGCTCGACAAGCTCGCCGCACCGGGCGACCCACGGGGCACACCGGTCCAGCGGATCGTGTCCGCCGCCGTCCTGGCGATCGTGGGCGGGGCGTCGCAGGTCGAGCTCGGCCTGGGGGACGCGGTCGCGGACACGGAGCGGGTCGTGTTCGACCAGCAGCGCGAGGACCCGGTCGAGCGCATCTACGACCTCAAGCGCGAGATCACGGAGGCGCGGCGCGCGCTCATGCCCGTCTCGGCCGAGCTGCCCGAGCTCCTCGACCCCGACGTGCCCGACCATCTCGCGGTGAACCGGCGCATGCTCGAGCGCGTGGTGACGACCGTCGAGCGGATCGACCGTCACCTCGACGCGCACGACGACCTGCTCTCGGACATGCTCCAGGTCCACATGTCCCAGGTGTCGGTGCGCCAGAACGAGGACATGCGCAAGATCTCGGCCTGGGCCGCGATCCTCGTCTACCCGACGATCGTCGCGGGGGTCTACGGCATGAACTTCCGGAACATGCCCGAGCTGCACTGGGCGTTCGGCTACCCGTTCGCGCTCGGGCTCATGGCCGCCGGCTGCCTGGTGCTCTACCGCGTGTTCAAACGGGTCGGCTGGCTCTGACCGCGGGTCACGGGGTGGATGCGGCGGTCCCCCCGGGCTCGAGCACGCCGGTGAGCAGGAGCAGCACGACGAGCGCCGCGACCACCAGGCGATAGACCACGAACGGCGTGTAGCTGAACGTCGAGACGATCTTGAGGAACGCGATGATGACGAAGTACCCGACGACGAACGCGACGAGCGTGGCGATGAGGGTGGCGCCCGCGCCGGGCGCGCCGGGCGCGGGCTCGTCCGCGGACTTGAAGAGCTGGTAGAACCCCGAGCCCATGACGGCGGGGATCGCGAGCAGGAACGAGTAGCGCGCCGCGGCCTCGCGGGTGAACCCCATGAGGAGTCCCGCCGTGATCGTGCCGCCGGACCGCGAGACGCCCGGGACGAGCGCGAGCGCCTGCGCGAACCCGAAGGCGACGGCCTGGCCGGGCGAGAGCTCGCGCAGCGTGCGCCGCTTGGCGCCGATCCGGTCCGCCCAGCCGAGCAGGAGCGCGAAGACGGCGAGCATGAGCGCGGTGAGGTAGAGGTTGCGGAACGTGTTCTCGATCGCGTCCTGGAAGAGGAGGCCGAGGACGACGATCGGGACGGAGCCCAGGGCGATGTACCAGGCCATCGCGGCGTCGTGGTCGTGCCGGCCGAGGCGCGCCTTCCAGTCCGTCCCGTGGTCTCCGCGCACCGAGCGCCACCACGCCGCGCAGATCCGCGCGATGTCGCGACGGAAGTACAGGAGGACCGCCGTCTCGGTCCCGATCTGGGTGATCGCCGTGAAGGCGGCCCCCGGGTCCTGCGAGCCGATGAGCTCGCCCACGATGCGCAGGTGCGCGCTCGAGGAGATCGGGAGGAACTCGGTCAGGCCCTGGACGAGGCCGAGGAGGACGGCTTCCCACGCGTTCACGAGCGGCCACGATACCCGCTCGGGCCGGCCCTCCTGGCACCTCGTCGGCGGGTCGGCGCCCCTGGGTGAACGCCGCGCGGCGGACGCGTGAACACCGCCTCACGGACCTGGCGGGCGGGCCCCGGGCACAGGGTGAACCTCGCCGCTCCCGGCGCCCGCCGCGCGCCCCGACGGTCGCGCGGCAGGGTCCGCCGGTACCCTCGGCTCCCATGGAACACCGCCACCTCGGCAGCACCGGCCTGCGCGTGTCCGAGCTCGGCCTCGGCACCATGACGTGGGCCCGGGACACGGACGAGCTCGACGCCGCCGAGCAGCTGCGCGACTTCGTCGACGCGGGCGGGACCCTCGTCGACACGGCCGCCTCGTACGCCGACGGGGACGCCGAGTCGCTGCTCGGGTCGCTGCTGGGAGCGAAGGTCGACCGGCGCGACGTGCTCCTGTGCACCAAGGCCGGCGTGCGCCGCACGACGCAGGGTCCGGTCGTCGACGCCTCCCGCGGAGCGCTCCTCGACTCGCTGGACGACTCGCTGTCGCGCCTGGGCACCGACCACGTCGACCTGTTCCTCGTGCACGCGCCCGACCCGAGAACGCCGTTCACCGAGACGCTCTCCGCGCTGCGCCACGCCGTGACGTCCGGGCGCGCCCGCTACGTCGGCCTGTCCAACCACCCCGCGTGGGCGACCGCGCGGGCCGCGACCCTGCTCGGCGGTGCGGACGACGTCGGTCTCGCCGCGGTCGAGCTCGAGTACTCGCTGCTCCAGCGCGGCGCGGAGCGCGAGGTCGTGCCGGCGGCCGAGGCGCTCGGGCTCGGGCTGCTCGCCTGGTCGCCGCTGGGGCGGGGCGTGCTCACGGGCAAGTACCGCCGCTCGCTCCCCGCGGACTCGCGCGGCGCGTCCCCGCACCTGTCCGGGTTCGTCGAGCCCTACCTGGACCAGTCCTCGTCGGGGATCGTCGAGGCCGTCGTCACCGCGGCCGACGGGCTGGGCCGCGCCCCGCTCGACGTCGCCCTGTCGTGGCTCCTCGGCCGCCCCACCATGGCGAGCGCGATCGTCGGCGCGCGGACCCCTGCCCAGCTCCGGACGTCGCTCGCCGCCACCGACCTCGAGCTGCCCGACGCGGTCCGTGCGGCGCTCGACGACGTGAGCGACCTGGAGGTCGGCTACCCCGAGCGGTGGTGACGCCGGCGCGTCAGCGCGCGCCGTCGGTCTCCAGCTCGCCGGTCAGGACGTCGTCGTCGAGCGTGTCGTCGAGGTCGTCGACCTCGTCCTCCTCCTCGTCGTCGTCCTCGTCGTCCTCGTCGTCGTCCTCCTCCGCGAGGTAGAACGGCGTCGCCTCCCCGTGGACCTGACCGAGGGCCTCGTCATAGACCTCGAAGGCGTCCGCGAGCACGTAGTAGGCGTCGTCGACGGAGGGGTCGTCCTCCCCGCGGCGTGCGGCGACGGCGTTGTAGTGGGCCTCGAGCGCGGCGATGAACCGGTCGAGCGCGGCACGCGGGTCAGCGGTCATACCCTGACGGTAGCGCCGAGAGGGGCACAATGGCACTCGTTAGTCGGGCGGGTTCTTCCCGCCCGGCCGACGACCGAGACAGGCGAGAGAGGACGGTGGCACGTGGAGGAGAGGCCGACGTCACGTCGGCGGTCCGGATGGGCCGCGCACGGCGGGCAGTACGAGTACCGCGTCCTGACGATCGACCGCTCCACGAGCCGGTCGGACGCGAGCAGGCTGCTCACGGACGAGGCCGAGTACGGGCGCTGGGAGCTCGCCCGGACGCGGCTCTACGTCGGGGGCGAGCGCCGCGTCTGGCTGCGCCGCAAGATCATCCGGGTCAGCTCGACCCTGTGACCCCAGGACCATGAGGAGCCCTGGGGGCCCGCCGTCGGGCGTCTTCTCCAAGTCCCGAACCGGCGCGCCCCCGGGGTTCTTCGCGTGCGAGGCGGCGGGGCTCGCCTGGCTCGGCGTCACGGGCGGGCCCCGTGTCGCCCGGGTCCTCGACGTGCGCCCGACGCGCCTCGACCTCGAACGCGTCCTGCCTGCCGCGCCGACACCCGCGGCGGCGCACGCGTTCGGCCGGGCGCTCGCCGTCGTGCACGACGCCGGGGCGCCCGCGTGGGGCGTGCCGCCGCCGGAGTGGTCCGGCGACGCGTTCTTCGGGCCGCTCGACGACCCGCTGCCGATGCCGACCGGGGCGTGGCCCGACTGGCCCACGTTCTACGCCGAGGCCCGGCTTCTCCCGGTCGCGCGGCAGGGCCGGGACCGCGGCGCCCTCGATGCCGACGACGCCCGCCTGCTCGAACGGCTGGGCGACCGTCTCACGGACCTCGCCCGACCCGCGCTCGACGACTCCCCCGCGCGCCTGCACGGCGACCTGTGGTCGGGCAACGTGCTGTGGTCCCCGCTCGGCCCCGGCCCGGGCGGGCGTCCGGGCGGCGTGGAGGCGGTGCTGATCGACCCCGCCGCGCACGGCGGGCACCGCGAGGCCGACCTGGCGATGCTCGCGCTGTTCGGTGCGCCCTACCTCGACGAGATCGTCGCCGGGTACGACGCCGCGCACCCGCTCGCGCGCGGGTGGCGGCACCGCGTCGCCCTGCACCAGGTGTACCCCGTCGCCGTGCACGCGGTGCTGTTCGGCGGCGGCTACCGCGCGCAGCTCCGCTCGTCGGTCCGGGCGCTGCTCGGCGACTCCTGACCGGTCGGACCGGACGGCGTCAGCAGGTGCGCAGCAGGCGGTCCAGCACGCGCACGCCGAACCGCAGCGAGTCGACCGGCACGCGCTCGTCGACCCCGTGGAACATGCCGGAGAAGTCGAGGTCGCCGGGCAGGCGCAGCGGCGCGAAGCCGTAGCCCGTGATGCCGAGGCGCGCGAGCGACTTGTTGTCCGTGCCGCCCGACAGCGTGTACGGCAGCACGGTCGCCTCAGGATCCTCGGCGAGCAGCGAGTCGACCATCGCGTCCACCAGGTCGCCCTCGAACGGCACCTCGAGCGCGATGTCCCGGTGGATCTCCTCGACCCGCACGTGCTCGCCCGCGAGCGCGCGCAGCGTCGCGAACCCCTCCTCCTCGTACCCGGGGAGCAGGCGCGCGTCGATCGCCGCCTCGGCCCGACCCGGGATGACGTTCGCCTTGTACCCGGCGGAGAGCTGCGTCGGGTTGGACGTGTGGCGCACCGTCGCCCCGACGAACCGCGACGCCGGGCCGAGCGCGGCGACGAGCGCCGCGACCGACGACGGGTCCTCCGGGTCGTACCGGAGCCCGGTGAGGTCCGCGACGCCCCGGAGCAGCTTGTCGACCGTCGGCGTGAGCGTGTTCGGCCAGTGATGGGCGCCGATGCGCGCGACCGCCTCCGCGAGCCGCGTCACCGCGTTGTCGTCGTTCACCTGCGACCCGTGGCCCGCGCGGCCCTCCGCGACGAGGCGCAGCCAGGCGATGCCCTTCTCCGCCGTCTGGAGCAGGTAGGCCCGCCGGCCCCCCACCTCGACCGAGAACCCGCCGACCTCGCTGATCGCCTCGGTCGCGCCCTCGAACAGCTCAGGCCGGTGGTCGACGGCGTAGCGCGCCCCGTACACGCCGCCCGCCTCCTCGTCGGCGAAGAACGCGACGACGACGTCGCGCGCGGGCTTGCGCCCCTCGCGCACCATCTGGCGCACGACCGCGAGGATCATCGCGTCCATGTCCTTCATGTCGACGGCGCCGCGGCCCCACAGCAGGCCGTCGATCTCCTCGCCCGCGAACGGGTCGACCGACCAGTCCGCCGCCTGCGCCGGCACGACGTCGAGGTGCCCGTGCAGCACGAGCGCCGGCCGCGTCGGGTCCGCGCCCTCCAGGCGCACGACGACGCTCGCCCGCCCGGGCTCCGACTCGAACAGCTCCGGC
The DNA here is from genome assembly GCF_049913115.1 of Cellulosimicrobium sp. E-16. Classification (NCBI taxonomy): domain Bacteria; kingdom Bacillati; phylum Actinomycetota; class Actinomycetes; order Micrococcales; family Promicromonosporaceae; genus Cellulosimicrobium; species Cellulosimicrobium sp. E-16. The sequence goes on from NZ_CP183974.1 coordinate 2,599,218, forward strand.
TCGAGCCCGACCTCGTGCAGCAGCCCCATGACGTACTCCGCCGCGCGCCGCTCCCCCGGCCCGGTCCCGTCGCCGAAGTTCGACGTGTCGATCCGCAGCAGCTCCCGGCAGATCCGCACCACCTCGTCCTCCGCCCGCGGCACCGTGCCGGAGGGGACGTCGACGGTCGCCGGGGTGCGGGCGCTGGCCTGGGAGTCCGGGTGCGGAGCGGTCATGGCGACACGCTACCCGTCGCCGCCGGCCGGGCCGACCGCCCCGGCCGCCCGCCCACATCCCGGACGCGCCGTCGCCGCCGAGCCTGCGGTGGCAGCTCGTCCCGCGCTCGGATCGTGCGATAGCCACACGCTCGGCCCACGCGGGTCAGTGGCCGCCGTGCGGGGCAGGGTCGGGGCGGCGGGGACCGGTGCCGTCTCCGGGGAGGGGTGCCGCGTCGTGGTCGGGGTGGGTGCCGCCGTCGGGCACGTCGATGCGGGACGGCGCCTGCTCGCCCGGGGCGACGACGACGAGCTGGCCCATCATTCCCTGGTCCTCGTGCGTGAGGAGGTGGCAGTGGAACATGTAGGGGGTGTCGGGGTCGGTCGTGCCCTCGGAGGCCTCGAACCGGACGAGCAGTCGCGTGACGCGGCCGGGCTGGACGTAGACGGTGTCCTGCCAGCCGCCGAGATCGGGCGTGGGCGGCTCCCCGCCCACGTCGAGGACGCGGAACTGGACGTCGTGGACGTGGAAGTTGTGCGGGGTGTCGTCGAGCCCGGTGACCTCCCAGACCTCGGTCTCCCCGACGGTGACGACCTCGTCGACGCGGGACATGTCCATCGACCGCCCGTTGATGGACCGGCCGGAGAGCTGGAACGTCCGGGTCCGTACGGCGTCGGCCTCGTCGAGCGTGTCCGCCGGGTCGGTGCCGAGGGTGTCGGGCATGGCGGGGCTCGGCGCGAGCGTGGGAGCAGCGCGCAGCTCGAGGAGGTCGAAGGTGTCGTCGCCGCCCGAGAACCGCTCGAACAGCGGGTTGACGCCCAGCTCGGGCGGGAAGCTGCGCAGGACGGCACGCTGCCCCGGGGCCATGGTCACGACGACCTCCGCCCGGTCGCCCGGGGAGAGGCGCACGCGCTCGACCGTCTGCGGGGCGGGGAGCAGCCCGCCGTCGGTCCCGACGAGCTGGACCGTGCCGCCGTCGGCGAGGCCGACGTCGTAGACGCGGGAGTCGGAGCCGTTGAGCAGGCGCAGGCGGACGCGCTCGGTCGTGACGTCGAGGTACGGCCCGGGGGTGCCGTTGACGAGGACGGTGTCTCCGAGGGTGCCCACCGGTGAGAGGAAGGACACGGCGTCGTCGAGCCGGCCGTCGGCGTGGAAGCTCTTGTCCTGGAGGATGACGGGGACGTCGTCGACGCCGTACTCGTGCGGCAGGTCACCGGCGGGGCCGTCGGCGGCGCCCGGGTCGTCGAGGAGGAACATCCCCGCGAGCCCCCGGTACACCTGGCTCGCGGTCTGCCCGTGCAGGTGCGGGTGGTACCAGAGCGTCGCGGCAGGCTGGTCGATCGTCCACGTGGGCGACCACGTCTCGCCCGGCTCGACCATCTGGTGGGGGCCGCCGTCCATCGCGGGCGGCAGGTGCATGCCGTGCCAGTGGAGCGTCGTCGTCTCGTCGAGGGCGTTCGTCACGTCGACGCGCACGCGCTCGCCGCGCGCGGCCCGCAGAGTGGGACCCAGGTAGTCGCCGTTCAGCCCGATCGTCGGGGTGGGGGCGGACGCACCGAGGTCGGCGACGCCCTCGCGCGTCTCGAGCTCGAAGACGCGCACGCCGTCCTCGACCCGGGACTCCGCGAGCGGCGGGACGGCGAGCGGCCGCGTGAACTCCACGGCTCCCGCCGTGCTCGTCGCGGCGCGCGCCCACGCGACGCCCACGACCGCGGCGACGACCCCGACGAACAGGGCGACGACGAGCCCGAGCACGACGAGGACGCGGGCGAGCGGGCCGCGCCGCCGTCGGGGGCGACCGCCCGGCGGTCCGGCGGGTGCTCCGGGTGCCGGCGGGACGGCGGGAGGCGGGGTGGTGTACGTGGTCGTCATCGGGTCTTCTCCAGGGTGGACGACGGCGGGCGGCGGGTGCGGTTCGACGGCGGCCCGGTGGTGCGGGCGACGCTGTCGACGCTAGGGACCGGGCGGTGCCGGGCGCGTCCGCTCGGAAGCGTACGCACGCCCGGAACCGACCCCGAGCGCACGGGGTCGTGGCTCGGGGTGGTGCCGGGGACGGGGCGGTCGCGGAGTCGGGGGGTCGGGGTGGCGCGGAGAGCCGTCGGCCCCTCGGGCCTCAACGGCGTCGGGCCGCGAGGAGACCGAGCGCCACGGCCCCCGCGAGCGCGCCCCAGGCCGCGTTGGTGAGCAGCATCGGGACGATCGCGACGGGGTGCGCGACGGGGCCCTGGAGCTCGCCGGTGAGGATCGGCGACAGCACGGCGCTGACCACCAGGGCGAGGACGCCGTAGGCGAGCCCGACGGCCACGCCGGTCGCGAGCGGGTGCGCCGGGCGGGCGACGACGATCGCGACGACCCACACGACCGTGAGCACGAGGGTCGTGAGCAGGGGCGCGGCGGGCCGCCCGATCGCGTCGTCGAGGCCGGTGACGCTCAGGAGCGGTCGGACGAGCGCGAGCGCGCCGAGACCGAGGACGAGCGGCCAGCTCAGCGAGCGGACGGTCTCGCCGAGCGGGGCGCGGGCAGCGGGTGCCGGCGCCCCCGACCGTCCGGGCGGGACGGCGGGACCGGGCGGGACCGGGCCGCCAGGTAGACCGGACGAAGCGGGCGGGACGGACGACGCGGGTGAGGTCGGGCGGTCCGGTGCGGGGCCGGGAGTCGGGTTCATGCCGTCGACGCTAGGGAGCAGCGGTGCGGCGCCGCGTCCGCCCGGGCGCGCGAGGCGATGCGTCCTCCGACGCCACGCGCGTACGCGTCTCGACGTAGTCGACCCTGACGTGGACCCACCCCGCGACGGACGCGCGCCGGGGTGGGTCTTCCTAGACTCGGTGAGCGTGACGTCCCCCGACCTCCCGCACGACCGGCCCGCCGGATCATCTCCCGCGACCCGGCCGTCGCGCCCGTCGCCACCGCCGTGGCTCGTCGACGCCCTGCTGGGGTTCGCGGTGTTCGACGTCGTCGCGTTCGCCATCGCCGCCGACGTCGGGGGCACGCGGGCCGACCCGTGGGTCGCGTACCCGATCGCCCTCGTGCTCGGGCTGCTCGTCCTCGGCCGGCGCCGGTTCCCGGTCGCGGTCCTCGTCGCGACCGCGCTCGTCATCTGCGCCTACTACACGCTCGACCTGCCCGCGATCGGCCTCGCCCTGCCCGTGTCGGTCGCCCTCTACTCGGCAGCCGTCGCGGGCCGGCTCGGGTGGGCTGTCGGGGTCGCGGCGGCGCTCGTGGTCGCGTCGACGTACTTCCGGCTCGCCGAGGGCGACGACGTCCGCTACGTCGTCGGCTACGAGCTGGCGACGACCGTGGCGCTCATGGCCGCGGCGATCGCCCTCGGGCACGGGTCGTTCGCCCGCAGGCAGCGCGACGAGCAGCGGCGGCACGCCGACGCGCTGCGCGAGCAGACGCACGAGCTCGAGGCCGCCGACCGGCTCGCGCACGACCGGGAGGCGGTCGCCCGCGACCTGCACGACGTCGTCGGGCACCACCTCGCCGTCGTCTCGTTGCACGCCAACGTCGCGCGCGAGGCCCTGGACGACGTGGGCGCCTCCGGAACGGCGGGTGCGGAGGCGCTCGCGACCGCGCGGGCCGAGCTCGAGCTCGTCCGGGCGGCCACGACGTCGGCCCTGGCGGACCTGCGCGCCACGGTGCGCGCGCTGCGCGGGGCGACCGCGCCCGCAGGGCTCGCGGACCAGGCGCGCGTCGACCGGCTCGAGGACCTCGCGCGCACGGCCCGGGCGGCCGGGCTCGACGTCACCCTGGACGTCGACCTGCCCGCAGGGACCGCGGAGGGCACCGCCGCGGGTGCGGCCGCGTACCGGGTCGTCCAGGAAGGGCTGACCAACGTGCTGCGGCACGCCGGGGCGCGCGCCGCCGTCGTCCGCGTGACGCTGGAGCGCGCGCCCGGTGCACCGGGCGACGTGCTCGCCGTCGAGGTGCGCGACGACGGCCACGGGACACGGGGCACGGGTGACGCCGCGGACCGTGGCGGGCTCGGGCTGCGCGGCCTGCGCGAGCGCGTCGCGGTCCTGGGCGGCACGGTCGAGACCGACGCGCCCGACGGCGGCGGGTTCCGGCTGCGGGCGCGCGTGCCGGTCACGCCCGGCGCCGCTGCGGCGCGCGGGACGGTTCCCGTGCGGGCCCCGTGGTCCTCGGGCGGGGGTGTCGCGTGATCCGCGTCGTGCTGGTCGACGACCAGCCCCTCGTGCGGACCGGCATCCGCGCGCTGCTCGAGCGCGCGGACGACGTCGAGGTCGTCGGCGAAGCCGCCGACGGCCGGGAGGGCGTGGCGCTCGTGCGCCGCGTGCGCCCCGACGTCGTCCTCATGGACCTCCAGATGCCCGTGCTCGACGGGATCGCGGCCACGCGACAGATCGTCCACGACCCGGGCGCCGGCTCCGGGCTGCCGGACGGCGCGACGGGCGCGGACGGTGCCGCGCACGGACCGCGGGTCGTCGTCCTCACGACGTTCGACGACGACGCGAACCTCTTCGCGGCGCTGCGGGCGGGGGCGTCGGGCTTCCTGCTCAAGGACGCGAGCCCGGACGAGCTACGCGGCGCGGTGCGCACGGCCGCTGCGGGCGACGCCTTGCTCTCCCCGGCGGTGACGGCGCGCGTGGTCGCGCAGGCGGTGGACGCCGGGCGCCGCGACGACGCGCTCGTCGCGGCGGTCGCCGACCGGCTCACAGACCGCGAGCGCCAGGTGCTCGCGCACGTCGGGCGCGGCCTGACGAACGACGAGATCGGCGCGGCCCTGTTCATGAGCCCGGCGACGGCCCGCACGCACGTGGGCCGCATCCTCGCCAAACTGCGGGTGCGGGACCGGGCCGGCCTCGTCGTCGTCGCCTACGAGACCGGCCTGGTCCGCCCAGGCACCCCGCCCGGGTAGGGGCGAGGTCCGCGAGGTCGAGGCGGGGTCACCACCACACCTCTCCCTCGCGCTACCCCGGCTCTACCTCGCGACGGGAGGGGCCCCCACCTCAGGCGTCGAGACCGCGGCGCGCGAGGAGCGGCGCGATGTCGGCGTCGCGCCCGCGCAGCTCGCGGAACGAGAGGAGCGGGTCCTGCGAGCCGCCGCGTGCGAGCAGCACGCGCCGGAACCGCTCGCCGTTCGCCCGCGACAGGCCGCCGTTCTCGCGGTACCACTCGACGGTGTCGGCGTCGAGGACCTCGGACCAGATGTAGGAGTAGTACCCGGCCGCGTACCCGCCGCCGAACACGTGGTTGTAGTACGTGGTGCGGTAGCGCGGCGGGACCGGCGCGAACGCGACGCCAGCCGCCTCCAGCGCAGCGGCCTCGAAGGGCACGACGTCCGCCTCGGACGACGGGATGCCCTCGGGGCCGACCTGGTGCCAGGCCTGGTCGAGCAGCGCCGCGGCGAGGTACTCGGTCGTCCCGAAGCCCTCGTTGAACTGGCGCGAGGCGAGCATCGTGTCGACCCACTCGGCGGGCATCGGCTCGCCCGTCACGTGGTGCACCGCGTACGAGCGCAGGATCGACGGCTCCCACGCCCACATCTCGTTGACCTGCGACGGGTACTCGACGAAGTCGCGCGGGACCTCAGTGCCCGACTGCGACGGGTAGCGCACGTCGGAGAACAGGCCGTGGAGCGCGTGCCCGAACTCGTGGAACAGCGTGATGACCTCGTCCCACACGAGCAGCGTGGGCTGACCCGCCGGCGGCTTGACGATGTTGAGGTTGTTCACGACGACCGGCTTCTGCCCGAGCAGGTGGTTCTGGTCGACGAGGTTGTTCATCCACGCCCCGCCGCGCTTGGACTCGCGCGTGTACCAGTCGGCGAGGAAGAGGCCGAGACCCTGGCCGGGCTCGCCCGGCGTCTCGGCGTCGAAGACCTCGAACACCCGCACGTCCGGGTGGTAGCCGACGAGGTCGTGGCGCTCGGCGAACGAGACGCCGAAGAGCTGGCCCGCCGCCGCGAAGACGCCGTCGTGCACGACGCGCTCGAGCTCGAGGTACGGGCGCAGGAGCGCGTCGTCGAGCGCGTAGCGGTCCTTGCGCACGCGCTCGGCGTAGAACGACCAGTCCGAGGCGCGGAGCGTCGCGCCCGGCTCGTCGGCCCGGAGCGCGGTCTCGAGGTCGGCGGCCTCGCGCCGCGCGTTCGCGACGGCCGCGGGGGCGAGGCGCGAGAGCATCGCGTCGACGGCCTCGGTGGTCTTCGCGGTCGCGTCCTCCGCGACGTACGCGGCGTGGTGCTCGTAGCCGAGCAGGCGCGCGCGCTCGGCGCGCAGGCGCACGGTCTCCAGGACGATCTCGCGCGTGTCGTGGTCGTCACCGGTCGCCCCGCGCGACTCCGACGCCTGCTGCACGCGCTCGCGCACGTCGCGGCGCGCGAGCGAGGCGAGGACGCCCTGCTGGGTGGGGAGCTGCATCTCCAGGAGCCAGGCTCCCTCGTGACCGCGCGACGCCGCGGCGGCGGCCGCGCCCGCGACCGCGTCTTCGGCGAGCCCGTCGAGCTCGGCGCGGTCCGTGACCAGCACGCTCGCCGCGTTCGCGCCGGCGAGGAGCTTGCGGCCGAACGCGGCCTCGAGCGTGGTGAGACGGCCGTTGAGCTCGCGCAGGCGCTCCTGCTGCTCCGCGTCGAGCTCGACGCCGGAGCGGCGGAAGCGGACCAGGAGCGTGTGCAGCAGCCACGCGGCGTCGGGCTCGAGGGTCTGCTCGCCGGCGTCGACGGCGTCCTCGAGCGCGCGGGCGCGCGCGTAGAGGCGTGCGTCCATGTAGATCGCGTCGTGGTGCGCGGCGAGCTCGGGGGCGAACTCCTCCTCGATCTGCTCCAGCCCGGGCGTCGCGTCGGCCGAGAGCTGGTTGTAGAACGCGTTGAGCACGCGCGCCAGGTCGCGACCCGACCGCTCGAGCGCCGCGAGCACGGTCGCCTCGGTCGGGAGCGCGTCGTCGGTCGCGACGACCTCGATCGCGGCGCGCTGGGCCGCCGTCGCGGCGCGCAGCGCGGGGAGGTAGTGCTCCTCGCGGATCGCGTCGTAGTCGGGCAGCTCGTACGGCAGCGCGGAGGGCGCGGCGAACGGGTTGGCGGGATCGAGGTCGATCAGGGCGGAGGTGACAGCGGGCGCGGAGGTGGGCGCGGGCGCGTCGGTGCGCGTCGTGGGCTCGGAGGTCATGGTGCCCATCTTGACCCCGCGGGCGGGCGCGACGGAAACCCATTCGCGGACACCCCGGGGCACCGGGTGGGCGGTGCGTCAGGCGGCGCGGCCCGACGACGGCGCGTCCGCCGGCCAGGGCTCGTTCGGCTCGCGCGGGTCCTGGGGCAGGAGCGTGCCGAGCCACGCGTCGCGCCGCTCACCGCGCTGGAGCGCAAAGCCGCGCACCGTGCCCTCGACGCGGAAGCCGAGCCGCCAGGCGGTGCGCCGCGAGGGCCAGTTGCCGACGTACGCCTGCCAGAAGAGCCGCGCGAGGCCCGCGCCCTCGGGGTCGAACGCCCAGTCGACGACGAGCCGGCACGCCGCGGTCATGAGTCCGCGGCCCCGCGCCTCGGGGGCCGTCCAGTAGCCGATCTCGGCCGACCGTCGCGCCTCGGGCGCGTCGTCGAGGCTCAGGCCGATCATGCCGAGGAGCCGCCCGGCGCCGTCGGGGCCGGGGATGCCCGAGGGTCCGGCGCTCTCGCGCACGCCCCACGTGAGGACGTCCCCGCGCTCCCACCCGGGGCCCACGTACTCCTGGACGAACTGCACCGCGTCCTCGCGCGTGTACGGGGACGGCACGACGGTCCACGCCGCGACGGCCGGGTCCTGGCACGCGGCCGTGATCGCGTCGACGTCGTCGAGGGTCGGGGTGGACAGGTGGACGCGGCCGTCGTCGAGGGCGAAGGGGTGCACCGCCCGAGCCTGGCACGTCCCGCCGCGTGCCGTCACCCGGATTCGTGCCGGTCGTCCACGAGGCCCGTTCTCGGACCGACGTTCGCGCGGCGTCACGCGCGCAGGGCGTCCTCCGCGGGCGTCCACGGCAGGTCGTGCGCCGCCGCGACCGCCTCGTTGAGGAGGACGCCGCGGTGCGTGGACGCTCCCGACCGCAGGAGCGGGACGTCGCGCACGGCGTCGACGCCGCCGTCCGCGAGCGCCGCGAGGTACGGCAGCGTCGCGCTCGTGAGGGCGAGGGTGCTCGTCACCGGGACCGCGCCGGGCATGTTCGCGACGCAGTAGAACGTCGTGCCGTGCACCGCGAACGTCGGGTCGTCGTGCGTCGTGGGTCGCGACCCCTCGAAGCAGCCGCCCTGGTCGACGGCGACGTCGACGAGGACCGCGCCGGGGCGCATGCGCGCGACGAGGTCGTCGGTGACGAGGCGCGGGGCGCGTGCCCCCGCGACGAGCACGGCGCCCACGACGAGGTCGGCCTCCAGCACCTCGCGCTCGATCGCGTACGCGCTCGACACGACGGTGCGCACGTGGCCGGAGAACTCCTGGTCGACGGCGCGCAGCACGGGCAGCGACAGGTCGACCACGGTCACCTCGGCGCGCATGCCCACCGCGACCTCGGCGGCGTTCCGGCCCGCGGTCCCGCCCCCGAGCACGACGACGCGGCCCGGCCGCGTGCCCGGCACGCCGCCGAGCAGGACGCCGCGACCGCCCGCGGGCCGCTGGAGGAGCCAGGCGCCGACCTGGGTCGCCATGCGCCCGGCGACCTCGCTCATGGGCGCGAGCAGCGGGAGCGTGCCGTCGGGCGCCTGCGCCGTCTCATACGCGACGGACGTCGTGCCCGCGTCGAGCAGGGCGCGCGTGCAGTCGCCGTCGGCCGCGAGGTGCAGGTAGGCGAAGAGCAGGAGGTCGTCGCGCAGGAGCGCGTACTCGCTCGCGACCGGCTCCTTCACCTTGCAGACGAGCTCGGCCTCGCCCCACACCTCCTCCGCCGTCGGCACGACGCGCGCGCCCGCGCCCTCGTACTCCGCGTCGGACAGGTGGGAGCCGGTCCCGACCCCGGACTGGACGAGCACGTCGTGCCCGGCCCGCACGAGGTGGTGGGCGCCGGCGGGGGTGAGCGCGACGCGGTCCTCGTGGTTCTTGACCTCGGTGGGTATGCCGATCCTCATGGTCCAGTGTGGTCGCACCATCCCCCTCGGCGCAGGGTGGCAGGATCTTGTCGGAGTGTGTCCTTCCTGCCGCTCGTCCCGGGAGCGCTTTGCGGCCAGGGTGGAGCGCGTGGACACGACGACACCTCTCGCGACGCCGCGCACCGCCCCGGGGCACGGCGCGACGGCGGGCGACGCTCCCCCACGCCAGCTCCCGCCGTCGGGCACGCTCGGGCTCGCCCGCGGCAGCGCCCTGTACGTGGCGAGCGTGCTCGGCACGGGAGTCCTCGCGCTCCCCGGGCTCGCCACGCGCGTCGCCGGCCCCGCGTCCGTCCTCGCCGTCGCCCTGGTGCTCGTCGCGAGCGTGCCGCTCGCGGGCACCTTCGCGGCGCTCGCCGCGCGGCACCCCGACCGGGGCGGCGTCGCCAGCGCGGTCCGCACGGCCCTCGGCCCGACGGCGGCCCGTGCCACGGGCTACTGGTTCTACCTCGGCGTGTGCGTCGGCGTGCCCGTCGTGGCGGTGCTCGGGGCGGAGTACGTCGTCGCGGTGGTCGGCGCGGACCGCAGCGTCGTCCCGGTGGTGGCCGTCGCGCTCGTCGTCGTGCCGGCCGTGGCCGTGTGGCTCGGGATCCGCGTGGCGGGCGCCGTCCAGCTCGGGCTCACGTCCCTGCTGCTCGCCGCCGTCGTCGTGGTCGTCGCCGTGGCGGCTCCGGCGGCGAGCGCCGAGCGGTTCACGCCGTTCCTCAGCGAGGGCTGGTCCGGCGTCGGCTCCGCGGTGAGCCTGTTCGTCTGGGCGTTCGCGGGCTGGGAGGTCGGCACGCACGTCTCGGCCGACTTCCGCGACCCGCGCCGCACCATCCCCGCCGCGACGGGCGTCGCGCTCATCGTCGTCGGCGTCGCCTACCTCGCCCTGCAGGTCGCCACGGTCGGCGTGCTCGGCACCGGGGCCGGCTCCGGCACCGTCGCGCTGCTCGACCTCGCGCGCGCGGGCGCGCCTGCCGCGGGGCCCGTGGTCGTCGGCGTCGTGGCGGCGATCGTCACGTCCGGCGTGCTCACCGCCTACCTCGCGGCGTTCGCCAACCTCGGCCAGGCGCTCGCACGCGACGGCGACCTGCCGCGCCCGCTCGCCGCGCTCTCCGGCCGCGCGGGCGTCCCGCGGCGCGCGCTCGCCGTCACCCTCGTGCTCAGCGCGGGCTATCTCGCGCTGCTCGTCGCCACCGGCCTCGACCTCGAGCCGTTCGTCCGGGTGCACACGAGCTGCATGGTGGCGGTGTACGCGCTCGGGATGCTCGCTGCCCTGCGGCTGCTCCCCCGCCGCACCGTCGGCTGGTGGCTCGCCGCCGTCGCGACCGTCCTCACGGGCGTCCTGCTCGTCCTGGCCGGCGCGTCGCTCGTCGCCCCGACCCTCCTCGCCGTCGGTGCCGTCACGGTCACGCTCGTGCGGCGCCGGCACGCCACGTCCTGAGCGCGCCGGCGGGCCGCGAGAATCGCCCTCGCGGCCCGTTCCCCGCCGCCGCGCCGTCCGCTACGGTCGACGACATGCCCACGTGGACGGACCCGGGCCCGGTGGAGTTCGACGCCGTCGTGATCGCCGCCGGGACGCGCTCGGGAGCGTTCGTCGCGCTCCCGTACGACGCCGTCGACCTGTTCGGCACGCGCGGCCGGGTCCCGGTGGTCGCCGAGGTCGACGACGTGCGGTACCGCGCCTCGCTCGTCGCCTACGGCGGCCCGCACCTGCTCGCCGTCCTCCGGTCGGTGCGCGCCACCACCGGCAAGGGCGTCGGGGACACCGTGCACGTCTCCGTCCGGCTCGCCGCGGAGGTCTCGGCCGTACCCCGGTGAGGCCCGCCCCGCCAGGCTCCCGCCGGGTCGTCCGGGACTCAGGCCCCCGCGTCGTCTGCCGTGCGGCCCGCCGACCCGGGCAGGGCGTCGCCGAGCGCGATCTCCTTCGCCGTCGGCAGCTCCTCCTCCATGGGCGGGTCCTTGTGCCGCAGGTGCGAGAACACCGACCACGCGACGGCGACCAGCGGCACGGACACGACCGCCCCGAGTATCCCCGCGAGCAGCGTCCCCGCGGTCACCGCGATCGCCACGACGACCGGGTGCAGCGACACCTGCTTGCCCATGACGAGCGGCTGGAGGATGTGGCCCTCGAACTGCCCGATGAGGGCGATGCCGATCGTCACCGCGAGCGCGATCCACAGGCCCTTCGCGGCGAGCGCGACGATCGCCGCGATGATCATCGCGAGCGGCGCGCCGATGATCGGGATGAACGCGCCGATGAACACCAGCACCGCGAGCGGCGCGGCGAGCGGCACGCCGAGGATCCCGAGGAAGATGCCCGCGAGGATGCCGTCCGTGAGGGCGATGATCACCGTCCCGCGCGCGTAGCCCGAGAACGTGTACCAGCCCGCGCCGCCGGCGATCTTCCAGCTGTCGCGCGAGCGCGACGGGAGCTGGTTGAGGAACCACGTCCACATGTCCTTGCCCTTGGCGAGGAAGAACACGGTGCAGAAGATCGCGAGGGCGATCGCGGCGAACGCCTCGAACACCGAGCCGGCGCTCGCGGCCGCCTGGCTCGCGATGTCGCCGCCGTGCTCGGCCAGCCACTGCCGACCGTTCTCGATCCAGCCGTTGACGTCGTCCGCGGTGATCGTCACCGGCAGCGGGCCGTTCTCGAGGAACTCGAAGATCTGGTCGATGCCGTTGCTGAACTGGTCCGCGAGGCTCTGCCACTGGCCCGCGACCGAGGTGATGACGTACGTCAGCAGCCCGGCGATGAACAGCAGCGCGGAGAGGATCGCCAGCCCTGTCGCCAGCCCCCGGGGCATGACCTTCGCGTAGAAGTCCGTGACGGGCCGCAGGACCGACGTGATGACGAGGGCGAGGAAGACGGCGACGAACACGAGCTGCACCTGCGCCGTCGCGAAGAAGATGAGCGCGACCGCCGCGACGATCATGAGCAGGCGCCACGACCAGCCCGCCGTCGTGCGCAGCCACGCGGGCACCGACTCGTCGTACCCGACGACCGACGGGTTGCGCCGCGCCCCGGCGACCTTGCGCGCCGCGCTCGACGCCCCCGCGAGGTGCTTCACCGACGCCGCCGAGCGGTCCGAGCCGGAGCCCGGTCGCGGGGTGGGCACCGCTGCCGGTGGTCGCTGCTCGTCCGTCACACGCGCCTCCGCCCGGTCGTGGCTCTCATCCGCCCAGTCTGCCCCAGGTCGTCCCCCCACGCCGGATGCCGCGGCCGGACCGTCGTCCCACGTCGACCCCGTGCTGACGGGCGACCGCGATGTGAGGACCACGCCCGAACCGTGCTATGTTTTTCCCCGCACCGGAACGGCGGAAACGCCGGGAAGGTCCACTCGTCCGGGTGGCGGAATGGCAGACGCGCTAGCTTGAGGTGCTAGTGCCCTTTATCGGGCGTGGGGGTTCAAGTCCCCCTCCGGACACCGCATGGCACTCCTCGTGCCACGGAGGCCGGGTCAGGAGATTCTTCCTGGCCCGGCCTTCTGCGTGTCCCGGCCCAGCCGGTCCGGCAGGTCTCGACCTCAACCGTCCGTGTCGGTCCAGGACGCGACGTCGACGCCGTGGTTGTCAGGCGACGCGAGCGACCACCACGCCGGGGCGTGCGAGTCGTCGGCCAGCCTCCCGCCGGCGGCGAGCGCGGCGTCCACGCGCGCCCGCGCCTGGTCGGCCGGCACGAACACGTCGAGATGGGTCCGACCGCGCCCCGGCGAGTCGCCGGAGATCGGGTTGAAGGCGAGCTGCGGGCCGCACCGCAGCGGGTCGACGGCATCCGTGTCGCCGAGCTCCTCGTAGCCCAGCACGGCCGAGAAGAACGGCCGCACGTCCGCCTGCGAGTGCTGGGCGACGTAGAGGCCGACGGACTGCGCACGCGTCGGGTCGGGAGTCAGCGACAGCTCGGCCGCCGCGCGTGACACGCTCGCCGCGAAGTCCGCGGCCGTCGCAGGGATGCCCTCCGGGTCGCGGTACGGGACCCGGACGACGACTCCCTCGGGACGCACGTCGACGTCGGGCAGGATCCCGGCGCGCTCCGCCGCCTCGACCACCGCCGGGACCAGTGCCGCGGCACGCGCGAGGGACGTCGCCGTGAAGACCGCCTGCGGCCCCGTCCCCGTGACGCGCCAGTCGGACACGCCCTGTGCCTGGTGGAACTCGGCCGCGGAGATCCGTCCGCGTTCGCTCGTCAGCCCGTCCATGCGCTCCCCTTCGACGCTGCCGCGGCCGCCGTCGGCACCCCCGGCCCGCCGGATCTCATCGTAGCGAGGCGCTTCGCGCGCCTCGAGGTGCGGGGTCGGACGTCCCGCTCTACGGTGGCATGTCCTTTCTAGTGCTTTTGAGGCGGTATGCAATGCTTGACGTCCAACACTTCACCTACGGTGCGGTGACCCCGCTCATCTCCTACGCGGCCGCGGTCTCCGGGTCTGCCTGCGGCCTGTCCGCGGTGTCCAGGTCCCGTGTCGACGCGCCGTGGCACGTGCGTTCGGCGTGGCTGTGGCTGGGGGCCGCGGCCATCGGGGGCACGGGCATCTGGGTGATGCACTTCGTGGCGATGCTCGGGTTCACGGTCACCGGCATGCCGATCCACTACGACGTGCCGCTCACGATCGTCTCCGCGCTGGTCGCCGTGGTGGTCGTGTCCGTCGGCCTGCACCTGGTCATGATGTTCGGCTACCGGCCCCTGCTGCTGGTCGTGGGAGGCGCCGTGGCCGGGCTCGGCGTCGCCGGGATGCACTACATGGGCATGTCGGCGATGCGCATGCACGGCACCGTGCACTACAGCGCGATCTCCGTCGTCCTGGCGGTGCTCGTCGCGGTCGCGGCCGCGACGGCGGCGCTCTGGCTCTGCGTGCACGCGCGGGGCGGGCTGTCCATGACCGTGTCGGCCCTCGTCATGGGGGTCGCGGTCGCGGGGATGCACTACACCGGCATGTGGGGCGTCTCGGTGACCGGTCAGCCGGGCGCACCGGACGGCGGCGTCCCGATGCTGGACCTGCTGGGTGCCCTCCTCGTCGGGGGTGGTGGCTCCGTCCTGCTGCTGGTGTTCGTCGTCGTCGGCTCCCGGACGGAGAGCGAGAGGCGGCGGCACGAGGCCTTCCGGGACCGCATGGCGCAGGAGACCGTCTCGGTCGGCAGGTAGCGGCCCACGAGGTCCCGCCTCTCACGGCCGGCGTGCGCGCGCCCGGTCCTCCGCCTCGAGCACCAGGCGCAGGCCCGTGAAGTCGCGCAGGAGGATCCTCGCCAGGACCACGGTCGGGAGCAGCGCCACCAGCCGGAGCCCCGACGCCACGTCGCCGTGGTAGTCGGCGCGCACGCGCGTCCCGCCGCCGTCGGGCGACGTGACGTACTCGACGCGCGAGTTCCAGGGCGCCGTGGAGTGCCAGACGACACGACGGTCGGTCTCGACGACCTCGAGCACGTCGGTGAACCGCACCCGGAACGGACCGACGCGGTCGACGGCGGCCCAGCGGCTCCCGACCCGCAGCGGCCCCGCGTCGACCGGGCGGCGGGAGACGACCGCGGGCGCGAACTCCGGCCACCGGCCGGGATCGGCGAGGTAGACGAAGACGCGCGACGGCGGGTGGTCGAGGTGGACGTCGAGTGTCACGCGTCGCCACACGGTTCGATCCCCCTTCCTGCGCCCGCGGTCAGACCATCGCCGGCACGGGTCGGTCCGGGTAGAGCTCTCGCATCGCGTGGTCGTACCGCCGCTTGAGGAGAAGCAGGTACAGCACCCGGACGGGCGCGGGCACGTTCGCGCGGAACCAGTCCTCCCGCTCGGACGCGGGGACGCTCGCGAGCAGCAGGCCGAGCTGGAGCGCCATGACGTCCTTGCCGAGCTCCTTGCGGTGCTTCATCAGGGCGGCGCGGGTGTGCTCCTCCATGGAGTCCCACTCCTGCTGCGACATCACGTCCCCGGCCACGGGGAGGATCTCCACCTCTTCCTGCCCGAGGTGCGCCGACAGGAGGTCACGCAGGCCCTCGACGTCGGTCGCGAACGCGTCGCGGAGCCGCGGGTCGGCCGTGGCCACCCATGGTTCGAGCTGCGGCTCGATCCGCGCGAGCCGCACCGCGACCTCGGCGTGCTGCGCCCGCATCTGGCCGACGTGCAGCGCGCACGCGGGCTCGCGCGTCTCCAGCCGGTCCCACAGCACCAGGTCCTCGGTCTCGTGGTGCAGGTGCAGCGCGAAGAAGTCGAGGTGGGCGTAGCGGCCCACGACGGCCGAGCGCGCGGTGTCCCCGGGCCGGACGTCGCGCACCAGCTCGGGAAGCTCGCGGTAGAGCCAGCGGAAGATCCGATGGACGAGGTACATGCCCGACGTGTCGCACCCGGGGTGCTGCCCCGCGGGCAGCGGTCCGGGGAGAGGGAGCTTGTCGGTCATCTCGTCCTCCGCCCGTCGGACGACGTCGGTGTCGTCGTGGCGCTCTCCGACGCTACGCCCGGCCGCGGCGGAGCCACAATGCCCGGTCGGCAGGTTCACCCGGGCAGCAAGAAGCCCCGCCGTGTGGAGCGGCGGGGCTTCTCGATCCGCTGTCTCATTCGGATCCCGCCGGCGCTCTCGCGCCGGAAGCCTGAGGCAAGTCTAGAGCGTCGCCACGACTGCCTCCCACCCCGGTACGACCGCCTCCTCCTCGCGGAGGAGGGCCCTCCCCCGCAGATCTCGGCCGACGGCGGGAGCCGGCGGCCCCACGCCCGTCCGTAGCGTCGACGACGGCGGCACCCGAGGAGCGGGCGCCCCGCGACGACGGGAGGACGCATGATCCAGGTGGAGGCGCTCACCAAGCGCTACGGGGCGACGACGGCGGTGGACGGGCTGACGTTCACGGCGCGTCCGGGCACCGTGACGGGCTTCCTCGGCCCGAACGGGGCGGGGAAGTCGACGACGATGCGCGTGGCGGTCGGCCTCGAGCGCCCGACGTCGGGCACGGCGACCGTGGACGGCCGCCGGTACGCCGACCTCCCGGCGCCGCTCCACGCCGTCGGGTGCATGCTCGACGCGCGGTCCGTGCACCCGGGGCGCACGGCGTTCCGGCACCTGCGGGCTCTCGCGCGGACCCACGGGATCGGCCGCGCCCGCGTGGACGAGGTCATCGGCATGACGGGGCTCGAGAGCGTCGCCGGACGGCGTGCCGGGACCTTCTCGCTGGGGATGGGGCAGCGCCTCGGCATCGCCGGGGCGCTGCTCGGCGACCCCGGGACGCTCATCCTCGACGAGCCCGTCAACGGCCTCGACCCCGACGGCGTCCTGTGGGTGCGGGGGCTCGTCCGTGGCCTCGCGGCCGAGGGGCGGACCGTGCTCCTCTCCTCGCACCTCATGCACGAGCTCGCGCTCTGCGCGGACCGGGTCGTCGTCATCGGCCGGGGCCGTCTCCTCGCCGACGCACCGGTCCAGGAGCTCGCCGCCGACGCGGGCTCGCTCGAGGACGCGTACCTGCGGCTCACGGCGGGCGCCGTCGAGTACCAGGGTCGCACCGCCGGGGAGACCGGCCGCGCCGCGGCGGGAGGCGCCCGATGACCGCCGCGACCCCCGCCCTGGCACGCCACACCGCGGCACGGGCGGAGACGCACGGACCGACGCTCACGCGCGTCGTCGCCTCCGAGTGGACCAAGCTCACGAGCCTCCGGTCCTCCTGGTGGGCCGCCGCCCTCACGGTCGCGGTCTCGGCCGCGCTGACCTACCTCTCGGCCCAGGCGTCCTCCGTGGACCCGGGGTTCGACCCGCTGGGCTCCCTCACGTCGGGCCTGCTGCTCGCCCAGGTGCCCCCGCTCGTCCTGGGGGTCCTCGTCGGCACGGGCGAGCACAGCACCGGCACGTTCCGCACGACGTTCGTCGCCGTCCCGCGGCGCTGGCCGGTGCTCGCCGCGCAGACCGTCGTCACCGCCGCGTTCGCGCTGCTCACGGCCGTGCTCGCGGTCGGCGCCGCCGTCCTCGCCCTGGTCCCCTCGGCGCGGGCCCGCGGGATCGCCCTCGACCTCGCGAGCGACGGCACGCCCCGGGTGCTCGGTGGGATGGCGCTCCTGCTCGTCGCGATGGCCCTGCTCGGCCTCGCGCTCGGCGCGCTGCTCCGGCGGCCGGTGCCCGCCCTGACGGTCGCGGTCCTCGTCGTCCTCGTCCTGCCCGTCGCGCTCGTGCTCGCCGCCGACCTGGCGGGCGACCCGCTCACCGCGTCCGCGGGCGAGCCGTCGGCGCAGGCCGCCGTCAACACCGCCGTGACGTTCCTCCCCACCGGCGCGGGGTCCCTGCTGACGACCGAGGGCCCCGTCGAGGGCGCGCCCGACCTCGGCGCGTGGGGCGGCGGGCTCGTCCTGGCGGCGTGGGTCGCCGTGCCGCTCGCGCTGGCTGCCCTCCGCCTCCGCACCCGGGACGTGGTCTGACATGGCCGCGACCACCACGCACGCGTCCGGCGTCCGTGCCGCGGACCGTCCGCAGGTCACCCTCCGCCGGGTGGTCGCGGCGGAGTGGGACAAGCTCACGAGCCTGCCGTCGACGGCCTGGCTCGCCCTCGCGACCGTCGCCGCCGCGGCGTCGACGGCCTGGGCGCTCGGCCTCTTCGCCCGGCCCGACGCCGGGGCATCGGGCGCGCCCACGGCCCTCGCCGGGTACGTGCTCGCCCAGCTCGGGTTCCTCGTGCTGGGCGCGACGACCGGCGCGGGCGAGTTCCGCACCGGGACGGCCCGCGTGACCTTCGTCGCGGTCCCGCGCCGGATCCCCGTGCTCGTGGCGCAGGCGGTCGTCACGGCCGCGGTCGCCCTGCTCACGGCCGTGGTCGCGCTCGTGGCGGCGCTCGCGGCGACCGCCGGGCAGCGCGCGGCGCTCGGGCTCGTGCTCGACGTCACCGACCCGGAGACGGTGCGCCTCCTCGCGGGCTTCGTGCTCTACCAGACCGGGGTCGCGCTCGTCGGGCTGGGGCTCGGGGCCCTGCTGCGCCGACCCGACGCCGCGCTCGTCGCCGGCGTGGTGCTGCTCGTCGTGCTCGACCACCTCCTCGCCACGAACCCCGGCCGGGTCGCGGACACGGCGCGCGCCCTCCTCCCGGGTGTCGGGGCGCGGCTGCTCCAGGGCGACGAGCGGCTCGCCGTCCTCGACACGACGACGCTGGGCCCGCACGTCGGTCCGTGGGCTGCCGGGCTCGTGCTCGCCGCGTGGGCGGCCGCGCTCCTCGTCGCGGCAGGGATCCGCCTGCGTCGCCATGACGTCACCTGACGCGCGCGGGGGCGGGTGGGAGAGTGGGGCCATGCCCTCGACGCCCGTCGCCCTGTCCGCGCGCGGGACGACCGACGACGTCGTGCTCACCGCGCCCGACCTCCGGCGGCGCGGACCGCTCGGCCGGCTCCTCGCGGAGCAGCCTCGGGCCGCCGACGCCGCGCTCGTCGTCGGCCTCGTCGCGCTCGGGCTCGTCACCGCGGTCCTCGGGCTCGCGACCGTCGAGGGGTCCACCGGGCTCGGCCTCTTCCGACCCGACGAGCCGGTCGCGCGGACGGTCGTCACGACGTGGCTCGTGGGCGCCGTCCTCGGGTCGGCGCTCCTGCTCGCCCGCCGCACCCGGCCCTTGGCGGTCACGGCCGCGCTCACGGCGCTGGCGGTCGCGTCGCTCGCGGCCGCGGGCGTGCTGGGTGTGCTCGGGGTGTGCCTCGCGTGCGCGGTGCACGCCGTGGCTGCCTCCCGGCCGCCGCGCACCGCGTGGCTGACGTGCGCCGCGGTGCTGGTCGTGGTCACCGTCGCGCTGTGGTCGTGGCAGGACATCGGCCTCGCCGAGATCCTCCTCTGGAGCGACTCGGGCGTCACGCCCGGCGGCGACCCCGTGCGTGACCTCGCCGAGCCGCCCTTCTCCCCCGGCCGCCGGTCGGCGTCCGTCTCCCTCCTGCTCGCGCTCCTGCTCCTCGGGATGACCACGGGCTCCGGCGCCCGTGCGCGGCGCCTCCACGCCGAGGACCTGGCGGAGCGGTACCGGGCCATGGCGCGGGACCGCGACCAGAGCGCGGCGCTCGCCCGTGCGGCCGAGCGCACCCGGATCGCCCGGGAGATGCACGACGTCGTCGCGCACAGCGTCTCCGTGATGGTCGCGCTGTCCGACGGCGCGGGCGCCGCGCTGGACCGCGCCCCCGACCGGTCGCGCGAGGCGCTGCGGGAGCTCTCCCGGACCGGGCGCGAGGCGCTGGCCGACATGCAGCGCGTGCTCGGCGCGCTCGATCCCGGCGACGACGACGGCGACGCCACGGACGGGCGTCCCGAGCCGACCGGGACCGACCTCGCGGCGGTCGTCGCGCGCTTCCGCGCCGCAGGTGTCCCGGTGACGGCGACCGGTCTCGACCTGTCGCTCCCGCAGGACACGTCGCTGCGGCTGGCGGTGGTGCGGGTCGTGCAGGAGGCGCTGACCAACGTCCTGCGGCACGCCCCCGGGACGCCGGAGGCCCGGGTCGAGGTCCGGCGCCGTGCGGACGTCGTCGAGGTCGAGGTGCGCGACGCCGGTGGCGCCCGACCCGGCGCGGGCGGCGGGACCGGCCGCGGCATCCTCGGCATGCGCGAGCGCGCGGCGCTGCTCGGCGGCAGCGTCGAGGCCGGGCCGCGGCCGGACGGCGGGTGGACGGTGCGCGTCGTGCTGCCGTGGGTCGAGGACGACGGAGGACTCGCGTGACGACCGTGCTGCTCGTGGACGACCAGGCGCTCCTGCGCATGGGTTTCCGGCTCGTGATCGAGTCCGAGCCCGACCTCGAGGTGGTCGGCGAGGCGTCGGACGGGCGGGTCGCGCTCGACCAGGTTGCGGCGCTCGCGCCCGACGTCGTCGTCATGGACGTCCGGATGCCCGGCATGGACGGCATCGAGGCGACCCGGCGCGTCGTCGCGGAGCACCCCGGGACGCGCGTGCTCGTGCTGACCACGTTCGACGTCGACGAGTACGCGTTCGCGGCGCTGCGCTCCGGCGCGAGCGGCTTCCTGCTGAAGAACGCCCGCCCGCACGACCTCGTCGAGGCGATCCGCACCGTCGCGGCGGGGAGCTCGGTGGTCGCGCCGCGCGTCCTGCGCCGCATGCTCGACCTCTTCGCGCCGCACCTGCCCGCCGACGGCCGGCCGGCGGACGACGACGACCTCGACCCGCGGCTGCGGTCGCTCACGCCGCGCGAGCTCGACGTGCTGCGGTGCGTGGCCGAGGGGCTCTCCAACGCCGAGATCGCCGAGCGCCTCGTGCTGTCGTCGACGACGGTCAAGACGCACGTGGGCAACCTGCTCGCCAAGCTCGGGGTGCGGGACCGGGTCCAGGCCGTGATCGTCGCCTACGAGAGCGGTCTGGTCGGGTCGCGCTCCTGAACCAGCGTTCCCCGCCGCCCTCGGTGCGCCGCGTTCACCCCCGACGGGTGAGGCTCCGCCCCGGGTGCGCTGCGACCGTGGTGACGAGCGCCGGAGAGGAGCCCACGATGACGGCTGCGCAGATCCCCCGACAGCAGGTCCCTCCCGCCACGGGCCCGTGGCACACCGCCTCGACGGAGGCCGTGTGCGCGGCGCTCGACGTCGACCCGGCGGTCGGGCTGACGTCGGCGCAGGTCGCCGAGCGGCGCGCCCGGTACGGCCCCAACGCGCTCGCGGAGGAGCGCAAGGAGAAGCCGTGGCAGGCGTTCCTGCGCCAGTACCGGGACCTCATGCAGCTCGTGCTCGTCGGGGCGGCCGTGGTCAGCATCATCGCGCTCGGCGACGTCACGACGGGCGTCGTCGTCCTCGGCCTCACCGTGCTCAACGCCCTCATGGGCCTGCACCAGGAGGGCAAGGCCGCCCAGAGCGTCGCGGCCCTGCAGCAGATGCTCGTCATGACGGCCACCGTGCGCCGCGACGGGCGGCAGGAGCAGGTGCCCGCCGAGGAGCTCGTGCCGGGCGACGTCGTCGGCTTCGAGGCCGGGAGCAAGATCCCCGCCGACGGGCGGCTGCTCGTCGCGGCCTCGCTGGAGATCGAGGAGGCCGGCCTCACGGGCGAGAGCACCCCGGTCGCCAAGGGGGTCGAGACCGTCGTCGCGGACGACGCGCCGCTCGGCGACCGCACGGACATGGCGTACATGAACTCGCAGGTGACGCGCGGGCGCGGCGAGATGGTCGTCACGGCGACGGGCATGACGACCGAGGTGGGCCGCATCTCCGGGATGCTCAGCGGCGTCGAGCAGGACAAGACCCCGCTCACGCGTCAGCTCGACCGCATCACCGTGATCATCACGGTCATGGCGGCGATCGCCCTCGTCGTCGTGGTGGTCCTGGGACTGGTGCGCGGCGAGGACTTCGACAGCCTGTTCGTGGTCGGGATCAGCCTGGCCATCGCGGCGATCCCGACGGGCCTCCCCGCCGTGGTGACGATGCTGCTGTCGCTCGGCACGCGCCGGCTCGCCGAGGAGGGCGCGATCGTCAAGCGCCTCAAGTCGGTCGAGACGCTCGGCTCGACGTCGGCCATCTGCTCGGACAAGACGGGGACCCTCACGCTCAACCAGATGACGGCACGCCGGCTGGTGCTCGCCGGGCGCCGGTTCTCGGTCGACGGCGAGGGCTACTCGACGACCGGCCGCATCCTCGCGGCCGCCGGCTCGACGGACGTCCCGCTCGAGCCCGTCGCGCTGCCCCTCGCGCTCGCGAGCGACGCCGTCGTGCGCGACGGCGAGTGCATCGGCGACCCGACCGAGGGCGCGGTCGTCGTCCTGGCAGCGAAGGCAGGGCTGGACGTCGAGGAGACGCGCGCCGAGCACCCCCGCGTCGCCGAGGTCCCGTTCGACGCCGCGTACAAGTTCATGGCGACGTTCCACGAGATCGACGGCGAGCTCACGTGCTTCGTGAAGGGTGCCCCGGACGTGCTGCTCGCCCGGTCGAGCCGCTACCTCACCGCCGACGGCGGGACCGCGCCGCTCGACGACGACGCCCGGGCGCGCGTCGTGGCGGAGAACGACGCGCTCGCGGGCGAGGGCATGCGCGTGCTCGCGGTGGCGCGACGGACCGTCGGCCGCGACGAGCTGTCCGGCGAGCTCCTCGACGCGGTGCGCGACCTCGAGCTGGTCGCGCTCGTCGCCATCGTCGACCCGCCGCGCCGGGAGGCGCGCGACGCCATCGCGGAGTGCCGCGACGCCGGCATCCGCGTCCGGATGATCACGGGCGACCACGTGACCACGGCGGCGGCGATCGCCGGGCAGCTCGGCATCGAGGGCCGTGCGCTGACGGGCGCCGAGTTCGCCGCGATGTCCGACGCCCAGCTCGAGGCGGAGGTCGGGGAGATCGGCGTCGTCGCGCGCGTCGCGCCCGAGGACAAGGTGCGCCTCGTCGACGTGCTCAAGCGCAAGGGCGACGTGGTCGCGATGACGGGCGACGGCGTCAACGACGCCCCGGCGCTCACGCGCGCGGACATCGGCGTCGCGATGGGCATCACGGGCACCGAGGTGACCAAGGACGCCGCCGAGATGATCCTCACGGACGACAACTTCGCCACGATCGTGGCCGCCGTCGAGGGGGGCCGCGGGCTCTACGACAACCTCATGAAGTACATCCGCTTCCAGATGGTCGTGCTCATCGGGTTCATCCTCACGTTCGTCGGCGCCGGGATCTTCACCATCGCGGGCGGCACGCCGCTCACGCCGCTGCAGATCCTCTGGGTGAACTTCGCCATCGACGTGCTGCTCGCGATCGGTCTCGGCTTCGACGCCGCGACGCCCGGCCTCATGCGCCGACGGCCCCGGCCACCGACCGAGCCGGTCATCGGGCGCGGGCTCGGGGTCCGGCTCGCCGTCGGCGGCGTGCTCATCGCCGTCGGCTCCCTCGTCGCCGTGGCGTGGGGCGAGGCCGACGCCGACCTGGCCGTCGCCACGACGATGGGCCTCACGGCGATGTCCCTCCTGCACGTCGTGGCCGCCCTGGAGTGGCGCGACCCGCGGGCCAGCATCCTGTCGTTCGAGACCCTCGCCAACGGCCGGTTCGTCGTGCTGCTCCTCGCATCGCTCGGGCTGACGTTCCTCGTCACGACCCTCGACGGCCTGCAGAGGATCTTCGGCACGGTCGACCTCGACGGCGGACAGTGGGGCGTGTGCGCGCTCGTCGCGCTCGGTTTCCTCGTCCTCGCGGAGCTCGGCAAGCTCGTGCTGCGCCAGGTCGACAGGCGCCGGAAGGTGCCCGCCGACGGCGCCGCGACCGCGGCGGCCTGAGGCGGCGGGTCAGGAGACGACGCCGAGCTCGCGACCCCGACGCACGGCGTCACGACGCGAGCTCACGCCGAGCTTGCGGTACACGGACTTGAGGTGCGCCTTCACGGTGTTCACCGACACGAAGAAGTCCTCGGCGATCTCGACGTTGCTCGCCATCGACGGCAGCACCGTGAGGATCGCGAGCTCCCGCTCGGTGAGGGGCTCGACGAGGGGAGCCGGCTCCCGCGCCCGGTCCACCGGGTCGAGGTGGACGCGCAGCAGCGCGGCGAGCGCGTCTTCGCGCGCGGCGACCGCGCGCGCGAGGGCAGGACGCAGCTCGCGCACCACGACCGTCAGGAAAGGACGGACGAGACGCTCCGTGGCGGCGAGGTCCAGGGCGCGCGCCAGCGGGACCTCGACCCTGCGCGTCCCGGCCCGCGCCAGCGCCGACGCCTCGACGAGGGCCGCCTCGACGCGTACGAGGGTGCTCACGTCCCCCTCCCCCGCGTCCGCGAGCCCCGCCACGGCGCGCAGGGCCGCCCCCGTCCGCCCCGTGGTGAGCAGCTCCCGCGCGCCGCACACCGCGACGACGGACGGCGTGCCCAGGCCCTCTCGCCGCACGCGGGCCGGGAGCGCGGGCTGCGTGCCGTCGTCGAGCAGGCGGACCGCGGCGGTCGCGCGGACCCACAGGTCGGCGAGCACGGGCGGCGTCGCGACGGGCCCGAGCGCCCGGTCGGCAGCGACCAGCGCGTGGCGTGCCGCCCCGGTGTGCCCACGGTCCGCCGCCACCAGGGTCTGGACGAGGCGGACGACCGCCTCGGAAGCGGGCTCGCGGCCCCCGGCGTCGGCCGCCAGCGCGTGCGCGAGCTCCCGGTCGAGGGCGTCGTCGGAGACCCGCAGGTACTGCACCCACGCGCGCGCGGCGTGCGCCGGGCGCACGTGGGCGTACCCGTCCCAGCCGCGCGGCTCCGCCTCCCTCGCGACCGCGAGCGCGAGCGCCTCCCCCTCGTCGAGCCGGCCCTCCGCGACGGCGCGGAGGGCCGCCGCGGCGCGTGCCCCGAGGACGAAGAGCTGGGGCGCCCGCCACTCGCGTCCCGGAGGCGGCGCGAGCGGGAACGAGGACGTCACCGGCTCCGGGCCCACCGAGCACCAGGCGAGGCCCGCCGCTCGGTGGGCCTGCGCGAGGCCGCGGTAGGTGTCGAGTGCGGGGAACGGGTAGGGCGCCGCGTCCGCGGCGGCGAGGGCTGCACCGGCCGCCGTCGCGATCCCCCGGACGTCACCGGTCGAGCGCGCGACCGAGGCGTCGAGCAGCCCCAGGAGCACGGCCGCCGCGGGCTCCTCGACGGGGTCGAGGAGGTCGCGGGCCGTCTCGACGTGGCGGCGGGCGGCGTCGAACCTCTCGTCGACGTACGCGAGCGCGCCAGCGCACAGGTGGAGGCGGGCGTCGACGCCGATCGTCGCGTACGGCACGCGCCGCAGGGTGTCCGCGACGGTCTCGCGGTGCGGTCCCGCGAGCTGCACCGCCGCGCTCTCGACGAAGACCTCGCCCACGAGCGGCCAGTCCTCCGCTGCTGCCGCGTGCTCCAGCGCCCGCAGCGCCTCGCCGTCCCGCGCGAACCAGCGCGCCGCCGCGCGGTGCGCGTCGCGCAGCCGGACCGGGTCCTCGACCCGGAGCTGGTTCAGGAGCATCTCGCGCAGGAGCGGGTGGTACCGGTACCAGGTGCGGCCCTCGCCCGCCGTCATGACGAAGCCGTCGGCCGCAGCGAGGCCCGGGAGCAGCCGTTCCGCCGATGCCCCCGGGGCGAGCGCGGACGCGAGGTCCGGGCACACGGCCGAGGTCACGCTCGTGCGCAGGAGGAAGCTGCGGGTCGCCGGGTCCTGGCCGTCGAGGACCTCCGCCAGGAGGAACTCCGCCGCCGACCGGTCGGCGCGCGCCCGGCTCGCGGCGTCGTCGGCCTCGACCCGGAGGCGGACGCCCACCGCCCAGCCGCCCGTCTCGTCGAGGACGCGCCCCGCGTCGAACGCCGAGAGCGGCTTCCCGTGCACCGCGGCGAGCGTCGTGACGGCCGGGGTGTCGAACGCGAGGTCGGCCGCCCCGACCTCGGCGACCTCACCCTGCGCACGCAGCCGCTGGAACCGGACCAGCGGGTCGACGCGCGTGAGGAGGACGAGGTGCACGGGCAGCGGGTACCGCAAGAGGTCGTCGACGGTCGCCGCGACGTCTGGCCTCGCCGCGTGGTGGAAGTCGTCGAGCACGAGGACGACCGGATCGGGCAGCTGCTCGAGTGCCGCGAGGACCCGGCGCAGGAGCGCGGGCGAGAGTCGCGGCGGGACGACGAGCGTCTCGAGCGGGTGCCCCGGGGGGACGGCGCCAGCGGCACGCAGCGCGGACAGGACGTCGGCCCAGAACGCGGCCGGCTTGTCGTCGAACGGCTCCAGCGTCAGCCAGGCGACCCGTGGACCGGTGGCAGCGCGGGCCCAGCGGGCGACCGCGGTGGTCTTGCCCCAGCCCGGGCCCGCCGACACGAGCGTCAGACGCCGGGTCGCCGCGGCGGCGACGAGGGCCTCGACCGCGAGGCGCGGGACCGTCGTGGCGGGAAGCTCCGGGACCGACGTCCGGGCGCCCAGCATCTCGGAGGCGTCGGCGCCGCGCGCGACCGCCGTCCGCTCGGCACGCTGCTCGACCGAGGCCATGGGTCGAGGCTAGGCCCGAGGTCCGAGGACCGCACGGCGAGGTGTCGGGTCGCTGCCAGCGTCAGGCGGACCCCGACGGCGGGACGACGGCACCCGCGGGGTCGGTGCCGACGGGCGGTCGGGCGAGGATCTCGACGACCACGAGCACGAGGCCTGCGACGAGCGCGACGCCGACCACGAGACCCGGTGTCAGGGAACCCGCCAAGAGGAGGACGAGTGCGGCGACACCGATGACGACGACGCGCACGAACGCCTTGTGCCGTCCGAGCCAGTCGCCGACCGGGCCGGCGGAGACCCCGCGTCCCTCGCCCCACCCGCGCACCGCGGCGCCCGCGCGCCCCAGCCCGACGCGCAGGCTGCGCGCGGACGCGCTCGACCCGCCGAGGTACGCGGCGAGCGCGACGACGAGGCCGAGCACCCCCACGGTGCGCAGCGTGAGGCGCAGGTAGCCCACGGCCTGGTCGAACACGACCTCCGCCGCGTCGAGCCGCAGCACCTGCCCCGAGAGCGCGCCGAGATAGAGTCCCCGCGCCACGGCGAGGCCGACGCCGAGCACGACCATCGCCCCGGTCAGCGCGAGCCCCGCGACGACCAGGGCGCGCGACCGGCGGTTCGCGACGAGGACCCCGGCGGCGAGCAGGCCGAGCGCGACCCACGGCAACCACGTCGTGAGGGTCACGATCTGCGCGTACCGGTTCTGGAGCATCACGAGCTCCGCGGACTGGGCGATCGTGAACGTCGCGTCGACGGACGGGATGCGGGCGGCGACGCCCAGCCCGCGGTCGACGAGCCGCTCCTTGAGCAGGTCGATCAGACCGGAGAGCTGGATGCTGAGGCGGCCGTCGTCCACCTGGAGGATGTCGCCGTCCTCGCCGCGCATGACGGCGAGGAGCTGCTGGTGCGCCACGCGGTTCGCCTGGAGCCAGGCGCCCTCGAACGCGTCGCTCTCGACGAGCCGGGTCGCGGTCTCGTGCACCAGGGACTCGACGCCGCTCTGGAGCGGTGCTTCGAGCGCGGCGAGCGCCTGGGTGGCGCGCGGCGGGACGTCCCGTTCCTCCAGCCCTCCGACGAGGTCGTCGACGAGCGCCCCGACGTCGATGCGCGACATGACCTCCTCGGTGAGGCGTCCCGCCACCGCGGACTGCACGACCGGGTCCGCCGCGAGCGGACCGACCGTCGCGACGTACCGGTCGGTGTCCGTCAGCTCCCGCTGCGCCCACGCCGAGACCGCGCCCAGCGGGGCGAGCAGCGCACCCAGCGTGATGAGCACCGCGCACGCGACGGCCCGCAGGCGGCGCCGCGGACGGCGGGCGGCGGACGGCGGCACCGCGTTCGCCGCGGTGCCCGTCCCGACCCCGCCGTCGACCGCCGTCGGCCGCTCCTCGAGCCGGCGCCGCAGCTCGGCGTTCTCCCGCTCGAGCGCGGCGAGCCGTGCCGCGACGTCGCCGGTCTCGCCGCCCGCCGCCCCGTGGCCGCCGGTACCGGCGCCGGTCGTGCGCTCGCCCTCGTCCGCCATCACCGGGTCCTCAGGCGAGCGCCCGGGCCTTGAGACGCGCGAACTCGTCGGCGTCGATCGTGCCGGCGTCGTACAACGCCTTCGCGTCCGCGATCTCGCTCGCCGGGGAGCGCCCGGTGCTCGCGGTCGCCCGGACGTAGTCGTCCATGACCTGGCGCCGTGCGCGGTCCTCCTCGGCATGGCGCTCGGCCATCCCGCGCCCGCGGGCGATGACGTAGACCAGCGCGGAGAGGTAGGGCACGAAGATCAGCGCGATGATCCACAGCGCCTTCCACCAGCCGCTGAGCGCCTTGTCGCGGAACAGGTCGGCGACGATCTGGAACAGCACGACGAGGTACGCGATGAAGAAGAACCACCACACCATGAGCCAGAACCAGTCCCAGAAGCCGTCCATCGAGCACCCCTCCAGTCGGGTCACGGACGTCCCGTGACGGTCCCACTGTGGGTCGTCCGCCCGTCCGCGTGCTCACCCGCCGGGGGTAGTCGCCGTCACGCCGGCCCGGGGCACCCGCGCCGGGTGATCCGCGCCTCCCGGCGCGCGCGCATCCTGGTCCGACGTGGGCGAGCCGGGAGAGGCGCATGGACGGCACGACGATGGTCGAGGTGACGGTGCTGGGACCCGTGGCGCTCCCCGCGGCCGACCTGGCCGAGCTGGGCGTGCACCGGACCGCGGAGTGCACGCTGCTCGAGGCAACCGTGCGCGACCAGGCCGCGCTGTACGGGCTGCTCCAGCGCCTCGCCGCGCTCGGCCTCGACCTGCTCGAGCTCCGCACGGCGGCGCCGGGGCAGCGGGCCGACGTCGAGGTCGTCGTCCGCGGCCCCGTGGGCGCGCTGGTGCAGGAGATGCTGCGCGACGTCGGCCGCGCCGTCCCGGGGTCGCTCACGTCGTACCGGCTCCGGGACACCGACCTGGCCGGGCTGCTCGCCGTCGCCTCCGGCCTGCGCGAACCCGCCTCCGGCGACGACCCCCCGCCGACCGCTCCCCCGGGCTCCCCCGCCGCACCGGTGCCGGGCTCGTCCGACGCGATGGACGTGCGGATCGCCCAGCTGCGCGAGCTCGCCGCGCTGCGCGACCAGGGCATCCTCACGGACGCCGAGCTCATGGAGCAGAAGGCTCACATCCTGGGGACATGACGGGGCAGAGGCCGTCCGACGTTACATCGTCCCAACATTCGAGACATCCGGGGTCCCGCTAGGGGCAACTGATGCACTAGCGCATAGTGCCAAGCACATCACGACGCGCTTGCTCGTGTGTCAGACCCAGGAGGACTCATGGCTATCTCACGCCGCTCGTCGATCACCATCTCGCTCGTCGCGGCGGCGGGGGTCCTCGCGGGCTGTGCGGGCGGGAGCGACCCGTCCGGCGGCGGGGACGACGCCGCGCCGCAGATCTCGTTCCTCTACTCCCCCTACGCGGACTACGCGCCGTTCTTCCTCGCGGAGGACAAGGGGTACTTCGAGGAGGCGGGCGTCGACGTCGAGCTCCTCGCCAAGGGCGGGACGTCCGGCGAGACCTACCAGCTCGTCAGCACGAACAACGTCACGGCCGGCGGCGCGACGTGGGGCGCGGGCCTGTTCAACGCCACCGAGGCCGGCGCGTCGCTCTCGGTGATCGCGAGCGTCTCGCGCGTGCCGGAGAGCGGGCCGAACCCGGCACCGTTCGTCGTCGCGGCCGACTCCGGCATCACGTCGATCGAGCAGGTCGCCGGCAGCCGCGTCGGCATCCCCGGTGACGGTGGCTTCGGCATCTACTCGGTGGCCAAGGCGCTGGAGGCCGGCGGCCTCACGCTCGACGACGTCGAGCTCGTCAACGTCGGCCCGCCGGAGACGGGTCCCGCGCTCGTGGGCGGCTCCGTCGACGCCGCCTGGTCGATCGAGCCCATCTCGTCGTCGCTGGAGAGCGAGGGCATCGCGTCCGAGATCCTCCCGATCGACTACCACGCCGGCACCGAGCTCGGCGCCCTGGTCTTCAGCACCGAGTACGTCGACGAGCACCCCGACGCGGTCGTCGCGTTCACGGCCGCGTACCTGCGCGCCGCCGCGGAGCTCGAGGCGGGCGGCTGGGACGACCCGGCGAACCAGGAGATCATCGCGCGGTACACCGAGCTGCCCGTCGAGACGCTCACGTCGCTCGCGCTCACGGAGCAGGACCCGACGGGCGAGATCGACTGGGAGGACGTGCACGCCCAGGAGCAGTTCTTCCGCGACCGCGGCACGCTCGAGTACGAGGGCGAGGCGGACGTCGAGAGCATCTTCCGCGCCGACCTCCTCGAGCAGGCGCGTGAGCGGGCCGCGGAGCTCGGCTCGTGACGGCCGTCTCCGTCGAGGGCCTCTGGAAGGGGTTCCACGACCGTCGCCGCGACGACGTGCTCGTCGCGCTCCAGGACGTGTCGCTCACCATCGAGGACAACGAGTTCGTCTGCGTGCTCGGCCCCTCCGGGTGCGGCAAGAGCACCCTCCTGCGCATCCTCGCGGGCCTGGAGGAGGCCGACCGCGGGACGGTGACCATGGCGGCGCGACCGTCCGTCGTCTTCCAGGACCACGGCGTGCTGCCGTGGCTCACGGTCGAGCAGAACGTCGAGTACCCGCTGCGCCTGCGCGGCGTGCGGCGCTCGGCCCGGCGCGAGCGCGTCGCCCCGCTGCTGGACATGGTGGGCCTCACAGAGTTCCGGGGCTTCTACCCGCACCAGCTCTCGGGCGGCATGCGGCAGCGCACGTCGGTCGCGCGGGCGTTGGCCGACGACGGCGCGACACTCCTCATGGACGAGCCGTTCGGCGCGCTCGACGAGCAGACGCGCGTCGTGCTCCAGCAGGAGCTGCTGAAGATCTGGTCGCAGACCTCGCGGTCGGTGCTCTTCATCACGCACAGCGTCGACGAGGCGCTCGTGCTCGCGGACCGCGTCGTCGTCATGTCGGCCCGGCCCGGGCGCATCCTCGCCGACGTGCGGGTCCCGTTCGACCGCCCGCGCGACATCCTCGAGCTGCGCCGCGACCCCCGCCACGGCGAGATCACGTACGAGCTGTGGCGGCTGCTACGGGACGCGGAGGCGCAGGACGCCGAGGCGTACGACGCGTCGGGGGCGGGCGAGCGGTCCGCCGCCGGTGCCCGGGAGGCGGTCGCATGACGACCCCGACCGACGAGCGCACCCCCGCCCGCCCGACCGGTCCTGCCGCGAGTGGCGGCGCCCCGGACGCGCCCCGCGACGCCGACGACCGCACGGCCGAGATCACGCGCGAGCTGACGGAGAAGCTGCGCCGGAAGCGGACGGGACGCGTCGTGCGGATCGTCGGGCCGTTCACGCCGCTCCTGCTCCTCGCCGTGTGGGAGCTCGCGAGCCGGACGAACGTGCTCGACGCGCGGTTCTTCCCGCCCCCCTCGTCGATCGCCGAGACCTTCGCGCAGCTCGTCGGGAGTGGCGAGCTCTTCGAGCACGCGGGCATCACGCTCACGCGCATCGCGATCGGGTTCGTGCTCGGCGCCGTGCCCGGGCTGGTCCTGGGGATCGCGCTCGGGTCGGTCACGACCTTGCGCACGCTCCTCGGGCCGATCTTCGCGAGCCTCCTGCCCGTGCCCAAGGTCGCGATCTTCCCGCTGCTGCTCCTCGTGTTCGGCCTCGGCGAGGCGAGCAAGTACGTGATCGTCGCGATCGGCGTGTTCTTCTACGTCTTCTACAACGCGATGGGCGGCGTGCTCCAGACGCCGCAGATCTACTTCGACGTGGCGACCGCCAACGGGGCGGGCCGGCTCCAGCGCTGGCGCACGGTCGCGCTGCCCGCCGCGCTGCCGAGCATCTTCACCGGGCTCAAGCTCGCCGTGGGCGGCGCGTTCGTCATCATCGCGGCCTCGGAGTTCGTCGGGTCGCGCAACGGCCTGGGCTACCTCATCTGGAGCTCCTGGACGACGTTCGCCGTCGCGAAGATGTACGTGGGCATCGTCACCATCTCCGTGCTGGGCTACCTCTCCACGACCCTGGTCACGGTGCTCGAACGACGTCTCGTGCCCTGGTCCCGTCAGTAGGAGGCAGCATGAACCGATCCCACCACGACCCGTCCCGCGTGCCCGAGGCCGTCGCATGAGCGTCGTCCCGGCCGCGGACCGGATCTACCACGAGCTGCGGCGCCGGATCATCTTCACCGAGCTGCGCCCCGGCGAGGAGATCGACGTCACCGAGACGGCGTCCGAGTTCGGGACGTCGCGCACCCCGGTGCGCGACGCGCTGCACCGCCTCGACCACGACGGCCTCGTGGACGTGCGCCCGCGCGCCCTGTGCCGCGTCGCCCCGGTGACCCTCAAGACGCTCGTCGACGTGCTCGACGTGCGCGAGGCGACGGGGCCGATGGCGACGCGCCTCGCAGCCGCCCACGCGAGCCCGGCCGAGGTCGACGAGCTCGCGGCCATCGCCGAGGGCACGTACCCGCAGGCGCAGGACGTGCAGTCGATCCTGTCGGCGTCGCACCTGTTCCACTGCCGGGTCGCGAAGTACTCGCGCAACCCTCGCCTGCACGCCATCACCGAGCTCGCGCTCGAGGACCTGGAGCGGGCGTTCCGGCTCTGCGGGCGCCAGCCCCTGGAGCCCGGGCCGCCGCTCGACGACCACCGGCTCCTCATCGAGGCGCTCCGCGCGGGCGACGGCGAGCGCGCCGCCCGCCTCGAGCTCGAGCACATCCGCCGCGGTCGCAGCGTCGTCATGGGCCTCGCGATCGACTCCGGGGCGTTCTTCGGCGACGACTGACCGCCCGACGCGACGGCCAGACCGACGCGCACGACCAGCACGACCCGACCCACCCCGACCACCCGAGAGGACCGCCGTGCCCACCATCCCCACCGTGCGCGTCGACGCCGCGGACGCCCGTGCCCGGGCCCGCGCGGCGCTCGCCGCCCACGACCCCGCCGACGCCGACCTCGCGGCCCGCGCCGTCGTGGCGGGGGACGCGTCGGGGTGGCCGGAGTTCGGCCTCGCGCTGCTCGTCCGCGAGCTGCGGGACGCGCGCGAGCGCACGACGACGGGGCGGGCCGGGAACGCGGCACCGTCCACCGTCGTGACCGGGGCGACCGCGACGCTGGACGCGTACGACCTCCCCGGGCCGGTCGCGCTCGCCGCGGCGGTCCGCCGGGCCGCGGGGCTCGCGCGCGGGCACGGCGTCGGCGTGGTCGCCGTGCGCCACGCGGGCGGGACGGGGCGCGTCGGCGCGTACGTCCGCGCGCTCGCCGAGGACGGGCTTGTCGGGGTCGCGCTGGCCCAGTCCCCCGCCACCGTCGCCCCGTACGGCGGGACCGCCCCCGTGGTCGGCACGAACCCGCTCGCCGTGGCGGTGCCGCGGGCCGGGCAGGGGCGTGCGCTCGTCGTGGACGCCGCGACGAGCTCCGTCACGCTCGCCGACGCGCGGCGCCGCACCCGGGAGGGCGCTCCCCTGCCCGACGGCGCCGCGCTCGGCCCCGACGGCGAGCCCACCCGGGACGCGGGCGCCGTCGGCACGCTGCTCCCGGCCGGTCTGCTCGGGTCCCTGCTCGGCTTGACGGTGGAGGCGCTCGCCGGGCTGCTCACCGGCGCACGAGGCGACGCCGTGGGGCGCGGGCTCTGGGTGCTCGCGCTCGAACCCAGCGCGTTCGGCGCCGAGGACCTCGCCGACCGTGCGGACCGCCTCGGCGACGACTGGACGCGCGCCGGGGGCCGCGTCCCGGGCGCCCGGCCGGACGCGGAGGTGTTCGACGTCGACCGCGACGTCTGGGACGCGCTGGACCCGGCGACGGGAGGCGCGCCGTGACGCTCCGGCTCACCGTCAGCCCCGCCGACGACCTGCTCGACGTCGCCCGCCGCATCGAGGTGAGCGGCGCCGCACCCGGCGCGCTCGTCACGGTCCGCGCGACGACGGACCGCGCCGGGACCGCGTGGTCCGCCCGCGCGACCTACCGCGCGGACCGGGCCGGCACCGTCCGGCTCGACCGTGACCCGCCGGTGTCCGGCGACTACGGGCGCGTCGACGGGATGGCGCTCCTCACGTCGCAGCGGCCCGACCCGACGCCCGGCACGGAGCCCGGTCGGCCGACCACGACCGACGTCGCGATCCCGCTGTGCACGCGCCTCGACGCATGGGACGAGTCCGACGCCACGCAGCGCGCGACGGCCGACCTCGTGCAGCGCTGGACCGGACCCGGGGTGCGACGCCGCGACGTCCGCGAGGACGGGCTCGTCGGCACGCTCTTCGTGCCGCCGGGCGACGGCCCGCACCCGACGATCGTCGTGCTCAACGGCTCCGGCGGCGGCATCAACGAGCAGCGCGGCGCGCTCTACGCGTCGCGCGGCGTGCAGGCGCTCGCGCTCGGCTACTTCCGCGTGCCCGGCCTGCCCGACCACATCACCCGCACGCCGCTGGAGTACTTCGAGACCGCGCTGCGCCACGTGCACCGCGAGCTCGCGCC
Organism: Cellulosimicrobium sp. E-16; assembly: GCF_049913115.1. Lineage (NCBI taxonomy): Bacteria > Bacillati > Actinomycetota > Actinomycetes > Micrococcales > Promicromonosporaceae > Cellulosimicrobium > Cellulosimicrobium sp. E-16. The sequence continues at coordinate 2,633,233 of NZ_CP183974.1, forward strand.
GCGCGCCGGCGTCGTCGTGGTGAGCGGCCAGTCGCGGGGCGGCGAGCTCGCCCTCCTGCTGGGCGCCACCTACCCCGGCCTGGTGGGCGCCGTCGTCGCCTACGTGCCCGGGGCCCACGTGCACGGCGCCCAGGGCGCCGCGGACCCCGCGCAGGGGTGGGACTCCCCCACGTGGACGCTCGGCGGCGAGCCGCTCCCGCACCTGTGGCAGGACAACCCCGGCGTGACGTGGCAGCCGTGGACGGGCGGGCCGCCCCCGGACCGGTACCGCGACGTCTACGTCGACGGCCTCCGCGACCGGGGATTCGCCGCCGCGTCGCGCATCCCCGTCGAGCGCATCGCGGGCCCCGTCGCGTGCGTCTCCGGAATGGCCGACGGCCTGTGGCCCTCGAGCATGTACGCGCGCCAGGTCGTCGAGACGCTGCGCGCCGCGGGCCACGCGCACGAGACGCTGCTGCTCGACTACCCCGACGCGGGCCACTCGATCGCCCTGCCGCACCTCCCCGTCGCGCAGGGCCCGACCCGCCACCCCGTCTCCGGCATCGAGCTGTCGGCCGGCGGGACCCCCGGGGGCAACGCGTTCGCCGACGCCGACTCGTTCGCGCAGGTGTGCGCGTTCGTGGAGTGCGCGACGCGCGTGCCCTGACCTGCACCCCTCGACCCTGAGCCTGTCCCGACCTGTGACCCGACCCATCGACGAGAGGACCGACATGTCCGCAGTGAGCGCCGAGTACCGCCAGGAGTGGGAGCGGTGGCACCGCGCCCGGATCGACGAGCTGACGAGCCCGTACGGGTGGATGTCCATGGTCAGCCAGGACTGGCTGACGGGCCCGGAGCCGCTCGAGGTCGAGGGCGTGCCCGGCACCTGGTCGGTCCAGGACGACGAGGTCGTGTACACGCCCGACGGCAGCGGCGAGACCGTCACGCTCGACGGCGCACCCGTGACGGCGCCGACGCCCGTGTCGACCGGTCACAAGTACTCCCTCGTGCCCGCGTTCTTCGGCGACCTGCGCGTCGAGACGATCCGCCGCACCGACGCGACCGGCCGCCAGATCTTCGGCGTGCGCGTCCGCGACCCGCGCGAGGCGGCCAGCAAGCGCCTCGACGACATCGAGACGTTCCCGCTCGACGAGCGCTGGGTCCTTCCCGCGCGGTTCACGCGGACGGCCGAGCAGGCGTCGGACTACCCGACGGTGGAGCGCGGCGTCTTCGAGGAGCAGCGCGTGATCGGCGAGGTGGCCTTCACCCTCGACGGTGTCGAGTACAGGCTCGCCGTCGCGGGCCGCCCCGACGACGACACCGGCATCGAGCGCGGCAACGCCCACTTCACGGACACGACGAGCGGCACCGAGACCTACGGGAACGGGAGACTCGTGCGGGTCCCGGACATCGAGACCGACGGCGACACGGTGGTCGACTTCAACCGGGCGTTCTCGTTCCCGTGCGCGTTCACCAACTTCGTCACGTGCCCGCTGGCACCACCGCAGAACCGCCTCCCGGTGCCCGTGACCGCCGGCGAGAAGAAGCCGCCGCTGCGGATCGACCGGATCCAGACGTACGCGCAGGCCTCCTGACCGGCTGCACGACGCGCGGCCCACGGCGGGCGTCCCGGCGGACCGGGCGCCCGCCGTCGTCGTGCACCGGTGCCGCGACACGCGGGCGACGCATCTCTTGACACTCGGAAAGCGCCTTCCCTACGCTGCGAGGGTCGCGCACACGGACGTGCAGCTCGAGCCGGACGGGAGAGCCAGGACGCGGCGGTCGAGGGGCCGCCACCGACCGTGCGCGCGGCCCGTGCGGACCCCGGCGCAACGACGCGGTCGAGGGCGACCGGCGGCGTGCAGGAACCCCGACCCGGCGACGGACGGCCGGCGGGTCGGGCATGACAGCGCTCACCGATGTCGTGCGAGCGCCACCCGACGAAACGGAGCAGACGATGACGTCTACGCATTCGAGCCGACGACGGAGAGCGGCGATCGCCCTCTCCGTCGCGGCCGTCCTGGGGGGAACCCTCCTCGGACCACCGGCGGCCGCGGAGGAGGCCGCGGACGAGTTCAGCGAGGTCCTCAGCTTCGAGTCCTACCAGCGCACGGCGCTGAACGGCCAGGACGGCTGGTCCGCCTCGTCGGCCGCCCGGGTCATCGCCGACCCGCTCAACGGCAACAACCAGGTCCTCGAGATGGTCGGGGGCACCCAGCGCGCCCACCGCGCGGTCCCCGGCATCGCGGACGGCACGACCGGGACCGTGTTCTTCCGCTTCATGCGGACGGGGAGCGTCGACACGTCGTTCGGCATCACCGACCTCGACGCGCCGTCCGACTACGCGCACAGCCGCGCGTACGTGAACAACCAGAACAACGACGTCATGCTCGTGCGCGACGGCGGCGCCTTCAAGCCCGCGGGCGTCTGGTCGCGCGACACGTGGCAGTGCGTCTGGATCGTGGCCGACAACGCGACGGACAAGGTCAGCGTCTACAGCCAGGGCGGACCCTACGAGCAGATCACCCGGCTGCCCGAGGGCACCGAGCAGCAGTTCGGCTTCCGCCAGGGCGTGACCTCGGCGCTCGACCGGTTCTTCTGGATCAACGGCGCCAGCAGCGCGGGCCGCCTCATGCTGGACGACGTCGCGGTCGACACGGCCGGGCAGAACCTCGCCGTCCCGACGGGCAACCCGGCCGACTGCGCCGCGGGCGGCACGACGCCGAACGAGCCGCTGCTCAACCCGCTGCCCGACCCGACGCCGTCGACGCTCGGGATCGAGGTGACGGAGCTCGCCCAGCTCCCCGCGTCGCAGACGACGCCGGCGACGCAGGACCAGCGCCTCGTCCGCCACAACCGCATCACGCACCTCGACGAGATCCCCGACGGCTCGGGCCGCCTCATGGTGCCGGACAACAACGCGGTCCTCTACACCGTCGACAAGGACACGGGCGCGTACGTGCCGTACCTGGACGTGCGCCAGCAGTTCCTCGACAATTTTCACAACAGCGCGGGCCTCGGCACGGGCCTCGGCTCCGCCGAGTTCCACCCCGACTTCGCCGAGAACGGCCTGTTCTACACGGTGCACACCGAGGGCGGCACGGCGCTGACGGAGGACACCCCGGACTACCCGGCGTACGGCAACACGCAGTTCCACAGCGTCGTCACCGAGTGGAAGGCGACCGACCCGTCCGCACCGGTCTTCGCGGGGACGAGCCGCGAGGTCCTGCGCGTGCCGTTCGCCGGCCGCGTGCACACGGTGCAGCAGATCGCGTTCAACCCCACGGTCGCCGAGGGCGACGCCGACTACGGCAACCTCTACGTCCTCGTGGGCGACGGCGGCAACGGCGTCGGCAACGGCAACCCGCAGAACCTCTCCACGCCGCAGGGCAAGGTCTTCCGCATCGACCCGCTGGGCGACGACAGCGCCAACGGGCAGTACGGGATCCCCGCGGACAATCCGTTCGTCGGCACCCCGGGCGCGCTGCCCGAGATCTACGCCGTCGGCCTGCGCGACCCGCACCGCATCAGCTGGGACCCCGAGGGCGACCACACCATGTACCTGGGGCACATCGGCGAGTGGCAGGTCGAGTCGGTCTACGCCGTCGAGCCGGGCGACAACTTCGGCTGGTCCGTTCGCGAGGGGTCGTTCCTCGCGGACAACCGGCAGATCTACCCCCTGCCGGCGAACGACGCGGAGAACGGGTTCACCTATCCGGTGGCCGCCTACGACCACAACCGCGACCCCGGCCAGACGGGCGACGCGGGCGTCGCGCTCAACGGCGGGTTCGTCTACCGCGGCGACATCCCCGAGCTGCGCGGGCGCTATCTCTTCACGGACCTCGTGCGCGGCTGGGTGCTCGCCACCGAGCAGGACGAGATGGTCCGGAACGACGGCGACCTCGCGGACCTGGCCGAGATCGAGCACCTGCGCGTGTTCGCCGACGGGCAGGAGACCACGTTCCAGGAGCTCGTCGGCGACCAGCGGGTCGACCTGCGCTTCGGGTCCGACGCCGACGGCGAGCTCTACCTCATCTCGAAGGCCAACGGGAAGATCTGGCAGGTCACCGGCGCGCGGCGCGTCGGGGCGTCCTCGCCCGTCGTGCTCCCCGAGCTCGCCGGGAACGTCGCGGCGCACTACGACTTCGACCACCCGGTCGCGGGCTCGACGACGTGGGAGGCCGACCAGGGCTGGTCCGGCACGAACATCCAGCTCGTCAACGGCGGCGTCGAGATGCGCGTGGCCGACCGGGCCTACCCCGGTGCCGGCGAAGCGCTCCAGACGCAGCAGATGAGCCCGCTCGTGGCGTCGAACGACGACTGGAAGGCCGGCGTCTACGACCCCGCGGGCGTGGACTCGCTCGGCGCCTTCGCGGGCGCGGACGAGATCTCGGTCATGGGGTGGTTCAAGCCGACCGGCGAGCACCCGGCCCTCAACTCCGGCACGGCGAACCCCGACGACCGCTACAACGCGATCGGGCTCGCGGGCGTCCTCACCGGGACCTCGGACGGCCACGCGGTGCGCGCGCTGCTCGAGGTCATCACGGTCGGGAACGAGCTCAAGCTCGTCGCGCTCGGCCGCCGGGTCGACGGCGCGGGCTCGTGGACGTTCGCGGCCGACCTGCCCTGGGACCAGATCCTCGAGCGCAACCGCTGGGTCCACCTCGCGGCGACGTTCGACTTCGCGGGCGGCGAGATGAAGCTCTACATGAACGGCGAGGAGCTCGAGGGCGAATACACGGCCTCGAACCCCTGGGGCGCCGGGGCCACCTCCCCGACCGACCCCGCGGGGCTCAAGATCGGCGGCAGCTTCCCGCAGGACACGCGGGAGGCCAACCCGTTCCACGGCCGCATGGACGACCTCATGTTCCTCGACGTCGTCCCGACGCCGGAGCAGGTCGCGGCGCAGTACGCCCGGTTCGGCGCTCAGCCGGTCGAGCCCCCGGCACCGCCGTCGTGCGCGCCGGCGGGCGAGCCGATCACGGACGTCATGGCCGGTGAGAACTGGGCGCCGCGCACGCCGGCGAAGTGGCAGTTCCCCGGCGACGCGGTCGTCCTCGCCCAGGCCGGGGACAACCCGAACGACGGCATCCGCCGACCGTTCGAGTACGCCGTCCTCACCGAGGGTCCCGAGCTCGGCTCGTTCGCGCTCGACGCCGAGGTCAGGCTCGACGCCCCGGCATCGGTGAACAACCGGGACGTGATCGTGGTGTTCGGCTGGCAGTCGGACACGGAGTACTACTACGCCCACCTCTCGCAGGACAACACGATCTACGCCCACAACGGCATCTTCAAGGTCGACGGCAAGGACCGGGAGCGGATCGACGACCAGTGGGACGGCGCGGTCGGCGCCCCGCCGGCGGTCACGGACGAGGAGTGGCACGACGTGCGCGTCGTGCGCTGCGCGGACGGCGGCGACATCGCCGTCTACGTCGACGGCCTCGACACCCCGCTCCTCACGGCGAACGACACGACGTTCACGGAGGGTCGCGTCGGCTTCGGCTCGTTCGACAACACCGGCAGCCTGCGCGACCTCGTGGTCACGCCGGCCGCCGAGCCGGCCGGGGTCGAGGTCGACGTGGTGGTCTCGCCGCGCTGCCTCGCCGGCAAGGCGTACCTCGCCGTCGCGGCGACGAACGCGTCGGACGTGCCGGCCGACGTGACCCTCACGACGGCGTTCGGGTCCCGGACGGTCGCGGACGTCCAGCCCGGCAAGGCCGCCTACCAGTCGTTCGCGACGCGCGCCACGACGGTCGACGCGGGCGAGGTCACGGTCTCCGCGACCGCGACGGTCGACGGCGAGGAGGTGACGAGCGAGGTCGTCGTCGAGCACGACGCGCACACGTGCGGGTGATCCCCCGCGCGTGAGCGCCACCTCCTGACCGCGAGAGCCGCCCCGGCCCCGCCATGGCTGCGTCCGACCAGCCGCCGGGACCGGGGCGGCTCGCGCGTCCCGGTCCCGGCGTGGCGCGGGAGCAACGATGCGGAACCGCGGTCAGGAGGCGGCGAGGACCGCCGCACCCCGCCCGAGGGCGAGCACGACCGCGCCCGCGACGAAGTAGTCCTCGTCGACCTCCCGCCGCGCCGCCCGGACGGCCCGGCGCAGGTCCTCCGCGCGCGCGGCGACGGTGCGCAGCGCCTCCTCGTCGGCGGGCACGGAGCCGACGGAGCGGAGCGCGACCGCGTAGGCGTCGAGCGCGCTCGCCGCGAGCGGGCGCAGGCGGGCACCGAGGGCGAGGTCGTCGCGCCCCTCGCGCTCCCACTCGAGGAGGAGCCGGACGAGCGAGCCCACCACGTCCGCCGACACCTCGAGCTCCTGCGCGCGCCGCACCTGGGAGACGGCCCAGTCCCGGTGCCGGCGCAGGCGGATGTTGGCCCGCGCGGCCTCGCGCGTGCGCGCGACCGCGTCGCGCGCACGGGCGAGGGTCGGTTCCACCTCGCGGCGGCGCTCCTCCCACTCCTCCGCGGACGGCGGCCGCTCCCCCGCGAGCCCGTCCGCGAGCGCCTCGACCTGGTCGACGAGCGTGTCGCGCAGCCTGTCGAGCGCCTCCTCGGTCGGTGTGAGCGGCAGCGGCGGGACCAGGAGGTTGATCACCACGCCGATGGCCGCGCCGACGACGACGAGCCCCGCGTACGCGCCGACGAACTCGACCTTGGCCGCGTTGCCGATGATGAGGACGAACAGCGCTGACGTCACCGCCCACGTGCCCATCTCGCCGAAGCGGCGCCACCCCGAGCACAGGAGCGCGAGGCCGACGACGAGCGCGACGGACAGCGCGCTCGGGGAGAGGACGAGGTCGACGCCGCGCGCGATGGCCGCGCCGACGAGGATCGCGAGGATCGCCTGGGTGGACTCGCGGACCGAACGGGCGAGCGTGCTCGTCGTCGCGACGACGGCGCCCAGCGGCGCGTAGTAGGGATAGTCGGAGAACGGCTCGGGCGCGAGCACGCCGACGAACCACGCGACGGCGGCGGCGACCGCGCCCTTGACCGCGAGCGACCACCGCGGGTGGCGCACCCACTGCCGCTGCGCGGCCACCAGGGCTCGACGCGCGCGTGTCCCGGCCTCGACCGCCCGCGCGCCTCGTCGGCTCCCGTCCGCGGTCCCGTGCTCGCTCGTCACGGGAACGAGGGTGCCGCGCGCCCCCGGCGCCCGCACGCCCACGGGGAACGTGCGCGGAGGACCGGCCCGCGTGTGAGCGGGCAGAGCCGGTGCTTCACTGGCGGCGTCGGTGCAGCCAGCCGCCGACGCGGCGCGGCAGCCGCGCGGACGAGCGGTCGGCGTCAGGAACCGGCTCGGGTCGTCGGCACGGACGTACCGCTCGCGCCGGACGGCCCTCGTCCTGACGATCCTCGTCGAGGCCGCGGCAGGGCAGCGCGTGGAGGACACGGTCGAGCACGCCGCACCCGGGTTCACCGACGCCGTGGTCGGCCGGTTCGTGCAGACCCCGGCCGACCTCGAGGCCGCCGACGCCAACCTCGCGGGAGGGGCCGTCAACGGCGGGACGTCCGCCGTGCACCAGGAGCTGTTCCTGCGGCCGACGCCCGGCCTCGGCCGACCGGAGACGCCGGTCGCGTCGCTCTACCTGGCGAGCGCGTCCGCGCACCCCGGCGGCGGGGTCCACGGTGCGTGCGGGTGGAACGCGGCTCGCGCCGCGCACGCCGTCGACGCTCGGGACCGTGGGCGCCTCGGGCCGCAGAGCTGCTACGGGGTCCTGCGCTCGGCGAGGAACGCGAGCCGGCGGAGCGTCTCGACGTTGCGCGGGCCGATCACCGCGCTGCGCAGGGGCCGCGGGACGAGCGTTCCGGGGCCCTTCTCCGCGTCCTCCGTGATCCGCACGGCGCAGCCTTGACCCGACGGGCGCACCTCGATCCGCACGCGCGCCTCGCCGGCTGGCCAACCCCGCGCCTGCAGGTCGATCGCCCGGTCCGGGTCCCAGGCACGGACGACCGTCTCGTCGTCGAGCAGCGCAGGCCAGAGCCCGACCGAGTGGAGGATGCGCGACCCTGGCGCGGGCCATGCGTCGTCGACGGCGCGCACGCGTGCCGTCCCGACGACCCAGGTCGAGTACGACCAGCCGTCCGCGAGCACGCCGAGCACCGCGTCCGGGGGGCATCCGACGGCTCGTGTGACGGTCACCATGAGGCGACGCTAGCCCTGCGCCCGGCACTGGCAACCGCTCGTGGCGGAGGCCGCCAGTGCGCGCGTGCCCACCCCGTCCGACGTAGCGTGAAGAACCTCGCGACGACGCGGGGACGACCTCAGGAAGGGGCTCGCGCCATGGGCATCGCCAGCTTTCCGCAGGAGTTCGCGGAGCGCGCCGCGACGATCCTCGGCCACGGTCTCGAGGTCAGCGTGACGATGCGCCAGGCCGGGATCAGCGTGCGGGCGGGCAGCAGCAGCGACGCCGCCGCGCGGTGCGACCAGGCCGAGGTGCTCGACGACGCCGGTCCGTGCGTCGACGCGATGGACGCCGGCTCCCGGCTCGTCGTCGCCGTGGAGGAGGCCACGCACTGGGAGCAGTGGTCGCGCCAGGCCCGTGCGGAGGGCTACGTCTCCGCCGCAGCGGTCCCGGCGGCCGTCGCGGACGACGTCGCCGTCGCGCTCAACCTCTACTCCCGGACCCGCGACCCCTGGACCGCCGAGCTCCTCACCGCGGCCGACTCGTTCGCCCAGCTGGTCGCCTCGGCGGTGCGGCTCCGCCTCGAGCTCGCCGAACTCGAGGACTCGACCGCGGGGTTCTACCGCGGCATGTCGGACGCCGTCGCGACGGAGCGCGCCGTCGGCGCGATCATGCAGACGAACCGGTGCTCCGCCGAGGAGGCGCGCCGCATCATCGACTCAGCCTCGCGGCACCGGGACGTGAGCCCGCGCGAGGTCGCGGAGCAGCTGCTCCGCGCGCTCGTGGTGTCGGAGCCGTCCGAGGACGAGCAGGGCACGTGAAAGCTCGCGTCACGTCCCGTCGTCGCCCGCGTCGAACACCACGCCGTCGAGGCGCGCGGCCTCGCCGGTGAGCCTCGTCGGCGCCCACGCCGACCGCGAGCATGATCACGCCCTTGGCCTGCTCGATCGTTCCACGGGTCTGGCGCCCGGGGCGCAGGGCGAGCCGGTCCGCACGCCGGGCGGAAGTTCACCCGCCGCCGGAGGGCGACGTGCGGCCCGAGACCCTAGCGTGGTGCCCGTCGCACGGCAGCCGGTGAAGAAGACCGCCGCACGCCTGCCCCGCGACGACCGCCCTCGTCCCGGCCCGCCAGGACGAGGGCGACGTGCGTCCGGGGCCGCGCGCGCGAGCGCGCGCGATCGTGCCTACGGTCGACGCAGGGCTTCGAGAACGGGAGCGCGACGACCCGAGGAGCGCCCGTGTCCGATACCCGCAGCACCGCCACCCACGACGCGGACTCCCCCGTCCTCCTGCGCCTCGCGCGGCGGCTCGAGGGCGCGACCGCGCTCGACGGCCTCTCGGGCACGGTCCGTGGCGTCGCGCTCGCCGTCGTCCCCTCCCACGGCCGCCTGCGCGAGGAGCTGCACGGCCGTTCGCTGGGCCATGCGCTCCACGCGACCCTCACCGACGTCCCGGTCGGCCTGTGGACCAGCGCGGCGGTGCTCGACCTCGTCGGGGGCGAACGGAGCGCCCCGGCGGCGCAGCGGCTCGTCGGGCTCGGCCTCCTGGCCGTCGCGCCGACGGCCCTCACCGGGCTCGCCGACTATCTCGACGTCGACCGGCGCGCCCGCCGCGTCGGCGCCGTGCACGCGGCGCTCAACACGGGCGTCTCGGCGCTCTACGGGACGTCGTGGCTCCTGCGCCGCGGTGGGCGGCACCGGTCCGGGGTCGCGGTCTCGATGCTCGGCTACGCCGTCGCCGGCGCGAGCGCGTTCCTGGGCGGGCACCTCGCCCAGGCGCTGCGGGAGCCGCCCGCGGAGGTCGCGCTCGGCGACGACGACGCGTCGGACCTGCCGTGACCGCCGCACGACCCGCGCGGCCACCGGCGGACCGCGGCGCCGCCCTCGTGACCGGCGCGACGAGCGGGATCGGGCGCGCGCTCGCGGTCGAGCTCGCGCGGCGGGGGAACGACGTGCTCGTGGTCGCGGACCGCGACGTCGAGCCCACGGTGCACGACCTCTCCGCGCACGGTGGCGCGCACGAGGGGCTCACGGTCGACCTGGCGACCCCCCCGCGGGGACGAGGCGACCGCCCGGCGCGCGCGAGCTCGGCGTCTCGACCGTCGTCCTCAACCGGCAAGATCCTCGTCACGTCGTCCGTCGCCGGCGAGATGCCCGCCCCGCACTTCGCGGCGTACGCCGCCTCCAAGGCGTTCCTGCGCTCGTTCGCGTGGTCGCTGCGGGGCGAGCTCGCCGGGACGGGCGTCACGGTCACCGCGCTCCTGCCGGGCCCGACGCGCACGCCGTTCTTCCGCGAGGCGGGGATGGAGCGCACGCACGTCGGCCGGCTGCCCAAGCCGCGACCCGCGGCCGTGGCGCGACGCGCGGTGGACGCGCTCCTCCACGGTCGGCCCGAGGTGGTGACGGGCGTCCAGGGCGGCGTGATGCTCGCGGCTGCGCGCGTGCTGTCGCAACCGGCCCGGGCCGCGTTCCACGGCTGGTTCTACGCGCCCGTCCCGGCCTCGCTCGCCGTCGAGCGGCCGTCGTCGTCCCCGCTCCGGTAGCCGTTGACCTTGTGCGTCCCGTCGCACCACGGCGGGATCGCGGTGCCGCCGCACCGGCACAGCGCGACGGTCGCGCGGTGCCGCTCGATCTCGTTCCCCTCCTGGTCGACGAGGCGCGCGGGGCCGCGGACGAGCAGCGGGCCGTCGGGGCAGGCCGTCACGACGACCTCCTCAGCTCGCGCGCGCGGCTGACCCGTCACCGCGGCCCCTCCCCGGTCGCCGCGCGCAGCTCCGCCGGCGAGCCGGCGCCGCGGGTCCACGTCCCGCGGGACGTCAGGCACGCTGGTGGTCACCGTCCTCGGCGGGTCCCTCCGGCGTCGGGCCGGCCGCGACGGGCTCGAGCGGCGCGCGCAGCGCCGACTCCCCCGCCTGCCAGCGCTCGAGCGCGTGCGCGGCGACGTCGCCCTCGACGGCGAGGCACGCGGCCGCGCCCAGCAGGACGTCGTCGCGCAGCGCGGGCTCCTGCTCGACGAGGCGGCCGGCGAGGTCGCGCGCCGCGATCTGCTCGTGGACCGCGTCCGCCTCGACGTGCTCGTCGAAGTACCAGGTCGTGTCCGCGTCGTGGCCCAGGCGCCGGAACCCGTTGCCGTACAGCCGGCTCGGCACCGACGACGTCATCTCGAACGCGGCGAGGTGCCCGACGATCGCGCCCCGCAGCCGGCGGTGCAGGCCGAACAGCGACATCGTGTTGACCGCGGCGAGGACCACCGCGGGCACGGCGTCGACGTAGCGCCCGTAGGTGTCGTCGAGCCCGACGCCGCGCATCGCGCGCGCGAACAGCTCCGCGTGCATCCGGCCGGGTCGCCCGCCGCCGTACTCGTCGGCCTGGATCTCCACGAGCGCGGCCTTGGGCGTCCCGGCGAGCCGGGGAACGGCCCACGTGTGGGGGTCGGCCTCCTTGAGCTGGTAGAACGACTTGAGCGCCAGGAGCTCGCGCGCCTGCTCGGCGTCCGCGCGCCTGGCGACGTAGCGCGACAGGCTCGGGCCGTCGTCGGCGGCCGCGAGCTCGAAGAGCCGCCGCGCCACGCCCGCGGCGTCCGTCTCCGTGCACGCCGGTCGGCCCGCGCGCTCGCGCACGGCGGCCTCGAAGGGTGCCTCGAGCCTCGCGCGGACGGCGAGCAGCGCCGGCTCCCACTCCCACGCGTCGTCGACCCTGTCGACCCCGCGGTAGTGCAGCTCGTAGAGGACCGCGAGGGCGAGCTGGACGTCGTCGTCGCGCAGGATGCGCCCGTCGGCCTCGTCCAGCGCGGGGCCGACGGCGTCCCGGACCGGTCGCAGCCGATCGGCCGCGTCGTCCCCGGGCGGGCCGTCGACGAGCGCTCCCAGGAGCGCCGCGGTCAGGGGGCCGCGCGGTCGCGGCAGCGGCAGGCGACCCGCGCTCGGCGCCACCGGGGCGCCGGGCGCGGCCGCACGGGCGGTCGGGGACACCGGTGCGGCGTCCGGGACCTGGGCGGGGACGACGGTAGAGGTCATGCGGAGGCTCCTCGCGCTCGCGCGGACGGCGCCCCTGCTCGACACCACCGCCATGGTCCCCACGGTCGGCCCCGCTCGCGAGCCGGGCCGCGCTGTCGGCGCCGCACGGCGTCAGCCCTGCTGGGAGCCCTGCGGGGGCGCCGCGCTGCCGGGCGACGCCCGGCACGGTGGCGGCCGGCTGCTCGACCACTCCCGCCGTCGCGACGCTGCGGTCGCGCGCGACCGCGAGCCGGGGTGCTCTCCAGCCGTGTGCGCACGACCGCGACCTACCGTGAGAAGTGGTCCAGGAGGTGGCCGTACCGGCGGAGCGAGCGCCCGGCACGGCCTGCGCTCCGTCGCCAGTCACGCCGCACCAGCGCGGCGACGCCGACGGGAGTCCGACCATGAGCGAGACGAACGTGCCGTACGGCTCGGGGCCCGGTTCGCCGGGTGTCGGGACGTCGCAGGGAACCGGAGAGAGCGGCAGCGCCGCGACCGGGGTGAAGGAGCGCGCGAGCGATGCCGCGTCCCACGTGGGCGACGCGGGCCGCGACGTCGCGCACGAGGCGAAGGACCGCGCACGGGGCCTGGTCGACCAGACCCGCACGGAGCTCACCGACCAGGCGCGCACGCAGCAGGAGCGCCTCGCGGGCGGGCTCCGCTCCCTCGGTGACGAGCTCCGTCAGATGGCGGCCGGTACCGAGGACCCCGGCTACGCGACCGACCTGGTCCGCCGTGCCGGCGACGCCACCGGGCAGGTGGCGCAGTGGTTCGAGGACCGAGAGCCCTCGTTCGTGCTGCACGAGGTCGAGAGCTTCGCCCGGCGTCGTCCGGGCACGTTCCTCATCCTCGCCGCCGGGGCGGGCCTGCTGATCGGGCGGCTCGTGCGCGGCATGAAGGACGCGCCGGACACCGGCGCGGACCGCGCGGACGACGCGACCGGCGTCGGCACGACGGGGACGCGCGGAGCCCACGCCGCCCCGGTCGGGACGTCGACCGGCAGCGCGGGGCTCACCGGGACGACAAGCACCACGGGCCTCACCGGGACCACGGGCTCCACGGGCCTGGGCGGTTCGACGGGCACGAGCGGCACAGGCACGACCGGCACGGGCGGGAGGACGGGGACGCGGGGCGAGCCCGAGATCGGGACCGCCGGGGCGTACCCGGCCTCGCGAACGACCGGCTCGCACAGGACCCGGACGTCGCGACCTCGGCGGAGGGGACCCGACGCCGCCGTCGGGGTCAAGGAGAGAAGGCGGCCCCGCTCGTCGAGGACGTGAGGTCCACGGCGCAGGAGGTCGTGCACGACCTCAAGGAGCCCGCGAAGGAGGGTGCGGAGGCCGTCCGCGACGCCGCGAAGGACGCGGCGCAGTCCGTGGCTCAGCACGGCAAGGAGGCCGCGGCAGACGTCCGCGACCAGGTCAAGGAGGGCTGAGGCCCGCCGCACCGCGACGGCCCGGGAGACGAGATCTCGTCTCCCGGGCCGCCGTCCGTGCGGAGCCGGCCAGAGGCCGGGTGAGGCGGCGTCGGACGTCCGCCTCACCCGGCCTCAGCCGTGCCTCAGTCCTGCGTCGGTGGCGTCAGCCGCACGACAGGGAGTCGTACCCGGACGTGGTGGTGCCCGTCCCCCCCTCGGCGTCCGTCGCCGTGACGGTGACGCTGCCGGCACCGAGCTCGTCCGACCGGGTGCCGAACGACTGGTAGGCGTTCTTGCCCGGTGCGACGTCCTCGAAGGTCTTGCTGCCGTAGGGCGTCTCGATCGTGATGTCGAGCGGGACGTCCTCGTCGTTGAGCGCACGGACGGCGAGGTACGCCTTGCCCGCGAGGCAGCGCGGCTGCGCCGTCACCGTGACCGTCCGCTCGTTCGCGCCGGCCGGCTGGCCGGTGAGGTACTCGAACCCGGTGGTGGCGAAGTCCTCGCCGTCGGGAGCCACGTCGTACTCCATGACGTAGTACCGGACCCCCGCCTCCTGGGCCGCGGCGAGGATCTCCTGCAGCGGCACCTCGCCGTCACCGAGGTTGGTGAACGTGGGGCGGCCGCCCGCGTTCAGACCGGTGGCGTCCTTGACGTGCAGGAGCTCGATGCGGTCGCCGTACTCCGCGATGAGCGCCGGCACGTCGACGCCCGCGTGGGCGGCCCACGCGACGTCGAGCTGGAACGTCACGTACTCCGGGTCGGTCTCGCGGACCAGGATCTCCCAGGCCGAGAGCGTCTCGCCGTCGTGCTCGTACGTGGTGCGGAACTCACCGTCGTGGTTGTGGCCGAAGAACTTCTCCAGCCCCGCGTCCACGGTGCGCTGACCGAGGCGGTTCATCGCCTCGGCCGTCGCCAGCGTGTTCTCGTACGTGCCGATCCCCGGCTGCGGGAACCCGCCGGAACCCACGTACTCCTGGCCCAGCGTCGTGACGAAGTCGAGCGTCTCGTCGAACGTGCCCTCGTTCACGTTGTAGTGCGAGGACTTCACGCTCAGGCCGTACGAGTCGGCCAGCGCCCGGAACTCCTCCGCCGTGTAGCCCGCGAAGTTGCCGCCGAACGGCTCGATGTTCTGGAACCCGATCTCGGACAGGCGCTCGAGGACGGCCGGGAGGCCCACCTCGTTGACCCACGGGATCAGGGAGAACATCTGGATCGAGACCTGGTCCACCGGGACGGTGACCGGCTCGGTGGGCTCGTCCGGGCCGCCCGCAGGCTCGCCGGTGAGGTACTCGTACCCGGTGGTGGCGAAGTCCTCGCCGTCCGGGGCCTGGTCGTACTCCATGACGTAGTACACGACACCGGCCTCGGCCGCGGCGGACAGGATGTCCTGCAGGGGCACGTCCCCGTCGCCGAGGTTCGTGAACCTGATGCTCGAGCCGAGCCCGGTCGCGTCCTTGATGTGCAGGAGCTCGATCCGGTCGCCGTGCTGCTCGAGCAGCGCCGCGACGTCGACCCCGGCGTGAGCGGCCCACGCGACGTCCACCTCGAACGTCACGTACTCCGGGTTCGTCTCCGCCACGAGGATCTCCCAGGCGGACATCTCGACGCCGTCGTGCATGTACTTCGTCGTGAACTCGCGGTCGTGGTTGTGGCCGAAGAACTTCTCGAACCCGGCGTCCACGGCCCGCTCACCGAGGCGGTTCATCGCCGCGGCCGTGGCCAGCGTGTTCTCGTAGGTGCCGATCCCCGGGGAGGGGAAGCCACCCGAGCCCACGTACTGCTGCCCGACCTCGCCCACGTACTCGAGCGTCGTGTCGAAGTCCGCCTCGCCCACGTTGTAGTGCGACGACGGCGCCTTCAGTCCCGCCGCGTCCGCCTGAGCCCGGAACTCCTCGCCCGTCAGGCCGGCGTAGTTGCCACCGTACGGCTCGACGTTCTGGAACCCGATCTCGCCCAGACGGTCGAGCACGGCTTGCTGGCCGTCCGCCCGGACCCACGGGATCAGCGAGTAGAGCTGGATGGACACCTGGTCGGCCGGGACGACGACGTTGCGCCCGAAGGTCAGGTTGTCGACGTCCACACCACCGGTGCTCGTCACGACGAGCGTGCCGGTACCCTCCGGCACCTCGGTGAGCGTGCGGTCGGCGTCCTTCCAGGTGTCGCCGGTGAAGCGGAACTCGGCGAGCGAGTCGACGGTCTCGCCGTCCGAGCCCACCCAGCCCAGCGAGACCGTACCGTCGCCGCGCCCGATCATGGTCACGCTGTTGATCGCGTCACCGGTCGGGGCGTGCGTGAAGGCGATCGGCTGGTACGAGAACGAGTCGCCCTCGTCGAGCGAGGTCACGTACTTCCCCGCGTCGGCCTCGGCGTCGTCCGCGACCTCGATGCCCTCGGCCGCGTCGTACCACTCGGCCTGCTGCTCCTCGGGCTTGAGGATGTGCGTGGCCTCGCCGCGGATCGCCGGGACGTCGCCCTGGGCCTGGTCGGTGTAGGTCACGACGAGGGTGCCGTAGATCTTCTCGCCCTCCCCGTGCTCGACGGCGTCGGGGCTGGTCTGGATCGTGAAGCCGCACCCGTCCGCGGTGTCCGCGGCCCGCCCGCTCACCTCGGGGTGCGCGTGCGTGTTGTGGCCCAGACCGAACGTGTACTGGATGTTGCGGCACGTCGGCTGGTTGCCGTCCTCGGCGTCCTCGACGGAGACGGTGTAGGGGACGGCATCGCCCCAGTTGAAGATCGCACCGTCGGGCTGGTCCAGCGTGATGACGGGAGCGGTGTTACCGACCGTGATCTGCTGGATCGCCAGACCGAAGTTGCCGCCCGCGTCGGTGACGCGCAGCTGCACGTTGTACTGCCCGAGCTCGGTGAACGTGTGCGTGACGGTGACGCCCTGGGCGTCGTACACGCCGTCGGAGTCGAAGTCCCAGTCGTAGACGAGCTCGCCGGCCGGCGTCTCGGCGTCGGTGGAGGCCGACGCGTCGAAGGTCACCTCGAGCGGGGCGGTGCTGCCCGAGACCGGGTCCGCGTCGATGAAGGCCCGCGGGTGGGTGTTCTCCGACCCGTAGACGACCTTGTACAGGCCGGCGTCCGGGTTCTGTCGGAAGAACCCGTCACCGTACTCCAGCACGTACAGAGCGCCGTCCGGGCCGAACTCCATGTCCATGACGTTGTCCCAGATCGGCTGGTTGACCGTCTCCAGGTGCGCGTTCGGCAGGAAGTCCTCGACCGCGGTGACCTGGCCGGCCGAGGTCAGCTCGTCCAGGGTGAACGCTGCGACGTAGTCCTGGGAGAACTCCGCCATCAGCGGGTGCCCGTCCCAGTACTCGGGGAACTTGACGTCCGAGTCGAGGTTCTCGTCGTAGCGGTAGATCGGGCCGCCCATCGGGGCCTGGCCGCCGCCGCCCCACTCGGTCAGCGGGTCGAGCACCTCGGGCTGGTCGCCCGGGTTGTCGCCGTAGTAGACCTGCGGCGCGGTCGCCGGCGGCAGGACGTCCAGGCCGGTGTTCCACGTCGAGTTGTTCTCGGCGCCGGCCTCGCAGTCGAAGAAGTCGCCCGGTGTCTGGGTCGCGTAGTCCCACTCGTTGTAGTTGGCGTTGGGTCCGTGGCAGTACGGCCAGCCGCCGTTCATCGGCTCGGTCGTGAGCTGCCACTCGACGTAGCCCATGGGGCCACGGTTCGGGTCGGCCGCGGCCGCGTCGGGGCCGTAGTCGCCCCAGACGAGCGCGCCCGACTCGACGTCGTAGTCGATCCGGAACGGGTTGCGCAGACCCATGACGTAGGTCTCGTCGCGGACCAGGTCGCGGACGTCGTCGTACTGCGGGTCGTCGAAGAGGTTGCCCTCGGGGATCGTGTAGGTACTTCCCTCACCGACCTCGGTGCCGGCGGCGAGGTCCTCGATCGGGTTGATCCGCAGGATCTTGCCGCGCAGGTCGTTCGTGCTGCCCGCGCCGCGCCGGTCGTCGAAGCCCGGGTTCATGCCCGGGGCGTTGTTGTTGGGCGCGTAGCCGTTCGCGCCCGGGGTGCTGGCGGGGGTGTTGTCTCCGGTGGAGAGGAACAGGTTCCCCTCGTCGTCCCACGCCATGTCCGCGCCGACGTGGCAGCACTGCCCGCGCTGCGCGTCGACCTTGAGGATCTCGCGCTCGGTGGACAGGTCGATGGCGTCGGTGGCCGGGTCCCACGTGAAGCGGGAGAGCTGGTTGTAGCCGAGCCACTGGTCCCAGTAGCTCTCGTCCTCGCCCGCCGGCAGGGAGTTCGGCGCGCTCCCCGTCGGGGTGGTCTCGGGGTACTCCACGCCCGAGGGCGACGTGCCCTCCATCACGCGGGGCGCGTAGACCAGGTACAGGAAGTGGTTCTCCTCGAAGTCCGGGTCGAGCGAGATGCCCTGGAGCCCGTCCTCCGAGTTGGAGTAGACGTCGAGGTCCGCGATCTGGGTGGTCAGGCCCGTCGCGGAGTCGGTGAGGCGCACGACGCCGTCGCGCGCGGTGTGCAGGACACGGGAGTCGGGCAGGACGGCGAGGTCGATGGGCTCGCCGGTGTTCTTGCTGAGCAGCACCTTCTCGTAGCTGTTCCAGTCGGTCGCCTCGTCGGCGGCCGGTGTCGCTTCCTCGTGGCCGGGGTGGGCACCGGCCGCGCTGATCGAGAGTGGTACCAGCACCGCGGCGGCCACGACCGCGGCGAGACCTCGTCGGGCGAGCCTGCGAGGGCTCGTGATCGTTCGTCTGTGCACAACGTCCTCCTTGACGCGTAACGAGAAGACGGCGATCGCCGGACCAGCCGCACAGGCACGCACGCGCGCTCCTGACGCCGCTGCACGACGATCTCCGCTGATCGGTCGGCTCCGGATGGGTGGGCCTCGAACGTGGGGCCCGGTGCGACGGACGGTGCGATGCCCCGCCGTCGCACTGGTCCGACAGTACGGGCGGCTTTCGCTGTTGCCAAGTCAAAAGTCGAAATCTCTGAGCAATCGTTTCGGCGACTATTCACTGCAAGTCGGTCGGTTGAGTGCGCAGCCAGCTGCCCGCCCCTGCCCTGGTTCGTCGACCTCGGACCTACCGCGTCGCGACCCGCGCGACCGATCCCCGCACGACGAGGTGCAGCGGCAGGACCGTACGGGCAGGCGACCCCGCGCGGCGCTCGCCGGTCATCGACCGTTCGATCGCGTCCGTCGCGGCGAGCGCGAGCGCAGCGACCGGCTGCTCGAGCGTCGTGAGCTTGGGCCGCAGCCACTGCCCGACGCGGATGCCGTCGCAGCCGACGACCGAGAGGTCCTCGGGGATGGAGATGCCGTGCAGCTCGGCCGCGCCCAGCATCCCGACGGCGACGATGTCGCTGCCGACGAACACGGCCGTCGGCGCATTCCCGGGCCGCGTGAGGTAGGGGAACGTCGAGGCGCCGAACTGCTCGGTGTACGGGCCGTGGCGCACGAGGTCCGGGTCGACGTCGAGCCCCGTGTCGTGCATCGCGTCGACGTAGCCTCGCAGGCGGTCCTGGGTCGTCGAGAGCTCGGCGGGCCCGGCGACGTGCGCGATGCGCCGGTGCCCCTGCTGCACGAGATAGCGCGTCGCCTGGTAAGCACCTCCGTAGTTGTCCACGGTGATGGTCTCGACCGGCAGGTCGAGGTCGACCTCCTCGTCGATGACGACGACGGGCAGCCCGTCCGCCACGGCGCGGGCGAGCCGGTCGTCGGTGCGGGACATGCCCACGTAGACGACGCCGCCGAGCGACCCGTCGCTCGCGAGGAGCTGGCCGAGGCCCGACTCGGCGTCCCCGTGGCGCGTCGAGAGCGCCACGACGAGCGGGATGCGTCGGTCGCCCGCGAGGCGCGCGACCTCCTCCGCGAGCGCGGTGAAGAACGGGTTGACGAAGTCGGGCACGACGAGCGCGACGACGCCCGCGCGGCGCTCCTCCTCGCGCGGGGCCGGGGCGGGTGCGGGGACGACGTACCCCACCTCGCGCACGGCGGCATCGATGCGCGCCGCCGTCTCCGGCTGCACGTTGAGCTGCCCGCGCAGGTAGCGCGAGGCGGTCGAGGCCGACACGCCGGCACGTTGCGCAACACGCGTGAGCGTCATGGCTTCCCCTCCAGGTCTTCGTGTCCCAGCTCTCGTGCACTCTACCGGCCGCGCTCCCACCAGCAGTCTTGACAGGCCGAGCATCCTCACCCTACGGTCTTGCGCAATGTCACACAACGTTGCGCAACGTCGTCGCCGACGCGCCGCGCGACCAGATTCGCAAGGAGGCCGGGATGAGCCGGGTTCTGCTCGCCGGGGAGTCGTGGATCAACGCGACCACCGACTACAAGGGGTACGACGCGTTCCCCCACGCCCAGCTCGAGATCGGGTGCGCGCGCCTGCTCGAGGCGCTGGCCGCCGAGGGCCACGAGGTCACGCACCTGCCGTCGCACCTCGTCGCCGAGGACTTCCCCTCGACGCTCGAGGAGCTCGACGCCTACGACGTCGTGATCCTGTCCGACATCGGCGCCAACTCGCTCCTGCTGCCGCCCGTCGTGTTCTCCCAGGGGCGCCCGTTCCCGAACCGGCTCAAGCTCCTCGCCGAGTGGGTCCGCCGCGGCGGTGGGCTCATGATGGCCGGCGGCTACCTCAGCTTCCAGGGGTTCCAGGCCAAGGCGAACTATCACGGCACCGCCGTCGAGGCCGTCCTGCCCGTCGAGATCCTCCCCTACGACGACCGTGAGGAGACCCCCGAGGGCATCGGCGGGACCCGGACCGACGTCGAGCACCCCGTCACCGCCGGCCTCGACCGCGAGTGGCCGATCCTCCTCGGCTACCAGCGCCTCACCGCCAAGCCCGACGCGACCGTCCTCGCGACCATCGAGGGTCGCCCGCTCGTGGCCGTCCGCACCGAGGGCCAGGGGCGCACGCTCGCGTTCGCCTCCGACATCTCCCCGCACTGGGCCCCGCGCGAGTTCATGGACTGGGCGGGCTACGGCCCGCTGTTCGGCCAGGCCGTCACCTGGCTCGCGGGCTGATGACGCCCGAGGTGGTGGTCGTCGGCAGCCTGAACATGGACCTCAGGCTGACCGTCGACCGCCTGCCCCGCTCGGGCGAGACCGTCTCCGCGACGGGCCTCGTCCGCTCCCCCGGCGGCAAGGGCGCCAACCAGGCCGTCGCGGCCGCGCGGCTGGGGCGGCGCGTCGCGATGGTCGGCGCCGTCGGCGACGACGACGACGGCCGAGCGATCCGGCACCGCCTCGCCGCCGAGGGCCTCGTCCTCGACGGCCTCGCGACCGCGGACCGGCCGACCGGCGTCGCCGTCGTGCTGTGGGAGCAGCCCGAGTCGACCATCGTCATCGAGCCCGGCGCGAACGCCGTCGTGGACGAGGCCTTCGTCGCCGACCGCGCCGACCTCGTCCGCGACGCGGCGGCCGTGCTGTGCCAGTGCGAGACGCCGCTCGGCGCCCTGCGCGCCGTCGCCGCCACCGCGACGGGCACCACGGTCCTCAACCCCGCGCCCGCCGTCCCGCTGCCCGCCGACGTGCGCGCCGCGTTCCGCGTGCTCGCGCCCAACCGGTTCGAGCTCGCGACCCTCGTCGGCGCGAGCGACGAGCCGGCCGGCGAGGACGAGGTGCTCGCCATGGTGCGCGCGCTCGACCACCCCGGGGACGTCGTCGTCACCCTCGGGGCCGACGGCGCGCTCGTCGTCCCCGCAGGACGCGCACCCGTCACCGTCCCGGCAGTGCGCGTCGATGCCGTCGACACGACCGCCGCCGGCGACTCGTTCTGCGCGGCGCTCGCCGACGGCCTCCTCCACGGCGGCGACCTCGTCGAGTCCGCCCGCTGGGCGGCGCGCGTCGCCGCCTCCACCACCACCCGCCACGGCGCCGTCGACTCCCTGCCGCGCGCCACCGACCTGGCCCCCGAGGGCACCAGGATTCCGCTCCACAGCTAAGTCCGACGTACCGTCGGAGGAAGGCACGGTCACGCAATGAAGCACACCACGCCGGCGACCACCGGTTCCCCGTCCGGCACTCAGGGAGGTGCTCTGAACTCGTCAGCCCGCCGCAGCAGGGTCAAGGACACCGCGACCGCCCTGCTCGTCGTCGCGACCGTCCTCGCGGGGGCCCTCGGCCCCATGCAGGCGGCCGTCAACGGCCAGCTCGGCAAGACGATCGGCGACGGGCACGCCGCCGCGCTCATCTCGTTCGGGACCGGCCTGGTCCTCATGTTCGTCGTCGTGTTCGCCCGCCCGGCCACCCGGCGCGAGGCGCTCGCGATCCCCGGCCTGATCCGCTCGCGCACGATCCCGTGGTGGAACTACCTCGCGGGACTGTGCGGGGCCGTCATCGTCCTCTCGGAGGGCGTGACCGTCGGCGTCCTCGGCGTCGCGACGTTCCAGATCTCGCTCATCTCCGGCCTCGTGATCTCGGGCGTCATCTGCGACCGCCTCGGCGTCACGGCGTCGGTCAAGCAGCCCCTCACCACGACGCGCCTCCTCGGCGCGGCGCTCGCCATCGCGGCGACCGTCGTCGTCATCTCGCCGAGCTTCTCCGTGCCGCACACGATCGTCCTCGCGATCATGCCGTTCGTCGGCGGCCTGCTCGCGGGCTGGCAGCCCGCCGGGAACGCGGCCGTCGCCGACGTCACCGGGTCGATGCTCGTCTCGATCGGCTGGAACTTCCTCGTGGGCTTCACCGCCCTGCTGATCGCCTACCTCGTGCGCGCGGCCGCAGGCGGCGTCGACTTCCAGCTCCCGAGCGAGTGGTGGATGTACCTCGGCGGTCCGCTGGGTCTGCTGTCCATCGCGCTCATGGCGCTCCTCGTGCGCGGCCTCGGGCTGCTCCTGCTCGGCCTCGCCTCGGTCGCGGGCCAGCTCGTCGGCTCGCTCGTCCTGGACGCCGCGATCCCGGCGCTGGGCCACACCGTTCACGTCGCGACCGTGATCGGCACCGTCATCGCGCTCGTGGCCGCCGGGATCGGCATGATCCCGTCGGGCAAGGCGGCCCACCCCGACGAGCCGGGCGACGGCGAGCGCGAGGACGCCGTGGCCGCGGCGGTCGCGGGCAGCGAGGCGGGCGAGGCGAGCGGGCGATGAGCGTCACGCCCGCCGGCCACGTGCAGACGGTCACCGGCCGCGCCGCGGCCGCCGACCTCGGCCTCACGCTCCCGCACGAGCACCTGTTCAACGACCTGTCGGGCGTGCTCGACCCGCCGAGCTACCGCTTCTCCGAGGCGGTCGTCGAGGCCCCGGTCTCCGCGTCGGTCGCGTGGGCGCTGCGCCAGGATCCGTACTGCTGCGCGGACAACATCGCCGACAAGCCGGTCGCCGCGGTCGCGGCGGAGCTCGAGAGCTTCGCCGCGCTGGGCGGGCGCACGATCGTCGACGCGACGTCGAGCGCGGCGATCGGGCGCAACCCCGAGCGTCTCGCGGAGGTCGCGCGCCGCACCGGGCTGCACGTCGTCGCGGGCTGCGGTGCGTACCTCGAGAAGTTCGAGGGCGACCGCATCGCCGCCGCGGCGGTCGACGCGCAGGCGGCCGCGATCGTCGCCGAGCTGGTCGACGGCATCGGCGGGACCGGCGTGCGACCCGGGATCATCGGCGAGATCGGCGTCTCGCCGTCGTTCACCGCGGGCGAGGCCGCGTCGCTGCGCGCGGCGGCCCTCGCGCAGCGCGACCACCCGCACGTCGCGCTCCAGGTGCACCTGCCCGGGTGGCAGCGCCGCGCGCACGAGGTGCTCGACCTCGTGCTCGACGAGGTGGGCGTGCGACCCGAGAAGGTCGTGCTGTGCCACATGGACCCGTCCGCGGACGACCCGGACTACCAGCGGTCCGTGGCCGAGCGCGGCGTCTGGCTCGAGTTCGACATGGTCGGCATGGACATCACCTTCCCGAAGGAGGGCGTGTCCCCCGACCCGCACACGACCGCGACGGCGGTGCAGCGCCTCGTCGAGGGCGGGCACGCGGGCCAGGTGCTGCTCAGCCACGACGTGTTCCTCAAGCAGATGTGGGTGCAGCACGGGGGCAACGGGTTCGCCTACGTCCCGACCGTGTTCACCGAGATGCTCGCCGCCCGGGGCGTGCCGCGCGACGTGCTCGCCCGCCTCACGCACGACAACCCGGTGGCGATGCTCACCGCGTGACGCCGGCTCCGCCGTCGGCTCGCACGCCGCCGCACCCCGGCCGGGTCCCGACGCTCGCGTCGGGGCCCGGCCGTCGCGTCCCCGGGACCTCCGGCCCTGGTCACGGGCCTGCGCTCTGAGAGGATCGGCGCATGAGACGACGACGTGCCCTCCCGACCCTCGTGGCCGCCGTGGCCGCCACCGCGCTCGTGCTCGCCGGTTGCTCCGGCGGCTCCCCCGAACCCTCCGCGCTGGACGCCCTGCTCGGCCGTCACGACCTCGCAGGGCTCAGCGGCCAGGAGGTCGTGGACCGTCTCGAAGGGCTCGAGACGGCCGACCGGCCGACCGACCTCGTCGCCTCGGTCCGCGCGGCGGAGCTCGTGCTCGCGGACGAGTCGTACGAGACCACGGTCCCGCTGCCCGAGGACACGTTCTACCTCTCGGTCGCGCCCTTCGTGGACGAGACGCACGAGTGCTTCTACCACTCGCTGACGACGTGCCAGGGCGAGCTCGCGGACGAGCCCGTGTCCGTCACGGTCGTCGACGCGGCCACCGGCGAGGTCCTCGTCGAGGAGGACACGACGCTCGGCGCGAACGGGTTCGTCGGCCTCTGGCTCCCTCGCGACGTGGACGCCGAGCTGCGTGTGGAGCACGAGGGGCGGGGCGGCACGACGACCGTCTCGACGGGCGACGACGACCCCACCTGCCTCACGACGCTCCGGCTCGCCTGACACGGGGCGGAGCGGGTCACGCGCGGGGGTGCGCCCAGGCCAGCGCGTCCGCGATCCCGCCGCGCCAGCACGCGTCGTCGTGGCCGCCGTCGTACTCGCGGTACGCGACGTCGCACCCCGCCGCGCGCAGCCGCTCGACGGCGGCCGGGTGGTCCGGCTGCAAGACCCACTCCTGCCGCCCGACCTCGACCCAGGCCCGCGCCCCGGCGAGCGCACCGGGCGCGAGACCGGCGCTCGGGTCACCCTGCCACAGCGACGCCGACTGGCTGATCGCCGTGCCCACCCGGTCGGGGTGCGCGGCGAGCACGCGCAGCGACGTGAGGGCGCCGAGCGACTGGCCCGCGACGCTCACGGCGCCGCGGCCGGGACGCACCGGGAAGCGCGCGCGGGTCCAGTCCAGGAGATCGTGCGCGAGGTAGGCGTCGACGTCGCCGCCCCCGTCGAGGTCGGCCCAGCGCCGCTCGCGCGACCCGGCGTCGAGCAGGACGGCACGCAGCGGCCGCACGGCGCCGTCGTGGTGGAGGTTGTCGAGCGTCGTGGCGAGGTCCTGGGGCCCGGTCCACGCGTCGTCGTCGAGCACGAGCACGACGTCGGTCGGGGTGCCCGCCGGCACGGGCGGCTCGTACACCCAGGCGCGCCGGCCCCCGGGCGCCGTGTGCTCGACCACCCGGCCGCGCGCGACCCCGGGTCGCGGCTCGAGGTACGGCTGCGGGGGCGCGTCGGGGAGCTCGACGACGGACTGCACCCGTCCCGCGCGGTTGCGGCACGTGCGCGGGTTGCGCGGGTCCGGGCGCCCGGCGACGTCCAGCGCGCGCCGCAGCGCCGCCTGGTCGGGCGCGTCCCACGGCGGCGGACCCTCGTCGTGGTGCGCGAGCACGGCGTACGAGGCGCGCCAGGTGCTCCCCATCCGGTAGGCGAGGTGCCACACGTCCGTGCCGGCCACGCGTGCCATGACGCTCGCGGCGAGGTCCCGCTCGTCGGTCAGGCGGTTGACGAACAGCAGCACCGCGCGCGCGTCCGCGTCGCGCACGAGGAAGGTCGCCATCGCCTCGCCCGGGCCGGCGACCTCCACGACGGGCGTGGTCGGCGCCACCTGCGCCCAGAACTGCTCGACGACGGCGTCGCGGCCCTCGGGCGGGACCGCCTCGAGCGCCGCCTCGAGCCGCTCGACCACGGGGCCGACGACGCGCGGCGCCGGCGCGGGGCGCGGCACCTTGGGCGGGGTCCGGTGAGGTCTCCCGACGGCCGGGTTCGGTGGTGGCGCCGGGTCGGGGTGCGGGGGCACGCGGTCGCTCCTTCGGGCAGTTGCGGGACGCGGCGACTGTACCCGGGCGCACGACGGCGCCCGCCGCACGCGGGGTGCGACGGGCGCCGTCAGGGTGCGACCGGACGAGGCGTCAGGGCGTGCCCGCGTAGGAGAGCACGAGCTCCTCGGTGACGGTCTCGCCGTCGCGCTCGGTCGTCGCCGTGACGGTCACCTCCCCGGCCGGGGCCTCGACGAGCCGGGTCGCGAACGCCTGGTAGGCGTTCTTCCCGGGCGCGACGTCGGCGTACTCCTTGCTCCCGTACGACGTCGCCAGCGTGATGTCGACGGGGGTGTCGTCCTCGTTGAGCACGCGCACGGCGACGTACTGCTTGCCGCCCATCGTCCGCAGCTCGGCCTCGGCCGCGAGGTCGATCGCCGGACCGTCGTCGACGAGCGCGCCCTGCCAGACGACGAGGTCGTCGATCTTCGACGCGAGGAGCGCGCGGTCGCCCGCGGCCGCGGACAGGTGGTCGACGAGCGACCGCGCGCCGCCGAGGACCTGGACCGCGGTGGCGGGGTCGCCCGCCTCGGCCGCGGTGCGGGCGCTGCCGAGCAGGGACGAGATCGCACCGGCGATGACGCCGTCGCCCACGGCGGACGTGTTCAGACCCGCCACGACGCCGTCGACCTCGGGGAACGTCACGCAGTTGCCGCCGCCCTCGACGACGCCCGCGGTCCACTCGACGCCCGCGAGCACGTGCTCGCGGAACAGCGGGTCGGTCCACGACGCGTCGGTGTGCCCGGCGCCCTCGTACCAGGAGCGCCCGCCCTCGAAGTTCTGGCACCAGGAGATCGGGTGGTCCTCACCCATCGCGCCGTTGCCCGGCGAGTACGTCGACTCGTCGAGCGTGAGGAGCACGTGCACGTCCTCGCGCGGGTTGGTCGAGTAGTTGTACCACTCGTCGAACCGCTCCCAGGCGGCCGGCAGGTGCGCGGTCGAGGGGTGCGCCGGGCTCTCCACGCGCATGGTCGCGGTCTGCTGCTGCGGGTGGGCGACGAAGCGCGCGCCCCCGCCGGTCAGCTCGCTGTACCAGGGGACGGTGTGCATCGTGTCGGTCGCGGCATGCAGCCCGACGAAGCCGCCGCCCGCGTGGATGTAGCCCTGGAGGGCCGCGAGCTCGGTGTCGTCGAGCAGGCGGGGCGTCGCGGGGTTCAGCGAGTTCGTGTTGTCCACGGGCGAGACGAAGACCAGGGTCGCGTACTGCGACAGGTCCTCGGCGCTCGTGAACGGCGTCGAGCCCATCGTGAGGTCGGGCTGCCCCGGCGAGCCGCTCCCCCACCAGCCCGCGGAGTCGTTCGGCGGGTCCCACACGTCGACCGTGAAGCCGTTGTCCTCACCGAGCTCGATCAGCGCGCGCGTCGTGTCGTCGATGTGCGAGTGCCGGAACCCGAGCGTCTTGCCGACGACGAGGATCTTGTAGTCCTCCTCGTCCGCGGCCGCCGGGCCCGCCGCCACGAGCGTCGCGCCGCCCGCGAGGGGCAGCGCGACCGCCGCCGCCACCGCCCGTCTGATCGTCGTGCCGCTGAACAAATCCATGCGTGCTTCTCCCTCGTCGTCGAGAGCGCGAGCCGGGCGTTCGATCACCGGTCGACCTCCAGGCACTCCCCCCGGGCCCGGCGGCGCGCGCACTCCTGCGTGCGTGGACGTCGGCTGCTGCCGATGCAGCGAGTTTTGACGGCGACCGATCAAAAGTCAAGGATTCAACGACCTGGGCGAGGCGATCTCACCCGCCCTCCGCGACGACCCCGTGGCCGGCGCCCCGCCACAGCGGACGCACAGGGTCACCACAGGCACGACCACGCGAGGAGCGGGACGCTGGGTCCATGACCGCAGCCACCGCCCCCGTCGGCCGCCCCGACCAGCCACGCCTCACGCGCCCGGACGGCTCCCCCGTCCACGTGCTCGTGGTCGACGACGAGCCCAACCTCGCCGAGCTGCTCACCTCGGCGCTGCGATACGAGGGCTGGGACGTCTCGACCGCGCTCGACGGGAACTCCGCGATCCGTACCGCCCGTGAGACCGGTCCGGACGTCGTCGTCCTCGACGTCATGCTCCCCGACATGGACGGCCTCACCGTGCTCCGCCGGCTGCGCGAGCGCGACACCGACGTCCCCGTCCTCTTCCTCACCGCGCGCGACGCCGTCGAGGACCGCGTCGCCGGGCTCACCGCCGGCGGCGACGACTACGTGACCAAGCCGTTCAGCCTCGAGGAGGTCGTCGCCCGGCTGCGCGGGCTGCTGCGCCGGGGCGGCGCGACCGCCCAGCGCGAGGACTCCGTGCTCGTCGTCGGCGACCTCGAGCTCGACGAGGACGCGCACGAGGTCCGCCGCGCGGGCGAGGAGGTGCGCCTCACGGCGACCGAGTTCGAGCTGCTGCGCTACCTCATGCGCAACCCGCGCCGCGTGCTGTCCAAGGCACAGATCCTCGACCGCGTCTGGAACTACGACTTCGGCGGTCAGGCCAACATCGTCGAGCTCTACATCTCCTACCTGCGCCGCAAGATCGACAAGGGTCGCGAGCCCATGATCCACACGCTGCGGGGCGTCGGGTACGTGCTCAAGCCCGCGAACGGCGCCGACGCGTGACCGACGCCCGGCGTGAGCGCGTCCCGGCGCGTCCCCGGACCGGGGACGGCGCGCCCCGGCGGCGGCCGACGGCGTTGCGCCGTCGTCTCGTCCTCGTGCTCGCGGCGGTCGTGCTCGTCGTGACGCTCGGCATCGCCACCGCGTCGACGGCGCTGCTGCGCTCCCAGCTCGTCGCGCAGGTCGACCACGAGCTCGAGCAGGCGAGCGATCGGCTCGCGCAGGGCTTCGGCGAGAGGCCCGGAGGGCAGGGGCCTGGGCAGCCCTCGGACGGGTCCAGCGAGACGCCCGCCCCCGCGCCGAGCGACCTGCCCGACGTCGACGACCCGTCGCGGTTCCCCGCCGGCACCGGACCGGGCAGCGCCGTCCTGCGGTACGACGACGGGGACGTCGTGCTCGCCGAGTACGTGACGCCGTCGCTCGAGCGCGTCACGCTCGACGCCGCCCAGATCGCGGCGCTCGAGGAGGTCCCCGCCGACGGGAGCGCGCACGACGTCGACCTGCCGGACCTCGGGTCGTTCCGCGCCGTGCACCGGACGACGGACGACGGCCAGCCCGTCGTCGTCGCGTCGAGCACGGCGACCGTCGACGCGACGGTCGAGGACTACGTGCTCGTCGAGGTCGCGCTGGGTGCAGCAGGCCTGCTCGCCGCCGTGCTCGTCGGCTGGTGGCTCGTGCGGCGCTCGCTACGGCCGCTCGACGACGTCGCCGCCGCCGCGAGCCGCGTCTCGGAGCTCGAGCTCGCGCAGGGCGAGATCGACGCCATCCCCCGCGTCCCCGACGATCTCACCGACGAGCGCACCGAGGTCGGGCAGGTGGGCGCCGCGCTCAACCGCATGCTCGAGAACGTCGAGACCTCGCTCCAGGCCCGCCACGACTCCGAGACCCAGGTGCGACGGTTCGTCGCCGACGCGAGCCACGAGCTGCGCACCCCGCTCGCCTCGATCCGCGGCTACGCCGAGCTCGTGCGCCGCTCGCCCGACGACGTCCCGCCCGCCACGGCGCGCTCGCTCGACCGCATCGAGTCCGAGGCCGTGCGCATGACCGGCCTCGTCGAGGACCTGCTGCTCCTCGCCCGGCTCGACGCGGGCCGGCCGCTCGACCGCGCGCCCGTCGACCTCGCGGCGCTCGCCGTCGACGCGGTCATGGACGCCCACGCCGCCGGGCCCGACCACGACTGGGCCCTCGACCTGCCCGGCGAGGACCTCGACGTCGACCTCTCGACCGAGCTGCCCGACGGGTTCGACGCGACGGACGACCTGGATCACGCCCGCGCGGCGCACGACCCCCGCGGGCAGGACCCGGACGAGGACGTCGACCTCGAGATCACGGGCGACGAGGCGAGCGTGCGGCAGGTGCTCGCGAACCTCCTCGCGAACGCCCGCACGCACACCCCGCCCGGCACCCACGTCGAGGTGCGGCTCACGACCGACGGCGACGACGTCGTGCTCTCCGTCACCGACGACGGCCCCGGCATCCCCGCGACCCTGCGCCCCACGCTCTTCCGCCGCTTCACGCGCGGCGACGACGCGCGCAACCGCACCGGCGGCTCCACCGGCCTCGGCCTCGCCATCGCCGACGCGATCGTCACCGCCCACGGCGGGACCGTCGCCGTGTCGTCGTCCACCGCGGAGGAGCCCGGCCCCACGGGCACGACGTTCACCGTCCGCCTCCCCCGCGACCACCCCTGACACCCGCAACCTCGCCCCCGTCGCCGAACAGGCGGTCCCGGTGCGTCCGGATGGCCGGACGCCCAAGACCGCCTGCTCGCCGCGCCGGAACCGCCTGGTCGCGACCCCGTGGTCAGCCCTTGACGCAGAGGAGCGTCGTGAGCCGTGCGACGACCTCGACGAGGTCGGACTGGGCGCGGATGACCTCGTCGAGGTCCTTGTACGCACCCGGGATCTCGTCGAGCACCCCGGCGTCCTTGCGGCACTCGACGCCCGCCGTCTGGGCGGCGAGGTCGTCGAGCGTGAAGGTCTTCTTCGCCTTCGTGCGGGACATGCGCCGCCCCGCGCCGTGCGACGCCGACCAGTAGGACTCCGGGTTCCCGAGCCCGCGCACGATGTACGAGCCGGTGCCCATCGACCCCGGGATGAGCCCGAGGTCGCCCTTACCCGCCCGGATCGCGCCCTTGCGGGTCACGACGAGCTCCTGGCCGTCTATGTGCTCGACCGCGACGTAGTTGTGGTGGACGTTCACGGCCTCGTCGAACGCGATCTCGCGATCGGGGAACGATGCGCGCACGGCGTCGACCACGAGCGTCATCATGACCGCGCGCGACCGCGCCGCGTACTCCTGCGCCCACCACAGGTCGGCGAGGTACGCGTCCATCTCCGGCGTGCCGCCGAGGAACACCGCGAGCTCGCGGTCGACGAGCCCCTGGTTGTGCTCGAGGCGCTTGGCGACGGCGACGTGCTGCTCGGCGAGCGTCTTGCCGATGTTGCGTGACCCCGAGTGCAGCTGGAGCCACACCTGCCCGTCGGTGTCGGTGCAGAGCTCGACGAAGTGGTTCCCGCCACCCAGCGTCCCGAGCTGGCGGCGCGCACGGCCCTCGATGTCCGAGACGCGACCGTGCAGGCCGGAGAACCGCGACCAGAACGCGTCCGCGCCGCGCGCGACCTCGGCCGGGCCGCGCCCGGAGATCGAGCGCAGCCGGTGCGGGTCGACCGCCTCGTCGTGGGCGTGGAACCCGACGGGGATCGCAGCCTCGATCCGCGCGCGGACCGGCCCGAGGTCGTCGGGCAGGTCCTCGGCCGTGAGCGACGTACGGACGCCGATCATGCCGCAGCCGATGTCCACGCCGACGGCGTTGGGCGACACGGCGTCGCGCATCGCGATGACCGAGCCGACGGTCGCGCCCTTGCCGAGGTGGACGTCGGGCATGACGCGCACGCCCTCGACCCACGGCAGCGCGGCGATGTTGCGCAGCTGCTGCAGCGCGGCGGGCTCGACGGCGTGCTCGTGCGCCCACATGAGGGTGGGCGCCTTCGCCCCCGACAGCGGGACGGGGAACGCGTGGGCCTCGGTGCTCACGGTGCTGACCTCCTCGGGTCGTCCTGACGATCATGACGCCGCCCCGGGCGGGGCGGCGAGGTGCGCGCGGGAGGACTCGAACCCCCGACGCCCGGCTCCGGAAGCCGGCGCTCTGTCCGCTGAGCTACGCGCGCTGGTGCTCCTTAACGTCGAGCAGACGGGACGCGAGGCGCCCAGGTGCCCTCGGAGGGAGTCGAACCCCCGTCTCCGCTTCCGTAGAGCGGCGTCGTGTCCGTTGGACCACGAAGGCGGTGCTTTTCACCACAGCGCACGACAAATGCGCGCCGACGGCGAACGAGCAGAATGGCAGCACGAGAAAATGCACCCGGCCCGGGCGCATTCATGCACGAGAAAAAAGGCCGCCCCGGCGATGTCCCGGGACGGCCTGTCGTACGACGCTTGGTCAGACGACAGGACCGCCGGAGTCGCCGGCGAGGAACGAGGACACGCTGAGATACGCCACGGGCAGCGCGACGCGCGGCTGCTCGCAGGGCAGCACGGGACGTCGCCGGTCCTGCTGGACGGGTTCGCGCACGGCACTGCTCCTCTCGGTCATGTCGGGTGGCCCACGCACCGGAATGTCGTCGACCGAGGAAGACCGTACGCGCCTTTCCCGATCGACACAACCCCATTTTCGGAATTCGACAGGAATTCCTTGGTCGGGACCTCGTGGGCCGGTCGGAGGCCCACCGGCCGCCGGCCTTTCCTGCCCGTCGCCGGGCTCGTGCACTCTCCGCGCCCGGAAGAACCTTCGCCTCCCCGCGCTGCCTTCGCACAGGAGACAGGCGACCGCCTCCCCCGTCGGGGCCCGGCTGGCGAGTCTCGGCCGGAGGCTGGTGTCGCTTGGCACACTTTTCTTGCGCGGGCACACCGACCCTCGCCGTTCCGGACGAACGACGGGGGCTGTCGGCGGCACCCGGTAGGGTTCCGGACGTTCCGGACACACCTCCCGACGCCGACGAACCACGCGGCCGGGCCGACGACAGGAGACCCGCCGCCATGATGGGCGCCCACCACGCCGCGACCGGAGCCGCCGCCTGGGTGGCGGTGACGTCCACCGCCCCGTTCGCGCTCGGGTGGCACCCCGTGTCGTCCGTCGGGGTCATGACGGGCGCGGTCGTCTGCGCCGGGGCCGCGCTCCTCCCCGACGCCGACCACCACAACGGCACGTTCGCGCACTCCCTGCCGCCCGTGAGCGAGTGGGTGTCCGACGCCGTCGAGACGATCTCCGGCGGCCACCGCCAGGGCACGCACTCGTTCCTCGGCATCGCCGTGTTCACGGCGCTCGCCTGGCTCGTGGGGCTGGTCACGGTCGAGACGGAGAGCTTCGGCACGGTCTACGTGGGCGGTGGCGTCCTCGCGGTCCTGCTCGTCGCGCTCGCGCTCAAGGCGCTCAAGCTCACGCGGCGCGGCAAGCTCATGCCGTGGGTCACGTCCCTCACGATCGCCGCCCTCGTCGCGCTCTTCTCGCCCGAGGAGTGGAACTGGCTCCCGGTCGCCGTCGGGATCGGTGTCACCGTGCACATCCTCGGCGACGTGCTCACGACCAACGGCGCACCGCTGCTGTGGCCGGTGAAGTTCCGCTCCCCGCGCTGGGTGCGCCGCTCCCTCGTGGTCGACGACGTCTGGCGGCCGGGAGGCAGCTTCGCCCTCCCCCTGCTGGGCGACACCGGGTCGGTGCGCGAGTGGATCCTCGCGACGGCCGTCGGCCTCTACGCGACGGTCGGGTTCGTGTGGTCGGCGCTCGACCAGATGGGCTACGACACCTACGGGACGTACGAGCGCGTCGCGTCCGCGATCCAGGCGCTGGCGTCGGGCATCGCCTGAGCGGCGACCGTCACGGTCGCCGCGGGCGATCCCGGACGCGGTAATTCCCTTGCCCCGTCCCGCACCCGGGTGGGACGGTCGCAGGACGTCGCCCGCGCCGTCGGGCACCGGAGGAAGGAGGAACGCCATGAGCTGGACGACCCACGCTCGCGTGTCCACCACCCCCGGGAGCACCGACCGCCGCTAGGCCGGTCGGCGACCGTCCGAGACGGTCCGCGCCCGCCGCCGCCCGCGAGGCGGCAGCGGCAGCGCCGTGCGCTCCCCGCCCGAAGGAGCCCACCCGTGCCCGAGCACGACCTGCTGTACCCCGACCCGTACCTCCCGCCGACGTTCGCGGGAGACCCCCGCACTCCCCCGCCCCGCCGCCTGCGGCGCAGTGACCACGCTGCCGACCTCGACGACGCCGGTCCGGCCACGGGCGTCCTCGACGCCGCGCTCGGCGACGACCAGCGCTGGTCCACGTGGTCCGCCGTCGAGAAGGGCCAGCGCGGACCCGAGCCGCGCCCCGACTGGGTCGTGACCGCCGACGCGGCCGTCGACACCGAGCTGGGCATGCTCAAGACCGGCAAGGAGGCGGACGTGTTCCTCGTCGAGCGCGCCGTCCCCGGCGACGCCGCCCGGCGATCGCTGCTCGCCGCCAAGCGCTACCGGGACCTCGACCACCGCGCGTTCCGGCGCGACACCGTCTACACCGAGGACCGCCGCGTGCGCCGCACGCGCGACCGGCGCGCGCTCGACCGCAAGTCCCGCTACGGCCGCCAGGTCGCGGCCGGGCAGTGGGCCGCGGCCGAGTTCGCCGCCCTCGGCGAGCTGTGGTCGGCGGGGGCTCCCGTGCCCTACCCGGTGCAGATCGACGGCAACGAGATCCTCATGGAGTTCGTCGGCACGTCGGACGGCGTCGCGCACGAGGCCGCGCCCCGGCTCGCGCGCACCCGCCCCGACCCGGACCTGCTCGCGTCGTGGTGGGACCAGCTCCGCGACGGCATGGCCGTGCTGGCCCGCCTCGGCTTCGCGCACGGCGACCTGTCCCCGTACAACGTCCTCGCGGACGGCGACCGGCTCGTCATCATCGACCTGCCGCAAGTCGTCGACCTCGTGGCCAACCCGTTCGGCACGGAGCTCCTGCTGCGCGACTGCCGCACGATGTCCGCGTGGTTCGCCGCGCGCGGGCTCGAGACCGACGCCGACGAGCTCTTCGCGCTGCTGCTCGCCCAGGCGTGGTGACGGCACGACGACCGGAGGACGCAGCACGCGGCGTGGGACGATCGCCGCGTGCTGCGCCTCGCCCTCGTCGGCCTCGACTCGTCCCACGCCGACCACTACGTCCGGCTCGTCGAGGTCGAGCGGCGCTGGCCGGGCGGTCGGGTCGTCGCTCTCGTCGACGGCGAGCCGGCCCGCCGCGCGGAGCTCGCCGCGGCGGGC
Organism: Cellulosimicrobium sp. E-16; assembly: GCF_049913115.1. Taxonomy (NCBI): domain Bacteria; kingdom Bacillati; phylum Actinomycetota; class Actinomycetes; order Micrococcales; family Promicromonosporaceae; genus Cellulosimicrobium; species Cellulosimicrobium sp. E-16. Next base: position 2,667,724 of record NZ_CP183974.1, read on the forward strand.
GGGCTGTCCGTCGGCGCGGGTGAGGTCACCGTGCCCGACGTCGTCGGGCGCGTCGACGCGGCGATCGTCGCCCACCGCGCGGGCCGGCTCCACGGCGCCGCGGCCCGCACGCTCCTGCGCGCGGGCGTCCCGGTGCTCGTCGACAAGCCGTTCGCGGCATCGGTCGCCGACGCGCGGGCCACGCTCGACGTGGCCCGCGCCCACGGCACGGCCGTGACCACGGCGTCCGCGCTGCGGTTCGCGCCCGAGGTCGTGGCCGCGCGCGCCGTCCTCGCGGCCCGCACGGCCGACGCGGCGACGACATCACCCGGGCCGGTCGTGGAGGTGTCCGGGCCCGCCGACCCGGCCGACGAGCGGGACGGGCTGTTCTTCCTCGGCATCCACGTCGTGGAGGCGGCCCGCGCCGTGGTCGGCGGCCCCCGCGGCGCGGGGTGGGCTCCGCCCGTCGTGACGACCTCGGCGGACGGGGTCGTCGCGACCACACGGCTGGGCGGCGTCCCCGTCCGGTTGCGGTTCCTCGACCCGGGTACCCACCCGAACGCGGGGTTCACGGTCGCGGTGCGCACGCCGCGCGGCGTCGAGCGCTCCGAGGTCGTGCTCGACGCCGACTACCTCGCCCCGGTGGTCGAGCACGCCCTCGCGATCCTCGCGCCGACGTCCGGCACGGCCGCCGGCACGACGGTGCGCACGGCGGGCGCCGACGAGGACACCGCCCGGATCGACCCCGAGCACGCGACGATCCTCGCCGACCTCGCGCTCCTCGAGCAGGTCACCGCGGCCCTGCCCGCCTGACGCGCGCGGCGGAGGCGCCCGGCAGAGGCATCCGGCTGCCGACGTCGGCCCGACGGGGTAGAACGGGACCATGGATCCCTCCACCGAGTCCTTCGACGCCGACGACGTCCAGACGTTCCTCACGACCTACGGGGTCGCGCTCTCCACGGGCGACCTCGACACGATCGGCGAGAGCTACGCGTTCCCGGCGCTCGTGGTCGGGTCGACCGGGTCGGTGCTCCTCGCCGACCCGGAGGACGTGCGCGAGTCGACCGCCGAGACCGCGCGCGGGTTCCGCGAGCGCGGTCTGGTCGGCGTCGTCGCGCACCTCGAGGACGTCGAGGAGGTCGGCGACGCGCTCGTGTGGGCGCGCGTGCGCTGGAGCTACCGCGACGAGTACGCGAACGAGCAGGAGGCGCAGGAGGTCCGGTACCTGCTGCGGCGCTCACGCGACACGTTCGAGGTCTGCGTCGCTGCGCCGATCGCCCGATAGCCCGGCTCCCGAAGACCTGTCAGCACGCCACGGACGCCCGGACCGCTCGGGCGCTCCCAGGGCGCCGGTTCAGGACAGCCGGTTGTCGCGGTCCTCCCACGGCGTCGACGTCGCCGCCTTGTGCGGGGCGCCGTCGCCGGGCTGCAGCGCCCGGACGACGAACGACCCCGCGGCGAGCACGACGCCGCCGGTGAACGCGACCTGCAGCACGGTGAGCAGCAGGCCCACGAGCCACGTGCCGGTGAACGAGTAGGTGAGGTTCGCGAGACCGACGTTCTGGACGAGGGCGCTCCCCACGGTGAGGCCGACGCCGGTCCAGAACATCGTGCGGGCGCTGAGCCGAGGTGGCATCGCGGGTCCTCTCGTCGGTGAGCCGGTGCGGACGACCCGTCGTCGCATCGCGCCGGGCCTCGTCCGCTCCGTTCCTACCACGCGTGCCACCGGACGGCGACGAGCACGTCAGTGGAAGTCGCGCGACGTCGTCGCGACCTGGAGCGAGAGCGGGGCGAGGTGCTCCGCGACGAGGTTCGTGGCGCCGTCGGCCCGTTCGAGCCGCCCGCGCACGACGAGCGCCGCGGACCCGCGCGCGACCTTCCGGAACCGCTGCCACAGCCCGGGCGAGCACACGACGTTGAGGATGCCCGTCTCGTCCTCGAGCGACAGGAACGTCACGCCCCCGGCCGTCCCGGGGCGCTGGCGGTGCGTGACGACGCCGCCCACCGCGACGCGCGACGACGGGTGCGGGCGCGTCCCCGGCACCTCGCCCGCCGCGCGCTCCGCCTCGTCGACCTGCTCGATCTCGCGCGACACCTCGACCGCGCCGACGACGGTGAGCACGCCCGCCGCGGTCAGGCCGTCGCGCACGTACTGCGTCGGGTAGGAGTCGGCGGACACGCCCGTGGCCCAGACGTCGGCGACGGCCGTCTCGACGTCCGTCATGCCGGGCAGCGCCGGGGCCTCGACCCCGACGCTCACGCCCGGCAGCGTCCCCGGGCCCTCCTGCGCGAGCGCGCCCGCCGCCCACAGCGCCTCGCGCCGCGTCACGCCGAGGCAGTCCGTCGCCCCGGCGGTCGCGAGCCCCTCGAGCTGGGTCGTGGTGAGGTCGACGCGTCGCACGAGGTCGCGCAGGTCGCTGAACGGCCGTCCCTCCCCCTGCGCCCCGCGCGCCGCGACGACGCGCTCGGCCGCGTCCTTGCCGAGCCCACGCACGCTCGCGAGCCCGAGCCGCACGGCGAGCGTGAGATCGGGCTCCGGCCCGAACCGGGTGTCGATCCGCACCTCCCCGCCGACCATGCGGTCGCTGCCCGTCCGGAGGCCAGGACGGTCGGTATCCGCAGGGTCGGCGGGCGCAGCCGCACGGTCGGCCGGCAGCCGCTCGACCGTCGCCTCGACGTCGGACGCGTCGACGTCGGGGCGCAGCACGGTGACGCCGTGGCGGCGCGCGTCCGCCACGAGCGACTGGGGCGAGTAGAACCCCATGGGCTGCGCCGCGAGCAGGCCCGCGTAGAACGCGGCGGGGTGGTGCACCTTGAGCCACGAGCTCGCGTAGACGAGGAACGCGAACGAGTACGCGTGCGACTCGGGGAACCCGAAGTCGGCGAACGCCTTGAGCTTGTCGTAGATCTCCTCGCGCACGGCCGGGTCGGTGACCCCCTTCTCCCGCATCCCGTCCATGAGCCGCCCGCGCAGCTCCTCCATGCGCTCGACGGACCGCTTGGACCCCATCGCGCGCCGGAGCTGGTCGGACTCCTTGGGCGAGAACCCCGCGACGTCGATCGCCATCTGCATGAGCTGCTCCTGGAACAGCGGCACGCCGAGCGTCTTGCCGAGCGACTTCTCCAGCAGCGGGTGCAGGAACGTCACCTTCTCCCGCTTGCGCGCCCGGTTGATGTACGGGTGCACGGACCCGCCCTGGATCGGCCCGGGGCGGATGAGCGCGACCTCGATGACGATGTCGTAGAACGTCCTCGGCCGCAGGCGCGGGAGCGTCGCCATCTGCGCGCGCGACTCGACCTGGAACACGCCCACGGTGTCGGCCGCGCACAGCAGGTCGTACACCGCCGGGTCGTCCTCGGGCAGCGTGTGCAGCGCGAGGCGCGGGCCGCCCTCGTGCCGCTCGACCAGGTCGAACCCGATGCGCAGCGCCGTGAGCATCCCGAGGCCCAGGAGGTCGAACTTCACGAGCCCCGCGTCCGCGCAGTCCTCCTTGTCCCACTGCAGGACCGTGCGGCCCTCCATGCGCGCCCACTCGACGGGGCACACCTCGATGACGGGGCGGTCGCACATGACCATGCCGCCCGAGTGGATGCCCAGGTGCCGCGGGAGCCGCAGCATCCGGTCGGCGAGGTCGAGCACCGCGTCGGGGATCTCGCCCTCCTGCGCGGCCGACGGCGGCCGGTGCGCGGGCACGACGTCGTGCGTGTCGTCCGCGCGCAGGACCTCGCCCTCGTCCACGGCGAGCGGGTCGACGACGCGCCCGCCCCGACCGCTCAGGTCGGGCGACCAGTCGCGGCTCCCCCACAGCCGCGCCGTCGCGGCGTCCTTCCGGGCGGTCCGCGTCGTGACCGCCGACGCGGCCGGGCTCGTGGACCCCGGGGTCTTCGCCGCGATCGCCCGCTCCTTCGCCGCCCGGTCGGCCGCGGGCGACGACGGGTCGGGGCCGCGCAGCGACCCCCACCGCTCGATCGACTTGCTCCACGCGTCGGCCTGCCCGACGTCGTACCCGAGCGCGCGGGCCGCGTCGCGCACCGCGGACTTGGGCCGGTAGGAGATGACGTTCGCGACCTGCGCGGCGTGCGTGCGCCCGAACTTCCCGTAGACGTGCTGGATGACCTCCTCGCGCCGCCCCGACTCGATGTCGACGTCGATGTCCGGCGGGCCGTCGCGCTCGGGCGCGAGGAAGCGCTCGAACAGCAGGCCGTGCTTCACCGCGTCGACGGCCGTGATGCCGAGCGCGTAGCAGACCGCGGAGTTCGCGGCCGACCCGCGGCCCTGCGCGAGGATCCCGTTCACCCGGCAGAACTCCACGAGGTCGTAGACGACGAGGAAGTACCCCGGGAAGTGCAGGTCCTCGATGACCCGCAGCTCGTGGTCGATCTGCGCCCACGCGCCCGTGATCTTCTCCTGGTCGCGCGGCCCGTACCGGTTCTCGCCGCCGCGCCGCACGAGCTCGCGCAGCCAGGTCGCCTCGGTGTGCCCGTCCGGCACGGGGTACGGCGGGAGGTCGGGCGCGACGAGGTGCAGGTCGAACGCGCACTCGTCCCCCAGCGCGGCCGCGGTCGCGACGGCCTGCGGGTGCCGGTGGTGGCGCGCGAGCATCTCCGCCGCCGAGCGCAGGTGCGTCGTCGGGGCGCCGGGCAGCCACCCGTCGAGGTCGTCGAGCGACGAGCGGGCGCGCACCGCGGCGAGCGCCCCCGCGAGGTCGGCGTCGCGCGGGTTGGCGTAGTGCGCGGCGGTCGTCGCGACGAGCGGCAGGCGGGCGTCCGCGGCGAGGTCGGCGAGCGCCGCGTGCAGGTCGGCGTCGCGCGGGTCGTCGGTCGCGGTGATCTCGACCGCCACGTTGTCCGCGCCGAAGACGGCGACGAGCCGGTCGAGCTCGCGGCGCGCCGCGGCGCGTCCGGCGGTGACGAGCGCCCGCCGGACGGAGCCCTTGCGGCAGCCGGTGAGCACGAGCCACTCGCCCGCGCCCTGCGCGGCGAGCACGTCGAGGTCGTAGCGGGCGGCGCCCTTGGTCCCGGTCGCGAGGTGCGCGGTGGCGATCGCGCTCGACAGGTTGCGGTAGCCCTGCGCCCCCCGCGCGAGGACGAGCAGGTGGGTCGAGCGCGGGTCGGGCAGGCCGGTGGGCGGGTCGAGCACGGGCAGTCCCGCGGGCGTCCGCCCGTCGTCGACGACGGGCAGGTGCAGCTCGGCGCCGAAGATCGTGGGCAGCCCGACCTTGCGCGCCGCCTCGGCGAAGCGCACGACGCCGTACAGGCCGTCGTGGTCGGTGACCGCGAGCGCCGACAGCCCGAGCCGCGCGCCCTCGGCGGCGAGCTCCTCGGGGTGGGACGCGCCGTCGAGGAAGCTGAACGCGGAGTGGGCGTGCAGCTCGGCGTACCGGGGAGCGGTCGTCCGGTCAGTCATAGAGGCCCTCCACGGTCCAGCGCCCGCGGGCGCTCGCGAGGAGGAGCCCGCGGCCGTCGTCGAGCAGGACCTGCACGTGCACCCGGCGCCGCGGCGCGGGGGTCCACCAGCGCTCGGCGAGCGGCCACGGCCCGGCCCAGTCCACGACGGCGCGCACCGACCCGGGGCCGGGCAGCGTCCCCTCGCGTCGAGGCGGCGCCGGGCGGCGCGCGCCCGCCTCCGGCGCAGCGGTGGGCCACCGCACGGTGACGGGCTCGCCGCTCATCGCGAGGCGCGCGTCGACGACGACGGGTCGCTCCGCGGCGTCGAGCACGACGACGTCCTGCGGCTCGACGGGCACGACCGCCGGCGCGGGGCTCGGCAGCGCCCCGGGCCACGGCAGGGCCGGGTCGCGCGGGCGTGCGACGTCCTCCCCGAAGGGCACGAGGTGCACGCGGTCGGTCGCGTCGCGACCGCCCTGGACCTCGACGCGCAGGACGGCGTCGCCGCCGAGGATCCCCTGCACGCGCCCGAGCGCGCGGTGGGCGCGCGCGTCCTCCCCGCTCGACGCGCCCCACAGGCGCGGCTGCTCCGCCCCCGCGGGGACGACCTCCTCGGCCGTGAGGGACAGGCGGGCCAGCGGCGCGACGCCCGGGACGACGTCGGCCCCGCCGGGCGACCCGTGCTCGCCGCCACGACGCCCGGCCCGGGCCGCGCGCCCGGCGCGGACGGACGTGGTGGTGAGCCAACCCTCGAGCTGCCACCGGACCTTGTCCGTGAGGCGCGCCGGGCTCATCGCGCCCGGCCCGTCGAGCCGCCAGGTGCGTTCGAGGTCGTCGCCCTCGACGGTCCGCGCGGTGATGCGCAGGCGCCCGGCGACGAGCGAGCGCGCGACGAGCTGGTCGTGCAGGTCCTCGGAGAGCCGCCGCGCGGCGAAGGTCGCGACGTCGACGCGCTCGGCGGGCGGGTCGAGCTCGGCGCTCACCGCGACGTCGGGCTCGACGCGGCGCCGCGCGGGCGGGCGCAGGTCCTCGCCGCGCGCGAGCCGGTGCGCCCACGCGCCGAGGTCGCCGAACCGCCCCTCGACGGTCGCGGGCGGCAGGGCCGCGAGCGCCCCGAGGGTGCGCACGCCGAGCCGGCCCAGGAGGTCCACGAGCTCGTCGATCGCGACGGCGGCGTCGGGACGCGTGGCGACGTGCGCGAGGTCGCGCGCGGGCCGCGGCGCGAGGAACGCGGCCGAGCCACCGGGGACCACGACGGCGGCGTCCCGCGCGGCGAGCACGGCCGCGAGGATGCCGTCGGCGACGCCCACCTGGCTCTCGTGCCCGGTGCGCTCGGCGACGCGCGCGACGAGCGCCTCCGCGAGCGCTGCGTCGGACCCGTGGTACCGGCTCGCCCCGGCGGCGGGCAGGAGCAGCAGGCCGGGCCGGGTGATCTCCAGGCCGGCGACGACGGTCTCGGCCGCGAGCGCGACGGGCTCGAACTCGCGGGCGTCGCGCGCGTCGTCGACGTCGAGCAGCTCGAGCTCGGGGCAGCACTCGCGGGCCCGGCGGCGGCGCATACCCCGGCGCACGCCCTGGGCGCGCGCGGTCGCGGAGACGGCGACGACGCGGCGGCCGTCGTGCGTCGCGGCGGGGAGGTGCGCGGGGACGTCGCGCACCGCCATCGCCGCGAGCACCGGCCAGTCCGGCACCCACAGGGCCGCCGTGCGGGTCGGGCTCGTGCTCATCCGACGAGCCGGAGCCGGGAGGGCCGGTCGGGGTCATCGACGTGGGCGGGGACGGGGCCGGCGTCGGCGGCACCGGTCTCGGCGGCGGGCCGGGTGCCCCGGGCGTCCTCGGCGAGGAACGCCGGCCAGTCCTCGTGGGCGAGCGGGAGCTCGACCTCGACCCGCGTGGGGCGTGCGGCACCCCCGCGGCCCGCGCGCTCGACGACGAGGGTGCGGCGGCGCAGCCAGCCCGCCCCACGGTCCGCTCCGGACCAGCCGCCGCCCGTCACGGTGAGCGCGACGTGCGCGCCCGGCCACGCCGTGGCTGCGACGAGCAGCGCCCCGCGCTCGCGTGCGCGGCCCGTGAGGCGGCGCCGGTCGGTGTCGGTGAGGGCGGCGTCGGGCCCGACGACCACGACGTCCAGGCCGTCGACGAGCGCCGCGATCGCGAGCGCCGCGTCCGGCCCGGGCCGCGGGACGAGGACGACGCGGTCGAGGTCCGCGCCGACGTCGGCGGCCGCGAGCAGCCCGACCGCGGGGAACCCGACGGCGGCGGTCCACGCCCCGGCCCGCGACGGTCGTGCGACGAGCGCGAGCAGGAGGCTCGTCGACCCGCGCACCGCGACCACCGTGCCGCGCTGGAGCCCGCCGAGCGGCAGGAGCGGGACGAGCGCGTCGTGCACCGGCCACGCCCGCTCGTCCGGGATCGCGTCCCGCATCGCGACGCGGCGGCCGCGGGAGCGCGCCGGGCGCTCGGCCGGCGCGACAGGGGCCGGCCGAGCGACCTCCGGCGAGGAGACGTCGGCGCGCGGGACGTCGGCGCGCAGGACCGTGTCGGCGAGCGGGACCGTGTCGGCGAGCGGGGCGGCGACCGGTGCTGCCGGGACCGCGGGGGCGGCGACCGGGCGGTGTCGGCGGACGCCCGTACGCTCCTCCGCACGGCGCAGGACGGCGCGGGCGCGCTCGGCCTTGTCGGAGGCCGCGGCCGTCGGGCCTGGTGTCCCCGCCCGTTCGGCGGGGTCGGCGAGAAGGGTCATCTCGCCTCCCGGGATGCTGCTCGGACGGGACGCGCACCGCGCGTCGACTGCTGGGGGCGTCGTTCTGCACCCACTATCGTTCGAACAGACGTTCGAACACTTCCAGTGAACGACCGCCGCCGCGGGGTGTCAACTCCGCAGGTGAGAGCCGTCGGCTTCGTCCGAGATGCCCGCCACGACCCTCGACCCGCGCTCGAGGGTTGACCGCAACCCTCGACCTCTACCTGAACCTCCTCCCGCGCCGAACAGGGGGTCGCAGACCGTCCGGCGTACCGCACGGGCTGCGACCGCATGCTCGGCGGGCGGAGGCGCATGCTCGGCATCCGACCCCCGCCGCACGCGGAGCCCCGGGATGGCAGGCTGACGCCATGGACGCCCGCACGACGCTGCCCACGCTCGGCTCGCTCACCTGGGAGCCGGCCCTCGACCACCTCGACCTCGTCGCCCCCACCACCGCCGACGCGCTGCGCCGCTGGGCCGAGGCCGACCCGGACGTCGCGGCGCTCGTCGCCGTGACGGAGATCGACCCCGACCTCGCGGACACCGCGACGCTCAACGCCGCGTTCGACCTGCCCGTCGAGGCGTCGGCGAACTGCGTCGTCGTGGGCGGCGCGCGGGCGGGCGACGAGCGCATCGCCGCCGCCGTGGTGCGCGCGCACACGCGCGCCGACGTCAACACGCGCATCCGCAAGCTCCTCGACGTGCGCAAGGCGTCGTTCCTGCCGACCGACCGCGCGACGGCCGAGTCCGGCATGGAGTACGGCGGCATCACGCCCGTCGGGCTCCCGGACGGGTGGCGCGTGCTCGTCGACTCGCGCGTCGTGACCGACGGCGCGCCCGCGCTGATCGGCAGCGGCGTGCGGCGCTCGAAGCTGCTCCTGCCCGGCGACCTGCTGGCACGCCTGCCCGGCGTCGAGGTCGTCGAAGACCTGGCCGTCCCGATCGCCTGACCGCGCCCCTCCCGCCGAGCACGACCTGAGAGGCGCCCTGGGCGCCCCCGCCGACCCTGAGGTCGTGCTCGGTGGTCAGTCCTCGAGGACGACGAGCCGCTGCGTCGCGCGCGTCATCGCGACGTAGCGGTCGACGGCACCCTCGACGCCGTCGCCGAACGCCTGCGGGTCCACGAGCACGACGAGGTCGAACTCGAGGCCCTTCGCCGTCTCGGGCGTGAGCACCCGCACGCGCGACGCCCCGTCCTCGTCGAGCCGCGCCGAGACCGGCTCGGTCGACGCCGCGACGGAACCCGCGCCGCCGATCACGCAGGCCGTGCCCTCGGCGTGCTCGGCGAGCCAGCCGTCGAGCACCACGTCGAGGTCCGCGACCGAGCCGTAGGCGACCGGCACGCCCGTGCTGCGCACCGACGTCGGGACGTTGGCGTCTGGGAGCGCGGCCCGGATGACGGGCTCCGCCGCCGCCATGACCTCCTGCGGCGTGCGGTAGTTGACGCTCAGAGACGCCTCCGCGACCCGGTCGAACCCGACGCGCCCGAGCCGCTCGCTCCACCCCTCCGCGAACCCGTGACGGGCCTGCGCGCGGTCCCCGACGACCGTGACGCTGCGCGACGGGCAGCGGCTCAGGATCATCCGCCACTCGGCGTCGGTGAGCTCCTGCGCCTCGTCGACGACGACGTGCGCGAACGGGCCGGCGAGCCGGTCGGGCGTGGCCGTGACCATCGCCCCCTCGTCGACGAGCGCGTCGCGCAGGTCCTGCCCCTTGAGCATCGTCATGACCATGAGCTCGCTGTCGTCGGACGCGACGAGGTGGTCGACGACGTCGTCCATGCGGGCGCGCTCGGCCGCGGCCGCGGCCTCGTTGCGGCGACGGCGGCGCGACGCCTCCGGGTCGCCCAGGCGCTGCCGGGCGGCGTCGAGCAGCGGCAGGTCCGCCGTCGTCCACGCCTGCGCGTCCGCACGCTGGAGCGCCCGCACCTCCTCGGGCGTGAGCGACGGCACGCACAGGCGCAGGTAGGCGGGCACCGACCACAGGTCGGCCACGAGGTCCGTCGCCTCGACGAGCGGCCACGCGCGGTCGAACGCGGCGCCGAGCGCGCGGTGGCCGCGCAGGGCGCGGCGCACGTCGTCGGCCGACAGGCCCCCGGCGTCCTCCGAGGCTCCCTCGCCCACCGTCTTGTCCACGAGGATCTCGACGAGAGCGGCCCAGACGTCGTCGCGCGCCTCGTTGTGCGGGGTGCCCGGGTCGACGGACTCGAACGCCTCGGCCCAGTCGGCCGTCGAGAGCCAGACGTCTGCCCACGGCGTCTCGACCTCCATCCCCTCCGCGGGCGGACGCTCCGAGAAGCGCACGGCCGGCTCGATCGCGGCGACCAGCTCGGCGGACGCCTTGAGGCGCGCCACCTCGGGGTCGGTCTCGGGGCGCGCCGCCGCGCCCTCCGGGACGAGATCGCGCAGCGTGCAGGTCTGCACGCCCTCCTCGCCGAGCCCGGGCAGCACGTCGGCGACGTAGGAGAGGTACGGGCGGCTCGGCCCGACGACGAGCACGCCCCCGTGCCCGCCGCCCACCTGGGGATCGGCGTAGAGCAGGTAGGCGGCGCGGTGCAGCGCCACGACGGTCTTGCCCGTGCCGGGGCCGCCGTCGACGACGAGAGCGCCCCGCGAGCCCGCGCGAACGATCGCGTCCTGGTCCGCCTGGATCGTGCCGAGCACGTCGCGCATGCGCGGCGACCGGCTCGCGCCGAGGCTCGCGACGAACGCCGACTGGTCGTCGAGCGCCGCGCCCGAGCCCGCGCCGTCGGGCACGAGCTCCTCGTCCCAGTAGTCCGTGACGCGACCGCGCGTCCACCGGTAGCGGCGTCGCGCCGCGAGGCCGAGCGGGTGCGCGGGCGTCGCGGCGAAGTACGGCTCGGCCGCGGGCGAGCGCCAGTCCACGAGCAGCCGCTCCCCCGCCGGGTCCGTGAGGCCCACGCGCCCGACGTAGACCGGGGCGGAGCCGTCGGCGAACGTCATGCGGCCCAGGCACAGGTCGACGCCGTAGCGCTGGAGCAGCCGCAGGCGACCGCTGAGGCGGTGGATCTCCTGGTCGCGCTCGAGCGCCTCGGTGCCGCTCCCGCCGGGCGCGCGGCGCGCCGCGTCGAGGCGCTGCGAGAGGTCCCCGACGGAGTGCTCGAGGCTCGCCGCGATCGCGGCGAAGTGCCGCTCGTCGGCTGCGACCAGGGCGGGGTCGGCCTTCGCGGCGAGCCGCTCGGGGAGGTCGAAGGTCTGGGCGGCGCCCGGGTTCGGACGTGCGGTCGGGTCGGTCGTGCGGTCGGCGGTCACGGGGGCGTCGGGCAACGTCATCAGCTCCGGTCCGAGGTCGATCGGGACGGCACGGACCGACGACGGTCCACGCACGAACGGAGATTCTGCGCCCCCAGGGGGGCCTTGCCGCAAGACCCCCCGTGCGCTATACCTTGGAAAGGGAGGCCGGTCGGCCTCCTTTCCCGTTCCCGTCCAGACCACGGTCGGACCGGCGATCGCGCGCCGAGATGCGAGAAGTGGCCCCTCACCGTCCTTGGTGAGGGGCCACTTCTCTGATCTCGTGGGGGCGCGTCAGCTCTCGGCGCGGCCCTCGCGCCAGTAGCCCATGAACGCGACGGCGCGGCGGTCGACGCCGAGGTCGGTGACGAGGTGGCGGCGCAGCGTCTTGATCGCGCTCGCCTCGCCCGCGAGCCACGCGTAGAGGACGGTGTCCTCCTCGAGCAGCCCCGGGACCTCCCAGAGGATCGACGCGTCGACGTCGACGTCCTCGAGGTCCTCGGCGGTGCGGCACTGGGCAGGCGGGTCCGTCCCGAGGACGCCCGCGCCGAGGATGCGCTCGGCCGCCTCCTTGACGGCGGGCACCAGGCGCGCGCCGTGGGCGTCGTGCGGACCGCCGGGGACGTCGTCGCGGGCCAGGAACGTCACGCGCACCCCGGGCGGCGTGACGAGGTCGCGCGCGTCGCCGACGTGCGGCACCTCGACGTAGACCTCGCCCCACGCGTCCGCGGGCAGGTCCTCGCAGATCGCGGCGATCGCGGGCAGCGCGGTCTCGTCGCCCGCGAGCAGGAGCGCGTGCGGGCGCGTCGGCGGCCGGAACTCGATGCCGCCGACCGGGCCGTCGAACGTCGCGTCCGGGCCGAGCAGGACGAGCGGCGTGCCGACCTCGGCGGACAGCGCCCAGCGCGAGGCGGGGCCGGCGTCGCCGTGCAGGACGACGTCGACGTCGACCTCGCGCGCCTCGGGACGTACCGCGACGGTCGTGTACGTGCGCAGCGGGTTGCGCCGCTCCTCGGGCTGGTCGCGCCACGCGGCGTACCACTCGTCGGCGTCGCGCACGAGGTGCTCGTAGCCGCCGTCGGGTGCGGGCAGGACGAACTTGATCCGCACGTCGAGGCCGGGGTCGCCGAAGAGGTCGAGCTCCGGGCCGGTGAACGTGAACCGGCGGAAGCTCGGCGTGAGCTGCTCGACGCGCGCCACCTCGACGTCGAAGAAGCGCCACGGCGCGGTCGCCCGGGCGACGGGACGACGGGCTCGGGTGCGGGGCGCGGCGACGGTCTGGCTCACACAGGTGAGGCTAACCTACGCACCCGCAGCGGGGTCAACCCGTCCGGGCCTCGGATCCCGCCCCCGCACGGTGAGACGCGTCACGCCCCCCGGCCGCGGCTGCGCCACAGCAGGTAGACGAAGTAGGGCGCGCCCAGGAGCGCCGTGCCGAGACCCGCGGGGATCTGCTCCGGCGCGATGACGACGCGGCCGAGCGTGTCCGCGACGGACACCAGGAGCGCGCCGAGCAGCATCGCGACCGGGACGACGCGACCGTGCCGCGCGCCGACCAGCGCCCGTGCGGCGTGCGGCGCGACGAGGCCCACGAACGCGAGCGCCCCGATCGCGCACACGGCGGCGGCCGTGAGCAGCGCCGCGGCCGCGAGCAGGAGCAGGCGCGTGCGGTCGAGCGCGACGCCGAGGACGCGCGGGGTGTCGTCGTCGAGCGCCAGCACGTCGAGGTCGCGACGGTAGACGGCGGTGAGGGGCGTGAGCACGAGCAGCGCGAGCGCGACCGGGATGAGCTGCTCGAGCGTGCGCCCGTACGTGGAGCCCGAGAGCCAGGTGAGCGCGAGGTTGACGTCCCACGGCGCCACGACGACCACGAGGAGCGTGATGAGCGCCATCACGCCGGCCTGGGCGCCGATGCCGATGAGCACGAGGCGGTCGGAGCTGAGCCCGCCGCGGTAGGACAGCCCGTAGACGAGGCCGAACACGGCGAACGCCCCGGCCGCCGCCGCGGCGGACATGGGCCAGATCCCGACGCCGGGGACGAGGAGGATCATCGTCACGGCGCCGAGGCCGGCACCTGAGGTCACGCCGAGCAGGCTGGGCTCGGCGAGCGGGTTGCGGCACACGGCCTGCACGATCGTCCCGGCGAGCGCGAGCGCCGCCCCGGCCAGGAGCGCGGCGAGGACGCGCGGGAAGCGCTGGTCGAGGACGAACGTCACGTGCCGTCCGGCGAGCCCGTTCCACCAGTTGGCGACGTCGCCCAGCAGCACGACCCGGTCGCCGAGCAGCAGGCCCGCGACCGTGGCCGCGGCGACGGCGAGCGACAGCACGACGACGACCACGAGCACGGCCCGGCGCGAGCGCGGGCGGGACAGCGACCCGTGCGCGCCGCGCGACGACGCCGGCCCGGAGTCGCGCAGGCGCCGCGCGAGCCAGATGAGCAGGATCGCGCCGAGGACGGTCGTCACGATGCCGGTCGGCACCGCGATGGACAGCATGCCCGGCAGCAGCAGGCGGAGCAGGACGTCGGCGCCGAGGACGACGACCACGCCGGTGATCGCCGCGAACGGCAGGAGCAGCACGTGCCGCCCGAGCCCGGGCACCCGGCGCGCGACGAGCCGCGCCACGACCGGTGCGGCGAGGCCGACGAACCCGACCGGTCCCGCGACCGTCACCGCGATCGAGGCGAGCAGCACCGCGACGAGGACGGACAGGACGCGCGTGCGGCGCACGTCGACGCCGAGGACGGTCGCGGCGTCGTCCCCGAGACCGAGGAGGTCGAGACGGCGCGAGAGGAGGAGCGCGGCGAGGACGCCGACCACGACGACGGGCGTCGCCATCGAGACCGTGCGCGTGCCCGACTGGACGATGGACCCGCTCCCCCACGCGAACAGGCCCATCGTCTCCTGCTCGAACAGCACGAGGAGGACCATCGTCAGGGAGTGCAGCGCGAGCATGATCGCCGACCCGGCGAGCACGAGCCGGGTCGGGCCGTCGGCGCCGCCGCGTGCGAGGACGAGCACGAGACCGGCAGCGGCGAGCCCGCCGAGGAAGGCCAGCCCGCCCTGGAGGTAGAACGGGATCGAGATGCCGAACGCCGCGACGACGACGACCGTGAGGTAGGCGCCCGCGTTGACCGCGAGCGTGTCGGGCGACGCGAGCGGGTTGCGCGCGACCGACTGGAGCACGGCACCGGCGACGCCGAGCGCGACGCCCAGCAGCAGGCCGGCGAGGAGCCGCGGCACGCGCGAGGCGACGAGGACGGCGACCGTCTGGTCGACGCCGTCGCCCCCGGTCGCCAGGCGCAGCAGGTCGAGCGGGCCGACGTCGGCCGTGCCCTGCGTGAGGTGCACGGCGGCGAGCACCGCGGCGACCACGACCGCCACGACGAACGCCCCCGCGATCCCGAGGCGCGACGTCCTCGGGCGGGGCACGGTCGTCGCCGGGCCGGTGCCGTCGCTCGCGCGACCGCCGTCGGCGGTGCCGTCGGTGCCCGGGACGACGGCCGGAGCCGGGTCCTCCAGGAGGAGGGTGTCCGGCTCCGCCGTCGTGCGCTGCTCGCGCCGCGTCACGGTGTCCTCGTCAGCACTGTGGTTCTCGTCAGCCTTCTCGTCGTCCGGGCGCGACCGCGCCCGGTGGTGGTGCGGACCGGTCTCAGGCGGCCGTCAGCGCGTCCACGACCGCGTCGGCGTAGGCCGCCGCGGACAGCGGGCCGCCGAACATCCAGATGCCGTCGGGCAGACGGTGCACGTCCCCGGCCGTGACGAACGGGAGCTGCTCCCACACGGCGTTCCCGGCGAGGCCCTCCTCGAACGGGTTGGCCTCGGACTCGCTCGCGACGTAGAGGAACTGCACGTCGCCGAGCTGGGTCAGGCCCTCGACGTCGGTCTGCGCGAGGCCGTAGTCCGGGTCGCCGCCCTCGGTCCACGCGTTGACGAGCCCGAGCTCCTCGCCGATCGCGCCGAAGAACGAGCCGGGCGTGTACATGCGGATCGAGACCGCGCCGTTGGCGATCCAGCCGTCGGCCATGGCGAAGTCGACGCCGCCGACCCCGGCCTCGTCGAGCGCCGCGGTGGCCTCGGCGATCTTCGCGTCGTAGGTCTCGAGCGCCGCGGCGGCCTCGTCCTCGCGGCCCGTCACGGTGCCGAGCGTCTCGACCGTGGAGCGCATGTAGCCGATCGGGTCCTCGCCGTCGGAGCCGCGCAGCGCGAGCACGGGCGCGACCTCCTCGATCTGGGCGATGACGTTCTCGGGCAGGTCCGTCGTCGTGACGACGAGGTCCGGCTCGAGCGCGGAGATGGCGTCGAGGCTGGGCTCGCCGCGCGTGCCGACGTCGGGCGTGCTCGCGTCGATCGGCGCGACCGTGTCCCACGTGTTGTAGCCCTCGACGTCGGCCTGGCCGACGGGCTCGACGCCGAGCGCGACGAGGTTCTCCGTGAGACCCCACTCGAGCGAGACGATGTCGGTGGCCGGGGCGTCGAGCGTGACCTCGCCGCGCTCGTCGGTGACGGTGACCGGGCCGGACGCGGCGTCGGTCGTCGCCTCGGCGTCGCCGTCGGCCGCAGGGTCCTCGGTCGTGCCGCACGCGGTGAGCGCGAGCGCTGTGGCGAGCGCGAGGGCGCCCGCGGCGAGGGAACGGGTGGTCGAGCGCATGGGTGTCCTTCGGTTGCGGTCGGTGCCCGGGCGTGCTCCGTCGGGGCGGGGCCGGTGGCCGCGCGTCGGGGCCGGGCGATGGGTCGGTGGAGGTACGTCGGGGGTGGTGCGGGTCAGACGAGGACGGCGGTGTCGAGGCGCGCCGCATGCCGGCCGAGCGGCTCGCAGCACGTGCGCCCCGTGAGGGGGTGCGTGTAGACGTCGACGTGGATGCCGTAGACCTCGGTGAGGAGCTCGGACGTCAGGACCTCGTCGGCGGGTCCCGTGGCGCGGACGACGCCCGAGTGGAGCAGGACGACGCGGTCGGCGACGGCGGCCGCATGGTTCAGGTCGTGCAGCACGACGCCCACGGCCACGCCGTGCTCGCTCGCGAGGTCGCGCACGAGGTCGAGCAGCTCGACCTGGTAGCGCAGGTCGAGGTACGTCGTCGGCTCGTCGAGCAGGAGCACCTGCGTGTCCTGCGCGAGGCACGTCGCGAGCCACACGCGCTGCAGCTCACCGCCGGAGAGCTCGTCGACGCCGCGGTCGGCCATCGCCGTGATGCCCGTGACGTCCATGGCGTGCGAGATCGCGCGCGGGCCGTCGGGGTCGTTGGCGCGGAAGCGGCCGCGGTAGGGGTGGCGCCCGTAGGCGACGACGTCGCGCACGCTCACGCCCGACGGCGTGGGCCGGCTCTGCGACAGGAGCGTCACCCGCCGGGCGAAGTCCTTGGGGTGCAGGGCGAGCGCGTCGGGCGCGTCGTCGAGCGCGACGGTCCCGGCGTCGGGGCGGTGCAGACGCGCGAGCGAGCGCAGGAGCGTCGACTTGCCCGAGCCGTTCGGGCCGATCAGGGCCGTGACGGCCCCCGGTGCGAGCTCGAGCGCGGCGCCGTGCACGACGGTGCGCGCGTCGTAGGACAGCCGCAGGTCGTGCCCGGCGAGGGCCGGGGCGCCGGGCGCTCCGGCCGGGCTCGGGACAACTGAGGTTCCACTCACATAGGTGAGGCTAATCTATGCCGGCGGGTCGGAACCAGCCCCTCCGACGCGTGTGACGCGGTTCACGAGCGACGTGGCTCGTCAGTCCTCGACCGTCCGCGCGGCGCGGCGTCGCGGCTCCGCCGCGCCCGCCGTCGGGGGCGTGGTCCTCGTCGGCCGCGTGGGCGCGCGTCGGGGAGGCGTGGTGCTCCCCGCCCAGCGCGACACGGACGACCAGCGCCCGGTGGTCGGACAGGCCCGTGTCGACCGCGACCCCGGGCTCCGTCGGGCGCACGGCGCCGTGGGCGAGCACGTGGTCGAGCTGGCGCGCGGGCTCGCCGACCGGGAACGTCGCGGCCGAGGCCAGCGGGCGCCACCCGCTCGTGCGGGCCGCCTGCGGGGCCTCGATGTTGAGGTCGCCCAGGAGCACGACCGGCTCGCCGTCGAGGGTCTCCGCGGCGAGCGACCGGGTGAGCCGCACGAGCTGCGTGAGGTTGCGCCCCGGCACGAAGGTCAGGTGCGTGCACGCGACGGTCAGCGGACCGCCCGGGGCCTCGACGCGTGCCACCAGCGCCGCGCGCGGCTCGTCGCGCACGAGCGTCGGCAGGCGGCTGCCGGGGAACCGGACCGGCACGCGCGTGCGGGGCGCGGGCAGCAGGACGGTGCGCCACGCCGTGACGGGGTACCGGCTCACGACGGCGATCCCGTAGGCGGCCCGGCCGGGCTGGTGCTCCCCCGTCGGTGCGGTCCACACGCCCGGCTCGCCCACGAGTGTCGCGACGAACCGGTGGTCGACGGCGCCGACTGCCTCCGCCGCGACCGCCGTGAGGTCGGCGCGGTGCGAGCGTGGCTGGTCCCGGTCCACCTCCTGGAGCGCGAGCACGTCCGCGTCGAGGTCGCGGACCGCGCCGGCGAAGCGGTCGACGTCGACCCGGTCGTCGACGAGCGACCGCCCGTGCAGGATGTTGAACGTCGCGAGGCGCACCCTCCTGATTCTGGGCACGGCGGTGCGGGGTCGCACGCGCTCCGGTCCTCGCCGCCCTGGCGCGCGCGGCGCGTCCGGTGCGGCCCGCGCGACGTGCCAGCACACCGGGGGTGGTGTAGACCCTGGGCATGGTGGACGACAGGGACGCGCTGCACGACGGCCTCCGCATGACCGCCGCGGCGCTCGCCGAGGCCGAGATCCCGCACGCGCTCGTCGGCGGGTACGCCGCGTGGGCGCGCGGCGCGCCGGAGCCGAGCCACGACGCGGACTTCGCGATCCGCGAGGTCGACGTGGACCGCGCACGCGAGGTGCTGCGCGAGGCGGGGCTCGAGATCACGGAGCCGACGGAGAACTGGCTCTTCAAGGCGTACCACGGCGGCGAGCTCATCGACATCCTCTACCGGATGGTCGGCGAGCCGATCGACGACGACCTCCTCGACCGCACCGACGAGCTCGAGGTGCTCGCGGTCCGCATGCCCGTGCTCTCGGCGACCGAGATCATGACGTCGAAGCTGCGCGTCGTCGGCGAGCACTACTGCGACTTCTCGCGGCTGCTGCCGGTCGCGCGCGCGATGCGCGAGCAGATCGACTGGCCCGAGGTCCGCGCGCGCGTCGACGACAACCCGTACGCGCGCGCGTTCCTCTTCCTCCTCGACGAGCTCGGCGTGGTGGACGCGGAGCAGATGGAGGACGCCTCGCTCGGCGGGCGCCGCGCGTCGGCGGAGCCGGCGTCCGGGGACCCGTCGAACGCCCTGGAGTGAGCGCGGCGCGTTCGTCCGGTCGCCCGCCGCGCGCGAGGCGGGCCCCCGCGCCATCCTGGTGCGATGACCGCGCACGCCCCGACCGGATCGGGACCCGAGACCGTCGACGTGCGCCGCGCCGTCGTCGACCTCGACCCGGAGGGCGCCGTCGCGGCCGTCCTCACCGCGGGACGGCTCGCGTGAGGGCGCCGCGGTGGGCGGGGACGCTGCGGCTGCGCGACCGCGCGGCCGACTACGCGTACGTGGCGGCCCGCCAGGCCGCGGGTGCCGTGCGGCCTCGACGCCCCGTCCCGCGCGGACCGGGCGGCAGCGGACCCGTCGTGCTGCTCCCCGGCGTCTACGAGACGTGGCAGCTCCTCGCGCCCGTGGCGACGGCGCTCGCGCGGGCCGGGCACCCCGTGCACGCGGTGCCAGGCCTCGGGTACAACCGGCGCCCCGTCGCCGACGCCGCCGGGCGCACCGCCGCGTTCCTCGTGACGGCCGACCTGCACGACGTCGTCCTCGTCGCGCACAGCAAGGGCGGTCTCGTGGGCAAGCGCGTCATGCTCTCGCCCGCCGGGTCGCGCGTGGCCGGCATGGTCGCCGTCGCGACGCCGTTCAACGGTTCCAGCTACGCGCGCTATCTCCTGGGCCGGACGCTGCGCGCGTTCTCGCCGCGGGACGCGGCGCTGCTCGCGCTCGCCGCGGAGCACGAGGTCGACGCCCGGATCGCCGCCGTCTACCCGCGCTTCGACCCGCACATCCCCGAGACCGGCCGGCTCGAGGGCGGGCGGAACGTCGAGCTGCCCCTCGCGGGCCACTTCCGCCCGCTCGGCGACCCGTCGCTCGTCGAGGTCGTGGTGCGGGAGGTCGACCGGTTCGCCCGGTCCGCCTCCCGCGACTGAGCGGCGACGTCAGGCCGAGCCGGACGGCGCGTCCACCGTGACCCGCGCGAGCTCCTGCGTGCACCGGGTCATCGCGACGTACAGCCCGTTCCAGCCGCGCGGCTCGGCGGCGATGCCGTCCGGGTCGACGACGACCACCGCGTCCCACTCGAGCCCCTTCGCCTCCGACGTGCTGAGGACGGGGACGTCGTGGACGGCGACGCCCAGGTGCGCGAGCCGGCCGCGCGGCGACACGACGCCGACGGAACCGCCGTCGTAGCGCTCCGCGAGGCGCGCGACCTCGGCGGCGACCGCCGCGCCGAGCGCCGCGTCCGACGTACCGGCGGGCACGACGACGTCTCGCGGCGCGACCCCCGCGTCGCGCACCGCGCGGGGCGGCGCGTTGCGGCTGCCCGCCGCGCGCAGCACCGGCCCGACGAGCTCCATGACCTCGCGCGGCGTGCGGTAGCAGATCGTCAGGTCGGCGCGGTGCCAGCGGTCGCCGAAGACCGGGCCGACGACGTCCGCCCAGTCCGCGTGGCGGTGCGGCGCCTCGGTCTGGTCGACGTCCCCGACGGCGGTCACCGACCGGGTCGGGCAGCGGCGCAGCACCATGTGCCACTGCATGGGCGAGAGCTCCTGCGCCTCGTCGACCACGACGTGCCCGTAGACCCAGTCGCGGCGCGTCGCCGCACGCTGCGCGAGGAACTCGCCCTGCTCGCCGGGCGCGCCCGGGGTGCCCAGCGCGTCGGCGAGCGCGTCGAGGAGCGGGACGTCGCTCGGCGCGAGCGCGGCGGGCTCGCCCGTCACGAGGCCGATCTCCGCGGGCGAGAGCTCGAGCGCGTGCCGTGCGAGCAGCGTGGCGTCGCCCAGCAGGTCCGCGAGCGCCGTGCGGGCGTCCGCGACCGGCCACCAGGCATCGACGACGGCCGCGAACCCGGCCTCGCGCGCAAGATCACTGCGGATCCGCTCGAGGTCGTCCTCGGTGAGCTCGCCGTCGACGTCACCGCCGCGCGCGCCGGTCGTCGGGGCGCGGTCGTCGCGCGCGGCGAGCCCGGCGTCGAGCGTCCCGAGCACGTCCTCGTACCCCTCCTCGACGCGTTCGAGCAGCTCGGCGTGGCGTGCCGCGGCCTCGTCGACGAGCGCGTCGAGCAGGAGGTCTACGGCCCGGCGCCGCGCGGCGAGCACGCTCCGGCCGCCCGCCCGGGCCGCGCGCAGGACCTGCCCGACCCGGGCGGTGTCGAGCGTGAGCGGCTCGCCGTCGAGGCGCACGGTGAGCGCCCGCGCCTCCGGGACGAGGGAGTCGGCGTACCGGGCGACGACGTCCTGCCAGAGCGCGCGGCCCTTGAGCTCGGCCACGTCGCGCGACTCGTCGCGCTCGGGCGCGACGCCGGGGAGGAGCGTGTCGCACGTGGCCGACACGACCGCCGTCTCGCCGAGCGCGGGCAGCACCTGGGCGACGTACTCGAGGAACCGCGACGACGGGCCGAGCAGGAGCACGCCGCGTTCCGCGAGGTGCGGGTGCGCGAACAGCAGGTACGCGACGCGGTGCAGCGCGACGACCGTCTTGCCCGTCCCCGGGCCGCCCTGCACGACGAGCGTCTGCTCGGCCGGGGCGCGCACGATCGCGTCCTGCTCGACCTGGAGCGTCGCGACCGCGGTGCCCATGCGGCCGGTCCGGCGCTCGGAGAGCGCGGCGAGCAGCGCGCCCTCGCCGACGAGGCCGTCCTCGTCGTCCGCCCCGTTCGCCGAGCCGTCGAGCGGCTCGTCGTCCACGCCGGTGACCCGGTCCCCCGCGGTCCGCACGTGCCGGCGCCGCGCGAGGCCCAGCGGCTCGCGCGCCGTCGCGGTGTAGAAGGCGCGCGCGCCCGGGGCACGCCAGTCGAGCACGAGCGGGTCGGCGTCGTCGTCGGACGCGGCGATGCCGACGCGCCCCACGTGGCGCGTGACCCCGTCCACGGTGTCGACGCGGCCGAAGACGAGCCCGCTCTCCGACCGCTCCAGCTCGGTGCGCCGACGGCGCAGCCCCGCGCGCCGCGAGCGCTCGACGACGTCCTCGGCGCCGGGCAGGTCGGGGTCGGCGGGGAGGGCGAGCCGGGCGTCCAGCTCGGCGAGGAGCTGCGTGCGACGCACGAGCGCGGCGTCGAGGTGCTGCTGCTCCTCGGCGACCGCGAGCGTCGCGGCGTCGGACGGAGCGGCGTGGGACGGAGCGGTGTCAGAAAGGGACGGGGAGGGCTGGGCCGGCACGGAACCTCTTCTCGTACGACGTACGGACACGGGCCCAACGCGCCGCCACGCCCGGTTGTTCCCGGACGCCGGGAACTGTCGCCCGACGCGGTCGGCGGCTCAGGGCACGCGCGTCGCCCAGAACGCGACGGCCGACGCCGCAGCGACGTTGAGCGAGTCCACTTCCCCGGCCATGGGGATCGTCACGACCCGGTCGGCTGCCTCGATCGCCCCGCGCGACAGGCCGTCGCCCTCCGTGCCGAGCACGAGCGCGAGCCGCTCGGGCGGGTCGGCCACGACGTCGTCGAGGCTCACCGCGTCGTCCGCGAGCGCGAGCGCCGCGACGGTGAACCCCTCGTCGCGCAGCACGTCGAGCCCGCCCGGCCACGTCTCGAACCGCGTCCACGGCACCTGGAACACCGTGCCCATGCTCACGCGCACCGAGCGCCGGTAGAGCGGGTCCGCGCATCGGGGCGAGACGAGCACGGCGTCCACCCCGAGCGCGGCCGCCGAGCGGAAGATCGCGCCGACGTTGGTGTGGTCGACGATGTCCTCGAGCACGGCGACGCGCCGCGCCCCGGTGCCGCCGCGGGCGCCACCGAGCAGGTCGTGCACGGTCGCGAGCGGCGGGCGGTGCATCGCCGCGAGCGCCCCGCGGTGGAGGTGGAAGCCGGTGATCGCCTCGAGCACGTCGGGCGCGCCGACGTAGACCGGGACCTGCTCGCCCGTGCCGCCGGGCGCGTCGTCGACGGGCAGCGCCGCGATGTCGTCGGCGAGGTCGTCGAGCCAGCGCTCGGCCATGAGGAACGACCGCGGCCGGTGCCCGGCGGCGAGCGCGCGCCGGATGACCGTCGAGCTCTCCGCGATGTAGAGGCCCTTCTCCGGCTCGTGCTTGGACCGCAGCGCGACGTCGGTCAGCCGGTTGTAGTCCGCGAGGCGGTCGTCGGCGGGGTCGGTGACGTGCACGACGTGCGGGGTCTCGGAACTCACGGCCCCCATTGTCCCCGATCACCGGACCGCGACGGCCTCCTGCGGTGCGGCGGCCTGGTCCTGGGCACGCCCCCCGCCCGGGACCGGCACGCCCAGACGGTCGAGCACCGTGTCGAGCGCCTCGTGGTAGGCCCAGGCACGGAAGTACGTGCTGTGCGTCGCGACGGTGAACAGGTACGCGCCGCGGTCGACCTCGTCGGCGCCGCGGTCGACGTCGTTCGCGGTGTACGACACCACGGGGAGTCCGAGATAGTCGGTCCGACGCCAGAGGTTCACCCAGGCAGGTCCTCCGTCCGTGCTGCGCAGGAGCCGCACGAGCGTGGGCGACGCGGGGTCGAGGTGCGCGCTGCCGGGACCGCGCACGGCGTCGGACCAGGCGGCGTCGGCGGCGCGCCGCAGGCTCGTCACCGGTTCGCCGCCCGCGGGGCCCGCGCAGCGCGCTCGCTGGTAGGCCGCCTCGGCCTCGCGGGCGGTCTCCCGGCGGTCGCGCTCGGCGACGAGGTCGCCGATCGCGCTCTCGAACCGGTCGAGGACCCGGCGCTCGTCCACGAGCCTCTCCTCGGTCGCCGCGACCTCGTCGCGCCGCGCCGCGAGCAGCGCGTCGTCGCCGTGCACGGCGTCGGCGGCTGCCACGGCCTCCCGCCACGCGGCGCGCGCCCCCCGGACCCGCGCCCGCTGCTCCTCGTGCGCGGCGATCTCGCGCGACGCGACCGCCCCCCGTCGCTCCCGAGGCGGGAGCTCGAGCAGCGCGGCCCGCAGCAGCGAGCGCGCGCTCGACGTCTGCCGGACCCACGGGTCCCCGCGCCACCGGGGCGCGCCGCACGGCGGGGTGCCGAGCACCTGCGGTCCCAGCAGGGACGGGAAGAACCGCCCGAAGTACGCACGCAGCTGGACGCCGTAGGTGACGACGCCGAGGCGCCCGTCGCCGTCGGTCCGGGGCGCGGGCTCGCGGGCGTCCCCCGTCCGGACGGGGTTGCCCGCGCGACCGAGCACGACGGCCGTCGCGATGACGGCCCCCAGCGAGTGCGCGGAGAGCACGACGCGACGCCCCTGCGCGGCCGCCGTGCGCTGCTCGACCGGCAGGTCCGCGGCGGCGAGCCACGACTCGACCCGGGCCGCGACCTCGGGGACGGTCCGCTCGGCGTAGCAGGGCGGACCGAACGGGTGCGCGCTGCGCGGGAGGAAGCACATGAGGTCCCACAGCAGGCCCCAGGGTCGGGCGAACCCGTCGGACCCCGCCGCGACGAAGCTCGCGACGAGCGCGGCCGCGAGCGCCCCGACGAGCGGGACGGAGAGGTCGGTGAGCCACGTCCCGCCGAGCACCCACACGCCGGCGACGGACTCTCCCGGGCGCCCGAGCAGGACGGTCACGACGAGCGTCGCCCACGAGGCGAGCGCGAGCACGCCCACGGCGATCTCGGCGCGGTGCGTGACGGCGGCCACCTGGCGGGTGCGCACGGCACGGCGGACGGCGAGGGGCATGTCCGCCACGCCCTGCTCGGTCCCGGCGGTCCGCTTCCGCTCCTCGTCGGCGAGGACGGCGGCGGCCCACCCGGTGGGGCCGAGGGCGTCGGACGTCGTCCCGACGGCACGTGGCAGCCAGCGCGTCGAGGACCGGACGAGGTCGTGCAGCGCGGGTGCGGCGAGGACGAGGAGTCCGACGACGGCGGTCGCGCCGAGCACGACGGCGCCGATGCCGAACTCGGTGTACGCGGAGGGGACGGGCAGCTCCTCGTAGCCGGGCACGGTCCGGACGATGTCGACGAGCAGCGCGCCCTCGGCGTCGGGCCGCGCGGCGCGCCCCCCGGTCAGGTAGACCTGGACGCCGAGGACGAGGAGGCTCGTGAGGACCGCGGCGGTCGCGGTCGCCACGAGCAGGAGGACCCCGGGGCCCGTCCCGTGCCAACCGACCCAGCGGTCCGCGCCCTGCGACCGCACCGGCCTCGCCGCCCGGCCGAGCGCGCCGACGAGCGGGACGGCGAGCACCCCGACGGCCACGAGGATCAGCGTCCGGGTCGTCGCCTCGCCGTACGTGGCGACGGCGCCCTCCGGGGTGGCGCGTCGCGCGACCGCCACGGTACCGAGACAGCCCGTGACGACCACGGGCACCGCGGACCACAGGGCCACGCGCCACCGCACCCGGCGCGCGACCTCCGGGACGCGCGGACGCCACAGGAGCGCCGCTGCGGCGATCCCGGTGAGGACGGCGCCCAGGACGGTCGGGGCGACGTCGACCCCGACGTACGACGTCGGCTCGGTGCCGCCGCGCCGCCCGCTCGACCACGCCGCGAGCGCCCACGCGACGACGGCGAGCACGAGGGTCGCGACGGCGAGCGCTCCCTTCCAGCGCGGCGGGGTCACCTGGATGCCGTCGTCGTCGTTGCGCGTGGCCACGACGACGACGGCCAGGCCGAGCACGACCGTGCCGGCCGCCACGACGGCCGTCCCGGCGGCGGTGCGGTCGCTCGTCCACGCGAGGAGGACGGCGACGAGCGCGACCGCTCCGGCGAGGTGCGCGAGGAGCGTGGCCGGTCCGGCGACCCGCCGGCTCCAGAACCCCGCCCGGTACAGCAGCGGCCCCGTGACCGACCCTCCGGTCCGCTGTCCCGCGCGCGCGATCGACACGCGCTCGTCGAACCGGACCTGCCCGGCGCGCGCGAGGAGGACCAGGCCGACGACGACGGCGACCGGGACGAGCGAGAGCACCGCGGCGCGGTCGCCCGGGGCCATGCGCGCGAGACCGTCCAGCACCGACGGCACCCGCGCACAGACCTGGACCGTGTCCGTGCCGTCGGCTCCCGGCCGCATGCACCGGGCGCCCACCATGACGACCGCGACGGTCGTGACCGCGGCGGTGAGCAGGAGCGTGAGCGCGAGGCCGAAGACGCGGACGGCCGCGGCGGTCGGCTCGGGGCGGGCGTGCGGGACGGTCTCGCCCGACGACCGGACGGGCGGGTCCTGCACCGCGCCGTCCTCGGCACCCGGGACGCGCCGCGCCCAGTAGGCGACGTTCGCGAGGCCGAACGGGACGTTCAGGGCCCAGAGCGCGCGCGTCACGCCGCGCGCGACGGCGCCGACCACACCGGCGAGGGGGAACGTGCCGAACCGCGCCATCGCGCCCCACGAGTACGCCTCGCGACGCACGTCCGCGCGGATCGCGTGGAGGTCGCCCGGGCCGACCGGGGCCGCGGGCGTGCCCGGGGCGCGGTCGCGGGCATCCACGGCCGCGGTCGGCACCCAGAAGCTGCCCAGGCCGTCGCCGTCGCACTGCTCGACCTCACCCGGCGGGAGGTCGAGCATGCCGTGCGGCGGCGTGTTCGCCACGCCGTGGATCCGCAGCTCCAGGACGTCCTGTCCGGCCGCGCCCGCGTGAGTCATCGCTCCACCTCCGACGTCGGCGTCGCACGGCTCGCCGCGCGGCGCTCCACACCCGGAGGGAGGGCCGAGGCGGCCCGCGCGGACGTGACGGACGTTCGGCCCTCGCGCGATCCGGGCATCCGGGGTCGAATAGGGGCATGGGATCCGCGCCGGACGCTGCACCGACCCCCGCCTCGACGGTCTCCTCGACGTCCGCCGGCACCGCCGAGCGGCCGCTCGACGCGCCGTGGTCACGCCCGCCCGACGACGTCCTGGCCGAGCTCGGCACGGACGCGGGCGGGCTCTCGAACGCCGACGCCGCGGCGCGCCTCGCGGACGTGGGACCCAACCGGTTGCCGCCGCCGCAGCGCGACCCGCTGTGGAAGCGGATCCTCGTGCACTTCGACGACGTGCTCATCTACATCCTGCTCGTCTCGGCGGTGCTCAAGGCGATCCTCGGCGACTGGGTCGACTTCACGGTCATCCTCGCGGTCGCGGTCATCAACGCGGCGATCGGGTTCATCCAGGAGGGTCGCGCGGAGAGCGCGCTGGAGGGCATCCGCAACATGCTCTCGGTCAACGCGGAGGTGCGCCGCGACGGCGCGTGGGCGCGCGTGGACGCCGACGACGTCGTGCCGGGCGACGTGGTGCGCGTGCGCTCGGGCGACCGCGTGCCCGCGGACGTGCGGCTGATCCAGGCGACGAACCTGCGCGTCGAGGAGTCGGCGCTCACCGGAGAGTCCGTCGCCGCGGCGAAGAAGGTCGACGCCGTCGGTGCGGACGCGGGCGTGGGCGACCGGTCGAGCATGCTCTTCTCGAGCACGCTGGTGGCCGCGGGCCAGGGCGTCGGGGTCGTCACCGCGACGGGGACGGCGACGGAGATCGGCCGGATCCAGACCATGATCTCCGAGGTCCGCAGCCTCGCCACGCCGCTCACGCGCCAGCTCGACCGCTTCGGCAAGCTCCTCGCGGTGCTCATCCTCGCGATGGCCGTCGTCATGGTGATCATCGGCCGCGTCTTCCACGACTTCACCGTCCCGGAGCTGATCTCGGCGTCGATCGGCTTCGCGGTCGCCGCGGTGCCCGAGGGACTGCCCGCGCTCGTGACGATCACGCTCGCGCTCGGCGTGCAGCAGATGGCCCGCCGCCGCGCGATCACGCGCAAGCTCCCCGCGGTCGAGACGCTCGGGTCGGTGACCACGATCTGCTCCGACAAGACGGGCACGCTCACCAAGAACGAGATGACGGCGCGCACGGTCCGCACGAGCGGGCGCACGTTCGCCGTCGCGGGCGCGGGGTACGCCCCGGTCGGCGACGTCACGCTCGACGAGACCGACGGCGAGCGGCACGCGGACCTCGCGGGCGACCGGGACCTCGCGGCCCTGGCGACCGTCATGATGCTCTGCAACGACGCGCGGATCGTCCCCGACGAGTCGGACGCCGACGGGTGGCGGCTCGTCGGCGAGCCGACCGAGGGCGCGCTGCGCACGCTCGGCATGAAGGCCGGCGTCGACCCCACGGGGTGGTGGCGCGTCGCCGTCGTGCCGTTCGAGTCCGAGAACAAGTTCATGGCGACGCTCGACGCCGACCCGGACGGCGGCCTGCACGTGCACGTCAAGGGCGCGCCGGACCGCGTGCTCGACCGGTGCGCGACCCAGGTGGGCGAGGACGGCGGCACCGAGCCGCTCGACCGTGCGTTCTGGGACGCGCAGATCGACGCGCTCGGCGGGCGCGGCCTGCGCGTGCTCGCCGCGGCCCGGCGGACCGCGGTCGCAGGCACGGACGACCTCGACGTCGACGACGTCGCGGACGGGCTCGAGCTGTGCGGGCTCGTCGGGATCGTCGACCCGCCGCGACCCGAGGCGATCGAGGCCATCGCCGAGTGCCGCGACGCGGGCATCCGCGTGAAGATGATCACGGGCGACCACGCGGGCACGGCCCTCGCGATCGGCCGCGAGATGGGCATCGTGGACCCCCACGACGGGACCGGCGAGAACGTCGCGCCCGCCGTGCTCACCGGCCCCGAGCTCGAGGAGATGAGCACGGAGAGGCTGCGCCAGGTCGTGCGCGACGTCGACGTGTACGCGCGCACGAGCCCCGAGCACAAGATCCGGATCGTCTCCGCGCTCCAGTCGCACGGCGAGGTCGTCGCCATGACGGGCGACGGGGTGAACGACGCCCCGGCCCTCACCCAGGCGGACGTCGGTGTCGCGATGGGCATCAAGGGCACGGAGGCGACCAAGGAGGCCGCGGAGGTCGTGCTCGCGGACGACAACTTCGCGACCATCGAGCGCGCGGTGAAGGAGGGGCGGCGGATCTACGACAACATCCGCAAGTCCTTGCTCTTCCTCCTGCCGACCAACGGCGCGCAGTCGCTCGTCATCCTCGTCGCGGTCCTGTTCGGCCTCACGCTGCCGCTCCAGCCGGTCCAGGTCCTGTGGATCAACATGATCACCGCCGTCACGCTGTCGCTCGCGCTCGCGTACGAGAAGGCGGAGCCCGACGTCATGCGCCGCGCCCCGCGCGACCCCAAGGCGTCGATCCTCGACGGCGCGTACGTGCGGCGCATCCTGCTCGTCTCGCTCCTCATCGGCGGCGCGACGATCCTGCTGTTCTACGTCGAGCGGGCCCAGGGCGTCCCGATCGCCGAGGCCCAGACGACGGCCGTGACGATGCTCGCGCTCGGCCAGCTCGCGTACCTGTTCAACTGCCGGTTCCTCGACCGGTCGAGCCTCACGCTCGACGTCCTCCGCGGCAACCGGGTGATCTGGATCTCGGCCGTGACGCTCCTCGCCCTCCAGGCCGTGTTCGTCTACGCGCCGTTCATGCACTCCTGGTTCGACTCGGCCCCCATCGACGTCGTCGAGTGGGGCAAGACGCTCGGGCTCGCGCTCGTCGTCTTCCTGCTCGTCGAGGTGATCAAGTGGGTCGGCCGACGCTGGACCGCGCGCGACCACGTGCCCGCGCTCGTCGAGCGCCCGGACGCCGGTCGGCGCGCCGGCCTGGGGTGAGGCGAGCGAACACCACCCGCCGCTGCACCTCATAGCTCGTCGCGAAGAGGGCCGCGTCGGTGCCGACCTTCGCCGCGAGGAGCGGCACGCCGAGCCCGGTCAGGAGCGCGAGCAGCCCGTAGCTCGCCGCGAGCAGCACGACCGCGAGCGCCGCGTACCGCACGACGGCGGCGCGCAGCGGGACGTCGCGCCCGCCCGCGAACACGAGGCGACGGTTGACGGCGAAGTTCGCGCCCGCGCTGAGCAGGCGCGCGCCCACCACGGCCGCGAGGAGCGACCCGGTGAGCGCCTGAAGCACGAGCAGCCCGACGACGTCGACCGCGGCCGACCCCAGCGACGACGCGGCGAACCGCAGCAGCGGTGCCCACACGCGCAGCGAGTCGGCGACGGGCCGGAAGTGGGAGGACGCGTTGTCGTCGAGGTAGACCGTCGCCACGTCCACCTCGACGATCCGGCGGCCCGCGCGGGTCGCGCCGAGGAGCGCGCGCAGCTCGTACTCGTACCGGTCGCCGCGCACGGCGAGCAGGTCGTCCAGCAGGCCCGGTCCATAGGCGCGCAGCCCGGTCTGCGTGTCGCGCACGCGCGTTCCGGTCGCCGCCGCGAACGCCCAGCGCGTCGCCGTGTTGCCCACGCGGCTGCGCAGCGGGACGCCGCCCGCGAAGCGTCGCGCGCCGAGCACGACGGCGTCGGGCTCGCTCTGCGACCGCGCCGCCACGCGGAGCACGTCGAGGACCGTGTGCTGCCCGTCCGCGTCGGCGCACACGACGCCGTGGCCGGGCAACCGGTCGCGCACCCACCGGACGCCGGTGCGCAGCGCGTGGCCCTTCCCGCGGTTCACCGGCACCGCGAGCACGACAGCACCCAGCGCCCGCACCGCGCGGAACACTCCCCCGCACCGCCGGTCGCTGCCGTCGTCGACCACCACGACCGGCAGCCCGGGGACCGCGGCGCGCAGCGCGTCGACGAGGGCGACGAGGCGCGCGTCCGGCTGGTACGCGGGGACCACGACGGCGGTCCGGACGGCCTCCGCGCCGGGCCGGGTCACAGGCGCGTGCGTGGTCGCCGCCGCCATCACGCACCGTCCGCGACGTAGAGGACGTCGGACGTGCCGCGCTCGCGACCCTGCGACGGGCTGTTGACGACCTCGCCGTCGAAGTACAGGGTCGAGGACCCGCCGCCGTCGATGTTGTACGCGGTCGTCGCGCCGAGGTCCTGCATGATCCTGGCGAGCTCCGTCATGGTCACGCCGCGGGAGTAGCCCTCCTGGCGGCCGTCCACGACGACGAGGACGAGGTGGTTCGCGTCGACCACCCCGACCGCCGTGCGCGGCTGCTCCCCCTGGATCGAGTGGTTCCCGACGTTCGTGTCGACCTCGACGTCGTCGATCCCGGCCACGACCTCGCCGTCCTCGACGAGGGCGGGCCCGAACGACAGCGTGTTCCACACGCCGGCGTCGACGAGGCTCTGCGCGTCGGTCGTCGTCTCGTCGTAGACCTCGACGTGGCCGTCGCGGTAGAGGGCGAGGCCCTCGCGCGCGCCGTCGTCCCGGTACACGACGCCGTTGCGGACGACGATGCCGGTGTCGCGGAACCCGTAGTAGTCGCCGTTGATCGCGAGGACGGCGTCGTGGTCGGCCGCGATGTCGGACGTCGTCTCCGTGATGTTCGTGCCGAACGCGTCCTGCGCGAACGCGGAGCGCAGGTCCGTCATGTCGGAGAGCACGACGTCGGCCACGTAGTACGTCACGGTGTCGGCGCCCGAGCCGGTGGTCACCTGGGTGACCGTGATGCTCGTGCCGTCCGACGTGTAGGTGTCGCCGTCGACGGTCGCGGCGCCCGTGGCGGTGCCGGCCGAGGTGCCCGCGCTGTCGTCCGCCGTGGTGCCGTGGTCCGACGTCCCGTCCGCGTCGGAGCTCTGGGACGCCTCGTACGCCGTCACGTCGGCGATCTCGACGTGCTCGACGACGAACCGGTCCAGCGCCCAGGCCGTCGCGCCTCCCAGCGGGAGCAGCACGGCGAGGGTCACGACGAGCGCGACGCGCCATCGTCGTCGGCGCGGGCGCAGGACAGCGGGCGGGTCGTGCGGGGGTGGGGTCGGGGTGCTCATGGTCCGTGTCTACGGAGCAGGCGTGTGCCGCCCGGGTGGCGTGGCTGTTCGTCGGCTGTGAGGGGGTCCGCCCACCGCTCGGAGACGCCCCCGTGACGGACGTCTCACTCGGTCGGCTTGCCTCCGGGGATACCCCCCGGGGTATCGTCGAGCCATGATCCCCTCGACCTCCGGCCTGACGACCCGCCCGTCCGACCCCGACGGCCCGCGCCGCATCGTCGTCGTCGGGGGCGTCGCGGGCGGCATGAGCGCCGCCGCGCGCGCCCGCCGCCTCGACGAGCACGCGTCGATCGTCGTGCTCGAGCAGTCCGACCACGTCTCGTTCGCGGGCTGTGGCCTGCCGTACCAGGTGTCGGGCGAGATCGCGGACCGCGACGCCCTCCTGCTGCACTCCCCCGCGTCGCTGCGCGCGAGCCTCGACCTGGACGTCCGGACCCGGCACCGCGTCACGGCGATCGACCGGACCGCGCGAACGGTCACCGTCACGACCGAGGACGGGGCCTACGAGCTCGCCTACGACGCGCTCCTGCTCGCGCCGGGCGCGACCACCGTGCTCCCGCCGGTCGCGGGTCTCGACCTCCCGGCGGTGCACACGCTGCGGACGATCGCCGACCTCGACGCGCTCGCCGAGCGGCTCGCAGGCCTCGAGGCCGAGGTCGCGGCGGGGCGCACCGCCCCGGTGCGGGCCGTCGTCGTCGGGGCGGGGTTCATCGGGCTCGAGGCCGTGGAGGCGCTCGTCACCCGAGGGCTTTCCGTCGACGTCGTCGAGCGCGCCGACCAGCTGCTCCCGCCGCTCGAGCCGGACCTCGCGCCACTCCTCGCGGACGAGCTGCGCGACCACGGGGTCGGGCTCCACCTCGGGACGTCCGCGACCGCCGTCGTGCCCCGGCCCGCCGGCGCGGACCACGCCGTCGCGCTCGAGCTCGCCGACGGCACGCTGCTCGACGCCGACGTCGTGCTCGTGAGCGTCGGTGTGCGGCCCGCGAGCGACCTCGCCGCGGCCGCAGGGCTCGCGCTCGGCGAGCGCGGCGCGATCCGCGTCGACGCCGACCAGCGCACGTCCGACCCGCACGTGTGGGCCGTCGGCGACGCCGTCGAGGTCGTGCACGCGGTGACCGGCGCGACGGGTCCCGTCCCGCTCGCCGGCCCGGCCAACCGCCAGGGCCGGCGCGCTGCGGACGCGATGCTGGGCCACCGGACGACGCCCCAGGCGCCCGTGCTCGGCACCGCGATCGTCCGCGTGTTCGGGCTCACCGCCGCGGTCACGGGGCCGAGCCACGCGACCCTGACGGCCGCCGGCTTGGCGCACGAGCAGGTCCGGGTCCACGCCGCCCACCACGCGGGGTGGTTCGCCGGGGCGGAGCCGGTGCACGTGACGGCGAGCTTCGCGCCCGACGGCCGCCTGCTCGGCGCGCAGGCCGTGGGCCGCGCCGGGGTGGACAAGCGCGTCGACGTGCTCGCGACGGCGCTGCGCGCCGGCCTCACGGCCGA
This sequence comes from Cellulosimicrobium sp. E-16, assembly GCF_049913115.1. Classification (NCBI taxonomy): domain Bacteria; kingdom Bacillati; phylum Actinomycetota; class Actinomycetes; order Micrococcales; family Promicromonosporaceae; genus Cellulosimicrobium; species Cellulosimicrobium sp. E-16. The sequence goes on from NZ_CP183974.1 coordinate 2,700,478, forward strand.
CGACCTCGCCGAGCTCGAGCTCGCGTACGCCCCGCCCTACGGCGCGGCCAAGGACGTCGTGAACATGCTGGGGTTCGTCGCGCAGAACGTGCTCGACGGCACGATGCCGCAGTGGCACGCGGCCGACCTCGACGAGGTCGTCGCGACGTCGCTCGTGCTCGACGTCCGGTCGCGCGCCGAGCACGCGGGCGGCCACCTCGACGGAGCCCTCAACGTGCCGCACACCGAGCTGCGTGCGCGGCTCGACGAGGTGCGCGCCGCCGCCGAGGGCCGCCCCGTCGCCGTGCACTGCGCGAGCGGCGTCCGTTCCTACCTCGCCACCCGTGTCCTGCTCGCCGCCGGGCTCGACGCGCGCAACCTCTCCGGCGGCTGGCTCACCCTGACCACCACGCCGCGCGCCGCGCGCGCCCTCGAAGGAGTCCCCGCATGATCGACCGCCTCCGCCGCCTGTTCTCCCGCTCGTCCGACGACGGCGGCGTGCGCCCGAGCGTCGACGCCGCCACGGCCGTGCAGCTCGTCCGCGACGGCGCGACGCTGCTCGACGTGCGCGAGCGCGACGAGTGGCGCGCCGGGCACGCGCCCCAGGCCGTGCACGTGCCGCTCGCCGACGTCCCGTCGGCCGCGCCCCGGCGCCTCCAGGACGGCGCGACCGTCGTCGTGGTGTGCGCGTCCGGGATGCGCTCGCGCACCGCGGCCCGCCGGCTCCGGTCGCTCGGCTACGCCGCGACGAGCCTGTCCGGCGGGCTCGGCGCGTGGCAGGCCGCGGGCGGAGCCGTGCGACGCTGATCCTGCACGACCCGCGCCCCGGGTCCTCCCCGACCGCGCACCGAGCCCCGCCCCGCCCCGCCCCGAGACCGAACCCGCCCCCACCCGAGGAGACACACCGTGTGCAGTCCCGCCCTGTGCCGCACGTGCGGCAAGACCACCTGGACCGGCTGCGGCATGCACGCCGACGAGGTCATGGCCGAGGTGCCGCCCGAGCAGCGCTGCACCTGCGCCTGACGGCGACCCACCGAGACGAACCACCGAGACGAACCACCCCGACGAACGCAGGAGAACGACCGTGGAGCTCGACCGCACCGACATGGACAAGGTCGTCAACCGGCTCAAGCGCGCCCAGGGCCAGCTCGCGGCCGTCGTGCGCATGATCGACGAGGGGCGGGACTGCGAGGACGTCGTCACGCAGCTCTCCGCCGTGTCGCGCGCGCTCGACCGCGCGGGCTTCGCGATCATCGCGTCCGGCATGCGCCAGTGCCTCACCGAGCCGGCCGAGGACGGCGAGGACCCGACGCTCGACGTGGCGAAGCTCGAGAAGCTGTTCCTCTCGCTCGCCTGAGCGCCGGTCCCCGGTCGTCTCACAGGTCGGCCCCCGTGCGTCCACCCTCAGGTGGACCCACGGGGGCCGAGGCGTTGCCGGTCGCTCGTCAGCCGCCCGCAGGCCGCCCCGCGGGCGCCGCGGCGGCGTCCATCGCGTCCTGCGCCTCGGCGCCGACGGGCGCCGCGAACTGGCTCTCGTACAGCCGCGCGTACGCGCCACCCGCCGCGAGCAGCTCGTCGTGCGAGCCCTGCTCGACGATCGACCCCTGCTCCATGACGAGGATCGTGTCCGCGTCGCGGATCGTCGACAGGCGGTGTGCGATGACGAACGACGTGCGCCCCTCGCGCAGCGCGTTCATCGCCTGCTGGACCAGCACCTCGGTGCGCGTGTCGACCGAGCTCGTCGCCTCGTCGAGCACGAGGATGGCCGGGTCGGCGAGGAACGCGCGCGCGATCGTGAGGAGCTGCTTCTCCCCCGCGCTCACGCTCGAGCCCTCGTCGTCGATCACCGTCGCGTACCCGTCGGGCAGCGTGCGCACGAACGGGTCGACGTGCGTCGCACGCGTCGCCGCGAGGAACTCCTCCTCGCCCACGTCCCGCCCGTCGCGCACGCCGTAGCGCAGGTTCTCCTCGATCGTGCCCTTGAAGAGCCACGTGTCCTGGAGCACCATCCCGATGTCGGAGCGCAGGTCGTCGCGCGTCATGGCGCGCGTGTCCACGCCGTCGAGCGTGATCCGGCCCGAGTCCACGTCGTAGAACCGCATGAGCAGGTTGACGAGCGTGGTCTTGCCCGCGCCCGTCGGCCCGACGATCGCGATCGTCTGGCCGGGCTCGACGACGAGGTCGAGGTGCTCGATGAGCGGCGTGTCGGGGCTGTAGGAGAACGACACGTCGTCGAACGCGACGCGGCCGCGCACCGGGTCGACCGTCTCCGCGGGCGACGGGTCCGGCGTCTGCTCCTCGGCGTCGAGCAGGTCGTAGACCCGCTCGGCCGACGCGACGCCCGACTGGAGCAGGTTCATCATCGACGCGATCTGCGTGATGGGCTGCGTGAACTGGCGCGAGTACTGGATGAACGCCTGCACGTCGCCGAGCGTCATGGTGCCCGACGCGACGCGCAGCCCGCCGACCACCGCGACGATCACGTAGTTGAGGTTCGCGATGAACCCCATCGCCGGCTGGATGGTGCCGGAGATGAACTGTGCCTTGAAGCTCGCGTCGTACAGGTCGCCGTTCTCGCGCTCGAAGTCGTCGATCGCGGCCTGCTGGTGGCCGTAGACCTTGACCAGCGTGTGCCCCGTGTACATCTCCTCGATGTGGGCGTTGAGGCGTCCCGTGGCCGCCCACTGCTGGATGAACTGCGGCTGCGAGCGCTTGGCGATCTGCGCCGTGATGATCACGGACAGCGGCACCGTCACGAGCGCGACCACCGCGAGCAGCGGCGAGATCCAGAACATCACGCCGAGCACGCCCACCACGGTGAGGACCGACGTCACGAGCTGCGAGAGCGTCTGCGTGAGCGTCTGGGAGATGTTGTCGATGTCGTTCGTCACGCGCGAGAGGATCTCGCCGCGCGGGTTGCGGTCGAAGTACGACAGCGGGAGGCGCCCGAGCTTGGTCTGCACCTCGCCGCGCAGCCGGTAGACGGTGCGCTGCACGACGATCGCCGTGATGCGCCCCTGCAGCCACCCGAACAGGAACGAGCCGACGTAGACCGCGAGCACCCACGCGAGCACGGTCGCGAGCGCCGTGAAGTCGATGCCCTCGCCGGGGACGAGGCCGGGGACGCCCGAGACGAGATCCGCGACCTGGTCCTGCCCCTGGGCGCGCAGCGCGTCGACGGCCTGGGCCTGCGTCACGCCCGCCGGGAGCTGGGACCCGACGACGCCCGCGAAGATGATGTTCGTCGCGTTGCCCAGGAGCTTGGGGCCGGCGACCGCGAGCGCCACCGAGACGACGCCGAGGATCACGACGGCGACGATCGGCACGCGCTCGGGCCGCAGCGACGCGGCGAACCGGCGCAGGGAGCCCTTGAAGTCGAGCGCCTTCTCACCGGGCACGCCCATGCCGCCCATCGGGCCGTGCCCCCCGCCGCCGCGGGGACGCCCGGCGAGCCGGGTCCGGGCGACGTCGCCACCCTTCGCGGTGGGCGTGTCGGAGCCGGGCGCGGCGTCGGGCGCGGGGATGTCCCGGCCCGACGGCGCGGGCGTGCGCGAGGCGTCCTGCTCGCCGCTCATGCTGCCTCCTCGATCGAGAGCTGGGAGTAGACGATCTCCTGGTAGGTCTCGTTGGACTCGAGGAGCTCGGCGTGCGTGCCGCGGCCGACGATGCGGCCGTGGTCGAGCACGAGGATCTGGTCGGCGCCGCGGATCGTCGCGACGCGCTGCGCGACGACGATCACCGTGGAGTGCCGCGTGCGGGGCGCGAGGGCAGCGCGCAGGCGCGCGTCGGTCGCGTAGTCGAGCGCGGAGAACGAGTCGTCGAACAGGTAGACCGCGGGGTCGCGCACGATCGCGCGGGCGATGGCGAGCCGCTGGCGCTGGCCGCCGGAGAAGTTCGTCCCGCCCTGCGCGACGGGCGCGTCGAGCCCGCCGTCGAGCGCCTCGACGAAGTCGCGGGCCTGGGCGACGTCGAGCGCCTCCCACATCTGCTCCTCGGTCGCGTCGGGCCGCCCGTACCGGAGGTTGTCCGCGACGGTCCCCGAGAACAGGTAGGCCTTCTGGGGCACGAGGCCCAGGAGCGAGCCGAGGTCCGCGCCCGTGAGGTCGCGCACGTCGGTCCCGTCGATCCGCACGGAGCCGCCCGTGACGTCGAACAGCCGCGGCACGAGGTTGAGCAGCGTCGTCTTGCCGGAGCCGGTCGAGCCGATGATCGCCGTGGTCTGCCCGGGCTCGGCGACGAACGACACGTCGTGCAGCACCGGGTCCTCGGCGCCCGGGTAGCGGAACTCGACGCCGTCGAGCTCGACGCGCCCGGTGCGCGAGGTGAGGGCCACGGGCCGCTCCGGCTCGACGACCGTGGCGGTCGTGCGCAGGACGTCCGTGATGCGCTCGGCGGAGACGGCCGCGCGCGGCACCATCATGAACATCATCGTCGACATCATCACGGCCATGAGGATGTACATGAGGTAGGACAGGAACGCGGTGAGCGCACCGACCTCCATGTCGCCCGCGTCGATCTGGCGCCCGCCGAACCACAGCACCGCGATGCTCGACGCGTTCATGACGAGCATGACGGTCGGGAACATGAGCGCCATGAGCTTGCCCGCCTTGAGCGAGACGTCGAACAGCGCGTCGTTCGCGACGTCGAACCGCTCGGCCTCGCGCCGCTCGCGCACGAACGCCCGGATCACGCGGATGCCCGTGATCTGCTCGCGCAGGACGGCGTTGATGCCGTCGATCTTCTTCTGCATCTGCCGGAAGTACGGGACCATCCGCCAGATGATGAGCCCGACGCTCACGCCGAGCACGGGCACGATGACGAGCAGGAGGGCGGAGAGCTCGACGTTCTCCTGGAGCGCCATCACCACGCCGCCGACCAGCATGATCGGCGCCATGACCATGATGGTCAGCGACAGCAGCACGAGCATCTGCACCTGTTGCACGTCGTTCGTGGTGCGCGTGATGAGGGACGGCGCACCGAACTGGCCCATCTCCTGGGCGGAGAAGCGCTGCACGTTGGTGAACAGCCCGGCGCGCACGTCGCGGCCGAACGACATCGCGACCCGCGCGCCGAAGTAGACGGCCGCGATCGCGCACACGACCTGGCCCAGGCTCACGAGGAGCATGAGGCCGCCGGTGCGCATGATGTACGCGGTGTCACCCTGCGTGACGCCCTGGTCGATGATGTCGGCGTTGAGGCTCGGCAGGTACAACGACGCGAGCGTCGCGACGAGCTGGAGCCCGAGGAGGATGAGGATCGGAGTCAGGTAGGGACGCAACCGCGTCCGCAAGAGGCTGACAAGCATGGGGTTCCTGTCCGGGTGGGGGCTACGGGACGGGCGGTCGGGCCGCAGGGGCGCCCAGGGCGCCGGGGATCGAGCCGGGGACGGAGCCGGGCGAGGGCTGCCGCAGGGCGTGGTGGCGGGGCCCGTCAGGGCGAGGGGTCGGTGGTGACGTCCGCTCCGATGCCGCCCAGGATCAGGTCGGCGAGCTGCACGGCGTCGAGCCTGTCACCGCCAGACAGGTGCGGCAAGGCGTTTCCGAAGACGAGGGAGAAGACGGCGCGCGCCGCGAGGCCGGGCTCCACGCGCAGCTCCGCGCGGTGGGCGGCGAGCTTGCGCTCGATCGCGCCGACGATCTCGCGCGCGGAGCGCTCGCGCGCGTCGAAACCCGCCCGGCGGGCGTCCGGGCCGTCCCCGGCCCGCATACGGCGTACCGCCTCGGCGCGGTCCGCGGTCGTGCGGTCGGGCACCGCGTCGTGGGGGCCGTGGCCACGCCCGGCGGAGTGGCGGTGCGGGTCGAGCACCTGGTGCGCGGCGGCGAAGATCCGCATGCCGACCCGCTGCGCCTCGAGCAGGAACTCGACGATGCTCACCACGAGCGGGCGCAGACCGTCGTCGTCCGGGAGCATGCGGATCGCCGCGACCGCCGGCGCCGGGTCGAGCGAGCGCACGACGGCGGCGTGCAGGATCTCGTCCTTGTCCGCGAACGCGCGGAACAGCGTGCCCTCCGCGACGCCCGCGGCGTCGGCGATCTGGCGCGTCGTCACGGCCGCGCCGTGCTCGACGAGCAGCGGGATCGTCGCGGCGGCGATCGCGTCGCGGCGCTCCTCGCGCGACAGCGGACGGGCGCGCGTGCGCTCGGGGGCAGGCGCGTCGGGAGGCGCGTCGTGCGGGACGGAGACCGGTGTCACGACGTCGAGGCTAACTGAGTGAGCACTCACTCTCAACGCGATCTGCTGACGGCGGAACGACGGGTCCCGCACCGGCGTCCCGCGACGCGCGAGAGCCCCGCACCCAGGACGGGGCGGGGCTCTGCGGTACGGAACGGCATCAGCCGCGCGTCACCGGGGCCGTGGCGGCGACACGACGGGGTGTCGCGGTGCCGCCGGCCGCGCGACGTCGACCACGGAGGTCAGCGGTGCGGCGGGAACGACGGCGGCGGCTCGTCGGCGGGCGGCTCGTCCGCCTCGGGCGCGTCCTCGACGGGCGGCGGCGGAGGCGGCGCGTACTGCGAGGGGCCGCCCAGCGGGCGCGGCGTCGCGGCGCCAGGCTCCGGCGGGCCTGCGCGGTGCTCGCCGGAGCCGCCCGGGTGCTGGCCGCGCTCCGTCTGCGGGTCGAACGGGAGACCGGACCGCGTCCCCGCGCTCGTGGCGTCCGCGGTGGCCGCCTCGGCCTGGCGGCGCGCCTCGGCCAGCGCCTCCGACGGATCGGTGAGCGACGGCACGCCGAACTTCACGCGGTCGCGCTCGCGCTCGCGGCGCGCCTCGGCGCTCGCCTCGGCCGCCTCCGCGTCCTGGGCGGGCGTCCCGCTCGGCACTCCCCCGCCGTCGATCCCCGGCACGCCGCCGAAGCCCTTGGCGATGGACCCGAGCGCGGCCGTGAACTCCGTCGGCACGACCCACAGCTTGCTCGCGCTGCCGTTCGCGATCTGCGGGAGCATCTGGAGGTACTGGTACGCGAGCAGCTTGGGGTCGGCGTCGCCCTCGTGGATGGCGTCGAACACCTGGAGGATCGCGCGCGCCTCGCCCTCCGCGGTGAGGATCTTCGACTGCGCGTCGCCCTCGGCCCGGAGGATCGCCGCCTGCTTCTCGCCCTCGGCCGTGAGGATCTGCGACTGCTTGACGCCCTCCGCGGTGAGGATGGCCGCGCGGCGGTCACGCTCGGCGCGCATCTGCTGCTCCATGGAGCCCTGCACGCTGGGCGGCGGGTCGATCGACTTGAGCTCGACGCGGTTGACACGGATGCCCCAGCGGCCGGTCGCCTCGTCGAGGACGCCACGGAGCTGGCCGTTGATCTGGTCACGGCTCGTGAGCGTCTGCTCGAGGTCCATCGAGCCGATGACGTTGCGCAGCGTCGTGACGGTGAGCTGCTCGATCGCCGTGATGTAGTTCGCGATCTCGTAGACCGCCGACTTGGGCTCCGTGACCTGGAAGTAGATCACCGTGTCGATGCTGACCACGAGGTTGTCCGACGTGATCACGGGCTGCGGCGGGAAGGAGACGACCTGCTCGCGCAGGTCGACCGAGGCGCGCACGCGGTCGATGAACGGCACCAGCAGGTGCAGGCCCGGTTCGAGCGTGCGCGAGTACCGGCCCAGGCGCTCGACGATGATCGCGACCGCCTGCGGCACGATGCGCACCGCCTTGACGAGCGCGACGATCACGAAGATCAGGATCAGCGCGAGGACGACGTACGCGAGGATCGTTCCGGGACTGGGGTCGTTCATCGACTACCTCCTGGTCGTCGGCGCGACCGGTCGCCCGGCGGCGCGGTGCGGGTCGTGCCGGTCGGTCACGACCCGGTCGGGTGCTGCGCGGGCAGCGGCGCGACGACGGCCGTCGCGCCGTCGATCCGCACGACGCGCACCTCCGTCCCCACGGGGATCTGGGGAGCGTCGGGCTCGGTCCGCGCGGTCCAGACCTCGCCGACGAGCTTCACGCGGCCGCCGAACTCGCTCACGCGGTCGACGGCGAGCGCCGTGCGGCCGACGTGGGCGGCGACGTTCGTCTCCGTGAGCGGGACCCGCGACCGCAGGTGGCGCAGGAGCCACGGCCGGAGGGTGAGCAGCAGGACGGCGCTCACGACCGCGAACGCCACGATCTGGAGCCACAGCGGCCCACCGGCAGCGTTGACGCCGGCCGCGGCGAGCGAGCCGCCGGCCAGCATGATGAGCACGAGGTCGAGCGAGATGATCTCCACGAGAGCAAGGAGAAGCGCCGCTCCGACCCACCACAGCCAGTCCATCTCGACCCCCGTTCCCACGTGCGCGCTTTACGTGTACTTTACCGAATTTCCGCCCGCAGTGCACGCATCTCGACGCACCTGGTCGAGGACGGTTGCGTCACACCCGCGCGGCGCGCGCCATCCAGCGCCCGCCACCGTGCGCGACGAGGAGCGGCATGCCGAACGCGTCGCTGAGGTTCTCGGCCGTGAGGACCTCCTCGACCGGGCCGGCCGTGTGCACGACGCCGTCCTTGAGCAGGAGCAGGTGCGTGAACCCCGGCGGGATCTCCTCGACGTGGTGCGTGACGAGGACGAGCACCGGGGACGCCGGGTCGCCTGCGAGCTCGGACAGCGCGCCGACGAGCTCCTCGCGCCCGCCGAGGTCCAGGCCCGCGGCCGGCTCGTCAAGGAGCAGGAGCTCGGGGTCGGTCATGAGCGACCGTGCGATCTGGGTGCGCTTGCGCTCGCCCTCGGAGAGGGTGCCGAACAGGCGGTCCGCCAGGTGGTCGACGCCGAACGCGGCGAGCAGGTCGCTCGCACGCTCCGCGTCGAACTCCTCGTACTCCTCGCGCCACCGGCCCGTGACGCCGTACGCGGCCGTGAGCACGACGTCGCGCACCGTCTCGTCTCCGGGGATCTGCTCCGCGAGGGCCGCGGACGCGAGCCCGATGCGCGGCCGGAGCTCGAAGACGTCGACGCGGCCCATCCGCTCGCCCAGGATGTCGGCGGTGCCCGCCGTGGGGTGCATCCGCGCGGACGCGACCTGCAGGAGCGTCGTCTTGCCGGCGCCGTTGCGGCCCAGCACGACCCACCGCTCGCCCTCGTTCACCTGCCAGTCCACCGCGTCGAGGATGGTCTTGGGGTGACGTCGGACGGTGACGCCCTTCAGGTCGAGAACCGCGCTCATGGTCACCGACCCTATAGGTTGGCCGTCGTGGTCTCACACTCGTCCGAGGGTCCGCACGACGCCTCCGGTCCCGGTCCCGGACCCGGCTCTGCCTCGAGCGCAGGTGCCCTCCCTCGCAGCGCGCTCCTCGCGCTCTGGCTGCGCGCGGTGCGCCTCGGCGACGACGACGGTCTGGCCGGCCTGCTCCGCGCGGTGCAGCGCGACGACGAGCCGCACGTCGTGTCCGGGGCGCTGGGCGACCTCCGCCTGGAGGACCTGGCCGGCGCGTGGGCCGGCGACGCGCGCGAGGTCGTCGCGCTCGCCCCCGTCCCCGGCGACGTCACCGGCGTCCCGCCGGAGGCCGCGGCCCGCGCGACCGACGCCGGCGAGTGCGTCGTCGTCACGACGTCGTCCGGATCGTGGGCGCTCGTGCCCGAGGTCACGGAGTTCGGCAGCGACCTCGAGCCGGGCCACCTCGTCACCTGGCACGTGACCTCGGTCGGTCCGTGGAGCACGCGCGTCCTCGGCGCCCTCGGCTCGCTCGCCGAGGCCGAGCGCGACCTGCGCACCGCCCTGCTCCTCGCGACCCGTGCCCTCGACGAGCTCGACGTCGCGCGCTGGCGCGACGACGCCGCCGGGGCCATCGCCGACCTGCGCGCGGGCGGCGCCCCGACCTGGCAGCTCCCCGCGACCGTGCCACCGCGCGGCGTCCAGGTGCTGACCCAGGCCGTCCGCCTGCGCGCCATCGTCGACCTCGCCACCGCCGACGACGGCGGTTCCGTCAACCTCTGGCAGGCCGACCAGCGCTCCACCGCCCTCCGCGAGGTCGACCGCGCCTCCCGCCACGCCGTCGGCGCCGCCACCCTCTGGATCGCCGCGTCCTGACCCGGCCACCGGCTGCCCCGCGACGACGTCGCCCCCCACCCCCTCAAACGCGCGAGATCGACCCGTGCGCCGCGAGGTCGACCTCCCGAGGGTCGATCTCGAACGCTCGGGTCGATCTCGCACGCGGGGAATGGTCTCGCACACGGCTTGGTCTCGAACAGGTGGCGGGGCGCCCTGTGCTCGACGACGTCCCCTCGGTCCCCCGCTGTCCCCTCCGACACAGGGCTGCGGGGTGGGTGGTGGCGCCGGTCGGAGACGGCGGCCGCAGCCGTGGAGTGTGACCACGGCCCGGGGGCGCATCAGTCGGAGAGGTTGTCGGTGACGAGGCGAGACCGGGCCTCGTAGACGCGCAGCGGGTCGGCGGCGCTGGTAGTGGCGGCGGTACCGGTGACGTCGGTCCAGGTGGGGGTGCCGGTGATGCGGAACTGCCCGGACCAGGTCGTGGTGAGCGTGATCTGGACCTGGTCGGCGGGCTGGTCGTAGGTGTGCGCGATGGTGTGGTGAGGGTAGGCCGCTCCTGGATCGGTCGTGGTGAGCGGGTTGGCACCGTCGCCGTAGTCCCACGCGTAGGACCGCGGGGTGGCGCGGATCTGCACGGGGATGCCGAGCAGGGTCGTGTCCAGGGTCTGGGTCCCGGGCTGGGTGTAGGTGATGGTGGGGACATTGACCAGGGTCCACCCGTCGGGGGGCTGCACGACGATCGGTGACGGCGCGATAGCGAGCGTCGCGAACGCGCGCTCGGCCTCTCCGGCGAGGTCGGCTGGCGTGACACACGACTGGTCCGCGACGGGCTCGCCGGACGCGGACCACGCACCCGGTGTTCCGTCGGCGCCGATCTCGCGGGTTTGGCGGTACAGCGCGCCCAGGTAGTACGAGTCCGCCTCGCACTCGAGTCGTTCTCCCTCCAAGAGTCTCTCGGAGTCTGCACACCCCTGCGACAGGTCCGACGTCGGGTCGTCCAGCCCGTCGAAAAGATCGCACAACTTCTGCGTGGAGCGGAAGTACCGTTCCGTCGCGGGACCTCCTGCGGAGGGGGCGACCTCGTGGGTCCCTCCCGCAGCCGTGTCCTGCCAGGCCTCGACGCTGATCTCTTGGCCAGATGCCTGTTCTCGGTGGCCGAACCCGCCCGGGGGATCATCAGGCGCAGCGTTCAGGAAAGTAGCGGGGCGTGCCGACATCACCAGTTCGAACGACGGCCGATGCAGGTGGCCGGTGCCCCTGGCTACCCCAAGGCCGTCGGTCAGAAGGATAGCGAGCGCGAGAGACGTGCCGAGACGATTCATCAGGCGCCCACCTCGGACAGAGGAACGACCTCGACGATCACCCAAGCACCCGCGCTTCGTCCGACCTCCACTCGGACATCGAGGACATCGTTGTCCACTTGTTCGACGGTCTCACCTGCCTCGTCGACCACCAAGATCGACTCTTGGGTCGATCGCAAGTCGACCGGGAAGATGCCAGTCGCCTCGTCCCGCGAGTAGACGTGCAGCACCTCCGTCGTCGTGGCTCCACCAGTAAAGACCGACCGGGTCTCGAGGAGCCATTTGGCGTTCTCGAGGCTGCCGGAGCAGTAGCCGCATTCGGCATGGGACATGGACTCCCACTCGGCGGTGTCGCCGGTCGCCATGACGTAGGGGTACAGCTCGAGGAAGTACTCCGCAGCAGCGGCGGCACCCTCGGCGTCGTCGCGCTCCATCGCCGCGGGACGTTCAGGCTTCACCGGCCCGGACTCGGTCGGCGTGGGCTCGGGCGACTCGGACGGCGACGGCACGGCCGGCTCCTCGACCGACGGCGACGGACCGGGGTCGCCGCCACCGGCGCACCCGGCGACCACCCACCCCACGGCAAGAACGGCACCCACGGCGAGCGACCGCCGTCGGGCACGGGACAGCACACGAGAACGACGCACGAGACCCCCTGCAGATCGATGCGAACCACCGCACGCCACGTCCATGAGGCGCGCGGGCTGCCCAGCAACCTAGCGAAACCACGCGCCGGGCGAAACCCGCACGTCCCGCCTTGTGGACAACGCGCCGTCCGCCCCGGGGCGGCTCAGGAGCCCGACGTCACGTACGCGTCGAGGTGCGCGAGCGACGACGCCATCCCTTCGGCGTGGTCCTCCGGCGAGATGCCCGACGGCACGCCCGTGGCGCGGACGGTGACGCGCGCGCCGTCTCCGGCGGGCTCGACGGTCCAGGTCATCGTCATGGTCCCGGCGAACGCCGGGTCGTCGGACGGGAAGTCGACCTCCTGCACGACGCTCCGGCCGGGCACGAGGTCGACGATCGCGACGTCGACGATGTCGGTGCCCTCGCCTGCCTTGCCGGGGTCGGCCTGCGGGTCGTCGTAGGCGAGGACCATGCGGTAGCTACCGCCGGGACGCAGGTCGAAGCGCTCGAAGCGACCGGTCATGCCCTCTGGAGGGAGCCACGCGACGAGCGCGTCCTCGTCGACGAGGGCCCGATAGACGGCGCTGGGCGCGGCGGCGACGAGGCGCGTCGCCTCGTCGACCCGGTCGCTCCCCGCGGTGGTCACGACTGCCCCAGCACCGTCTGGTAGACCTCGAGCGTGCGCTCGCCGATCGCGTCCCACGCGAAGTGGTCCTCGACGCGCTGCCGCGCGGCGCGGCCCATCGCGGCGGCGCGCTCGGGGTCGCTCACGACCTGGGTCAGGGCGGCTGCGAGGTCCGCGACGAAGCGGTCGGGGTCGAGCGGGGTGCCCGTGCCGTCGTCCGCCTGGTCGATCGGGACGAGGAGGCCCGTGACGCCGTCGTCCACGACCTCGGGGATGCCGCCGGTCGCGGTCCCGACGACGGGCAGCCCGACGGCCATGGCCTCGAGGTTGACGATGCCGAGCGGCTCGTACACCGACGGGCACACGAACACGGTGGACGCGGCGAGCACGGCGACGAGCTCGGCGCGCGGGAGCATCTGCTCGATCCAGACGACGCCGCTGCGCTCCTTCTGGAGCTCGGCGACGGCGCCGCTCACCTCGGCGGCGATCTCCGGCGTGTCGGGCGCGCCGGCGCACAGCACGAGCTGGACGTCGTCGGGCAGCGAGCGCGCGGCGCGCAGCAGGTAGGGAAGACCCTTCTGGCGCGTGATCCGGCCGACGAACACCACGGCCGGGCGGTCGGGGTCGATGCCCAGACGACGGACGACCCCGTCGGCGCCACCGCGCTGCGTCTCCGACTCCGGACGCCGCCAGCCGTCGAGGTCGATGCCGTTGTGCACGACGTGCACCTTCGCGGGGTCGACCTGCGGGTAGACGCGCAGGATGTCGTCGCGCATCCCGCCGGACACCGCGACGATCCCGGCCGCGCCCTCGTACGCGGTGCGCTCGGCCCAGGACGACAGCGCGTACCCGCCACCGAGCTGCTCGGCCTTCCACGGGCGCAGCGGCTCGAGCGAGTGCGCGGAGAGCACGTGCGGCACGCCGTGCAGCAGGCCGGCCAGGTGGCCGCCGAGGTTGGCGTACCAGGTGTGGGAGTGCACGAGGTCGGTGCCCGCGACGTCGTCGGCCATCTGGAGGTCGACGCCGAACGTGCCGAGCGCGGCGTTCGCCCCCGAGAGGACGTCCGGGACCGAGTAGCCGGTCACGCCGTCCTCGCCGCGCGGGCCGTCGAAGCAGCGCACCCGCACGTCCACGTGGCGGCGCAGGACCGCGGACAGCTCGGCGACGTGCACGCCGGCGCCGCCGTAGACGTGCGGCGGGTACTCACGGGTCAGCAGGTCCACTCTCACGCGCCACACCGTAGCCGAGTACCCCGCCGCGGTCCCGCGATGACCGCCCGCGCGGTCCGTGCGGGCGCGCCGCGCCCAGGATGCGGGTCCCTGCTGCGGGGTGCCGCCCCGAGGGGCTACGGTCTGGGCATGGCCGCCGCACCACGAGTCCTCGCCATCGTCCTCGCCGGGGGCGAGGGCAAGCGCCTCATGCCGCTGACCGCCTCGCGGGCCAAGCCCGCGGTGCCGTTCGGGGGCATCTACCGCCTGGTGGACTTCGCGCTGTCCAACCTCGTGAACTCGCACTACCTGCACATCATTGTGCTCACGCAGTACAAGTCCCACAGCCTCGACCGGCACATCACCAAGACGTGGCGCATGTCGTCGCTCCTGGGCAACTACGTGGCCCCGGTGCCCGCGCAGCAGCGCGTCGGCAAGCACTGGTACCTCGGCAGCGCCGACGCGATCTACCAGTGCCTCAACATCATCGACGACGAGCGGCCGGACATCGTCGTCGTGGTCGGCGCCGACCACGTGTACCGCATGGACTTCTCCCAGATGGTCGACGCGCACGTCGAGTCCGGCGCGCAGCTCACCGTCGCGGGAATCCGGCAGCCGATCTCCATGGCGGACCAGTTCGGCGTCATCGAGACGGACCCGAAGGACCCGACGAAGATCGCGGCGTTCCGCGAGAAGCCCAAGGACCCGGTGGGCCTCGCGGACTCCCCCGACGAGGTCCTCGCGTCGATGGGCAACTACGTCATCGACGCGGATGCGCTCATCGACGCCGTGACGTCCGACGCCGCGAACGCGGACTCGCGCCACGACATGGGCGGCGACATCGTGCCTGCGTTCGTCGAGAAGGGCACGGCCGCGGTCTACGACTTCATCCGCAACGACGTCCCGGGCTCGACGGACCGCGACCGCGACTACTGGCGCGACGTGGGGACGATCGACTCGTACTACGACGCGAACAAGGACCTCATCGCGGTCACCCCGGTGTTCAACCTCTATAACGAGGAGTGGCCGCTGCACACGGGCTACACGGGCCTGCCGCCCGCGAAGTTCGTGCACGCGGGCCGCGGTCGCCTCGGGCACGCCGCGGACTCCCTGGTCTCCCCCGGCGTGATCATCTCGGGCGCGACGGCGGTCGGCTCGGTCCTCTCCCCCGGCACCTACCTGCACTCGTGGTCGTCGGTCTCGGACTCCGTGCTCATGGACGGCGTCCAGGTGCACCGCCACGCGCAGGTCCACCGCGCGATCATCGACAAGAACGTCGTCGTGGGCGAGCAGGCGCGCATCGGGCTCGACCCCGAGCAGGACCGTGCCCGCGGGTTCACGGTCACCGAGTCCGGCATCACGGTCGTCCCCAAGGGGACGGTCGTCGAGTGACGCCCTCCCCCGCCGGCGTCGTGCCCGACGTCGTCCGCGCCGCGCTGCCCGTCGACGCGCCCGCCGAGGTGCCCACCCCGGGCACCGACGAGACCGACACCACGAGGAGCCCCCGCGTGACCCCCGACCCCACGAGCGGTCCCGTCCGGCTCCTCGTCATGGACGTGGACTCGACGCTCATCGAGCAGGAGGTCATCGAGCTCCTCGCCGACCACGCGGGGACGCGCGCGGAGGTCACGGACGTGACCGAGCGCGCGATGCGCGGCGAGATCGACTTCGGCGCCTCGCTGCGCGAGCGCGTCGCGACCCTCGCCGGGGTTCCCGTCGAGGCGTTCGCCGACGTCCGGGCCCGCGCGACGTTCACGCCGGGCGTGCGCGAGCTCGTCGCCGAGGCGCACCGCCGCGGATGGGAGGTCGGTCTCGTCTCGGGCGGCTTCGAGGAGATCGTCGCCGACCTCGCGGCCGAGCTGGGGATCACCCGCTTCCGCGCGAACCGGCTCGAGGTCGCCGACGGCCGGCTGACCGGTCGCACGACCGGCCCGGTCGTGGACCGCGCCGCGAAGGAGGTCGCGCTGCGCGAGTTCGCAGCCCAGCTCGGCCTGCCGATGAGCGCGACGATCGCCGTGGGCGACGGCGCGAACGACCTCGACATGATCGGCGCCGCGGGTATCGGCGTCGCGTTCGCCGCGAAGCCCGTCGTGCGCGCGCAGGCGCCCTACGGCGTCGACGGGCCGCGCATCGACGCCGTGCTCGACGTCGTCGACCGGGTGGACGCCGCGCGCTGAGCCACGACCCGCGCGTGAGAGAGCCCTGATCCGTGCGGACCAGGGCTCTCTCGCGTCACGAGCGGGACGCGAACGTCAGGACGGGCGACCCACGTAGGTGAGGAGGGCACCGCGGGGCACCCAGGCGTCCCAGGTCGTCGCGGACTCGAGCACGGAGTACGTCGCCGTCGGTACGCCGACGCGCACCTGGGCGAGCGCCCCGCCGTCGGAGGCAGGGTCGGCCAGGTGCGACGCCGTCGCCGCCATCGTGGGCTCGTGCCCGACGACGAGCAGCGTGCGCACCCGCGAGTCCGTCGACCGGACGAGGTCCAGCACGTCGGTCACGTCGGCCGCGTAGAGGTCGTCGCTCACGACGACGTCGGGGTCCACGTCGCCCAGGTGCGCGGAGAGCAGCTCCCAGGTCTGGCGCGTGCGGAGCGCCGACGAGCACAGCACGCGCTCGGGGACGAGCCCGGTGTCGCGCAGCGCGCCGCCGACGCGGACCGCCTGCCGCCGCCCGTTCAGGGCGAGGGGACGCAGCACGTCGTCGACGCTCCCTCCACCGGGCTCCGCCTTCGCGTGGCGCAGGAGGACGAGGCGGCGCACGCCGCCGTCGGTGGTCTCCGCGCCCATGCGCTCCTCCTGAGTCACTGCCCCATGGCGTGCACGCCGCCGTCGACGTGCACGATCTCACCGGTCGTCGCCGGGAACCAGTCGGACAGGAGCGCGACGACCGCCCGCGCGGCGGGCTCCGCCGTCGTCTGGTCCCAGCCGAGGGGCGCCCGCTGGGGCCAGCCGTCCTCCATCTGCTCGAAGCCGGGGATGGACTTGGCGGCCGTGGTGCGGATCGGGCCCGCGGAGACGAGGTTGGCACGGATGCCGTCCGGGCCGAGGTCGCGCGCGAGGTAGCGGTTCGCGGACTCGAGGCCCGCCTTCGCGACGCCCATCCAGTCGTACACGGGCCAGGCGAACTGCGCGTCGAACGTGAGGCCCACCACGGCCCCGCCGTCGGTCATGAGCGGCTTCGCGGCGACCGCGAGCGACTTGTAGGAGAACGTCGAGACCTGGAGCGCGGTGGCCACGTCCTCCCACGTCGCGGAGAGGAAGTTGCCGCCCATGACGCTCTGCGGGGCGAAGCCGATGGAGTGCACGACGCCGTCCAGGCGGTCCGTGTGCTCGCGGAGGGCGTCGGCGAGGCCGGCGAGGTCGTCGTCGTCCGTCACGTCGAGCTGCACGACCGGCGCCTCGACGGGCAGGCGCTTGGCGAAGGCCTGCGTGAGCTTCATCTGGCGGCCGAACGAGGAGAGCACGACCTCGGCCCCCTCCTCCTGCGCGAGACGCGCCGCGTGGAACGCGATCGAGGAGTCGGTGAGCACTCCGGTGATCAGGAGCTTCTTGCCGTCGAGCAGACCCATCGGTTTCCTTCCGTCGTGCACCCGCCGTGCGGGCGCGCTGAGGCTGAGCGTACTGAAAGAGAGGTGGCGCGGGCGCGCCGGTGACCCGTGGACGTGACCCTCACCACGACGGGCCTACGCGCGGGCCGGGTCGCAGGTCCGCTCAGTGACCCATGCCGAGGCCGCCGTCGACGGGGATGACGGCCCCGGAGACGTACGCGGCGTCGTCGGACGCGAGGAACTGCACGACCCCGGCGACCTCGTCGGCCTGGGCGAAGCGCCCCGCGGGGATCGCGGCCTTGTACGCGGACTGGCGCTCCTCGGGGAGCTCGGCGGTCATCGCGGTGTCGATGAACCCGGGCGCCACGACGTTCGCCGTGATGTTGCGCGACCCGAGCTCGCGCGTGATCGAGCGTGCCATGCCGACGAGCGCGGCCTTGGAGGACGCGTAGTTGACCTGCCCTGCACCGCCGTAGAGGCCGATCACGGACGACACGAGCACGATGCGACCGCGGCGCAGGCGGATCATGCCCTTGCTCACGCGGCGCACGCACCGGAACGTGCCGGTGAGGTTGACGTCGATCACGGACTCGAAGTCCTCGTCGGTCATGCGCAGCAGGAGCTGGTCGTGCGTGACGCCCGCGTTCGCGACGAGCACCTCGACCGGCCCGAGCTCCTTCTCGATCTCGGTGAACGCGGCGTCCACGGCCGCGGTGTCGGTGATGTCCGCCACGGCGCCGAAGACGCCCTCGGGCAGGTCGCCGCCACGGTAGACGGTCGCGACGCGGTCGCCGTTCGCCACGAACCGCTCGGCGATCGCGCGGCCGATCCCCCGGTTCGCGCCGGTGACGACGACGGTGCGCGGGGCGGGTGCGGTGGCTTCGGACACGGTGCGGCTCCTCGGGACGGTCGGGTGGGTCGGCGGCCGGGGACGGGTCCCGCACGGCCGGTGCCGGGTGGGCCTGGCGCGGGCTCGTGACAGGCCCGCGCGAACGCGCCGCACCGACCGTACCGTGCGCCGAGGCCGTCGTGCGCGGTGCGGCAGGGTCACAGCGCTCCCCCACACTTTGTGGGGTCCCGACAAACGTAGACTGGACGGGTGAGCACACGACGCACGGCCCGGAGGTCGGCCGAGGCGGTCCCGAGCATCACGTCAGCCCCGGAGCCGCTGGCCGCCGACCAGTCGCGCCGCGAGCGCAAGTACCTCATCCAGATGGGCATCCGCATCGTGTGCTTCGTGGCCGCGATCCTCGTCGCCCCGAGCTGGTTGACCTGGGTGTTCGCCGCCGCGGCGATCGTCCTGCCCTACAGCGCGGTGCTCATCGCCAACGCCGGGCGCGACCAGGCCCACTACGACACCTCGCCGATGGAGCACCGCGCGCTGCCCGCCGCCGGGGTGCCGGGATCCCACGGGATCGCCGGCGGAGAGTCGCCCGACCCGCAGGACCACGAGGAGGACAACCGGTGACCGACGTCCTGGGCCTCGCCGACCCCGTCGGCGAGGAGGATCTGGTGTGCAGCGCCAAGGGCTGCCGCGAGGAGGCCGTGTGGGGTCTGCTGTGGAACAACCCCAAGATCCACACGCCCGAGCGGCGCAAGGTCTGGCTCGCGTGCGACGCGCACCGCGAGCACCTGGAGACGTTCCTCGGCGCCCGCTCGTTCTGGCGCTCGACCGTGCCCGTCGACGAGCTCGAGCGCCGGGCGGCCCCGTGACGCAGGCTGCACCGTCGAGCCCGGCTCCGGGTGCCCCGGCAGGCCCGACGCCGGAGCGCACCACCGCGGACGCCCACCAGCCGCGCACGCCGCGGCAGTGGGTGACGCTCGCGGTCGGGGTCCTCGTGCTCGTCGCGCTGTGCCTCGTGGCGGGGCGCTGGCAGTGGAACCGCTACGTCGCCCGCGAGGCGGAGATCGAGCGCATCGAGACGAACTACGCGTCCGGACCCGTCCCAGTCGACGCGGTCCTGGACGGTCCTGGTGCCACGCTGGACGAGGCCGACCTGTGGCGCCCCGTGACGCTCGAGGGTCGTTACGAGACCGACGCCACCGTGCTCCTGCGCAACCGCCCCGTGGGCGGCAGCCCCGGCTTTCACGTGCTCGTCCCGTTCGTGACGAACCCCACGCCGTCCGCTCCCGACGGGCTCGTCGTGGTCGTCGACCGCGGGTTCGTCCCGCTCGGGACCGACGCCGTCACGCCGGGCGACGTCCCGGCGCCGCCGGACGGCGAGGTCGAGGCGACCGTGACGCTGCGGGGCGACGAGCCGCCGTCGGGCCGGGACGCACCCGACGGGCAGGTCCAGGCGATCGCGACCGACCAGGTGCTCGCCGCCGGACCGGACGGCGCCGCGTGGGCCGAGGGCCGGACCGTCGGCGCGTACGGGCAGCTCCGCACGGAGGTGCCGCCGGCCGACGAGACGCTCGAGGCCCTGCCCAAGCCCGACACCGACCCCGGGTCGCACCTGTCGTACGCGTTCCAGTGGGCGGTGTTCGCGATCGGCGCGGTCGCCGGCTTCTGGCTCCTGGTCCGCCGCGACCGGCGCGACGCGCGCGGCGAGGAGACGACGCTCACCGCCGGCGACCTGCTCGCCGCCCAGGACCCGGATGCCGCCCGGGCGCGCCGCGAGCCGCGGTCCCGCCGCCCGAGCGCCGAGGACGAGGAGGACGCCCTCATCGACGCCCAGCTGGGCTCGCGCCCCGGGCTGCCGACCGGTCGGGCCGACGAGACGAGCTCCGAGCACGACCTGCAGCGCGAGCGCCCGCCACTGCGGTAGCCGTACTCGCGCCGCGAGGGCCGTGGGTCCACCGAACGGTGGAGGCGCGCGTCAACCCGGGTCGTGCCGTAACGGTCGATGTAGCCCGGTGACCGGCGACCGTAGCGTCGCAGCATGACCGCTCTGGAAGTCCGCAAACTGCACAAACGCTACGGGCATCGCGTCGCCGTCGACGACGTGTCGCTGACCGTCGAGGACGGCGAGATCTTCGGCATCATCGGGCCGAACGGCGCCGGGAAGACGACGACCGTGGAGTGCGTCGCCGGCCTGCGCACGCCCGACTCCGGGTCCATCTCGGTGCTGGGTCTCGACCCGGCCACGGACCGCGCCGAGGTGCGGGAACGGCTGGGTGTGCAGCTGCAGGAGAGCAGCTTCCCCGACGCGATCACGGTCGCCGAGGCGCTCGACCTCTATGGGTCCTTCTACCGGGACCCCGTCGACTGGCGCGAGCTCGTGGAGCTGCTCGACCTCACCGAGAAGCGCGACACCCGGTACAAGGCCCTCTCCGGCGGGCAGAAGCAGCGGTTGTCGATCGCGCTCGCGCTCGTCGGCGGACCGAAGGTCGCGATCCTCGACGAGCTCACGACAGGGCTGGACCCGCAGGCGAGGCGCGACACCTGGAGCCTCGTCGAGCGCGTCCGGGACACCGGCGTCACGATCGTCCTCGTCACGCACTTCATGGACGAAGCCGAGCGCCTCAGCGACCGGATCGCCGTCGTGAGCGGCGGCCGGGTCGCGGCGGTGGACACGCCAGCGGGCCTCATCGCGCAGGCGAACGCCGAGCAGCAGGTCCGGTTCCGCGTGAGCCAGCCGCTGGACAGGAGCGTCCTGACCGGGCTTCCCGAGGTGACCGACGTCGAGAACACCGCGGACCGCTGGCGGGTCACGGGCCGCGGGCAGCTCCTGAGCAGCGTCGCCGGGGCTCTCGCCCGGGCGCACGTCGTGGCGGAGGACCTGCGCGTCGACCAGCGCACCCTCGACGACGCGTTCGTCGCCCTGACGGGGCGACCCCCGGGGTCCGGGGACGCCTCCGCGCGGAGGGCCGGCTGATGCCCGCGCTCCGGAAGCTGGTCCGGGTCGAGACGAGGCTCTTCCTCCGGGACTCCACGACCGTCGTCTTCGGCGTGCTGTTCCCGACGGCGCTCCTGCTCGGCCTCGGCACGATCCCGGCGCTCAGGGAACCGACGCCGGAGACCGGCGGCCTCCGGCCCATCGACGTCTGGGCGCCGACCGCGCTGGTGTTCGGGATGGTGATGATCGCGGTGCAGCACGTCCCGGCGGTCATCGCGACGTACCGGGAGCGCGGCATCCTGCGCCGGCTGTCGACCACCCCGGCGCACCCGCGGAGCGTCCTGCTCGCGCAGGTGATCGTCGCGTTCGCCTCCGTGGTGGTCTCCGCGGCGCTCCTGGTCCTCGCCGCGTGGGCGGTCCTGGACGTCGCGCCGCCGGAACGACCGCTGGAGTTCGTCGTCGCGTTCGTCGTCGGGTACGGGGCGCTGCTCGGGCTGGGGCTGGTCTCCGCCGCGGTGGTCCGCACGAGCAGCGCGGCGAACCAGGTCGGCACCCTCCTGTTCGTCGCGCTGATGTTCTTCGGCGGGGCGTTCCTGCCCCGCGTCCTCATGCCCGACCTGCTGCGCGCGGTCGGCGACGTGGTCCCACCGGGGCTGCAGGCCCTGACCACGGCGTGGTCCGCCGACGCGGGCGCGCTCACCGCCACGGCCGGTGGCCAGCCGTTCTGGCTGCAGATGGCCATAATGGCGGGCATCGCGCTGGTCGCGGGCGCGGTCGCCGCGAAGCTCTTCCGCTGGGAGTAGGACCGGGAGCCGGACCGGAACAGGAGTCGACCATGCAGGACGCCGGGGCCGTCGAGCGCCCGACCTCCGGGGCGCGCGGACCCGCCGTCGCCGACGGTGCGCCGACGCCGGGCGCCACGACGCGGGCCTGGAAGGCGGACCAGCTCCGGGTCTGGGACCTCCTGCAGCTGTTCACCCCGTGGCTGCTCCTGACGGTCTCGACCGCGATCTACTTCGCGGGGGTGCTTCCGGCCTCCGGTGAACGCTTCTGGCCCGAGGGCGCCTCGGTCCTCGGGCTGGTCGCGGTCTCGGCGCTGTGGGTGCTGTGCGGGCACACGCTTCCCCTGCGGAGGGGGACGCTGCGGCCCGTCCCGGCGGGCATCTACTTCGTCGGCCTGCTGGCGCTGTGCGTCACCCTCATGACCTACTCCGAGATCTTCCTGGTCTTCACCGTCGCGGGCTTCTTCCACGCGTACCTGCTCACGCCCTGGCCGCTCGGCGTGCTCGGCGTCCTCGTCACCTCCGTGGCCCTCAACGGCTCGGCGATGAGCGTGTGGGCCGACCCGACACCGGAGCGGCTCGCCGAGCTCGTGCTCGTCGTCGTCGTGCAGACGGCGGCGATCGGTGCGGGCATCCTGCTGGCGGCGCGCAGCGAGTCGGCGGAACGCAAGCGCGAGGAGCTGGTCGAGCGGCTCGAGGCCGCGCTGCACGAGAACGCCGGGCTCCATGCCCAGCTCGTCGTCCAGGCCCGGGAGTCCGGCGCCCAGGACGAGCGGCAGCGCCTGGCCCGCGAGATCCACGACACCCTGGCGCAAGGCCTGGCGGGCATCATCACGCAGCTCCAGGCGGCGGAACGCTCCGCGCACGCGCCGGGCGAGACCGACGCCCACGTCGCGCGGGCGCTCCGGCTCGCGCGCAGCAGCCTGGCGGAGGCCCGACGTTCCGTGCAGGCGCTCGGGCCCCAGGAGCTCGGGCGCGCGCACCTTCCCGACGCGCTGCGCATCCTGACCGAGCGCTGGTCGCACGACCACGACGTCCGCGCTCACGTCGAGATCACCGGGTTCCGGGAACCGCTGAGCCCGGCGATCGAGGTCTCGCTCTTCCGGGTCGTGCAGGAGTCCCTGACCAACGTGGCGAAGCACGCGGAGGCCTCGCGCGTCGGGGTCACGCTGTCGTACGCAGGCGCCGAGGTGCTGCTGGACGTGCGGGATGATGGGCGCGGGTTCGCCGCAGGGGTCGGCACCGGCTTCGGCCTGACGAGCATGCGCCAGCGGATCAGAGGGGTCGGCGGTCACCTCGAGGTGCAGAGCGCGCCCGGCGAGGGAACCTCCGTGAGCGCTCGCGTCCCGGCGATCGCCCCCGGGGGAACGACGGAGAAGGAGTAGACCGGCCGATGCTTCGACTCGTGATCGTCGACGACCACCCGATCGTGCGGGGAGGCCTCCGCGACACCTTCGCGGACGTCGAGGACATCGTCGTCGTCGGCGAGGCCGGCGACGGCGCCGAGGGGGTCGACCGCGCGCGGTCGCTCGCGGCGGACGTCGTGCTCATGGACCTGCGCATGCCCGGGACGGACGGCGTCGCGGCGACGGCGGCCCTGCGCGAGCAGGTCCCGGATGCCCGGGTGCTGGTCCTGACCACCTTCGACGGTGAGAGCGACGTCCTCCCGGCGATCGAGGCGGGCGCGATCGGCTACCTCCTGAAGGACGCGCTGCCCGACGACCTGATCCGGGCCGTCCGTGCTGCCGGGCGCGGGGAGTCGGTGCTCGCGCCGTCGGTGACCCAGCACCTGATGGGACAGGTGCGCAGGCCCGGCGCCGGCACGCTGACCGACCGGGAGAAGCAGGTGCTCCAGCTCGTGGCGAACGGCTGCTCGAACCGCGAGGCCGCCGCCGCGCTGTTCATCGGCGAGGCGAGCATCAAGACCCACCTGCAGCACGTCTACGACAAGCTCGGCGTCCGGGACCGCGCCTCGGCGGTGGCCGAGGGCTACCGGCGGCGCATCCTCACCTGACGCCGCCCGGCCCGTCGCGCGTGGGCACGGCGTTCTCCGGCGGACGCCTCAGGCGAGCGAGACGAGCTCCGCGTAGTCGTCGCTCCACAGGTCCTCGTCGCCGTCCGGCAGGAGCAGGACACGCTCCGGCTCGAGCGCCTCGACCGCGCCGTCGTCGTGCGTGACCATGACGACCGCGCCCTCGTACGTCTTGAGCGCCCCGAGGATCTCGGCGCGCGACGCGGGGTCGAGGTTGTTCGTCGGCTCGTCGAGGAGCAGCACGTTCGCGGCCGACACGACGAGCGTCGCGAGCGCGAGACGCGTCTTCTCCCCGCCGGACAGCACGTTCGTCGGCTTCTCCGCGTCGTCGCCCGAGAACAGGAACGACCCGAGCACGGAGCGCACCTGGGTGTCGGTGAGGTCGGGCGCGGCGTGGCGCAGGTTCTCGACGACCGTCGCGTCCATGTCGAGCGTGTCGTGCTCCTGGGCGTAGTAGCCGATCTTCAGGCCGTGCCCGGGGTGGACCTCGCCGGTGTCCGGCTCCTCGACGCCGCCGAGGATGCGCAGGAGCGTCGTCTTGCCCGCGCCGTTGAGACCGAGCACGACGACGCGGCTCCCCCGGTCGATCGCGAGGTCGACGCCCGCGAAGACCTCCTGCGACCCGTACGCCTTGGACAGCCCGCTCGCGGTGAGCGGTGTGCGCCCGCACGGCGCAGGCTTGGGGAAGCGCAGCTTCGCGACCTTGTCGCTCTGGCGCTCGCCCTCGATGCCCGCGAGCATCTTCTCGGCGCGGCGCATCATCTGCTGTGCGGCCACGGCCTTGGTGGCCTTCGCGCGCATCTTCTCGCCCTGGGCGAGCAGCGCCCCGGCCTTCTTCTCCGCGTTCTGCCGCTCGCGACGACGGCGACGCTCGTCCGACTCGCGCTGCGCGAGGTACGCGTCCCAGCCGAGGTTGTACTGGTCGAGCTCGCCGCGGTTCGCGTCGAGGTGGAACACCTTGTTCACGGTGGCGCGCAGCAGCTCGACGTCATGGGAGATCACGACGAACCCGCCGCTGTACGACTTGAGGTAGTCGCGCAGCCAGATGATCGAGTCCGCGTCGAGGTGGTTCGTCGGCTCGTCGAGGAGCAGCGTCTCGACCCCGGAGAACAGGATGCGCGCGAGCTCGATGCGCCGGCGCTGACCACCGGACAGCGTGCTCAGAGGCTGGCCCAGGACGCGGTCGTCGAGGCCGAGGTTGCTCGTGATGCGGTGCGCCTCGCTCTCGGCGGCGTACCCGCCGGCGGCGAGGAAGCGCGCCTCGAGCTTCGGGTACCGCTCCATGGCGGCCTCGTGCGTCTCGACGTCGGCGCTCGCCATCGCGCCCTCGGTCTCGCGCATCTGGCGCACGATCTTGTCGAGGCTGCGGGCCGAGAGCACCCGGTCCATCGCGATGACGTCGAGGTCGCCCGTGCGGGGGTCCTGCGGCAGGTAGCCGATGTCGTTGCCGCGCGTGATCTTCCCCGCCGTCGGCTGGGTCTCCCCCGCGAGCGTCTTGGTCAGGGTCGTCTTGCCGGCGCCGTTGCGCCCGACGAGACCGATCCGGTCGCCCGAGGCGATCTGGAAGGTCGCCTCGTGCAGCAGGACGCGGGCGCCGACGCGCAGCTCGACGCCGTGAGCGGTGATCACGGGAGGGTCCTCTCGGGTGGTGCGGTGCCCGACGACGGCCCTCGCCCGGCCGGTCGGCCGGCGGCTCGTCGTGGGGCCGGGTGCGTGCGCCCCGGCGTCCGGGCCTCGTCGATTCTACGGGGGCCCGGCGTCGCGTCCCACCCCATTCCGCCGAGGGCACGTGTGAGGTGGTGCTCGACACCGGGATCGCGCTCGAGCGACGGTCGGACACCCCCACCAGGACGCCTGGCGCGCGGCCCGGCGGTAGCGTTGACCTGTGACTTTCCAGGAGGGTGGCTCGTTCGAGGGCGGGCGGGTCCGCAAGGGCGGCGGGCGGCGCGGCACGATGATCGCGGGCGGCGGGATCGGGGCCGTGCTCGTCGCTCTGTTCATCGCGTTCGTGGGCAACCAGACCGGTGTCGACCTCAGCGCGCTCACGGGCGGCGACGGGTCCGACTCCGGCGCGTACGGCGAGGGGCAGCAGGAGTACATCGACACGTGCACGGCCGAGGAGGCGAACACGACGCGCGAGTGCCGCCTCAACGGCACGGTCCAGTCGCTCGACGCCTACTGGACCGACGCGCTCCCCGAGCAGGCGGGCGTCACGTACGACCTCCCCCAGGTCGTGAGCTTCACCGGGCAGGTCTCGACGGGCTGCGGCGCGGCGACCAGCGCCGTCGGGCCGTTCTACTGCCCGCCCGACCAGACCGTCTACATCGACCTCGGCTTCTACGACGACCTCACGAGCCGGTTCGGCGCGAACGACGGTGGCCTCGCGGAGATGTACGTCGTGGCGCACGAGTTCGGGCACCACATCGAGCAGCTCGTCGGAGCCATGGACGCGGCGGACCGCCAGGGCACGGGCCCCGAGTCCGACTCCGTCCGCATCGAGCTCATGGCCGACTGCCTCGCCGGCATGTGGGCGGGCCACGCCGCGAGCACCGTCGACCAGGACACCGGCGTGACGTTCCTCGCACCGATCACGGACCAGGAGCTGAACGACGCGCTGTCCGCCGTGTCCGCCGTCGGCGACGACCGCATCCAGGAGGCCGCGACCGGCCAGGTGAACCCTGAGGGCTGGACCCACGGCTCGAGCGAGCAGCGCCAGCGATGGTTCACCATCGGCTACAACGGAGGCACCCTCCAGGACTGCAACGCCCTCTCCGCGTCGTCGCTGTGACCGGCAGCGCAGCGGACGACACCCTCGTCGCCGCGACCGAGCGCGTTGCGGGGCTCTTCGGCGACGCTCCTGCCGCGGCTGACGAGACCGGCTGCGGCCGCTGCTTCTCCGAGGCCGAGCTGCTGCTGCTCCGCACGCCAGGCGTCGCGGTGCCGCGAGAGCTCGCGGTCCGGGCCGCAGGGAAGGACCCGTCCCACTGGGACGACCAGCCTGCGATGATCCGCCGCGTGCTCCCCACCGCCGTCCGCGCCCTCGCCGACGGGGAGTCCGAGCCTTACCTGATAGCGCGCGGTCTCGCGGCCGCGGGGTGGTCGACCTGGCCGGCCCCGCAGTCGTCGTCGATCAGAGAGCTTCTTGACGCGTGGTGGACTGCGACGCTGCGCCGGGAGGCGAGCCTGGTCCGCGTGGTGGGAGTCTTCGAGGCCTGCGTCGTCGCGACCGGGAAGGTCCAGCCCTGGCTCGACGTCCTGGACCGCGAGGCCCGGACGAACGATCACGCCTCTCGCCACCGCGACGCGTGCCGGGACGACTGGCGGTACGAGCTCTCCGGCGGGTCCTTCATGCTGTCCGCCTGGTGGCAGGGTTCGTGGGACGACCAGCAGGCCGCCGTCGCCGAACTCGAACGCTGGTGCGCGACGGCGCTCTGACGAGTCTTCTTCGGGAGCTCCGGCAGTACCCAGGGACCGGATACCTAGAGGTCGCGCAGGCGAAGCAGGCTGCGCACGCTCACGGCGCGCCGGACGTGGCTGCGCTCCGCCCCGTCGACGACGACCGCCGCTCCCAGCCAGGTCGCACCGCTGCGCTCGACCAGCTCGTGCGCAGCCTCGACCTGCGCACCGGTCGCGACCCAGTCGTCGACGAAGAGCACCCGTTCTCCCGCCCTGAGCAACGCCCTCCGAGCACCCAGCCGCAGCTGCCTGTCCCGGTAGTCCGGCGACGTCGTGACCTGCAACCAGGCGTCGGAGTCCGCTGCGGGACAGGGGTCCTTCACGAGCTCGACGAGTCCCACCCCGAGGTGGACCGCGACCAAGGCACCCAGGAGCACGCCGCGCGACTGCGGGCCGACGATCACGGTCGGCGACGCCTCGCGGAAGAGCTCCGCCAGAGCCGGACCGAGCTGGGCGAGCAGCTCTCCGTCATGCCACCACCCGGTCGGATCAGCGCGGACGTCGGGATCGGT
Source organism: Cellulosimicrobium sp. E-16 (assembly GCF_049913115.1). NCBI lineage: Bacteria > Bacillati > Actinomycetota > Actinomycetes > Micrococcales > Promicromonosporaceae > Cellulosimicrobium > Cellulosimicrobium sp. E-16. The sequence continues at coordinate 2,728,285 of NZ_CP183974.1, forward strand.
CCGGTCTCCGACCCAGCGAAGACGCTCCCGCAGGTGCGCCGGGAGCTCACCCGGTCCTCGAGGTGCCGCCCGCTTCACGAGCCTCTTCGCCCTTCCGTGGATCCCGGCCGAGACCGAGGTCGCTCAGAGCTCGATCGAGTACATGCGCGAGCCGGTGACCTTCTCGTAGCCCAGGCTCGCGTAGAGGCCGTGCGCGCCGGAGGGGTTCTCGGTGTCGACGTCGAGCGCGGCGTACTGCATGCCGTCCGCGGCGAAGGCGCGCATCCCGGCCGCGAGCGCCGCGACGGCGACGCGACGCCCCCGGTACGCGCTGCGCACGCCGAGGATCTCGGTGTAGCCGAACGTGTAGCCGCGCACAGGGAAGTCCTCGTCGTAGCGGCCCGCCATCTCGTAGCCGACGACGAGCGGCTCGCCCGCGCGGAGCGCCGCCGCGGTCTCGGGGTCCGTCGTCGGGTCGGCGAGGAGCGCGTCGACGTTGGGCGCGTCGTCGACCACGAGGAACGACCACTGCGGCGCGAACTCGCTGCGCCCGTGCGTCCACGCCTCGGAGGTGCGGGGCTCGCTCCCCCAGTGGTCGCGGAACGCGTCGTTGTGCGCGAGGCGGGTCGCCTCGTCGAGCTCCGTCGACCACGGGACGAGCCGCAGCGACCCGTCGAGCGGCACCTCGGGGATGGGCGTCGTGAGGTCGCGACGCAGGTCGGAGTAGAAGCGGCGGGTCTCGAGCCCGAAGCGCGCGTAGAGCCGCGCCTTCGCCGGCGGGTCGGTGTCCTCGCCGTAGGTGAGCAGGCGCGCGGGCAGCTCCTTGCCGCTCGCCGCGAGGAGCTGGCGCCCGCGCGCGATCTCCCAGGCGAACAGCTCCCGCCCGACGCCGCGCTCTCGGTGGGTGGGGTGGACGCCGCCCCAGAGGAACGCGCGCACGGTGTTCGCGTCCCCCGGGTTGGTGTCGACCAGGGCGTACGCGCGCAGCGTCCCGTCGGTGTCGACGCCGACGAGCGAGTCGGCCGCGAGGTCGCGCCACGGCGCGGTGAAGAGCTCCTCGATCTCGCCGATCGTCTCGCGGTACGGCTCCTGGTCCGCCTCGGCGATGCCGTTGCGCAGGGCAAGCAGCGCGGGCGCGTCGGCCGGATCGGCGGGGCGCCACGTCAGGTCGCCCGCCGTCACGGCCGGCAGGGTCGACGGCGCGGCGGCGCGCTCGGCGATCAGGGCGAGCGTCGTGGGGGCCGGGTTCTCGACCTGGTCGGTCGCGGAAGAGGACATGCCGACCACGGTAGGTGCGCCCGCGCCGTCGGGCACGCGCTTTTCCCACACCGTCCGGACGCTCGCTGGGTCCCGCTGAGACGGCATCCCACGATCGGGCGCGCGCGATCTACGCTGCGAGCATGCCGATCGTCGTTCCCCAGGACCTCGCCGACGCCCGTTCCCGGGCCCTTGCCGACGCGCTGCGCACGCGCGTCGTGGTCGCCGACGGCGCGATGGGCACGATGATCCAGGAGCAGGACCCGACGCTCGAGGACTACCAGGGGCTCGAGGGCTGCAACGAGATCCTCAACGTCTCGCGGCCCGACATCATCGCCGCGGTGCACGACGCCTACCTCGAGGTCGGGGTCGACGCGATCGAGACGAACACGTTCGGGGCCAACTGGTCCAACCTGTCGGACTACGACATCGACGACCGCATCCGCGAGCTCGCCGCGGCCGGGGCACGGATCGCGCGCGAGCGCGCCGACGCGTTCGCGACCGACGAGCAGCCGCGCTGGGTGCTCGGCTCGATGGGGCCGGGCACGAAGCTGCCGAGCCTCGGGCACACGACGTACGCGCACCTGCGCGACACGTTCGCCGAGCAGGCCGCGGGCCTGCTGGAGGGCGGGGTCGACGCGATCCTCGTCGAGACGAGCCAGGACCTGCTCCAGGCCAAGGCCGCGGTGACGGGGTCGCGGAACGCGATGCGCGACGTCGGGCGCGAGGTCCCCGTGATCGTCCAGGTGACGGTCGAGACCACGGGCACGATGCTCATGGGCTCCGAGATCGGAGCCGCGCTCACGACGCTCCAGGCGCTCGACGTCGACGCGATCGGCCTCAACTGCGCGACCGGCCCGGCCGAGATGAGCGAGCACCTGCGGCACCTGTCGCGGCACGCGGAGATCCCCGTGACGTGCATGCCGAACGCGGGCCTGCCCGTGCTCGGCCCGAACGGCGCGTCCTACCCGCTCACGCCCGACGAGCTCGCCGCCGCGCACACGCAGTTCGTCACCGAGTTCGGCCTGGGGCTCGTCGGGGGCTGCTGCGGCACCACGCCCGAGCACCTGCGCCGCGTCGTCGAGGCGGTGCGTGCCCGACCCGTCGTCGAGCGGCACCCGGAGCGCGAGAACGGCGTCGCGAGCCTGTACTCGCACACCGACCTGCACCAGGATGCGTCGTTCCTCGCGATCGGCGAGCGCACGAACGCCAACGGGTCCAAGGCGTTCCGCGAGGCGATGCTCGCGGAGAACTGGGACGAGTGCGTCGAGATCGCGCGCGCCCAGACGCGCGACGGCGCGCACCTGCTCGACGTGTGCATCGACTACGTGGGGCGCGACGGCGTCGCGGACGTGAAGCAGGTCGTCTCGCGCCTCGCGAGCGCCTCGACGCTCCCGCTCGTCATCGACTCGACCGAGCCCGAGGTCATCGCGGCGGGGCTCGAGCTCGTCGGTGGGCGCGCCGTCGTGAACTCGGTGAACTTCGAGGACGGCGACGGCCCGACGTCGCGGTTCGCGCGGATCATGCCGCACGTGGTCGAGCACGGTGCGGCCGTCGTCGCGCTCACGATCGACGAGGAGGGCCAGGCGCGCACCGCCTCGGGCAAGGTGGAGATCGCGACCCGGCTCGTCGAGACGCTCACGCGCGACTGGGGCATGCGCGTGGACGACATCATCGTCGACGCCCTGACGTTCCCCATCGCCACCGGCCAGGAGGAGACGCGGCGCGACGCGATCGAGACGATCGAGGCGATCCGCGAGATCACGCGCCGCTACCCCGGCATCCACACGACGCTCGGGGTGTCGAACGTGTCGTTCGGGCTCAACCCCGCGGCGCGCACGGTGCTCAACTCGGTGTTCCTGCACGAGGCGGCCGAGGCGGGGCTGGACTCCGCGATCGTGCACGCCGCGAAGATCCTCCCCCTCGCGCAGATCCCCGACGAGCAGCGCGAGGCCGCGCTCGACCTCGTGTGGGACCGGCGGGTGTACGACGACGAGGGGAACCTCACGCACGACCCGCTCGCCCGGCTGCTCGACCTGTTCGAGGGCGTCGACTCGGCGGCGCTCAAGGACCAGCGGGCGGCGGAGCTGGCGGCGCTGCCCGTTGGCGAGCGGCTCGAGCGGCGGATCGTGGACGGCGCGCGCAAGGGTCTCGAAGAGGACCTCGACGCCGCGATGGCGTCCGGCATCGCGGCCCTCGACATCGTCAACCAGCACCTGCTCGAGGGCATGAAGGTCGTGGGCGACCTGTTCGGGCGCGGCGAGATGCAGCTCCCGTTCGTGCTCCAGTCCGCCGAGGTCATGAAGACCGCGGTCGCCTACCTCGAGCCGCACATGGAGAAGGTCGAGGGCTCGACCGGGTCCAAGGGCACGATCGTGCTCGCGACAGTGCGCGGCGACGTGCACGACATCGGCAAGAACCTCGTCGACATCATCCTCACCAACAACGGCTACACGGTCGTCAACATCGGCATCAAGCAGCCGATCTCCGCGATGATCGAGGCCGCCGAGGAGCACGACGCCGACGTCATCGGCATGTCCGGGCTGCTCGTGAAGTCCACCGTCGTCATGAAGGAGAACCTCGCGGAGCTCGCGTCGCGCGGGCTCGCCGGCCGCTGGCCGGTCCTGCTCGGTGGCGCGGCGCTCACGCGCACGTACGTCGAGGACGACCTCGCGGGCCAGTTCCCCGGCGTCGTCCGGTATGCGCGCGACGCGTTCGAGGGCCTGCGCCTCATGGAGCCGCTCGTGCGCGTCGCGCGCGGCGAGTCGCCCGACGCCGTCGGGCTGCCCGCGCTCAAGAAGCGCCGGCACGCCGTGGTCACCGTGACCGAGACGCCCCTCGAGGAGCTGCCCGCGCGGTCCGACGTCGCGGCCGGCAACCCGGTGCCCGCTCCCCCGTTCTGGGGCACGCGCCTCGTCAAGGGCGTCCAGCTCGCCGAGTACGCGGCGTTCCTCGACGAGCGCGCGACGTTCATGGGCCAGTGGGGTCTCAAGCCGGGGCGTGGCGACGACGGGGCGTCGTACGAGGGGCTCGTCGAGACCGAGGGCCGCCCGCGCCTCAACGCCTGGTACGAGCGCATCCGCACCGAGGGCGTCGTCGACCCGTCGGTCGTGTACGGGTACTTCCCGGTGTGGTCGGAGGGTGACGACGTCGTCGTCGCGCACCACGGCGCCGGGCTCGCGGGGATCGGCGCGCCCGACGGCGGGTCGGGCGGCGAGCCCGGGACCGAGCGGCTGCGCTTCACCTTCCCGCGCCAGCGACGCGACCGGCACCTGTGCCTCGCCGACTTCGTCAAGCCGCGGTCGTGGGTCGAGGAGACCGGCCGGTACGACGTGCTGCCCGTCCAGCTCGTCACCATGGGCGCCTCCGTGGATCAGCACACTGCGAAGCTGTTCGCCGGGAACCACTACCGCGAGTACATGGAGCTGCACGGCCTGTCGGTGCAGCTCACCGAGGCGCTGGCCGAGATGTGGCACTCGCGCGTGCGCGCCGAGCTCGGGTTCGCCGACGAGGACCCGACCGAGGTGGAGGGCATGTTCAAGCTCGAGTACCGCGGCGCGCGCTTCTCGCTCGGCTACCCGGCCTGCCCGGACATGGAGGACCGCACCAAGGTCGTCGAGCTCCTGCGCCCCGAGCGCGTGGGGGTCGAGCTCTCCGCGGAGCTCCAACTCCACCCGGAGCAGTCGACCGACGCGTTCGTCTTCCACCACCCCGAGGCGAAGTACTTCTCGGTGTGAGGTTCCGGGCGGGTCGCCTGGACCTGGTGGCGGGCTGTTCTCGCAGATCATGACCTGCGGGGACGTCCGCCGGTCACGTATCCAGCCGCCGCTGGACGGACCTCACCGTACCAAAACGTGTTGTTTCTCGTTCGGCTGTGGGACAGCCAGAGGGCGGCCAGAGTGCTTGGGAGACCGGAATCGCTCTGCCCTGCGGCGATATCGCCGTCGACGAACGAGAAACGACACGAAATGCGGTTGGACCTGCACGTTTGCAGTGGGTGAAGGTTCTGACCGCATTGGACTACCGCACCGCTGGGCCCGCCGCTCTGGGTCGCCGACCATTGAGGCGTCTCGCCTGACGCTACAGTCTGCGGGACGACGCGGACCCTTACATCACCGACGTCGCATGTTCGTGCAGCAGTCCCCTTCAGGACCGTCCAGGATCGGTTGACCCAACCGCTTAGGCCGCGAAGGCCGGACTGCCACGACACTGCGAGAGCCCATATGGCAGGTTGTGCCCATGAGTTGGGAGTCGGTGGCCACGGTCCTGGTGGCCCTTGCAGGTCTGGGCGCAACCACGCTCACAGCGGCTCAGGCGCGGAAGCATGCTGAGCGCCTCGCTGCCCAGAACCACCAACGGCAACGCGCGGACCGTGTCCGTCAGGACCGCCTTGGTGTATACGCAGATGCCCTGGGGCACGCGGTTGATCAGGAGCGGAGACTCGATGCCGTTTGGGCTTCCAACAGCGAGCAGGAGTTCAATCTGTCGCCGCAGCCCGCCGGCGCCCCTCTCACTCTGGCATCCATGGACGAGATCACCGTCCGCATGCGCCTCTTGGCTGAAGAGGACGTCGAGACTGCTTGGGCGAAGTTCGTCAGCGCGTGGGACGGGTTCTACTTCTGGGTCAACGTCGATGGTGGAGTCCCAGGCGAAGACCCGCCCGAGTCGGTCGTCCGTCCCTTGCGTGCGGCCATCGCTGATCTCAAGCTCGTCTGCAGGCGTTCGCTCGAACGCGACAAGGATCCTCAGGTCTGACGCGTTCCTTTCAGCGCCCTCTGCCCGGCGCCTGGCGACAGCGTTCTCGTGCGCATCGTGTCTTCTCGCGACTCGGCCGACACGGAATTGGTCGCGCCCGGTCCGGCACTGCCTTCGACGTCCGCCTGATGCGGCCAGTTGTGCAGGCGGTACTCGCTGGTACCAAAGTCCCTCGCGACCTGTTTGTTCGGGGTTGCCGAGGGTGATTTCGATGGTGCGGTAGCGGCGGGCGGTCTTGACGAACTTGCGCAGCGACCAGCTGGTGGTCTCCTCGATCCATCTACCGACGGCGATCGCGGCGAACACGATGCTCAGGTGCGCCTCGATCGAGTCGCGCGTCCTGGCGTAGATCGGCCGGGCGGCGAGATCGGACTTCGCCATCCGGAACGACTTCTCGACTTGCAGCAGGCGCCGGTAGGCGCCGATCACCAACTCGGGGTTCGGGTCGGTGATATTCGTGACGTAGCCCTTGATCCCGGCCAGGGCTCTGGCCTTGGCTTCCAGGTCGCGGTTGACGGCCTTGGTCGCGCCGGTGACCTGGACGAACCGGTTCCGCTTGACCGAGGTGGCCGGCCACGGCGTCTTCGGCCTTGCGGACCTGCTCATCGATGCCGTGCAGGGTGCGTCGACCCCGGTCGTGGGAGTACTGGTAGTAGAAGACCTGGTCACGGCGCTTGTCCGAGGGTGCTGCGGGCCAGGGCTGGGTGGATATGTGCCCGTCCGGGATCTGTTCGCCAGGGTGCTCGCGGTGCCATTTCTCGATCTGGTACGGGACCTCGGGCGTCTTCGCCCCGAGGATGAACGCCAGGCCCTAGGCCTCGATCGCGCGCTTGTTCGCGTCCGAGATCATGCCCGCATCGGCGACGATCACCACGTCCGCCAGGTGGTGGGTGGTCATGAACGACTTGAGCGTCGGCAGCATCGTGGTGGTCTCGGCCTCGTTGCCCTCGAACGCGTTCACCATCAGCGGGAACCCGGCCGCGTCCGTCAGCAGGCCCACGGTGATCTGCGGCTCGATGCGGCGTTCCTTGGAGAACCCGGACTCGCGGAACCCGTCGCCCTCGTGCGTCTCGAAGTACAGCGTGGTCACGTCGTAGAGCACGAGGGTGGCCGGGGCCAGGTTCGCGTGCCGTGCGCACGCCGCGGCAATCTGCTCACGCCACCCCTCGGCGCAGTAGACCCGCAGCCGGCGGGTGATCGTCGGATACGAAACCGTCTCGATCCCGGCCTCGGCGAGCACCCGCAGAGAGTCGAACTTCGAGGTGGGCTCGATGATCCGGGCCAGGACCAGGTGCCGGAAGACCTCATCCCCGGCCGCTGCGGCACCGAACCCGAGCGCGTCATAAGGCGGGACTGCCCCAGCATCGGTTGACTCTTCGATTCAGGCCGCGAGGGCCAGGGTGTTGGCAGCGTAGACGGTCTCGAACTCGACGGGTGTCATACGTCCGAGTCGTTCTTGGCGGCGACGCCGGTGGTAGGTCTTCTCGATCCAGGTGATGATCGCCAGGCGCAGCTCGTCACGGGTGGCCCACCGCTTGCGGTTGAGGACGTTCTTCTGCAGCAGGGCAAAGAAGCTCTCCATGGCCGCGTTGTCCCCGGCGGCGCCGACACGGCCCATGGATCCGGTGATGCCGTGGTGATGCAGTGCGACCACGAAGCGCCTGGAGCGAAACTGCCCGGGCTCAACCGGTGGTCGCAACACCCGAGGTCAGGAGGGTGTTGTGGGACGACCATCGAAGTGGGAGACGGAGACAGCCAAGCGCGGACCGATGCGATCACCGGGGCATCCAGGTCATCACCACGCGAAGGAGCGCGAGTTCTGGGACGAGGTCGCCACGGGGAAGTTGCCGCGTGAGGCCGCCGAGGCAGTGGGCGTGGCGCAGGCCGTGGGTCAACGGTGGTTCCGCCACGCTGGCGGGATGACGCCGTACTCCTGGCCTGCCCCGTCGGGCCGGTATCTGTCGTTCGCGGAGCGAGAGGAGATCGCGATCCTCAACGCGCTCGGCAAGGGCGTTCGCGCGATCGCCACCGCGCTCGGAAGGAGCCCGTCGACGATCTCGAGGGAGTTGCGCCGCAACGCGGCCACTCGGGGCGGCAAGCTCGAGTACCGGGCTTCGGTGGCGCAGTGGAAGGCGGAGCTGTTCGCCCGCCGGCCCAAGACCGCGAAGCTCGCGGTGAACCAGCGGTTGCGTGAGTACGTCGAAGATCGGCTCTCTGGTCAGATTTGCATGCCGGATGGCGCGATCGTGGCCGGCCCGACGGAGCGGGACTGGAAGGGTCTGAACAAGCCGCACCGCGAAGACCGTCGGTGGGTCAATGCGTGGAGCCCGGAGCAGATCTCGAACCGCCTCCAGATCGACTTCCCCGATGATGAGTCCATGCGGATCAGCCACGAGGCGATCTACCAGGCCCTGTTCATCGAGGCCCGCGGTGCACTCAAGCGGGAACTCATCCTGTGCCTGCGCACCGGTCGGGCGCTGCGGATGCCCCGTGCCCGCTCGAAGCGCGTGGCCTGGGCGCACGTCACCGAGGACGTCCTGATCAGCGTGCGGCCCGCCGAGGTCGAGGACCGGGCTATCCCGGGCCACCACGAGGGTGACTTGATCATCGGCATCAATAGGTCAGCGATCGGGACCGTCGTCGAACGCACGACGGGCTTCACGACCCTCGTCCACCTCCCCAGGGAGGAAGGATGGCGCGAGCAGCCCATCGTCAAGAACGGGGCGGCGCTCTCGGGCTACGGCGCCATCTCGATGAACAAGGCGCTGACCGCGGCACTGGCACCCATGCCGGACGACCTGAAGCGATCACTGACCTGGGACCGCGGCAAGGAGATGTCCGCCCACGCCCAGTTCACCATCGACACCGGCCTCAAGGTCTACTTCGCAGATCCCCGAAGCCCGTGGCAGCGCGGGACGAACGAGAACACCAACGGCCTGCTGCGCCAGTACTTCCCCAAGGGCACCGACCTGGCCCGCTGGAACGCCGACGACCTCACCGCCGTCGCCCACGCGCTCAACACTCGGCCGCGGAAGAGACTCGGCTGGCGCACCCCCGCCGAAGCATGGGACGAGCACCTACGATCGCTCGAACAACAACGTATTGCGACGACCAGTTGAATCCGCCCTGACTGCCGCGGTCCGAGTGACAGATCGTGCCGGTCTGCTCGGCGGTCGCTGGGGCGACCTCGCACAGGGCGGTGGCGTTGTTCAGCGCGGCGACGGCGAGCGAGGACTTCATGCGTGAGTCCATCGAGTAGCCCACGATCCGCCCGGACCAGGCGTCTTTGATCGCGCACAGGTAGAGCTTGCCCTCGCCGGTCGGGTGCTCGGTGATGTCGGTCAGCCACAACCGGTCCGGACCATCAGCGGGGAACTGCCGGTGAACGAGGCCGTCGTGCACGGGCGGGCCAGCCTTCTTCCCCGACCTGCGTCGGCGGTGGACGCTCGAGACGATGCCGGCCTCGCGGCACAGCGACCAGACCGTGTTGGGCGACACGCGCAGGCCGGCGTCGGCCAGCTCGTCGGCGACGAACCGGTACCCCGAACTCCGGGTCGTCACGGTGCACGCCCATGGCGGCGTTGATCAGGTAGGCCCGCTGCAGGTCTGCGGGCGTGACGGGGCGGGCCTTCCACGCGTAGTAGGCCTGCTTGGAGAACCCGAGCACCCGGCAGGTCACCGCGACGGGGATACCGTCTGCGGCCAGGTCACCGACCAGCGGGTACGTCATTTTGGGGAGATCTCCTTCGCAAAGTACGCCGCCGCCCGGCGCAGGATCTCGACCTCCTGCTCGAGCTGACGGTTGCGCCGCTTGAGCTCACGCAGCTCGCCCGACTCCTGCCTCGTCACACCGGGCTGCACACCGTCCTCGACGTCGGCCGCCTTGAGCCAGTTACGAAGACAGGACTCGGTGATCCCGAAGTCCTTGGCGATCTGAGCGATCGAGCCACCCTGACGGGCAACAGCGACCACATCACGACGGAACTCGGCGGGATAGGGCTTAGGCACGGGGACATCCTTCCAGCGAGGACCACAGTCCTCACAGATCAGGAGTCAACCGATGCTGGGGCAGTCCCTCCCGACGCTGCTCAAGGCGTCCCACAGGTGCCCCATCCGCGAAGTCTTGATCGGCAACGGCCCGCCCGCCTCGGGCGGCGGCTGCAGGCCGAGGTCAAGCTCATCCTGCCCACCCGCAAGCGTCTGCCGCGCGACGGTCTTCAACAGCTCGAGCTCGACGTCGTCGTGCGCAGACCCGATGTGCCTGATGTCCCGGGCACCCTTGCGGTTGGAGTACACGATCTGCACCGCCCGCGCCCCGGACGCCGTCGTCACGGTGCGGATGTGCGGAGCCACCCAGCAAGCCTAGAGCCGCCGGTTAGTGCACAGAATCTCACCTTCGCGACCGCGAACCCGCAGGTCAACGGCATACACCCGCCAGAACCACCGATCTGTGATCAAAGTCGGGTCACCGCGACGGGAACCCCGTCGCCGGCGAGCTCGCGAACGAGCCGGGCACTCATTTTGGGAGCACGTTTTCCCGGGCGAAGTACGCCGATGCCCGCTTGAGGATCTCGTTCTCCATCTCCAGCACCCGAGTCCGACGACGCAGCTCGACCAGCTCCTTGCGCTCTTCGGACGTCAGGCCCTCGCGCCGACCCGCGTCGACATCGTCCTGGGCCATCCACCGCCGCAGGCACGACTCGCTGATCCCCAGATCCTTCGCGACCTGCCGCACCGGCGCATCACCGCGCCGGGCCAGGTCCACCGCTCTGCGCCGGAACTCCGCCGGCTTGGCTGCAGGCATCACGGACTCCTCTCCCGAGGCGATCATCGCCTCAGATCAGGTGTCCGGGAAACCGGGTCAGGCTCCAGACACGCCCTACAGGGTCTATAGCCGCTCAGCTTCTACGATCGCTTCGTCGACGCCATAGACGCCGAGCTCTAGGAGATTGTCCAGGACGTCGAGCAACGCCGCCCGATGACCCCTGTCACGAGATTGCGCCAAGCCACGGACTACGAGCTCACTGACGTAGTGCGCATCGCCAGCAGCACCTGTCCGAAGGTCACCGGCCTCACTGCCAAAGACGGAGATGAACCGTTGCGACACCTTCAGGACGAGGTCATCAACCTTGTCCGGCGCGTGCTGCAGGGTCAGCAGGAGCTGCGGTGTGGCGTGGTCGTATGCTGGCGAGTCGATCAATGCGGCAAGCAGTTCGGCGAAGGGGCGGAGCTGGTGATTGCGTAGATGCGGAGCGACCCTGGCAACCACCGTAAGCACGTCGTCATCTTGATCAGTCATCAACTTAGTGAGAGTGCCGGATGCGAGCGACGCGTTCGACGTCCGGTCAACACGATTCGCGCACACTTCGGCGACCCCCTTACGGGTCATGACGTCGCCTCCGAGCGCCTTCGTGAGCAAGTCCGGACGACCCCACTCGAGCCCCGCGAATGCAGCTAGTACTCCCCCGGCTTCCCTAGCTTCGCCGTCCGACGACTCCAGCATGCGTTGGATGACCGGGGTGATAACATCCGGATCGACGTTGCCGATATAGAGCATCAGACGTTGCACCATTCCGGCCGCCAAGATCCGATCGTCGGTGTCAATCAACTTCTTGAACGCCGAGACGGCATCTGGTCGGGCATGACGCAGGGCAGCCGCGAGCGTGTGAGCGGCGCTCGAACGAACGAAGAGCACTGGGTCACTCGCGAGCGTGTTGAGGTGAGGCCGGACTAGTTCGGTCCGTTCGCCGTCGGCGTCGTAGACTAGCAGGTCACCGAGAACCTCCGCGAGGCTGCCGCGACCGGTGTTAATGGCGTTAATGTGCATGTCGGCGGCGGAACGGCCGTCGTCGCCGTCACGGGTAAAGATCGGCGAGTCGTCCTCGGGATCCGGCGACTGAAGGGCACGCTCAAGCAGCAGCTCGACGAGATCGATGGGCGCGTCCCGATAGTAGCGCCTCAGAGCATTGCCGAGCCACCTGTCAACATCGTCGTGTCCGAGCGACGCGAGATGTCGAACAGCGTCGTATATCAGTGGCGCGGCGTCGTCTGAACGCTCAGCGTCGGCAAAGCCCATCAGGAGTCCGTCGGCGAAGGCCGGGTTGAAGTCAGGCGTGAGTTTAAGAGCTAGAAGTGCGAATCGCTTCGGATCAGCCTTAGCCTGCTCGCGCAGAACGTGGGACAGTTCACGGGCACCGCCCGTGAAGTTGCTCCAGTTCGTTCGGTCGGCGTTGTGCTTAGCCATCGCCTTGAGCCACTGATCGTCGGACATCTTGCTTGCCGCGTCCGGCTCGATGGGTGATCCGATCGCGCCGCCCGTGATGCCTTGAGGCTGCGAAGGCACGTCCTCTTGGAATTTGCGCCGGTGCTCGCCCAACCTGCGGACACCTGCAGGGGACAACCTGTCCTCTTCGAGGGCCGACAAGAACGTGAACGCCGACCGCCCGAAGCTGTAACGATCTTCGTAGGCATTGCGTAGATCACGGAACAGGTCTTCAAGCTGCAGATGAACGTCGTCAGATAAGTGGGGAGCGATTGCCTTGACCAGCTCACGTGCTGCCCAGTCGGAGTCGGCCATATAGCCACAGTCAAGTCGAGCTCCCCCCTCGAGGAGAAGCGACGCCGCCCAGTCTGCGAAGGTCGACCCTCCGGCCGTCAGCGCTCGGTAGAGCAGGAACTGGGCTGCGTCGTGAGGATCTTCGACGAGCTCCTCAAGCAGTAGCTGGATATCCTCCGGCACCGTTCGAGCGAGCGATTCCAGAGCGCGAACTGCCCCGGAGAATAGGGCGTCATCCAGGTCCTTGTCGTCAAGTTCGTCGACCTTGAACCGCGCGCAGAAGTGCCGATCGCGAATCGGATCGTCTGGGCGAGGCTCATACGCAGTGGCTGCCATGACACGACGCAGGTACGGGACAGCTGCCTGTGCGAAGGCCAGCGGCTCAGTTGCGGCGGCTTCGCGGACCAGCTCTGAGGCGGCGTACTCGCGCACACCGAGCAGAACCACCTTGCCGCTTTCATCGAGCACAAGGGCGTCGGCGTGCTCGATGAACCGAGCCTCTATCAGCTCGATAGCCCAGAGTGGCTGCCGCTTCGCCAGGTCGTGAACCGCCAACCACAGCTCGTGCTCCGCCGCGTCAAAACCGCCCTCGCGGACCGCTGCGAGGATGAGATCGAAGAGGCTGCGGCTCAGGAATGGATCAGAGAAGCGAGCGATCGGGCGTAGCCAGTTGAGATATTCTGGCGCGAATTGGCGAGCACCGAGTAGTTCAGCCACCTCATCAGGCATCTCTTTGACCGCGCTCATCATGAGATTGACTGCGCGTTGCTGCAGTGTTGAGTCGTTGCTGTCAAGCCAGGACGCGATGGTGCCGTCCTCATAGAAGCGCCTGAACCACGGGACGCGGCGGGTGTGTAGCCAGAGTTGATTCTCGTACGTCGGCCCGGTAGCTGACACATCGAAGATGACCTCGGCGTCCTCGCTGCTAGGCGCACCGAGGTTGGATAGCACCGCGAGCACCGTCTCCTTGATGTGGAAGCGCACCCGGTCGCTGGTCAGTACTGCCACCGCCTCCACCCTGAAGCGTTCGGGTTCTCGTTCGTAGAGGTGCTGCAAGATCTGGCGAACCTGGCCTCTACGGAACAACTCTTGCTCGTCGCGCAGTAGGAAGTCCGTCAGCGACTCGGATCGTGACACCCACTGGCGCGCGAAGGCGTAGTCGAAGAATGTCTCGTGAAAGAAGGCAATCCGACCGCCGCCGCGGGCTAGGACGTGCTCAGACACGAGAACGTTGGCATCTTCGATGAGTTCGTCCTCGTCGAGAATCTCAATAGGAACAGACAGCGTCTGTCGGTCACTCGCCGCGTTCGCAACTCGACACAGCACTGCGTTGAACCGTACATCAGCTCGCTTAGCACGCGCCATCTGCCGCTTGCGCTCCCAGTAGGCCTCGAACAGGGAGCCCCTAGAGTGAAATGCGAGTGCTTTGTCTTGGCTCGCGATCGAGCTTAGGAGCACGAGATGCATCGGCGTCTGCAAGATCGACCGTTGCGAGGAGGTCAACTTCGTTGCATCGAGGCCCATCGACGTCACGGCAGCATCGACTGCCTCTGCAGAGAGGAGGCCAACTGAGACCTTCACGGTGTCCGGTCGATCAGTCAGCGAGCGAATCCGATGGTCGTTATCGATGTCGAACTCGCGACATGCCAGGATGACCCTGAGGCCGCTTACAGACAGGGCCTCGCCGATGAGATCCATCACGACGTCGAAGCTCTCGGGCATGCGGCCAGACGCCAGGCTGACCGCATCCAACTGGTCGACAACCAGATACGCGTCGCGACCGTCCGCGGCGAGGGCGAGCAGCACTGAGGGCGAGGTCTCCAAGCCGAACTGCCGACCAAGGTCTGTGGTGGACGCGAATGATTCCAGACGGTCGAGGCGCAATGCCAGCACCTGCGCACCCGAAGTTTCCAGAGCCTCGACGGCCTGATCCAGAACAGAACTCTTACCGCCTCCCGCCGTCCCGGACACGAAGGCGACCCGACGATCGTGAAGCGATTCGATCGCCTCGACGGCTTCGCTGCGCTCGATGCGCGGCTGCAGCAGTTCGCGTTTGACAGACTCGCGCCAACTGGAAGTCACTGCGCGAAGCTGCTCGCTCGCGCTTCGGCGCGAGTCGGACGTCGGCGGGTGAATCTCCTTGGCCTCAAGTAGCTCCAACAGTTCGACACGGGTCAGCCGACGGCCCAGGTTCTCCAGCAGGATGTCACCGATCGCGAGCGAGACGAGTTCGCCCGTGGCGCCACCTAGCTGGCGTCCAGCCAGCATAGCGTTCATGCGAACGATGTCGCCTTCGTCTTGGACCTTGAACCACACTCCTCGCAAGGTGTCCCGAGCCTTCTGTGGACTACCTAGGACGGCGTCCGCGGCCAACTGATCGAAGACGGGGCGCAGCTCGTTCGTCAGCCAGGACTGGGTGAACTCCACGAGGTCAGCGGACTTCCGTGCACGTTCAGCCAGCTCTTGCAGTGGCCGACACGGGACAAGCGACACGAAGTGGAACTCGCGACCAGCAGCCACGTGCCCCGCAGCAGAATGGAGCACCTTGAGATCAGCCAGAGCCTTAACTGACCAGCTGTTGCTGTTGCCGTTCTGGCGCTTGAGTTGATGCACCTCAGTAGACGGGCCGGCCGTGAAGGTGAACTCCGAACCCTTGCCGGCTTCGACGTCCACGTCCTCGAGCGTTAGGGAGTGATCGCCGTCAGCAATGCAATAGAGGGCATGTCGAATCGCCCAGGCGAGTTCATACCTGTTTCCAAGCTTGTCAGCTTCTCCGCCTGGCCGTGGACTCACGCTGATTCCAGGTTGCAGACGCTTCGCTTGCTCGCGTCCTGATCGGGCCTCAACATCACCAGGTCTCCTCGGCCAACGTCCTCGGAGTTCGGCGCAGCAGCATGTTCCGGCGCTGCACCGTTCGACGCTCTCACCACGACAGCAATCCTATGCACGTGGGACTGCTGCACGGATAGGTGCCACCGAACGTGTGGTGCCGTGAGGTGCTGCTGGAAGGATGTGGCCCGTGCCCAGACCCCACCCCAAAGAGTTCCGCGACGACGTCGTGGCCGTCGCCCGCCAGGGCGAGGTCCTGGTCAAGCAGGTCGGGAAGGACTTCGGTATCTCTCGGAGTCGTGCCTGCGCAACTGGCTGCACGCCGCTGACGTCGAGGACGGTGCCAAGCCCGGCGTGAGCGCGTCGGAATCGGCCGAGCTGCGCGAGGCCCGCAGACGTGTGCGGCTGATGGAGCAGGAGAACGAGGTGCTGCGCCGCGCGGCGGCGTACTTCGCCCAGGCGCACCTGCCGGGAGAATGAGCTACCCGCTGGTCCGTGAGCCCGCCGAGGCGGGGATCCCCGTCGCGGTGACCTGCCGGGTGCTCGACTTCGCCAGACAGCCCTACTACCAGTGGCTCGCCTGCCCTGTCACGGCCACCGAGCTCGACCAGGCGTATCTCGCGAACGCCCTGTTCGACGCCCACCGCGACGACCCGGAGTTCGGGTACCGGCTGTTGGGGGACCAGGCCCGTGATGCCGGCCACGACGCGTGTTACCGCACGATGTGGGCCCGCTGCGCCGAGGGCGGCTGGTGGAGCGTGTTAGGCAAGAAGCGAGGCACGAAGAGCGGTAGGAAGCCCGGCCCGCCCGCGCACGACGACCTCGTCCGCCGGGACTTCACCGCCTCGGAGCCGGACGAGCTGTGGTTGACGGACATCACCGAGCACCCCACCGGCGAGGGCAAGGTCTACCTGTGCGCGATCAAGGACGTGTACTCGGGCCGGATCGCGGGCTACTCCATCAGCGACCGCATGAAGTCGCGGCTGGCCGTCCAGGCGCTCGAGAACGCCGTCGCCAGACGCCGCGCTGAAGGCACCGACGTGGCCGGATGCATCGTGCACAGCGACAGAGGCAGCCAATTTCGAAGCCGGAGATTCCTGGCAGCGCTGCGTCGTCACGACCTGCTCGGATCGATGGGCCAGGTCGCCTCCGCTGGCGACAACGCCGCCATGGAGTCCTTCACCGCCCTGCTGCAGAAGAACGTCCTGAACCGCCGCCGCTGGGCCACCGGCGCCGAGCTGCGGATCGCGATCATCACCTGGATCGAACGCACCTACCACCGACGCCGACGCCAGCAGCGTCTCGGACGATTGACCCCCATCGAGTACGAAGCCATCATGACCACTCAGGTCGGGGTCTGTCTGATTAACGGTGGGTGGGTCTCGGCCTGACACGCCGAGCACAGGCTTGGCGGGAAGTAGGCAGGATGACCGAGATCATCGAGCCCGTGACGCTCGACGGGGACGAGAAGCAGGCGCTGGCGCAGCAGCTGGTGGCGCAGGCGAAGGCGGCGGGGATCGATCTGGTCGGCCCGGACGGGCTGTTGACCGGCCTGACGAAGCAGGTCTTGGAGACCGCGCTGGACGAGGAGCTGACCGAGCATCTGGGCTACCCGCCCGGTGAGCGTGCCGCCAAGACCGGGTCGAACGAGCGCAACGGCACCCGGTCCAAGACGGTCCTGACGGAGATCGGTCCGGTGGAGCTCGACGTGCCTCGCGACCGTGACGGTCGTTCGAGCCGACGATCGTTCGCAAGCGGCAGCGGCGCCTGAACGGTGTCGACGAGCTGGTGCTGTCCCTCACCGCACGGGGGCTCACGACCGGGGAGATCAGCGCGCACTTCGCCGAGGTCTACGGTGCCAGCGTTTCCAAGGACACCGTCTCGCGGATCACTGACAAGGTCGTCGCCGAGATGGCCGAATGGCAGACCCGGCCGCTGGACGAGGTCTACCCCGTGATCTTCATCGACGCCCTCGTGGTCAAGGTTCGCGACGGGCAGGTCACGAACAAGCCGTTCTACGTCGTCATCGGTGTCACGACCCGCGGGGAACGCGACATCCTCGGGATCTGGGCCGGCGACGGCGGGGAGGGCGCGAAGTTCTGGCTGAACGTGCTCACCGAGATCAAGAACCGCGGCGTGGGCGACGTGTGCATCGCGGTCTGCGACGGTCTCAAGGGCTTGCCGGACGCGATCACGACCGTGTGGGAGCTGGCGCAGGTGCAGACCTGCGTGATCCACCTGATCCGCAACACGTTCCGCTACGCCGCCCGACAGGACTGGGACAAGATGGCCCGCGACCTCAAGCCGATCTACACAGCCGTGAACGCCGAGCAGGCCGAGGTCCGGATGGACGAGTTCGCAGACGAGTGGGTCGGCAAGTATCCGGCCGCGGTCAAGCTGTGGCGGTCCGCATGGGGCGAGTTCATCCCGTTCTTGGACTACGACGTGGAGATCCGCAAGATCATCTGCACGACGAACGCGATCGAGTCGTTGAACGCCCGCTACCGGCGCGCGGTCCGCGCCCGTGGGCACTTCCCGAACGATGCCGCAGCGCTGAAGTGTCTCTACCTCGTGACCCGGTCCCTGGACCCGACCGGCCGCGGTCGGGCACGATGGGTCATCCGGTGGAAGGCCGCGCTGAACGCGTTCGCGATCACCTTCGAGGGGCGCATCAACCCCTCGAGCAACTAAGGAACGCCGTGGCCCGCCCACCGTTCATCGGACACTCCCCAGGTCAGACACCACTTCCGAAACAGGCCCTAGGGCCCGTCTCCTCAGTGCATGACCAGGCCAGGCAAGCGCCCAGGACCCAGGCGGCGCTGAAGGTGATGCGGATCGGCGTCAGGCGGCCGTGCCGCCGTAGTGCGCGGCCAAGCGCCGCAGCCCTTCGTCCACGCTCACGGCCGGGCGCCAGCGCAGGTCGTGGCGCGTGGCCCGCTGGTCGAACCAGTGCGCGGTCGACAGTTGCTCGGCCAGGAAGCGTGTCATCGGCGGCTCGTCGGCGCCCGGTCGCACCCGCCAGACAGCCTCGACCAGGCTTCCCGCTGCCCTCGCGACCCCGGCCGGGACGCGCCACCGCGGTGGCTCGACGCTGCCGGCCCGGCAGATGCCCGTGAGCAGGTCGGCGACGGTGCGGGGCTCGCCGTTGGTCAGCACGTACGCGCGACCGTGCACGTCGTGTGCGCGGTCGAGCGCGGCGAGGATGCCGTCCGCGGCGTTGTCCACGTAGAGCGTGTCGATGAGCACCGCGCCGTGCCCCAGCAGGGGCAGGCGCCCGCCCGCGGCTCGCTCGAGCACCCGCTCGACGAGCTGGGTGTCGCCCGGCCCCCAGACGATGTGCGGGCGCACGGCGACGACGCTCGGCCCGGTCCCGCCCGACCCGTCCGGCCGCCGTCGGCGGTCCCGGCCCAGCGCGAGCAGCTCGGCCGCCGCCTTCGTGCGCGCGTACTCGCCGCGCGCGTGCTGGGGGTCGGCCGGCGTCGTGCTTGCCCCGACCAGGGACGAGCCCAGGTGGGCCACGGACGGCGAGGACACCTGCACGAACCGCTCGACCCCGGCGCGCTCGGCCGCGTCGAGGAGCGCGGCCGTGCCGTCGACGTTCACGGCGCGGAACTCCGCGGGCTCGCCCGCGAGCGACACCTTGGCCGCGAGGTGCACGACCGCGTCGACGCCCTCGACGGCGCGCGCGACGGCCGCCGGGTCGGTCACGGACCCCCGGACGTCCTCGGCGCCCGGCACGCCGGAGGCGCGGCGCTGGAGCGTGCGGACCTCGTCGCCGCGTGCCACGAGCGCACGGGCGAGGGCGCCGCCGAGCAGCCCCGACGCCCCGGTCACGAGCACGGTCACGGCTGCCCCACCCGCCCGCCGGCGAGGACGCCGTCCGCCCAGGCGGCGAGGCGCGCCCGGTCGATCTTGGAGTTGTGCCGCACGTCGGTGGGCATGCGCGGCACCACGAGCACGGCCGCGAGCGCCACGGGCGACGCGGTGCGCACGGCGGTGGTCAGCGCCTCGGGCGCCAGCCCGGGGCGCCGGGCGCCGGGCGCGGTCTCGACCACCGCGACCGCCTGCTGCAGGCCCGCAGGCCCGATGCCGACGACGGCGGCCCGCCGCACCTGCTCCACCCGCTCCACGTGCTGCTCCGGCCCCACGGGTGCGAGCGGGCCGTCGGCGGTGCGGAGCACGTGCCCGAGCCGCCCCTCGATCCACAGGCGGCCCTGCGCGTCGAGGTGCCCGACGTCGCCGGTGCGGTGCCACCGTCCGGGCGGGGTGCCGCGCTCGGCGGCCAGGTCGGTGAGCCACAGCCGGTCGTAGCGCTCCTTGAGATGCCAGGCCTGGACGAGGACCTCGCCGAGCACGCCGGGCGCGATCGACGGCGCGCCCGTCGCGGCTCCGTCGTCGTCGAGGGCGCTGATGAGCACCTCCACCCCGGGCACGGGGCGGCCCACGCACACGCCGGCGTCGGGGGCCGCGGCGGCGTCGCGGATGCCGTCGAGCGTGACGTCCGTGACCAGCAGGCACTCCGTCATCCCGTACGGGGTGTGTGCCGTGGCGGCGGGCATGAGCTCGGCGGCCGAGCCGAGCAGCCCGGCCGAGATCGGCGCGCCCGTGGAGAGGAACGTGCGCACGCGCGCGAGGGCGGTGCGGTCTGCGGCGTCGAGCGCGTCGGCGGTCGCGACCACGTTGAGGATTGCGGCGGGCGAGAGGAACACGATGCGCGCGTCCGATGCGCGCACGGCGTCGGCGACGGCCCGGGCGGTGAGCGTGCGCGGTGAGGAGACGTCCATGCGCGGCGTCACCGACCGCGTGCCGAGCGCGGGCCCGAGCAGCGCGAACGGGGCGAAGCCCGTGACGAGCCCGGTGTCGGGGCCGACGTCGAAGTGCTCGGCGAGCGTGTCGCGCAGCGCGGAGAGGCGGGCGTGCGAGTACACGACGCCCTTGGCCGGGCCCGTCGACCCGGACGTGAACAGCACGGCGGCCTCGTCGTCGGGTCCGGGCTCGGGTGGCAGCGCGGCGCCCTCCCCGGCGCGCGCGACGTCGACGAGCTCGTGCGCCACGCCCAGCGCACGACGGACCGCGGGCGCGAGCGGGTCGGCCGAGATCCGCACGCCGGGCCAGCCGAGCGCGCGCGCCGCGGCCAGGCCCTTGGTCTGCGCGACGACGAACCGCGGCCACGCCCCGCGCTGGGCGCGGGTGAGCCCGCGGATCCCCAGCCCGGCGTCGGCGACCACCACGACGGCCCCGATCCGCAGGCACGCGTAGACGAGCGCGGTCAGCGTGGGCCCCGGTTCCACCAGCAGCGACACCCGATCGCCCCGGCGCACCCCGATCGCGTGCAGCCCCGCAGCCACCCGCCGCACCTGCCGGTGCAGCGCCCGCCAGCTCACGACCCGGGCAGACCCGTCGGCATCGGTCGACGCCATGTCCAGCACCGCGGGCGCGTCGTCCCCCGCCCGCGCGTCTATTCCCGCCCACAGCGGCACGAACGGCGAGTGGGCACTCCCCTCAGCACCGGTGGCACCGGCCCCGGACAGCACGTCCCTGAGCCACCCGAGAACGGCGGGCGTCCAGTCGGCATCCTCGGCGACGAGATGGCCGGCGTCCGCGAACCGGTGCACGTGCGCGTGCGGCAGCCGGCGGACGAGGTCGTCGAGGTAGCGGTCGGAGAACACCGGGTCGTGCGGTCCCCACAGCAGCACGGCGGGCACGCGGAGCCGCGCGACGCCGTCGGCGATGCGGTCGAGCTCGGGCGCGCTGGGGTGCGAGGCGTCCACGGGGATGTCGGCGACGAAGCCCTCGATCCCGTCGCGGTCGTGCGCCACGCGGTAGGGCAGCCGGTAGGCGCTGGCGACGTCGGTGGCCAGCCGTGGGCGCGCCAGTGCGAGCGTCGTGTCGAGGAAGGCGGGCGTCGTGCGGGTGCCGAGCCGGTGCACGGGTCCGGCGAGCGCGAGGCGCAGCGGCGCGGGCACCGAGGCGCCGTCGGGCTGGTGCACGGCCGTGTTGAGCAGCGCGACGCCGGCGAGGAGGTCGGGGTGGTCGACGGCCCAGCCGAGGGAGACGACGCCGCCCCAGTCGTGGCCGAGGGTGACGACGGGCCCGGCGAGACGGAGGGCGTCGGTGAAGGCGCCCAGGTCGGCGACACGGCGGGCGAGCGGGCGGTGCTCTCCCGTGCGGGCCGAGAACCCCATCTCGAGCTGGTCGACGGCGACGACGCGCCACACCGCACCGCCGCCCCGGGCGGCGGCGACGGAGTCGGTCACGAGACCCCGCCACAGGTAGGACCACGTGGGGTTGCCGTGCACGGCGAGCACGGTGCCGACAGGCGCGACACCGTGCCGCTCGAGCTCAGGACCCGTGTCGAGGTAGTGCCAGGTCGCGCCCCGGGCGTCGCGCAGCACGTGGCTGTAGCGCGGGTCCAGGCCCGGCAGCCCGTGCGGGACGGTGCCGGCGGGGCGCAGGAGGGAATCGGTCGCGGGCATGAGGGCGGGCCCGGTCACCAGGCCAGCTCCAGCATCGCCGTGTTGATGCCCGAGCCCACGCCCATGAGCAGCACCCGGTCTCCCGCGCCCAGCGTGTCCTGCTCCTCGACGAGCGTGATCGGCACGGACGCCGGCCCCACGTTGCCGAGCCGGTCGTAGGTGACGGGCACGCGGGAGGGGTTCAGGCCCACCGCCTCGACGATCGCGTCGGTGTGCACGCGCGAGACCTGGTGCGTGACGTACCGGTCCATGGACGACCAGTCCCAGTCGGCGACGGCGTCCTTCCACGCGTCCACGACGAGCTCGAGGCCGCCCTCGAGCAGCGCCTTGGCGTCGGTGAACATGCCCTCGGTGCTTCCGACGCACAGGTCGTGGAACCGGGTGGCGGCGCGGGTGACGCCGCCGAGCACGCGGTGGGCGCGCGGGTGCTCGTCCGCGCGCCCCAGCACGGCGGCGGCCGAGCCGGACCCGAGCGTGAGCGAGGCGAACTCCTGCATGAAGTCGTCGCGGTCCCGGTCCTCGCGCAGCAGCCGCTCGATCGTGCGGTCGTGGATGATGTCGGCGTCCTCGCCGTCGACGACGACCGCGTAGCGGATCTGGCCGGACTCGATCATGCCCGCCGCGAGGCTCATGCCGTTGATGAAGCCGAGGCACGCGTTGGCGACGTCGAAGTTGGTGGCCGACGACGGCAGGTCGAGCCCGTGGTGCAGCCGCACCGCGACCGACGGCTCGAGGTGCTTGCGCGTGACCGACGTGTTGATCAGGAGCCCGACGTCGCTCGGGTCCACCCCGGCGGCGTGCAGCGCCTCCTGCCCCGCGGCGACCGTGGCGGCGTCGACGTCCTCCTGGGCGGTCCAGGCGCGCCGCTCGTGCACGCCCGCCACGCGTTGCAGGAGCGTGGACGGGAGGCGCAGCCGTCGCAGCGCGGGAGCAAGACGCTCCTGCACCTCGGCAGACGTCCGCACGCCGGTGGGGAGCCGACTGGTGACGGACAGCAGCGCGACGTTGGTGAACCTGGTGGTGGCGTTTCCTGACACACGATCTCCAGACGGCCGGACGCACCAGCGCCCGGCTCAGCGACGAGACGACCGGGAGCGCGTGACCGCCGGTGCGGCCGCGCGACCGCGCCGGGCAGGAAGACGGCTGGTGCCGCCGGCTCCCGCGTCCTTGAGCGTAGGACGCTCGGCGGCTGCCCGCCGTTCCAACCGTGCGCTGTGGGGTGCGCCACGTCGACACGGTCGGGCCTCGCAGGGCTGCACGTCGGGCGGCGAGCGGTCGCCGTCCCGCGTTCCGGTGCCGCCGCTCCTACCGGGACGGACCCTGCCGGAACCCCGGCTCCCTCGTCGTCGAGCACACCCCGTTCGGCCTCGTCGCCGTGGAGGTCTGTTCCCTCCGCGCTGCTCGATGACTTCCGCGGCGCCCCGCGGTCTACCCCTGGACCGAGACGGCGAGCCGACCTGGAGACGACCATGGGATCCATCGAGATCGAGCTGTTCACGACCCTCGACCTCGTCGGGCAGGCGCCCGGCGGTCCGGAGGAGGACCCGGAGGGCGGGTTCGCGTTCGGCGGCTGGCAGGCACCGTTGCTCGACGACGTCGCGGGGGCGCAGATCGCCGCGGCGTACGAGGGCACGGACGCGCTGCTGCTCGGGCGGCGCACGTACGACATCTTCGCGTCGTACTGGCCGTTCCAAGAGGGCGGGCAGGACGACGACTTCGCCGCGCTGTTCAACCGCGTCCCCAAGTACGTGGCGTCGCGCGGCACGCCCGACCTGTCATGGGCCGGGTCGACGCTGCTCGGCCCGGACCTGCCCGCGGCGGTGCGCGAGGTGCGCGACCGGCACGAGCACGTCAAGGTCGTCGGCAGCCTCGACCTGGTGCAGACGCTGCTGCACGAGAGGCTATTCGACCGCCTCGACCTGTGGGTGCACCCCATCGTGCTCGGCACCGGCAAGACCGTGTTCGACGGCGGCGCCGTCCCCACCAACCTCACCCTCCTCGAGCCTCCGACGCCCAGCCCGACGGGCACCGTCCTGCTGCGCTACGGCCTCGCCGACGGCACGCCCGGGACGGGCGACATGAGCAAGCCGGGGCGCGGCGTCGAGCACGACGCGTGACCCGGGGACCGGACAGCACCGTACCGACCGATCGAGGAGGCACCCCATGGCGCTCCAGCGCCTCGACAACGTCGCCGTCGTCGTCGACGACCTCGACGCGGCCATCGCGTTCTTCGCTGAGCTGGGTATGGAGCTCGAGGACCGGATGACGATCGAGGGGCGGTGGGCGGAGCGCGTCGTCGGGCTCGACGGCCTGCGCTCGGAGATCGCGATGATGCGCGTCCCCGACGGGCACGGGCGCCTCGAGCTCACGCGGTACCACGCACCCACGCCGCTCGACCTCGGCCTGAGCACCGCCCCACCGAACGTGCTGGGCCTGCACCGGGTGATGTTCGCCGTCGACGACATCGACGACACGGTCGCGCGACTCGGGCCGCACGGCGGGGAGGTGATGGGAGAGATCGTCCAGTACGAGGACGTCTACCGGCTCTGCTACCTGCGCGGGCCGGGCGGGATCATCGTCGGGATCGCCGAGCAGCTCGGCTGAGCGCGGCCGCCTAGGAGGCGGCCGCCGTCTCGCCGCGCAGGATCGACGTCATCTTCTTGCCGCGTGCGACCTCGTCGACGAGCTTGTCGAGGTAGCGGATCTTCTGCATGAGCGGGTCCTCGATGTCCTCGACGCGGACGCCGCAGATCACCCCGGTGATGAGCGCGGCGTTCGGGTTCCACGCGGGCGCCCGGTCGAAGAACTCCTCGAGCGTGATCTCGTCCGCGATCGCCTGCGCCAGGCCGGCGCCGTCGTAGCCGGTCAGCCAGCCGATGACCTGGTCGAGCTCGTCCGTCGAGTGCCCCTTGCGCTCCACCTTGGTCACGTAGAGCGGGTAGATGCTCGCGAAGCTCATCCCGAAGATCCGGTGTCCCGCCATGGGTGTCCTCCTCCTGCCCGGCCGAGCCCGTCGCCGCGCCGGCTCAGCCCGAGCGGTCGTCCGGCACGGACCACGCTACCGCGCGGGTCAGGCGGGTCGGGCCGCGACCATCCCGTGCGACGCCTCGAGCCGGTCCACGAGCAGCGTGCCCGCCGCGACCAGCGGCACGAGCACGAGGTTGCCCAGCAGCATGGTGCGCAGGAACGGCAGGCCCGCGACATAGCTCGCGACGAGCCCGTCGACACCCGCCGGGTACCAGACGCCGCGGCCCTGGAGCCAGACGCCGAAGTTGGTCCACGCGAAGAACCAGAGCGATCCCGCGACGCCGAACGCCGCGCCCGCGCCCACGCGCCGCCAGCCGGTCGTGTTCCGCGCGAGCAGCGAGCCCAGCCCGACGACGAGCCACGCGCTCCACGTGAACAGCGCGATCGCGGTGTTGCCGAGCACGACGTCAGACACGACCGTCACGGCCAGCGGCACGACGAACGCCCAGCGCGAGCGCAGCAGGAGCGTCGCGGCGAACGTGGCGGCGGTGACGAGCTCGAGGTTCGGCGGCGCGCCGAGGTCGGCGCGCACGAGCCGCCACACGACAGCAAGGGCCGCGAGCGCCACGACGAGCGCCGGGCGCCACCAGCGCAGCGCCACGCTCGACGAGCGCGTCACGAGGTGAACGTCTCGAGCTTCCACGTGATCTCGTCCCCGTCCGTCGTCTCGAGGGATCCTGCTCCCACGGTAGCCATCTCGCCGTTGACGTACAGCGCCCAGAACTCGCTGTCCGGGTCCGCCACGACGCCGTCGATCGCCGTGACGAACGCGTTCTCGCCCTCGCCGGTCACCTGGGCGGACGGGTCGGCCTCGAGCAGCAGGTCGAGCGCGGTCGTGCCGGCGCGGCCCTCGTAGGAGAACTCCGGGGCGTCGTCGGTGTCGCTGGACTCGTCGTCGGACGCCTCGTCCGTCGCGTCGTCGGCGGGCGCGCTCGTCTCCTCGCTCGCGGTCGACGTGGACGTCGACGACGTGGCGTCGGCGCCGGGCTCGTCGGTCGACGAGCACCCGGCCAGCAGGCCCGCGGTGAGCAGGACGGCGGTCAGGGCGGTGAGCGGGCGCGCGGGGGTGTCGCGGAATGTTCGGAGGGTCACGACGCCAGCGTACGGAGCGCCCGGCGGGGCGCGCCCGGGCGCCCGCCTGTCGGACGACGCGCCGTCACCCGATCTCCTCTCCCGCGAGGGCCTTGGCGGCGAGACGCTCCTCCTCGCTCACCTCCCAGACCTCGTAGGCGGAGTGGAACGCGAGGAGGATGATCCCGCACCCGAGCACGAGGTCCGGCCAGCCGTTGCGCGGCGAGAGGAACGCGGCCCGGCTGAGCGAGCCGCCGTGGTGCCGCACGCGGACCAGGAGCCACGCGCACACGCCGTTGACGACGATCGCCCCGAGCGAGGCGACGTCGGGGAGTCGAGCGTCCTGGCCGGTGGCCACCGTCAGACGTCGATGCGGGCGTGGTCCAGCTCGGTCGCCCCCGCGACGATGAACTCCTTGCGCGGCGCGACGTCGCTGCCCATGAGCAGCTCGAACACGCGCTCCGCCGCCTCGGCGTGCTCGGCCGTGACGCGCCTCAGCGTGCGGTGGCGCGGGTCCATCGTCGTCTCGGCGAGCTGGTCCGCGTCCATCTCCCCCAGGCCCTTGTACCGCTGGATGTCGTCCTTGTAGCGGCGCCCGGCCTTGTCGAGCTTCTTGAGCGTCGCGGCGAGCTCGGCCTCGGAGTACGTGTAGATGTACTCGTTCTTGCGGCGGCCGGCGCCGATGACCTCGATCCGGTGCAGCGGCGGCACGGCCGCGAACACGCGACCCGCCTCGACGAGCGGCTTCATGTACCGGTAGAAGAGCGTGAGCAGCAGCGTGCGGATGTGGGCGCCGTCGACGTCGGCGTCCGTCATGAGCACGATCTTGCCGTAGCGCGCGGCCTCCAGGTCGAACGACCGCCCGGACCCGGCGCCGAGCACCTGGATGATCGCGGTGCACTCGGCGTTGCGGAGCATGTCGCTCACGGACGCCTTCTGCACGTTGAGGATCTTGCCGCGGATGGGCAGGAGCGCCTGGAAGTCGGAGCTGCGCGCGAGGCGCGCGGTGCCGAGCGCGCTGTCGCCCTCGACGATGAACAGCTCGCTGCGCTCGACGTCGTCGCTGCGGCAGTCGACGAGCTTGGCCGGCAGGGAGGACGTCTCGAGCGCGTTCTTGCGGCGCGAGATCTCCTTCTGCTTGCGCGCGGTGATGCGCGCCCGCATCTCCGCCACGACCTTGTCGAGCAGGAGCGCGGCCTGCGTCTTCTCGTCGCGCTTGGTCGACGTGAGCAGAGCGTTGAGCTCCTTCTCCACCACGCGCGACACGATGCCGCGCACGGGCGCGGTGCCGAGGACCTCCTTGGTCTGGCCCTCGAACTGCGGCTCCGCGAGGCGGACGGTCACGACGGCGGTGAGGCCCGCCAGGACGTCGTCCTTCTCGATGCGCTCGGAGGCGTCCTTGGTCGAGACCTTGAGGCGGCGCGCGTTCGTCTCGACGGACTTGCGCAGCACCTTGAGCAGGCCCTGCTCGAACCCGCCGAGGTGGGAACCGCCCTTGGGCGTCGCGATGATGTTGACGAAGCTGCGGACCTCGGTCTCGTACCCCGTGCCCCAGCGCAGCGCGACGTCGACCTCGCACTCGCGCTGCACGGCCTGCGGCGTCATGTGGCCGCGGTCGTCGAGCACCGGGACGGTCTCCGTGAACGACCCCGAGCCCGTGAGGTGCCACGTCGCGGTGACGGGCGTGTCCGGCGCGAGGAAGTCGACGAAGTCGACCGACCCGCCCGTGTGGACGAACGTCTCCTCGTGCGGCCCCGACTCCCCCGGCGTGCCGGGCACGCCGCGCTCGTCGCGCACGGTGATCTCGAGGCCGGGGACGAGGAACGTCGTCTGGCGCACGCGCGTGACGAGCTCGTCGTAGGAGAAGACGGCGGTCTTGAGGAAGATCTGGCGGTCCGCCCAGTAGCGCACGCGCGTGCCGGTGACACCGCGCTTCGTCTTCCCGACGACCGCGAGCTCGGAACCCGACACGAACGGCTCGAACGGGGCGTCCGGCGTCGGGCCCGCCTTCGGGTCCGTGAAGATGCCCGGCTCGCCGCGGTGGAACGTCATGCGGTGCGTCTTGCCACCGCGGTCGACCTCGACGTCCAGGCGCGAGGACAGCGCGTTCACGACGGAGGCCCCGACGCCGTGGAGGCCGCCCGACGCGGTGTACGAGCCGCCGCCGAACTTGCCGCCCGCGTGCAGCTTGGTGAAGACGACCTCGACGCCGGACAGGCCGGTCTTGGGCTCGATGTCCACGGGGATGCCGCGACCGTCGTCCTCGACCGTCACGGACGAGTCGGCGTGCAGCACGACGAGGATCTTGGAGCAGTTCCCGGCGAGCGCCTCGTCGACGGAGTTGTCGATGATCTCCCACAGGCAGTGCATGAGACCGCGCGAGTCGGTGGTCCCGATGTACATGCCGGGGCGCTTGCGCACGGCCTCGAGACCCTCGAGCACGGACAGGTGCCGAGCGGTGTAGCTGGACTCAGCGGAGGTGGTCGTCACGGCCGCAAGCCTAGACGAGCCCGCCCACACCCTTGCGCTCCCCCGCCGCCGGCCCTCGGCTCCGGCCCCGGCGCGGGAGGCGGCACGGACCCGGCACCGACCTGGCACGGGGCCGAGGCGCTTCGCGGGTAGCGAACCGGGGCCCCGCGGGGGACGAATCCTCAGGAGCGGATGGTTTGATGTTCATGTGACTGCTACGACGACCACCACCGAACCGCTGACCGCGGCCGACCGCTGCGACCGCTGCGGGGCCCAGGCGTACGTCCGCGTGGTCCTGCCGAGCGGTGAGCTGCTGTTCTGCGGCCACCACGCGCGGGCGCACGCCGACGCCTACACCGACCTCGCGACGTCCATCCAGGACGAGACCGACAAGCTGCTCGCGGAGCACGGCGCGCGCTGACGCGCCGATCGCACCGCCTGGCCCACCCACCTCGCCGCGAGCGGGGACCGTCAGGGGGCCACGAGGACCGGCTCCACCGCCCGGTCCGGCGGCCGACAGCCGACGACACGACGAAGGCCCCGAGGAGATCTCCTCGGGGCCTTCGTGCGTCTCGACGCTTCTCGCCATGGGGGCGGCCGGGCCGTAGCGGGCCGGCCGCCCGCGGGGCGGGTCTCAGTCGAGGTAGTCGCGCAGGACCTGCGAGCGGCTCGGGTGCCGCAGCTTCGACATGGTCTTCGACTCGATCTGCCGGATGCGCTCGCGCGTCACGCCGTAGACCTTGCCGATCTCGTCGAGCGTCTTGGGCTGCCCGTCGGACAGGCCGAACCGCATCGAGACGACGCCCGCCTCGCGCTCGCTGAGGGTGTCGAGCACCTGGTGGAGCTGCTCCTGCAGGAGCGTGAAGCTCACGGCGTCGGCCGGGACGATCGCCTCGGAGTCCTCGATGAGGTCGCCGAACTCGCTGTCGCCGTCCTCGCCGAGGGGCGTGTGCAGCGAGATGGGCTCGCGCCCGTACTTCTGGACCTCGACGACCTTCTCGGGGGTCATGTCGAGCTCCTTGGCGAGCTCCTCGGGCGTGGGCTCCCGGCCCAGGTCCTGCAGCATCTGCCGCTGCACGCGCGCGAGCTTGTTGATGACCTCGACCATGTGCACCGGGATACGGATGGTGCGCGCCTGGTCCGCCATCGCGCGCGTGATCGCCTGGCGGATCCACCAGGTCGCGTACGTCGAGAACTTGTAGCCCTTGGTGTAGTCGAACTTCTCGACCGCACGGATCAGGCCGAGGTTGCCCTCCTGGATCAGGTCCAGGAACAGCATGCCGCGACCCGTGTACCGCTTGGCCAGCGACACGACCAGACGCAGGTTCGCCTCGAGCAGGTGGTTCTTCGCACGCTTGCCGTCGTGCGCGATCCACTGGAGCTCACGCTTGAGCTTGCGGTCCAGGTCGTCGCCCTCGGCCGCGAGCTTCTCCTCCGCGAACAGGCCGGCCTCGATGCGCTTCGCGAGCTCGACCTCCTGCTCCGCGTTCAGGAGCGCGACCTTGCCGATCTGCTTGAGGTAGTCCTTGACCGGGTCCGCGGTCGCACCGGCGGTGACGACCTGCTGGACCGGCGCGTCGTCCTCGTCGGCGTCCGACACGACGAAGCCCGTCTCCTCGGGCTCCTCGGCCGCGGCACCGGCGGCGGGCTTCTTCGCGCCCGAGTCCGCCGCCGCGTCCTCCTCGTCCTCGGTCACGTCGATCTCGAGGTCCTCGACCTCGGCCTCGGCGTCCTCGTCGTCGTCCTTCTTCTTGGCGCGCGCGGGCGTCGCCTTCGCCTTGGCCGGGGCCTTCGCCGCGGTCTTGCGCGCGGCGGGCTTCGCGGGTCCGGTGGACGGCGCGGCCTCGGCGTCGCCCTCGGCCGCCGGGGCGGCCTTGGTGGCGGTCGTCGCGCGACGCGTCGTCGACGACGTCGACTTCGCCGCGGCGGGCTTGGTGCGCGCCGTCGTCGTGCTGCGCGGCGACGCCGCCGCGGCGACCTTCGTCGTGGTCGGGATGTCGACCTCGACGCCGGCGCCTGCGAGCGCGCGGAAGACCGCCTTCAGCCGCTTGGCGTCGTTGACGGCGGCCTGCTCGCACGCGGTGCGGAAGCTCTCGGCGTCGACGCGACCGTTCGCGCTGCCGCGCCGCAGGAGCTCCTGCAGGGCGGGGTGCTCGAACTCTCGCGGGAGTGCGGAAATCGGGGTTGAGGGCGCCACAAACCGACCTTTCGGCAATCATGGGGGGCGGTAGGGCCGCCGGAGCGGGGACGTGAACCGTGAAGTGCGGGCTTCTCGTGGACTCTCACGGTGAGTCGTCGGGCTCTAGCGGATACCTATATTGTACCGGCGATCCGCGCACCGGACGCCGCGACACGGGGTGAGGTCGGACCTGACCGCCGCTCGGCGGTCCCGCACACCACGTCTCGGCGACGTCCGTCACTCGGGTCCTGGCCTGTACAACGGCCGGGCACCCGCGAAGATTCCCTGCTCAGGCCCCTGCGGTGCGCTCGGGCTTGACGGCCAGCACCGGGCAGGGCGCGTCGAGCAGGATGCGCTGCGCGTTCGACCCGAGGATGAGCTTGCCGACCGGGCTGCGGCGGCGCAGACCGATGACGATGAGGTCCGCGGAGGCGCGCTCGGCCGCGCTCACGAGGTCGTCCGCGAGGTCCGACGTGCCCTGCTCGCGTCGCAGCGTCGACGCGGTCCCCGCGAGGCGCTCCTCGACCCGCCGCAGGTCGTCCTCGTGCGCGGCGACGAGCTCGGGCGTCGACGTCGAGCCCTCCGTGACCACGACCACGAGCTCGGTGCCGCGCCGGACCGCCTCGGTGGCCGCGCTGTCGAGAGCCTCGCGACCCTCGGGCGTGCTCAGGTGCGCGACGACGACGCTCATGTGTCCTCCGGAACGGCTCGTGGGCGCGGCCGGCCGCGGGCGGCGACCGCAGTTCGTGTCGCGGTCGAACCTACCCGAACCCGCGCGCCACGGCTCACACGTCGGCGCGGATCCAGCCCGGTGGCACACCGGCGTCGAGCGCGCTCGACAGCAGGAGGGCGAGCCGGTACGTCGGGTCCTCCGCGAGCGCCTCCTCGAGCCGGCGTCCCGCCCGGCCACCGTCCCCGTGCCACCAGGCGACCAGCGCGAGGAGCGTGAGCGCCGGCGCGGTGCTCCCGCGCGGTGCGTGGGCCACGACCGCCTCCAGCACGGTGCGGGCCGGCCCCGTGACGGCCGGGTCGGGCGCCAGACCTGCTGCTGGGTCCACGATCGACGCGATCGCGCGTGCCGTCCCGGCGTCGACGTCGCCGCCGCGCACCGTGCGGTCCGCGAGGTCTCCCGTCCCGGGCACGAGCGAGACGAGCACGGCGTCGCGCACCGGGACCGCCTCGAGCCCGGCCGCGAGCCGGCCCAGGACCGTGGCCGGAGGCAGTCCCGCCCCGGTCCGCGCGTCGGGTGCCTGACCACCCGCGCGGTCCCGCTCGTGCTGGGCCACGCGGGCGACCACCGCGCGCCACTCGGCCAGGCTCGCGACCCGGCGGGCGACGGCGGCGTCGGGATCGGAAGGGGCGTCGGTCGGGCCACCCCCGCGGGCGCGGTCGAGTACCCGCCGCGCGGCACGCGCCGCACGGCGCCGCTCGTCGGCGCTCGCGCGCGGGATCCGCAGCGCCTCCTCCCGCGAGTCCGCGAGCGCCGCCCCGGCGAGGACCATGTGCGCGCCCACCTCGCTCGACTCGAGCTCGCGCAGCGGGCGCCCGCCCGGCGGGCAGCACTCGTCCTCGGTGCAGTCGAGCGCGTACCAGCCGCTCGGCGCCACGACCCAGACGTCCACCGGGCCGTGGTGCGGCTCGACGGCCTCGCGGCAGTGCTCGACGGCGGCCCTCGCGACGGCGGTCTCGACGCCGCCCGACCGCAGCGGGGCATCCGTGTAGACGACGAGGACGACCCGTTCTGCGCCGTCCGCGGCGAGGTGCCCGACGACGGACCGCGCGAGCTGCGGGCCGTGCTCGAGGTCGGCCACGTCGCCCACGTCGACCCGGACGACGAGGCCGATCCGACCGCGCGGCGGGCGCAGCCCGACGAGGACGACGCTGTCCTGCGGCCGGTAGCCGAGCCGGTAGGGGACGTAGGCGAGGAGCTCGCGCGGGCCCTGGGCCCGGATCAGGGTGGTCATGAGACCATCCCAGCCCGTCCCGGGTCCGCGCGGGGAGAGCGTCAGGGCGCCTGTGGACGCCCTTCGTCCGGCGACGCCCCGGGACGCGCCCTGTGGTCCAGCCCCGTGGGCGGTGGTGGCTCGCGGACGACCGGGTGACTACGGTGTGCGCGTGCCACCACGAACCCGAGCCCGCGCGCGGCGAGCGGACCCGTCCGCTCGTGCTGCCGCCGTCGTCCTCGTCGTGGCGCTGCTCGGCACGACGCTCGCGGGCTGCCGGTCCGACCCGGACGACGTCCAGGGGGCCGCCGGGCCCCGCGGCACGCAGGAGTCCCCCGCGTCCGAGGCGGCCGGAGTCCCGGGCACGCCGCTGCCCGACTACGACGCGGCGTCGGCGGTCGGAGACCTCGTGGAGGGCTTCCCGGCGGAGCTCGTCACGGTCCCCCCGGGCGCCCAGGTGCTCGCGAGCTCGGCCCGGCCCACGGAGGACGGCACGCTCATCGACGTCACCCTCAACCTGCGCTCGGACGAGCCCGTCGAGGCCCTCACCGCCTACTACACCGACGCGCTCGGCGCCGCCGGGTTCGAGGTGTCGCCCTCGAGCGTCCCGAGCGCGCTCACGTCCCTCACGACGTTCGTCCGGACACCGGCTCCCGACTCCCCCACCGAGTCGCTGGCCGTCGGCGTGTTCGACGACGAGACCGAGCGCCTGGTGACGATCAGCGGGCAGGTCGCGGCGGGCTGAGGCTCCGACCGTGGTACGACGCCCCGAGGCGACCGCACCGCATAGGCTGCCCCCGTGCCGAACCCGTCGCTGCCGACCTCGTCCTCGCCCGAGCCCTTCGCCTCGGAGGCTGCTCCGAGCGTCTCCGACCCGAGCCCGAGCGCGCTCGTCGACCGGGAGGGCGTGCGCGCCGGGGTCGACGACGCCCTGCACGTCGCGACCGCCGCGCTGCGCGACGAGCTCTCCTCCACGCACCCCGACGCGGACCCGCTCGCCGACGCGACGGACGAGCTGCTCGCCGGGGGCAAGCGCCTGCGCGCCGCCTTCTGCTACTGGTCCTGGCGTGCGCACGGCGGCGACCCGGACGGCCCGCACCGCGACGTCGTGCTCCGCGCGGGCGCGGCGCTCGAGCTGTTCCAGGCCGCGGCGCTCTTCCACGACGACGTCATGGACGCCTCCGACACGCGGCGCGGGCACCCGACCGCGCACCGCGCCTTCGGGGCGCGGCACCGCGCGCTCGGCTGGTCGGGCGACGCCGACCGGTACGGCGAGAACACGGCGATCCTGCTCGGCGACCTCGCGCTCATCGCGAGCCACCGCGAGCTGGGCGACGCGCTCGACGACCTCCCCGCCGACGTCGCGACGCGGTCGCGCGTCGTGTTCGGGCGCATGCAGACCGAGGTGATCGTGGGGCAGTACCTCGACGTGCAGGCGCAGGTGCTGCCGTGGGGCGACGACCCCGCGGCCGACGAGGAGCGCGCGCGAGCCGTGATCCGGTCGAAGTCGGCGCGCTACAGCGTCGAGCACCCGATCGCGCTCGGCGCGGCGCTCGCCGGGGCCGACGACGCGGCCGTCGCCGCGACGAGCGCGTTCGGACTGCCCGTGGGCGAGGCGTTCCAGCTCCGCGACGACGTGCTCGGGGTGTTCGGGGACGCGCGTGTCACGGGCAAGCCCGCGGGCGACGACCTGCGCGAGGGCAAGCGCACGGTGCTCGTCGTGCGCGCGCTCGCCGCGGCGACGCCCGCGCAGCGCGACCTCCTGCTCACGCACCTGGGCGATCCCGATCTCGACGCGCGCACGGTCGAGGACCTGCGCGCCGTGCTCGTGAAGACCGGCGCGCGCGACGCGGTGGAGTCGCTCATCGACGAGCTCACCGATCGTGCGTCGGCGGCCCTCGCCGGTGCCGGGCTCGCCGAGCCCGGGGCCGCGATGCTCGGGCTGCTCGCGCGGGCCGCCGTCGAGCGCACCGCCTGACGCGGGGTCGAGCAGGTCGGTCGAGCGGGTCAGAGCTCGGACTGCGCGGCGCGGCGCACGCGCGCCTTGTGGCCGCTCACGAGCGTGTCGAACGGGGGCTCCCCCAGCTCGTCGTTCGGGCTGAACAGCCATTCGAGGATCTCGGCGTCGTCGAACCCGGCATCGGTGAGCACGACGATCGTGCCCTGGAGGCTCGACAGGACGCCGACGCGGCCGCTCCCGTCCGGGCGCCCGGCGTTCGCCGGGTCGACGAGGTGCAGCGGCACGAGGAACCGGGCCGGGATCTGGAACGTCGTCCGCTCGCCCCGCTTGACGCCGACGACACGGCGCTCCTGGACGATCCGGCGCACCTTGCCGACGTCGGTGCCGAGCGCCTCGGCGACGTCGGGGAGGGTCAGCCACTCGCCGACCAGGTCGTCGAGGGTCGGGCGGGGGCTGGGGTCACGGTCGGTCACCGGGCAAGCCTACGGCGTGCCTCCACACGACACCCACGCCGTGCGCGCCCGTGCTCACCGGATCGCGACGCCCGGCCACCTAGACTCTCCCCGTGGCCACCGTGACGACCGATCCCCTCGTCGGCCGCCTGGTCGACGGGCGGTACGAGGTCGTCTCGCGCATCGCGCGAGGCGGCATGGCGACGGTCTACCTGGCCGTCGACCGGCGGCTCGAGCGCGAGGTCGCGCTCAAGGTCATGCACGCCCACCTCGCCGAGGGCGCGTCGGGCGCCGACTTCGTCTCGCGCTTCCGCCGTGAGGCGCGCGCGGCGGCCCGCCTCACGCACCCCGGTCTCGTCGCCGTGTACGACCAGGGGCTCGACGGCGACACGAGCTACCTCACGATGGAGTACGTGGCGGGCTCGAACCTGCGCCGCGCGATGCTCACCGAGCGCACGCTGCCGCTCGGCCGCACGCTCGACGTGCTCGAGGACGTCCTCGACGCGCTCGCCGCCGCACACCGCGCCGGGCTCGTGCACCGCGACATCAAGCCGGAGAACGTGCTCGTCGACACCGAGGGCCGGCTCAAGGTCACCGACTTCGGGCTCGCGCGCGCGGTCAACGAGGTCACGGCGACGACGACCGGCACCATCCTGGGGACCGTCGCCTACCTCTCCCCCGAGCTCATCGCGACGGGCGCGTGCGACGCGCGGACCGACGTCTACGCCGTGGGGATCCTCGCCTACGAGATGCTGCTGGGCACGGTCCCGCACACCGGAACGACGCCCATCCAGGTCGCGTTCCAGCACGTCAACAACGACGTGCCGCCGCCGTCGGACGTCGCGCCGTGGATCCCGCCGGAGGTCGACGACCTGCTGTGCGCGCTCGCGGCGCGCGACCCCGCCGACCGCCCGGCCGACGCCGGCGCCGCCCTCGCGCTCGTCCGCTCGGTCCGCGCAGAGCTCGACCCGGCCGACCTCGAGCGGCGCGTCGACCCGCCCGCGGCCGCGGGCGCCGTCGCCCCCGCCCAGGGCGCGGAGCCCGGCCCGACGGCGGAGCACCGTTCGGCGGCGACCGCGCCCCTCGCCGCGCTCAGCCTCCAGGACCGTGAGGCCGCCGGCCTCACGGAGCCGCTCGCCGTGGGGCACGTCGTCGCCCCGACCACGCG
The DNA here is from genome assembly GCF_049913115.1 of Cellulosimicrobium sp. E-16. NCBI lineage: Bacteria > Bacillati > Actinomycetota > Actinomycetes > Micrococcales > Promicromonosporaceae > Cellulosimicrobium > Cellulosimicrobium sp. E-16. Next base: position 2,764,406 of record NZ_CP183974.1, read on the forward strand.
GCCGGGGCCGCCGCCTCCGGCTCCCCCGGTCGCGGCCCGTCGCCGCGGCCGGGGCCGTGCCCTCGTGTGGTCGCTGGTCGTCCTGCTCGTCCTGGCGGGCGTCGGTGGCGCAGCGGCCTGGTGGTTCTCGTCCGGTCCGGGCGCGTACACGCAGGTCCCCGGCGGACTCGTCGAGGTGTCCCGGACCGAGGCTGCAGCGATCCTCGACGACGCGAACCTCGACCACACGGTCGAGGAGCGCTACGACGACACCGTGCCCGAGGGCGCCGTCGTCGAGACCGACCCTCCGTCCGGCGAGCCGGTGCGCAAGGACGGGAGCGTCCAGCTCGTCGTCTCGAAGGGCGTGCGGATGCTCACGGTGCCGACCGGCCTCGTGGGCGCCACGCAGGTGGACGCGACCTCGGCGCTCGAGGGCGCGGACCTGACGGTCGGCGATCCCGTCGCGAAGGCGCACGACGAAGTCCCGGCGGGCCAGGTCATGGCCGTCACGGACGGCGACGGCAACCCGATCGAGGAGGGCGCCACGGTCCGGCACGACGTCCCCGTCGTGCTCACGGTCTCGTCCGGCCCGGCGCCCGTCGTCGTCCCGCAGGTCACGGGCTCCCAGAAGGACGCCGCGGTCAAGGCCCTGGAGGACCAGGGCCTCGTCCCCGCGGTCACGGAGGAGTACTCCGAGTCCGTCGCCGCGGGCCTCGTGATCCGCCAGGACCCGGAGCAGGGCAGCGACGCGCACCGGACGGACACGGTGAACGTCGTCGTCTCGCTCGGGCCCCCTCTCGTCGACGTCCCGAACGTCAACACCAGAAACGTCACGGACGCCGAGAAGGCCCTGAAGGATGCGGGCTTCCAGGTCGAGATCCGCTACCCGCAGGGCATCCACCCGCTCAACATCGTCTACGCCCAGGACCCACCGGGCGGGGACGGGCGCACCGCGCCCAAGGGCTCGACGATCGTCCTCAACGTCTTCTGACGCGACGGCGACCGTCAGCGTCCGTCAACGACGCAGCATCTCCGCGACCTGGAAGGCCATCTCCAACGACTGCTGGTGGTTGAGGCGCGGGTCGACGAGGGTCTCGTAGCGCAGGGCCAAGCCGGCGTCGTCGATCTCCTCGCTGCCGCCGAGCACCTCGGTGACGTCGTCGCCGGTGAGCTCGACGTGCAGCCCGCCGGGGACGGTGCCCGCGGCGCGGTGCACCTCGAAGAAGCCGCGGACCTCGTCGAGCACGTCGTCGAAGCGGCGCGTCTTGTAGCCGCTCGCGGACGTGATGGTGTTGCCGTGCATCGGGTCGGTGACCCACGTGACGGGCACGCCGGCCCGGGACACGGCCTCGACGAGCGGCGGCAGCGCGTCGCGCACGTTGCCCGCGCCCATGCGCGTGACGAACGTCAGGCGACCCTCGACGTCGTCCGGGTTGAGCCGGTGCGCGAGCTCGAGCGCGACGTCGGGCGTCGTGGTCGGCCCGAGCTTGACGCCGATCGGGTTCGCGACGCGCGACAGGAAGTCGACGTGCGCGCCGTCGAGCTGGCGCGTGCGCTCGCCGATCCACAGGAAGTGGGCCGACGTGTCGTACGCGTCGCCCGTGCGCGTGTCGCGGCGCGTGAGCGCGCGCTCGTAGTCCAGGACGAGGGCCTCGTGGCTCACGAAGAACTCGACGGTGCGCAGGGCGTCGAAGTCGGCGCCGCACGCGTCCATGAAGCGGATCGCGCGGTCGATCTCGGACGCCGTCTGCTCGTAGCGCGCGTAGGCCGGGTTGCGCATGAACCCGCGGTTCCACTCGTGGACCTGGCGCAGGTCGGCGAACCCGCCGGTCGTGAAAGCCCGCACGACGTTCCACGTGGCCGACGAGATCTGGTACGCCTGCACGAGGCGCTCCGGGTCGGGCACGCGCGCCTCGGGGGTGAACGCGTGGCCGTTGATCATGTCGCCGCGGTACGCGGGCAGCGTCACGCCGTCGCGCGTCTCCGAGTCGGAGCTGCGCGGCTTCGCGTACTGCCCGGCCATGCGGCCCATCTTCACGACGGGCATGCTCGCCCCGTGCGTGAGGATGACCGCCATCTGGAGGATCGTGCGGATCTTGTTGCGGATGCGGTCGGCGTTCGCCTCGGCGAACGTCTCGGCGCAGTCTCCCCCCTGGAGGAGGAACGCCTCGCCCCGCCCGGCCGCGGCCAGGCGGGAGCGCAGCGTGTCGGCCGCGGCGGGCACCACGAGCGGCGCGGAGGCCGCCAGCCGGTCCCGGACGGCGTCGAGCGCCGCCTCGTCCGGCCACGTCGGCTGCTGGAGCGCGACGAGCGTGCGGAAGTGGTCGAGCCCGGCGTCGGTCCCCGGCTCGCTCGTGGTGGTCATCCCGCTGCCCGGGTCAGTGCGCGGCGGGTGCCGCGGCGACGAGCGGCTGGCCGATGCCCTCGAGGAGCTCGCCGAACCACTGCTGCGTGACGTCGAACGCCTTGCCCCCGGCGATGCGCGGGAACTCGATCGCGCGCAGGCGGTCGCCGTTCTCCTCGTCGTGCCCGATGACGCCGGACTCGCCGCGCAGCGCGCACTCGACCGCGAGGTCGGTCATCGACTTGATGAGGCGCAGGTCCTCGGCGTTCGCGGCCGCGGCGCGCGAGAAGTAGCCGGACTTCTGGACCATGACCTTCTCGGCACCCAGCTTGTCGGCGAACTGCTTGGCGAACCACTGGCCCGGGTTGACGGTGTCGAGCTTGACGTGGCCGAACGGGTCGCGCTGGACCTCCTCGCCGGCCGCCTCGAGCTGAGCGACGATCTCGTGCATGCCGGCGCCCTCGGACAGGAAGATGTTGACGTTCCCCTGCTCGTCCATGATCGCCTTGAGGCGCTCGGCCTCGGCGTCGATGTCGAGCGCGAGCTCCGGCAGGAAGACGGCGTGGACGTCCCAGCGCTCGCGCGACAGGCCGAGGGCCGGGGCCCACTCCTGCGCGTCGAGCCACTTGCGGTACTCGGCGGCGGACGCGGCGGTGAGCCACCCGCAGTGGCGGCCCATGACCTCGTGCACGATGAGCATGCGCGGGCCCGAGCGGTGCTCGCCGATGACGTTCGCCGCGAAGCCCGCCGCCTCCTCGGCCGCGGTCCAGGCCCCGAGCGACTGACGGATCGGGATCACGTCGTTGTCGATCGTCTTCGGCAGGCCCACGACGGTGAGCTCGTAGCCGTTCTCGTGGAGGTACGCGGCGAGGTCGGCCGCGGTCGTGTTGGTGTCGTCGCCGCCGATGGTGTGCAGCACGTCGACGCCGTCCGCCTTGAGCTGCTCCGCGGCGACCTGCAGCGGGTCCTGGCCCTCCTCGACCAGGCCGCGCTTGACGCAGTCGGCCGCGTTGGTGAGCTTGACGCGCGAGTTGCCGATCGGCGAGCCGCCGAAGCGGTGCAGGATGCCGGCCTGCTTGCGGCCCTCCTCGTCCACCACGATCTTCGTGCCGGTCAGCAGGCCGTGGTAGCCGTACTGGTAGGCGATGATCTCGATCTCCGGGTCGAGCTCCGTGTACCGCTCGATGAGACCCCCGACGGCGGAGGACAGGCACGGGGCGAAACCGCCCGCGGTGAGGAGGGCGACGCGACGAACCGACATGTGAACTCAGAACCTCTCGTAGGACGGATCCTGGCCGGACGGACGCGGTCCGGCGGGGTGGCGGCGACGGCGGCGGGCACGTACCCCGACGAGGGGCACCACGAGCACTGCGCGACCGGCCGTCGCTCAGTCTACTGACGTCGCGCCGGGCTCCGGCGGCGGTTCCGGGACCTGGACGTCGGGGGCCGGGCGGCCGCCGGGCGCCCCGCCCGCCTCCTCGGACTCGGTGTGCCCCGCGGCGAGCCGCGCCTTGGCCGTCGCGGCGTAGATGTCGACGTACTCCTGGCCGGACAGCCGCATGATCGCGTACTGGATCTCGTCCGCGACGGCGCGCAGGATGAAGCGGTCGTTCTCCATGCCGCGGTACCGCGAGAAGTCGAGCGGCTCGCCGACGACGACCCCGATGCGCATGGGCTTGGGGATGACCTTGCCGATCGGCTGGGCGATGTTCGTGCCGACCATCGCGACCGGGACCACGGGCGCGCCCGACTCGAGCGCGAGGCGCGCGACGCCCGTCTTGCCGCGGTACAGCCGACCGTCCGGGCTGCGCGTGCCCTCGGGGTAGATGCCGAACAGGTCGCCCTCGCGCAGGACGCGCAGGCCGGTCTCGAGCGCAGCCTCGCTCGCCTTGCCGCCGGCCCGGTCGACGGGGATCGTGCCGACGCCGCGCATGAAGCCGGCCGTCAGGCGCCCCTTGACCCCCGTACCCGTGAAGTAGTCGGACTTGCCGAGGAACTGGACCTTGCGGTCGAGGACGAGCGGCAGGATGAAGGAGTCGATGACCGCGAGGTGGTTGCTCGCGAGGATCGCACCCCCCTCGTCCGGCACGTGCTCGACGCCCCGCGTCCAGGGACGGTACAGGACCCGCAGGATCGGGCCGACCATCACCTGCTTCATGAACCAGTAGAACAACGTTCCTCCTCGCGGGGTCCCGGCGCGGGACGTGCATCCGACTCTAGAGTGATTCCTATGGCCGCACCGAACGCCCAGCCGGACTCCCCGCAGCCCGACGACGCACCCGACCCCACGCCCGACGACGCGTCGCGGGGCCCCGAGCACCCCGGTCCCGACGACGAGGGTGCCCGGCCGGACGACGCGCCGCACGAGCCGGCCCTCGACGTCGACGCGCAGTGGGCCGGCATCGTGGCCGAGCTCTCCGACCTGTCCGGCCTCGACCGTGACGCCGCGCGCGACCCCGAGGCCGCTCCGGGCAGCGCCGACGGGCCCTCCCCCGCACCGCGCGACGGCCGCGACGTGCTCGGGTCCGTGCCGGTCGCGCCGTGGGTCCGCACCAGCGGTCCCCGCGACTGGCCGACGACGCCGGAGGTCGAGGACCTCGAGGAGGCCGAGAGCCACTTCGTGCCGCCGGACCCGCCGCTCGTGCTCGGCCGCGACCCGCTCCTCACCATGGCGTGGGCCCTGGTCGTCGGCGTGCCGATCCTCCTGCTGGTCGTGCTCGTCGTGGTGCGCCCGTACCCGGTGATCGTCGCGCAGGTGGGCGGCGGGGCCTTCCTCGCCGGGCTCGCGATCCTGCTCTGGCGCATGCCCCACCGCCGGGACGACGACGACGAGGGCCCGGGCGCCGTCGTCTGACGCCCGGGCCTCGGCCGCACCTGGTCGCGCCGCCCCGTCGGCCGGTCGTCAGCGGTCAGCGGCGCGCGAGGTCCGCCGCGCCGACGATCCCGGCCTCGTTGCCGTGCTCGGCGAGCTCGATGCGCGCCTCGGGGCGGTGCCCGCGCGCGGAGAGCTGGTCCGCGAACGCGCGGCGCACCGGCTGGAGCAACAGGTCGCCGGCTGCGCCGACGCCGCCACCGATGACGATGAGCTCCGGGTCGAGCAGCGCGGTGACCGAGGCCGCGCCCTCGCCGATCCAGCGACCGAGGTTGGCGAGCAGCTCGACCGCGAGGTCGTCGCCCTCCTGCGCGGCCTGCGTGATCTGGGGGCCGTTGAGCTTGTCCGGGTCGCCGCCGCAGATCTCCAGGAGGCGCGTCGCGCGGTCCGGCTGGGCGATGAGCGCGTTCTGCCCGTCACGCACGAGGGCGCGCCCGGACGCGTACTGCTCCCAGCAGCCCTCGTGGCCGCAGCCGCAGTAGTGCCCGCCCGGGACGACGCGCATGTGCCCCACCTCGGCCGCGACTCCCCACTTGCCGCGCACGAGCTCGCGGTCGACGACGATCGCGCCGCCCAGTCCCGTCCCGACCGTCAGCATGAGCATGTCGGTCGCGTCGCGGCCGACGCCGAACTGGAACTCCGCCCAGCCCGCCGCGTTCGCGTCGTTCTCGACGACGATCGACACGTCGGTGTCCCCGATGAGCTCGCGCACGTTCCTCGCGAGGGGGTACTCGCGCCACGCGATGTTCGGGGCGAAGAGCACGGACGTGCGGTCGGGGCTGACGAAGCCGGCCGCGGCCAGGCCCATCGCGCCCACCTCGTGCTCGGCGGTCAGCTCGGCATACACGTCGGCGATGGCACGGTCGATGCTCGCGACGTCGTCGGGCTCGGTGTCGCGGCGCGTCTGGACGAGGATCTCGCCCTTCTCGTCGACGACCCCGGCCGCGATCTTCGTCCCGCCGATGTCCACACCGATGGCGTGCATGTCCCGTCCTCACTCGCTCGGTAACCGCTGACTAACCGCTGGCTGGATGCCTCACGCTGCGGGTGCTGCCCGCGCACGGGCGACGCACGACGACGGCTCGCGACCCCGCGCCCGGGTCGTCCTGCCGGAACTCCGCGCCCGCGCGAAACGTTGCGCAAGCAGCGCACAGCACCTGAAGCCTACCGACATCGACAGGTCCCGGGCACACACCGCCACTGGGTAGGGTTCTCCCACCGTCGACTACTGCCACTGGAGCCAGAATGGACGAGATCAGCGCCCCACGGATCGTCGAAGTCGATCCCTCGAAGAACCTCAACGACCTGCTCGCGAGCCGCGTCGCGGCCGACCCGGCGGCGCCGATCGTCGAGCGCCGCGTCGGCACGGACGCTGCGTGGCAGGCTCTCAGCGCCCGCGGGTTCGACGCCGAGGTCGTCGCCGTGGCGAAGGGGCTCGTCGCGCGCGGCATCCAGCCGGGCGACCACGTGGGCATCATGTCGCGCACGCGCTACGAGTGGACGCTCCTGGACTGGGCCACGTGGGCCGCCGGTGCCGTGCCGGTGCCGCTCTACGAGACGTCGAGCGCCGAGCAGGTGCAGTGGATCCTCTCGGACGCCGACGTCCGGCTGCTCGTCGTCGAGACCGAGGCGCACGCGGCGACCGTGGGCGAGGTGCGCGACCAGGTCCCCGCGCTGTCCGACGTCCTCGCGATCGACTCGGGCGCGATCGCGAGCCTGACCGCCGACGGCGCGGACGTCGAGGACGCGGAGATCGCCCGTCGCAGGGGCCTCGCGAACCTCGCCGACGTCGCCACGATCATCTACACGTCGGGCACGACCGGCCGGCCCAAGGGCGCGGAGCTCACGCACGAGAACTTCTACTCGCTCACGGTCAACGCCGTGAAGGCGGTACCCGAGGTGTTCGGCGAGCCGGGCGGTCGCACGCTGCTCTTCATGCCGCTCGCGCACGTGTTCGCGCGCTTCATCGGCGTGCTCGTCGTCGCCGGCGGCACGGTGCTAGGACACACGCCCGACACGAAGACCCTGCTCGACGACCTCGGCACCTTCAAGCCGACGTACATCCTCTCGGTGCCGCGCGTGTTCGAGAAGGTCTACAACTCGTCCGAGCAGAAGGCCGCCGCGGGCGGCAAGCTGAAGATCTTCCACTGGGCCGCCGCGACGGCGATCGCGTACTCGCGTGCGCTCGACGAGCCGTCCGGTCCCGGCATCGGGCTGCGCCTCCAGCACAAGGTCGCCGACGCGCTCGTGTTCAAGAAGCTCCGCCACGCACTCGGCGGCCGCGCGAAGTACGCGGTGTCCGGCGGCGCGCCGCTCGGCGAGCGGCTGGGGCACTTCTACCGCGGCATCGGCGTGCGCATCCTCGAGGGCTACGGGCTCACCGAGTCGACGGCGCCGACGAGCGTCAACCGTCCCGCGACCACGAAGATCGGGACCGTCGGCGAGCAGCTCCCGGGCTGCGCGGCGCGCATCGCCGAGGACGGCGAGATCCTGCTCAAGGGCGACCACATCTTCCGCGGCTACCACAACAACGAGCAGGCCACGGCGGAAGCGTTCGTCGACGGCTGGTTCCGCACGGGCGACCTCGGCTCGCTCGACGAGGACGGGTTCCTGCGCATCACGGGCCGCAAGAAGGAGATCATCGTGACCGCGGGCGGCAAGAACGTCGCCCCCGCCGTCCTCGAGGACCGCATCCGCGCCCACGCGCTGGTCTCCCAGTGCGTGGTCGTCGGCGACCAGAAGCCGTTCATCGGCGCACTCGTCACGCTCGACCCCGAGGGGCTGCCGGGCTGGGCGAGCATGCACGGCAAGGAGCCGATGTCGATCGAGGAGGCGGCCAAGGACCCCGACGTCCTCGCGGCTCTCGACGCGGCCGTGACGCGCGCCAACCAGGCCGTGTCGCGGGCCGAGTCCATCCGCAAGTTCACCGTGCTCACCACCGACTTCACGGTCGAGAACGGCTACCTCACGCCGTCGCTCAAGGTGAAGCGCGGCGAGGTGCTCAAGGACTTCGCGGCCGACGTGGAGGCGATCTACGTGGACGGGCCCGCCCCCGTCCGCTGACGCCCGACGGTCGTCGACGACGCCCGCACGGCCCTCCCCGGCACCCGCCGGGGAGGGCCGTCGGCATTCAGCGGCGCGCGAGCCGCGCGAGGAGCGCCTGCGCCGGGACGCACACCGCGCCCATCGCCTGCACGTCGTCCGACACCGCGCGGTCGCTCGTCACCACGACGACCGGTCGGCCCGCGGGCTCGGCGGCGACCAGGCGGCGGATGAGGTCGTCGGCGATCTCCCCCGACGAGAAGAGCACCCGCACACCGCGCGGGGCGTGCACCGGCCGGGCGGCGACGTCGGCGCCGTCGAAGCACACCGTGACCTCGGTGCCCCCCGCCGCGACGCGCAGGAGTCCGTTGAGGAGCCGGTCGCGCTGCTCGGCGAGCGTGAGCTCGCCGAAGCCGGTCTTGGTCACGTTGTAGCCGTCGACGACGAGGTGGGTGCGCGGGACGGAGAGGAGGTCACCGAGCAGCGCGGGGTCGTCCGCCGCGCGCCCGCGCGACCCGGGCCGCGGTCGCGCGGCGGCGTCCGGCAGGGTCGCGGCGACGTCGTCGGCCGGGGTCGTCGTGGTGGGCCCCAGCGCGAGCTCGCGCCGCAGCCCGGCTGCCGCGTCGACCACCGTGTCGAGCAGGAGCCGCGCGCGTGCGGTCGCGACGTCGGCCGCCGACGTCCGCGCACGCCGCGCCTCGTCCCGCTCCGCGCGTGCGCGGGCGAGCTCGACCCCCGCGGCGCGGCGCTCCTCGCGCGCGTCGCGCAGTGCCCCGTCCGCCTCCGCCCGCTCGGCCGCCGCCGCCTCGAGGGAGGCCCGGGCCTCGGCCCGCGCCCGGTCGGCGTCCGCCCGCAGCCGCCGCTCGGCGCGGCGTGCGCCGGCGAGCTCCGCCGTCGCGGCGTCCGCGCGCGCGGCGGCGTCGCGCGCCTGCGCCCTCAGCTCCTCGACCTGCGCGGCCAGCCGGTCGCGGTCGCGACGCAACCGGGCGACCTCGCTGCGCTCCGAGCGCTCGGTGCGCAGCGTCGTGTCGAGCGCGCGGGCGCGCTCCACGGCCGCCTCCCAGCCGTCCGGGCGCAGCAGGAAGGCACCGGCGGCGCGCTCGCGGACGAGGACGGGCGTGGTGGGGTCCTCGTCGCCCGGTCCCGCCAGGGCGTCGGCCCGCGGTGCCGCCGTCAGGTCGTCGGGCAGTTCCTGGTCGTCCGGGACCGAGGGATCCGACGGCGCATCCGTCGCGGTCCCGTGCTCGCGCGACCAGGCGGCGGCGACGGCGTGGCGGAACCCGGCGTCGTCGACCAGGGCACGCCACAACGGTGCCGCACCGGCCGACGCGCGCCGACGCGGCGCGAAGGCCTTGACCCGTTGCAGGGCGACGGGGACGAGGACCGGGTCGAGCGTGCCGAGCACCTCCGCCGCCGCCTCGACGAGCAGCGCGTGCACCGCGGGCGGGACGCCGCTCGCGGGTCCCCCCTCGTCCGACCTGTCGGCCACCATCCGCTGCGCCTCCTGCGTCCTCTCGTCGGGAGTTCTACCGGACATTTCATCCCTGATCGTCCCGATTCCCCCTGGCACCACCCTATGCCGTGCCCGTGCCCGACCGAGGACCCCGCCGCGTCCCGCCTCGGCCGTGTCGGTGGCCGTCGCTACCCTCGCCGCCATGCCGTCCGGACCCCTTCTCGCCTCCTCGCGCGAGGGGTCCGCGCCTCGGGGCGTGCCCGTCCAGGCCACGCTCGACGACCTCGGGACGCCGCTGCGGGACGTGACGTTCGTCGTCGTCGACCTGGAGACCACGGGCGGGTCGCCCACGGGGGCCGGGATCACGGAGATCGGCGCCGTCAAGGTTCGCGGCGGCGAGGTGCTCGGGGAGTTCCAGACGCTCGTCGACCCCGGCGTCCCCGTGCCGGCCTTCGTGGCCCGCCTCACGGGGATCACCTCGTCCATGGTCGCGACCGCCCCGCGCATCGAGGCCGTGCTGCCCAGCTTCCTGGAGTTCGCGCGCGGCGCCGTGCTCGTCGCCCACAACGCGCCGTTCGACATCTCGTTCCTCAAGGCCGCGTGCCGGGCCGCAGACTACGAGTGGCCCGGGAACCAGGTGCTCGACACCGTCCCGCTCGCTCGCCGCGTCGTCACCCGCGACGAGGCCCCCAACCACAAGCTCGCGACCCTCGCCGCGCTGTTCCGGGCCACGGTGACGCCCGAGCACCGCGCGCTCGCCGACGCGCGCGCCACGGTGGACGTGCTGCACGCCCTCCTGGCGCGGCTCGGGCCGCTGGGCGTCACCCATCTCGAGGATCTCGCCGGGGCGACGGACCCGGTCCCGCAGGACGTGCGGCGCAAGCGGCACCTCGCGGACGACCTCCCGGACGCCCCGGGCGTCTACCTCTTCCGCGGTCCCGGGGACGAGGTCCTCTACGTCGGCACGTCGACCTCGATCCGGCGCCGCGTCCGGTCCTACTTCACCCGCTCCGAGAAGCGCAGCCGCATCACCGAGATGGTGCGCATCGCGCACGCCGTCACCCCGGTCGTGTGCGCGACGCCGCTCGAGGCGCAGGTGCGCGAGCTGCGCCTCATCGCGGAGCACGCACCGCGCTACAACCGTCGGTCGCGCCACCCCGAGCGCATGGCCTGGGTCCGGCTCACGGACGAGGCCTACCCCCGCCTGTCGGTCGTGCGGGACGTCCGCGCCCCGGCGGCGCACATCGGGCCGTTCGCGTCCAAGCACCAGGCGCAGGCCGCCGTCGACGCCCTCCACGACGCGTTCCCGCTGCGCCAGTGCACGCGCCGCCTCCCGGTCGTCGCCTCGCCCGGGGCGACGGCGTGCGTCCTCGCCGAGATGGGACGGTGCTCGGCGCCGTGCACGACCGTCGCCCGCGACACCGGGTACGCGGCCGTCGCCACCGGCGTGCGGGAGGCGTTCGAGGGCGACCCGTCGCACGTCGTCGCGGAGCTCGGACGCCGGATCGTCGTGCTCTCGCGCGACGAGCGGTTCGAGCAGGCGGGCGAGCTCACGCACCGTCTGCGAGCGTTCCTCACGGGGGCGGCGCGCGCCCAGCGGCTCGCCCCGCTCGCCGCGTGCGCCGAGCTCGTCGCCGCCCGCCCGACGGACGGCGGCGGGTGGGAGATCGTCGTGGTGCGCCACGCGCGCCTGGCCGCGACCGGGGTGAGCGACCCCGGCGCGGACCCGTGGCCCCTCGTGCACGCGCTCGTCGCGACGGCGGAGAGCGTGGCCCCGCCCGTGCCGCCCGCCCCGGCGAGCCACCCCCACGAGGCCGAGATCCTGCTGTCGTGGCTCCAGGAGCCGGGCGTGCGGATCGTCGACGTCACGGGCCCGTGGGCGTGCCCTGTCCGGTCCGCGGGTTCGCACGTGGACCTCGCCGCCACGGCCCGGGACGTCGCGCGCCACGCCGAGCCGGTCGACCGCCCCGACCTGACGTACGCGGTACCCGGCGTGACCGTAGAGTGGTCGCCAGTCGACGACCCGACCCCGGAGGAACCATGCTGACCGCCATCGTCCTGATCGACACCGACCCCGCCCGCATCCCCGAGGTCGCGTCCGAGGTCGCGGACCTCAAGGGCGTCAGCGAGGTCTACTCGGTCACGGGCAAGGCGGACCTGGTCGCCATGGTCCGGGTCCAGGAGCACGACCAGCTCGCCGACGTCATCGCGGACCGCATCAGCAAGGTCCCGGGAGTCGTGCGCACCGAGACGTTCATCGCGTTCCGCGCGTACTCCAACGTCGACCTCGAGCAGGCGTTCGCGCTCGGCCTCGACGACTGACGAGGCGGCCTGCAGCCCGCGACCGCCGGCCGCCTCGCACAGCAGGGTCAGTCCCGCGCCGCGGCCTCGGCCCAGCGAGCGAGGACGTCGCGGGCCGCGCCCGTGTCCACGCTGCGCGCCGCGATCTCGTAGGCGGCGCGCAGTCGCGCGGCGAGCGCGCCCTCCGCGGTCCCAGGCAGCGTGCCGTCCGCGACGAGCCCGGCCGCCGCGTTGAGCAGCACCGTCTCCCGTACCGGCCCGGCCTCGCCCGCCAGGAAGCGTCGCGCCACGTCGGCGTTGTGCGCCGCCTCGCCGCCCCGCAGCTCGGCGATCGTCACCGGCGCGAGGCCCAGGTCGGCGACCGGGTCGAGCCGCTGCTCGGTCACGACGCCGTCACGCACCTCCCACACCGTCGCCCCGCCTGTCGCAGCGAGCTCGTCGAGCCCGTCGTCGCCGCGGAACACGAGCGCCGAGGTCCCGCGCCCGGCGAGGACCCCGGCGATGAGCGGTGCCATGCGCGCGTCGGCGACACCGATGGCGGCCGCACGCGGCTGCGCGGGGTTCGTCAGGGGACCGAGGACGTTGAACGCCGTCGGGATGCCGAGCTCCTTGCGCGCGACGCCCGCGTGGCGCATGGACGGGTGGAAGACCATGGCGAAGCAGAACGTGATGCCCGCCTCCTGCACGATGCGGGCCACGCGCTCGGGCCCGTGGTCGAGCCGGATCCCCAGCTCCTCGAGCACGTCCGCCGCCCCCGACGACGAGGTCGCGGCGCGGTTGCCGTGCTTGACGACCCGCACGCCCGCGCCCGCGATGACGAGCGAGGCCATCGTCGAGATGTTGACCGTGTGCGCGCGGTCCCCGCCCGTGCCGACGATGTCGACCGCCGGTCCGTCCACGGTGAACCGGCTCGCGTGAGCCAGCATCGCGTCCGCGAGGCCCGTCAGCTCGGCGACGGTCTCACCCTTCGCGCGCAGCGCCACGAGGAAGCTCGCGAGCCGCACGGGCGACACCTCGCCGGACATCACCTGGTCCATCGCCCAGGCGGTGGAGTCGGCGTCGAGGTCGTGCCCCGCGACGAGCTCGGTCAGCAGGCCGGGCCACGTGAGCCCCGCGCCCGTCGAGTCGCTCGTGGTCGAGGCGGCGGGGTGCGGGGTGGCGGTCACGGGTGGCCCTTCGGCTGGTCGGTCTCCTGTCGGCTACCGCGTGCCGGCGGCACGCAGCAGGTCGGCGACGGCGCGCTGGAGGGCGACCGCGTCGAACGGCCGAGGCACCGCGTCGTCGGCGAGCGACCACGATGCTAGCCAACCGTCCTGCGGCCTGCCGGTGAGGACCAGGACGGGCGGGCAGCGGTAGACCTCGTTCTTGAGCTGGCGGCACAGACCCATGCCGCCGGCCTTGTCGGCCTCCCCGTCGAGGACGAGCAGGTCCCACCCGCCCGCGTCGGCGGAGGTCACGACGGCGGTCGGGGTCGCGACCTCGAGCCACTCGATGTCCGGCTGACCCGCACCCAGCCGGCGCCCGACGGCGAGACGCACCTGCTCGCGCACCGTCACGTCGTCGCTGTAGAGGAGGATGCGCGGCGCGCGCGGGGTCACGCTCGTGTCCCCGTGCGTCGTCGTCACGGTCGTCGTCATCGTCGTCACCGTCGCCTTCGTGGTTCCCTCGGGTGGTCCGGGAGGGCGCGCTCCGAACGCCTGCGGCGCGCACGTCCCGACTGGCATCTTGGCACGTCACAGCCGATCGCAGCACCCCCTCGCGCGGTGTCGGCGCCGACCGGCGGAGGACCCGGGACCAAGGGCCCTGGCCGGGCCTGCGAGCACGCCAGTTTCATGGCACTTAGCAGCGATCCGTCACCAAGTGCAGGTCTCCGTGGGAAGATCTGGAGACATTGTGAGATTCACCGCCTCCGGGCGGTCGTCTGCGTGCCGCGAAGGGCCCGTTCGTCGGCCATAATGGCTTCTGTGTCGACCGCAACGGCTGCCCCCCACGCCCATCAGCACGTGAGCGTCAACCGACCGAACCCCGTCTCGGTCGGGACGATCGTGTGGCTGGCCAGCGAGCTCATGTTCTTCGCCGGCCTCTTCGCCATGTACTTCACGGTCCGCGCCGTGATGCCCGCCGACGAGTGGGCCCTGCAAGCGGACAAGCTCAACCTGACCTTCGCGGCGATCAACACGACCGTCCTGGTGCTGTCGTCGGTGACGTGCCAGATGGGCGTGTGGGCCGCCGAGCGCTTCCAGCCCGTGCGCACCGGATCGATCTTCCAGGTGAACCGCTGGGGGATGAACGAGTGGATGACCCTCACGTTCCTCATGGGCGCGTTCTTCATCGGTGGTCAGATCTTCGAGTACGCCGAGCTCGTCGAGCACGGCGTCTCGATCTCCTCGACGCCCTACGGCTCCGTCTTCTACATCACGACCGGCTTCCACGGCCTCCACGTCGTCGGCGGCCTGATCGCCTTCCTGTTCCTTCTCGGCCGCTCGTTCTCGGCCAAGAACTTCGGGCACCACGAGGCCACGACGGCCATCGTGACGTCCTACTACTGGCACTTCGTCGACGTCGTGTGGATCGCGCTGTTCTTCGTGATCTACATCCTGCGCTGACGACACGCCCGGGGTCCGCCCCGGTCCGCCCACCCGCCCCCTGCTCCCCCACCTGCGAGACGAGGATCATTTCGTGAAGGCACTCGCCGCCCGCAGACACCACCGCTTCGCGCCGGTCGTGCTGCTGCTGCTGGCGCTGCTGGTCACCGGTGGCGTCTACGCCGCCTTTGCACCGACCCCGGCCAACGCCGAGACCGCCAGCACCGAGGACATCGAGACCGGCCAGAAGCTGTTCCAGGCCAACTGCGCCACGTGCCACGGGCCGAACGCCGAGGGCTCGGACACGGCTCCGTCGCTCGTCGGTGTCGGTGCCGCGTCGGTCGACTTCCAGGTGTCCACCGGCCGCATGCCCATGCAGATGGACGGTCCGCAGGCCATCCAGAAGCCTCGCCAGTTCGACGAGGAGCAGACGGCCCAGCTCGCCGCCTACGTCGCCTCGCTCGGTGCCGGCCCGGCGATCCCGACCGACGAGCAGGTCGACGCCTCGCTCGGCGACGTCGCGAACGGCGCAGCGATCTTCCGCACCAACTGCGCGATGTGCCACAACGCCGTCGGCGCCGGCGGCGCGCTCTCGGAGGGCAAGTTCGCGCCCCCGCTGTGGGAGACGTCGGAGCGCAACCTCTACCAGGCGATGCTCACCGGCCCGCAGTCGATGCCGGTCTTCAACGACGCGACCATCACGCCGGAGGAGAAGCGGGACGTCATCGCGTTCCTCGTCGACCAGCGTGAGGGCTCGGCGGGCGGCCTCTCGCTCGGCTCGCTCGGCCCCGTCAGCGAGGGTCTGTGGGCCTGGATCGTCGGAATGGGCCTCCTCATCGGGGCCGCAGTGTGGATCGGAGCGAAGTCCTCGTGAGCGACTACCAGAACCCCCGGTCGCCCGAGTCCTCGCACCGCGAGGTCGGGCACCGCGAGGAGCACGGCACCCTCGAGACGTTCCCGGACCCCGGTCTGCCGGAGCACAAGACCCGCATGGCCGACCGCGACCCGAAGGCGTCGAAGCGCGCCGAGCGCCAGGTCGCGACCCTCTTCGGCATCTCGGTGATCGGCACGATCGCCGCGCTCGTCGTCTACTTCGTCATCCCGCCGGACGGCACCACGGCGGGCGTGCGCCTGTCGACGCTCTCCCTCGGTGTGGCCATCGCCTTCGCGCTGCTCGGCATCGGCCTCGGCGCCGTGCACTGGGCGAAGGTGCTCATGTCCGACCACGAGAAGGTCGACGAGCGTCACCCGATCGCGAGCGACGCCGAGACGCGCGTCGGCGCGATCGCCGAGCTCGAGGCCGGCGCCAAGGACTCGGGCATCGCCCGCCGCGGCGTCCTCAAGGGCGCGGTCATCTCCGCGCTCGCGCTGTTCCCGCTCACCATCGCCGTCCCGCTCGTCGGCAGCGTCGGTGGCGACTGGAACGTCTCGAAGTTCAAGCACACGCTCTGGAAGCCCGGGACACGCCTCGCGATCGACCCCTCCGGCCGGCCCATCAAGGCGGCGGACGTGACGATCGGCTCGGTCGTGCACATCATCCCGGAGGCCTCCCAGGAGGAGATGCAGTCCCACGAGTGGATCACGGAGAAGGCCAAGGCCGTCGTCCTGCTGGTCCGTCTCGACCCGCGCGACATCGTGTCCGACCAGTCCCCCGAGGGCGAGACCTGGTCGTACGACGGGATCGTCGCGTTCTCCAAGATCTGCACGCACGTCGGCTGCCCCGTGGCGCTCTACGAGCAGCAGACGCACCACCTGCTGTGCCCGTGCCACCAGTCGACGTTCGACGTGGCCGACAGCGCGAAGGTGGTCTTCGGGCCCGCGAAGCGGCCCCTGCCGCAGCTGCCGATCACCGTTGATGACGAGGGCTACCTGGTCGCCCAGAGCGACTTCCACGAGCCCATCGGCCCGAGCTTCTGGGAGCGTCTGAAGTGACCACCAGCACCGGAACCGCCTCACCCCAGGCGGCCGCACCGAAGTCAGGCGCGCCGACGACCCCCGCCGGCAAGGCCGCCGACTACCTGGACCAGCGCACCGGCATCGGTGTCGCCGTCAAGGAGTTCGCCCGCAAGGTCTTCCCTGACCACTGGTCGTTCCTCCTGGGCGAGATCGCGCTGTACTCGTTCGTCGTCCTGATCCTCACGGGCATCTTCCTGACGATGTTCTTCGTGCCGAGCATGTCGCTCGTCACCTACCACGGCGAGCCCGCGTCGATGAACGGCGTGCTCATGTCCGACGCGTTCGCGTCGACGCTGCACATGTCGTTCGAGGTGCGCGGCGGCCTGCTCATGCGGCAGATCCACCACTGGGCCGCGCTGATCTTCATGGCGGCGATCGTCACGCACATGATGCGCGTCTTCTTCACCGGCGCCTTCCGCAAGCCGCGCGAGATCAACTGGCTCGTGGGCATGCTGCTCATGATCATGGGCCTCGCCGCCGGATTCTCGGGCTACTCCCTGCCGGACGACGTCCTGTCCGGCAACGGCCTGCGCATCACCGACGGCGTCGTGAAGTCGATCCCGCTCATCGGGTCGTACCTCTCGTACTTCATCTTCGGCGGCGAGTTCCCGGGCGAGCACATCATCCCGAGACTCTTCACGGTGCACATCCTGCTGGTGCCGGGCCTGATCCTCGCGCTCGTCGCGCTGCACCTGTTCTTCGTCGTGCTGCACAAGCACACGCAGTACCCCGGCGGCGGCCGTACGGACAAGAACGTGGTCGGCTACCCGCTGTTCCCGGTGTACGTGGCCAAGGCCGGCGGCTTCTTCTTCGTCGTGTTCGGCATCCTCGCCCTCATGGGCGGCACGATGGCGATCAACAACGTGTGGAACTACGGCCCGTTCGACCCGTCACCGGTGTCCGCAGGAGCGCAGCCCGACTGGTACATGCTGTTCCTCGAAGGCTCGCTACGACTCATGCCAGGACAGGCGGAGTTCGTGACGTGGGGCGACTACACCGTGCCCCTCAACGTCCTGATCCCGGCCGTGGTGGTGCCGGGCCTGCTGTTCACCTTCCTGTTCGTCTACCCGTTCCTCGAGGCCGCGGTGACGAAGGACAAGCGCGAGCACCACGTGCTCGACCGCCCGCGCAACGTCCCGGTCCGCACCGGTCTGGGCGTCGCCTTCCTCACGGCGTTCATCATCCTGGCGCTCGCCGGGTCGAACGACCTCATCGCGACGCACTTCCACATGTCGATCAACACGATCACGTGGGCGTTCCGGGTCCTGTTCTTCGTCGGCCCGTGGTTCGCGTTCTGGATCACCAAGCGCATCTGCCTCGGCCTCCAGCGCAAGGACCGCGAGCTCGTGCTCCACGGCCACGAGACGGGCCGGATCGTGCGGTTCGCGCACGGCGAGTACATCGAGGTCCACCGCCCGCTCGACGAGCAGGAGCGCTGGCTCCGGGTCAACTACCAGGCCCACGAGCCGCTCGAGATCGAGCCGGCGACGGACTCCCGCGGCGTGCGCCGCAAGGGCTACAAGAAGGACAAGCGCCTCCAGCGCCTGTCGCGGTTCTTCTACGAGGACCGGATCGAGCCCGTGACGCCCGTCGAGCTCGCGGCCGCCCACTCGCACGGCGAGCACGACACGCTCGAGGGTGAGAGCCACGAGCAGATCGAGGCCGGTGCCGCCACCGTCGGTGGTGGGCGCGACCTCGTCGAGCCGGAGAAGGGCGCCGACGAGCGTCGACCCTGAGGTTCCTGCACAGTAGGACGATGACCCGCGACCAGTCCCCTCATCGAGGCGGACAGGTCGCGGGTCATCGTCGTCTCGGCACCCGGGCGCGGGCAGCCGCGCCTGCCTGAGGGCCTGAGACACCGTCAGTTCACCGCACAGCGGCCGCAGGACGCTCTCCCGCGGTCCGTACCAGGAGGTACTCCGGATGCCCGTCTACACCCTGCCCGAGCTGTCCTACGACTACGGTGCGCTCGAGCCGCACATCTCCGGGCGGATCATGGAGCTGCACCACTCCAAGCACCACCAGGCCTACGTCACCGGCGCGAACACCGCCCTGGAGAAGCTCGCCGAGGCCCGCGAGACCGGCGACTTCGCCGCGATCAACCTGCACGAGAAGAACCTCGCGTTCAACCTCGGCGGCCACGTCAACCACTCCGCCTTCTGGACCAACCTCTCCCCCGAGGGCGGCGGCGAGCCCACCGGCGAGATCGGCGCCGCGATCGACGAGCACTTCGGCTCCTTCGACGCCTTCAAGAAGCAGTTCGCCGCCGTCGCCGCCGGCGTCCAGGGCTCGGGCTGGGCCATCCTCGCCTGGGACTCCATCGGCTCCAAGCTCGTCACCGTCCAGCTCTACGACCAGCAGGGCAACCTCACCCTCGGCCTGACCCCCATCGTCCTGCTCGACGTCTGGGAGCACGCCTACTACCTCGACTACCAGAACGTGCGCGCCGACTACGTCACCGCCTGGTGGAACCTCGTCAACTGGTCCGACGCCGAGGCCCGCCTCCAGCGCGCCAAGACCCAGACCGCCGGGCTCATCGTCCCCGCCTGACGAGCCCCGCAGGACGACACCCCGGGGCGAGCACGAGCCAGCTCCCCCACCACGACGAGGTCGGTCCCGTCATCCACCGGATGACGGGACCGACCTCGTTCTCGGCGGCTCGCCGGAACCGCACCAACCTCAGTCCGCGGTCACGAAGAGGTACCGCGCGACGTCGTCAAGCAGGTCGACGAAAGACGAACGGCCCGGTCCCCTGACGGGGATCGGGCCGTTCGGACGACGCGAGGACGTCGGGTCGATCAGTGGGCGTGCTGGCCGCGAGAGAACTCGAAGACCCAGCCGACGAGGGCGACCGCGGCGAGCGCGATCCCCACGTAGACGAGCCACCAGCCGACAGCAAGGCCGAGGAACACGATCGCGGCCGAGCCGGCGATCGCGAGCGGCCACCAGCTCCACGGGGCGTAGACGCCCTGGTCGCCGGCACCCTGCTCGATGAGACCCTCGGGGTCGTCCTCGGGCCGGGCGTCGATGCGCTTCGCCGTGAGCATGAGGTAGGCACCGATCATCGCGACCAGCGCACCGGTCAGGAGGATGGCGACCGACCCGACGGGCTCCCAGTGGCTCCAGAAGCCGTAGACGAGCCCTGCGGCGATGAAGAACGGCGTCCCGTAGAGGAACAGCTTGTACTCGACCTTCACTTCCCGGCCTCCTCGTCCGTCGTGCCCGTGCGGGGTTCGTCGACGATCGTGGTCGTCGTGGAGTCGCTCGCGCTCTCTGCGCCGCTCAGGCGGTCGAGCGCGACGCTCTTCTCGCCCCGACGGTCAGCCTCGCCGTAGACCTTCTCGAGGACGTTCGGGTTCGGCTCGGCGTGGTCCATCGCCGCGACCTCGGGGTGGTGCAGGTCGAACGCGGGCGACTCGGAGCGGATGCGCGGCAGCGACGTGAAGTTGTGCCGCGGCGGCGGGCTGGACGTCGCCCACTCGAGCGAGCGGCCGTAGCCCCACGGGTCGTCGACCTCGACCTTGGGCGCGTTGCGCCAGGTCGTGTAGACGTTCCAGAGGAAGGGCAGCGTCGAGGCGGCGAGGATGAACGCCCCGACCGTCGAGACCTGGTTCTCCCACGTGAAGCCGTCCGACGGCGCGTAGTCCGCGTAGCGACGCGGCATGCCCTCGACACCCAGCCAGTGCTGGATGAGGAACGTCGTGTGGAAGCCGATGAAGAGCAGCCAGAAGTGCAGCTTGCCGAGGCGCTCGTTGAGCATCCGGCCGGTGAACTTGGGCCACCAGAAGTAGAAGCCCGCGAACATCGCGAACACCACGGTGCCGAACACGACGTAGTGGAAGTGCGCCACCACGAAGTAGGAGTCGGACAGGTGGAAGTCCAGCGCCGGGCTCGACAGGATGACGCCCGTCAGACCACCGAAGAGGAAGGTCACGAGGAAGCCGATCGACCACAGCATCGGTGTCTCGAACGTGAGCTTGCCTCGCCAGAGCGTGCCGATCCAGTTGAAGAACTTCACGCCGGTCGGGACCGCGATGAGCATCGTCATGAACGCGAAGAACGGCAGCAGGACCGCTCCGGTCACGTACATGTGGTGCGCCCACACCGTGACGGAGAGCGCCGCGATGGCGATCGTCGCGTAGACGAGGCCCTTGTAGCCGAAGATCGGCTTGCGGGCGAAGACCGGGAAGATCTCGGACACGATGCCGAAGAACGGCAGCGCGATGATGTAGACCTCAGGGTGCCCGAAGAACCAGAACAGGTGCTGCCAGAGGATCGCTCCCCCGTTCTCGGGGTTGAAGATCTGGGCACCGAAGCGCCGGTCGGCGCCGAGCGCGAAGAGCGCGGCGGCCAGCGGCGGGAACGCCATGAGCACGAGGAGGCTCGTGATGAGCGTGTTCCACGTGAAGATCGGCATGCGGAACATCGTCATGCCGGGTGCGCGCATGGTGATGATCGTCGTGATGAAGTTGACGGCACCGAGGATCGTGCCGAAGCCGGCGAGCGCGAGGCCGAACACCCACAGGTCTCCTCCGAGACCCGGACTGAACGTCGTGTTCGACAGCGGCGCGTACGCGAACCATCCGAACGAGGCCGCGCCCTGCGGCGTGAAGAAGCCGGCCGAGGCGATGAGCCCACCGAAGAGGTACAGCCAGTACGCGAACATGTTCAGTCGCGGGAACGCGACGTCCGGCGCACCGATCTGCAGCGGCATGATGACGTTGGCGAACCCGGCGAACAGCGGGGTCGCGAACAGCAGCAGCATGATCGTGCCGTGCATCGTGAACAGCTGGTTGTACTGCTCCTTGCTCTGCACGAGCTGGATCCCGGGCTCGAAGAGCTCCGCGCGGATCACGAGGGCCATGAGGCCGCCGATGCAGAAGAAGATGAACGACGTGATCAGGTACATGTACCCGATCGTCTTGTGGTCGGTGGACGTGACCCACTTGATCACGGTCCGACCGAGGGTCTGCCGCCGAGGGGCGAGACCGGGGATGACTTCGGCCTGCGCGACCATCAGTGCTCACCCTCCGTGCTAGCAGGGACGGGGTTCGGGTCCTGGAGGCGGCTGAATCCCTCCACCGGGATCTGGCCCTCCTGACCCTTCTCGCGGAGCTCCTCCATCTGCGCGTCGAACTCGGCGCGGTCCACGATCTCGACGTTGAAGAGCATCCCGGAGTGGTGCTCGCCGCAGAGCTCCGCGCACTTGCCGGCGTAGACGCCCTCACGCTGCGGGGTGACCACGAACTCGTTGGTGCGGTGCGGGATCATGTCCAGCTTGTAGAGGAACGCCGGGATCCAGAAGGAGTGGATGACGTCGCGCGAGTCCAGGACGAAGCGGATGCTCTCGCCCGCGGGCAGGTACAGCGTCGGGAGCGCCTCCGACGTGCCCGGGGCCCCGTCGATCTCCGCGTCCTCCGTCATGGTGCCACCGACGTCGGCGAGGTGCTGGCCGGACTCGTAGACGTCCTCGTCCACGTAGTTGAAGTCCCAGCTCCACTGCTTGCCGATGACCTGGACCGTCATGTCGGCCTCCACGTCCTTGTCCACGATCGCGCTCATGTCGCGGTCCGTGTAGAAGAACAGGACGAGGACCATGATGATCGGCACGGCCGTGTACATGATCTCGAGCGGCAGGTGGTACCGCGTCTGGACCGGGAGGCGGTGGTCGTCCTTGCGCTTGCGGTAGGCGGCGACGCACCACAGCATGAGGCCCCACGTGATGACGCCGACGATGAGGGCGGCGATCCACGAGCCGGTCCACAGCGACGTGATCCGGGCGGTCTGGTTGGTCACCTCCCCGTCCTCGTAACCGGGCAGGAACCCGCGCTGGACCGTGTCGCTGGCGCAGCCGGACGCCACCGCAGCGACGGCGACGGCGAGGGCCGTCGCCCGCAGGATGGTGCGCCGTGTGCGGCTAGGGGGTTGCGAGTGCAAGGGGGGCCTTTCACGTCACGTCCTGCCCGAACCCGTCTTTACGAGCCCAGCACAGGACCTTCGTCCTCGACACACGAAGCCTAGCGCGGGATTCCGCCCTTCGTGGCCCGGAACGCGCTGCGGACGGGCGAGATGCGGCACACGTCCTGGCCGGTCAGGACGGGTTCACCACACCCGCGCCAGGTCTGTCAGATCCTTGCCACACCGACGCTCCGGGCGGCGGAGCGGTACCGTGCCGGTGGGGCGTCCGGACGGGCACCGACACCCCGTCGCGGTCCGCGCGAGCGCAACGATCCGACGCCCCGCGGGAGGCCCGCGACGCGTCCACCCGGGCGGGGCCGGTCGGCTCCCCCGGCCCGCGCCGTGCCCCGCGACGCGTCCGCCAGCGCCCTGGAGGCCATGTGACACACACCACCCCCGATCACCGGGTCCGCCTCGACAACGGCGGACGTGCGCCCTGGCACCCGCTCGCGCGCGAGGCCTTCGACCGTGCGCTCGACGACGGCTGGGCCGACCCCCGCCGCCTGCACGCGGAGGGCCGCCGCGCCGCCGCGCTGCTCGACGGCGCGCGCGAGGCCGTCGCCGCCGCGCTCGGCGCGCGGACCGAGGAGGTGCACCTCACACCGACCCACACGGCGTCGCTGCACACCGCCGTCGCCGCGCTCGCCGGGGGACGCGCGCGCGTCGGCCGGCGGGTCGTCGTGGGCGCGGTCGAGCGTGCCGCGGTCCTGCACGCCGCCGAGCACGGCGGGCTCGAGCGGGAGGTCGTGGGCGTCGACCGCGCCGGTCGGGTCGATGCCGACGCGATGTCCGACGCCGTCGCACGACCGGGCGTCGCGCTCGCCGCGCTCCAGCTCGCGAACGGCGAGGTGGGCACACGCCAGCCCGTCGCGGCGGTGCACGAGGCCGCGCGCGCCGCAGGCGTCCCCCTCCTCGTCGACGCGGGGGCGAGCGTCGGCCACGACACGGTCCCGGCGGCGTGGGACGCGCTGGCCGCCGACCCTGCCGACTGGGGCGGAGGTCCCGGGGTCGGGGTCCTGGCGATCCGTTCCCGCGTACGACGGCGCAGCCCGTTCCCGGAGGACCCCGACCCCTGGGCACCCGGCGGGGTGTCCGTGCCCGCGGCGTTCGCGGCCGCCGTCGCGCTCCAGGCGGTGCTGGCGGACCGCGAGGCCGAGGACGCCCGGCGGCGCGCCCTCGTCGACCGGGTCCGCGCGCGCGTCGCCGAGATCCCCGACGTCGAGGTGGTCGGCGACCCGGTCGACCGCCTGCCGCACGTCGTGACGTTCTCGTTCCTCTACGTGGACGGCGAGGCGCTGCTCACCGACCTCGACCGCGAGGGCGTCGCCGTCGGGTCGGGCTCCGCGTGCACGTCGAGCACGCTCGAGCCGTCGCACGTGCTCGCGGCGATGGGTGTGCTCACGCACGGCAACGTGCGCGTCGCGCTCGACCGGTCCACGAGCGAGGCGGACGTCGACCGCCTGCTCGACGCGCTGCCGGGGGCGGTCGCGCGCGTGCGCGCCACGCTGGGGGTGCAGGGCCTGTGACGGACGAGGCTCCCGAGGTGGTGGACGCGCGCGGGCTGCGCTGCCCGCTCCCGGTGATCCGGGTCGCCGCGGCGGCGCGCGACCGGCCACCGGGCACGCGCCTCACCGTGTGGTCGACCGACCCTGCCGCGCGGCTCGACGTCCCGGCCTGGGCGCGGATGCGCGGCCACGCGGTGGTCGACGAGGTGCCGCTCCCCCGGGCCACCGAGACGGGCGACGCCGCCGACGCCTGGGCCATCACGGTCGAGCTCGGCGCCTGAGGGCGGTCGCGCACCGGACGACGCGAGCCCGGCCACCCGCGGGGCGGGTGACCGGGCTCGTGCGGTCGTGGTCGGCGTGCGCGCGGCACGCCGGGCGGGTCAGCTGAAAGAGCCGCCGCAGGCGCAGGCGCTGCCCGCGTTGGGGTTGTCGATCGTGAAGCCCTGCTTCTCGATCGTGTCCGCGAAGTCGATCGTCGCGCCCTCGAGGTAGGGGACGCTCATCTTGTCGACCACGACCTCGACGCCGTCGTAGTCGCGCAGCGCGTCGCCGTCGAGCACGCGCTCGTCGAAGTAGAGCTGGTAGATCAGGCCGGAGCAGCCGCCGGGCTGCACCGCGACACGCAGGCGCAGGTCGTCACGACCCTCCTGCTCGAGGAGGGTGCGGACCTTGTCCGCGGCCCCGTCGGTCAGGTTGACGCCGTGCGTGGCAATGTCGGTGGTCTCGCTCATCTCGTCTCCGCGCTGTCGGGGGCAGTGCTGCCCCGGTGGTGGCCGGCTTCTACGGACCTCTCGAGAGAGATCCCGTCAGGTCCTCAACACCACTCGTGCCGGTCGTGTTCCCGAGTCTACGACCACCCGGCGGCGTACGGTCGAACGGAGCCCGCGCCGCACCGGTGACGCGGCCCGCCGACGGGAGACGCATGGACCAGTCGCTGCACTTCGTCACGGTCGCCACCCGCGACCTCGACGCCGCGCGGAGCTTCTACGGGGCGCTCGGCTGGACCGCGCAGCTCGACGTGCCCGGCGAGATCGTGTTCTACCGCTCCGCGGCGGGCCAGCTCCTCGGCTTCTTCGACGAGGAGGCCTTCGTACGCGACTTGGGCACCCCGGACGCGACGCCCGCCACGACGGGTCTCACGCTCTCGCACAACGTGGCAGACCGGGCCGCGGTGGTCGAGCTCGTGCAGGCGATGGTCGCCGCGGGCGGGACCGTCCGCAAGGAGCCGCAGGAGGGCGAGTTCGGCGGCGTCTTCCACGCCCACGTCGCCGACCCCAACGGCCTGGTGTGGGAGGTCGCGCACAACCCGGCCTGGTCCGTCCGCGCGGACGGGACGGTCGACCTCGGCTGAGACGCCCCGTCGTCAGCCGCGCGACCACGTGCGCGCGACGCGCTCCACGAGGGCGCGCGGGTCGCCGTCGCCCCACGGGTACGCGCCGCTCAGCCCCGCGGCGGCCTGCTCGCGCCGCCCGGCGACGACCGCGCGCCCCAGCACGACGACGGGGAGCGCGTGCCGGCCCGCCCGCGAGGCGACCTCGTGCACCGTCCCGTCCCCCAGCTCGTGCGCCCCGAGCTCGTCCACGAGCACGACGACGACGTCCGCAGCGGCGAGGCGAGCGTCCAGCCCCAGGTCGTCGGCCACCACGCGCAGCGCGGGCACGAGCCGGCCGCCCAGCGCCACGACGGCGTGGGCGAGCCCGCCCCCGCTCCCGGCCCCCGGCAGACCCGCCAGGCGACGGCCCGCCGTCGACGCGGCGAAGAGGTCCCGCCCGGCGAGCGCGCCGCCGGGGTCCCTGTCGTCCGCCGCCACGCGGTCGACGGCGGACGCCACGTCGTGCGCGACCGCGCCCAGCGCGCGCTCGAGGTGCTGGGCCACCGCAGGGTCCACGCCGCGGGGGCCGAGCGCCGCGCTCGCCCCGTGCAGCCCCAGCAGCGGGACGTCGGTCGCGACGGCCGCCACGAGGTCGGTGCCGCCCAGCGCGGCCCGCGCGGTGCGCACGACGTCGGCGGGGACGGCGGTCGGGAGGCCTCCGACGCGCTCCGGCCCCCCTGCGAGCGCCAGGAGCGCGCCGAGCCCGCCGTCGTGGCTCGTGCTCCCACCGGTGGCGAGGACGACGCGTCCGGGCGCCCCGTCCGGTCCGCGCGCGGCCTCGGCCGCGAGCGCCAGGAGGTGCCCGACGGCGGTCGAGGACCGGGCGGGCACGGTCACCGCTCCCGCGTCGCCCTCGAGCAGCTCGCCCGCGCCGGTCGCGGGCACCTGGGAGGCGTCGACGTACACGGTCCGGCGCGTGCCGTCGCCGTCGCCGCCCGGTGCCCGACGGCGGACCGCGACGGGGACGTCGTTCCCGCCCGGCCCCGGGACCACCCCGGCGAGGACCTCGGCCGCGACGGGCGCGACCGCGTCGAGGAACGCCGGCCCGGACGCCGCGAGCGCCACGGTCTCGACCGTGGCGTGCGGCGCCCACCAGCCCGTGACGTCGTCGAGCATCGGCCCGGCGGGGGCGGGTGGCGACGAGGACTCCCCGGCCGGCCACGCGCCGTCGGGCACGGGCGGGACGGCGGACCCGGTGAGCAGCACGCGCATGCCCGGATTGTGCCAGGGCCAGGGCCGTCCGGTCCCCGCGGGACGCCCGCTCGACCGTGGCGGCGCTGTGCGACGATGGTCCCGTGAGCACTGGTAGCACCTTGCTGTCGTCCGTGAGCGGGCCGAACACCTCGCGCCAGGGCGGGTTCGCCGAGCCCAGTCCTTCCGCCCTGCTCCTGCTGGGCCAGGGCCGTGACCTCGCGTCCGAGCGCGGGGTCGAGTGCGTGGGCGACCTGCCCGCGCCGAGCGACCCCGACCTCGTGGAGCGCGCCCGGGTGGCGCGCGCCGCGCTGGGCGAGCGCGCGTTCGTCCTGGGTCACCACTACCAGCGCGACGAGGTCATCGACTTCGCCGACGTGACGGGCGACTCGTTCAAGCTCGCGCGCGAGGCCGCGGCGCGGCCCGAGGCGGAGTTCATCCTGTTCTGCGGCGTGCACTTCATGGCCGAGAGCGCGGACATCCTCACGTCGGACACGCAGCAGGTCGTGCTGCCGGACCTCGCCGCCGGCTGCTCGATGGCGGACATGGCGGCGATCGACCAGGTCGAGGACGCGTGGGACGTGCTCGAGGAGGTCGGCATCGCCGACTCGACGATCCCCGTGACGTACATGAACTCCTCCGCCGCGATCAAGGCGTTCACGGGTCGCCACGGCGGCACGGTGTGCACGTCGTCCAACGCGGAGGTCGCGCTCCGCTGGGCGTTCGACCAGGTCGGTGGCGTGGACGGCACGGGCAAGGTGCTGTTCCTGCCGGACCAGCACCTCGGCCGCAACACCGCGGTGCTCAAGCTCGCGATGTCGCTCGACGACTGCGTCGTGTTCGACCCGCGCAAGCCGAACGGCGGCCTCACGGACGCCGAGCTGCGCGACGCGCGCATGATCCTGTGGCGCGGGCACTGCTCGGTGCACGGTCGGTTCTCCGCGAAGAACGTGAGCGACATGCGCGCCGCGGTGCCGGACGTCAACGTGCTCGTGCACCCGGAGTGCAAGAACGAGGTCGTCACGGCCGCGGACTTCGTCGGGTCGACGGAGTACATCATCAAGATGCTCGACGCCGCCGAGCCGGGCTCGTCGTGGGCGATCGGGACCGAGCTCAACCTGGTGCGCCGCGTCGCGCGCGCCCACCCGGACAAGCAGGTGCACTACCTCGACTCGACGGTGTGCTTCTGCTCGACGATGAACCGGATCGACCTGCCGCACCTCGTGTGGGCGATGGAGTCGCTCGTCGCGGGCCGTGTGGTGAACCGGATCGTCGTGGACGCCGACGACGCGCACTGGGCGCGCGTCGCGCTCGACCAGATGCTCGCCCTGCCGGGCATCTAGGCAGTACCCGCCGGGCTCCCACCGCACCCGGCGGCGACGTCCGGGGCACGCGGAGGTGGCCATGAGCACCGGGAACGGGATGAACGTCGGGATCTTCGTCTTCGACGAGGCGGAGGAGCTCGACGTCGCCGGGCCGTTCGAGGTGCTGTCCGCCTGGGCCGAGCACTCCGCGCTCAAGCCGCACGTGTCCACGTTCTCCTGGGACGGCGGCGGCGTGCGGCTCGCCAAGGGGTTGCGCCTGCTCCCGGATCGCTCGGCGGACGACGTCGGTCCCCTGCACCTGCTGGTCTACCCCGGCGGGTGGGGGACGCGCTCGCTCCTCGCGGACCGCGTGCACCTCGAGTGGCTGCGCGCGATGCGCGCCCAGACCCCGGTCATCGCGAGCGTGTGCACGGGCTCGCTCGTGCTCGCGGCGGCGGGGCTGCTCTCGGGGCGGCCCGCGACGACGCACTGGGAGCACTACGACGAGCTCGCGGAGATCGATCCGAGCGTCGTGGTCGACACCGAGGCGCGGTTCGTCGACGACGGCGACGTCGTCACGTCCGCGGGCGTGTCCGCGGGGATCGACATGGCGCTGCACCTGGTCGCGCGCCTGGAGAGCGACGACGTCGCGCGCGCGGTGCGCCGAGCGATCCAGTACGACCCCCACCCGCCGGTCTGAGACCGGCGCGATCTCCCGGGGCTCAGGCGCCTCCGACGACCGCCCTGCGCGCCGAGGCCGCGTAGCGGCCTGACCGGTGGGCCCAGACGTCGAAGACGACGGTGCAGAAGGGCGGGACCGTCGCGGCGAGCGCGAGGAACGTCGTCCAGAGCGACCAGCGGACGCGCACCGCGACGAGCACGGCGAGCGCCACGTAGACGAGCACGAGGGCGCCGTGGATCGGCCCGAAGATCTCCACGCCGCGCTCGGTCGTGCCGGCGACCCACTTCAGGTACATGCCGACGAGCAGCCCGGCCCAGGAGAACGCCTCGGCGATGGCGACCGCCCGGAAGGCGCGGACCTGCCACGGGTGTGCCGGGGCGGGAGACCCGGTGTCGGCGGTGGCGGTGGGGCGAGGGGCGGGGCTCGTCGTCGTCACGGCGCGCATCCTCGCACACGGAGATGACAGACCTTCCCGGACGTCGGCGGCGCCAAGTACCCGATACCGCTGGTGCGGGGTAGTAGCCTGCCCGGGTGACCCGCCAGATCCAGCTCCTCGTCGCCAGCACGATGCCGCGCAAGGCCGTGCCGGGCCGCGGTGTCCTCGAGCCGTCCGTCACCCGGATGCGCGTGCACCCAGGCGACCTCGACTTCTACCTGCACGTCAACAACGGGACGTACCTGCAGATGATGGACGTCGCGCGCAGCAACTTCATCGCCGACCTCGGCGGGTTCCCCCTGCTCAAGGAGAAGGGCTGGTACCCCGTCGTCGCGGCATCGACCATGAAGTACCGCCGCTCGCTCCAGCTCTGGGACCGCTTCGAGATCGCGACGCGCGTCCTCGGCTGGGACGAGCGGGTCGTCTACCTCGAGCAGGTGTTCTCGCGCGGCGGCGACCTGTGCGCGCGCGGCCTCGTCGCGGGCCGGTTCCTCGCGCGCGGGTCCGGCGACCGGATCGCCGCGCCCGCCGTGGTCGGGCTCCTGGGCGGCGACGTCGCCTCTCCCGAGCTCCCGGACGACGTCGCCCGGTGGTCCCGGGCGGTCGACGTCGCGCACCGCGGCTGACCGCCCGGCACCCTGGTCGCGCGCGGGGTCGGGTGCTTCGATGGCTCGGTGACCGCCGACCGAGCACCTGACCCCGATCCGTCCCCGGACCACCCCGCCACCGACCCGTTCGACGCGACCATGGTCCCGGCCCTGCCGTGCCGGGACATCGACGAGCTGCGCGACTTCTGGACCGCGCTCGGCTTCGACGTGACCTACCGCCAGCAGCGGCCCAACCCGTACCTCGCGGTGCGGCGCGGCGGCGTGGACATCCACTACTTCGGGCTCGACGGGATCGAGCCGCAGGACAGCTACAGCACGTGCATCGTCGTCGTCGAGGACACGGAACCCGTTTTCGAGGCGTTCGCCGCGGGGCTGCGCGCCCGCTACGGACGCCTGCCGCTCACGGGCTTCCCCCGCATCACGCGCCCGCGACGCCGTGCCAACGCGGGCGGCACGACGGGCTTCAGCCTCGTGGACCCCGCCGGCAACTGGGTCCGCGTGATGCGCCGCTCCCCCGCCGCGGGGGCGCCGGCCACGGACGCGGCCGGGACGTCCGCCGTCGACGCCTACGCCGCCCGCCCCGAGGGGCGGCTCGCCCGGGCGCTGGACGACGCCGTCGTGCAGGCGGACTCGCACGGTGACCCCGTCCAGGGGCGCAAGATCCTCGCGGGCGCGCTGCGGCGTGCCGGGGACGACGCCGATCCGGCGGACCGTGTGCGCGCCCTCGCCTACCTGGCCGAGCTCGCCGTCCGCGCGGGCGACCCCGACGCGGCCCGCACCCACCTCGACGACCTCGACGCGCTGGCGGGCTCCCTCGCCCCCGACGCGCCCGCCGCCGTCCGGACGGCCCTCGCCGAGGCGGCGGACCTGCGGACGGCGCTCCCCGGCTGACCGGGCGAGCGCCGCCGCGCGGGAACGCGGGCGCGGGTCAGGCGACCGCGCCGCCGAGCCGGGCGAGCAGGAGCGCCTCGGCGAGCACGACCTTCTCGAGCTCGCCGAGGTGCACCGACTCGTTCGCGCCGTGCGCGCGCGAGTCCGGGTCCTCGACGCCCGTCACGAGGATCGCCGCGTCGGGGAACACCTCGAGCAGATCGGCGATGAACGGGATCGACCCGCCCACGCCGATGTCGACCGGGTCGGTGCCCCACGACGTCGCGAACGCCCACCGCGCGGCCCGCATCGCCTCGGAGTCGCCGGGAGCGAGGAACGGCTTGCCCTGCTCGCCGTCGCGCACCGTGACGTGCGCGCCGAGCGGCGCGCTCGACTCCAGGTGCGTGCGCAGCGCCGCCATCGCGACGGCCGGGTCCTGCCCGGGCGCGAGGCGCACCGAGAGCTTGGCGGTGGCGCGCGGGGTGAGCGTGTTGGACGCGTGCGCGACGCTCGGCGCGTCGAGCCCGATGACGGCGATCGCGGGCTTGGTCCACAGCCGCCCCGCGATGCTGCCCTCGCCGGCGAGCACGGTGCCGTCGAGGAGCGAGGAGTCCGCCCGGAAGTCGGCCTCGGCGTAGTCGACGGTCGGCTCGGCCGCCGTGACCAGCCCCGGCACGGCGACGTTGCCCGCGTCGTCGTGCAGGGTCGTGATCAGCCGCGCGAGCAGCGTCACCGCGTCGAGCACGGGTCCGCCGAACATGCCCGAGTGCACCGCGTGGTCGAGCACCGCCACCTCGACCTCGCAGTCCACGAGGCCGCGCAGCGACGTCGTGAGCGCCGGGACGCCGATCTTCCAGTTCGACGAGTCCGCGACGACGATGACGTCCGCCGCGAGCAGGTCGCGGTACTGCGTGAGGAACGGCAGGAACGTCGGCGAGCCGATCTCCTCCTCGCCCTCGACGAAGACCGTCACCCCGACCGGGAGATCGCCGAGCGCTGTGCTCGCAGCCAGAGCACGCAGCGCGCCCAGGTGCGCCACGACGCCCGCCTTGTCGTCGGCCGCGCCGCGGCCGTACAGGCGCCCGTCGCGCTCGGTCGGCTCGAACGGGTCGGTCTCCCACGTGGCGGCGTCGCCCGGGGGCTGCACGTCGTGGTGCGCGTACAGCAGGACGGTCGGGGCGCCGTCGGGCGCGGGGCGGCGGGCGACGACGGCGGGCGCACCCTCCGTGCCGTCGGCGGTCCGGGCGCACAGCACCTGCACCTCGGGCAGGCCGGCGTCGCGCAGGAGCGCGGCCACGGCGTCCGCGCTCGCGGCGACGTGCGCCTGGTCGAACGCGGCGTTCGAGACGCTGGGCACGCGCACGAGGGACTCGAGGTCCGCGCGCAGCGCGGGGAACAGGCGGGCCACGGCTTCGCGGAGGGTGGCTGCGAGCTCGTGGCCGGGCGCGGCGTCGGGCGCGGTGCCGGACGCGGTGCCGGGCACAGGGACGGTGGGGTCGGGTGAGTTCGTCACGACGAGCACCGTACGACACCACGTGCCGCCGGTCCTGGGACCGGCGTCCGGCACTGCCCCGGCTCGACTACCCTGGAGGGGTGTTCTCCCGCAACAAGCCCGCCGCGACGTCCGCCGCCCCCGACCCCGTCGAGCAGGCGGCCGAGATCGAGGCAGCCGGCAAGGGCCGCCCGACGCCCAAGCGCAAGGTCTCCGAGGCCGCGAACAAGCGACCCCTCGTGCCGAACGACCGTCGCGCCGCCGCCAAGTCCGCGCGGGAGAAGCAGCGAGAGATGCGCGACCGTCAGTACCAGGCGATGCAGACGGGCGACGAGCGCTACCTGCCGCCGCGCGACAAGGGGCCGGTCAAGCGCTACGTGCGCGACTACGTCGACGCGCGCTGGAACCTCGGCGAGTTCTTCCTGCCCGTCGCCCTGGTGTTCATCGTCTTCTCGTTCCTCACCGCGCAGAACCAGGACCTCGCGTTCCTCACGGTGATGACGCTCTACGTCATCGTGCTCCTGACGGTCGTCGACGGCTTCATCATGTGGCGGCGCCTGCGCAAGCGGCTGCTCGCGAAGTTCGGGGAGATCCCCAAGGGCACGACGATGTACGCCGTGATGCGCGCGTTCCAGCTCCGCCGGGCCCGTCTGCCCAAGCCGATCCACAAGAAGCACGGCGTCTTCCCGGAGTAGCCGCCCGCGGGCTGTGCCCACGGTCCCGCTAGCCTCGACGTCATGTCGCAGCGCGTGACCGACCTCGAGAGCTTCACGCCCTGGATCCCCGACGCGGTCGTCGACGACCTGCGTGCGAGACTGCGGGCGACCCGGTGGGTCGACGCACCGGACGACCTGGGGTGGGGCGCGGGCACCGACGTCGCGTACCTGCGCGACCTGGTCGTGTACTGGGCCGACGGCTTCGACTTCGCCGCGCACCGGGCCCAGCTCGCCGTACTCCCGAGCCGGCGCGCGACGATCGAGGGGTCGCGCGTCCACTTCCTCCACGCGCTCTCGTCCGCACGGCGCGACGGCGCTCCCCCGCTCCCGCTGCTGCTCGCTCACGGCTGGCCGGACTCCGCGTGGCGGTACCGCAAGGTCGTGCCGCTCCTGACCGCCCCGGACTCCGGCACGACCACGGGCGACGCGGGCCGACGCACCTTCGACCTCGTCGTGCCCGACATGCCCGGCTTCGGCTTCTCCGACGTCCCCGCCGGCCCGACGCCGGACAACCGCGCGGTCGCCGCCCTGTGGGCGGAGCTCATGAGCGCGCTGGGCTACGACCGGTTCCTCGTGGCGGGCGGCGACATGGGCAGCCACGTCGCCCGGTTCCTCGCGCTCGACTTTCCCGACCGGGTGATCGCCGTGCACCGCACCGACGCCGGGCTGCCGGTGTTCACGGGCGACCCCGCCTCGCTCACGCAGGAGGAGCGCGACTGGCTCGAGGAGAGCGCGCGGTGGCGCGCCACCGAGGGCGCCTACGCGGCCGTGCAGAGCACCAAGCCCCAGACCCTCGCGGTGGGTCTCACGGACTCCCCCGCGGGGCTCGCAGCCTGGGTCGTCGAGAAGCTGCGGTCGTGGAGCGACTGCGACGGTGACCTCGAGTCCGTCTACACGCGTGACGAGGTCCTCGCGCTCCTCACCGAGCACTGGGCGGCCGACAACGTCGGGGCCGGCGTCCGCGCCTACCGTGCCAACGCCGCGCTCCCCCGCGAGCAGCTCGCTCGCTACGTCGAGGTGCCATCCGGGTTCTCCGTGTTCGCCGGCGACGTCGTCCGGCCTCCTCGAGCGTGGCTCGATCGCGTCGCAAACACCGTCTACGCGACCGAACCGCCGCGCGGCGGCCACTTCGCCCCGTTCGAGCAGCCCGAGAGCTACGCCCGCGAGCTGCGCTCTTTCGTCGACCGGCTGTAGCGACGCCCGCGGCAAGGAGCGGTACCTCGTCATCGTCGGCCAGGGCCGTCGTGACCCGGAGACGGGCGAGGTCGTCGAGCTCCTGGGGTACTTCGTCGACATCACCTCCACGGTGGCCGCCGGCGGGGAGGAGCGGGCCCACCGCGACATCGCGGCGGCCGCGGCAGGACGCGGACCGATCGAGCAGGCGAAGGGCATCCTCGTCGCGACGCGCGGCATCGACCCGGACGAGGCGTTCGCGCTGCTCAAGCGCGCGTCGAACGACAAGAACGTCCGCCTGCGAGACCTCGCGCGCGTCGTCGTCGACGAGGCGGCGCGCTCGGGTGAGGACTGCGCCGAACGCGTCGCCGCCGTCCTGCGCTAGGCGACCGAGCACGCGAGCCCCGCCCCTCACTCCGAGGGGCGGGGCTCGCTCGTCGTGCCCGGAGGTCGACGACGTCGGAACGCCCGGGTCGCCCGGCCGCGCGCGCCGCCGGTCGGACCGG
The DNA here is from genome assembly GCF_049913115.1 of Cellulosimicrobium sp. E-16. Taxonomy (NCBI): domain Bacteria; kingdom Bacillati; phylum Actinomycetota; class Actinomycetes; order Micrococcales; family Promicromonosporaceae; genus Cellulosimicrobium; species Cellulosimicrobium sp. E-16. Next base: position 2,798,751 of record NZ_CP183974.1, read on the forward strand.
GCGGAGCCACCACGGGTGCTCGTGCTCACCGGCGTGCATCCGCGAGCGCGGTTCGCCCGGAAGGAGGGGTGGGCGTCACCGCGGCGCCCGGCAGGTGTACTGCCTCGTGTGGAGATGGAAGGACTCGATGATGACCCTTCGACGCGCACTTCGACGCTCGGTCGCAGCCGTGGGCGCCGCGGCGTTCGGGCTGGCGGGCTTGGCGGCCGCCCAACCCGCCACCGCGAGCACGACGGGGACGACGGGGACGACGGGGACGACCAGCCTGGCCCAGGTGCTGGCGGCCGACGGCGACACGTTCGACCGCAACCCGTACGACGTCGACGTCCTCGACCAGGCGGTGGCCGCGGTACTCGCGGCCAAGCCCGCGAGCCCGGTCGCCGTGCTCGCGGACGGCACCGTGCCCCTGACGGCCTTCGTCCCGAACGACCGCGCGTTCCAGCTCTTCGCATGGGACCTCACGCACCGGTGGCCGCGCACCGAGCAGGCCGCGCTCGAGGCGATCGCGGGAGCGGTCGGGATCGACGCGGTCGAGCAGGTCCTGCTGTACCACGTCGTCCCGGGGGTCACGATCGACGCCCGCACGGCGCTGCGGTCGGACGACGCCGTGCTCACGACGGCGCAGGGTGCCGGCGTGCGGGTGGACGTCCTCAGCCGCTGGGTGCCGCTGGTCCGCCTGGTCGACCGGGACCGCAACGACGTCGACCCGTTCCTGATCAGGTCGCAGCTCGACCTGAACAAGGGCAACCTGCAGATCGCGCACGGCATCACCGCCGTCCTGCGCCCCGTGGACCTCTAGTCGGCCGGCGGGAACCGGACGGGTGCGGCGGGGCGCGGACGCGCTTCGCCGCACCCGCCGGCACGCCTCCTGGACGCGCGGTCCCGTCCAAAGCGACGGCGACCAGGTCAGGAGAGCCGGAACGACGCCCGGTAGCTCCGAGTCAGGTCAGTGCGTCGGCCAATGCCGGCTGGACGTGGCTCGACGTCACCGACGCCGTCGCCGGCCAGGCACAAGGACGCGCCTTCCGCGCCGTCCAGACGGCTGCCGACGGGCGCGGGCGATCGAGCAGGCCGAGGGCGTCCTCATCGTTACCTAGGGCGTCGATGAGGACGAGTCGTTCCTGCGGCTGAGGCGCGCCCCGGACGACAAGGACGTGCGCCTGCAAGACTTCGCCCACCTCGTCGTCGACGAGGCCACGCGTGCGGGGAGCGACCGCACCGGGCAGGCGGACGCCGTGCTGAGCTGACCGACCTCCAGGGCGACCCGTTCGTGCGCGACGACACCGCATCGTCCCGCTGGAGAACCCCGCCCTCACCCTGTGGCGTGGGTGGCCCGCGCGACGATGGGCGCATGAGCAACCACGCGCACGCCGTCCACCACTCGATCGACTACGTCGAGCTCCCCGTGACCGACCTCGCTGCCGCGCAGGCGTTCTACGGCGCGGCCTTCGGCTGGGAGTTCGTCCCCTACGGCCCCGGGTACGCGGGGATCCGCACGGCCGCGGAGTCGGGCGAGGACGAGGCGGGCGGGCTGCGCCTGGCCGAGGCTGGCGACGTCTCGCGGGGCGGGCCGTTCGTCCTGCTCTTCTCCGCGGACCTCGACGCCACCCTCGCCGCCGTGCAGGGCGCGGGCGGACAGGTGGTCGAGGGCCCGTACGAGTTCCCCGGGGGCCGCCGGTTCCACTTCCTCGACCCGAGCGGCAACGAGCTGGGGGTCTGGGCGACGAGCTGATGGCTGAGCCGGACTGCGCAGGCACTTCCGCCCGTCGCCGCTCCGAACCCCCGTGACCGGCCGCGCCGGACCACGCGACGGCTCCGGCGACGATGCCTCCCCACCCCTGGTCGCGACACCCGCGCGTTCCCTATCTTGTGCGTATGCATGGCGGTGGGCCCCTTCTCGGCCGGGTCGACGAACGGCAACGACTCAACGCGCTGGTCAGCGGTGCGCGCAACGGTCGCGGCGGCGCGATCGCGCTCCTCGGCGAGCCCGGCATCGGCAAGACGAGTCTGGTGGCTGCGACCTCGCGGGAGCCCGGCCTCTGCGTGCTGCACGTCGACGGATACGAGTCCGAGTCGTCGATGGCCTTCGCCGCGGTCCAGCGGCTCGTGTCCCTGCTGCACGCTCATCTCGACTCGATCCCGGCGAGGCAGCGCCAGGCCGTCTCCGTCGCGTCCGGACGGTCCGACGGCCCTGCCCCCGACCGTTTTCTCGTCGGACTCGGCATGCTGAGCCTGCTCGCGGCGGCGAGCGCGGGACAGCCCGTCGTGTGCGCCGTCGACGACGCCCATCTCGTCGACGCCGAGAGCCTGGACGTCCTGGCCTTCGTCGCGCGCCGACTGGCCGCGGAACGCGTGGCGATCGTGTTCGCCGGACGTGAGGAGCCGGTGCTCGTGGAGAGGTTGAGGGGGTTCCCGCACCTGGTGCTCACGGGGCTCGACCCCGAGACGGCGGTGCGTCTGCTCAACCGCTCCGTGCACCGTCCGCTCGCACCGCCGGCCGCCATGGCGATCGCCCGTGCGACGGGTGGCAACCCGCTCGCGCTGGTCGACCTCGCCGGCGAGTCGCTGGTGCACGAGCTGCCCGACCTGGGCATCTCCGGCGAGCCGGTCCCGATCGGTCGCCACCTCGAGGAGCATTACGTGCGCCGGGTGCGTCAGACCGGTGCCTCCGTCCAGCGCTGGGTGCTGCTCGCGGCGGCGGACCCGACGGGGAACGTCGACCTGGTGTCCGACGCCGCGCGGGCGATCGGCCTGGAACCTGACGACGGCGACCGCGCGGAGCTCGCCGGGCTCCTCTCCCTGGCACCCGCCGTGAAGTTCCGGCACCCCCTGGTGCGCTCCGCCGTCTACAACGCTGCTTCGGGGGCGGAGCGACGGCACGCGCACCGCGCGCTGGCACGCGCAGCCGATCGGCTCGGTCTGGTCGAGGCGGAGGCATGGCACGCGGCCCGTGCGGTCGTCGGGACGGACGACGCGGTCGCTGGACGGCTCGCCCACACCGCCGACCTCGCCGCGCGACGAGGCGGCTTCGCCTCCCGAGCCAGCATCCTGGCCAGGGCCGCCGAGCTCACCCCGCCCGGGCCCGCGCGCGAGGACCGTCAGGCCGCGGCGGCGGAGGCCGCGCTCGCCGCGGGCGCTGCGCACGTCGCCAAGCGCCTGGTCGAGGAGGCCGACCTGTCAGCGGCCGGGCCGGTGGCCCAGGGACGTGTGACGCTCGTCCGCAGCGGGCTCGGCATGTTCCTCGGCGACGCGGACGGCGTCCGGGGAGCGACTGCCGCGTGCTTGGAGGCAGCCCGCCGCTTCCACGGCCACGACGTGGAACGCGAGCAGCGCGCTCTGCTGCAGGCGTTCGAGATGAGCTGCACGGCGGAGTTCGCGATGGTCGGCGTCACGCCCGACGAGCTGGGCCGTCGCCTCGTCGCAGGCGCGGAGCTCGCGCCGGGGCCGGCCGGGACCATCCTGCGGGGGCTGGGCGCACTCGTCCTGGACCCCTACGACCGGGCGGTCGGCCCCGCGCGAGATGCCCTGGACGCGATCCTCGCGCTGCCCGACGACCAGATGATGCGCAGGCACAGCGCCATCGCGTCGCTGGGTACGTTCCTGTGGGACGACGCCGGCCGAGCGGACGCGCTGGGACGGGCGGCGCGGGCGGCCCGGGACGCCGGCGCGCTGCAGCAGCTCGACAGCATCCTGTGGACGACGGCGATCTCGGAGCTGTGCGGCGGGACGTTGCAGCGCGCCGCCCGCGCCGACGACCTCGTCCGCGAGGTGCGCCGTGCCATGGGCTACGACGCGGAGAACGTCGTGAACGCGGCCGTGCTGGCCTGGAACGGCACCCCGCACGAGGTCGTCCTCGCGGTCGCGCAGGGTGCCCTGGAGACCGGGTTCGGAGGGGTCACGTCCTCGGGCGTCGCGGCCCTCGTGGTGCGCGACCTCGCCGACGGCCGCTACCGCGACGCCTACGAGCGCCACCTCCCGCTCGTCGCGCGACCCTTCCTGCACGTGACCCCCAGCCAGTACGGCGACTTCGTCGAGGCGGCCGTACGCAGCGGGCACGCCCACGAGGCGCACGCCTACGTCGAGGACCTGGCCGAGCGCGCCGACGCCAACGGGTCACCGTGGTGCAGAGGGATCGCCGAGCGCGCGCTCGCGCTGACGGCGCCCGACGACGACGCCGAGCCGCACTACGTCGCGTCCATCGACACGCTCGCCTCGACGCGTGCCGAGATGGACCTGGCACGCTCCCACCTGCTCTACGGCGAGTGGCTGCGCCGCGCCCGGCGGCGACGAGACGCAGCCCGCCAGCTCCGGCTCGCGCTCGGCCGCTTCCACGACAGCGGAGCCGAGCTCTTCGTCGCCCGGGCCCTCGCCGAGCTGAAGGTCGTCGACGCACAGGCGCACGTCGACGGCCGGGCGCAGCACCTCGACCTCACGGCGCAGGAACTCACCGTCGCGCGTCTCGCCGCCTCCGGGCGGACGAACGCCGAGATCGGCGCCAACCTGTTCATCAGCCCCAACACGGTCGACTACCACCTGCGCAAGGTCTTCCAGAAGCTCGGGATCTCCTCCCGGCGCCAGCTTGCCGACCGGATCGCCGACCGCGGCACCTGAGGACGCTCGGCGGGGGGTCCTCGGGACTACGAGCGGCACGTGGTCCGGCCCGGCGAGGATCGGGCGAGCCTCGAAGGGTCCGATCCTCACTCCGACCGCGGAGGACCCGATGCCCTACATCACCGCCGACGACGGCGCGCAGATCTTCTACAAGGACTGGGGGACCGACGGGACCCCTGTCGTCCTGAGCCACGGCTGGCCCCTCAACTCCGACGCCTGGGAGGCGGCGGCGCTGTTCCTCGCCGAGCACGGCCACCGCGCGATCGCCCACGACCGTCGTGGGCACGGCCGGTCCAGCCAGACCTGGCACGGCAACGAGATGGACACCTATGCCGATGACCTCGCCCAGCTCCTCGACGCGCTCGACGTCACCGACGCCACGCTCGTGGGCCACTCCACCGGTGGCGGCGAGATCGCCCGCTACGTCGGGCGGCACGGCACCGCCCGCGTGGCCAGGATGGTGCTCGTCTCGGCCGTCCCTCCCCTGATGCTCCAGACCGACGACAACCCGGAAGGGCTGCCGCTCGACGTCTTCGACGGGATCCGGGCCGGCGAGGTCGCGAACCGCTCCCAGCTCTACCGGGACCTGGCCGACGGCCCGTTCTTCGGCCACAACCGCAACAACGACGTCCCGCAAGGGTTCCGCGACGCCTTCTGGCTCCAGAGCATGGCGTGCGGCCACCGTGCCGCCTACGAGTGCATCGCCGCGTTCTCCGCGACCGACTTCCGCCCGGACCTCGCCGCGATCGACGTCCCCACCCTCGTCATCCACGGCGACGACGACCAGATCGTCCCGTTCTCCGTCGGAGGTCGGCGCACGGCCGACCTCGTCGACGGCGCCGTCCTCACGGTCTACGAAGGCAGCGGCCACGCCCTGCCCGACACCGACCGTGAGCGGCTGCACGCCGACCTCCTCGCCTTCATCGACGCCTGACCACCTCAAGGAGACGCACCATGAACGACGTCACCCGACCGGACACGGTCGTCCTCATCCACGGCCTGTGGATGACCCCGCGCAGCTGGGAGCACTGGGTCACGTACTACGAGGCCAAGGGCCTCACCGTGCTGACCCCCGCGTACCCCGGCTTCGAGGTCGAGGTCGAGGCGCTGCGGGAGAACCCCCAGGTCATCGCCGACCTCACCGTCCCGGAGACCGTCGACCACCTCGCCGCGGTCATCGAGGAGCTCGCCACCCCGCCGATCATCATGGGTCACTCGTTCGGCGGCGTCATGACCCAGCTGCTGCTGGCCAGGGGCCTGGGAGCGGCGGCGGTCGTGATCGACTCCGCACCCACCGAAGGGGTGCACGTGACCCCGGTCTCCCAGGCTCGCTCGCTGTTCCCCGCACTGCGCAACCCCGCCAACCGTCGGCGCGCGGTCGCGTTCACGCCCGAGGAGTTCCACTACGCCTTCACCAACACCCTCAGCGCGGAGGAGTCGCAGCGCGTCTACGACCGCTACGCGATCGCCGCCCCGGGCGCGTGGGTCTGGGAGTACGGCCTCTTCGCGAACTTCAAGCCCGGACCCCAGGAGACCTGGGTCGACTACACCGCGGACCGGGCCCCGCTGCTCTTCATCGCCGGCAGCGAGGACCACATCGTGCCGCCGTCCGTCAACCGGTCCAACGCCAAGCACTACCACCGCTCCCCCGCGGTGACGGAGTACGTCGAGCTCGAGGGCCGCGACCACTGGACCTGTGCCGCACCAGGCTGGGAGGCCGTGGCCGACCGGGCCCTCGAATGGGCCCTCGCCCAGTCCACCGTCCGGAGCGAGGTCGGCTGACGCACCCCACGACGACCCCGTCGCCCGCGAAGGACGGCCGGCGGGGTCGTTCGTGCATCCGGTCCCGGATCGACACTCGGTCTCGCCGCCGTCGCCTGCCCGGACGGGCGAGACCGCCCCGCGTCCCCCGGCGCTCTCCACAGGGCTCGAGGGACCGCCGGGCGCAGCCGCTCGTGAGCCCGGCGGCCTCCGCTGTGGGACGGCAGGGGCAGAGTAGGGCGGTGAGTACTGACCGCGCGCCGCACGCTCCGGTGCTGCGCGCCCTGCCGACGATCGCGCACCTCGACGCGGACGCGTTCTTCGCGGCGGTGGAGCAGCACCAACGGCCCTCGTTGCGCGGGCGACCGGTGCTCGTCGGCGGCGTCGGCCCGCGCAGCGTCGTGGCGACCGCGTCGTACGAGGCGCGGCAGTACGGCGCCCGCTCGGCGATGCCGATGGAGCAGGCGCGACGGCTGTGCCCGCCGTCGACGGTCGTCGTGGTGCCGCGGTTCGCCGCGTACGCGGCCTACTCGGCCCGGATCATGACGGCGTTGCGGGAGGTCACGGACCTCGTCGAGCCGGTGAGCATCGACGAGGCGTTCGCGGACGTCGCGGCGGCGTCGGGGCCCGAGACCGACCTCGGGGCGCTCGCGACGCGGATCCGCGAGCGGGCGCGCGAGCTGAGCGGGCTGCCGGTCTCGCTCGGGCTCGGCCGGTCCAAGCTCGTCGCCAAGCTCGCCTCGGAGGCCGCGAAGCCGGGCGGGGTGCGCGTCGTCGGGGCGGACGACGAGGACGCGTTCCTGCTCGGGCTGCCCGTGCGCGCGCTGTGGGGCGTCGGCCCGGTCTCGGCCGCGCGCCTGGACGAGCTCGGGGTGCGTACGGTCCGAGACCTGCGCCGCCAGCCGCTCGACACGCTCCTCCTGGTGGCCGGCGAGGCAGGCGGGACCAACCTCTACCGGATCGCGCGCGGCTGGGACGACCGCCCGGTCTCCACCGTGCGCGAGCGCAAGTCCGCCGGCGCCGAGCACACCTTCGACACCGACCTCCACGGCCGCGCCGCGATCGCCGCGGCGCTCGACCCCGTGGTCGACTCCGCGCTGGCCCGACTGGAGCGGCACGCCGTCGCGGCGCGCACGGTCGTCGTCAAGGTGCGCCTCGCGTCGTTCACGACCCTGACCCGCTCGGTGACCCTGTCCCGGCCCACGGCCGACGAGGGCGCGCTGCGCGACGCCGCGCACCGAGCCCTCCGCCTCGCCGACGTCACCGAGCCCGTCCGCCTGCTCGGCGTCGCGTTCCACGCGCTGTCCGAGCACGCCCAGCTCATGCTGCCGCTCGGCACCGACGATCACGACGCTCCCGCGCCGCCCACCGCCGAAGCAGCGCCCACGACGTCGCCGACGGGCCCGGCCCGAGCGACGGTCGCTCTCCTCGCGCCCGGTCTGGACGTCGAGACCCCGGCCGACGGTCGAGGGTGGGTCGTGCGCGTCGGCGACGACGGGCGCGTCGCGGTGCGCTTCGAGACCGCGCAGACCGGGCCGGGCTACCAGCGCTGGATCGACCCCGCCCTCGAGGACCTCATGCTCGTCGAACCGCTCGGCCCGGACGGCGAGCCCCTGCGGGCCACGGCGACGGACGACGACGTGTGAACGCGACGTCGTCCGCCGTAGGCTCGCAACCATGCGCTACCGATACCTCGGCAACTCCGGCCTCAAGATCTCCGAGATCACCTACGGCAACTGGCTCACCCACGGCTCCCAGGTCGAGAACGACGTCGCGACGGCGTGCGTCCACGCGGCCCTCGACGCCGGCATCTCGACGTTCGACACCGCGGACGTCTACGCGAACACGAAGGCCGAGCAGGTCCTCGGCGACGCGCTGAAGGGTCAGCGTCGCGAGTCGCTCGAGATCTTCACCAAGGTCTACTGGCCGACCGGCCCCGGCGGCCCCAACGACACGGGCCTGTCCCGCAAGCACGTCATGGAGTCGGTCAACGGCTCCCTGAAGCGCCTCGGCACCGACTACGTCGACCTCTACCAGGCGCACCGGTACGACACCGAGACGCCGCTCGAGGAGACGATGCAGGCGTTCGCGGACATCGTCCGGCAGGGCAAGGCCCTGTACATCGGCGTCTCGGAGTGGACGGCGGACCAGATCCGCGCGGGCCACGCGCTCGCGCGGGACCTCGGGTTCCAGCTCATCTCCTCCCAGCCGCAGTACTCGATGCTGTGGCGCGTCATCGAGGAGGAGGTCGTGCCGACCTCGCGCGAGCTGGGCCTGTCGCAGATCGTCTGGTCCCCGATGGCCCAGGGCGTGCTCTCGGGCAAGTACCTGCCCGGCCAGGCGGCGCCCGCGGGTTCGCGCGCGGCAGACGAGAAGGCGGGCCGCGGCGGGATCTCGCAGTTCATGACCGACGACGTCCTGACTCGGGTGCAGGGCCTCAAGCCCGTCGCGGACGAGCTGGGCCTGACGATGCCGCAGCTCGCCGTCGCGTGGGTCCTCCAGAACGACAACGTCGCGGCGGCGCTCGTCGGGGCCTCCCGACCCGAGCAGGTCGCCGAGAACGTCGAGGCGTCGGGCGTGACGATCCCGGCCGAGCTCCTGGCGCGCATCGACGAGGTCCTCGGGGACGCCGTCGAGCGGGACCCGGGCAAGACGGCGGAGAACGCGCCGCAGACGCGCGTCGCCTGAGCCCGACGCGCCCACGCGCGGCGACGGCCCCGGCGGTGGACCGCCGGGGCCGTCGCCGTCTCCTCACCGGCCTGGCTCGGGCATGCCTCCCTCGCCCGGACGGGGACCTGCGGTCGCGGGGACCAGCTCTCGCGGCGGCTCACCGACGGCCGACTCGCCGCCCCCGCGGACGGACGGCGGGCCAGAGAGCCCCCGCGGGGCGAACCAGCGCGCGGTGAGCTGGACGATCGGGCCGACGCCGAGCGCGTAGGCGATGGTCGCCCAGCCCAGCGTGCCGCCGAGCGCCCAGCCCAACGACACGACGACGACCTCGATGAGCGTGCGCACGACGCGCACCGACCAGCCGGTGCGCGCGACCAGGCCGGTCATGAGCCCGTCGCGCGGGCCGGGGCCGAGTCGCACCCCGAGGTACGCCGAGGTCGCGAGCCCGTTGAGCACGATCCCGCCGAGGGCGAGCGCGACGCTCGCGGCGAGACCGGGGTCGGGCACGAGGCGAGTGACGAGCGCGATCGCCGGGTCGATCGTCACCGTGATGACGACGACGTTCGCGACCGTCCCGATCCCGGGCCGCTGCTTCAGCGGGATCCACGCGAGCAGCGCGAGGACGCTGAGCGACCCGACGACGACCCCGAACGGCAGCCCCGTGCGGCGCACGACGCCCTGGTGCAGGACGTCCCACGGCATCCCGCCCTGGCCCGCGTGGAGCAGCATCGCCATGGAGAGCGCGTAGGCGAGCAGGCCGAGGAGGAGCTGGACGGCACGACGGGTGGGGCTCATGCGAGCCATCCTGACGACCAAGTGGCATCGACATCCATAGCCAATCGCGAGAGAGTGGCCCCATGAGCCTCGCCCCGCTCGGGTCCGTCGACGTCCACCGCCACCTCTCCCCCGCCGCCGCGGCGCGGTTGCTGGGTCGCTGGCACGCGGGCGGCCCCGCGTACACCGCGCTGGCCGACGCGCTGCGCGCCGCCGTCCTCGCCGGCACGCTCGCCCCGCACACGCGGCTCCCCTCCGAGCGCGACCTCGCCGTCGCGCTCGGCGTCTCCCGCACCACCACGGCGGCCGCGTACGGGCGGCTGCGCGAGCCTGGGCTTCGCACGCTCGCGCACGGGGTCGGGGACCGTCGTCGTGCTCCCCCGCGCGACGCGACCCCGGACCGCACCTCGCGCGCGCGGGGGCGACGCGCCGCCCGCACCCGCCCCCCACGTCGCCCCGATCGACCTCGCCGACCTCTCCCAGGCGACGTCCGCCGCCCCGAGCGGGCTGCACGGCGCGTACTCGCGCGCGCTCGAGCGCCTCCCCGAGTACCTGTCCGGAGGCGGGTACGAGCCGTACGGCGTCGGCGTCCTGCGCGAGGCGATCGCCGACCACCACACGCGGCGCGGCACGCCGACGACTCCCGACGAGGTCCTCGTCACGACCGGTGCCCAGCACGCGATCACCACGCTCGCCGGCACGCTCCTCGGCGTCGGAGACCGCGCCGTGGTGCAGTCGCCCACGTACTACCACGCGATGGAGGCGCTGCGGCGCGCCGGGGCACGGCTCGTGCCCGTCCCCGTGGGGCGGGGCGACCGGGAGGCGCACCCCGGCCGCGACCGGGACGCGCCCGGGTTCGACGTCGACCTCTTCGGATCCACGCTGCGCCAGGTCTCCCCGCGACTGGTGTACCTCGTGCCGGACTTCCACAACCCGACCGCCTACACGCTCACGGCCGAGGAGCGGGCCGGGGTGCGCGACGCCGCGGCGCGGCACCGCGTGACCGTCGTCGGGGACGAGACCCTCACTGACCTCGACCTCGACCTCGACGGCGACCCCGACGCCGTCGGCCCCGTCGTCGAACCGCTCGCCGGCGACGGGACGTCGCCGTACGTCGTCACCGTGGGGTCGGCGTCCAAGTCGTTCTGGGGCGGGCTGCGCGTCGGGTGGGTCCGCGCGCACCCCGACCTCGTCGCGCGGCTCGCGCGCACACGACAGTCCGCCGACATCGCGACCGCGGTGCTCGAGCAGCTCGCCGTGGTCGAGCTGCTCGACGACGCGGGCAGCGTGCTCGCCGAGCGCCGACGGATGCTGCGCGCGCAGCGCGACCAGCTGTGCGGGCTGCTGGCCGCCGCGATGCCCGACTGGCGCGTCCACGTGCCGGAGGGCGGGCTGTCCCTGTGGGTCGACGTCGGTGCGCCGGTCGCCCAGGCGTTCGCGGCCGCCGCGGCCGCGGAGGGCGTCCTCGTCAACGCCGGACCGACGTTCACCCCGGACGGCAGCGCCGCCGACCGGCTGCGCCTCACGTTCTCGCGTCCGCCCGAGGAGCTGGAGCGGGCGGTGCCCCGGCTCGCCGCGGCGTGGTCACGCGTGGCGGGCTGACGCCTCCCCGGGCCGTCCGTGGGGAGGTACCCGCGGTCAGCGGGAGCGGAGCTCCACGGGCGAGGTCGCCTGGGTCCCGTCGTGCAGGAGCCGCGCGACGGCGGCACCCTCGGCGGCCAGGGTGCGCCACGTCTCGCCGAGCCACTGCTCGGCGTCGTACTGCGTCGTGAAGACGGGGCTCACCGGCGAGGCGAGGACGCGGCCCTCGGCGTCGTCGAGCTCCCAGACCCACTGCGGCCGGATCATCGTGCCTCCTTCGGCTCGGCGCCCCGCACGTGCTCACCCGGCTCCGGGTGGCGCACGAGCGACCGGTTGATGCGCGCCGCCCAGAGCGGGCCCTGGTAGAGGAACCCGGTGTACCCCTGGACGAGGTCGGCACCCGCGTGCAGGTAGTCGCGGGCGTCGTGCGCGGTCGTGATGCCCCCGACGCCGATGATCGCGCGCCGCGTGCCGAGGCGCTCGCGCAGGCGCGCGACGACCGCGAGGCCGCGCGCGCGCACGGGCGGACCGGACAGCCCGCCGGGCCCGCGGTCGTGCCCGATCGTCGTGTTCACGGCGACGACGCCGTCGAGGTCGAGCTCGTCGACGAGGTCGGCGACCGCGTCCACGTCCTCGTCCGCGAGGTCGGGCGCGATCTTGACGAGCAGCGGCACCCGGGCGGCACCCGCGGTCGCGGTGGCCGCGTCGGCGGCCTCGCGCACCGCCACGAGGATCGGGCGCAGCGACTCGACCTCCTGGAGGTCCCGCAGGCCCGGGGTGTTGGGCGAGGACACGTTGACGACGAGGTAGTCGGCGTACGGCGCGAGCAGCCCTGCGCTCGTGGCGTAGTCCGCCGCAGCCTCGGCCGCGGGCGTGACCTTCGTCTTGCCGATGTTGGCGCCGACGAGCACGGCGCGCCCCGACCTCGTCGAGCGCAGCGCCTCGATCCGGCGGGCGGCCGCGGCGGCGCCCTCGTTGTTGAAGCCCATGCGGTTCCGCACGCCCATCACGTCGAGCTCGCGCCACAGGCGCGGCTTCTCGTTGCCCGGCTGCGCGTGCGCGGTGACCGTGCCGATCTCGACGAACGCGAACCCGAGCATCGTGAGCCCGCGCACGGCGCGCGCGTCCTTGTCGAACCCGCCCGCGAGACCGAAGGGCGCGGGGAAGACCTTGCCCAGGACCTCGACGCTGCCCCGGCCCCCGGCCGCGCGGCCCAGGTAGGGCGCGAGCGCCCCCTGCACGACGTCGCGCAGCACCGGCACGCGGCCGACGGCGCCGATGAGGTCGAACGCGACGTGGTGCGCGCGCTCCGGGTCCATGCGCCGGAAGACGGTGTCGAAGAGCAGCCCGTACAGGAACGGTCGGCGGCGGGTCATGCGGCGTCCTCCGGGGCGTCGGTGTCGGTGCGTGTGCTGGTGGTGCTCGGGGTGGCAGCGGTCGGCGGCGCTGCGGTGCCCGTGCGGGTGTGCCAGAGCCACCACAGGCCGACGAAGGGCAGGACGAGCGGCACGTAGCCGTAGCCCTGGCCGAAGCCGGACCAGACGGTCGCGCGGGGGAAGGCCTCGGGGTCGGCGAGCGAGAAGGCGCCGACGGCGAGCACGCCGACGAGCTCGACGCCCACCGCGACCCACGCGACACGGCGCGCGACGGCACCGCCCCGCGCGAGCGCGATCGTCGCGACGACGTACACGGCCGCCGCGAGCGCCGACAGCGCGTACGCGAGCGGCGCCTCGTGCCAGTCGCGCAGGAGCTGCACGGCCGCGCGGGCCGAGGCCGCGAGCGCGAAGATCCCGTACACGGCGACGAGCACCCGGCCGAAGCCGGTGTTCGTGCGGCGGGGGCGCGGTGTCCCGTCCGGGATGGCGGGTGCGCTCATGGCGAGGACCTCCAGGTCACGCGTTCCAGATCTGCCAGAGGCGCCACTCGAGGAACGCGACGGTGAGCGCGGCGACCGCGAGCACGACAGAGCTCCAGCGCGAGCGCTCCGCGAAGGCCCACAGCGCGGCGACGGGCAGGATGAAGAGGGTGGTCACGAGGTAGCCCCACAGCAGCACGGGGTCGCTCGGCGCGGTCCCGGTGGCGCCGAGCACGCCCACCACCACCGCCTGCACGAGGATCAGACCCTCGATCACCGCCGCCCCCCAGAGCTGGCGCAGGATCACCGCGCGGTCGCGCGCGACGAACACGAGCGCCCAGCCGGCGAGCGCGACGCACGCCGCGACCACGAGCAGCAGGAGGGGAAGGACCACGCGGCCGAGCGTACCGGGGGCGGCGCGCGGCCACGGAATCGGTCCACAGGTCCCGCTGTCCTCGCGGGGGCAGGAGCTGCCCGCCCGGAGATAGCATCGCGGGGTGGCTGAACTGACCGTCTCCAGCAAGAATCCCGCCGGTGCCAAGGTCGACGCGCTCGTCGTCGGCACCCACACGACGTCCGACGGCGTCGCGATCGTCGGGGGCGACCTGCCCCGTCCGGTGGTCGCCGCCCTCGAGCACCTCGCGCCCGCGCTCGGCATCACGGGCGCGGCCGACGAGGTCCGCAAGGTGCCCGCCGGGCCCGAGCTCAAGGCCGACGTGCTCGTCCTCGTGGGCCTCGGCGCGCGGCGCGCCGACGGCACCTTCAGCGCTGAGGCGCTGCGTCGCGCCGCCGGTGCAGCGCTGCGCGCGCTCGCCGGGACCGCGTCGGTCGCCGTCGCGCTCCCCGTCGAGGACGAGGCCGAGCTCGGCGCCGTCGCCGAGGGCGCGCTGCTCGGCGCCTACGCTTTCGCGCGCTACCGCACGGGCGAGGCGGCGGCCTCGGCCGCGAGCCGCCCGCCGTCGACCGTCGAGATCCTCGCCGGGAGCGCGCGCAGCTCCGCGGCCAAGGCCGCCGTCGAGCGGGCCAAGGTCGTCGCGGCCGCGGTCAACGCGACGCGCGACCTCGTCAACGCCGCGCCCAACGACCTCTTCCCGGCCGCGTTCGCCGACGTCGCGAAGCAGGCCGTCAAGGACTCCGGCGCCAAGGGCCTCAAGGTCACGGTGCTCGACGACAAGGCGCTCGCCGCGGGCGGGTACGGCGGCCTGGTCGGCGTGGGCCAGGGCTCGGCGCGCGGTCCGCGCCTCGTCAAGGTCGCCTACGCGCCGTCGCGCCCCGCCGCGAAGGTCGCGCTCGTCGGCAAGGGCATCACGTTCGACTCGGGCGGCATCTCGATCAAGCCCGCCAAGGGCATGGAGGCGATGAAGTCCGACATGGCCGGCGCCGCCGCCGTGCTGCAGACCGTCGTCGCCGCCGCGCGCCTCGGCCTGCCCGTCGCCGTCACCGGCTGGCTGTGCCTCGCGGAGAACATGCCGTCCGGCACGGCCCAGCGCCCGTCCGACGTCATCACGATCCGTGGCGGCAAGACCGTCGAGGTGCTCAACACCGACGCCGAGGGCCGCCTGGTCATGGCCGACGGCCTCGTCGCCGCGGTCGAGGAGAAGCCGGACGTCGTGCTCGACGTCGCGACGCTCACCGGCGCCCAGATGGTCGCGCTCGGCAACCGCGTCTCCGCCGTCATGGGTGCCGACGACGTCCGTGCCGAGGTCGTCACGGCGGCGGACGCGGCGGGCGAGCAGTTCTGGCCCATGCCGCTGCCCGAGGAGCTGGGCGCCTCGCTGAAGTCGAAGGTCGCGGACCTCGCCAACATCGGCGACCGGTTCGGGGGCATGCTCGTCGCGGGCCTGTTCCTCCAGGAGTTCGTCGGCGAGACGCCGTGGGCGCACCTCGACATCGCCGGCCCGGCGTTCAACGAGGGCTCCGCGCACGGGTACACGCCGGTCGGCGGCACGGGCGTCGCCGTCCGCACGTTGCTCGGGCTCGTCGAGGGCCGCGCGCAGCGCTGACCGGACATCGCCGAGCAGGTGGTCCTCGTCGGTCCGGTCGCCCGGACGGGCCGGGACCACCTGCTCGACCCGGCAGATCGCCTGGCCGGCCGGTCAGGAGCTCCGGCGCTGCCGCTGGCGCGAGTTCCAGTCCCGCATGCGTTGCGGGTAGCCGGTGAAGCGGACGTTGTAGACGGGCACGCCCAGCGAGCCGGCGACGTCGAACGCCGTCTTCTCGTCGGGCACGCGGCGCCGCGTCCACTCCCCCGTCGTCGCGATGAGCAGGAGCGTCGCCCCGGTGTCCTGCGTGGGCGGCTCGACGTACGCCTCGACCCCGACGCGCGTGCGCACGAAGTCCTGGAGGTGGGCGAGCGTCGCGCGACGGGCGTCCGACGGCGCGGCGGAGCCGCCGGTCGCGGACGGGGTCGTCGCGGGGCGGCGCGAGAACAGGCTGGACAGCTTGGGCAGCCGGGGCACAGCGGCAGGGTACAGCGTGACCCTGGTCATACGGTGGGCACCGCTGTCTGCAGCGTCACAGCCGCGAGGCCCTGGTTTCGATTGGGGAGCCCGTGCCCGAGGTGCCAAGATGGCACCCGGAGAACGTTCACGCACCGTGGGCCAGCGGTTCCCGTCCGGCCCGTCGACGTGCCGTGGACGTCCGCCCTCGCTCTCCCCTCGCTGAAGGAGTCGCACGTGGCCGAACCCGGCACACCATTCGACGTCGTCGTCCTGGGCGGAGGCAGCGCCGGCTACGCCACCGCGCTGCGCGCCGCCCAGCTCGGCCTCTCCGTCGCGCTCGTCGAGTCGGGCAAGCTCGGTGGTACCTGCCTGCACAACGGGTGCATCCCCACGAAGGCCTTGCTCCACGCGGCCGAGCTCGCTGACGGCGCCCGCGAGGGCGTGAAGTTCGGCGTCCGCAGCACGTTCGACGGCATCGACATGGCGGGCGTCAACAGCTACAAGGACGGCGTCGTCGCCGGTCTCTACAAGGGACTGCAGGGCCTCGTGTCCTCCCGCGGCATCACGTTCGTCCAGGGCCACGGCCGGCTCGTGTCGCAGGACACCGTCGAGGTCGACGGCACCCGGTACACCGGCCGCCACGTCGTCCTCGCCACCGGCTCGTACTCGCGCTCGCTGCCGGGCCTCGAGATCGCCGGGCGGGTCATCACGTCCGACCAGGCTCTCGGGCTCGACCGGGTCCCGAAGTCCGTCGTCGTCCTCGGCGGCGGCGTCATCGGCGTCGAGTTCGCGAGCGTCTGGAAGTCGTTCGGCGCCGACGTGCAGATCGTCGAGGCGCTGCCCCACCTCGTGCCCAACGAGGACGAGGCGCTCTCCAAGTCGCTCGAGCGCGCGTTCCGCAAGCGCGGCATCCAGTTCTCCCTGGGCGACCGGTTCGCGGGCGTCAAGGAGACCGACTCGGGGGTCACCGTCACGCTCGAGTCCGGCAAGACCTTCGAGGCCGAGCTGCTGCTGGTCGCCGTGGGGCGCGGACCGCGCACCGCGGACCTCGGGTTCGAGGCGCAGGGCATCACGCTCGACCGCGGGTTCGTGATCGTCGACGAGCGCCTGCACACGGGCGTCGGCAACATCTGGGCCGCGGGCGACATCGTGCCCGGCCTCCAGCTCGCGCACCGCGGGTTCGCGCAGGGCATCTTCCTCGCGGAGCAGATCGCCGGGCTCGACCCGACGCCGATCGTCGAGTCGTCCATCCCGCGCGTCACCTACTGCGAGCCCGAGATCGCGTCCGTCGGCGTCACCGAGGCCGACGCCGTCGAGACGTGGGGGGCCGACCAGGTCGAGTCCCTCGAGTACAACCTCGCCGGCAACGGCAAGAGCAAGATCCTCGCGACCAGCGGCTTCGTCAAGCTCGTGCGCCGCAAGGACGGACCCGTCGTCGGCGTGCACATGATCGGTGCGCGCGTCGGCGAGCTCGTCGGCGAGGGCCAGCTCATCGTGGGCTGGGAGGCGTACCCGGAGGACGTCGCCGCCCTGGTCCACGCCCACCCCACCCAGAACGAGGCACTCGGAGAGGCGCACCTGGCACTCGCCGGCAAGCCTCTGCACGCCCACAACTGACCCCAACGATCGAAGGAGACCAGGCAGGTCATGTCTGAGAACGTGCAGATGCCGGCCCTCGGCGAGTCCGTCACCGAAGGCACCGTCACCCGTTGGCTCAAGTCGGTCGGCGACACCGTCGCCGTCGACGAGCCGCTGCTCGAGGTCTCGACCGACAAGGTCGACACCGAGATCCCGTCGCCCGTCGCGGGCGTGCTCGAGCAGATCCTCGTCCAGGAGGACGAGACCGTGGAGGTCGGTACCGACCTCGCCGTGATCGGCGACGGTTCCGGCGGCGGCGACGCCGCGCCCGCCCCCGCGGCGGCCGAGGAGCCCGCGCCCCAGGCCGCGCCGGAGCCCGAGCCGGCGCAGCCCGCCGCGCAGGAGGCCCCCGCCGAGCCTGCCCCCGCCCAGCAGGCCGCTCCCGCGCCGCAGTCCTCCGGGGACGGCGAGGAGATCAAGCTTCCCGCGCTCGGCGAGTCCGTCACCGAGGGCACCGTGACCCGGTGGCTCAAGTCGGTCGGCGACACCGTCGAGGTCGACGAGCCGCTGCTCGAGGTCTCGACCGACAAGGTCGACACCGAGGTCCCCTCCCCCGTGGCGGGCACCGTCCAGCAGATCCTCGTCCAGGAGGACGAGACGGTCGACGTCGGCACCGTGCTCGCGATCGTCGGCTCGGGCGCAGCCCCGGCCGCGGCCCCCGAGCAGCCCGCGCAGGAGGCCCCGAAGCAGGAGTCCGCTCCCGCCGAGGCGCCGACCGAGGCTCGCACGCCCGCGAGCGAGGCGGACGTCCCCGCGCAGGCCGCGCAGGAGGCGACGCCCGCCCCGACGACGAGCGCCCCCGCTCCGGCCGCCGAGAAGCCGGCCGCGCCGTCGGCCCCGGGTGCTACCCCGGCCCCGGCCGCCAAGGCCGGTGGCACCTACCTCACGCCGCTCGTGCGCAAGCTCGCCGCGGACAAGGGCGTCGACCTCTCGACCCTCTCGGGTACGGGTGTCGGCGGCCGCATCCGCAAGGAGGACGTGCTCGAGGCCGCTCGCAAGGCCGAGGAGGCCAAGGCCGCCCCGGCCGCCGCTCCCGCGGCACCCGCAGCCGGTGGTGCCCCGAAGAAGGCCTCCGTCCCGGCGGTCTCGCCGCTGCGCGGCACGACCGAGAAGACGAGCCGCCTGCGCAAGCTCGTCGCGAGCCGCATGGTCGAGGCGCTGACCACCCAGGCCCAGCTCACGACGGCCGTCGAGGTCGACGTGACGCGCGTCGCCGCGCTGCGCAACCGCGCCAAGGCGGACTTCAAGGCGCGCGAGGGTGCCAACCTCACGTTCCTGCCGTTCTTCACGCTCGCCGCGGTCGAGGCGCTCAAGGCCTACCCGAAGATCAACGCGACCTTCGCCGAGGACGAGATCACCTACCACGGCCAGGAGAACGTCGGCATCGCGGTCGACACCGAGCGCGGCCTCGTCGTCCCGGTGATCAAGGACGCGGGGGACCTCAACCTCGCCGGCATCGCGCGCAAGATCTCCGACCTCGGCTCGCGCACGCGCGCCAACAAGGTCGGGCCGGACGAGCTCGCGGGCGGGACGTTCACGATCACCAACACCGGCTCGGGCGGCGCCGTCTTCGACACGCCGATCGTCCCGGTCGGCCAGGTGGCGATCCTCGGCACGGGGACCATCACCAAGCGCGCGGTCGTCGTGACGGACGCGGACGGGAACGACACGATCGGCATCCGCTCGACGTGCTTCATCTTCCTGTCCTACGACCACCGCCTGGTCGACGGTGCGGACGCCGCGCGCTTCCTCACCACGATCAAGAACCGCATCGAGGAGGGCGCGTTCGAGGCCGAGGTCGGCCTCTGACGCGCAGCTTCCCCTGAGGCGCCGCCGAGAGGCCCCGACCGTCATGGTCGGGGCCTCTCGGCGTTCTCGTGGCCGGACCCGGCGTCGGGCCGCAGAGCAGATCCCCACCACGGGTGCGCGGGGCCGTCGTGGCCCCGTAGCGTGTCCCCATGGACATCGTCGTGGCGGGCTCGCACGGATTCATCGGTGCGGAGCTGCTCGAGCGGCTGCGCGAGGACGGCCACCACGTGCGCCGACTCGTGCGCCGTGCGCCGCAGACGTCCGACGAGCACGAGTGGGACCCCGACGCCGGCGTCCTGGACCCCGGCGTGCTCGAGGGCGCTGACGCCGTCGTGAACCTCGCGGGCGCGGGGATCGGCGACCACCGCTGGACGACGGAGTACAAGCGCACCCTGGTCACGTCCCGGACCCGGACCACCGGCCTCCTGGCCCGGACCATGGCCGCTCTCGACGCGCCGCCACCCGTCTGGGTCCAGGGCTCCGCCATCGGCTACTACGGCGACCGGGGCGCGCAGGTGCTCACCGAGACGTCGGCGTCGGGCGACGGCTTCCTCGCCCGGCTCGTGCGCGAGTGGGAGGCTGCGACGGCACCGGCCGAGCAAGCGGGCGTCCGCGTGGTGCACGCCCGGACGGGCATCGTGCTCTCGTCCGAGGGTGGCGCCCTCGGCAGGCTCCTGCCGCTGCTGCGCCTCGGTGTGGGCGGTCGGCTCGGCCCCGGCACGCAGTACTGGAGCTGGATCACGCTGCGCGACGAGGTCGACGCGCTGCGCCACCTGCTCACCGCCCCCGTGCACGGGCCGGTCAACCTGTGCTCCCCGCACCCCGCCACGAACGCGGAGATCACCCGTGCGCTCGCCCGAGAGCTCCACCGCCCGGCCGTGCTGGCCGTCCCGTCCGTCGCGCTGCGCGTCGTGCTCGGCGAGCTGGCCTCGGACATCCTCGGCTCGCAGCGTGCCCTCCCGAGCGTGCTCGAGGCGAGCGGGTTCGGCTTCTCCGACCCCCTCCTCGCCGACGCCGCGCGGCGGGTCGCGGAGCGCCGCTGACCCCCGGCTCCGACGGGCGTTCCGAGCCGCCGAGCCGAGCCCGCGACGGCATGCGTCACCGCACCTCGGCGACGCGCCACCCGTCGTCGGTCCAGCGGAGCACGAGCACGGCGGTGGTCCGCGGGGTCGCGGGCACGTGCAGCTCGCCGTCGTCCGTGCGTTGCCGGTGCGCGCTGACGGCGTAGTCGACCTCGACGACCGCGTCCGTCGGCACCGCGCCCGCCGGCGCGGGTGACCAGTCCTCGCCGAGCCGGGCGTCGAAGACCTCCGCCCGTGCGTCGAGCACGTCCACGCCGTCGAGCGCCTCGAGCACCGCGGCGTCGCGCGCCTCCGCCGACGAACCCTCCACCACCACCGACGACAGGTCTCCCGCACCCTCGGTCAGCAGCGCGAGCCTCCGCGCGGTGAGCGCGCGCGCAGCCCCGCTCGGGTCGTCCCGGTCGAGCACCGCCCTCGTGCCCGCGTCCGGCTCGGTCGTGGCCGTGCTCGGCGACGGCTCGCCGCCGGGCGCAGCCGTCCGCGACGGCCCCAGGACGACCAGCAGCACCACGAGCGCCGCACAGCCGACGAGGATCGCCAGGCTCGTGCCGACCGCGCGGGCGACCCGCCGTCGACGGGCCCGGGCACCCCGACCACCGGTCCTCGTCCCGCCACGCACGGTGCCCCTGCTGGCCGTCGGCACCCCGGCGCCGGGTCGCACGGTCCGCCGACCGCCGAACGCTCCCGCGACGAGACGCGCGGCGTCGGGCATCACGACCGGACGCGGCTCCACGGCGTCGTAGCAGCGTGCGGCGAACGTCCCCGCGGCAGGGCGCGCGGAGGGTTCGTCGCGCAGCGCGACCGCGAGCTCGGCGTGCAGCGCCGCGAGATCACGCGCCTCCACCGGGTCGGCGGTCACCGGGGAGGACGGGTGGCTCGACGCCGGAGGCGGCACGAGGTCGAGCACGAGCCGGGCGAGGTCACGCACGTCGTCCGCGGCCGTCGCGCGCGCGGGCGCCAGGGCGGGGCGCAGGACCGCCCTCCCGCTCGACGTGACGACCACCGACGACGCCTCGAGGCTCCCGTGCGCCCGCCCGTCCCGATGGAGCCGCGCCAGGCCCTGCGCGACCGGGACCAGCACCGTGACCGCCTCGGCGGCCAGGAACGGTTCCCGGGCCGCGGCGAGCTCGTCGAGGCGCAGCCCGTCGACGTGGTCGGTGAGGACCACGAGCGACGACTCCCCCGCCTCGACCACGCCGCGCACCGCCACGAGGTGCTCGTGGTCCTCGGAGAGGGCGCGTAGGTGCTCGACCAGCGCGGCACGGAGCCCCGGTCCCTCCGGGACGTCCAGCCGCGCGACCTCGCACACGGACCCGGCGTCGTCGTGCGCCACCGCCCCGCCGGGCGCCCCGGGATCCCGACGTACCGACCACCCCGCGGCGCTCAGCACGGGCACCAGGTCCGCGACGGTCTTCACGGGCGGTCGCGCACGACGCGACGTCGACAACGGCATGACTCATCTCACCGCACGGAGGACCCTGACGTGCCGTTGTCCACAGGCAGATCGCGGTACACCCCCGTCGAGCGTGCCCGCTCGAGGCTCGGGCGCGGAGGCCAGCCGGGCCGCCCTGAGGGGGGGTCAGACGTCGAGGAGCCGGCCTTCACGGGCGCTGCGGCGGGCGGCGTCGAGGACCTCGGCGGTGCGGACGGCGTCGTGCGGGTCGACGGGGACGGGGCCCCCGTCGAGGATCCAGGCGGCGACCGCTCGGTAGAAGTCGGCGTGACCGCCCGGTGCCTGCGCGACGGGCTCGCGCTCGCGCCCGCGCGTGACCCAGCCGAGGGTGCCCTCGGGCGCGGCGTCGTCGAACACCTCGAAGGGCGAGGCGTCGTTCTCGAAGGTCGTCACGACGTACGCGCCGGCGGTGCCGAGCACGCGCGTGCGGGGCCCCGGGGCGCCGACGACGGAGCCTGCCCAGAGGCGGCTCACGACCGCGTCACCGTCGGCGTCGGGCTCGTGGTGGAGCACGAGGAACACGTCGTCCTCGGTCGGGGTGGTGTGCGAGCGCAGCTCGGCCCACACGCCGGTGACGCGCCCGAAGAGCTGGGTCGCGGAGTCGACGAGGTGCGGTCCGAGGTCGAGGAGGAGGCCGCCTCCGACGAGGTCGTTCTCCTTCCAGCGCTGCTGCGGCACGGGGCGCCACCGCTCCCACCGGCGCTCGAACGTGTGCACGCGCCCGAGGTCCCCGCGTTCGAGCACGGAGCGCAGCGTGAGCTGCTCGGGGTCCCAGCGGCGGTTCTGGAAGACGGTGAGGGGCGTGCCCGCTGCCTCGGCCACGTCCACGACGGCGCGGGACGCCGCGGCGCCGAGCGCGAGCGGCTTGTCGACGACGACCGGGACGCCGGCCCGGGCGAGCGCGGTGGCGTGGTCGGCGTGCAGGGCCGACGGGCTCGCGACCACCACGACGTCGTAGGCGGCGCGGTCCGCGAGGAGCGCGTCGAGGTCGTCGTGCAGGTGCACGTCCGGCCAGTCCTCGACCGCGGCGGCCCGGCGCTCGGACGACCGGACGACGACCGCCGTGACCACGTGCCCGGCCTCGCGGACGAGGCGCGCGTGGATGCTGCGGCCCGCTCCCCCGTACCCGACGATCCCGACCCTGAGCGTGCGCGCGGCGGTGTCCATGCCGCCCAATCTAGCCGCGACCGGAGCGGTCCTGCGGAGTGGTCCGAGCATCGTCGCGGACCTGGCAGAATGTGCGCGTTGGTCCGGTATGGAGCGCTGCGTACCGTCTCGCGCGGGTCGGGCCGAGAATCGGTTTCGGGAAGGTCGTCCCTTGAGCACCACGAGCCGCCGCGTCCCTCGTCGGAGCGTCCTGCGCTACGTCCTGATCGCCCTGGCGGTCGCCATCGTGGTCGCGAACGTCATCAACCAGCAGTCGGTCGCCGCCGACGACGAGCCGGACCCCTCGCCGGGCAGCGCGCTCGAGGCGCTGGCGCGGCTCGAGGTCAAGGGACCCGGGCCGGACACGGGCTACGAGCGGGAGCTCTTCGGACCCGCGTGGGCGGACGTCGACGGCAACGGGTGCGACACCCGCAACGACATCCTCGCCCGCGACCTCACCGACCTGACCTTCTCGACGCGGGGCGAGGTCTGCGAGGTGCGGACGGGCACGTTCCAGGACCCGTACACGGGCGAGACCATCGACTTCCGCCGCGGCAACGCGACGAGCATGGCCGTCCAGATCGACCACGTGGTCCCGCTGATGGACGCGTGGCGCAAGGGCGCGCGCGCCTGGGACGACGAGACGCGCCGGCAGTTCGCCAACGACCCGCTCAACCTGCTCGCGTCCGACGGCCCCGCGAACCAGTCCAAGGGCGCGCGAGACGCGTCGGCGTGGCTGCCCCCGAACCACGCGTTCCGCTGCCCGTACGTCGCGCGGCAGATCGCGGTGAAGGCCGCCTACGAGCTCGCGGTCACGCCGTCGGAGTCCGAGGCGATGGCCCGCGTGCTCGAGGACTGCCCGGCCGAGCCCGTCCCCGCGGGCTGACCCGGCCCCCGGTCGGCGCGCCCGAGGGCGCTCGGCCACCAGGCCCGACGACCGACGTCGTGCACGAGCGCGGGCACCAGCAGCGACCGCACGACGAGCGTGTCGACGAGGACGCCGAACGCGACGATGAACGCGAGCTGGGCGAGGAACAGCAGCGGGATGATGCCGAGCGCGGCGAACGTCGTCGCGAGCACCACGCCCGCGGACGTGATGACCGACCCGGTGACCGCGAGACCCCGCAGCACGCCGCGCCGCGTCCCGACCCGCAGGCTCTCCTCCCGCACGCGCGTCATGAGGAAGATCGAGTAGTCGACCCCGAGCGCGACGAGGAAGCAGAACGCGTAGAGCGGGACGGCCGGGTCGGCGCCCGGGAAGTCGAGCACGTGGTTGAACACGATCGCGGCGACGCCGAGCGCGGCGCCGAACGACAGCACGTTGGCGAGCATGAGCAGGACCGGCGCGACGATCGACCGCAGCAGCAGGACGAGGATGAGCAGGATCACGGCGAGGACGACCGGCACGATGATCCGCAGGTCGCGCTGGCCCGCGAGCTGGGTGTCGAGGCGCTCGGCGGCCGCGCCGCCGACGACGGCCTCGGGCGAGACGTCGTGCACGGCGTCGCGGAGCGCCGAGACCGTCTCGACGGCCTCCTGGCTGTCGGACGGCGCGTCCGTGGTGACGTCGACGCGCACCTGCCCGTCGACGACCACCGGATCGCCCTGCGCGGGTGCACCGGGAGCGACGGCGGGCTGGTCCGTGACGGGGGTCGCCGCGGCGACGCCCTCGGTGCCTTCGGCGGCCGCGACGACGGCGTCGAGGTCCGCCTCCGGGGCGACGACGATCGCAGGCTGCGCGGAGACGCCCTCGAAGTGCTCGGTGAGCGCCACCTCGCCGGCGACGGAGTCGACGTCCGCGAGGAACACCTCCGAGTCGCCGGTGCCCTCGGCGTCGAGCGTCGGGACGAACGCCGCGCACGCGGCGAGCACGAGCGCCGTGACGACCCACACGCGCCGGTCGTGCCGTCCGACGAAGCTCGCGACGCGCGACCACACGCCGTGGCCCTCGACGCTCACCGCGTCGTCGCTCTCGGCGGTCGCGGTCTGCGCGTCCGTCACGCCCTCGTGCTCGGCGTGCGCGCCCTCGTACCGGGGCATGCGCGGCCAGAACAGCGCGCGCGACCGCTGGCCCGCGACGAGCAGGAGGGCCGGCAGGAGCGTGAGCGCGGCGACGAACGCCGCGGCGATGCCGATCGCGGCGACGGGACCCAGGCTGCGGTTCGACGACAGGTCGGACAGCAGGAGGCACAGGAGGCCCGCGATGACGGTGCCGGCGCTCGCCGCGATGGGCTCGACCGAGGCGCGCACGGCGCGGCGCAGCGCGGTCGTCGTCGAGCGGACGAGGCGCAGCTCCTCGCGGTACCGCGCGACGACGAGCAACGAGTAGTCGACCGCGGCCCCGACGACGAGGATCGAGAGGATGCCCTGCGACTGCCCGTTGAGCGTGAGGATGTCGGCCGCGGCGAGGTGGTAGACGACGAGCCCCGCGAGGGTCAGCGCGAGCACGGCCGTGAGGATGACGAGGAACGGCAGGATCGGCGACCGGTAGACGATCGCGAGGATGACCAGCACGGCGCCGAGCGCGACGAGCAGGAGGACCGTGTCGATCCCGCCGAACGCGGTGACGAGGTCGGCGACGAACCCGGCCGGGCCGGTGACCCACACGTCGAGCGCGGTGCCGGCGAGCCCGCCCTCGGACGCGTCCGCGGCGGCGAGGTCGCGCAGCGCGCCGACCGCGAGCTCGCTCACGCTGTCCTCGTCGGCACCGATCCGGTCGGACGCCACGGAGGCGTCGAGCGAGACGACGACGAGCGCGGCCTCGCCGTCTTCGGACGGCACGACCACGGGGTCGGCGACGGAGACGTCGCCCACGGTCGCGGGCTCGTCGCCCGAGGTGCCCTCGAGCGGTGCACCTGGCACGGCCTGCGCGTAGGCGTCGAGCGCGGCGAGGTCGTCGGGCGTGAGGGCGCTGCCGTCGCCCGTGGTCGCGACGACGAGCGCGGGGAGCGTCTCGGAGTCCGTGAACTCCTGCGCGACCTCGGCGGCGCGCGTCGACTCCGCGCTCGCGGGCAGGAACGCCGCGGCGTCGTTGGTCTGCACGCTGCTCAGCTGACCTTGCGCCTGGCCGCCCAGTGCGCCGATCGCCATCCACAGACCGATGACTGCGACAATGATCAGTCCGCGGAGGAACCCGCCCGTCCGATTGCTCAGCATGCTGAGGAATGGTGCCATGGTGGAGGGAGGAATGCACGTTGGAGCACTCACCGAGGGACCGCACCGGGCCGTACGCCGACCCGGACGTCGGCGACCCCACCCCCACCGACCCCCAGGAGTGGGCCACCGGCCGCCTCCTGTTCGCCGTCGCGCGCCGGATCGAGAGGGAGTGGAACGCCCACCTCGGGAAGTGGGACCTCAACCACGCGGGCTTCCCGGTGCTCATGCACCTGCTCGCCGGCCCCCGCTCGCAGCGGGTGCTCGCCGAGGAGTCGGGTGTGACCGAGCAGACGATGAGCCGGGTCGTGGCGAGGCTCGAGCGCTCCGGCTACGTGACGCGCACGGACGACCCCGCCGACCGGCGCCGCCGCGCCGTCGCGATCACCGCGGCCGGGCGCGACGCCGGGCTCGCGGCGGCGCGCCGCAGGCCCGCCGAGGACCTGGCGACGCGCGGGCTCGACGACGCTCAGGTCGTCGCGCTGCGCGAGGCCCTGCTCGAGCTCCTCAAGACGCTCCCCCGCTCGCCCCTGGACGAGGGTTAGCCTGGGCTGATGGACCTGCTCGCGCTGCCCGGGATCACGGAGTACCACGAGGCCTGGGACCTCCAGCGCGCGGTGCACGACGACGTCGTCGCGACCACCCGGCCGGACACCCTGATCCTCGTCGAGCACCCCTCCGTCTACACCGCCGGCCGTCGCACGCGCCGTGACGAGCGGCCCGACGACGGCACGCCCGTCGTGGACGTCGACCGCGGCGGGAAGATCACGTGGCACGGCCCGGGACAGCAGGTCGCCTACCCGATCGTGCGGCTCGCCGAACCGGTCGACGTCGTCGCGTACGTGCGCGCGCTCGAGGAGGCCGTCATGGGCGTGTGCACGCGGCTCGGCCTCACCACGAAGCGCGTCGAGGGGCGCAGCGGGGTCTGGGTCGCGGCCGACGAGACTCGCCGCGAGCGCAAGGTCTGCGCCATCGGCGTGCGGGTCGCGCGCGGCGTGACGATGCACGGGCTCGCCCTCAACTGCGTCCCCGACCTGTCGCGCTTCGACCGGATCGTCCCCTGCGGGATCGAGGACGCCGACGTGACGTCGCTCACCGCCGAGCTCGGGCGCGAGGTCACGCTCGCCGAGGTCGCGCCCCTGCTCGTGGCTGCGCTGGAGGACGCGCTCGCCCCGCTGCTCGCCGCGGCCACGACCGACGGCGCGCACCTCGCCACCCCGCAGGACGCGCTCGCGGGCTAGGCTGGGTAGTCCAGGGAATCTTCGCGCGCCGGAGTACGGGTGGGTCGGCGCGCGGTAGGACGTACCCCGAGGACCTGGACCGCATGACCACCACCCCCGCGCGCCCGACGTCGCGCGCCCGCACCACTTCACCCCTCCCTGCGCCGCCCCGCCCCGACGCACCGGCTCGCAGCGGCTACGCCCGCCTGCCCCAGCTCGCGGGCCGCGCGTTCCTCCCCGTGGCGTTCCTCGCCCGGCTCCCCTTCTCGATGCTCACCATCGGGACCCTGCTCCTCGTGTCGTCGACGACGGGGTCCGTCGCGCTCGGCGGGCTCGCCTCGGCGTCGACCGCGCTGGGCACGGCGCTGGGCGGTCCGACCCAGGGCGCGCTCGCGGACCGCGTCGGTCAGCGCCGGGTCCTGCTCGTCGCCGTCCCCGTCGCGACGCTCGCCGTGCTCGGCCTCGTGCTCGCCGCCTCCGCGTCCGGCGCGACGGCGGCGGTCCTGGCCGCCGCAGCGGTGACGGGAGCGAGCGCACCCCAGGTCGGCCCGCTCGCGCGCGTGCGCTGGCTCCGGCTCGCCGCCGACGAGCCGCGCACCGTGGAGGCCGCGATGAGCTACGAGAGCACCGCCGACGAGGTGAGCTTCGTGCTCGGCCCCGCGCTCGTCGGCATCCTCGCGTCGGCTGGCTCTCCGCAGGTCGCGGTCCTCGTCGCCGCGGGCGGCATCGCCGTCTTCGGCACCGCGTTCGCCCTCCACCCGACGGCGCGCGCGACGGGCGTCCGCCTCCCCGCCACGGCCTCACCCGACGCCGACGCCGGCGCGGGCGCGGGCGCGACGAGCGCTCCCACGGGAGCCGTCGGGACGCTCGCGCTCGTACGGCGCGAGGCCGTCGTGCTCGTCGGGATGCTCGCGATGGGCCTCCTGTTCGGCGGGACGCAGGCCGCGCTCACCGCGCTGACCCGCGACGCGGGCGTGCCCGGGAGCGCCGGTCTCGTCTACGCCGTGATGGGGGTGGGCTCCGCCGTCACCGCGCTGTCGGTCGTCGCGCTCCCCCGCCGCTGGGGCCCGCGCAGCCGGTGGATCACGTTCGCCACCGGGCTCGTGGCGGGCGCGGTCGCCCTCCTCCTCGCGGCCGCGAGCGGCTCGCTGACGGCCGTCGTCGTCGCGGTCGCGGCGACCGGTCTGTTCGTCGGGCCGGTGATGGTCACGGTGTTCACCGTCGCCGGCGAGCGCGCGCCCGCCGGGCGGACGGCGTCGGCCATGACGCTCGTGGCGAGCGCCAACGTCGTCGGCGTCGCGATCGGTACGTCCGGGGGCGGCGCGCTCGCCGACGGGATCTCGACCACGGCCGCGTTCGTCCTGCCCGTGGTCGCCGCGGTCCTGCTCGTCGCGACCGGGGTGTCGCTGACGTCACGTCCACAGGGTGAGCGACGCGCGGGAGACGACGAGCGCGAGCGCGTAGTCTGACCGGAGTCCGGCGTCGTACCAGGGCACGCGCACCTGAACGGTGCGTCGCCCACCTGCCTGCTCGGCGCGACGTCGGCGCTCACTCGCCACGACGACCGGGAGACACCCGTGACGATCGCACCTGAAGGACGGCGCATGCTGCGGGTCGAGGCCCGCAACGCCGCGACGCCGATCGAGAAGAAGCCCGAGTGGATCAAGACCCGCGCGACCATGGGCCCGGAGTACTCCGAGCTCAAGGGGCTCGTGAAGCGCGAGGGCCTGCACACGGTCTGCGAGGAGGCGGGCTGTCCCAACATCTTCGAGTGCTGGGAGGACCGCGAGGCGACGTTCCTCATCGGCGGCGACCAGTGCACGCGGCGCTGCGACTTCTGCCAGATCGACACGGGCAAGCCGGCCGACTTCGACGCGGACGAGCCGCGCCGCGTCGCGGAGTCCGTCCAGGCGATGGGCCTGCGCTACTCGACCATCACGGGCGTCGCGCGCGACGACCTGCCCGACGGTGGCGCGTGGCTCTACGCCGAGACCGTCCGCCAGATCCATCAGCTCAACCCGGGCACCGGCGTCGAGCTGCTCATCCCCGACTTCAACGCGATCCCCGAGCTGCTCGACGAGGTGAACGCGTCGCGTCCCGAGGTGCTCGCGCACAACCTCGAGACCGTGCCGCGCATCTTCAAGCAGATCCGTCCCGGCTTCCGCTACGAGCGCTCGCTGTCGGTGCTCACGCGGGCGCGCGAGGCGGGCCTGGTGACCAAGTCGAACATCATCCTCGGCATGGGCGAGACGATCGACGAGGCCAAGGACGCGCTGCAGGACCTGCACGACGCCGGCTGCGACCTCGTGACGATCACCCAGTACCTGCGCCCCTCGCTGCGCCACCACCCGGTGGACCGGTGGGTCAAGCCCGAGGAGTTCGTCGAGCTGTCGGACGCCGCGGAGGAGATCGGCTTCCTCGGCGTCATGTCGGGCCCGCTCGTGCGGTCGTCGTACCGCGCCGGTCGCCTGTGGGGCCAGGCCATGACGCGCCGCGGCATGGAGATCCCCGCGGCGCTCGCGCACCTCGCCGAGCCGACGACGTCCCGCCAGGAGGCCGCGAGCCTGCTGGCCCGTTCGCCCCACTAGACTGACCCGCATGGCCCGCAAGAACTCGGACAGCACCGGCGCGCCCGCCGCCGGCGAGCAGGTCGCGAAGCAGAAGAAGCCCAAGAAGCAGCGCTGGTACCACCAGGTGTGGGCCGCGTACCAGATGACGCGCAAGCAGGACCCCGCGGTCACGTGGGTCATGCTCGGCGTGTTCGTCGGCATCCTCGCCGTCGCGCTCGGCATCGGCCTGTGGTGGGGCCAGTGGGTCTACACGCTCATCGTCGGCATCCCGTTCGCGGCGCTGGGCGCGATGTTCGTCCTCACGCGCCGCGCCGAGCGTGCCGCGTACCAGCAGATCGAGGGCCAGCCCGGCGCGGCGCGCGCCGCGCTCGGGACGATCCGTCGTGGCTGGACGTTCGACGAGGAGCCCGTCGCGATCGATCCGCGCACGCAGGAC
This sequence comes from Cellulosimicrobium sp. E-16, assembly GCF_049913115.1. Classification (NCBI taxonomy): domain Bacteria; kingdom Bacillati; phylum Actinomycetota; class Actinomycetes; order Micrococcales; family Promicromonosporaceae; genus Cellulosimicrobium; species Cellulosimicrobium sp. E-16. Next base: position 2,828,951 of record NZ_CP183974.1, read on the forward strand.
CTGGTGTTCCGCGGCGTCGGCCGGGCCGGCGTCGTCCTCGTGAGCGAGGGCCCGGCGCACCGCGCGAAGCGTCAGCTCGATGCCGAGCGCAAGCGCGTCGCGCGCGTGCTGCCGAACGTGCCGATCACGACGATCCAGGTCGGCGACGAGGAGGGGCAGGTCGCGCTCCCCAAGCTCCCGCGCGCGGTCCAGAAGCTCAAGCCGTCGCTCACCAAGCCGGAGACCGCCGAGGTGTCCAAGCGCCTGCGTGCCCTCGGCGTCTCGCGCCTGCCGATCCCCAAGGGCATCGACCCGACGCGCGCCCGTCCCGACCGCAAGGGCCTCAAGGGTCGCTGACGGACCTTCTCCCGCACGACGACGCCCGGCCGGGCGAGGATCGCACCTCACCGGCCGGGCGTCGTCGTCCGTGGGTGGCCCGCCGCCGCGCCGCCCGTGTCGCGCGAGGTTCGCCCCGTCAGATCCAGGACCGCCAGTCGGCGCCGCCACCGACCCGGTCCACGACGGCGTCGAGGTGCCGCGCGAAGACCTCCCAGCGCCGCTCGTCGCCGAAGCGCTCGTGCAGGCCGGTGACGAAGACGCGGGCGTCGTCCGTCCGGTCGTGGCTCAGGTACCAGCCGGCGACCCGCTCGTACTGCGCCAGCGCGCGGCCGGCGAGCTCGTCCACCACCGCGTCGGCGGTGGCGCGCCGGTCGAGCGCGTCGAGGAGCCCGACGAGGTCGCGCGCCGCGACGGCACCGACGGTGCCGACGTCGGCGTCCGCCGCGACGTCGTAGTGCGCCGGGGCGTCGGGCAGCACGTCGTGGGGGCGCCACCTCAGGTGGCAGGACGGCTCGTCGGGCTCCGTGAGGACCGGAGCGTCGAGGAGCTCGTCGAGCGCCGGGACGTAGACGGAGCCGTTGAGGGAGAACCGCGCGAGCGCCGGCCCGTTGCGCGTGCTGCGCTGCACCTGGACGACCTGCACCGTCTCCCCGGCGGGCCGGCGGAACGTCGAGCCGGCTCGGCGGAAGCCCCGGTCGGCGAGGACGGGGACGAGGTGCTCGCGCACGAGGCGCGTGACGGCGGCGGCGGGCATGGCCCGAGGCTAGGGCGACGCACCCACACGCTCGCCGTGGGATCGAACGTCAGGTGCGGACGAGGACCGTCCCCGCGGCGCGGTCGTGGAGCCCTCGCCCGTCGGCGTCCCACACGACGGCGGGGATGACGAGGCACAGCAGCACGGTGCGCAGAGCACCGCGGCCGATGCCGACCATGCGTGCGGGCTCGGCCAGACGACGGACCCGCATGCCCATGACGCGGTGCCCGACCGTGAAGCCCAGCGTGCTCACCAGCAGGACGTTCTCGATCGCGAAGACCAGCGGCTGCGACCAGACCGGCAACGCGGAGATGCCCTCGAAGAAGCCCGGCTCGGCGGGCCGGAAGAAGAGGAACGCGACGAGCGTCGCGAGCACCCAGTCGATGACGAGCGCGACGACGCGCCGCCCCAGGGTCGCGAGCGAGCCCGGTCCGTCCGGCGGGAGACCGAGCCGCGCGCCCCGACCGTCCTGCTGACCGCCCGGGGTGCCCTCGAGCCACGAACCCATGTCCTCGCGTGAAACCACGGGACCAGGGTACGTGCCGGTCGGTGGACGACCTCGACGGTTCGGGCGCGCACGGCGGTATCGTGCCGAACGGCACACCGCCCGCCGGCGGCTGCCGCGTGCCCTCGTGTAGCACGAACGTCACACGGGGACGCGGGACGTAACACGCCCGAAACAATGGGTACACGGCGGGGAAACCGCCTCGGCCTAGGTTCGTGGGCGCCACGTCAGCGGCAGGTTCGCCGCGCAGCCCGACGGCACCACCCGATCAAGGAGCAACGGATGTTCAACAACGCGGAGGAGGCAATCGCCTTCACGCGGAACGAGGGCGTCGAGTTCGTCGACGTCCGGTTCTGCGACCTGCCCGGCATCATGCAGCACTTCAACATCCCCGTCTCGCAGTTCGACGAGAAGGCGTTCGAGGACGGCCTGATGTTCGACGGGTCGTCGATCCGCGGCTTCCAGGCGATCCACGAGTCGGACATGAAGCTCGTGCCGGACGTCAAGACCGCGTTCGTGGACCCGTTCCGCAAGCGCAAGACGCTGGTCGTGAACTTCTCGATCGTCGACCCGTTCACGGGTGAGCCGTACTCGCGCGACCCCCGCAACATCGCCGCCAAGGCAGAGGCGTACCTGCGCTCCACCGGCATCGCCGACACCGCGTTCTTCGCGCCCGAGGCCGAGTTCTACCTCTTCGACGAGGCGCGCTTCGCGACGAACCAGCACTCGAGCTTCTACTACCTCGACTCGATCGAGGCCGCGTGGAACACGGGCCGCGAGGAGGAGGGTGGCAACCTCGCGTACAAGACGCGCTACAAGGGCGGCTACTTCCCCGTCTCCCCGTCCGACCGCTTCGCGGACCTGCGCGACGACATGTGCGCGACGCTGGAGGAGGTCGGCCTCGAGGTCGAGCGCGCGCACCACGAGGTGGGCACCGCCGGGCAGCAGGAGATCAACTACCGCTTCAACACGCTGTTGCACGCGGCCGACGACCTGATGAAGTTCAAGTACGTCATCCGCAACGAGGCGTTCGAGGCCGGCAAGTCCGTCACGTTCATGCCGAAGCCGATCTTCGGCGACAACGGCTCGGGCATGCATTCGCACCAGTCTCTCTGGAAGGACGGCAAGCCGCTGTTCTTCGACGAGAAGGGCTACGGCGGTCTCTCCGACCTCGCGCGCTGGTACATCGGCGGCCTGCTCAAGCACGCCCCGTCGCTGCTCGCGTTCACCAACCCGTCGGTGAACTCCTACCACCGCCTGGTCCCCGGCTACGAGGCCCCGGTCAACCTGGTCTACTCGGCCCGCAACCGCTCCGCGTGCATCCGCATCCCGGTGACCGGCTCGTCCGCCGCCGCGAAGCGCGTCGAGTTCCGCGTGCCGGACCCGTCGGCCAACCCGTACCTCGCGTTCGCCGCGCAGCTCCTCGCCGGCATCGACGGCATCAAGAACCGTATCGAGCCGCCGGAGCCGATCGACAAGGACCTCTACGAGCTGCCGCCCGAGGAGCACGCGCAGATCCAGCAGGTCCCCGGCTCGCTCGCCGAGGCGCTGGACAACCTCGAGGCCGACCACGAGTTCCTCACGCAGGGCGACGTGTTCACGCCGGACCTCATCCAGACGTGGATCGACTACAAGCGCACCAACGAGATCGACCCGATCCGCCTGCGCCCGCACCCGCACGAGTTCGAGCTCTACTACGACATCTGACGCCATGGCCTGATCGGGCCTGGTGACGGTCGCGAGACGGCGATCGACCCTGCACGTCCGTCGCAAGACGGAGCGCGGGGTCGGTCGCCGTCTGGCGTTCTCGCGTCGGGTCTTCCTCATCGGTCCTTCGGTGATGAATCTCGCTCGAACGGTGAGGCTTGACCCACTACATTGAGCCCGACACGGCGTGTAGCTCAGCAGTAGAGCGCCCGGCTTCGGTCCGGGAGGGCGCAGGGGCAGAACCTGCCACGCCGGCCGAAGGCGGCACGGGGAGACGACGATGGTGAACGGCTACGCACTCGGTCAGCTGAGCCGTGCGTTCCTCACGGCCGTGACGCACGAGGACGCCGTGGTGCGTGCTCGCGCCGACCGACGCGCGCAGCGTTGGGTGCAAGTCATCGAGTCGATGGCGAGCGGCAGGGTCGAGATCGGTTCTCGGACGCCGGTTCGAGGCTTCCCCGCCTGGGTCACGCTCGAAGTGGTCCACGGTGGATTCGCGACGGGCCGGGCGATCGCCGAGTCACCGATCGAGGCCGACGAGATCGCGGTCGCGCGGCGCGTGGGAGTCGAGCCAGTCCGGAGCCTGATCTTCGGCTACTACTTGACGGCCGACGGGATGGCCGAGCTGCACGAGCTGCTCGACACCGGGATGTTCCGGGTAGACATCCCCGAGGACGCCGCCCTCTTGACCGTCGCGTGGCTGCTGCGGGAAGGTGACCGCGACTCGGCGTTGGAGCTTCTCGATCAGATCGCTCCCTTCGCCACTCGTCTTCGGTTCACGCCTCGCGTGTCACCGACTCCGACGACCCCGTTGGATCATGTCTTTCGCGCGAGCGCGGCAGAGGCAAGACGCGCTCTCCTCGATCGCAGACCGCAGGAGCAGGTCGAGATTCAGCGCGAGGTCCTAGCGGTGTGGAACCCGTTCTCCGACCGCCTCCTCACATTGTGGCTCGAGCTCTTCACGGCGGGCCGCAGGACGGTCTCGCCCACCGAGGACTGGCTGGCGAGGGCGCGCGTGGTACTCGAGGAGTACGACGTGCTCTCCCTCGCGCACACACGCGCGACGAGGCACAAGCGCGCAAAGGGGAACGTCGGCATCCAGATCGCCTCCCTTCGCGTGCTGACGGACGGCGGCGAGCTCGACGACAGACGGGAGGGTCTGCTGCGCGCGTCGGTCGTCGCGTCCGTTGCCAAGCGTGGCGCCCCGGGATCGACGAATCACACCGCGCTCCGGGAGGCACAACGGGAGGATGCCGAGACGCCGGGACACTGGCGGCTCTCCGCGGTGGCCGCCGAGAGGCTGGCCACCGTCGATCCGTACGGCGGGCTTCCCGACCCGTCAATCTTTGCCGGGCCGGTCACGACGGCTGAGGCGCCCAGGGCCGGTGCACCTGCAGGTTCGGTCATGCCACCTTCCGTCGGGCGGGCGCTGGCGCGGGCCCATGCAGCACCCGTGGGCCAGCTCGTCGATGAAGGCGTGATCCCGTCGGCAGAGGTGCTCGCCGAGCTCATACCGCAGATCACCGCGACCACGACGGCGACCGGGTATCCCGCACCCGCCCTCGCGCGATTGATGGCGGCCAACTATCGCGCCTTCCGCCGTCGGCGTTCGCTCCTCCTCGTCGATCTGAAGAAACAGGTCCAGGTCGAGGAGCTCCCCTGGGTGCGCGCCGCGAGCGGGCATCATGTCGCCCGGACCGACGCGGCCCTCGACGTCGCACGCCGGGTGGGTGCACTCGCGCTGGACACGTTTCCCGGCACGATCGTCCCGAACCCTCTGGTCCAGGAGCTCAACCACCTGCTGGTGGCCGGCGGTATGGACGTGCCCCTGGTCGAGGAGCTCGCAGCCGACATCTTCATGGGGCGCTTCTCCGACAAGTACCGGCGCGCAGCGCAGATCGCCGCTCGCGTCGTCGGCGGAACGCTGTACGAGTGCTATTACGGGATCGACTACGCACGGATCGCGGCCCTGGACCAGGTCCGGTCCCCCGTCCGCCGGGTCTTGCAGCGCACGCGGAAGGACGCTGCCGGACCCAGCTTTGGCGACGTCTGCTGGGAGCGCTCGGGCAGGCGCGACAGAGACCGGTACTCCGTGTCGACGAACGGCGCTGTCATCGAGCAGGCACAGATCCTGACGACCCACAACCTGGCCGCGCTCGTCGAGGCCGGGGTCGAACCATGCCGCTCCTGGACGGAGCTCGCCGACGGAGCGCTCTCGGTCGTCACATCGCGCCTCAACGTGGCGAGTCACCAGGAACGTCCGTTCGGGGCAGTCAAGGACGCGGCCTACGCCTGGCGACAGATGGTGTTCTTCCTGAGCCTCGCACCGGCATCAGAACTGGACCCGTTCATCAGGGATGCTGAGGTACGACACAGACATGCACGCGGGCTCTCCGTCCTGCTGCCCGGGCTCCGGGACGCTGCCGAAGGGTCACAGCCGACGCATCCGTTCCTCGGGTGGGCAGCGGGCAGTGGCCGGCTCCTCGGCCAGGGTCTTGATCTCGAGGACTGAGCAGGAACAGTCCGACGGCGTCCGCCCAGCGCGACGACTCGACGCATCGACGACGCCGCTCACAGCCCCTCCGGACGAGGTGACAGCCACGCACGGTACGTCGCGCGCAAGGCGTCTCGCGCCTCGGCCGCCGGAGCGATGACGTCCGCTCCGCCGTCGTACGGCGCGTAGACCCAGTCGACGGCGTCATCAGTCATGACGAGGACCTCGGCATCGTCCGCCGCGCGCACGAGCCATGGGTCGAGGGCGGCACGCGTGGCTGGGAGGTGCCGGGCGAAGGCGGACGCCGTGAGCCCTTCGTCCCCGTCGTCAGCCGTCGTCTCGTCGACGAACGCTCGCCAGAAGGGCCAGGCTCTCGCGATCCTGCGGAACTCGCGTGACGCGTGGAACCTCCCCTGCCCGTCCCACCTCAGCAGGACGATGACGACCTCGTCGCTCGATCCGCGGAGCGCTGCGAGCACGTGGTGGTGACGATCGAGCAGGATCCTTTGCTCCTCCTCGGTGTCGGCATACCTCTTCGAATCGGGAAGGCTGTGGAACCGCACCCAGCGCTCAGCGAGGTGCTCCCGGAGGGACCACGACGCGGGGATCGCCCTCCCGGCGCGGAGCTCCCAGGCGTTCCCGAGCTCTACCCAGGACGGATCCGGTTCGGGCATCCGGAACCCGAGTACCCCGGCGACGACTTCCTCACCCCTCCCCAGGAGGAAGCGAACCGTGCCGAGCAGGTGCGCGACCCGGGCGATGGTGTGCCTCACTCCCCCGCCCTCCTGCGACCTGCGCGACGCTCCCTCGCCGCGTTCCGGACCTTTCGTGACGTCCCGTGCTCGGCGAGGTCGCCGAGGACGACGTCCGCCGGGACGCGGTCGACCAGCTGTCGCTGGCACCACAGGGTGAGGTCGGGCAGGTCGTCGACGATCGGCCGGGGTCGGGCGACGAGATCGCGGATCAGCGCCCACTCCCGGAGGCGCCGTTCTACGAAGGCTCGTCCGGGCGATGCCCCGAGACAGTCGACCCACGAGCGGCCCTCGGTGGTGTCGACGTGTTCGAGGACGTCGACCACGACGACCTGAGCCATCTCGTCGCCCCCGGCGACCGCCTCCTTGAGCAGCGGGCGGAGGTCCTCGTGCGGAACTGCTGCGGCGTAGACGGCCCAACGGCTGTGCTCGTCGTCAAGGTCCATGTCGACCTCTCCCAGCGGTTGAGCGAGCACACGGAGCAGCTCCGCGCTCCGGCGAGTCAGCGGTGTCACGCCGGACTCTCTGGCGGCCCGGCGACCCCGGTGACCCCGGTGACGCCGCGCAGAGTACGCTGCGCCTCCTCGTGCACCATCGCGTCCAGGCGCGCACGGTCCTCGGTGATCGCCGCGGAATCGACGTCCTCGGGAACACCGGCGAGGTCGTCGAGCTCGTCGTACTGCCACTCGAAGGCAACGAATGCTCGTAGGTCCGGGAACCGGCCGTCACCCTGCATGGGCCCGTCCACAGAGTCCGCCCAGACCGTGAGCGACCGCGCTGGCGCCCGCCTTGCGAGGATCTCGCGGCACCGCCGCAAGAGCTCGAGCCGGACGGCCATCGACGCGCTCGGGCGGGGAAGGTCGAGCTCCCGCGCCGTGGCCAGGACGAGCGCGTCGACCTCGCTCCACTCCTCGTCCCCGTAGAGACCCGCCAGCTCGCGCAGCGCTGGGCCGTCGAGACCGGCGACCAGCGCGGCAACCGCGGCGTCGACGAGCCGTCGCCGGTCCCGATCGAGCGCGTCCAGCCAGAAACCGGCCACGACGAGAAGCTCGTCGGCGGCGGCGCGGCGCGCGAGGTCGTCTGACACGAGGTCGAACCTAGGCCGAGACCCTGCGCTGGGCCCAGGTGTTTTGCCCTTCGGCACAGACTATCGCCGTGACGCGTGAGCTCGCACGGACATGCTTGTCGGAGATCCGGTCTCGCGCTAGGTTTGTGAGCGGCGGTAACGATGCCGCAACGAGAGCAGGGGGATTCATGAGCACACGCTTCCGGCGCGCCCTCACGGCCGTCGCGTCCGCGCTGGTGTCGACCGTCGTCATCGCTTCGCTCGCCGCCCCGGCGAGCGCGGCCGCGACCATCCCGACCGCCGCCCCGTCCGCGAGCGCCGCCGCGTGCGCCGCGACGTGGTCGGCCACGACGGCGTACTCGGGCGGCCAGACGGCGTCGCACCACGGCCGGAACTGGACGGCCCGCTGGTGGACGCAGCGCGAGACTCCGGGGTCGACGAGCGTCTGGGTGGACGCAGGCCGGTGCGTCGGGGGCGGCGACGACTTCGTCGTGAGCAGCGAGGAGTTCGACGCGATCTTCCCGAAGCGGCACCCGTTCTACACGTACGACGGGTTCGTCGACGCCCTGGGCGCCTACCCGGCGTTCGCGAGCACGGGCACGCCCGAGACGCGGACGCGCGAGGTCGCCGCGTTCCTCACCCACGCGGACTTCGAGTCGGTCGGGCTGCGGTACGTGAAGGAGATCAACGAGGCCAACTACTGGATCAAGTGCGACCAGTCCCAGCCGTTCGGCTGCCCCGCCGGCCAGACGGCGTACTACGGTCGCGGGCCGATCATGTTCAGCTGGAACTTCAACTACAAGGCCGCGGGCGACGCGCTCGGGATCGACCTGCTGAACGACCCGTGGCTCGTCGAGGAGGACCCGTCCGTCGCCTGGCAGACGGCGCTCTGGTACTGGAACACCCAGAACGGCCCGGGCGTCATGACGTCCCACGAGGCGATGGTGAGCGGCTCAGGGTTCGGCCAGACGATCAACTCGCTCAACGGTGCGCTCGAGTGCGAGGGCGGGAACCCCGCGTCCGTGCAGTCCCGGGTGGACCGGTACGTGCGCATCACCGAAGTCCTGGGCGTGGCCCCGGGCTCGGGCCTGTACTGCTGACCGGGCTGTCCCGCGTGCAGCGAGGCGGGTGCGGTGCGCGCAGGGGGCGCACCGCACCCGCCTGTCAGCCTGCGGCGGGGACTGCGGCAGTCTCCGCGGCGGTCGTGGGGGCGTGGGCCGTCGGCAGCCCGGAGCCCGGGCGGAACCCGGCGTACTGCTCGGCCGCCGCTCGCGCGCACTCGTCCTGGTAGACGGGTCCTCCCCCGAGGTACACCGCCATCTCCGCGCGCTTGCCGGGAACGTTGCCCCCGACGAACCAGGCGCCGGCCTTCTTGCCCTCCTCGTACATGACCGTGGCCCGCCCCGCGCGCTCGGTCTCCTCGTACCACCACTCTTCGGCCTCGCGCGTCGCCTCGAGCTGTGCGACGCCGTTCTCCCGCGCGTACGTGAGCGCGCGCTGGAGCCACTGCGCGCCGCGCTGGACCGGCACGGTGAGGTTGGACAGCGGCGTCTGCGGCCCGAGGGACAGGAAGAAGTTGGGGAACCCGTGCACGGAGATCCCCAGGTAGGTCCGCAGGCCGTCCCGCTCCCACCGCTCGCGCAGCGTGATGCCCTCGCGACCGACGACGTCGAACGCGGTGAGCGCCCCGGTCATGGCGTCGAACCCGGTCGCGAGCACGAGCACGTCGAGCTCGTGCTCGACCTCCTCTGCCCCGTCCGCAGAGCCGCCCACGACGACGCCGCGGGGCGTCACCCGCGTGATCGGGGTCGCGAGGACGTCGACGAGCTCGACGTTCTCCCGGTTGTACGCGGCGTAGTAGCCGTGCCCGGTGGGCGGGCGCTTGCCCATGAACGTGTAGGTGGAGGGGCTGAGCACCTCGGCCGTCCGCGGGTCGGTGACGATCTCCCGGATCTTGCCCCGGAGGAACTCGGACGCGAGCGCGCTCGCCTCGGGGCTCGAGACGAGGTCGGTGAAGCACTCGTTGGCGAACCGGAAGCCCCCTGCCTCCCAGCGTGACTCGAACACCCGGCGGCGCTCGTCGTCGTCGACCTCGAGCGCGGACCTCGTCGGGATCTCCATCGGCACGCCGAAGGGGTGCTGGGCCGCGCGCTCGAAGACGGCGTCGTAGTCCGCACGCAGCGCGGCGAGCTCGTCAGCGGCCACGGCGGGGCTCGTCGTCTCCAGGACGTAGTTCGGGGTGCGCTGGAAGACCGTGACGTGGGCAGCCTGGGCGGCGAGCTCGGGCAGCAGCTGGATCCCGGACGCCCCGACGCCGATCAGACCGACGCGCTTGCCGGACAGGTCCACCCCCTCGTGCGGCCACCTCGCCGAGTGGTACGCGGGCCCGGCGAAGGTGTCCAGGCCGGGGATGTCCGGGGAGAGAGGACGCGAGAGCAGACCCGTGGCCGACACGAGGTAGGTCGCACGCAGCGTCGACCCGTCGGCGAGGGTGAGGGTCCACAGGTTCGTGGCGTCCGAGTGCTCGGCGCGTTCGACGGTCGTGCTCAGTCGGATGTCGCGCCGCAGGTCGAGCCGGTCGGCGACGAACTCCAGGTAGGCGCGGATCTCCTCGCCGCGCGGGTAGCGCTCGCTCCAGTCCCACTCGTCCCGCACCTCGCGAGAGAACGAGAACGCGTACGCGAGGTACTCCGAGTCGGTGCGCACGCCCGGGTACCGGTTGGCCCACCACGTGCCGCCGACTCCCCCGGCGCCGTCGACCACGAGGACGGACAGACCGGCCTCTCGCAGGTGGTGCAGCATCGCCAGGCCGGAGAAACCCGCCCCGATGACGACCGCGTCGTAGGTCTCGCCGCTGCTCGCCGAATCCCCCATGTACCGCTCCCCGTTCCAGGTCCGTCAGGACGTCGCGGGCACGCTGCCCGCGCGACGCGGTATACCGTCCCACGCGCCGCTGCTTCGTGCCAGAGCGGGCCGGCGCGTCCTGGGGAGCGGGTCAGAACGGCCAGACGAGCGGCACGTAGAGGACCGCGGCGGCGAGGAACACCAGCGCCAGCGGCAGGCCCAGGCGCCAGTAGTCGCCGAACCGGTAGCCGCCCGGCTGGAGGACCATGAGGTTCACCGGGGTCGCGATCGGCGTGAGGAAGGCCGCGGCCCCGGCGACCGTGAGCGCCATCATGAACGGCTGCACGCTCACGCCCAGGGTCTGCGCGAACGACACCGCGACCGGCGCCATCACGAGGACCGTCGCGACGTTCGAGATGAACTGGCCGAGGACGAGCGTGAGCACGCACACCACGAGGAGCGCGAGGTGCGGTGACCCGCCGCCGGTGACCCGGAGCACGACGTCCGCGATCGCGTCGGCCGCACCCGAGGAGACGAACGCCGCGGACAGCGGGATGAGGGCCGCGATGAGCACGACGGTGTCCCACGAGATCGCGCGGAACGACTGCGGCACGGTGACGACCCGCAGGAGCACGAGTGCGCCCGCCGCGAGCAGGCCCGCGATGACCGGCGGGACGACCCCGGTCGCGAGCAGCACGATCGTCGCGACCAGCACCCCGAGGCAGCGCCGCCAGCCGCGCCCGAGCGGGACGCCGCGCTGGAGGCTCTTCGAGGAGTCGACGGCGATGACGTCGGGCGACTGCGTGTACCGGTGGAGCGCGTCCCAGGGTCCGCGCACGAGCACGGCGTCGCCGGGCTGAAGGGTCATCGGGCCGGACGAGGCCTCGGTGTCCGGCCCGGTCGAGCTGCCGTCGCCGCGGCGGATGGCGAGCACGACGAGGCCCTCGTCCCGCGTCGTCATGCCAGGGCTCACCCGGCGCCCCACGAGCGTCGAGCGGGGCGCGATGAGCACCTCCACGACCCCCGTGCCGCCGGTGAACAGGCGACCCGTGTCCAGCTCGGCGGGGTAGCTCTCGCGCCACGAGCGGACGCGCTCGCGCGGGTCGGTGGCCGTGTCGGCGAGGTGCTCGGGGACACGCTCCGGGAGCAGCCGGTCGCCGAGCGTCACGACGAGCACGGCCGTGGCGAGGACGAGCGGGATCCCCACCAGCGCGAACTCGAAGTAGCCGAACTCCTGACCGCCCGCCTCGGCCGCCGCCTCGGACACGATGATGTTCACGGGCGTGCCGGTCAGCGTCAGGAGCGAGCCGGCACCTGCGGCGAACGCGAGCGGGATGAGCATGCGCGAGGGCACGATGCCGGCCCGCGCGGCCGCCACGACCGCGACCGGGAGGAGCGCCGCGACGGCGCCGTTGATGCTGATGACGGCCGCGAGCAGGGCGGCGACCCCGACCATCAGCGCGAGCAACCCCGAACGGCCGAGCGACGCGCGCCGCTCGAGCCACTGCCCGATCCACGCGGTGATGCCCGTGGAGTCCAGCGCGTCGCTGAGCACGAACAGGGTCGCGATGAACAGCACGATCGGATCGCTGAACCCGCCCAGCGCCTCGTCGAGGGAGAGCACCCCGGTCGCCCACAGGGCGACCGGCACGAAGAGCGCGACGACCACGAGCGGCAGCCGGTTGGTCATGAAGCCCACGACCGCCAGCGCCAGGATGACGAAGGTCGCGACCAGCGGATCGATCATGGGCACCCCCTGGGACGTCAGGATGCCACACGTCGCCTCGTCCGGGAGGTCACCGGAATAGCGGGCGCGCCGGTGCGTTGTCGATGACCATGACGACTCTCGGCATCATCGGCGCAGGCAACATCGGCTCTCAGGTCGCCCGGGCGGCGATCGCCCACGGCTACGACGTGGTCATCGCGAACTCGCGGGACCCCCGGACGCTGGACGACCTCGTCGCCGACCTGGGTCCGCGGGCGCGGGCGGCGACCGCCGAGGAGGCGGCGCGCGCCGCGGACGTCGCGGTCGTGGCGGTGCCCTTCGGGGCGTACCGCGACGTCCCCGTCGAGCCGCTCGACGGCAAGATCGTCCTCGACGCGAACAACTACTACTGGGAGCGCGACGGGCACGTCGAGGCGCTCGACCGGGGCGAGGCCACGTCGTCAGGCCTGCTCCAGGAGCACCTGGCCGGGTCGAAGGTGGCCAAGGCGTTCAACCACATCCGGTCGACGGACATCACGACCGACGGGACCCCCGCGGGCACCCCCGGACGCCGCGCGCTCGCGACCGCGAGCGACTTCCCCGAGGCCGCCGCGTGGGTCGTGCGGTTCTACGACGAGCTCGGGTTCGACGCCGTCGACACGAGCCCGCTCGCGGAGTCGTGGCGCGTCGAGCGCGACCGCCCGGCGTACGTCGCGCGCCAGGACGCCGGCGAGCTGCGCGCGAACCTCGCCCGCGCGCCCCGCACGATCTGACCCGGTCCCGGGGCGGGCGCGTCAGGCGTGCTCGCCCCGGGCGACGAGGCCTGCGCCCACGATCAGCAGCACGAGGAGCGCGACCACGAGGCCGAGGAGCGCGAGCGCGCGGGCCGGTCCGAGAGGCCCCTCCACGAGGCGCGCGGACCGTCGACAGCCGAGGCCGGCCAGGCCCCACAGGACCGCGGCGCCGAGGGGCTCGGGGCGCTGCCACGCGACGGTCAGCACGACCGCGAACGCCGCGAGCGCCCAGGCGATCCACCCCGCCCAGCGCAGGCGCGCGCCGTAGAACGACCCCGCAGGGCGGCCACCGCGCTCCGGCACGGCGCGGCGATCGCCCGCACCGCCGAGCGCGCGGGGCTCACGTCGGTCGAGCAGGCCCGGGACGGGCGGCTCGTCGCGGCGGGCCAGCGTCAGTCCTCGCCGTAGAAGACGCGCTCCATGACGGTCCGGGCACGCCGTGCGGTGCGCAGGAAGTGCTCCTCGAGCTCGGCTCCCGTGTCGACGTCCGGGAGGTCGAGCACGCGTGCGAGGCCGTTGAGCGCGAACCGGTCGTGCGGGAGCACGTCGACGGTGGTCCCGGTCGTCCGTCCGGACCACAGCACGAGCGCGCTGCGCAGACGCGAGGCGAGGTGCCAGGCCTCGCCGAGCACCGCGGCGTCCTCGGCGTCGACGAGGTCCGCGGCCACGGCGGCCTCGAGCGCGTCCACGGTCGAGGTCGTCCGCAGCCCGGGCACGTCGTGGGCGTGCTGGAGCTGGAGGAGCTGGACGGTCCACTCGACGTCGGACACTCCCCCGCGGCCGAGCTTGAGGTGGCGCGTCGCCTCGACCCCGCGCGGGAGCCGCTCGGACTCGACGCGCGCCTTGATGCGGCGCACCTCGCGGACCTCCGCGAGGTCGAGCCCGCCCTGCGGGTAGCGGCGGCCGTCGACGACCCGCGTGAACGCCTCGCCGAGCCCGTCGAGGTCGCCCGCGACCGGGCGCGCGCGCAGGAGCGCCTGCGCCTCCCACACGCTCGACCACCGCTCGTAGTACTCGGTGTACGACGCGAGCGAGCGCACGAGCGGGCCGTTGCGTCCCTCGGGCCGCAGGTCGGCGTCGACCGGGAGCGCGGGCTCCGGCCCGACGGCGGACAGGAGCTGGCGCAGCCGCGTCGCCACCGCGAGCGCGTACGCCTGGGCGTCGGCGCCCTCGGCGCCGGGCACCGGGTCGTGCACGAACATCACGTCGGCGTCCGAGCCGTAGCCCATCTCGCGACCGCCGAGGCGGCCCATCGCGACGACGAGCAGGCGCGCCGGCGCGGAGCCGGGGTCCTGGGCGTCGTACCCGAGGTCACCGCGTGCGACGAACTCCGCGATGCGGAGCGCGCCCGCGAGCACCACGTCCGCGGCGTCGGAGATGCTCCGGGCCGCGTCGACGGCGTCGACGACGCCGAGCAGCTCGGCGGCGCCCGTGCGTGCGAGCTCGCGGCGGCGCACCGCGCGCAGGCTCACCGTCGCGGGCTCGACCTCGTCGGCGCGCGTGAGGATGGCGTCGGTCTCGCTCGTGAGCCGCTCGATGCCGCGGGGGGTGAGGTCTGCGTCTGCCGCGAGCCAGCGGACCGACTCGGGCGACCGGGCGAGCGCGTCCGCCATGTAGCGGGAGTTCGCCAGCAGGTGTGCGAGCCGCTGCGCCGCGGAGCCCGAGTCGCGCAGCAGCTTGAGGTACCAGTGCGTCGCGCCGAGCGTCTCCGAGAGCGTGCGGAAGGCGAGCAGGCCCGCGTCGGGGTCCGCGCCCTCGGCGAACCAGCCGAGCATGACGGGCAGGAGCTGGCGCTGGATCGCCGCGCGTCGGCTCACGCCCTCGGTGAGCGCGGTGACGTGACGCATCGCGCCCGCGGGGTCGCGGTAGCCGATCGCCGCGAAGCGCGCCTTCGCCGCCTCCGGGGCGAGGCTCACCTCGTCCGGGGAGAGCTGGGCGACGGCGGGCAGGAGCGGGCGGTAGAAGATCTCCTCGTGCAGGCCGCGTACCTCGCGGCGCGTCGCGCGCCAGCGCTCGGTGAGCCCCTCGGCGCCGTCGGTGCGCATCCCGAGCGACCGCGCGAGACGGCGCAGCTCGTCCTCGGAGGTCGGGACGAGGTGCGTGCGCCGGAGCCGGAAGAGCTGGATGCGGTGCTCGAGCGAGCGCAGGAACCGGTAGCAGACCCCGAGCCGGGCCGCGTGCTCGCGACCCACGTACCCGGCCGCGGCGAGCTCGGCGAGCGCCGTGAGCGTCCCGCGGCTGCGGATCGACTCGTCCGCGCGCCCGTGCACGAGCTGGAGCAGCTGGACCGTGAACTCGACGTCGCGCAGGCCGCCCTTGCCGAGCTTGAGCTGGCGGTCGGCCTCCGCTGCGGGCACGTGGTCCTCGACGCGCCGGCGCATCGCCTGCGAGTCCTCGACGAAGTTCTCGCGGCCCGCCGCCGACCACACGAACGGGGCGATCGCCTCCTCGTACTCGCGGCCCAGGTCCCGGTCCCCCGCGACGGTGCGCGCCTTGAGCAGCGCCTGGAACTCCCAGGTCTTGGCCCAGCGCTCGTAGTACGCGACGTGGCTCGCGAGCGTGCGCACGAGCGGGCCCTGCTTGCCCTCGGGGCGCAGCGCGGCGTCGACCTGCCACAGGGCGGGCTCCCCGGACGTGCCCCAGCACACGCGCGCCAGCCCGGTCGCGAGCCGCGCGCCCACGCTGGTCGCGTACGCCTCGTCGTACCCCTCGGTGGGCTCGACCACGTAGATGACGTCGACGTCGGAGATGTAGTTGAGCTCGCGCGCCCCGCACTTGCCCATGCCGATGACGGCGAGCCGCACGCCCTCGCCCCGGTCGTCGAGCTCCGCGCGGGCGATCGCGAGCGCCCCTTCGAGCGCGGCGGCGGCGAGGTCCGCGAGCGCCGCCCCGACCGCGGGCATGCGGGTCAGCGGGTCGGTCACCGTGAGGTCGGTCGCGGCGATGCGCAGGATCCGCTCGCGGTAGGCGCGACGCAGGGCGTCCACGCGCTCCGGTCCGGCCTGGTCGGCGACGGGCACCGCGGCGGCCGGGTCCGCACCGACGGCGCGCAGCAGCTCGGCCCGGACGTCGCGCACGTCGACACCGGTCCCCGGGGTCGGGTCGGCGACGACCCCGAGGAGCCGAGGGTGGCGGACGACGTCGTCGCCGAGCGCGACCGAGGCACCGAGCACCGCCAGCAGACGATCGCGCGCCTCGCCGGGCCGCAGGGTGCGCCGGGCGACGTCCGCGAGCGGGCCGCCCGCCTCGACGTCGGGACGCAGCGCGCCCGCGAGCCGCACGACCTGGAGCAGCGCGAGGTCGGGGTCGGCCGCCGCCCCGAACGCGGCGAGGAGCTCGTCGTCGACGACGGACGCCGGGTCCACGCCGTCCGGGGCGTCCGCGCCCGGGGCGCGGCCGCCGTCGAGCAGGAGCGCGAGGTCCGGGTCCGCGAGCAGGCTCGCCGAGCGCGAGATGTCGGCGAAACCGACACGCGCGAGCCGACCCGTGAGCGTCGGCCGGCGGGAGCCGCCGGACCGACCGGACGTCGTCGTGGGCCCGCTCACAGGACCTGGAGGAACCGCTTCAGCTCGAACGGCGTGACCTGCGCACGGTAGCCGTCCCACTCCTGGCGCTTGTTGCGCAGCACGAAGTCGAAGACGTGCTCGCCGAGCGTCTCCGCCACGAGCTCCGACTTCTCCATGACCGCGATCGCCTCGTCGAGCGACTGCGGGAGCGGCTTGATGCCCAGGGCACGACGCTCGGCGTCGGTGAGCTCCCAGACGTCGTCCTCGGTCGCCTCGGGGAGCTCGTAGCCCTCCTCGATGCCCTTGAGGCCCGCGGCGAGCATCACCGCGAACGCGAGGTACGGGTTCGTGGCCGAGTCGAGCGCGCGGTACTCGACGCGGCTCGAGTTGCCCTTGCCCGGCTTGTACATCGGCACGCGCACGAGCGCGGAGCGGTTGTTGTGGCCCCAGCACACGTAGCTCGGCGCCTCGGCGCCGCCCCACAGGCGCTTGTACGAGTTCACGTACTGGTTGGTGATCGCCGTGATCTCCGCCGCGTGGACGAGCAGTCCCGCGATGAACTGGCGCGCCGTCTTGGACAGCTCGAACTGGGCACCCGGTTCGTGGAACGCGTTGCGGTCGCCCTCGAAGAGCGACAGGTGCGTGTGCATGCCCGAACCCGGCTGGTCGGCCATGGGCTTGGGCATGAACGAGGCGAACACGCCCTGCTCGAGCGCGACCTCCTTGACGACGGTGCGGAACGTCATGAGGTTGTCGGCCGTGGTCAGCGCGTCCGCGTAGCGCAGGTCGATCTCGTTCTGGCCCGGTCCCGCCTCGTGGTGGGAGAACTCGACCGAGATGCCCATGGACTCGAGCATCGTGATCGCGGCGCGGCGGAAGTCGTGCGTCGATCCCCGCGCGAGGTGGTCGAAGTACCCGCCCTGGTCGACGGGCACGAGGCCGTGCTCGGCGTCGGCGGGCTGGTTGAACAGGTAGAACTCGACCTCGGGGTGCGTGTAGAACGTGAACCCCTTGTCGCTCGCCTTGGCGAGGGCGCGCTTGAGCACGTTGCGGCTGTCCGCGAGCGACGGCTCGCCGTCGGGCGTGAGGATGTCGCAGAACATGCGCGCGGTGCCGTGCCGCTCGCCGCGCCACGGGAGCACCTGGAACGTGGTGGGGTCCGGCTTGGCGATCATGTCGGCCTCGTACACGCGCGTGAGGCCCTCGATCGAGCTGCCGTCGAACCCGATGCCCTCGGCGAACGCCGACTCGAGCTCCGCGGGCGCGATCGCCACCGACTTGAGCATGCCGAGCACGTCGGTGAACCAGAGCCGGATGAAGCGGATGTCGCGCTCCTCGACCGTGCGGAGCACGAACTCCTGCTGCCTGTCCATGCGGTACATCCTGCCTGATCCATGTGACGAACGGGTGACACGGTCGTGTGGCGGACGTCGCGCGTCGGGACGGCCCCCCGGGCCGGTCGCGCCGGCCCGCTCGTCTAGGCTGGCGACATGGCTGATCTGCGCGTCGCGCTGGCACAGGTCGACACGTGCGTGGGGGACCTCGACGGCAACGCCGCCCTCGTCCTCGAGCGCACCCGGGACGCCGCGGCGGCGGGCGCGCAGCTCGTCGCGTTCCCGGAGATGACCCTCACCGGCTACCCGATCGAGGACCTCGCCCTGCGCGCGTCGTTCCGCCGCGCGGCGTGGGACGCCGCCGCGGACATCGCGGCGCGCCTCGCCGCCGACGGACTCGGCGGGGTCACCGTGGTGCTCGGCACCGTCGGGACGTCGGGAGCGCCCCGCGGCGCGGGCGCGGCGGAGCGCGAGGCCTCGGGCTCGCCCGCGGACCTGCCGACGAACCGTGCGGTCGTGCTGCGCGACGGCGTCGTGCAGGCCGCGTACGACAAGCACCACCTGCCCAACTACGGCGTCTTCGACGAGTTCCGGATCTTCGCGCCCGGCGAGACGACGACGGTCGTCGAGGTCGAGGGCCGCCGCGTGGGCATCGCCATCTGCGAGGACATCTGGCAGGACGGCGGTCCGGTCGCCGAGATGGCGACGCTCGACGAGGCGGGGAACGGGCTCGACCTCCTGCTCGTGCTCAACGGGTCCCCGTACGAGGAGGGCAAGGGCCACGTCCGCACCGATCTCGCGGCGCGCCGCGCGCGCGAGGTGAGCGCCCCGGTCGCGTACGTGAACCTCGTGGGCGGGCAGGACGACCTCGTGTTCGACGGCGGCTCGTTCGTCACCGACGCCGCGGGCACCGTCGTCGCGTCCTCGCCCCGGTTCGTCGAGGACCTGCTCGTGTGGGACCTGCCGTCCGACGGCGCCCCCCGTGGGCCGCGCGCCCCCGAGCTGCACCCCGACGAGGAGGTGTACCGGGCCTGCGTCACCGGGCTGGCCGGCTACGTCCGCAAGAACGGCTTCCGCTCCGTCCTCCTCGGCGTCTCGGGCGGGATCGACTCCGCGCTCACCGCGGCGGTCGCCGCCGACGCGATCGGCGGAGAGAACGTCGTCGGCGTCTCGATGCCGTCGCAGTACTCGTCCGACCACAGCAAGGACGACGCCGCGGACCTCGCCAAGCGGCTCGGAGCCGACTACCGCGTCCAGCCCATCGCGCCGATGGTCGAGGCGTTCCAGGGCGAGCTCGCGCTCGAGGGCGTCGCCGAGGAGAACCTCCAGGCGCGCGTGCGCGGCGTGATCCTCATGGCGATCTCCAACCGCGAGGGCCACCTCGTCATCGCGCCCGGCAACAAGTCCGAGCTCGCGACGGGGTACGCGACGATCTACGACGCCGGCAGCATCGGCGGCTTCGCACCCCTCAAGGACGTCGACAAGTCGCGCGTGTGGCAGCTCGCGCGCTGGCGCAACAACCAGGCGGTCGACCGGGGCGAGATCCCGCCGATCCCCGAGTCGTCCATCACCAAGCCGCCGTCGGCGGAGCTGCGCCCGGGCCAGACCGACCAGGACTCGCTCCCGCCCTACGACCTCCTCGACGAGGTGCTCGACGCCTACATCGAGCACGCCGAGGGCCGCGCCGAGCTGCTCGCGCGCGGGTTCGACCCCGAGGTCGTCGACAAGGTGGTCACGCTCGTCGACCGCGCCGAGTGGAAGCGCCGCCAGTACCCGCCAGGCCCCAAGGTCACCGCCCTCGCGTTCGGCCGCGACCGCCGCCTGCCCATCACCAACCGCTGGCGCGAGCCGCTCGACTGACGGCGCCGTCCGCCCCGTACCCCGCACCCAGGAAAGGCCGTCATGTCTGCTCACACCGCCCCCGAGCCCGCCACGACCGGGGGCACGGGACCGCGCCGCGTCCGCGTGCACCACCTCGCCGAGGCGAAGGCGCGCGGCGAGAAGATCACGATGCTCACGGCGTACGACGCGGTGACCGCGCGCATCTTCGACGACGCCGGGATCGACATGCTGCTGGTCGGCGACTCGATCGGCAACACGATGCACGGGCACGCCACGACGCTCCCCGTCACGGTCGACGACCTGATCCCCCCGGCCCGCGCCGTCGCACGCGCCGCGCGCCGCGCGTTCACGGTCGTCGACCTGCCCTTCGGGTCGTACGAGGCGAGCGCGGAGCAGGCGCTCGCGACGGGCGTGCGGTTCCTCAAGGAGACCGGCGTGAACGCGGTCAAGCTCGAGGGCGGACGCCGCATCGCCGCGCAGATCCGCGCGCTGACCGACGCCGGCATCCCCGTCGTGGGCCACCTCGGCTTCACGCCGCAGTCCGAGAACGCGCTCGGCGGGCCGCGCGTCCAGGGCCGGGGCGACGACGCGGCCGAGCGGCTCAGCGAGGACGCCCTCGCGGTGGCCGAGGCGGGCGCCGTCGCCGTCGTGCTCGAGATGGTGCCGGTCGAGGTCGCCGCGCGGATCACCGAGATCCTGCGCATCCCCACGATCGGCATCGGCGCGGGCGCCGCGTGCGACGGCCAGGTGCTCGTGTGGACGGACATGGCCGGCATGACGGACTGGTCGCCGCGCTTCGCCAAGCGGTACGCGGAGATCGGCGCGGCGCTCGGCCAGGCGGCGGCCGACTACGCCGCGGACGTGCGCGGCGGGACGTTCCCCGACGACGCGCACAGCTTCGCGCGCTGACCTCCCGGGCTTGCCGGGCGGCGTGGTGGCGGTCAGCCGGCGTCCGCGCCGCCGTCGGCCACCCAGGCCGTGATCCCCGCGGCGAGGGCGTCGGCGTAGCGCTGGCGACCCTCCTCGGACTCCATGACGGCGGCCTCGTCGGGGTTGCGCATCTCCCCCAGCTCGAGCATGACCACGGGCCGCTCGGCGTGGTTGAGCGTCGCGAGGTCGGCGCGGCGTTGGATCGGGCCGTCGTCCGCGCCGACCGAGGACGACGGCGCGAACCCGGCCGTGGTCAATGCCGCCACGAGCTCGTGGGCGAGCGCGACGCTGGGCTCTCCCTGGGCCTCGACGACGGGCGGGTCGGAGACGATCGCGAAGAACCCGTGCGCGCTCCGGTCCTCGGTGCCGTTGGCGTGGATCGAGACGAGGACGTCGGCGTCGTTCTCCTGGGGGAAGCGGCCGCGCGCGTCGACGCACGGCCCCACGCCCGCGTCGTCAGGCCGCGTGAGCACGACGACGGCGCCGAGCTCGGTGAGCCCCTCCGCGAGGCGGCTGCTCACGTCCCACGTGAACGCGTGCTCGGGGTAGCCCGCGTCCGTGGACGCGCCCACCGTGTTGCACGCCTTGGTGTCGCCCCGCCCGTCGGGGACGGGCGCGTTGACCGTGAGCGGGTTCGCCCCGTTGCCGCCGTTGTGCCCGGGGTCGACGGCGACCGTGACGCCGGCGAGCGGGGGCGGCGGCCCGGTCTCCGTGACGGTGGGGTCTGGGGACGCGGTCGTCGCCTCCGGCTCGGGCGCCGAGGCGACGGCCTCGTCGGACGGGGAGAGCGTCGTCGGGGCTCCCCCGGTCCCGGCGCGGACCTGGAGCGCGACGAGGAAGGTCAGCGCGCCGACGGCGAGCCCCGCGAGGAGCAGGCCGAGGCGCCCCGACCAGACCCGGCGCGGGCCGGGCGGAGGGGCGTGGGTCACTCGCCGCGCTCGCGGCGGTCTTCCTCGTCCCAGGCGTCCGACCGCTCGCGCGCGGTCTCCAGCGCCTTCTGCGCGGCCTCACGGGTCGGGTACGGGCCCATGCGGTGCGACCACGAGCCGCTCGGGCCGCGGTGCACCTCGCCCGTGCGGGTGTCGAAGTAGTACCCGTCCTCGGCCGCGGGCTCGCCGTCGTCGGTGAAGCGTGATCCGGTGCTCATGACCCGATCCTCCCCCATCTGGGCCCGCCCGGCCGTCCACGACGCCGCACGTTCGTAGACTGGCCGCCATGAGCCCCACGCCGTCCCCCACCTCGCCCGACGCCGTCGCTCCCCCACCCCCGGGACGTCGCGGCCCGCTCGTGCCGGGCGTCGTCGGACCGGTGCGCGCGGTGCCGGCGTCGATCGAGCGCCCCGAGTACGTCGGGCGGCCCGGCCCGCGGCCGTTCACCGGGAGCGAGGTCAACGACACGGAGACGATCGAGCGGATCCGGGCCGCGTCGCGGATCGCGGCGCAGGCGCTCGTGGAGGTCGGGCGTCACGTCGCGCCCGGCGTGACGACCGACGAGCTCGACCGCGTCGGGCACGAGTTCCTCCTCGACCACGGCGCGTACCCGTCGACGCTGGGCTACCGCGGGTTCCCCAAGTCGCTCTGCACGTCCCTCAACGAGGTCGTGTGCCACGGGATCCCCGACTCGACCGTGCTCGTCGAGGGCGACATCGTCAACGTCGACATCACGGCGTACGTCGGGGGCGTGCACGGCGACACCAACGCCACCTTCACGGTCGGCGAGGTCGACGAGGAGTCCGCGCTCCTCGTTGAGCGCACGCGCGAGGCGCTCGCCCGCGGCATCAAGGCCGTCGCCCCCGGCCGCCAGGTCAACGTGGTCGGTCGCGTCATCGAGCGCTACGCCGCCCGGTTCGGGTACGGGGTCGTGCGCGAGTACACGGGGCACGGGGTCGGGCGCGCGTTCCACTCGGGCCTCGTGGTACCGCACTACGACGCCGCGCCCGACCACGCGACCGTCGTCGAGCCCGGGATGGTCTTCACCATCGAGCCCATGCTCACGCTCGGCACGTCCGAGTGGCGGATGTGGGACGACGGGTGGACGGTAGTCACCGCGGACGCCTCGCGGACCGCGCAGTTCGAGCACACGCTGCTGGTGACCGACGACGGAGCGGAGATCCTCACACTGCCATGAACGCTCACCAGGACTCTCACGCCGCGCCTCCGGCGCAGACCGGCCGCCCCCGCACCGCGTTCGGCATCGACGTCGGCGGCAGCGGCATCAAGGGCGCTCCCGTCGACCTCGCGACCGGCGAGTTCGCGCAGGAGCGGCACCGGATCCCGACGCCGCAGCCGTCGACGCCGCAGGCCGTCGCCGAGGTGATCGCCGAGCTCGTGGGCGAGTACGACCTCCCGCCGGACGTGCCGATCGGCGTCGCGTTCCCCGCGCCGCTCCAGCACGGCGTCGTGCGGTTCATCGCCAACCTCGACCAGTCGTGGACCGGCGTCGACCTGCCCGCGCTCGTCGCGCGCGAGACCGGGCGCCACGTCGTCGCGGTCAACGACGCCGACGCCGCCGGGATCGGCGAGGTCAGGTACGGCGCCGCCCGCGAGGCGGACGGGGTCGTGCTCGTCGCGACGCTCGGCACGGGGATCGGCAGCGCGATCGTCGTCGACGGCCACCTGCTCCCGAACACCGAGCTCGGGCACCTCGAGATCGACGGGTACGACGCCGAGACGCGCGCCTCGGACGCCGCGCGGGATCGCGAGGACCTGGACTGGGCGCAGTGGGCCGAGCGTCTGCAGCGCTACTTCGGTGTCGTGGAGGACCTGTTCTCGCCCGACCTCATCGTCGTGGGCGGCGGCGTGAGCAAGAAGCACGAGCACTTCCTGCCGCTGCTGCACCTGCGGGCACCGATCGTCCCGGCCCGGCTCCGCAACGCGGCCGGCATCGTGGGCGCGGCGTCGCTCGCGGCGGACGCACGCTGACCGACGCGGGGCGCGCCACGTGGCCGCCCCGGGTCGGACCGCGACCGGAGGTCAGCTCGTGGTGACCTCGTGCCGCTCGGTGCCGAAGATGTCGATGACGCCGAGCATCTCGAGGACGTCGGTGACGACCGTGGGCGGGTTGCGCAGCGTCACGGACAGCCCCTCCTCGGAGCCGATCGTGTAGAACTGCACGAGGAACGCGATGCCCGTGGAGTCCATGAACGTCACCTTGGACGTGTCGATCACCACGGGGACGTCCCGTTCGAGCGCGTTCGCCAGCGCGGCGCTCGCCTCGCTGCGGAGGGCGACGTCGATCTCGCCCCACATGTCCACGACGCTCGCCTCGGGCTCCTCGAGCAGCCGGATGCCGCCCGTTCCCGACTCGACGTCGCTCCGCTCCAGCTCCTGCACCAACACTGCCCCGCCCTTCGTCCTGCCCCTGCCTCGCCCACCCCGACGAGTACGCGCCACCTGCCTGACGCTGTCGATCGGTCGAGGCCTGCTGTCGTACGTCATCGGGCGACGAGAAGGCTCCGGCGTGATCGGACGTCGCCAGCGTACCCCACGGATGCCGCTGGCTGGTAGGCCTCTGGCGAAGACTTTACCCAGGGCGGTCTCGACATCGTTCCCCGGAGCGATCGTTGAGGATTCATTCAACAGTTGGACGGGTGTCCAGACGGCGACGGCCGCCACGGGACCCGGTGCCGGGTCGGCGTGGCGGCCGTCGTGACGGGGCCGCGGGGCGTCAGCCGGTGTTCTGCAGGCCGGCGGCGACACCGTTCACGGTGAGCAGCAGGAGGTGCTGGAGCTCGTCCTTGACCGGACCCTCCGCGCCGGAGCGCAGACCCCGCAGCGCGCGGACCTGGAGCAGCGAGAGCGCGTCGACGTACGGGCTGCGGAGCTGGACCGCGCGGCCCAGCACCCGGCGGCCGGCGAGCGGCCACGCGTTCTCCGTGACCGCGAGGACCTGCTCGCGCGTGAGGCGCAGCTCGTCGAGGATCGCCTGCGCGAGGTCGTCGCGCTCGCCGAGCGCGAGATAGCGCTCGGCGATGCGCTCGTCCGTCTTGGCGAGCGACATCTCGACGTTGTCGAGGAGGGTCGCGAAGAGCGGCCACTCGCGGTGCGCCTCGCGCAGCAGCTCGAGGTCGCCGAACTCCTTCAGCGCCGTCCCGAGCCCGTACCAGCCTGCGAGGTTGATGCGGGCCTGCGACCACGAGAACACCCACGGGATGGCCCGCAGGTCGTCGAGCGAGGAGACGGACAGGCCGCGGCGGGCCGGTCGCGAGCCGATCGGCAGGAGGCCGACCTCCTCGAGCGGCGTCACCTGGGAGAACCACTGCGGGAACCCGTCCGCGCGCACGAGCTCGTGGAACCGGCGGCGCGACGACTCGTCGAGCGCGGCCGCCAGGTCGCGGTACCGCTCGGTCGCCTCGGCGTTGCGCTTCTCGGTCGACGGCGCCGACGCGAGCAGGGTCGCCGCGGCGACCTGCTCGATGTGACGCGACGCGATGGTCGGGTCGCCGTAGCGCGCGAGGATGACCTCGCCCTGCTCGGTGAGCTTGAACCGTCCGTCGACCGAGCCCGGGGGCTGGGCGAGCACCGCGCGGTTCGCCGGGCCGCCCCCGCGGCCGAGGGCGCCGCCGCGGCCGTGGAAGAGCGTGAGGGTGATGTCGTGGCGCTCGGCCCACTGCGCGATGCGGCTCTGGGCGTCGTGGAGGGCGAGCGTCGCGGACACCGGCCCGACGTCCTTCGACGAGTCCGAGTAGCCGAGCATGACCTCGACGCGGCGACCGTTCTCGGCCAGCCGGCGCTGCACCTGGGGCAGCGTGAGCATCGACTCGAGGATGTCGACGCTCGCCCGGAGGTCGGCGAACGTCTCGAACAGCGGGATCGCGTCGACGACCGGCGCCTCGTCGGAGCCCTCGAACGCGAGCTCCGCGAGCTGGTACACCGCCGCGAGGTGCTCCGGCTTCTGCGTGAACGACACGATGTAGCGGCGCGCGGCACGGATGCCGTACCGCTGCTGGACCGCGCCCAGCGCGCGGAACGTGTCGAGCACCTCGCGCGTGCGGTCGGAGAGGTCGCCGCGCAGGCCCTTCTCCGCGATCTCGGCGAGCGCACCCTCGTGGACCTGGGAGTGCTGACGCACCTCGAGCTCCGCGAGGTGGAAGCCGAACGTCTCCACCTGCCAGACGAGCTGCTGGAGGTCCCCGTACGCGGCGCGCGGCGCGCCCGCGGCGACGAGCGACTCCTGGACGACGCGCAGGTCGGACTCGAGCTGCTCGGCGGACGGGTACGCGAGGTCCGCGTTGCGGGCGCGCGTCGCGGCGATCCGGTCCGCCACGACCAGCAGCACCGCGCGGTGCGGCTCGCGCGGGGACGCCTCGGACGCGGCGACCGTGACGGCCTCCGAGAGCCGGCGCTGCCGCTCCCACAGGGCGCGCAGCCCGTCCGACGGCGGCGTGCCGTCCTGGTCGAGCGTGAGCTTGCGCCCCACGAGGCGCGTCTGCTGCTCGAGCGCGGCGAGCGCGTGGTCCGCCGCGATCGCGGCGGCCTGGCGCGTGACCTCGGCCGTGACGTTCGGGTTGCCGTCGCGGTCGCCGCCGATCCACGTGCCGAGGCTGACGAACGGCCGCACGAGCGGCTCCTCGCGGCCCGCCTCGTCGCCGAGCAGCCAGTCGTCGAGGCGCCGGTAGACGGTGGGGAACGTGTCGAACATCGTCGCGTCGAACACGCCGAGCGCCGTCTTGACCTCGTCGAGGACGGACGGCTTGTGCTCGCGGATGGGGGCGGTGCGCCACATCGTGTCGATCTCGGCCAGCAGGCGGCGCTCGTTCTCCGCGAGCGACGTGCCGCCGAGGCGCTGCGCGTCCCGCTCGTCGAGCAGGGTCGCGATGCGGCGGACCGCGCCGGACACCGCACGACGGCGGGCCTCGGTCGGGTGCGCCGTGAGCACCGGGCGGAACTCGAGGCGGCGGAGACGACGCAGCGCCTCCTCGCGGCCCACCTCGCCGACGAGCTGCTCGAACGCCTCCGGGAGGGAGTCGTCGGGCGTCGTCGCGCGGGTCGCGAACTCGGCCTCGCGCTCGCGCAGGACGCGCACGCGGTGGTACTCCTCCGCGAGGTTCGCGAGGTGGAAGTAGCACGTGAAGGCACGGGCCACCTGCTCGGCGCGGGCCATGGAGAGGCCCTCGACGAGGGTCTCCGCCTCGGCCAGCACGGAGCCGGACGGGTCGTCGTACGCGCGGATGGACAGCTCGCGCAGGCGCTCGACGTCGTCGAGCAGGTCCTGGCCGCCCGTCTCGCGGAGCACGGTGCCGAGCAGACCGCCGAGCAGGCGGACGTCGTCGCGCAGCGGGGCAGGCACGTCGTGGCGGGCGAGGCCGCGCCCCGCGTGCCCGGTGTCGTCGGAGACGTCGGCGGCGGCCCGGTCAGGGCCGTCGGCAGCACCCGGCGACGGGGACAGTTCCGAAGGGGAGAGGTCGTTCACGGTGACGAGAGTATTCCTTGACCGTCAGGGGACGTGAAGGCGTCCGAGGGGTGATCGTCGGTCGAGCGCCGGTCGACAGGGGGTCGCAGCCCGCGACCCCCCGACCGGCTGCCGTCAGCGGCGCGCGCCGACGCGGACCGCGTCGAACGGCGCGTTCGACGCCACGCGGTCCTCGATCGAGGCGGTGACGACGTCCTTGGCGACGCGCGCGGCGTCGAGCACCGACGCGCCCTTGGCGAGCTCCGCGGTGATCGCGGCGGCGAACGTGCAGCCCGCGCCGCTCACGCGCTCCTCGCCGATCTTCGGCGTGCGCAGCACGTGGACCTCGTCGCCGTCGACCAGCACGTCGACCGCGTCCGGGCCGGGCAGCTCGACGCCGCCCTTCGCGACGACGGCGCGCGGGCCGAGCGCCTGGACCTTGCGCGCCGCCTCGACGAGCTCCTCGACCGTCTCGATCGACTCGACCCCCGCGAGCGTGCGGGTCTCGAAGAGGTTGGGCGTCACGACGGTCGCGAGCGGGAGGATCTGAGCGCGCAGCGCGGTGTCCGTGTCGAGCGCCGCGCCCGGCTCCTGGCCCTTGCAGATGAGGACCGGGTCGAGCACGACGTGCTCCCACGTGCGCGAGCGCAGCGACTCCGCCACGACGTCGATCGTCGCGGGCGTGCCGAGCATGCCGATCTTCACGACCGACGGCTCGTGCGTGACCGTCGCCGCCTCGAACTGGTCCGCGATGACCTGGGGGTCGACGGCGACGAACCGGTGGCCCCAGTCGTTCTCCGGGTCGAACGAGACGATGCACGTGAGCGTGCCGACGCCGTACGCGCCGAGCTCCTGGAACGTCTTGAGGTCGGCCTGGATCCCGGCGCCGCCGGTCGCCTCCGACCCGGCGATGACGTAGGCGAGCGGAGGCGTGTGCGAGTCGTGGTGCGACATGGTGCTCCTCGGCACGAGTAGGACGGGGTCCGTCCTCCCGGTCGTGCCGGGAGAGGCGGGCGGACGAGCCGGTCTGTACGCCGGGTTCTGTTCCCGCGCGAGGTCACCCTCGCGCGGGCGACGGTCATCCATCTAGGCCCTGCGTCGCCGCAGGGCTCGAGCGGTCTACCCGACTGTGCTTCTCCGTGGAGAATCGGGCGGGCAGCCCTCAGACACAGTCTGTCTGACCTTGCTCCAGGTGGGGTTTACCGAGCCGGACCGGTCACCCGGTCCGCTGGTGGTCTCTTACACCACCGTTTCACCCTTACCACGCCGGGCGGAGCCGGAGCCCTGCCTGACGCGGCGGTCTGTTCTCTGTGGCACTGTCCCGCGGGTCACCCCGGGTGGGCGTTACCCACCACCTTGCCCTTCGGAGCCCGGACGTTCCTCGGCGAGGGGCCGAGGCCCCTCGACGCGACCGTCCGACCGACTCGTCCGCACCGGAAAGGTTACCGCTCCCTCGCGACTCGTCGAACCAGCGACCGGTCCACGGGGAGGGTGCTGCCCCGTAGGATGGCCCACCCCTCGATGCCGGCTCCCGGAGGTCTGTCGTGCCCGCCCCCGCCGTACCGTCCGCCCCCGACGCCTGGACCGCGGCACCTGCCGGGGACACCTCGGGCGAGCTCGCACGGGAGCAGGAGTTCCTGGCGAACGCTCGCACGCAGCTCGCCCGCATGCGCGAGCAGGCCGGGTCGCTCGACGCGCTCGCGGGAGACCGGGTCAGCGCCGAGTACCTCGAGGCGGCGCTCGCCCGTCGGCTCGCCCAGCTCGCCGACGACCCCGAGGTCCCGCTCTTCTTCGGACGCATCGACCTCGACGGCGTGGACCACGAGCCCGCCGAGGTCTTCCACATCGGGCGCCGTCACGTCTCCGACCCCGAGGGCGACCCGCTCGTCGTCGACTGGCGCGCCCCGGTGAGCACGCCCTTCTACCGCGCCACCCGCACCGAGCCGATGGGCGTCACCGCCCGCCGCCGCTACGGCTTCCAGCGGGGTGCCCTCACCGGCTTCGAGGACGAGACGCTCACCGCCACGGGGCCCGGCGCGGAGCCCTCCGCGATCCTCGAGGCCGAGATCGAGCGGCCCCGTACCGGGCCGATGCGCGACATCGTCGCCACCATCCAGCCCGAGCAGGACGTCATCGTGCGCAGCGGGCTCGACCGGACCGTCGTCGTGCAGGGGGCGCCCGGCACCGGCAAGACCGCCGTCGGGCTGCACCGCGCCGCGTACCTGCTCTACTCCCACCGGGAGCGGGTGAGCCGCGCCGGCATGACCGTGGTGGGGCCCAACGCGAGCTTCCTGCGGTACATCCGCGACGTCCTGCCCGCCCTCGGCGAGGTCGACGCGACCCAGACCACCGTCGAGGAGATCGTCTCGGCGCACGGCCGCCTGCGCGGGACGGAGCCCGCGGACGTCGCCCGGCTCAAGGGCGACGGGCGCATGGCCGAGGTGCTCCGACGCGCCGTGTGGTCGCACCTCGTCGAGCCGTCCGAGGCGCTGGTGCTGCCGCGCGGTGCGCGCCGCTGGCGCGTCGCCACGCACGAAGCACGCGAGTCGGTGGCGCAGGTGGTCGGCCGGGAGCCGCGCTTCGACGCCGGTCGCGACCACCTGCGCCACGCGCTCGCGCACCGGATCCTCGTGCAGATCGAGGAGTCCGGCGAGGCGCTCGACGAGCGGGCCTGGGACGCGCTCGCGCGCACCCGCCCGGTCCGGGAGTACACCGCGGCGCTGTGGCCGAAGGTCACGCCGCCGGCGCTGCTGCACCGGCTCCTCGTCGACCCTGCGTTCCTCGCCGCGAGCGCCGACGCCGTCCTCACGGCCGCCGAGCAGGAGCTGCTGCGCCCGGCCCGACCTTCGCGGACGCCGGGCACGGCCCGCTGGACCCTGGCCGACCTCGTCCTGCTCGACGAGGTCGCGGACCTGCTGACGCGCGGCGCGTCGGTCGCGCACGTCGTGGTGGACGAGGCGCAGGACCTGTCGCCGATGATGCTGCGTGCGCTCGGACGCCGGGCGCGCACCGGCTCCCTGACGGTGCTGGGCGACCTGGCCCAGGCGACGACGCCCTGGGGCGTCTCCTCGTGGAACGACGCGCTGACGCACCTCGGCAAGCCCGACGGCCACGTGGAGCAGCTCACCGCCGGCTTCCGCGTCCCCGGCGACGTCATCGAGTACGCGGCCCGCCTGCTGCCCTCGATCGCGCCGGACCTCGCTCCGCCCGTCGCCGTCCGCCGGGCGCGGGGCGAGCTCGTCCTCACCACGGGGCCGCTCGAGGACCTGGTCCGCACGGCGCTCGCCCGGGAGGGGTCGGTCGGGCTCATCGTGCCCGACGGCGGCGCGGAGGCCGCGCGCAGGGGGCTGACCCACGCCGGCCTCCCGTTCGCGGTCGTCGGCGAGGCGACGGACGACGCGGGCACGGTCGAGTTCGACGCGCGCCTCGACCTCGTGCCCGCGTCGCTCGCGAAGGGGCTGGAGTTCGACCACGTCGTGCTGGACGACCCGGAGGGCGTCGTCCAGGGCGAGCCCGACCGGGTCACGGGCCTGAGGCGGCTGTACGTCTGCCTGACCCGCGCGGTGACGTCCCTCGCCGTCCGCCACCGCGACGACCTGCCCGCCGAGCTCCACCGTCCGTGACGGGGCGCCTCGGCGCAGAGAGTCGATGTCCCGGGACCGTCGTGTCGGATCTCGTCGGTAGGGTGCCCGGGTGGCCACAGCGACTGCGACCGACCCAGCTCTCGACGTGCTCCGGCGGGTCTTCGGGTACGACTCGTTCCGGAGCGAGCAGGCCGCCGTCATCGACACGGTCGTCGGTGGCGGCGACGCCCTGGTGCTCATGCCCACCGGCGGGGGCAAGTCCCTGTGCTACCAGATCCCCGCCCTGGTCCGCGCCGGGACCGGCGTCGTGGTGTCACCGCTCATCGCCCTCATGCAGGACCAGGTGGACGCCCTCGCGGCGCTCGGCGTCCGCGCGGCGTTCCTCAACTCCACCTTGTCCTTCGAGGACCGCCGCGCCGTGGAGCGCGCGCTCGCGGCGGGTGAGCTCGACCTGCTCTACGTGGCACCGGAAGGGCTCCGGAGCCGCGCCACCCTCGACCTGCTCGACAGGACGCAGATCGCGCTGTTCGCGATCGACGAGGCGCACTGCGTGTCCCAGTGGGGTCACGACTTCCGGCCCGACTACCTCGAGCTGTCGGTGCTGCACCAGCGCTGGCCTGCTGTCCCGCGCATCGCGCTGACGGCGACGGCGACCGCGGCCACGCGGTCCGAGATCGCCCAGCGCCTCGACCTGGAGGCCGCGCGGCACTTCGTCTCCAGCTTCGACCGGCCCAACATCACCTACCGGATCGTGCCCAAGGACCGGCCGGAGAAGCAGCTGCTCGACCTGCTGCGCACCGAGCACGCCGGGGACGCGGGGATCGTCTACTGCCTCTCGCGCGCGTCGGTGGAGAAGACCGCCGCGACGCTCGTCGAGAACGGGATCCAGGCGCTGCCCTACCACGCGGGCCTCCCCGCGTCGGTGCGCGCCGCGAACCAGTCCCGGTTCCTGCGCGAGGACGGCCTGGTCATGGTCGCGACGATCGCCTTCGGCATGGGCATCGACAAGCCCGACGTGCGGTTCGTCGCGCACCTCGACCTGCCCAAGTCCGTCGAGGGGTACTACCAGGAGACGGGGCGCGCCGGGCGTGACGGGCTACCGTCCACCGCCTGGCTGGCCTACGGTCTCGCCGACGTCGTCCAGCAGCGCAAGCTCATCGAGACGTCCGACGGCGATGCCGCGCACCGGCGCAACCTGGGCCAGCACCTGAACGCGATGCTCGCCCTCTGCGAGACCGTCGAGTGCCGCCGCGCCCAGCTCCTCGCCTACTTCGGGCAGGAGCACCCGGGGGGCTGCGGGTCGTGCGACACGTGTCAGGCCCCGCCCGAGGCCTGGGACGGGACGGTCGCCGCGCAGAAGGTGCTCTCGACGGTGTTCCGTCTGGATCGCGAACGCGGGCAGAGCTTCGGCGTCGGGCAGGTCGTCGACATCCTCCTCGGCAGGGACACGGAGAAGGTCCGACGGTTCCGGCACCAGGAGCTGTCGGTGTTCGGGGTCGGGAGGGACCTGGCCGAGAACGAGTGGCGGGCCGTGGTGCGCCAGCTGCTCGCCCAGGGGCTGCTCACCGTCGAGGGGGTGCACGGGACGCTCGTGCTCACCGCGGGGAGCGGGGAGGTCCTGGCGCAGCGGCGCGAGGTCCGGATGCGGCACGAGCCGGCTCGTCCGGTGCGTGCGCCCAAGGCACGGAAGGGGGCCGCCGCCGCTGAGCTGGCCGAGGCCGACGTCCCGCTCTTCGAGGCGCTGCGTGCCTGGCGGGCGGGCGAGGCGAAGACCCAGGGCGTGCCCGCGTACATCGTGTTCGGGGATGCGACGCTCCGCGGGATCGCGACCGCCCGGCCGGGCTCGCTCGACGGGCTCGCGCTCGTGAGCGGCGTCGGCGAGAACAAGCTCGCCCGGTACGGCGACGCGGTGCTGGCGGTCGTCGCCGAGGCGGGATGAGTCGCCGCGCACCGGGCACGGGGCCGTCCCCCGCCGTCTGAGGCGCGGGAAGGTTCTGGGGTCGGTGTCAGACGTCGACGCGGTACGACAGCGCGAGCTCGTCGCCGCTGACCCCGCGGATGCCCCAGTTCTCGCGCGGGCTCTCGAGGATCACGAGCTCCACGTCGTCCGGGGTCAGGCCGAGGGCGGGCACGACGTCGTCGTACAGCGCCGCGATCAGCGCCCGCTTCGCCTCGCGCGTGCGGCCCGTGAAGCACACGACCTCGACGACGAGGTAGGCGTCCGAGCGCGGGGCGACCAGGTCGTCGTCGTCCAGGAGCAGGAACCGGTGGAACCGCTTGTCGGCCGGGAGCTGCCACGTGCGCACGAGCGCGTCGTGCAGCGCGTCGGACACCTCCGCACGCCGCTCGCCCCACACGCTGCGCCGTCCGTAGATCTTCACCTGGGCCATCGGGCGAGCGTAGCCGTGACGCACCCCACGCCGTCGTCCCCGGTCACCCGCCGCGACGACGCGGCGACCGCTCGTAGAGTGGCCGCGTGCTCGTGCTGCTCCCCCCGTCCGAGGGCAAGACCCCCGCGCCCGACGGCGCCGCGCCGGTCGACCTCGGCTCGCTCAGCTCTCCCGCCCTCACCGCGCACCGCGCGCAGGTCCTCGACGCGCTCGCGGCAGCGAGCGCGCGCCCGGACGCGCACGACGTCCTCGGCACGACGCCGGGGCTGACCGAGGAGGTGCGGCGCAACACGGTCCTGCGGACGGCGCCGGCAGGGTCCGCGGCCGACGTCTACACGGGCGTGCTCTACGGCGCCGCCGACCTCGGGGGCGCGCTCGCGTCCGGCGGCGAGGCCGCGCGGCGGGCGCGCGAGGACGTCCGCGTCGTGTCCGCGCTGTGGGGCGCTCTCTCCCCCGCCGACCGGGTCCCGGCGTACCGGCTCTCCATGGCGGTCGACCTGCCGGGCATCGGGAGGCTCGCCACCGCGTGGCGTCCGCACCTGGGCCCCGTGCTCGACGAGCGCGCGGCCGGGGACGTCGTCGTCGACGGCCGGTCGGCGACGTACGTCGGCGCGTGGAAGCCCGCGGTCTCCGGGCCGCGCTCGGCCGACTGGGTCGCCGTCCGCGTGGTGCGCGAGCACGCGGGAAAGCGCACGGTCGTCTCGCACAACGCGAAGCACACGCGGGGCGTGCTCGCCGGGCACCTGCTGCGCCGAGAGGCAGCGCCGCCGTCCTCGGCCGCCGGGCTGCTGGACGCCGCAGGCGAGCTCGTCGACACCGTGATCGGCACCGAGGTCGGCACCGGGCTCAGCTACCGACTGATCGAGGCCACGCTGCACGACGCCACGACCCGCAGCGGCCCGCGCACGCTCGAGCTCGTCATCGCCTGAGCGATCGCCCGAGCGATCGACTGAGCCCCGGGCTCGCCCCCGCTGCGGCCGGGCGGGACGAGGTCCACAGTGGACCCATGGTCTACAGCGAGGACCTCGCCGAGCGGATCCGCGTCGCCCTGGGGCCGCGCGCCCCGTTCGACGAGCGGAAGATGTTCGGCGGGATCGCGTTCCTCGTCAACACCCACATGGCGCTCGGCGTCACCCGGGACGACCTCATGGTGCGGGTCGGCAAGGACGGCGTGGCCGCGGCGCTCGAGCGCGGCGGGGCCGTCATGGAGATGGGCGGTCGCGCGATGACGGGGATGATCCTCGTCGACGGCGGACGCGTCGCCGACGCCGACGAGCTCGACGCGTGGGTCGCGACGGCCGTCGAGCACGCCCTCGCGGAACCCGCCAAGGTGAAGAAGCCGCGAAAGAAGTGAACCCTCCGCAACGGCGCCGGACTCCCGCCGCGAGGTAGAACCCGGTGCTTCGAGGTAGAACGCGCGGAGCTCTACCTCGCGACCGGAGGTTCTACCTCGCGGAGGAACGACGTCAGAGGTCGCTCGGGACGCCCTGGGCGGTGAGCTCGCTCGTGCCGTCGGCCCACAGGCGCAGGATGCTCACCGACGCCGGGGGCACGCGCACGCGCGACCACTGCGACGGCGGCGCGCCGATCGCGGTGCCGATCGCGGCGCGCACCTGCACCGCGTGGCCGACGACGACCGCCGTGCGTCCGGCCGGTGCCGCACCCGCTCCCGTGCCCGCGCCCGTGGCCGTGGCCGTGGCCGGAAGGAGCGTCTCGACGAGGTGCTGGAGCCCGTGCCAGACGCGCGCGCCGACGTCCGCGTACGACTCGCCGCCCGGGGCCGCCGTCGTGCCGGTCGTGTGCCAGGCGTGCAGGCGGCCCGGCCACGCGGCGTCGACCTCCGCGGCCGTGAGCCCCTCCCACTCCCCGAAGTCGACCTCGGCGAACCGGTCGTCCGTCGTGACGTGGACGCCGAGCCGGCGGCCGACCGCGCGCGCCGTCTCCTGCGCGCGCACCATGGGCGAGGCGACGATCGCGGTCGGCCGCGGCAGGTCGGGCCAGGCCTGGCGCCCGACCCGGAACACGAGGTCGGCGGCCTGTGCGGCCTGCGTGCGGCCGCGCGCCGTGAGAGACGGGCCCGGCACGGACGACCCGCTGAACGCGACCGCCACGGTGAGCGGCGTCTGCCCGTGCCGCACGAGCACGACCGTGAGGGCGGGCGCGTCGTCGAACCGGACCGCCGCGCCCGACGGGCGGGCGGGCGTGTCGAACGCGGCCGACTCGCCCGGGACGTCGGCGGGAGGGTCGTCCGTGGCGGGGTCGGGCTCGTCGTCGCCGGAACCCGGCGCGGCGCCGTCGGGCGGGTAGTCGCGCAGGACCGTCCCTGCCGTGTCCATCGCCTCGTTCGCGAGCGCGTCCGCCGCGGAGTTCTGCGCGCGCGGCACCCACTCGTACGCGACCTGCCCGGCGGGCAGCACCGCGGCGGCCTCGGCGGCGAGGCGGCGCATGTCGTCGTGCTTGATCTGCCAGCGCCCGGACATCTGCTCGACGACGAGCCGCGAGTCCATCCGCACGGTGACCTGCGCGTCCGGGTCGATCTCGGCCGCGGCGCGCAGCCCGGCGACGAGGCCGGAGTACTCGGCGACGTTGTTCGTCGTCGTCCCGAGGAACGCGGCGCGCTCGGCGAGGACCTGACCGCTCTCCCCGTCGCGCACGAGCGCGCCGAATCCCGCCGGGCCGGGGTTCCCCCGCGACCCGCCGTCGGCCTCGACGACGAGGTGCCGCCGACCGACCGCGCTCACGCGCCGGCGCCCTCCGGCCGCACGACGATGTGGCCGTAGTCCTCGAGCCGCACCACCTGGTCGGGAGCGGCGGACGTGATCGCCGCGAGCTCGGCCGGGCTCAGCGACACGTTGAGCCCGTCGACGTGCTGGCCGCGCAGCGCGACGACGCCCCGACCGCCGTTCTGGTCGCGCACGCGCTCGTACAGGGCGAGGAGCCCGGCGTCGAGCCCCGCGACGGCGTCGGTGCGCTTGCTTGCGACCTGGCCCGCCTCGGCGTCGAGCTCGGTGTAGCGCGCGTCCCGCGCGGCCACGACCTCGGCCTTCGCGGCCTCCAGCTCCGCGTTCGCGGACTCGAGCTTCGCGAGCGCTTCCTCGTGCGCCTCGAGCCGCTCCATGACGTCGAGCTCGACCTCCTCGAGCACGCCCTGGCGCCGGGCGAGGGACTCGAGCTCCGCGACGAGCGCCTGGGCGTCCTTGGCCCCGACCTGCCCCGAGTCGAGCCGCGACTGGTCGCGCGCGGCGCGCGTGCGCACCTGCTCGACGTCGGTCTCCGCCTTGGTGAGCTCGCGCTTGAGGTCGCTCACCGCCGTGCGCGACTCGACGAGCTTGCCGCGCAGGTCAGCGATCTGGGCGTCGAGCTCGGCGATGCGCGCGTGCTCGGGCAGGTTCTTGCGCTGGTGCGCGAGCTGCTGCGCCCGCGTGTCGAGCTCCTGGACGTCGAGCAGGCGGAGCTGGTCGGCGGGCGGTGCAGTGGCCACAGGTGGTTCCTTTCGTGGGCCCCGTGCGGGGCCGGCGTGCAGGGTCGGGGCGTCAGGCGGGCGGGGCGTCGGGGTCGGGCCGGTCGGAGCGCGGGTCCGAGGGCGGCTCGGCGAGCGCCGACGCGATCCGTGCGGTCCACGGGTCGGTGACGAGCGTGCTCACGCGCGCCTCGACGGCCGTCCCCGGCTGCGCGTGCGCGAGGGCGCGCGCGAGGTCCTCGGCAGCGTAGCGGAGCCACGGCCACTCGGACGCGTAGTGCGGCACGTCGACGAGGAAGGGCGTGCCCGCGTCGCCGTCGCCCTCGAGCCGCGCGCGCTCGCGCAGCTCGGAGACCGGGTGGTGGCGCAGGTCGGACGTGAGGTAGACGTCGGCGCCGCTCGCGCGGACGGCGTCGAACAGCGAGTCGCCCGACCCGCCGACGACCGCGACAGACTCCACGGTCGCGTCGAGGTCACCCGCGACGCGCACGCCCTGCACGGTCGGGGGCAGGACCTCGGCGACGCGCTGCGCGAAGCCGCGCAGGGTCATCGGCTCCGCGAGGCGCCCGACCCGGCCCGTCCCGGTCGTGGCGGCCTCGTGCGGCGCCGGTGCCGGGTGGGCGACGAGCGGCACGCGGTGCAGCAGGTCGAGCGCGTCCGCGAGCGCGTCGGCGACGCCGCGCTCCGCGGCGTCGGCGTTCGTGTGCGCGACGTACAGCGCGCACCCGCCCCGGATGAGCCGGTGCACGAGCGAGCCCTTGAACGTCGTCGCCGCGACCGAGTGCACGGGTCGCAGGAACAGCGGGTGGTGCGTGACCAGGAGGTCCGCGCCCCACGCGAGCGCCTCGTCCGCGACCTCCTCGACCGGGTCGACGGCGAACAGCACCTTGCGCACGGGCGCGCCCGGGTCCCCGGCCACGAGCCCGACGGCGTCCCAGGCCTCCGCCGTCGACGGCGGGTACAGCTCGTCCAGGGTCCGCACGACGCGGCCGAGCGTCGGGTGCGCGGCGCCGTCTGCCTCCGGCTCGGTCGACGTGCCGGTGCTCGGGTCGGGCGCGACGGTCATGGCGGCAGGCTATCCCGCGCGGGACGCCCGGGTGCCGTCCGATGTGGTTTGATGGATTGCGCAATCCATCAAACCACTGCCCGGAGGACCCGTGCCCCGCACCCCCCGCCCCGACCGGCCCGACGCCGACGCGCGCGGCGACGGCGCCCGCGGCACCGACGAGGCCGCTCCCCTCTACCGCATCAAAGCCGAGCTCTTCCAGTGCCTCGCCCACCCCACCCGCATCCAGGTGCTCGAGGTCCTCGCGGCCGACGCCGACCACACGGCGCCCGTGTCCGACCTGCTGGACGTCACGGGGTGCGAGCCCTCCCAGCTCTCCCAGCACCTCGCCGTGCTGCGCCGGGCCGGGGTCGTCACCTCGACCCGCAGCGGCAACGCGGTCGAGTACCGCCTCGCCGAGCCCCTCGTCGCCGAGCTCCTCGTCGTCGCCCGCGCGTTCCTCCTCTCGAGCCTCGCGGGCGCGTCCGACCAGCTCGAGGCCGCGCGACGGCTCCCCGCCCTGCCGGGCGCATCGGCGCGGGCCGTGCTCGACGCCACCACGTCGACCGCCTCCGCATGAGCCGCCTCGCCGCCGTCCGCGACCTGCTTCCCCGACGCTCCGACTACGACCTGCGACCCCGGACCCTGCGCGCCGACCTCCTCGCGGGCGTCACCGTGGGTGTCGTCGCCCTCCCGCTCGCGCTCGCGTTCGGCGTCAGCTCCGGCGTCGGGGCGGCGGCCGGGCTCGTCACCGCCGTCATCGCCGGCGTCGTCGCCGCCGTGCTCGGAGGCTCGAACCACCAGGTGTCCGGCCCGACCGGGGCGATGGCCGTCGTGCTCGCGCCGATCGTGGTCACCCACGGGCTGGGCTCGGTCGCGCTCGTCACCGTCCTCGGCGGGCTCGTCGTCCTCGTCGCGGGGCTCGCCCGGCTCGGGCGCGTCGTCACGTACATCCCCTGGCCCGTCGTCGAGGGCTTCACGCTCGGGATCGCCTGCATCATCTTCCTCCAGCAGGTCCCGGCCGCGGTCGGGGTCGAGGCGGCCCCCGGTCACAACACGTTCGTGACCGCCGTCGGGGCCGTGGGGACCGCCGTGACCGACGTCCCGCCCGCCCCGGTCCTGTGGACGCTCGGGTGCGTCGCGCTCGTCGCCGCGACGATGCTGCTGCTCCCCCGCGCCCACGCGGCGATCCCGGCGTCGCTCGTCGCGGTCGTGCTGGCCACCGTCCTCGTCGAGGCGCTCGGCGCCCCCGTCCCCCGCATCGGTACCCTGCCGTCGTCGCTGCCCGCGCCCGTCCTGCCGACGTTCACCACCGGCGCGCTGCGCGACCTCGGCGGCGCCGCCCTCGCGATCGCCGCGCTCGCGGCCATCGAGTCGCTGCTGTCCGCGCGCGTCGCCGCGTCCATGGCGCAGACCGGGTCGCCCGGGGGCTCCGTCTACCAGCCCGACCGCGAGCTCGTCGGGCAGGGTCTCGCGTCCGTGGCCAGCGGCCTCTTCGGCGGCATGCCCGCCACGGGTGCCATCGCCCGCACCGCCGTCAACGTGCGCTCCGGCGCCCGTACGCGGCTCGCCGCCGTCGTGCACGCGGTCGTGATCCTCGCCGTCATCTACCTCGCCACCGGCCCGGTCTCCCGGATCCCGCTCGCCGCGCTCGCCGGCGTCCTCATGGTGACGAGCTTCCGGATGATCGGCGCCCGGACGATCCGCTCGGTGCTCGGCGCCGGGCGGTCCAGCGCGGCGACCTTCGTCGTGACCGCCGTCGTCACCGTCGCGTTCGACCTCGTGCAGGCCATCGAGATCGGCATCCTCGTCGCCGCGTTCTTCGCGCTGCGGACCGTCGCGCGCGCCTCGGCCGTGCACCGCGACCCACTCCCCGGGCCTGCCCAGCCGGGCGACGAGCACGTCGCGCTCTTCCGCCTCGAGGGCTCCATGTTCTTCGGCGCCGCGGACCGCGTGCTCACCGAGGTGACCGACGCCTCGTCGCACGACGACGTCGCGGTCGTGGTCCTGCGGCTCTCCCAGCTCCGCATGGTCGACGCGACCGGGGCCAGGGCGCTCGGCGAGCTCGTCGAAGGGCTCGAGGCGCGCGGCGTGACCGTGCTCGTCAAAGGCGTCCAGGAACGGCACCGATCGCTCCTCACGAACGTCGGGGCGCTCGCCGAGCTCCGCCACGAGAACCACCTCTTCGACACGCTCGACGACGCGATCGAGCACGCGCGCTCCCACGTGCGTCGCGCCGCGCGAGGCACCGACGTCCCCCAGGTGCGGGGGCTGCGCCCGTCGACCTGACCTCTCGATACGATGCGCCGATGCAGCGCACGGTGGGCCGTCGTGCCGGGGTCGCTGGTGCGGCCATCGGGCTTGTCCTCCTGGTCGTGTGGCTGGTCGGTCCCGTGCTCCGGGTCGAGCTCGACGAGGCGGGCACGCCGCCACCCCCGGCCCTCCCCCACGACGTCCAGGTCGTCGGCGAGGGGATGGGCTGCGGCTCGGGCGGCTGCTGGCGCGAGCTGACGCTCTCGTGGCCCGGGCACGACCGCGACGACGTCCGCGCACGCGTCGGTCTCGACGATGCGGGGCGGCAGTGCCACGCGATGTCGTTCCTCGACCGGCGGGTCCGGTGCGTCTGGGAGGTCGACGACGAGGCGCCGGACGCCACGCTCCGCGTCGACGTCGGATGGCACCGTCCGCTCGGGCTGTGAGCGGCGTGGCCGCCGCATAGCGTGGTCGGATGCACGAGTTCGTGCGAGCCCGGTCCGACGCGCTGCCGCCCGGCGTCGTGTCGATGGTCGGCTACCGCCTGCGGACGGAGACGGCGGACGGCACGCCGTCCGTCCACCGGGGCCTGCCGTCGCCGTGGCTCACGCTCGTCGTGAGTACCGCGGGCGTCGTCCCGACGTCGACCGGGCCGGACGCCGTCCCGCTGAGCTACGAGTCGCTCGTCGGCGGACTGCACACCCGCCCGGCCCTGATCCACCAGCCGCAGGAGCAGGCGGGGGTGCAGCTCGCGCTCGACCCGCTCGCCTGCCGGGTCCTGCTGGGCGTGCGCGCAGGCGACCTCGGCCTCGTCGAGGACGGGGACGCCGTCCTCGGCCCCACCGCCGCGCGGCTGCGCGAGCAGGCCGCCGAGGCGGGCTCGTGGGCCGCCGCGTTCGAGGCTGTGCGCGCGGCCTTCGCATCCCCGGGCGGCCCGCCCGGCAGCCCGGGAGCCCTGCCCGTCCGCGCCGAGGTGCGCGTCGAGGTCGCGGCGGCCTGGCACCTGCTCGTCCGCAGCCGAGGACGGGCGCGCGTACGCGACGTCGCGCGCCACGTCGCCCTCGGCGAACGCCAGCTCGAGACGCTGTTCCGGGCGGAGCTCGGCGTCACGCCCCGAGCGGCGCGCGGCCTCGTGCGGTTCGACGCCGCGCGCCGCCAGGTGCAGCGCCTCGCGCTCGGCCGGGGCGTCCGGACCCTCGCCGACGTCGCCGCGCAGACCGGGTACGCCGACCACTCCCACCTGGTGCGCGACTTCCGCCGGTTCGCCGGCACGAGCCCGACCGCCTGGGTGCGCGAAGAGCTCGGAAACATCCAAGCCGGCGGACACACCGACGGGCCAGGGTGGGGACATGAGCATCCACGAGAGCACCCGCACCCCGACTGACACCTCCGGCACCGCCGCGGCGCCGTCCCCGGTGCCCGACGCGCCGCCGACACCGTGGGTCTGGCCCACCCTCCAGGCGCGCGACGCCCGCAGCCTCGTCGCGTTCCTCACCGACGTCGTCGGGTTCGTCGCGACGGCCGTCATGGCCGGCGACGACCGCGACGTCGCCCACGCCCAGCTCGACTGGCCGCACGGCGGCGGGGTCATGCTCGGCAGCCACTCCCCCGATCGGGAGTGGTCGCGCGAGCCCGGGACCTGCGGCACGTACGTCGTCGTCCCCGACGACGAGATCGGGGCGCTCGACTTGCGGCTCCGCGAGCGCGCGCCGGGAGCCGGGGGACGCGTCGTCGTCCCGCTCCGGGACACGGACTACGGGAGCCGCGAGCTCGTGCTCCAGGACCCCGAGGGCAACCTGTGGTCGTTCGGCACCTACCGCGGCGAGCCGCGGCCCTGACCCCGCCGGGCGACGGCGCCACCGGGCGACGGGTCCGCTGCGTCGCCCGTCCCTCACTTCGCCTCGGCGTAGTGGTCGACGACCGCGACGGTGAGCGGGAAGTCGACCGGGAACTCCCCGAACAGAAGGCGCCCCGCCTCCGCCGCGGCCGCGCGGACCTCGTCGGCCACCGCCTCGGCGAGCTCGGCCGGCGCGTGCACGACGACCTCGTCGTGGAGGAAGAACACGAGGTGCGCCCGGTCGGCGAACGGCGCGGGCGCGGCGCCCGGGGTCGAAGCGACGGGCAGGTCCCACAGCCGGCGGCGGATCGACGCGAGCCAGCACAGCGCCCACTCGGCCGCCGTGCCCTGCACGACGAAGTTCCGCGTGAAGCGCCCCCACGCACGGGTGTACGACCGGGCACGCGCCTGCGCGTCCGCGCCCGTCCGGCCGCTCTCGACGTCGTCCGCGCCGCCCTCCTCGACCGCGTAGGCACCCTCCTGGGCTGCCTGCCACGACTCGCCGGGTCGTGGCGAGCTCCGGCCGAGGAGGGTCGACACGACCTCGCCGCGCTCGCCCGCCTGCGCGGCGCGCTCCACGAGGCCGATGGCGTCGGGGAACGCCTTCGCGAGGCGCGGCAGGACGAGCGCGCTGTCCCCCGTCGTGCCTCCGTACATCGCGCCGAGCATGCCGACCTTCGCGTGGTCGCGCGTGGCGACCGCTCCCGACGCGACGATGCCCGCGTACATGTCGCCGCCACGTCCCGCCGCCGCCATGCGCTCGTCGTGCGCGAGCCCGGCCAGCACGCGCGGCTCGAGCTGCGCGGCGTCGGCGACGACGAGCTTCCAGCCCGGGTCGGCGACGACCGCGCGGCGCACCTGCTTGGGGAGCTGCAGCGCCCCGCCGCCGCTCGACGACCACCGGCCCGTGACGACGCCGCCCACGACGTACTCGGTGCGGAACCGCCCGTCGCGGACCCAGGTGTCGAGCCACGACCAGCCGTTCGCGGTGAGGAGACGCGAGAGCTTCTTGTACTCGAGCAAGGGCTCGACGACGGGGTGGTCCGTGCGCTCGAGCTCCCACTTGCGCAGCGACCGCACGCCGACGCCCGCGTACTGCAGGGCCTTGAGCAGGTCCGGGTGCGAGTCCGGGTTGAGGGTCGGCGTCGCGTCGAGGGCCGCGCGGATGCGCGCGACGAGGTCCTCCATGAGGGCGGGGCGCTCGCCGGGGCGCGGGCGCGGGCCCAGCGCGTCCGTGAGGATCGCGTCGTGCACGTCGGCGCGCCACGGGACGCCCGCGTGGTGCATCTCCGCCGCGACGAGCGCTCCCGCCGACTCGGCGGCAAGCAGCATCCGCAGCCGCCCTGGTCCGTCGGGGCCGTCGGCTCCCACGACCGCGGCGAGCTGGTCGCGCAGCTCCGCCACCGTGTCGAGCTCGACGCGCGGCCCGGACTGCGGCCCGAGCTCGAACAGACCGACGGGACGCGGCTCCGCCGTCGGCTCGCGACCGGCCGGGACGGCCGCCAGCGCGTCCCACGGACCCGGGTCGCGCCGCGCGAGCGCCGACCCCGCGGCGAGCTGCGAGCGACGCAGCAGGACGTGGGACAGGCGCAGGTCGTGCGACCGCTCGACGCGGCGGCCCTCGGCGAGGAGGCGTGGGTACCACCGGTTCGTGTCGTCCCACGTCTCGCGGACGGGATCCGCGGGGCCGTCGACGACGTGGTCGACCCGGCCGTGCTCGGGCGACCCGGCGTGGACGGCATAGGTGCTCATACGCGCACCGCCCGGCGGTCCGGCCGGGGCTCGCGGGACGAGGCCACGACCCGCGCGAGGGCGCGACCCCGCGAGGCGACGAGCGCCGCCCGCAGGAGGCGTGCGGCGTCGGGCTCGTCGGCGACGAGCGCGACCGCACCCGCGAGGGTCGGGGCCCCGAGGTCGTCCGCGGTCCGCGCCGCGCGGGCGAGGGCGGCCCCCTGGTGCGGGCTGAGATGGCGACGGCCGGTCGCCGCGAGCGCCACGGCGGCGTCGAGCACCGTGGCGCACACGTCCTCGACCGGCGACGGCGCCACGACCTCGCGCACGTGCGTCGTCGTGCGCCCCCGCAGGGCACGGACGCGCGCGCGGAGCCTCGTCCACGCGGTCGACCACGTGCGGTAGTCGTTGGCGGGCGTGAGCGTCGGCACGACGAGCCGGAGCCCTCCCCCGGCGTGCTCGACGAACAGACCGACGGCTTCGGACCCGCCGGACTCGAGGTCGTGCTCGACCGCGACGGCGACGATGCGGCGGTTCCCCGCCGCCACCCCGAGCAGGGTGTCGCAGGCCGACTCGTCCGCCGCGTCGATGCGCACGACGGTCGGCGTGCCGTCCGCCGCGACGAGGGTCCAGGTGATCTCCTGCGCGACCTCGTCGACACCGACAGGGCCCGCGTCCCGGACCATGACGACCCGCACCACGGCCGGCCGGCGGCCGAACCCCACCTCGGCCCGCGCGTCGGTCCCCGCGGTCCGCTCGGCGACGTCGCGCAGCACGTCGGCGTCGAGCCCTCCCCACGGTTCGACGGTCGGGCCCTCGCCCGGACGCAGCGCCCCGGCTCGCTCGGTCGCACCCCGCAGGGCGAACGCGCCGCGACAGAGCGCCTCCACCGAGCGCCCCCAGACGAGCGGGAGGTCCCACGAGCGGCGGAACGTCGGGTCGGAGCCGGGCGGCCGTCCGGTGGTGACCGCGCGCGTCCGGCCCTCCGCGACGTCCCACAGGTGCACGGTGACGCCTCGTGCGCCCGACGCCGCGACCCACCAGCGCGCCCCGAGCGGGAGGAGGTGCGGGAGGTCCACCACGCGCTCGTCGGGCGCCGTGGCGTCCGGCGCGGGCTCGGCCCGCACGAACGCCCAGAGCTCGGCCAGCGCGAGCAGGCACTCCTCCTCGTCGACGGCGTCCCGGCGGTCCGCGAGCG
Organism: Cellulosimicrobium sp. E-16; assembly: GCF_049913115.1. Taxonomy (NCBI): domain Bacteria; kingdom Bacillati; phylum Actinomycetota; class Actinomycetes; order Micrococcales; family Promicromonosporaceae; genus Cellulosimicrobium; species Cellulosimicrobium sp. E-16. The sequence goes on from NZ_CP183974.1 coordinate 2,873,390, forward strand.
CCTCGAGCCGACCGAGCGCGGACGTGACGAGCCGCTGCACCGCTGGCCGGCGCCCCAGCCGGGCGAGCACCCCGGCGCACCTCAGCTCCTCCAGGTCGTCGCGACCGAGGTGCGAGAGCCCGACGTCGAGCACCCGCTCGACCGCGCGCGCGACCTCGTCCGCGACCGTCCGGGCGTCGGGGACCCCGGCGGCGCGCGGCGCGGTGGCGGCCGTCTCCTCGGGCCACGGCCAGTCACGACCGTGCGCGTCCCAGACCCGAGCGAGCGCCTCCAGGCGCCAGCGTCGGTCGTCCGTCCGTGCCGCCGAGGGCGTCGCGCCGGGGCGTTCACGCTCCACGAGCATGCCGGCGAAACCGGCGCCCGCGACGTACGTGACGCGAGGTGCACGCGCCCACGAGACGACAACGCGCGGACCGTCGATCGTCACGTCCGTCATGTCGTCCGGCGCCGCGCCCAGCGCCTCCCGCATCTCCCGTGCGGCCGCGCGCACGACGGCGGCACCCGCGGCGCGGTGCACCGCCCGCGCGTCGAGCGCGAGGATCTCGGTCAGCGGGTCGGCTCCCGACCCGGCGCGCCGACCGCCGTCGGGCTCGGGTGTCGCGCCCGCCCCGGCGTGCTCCGCCGTCGGAACCGCCGCACCGGCGCTGGTTCGAGCGGTGTCCGCACGCCCGGCACCAGGCTCGGCACGGGCTTCGGGATCGGCGTCGCGATGCGCATCGGGTTCGGCGCCGGCATCGTCCGCCGACGGTCGCACCACCGCCACGTCGCCACGGGCCACCGCGACCGGCCCCACCGACCCGGTCGCCGCGTGGACCACCGGCTCGGTGGCTGCGTCGCGCGCCCACAGGCATGCGGCCACGACGTGCTGGCACGCGCCCGGCGTCGGGCACGCGCACCGCGCACCCGCGGGACCGCGCGCGTCGAGCTCGACGCGCGTGCCGCCGACCGACAGCACGGCTCCGTCCGCGCGCAGCTCGAGCACGTCGACCTTGCCCGCGGCGACGTCCTTGCGCGCCCTCCGGACCAGGCCGGCGTTGGCGAGGGTGGCGAGCGCGGCGTCGTCGTACCCGGCGTACACGCCCGCCCAGGGGCCGGGCCCGGTGGTGCCGCTCACGGGAGCACCTCCCCCAGCCACTCGGCGAACCGCTCGGGGGTGAGCGCCGCGATCTCCATGCCCTGCTCCGCGAGACGCCGGGCGACGCCGCGGTCGTAGGCAGGGTTCGCCTGGCCGTCCAGCGCGGCCAGGCCGAGCAGCCGCACGCCGGACGCGTGCAGCCGCCCGACGCTCGCGACGAGCTGCGACACGGAGCCGCCCTCCTCGAAGTCGGTGACGAGCGCCACGACGGTCCGGCGCGGGTCGCGCACGTGCTGCTCCGCGTAGCGCACGGCGCGCGCGATGTCCGTGCCCCCGCCGAGCTGTGCGGTGAGGAGCACCGTCACCGGGTCGTGCGCGAGGTGCGACATGTCGACGACCGACGTGTCGAACAGGACGAGCCGCACGGTGATGCCGGGCAGCCCGGCGAGGATGCCGGCGCTCACCGCGCTGTACAGCACGGACGAGGCCATCGAGCCGGACTGGTCGACGAGCAGCACCACGTCGTACGACAGCGCGCGGCGGCGCCGCGCCGAGAAGCGCAGGTCCGTGACCAGCAGGCGACGCCACTCCGGGTCCCAGCGCCCGAGGTTGGCGCGAACGGTCGCGGCCGCGTCGAACGTGCGGCTCGACCGCACGAACGAACGGCGCGAGCGGTCGCGGCGACCGTCCACGGCGGTCTCGAAGCGCGGCCGCAGCCGCCGCACGACGTCCTCTACGACGCGCGCGACGAGCCGTTTCAGCCCGTCCTGCACGCCCGGACCGAGCCGGCCCCGGGCACGCAGCAGCGCGGACGCGAGCTCCGTGCTGGGCTCCACCGCGTCGACCGCACGGGGGTCGGCGAGCAGCTCCGTCATGCCGTAGCGGCCCACGGCCTCGACCTGCATGCGCTCGAACGTCTCGCGCGGGAACAGCTCCCGCGCCGACTCGAGCCAGTCCAGGCCCGCGACGACCGAGCCCCCGCGCCCGCCCCCGCCACGCCCGGCGCGAGAGTCGTCGCCGTCGCCGTGCCGGTGCCCACGGGCGGTGTACTCCCGGTCGTACAGGTGACCGAGCGTCCGGTCGAGGCCCTGGTCCTGCGGCGCGACGGGCAACGTGTCGCCGGCGTACCGGCCGAGCACGAGCCGCCAGCGGCGCGCGGCTTCCTGGTCGTCCGCGCGGCTCGCGAGGTTCTCTCTCGCGCCGGATCCGAGCCCGGCGCGCGAGGTCCCGGTCGATGTCGCGTCCGGCACGTCCGCCGTGCCGACACCCGCGGCCGTCACGACGCTCCCCCGCGCGCCCAGGCGCCGAGGCCGTCGCGCTCCAGCACCGCGACGAGCTCGCGCTCGACGAGCAGGCCCGCGCGCAGGTCGTCCTCGGTCACGCTCACGTGGCGGTCCAGCGCGGCGGCGCTCGTGCCGGTCCGCGCGGCGACACGCTCGGCGAGGCGGTGCGTCTCCGTCGGCCGCAGCCACGTGAACGCCCGGCGCAGGTCCGGCAGCACGGCGCGGAACGCGTCCTCCTCCAGGCCGCGCAGGCCGTCGTCCACCGCCTCGAACATCTCGGGGGTGTGGAGCAGGAGGTCGGGCGCGGCGCGCATCACGCCGCCGAGGAAGGCCGTCGCCGCGACCGGGTCCGCGCCGGGCGCGAGCTGCGCCCGGACGCGCGTGACGAGACCGTCGCCGGGCTCGTCGTCCAGCTCGTCGTCGACGGCGGCGAACGCCGTGAGCGCGCCGCGCACCGCGGGCGACGCGTCGCCGTCCTCGCGCACGTGCGCGAGCGCCCGGGCGACGGACTCCGCCGCCGAACCGGTGCCGTCACGACCGGCGTCGCGCAGGTCCCGGACCAGGGAGCGCAGCGCGACGAGGCTCGCCAGCGCGTCGTCCTGCGTCGCCTCGTCGGCGGCCGCGAGGTCGGGCACGAGGTAGGCCGCGGTGGCGAGGCCCTGCTCCGCGAGGTCGAGCAGGGCCGCGGCGTGCTTGCCGAGCTCGAGCTCGGTCCGGGCACGCCAGAGCCCGACGAGGCGCCGCATGCCGGCCACCACCGAGGCGAGGGCCGGGTCGACGTCGAGCGTGGAGCGGACGAGCCCGACGAGCGGAGGCAGCCGTTCCGGCAGGCCCACCACGACGCACTGCGCGACGAGCCGCGCCACCGCGTCGCTCGACCGCTCCTCGCGCGCCCGGTCGCGCGCGTCGTCGAGCAGCGCCACGGCGACCGCCTCGAGCGTCGCCCCGCGGTGGGAGAGCTCGACGAGGCGCGCCTCGACGAGCGGCGTCCACGCGTACTCCCACTCCTCGAGCACGAGGCCGAGGCCGCGCCCGGCGACGTGGTCGGGGCCGGAGACGCGGCGCGCGAAGCCCAGGTCGAGGAACGCGCACAGCGCGAGGAACCGGCGCCGGTCGCGGTGCGTGGACGTGCGTCGCGCGTCGAGCCGCACGGTGCGCGGCACGGAGTCGGACACGTCCAGTCGCAGCGACCGCGCGCGCGAGCGCGCCTCCTCCACGAGCGGCGGGGCCGCGCCCCCGGGCGGCACGTCGCCGAGCGCACGCCCGGCGAACACCTCCGCGACCGCGAGCCCGAGGGGCCGGTCGCCCGCCGCGTCGAGGTCGTCGGCGTCCTTGACGTAGCAGGACGTGATCGCGTCCAGCAGGTCGGTGCGGCACGGCCACGGCCGCTCCCGCAGCGCCGCGAGCCGGTGCGCGTGCTCGACGGCGGCCTGCGACTGCGCCACGCTCACGAGCGCGCCGCGCGCGCTCGCCCCGCGCCCGACGTCGACGAGGACGCCGCTCGCCGCGCCCGCGGGACCGCCCGCGGCGTGGTGCGCCGCCCAGAGCCGGTCGTAGTACCCGGGCGTCGGCATGCCCGCGCCGTACCCGCGCAGCGCGTCGAGCCGCTCGTCGTCGTACCGCACGAGCCACGCGGGCGCGTCGGCCAGGTCGCCGTAGCCGCCTGCCGGACGGCGCGCGACGACGGCCTCGCCGTGCGCGCTCCCCGTCAGCGCCTCGACGAGGGCGAGCGTGTGGAACGCGCCCGTCACGACGACGACGGGACCGTCAGCGCGCGCCGCGTGCTCGGCGACGCGCGCCGACATGCGCGCCTCCCGGTCGAGCGACCCGTCGGCGACGAGCGCCTCGTCCTCGTAGTCGAGGCGGGCCAGGGCCGCCCACGCGAACACGTCGTCGGTGAGCTCGCGCCAGTCGCGCAGGCGTGCGGTGCCCCGTGCCTCGAACAGGTGGTCCCAGAGCTCGTCGTGGTCGCGGCACCCGAGGCGCTCCGCGAGCCGCGCGACGGTGCGCGAGTGCGCGAGGTGCCGCTCGGCCAGGACGGTGCGCGCGGTCGGGTGCTCGGCCGCGTCCTCCTCCCCCGACCCCCGAGCTGCCCACGGGGAGTCGACGAACGCGAGCTCGGCGTCGAGGGCGTGCCCCGCCCGGAGCGCGACCCACTCGGGCGAGTAGCGCGCGAGCGGGTAGAAGCCCGCGCCGCGAGCGCCATCTCGCGCCGCGTCCGCGGGGTCGCCGTCGAGGCTGAGGACGGCGACCGGCGGGACCGTGCGCTCGTCGAGCAGCGCGGGCAGGAGCCGCGTGTACTCCTCCGGACCTTCGACGAGCACGACCGTGGGCCGAACCTCCTCGATCAGCGCGGCCACGGCGACCGCGCACGCCGGGCTGTGGTGCCGCACGCCGAACAGGTGCACGCCTTTGCGCTCGCGCAGGGTCGCCAGGTCGCGTGCCGCCTGCCGCAGCCGGGGCGGCGCGGCGTCCCACGCCGCGCGCAGGCCTACCGCCACAGGTCGCCCGCCGCGGTGAGGAAGTCCTTCCAGCGCGCGTCGGCCCGCGCGCGCTCGCGCACCACGTTGTCGACGTAGTGCCGCAGGCGGCGCGCGTCCTCCTCGTCGCCCTTGAGCGCGACGCCACCGACCTGGCGCGCGACCTGGCCCGCGGTCACCGTGCCGTCGCCGAGGTACCGCGCCTCGAGCGACGCCGCGATCGCGACGTTCACGGCCTCGGCCGTCGACATCACCGTCTCGGGCCGCTTCACCGGGGCGCCGCTCGCCGTCGTGCCCGTGCGCAGGTCCTGGAAGACCGTGACCAGCACCTCGAGCACGTCACGGTCGAGCCGCGGGCGCTCCGGCGCCGGGCCGAGCTCTGCCGTGAGCCGGCTCTCGACGAGCTCCATCTCGAACGCGCGGTCCCGGATGGGCGCGACGGTCTCGAAGTTGAAGCGGCGCTTGAGGGCCGCCGACATCTCGTGGACGCCGCGGTCGCGCAGGTTCGCCGTCGCGAGGACGTTGAAGCCGGGACGCGCCGCGACGCGTGCGTCGGCGCCGAGCTCGGGGACCATGAGCTGCTTCTCCGAGAGCACGGACACGAGCGTGTCCTGGATCTCGGGCGCGCAGCGCGTGATCTCCTCGAACCGCGCGACGCGCCCGCTCTCCATCGCGCGGAAGACCGGCGACGGGACGAGCGAGCGCTCGCTCGGTCCCTCCGCGATGAGCAGGGCGTAGTTCCACGAGTAGCGCACGTGGTCCTCGCTCGTGCCCGCGGTGCCCTGGACCGTGAGCGTCGACGTGCCGCTCGCGGCGGCGGCCAGCAGCTCGGACAGGAGCGACTTCGCGGTGCCCGGCTCGCCGACGAGCATGAGCCCCTGGCGGCCCAGCAGCGACACGACCGCGCGGTCGACGAGCGGGTCGTCACCGAAGAACTTGCGGCTCACGCCCAGCTCGGTGTCGCCCACGACGAACGCGCGCACGGCGCGCGGGCTCAGTCGCCACCCGGGCGGGACGTCGGCGCCGCGCCGCGCGTCCGCCGCGGCGAGCGCCGCGAGCTCGTCGGCGTACCGGACCTCGGCGGGCGGCCGCAGCTCGCCCGGTCCTCCGGCCGCGACCTGCGCGTCACCGGTCGTCGTGCTCGTCACCCGGGCTCCTCCTTCAACGGGTCGCGGGCGCCGTGCCCGTGGTCCTGCAGGTCAGCGTAGGAGCCGCGTCCCACACGACGGGCGGTGCGGCGCCGGGTCCCGGCACCGCACCGCTCCGATCGGTTCACATGCGGACCGACGAGCACGGTCAGTACTGGCTCTTGCGTTCCCAGTCGGGGTCGAACGTGCCCGCCTCGGCGACGGCGACGTAGTCGCGGTACGCCTCCGCGACGAGCACGGGCGGGAGGTCCGCGATGCGCGCGGTCCCGCGACCCGACCCGCGGCCGCTCCGCTCGAACGTCAGCGCGGTCACCGCGGCGGCGATGTTCTCCTCCGGGACGAACGATCCCGTGAACTCGATCTGCACCACGATCCCCGCGCTCGCGAACGACTTCGTGTACGCGCTGAACCACCCGGCGTCCTCGGCCTGCGAGCGCGTGTAGCCGCGCTTGGTGGCGCGCCCGCGGATGGAGAAGCTGTCGGAGAACCAGCCCTTGTGGTCGTCGATCGTGGTCGAGCCGGCGGGGACGTCGGGCGTCGCGACGTCGAGCTGCGCGAAGAGCGGGGTGACCTCGTAGTCCGCGAGGTGCGCCGACCAGGCGGCCGTGGCGTCCGGGCCGAGCAGGACCGCGTGCGCGAGCCCGACCGTCGACCTCTCGCCGAGCTCGACGTCCTCGTCGTCGGCGTCGACGAGCGCGCCGCCGTCGGGACGGAAGGGCCGCGCCTCGTCAGTGCCGGGGTTCTCGACCCACACGAGCCGCTCGACGAGCCGGGACATCACGGGGTGGCCGAGCAGGTACTCCTGCCACTCCTGCGCCGTCCACGTACGGCCCACGCACATCGCCTCGTAGAGCCGCTGCGTCTGGAGCGCGACGACCGCCTTGAGCTCCTTGCGGCTCGCCGTGAGCTGCTTCTTCGCGGCCGAGACGAGCTCCGGGTCGTCCTGCGCCCGCGCGGCTGGGATCGCCTTGACGACCTTCCCGGCGTCGCTCGTGAGCTCGAGCGTGAACGCGGGCGTGATGCGCCCGACGTACTCGCGCGACCCGAGGTCGAGGTGGAGCAGGCCGTCGTCCTCGAAGCCCGCCGTCTGGACCGTCCGGTCCGCGAGCTGGTCGGCGGTCCAGCCGCGCCGGTCCGCGAGCTCGGCCGCGAGGCGCTGCGCCGTCTCCTGCACCGTCGCCTGCCGGAAGCGGCGCGAGACGGCGAGGAGCTCCTGGATCGCCGCGGGCCGCCCGTTCGCCGCGAGCGCCTGGACGAGGGCCTCGGTCTGCGCGCGACGACCGACGTGCGCCTTCGCGTAGCGCTGGAACGTCGCCGCGAGCTCGCCGCCCGGCATCGCGACCGTGAGCGCGAGCATGCCCTTGTCCTTCACGGCGGAGCCGACGTACGTCGCCTGGTGCTCGCGGTAGAGGTCCCGGTAGTGGTCCTCGACGGTCTTGGAGGCCTCGACCGCGTAGTACTGGGGGGAACGCTTGGCCCAGTCCTGGTACATGTCGTAGCGGAGCTGGGCGCCGCCCTGCGCGTGCGCGCTGCTCTCCTCGGGCGAGGGGTTGCGGGTGTCCTGCGCGACCCACGCGCTCAGCACGTGGCTGCCGACCCGTGCACGGTCCGTCTCCTGCAGCAGGGACAGGTACCGTTCGAGCAGCCCGGCGCCGCTCGGGTCCTTGAGCTTGACCGCGAGCACGACCCACCAGCGCAGGATCGACGGGTCCACGGGCGAGCCGTCCGCCGCCCAGCGCACGGCAGGCAGGGAGTCCAGGCCGAACCAGGCCATGCTCACCGGTGCCTTGGTGCGCAGGCCCTTCGTGGCCTCGGCGAGGAGCGCCTGCGGTGCGAGGTCGACGGAGATGTCCTCGCCCAGGGCCTCGAGCGACGTGAGGAGCGCGGCGCGCACGACCTCGGCGCGCTCCTTCGCCAGCGCGGCCCGCAGCGCGGGGACCGCAGCGATGTCGCCGAGCCGGGCCAGCCACTCCGCGGCGGTGCGGCGCACCTCGGACCGGCCGTTCCCGAGCCCCTGCTCCGCCAGGTTCCGCACCCCGGGGTGCGTGCTGAGCGCCTCCTGGGCCGTCGCCCGGTAGGTGCGGCCCTCGCCGAGGGCGAGCTCGGTCAGGCGCGGCAGGAACCGCCGCGGGACGTGCGGGAGCTGCGCGAGCACCGCGAGCGCCCGCGCGGGCTTCGTCGTGCCGTAGGTGCGCTCGCGGTCGTCGAGCGCCGTGGCGAGCCGGTCGAGCCGCCCTGCGTAGTACGGCCACGCGTTCGCGGGCGTCACCGCGTCCGTGGCCCACCACGTCGAGAAGTACAGCTCGTCGACCAGCGCCTCGGCGTCGTCGCGACCGATGCGCCGCAGCGCCTCGTCGAGGACGCGCAGGTCGACGTCGAGCATGTCGCCCTCGTTGAGGCGGTACCAGGCGAACCGGCCGTTCTGCCTGCGCCCCTCGTCCGCCTCCAGCCGCAGCCGGTGCATCAGGGTCGTGCCGGGCAGGCGGGAGAACACGCCCGGCGCGGAGAGCCTGCGCATCGCGACGCTCCCGGCGCGGCGCGTGCTCGTCCCGGACAGGAACGCGGCGAAGACACGGACGTCGTCGTCGGTGATGCCGGGCAGCTCCTTGAGGTCCTGCTCGACGGCTTCACGCCGCCACCGCGGCCAGTCCGAGTCGTTGCTCTTGCCCGGGTGCGCCGCATGCTCGGTGCGGGCACGCTCCAGGGCCGTGTCGAGCGCGGACCGCGCCGCGCGGACGAAGTCGTCGCCCAGCACCGTCTCCGGCAGGGGCTCGAAGGGCGGGACCTCGATGGCGGGCTCGTCCTCCTGCGCAGCGTCGAGCACGCGGGCGCGCTCGACCGTGTCCCGCAGGAGCGTCGCGCGTGCCCCGGTCGACTGCTCGGCGGCCTGCTCGAGGTCGTCCAGCCCACCGTCGACCTGTGCGAGGCGCGTCACGACCGCCCCGAGCCGGGACGGCGGCAGGGCCGTGAGGAGCGGGGTGAGGATCTCGCGCTGCCGCTCGCCCGGGAGCTGCGCGACGGCGGCCACCGCCGCCTCACGGACGCCCTTGCTGGTGTCCGCCGCGAGCCGCGCCAGGAGCGGGGCGAGCGCATCCGTCGCCGCTGGGTCGGACGCCACGAGCTCGACCAGCTCCGTCCGCCCCGCGGCGCTCACGCCCGGCAGCGCCTGGGTCGCGACGTCGACGTGCGCGACCACGAAGTCCCGCGCCGGAGCGCCGAGGAGCGCCGGGCCGAGGTGCCGCGACGACCAGCCCGCCGACGTCGGACGCTCGAAGAGCTCGCGCAGCACGACCGCCGGCGCGTCGGCCTCCGGCACGCCGCCCTCGACCGCGAGCGCCACCAGCAGGTCCGGCGTCCAGCGGTCGGGCGACTGCTTGCCGTTCTTGCCCTGGCGCCGGTCGTTCGCGCGCCGCGACATGTCGTTGACCAGCACCGTGAGCCAGCGTGGGTCGGTGGGGCGCTCGCGATCGACCTCCGACGACACCGCGCTGAGCACCCGGCCCAGGCGCACGAGCTCGGGGATCGTCACGGAGTCGCTCAGCGTGTAGAGGTTGGACCGGGCCGTGACGGCCTTCGCCGACGTCCAGCCCGGCACCGCGGCCTTGAGCCGCTCGTCCTGCGCGGGCGTCGTCCACGAGTAGATCCCCGACTGGCCAGGCCGACCCAGCAACGCCTCGACGTCACCGCCGCGCAGGGCCTCGAGCTCCAGCAGAACTTCGGGTCCTTCGCCCTGGTGCACGTACGCGACCGCGCGGTCCGCGAGCCCCGGCGACTCGACGGCGAGCACCTTCAGCGCGTCGACGAGCCGGGCGCTCGGGCGGCCACCTCCCGCCTGCTCCTCGTCGCGCCGGAACAGACCCTTGACCTTCTCGAGCACCCTCTACCTCACCGTCACGTCGTCGCTGCTGGTGCGGCAGATGCTAGGGGCGGGCGCCGACACGGTCGTCAGAAACCACGCTGACGAGCTCACGATCGGTGCCCCGGCGGTCCAGCGGATTACCGGACGCGGACCGAGCGCGCCGTGACGGAGCTCGATGTCAGGTACGAGGCGGAGGCGGAGGACGGAGAGAAGGACACTCGCAGGGGATACGTCTTTCCCCCCGGCATCCTGGGGAGCGTGACGGTGATCCTGCCCTTGTTGGATGCCGTGAGCGCGACCTTCGTGGTCTTCGTGCCGAGAGTCACGACGAGGGTGCCCACCGGCGCGGGCACGCCTGCGGCCTGGACGCTGACGTTCACCTTCGGCGCAGTTGTCCTGCTGATCGTCGTCGCGACGGGAGTCGCCACCACCGTCGGCCTGACCTTCGGCACGGCGACCGTCGATCCGGAAACCGCGGAGGCACTCGTGTAGCCGGCCTTCTTGACCGTGACCCGAACGCTCAGCCGAGACCCGGCATCTGACGTCGTGGCCGTGTAGCTCGACGATGTCGCCCTCGGAATGACCTTGCCTGCTCTGTACCACTGGTAGCTCGGGGTCACCCCGGCAACGGACCATGCTCCGGCAGAGGCCTTGAGCGTGGAGCCGATTCTGACGGTTCCGCTGATCGTCGGAGCCTTGGTGACCCTGGGCGCGGCACCGGGCGCAACCCTCGCCGTCGCCGAGGTCGCCGTCGCATCTCGATAGTTGACGTGGCGTGCGGTGACCACCACCGAGAGCAGGTGTCCAGCGTCGGCTGCGACCGGGGTGTAGGTCGAGGAGGTCGCCCCAGGGACGAGTGCGCCGTCCCTGAGCCACGCAAAGGTGTAGGAAGCGTTGGTGACGTTCCACGAACCGGGCGTGGCCGTGAGCTTCGTCCCGACCGTGGGCATCGAGAGGGAAGGCGGCACGAGGGGCTTCATGACGAAGGCGATGTCGGCGCCGACGACTGCCGTGTCGCAGTCCGCGATGGTCACCTGCGTTCCCGACGTGGTGTCGCCGCCGGAGAAGTACGTGGCGGACACACGTGGGTCGTGGCTGCGGCCTGCGACGGAGACCGTGTACGTCCCCGGTGCTAGACCGGTAATAGTGAACCGGTCGTCCGCGTCCTTCCAGGCCAGGCGAGTGGCGTCTGGGTCGTCGACATTGGTCGCGTACACGGCGCCCGCACGCATCTGCGGCCATTCAGCCAAGCCGGTCACCTGGCCCGAGATCGAACCGCAGGGGGTGAGGTCGACGTCGACGCCGGTCACCGTCTCGCCACCCGTGAGGACGACGGGCTTCGCCTTCGCGATGCTGAAGGACCCACCGCCTCCGTCGTAGAACTCGGATGCGAACTCGTCGCCGCCGTCGAACTTCACCAGGTACTCGCCGGGTGCGATGCCCTGACGATCGCCCGACCGGCTGGTGATCACGTAGGCGTTGCCGGTTCCGGTAAACCATGCGGGGACGTCGTAGGCAGGGACGCCGGCGGTCGTGTAGAGACGGACGCCACGGCCGACCTGCGGATCTGCCGTCGGGCCGCGCAGCTCCCCGGAGATCCTTCCCCCGGGGAGCAACCCCATCGCCAGCGAGATGTCCGCGCCGGGGACGATGTCGACGAGCTCAGCGGCGGCAGCGTCGGCAACGCCGGGATAATACGTCGGCACGAAGGCCTGTCGTCCTTCCCCTGCGCGGACGACGAGACGCCATTGACCGAACGCGCGCGTGCGAAATCGGTAGTCCTGGCCCGAGGACCACCCCAAGTAACGCGCGGCGTACTCGACACCGTCAGGCGCCCAGAGCTCGGCGTCACCGAGGCCCCACACGCTGCCATCAGTATCCGTCGCGTGAAGAGTGACCCAGGCGCTCGGCCTCGGCTGGTACGGCACGGTGATCTGCTGTGCCTCCGCCGTGACGGCCACGGGGAGCCGATCCGCGATCGTGGCGTGGTCCCGGGCGTCCCGGATCGTCAGGAAGTAGCTTCCTGGCGCGAGACTCGAGGACAGCTCGAGCGGTGTGCTGGACAACCAGTCGCTCTTGACGACTCCGTGCGCATCCTGGACGACCACACGTGGCTCACTGCGCGGGCAGTCGTCGGGTGCTACCAGCGAGCAGTCTTGATCGATGACGACCGTCAGGCGGCCGGCTCCGTCGTCGGCGGCGTGGGCCCCCGGCCCGACGACGGATACCAAGAGTGCCAGCGTCGCGGCACCGGCAACGGCCTTCCATGCTGCTCGAAGCACGACGACCTCCTCGTCACGACGTCGCAGGACGCCTCCCACACGCGTCGGCTCGTTCGCGCTCCCGAATGATAGGGCTTCGGGTGGAGGCCGCCCACGACGACAGCGGGTGAAGTGCGGTTCGCGTGTTCGACGGCTGCGAAGGGTTGAGGGAGCCGTGCGGGCCGGCACTCGTCAGGAAAAAAGTGGGCCCGGAGGGACTCGAACCCCCGACATCCACGGTGTAAGCGTGGCGCTCTAACCAGCTGAGCTACAGGCCCTGGAACAGCGGAGCACAGCCTACCGGGTCGGCACCCCGCCACCGGCCACGCCGGGAGCGCGACGACCTGACTCGACGACCCGACGCAAGAACCGCCGTCGGCCCCCGCTCGGCGACGGCAGCGGCGCGCCCGCGATCAGAGCTGTTCCAGCGCCCGTCGGTAGCCGTCGAGGTCACGACGCTGCCCGCGCGGGTTGACGACGGACCAGCGCACGATCCCGTCGGCGTCGAGCAGGAACGAGCCGCGCAGCGCGAGGCCGTTCTCCTCGTCCAGCACGCCGTAGGCCCGGGCGACGTCGCCGTGGGGCCAGAAGTCGGAGAGGAGGTCGAACTCGAAACCCTCCTGCGCCGTCCACGCCTTCTGCGCGAACACCGAGTCGCACGAGATGCCCAGCAGCGTGACGCCGGCCGCCTCGAAGTCCTCGAGGTTGTCGCGCAGCTCGCAGAGCTCGCCCGTGCAGATGCCGGAGAACGCGAACGGGTAGAACACGAGGAGCACCGGCCCGCCGCGCAGGTCGGCGAGGTGGACGGGCGTGCCGTGCGTGTCGGGCAGCGTGAAGTCGGGTGCGGGGTCGCCCGGCCCGGGCGGCGTGGCCCGGACGGCGGCGATTCCCTCGTCAGCGACCGCGGCCACGGGTCCCGAGCTTCGTCGCGGACCAGTCGGGCGCGATGGCGAACGTGCTCGTCGCGTGCAGCCCGGCCGTGGTCGCGGCCTCCTGGATGTCGTTGTGGCCCACGTGCCCGGACCGGCCCGGCTTGGGCGTGAGCACCCAGATGAGCCCGCCGTCGTCGAGCACGGTCTGGACGTCCACGAGCAGGTCGGTGAGGTCGCCGTCGTCCTCGCGGTACCAGACGATCACACCGTCGGTGACGTCGTCGTAGTCCTCGTCGACGAGCTCGCCGCCGACGAGCTGCTCGAGCTCACCGCGCAGGTCGTCGTCGACGTCCTCCGACCAGCCGAACTCCTGCACCACGTTGCCGGGCGCGAACCCCAGGCGGTCCGCCCCGAGGGGCCCTGCGGTGTCGGTCACTGTCGTGTCGTTCCTTTCCTCGTCCTGTCATCCGTGCGGCGGGCCCCGACGCGCGGGCGGACGCCCGCGCGCACGACGACCTGCCGTGTCTGGCAAAGGTAGCCCACCGGAGGATCCGTTGCTTGGCAAGGTGCCCGCCACGGACACCCGGTCCGGCACGTGGCACCCGGACCGTCGTCGGGCACGGCACCCGCACGACGCCGGGACGCCTCCCCGCCCGGGCGTGTCGCCGAAATCACGCCCTCTTGACCACCCGATGGTGTGACTTACGCGCGCGTTGTGAACACAATGGGTAGACCACCCTGGTCTCGTGAAGAGGCGCGGTCGCCACCAGCGGCCGCGGCCGCGTGCCCGGAGTGGCCCCAAGACGGGTTCCGGCCGTGTACCGCGCGGCCGTGCGCCCGGCATCCGACGAGATATGAGGTTGCTGGTGGCTTCGTACGACGAGACCGGACCGCTGATCAACGGTCTGCTCAGCCAGGTTCCGGACTTCGACCCCGCCGAGACCGGCGAGTGGGTCGAGGCCCTCGACGGCCTGATCGACGACCGCGGGGGCCCGCGCGCCCGCTACGTCCTGCTGAACCTGCTCAAGAGGGCCCGGGAGCGCAACGTCGCCGTCCCGACCTCCTTCACCACTCCCTACGTGAACACCATCGGTGTGCACGAGGAGCCCTACTTCCCCGGCGACGAGGCGCTCGAGCGCCGCTACCGCTCGTGGATCCGCTGGAACGCGGCCGTCATGGTGACGCGCGCGCAGCGCCCCGGCATCGGCGTCGGCGGCCACATCTCCTCCTACGCGTCGGTGGCGACGTTGTACGAGGTGGGCCTCAACCACTTCTTCCGCGGCAAGGACCACCCCGGCGGCGGCGACCAGGTCTACTTCCAGGGCCACGCCTCCCCCGGCGTCTACGCGCGCGCGTTCCTCGAGGGCCGCCTCTCGGCGGACCAGCTCGACGGGTTCCGCCAGGAGAAGTCGCACCCGGGCGGCGGCCTGCCGTCGTACCCGCACCCGCGCCTCATGCCCGACTTCTGGGAGTACCCGACGGTCTCCATGGGCCTCGGCCCGGCGAGCGCGATCTACCAGGCGTGGACGGACAAGTACCTGCACAACCGTGGCATCCGTGACACGGAGCAGCAGGACGTGTGGGCGTTCCTCGGCGACGGCGAGATGGACGAGCCCGAGTCGCGCGGCATGCTCCAGCTCGCGGCGCAGCAGCAGCTCGACAACCTGACGTTCGTCGTGAACTGCAACCTCCAGCGCCTCGACGGGCCGGTGCGCGGCAACGGCAAGATCATCCAGGAGCTCGAGGCGCAGTTCCGCGGCGCGGGCTGGAACGTCATCAAGGTGATCTGGGGCCGCGAGTGGGACGTCCTGCTCAACGCGGACAAGGACCGCGCCCTGGTCAACCTCATGAACGTCACGCCCGACGGCGACTACCAGACGTACCGTGCGGAGTCCGGCGCGTTCATCCGCGAGCACTTCTTCGGCCGCGACCCGCGGACCAAGCAGCTCGTCGAGAACATGACCGACGACGACATCTGGAACCTCAAGCGCGGCGGCCACGACTACCGCAAGATCTACGCGGCGTACGCGGCGGCACGCGCCCACACGGGGCAGCCGACGGTCATCCTCGCGCACACGGTCAAGGGCTACGGCCTGGGCTCGACCTTCGCCGGCCGCAACGCGACCCACCAGATGAAGAAGGTCGGCCTGGCCGACCTCAAGACGCTGCGCGACTCGCTGCGCATCCCGATCACGGACGAGGAGCTCGACGCCAACCCGTACGAGCCCCCGTACTACCACCCGGGCCCCGACGCGCCGGAGATCCAGTACCTCCTCGGCCGTCGTCAGCAGCTCGGCGGGTTCGTCCCCGAGCGCCGCTCGTCGCCCAAGCCGATCACGCTCCCGGGCGACAAGTCCTACGAGATCCTCAAGAAGGGCTCGGGCCAGCAGGAGATCGCCACCACGATGGCCTTCGTCCGGCTCCTCAAGGACCTCATCAAGGACAAGGAGTTCGGCAAGCGCATCGTGCCGATCATCCCCGACGAGGCGCGCACGTTCGGCCTGGACTCGATCTTCCCGTCGGCGAAGATCTTCAACACCCAGGGCCAGCACTACCTCGCCGTGGACCGCGAGCTCATGCTGAGCTACAAGGAGTCCGAGGCCGGCCAGATCATGCACACCGGCATCAACGAGGCCGGTTCCGCGGCCGCGTTCCAGTCGGTCGGCACGTCCTACGCCACGCAGGGCGAGATCATGGTGCCGTTCTACATCTTCTACTCGATGTTCGGCTTCCAGCGCACGGGCGACCAGTTCTGGGCGGCGGGCGACCAGCTCACGCGCGGGTTCATCATCGGCGCGACCGCGGGACGCACGACCCTGACCGGTGAGGGCCTCCAGCACGCCGACGGCCACTCGCCGCTCATCGCGGGCACCAACACGGCCATGGTCCAGTACGACCCGGCCTACGGGTACGAGATCCGCCACATCGTGCGCGACGGCATCGAGCGCATGTTCGGCCCCGGCGAGCACGGGGTCGGTGCGGACGGCCGCGACCAGAACGTCATGTACTACCTCACGGTGTACAACGAGCCGATGGTCCAGCCGGCCGAGCCGGAGGACGTGGACGTCGAGGGCATCCTCAAGGGCATCCACCGCCTCTCCGTCGGCGAGGGCGACGGGCCGCGCGCCCAGATCCTCGCCTCGGGCGTGGGCGTCCCGTGGGCGCTGGAGGCGCAGCAGCTCCTCCACGACGACTGGGGCGTGGCGGCCGACGTGTGGAGCGTGACGAGCTGGAACGAGCTGCGCCGCGACGGCCTCGCCGCCGACCAGGCCGCGTTCCTCGACCCGGCCGCCGAGCCGCGCGTCGCGTACGTGACCGAGAAGCTGTCCGGCGCCGAGGGCCCGTTCGTCGCGACGAGCGACTACGACCACCTCGTGCCCGACCAGATCCGCAAGTGGGTCCCGGGCGACTACGAGGTGCTGGGGGCCGACGGCTTCGGGTTCTCGGACACGCGCGCTGCCGCCCGCCGGCACTTCAAGATCGACGGCCCGTCCGTCGTCGTCCGTACGCTCCAGGCGCTCGCCAAGCGGGGCAAGGTCCCCGCGGACGCGTCCGCCCAGGCGATCGAGAAGTACCGCCTGATGGACGTCACCGCCGGCACGTCCGGCAACGCGGGCGGCGAGGCCTGACGGCCCCCGCCCGGTAGCACGACGACGGCCGGTCGCCCCGCGGGGTGACCGGCCGTCGTCGTGCGGGCAGGTGGGCGGCCCGACGGCGCACCCGAGGTCCCGCGGCGTCCTCGCCCGGGCGGCCGTCAGGTCCCGGCGCGGTGCTGCTCGGCCTGCGCGACCGTGCGCTCGAGGTCCGCGCGCAGCGACGACACACCCTGCGGGTCGCCGTACTCGACCAGCGACTCGAGGTGGTGCCGCGCCTCGAGAGGGCGGTCGGCCTCGAGCGCCGCCAGGACGAGCTGGCGCCCGACCTCCGGCTCGTGCTCGCGCGCGCGCCAGTGCCCGACGCCCAGGCCCAGCGCCTCGACGGGCAGGCCCGCCGTGCGCAGCACCTCCATCGACTGCGCGAGCGCGCGGCCCGACGGGTCGCGCTCGGCGGCCGTCGCGAACCGGCGCAGCGCGGCCTCCTGGTCGTCGTCGAGCGACAGGCGTCCGAGCTCGACCAGCGGGTACCACCCCTTGGGGTGCCCGGCGAGCTCCTCCGCGAGCGCCCAGACCGCCAGGTCGGCGGCGCGCTGCTTCTCCGTCTCGTCCACCGGCGCGGCGAGCGGGTCGTCGGTGGCCGGCCCCTCGGCGGCGCGGCGTCGGACCAGCTCGGCGAGCGCCCGGAACGCGCGCTCGTCGTTGGGGTCGTCGACGAGCATCGCGCGCAGCGCGTCCTCGTGGACCGTGTCGCCGCGCTTCTCCCCGGACCGCGGGCGGCGCGTGCCGACGGTCGACGCGGACGTCGGCCGACGCATGAGCTGTCGGAGTCGGGGCATGAGGGCCATGTCCCGACCCTAGCGGGTCGTCCGGACGCTCACCCAGCGGCCCGGGTCGTCCGCCGTCGGACTCCGCACGGGGGACGCCATTTGTGGACTGTCCACAAGCGCGGACCGTATGCTCGGCGCGTGACGGCCACCCCCAGGACGCCCGCGAGCGCGTCCGCCCCGAGCGGCCCGACGGGCAACGCGGACAACCTCCAGCGCCTGCGCGACGGGAGCGGTCTGCTCATGTCGGCCGCGCTGCGACGCCTCGACGACGAGATCCCCTGGTACCGCGAGCTGCCGGCCGAGGACCGCTCGTACGTGGGGCTCGTGGCGCAGTCCGGCATCACGGCGTTCGTCACCTGGTACGCGGACCCGCTGGCCCCGCCGCACGGCGTGAGCGACATCTTCGCGGCGGCCCCGCCGGAGCTGACGCGCTCGATCTCGCTCCAGAACACGCTCCAGCTCGTCCGGATCGTCGTCGAGGTCGTCGAGGCGTACTCCGACCAGCTCGCCGCCCCGGGGGGCGAGCGCGACCTGCGCGAGGCGGTCCTGCGCTACTCGCGCGAGGTCGCGTTCTCCGCGGCCGAGGTCTACGCGCGCGCCGCGGAGGTGCGCGGCGCCTGGGACGCGCGCCTCGAGGCGCTCGTCGTCGACGCGCTGATCCGCGGCGACGGCGACGACTCGCTGCGCTCGCGCGTCTCGGCCCTCGGCTGGGGCGGGCACGGCCCGACCCTGGTCATGGCGGGCACGATCGCCTCGACGCTCGACGAGGTGCGCACGGCCGAGCTGCGCCGCGCGACGCGCCGCGCGGCGGGCGACGCGCTCGTGGGCATCCACGGCGACCGCCTCGTCCTCGTGCTCGGCGGGGAGGGCGACCTCCAGGCCGCGGCGGCCTCGCTCCTGCCCCGGTTCGGGCCCGGTCCCGTCGTCATCGGCCCGACCGTCCCCGGCCTGGAGGAGGCGGCACGCTCGGCCCAGGCCGCGCTGGCGGGCCTGCGGGCCGCCCCGGCGTGGCCCCAGGCGCCGCGCCCGGTCCTGGCCGACGACCTCCTGCCGGAGCGCGTGCTCACGGGCGACACGACGGCGCGCCGCACCCTGGTCGCGCAGGCGTACCGGCCGCTCGCGGAGGCGACGGGCTCGGTGCTCGAGACGCTGTCGGCGTACCTCGGCACGGGCCGGTCGCTCGAGGCGGCCGCGCGGTCGCTGTACGTGCACCCCAACACGGTGCGCTACCGCCTGCGCAAGGTCTCCGAGATCACCGGGTGGGACCCGCTCGACGCGCGCGAGTCGTTCGTCCTCCAGGTCGCGCTCGCGCTCGGTCAGCTCTCCACGACGCGCTGAGCCCGCCCCTTCCCCCGGCAGAGGCCGTCGGCCCGACCGTCGCACCTTGTAGGTTCGGCACAATCACCCTCCGTAAGGTTGGTGCGGGTCGTGACGTGGCGCGAGAGCGCCGGGTTGGCACAGTTGACGGGTGCTCGCCGTCTTGTGCCCTGGACAGGGCTCCCAGTCCCCCGGAATGCTCGCCCCCTGGCTCGAGCTGACCGGCGTCGCCGACCAGGTCGCCGCGTTCGGCGAGGCCGCGAGCCTCGACCTGCGCGCGCACGGGACGGAGTCCGACGCCGACACGATCCGTGACACCGCGGTCGCCCAGCCGCTCATCGTCGCGTCTTCCCTGGTCGCCCTGCGGGCCATCCTCGACGGTCGCGGCACCGCGGACGTCGTCGACGTGACCGCGGGCCACTCGGTCGGCGAGCTCGCCGCCGCCGCGGTCGCGGGCGCGCTGACCGACGTCGGCGCCGTCGGGCTCGTCGCGCACCGGGCCCGCGCGATGGCCGCGGCCGCCGCCGCGACGCCCACGGGCATGAGCGCGGTCGTCGGGGGCGACCCGGAGGAGGTGCTCGCCGCGATCGAGGCCGCGCACCTGTGGCCCGCCAACGTCAACGGCGGCGGACAGGTCGTCGCCGCGGGGGCGCTCGACCACCTCGCGGCCCTCGCCGAGAACCCGCCCGCCAAGGCGCGCGTCATCCCGCTCCAGGTGGCAGGCGCGTTCCACACGCCGTTCATGCAGCCCGCGCTCGAGGAGTTCGAGCCCGTGGCCGCGTCGTGGGACGTCGCCGACCCGCGCCTGCCGTTCCTCTCGAACGCCGACGGCGAGTCGTACGGGACGATCGACATCGAGGGCAGCACGTTCGGCAAGGCGCGCGACGTCGTCCGGCGCCTCACCGCGCAGATCGCCGCGCCCGTGCGCTGGGACCTGTGCCAGGAGACGCTCGCGGAGCTCGGCGTCACCGCGATCCTCGAGCTCGCGCCCGGCGGCGTCCTCACGGGCCTCGCGCGACGCACGCTCAAGGGCGTGGAGTCGGTCGCCGTGAAGTCGCCCGACGACGTCGAGGCGGCCCGCGACCTGATCGCCCGCCACTCCGTCGTGGGCGGCGCGGTGCCGGCCCCCGCCGCGGGCGACGACGCGTGAGCGGCGTGACGCTGCGCCAGGCCACCGGACCGGCGCACTCGCGGATCCTCGCGATCGGCGGCGTCCGGGGCGAGAACGTCGTCACGAACGACGACATCGCCGGTCCGATCGACTCGTCCGACGAGTGGATCCGCCAGCGCACCGGGATCGTCACGCGCCGCCGCGCCGGCGCCGACGTCGACGTGCTCGACCTGTCCGAGGCGGCGGCGCGCGACGCGCTCGCCCGCGCGGGGCTCCAGGGGACCGACGTCGACGCCGTCATCGTCTCCACGGTCACGTACTTCCACCAGACGCCCGCCGCCGCTGCGGTGCTCGCCGAGCGCCTGGGCGCCACGCCCGCCGCCGCGTTCGACGTCTCGGCCGCGTGCGCGGGCTACGCCTACGCGATCGCGCAGGCCGACGCGCTCGTGCGCGCGGGCATCGCCACGCACGTGCTCGTCGTCGGCGCCGAGAAGATGAGCGACTTCATCGACCCGACGGACCGGTCGATCTCCTTCCTCCTGGGCGACGGCGCAGGAGCCGCGATCGTCGGCCCGTCCGACACCCCGGGCATCGGCCCCACGGTGTGGGGGTCCGACGGCGGCAAGGCCCAGGCGATCCGACAGACGCACGCCTGGTCGGACCTGCGCGAGGACCCCTCGCTCGGCTGGCCCACGCTGCGCCAGGACGGGCAGAGCGTGTTCAAGTGGGCCGCGTTCCAGATGGCTCCCGTCGCGGCCAAGGCCATGGCCGAGGCAGGGGTCGCCCCCGGCGACATCGGCGCGTTCGTGCCGCACCAGGCGAACATGCGCATCATCGACCAGATGATCAAGCAGCTCCAGCTCCCCGACACCGTCGCGGTGGCCCGCGACATCGCGGAGACCGGCAACACGTCGGCCGCCTCGATCCCGCTCGCCACGCGGCGTCTGCTCGACGAGGGCCAGGTCCGCTCCGGCGACCTTGCGCTCCAGATCGGGTTCGGCGCCGGGCTGGTCTACGCGGCGCAGGTGGTCGTCCTGCCGTAGGGGAGAATCACCCTGGACGGACGGCCGCCCTCCCCCGCGGGAGGACCCACGCCGTCGGCGGACCCGTCCGTCGCACGCACCGTCTACCGCTGTACCGCCCGGCACACCCACCGGGCAACACCACCGGGACCGGTCGCCGCCGGCCCCACGACAAGGAGAAACCATGGCTTACACCGAGCAGGAAGTCCTCGCCGGCCTCGCGGAGATCGTCGCCGAGGAGACGGGTCTGCCGACCGACGCCGTCGCGCTCGAGAAGTCCTTCACCGACGACCTCGACATCGACTCGCTGTCGATGATGACGATCGTGACGCACGCCGAGGACAAGTTCGGCGTCCGCATCCCGGACGACGAGGTCAAGAACCTCACGACGGTCGGCGACGCCGTGTCCTTCATCACGGGCGCCCAGGCCTGAGCACGCCCCGCCTGCCCCGCAGGCCTGCGGGCGGGTCGGCGTCACCCGCGCCGGCCCGCCCGTCCTCCCGCCCCAGAACCCCACCCGAGGAGCACCATGTCCGCCGCTACTGAAGTCGTCGTCACCGGCCTCGGCGCCACCACGCCGCTCGGCGGCGACGTGCCCTCGACCTGGGCCGCGGCGCTCGCCGGCGAGTCCGGCGCCCGCACCCTCGACAACGACTGGGCGGAGCGCTACGAGATCCCGGTGACGTTCGCCGCGACCCTCAAGGTGGACCCCGCCGAGGTCCTGGCACGACCCGAGATCAAGCGCATGGACCCCTCGACGCAGTACGCGATCATCGCGGCGCGCGAGGCGTGGGCCGACGCGGGCAGCCCCGAGGTCGACGGCGACCGGCTCGGCACCGTCGTGTCGTCCGGCATCGGCGGCATCTGGACCACGCTGGACGGCTGGGACACGCTGCGCGAGCGCGGTGCACGCCGCATGCTCCCGATGACCGTGCCCATGCTCATGCCCAACTCCCCCACCGCCTACGTGTCGCTCGAGCTCGGTGCCCGTGCGGGCGCCCACGCGCTCGTCTCGGCGTGCGCGTCCGGCGCCGAGGCGATCGGCTACGGCGTCGACATGATCCGCGCGGGCCGCGCGGACATCGTCGTCGCGGGCGGGACCGAGGCGACGATCCACCCCATGCCCATCGCGGCCTTCGCCGCCTCGCGCACGCTCTCGCTGCGCAACGACGACCCGCAGGGCGCGTCGCGCCCCTACGACGTCGACCGCGACGGCTTCGTCATCGGCGAGGGCTCGGGCGTCGTCGTCCTGGAGAGCGCCGAGCACGCCGCCGCACGCGGCGCCCGCGTGTACGCGCGGCTCGCGGGCGTCGGCCTGTCCTCCGACGCGTACCACATCACGTCCCCGGACCCGGAGGGCCGCGGGCAGGTCGCCGCGATGCGCCGCGCGATCGAGGAGGCCGGGGTGACCGGCCGGGACGTCGTGCACGTCAACGCGCACGCGACCTCGACCAAGGTCGGCGACCTCACGGAGACCCGTTCGATCCGCTCGCTCCTGGGCTCCGAGACGGACCACGTGCTCCTCTCGGCCACGAAGTCGATGACCGGCCACCTCCTGGGCGGCGCGGGGGCGCTCGAGTCGATCTTCACGATCAAGGCGGTCGCCGAGCGCCTCGCTCCCCCGACGATCAACGTCGCGAACCCGGACCCGGAGCTCCAGGTCCCGCTCGTGCGCGACACCCCGGCTCCTCTGCCCGCGGGCGACATCGTCGCGGTGAACAACTCGTTCGGGTTCGGCGGCCACAACGTCGCGCTCGCGGTCGCGAGCGTCTGACCGCGGCAGCACCACCCACGACGACGAAGGCCGCCTCCTCGTTCGAGGAGGCGGCCTTCGTGCCGCCGGAGACCGTTGCCGTGGGCGCACCGGTGAGCCGGGACGCACGGCCCGCCCGGTCAGCCCACCCGGTGCAGCCAGCGCACGGGAGCTCCGGCGCCGGCGTAGCGGAACGGCTCGAGCTCGTCGTCCCACGCCTTGCCGAGCGCGAGGTGCAGGGCGTCGCGCATGGCCCACGGCTCGCTCGCCTGCTCGAGGGCGGCGCGGATGCGGTCCTCGGGGACGACGATGTTGCCGTGCACGTCGGTCTGGGCGTAGAAGATGCCGAGGTCGGGCGTGTGGGACCACCGGCCGCCGTCGACCCCGTGGCTGGGCTCCTCGGTGACCTCGTAGCGCAGGTGGGACCAGCCGCGCAGCGCGGAGGCGAGCTTGGCGCCCGTCCCCTGCGGGCCCTGCCACGAGTACTCGGCCCGGTAGAGGCCGCGCGCGGCGGGCTGCTCGGTCCAGTCGAGCGACACGCGCACGCCGAGGACGTTGCCCGCGGCCCACTCCATGTGCGGGCACAGAGCACGCGGTGCTGAGTGCACGTAAAGAACACCGCGGGTGATGGCACCGGCCATGTCTGCCTCCCTAGGTCGAGGTTGCGTCTTCCCCAACGTCCTCACCGAGGGTGGTGTCACAGCACGTCACAGGTACGTCGCGGCGTGTCTCGTGCCCATCTTGCACGACATCGCGCGTTCGCGCGAGAGATTCGCCGGGCGTGCCCGGCAGCGGTCAGACGACGCGCGTCGTCACAGGTGGGCGCGCAGCTCCCGCATCGCCTTCTTGCGCACGGAGCGGTCGAGACGGTCGAGGTAGAGCATGCCGTCCAGGTGGTCGCACTCGTGCTGGAGGCAGCGGGCCATGAGCTCGGTGCCCTCGACGACGACCTCGTTGCCGTCGAGGTCCGTCCCCACGACGCGCGCGTACCAGGCGCGTCGCGTCGGGTACCAGAGGTTGGGGACCGAGAGGCAGCCCTCGTCGCCGTCCTGGTAGTCGTCGGAGAGCTCGACGATGCGCGGGTTGAGCACGTACCCGATCTCGTCGTCGATGTTCCAGGAGAACGCCCGGAGGTTCACGCCGATCTGGTTGGCGGCGAGGCCCGCGCGTCCCTCGTGGTCGACGGTCTCGACGAGGTCCGCGACGAGCGAGCGCACACGGTCGTCGATGGTGGTGATCTCGTCGCAGGGGGTGCGGAGCACGGGGTCCGGGATGGTCCGGATCTCTCTCATCGCCATGGTCGCCATTCTTCCATGCGCGCGCGGACGGGCGGCCGGCCTCACGGCCGACGCGCCTGTCCACCGCGTCACATGCGGGCGTACCGGGCGCGGGCGAAGGAGTAGAGCCCGTACGCGGCGAAGCCGAGCCCGACCGCGACGAGCAGCACCGCGCCGAACGGCTGGGCCGCGAGGGTCGCGAACGCGGCGTCGAGCCCGCCCGCCTGCTCCGGGTCGTGCTGCACGGCGGCCACGACGAAGAGCGCGCCGAGCACGCCGAGCGCGACGCCCTTGGCGATGTAGCCGACCCGGCCGAGCGTCACGACGGCGCGACCGACGTTCCCGCCCGTGCCGCCCTCGAGGTCCTCGAGGAACTTCTTCCGCCAGCCCTTGACCACGTGGTAGACGCCGGCGGCGGCGATCCCGACGCCGACCGCACCGACGAGGAGGACGCCGCCCGGCTTCTGCATGAGCGTCGCCGTCATGCCCTCCTCCTGGCCGGAGCCGCCCGCGGACCCGTTCACGACCTGCACGGCGAGCACCCCGAGTGCGAGGTACAGGACCGCCTTGCCGGCGGCCTTGAGCCGGTCGGACGTCTCGACGGCGCCGCTCACCGCCACGGTGAGCTGCCACAGCGCGAGCGCGGCGAACGCCACGACGGCGAACCAGAGGAGGGCGGTCCCGCCCGGAGTCTGCGCGATGGCGGTGAGGGCGCCGGTCTGGTCCGCCTGCTCGCTGGACGCCGAACCCGTCGCCACCTGGACGGCGAGGACTCCCACCACGAGGTGGAGCACGCCGCTCACCGCGTACCCGGCACGTGCCAGGAGCTCGAGCATCCTGCTGCCTCGTGCGCCTCGCGCTGCCGCCTTGCCCGTCGAGCTGATGCTCGGTGCCACTGGACCTCCTCGGTCGTCGGGACGCCGCCCCCAGCGTCGCCGGGTTCTCCGGCCCGGACACGGTGCCAGCCCTGCGCCGTGCACGCACGTCGAACGGCTCTCCCAGGTCCCTCAGATCACGGTTTGGTAACGTGCCTCGAATGCCCTCGACGACTCCGCGCCTCGCCGTGCTCGACGGACTCCGGTTCGCGGCCGCTGCGGCGGTGCTCGTGTACCACTTCGTCGCCGTCAACCACCACGCGTGGGGCGAGCGGACGAGCGACTCCCTGCCGGGTGCGCAGGGCGTCGCCGCCTACGGCTCCTTCGGCGTCCAGCTCTTCTTCGTCGTGTCCGGGTTCGTCATCCTCATGACGGCGTGGGGACGCGACGTGCGCGGCTTCGTCGCCTCGCGCGCCGGCCGGCTGTTCCCCGCGTACTGGGCGGCGGTCATCCTCACCCTGCTGCTGCTCGTCCTGGTGATCCCCGGGCGCCGCGACGTCGACCTCCCGCAGGCGGCGGCCAACCTCACCATGGTCCAGCGCGCGTTCGGGATCCCCGACCTGGAGGCAATCTACTGGACGCTCTGGTCGGAGCTGCGGTTCTACGTGCTCGTCGGCGTGCTGGTGGCCGTCGGGCTCACCCGCGCGCGGGTGCTCGCCTTCGTCGTGCTGTGGCCGGTCGCGGGGGCGATCGCCACGCAGACGGGCTCCGACCTCGTCGCGACCGTCCTCGTCGCGCCCGACGCCCCGCTCTTCGCCGGCGGGATGGTGCTCTACCTCCTCACGCGGGAGCGCCGCTCGCCTGTCCTGTGGCTCGCGCTCGCGCTCGACGTGGTGCTCGCGGCAGCCGTCTCGGGCAGGATCCAGGCGGCCCGCATCGAGAACAGCACCGACGTCGTCGTGTCCCCGACCGTGTGGTGGGTCGCGATCGTCCTGTGCTTCGCCGTCGTCGCGGCCGCGACGCTCACCCCGCTCGCACGGATCTCCTGGGGCTGGCTCACCGCGCTCGGCGCCCTGACGTACCCGCTCTACCTCGTGCACTCGTCGTGGGGGCGGTGGGTGATCGAGTCGGTGCACCCGTACCTCTCCAGGGCGGCGACGCTGACCGTGGCCGTCGCGGTGTGCCTGGTGCTCGCCTGGGCGATCCACCGCGCCGTCGAACGTCCGCTCGGCCCGCGGCTGCGCCGCGCCCTCGATCGCGACCTCCGACGCGACGCCGGTCCCCCGGGTCGCGCCCCGGCGCGTCAGGACGGACCGGTCGCGGCCAGGTAGTCCCGCAGCACGACCGCCTGGTTGTGCTCCTCGTCCTTCGCCCCGTACACGAGCGTCACCACGGGATGCTGCCCGACGACGTCCCGCAGCTCTCCCACCGCCTCGCCGTTCACGTCGAGCTCGGCCCGGTACCGCTCGGCGAACTCGTCGAACAGCCGCTCCTCGTGGTGGAACCAGCGGCGCAGCTCCGTGGACGGCGCGACCTCCTTGAGCCACAGGCCCACGCGCGCCTTCTCCTTGGTCTCGCCGCGCGGCCACAGCCGGTCGACGAGCACGCGGAAGCCGTCATCCTCCTCGGCCGGCTCGTACACGCGCTTGATCCGTACCGTCATGGGGCCATGACACCGCGCGGTGCCGCGCACCGCATCCGCAGGGCGGACAGGGACGTGGGCGTGGGCGAGCAGCCCGGTGGTGCCCCGTGCAGGACTTGAACCCGCGACCGAGAGATTATGAGTCTCCTGCTCTGACCAGCTGAGCTAACGGGGCGCGCGGGCGAGCATACCGCCCGTCCTGCCGGCCGACCCGGAGCGGCTACGGTGGGGTCGTGTCCTGGTTCCGCCGTCCCAGCCTGCCCGACCCGGTCCGCCGCGCGCTCGACGTCCCGGCGGACGACCGCGTGCTCGCCTCGGCCGAGCTGACCGACGGCTCGTGGGCGGTCGCGACGCGCACCGAGCTCCTCACGAGCGACGCCGCGGGCGGGACGGTCGCGCGGCGCCCGTGGTCGGACGTCGACCGGGCGGGGTACTCGCCGGAGACCGCGACGATCACGGTCTCGTGGGTCGACGGCGGCGCTCCCCTGGTCCTCCGCCTCGCCGACGCGCGCCGCACGTCGCTCGCCCAGACGCTGCGCGAGCGCGTGCAGTCGTCGGTGGTCCTGTCGGAGACCGTGACGTTCGCCGCGGGGCTCACCGCGCGGGTCGCGGTGCGGCGCGACGGCGACGGCGAGCTCTTCTCGCAGGTCGTCGCCGACCCCGGTGTCGACCTGACCGACCCCGAGGTGACGGCCCGCGTCGACGCGGCGGAGGGGCGGGTCCGGTCGGCGTCCGGACTACCCCTCTGAGCCTGCTAGAGTTTTCCCCGGTCGCTGCGGTGCACACCGCGACGGCCACGATCGATCCCGCGTAGCTCAGCTGGCAGAGCATCCGACTGTTAATCGGACGGTCGTAGGTTCAAGTCCTACCGCGGGAGCCCACGAGCTCGGCCCCGGATCGCCCAGCGGTCCGGGGCCGAGCTGTTTCTCCGGCCAGGCCGACCGATCCGACCCGCGCAGTCACGCGCCCGGGAATACTCGACCGTTGCCCGGGGCTTGCGTCTGTCGTGACCACGACGTCCCCCGCCGGGATCGGCCTGCGCTCGGAGCGCGGCCCCGTCCTCCTCGCCCTCATGCTGTCGACGGCCCTCGTCGCGCTCGACGCGACGATCATCGCGACGGCGTCGGCGACGATCGCCCGCGAGCTCGGCGGGTTCGCGCAGCTCCCCTGGCTGTTCTCGAGCTACCTGCTCGCGCAGGCGGTCGGGACGCCGGTCTTCGGCAGGCTGTCCGACGTCCTCGGCCGCAAGCGCCTCATGCTGGCGGGGGTCGCCCTCTTCTTCCTCGGGTCCGTGCTGTGCGGGTTCGCGTGGTCGATGCCCGCTCTCGTCGCCGGGCGCGTGCTCCAGGGCCTCGGGGCCGGTGCCGTCATGCCCGTCTCGCAGACGATCGCCGCGGACATCTACACGCTCGAGGAGCGCGCGAAGGCGCAGGGCTACCTCGCGTCCGTGTGGGCGATCTCGTCCGTCGTCGGCCCGACGCTCGGCGGCGTGTTCTCGGAGTTCGTCAGCTGGCGCTGGATCTTCTTCGTCAACGTGCCGCTGTGCGCGCTGGCCGCGTGGATGCTGCACCGGCGGTACCACGAGTCGCCGCGCGAGGGAGCGCGCGAGCCCATCGACTACGCCGGCGCCGCGCTCCTCACCGCCGGCAGCACGCTGCTGCTGCTCGGTCTGCTCGAGGGCGGGTCCACGTGGGCGTGGGCCTCCCCCGCGTCGCTCGCGGTCCTTGGCGCCGCGGTCCTCCTGCTCGGCGTCTTCGCGGTGCACGCGCGGCGCACGCGCTACCCCGTGGTCGACCTCGCGATCCTGCGCCGGCGCGTCGTCGGGGTCTCGACGGCGGTCTCGCTCCTCGTCGGGGTGATCGTCCTCGCGCTGTCCACGTACGTGCCGATCTACGCCCAGGGCGTCCTCGGCGTCGGTCCGCTCGTCGCGGGCTTCGCGCTCGCGGCGATGACGGTCGGCTGGCCGATCTCGGCCTCGAACGCCGGGCGCCTCTACCTGCGGATCGGCTTCCGCTGGACCGCCGTCATCGGCTCCGCGCTCGTCCTCGCCGGCACCTCGCTCACGCTGCTGCTGGGCACGTCGTCGTCGGTGGTGGCCGTCGCCGCGACGACCTTCGTCGTCGGCGTCGGCATGGGCCTGACCGCGGTACCGACACTCATCGCCGCGCAGTCGTCCGCGGCCTTCACCGAGCGCGGCGCCGTGACCGGGACCAACATGTTCGCGCGGTCGCTCGGCTCGGCCGTCGGGGTCGCGGTCTGCGGCGCGATCGTCAACGCCAGCACGACGCTGGGCCCTGACGGCACACCCGAGGGCCCAGGCCTCATGGCCGCGATCCACGTCGTGTTCGTCCTGCTCACCGTGAGCGCCGCGGTCCTCGTCGTCCTCGCTGCCCTCATGCCGGCGGACCGCCAGGCGGCGCGGGACCGCAGGGCAGCGACGGCCGCGGCGACGGCGGACGCGGCCGCCTGACCTCCCGGCGTCAGGCGATCTCGCCCTCGCGCAGCGTGCGGCGCTCGGCCTCGACCGCGAGGAGGGTGGCGAACGCCTCCTGGTACGCGGCGAGGTCGGCCGTGGGGTCGAGGCGCTGGAGGCGGCTCTTCGCGTCGGCGACGCGGCGGGTGAGCCCGAGGTCGACGAGGCCGCGCACGACGCCCGCGACGTAGCCGCCGACGACGTTCTCCCGGTCCTCGGGCAGGGGCGCGACCGCAAGCTCGGTGACGAGGCCGCGCACGGGCTCGGCGGCCTGCTCGACGACGGCCTCGACCCAGTGCCCGGCGCCGAGCGTCGTGCCCTCGCGCACCCCGCCCGCGGCGCGGATCGCGGCGTGGACGGCGCGCCAGGCGGGGACCGCGAACGCGTCCTCGCCGAGGTCGTCGAAGACCGGCGGCACGTGCTGCGGGTACTGGAGGACGGCGACGAGCGCGAGGCGCTCGCGGCGCGCCACGGGGTCGCGCGGGTCGGGCGCCGGCAGCGCGGGGACCTCCGGCTCGGGTGCGGCGGCCTCCGCACCCGGGCGGGCGTCGTCGGGCCGCGCGGTGCGGACCGGGCCGGGCGTGCTGCCCCGCTTGGCGGCGGCCGCCACCTCGCGGCGGACGCGCTCGGCGTCCATGCCGATCCAGCCGGCGAGCATGCGGGCGTACTCGGGGCGCAGCGCGGCGTCGCGGATCCCCGCGACGACGGGGGCTGCGGCGCGCAGCGCGCCGACGCGCCCCTCGGCGGTGTCGAGGTCGAACGTCGCGAGCGTCGTCCTGATGACGAACTCGAAGAGGGGCTGGCGCCCGTCGACGAGAGCACGCACGGCATCGGGGCCGCGGGCCATGCGCAGTTCGCACGGGTCCATGCCGCTCGGCTCGACGGCCACGAACGTCTGGGCGTAGAACCGCTGGTCCTCGCCGAACGCGCGCACGGCGGCCTTCTGGCCCGCCGCGTCGCCGTCGAACGTGAAGACGACCTCGCCCCCGACGGACGCGCCCGACGCGAGCTGCATGCCACCCCCGGCCGTCGTGTCGCCGAGGAGGCGGCGCACGATGCGCGCGTGGTCGGAGCCGAACGCCGTGCCGCACGTCGCGACGGCGGTCGTCACGCCGGACAGGTGCGCCGCCATGACGTCGGTGTACCCCTCGACGACGACGACGCGCTTCTGCTTGGCGATCTCGCGCTTGGCGAGGTCGATGCCGTAGAGCACGTGCGACTTCTTGTAGAGCGAGGTCTCGGGCGTGTTGAGGTACTTGGGCCCCTGGTCCTCGTCGTAGAGGCGGCGCGCGCCGAACCCGACGATCTCGCCCGTGACGTCGCGGATGGGCCACACGAGGCGCCCGCGGAACCGGTCGTAGATGCCGCGCTGGCCCTGGCTCATGAGGCCGGACGCGACGAGCTCGGGCTGCGTGAAGCCGCGCCCCTGGAGATGGCGCTGGAGGTTGTCCCAGCCGGTGGGCGCGTACCCGACGCCGAAGTGCTCGGCGTCGGCGCGGTCGAAGCTGCGCTCGGCGAGGAACGCGCGCGCCGCCTGCGCGCCGGACGCGAAGAGCTGCTCGGAGAAGTACTGCGCGGCGACGCGGTGCGCCTCGAGCAGCCGCTGTCGCCGGCCCGGCTCCTCGCGCGGGCGCTGCGGCCCGCCGGAGTCCTCGTAGCGGAGCTGGATCCCCACGCGGTCGGCGAGGTACTCGACGGCCTCGACGAACGTCAGGCCGTCGATCTTCTGCACGAACGAGATGACGTCGCCGCCCTCGCCGCACCCGAAGCAGTGCCAGCGCCCCACCCCGGGACGCACGTGGAACGACGGCGACCGCTCGTCGTGGAAGGGGCACAGGCCCTTGAGCGAGCCGACGCCCGCGGTCTTGAGGGTGACGTGCGCGGAGACGATCTCGTCGATCCGCGCGCGGTCGCGGACGGCTTCCACGTCCTCGCGTCGAATCAGGCCTGCCACGGAGCGAGTCTATGCGCCCGGGCGGTGCCCCGGGCGTGGCTGGACGGCGTCGTCGGTCACCCCCGGGCCGGCCCCGACGCCGCCGGGACGAGCGCGGCGCGCGACGCGGCGCAGCGTCGCGCGTAGGCGCCGGGCGTGGACCCGGTCGCGCGGGCGAAGTCGGTGCCGAGGTGCGCCTGGTCGTAGTAGCCGACGGCGGTCGCGAGCGCCGCGAGGTCCTGGTCGGGGTCCGCCGCGAGCAGGTCGGCGGCGAGGTGCACGCGGTGACGCTGGAGGGCCCACTTGGGGCTCACGCCGACGTACGCGGCGAAGAGGCGCTGGAGCGAGCGCGGCGACATCCCGACGACCGCCGCGAGGTCGCCGACGCCCGCTGCCGGGCCGAGCTCGCCGCCCACGAGGGCCGCGAGAACGCGCGCGACGCGGTCGAGGTCGCGCTCGGCGCGGACGGTCCGCGCGCGCTCGGCCCGCGAGCGCAGGAGCGGCTCGACGGCGCGTGCCGCGTCCTCGTCCCGGCCCGCGCGGGCGAGGCCGAGCGCGGTCGCCCCGGTGCGCTCCGCCGTCGGGCCGAGGAACGCGGCCGCGGGGACCTGCACCCCCGGGCGCACGGCGTCCGGGTGCACGAGCAGCACCCGGAACGCGCCGGGCCGCAGCTTGGTGCCGACGACGGCGCCCGACCCGGTCAAGGTGCGCTCGAACAGCCCCGGCGGGATGCCGTGCGCGACGTAGCCGGACTCCTCGGCGACCACGTTGGCGGCCGGGTGCGGCACGAGGACCTGCGTGAACGACTCTCCCGGCGGCAGGTTCCACCGCACGACCCAGTGCCGCTCGACGAGGTCCGCGAGGTCCGGCGTCGGCTCGACGCGCACGAGCTCGAACCCGCGCCGCGCGGCGGCGGGGTCGACGAGCCCCCGCAACGACGTCGTCGGGCCGCGCCGGGACTCCGCCCGCACGTCGGCACGACCCTCGGGTTCGAACACCTGTCGCATTCCTCCAAGACTGGCACGGGCCGCCGACACGAGCATGGTGGGACGGCCCGCGCCCCCGCGGGCGACCACGACGAGGAGGACACCATGGAGATGTCGGCACTGCACCCCAACGTCACGGTGAGCGGCGCGCGCGACGCGATCGCGTTCTACGAGGCCGCGCTCGGCGCCGAGGTGGTCGACACCATCACGGCGGGCGACACGATCATCCACTCCGACCTGCGGCTCGCCTCTCCGGCCGGCACGAGCACGTTCACCGTCGCCGAAGCGTTCCCGCCGGACTCGGTCGCGCCGGAGCCGGGCGCGCCCACGCACGCGTCGTTCACCGTCCCGGTCGAGGACACGGACGCCGCGTACGCGCGGGCGCTCGCCGCCGGCGCGACGAGCCTCGCGGAGCCGTCGGACTGGTTCGAGGGGTTCCGCCAGGCGGCCGTCCGCGACCCGTTCGGGCACCGCTGGTACTTCGCGACCGTCGCGGACTCGGTGACGGCCGAGGACGTCCAGCGCGCGAGCGACGCCTGGGTCACCGAGCGCGGCTGACCCCGGGCGCCCGGCCCGACGGCGGTGCCGCCCGCCGGCCGTTCAGGCCGGCGGGCGCACGAGGCGTGCGTGGAACTGCATGGCCGAGACGTCCGTGAGCGAGGCGACCTGGTCCACGACGACGCGCAGCCGGGCCGCGTCGTCGGGCGCTGCCTCCCAGTCGGCTGCGAACGACGGCTCGAGCGCGACGGGCGCGCGCTCGGAGAAGACGTGCACGAGGTCGGCGATGACCTCGCGCTGGCGCTGGTAGAGCGGCTCCTGCTCGCGCGGCGCCATCACGTAGGCGACCGCGACGCCCTTGAGCACGAGGATCTCCGCCACCGTCTCGTCCGGCACGACGAGCCGTGCGGCGTACCGGGTGAGCGGCCCGTCCCCGTAGAGGGCGCGCGTCGCGTCCTGCGCCGCGCCGGTGAACCGGCCGATGAGCTGGCTCGTCGCGTCCTTGAGCGCGGCGAGCGCGCGGCGCGAGCCGTCGAACCCGGTGACCAGGTGCCCGGTGCCCTGGAGGCGCGTGATCGCGGCGTCGAGCGCCGCCTCGTCGTACGCGGTGCCGTACCAGGAGTGGACGGCGCGCACGACCCGGGCCCGCTCGTCGGGGTCGTCGAGCACCGCGAGCTCGATGCGCCCGCCCACGATCGCGTCCTCGACGTCGTGAACCGAGTACGACACGTCGTCCGCGAGGTCCATGACCTGCGCCTCGAGGCACTTCACCTGGCTCGGCGCGCCCGCGCGCAGCCAGTCGAACACGGGTCGGTCGTCCTCGTAGACGCCGAACTTGTGGGTCGGGCGGCCGTCCGCGCGCAGCGGCGCCTCCCCCGCGCCCCACGGGTACTTGACGCTCGCGTCGAGGCTCGCGCGCGTGAGGTTGAGCCCGTACGACCGCCCGTCCGCGTCCACGACCTTGGGGTCGAGCCGCGTGAGCAGCCGCAGGGTCTGCGCGTTGCCCTCGAACCCGCCGACGTCGACCGCGAGGTCCGCGAGCGCCCGCTCCCCGTTGTGCCCGAACGGCGGGTGCCCGAGGTCGTGCGCGAGGCACGCCGTGTCGACGATGTCCGGGTCGCAGCCCAGCGCCTTGCCGATCTCGCGACCCACCTGGGCGACCTCGAGCGTGTGCGTGAGGCGCGTGCGCACGAAGTCGTCGCTGCCCGGACCGAGCACCTGCGTCTTGGCGCCGAGGCGGCGCAGCGCCGACGAGTGCACGATGCGCGCGCGGTCGCGCTCGAACGGCGTGCGCGCGCGGGACTTCGCGGACTCGACGAACCACCGCTCGGTGTCGGCGTCCGAGTACGACGCCGTGCCCTCCTCGCCGCGCGCCGGGCGCGGCCCGGTCCCCACGACCGCGGGGTCGAACGCCTCCTGCTCGAACGTCTGCACGGGCCCCAGCGTAACGACGCCGGTCAGGACGTGGCGGGAGCCGGGTCCGCGAGGCCGCGGTAGACGCCGGTGCGCAGCTCGCCCGCCCACGCGTCGGCCTCGGGCATGCCGAGGTCGTACGCGACGGCGATCTCGGCCTCGACGTCGTACGGCACGCGCACGTGCTGGAGCGAGAAGGGCGCGGGGTCGGGCGAGCCCGGGACGCCTTCGAGGATCGCGTAGACGGGCGTCGGCTCGTCGAGCGGGTTCCCGACGCTGCCGACGTTGGCGAGGGTCCGACCCCGGGACGTCTCGACGTAGGCGTCGTGGGTGTCGCCGTAGACGACGACGGTCGGCTCGGGGCCGGCGCCGGTGAGCCCGGTCGCCGCGAACATGTCGGCGAACTCCCCCACGGTGTGGCTGCGGAAGACCTTGACGTGCACGGACGCGGCCGACGCGTGGAGGAGACGGACCCGCCGGCCGCTGAGCAGCAGGTCGTGGCTCAGCGGGAGCGTGCCGAACCAGTCCCGCTGGTCCGCGCGCAGCTCGTCGCGCCACCACACGTGCTCGGGGACCCCGTCGTCGGGCGTCCGGGGCAGGAAGTCCTCCCAGTTGCCCCGGACGGTGACCGCGCACGCGTCGCGGCACCGGTCGACGACCGCCTGCCCCCGCGGACCCTTGCCGACCATGTCCCCGAGGTTGAGGATCGTCGTCACGCCGCGGGACCGCGCGTCGGCGAGGACCGCGTCGAGCGCGGACAGGTTGCCGTGGACGTCCGAGAGGATCGCGAGGCGCTCGACGGTCACGCCGCGATCCTGCCACGAGCGCGCCGGGCCGAGAAGGGAGCTCTCGCCCTCGGTCCGAGCTTCTCGGGGGCGAGAACTCCCTTCTCGGCGGCGCGCTGCCGGGCGGGGGCGTAGCCTCGCGCACATGGGTGCAGCGCACGCGCTCGAGCTGCGGGTGGTCCGGGAGGACGAGGTCGTCGAAGTGGTCCCGTACCTCGACGGCCGCTCGCTCGTGAGCATCGTCAGCGCGTTCGAGTCGGCACGTCGGTACACGCCGTCGGGCGGGTACGGCGGCATCGTGCCCGAGGTGTTCCGGTACGGCAGGGCGTCGCGCCAGTGGTACGGCCACGGTCGCCTCCCCGGACGCCGCAGGCACGCGTGGGTGCTCGCGTGCGATGGCTGCCACGAGGCGGGCTGCTGGCCGTTCGAGGTGGCGATCGACGTGGACGCGACGACGGTCACGTGGCACGACCTCGCGCAGCCTTTCCATCCCGAGTGGGACTACTCCGCGCTCGGCGCGTTCACGTTCGACCGCGCGCAGTACGACGACGCCGTGCGCCAGGTCGCGCACCTCTTCGACTGACCGCCCAGCGGGTTTCGACTGACCGCTTCTCGCCGGGCGGCCCCGCGGGACTGCCCGAACAGGGCGGATCAGCCCAGGCGCCACACCCCGACGGCTGGGCCGTCGCTCGCGAGCCGGGCGCCACCGTCGTGCCGGGTAAGGTCCAGCGAGCCGTGCAGCCGCTCCGCCTCGCCCGACCCCACGAGCGCGGGGTGCAGCGTGACGCCGTCCCACGGCGCGCGGGCGAGCGCGACGAGCACGCGCTCCCCGGGCGTCTCGCGCAGGTAGACGAGGGCGTCGTCGTCGACGTGTACCCAGCGCAGACCTCCGTGCCGCAGCGCGTCCGAGCCGCGCCGGACGGCGATCAGGCCGCGGTACAGGTCGAACGTCGCGGCGTCCCAGCGACCCGAACCCGTCGCCGCGTCGTCCCACGGCATGGTCGCGCGCCCGTGCTCGCCGTTGAGGCCCGTGAGCCCCACCTCGTCGCCCGCGAAGATCACCGGCGTGCCTGGGTAGGTGAGCAGGAGCGTCGCCGCGACCTCGACCATCTCGCGCGAGCCGACGATCGAGCGCAGGCGCGGGGTGTCGTGCGAGCCGAGCATGTTCCACTGCGACGCCGTGACGCGCCACGGCAGCACGGCGTCGAACTCGCGCATGGTCGCGACGACGTCATGCCCCCCGCGCCGCGGCGTGCGCACGGGCAGCCCGAGGTACGGGACGGGCGAGTCGGCCGGGGACAGCCACGTCCAGGCCGGGCGCGTGAACGCGGAGTAGTTCATGTTCGCGTGCCAGCCGTCGCCCGCGAGGTCGCCCGACGCGTCGTGGAAGTGCTCCGCGACGAGCGCCGCCTCGGGGTTCGCGGCCCGCATCGTCGCGCGCAGGCGGCGCGCGACCTCGAGCGTGCGGTCCTCGGCGCCGAACCGGCCGGTCATGTTCGCGACGTCGATGCGCCAGCCGTCGAGCCCGAACGGCTCGCCCAGGTAGCGCCCGACGACGGACCCGGGCCCGTCGATCATGCGCGCCCCGAGCTCGGTCGACCCGTACGACAGCTTGGGCAGCGACGCGTGCTCGAGCCAGCCGACGTACCCGGGCTCGCCGTCGGTCCAGTAGTAGAAGTCGCGCTCCGGCCCGCCAGGGTCCGCGAGCGCCCGGCCGAACCACTCGTGCCCGGCGCCCGTGTGGTTCGTCGTGAGGTCGCCCATGACGCGCAGGCCGCGCGCGTGCGCGGCGCGGATCAGCGACGCGTAGGCGGCGTCGCCGCCGAGCAGCGGGTCGACGTGGTCGAACGTGCTCGCGTCGTAGCGGTGGTTGGAGCGCCCCGGGAAGACGGGGGTCGTGTAGAGGGTCGTGACGCCGAGCGCGACGAGGTGGTCGAGCCGCTCCTCGACGCCCGCGAGGTCGCCCCCGAAGTACTGGGTCCCGACGTCGGGACCCGAGCCGTGCGGCTCGTCGTCCCAGGCCGCGGGGACGGCCCACTCCGGGAGCGGGCGCCCGTCGACCGCAGCGGAGCGCGCGAACCGGTCGGGAAAGACCTGGTAGACGACGCCGTCGCGCATCCACGCCGGCGCGCCGTCGTGGACCGTGAGGCGGAAGTCCGCGGCGTCGGGCACGTCGCGGTCCCACGTCCCGCGGCCGTTGAGCCAGCGGTACCCGGAGGCGCCCTCGTCGAGGAAGAACCGGTACCCCGTCTCGGGGTTGTGCACGAGCACCTCGGCGACGTACCAGTCCTCGTGCTCGTCCGAGCGGTCGAGCCGCGCGGGCGCGAGCCGCGGCTCGCCGTCGCGCACGGTGCGCAGCCAGACGTCGCGTACCCCCGCCGACCGGGGGACGCGCACGCGGACGGGGACCGTGTCCCCGAGGGCGGGGACGCCCTCGGGGACGTACAGCGCCGAGCCGTCGTGGTGCGGGACGGGCGTCACGACGTCGCGCACGCGGTCAGCCCTTCACGGACCCGGCGGTGAGCCCGCCGACGATGTACTTCTGGAGGTAGAGGAACAGCGCGAGCACGGGCAGCGCGGAGATCACGGCGCCGGCCGTGAACAGCCCCCAGTTCGCCTCCTTGAGCGACGACACCCAGCCGTAGAGGCCGACGGCGAGCGTCCAGTTGCGCTCCGACGTGAGGACGATGCGCGCGATGATGAACTCGCCGAACGTGCTGATGAACGACAGCAGCGCGACGACCGCGAGGATCGGCGCCACCAGGCGCAGGATGATCGTCCAGTAGATCTGCGAGTGCGTGGCCCCGTCGATCTTGGCGGCCTCGTCGAGCTCGCGCGGGACCGTGTTGAAGAACCCGTACATGAGGAACGTGTTCACGCCGAGCGCGCCGCCCAGGTACACGGCGATGAGGGCGATCTTGCTGTTCAGGCCGAGGATCGGGACGACGTTCCCGAGCCCGATGAGCAGCAGGAAGATCGCCACGAACGCGAGCATCTGCGGGAACATCTGGACGATGAGCAGCGACGTGAGGCCCATGCGGCGCCCGGCGAACCGGAAGCGCGAGAACGCGTACGCGGCGGCCGCGCCCATGAGGACCGTGCCGACGGACGTTGCGACCGCGATGACGAGCGTGTTGCCCATCCACGTCCAGAACATCGTCGTGCCGAGCTCGGCGTAGTTCGCCCCGCTCACGTCGGAGAACAACGTGTTGGAGCCGGTGAGCGTCCCGTTCTCCGACAGCGAGGCCGAGAGGACGTAGACGAGCGGGAAGGCCGCGTAGACGACGGCGATCACGCCGACGACGTGCCGCCAGCCGAGCTCGGAGAACCAGCGCCCCGGCTTCATCCGGTTCCGCGAGGTCACGGACGGGGCGGGACGACCGCCGACGACGGGGGGTGCCTGGGTGGTCGCCATGTCAGCTGATCTCCTCGAACTTGCGCGTGCTGCGGAAGGCGATGGCCGAGATCGTCCCCACGATGACGAAGATGACGATCGACAGGGCGCTCGCCAGACCGAAGTCCTTCTGCGCGGACCCGTCGACACCCGAGATCGAGTAGACCATCGAGATGAGGATGTCGGTGTGACCGAGCGGGACGGACGCGTCGGCGAACCGTGGACCGCCGCCGGTCAGCATGTAGATGAGCGTGAAGTTGTTGAAGTTGAAGGCGAACGACGAGATGAGCAGCGGCGCGGTCGCGATGAGCAGGAGCGGCAGCGTGATCGCCCGCCACGTCCGCCAGCGCCCGGCGCCGTCGATCTTGGCCGCCTCCATGACGTCCCCGGGCAGCGACTGCAGCGCGCCCGTGCAGATGAGGAACATGTAGGGGAAGCCGAGCCACAGGTTCACGCCGAGGACCGAGAGCTTCGCGAGCCACGGGTCGGTGAGCCACGGGATGTGCGCGCCCCCGAGGATCACCTCGTTGACGAACCCGAACCGCGTGTTGAGCAGGCCGGACCACAGCAGCGCGGCGAGGAACCCCGGGATCGCGTACGGCAGGATCATGAGCGTGCGGTACACCTTGCGCCCGCGCATCCGCGTGTCGTTGAAGACGATCGCGAGGAAGAGGCCGAGCAGGAACGTCGTGACGACCGAGCCGATCGCGAAGACGAACGTCCACACGAGGATCTTGACGAACGGCTCCGCGTAGCGGGCGTCGGAGAACGCGGTGACGAAGTTGTCGAAGCCGACGGGCACGCGCCACCCGACCGCGAGGGTCGATCCGTCGGGGGCCTCGAACTGGCCCTCGTCGTTCGGCGTGTACACGGTGCCGGTCGTGGTGTCGGTCATGGTGTCCGCCGCGGCGTCCCACTCGAGCGCCGAGGTGTAGACGTAGCCGGTCCGCGCGTCCGTGGTGCGGATCGACCCGTCCTCGGGGTCGTCCGAGACCGGCACGCGGAGCTCGGTCACCTCGGCCTGGCGCTGGAGCACCTGGTCGCGGGGCAGCACGGTGAAGCCGGGGACGTCGGTCGCGCGCCCGTCCTCGACCGTCGCGCCGTCCACGACGGCGAGCGGTCGGTCGACCGTGCCGGCCTCGACGTCGCCGTCCTCGGTGACGACCGCGAAGCCGAGCGCGTCGCCGTCCTCGACCACGGTCAGGGCCGACGAGGGGGAGCCCTCGACGCGGCGCTCGTTCTGGATCAGCAGCGCGGAGACCGCCTGCTCCTTGGTCGCGTTGTGCCCGGTGCCGTAGTTGGTGAAGGCGACGTACCCGGTGTAGCCGACCACGAAGATCTGGTAGACGAGGAGGAAGAGCAGCCCGGGAAGGATGTACTTGAGCGGCAGCGCGCGCTTCGAGAAGTACACCCAGTTCGCGACGACGAGCATCGCCAGGGACGCCGCGAGGATCCCGTACGAGCCCGCGGTCCAGGCGGACCAGACCACGTACACGCCGAGCGCGTCGACGACGGCCATGAGCGCGAGCTTGACGAAGAACCCGGGGCTGTAGTCGCGCGCGTGCGAGGCGTCCGCCGCGCGCAGCCCACGGGTGCGCCGCGGCGGCGGCCCGTCGGTTCCGAGAGGGCCGACTTCCGCGTCGGTCGTGGTCTGTGGGGCGGACATCCTGGTGCCTCCGAGGTCGTGACGCGGTTCGTCCCGCGTCGTCCCGAGTGTCGTCGTGCCGCGTCGCGGCCGGTGCCGGACCCGCGGTGACGCCGTCGCGGCGCGCAGGTGACCCTGCGCACCGCGACGGCGGCCCGGTCCGAGCCGGGTCAGGAGTCCATCGCGCCCTGGATGTCGGCGATCATCTTGTCCCAGGTCGGGACGGGGTCGGCACCGCTGACGATCGCGGCCTCCGTGACGCCCCAGAAGCTCCAGACGGACGCCATCTCGGGGATCGAGGGCATCGGCACGGCCTCGGCACCGACGGCCCGGAAGCCCGCGACGATCGGGTCGCCCGCCGAGGCGGAGTCGGCCGCGACCGTCAGCGCCGGCGGGCGGTTGCCGGCCTGGTAGAGGGCGAGCTGCGCCTCCTCCGTGGACAGGAAGTTCACGAGGAAGTCGTTCGCGACGATCGCGTTCTTGCTCTCGGCGCTGAGGTAGAAGCCCTGGACGCCGACGAACGGCTGGGCGGGCTGGTCGCCGGCGGTCGGGATCGGGTCGATCGACAGGTCCATGCCCTCGAACGAGTCGATCATCCACGGGCCGCCGACGATGAACGGCGACTGGCCGTTCTTGAACGCCTCGACGGCGATGTCGTACGTGGTGTCCTGGCTGAGCACACCGGCCGCGCCCTGCGCGCCGAGCCACTGCGCGAACGCCTGGCCCTCGGGGCCGCCCATCGCGAGCTCGGACGAGTAGCTGCCGTCCTCGTTCTGCGTGAACACCGGGGCGCCGAACGACGTCTGGAACGGGTAGTGGGTGTACGGGTCACCCTTGTCACCGTCCGACTGGACCAGGATCGGGAACTGCGTCCCCGCGGCCTGGCCGGCGGCGACGGCCTCGTCCCACGTGGCGGGCGCCTCCGGCGCGAGAGCGGTGTTGCGGATCAGGGCGATGTTCTCGATCGCGTAGGGCAGGCCGTAGACCTGGCCGTCCTGCGTGAACGCCTCGATGGAGACGTCCTCGAACTCGGCCGCCTTGTCGCCGAGCTCGAGCGGGGCCACGACGCCGTTCGTCGTGAGCTCGCCCAGCCAGTCGTGCGCGCCGACCGTGATGTCGGGGCCCTCGCCCGTCGGGACCTGCGCGAGGAAGTCCGCGCGGATGTCCTCGAAGTTCTTGAGGACGACCTCGACGGTCGTGCCCGTCTCGGTCTCGAAGGACTGCGCTGCCGCGGTCACGGCGTCCTGGCGGGTCTCGTCGACCCAGACGGTGAGCGAGCCGCCGGCGGAGGTGTCCTCGGCGCTCGGCTCGTCGGTGCTCTCGTCTCCCGAGCCGCCGGACGAGCAGGCGGCCAGCGCCAACGTCGTGGTCAGCGCGGCGGCAAGAAGGATGCTCCGTCGCATCAGTGGTCACTCCCAGCATGTTGCAGTGCGGTGGCGGCCGACGTCGGTTCGCACCGACCGTGGGCCCTGATGCGACGACGGTAGAGCGCGAGGTGGCACGGATGCAAGTCGTTGCGGTAACTTTCATGCAACGCTTTGCAGGGCGCCGTCCGGCGCCCGCCCGCCTCCCCCGGCCGACGGGTCCGCGCGCCTCCGTACGGAGATTCGCGGCTCGCCGGTCGGACGACCAGGACGAGGAGGTCCGGTGTCCCCTACGCTTCCCCATGTGCGCACCCGTCTCAGCGATCTCGCCGCCCAGGCCGGCGTCTCCACCGCGACGGTCTCGCGCGTCCTCAACGGGAAGCCCGGCGTCGCGAGCGAGACCCGCCAGGCGGTCCTCGCCGCGCTCGACGTGCTGGGCTACGAACGCCCCTCGACGCTGCGCACCCGATCGGCCGGCCTCGTCGGCCTCGTCGTCCCCGAGCTGACGAACCCCGTCTTCCCCGCGTTCGCCCAGACGATCGAGTCGCTCCTGTCGGAGCACGGGTACACACCGCTGCTGTGCACGCAGTCGCCCGGCGGCACGACCGAGGACGACTACGTCGACATGCTCATGGACCACGCGGTCGACGGCATCGTCTTCGTCTCCGGACTGCACGCCGACACCCAGGCGAGCCACGAGCGCTACGAACGACTGCGCAGCCGCGGCATCCCGATCGTGCTGGTGAACGGCTTCGCCGAGGGCATCGACGCGCCGTTCGTCTCGCCCGACGACGTCGCGAGCGTCGAGCTGTCGGTGCGCCACCTCGTCTCGCTCGGCCACCGCAGCATCGGGCTCGCGATCGGGCCCGACCGGTTCGTCCCCGCCCAGCGCAAGCTCGCGAGCTTCGCCGAGTCGCTCGTGCGGCACGGGCTCGTGGCCGACGAGTCCGAGGCGGCGCAGCACGTCGTCGTCACCCTGTACACCGTCGAGGGCGGCCAGGCGGCGGGCGGCGAGCTCATCGACGCAGGCCACACCGCGATCGTCTGCGGCTCCGACCTCATGGCGCTCGGCGCGATCCGCGCCGCGCGCTCGCGAGGGCTGCGCGTGCCGCAAGACGTGTCGGTGCTCGGCTACGACGACTCACCTCTCATCGCGTTCACCGACCCGCCCCTGACCACGGTGCGCCAGCCCGTGAACGCGATGGCCCACGCCGCGGTGAGCGCGCTGCTCACCGAGATCGCGGGCGAGCGCGCTCCGCGCTCCGAGCTGCTGTTCCAGCCGGAGCTCATCGTCCGCGACTCCACGGGCGCCGCCCCGGCGACGGGCGCGCCCACCGCCTGACGGCAGCACGCCGCGGCTGCACGAACGCAGCACGACGCACGCCGCGACATCGGCGACCACCCTCCGGACCCCGGAACGGGACCCGTCGCCCCGCCACCGCAAGCGCTTACACTCGACGGAGGGTCGGCGTCACCCCCGCTCCGCCTGCCGAGTGATCCCCCCGAAGAACCCCGACACCACGCACGTGAGGACCGACAGCTCGATGACTCGTATCGATTCGACGCCGACCACCAGCAGCACCGCGACGGCCACCGCGCCCGCGCCCTTCAGCACCGGGGCGCTCGTGCACACCGGCCCGGGCGAGGCGCCCGAGTGGTGGCGCGACGCCGTGATCTACCAGGTCTACCCGCGCTCGTTCGCGGACGGCGACGGCGACGGCGTCGGCGACCTGCCCGGCATCACGTCCAAGCTCGACCACCTGGCCGAGCTCGGGGTCGACGCCGTGTGGCTGAGCCCGTTCTACCGCTCGCCCCAGAAGGACGCCGGCTACGACGTCGCCGACTACCGCGACGTCGACCCGCTGTTCGGCACGCTCGCCGACTTCGACGAGCTGCT
Organism: Cellulosimicrobium sp. E-16; assembly: GCF_049913115.1. NCBI lineage: Bacteria > Bacillati > Actinomycetota > Actinomycetes > Micrococcales > Promicromonosporaceae > Cellulosimicrobium > Cellulosimicrobium sp. E-16. Next base: position 2,916,116 of record NZ_CP183974.1, read on the forward strand.
CGCCCAGGCGCACGCGCGCGGCATCCGCATCGTCGTGGACCTCGTACCGAACCACACCTCGGACCAGCACGCGTGGTTCCAGGCGGCGCTGGCCGCCCCCGAGGGCTCGGTCGAGCGCGCCCGCTACGTCTTCCGCGAGGGCGAGGGCGAGCACGGCGAGCTGCCCCCGAACAACTGGCAGTCGATCTTCGGTGGCCCCGCGTGGACCCGCGTGACGGCCGGCGCGGACGCCCGCCCCGTCACCGGGGCCGAGGGCGAGACGCCCGGCCAGTGGTACCTGCACCTGTTCGACTCCACGCAGCCCGACCTCGCGTGGGAGAACCCCGAGGTCCGCGAGGAGTTCGAGCAGGTCCTGCGCTTCTGGCTCGACAAGGGCGTGGACGGGTTCCGCGTCGACGTGGCGCACGGCATGATCAAGGCCGACGGCCTGCCCGACTGGGACGGCACGGTGTCCATGGTGGAGGGCACCGAGGCCGCCGACGGCGACGAGGAGACCGACCCGGGCGCGCCCGAGGACGGCTCGACGGGCGCCGGCAACTCGGGCCCGATGTTCGACCAGGACGGCGTGCACGAGATCTACCGCGCGTGGCACCGCGTCCTCGCCGAGTACGACGGCGACCGCGCGCTCGTCGCCGAGGCCTGGGTCGAGCCGCTCTCGCGGCTCGCACGCTACGTGCGCCCGGACGAGATGCACCAGGCGTTCAACTTCTCCTTCCTCACGACCGCGTGGTCCGCGGCGCCGCTGCGTACCGTGATCGCGGCGTCGCTGCGCGCGAACGACGAGGTCGGCGCGCCCACGACGTGGGTCCTGTCGAACCACGACGTCGTGCGCCACGCCTCGCGCCTCGGCCTCGCCGACCCCGGTCTGCGCCCCAACGGGATCTTCGCGCACGACCCGCAGCCCGACGAGGAGCTCGGCCTGCGCCGCGCACGCGCCGCGTCGCTGCTCATGCTCGGACTGCCCGGGTCGTCGTACCTCTACCAGGGCGAGGAGCTGGGCCTGCCCGAGCACACCGCTCTGCCCGACGACGTGCGCGAGGACCCCGCGTTCTTCCGCACCCAGGGCGCCGAGGCCGGCCGCGACGGGTGCCGCATCCCGCTCCCGTGGCACGCGGACGCCGACGGCTTCGGCTTCGGACCGTCCGGGAAGACGTGGCTCCCCCAGCCCGCGTCCTACGCGCGGTACGCCGCCGACGTGCAGCGCGGCGTCGAGGGCTCGACGTACGAGACCTACCGCACCGCGCTCGCGACGCGCCGCGCGGAGCGCCTCGGGTCGGGCACGCTCGCGTGGGTCGAGGACTACGCCGGCTCGGAGGACGTCGTCGCGCTGCGCAACCGCGACGTCGTGGTGCTGGCCAACCTCGGCACGGAGCCCGTCGTGCTGCCGCGCGGCACCGAGGTCCTCGTGGCGTCGGGGCCCGTGCTCACGGACCGGTCGGCCGACCCGCAGGTCCGCGTCCCCTCCGACACGACGGTCTGGCTGCGCGCGCGCTGACCTGCGCGTTCGGCGGAAGCGACACAGGGCGGCGACTCCCGCGCGGGCACGGCCGGGGTCCGCCGGGGCCCCGGCCGTCCTCATGCCCGCAGCGCGGACTCGAACGCGGCCCTCACGACCTCCCCTGTGAACGCCGCGTCGTCGCCGTAGGCGGACGAGGAGCACACCACGACGCCCGGGCCCACGAGCCGCCACCAGGGTCCCTCTACGGCGACGACGAGCACGGCGCCCCGCACCGCCCCGATCCCGACGTCGTGCGCGCGGGCCACGTCCTCCGCGAGCGCGGCCAGCCCGCGGTGGCCCTCAGCCGTCGCACGTCGGGGCAGCGCCCCCGCGCACGCCGCCTCGCGCCCCGAGAGGTCGCGGCGCGCGTCAGCGAAGAGGCGCACGACGGCGTCGCGCAGGGAGGGCACGTCGCCCAGCGCGGCGAAGCCGGGTGGCACCCCGATCGCCTCGTGCACGACGGCGCGCTCGCGCACCCACGCGAGGAGCTGGCCCTCTCCCGCGGGCGCCTCCTCCCGCTGGCTCTCGCCCGCGAACGCAAGGGCGGCACGCCACCACGCCGCCCACCGGCCGGCGGCCGCCACGCGCTCGTCGTCCGCCAGCAGACCCGACCGGTCCGGCGACCGCGGGACCGCGCGGGGAGGCACGTCGTCGCCGGGACGACGAGCCCGAGAGCGTCGCGGAACCAGAGCAGGAGGTCGAGGTCGTGACCGTCCGACACGGACAGACGCCACGACCTCTCGCCCGCCCGCCGCATCGCGGCGTCACCCGCTCGCCCGCCGGACCGCCGTCAGCCGCCGGAGACGCTCAGCTCGGCCTCGCGCAGGCGCTCCTCGTGCTCGGCGTCGAGCTCGCGCGAGTCGAGCCACCCGTACGGCAGGTGCGGCGTCTTGGGCGACCCGGCACGACCGCGCTGCCCCTCGGCGGCCTCGCCGGGGTACGGGGCGTCCTGGTCGAGCGCGTCGAGGTGCCCGCGCAGCTCGTCGAGCGTCGAGACCATCGCGAGCGCGCGGCGCGCGTCGCCGCCCACCGCGAAGCCCTTGAGGTACCAGGCCATGTGCTTGCGCAGGTCGCGCATGCCCTTGCCCTCGTCGCCGTCGAAGTACTCGATCATGAGCTCGCCGTGGCGGTAGATCGTGTCGGCCACCTCGCGCAGCCCGGGGCGCACGCGCTCGGACCGGCCCGCGAACGCGGCGGCGAGGTCGGCGAACAGCCACGGCCGCCCCTGGCAGCCCCGGCCGACGACGACGCCGTCGCAGCCCGTCTCCTGCACCATGCGGACGGCGTCCTCGGCGGACCAGATGTCGCCGTTGCCGAGCACCGGGACGCTCGTCACGGCCTCCTTGAGGCGGGCGATCGCGGTCCAGTCCGCGGTGCCGGAGTAGTGCTCGGCGGCCGTGCGCGCGTGCAGCGCGACCGCGGCGACGCCCAGGCCCTCGGCGATCCGGCCCGCCTCGAGGTAGGTGAGGTGGTCGTCGTCGATGCCCTTGCGCATCTTCACGGTGACCGGCACCCCGTACGGGCGCGCCGCCTCGACGGCGCCGCGCACGATCGCGGTGAAGAGGTCCCGCTTCCAGGGCAGCGCCGCTCCCCCGCCCTTGCGCGTCACCTTGGGCACGGGGCAGCCGAAGTTGAGGTCGACGTGGTCGGCGCGGTCCTCGGCCACGATGATCCGCACGGCCTCGCGGACGGTGGCCGGGTCGACGCCGTACACCTGCGCGGACCGCGGCGTCTCCTCCGCGCCGAACGTCACGATGCGCAACGCCTCGGTGTTGCGCTCGACGAGAGCGCGGCTCGTCACCATCTCGGCCACGTAGAGCCCGGGGTCGTCGCCGCCGCTCGCGCCGGCCTCTCGGCACAGCGTGCGGAAGGCACGGTTCGTGACGCCTGCCATCGGGGCGAGGACGACCGGTGTCTCGACGACGATCGGGCCGATCCGCAACGGCGCGAGCAGCGGACCCGTGCCGGCGGAGGCCGTGCCGGGGCCGGCGGTCGTCGTGCTGAGGAGGGAGGCTGGAGCAGTCACGCGCTCCATTGTCCCATCCGGCGCAGGATCACCCGCGAGCGGCGTTCGACGAGCGAGCGGCGGCCGGTCGTGGCAGTGTTGAGGAGGTCCGGCAATACAGGCCGGACATGGACGAAAGGGACGACATGCCTCTCTGGCTCATCCTGGTCATCGTCGGCGCCGTGCTGCTCATCCTCGGCGTCGCCATCGAGGCCGCGAAGGTCCTCATCTGGATCGGCATCATCGTGCTGGTCGTGAGCCTCGTGATCGGCCTGCTCAACCGGGCGAAGGGGGCGGCCCGCTAGCGCGAGGCCGCAGGGGGCGACGCGTCCCGAACGACGCGACGGAGGGGCGGGACCGCAACGGTCCCGCCCCTCCTGCGTGCCCGGTGCGCAGACCCTCGGGCGCGCGCTCGGGCGGACGGTCAGGCGCCCAGCAGGTGCCCGGCGAGGTACTCGGTGACCTTGTCGAGCGCGACGCGCTCCTGAGCCATCGAGTCGCGGTGCCGGATCGTCACGGCCTGGTCGTCGAGCGTGTCGAAGTCGACCGTGATGCAGAACGGCGTGCCGATCTCGTCCTGGCGGCGGTACCGGCGACCGATGGCCCCGGCGTCGTCGAAGTCGACGTTCCAGTACTTGCGCAGCTCCGTCGCGAGGTCCTTCGCCTTGGGCGAGAGCTGCTCGTTGCGGCTCAGCGGCAGCACGGCGGCCTTGACGGGCGCGAGGCGGTGGTCGAGGCGCAGGACCGTGCGCGTGTCCACGCCGCCCTTCGCGTTGGGGGCCTCGTCCTCGGTGTACGCCTCGACGAGGAACGCCATGAGCGAGCGGGTGAGGCCCGCGGCCGGCTCGATGACGTACGGCACCCAGCGCTCGTTCTTGGTCTGGTCGAAGTACGACAGGTCCTTGCCCGAGTGCTCGGCGTGCGTCTTGAGGTCGAAGTCGGTGCGGTTCGCGATGCCCTCGAGCTCGCCCCACTCCGAGCCGGAGAAGCCGAAGCGGTACTCGATGTCGACCGTGCGGGTCGAGTAGTGCGACAGCTTCTCCTGCGGGTGCTCGTACAGGCGCAGGTTGTCGCGCGCGATGCCCAGGTCGACGTACCAGTCGGTGCGCGTGTCGATCCAGTACTGGTGCCACTCGGCGTCCGTGCCCGGCTCGACGAAGAACTCCATCTCCATCTGCTCGAACTCGCGCGTGCGGAAGATGAAGTTGCCGGGCGTGATCTCGTTGCGGAACGACTTGCCGATCTGGCCGATGCCGAACGGGGGCTTCTTGCGGCTCGCGCCCATGACGTTGGCGAAGTTCACGAAGATGCCCTGCGCGGTCTCGGGCCGGAGGTAGTGCAGACCGGACTCGTCCTCGACGGGGCCGAGGTGCGTCTTGAGCATCATGTTGAAGTCGCGCGGCTCGGTCCACTGCCCGCGCGTGCCGCAGTTGGGGCACACGATCTCGGCGAGGCCGCCCTCGGGCGCGCGGCCCTTCTTCTCCTCGAACTCCTCGATCATCTGGTCCTCGCGGAACCGCTTGTGGCAGTGCAGGCACTCCGTGAGCGGGTCGGTGAAGACGCCGACGTGGCCCGAGGCGACCCAGACCTGGCGCGGGAGGATGACGGAGGAGTCGAGGCCCACGACGTCGTCGCGGCTGGTGACCATCGCGCGCCACCACTGCTTCTTGATGTTCTCCTTGAGCTCGGTGCCGAGCGGCCCGTAGTCCCAGGCGGAGCGGGTACCGCCGTAGATCTCGCCCGAGGGGAAGACGAACCCGCGCCGCTTGGCGAGGGAGACGACGGCGTCGAGACGGGCGGTGGGTGAGGGCGCTGCGGCCACGGACATCACTCCTGGTGCTCACGGCCCCGCACGTGGCTCGTGGGGGCTGGACGGGTGGGCGACGCCCGCACGGGCGCCGACCGACCAGCGTACCCGGCCGTGACCCGCCTCACCGGGAACGGTTTTGACATTCATTCTCAAGAAGGCGGAGACTGGAGCCATGCACCGCTCCCCCGTCCGGCGCCGTCGCGCACTCATCACCACCGCCGCCCTCGCCACGGCCGCGCTCGTCGCGGCGTGCTCCCCCGGGGACGGCGGCTCCGGAGGCAGCAGCGACGACGGGCGGCTCCAGGTGCTCGCGTCGTTCTACCCGCTCCAGTACGTCGTCGAGCAGGTCGGCGGCGAGCACGTCGACGTCTCGAACCTCACCCCGCCGGCGGCCGAGCCGCACGACCTCGAGCTCGCGCCCGCCCAGGTGCGCGCGATCGGCGACGCCGACCTCGTCGTCTACCTCTCGGGCTTCCAGCCCGCGGTCGACGAGGGCATCGAGCAGCGGGCCCCGGAGCACGTCGTCGACGCCGCCGAGTCCGCCGGCCTCGAGGAGCACCCCGGCGGCGAGGGCGAGCACGCGGACGAGAGCGCGGAGGAGCACGCCGAGCACGCGGACGAGTCCGGGGACGGCCACGACCACGGCGCGACCGACCCGCACTTCTGGCTCGACCCGACACGCCTCGCCGCCGTCGGCGACGCCGTCGCGGACGAGCTCTCCGCGATCGACCCCGACCACGCGGACGACTACGCCGCCGGAGCCGCCGCCCTCACCGCGGACCTCGACGACCTCGACACCGAGTTCGCCGAGGCGCTCGCGCCCTGCGCGGGCGCGACGCTGGTCACGTCGCACGAGGCGTTCGGGTACCTGGCGGAGCGCTACGACCTCCACCAGGTGGGCATCTCGGGCATCGACCCCGAGGCCGAGCCGTCACCCGCGCGCCTGCGCGAGGTGGGCGAGGTCGTCCGCAAGAACGGCGTGACCACGCTCTTCTTCGAGACGCTCGTCAGCCCCAAGGTGACCCAGACGCTCGCCGACGACCTCGGCGTGCAGACCGCGCTCCTCGACCCGATCGAGAGCCTCGCGGAGGGTGCGACGGACTACCGTGAGGTCATGGAGTCCAACCTCGAGGCGCTCACCTCCGGTCTCGCCTGCTCATGACGGACGCAGCGGAGCTCGTCGCCGCCCGCGACGTCCACGTGACCCTCGGCGGGAGCGAGATCCTGCGCGGGATCGACCTGACCGTCGGCACCGGTGAGGTCGTCGCGGTCCTCGGCGCCAACGGGTCGGGCAAGTCGACGCTCGTGCGGGCTCTCGTCGGGATCGTCCCGCTGTCCCGCGGCTCCGTCGACCTGTTCGGCGCACCGCTCGGTCCCCGCCTGCCCTGGCAGCGGCTCGGGTACGTGCCGCAGCGCGTCGCCGCGCCGTCGGGCATGCCCTCCACGGCGTCCGAGGTCGTCGCCTCCGGCCTCCTCGGTGGCGGCCGCCTCCGGCTCCCCCGCGGCTGGCGGGCGCGCACGGTCGAGGCGCTCGACCTCGTAGGGCTCGCCGACCGCGCGGACGACTCCACCGCCGAGCTGTCGGGCGGCCAGCAGCAGCGCGTGCTCATCGCACGCGCCCTGGTCCGCCGGCCCGACCTCCTCGTCCTCGACGAGCCGGTCGCCGGTGTGGACAAGCCCAGCCAGGAGGCGTTCGCCGCGACCATGACGCGGCTCGTGGGCGACGGGCTCACCGTGCTCGTCGTCCTCCACGAGCTCGGCGCGCTCGCCCCGCTCATCGAACGCGCGGTCGTGCTGCGCCACGGCCGCGTCGTGCACGACGGCGCCCCGCCCCGCGCGTCGTCGACCCACGCGGGCGCCGCGCACCAGCACCTGCACCCGCACGAGCCCGCGGACACCGACAACCGCTCCGGCGGCCCGGAGACCGGGCTCACCGACACGCTGAACCCCGACCTCGCCGCGGGCCACGCACCCAGGACGGCCTCATGACCACGTTGTTCTCCGAGATCTCGCTGATGCTCACCGACCCCCTCATGCAGCGCGCGCTGCTCGCCGCCCTGCTGGTCGGCGTCAGCGCGCCCGTCGTGGGTACCTACCTCGTGCAGCGCAAGCTGTCGCTCCTCGGCGACGGCATCGGGCACGTCGCGCTCACCGGCGTCGCGCTCGGGTGGCTCGTCGGCGCCGCGATGGGCGTCGTCCCGAACGACGCGCTCGCGATCCCCGGAGCCGTCGTCGCCGCCGTGCTCGGCGCGGTGGCGATCGAGGTCGTGCGCGAGCGCGGCCGGACGAGCGGCGACCTCGCGCTCGCGCTCCTGTTCTACGGCGGCATCGCGGGCGGCGTCCTGCTCATCGGGCTGGCCGGGGGCTCCTCGGGGAGCCTCATGCAGTACCTCTTCGGCTCCATCTCGACCGTCACGTCGTCGGACCTCGTCCTCACCGTCGTTCTCAGCGCCGTGATCCTGCTCGTGGGCGTCGGGCTGCGCGCGGCCCTGTTCTCCGTGAGCCACGACGAGGAGTTCGCGCGCGCGTCGGGCCTGCCCGTGCGGACGCTCAACATCGCGGTCGCCGTCGTCGCCGCGCTCACCGTGACGGTGTCGATGCGGGTCGTCGGGCTGCTGCTCGTGAGCGCGCTCATGATCGTGCCCGTCGCGGTCGCGCAGCTCGTCACGCGCTCGTTCCGCCGGACGATGCTCGTCGCGTCCGTCGTGGGCGTGGTCGTGTGCGTCGTGGGGCTGTCCTTCACGTACTGGAACAACGTCTCGCCGGGTGCCACCATCGTGGTCCTCGCGATCGCCACCTACCTCGTCGTCGCCGTCCTGCGGCCGCTGTGGGTCCGCCGACGCCCGCGCGTGGCGCGTGACCCGCACCCGGACATCCCCGACGACGTCGAGCTCGACCTCGTACCCTCGGGGGCGTCGGACCGCACACCCGGAGGTGACTCGTGCAGCGCATGACCCGCCAGCGCGCAGCCGTCTCGGACGCCCTGGAGAACCTCGACGACTTCCGCAGCGCCCAGCAGCTCCACGAGATCCTGCGCACGCGCGGGGACAACGTGGGGCTCGCCACGGTCTACCGCACGCTCCAGAGCCTCGCGGACGGCGGCGACGTCGACGTGCTGCGCACCGAGGAGGGCGAGAACCTCTACCGCCGGTGCGAGCGCCGCGAGCACCACCACCACCTCGTGTGCCGCACGTGCGGCCGCACGGTCGAGATCGACGGCCCGACCGTCGAGGCGTGGGCCAACCAGGTGGGCACGTCGCACGGGTTCGTCGACATCCAGCACACGATCGAGCTGTTCGGCACGTGCGCCGGGTGCGCCCGCGTCTCCGCGCGGGACTGAGCCGTGCCCGACGCGCTGGACGGCGCCCCGTTCGCCGCGCTGTTCGCGTTCTTCTTCGCGGTCGCGTTCGTCCGGACGCAGGCGACGTACTGGATCGCGCGGCTCGTCACGACGTGGACGCTCGACCGCACGCGACCCGTGAAGCCGTGGGTCGCGCGCGTCCACGCCTGGCTGTCCGGGCGCTCGGCGGCGCGCGGGATCGAGACCGTCCGCCGCTGGGGCGTCCTCGCCGTCCCCGTGTCCTTCCTCGCGACCGGGACCAAGACGGTCGTCAACGCCGCCGCGGGCGTCGTCCGGATGCCGTTCGGCCGCTACCTCGCCGCGATGACGCTCGGGTGCGCGATCCACGCGACCATCTACGCGACCGTCGGCTGGGCCGTGTGGACCGCCGCCTTCGCCGCGGCGACCGGGTCGCCGTGGGGCGTCGCGGCGCTGGTCCTGCTGGTCGGCGCCGTGGCCGTCGGGGCGGTCGTCATGGTTCGACGCCGCTCCGCCCGGGGGCCCGCCGCCGCGGTGGGCCCGGCGGTCGCCCTCGACGGGAAGGGCCCCGTCCTCGACGCCCGCGTCCAGGACGCGCGGGACGCACCGCGCCTCGACCGATGAGATGACGCGCGCCCGACCGTCCGAACGTGCATGACCACGTTCCTCCTGCTGCCCGGTGCCGGCGGCGACCCCGCGTACTGGGACCTGCTCGCGCCGGAGCTCGTCCGGCTCGGCCACCTGCCGGTGCCCGTCGACCTGCCCCAGCACGACGAGGCCTACGGCTGGGCGGACCTCACCGACGTCGCCGTCGCGACCCTGCACCGCTCCCTGCACCGCGCGTCCGGTCCCGCCGAGCGGGACGGCGTGGTCGTCGTCGCCCAGTCCATGGGCGCGTACGTCGGCCCGCTCGTGTGCGAGCGCGAGGGGGTGAGCCTGCTCGTCCTCCTCAACCCCATGATCCCGCTGCCGGGCGAGACGGGTGCCGACTGGTGGCGCGCCACCGACCACGCCGCGCGGCGTGCGAAGACCGGGCTCGGGCCGTTCGACCCCGTGGACGACTTCTTCCACGACGTGCCCGACGACGTCGCCGCCGTCGTGCAGCAGAGCGACCGGCAACCGTCCGAGCGTTCCTTCGCCGAGCCGTGGCCGGCGCGCGCCTGGCCGGCCGTGCCGACGGTCGTGCTCCAGGGCGACGACGACCGGCTCTTCCCGGTGCCCTTCCAGCGCGCCGTCGCCCGTGAACGGCTCGGCACCGAGGTCGAGACGCTGCCCGGCGGCCACCTCGTGGCGCTCAGCCGGCCGGTCGAGCTCGCCTCGCGGCTCGACGCGCTCGTCCGCTGACGGCCCGTCCCAGGCGGGGGTGGATCGAGGGTGCCTGCGCCGGACCGCGGCTCAGCCGGGCGTCGTCGCGGAACCGTCGGCCGCGCCGACGCAGAACTGGTTGCCCTGCGGGTCGGCGAGCACGGCCCAGCGGTACCCGGGGATGGTGTGCTCCGCGACGAACGTCGCGCCGTCCGCCACGAGCGCGGCGACGTCGGCCTCGCGGTCGGACGTCCCGAGGTCCAGGTGCAGCCGGTTCTTGCCGGGGGTCGGGTCCTCGACGCGCTGGAAGCCGAGGACCGGGGCGGTCACGCCCTCCGCGGGCACGACCTCGAGGAACCACCCGTCCGACTCGTCGACCACCCGTCCGCCGAGCTGACGCGCCCACCACTGCGCGAGCGGACGAGGGTCGGTGGAGTCCACGGTCACCATGCCGATGCTCAGAGCCATGGCGCGCACGCTACCGGCCGCCACCCACGCCGTCCCTCGCACGGCGGGCCCACGACCTCAGGCTGTGCCGCCCACCGCGTCGACCGCGCCACCGTAGCGACGGTCGCGGCGCGCGTACTCCTCGACCGCGCGCCACAGCGACCGTCGGTCGACGTCCGGCCACGGCTCCGGGAGGAACACGAGCTCCGCGTACGCCGCCTGCCAGATCATGAAGTTGGACGTGCGCTGCTCGCCCGAGCTGCGCAGGAACAGGTCGACGTCCGGGAGGTCGGGCTCGTCGAGGTGCTGCTGGACGGTGCGCTCGGTGACCTTGCGCGGGTCGAGCCGCCCGGTGGCGACCTCGCGCGCGATGGCGGCCGCGGCGTCGGCGATCTCCGCGCGTCCCCCGTAGTTGACGCACATCGTCAGGGTGCACACGTCGTTGTGCTTCGTCTTCTCCTCCGCGATCTCGAGCTCCTTGATCACGGACGTCCACAGCCGCGGCCGGCGCCCCGCCCACCGCACGCGCACGCCCCACGAGTCCATCTCGTCGCGGCGCCGCCGGATGACGTCGCGGTTGAAGCCCATGAGGAACCGCACCTCGTCGGGTGAGCGCTTCCAGTTCTCGGTCGAGAACGCGTACGCCGACACGTGCTTGACGCCGATCTCGATCGCCCCCGCGACGACGTCGAGCAGCGCGGCCTCGCCCGCCTCGTGGCCCGCGGTGCGCGGCAGCCCGCGCGCGTTGGCCCAGCGACCGTTGCCGTCCATGACGACGGCGACGTGGTTCGGCACGAACTGCGCCGGGATCGCCGGCGCCTGCTCGCCGCTCGGGTGCGGGAACGGTCGCGCGTACGTCCGCTTCGCCATCAGGCGTCGGCCCCGCGGCCCTGACGGTCCGCGGCGACGCCGACCGGTCCGGCGGGCGAGGCGGCAGGCGGGACGACGGGCGCGTCCCGCTCGACCATGCGCAGTGATCGCAACGTTCTCTCCAGGTGGTATTGGCTGTACGCGGCCACGAGGCCGCTCGCTTCCTTGCGGTGCCGGGCGTCCGACGCGTCGGCGGTCTCCCAGTCTCCCGCGAGCAGCGCGGCGAGGAGGGCGAAGGTCTGGGGGGCCGGCGCCGTCGAACCGGGCGGGCGGCAGCGCGAGCACACCGCGCCTCCCTGCGCGACGGCGAACGCGTGGTGCGGACCCGGCTCGCCGCAGCGTGCGCAGTCGACGAACGACGGCGCCCAGCCCGCGACGGCGAGCGCCCGCAGGAGGTAGGAGTCCAGGACGAGGCCCGGCGCGTGCGCCTGCTCGGACAGCGCCCGCAGCGCCCCCGCGAGCAGCCAGTACTGCTGCACCGCTGGCTCGCGCTCGTCCGCGACGAGCCGCTCCGCCGTCTCCAGCATCGCCGCGCCCGCCGTGTACAGGCCGTAGTCCTCGCAGATCCGCCGGGCGTACGGGCCGATCGTCTCCGCCTGCGTCACCGTGTCCAGCGACCGGCCCGCGTAGAGCTGGACGTCGACGACCATGAACGGCTCCAGCCGCGCCCCGAACCGGGACGACGTGCGCCGCACGCCCTTGCCCACCGCGCGCACCTTGCCGTGCTCGCGCGTCAGGAGGGTGACGATACGGTCCGCCTCGCCCAGCTTCTGGGCGCGCAGCACGATCGCGTCGTCTCGGTACAGCACCACGCCCCTATTGTCCGTCACACCGCCGACACGGTGCGCACCACCCGCCGACGACGCTCAGGCGGGCGCGAGGCACCCGAGCACGGCGCGCACCCGGGCCAGCGTCGTCTCCGCGTCCTCGCCGGCCTCCACCTGGCGGGCCGCGGCGAGGACCACGGCGTTGACGAGCTCCGCGGAGCGTGCGGCGTCCGGGACGTCGAGCTGCTCCAGGGCCTCCACGAGCGGCACGAGGATCGTCGCGTGCATCGCCGCGCTCTGCTGGGCGAGCGTCTCGCGGCCCGCCTCGGCGCGCAGCGCGGCGACGACCGCGTGCTCGCCCTCGGCGACGAGGAGCAAGTTCTCGCGCGCGTAGGCGACGATCGCGTCCTCCGGGGACGCCGCCGTCGCTACCGCGGCCGTGATGCGCGCCGACCACCGCGGCACCACGTCGGCGACGACGGCGTCCAGGAGCTCCTCCCGCGACCGGAAGTACTGGTAGACGCTCGACCGGGCGAGCCCGGCGCGCGCCGCGACCGCCGCGAGCGTGAGCCCGCTCCCGTCCTCGCGGATGAGCTCGCGCGCGGCGTCGAGCAGCGCACGCAGCTGCGCGGCGCGGTGCTCCGCGACCGTCGGCGCGGCGATCTTCGGCACGGTGCCTCCTCCTCTCCGGGCACGACGGCCCGGCCGGACCATCATGCCCGAGGACCGGGCGCGGGGGCGGCGCCGTCCTTGCGGGCGCCGCACCCCTTGAGCACCCGGCAGGTCACCCGGCGGCGGTGGGGACCCCGAGGCGCCCGTCGACCATCTCGACCACGCGGTGGCAGTGCTCGAGCACGTCGTGGTCGTGCGTCACCATGAGCGCGGCGGCGCCGAACGCCTCGGCCTCGCGGGCCAAGAGGCTCACGACCTCGTGGCTGCGCGCCCGGTCGAGCGCCGCCGTCGGCTCGTCGACGAGGAGCAGCGCGGGGCTCGCGACCAGTGCGCGGGCGATGCCTACGCGCTGCCGCTCGCCGCCGGAGAGCTGGTCCGGGCGACGGTCCGCACGGTGGCTCATGGACACGGACTCCAGGAGGTCGCGGGGGTCGCGGGCGCGGGGGTCTCGCTCGTCGATCCGGGCGACCCGCAGCGCGAGCCGGAGCTGGTCGACGCTCGTGAGCGCGGGGAGGAGGTTGCCGGACTGGAAGACGAAGCCGATGCGCTCGCGCCGCAGCCGGGCGCGCTCGCGCTCGCCTGCCGCGCCGAGGTCGACACCTTCGAGGCGGACGGTCCCAGACTCCGGGGCCGTGAGCGCGCCGGCGACCGCGAGCAGGCTCGACTTGCCGGAGCCGGAGGGCCCGACGACACCGACGAGCTCGCCCGCGGCGACGCTCAGGCTCACCTCGTCGAGCGCGACGACGGTGGTGTCGCCGTCGCCGTGGCGCACGGTGACCCGGTCGATCTCGAGCACGGGCGTGGCGGGGGTGGTGGTGCTCATCGCTGCCCTCCCAGGGCGGTCAGGGGGTCGACGGAGGTGATGCGCGCGACGGCGACGGCTGCTCCGGCCATGCCGAGGACGAAGAGCAGGACGCCGGCCAGCACGAGGTCGGGCGCCTGGAGCGCGAAAGGCATCGGGGACGCGCCGAGGCCTGCACCCGCCGCGATGCCGAGGGCGAAGCCCACGCCGATCGAGGCGAGCAGGAGCACGGCGGCCTGGCCGAGAGAGTCGGCGAGCAGGAACCGGCGCCGCGCCCCCATGGCCCGCATGACGGCGATCTCGTGCCGGCGCTGGATGACCCACACGGTGAAGAACGCCCCGACGACGAGCGCCGAGATGGCGTAGAGGAACACCTGGATGAGGAGGAGGGTCGCGGTCTCGGCCGCGTACCCGGGCGAGGCGTCGAAGGACTCGGTGAGCGTGCGCGTCACCGTGCCCGACGCCGCGTCGGCGGCCTCGCGGTCGAACGACCCGGGGTCGGTGCGCAGCGCGACCGCGGTCGCGACGTCCGGGACATCGGCGCCCGGCTCCTCGGCACCGGCGAGCAGCTCCTGCCACGTGTCGAGCGGGAGGTACGCGATGTCGACGTGGCCGAACGTGTGCTGGTCCTCGAGGACGCCCACGACGGTCAGCGTGCGCTCCGGGCGTGCGAGGGCCACGGTGTCCCCGACGGCGAGGCCGTCCTCGGCGGCGGTCGCCGAGACGACGATGCCGTCCGACGCCCCGACGGAGTCGCCCTCCGCGATCACGACCGGGGCCACGAACGAGCCGGGTTCGACGCCCACGAGGGTGAGGTCGACGGGCGAGCCGTCCTCCTGGTGCGCGTTCGCCAGGAGCAGGCCGTACGGGGCGGCCTCGAGCACGCCCGGCTGCTCGGCCATGGTGCCGACCTGGTCCGTCTCGATGACGGAGCGCGTGAACGCGGCGTCCGTCCCGGTGCCCTCGGCGAAGGCGAAGTCGGTGACGGGCGTGCGCTTGAGGCCGGAGACGCCGTCGTTGACGAGGCCGGCGGACAGCCCGGAGAGGAGGACGACGAGGACCGCGACCAGCGCGACCACACCACCCATGAGCAGGAAGCGGGTGCGCGCGAAGACGAGCTCGCGCAACGCGAGGAACATGAGGGACCTTCCGATGTTTGTCGACAGTGCGTCGGCATCTTACCAACGCTGTGTCGACAAAAACCGACGGCCCGGACGACGAGGTCGTCCGGGCCGTCGGAAGATCGGCGAGGCGGTGGTCAGCCCTCCGCGCGCTCCGCGCGGTTCACGGCGGACACGATCGCCTTGAGCGACGCCGTGGTGATGGACGGGTCGATGCCGACGCCCCACAGGACGTCGTCGCCCACCTGGCACTCGACGTAGGCGGCGGCGAGCGCGTCGCCGCCCTCGGACAGGGCGTGCTCGGCGTAGTCGAGCACGCGGACGTCGACGCCCACCTGGGCGACCGCGTCCACGAAGGCGGCGACAGGACCGTTTCCGGTGCCCTCGAGCGTGAGCTGCTCGCCGCGGTCGACGACGTCGACGCTCAGCGTGTCCGGCCCGTCCTCGCTCGACGACGCGCGCGTCGAGCGCAGCTTGAGCCGACCCCACGGCTCCAGGCCGGAGTCGGCCTCGACGGGCAGGTACTCGTCGGAGAAGATCCGCCAGATGTCGTCGCCAGTGACCTCGGTGCCCTGCTGGTCGGTGTGGTGCTGCACCGCCTGGCTGAACTCGATCTGGAGCCGCCGCGGCAGGTCGAGGTGGCGCTCCGACTTCAGCAGGTAGGAGATGCCGCCCTTGCCGGACTGCGAGTTGACCCGGATGACGGCCTCGTAGGAGCGACCGACGTCCTTGGGGTCGATCGGCAGGTACGGGACGGCCCACACGAGGTCGTCGACCGTCTTGCCCTCGGCCTCCGCGTGGACGGCCATCGCGTCGAAGCCCTTCTTGATGGCGTCCTGGTGCGAGCCGGAGAACGCCGTGAAGACGAGGTCGCCGGCGTAGGGGTGTCGCTCGGGCACGCCGAGCTGGTTGCAGTACTCGACGGTGCGGCGCACGTGGTCGATGTCGGAGAAGTCGATCTGCGGGTCGACGCCCTGGCTGAACAGGTTCATGCCCAGCGTCACGAGGCACACGTTGCCGGTGCGCTCGCCGTTGCCGAACAGGCAGCCCTCGATGCGGTCGGCGCCGGCCTGGTACCCCAGCTCGGCGGCGGCGACCGCGGTGCCGCGGTCGTTGTGCGGGTGCAGCGACAGGACGACGTTCTCGCGGTGGTTCAGGTGCCGGTTCATCCACTCGATCGAGTCGGCGTAGACGTTCGGCGTCGCCATCTCGACCGTGGCGGGCAGGTTGATGATGACCTTGCGGTCCGGGCGGGGCTCGAAGACCTCGAGCACCTCGTTGCAGATGCGCGCGGCGAACTCGAGCTCGGTCCCGGTGTACGACTCGGGCGAGTACTCGTAGTAGACCGTCGTCCCCGGGACGGTCTCCTCGAACTTCTTGCACAGCCGCGCGCCGTCGACGGCGATCGCGATGATGCCCTCGGGGTCGGAGCGGAACACGACCTCGCGCTGGAGCACCGACGTCGAGTTGTACAGGTGGACGATCGCCTGCTTGGCGCCCTTGATCGCCTCGTAGGTGCGCGCGATGAGGTGCTCGCGGGACTGCGTCAGGACCTGGATGACGACGTCGTCGGGGATGCGGTCCTCCTCGATGAGCATCCGGACGAAGTCGAAGTCGGTCTGCGAGGCCGACGGGAAGCCGACCTCGATCTCCTTGTAGCCCATCTCGACGAGCAGCTCGAACATGCGCAGCTTGCGCTCCGCGTTCATGGGCTCGATGAGGGCCTGGTTGCCGTCGCGCAGGTCGACCGCGCACCAGCGGGGGGCGGTCTCGATGCGCTTGTCGGGCCACGTGCGGTCGGGCACCGACACGTCGATCTGCCGGTGGAACGGCAGGTACTTGTGGATCGGCATGCCCGACGGCTGCTGCGGGTTCGCGTCCGTGGCGGTCGCCGTCGAGGAGGGGGCTGAGGCGTTCATCGTGGGTCCTTCGGGTCGTCTGATGGGTGTCAGCCGGCACACCGACCACCGCGACGAGGGACCGGCTAGAGAGCCTCGCCGCGGCAACGAAGGAGGAGCTGCCGCATCAGGTGCACGACGCCACTGTACTCCTCCACGGTCGGTGGCCCGAGGACGTCCGCTCCTCGGGCACGTCGTCGGTGGGAACGCCGTGGCAGGGCTGTCCGTCCCCCGCACAGCGGCACGACGACGCCCGGCCGCCTCCGCAGGGAGGTCGGCCGGGCGTCGTCGGTCGGTCAGCGGCGCGAGCGCAGCGCGGCGTCGACGGCGGGGTCGCCGAGGTTGCCGAGCCACTCCAGCAGCGCCGGGTAGGTGGACGGGTTCGCCGCCACCTGGGGCCGCAGGTGCGGCGCGTCCTGGACGATCTGCGCGAGGACCTCGAGCGGCGTGCTCGGGTCGAGCGCCTGGGCGGCCGTGAAGCCCGGAGCCTGGGCGGGCGGCGAGTACGCCTGCTGCGGCTGCGCCGCGGGCTGCTGCCCGTAGCCGCCGCCGTAGCCCTGCTGCGGCTGCTGCTGGTAGCCCTGCTGGGGGTAGCCCTGCTGGCCGTAGCCCTGGTAGCCCTGCGCGGGCGACGCCGCGCCGGGCTGAGCGGTCGGCTGCGGGCCCGTGCCCGGCTGCCCCTCCTGGTACGCCGGCATGACGGCGGTCGAGGGGCCCTGGTCGGGGTCCAGCCCCGGGCGCGCCGCGTACCCGCTGCGCTCGGGCTCGACCTGCTGGACCGGGAGGACCTCGGTCGCGTCGCCGCCCGCGGGCGCCCAACGGCCCTGGTCCGGCTGCTGCGCGGCGGCCGGACCGGTCTGCGCGGCGCCCGGGTACGCCGCACCACCGTGCGGCGTCGCCGGGTAGGGGCCGGCCGGCGGCTGCGCCGCCACGGGTCCGGACGGCGTGGCGGGCGCCGGGCGGACAGGCTTGGGCGCGGGCGGCTGCCAGACGTACGCCTGCGCCGCCTCCCCGGCGGCAGCGGCGGGCACCGGGCGGTGCTCGGCGAAGTACGCGCGCACCTCGCGCGGGACGGTCAGGGCGCCGACGACGAGCAGCGGGAGCCCGAACGCGAGGAGCACGTGCTCGACGCCGCCGCCGAACACGACCCGGTTGGACGTCACGACGAGCAGGACGATGCCCAGCAGGGCGACGACCCCGGCACCGCCGAGGGCGAGCGGGCGACCCGACGTCGCGTCACGGGCGAGCGAGCGGCGCGCGACGAACGCGACGGCCGCCGCGAGCACCCCCACCACGACGGCGAGCACGACCGGCACCCCGCGAGCGCCGTCGGCCAGCGTGAGCACGGCGCTCACGGCGACGTACCCGGCGACGACGAGCGCGAGGTCGAGGGCGTTCACGGCGACGCGCACCCAGGTCTTCACGGGGTCGGCCGCGGTCATCGCCCGGTGCACGGCGGGCGCCGCGGCGATCGCGGCGAGCGCCGGGACGAGCACGAGCCCGAACCGGCCGCGGTGCGTGCTCTCGATCGTGAGGAGCCCGTTGTTGCCCGAGCCGAGCACGAACGCCACCGCGAGGATGACGCCCAGCCCGACGAGCGTGAGGCGCGCCGCCTCGGAACGGCGCCACGTGCCGTACGTCGGCAGCCCGACGAGCGCGAGGACGAACAGCGCCGAGACGAGCACGAGCAGGACGAAGAGGGCGCCGCCGAGGCGGGTCCCCGTGACGGTGAGGATGACCGTGAGCAGGACGGTCACCGCCAGGACGGCGGCCCCGACGAGGAGCGCCTGGAGCCACCGGTTCGTGACGGCGCGGTCCTGGTCCTGCGGACCGAGCTCGCTCTCGCGCGGCTGCGCCGCGAGGAGCGCGCCCGCGAGCCCGAGCGCGGCCGCGGAGCCGACGCCGCCCCAGCCGTCGCCGAAGTCCCCGCCCCCGACGACGTCGACGACGAGGTACACGCCCACGAGCAGGACGTACGGGGCGTTGGCGAGCAGGCGGACCTTCCGCGTGGTGTGCACGGTCCAGGACGCGGGGAGCACCCCGGTGCGTGCCAGGTACGGCAGCGCGAGGGTGAGCAGGGAGAGGATCGTCAGCAGGACGACCTCGATCTTGTCCGACGCACGGCTCGCGGCGTCCCACGGCAGCGCGAGGGACACGAGGAGCAGGAGCGCGGCGACGCCGTCGCGCACGTAGTCGCTCACGGGGATCCCGGCGAAGGGCGAGGCGGCTCCCGACGGGGCGACCGGCTCGGCGGGCGTCTCGACCCTCTCCTCGCCGCCAGGTCCGCCGTCTCCGACGCCCGGCTCCGCGGGTGTCCCGACCGGCGCGCGCTCGGCCGAGGAGTCCCCGTCACCCACCGCGACGCCGTCGGGCGCCGTGGTCGGCCCGGTGCCCGCAGCACGGGGCTGCGGGTCCTCGGCCGGCTCTGTCTGGTTGGTCATCGTGCACTCCCTACGCTGTCGCGCCGTGCCGTACGCACGCACGCCGGCCCGACGGGCCCCGACCGTTTCTACCGGTTCATCACGTGCGTCTTCAAGCGCCCACGCGGCGCGGGCCCCGATCCGGGGACGCGGCTCAGGACACGGCCGTCAGCCGGTCGACGCCGAGCAGGAAGAGCCGACCCTCGACCGCGACCACGTGGTACGTGTCCTCGGGCAGCGTCCAGCGCCACTCGACGGCCCCGTCGTCGAGCGCGAGCGACACGAGCCCCTGCCCTTCGCGACCGCGCTCGGTCACGAAGAGAGATCGTCCGTCCGTGAGCACCGGCCAGGGCCCGCTCTCGTCGAGGTTCACGGCCCAGGCCTCCTCGCCGGTGCGCGCGTCGACGCTGCGGTACGACGAGTCCGTCTGCACGACGACGCGCCCGTCGACGCGCGCCACCGCCCGCAGGCCGGTCCCCGGGAGGGACCAGAGCTCCGAGCCGGTCGCCGCGTCGACCCCCACGATGCTCCCGAACGTGTTCGTGACGATCACCCCGGGAGCGGAGCCGTCGGACAGCGGCGACTCCAGGACGCGACCCTTGATCCGGAAGGTCGGCTCGCCCGCGGCCGTGAACACGGTCGCCGTGCCGCGCCCGTACTCGTTCCCCACGTAGCGCCCGTCCTGGAGCCGCACGATGGTCCACACGTCGTCCTCGACGAGCGAGCGGCCGTCCTCGGTGAGCGCCGCGGCGACGCCCGGCGCCAGGACGTCGACCACCCCGCGGCGGACGTCGAGCACGACGTCACCCCCACGCCCGAGCCCGTCGTGCTGGAGCGACCGGTCCCAGCGGACCTCTCCGGTCGCCGCGTCCTCGCGCACGACGGCGACCTCGCCACCCCGCCACCAGGCGCGCACGACGTCGGTGGCACCGATCGGCACGACGGACAGGCGACCCGCTGTCTCGACCGTCCGGTCCCCGACGACCTCGCCCGTCGCGGACCGGACGGTGACCAGCCGGGCGACCTGCTCGCGCCACCCCGACGGCACGGCGCACACGACCACCTCGCGGGCGGGCTCGCCCTGGGCCGGCAGGCACGTGGCCCGGTCGCCCAGGCGTTCGGACCGCCAGAGCACCGACCCGTCCTCGACCGAGTACGCCGTGAGCCCGCCGTCGACCGTGACGACGGCTCCCGCCGCCGGGACGATCTCGGAGCCCGGCGCGACCGGGACGGTCCAGCGCGGCGCGGGCGGCTCCTCGAGCGGGCGCAGCCCGCCCGCGAGCGCGGTGACGTCGACGGGCCGCGCGTCCTCCATCGAGGCGGTGAAGGCGACCGAGCCCGCGAACGCGGCGGCGACCGCCACCGCGACCCACGGCACGGGGTGCGCGTACCAGGCACGCCTCGGCGCGTCCGTGTCACCGCTCCCCTGCCCGTGCTCGCGGCCGGTCGCGGCGGGCCGTGCCGCGGGGGCCGTGGGTCGCGGCGTGCTCCCGTGGCCCTGAGGGTGCGGGGTGCGGCGTCGGTCCCTCCGGGCGGCCGGGGTGGCCGGCACGGCCGCGTCGTGGTCGCGCACGGCCTCCGGCTCGCCGTCGAACACGGCGTCGAAGCGGTCGTCCGTGCGCAGCTCGGGCGGGAGGAGCTCGAAGCTGACGAAGCTCGCCGGTGCGCTGGCACCGTCCGTCGTCGGCTCGTGGGTGACGTGCCCGGCACGAGCCGCCCGGTCCTGCGCGAGCCGACGGCGCCTCACCTGTCCACGATACGCACGCGGCGTCGCCCGCGCCCGGGCGAGCGGTCAGATGCCGAGCTGGTACACGCCCCAGTACGCGAGGATGACGAGGAGGATCGCCGCGCCCGCGACGACGCACCACAGCATGACGCGCGTCGTCACGCCTCGCGCGACGCGCAGCACTCCGGTCCGCCCCTCCTCGAGCACGTCCGTGCCGCCCGCGTCGGAGAGCTCCGCCGCTGCTCGTCGCGCCGCCCGGACCTCCGCGGAGCGGTTGATCAGGAGGGCTGCGGCGACGAGCGTCGCGAGCCCGACGAGCCGCACCCCGACCCAGCCGCCCTGCACGACCCACGCGTCCTTCTCGTAGTCGAGCGCGAGCCGGGCGACGGCGACGAGGTAGACCACGAGGGCCACCGTCGTCCCGACGGCCCCCGCCCCGAGCCCGGCGAGCGGCAGCCGGAAGCCGGGCGCGAGCCCGGCTGGCGCGCTCGGGCGCCCGGCGACGCGACGCAGGCGTCGCACGAGCCCGCCCAGGAGCCCGACGACCGGCCCCAGCACGAGCAGGCCCACGGCGCCGAGCACGAGCCCGACGAGGAGGTCGCCGTTGCCGAGCCAGCGCGGGGTCGGGACGGGCCCCGCGAGGTACTGCTGGTTCGGCTCCGCGCCGGCGACCTGCGGCTGCGCGGTCGCGCTGTCCGGCAGGGACGTGATCCACGC
Organism: Cellulosimicrobium sp. E-16; assembly: GCF_049913115.1. Lineage (NCBI taxonomy): Bacteria > Bacillati > Actinomycetota > Actinomycetes > Micrococcales > Promicromonosporaceae > Cellulosimicrobium > Cellulosimicrobium sp. E-16. The sequence continues at coordinate 2,937,493 of NZ_CP183974.1, forward strand.
GCCGAGGTCGCGCGGGAAGTCGGGGACGAGCACGTCGTCGATCTTGATCCCGTGGTTCGCGTCCTCGTAGAACCGGACGGTGACGTCGGCGCCGCCGGACACCGACGACGGTCCGGTCGCGTCGAGGATCTGCTGCGCGCCCTGCTCGACCGGCATCGACGGGTCCGCGGTGCCGTAGACGACGAGGACCGGCTGGGTGAGCCGCTCGAGGAACGGCTCGACGTCGAAGTCGGCGTACTCGAACCCACCTCCCGGGATCGCCATGCCGACCGCGCGCGGGATCGCGCGGAACACCCCGTGCGGGACGTCCGTGTTGCGCAGGTAGCTGTCGACCGCGAACGCGGCCTGCTGGCGCGGCGGCACGACCGGGGCGGACACGAGCACGGAGAACGCGATCGTCGGGTCCTCGACCGCCATCACGGGCACGATCCACGTGCCCTCCGACTCCCCGTACAGGCCGACCTGGTCCGGGTCGACCCCCGGTCGCGCCCGGAGCAGGTCCACGGAGTGCTCGTAGTCGCGCGCCATGGCCTCGTAGTCGCGGTGGCGCGTCGTGTACGTGTCGAGGCGCTTGTCGGGCACGAGCGTCACGACACCGGCGCTCGCGAGGTCGGTCGCGACGTCGACGAACGCCTCCGTCGCGAGGCCCGTGCCCGCGCCGTGCACGAACACCACGCCCGGGAGGTCGCCCCCCGCGTCGACGGGCTCGCGCAAGATGCCGCCGACCGTCGCGCCGTCGAGCCGGATCGTCACCTCCGTCTCGCGCACGTCGAACGTGCCGACCGGAGCGGCGCCCCCGGGGGGCTGGCCGCCGATCGTGGTGTCGGGCGTCGCGGGCCGCCGGTGCTCGGTCACGGGCACCGGGTCCCACTGCGGTCCCGTGACCGCACCGACGATCGCGAGGACGATCGCGAGGGCGGCGGTGGTCGCGGCGGTCCGGAAGATCACCGGGGAATCGTACGTCGCGCCCCGGACGCGGGTCCCTGGTGACGCCCCGACGACCGGACGGGGGCTCTCCCCCGCCCGTTCGCCAGACGCGTCAGAAGCCGAGACGGTGGAGCTGCTTGGGGTCGCGCTGCCAGTCCTTGGCGACCTTGACGTGCAGGTCGAGGTAGACGCGGGTCCCGAGGAGCGCCTCGATGCCGTGCCGGGCGCGCGTGCCGACCTCGCGCAGCCGCGAGCCGCCTCGGCCGATGACGATCGCCTTCTGCGAGTCGCGCTCGACGAAGAGGTTGACCCGCACGTCGAGCAGCGGCGGGCGCCCGCTGGCCTCGTCGCCACTGCCCTCGCGGGGCACGATCTCCTCGACCTGGACGGCGAGCGAGTGCGGCAGCTCGTCGCGCACGCCCTCGAGCGCGGCCTCGCGCACGAGCTCCGCGACCATGACGGCCTCGGGCTCGTCGGTGAGCTCCCCGCCCGGGTAGAGCTCCGGCCCCTCGGGGAGGTGCGAGACCAGGACGCCGGTGAGGACGTCCACCTGGTAGCCGTCCTGCGCCGAGACCGGCACGATGTCCGCCCAGCCGCCCGCGATCTCCCCCAGCCGGTCCACGGCGAGCAGGTGCGCGGCGAGCGTGCCGCGGTCGACGAGGTCCGCCTTCGTCACGACGGCGACCACGGGCGTGCCGCGGCGCCCGCGCATGAGCGCGGCGAGCTCGTTCGCGATGAACCGGTCGCCCGGCCCGATCTTCTGGTCCGCCGGCAGGCAGAAGGCGATGACGTCGACCTCGGTCAGCGTCTCCCGCACGAGGTCGTTGAGGCGTTCGCCGAGCAGCGTGCGGGGCCGGTGCAGGCCCGGGGTGTCGACGAGCACGAGCTGCGCGTCGGGGCGGTGCACGATCCCGCGGATCGTGTGCCGGGTCGTCTGCGGGCGCCCCGACGTGATGGCGACCTTCTGGCCGACGAGGGCGTTGGTCAGGGTCGACTTGCCGGCGTTGGGCCGCCCGACCAGGCAGGCGAATCCGGAGCGGTGCTCGGGGGTGGTCGTGCTCACGGGGTGTCCTTCACGGTCGGGAGGGAGGGTCGGTGGTCGGCCGGGGTCTCCGGCTCGAGGGGCGCCGCGGGCGGTACGACGGACGGTGGGGCAGCGTGGGAGACGAGGACGGTCGCGAGCTGCTTGCGCCGGCCCTCGACCCGGTCGGCCTCGATCCGCAGGCCGTGGACGTCGGCCACGGAACCGGGCAGCGGGACCTTGCCGAGGGTCTTGGCGAGCAGACCGCCGACGGTGTCCACGTCGTCGTCGTCCAGGTCGAGGCCGAAGAGCTCGCCGAGCTCGTCCACGCCGAGCCGCGCGGGGACGCGCAGCACGCCCTCGCCGAGGTCCTCGACCTCGGGCTCGGGCCGGTCGTGCTCGTCGGTCAGCTCGCCGACGATCTCCTCGAGCGCGTCCTCGATGGTCACGAGCCCGGCGATGCCGCCGTACTCGTCGACGACCATCGCGATGTGCGAGGACGACGCCTGCATCTCGCGCAGGAGGTCGTCCACGGGCTTGGACTCGGGCACGAAGATCGCGGCGCGCGCGACGTCGCCGACCGGCCGGGCGTCCGTCTCCGGGCCGCCCTGGAGGACGCGCACGACGTCCTTGAAGTAGGCGACGCCGACGAGGTCGTCCGCGGACGTCCCCGTCACGGGGATGCGGGAGAAACCCGAGCGCAGGAACAGCGACAGCGTCTTGCGCAGCGGCGTGTCCCGCGAGGTCGTGACCATGTCCGTGCGCGGGACCATGACCTCGCGCGTCAGCGTGCTCCCGAGCTCGAACACCGAGCGGATGAGCTCGCGCTCCTCGTCCTCGATGACCTCGGACTCGTTCACGCGGTCCACCATGTCCTGCAGCTCGCGCTCGTGCGCTCCGGAGTCGGGTGCGGGCGCGAGGCGCGTGAGCCAGCGGGTCGCGGCGACGATACCCGTGAGGAGGCCCGAGAGAGCGAGCAGGACGCGCACGGCGTGCCTCCGGCCCAGAGACCGCGGGCTGACCCGCACGACGAGGAGCCCGACCACGACGCTCACCGCGAGCGCGACGAGCAGGACCTGCCACCACGGCTCGAGCCACGCGGCGACGAGCAGCGTGAGGCACGTGATCGCGGCGACCTCGGCGACGACGCGCACGAAGCCGACGGAGCGGGCGGTCGCGGCCGGGTCCGCGAGCAGGGCAAGGGCGCGACGCCTCGAGGGTCGCGGCGGCGTCGTCAGGTCCTCGCCGAGCGCGGCCTCGCTGACCGCCGCGCGCGTCACGCGCAGCACCGCCGCCTCGCCGGCGCTCAGCGCCGCGGCGAGCACGACCGTGAGGACGGTCAGGACCGCCAGGAGCGCGACGGGCTCGCCGCTCACCGGCCGGCGAGGAAGGTCAGGAGCAGCTTGCGCTGGAGCGCGAACATCTCCTTCTCCTCCTCCGGCTCGGCGTGGTCGTAGCCGAGCAGGTGCAGGATGCCGTGCGTCGTGAGCAGCAGCATCTCCTCCGCGGCCGAGTGACCCGCGGTCACCGCCTGCTGCGCGGCGACCTCCGGGCACAGCACGACGTCGCCGAGCTGGCCGGGGCCGGACACCTCGCCGTCGCGGCCGGGCCGCAGCTCGTCCATGGGGAACGAGAGCACGTCCGTCGGGCCCGGCTCGTCCATCCAGCGCACGTGCAGCTCGGTCATGACGTCGGTGTCGACGAAGAGGATCGACAGCTCGCTCTGCGGGTGCACGCGCATCGCGTCGAGCACGTAGCGCGCGAGCGCCGCGAACTCGGCCTCGTCGACCTCGGCCTCGGTCTCGTTGTTGACCTCGATGCTCACGCGTCGTCCCTCGTCCGTCGGTCCCTGCCCGCGGGGCGTCCGCGGCGCTCGTCGTCGCGGCGGCGCGGCCCGCCGCCCGTCCCCTGTCGCACCCCGGCGCCGGTCCCGGACGCGAGGTCCCACCGCGCGTACGCGTCGATGATCTCGCTCACCAGCCGGTGGCGCACGACGTCGGACGACGTGAGCCGGCAGAACTCGACGTCGTCCACGCCCGTGAGGACGTCCTCGATCACGCGCAGCCCGGACTGGGTGCCGCCGGGCAGGTCCACCTGCGTCGCGTCGCCCGTGATGACCATGCGCGACCCGAACCCGAGGCGCGTGAGGAACATCTTCATCTGCTCGGTCGTCGTGTTCTGCGCCTCGTCGAGGATGATGAACGAGTCGTTGAGGCTCCGGCCGCGCATGAAGGCCAGCGGCGCGACCTCGATCGTGCCTGCCTCGATGAGCTTGGGGATCGAGTCGGGGTCGATCATGTCGTGCAGCGCGTCGTACAGCGGGCGCAGGTACGGGTCGATCTTCTCCGTGAGCGAGCCGGGCAGGAACCCGAGCCGCTCCCCCGCCTCGACGGCCGGGCGCGTGAGGATGATCCGGTTGACCTGCTTGGACTGCAGCGCCTGGACGGCCTTGGCCATCGCGAGGTACGTCTTGCCCGTGCCCGCGGGCCCGATGCCGAACGTGATCGTGCTGGCGTCGATCGCCTCGACGTAGCGCTTCTGCCCGACGGTCTTGGGCCGGATCGTGCGCCCGCGGCTCGACAGGATGTTGAGCGTCAGCACCTCGGCCGGGCGCGACGCCGTCGCGGCCGTGAGCATCGCGATGGAGCGCGACACGACGTCCGCCGTGAGCTGCGTGCCGGCCTCGACGACCTCGACGAGCTCGTCGAGCAGCCGCGAGGCGAGCGCGACATCCCCCGGAGGGCCGGAGACCGCGATCTCGTTGCCGCGCACGTGCACGTCGACCGAGCCGAACCCCTCCTCGACGGCCCGGAGCACGGAGTCGCGGCTGCCGAGGAGCGCCACCATCGGCACGTGGTTCGGGATGACGATGCGGTGCTCGACCCGGTGCGGCTGGGGGTCGGGTTCTCGGGACGGAGAGGTCATGAGCCGGCTTGCGCCGCTGCGCTCCTTCGGTCGGACGGTAGGGCCGGGGCCGCCAGGGCCCCGCAGATCGCCTCTATCGTACCGAGCGTGCTCGGGCCCCACACGTCCTTTCGCGCAGGGCTCAGGCGGGCGTCCACCCGAGCTCGGCGCCCGCGATGACGTGCCCGTGCACGTGGAACACGCTCTGCCCGGCGCGCGGGCCGGAGTTGAAGATCAGGCGGAACTGGCCGTCGGCCTGGTCGCCCGCGACCTCGTCGGCGAGCGCGACGACGTCGCTCAGCAGCTCCGGGTCGGCGGCCGCGAGCTGGGCGATGTCGCCGTGGTGGTCGCGCGGCACGACGAGCACGTGCACCGGAGCCTGCGGGTTGATGTCGCGGAAGGCGATCGCACGGTCGCTCGTCGCCACGACGTCCGCGGGCAGCTCGCCCGCGACGATGCGGCAGAAGAGGCAGTCCGGGTCCGTGCGTGCGTCGGTGCTCGTCATGACCCCGAGGCTAGTCCAGGCCCGGCCGCCACGCCCCAGCGGCCGAGGCGCTCGGCGAGCAGCGCGACGGCGACGGGTCCGGCGGTCGACGTGCGCAGGACGTGCGGGCCCAGCCGGGCCGCGACCGCGCCGGCCGCCGTGAGGTCGGCGACCTCACGGTCGGAGATCCCGCCCTCCGGGCCGACGACGACCAGCACCTCGGGCGCCGGCCCGCCGTCCGCGGTCGCGCCGTCGGGCAGCGCGACGTCGGCGAGCGGCGTCGCCGCCTCCTCGTGCAGCACGATCGCGCACCCGCCCCGCGCGACGACGTCGGCCGCCCGGGCGGCGAGGCCACGCGAGTCGAGAGCCACCTCCACGTGCGGCAGGCGCGCGCGACGCGCCTGCTTCGTCGCGGTGCGGACGGTCGCGAGCCAGCGCGCGCGGGACTTCGCGGCGCGCTCGCCCCGCCACACGACGACGGAGCGCTCCGCCTGCCACGGGACCACGACGTCGACCCCGATCTCGGTGGCCGCCTCGATCGCCATCTCGTCGCGGTCGCCCTTGGCCAGGGCCTGGACGAGCGTCACGACGACGGCGGGCGCGGGCTCGCGGTCGACCTCCTGCACGAGCAGGGTCACGCGGCCCGCGTCGGCGTGCTCGACGACGCACCGCAGGCGCAGCCCGTCCCCGTCCACGACGTCGACCCGCTCACCCGTCCCGCGGCGCTGGACGACGCCCGCGTGGCGCCCCTCCGCCCCGTCGAGGACGTAGCGGTCGCCGGGCGCGACGGCGTCGAGCCCGGTCTCGGCGAGGAACACCGGAGCACTCACGCGCCCGCCCCTCTCAGCGCCCGGAGAGCTTGTCGCGCAGGCGCGAGAACACGCCCGGGTGCGCGGCGGACAGGCGCGGCTCGGGCCGCTCCTCGCCGCGCAGCGTCGCGAGCGTGCGCAGGAGCTGCTCCTGCTCCTCGTCGAGCTCGCGCGGCACCTGGACCTCGATGTGCACGTTGAGGTCGCCACGGCCGCTGCCGTGCAGGTGCCCGACCCCCAGGTTCTTGAGCGTGACGATCTGGCCCGGCTGCGTGCCCGGGCGCAGGTCGATCTCCTGGGCTCCGTCGAGCGTCTCGAGCTCGAGGACCGTGCCGAGCGCGGCCGCGGTCATGGGCACCTGGAGCGTGCAGTGCAGGTCGTCGCCGCGGCGCACGAACGTGTCGTGGTTGCGCTCGCGGATCTCCACGTAGAGGTCGCCCGCGGGGCCGCCGGCCGGCCCGACCTCGCCCTGCGCGGTGAGCTTGATGCGCGTGCCGGTGTCGACGCCCGCGGGGACGTTGACGGTGAGGCTGCGGCGGCTGCGCACGCGACCCTCGCCGGAGCACTCGGCGCACGGCTCGGGGATGACGGTGCCGAAGCCCTGGCACGCGGCGCACGGGGCGCTCGTCATGACCTGGCCGAGGAACGAGCGCGCGACGCGCTGGACCGTGCCGCGCCCGTGGCAGACGTCGCACGTGCGCGGCGAGGTGCCCGGACGACAGCACGTGCCGCCGCACGTCCCGCACACGACCGCGGTGTCCACCTGGAGCTCGCGCTGCGCGCCGAACGTCGCCTCGGACAGGTCGATGTCGAGCCGCACGAGCGCGTCCTGGCCGCGCCGGGCGCGCGGGATGGGGCCCTGCTGCGCCTGCCCGCCGCCGAAGAACGTCTCGAAGATGTCCTGGAAGCCGAAGCCGCCGCCCATGGGGCCGGCGCCCCCGCCGGGGGCGCTCGGGTCGACGCCGAGGTCGTACTGCTGGCGCTTCTCGGGGTTGGAGAGCACCTCGTACGCGCGCGCGACGTCCTTGAAGCGGTCCCCCGCCTCCTCGCCCGCGACGTCCGGGTGCAGCTCGCGCGCGAGCTTGCGGTACGCCTTCTTGATCTGGTCCTGGCTGGCGTCGCGCGCCACGCCCAGGATCTCGTAGTAGTCGCTCACACGTCACTCTCTGCTGGTGCGGGTCGTGAGGCCGGCACGGGGCCGGTCGTGAAGGGTCTGGGGGTCGTGAGACCGGCACGGGGCCGGTCGTCGAGGGTGCCCGCCGCGCGCGGGGAGGCCGCGGCGGGGCTCACGTGCCGAGCACCCGTGACAGGTAGCGCGCGACGGCGCGCACCGCCGCGATGGTCCCGGGATAGTCCATGCGGGTCGGCCCGATCGAGCCGACGAGGGCGACCGTGTCACCGTCGTTACCGTAACCGGTCGTCACGACGGAGGTCTCGACGAGGCCCTCGAGCTGGGTCTCGTGCCCGATCCGCACGCTCACGCCAGAGTCGGCCGCCATCTCGGTGAGGAGACCGAGAAGGACGACCTGCTCCTCGAGCGCCTCGAGGACCGGGCGCAGCGCGTGCTCGAACCGCATGCCCGCACGGGCGAGGTTCGCCGTGCCGGCGAGCACGAGGCGCTCCTCGCTCTCCTCAGCGAGCGTCTGCGCGACGAGGTCGCCCACCGCGCGCACGAGCGGGGCGTCGTCGGGGTGGAAGCTCTCCGTCACCGCGGCGAGCCCCGTGGCGAGGTCGGTGAGGCGCTTGCCCGCGGCCGCCGCGTTGAGCCGCGCCCGGACCTCGACGAGGGTGCCCTCGCCGGGCACGCTCGCGACCTCGAGCGTGCGCTGCTCGACGCGCCCGGTGTCGGTGATGATGACGACGAGCAGGCGCGACTCCCCGACCGGCACGAGCTCGAGGTGACGCAGCCCGGACCGGCTCAGGGACGGGTACTGCACGACCGCGACCTGGCCCGTGAGCTGCGCGAGCAGACGCCCGGCGCGCGCGATGACGTCGTCGAGGTCGACCCCCTCGGAGAGGAAGGTCTCGATCGCGCGCTTCTCCGGCGCCGACAGCGGCTTCACGCCCGAGAGGCGGTCGACGAAGAGGCGGTAGCCCTTGTCCGTCGGGATGCGCCCCGCAGAGGTGTGCGGCTGCGCGATGAACCCGGCGTCCTCGAGGGCCGCCATGTCGTTGCGGATCGTCGCGGGCGAGACGCCGAGGCTGTGCCGCTCGGTGAGCACGCGCGACCCCACGGGCTCGCGCGTGAGGACGTAGTCCTCGACGATCGCCCGCAGCACCTCGAGCCGGCGCTCCTCGCTCACGTCCACCTCCGTGTGCCGCACCGTCGCCGCCCCGGGCGGGCGCGCGGGCGTCGGCACTCTCGACCTCCGAGTGCCAATCCTACGCGTCCGCGCGGCCCGTCCCGCGGTCCTCCGCTCGTCGCGAACGCAGGTCCACGAGCCCGACGACGAGCGCGAGCGCGACGAGCACGATCGTCACGAGCAGCGCGCGCCCCGTCGCGTGCGCCGCCGTGTCGCCGCTCGCCAGTCCGCCGTAGTACACGGACAGCACGACCGAGATCCCGACCGCCGACCCGATGCGCTGGCCGAGCTGGAGCATGCTCCCCGCGACGCCCGCGCGGCTCACGGGGACCTCGGACAGCGTGAGGGTCTGGTTCGGCGCGATGACCGTGCCGCTGCCCGCCCCGGCGACCAGCAGCGCGCCCGCGAGCGCCGGTCCGACCGCGCCGGGGTCGTCCCCGAGCAGCCGCACCACGGCGTCCGCCGCGACCACCCCGACGAGGACGAGCAGCACGCCACCCACGACGAGCTGGCGGCCCCACCGCGCGACCCACCGGCCCGAGAACCACGCGGAGACTCCCGACGCGACCGCGAACGGCGTCCCGACGAGCCCTGCCTGGAGCGGCGTGTACCCGAGCTCGTCCTGGAGGTAGAGGGTGACGACGAGGAAGATGCCCGTGAAGCCCGCGAAGTAGGCGAGCCCGAGCAGCGCCCCGTTGCGGAAGGACCCCAGCCCCACGACCTGCGGGTCGAGCACCGCCTCCCCCGTACGCCGCTGGTAGCGCCGCTCCCAGGCCACGGCCGCCAGCCCCGCCGCCGCCGCGGCGGCGAGCCACCACCAGCGCGACGCGTCGTCGCCCTGCCCCGTGGTCGTGACGAACGGCATCATGACGCCGAGCGTCGCGGCGCCCAGGAGCGTCAGCCCGACGAGGTCGAGGCGACGCGGGCCCCGTCTGGTCCGCGCGTCGGAGGGCGGTGGTCCGGGCACGAGCCGCCACGCGAACGGCAGCAGGACGGCGACGACCGGGAGGTTCACGAGGAACACCCAGCGCCACCCGTCCGCGGAGCCGGCCGCCGCGATGATGAGGCCGCCGAGCAGCGGGCCGAGCGCCGTCGAGACGCCGATCGTCGCGCCGAACATGCCGAACGCCCGGCCGCGCTCGAACCCCGAGAACAGCTGCTGGATGAGCCCGACGACCTGCGGGTTGAGGATGCCCGCGCTCACCCCCTGGAGCAGGCGCGCGACGCCCAGCCACGTGTCGGTGGGCGCGAGCCCGCACGCGAGGCTCATGAGCGCGAAGCCCACCAGGCCGGCGATGAACAGCGAGCGCCGGGCGCCCGCGTCCCCGAGTCGGCCGGCGGGCACCAGGGCGAGCCCGAACGCGAGCGTGTAGCCCGCGACGACGAGCTGGAGCTCCGTGGGGCCCGCCTCGAGCGACGACTCGATCGACGGCAGGGCGACGTTGACGATCGAGACGTCGAGCGTCGTGACGAAGCCCACCGCGAGGCAGACGGGCAGCACACGCCAGCGGTTCGGGTCCGGTTCGGCGCGCTGCGGGCTCACCGCTCCGTGGTACCACCCCGGCCCGGCACCGCGCGCGCCGGAGACGCATCCGGAGCAGAGCGCCGAGATCGGCCCGAGCGTCCGAGATCGACCCTCCGGAGGCCGATGTCGCGACGCACGGGCCGATCTCGCCGGGGGGCGTCCGGCGCTGACCTAGGGTGACGGCGTGTCCTTCGACCGGTATGGCTCCGACGTCCTCGGCGGCACGCCCGCCCCCGCCCACCACCGCGCGCGACCGGTCTCCCGACCGCAGCCCGCCGAGCGCGGGCTCGTGGTCGAGGAGGTGCAGACGGGGTGGGTCGGCGCCGTCGTGCGGGTCGAGAAGTCGGGCGGCATGCACGTGGTCGTGCTCGAGGACCGTGCGCGCCGCACGCGGACGTTCCCGCTCGGGCCCGGGTTCTGGGTCGACGGCGAACCGGTCGAGCTCACCGCGCCCGTCACGTCCCGCGCCCCCGCCGCCCCCGCACGCACCGCGTCCGGCTCGCGGGCCGTCGTCGGGCAGCGGGCGCGGGTGGCCCGCGGCAGCCGCATCTGGGTCGAGGGCAAGCACGACGCCGAGCTCGTCGAGAAGGTGTGGGGCGACGACCTGCGCGTCGAGGGCGTCGTCGTCGAGCCGCTCCACGGCGTGGACGACCTCGCGGCGGCGCTCGCGGACTTCGGCCCGACGCCGCAGCGCCGGGTGGGCGTGCTCGTGGACCACCTCGTCCCCGGGAGCAAGGAGCGGCGGATCGCCGACGAGGCGCTGCGCCGCTCCCCCGCAGGCACCGTGCTCGTGCTCGGGCACCCGTACGTCGACGTGTGGCAGGCCGTGAAGCCGGCGCGCGTCGGCCTGGACCGCTGGCCCGTGATCGAGCGGGGCACGGAGTGGAAGCGTGGCATCCTGCGCGAGCTGGGCTGGCCCGCGGAGTCCGCGGAGGACGTCGGCCGCGCGTGGCAGCGCATCCTCGGCACCGTACGCACGTACGCGGATCTCGAGCCGTCCCTGCTCGGTCGCGTCGAGGAGCTCATCGACTTCGTCACGGCGTCCTGACCACCTCGCCCGGGGCCCGGACGCACCGCGCCCCGGCACCGACGGGCGGCACCGGGGCGCGGTGGACGGGCGACGACGACCGGCCGTCAGGCGGCGGGCACGCCCCCGGTGAGGCGGCGGTAGGCGAAACCGACGGCCACGTAGCTCAGCGGGATCGTGACGAACAGGCCGAGGCCGCACGGGATCGCGCCGAGGATGTTGATGCCGAAGAGCGCGAGCAGCAGCAGGAACACCTGGCCGAAGTTCTTGGCCACGAGCGAGAAGCTCGTCCGGACCGCCGTGATCGCGTCGACGCCCTGGTCGAGCGCGACGTAGTAGACGAACGCGGAGAAGAGCAGCACCGCAAGCCCGGGCAGGACGCACAGGATGAGCCCGACGCCTGTGAGGATGCCGACGATCAGCGCCGCGAGCAGCACGTTGACGACGTTGCCGATCCGGAAGAACGCCGCGACGTCCGGGCGGCGACCGTCCACCTCGTCGAGCGCGCCGCGCGTGAAGATCGCCGTGACGAGGTAGCTGATGACGGTGCCGACGATCCCGAGCAGGACGCTCGCGAACGTGACGCCCGTGACCGCGGCGAAGCTGGTGTCCGTGTAGTCGAACTGGTCCTGGAACCGGTCGAACCCGCCCGTGATGAGGTTCCACGCCACGTTGACCGCGATGAAGATGAGCGCGACGAGGATCCACGGACCGAGGTTCGAGGTGACCTTGCGCCAGCCGTAGGAGATCGCCTCACCCACCGCGAACGCCGGCCCGGTGTACCCGGGCTGGGCGCCGTAGCCGCCCGCCGCCTGCGGGTACGTACCCGGCGGCGGAGGATAGGCGCCGGACGGGGGCGGGTAGGCGCCCGGCGGCGGGGTGGTCGGGCCCGGGGCCGTGGGGTCGCCCGGCGCGCCCGCAGGTGCGCCGTAGGCGCCGGGCGCACCGTACGCGGGCGGGCCCGACGGCGGGGCGGCCGGGTCCTGCGGTGCACCCCAGGCCGGCGGACCCGACGGCGGCGCGGCCGGGTCCTGCGGCGTCGTCCCGCCCGGACCGTACGGCGAGGCCGGCGGAGCGTCGGCGTCGGGGGTCGTGGGTGGTGGGCCTGCGGGCTGGTCCGGGGTCGGACCGGCGGGCGGTTCTGCGGGCTGCTGCGGGGTGCCGGAACCGTCCGTCGGCGTCGGCTCGTCGTCGCGGGGCGGCTGGCCGCCCGGGTTCGTGGGGTCCGTCATCATGCACCTCGTTCCTCGTCGTCACGTGCTGCGGGCAGCACGCGTCCTCGACGTGCTCGGTCCTATCCTGGCTGCTCAGAGGCCTGGGCGCGCGGCGAGCACCGCGGCGCCCACCCTCGTCAGACGGGCTGCTCGGCGTTCAGGCGTCGGTACACGTACGCCGTCGCGATCTGGGCGACCGGCAGCGCGACGAGGAGGCCGACGTAGCACAGGAGCGTCCCGACGAGCTGCGCGAGGTACACGCCGAGGAACAGCAGCACGACCGTGCCGAGGTTCCTGCTCACGACCGTGAAGCTCGCCTTGAACGCGTCGAAGACGCCGAGCTTCTTGTCGATGACGTAGAACAGCGTGAACTGGGCGAAGAACACGAACACGATCGGTCCCACGATCGTGATGGCCAGCACGCCCGTCGCGAGCCCGATGAGGAGGGCGGCGAGGATCACGGTGCCGAGGTTCGGGTACCGGAAGAAGTCCGCGTACTCGAGCTTCTTGCCCCGGGTGACCAGGAGCGACACGTTGACCACCGCGGCCTGCACGAGGAAGCCGAGCACGACGAAGACCGCGACGAACAGGAACGTGCCGAACCCGAACGCGAACCCGCCCGCCGTGCTGACCTCGCCGGTGACCGGGTCGACGGTCGTCTGCGCCGTCCCGACGAGGATCGCCCAGAACGCGACCGACAGGCCGGCGAGCACGGCGACGTACGTGAGGACGCCGCCGAGGATGACCCCGACGTTCTGCGTGAACCTGTTCCAGCCGTAGGAGAACGCGTCCTGCACCTGGACCGTCTGCCCCGGGTACCCCGGCTGCCCGTACGGCGCGGCCGGCGGCGGGTAGCCGGGCTGCCCGCCGTACGGCGGCTGCCCCGGCGGCTGCTGGCCGTACTGCTGCGCGGGCGGCGGCCCCGCAGGCGGCGGGTACGCACCGGCCGGCGCAGCGCCGTACGGCTGACCGGGAGGCGGCCCGGCCGGGGGCGGGTACGCACCCGCGGGGGGAGCGCCGTAGGGCGGGGCCGCGGGCTGCGCGGGGCCGGGCGGCATCTGCGGGGCGGGCGGGCTCTGGGGTGCGGGAGGTTCTTGCGGCGCCGGCGGCTCCTGGGCGGTGGGCTCCTGGGGCGGGACCGACGGCTCGGCCGCCGCGTACGGGTTCTCGGACGCCGGGGCGTCGTCGGACGGGAGCTGCGGCTCGTTCTCGTCGCGCGGCGGGCCGCCGGCGGTGCTCTCGCTCATGGGTCTCCTCGGACGGTCGACGGGGCCGCGGTGAACCGCCGCCACGCACCGGATGTGGACGTCGTGTGTCGGTCGCACATTTCGCTGTCGCCGTACAGCCTCTCGGGATTCCGCCGACGACGCTAGGGGAAACGCCGGGCGGAACGGCCGGGGGGCAGAAGTCACCCGGCGCCCCCCACGGGCGAGACCGCACGACGTGCGCAGGGTCAGCTCGTCGCGGAGCCCAGCGCCGCCGCGCGGGTCAGGCCGTCGACGACGACCGCCGTGTACGTCGTCCCGCCGGCGTCCGTGGGGTGCACGCCGTCCGGGCCGAGCACGGACGGGTCCGCGGCCACCGCGGCCGCCCAGTCCGCGACGACCACGCCGGGGTGCCGGCCCGCGGCGGCGACGATCTCGGCGTTGGTTCCCGGGACCCATGGCCGGTCGGCGTACCCGGTGACGAGCACGACGCGGTGGTCGGGTCCGATCGCCGCGAGCAGCTCGTCCATCGCCGCGGCGCTCGCGGTGCTGTTCGTCCCGAGGGAGACGACGACGTAGGGCCGCAGCGCGCCCGCGTCGCGCGCGGCGGCGAGCGCGGCCGGTCCGTCCTTGACCTGGCGCGAGACCGCGCCGTCGACGTAGGCGCCCGGGAGCGCGGACATGAGCGCGGGCGCGCTCGCGAGCGTCACCGAGTCGCCGACGACGGTGACCCGGTCCCCCGTCGGTGCGGCGACCGGCGCTCCCGGTGCCTCGTCGGCCCCGGGCCCAGGGTCCGGTGCGGGCGAGGCGGCGGGTTCCGGCCCGGCTCCGTCAGCCGGTGCCGCCCCCTCCGGGGCGTCCGCCTCCGGAGCGGCCTCCGCCGGGGCGTCCGACGCGGGCTGCGTCGCCCGCGCGGCCTGCTCCCCCGCCGCGATCTGCTGCTCGACGCTCGTCGTGGCGGGTGCCGTGACGACCCCGGCGGCGGAGAGGCCGACGACGAGCGCGGACGACGCCGCGAGCGCCCAGCCCCGGCGGGTGAGGACCCGCGGCCCGGCCTCGTCGGACGTCGGCTGGAGCCGGTGCGCGAGGTCGCGGGCCGCGCCGCGCAGCCCGCGCCGCAGGACGGGCCGCTCGACGTACCGGAAGGAGAGCGCCGCCGCGACGACCGTCACGGCGAGCGTCACGACCACGACCACCGGGTGCACCGTTCCCGGCGGCACGGGACCGACCACGGTCCCGAGCGAGGCCGCAGCGAGCACGAGCACCGGCCAGTGCCACAGGTAGAGCCCGTAGGAACGCCGTCCGACCCAGCCGAGCGGGCCGCGGTCGAGCTGCGTGCCGACACCCGGCAGGCACACGACGGCGTTGAGCACCGCGGTCGCGGCGACGGCGCACACGAGCAGCCCGCCGCGGTAGGCGAGGGCGTCGTCCCAGCGCATCGTCGCGACCGCGACCCCGAGCACGACCGCGCCCGCCACCCCGGCGGCGAGGACGGCGAGCCGGCCGCGCGGCGTGCGCACGCGCGGCCCGCCCGGCAGGAGGACGTGCGCGTCGGCGCTCGACCGGGCGTCGCCGTCGGGCCGCTGGACGGGGCGCACGTGCCAGAACGCGAGCGCCGCCCCGGCCATGAGCGCGAAGAGGTGGGTGTCGGTACCGACGTAGACGCGCGTCGGGTCGGTGCCGGGCGCGTAGAGCAGCGCCATGAGGGCCGCGGACGCCAGCCCCAGACCGGCGACGATCCACGGCGCCCGGCGGCGCAGGGGCCGCACGACGCACAGGAGCACGACGGCGAGCGGCCACAGGAGGTAGAACTGCTCCTCGACCGCGAGCGACCAGAGGTTGCCGAAGAGGTGCGGGAGCAGGGCTCCCGAGTAGGTGGCGCCGCTCGCGACGTCGACCCAGTTGCTCGTGAACGTCGCGGCGCCGAGCAGCTGGGGGCCGATCCCGACGAGGACGTCGCCGCCGACGACCGCCGCGACCGCCGTGCACACCGCCACGACCAGCCCGAGCGCGGGCAGCAGGCGACGCGCCCGGCGCGCCCAGAAGGACCGCAGCCCCACGTGCTGCCGGTCGCGGTGCTCGCGCACGAGCAGCGTCGTGATGAGGAAGCCGGAGAGCACGAAGAAGACGTCGACCCCGACGTACCCGCCCGGGAAGGTGGCGGGGGCGAGGTGGAACGCCACCACGACCCCCACGGCGAGCGCCCGCAGGCCGTCCAGCCCCGGCATGCGCCGGTACCGCACGGTCGGGCGGCCCGGCCGGCGGCCCGACGACGGGGCGCGCACGTGCCCGACGACACGAGGCGTCTCGAGCGTCGGGCGGCCGACCACCGCAGGGGTCGTCCCGGGTCGAGATGCCTCGTGGGTCGTCGTCACTCGTCCGTGATCTCCCGTACCACCGTGTCTGCCAGCAACCGTCCTCGCAGGGTGAGCACCGCACGTCCCGCGATCGCCGCGCGGCCGTCGAGGAGCCCGTTCGCGACGAGCCCGGCGACGGCGCGCCGTCCGGCCGGGGACAGGACCGCGAGGTCGAGACCCCCGTGCAGCCGCACGCCGAGCATGGCCTGCTCGAGCCGGCCCTCGTCCCGCGTGAGGAGCTCACGCCCTGCGGCGGGGCTCGTGCCCGCCTCGAGCAGCGCCGCGTAGCGGCGCGGGTGCTTCACGTTCCACCATCGCACGCCGACCCGCGGGTCCTGGACCGACGCGCCCGTGTCGTCGGTCACGGTCGTCGGGTCCGTCGCCGGACCGGTCGTCGCGTGCGCGAGGCCGGCCGACGGCGCCGCGACGTACGAGTGCGCACCGGGCCCGATCCCCCACCAGTCGTCGCCCCGCCAGTACGCGAGGTTGTGGCGGCAGCGGTCGTCGTCCGTGCGTGCCCAGTTGCTCACCTCGTACCAGGTCAGCCCGGCCTCGGTGAGGAGCTCGTCGGCGAGCTCGTACTTCGTGGCCTGGTCGTCCTCGCTCGGCAGCGCCACCTCGCCGCGGCGCACCTGGGCGGCCATCTTGGTGCCCGCCTCGACGACGAGGGCGTAGGCCGACACGTGGTCGACACCCGTCGCGAGGGCGGCGCCCAGGCTCGCCCGCCAGTCGTCCAGGCTCTCGCCCGGCGTGCCGTAGATGAGGTCGAGCGAGACCTGGAGGCCCGCGTCGCGCGCCCAGCGCACGACGTCGGGGATGCGTCGCGGGTCGTGCGTGCGCTCGAGGGTCGCGAGCACGTGCGGGACGGCGGACTGCATGCCGAACGAGACGCGCGTGAACCCGGCCTCCGCGAGCTCCGCGAGGGACTCCGGCGTCACCGAGTCGGGGTTGGCCTCGGTCGTCACCTCGGCGTCGGGCGCGAGGCCCCACGCGTCGCGCACGCCGTGGAGCAGGCGGGCGAGGTCGCCGGCGGGCAGCAGCGTGGGCGTCCCGCCGCCGACGAACACGGTCGACACCGGCCGCTCGGGCAGGCCGGCGTCGCGCAGGACGCGGGCCGCGAGGTCGATCTCGCGCAGCGCCGTGCTCGCGTACGACGCCTGGCTCGCGCCCCCGCCGAGCTCGGAGGCCGTGTAGGTGTTGAAGTCGCAGTACCCGCACCGGACCGAGCAGAACGGGACGTGCAGGTAGACGCCGAACCCGCGCGGCGCCGTCGGGCCCGCCGCACCCCCGCCGTCCACGCCCGCCCCGCCCGACGCGACCCACGCGGGGAGCGAGCCGTCGGGCGGGACCGGCTCGCCGTCAGGCAGGGCCGGGCTCACTTCTTCGACTTGTCCTTGGTGTCCTTGCCGCCCGCGGCGTCAGAGGAGAGCGCGGCGATGAAGGCGTCCTTCGGGACCTCGACGGACCCGATGTTCTTCATGCGCTTCTTGCCCTCCTTCTGCTTCTCGAGCAGCTTGCGCTTGCGGCTGATGTCGCCGCCGTAGCACTTGGCGAGGACGTCCTTGCGCATCGCGCGCACGGTCTCGCGCGCGATGACGCGCGCACCCACGGCCGCCTGGATCGGCACCTCGAACTGCTGGCGCGGGATGATCTCCTTGAGCTTGGCGGTCATCATCACGCCGTAGTCGTACGCCTTGTCCTTGTGCACGATCGCGCTGAACGCGTCGACCTGCTCGCCCTGGAGCAGGATGTCGACCTTGACGAGGTCCGCGACCTGGTCGCCCGAGGGCTCGTAGTCGAGCGACGCGTACCCGCGCGTGCGGGACTTGAGCTGGTCGAAGAAGTCGAACACGATCTCGGCGAGCGGCAGCGTGAAGCGCAGCTCGACGCGGTCCTCGGACAGGTAGTCCATGCCGAGCATCTGGCCGCGGCGGTCGTTGCACAGACCCATGACGGTGCCGACGAACTCGCTCGGCGCGAGGATCGTGGCGCGCACGACGGGCTCGCTGACCTGCTTGATCTTGCCGCCCGGGAACTCCGACGGATTCGTCACCTTGACGAGCGTGCCGTCCTCGAGCGTCACGTCGTAGACGACGTTCGGCGCGGTCGAGATGAGGTCGAGGTCGAACTCGCGCTCGAGCCGCTCGCGCACGATCTCCAGGTGCAGCAGGCCGAGGAACCCGACGCGGAAGCCGAAGCCGAGCGCGACCGAGGTCTCCGGCTCGTAGTTGAGCGCGGCGTCGTTGAGCTTGAGCTTGTCGAGCGCGTCGCGCAGCACCGGGTAGTCGGTGCCGTCGATCGGGTACAGGCCCGAGAAGACCATCGGCTTGGGGTCGGAGTAGCCGCCGAGCGCCTCCGCCGCGGGCTTCGCGGAGTTCGTCACCGTGTCGCCGACCTTGGACTGGCGCACGTCCTTCACGCCCGTGATGAGGTAGCCGACCTCGCCGACGCCCAGTCCCCTCGTGACGATCGGCTCGGGCGAGATGACGCCGATCTCGAGCAGCTCATGGGTCGCGCGCGTCGACATCATGAGGATGCGCTCGCGCGGGTTGAGGTTCCCGTCGATGACGCGCACGTAGGTCACGACGCCGCGGTAGGTGTCGTAGACGGAGTCGAAGATCATCGCGCGCGCCGGGGCGTCGGCGTCGCCCACGGGGGCGGGGACGCGCTCGACGATGCGGTCGAGGAGCGCCTCGACGCCCGCGCCCGTCTTGCCCGAGACCTTGAGCACGTCGTCCGGGTCGCCGCCCACGAGGTTCGCGAGCTCCTCCGCGTACTTCTCGGGCTGCGCCGCCGGGAGGTCGATCTTGTTGAGCACGGGGATGATCTCGAGCTCGTTCTCCATCGCGAGGTACAGGTTCGCGAGGGTCTGCGCCTCGATGCCCTGCGCCGCGTCGACGAGCAGCACGGCGCCCTCGCACGCGGCGAGCGAGCGGGAGACCTCGTACGTGAAGTCGACGTGGCCCGGGGTGTCGATCATGTTCAGCGCGTGCGGGGTCTCGACCCCGTCCTCGACGACCGCCCACGGCATGCGGACGGCCTGCGACTTGATCGTGATGCCGCGCTCGCGCTCGATGTCCATGCGGTCGAGGTACTGGGCGCGCATGGCGCGCGGCTCGACGACACCGGTGAGCTGCAGCATGCGGTCGGCCAGGGTCGACTTGCCGTGGTCGATGTGCGCGATGATGCAGAAGTTCCGGATCAGCTCGGGCGGCGTGGCCGCGGGCTGGATGCGGGTGCTCAGCTGGGCGCTGGGGATCGGGGACAACGCGGGTGCGCTCCTGGGAGTGGCGTGCGGGTCGGGCCGCGCGCTCGGGGGCGGCGCGCCGACGGTCGCTCTCGGGCGGGCGGGAACGTCCATTGTCCCACGTCCGGCGTCGCGCACCCGCCCGCCCTGCGGGGCGCCGCGCACCGACCTAGCGTGGAGGTCCCGGCGGCACCGGCCGCCCGGTGACGAGAGGAGCGCTCATGGCCCAGGACACCGCGCACCGGACCTCCGGCCGCCCCGGCGGCCGTCGCGTGCTGGCGATCGTGACGAACTACGGCGTCGAGCAGGACGAGCTCGTGGTCCCGCTCGAGCACCTGCGCGGCGAAGGGGTGGAGGTCGACGTCGCGGCCGTGTCGGCCGACGACGTGCAGACCCTCGTGGACGACAAGGACACCGGCCGCACCGTCACCCCGACGCTCACGCACGCCGACGCCGACCCCGCCGAGTACGACCTGCTGCTCGTGCCCGGCGGCACGATCAACGCCGACGCGCTGCGCCTCCAGGACGCCGCCGTGAGCCTCGTGCGCGCGTTCACGACCGCGGGCAAGCCCGTCGCGGCGATCTGCCACGGCCCCTGGGCGCTCGTCGAGGCGGCGGCCGTCGAGGGCAAGACCCTCACGAGCTACCCGTCGCTCGAGACCGACGTGCTCAACGCGGGCGGCGCCTGGGTCGACCGTCCCGTCGTGCGGGACGACGACGGCTACACGCTCGTCACGTCGCGCAACCCCGGCGACCTCGACGACTTCCTGCGCGAGGTGGACGCCGTCCTCGCCGGCTGAGCGGTCCGACGGAGGGTTCGTACGGCCGAGACCCGCGTCGGCACTGACGCCGCCCGTCCGCCGCGGGCATACTCCCGCCATGGACGACGCCCTCGACCACCTCGCGCTGCTGTCCCGCCTCCAGGACGCGTTCCTCGCCGGGATCCGCGACGCCGACCCGGGCACGCCGGTCCCGGCGTGCGCCGGGTGGCGGGTCCGCGACCTGGTCGAGCACGTCGGGAGCGTCCACCACTGGGCGGCCGCGCAGGCTCGGCGCCAGCAGGAGACGCCGCTCGGGCCCGGCCCGTTCGACCTCGCTCCGTTCTACGCCGAGCACGCGGCGGAGCTGCGCGCGACGCTCGCCGCGCTCGACCCGGACGCCGCGGCATGGACGCTCCTCGCACCGGACGACCCGGCCTCGACGGTGCGCTTCTGGCACCGCCGGCAGACGCACGAGGCGCTCGTGCACCTGCACGACCTGCGCGCCGCCGGCGGCTCCGCGGTGGACGACGTCGAGCCCGTGGTCTGGGCGGACACCGTGGACGAGGTCGTCACGGTCATGGCGCCTCGCCAGGTCCGCCTCGGCCGAGCGGGGCCGCTCGCCGTGCCCGTCGCGCTGCGAGCCACCGACGCCGGACGGTCGTGGGTGCTCGGCGACGGTGCGCCGGCAGCGACGGCGTCAGCACCCGCGCGCGAGCTCGCGCTCCTGCTGTGGGGACGGCTCGCACCTGCCGCGGCCGGCGTGGTCGTGGACGGCGACGCCGACGCGCTGGCCGCCGCGCTCGCCGCGCACCTCACGCCCTGACCGCCCTGACCGCCCTGACCGCCCTGACCGCCCTGACCGCCCTGACCACGGTGAGGCACGCCCGGTAGGGTGCGCGCGTGGCACGCAACCGATGGCTGGGACTACTCACCGACGCGGCTCGCGCCGTCGTCTCCGGGCTCACGCGCTCGTCGCAGGGCTCGCAGGGCGGCACGGGCACCGCGGCGACGCGCGCGCCAGGGAGGGAGCGGAAGCCGTCGGGCCGGACGCCGTCCCCGCGCCCGGGTCCACGCCCGACGGCCCCTGCCCGGCCCGGTGCACCGGCGCGGTCGGGAGCGGGCGGCGGGCGGCCCGGCGCGTACCCCGGCGACTACGAGGGTCGCGTGCGCGCGCAGTACGCGCCGCGGCTCGACGGCGACCCGGACCCCGGGGAGATCGTCTGGACCTGGGTGCCCTTCGAGGAGAACTTCTCGCAGGGCAAGGACCGGCCCGTCCTGCTCGTCGGGTCCGACGGCGACTGGCTGCTGGGCGTCATGCTCACGAGCAAGGACCACTCGCGCGACGCGCGCGACGAGGCCCGGTGGGGTCGCTACTGGCTCGACATCGGGTCGGGCCCGTGGGACGCCCAGGGCCGCGACAGCGAGGTCCGGCTGGACCGTGTGCTCCGCGTCGACCCCGGCGCGGTGCGGCGCGAGGGCGCCGTGGTGCGGCGCGACGTCTTCGACCGCGTGGTGGCGGGCATCTCGCAGCACCGCTGACCCCGCGGACCGGGAGCCCGACAGGGGAGGCGACGCGGCGACCTCGTGGCGTCGTCCGGCGGGAACACCTGCGGATTGGAGTTCGGGGCACGACCGCTGGTAGTCTTGGTGGTCGCGTGTCCGCCCAGGTCGGCGGGCACAGCCCCAGCACCTCTCCACGGGTTCCCCACCCCAGTCCCGGAGCTGGAGCCGCCCTCTACGACCTATCCGCTCGCTCCGGCGAACAGAACCAGAGAGTCCACACGTGGCAAACATCAAGTCCCAGATCAAGCGCATCCGTACGAACGAGAAGGCTCGCCTGCGCAACAAGGCGGTCAAGTCCGAGCTCAAGACGTACGTGCGCCGCGTGCGCGAGGCCGTCGCCGCGGGCGACAAGGACGCGGCGAGCACCGCGCTCCAGGCTGCGTCGCGCAAGCTCGACAAGGCCGTCTCGAAGGGCGTCATCCACGCGAACCAGGCCGCGAACCGCAAGTCGGCCATCGCGAAGGCCGTCAACGCTCTCTGAGCGCACGGTTCGCCCGCGCTGACGTGACACGCTGAACGTCACGACGGCCGCACAGGCTTCCCACGGAGGGGCGCCGACCCGCACGGGTCGGCGCCCCTCCGTGCGTGCGCGTGCGAGAGCCCGGCTCGTGCGAGGGAGAGCTCCAGGCTGTCGAGAGCCGTGCCGAGGAAGTACGGGACGGTGGATGTCGCCCCGGGGCCGGCGCTGACGGAACTTCAGCCGCTCGGCCTCTCAGCGACCGTGGGCGCGGGCGATGGTGAGGACGGCCCGCTCGACGGCGAACACCGGGTCCCTCCCCGCGCCCTTGACCTCGGCGTCGGCCTGCGCGACGGCGCTGATCGCCGTCGCGAGCCCTTCCGGCGTCCACCCCGCGAGCTCGCGGCGTGCGCGGTCGACCTGCCAGGGGGCGAGTCCGAGGTCCTTGGCGGCGATGCCGCCGCGGCCGCGCATCGCGCCGACCTTCGCGAGCGCGCGCAGCTTCATCGCGAGCGCGGCGACGAGCGGCACCGGGTCGGCACCGGTCGCGAGCGCGTGGCGCAGGAGCGCGACGGCCTCCCCCGCGTTCCCGGCGACGGCCGCGTCCGCGACGCGGAAGCCGGTCGCCTCGACCCGGCCGCCGTAGTAGCGGTCCACGACGGCCTCGCTGACGGTGCCGTCCGTGTCGGTGACGAGCTGGCTGCACGCGGCGGCGAGCTCGCGGAGATCGTTGCCGACCGCCTCGACGAGCGCACGCACCCCCGACGCGTCGATGCGACGGCGAGCACGGCGGAACTCGGCGGTGACGAACGCGGTCTTGTCGGAGTCCTTCTTGATCGCCTCGACCGCGACGACCGGCGCGCCGCTCGCCTTGATCGCGTCGAGCATGCGCTTGCCGCGCACGCCGCCCCCGTGCACGACGACGACGGTCGTCTCCGGGTCGGCCGTCGGGACGTAGTCCACGACGTCGGCGACGAGCGCGTCGGTCGCCGCCTCCGTCCCCTCGATCACCACGACCTTGGCCTCACCGAACAGCGACGGGCTCGCAGCGACCGTGAGCATGCCCGCCTGGTAGGTCGCCCCCTCCATCGTGACCTTCTCGACCTCCGGGTCCCGCTCGCGCGCGAGCCCGACGATCGCGTCCACGGCGCGCTCGGCAAGGAGCGACTCGGGTCCCTGCACCAGCACGACCGGCGCGATCCGGACGTCGTCCCACGCGAGCGACGGGCCGGCGGACGGGCGGGCTGTACGGGTCGGCGCGGGCATGGCACCAGCCTCCCACGAGCCACCCACCGCGCGATAACGCCGGCACGTCCTGACGCACCTGGCTCGCCGGACCCCGGCTCCCACGGCCCCCCGGGATCCCCTGGCTCCGTCCGCCCCCGGTACGGGCGGCATGCTTCCCGTGGCCGGGACGCTCCGGCCGCGTCAGCCGCAGCCTGCGGCGGCAAGGACGTCGTCACGCACGACGAGCGCGAACGTCCCGCAGGTGTCCGTCCGCAGTACCGTCGCGCCGACGCCCCGGTAGAGGTCGAGGGCCCGGTCGGTCGGGTGCCCGTAGGTGTTCTCCCCCGAGCTGACGAGCGCGACCGTCGGGGAGAGCAGCTCGGCGAGGCGGTCGGACTGCGTCGCCGAGCCGTGGTGCGCGACCTTGACGACGTCGACCGGGCCGGAGCCGCGCCGCGCGAGGGTCCGGGCGAGCGCCGCCTGGCCGGCGTCCTCCAGGTCGCCGAGCGCGACGACGTCCATCCCCGCCACGTGCAGGAGGAGCGCCACGCTCGCGTCGTTCGCACCGCCGTCGGACTCCGCGCCGGCGGTAGGTGCCGTGCTCGGGCGCGCGGCGCTCGACGGCGCGCCGCCCACGCCGGCCTGGAGCACCTCCCACCGCACACCGCCGGCGCCGGGGTCTCCGGTCGCGCCGGCGTCGTGACGACCGTCCACGTCGTCGATGCCGCCCGAGCTGCCGGTGGCGCCCGGCTGTGCGACCTGGACCGGGACGCCCGCGTCCGTGAGTGCGGCGAGCGTGCGCTCGGCCTGCTCCGGAGGATCGGCCGTCTCGGTCACGAGGGCGCGCACGACCGTGCGGCCCCGCAGCACGGCGTCGAGACCGCCCACGTGGTCGGCGTGGAAGTGGCTGAGGACGAGGAGGTCGACCCGGTCGACGCCGAGCCGGGCGAGGCAGTCGCCCGCCGCGGCTCCCGGTGGCCCCACGTCCACGACCACCGCCGACCGGGGCCCGGAGCGCAGCACGAGGGCGTCGCCCTGCCCGACGTCGCACGCGACCACGGCCCAGTCCTGCGGCACCGGACCGGCCGTCACGACGAGCGGGCGCACGAGCACGACGACGAGCACCACCAGGCCCACGGCCGCGAACGCACCGGCCACGACCTGTCCCGGGGACCGGCGCGGCTTCCTCGGCGTGCCGGGCCAGCCGCCGTCTCGGCGACCGCGGGACCACCGGCGCCGGGTGTCCCGGACCGCCCGGGCGACTCGGTCGCGCAGGGGCGGCGACGACGCTCGCCGGACGGCGCGCCGCTCTCCGGCCTCGCGCAGCGCGCGCGAGCGGAGCACGACGGCGAGCAGCACGACGGTCCCGAGCGCGAGCAGGACCAGCCCACCGACGCCTCCCGGCCAGGGAAGCCGCGCGCCGGGGAGACCCGCGAACGCCTCCGCGACGCCGGCTATCCACCCGGTGAAGATCCCGGCGGCCCACCCGAGCGCCGTCGCCGCGCCGGGCCACCACGGCGCGACCAGGGTGGCGAGGACGCCCAGGACGGTCGCGGGACCGAGCGCCGGGGCGGCGAGCAGGTTGGCAGGGACGGACCAGGTGCTCACGCTCGGGTCGAGCAGGACGAGCACCGGGGCGCACGCGGCCTGGGCGGCGACGGGCACCGCGACCACGTGCGCGACGGTCCGCCCGCACCACGGCGCCATCCGGCGGGCGAGAGGCGTCGTGAGGAGCGCGAGCCCGGCCGTCGCCGCGACCGAGAGCACGAAGCCGTACGAGCGGGCGAGACCGGGGTCGAGGACGAGCAGCACGACCACCCCGGCCGCGAGGGCGGCCACCGCGCGCGACGGCCTGCCGAGCGCGATGCCGACCACCCCGACGGCGCCCATCGCGGCCGCCCGCAGCACGCTGGCCTCCGGGTGGACGAGCACGACGAAGCCCACCATGGCCGCACCCGTGACCACCACGCGCGCCCAGCGGGGCGCACGGGCGAGGACGCACAGCCCGGCCACGCAGGCCACGACGATCGCGAAGTGCCCGCCGGACACGGCGGTGACGTGCGTGAGCGACGTCGTCCGCATCGCCTCGTCGAGCAGGGGGTCGAGCCGTGAGGTGTCGCCGACCGCCACGCCCGGGACGAGCCCGCGCGCCTGCGGGCTCAGGCCCTCGGTCGCGTCGAGGAGCCCGCGGCGCATCGCGTGCACGCCGCGCAGGAACGCGCCCGGTGGCTCGACGACCCGCGGCGGGCCCTCCGTCCGGAGCATCGTCCGGTCGCCCTGGACGACGAGCCGGCCCGTCGCCACGACGGACGCCCCGTACGGGAGGTCCTCCCACCCGTCGCCGGTCCCGGTGACGACGACGGTGCCCGCCGACGCGGTCGTCACGCCACGCGCAGTGAGGTCGTGCAGGGAGACGCGTACCTCGTGGCGGTCGGTGGCGCCCGACCACGGGTTCGACCGCGGCACGACGGCGGAGCGCACGGTCGCGGTGACCGTCGCCGTCGCACCCTGGCCGGCCAGCTCGGCGAGCGACTGCCGGTCGACGAGCTGCGCGCCCGCGGACAGGAGCACCGCCGCCACGCACGCGACCACCAGGGCGACCTGTCCCAGCACACGTCCGGTCGGGCCCGTCCGGTCGGGCCAGCCCGGGCCCGACGGGCGTCGTCGGTCTCCCGGCCCCGACGGCACGCGCGCGGCGCCCGGAGACGTGGCGGTTCCCGGGCCTGCCGCCGTCCCGCGACGGGCTCGTCGCGCGCCGAGCAGCACCCCGCCGAGCACGACGCCCAGCAGCACGACCGTGAGCGACGCACCGCGCAGGACCGCCACCGGTTCCGCGCCCGCCGCGAGGAACGCCGTCCCCCAGGCCGCGAGCGCCGCCGGGACGAGCCGCAGGTCGGTCACACGCGGACGAGGTCGCGCACGTCCGCGAGGACGGCGGGCCCGATCCCGCTCACCTCGCCGAGCTCGTCGACCGTCGTGAACGGACCGTTCTCCTCCCGCCACGCGACGATGCGCTCGGCGAGCACGGGCCCGATCCCGGGCAGCGCGTCGAGCGCCGCGGCGTCGGCCGCGTTGAGGTCCACCGCTCCGCCCGCGGTGGACCCGGCCGCAGGGGGTGCCGACCCCGCGGCGGGCACCGCCTCGCCGGGTCGTGGGACGACGATCTGCTCGCCGTCCGTCACGGTCCGGGCGAGGTTCAGCGCGGCGAGGTCGGCCTCAGCGGTCGCCCCACCGGCCGCCTCGAGCGCGTCCGCGACCCGGGCGTCGGCGGGGACGGTCACGAGGCCCGGCGTGGCGACCTGACCCACGACGTGCACGACCACCCCGGCCGACGGCGCTCCCTCGGCCTCGGTGCCCGCTCCCCCGACGTCGGCTCCGGCCGGCTCCGCAGCCCCGCGGTCGGTCGTCGCGCCGGCGCCCGCCACGGTGACGGACTCCGCGTCCGGTCCCGTCGCCGGACCGCCGGCCGTCGTCGCGTCGAGCGGCGCGACCGGAGTGACCCCTCCGGCCGGGGACCGCAGCAGCACGACCCCGGCCGCGAGGAGGAGCACGACCACCAGGGCGGCCACCGCCGTCCGGGGCCGCAGAGCCCACCGACGGCGCCCCTCCTCGTCGAGCCCGGCGAACCCCGCGTGCGACGTGGGGTGCCCGTACGTCGCGGTGTACGCCGTCGTCGCGGTGCGGGCTGCGCGGGACCGCAGGTGGTCGACCGCCACGTCGCCCGGACTCGCGGGGCGGGCGAGCCCGGCGTCGTCCGTCCCGGCGTCCCCCGCGACGGCCGCGCGCCCGCTCTCGTCCACGTCGGGACGCGGCGGGAGCCAACCCGTGGCCGTGTCGGCCGACTCCCGCGCACGACCGCGTCCGCGGCGATCACCCCCCTCGGGCTCGGGCGGCGGCTCTCCCCGGACTCCGGTCGCCTCTCCGCCGGGTGCGGATGCCGCGCCGTCGTCCACGGGACCGAGCGCCGGCGTCCCCAGAACGCCCGGCCACGGACCGACGTCGGGCGCGGCGTCGGGGTCGGCCGGTGGTCCGACCAGCGGCAGGGTCGCGGTCGCCGGGTGCCAGGTGAGCGCTGGACGCCCCGTCCCGGTCACCGCGCGCAGACGCTGCCGGACGACCGCTCCCTCCCGGACGGGGTCACGGGCGGGACGGGCGTGCTGACGCGGCTCGGGTCGTGGGGTGCTCACGTCGCGCACCGTACGGAGGTCTGGCAGGGCGGGGCCTGGGCGCCGGGCGCACCTGTGGACGAGACCGTCCGCGAGCGGTGCTGTGCACGGCCAGGACCAGCGGGGCCCTCCCGTGGGTGGCCGGGGCGACGGGGCTCAGTGCGCGGTCGAGCGGCCCTCGACGCCTGAGCCGCGGTCCGCGAGCTCCGCGACGACGACCGCGAGCACACCCGGTCCGACGTGCGCCCCGAGCACCGCGCTCACCGGGGTCACCACGACGTCCAGACCCGTGCGAGCGGTCAGCTCGGACGCGAGCCGGTGCGCGCCGACATCGTCCCCCACGTGATGGACCGCGAGCGCCGGCCGCGTGCGACGCGCGGCGGACTCGACCGCGACCGTCGTCAGGCGCTCGACCGCCGCGGCCTTGGTCCGGACCTTCTGCACGACCTCGATCTTCCCGTCCCGGACCGCCAGCAGCGGCCGCACGCCGAGCACCGTCCCCAGTGCCGCCGACGCCGCGCTGAGTCGGCCGCCACGACGGAGATGGTCGAGAGAGTCGACGAGGAACACGGCGCGGCTCGCGTCGGCGACCTCGATCGCGCGCCGCGCGACGACGTCGGTGCCCTCCCCCGCCGCCGCGGCCCGGGCGGCGGCCTGTGCCGCGAAGCCCAGCCCCATCGCGACGGTCCGGGAGTCCACGACCCGCACCGGGACCGGTGCGTCCGCCGCGGCGAGCGCGGCCGCGTGCACCGTGCCCGACAGCTCGCCCGAGAGGTGGACGGAGACGATCTCCCGCGCCCCCGCGGCGGCGGCCGCGGCGTACGCCTCGGCAAAGGCACGCGGCGTCGGCTGCGAGGTCGTGACACGACGACCGGCCTGGAGGTGCGCCGCCACGTCCTCGGCGGTGAGTCCCACTCCTTCGAGCGAGGACACGTCGTCGACGATCACGTGCAGCGGGACGGAGCGGAGCCGCTCGTCGGGGACGAGCGGGAGGGACGCCGTCGAGTCGGTGACGACGTGCACGCGGTGGTCGGTCATGGCCGCGCCACCTTACGGCGCGCGCGGGCCGTCGCGCATCCCGGCCCGGCTGCGCCCGCGCGGTGCCGCCCCTACGATCCGAGCATGGCCGACGACGCCGCACAGTCCCCGACCGAGCTCGCCGCCCTGCGCGCGGCTGCCGCGCAGGCCGCCGCGGAGGCCGCCGAGGCCAAGGCCGTCGCCGCGCAGGCGGCCCTGGAGGCCGCGGAGGCGGCAGCACGGACGGACGCCGCTCCCGGGACCGCTGACTCTGCCGAGGCCGCTGACAGCACCGAGGCGAGCGGCTCGCGTGAGGAGGCGGCGCCGTCGGGCACCGAGCCGAGCGCGGAGGCGGGCGAGCCCGCGGAGGAGGCTGCGCCGTCGGGCGCCGGGCAGACCGAGGGCTACGCCGCCGAGGTCGCGGCCGGCTACGCGTACCGGGGCGCCACGCTCGCGCTCGGCGCGCTGCTCGAGGGCGAGGCGGGCTCCGACCCGACGCCGCGCGCCGACGTGCAGGTGGGGTTCGCCCTGAGCATGCTCAACCGGCACGGGCTCGTCGCAGGCGCGACCGGGACCGGCAAGACGAAGACGCTCCAGGGCATGGCGGAGGGACTGTCGACCGCGGGCGTGCCCGTGTTCCTCGCGGACGTCAAGGGCGACCTGTCCGGGCTCGCCGTACCCGGCGAGTCGAACGAGAAGATCGTGGAGCGCTCGGCGTCGATCGGGCAGACCTGGAGCCCGACGACCTTCCCCGTCGAGTTCTACTCGCTCGGCGGGCTCGGGGCCGGTGTGCCGATCCGCACGACCGTCACGGACTTCGGACCGCTCCTGCTCTCCAAGGTCCTCGGGCTCAACGAGACGCAGGAGTCGAGCCTCGGGCTGATCTTCCACTGGGCCGACTCCCAGGGGCTCGCGCTGCTCGACCTCAAGGACCTCCAGTCGACGATCGCCTACCTCACGTCGGACGAGGGCAAGGCGGAGCTCAAGGGCATCGGCGGGGTGTCCAGCGCGACGGCGGGCGTCATCCTGCGCGAGATCGTCGCTCTCCAGGCGCAGGGCGCGGACGTGTTCTTCGGCGAGCCGGCGTTCGCGACGTCGGAGCTGCTGCGGGTGGCACCCGACGGGCGGGGCGTGATCTCGGCGCTCGAGCTCCCCGCGGTGCAGGACCGGCCGGCGCTGTTCTCGACCTTTCTCATGTGGCTGCTCGCCGACCTGTTCCAGGAGCTGCCCGAGGTCGGGGACGCGGAGAAGCCGAAGCTCGTGTTCTTCTTCGACGAGGCGCACCTGCTGTTCACGGGCGCGTCGAAGGAGTTCCTCCAGCAGGTCGTGCAGACGGTGCGGCTCGTGCGGTCGAAGGGCGTCGGCGTGTTCTTCGTGACGCAGAGCCCCAAGGACGTCCCCGCGGACGTGCTCGCGCAGCTCGGCAACCGGGTCCAGCACGCGCTGCGCGCCTTCACGCCCGACGACGCCGCGGCCCTGCGAGCGGCCGTGCGCACCTATCCGACCTCGCCGTACGACCTCGAACGCCTGCTCCAGTCGCTCGGCACGGGTGAGGCCGTCGTCACGGTCCTCACGGAGAAGGGCGCGCCGACCCCGGTGGCCTGGACCCGCGTGCGGGCGCCGCAGTCGTCGATGGAGCCGGCGCCCGCGCCCGTGCTCGACGGGATCGTCGCGGCGTCGCCGGGGTTCGCGCGCTACGGGACGGCGGTCGACAACGAGTCCGCGTTCGAGCTGCTCCAGGTGCGCGTGCAGGAGCAGGCGGCCGCGCGGGCTGCGGCTGCGGCCGCCGAGGCCGAGGCGGTGGCCCAGGAGAAGGCGGCGAAGGAGGCCGCCAAGGAGGCCGAGCGCGCGGCCAAGAAGGAGCAGGCCGAGCTCGAGAAGATGCGCGCGAAGCTCGAGCGCGACGCGGCGAAGAGCCGCTCGGGGTCGGGCGGGTCGTCGCGGTCGTCGAGCCCGCTCGACTCGTTCCTCCGCTCGGCCGGCACCCAGCTCGGCCGCGAGCTCACCCGCACCATCTTCGGCACCCGCCGCCGCTGACCCTGACCTTGACCCGCTGAGTGCATGAAATAGTCGCGTCCGGGGCCTGGTGAGCGCGACTATTTGATGCACTCACGGTGTGGTTGTCCACAGCCGCGGGGGCCGGGGTTTCGCTGGGTCGCAGCGGGCGGCATCCTCGGTCGGCATGGTGACCAGGCAGAGCCCGACCGGCCCCTTCCGTACGCGCACGGCGCAGACCTTCGGGATGACGCCCGCGTCGCTGCGCAGCCCCTCGCTCGAGGCACCGTTCGCCGGGGTGCGGGTCCCGCGCGGGAGCCTCGTGTCCGTCCTCGACGTGTGCAGGGCTGCGGCCAGGGTCCTGCCCGACGGCGCGGCGTTCAGCCACGTCACGGCGCTCCGGCTGCTCGGGATCGAGGTGCCCTGGCGGCTCTCCGACGACCACCGGATCCACGTCGTGGCGCCGCGCCGCGACCAGAGGCTGCAGCGGACGAACGTCGTCGCGCACTTCTGCGGCCAGCGTGCACTGGAGACGACCACCGCTCACGGGCTCCCGGTGACCTCCCCAGGCCAGGCCTGGCTGCACCTCTCCCACACGCTCCCGCCGGACGACGTCGTCGTGCTCGCAGACTCCATGACCCGGCGAAAGGACCCTGCCACGACCGTGCGAGAACTACGCCGGCTCATGGACGTGACGTACAAGATGCGCGGCATCGTGCGGTGCAGGGAGGCGATCGACCTCGTCCGGCCGGGGACCGACTCGAGCATGGAGACCCGGACGCGGCTTCTCCTCGTCCAGGCGGGACTGCCATGCCCGCAGGTGAACGTCCCGGCGCACGACGGCGCCGGTCGGTTCCTCGCCCTGCCCGACCTCTCCTACCCCGAGCTGCGCATCGCGATCGAGTACGACGGCGACGTCCACCGGACCGACCCCGCGACGTGGCGGCGTGACGTGGAGCGGCGGCAGAGCCTCGAGGACGCCGGCTGGATCATCGTCACGGCGACGGCCGACGACGTTCTCCGTCACCCGGAGCGCCTGGTGCGCCGCGTGCGCGCGGCGAGGGGACGCCGTCTGGCACCGGGCCGACGCGTGAGTGCATGAAATAGTCGCGCCCGAAAGCCTCGGACGCGACTATTTCATGCACTCAGCGGGTCGGGGTGGGCGTCAGACGACGATGTTGACCAGCTTCGGGGCGCGGACGATGACCTTGCGGACCTCGGCGCCGTCGATCGCGCGCACGACGTTCGGCTCCGACAGCGCGGCGGCCGTCAGGTCCTCCTCGGAGATCGACGGCGGCACCTCCAGGCGGGCGCGGACCTTGCCCTTGACCTGGACGACGCACGTCACGGTGTCCTCGACGAGGTAGCGCTCGTCGGCCGTCGGGAAGGGCTCGTGCGCGAGCGAGCGCTCGTGGCCCAGGCGCTGCCACAGCTCCTCCGCGATGTGCGGGGCGACCGGGGCGGTCATGAGCACGAGCGGCTCGACGGCCTCGCGCGGCACGCGGTCGAGCGACGTCAGGTGGTTGTTGAGCGTGATGAGCTTCGCGATCGCCGTGTTGGGGCGCATGTGCTCCATCTCGACCTGCACGTCGGCGATGGCGCGATGCACGGCACGCAGGGTCGCGGCGTCGGCGGGCTCGTCGACGACCGTCAGCTCGCCCGTCTCCTCGGAGACGACGTTGCGCCACAGCCGCTGGAGGAACCGCTGCGACCCGACGACGGCGCGCGTCTCCCACGGGCGCGACAGGTCCAGCGGGCCCATCGACATCTCGTAGACGCGGAACGTGTCGGCGCCGTACTCGGCGTACATCTCGTCGGGCGTCACGACGTTCTTGAGCGACTTGCCCATCTTGCCGTACTCGCGCTGCACGACCTCGCCGTTCCAGCGGTACACGACCTCGCCCGAGCCGTCGGAGGCGGGCTCCTCCGAGACCTCGGCGGCCGGCACGTACTGGCCGCGCGCGTCGGTGAACGCGTACGCCTGGACGTAGCCCTGGTTGAAGAGCTTGTGGAACGGCTCGACGCTCGTCACGTGGCCCAGGTCGTAGAGGACCTTGTGCCAGAAGCGCGCGTACAGCAGGTGCAGGACGGCGTGCTCGACGCCGCCGACGTACAGGTCCACTCCCCCGGCGCGGCCCGCGCTCGGGTTGTGCTCCGGGCCCATCCAGTAGCGCTCGAGCCCCTCGTCGACCACGACGTCTTCCGCGCCGCCGTCCCACCGCGGGTCGAGGTAGCGCAGGTAGTACCAGCACGACCCCGCCCAGTTGGGCATGGTGTTGGTGTCTCGGCGGTACTGCTTCGGGCCGTCACCGAGGTCGAGCGTGACGTTGACCCACTCGTCGTTGCGGCCGAGCGGCGCCTCGGGCGACGAGTTGGCGTCGTCGGCGTCGAACGTGCGCGGCGCGTAGTCGGGCACGTCGGGCAGGTCGACGGGCAGCAGGGCGTCGGGGATCGCGACGGGCTGGTCGTTCTCGTCCCACACGATCGGGAACGGCTCGCCCCAGTACCGCTGGCGGCTGAACAGCCAGTCGCGCAGGCGGTAGGTCGTGGTGCCCTCGCCGAGGCCCTTGCCGAC
Organism: Cellulosimicrobium sp. E-16; assembly: GCF_049913115.1. NCBI lineage: Bacteria > Bacillati > Actinomycetota > Actinomycetes > Micrococcales > Promicromonosporaceae > Cellulosimicrobium > Cellulosimicrobium sp. E-16. The sequence continues at coordinate 2,970,277 of NZ_CP183974.1, forward strand.
GAGCCACTCGGTGATGCGCCGCTTGGCCTCCGCCACGTCGAGGCCGTCGAGCGACACCTCGTCGTTCGACGAGCCGACGGCGACCCCGTCGCCCGTGTACGGGCCCGTGAAGTCCTCCGGCAGCCCGCCCGCGGGCTCGACCGTGCGCACGACCGGCAGCCCGAACGCCTCGGCGAACGCGAAGTCGCGCTCGTCGCCACCCGGGACGGCCATGATCGCGCCGGTGCCGTAGCCCATGAGGACGTAGTCGGCGGTGAACACGGGGATCGTCTGGCCGTTCACGGGGTTCACCGCGAGGTGCCCGGTGAACACGCCCGTCTTCTTGCCGGCGTCGGCCTGGCGCTCGACCGCCGTCTTCGCGGCGGCCTCGCGGCGGTAGGCGGCGACCGCCTCGACCGGCGAGCGGTGCCCACCCGTCCACGCGCTCGAGGTGCCGTCGGGCCAGTGCGCCGGGACCTCGTCGAGCAGCGGGTGCTCGGGCGAGACGACCATGAACGTCGCGCCGAACAGCGTGTCGGGTCGCGTCGTGAAGACCTCGATCTCGCCGCCGGACTCCGCTGCGGCGTCGTTCGCGCCGTCGGGCGTGCCGAGCACGGCGAACCGCACGAGCGCGCCCTCGCTGCGACCGATCCAGTTGCGCTGCATCGCCGTGACCTTCTCGGGCCAGTCGATGAGGTCGAGGTCGTCGGCGAGGCGGTCGGCGTACGCGGTGATGCGCATCTTCCACTGGCGCAGGCTGCGCTGGAACACCGGGAAGTTGCCGCGCTCGGAGCGGCCGTCGGCCGTGACCTCCTCGTTCGCGAGGACCGTGCCCAGGCCGGGCGCCCAGTTCACCGGCGACTCGTCCACGTACGCGAGGCGCTGGGAGTCGACGACGGCGCGGCGCTGCTCCGGCGTGAGCGTCGCCCAGTCCGCGCCTTCGTCGACACCGTCGACGTCGCCCGGCACCGGCCGCGCACCGGAGGCGAGCTCGGCCTCGAGCTCGGCGATGCGGCGCGCACGGCCGCGGCCGCCGTCGGGGCGCAGCGCGTCGGCGTCGTACCAGGAGTCGAAGATCTGGAGGAAGATCCACTGCGTCCAGCGCACGTAGTCGGGGTCGATCGTCGCGAACGTGCGACGGGAGTCGTGCGCCAGGCCGAGGCGGCGCAGCTGGCGCCGCATGTTCGTGATGTTCGCCTCGGTCGTCACGCGCGGGTGCTGGCCCGTCTGCACGGCGTACTGCTCGGCCGGCAGGCCGAACGCGTCGTACCCGAGCGCGTGCAGCACGTTCTCGCCACGCATGCGCCGGAAGCGCCCGACGACGTCCGTCGCGATGTACCCGAGGGGGTGCCCCACGTGCAGGCCCGCGCCCGACGGGTACGGGAACATGTCCATGATGAAGTACGGGCTCGCGCCCTCGGGGCCGTTGCCGTCGCCGTCCGTGAGCTCCCCCGTGGGGTTCGCGGCGAAGAAGGTGCCGCGCTGCTCCCAGAGCTCCTGCCACTTGAGCTCGATCTGCTCCGCGAGCGCCGGCGTGTAGCGGTGGGCGGGGCCGCCCGCGGCGGGGGCGTCCGGGGCGTGCGGGATCGAGGTCGTGTCAGGCGTGGTCACCCGGCCGAGTTTACCGGCCGGCGGGAGGCCCGACGGCGGCCCGTCCACCCCGTGCGAGGATGTGCGCCGTGATCATCGTGACGACCAACGAGGTGCCCGGCTACCGCATCGACGCGGTGCTCGGCGAGGTGATGGGCATGACCGTGCGCAGCGCGAACATCGGGGCGAACTTCGTCGCGTCGTTCCGCTCGATCGGCGGCGGCGAGGTGACCGAGTACACGAAGCTCGTCTACGAGTCCCGCCAGGAGGTCATGCACCGCATGGTGCAGGAGGCGCAGCGCCGCGGCGGGAACGCCGTCGTGGGCATGCGCTTCGACACGGGCGAGATCGCGGCCTCGTTCTCCGAGGTCTGCGCGTACGGGACCGCGGTCGTGGTCACGCCGATCCCGGCGGGCCAGCCCGGCGCGACGGCGCAGTCCGCCCACCAGGCGCAGGGCGCCCCCGCACCCCAGCAGCCGGGCGGGCACGGCTACCCGCAGGACGCCGCGCCCGACCAGCCGGCCTGGCGCTGACGCACGACGCGGTGCGCGCCGCCGGACCCTCGCGGGGCCGCGGCGCGCGTCAGAACAGCGTCATGATGATCGGGCCCTTGACCAGCAGGATCCACGCGACGAGCGCGACGTAGCCGATCGCCAGGAACAGGTGCCGGTTGCCCACGAGGGTGCGACGCACGCCGTCGCCCGCCGGCAGGTACCCCTCCTGGACCGCGTGGACCACCTGGTACCAGAACAGCGGGAGCATGGCGAACCACACGACCATGCAGTAGGGGCACATCGCCGAGATCTCGTACATCGTCGTCCAGATGAGGAAGACGATCAGGCCCATCCCGAGCGTCGTCCCGCCGAGGAGCGAGAGCCAGTACCAGCGCGGGAGCCGCGCCCCCGCGAGCAGCACGACGCCCGTCGTGATGACGACCGGGAACGCCGCGATGCCGAGCAGCGGGTTCGGGAACCCGAGGAGCGAGCCCTGCCAGGAGTCCATCGCGTCACCGCAGTCGAGCAGCGCGTTGAAGCTGCACGACGGCACGTGGTTCGGGTCCGCGAGCTTGAGGAACTTCTCGATCGCCAGCGCCGCCGAGCCGAAGAGGCCGATCACGCCCAGCACGACGAGCAGCCAGCCCATCGTGCGCGTGCTGATCGGGCGGGGACCCGACGACGGCAGCGGCTCGTCGTCGTGGTCGGCGGACACGCTCGCACCGGCGGTGGCGCTCTTGCTCACGGGGACGCTCCTCGTGGGTCACCGGCTCCCGCCGGACGTGACGGCGCGCACGGCGGTGCACGCACGGCACAACCTACCGCGCGTCGCTGGATCCCGGCTGGGAGTCCGCCGAGGTAGAGCCCCGGTCCGCGGCCCTACCTCGGCGGGCTGACCGGCTCCATGGCAGGCGAGCGGGCGTCGTCGGGCAGGGTGGCGACGACGACGCCGGCGGGGCGGCGGGCGACGAGGAGGATGATCGCGAGGCCTGCGACGGTGAGGACGACGCCGGTCCAGGCCGGGGCGAGGTAGCCCCAGCCGGCGGCGATGACGAGACCGCCGAGGAACGCGCCGTTCGCGTTGCCGACGTTGAGCGCGGAGTGGCACAGCGCGGCGCCGAGCGAGGGCGCGGCGGGCGACAGGTCCATGAGGCGCGTCTGGAGCGAGAGCCCGAGGACCTGGGAGGTGACGCCGAGCAGGAAGAGCGAGAGGACCGCGGGGACGGGGTGGTGGCCCGTGAGGGCGAACAGCGCGAGCGTCACGCCGGTGGAGACGAACCCGAGGTAGACGGTGCGCATGACGGAGCGGTCGGCGAGCCGGCCGCCGAGGACTGTACCGACGGTCATGCCGACACCGAAGATCGCGAGGACGAGCGGCACGGCGGCGGACGACAGGCCCGTGACGCGCGTGATGGTCGGCTCGACGTAGGAGTACACGGCGAACATGCCGCCGAACCCGACCGCGGCGCCGACGAACCCGAGCCACAGGGGCCCGTTGCGCAGCGCGCCGAGCTCGCGGCGCACGCTCGAGTCCTCGTTCCCCGCGCCGGCCGGGACGAGCCGCCACAGGGCGGCGAGCGTGACGAGGCCGAGCGCGCCGACCACGACGAACGCGGCGCGCCAGCCGAGCTGCTGCCCGGCGAAGGTCGAGAGCGGGACGCCGACGACGTTCGCGATGGTCAGCCCGGCCATCATGGTCGCGACGGCGCGTCCGCGGCGCCCGGGGCCCGCGACGGCGGCGCCGACCGCGGCCCCGACGCCGAAGAACGCGCCGTGCGGCAGGCCCGCGAGGAACCGCCCGGCGACGAGCGTCTCGATGCTCCCGGCGGTCGCGGAGAACAGGTTCCCGAGCGTGTAGAACGCCATGAGGGCGAGGAGCAGCGTCTTGCGCGGCAGGCGTGCGGCCACGACCGTGAGCAGCGGCGCCCCGACGACGACGCCGACGGCGTAGGCCGTGATGGCGTGACCCGCGGTGGGGATCGAGACGTCCAGGTCGGTCGCGATGTCGGACAGCAGGCCCATCGTCGCGAACTCGGTCGTGCCGATCGTGAAGCCGCCCATGGCGAGCGCGAGGAGCGCGGGGCCGGCTCCGCGCAGGCGCCCGGCGCTCGCGGAGGGCGTCCCCGTGGGGGGTGCGTCCGCGGCGGGAGCGGGCGTGGCGGTGCTGTCGGTCATGGTGTCCTCGGGCGTCGGGCGTCGTGGGCAGGGCAGCGGTAGAGACCTCGGACCGAAACAGCGGTCGAATCGATTCGAGGGGTGTCGACGACGTCGGCGACGAGAGAACAGGGGCAGGCGGCCAGTCTAGGCGGAGACGGGCTCCGCGCGCACGACCCACACGTGGTCCGCGGCGCGCAGGCCGAGCTGCGCGGGCGGCGTCGGGCGCGCGGCATCGGGGCCGGAGCCCGGCCCGGCAGCGGCGGGCGGCGACCAGACGACGGAGAGGATGCCGGCGTACTCGCGGCGCTCGCGCACCTCGACGCCCGTGTCCAGGCCGACGCCGATCTCCGCGAGGTAGCGCAGGACGTCCGGGTCGGCGTCGGAGATCCGCGCCACGGTCCCCCGGTCTCCCACCACGAGGTCCGCGAGCGGCACCGCGGGCGGACGCACGACGCTCCCGTCCGCGCCGGGGATCGGGTCGCCGTGCGGGTCGCGCGTCGGGTGCCCGAGGCGTGCGTCGATCCGCTCCATGAGCAGGTCGGAGACGGCGTGCTCGAGCACCTCGGCCTCGTCGTGCACCTCGTCCCAGCCGTAGCCGAGCTCGGACACGAGGTAGGTCTCGAGGAGCCGGTGGCGTCGCACCATGGCGAGCGCGAGGCTGCGCCCGCGTTCGGTGAGCGTGATCGCCCCGTAGGGCGCGTGCTCGAGGAGACCCTGGGCGCTGAGACGGCGCACGGTCTCCGAGACCGTGGAGGCGCCGACGCCGATGCGCTCGGCGAGGAGCTTGGTCGTCACCCTCTCGTCCGACCACTCCTGGGCGGCCCAGACGACCTTCAGGTAGTCCTGGGCGACGGGCGTCAGGTCGGTCGGGTGGTCCACCCGTCCACCCTAGGTCACGGGCTCGTGCGCGGTCCTCAGGGTGTCGCGGGTCGGACGAGCTGGAGCCGCACCTCGACCGTGCCCTCGTCGCGCACCTGGACCGGCGCGACGGGCGGCACCGCGATGCCGAAGTCGGAGAAGCGGACGCCGATCGCGCCGGTCGCGAGGACGCCGTCGCCGGACCGCTGCGCCTCGAGCGCAACCGTCACGGCCTCGGTCTCGTCGCGGATCGTCAGCGCACCCGACGCCTCGAGGCGCACCGGCGCCGTCGTGGACGAGAGCTCGCTCACGTCGAGCGGCGAGGTGAGCGAGAAGAGCGTGGTCGGGTAGAGGTCGGTCTCGAGCGCCTGCTGGAGCTGGCGGTCCGCGACGGAGGACCCGGTCCGGAGCGTCGTCGTCTCGACCGTCACGGTCGCGGCTTCCAGCGACCCCGACCGCACGCGGAACGTCCCGGTGACGTCCGGGGTGACGCCCAGGAGCACGGCCTCGTCTGCCGGGACGTCCAGGACGTCGGCGCGGAAGCCCGCCTCGGACCCGGGGCCGACGACCCACTCGCCGTCGACGTCGAACGGGCCGGGTACGGCGGGCGCGGCCGACGCCGTCGACTCCCCCGGCGACTGCAGGCCCAACGGCGGCGGCGTACGGCCCTCGCGCACCTCCGAGTACACGAAGGGTGCGAGAAGCACCACGACGAGCGCGAGGACCACCGACACGACGATCCAGCGCGTGGACCTGCTCATACGGCACATCCTGCCGTGTCCGGCGACGCGCGGCCAGGACCGACGCGCGCCGTCTCAGCCCTCGGTGGCGGGCACGTCGTCGGTGGGCTCGTCGGCGGGGACGTCCCCGCCCTCGATGCCCTCCTCGCCGCCTTCGTCACCGGCCGGCTCCTCGACGACCAGCACGCCCGACGGCGTGGGCCAGGCGATGCGCGGCCAGACCTTCGCCGACTCGTCGGTCCCGATCTGCACGAGCTGCCAGTCGACGATGCGGCGCCGCTCGGGATCGAAGCGCAGCACCGTCATCTCGGCCGTGCCCTTGAGCGGGCCGATGCGGAGCTGGTCCTTGACCGCCCCCGCGGTGCTGCCGCTCACGTAGCGGACGCCGCCGCCCATCCGCTCCGGGCCGGACCGGGTGTGCATGTGGCCGGAGATCTGGTTCGGCACGCAGCCGGAGTCGAGCGCCTCGTTCCCCATGCGCGGCGTGTGGATGAGGAGGAGGTCGATCCCGTCGCCGTCCTCCTGCTCGGCGCACGCGACCTCGGTGAGCCGGGTCGCATACTCCTCAGGGGTCTCCTCGCGCGGCGGCTGGCTGCCCAGGCCGAGACGCGTCTCGAGCGGGTCGCGGTCGCCGAGGATGCGGATCCCCTCGACCTCGACGACCTTCCCGTCCAGCACCGTCTGTCCGTTGGCGCGTTCCTGTGCCGAGGTCTCGACGCTGTCGTGGTTGCCGTCGGAGACGACCATGGTCGCGCCCTTCGGCACCGCGGACGCGAACGAGTCGACGCAGAACGACTCGACCGCCGTGCCGTTCATCGTCGTGTCCCCGGCGTTGAGCACGATCGACGCCCCGGAGCGCTCGGCCGCGGTCCGGATGAGCGGCGTCATGCCCGTGTTGCAGTGCAGGTCGCTCACGACCAGGAGCGTGACGAGGTCCTCCTCGGCCGCGGGCTCCGGAGCGGGCTCCTCCGTCGCCTCGGCGTCGGCCGACCCCTCCGCGCCGGAGACGTCCCCGCCCGCGTCCTCGTCACCGGTGCCCGACGGCGGGGCGTCGGTCGCACCGTCCTCGTCCCCCGTCGTGGTGGTCGCGTCGGGCGACGTCGCGTCGTCGGGCGAGGGCTCGTCGTCGGACGTCGTGGTGGCCGCGGCCAGCGGCGCGGTCAGGCGCTGGATGCGCTCACGGCGGTCCCACGCGGCGACGAGGTTGGCGTCCGCGCGTGCGTAGAAGTCCTCGTTCTCGCGGTAGAGGTCGATGAGCATGGCGCCGTAGGTGTCGACGACGCCCGCGAGGCGGCCGGTGATGCGGGCGCCCTCGAGCGGGGTCCCGTCGAACACGGCGGACGCGCGCTGCGAGGGCCCGGTCGTCGTGCCGGGGTCGCTCGCGACGAGCGACGCACCGACGAGGGACACGAGAACGACCCCCGCCGTGATCTCGTACGTCCGCGGCGCGACGCGCTCGGTGAGCTCGCGGCGGCGCGGCGGGCCGAGCAGGAGGTAGAGCCCGGCGCCGACGGCCCCGACGACGAGGATCGCGAACCCGGTCCGGCGCAGCGCGTCGACGACGAGTGCCCGCGCGACCGAGCCGATCGTCTCCTGCGGGCCGCCGAAGAAGCGCAGGTAGTCCTCGAGGTCCTGTGACAGTCCCTCGAGAGTGTCCGCCTGCCCGACCGCGGTGAGGTCCGCCGGGATCTCCTCCACCGTGACGTCGGCGCCGAGGCCGAGCGGCAGCGGGGAGTCGATCTGGATCGTCCCGAGCGGGCCGAGGTCGACGGTGACGAGGCCGTTCGTCGTGACCTCGTAGAGCGCCTCGTGGGGTCCGAGGCTGCGCTCGGCGGTCGCGGTCGTCACCCCCCACACGACGCACGGCACGAGCGCGAGCAGGACGGCGAGGGTCCAGCGGACCCAGCGGGGCGGGGTGCGGTGCGGACGGCTCATCACCGCCCAGCCTCCCGGATCGCGGCTCCTGCCGCCAACCGCGAGCGCCGCGTGCCCCGCCGCGAGGGTGCGGCGGGGCGCGCGGGACGGCGCGTCGTCAGGACTTCGCGTTCCGCAGCGTGACGAGCGCCACGCCCGCGGCGACGAGCATGAGCACGACGCCGATGAGCGACGTCGTGCCCACGCCGCTGCCGAACGCGGCGTGCGCGGAGTCGAGCAGCGACTGCGCCTGCCCGGCGGGCAGGGTCGAGGCCACCTGCGTCGCGCCGCCGAGCGTCTCGGCGGCCGCGACGGCGTCGGCCGCGGGCACGCCCGCGGGGACGACGACGTTCGCGTGGTACGACGCCGTGAGGATGCTTCCGAGGACGGCGGTGCCGAGCACGGCGCCCACCTCGTACGCGGTCTCGGAGATCGCGGACGCCGCGCCGGCCTTGGCGGCGGGGACGGACGACACGATGAGGTCGTTCGACACGGTCTCCGCCGCGCCGACGCCGAGCGACAGGACGACGAACGCCACGACCAGCAGCAGGAGGGTGCTCTCCCCCGCGCCCGCCGCGACGATCGCGTACCCCGTCGCGGAGAAGAGCAGCGCGACGGCGACGACGTGCGCCGGGCGCACGCGCCGCACGACGCGCACGACGCCGAGGCCGGCCACGATCATGACGAGCAGTCCGGGCAGGAGCGCGACGCCCGCCTGCATGGGGGTGAGCCCGAGCACGAGCTGCACGTCCTGGGACACGAAGAACAGGAACCCGACGAGCGAGAACACCGACAGCAGGTTGACGAGCACCGCGCCGCTGAAGGCCCCGTGGGTGAACAGGCGCACGTCGATCATCGGGTCGGGCCGGCGGAGCTGGCGGCGCACGAAGAGCGCCCCGGCGGCCAGCCCGACGACGACGCTCCCGACGGCGAGCGTGCTCACCCCGGACTTGGCGAGCATCTTGATGCCGTACACGACGGGGGTCATGGTCGCCATGACGAGCACGATCGACAGGACGTCGATGCGCCCCGGGGCGGGGTCGCGCGACTCGGGCACGAAGAACGGCGCGAGCGCGAGGAGCAGCACGAGCACCGGGACAGCGAGGAGGAACACCGAGCCCCACCAGAAGTGCTCGAGCAGGAACCCGCCGACGATCGGTCCGAGGGCCGACCCGGCGGCGAACCCGGCCGCCCAGATCGCGATGGCCAGACGGCGCTCCTCGCGGTCGACGAACACGTTGCGCAGGATCGAGAGCGTCGACGGCATGAGCATCGCGCCGAAGAAGCCGAGCGCCGCGCGGGACGCGACGAGCGCGCCGGCCGACGGCGCGTACGCGGCGACGACCGACACGGCCGCGAAACCGACGGCGCCGACGAGGAGCAGCCGGCGGCGTCCGACGCGGTCGGCGAACGAGCCCATCGGCACGAGCAGGCCGGCGAGCACGAGCGGGTAGATGTCGATGATCCACAGCAGCTGCGTCCCGCTGGGGCGCAGCGACTCGGAGATCTGCGGCAGCGCGAAGCTCAGCACGGTGTTGTCGATCGACACGAGCAACACCGGGAGCATGAGCACGGCGAGCGCGAACCAGCGGCTGGCGGCGCCGCGCGCGGGTCCGCGCGTCGCGGGCGCGTGCTGGGCGGGTGCGGTCCGGCCGGCCGTCGAGGTCGTCGTCACGGGGGTCGTCACGGCGAGAGGTCCTTCCACGTTCTGCGGGCGGTCGGGGCGGCGCGGTGGCGCCGAACTTCCAAACCGTCCAGACGGTACAGTAACGATCTCGAGCCTCGCCGTCATCCCGAGCACGGTGTGACGATGCGCACCGCCGCCTCTCCCCCTGCCGACCGGGGCCCCGGGCGCCACCCCCGGTCGGACGGCCAGCGCACCATGCCCTCCCACTACCCTCGGAACCATGCCGCCGCCCCCCGCCGCCCGCGCCAAGGTCCTGCGCGCGTTCGCGTCCCTGCTCGTCGAGCAGGGCGAGCGCGCCGCCACGCTCGAGGCCGTCGCCGAGCGTGCCGGAGTCTCCAAGGGTGGGCTGCTCTACCACTTCGGGTCCAAGGACGCGCTCGCCGACGGCCTCACCGCGCACCTGCGCGAGCTCACCGCCGCCGACGTCGAGAGGATGCGCGCTGCGCCCGCGGGTGCCGTCGACTACCTCATCCGCACCTCGACGCTCGTCGACACCGAGTTCGAGCTCGTCTACCTCGCCGTCTCGCGCCTGGCGCAGGGGTCGTACCCACGCGCGCGCGCGGCGCTCGACGGCGCGCACGACGCGTGGACCCGCGCCGTCCTCGACGAGGTCGGCGACCCCGTCGTCGCGAACGCGATCGTCCTGCTCAGCGACGGGCTCTACGCGCACGCCGCGCTGAGCAGCGACGTGCTCGGGCGCGTCACCGGCGGTGGCGAGGTGGACGACGGCGCCGACACCGCCGGCGAGGACCTCGCCTTCCGGGGGCCGCGCCCGGGTGACGACGTCGACGACCTCCTCCGGCTCATCGGCGAGCTTGTCGCGCTGCGCCGCGCGTCGACGCTCTGAGCAGTCCCCTCACGCGGGAGGGCCCGGTGGCACGTCCGTCGACGCGCCACCGGGCCCTCGTGCTCGGGCGTCGCCCGCGCCTACCCGCCGAGCCAGAACGGGACGGAACGCTCGCGCGTCACCGACTCGCCGTCGACGTCGGCCGTGAAGGAGACGTCCACCTCGCCCTCCACCGGCTCGGTCGTCCGCACCGCGAACGCCTGGTACGCGCTCGCTCCCGCCGCGACGCGCGGGAAGTGCTTGCGGCCGAACGGCGTCTCGACGCTCACGTCGGCGGTGCTGTCCCCTTCGTTGAGCACGCGCACCGCGAGGTACGGCTTGCCCGCGATCCAGCGCTGGCTCACGTCGACGGAGAAGTGCGGCCCGGGGTCGTCGGCGCAGGGGTCGGCCGTCGGTGCGTCCTCCCAGACGACCACGTGGTACTGCGAGTACGACATGCCGTCGACCCAGACCGAGGCCCCGAGCCTCAGATCGATGTCGTCGAGCTTCCACGTCGGGTCGTTCGTCGGCGAGACGGTCCCGTCGTCGTTCGTGATGAAGCCCGGCCAAGGCTCCCGAGTCGTCCACGGGTGCCCGAACCCGGCATCGCCGTAGACGACCTCGTACGGACCTCCTGGACCCTCCCACTCGATGTAGAAGGTCGAGTTGTCGTCGGTGGCGCCCGCCGGAGCTGCCACCGAGATGTCGACGTGCGGCACACCGTCCTGGCAGACCGGCTCGACCGTGACGTTCTCCAGGTCGCAGCGGGGCTTGACGACGGCATACCAGCCGAGACGGAGCTGGCCGGCACCGTGCGTCTGCCACTGGTCGAACCAGAAGGGAAGCTCGTAGCCCGGGGACGCCGTGGCGACGATGCCGGCGTCCGTGCGCGTGTACGTGATCGCTTCGGTGTCCTCGGGCAGCACGACGTCGTCCGGCGTGGCCGAGCAGTCCGTCACCACCTCGGGCGACACGGGCTCGACCGTGGTCGGCGGCACCCAGCAGGGCTCGGACGACCCGGTCTCGACGCGGTCGAGCGCGTCGTCGGTGGCGTCGATCTCGACGGTCCATGACGTCGCCGACGTCCCGTCGATCGCCCACTCGCCCCAGAAGTACCCGCTCTCGTCGATCACGCCCTCGCCGACGACGCCGTCCCCCGCGCGCACCGTGACCGCCGTGCCCGCCGGGTACCCCTCGACCGAGACCGTCAACGTCTCGCAGTAGGCGTTGACGTAGACGCGCAGGCTCGGGTCGAACGCGCAGGGCTCGGTGGTCCCCGACCACGTCCGGTCGAGCGTGTCGTCGGGAGCGTCGAGAACGACGGACCACTCGTGCGACGACCGCCAGTCGAGCGACCACAGGTTCCAGTAGGAGCCGTCGAACACCTCATCGGCGAGGACGGTCCCGTCGACCGTCGTCACGACGTGCGAGCCGACGGGGTACTCGGTGACGCTCGCCGAGATCTCCCCGCAGGTGGCGTCCGTCCACGCGGAGGTGTTCGGGTTGGTCTCGCAGGGGGTGGTGGTTCCCTTGTCGGAGAAGTCCCCGTCCGCGCCGTCCGGGGCGTCGACGTCGACGCTCCAGTCGTGCGGTGTCGAGAAGTCGACGTCACGCCAGAAGACGTACGACGTGTCGAACGTCGTGCTCTCGACCGTCTCGCCGTCGAGGGTCACGACGACGGAGGTCCCCTCCGGGTAGTCCTCGAGGCTGACGTAGAGAGAGTTGCAGGACGGCTGCACGTACTGGGTAGCGGCGGCTGCGGGGGTCGCGGTGGCGACGCCCAGCCCGCCGAGGGCCAGCACCGTCCCCACGGTGCCGGCAAGGAGCTTCTTCACTCGGTGTCGTGGTCCTTCACGAGAGGACGGCGCGGGCCGTCGGCGGAGATGACGAGCGCATTCAACCAGACCTGGGCACGGTCTGGACATCTCCGGCGTACCACCTGTGGATCTCCGGTCGGAAGGCCGGAGGGGTCAGCCGTCGAACGCCGCCCGCAGCGGAGCCAGGTCGAGCTTCGCCTGCGTCATCATCACGTCGACGACGCGCTGGACGCGGGCGGGGTCCGGGTCCTGGAGCATCGCGAGGAACTCGACGGGGACCACCTGCCACGACAGCCCGAACCGGTCCTTGAGCCAGCCGCACTGCGACTCCTGGCCGCCGTCGGTGAGCGCGGCCCAGTACTCGTCGACCTCGTCCTGCGACTCGCACTCGACGACGAACGACACCGCCTCGGTGAACGGGAACTGCGGCCCGCCGTTGATGGCCGCGAACCGGTGCCCGGCGAGCTCGAAGTCGGCCGAGACCGCCGTGCCGTCGGGCTGGCGGAACACGTCGCCGACCTTCGCGTCGGGGAAGACGCTCGAGTAGAAGGTGATGGCCTCCTCGAGGTTGCCGTCGAACCACAGGCTCGGCACGATCGCGCGCATCGTCGTCTCCGTTCGTCACAGGTCTCGCGGGCGGCCGGGCGACCGTCCTCACCGTTCCGACGGGCGCCGGGCGCCGAACTCATCGCCCACCTCCCGGTCGCGACCGGCAGCAGCGTCCGGGCTCCCTACGCGGACGCCTTCTTCCGCGTCGTCCTCGCCGTCGTCTTCGCCGTCGTCTTCTCCTTCGAGGACGAGGAGCGGCTCGAGGTCTTCTTGGCGGCGGGCTTCGAGCCCTCGTCCTTGGTCCCCGCGCTCTTGCCCGAGGAGCTCTTGCCCGACGACGAGGCGGCCTTGCGGCTCGAGCCGCCCTTCGCCGTCGACCCGCCGGACGACCCCGACCCGCTCGCGCGGCTGCTCTTCGACGACGCGACGGACTTGCGCAGGGCCTCCATGAGGTCGATGACCTCGGCGCCCTCGCTCTCCTCCGGCTGCTCGCCGAAGGTCTCGGCGGTGTCGAGCGCGTCGCCCTGCTCGAGCTTCGCCTCGATGAGCTGGCGGAGCTGCGCCTGGTAGTCGTCCTCGTACTCCTCGGGCGTGAAGTCGGCCTCGAAGCTCGCGACGAGCTGCGCCGACATGGCGAGCTCCTTGTCGGTCACCTTCGCCTCGTCGTCGAGCGACGGGAACGCGGCCTCGCGGACCTCGTCGGCCCAGAGCAGCGTCTGGAGCACGAGCACGTCGTCGCGCACGCGCATCGCGGCGAGCCGCGTGCGCTGGCGCAGCGCGAACTTCACGATCGCCGTCCGGTCGGTCTCCTCGAGCGTGCGCCGCATGAGCACGTACGCCTTGTTGGACTTCGAGTCGGGCTCCAGGTAGTAGCTGCGGTCGAGCAGCAGCGGGTCGATCTGCTCGCTCGGGACGAACTCGACGACCTCGATCTCGCGGCTGCGCTCGGCGGGGAGCGCGGCGAAGTCCTCGCTCGTGAGCACGACCGTGCGCTCGCCGTCGTCGTACGCCTTGTCGATGTGCTCGTAGGGGACGACCTCGCCGTCGATCTCGCACACGCGCCGGTAGCGGATGCGTCCGCCGTCCTTGTCGTGCACCTGGTGCAGCGGCACGTCGTGGTCCTCCGTCGCGGAGTAGACCTTGACGGGGACGTTGACGAGGCCGAACGTGATGGCGCCCTTCCAGATGGCCCTCATCCGTCCATGGTGGCGCGCCGCGCGCCCGCCCGCGAGGGGTGGCGGCGCTGGTTCGCGTGCGGGTGACGCCCGCGGGCGGCCCGACGACGCCGCGCGTGTGGGTGGCCCGCGGCACCATGGTCAGGTGGCGGGGACGAGGTTCGAGTTCGAGGCAGAGCTGTGGCGGTGGGAGGCGCGCACCGACAGCTGGGTGTTCGCCGCGCTGCCGGAGGACGTGAGCGACGAGATCGCGGAGCTGCCGCTCCCGCCCGCGGGGTTCGGCTCCGTCAAGGTCGAGGTGACGCTCGGGGCGCAGCGCTGGTCGACGTCGGTGTTCCCCGACGCGCAGCGCAAGACGTTCGTCGTCCCCATCAAGGCCGCGGTGCGGCACGCCGAGGGCGTCGACGTCGGCGACCGGGTGACGATCGGCGTCGAGACCCTGCTCTGACGCGCGTCAGCCGAGCAGGCCCACGTGCAGCGCGCGCAGGACCGCGCGCGTGCGGTCGCGCGTGCCCAGCTTGAGCAGCACGGTCGACACGTGGTTCTTCACGGTCCCCTCGGCGAGGAAGAGCGCGTGCGCGATCTCGCGGTTGGAGAACCCCGCCGCGACGAGGCGGAGCACCTCGAGCTCGCGGTCGGTCAGCTCCTGCACCGGGCCGGCGCCGTCGTCCAGGTCGTCGGCGGGGACGCTCCCGGCCCGCACCGCGCGCAGGAGGCGGTCGGTGATCGACGGCTGCACGAGCGTGCCGCCGGAGGCGAGCGTGCGGACCGCCCCGGTGAGCTGTTCGAGCGTCACGTCCTTGAGCAGGTACCCCCGGGCTCCCGCCCGCAGGGCGCGGAGCACGAGCGCGTCGTCGTCGAACGTCGTGAGCACGAGCACGGGGACGTCGTACCCGCTCTCGCTCATCGCCTCGAGCGCCCAGATCCCGTCGTGGCGCGGCATGCGCAGGTCGAGCAGCACGACGTCGGGCCCGTGCTCGCGCACGGCCGCGAGCGCCGCCATCCCGTCCTCGGCCTCGGCGACGACCTCGACGTCGGGCGCGAGCTCGAGGAGGCTGCGGATCCCCTGCCGCACCAGGGTCTGGTCGTCGACGAGCAGGACGCGCACCGCGGCGTCGCTCATGCGCCCGGGACCGTCGGGCGCACCAGAGCGGTGCCGCGCGAGCTCGCCAGCACGTCTCCCCCGGCGCGGCGGTGCTCGGCGCGGGCGGCCAGGTGCTCGGGCACGAGCTCGACCTCGACGCGGAACCCGCTCCGCCCGTCGAGGCGAACGGTCCCGCCCGCGGCGCGGACCCGTTCCTCAATCCCGCGCAGCCCGTTGCCCGGCTCCACGCGGGCGGCGCCCCACCCGTCGTCCTGCGCGACGAGCCGCACACGCCCCTCCTCGGCGGTGACGGTCACGTCGAGCACGGTGGCCTCGGCGTGCCGGATCGCGTTGGTCAGCGCCTCTTGGACCACGCGCACGAGCACCACCGTCTGCTCCTCGTCGACCGTGACGTCGTCGTCGACGGCGACGCGCACGCGCGGCACGGTCACCCGCTCGACGAGCGAGCCGAGGGACTCCTCCAGGCTCGGCGCGTGCCGCCGGAGCTCCCCGACGGTGGCGCGCACGTCGCCGAGGAGCTCGCGCGCGACGTCCTTGGCCCGCACCACGTGCTCGCGGGCCCGCTCGCCGTCCTGGTGGCTCGCCGTCTCGAGCTCGAGCGCGAGCACGGTGAGCTGGTGGCCGAGCACGTCGTGCAGCTCGCGCGCGATCCGCAGCCGCTCCTCGGAGCGCGTCGACTCGTCCCGCAGCACGGCCGCCGCGCGCAGCTCGACGTGCGCGACGGCGAGCTGCTCGCGCATGCGCCGCTCGCGGTGGAGGGCGAGCGTCGAGCCGACGCTCGCGACCTGGAGCAGCAGGTAGATCATCGCGGTGAGCAGGGCGTCGGTGACCGAGCCCCGCAGGCCGGACGCGACCCCCACGACCACGACGTTGACGGCGACGACGACCGTCACGACGGGCACCGGGACGACGTACACGCTCAGTGCCGCGACGACGACGAGCAGGATCGGGAGCCAGCCCGCGCCGGGGGCCGTGAGCACGAGCGTCGCGACGAGGACGACCTGCGCACCGAGCAGGGCGTAGGCCCGGGGCGTCGCGAACCCCGACCGGAGGACGATCCCGACGGTGACCAGGACGAACGCCGCGAACACCGCGAGCCAGGCCACGACGGGGACCGTCAGGGCATCGGGGGCGGCGATCGGGACGAGCGCCCCGATGCCGAGGATGACGACGAGCATCGCGATGCCCGCCCACACCTCCGGGTCGGTCCGTCGCATCCCTCCACCCTACGGACCCGCCGCCCGGACGCGACGTGCCGGAAGTCATGGGCGGGGTCGGTGACGACCGGCACGCGCGGACCGGTCCCCGGGTCCCTAGCGTCGAGGGAGCACCTGGGCGGGACCGCCCCGACCGGTCGCGGGCACGCCGCGCACGAGCAGGAGGACGCCATGGACGCCGTCGACGCACGGAACCTCACCAAGCGCTACCGCCGCAAGGGCGGGTCGACGACGGCGGTGGACGACGTCAGCCTCGTCGCCGTCGAGGGCGAGGTCCTGGGCATCCTCGGCCCCAACGGTGCGGGCAAGACGACCACGGTCGAGATGGTCGCGGGCGTGCGCCGCCCCGACCACGGGTCCGTCCGGGTGCTCGGCCTCGACCCGTTCACGGACCGCACCGCGGTGCGCCAGGTGCTGGGGGTGCAGCTCCAGTCGGGCTTCCTGCACGGCGCGCTGACGGTGCGCGAGCTCGCGCACCTCTACCGCACGTTCTACGGCGCGGGCCGCGACCCCGACGAGCTCGTCGCGACGCTCGGGCTCGAGGAGCAGCGCGACGTGCGCTACGAGCGGCTCTCAGGAGGTCAGCAGCAGCGCGTCGCGATCGTCCTCGCGCTCGTCGGGGACCCGCGCGTCGTGATCCTCGACGAGCTCACCACCGGGCTCGACCCGCAGGCGCGCCGCCAGGTGTGGGGCGTCGTCGAGGACCTGCGCGACGGCGGAGCGACCGTGCTCCTCGTCTCGCACCTCATGGAGGAGGTCGAGCGGCTGTGCGACCGCGTGACGCTCCTCGAGAGCGGCCGCGTCGTCGCGCACGACACCCCGGCCGGGCTCGTCGCGGGCGCCGGGCTCGACCAGCGCGTGCGCTTCCGCGTCACGGAGCCGCTCCCCGGGGCGCTCCTGGACCGCGTCCCCGGCGTGGAGGAGGTGACGGTCCGCGGCGAGCAGGTCGTGGTGACCGGGCGCGGCGACCTGCTCCAGGAGGTGAGCACCGCGCTCGTGCGGGCCGGCGTCGTGGCGACGGAGACCCGGCTGGAGCGCGCGACGCTCGACGACGCGTTCCTCGCCCTGACCGGACGCCCGCTCACCGACGACCCGTCGCGCGGTCTCCGCGCGACGACCGCCCCGACCGAGGAGGCCGCATGACCACCACCGTCCCCGCCGTGACGACGCCGTCCGGGCGGCGCGCCCCGACCCGGCCCTGTCCGCGCGCGTGGGTCGCGCTGATCGGCGCCGAGGCGCGCATGGTCGCGCGCGACACCGCCGGGCTCGTCATGCCGTTCGGCATGCCCGTGCTGATCCTCGTCATGTATGGCGTCAGCGACGCCACGACGATGGTCCTCCCGGGCTCGGGGGGCAGGACGGCGTTCGACGTCTTCGTGATCCCGGTCGTGCTCGCGATCGTCGTCGGCATCATCGGCGTCATCAACATGCCGAGCTTCCTGGCCTACTACCGGCGGTCCGGCGTCCTCAAGCGCCTGTCCGTCACGCCCGCGTCGCCCGCGATGGTGCTCGTCGCGCAGGTCGTGGTGAGCCTCGCCCAGACCGCCGGGGGTGTCGCGCTCGCCCTCGTCGTCGCGACGGCCGCGTTCGACGCGCGGCTCCCGGCGTCCCCCGGGGTCGCGCTCGGCGTGCTCGCCCTGGCGTCGGCGGCGATGTACGCGGTGGGGATGCTCGTGGCCGCCGTCGCGCCGACCCCGAACGCCGCGCTCGCGCTCGGCCTCGTCGCGTTCTTCGCCTTCGGGGCGACGGGCGGCATGTTCGGCGACGTGACCAACCTCCCCGAGCCGATCGCGCGACTCGGGGAGCTGCTGCCCTTCGGCGCCGCGGTGCAGGCGCTGGGCGACGCGTGGGCGGGCCAGCCCGTCGAGGTCTCCCACCTCGTGGCGCTCGGCGGCGCGGTCGTCGTCGGCACCGTCGGCGCGGCGCGCTGGTTCCGCTGGACCTGACCCGGCCCCGCGGCCGGCCGTCGCCGCTCGTCCCAGGGGTGAGCGGCGTCAGCCGTCGCGGCGACGTTCGTGGAAGGCCTCGTCGGCGACCTGCACCGTGCGCATGAAGTTCTCGACCATCTCGCGCGGCGACACGAGCGCGTCCGCGGTCTCGACGGGCTCGGCCTCCCCGTCCAGCTCGCGGACCTCGTCGTGGATGCGCTCCATCGTCGTGTCGAGGGTCGCCGCGACGTCGGCCGCGAGCTTGAGCGCGTCCGTGAGGTGCTGGGGCACGTCGCGCTGGTACTTGTAGTAGATCTTGTGCTCGAGGCTCGCCCAGAAGTCCATCGCGATCGTGCGGAGCTGGATCTCCACGACGACGTCCTCGACCCGGTCCGAGAGGAAGACCGGCACCTTCACGATGAGGTGCAGGCTCTTGTAGCCGTTGCCCTTGGGGTGCGCGATGTAGTCGCGCTCCTCGAGCACGGTGAGGTCGCGCTGGCCGACGAGCATGTCCCGCACGCGGTAGATGTCGGAGACGAAGCTGCACGTCACACGCACGCCCGCGACGTCGAACATGTTCTCCCGCACGCCCTCCGGGGTGAGCGGGATCCCCTTGCGCTGCGCCTTGGCGAAGATCGAGTCGATCGACTTCAGGCGCGAGCCCAGGTGCTCGATCGGGTTGTAGTCGTGGATGTGCCGGAACTCGTCGCGCAGGACGGTGATCTTGGTCATCACCTCGTCGATGCCGAACTTGTACGTCATCATCAGCCGGCGGAACTCGCGCACCCGCGGACGGATCTCCCCGGAGGGCGGGACGTCGTCGGTCGTCAGGTGCGTCACGGTGTTCCTCTCGGTCCTGCCTCGTCACGGCGGTCTTCCCGGGCCGGTCGGGCCGCCTCCTCCAGTGTGCACGGTCGGGGGCGCCGGGAAGTTCCCACGACGGCCCCCGGACAGGGCCGTTGGTCCCTCGTCCGGTCCCGTCCCGCGGGCGGCGGCGCCCCGTGCGCGCCACGATGGGCCCATGGCCACCTCATCGAGCCGGAGCGCGGGCGAGACGGTGAGCGTCGGTGGCCACCGCCTGCGGCTCACGAACCTCGACAAGGTCCTCTACCCCGCCACCGGGACGACCAAGGCGGACGTCCTCGCCTACCTCGCGGCCGTCGCCGACGTCATGCTCCCCCATTGCGCCCACCGGCCCGCGACGCGCAAGCGCTGGCCCGACGGCGTCGAGGGCCAGGTCTTCTTCCAGAAGAACGCGGGCCAGGGCGTACCGTCGTGGGTCCGCACGCGCCGCATCCAGCACAAGAGCAGCGCGAACGACTACGTGCTCGTCGACGACCTGGCGACGCTCACCTGGCTCGGCCAGACGGCGTCGCTCGAGCTGCACGTGCCGCAGTGGCAGTTCGGCCGCACCGGGGTCCACCTCGACCCCGACCGGCTCGTCCTCGACCTCGACCCCGGGCCGGGGGCCGGGCTGCCCGAGTGCGCCGAGGTCGCACGCCTGGCCCGGACGATCCTCCAGGGCATGGGGCTCGACCCCCTGCCCGTGACGAGCGGGTCCAAGGGGATCCACCTGTACGCCGCGCTCGACGGCAAGCAGGACGCCGCGGCCGTGTCCGACGTCGCGCACGAGCTCGCGCGCTACCTCGAGGCCGAGCACCCCGACCTCGTCGTGAGCGACATGAAGAAGTCGCTGCGCGGCGGCAAGGTGCTCGTCGACTGGAGCCAGAACAACGGCAACAAGACGACGATCGCGCCGTACTCGCTGCGCGGGCGCGAGCACCCGACCGTCGCCGCGCCCCGCACGTGGGAGGAGCTCGACGACCCGGACCTGCGCCACCTCGACGCCGACGAGGTCGTCGAGCGCGTGCGGACGATCGGCGACCCGCTGGCCGCGCTCACGCTGGGCCACCTCTCCGCGCTCGAGCCCACGCCCGAGCGCATGGCGACGTTCGAGCGCAAGGGCGCTGCGACGTCGGGCAGCGACGGCGCGGACGATCCCGGGGCGGGCGACGACGAGCGGCCCGACCGCCTGCACCGCTACCGCTCCATGCGCGACGCGCAGCGCACGCCCGAGCCCGTCCCCGACGAGGCGCCGCCCACGAGCGAGGGCGACAGCTTCGTCATCCAGGAGCACCACGCCCGACGCCTGCACTGGGACTTCCGCCTCGAGCACGACGGCGTCCTCGTGAGCTGGGCGCTGCCCCGCGGCGAGCCGACCGACCCGAAGAAGAACCACCTCGCCGTCCAGACCGAGGACCACCCGCTCGCGTACGGGGCGTTCGAGGGCACGATCCCGAAGGGCGAGTACGGCGCGGGCGAGGTGACCATCTGGGACGCCGGCACGTACGAGCTGGAGAAGTGGCGCGACGGCAAGGAGGTCATCGTCACCCTCCACGGCGAGCAGCACGGCACGCGCCGCCTCGCGCTCATCCACACCGGTGGCCGCGACGGTCGCGACGAGGACAACTGGCTCATCCACCTCATGGCGCCGCGTGATGAGACGAAGAAGGCGGGTGGGGCGCTCGCGCCGGGTCGTGGCGGGTCTGGCGGGAGCGCCGAGGAACGAGGCGCGGATGGTAGACCCGGCGCGAGCGCCCCACCCGCCACCCAACCCGACCACGATCACGCCGAGCGAACGCCGGCCCGGACGGACTGGCGCCCCATGCTCGCGTCGCCCGCGTCGGCGGGCGACCTGCACGACGGCGACGCATGGGCGTTCGAGATGAAGTGGGACGGGTTCCGGGCGCTCGCGCACGTGTCCCAGGGCCGGGTGCGGCTCGTGAGCCGCTCGGGCAAGGACATGTCGGTGACGTACCCGGAGCTGCAGGCGCTCGCCGAGCAGGTCCCGGCCGGGGCGCTGCCGGTCGTGCTGGACGGCGAGATCGTCGCGCTCGACGCGCGGGGGCGGCCGAGCTTCCGGCGCCTCCAGCAGCGGGCGAACATCGCGAAGCCGGGGGACGTCGCGGCGGCGCGGCGCAAGGTCACCGTCGACCTCATGGTGTTCGACGTCCTGGAGACCGCGGGCCGGTCGCTCGCCAAGCGCCCGTACGACGAGCGGCGCGAGGTGCTCGAGGACGTGCTGGGCGACGCGCGCGCCCCGGTCCACGTGCCGCCCGCGTTCGACGGCGACCTCGACGCGGCGATGGAGACGTCGAATCGGCTCGGGCTGGAGGGCGTCGTCGCCAAGCGGCGCGACGGCACCTACTCGTCCGGCCGCCGCTCGGCGCTGTGGCTCAAGCTCAAGCACGCGCAGTCGCAGGAGGTCGTCGTCGTCGGGTGGCGCCCGGGGCACGGCGACCGGACGCACCTCGTCGGGTCGCTCCTGCTCGCGGTGCCCGACGGCGACCGGTTGGTCTACGTGGGCCGCGTCGGGTCGGGTTTCACGGACGCGGAACGACGCGACCTCGTCGCCGAGCTCGGCCGGATCGAGCGCACCACGGCGCCCGCGACGGGCGTCCCCCGCGAGGACGCGCGCGACGCGCGCTGGGTGTCGCCACGGCGGGTCGCCGAGGTCGTCTACGCGGAGTGGACGGGGCCGGGCGAGGGCGAGGGCGGCGACATCCCGTTCGGCAAGCTGCGGCACCCCGTCTGGAAGGGGTGGCGACGGGACAAGTCGCCGGCCGACGTCGTGCGCGAGGAGCCCGCGACGCTCGACCGGTGACGGACCGTTGACGCGCGCCCCGACCCGCGGGACCGTTGCTGCGTCGAGGTTCCTCGGCTCCCCTCCGACGCAGGACGGCGACCATGACCGACACGTCCTCCGCACCTCCGGCCCCCGAGCGTCCGCCCCGGCTCCCGCCGCGCTGGTTCGTCCGCACGGCCTGGGTCGTGCACCGCGCGTACTACCGGGTCACCGGGCACCGTCGCGGGCTGTGGCGCCCGCAGCCCGCGAAGTGGGGCACGCTCCTGCTCCGCACGGTCGGACGGCGCACCGGCCGCGAACACGACGTGATCGTCGGGTACTTCGAGGACGGCCCGAACCTCGTCACGCTCGCGATGAACGGCTGGGCCGCGCCCGAGCCGGCGTGGTGGCTCAACCTCCAGGCGCACCCCGACACGACCGTCGAGCTGCACGGCGAGACGCGGGCCGTCCACGGTCGCGCCGCCGAAGGGGCGGAGCGCGCCCGGCTCTGGGAGCGGTGGCGCACGTTCGACCACGCGCTGGACGGGTTCGCCGCGCGCCGCCCGACCGAGACGGCGGTCGTCGTGCTGGAGCCGCGGGCCGCCGAGGCGTCGGCTGACGACGGCGCGTAGTTCGGGGGCGCACGACCGACGCACCCTCCCGTCCTCGACGGTCACCTGACCACTGTCAGCCGTCCCGCTCGCGCCGCCACCGCGGTCCTATGGTCGAGCCATGGCAGACCCGATGCACTTCGACACGCTCGCAGACTCGTACGGGTCCGCGCGTCCGCCGTATCCGGCCGAGCTCTGGGATCGGGTGCGTCGGACAGGATTGGCCGCGCCGGGCCGACGAGCGGTCGACCTCGGCGCGGGCACCGGGGAAGCGACCGGGCCGCTGCTCGCGCAGGGAGTCGACGTGGTCGCCGTCGAACCGGGCACGCGGCTGGCCGCCGTGCTCGCGGCCCGGCACCCGACGGCTGAGGTGCTCGTCGGCCGCGCCGAGGAGGCCGAGCTCGGCCGAGCCGCGTTCGACCTGGCGGTCGCGGCGACCTCGCTCCACTGGATGGACCTCGACGTACTCCTGCCCCGGCTCCACCGGGCTCTGGTGCCAGAGGGGCGGTTCCTCGTCTGGCGGCACGTCTTCGGCGATCCCACGGCGGTGCCCACCGCGTTCCGTGACCGCGTCGCGCAGATCGTCGCGCGGCGGAGCCGGCCGCCTCGCGCCGGGGACCCGGAGGACCTCGGCGCGACCACAGCGCTGCTGACCGCCTCTGGGCTGTTCAGCGTCGAGGACGTCGGCGAGTACCGCTGGAGCGTCACGCTGGACGCAGAGCAGGCGCACCGACTCTTCAGCACGTTCAGCGACTGGACGCGGGGCGAGGTCGACGAGGTCGCGGCCGCCGTGGCGGACCTCGGGGGGCGCGTGGTCGAGCACTACACGTCCTGGTTGATCGTCTGCGCACCGGTCCCCGGGGCCGGTCCCGCGTAGCGCACACCCAGCGCTCCGCGCCCCGAGAGATCGACGTCGCTGGCACGAACCAACCGTGCGCTGCGGCTGGTCGTGGGACGCCGCCCGCCGGGACCAGATCACGGCAGCCCACCCGGTCCGGCCCCCGACGACGACGTCAAGGGTGCGCCATCTTCTGTGGGCGCGAGCTCGTGAATCCCGGGGCCTCGGACAGAGGCTCTCGACCAACACCGTGGGCCCGCACCGGGGCGCGGGGCCACTTCGGGGTCGAGAGGACGATCCGGGTCCTGGTATACCATTTTGGGATGGCTCCCCTCTCCTCTCCCGGTGGCGCCGCGCCCCTGAGCCGCCGCACGCGCCGCACCCGGCACGTCGTCGCGGCATGGGCGACGGGCGCCGTGGTCGCGTTGCTCGCCGCCTGCTCACCCGGCGCCGCGGGCGACGCCGCCCCGTCCGCTCCAGCTCCGGACGTCGCGCCGTCTTCAGCCACGGAACCCGAACCGGCCCCGACCACCGTGCCGGCGGCCCCCGAGGAGCCGGCCGAGGCGCCTCCGCGCTACCTGCTCGCGACGGAGGCCGAGTCCGACGGGCTCGCCGTCGTCGACCCGACGATCCGCGAGGGCAGCGCCGTCGTCGACCGCGTCGAGGTCGGCGCCGCGCCGTGGGGCGTCGCCGTGCACGCCCCGACGAGGCGCGCGTACGTCTCGACGGCGCAGGGGGTCGCCGTGGTCGACCTCGCGACGCGCGAGCGCGTCGACCTGATCCCCTACCGAGACGCGCCCGACCGGGTCGGGTTCGGCGAGTACCGCCGCGGCGGCATGGGCATCGCCGTGTCGCCCGACGGGACGCGCGCCTACGTGGCGGTGCACCGCGGCGACTCGTCGACGCTCGAGACGATCGACGTCGCGTCGCGCGAGGTGCTCGCGAGCACGCCCGTGGGCCTGCGGCCGTTCGACGTGCTCGTCGCGGCCGACGGCAGCGAGGTCTACACCGTCGACCACGACGAGTTCTCCGTGCACGTCGTCGACACCACCACGTTCGAGGCGCGGCGCATCGAGGTCGCCCCCTTCGGCACCGAGGGCGGGCTCGCCTCGTTCGAGAAGCCCCACTACGCCGTGCTCGACGACGACGGCGCACTCCTCCTCCCCTACCAGGGCCGCGTCCTGGTCCGCCTGGACCCGGCCACCGGCACGACGTCGAGCGTGCCCTCCGCGGCCGACAGCCACCAGCACGGCGTCGCGCGCGCTCCCGACGGTCGCGTCGTCGTCGTGGGCAACGGCCCGTTCGGCAACGCCGCGGGCGGGCCGAACGTGGCGGTGCTCGACCCCGCGACCGGGGCGGAGCAGGTCGCGCCGCTCACGCGCCGGCACGAGACCGTCACCACGTGGACCGACCCCGTGACCGGGGCCCTCAGCGCGGTGCTCGCCGGCGGCTACACGCAGGCCGAGGCGTGGGACGGCGCGACCGTCGTCGACCTCGGCACCCTCGCCACGTACGAGATCCAGATCCCCGGACGGCCCCAGGTGGTCGTCCCGCTCCCGGAAGGACCCGCCGCATGACCAGCCCGAGCACCCCCGAGACCGTCACCGTCCTGCGCGACGTCCGCCCCTGGGGCGGCGAACGGGTCGACCTGCACGTCGCCGACGGGCGCATCGCCGCAGTGACGCCGCACGACCCCACCGTCGCGGCGCCGTCGGGCACGCCGTCCGGCTCGCCGACAGGTGACACGAACGGCGTCGTCGACGGACGCGGCCTGCTCGCGCTGCCCGGCCTCGTCAACGCCCACGCGCACGTCGACAAGAGCTGGTGGGGCAAGCCGTGGGTCAGCTACGGCGGCGAGGCGACGACGCAGGGCCGCATCGCGCACGAGCGCGCGCACCGCGACGAGCTCGGCATCCCCGGCGTCGACGTCACCCTCGCCGTGCTGCGCGAGTTCGTCCGCCACGGCACGACGGCGATCCGCACCCACGTGGACGTCGACCTCGGCCTGGGCCTGCGCGGCATCGAGGTCGTGCGCGAGGCGCTCGCCGCGCTGGGCGGCGCCGTGCACGCCGAGATCGTCGCGTTCCCGCAGGACGGCGTGCTGCGCCGGTCCGGGGTGCTGGACCTGCTCGACGCGGCCGCCGCCGCGGGGGCCGAGCACATCGGTGGGCTCGACCCCGCGTCGATCGACCGCGACCCGGTCGGCCAGCTCGACGGGCTCTTCGCGATCGCCGAGCGCCGCGGCGTCGGGATCGACGTGCACCTGCACGACGGCGGCGACCTCGGCGCGTTCCAGGTCGAGCTCATGATCGACCGCACGCTGCGCGCGGGGCTCCAGGGCAAGGTCAACGTCGCGCACGGCTTCGCGGTCGGCGACGTCTCGGCGTCGCGCCAGGCGGACCTCGTCGCCGCGATGGGCGAGGCGGGCATCACCATGACGACCGTCGCGCCGATCGGCGCCGCTCCCCTGCCGGTGCACGCGCTGCGCGCGGCGGGCGTCGCCGTCGGGCTCGGCACGGACGGGATCCGCGACCTGTGGTCGCCATACGGGACCGGGGACATCCTGGCCCTCACGACGCAGCTCGCGCGCCTGTCACGGTTCCGGTACGACGAGGAGCTCGTCACCGCAGCGCGCATCGCGTCGTCGGACGCCGCGCGCTTCGTCGGCCGCGACGTGCACGACCTCGTCGTCGGCGCACCCGCGGACGTCGTGCTCGTCGACGCCGAGAACGTGTCCGACGCCGTCGTGCGCGCCCCGCGCCGCGCGCTCGTCGTCGCCGGCGGCCGGGTCGTCGCGCGCGACGGCGACGTGCTCGTCTGAGGCACCCGCGACGCTCCGTCGCCCGGCCGCGACTCGCGCGCGGCCGGGCGATGAGTTCATGAGGCACCGGTCGTCTACCCCGACGACACCACGTACCGGGCGAACCGCCCACGACGCCGGAGGCACTCTCATGAGCACGCAGATCTTCGTCAACCTGCCCGTCAAGGACCTCGACGCCTCCAAGGCGTTCTACACGGCGCTCGGGTACACCGTGAACGAGCAGTTCACGGACGAGAACGCGTCCTCGATCGTCATCAGCGACACGATCTACGTCATGCTCCTCACCGAGGAGTTCGCGAAGCAGTTCACGAACAAGGCGATCGCCGACGCCACCGCGACGACGGAGGTCGTCAACGCGCTCAGCGTCGGCACGCGCGAGGAGGTCGACCGCCTCGCCGACGCGGCGTTCGCGGCCGGCGCGTCCCCGGTCAAGGACCCGCAGGAGGAGGGCGGCTTCATGTACTCGCGGAGCTTCGCCGACCTCGACGGCCACCAGTGGGAGGTCCTCTTCATGGACCCGACGGCGTTCGAGGGCTGACCGCCCCGAGAGACGACGCGACGGGCACGCGCCGCCGCAGCGCACCGGTGTGACCCGCGCCTCTCCCCCGGCAGAGCGGGAATCGAGCGGGCGCGCGTGCCGTTGCCGCCGTCATGCGAGCCATCACCTACTCCCGCTACGGCGGACCCGACGTCCTCGAGACGACCGACCTCCCGACCCCCAAGGTCGGGCCCGACTCCGTGCTCGTGCGCGTGCGCGCCGCGAGCGTCAACCCGGTGGACTGGAAGGTCCGCGAGGGCTACCTCGACCAGATCATGGACGCGGTCTTCCCCGTCGTCCCCGGCTGGGACGTCGCGGGCGTCGTCGAGCGCGTCGGCCTGGACACCCCCGAGCTCCAGGTCGGCGACGAGGTGTACGGGTACGTGCGCAAGGACGTCGTCGGCGGCGAGGTGTCGGGCGGGACGTTCGCGGAGCTCGTCGCGGCGCCGGTCCGCACGCTCGCGCGCAAGCCCGCGGCATGGTCGTTCGAGGAGGCGGCCGCGGTCCCGCTCGCCGGCCTCACGGCCTACCAGACGATCCGGCGCGCCGGGGTCACCGAGGGGCAGACGGTGCTCGTGCACGCCGCGGCCGGGGGTGTCGGGTCGTTCGCCGTCCAGATCGCGCGGGCGCTCGGCGCGCGCGTGATCGGCACGGCGTCGGAGCGCAACCACGACTTCCTCCGCTCGCTCGGCGCCGAGCCGGTGACCTACGGCGACGGGCTCGCGGACCGGGTCCGGGCGCTCGCGCCGGAGGGCGTCGACGCCGTCCTCGACTACGTGGGCGGCGACGCGCTCGACTCGGTGCCCCAGGTGCTGCGCGACGGCGGCACGGTCGCCTCGATCACGGACGCCCGCGCACGCGACGAGCTCGGCGGGCACTACGTGTGGGTGCGCCCCGACACGGCGGACCTCACGGAGCTCGCGCGGCTCGGCGACGAGGGTCTGCTCCGCCCCGAGGTCGCGGAGGTGTTCGACCTCGCCGACGCCGCCGACGCCCACCGCGCGAGCCAGTCGGGCCACGTGCGCGGGAAGGTCGTCGTCAGGGTCTGAGCCCCGCGAGATCGACCCGAGCGTCCCGAGGTCGGCCCACCGAGGGTCGATCTCGGACGCTCGGGTCGATCTCGCCGTCGTCAGGCGTCCGGCAGCTCGCGCAGCGGCGACGTCAGGTCGCCGCCCGCGTCCCCCGTGTTCACCGTCCCCCGGCGCTCGACGAGCACCGCGGACGTCTCGACGGCGGCCCGCGGTCGGTGCTCGACGCCGCGCGGCACGACGAACAGGTCGTGCGGCCCCAGCACGACCGCCCGCTCGACGCCGTCCTCGCGCAGGTCGATCGTCAGCTCTCCCGCGAGCACGAGGAACAGCTCGTCGGTCTCGGGGTGGTCGTGCCAGACGAACTCGCCCAGCACCTTGACCACCTTGACGTCCTCGTCGTTGAGACTCGCGATCCGGTGCGGCTGCCAGTGCCCGTCGAACGCGTCGAGGGCGGTGAAAAGGTTGCGCACGTCGGTCATGTGCCCACCCTGCCACTCCCCTGCGCGGCGCGAGATCGACCCACACGTCCGAGATCGACCCTCGGAGGGCCGACGTCGGGCCGTTCGGGTCGATCTCGCGGGCGAGCGGTGCCAGGCTGGCACCATGAGCAGCACCGACGCCGCACGTCCGGGGGCCGCGTTCGGCCCCGAGGTCTACGCCGCCCGCCGCGAGCGCGCCGCCGCGCACGCCCGCGAGGCCGGCCTGGCGGGGCTCCTCGTCTCGCCCGGGCCCGACCTCGCCTACTTCACCGGCTACGCGCCGCCGGACACCGAGCGCCTCACGCTGCTCTCGATCCCCGCGGACGGGGCGGCAGCAGGGTGTGGCGCGTCCGTCGTCGTGCCGCTGCTCGAGCGGGGCGACCTGGTCGCCGCCCCGGGCGCGGACGGGCTCGACGTCGTGACCTGGCGCGACGGCGACGACGAGCACGCCGCCGCGGCGCGGCTCCTCGAGGGGACCGGCACCTACGCCGTCTCGGACTCCACGTGGGCGCTGCACGTGCTCGGGCTCCAGCGGGCGCTCCCGGACGCGCGGTTCACCGCGTTCACCGACGCCGTCCCGACCCTGCGCGCCGTCAAGGACGCGCAGGAGGTCGAGCGCCTCGCCGCGGCGGGCGCCGCCGCCGACGCGGCCTTCGCCCAGATCCGCGAGGTCGCGTTCGCCGGCCGGCGGGAGCGGGACGTCGCTGCCAACCTGGACCGGTTCCTGCGCGAGCACGGGCACGAGCAGGTCGACTTCACGCTCGTGTGCGCCGGGCCGAACGGGGCCGACCCGCACCACGACGCGGGCGACCGCGTCATCGAGCCGGGCGACCTCGTCGTGCTCGACTTCGGCGGGCTGCGTGACGGGTACGGCTCCGACACGACGCGTACGGTCCTCGTCGAGGGCGGCACCGACGACGCGCTCGCCGCACAGCAGCGCGAGGTCTACGACGTCGTGCGCCGCGCCCAGCAGGCCGGGGTCGACGCCGTCCGCCCGGGCGCGACGTGCCAGGACGTCGACCGCGCCGCACGCGCCGTCATCGCCGACGCGGGCTACGGCGAGTACTTCGTGCACCGCACCGGGCACGGCATCGGCACGACGACCCACGAGCCGCCGTACATGGTCGAGGGCGAGGACCGCCCGATCGAGCCCGGCATGTGCTTCTCCGTCGAGCCGGGCATCTACCTGCCGGGTCGCTTCGGCGTGCGGATCGAGGACATCGTCGTGGCGTTCCCGCCCGACGTGCCCGACGGCGGGCGCCGCCTCAACACCTCGACGCACGACCTCCAGACGGTGCGATAGCCGGAACGGTCGCGCTCAGCGGCCCTCGGAACCGGCGTCCGCGGTCGCGCGCACCTTCTCGTTGCGGATGCCGACCCAGCTCAGCACGCCGCCCAGGACGAGCAGCGCGGCGGTGACGACGAGCGAGCGGTGGAAGCCGTCGAGGTCGAGCACACCGCCGACGATCACGCCCGCGAACGCGATGACGACGAGCCCCGCCACGCGCGACACGGCGTTGTTCACCGCCGAGCCGATGCCGGCGTCTGACGCGGGGATCGAGCCGAGGATCGCGGACGTCAGCGGCGCCACCGTCATCGCGAGGCCGAGGCCGAAGAGCAGGAGGCCCGGGAGGACCTGGGTGACGTAGACGGCGTCGTCGGTCGTGGTGAGGAGCAGCAGGTAGCCCGCGCCCCCGACGATCGGCCCGACCGTCATGAACAGGCGCGGGCCGTACCGGCCCGCGAGCGCCCCGAACCGCGTGGACAGCGCGAGGAGCACGAGCGTCACGGGGAGCTGCGCGAGCCCCGCAGCGGTCGCGCTGTACCCGCCGACCTGCTGGAGGAACAGCGTGACGACGAACCCGCCGAAGTACAGCGCGCCGTAGATGGCGGCGGTCGCGAGGTTGCCCCACGCGAAGTTGCGGACGCGGAAGAGCCGTGGCGGGAGCATGGGGTCGGGGGCGCGCCGCTCCCACCACACGAACACGACGAGGCACGCGACGCCGACGACGCACGGCCCCCACACGACCGGGCTCGCCCACCCGAACCGCCCCTGCTCGATGAGCGCGAACACCGTCCCGGCGAGCCCGACGGCGGCGAGCGTCGCCCCGGCGACGTCGATGCGGCGGGTCGTCCCGGCACCGGGCTCCTCCGCGGCGGACCGGGGCACCCCGCGCAGCAGCCAGAGCGTCACCGCGACGGGCAGCACGTTGATCCAGAACACCCAGCGCCACGAGATGGTGTCGATGAGGATGCCCCCGAGCAGCGGCCCGACGAGCGACGCAGTGCTGGTCCACGCGGTCCAGGAGCCGATCGCGCGGGACTGTCGTTCGCCGTCGAACGTCGAGATGATCATGGCGAGCGAGCTGGGCACGAGCAGCGCGCCCGCGACGCCCTGGAGCCCGCGCGCCACGACGAGGAACAGCCCGTCCGGGGCGAGCGCGCACGCGACCGACGTCACCGCGAAGCCGACGAGGCCGATCGCCATGATGCGGCGCCGACCGTGCACGTCGGACAGCGAGCCCGCCAGGAGGATGAGGGCGCCGAGCGTGATCATGTAGGCGTCGACGACCCACTGCTGCAGCGCGAGGCCCGTGACGGGCCCGGTCGTCAGCTCCGCGGAGATCGCGGGCAGCGCGACGTTGACCACCGAGCCGTCCAGGAACGACACGAACGACGCGAGGACCGCGACCACCAGCACACGCTGCTGCACCGTCACCGACCCACCGTACGACTCCACTCTCATGCCGTCCCGACCGAGCGGGGCGGCGAGGTGTGACGCGAGGTGGTCCGCAGAGCGACGACTGGACGCCATACCTAGAGGTAGGTATGGTCGCGGCATGACGACCGACGCTCGCGAGCGGCTCGTCGCGGCCGCGCAGGACCTGTTCTGGGCCCAGGGCGTCGGTGCGACCAGCCCGCGCCAGGTCCTCGCCGCGAGCGGCGTCGGCCAGGGCAGCCTTTACCACCACTTCCCCACCAAGCACGACCTCGCCGCGGCCGCCGTGCACGCCACGACGGCGGCCGGCCTCGACGCCGCGCACCGCGACCTCGACGCGGGCGGGTCCGCCGTCGAGCGCCTGGTCCGCTACCTCGAGCGGCCGCGCCCCGCGCTCGCCGGGTGCAAGGTCGGACGCCTCGTGAGCGACCAGGCCGTCATGGACGACGCCGAGCTCGCCGCGGAGGTCCGCGCCTACTTCCACGGCCTCGTCGACCTGGCCGCCGCCGTCCTCACGGAGGACGGGCTGCCCGTCGGCGCGGCCCGCGACCGCGCGCTCGCCGCCGTCGCGATCGTGCAGGGCGGGTACGTCCTCGCGCGCGCCCTCGACGACCCCGGCGCGATGACCGCCGCCGCGCGGGGCTTCGTCGCGCTCCTCGACCCTCGCCCCGCCGACCTGCTGGAGGACGCATGACCGACGCCTCCGAACGCCCGTCGCTGCGCGAGCGACTGCGCGCGCTCCCCGTGTTCGGCACCGACCTGCCCGGCCTCGACGTCGACGCGGCACCGGACGAGCCGGTCGCGCTCTTCGTCGGCTGGCTCGAGGAAGCGATCGACGCCGGCCTGCCCGCGCCGCACGCCGCGACCCTCTCGACCGCCGACGCGAGCGGCCGGGTCGACGCCCGGACGCTGATCCTCAAGGACGTCGACGGCGACGGCTGGGTCTTCGCGACGCGCGCCGACTCGCCCAAGGGCGTCGCGCTCGCGCAGAACCCGAACGCCGCGCTGACGTTCTTCTGGCGCGAGCACGGCCGCCAGGTCCGGATGCGCGGACCGGTCGTCCCGCTCGGACCCGAGGCGTCCGCCGCCGACTTCCTCGCCCGCTCCGACTTCTCCCGTGCCACCGCGCTCGCAGGTCCGCAGAGCGCCCCGCTCGCGTCACGGGACGCCTACCGGACCGCGTGGGAGGGGGCGCTCGCGCGGGTCCGCGCCGAGCCCCGGCTCGTGCTCGACGCCTGGGCGTCGTACGCGCTCGAGCCGACGAGCATCGAGTTCTGGGCGTCCTCGCCCGACGGCCAGACCCGCCTGCGCTACACCGCGTCGCCCGACGCCGACACCGCGACACCTCATCCCTGGACGAAGGAGCTCCTGTGGCCGTGACCGACCCCACCGCACCCGCCGCGCCGGACGTCGAGCAGGTGCGTCGCGACGCGCGCGCCGCGCTCGACGCCGTCGCCGCCGCGACGCGTGCCCTCGACGAGGCCGCACTCGCCGGGCCGTCGGCCCTCCCGGGCTGGTCGCGCAGCCACGTGCTCGCGCACGTGACCGCGATCGGCGAGGCGATGGCCCGCCAGGCGGAGCGCGCCGCCCACGGCGAGCTCGTCGAGGTGTACGACGGCGGAGCGGCCGGCCGCGAGGCCGGCATCCAGGCGGGCGCCCGCCGCTCGGTCGCGGAGCACGTCGGCGCGCTCGAATCTCTGGGCGAGCGCCTCGACGCCGCATGGCCGGGCCCGGGGTCGTCCGCGTGGGACGCGCCCGTGACCTACCGCAACGGGACCGTCGTCGACGCGCTCGTCGCGTGGTGGCGCGAGGTCCGGATCCACGCGGTCGACCTCGACGCCGGCGTCGGCCTCGGCACCTGGCCGCGCGCGCTCGGACTCCACCTGCTCGACTTCCTCGGGGTCCGCCTCGCCGACGACGTCGTGGTCGACCTCGCCGGTGAGCCCGCCCCGCTCAGGGTGGGCCCGGGCGGCCTCCGCCTCGCTGCCGAACCCGGGGTCTCTCCCCGCACGGAGACGCCCGAGGGGAACAACCCCGGGTTCGACGCGCGAGACGGTGTCGTCGTCCGAGGCCGCCTCACCGACGTCGCCGCCTGGCTCGCGGGCCGCACCCCCGACGCCGAGCCCGACGCCTTCCGAACCGACGAACCCACACCCCTCCCCGAGATCGGCCCCTGGCCCTCGCCCTACTCCCCGCCGAGGTAGGACGCTCCTGCCGCGAGGGGGTGAGACGTCCGGCCTGCGCCGCTCGGGACGTTCGTCCCGGGAAAGTGTGACGCACGCCCGTGACGCACCGCACAGTTAGTGCACTCTTTCACAAGCGTAGAATCGGAGCGTGTCGAGTCGAGCGAGCAACCCCGCAAGCAGCGCAGACCAGATCGACGTAGCCCTCATCGGCGGTGGCATCATGAGTGCCACGCTGGGAGCTCTCCTCAAGGTCCTGGAGCCCTCCTGGACCGTGCGCATCTAC
This sequence comes from Cellulosimicrobium sp. E-16, assembly GCF_049913115.1. NCBI lineage: Bacteria > Bacillati > Actinomycetota > Actinomycetes > Micrococcales > Promicromonosporaceae > Cellulosimicrobium > Cellulosimicrobium sp. E-16. The sequence continues at coordinate 3,003,444 of NZ_CP183974.1, forward strand.
GAGCGTCTGGACGCCGTGGCGCAGGAGTCGTCGAACCCGTGGAACAACGCCGGGACGGGTCATGCGGCCCTGTGCGAGCTGAACTACACGCCGGAGAAGGCGGACGGCTCGATCGACATCACCAAGGCGGTGAAGATCAACGAGCAGTTCGAGGTGTCGCGCGAGTTCTGGCACCACCTGCTCACGACGGGCGCCCTCCCGCAGCCGGCGAGCTTCATCTCCCGCACGCCGCACATGACGTTCGTGCGCGGCGCGGAGAACGTCGACTACCTGCGCCGCCGGTTCGAGACGCTGCGGCAGCACCCGCTGTTCAGCGAGCTCGAGTTCAGCGACGACCCCGCCGTGATCGCCGAGTGGGCACCGCTCCTCGTCGCGGAGCGCGACGGTGACGAGCCGGTCGCGGCGACGCGTGCCACGAGCGGCACGGACGTCGACTTCGGCGCCCTCACGCAGCAGCTCGTCGACCACCTCGTCGCACAGGGCACGCAGCTCTACCTCGAGCACGAGGTGAAGAACCTCAAGAAGACGAAGGACGGCCGCTGGCGCCTGACGGTCAAGGACCGCTCGTGGAACGCCCCGAAGCGCCGCTCGACCGTCGAGGCCCGGTTCGTGTTCGTCGGCGCGGGCGGCGGCGCTCTGCCGCTGCTCCAGGCCGCGGGCATCCCCGAGGCCAAGGGCTACGGCGGGTTCCCGATCAGCGGCGAGTTCCTGCGCACCGACAGCCCCGAGCTCGTCGCGCAGCACCAGGCCAAGGTCTACGGCAAGGCCGACGTCGGCTCGCCGCCCATGTCCGTCCCGCACCTGGACACCCGCGTCGTCGAGGGCAAGACGTACCTGATGTTCGGCCCGTACGCCGGGTTCAGCCCCAAGTACCTCAAGAAGGGCAAGTACCTCGGGCTGTTCACGTCGCTGCGCCTGCACAACCTCGGCTCGATGGTCGGCGCGGGCCTGAAGAACCTCGACCTCACCCAGTACCTGGTCGGCCAGCTCCTCGCGAGCCCGGAGACCAAGTTCACGGCGCTCCAGGGCTTCATGCCGACGGCGCACCCGAAGGACTGGGAGACCATCACCGCGGGCCAGCGCGTCCAGGTGATCAAGAAGGACAAGGACGGCAAGGGCGTCCTCGAGTTCGGCACCGAGGTCATCGCCGCGGGCGACGGCTCCATCGCGGGTCTGCTCGGCGCCTCCCCGGGCGCGTCGACCGCGGTCCCCGCGATGATCGACCTGCTCGAGCGCTGCTTCCCCGCCCGCTTCACCAAGTGGCGCCCCGAGCTCGCGACGATGATCCCGAGCCTCGGCCAGGCGCCGTGGGAGGCCGAGGAGCTCGAGGGCCTCGACCAGCTCACGGGTGGCGCGGACGTCGACGCGGTCGGCTCGCGCGCCTGACCACCGTCTGACGCCCCTCTCCCGACGACGGCCCGGACCTCCACGAGGTCCGGGCCGTCGTCCGTCTCTGCCCGGGCCGGTCAGCGCGGGAGCCGCACCTGGCGGCCCGTGCGCGACGGCGCCGGCTCGGCGTGCGTCGCGGGAGCCGGCGGGAGCCCGCGGACGCCGTCCCGCACCGCGGGGTTCGGGACGACGCGCCGCAGCACGAGCTCGGCCGCGACCTCGTGCGGGTCGACGTGCTCGCCCTGCACGTCCGGGCGCGAGGCCGCTGCCTGCAGGTCGGCGTCGAGGCGCTGCGCGTCGCGGTCCCAGCGCTCGCCGTGGACCGACCGGTCGCCCCAGGCGCCGCCGCCCGGCCACGCGCCGTCGGACCCCGCGGGGAACCACGGCCGCGCGGGGTCCTCGCGCCGCACCGCGAGCGCCGCGACGGTCGGGCCGACGACGAGGAGAAGAACCACCACACCCCAGAAGATGTCCATGCCTCCACCCTGTCGTCGCACGTGCGGCGCGACGAGTGGCAGGACCGACACCTCTCGACAAGATCCCGCCACGGGCGTAGCGTGCCGTGCATGGTGCGCTCCGTCGCGGCCGTCGTGTGCGACGGCCTGGCCCCGTTCGAGTTCGGCGTCGTGTGCGAGGTGTTCGGCCTCGACCGGAGCGAGGACGGCGTCCCAAGGTTCGACTTCCGCGTGTGCGGACCGGTCGCCGGGCGACCCGTGCGCACGTCGGTCGGCGCGCAGGTGGTCCCCGACCACGGGCTCGACGCGACGGACGACGTCGACCTCCTGATCGTCCCGGCGATCCGCATCGGCTCGCACTACCCGCCCGAGGTGCTGGACGCGGTCCGGCGCGCGTCGGAACGCGGCGCGCTGCTGCTCAGCGTGTGCTCGGGAGTCTTCCTCCTCGCGGCGGCCGGCGTGATCGAGGGGCGTCGGGTCACGACCCACTGGATGCACGCCGACGAGCTGCGCCGCCAGTACCCGAGCCTCGACATCGACCCGGACGTGCTGTTCGTCGACGACGGCAACCTCGTCACGAGCGCCGGGACCGCCGCGGGGATCGACGCGTGCCTGCACCTCGTGCGCCGCGAGCTGGGGGCCAAGGTCGCGAACACGATCGCGCGACGCATGGTCGTGCCCCCACAGCGTGAGGGCGGGCAGCGCCAGTTCATCGAGCGCCCGGTCCCGGAGTGCGAGGAGGACTCGTTCGCCGAGCTGCTGGAGTGGATGACCGAGCACCTCGACGAGCCGCTCACGGTGCGCGACCTCGCGCGGCGCGCCCACACGTCGGAGCGCACGTTCGCGCGCTCGTTCGTCGCCCAGACGGGCACGACGCCGCTCGCGTGGCTCACGTCGCAGCGCGTGGGGCACGCGCAGTCCCTGCTCGAGGAGTCGACGCTCGACCTCGAGGAGGTCGCGCGGCGCTGCGGTTTCGGGTCCGCGGCGCTCCTGCGTCACCACTTCCGCCGCGCGGTCGGCATCACGCCCACGGAGTACCGCCAGACGTTCCGCTTCGCCGCCTGAGGCACCGCGCAGTCGGTACGGCTCCCCCACGGCTTCTTCACGTGCTGAGATCGCGCGTACAACCTACGGTCCCGTAGGGTGGGGCGATCTGCACCACGAGCATCCGCTCAACCTGGCGGCTGGGAAGTCGACACCGACCTCGACGAGGATGTCCATGACCTCAGCCACCGTACGCCCGGGCTTCCGGGCCACCCGCCCCCGCACCGACGAGCCCGGCGCCGTGACCAGCACCTACAGCGCACTGTCGCGCACCGTGCGCGACGCCGGTCTGCTCCACCGCACGCACGGCTACTACCTGTGGACCCTCGCGGTGCTGACCCTCGCGCTCGGCGGCGCCGTCGCGGGGTTCGTGCTCCTCGGCGACTCCTGGTTCCAGCTCCTGATCGCCGGCGCGCTCGGCCTGATCTTCACGCAGTTCGCGTTCGTCGCGCACGAGGCGTCGCACCGGCAGGTCTTCACGTCGGGCCCGGCGAACGACCGCCTGGGCCGCGTGCTCGCCAACGGCGTCGTGGGGATCAGCCACTCGTGGTGGATGAACAAGCACACCCGTCACCACGCCAACCCCAACCAGCGGGGCAAGGACCCGGACATCGCGCCGGACGTCGTGGTCTTCCTCGACGAGGACGCGGCCGCCGCGAAGGGGTTCCGCGCCGTGATCAACCGGTACCAGGGCTGGCTCTTCTTCCCGCTGCTCACGCTCGAGGGCCTCAACCTGCACGTCCAGGCGTACCGCTCGCTCCTCGCGGGCGGCCGGGCGCGCGGCAACCTCCGCACCCGCGTCCTCGAGCTCGTGATCCTCACGCTGCGCCTGTCGCTCTACGTCGGCGCCATCTTCTGGTTCCTGCCGCTCGGCATGGCGTTCGCCTTCCTCGGCGTCCAGCTCGCCGTCTTCGGCGTCTACATGGGGGCGTCGTTCGCGCCGAACCACAAGGGCATGGCGATCATCCCCGAGAACACGAAGATCGACTTCCTCTCGAAGCAGGTCCTCACGTCGCGCAACATCCGCGGCGGCTGGTGGATGAACATCCTCATGGGCGGGCTCAACTTCCAGATCGAGCACCACCTGTTCCCGAGCATGCCGCGGCCCCACCTCGCGCGGGCGCGCGAGATCGTGCGCGAGCACTGCGCGAACCTCGGCCTGCCCTACACGGAGACGAGCCTCGTGCAGTCGTACGCCATCGTCGTGCGCTACCTCAACCGCGTCGGGCTCTCCGCGCGCGACCCGTTCGACTGCCCGATGTTCCGCCAGCTCCGCAAGGTCTGACGGCGCCGGGCGCCGAGCGCCGTACCGCGCGACGATGCGCGGTCAGGCGGACGCCGCGTGCCCGTGCCGCCAGTACCCGACGAAGTCGACGTGCGTCTTGGGCACGCCACGGTCGTTCACGAGGTGGCGACGCACGCCCGTCGCGAGCGTCGACTCCCCCACCGCGTACGCGTAGACCGGACCGGACGGCAGCTCGGCCGACCGGACCGCCTCGAGCGCGAGCCGCCCGGGCAGCAGGTCGCGGGGGTCCACCCCGGCGGGTGGCTCGGCGCCGTCCCGCACGACCCAGCGCAGCTCGACCCCGGCCGGGACGCGGAAGTCCTGGGCGTCCGCCGCCTCCGGGATCTCGACGACCGCGAGGCCGCGCGCGTCGTCGGGCAGGGACTCGCAGATGCCCGCGACGGCGGGCAGCCCGGTCTCGTCGGCGACGACCAGCGTCCAGTCGTGCGGGAGCCGCGGGTTGTAGCCGACCCCCTGGTCGAGCAGGCCGACCCGGTCCCCCGGCTGCGCGGACAGCGCGAACGACGACGCGGGTCCGGCGTCGCCGTGCACCACGAAGTCGACGTCGATCTCCCGCAGGTCCGGCCGCGCCGCGCGCACCGTGTAGTTGCGCACCCAGGGCCGGCGCGCCTTGGGCGTCGCGAGGTACTGGACGTACCACATGCCCGACGTGCGCGTCGGCAGTCGGAGGGAGTCCTGGTCGTCGCGGGCCAGGAAGAGCCGGAACCACTGGTCGAAGCCCATCGGCGTGAAGAGGTCCATGTCGTCGCCACCGAGCGTGACCCGCACGACGTTGGGGCTCACCCGCTTGCTCCCGACGACGTTCAGCGTGACGACGTGGGCGTCGGCGGGCTTGACCGTCTTGAAGGTGGCCACCGGTGGCTCCTCGGGATGCGGCCCGGCGCGCCGGGCGGACGACGGCCCCGCGAGCGCGGAACCGAGGCAAGGCTAGCCTCACCTGGCGCCGGCGTCGATGTGGTCGATCCCACAGCCGGTGCGCACCTCCTCCGTCCGGGGACGCCGCGGCCCGGTGTCATGCTCGGGGCGTGGAACTCCCCGTCGCCTGGTCCGTCGTCCTGCTCGTCGCGGCCGCGTGGAACATGCTCATCTGGCCGCGCTTCCTCCAGCGCATCGCCAAGGACCCTCGCGCGCGCGACGCCGACGGGCACGCCACGCGCTTCCTCACGGTGCACGTCGTGCTCATCGCCGTCTCGCTCGTGCTGGCGCTCGCGGTCGGCGTGCTGGGCGTCCTCACGCTCGTCTGAGCCCGGCCAGCCGCTCCGGGTTCCGGAAGAGCAGGACGCGCACGACGCGCTCGCCGTCGTACTCGACGGTCGCCGCCATGGCGGGCTCCCCGCCGACGGTCCACACCCCGCCCAGCGCGCCGTTGACGAGCGCGGGCTCGAAGGCCATCGCGGTCGTCTCGGGCTTCGCCGAGAGGCCCACGAGCATCCGCGCCACCTTGTCCGCTCCCGCGACGGGCCGCAGGGCCGCGCGCGCCTTGCCGCCGCCGTCGCTCACCACGACGACGTCCGGCGCGAGGATCTCGACGAGCGCGCCCGTGTCCCCCGTGGCGCACGCGGTCATGAACCGCTCGACCGCGGCGCGCTGCGCGTCGTCGGGCGGGGTGAACCGCGGTCGCCGCGCGCGCACGTGCTCGCGCGCGCGGTGCGCGGTCTGGCGCACGGCATCGGGAGCGCGGTCGAGACCCTCGGCGATCTCGTCGTAGGGGACGTCGAACACCTCGCGCAGCACGAACACGGCGCGCTCGAGCGGGCTCAGCGTCTCCAGCACGACGAGCAGCGCCATCGACACGTCCTCCGCGCGCTCGACCTGCAGCGCCGCGTCGGGCGTCGTCAGGAGCGGGTCCGGGAGCCACGACCCCACGTACGTCTCGCGGCGCCTCCGCAGCGCGCGCAACCGGTCGAGCGCGAGCCGGGTCGTGACGCGCACGAGGTAGGCGCGCGGGTCCAGGACGCCGGACCGGTCCGCCGACGACCAGCGCAGCCACGCCTCCTGGACCACGTCCTCGGCGTCCGCGGCGGATCCCGTCATCTCGTACGCGACCGTGAAGAGCAGGCGACGGTGCGTCGTGAACGGCTCGAGAGCCGCGCCGGGACCGCGTGGCCCCGCGGTGCCGTCGGGCGGTGGGGACCCGGCGCTCTCGCTCACCCCGCCAGCCTGCCAGCCGTGCCCGCCGCGCGCAGCCCGCCGGCGAGCGGGACCTCGCACCGGTCGCTGAAGCCCTGGCTGGACAGGCCGAGGGCGGCGTTGATCCGGCTGCGCAGGTTCTCCAGCGCGACCAGCGCCGTGAGCTCGACGAACGCGGGCTCGCCCAGGTCGTCGACCAGCGCCGCCGCGAGCTCGTCCGTCACCGTCGGCGGCGTCGCGGTGGCCGCCTCGGCGTACTCCAGCACACGCCGCTCGACGGCGGTGTACGCGTGGCTCTCGCGCCACGCGGGCACGTCGTGGAGCTTGCGGGGGTCGACGTCGCCGTGCTCCGACTCCCAGTAGCCGAAGTCGACGCACCACGAGCAGCCGATCTGCACCGCGGTCGCCATGACCGCGAGCGCCGAGAGCGTCGGGTCGAGCGTCCGCCAGCGCGCGACGCCGGCTTCGAGGACGCAGTACGTCGTCGCGACGCGCGGGTTGTGCCCGACGGCGGCGAGCGGCTCGAGCACGGCGCCGTACCGGCGCCGCGAGAGCGTGGCGAGGGTGCGGTTCAGCAGGGTCCGGGGCGGGTCGAGCGAGATGCGGGCCACGAGGGTCTCCTTCCGTCAGCCGGCGCGGTGCGCGCCGGTCGTGCGCGGGGTCGACCATCCAGACGCCCGCCGCGGCCTGCGCGTGACATGCCCGTGCGTGACCTGCGTCACGGCGACGGCGGCTTCTCGTCGCCTCGCCGGCAGCCTCCCGTAGCGCAGGCGCTGGGCCTCGCCGTCGTCGCCACGCTAGGGCGCGTCGGACGGGACGCGCACGGCCTTTCGCCCGGCGTGCGGCCGCACGAGGTTCGCGAGCGGCGAGTAGCGGGGTACCCAGCGCGCGAGGGCCGCCGCGGACCCCGCGCCGAGCACCGACGTCGCCCAGACCCCCGCCGCGAGCGACCCCAGCGCGGCCCCCGCCGAGAGCACGAGGGGCCCGAGCGCATCGCCCGTGTCCTGGAAGAGCCGCCACACGCTGAGGAAGGTCGGGCGCACCTCTGCGGGTGCGACGTCGGCCCCCAGCGTCATGACGATGCCCGACCCCATCCCGTTGCCGACCCCGAGCAGCGCCGCGACGACCGTCACCGCGGCCACCGTGTGGGCGAAGGGCAGCAGCGCGAGCCCCACGGCCATGGTGAGCATCGACGGCACGGCGACCCACAGGCGCCCGAACCGGTCCATGACCTTGCCCGCCGGGTAGAACAACAGCATGTCGAGCGCGCCGGAGACGCCGAAGATCAGCGACGTCACCTCCGCGTCCAGCCCGAGGTGCTCGCCCCAGAGCGGGATGACGGTCTGGCGCGCGCCGCGCACGGCGCTCACGAGGAGGATCGCGACGCCGAGCGTCGCGAAGAGGCGCCGGTGCTCGCGCGCCACGCGGGCGATGGTCACTCGCGGTCCCGTCGCGGTGCCGCGACCGCGCGGGCGCACGCGGCCCGGCTCGTCCTGCGCCGTCGGCTCCGGGCGCACGACGGCGAGCACCGCCACCGCGGCCAGCGCCGCCACGGCGCCGAGCCAGTAGGCGCCGCGCACGTCCGTCGCCGCGATGACGGCCGCTCCCGCGAACGGGCCGAGGAACAGCCCGATGCGGTGCACGCCGGCGAGCGTGGACAGGACGCGCGCCCGCCGCAGGGGCGGCGTGATCTCCGTGAGATAGGCCTGGCGGGCGAGGTTGAAGACGGCGGTCGACGCGCCCAGGGCGAGGACGCCGGCCGCCAGTCCCCCGAGGTTCGGGCTGAGCGCGATCGTCGCGAACGCGACCACGGCGACACCGCCCGCGAGCAGCATGGCCGCCCGGTCGCCGATCCGCTGGGCGAGCGCCCCGGCCGGGAGGTCGAACAGGATCTTGCCGATCGGGACGAGCGCGGCGACGAGGCCCGCGACCGTGAGGCTCGCCCCGCGCCCGGTCGCGGTGACCGCGACGACGGGCAGCATCGCCCCGATGCCGATCTCGAGGACGAGCGTCGGGACGAACGCGCCGAGGACGACGCTGCGCAGGGGGAAGAGCGGCGCGTCGGTGCCCGCGGGGGCGGTCACCGCACCTCCGCCACGGCCTCGACGCCCGGCCGCTCGCCGTCGGGTCGCGCGACCTCGACGCCCCGGCACGCGGGTGCGTCGGCGAGGAGCTCGAGGAGCTGGGGCGCCGCGGAGGCCCCGCTGTCCCAGCGACCCGTCACGACGGAGACGACCCAGCTCGGCGCACCGGCCTCGGGCAGCGCGAGCGTGACGAGACGCGCCGCCTGGGGCTTCGCCGCGACGTGGCGCGGGACGAGCGCGATCCCGAGACCCCGGTCGACGAGCTCGAGCAGCGTGTGCACGTCGTTGACCGAGCACCGCACGCGGCGGTGCACTCCGTGCGCGGCGCACGTGGCGTCGTTGACGGGACGCGCGCCCCACGACGGGTCGAAGTCGACGAACTCCTGGCCGGAGAGGTCGGCCCAGTCGACCCGGCCCCGCGTGGCGAGCGGGTGCTCGGGCGCGCACACGAGCACGAGCGGCTCGCTGCCCAGCACGGTCTGCGACAGCGACCCCAGGTGCTCCGTGGTCGCGACGAACGCGACGTCGAGGTCGCCCTCGCGGACGCGCGCGAGAAGGTCGTGGGAACCGGCCTGCGCGAAGTGGATCTCCACCTGCGGGTAGCGGCGGTGGAAGCGTTCGAGCAGCGTGGTGACGTCGAGGACGCCGAGGCACTGCTCCGAGCCGACGCGCAGCGAGCCGGACAGCGCGCGCGTCGCGCGGACCACCGCGTCGCGACCGGCGGCCGCCTGCGCGAGCATGGAGCGTGCGTGCGGCAGCAGCGCCAGCCCTGCCTCGGTGGGCTCGACGCGGCGCGTCGTGCGCGTGAACAGGCTCGCGCCGAGCTCCTCCTCGAGGCTGCGGACCGCGGCGGACAGCCCCGACTGGGAGACGCCGACGAGCTGCGCCGCGCGGGTGAACTGGCGCTCGTCCGCGAGCGCGACGAGGTACTCCATCTGCCGCAGATCCATTGATGACTCGCTCTTCTGTATGTGACAACCGTTACTCGTTGGACTTCTAGGTTAGCGGTTCCTACGCTCGGGACGTCCGGCCGTGACGACCCGCACATCGTCGCCCCTGCCGGACGACGACCCCTTTCTATCCTCCGACCCGCGAGGGAGACCCCATGCAGCAGCGCACTCTCGGATCCCGGACAGTCTCCGCGATCGGTCTCGGCGGCATGCCGATGTCGATCGAGGGCCGACCTGACGATGCCCGGTCGGTCGCGACGATCCACGCCGCGCTCGACGCCGGCGTCACGCTGATCGACACGGCCGACGCCTACCACCTGCACGCCGACGAGGTCGGACACAACGAGGAGCTCATCGCCCGCGCGCTGCGCTCGTACGGCGGCGACGCGGCCGACGTCCTCGTCGCGACCAAGGGCGGACACCTGCGCCCCGGCGACGGCACCTGGACCCGCAACGGCGACCCGACCTACCTCAAGCAGGCCGCGAAGGAGTCGGCGCGCCGACTCGGCGTCGACGCGATCGGTCTCTACCAGTTCCACCGCCCCGACCCCGAGGTCCCCTACGCCGACTCGGTCGGCGCGCTCGTCGAGCTGCTCGACGAGGGCGTGATCCAGCAGGCCGGGATCTCGAACGCGGACGTCGGCCAGATCGACCTCGCGCAAGAGATCCTGGGCGGTCGGCTCGCGTCCGTGCAGAACCAGTTCTCGCCGCGCTTCCGGTCGAGCCAGGGCGAGCTCGAGCACTGCGCGGCGCTCGGCGTCGCCTTCCTGCCGTGGAGCCCGCTCGGCGGGATCGCGAACGCCGCCGAGCTCGGCGCGCGCCACGCCGTCTTCCAGGACGTCGCCGACGCCCACGCCGTGAGCGTCTACCAGGTCACGCTCGCGTGGGAGCTCGCGCTCGCACCCGTCGTGATCTCCATCCCCGGCGCGTCGCGGCCGGAGTCGATCCGGGACTCCGCCGCCGCCGCCGACCTCGTCCTGACCCCGGAGGAGGTCACGCGGCTCTCCGCCGCGTGACGACCTGCCGGAACCCGCCCACCCCCGCGAAGGAGCTCCACCGATGAAGACCTTCACCCTGCCCGGCACGGACCTCGTCGTCCCGGACGTCGTGCTCGGCCTCATGCGTATCCAGGACAAGACCGACGACGAGGTACGCACCCTCGTGCGCACCGCCCGCGACGCCGGCATCACGTTCCTCGACCACGCCGACGTCTACGGCACGGACCTGCACGGCTGCGAGCGCCGGTTCGCCGAGGCTCTCGACCTCTCCCCCGCCGAGCGCGCGGAGTGGGTCATCCAGTCCAAGGCCGGGATCGTGCCCGACGGCCCGTACTTCGACTTCTCCTCCGAGCACCTCGTCGCGTCCGTCGAGGGCTCGCTCGACGCGCTGCGCACGGACTACCTCGACATCTTCCTGCTGCACCGGCCCGACGCCCTCGTCGAGCCCGAGGAGGTCGCGCGCGCGTTCTCCGACCTGCACGCCGCGGGCAAGGTGCGCGCGTTCGGGGTCTCGAACCACACGCCGGGTCAGATCGAGCTGCTGCGCCGGTACGTCGAGCAGCCGATCGTCGTGAACCAGCTCCAGCTCTCGATCACGCACGCGCCGATCGTCGCGCAGGGGGTCGCGTCGAACATGCAGGGCCTGGACCAGTCGATCAGCCGCGACAGCGGGATCCTCGACTACTGCCGCCTGCACGACATCACGGTCCAGGCGTGGTCGCCGTTCCAGGCGGGGTTCTTCACCGGCGTCTTCCTCGGCTCGGAGGAGTACCCCGAGCTCAACGCCGTGATCGACCGGCTCGCCGCCCGGTACGACGTCCCGCCCATCGCGATCGCGACCGCCTGGATCACGCGGCACCCGGCGCGCATGCAGGTCGTGCTCGGCACGACGAGCCCCGAGCGGGTGGCGGGCGCGGCCCTCGGCTCGGAGGTTCCGCTCACGCGCGCGGAGTGGTACGAGCTGTTCCGCGCCGCGGGCTACACCGTCCCCTGACGCGCACGCCCGGACGGCTGGTGTCGGAGGTCACGCACCGGCCGTCCGGGCCGCCCTGCGGGGCGGTCTAGGCTCGTCCCGTGGCGACCTTCTCGGCAGTGACCCGGCAGCACATCCTCCAGGCGATCGCGGACTGGGACGACCGGGGCCGGGACGCGTTCCTCGGGGTCTACGGGTTCACCGCGGCCCCCGGCACCCCCCTCCTCCACGACGACCGCGCGTACGACGCCCAGGCGATCCTCGGCGTCGCGCACCGGTACGCGACCGGCCGCGTGGCGACCGCCGAGGAGTTCCGCAACAGCCCCGTGAGCGTCGCGGACCTGCTGCGCAAGCGCGGGTTCGACGTGCCGGGCGCGGCGCCCGCGGCGCCGGCACCCGCTCGTCGGACCGCGGCGAAGGCCACGACCGCCCCCCGCTCCCCCCGCAAGACGACGCCGCGCGCCTCCGAGCCCGAGAAGCCGCCGGCCGTGTGCCCCACCTGCTTCACGGTGCTGCCCGCGACGGGCATCTGCGACGACTGCGGCTGACCGGGTCTCCCCCAGCGCACGACGAGGGGCGCCGTCCGGACGGACGGCGCCCCTCGTCGTGCTGCGAGTGCCCGCGGAGGCCGCGGGTTGGCGGGTCAGTTGACCTCGGACGGGTGCGCGCTCACGCGGCCCGAGCCGTCGCCGGTGTCGAGGGCGTCGATCGCCGCGACCTCGTCGGCCGTGAGCTCGAAGCCGAAGAGGTCGAAGTTCTCCGCCATGCGCTCCTTGCGCGACGACTTGGGGAAGACGATGAAGCCGCGCTGGAGGTGCCAGCGCAGGACCGCCTGGGCCGGGGTCACGCCGTGCGCGGCCGCGGCGTCGACGACGGCCTGCCTCTCGAACAGCGGGTACTTGCCCTGGCCGAGCGGGCCCCACGCCTCGATCTTCATGCCGTTCGCGTCGGCCCACGCGAGCACGTCGCGCTGCTGGTAGGCCGGGTGCAGCTCGATCTGGTCGACGGCGGGGACCACGCCCGTGTCCGCGACGATCCGGTCGAGGTGCTCGGGCAGGTGGTTGGAGACGCCGATCGAGCGCGCCAGACCGGCGTCGCGGATCTCGACGAGCCTGGCCCAGGCGTTCGTGTACTGGTCCTGGGCGGGCGCCGGCCAGTGCGTGAGGTACAGGTCGACGAACTCGAGGCCGAGCTTGTCCAGGCTCTCGCGGATCGCGTCGTGCGGCTGCTCGCCGGACTGACGGTCGTTCCAGAGCTTGGTCGTGACGAAGAGCTCGTCGCGCGGGACGCCGCTCTTCGCGATCGCGGCGCCGACGCCCTCCTCGTTGCGGTAGATCGCGGCCGTGTCGATGTGGCGGTAGCCGACCTCGAGGGCCTCGCTCACGGCCTTCTCGGCCTCGTCCGGTGGGACGAGGAAGACGCCGAAGCCGAGCTGGGGGATGGTGTGACCGGAGTTGAGCGTCACGGTCGGGACAGAGGGAGCGGTCATGCCCTCCAGCCTAGGAACCGGCCGTCCAGGCGTCCAACGACTGCCGGGCATGCGACTCAGCGCTCGCGCTCATGAGTCCCTGACCTGCTGCTCGAGATCCGGGCTGGACTTTGTAGATCACGGTTTGGTTACATGGGCGCGGTCCTGACCACGAACGAACCGGAGCGCACCATGTCCCGAGGCCGCCACAGCGCCGCACCCGCAGCGCCCGCGCGCTCCCTCCGGCTCCCGGCCCTGCCGTCGTTCCCGACGCTCCCGGCACGGGCACTCAAGCTCCCGGCGCTCGCCCTCGTCGGCCTGCTCGGCGCAGGCGTCGTCGGCGCGGGCCCACAGCCCGCCGAGGGGAACCCCGACCTCGCACCGCTGAGCGTCGAGCCGGCGTCCGGGACGCCGGTCGACCGCGGCACGGGCGCCGCCAGCCGCTCCGCCGAGCGCGTCGCTCCCCCCGCGGAGACGCAGGAGTCACCCGTCGTCGAGACCGCGGCGAAGATCACCGTGGTCCCCGCCGCCGAGGTCGCCCCGCCGGCCCCGGTCGTCCCCGTCGCCACCGGCCAGCTCTGGACCACCGACGCCGTCAACGTCCGCACCGGGCCGTCGGCCGATGCCGGGCGCGTCGCGACCGCCGCGTTCGCCACCGCCGTCGACGTCACCGGCGCGACCGAGGGCGAGTGGAGCCAGGTCGTCTGGGACGGCGCGGCAGCCTGGATCAAGTCGAGCTTCCTCGCGGACGCTCAGCCCGAGGCGCCGGCGGCGCCCGCCGCGAGCAGCAGCGGGTCGAGCGCGAGCGGGATCTCCGACGCCGCGTGCGGGGTGAGCTCGGGGATCGAGTCGTCGCTCCAGTCCAACGCCCGCTCGGTCTACCGCGCGGTGTGCGCGATCTTCCCGCAGGTGACCTCCTACGGCGGGATCCGCCCGGGCGACAGCGGCGACCACGGCACCGGCCGCGCCCTGGACATCATGATCACGGGCGAGACGGGCTGGGAGATCGCCCGCTACCTCCAGGCCAACGCCGGGGCGCTGGGGATCACCTACCTCATCTACCAGCAGCAGATCTGGATGGCCGGAGACCCCGCGAGCGCATGGTCCGGCATGGAGGACCGCGGCGGCGCGACCGCGAACCACTTCGACCACGTGCACGTCAGCACGTCGTAGGACCGCGCGTCACGGCACGACGTTGGAGAACAGCCTCCTGCCGAGACCCTCCACGTCCGACCCGTCCCGGGTCAGGCCCACGTAGCCGCTGCGCTCGACGACGAAGACGTCGGACGGGACCGCGGCCGTCAGCCGCGACACCCACGAGCGCTCGTGGCGGAGCACGACCACCTGGACGCCGTCGGCGAGCAGCCGCAGCACGACGTCGACGAGCCCGGGGTGCGCGGGCAGCCGAAGGGGACCGTCCTCGTCGTCGTACCGGACGTCCTCAGGAGCCGACCCGCCCGAGAGCATGAGCGACCTCAGGTACGGCAGCCGCGTGAGGAACGCGCCGTCGGCGCCGTCGAGGCTCAGCGACAGCCGCTCGACGGCGGTGCCCTGCAACGCGGTGAGATCGGCTCCACGGGTCGTGCCGACCAGATGTACCTCGGTGAGCGCGGGCAGCTGTGACAGCGCCTCGACGCCCGTGAGATCTCCGCCCGTGACGTTCACGTGCAGCCGCCGGAGCTCGGTGCACTCCGCCAGGGGCGCGAGGTCGGCAGGCCCCGTGAGGATCATGCCGAGGCCCGTGAGCTCCTGCACCGCTCCGATCCCCTCGAGGCTCGAGCACGCGCCGAGCTGGAGCACCGCGCCCGCGGGCCGGAACATCGTCGCGGCGAACTCTCGCCGGTCGAACCTCCCCCACGCACGGTGCAGCTCCGCGAGCTCGACGTCGGGATAGCCGTCGCGCGCGTACCCGGCGAGCACGCCGAGCGCCGCCGGGGTGCCGATGCTCCCGAGCGCCCGGAGCGCGGCCCGCCGCTCGGCCGCGCGCTGCCACGGGCGTGCGGCGAACCACCGCGGGTCCGCACCCGGGTGCGCGACGAGCCATGACGCCACCTGCGCCACCTTCCCGGGGAGCGTCGGCCCGTCGTCCCCGGCGGGCGCAGGCGGCGAGTCGGGAGCCTCGGCCGACGCGGGAGCAGCCGGAGGGGCCGCTACGGTCCGCAGTGCCGCCGCGTGCTTCGCGACCGGCTCTGCGGATCGTCGCGAGCTTCGGAGCGCCCCGCTCGGCCGTCTGGGCCGGGAGCCGGTCGAGGACGGTCACGTCGGCCCGGGCCGCGAGCGCGAGGAGCGCCCAGAGCGCCCCCGCGAGGCTCGACGCGTCGAGACCGGCGACCGCCCCGAGACCCGGGTCCTCGAACACCCGCAGCGCCGCCCGTTCCAGCGCCGGGTCGCCCGGGAGGCGCGAGGCGCCCTTGATCGCGCTCGGCTGGTTCGAGTACCGGTCGAACCGGGTCAGCACCTGCTCGGCGCGCTCCGCGCCCAGTGCGCCCGAGAGCACGGCTCGACGTCTGTCGAGCCCGGCATCAGAGCCTCGCTTCCTGTCGGGTCCACCCGGCCGCCGGACAGCTGGACGGGCGGGGCCGACCCTACCGAGGCAGGGCTCGCGACCGCGAGGCGCACCGAGCAGGAGAGCGTGAGGGCCACGACCCGACACAGCGCAGTAACGACGAAAGCGGGGCGCCGATGAACGACGCCCCGCTTTGATCCGGTGGAGCTGAGGGGACTCGAACCCCTGACCCCCTGCATGCCATGCAGGTGCGCTACCAGCTGCGCCACAGCCCCGTGGATCTGCGAAGATCCTGGTCAAACACTGGATGAACACTCCCCCGGCCGGTTTCCCGTCCTGCGGAGCGTCGCTAGTCTACGCAGAAACCGGCTCCAGATTCCAATCCGGTCCCGCGTTCCACTCGTCGAGCGGGAACCCGGCGCCGACGTTGTGCGCCACGAGACGCCACGCGGGCGTCGCCGCAGGAGCAGAGCGGTGCAGGTGGGACCAGTGGACGTTGTGCAGCCCGGAGATCCCGCGCCAGCCCTCGGGATCCAGCCCGAGCAGCGCGGTGACGGCGAGCGTGATCGCCGCGCCGTGGGACACGACGACGAGCGTGTCGTCCTTCTCGAGGGACTCGACGTGCTCGGTGACGGCCTCCACGAGGCGCGCGGCGACGGCGGCCTTGGTCTCTGCGCCCGCGCGCGTGGGCTCCTCGCCCCGGCGCCACGCCGCGTACTCCTCGGGCCAGCGGTCCGCGATCTCCGGGCCCGTGAGCCCCTCCCACTCCCCGAAGCCGCGCTCGCGCAGCCGAGGGTCGAGCTGGACCTCCGCGCCGATCGCACCGGTGTACGCACGCGCGGTGTCGGCGGCGCGCACGAGGTCGGACGCGACGACGCGCGTCGCGCGGTGCGCGCTCGCGAGCGCCTTCGCGCCGTGCTCGGCCTGCCACTGCCCGACGCCGTCGAGCGGGATGTCGACCTGGCCCTGGAGGCGCATCGCGGCGTTGTACGCCGTCCGGCCGTGACGCAGGAGGACGAGCGTGCCGGCGGTCACGCCAGGGGCTCCCCCGAGAGGCGGATGGCGCCGTCGCCGCGGGTGGTGTCGTCGGCGTCGCCGGCCGTGCCGTCGCCGCCGCGCGCGTCCTCAGGGAGCTCGACGACGGGGCAGTCCTTCCACAGGCGCTCGAGCGCGTAGTAGACGCGGTCCTCCGAGTGCTGCACGTGCACGACGACGTCGCCGAAGTCGATGAGGACCCAGCGGGCCTCCTGCTTGCCCTCGCGACGGATCGGCTTGGACCCCGCCTTGTACATCGCCTCCTCGACCGCGTCGACGATCGCCGAGACCTGGCGCTCGCTCGACCCGGACGCGATGAGGAACACGTCCGTGAGGACGAGCTGCTCGCTCACGTCGAGCGCGATGATCTCCTCGGCCTTGCGGTCGGACGCCGCCCGCGCCGCGATGACGGCGAGCTCTACGGCTCGTTCGGTGGCAGTCACGTGTCTCCGTTCGTGGTGCGGCCGCTCAGCGGCCGGTGTCGAGGGTGCCGGGATCGTCCCACGTCGACACGGCGGTCGCCGAGTCGCTCGTGTCCTCGGTGGCGAGACCGGGGTCGTCGCGCGAGACGAGCGTCCACACGAGCAGGCCGAGGACGAACGCCACGGCGACGAGGATGAGGTAGTGCAGCCACGTGTACGAGGGGCCGCGCGGCTCGTCGTCGAAGTCGTCGTCCGCCTCGTCGTCGAGCTCCTCGGCGCGGGCGCGGACCCGCGGGAAGAGGTCGTCGGACGGGCCGCTCGCGGCGGCGGCGGGTGCCGCAGCCGACTCGCGCACGCCGCCGAAGGGCGAGGCGGGCTCGCGGCCCCCGCTCGCCGGCTCGGGCGCCGACCCGGACGTGATCGCCGCCCACGGGAGCGCGGCTCCCGGGGCCTCGGCGGGCGCGGCCGCTGCGGGCGGAGCGGTGGGTCGCGCGGCAGCGGGCGTGCGCTCGGGCGCGGGCGCCGCGGTCGCACCCCACGGCGACGGGGCGGGTGCGGGAGCAGGCGTGGCGGGGGGCGCGGCAGGTGCGGCTGCCGGAGCCGAGAAGGCCGACAGCCGCTGCGGCTGGGCGGGCGGCGCCTCGGGCGCTCCGACCCGGCCCACGGGCGCGGAGCCGAACCCGCCCACGGGGGCGGACGGGGTCGGGGGCCGGACGGGGCCGGTGGCGCCGGGCACGGCTGGCCGCGGCGTGCCCGCCGGAGGGCGGGAGCTCGTGCGCGTCGGCACGACGGGGGTCGGCGCCGGCGGGCGGATCGCGACGCGCTCCGCGGTCTCCTGCACCGGGGTGAGCCGGCCCGTCTCGTCGAGGCCGCGCATGCCGCCCGAGGCGGCCGGCGGGCGGACGACGGACGGCTGCGACGGGTAGTCCGTCGGGCCGGTCGTCTCGCGCAGGGTGCGGCGCGACGGCGGCGGTGTCGCCGGAGCGGCGGGCCGTGCCGGGGCAGGCTGCTGCCACCCACCGGCGCCGGGCGCCGGGGCGGGTGGAGGCGTGCCGGGCTGGGCGGACCGCTCGGCCGCGGCCGCCTGCTCGCGCTCGCGCATCTCGCGCCGCGTGAGGGGGCGGACGGGCTGCATGTTGCTGCCGTTGTCACTCATCGTGCTGACCTCGATACAAACCGTGCTTGGCGATGTACTGGACCACGCCGTCCGGAACCAGGTACCACACCGGCTGGCCCGCCTCCGCACGCCGACGGCAGTCCGTCGACGAGATGGCGAGGGCCGGGACCTCGAGCATGGTGACCACGCCCGGCGGCAGACCCTCGACGCTCAGGCTGTGGCCCGGGCGGGAGACAGCCACGAAGTGTGCCATCTTCCACAGCTCGTCGGCATCCTTCCAGGTCAGGATCTGCTCGATCGCGTCCGCACCTGTGATGAAGAACAGCTCCGCGTCCGGTCGCGCGGCCCGCAGGTCGCGCAGCGTGTCGACCGTGAAGGTCAGTCCCGGCCGGTCGACGTCGACCCGGCTCACCGTGAACCGCGGGTTCGAGGCGGTCGCGATGACCGTCATGAGGTACCGGTGCTCGGCCGGGCTGACGCTCTGGTGCTGCTTGAACGACGGCTTGCCCGTGGGGACGAACACGACCTCGTCGAGGTCGAACCGCGCCGCGGCCTCGCTCGCCGCGACGAGGTGGCCGTGGTGGATGGGGTCGAACGTGCCACCCATCACCCCCAGGCGGGGACGGCGCGGGCTCATCGGGGCGTCATCGGTCGCGGGCGCTTCCGTCGTTCGCTACCGGTCAGTGCCGCGTGCCGACGCTGCGGAACGCGTAGGTCACGAGCAGCAGGGCCACGAGCCCGCCGAACCCGAGCAGCCCGTAGGCGAGCGGCGGGATGGGCAGGTGCGACGCGGCCTCGGCGCCTTCCTCGGCGGCCAGCACGACGGCAGAGATCACGACGTCCTCCTCGAAGGTCGTCCCCGGGGCGGACGGTGTCGTGCCGCGGTCCGGGGTGGTGCGGTGGATCGGTACGCCTGCCGGGACCGGCCCGACGGCGGACCGGACGGGCTCCGGTCGCCGACCAGTCTCTCACGACCGCCCGGCGGCATGGTCCGGCAGATATCAGGTACTTGCCGACGAACCGCTCGTCACGGACGAACGTGACCGTCGCCGTGCACGACCCATTTCGTCGTCGTGAGCTCGGCCAGGCCCATGGGGCCGCGCGCGTGGAGCTTCTGCGTCGAGATGCCGATCTCCGCGCCGAGCCCGAACTGGCCGCCGTCGGTGAACCGCGTCGAGGCGTTGACCATGATCGCGGCGGAGTCGAGCTCCGCGACGAACCGCTCCGAGGACGCGAGGTCTCGAGTGACGATCGCCTCGGTATGCCCGGACGTCCACGT
This sequence comes from Cellulosimicrobium sp. E-16, assembly GCF_049913115.1. Classification (NCBI taxonomy): domain Bacteria; kingdom Bacillati; phylum Actinomycetota; class Actinomycetes; order Micrococcales; family Promicromonosporaceae; genus Cellulosimicrobium; species Cellulosimicrobium sp. E-16. Next base: position 3,022,600 of record NZ_CP183974.1, read on the forward strand.
GCGCACGTGGTCGATCGCGACGTCGAGGTCGTCGACGACGCGCACCGCGATCTCCGGCGCGAGGTACTCGGTCGCCCAGTCCTCGTCCGTGGCCGCGAGCACCTCAGTGTCCTCGGGCGCGAGGCCGGCCGTGCGGTCGTCGCCGTGCACCACGACGCCCGCCGCGGTGAGCGCGGCGAGCGCGACGGGCAGGAAGTCCGGTGCGGCGTCCGCGTGGACCAGGAGCGTCTCCGCGGCGTTGCACACGCCCACGCGCTGCGTCTTGGCGTTGAGCAGGATCTCGAGCGCCATGGCCCGGTCCGCGCTCGCGTCGACGTACACGTGGACGTTGCCGACGCCGGTCTCGATGACGGGCACGGTCGACTCGCGGACCACGGTGCGGATGAGGTCGGCCCCGCCGCGCGGCACCAGCACGTCGACGAGCCCGCGCGCGTGCATGAGCGCGACGGCGCCCGGCCGCCCGTGGCGGTCGATCGACTGCACGAGGTCGCCGGGCAGCCCCTGCGCCTCGAGCGCGCGGGCGAGCACGCCCACGATCACCTCGTTGGAGCTCGCCGCCGCGGACCCGCCGCGCAGGATCACGGCGTTGCCGCTCTTCAGCGCGAGACCTGCGGCGTCGACCGTCACGTTGGGCCGCGCCTCGTAGATCATGCCGACCACGCCCATGGGCACGCGCAGCTGGCGCAGGCGCAGGCCGTTCGGCAGCGTCGAGCCGCGCACGACCTCACCGACCGGGTCCGGCAGGCCCGCGAGGGCGCGCAGCGCGTCGGCGATCGCGGCGATGCGCGGGCCGTCGAGCGCGAGACGGTCGAGCAGGCCCTCGCTCATCCCGTTCGCGCGCTCGCGCTCGAGGTCGACGGCGTTCGCGGCCACGATCTCGTCCGTCGCCGCGACGAGCGCGTCGGCGAGCGCGAGGAGAGCGGCGTCCTTGGTCGCGCGCGTAGCCGTGGCCAGCGTGCGCGAGGCGACCTTGGCGCGGCGCGCGACGTCCTCGACGGCGGTCGCGACGTCGGTCGCGGTACCCGCTGCGGCGGGACCGGCGGGCTGGGGCACGGCGGCGCCCGCGACGACGGGCGCGTCCTCGGTGGTGGTCATGGACCGAGCCTACGTCGATCGACCTCGCGCCGGGGGCGCCGTCCGACGGCCGGTCAGCGCGCTCGCTTGCGGACGAGGACGAGGTCGTCGCGGTGCACGACCTCGCGGTCGTAGCCCTCGCCCAGCTCGGCCCGCAGCTCGCCCGTCGACCGGCCGAGGAGGTCCGGGATGTCGCGGGACTCGAACGCGACGAGACCGCGGGCGACCACGCGCCCGTCCGCCGTCACGAGCTCGACCGGGTCCCCGGCGTCGAACTCCCCCTCGACGGCCGTGATCCCCGCGGGCAGGAGCGACGCGCGCCCTCCCTGCACGGCCTTCACCGCGCCGTCGTCGAGGACGAGCCGACCGCGCGTGCGCGCGGCGTGCGCGAGCCAGAGGCGCCGGCGCGTCGTCCGCTTGCCGGTCGCGGCGAACCACGTCCCGACGGCGTCGCCCGCGAGCGCGGCGGCGGCGTTCTGCGCCTTCGTCAGCACGACGGGGATGCCGGTGCCGGTCGCGATGGAGACGGACTCGAGCTTGGTCAGCATCCCGCCGGTCCCGACCGCGCTCCCCCGGCCCGTGACCTCGACACCCTCGATGTCGGCAGCCGAGGTCACCTCGGCGATCCGCCGCGTGCCCGGGCGCGACGGCGGTCCGTCGTAGAGGCCGTCGACGTCCGTGAGCAGGACCATCGCGTCGGCGCGCACGAGGTGGGAGACGAGCGCGGCGAGGCGGTCGTTGTCGCCGAACCGGATCTCGTCGGTCGCGACGGCGTCGTTCTCGTTGACGATCGGCACGACGCCGAGGTCGAGCAGCCGCTCGAGCGAGCGCTGGGCGTTGCGGTAGTGCCCGCGGCGCACGGTGTCCTCGGCGGTGAGCAGCACCTGCCCGACGCGCAGCCCGTGCCCCGCGAACGCCTCCGTGTAGCGGGCGACGAGCATGCCCTGCCCGACCGAGGCGGTCGCCTGCGCCGTCGCGAGGTCGCGCGGCCGGCTCGCGAGCCCCAGGGGCCCGATCCCCGCGGCGATCGCGCCGGACGTGACGAGCACGACCTGGCCGCCCGCCGCGCGTCGCGCCGCGAGGACGTCGACGAGCGCGCGCAGGGCGGTGAGGTCGAGGTGCCCGTCGGCGCCCGTGAGCGAGGACGAGCCGATCTTCACCACCACGCGGTGGGCGGAGGCGATCTCGGAGCGGGAGGACAGCGCGTTCACGCGTCCATCATCGCCGCCCGCCGCCCCCGGGCGCGCAGGATTTCACGGACCAGGACGCCCCGGGACCTGCTGTGGGCATGGAATGGGCCCGGTCCCCTCGTGGGGACCGGGCCCATTCCATGCCCACAGCGGACCAGCGTCAGTCCGCGTCGGGGTCCGTCCACGTGCCGGCCTCGCGCTCGGTCCACAGCTCGCGGCGCGCCTCGGCCTTGGCGTCCATGCGCTCGTGGTGCTCGCGGCGCTTCTCCGTGCGGGTGGGGCGCAGGCGCTCGTCGAGGCGGTTGTCGGAGCCGCGCGGACCGCCGAGCAGCTCGGAGCCGGTCATGAGCGTCGGCTCCCAGTCGAAGACGACGGCGTTGGCGTCGGTGCCGATGCGCACCTCGTCGCCCCCCACGGCCCCGGCGGCGAAGAGCTTCTCCTCCACGCCCAGGCGGGCGAGGCGGTCGGCGAGGTAGCCGACGGCCTCGTCGTTGCTGAAGTCCGTCTGGCGCACCCAGCGCTCGGGCTTGGCGCCACGCACCTCGAACCAGTAGTCCGTGGCCCCGCCCTTGCGCGTGACGGTGAACCCGGCCTCGTCGACGGCGCGCGGGCGCAGCACGACGCGCGTCGGCTCGGGCGCGGGCGCCTCGGCCCGGGCCTTCTCGACGAGCTCGGCGAGCGCGTAGGTCAGCGGGCGCAGGCCCTCGTGGCTGGCCGTCGAGATCTCGAAGACGCGCAGGCCGCGCGCCTCGAGGTCGGGCTTGACGAGGTCGGCGAGCTCGCGCGCCTCGGGCACGTCGATCTTGTTGAGCACGACGAGCCGCGGGCGCTCGGTGAGCGGCACGCGCCCGCCCTCGATGTCGAGGTCCTGGGCGTAGGCGGCGAGCTCCGCCTCGATGACGTCGAGGTCGCTGATCGGGTCGCGGCCCGGCTCGAGCGTCGCGCAGTCGAGCACGTGCACGATCACGGCGGTGCGCTCGATGTGGCGGAGGAACTCGAGGCCGAGCCCCTTGCCCTCGCTCGCGCCCGGGATGAGGCCCGGGACGTCCGCGACCGTGAACCGTGCCGAGCCGGCCTGCACCACGCCGAGGTTCGGCACGAGCGTCGTGAACGGGTAGTCGGCGATCTTGGGCCGCGCGGCCGAGATCGCGGCGACGAGCGACGACTTGCCGGCGCTCGGGTACCCGACGAGCGCGACGTCGGCGATGGTCTTCAGCTCGAGGACGACGTCGCGCTCCTCGCCCGGCTCACCCAGCAGGGCGAAGCCCGGCGCCTTGCGGCGCGGCGACGAGAGCGCGGCGTTGCCGAGGCCGCCGCGGCCGCCCTCGGCGACGACGTACTCCGCGCCGTCGCCCACGAGGTCGGCGAGGACGGTCCCGTCCGTCGCCTTGACGACGGTGCCGTCCGGCACGCGCAGGACCAGGTCGTCGCCGTTCGCGCCGTCGCGGTCGTCGCCCATGCCCTGCGTGCCCGACGTCGCGTGCCGGTGCGGCGAGTGGTGGTACTCGAGCAGCGTGGTGGTCTGCGCGTCGACGACGAGGCGTACGGTCCCGCCGTCACCGCCGTTGCCGCCGTCGGGGCCGGCGAGCGGCTTGAACTTCTCGCGACGGACCGAGGCGCACCCGTTCCCGCCGTTGCCGCCGGAGACGTGCAGGACGACACGGTCGACGAAGCTGGCCATGGAACGATCCTCTCAGAGGTGGGTGTGCATGAAACAGCAGGAGGGGCGCACCGCGTCGGTGCGCCCCTCCTGCTCGAAGCCTGTGGCTGTCGCTCAGCCCTCGACGGCGACGATGTCGATGACCTTGCGGCCACGACGCGTGCCGAACTGGACCGCACCGGCGGCCAGAGCGAACAGCGTGTCGTCCTTGCCGCGGCCGACGTTCTCACCGGGGTGGAAGTGCGTGCCGCGCTGGCGGACGATGATCTCGCCCGACTTGACGACCTGACCGCCGAAGCGCTTGACGCCGAGGCGCTGGGCGTTCGAGTCGCGACCGTTGCGCGAGGAGCTCGCGCCCTTCTTGTGTGCCATGACGAACCTGCTTTCGTGCTGGTTGCTGAGGGAGGGTGCCGGTCGGCGCGGGGCGGCCCGTGGCCGCTACCTCGCGCCGGGCGAGGTCACTTGATGCCGGTGACCTTGAGGCGGGTCAGCTGCTGGCGGTGACCCTGACGACGGCGGTAACCGGTCTTGTTCTTGTACCGCAGGATCGTGATCTTCGGACCCTTCTCGTCCCGCACGACCTCGGCGGTGACCTTGACCTTCGCGAGCTTCGCCGCGTCGGTGGTCACCTTCTCCCCGTCCACCAGCAGGAGAGCGGGCAGCTCGAGGGACTCACCGACCTTGGCGGACACCCGGTCCACCACGACGATGTCGCCGACGGAAACCTTCTCCTGACGGCCACCGGCCTTGACGATCGCGTACACCACGTTGCTGCTCATCTCTCCTAGTCTTGGCGTGCTCGTCACGGCGAGTTCGTCTTGGAGACTCCGGCCACGCCGCGGCGTGCGAGTGCGAGTCGTCCGTGGGCACACGGGACCGGCGCGCCTGGGCGCGCCGACGTTCAAGACTACGGAAATCGGCTGGGCAGGTCAAATGGCGCGGGCCGTGACCGCGCGCACGCCCACCCGTGCGCCACGGACCCGTCCCGCCGTCTTCCGACCGCCGTCCTTACTCGAGGACGAACGTGATCTCGAGGACGACCTGCCAGGTCGTGATGCGCCCGTCGACGATGTCGACCTTCTGCTCCTTGACCCACGCGCCCGAGACGTTGCGCAGCGTGCTCGCCGCACGCTCGACGCCGATCTTGACGGCGTCCTCGAAGCTCGTGTCCGACCGCGCGCTGATGTGCGTGATCCGTGCCACCGTGCCGCTCATGCCGGGCTCCCCCGTCCGGGGCGGGCGCACCGACGCGCCCGCGCACCCGTCGAGCATCCCGCCGCGCGTGCGCCCTCGCCACCGGGAGAGGTCCGGCCGCGCCCGTCGGGGTCCGACCTCACGACCGCCGACGGCCGCGACGACGGAGGGCGCGTGGGCGCGCGGCCGTGCCTACGCTGGCGGTGGAGGTGGTCGCATGCGCCCGGCAGACCCGCCCGACGGCGCGCGCCGTCGCGGGCACGACGCCGTCGCCGCCGCGATGCGCGCGCTCGACCGCCGCGCGTTCCTCCCCCGGGCGCAACGCCGCTGGGCCGGCCAGGACCGCCCGCTCGCGATCGGGCACGGCCAGACGAACTCGCAGCCCTCGACCGTCGCAGCGATGCTCCGGCTGCTCGACGTCGCCCCCGGCCACCGGGTCCTCGACGTCGGCGCCGGCTCCGGGTGGACGACGGCGCTGCTCGCCGTGCTCGTCGGGCCGTCGGGCGGCGTGCTCGGGCTCGAGCGCGACCCCGACCTCGCCGCGTGGGGCGCCGCGAACCTCGCGACCGCGCACGTCCCCTGGGCGCGCCTCGAGCCTGCACGGCGCGGCGTCCTGGGCACCCCGGGCGAGCAGTACGACCGGGTCCTCGTCTCCGCGGCGGCCGACGCGCTCCCCCAGGCCCTCGTGGACCAGCTCGCGCCGGACGGCCGGATGGTGGTCCCGGTCCGGCACACGATGCTGCTCGTCGAGGCCGACCCGGGCACGCCGGGCGGCGCCCGGGTGAGCGAGCACGGCTCCTACTCGTTCGTCCCGCTCGTCGAGGACCCGCCGGGTCCTCCGGGTTCGCCCGCCGGCTGAGCCCGCCACGGCGCCGCGGGCAGGTGCACGCGGCACCGCGCCTCGTAGCTCTCGGCGCCGCCGACGTGCGCGGCCACGGGCACCAGCGGGTCGCGCGGCCCGTCGTCGGCCGTCGCCGCCGGAGCCACCCGCACGTGGAACGCCGCGTCCTCCCCGCACACCGCGCACACGGCGGTCAGCTTGTCGACGCGCTCGGCGAGGGCCGCGAGCGTGGGCAAGGGCTCGAACGGCCGCGCGTCGAACGTCACGTCGAGGCCCGCGACGACCACCACGAGCCCGTCGTCCGCGAGGCGCTGCACGACGTCGACGAGCTCGGGCCCGAAGAAGTGGGCCTCGTCGACCGCGACGAGGTCGAGCGGGCCGCCGTCGTGGACGAGCCGCGCGAGGTCGGCCGCGTCGCGCGCCGTGCGCGACGGGATCGCCAGACCGGCGTGCGAGCTCACCGTGCCCGTGCCGCGCCGCGTGTCGAGGACGTGGCCGACCACCTCGACGCGGCGCCCCGCGACCTCGGCGCGTCGGACCCGACGCAGCAGCTCCTCGGTCTTGCCCGCGAACATCGGGCCGCACACCACCTCGACCCGGCCGCCCGCGCGGGGCGAAGGGTCCGGGAGACGTGCGGCGCCGCTCATGCGAGCAGTGAACCACCGGAACCCGACGGCGCGCGACGCGGGGCCGGTGCACCGGTCAGTGGTGCCGGGCCGAGCCGTTCGACGACGGGCGGACGGGGAGCGGCTTGGGCTCCCCCGCCGGGCCGAGCACCGACACGCGGTCGGGCGCCCCCGGGCGCGCGACGTCCCGACGGCTGAGGAGCGTGGTCCCGGTGGGCGCAGAGTCCTCGGCGTCCGACGGACGGCCGGCGGGCTCGGGGCTCGTCGCCCGCTCCGGCCCGGCCTCGCCGTCCCGCGGGGCAGCAGGAGCGGGGGCGGCGGGAGTCACGGGACCGGGGACCGGCTCGGGACGCTCGGCATCACGCGCCGGCTCGGCGGGCGGCACGACCGTCGACGCCCCGGCGAGACCGGCGAGACCCGCACCACCGATGCCCGGCACGGAGCGCACGAGCGGGAGCTCGCGCGTGCCGGTCCCCCGGGCGCGGACCTCGTCGCCGCGCGCGGGCGCCGGCTCCTCCTCGGCGTCGCGCTCGCCCGTCGGCGCGGCCGGTGCCGGCGGCGTGGCCACCTCGCGCCGCGTGGGTGCGGGAGGCACGGCGTCGGCCGGACTCGGGCGCCGGGTGTCGAGCGTCGGGTCCGCGGGCAGGACGCCGCGGTTGAGCTCGCCGTAGGGCACGTGGACCGACGGGGCGACGCGACGGGTCGCCTCCACGACGGCGCGCTGGTCGTCGAAGAAGATGTGCGGGCGCAGCACCTCCAGGACGCCGTCCTTGTCCACCCCGCCGAGGAAGAACGCGTCGTCGACGGTGACGCCCCACGACGACAGCGTCGCGACCGCGCGCTCGTGCGCCGGGGCCGAGCGCGCCGTGACGAGCGAGACGTGCACGCGCGGCCGGTACGACGGGTCGGTCGCGTTCCGCTCGCGCTCGACGACCTGCACCCGGTGGATGCCGACGAGCAGCTCGCGCAGCGGGCCGCGCCCGAGCGGCACGTCGGCGTTGAGCGCCTCGTGCTCGCGGAACGAGGCGAGGCCGCCGTCCTGGAAACGACGCTCGGACGAGTCGTCCGCGAGCACGCCGTCGAAGTCGAACGCGATGCGCAGCTCGTCGCCGGCCTCGTCCGCGAACGTCGGGTCCAGCACGTACCCGGCCGGCAGGCCGAGGTCGACCGCGTCGCGCACGGAGCGCTCGTCGGCCGAGAGGAACAGGTCGACGTGCAGCGGGCGGATGAACTCGTGCGGGCTGCGGCCCTGGCGGAACACGGCGCGCGTGATGTCGAGGTCGTGGTGCCGGATCGAGCGCATGACCCGCAGGCCCGTCTCGGGCGAGTTGCGCGACATGACGATGACCTCGACGAGCGGGTCGTCCGCCGCCGGCGCCAGGTCGTTCAGCGCGAGCAGGCGGCGCACGAAGCCGAAGGCGACGCCCGGGGCCAGCGCGTCGTCGCGGTGACGCTCCTGGAAGTCGCGGTACGCCGCCTCCCCCTGCGTGCGGAACACGCGGTCGGACTCGGTGAGGTCGAACAGTGCGGACGAGGCGACGCCGACGACGAGGCGGCCCGAGAGGTCGTAACCCATGGCGGCATGATGCCAGGTGCAGGTGACGGGGACGAAGACGCCCCGGAGCCGTCAGGCCCGGGCGGCCCACTCGCGGCGCAGGACGCCCAGGACGACGGCGTCGTGCCGCACGCCGTCGACGACGCGGGCGTCGCGGAACCGGCCCTCCTCGACGAGGCCGAGCGCTCGGGCTGCACCGAGCATCGCGGCGTTCCCCGACCACGTCGCGAGGTCGAGGCGGACCCAGTCCGTCACCGAGAACAGGTAGGTGATCCACGCGCCGAGCGCGTCGCGGCCCAGGCCTCGGCCGCGCACCGCGGGGTCGTACAGGCCGATCCCGACCCGCGCCCACTGCGTCTCGGCCGACTCCCAGTACCAGGAGCACGTCCCGACGAGCCGGTCCTCCTCGTCGGCGACGACGACGCGCCCCGGCGGGAGGCCGTCGTCGTCCAGGCCGTCGGCGCGGGCGGCCTGCGCGGCGGCCGTGCGCGCGAGGCGCGCGACCGCGGCGTCGGACGCGGCGTCGTCGGGCACGGGGTAGTACGGGCCGTCCCATCGGTGCCACTCGTGCTCCGGGCGCAGCCACGCGCGGTAGGCCGCGAGGTCGTCCGCGCGCCACCCGCGCAGGCGGGTGCGCGCCCCGGCGGCGTACAGCGGTACGCCGCCGGGTGCAGCCCCGGTCACTCCTCGCCGGGCTCCGTGCGCGCGTCGTCGCCGACGACCGGCGCGGGGGCCGCGCCGTCGTGCTCGTGCTCGTGCTCGTGCTCGTGCTCGTGCTCGTGGGCGTGCGCCGCGGCCGCCGCGATCGTCGCGAGCGTGGCCTTCACGGCCTCGCGCGCCTCGGACGAGACCTCCGGCAGGACCGGGACGGCCGGCTGCGGGAGCGTGATGGCGGAGTCCTTGCCGGCTGCGGCGGTGGCGGTGCCGCGCTTGCGGCGCGACCGCGAGCGCCCGGCCTCGGCCGGCTCCTCCGCGGCCGCCGGGCCGCTGCTCCCGCCGTGGTCGTGGCCTCCACGACCGTTGCCGCCCGACTTCTCGATCGGGTCGGTGTGCACGATGAAGCCGCGCCCGTGGCAGTGCTCGCACGTCTCGCTGAACGCCTCGACCAGGCCCTGGCCGACGCGCTTGCGCGTCATCTGCACGAGCCCGAGCGAGGTGACCTCGGCGACCTGGTGCTTGGTGCGGTCGCGGCCCAGGCACTCGACGAGGCGACGCAGCACGAGGTCGCGGTTGGACTCGAGCACCATGTCGATGAAGTCGATGACGATGATGCCGCCGATGTCGCGCAGCCGGAGCTGGCGGACGATCTCCTCGGCCGCCTCCAGGTTGTTGCGCGTCACCGTCTCCTCGAGCGTGCCGCCCGAGCCGGTGAACTTGCCCGTGTTGACGTCGACGACGGTCATCGCCTCGGTGCGGTCGATGACGAGCGAGCCGCCGGAGGGCAGCCAGACCTTGCGGTCCATGCCCTTGGCGAGCTGCTCGTCGACGCGGTGCACGGTGAAGACGTCCTGCGTGCCCGTCCACTTGGAGACGCGCTCGCGCAGGTCCGGGGCGAGCTCCTCGACGTACGACGAGATCTCGCTCCACGCCCCGTCGCCCTCGACGACGAGCGAGCTGAAGTCGTCGTTGAAGATGTCGCGGACCACGCGGATCGCGAGGTCGGGCTCGCCCTGGAGCAGCGCCGGCGCCGAGGCGCTCTTCGACTTCTTCTCGATGGCCTCCCACTGGCCGCGCAGCCGCTCGACGTCGGCCCGCAGCTCCTCCTCGCTCGCACCCTCGGCGGCGGTGCGCACGATGACGCCCGCGCCGTCGGGCACGACCTCCTTGAGGATCTTCTTGAGGCGGTTGCGCTCGGTGTCCGGGAGCTTGCGGCTGATGCCCGTCATGCCACCACCGGGCACGAACACGAGGTAGCGGCCCGCGAGCGTGATCTGCGACGTGAGGCGCGCGCCCTTGTGCCCGATCGGGTCCTTGGTCACCTGGACGAGCACGGAGTCGCCCGACTTGAGCGCCTGCTCGATCCGGCGCGGCTGGCCCTCGAGCCCTGCCGCGTCCCAGTTCACCTCGCCCGCGTACAGCACCGCGTTGCGGCCCTTGCCGACGTCGATGAACGCGGCCTCCATGCTGGGCAGCACGTTCTGGACGCGGCCCAGGTACACGTTGCCCGCCATGGACGCCTGCGACTGCTGGGAGACGTAGTGCTCGACGAGCACGCCGTCCTCGAGCACGGCGATCTGCGTGCGCCCCGCGCGCTCGCGCACGACCATCGACCGCTCGACCGCCTCACGGCGCGCGAGGAACTCCGCCTCGGTGATGATCTGACGGCGACGACCGGCGTCGCGCCCCTCACGGCGACGCTGGCGCTTCGCCTCCAGACGCGTCGAGCCCTTGAGCGCCGTGACCTCGTCGGCCAGGCTGCGCTCGCGCGGCCGCGAACGGGTCGAGGAGCTCTCGCCGCTCTCACCCCGTCCACCGCGGCGGCGGCGACGCCGACGGCGGCTGCCGCCCGCCTCGTCCTCGCCGGACTCGGCGTCGGCGGCCTCGTGCTCGGGCTCGTCGGCCTCGGCGGTCGCGCCGGCGTCGGCCGGCTCGTCACCCTCGGCGGGGGCCTCGTCGCTCTCGTCCTGCTCGCGACCGGAGTCGGGACGACCGCGGCGACCGCGGCCACCGCGGCGACGGCGGCGGCGGGGACCGGAGTCCGCGTCGTCGGACGCGGTCTGGTCCTCCGGGGCCTCGGGCTCGGCCTCGTCCAGGTCGGCGAAGTCCTCCGGGCCGAACGTGTCGTCGGGGAGCTCGATCCCCTCGGCGACGAGCTCCGACTCGATGGCCTCGATCTCCTCGACGGCGGCGGCGTCCTCGCCCGTGAGAGCGACCTCGACCGTCACGTCCTCCGTGCGCTCGGACGCCACCGGGGCAGCCGCGGACTCCTGCGGAGCCCGCTCGCGCGGCTCGGCCGCCACAGGGGCCTCCTGGGCCACGGGGGTCGGCTCGACGTGGCGCGGCGGACCGGCCGGGCTCTGGGCCCGGCGGGGACGACGCGGCGCGGCCGCGGGGTCGGGCGCCTGGAAGAGCAGGGCGGTCGTCGCGAGCCGCGGCGAGCTCGTGCCCGCGCCGGTGGCGGCGGGCGAGAGGGGGGCCTCGGGTGCGGCCGTGGGTGCCGGAGCGTCGCTCGACGTCGCCCCGGCCGCCTGCTGCGGCTCGGTCGGGGCCTCGGCGGGGGCGGCCTTCGAGGTGGCGCGGCGCGAGCGGCGCGCGGGCTTCTTCGGCGTCTCCTCGGAGGTCGCTGCGTCCGGCTCGACGAGCGGCGTGGTGGCCTCGGCCACGACGGGCGTGGTGTCGTCTGCCGTCGTGACCGGAGCCTGCGCGTCAGCGACCTTCGCGGTCGGGGCCTTCGCGGTCGGGGCGCCGGCCGCGGAGGTCGCGCGGCGCGAGCGGCGCGCGGGCTTCTTCTCCACGGCAGCCTCGGCCGCGGCCTGCGCAGGCTCGGTCGGGCCGGCGGGCTCCACCTCGGGCGCCGCGGGCGCGGCGACGTCGTCCGCCGGGGCCGCCTTGCGCGACGTCCGGGTGCGCTTGGCCTTGCGCGGCGCGTCGGACGCGCCGAGCAGCGCGTCGGCGTCCGGGCCGGTGGCCGCGGGCGCCGCCTGCTCCACGGCGGGGGCCGCGCTCAGCCCGAACTCCGAGAGCACGTCGAGCGGGGCGTCGGGGGCGGCGGTCGCGGGCTTCTTCGCGCCGCCCTGGGCGCGGCGCGCGGTGCGGCCACGGCCCTTCGGGGCGGTCGCCTCGGGCGCAGGCTCGGCGTCAGCGGGCGCCGGGGCGTCGGAGGACGCCGCGTCTGCGACGGGGGCCGCGGGGGCGTCGGCGGCAGGCTCGACGGTCGCGGACGTCGCGCGGGTCGCGCGGCGCGATCGGCGCGCGGGCTTCTTCTCGGCTGCGTCGGGAGCCGCCGCCTCGGCGACCGGCGCCGGGTCGGCGGGTGCCGTGGGCGCGTCGGCGGGGGTGGTCGCAGCCTCTGTCGGCGCGGCAAGGGCCTGGGGCGGCGCCGCGCTGCGGGTGGCGCGACGGCGGGCGGGCTTGCGCCCTGCGGTGGTCGGGCTCTCGGCCCGGTCGTGGGTCGCGGCGGCGTCCGCCGTCGACTCTGAGGGGGTGCTGTCGGAGGTGCTGTCGAGCGTCACGCGTCGTGCTCCTGCTGCCACAGGGACCGCCCCGCACCGTGCGGCCCTTCGGGGCGGTCGGTCGTCGCTCGTGACGAGCGCACCGGAGCGCGTCGTCCGGCGACGGAAGTCGTCGGCCACGGCCGCGGTCCGCGTGCGCGGCGCGGGCGCCTGCCACCGGGCCCTTCGCCCCGGTCGGCGCTCCGACTGCCGCGGTCCGCTGGTGCCGCGATCTCGTGCTCGTCGGGAGGGCGATGCGGAGCCCACCCGGCTCCGCCCAGTATCGCACAGGGGCGCGAACGAACCTCGGCGACACGCACCGCGCCCCGGGCCGCGGGTCCCGGCAGATCAGGACCATGGTCCCGGAGGCTTGTGAACATAGTCACAAGCGGCGTGTTTTCAGCACTTGGCGTCATCTCCCGCCCTGCCGATGGGGCAGATTGGGCCTACCGTCGGAGCACGGGCGGTCCTCCTCCGGACCGTTCTGACCGGCGTCGTAGCTCAGCACCTCCCCCTGAAGCCCGCCGACCCGTCGGCCCCCCGAGGAGCGCACGTGGAAGCCCTGGATCTCGCCCGGTGGCAGTTCGCCATCACGACCGTCTACCACTTCATCTTCGTCCCGTTGACCATCGGGCTGGCGCCCCTCGTCGCGATCATGCAGACGGCCTGGGTCCGCACCGGCAACGAGCGGTGGCTGCGCCTGACCAAGTTCTTCGGCAAGCTCCTGCTCATCAACTTCGCCCTCGGCGTCGTGACGGGCATCGTGCAGGAGTTCCAGTTCGGCATGAACTGGAGCGAGTACTCGCGGTTCGTCGGCGACGTGTTCGGCGCCCCGCTCGCGATGGAGGCGCTCGCCGCGTTCTTCATCGAGTCGACGTTCCTCGGGCTGTGGATCTTCGGCTGGGACCGCCTCAACAAGAAGGTGCACCTCGCGTGCATCTGGGCCGTGGCGATCGCGACCAACCTCTCCGCGTTCTTCATCCTCGCCGCGAACTCGTGGATGCAGCACCCCGTGGGCGCGGTCTTCAACCCCGAGACCGGGCGCGCCGAGATGAACGACATCGGCGCCGTCCTCACGAACAACACCCTCTGGGCCGCGTTCCCGCACCAGATCACGGCGACCTTCCTCACCGCGGGCACGTTCGTCACGGGCATCGCCGCCTGGTGGATGGTCCGGCTCGTGCGCACCAGGAAGGCCGAGAACGTCGAGCTCGCGCGCGACGTCTACCGCCCGGCGGTCACGCTCGGCGTCATCGCCATGCTGGTCGGCGGGATCGGCGTCGCCGTCTCCGGCGACATCCAGGGCAAGATCATGTACGAGCAGCAGCCCGGCAAGATGTCGTCCGCCGAGGCGCTGTGCCAGGGGCAGGAGGCCGCCGCGTTCTCCATCCTCACGATCGGCGACCTGTCGAACTCGTGCGAGAACGTCACGCACCTCATCGAGATCCCGGGCCTCGCGTCCTACCTCGGCACCGGCCACTTCTCCGGCCCCGAGTCCTACCTGCCGGGCGTCGAGGACGTCCAGGAGCAGATGACCGAGCGCTACGGCGACGTCACGGCCGCCGGCGACCCCGTCACGTACACGCCGAACCTCGCGATGACGTACTGGTCCTTCCGGCTCATGATCGGAATGGCCGCGGGCTCCGTGCTCCTCGCGCTCATGGCGCTGTGGCTCACGCGCAAGGGCCGGGTCACGGACAACACGTGGTTCGCGCGCGTCGGTCTCATCGCCATCCCCATGCCGTTCCTCGCCAACTCGTTCGGCTGGATCTTCACCGAGATGGGCCGCCAGCCGTGGGTCGTCGCCCCGAACCCCACGGGCATCGACCAGATCCGCCTGCTCACCGAACGGGGCGTGTCGACCGTGGTGAGCCCCGGCGTCGTGCTCACGTCGATGATCGTGTTCACGCTCCTGTACGGCGCGCTCGCCGCGGTCTGGTTCACGCTCATGCGCCGCTACGCGATCGAAGGCGTGCCGCTCGTCGTGCACGACGAGTCGCCCGAGGCGCAGGAGCCGCCCGACGACGGCACCGAGGCCGCAGACCGACCGCTGTCCTTCGCGTACTGACGCGCCCGGACCCGTCCAGAATCTCAGGAGAACACCACCGTGGATCTCGCCGTCGTCTGGTTCGTGCTCATCGCGGTCCTGTGGACCGGCTACCTCGTGCTCGAGGGCTTCGACTTCGGGGTCGGCATGCTGCTGTCGATCCTCCCGCGCGGTGACAAGGAGCACCGCGAGAAGGAGCGCCGCGTCCTCATCAACACCATCGGCCCCGTCTGGGACGGGAACGAGGTCTGGCTGCTCACCGCGGGCGGCGCGACCTTCGCCGCCTTCCCGGAGTGGTACGCGACCCTCTTCTCGGGCTTCTACCTGCCGCTGCTGCTCATCCTCGTCGCGCTCATCGTGCGCGGCGTGGCCTTCGAGTACCGCGGCAAGATCCGTGACGAGGGCTGGGCACGGCGCTGCGACGTCGCGATCCAGGTCGGGTCCTGGGTGCCCGCCGTGCTGTGGGGCGTCGCGTTCGCCAACCTCGTGCGCGGCGTGCAGCTCGACGCCGACCACCAGTTCGTGGGCGGGTTCTTCTCGCTCCTGTCGCCGTTCGCGCTGCTCGGCGGTCTCGTCACGCTGAGCCTGTTCCTGCTGCACGGCTCGGTGTTCGTCGCCCTGAAGACCGATGGCGAGATCCGCGCCCGGGCACGCCAGCACGCCTCGGTCTTCGGCGTCGCGGCGCTCGTCCTCGCGGGCGGCTGGGCCGTGTGGGCCCAGGTCGCGTACTCCGTGCCGTGGACGTGGGCGGCCGTCGTGCTGGCCGCCGGCGGCCTCGTCGCGGCGCTCGTCGCCAACCGCCGGGGCGCCGAGGGCTGGGCGTTCACCGCCTCCGCGGTGACGATCGTCGCGGCCGTCGTGCTCATCTTCGGGTCGATGTACCCGGACGTCATGCCCGCGGTCGACCCCGCGAACTCCCTGACGATCCACAACGCGTCGTCCACGGACTACACGCTCACGGTGATGACCTGGGTCGCGGTGATCCTCACGCCCCTCGTCATCGCCTACCAGTCGTGGACCTACTGGGTGTTCCGGCGCCGCCTGTCGACCAAGGACATCCCCGCGCCCGCCGGCCTCTCGCTCAAGAAGGTCCGCGAGGCGGCGTTCGGCGGGGCGTCCTCCGGCGGCTCGGCGGGCCGCGACCTCGGGACCGGCGGGTCGGGAGACGCGTGAAGCCGCTCGACCCGCGGCTCCTGCGCCACGCGCGGGCCGCGCGAGGGTACGTCGTCCTGACGGCGGTGCTGGGGTTCGCCACGGCGGCCCTGGTGGTCGCCCAGGCCGTCGTCCTCGCGTCCGTCCTCGCGCCGGCGATCCAGGGGACGGCCGACCTGGCCGACCTCGGGCCGCGGGTCGGGCTGCTCGCCGGGGTCGTCGCGGCCCGGACCGCGACGTCCTGGGCGCAGGAGCGGTTCGCGCTGCGCGCCGCGACCCGGACCGTGGCCGAGCTGCGCGAGCAGGTCGTCACGCACGCCGTGGCTCTCGGGCCGCGGTGGCTCGCGTCGGGGCGCGGCCCCGAGGTCGCCACGCTCGCGACCCGCGGGCTCGACGCCCTCGAGCCGTACATGGTGCGCTACCTGCCCCAGCTGCTGCTCGCCGCGACCGTCACGCCCGCGACGCTCGCCGTCGTGCTCGGCCTGGACTGGGTCTCGGCCGTGATCATCGCCGTGACCATCCCCCTCGTCCCGATCTTCATGACGCTCGTCGGGCGGCTCACCGCCGGGACGTCGGAGCGGCGCCTGGTCGTCATGCAGCGGCTCGGCGCGCAGGTCCTCGACCTGCTCGCCGGCCTGCCGACCCTCCTCGCGTTCGGCCGCGCGCGCGGCCCGGAGCAGCGCGTGCGCGCCCTCGGCGAGGCCAACCGGCGCGCGACCATGGGCACGCTGCGCATCGCGTTCCTCTCCGGCATGGTCCTCGAGCTCCTCACGACGCTGTCCGTCGCGGTCGTCGCGGTGGGCGTCGGCCTGCGCCTCGTGCACGGCGGCATGGAGCTCGAGCCCGCGCTCGCGGTGCTCGTGCTCGCGCCCGAGGTCTACCTGCCGCTGCGTCAGGTCGGCCTCCACTTCCACGCCTCGACCGACGGCATCGCCGCGGCGGAGCAGGCGTTCGCGGTGCTCGACGAGGAGGCCCCCGAGCCGGGGACGACCCCCGCGCCCGCGCTCGTCGGCACCGTGCTGGCCCTGCAGGGCGTGAGCGTCCGGGCGGGCGATCGCGACGTGCTCGCGCCCGCCGACCTCGACCTCACGCTCCGGTTCGGCGGGTCGGGCCGCGTCGTGGCCCTCACCGGCCCGAGCGGGGCGGGCAAGACGACGACCGCGCTCGTCCTCCTCGGCCTCGTCCGCCCCGACCAGGGCTCGGTCACCCTGACCGCTCCGGGTGCCGGGCCGCTCGACCTCGCCGACGTCGACCCCGCGACGGTCTGGCCCCAGGTGGCCTGGCTCCCCCAGCGCCCGGCGCTCGCCCCGGGCCGTCTGCGCGACGTCGTCGCCGGCGGGCTGTCGGTGAGCGCCGCGGACCTGGACCGCGCGGCCCGCACCACCGGGCTCGACGCCGTCCTCGCGACCCTTCCCGACGGCTGGGACACCGAGATCGGACGCGGCGGCGTCGGACTCAGCGTGGGCCAGCGCCAACGCGTCGCGCTCGCCGCAGCACTGCTCGGCGACCCCGCGCAGGTCCCGCTCGTCGTGCTCGACGAGCCGACGGCCCACCTCGACGCCCGCGGGGAACAGGTCGTGCTCGACGCCGTGCGGGCCTTCCGCGACCAGGGCAGGACAGTCGTCGTCGTCGCGCACCGGGCCTCGCTCGTCCGCGCCGCGGACGACGTCGTCGAGGTCCGCTCGGCGGCGCTAAACGACCGGCCGGCTCTCGCGGACGGCGGGCCCGAGGACGCGGTCGAGCTCGCCCCCGCCACCGCGCCCGTCGAGGGGAGGCACCCGTGACCGGTCCTCGTGCTCGCCTCGCGGACGACCCGCTGTGGCGCGCCGTCGGGCTGCTCGACGTGCGCTGGCGTCGCGTCGTGTGGGCCGTCGTGCTCGGCACGCTCTCGCTCGGGAGCGCCGTCGGCCTCGCGGCCGTCGCCGCGTGGCTCATCGCGCGCGCCTCGCAGATGCCGCCCGTCCTCACGCTGTCCGTCGCGGTCGTCGGCGTCCGCGCGTTCGGCATCTCGCGCGGGGTGTTCCGCTACCTCGAGCGCCTCGCCTCGCACGACGTCGCGCTGCGCGGCATGGCCGCGCTGCGCGCCAACCTCTACACCGCGCTGGCGGAGGGATCCCCGGGTGCGCTCGTCGGACTGCGGCGCGGCGACCTGCTCGCCCGGGTCGGCGCGGACGTCGACGCGGTGGGCGACGTCGTCGTGCGCGCGCTCGTCCCGGCGGGCGTCGCGCTGGCGATCTCCGTGGGGTCCGTGGTGCTCGTCGGGGCGTTCCTCCCCGCCGCGGGCGTCGCGCTCGCGCTGTGCCTGCTCCTCGCCGCGGTCGTCGCGCCGTGGCTCTCCGCACGGTCGGCGCGTGAGGTCGAGGCGCGCGGCGCGACGACGCGCGCGGCGATGACCGCGACGACGCTCGAGATCCTCGAGCAGTCCGGCCCGCTCGCCGTCTCCGGACGTCTCGACGCGCGCCTCGACGACCTGCGCGCGACGGACCGCGCCCTCGCCCGCGTGACCGACGACGGCGCCCGCCCCGCCGGGGTGGCCGCCGGGATCGCCGCGCTCGCGGTCGGCCTCGCGGTGCTCGCGTCCCTCCTGCTCGGCATCCCTGCGGTGACGGGCGGGACGCTCGCGCCCGTGGAGCTGTCGGTCATCGTGCTCACGCCGCTCGCGGTGTTCGAGGCCGCGAACGCCCTGCCCGCCGCCGCCGTCCAGCTCCACCGCTCGCGCCAGGCAGCGGCACGCGTCGTCGCGCTCCTCGACGGCTCCGCACCCCGCGTCACCGCGACGGCCCGCGCCGCGGACGGTTCCGTCCCCGGTCCGGCGGAGCCGTCGTCCACCGGGCAGACCTCGCTCGCGCTCGACGACGTCGCGGCGGGCTGGCCGGGCGCGGCGCGCGTCGTCGTGGCGGGCGTGGACCTCGACCTGCGCCCCGGGCGCGCGGTCGCGGTCGTCGGACCGTCCGGCGTCGGCAAGACGACGCTGCTCGCGACCGCCGCCGGGCTCGTCCCCGCGCTCGCGGGCCGGGTGACGCTCGACGGGACCGAGGCGAGCGCGCTCCCCCGCGAGGCCGCGGCGCGCGGCGTCGTGCTCGTCACCGAGGACGCGCACGTCTTCGACACGACGGTGCTCGAGAACCTGCGCGTCGCGCGGGGCGACGTCACGGCCGAGGAGGCCGCGACGACGCTGCACGACGTCGGCCTGGACACCTGGCTCTCCGCGCTGCCGGACGGTGTCGAGACGCTGCTCGGCCCGGACGCCACGACCGTGTCCGGAGGCGAGCGTCGTCGTCTGCTCGTCGCGCGGGCGCTGCTGTCGCCCGCACCTCTGCTGCTGCTCGACGAGCCGGCCGAGCACCTCGATGCGGCCGGCGCCGACGCGCTCGTGCGGCACCTCGTCGCGACGACCCGCGCGCCGGCGGCCGCGTCGGCCGGAGGTGGCCGGCGCGGCGTCGTCCTCGCGACGCACCGGCTCAGCGCGCTCGAGGCCGTCGACGAGGTGCTGCTCCTCGGTGTCCCCGACGGTGCGCCGGACGATGCTCCGGCTCGCGTCGTCGCGCGCGGGACGCACGCCGAGCTGCTCGGGCTCCCCGCCTACCGGTGGGCGCTCGACCAGGAGGCACCCGCACCGGGGTAGCCCCGAGATCGACCCGTACGGTCGAGATCGCCCCTCTGAGGGCCGATCTGGTGACGTACGGGTCGATCTCGGACGGTGTCAGCGCGTCAGCCCTCGCCGAGACGCGCGAGGAACAGCGCCTCGCCGACCGCGAGGGTCTCGATCTCGCTCGGCGCGACCGACTCGTTGGGCGCGTGGATGAGGCACGCCGGCTCCTCGACGCCGAGGAGCACGATCTCCGCGTCGGGGTACTGCCCGGCGAGCACGTTGCACAGCGGGATCGAGCCGCCCTGCCCCGCGGTCACCGTCTCGCTCCCGTACGCGTCCGCGAGCGCCGCCGTGAGCGTGTCGAAGACGTGCCCGCTGGTGCGGGCCGCGAACGGCTGCCCGACGGCGTCACGCTCCACGCGCACCCGCACCCCCCAGGGCGCGTGGGCCTCCAGGTGGGCGACCAGCTTGTCCTGCAGCTCCTGAGCGTCCGAGCCCGGCGGGACGCGCAGGTTGAGCCGCGCCGAGGCGCGGGGCTGGATCGCGGCGGCGGAGCCGACGACGCTCGGCGCGTCGATCCCGAGGATGGTCACCACCGGGCGCGCCCAGAGCCGGTCGGCGACGCTCCCCGTCCCGACGAGCCGGACGCCGTCGAGCACGCCCGCGTCGTGACGGAACTGGTCCTCGTCGTATGCCACGCCGTCCCACGTCCCGTGCGCGACGGCGGCCGGCACGCCGTCGATCGTCGTGTCGCCGTTCTCGTCGCGCAGGCTCGCGAGCACCGCGACGAGCGCGGCGAGAGCGTCCGGTGCCGCCCCGCCGAACATGCCCGAGTGGATCTCGCCCTCGAGCGCCTCGACGTGGACGACGACGTTCGCCGCACCGCGCAGCGTCACGGTGAGCGTCGGCAGGCCGAGCTCGGCGTTCCCCGTGTCCTGGATGAGCATCGCGTCGGCGGCGAGCGCCCCCGGGTTCGCCTCGACCCACTGGTCGAGGCCGCCCGTCCCCTGCTCCTCCGAGCCCTCGACGACGAGCCGCACGCCGACCGGGTAGTCCTCGCCACCGAGCGCGCGCAGGGCACGCAGCGCGGTGAGGTGCGTGACGATGTTCCCCTTGCAGTCGGCGGCACCGCGCCCGTAGAGGCGACCGTCGCGCTCGGTGAGCTCGAACGGCGGCGTCGTCCACGCGGCGTCGTCGAGGGGTGGCTGCACGTCGTAGTGCGCGTAGAGCAGGACGGTCGGTGCGCCGTCGGGGCCGGGACGGTGCCCGAGCACGACCTGCGACCCGTCGGGGGTGACCTCGAGGCGCGTGTCGATCCCCTCGGCGCGGAACGCGTCGGCGACCCACCGCGCGGCGCGCTCGCACTCGGCGCGCGGGAAGAGGCGCTCGTCGGCCACGGACGGGATGGCGACGAGCGTGCGCAGGTCGTCGAGCGCGCGGGGCACGAGGCCCCGTACGGCGGCACGCACCTCCTCGACGTGACCGGCGCCGTCGGGTCGTGCTCCGGTGCCCTGCTGGCTCATGCGTCCTCCTCGGTCGGGGTGCCGTCGGCGCCCTCGGTGGCGTCGCTGCCCGGCTCGGTCGTGCGGCCGGGGTCGAGGTCGAGCGAGTCGACGTAGGCGTCGAACTCGTCGAGCTGGTCGGGGCAGTAGACCTCGATGACGAGCCGGTCGCCCGCGAGGCGACGCTCGTCGAGCACGGACGGGCGCAGCCCCGGTCCGGCCGCCCCGTTCGCGGCGCCGAGGTTCGCCGTCGCCTCGACGAGCGCCGCCGGGTCGGTGCAGAAGCCGCCGCCGTCGTCGCCCAGGACGTCGGCGATCGTCTCCTCGCTGAAGGCCGTGATCCCGATCTCGGCGAAGCGGTCGTGCAGCTCGGCCGCCTTCTGCTCGGCCTCGCGCGCGTCGCGGTGGGACCGCACGTTGTCGAAGACGATCAGCATGACCGCGCCGAGTGCGACCAGCAGCAGCGCGGCGGCCGTGTACGTCACCCACCGCTTGGACGAGACCGGCTCGGGCTCGTGCACGGGGACGTGGTCGGGGCGTGTCGAGGTCATGCCGCCTCACCCTCCCCCGCCTCGTCCGCCGCCGCGATGGCCGCGGCCTCGGGGTCCTTCCAGGACGGCTTGCGCAGCAGGTAGAACAGCGCCGGGACGAGCAGGCCGATGATGCCGAGTCCGCCGCCCACGATGAGCACGTACACGCCGACGTTCCCGCTCGAGAACTGGGCGGGCGGCACGAACCCGATGATCATCGCGGCCACCGACGCGCAGAACCCGACGACGCACAGGAGCGTGAGCGCCGGGGCGCGGTAGCCGCGCGGGTGGTCGGGTGCGCGACGGCGCAGCCGCACGGCCGCGATGAACAGGAGCAGGTACATGACGAGGTACACCTGCGTCGTGATGACGGACAGGATCCAGTAGGCGCTCGACACGTCCGGGATGAACGCGTAGAGGAGCGCGATCCCGGTCGTGACGATGCCCTGCGTGACGAGGATGTTCTGCTGCACCCCGTGCTTGTTGAGCCGCTGGAGGAACGGCGGCAGGTAGCCCTCCTCGCGCGCGACCGTGAGCAGGCCCTTGGACGGCCCGGCGAGCCACGTGAGCATCCCACCGAGGGACGCCGCGATGAGCATGAGACCGAGGATCGGCGTCAGCCAGCTCACGCCGAAGTTGGCGAAGAACGCGTCGAACGCCTGCATGACGCCCGCGGTGAGGCTGAGCTGGTCGGCCGGGATCACCCAGCTGATGGCGACGGCCGGGAGGATGAAGATGAGGAGCACGAGCCCGATCGCGAGGAACATCGACCGCGGGAACTCCGTCGAGGGCTTGCGCAGGCTCGTCACGTGCACCGCGTTCATCTCCATGCCCGCGTAGGACAGGAAGTTGTTGACGATGAGCACCAGGGACGCGAGCCCCGTCCAGGCCGGCAGCAGGTGCTGGGCGTCCATCGGTGCGGCCGACGGGTTGCCCTGGCCGAGGAACACGATGCCGAGCACGACGAGGATCGCCGCCGGGATGAGCGTGCCGATGATCAGTCCCCAGCTCGACAGCCCGGCGACCGTCTTGGTGCCCTGCGAGGAGAGCCACACGCCCGTCCAGAAGAGCACGACGATGACGATCGCCACGTAGAGCCCGTTGCTCGCGAGGCTCGGGTTGATGACGTACGCGAACGTGCTCGCGACGTACCCGAGCAGGCTCGGGTAGTAGAAGATCGTCATCGCGAACTGGCACCAGATGGCGAGGAAGCCGAGCGGCTTCGAGACGCCGTCCGCGACCCACCGGTACACCCCGCCCGACCAGCCGGACGCCAGCTCGGCGGACACGAGCGACGTCGGCAGCAGGAACACGAGCGCCGGGACGACGTAGAGGAACACCGCCGCGAGGCCGTAGACCGCCATCGTCGGCGCGGCGCGCAGGCTCGCGACCGACGACGTGATCATGAACGCGAGCGTGAGCCAGGTGATGTAGTTCTTCGGCGTCCGTGCCGTGATCGCCGCGCGCACCTCTGCGTGCGTCGGCGCACCCGTGGACGAGCCCATCCCCACCCCCGAAGCCGTGACCCCGCGGGGCCGACCGGGACGGCGCGCGGAGGGCGCGTCGTCGGAACATCGCGAACATATCGCCGGGGGCCAGGTCGCGCCTGCGGAAGCGCAGGTGGGAGGGCCGAGCGCACCGGAGAGGCGACCGGCACGGTGATACGTTCGCGAGGCGGTCCGTCCCGCGCCGGGAGGCCGCGACCTCGACGGACGACCCCGGGAGCAGCGTTGAAGATCCTCGTGCCCAGCACCATCGCCCTCGACGTGCGCGGCGGCCCGGGCGACGAGGTCGTCGGCTACGACGCCGCGGCGCCCCTGAGCCCCGCGGACGCCGACGCCGAGGTGCTCGTGGCGTGGGCGAACACCCCCGCAAACCTCGCGGACGCCGCCGCGCGGCTCACCCGCCTGCGCTGGGTCCAGACGCTCGCGGCCGGTCCGGACGCCGTGCTGGCCGCCGGGTTCCGGCCCGAGGTGACCATCACGTCGGGCCGGTCCCTGCACGACGGCCCGGTCGCCGAGCACGCGCTCGCGCTCGTCCTCGCGGCGGTGCGGCGGCTCGACGTGCTCGGGGAGGCGCAGCGCGAGCACCGGTGGGACACCGCCGTCAACCGCGCCCAGGCCGACCCCGCGACCGCCGCGCGGTACACGCTCGACGGCGCGCGCGTGACGGTCTGGGGGTTCGGCTCGATCGCGGCGCGCCTCGCGCCGCTGCTCGCCGCCCTCGGCGCCCAGGTGACCGGCGTCGCGGGCAGCCGAGGCGAGCGCCACGGCTTCCGCGTCGTGACGGACGACGACCTCCCGGACGTCCTCGCGACGACCGACGTGCTCGTCTCCCTGCTCCCCGCCCTCGACGCGACCCGGCACGCGTTCGACGCCGCCCGGATCGACCAGCTCCCCGACCACGCGGTCTTCGTCAACGTCGGGCGCGGCGCCACGGTCGACGAGGAGGCGCTCGTCGCGGCGCTGCGCGACGGCCGTCTGGGTGGTGCCGCACTCGACGTCACGGAGAGCGAGCCCCTGCCCGCCACGTCACCCCTGTGGGACGCACCACGCCTGATCCTCACGCCGCACGTCGCGGGCAACCGCCCCCAGCGCGCGTCGGACCTCGTGAACGCCAACCTCGACGCGCTCCGCGCGGGCCGCGAGCTCCGCAACGTCGTCCCCCGCTGACCCGCTGAGTGCATGAAATAGTCGCGTCCGAGTCGATCGGGCGCGACTATTTCATGCACTCAGCGGAGCCGGGGGCGGGCTACCAGCGGCCGTTGCGCGGGCGCGGCTGGCAGCGCGGGCACGTGTACGACGACCGGTTCATGAACTCGTCGCGCCGGACGGGCGTGCCGCACCGGGGGCACGGCTCGCCCTCCTGCCCGTACACCGCGAGCGAGCGCGAGAAGTAGCCGGACTGCCCGTTGACGTTGACGTAGAGCGCGTCGAAGCTCGTGCCGCCCTGGGCGAGCGCCTCCGTCATGACCTCGGCGGCGGCGTCGAGCAGGCGGTGCGCCTCCGGGCGGCGCAGCGTGTCGGTGGCGCGCGCGAAGTGCAGCCGGGCGCGCCACAGCGCCTCGTCGGCGTAGATGTTGCCGACCCCGGACACGACGGTCTGGTCGAGCAGCGCGCGCTTCACGCCGGTCCGACGACGGCGGATCGCGTCCACGACGTCGTCGCGCCGCAGGGCGGGGTCGAGCAGGTCGCGGCCGATGTGCGCGACCGGACCGGGCACGGCGGCGAGGTCGGAGCCGAGCCCGCCCGGCGCGCCGTCGGGAGTGGGCACGAGGTCCTGGACCGAGAGGTGCCCGAACGTGCGCTGGTCGACGAAGTCGAGCGCGAGAGCGCCCGCCGGACCGGCGCCGTCGGGCTCGAGCACGAGCCGCACGCGCAGGTGGGGCGACCTCTCGCCGAGGCCGGGCCCCGAGCGCACGAGGAGCTGGCCCGACATCCCGAGGTGGGCCAGCAGGGCGGCCGCGGGGCCGTCGTCGGGCCCGTTCGTCGACCCGGCCTGCGCCAGCGGGAGCCACAGGAACTTGCCCCGGCGCACGGCCGCGTCGAGGCGCTGGCCCAGGAGCTGGTCCCGGAAGTCGGCGGGGCCGCCGTCGTGGCGCCGCACGCTGTAGTCGCGCAGCACCTCGACGTCGACGACCCGCGCGCCCAGCACGTGGCGGTCGAGACCGTCGCGGACGGTCTCGACCTCGGGCAGCTCAGGCACCGGTGTCCTCGACCGCCTCCGCCGTCACCGTCGCCGTCGCGTGCTCGTCGGACGGCCGCGACTCCGCCCGCTCGGTCGCCAGGGCCCGGTAGGCGCGCTCGGCGGCCTCCTGCTCCGCGTACTTCTTCGCGGTCCCGCTGCCGGTCCCGTAGAGCCGGCCGTCGAGGTGCACGTACGACGTGAAGACGCGTGCGTGGTCGGGCCCGACGGCGTCGCTCGAGTAGGAGGGCGCGCTCAGCCCCGCGGCCGCGGCCGCCTCCTGGAGCGACGTCTTCCAGTCGAGCCCCGCGCCGAGCCCCGCGGCGGCCGACAGCGTCGGCTCGACGAGCCGGAGCACGAGGCCGCGCGCGGGCTCGAGCCCGTGGCTCAGGTAGACCGCGCCGATGATCGCCTCGACCGTGTCCGACAGGATCGAGTCCTTGTCGTTGCCGCGCGTGCGGATCTCGCCCTTGCCGAGCAGCACGTACTGGCCGAGGCCGAGCCGGCGAGCGATCGCGGCGAGCGACTTCTGCGAGACGGTCGCGGCCCGCATCTTGGCGAGCTCGCCCTCCGACAGGTCGGGGTGGCGGCGGTAGAGGGTCTCCGTGACGACGAGGCCCAGGACCGTGTCACCGAGGAACTCGAGACGCTCGTTCGTGGGGATGCCGCCGTTCTCGTGCGCGAACGACCGGTGCGTGAGCGCAAGCACGAGAAGCTCGGGGTCCAGATGGACCCCGAGCTTCTCGAGAAGACCGGATGCCGGTGCAGCCGGTGCCACGCGCCTCAGCCTGCGTGCTCGGTGCGCAGCGCCTCGGCGTACTGGCGGCCCTTGTAGGTACCGCACGTCGGGCACGCCGCGTGCGACAGCTTGTCGCCCTTGCACTGCGGGCAGGTGGTGAGGTTCGCGGCGGTCGTCTTCCACTGCGAACGACGCGCACGGGTGTTGCTGCGCGACATCTTGCGCTTCGGAACAGCCACGGCTAGCTCTCTTTCGTCTCGTCGGACACGTTCGAGGTGTCGAACATGCTCTCCAGCGCCGACCAACGAGGGTCGGCAAGGTCGTGCGTGTGCCCCGGGTCGTCCGCCAGACGCGCCCCGCACTCGGAGCACAGCCCCGGGCAGTCCGCTCGGCACACCGGACTGAATGGTAGTGCAGTGACGACCGAATCCCGTAGCGCGGGCTCGATGTCCGCGAGGTCGCCGTCGAGGTCGTAGACGTCCTCGGCGTCCTCCAGGTCGTCGCCCGACTCGTGGGCCGCCTTCGCGCGCTCGGGGTAGGCGAAGAGCTCCCCGAGCTCGACCGTGACGTCCTCGCGGACCGTGTCGAGGCAGCGCACGCACTCCCCGACCGCGTGGCCCGACACCGTGCCCGAGACGAGCACGCCCTCCATGACCGCCTCGAGACGCAGGTCGAGCTCGAGCTCGCTGCCCTCGGGGATGCCGATCACGGCGGTCCCGAGGTCGGCCGGCGCAGGCACGGTCCGGCGGACCGTCAGCATGCTCCCGGGTCGCCGACCGAGCTCGTGCGTGTCGAGCACGAGCGGCGACGTCTTCTCGGCGGTGATGGCGGACTCCAGGATCGCCAGGCCGCGGGCGTGGGCGCCCGCGGACGGATGGTCAACGATGGTCGGGGGCCGACGGCCGCTCGACGGCGACTGCCAGGCACAGGCCGACGCGTGACGCGCCGAGCCAAACATCGATCTTACGTCACGCGACGGCCCGACCGCCACCTGCCCTCCGCGCCCGAAGAGCCGGGATCCCGACGTCGGGACGACGGCCCCACGGATCGGTCGCGGCCCGCGACCCTCAGCGCCCGGCGCGCTCGCGCATCGTCGCGGGGAACGGCGACTCCTCCGCCTCGCCGACCCGGTCCCCGAGGCGGTCCGCGAGCTTCGCGCGCCCACCCTGGACCTGCGCGAGCAGCTTGCCGAGGTCGACCTCGAAGTCCGCGAGCCTGCGGTCGCAGTAGTCGTCGGCGTCGCGCCGGAGCACGGCCGCCGCCTCGTCGGCCTCGTCGACGATCTCCCGGGCCCGCGACTCGGCCTGGACCACGACCTGCTCCGCCTGCACGAGCTCGATCGCGCGCGCCCGCGCCGTCGTGAGGATCTCCTCCGCCTGCCGGTGCGCGTCCTCGAGCACGGCGTCCGCCTGGGCGAGCACCTCGTCGGCGTGCGCGAGCTGCTCCGGCAGCGCGCCGCGCAGCTCGTCCAGGAGCGCGACCGCGTCGCCCTTGTGCACCAGCACCGACGCGGACATGGGCATCGCCCGCGCCGACTCCACGAGGTGCGCGAGGTCGTCGAGGATCGCGTTGAGCCCGACCTGCGCCTCCTGCGTCGCGTGGTCCTCGTGCGTCACCCGTCGGTCCTGCTGCTCGCTCACGTACCCGGTCCTTCCCGTCGTGCTCACCTGCTGCTCCCCTGCACCCGTGCCAGCGCCGCACGGACGGCGTCCCCGACCCCCGGGGGGACCAGGTCGTCGACCGGCCCCCCGTAGCGCGCGATGTCCTTCACGAGCGACGACGCGACGTGCAGGAGCGCGGCGTCGCCCGCGACGAACACGGTCTCGACGCCCGCCAGGTGCCGGTTCATGAGCGCCATCGGCAGCTCCGCGTCGAAGTCCGCGCCACCGCGCAGCCCCTTGACCACGGCGCCCGCGCCGATCTCCCGGCAGAAGTCCACCAGGAGCCCCGGCACGACCTCCACGCGGACCCCGTCGAGCCCGGCGTCGGCGACCGCCGCACGGGCCAGCGCGACCCGCTCGTCGACCCCCAGCAGCGCCGACTTCGACGCGTTCCGCGCGACGCCGACGACGACCTCGTCGAAGAGCGCGCGGGCACGTCGGACGATGTCGAGGTGGCCCAGGGTGATCGGGTCGAACGACCCGGGACAGACGGCTGTGGTCACCTCGTCACGGTAGTACACGAGGCCGTGCGGACCTCGGCGGCACGACCGGGCGGGCGCGGATCGGCGTCGCGCGCGACGATGGTCCGCGTGACCGCCCCGGAGGAACCCGCCGTCGTCCCGCTCACGACGCCCGAGCTCGTGCGCTCGCTCCACCGCGACGTGCTCGCGCCGTCGTTCCCGCCCGCCGAGCTCGTGGACCTCGACGAGCTCCTCGACGACCACGCGAGCGGACGTCTGCGCAGCCTCGGGGTGGTGGAGGACCGCCGTGTCGTCGCCGGCGTCGTCGGCGAGTGGTTCCCCGACGCGCGCGTCCTCCTCGTCCTCTACCTCGCCATCGCGCCCGGTCGGCGCGGCGGCGGGGTCGGCGGGCGGCTCGTGGCCGCTGCCCTCGACGACTGGCGCGCCCTGGACCCGCTCCTCGTCGTCGGGGAGGTCGAGCACCCCGCGCACCACGTCGGCAGCGAGGCGCACGGCGACCCCGTCGCGCGGCTGCGGTTCTACGCGCGCCTCGGCGCCCGCGTCCTCGCGCTCCCCTACTTCCAGCCCGGCGACGGCCCCGGCGGCGAGCGCGTGCCCGCGCTCCTGCTCGTGTCGTTCCCCCTCGGGCGGGGCACCCCCGACGTCGTCCCCGCCGCGCCGCTGCACGCGTTCCTCGCGGAGAACCTCCGCGCGAGCGAGGGCAGCCTGGCGGACGACGCCGCGACCCGCCGCCTGCTCGACGCCGCGTCCGGAGACCGCGTCGCGCTCGTCGACCCGGCCGACCCCGCCGCCCTCGCGGCCGTCCCCGTCGGTCTCCTCGCCCCTGACGAGGCCCACGCGCCCCGCGCCTGACGGCGGCGTCCGCCGAGGCCACCCGCCCGCCGAGGAGCGCTTCAGCAGACGACCGCCGCCCGCTGAACACGTGGTGCTGCCCGTTCCGCGCCGGGGACGAGCGACGGCCGCATGCTCGGCCTGAGCGAGGGCTCTGTCCCGGCAGGGCGAGGTCCTCCGGCGTGGTGGCGCGCTACGTCTCGTCGGGGAGCTCGGGGCCGACGAAGTACACCGCCGTCTCGCCGTAGTCCTTGTGCGCCACGAGCTCCCAGCCGGTCGGCCAGGTCGGTTCCGGGGTGCGGGTCGAGCGCTCGACGACGACGACAGCGGCCGGGTCGAGGACGCCGGGCACCGCGAGGTGGGCGAGGACGCGCTCCAGCGCCTCCGCGGTCACGTCGTACGGCGGGTCGACGAGCACGAGGTGGTACGGGCCGTGGCCCGCGCGACCGGCCGGTGTCCCGTCCGCGCCGCCGAGGGCCGCCCGCTGCGTCGCCTCCGCCGCCACGCCGGCGACGAACGTCTCGGCCGGCTGGGCGACGACCCGGACGCCGCTGAGCCCCAGGGCGGCGACGTTGCGTCGGGCGACGTCGGCGGCGACCCGGGCGGAGTCGACGAGCGTCACGTCGGCAGCGCCGCGGCTCGCGGCCTCCAGACCGAGCGCGCCCGAGCCTGCGTAGAGGTCGAGCACGTGCGCGTCGTCGACGACGCCGAGGTGCTCGAGCCGCGAGAAGATCGCCTCCCGCACGCGCTCGCTCGTCGGGCGGGTACCGCGGGGCGGGACCTGCAGAGTGCGCCCGCCGACTGTTCCCGCCACGATCCTCGTCACGCGCCCACCCTACGCACGGGCCGAGGGTCGCGACGCACGCGGCACCCCGCCGGGACGCACCTTGCCGGGGCACGCCCGGACGGCGGCGCGCGGAGCCGTCGCCGTCCCCCGTCACGCGCGCTCGAGGAACTCCTCGCGCTCGGGGTCGAGCTGGTCGCGGATCGCGTCGGCGAGCGCCGGGTGGCCGGTCAGGTCGGGATCCTCCGCCACGACGACGGCCGCGTCGGCACGCGCGGTCGCGATGACGTCCGCGTCCTTGACCACGCGCAGGAGCCGCAGCGAGCTCGCGCGCCCCGACTGCGCGGCGCCGAGGACGTCGCCCTCGCTGCGCAGCTCGAGGTCGACGGTCGCGAGCTCGAACCCGTCGGTCGTCCGGGCCAGCGTCTCGACGCGCGTCGCGGCGGGCGTGCCGGGCTGCGCCGTCGAGACGAGCAGGCACAGCCCCGCCGCGGAGCCGCGGCCGACGCGCCCGCGGAGCTGGTGGAGCTGGGAGATGCCGAACCGGTCCGCGTCGAGCACGACCATGACGGTGGCCTCGGGCACGTCGACCCCGACCTCGACGACCGTCGTCGAGACGAGCACCTGGACCGCGCCCGACGCGAAGTCGGCCATCACGGCGTCCTTGTCCGCCGGCGGCATCTGCCCGTGCAGCACCCCGACCTCGAGCCCCGCGAGGCGCGGGTGTCCGCGCAGCTCCTCGGCGACCTCGAGCACGGCGCGCAGGGGTGCGCGGTCCGACGAGTCCGGGGCGTCGGGGTCGAGGAGGAAGTCGGGCACCTCGTCGAAGTCGTCGGTCCCCTTCGGCGGTCCTTCCGCGTCCGGCTCGTCCGGGTGGATGCGCGCGCACACCACGTACGCGCGGTGCCCGGCGTCGACCTCCTCGCGCACGCGCGCCCAGGTGCGCTCCATCCACGCCTCGTTGCCGGCCGGCACGACGTGGGTCGTGATGCCGGCGCGCCCGGCCGGGATCTCCGTGAGCGACGACGTCTCGAGGTCGCCGAACACGGTCATCGCGACCGTGCGCGGGATCGGGGTGGCCGTCATGACGAGGAGGTGCGGGGCAGTCCGCGCCTTGGCCCGGAGCGCGTCGCGCTGCTCGACGCCGAACCGGTGCTGCTCGTCCACGACGACGAGGCCGAGGTCGGCGAACTGCACGTTCTCGGACAGCAGCGCGTGCGTGCCGACGACGATCCCGGCGGCGCCGCTCGCGGCGTCGAGCAGCGCCTCCTTGCGCGCCGCCGCGCCGAGCGAGCCGGTGAGGAACGCGACGCGCGTCCCGTGCTCCGCGCCGCCCAGGAACCCGCCCTCGGCGAGCGGTCCGAGCAGCGCGCGCAGGGTGCGCGCGTGCTGCGCGGCGAGCACCTCGGTCGGGGCGAGGAGCGCCGCCTGCCCCCCGGCGTCGATCACCTGGAGCATGGCGCGCAGCGCGACGACCGTCTTGCCGGAGCCCACCTCGCCCTGGAGGAGCCGCTGCATGGGCCGCGCGAGCGCGAGGTCCGCCACGATCTCCTCCCCGACCTCACGCTGACCCGTCGTCAGCGTGAACGGGAGGGCGTCGTCGAAGTCGGCGAGGATGCTCGGCTCCCCCGGTCCGCGGGGTGGACGGGCCGTCGCGGGCTCGGCGGCGGCACGGGCCCGGCGCTGGGCGAGCGCCGCCTGGAGGACGAACGCCTCCTCGTACCGCAGCCGGTCGCGCCCCCGCTGCCACTGCTTCTCGTCGTAGGGCTCGTGCACGTCGCGCAGCGCCTCGAGCCGCGTCCCGAGCCCGTGGCGCTCGCGGACGGCGTCCGGGAGCGGGTCCGGGACGTCCTCCTCGCGCAGGGGGTCGAGCACGGTGCGCACCGCGGGCTGGATCTTCCAGCTCGGGATGCTCGCGCTCGCGGGATAGATGGGGATGGGCCGGCTCGCCTCGAGCACGGCGCTCTCGGCGTCCTCGGCGTCGTCGTCGACCCCGATGATCTTGTAGTCCGGGTGCGTGAGCTGGCGCGTGCCCCGGTACAGCCCGACCACCCCCGTGAAGAGCCCGTGCCGCCCCGGGGCGAGCCGCTGCTCGTGGTAGCGCAGGACGTTGGGGCTCTTGGCGAAGAACGTGAGCGAGAGCTGCTGCGGGCCGTCGGTCACGACCGCCTCGAGGATCGCGCCCGCACGGTTACGCATGCGTCGGACCGTCGCGCTGCGGACCTGCGCGACGATCGTCACGTGCTCGCCGAGGGCGAGGCCGCCGAGGTCGGTGAGGCGGCCCGGGTCCCCGTAGCGACGCGGGTAGTGCCGCAGGAGGTCCCCCACGGTCTCGAGGCCCAGCTTCGCCAGCGGGCCCGCGCTGCGCGTCCCGACCGCGCGGGTCAGCGGCTCGGACAGGCGGTCGCTCATCCCTCGGCCCCCACGGTGACCTCGATGTCGTCCGCCGCGGCCTCCGGTCCCTCGACGGCGAGCGTGACGACACCGCCGTCGCGCCCCGAGCGCAGGACCACGACCTCGGCGCCGTCCCCGGTCGCGTGCGCCGCGAGCGCGTCGAGGGCCGCGCCCGGCACGTCGTCGTCGGCGAGCACCGTGACGAGCGCCCCGAGGAGAACCCGGATCGGTCCGAGCAGGTCCGTCAGTCGCTGCGCCAGCGCCGGGGCCGGCACGCCCGCGGTGTCGAGGCGAGCCCACCGTGCGGCGTCGAGGGCCGACCGGGCCGCCTCGAGCCGCTGCGCGCCACCGGGCTCCACGAGCTGCGCGGCGGCGAGCGCCACCGCGACGTGCAGGTCGGTCACGGCGGGCAGCACCTCGAGCGTCTCGACCCCGTCGTCGCGCAGGGTCGCGCGCAGGGAATCGACGTCGTCCTCCCGCAGGTCCGCGCCGGGCAGGAGCGCGACGTGCGACGCGCGGGCGTCGACCGCGACGCGGTGCAGGGCGGTCAGGTCGAGGGGGCCGGGAGCCTCCCGCAGCAGCACGACGGCCCCTGCCCGGGCGAGGTCCGCGACGAGCGCGGGCGCCGTGGTCACCGCGACCACCCCGGGGGTGTCGGCGACGGCGGACGCACCGGTCCGGGCGTCGTGCGCCCCGGCGGCAGCGGCGTCCGGGGCGTGGCCCGGCTCGTGGGGTCCCGGGAGGTGGCGGACACGCACCTGGCGCAGTGCGACGTCGGCACCGGCCGTGGACGGCACGCGGACCTCGTGGCCGTCCCGCGCGGACCGCAGGGTCGCGAGCGTGGCTCGCCCGACGGCGACCGCGGCCATCGGGTCGTCGGTGTGGACGTGCGCCTGCCAGAGGCCCGAGCCGTCGTCGCCCGGCCCGCCCACCACGACGACGGAGTCGCCGATCCGCGCGAGCTCCGCGCGGAGCGGCTCGGCGGGGTCCCCGACGGCCACGCCTGCAGGGTGCTCCGCACCGCCCACCGGGACGTCGACCACGTACATCACCTCGAACTCGCCCCCCTCGTGCCTGGACCGCGGTCCGGCGCCCGCGTCACCGGGCGAGCCCGGCACCGGCACCATGCCGGCCATCATGCCGAGCACCTCCGACACGCCCGCCCCGGCGGGCGCGGCGTCGTCGGGCGCGCCGGGCGCGGACCCCGGGGCGGACGCGGCGGCCGAGGGGTCGTTCCCGGCGACACGGGCGTCGAGCGCCGCGACGAGCGCGCCGAGGACCAGCACGAGGCCGAGGGCTCCGGCGTCCAGGACCTGCGCCCGGGCGAGCACGTCGAGCTCACCGGTGCTGCGCAGGGCCGCGGCACGCGCCGCGTCCCGGGCCGCGGCCGCGACCACCGCGGGCGAGGAGGCGCCGGGCCCCTCCGACGCGGTCGCCGCGGCGCGCGCCGCGGCGTCGGCCGCCGTGAGGATCGTGCCGGGTGCGGGACGGGCGACCGCGCCGCGCGCGGTGCGGGCGGCGCGCTCGAGGCCCGCCGCGAGGGCGGCACCGGTCACGGTCCGGTGCTCGGCGAGCGCGAGCGCGATCCCGCGGAGGTACTCGCTGAGGATGACGCCCGAGTTGCCGCGCGCCCCGACGAGCGCGCCACGGGCCAGCCGCACGAGCAGGTCGCCGGCGCCGCCCGCCGCGCCCGCCTCCGCGGCCCCCGCCGCGTCACCGCCCGGCAGCGCCCGGACGGCGTCGACGAGCGTGAGGTACATGTTGGTGCCCGTGTCGGCGTCCGCGACGGGGAACACGTTCACGCGGTCGAGCGACTCGCGCGCGGCGGCGAGCGCGCGGACGCCGCCGCGGCCCCACGCGACGACGACGGCGGCGTCGACCACGTCGGCTCCGGGGCTCACGTCGGACCGGCTCCTCGCGCTCGGGGGACGACCGGACCGGGCGGCCGGACGGTCGGACGGCACCGTGGGCCGTCGGGACCACGGTAGTCAACCGCGCGCGGCGTCGGGGCGCGCGGTGGGCCACCCCGGGCACCCGAGGGTGTGACGAGCGCCCGGTTTGAGCTCAGGCCCTCGGATCGGCTACCCTGACGAGGTTGCCCGGGTGCTTCGCGCGCCCTCGACACCGTCGAGGAGCCGCCGAGGAACACCGGGCGAGACACCCTACAGACCATTCAGGACGTCGCCGCTGCGTGCGCGACGTGCACGACGATCAGGAGAAACCGTGGCTGCCAACTGCGACGTCTGCGGCAAGGGCCCGGGCTTCGGGCACAGCATCTCGCACTCCCACATCCGGACGAAGCGCCGCTGGAACCCGAACATCCAGCGCGTGCGCGCCGTGGTCGCGGGGACGCCCAAGCGTCTCAACGTGTGCACCTCCTGCCTCAAGGCCGGGAAGGTCACCCGTCCCGCCTGAGCATCGCGAGACTTCCTGACGAGAGCGTCTGCCGGATCCCGGCAGGCGCTCTCGTCGTCTGTGCGCCTCGCACCCCGGCCCCGGCCGCGTCATGCCGCTCCCCGAGATGCGGAGATCTCCTGAAGATCAGGACAAACCGGTTTGGCGGATCCGGGCCGCGGTGGCAGTCTTTGTGCATGGTGACGGAACTGAGCGAGGTAACCATCCGCCCGGCCGCTCCCGCGGACGCGAGCGCCATCGCGGCCGTGCACATCGCGTCCTGGAGAGGCGCCTACGCGGGCATCGTGCCCGACGAGTACCTGGCCTCCCTGGACCACGACCAGCGTGAGCAGCACTGGGTCCAGAGCCTCGCCACCCCCGGCGCCCGCACGTGGCTCGCCGACGCCGACGGCCGCACGATCGGCTTCGCCACCCTCGGCCCCAGCCGCGACGAGGACGCCGAGCCGGGCGACCTCGAGATCTTCGCCATCTACCTGGACCCCGAGTCCTGGGGCCGCGGCGTCGCGCGCGACCTCATGCGCACCATGCTCGGCGAGGTCCGCCCCGGCACGACCGTCACGCTCTGGGTCCTCGAGGACGCGGAGCGCGCGCGCCGCTTCTACCGTCGCCACGGCTTCACGCCGGACGGCGTCGAGCGCCGTGACGACATCGGCGGCAAGGACCTCACCGCCGTCCGCTACCGCCGGGGCTGACCGCCGCGCTCACGCGCGGAAGTGGTCCCACCCGGTCGCGCGGTGCGCGACCCGGCCGTCGATCAGCACGCCGGCGCTGTCACCGTCCACGGTGCGCACCGTGCCGATCGCCCGGAACCCGTCGGGCACGCCGGCGTCGGCGGGGAACGTCGCGAGCAGCGCGTGGTCCTCGCCTCCCGACAGCACCCACCCCTCGGCGCGGTCGCCGACGTCCGTCCGTGCGTCGCCGTCCGCCACCCCTGCGCCGTCCCCGCTGACGCCGTCGAGCGCAGCGGATGCCGCGCGCAGCCGGTCACGGTCCGCGCCCAGGGCGGCGAGCTCGAGGTCCACGACGACGCCGCTCGCCCGCGCCATCCGGCCCGCGTCCCGCAGCAGCCCGTCGGACACGTCCATCATCGCGGTCGCGCCGGCGTCGGCGGCCGCGGGACCCGCGGCGAGCGGAGGGTCGGGACGCAGGTGTGCGACGACGAGCGCGTCGTCGAGGTCCGCCCGGTCGGCGTCGAGCAGCGCGAGACCCGCCGCTGACCGGCCCAGGCACCCCGCGAGGGCGACGACGTCGCCCGGCCGGGCGCCGGAGCGCAGCACGGGGGCGCGGCCCTCGAGGTCCCCGTGGACGGTGACCGCGACGACGACCTGGTCGCCCCCGGACAGGTCCCCGCCGACGACCGCGGCCCCGAGCGGCGTGCACGCGTCGGCGAGCCCCCGCGCCAGGCCGGTGACCCAGTCGACCGGCAGGTCGCCGGGCATGACGAGCGACACGACGAGCGCCGCGGGGCGCGCGCCCATGGACACGACGTCGGCGAGGTTCTGCACCGCGGCCCGCCACCCGACGTCGTACCCGGACGACCAGCGCCGACGGAAGTGCCGGTCCTCGACGAGGACGTCGGTCGACACGACGTAGCGGCCGTCGGGCGCCGCGACGACGGCGCAGTCGTCCCCCGGTCCGACGAGGGTGGTCGGCGCGGTGGGCAGCAGGGGGAAGATCCGGGCGAGGAGCGCCTCCTCGGGCACGTCGCGGACCAGCAGGGGCGTCTCGCTCACGCCGCCACCCTAGTCGCCGCCCGGGCGGTCACGGGCACCCTCCGCGGGCCGCTACGGTGGTCGCGTGCTCGACGCCGTCCCTCCCGCCTCGCCGTCCACCTCCCCCGGTGCGCGACCGCCCCGCCGCTCGCGACCCCTCGCCCGCGCCCTCGCCGTGCCGGCGCTCCTCGGCGTCGTCGCGGCCACGGCCGCGTGCGCGCCGCGCATCGGCGTCCCGGTGGCGGACGACGCCCAGAACCCGCTGTGCGCGGACGTCGTGCTCGCGCTGCCGGAGACCCTCGGCGAGGACCTGGCGAAGGTCGGCACGACGAGCCAGGCCACCGCGGCCTGGGGCGAGCCGGGCGCAGCGGTGACGCTGCGGTGCGGCGTCGAGGTGCCCGGGCCGACGACGACGGCGTGCCAGAGCGTCGAGTCCGAGGGCGGCACCGTGGACTGGCTCGTGGTCGAGGACCAGGGCACGTGGACGTTCACGACCTACGGTCGCGACCCCGCGGTGCAGGTCGTCGTGCCGCCGGCGGTGACCGAGGGCCACTCGACGGCGTTCATCTCGGACCTGGGTCGCGCGGTCATGGAGGTCCCGCAGACGCGCGCGTGCGTCGGCACGACCGACGTGGGCTGAGCCAGCCGGGCCGGTGCAGACGGGTCAGCGCAGGCCGGTGGGGCGCTCGAGCGCGAGCGCGACGAGCTCGTCGATGAGCTCGGGGTAGCTCAGACCCGACTTCTCCCACATGCGCGGGTACATCGAGAACGGCGTGAAGCCGGGCATCGTGTTGATCTCGTTGACGACGACCTGCTCGTCGGGCGTGACGAAGACGTCGACGCGCGAGAGGCCCTCGGCGCCGACCGCCTCGAACGTGCGGACCGCGATCTCGCGCACCCGCTCGACCAGGTGCTCCGGCAGGTCGGCGGGGCACGACAGCTCGACCCCGGCCTCGTCGAGGTACTTGGCCTCGAAGTCGTAGAAGTCGTGCGCCTCGCCCGTCACGACGATCTCGCCGGGCAGCGACGCGCGCGGACGCGCGCCCCCACGGCCTCCGAGGACGGCGCACTCGATCTCCCGGCCGACGACACCCGCCTCGACGATCACCTTGGGGTCGTGCGCCTGCGCGGCGGCGATGGCGGCGGGCAGGTCCGCGAGGTCGTCGACCTTGGAGATGCCGAGGCTCGACCCGGCGCGCGCGGGCTTGACGAACACCGGCAGGCCGAGGGCGGCGACGGTCTGCGTCCACGCCTCCGGGTCGCGCTCGAACGCGCCCGGGCGGATCACGGTGTACGGGGAGACGGGCAGCCCCTCGCCCGCGAGCACGAGCTTCATGAAGTGCTTGTCCATGCCGACGGCGGACGCCAGGACGCCCGCGCCGACGTAGCGGACGTCGGCGAGCTCGAGCATGCCCTGGAGCGTGCCGTCCTCGCCGTAGGGGCCGTGCAGCAGCGGGAAGACGACGTCCACCTCGCCGAGCACGCGCGGGACGTCGCCCGGGGTGAGGACGCGCAGCTCCCGGCGCCCGGTCGACAGGGGCAGGATCACCTCCTCGCCGGTCGGCTCGACCTGCGGCAGGCGCCCTTCCGTGATCTCCCAGCGCGCGGGCTCGTCGGCCGCGAGGACCCACTCCCCCGTCGGCGTGATCCCGACGGGGACGACGTCGTAGCGCGACCGGTCGATCGCGCGCAGGACGCCCGCGGCGGTCGCGGCGGAGATGGCGTGCTCGCCCGAGCGGCCCCCGAACAGCACGAGGACGCGGGGCTTGCGGGGCGCGCCGGTGGGGTGCTCGTCGGTGGACGGCACGGACCGGTCGGGGCTCTGGCTGGACATCGCGGACGACCCTACCGGACGCCTGCTCGCGCACCTGACGCGCCACCGGGAACGATCCGGGGACGTCCTGCGTTGGGAGTGCCGTGGAAGACACGACTCTCGAGGCCCCCGCGGCCGACGACCCCGACCATAGTCCCGGCCGCACCGACCCCGGCAGCGAGCGGACGCGCGAAAGCGTCCCCGACGACCGGAGGGCGGTGCGGGCACGATGACGACCTTCCTCTCCCTCCTGCTCGGGCTCCTCGTGGTTCTCGCGATCACGGCGGCGACGGCCTACTTCGTCGCCCAGGAGTTCGCCTACATGACCGTCGACCGCTCCCGCCTGGGGGCCAAGGCGGAGGCCGGCGACGAGTCGGCCCGGCGCGCGCTCGCCGTCACCCGGCGCACGTCCTTCGTCCTGTCCGGGGCCCAGCTGGGCATCACCGTGACGGGCCTGCTCGTCGGCTACGTGGCCGAGCCCCTGATCGGTGAGTCGCTGGGCACGATGCTCGGCGGCGTCGGCGTCCCCACGGGCGTCGGCGTGGCGGTGGGCACCGTCCTCGCCCTCGTGCTCTCGACGATCATCCAGATGCTCTTCGGCGAGCTGTTCCCCAAGAACCTCGCCATCGCGCGGTCCGAGCCGCTCGCGAAGGGCCTGGCGCGCTCCACGACCGCCTACCTCACGGTGTTCGGCTGGCTCATCGCGGTGTTCGACAAGGCGTCCAACGCCCTGCTGCGCCTGCTGAAGATCGAGCCCGTGCACGACGTCGACAACACCGCGACCGCGCGCGACCTCGAGCACATCGTGGCGGACTCGCGCGAGAGCGGCGACCTGCCCGACGAGCTGTCCGTGCTCCTCGACCGCATCCTCGACTTCCCCCAGCGCGACGTCGAGCACGCGATGATCCCCCGCTCGCGCGTCGGCACGGTGCGGCCCGAGGCGACCGTCGCCGAGGTGCGCGAGCTCATGGCCCGCGCGCACACGCGCTACCCGGTGGTCGACGAGACGGACCAGCCGCTCGGCGTCGTCCAGCTCGCCGACGTCCTCGCGACCGGTCTGCCCGACGACGCACCCGTCACCGACCTCATGCGCCCGGCCGTCGTGCTGCCGACGACCATGACGCTGCCCGACGCGCTCGGGCAGCTCAACTCCACGCGCAACCAGCTCGCGTGCGTCATCGACGAGTACGGCGGATTCACCGGCGTGCTCACGGTCGAGGACCTCGCCGAGGAGCTCGTGGGCGAGATCACCGACGAGCACGACCCGGAACAGCCGGTCACGGTCACGGCCGAGGACGACGGCGTGTGGGTCATGGGCGGCGACGTCCACGTCGACGAGGCGGAGCGCGCGCTCGGCCACGACCTGCCGCGCGGCGACCACGAGACGGTCTCCGGGCTCCTCATCTCCCAGCACGGCGCCCTGCCGCGCGCGGGCGACACGATCGAGGTCCCGCTCCCGGACGACCCTGCCGACCTCGTCCACGACGAGCCGGTGCACCGCACGCTCGTCGTCGACGTCCTGTCGGTCGAGCGGCACGTGCCGCGCCTCGTGCGCGTCCGGCTGGTCGAGCAACGGGGCGACGCCCCCGCCGCCGACGACGCACACCGCACCACGCACGAGGCTGCCCGCCCGACGGACGCAGCGGAGGAGACCCGATGAGCAACCCCTGGGTCGTCGTCGTGGCGACCGTCGCGATCATCGCGCTCAGCGCGTTCTTCGTCGCCGTGGAGTTCGCGCTCCTCGGCGCCAAGCGGCACCGGCTCGAGGACGCCGCACCCACGAGCCGAGCGGCGCGCGCCGCGCTGCGCAGCTCGAACGAGCTCACGCTCCTCATGGCGGGTGCGCAGCTCGGCATCACGGCGTGCACGCTCGCGCTCGGCGCCATCACCAAGCCGGCCGTGCACCACTGGCTCACGCCCGTCTTCGAGACGTGGGGCGCGCCCCTGTGGGCCGCCGACGTCGCGGGCTTCGTGCTCGCCCTGATCGTCGTGACGTTCCTCCACCTCGTCATCGGCGAGATGGCGCCGAAGTCGTGGGCGATCGCCCACCCGGAGCGCTCGGCCACCCTGCTGGCGCTGCCGATGCGCGGGTTCATGTGGGCGTTCCGCCCGCTGCTGCGCTGGCTCAACGCGCTCGCGAACCGCTGCGTGCGGGCCGTGGGCGTCGAGCCGGTCGAGAACGTCGAGGGCGGCGGGCAGGACGCCGCGACCCTGCGGCACCTCGTCGAGCACTCGGCGAACGTCGGCGCGCTCGAGGCGTCGTACCGCGTGCAGATCTCGGGCGTCATCGAGCTCGAGACCCTCACGGTCGACGCGCTCGTGCCGGTCGAGGGCCACCCGACGTCCGTCCCCGCGACGGCCACGGCCGCGGACGTGCGCGCGGCGTCCGCCCGGTCGGGGCACCTGCGCATCCTCGTCCAGAACGGGAGCGTCGTGCCGAAGGTCGTGCACGTGCGCGACACGCTCCTGGAGCCGGACGCCCGGCCCGCCGGGGAGCTCGCGCGCCCCGGGTTCGTGCTCGCGTCGGGGACGACCGTGCACGCGGCGCTCGCGCGCATGCGCGAGTCGAGCGAGCAGCTCGCGATCGTCATGGACGGCGAGCGGTTCGTCGGCGTCGTGACGCTCGCCGACGTGCTGCGCCGCATCCTGCCGTCCCCGGAGGAGCCGGCGCCGGTGCTCGTCGGCTGACCGGCTCGCCGGCCGACCGGCCCGGCGTACGGTGGAGGGGCCTCGGCGACGCACGTCGCCGGGGCCTCTCGCCGTCCGCCCCGACCGAAGGCAGGCCATGTCCACGCCCGTCGCTCCGCCGTTCGCTCTGCCGTTCCCACGACTGCGCACCCTCCTCACCGACGACCTGCTCGACGCCGTCCGCGGCCGCGCGGCGGGCTACGACCACGACAACGCGTTCTTCGACGAGGACCTCGCCGCGCTGTCCGAGGCGGGGTACCTGCGCGCGCTCGTGCCCACGTCGTTCGGCGGCGCCGGGCTCGGCCTGCGCGAGGTCGCGCACGAGCAGGCTCGGCTCGCGGGGGCGGCGCCCGCGACGGCCCTCGCGGTGAACATGCACCACGTGTGGACCGGCGTCGCGCGCTACCTGCACGAGCGCGGCGACGCCTCGCTCGACTGGCTGCTCGAGGAGGCCGGTCGCGGCGAGGTGTTCGGCTTCGGGTACTCCGAGGGCGGCAACGACCTCGTCCTGCTCGGGTCCCGCACCGAGGCGCGACCGGACGGCGCGGGCGGCTACACGTTCCACGGCCGCAAGATCTTCACGTCCAACTCGCCCGCGTGGACGCGCCTGGGCGTCCTCGGGCGCGACACGGTGTCCGACGACGCGCCGCGCCTCGTGCACGCGTTCGTCCCCCGGGACGCCGGGGTGGAGGTGCTCGACGACTGGGACACGATGGGCATGCGGGCGTCGCAGTCCCGGTCCACGGTGCTCGACGGCGCTCATGCGCCCGCCGACCGCGTCGTCCGGCGGCTCGCGCCCGGCCCCACGCTCGACCCGCTCGTCGTCGGGATCTTCACGACGTTCGAGACCCTTCTCGCGTCCGTCTACACCGGGATTGCGGAGCGCGCGCTCGAGCTCGGCGTCGCCGCGGCGCGCCGCCGCACGTCGATGAAGAACGACGGGGCGTCGCTCGCGCAGGACCCGGACATCCGCTGGCGCCTCGCGGACGCCGCGCTCGCGCTCGACGCGGTCTGGCCGCAGATCGACACCGTCGCAGGCGAGCTCGACGCGCTCGTCGACCGCGGCGCAGGCTGGTTCCGCGCGACCGCGGGGCTCAAGGTGCGCGCCACGGAGACGGCGAAGACGGTCGTCGACCAGATGGTGCGCGTCGCGGGCGGGTCCAGCTACTTCGCCGGGAACGAGCTGGGCCGCCTGTACCGCGACGTGCTCGCCGGGATCTTCCACCCGTCCGACGACGAGTCCGCGCACTCCACGGTCGCGCAGTCCCTCCTGGGCCCGCTCGACTGACGGGTCCACCCAGCGCCGAGCAGGCGGTCCTGGCTCGTCCCCGGCCCCGCGACGAGCCAGGACGACCTGCTCGTCCGGCCAGGATCGCCTGGCCGCACGGTCAGAGGGTGGTTGTTCGGGGCAC
The DNA here is from genome assembly GCF_049913115.1 of Cellulosimicrobium sp. E-16. Taxonomy (NCBI): domain Bacteria; kingdom Bacillati; phylum Actinomycetota; class Actinomycetes; order Micrococcales; family Promicromonosporaceae; genus Cellulosimicrobium; species Cellulosimicrobium sp. E-16. The sequence continues at coordinate 3,064,329 of NZ_CP183974.1, forward strand.
GCGTCGTGCAGCCAGGCGTACGCTGCCGCCATGAGCGACCCGCACGTCCCTGCCGCCCTCTCCCCCGCGACCGTCGCCGTCGCCGCGGGGCGACCCGAGCGGACGCAGGGCGCGCCCGTGAACCCGCCGATCGTGCTCTCGTCGACCTACGTCTCGCAGGGTGTACAGCAGCCCGGTGAGCTCCTGTACACGCGCATCGACACCGAGACCTGGCACCCGTTCGAGGAGGCGCTCGCCGCGCTCGAGGGCGGCGACCACCCCGGCGTGGCCTTCGGGTCCGGGATGGCGGCGATCGCGGCGGTCTTCTCGGTCGTCCCGGCCGGTGGCAAGGTCGTCCTCCCCCGGCACGCCTACCAGGTGACGCTCGGCTTCGCCGACGACCTCGCCGTGCGCGCGGGCGTCGAGGTCGTCCGCGTCGACGTCGCGGACACCGACCAGGTCGTCGCCGCGCTCGACGGCGCCTCGCTCCTGCTCGTCGAGTCCCCGACGAACCCCATGCTCGAGGTCGCCGACCTGCCCGTGCTGCTCGCGGCCGCTCGCGAGCGGGGCGTCCTCACCGCGGTCGACAACACGTTCGCGACCCCGCTCGGGCAGCAGCCGCTCGCCCACGGCGCGGACGTCGTCGTGCACTCGGTGACCAAGTACCTCGCCGGGCACTCCGACGTCGTCCTCGGCGCCGCCGTCGCGCGCACGGCCGAGCTCACCGCGACGCTGCGCGCCTACCGGACGCTCCACGGGTCGATCCCCGGCCCGTTCGAGGTGTGGCTCGCGCTGCGCGGCCTGCGCACCCTCGCACTGCGCGTGGAACGTTCGCAGGCGAACGCGGCGGAGCTCGCCCGGCGCCTCGCCGACCACCCCGACGTCGTCGAGGTGCGTCACCCGAGCCTGTCCACGGACCCCGGGCACGAGCGCGCGTCGCGCCTCATGACCGGGTACGGCTCGATCCTCGGCGTGCGGCCGCGAGGGGGCGCCGCGGGCGCGGACGCCGTCGTCGGTGCCGTGCGTCTGTGGGTCCCCGCGACGAGCCTCGGGGGCGTGGAGTCGAGCCTGGAGCGGCGCCGCAGGTTCGCGACCGAGTCGCTCACGGTTCCCGAGGACCTGCTGCGGCTCTCCGTGGGCATCGAGGACGTCGAAGACCTGTGGCGGGACCTCGACCGAGCGCTGCGGGCACCGGCCGGCTGATCTCCCCCGAGGCGCGCTACCGCGCCTCCGCGTCCGGGCGCGCGGGCCGCGACGGGTCCGTCGGGACGTAGAAAACGCCGCCGTCCAGGTCGACGTCGAACGGTAGGCCCTCGGCGGGGCGCTGCACGATGTCGAGGCGCTGGCGCTCCTTCTCCTCCGTGAGGTGCGTGCGGCTCGGCTGGAAGATCTCGACGATCTCGCCGAACATGCCCGACGACGCGCTCTCGCCCCCGCCCGCGTCGCGGCGGGCGCGCGCCTCGGCGCCGGAGGTGAACCGCGTGATCCCGACGACGAGCAGCACCGTGAGCGCGACCGCGACGAGCACGCCCACCACGTCTGCGCCGATCCCCTGCCCCATCCTCCGAGCCTAGCGTCGACCACGTGGGCGGGGCCACGACGGCCAGGACCCGCGCACGCCGGACCTGCGAGACGACGGCGAATCTCGCCGAGACCCCTCCGTGACCGGACCGGGACCTCACCGTGGCCCGCCCGCCGCGCGAGCGTGACCTGCGGTTTCTACGATCGGTCCATGACGGCACGAGCAACGAGGCAGACAGACCGTGGCGACCGAGGGCGGCGCGGCGCCATGACGTCACCGCGGGCCGCGACGGCCGTCGTCGGGCTGCTGGCGCTCTCGCTCGCCGCGTGCACCCCCGGCGGCACGGACGACTCCCCGTCGCCGTCGGACACCACGACGAGCGGCTCGCCCACCCCCACGGACTCGCCGACCGACGCCCCGGGAGAGAGCCCGACGGACGACTCCACGGCACCGGCCGACGACGCGACCGAGGCACCGCTCCCGTTCCCGGCGAACACCGAGCCGGACACGCAGGACCCGTCCGCGGACGCGGCCCTCACCGTGACGGACATCCGGGTCGGGCACCACGACGGGTACGACCGGGTCGTCTTCGAGCTCGGCGGGACCGGGACGCCCGGGTGGCGCGTCGAGTACGTCGACCAGCCGGTCGACGACGGGAAGGGCGACGTCGTCGCGGTCGACGGCGACGCCTACCTCCAGGTCATGATCTCTGGCTCGGGGTACCCGATGGACACGGGCGTGGACGAGTACGCGGGACCCAACCCGGTGCGCGCGGGCGACGACGGCGAGGTCGAGGAGGTCCTGCTGCGCGGGGTCTTCGAGGGCTACACCCAGGCGTTCGTGGGCGTCGACGACGAGCGCCGCCCGTTCCGGGTGTTCTCGCTCGAGGACCCGACGCGCGTGGTGGTCGACGTCCGCGACGACGACTGACGCGGGCCCGCCGCGTCGGGGTGCCCGACGCCCTCAGCGCTCCGCCGAGATCCCCTCGGCCTTCTGCGGCCGGGCGAGCAGGCCGCGCGCCATCTCGTCGACCGGCATGCCCTCGTGCAGCACCGCGACGACGCCGGCGGTGATCGGCATCTCGACACCGACCTTCTGGGCGAGCTCGAGGACCGACCGGCACGACTTGACGCCCTCCGCCGTGCCGCCGGTCGCGGCGATCGCGTCGTCGAGGCTCAACCCCTGGCCGACGTGCTTGCCCAGCGTGTGGTTGCGCGACAGCGGGGACGAGCACGTCGCGACGAGGTCGCCCATGCCCGCGAGGCCGGGGAACGTCTCGGCGTCCGCGCCGAGCGCGAGGCCCAGGCGCGTGATCTCGACGAGGCCGCGCGTGATGACGGTGGCGGTCGTGTTGTAGCCGAACCCGCGGCCCTGGGCGATCCCCACGGCGAGCGCGATGACGTTCTTCACGGCCCCGCACAGCTCGACCCCGACGACGTCGCGGTTGGTGTACGGGCGGAAGTACGACGACGAGCAGGCCCGCGCGACGTACCGCGCCACGTCCTCGTCGACGCACGACACGACGGTCGCCGTCGGCTGGCGGTGCGCGATCTCCCGCGCCAGGTTCGGTCCGGACACCACGGCGACGCGCTCGGGCGGCAGCCCGAGCGACTCCGCGACGACCTCGCTCATGCGCCGGTCGGTGCTCAGCTCGACGCCCTTCATGAGCGAGACCGCGACGGCGTCGGGCTCCAGGTACGGGCGCAGCTCGGCGAGCGTCGTGCGCGCGACCTGCGAGGGGATCGCGACGACCACCAGGCCCGCCCCGGCGAGCGCGTCGCGCGCGTCGGTCGTGGCCCGGATGCCCGCGGGCAGCTCGATGCCCGGCAGCCGCTTCTCGTTCCGACGGGAGAAGTTCACCTGCGCGGCGACCTCGGGGTCGCGACCCCACAGGCGGACCTCGCAGCCGGCGTCGGCGAGCACGGCGGCGAACGTCGTGCCCCAGCTCCCCGACCCGAGGACCGCGGCGACGACACGCTCCGCGGCGGGGACGTCGTCGGCGCCGAGCGGCGCGGGGCTGATCTCGACGGTCTGGTCCCCGCTCACCGGCGGCGCTCCGAGCCCGGGTGCTGACGCAGGTCGAAGCGCTCCGCGGGCGCCTTCGCGCCGCGGATCTCCTCGAGCTGGCGCGTGATCGCCGTCATGATGCGCTCGGTCGCCTCACGCAGCGTCGCGGTGTCCTGCGGGCGGTCGTAGAGGTCGGACAGGTCGACGGGCGGTCCGGCGTGGACCGCGACCCGCTTGGGCGGGATCGGCTTGAACACCTTGCCGTACGGCGCGAGGAGCTGCTCGGCGCCCCACTGCGCGATGGGCACGACGGGCGCGCGGCTCGTCAGGGCGAGCCGCGCGACGCCGGTCTTGCCGACCATGGGCCAGCCGTCCGGGTCGCGCGTGAGCGTCCCCTCGGGGAAGAACACGACGCACTGCCCCTCGTCGAGCCGAGCCGTCGAGTCGACGAGCGACTGCGCCGCGCCCGCCGTGCCGCGGTGCACCGGGATCATGCCCGTGCTGGTGAGGATCCGGCCCAGGACCGGCACCTTCCACAGCGACGCCTTCGCCGTGATCTTCGGCGCGCGACCCTGGTCGTAGAGGAAGTGCGCGAGCGTCACGGGGTCGACCTCCGTGACGTGGTTCGCCGCGGCGATGAAGCCGGTCGGGGGCAGGTTCTCCGCACCGCGCCAGTCACGGCGGGTGATCGCGAAGAGGATCGGGCGCAGGAAGAACGCGAGGGTCCTGTACGCGCGCGGGGTCTCGGGCAGGCTCGGCACGGTCACCGAGCCTACCGGGCGCGGCCCTCCGCTCAGATCCAGCCGTGCCGCCGCGCCACGTGCGCCGCCTCGTGACGGTTCGCCGCCCCGAGCTTCGCGGCGGCCGACGACAGGTAGTTGCGCACGGTCCCCGGGGCCAGGTGGGCGCGCGTCGCGATCTCCTCGACGGGCGCGCCGTCGGCGGCGAGCTCGAGCACGTCCGCCTCACGGGCGGTGAGCGGGCTCGCGCCCGCCGCGATCGCCTCCGCGGCGAGCTCGGGGTCGACGTACCGACCGCCGTCGCGCACCTGCCGCACGACGTCCGCGAGCACGCGCGACGAGACCGTCTTGGGCAGGAACCCGCGCGCACCCGCCTCCAGCGCGCGCTTGAGGTAGCCCGGCCGGCCGTGGCTCGTGACGATCACGACACCGCACGACGGCAGGTCGCGCGCGAGGCGCTGCGCGACCTCGACCCCGTCCAGGCCCGGCATCTGGAGGTCGAGCACCGCGACGTCGGGCTCGTGCTTGAGCGCCGCCGCGACGGCCTCGGGCCCGGACGCGGCCTGGGCGACGACGTCGAGGTCGTCCTCGAGCGCCAGGAGCGACGCGACGGCGTCGCGGATGAGGTTCTCGTCGTCGGCGAGCAGGATGCGGATCACGCGCGCGTGGTCCTTTCGGGGGCAGGAGCGGGAAGGTCGCGGTCGGGCTGCCGCGCGGGCGCGCCCCGGGCCGCGCCGTCGTCGGGCACGCGCGCGACGAGGCCGAACCTCCCGCCGTCGAGCCACGTCCGCAGGCTCCCCCCGGCGCCCTCCAACCGCTCGCGGAGCCCGACCAGCCCCGAGCCGCGCCCGTCCCCCGCGCCAGCGGGTGCGCCGTCGTTGACGATCTCCACGACGCTCGACGTGCCGTCCCGGTGGACGGTGATCGTGCAGGTGCGCGCCGTGGAGTGCCGCACGACGTTCGTCACGGCCTCGCGCACGGCCCACGCGAGCGCCTCCTGCGCTGCGGTGCCGACCGGTGTCTCCTCGCCGTGGACGGTCGTCTCGATGCCCGCCGAGCGCAGCACCGAGCGCGCGCCCACGAGCTCGGCGCCGAGGTCGGCGGTGCGGTAGCCGGCGACGACGGCGCGCACCTCGCGCAGCGCGTCCTGCGCGATGCGGCGCACCTCGAGCATCTGCTCCTCCGCGCCGGGGCGACCGCGGGCGGCGAGCTCCGCGGCGAGCTCGCTCTTCACGGCGACCACGGACAGGGTGCGTCCGAAGACGTCGTGCAGGTCGCGCGAGAACCGCAGCCGCTCCTCCGCGACCGCGAGCCGGGCGTGCAGCACGCGCGTGCGCTCCTGCTCCCACACGATGCCGAGCATCCACACCGACACGCGGTAGGACCCGAAGATCGCGACGAGCATGACCGCGCTCGACACGCCGAGCCCGACCGCCATGCCCACGGTGGTCGAGGAGATCGGTCCGGTACCCACCCACACGGAGCACCCGGTGATCGCCCCGAACAGGACCGCGAGCAGGGCGAGCCGCCGGAACGTGAGGAGCGGCACGACGGCGAGCGTGCCGAAGCCGAACCCCACCAGGAGCGCGTAGTACCGGGCGCTCCCGGCGACGTCCTCTGCCGAGCCGACGGGAAAGGTCCAGAACCCGACCACCGCGACCGCGAGGGACACGGTCCCGTGAAGGGCGAGCAGCCACGGGCGCACGACCGGGCCGCCGAGGAAGTGCACCACCCCCGCACGCAGCAGGACGAGGCACGTGACGGTGTGCCCAAGCACGAGCACGAGCCACGCGTTGACGGCCCCCGGCCGGAACGTCGGGTCGGAACCGACGAGCACGAGCGCGAGGAACGGCTCGAACAGCGAGAGCAGGTACAGCGACCAGCGCGTGTAGGCGTCGAACCGCTCGGGGGCGGTCCGACGGCTCCACACGTCGAGGAACGTGCGCGGTCGGGTGATCACGTCGACCAGCGTCCCACGCAGGCGCGCCGGACCGCCGTGACAGGCGTCATGACCTGCGGCGACGGGCGCTCCCGGGTCAGCCGCGGCGGACGTCGGCGCCGAGCGCGACCAGCTTCTCCTGGAAGTTCTCGTAGCCGCGGTCGATGAGGCTGATCCCGCGCACGGTCGACGTGCCCTTCGCGGCGAGCGCCGCGATGAGGTGGGAGAAGCCGCCGCGCAGGTCGGGGACCTCGATGTCGGCTGCCGAGAGCGGCGTCGGGCCGGAGATCACGGCGGAGTGGTGGAAGTTGCGCTGGCCGAACCGGCAGTCGCGGCCGCCCAGGCACTCCTTGTAGACCTGGATCGTCGCGCCCATGCCCCGCAGGGCGTCGGTGAAGCCGAACCGGTTCTCGTAGACCGTCTCGTGCACGATCGACAGGCCCTTGGCCTGGGTGAGCGCGACGACGAGGGGCTGCTGCCAGTCCGTCATGAAGCCGGGGTGCACGTCGGTCTCGAGCACGATGGGGTCCAGGTCCCCACCCGGGTGCCAGAACCGGATGCCGTCGTCCTGCACGTCGAACCGGCCGCCGACCTTGCGGAAGGTGTTGAGGAACGTCATCATCTCGGGCTGCGTCGCGCCCTTGACCGTGATGTCGCCGCCCGTGGCGAGCGCGGCCGACGCCCACGAGGCCGCCTCGATGCGGTCGCCGAGCGCCGTGTGCGTGTACCCGTCGAGGCGGTCCACGCCCTCGATGCGGATCACGCGGTCGGTGTCGACCGAGATGATCGCGCCCATCTTCTGCAGCACCGCGATGAGGTCCATGATCTCGGGCTCGATCGCGGCGTTGGCCAGCTCGGTGATGCCCTCGGCGCGCACGGCGGTGAGCAGGAGCTGCTCGGTGGCGCCCACCGACGGGTACGGGAGCGCGATCTTGGTGCCCTGGAGGCGGCGCGGGGCGCGGATGTGGATCCCGTTCTCGCGCTTGTCCACGACGGCGCCGAACTGGCGCAGGATGTCCAGGTGGTAGTTGATCGGCCGGTCGCCGATCCGGCACCCGCCCAGGTCGGGGATGAACGCCTCGCCGAGGCGGTGCAGCAGCGGGCCGCAGAACAGGATGGGGATGCGGCTCGAGCCCGCGTGCGCGTCGATGTCCGCGACGTGCGCGGACTCGACGTTGGAGGGGTCCAGGTCGAGGATCCCTGCGTCGGGGTCGGACTTCACCGCCACGCCGTGCAGCTCCAGCAGCCCCGTCACGACGCCGACGTCGCGGATCTGCGGCACGTTGCGCAGCACGCTCGGCGACTCCCCCAGCAACGACGCCACCATCGCCTTGGACACGAAGTTCTTCGCGCCACGCACGGTGATCGTCCCGTCCAGCGGGGTCCCGCCGTTGACGTACAGCACATCCTTCATGAGCTCTGGTCGCCCTCTCGCCAAGCCGATGGTCCGTGGTGCCCCTGCGGGCCCGGGCCCGCGCGTCGGGCCGCGGACGGCTCGTCCGCGGCTGCGGGTCCCGAGTGCGCCAACGTGCGGCACCCGGAGATTATTCACCCCCCGCGGGCATGCTCGCCGCCATCCGGACGGCGGCGGCCGTCCCCGACACGTTACTCCCCGGTACGCCCGCCCGTGCCGCGCGGCTCGTGGGCCGAGACACGGGCAGGCGTCCGGCGTGTCAGACGGCGGCCGCGTCGAACCCCGCGACGTACCGGTCGACCTCGGCCAGGTAGGCGGCCCGCTGCGAGTCGCCCAGCCACGACGCCTCGAACGAGTTCCGCGCGAGCTGCACGACCTCCTCCGTCGTCAGCCCCGCCGCCTCCGCGAGCGCCACGTAGTTGTCCGCCACGTAGCCGCCGAAGTACGCCGGGTCGTCGGAGTTCACCGTGACGCGCACGCCCGAGCGCAGCAGGCCCGCGATCTCCGTCGCCTTCATGTCGTCGGTCACGAACGAGTTCGAGATCGGGCAGCACGTGAGGCCCAGCCCGCGCTCGCGCACGACGTCGACGAGCGCCGGGTCCTCGACGACGTTCGTGCCGTGGTCCACGCGGTCCACACCGATCTCGTCGAGCACGGTGCGGATGTTGTCGATGCTGCCGACCTGGTCGATGTCGCAGTGCATCGTCAGCCGGTAGCCGAGCTCGCGGGCGCGCGCGAAGACCTCGGCGAACTTCTGCGGCGGGTTGTCGCGCTCGTCCGAGTCGAGCCCGACGCCCAGGATCTTGTCCCGGAACGGCACCGAGGCCTCCAGGGTCTCGGCCGCGCTCTCCGCGGAGTGGTCGCGCAGGAAGCACAGGATGAGGTGCGCGTCGATGCCGTGCTTGCTCGGCGCCTCGGACGCGGCGCGGTGGTAGCCCGTCACGACCAGCTCGAACGGCACGCCGCGCGACGTGTGCGCCTGCGGGTCGAAGAACATCTCGACGTGCTTCACGCCGTCGGCCGCCGCGCGCGCGAGGTAGGCGTCGGCGAGCTCGTAGAAGTCGTCGGCCGTCTGCAGCACCTCCATCGCCGGGTAGTACACGGCGAGGAAGCTCGTGAGCGAGTCGAACGCGTACGTCGCCCGCACCTCCTCGACCGTCGACTGGCCGATGTCGATGCCGTTCCGCTGTGCGAGGCGCAGCTTGAGGTCGGGCTCGAGCGTGCCCTCCAGGTGCAGGTGCAGCTCCGCCTTGGGCAGGCCGGTGACGAACTCGCGGGTGGGCGTCGTGGGCGCAGGCATGGGTCTCCTTCTCGGGTCGGTGTCCCCCGCCCTCATCTTCTCCCGTGCCCGACGCCGGGGCGCACCGGCGCTCGTGGGGCCCGGCCGACCGTACGGCGAGCACGCGAGGGCTCGGCGTTGACACTTTGACCTCTAACCGTTAGATTTCTCATCATGAACGAGCAGTCCGTGCCCACCAGCAGTCTCGAGCTCGTCCGCTGGATCGGCTGGGCTCAGCGCAAGGCGGCCGAGGACTGGGTGCGCGAACGCGACCTCAGTCACGAGCAGGCCTTCGTGCTCGGCTTCCTGGCCCAGAACCCCGGCGCGATCCAGCGCGACATCGCCGCGGTGAGCCGCACCAGCGCGGCCAGCGTCACGAGCCTGCTCAAGGGGCTCGAGCAGCGCGGCCTCGTCGAGCGACGCCCGGATCCCGACAACGCGCGCGTCAAGCGCGTCGAGACCACGCCCGCCGGCGCCCGGCTCATCGCAGGTTTCCAGGACGCGATGGCTGCCGCCGACGAGACGATCCTGGCCCCGCTGGACGAGGACGAGCGCGCCACCCTGCGCGGGCTGCTCACCAAGATCGCCGCGGACCTCCCGCGGCCCACCCGGGACTGAGCCGGACGACGCCGGGCCCGCACGGATCCGGGCGCGACCGTCTCCCCGCCACACACCCTCACCAGCCACCGCTCCCGTCGCCGCGCCGGCTCCCGTCGGCGCGCGCTCGAGCCTGCCCGAACGGAGCAGCCATGAGCACCACGGACCTCGACACCCCGACCAGCTCCCCCGCCGGATCGTCGGGCGGAACGTCAGCCAGAGCGACCGGCGACGCGACCGCGGCGACGCCGGCTGCGCCCGACACCCCCGGCACCGACCGCTGGTACCTCTCCTCCGCGCCGATCGTCCGCGCCCTCGTGCACCTGTGCGTGCCGATGGCCGCGGCGATGATCGTCGGCGCCGTCTACAACGTCGTCAACGCCGGGTTCGTCGGCTCGCTCCACGACAACGCGCTCCTCGCCGCCGTCACTCTCGGCACGCCCCTCCTCGGCCTCGTCATGGCCGTCGGAGGAGTCTTCGGCGTCGGCGGCGGGGCGCTCGTCGCCCGGCTGCTCGGCGTGGCGGAGCACGACCCGTCCGCCACGGGCCAGGTCCGCCGCGTCTCGTCGTTCGCCGTCTGGGGTGCCGTGGCCACCGGCACCGTGCTCGGCGCGGGCGGCCTCCTCCTCCTGCGACCGCTCGTCACCCTCCTCGGGGCGGACGCCGCCACCGCTCCAGCGACGGCGACCTACGTCGCGGTCATGCTCGCGTTCGTCCCGGTCCTCACGGCGGCGTTCTGCCTTGAGCAGCTCGTCCGCGCCGAGGGCGCCTCGCGGCAGGTGATGTACGCGCTCGTCGGGTCGACGGTCCTCAACCTCGTGCTGGACGTCCTGTTCGTCCTCGTCCTGCCCTGGGGCGTGGGTGGCGTCGCACTGGGCACGGGACTGGCGAACCTCGCCGTCGTGGTCTACTTCGCCGTCTGGCTGACCTGCAGGAGCGAGCACATGAGCGTCGCGCCGCGGTGGTTCACGCTCTCGCCGAGCGTGCTCAAGCCGGTCTTCGGCGTGGGGGTCGGCGAGCTGCTCCAGGCGTCGTTCCTCATCGTCACGTCGCTGGTGCTCAACAATCTCGCGGCCGCGTACGGCGACGGCCCGCTCGCCGCGATGGGTGTGGCGGTCCGGATCGCGCAGGTGCCGGAGTTCCTCCTCATGGGAGTGACGCTCGGCGTCCTGCCGCTGCTCGCCTACTCCTACGGCAAGGGCGACCGCGGCCGGCTCACGGCGGCGCTGCGCGCTTCCGCGGTCACGGTGGGCGGCCTCGGGCTGCTGTTCTCCGCCGTCGTCATCCTGTTCCGCGACCAGGTGTTCGCCGCCTTCGTGGCCGACCCCGCCGTCCTCGCGATCGGGGCCACCATCCTCACCGCCCAGCTCGTCGCGATGGTCGCCAACGGCTTCGCCGGGCTCGTCACCTCGCTGTTCCAGGCGACCGGGCGCGCCGTCCCCGCGATCGTCATGTCCGTGTCGCAGGGAGTCCTCTTCGTGCCCGTCGTGCTGCTCGGCAACCACTGGTTCGGGCTGTCCGGCATCGTCTGGTCGCTCACCGTGACCGAGGTCGTCGTGTGCCTCGTCGGCACCGGGCTGCTCGTCGCCTCCCGCGGGGCCATCGATCGTGGCCTGACGGCGAGCACCGCCCGAATCGATTAGGCCGGTACCGCCGTCGCGCGTCCTGCGGCATCGTCACCGTGTTCGACATCCGAGAGCAAAGGAGCTGGAGAGATGCGACGCATGGCAGCGTGGGCCGCCGCGGTGGTCCTCGGCGCGGCGGGCCTGGTGGCGGCCGCCCCGCCCGCCCCGGCGGAGGCGCACGGGGCGGAGGTGTTCCCGGGGAGCCGTCAGTACCTGTGCTGGGTGGACGGCGGGACGGCGAACGGTCAGGTCGACCCGCAGAACCCGGCGTGCGCGAACGCCTACGCGGTCAGCGGGACCTCGGCGTTCTACAACTGGTTCGGGAACCTGGACTCGAACGGCGCGGGCCGGACCGCGGGCTACATCCCGGACGGGCAGATCTGCGACGGCGGCGGTCGCGGTCCGTACGACTTCAGCGGGTTCAACGCCGTGCGGGACGACTGGCCGCGGACGCACCTGACCGCCGGGGAGACCTACCAGTTCCAGCACAACAACTGGGCCGAGCACCCCGGGCGCTTCGACGTGTACGTCACCGAGCAGGGCTGGGACCCGTCGAGCCCGCTCGCGTGGGACGACCTCGAGCTGATCGACTCCGTGACCAACCCGCCCGACACCGGCGGACCGGGTGCCCTGAACTACTACTACTGGGACGTCGCGCTCCCCGCCGACCGCAGCGGCGACCACATGATCTTCACCCACTGGGTCCGCTCGGACAGCAACGAGAACTTCTACTCGTGCTCGGACGTCGCGTTCGACGGCGGCGACGGCGAGGTCACGGGCATCGGCGACGGCGGCGAGCCGACCGAGCCCGCGTGCCCGGACGAGGCGCCGGGCGCCCCGGGATCCGTCATGGCGATGTCTGTCACCGCCACGAGCGCGCACGTCATGTGGGGCGCGGCCGAGTCCGGGTGCGTCACCGGGTACGACGTGCTCGACCCCGCGACCGGCCAGGTGATCGCGAGCACCGACGGGTCACCCATGGTCGACCTCACCGGGCTAGAACCCGGAACCGCGTACACCGTGGTGGTCCGGTCCCGGAACGACCACACCGGAGCGGTCTCCGGGACCAGGAACGTCACGTTCACCACCCTGGACGACGGCGGCGTGCCCGAGCCCACCGGCGCGTGCACCGTCGACTACTCCGCGCCCGGCTGGGGCGGGAGCAGCAGCGGGTTCACCGCGTCGGTCACGGTGACCAACACGTCCGCGGCGACGGTGAGCAGCTGGGTCGTCACGTTCGACTACCCCGGGGGCCAGCGGGTCGACGTCCCGGGATGGAGCGCGACGGTCGCCCAGCTGGGCACGAGGGTCACGGCGACCCACCCCGCGTGGAAGACCAGCCTCGCCCCGGGCGAGTCCGTCACGTTCGGCTACAACGGAGCGACCGCCACGGCCGGGATCCACCCGGCGCCGACGAGCTTCGCGCTCAACGGCGCGGCCTGCGACTGACCCGCAGACGGCGGTGCGCCGGCAGGGACGTCCCTGCCGGCGCACCGTGGTGTCATGACGACCGGGCCGCGAGCAGCCCTGTCCCGTGTCAGAAGTTGATCATGTGCCCCGCGAGGCCGTGGATCGACTCCTGGACCGCCTCGGACAGCGTCGGGTGGGTGTGCACGTTGCGCGCGACGTCGTAGACGGTGAGGTCCCACTTCTGCGCGAGCGTGAGCTCGGGCAGAAGCTCGGACGCGTCGGGGCCGATGAGGTGGCCACCGAGGAGCTCGCCGTAGGTCTCGTCGGAGATGAGCTTGACGAAGCCGGTCGGGTCGCCGAGGCCGTGCGCCTTGCCGTTCGCCATGAACGGGAAGGTCGCGACCTTGACCTTGTAGCCCTCGTCGCGCGCCTGCTGCTCCGTGAGGCCGAAGCTCGCGACCTGCGGCTGGCAGAACGTCGCGCGCGGCATCATGCGGTAGTCGCCGAGCGTGAGCGTCTCGGCGCCGCCGATGGTCTCGGCGGCGACGACGCCTTGCGCCTCGGCGACGTGCGCGAGCATGAGCTTCGCCGTGACGTCACCGATCGCGTAGACGTGCTCGACGTTGGTGCGCATGACGTCGTCGATCGCGATGGCGCCGCGCTCGGTGAGCTGGACGCCGGTGTTCTCGAGGCCGAAGCCCTCGACGTTGGGCGCGAAGCCGACGGCCATGAGGACCTTGTCGACGACGAGCTCGCCCGGCTTGTCGTCCTTGACGCCCTTGTAGCTGACGGTGACGCCGGCCGTGCCGTTGTCCTTGACGGTCTGGACGGCGGTCGACGTGAGCAGGTTGATGCCGAGCTTCTTGTACTGCTTGGCGATCTCCTTCGACACGTCCGCGTCCTCGTTGGGCAGCGCGCGGTCGAGGAACTCGATGATCGTGACGTCCACGCCGTAGTTCTTGAGGACGTAGCCGAACTCCATGCCGATCGCGCCCGCGCCGACGATGGCGATGGAGCGGGGCAGGTCGCGCGTGAGGATCTGCTTCTCGTACGTGACGACGTTCTCGGACAGCTCGACGCCCGGGAGCAGGCGCACCTTCGAGCCGGTCGCGATGATGACGTTGTCGAACGTCACCTGGTCGGTCGAGCCGTCGGCGAGCTTCACGTCGAGCGTGTGCGCGTCGCGGAACGTGCCGCGGCCGTCGTACTCGGTGATCTTGTTCTTCTTCATGAGGAAGTGCACGCCCTTGACGCGCCCCTCCGCGACGGTGCGCGAGCGGTCGAACGCCGCGCCGAAGTCGAAGCTGACCTCTCCGGAGATGCCGAAGGTCTTCGCGTCGTGCTGGAAGATGTGCGCGAGCTCGGCGTTGCGCAGGAGCGCCTTGGACGGGATGCAGCCCACGTTGAGGCACACCCCACCCCAGTACTTCTCCTCCACGACCGCGACCGACAGGCCCAGCTGGGCTGCACGGATCGCGGCCACGTAACCACCGGGACCTGCACCGAGGACGACGACGTCGTAGTGGGATGCCATGGCGACCAGCCTACTGGCGCCGGATCGGCCCTGGGGTGCCCTCGCGCGCGACGTCCGCCACACCTGCCGGTACCGCGAGGGTTGACCCTGCGCCGTCGAGCGGGTCACGATGTCCGGGATGCGACACCTGCGGCTCCTCCTTCGCCGGCCGCGCTGAGCCCGCCGGGCGGGCACGCTCAGCGCGGCGGTGCCTGCGCGTCCCGGTCGAGCTACCGGCCAGCGCACGGCGAGTGCCCGACGACGAAGCCCACCTTCTCGAGGAGCCTCCCCGTGGACGCCGCACACCCACCCCACCCTTCCGCCCCCGCCGACCGTGCGGGAAGCGACCGTGTCGAGCCGATCTCGGGCGCCGACCGCATGCTCGACGGGTCGCCCCGCGAGATCGAGGACCGCTGGCAGCGGTACTGGGCCGAGCACGGCACGTTCCGCGCGCGCGACGACGGCGCGCGCCCGCGCCGCTACCTGCTGACGATGTTCCCGTACCCCTCGGGCGACCTGCACATGGGCCACGCCGAGGTGTTCGCCCTCGAGGACGTCGTCGCGCGGTACTGGCGCCTGCGCGGGTACGACGTGCTCAACCCGATCGGCTGGGACTCGTTCGGGCTCCCCGCCGAGAACGCGGCGATCCGCCGGGGCGAGAACCCTGCCGTCTTCACCGAGACCAATATCGCGACGCAGGCCGCGACGGCGCGCCGGTACGGGGTGGCGTTCGACTGGTCGCGCCGCCTGGAGACCCACCGCCCGGAGTACTACCGCTGGACGCAGTGGCTGTTCCTGCGCCTGCTGGAGCGCGGCCTCGCCTACCGCGCGACGGCCCCCGTGAACTGGTGCCCGGCCGACCAGACCGTGCTCGCCAACGAACAGGTCGTGGGCGGGCGGTGCGAGCGGTGCGGGGCGGCCGTCGTGCCGCGCGAGCTCACGCAGTGGTTCGTGCGCGTCACCGCGTTCGCGGACCGGCTGCTCGACGACATGGACGCGCTCGAGGGCGCGTGGCCCGCGCGCGTCCTGACGATGCAGCGCCACTGGGTCGGGCGCAGCACGGGTGCCCGTGTGCGCTTCGAGGTACTGCCCGACGGCGGCCCGCGCCCCTCCGCGAGCGCCTCGCCCGGGGTGGGCACCCGGCCCGAGCACGTCGAGGTCTTCACGACGCGTCCCGACACGCTGCCGGGGGTGACGTTCGTCGCCGTCGCGCCGGACGGGCCGCTCGCGGCGGCGCTGTGCGCGCCGGAGCACGCGGACGCCCTCGCCCGGCACCGCGAGGACGCGCTGGCGTCCGGGGAGATCGAGCGGACGAACGTGCAGCGCCCGAGCGCCGGGACGTTCCTGGGCACGTGGGTGCGCCACCCGGAGACGGGTGCGCGGCTGCCCGTCTGGGCGGCCGACCACGTGCTCCCCGGCTACGGGACGGGCGCGGTCATGGGAGTGCCCGCGCACGACGACCGCGACGCCCGCTTCGCCGCCGCGCACGGCCTGCCCGCGGGGTCGGGCGAGACGTGGCCCGGCGTCGAGGACGCGGTCGCCCGCCTGGAGGCCGACGGCGCGGGCCAGCGCGCGACGTCGTACCGGCTGCGCGACTGGCTGGTCTCGCGCCAGCGCTACTGGGGCGCCCCGGTTCCGGTCGTGCACTGCCCGGGCTGCGGCGTCGTGCCCGTCCCCGACGACGAGCTGCCCGTGCGGCTGCCCGACCTGGCCGGCGACGACTTGCTCCCCCGCGGCCGCTCTCCGCTCGCGTCCCCCGCCGCCGACGCGTGGCGGCGCGTGCCGTGCCCGCGCTGCGGCGCGGCCGCCGAGCGCGACCCGGACACGCTCGACACGTTCGTGGACTCGTCCTGGTACTTCCTGCGGTACTGCTCGCTGGGCGACGGCGCGCCCGACGACGTCCCGTTCCGGCCCGAGGACGCGCGGCGGTGGATGCCCGCGGCGCAGTACGTGGGCGGCGTCGAGCACGCGATCCTGCACCTGCTCTACAGCCGGTTCGTCACGAAGTTCCTGCACGACGAGGGGTGGGTGGACGTCGTCGAGCCGTTCGCGACGCTGCTCAACCAGGGACAGGTCCTGAACGGCGGGCGGGCGATGAGCAAGTCGCTCGGCAACGGCGTCGACCTGGGCGAGCAGCTCGACCGGCACGGCGCCGACGCGGTCCGCCTCGCGATGGTGTTCGCGGGGCCGCCCGAGGACGACGTGGACTGGGCCGACGTCGACCCGGGCGCGATGCGGCGGTTCTGCGCGCGCGTGCTGCGGCTCGCGGACGCCGTCGGCCCGGGCTCCTCGCCCGGCGAGTCCGGCCCCGGCGCACGGGCCGCCGTCGTGCCCGGGTCGCGCGCGCACGCGCTGCGCCGTGCCACGCACCGGACCGTGCACGAGGCGGAGGACCTGCTCGACCGGGACCGGTTCAACGTGGTCGTCGCGCGCGTCATGGAGCTCGTCACCGCCGCGCGGCGTGCGTCCGAGGACGGCCCGGCGGCGGGCGAGGACGCGGGAGCGCACGCCGCTGCCGTGCGCGAGGCCGTCGAGGCGGTCACGGTGCTGCTGAGCCTGTTCGCGCCGCACACGGCCGAGGAGGCCTGGCACCGGCTGGGCCGTGAGCCGTCGGTGGCCGAGGCGACCTGGCCCGCCGTCGACCCGGCGCTGCTCGTCGCGGACGAGGTCGAGGCGGCCGTCCAGGTCGACGGGAAGGTCCGCGCGCGGGTGCGGGTGCCCGCGGACGTCGACGAGCGCACGCTGCACGACCTCGCGCTCGCGACCGGCGGCGTCGCGCGGGCGACGGCCGGGCGCGAGGTCGTGCGCGTCGTCGTGCGCGCGCCGCACGTGGTGAACGTCGTGACCCGCGCCGCGACGTCCTGACCCGCCGACGCGAGCGCGGGGTGAAGTCGCTACGATGCTGCCGCCGCGTCCACACGACCAGCGGGCCCGTGCGCGGCGACGCGGGCCGGCGCACGGAGCACCTCCCCATGGCCTTCGGACTCGCTGCCCTCCTGGACGACATCGCGGCGTTCGCCAAGCTCGCCGCGGCGTCGATCGACGACGTCGGCGCGGCCGCCGGGCGCGCGAGCGCCAAGGCGACCGGCGTCGTCATCGACGACACCGCCGTCACGCCCCGCTACGTCGAGGGCCTGGCCGCCAAGCGTGAGCTGCCCGTCGTCAAGCGGATCGCGACCGGGTCGCTGCGCAACAAGCTGCTGTTCATCCTCCCGGCGATCCTGCTGCTGAGCCAGTTCCTGCCCCAGCTGCTCACGCCGCTGCTCATGCTCGGCGGGACGTACCTCGCGTTCGAGGGTGCCGAGAAGGTGTGGGAGCTCGTCTCGGGCAAGCATCACGCCGAGGTGGAGACGAAGGCCGAGAAGAAGGCCGTCGACGAGGACTCGGTCGTCTCGAGCGCGGTGCGGACCGACTTCATCCTCAGCGCGGAGATCATGGTCATCGCGCTCAACGAGGTCGCCTCCGAGGGCTTCTGGTCGCGCCTCGTCATCCTCGTGATCGTCGCGGTGCTCATCACGGTGCTCGTGTACGGGGTCGTGGCGCTCATCGTGAAGATGGACGACATCGGCCTGCACCTCGCGAAGCGCGACACACCGTGGGTCCGGTCGTTCGGGCGCGGCCTCGTCGGCGCGATGCCCAAGGTCATGGCCGTCATCTCGTTCGTCGGCATCATCGCGATGCTGTGGGTCGGCGGGCACATCCTGCTCCAGGGCGCCTACGACCTCGGCTGGCACGGCCCGTACGACGTCGTGCACCACCTCGAGCACGCGGTCACCGGAGTCGCGGGCGTGGGCGGGTTCCTCGGCTGGCTCGTCAACACGGCGTGCTCGGCCGTCGTGGGCATCCTCGTGGGTGGCGTCGTCGTCCTCGTCGCCCACTTCATCCCCCGCCGCAAGCACGGCGAGCCGGCCACCGCAGAGGCGACGACCGACGCGACCGGTGACTCGACGGCGGGGACGGGGACCGAGGCCACCGCGCCGGGGACCGAGCCGCGAGCCTCGGAGCCGACCGACCCCGACCCGACGGACACCGACCGGGAGCCCACCGACCGCTGATCCCGCGGCGGGCCGGACGGCCTGCTTGGATGAGGCATGGACTCCGGCACCTGGGCCAACATCGGCCTCGTCCTGCTCTTCATCCTCGTCGGCGGCGTGTTCGCGGGCACGGAGATCGCGCTCGTCTCGCTGCGCGAGAGCCAGGTCGCGCGGCTCGAGAAGCAGTCTGCACGCGGCGCGCGGGTGGCCGCCGTCGCGCGCGACCCGAACCGGTTCCTCGCCGCCGTCCAGATCGGCGTCACCGTCGCGGGCTTCTTCTCGGCCGCGTACGGCGCCTCGACGCTCGCCCCCGACCTCGCGCCCGCGCTGGAGGGCCTCGGGCTGTCGGGCGCGCTCGCGGACACGGTCGCGCTCGTCGGGCTGACGCTCGTCATCGCGTACCTCTCCCTGGTCCTCGGCGAGCTCGTCCCCAAGCGCATCGCGCTCCAGCGCTCGGCCGGGGTCGCGCTCGTCGTCGCGCCGCCGCTCGACCGGTTCGCGACGCTCATGCGGCCGGTCATCTGGCTGCTCTCGCGCTCGACGGACGGCGTCGTGCGGCTGCTCGGCGGCGACCCGTCCGCGCGCAGCGAGGAGATGAGCGAGGAGGAGCTGCGCGAGATCGTGCTCGCGCACGAGTCGCTGCCCGAGGACGAGCGCCGCATCCTCGACGACGTGTTCCAGGCGGGCGACCGGTCGCTCGCCGAGGCCATGACCCCGCGCGGCGAGGTCGCGTTCCTCAGGGCCGACACGACGCTCTCCGAGGCCGCCGCGACGGTCGCCGCGGGCCCGTACTCGCGCTACCCCGTGACCGGCGACGACTTCGACGACGTCGTGGGGTTCCTCCACGTGCGCGACCTCCTCGGGCGCGACTGCCCGGACCACCCGGCGACCGACCCGACGACCGGGCGTGCCCTGGCGGTGCGCGACGTCGTCCGCCCGATCCTCGCCCTGCCCGCGACGAACACCGTGCTCCCCGCGATGTCGCAGATGCGCCGCGAGGGCGTGCACATCGCCGTCGTCGTCGACGAGTACGGCGGGACCGACGGGATCGTCACGCTCGAGGACCTCGTCGAGGAGCTCGTGGGCGACATCCGCGACGAGTACGACCCGGACGAGCCGTCGCCGGCGCGCGAGCACGGCACCGCGACGAGCGTCGACGCCGGCCAGACCATCGAGGAGTTCGCGCGGCGCACCGGCGTCGCGCTGCCCGACGGCCCCTACGAGACGGTCGCGGGGTACGTCGTCGCGCAGCTCGGCCGGCTGGCGACGCTGGGCGACCACGTCGACGTCGACGACCGCCGCCTCACCGTGACCGACGTCGCCCGGCGCCACATCGTCCGTCTCGACGTCACCCCGCTCCCCTGACCGCTGAGTGCGTGAAATAGTCGCGCGTGAGGTGCTGGAACACGACTTTTTCATGCACTCAGCGGTGTGGGTGCCGGGGCGTAGCGTCGGGCGAATGAGCGCAGCGACGACGGAGACAGGGTCGGGGATCAAGGTCGGGGTGGTCGGGAGCTTCGGCTCCGCGGCCCAGGTGCTGGACATGGCGGTCGGGGCCGAGGAGTCCGGCTGGGACGGGTTCTTCTCGTGGGACGGGCTGAGCCTGCTGTCGATGCCGGTCGACACGTTCGACCCGTGGGCGGTGCTCGCCGCCGCGGCGGTCCGGACGGAGCGCATCGCGCTCGGGGCCATGGTCTTCGCCCTCCCGCGCCGCAGGCCGTGGGAGGTCGTGCGGCAGGCGCTGACGGTCGACCACCTGTCGGGCGGGCGCCTCGTCCTGCCCGTCGGGGTGGGCGTGCTCGACGACGGCGGCTTCTCGGCCGTCCCGGGCCAGCTCCAGCCCCTGCGCGAGCGCGCGGAGCTGCTCGACGACGCGATCGCCTACCTCGACCGCGCCTGGTCCGGGGAGAGGTTCGCCTTCGACGGCACGCACGTGCACGCGGGCGAGATGCTGTTCCTCCCGCGGCCCGTGGAGCGCCCGGTCGTCGGGCACCACGTTCCGGTGTGGCCGGTGGGCGTCTGGGACGCCGAGCGACCGCCGCTGCGCTCCCTCGACCGCGCGCTGCGCGCCGACGGGATCGTGCTCCAGCTCCGCGGCGAGCGCGGCTTCGACGTGCCCACGCCCGACGACGTCTCCGCCCTGGTCGCGTGGCTCACCGCGCGCCGCGCGGAGCTGGGCCTCGACGCTGGCCGCCCGTTCGACGTCGTCGTCCAGGGCGAGCTCCCGACCGACCGGACCGCGGCGGCGGACCAGCTCGCCGGCCTCGCCGACGCCGGAGCGACCTGGTGGGTCGAGTCCCGCTGGAACCCCGAGACCGCGACCCCGGAATCGCTCCTCTCCGCGATCGACGCGGGCCCGCCCCACCCCTGAGACGGCGAGAGGCGGGCGCGCGGAGACGACGACACGTCGGTTCCGCGCGCCCGCCCCTCGGCGGCGAGCTCCGTCAGCCGACGGGGCGCGCCGCCTCGATCTCGACCTTGGGCAGCGTCTTCGCCGGCAGCGTCTTGGGGCGCCACGACGCGCGCGTCGCCTCGAACGCGGAGATCTCGTCCTCGTGCTGGAGGGTCAGGCCGATGTCGTCGAGGCCCTCCATGAGACGCCAGCGCGTGTAGTCGTCGATCTGGAACGGCACGGTGACGTCCTGCGCGGACGCGGTGCGGTTGACCAGGTCCACGGTCACCTCGGTGCCGGGGTTGGTCTCGAGGATCTTCCAGAGGAGCTCGATGTCCTCCTGCGCGACGATCCCGGCGACGAGACCCTGCTTGCCGGAGTTGCCGCGGAAGATGTCGGCGAAGCGCGACGCGAGGACGACGCGGAAGCCGTAGTCCTTCAGCGCCCAGACGGCGTGCTCGCGCGACGAGCCGGTGCCGAAGTCGGGCCCGGCCACGAGGACGGAGCCCGCGCGGTAGGCGTCCTGGTTGAGGACGAACGCGGGGTCACCGCGCCAGGCGGCGAACAGCGCGTCCTCGAACCCCGTGCGCGTCACGCGCTTGAGGTAGACGGCGGGGATGATCTGGTCGGTGTCGACGTTGCTGCGGCGCAGCGGGACGCCGACGCCGGTGTGGGTCGTGAACTTCTCCATGGCAGGAACCTCTTCGAGTCTTCGGGGCGACGAGTGGGGCAGCGCGGCGCGGGTGGCTCAGACCTGCACGAGGACGCGCGGGTCGAGCGGCGCGAGCGGCGTGCCGTCGAAGGACGTGATGTCGGTGCCCTCGGGCAGGTCGAGGTCGCTCAGCGAGGAGAGCGTCCCGCGGAGCGCGGTGGCGGCGGCGACGAGCGGCGACACGAGGTGCGTGCGCCCGCCCTTGCCCTGGCGGCCCTCGAAGTTGCGGTTCGAGGTCGACGCCGCCCGCTCGCCCGGCTGGAGCTGGTCGGGGTTCATGCCGAGGCACATCGAGCAGCCCGCGTTGCGCCACTCGGCGCCGAAGTCGAGGAAGATCTTGTCGAGGCCCTCGGCCTCGGCCTGGAGGCGCACGCGCGCGGAGGCCGGGACGACGAGCACGCGCACGCCGTCCGCCTTCTGCTTGCCCTGCACGACCTTGGCGACCGAGCGCAGGTCCTCGATGCGACCGTTGGTGCACGACCCGATGAACACGGTGTCCACGGACACCTCGCGCAGCGGCTGGCCGGGCGTGAGGCCCATGTACTCGATCGCGCGCTCGGCGGCGACGCGCTCGTTCTCGTCCGCGATCTCCTCGGGGACGGGCACGGTCGCGGAGATCGGCAGGCCCTGGCCCGGGTTGGTGCCCCAGGTGACGAAGGGCTCGAGGTCGGACGCGCGGAGCGTGACCTCGGTGTCGAAGACGGCGTCGTCGTCGGAGCGCAGCGTGCGCCAGTACTCGACGGCCGCGTCCCAGTCGGCACCCTCGGGCGCGTGCGGGCGACCCTGGAGGTACTCGAACGTCGTGTCGTCCGGGGCGATCATGCCGGCGCGCGCGCCGGCCTCGATCGACATGTTGCAGATCGTCATCCGCGCCTCCATGGAGAGGCTGCGGATGGCCTCGCCGCGGTACTCCAGGACGTAGCCCTGGCCGCCGCCGGTGCCGATCTTGGCGATGATCGCGAGGATGATGTCCTTGCTCGTCGCGCCCGGGGGCAGCTCGCCGTCGACGTTGATCGCCATCGTCTTGAAGGGCGCGAGCGGGAGCGTCTGGGTCGCCATGACGTGCTCGACCTCGGACGTGCCGATGCCGAACGCGAGCGCGCCGAACGCGCCGTGCGTCGAGGTGTGCGAGTCGCCGCACACGACCGTCAGGCCCGGCATGGTGAGACCGAGCTGCGGCCCGACCTGGTGCACGATGCCCTGGTCCGCGTCGCCGAGCGAGTGGATGCGGACGCCGAACTCGCGCGCGTTGTTGCGCAGCGTGTCGATCTGCGTGCGGCTCGTGAGGTCCGCGATCGGCAGGTCGATGTCGAGCGTCGGGGTGTTGTGGTCCTCGGTCGCGATCGTGAGGTCGGGGCGGCGGACCTGGCGGCCCGCGAGGCGCAGCCCCTCGAACGCCTGGGGGCTGGTGACCTCGTGCACGAGGTGGAGGTCGATGTAGAGGAGGTCGGGCGACCCGTCGGTGCCTCGTCGCACCAGGTGCGCGTCCCAGACCTTCTCCGCCAGCGTGCCGGCCATGTAGCTCATCTCCTCGTCGTCTGTCACGGTGCTCCTGGGGGGTATGGAGAACCGCCTGGGTCGATCGTCCGCCGTCCGGCGGCCTGCCGGGGAGAACGTCCAGCGGGTGGAACATCCGTGCCGGACTTGCATCTCATTGCGTGAGACGTCAATATCGACCTATGGACAATACTAGCGGAGTCGGAGTGCTGGACAAGGCGGCCTCCGTCCTGGGCGCCCTGGAGTCCGGACCGGCCACCCTCGCCCAGCTCGTCACGGCCACCGGCCTGGCCCGCCCGACGGCGCACCGCCTCGCGGTCGCGCTCGAGCACCACCGCATGGTCGCCCGCGACATGCAGGGCCGTTTCGTCCTCGGCCCACGGCTCAACGAGCTCGCCACGGCTGCCGGCGAGGACCGCCTGCTCGCCGCGGCGAACCCCGTGCTCACCGCGCTGCGCGACCACACGGGCGAGAGCGCCCAGCTCTACCGCCGCCAGGGCGACCACCGCATCTGCGTCGCGGCCGCCGAGCGTCCGGTGGGCCTGCGCGACTCGATCCCCGTCGGCGCGACGCTCACGATGAACGCGGGCTCCGCGGCGCAGATCCTGCTCGCGTGGGAGGAGCCCGACCGCCTCCACCGCGGGCTGCGCGAGGCGGTCTTCACGGCCACGATCCTGTCGGGCGTCCGACGCCGCGGCTGGGCCCAGTCCGTCTCCGAGCGCGAGCTCGGCGTCGCCTCGGTGTCTGCGCCCGTCCGCGGGCCGTCCGGCCGTGTCGTCGCCGCCGTCTCCATCTCCGGCCCGGTCGAGCGCCTGAGCCGCCAGCCCGGCCGCCTGCACTCCGGCTCGGTCGTCGCCGCGGCGAACCGCCTCACCGAGGTGCTGCGCCGCGCCGGCGAGTAGCGGGACGCGCCGAACCCGGGGACATGGCCGGGCTCGGCCGCCGAGCCCGGCGACAACCCCGGGTTCGGCACGTCGGGTTCGGCGCGCGCCGCGGTCGGTGGGCACGGCCGGCCCCCGGGGTACGACGTCGCGCCGGGTCGGCGTCGGTCGGCGTGCCGCGGGCCGCAAACGGGACGTGCCCTGTCAAAATGTCACCGGCTGCTGCCATGCTGTGCGTGCCCCGGCGCCGGACGGCTCGGTGGCGGCAGGGGGCGAGCCAGACCGTCCGAACCCGAGACACGAGGAGTCCCGATGCATCCGAAGGTGAAGATGACCCTGATCTGGGTGCTCGTGATCTTCGCCGTCTACGCCGTCATCAGGAGCCCCGACCGCGCCGCCGACATCGTCGAGGGCATCTGGGACGTCATCGTCGGCGCCTTCAGCTCCATCGGGCAGTTCTTCAACTCGCTCCTGGACTGACCGTGGCCAGCGGCCGTCCCCGCAGCAAGATCCTCGACCGCTACGTGCTGAGCGGCGAGCGGGTCGTGGTGGCCACGCGCCACCACTGGGGGATGCTGCTCGAGCCCGTGGCCACCACCGTCGCGGGAGCGGTCGTCGTCGCCTGGCTCGTCGTGCAGGCCGGTCCCGCCGTCGGGGACGGCGTGCTGTTCCTGTGGTGGCTGTGGCTGATCCTCGCCGGGCGACTGGTGTGGAAGGTCTTCGAGTGGCGCAACGAGTGGTTCGTCGCCACCGACAAGCGCCTGCTCCTGCTCTACGGCCTCATCACGCACAAGGTCGCGATGATGCCGCTCACCAAGGTCACCGACATGAACTACGGGCGCTCGCCCGTCGGGCGCGTGTTCGGCTACGGGCAGTTCCTCCTGGAGTCCGCCGGACAGGACCAGGCGCTGCGCCAGATCGACTGGGTCTCGCACCCCGACGAGACCTACCGGCTCCTGTGCGACACGCTCTTCACGCCGGGCAGCCGCCCCGGCCAGGCACCGTCGAGCGGCTCCGGCCAGGTCCAGGACGGCCCCCAGGGCGCCGCCCCCGCGACGATCCCACCGCCGGGCCCGCGCCCTCCCCAGCCGGCCGAACCGGCGCCCGTCGAGCCCGCGCCCGCGTGGGACGGGCGCAGCCCGGCCGAGACCCTGCCGCCCGTCCCCGCACCGCCACCCACCGACCAGCGCGTCGTCGTGGTCCCGGGGCGCGCGGCCGGCGAGTCGAGCGGGCCGACGCAGCCCATCCCGGTCGCCGGGCCGTCGGAGGCGGCGCAGGGCGCCGCGGGACGGCGGGACGGGAGGCTCGGCAGCGAGCATCCTGCGGAGCCTCACGACGACGAGCCCGGCTGGGCGGTGTCCGGGGAGCACCGGGCGACCTACGTTCCCGTCATCCACCCGCGCCCCACGCCGACGCCGATCCCGAAGCCCTACGAGCCCGGGCCGGGTCGCGACGGCGCGCCCTGACGGCATCTCGGCGCGCCCACGGACGCGGGCTGACGGTTCCGTCGTGCCAGCACGGCGTTCGACCTCCACGGCTGCGGGCCGCGACCTTCGTCACACCGGCGCGCACCAGCACCACGCCGTATCCCCGTCACGCGTCGCTGAAGAGTCTGCGCTCATGACAAAGGCCCGGTCACCATGATGGTGACCGGGCCTTTCTCTGTACCCCCAACGGGATTTGAACCCGTGTTACCGCCGTGAGAGGGCGACGTCCTAGGCCGCTAGACGATGGGGGCCTGTGGATCTCCGTACCGTTTCCGGTCCGTTTCTCCGTCGAGAACTCTACCTCATGTTTCGCGCGGTCTTGACCGCTCGATCTGAGCCGGAGCTCTTCGCTGGGGTACCAGGACTCGAACCTAGACTAAGTGAACCAGAATCACTCGTGCTGCCAATTACACCATACCCCAAGGGGGTAACCAGCCACTGTCAGAGAGCCGTTGCGACGAGTCGAGACTCGTCCCCTGGCTCCCTCCCGTGGAGGTCCCACCGGCCGAGAACATTACCGGACATGACGACGCGGACCAAATGCGACCCGAACCACCGGGTCGGGCACGCGGAGGTGCGTCTCCGGGTCGACGCGCCCCGCCGCCGTCTGGCACCGTCGAGGCATGAGCTCAGGAGACTCCCCCGACCCCGGCTCGCGCGCCGACCGCGCGGCGTCGTTCGAGCAGGGCGCCGCCCAGTACGCGTCCACGCGCCCCTCGTACCCGGACGCGGCGGTCGACTGGCTCCTGCCCGACGGCGCCCGCCGCGTCCTCGACCTCGCGGCGGGCACCGGGAAGCTCACCGAGCGGCTCGTCGCCCGCGGGCTGGACGTCGTCGCCGTCGAGCCTTCGGACGCGATGCGCGCGCGCCTCGCGGAGTCCGTCCCGGGTGCGCGGGCCCTGCCCGGCTCGGCCGAGGCGATCCCGCTCCCCGACGCGAGCGTCGACGCCGTGCTCGTCGCCCAGGCGTGGCACTGGTTCTCCCCCGCCGCCCAGCCGGAGATCGCGCGCGTGCTGCGCCCCGGCGGGCGGCTCGGCATCGTGTGGAACGTGCGGGACAACGCGGTCGACTGGGTCGGCCGGTTCACGGAGGTCATCCACCGGGGCGACACCCTCGAGCACAGCTATCGCGAGCCCGTGCTCGCCGAGCAGCTCTTCACCCCGCCCGAGCACCGCACGGTGCCCTGGGCCGACCGCGTCCCGACGTCGTCGCTCCGCCCGCTCGCCGCGTCGCGCAGCTACCTCCTGACGCTTCCCGACGCACGCCGGGAGGAGCTGCTCGGCGAGATCGACGACCTCGTCGCGACGCACCCGGCGCTCGCGGGGCGCACGGACGCCGATCTGCCGTACCTCGCCGAGTGCTGGCGGGCCGACGTGCTCACGACGGCGTCGGACGACGCGTGAGCGCCCGCACCGACCGCTCCCCCGGCGCCGTCACCGGCGACGACGTCCGGACGGCGACGCGCTGGCTCGCGGACCACCTGGTGCAGCACCCGGTCACCGCGTTCGACGCACAGGCCGGCCCGGTCCGGTGGTCGTGCTGGACGACGGCGGAGCACGTCGTGGACGACCTGCTCGCCTACGCCCTCCAGCTCGCCGCGCTCCCACGCCTGGCGTACGTCCCGCTCGTCGGGCCGCGCGGGGAGGACGAGATCGCGCACGTCGACCGCGCGGCGGGGACGGCGGGCCTGTGCGAGGCGCTGCTCGGCGGCGGCGAGCTGCTCGCGACCCTCGCCGAGACCCGGCCCGTGGCCGCACGCGCCTACCACCCCTACGGGACCTCCGACGCCGCCGGCTTCGCGGCGATGGGGGTCGTCGAGGTCCTCGTGCACGGCCACGACGTCCTGCTCGGGCTCGCGGGCGAGCACGTGCCGTTCCCCGGGGGCCTCGCACCGCGGGTCCTCGCACGGCTCTTCCCGGACGTCGAGCCCGGACCGGACGACGACAGGGACCTCCTGCTCCTCTGGGCGACCGGGCGCGGCGAGCTGCCCGGGCGACGGCAGCGCACGCGCTGGCGCTGGGACGCGTCGGTGCGCTGAGGCGCCGCGGCGCCCCGGGGCGGAGCCCGGTCAGCCCGACGAGGCGGCCGCCGCGGCCGCGATACGGCGTGCGGCCGAGGAGAGCGCGGTGCCGTCCTTCCACACCATGCGGAGTCGCCGGTCGAGCTCGAGCCCCGGGACCGCGACCCGGACCAGGGAGCCGCGTGCGACGTCGTCGGCGACGGCGAGGCTCGACAGGACCGCGACGGCACCGCCGTGCTGCACGGCGGTCTTGAGGGCCGCAGTGGAGCCGAGGTAGGGCAGGTGGTCGGGCAGCCGCTCGCCGACCGCCGCAAGGCCGCGTTCGAGCGTCTCGCGCGTCCCCGAGCCGCGCTCGCGCACGACCAGCCCGCCCGCGAGCAGCTCGTCGACCCGCAGCGCGCTCCTCCGTGCCCATCGGTGCGCCGGCCCGACGACCACGACGAGCCGGTCGTGCGCGACGGTGCGGCTGCGCAGCCCACGACGCAGCGTCGCGCTCTCGACGAACCCCAGCTCCACTGCGGCATCGAGGACGAGGTCGGTCACCTCGCGCGAGTTGCGGACGACGAGCTCGACGTCCGGCGCTCCCCCCCCGGGGCCGGACCCCTCGAGCGCGAGGCGCGCGAGCCAGCGCGGCGCGAGGTACTCGGCGACCGTGAGGCTCGCCGCGACGCGCACCCGGGCGGCGGGGGCGTCCCGGAGCGCGGCGACCGACGTCTCGAAGCGGTCCGAGGCCTCGATCACCTCGCGCGCCCACGCCGCGGTGGCGCGGCCCGTCTCCGTGAGGCGGGAGCCGCGCGTCGTGCGCTCGAGGAGCTCGAGCCCGAGGCGGCGCTCCAGGGTCCGCAGGCCCGCCGACGCCGTCGGCTGCGCGACCCCGAGCGCCCGCGCCGCGGCGCTGATCGAGCCGTGCGAGTCGGTCGCGACGAGCAGCTCGAGCGCGGAGAGCGAGGTCCGGTCGCGGGAGGTCTGGGCCATAGGTCCACTCTATGGGTTGCGAGGCAGATCGGTCTTCCGTGGCGTCGCCGCGCGCAGCAGGCTCGTGAGCATGGCCCCTCCCGCACCCCGCACGACCACCACCCCACGACCCGTCGCGACGGCGCGCACGTCCCGCCGCGCCGCGGGCTCCCGTGCGCTGCTGCCCGGGCTCGGGGTGGTCGCCGCGGCGACGGTCGTCGTGCTGCTCGGGGCCCGGCTCGTCCCGACGGTGTCGCCGCTCGTCGTCGCGCTCGTGCTCGGTGCGCTCGTCGCGCCGGTCCTGGGCCGCGCGGGCAGGACCCGGCGCGGGACCGCGGCGGTCGCGGCGACCCGACCCGGGGTCGCGTGGACGTCTCGCGTCGTCCTGCGCGCGGGCGTCGTGCTGCTCGGGTTCCAGCTCTCGGTGCCCGAGGTCCTCGCGCTGGGCTGGCGCGGGCTCGTCGTCGTCACGACGACCCTCCTCGTCACCTTCACCGGCACGCTCGCGCTCGGTCGCGTGCTCCGGGTACCGCGCGTCACGACGCTGCTCGTCGCGACCGGGTTCTCGGTGTGCGGGGCCGCGGCGATCTCGGCCATGCAGGGCGTCGTCGCCGGCCCCGGGCGCACCCCCGGGCAGGTCCGCGAGGACGACGACGGCGTCGCCGCGTCCCTCGCGCTCGTCACCGTCTACGGCACGCTCGCGATCGTCGCGCTGCCGTGGCTCGCCGCGCTGGTCGGGCTCACCGACGAGCAGGCCGGGCTGTGGATCGGCGCGAGCGTGCAGGAGGTCGCGCAGGTCGTCACGGCCGCCGGGACGATCTCCGACCCTGCCCTCGCGACCGCCACGGTCGCCAAGCTCGCGCGCGTCGCCCTCCTCGCCCCGCTCGTCGCCGTGGCGGGGGTCGTCGTCGCCCGCGGCGCGCGTTGCGCCGCTCTCGCCCGGGTCGGCTCGGCCCGTCCGGACCACCCCGGCGCCGCCGGCACGGCCACGAACCCGACGGCGGACACCGCCACGCCGCGGGTCGCGCCGGTGCCGTGGTTCGTCGTCGGGTTCGTGGCGGCGGTGGCGCTGCGCAGCCTGGGCGTCGTGCCGGCCCCGTTGCTCGCCGCGCTCGCGACCGCGACGACGGTCGCGTTCGTGTCAGCGATGTTCGCGCTCGGGCTGGGCGTGGACGTGCCCTACCTGCTGCGCACGGGGCGGCGCGCGCTCGTCCTCGGCGGGCTGTCGGCGCTCCTCGTCACGACGACGGCGCTCGTCGGGGTCGTGCTCCTCACCTGACCCGTCTCCGCCGAGATAGAGGCCCCGTAAGCCGAGGTAGAGGCCTGGTCATGACCACACCTCGACCTCGGCGGACCAGGGCTCTACCTCGGCGCGGGGGCCTCGGCCGGGGCGGAGATGCCCAGCGTCGCGGGCAGCTCGGTGAGGCCGTGGACCACGTGCACGCCCGACGCGCGGGCCGACGTCGGGTCCTCGGGGTGCGGGCCGCCGCGGCGCGTGCCGGGGCGGTCGAGCCAGACGCCGACGAGGCCGGCCGCGCGCGCGGCACGCGCGTCGACGTCGAGCTCGTCGCCGACGTACGCCGTACGGGCCGGGTCGGTGCCGAGCCGTGCGCACGCCTCGGCGAACACGCGCGGGTCGGGCTTGCCGAAGCCGAGCGTGTCCACCCCGACGAGCAGAGGGACGTCGGGCAGGCCCGCTGCGGCGAGCTTGCGGGTCTGGAGCTCGACGCGTGCGTTCGTCAAGGACCCGACGCGGACCCCCGCCGCGACGAGCGCGTCGACGACCGGACGCGCGTCCTCGAACCCCGTCCACGACGCCTCGAACGTGCCCCAGAAGAGGTCCTTCCAGTCCACGTACGCGGCGTCGTCGAGCAGCTCGCCGCCGAACGTCGCCTGGAGCTCGTTGGCCCGCGCCATGCGCTGCGCGTCGAAGTCGACCTCGCCGCGCGTGTACGCGCGGTAGTGGCCGTTCGGGTCCGAGCGCCACAGCGCGAGGACCTCGTCGTACCGGTCCTCGGGCAGGTGCGGCAGCCACACGCGCGACGCGGCGGCGATCGCCTCCGCGAACGCGGCGCGCGTGTCGACGATCGTGTCGTCGACGTCGAACAGGACTCCCTCGAGCGGCGCGGGGGTCGCCGAGACGCCGAGGTCCGTCACAGCGCGTCCCGCAGGCGCACGAGGCGCTCCAGGGTCGAGCCCTTGCCGAGCAGCTCCATGGACTCGAACAGCGGCGGCGAGACGCGACGGCCCGTGAGCGCGACGCGCAGCGGCGTGAACGCGAAGCGCGGCTTGACGCCCATCCCCTCGACGATCGCGTCGCGCAGGCGCTCCTCGATCGCGGCGGTGACGAACTCGCCGTCCTGCAGCACGTCGAGCGCGGCGATCGCGGCGGCGAGGATGTCCTTCGCGTCGTCGCGCAGCGCCCCCCGCGCGTCGTCCTCGACCGTGAGGGCGTCGTCGGCCGTGAAGAGGAAGCCGAGCATCCCGACCGACTCCCCGAGCAGCACCATGCGCTCCTGGACGAGCGGCGCCGCCGCCGTGAGGATCTCCTGGTTGCGCGGGGACAGGTCGGCGAACGAGTCCGCGGGGACGAGGCCGCCCGCGTGCAGGTACGGGACGAGGCGGTCGCGGAAGTCCTCCGGCGCGAGCAGGCGCACGTGCGTCGCGTTGATCGCCTCCGCCTTCTTGAGGTCGAAGCGCGCCGGGTTGGGCAGGACGTCGTGGACGTCGAACGCCTCGACCAGCTCGGTGACGGTGAAGATGTCGTGGTCCGGCGAGATGGACCAGCCGAGCAGCGCGAGGTAGTTGAGCAGCCCCTCGGGTGTGAAGCCGCGCTCACGGTGCAGGAACAGGTTGGACTCGGGGTCGCGCTTGGAGAGCTTCTTGTTGCCCTCGCCCATCACGTACGGCAGGTGGCCGAACTCCGGCATCACCTCGGCCACGCCGATCTCCAGCAGCGCCCGGTACAGCGCGATCTGGCGCGGCGTGGAGGACAGCAGGTCCTCGCCGCGCAGCACGTGCGTGATACCCATGAGCGCGTCGTCGACCGGGTTGACGAGCGTGTAGAGCGGCTGGCCGTTGCCGCGCACGAGCGCGTAGTCCGGGACCGAGCCGACCTTGAACGTGATCTCGCCGCGGACGAGGTCGGTGAACGTGATGTCCTCGTCGGGCATGCGCAGGCGCAGCACCGGCTCGCGACCCTCGGCGCGGAACGCGGCCTTCTGCTCGTCCGTGAGGGTGCGGTCGAAGTTGTCGTACCCCTTGGTCTTGACGCCCGCGGCGGCGTTGCGCGCGTCGGACTCCTCGGGGGTCGAGAACGACTCGTACACGTACCCGCCCTCGACGAGCCGCGCGATGACGTCCTGGTAGATGTCCGCGCGCTGCGACTGCCGGTACGGCTCGTGCGGGCCGCCCACCTCGACGCCCTCGTCCCAGTCGAGCCCGAGCCAGCGCAGCGCGTCGAGGAGCTGCTGGTAGCTCTCCTCGCTGTCGCGCGCGGCGTCGGTGTCCTCGATGCGGAAGACGAACGTGCCGCCGGTGTGCCGCGCGTACGCCCAGTTGAACAGCGCGGTGCGGATGAGCCCGACGTGCGGCGTCCCGGTCGGGGACGGGCAGAAGCGGACGCGGACGGGCGAGGAGCCAGGTGCGGGGATCACGGTGCCCAGCGTAGTTGCCCGACGCCGCCCGACGCCCGGGCGTCCGGCGTCGCCTACGCCGTCGTCTCAGTCCCGGGCGACACCCGCCGACGGCGCACCGGTCGTCGCCGGGCGAGGTCCGCTACGCCGTCGTGAGCGCACGAGGACGACGAGGCCGCCGATCGCGGCGCCGACGAGCGCGCAGACCGGGACGCTGACGATCGCGAGGACGATCCCGTACGACAAGGCCTCCCCGGTGGGGACGCCTCCGGCGACCACGGCGAGGACCACGAGCACGACGACGACCGCGCACGGCACGACCGCGCCCCAGCCGGCTCCTCGCGCGACGGTCCGACCGGGGGCGGGTCGCACGCTCAGGCCCGCCGGACGACCGGGTTGCTCAGGACGCCGATCCCCTCGACCTCGCACTCGACACGGTCGCCCACGTCGATCCGGCCCACGCCCGCGGGCGTGCCGGTGAGGATGACGTCGCCCGGCAGGAGGGTCATCGCCTCGGAGATGTACGACACCAGGAAGGGGATGTCGAAGATCATGTCGCTCGTGCGGCCGTCCTGCTTCACCTCGCCGTTGACGCGGCTGCGGACGCCGACGTCCTCGGGGTTCAGGTCGGTGTCGATCCACGGGCCGAGCGGGCACGACGAGTCGAAGCCCTTCGCGCGCGCCCACTGGCCGTCGGTGCGCTGGGCGTCGCGCGCCGTGACGTCGTTCGCGACCGTGTACCCGAGCACGTACCCCGGCGCCGCGTCGGGCGAGACGTCCTTGGCGAGGCGCCCGATGACGATCGCCAGCTCGGCTTCGTAGGAGACCTCCTGCGAGAAGTCGGGCAGGACGATCGGGTCGTCCGGGCCGACGACCGAGGTGTTCGGCTTGAGGAACAGCAGCGGGCTCGTCGGGACGTCGTTGCCCATCTCCTTCGCGTGGTCCGCGTAGTTGCGGCCCACGGCGACGATCTTGGAGCGCGGGATCACCGGCGCGAGGAGCCGGACGCCGTCGCCCAGCTCGATGCGCTCGCCCGTCGGCGTGACGGGCATGTACAGCGGGTCGCCCGTGAGGACCGCGAGGTACGTGCGGTCCCCCTCCTGCTGGACGAGGGCGTAGCGGGGGTCGTCTCCGGTGGTGAATCTCGCGATGCGCACGGGCCCAGGCTATCCGGCCCGCGCCCGCGCGACCGCGCAGGGCCCTGCGGCAGCAGCACCCGCGCCGTCACGCCCGGGCGAGGACCTCGCCGTTGAGGACCGCGAACCAGCCTGCGGGCTCCTCGGCCCAGCGCAGCCAGTCCTGCGCGAGCTGCTCGAGCGCGACGTCGTCCGCGAGCGCCGACTCCTTCGCCTGCACCGCGAAGTTCGAGGCGACGCAGCGCTCGGCCCACAGCCCGCCCCACCACGTGCGGTCGGCGGGGGTCGCGTAGCACCACGTGCTCGCGGTGGGCACGATCCCTTCGAGGTCGAACCCGGCGTCCTGGACCCACGAGAACAGGCGACGACCGGCGTCGGCCTCGAACCCGTACGCGTGCGTGACCTCGTGGTAGAGCGTGTTCCACTCCGTCAGGCCCGGGGACTCGGGGTACCAGGTCATGGCGGCGTAGTCGGCGTCGCGCACGGCGACGAGCCCGCCGGGCTTGGCGACCCGCTTCATCTCGCGCAGCGCGCCGACCGGGTCGGACAGGTGCTGGAGGAGCTGGTGCGCGTAGACGACGTCGAACGTGCCGTCCGCGAACGGCAGCTCGTACGCGTTCGCGTGCTGGAACGTGATGTTCGCGGTGCCGCGCTGGGCGGCGAGCTCGCGCGCGCTCTCGAGGACGGCCTCGGACGCGTCGACCCCGACGACGCGTCCCCCGGCGACGCGGTCGGCGAGGTCGACGGTGACCGTCGCCGGGCCGCAGCCCACGTCGAGGACGCTCATGCCCGCGCGCAGGTGCGGCAGGAGGAACCCGGCCGAGTTCTCGGCGGTGCGCCACCGGTGCGAGCGCAGCACGGACTCGTGGTGCCCGTGCGTGTACGACTCGGACTCCTGCGCGGGGTCGCTGCCGGCCCCGGTGGGGGCGTCGGCGTGGTGCTCGGCGGCCGCGTCGGCGCCGTGGGGGGTGTGCGTCATACCCGCACCGTAGGCCGGACGTGCATCGTTCTCGACCCCGTTCTCACACTCTGGGCGCGCGGTCCGCGCGGGGATCGCACCGTCGTCCGCTCCGGCGTGGCGGCCGGGTGGGAGCGCGCCCGCGCGCGGACAATCCCCCCATGACGGCCGCGACCGGCACGACCCCCTCCTCGGGAGACCCCGCGCGCTCCCCCGGCTTCGCGCGGCGGCACGTCGCCCTCCTGCTCGGCGGGCCGGGGCGCGTCACCGGCCTCGACGTCGCACGCGGGATCGCGGTCCTCGGGATGTTCACGGCCCACGTCGGGTACACCTCCGAGGACTTCGGCGAGGTCTCCGGCTGGCTCTCGCTGTCCCACGGGCGGTCGTCGATCCTCTTCGCGCTCGTGGCGGGGGTGTCGCTCGCGATCGTCTCGGGAGCGCGGACGCCCCTCGACGGGCTCCCCGCGCTCCAGAGCCGCACCCGCATCCTCGTGCGCGCCGTCATGCTCCTCGGGCTCGTGGGCCTGCTGGACCTGCTCGGGACGCGCGTGCTGCTCATCCTCGGCTTCTACGCCGCGTACTTCGTGCTCGCCCTGCCGTTCCTGCGCTGGCGCCGCCGCGACCTGCTCGTGCTCGCGGGCGCGGTCGCCGTGGTCGGGCCGGTGCTCGCGTACTGGCTCCCCGAGGTGCTCGCGCGTGCCGGGCTGCACCTGCCCGACGACGGGTCGGGGGCGCTGACGGACTTCCTCGTGTCCGGGCACTACCCCGCGGTCGTGTGGATGGCGTACGTGCTGGTCGGGATCGCGATCGGTCGCTCCGACCTGTCCTCGACCGCCACGTGCGTCGGGCTCGTGGGCGGCGGGCTGCTCGCGCTGGGCATCGGGTACGGCCTCTCGGCGACGATGACCGGACCGCTCGGCGGGGCACAGGCCGTCGAGGACGCGGCGGCGGCGTGGTCGAGCAGCTTCCGGCCCGAGCCGCTGGACTGGTCCGACCCGTGGCCGACGAGCGCGTACCTGTGGCTCGCCGGCCCGCACACCGACACCCTGCCGGAGGTCGTGGGGTCGGGCGGGTTCGCCGTCGCGGTGCTGGGCCTGTGCCTGTTCGCGGGCGGGGTCGGGCGCTGGGTGCTGGCGCCCGTCGCCGCGGTCGGCGCGATGGCCCTCACGGTGTACTCGGCGCAGATCGTCGTGCTGTGGGCGTGGGGCGACGCGGCCTACGAGCAGACGACGAACGGCCCGCTCCTCGCGCTCGTCCTCGCCACGCTCGCGGTCGCGACGCTGTGGCGCTGGGCGCTGGGGCGAGGGCCGCTCGAACGGCTCTTCGCCGCGGTCGCGGCGCGTGCGTCGGCGGTCACGGCCGCCCGCGGCGCGTCGTAGGGTCGCCGCATGACTGCGAATGACGCGACCGCACCCCGCCCCGCCCTGCGCCGCCTCGGCCGGTCCGGACTCGCCGTGTCCGCTGTCGGGCTGGGCTGCAACAACTTCGGCCGCCCGCACACGGTGACCGAGACGCTCGACGGGACGCGCGCCGTCGTCGACGCCGCGCTCGACGCGGGGGTGACGTTCTTCGACACGGCCGACACGTACGGGGGCCGCCCCGGGCTGAGCGAGGAGCTGCTCGGCCAGGCGCTCGGGTCCCGCCGCGACGACGTCGTGGTCGCGACGAAGTTCGGCATGTCGATGCGCGGCGCCGCGGGCGACGACTTCGACGCGCGCGGGTCGCGGCGCTACGTCGTGCGCGCCGTCGAGGACTCGCTGCGCCGCCTCGGTACGGACCGCATCGACCTCTACCAGTTCCATACCCCCGACCCGCGGACACCGATCGAGGAGACGCTCGCCGCGCTCGACGACCTCGTGCGCGCGGGCAAGGTGCTCTACGTCGGGCACTCCAACCGGGCCGGGTGGCAGGTCGCCGAGGCCGAGTTCACCGCCCGCGCCGCCGGGACCGTGCGGTTCGTGTCAGCGCAGAACCACTACAACCTCGTCGACCGCGCGGCCGAGCTCGAGGTGCTGCCCGCCGCGGCCGCGTACGGGCTCGGGGTGCTCCCCTACTTCCCGCTCGCGAACGGCCTGCTCACGGGCAAGTACGCGCACGGCGCGCGGCCCGACGACGGCCGCCTCGTCACGAGCAAGCCGCACCTCCTGGAGTCGGCGCCCTGGGAGGCGCTCGCACGCCTCGGCGCGTTCTGCCAGGTGCGCGGGATCACCGAGGTCCAGGTCGCGTTCGGGTGGCTGCTGTCGCGACCGCAGGTCTCGAGCGTCATCGCCGGGGCGACGAAGTCCGAGCAGGTCCGGCAGAACGCGGCGGCGGGCGCCTGGACCCCCACGGGCGAGGACCTCACCGAGCTGGACGAGATCTTCCCGCCGCTCGGGAAGGTCGCGCCCTTCTGACGGCCCGCGGCCGGGTGCTGGTCGTGTGGTCCGTCGTCGACGGACGGCCTACCGTGGGGGCATGGCCTCGTGGGAGGACGTCGAGCGGATCGTGTCGGTGCTGCCGGACACGGACCTCAAGGGTCCGCGTCAGTGGACCGTGCACGGCAAGCTGTTCGTCTGGGAGCGACCGCTGCGGGCGAAGGACCTCGACGAGCTCGGCGACGCCGCGCCCGCCGAGCCTCCCGTCGCGTTCCGCGTCGCCGACGAGGGCGAGAAGGCGGCGCTGCTCGGCGACGACCCCGCGGTCTTCCTCACGACGAGCCACTTCGACGGGTACCCGATCGTGCTCGCCCGTCTCGACCGCATCGCCGTGCCGGAGCTCGAGGAGCTGCTCCAGGACGCGTGGCTCGCGCGCGCCCCGAAGCGGCTCGCGCAGGAGTACCTCGACCGCACGCAGTGACCGCTCCGCGAGCGGTCACCAGGAGAACACGGCCACCGCGTAGTTCGCCCAGGTCGGTTCGAGCCCGACGGCGACGTCCTCGGGGTCGTACACGTTGTACACGAGGTCCCACTCGGCGCTCGTCCCCCGGGCGATGGTGTCCGGGTCGTCGAGCAGCACGTCGGGCGCATAGTCGAAGACCCGGCGGGCGACGAGCCCGCCCGACACGGGCTGCAGGTCGAGCCCGCCCGGGTCGACCTCCTGACCGGTACCGTTCGTGACCCGCACGCGGAGGCGGACCGCGTGCGGGTGGTCGTCCTCGCGCACGGACGCGTCCTCGGTCGGCGTGTAGGGCTGGGGCGCCGAGACCGAGACGACGAGGCCGTCCGTGTAGCGCACGGACTCCCCGTACCAGACCCGGTCCGAGGCGGCGCCGATCTCGGGACCCTCGTCGTAGCCGCCACCCAGCGGGTACCCGCGCAGGGAGCTGCCGAGACCGTACCCGGTCCCGCCGCCCGTCATGACGTCGACCGTCACCCAGGCGGTGAGCACCACGGTGCCGGTGAGGAGCGCGACGAGCGCGCGCGTCGCGCCGGCCACGCCACGCGTGCCGCGCCGCCACACGACCGCACCCACCGCGACCACGACGGCGCCCGCGACCGCGTAGAGGCCCCCGACGTGCGCCCAGCCGCGCCGCGCCGTCACGGTCTCGGTGACGAGCACGGCGACGACGAGGAGGACGCCGAGCGTCGCGGCCACGAGCCCGGCCGTCGCCCACGACCACCGCCCACGGGGCCGCGCCGTCGTAGCGGCCGGGACGGGGTCGCCCTCGCCGGGTGCGGGTGGCGTCGCCGGAGTCTCGGGGTCCGGCGAGCCGCCGCGCTCGGCGGCAGCCGGCTCGGCCCCGGGCGCCGTGCCCCAGGCAGGCTCGGACGTCCTCGCCCCGGGCGAGGTCGTGGGGTCCTCCACGTTCGGTGCTCCGTCCCGCGTCGCCGTCGTCAGTACGCGCTCGCCTGCGTCACCTCGAACGTGGCCGTCTTCATGGCCTCGAGGTTCTCGGCGTCGATGAAGTCGAAGATCTCCACGGTCTCGGAGGCACCCGGCTCCAGCGTCTCGGAGTACGCCCAGTCGCTCTCGATCACGGTGCCGTCAGCGGCGACCGCGTCCACGTCGATGTCGAACGTGAGGGGCTCGTCGGACGTGTTGGTGAACGTGACCGGGAGCGAGGACTCGACCCAGCCGAGCTCGTCGGCCGTGCCGTCGAAGGTGCCGAACTCGACGCCGAGGTCGTTGGCGAGGACGTCCTCGGTGGCCTCACCGAACGCGCGGTCGGAGTCCTCCTGGATCTCGGACAGCGTCTGCTCGTACTGCGTCGACGCCTCGTTCGCCGCGACGACGAAGACCACCCACATGAGGATCGTCGCCAGCACGGACAGCACGCCGAGCACGATCGCCGTGATCGAGAAGCCCTTGCCCGACCGCCCCTGCTTCACCTGCGACAGCCCGACGAACCCGAGCACGACCCCGGTGATGCCGAGCAGGGCCGCGAAGATGTTGACGAACGGGATCCAGCTCCCGAGGAAGCCCAGGATCGCCAGGACGAAGCCGACGATCGCGACCGTGCTCGTCGCCGGGGCGGGCGCGGTGTACGCCGAGTAGCCGTTGCCGTACGGGCTGCTGCCGTACGGCTGCTGCGCCGGGTCGCCGTAGGGCTGGCCGTACGCCTGCTGCGCGGGGTCCGGGTACGGCTGCGGGTAGGGCTGCTGCGCGGGGTCGCCGTAGGGCTGGCCGTACCCGGGCTGCTGGCCGTACGCCTGCTGCTGGTCCGCGCCGTACGCGGGCGCCTGGCCGGCGCCGTAGGGTGCCTGGCCCGCGCCGTAGGGAGCCTGCTCCGGTGCCGCACCGTAGCCCGGGGCTGCGTACGCGCCGTCCGCCGAGCCGTACGGCTGCGTCGGCGCCTCGCCCTGCGGCGCCCAGGCGTCGTGCGACGGCGCCTGGTGCCCGGGCTCGGCGCCGTGCGGCCGGTAGGGGTCGAACTGGTACGGGTCCTGCGGTGCCGTGGGCGGCTGCGACATGGTGCTCCTCCGCGGCGGCGCCGCGAGATCGGTCCAACGGGTCGGGTGGCCGGTCGACGGGAGGTCGTCCGGTCGGGCGTGCCGGGCCTTCACAGCACGTTCACGAGCATTCTTCCCGCTCGCGCCCACATCGGGAAAACGCCCGCCCGGGTGAAACCGTCTCGTCGGCCGGCTCGTCGGCGCCGCCCCGGCGCTCTCGTACCCTGGAACCGTGCCCCCGACCGACACCGCGACCGCCCCGACGACCGACGTCGTCGGACCGGTCGTGCTCGCGGCCCAGGCATGGACGGCGCGCGAGCACGCCCACGCGGAGCGGGCGGACGCGTTCACCGCCGGGTGGCGCGAGCGCAAGCCGCGCGGCGAGAAGCACGCGATCGAGGACTTCCTCTTCACCTACTACCCCACGCGCCCGGCGCAGCTCCGCCGCTGGCACCCGGGCCCGGGCGTCGTGCTCGCCCCGCCGACGGGCCACGTGCCCGCCCCCGAGACCGCACCTCGGCCCGACGACGAGCCCGCCGACCCGTACACGGTGCGCGGCGCGTGGAGGTGGTACCGCGAGACCCCCGCGGGACTGACGCTCGACGCCGACGCGTTCCTCGCCGACCGCGGCGACACGGTGCGCTACCTGCACGCCCTGCTCGCCGCCACGGCGTCGCGGCCCGGCCGGTTCGGGTGCTTCGGGCTGCACGAGTGGGCGATGGTCTACCGCGACCGGGCCACCGGCCGCGATCACCGGCACCCGCTGCCGCTGCGCCTCGGGCACGACGGCACCGACCGCGTCGTCGAGTCCCACCCGGTGCAGTGCTCGCACTTCGACGCGTTCCGCTTCTTCACCCCCGAGGCCGGCCCGCTCAACCGCCTGCGACCGACGCGCGAGAGCCAGCCCGCCCTGGAGCAGGCCGGCTGCCTGCACGCGACCATGGACCTCTACAAGTGGGCCCTCAAGCTCACCCCCGCCGTGCCGGGCGACCTCGTTCTCGACTGCTTCGAGCTCGCGCGCGACGTCCGCGTCGTCGACATGCGGGCGTCGCCCTACGACGTGTCGTCGTACGGGCTCGACTCCGTCGCGATCGAGACGCCCGAGGGCAAGGCCGAGTACGTGCGCCACCAGCGCGCCTTCGCGGAGCGCGGCGCGGCGCTGCGCGCGCGGCTGCTCGCCGTGTGCGACGCGCTCGTCGGCAGCGAGCCGGACGCGCGCGAGGTCAGTGCGAGAGCATCCCGCTGACGAGGCAGCGCCAGGTCACGGGCCCGACGACGCCGTCGACGACGACCTCCGGGAAGCCCGCGTGGAGCGCGTCCTGGAAGCCGCGCACCCAGGCCTCGGTGCGCGGGCCGAGCTGCCCGTCGATGGCGAGCACCGGGTCCGGTCCGCCGGACAGGTCGCGCGCGACGGCCTCGCGCTGCACCGCGCGCACGGCCTCGCCGACGCTCCCCCGGCGCACCACCACGACGAGCGCGGCCCACGTCGCCGGCCCCGCGACGCCGTCGAGGTCGAGTCCGGCCGCGTCCTGGAATGCGCGGACGGCGCCCTCCGTGCGCGGTCCGAGCAGCCCGTCGACGGCGAGCTCGTGCCCGCGGTGGCGCAGCAGGTGCTGGAGCGTCTGGACCGGGTGCCCGTTGGCGCCGCGTCGCACGCGCGGCCAGGTCGGCAGTGTCGTCAGGACGGTCGTCATCGTCGTTCCCTCCGTCGTCGCGGGACCGGCGGGCTCTCCCGCCGTCGGATCCCGCGCCCCCGACCGGAGGGAGGGCCGACGCGCGCTCCCTGATGCCTGGGTCCGACGTGCGAGGATCGCGCGCATGACCCGCCCCCCGCTCGCCGCCGTCCCGTCCGGTCCGGTCGTCGTGCCCGCCGCCGTCCGCGCGCTCGCCGGTGACGACGTCGTCACGCCCGTGTGGCGCAACGAGCTCGGAGGGCTGACGTTCCGTCTCGACGGCGCCGACGGGACCCGGTTCGCCAAGTGGGTGCCCGCCGGGACGCCCGAGATCGACCTGCCGGGCGAGGCCGAGCGTCTCGCGTGGGTCGGTGCCCGTGCCCCCGTCCCGCGCGTCCTCGCGCAGGGCTCCGACGACGACGGCACGTGGCTCGTCACGCGCGCCGTCCCGGGACGGTCGGCGGTCGAGCCGCGCTGGGTCGCCGACCCCGTGACCGCCGCCGTCGCGATCGGGCGAGGGCTGCGTGCGCTGCACGACGCGCTGCCTGTCGCGTCGTGCCCGTTCACCTGGGCCGTCGAGGACCGCGTCACGAACGCGCACGCGCGCCTCGCCCGGGGCTCCGGCCCGCACGAGTGGTTCCCCGAGCACCGCAGCCTGCCCGTCGCCGAGGCGACGTCCCGGCTCGACGACCCGCCCGCCGTCGACCGGCTCGTGGTGTGCCACGGCGACGCGTGCGTCCCCAACACGCTCCTGCACGACGACGGTGCGTTCGCCGCGCACGTCGACCTCGGCTCGCTCGGGGTCGCGGACCGCTGGGCCGACCTCGCCGTCGCGGCGTGGAGCACCGAGTGGAACTACGGCCCCGGGTACGACGGCCACGTCTACGCGGGCTACGGCGTCGACCCGGACCGCGAGCGCATCGCCTACTACCGGCTGCTCTGGGACCTCTCCTGACGGCCCCGACCCCGCCGAGTGCATGAAATAGTCGCCGTCGTAGCGATGCGACAGCGACTATCTCATGCACTCAGCGGTCAGTGGTGGTGCGCGTCGAAGCCGTCGGGCGCGCGGTCGAGGAAGGTCGTCACCGACGACACGAGCCCGTCCGGCCGGACGTGCAGGACGTCGGTGCCCGTCGCGAACTCCGACCCGTCGGGTGCGAGTGCGCGCCAGCGCAGCCGCAGCCGGTCGTCGAGCAGGTCCGGCTCCGTCCGCGCCTCGAACCGGTGCCGCGCGACGTGCGTGAGCAGCTCGGTCGCGAACGCGAGGACGGCGTCGCACCCCACGGCGCGCGTCACGGGTGCGACGTACTCGACGTCGCGGGAGAACGTGTCGCACGCGAGCCGGTCGCGCTCGGCCGTGTCCGCCGTGTTCCAGAACTCCAGGTAGCGCTCGACCGCCGTCGCGGTCCGCGTCGTCGTCTCGGTCATGTCCCCTCCTCTGCCGGCGCCTG
The DNA here is from genome assembly GCF_049913115.1 of Cellulosimicrobium sp. E-16. Classification (NCBI taxonomy): domain Bacteria; kingdom Bacillati; phylum Actinomycetota; class Actinomycetes; order Micrococcales; family Promicromonosporaceae; genus Cellulosimicrobium; species Cellulosimicrobium sp. E-16. Next base: position 3,106,052 of record NZ_CP183974.1, read on the forward strand.
GTCCGCGGCGCCGTGGCGGTCCGGCGGGTGGCCGGACCACCACCGTCGGCCGGACCGCGACACGGTGTCGATGACCTCGGAGGTAGTTGGCCAGACCCCCGGGGAGCGGCAGGGTGGGTCCATGCCTCCCGTGGACGCACCCGTCGGATCGATGCTGCGCGAGTGGCGCGTGCGGCGTCGGCGCTCGCAGCTCGACCTCGCGCTGGGCGCCGACGTCTCGCCACGCCACATCAGCTTCGTGGAGACCGGCCGGGCGCAACCCAGCCGGGACATGATCGACCGGCTGTGCGACGAGCTCGACGTCCCGCTGCGCGCGCGCAACGACGTCTTCCTCGCGGCGGGCTACGCGCCGCGGCACCGCGAGACGCCGTTGTCGACCGCGACGCTCGCGGCCGCCCGCCGGGCCGTCGACCTCGTGCTCGCCGGGCACGAGCCGTTCCCCGCGATGGCCGTCGACGGGCGCTGGAACCTGCTCGCCGCCAACGCCGCCGCGGGCACATTCCTCGACGGCGTGCCGGGCGGGCTGCGCGAGCCCCCCGTGAACGTGCTGCGCCTGACACTGCACCCCGACGGCCTCGCGCCGCGGATCGCGAACCTCGCGGAGTGGGGCGGTCACGTCCGACGGCGTGTGCGGCGCCAGCTCGACCGCACGGGCGACCCGGCGCTCGTCGACCTGCTCGCCGAGGTGGAGGGCTACCTGCCGCGCGAGGAGCACCGGCGCGACGACCGCTCCCCGGCGAGCGACGCCGTCGTGCCCCTGCGCCTCGCGACCCCGCAGGGCGAGCTCGCGTTCCTCTACACGATGACGGTGTTCGGCTCCCCACGGGACGTCACGCTCGACGAGGTCGCGATCGAGTCGTTCTTCCCCGCCGACGACGCCACGGCCGCCGCCCTGGGCGTCGTGCGCTGAGCGTTCGGGCTAGCGGCGCGGCTGGTGCGCCGCGACGCCCTGCTCGGCCTGCTCGGCGGTCTCCGCGATCCGGCGCGCGCGGGTCTCCGGCCGCTTCGCCTCGACGATCCAGCCGAGGATCGACCGCCGGACCCCGGGCGTGAACGCGTCGAAGTGCTCGCGAGCGCCCGCCCTCTCGGCGAGCGCCGCGGCGAGGTCCTCGGGCACGACGAGCGCCTCGGCGTCGTCGTGCCGCGTCCACGACCCGTCGGCCTTCGCCGCGTCCACGACGGCGCGGCCGGCGTCGGTCATGCGCCCGTCCGCCTCGATGCGCGCGACCCGCTCCTTGCTCAGCCGGGTCCAGCGGCTGCCGCGCCGGCGGCGCGTGAACCACAGCGCGTGCCGGTCGGCGTCGACCGTCGCGGCCTGCCCGTCGATCCAGCCGTAGGACAGCGCCTCCTCGATCCAGGGCTCGTACCCGTAGGTCGCGCGGCCGCTCTCGCGCCGCCAGGTGAGGAGCCACACCCCGGGCTCGGGGTCGTCATGGTGCTCGGCGAGCCACGCCCGCCACTCCTGCGGCGTCTCCGCATGGATCGCCGGCCTGCCCTGGTACTCCTCGGTCACTGCGCCTCCGTCGTCGCTGCGGGGCACCAGCGTGCCCGACGGGTCGGTGAGGCGCCAGGGAGATGACCCGGGAGGCGTTCCCTCGGCGCCTCCCGGGTCGGTCTGTCAGCCGCAGGACGGGACGGCGACGTCTCGCGCGACCTCCTGGGTCGCGCCGCCCGGGCCGGTCGCCGTGACGGTCACGGGCACGTCCGCCCCCGTCTCCACGCCGCGCACGGCGAAGGACTGGTACGCGTTGGCGCCGGGGGCCACCGCGGCGAAGGACTTCTCCCCCGCGCCGGTGACGAGCGCGACGGCGAGCGCGCCGTCGGACACGTTCCGGGCGCGGACCGCGACGTACGGCGCCCCGGCGAGGCAGCGCGCGGAGGTCTCGACGTCGACGAGCGGTGCGGTCGGCTCGCCGACGACCTCGCCGTCCACGGTGAGCGTGCCGTCGGCGTTCACGACGACGTCCGCCGCCATGGCGGCCGCGAGGTCGAGTCGCTGCCACTCGGCCTCGCCCGCGACGTCGAGCGCGTAGCCCGAGTCGAGCGCGGTCGCGGCGAGGACGAGGCGGCGCTGGTCGCCCGTGAGGTCGGGGAACGCCGTACGCAGCAGGTCCTCGGCGCCGGCGGGCACCCGGACCTCGCGGCCCGCCTCGCCGACCCGCGGGAACCCGTACGTCAGGCGCTGGTCGTAGACCGCGAGCGCCTGGTCGGTGGGGAGGTAGGGCACCTGGTCCTGGGCGCACGCGGCGATCTCGTCGCCGCACGCCCGCTCCAGCACGGTGACGAGCTCGGTCCGGGCCTGCTCGAGGAGCACGCGGAACGCGGGGTCGGACCACCGGAGCTGTGCGATGTTCTGCCCGGCCATGCGCCCGCCCATGACGTCGAGCGGGTAGTGGAAGCCGAGCACGAGGCGGTTGTCGCCGTACTCGGACGCGCGCGCGAGGATCTGCGGCGCGAGCTCCGGCAGGAGGGTGGCGAGCACGGTGCCCTGCGCGTAGCCGTGGTTGGTGTGCCCGCTGGGGAACGAGCCGTTGTTACGGAGCCCCTCGTAGCTGCCGGAGGTCTCGAACGCGTTGACGTGGCCTCCCGCGGACGTGAAGCCGAACCTGACGAACGGCCGCTTGTAGTCGTACGCCGCCTTCGCGGGCTCGTGGTTGCCGACCGACTTCTCGACGCGCCCGGACAGCAGGGCCTTCGTCTTGGGGAGGCGGCCGTCGGCGAGCGCGTCGCGGTAGATCGGCCCCAGCTCGCTGCCGAGCGCGTCCGCCATGGTCTCGTACGCCGAGCCTCGCCCGTCGGTCAGGGCACGCTGGACCTGCGCGTCCCCGGTGACGTACGCGTTGTTGCGCGCGAGCGAGCCGAGGTCGTTGGCGCTCGTGGGCTGGCCGGGCTCGTTGGGCGAGAGGATCTCGGGGTGGTTCGCCCGCAGGTCGGCGAACCCGCGCAGCGTCCAGGTGAACCAGTCCTGCCCGGCCGGGGCCGACGGCGTCGCGTCGGACGCGTAGGTCCGGTCGAGGACGTCCTGCGGGAACGGCATCGACGGGTCGTCGGTGGTGGAGAGCGCGAGGGAGAAGAAGACGTCCGAGCTCGTCTCGTTGCACTGGTGGATCTCGACCGCGATCGTGTTCTCGCCGGGGACGAGCGCCTCCGCGGGGATCACGAGCGTCTCGCGCAGGGGCGCGGTCGCACCGGCCTTGTCCTGGTACTGGAGGTTCCGGGTGATCATCGCGTCACCCCACCCCGCGACGCGCTCGCCGTTGACGTACACGGTGGCGGAGTCGTCGTAGACGAGCGTGCCGCGCAGGCCGGTGATCTCGTCGAGCGTGGCCCCGTCGAGGGTCACGGTCGTGCGGAAGAAGTACGCGGGCACGACGACCCTGGGCGTCTGGGTGATCCAGTAGCTCAGCAGCGTCGTGATGGTGTTGCCGCCGCCGATGCCGCTCGCGGTCCCGTTGACCGCGCCGAAGCCCGGCTTGCCGGTCTTCCACGCCGCGTCGTCGAACGCCGGGTCCGCCCACGCGGTCCGGTCCGCGTTCCCCGCGGCCGGGTCGGTGTTGTCGTCCAGGTAGCGCCAGGTCGTGCCGGCGCCGACCACCTCGGTCGGTGTGAACGCCTCCGCGGCGCGCGCCGCGGGCGCCTGGAGCGCCGCGGCGAGCAGGAGCGCGAGCGTCGTGAGCGCCGCCAGCAGGGCGAGCGGTGCGGTGGTCCGGCGGTCGCGGGGTCGCGGGGCCGGGTACGTCGTCGTACCGGTCATGGGTCGTCCCTCTCGTCGTTGTCGTCGTGCTGGGCGTGGTCGGTGAGACCGCTCGTGCAGGTACGGCAGTCGTGCTCCTACGGCCGTCGCGCCGGTACGTCGTCGGTCAGGAGCAGCGGGCAGAACGCACATGGAGGACGGTGGTGCGGGACCGTACGGCCCCGCACCACCGTCGATCAGGAGCAGGCGACGGCGTCGTACGCGGCCGTGACCTGCTGGGGCTCGCCGTCGGGCGTCGTCACGGTCACCGTGACCTCGCCCGCCTCGACGGCGGAAGCGCGCGTGGCGAACGACTGGTAGGCGTTCGCCCCGGGCGCGACCTCGGCGAAGAGCTTCGAGCCGTACGGGGTCGCGAGCTCGATCGCGGCGGGCTGCTCGCCGGTGTTGAGCGCGCGCACCGCGACGAAGGCCTTGCCGCCGAGGCAGCGGGCCTGCGTCGTGACCTCGACCTGGGGCGCGGGGACGACCCCGGCCGCGTCGGTCGCGACCGCGAACACGTGGAACCGCGTGTTGCGCGGCAGGGTGAGGCTCGTCAGCACCTTGCCCTCGGGCACGGTGACGGGCGCGGTGGCGTAGAGCCCGCAGCCGAACCTGTCTGTCCCGGTCCCGTTGCCCCGTGCGCCCGGCTTGGCGACGAGGATGTTGCTCGGCTCGGGCGAGCCCGTGCACCAGTCGCTCAGGGCGACCTGGGCCGTCTGGCTCGTCCCGTCGGCGAACCCGAGCACGAGGTCGCCGCGCTGCGTGCCGTGGGTCGCCGTCCCGACGACCGAGAGCGTGCGCGTGCCGCGCTGCGCCTCGGGCACCTCGAGCACCTGGCCGTTCGCCGCGACGTTGTCGGGCTCGCCAGCGGGTGCGGCGCCGAGCAGGTAGGTCAGGTCGGTGCCCGGGACGGTCAGCTCGAGGCCCTGGACCACGCCGAGGTCGGCGAGCAGGTCGCGCAGGAGGTACGCACCGGACCCGTCGAGGTTCGCGTTGGCCGCCCCGGCATCGCCGATGCCGACGTTGTCGAACGCGCCCGCGATCCACGACTCCCCGGACACGACGACCGAGATCTCACGCACCGCCTCGGTCCCCGCGGCGTCGTGCACGACGAGCCGCACGGTGTGCACGCCCGGCTCGGCGTCCGCCGCCGCGGCAAGGGTGACCGTCCCCTCGACCGTGGCCGGCAGGCCGTCGGACTCGGCGGTCCACTCAGCGAGGTCGGTCGTCGCCGTCACGGCGCCGTCGGACGTGACCTCGAGCGTCCCCGTCGAGGTCCCCGCGCCCTGCGCGACGACCTGGACGGCGACGTCGGTCTGCCCGCCCGGCGCGAGGACCGGCTGCCGCGGCGTCGCCCCGACGAACAGGCGCTCGACCGTGCCGTCCGCGGGCACGACGGCGCCCGGTGAGGCCGCGGGGTTGGTCGCCCACGCGGACGGCTCGGAGCCGACCGCGACGTCGAGCGTGCCCGCCGCGGTGAGCTCGTCGCCCGTGACCCAGGCACGGTCGAGCGGCTCGCCGCCGAGCGAGACGGACTGCGTGTAGTGCGCGTCGGGCGCGACACCGTCCGCCGTGAGGTGCAGGGAGTCCCGACCGAAGACCTCGGGGTCGAGCGTGATCGTCACGTCGTCGAAGAGCGGGGTCGTCAGGCCCCACAGGTCGGTGCCCGGCACGATCGGGTACACGCCGATCGACGACAGCACGTGCCACGCGGACATCGTGCCGAGGTCGTCGTTGCCCGTGACGCCGTCGGGGCCGTCGGTGAACAGCGTCGACGCGGCGCGCACGACGTCCGTCGTCTTCCAGGGCTGCCCGGTCCACAGGTAGACGTACGGCGCGTGGAGGTTCGGCTCGTTGTTGGGGTTGTAGGTCTCCCAGCCGTAGTAGTCGTACGTGCCGTTGACCCAGACCTCGCTCGCGACGCGCGCGGGGTCGGCGACGAGCTCGTCGTACGCAAAGAACGCGTCGAGGCGCTCGATCGCGGCGTCGGTCCCGCCCATGAGGTCGAACAGGCCCGGCACGTCCTGCGGCACGAGCCACTGGTACTGCACCGCGGTGCCCTCGTGGAACCCGTCCGAGTGCGCAGGGTCCGCGTCGCCCACGAAGAACCCGTCGGCGTTGCGCGCCCGGAAGTTGTCCGTGCGCGGGTCGAACACGTTGCGGTAGCTCTGGCCGCGGGCCGCGTACCGGTCGGCGTCCTCGTCGTGGCCGAGGCCGCGCGCCATGGTCGAGAGCATCGCGTCGGCGACGGCGTACTCCATGGTCGCCGAGGCGCCGTGCTGGAGGTCGTAGTCGCCCGGCTTGCCCGAGCGCGCCGGCTCGTGCGGGACGAACCCGTCGCGCAGGTACTCGACGTTCGCCGCACGCCCGTTGAACGGCGAGTCCGCGGGTGGGACGCCGTCGGCGTTCTGCTGCAGGACGGCGTACGCCTCCTCCTCGTGGCCCGCGAGCAGGCCCTGACGCCACGCGCTGACGAGGAACGGCGTCGCCGGGTCGCCGGTCATGATGTTCGTCTCGACCGTGCCGTACCCCCAGCGCGGCAGCCAGCCGCCCTGCTGGCCCTGGCGCACGAGCGAGAGCGCCATGTCGGCCGACTCGTCGGGCGCGAGCAGGTACAGGAGCTGCTGCTGCGTGCGGTACGTGTCCCAGAGCGAGTAGTTCTGGTAGTAGGTGAAGTCCGGTTCGGCGGCGTGGACCTCCTGGTCCCAGCCGCGGTAGCGCCCGTCGACGTCGGAGCCGACGTTCGGCGCGAGGAAGCTGCGGTAGAGCGACGAGTAGAACGTGCGCAGGTCGTCCTCGGCCCCCTGCGCGACCTGCACGAGGCCGAGCCGCGCCTCCCAGGCCGCGCGCGCGGCGTCGTGCACGGCGTCGAACGTGCCGGCCTCCGCCGCGAGGTTCGCCGCCGCGCCGTCCGCGCCCACGTAGCTCATCGCGGTGACGGCCTCGACATCGAGGTCGCCGCCCGTGGTGTCGAACGTGACGTACGCACCACGGCGCCCCTCGCCGCCGGACGCGGCGTCCGAGCCCGCGGTGACGGTCGCGCCGTCCCACGTGCCGTGCGCGACGAAGGGGCGGTCGAAGGTCGTGCGGGTCCAGATCGTCTGCGGTTCGGTGTCCTGGCAGAACCCGCGCACGGTGATCCGGGTCTCGACCGTGCGGTCGTCGACGACGCGCACGTCGGACTCCGTCACGCGGTTGAGCGCCTGGCCGGCGTTGAGCAGGACGTTGGCCTGCGCCGTCGCGGGGAACGTGTACCGCTGGACGCCCGTGCGCGCGGTCGCGGTGAGCTCGGCCTCGATCGTGCCCGCGGCCGCCTGGAGACCGACGCGGTAGTAGCCGGGCGAGGCCTCCTCGTCGTCGTGGGAGAAGCCGAGGGCGTACTGGCCGTAGTCGGTCGAGGTGATCGCGCCGGTCGTCGGGAGCGTGGGCAACGGGCCGCCGAGGCCGCAACCGACGCCAGAGAGGTGCACGAGCGAGAAGCCGCGGACCGACGTGCGGTCGTAGTCGTACCCGACGTTGTGGCCGTTGTCCGGCGAGAGCTGCACCATGCCGAACGGGACGGCGGCGCCCGGGTAGGTGTTGCCGTCGTCCTTGGTCCCGATGAACGGGTTGACGTAGTCGACCAGCGGGCCGTCGACGGCGGCAGCGGCGGCATCGGACCCCGTCGCTGCCTCCGTCCCCGCGGTGGTCGTGGGCGACACCGCAGGCCCGGGCGCTGCGTACGCGGTCAGCGGGAGCGCGAGGCTCGCCGCGGTGGCCAGGGCGACGACGGCACCCGCGCGACGTCGACGCCCGCCGGGACGCGGCGGGCGAGAACGTGACGGTCCGGTACGTGCCGGGAATGGATCGCGATCAGCGTTGATAGCGCTGTCTGCCCGCATGTGGTGCTCCCCTTGGTCCCACGGCGGCGTGGGGTCGGTGGTCGTCGATGACTCGAAGGCCGGGACCGGCCTCGACGCTGGTCCCGCGGCATACCCTCGCATACGTTGACAGCGCTATCAACCCCCTCGCCCCGATCTCCCCGGACTCCCGAACCCGGGGTTGTTCCCCGGTTCGGCGGCGAACCGGGGAACAACCCCGGGTTCGGCAGCGCCCGGTCCGCGCCGACCCGGGTCGGGCGCGACCGGGCTGCCGACGACCCCGGCGCTCCGCACCTGACAGACTCGTCCCGTGACCACCACGACCGGCCGCACCCCGGCTCTCCTCGCGCACGTGCCCGCACCGACGGGCAAGGCCCCCGACCCGGACGCGCTCTACGAGGGGTTCACCACCTGGGCGACGGAACAGGGCCTCGAGCTCTACCCGCACCAGAGCGAGGCGCTCATCGAGCTGGTCACGGGCTCGCACGTCATCCTCTCGACGCCGACGGGCTCGGGGAAGTCGCTCGTCGCGATGGGCGCGCAGTTCGCGGCGCTCGCCGCGCACCGGTCGGGCCGCGGCGGCCGCACGTACTACACGGCGCCGCTCAAGGCGCTCGTCAGCGAGAAGTTCTTCGCGCTCGTCGCGGCGTTCGGGTCCAAGAACGTGGGCATGACGACGGGCGACTCCGCCGTGAACCCCGACGCCCCGATCATCTGCTGCACGGCGGAGATCCTCGCGAACATCGCGCTGCGCCGCGGCGGCGGGGACGCCGGGTCCGACGGCGAGGACGCGATCTCCCAGGTCGTCATGGACGAGTTCCACTTCTACGCCGACCCGCAGCGCGGCTGGGCGTGGCAGGTGCCCCTGCTCGAGCTCCCGAACACCCAGTTCCTGCTCATGTCCGCGACGCTCGGCGACACGACCCGGTTCGTCGAGGAGCTCGAGGAGCGCACGGGCCGTCCCGTCGCCGAGGTGACCACCGCCCAGCGGCCGGTCCCGCTGCACTTCAGCTACGTCGTCGAGCCGCTCACCGAGGTCATCGAGGAGCTCGTCAGCACCCGCCGCGCGCCCGTGTACGTCGTGCACTTCACGCAGAAAGACGCCGTCGAGCGCGCGCAGTCGTTGCTGTCGATGAACGTCGCGACGAAGTCCGAGAAGGAGGCGATCGCCGCAGAGCTCGGCGACTTCCGCTTCGGCACCGGGTTCGGCAAGACGCTCAGCAAGTTCCTGCGCCACGGCGTCGGCGTGCACCACGCGGGCATGCTCCCCAAGTACCGTCGCGTGGTCGAGCGCCTCACGCAGGCGGGCCTGCTCAAGGTCGTGTGCGGCACGGACACCCTCGGGGTCGGCATCAACGTCCCCATCCGCACGGTCCTGCTCACGAGCCTCGTGAAGTTCGACGGCGAGCGCATGCGCCACCTCACGGCGCGCGAGTTCCACCAGATCGCCGGCCGCGCGGGCCGTGCCGGGTACGACACCGTGGGCGAGGTGCTCGTCATGGCGCCCGACCACGTCATCGAGAACCGCAAGATGCTCGCCAAGGCGGGCGACGACCCGAAGAAGCTCAAGAAGATCGTCCGCAAGAAGGCGCCGCAGGGGTCGGTCAACTGGACCGACGCGACGTTCGAGCGCCTGCGCGACGCCGAGCCCGAGCCCCTGACCAGCCACTTCACCGTGACCCACGCGATGGTGCTCAACGTGCTCGCGCGCACGGCCCAGCACGGACGTGGGCACGTCGACCCCGCCGACCCCCGCCGCGACCCCGTCGAGGCGATGCGGCACCTGCTGCTCGCGAACCACGACAACGACACCCAGCGCCGCGAGCACGTGCGCCAGACGCTGCGCATCTACCGCTCGCTCCGCGTGGCGGGGATCGTCGAGCGCGTGCGCGTCGAGGACCCGTCGCGCCCGGAGGGCTACCGCCCGAGCGTGCGCCTCGTCGGCGACCTGCCGCGCGAGTTCGCGCTCAACCAGCCGCTCTCACCCTTCGCGCTCGCCGCCCTGGACCTGCTCGACGTCGAGGGCGCGACCCACGCGCTCGACGTCGTCTCCGTCATCGAGGCGACGCTCGACGACCCGCGCCAGGTGCTCTACGCGCAGCAGAACGCCGCCAAGGGTGAGGCCGTCGCCGCGATGAAGGCCGAGGGGTACGAGTACGAGGAGCGCATGGCGCTGCTCGAGGAGATCACCTGGCCCAAGCCGCTCGAGGAGCTGCTCGCGCCCGCGTTCGCGATGTACAAGCGGTCCAACCCCTGGGTCGCGGAGGCCGAGCTCTCCCCCAAGTCGGTGGTCCGCGACATGGTCGAGCGCGCCATGACGTTCGCCGAGTTCGTGTCCGTCTACGGCCTCGAGCGGACCGAGGGCGTCGTGCTGCGGTACCTCGCGGACGCCTACCGCGCGCTGCGGCAGGTGGTCCCGGAGGAGCACCGCACCGAGGAGGTGCAGGAGATCGTCGAGTGGCTCGGGGAGCTCGTGCGCGGCGTCGACTCCTCGCTGCTCGACGAGTGGGAGCGCCTGGCGCACCCCGTCGACGACGACGCGGACACCGAGGTCGGTGACGGCCCGCTCTCGGGCGCGGGCGCCGAGGCGCCGACCCGGCCGGTCACGGGCAACCCGCGCTCGTTCCGGCGGCTCGTGCGCAACGCGCTGTTCCGTCGCGTCGAGCTCGCGTCCCGCGAGGACTACCGCGCGCTCGGCGCGCTCGACGGCGGCGCGGGCTGGGACGCGGACGCGTGGGGCGACGCGCTCGACCCGCTGTTCGAGGACCAGGGCGGCGACGCGATCGGGATCGGCCCCGGGGCCCGTGCCGCCGCGCTGTTCCAGGTCGTCGAGGCCGGCGCGGAGGTCCCGGCCGGCCACGAGGGCCCGACGGCGGAGCACGCCCCGGGCGGGGTCGTCCCCGCGGGCACGTGGCTCGTGCGGCAGGTGCTCGACGACCCGGCGGGCGACCACGACTGGGCGGTCACGGCGAGCGTCGACCTCGCGGCGAGCGACGAGGCGGGCGAGCCGGTCGTCACCGTGCTGGCCGTCGGTCCGCTGTAGGCCGGCGCCGCGACGGGCGCGTCACCACCGGGCGCCGCGGCCGCTCAGTCGACCGGAAGCAGCCCGCGCTCGGCGAAGACCTGCTTCGCCACGGCCGTCGCGTTGAGCGCCCGCGGGAACCCGCAGTAGACGGCCGACTGGAGGAGCGCCTCGACGATCTCGGCCGGTGTGAGGCCGACGTCGAGCGCGGTGCGGACGTGGATCTCGAGCTGGGGCTCGCACCCGCCGAGGGCGCTCAGCATCCCGAGCGTGACGAGCTGCCGGTCGCGCGGCTCCAGGTGCGGGCGCGCGTAGATCTCCCCGTACGCCCAGGCCGAGATCTGGTGCTCGAGCTCGGGCGACACGTCCGCGAGCGCCTCCGCGAGGACGGCGCCCGCCGTTGCGTTGACCGCGCCGAACACCCCTCTCCCGTGCTCGTAGCGCTCCGCACGTGTGGTCGGTCGGTCGTCCGTGAAGTTCCCCTGCGTCACGCCGAGCAGCGTAAGGGACGGGGCGTGACCTGCGCCGACGGTCTCACTCCCGGCGTCGCGGGCGGGCGGTCAGCCGGCCTCGCGCCGCCGGTCGAACCGCTCCGGCAGGTGGGTGAAGCCCGCGGAGACGTACGTGGCGACGCCCCCGACGTTGGACGCCGGCGTCGCGACGAGCGCGCTCGAGGCACCCAGCTCACGGAGCGCCGCCAGCCCGGCGAGGGTGACCGCCCGGCCGAGACCGCGACCGCGGTGGTCGGCGTGCACCCCCATGGGCTCGATCAGCCCGGGTCGGCCCGGACCGGCCGACCACACGCCGATCACCGCCACGGCGGGCCCCAGGCCGACGTCCGCCGACTCGCCGTCGGACGGGCCGCCGACGAGCGGGCCGCCGACGGGCGGGCCGTCGTGCACGACGAGGCAGCGTGCGCCGGCGTACGGGAGCCCAGAGGCGAGCGCGTGCCAGCGCTCCGGCGCGGCCCGCGTCCCGCCGAACGACGAGCGGAGCGTCTCGGCCCACGCGCCGGCCTCCGGCGGCCCGACCTCACGCACCCGGACCCCCGGCTCCTCGACGGGGGCGGCCAGGTCACGGCGCAGGAGCGCCCACCGCTCGTCGACGCGCCAGCCCGCCGCGGCCAGGTGCTCGTCCACGCGGGCTCCCACCGGCGCCTCGACCGACGCCCCGCCCTCCCCCAGCACGCCGCGCTCGGGCCGGGTGGCGTCGTCGGCGAGCCGGTGCGCGAGCTCCTCGTCGTGCAGGAGGTCGGGTGCGATCGCGAACCGGAGCAGGTCCGGGCCGTCGAGCAGCCCGACGGCGAGCACCCGCCCGTCGCGGCGCCACGTCCGCAGCGCGGCGGCGGTCGCCGGAGCGCCGTACCGCCAGAACCAGCCCACGTCGCCGGGGTGCAGCTGGAGCGGCGCCGCGTCGTCCTGCCACGCGCCCAGCACGTCCACGACCTCGCCCAACCCGTCGACGCCCGGGGTGCTCGTCTCGATCATGCGTCGATCACACACCACCGCCCCGGGTCCGAGCCCGCTCTTTTCGGCGTGCCTGGTCGCGCGCCCCCCGCTCGCGCCGCGCCGGTGGGCCCCTACGGTGAAGCCATGAGCGACGCACCGCGCACCGGCCGGCACCCCGGCGAACCCCACCACCCGGAGAGCACGGGGTCACGGCTCAACCGGCTGCGTGCCGGGGTCCTGGGCGCGAACGACGGCATCGTCTCGACGGCGGGCGTCGTCGTGGGCGTCGCGGCGACGAGCACGTCGATCCCCGTCATCGCGACGGCGGGCGGCGCGGCGCTCCTCGCGGGAGCGCTGTCCATGGCGGCGGGCGAGTACGTGTCCGTGAGCACGCAGCGCGACACCGAGAAGGCGCTGCTCGCGACCGAGCGCCGTGAGCTCGCCGAGATGCCGGACGCCGAGCTCGACGAGCTCGCCGGGATCTACGAGGCGAAGGGGCTGGCACCGGACCTCGCCCGCCAGGTTGCCGTCCAGCTCACCGAACGTGACCCGCTCGCCGCGCACGCCGACGCCGAGCTCCACCTCGACCCGGACGAGCTCACGAGCCCCTGGGAGGCCGCCGGGGCGTCGATCGCGTCGTTCACCGTCGGCGGGCTGCTGCCGCTCGCGGCGATCCTCCTGACCCCCGCGAGCGTGCGCATCCCGCTCACGTTCGTCGCGGTCGTGCTCGCGCTCATGCTCACGGGGTGGGGGTCGGCCCGGCTCGGGAACGCGCCGACCCGGCGCGCGACGGCCCGGACCGTCGTCGGTGGCGCGGTGGCGATGGGCGTGACCTACGCGATCGGCTCGCTGCTCGACGTCAACGTGTAGCACGGCGCTGCGGCAGAATCGGCCCGTGGCCAAGAAGTCGAAGTCGTCCGCGCACGCCGGCACGCCCGCGGTCGCGCTCCTCGAGCGCGAGGGCGTCGCCCACACGCTGCACCCCTACGAGCACGACCCGTCGAGCGACCTGTCGTACGGCCTGGAGGCCGCGGCGGCGATCGGGGTGCCGGCGGAGCAGGTGTTCAAGACCCTGCTCGCCGTGGTCGACGGCGGGACGCTCGTCGTGGGGATCGTCCCGGTGGACCGCCAGCTCGACCTCAAGGCGCTCGCCAAGGCGGCGGGCGGCAAGAAGGCGACCATGGCGGAGCCCGCCGCGGCCGAGCGCGCGACGGGCTACGTCGTCGGCGGCATCTCGCCCCTGGGCCAGAAGCAGCGCCACCGCACGTTCCTCGACGACACCGCGCTCGCGTTCGACACCGTCTACGTCTCGGGCGGCCGCCGCGGCCTCGACGTCGGCCTCGCGCCGGGAGACCTCCTGCGCCTCACGGCGGGCACCACGGCCCCGATCGCGAGATAGAACCGAGGATCGCCGAGGGAGAACGCTGGTCCGTGCCAGCGTTCTCCCTCACGAGACCAGCGTTCTGTCTCGCGCGACCCGCGGTCCCCCTCGGCGGTGCGTCAGCGCTGGTATGCGGTGTACGGGGCGTCGGTCGGGACGATGTCCTTGCCGAGCGGCAGGAGCGAGACCGGGATCATCTTGAGGTTCGCGATCCCGAGCGGGATGCCGATGATCGACACGAACAGCGGGATCGCGGTGACGACGTGCCCGATCGCGAGCCAGATACCGGCCACGACCACCCAGATGACGTTCCCGATCGTCGACCACGCGCCCGCGGTCGGCTTGTCGACGACCGTGCGGCCGAACGGCCACAGCGCGTAGCCCGCGATGCGGAACGACGCGATGCCGAACGGGATCGTCACGATGAGGATGCAGCAGATGATGCCCGCCAGGACGTAGCCCAGGGCGAGCCACAGCCCGGCGAACACGAGCCAGATGATGTTGAGCAGTGTCTTCACGGCACCGTCCTTTCCCCACCATTCTCGCCGACCAGGCCGCCGGTGCCGATCCGGGACCACCCTGAGACGACCCGGATCTCGGGCGGCCCGCCCGACCTAGACTGACCGCATGCCCCTCCCCGAGCCGTCGTCCGTGCTGCCCGCGCAGATCGCGCAGAACCTCGCCCGGGTGCGGAACCGGGTGGACGACGCCGCGCGCGCAGCGGGGCGCGCGCCGTCGGACGTGCGCCTGCTCGTCGCGACCAAGACGCAGCCCGCGGACGCCGTGCGCGCGGTCGTCGAGGCCGGCGCGGACCTGGTCGGCGAGAACCGCGTGCAGGAGCTCGTCGCGAAGGCGCCCGACCTCGCCGACCTCGTGGCGGCGGGGCGTGTCGAGGTCCACATGATCGGGCACCTCCAGCGCAACAAGGTGAACCAGGTGCTCGCGACGGCCACGGGGGTCGAGAGCGTCGACTCGCTCGCGCTCGCCGAGGCGCTCGCGGCGCGCTGCGCGCGCGACGGCCGCGTGCTCGACGTGCTCGTCCAGGTGAACGTCTCGGACGAGGAGTCCAAGTCGGGTGCCCGGCCCGACGACGCCGCCGCCCTCGCGACCGCCGTCGCCGGGCTCGAGGGTCTGCGCCTGCGGGGCTTCATGACGATCGGCGCGAACTCACCGGACGAGACGGTGGTGCGCGCGGGCTTCGCGCGCCTGCGCGCCGTGCGCGACGCCGTCGCAGTCTCGGGCGCACCGGGGACCGCGGCCGCTGGCGAGCTCTCCATGGGCATGAGCGGCGACCTCGAGCTCGCCGTCGCGGAAGGCGCGACGATCGTCCGCGTCGGCACCGCCGTCTTCGGCCCGCGACCCACGCCGAGGTAGAACCCGCCGTCGCGACGTAGAACCCGGGGAGCTCTACCTCGCGACCGGGAGTTCTACGTCGCGAGGTACGGCGTCACGGGACGCGCGCGGTCCACTCCGGCGTCGAGAACTTCGTCCGCGCGAGCTCCTGGGCGCGCTCGCGCTCCTCGGGCGTGACCTTGCCCTCGACCGTGCGGTAGCGCGACCGGAAGTGCTCCTTGAACGCCTCGATGACGTCCTCGCGCGCCATGCCCGTCTGCGAGCGCACCGGGTCGACGCGCTTGTTCGCGCTCGTCGTGCCCTTGTCCGAGAGCTTCTCGCGGCCGATCCGCAGCACCTCGAGCATCTTGTCGGCGTCGATGTCGTACGCCATCGTCACGTGGTGGAGCACCGCTCCCCCGCGCAGCCGCTTCTGCGCCGCCCCCGCGATCTTGCCCGCGGGCGACGCGATGTCGTTGAGCGGCTTGTACGTCGCCTCGACGCCGACCTCGGCGAGCGCACCGAGCACCCAGTCGTCGAGGAACGCGTACGAGCGCTCGAAGCTCAGCCCCTCGACGAGCGACCCGGGGACGTAGAGCGAGTAGGTGATGGTGTTCCCGGGCTCGACGAACATCGCGCCCCCGCCGGAGATGCGGCGCACGACCGTCACGCCGTGGCGCTCCGCACCCTCGGGGTCGACCTCGTTGCGCAGCGACTGGAACGACCCGATGATCACCGCGGGCGACGCCCACTCCCAGATCCGCAGCGTGGGGCCGCGGTGACCGGCGTCGAGCTCCTCCGTGAGCACCTGGTCGAGCGCGAGGTGCATCGCCGGCTCCTCCGGGCCCTCGTGCACGATCTCGAACGTGTGGTCGTCCCAGCCCGTCGCGTGCCCGAGCGCCCGCCGGACGGCGATGGCCACGGCCTCGGGCGAGAAGCCGATCATCGTGACGTCCTCGCCGAGCGCGCCCTGCACGGCGCTCGCGAGCTGCGCGACCGTCGCCGTCTCGGGCATGCCCGTCAGCGCGCCGTCGATGTCCTCGAGCGCGTCGTCCGGCTCGAGGAAGAAGTCGCCGCTCACCGCGACGCGGGCGAGCCGCCCGGCCTCCACCTCGACGTCGACCGCCACGAGCTTGCCACCAGGAACCTTGTACTCACCACGCACCCGTCCACCCTAAGCCCGCGCGACTGCGGCTCGGGTCGCGGGACGGGCGCGGGACGTCAGCGGGTTTCGACGCCCGCGTGGACCAGGCCGTAGATCGCGGAGTCGGTCAGCGCCTCCCAGGCCGCCTCGATGAGGTTCGGCCCGACGCCGACGGTCGACCACGACGTCGAGCCGTCGGTCGTCTCGATGAGGACGCGCGTGATCGCGTCGGTGCCCTGCTCGGTGTCGAGGATGCGGACCTTGAAGTCGATGAGTTCGAACACGTCGATCTCCGGGTAGACGCGGCCGAGCGCGAGCCGCAGGGCGTGGTCGAGCGCGTTGACGGGCCCGTTGCCCTCGCCGGTCGTGACGATGCGCTCGCCCCCGGCGTGCAGCTTGACGGTCGCCTCGGCCGTGGCCTCGGTGCCGCGCGACCCGGCCCGCTCGACGATCGTGCGCCAGCTCTCGACCCGGAAGTACGGCGGGCGCTCGCCCGTGATCTCCTCGCGCAGCAGGAGCTCGAACGACGCGTCCGCCGCCTCGTACGTGTAGCCGTTCGCCTCGTCGTCCTTGACCCGGTTGGTCACGCGCGTGAGGAGCTCGCCCTGACCCGACAGGTCGAAGCCGAGCTCGCGGCCCTTGAGCTCGATCGAGGCGCGGCCGGCCATGTCGGAGACGAGCATGCGGATGTCGTTGCCGACCGCCGTCGGGTCGATGTGCTGGTAGAGGTCCGGGTCGACCTTGATCGCGCTCGCGTGCAGACCGGCCTTGTGCGCGAACGCGCTCGCGCCGACGTACGGCTGGCGCGCGTACGGGGAGATGTTGGTGATCTCGCTGATCGCGTGCGAGATGCGCGTGGCCTCCTCCAGGCCCTCGCCGGTCAGCGTGCGCAGACCGTGCTTGAGCTCGAGGTTCGCGACGACCGTCAGCAGGTCGACGTTGCCCGTGCGCTCCCCGTACCCGTTGACCGTGCCCTGCACGTGGGCCGCGCCCGCCTCCACGGCAGCGAGGGTGTTCGCGACGGCGCAGCCCGAGTCGTTGTGCGCGTGCATGCCGAGCAGCGCGTCGCCCGGCAGCGCGTCGCGCCCGTGCGGGAGCCCGACGGCGTCGCGCAGCTCCTCGACGACCTCGACCACCCAGGTGGGCAGCATCCCGCCGTTGGTGTCGCACAGCGCGACGACCTCGGCCCCCGCCTCGAACGCGGCCTGCACCGCGGACCGCGTGAAGGCGGCATCGTACCGGTAGCCGTCGAAGAAGTGCTCGGCGTCGACGACGACCCGGCGTCCCTCGCCCACGAGGAACGACACGGTGTCGGTGATCATCGCGAGGCCCTCGGCGGGTGTCGTGCGCAGCGCGCGCTCGACGTGCCGGACGTCGGACTTGGCGACGAGCGTCACGACCGGCGCCTCGGAGTCGACGAGCGCCCGCACCTGCGGGTCGTCCCACGCGCGCAGGCCCGCCTTGCGCGTCGAGCCGAACGCGGCGAGCACGGCGTGACGCAGGTCGAGCTCCTTGGCGGCGCGGCGGAAGAACTCCGTGTCCTTGGGGACCGCGCCCGGCCAGCCACCCTCGATGAACCCGACGCCGAGCTCGTCGAGCAGCGGGGCGATGGCGAGCTTGTCGGCGACGGAGAGGTTCATGCCCTCCTGCTGCGCGCCGTCGCGCAGGGTCGTGTCGTAGACGTGGAAGACCCGGGGCTCGCGGGGGCCGGTCACGGGGGTCGTCGCCGAGGTCATGGTGCCTCTTCCTGCCGTTCGTCGTGTCGCGGACGCCGCTGCGTCCGTCCCTCTGGTCCGTCTCCCAGGACGCCGGGCGGGGCCCTCGTGAGGCGGGAGGCCCGGCATCCGTGCCGCCGGGCGGGGGTGGTGCCCGGCAACAAAAAAACCCCCCGAGGGTGCGGGAGGTCTGCGCGTCCGGTGAGTGCTACCGGGCGCGCTACTCGATAATGAGCTGGGAGACGAGGTGTGTCACAGGGCACATGGTGCCACAGGTTCCGCGAGGATGGACACGAGCGTCCATCCACTGAGCCGCCCACCGCCCCCGGGCGCGGCGGCGACCGACCGAGGAGTGACGATGAGCGACCCGACGCCGGGCGGCTACGACCCGCAGAACCCCCCGACGCGCCGGTACGGGCAGCCACCCGTACCGCAGCACGCCCAGCCCCCCGCGATCCCCCCGACGGACCCGCAGGCCGGGTTCCCCGAACCGCGGCCTCCGGTCAACCCCGCGGACCCGCGCCTCGCGGTCGAGACGGGCCGATTCTGGGCGGGCGCCGCGGCGACGGCGCTCGTCGCCGCGCTCATCGGGCTGCTCGGCGTGATCATCTTCGAGCGCATCTTCGCGATCACGCTCGTCCCGCCGCCGGACCTGTTCGGCACGTCGTCGCGCCAGGCGGCGTGGGCGATCGACGGCGCGATCCTCGCCGTCCTCGCGGCGGGCGTCCTGCACCTGCTCATCCTCAGCACGCCGCGCCCGCGCGCGTTCTTCGGCTGGATCATGGCGCTGGTCATCGTGGTGATCGCCGTGCTCCCGTTCGCCTGGTCGAGCGACGTCACGGCAGCGGCCCTGTCCGGCCTCATCAACCTGCTGATCGGCATCGCCGTCTGGTCGCTGCTCGCGGGCGTCGCCGGGCGGACGATCGTCGTGCGGCCGGCGACCGCCATCTGACTCAGCGCCCGGCGCGCCCTGCGCGCCGACCGGTGCGCACGACGACGGGGCGCCCCTCCCGCGGGAGAGGCGCCCCGTCGTCGTGCAGGATGCGGAGGACGCGCCTCAGGCGAGGCGGCGCAGCCAGCCGTGGCGGTCGGCCGCGCGCCCGGTCTGGATGTCGGTGAGCTCGGTCCGGATCGCCATCGTCAGGGTCCCGGCCTCGCCACCGCCGATGGTGTGGTCGAAGTCAGAGCCCGCGAGGCGCCCGATCGGTGTGATGACGGCGGCCGTGCCGCACGCGAACACCTCGGTCACGGAGCCGTCCCGGATCCCGGCGAGGACGTCGGTGAGCGGGATGCGGCGCTCGACCACCTCGTGCCCGCGGTCGGTCAGGAGGCGGATGATCGACGAGCGCGTGACGCCCTCGAGGATCGAACCGCTGAGCTCGGGCGTCTCGACCGAGCCGTCGGCCTTGACGACGAACACGTTCATGCCGCCGAGCTCCTCGAGGAACGTGCGCGTCCCGGAGTCGAGGAAGCACACCTGCTCGCACCCGTGCTGCTGCGCGACCACCTGCGGGAGCAGGCTGGAGGCGTAGTTGCCGCCGCACTTCGCGTCTCCCGTGCCACCGGCGCCGGCGCGGCTGTACTCGCGGTCGACCCAGATCGACACGGGCTTCACGCCGCCCGAGAAGTAGGGCCCGACCGGCGAGGCGATCACCAGGTACTCGGCCTCGAGCGACGGGCGCACGCCGAGGAACGCCTCCGACGCGTACATGAACGGCCGCAGGTACAGGCTCGCCTCCTCGCCCGACGGGACCCAGTCCACGTCGGTGCGCACGAGGGCCGTGATCGAGCCGACGAAGTCGTCGACCGAGAGCGCGGGCAGCGCGAGCCGGTGCGCCGAGCGTGCGAAGCGGGCGGCGTTCGCCTCGGGGCGGAACGTCCACACCGACCCGTCGGCGTGGCGGTACGCCTTCATGCCCTCGAAGATCTCCTGCGCGTAGTGCAGGACGGCGGTCGCCGGGTCCAGCAGGAGGGGGCCGTACTTCTCGATGCGGCGGTCGACCCACCCGTCGGTCGAGTTCCAGCTGATCCGCGCCATGTGGTCCGTGAAGACCGTGCCGAACTTCGGGGCCGCGATCGCGGCCTCACGCTCGGCGGGCGGCGTCGGGGCGTCCGTGGGGCGGACGTCGAACAGGGCGATGAGGTCCTCCTCCGAGGAGGACGGCTGGTGCTGCGCTGCGAGGGTGCTCATCATGAGGCCTTTCACCTGGCGACCCGGGTGGTCTCCGCCTAGTTTTCCACGACCGTACGGCTCGTGCGGCGATCCGCGCGCGAGCACGACGACGGCAGGGCGTCACCGGGTCAGAACGGGAGGGATCCGGTCCTGGGGCGATGACGACCGAGGTGCGGGGACTGCGGGCGAACCGGTGCCCGGGTCCGTGCGGGACCCGGGCGGCGTGTCAGCCGGCGACGCGAGCGGCGAGCTCGCGGCCCACCTCGGCCGTCGAGCGTACTCGGCTCCCCCGCTCGGCGAGGTCGGCCGCGACGGCGGCCTCGACGCGCTTCGCCTCGTCACCGAGACCCAGGTGGTCGAGGAGCAGCGCGACCGACAGCACCGTGGCGGTCGGGTCGGCCTTGCCCTGGCCGGCGATGTCCGGCGCCGAGCCGTGCACGGGCTCGAACATCGACGGCGCGGTGCGGTCGGGGTTGATGTTCGCGGACGCGGCGAGGCCGATCCCGCCCGTGATCGCGGCGGCCTGGTCGGTGAGGATGTCGCCGAACAGGTTGTCGGTGACGATCACGTCGAAGCGCGAGGGCTTCGTCGTGAGGAAGATCGTCGCGGCGTCGACGTGCAGGTAGTCCGTCGTGACGTCGGGGAACTCGGCGTTGACGGCCTCGACCGTCCGACGCCACAGGTGGCCCGCGTGCACGAGGACGTTGTGCTTGTGCACGAGCGTGAGGTGCTTGCGCGGACGCGCCTGGGCGCGGGCGAACGCGTCGCGCACGACGCGCTCGACGCCGAACGCCGTGTTGAGGGAGACCTCGGTCGCGATCTCGTGCGGGGTGCCGGTGCGCAGCGAGCCGCCGTTGCCGACGTACGGCCCCTCGGTGCCCTCGCGCACCACGACGAAGTCGATCTCGCCCGGGTCGGCGAGGGGCGAGGTGACACCCGGGTACAGCTTGCCCGGACGCAGGTTCACGTAGTGGTCGAGCGCGAAACGCAGCTTGAGCAGGAGGCCGCGCTCGAGGACGCCCGACGGGACGCTCGGGTCGCCGATCGCGCCCAGGAGGATCGCGTCGTGGCCGCGGATCGCCTCGAGGTCCGCGTCGGTGAGCGTCTCGCCCGTCGCGTGCCAGCGGCGCGCACCCAGGTCGAACGGCGTCGTGGAGACCTTCACGTCCGAGCCGGCCACGGCCGCCTCGAGCACGGCGAGGCCCTGCTCGACGACCTCGGTCCCGATGCCGTCCCCGGCCACGACTGCCAGATCAATGGTGCGCGTCATGCGGTGAGCCTACGCCGCCCCGCCACCCCTCGGGACGGCGGTCTCACGTCTCGGACTGAGCCCGAGTTGCGCTGCGAGTCGAGAGCATGCACTATTAGGAAACTTTCCTAAAGCCCGCTCGAAGGAACGCCATGACCGCGCCCCCCTCGTCGAGGATCCCCGGCACCCCGGGGCTGCTCCGCACGATCAACGATCGCGCGGCGCTCGAGCTCCTGCTCGACGCCGGACCGCTCACCCGGTCACAGATCGGCGACAGCACGGGCGTGTCCCGTCCGACGGCCTCGCAGATCGTCGCACGGCTCGAGCAGTCCGGTCTCATCGAGCCGACCGGCTCCGTGCAGGGGGCACGCGGGCCGCAGGCGACACAGTACGCCGCTCGCACCGACGTCCTCGTCGGGCTCGCGCTCGACGTCGTGCCCGACGGCGTGCGGGCGAGCGTCGTCGACGCGCTCGGCCGGACGCTCGGCGAGACCACCGTCGCCGCAGGCCCGGACCGCGCCGCCGCGACCGACGTCCGCACCGCGCGCGACGAGGCCTGCGCGGACGCGGGCATCCCCGTCGCGCGCGTGGCGACCGCCGTCGTCGGCGTCCAGGCTGCCGTCGCCCCGCGCACGGGCGACATCGCCCTCGTCGGGGAGCTGCCCGGCTGGCCGCGCGAGGGGCTGCGGGGCCACCTCGAGGATGCTCTCGGCATCGACGTGCGTGTCGAGAACGACGTGAACCTCGCCGCGATCGCCGAGCGCGACGCCGGTCGGGACGAGCAGAGCTTCGCCCTCCTGTGGCTCGGCGAGGGCATCGGCATGGGAGCGTGGCTCGACGGCCGCGTCCACCACGGCACCACGGGCGGCGCCGGCGAGATCGGCTACCTCCCCGTGCCCGCCGCCGGGGTCGACGACTCCGTCAACGTGCAGGACCTCGTCGGCGGCCTCCGGCTCGTCGAGATCTGCACCCGGGCGGGCGTCCCCGGGGTCGCGGAGTCCACCTCCTACGCCGCGGCCGTCGCCGCCGTCCGGGAGCACCGCGACACCGACGCCGTCCACGGGCTCGTGCAGGACCTCGCGCGTCGCGTCGCGATCGTGCTCCAGCCCGTCGTGGCGATCCTCGAGCCCGATGCCGTCGTGCTCGGCGGGCCGACCGGGGTCGCGTGCGGCGCGGAGCTCGCCGCGGCCACGGCCGCCGTGCTCAGCGGCACCGACCAGCGCACGGGTGCGGTCCTCGCGAGCGCCGTCCCCGAGCTCGCGGTCCTGCGCGGCGCGCGCTCCGTCGTCGCGCAGGACGTGCGCACGCTCCTGCTCACCGCGGCGGGCCGACCGGACCACCGGGTCGGCGCGTCACCAGTCCCGGGGTAGACCTCTTCACTGCCCCGCGAGCGGTGGCCGGCCGACCGTGGCACGGCCGGCCACCGCTCATCCCCGCTCAGCGCGGGTAGCGCAGCTCGAACCGCTCGCACACGAGCGGCATGTCTGGAGCGAACTCTCGCTCCAGCACGCGCCGGAAGTACGTCTCGTGACCGTCGCGCCACGCCTCGAGCGAGCCGTCGTCCTCCCCCTCCGCCAGGGCGAAGTCCGCGTCGACGTCCTCGAACGCGACGATCTCGACCGACGTCGTGCGGACGAGGGCCCGCGGGTGGCCCTCACCGTCGAGCAGGATCGACAGCTCGCCGACGCGCGGGACGGGCTCTCCTGAGTCCTCGTACTCCCACAGAGCCGAGGACGTCGCCGTCTTCTCGCCGCTGAGGACCGCCGCGAGGAGGCCGTCCGCCAGCGCGGGGTTGTCTCCGAACGACCACGCCGGCGGCGGCACCGTCTCGGAGACCGTGGTGCCGGTGACCACGCCCACGCGCGCCATCCCGGCGCTCGGCCGCGCCAGCTCCCAGAACGCGAGGATCTCCGCCGCCCTCTCGTCCACCACCACGTCGTCCGTCACCGGTTCCCCCTCGTCCGCCTGTCGGGTCATGCCCCTATCGTGGCGCACCCGGGGTCGATCTGCCCGGTCTCCCGCCATTCGTCCCACCCGTGTCGCGCCGGCGCAATCCCCAACCTCCCCGGACGCCGCGACCAGTTGCGGGCCTGGCGGCCTGCTGGCCCGCGCCCGGGTGAGCCGACAGCAAGGGGGTGGGTGACCCCTGTCGCGCGATCGTGGCGGGCCTGGCGGGAGCGGTGCGAGGAACGAGCACCGCGGATGGTAGATCGCGCGACAGGGGTCACCCACCCCCAGAGGTGAGCCGGGCTCAGAGGTCGTGGATCAGCGTGCGGCGCTGCCCTCGGTGTAGTCGGCGTCCTGCTGCTTCCACGCGAACAGCGAGCGCAGCTCCTTGCCGACCTTCTCGATCGGGTGCTGCGCGGCCTTCTCGCGGAGCTCCGTGAACTCCGGCGCGCCGGCGTCCTGGTCGTCGATGAAGCGCTTGGCGAACGCACCGGACTGGATGTCCGCGAGGACGCCCTGCATGTTCTCCTTGACCTTCTCGTCGATGACACGCGGGCCGGAGACGTAGTCGCCATACTCGGCGGTGTCGGAGACGGACCAGCGCTGCTTGGCGATGCCGCCCTCCCACATGAGGTCGACGATGAGCTTCAGCTCGTGCAGCACCTCGAAGTAGGCGATCTCCGGCTGGTAGCCGGCCTCGGTGAGGGTCTCGAAGCCGTACTGGACGAGCTGCGACACGCCACCGCACAGGACGGCCTGCTCGCCGAACAGGTCGGTCTCGGTCTCCTCGGTGAACGTCGTCTTGATGACGCCGGCACGCGTGCCGCCGATCGCCTTCGCGTACGACAGCGCGACGTCCCACGCCTGGCCCGACGCGTCCTTCTCGACGGCGATGATGTCGGGGATGCCGCGGCCCGCGACGAACTCGCGGCGCACGGTGTGACCCGGGGCCTTGGGCGCGATGAGGATGACGTCGACGCCGTCGGGGGCCTCGATGTAGCCGAAGCGGATGTTGAAGCCGTGCGCGAAGGCGAGCGTCTTGCCGGCGCCGAGGTTCGGCTTGATCTCGTCGTTGTAGATGGAGCGCTGGTGCTGGTCCGGCGCGAGGATCATGATCAGGTCCGCCCACGCCGCGGCGTCGGCGACGGACTTCACCTCGAAGCCCTCGTCCTGGGCCTTGGCGGTCGACTTCGAGCCCTCGCGGAGGGCGACGACGACCTCGACGCCGGAGTCGCGCAGGTTCTGGGCGTGCGCGTGGCCCTGGCTCCCGTAGCCGACGATCGCGACCTTCTTGGCCTGGATGATGGACAGGTCGGCGTCGTCGTCGTAGAACAGCTCAGCCACGATGGATCTCCTCGGTTCTTCGTTTGCGGTGCAGGGGGTCTGTTGCGATGTCTCGCGGTGGAACGACGATCGGGTGCGCACCGACGCCCGTGCGGGTCTTGGTGCGAGGGTAGGCGATCGTCAGGCGGAGCGGACCACGCGTTCCAGCGCGCGGTCGGTGATCGAGCGGGACCCGCGCCCGACGGCGACGGTCCCCGACTTCACGATCTCGCGCACGCCGTAGGGCTCGAGCGCCCCGAGCAGGGCGTTCAGCTTCTCGCCCGTGCCCGTCGCCTCGATGGTCACGGCGTCGGGCACGACGTCGACGACCTTCGCGCGGAAGAGGTTGACGACCTCGAGCACGCCGGTGCGGTTCGCGCCGTCGGCGCGCACCTTGACGAGCAGGAGCTCGCGCTGCACGGACGCGCCCGCGTCCAGCTCGACGATCTTGATGACGTTGACCAGCTTGTTGAGCTGCTTCGTCACCTGCTCGAGCGGGCGCTCCTCGACGTCGACGACCACGGTGATGCGCGAGATCTCCTCGTGCTCGGTCGGGCCGACCGCGAGCGAGTGGATGTTGAAGGCGCGACGGGCGAACAGGCCCGCGACGCGCGTCAGCACGCCGGGCTTGTTCTCGACGAGCACGGAGAGGGTGTGGCGGGACATGGCGGGTCAGTCCTCTCGGTCCCACGCGGGCGAGATGCCGCGCGCGTACTGGATGTCGTCGTTGCTCACGCCGGCGGCGACCATGGGCCACACCATCGCGTCGCGCGAGACGTTGAAGTCGATGACCACGGGGCGGTCGTCGATCTCCATCGCGCGCTTGATCGCGGCGTCGACCTCGCCCATCGACTCGACGCGGATGCCCTCGCACCCGTAGGCGTCGGCGAGCTTGACGAAGTCGGGGACGCGCGCCGTGCCGTGTCCCGTGTGCAGGTCGGTGTTCGAGTAGCGCTTGTCGTAGAACAAGGTCTGCCACTGGCGCACCATGCCGAGCGAGGAGTTGTTGATCAGCGCGACCTTGATCGGGATCTCGTTGATCGTGCAGGTGGCGAGCTCCTGGTTGGTCATCTGGAAGCAGCCGTCGCCGTCGATCGCCCACACCGTGGCGTCCGGGCGGCCGACCTTCGCGCCCATCGCCGCGGGGATCGAGAAGCCCATGGTGCCGAGGCCACCGGAGTTGATCCAGGTGCGCGGGTGCTCGTACCGGATGAACTGCGCGGCCCACATCTGGTGCTGGCCGACGCCCGCGACGTAGATCGACTCGGGGCCGGAGATCTCGCCCAGGCGCGAGATGACGTGCTGCGGGGCGAGGTGGCCGTCGTCGGGCTCGGTGTACCCGAGGGGGTAGGTCTCGCGCCAGTCGTCGATCTGGCGCCACCAGGCCTCGACGTCCGGCTTCCCCTTGGCCTCGTGCTCGCGCTCGAGCTCGGGGAGCAGGTCGGCGATGACCTCCTTGAGGTCGCCGACGATCGGGACGTCCACGTCGCGGTTCTTGCCGATCTCCGCCGGGTCGATGTCCGCGTGCACGACCTGCGCGTGCGGAGCGAAGCTCGAGAGCTTGCCCGTCACGCGGTCGTCGAAGCGCGCGCCGAGGGACACGACGAGGTCGGCCTTCTGGAGCGCCGCCACGGCGGGGACGGTGCCGTGCATGCCGGGCATCCCGAGGTTCTGGGGGTGCGTGTCGGGCACGGCGCCGCGCGCCATGAGCGTCGTGACGACCGGCGCGCCCGACAGGTCGACGAGGCGCCGCAGCTCGGCCGACGCGTTCGCGCGGACCACGCCGCCGCCCACGTAGAGCACGGGCCGGCGGGCCGACGCGAGCAGGCGCGCGGCCTCCTTGATCTGCTTGCTGTGCGGCTTCGTCACCGGGTGGTAGCCCGGGAGCTGCACGTCCTGGGGCCACGAGAACGTCGTGCGCGACTGCATCGCCGACTTCGCGATGTCCACGAGCACCGGCCCGGGGCGGCCCGTCGAGGCGATGTGGAACGCCTCCGCGATGGTGCGCGGGATGTCGTCCGGGTCGGTGACGAGGAAGTTGTGCTTGGTGATCGGCAGCGTGATGCCGACGATGTCCGCCTCCTGGAAGGCGTCCGTGCCGATCGCGCCCGCGGCGACCTGGCCGGTGATCGCGACGAGCGGGATCGAGTCCATGTTCGCGTCGGCGATCGGGGTGACGAGGTTCGTCGCGCCGGGGCCCGACGTCGCCATGGTCACGCCGACCCTGCCGGTCGCGTGCGCGTAGCCCTGCGCGGCGTGGCCGCCGCCCTGCTCGTGGCGCACGAGGATGTGGCGCAGTCGCTGCGAGTCCATGAGCGGGTCGTACGTCGGGAGGATCGCACCACCCGGGATGCCGAAGACGACGTCGGCACCGACCTCCTCGAGCGAGCGGACGATCGACTGCGCGCCGGTCATCTCCTCACCCGTCGAGGCGCCCTGCGTGCTGCCGGCCGGGCGAGCCGTGGCAGCGCGCCGGACGTCGCCGCGCGGGGCGACCGACGCGGGTGTCGGGGCGGGCTTCGGCGCCGGCGCCGCGGGCGTCGGGGCCCCCGGTCGCGGAGGTGCCGGGGTGGGACCCTGGGCCATGGTGTCTCCTGCGTGTCGTGGCCTCGGCCCGGCGGGCGCCCCGTGGGGCGCTCCGCCGGGTACCGGAGCCGACCGTGGTGGTGCGGTCGTGCTGGTCGCGGTGTGCGGTGCCGATGCTCGCGGGTCTCGCGGGTGCGGCGCTCGCGGTGGCCGGGGTGGGCCGTCCGCGGTCCTGTGTGGTGTTGTCGTGCCGGTGTGGTGGCAACAAAAAACCCCTCGGACCCGGGATGCCGGGCTGAACGAGGGGTGAGCGCGCTGACGAAGCCTGGTGGCGTGGCCTCAGCCGGCGCGCTCAGGAAGTACTACAAGGAGGATCGTCTGCACGTCATGGGACTGTACGCCCATGTTTCGGGGATGTCACGTGTCGAGGCGCCCGTCTCACGAGATGGGACGAGCGCCTCGGCACGAGGAGGGGCCGACGCGGCGGGACGAGGTGTCAGGAGACGTCGCGCCGCCGGAACACGACCGCTGCTACCAGCGACAGCACGGCGGCGACCGCCAGCAGGTAGAGGCCACCCTGCGCCTGGGTGACGACCCGTTCCACGCCCTGGCACGTCATCCCCGTCGCGTCCGTGGTGCACTCCTGCACCCAGACCGTCGTGCCGCCCTGGACCCAGGCCGCGACGTTGGTCCGCACGAGCCAGGCCTGCGCATCCTGCACGGCGAGCGTGACGACCGTCTCCACGACAGCGACCCAGACCACGACCAGACCGAGCGCCCCCGCCGCGTTCTTCAGCAGCACGCCGAGCGCAGCACCCGCGGCCGCGACGAGCGCGGCAGCGAGCACCGCCCGTCCGCCGACGCCCGCGAGCCGCGTCCACGTCTCGGCGGTGACCGCCCCGAGCTGGCCGTTGATCGCGTAGGCCCCGTACGCACCGCCCACCATGACGAGGTAGGCGAGGACGACGACGGGCAGCACACCGAGCGCTGCGGCGGCGGCCTTGGACCAGTAGACGCGCTGACGGCGCGGCTCGAACGTGAGCCACAGCCCGATCGCCCCCGACGAGATCTCGGCGGTGAGGAACGACACCCCGACGACGAGCGCGAAGAGGAGTAGGAGCGGTGCGAGCTGGGTGACCGTCGTCGCGCCCGGGGCCGGCCAGGACTCCTCGTCGCCGTCGAACGTCGGGGTCTCGGAGAGGAACCACTCGAGCCGGGGCGCCATATCGTCGCACCCGTAGTCGACAGCGGGGTCGGTCTCGCGAGCGACCTCCTGGTCCGACTCGCACTGCGCGACGTACTCGTCGCCGTTCTCCTCCCAGTCGTCGAGCTGCTGCTCGTACGCGTGCTCCGCCTGCTCCACCTCGAGCTGCGACGGCGGCAGGCTCTGGGTGTAGGCGAGCAGCACGCTCAGCGCCGCGAGGACGAGGGTCGCCGCGCTCGCCCAGCGCACGAGGCGACGCGCGCGGAGGCGACGGAGCTCGACCCTCAGCAGGCGGCTCATGCGACGACCCCCTGCGTCGCGACGGCGTGGTCACCACGACGGTCGTGCCGCGTGCCCGCGGCCTCGTCCTTGCCGACGAGCTCGAGGAACACCGCCTCGAGGCCGGCATGGACCGGGACGAGCTCGGTGAGCCAGTGGTCGTGGGCGGCGAGCGCCCGGGTGACCTGCGCGGCGTCGGCGACCCCGTCCACGAGCAGGTGGGGCCCGTCCTCGCGGACCGTGTAGCCCTCGGCGCGCAGCACCGCGGCGGCGCCCGCCGGGTCGGGGACCCCGACCTGGAGCGTCGCGCCGCCGGCACCGATGAGCTCGCTCACGCTCCCCGACGCGATGAGGCGCCCGCGCGCGATGATCGAGACCGTGTCCGCGACCTGCTCGACCTCGGCGAGGATGTGGCTGCTCACCAGCACGGTCTTCCCGCGGTCCGCGAGCGATCGCATGGTGTCCCGGATCTCTCGGATCCCGGCGGGGTCGAGCCCGTTCGTCGGCTCGTCGAAGATGAGCAGGTCGGGGTCCTTGAGCAGCGTCGCGGCGATCGCGAGCCGCTGCTTCATCCCCAGCGAGTAGCCGCGGTACCGGTCGCCGGCGCGGTCGGACAGGCCGACCTCGGCAAGCACCTCGCCCACCCGGCCCGCGGGGGCGCCGATCGCCGCCGCGAGCAGGTCGAGGTTCTTGCGCGCGCTGAAGGCGGGGAAGAACTTCGGGGACTCGACGATCGCACCGACGCGACCGACGACGTCGGGCAGGTGCCGCGGCACCTCACGACCGAAGATGCGCGCGCTCCCCGCGTCGGCGCGAACGAGCCCGAGGAGCATGCGGATCGTCGTGGTCTTCCCGGAGCCGTTCGGCCCGAGGAACCCGTGGACCCCGCCGACAGGGACGACGAGGTCGAGTCCCTCGACGCCCACCGACCGCCCCTTGCGGCTCCGGTACGTCTTGCGCAGCCCCCGCGTCTCGATCGCGGGGGCTCCCGTGGTGTGCACCCGTGCGCCCCTCCCCGGCCGCGCCGCGGCCCCCTGCCCGGCAGCCCTGCCGACTGGGGTGAGCATAGGGCACTCTTGGCCCAGACGGAACACACCTCCTACCGTCGCATGACCTGCCTCCTACTCGGGGAGGACCTCGGTCGAGCGGCGGCGCACGACGGCCTCCCAGGGCTCCAGACGGCCGCTGCCCGGGAGCCCGCCGGCGGTCGCCGCGGTGTGCGTGGCCACCACGGTCGCCGCGTCCTCCCAGCCGGCGAGCACGCCGTTGGGGACGTCCTGCGGCTGCCCGCTCACGTTCACGAGGACGAGGAGCTCGTCCCGCCGGGTACCGCGCTCGGGGTCCGGGGTGTCGAGGGCACGCGTGAACGCGTAGAGCGCCTCGTGGTCCGGGAGGAGCATGTGGAAGTCGCCGAGCGCGACGACCGGCTCGTCACGACGCAGGGCGACGAGCCGGCGGTAGAAGTGCAGGACCGAGTCCTCGTCGGCCCACGCGGCCTCCGCGTTGATCGTGGTGTGGTTCGGGTTGACCTCGAGCCACGGCGTCCCGGTCGTGAACCCGGCGTTCGCGGTCGCGTCCCACTGCACGGGCGTGCGGGCGTGGTCACGGCTCGCGTGCGCGAGCACGGCGAGCATCTCGCCATCGGTGCGCAGCCGCGGGCCGCCCGTGCGGCCGGTGAGCTCGCGGAAGTACCCGAGGGACTCGACGTCCTGGTACTGCTCGACGCGCGTGAACGGCGCGTTCGTCATGCCGAGCTCCTCGCCCTGGTAGACGTACGGCGTGCCGCGGTGCAGGTGCAGCAGGAGCGCGAGCGCCTTGGCCGACGCGACGCGGTGCGCGGGCGAGTCGTCGCCGAAGCGCGAGACGACGCGCGGCTGGTCGTGGTTGTCCCAGTACAGGGCGTTCCAGCCGCGGTCGGCGAGGCCCGCCTGCCACCGGCCGAGGGTCGCCTTAAGGTCGGCGAGATCCCACCGGACCGGGTCGTAGCGCGTCGCCCCGTGGTCGATGCCCATGTGCTCGAACTGGAACACCATGTCGACCTCGCGGCGGTCGGGGTCGGTGTACCGGACGCCGTGCTCGACGGTCACGCCCGGCGTCTCCCCCACGGTGAGGATCTCGCGGCCCTGCGCGAGGTACGGCGCGAACACCTCGCGGTGCATCTCGGCGAGGAACTCGTGCACGCGCGGCCCGTCCGTGTAGTGCGGGCTCCCGTCACCGTACGTCCCCCAGTGCACCTCGCCGTCAGGCAACGAGCCGTCGGCCGCGACGTCCTTGGAGACCAGGTTGATGACGTCCATGCGGAACCCGTCGACGCCGCGGTCGAGCCACCGGCGCATCATGGCGTAGACCGCGTGGCGCACCTCCGGGTTCTCCCAGTTGAGGTCCGGCTGCTTGGTGTCGAACAGGTGCAGGTAGTACTCCCCCGACGCCTCGTCGAACCGCCACGCGCTCCCGCCGAAGAACGAGCGCCAGTTGGTCGGCTCGGCTCCGGGTGCCCCGGGCTCCATGCCTGCGCGTGGGGGGCGCCACCAGTACCAGTCGCGCCGCGGGCTCTCGGCGGACGACCGCGACTGGACGAACCACGGGTGCTCGTCGCTCGTGTGGTTGACGACGAGGTCCATGACGAGCTTCATCCCGCGCGCGTGCAGACCCTCGATCAGGGCGTCGAGGTCCGCGAGCGACCCGAAGAGCGGGTCGACGTCCTCGTAGTCGCTGATGTCGTAGCCGTTGTCCGCCTGCGGCGACCGGTACACCGGGGACAGCCAGACGACGTCCACCCCCAGCCGCTCCAGGTGGTCGAGGCGCCGGGTGATCCCGGGGAGGTCGCCGACGCCGTCGCCGTCGGTGTCCTGGAACGAGCGCGGGTACACCTGGTACACGACCGAGCGCGTCCACCAGGGCGCGTCACCGGGCGTCTCGGCGCCGGGCCACCCGCCGCGGGGCAGGGGGTCCGGGGTGGGTGCGGACAAGGTCATCGCACGGCTTCCTCTTGGGTCACGGGGTGGTCGTCCCAGCCTGCCCGACACCGCGCGCCGCGGCGACGCGACGGCCGGGGTCCGTGAGGACGTCGACGTCGTCGACCCACTGCTCG
The DNA here is from genome assembly GCF_049913115.1 of Cellulosimicrobium sp. E-16. Taxonomy (NCBI): domain Bacteria; kingdom Bacillati; phylum Actinomycetota; class Actinomycetes; order Micrococcales; family Promicromonosporaceae; genus Cellulosimicrobium; species Cellulosimicrobium sp. E-16. The sequence continues at coordinate 3,137,479 of NZ_CP183974.1, forward strand.
ACCGTCCCGACGCCCGGTGGCAGCGCCCGCACCGCCGGGTCCTGGATCGCGGCCGTCACCGCGTCGGCCACCGGCCCGAGCCCCCGGTACGGACGGTCGAAGAACGGGACGACGACGTCGGCCACGGTCGGGAGGCCCACCTCGCCCTGGAGGTCGTGCAGGGTCTCCAGACCCCGGCACAGCGCCGCCTCGCGGGACCTCCAGTCGTCGGCCGCGAGCGCGGCCGCGAGGTCGGGACCGACAGCACCGGCACGCGGGAGCGCGGCGAACGCCGTCCCGAACCACTTCGCGTACGGCGGCCAGCGCCGCTCGAGCAGAAACCCGAGGTGCATCGCGACGCGCACGAGCCGGGCGGCGACGACGCGCGACCCGAGGTCGTCACCGCGCTCCGCCGTCCGGCCGACGAACGGCAGCTCCTGCCCGATCCGCGCCCAGTCGACGGCGACCGCGTACCGCCACAGGTCGTCGGGGTACCAGGCGAGGCGGTCGCGCGCGGCGCTCAGCGCGCCCTCGGTGTCCACGAAGACGGGGCCCGCCGTCACCTCGAGCACCGCCTGACCGGTCAGCGCGAGCCAGGCGTCGACGGCGAGCGGGCGCGTCGCGTCGACGCCGAGGCGCGACGTGACGAAGCCCGACGGCGACGCCGCCTCGACCTGGTGCGGACCGTGCGGGCTCCACGTGGTCGGGAACCGGGTCGGGTGCCCGGCGAACGTGCGAGGCAGGGCCGCGTCGAGCAGCGCGTCGACCTCGTCGACCATCGGCTCGTCGACCAGCAGCGTCAGACGCAGGCCCCAGTCGTGGTCGCGCGACGTCGCGTCGTCGAGCCCGAGGACGTCGGACCCGCTCCCGAGGCGTCCCGCCGCGTGCGGCAGCCCGGGCCATCGGCCGAGCACGATCGGCCCGACGACCTCGTCGTAGTAGCGCCGCGCCAGGTCGGTCCCGGTCTCCACCCGTCCATCCTGCCCGGTCGACGCCTCGGACGGACGCAGCCGGCGCCGAGCGCTGCGGTCAGCGTGCGAGCGCTGCGCTCGTGGACGCGTCGCTCGCGCGACAGCGCATCACCCGGCGCGGCCGAGCCAGGCGAACGACGTCGGGGCAGGGTCGACTCCCAGCACGTCGCGCAGGACCGTGAGGTCGTAGGTGCGCTCCATCGCGAGGTGGCTCAGCGCGTACCTGGTGAGGCGCGGCGGCTCAGGGCGTCGCAGCCGCCGTGCGACCGTCTCGACCGCGCCCGCGAGCGCCCACGCGGGGCGGACCGGGACGGCGACGACCCGGACGTCGGTGCCGCGTCGGCGCAGCGCGTCGGTGAGCGCGTCGCGCAGGACCAGCGGCTCGGCGTCGGCGACGTTCGCGACGAGCAGCCCCGGGGTGAGCCCTTCCCCGCCGCCGGACGCCCGGACCGTCTCGTCGGGCAGCGCGACGGCGGCGCGCACCGCGGCGAGCAGCGTGTCGACGTGCGTCAGCGCCTGGAGCACGCGCCCGCCGCCCGGCAGGAGGAGACGTCCGCGTCGCACAGCGGCCTCGACGCGTGGCAGGAGCGTCGTGTCGCCGGGACCGTAGACCGCGTGCGGGCGCAGGACCACGACCGCGCCCCGGTCGGGGTGGCGCGCGACGTCGCGCGCCAGCGCGCGCTCGGCCTCCGCCTTGGTCGTCCCGTAGGCGTCGAGGTACCGGTCGACAGGAGCCTCGTGCTCGCGGGCACGCACGCACGGGCGGTACGGGTCGTACACGCTGCCGGACGACACGTGCACGAACCGCGCACCGGGGAACGTCTCGCGGACCGCGAGCGTCCCGCCGACGTTGGTGGCGCGCGCGACGTCGAGCGCGCACCAGTCGGAGACGGCGGCGCCTGCGTGCACGACGGCGTCCACCGCGGGCGGCTCGGCGAGCGGACCGGCCGTGAGGTCCCACGCGAGGTGCCGGGCGCCCGGGACCCCCGGGTCGCGGCGGGAGGACGTCCAGACCTCGTGGCCGTCGGCGACCAGACCGCGCGCCACCGCCCCTCCGACGAACCCCGACGCCCCGGTGACGACGACCCTCACGCGCGGGCGCCGAGGGTGTCCCGGCCGACGGCGGTCGGCTCGGCGTGCACGAACGGCGCGGCGGCGCGGGAGAGCGCCGCGCGGTCGGGCTTGCGCGAGCGACCGGCGAGCGGGATGCGGTCGGCGTGCAGCACGGCGTCGGGCAGCGCGTCGTGGTCGAGCACGTCCGGCAGCGCGGCCCGCACTCGGTCGACGAGCGGGTGGTGCGGGTCGAGGCGGACCGCCGACCCACCGTCGGACCGTGGACCGCGCCCTGCGGCCCCGTCCGGCCGCGGTTCGCCCGTCACCGGGTCGCCCGTCGCCGCGGTGACGACCAGCGCGACCCGTTCGTCCCCGTCCACCTGCGGTACCCCGACGAGCAGCGCCTCGCCGACGCCGTCGAGCGCCGCGACGCGCGGCTCGAACAGACCCGGGTAGATGTTCGTCGTCCCGCGGATGATCATGTCCCGCGTGCGGCCGACGAGCACGATCCTCCCCGCGGCGTCGAGGCGCGCGAGGTCGCCGGTACGGTGCACCGCGGCCCGTGCGCCCGCGCCACGGGCGGGGGCGTCGAGGTCGTGCAGGTAGCCCGCCATGAGCGACGGCCCCGACAGCACGAGCTCCCCGACGACGTCGTCGCGCCCGGGTTCGCCGACGGCATCCTGGCCGTCCTCGGGCTCCTCTCCCTCGACCGGATCGAGCCGAGCGACCGTGCCTGGCAGGGGCACGCCGACCAGGTCGCCGTCCCCCGCGTACGCGAGCTTCTCCCGGGCCTCGACCACCGCGACGGGCAGGATCTCCGTCATCCCGTACACCGCGACCCAGCGCGTGCCGGGCAGCACGCGCGTGGCGCGCTCCAGCAGCGCACGCGTCACGGGCGCCCCGCCCACGAGCGCGACCCGCGGCCCGCGCGCGGGCACCGTCCCGGCCCCGACCGCGTCGAGCAGCGCCGTGACGTCCGCCGGCACGAGGTAGGTGCCCGCGGCGCCGTCGAGCTGGCGTGCGAACGTCGTGATGTCGCGACCCGGCGGGTCGGCGGGCACGGACCACGTGGCGCCAGCGAGCAGCGCGGGGACGCCGAGCAGCATCTGGTCGGTGTGCACGACGTCGCCCGGCGCGAGCGCGAACACGTCGCGCAGCAGGTCGCACCCGGCGAGCAGCGACCCCGCCGTGTGCACGACGGCCTTCGGCTGCGCCGTCGTACCGGACGTGAAGACGGTCAGGGCATCACGGTCCGGGTCGAGCGACGGCAGCGCCGCGTGGTCGAGCGGGCTCGCGGCGAGGCGGCGCGCGGCGCGCGAGCCGCGCGGTACCCCGGGGAGCCACGGCCCCGCGTGCACGTGCCGCAGCGGCAGGCTCGCGTAGTCCGGCAGGAGCAGGCCGCGCGAGCGGGCCAGACGGCGCAACGGCCCCCGCGACACCGCGTACAGCAGCGACTCGGTGGTCGCGAGCGACGGCCCGGCCGCGCCCACGCGCGCCGTGAACAGCTCGGGGGTCGAGCCGGGGTCGACGAACACGATCGTGCCGCCCGCGCGGACGACCCCAAACGCGAGCACGACGCCAGCCGGACGGGGCCGCACCGAGAACAGCGCCCGGTCCCCGGGCGCGAGACCGTCGGCTGCCAGCGCCGTCGCGGTCGCCTCGACGCGGCGCGCGAGGTCGGCATACGTGACCTCCTCGCGCACGCGCGCGCCCCGACGACCGGGCCGCGTCCAGCGCCGGAGCGCGACGGCGTCGGCGGACGCGTGCCCGGGGGCGCCCCGCTCGAGGACAGGGCCCAGCAGGTGGCGGGCCGCGTCGTCGAGCGCGGTCACGCCGCCTCCCCCGCGGGCGACGCGGCCGATCCCGCGCCCGGACGCGCGGCCACGCCCGACGCGCACACCCCACCGTCTGCCGCCCGCAGGACGAGCGAGCGGTACGCGGGGATGAGCACCCCGCGCGCGACGGCACGGTCGGCGACCTCGACGCTCCGCCCCGCGGCGGCGACGGGGCGCAGGGCGTCCAGCACCGCGTCGACCTGGGCCATGGCGAGCGGCATGCCGAGGCAGAAGTGCGGGCCGGCCCCGAACCACAGGTGCCGCACGGCCGGGTCGACGGGGGCGTCCGGGTCGAAGGGGCCCGCGTCCTTGCAGCAGGAGATCGTCGCGATCACGACCCGGTCCCCCGCGCGGACACGGACGTCGCCCACGGTCGCGTCGGTCCGCACCGCGCGCAGCATCGCGGGGGTGGGCGCCGTGACGCGGAGCGCCTCCTCGACGACGCGGCCGCGCAGCGCGGCAGGCTCCGGTCCGGCACCGGGGTCCGCCATGAGGAGCCGGTCGAGCCAGCCGGTGTCCGCGGAGAGCGCGACGAGGCGTGGCACGAAGGACTGGATGGTCTCGGTCCCCGTGAGGACGAACGCGCCGACCGCGCCCATCGCCTCGTCCTCCGAGAGCCCGAGCTCGCGCATGCGCCCAGGCACGGTCGCGGGGTCGCCCGCGCGGTAGGCGTCGCGGGCCGGGGCCGAGAGCCGGGCGAGGACGGCACGCGCGTGCCGCACCTGCGCGGGCGTGAGGCTGCGCCGGTGCAGCCGCACCAGGCCGACCACGGACTGCGCGGCCGTCATCGCCTCGCGGACGGCGGCGTCGGTGGGCGGCAGCCCGGTCATGGCACAGATGACGGTGCCCGCCATGGTCGCGGTCTCCGCGACGAGGTCGACGTGCTCGCCCGCGAGCAGGCGCGGGGCGAGGCCCGCGACGACGTCGGGGACGCTCACCGCGACGAGCTCACGCACCGCGCGGGGCGTGAACAGCCCGGACAGCGCCCGGCGCAGGCGCGCGTGGTCGGCGCCCTCCATGTTGAGCAGCACGGACGGGCCGAGCACGGGCGTCCAGAGGTCCGCCGGCGACCCCGGGCCCACCTTGGTGAAGCGCTCGGTGTCGAGCAGCACGGCTCGCGCGGTCGCGGCGTCGGACACGACCACCCCGATGCCCGGGACGCGCACGACGGGACCGCGGTGGCGCAGCGCCCGGATCGCCGGGTAGACGAGCGGGTGAGCCCCGCGCTGGACGCGCTCCTCCCAGCGCATCGCCGCGACGAGCCGGGTGGGCGCGGGCGCGGGCGTCGTCCCGGTCACCGGATGTCCACGACGTCGGGCCGGTAGCGATGGTCGGCGTACCAGCCGAGCGTGCGCACGAGGCCCCAGGCGTGCGCCCGGCGTGCCGACGCGAGCACGACGACCTCGCGGTGCGCGCCGTACCGCCGCGTGAGGCGGCGCACCGCGTTGACGAGCGCCCGGTCCTCGTGGACGTCCTCGATCGCCGTGCGCGGGAACCCGCCCGCGGCCTCGTAGAGCTCGGCCGTGATCGCCATGTTGCAGCCCGGCGCCATGACGTACGGGCCGAGGTAGGACGGGTCCTGGTTGCCGGGCCGGAAGCGCCCGAACGTGCTCGCGACGCTCACCGCCGCCGACAGCACCCCCTGCTGGACGCGCGAGACCGGCCGGTCGTCCGTCCGCGCCACGAGCCGGCCCGCGACGAGGTCGTGCCCGCTCGCGAACGCGGCCCGCACGCGCCGCGTCCAGTCCGGCAGCGGGAGGCAGTCGGCGTCCGTGCGCGCGAGGTGCGTCGCCCCCTGCTCGATCGCCGCGCGCATCCCCGTGTCGGCCGCCGCCCCCGTGCCCTTCTGCGGCTCGTCGACCACGCGCCACCGCGTCATGCCCCACGCCGCCGCCGTCTCCCGGACGAGGTCGCCCGTCCCGTCCGACGACCCGTTGTCGACGACGACGAGGTCGAAGTCGGTGTCCTGCTGGTCGCGCAGCGCCTCGAGCGTCGCGACGATCCCGTGCGCCTCGTCGCGCGCGGGCACGACGACCGCGAGCCGCTGCGGGCTCGCGACGTGCCGCGTGAACCGGCGTGCCGTCACAGCCGCACCACCGTCGCGCCGATGCTGATCCCGCCGGCGAGCCCGACGAGCACGACGACGTCCCCCGGCCCGACCCGCCCCGTCTCGATGGCGGTGGCGAGCTGGAGCGGGAGCGTCGCGGAGGCGACGTTGCCGTGGTCGGCGACGGTGACGAGCGTGCGGCCCGTCGGGAGGCCGAGCGCGGCGTGCACGTCGTCGAGGTACGCGACGGCGACCTGGTGGACCGCCACGAGCGCGACGTCGTCCCACCCGAGGCCCGCACGGCTCAGCGCGTCGAGGACGACGCCCGGCCCGAGGGCGAGGAACGCGTCTCGCAGGCGCGACCCGTCGATCTCGAAGTACGTCCGCTCGAGGTCGCGCGGGTGCGCGGTGCCGCCGCCCGGGAGCATGCCGACGTCCCAGTGCGCCGACTCCGCACCGAACGCGCTCGCGAGGATGCCGCGCGGCGCGGGCACGCCGTCCGCGTCGCGCGCCTCGGCCTCGACGGCGGTGGCGCGGCGCACGAGGACGGCCGCGCCGGCGTCGGACATCGTGTAGCCCGACGCGGAGAGCAGGTACGTCGCGCGGTCCGGGACGTCCCAGCGCACCGCGCGCGACGGCGCCTCCCCCGACGCGATCAGGACGGTCGTGTAGCGCCCGGTGCCGATGAGCGCCTCCGCGACCTCGATCGCGTTGAGCACCGAGTTGCACGCGTTCTTGACGTCCATCACCGGCGCCCGGACCCCGAGCTTCGCGGCGACGATGTGGCTCGTCGCCGGCTCGACCATGTCCTGGCTCGCCGAGGCGAAGAGCAGCAGGTCGACGTCGTCGGTCGCCAGTCCCTCGGTCGCGAGCAGCTTCTCCGCGGCCGCGACGGCGAGGTCGGACGCGTCCCAGTCGTCCGGGAGCACGTGCACCTGTCGCACGCCCGTGAGGCGCGAGACCATCGGGACGCGCGGCGCCGCGCCCGGGTTGCGCGCCGCGAGGGCGCGCTCCGCCTCGCGCACGTCGACCGTGCGCTCGGGCAGGTGGACCCCGACTGCGGCGAGCACGGCCGTCGGGGGCGCGAGGGGCGGGCGGGACGCCGTCCCGGCGGGGTTGTCTGGCACGCGCGACACAGTAGCCAAGCAGACCCGCTCCGACGGCGGTCGTCCACAGGATCCGATGGGGTGAACTGCCCATCCCCAGATCGCGACGCGCACGCCAGGAACCGCTGCGCGTGCGCCACACTGACCCGGTGACTGCGACCACGACCCCGCCGGCGACCACCCGCGAGAGGCGCCGCGCCCTGCCCACGACCCGGCGCGAGCTCCAGGTGCTCGCCGCCGCGCGGCCCGCGATGGCCGGCGTCCTGCTGGCGGGCGGGGCGCTCGCCGGCGCGCGCGAGGGTGGCGGGCTGCGCAAGGTCCCGGGACTCGGCTGGGTCACTGCCGACCCGACGGTCGGGCGCCGCATCCTCACCGACCATCGGCACTTCACGATCGTCGGCGAGGGCGGGGTCGGGCACCTGTGGGCACAGATCCTCGGCGACTGGGTGCTCGACCTGTTCGACGGCCCCGGCCACCACGACCTGCGCACGCGCTCGCGCGAACTCTTCACCGAGGCGAGCGCCGCGGCGCTCGTCGACGGCGCGTGGTCGGTCGCCCTCGACGACGCGCGCCGGACCCTCGCAGCAGGCGGCACGGTCGACGTCGGCCGGCTCGCCCGCGTGCTCGTGGGGCGGATGATGATCTCCCTGCTCGGCATCCCGACGCTCGGCGGGAGCGCCGCTCCCGACGACGCGGCCACCGTCGTCCCGGGCGACGACGACGCGCTCACGGCCTTCGCGACGGGAGAGCGCCTCGCGTCGATCGCGCTCGGCAGCGCCGGCTCGACCTACCTGTCGCCGGAGCAGGTCACCGCGGCGCAGGAGATCGTCGCCGAGCTGACCCGGGGCGTGCCCGACGGGTGGCGGCACGCCCCCGCCGACCGCCTGCTCGGCCGGTGCCGCGAGCTCGGCCTCGGGTTGGAGGAGACCACAGGGCTCGCGAGCCTGCTCATGGTGGCGGGCACCGAGACGTCGGCGTCCGCGATGGCCCGCACCACGGCGCTCCTGATCGACACGGGCGAGCAGCACCGCCTGCTGCGGCTCATGGCCGACGAGCGCGCGCACCCCGTCGAGCGCGCCGCGGGCGAGCCCGACGCCGTCGAGAACGCCGTGCGCGAGGGGCTGCGCGTGACCAGCCCGGCGTCGGTCATCGGTCGCGGCGTCTCCGCGGACGTCGAGGTCGCGGGGCGCACGCTGCGCGCCGGCGAGCGCGTCATGATCCTCACGTGGGCCGCGAACGTCGCCGCCGGGCCGTTCCGTGCGGACCGCCCCTACGTGCGCGAGACGCGCCAGCTCTGGTTCGGCGCGGGCCGCCACCTCTGCCTCGGGGCGGCGCTCGCCCGGGCCGAGATCGCCGCGCTGCTGCATGCGCTGTGGGACGACGGCGCACCCCTGCGCGTCGTGTCCCGCCGTGCCAAGCGGCAGGTGCTCGTCCCGGGCTACGACGAGCTCGTCGTCGTGCGCGCCTGAACCCTCGGCCGGGCCAGGCCGTGCCGCCGGGCCGGACGTGACGTCGCGCGCGTCAGTCGCGCGCCTGCCACGTGCACACGCACGCCTCGTTGCCCTCGGCGTCGGCCAGGACCCAGAAGGCGGGCGCGCGGCGGTCGGACACGAGGTGCCCGCCCGCCGCGATGGCGGCCGTCACGCGCGCCTCGGCGACGTCGTGCGGCACCGTCACGTCCACGTGGATGCGGTTGCGCTGCTCCCGCGGCGCGTCCATCTGCTGGAACCAGAACGCGGGAGCGCGGGTCGTCGGGTCCCGGAGCTCGGGCGCGGGCAGCTCCGGGGCGCCCTCGTCGAACCCGAGGACGGCGCGCCAGAACGGCTGCACCGCCGTGCCGACGAGCGTGTCGATCGCGATCTCCAGGTCCTGCACCGCCGTCGGGTCCGCGATGAGGTCGAGCTCGCGCGCCGCGGCGGAGATCTGCCGGGCGAGGTCGACGTCGCGCGCGCTCACGCCGCCGACGTCGTGCGAGGTCAGCCGGACCGTCACGGTCCCGTAGCGCAGGTCCACGTCGGGGTGGTGGTTCGCCGCCTCGGCGAGCTCGCCGATCGCGTCGATCAGCTCGACGCCGGCGGTGAACGACCCCGTGCGGAACAGCGTCTGCACCGTCCTGAGGATGACCCGCCAGTCCTCGACGCCGTCGCTGTCGTGGAACTGCCGCGCGGTGATGCGGTCGTCGGCGGTCTCGGTCATGGCGGTCCTCCGGGTCGGCGTCGCTGCGGCGAGGTGTGACACCACGCTAGTGCGCGCCTCCCCCGCCCGCGCGCCCCGGGGTCACTCCAGGATCGCGCCGCGCGACGCGGACTGGACGAGCTTTGCGTACTTCGCGAGCACGCCGCGCGTGAACGTCGGGGGCAGCGGGGCCCAGCCGTCGCGGCGCGCGGCGAGCGTGTCGGCGTCGACGAGCAGGTCGAGCGTCTTGTTCGCCACGTCGAGCCGGATCGGGTCGCCGTCGCGCACGAACGCGACGGGGCCGCCGTCGACCGCCTCGGGCGCGACGTGCCCGACGCACAGGCCGGTGGTCCCGCCGGAGAAACGGCCGTCGGTGAGCAGCAGGACGGTCTTGCCGAGCCCGGCGCCCTTGATCGCACCCGTGATCGCGAGCATCTCGCGCATCCCCGGACCGCCCTTGGGTCCCTCGTACCGGATGACGACGACGTCGCCGTCGGTGATCGTCCCGTCCTCCAGCGCGTCGAGCGCCGCGCGCTCGCGCTCGAAGACGCGCGCCGTCCCCTCGAACACGTCCTCGTCGAACCCGGCGGACTTCACGACGGCTCCCTCGGGCGCGAGCGACCCGTGCAGGATCGTGATGCCGCCCGTGTGGTGGATCGGGTTGTCGAGCGCCCGCAGGATCTTGCCGTCCGGGTCGGGCGGGTCGATGTCGGCGAGGTTCTCCGCCACCGTGCGGCCCGTGACGGTGAGCGCGTCGCCGTGCAGCAGCCCGGCGTCGAGCAGGGCCTTCATGACGACGGGCACGCCCCCGATGCGGTCCACGTCGTTCATCACGTAGCGGCCGAACGGCTTGAGGTCGCCGAGGTGCGGCACGCGGCTCGCGACCCGGTCGAAGTCGGCGAGCGTGAGGTCCACCTCGGCCTCGTGCGCGATGGCCAGCAGGTGCAGCACGGCGTTGGTCGACCCGCCGAACGCCATGACGACGGCGATCGCGTTCTCGAACGCCTCCTTGGTCATGATGTCGCGCGCGGTGATCCCGAGCCGCAGCAGGTTGACCACGGCCTCGCCCGATCGGTGCGCGAACGCGTCGCGGCGCCGGTCCGCCGACGGCGGCGCCGCCGAGCCGGGCAGCGACATGCCCATCGCCTCCGCGACCGACGCCATCGTGTTCGCCGTGTACATGCCGCCGCACGCGCCCTCGCCGGGGCAGATCGCGCGCTCGATGCGGTCCACGTCCTCGCGGCTCATGAGCCCGCGCGCGCACGCGCCGACCGCCTCGAACGCGTCGATGAGCGTGACGTCCTTCTCCGTACCGTCCGAGAGCTTGACCCAGCCCGGCATGATCGAGCCCGCGTAGAGGAACACGCTCGCCAGGTCCAGGCGCGCGGCCGCCATGAGCATCCCGGGGAGGGACTTGTCGCACCCGGCGAGCAGCACCGTCCCGTCGAGGCGCTCCGCCTGGACGACCGTCTCGACCGAGTCCGCGATGATGTCGCGGCTCACGAGCGAGAAGTGCATTCCCTCGTGGCCCATGGAGATGCCGTCGGAGACGGAGATCGTCCCGAACTGGAGCGGGTACCCGCCGCCCGCGTGCACGCCCTCCTTCGCGCCCTGCGCGAGCCGGTCGAGCGACAGGTTGCACGGCGTGATCTCGTTCCACGAGCTCGCGATGCCGATCTGCGGCTTGGCGAAGTCCTCGTCGCCCATACCGACGGCGCGCAGCATCCCGCGCGACGCGGTCGCCTCCAGGCCGTCCGTGACCTGGCGGGAACGAGGCTTGAGGTCGGGTCCGGCGTCGGCGCGCGGGGTCTGCCCAGTCATGCCCCCACTCTAGGAACGCTGCCCGTCGACGGCGCGCCGGGACGCTCCGAGACGCGCCGACCTCTCCGGGACCGGCACGGCATCATGGGGCCGTGCAGACACGATCCCTCGCCACCGGCGCCCTCGTCTCCGCCCTCGCGCTCGTCGTGACGACCGCGTGCACCGCCCCGGGGCCGTCGGGCGCGGACCCGGGCGACGCGACGTCGGCGGTGTCGCCGTCGCCGTCCGGCTCTCCGACCGCGTCCCCTGACGACGTCACGACCGCAGCGGAGGACGAGACCACCGACGACGTGGAGCCCGCGGGCGGGCCCGGCGAGACGCCCGAGGAGTCGTTCCGCGCGTGGCTCGCCGCGAGCCGGGTGCCGGACGTGGACGTCGCCTGCGGCTACCTCGCCCCGGAGCTCGTCGAGCGGATGGTCGCCGAGATGACGTCGCAGGGGTGGCCGGGCATCACGGACTGCGCGTCGATGACCACGACGACCGCCGGGCTGTACGCGGCCGTCGGCGACGTCCCGGACGTCGAGATCGCGGTCCGCGAGGAGCGCGCCGATGCGACGGTGCTGTCCGTCGTCTACGGCGGCGGCGACTGCGGCAGCGCCGTCATGGCGCCCGCGGGGACACGGTGGGTCGTCACGGAGCAGTCCGAGGAGGAATGCTGACGCCCTCCGCGGACGCACGTCCCTGGCACGACGACGGGCCCGCACCTCACGAGGTGCGGGCCCGTCGTCGGCCGGATCAGCGGCTGCGCTTGATGAGCGACACGTCGCGGACGGCGCCGCGGTCGGCGGACGTCGCCATGGCGGCGTAGGCCTGGAGGGCCGGCGAGACGTAGCGGTCGCGGTCGACCGGCTGCCACGGGTTCTCGCGCGCCTCCATCTTGGCGCGGCGCTCGGCGAGCACGTCGTCGGGGACGTTGAGGCGGATGAGGCGCGTGTCGACGTCGATCTCGATCTCGTCGCCGTCCTCGACGAGGCCGATGACGCCGCCCGCGGCGGCCTCGGGCGAGACGTGCCCGACGGAGATGCCCGACGACCCGCCGGAGAAGCGGCCGTCGGTGATGAGCGCCGTCACCTTGCCGAGGCCACGGCCCTTGATGAACGACGTCGGGTAGAGCATCTCCTGCATGCCGGGGCCGCCCGCGGGGCCCTCGTAGCGCACGACGACGACGTGGCCCGGCTCGACCTGCTTGGTGAGGATCTTCTCGACCGCCTCGTCCTGCGATTCGCAGACGAGGGCCTTGCCGACGAAGTGGAAGACGTCGGGGTCGACGCCCGCGGTCTTGAAGACGGCGCCGTCCTCGGCGAGGTTGCCGCGCAGCACGGCGAGGCCACCCTCGACGGTGTACGCGTGCTCGAGGTCGCGGATGCAGCCGTCCGCCGCGTCGGTGTCGAGCGACTCCCAGCGGTTCGACGTCGAGAACGCCTGCGTGGTGCGCACGCCTCCGGGCGCCGCGTGGAACAGCTCGATCGCCCGCTCGGTCGCCGTGCCGCCGCGGACGTCCCAGTCGTCGAGCCAGGCGCGCAGCGTCGGCGTGTGGACGCTCGTGACGTCGTGGTCGAGCAGGCCCGCGCGGTCGAGCTCGCCGAGGAGGGCGGGGATGCCGCCGGCGCGGTGCACGTCCTCCATGTGGAAGTTCGGGTGGTTCGGCGCGACCTTGGACAGGCACGGCACCTGGCGGCTGATGCGCTCGATGTCGGTGAGGTCGAAGTCGACCTCACCCTCCTGCGCCGCGGCGAGGATGTGCAGCACGGTGTTGGTCGAGCCGCCCATGGCGACGTCGAGCGCCATGGCGTTGGAGAACGCGGCCTTCGTCGCGATCGAGCGCGGCGCGACGGAGTCGTCCTCGTCCTCGTAGTAGCGCTTGGCGAGGTCGACGATCGTGCGGCCGGCCTCGAGGAAGAGCTCCTTGCGCGCGGCGTGCGTGGCGAGGGTCGAGCCGTTGCCCGGCAGCGACAGGCCGAGCGCCTCGGTGAGGCAGTTCATGGAGTTCGCGGTGAACATGCCCGAGCACGAGCCGCACGTGGGGCACGCGTTCTCCTCGACCTGCGCGAGCGCGGCGTCGGACACGTCGTCGTCCGCCGAGTAGTTGATCGCGTTGACGAGGTTGAGGGGGGTCTTGGCGACGCCGTCGGCGATGACCGCCTTGCCGGCCTCCATGGGGCCGCCGGACACGAAGATCACGGGGATGTTGAGCCGCAGCGCGGCGTTGAGCATGCCGGGCGTGATCTTGTCGCAGTTCGAGATGCACACGAGCGCGTCGGCGCAGTGGGCGTTGACCATGTACTCGACCGAGTCGGCGATGAGGTCGCGGCTCGGCAGCGAGTAGAGCATGCCGCCGTGGCCCATCGCGATGCCGTCGTCGACGGCGATCGTGTTGAACTCCTTGGAGACGCCGCCGGCCTCGCGGATCGCCGACGCGACGAGGTCGCCCATGTCCTTGAGGTGGACGTGGCCGGGGACGAACTGCGTGTACGAGTTCGCGATCGCGATGATCGGCTTGCCGAAGTCCTCCGAGCCCATGCCGGTCGCGCGCCAGAGGGCGCGGGCGCCGGCCATGTTGCGGCCGTGGGTGGACGTCCGGGAGCGCAGGGGGCGGCTCATGTCGGTTCAGCTCCTTCGACGGGTGGCCGCGGCCGATCCTCCGGCCGCCGGGTCACATTACGCCTGCCGGCGACCGGACGAACCGGGCGTCCGTCCCGTGGTCGTCGGGCTACGTACGTGGACCCCGTACCCACCGAGGGATCTCCACCTAAACGTTACGTAAGGGTTGAACCGCCGCAGGTATCCCTGCCACCGTGGACGAGCACGTCACGGCCAGGGACCTGCGCGACGCCTCGACGGAGAGCGACACCGCGCAGGGGCAGCAGGCCAGGTCCTGGCACCGACCCGATCCTCAGATCCCGTTCCCGAGGGGGCACCTCATGTCCACGTCCACCACGCGCACGACCTCACCGCCCGTCGCGTCGTCCGAGACCGCTCCCGGCGCGGCCACCCCGGCGTCGCCCGGCCTCGTCACCCAGGACGACGTCGTCACGCGCTCCTCCGCCCGGCACGCCCTCGCGCTCGCCCGGCTCGGCGGTGCCGTCGTCTTCCTCTGGCCGTTCGCCGACAAGCTCGTCGGCCTCGGGTACGCGACGCCGCGCGAGCGCGCGTGGCTCGCGGGTGCCGCCCCGGCCCAGGGCTACCTCGAGCACGGGGTCCAGGGCCCGCTCGCGGGGACGTTCACCGCGATGGCCGGCCCGGTCACCGACTGGCTCTTCATGCTCGGGCTGCTCGGCGTGGGGCTCGCGCTCCTGCTCGGGATCGGCCTGCGCGTGGCCGCGGTGAGCGGCGCCCTGCTCTTCGGGATGCTCTGGCTCTCGCAGTGGCCGTTCACGGCCGGGTCGAACAATCCGGTCGTCGACCAGCACGTCCTCGTGGTGCTGCTCCTCGTCGTCCTCGCGACGACACTCGCGGGCGACACCTGGGGGCTCGGACGTCGCTGGGCCGCGCTGCCCCTGGTCCGCCGGGCGCCCTGGCTGCGCTGACAGCGGGACGCCGGGCCCGGAACCGCGCGAGGTCGCAACGGCGCGACCTCGCGCGCCCGGTCGCGGTGCGCACGCCGGCACCTCCCCGTCAGGCCCCGGCGGTGTGCGCGCCCTCGAGCTCGTCGGCGTGCCGGATGTGCCGGGCCACCCACGGCGCGAGCGCGAACAGCGCGAGCGCGAACACGAGGGTCACGGCGCCGATGCTGCCGAAGTACGCGGTGTCCGACGCCCCCTCGGTGACCTGCACGACCTGGGCCGTGATGGCTTGCCCCGCCGCGGGCGCGAGGAACCACAGCGCCATCGCCTGGGAGCGGAACGCCTTGGGCGCGAGGAGGGTCGTGGCGGCGAGGCCGACGGGAGACAGGCACAGCTCACCGAGCGTCTGGATCACGTAGACGAGCACGAGCACCCACGACGGCGCCTTGCCGTCGCCGACGACCGCGGACGCGACCGCGAGGAAGAGGAACGACACCGACGCGAGCGTGAGTCCGATCGCGAACTTGTTGGCCGTCGTCGGGCGGTCGCCGGTCTTGAGCCAGATCCACGCGAACACCGGCGCGAGGACGATGATCGACAGCGGGTTGACCGACTGGAAGAACTCGGGGCTGATGCCGACCCCGAAGAAGGTGAGGTCGGTCCGGTTCTTCGCGAACGCGGAGAGCGTCGTCGCGGCCTGCTCGAAGATCATCCAGAAGAGCATCGCCGCGACGAACAGCGGGATGTACGCGATGACGCGGGGACGCTCGGCGTCGGTCACGCGCGGCGAGCGGTACATCACGACGAAGTACGCGATCGGCGCGAGGAACGCGAGGTAGGACATCGTGTCGATGAACGTCGAGATGTCGAAGCCGCCGGCCACCAGGACCGCGACCAGCCCCACGAGCACGACGCCCGCGGCGATGAGCAGGAAGATGCGCGCGATCTTCGCCCGCTCCTCGGGGCGCACGGGGTTGGGCACGTGCGCGCCCGCCTCGCCGAGGTAGCGGCGGCCGGCGACGAAGAACACGAGCGCGACGGCCATGCCGACCGCCGCGACGGCGAACCCCGCGTGGTAGCCGCCCCAGGCGCGCGCCGCCCCGACGAGGAACGGCGCGATGAACGACCCGAGGTTGATGCCCATGTAGAAGATGGAGAAGCCCGAGTCGCGGCGCGGGTCGTCGCGCGCGTAGAGCTCGCCGACCATCGAGGACACGTTGGGCTTGAGCAGGCCGGTCCCGAGCGCGACCATCGCGATGCCGGCCATCGAGAAGCCCGTGCCGGGGACCGTCAGGCTCACGTGCCCGGCCGCGATGATGATCCCGCCGTACAGGACCGAGCGCCGCGAGCCGATCACGCGGTCCGCGAGCCAGCCGCCGACGACAGAGAGCAGGTACACGCTCGTGCCGTAGATCGAGACGAGCGCGAGCCCGGTCGTCTCGTCGATGCCCAGACCGCCGTTCGCCACGGTGTCCGTGAGGTAGAACAGCAGGATCGCGCGCATCCCGTAGTAGCTGAACCGCTCCCACAGCTCCGTGGTGAAGAGCGTCAGCAGGCCGCGCGGGTGCCCGAAGAACGCGTGGTCCCCCTCGATCGCCCCGGCCGCCGGCCCCTCGGCCGCCCCGACACCCGCCGCGGTGCCCGTCCCGAACGGCGGCGCGCCCGGGTCGGGCTCGGTGCGCGCCTCGCGCCCGAGCGCGCGGCGCCGGGCGTCGTCCTGCCCCTTCGGGTCGTCACCGTCCATCCTGCGATGCTCCCACCGGCGTGCCCGACCGGCGACCGTTAGCGTGGCCGGATGCCGACCCTCTGGTGGTGCCGCCGCGACCTGCGCCTCGCCGACAACCCGGCCCTCGTGGCGGCCGTCGAGACCGCCCGGGAGGCCGGCGACGACGTCGTCGCGCTCTACGTGCTCGACCCGCGCCTCTGGGGCGCCGCGGGCGCCCCGCGCCGGTCGTACCTCGCCCGCAGCCTCACCGCGCTCGACGCCGCGACGGACGGCGGGCTCGTCGTGCGGCACGGGGACCCGCGCGCGGTCGTGCCCGCGCTCGCGCGCGAGGTGGGCGCCGAGGAGGTGCACGTCGCGGGGTCGTACGAGCCCTACGGCGTCACGCGGGACGAAGCGGTCGCGCAGGCGCTGACCGACGGCGGGGCGCGCCTCGTGCGCACCGGCTCCCCCTACGCCGTCGCACCCGGGCGCGTGCTCACGCGGACCGGGACCCCGTTCCAGGTCTTCACGCCGTTCCGCGACGCGTGGGTCGCGCACGGGTGGCGCGACCCGGTGCCGCGCCCGCGCGCCGTGCCGTGGGCGTCCGCGCGGTCCGACGGCGTCCCGGACGACCCGGGGACGGACGCGCTCCTGCCCGCCGCGGGCGAGGCGGCCGCTCGCCGCCGGTGGCGGGACTTCCTCGCGGACCAGCTCGCGGGCTACGCGACCGAGCGCGACCGGCCGGACCGGCCCGCGACGTCGGGCATGTCGATCCCGCTCAAGTGGGGCGAGCTCCACCCGCGGACCCTCCTCGCCGACGTGCGGACGGCACTGCACGACGGGCTCGCGCCGTCCGACGACGCGCTCGCCTACCGCTCCGAGCTCGCGTGGCGCGAGTTCCACGCGGACGTCCTGTTCCACCACCCGGGGGCCGCGCGGCGGTCGCTGCGCACGGTCGTGCCCGACGACGCGTGGGCGACCGGCGCGGACGAGGACCGGTACCTGTCGGCCTGGGCAGCCGGGCGCACCGGTTACCCGCTCGTCGACGCCGGCATGCGCCAGCTCCTCGGCGAGGGGTGGATGCACAACCGCGTGCGGATGGTCGTCGCGTCGTTCCTCGTCAAGGACCTGCACGTGCGGTGGCAGCGCGGCGCGGCGCACTTCATGGCGCACCTCGCGGACGGCGACGTCTCGCAGAACCAGCTCAACTGGCAGTGGGTCGCCGGGACGGGCCGGGACGCCGCGCCGTACTTCCGCATCTTCAACCCCGTCACGCAGGGCAGGAAGTTCGACCCCGACGGAAGCTACGTGCGCCGTTGGGTGCCGGAGCTGCGCGGCGTCGAGGGCCGGGCGGTCCACGAGCCATGGAAGCTCCGGGAGCAACCGGCCGGCTACCCCGAGCGGATCGTGGACCACGCCGTCGAGCGCACGGTCTCGCTCGACGACTTCGAGCGTGCACGAAGGACCTGACTCTCATCAACCGGAGGGTTGACGATGACACGACACGAGCGTAACGTCGTAGTCAACCAAACAGTTGACGAAAGGCCGCCGCTTGCGGCGTCCGACGAGGAGGTCCCGTGACGGCCGACCCGCTCTCGCGCGTGTTCTCGGCGCTCGCCGACCCCACGCGCCGCGACATGGTGGCCCGGCTCGCGTCGGGCGACGCCAGCGTGGGCGAGCTCGCCCGGCCGTACGACATGTCCGTCCAGGCGGTGTCCAAGCACCTGCGCGTGCTCGAGGACTCCGGCCTGGTGACCCGCACGACGGACGCCCGGCGCGCCCCCGTGCACCTCGAGGCGGAGGTCTTCGACCTCATGACGAAGTGGATCGAGCGCTACCGGCGCGAGGCGGAGGACCGCTACCGCCGCCTCGACGACGTCCTGCGCGACCTGCCCGACCCGGCGGCCGCACCCGAGAACGACCCGACGACAGGAGCAGCACCATGACCACCACCGGCACCCACGAGACCGAGATCGTCGTCCCGAAGGACCTCCCGCTCGTCCGCATCGTGCGCGAGTTCGACGCGCCCGCGGCGAAGGTCTTCCGCGCGCACCTCGACCCGGAGCTGTTCGCGCGCTGGAACGGCCCGCGCTACCTCACCCAGCGCAACGAGCACTGGGACGTGCGGACCGGCGGCGCGTACCGCTACGTCCAGGTCGACCCCGACGGCAACGAGTACGCGTTCTTCGGCAGCGTCCACGAGGTGCGCCCGGACGAGCTCATCGTCCAGACCTTCACGTACGAGGGGTTCCCCGACGGCGTCTCGCTGGACCGCCTCGTGTTCGAGGACCTGCCCGACGGCCGCAGCCGCCTCACCGCGACGTCGCTCGTCGACTCGATCGAGGGTCGCGACAGCTTCGTCGCGAGCGGCATGGAGGTCGGCGTGCGCGAGGGCTACGAGCAGCTCGACGAGCTCCTCGCGGAGTCCTGACCCGCCCTCTCCCCCACCCCGCGGAGACCGGGGCGGCACCCACCAACGGTGCCGCCCCGTCGCCGGCGGATCTCGTGGTTCCCCGTGCCCGGCCCCCGCGGCCGGGCACGGGAGTCTGCTCCCCTCAGGCCTCGCCGCGCGCGAGCAGGCGACCCGTGGGGCGGTCGAAGGTGATCTCCTCGCCCCGCAGGTAGGTCGCGACGACGGCGCCCGAGAGCGCGCGGTCGGCGTACGGCGTGATGGGGTTCTTGTGGTGCAGCGCCTTCGGATCGACGACGAACGCCGTGTCCGGCTCGACGACCGCGAGGTCGGCGTCGAACCCGAGCGCGATCGAGCCCTTGCGCTGGAGCCCCGCGATGCCGGCCGGGCGCGACGACATCCACTCGACGACGCGCGCGAACGGCACGCCCCGTGTCCGGGCCTCGGTCCACACGATCGCGAGCCCGAGCTGGAGCGACGAGACGCCACCCCACGCCGTCCCGAAGTCCCCCGTGTCGAGGTCCTTGAGGTCGGGCGTGCTCGGGGAGTGGTCCGAGACGATGCAGTCGATCGTGCCGTCGAGCAGCCCCTCCCAGAGCAGCTCGCGGTTGTCGATCTCCCGGATGGGCGGGCAGCACTTGAACTGCGTCGCGCCGTCGGGGATCTCCTCGGCCGCGAGCGCCAGGTAGTGCGGACACGTCTCGACCGTGAGGCGCACGCCCTCGCGCTTCGCGCTGCGGATCATCGGCAGCGCGTCGGAGCTGGACAGGTGCAGCACGTGGGCGCGCGCGCCCGTCCAGCGGGCGGCCTCGATCACCGCGGCGATCGCGACGTTCTCCGCGCCGCGCGGGCGTGACGCGAGGAACGTGTCGTAGTGGTCGCCGTGCGGCGTGGGCGCGTGCTCGATGGCGCGCGAGTCCTCCGCGTGCACGAGCATGAGCCCGTCGAAGTCGGCGAGGACGCGCAGGTCGGCCTCGAGCTCGTCGGGCTCGAGGTACCCGAACTCCTCGACGCCCGAGTGCAGCAGGAAGCACTTGAAGCCGAACACGCCCGCGTCCCACAGGGGCCGCAGCTCGTCGGCGTTGCCGGGCACGGCACCGCCCCAGAACCCGACGTCGACGAACGCCTGGTCGCGCGCGACCTTCTGCTTGGTCTCGAGCGCCTCGACGTCGACCGTCGGCGGGATGGAGTTGAGCGGCATGTCGACGATCGTCGTCACCCCGCCCGCGGCGGCGGCCCGCGTCGCGGACGCGAAGCCCTCCCACTCGGTGCGCCCCGGCTCGTTGACGTGCACGTGCGTGTCCACGAGCCCGGGGACCAGCACCTGGTGCGGCTCCAGGTCGACGACGCGTGCGCCGTCGAGCCCGGCGCCGAGCGGCTCGATCGCGCGGACCACTCCCCCGCTGACCCCGACCTCGCGCGGCTGCTCGCCCGACGCCACCAGCACGCGCTCGCCACGCACGACGAGGTCGTACTCGTGCTCGCGACCGCTCGCCTCACCCGCGCTCATCGCGTCCTCCTCCATGTCGTCTGCTCCTCCGGTGCGGCACGCTCAGTCGAGCAGCGCGACGGCGGTCGGCGCGTCGTCGGCCGAGATCGCGAGGTCCTCGAACTCGTTGACGCCCGTGAGCTCGACGCCCATCGCGATGTTCGTCACGCGCTCGAGGATGACCTCGACCACGACCGGCACGCGGAACTCGGCGGCCATGCCCTGCGCCTTGGCGAACGCGTCGCCGAGCTCGTCGGGGTCGGTCACGCGGATCGCCTTGCAGCCGAGGCCCTCGGCCACCTTGACGTGGTCGACGCCGTAGCCGCCCACCTCGGGCGAGTTGATGTTCTCGAACGAGAGCTGCACGTGGTAGTCCATGTCGAACGCGCGCTGCGACTGGCGGATGAGGCCCAGGTAGGAGTTGTTCACGACCACGTGCACGTACGGCAGGTTGAACTGCGCGCCCACCGCGAGCTCCTCGATCATGAACTGGAAGTCGTAGTCGCCCGAGAGCGCGACGACCGGCTCGTCCGGCACCGCCTTCGCGACGCCGAGCGCCGCCGGGCCGGTCCAGCCGAGCGGGCCCGCCTGGCCGGCGTTGATCCAGTGCCGCGGCTGGTAGACGTGGAGGAACTGCGCGCCGGCGATCTGCGAGAGCCCGATCGTCGTGACGTAGCGCGTCTCGGGGCCGAAGGCCTTGTTCATCTCCTCGTACACGCGCTGCGGCTTGATGGGGATCTCGGTGAAGTGCGTCTTGCGCTGCAGCGTGCGCTTGCGCTCGGCGCACTCGGCGGCCCAGCCGGAGTAGTCGCGCGCCTGCCCGGCGTCACGGCGCTCGCGTGCGACCTCGACGAAGAGCTCGAGCGCGGCCCTCGCGTCGGAGACGATCCCGTAGTCGGGCGCGAACACGCGCCCGATCTGCGTCGGCTCGATGTCGACGTGGACGAACGTGCGGCCCGCGCGGTAGGTGTCGAGGCCGCCCGTGTGGCGGTTGGCCCAGCGGTTGCCGATCCCGAGCACGAAGTCCGAGGCGAGCAGGTTCGCGTTGCCGTAGCGGTGCGACGTCTGGAGCCCGGCCATGCCGGCCATGAGCGCGTGGTCGTCGGGGATGACGCCCCAGCCCATGAGGGTCGGGATCACCGGGACGCCCAGCGTCTCGGCGAGCTCGACGAGCAGGTCCTCGCCGCCCGCGTTGACGATGCCGCCGCCCGCGATGAGCAGGGGGCGCTCGGCCGCGAGCAGCAGGTCGATCGCCTTCTCGGCCTGGGCGCGCGTCGCCGTCGGGCGGTGCACGGGCAGCGGCTGGTACGTCGCCGGGTCGAACTCGATCTCCGCGAGCTGCACGTCGATCGGCAGGTCGATGAGCACCGGGCCCGGGCGACCCGAGCGCATGAGGTGGAAAGCCTGCTGGAAGACCTGCGGCACCTGGCCGGCCTCGAGGACGGTCTTGGCCATCTTGGTCACCGGAGCGGCGATGCTCGCGATGTCGACGGCCTGGAAGTCCTCCTTGTCGAGCTTGGCGACCGGCGCCTGGCCCGTGATGCAGAGCATCGGGATCGAGTCGGCCCACGCGGCGTAGAGGCCGGTGATCATGTCGGTGCCCGCGGGGCCCGACGTGCCGATGCAGATGCCGATGTTCCCCGGCTTCGCGCGGGAGTAGCCGTCGGCCATGTGCGACGCGCCCTCGACGTGGCGGGCGAGCACGTGGTCGATGCCGCCGTGGGCGCGCATCGCGGAGTAGAAGGGGTTGATGGCGGCGCCGGGCAGGCCGAAAGCCTGGGTCGCGCCCTCGATCTCGAGGATCGCCACTGCGGCATCCACCGCACGCATACGAGGCATGGTTTCTCTCCTTGCTGGAGGTGACGTCGTCGTCAGGGGAAGGTCAGGAGCCGTCGCGGCCGGACAGGCGCTCGACGCCGCGGAACAGGCCGGAGTGGTCGAGGCCGCCGTCGCCGTTGGCGCGGGCGGAGGCCATGAGCTGGGCGACGAGGCCGCCGAGCGGCGCGACGACGCCCGCCTCGCGGGCCGCGGCGGTGACGATGCCGAGGTCCTTGTGGTGGAGCTCGATGCGGAAGCCGGGGCCGAAGTCGCGGTCGAGCATCTTGCGCGCCTTCTGGTTCAGCACGGCCGAGCCCGCGAGCCCGCCGCCGAGCACCTCGATCGCGGCGTCGGTGTCGACGCCGTACGCCTCGAGGAACACGATCGCCTCGGCCAGCGCCTGGATGTTCGCGGCGACGATGAGCTGGTTCGCGGCCTTGACCGTCTGGCCGGAGCCGTTCGGGCCCACGTGCACGACGGTCTTGCCGACGACGTCGAGGAACGGCTGGGCCGCCTCGAAGTCCTCGGGCGTGCCGCCGACCATGATCGACAGCGCCGCGTTGATCGCGCCCGGCTCGCCGCCCGAGACGGGAGCGTCGACGATGCGCAGCCCGGCGTCCTTGGCCTGCTGGGCGAGCGCGACGGTGACGTCGGGCCGGATCGAGGAGAAGTCGACGACGAGCGCTCCCGGCTTGGCGTTCGCGAGGACGCCGTCGGCGCCGGTGAGGACGGCCTCGACGTCGGGCGAGTCGGGGACCATGATCGCGACGACGTCCGCGCCCGAGACCGCGTCGGCGACGGACTCCGCCGCGCGACCGCCGGCCTCGACGAGCGGGGCGGCCTTCTCGGGGCTGCGGTTGTAGCCCGCGACGTCGTGGCCGGCGTTCTGCAGGTGGACGGCCATGGGGCTGCCCATGATGCCGAGTCCGATGAAGGCGATGGAGGCCATGGTGTGCTCCTCGGGGGTCTAGGTCGGGACGTTCAGGTGATGGCTGACGGCGGCCGGCCGGGTGCGCGGTGCGTCAGCGCTCGGCGGCCGGGAGCCACGCGAACGGGTCGGCGGCGTCGGTCTTGTACTCGAGGCCGATCCAGCCGTCGTAGCCGCCGGCGCGCAGGTCCTTGGTCCAGCGGTCGATCGGCAGGTCGCCCGTGCCGGGCTCGCCGCGCCCGGGCGCGTCCGCGATCTGCACGTGGGCGATGCGCCGGCGATAGGTCGAGAGCGCGGCGTCGACGTCGTCGCCGTTGACGGACAGGTGGTAGACGTCGAACAGGAGGCCGAGGTTCGTCTCGCCGTGGTCGGTCGCGACCCGGTCGATGACGCGCACGGCGTCAGCGGCGGTCTTCACCGGGTAGGCGGGCGCGCCGCTCACGGGCTCGACGAGCACCGTGCCCCCGATGCGCCCGACGGCCCGGGCGGCGAGCGAGAGGTTCTCGGCCCCCAGCGCGTCCTGCGCCTCGGGCGTCTCGCCCTCCTGGCGGTTGCCGTAGAGGGCGTTGAACGCGCGGCAGCCGGTGCGCTCGCCGATCGTGGTGACGACGTCCAGGTTCGCCCGCAGGTCGGCCGAGCGCGCGGGCCACGACACGAGACCGCGGTCGCCGCCGGGCATGTTGCCGGCGTCGAAGTTGAGGCCCGTGAGCTGGATGCCCGCCGCCTCGATCGCGCCGACGAAGGCGTCGACCTCGTCGTGGGCGGGCGTGGGCGACGCGAACGGCCACCAGAACTCGACGCCCCGGAACCCCGCGGCCGCCGCGGCAGCCGGCCGCTCGAGCAGCGGCAGGTCCGTGAGCAGGATCGAGCAGTTGACGGTGTACGTCGGTGCGGGGCTCATCGTCGTCTCCCTGGGTCTGTCCGCGTCTCGCGACCTTGCGATTCCATTCTGCGGAACTTTTCTTCTGCTGTATGGAAGTGTAGGCACGCTCATCCCGGAGCGTCAACAGCCGGTGCGCCACCCCGTCCGGTTGTGGGCATGGAAAGGGCCCGGTCCCGCATGCGGAACCGGGCCCTTTCCATGCCCACGACCGGGTGCTGCGTCAGCGGCGGCGGTCGAGCTTGACCTGCCGGTTCACGTCCTTGTAGAGCAGGTAGCGGAACGGCTTGGGGCCGCCCGCGTAGCAGGCCTGCGGGCAGAACGCCCGGAGCCACATGAAGTCACCCTCCTGCACCTCGACCCAGTCGCCGTTGAGGCGGTAGACCGCCTTGCCCTCGAGCACGTAGAGGCCGTGCTCCATGATGTGCGTCTCCGCGAACGGGATGGACCCGCCGGGCTGGAACGTCACGATGTTGACGTGCATGTCGTGCGCGAGGTCGTCGGGGTCGACGAACCGCGTCGTCTTCCACACGCCGTCGGTGTCCGGCATCGCGCGCGGCTCGACGTCCTGCTCGCGCGTGACGAACGACGTCGCGGTGTGGCCCGGGATCGGCTCGTACACCTTGCGGATCCACTGGAACGCGGCCTTGGCGTCCGATCGGTTGTGCAGCGCCCACCGCTCCCCCGCCGCGAGGTACGCGTACCCGCCGGGCTCCAGCACGTGCTCGACCCCCGCAAGGGTCAGCACGAGCGTCCCCTCGGTGACGAAGACGACGGACTGCACCGTCTCCTCGTCCTCGCCCTGGTCGGACCCGCCGCCGGGCGAGACCTCCATGACGTACTGCGCGAACGTCGTCGCGAACCCCTCGATCGGCCGGGCGAGCACCCACAGCCGGGTCTTCTCCCAGCCCGGCAGGTTGCTCGTGACGATGTCGCGCAGCACGCCGCGCGGGATCACCGTGTAGGCCTCGGTGACGATCGCGCGGTCGGTGAGCAGCTCGGTCTGGCCGGGCAGGCCACCCTGCGGGGTGTAGTAGGGGGTGGTCTGGGTCATGGGTGTCGCTCCTCGAAGATCGTGGGCCGTGCCGGTGGCGGTGCCACGGCTGCCGGCGGGAAGGGTGGGGAGGGTAGGCGCTCAGCCCGCGACGGGCTGCCGGGCGTGCCCCGAGACGCGGACGGCGTCGAGCCCCGCGCGGTCGAGACCGGTCGCGGCGCGGACCTCGGCCTCGGTGAGCGCGCCGCAGTCGACACCGCGCCCGAGGAACCAGGCCATCGCCTTGGCCGTGGCGGGCTCGTCGAGCACGCCCCCGGCGTCGGGCACGAACCCGACGTAGGCCGCGAGGCGCGCGAGCGCCGAGGCCGCGCCCTCGCGGTAGAACGCGTACGTCGCGGCGAACCGGCTCGGGAGCTGCGCGGGGTGCAGGTCCCAGCCCTGGTAGTAGCCGCGCTCGAGCGAGCGGCGCACGAGCCGACCGTGCAGGCGCCACGCCGCGTCGACGGCCTGCGAGTCGCCGACGGGGAGCACGTTCGTCGAGCCGTCCGACAGGCGCACGCCCGTGCCCGCGACCGCGAGCTGCATGACCGACTTCGCGTGGTCGGCCGCGGGGTGCTCCATCGACTGGTAGGCCGCCGCGATGCCGAGCGACGCCGAGTAGTCGTACGTGCCGTAGTGCAGCGCGGTGACCCGCCCCGGCGCCGCGTGCACGAGTCGCGCCACGGTCTCCGTGCCGTCCGCCGCGAGCAGCGCCTGCGGCGTCTCGACCTGCACCTCGAACCGCAGGCTGCCCGGCTCCAGGCCGTGCGCCTGCTCGACGCGCTCGCACGCGACCGCCATCGCCTCGACCTGCTGCGGCGCGGTGACCTTGGCGAGCGTGACGACGAAACCGTCGGGCAGGCCCGTCTGGCCCTGGGCCGCGCGGGCCGCGACGAGCTCCGCGACGAACAGCGCGAGCGTGCGCACGCCGCGCCGACGCGTCGCAGCCTCGAGGCACTTGATGCGGATCCCGCTGAACGGCGTCGCCGTGCCCTGCGCCTCGGCCCGGGCGAGCTCGCGCGCCGCCGCGACCACGGCGGTGTCCTCGGCCGCGTCCCCGCGGTCCCCGAACCCGTCCTCGAAGTCGATCCGCAGGTCCTCGATCGCCTCGACGGCGAGCTTGGCGCGCACGCGCTCGGCCACGGCGTCGGCGAGGCCGTCCCCGGCACCCGCACCGATCCCGAGCAGGTCGACGAGGCGGCGTACCCCGTCGGCACCGCCCCCTGAGGCGTCGACCGCCTCGCGCGCCCGGGCCGCCCACTCGGGCGCGAGGCCCGCGGTGTACCGGTCGCCCGGCACGTAGACGGTGTGCACGGGCTGACGCGAGCCGTCGTCGCCCGGGTACCGCGCCTCGAGCTCCGCGTCCCACGGCCCGAGCAGGCCGTCGAGCGTCGCGTGCAGCGCAGCGACGCCCTGCTCGCTGAAGCCCTCGCCGAACCCCGCCGGCATCAGGACGCGTCCTGCTCGTGCGCGACGACGTCCTCGTACGCCGGGAGCGTGAGGAAGTCGACGTAGTGCTCGTTGAGCGCGATGTCCTCGACGAGCGCCGTGGCGCGCTCGTACGGGCCGGCGTCGTACGCCTCGTGCCCGACGTCGTCGCGCAGCCGGGCGGTCTCCTCGCGCAGGAGCGTGCGGACCAGGTCGGCGGTGACGGTCGTGCCCGCGCTCCCGCCCGCCGTGAACGACGCGCCCGAGCGCACCCACTGCCAGACCTGCGACCGCGAGATCTCCGCGGTCGCGGCGTCCTCCATGAGGTTGTGGATCGCGACCGCGCCGTTGCCCGCGAGCCACGCCGCGACGTACGCGACGGACACGTAGAGGTTGTTGCGCAGCCCGGCCTCGGTGATGTCGCCCCCGGCGGTCGAGACGTCGAGGAGCTGCTGGGCCGTGACGTGGACCTCGGGGCGCTGCTTGTCGAGCTGGTTGGGCCGCTCGCCGAGCACGCCGTCGAACACCTCGCGGCACACCGGCACGAGGTCCGGGTGCGCGACCCACGAGCCGTCGAACCCGTCGCCGGCCTCGCGCTGCTTGTCCGCGCGCACCTTGTCGAACGCCTGCGCCGTGACCTCGGGCTCACGACGGTTCGGGATGACCGCGGCCATGCCGCCCATCGCGAACGCCCCGCGCTGGTGGCACGTCTGCACGAGCAGCTCGGTGTACGCGCGCATGAACGGCGCGGTCATGGTGATGGCGCCGCGGTCGGGCAGCGTGAACGACGGGCCCGAGTCGCGGAAGTACTTGATGACGGAGAACAGGTAGTCCCAGCGGCCTGCGTTGAGCCCCGACGCGTGGTCGCGGAGCTCGTAGAGGATCTCGTCCATCTCGAACGCGGCCGGGATGGTCTCGATGAGGACCGTCGCGCGGACCGTCCCGTGCGGGATCCCGAGCGCCTCCTGCGCATACGTGAAGACCTCGTCCCACAGGCGCGCCTCGAGGTGCGACTCCATCTTGGGCAGGTAGTAGTACGGCCCCGAGCCGCGCGCGAGGAGCTCCGCGGCGTTGTGGAAGAAGTGCAGGCCGAAGTCGACGAGTGCTCCGACGGCGGGCGTCCCGTCCACCGTCAGGTGCACCTCGTCGAAGTGCCACCCGCGCGGTCGCACGACCATGACGGCGAGCGCGTCGCCGTCGGCCTCGGGGCGCAGCGCGTACTGCTTGCCCTCCGGCGAGGTGAACGCGAGCGTGCGCCGCGTGGCGTCGTGCAGGGCGACCTGGCCCCCGACGACGTTGGCCCAGTGCGGCGTCGACGCGTCCTCGAGGTCCGCGAGCCACACTTTCGCGCCCGAGTTGAGCGCGTTGATCGCCATCTTGGGCGTCGGCGGACCGGTGATCTCCACGCGGCGGTCCTGGAGGTCGGCGGGCGCGCCGGCGACCGTCCAGTCCCCCGCGCGCACGTCGGCGGTCTCGGGCAGGAAGTCGAGGCGACCGGTGCGGGCGACCTCCTCGCGCCGCACAGCGCGAGCGGCGAGCAGCTCGTCGCGGCGCGCGCCGAACCGGCGCTGGAGCGCGGCGACGAAGTCGAGCGCGTCCGGGGTGAGGATCTCGTCGGACCGCTCGACGGCGGGTCCGTGGACGGCGACGGCCGTGGTGGTGGTCATGGTGTGTCCTTTCTGCGGGGCGGCCGGGCTGACGACGGTGCGTCAGGACCGGGGCGCCGACCCGACGTGGTGGCCCGACGTGGTGCTCCCCTGAGCCTGCTCCGCGCGGCCGCGCTCCGCGACCTCGGCGACGGCTCGCGCGACGGCCTTGGAGACCGCGGGCTCGAACACGCTCGGCACGATGTAGCTCGCGCTGAGCTCCTCGGGCGCGACGGCGTCCGCGATCGCGACGGCCGCGGCACGCAGCATCTCGTCGGTGATCTCGCTCGCGCCGACGTCGAGCAGGCCGCGGAACAGGCCCGGGAACGCGAGCACGTTGTTGATCTGGTTCGGGTAGTCGCTGCGGCCCGTCGCGACGACGGTCGCGTGCTGCGCGGCGGCGATGGGATCGACCTCAGGCGTCGGGTTCGCGAGCGCGAAGACGATCGCGTCGTCGGCCATCGTCGCGACGTCGTCGCCCGTGAGGATGTTCGGGCCGGAGACGCCGATGAACACGTCCGCTCCCGCGAGGCCCTCGCGCAGCGTGCCGGTGAAGCCCTCGGCGTTGGTCGTCTCGGCGAGGCGACGGCGGTGGTCGTCCGTGAGGTTCGCGCCCGGGTGGATCGCGCCGTGGCGGTCGAACGCGACGATGCGTCGCGCGCCCTGGCCCTGGAGCAGGGAGATGATCGCGTTGCCCGCCGCGCCCACGCCGGAGACGACGATGCGCACGTCCTCGATCGTCTTGCCGACGACGCGCAGCGCGTTCGTCAGCGCCGCGAGGACGACGATCGCGGTGCCGTGCTGGTCGTCGTGGAACACGGGGATGTCGAGCTCCTCGCGCAGCCGGCGCTCGATCTCGAAGCAGCGCGGCGCCGAGATGTCCTCGAGGTTGATCCCGCCGTACACAGGGGCGATCGCCTTGACCGTGCGGATGATCTCCTCGGTGTCGGTCGTGTCGAGGCACACGGGCCAGGCGTCGACGCCCGCGAACTGCTTGAACAGCGCGGCCTTGCCCTCCATGACGGGGAGCGCGGCGGCGGGGCCGATGTCGCCCAGGCCGAGGACGGCGGTGCCGTCGGTCACGACCGCGACCGTGTTGCGCTTGACCGTCAGGCGGCGCGCGTCCTCGGGGCGCTCGGCGATGGCGAGGCACACGCGCGCCACGCCGGGGGTGTAGGCGCGGGCGAGGTCGGCGCGGTGGCGCAGCGGCACCTTGGGGTTGACCTCGAGCTTGCCGCCGAGGTGCATGAGGAACGTCGCGTCGCTCACGTGGCGCACGGTGATGCCGTCGAGCGCGCTGAGCGCGTCGCGGATGTGCTCGACGTGCGCGGCGTCGACGGTGTCCGCCGTGACGTCGACGACGAGGCGGTCCGCGCCCGACTCCGACACGTCGACACCCGTGATCGCGGCGCCGGTCGCGCTCACCGCGGCGACGAGGTCGCTCGCGGTGCGGTGCCCGCTCGGGGCCTCGACGCGCAGCGTGATGGAGTAGCTCGGGCTGGTCGCGGCGGCCTTCACCGTCGAGGCCTGCGTCTCCGGAGCCTTCGTCTCGGACGTCATGTTCGTTCCTTCTTCTCGTATGCTGATGCGTGTCTTCCGTGATGCGGAAGGGAGCGCGGGACGGTCCCGCACTGCTCAGGCGAGGTACGCACCCTGCGTCGGGCGGCACCAGGTGGACAGGAGATCGTGAGATGGCCGAGATCTCGGCGGCGACGGAGCCGACGGAGAGCCAGCCGGGCGCACGGCCCGCGAAACCCTCCGGGGGCGTGCAGTCCGTGGACCGGGCGATCGAGCTGCTCGAGCTGCTCGCCGACTTCGGCGGCGAGTCGGGGCTCAGCGAGCTCGCGCAGCACGCCGGGCTGCCCCTGCCGACGATCCACCGGCTGCTGCGGACGCTGCTCGCCCAGGGCTACGTGCGCCAGACCCCGTCGCGGCGCTACACGCTCGGCCCGCGGCTCATCCGCCTCGGCGAGTCGGCGGGGCGCCAGCTCGGCGCCGGCGCCCGCCCCTACCTCGAGCGGCTCGCGCACGACCTCGGCGAGTCGGCCAACCTCGCGATGATCGACCGCGACATGGCCGTCTACGTCGCCCAGGCCTCGTCGAGCCACTCGATGCGGATGTTCACCGAGGTCGGTCGGCGCGTGTACACGCACTGCACGGGCGTCGGCAAGGCCGTGCTCGCGCAGCTCCCCGACCAGACCGTGCGGGAGATCATGGGCCGGGTCGGCATGCCCCCGGCGACCGACCAGTCGATCACCGACGTCGACGCGCTCCTCGCGGAGCTCGCGGCGACGCGCGAGCGCGGGTACGCGATCGACGACGGCGAGCAGGAGCTCGGCGTGCGCTGCTTCGCCGTCGCGGTACCCGACGCCCCGACCCCCACGGCCCTGTCCGTCTCGGGCCCCGCGGCCCGCGTGACGTACGAGTTCGGGGAGCGGGCCGTGCCGGTGCTGCACCGCGTCGCGAGCGAGCTCACGCGCGAGCTCATCACCGCCGCGCCCTGAGGCGACGCCGGGGTGCGACGGTGCGGGCGCGCCCTGCCGGACCGCGGGTGCCCCGCGGCCGGGCAGGGCGCGTCCGTCCGTCACGGTCGGCTCAGCAGAACCCGGTGACGGTCGCCCAGGCGCGCGGCTCGGCCGGCTCGCCCTCGCGCTGGACCGTGGCCTCGATGAGGCCGTACGGGCGGTCGGCCGCGTAGAAGACCTCGTTCGGGTTGTCGAGGCCGAACGGCGCGAGGTCCACGAGGAAGTGGTGCTTGTTCGGCATCGAGAACTTGATCTCGGCGATCTCGGGGATCGCCTCGAGGACCGCCTTGCCCATCGCGAACAGGGTCTGCTGGAGCGCGAGCGAGTGGGTCGTCGCGAACGCCTCGAGCTGGATCGCGCGGACCTTCGCGTACACGGTGTCGAAGTCGACGTCCGTCGTCGTGTAGCGCCACCGCGAGGTGACCGACGTCGCGAGGATGCGGTCGTTCGTCTCCACGAGCGTCGTGTAGCGGTCGCGCGGGAACCCGTGGAACTCCGAGCCTGTCGACTTGAGCACGACGAGGTCCGTGAGGCCTGAGACGACGAAGACCTCGTCGCCGTCGCGCTGCACGACCGTCGTGCGCGTCTCCTGGTTGTTCCGGACGAACGCGTGGTCGTGCTCGCCGTCCGCGGTCTCGATGCGGTTCCACGTGTACTGCTCGATCTCCCAGCGGCCGCCCTCGATCCACTCGAAGTCCTCGACGAAGTGCTGGCCGAGGCGGATCGCGAAGTCCTCGATCGCGCCGACGCCGTCGCGGGCGAACGCGTAGATCGTGTTCTTCTGCGTGTCGGTGGCGACGCACCTGGAGTTGTCGCCCTCCAGGTGCGTGGCCTCCTGCCCACCCCGCAGCTGCGAGGAGACGTCGAGGTCCGTGATCTCGTGGCGAGGCGTGGCGCGGTCGACGCGCACGAGGCGCACCTCCGCCTTGCCCCACTGGTTGTCGCCCAGGACGATGGCCCCGCTGCTCTGCGTGGCCGCCGGCTGCTCGGCGGTCGTGGTGGTGGTGCTCATGTCAGCTCCCTCGATAGGTCGAGTAGGCGAACGGGCTGAGCAGGACGGGGACGTGGTAGTGCTGCTCAGCGCTCGCCACCCGGAAGACGATGACGACCTCCGGGTAGAAGGACACGGTGTCTCGCCGGTCGAAGTACTCGCCCGTGTCGAACACGAGGCGGTACGTACCGGGGACGAGGGTCTCGGGCCCGAGCTCGGGCACACGACCGTCGTCGTTCGTGCGGGAGGACGCCACCAGGGACCAGCCCTGCCCCGTCGTCCTGTCCGCGATCTCCGGAGCCGCCTCCAGGCGGACGGTGATCCCCTCGGCGGGCCTACCGCTGGCCGCGTCGAGTACGTGCGTGGTGATGTGGCTGGCGTGGGTGCTCATGCCCTCAGCATTCCCTTCAGCCGCAGCGCGGCGATCTCGCGCAGGTTCCGGGCGGCGTTCGCCCGCTCGGTGTCGGCGTCGTTGCCGAGCCGCTCGGTGAGCTGCTCGAGGATCTCCTCGGCGCTGCGGCCGGCGGCCCGGATGAGGAACACGTGCCCGAACCGCTCCTCGTACGCGCGGTTGCCCTCGGTCAGTCGGCGCTGGACGTCGTCGTCGGACGTGTCGACGCCGGACTGCTCGGACCGCGACATGCTCGCGTCCGCCGCGTCTCCCTGCGCCCGCTCCCCGATCCGGGGATGGCGAGAGAGCGCCGAGTCGACCTCGGCGTCCGTCCAGGGGTCGGCCGCGGCCAAGGCGGCGTCGGCCGCGTCCTCGACGCTCGCGTAGGGGCGCCCAGCAGCGACCGCGTCGGCCCACCGCGCGACGTGCGCGCACGCGAGCAGCGCCTCGCGCGCCTCCTCCGGTGACAACCGGTTGAACTCGTCCAGCGTCATCGCTGCGTGTCCCTCTCCGCGTCAGGCCGGTCGGCGGTGTCCTACACCGCCTGACCTCTGTATTCCACATCTCGGAAGTTTGTTTCCGTCTTATGAATGTACGTCGTGGCCGTCGCTCATGTCAACCACGGTCCCCCGCACCGGGCACCAGCGCACCTCGCGCGCCCGCGCACCACGGGACCACCCGGCCCCGCCGCACGTCCCAAGTCCGCGCATTCCCAAGTCCGCACGGCCCCGAGAACCGCCCGTCCCTGGGAACGGCGAAGGGCCCGGCAGCTGATGCTGCCGGGCCCTCCCGTGTCGTCCTCGCGCGCGACCGCGCCGTTCGACGGTTCAGGGCGCGCCGAGCCCCGCCCGGAACTCGTCCTCGAGGATGCTCATCACCGTCGCGTCCGCCCACCCGTCGCCGTCGCGGTAGACGTCGCGCAGCCGGCCCTCCTCACGGAAGCCCAGCGACTCGTAGAGCATCCGCGCCCGCGGGTTGATGCTCAGCACGTCGAGGCTCACGCGGTGCAGGTGCGGGCCCTCGTGCCGGACCCCCTCGACGTCGGTCGCGCCCTCGAACGCGAACCGCAGCACCTCGAAGATCGCCTCACGACCGTAGCCGCGGCCCCGGTAGTTCGGGAGCAGCGCGAGGCGCAGGTTCGCCGAGCGCGCGTCCTCGTCGAGGTCGTTGAGCACGATCTCGCCGATCATCTCGTCACTCACCAGCTGGCCGTCGCGCACCGCGCCCGCGGTGATGGCCCAGTCGTAGCGCCCCTCGCGGTCGCTGATCGTCGCCGACCACTCGTCGATCTGGTCGCGCGTGAACGTCGCCGTCGTCCCCGTGAGCCGGTTCGACTCCGGGTCCTGCAGCGACTCCCACATGCGGTCGGCGTCCCGCGCCTCGATCGGGCGCAGGCGCACCATCTCCCCGAGCAGGACCGGTCCGCGCGTCACGGCGTCAGCCGATCCGCTCGAGGATGAGCTCGCGCACCCGACCGGCGTCCGCCTGACCGCGCGTCGCCTTCATGACGGCCCCGATGATCGCGCCGACCGGACCGAGGTTGCCGCCCCGGACCTTCTCGACGACGTCCGGCTGCGCGGCGAGCGCCTCGTCGATCGCGGCGAGCAGCGCCCCGTCGTCCGAGACGACCTCGAGCCCGCGGGCGGTCACGACCGCCTCCGGGTCGCCCTCGCCGGCGAGCACGCCGTCGAGGACCTGGCGCGCGAGCTTGTCGTTGATCCGGCCCGCGTCGACCAGCCCCTGGAGCGCCGCGATCTGGGCGGGCGTCACCGGCAGCTCCTCGAGGGTGACCTCGTCCTGCTTGGCGCGACGGGCGAGCTCGCCCATCCACCACTTGCGCGCACCGGCCGGGCTCGTCCCGGCGGCGACGGTCGCCTCGATGAGGTCGATCGCGCCCGCGTTGACGACGTCGCGCATCTCCGCGTCCGCGTAGCCCCACTCGCCCTGGAGGCGACGGCGACGCGCGACAGGGAGCTCCGGGAGCCCGGCGCGGATCTCCTCGATCCACTCGCGCGGGGGCGCGATCGGGACCAGGTCCGGCTCCGGGAAGTACCGGTAGTCCTCGGCGTCGGACTTCACGCGCCCCGACGTCGTGACGCCGGTGTCCTCGTGCCAGTGCCGCGTCTCCTGGATCACGGTGCCGCCCGCGTCGAGCACGGCGGCCTGGCGCGAGACCTCGTACCGGACGGCCCGCTCGACGGAGCGGAAGGAGTTGACGTTCTTCGTCTCCGTCCGGGTGCCGAGCGGCGACTCGGGCGTCGGGCGCAGCGAGAGGTTCACGTCCGCGCGCACGTTGCCGCGCTCCATGCGGGCCTCGGACACGTCGAGCGCGCGGAAGATGTCGCGCAGCGTCTGGACGTAGGCGCGCGCGACCTCAGGGGCGCGGTCGCCCGCGCCCGTGATGGGCCGCGTGACGATCTCCACCAGCGGGATGCCGGCGCGGTTGTAGTCGACGAGCGAGTACTCCGCGCCGTGGATACGGCCGGTCGCGCCACCCACGTGGGTGTTCTTGCCGGCGTCCTCCTCCATGTGCGCGCGCTCGATCTCGACGCGGAACACGGTCCCGTCCTCGAGCTCGACGTCGATCCACCCGTCGTACGCGATGGGCTCGTCGTACTGCGACGTCTGGAAGTTCTTCGGGACGTCCGGGTAGAAGTAGTTCTTGCGCGCGAACCGGCAGGTCTCGGCGATCTGGCAGTTGAGCGCGAGGCCGATGCGGATCGCGTACTCGACGGCCTTGCCGTTGACGACCGGCAGCGCGCCCGGGAGCCCGAGCGAGACCGGGGTCACCTGGGTGTTCGGCTCCGCGCCGAAGCTCACCTCGGCCGGGCAGAACATCTTGGTCAGCGTGCCGAGCTCGACGTGCACCTCGATCCCGATGACGGGGTCGTAGCGGCGCGTGGCGTCGGCGTAGTCGACGAGGTCGACGGTCGTGGCGGTCATCCGACCTGGCCTTCCTTCTCGATGGTGGCCGTGGGCAGCGCCGGCGCGCGGTCGAGCAGCGGCCCACCCCACGCGCTGAGGAGCGCCGACTCGAGCGCGGCGCCCACCCGGTACATGCGGTCGTCGGCCTTGGCCGGCGCGAGGATCTGGAACCCGACGGGGAGGCCGTCGTCCGACAGGCCCGCCGGCACCGACATGCCGGGAACGCCCGCGAGGTTCGCGGGGATCGTCGCGACGTCGTTGAGGTACATCGCCAGCGGGTCGTCGAGCTTCTCGCCGAACCGGAACGCCGTGGTCGGTGCCGTCGGGGAGACGAGGACGTCCGCGTGCTCGAAGGCCGCGGCGAAGTCGCGCTGGATGAGCGTGCGGACCTTCTGCGCGCTCCCGTAGTAGGCGTCGTAGTAGCCCGCCGACAGCGCGTACGTGCCGAGGATGATGCGACGCTTCACCTCGTCGCCGAAGCCCGCGCCGCGGGTCGCGGCCATGACGCGCTCCGCGGTCACCGGGCCCTCCTCAGGCTCGACGCGCAGGCCGAAGCGCATGCCGTCGAACTTCGCGAGGTTGCTCGACGCCTCCGACGGCATGATGAGGTAGTACGCGCCGAGCGCGTACTCGAAGTGCGGGCACGAGACCTCGACGATCTCCGCGCCCAGACCGCGCAGGAGGTCGAGCGACTGCGCGAACCGCGCGCTGACGCCCTCCTGGTAGCCCTCACCGGTGAGCTCCTTGACGACACCGACACGCACTCCCGACAGGTCGCCCGTGGCACCCTGCACCGCCGCCTCGACGAGCGCCGGCGCGCGGCCGGGGATCGACGTCGAGTCCCGCGGGTCATAGCCCCCGATGAGCTCGTGCAGCAGCGCGGAGTCGAGCACGGTACGAGTGACGGGACCCGCCTGGTCGAGCGACGACGCCATCGCGATGAGGCCGTAGCGCGAGACCCCGCCGTAGGTGGGCTTCACGCCGACGGTGCCCGTGACGGCACCAGGCTGGCGGATCGAGCCGCCCGTGTCGGTACCGATCGCGAGCGGCGCCTCGAACGCGGCCACCGCGGCGGCCGAGCCTCCGCCCGACCCACCCGGGATGCGGTCGAGGTCCCACGGGTTGCGTGTGTTGCCGAACGCCGAGTGCTCGGTCGACGAGCCCATGGCGAACTCGTCCATGTTCGTCTTGCCGAGGATCGGCAGCCCCGCGGCGCGGATCTTCTCGACGAGCGTGGCGTCGTAGGGCGGGATCCAGCCCTCGAGGATCTTGGAGCCGGCGGTCGTCGGCATGCCCTGGGTCACGACGACGTCCTTGACGGCGATCGGGACGCCGGCCAGCGGGTGCAGCTCCTCGCCCGCGACGCGCCGCTCGTCGACCGTGCGCGCCGTCGCCAGCGCCTCCTCGGCGTTCACGTGCAGGAACGCGTTCACGGCGCCGTCGACGGCGGCGATCCGGTCCAGGTGCGCCTGGGTCGCGTCGACGCTCGAGAAGTCACGAGCGGTCAGGCCCTCCGCCAGCTCGGCGGCGGACAGTCGGGTCAGGTCCTCGCTCATCTCACTCCTCCCCGAGGATCTGCGGGACGGCGAAGCGCCCGTCCTCGGCCGACGGCGCCGAGGCGAGGACGTCCTCGACCGGCAGCGGCGGCTCGGGGATGTCGTCCCGGAAGACGTTGGTCATCGGGAGCGGGTGGCTCGTCGCAGGGACGTCGGGCGTCGCGACCTCGCTGACCTTGGCGATGGCGTCGACGATCACGTCGAGCTCGCCGGAGAGCCGGTCCAGCTCCTCGGGTCGCAGATCGATGCGGGCCAGCGCGGCGACGCGCGCGACCTCGTCACGGGAGATGGTGGACATGGTCGCCATTCTAGTGGGGCCCGACGCCGTGCCCACCGCGCCACCGGCCCTCCCGTCGCGGGCGCGTCCGAGGCCGTGCCGCTGAAGAGAGC
Source organism: Cellulosimicrobium sp. E-16 (assembly GCF_049913115.1). NCBI lineage: Bacteria > Bacillati > Actinomycetota > Actinomycetes > Micrococcales > Promicromonosporaceae > Cellulosimicrobium > Cellulosimicrobium sp. E-16. The sequence continues at coordinate 3,174,084 of NZ_CP183974.1, forward strand.
GCGCCAACCGACGAGGTAGATCCGGTCGCGCGAGGTAGAACCGCGGTCAGGTCTCGTGCCCGCAGGGTCGGGTCCGCGGCGCGCGACCCTCGAGCCCGGCCCTCTCCCGCAGCGCCGCGGCCGTGCAGCGGTGCAGCGGCAAGCGACAGCGGGAGCGGGAGCGGGAACGTACTGGCGAAGCCGACGCCGCGGGCAGTCGCCCGGGTGAGCACAGACCAGGGCGAGACGACGTAGGGCGGGGTGGGTGGTGGTGCCGCGTCGTGGCGGGCCTGGCGGGAGCCGCGAGGAACGAGCGGCGGATGGTAGACGCGGCACCACCACCCCACCCAGCCACACGCCGTCGAGCACGGTCGCGAGCGTTCCACCCGACGTGACCACGGTTCTGTCTCGCGCGACCACGGTTGCGTCAACGCCGGCCAGCGGGCGTGGAGAGGGTATGCGGAAATGCCGAAGGCCCACCCCGTGTGGGGTGGGCCTTCGGTGAAGGGTTGTCCGGCGGCGTCCTACTCTCCCACCCCGTCTCCAGGGCAGTACCATCGGCGCTGAAGGGCTTAGCTTCCGGGTTCGGTATGGGACCGGGCGTTTCCCCTTCGCTGTGACCGCCGTAACTCTGTGAACCTGTCCAACACTGGGGCACCCCGTGGGGGGTGTGGTGTTGGTGGTTCGGGAACCGCACAGTGGACGCGTAGCAAAAGATTGTTGGTGTTGAAGTTGTCGGCTGATTAGTACCGGTCAGCTGCACGGGTCTTTCGTCCCCGCTTCCACGTCCGGCCTATCGACCCAGTGTTCTGCTGGGTGCCTCTCACCCCGTAGGGTATGGAAACCTCATCTTGAAGCAGGCTTCCCGCTTAGATGCTTTCAGCGGTTATCCCTTCCGAACGTAGCCAACCAGCGGTGCTCCTGGCGGAACAACTGGCACACCAGAGGTTCGTCCGTCCCGGTCCTCTCGTACTAGGGACAGCCCTTCTCAAGTTTCCTGCGCGCGCAGCGGATAGGGACCGAACTGTCTCACGACGTTCTAAACCCAGCTCGCGTACCGCTTTAATGGGCGAACAGCCCAACCCTTGGGACCTACTCCAGCCCCAGGATGCGACGAGCCGACATCGAGGTGCCAAACCATGCCGTCGATATGGACTCTTGGGCAAGATCAGCCTGTTATCCCCGGGGTACCTTTTATCCGTTGAGCGACGGCGCTTCCACAAGCCACCGCCGGATCACTAGTTCCGACTTTCGTCCCTGCTCGACCTGTCAGTCTCACAGTCAAGCTCCCTTGTGCACTTGCACTCGACACCTGATTGCCAACCAGGCTGAGGGAACCTTTGAGCGCCTCCGTTACATTTTAGGAGGCAACCGCCCCAGTTAAACTACCCACCAGGCACTGTCCCTGGTCCGGATCACGGACCGAGGTTAGACATCCGAAGCGGCCAGAGTGGTATTTCAACGTTGACTCCACCCGCACTGGCGTACGGGTTTCACAGTCTCCCACCTATCCTACACAAGCCGCACCGAACACCAATACCAAGCTATAGTAAAGGTCCCGGGGTCTTTCCGTCCTGCTGCGCGTAACGAGCATCTTTACTCGTAGTGCAATTTCGCCGAGTTCGCGGTTGAGACAGCGGAGAAGTCGTTACGCCATTCGTGCAGGTCGGAACTTACCCGACAAGGAATTTCGCTACCTTAGGATGGTTATAGTTACCACCGCCGTTTACTGGGGCTTAAATTCTGAGCTTCACCCCGAGGGGTTGACCCGTCCTCTTAACCTTCCAGCACCGGGCAGGCGTCAGTCCGTATACATCGTCTTGCGACTTCGCACGGACCTGTGTTTTTAGTAAACAGTCGCTTCTCCCTGGTCTCTGCGGCCGTCCACGCTCCCCGAGCAAGTCGGTTCACGCTTCGGGCCCCCCTTCTCCCGAAGTTACGGGGGCATTTTGCCGAGTTCCTTAACCACGATTCTCTCGATCGCCTTAGTATTCTCTACCTGACCACCTGAGTCGGTTTGGGGTACGGGCGGCTAGAACCTCGCGCCGAGGCTTTTCTTGGCAGCATAGGATCACCCAGTTCGCGCTTGTGCGCTCACCGTCAGCTCTCAGCCTCATGTCTGGCGGATTTGCCTACCAGACGGCCTACAGCCTTGGACGTGGTCTACCATCGCCACGCCGGGCTACCTTCCTGCGTCACCCCTGTTAATACGCTTACCTACTACCGGTTCGGGTCCCGCGCGCCCCTGTCCGGTGGCCCCGAAGGGCCGGTGGACAGGTTTGGGCGGTCAGCATCACCGGGCTCGGTATGGGCGGTTCTTCGCCGGTAGGAGAATATCAACTCCTTGTCCATCGACTACGCCTGTCGGCCTCGCCTTAGGTCCCGACTTACCCAGGGCGGATTAACCTGGCCCTGGAACCCTTGGTCATTCGGCGGACGGGTTTCTCACCCGTCTTTCGCTACTCATGCCTGCATTCTCACTCGTGTGGGCTCCACCACTGGGTTCCCCCGCGGCTTCACTGCCCACACGACGCTCCCCTACCCACCTGCGCCTCTGGACCACGAAGGCCTGAGTTGAGCGCAGATGCCACGGCTTCGGCGGTGTACTTGAGCCCCGCTACATTGTCGGCGCGGAATCACTTGACCAGTGAGCTATTACGCACTCTTTCAAGGGTGGCTGCTTCTAAGCCAACCTCCTGGTTGTCTGTGCAACTCCACATCCTTTCCCACTTAGCACACGCTTAGGGGCCTTAGCCGGTGGTCTGGGCTGTTTCCCTCTCGACTACGGAGCTTATCCCCCGCAGTCTCACTGCCACGCTTCCACTTACCGGCATTCGGAGTTTGGCTGACGTCAGTAACCTTGTAGGGCCCATCGGCCATCCAGTAGCTCTACCTCCGGCAAGAAACACGTGACGCTGCACCTAAATGCATTTCGGGGAGAACCAGCTATCACGAAGTTTGATTGGCCTTTCACCCCTAACCACAGGTCATCCCCCAGGTTTTCAACCCTGGTGGGTTCGGTCCTCCACGCGGTCTTACCCGCGCTTCAACCTGCCCATGGCTAGATCACTTCGCTTCGGGTCTAGACCCAGCGACTATGGGCGCCCTATTCGGACTCGCTTTCGCTACGGCTTCCCCACACGGGTTAACCTCGCCACTGAGCACTAACTCGCAGGCTCATTCTTCAAAAGGCACGCTGTCACCCCAACCAAGGAGGCTCCAACGGATTGTAGGCACACGGTTTCAGGTACTATTTCACTCCCCTCCCGGGGTACTTTTCACCTTTCCCTCACGGTACTGGTCCGCTATCGGTCACTAGGTAGTATTTAGGCTTAGCAAGTGGTCTTGCCAGATTCACACGAGATTTCTCGGGCCCCGTGCTACTTGGGATCCCCTTCGGGAGGCCGCACCATTTCGTCTACCGGACTCGCACCGTCTGTGGTCCGCCTTTCAATGCGGTTCGACTATGACACGACTTTCTGACTCCCCGGCGGACTGTCAGATCCACCAGAAGGGTCCCACAACCCCGAACACGCAACGCCTGACAGCTTTAACACGCGCCCGGTTTGGCCTCATCCGCTTTCGCTCGCCACTACTCACGGAATATCTCTTCCTGTCGGTACTGAGATGTTTCACTTCCCGACGTTCCCTCCACACACCCTATATATTCAGGTGCGGGTCACACGACATGACTCGTGCGGGGTTCCCCCATTCGGAAACCCTCGGATCACAGCTCGTTTGCCAGCTCCCCGAGGCTTATCGCAGGCTACAACGTCCTTCTTCGGCTCCTAGTGCCAAGGCATCCACCCTGTGCCCTTAAAAACTTCAACAAAAACAACAAAACTGCAGAGAACCAAGAACCACACCCGAAGGTGTGTCTTGATCTTTACAAAGATGCTCGCGTCCACTGTGCAGTTCTCAAACAACCAACGACCCCGACCCCCACCAGGACCCGCCTACCCCATCAGCTCCCGAAGAAGCAGACGACGCGGTTCGAGGTCCGGAGACCGGCCCGTACCAGGCACCCCACCAACCGGTGGCCGGTGACCTGAGGACCCAACAGTGTGCTCGACAAGCCCCCCACCCTCACCCGTGATGTTCCACCACCACCCACCCGACCCCGAAGGACCAGGCAGGCCGGCAGGTACTGACACCAGCAAGACCAGAAGACTCTTTCGTCAATGTTCCACCCATGAGCAACCACCCACCACACGTACGGCGATGGCGTGGCACCTGAACGACCCACCCACCAGCAAAGCCGGCGAGGCGAGCGTTGGTAGCTCCTTAGAAAGGAGGTGATCCAGCCGCACCTTCCGGTACGGCTACCTTGTTACGACTTAGTCCCAATCGCCAGTCCCACCTTCGACCACTCCCCCCGCGAACGGTTGGGCCATGGGCTTCGGGTGTTACCGACTTTCGTGACTTGACGGGCGGTGTGTACAAGGCCCGGGAACGTATTCACCGCAGCGTTGCTGATCTGCGATTACTAGCGACTCCGACTTCATGGGGTCGAGTTGCAGACCCCAATCCGAACTGAGACCGGCTTTTTGGGATTCGCTCCACCTTACGGTATCGCAGCCCTTTGTACCGGCCATTGTAGCATGCGTGAAGCCCAAGACATAAGGGGCATGATGATTTGACGTCATCCCCACCTTCCTCCGAGTTGACCCCGGCAGTCTCCCATGAGTCCCCGGCATAACCCGCTGGCAACATGGGACGAGGGTTGCGCTCGTTGCGGGACTTAACCCAACATCTCACGACACGAGCTGACGACAACCATGCACCACCTGTGCACGAGTGTCCAAAGAGACCACCATCTCTGGTGGCTTCCCGTGCATGTCAAGCCTTGGTAAGGTTCTTCGCGTTGCATCGAATTAATCCGCATGCTCCGCCGCTTGTGCGGGCCCCCGTCAATTCCTTTGAGTTTTAGCCTTGCGGCCGTACTCCCCAGGCGGGGCACTTAATGCGTTTGCTGCGGCACGGAACTCGTGGAATGAGCCCCACACCTAGTGCCCAACGTTTACGGCATGGACTACCAGGGTATCTAATCCTGTTCGCTCCCCATGCTTTCGCTCCTCAGCGTCAGTTGCGGCCCAGAGACCTGCCTTCGCCATCGGTGTTCCTCCTGATATCTGCGCATTCCACCGCTACACCAGGAATTCCAGTCTCCCCTACCGCACTCTAGTCTGCCCGTACCCGATGCAAGCTCGAGGTTGAGCCTCGAGTTTTCACACCAGACGCGACAAACCGCCTACGAGCTCTTTACGCCCAATAATTCCGGACAACGCTTGCGCCCTACGTATTACCGCGGCTGCTGGCACGTAGTTAGCCGGCGCTTCTTCTGCAGGTACCGTCACTTGCGCTTCTTCCCTGCTGAAAGAGGTTTACAACCCGAAGGCCTTCATCCCTCACGCGGCGTCGCTGCATCAGGCTTTCGCCCATTGTGCAATATTCCCCACTGCTGCCTCCCGTAGGAGTCTGGGCCGTGTCTCAGTCCCAGTGTGGCCGGTCGCCCTCTCAGGCCGGCTACCCGTCGTCGCCTTGGTAGGCCATCACCCCACCAACAAGCTGATAGGCCGCGAGCCCATCCCTGACCGAAAAACTTTCCAACCACCCCCATGCGAAGGCGGCTCATATCCGGTATTAGCCCCGGTTTCCCGGAGTTATCCCGAAGTCAGGGGCAGGTTACTCACGTGTTACTCACCCGTTCGCCACTAATCCACCCAGCAAGCTGGGCATCATCGTTCGACTTGCATGTGTTAAGCACGCCGCCAGCGTTCGTCCTGAGCCAGGATCAAACTCTCCGTAAATGAACAACGCCCACCACCAGGACAAACCCAGCAGTGAACAATCCATACGAAGCGAACCCCAACAGGGTTCACAAAACTGGCATCAACACGAAAGATGACATCATCTTCCGAAATCAACCAAAGGAATCCCAGACACAACCAACCACCCTACCCGACGGGTAGAGAAGATCAGCCATGCCACAGGGACAAAAAATTGGCATTGACTAACAAGCACACTGTTGAGTTCTCAAACAACCGACACACACCAACTCAGCACCACCCGACCGGGCAGAACCTCGCTTGGGGCAACCCTTCAACCTTACCAGGTCTTCCCCGGCTCCTCAACCCCGGCTGTTCGCCGGAGTCCAGTCACCGTGGTCTTCCTCGTTGCGGGCAGGAGAACATCCTACGCCATGCGGTGGAAGGGTTTCGACCCCGGGACCAGCCACCCTCGATCGTTCGAGGCGGTGTCTGTTCCTCCCTGTCGGGCCGACATCCAGAACATTACGCGGCCCGTCGCGCCAGGGTCAAGCCGGGCTCGGGTGACCCGGCACACAGGCGGTCGGCCCACCATTCGCGGTCTCGCCCCAGGTCCGGACGCCTCGCGTCTCGCCACCCTCCTCGGGCCGACAGCGCTGCGACGGGCCCCGGCCCCTCACGACGGCCGCGCCGCACGCAGCACCACGCGGTCGCCCGGCCGGAGCTGGGCCGCCCGGTCGACGTCGTCGGCACGCAGCACCCCGAGGACCGGATAGCCGCCGGTGACCGGACGGTCCGCCAGGAAGACGACGGGTCGGCCGTCGGGCGGGACCTGCACCGCTCCGCGCACGAGGCCCTCGGAGGGCAGCTCGCCCGCACGGCGCGGGACCGCCTGCCCGTCCAACCGGATCGCGACCCGGTCGCTGTCCGCGCTCACGGTTCGCAGAGCCCGCAACGCCTGCCACGCGCCGGGGAGGAACCAGTCGGCGCGCGGCCCGGGCAGGACCTCGAGCACCGCGCCCGCCCGCTCGCCGGGGCGCAGCTCCCCGGGGACGTGGCGCACGGGTGCGACACCGAGCACGGGCCAGCGACCCGCCACCGGGGCGCCGACCGTCAGCTCGTCCCCCGGCAGCAGCGGCACGGGGCCGATCCCCGCGAGGGTGTCGCGCGACCGCGACCCGAGGACGGCGTCCGGGGTGACGCCGCCCCGCACCGCGACGTAGGTCCGCAGCCCCCGCACCGCGAGGCCGAGCCGCAGCACGCCTCCGGCCGGCACCGGGACGGGCGCGTTCATGCCCACCGGCACCCCGTCGACCGTCGCAGGCACCGCAGCCCCGGCGAGCGCGACCATCGCGCGCCCCCGGAACCGGAGCGCGAGCCCGCCGAGCGCGACCTCGAGCGTCGCGGCGGTCGCCGGGTTGCCGACGAGACGGTTCGCGAGCGCGTGGGACGTACGGTCGGCGGCCCCCGACGGTCCGACGCCGATCGCCGCGAGACCGGGGCGCCCCTCGTCCTCGACGAGCACGAGCGGGCCCGTCGCGAGGACCTCGACGGCGGGCGTCGGCCCGGTGCCCGCACCCGCGCGCCGGCCCTCGGGGCCCTCCCCCGGCCTCCGGCCCGCGAGGTCCTCCCCCGTGGTCGCACCGGGCGTCGCGGTGCCGCGCCCGTCGCCCCCGCGCACGACGTCCGCACGCGCCGCGAGCGCCGTGGCACCGGCGCGGGACGGCACGAACCGCACCCGAGCGCCGGGCGCGACGAGCGCCGGCGGGTCACGCTCGACGTCGAACATCCGCGCGTCCGTGCGGCCCAGGAGCCGCCACCCGCCCGGGGACTCGCCGGGGTAGACCGCGGTGAGCTCGCCCGCGAGCGCGACGGACCCCGCGGGGACGCGCGTGCGCGGCGTCGCGAGCCGAGGCGCCGCGATGAGGGGGTCGACGCCGGCGAGGTAGGTGAACCCCGGCGCGAAGCCGCCGAACGCGGCCTCGTACTCCCGCCCCGAGTGGCGGGCGACGACCTCCTCGACGCTCACCCCCGCCCAGCGGGCGACGTCTTCCAGGTCGGGACCGTCGTAGTGCACCGAGATCTCGACGACGGCCCCGGCGGGCGCCGGCCCGTCATCGGACGGCGCCCGGAGCAGGACGTGCTCGACCCAGGCGCGGGCGTCCGCGACGTCGGCGGGCGCAGCGCACCGGACGAGCACGGTCCGCGCGGCCGGGACCACGTCGACGACCCCGGCCGGGGCGTCGGTCGCGAGCGCGCGGTGCAGCGACCGCACGGCCGCCAGGTCGGGCAGGTCGACGAGCAGCGCCGTCTCCCCGAACCGGTGCACGTCACCGGCCGCTCCCGTCACGGCGCCGCGCCCTCGGCCGTGCCGACGAACGGGCGCACCTCGACGCCGGCGTCCTCGAGCGCGGCGCGGACGGCGACCAGGAGCCCGACGGCGCCGGGTGTGTCGGAGTGGACGCACACCGAGTCGGCCTCCACCCGCACGGGCGAGCCGTCCGCGGCCGGCACCGTGCCCGACGTGGCGAGCTCCACGACGCGCCGGGCGACCTGCTCGGCGTCGTGCACGACGGCGCCCGGCAGGCCGCGCGGGACGAGCTCGCCCGTGGGGAGGTAGCCCCGGTCGGCGAACGCCTCGCGCACCGTCGGCACCCCCGCGGCGTCCGCGAGGCGCAGCACCGTGGACCCGGGGAGGCCGACCACGGGGAGCGAGGGGTCGTAGGCGCGGACGGCGTCGACGACCGCGCGAGCCTGCGCCTCGTGATGGACGATCGCGTTGTAGAGCGCACCGTGCGGCTTGACGTAGCGCACCCGGTCCCCCGCCAGGCGCGCGAAGCCGTCGAGCGCCGCGAGCTGGTAGAGCACGTCGTCGGCGAGCTCGACGGGGTCGACCTCCATGAACCGACGCCCGAAGCCCGCGAGATCGCGGTAGCTCACGTGCGCCCCGACGCGCACGCCGCGCGCGACCGCGTCGCGCGTCACGGCCCGCATCGTCGCCGGGTCGCCCGCGTGGAACCCGCACGCGACGTTCGCGCTGGTCACGAGGCCGAGCAGGGCCTCGTCGTCGGCGAGGGTCCAGCGGCCGAAGCCCTCGCCGAGGTCGGCGTTGAGGTCGATGCGCGTCACCCGACCATCATGCCCGGAACGGTCCGGCGCCAGGGCGCGAGGGCCGACCGCGTCCTCAGCGTCGGGGCGTAGATTCGCGGGCATGCCCGAGGACCTCCCCACCGCTCCCGCGACCGTGCGCGTCCGCCGCGCCACGACCGAGGACGCACCCGCGCTCGCCGGGCTCGCGGCCCTGACGTTCCCGCTCGCGTGCCCGCCGGGCACGTCGCCCGAGGCGATCGCCGAGCACGTCGCGACGCAGCTCTCGCCCGAGCGGTTCCGCGCATGGGCCGCGAGCGCCGACCACGCCCTCCTCCTCGTCGAGCCGGTGTCGGACGGGGTCATGCACGACGCCGCAGCCCCCCTCGGGTACGCGCTCCTCGTCCGGGGTGTGCCGGACGACCCCGACGTCGCGGCGGCGGTGGGACCGGGCGAGGCGGTCGAGCTCTCGAAGATCTACGTGCACCCGGAGGCCCAGGGGACGGGTGCGGCGAGCGTGCTCATGATCGCGTCGACGCAGGCGGCCACACGGCTCGGGCTCGGCCTGCCGGTGTGGCTCGGCACGAACGTGCTCAACGCCCGGGCTCAGGCGTTCTACCGGAAGCACCGGTTCGACGTCGTCGGGCACCGCACCTACGTGGTCGGCGGTGAGACGCATTCCGACGTCGTCATGGCCCTTCCTCGGGACTGACTCCCGCGCCGCGCGTCGTCGCGGGTGCTGGAGGTCAGGTCCCGGTCGGGCTCGGCCTGCACCCCGGAGGGCGCCCGACCGGGAGGTCGGTGGGGCGGCCCGCCGTGGGCCGCCGTCGGTCAGTGGTCGTGGTCCTCGTGCGCGTCCTCGTCGTCCGTGGGGCCGCCCTCATGACCGAGGTCCATGCCGCCGTCGAGCGAGTCGTCCGGGTGCACGGGCAGGAACACGTGGACGTGTCCCTGCCCACCGGCGGTCGAGCGGAGGTCGAGCTGGATCGCGGCGAGGCCCCACGCGTCGACGGCGCGCGTGCGCAGCTCGCCGGCGAGGGCGTAGAGGTCGGACGCGGCCGTCGGGTCGCTCGCGTCCGCGGCGGCCGCGAGGCCGACGGCATCGAGCGTGTCGCCGACGAGCTGGAGCGAGGTGAGCATCCCGTTGCGGACGATGTTGTGCTCGGAGGAGCCGCTCTGGAGCGACTCGGTCTCGGCCACGAGGCCGTCGACGGTCGCTCGCCACTCCGCGACCTCGGCCGGGTCGGCCGGGACGGCGGTCGAGCCGTCGACGGGGAGCACCGCGTGCAGCCCGTGCAGGACGGGGACGAGCTCGGTCTGCACGTGCTCGGCGTGCTCGATCGAGGCGACGAGGTTGTCGGCGTCGCGCGCCTCCTCGGCCGCCTCGAGCTCGGCGACGCGCGCGGGGTCGACGGCGAACCCCTCGTCGGTCGCGGCCGGCGCCTCGCGGGTCAGCACCACGACGAGCGCGACCACCACCGCGACCACGGCGAGCGCGGCGAGGGCCAGGAGCACCCGGCGCCAGGGGTCGAGACCCGCGAACCACCGGCGCGCGCGGACGCGCGCCGGCGGTCGGGGCTCGGGGCGGCCGGCACCGCCCCGGTCTGCGGGACGGGAGCGGGCGGGCGTCGTCGTCGGGCCGCCTGTGCGGCCGGAGCCCTTCCGGGTGTCCCTCGCCGCCGGCGTCCGGGCCGAGGACGTCCGTCCTGCGGTGCGCTGTGCCACCTGTCGCTCCTGTCCCTGGTCGTCCCGCTCGGTGTGCGCCGGCCCGGCCGCGAGGCCGGGCCGGCGCGGTGGCCGGTGACGGGAGCGGGTCGCCCGTCACCGGCCCGCCGTCAGCCGCAGCTCACGGCGTCGTACGGCACCTCGATCTCGGTCGTGACGTCGCCGAGCGTCGCCGTGACCGTGGCCGTGCCCGCGTCGAACGACGTCGCACGCGACGCGAACGACTGGTAGGCGTTGCCGCCCACCTCGACCGCGCCGAACTCCTTGGAGCCGAACGGCGTGGTCAGGGTGATCGCGACGGGCGCCTCGTCGGCGTTCGTCGCGCGGAGGGCGAGGTACGCCTTGCCCGCGAGGCAGCGGGCGGAGGCGGTGACCTCGACGTCGACCGTCGGCTCCGGCTCGGACTCCGTCGTGAGACGGAACCAGTCGAACGCCACCGTGACCGGCGTCTCCTGCTCCGGGCCGATCGCCATGAGGCCGACCTTGGTCAGCGCCGCGTCGTTGGTCACCGGCGCGCCGAGCGGCGTCCAGTTCACCCCGCCGTCGCTGACCCAGCCCTGGTACGTGCTCCCCACCTTCTCGAGGCGCACGTACCAGTAGCCCGACTCCGTCGAGTCGGCGAGCTCGAGCTGGCGGTTGCCGCCGTTGCCGAACTGGCCACCCTTCTCCGAGACGAGCTCGGCGCCGAGGTTGAGCGCCGCACCCGGTGCGTTCTTCGCGAGCACGTCGGCCTTGACGTAGTTGTCGTCGTCGCCGTACGCGATGAGGCCCGCGAGCTGCCACCGGTGCACGAGCGGCGCCTTGAACCGCGTCTCGACGACCCAGTCGCCCTCCGGAACGGTCTGGAGGACGAAGTTGCGCGGGTCGCCGTTGTTCCCGGCGTTGATGTCGCCCGGCTGGGTCGTGATGCGCAGCTCGCCGCCGGCGACGGCGACCTTCGACCCGTCGTAGCGCACGATCGCGTCCCAGCGGCAGCCGTCGAGGGCGTCGCCCTCGAACTCGTCGCTCGGCTCGCGCACGCCGTCGTCGGGCTCGGCACCCGTGACGTGGACGTAGTCGACCTTCGCGACCGTGTTCGCGGTCGCCGTGTCGCCGCCCGCCATGACGCCGAACGTCGCGTCGGGCTTGACGGGCGCGGAGCCCGCGAGCGCCGTCCACGCCTGACCGTCCGCCGAGTACGCCGCCGTGATCGCCGACCCGTCGGAGACGAGGCGCAGGTGGATCGTCGACGGGAAGCCCGTCGCGACGTCCGTCTGGCCGTGCCACGTCCGGGACCCGCCGGTCTCGGTCTGGAACTCGAGGAAGCGGGCGCCGCTCTGGTTCTTGGTGAACGCGAGCTTGGTGTACTCGTCGTCGTCCACGTGGACCAGGAGGCCGGCGTGCTGCCAGTGCCGGGCGAGCGGGACGTCGAGCTTGGTCTCGAGCGTCCACGCCCCGGCGGGTGCGGGCTGACCGAGGTAGCTGATCGGCCCGGTCACCGCCTCGTTGATGTCGCCCTGCACGACCGGCAGGACGGCGTGGCCGTCGGCGACGGTGATCGGCTGGCCCTCGGCCTGACGGACGACCGTCCACCGCGGGTCGAGCGCGTCGCCGTCGAACTCGTCGGACGAGTCCGCGAGACACTGCGGCGGGTTCTCGCCGCCGGGCTCCTCGGTCTGCGGGTCGTCGTCGAACGCGAAGTCCTGGAACTCCACCGCGCTCGTCGCCGTCGTGCTGTGCGCCGTGACGAAGAGACCCACGTCCTGGACGGACGCCGCACCCGGCAGGGCCTGCGGCTCGCCGATCTGCGTGAAGTTCTCGCCGTCCTTGCTCCAGGAGGCCGTGTACAGGTCGCCGTCGCGCACGATCCGCACCCACGCGGGGTAGCTCGTCGAGCTCGCGGCGCTCGACGTCGCGAGCTGACCGCTCGAGTTGCCGCGCAGCCACTCGAAGCCACCGCTCGGGCGCATCCCCAGGGCGGCGTAGCCCTGCGAGTTCGCCGTCTGCGTGACGTCGTTGCGGACGATGATCCCGGCCTTGGCGGACCCGTTGGAGTTGCCCTGGCTGTTGATCTTCACGGTCGCCGACCAGTTCTCGTCGGCGCCCTGCTCGCGGTAGATGGTCGAGTACTCGTTGGTGCCCTGCCACATGTTCGCGCCGCCCGACGTGACGAGGTACTTGCCCTCGGCGAGCTGCTCGAACGTCCCGTTCGCGTTGGTGAAGGTCTTCATCCCCGCGAAGAGGTCACCGACCTGGGCGAGGACGACGCGCGAGCGCGTGTACAGGCCCTTGTCGTTCGTGGCGACGGCGGTCAGCTCGTAGTAGTTGTCCGCCGTGGGGTTCCACGTGGCCTCGTACGGGGCCGTGTCGTCGACGCCGATCGACTCGCCGTCGACGAAGAACTCGACCTGCGTCACGGTGTTCTCGGTGTCGTCCGCCTCCGCGGTGACCGTCATCTCGCCCTGCTCGAGGCGGACGCCCGCCTCGGGGGACGCGATGCGGACCTTGGGCCGGGTCGTGCCCGAGACGCCCTTGCCGTCTGCCTCGATGAAGTTGAGGCGACGCTCGCCCTCGCCCGGGAACACGACGTAGAGCGTGAACGGCTCCAGGGGGTCGGTGACCTCGACGGTGACGTCCGTGAAGGTGCCGAGGCCGGTCTGCGGGATCTCGGCCGTGCCGAGGAGCTCGCCGTCGGCCGCGTCACGACGCAGCTCGATGGTGCCCTCGGCCGCCGCCGCGACGCGCAGGTTCAGCGCCTGCACGCCGTACAGGCTCACGGGGTCGTACGACGCCCAGGAACCGTTGGACCCCGTGATGACGGACCCGCCGCCCTCGACGTCCCGGCTCGGGATCGTCGTGGTGCCGTCGGAGGCCGCGTGGAACTCCGCCTCGCGCTTCTTCGGGAAGATCAGCGTGGTGTCCGACCCGGTGAGCGCGGGCACGTCGCCCTCGCCGCCGCGGTCGGTGTAGCGCGCGTCGATCACGTAGAAGACGTTCATGTCCTCGCCGTGGCCGCCGCCGAGGCTCGTCGCCACGGTGCCCGTGCGGCCGTGGAGCGGCTCGGCGGGGTGCGCGTGCGCGTCGTGCCCGAGCGCGGGCTGGATGATGACCTGCTCGTCGTCGATCGCCTCGCCGTCGGGCGAGTCCTCCGCGTCCGTCACCGAGACGTCCCACGTGATGTCGTCGCCGAAGGTGAAGAACGAGCCGGTGGGCGGCAGGCCGAAGTCGACCTCGGGCCGCGTGTTGCCCACCGTGATCGGGACGGTCGCGGTGCCCACCTTGCCGGCGGGGTCGGTCACCGTGAGGCGCGCGTCGAAGACGCCGTTCTCGGTGTAGGTGTGGCTGGGCGCGGCGGACGTCGAGTCCGTCGTGCCGTCACCGTCGAAGTCCCACGCGTACGTGAGCTCCTCGCCCTCGGGGTCGGTGCTCCCCGTGCCGTCGAACGTCACCTCGAGCGGCGCGATGCCGGAGTCCGGCGTCGCGACCGGCTTCGACACCGGCGAGCGCGAGCCCGACAGGTAGTCGATGCGGTGCAGGCCCGAGTTCGGGTTGTCACGGCCGAAGCCGCCGCCCCAGTCGAGCACGTACATCGCGCCGTCGGGGCCGAACTTGGAGTCGATCGGGGCGAGGAACTGCTCCTGCGGGAGGAACGGGTTGACCTTCTCGACGTCGGTCGCGCCGGGCGCGGCCTCGGGGTCCTTGAGGTCGATCGTGTACATCTTGTTGCGGGCCCACTCGTAGAAGAAGGCCTTGCCGTCGTAGGACTCCGGGAACTTCGTGTCCGAGTCGAGCTCCGGGTCGAACTGGTAGAACGGGCCGCCCATGGGCGCGAGGCCGCCGCCGGCGTTGATCGCGCCGGGGACGGACGAGCGCTGGTAGCCGTACCAGAGGTCCGCCGGCTGGGCCGGGGGCAGCTCGGTGAGGCCCGTGTTCTTCACGGAGTCGTTGACGGGCGCGTCGCAGTCGAAGAAGTCGCCGACCGTGACGGGGTTCGTCCGGTAGTCGACGTCACGGAACGGCTCGTTGTTGCCCATGCACAGGGGCCAGCCGAAGAAGCCGGGCTCCTTGATGAGGTTCCACTCGGCGATCCCGGCCGGGCCGCGGTTGGCCAGGTTGTCCGACCCGTTGTCGGGCGAGTAGTCGGCGACGCCGAGGTTGCCCGTCTTCGCGTCGATCGTGAACCGGAACGGGTTGCGGAAGCCCATCGCGTAGATCTCCGGCAGCGTCTTCTCGGTGCCCGGGGCGAACAGGTTGCCCTCGGGGATCGAGTACGTGCCGTCGGCCTCGGGGTGGACGCGCAGGACCTTGCCGCGCAGGTCGTTCGTGTTCGCGGACGTCGCGCGCGCGTCGTGCCACGTGCCGTCCCGCTCCGAGATCGGCGCGTAGCCGCCCGACGGCTCGGAGTGCGGGTTCACGTCGTCGCCGACGCCGATGTACAGGTCACCGGTCTCGTGGTCGACGAGGAGGCCGCCGCCCGTGTGCCCCGGCTCGTCGGGCAGGCGCCCGGCCGGGATCTCGAGGAGCACCTTCTCCGACGCCGGGTCGATCACCGTGGAGCCGGGCCCCTCGGAGGAGACCGTGAACCGCGAGACGCGGCTGAAGAAGTTGGCCGGGTCGGAGTCGTTCGAGCTCGCCGGCGAGTAGTACTGGTACAGGTACCCGTTCTCGGCGAAGTCCTTGTCGAGCGCGATGCCGAGCAGGCCGTCCTCGCCGCCCGAGTACACGGGGATCGTGATGGCGGTCGTGGTGTTCTGCGTCCGCGGGTCGTACACGCGGATCTGCCCGCGCACGAGCTCGGTGTAGAACACGCGGCCGTCGGGCGCGACGTCCATGCCGAAGGGAGCGCTCGTGTTGGAGTCGAGCGCGATCTTCTCGAACGAGCCCCAGTCGGTGCCGCCGCAGTCGCCCTCGACGAGGCCCGCGGCCCACTGCACGCCGCCGACGATGTGCTGCACGAGGTCGGGCTCCTGCGTGTAGTGCGCCCCGAAGTGGCCCATGCCGGTCATCCAGGCACGGCCGCCGTCGTAGGGCTTGCACCACGAGATCGGGTGGTCGTAGCCCATCTTGTTGCTGCCCGCGTCGTACGTGGACTCGTCCATCGTGGCGAGCACGTGCGCGCTGCCCCGGACGTTGGCCGAGTAGTTGTACCACTCGTCCGCGCGCGTCCAGCGCTGGGACAGGTGCTCGGTCGACGGGTGCGTGCGGTCCTCGACCCGGACCGTGCCCGGGAGGCCCGGGCTGTTGCCGGTGGCGGCGTGACCGGGCATGAGCGCCCCGATCATGTCGTCCCACCAGCCGTAGCTGCCGCGCATGTCCGTGGCGTTGTGGATCGCGACGATGCCGCCGCCCGCCTGCTGGTAGCGCTCGAGCGCCGCCTTCTCGTCGGCGTTCCACGGGTCGCCCGACGTCTGGAACATGACCAGGGCGTCGTACTGCGCGAGGGTCTCGTCGTTGAAGACGGTCGAGTCCTCCGTGTGGTCGGACGCGATGCCGACCTCGGCGAACGCCGCCTCGAGCACCGGGGTGCCCTGCGTGATCGCCTCGCTGTGCCGGAACTGGGTCGTCTTGGTGAAGATGAGCACCTTGTGCTCTTCGTCCGCGGGGACGGGGTCGTCGGCGGCGCTGGCCATCGTGACGGGCGCGAGCGTGAACGCGAGCGCTCCGATGGTCAGAGCCGCGACGGACCTCGCCCTGCGTGGGCGTCGTGCGGTCATCGTGCTGCCTCCAGGGCATGACGTGCGGACCCGGACGTCGTCGTCCGGGAAGGGTGGTCGTCATCCCGCGGCGTGCCGGCGCTGCGGTCGTGGATCGACTACGGCTACGGGTGCTCCGGCGTGGGCATCAGTCCCTTCAGGTGGGCCAGGCCATCGACGGCGATGGCGTCCTGGGTCGGTGCCAGCGGCCGCCAGATGGAGGCGGCCGTGGCGATCGTCGCGTTGTCGGCCGTGAAGGACTCGATGACGAGGGGTCCGTCGTAGCCGGTCGCGTCGAGCGCGGCGAGGAGGGCGGGCCAGTCCAGGTGGTCGTTGCCGGGTGCGCCCCGGTCGTTGCCGCACACCTGGACGTGCGCGATGCGCTCGCCTGCGCGCGCGACCGCCGCGGGCAGGTCCGTCTCCTCGATGTTCATGTGGTAGACGTCGAGCATGAGGCCGATGCCGGCCGCAGGCAGGAGCCGCACGACCTCCAGCCCCTGGTCGACGGTGTTGACGAGGCTCGTCTCGTAGCGGTTCAGCGGCTCGAGCCCGACGACGACGCCCGCCGCGATCGCGTGCTCGACGACCGGGGCCAGGTTCTCGGCGAGCTCCTCGTACGCCGCCGCGCGCTCGGCGGGGCTCAGGCGCCACGTGCGCCCGACGGACGCGTAGGCCGGCCCGCCGATCACCGGGGCGCCGACCGTGCGCGCGACGTCGACGACGTGCCGCAGGTAGTCCTGCGTGGCGCGCACCGTCGCGGCGTCCGCGGCGACGAGCTCGCGGCCCTCGCCCATGACGAGCGAGACGCTCGCGCCGAGGCCGTGGTCGGCGAGGACCGTCGCCGCGGTCGCGGGGTCCCAGTCGCCCGGGTTCTCCACGGGCAGCTCGAGCACGTCGAAGCCCCACCCCGCGACGCGGGGCGCGATGCCGCGCAGCGCGTCGTCGGTGAGCGGGGAGGTCCAGACCCACGTGTTGACGCCGAGCGCTCGGCGGCGCAGCGGCAGGGTCGGGGCAGGAAGAGCCACGTCGCTCTCTCTCGTCGGGTCCGAGCGCTCGGCCGTCCCGCCCGCGTGCCCGACGCCGCGGGGCACCTCCCCACGGGAGGTGCGCCGCGTCGTCGGGCGGGCGGGCGGGGCGCCCGGCCGGTCGGACGGCGACCGGGCGGCCCCTGGGTGGTCCGACCGCGAGGGTCGGACCGGGTGGTTCTGCGGAACCTCTCAGGTCCCGTGCGGACGACCGGTCAGCGGTCCGTCCAGGCCTCCGGGAAGCCCGGCAGGTCCTCGCCGCCGAACTTCGCGTAGTGCAGCGACGGCATGTCCTTGTTCGCCTCGAGGTACGCGTCCAGCTCCTCGGCGTCGATCGGCGACTGCGGCAGGACCCACTCCGAGGGCACCTGCTCGCCGGCCCAGATCATCTGGGCCGCGAGGATCGGGGTGCGCCACTGGAAGTTCGAGTACACGGCGCCGAGGGCGGTCATGTCCGTGTCCTTCCACTTGCGCAGGAAGCTCATCTCGTCCTCGCCCATGAAGACCGGGTAGGGCTTGCCGGCGTCCTCGAACGCCTCGACCGCCGCGACGGCGCCGTCGCCGGCGTCCATCCAGATGCCGTCCACGTCGCCACGCTGGAGGTACTGGGTGACGATGTCCTTGATCTTCGCACCGTCACCGCCGGTGAACTCCGCGCCCACGACCTCGAGCTCGGACTCCGAGAAGATCTTGTCGGCCGCGGCCCAGCGGTTCTCCAGCACGTCCACGCCGGGCAGGATGCGCAGCGCGAGCACCTTCGAGCCCGGCTCCAGGTTCTCGACGAGGAACTCGGCGCCGTCGGCGCCGTACGCGTAGCCGCCGATCGGGTGGATGAACGTGACCATGCAGTCGGTGTTCACGCCACGGTCGAACACGATGACCGGCTTGCCCGACTCGCACGCGGCCTCGACCGCGGGCGTCAGGGTCGCCGTCGTCGACGGGGAGATGACGATCGCGTCGCAGTCGCCCGCCTCGACGAACGCCTGGATGTCGGAGATCTGCTTGTTGTCGTCGTCCGCCGCGTCCGAGACGCGGAACTCGCCGATCACGCCCTCCTCGGTGAGGACGTCGACCTGCTGCTGCATCGTGATCCAGCCGGTCACGCGCCACGGGTTGGACACCGAGGCGTTCGAGAAGCACAGCGTCTTGCCGCCGCCCTCGCTCGCGTACTCGCCGGTGTCCACGTACTCCGGCTCGATCGCCTGGAGCCACGGCTGGTCGGCCGGGCCCTCGGGCACGACCTCGCGCTGGGCGAGCTGACGGTCGTAGTCCGCCTGGACGAACCACTCGGAGTCGGCGCCACCGGACTCCTCGCCCGCGGGGCTCTCCTCGGCCGAGGTCTCGCCGCCCTCGCCGGCGTCGGTGGGGGTGTCGGTCGTGCAGGCGGCCGTGAGGAACAGCGTGGCCACCGCCGCGCCGGCCAGGAGTGCTCGTGTACGTCGCATGTCCTTCTCTCCTTGGGGGTGAGACGTCGTCGTCCCGCAGCGTGCGGGGGAAGGGGGTACAGCTCGGAAGGGGGTTCTTTCGGGCGTGGTCGGGTCGAGGTCGCGCGGGCGGGGGTCCGCCGGGGCGCCGGTGCTCAGGCGTTCGCGGGGGCGGGCTCCTTCGGTGCGGGGGTCGGGCCCGCGGCAGGCGGGGCGTCCGGGGTGGACGCGCGGCGCCGCGACCGGCGCGGCAGCGCGGCGTAGGCGACGGCCGCGATGATGATCACGCCCTGGATCGCCGGACGGATCGTCGACGGGAGGCTGAGCTGGTTGAACAGCGTGAACAGCGCCTCGAGCGTGAGCGCGCCGGCCATCGCGGCGATCACGGTGCCCCGCCCGCCGCCGAGCACGACGCCCCCGAGCACGACGGCCGTGATGGCCATGAACTCCAGGCCCTGCCCGACCTGCGCGGTCACGCCCGCATAGCCGCCGATGAGGATCGCGGCGACGGTCGCCATGAAGCCCGAGAGGAGGAACGCACGCGTGCGCACCCACCAGACCGAGCTCCCGGCGTAGCCGGCCGCGACGTCGTTGTCGCCCGTGGCGACGAGCGTGCGGCCGAACGGCCGGCGCATGAGCAGGGCGGCGAGGACGCCGAGGACCACGACGATCAGCAGCGCGTACGGCACCTGGAACTGGCCCGGGTTGTCGGGGATGCCCCCGCGTCCCCACTGCCGGAAGCCGTCGGTCAGCGCGCCCGTGGGGGCGCCGCCCGTCCAGAGCCGGATCGCTCCGTACAGCACGAGCATCATGCCGAGCGTCGTGATGAACGACGGCACCTTGAGGAGCGTCGTCACGAGGCCGTTGACGAGCCCGACGGCGAGGCCGAAGACGATCATGAGCGCCATGACGGGCCACGTCATCGAGTCCTCGCCGTCCATGAGCTTCGCCGCGATGACGACCTGGGCGCCGACCAGGGAGCCGACCGAGAGGTCGAACTCGCCCGAGACGATGACGAAGTACTGCCCGATCGCGAGGATGACCAGCGGCGCCGCCTTCTTGACGAAGGCCATGAGCGACATGGGCTCGCCGAACGACGGGTTCATCACGAGGATGACCGCGAAGACGAGCACGAGCAGCGCGAACACGGTCCAGCTCCCGCCGGCGGTGAGGCGCTCGAGCCAGCCGGCCCGCGGCGCGCGCGCGGGGATCGTCCGGCGCGTGGTGTCGGTGGTCATGCGGACGCACCTCCGGTGCGGGTCGGGCGGAAGCGGGCCCGGCTGCTCGCCGGGTCGATCTGGCGCCGGGCGTACAGGGCGACGGCGGCGATGATGATGACGCCGCGCAGCACGTCCTTGAAGAACGGGTCGACGTCGAGCACGTTGAACACCGTGTCGAGCACGGCGAGGATGAGGACGCCGCCCACGGTCCCGACGATCGAGCCGCGCCCGCCCATGAGGAGCGTGCCGCCCAGCACGACGGCGGCGATCGAGTCGAGGTCGAGCCCGTAGGAGTAGACGAGCGCGTTGCCGGTGCCGAACCGCGCGGCGATGAGGAGGCCCGCGACGCCCGCGCACACGGAGCAGAGCACGTGGGCGAGGATCAGCGTCCGGTCGGTACGGATGCCCGAGAGCCGCGCGACGTCGGTGTTCCCGCCGACGGCGAACATGTGGTACCCGGGCCGGGTGCGCGTGAGGAGCACCACGCCGACGGCAGCGACGAGCAGCATGACGATCGTCGAGACCGGGACCGGGCCGACGCGCGTGTACCCGAACATCTGGAACGAGGCGGGCACCTCGCCCGCCGGGCCCTTGAACTGCGTGTCGAGGTAGCCCTTGATGATGAGGCCGACGCCGAGCGTCGCGATGAAGGCGTTGACGCGGAGCTTCGCGATGACGAGCCCGTTGACCAGGCCGACGACCGCCGCGACGCCCACCGCCGCGAGGACGCCGAGCCAGACGCGCGAGGGGTCGCCCGCCATGGTCGTCGCGCCAACGATCGAGCTGAGCGCCACGACGTACCCGACGGACAGGTCGAGCGACTTGCACAGGATGGCGAACGTCTGCCCGATCGCGACGAACCCGAGCAGGCTCGTCTGCGTGAGCATGTACGCCGTGTTCGCGGTGCTGAACAGGTTGCCGCCGCCGACGGCGACGAGGACGCCGGCGATCACGAGGATCCCGACGAGGGCGAGATAGACGATCTCCGTCGACCCCAGGCGGCGCCGGCGCGCGGGGGCGCGGCGCGCGGTGGGGGCGGCGGTCGCGACCGCGGTGCTCATCGGTCCTCCTGCGGGCCGTCGGTGTCGGTGTCGTGCGGGGCGCCGGGCTCGGCGCCGGGCAGGTCGTCCGCGTCCGCCAGGGCGCCGAGGTCGACCTGGACGTGCTCGCCCGACGTGTCCTCCCCCGCGCCGGTCGCGAGGGCCATCACGGTCTCCTCGTCGCTGCCGGCGGGGAGCTCACCGGCGAGGCGGCCGTCGCGCATGACGAGCACGCGGTCCGCCATCGCGACGACCTCGGGCAGCTCGGACGAGATGAACAGGACGGCGACGCCGCTCGCGGTGAGCTCGCGCATGAGGTCGTAGACGGCGCGCTTGGCACCCACGTCGATGCCGCGGGTCGGCTCGTCGAGCACGATCACCTGCGGGTCCGTGACCAACCACTTCGCGAGGACGACCTTCTGCTGGTTGCCGCCGGACAGGTACTGGACCTCGGCCTCCTGCGAGCTCGCGACGAGCTCCAGCGAGGAGAGGATGCCCGGGATGCGCTTCGCGCGCCGGTCCGCCTGGCCGGGCACGACGGCGTCGAGCACGAGGCGCGCGTTCGCGAGGATCGACTGCCCGAGCGCGAGGCCCTCCGCCTTGCGGTCCTCGGTCACGAGCGCGAGCCCCGCACGCACCGCCTGGCGCGGCGAGCGCACGTCCGCCGGCTTGCCGCCGACGAGCACGCGGCCGCGCGTGAAGCCCGCGATGCCGAAGATGCCGTGCGCGATCTCGGTGCGGCCCGAGCCCTGGAGACCGGCGAGCGCGACGATCTCGCCCGCCCGCACCTCGAGCGACACGTCGTCGACCTGCGTGTTGCCCACGCCCTCGAGCGCGAGGCGCACCTCGCCCGGGACGGTCGAGGGGTCCTTGTCCGGGAAGTACCCGGCGAAGTCGCGGCCGACCATGGTGCGCACGAGCCCGTCGGGGTCGATGTCCGCCGTCGGGGTCGTCAGGACGTGGTTGCCGTCCTTGAGCACCGTGATCGTGTCGCAGAGGTCGAAGATCTCCTTGAGGCGGTGCGACACGTAGAGGATCGCGACGCCGCGCTCCTTGAGCCGGTGGACGAGCTCGTAGAGCAGCTCGACCTCCTGGTCGGCGAGGGCGGCCGTGGGCTCGTCCATCGAGATGATGCGCGCGTCGTAGGACACGGCCTTGACGATCTCGACGATCTGCTGCTGAGCGACCGAGAGCGACCCGACGCGCGTCCACGACGCGAGGCCGGTGAGGCCCAGGTCGGCGAGGAGCGCCGTGGTGTCCGCGTGCATGCGGCGGCGGTCGACGAGACCCGCGCGGCGCGGCTCGCGGCCGAGGTAGACGTTCTCGGCGACCGAGCGCTCGGGCAGGAGGTTGAACTCCTGGAAGACGGTCGAGACGCCCGCGTGCTGCGCGGCGAGGGGCGACGCGAAGGTCGTGGTCTCGCCGTCGAGCTCGATCGTGCCCGCGTCGGGGCGGTGCACGCCCGCGATGATCTTCATGAGCGTCGACTTGCCGGCGCCGTTCTCGCCGACGAGCGCGTGGACCTCGCCCGGCCGCACGTCGAGGTCGATGCCGCGCAGCACGGAGTTGCCGAAGAACTCCTTGCCGATGCCGCGCAGCCGCAGGATCGGCTCGTCGCCGCCCTCCCCCGTCGCCGGCGGCCGGGGCTCGCGCGTGGTCGTCGCGGTCATGCCGGCACCTCCACCCAGCCGCCCGAGCGCACCGACTCGCCCACGGCGGCGGCGAGGCGGGCGGCGCGCAGGCCGTCGTCGAACGTGGGCAGGCCGTCCGGGACGCTGCCGCCGATCGCCGTCGCCGTGTCGGCGACGAGCGCGTCGAAGCAGTCCTGGTAGCCCTGCGCGTGCCCGGCGGGCAGGCGCGAGTAGCGGGCGGCGGCCGCGGAGAGCGCCTCGGGGTCGCGCACGAGGAGGCGCGACACGTCGCGGCGGCCCTCCCACAGCGTCTCGGGCTGCTCCTGGTCGAACGCCAGCGTCGACTCCGAGCCCGAGATCTCCAGGTACAGCCGGTTCTTGCGGCCCGCCGACACCTGGGAGATGACCGCGGTCCCGAGCGCCCCGCGGTCCGTCGCGTACTGGAGCGTGACGGCGTCCTCGGTCGCCACCTCGTGCACGACGCCGTCCGCTCCCCGGCGACGCGGGTTGACGGTGGCCGACTGCGCGACGAGGCGGGCGATGCGGTGCCCGGTGGTGAACTCGAGCAGGTCGCAGAAGTGGGAGCCGATGTCGCCGAAGGCCCGGCTCGCGCCGCCGAGCGCGGGGTCGACGCGCCAGTTGTCGTCGGACTCCCGCAGGAGCCAGTCCTGGAGGTACGAGCCGTGCACGAGCGAGATGGTGCCCACCTCGCCCTGGCGCACGCGCTCGCGCGCCTCGCGCACCATCGCATGGAACCGGTAGGTGAACGGCACGACCGCGACCCGGCCGTCCGCCGCGCGCGCCTCCGCGGCCAGCGCCGCGAGCTCGACCGCGCCCTCGACGTCCGTCGCGAGCGGCTTCTCGCACACCACGTGCTTGCCCGCCGCGAGCGCGGCGCGGGCGAGCGGGACGTGCAGGTGGTTGGGCGTGCACACGTGCACGACGTCGACCTCAGGGTCGGCGAGCAGCTCCTCCGCGCTGGCGACGGCACGCTCGGCCCCGAGTCCGGGCGCCGCCGCGCGGGCGATCTCGAGGTCCGCGGCCGCGACGCTCACGACCCGACCGCCGCCGGTGCGCACGGCGCGTGCGTGGACGCCGCCCATGAACCCCGCGCCGAGGATCCCCGCGCGGTAGCCGGAGGCCGGCAGACCGCCGTCGTCGGGCGCGCTGGCGGGGAAGGTCGTACGGGCGGCAGGGGCCCCTGTCGTGGTCGCTCCGGGGAGGTGCGCACCCGGTTCCAGCACCGGGGTGCGCACGTCCTGCGCGACGTCGTCGGCTCGCATGGATGACAACGTAGGGGCACTTCTGTCGAGCGTCAAGCAAAAGCCGAACATCAATCGTCACGGTTATATAACCCAAGCCGCAAAACAAATGTGAAGGATCACATGAGCCCAGCCTGCGACGACGCCCGCTGCGCGGCGCCGGCCCGGACGGCCTGCCGGAGGCGGGCACGCCACCGCCCCCGGCCGTCGAGGGGCCGGGGGCGGTGGCGTGTCGGACTGTCCTCCCCCACCCGCCGGCCGGCCGAGCCGGCCGACGGGGAGACTGCGCGTGCTACTTGGTCGAGAACGCGGCGTCGAAGGCGGCGTCCGGGGCGTCGAAGGCGTACTTCTTGACGAACTCGAGGGCCTCCGGCGCACCGACCAGGCGGTCCATGCCGGCGTCCTCCCACTCCACGGAGATGGGCCCCTCGTAGCCGATGGTGTTGAGCATGCGGAAGGCGTCCTCCCACGGCACGTCGCCGTGGCCCGTGGAGATGAAGTCCCAGCCGCGGCGCGGGTCCGCCCAGGCCAGGTGGGAGCCCATGCGCCCGTTGCGGCCGTTGTGCATCCGCTTCTTCGTGTCCTTGCAGTCCACGTGGTAGATGCGGTCCTTGAAGTCCCACAGGAAGCTCACCGGGTCGAGGTCCTGCCACACCATGTGGCTCGGGTCCCAGTTGAGGCCGAACGCCTCGCGGTGCCCGATCGCCTCGAGCGTACGGACGGTCGTCCAGTAGTCGTACGCAATCTCGCTCGGGTGCACCTCGTGGGCGAACTTCACGCCGACCTCGTCGAAGACGTCGAGGATCGGGTTCCACCGGTCGGCGAAGTCCTGGTAGCCGGCGTCGATCGCCTCCTGCGAGACCGGCGGGAACATCGCGACGTACTTCCAGATCGCCGAGCCCGTGAAGCCCACGACCGTCTTCACGCCCAGCTTCGCGGCGAGCCGCGCGGTGTGCTTCATCTCCTCGGCGGCACGCTGGCGCACGCCCTCGGGGTCGCCGTCGCCCCACACCACGTCCGGGAGGATGTCGCGGTGGCGCTGGTCGATCGGGTCGTCGCAGACGGCCTGGCCCTTGAGGTGGTTCGAGATCGCGTAGACCTTGAGGTCGTACTTGGCGAGGAGGTCGAGCTTGCCCTGGACGTACTCGTCGTCGTCCCAGCGCCACGGGTCGAGGTGGTCTCCCCAGCAGGCGATCTCCAGGCCGTCGTAGCCCCAGCCGGACGCGAGCCGCGCCACCTCCTCGAACGGCAGGTCGGCCCACTGCCCGGTGAAGAGGGTGATCGGTCGTGCCATGGTCGTGTCTCCTTCGGTCGTTCTCGGTATCGCGCCCGGGGTCACCGGGCGGACGTGCTGGTCAGGGAGCGGGGCTTGCCGTCCGACGACTCGTCGGCGGCGGCAGCGCGCGAGCGGCGGCGGACGACGACGTAACCGCCGACGAGGAGGAGCGCGGCGACCACGGCGACCGCGATCCACACGCCGGCGCCGCCGCCGGTCGACTCCTCGGCCGCGGTACCGGTCCCGTCCGCCGCGGCGGCGTCGTCCTCGGCCTCCGTGCCGGCCGCACCGTCCTCGGCACCGGCCGCGGCCTCGTCGTCCGCGTCCGGGGCCGGCTCGGGCAGGGGCACGACGTCGACCTGCGCGGACGCGGTCGCCTCGGACGGGTGCGTGATCGTGGCGGTGAGGGTCCAGTTGCCCTCGGCGAGGACGCCGGGCTCGGACGTGTACCAGCCGACGCCCTCCGACGCCGACGAGAGCGTGAGGGGGCCGACGGTCTCGCCGTCCGCGGACTCCGCCGTCACGGAGACGTCGGCCGCCTCCTCGACCGGGTGGCCGTCGAGCTTCCAGGTCAGGTTGGCGGAGATGCCGCCCTCCCCGTCGGTGCCGAGGGAGATCACGACGTCGCCGCCGTGCGCGGCCGCCGGGGCCGCGACGCCCAGCAGCGCGACGACGCCGCCGAGCAGCACGCCGAGCGCCGCTGAGAGAAGTGCGCGCGCCCCGACCCGGGATCGGGTGCTGGAGCTGGTGGTGCCGCTGGGCTGCGCAGACGTACGGGACATCGGGTCATCACCTCGTCGTGGTCCGTGTGGTGGCTCCGGGGCCGACGGCGGTCGTCGGTCCCCGGGGTGCCCCGGCGCCGGGCCGGAGCGCCCGTTCCCGGGCGCCGGGGCCGGAGACCCGGAGGTCCCCGTCGTGCTCGTCGTGCGGGCAGCGTACGGTCGGCCCGGCCGATGGGCCGCCCGTCCGCCGAGCGCCCGCACGCCGAGCGCGGTGCCCGGCGGGCCGGTGCTCAGGGCACCGGCCCGCCGGAACCTGTCAGGAGCAGGCCCGGGCGGCGTAGTCCGCCGTCCCGGAGAACGTCCTCCCCTCGGCGTCGGTCGCGGTCACCGTCACGGTGCCCGCGTCCACCCCTGCGGCACGCGACGCGAACGACTGGTAGGCGTTCGCCCCGGGCGCCACGTCCGCGAACTCCTTCGACCCGTACGGGGTCTCGAGAGTGATCGCGAGCGGGACGGCGTCGTCGTTCGCCGCACGGACCGCGACGAACACCTTGCCGGCCATGCAGCGCGTCTCCGCGGTGATGGTCACCGCGATCGGCTCGGCCTCGTCGCCGACCACCCGGAAGTAGTCGAACGACGCGGGCGCGCCCGTGGCAGCCGACGCACCGAGCGCGAAGAGCCCGACCTGTGCGTCCGCCGCGGCGGCGTTGGTCACGCTCTGGTCGAACGTGGTCCACGTCTCGCCGTCGGCGCTGTACGCGCCGGTGAACGTGTCACCGGAGCGCGTCAGGCGCAGGTGCCAGACCGTCTCGGCCAGGCTCGCCGTCTGCGGCTGCGGGTTCTGGACGACCCCGCCGACCTCGCTGCGCAGCTCGATCCGGGCGTTCTTGGCCTGACCCGCCTGGTTGTCGACCACGTAGTCGAGCTTGACGTAGTTGTCGTCGTCGCCGTACACGATCAGACCACCCTGCTGGTACTGGCGGTCGAACGCGGAGCCGTCGACCTTGGTCTCGACCGTCCACTCGTCGCCCGGCTGCTCCTGGAGCAGGATGTTCGGCACGTCCGTGTTGCCCGTCCCGTAGATGTCGGTCGGGGTCGTGTCGATCTGCAGGGAGCCGTCCGCCACGCGGTAGCCGGTCGGGTCCTCGCGGACGATCGACCAGCGGCACGCGTCGAGGGCGCTGCCGTCGAACTCGTCGTCCGGCCCGGGGGCGGACGCCGTGTCGTCGGGCGTGATGGAGAACCAGTCGAACTCCGCGTCGACCACGGGCGCGGCGGTGCCGTTCCCCTTGAGCGACACGAGGCCGATCTTCGCGTTCTCCAGGTTCGCGATCGACTTGGTCTCCGACATCGTCGTGAAGTCGACGCCGTCGGCCGAGTACGCCGCCTGGAGGTTCTCGCCGTTGCTGACGAACCGGACGTAGACCGTGTCCGGGTAGGCCGCGCCGAGGGCGGCGGTGTTGGAGGCGCCGACCTCGTTGGGCTGAGCGTTCTCCTCACGGATGAACTGGAAGATGCGCGTCGCCGGGTCTGCGGGGTTGGAGCGTCCCTGCAGCACCATCTTCGCGTAGTTGTCCTGGTCCTCCCAGATCAGCAGGCCGGCCTGCTGGTACTGCTGGCGCGCCGGCAGCGTGAGCTTGGCCGTGGCCGTGAACGGCCCGTCCGGAAGGTCCTGGAGCACCAGGTTCGGCACCGTGGTGTTGTCGGTGCCGTAGAAGTCGGTCGCCGTCGTCGGGATGACGAGGTGACCGTCGCGCACTGCGAGGTTCTGGTCGCGGTTGGCCACGGTCCAGCGGTCCTCGTCGAGGTCCGTGCCGAGGAAGTCGTCCGAGCGGCCCGAGAAGCACATCCCCGGTCCCGTCTGGGTCTCCTTCACCGTCACGGTCGTGTACTCCACCGAGTACGCGCCGCGCGCGTCCGTGGCCCGCACCTGGAGCCGGTACGTGCCCGGCTGGTCGTACGTGACCTCGAACGAGTCCGTGCCGTCGACGAACCCGTCGCCCAGCCCCGCGTCCCACGCGAACGTGATCGCGTCGTCCTCGGGGTCGGAGGCGGTCGCCGTCGCCGTCACCGTCAGCGGGGCGGTGCCCGTCGTCGGGGTGACGTCGAACGTGTCGATCGTCGGCCGGACGTTGTCCGTCACGCCGCGCCCGTTGACGACCATCCAGTTGACGTTCGACTGGCCGGCGGTCTGGACGAAGTACAGCGTGCCGCTGCCCGACGGGACGTCGTGCAGCTCGGCGGTGACGTCGGTGTAGACCTGCCAGTCGCCCGTGGCCGGGACGCTGACGCTGCCGATCTCCGGGCCCTCGGGGTCGTCCCACCGCAGCGAGATCGGACCGCCGCCGCCCGGCGAGGCCGCGCGCAGGGTGATGGAGTCGACGTTCGCGAGCGACACCGGCTCGTGCGCCCACCAGTCGTCCGGCTCGATGAAGCCGATGTTCAGGCCGCCGCCCGCGGAGTCTCCCGTGGTCTCGGTCTGGACGCCGGGGTCGCCGGTGCTCGTGGAGCCGGGGAGCCGGCCCGTCGAGGTGAAGAACTCCGACTGGAGCAGCTTCGGCTGCAGGATCTGCAGGTCGTTCGCCGGGAGCGGCACGCCGACCTCGCCACCGTCGTCGGTGTACATCGCCTCGACCACCCAGAAGATGTTCGACTCGATGCCGTGCCCCTCGTCACGCGCCGTCTGGAGCGTGCCCGAGCAGCCGGAGAGCTCCTCCATGGGGTGGGCGTGCGAGTCGTGGCCGAGCGACGTGAACAGCGTGACGTTGTCGCACGTGACCTCGCCGTCCGGGTCGTCCACGGCGATCTCGTACTTCACCTGGTCGCCCCACTCGAAGAAGCCACCGTTCTCCGGGAACGTGATCGAGACGGTCGGGGCCTGGTTGCCCACGACGACCGACACGTTCGCCACGCCCACGGCGCCGGACTCGTCGGTCGCGACGAGCTGGGCGGTGTAGCTGCCGTTCTCCGTGTACGTGTGCACGGGGTTGGCCTCGGTCGACGGCGCGGAGCCGTCACCGAAGGTCCACTGCAGCGTGATCGGGTCGCCCGCCGGGTGGCGCGTGCCCTCGGAGGAGAACTGCACCGTCAGCGGCGCGGCACCGCTCGTCACGTCCGCGCTCGCGCGGGCGATCGGGGCGGGGTCGCCCTGGACGTAGTTGACCTTGTAGACGCCGCTCGAGTCGTTGTTGCCGCCGAAGCCCGAGCCCCAGTCGACGACGTACAGCGCGCCGTCGGGACCGAAGTCGAAGTCCATCGGCCGGTCGAAGCCGGCCGAGGGGTCGAAGATCTTCGGCAGGACGCGGTTGATGTCGACGAGGTCGTCGCGCTTCTCGCCGTCGAGCTGGAACGAGTACATCCTGCCCTGGTTCCACTCGCCGAACAGGGCCTTGCCGTCCCAGTACTCCGGCCACTTGACGTCCGAGTCGAGCTCGGCGTCGTACTGGTAGACCGGGCCGCCCATGGGCGCGCCGCCGCCACCGATCTCCGGGAACTCGGGGTTCCCGCCGCCGGTGTACCAGACCTCCGCCTCGATCGCCGGGGGCAGCTGCTGCAGGCCCGTGTTGTTCGGCGAGTTGTTGACGACGCCCGCGGCGCAGTCGAACGCCGCGCCGGACTGGCCGGTCGCGAAGTTGTAGTCGACGTAGTTGTTGTTCGACCCCGTGCAGTACGGCCAGCCGTAGAAGCCCGGGTCGCTCACCACGTTCCACTCGACCGCGCCGCGCGGCCCGCGCGCCGGGTCGGCCGCACCGGAGTCGGGACCGTAGTCCGCGACGAGCGCGTTGCCGGTCGTCGGGTCGACGCCGATCCGGAACGGGTTGCGGAAGCCCATCGCGAAGATCTCGGGCTTCGTCTGCGCGGTGCCCGACGCGAACATGTTGCCCGCGGGGATCGTGTACGTGCCGTCGTCCTCCGGGTGGATCCGCAGGACCTTGCCGCGCAGGTCGTTCGTGTTGGCCGACGTGCGCTGCGCGTCGAAGTTCTGGCGCCCGGCGCGCTCGTCGATCGGCGTGAAGCCGCCCGACTCGAACGGGTTCGTGTTGTCGCCGGTGACGACGAACAGGTTGCCGTCCGCGTCGAAGACCATGTCGCCGCCCGCGTGGCAGCACGTCTCGCGCTGCGTCGGGATCTTGAGGACCGCCTTCTCCGAGGCGAGCGACACCGTCTTCGTCGCCGCGTCGTAGTCGAACCGGGACACCCGGTTGTGCGGGCCGTCAGCACCGACGTCCTGCGGCGACCAGAAGAGGTAGACCCAGCCGTTCGTGGCGAAGTCCGGGTCGAGCACGACGCCCGTGAGCCCGTCCTCGTTGGCCTGCGTGACCGAGAGGGTCGCCGCCGTCGTGGTCTGGTTCGTCGCGGGGTCGATCACGCGCACGCGCCCGTCGCGCTCGACGTAGAAGACCGTCCCGTCCGGGGCGACGTCGAGCATCATCGGGTTCGCGGTGTTCTCGTCCAGCGGCACGAGCTCGTAGCTGTCGGACTGCGTGGCGTTGCAGTCGGACGGCACGACGCCGGCAGCGGTCTGGATGCCGCCGAGCAGGTGCTGGAGGAACTCCGGCTCCTGGTACGACTCGTCGGTGTGGCCACCGCCGGTGTACCAGGACCGACCGCCGTCGTAGACCTGGCACCAGGCCGTCGGGTGGTCGGCGCCCATCGCGCCGGAGCCCGCCGAGTACGACGTCTCGTCGAGGCTCGCGAGCACGTGCACGGTGTCGCGCGGGTTGGTGCGGAAGTTGTACCACTCGTCGTAGCGGTCCCAGCGCGAGGGCAGGTGCGCCGTCGACTCGTGGGCGTGGTCCTCGACCTTGATGGTCGCGTCCTGGTTCTGGGGGTGGGCGCTGAAGTACGCGCCGACCAGCCCGCCGTACCAGGGCCAGTCGTACTCGGTGTCGGACGCCGCGTGGATGCCCGCGTACCCGCCCCCGTTCTGGATGTAGCGCTCGAACGCGGCCTGCTGGTCGTCGTTGAGGACGTCGCCGGTCGTGGACAGCCACACGACGGCGTCGTACTGCGCGAGGTTGTCGTCCGTGAACGCTCCCGCGTCCTCGGTCGCGGTGACCTCGAAGTTGTTCTCGGCACCGAGCTGCTGGATCGCCGCGATGCCCGCGGGGATCGACCCGTGGCGGAAGCCACCGGTCTTGCTGAAGACGAGCACGTCGAACGGGACGGTGTCCGCGGCGGCCGCGAGGGGCGCCGTGGCCTGGCCCGCCTGGACGCTCGCTGGGGCCGGTGCGGCCGTGGCCGACACCGCCGTCGCGACGGTCAGGGGGAGAGCGACCGCTGCCGCGGCGAATGCCGCGACCGTGCGCCTGACGGCGAGCGATCCTCCTAGCACGTTTCTCACAAGGTCTCCTCGTCGAGATGGGGAACTGTGCTGCGCTCCGCCGGGTCGGCGCCATCGGCCTGCCGTCCGTCCCGGGCTCGTCGGCGGAAAGACGTCGGTGCTCCGCCGGGCACCTTCTCGCCGCGCGTGCGGCGGTCCTACCTCCTCTCGTCGTCCCGGTCGTCGGCCGTGCGCCTGCGCGCGGCCGACGACCGGAATCCTGTCCGGAGGACCGGTCCGTGCCCTAGGGCTGGACCCAGCCTCCCGACGCCGCGCTCCGCTCGACGGCGTCGAGCACGCGCTGCACCACGAGGCCGTCCGCGAAGGTCGGTGCCGGGTGCGTGCCGGCAGCGATCCCCTCGACGAGGTCGACCGCCTGGTGCGTGAACGCGTGCTCGTACCCGAGCCCGTGGCCCGCGGGCCACCAGTGCGCGACGTAGGCGTGCTCCGGCTCCGTCACGACGATGCGACGGAAGCCGGCGACGGCCGCGTCGTCCGCGGCGTCGAAGAAGTGCAGGACGTTCATGTCCTCGAAGTCGAACGCGACGGAGCCCTTCGAGCCGTTGATCTCGAGGCGGATCGCGTTCTTGCGACCGTAGGCGAAGCGCGTCGCCTCGAACGTCCCGATGCCCCCGCCGGACAGCCGGGCGAGGAAGACCGCCGCGTCGTCCACCGTGACGGGGCCGCGCTCGGTGCCGCCCTGGCCGGACAGCCCGGCGAACTCCGTAGCGACCGGGCGCTCCTTCACGAAGGTCTCGAGGAGTCCCGAGACATCCGTGATGCGCTCGCCCGTGATGAACTGCGCGAGGTCGATGACGTGGGCGCCGATGTCGCCGAGGGCCCCGCTGCCGGCCTTCGACTTGTCGAGCCGCCACGACAGCGGCGCGTTCTCGTCCGCGATCCAGTCCTGGAGGTACTGCGCGCGGACGTGGCGCACGGTCCCGATGCGTCCGTCGGCGACGAGCTGGCGCGCGAGCTGGATGGCCGGCACGCGGCGGTAGGTGAAGCCCACCATCGCGACCTGACCGCGTGCGGCCGCGGCCTCGGCGACCGCGACCATCTTCTCGGCCTCGGCCACCGTGTTGGCCAGCGGCTTCTCGCACAGCACGTGCTTGCCGGCCTCGAGCGCAGCGATCGCGATCTCCGCGTGCGTGTCGCCGGGCGTGCACACGTCGACGAGGTCGACGTCGTCCCGCGCGACGAGCGCCTGCCAGCTCGTCTCGGTGGACTCCCAGCCGAGCCGCTCCGCCGCGGCGGCCAGCGCCTCCGGGTTGCGGCCGCCGAGCACCCGCATGCGCGGGACGAGGGGGAGGTCGAAGAACCGGGGGGCGGTCCGCCATGCCTGCGAGTGCGCTGCCCCCATGAACGAGTACCCGACCATGCCGACGCCGAGCTGAGCGCCGTCGTTTCCTGCCATGACGTTCCTTCCGTGCTTCTCACGGCGCACGCCCACGGTCCGGCCGGGGGTCACCCGGGCGGACCGTGGGCGTGGTCCGCGTGCTTCCTGCGAGGTGCGGGACCGGTCCGTCAGGACTGGAACGCGGTGGGCAGGTACTGGTCGACGTTGTCCTTGGTGACGACCGGCGCGAAGAGCTGGGTCGTGCGCGGCACGCCGGACGACGCGAGGTCGCTCATGCTCTTGTCGTGCGCGACGAGGCGGGCGAGCTTGATGCCGTCCGCGGCCTGGGTCGAGGGGTAGACGACGGTCGCCTGGAGGACCGAGTCCTCGGCCTTGATGTGCTCCATGACCTGCTGGGAGCCCGCGCCGCCGACCATGAAGAACTCGTCACGACCAGCGTTCTCGATGGCGGAGAGCACGCCGACGCCCTGGTCGTCGTCGTGGTTCCAGATGGCGTCGATCTGCGGCGCGGCCTGGAGCAGGTTGGCGGTCGCGGCCTCGCCGCCCTGGACGGTGAAGTCCGCGGCGACGCGGTTGTCGACGTCCAGGCCGCAGTCGCCCAGCGCGTCGGCGAAGCCCTGGCTGCGGTCCTGCGTCAGCGGCAGCGAGTCGATGCCCGCGATCTCGGCGACGACGGCGTCGGGGTTGTCCCCGAGCTGCTCGCAGATGTACTGGCCGGCGCTCACGCCCATGCCGTAGTTGTCGCCGAGGATCGTGGCGCGCGCCGCGAACGGGCTGGAGAACTCGCGGTCGACGTTGATGACGGGGATCCCCGCCTCCATCGCCTTGGTCGCGACCTCCGTGAGCGCGGCGCCGTCGAACGGCAGGAGCACGATCGCGTCGACGCCGTCGTTGATGAAGCCCTCGATCTGGCTGATCTGGACGTTGACGTCGTTCGTGCCGTCGGCGACGCGGAGCTCGACGTCCTCGTACTCGGCGGCCTCGGCCTCGGCGGCGGTCGTGATGGCGCCCATCCAGCCGTGGTCGGCGGCGGGGGCCGAGAAGCCGATGACGATCGGGTCGCCGGGGGCGTCGTTGTCGGAGACGGCCTCGTTCGCGCTGCCGCCACCGCCCCCGTCACCGGTCTCCTCGGTGGTCGGGGTGTTCGACGTGCAGGCCGCGGCGACCAGCGCGATCGAGGCGGCGGAGACCGTCGCGAGCGTGATGCGACGGCGGAGGGTGGTACGTGCGGACATGGGATCTCCTTCGATGCTGTCCTGCTGGAGGAACTCTGCGGAACTGTGGGGTGCTGTCAGTGCTGGTGAGGCACGACGAGGTCGTGCCACGAGTGGGTGGCTAGGTGGTCCGTCGGGAGAGGCGCTGCTGGAGCAGGACCGCGCCGACGATGATCGCGCCCTTGGCGATCTGCTGGACCGAGCTGTCGACGTTGTTGATGATGAACACGTTCGTGAGCGTGGTGAAGATGAGGACGCCCAGGACCGTGCCGACGATCGTGCCGCGGCCACCCACGAGGAGCGTGCCGCCGACGACCACCGCGGCGATCGCGTCGAGCTCGAGGAGCAGGCCGTTGGTCGAGGAGCCCGCGCTCGTACGGGCGAGGATCATGACGCCGGCGATGCCCGCGGTGAGCCCCGAGAGCGCATAGACGTACATGAGGTGGCGCTTGACCTTGATGCCCGCGAGGCGTGCGGCCTCGGGGTTGCCGCCGACCGCGATCGTCCGGCGGCCGAACGTCGTGCGGTTGAACAGGAACCAGCCGAGCACGGCGACGACCGCGAAGATCCACACGATCTTCGGGACGCCGAGGAGGTTGCCCCGGAAGATGTCGTTGAACGCCGCGACGTCGACGATCTGCGTGCGCTTCTGCGCGATGAGCTCGGCGAGGCCGCGTGCGGCGACGAGCATCGCGAGCGTCGCGATGAACGCCACGACCCTGCCGTAGGCGATGATCAGGCCGTTGAGGAGCCCGGCGCCGATGCCGACCGCGAGCGCGCAGATGACCATGACGACCCATCCGTACGACTGGGTCGCGAGCGTCGTCGCCCAGACGGAGGCGAGCCCGAGCACGGAGCCGACCGACAGGTCGATCCCGCCCGTCGTGATGACGAACGTCATCCCGATGGCCACGACGCCGAGGACCGACCCCAGGCTGAGGATCGTCATGAGGTTGCTGACGCTCAGGAACCGCTCGCCGCCCGTCGCGAAACCCACGACGCACAGGAGCAGCAGCGCGACGACGAGGCCGATGTTCCGGCCCGCCGCCCCGGACAGGAACCCGCCCGTGCGGCGCTCGCTCGCGGCCTTCTCGACCCGGGCCGACTCGTCGGCGTCCGGCTTTCCCGTCGGCATCGGGGCCGACACCTGCTGCTCGCTCACGCGACACTTCCTTCCATGACCATGTCGAGCACCTGGTGCTCGTCGATGGAGCTCGAGGGCCCCTCGTGCACGACGCGACCC
Organism: Cellulosimicrobium sp. E-16; assembly: GCF_049913115.1. NCBI lineage: Bacteria > Bacillati > Actinomycetota > Actinomycetes > Micrococcales > Promicromonosporaceae > Cellulosimicrobium > Cellulosimicrobium sp. E-16. The sequence continues at coordinate 3,209,055 of NZ_CP183974.1, forward strand.
TCGGAGACGACGAGGACGCGGTCGGCGAGGCCGAGGACTTCGGGGATCTCGCTGGACACGACGACGACGGCGGCACCCTCGTCGGCGAGCCTGCGGATGAGGGCGTAGATCTCGGCGCGCGCCCCGACGTCGACGCCGCGCGTGGGCTCGTCGAGGAGCAGGACACGGCAGCCGTGGACGAGCCAGCGGGCGAGCATCGCCTTCTGCTGGTTGCCGCCCGAGAGGGTGCGGATCGCGCGGTCGACGCCGGCGGGCCGCAGCTCGAGCGAGTCGGCCTGCTCCTTGGCCGCCTTGCGCTCGGCACGCTCGTCGAGGAGGCTGAAGCGCGCGAAGCGGGCGAACGTCGAGAGCGTGATGTTGCGGTAGACGGGTTCGTCGAGGAGCAGGCCCTGGCTCTTGCGCTCCTCGGGCGCCAGTCCGATCCCGGCGTCCACGGCAGCGGCCACCGAGCCCGCGCGAAGTCGCTTCGAGTCCACCGTGACCGTGCCCGCGGTCGCCCGTCGCGCGCCGTAGATCGTCTCGATGATCTCGGAGCGGCCCGCGCCGACGAGGCCCGCCAGGCCGACGATCTCCCCGGCGCGGACCCGGAGCGACACGTCCTCGAACACGCCCCGCAGGGCCAGGCCCGCGACGTCGAGCACGAGGGGCGTGTCGTCATCGATCTCCGGGGAGTCGGGGAAGAGGTACTCGACGGATCGTCCGGTCATGAGAGTGATGAGCTTCGCCGTCGGCGTCTCGGAGACGGGGAGGTTCTGCGCGACGGTCCGGCCGTCCTTGAGGACGGTGATGCGGTCGCCGATCTCGCGGATCTCCTCGAGCCGGTGCGAGATGTAGACCACCGCGACCCCGGCCTTGGTGAGCTCCTTGACCACGCGGAAGAGGTTGCTCACCTCCTCGGAGTCGAGCACGGCGGACGGCTCGTCCATGATGATGACGCGCGCGTCGTGGGACAGCGCCCGCGCCATGGAGACGATCTGCTTGCCCGCGGCCGAGAGGTGCTCGACCTCCTTGGTCGGCGAGATCTCCGAGTGCCCGAGCCGCTTGAGCAGCTCGCGCGTCTTGCGCACGGCCTCGCGCCGCTGGGAGAACCCGAGGGTCGAGAGCTCATGGCCGAGGTACACGTTCTCCGCGACGGTCAGGCCGTCGACGACGTCGAGCTCCTGGTACATGGTCGCGACGCCGTGCCGCAGCGCGGCGACGGGGTCGGAGATGGTGATGGGCTCGCCGTCGAGGAGGATCTGACCCTCGGTGGGCTGGTGGGCACCGGCGAGCACCTTGATGAGGGTGGACTTGCCTGCGCCGTTCTGCCCGAGGAGGCAGTGGACCTCGCCCGGGAGGATCTCGAGATCGACGCCGTCGAGCGCTCGAGCCCCGGGGAAGACCTTGACGATGCCCTGCATCTGCAGGAGCGGCTGGGGAGGGTCTGCGGTGACCATGCGGTGAACCTAGCGGACCTTTTGACGACGGTCAATCATAAGGTCTCGGTCTTTTGCTGCTGTTACAACTTCGTTACCAGCAAAAGTGAGCAGCCCTGGACGCCCCGATGGGAACGCTCCCCCACTGTCCGCGGGGGCGGGCGGAGCATGTACCGGGAGTTGCGTCGCGACGGCGCGTGACGAGCCACGACGGGCGGAAAGTCGGCCTGTGGTCGGGTCTGCACGAGAGATGAGGGGCGGTGTCCGCCCGGACGAGAGGCCCTTCCTCGGACCTCCACACCTTCCGACGACGTCTATGTCGCCTTGGGAGGGGACAGTAGGGTACCTTTTGGCGATCGTCAAGCAAAAGCCGATGACTCGTCCGGCACGTACGGACGACCGACGAGAGGCCCCGTGATTCACTGTGCCCATGGAGGAACTGCTGAAGTTCGCGCCGCGCCCGACCGGCGCCGGCGACATGTTCCAGCTGCTCCGGGACGGTCAGCCGCGCACGCGCGCGGACCTCGCAGCGATCACGGGACAGGCGCGCTCGACCATCGCCGCCCGGATCGACCTCCTCATGTCGGCGGGCCTCATCGCCCCCGCGGGAGAGGCGAGCTCGACGGGCGGTCGACCGCCCGTGACCTTCGCCTTCAGCCCTGAGGCGCGCATCGTGCTCGCCGTCGACCTCGGCGCGACGCACGCACGCCTCGCGGTGACCGACCTCGCGTCCAACGTGATCGCGGAGACCGACGCGGCGCTCGCGATCGCGGACGGCCCGGAGGTCGTGCTGTCGTGGGTCGCGGACACGGGCGAGAAGCTCGTCGCGACGACGGGGCGCAGCCTCGACGACCTCGTGAGCGTCGGCGTCGGCCTGCCCGGACCCGTCGAGCACTCGTCCGGCCGCCCCATCAACCCGCCGATCATGCCCGCGTGGGACGACGTCGACGTCCCCGGGATCCTGCAGAAGCGGTTCAACGCGTCCGTCCTGGTGGACAACGACGTGAACATCATGGCGCTCGGCGAGCACCGGACCGCCTGGCCCGCCGTCACGGACATGCTGTTCGTCAAGGTGGCCACCGGCATCGGCTCCGGCATCATCGCCGACGGCGAGCTGCGGCGAGGCGCCCAGGGCGCCGCCGGCGACATCGGCCACGTCGCCGTCCCGAGCGCCGCCGACGTCCCGTGCCGCTGCGGGAACGTCGGGTGCCTCGAGGCCGTCGCGAGCGGCCAGGCGGTCGCCGCGGCTCTCGCGGCCGCGGGCCTCGACGCCACGAACAGCTCCGACGTCGTCGCGCTCGTGCGCGGCGGCGACCTCGCCGCGAGCCAGGCCGTGCGCCAGGCCGGGCGCGACATCGGCTCCGTGCTCGCTGCCTGCGTGAGCCTGCTCAACCCCTCGCTCATCGTCATCGGCGGCATCGTCGCCGAGGCGGGCGAGCACCTCATCGCGGGCATCCGCGAGATCGTGTACCAGCGGTCCCTCCCCCTCGCGACGCAGCACCTGCGCATCGTGACCTCGCAGGCCCGCGGCCAGGCCGGCGTGCTCGGTGCGAGCGCCATGGCCGTGGATCACGTACTCTCGCCCGCAGCGATCGACGCGCTCATCGCCTGAGCGCGGTCGCCGGGGGCCGCTGCCCGCGACACGCGGGCGTGACGAGTGTGACGAGGCACGAGGAGGAGTCATGACCGAGCGGGACCGTCGAGCGCTCGTGGTCCGGGGCGGTTGGCCCGGGCACGCACCCGAGGAGGCGGCGGAGCTGTTCGTCCCGTTCCTGGAGGCGTCCGGCTACGACGTGACGCTCGAGGGATCGTTGGAGTCGTACGCCGACGAGGAGTTCATGGCGAGCCTGGACCTCGTCGTGCAGTGCTGGACGATGGGCGAGATCCTGCCCGACGAGATGCGCGGGCTGCGCACCGCGATCGCGAACGGCACCGGGTTCGCCGGCTGGCACGGAGGGATCGTGGACTCGTTCCGGCTCGCGACCGACTACCTCCAGATGGTGGGCGGGCAGTTCGCGGCCCACGCGCACGACCTCATCGACCACACGATCGAGATCGTCCCCGAGCACGCGGACCACCCCATCGTCGCCGGCATCAGCTCGATCGCGCTGCACTCCGAGCAGTACTGGGTGCTCGCCGACTCGTACAACGAGGTCCTCGCGACGACGACGATCGTCCCGCGCGACGGCGACCCCTGGCACGAGCCCGTCGTCTCCCCCGCCGTGTGGACGCGCCGGTGGGGCGCGGGCCGCATCTTCGTGTGCGCAGCGGGCCACCAGCTCGCCGACCTCGAGGTCCCGCCCGTCCGCACGATCGTCGAGCGCGGCATCCTCTGGGCGAGCCGCTGACGCCCAGCCTGCCGCCCGCAGCGTTCCCTACACTCGGCGCGTGACCTCGTTCCGCGGCCTCCTCGCCTACCCGATCACTCCGCTCACCCCCGCCGACGCACCCGACCTCGACGCGCTCACCGCCCTCGTGGACGGCGCGGCACGGACGGGGGTCGACGGCGTCGTCGTGCTCGCGTCGTCGGGTGCCGGGGTGACGTTCGCGCCGGAGGAGCGTGACGCCGTCGTGCGCGCGGCGGTCGCGGCGGGATCCGTCGCGGGATCGCCGCGCGCCGCCGTGCACGTCGCGGTGAGCGGCACGTCGACGCATGAGGTGGTGGCGCGTGCGCGCTCGGCGCGCGACGCGGGCGCCGACGGGCTCGTCCTCGCGCCGTTCTCCTACCTCCCCCTCGACGAGGACGAGGTGGTCGCGGTCTTCGAGGCAGTGGCCGCCGCCGTCGACCTGCCGGTCTGCTACTACAACCGGAGCGTGCAGACCGCGTACGACCTCGCGCCCGACGCGCTCGCCCGGCTCGCGCGCACCACGACCGTCTCGGGGGTCAAGGACCCGGCGTCCACGCCCGCGCGACCCTCCGGCCGGGTCGCGACGCTCCGGGCGGCGACCGAGGGCCTCGGCGTGAGCGTCGGGCTGAGCGGCGACGCGGCGATCGTCGGCGGGGCGGAAGCGGCCGACGCCTGGCACACCGGACTCGCCGCACTCGTCCCCGCGGAGTACGTGGCGCTCCGGCGGGCCCGGGCCACGGGCGCGCTGCCCGACGCGCAGCGTGTCGCCTGGCTGCGCGACCTCGCAGAGGTCCTGGCCGGTCTGCGCCCGGTGAGCGGGCTCCACGCGCTCGCGACCCTGCTCGGCGTGCCGACCGCTCCTCCGCGCGGCCCGTCGCTCCCCGTCCCGCCCGACGGCGTCGCGCGGCTGCGCGAGGTCGTGGCCCGGCGGCCGGGACGCCCGACCGACGGATGACGGCGTCCGAGCAGATCGTCAGGACCGTCGCGGACGCGCCGTGGCTGCCGCCCGGCGGGCGCGCCGACGTCGTCCGGACCGTGGGCGGGAGCTGCCCCGAGCCGGCGAGCCTCGTCCGGCTCCTCGTCGAGCGCGACGACGCCGTGCTCTGCGTCCCCCGGTACGGCACCGGGAAGCTGGACCTCCCGACCACGCCGGTCGCGCCCGGCGAGTCGGGGTGGGGCGCCGCGCGACGGTTGGCCGGTGACGTGCTCGGCACGGCCCGCGACCTCACGGTCGTCGGCTACGTCCGCAACACGGTGCGCCCGGGCCCGGGATACCCCTGGCCGAGCCCGCACGCGCACTTCGTCGTCTTCCGCACCGGTGCCGGCGACGTGCGGGTCCCGGGCGCCTGGGTACCCCTGGCAGCACCGGGTGATCTCGTCGAGCGCCACTGGTGGCCGCTCGTCGGGTAGAGGATCTCGCTCGGCACGTCAGTCTGCCCGGGGCAGCGTGGCGCGGCGTGCGGCCGGATCAGCCGTCCGCGCCCGGATCCTCCTCGTCGGCGGCGTCGCCGGTGCGCACGCGGTCGGCCACGGCGTCCGGGCCGCCGGCGAGCAGCGCGACGAAGCCTTCCTCGTCGAGGATCGGCAGACCGAGGTCGCGCGCCTTCGTCTCCTTCGACCCCGCGTTCGCGCCGACGACCACGAAGTCGGTCTTCTTCGAGACCGACCCCGACGCCTTGCCGCCCGCGGCGATCACGGCCTCCTTGGCGCCGTCCCGGCTGAAGCCCTCGAGCGAGCCCGTGACGACGACGGTCAGGCCCGCGAGCGGGCCCGTCGGTTCCTGGCGCGCACAGGGTCCCGGGTGGCCCGGGATGTCGAACCGGACGCCCGCGGCACGCCAGCGGTCGACGATCTCGACGTGCCAGCCGACCGTGAACCACTCGACGACCTGGTCCGCGATCACCGGGCCCACGCCCTCGACCGCCGCGAGCTCGTCGCGCGACGCCGCGCGGATCGCGTCGAGCGAGCCGAACCAGTCCGCCAGGGCGCGCGCCGCGACCGGTCCGACGTGGCGGATGTTGAGGCTCACGAGGATGCGCCAGAGGTCCTTGGTCTTGGCGAGCTCGAGCTCCTCCACGAGCTTCGTCGCGTTCGTCGACGCCTCGAAGAGCGGCTCACCCGCCTCGACGGCCTCGCGCTCCGCGGCCTTGGAGAGCTTCCGCTTCTTGCGGAACGGCCAGACGGACTTGACGGTCGCGGTCGAGCCGTCGGGCATCGTGATCTCGGCGGGCTCGCCCGTGCCGTCGTACTCGCGCGGCAGGCCCGTCTCGGAGTCGCGCACGACGACACGGATCGGCACGAGCTGGTCCACGCTCAGGTCGAACAGCCCCGCCTCGGTCCGCAGCGGCGGCTCGGCGGGCTCGAGCGGCTGCGTGAGGGCCGCGGCCGTCACCTCGCCCAGCACCTCGACGTCCAGGCCCCCGCGCGAGCCGACGTGCTCGACACGGCCGCGCACCTGCGCCGGGCACGACTCGGCGTTGGGGCACCGCAGGTCGACGTCCCCCTCCTTCATCGGCCGCAGCGGCGTGCCGCACTCCGGGCAGTCCGCGGGCATGACGAAGTCCTCGCGCGGGTACCCGTCGTCCGCGAGCGCCGCGACGGGCCCGAGGATCTCGGGGATGACGTCGCCGGCCTTGCGCAGCACGACCATGTCGCCGATGCGCACGCCCTTGGCACGGACCACGTCCTGGTTGTGCAGGGTCGCCTGGCGCACCGTGCTGCCCGCGACCTTGACGGGCTCCATGACGGCGTACGGGGTCGCGCGGCCCGTGCGCCCGACGCCGACCTGGATCGCGAGCAGGCGCGTGTTGACCTCCTCGGGCGGGTACTTGTACGCGATGGCCCACCGGGGCGCGCGGCTCGTGGCGCCGAGCCGGCGCTGGAGGGCGAGCTCGTCGACCTTGACGACGATCCCGTCGAGCTCGTGCTCGATGTCGTGGCGGTGCTCGCCGAAGTAGGCGATGCGGTCCATGACCTCGTCGAGGCCGCGCACCACCCGGTTGTGCGGCGAGACGGGCACGCCCCACTGCTCGAACAGCGCGTACGCGTCGGACTGCCGCGCGAGCTCGGCGTGCTCGCCCGCCTCCCACTGGAGCGCGCCGACGCCGTGCGCGTACATGCGCAGGTTGCGGCTCGCGGTGACGGCCGGGTCCTTCTGCCGCAGCGACCCGGCCGCGGTGTTGCGCGGGTTGGCGTACGGCGCCTGGCCCGCGGCGACGAGCTTCTCGTTGAGCGCCGCGAAGTCGGCGACGCCCATGAACACCTCACCGCGGATCTCGATGACGTCGGGGTGGGTCGCCGGGTCGCCGCCGAGGCGCTGCGGGATGCTCTCGATCGTCCGCACGTTGGCGGACACGTCCTCGCCCGTGCGCCCGTCCCCGCGCGTGGCCGCCCGGACGAGCCGGCCCTTCTCGTAGAGCAGCGCGATGGCGAGGCCGTCGATCTTCACCTCACACAGGTAGTCCACCTCGGCGTCGGCGGCCACGCCGAGGTCGCGGTGCACGCGCGCCGCCCACGCCGCGAGGTCCTCCTCGCTGAACGCGTTGTCGAGCGACAGCATCGGCTCGAGGTGCTGGACCGTCGCGAAGCCCGCCGCGGCCCGGCCCCCGACCCGCTGCGTCGGCGACTCGGGCGACTGGAGCGCGGGGTGCGCGGCCTCGAGCGCCTGGAGCTCGTGCATCCGGGCGTCGTACTCGGCGTCCGAGGAGACGGGCTGGTCCTCCTCGTAGTACGCGCGCTGGTCGGCCTCGACCTGGGCCACGAGCTCGGACCACCGCCGCTGCGCGGCGGCCTCGTCGAGCTCGGCGGCGGACGTGGCCGTGGGGACCTCCTCGTCCGTCACGGTCGGGGTGGTCGGGGCGGAAGTCGCGGGGGTGCTCTCGCTCACCCGCACATCATCGCGCGGACCGCCGACATCCGCCGCCCTCTCCGTCGGGCGGAGCCATCGCGAGGTCGTCGCGCTCAGGGCCGACGCCGGTTGCGAGGTGGGCGGCGAGGCGGTCGACGGCCTCCGCGAGGTCGTCGGGCTCGACCACGCGCACGGGGACGCTGAGGGCCAACCGCGCGACCGTCATGGCCAGCCGCCCGACGTCCTCGCCACGGACCCGGACCACCACGGTCCCCGACGCGGCGTCGACCACGTCGTGGTCCACCCACCGCAGCACCTCAGCGAGGTCGTCGGCCCCGGCGTCCAGGACGAGGGTGGCGACCCGCTCTCGAGGGGTCGCGCCGAGGGCGTGGGCGACGAACGCGGCCGCACCACCGCGAGGGATCTCCCGGGCCGTGAAGCGGCCCCCGGTCGGTTGCGGACGCGCGAGCCGGTCGAGCCGGAAGGTGCGCCAGTCGTCGCGGTCCCGGTCCCACGCGACGAGGTACCAGCGTCGGTCGGCGGTGACGAGCCGGTGCGGCTCGACCAGGCGTCGGGTGGGCGTGCCGTCGCCGGCACGGTAGGCGAAGCGAACGAGCTCGTGGTCGCGGCACGCGGCCGCGAGCACGCTGAGCGACCCCGGGTCGACCAGGTCCTGGTCGGTCGGCGACGGCACGGACCGGACGCTGGAGTGCAGCGCCGCCACCCGCCGGCGCAGCCGGTGCGGCAGCAGGCTCTCGACCTTGGCGAGCGCACGCAGCGACGTCTCCTCCATGCCGTCGACGGCGGCGACCGCCGCGCACCCGAGCCCCACCGCGAGCGCGACGGCCTCGTCGTCGTCGACCACGAGCGGCGGCAGGTGCGCTCCCGACTCGAGCCGATAGCCCCCGTACCTGCCCGAGGTGGCGCCGACGGGATACCCGAGCCCCCGGAGACGGTCCACGTCGCGGCGCACCGTCCGCTCGGTCACGTCGAGCCTCCGGGCGAGCTCCGCACAGGGCCAGAACCGGTGGGTCTGGAGCAGCGAGAGGAGCGAGAGCGCGCGGCCGGTGGGATCCGTCGACATGTTCCCAGCCTCCCGCGCACCGCGGACAGCTCCTGTCCGCGATGGTCTCTACGGTCGCACCGATCGATCGCCGCACCGCGCGCATCGGCACGTCACCGGAAGGACCGACACCCGTGTCACACGCCATCGACTTCCCTGAACCGACCATGGTCGCCGTCAACGGCATCGAGCTCGAGGTCTTCGAGGCGGGGCAGGAGAACGCCGGCAGGCCCGTCGTCCTCTGCCACGGCTGGCCGGAGCTGGCCTTCTCGTGGCGCCACCAGATGGCTGCGCTCGCCGCCGCCGGACACCACGTCATCGCCCCCAACCAGCGCGGCTTCGGCAGGTCGTCCCGCCCCGCCGAGGTCTCGGACTACGACGTCGTGCACCTGACCGGCGACCTCGTCGGGCTCCTGGACCACTACGGGTACGAGGACGCCACGTTCGTGGGCCACGACTGGGGCGCGAACGTGGTGTGGAGCGCCGCGGTGCTGCATCCGACCCGCGTGCACGAGGTGGTCGCGCTCAGCGTGCCGTACCTGGAGCCCGGCGACGTCCCGCCTCTCGCGTTCATCGAGGCGGTGGTCGGCAGCGACTCGTACTTCGTCCACTTCAACCGCCGGCCCGGCGTGGCGGACGCCGTCTTCGACGCGAACGCTCGCCGGTTCCTGCGCAACCTGTACCGCACGGACGAGCCCGCGGCCGAGCAAGCGGCGGGTATGTGGCTCCTCGAGCTCGCACGCGCCGAGGCTCCGCGCGGCGAGCCGGTGATGACCGACGCCGAGCTGGAGGTGTTCGTCGACGCGTTCGAGGCGTCGGGCTTCACCCCGAGCGTGAACTGGTACCGCAACGTCGACCGCAACTGGGAGCTGATGAAGGAGGTCGACCCGGTCGTCCGCCAGCGCGCGCTGATGGTCTACGGCGCGCGGGACACGGTCATGCGGGCGCCGAACCTCGCGGCGTTCGTCCCGCGCGTCGAGGTCGTGGAGCTGGACTGCGGCCACTGGGTCCAGCAGGAGCTCCCGGAGGAGACCACCCGCCTGATCCTCGGATGGCTCCATCGGCAGGAGGTCGCGGAAGGGTCGTGACACCCGGCCGACGGGCGGTCACCCCCAGCCGTGGGACGCGTCGTCGTGCATCGGCGGGCACGTGCCGCCGGGCTCGGTCACGGCCTCGAAGTGCCACAGCTCGTTCGCGTAGGTGCGGCACAGCCCGAGCTCCGCGCCGTGCTGCTCGAGCCACAGCGCGCCCTCCGTCGGCCCCACGTCGATCGCGAGCCCCGCGACGTGCTCGGACGACTCGGGCGGCAGGACCCACCGGTGCGCCTCTTCGGCCGAGCCGTAACGCTCCAGCGCCGCGTCCACGAGCTCCTGCTGCTCGGCCGCGGTGCGCCACCCCGACGTGAGGGTGAGCTCGACGCCGTCGGCGTCCGCGGCGGCGCGTGCCGCGTCGAAGCGGCGCTCGAGCTCCGGGTCGAGCCCGGTCGCGGTCTGCGGGCGCAGCGTGGGCGACGGGTCGGCGACGGCGCCGTCGCCGCGCGTCGTCACGGAGAGGTAGGTGAACGCCCCCACCGCTCCGAGCGCCCCGACGACGAGGACGCCGGCCACGGCGCGGGCGGTGCGGCGGGGACCGGGACGACCCGGGACGTGGCGGGCAGGGCGGGCGGGGCGCAGGGGTGTCGTGGTCATGCTCCGAGGCTCGCCCGCCGCGACCCGTCGTCGCATCGGCCCGACGGCGACTCCTCGGCCCCGCCGTCCGGCGCACGGACGCGCCGCGGGGTCAGTCCCCGGCCCGACGCCGTTCCGCCCCAGGGCGGAGGGTCCGTGGCGGGCCCTCCCACCCCGGGCGGTGCCGCGCGGACCGGGCCCCGGCTACCGTGGTCGGGTGCACCGGCTCACCCGTCTGCCCGTGTGGGCGCAGGACCTCATGACCGCGCTCGCCGCGGGCCTCGTGTGGTTCGCGGTCATCACGGTGATGGAGAGCGGCGACTACTGGTACCCCCGCCACCCCGAGTCGTACCGCGTGGCGGGGCTGTGGATCGTCCTGACCCTCGCCCTGCGCCGGGTCGTGCCGGGACCGCTCTTCTGGGCGACGGCGATGCTCTACCCCCTCGCCCTGCCGTGGACCATGCAGACGCCGTTCGAGCTCCTCCCGCTCCTGGTCGCCGGGTTCGCCGCGACCCGCTCGGGCGCCGTCCCGTGGGCGCTCGCCGGCCTCGCGGGCGGTCTCTCGGCCTTCGCGACGCAGCTCTGGGAGCGCCCGCACCTGACGTTCCCCCCGGCTCCCTTCTACCCACGATGGACCGGGCTCGCCCAGTCGCCGTCGGACGTGCTCCTCGCCCTCGCGCTCGTCCTGGGCGCGGTCGCGGCAGGGTACTTCTTCCGTCGCCTCGCGCTGACGTCCGAGCGCTTGCGCGAGCGCAACGCCGAGCTGCAGGCGCTGCAGGCCGAGCTGGCCGAGCGCGCGGTGCTCGCCGAGCGCACGCGCATCGCGCGCGAGCTGCACGACGTCGTCGCGCACCACATGTCCGCGATCGTCGTGCGGGCGCAGGCCGCGGACCGCGTCGCGGCGAACCAGCCCGACGCCCCCGCCGAGGCCGTCCGCTGGATCAGCGACGAGGGCAAGCAGGCGCTGACCGCGATGCGCTCGGTCGTGCAGGTGCTGCGCCGCGGCACCGAGGCGGACGGCGGGACTGCGGCCCTCGCGCCGACGCCGGACGGCACCCGCGCCCCCGACGAGCTCCGCGCCGCCGCGCGCCGCCTGCGCGACGCCGGCCGCGACGTCGACCTCACGCTCCCCCGCCCCTGGCCGACGACGAGCGCCGAGACCGGCCTCGCCGTCGTCCGCATCGCCCAGGAGGCCCTGACCAACGTGCTGCTCCACTCGCTCGCCCGCGGCGTCACCGTGACCCTGACCGACGACGCCCCCGGCCTCTGCCTGCGCGTCCACGACCCGGGCCCTCCCCTGCCGAGCACCGAGGGGCGCCAGGGCCACGGGCTGACCTCGATGCGCGAGCGCGCGCTCGCCGCCGGGGGCGAGCTGTCCGCCGGGCCGGACGGACGCGGCGGCTGGACCGTCGAGGCGTGCATCCCCCGGGAGGCCGCGTGACCGCCCCGGCACCGGGCGCCGACGCGAACGGCGCCGCGCTCCCCCCGGTCCGGGTCGTCGTCGTGGACGACCAGTCGACGATCCGGCTCGGCCTGCGCATGATCCTCGACAACGAGCCCGACGTCACGGTGGTCGGCGAGGCCGGGGACGGCGAGACCGCGGTGACGATGGCGCGGGCGCTGCGTCCCGACGTCGTGCTCATGGACGTGCGCATGCCGCGCCTCGACGGCATCGAGGCGACCGCACGGATCGTCGCCGACCCCGAGCTCGCCGACGTGCGCACGCTCGTCCTGACGACCTTCGACGACGACGAGTACGTGTACGGCGCGCTGCGCGCCGGGGCGGCCGGGTTCCTCCTCAAGGACGCGGACCCGCAGACGCTCGTCGACGCCGTGCACCGCGTCCGCGCGGGCGACTCGCTGCTCGACCCGGCCGTCACCGGACGCATCATCTCGACGTACGTCGAGCTCGCGCGGATCGCGCCGCTCGCGCCCGACGCCGCCGGGACCGGCGCGCCCGCGACCGGGCTGGACGCCGCGACGCCCCGCGAGCGCGAGGTGCTGCTCGCCGTCGCGCGCGGGCTGTCGAACCGCGAGGTCGGCGCGGAGCTGCACCTCACCGAGGCGACCGTGAAGAGCCACGTGCGCTCGCTGCTCACCAAGGTCGGGCTGACCAACCGCGTGCAGCTCGTCATCCTCGCCTACGAGGCGGGCCTGGTCCGCCCGGGGGCGCACGACTGACGCGGCGCCCCCGCCCCCGGCGTCGGGCCCCGAGCGCGACGGAGCCCGACGGCGGAAGGGGACTCGCGCCGTCGGGCTCCGGGTTTCGTGGGGCCGGGAAGGGTCAGCCGGCCGCCACGGTCTCGGCAGGCGGGGTCGCCGCCTGCCCGTCCTCGGCGCTCGCGGCCTCGTGGGCCGCGAGCCGCTCCGCGCGCACGACCTCGCGGCTGCTGCCGCGGTAGGCCGCGACGAGGATGTCGCGCATGTCCTCCAGGACCGGCATCCGCGGGTTCGCGGGGGCGCACTGGTCCTCGAACGACCGGAGCGCGAGGTCGTCGAGGCGGCTCAGGAACGCCGTCTCGTCGACGCCCTGCGCGGCGAACGTCGACTCGATGCCCACCTTGGCGCGCAGCTCCTCGACCGCCTTCGCGTACGACTCGACGCCCTCCTCCGGGGTGGAGGCCGGCAGGCCGAGGTGCTTCGCGATCTCCTGGAACCGCTCGGGGGCCACGTAGCGCTCGTACTTGGGCCAGCTCGTGAGCTTGGTGGGCACCTGGCCGTTGTAGCGGATCACGTGCGGCAGGAGCACCGCGTTGGTGCGCCCGTGCACGAGGTGGAACGTCGAGCCCACGGTGTGCGCCATGGCGTGCACGATGCCGAGCATCGCCGAGCCGAACGCCATGCCCGCGATGGTGGCCGCGTTGTGCATCTTCTCGCGCGCCTTCGGGGCCGCCGCACCCTGCGTGACCGAGTCCTCGATGTGCTCGAAGACCATCTTGATCGCCTGCAGGCACAGCCCGTCGGTGAAGTCGTTCGCGTAGACGGAGACGAACGCCTCGGTGGCGTGCGTGAGGGCGTCGAAGCCCGAGTCGGCCGCGAGCTTCGCCGGCATGGTGTCCGTGAGCACGGGGTCGACGATCGCGACGGTCGGGGTGAGCGCGTAGTCCGCGAGCGGGTACTTGAAGCCCGTCTCCGGGTCGGTGATGACCGCGAACGGCGTCACCTCCGCGCCGGTGCCCGACGACGTCGGGATGCACACGAGCTTCGCCTTGCCCCCGAGCTCCGGGAACTTGTAGGCGCGCTTGCGGACGTCGAAGAACTTCTCGCGCATGTCGGAGAACTCGATCTCCGGGTGCTCGTACCGCAGCCACATGACCTTCGCCGCGTCCATGGGCGAGCCGCCGCCGATCGCGATGATCGTGTCGGGCTCGAAGTCCCGCATCGACTCGGCACCGCGGTTCACGGTGCCGACGCTCGGCTCCGGCTCGACGGCGTCGATGATCTGGATCGCGACCTTCTCCTCGCGGCGGGCGAGGACGTCCAAGACGCGGTCGACGACGCCGATGCGGCTCATGACCTTGTCGGTGACGATCGTGACGCGGTGCACGTCGCGCATCTGCGCGAGGTACTGGATCGAGTTCGGCTCGAAGTAGGTCTTGGCGGGCACCTTGAACCACTGCATGTTGTTGTTGCGCCGCCCGATCCGCTTGACGTTGATGAGGTTGACCGCCGACACGTTGTTCGACACCGAGTTCGCGCCGTAGCTGCCGCACCCGAGCGTGAGCGACGGGAGCAGCGCGTTGTAGATGTCGCCGATGCCGCCGAGCGACGTCGGGCTGTTCCAGAGCACGCGCACGGCCTTGACCCGCGAGCCGTACCGCTCGACGAGCTCCTGGTCCGCCGTGTGGATGGCGGCCGAGTGGCCCAGGCCGTCGAGCTCGACCATGCGCTCTGCGAGACGGACGCCGTGCTCGGTGTCCCGCGCGCGCAGCACCGCGAGGACGGGCGTGAGCTTCTCGCGGCTCAGCGGCTCGTCCGGGCCGACGTCGTCGATCTCCGCGAGGATGATCGACGTGTCGTCGGGGACCTCGAAGCCGGCCTCGCGCGCGATCCACACGGGCGACTTGCCGACGACCTTCGGGTTGAGCTTCGCGCCGGCGCAGTTCGCGCCGCTCGCCTCGACGCCGAAGATCAGGCGCTCGAGCATCGCCTTCTCGGCGGGCGTCGTGCGGTACGCGTGCAGGCGGGCCAGCTCGCGCATCGCGTCGTCGTAGATCACGTCGTCGAGGATGAGCGCCTGCTCCGAGGCGCAGACCATGCCGTTGTCGAACGCCTTCGACATGACGACGTCGTTGATCGCGCGACCGAGGTCGGCGCTCTTCTCGACGTAGGCGGGGACGTTGCCCGCCCCGACGCCGAGCGCGGGCTTCCCGGCCGAGTAGGCGGCGCGGACCATGCCGTTGCCGCCCGTGGCGAGGATGAGCGCGACGCCCGGGTGGTGCATGAGCGTGTTGGTCGCCTCGATCGACGGGTGCTCGACCCACTGGATGCAGTCCTCGGGCGCGCCGGCCGCCACCGCGGCGTCGCGCACGATGCGGGCCGCCTCGACCGACGAGCGCTGCGCGCTCGGGTGGAAGGCGAACACGACGGGGTTGCGCGTCTTGAGCGCGATGAGCGACTTGAAGATCGTGGTCGACGTCGGGTTGGTCACCGGCGTCACGGCGCACACCACGCCCACGGGCTCGGCGATCTCCACGACGCCCGTGAGCTCGTCGCGGCCGATGATGCCGACCGTCTTGAGGTTCGCCATCGAGTTGGGCACGTGCTCGCACGCGAAGATGTTCTTGGTCGCCTTGTCCTCGAAGACGCCGCGCCCGGTCTCGGCGACGGCCATCTGCGCGAGGTGGCCGTGCTGGTGCAGGCCCGCGACGGACGCCTTGAGGACGATCCGGTCGACGTCCTCCTGCGTGAGGCTCATGTACTGGTCGAGCGCCTTGCGGGCTCGCTCGACGAGGACGTCGATCTCCTGCGTCGTGCGGGTGTCCTCGGTGCGGTTCTCGACCTTCGTGCCGGCGCTCTTCGCGCTCATGCGTCCCCTCCGGTGCCCGGCCGGGGCCGGGCGTCGGGCCGCGGGTGCTGCCGGGGCCGGATTGCCCCGGCTCCTTCAGCGGTCTCTCTACTTGTGAATGTTTTCACAAGCCGTCGGGTCCGACAAGGCCCGGCGGCCGTTCGAGGCCCAAGGTCCCGGTCCCCCGGTGACCTCCGCACCACCGTCCGCACCGCCGTAGGGTGGGGGACCATGACCGCCGAGCAGACGACGAGCCCTGCGCCCGCGCCCCAGAACACCGCCGAGACCCCTCTCCCCGACGACGGCGCGCCCCACGACCCGTACCTCTGGCTCGAGGCCATCGAGGGCGACGAGGCCCTGGCCTGGGTCCGCGCGCGCAACGCCGAGGTCGCCGACACGCTCGAGGTCGCGGAGGAGTTCGCGACGACGGAGCGCGCGATCCGCGAGGTGCTCGACTCCGACGCCAAGATCCCCGAGGTCTCCAAGATCGGGGACCGGTACTACAACTTCTGGCGCGACGCGCAGCACGAGCGCGGGCTCTGGCGCCGCACGACGCTCGACTCCTACCGCACGGACGACCCCGCGTGGGAGACCGTGCTCGACCTCGACGCGCTCGCCGCGTCCGAGGACGAGTCGTGGGTCTGGCACGGCGCGAGCGTCCTGCGCCCGACGCCCGAGCAGCTCGCCGCGGGCGAGCCGTGGCGCCACGCGCTCGTCGAGCTCTCCCCCGGCGGCTCGGACGCCGACGTGACCCGCGAGTTCGACCTCGTCGAGAAGCGGTTCGTCGCCCCCGAGGACGGCGGCTTCCACCGCGCGGAGGCCAAGGGCTCGCTCGGGTGGATCGACGCCGACACCGTCTACGTCTTCACCGACTTCGGCGAGGGCACGCTCACGCCGTCCGGGTACCCGCGCGTCGTGAAGCGCTGGACGCGCGGCACGCCGCTCGACGCCGCGGTGACCGTCTACGCGGGCACCGAGGAGGACATGTACATCTCCGCCTGGCGCTCGCACACGCCCGGCTTCGAGCGCGACTTCGTGCACCGCTCCAAGGCGTTCTACTCCGACGAGCTCTACCTCGCCGAGCGCACCGGCACGCCCGAGCAGCGCCTCACGAAGATCGACGTGCCCGACTCGGCCGAGGTCGGCGTGCGGCGCGAGTGGATGCTCGTCGAGCTGCGCGACGACTGGACCGTCGGCGGCACGACCTACCGCGCGGGCTCGCTGCTCGTCGCCCGGTTCGGCGACTTCCTCGCGGGCGACCGCGGCTTCACCGTGCTGTTCGAGCCCACGGCCACGACGTCGCTCGCCGGCGCCACGTGGACGCGCCACCACCTCGTGGTCAACGTGCTCGACGACGTGAAGAACCGCCTGCACGTGCTGACGCCGCCCGACGCCGCCGCTCCCGGGGGCACCGGGACCGCCGTCGGGCAGGAGACCGCCGACGCGCCGTGGGTGCGCTCCGAGATCCCCGGCCTGCCGGAGCTCGGCACGGTCGCCGTCGGGGCCGTCGACCCCGTCGACACCGACGACCTGTGGCTCGTCACGACCGACTACCTCACGCCCACGACGCTCTCGCTCCTGTCGCTCGGCGAGCGGCCGGGCGACGCGGGTGCACCGGAGGTCGTCAAGTCCAACCCCGCGTTCTTCGACGCCGACGGCATGACCGTCGCCCAGCACTTCGCCACGTCCGACGACGGCACGCGCGTGCCGTACTTCGTCGTGGGTCGCGCGGACCTCGTCGAGGGCGCGGGCGACGGCGGCACGGGGTCCGCACCGACTCTCCTGTACGGGTACGGCGGCTTCGAGATCTCGCTGACCCCCGCCTACTCCGGCGCGCTCGGCCGGGCCTGGCTCTCGCGCGGCGGCGTGTACGTCGTCGCGAACATCCGCGGTGGCGGCGAGTACGGCCCGGCCTGGCACCAGGCCGCGCTCAAGGCGAACCGGCACCGCGCGTACGAGGACTTCGCCGCCGTCGCGCGCGACCTCGTGGCCCGCGGGATCACGACCCACGAGCACCTCGGCATGGAGGGCCGCTCCAACGGCGGCCTCCTCGCGGGCAACATGCTCACGCAGTACCCCGAGCTCTTCGGCGCCGTGATCGTCGGCGTCCCGCTGCTCGACATGCGTCGGTACACGAAGCTCCTCGCCGGGGCGTCGTGGGCCGCGGAGTACGGCGACCCCGACGACCCGGAGCAGTGGGCCTTCATCCGCACGTACTCGCCGTACCACCTGTTCGACGCGGAGCGCGAGTACCCGCCCGTGCTGTTCACGACGTCGACCAAGGACGACCGCGTCCACCCGGGCCACGCGCGCAAGCTCGCCGCGAGGATGCTCGGCGAGGGCAAGGACGTCACGTACTACGAGAACATCGAGGGCGGCCACGGCGGCGCGGCGAACAACGCCCAGGCCGCGCACATGGCCGCGGTCCACTACCGCTTCCTCGCCGAGCGCCTCGGCTGACGCCGGCTCAGGAGTCGTCGTCCGCGACGACGGGGACCAGCACCACCTCGTCGTCGCGGACCACGATCCTCTGGTCCGGGCACACCGGCCCGTCGACGACCTCCTCGGCGCCCGACACCCGCACGACCGTCACGGCAGCCGGCGTGCAGCCGTAGTCGAGGAGCACGACGCCGCCGTCGGCCGTCACCTCGGCCTCCTCGTCCCCCGTACGGACGATCACGTCACCCCCGCTGTCGTTGGCGACCTCCAGGTCCCCGCCGCCGTCGCACGCCGACAGCACCGCCCCCACGCAGACGACCGCGACCGCGACGACCCACGCGCGCCCGTACCGACGACCGTTCATCTCTTCCCCCGCGCTCGACCGACCCGCTCTCGTCGGCAACCTACCGCCGTCGGCGCACCGCGACCGGTGACGACGCGAGGAGGTTCCTGGCAGTTCCCGCGAGCGTCCCCGGCGCGTTGCCAGGTCCGGTGCCGGCGTGATCGGGCCCGCGGCGCGTGGTTGGGCCTCGGGCCCGCGGGGCCGGGTCCGCGGCGGAGACCGCATGCGGCAGTGGGAAGGTGGAGGCGAACCCGACACGGCGGGCGGTCGCCCGGGTCAGTGCCGACCAGGGTGAGACGACGTAGGGCGGGGTGGGTGGTGGTGCCGCGTCGTGGCGGGCCTGGCGGGAGCCGCGAGGAACGAGCGGCGGATGGTAGACGCGGCACCACCACCCACCCCGACCACCCGACCCGACCACACGCCGTCGAGCACAAGAACCACGGTTCTACCTCACGCAACCACGGTTCTACCTCACGCGACCACGGTTCTACCTCGGCGTGGGGTCAGGAGTGCGGGACCGTCGCCGTGATGAGGGTGCCGTCGTCGCGGCGGTTGCCCGAGAGCGCGCGCAGGCTCGGGCGGCCGGGCTTCACCGGGCCCTGACCGTCGAGCGTGATGCGCGCGACCTCGCCCGGCACGACCTTGACCTTCTCGCCGCGCACGGTGACCTGCGCGCCGTCGCCGGTCTCGGCGTCGAGCTCGACCGCGTCGGGGAGCACGGTGACGCGCAGGCGCGAGCCGTTCCACTGGACGCGGAACGTCAGCGACTCCCAGCCCTGGGGAAGGCGCGGGTCGAAGCTCAGCTCGCCGTCGGAGTCGCGCATGCCGCCGAACCCGCACGCGAGCGCGGACCACGTGCCGCCCGCGGAGGCGACGTGCACGCCGTCGGCCGCGTTCGCGTGGAGGTTCGCGAGGTCGACGAACAGCGACGACACGAAGTACTCGAGCGCGAGCTCGTGGTACCCGACCTCCGCCGCGACGATCGACTGCACGACGCCGGACAGCGTCGAGTCGCCCGTGGTCAACGGGTCGTAGTACTCGAAGTCGGCGAGCTTCTCCTCCGCGGTGAAGTGCTGGCCCTGGAGGAACAGCGCGAGCACCACGTCGGCCTGCTTGAGCACCTGGTAGCGGTAGATGACGAGCGGG
The DNA here is from genome assembly GCF_049913115.1 of Cellulosimicrobium sp. E-16. NCBI lineage: Bacteria > Bacillati > Actinomycetota > Actinomycetes > Micrococcales > Promicromonosporaceae > Cellulosimicrobium > Cellulosimicrobium sp. E-16. The sequence continues at coordinate 3,228,331 of NZ_CP183974.1, forward strand.
TGGTAGTGCAGCAGGAGGGGGCGCTTGTTCGCGGGGGTGTGCGCGAGGTCCCAGATCTCGCGCTCGAGGAAGTGCGAGTCCTGCGGGTGGATGCCGATGCTCTCGGCGTACGGGATCGACATGTGGTCGGCCGCACGGACCCACTCCGCCGCCTCGTACGCGCCGAGCCCGAGCCGGTCCACGAGCAGCGCGTAGTCCTCGGGGTGCTCGGCCTTCATGCGCTCGACGACGATCGCCGCCGCGCGGAGGTTGAACCGCGCCATGACGTTGGTGAAGAGGTTGTCGTTGACGACGGTCGTGTACTCGTCGGGGCCGGTCACGCCGTGGATGTGGAAGTTGTCGTCGCCGTTCGCGCGCCAGAAGCCCAGGTCCTCCCACATGCGCGCGGTCTCGACCAGGATGTCCACGCCCTCGCGGCGCAGGAAGTCCACGTCGCCCGTCGCGCGCACGTACTGGACGAGCGCGTAGCTGACGTCGGCGTCGATGTGGTACTGCGCGGTGCCCGCCGCGTAGTAGGCGGACGCCTCCTCGCCGTTGATCGTGCGCCAGGGGAAGAGCGCGCCCTTCTGCGAGAGCTCGGCCGCGCGCCGCCGGGCGGCGTCGAGCATCTGGTAGCGGAACCGCAGCGCGTTGCGGGCGTACCGGGGGCTCGTGTACGTGAGGAACGGCAGGACGTAGATCTCCGTGTCCCAGAAGTAGTGCCCGCTGTACCCGGAGCCGGTGAGCCCCTTGGCGGGGACGCCGTTGCCCTCGGCGCGCGCCGTGGCCTGGGCGAGCTGGAACAGGTTCCAGCGCACGGCCTGCTGGATGCCGGGCTGGCCGGGGACCTCGACGTCGGAGCGCGCCCAGAAGTCGTCGAGCCACTCGCGCTGGAGGGCGACCTGGGCCTCGACGCCGGTCTCGCGCGCGCGGTCGAGCGTGCGGCGGCAGCGGTCGACGAGCTCGCGCGACGGTACGCCGCGCGAGGTGTGGTACGCGACGAGCTTGGTGAGCCGGACGGGCCGGCCGGGCTCGGCATGGACGCGGAACACGTGCTTGGCGAGGTCCTCGTCCACCTGCGTCCGGACGTCCCACTCGTTCTCGGTCTCGAGCAGGTCGTCCGCCGCGACGGCGAGCGTCATGCCGGAGTTCGTGGCGCGGTAGGAGAGCACGAGCCGCTCGTCGTCGCCCCACTGGGACTGCGGTTGGAGCACCCGACCGGAGAACTGGTCGGTCTTGCGCGGGTCGAACCCCTCGCCGAGCGACGCGGAGCGCACGTGGTACTCGTCCTGGCCGTCCTGCCGGTTGAGGATCTGCGACGAGATCGCGACGGGTGCTGCGGCGTCGAGCAGCGTGACCTCGAACGTCATGATCGCCAGGTGTCGCTCGACGAACGACACCATGCGCTCGGAGCGGATCTGCACGCGCTTGCCCGACGGCGTGCGCCACACCAGCTCGCGGCGCAGGACGCCGTCACGCAGGTCGAGCGACCGCTCGTAGTCGACGAGGTCCGCGACGGGCAGCAGGAGCGGCTCGTCGTCGACGTACAGCCGGATGACCTTCGCGTCGGGGACGTTGACGATGGTCTGCCCGACGCGCGCGAACCCGTACGCCTCCTCGGCGTGCCGGATCGACCAGGTCTCGTGGAACCCGTTGACGAACGTGCCGTGCGAGTGGGACTCCCGGCCCTCCTCGACGTTGCCGCGCATGCCGAGGTAGCCGTTCGCGACCGCGAAGAGCGTCTCGGTCACGCCGAGGTCCTCGGCGGAGAACTGCGACTCGACGAGCCGCCACGGCTCGGCCGGGAAGCGCAGGCGGTCCACGGTGCTCTGCTCGTCGGCGGTCTTGCGGATCACGCGCTCTCCTCGTCGGGCCGTGCGGTCGTGGTCGACGCCGCGGCGGTGCGCGGCCGGTCGAGGACCGTCGCGTCCAGCTCGCCCAGGTCGGTCACGACGACGTCGGCCCCGTGCGCGCGCAGCGCCTCGGCACCCACGCCCCGGTCGACGCCGAGCACGAGCCCGAAGTCCCCGGCGGCGCCGGCCTGGACGCCCGAGAGCGCGTCCTCCACGACGATCGCCTCCGCGGCCGGGACGCCGAGGAGCTGCGCCGCGTAGAGGTACGTGTCGGGGGCCGGCTTGCCGGCGATGTGCTCGCGGGCCGCGACGTTCCCGTCGACGACGACCGCGAACCGTTCGGCCAGGCCCGCCGCCGCGAGGACCGCGGGCGTGTTGCGCGACGACGACACGACCGCGACGGAGGCGCCCGCCCCGGTCACGGCGTCGAGGAAGCGCACGGACCCGGGGTAGGGCGTGATGCCCTCGTCCTCGAACATGCGGTTGACGATCTCGTCCTTGCGGTTGCCGAGCGCGCACACCGTGCCCTCGCCGGGCGTGTCCGTGACCTTGCCGCGCGGCAGCTCGACGCCGCGCGACGCGAGGAAGGTCGCGACGCCGTCGTACCGGGGCTTGCCGTCGATCGACGCGAAGTAGTCCGCGGCGGTGTACGGGGCGAGGCCGTGCGCGGCGCTGTAGGGCGCGAACAGCCGTTCCCAGGCGCGCATGTGGAGCTCGGCGGTGGGCGTGAGGACGCCGTCGAGGTCGAACAGCACGGCTCGCAGCAAGGGCATGGGGGTCCTTCGCGGTGAGGGGACGGGTCGGCGCCGGGCCACGTCCGTGCCGTCCGGAGAGCCGGGGCGCGGCCGTCCGCACGTCGCCGTTCGTGACCGCCGCGCGAGGTCAAGCGTACGCACGAGGAGCGGTGTGCGGGAAGCCGCCGAGCCGACGCCCAGGCAGCGCTCAGGCGTGGGCGCGCTCGGCCAGGACGTCGGCGACGCGGCCGAGGTTCGCGAGCAGCGCGCGATGCTCGTCGGGGGTGCCCACGACGCCGCGGCCCGGCCCTCCCCCGACCGCGCGCGAGGCGCCCAGGAGCGTCACGTCGTCGAGCGCGGCGAGCGGGAGCCCGATGCGGCGCCACGGCACGCTCACCGCGTCGGCGAGCTCGCCCAGCGCGGGGCCGGCGCACTGCGACACCCTCGCGGGCGGGAGCGCGGCCCAGAGGCCGACGCCCCGCTCGACCGCTCGGGCGACGGTCTCCCAGAGCCGCTCGTCCCACGGGCCGAGCGCGAGGCCGACGGCGTCCGCGCCTGCGAGCACGACGGGCGCCACGCCCGCCCACGCCGGACCCACGTGGACGACCGTCGACGCCGACGCGGCGCGCGCGGCGTCGAGCACGGGCCGCAGCCCGTCCACGAGGTCCGGGCCGGGGACCGCGCGCAGGCGCGAGTAGCCCGAGAACGACGGGAGCACGCCCGTCCCGACCTGGGCGAGCAGCGGCTCGTCGACCTGCACGACGACGTCCGCCCCGGGGACCTGCCGGCGCACCTGCGCGACGTGGTCACCGACGGCCACGGCGAGCGCCTGCACGACCTCGCGCACGGCCCCCGCGTCGGACAGCACGCGGTCGCCGCGCGCGAGGTAGAGCTCGGCGGCGAGCGTCCACGGCCCGGTGACGGTCACGGCGAGCGGCCCCGAGTACCCCGTGCCCGCGATGGCGAGCGCCTCCAGGTCCTCGCGCAGGTACGCGTCGGCACGGCGCAGGTCCGCACCCCCGTGGTCGGCGAGCTTCCACCCGTGGGGCCCCAGCTCGACGGGGAGGCCGGGCAGCAGCGCAGCCGTCCGCCCGGTCGCGTCCGCGCCGGGGCCGCGCCCCGGGAGCTGGACGAGGAACGGCACCCCGCGCACGCCCGTCGGGACCTCGGCGAGATCGCCGAGCACCGTGAGCTGCGCCTCCAGCACGTCCGCGCCCTCGCCGCCGGGCCACGGGCCGAGCCCGCTCACCGCGGTCATGCCGCGCCCCCGCGCGAGCCCTCGACCCGGGCGCCGCCCGACCTCTCGTCACGAACCACGTGCCGACCACCTCTCTCCAGGAGCACACTGGGAAACCGAGCCGTGCCGCGACCCCGCCGGGGTCCGGGGGCCGCGCGGCCGCCTGGCGGAAGGGCTCCGACATGGGCACGCACGAGAACAAGGCCACGGCGGTCGCCGTGCACACGCGGGCGATCCCCGGCAACCACGGCGACGCGCTCGCGACGCTGCTGGCGCCCGGGTTCCGCAACCACGACACGTCGCCCGGCTGCGAGGGCGGCGCCGACGCCCTCCTCGCGACGATGCACTGGTACGACGAGGCGTTCGAGGACCAGCGCGTCGAGGTCCTGCACGCGGTCGCCGAGGGCGACCTCGTCGCGCTGCACGTCGAGCTCAGCGCGCGGCACACCGGGTTCTTCCGCGGCGTCGCCCCGACGGGACGCCGGTTCCGGGTGCGCGAGATGCACGTGCTCCGGTTCGCGGAGGGCCAGGAGGCCGAGCACTGGTGCGTGCGCGACGAGTCCGCGCTCGTGCGGGCGCTGGCTCACCCCGCGCCCGTCGGCGTCGGCTGAGCGGTCGGTCGCGCGGTCGCCTCGGCGGTCGGTCGCGCCGCGGCGCGGTAGGCCCGGTCCACCGTGGCCTGGCCGAGCACGCGCGGGCCGGCGTAGACGACGAGCGACTGCCCGGCGGCGACGCCCCGCAACGGCGTCCCCGTGAGCTGGACCTCCATCGTGTCGCCGACGGCCCGGACCCGGGCCGCGACCGGGGCGCCGTGCGCGCGGACCTGCACCTCGACGTCGGCCTGCTCCCCCGCCGCCGGGCGCGCGTCGTCGAACCAGACCGCCGCGCCGGCCTCGATGCGGTCGACGCTCAGCAGCTCGGCCGGCCCGACGACCACGCGGTTGCTCGCGGGCTGCACGTCGAGCACGTACCGCGGGCGGCCGTCGGCTGCGGGACGGTCGATGCCCAGGCCCTTGCGCTGACCGACCGTGTACGCGTACGCACCGTCGTGCTCGCCGAGCACCGTCCCCTCGGCGTCGACGATCTCGCCCGGCCGCGCGCCGAGGCGGTCGCGCAGGAATCCCTGGGTGTCGCCGTCGGCGACGAAGCAGATGTCGTACGAGTCGGGCTTCGCGGACACGGAAAGCCCGCGCCGCGCGGCCTCCGCGCGCACCTCGTCCTTCGTCGCGAAGTCCCCGAGGGGGAAGACCGCGCGCGCGAGGCGCTCGGGACCCATGACCGCGAGGACGTACGACTGGTCCTTCGCCGTGTTCGGGGAGCGGTGCAGCTCGCGCACCGTGCGCACCCCGCCCGGGGCGGACGCGTCGACCTCCTCGCGTGTCACGACGCGCGCGTAGTGGCCCGTCGCGACGGCGTCGAAGCCGAGCGCCGTCGCCTTGTCGAGCAGCGCCTCGAACTTGATGTGCTCGTTGCAGCGCACGCACGGGTTGGGCGTGCGGCCCGCCTCGTACTCCGCGAGGAAGTCGGCGACGACCGTGTCCTCGAACCGCTCCGAGAGGTCCCAGACGTAGTACGGGATGCCGAGCACGTCGGCCGCGCGCCGCGCGTCCCCCGCGTCCTCGATCGAGCAGCACCCGCGCGAGCCGGTGCGGAACTGGTCGCGGTCGCGCGACAGCGCCATGTGGACGCCCACGACCTCGTGCCCCGCCTCGACCGCGAGCGCCGCGGCGACGGCGGAGTCGACGCCGCCCGACATGGCGGCGAGCACCCTCACGCGGCACCTCCCGCACGGCTGGGGACCGCGGTGCGGGTCGGGCCGGACGCGAGCCCCGCGGCCCGCGCGCGCTCGACGGCGGGGGGCAGGGCGTCGAGGAGGCGCGCCACGTCGTCGGGCGTGGACGTGACGCCGAGCGTGAACCGCAGGGCGCCGCGCGCGTCGTGCTCGGGCACGCCCATGGCGAGCAGCACGTGCGACGGCTGCGGCACGCCGGCCTGGCACGCGGAGCCCGTCGAGGCCTGCACGCCGGCGGAGTCGAGCAGGTAGAGGAGCGAGTCGCCCTCGGCACCGCGGAACGTGAAGTGCGCGTTGCCGGGCAGGCGGGCAGCGGCACGGTCGCCGGGCCCCGGCTCGGGACCGCTGAGCACCGCGTCAGGGACGCGCTCGCGGACGCCCGCGACGAGCGCGTCCCGCAGGCCCCTCAGGTGGGCCGCACGCTCCTCGCGGTGCGCGACGGCCTCGGCGACCGCGACGCCGAACGCGCGGATCGCGGGCGCGTCGAGCGTGCCGGAGCGCACGCCACGCTCCTGGCCGCCGCCGTGCAGCACCGGGGTGAGCGGCGCGTCGCGGCGCGCGACGAGCGCGCCGACGCCGACGGGGCCGCCGAGCTTGTGCCCGGACACCGTCATCGCGTCGAGGCCGCTCGCCGCGAAGTCGACGGGGACCTGCCCGACCGCCTGGACCGCGTCGGAGTGCACCGGGATGCCGTGCGGGCGCGCGAGCTGCACGACCTCCTGCACGGGCTGGAGCGTGCCCACCTCGTTGTTGGCCCACATGACGGAGATCAGCGCGATCTCGTCCGCGTGCTCCGCGATCTCCGCGCGCAGCGCCGCGAGGTCCACGCGGCCCTCGCCGTCGACGGGCAGCAGGACGATCTCCGCGCCCGCGTGCTCGGCCATCCAGAACGCGGGGTCGAGCACCGCGTGGTGCTCGACCGCGGAGACGACGATCCGCCGGCGGCGCGGGTCGGTCGTGCGCCGGCCCCAGAACAGGCCCTTGATCGCGAGGTTGTCCGCCTCGGTGCCCCCCGCGGTGAACACGACCTCGCTCGGGCGCGCGCCGAGGGCCGCGGCGATCGACTCGCGCGCCTCCTCGACGGTGCGGCGGGCGGCACGCCCCGCGGCGTGCAGCGACGACGGGTTGCCGGTGCGCGACAGCTCGTCGACGAACGCCTCGCGCGCCGCCGCGGACAGCGGCGTCGTGGCGGCGTGGTCGAGGTACGCGGCCGCCGCGGGGACAGGGCCGGAAGGGTGGGTCACGGTCACCCAGTCTACGAACCGTCGCGGCGCTCGCGGTCCGAGGAGTGGGCGGCGCTGGACTTCCCGGCGAGAAGCGCTAGGTTGTGGGAGGTCTGCGCCCGGCCGTCGCCGGGCGCTCGTCCCGGTCGCAGGACCGCCGTCGCGCGCCACACGTCGCCGCGGGACGGAAACGTGCCGAGGACGAGACCGTCCAGCCACCGACAGGGGAAGTGGCATCTCGATGCCCGACGACGCCGCACCGCCCGCCGTCGAGGCCGCCGGGGACGTCCCGGTCGCCTCGGGCGGCGGCCGCCTGCTCTGGGGAGACCTGCCGCTCGCGCTGCGCGACGAGCTGGAGGCCGTCGCCGGCGGTCGGGTCGTGCAGGAGCGCTCGATCTCCGCCGGGTTCAGCCCCGGTCTCGCGTCCGTCCTCACGCTCGACGACGGCACCCGCCTCTTCGTCAAGGCTGCCCGGACCGCGGACGAGCCCGTGGCGGCCAACCTCCACCGCGCCGAGGCGAAGGTCGCGACCCGGCTGCCGCGCGCGGTCCCCGCCCCGCGCTTCGCCTGGGGCCACGGGGACGGCGACTGGATCGCCCTCGCGTTCGACGTCGTCGACGGGCACGTGCCCGCCACCCCCTGGGACCCCGACGAGCTCGACCGGGTCCTGACCACGCTCGTCCGCGTCGCGGCCGTCCCGGGGGCGCGCGCGATGCGCCTGCCGCCGACCGGGCCCGACTTCGCCGACATGGCGACCGGGTGGCGCGCGCTCCGTGCGGACCCCGACCCGCGCCTGCCCGCCGTCGCGCCCTGGGCGGCCACGCACCTCGACGCGCTCGCGGAGGCCGAGCGCGGGGCGCTCGTGGCGTGCGAGGGCGAGTCGTTCGTGCACGGCGACCTCCGCGCCGACAACGTGCTCCTCACGCCGGAGAAGGTCTACCTCGTCGACTGGCCGCACGCGTCGCGCGGCGCGGCGTGGCTCGACCTCGCGATGTTCCTGCCCAGCGTCGTCATGCAGGGCGTCGTCGGCGTGTGCGAGCCGGTCACGGTGAGCGCCGACGCGGCCCGCCGCGCGCGCGGCGGCGCGTGGGCGGCGTCGACCTTCGACGCGCACCCCCTCGGGCGTGACGTGCACCCCGCCGACCTGCGCTCGGTCGTCGCCGGGATCGCGGGGTACTTCCTGCACTCCGCCCGCAAGCCCGCCGTCCCGACGATCCCCCGCCTGCGCGCGTTCCAGCGCGCCCAGGGCGTCGCGGCCGTCGCCTGGCTGGAGCACCTCGGTCTCTGAGGGTCCCTTCCGCGGACGACGGAGGGCCCGGAGCCGTCGCGGCTCCGGGCCCTCCGTCGGACAGGAGACGTCAGTCGCGCCAGACCTGGACGACGGACGGTCGCGGCCCCGCGAAGGCGCCTGTCGGCACCGGGGCTCCAGGCGTCAGGTAGTCGGGGAAGTACGACGCCTGGGCGTCGAACGACCCGTCCTCGCCCGGGTGCTGGACCGCGACGTAGACCATGCGGTCCGTCGAGTCCACGAGGGGCCCGCACGTCTCGGCGCCGCGCGGCACCGAGAGGAACTGCTCGACCCGGCCGCGCTCGCGGCCGTCGAGCGTGACCTTGAACAGCCCGTCGCACTTCTGGATCGTGCTCGGCTGGCCGTCGGTCGAGATCCAGAGGTTGCCCTCGGCGTCGAACGCGAGGTTGTCCGGGCAGGAGATCGGGGAGACCTTCTCCTTCGGGTAGCCCGAGAAGTAGGTGGAGGTGTTCGTCGTGGGGTCGCCCGCGACGAGCAGCAGGTTCCAGCGGAACGTCAGCGACGCGGCGTCGTCGCGGTCCTCGACGATCTCCACGACGTGCCCGTCGCGGTTGGTGTTGCGCGGGTTCGGCTCCGTCGCGGCCTCGGCCGCCGCGGGCCCGCGCGACGTGTTGTTGGTGCACGCGACGTAGACGCGACCCGTGACCGGGTTGGGCTCGACGTCCTCGGGACGGTCCATCTTCGTCGCCCCGACCTTGTCCGCCGCGACCCGCGTGTAGACGAGCACCTCCTCGAGGCTCATGCCCTCGACCTCGCTGCGCCCGTCGAGGACGAGCGGGACCCACTCGCCCCGGCCGTCGAACGCGCCGTCGGACGGCACCGCGCCCGACCCGTCGATCTCGGACGCGGGCGAGTCGCCGCGGAACCGCGCGACGTACAGAGATCCCTCGGTGAGCAGCGTCTTGTTGTGACGACGCGCCGCCTCGCTGTTCCCCGGGCGCATCGTCCGCGACGAGACGAACTTGTAGACGTAGTCGAAGCGCTCGTCGTCGCCCATGTACGCGACCGCGTTGCCGCGGCGCGAGAGGATGACGTTGGCGCCCTCGTGCTTGAAGCGACCGAGCGCGGTGTGCTTCACCGGCGGCTCGTCGGGCGCGTACGGGTCGATCTCGACGATCCAGCCGAACCGGTTGGGCTCGTTCTCGTACCCGGGGTTGCGGGCGTCGAACCGCGGGTCGTCGAGCTCCCAGCCGTACCCCGTCGCGGCGTCGCGCAGCCCGTAGCGCGCGTCGTGGCCCGCGCCCGACGTGCGGAAGTAGCCGTTGTAGTTCTCCTCGCCCGACAGCACGGTGCCCCACGGGGTCGTGCCGCCCGCGCAGTTGTTCAGCGTGCCCAGCACGCGCGTCCCCGACGGGTCGGCGACGGTCCGGACGAGGTCCGAGCCGGCCGCCGGACCGGTGAGGCGGAACTCGGTCGTCATGTGCACGCGGCGGTTGTACCGGCTGTCGGCCACGTAGTCCCACGGCGTGCCCGTCCGGCGGCGGCGCACCTCGACCACGGACATGCCGTGGGCGGCACGCTCGATCGCACGGCGGGTCGCGGCGTCGTACGAGGCGTCGAACATGATCGCCGGGTTCGTGTACTCGTGGTTGGCGACGAGCAGCCCGCGCGTGCCGCGACCCGGACCCTTGCCCCGGCCCTGGGCGCCGGCGAGGGCGTGCGGGCGCTCGAACGGCAGGATGTCGAGGTAGTCGTTGTTGTAACCGAACTGCCGGGCCTGGGCCTCGGGCGTCTGGCGCGCGACGTCGAACGGCCGGGCGCCGCGCAGGATCGGGTCGCCCCAGCGGATCACCGGGCGCCACCGGTAGCCCTCGGGCACGACGAAGGCGTCGCGCGCCGCGGGCTGGGGCGAGATCGCGCCGAAGGCCAGGCCCTTCTGCGGGCGGCCGCCACCGTGGCCACCACCGTGGGCGGGCAGCGCCTGGGCCGCGGCGGGCGGGGCGCCGACCGTCTGCGCGCCGAGCACGACGGCCGCGGCGCCGACCGCGAGCCCGCCGAGCAGCGCGCGGCGCGACATCGCGCCGGCGACGACGTCCCGGAACGTCTCGTTGGCGCTCTCGTTGGGGACCGGGTGCGAGCACGCGTCCGCGCACTTCAGCCGGCAGGTGACGGGACTGCGCTTGCCGCGCGCGTGCGGCGCGACGGAGAGCAGGGGGCGATGCTCGGGGGCAGGCGTGATCGTCATCGGTCGTCTCCACAGGTCGGGGGGCTTCCCCGTCACCGGGGAGTCGGCCCGACGCTAGGAACGGTCGATGACCGGCCGGCCACCACCCGGAGGACGCCGGGTGAATTCTCGGCACCGGCTGTCCGCCACCTGGGCGGGGGCCGCGCAGACGGACCGGTGCCCGCGCGACGCGCGGCTCGAGTCCGCGAGCTGGTCGGCGAGGTTCGACCGCCCGTCCTCCCACCAGGCCATCGGGCCCCTAGCCCTGGGACGCCCGGTGCTCGCGCAGGACCTCGGCCGCCTGCGGCAGCACGTCCGCGAGGTCGCCGACGACAGCGAAGTCCGAGATCTCGAACAGCGGGCACTCGGGGTCGTTGTTCACCGCGACGATGACCTGCGACGCCTGCATGCCGCCGCGGTGGTGCGGGGCGCCGGAGATGCCTGCGCCGATGTACAGCCGCGGGGCGACGGTCACGCCCGTCTGCCCGACGAACTGGTCGTGCCAGCCCTCGTAGACGGCGTCGCGGGTTGCGCCCACGGCCGCGCCGAGCGCGTCGGCGAGCTCGGTGACGGGGCCGAAGTCGCCGTTGGTGCCGCGGCCCCCGGCGACGACGATCGCGGCCTCGCCGAGCGCCGGGCGACCCGCGCCGGCCGACCCGTCGACCGTGCGGGACACGACGCGCGTCGCGGTCGCGGCGGGCGAGAGCTCGAGGCGCAGCGCGCCGACCTCGGTCGCCACGGCGGCGTCCGCGGGCTGCGGGACGACGGAGTTCGCCCGCAGGGTGAGCACGGCGGGGTCGGTGACGATCTCGCTGCGCACGTCCCAGGACCCCGCGAACACGCGCTTGTCCGCGACGAGGTGCGTGCCGCCGTCGGTCAGCGCGGACGCGTCGACGACGAGGCCCGCCTCGGTGAGGAACGCGAGGCGCGCGGCCGCCTCCTTGTTCGGGAAGGACGACGTGAGCAGGACGGCGTCCGCGTCGGACGCGCGCGTCGCGGCGGCGAGGACCTCGGCCACGACGGGCGTCAGGTGCAGCGCGTCGCCGGTCACGACCTCGCCGCCCGACGACGGCTCGGCCTGGCGCACGAGCGCGACGCCGTAGGCGCCGAGCTGGGCGAGCACGTCGACGCTCGGCGCCTCGAGGGCGACGGCCTCGACGCGCCCCAGCGAGCGCCCGACGGTGATCAGCTCCAGCACGGGCGAGCGCAGCTCGGTGCCGGCGGAGTCGAGGAGGACGAGGACGGTACGGGTCCCGGGGGTGCTCATGTGCGGACGCCTCTCAGACCAGGTCGTTGCGGATGAGGAACTCGGCCAGGGCGCGCCCGCCCTCGCCCTTGTCGACGACGATCTCGGCGTCGGGGCGCGGCGGGCGGGGCGACGCGTCGAGCACGCGCGAGCGCGCGCCGGCGTCGCCGACGAGCGCCGGGTCGACGTCGAGGTCGGCGAGGCTCCACGCCTCCACCGGCCGGGTGCGCGCCGCCATGATGAGCTTGAAGTTGGGCATGCGCGGGTCGTTCGCGTGGTCCGTCACGGACACCACGGCGGGGAGCGGCGCCTCGAGGACCTCCTCGACGCCGTCGAGCTCGCGCGTGACACGCGCGGTGCGCGCGCCCGGCTCGCCGTCGACCTCGAGCTTGCCGGCGAGCGTGAGCTGCGGCAGGTCGAGCTCCGCCGAGAGGAGGGCCGGGACGACCGAGCCGAGCCCGTCGAGCGCGGCCATGCCGGTGACGACGAGGTCGACCGGCGCCTCGTCCGCGAGACGGCGCACCGCGGCGGCGAGCACGCGCGCGGTGCCGAAGTAGTCGGAGCCCGCGACCGCGTCGTCGCTCACGCGCACGCCGCGGTCCGCGCCGAGCTGGTACGAGCGGCGCACCGCGCCGTCGGCGTCGGGACCGGCCACCGTGAGGACGATCACCTCGCTGGTCTCGCGCTCCGCCTCCGGCAGCGCCTCCTTGAGGCGCAGCGCGGCCTCGACCGCGTTCTCGTCGAGCTCGTTGAGCGTCCCCTCGTCGGCCCGGCGCACGACGCGCCCGCCCTCGAAGCCCCGGTCCGCATGGATGTCCGGGACGTACTTCACGGCGACGACGATCCGCATCGGCTGCTCTCCCTGTGCGCTGGGCGGTCGGCCGGAGAGGTTCCCGGCCCGCTCCGGGAAGCCTACCGGCGGGCGGCGGGAGGGGTCGGTGACACCCGCCACAATGGACGGGTGCACGTGCCCCCCGACCCGAGCCCCGTCTCCCCTGCCACCCGCGAGCCCGCGCTCCCGGCCGCGCCGGGACGCGCCGACCGGCACGCCCTCGTGCCGCCGCTCGGCGTGCGCGTCGCGGGCGACGGCGTGGACGTCGCAGTCCTCGCGTCGCACGCGACCGCTGTCGAGCTGTGCCTCGTGGACGTCGTCGACGAGGCGCTGCCCTCCCACGACCCGGCCCGCTACCGCGAGCGCCGCGTCGCGCTCGCCGGGCCGGCGTACGGCGTCTGGCACGCCCACGTCCCCGGCGTCCGGCCCGGGCAGCGCTACGGGTTCCGCGCGCACGGCCCGTGGGAACCCGCGGCCGGGCTGCGGCACAACCCCGCGAAGCTGCTCGTCGACCCGTACGCGCGCGGCCTCGTGGGCGAGCTGGTCGACGACCCGGCGATCCACGGCCAGTTCGGGAGCGACCCGTACGGCCCGGCGGACGCGCGCGACTCGATGCCGTTCGTGCCGCACGCGGTGGTCGTGGCCGAGCCCGCGGGGACCCTCGCGCCCCGGCCGCGCGTCCCGTGGCGCGACACGGTGGTCTACGAGGCACACGTGCGGGGCCTCACGCAGCGGCTCGAGGCCCTGCCCGAGCACCTGCGCGGCACGTACGCGGGCGTCGCGCACCCGGTGACGATCGAGCACCTGCGGTCGCTCGGCGTGACGACGGTCGAGCTCCTGCCCGTGCACGCGAACGTGCCCGAGCCGCACCTGCTCGCGAGCGGCAGGACGAACTACTGGGGCTACTCGACGCTCGGGTTCTTCGCGCCCCACGCCGCGTACGCGACGCGCGCGGCGCAGGAGGCCGGCCCCGGCGCGGTCCTCGACGAGGTGCGCGGCATGGTCCACCTGCTGCACGAGGCGGGGATCGAGGTGCTGCTCGACGTCGTGCACAACCACACGTGCGAGGGCGGCGCCGACGGGTACCACCTGTCGTGGCGCGGCCTCGACAACGCCGGGTACTACCTGCACGACGGCGGCTCGCCCGCGCGCCTCGCGGACGTCACCGGGACGGGCAACTCGCTCGACTTCCGGCGCCCTGCGGTCGTGCGCGCCGCGCTGGACTCGCTGCGGTACTGGGCGGACGCCGTGGGGGTCGACGGGTTCCGGTTCGACCTCGCGGTCACGCTCGGGCGCGGGAGCGCCGGGTTCGACCCGGACCACCCGTTCCTCGTCGCGCTCCAGACCGACCCGGTGCTGTGCGGGCTCAAGCTCGTCGCGGAGCCGTGGGACGTGGGGCCGGGCGGCTGGCGGACCGGGCAGTTCCCGCCGCCGCTCGCCGAGTGGAACGACCGGTTCCGCGACGCGGCGCGGCAGTTCTGGCTCGCCGACGCGCGCGAGGCCTCCCACGGGCGGCCCGGCCACGGCGTGCGCGACCTCGCGACCCGGCTCGCGGGCTCGGCCGACCTGTTCGGTCGCTCCGACCCGCCGCTCCTGCGCGGACCCGTCGCGTCGGTGAGCTACGTGACCGCGCACGACGGCTTCACGCTCGCCGACCTCGTCGCGTACGACCACAAGCACAACCTCGCGAACGGCGAGGACAACCGCGACGGGACCGACGACAACCGCTCCTGGAACCACGGTCTCGAGGGCCCGGTCGCGGCACCGGACGCGCGGGCGGGCGGGGGGCCGGGCGCGGGACTCGACGCGCTCGGGATCGGCGTGGAGATCGCGCCCCTGCGCCGCCGGTCGATCCGCAACCTCCTCGCGACGCTCGTGCTCGCCGCAGGCACCCCGATGCTCACCGCGGGCGACGAGATGGGGCGGACGCAGCGCGGCAACAACAACGCCTACGTGCAGGACGACGAGACGTCCTGGGTGTCGTGGGACCTCTCGCCGTGGCGCAAGGACCTGCTCGCGACGGCGCGGTACCTGCTCGCCCTGCGGCGCGAGCACCCCGCGCTGCGTCCCGACACGTTCTACACCGGCCGCCCCCGGCCCGACGCCTCGACCGCCGGTGCCGAGGCACGGGCCCCAGGGGGCGACGTGGGCGTGCCCGACCTCGTGTGGTTCGACGCCGACGGCGAGCTCCTCGACCACTCCGCCTGGCACGACCCCGCCGTCCGGACGCTCCAGATGCTGCGCACCGCCCCGGAGCCCGGCGACGCCGACGTGCTCGTCGTGCTCGCGGGCGGCCTCGACCCGGTCGACGTCACGCTCCCGGGCGTGCGCGCGGCGTCGGGCGGCGACGCCGAGCGCTGGGACCTCGCGTGGGACTCGGACTGGGAGCACCCCGAGGACCGGACCCGCGCGAACGGTGACGGCACAGCGCGCGCGGGCGACGTCGTCGGGCTCGAGGCCCTGAGCGTGCGCGTCTACGTCTCCACCGCGCCGAGGTAGAGGCCCGGTCGGACGAGGAAGGGGCGTGGTGGCACACGACCACCGGGCCTGCCGGGGGCTGGACACGTGCTCTACTCTTCCCGCATGAGTGACAGCGCGGTCGACTCCTCCGTCAGCTCCCCCACGATCGAGAACCCCGAGGTCGTCGTCGTGGGGGCCGGGCTCGCCGGGCTCGTCGCGGCGACCGAGCTCACCGCGGCCGGGCGGCGCGTCGTCCTGCTCGACCAGGAGCCCGCCGCGAGCCTCGGTGGTCAGGCGTGGTGGTCGTTCGGCGGCCTCTTCCTCGTCGGCTCGCCCGAGCAGCGGCGCATGGGCGTCACCGACTCCGCGGAGCTCGCGTTCGACGACTGGCTCGGGTCCGCGCGGTTCGCGCCCGGCGCCGACCGCGGCGAGGGGCCCGACCGCCACGGGTACGCCTGGGCGCGCGGTTTCGTCGACTTCGCGGCGGGCGAGATGCGCGGCTGGCTGCACGACAAGGGCGTGCGGTGGTTCCCGCTCGTGCAGTGGGCCGAGCGCGGCGGGTACCCGGTGACCTCGGGCGCCGACGGGACGGCCGCCGGAGGGCACGGCAACTCCGTCCCGCGCTTCCACGTCACGTGGGGCACCGGACCGGCGATCCTCGAGCCGTTCGTGCGCGCGGCGCTCGACGCGCGCGCCGCCGGGCTGCTCGACCTGCGGTTCCGGCACCGCGTCACGTCGCTCGTCGTGACGGACGGCGCGGTGACGGGCCTGCGCGCGGAGGTCCTCGCGCCGTCGGACGTCGAGCGCGGCGCGCCGTCGTCGCGCGACGTCGTCGGCGAGGTCGAGATCGCGGCGAGCGCCGTCGTCGTGACGTCGGGCGGGATCGGCGCGAACCACGAGCTCGTCCGCTCCCGCTGGCCGCAGGCAGCAGGTCACCTGCCGTCCCGCATGCTCTCCGGCGTCCCCGACTCGACAGACGGGCTCATGATCGGCGTCGCCGCCGACGCGGGCGCCGCGCTCGTGCACGAGGACCGCATGTGGCACTACCCCGAGGGCATCGCGAACCACTCCCCCGTCTGGACCGACCACGGCATCCGCATCCTGCCCGGCCCGAGCTCGTTGTGGCTCGACGCCGACGGCAACCGGCTGCCCGCCCCGCTGTTCCCCGGGTTCGACGCGCTCGGCGCGCTCCAGCACGTCGCCGAGCGCGGCGACGACCACTCCTGGTTCGTGCTCAACAAGGCGATCATGGAGTCCGAGTTCGCGCTGTCGGGGTCGGAGCAGAACCCCGACCTCACCGGCAAGGACGTCCGGCTGCTCGCGCAGCGCGTCCTGCCGGGCGCCGTCGGGCCGGTGGCGCGGTTCGCGGAGCAGTCGCCCGAGTTCGTGTGGGCCGACACGCCCGAGGAGCTCGCAGCCGGGATGAACGCGCTCGTCGACGCGACGCCGGGCTCGCGCGGGCACGTCGACGCCGACGCCCTCGCGCGCATCGTCCACCTGCGCGACGAGCAGGTCCGCACCGGTCTCGGCAAGGACCCGCAGGTGGTCGCCACGGCGATGGCGCGGCGCTACCGCGTCGACCGGCTCATCCGCGTCTCGCCCCCGCGTCCGCTCACCACGCCCAAGGACGGGCCGCTGCTCGCCGTCCGCCTGTCCGTGCTCACGCGCAAGACGCTCGGCGGGCTGTGGACCGACACGTCCGCGCGCGTGCTGCGCCAGGACGGCTCGGTGCTGCCCGGGCTCTGGGCCGCGGGCGAGGCCGCCGGGTTCGGTGGCGGCGGCGTGCACGGCCACCGCGCGCTCGAGGGCACGTTCCTCGGCGGCTGCCTCTACTCCGGCCGCGTCGCGGGTCGTGCCCTCGCAGCCGAGCTCGGCTGACCCCACTCGAGAGAGAACCCGGGTCGCGCGAGACAGAACCCTGGTCCCGGAAGACCGACTGCCGGAGCCCGCCGCGCGTCGTGCCACGGCCGGTAGGGTCACCGAGCATGAGCGTGCACGACGACGCGTCCCGACCCGGACGACCCGACCCGGCCTCGGGCACGGTCGGGCACGACGAACCGGCCGTGCCCGGCGTCGTCGACCAGCCCGGCCCGGATCCACAGGCTGACCCGCCCGACGTCGCCGCGTGCGAGCGCGTCTTCCGCCGCAACGGGCTCCCGCTCCTGGTCGAGGGGCACTCCGTGGACCGCGACGTGTTCGGGCGGTCGGCGCCGTTCCTGCTCGTGGTGCTGCTCGCCGAGCTGAGCGGCGCGATCCGGTCCGGCTGGCCGGCCTGGGCCAACGCGCTGGCGCTCCTGGGGGGCGCCGCGATCGTCGCGGGCGCGTACGCAGGCCTCAACGTGCTCCGCGGCCGCCCGTGGTCGACCCTCCCCCAGTCGGTCGGCGTGCCCGAGCTCGCGTTCTTCGTCCTCGTCCCGGCGCTCCTGCCGCTCGTGTTCGGCGGGCAGTGGGGCGACGCGCTGCTCACCGTCGTCGGCAACCTCGTCCTGCTCGCGGTGGTGCGCGTCGTCGTCGGGTACGGCGTGCTGTCGTCGCTGTGGTGGGGCCTCGCACGCGTCACCGACGAGCTCGGGGCCGCGCTCCTGCGGCTCGTGCGGCTCCTCCCGCTGCTGCTCGTGTTCTCCCTCGTCCTCTTCTACAACGCCGAGGTCTGGCAGGTGTTCGACCGCACGCACGGCGTCGCGGACCTCGTGCTCGGCGCGTTCTTCGCGCTGCTCGTCGTGCTGTTCGTCGCGCTGCGCTCGCCGGCCGAGGCGCGCGAGGCGCTCGCGGAGACGGCGGCGAGGCTGCCCGGCCACGAGCGCGCGACGCGCTTCAGCCGCGGGCAGACGGCGAACCTCGCGACGATGATCGCGAGCAGCCAGCTCCTGCAGGTCCTCGTCGTGAGCCTCGGCATGGGCGTGTTCTTCATGGCGCTCGGGACCCTCACGGTCACGCCCGAGGTCATGGCGCTGTGGGACGTCGACGGCGGCACGTGGCAGCAGACGCTCTCGCTCGCTGGCGGGGGCGGCGTCGGCGGGGCGGACCTCGTCGTCACGCAGACGCTCCTGCGCGTCTCGGTCGCGATCGCGACGTTCACCGGGCTGTACTACGCGATCTCCGTCCAGGTCGACGCGGTCTACCGCGAGGAGTTCGTCGACGGCATCGAGACCCAGCTCGCCGAGGTCGTCCGCACCCGCTCCCGCTACCTCGCCCTCCTGGACACACCCGCGAGGTAGAGCCCCCGGTCGCGAGGTAGAGGTCGCGGAGCTCTACCTCGCGGCAGGAGCCTCTATCTCGCGGCGCGTCGCGCGAGCGCTGCCCGGATCCGACGCAGGAGAACGTCAGGTTCGGCGAGGTCGTTCCACGTCACCCGCAGCACGAGCCAACCGGCTTCCACCAGCACGTCGTGCCGAGCCTTCTCCGCGAGCAGGCGGCCTCGCAGGTCGCCGTACTCGCCGCCGGAGTACTTGACGGCACCGTCGAACTCCACCGCGACACGGTGCGCCGTCCATGCGAGGTCCAGCCGATACGTGCCCCGCCAGGCGGTCACGGTGAGGTTCGGCTCAGGGTGCGGGAGGCCGGCGTCGACCACCAACCAGCGGACCAGGCTCTCGCCCGGCGACTCCGAGCGCGCATCTGCCTCGGCGAGCACTCGGCGCGCCCGCCGGACGCCACGCCCGCCGACGGCCGCTCTCAGAACCGCCTCGACCTTCCGGACGTCAGCCCCCGCGCGAAGCCCTGAGTCCGCGACCACGATGCCGGCCGCCGGGCTGAGAGAGCGGGCGCAGTCGACGATCGTGCGCTCCAGCGATGTGACCGGGAGGCCGTCGAGCTCGCAACGGTCGCGCTCGGGCAGCGCCGTCCAGTGCCTGCGGAGCCCTGGGTCGGTCCGGCGCACCGACGGGTTCCCGAGCTGCGTCACGTGGACCTCGTCCGCGAGGCGCCAGGTCCACAGGCCGTGCAGGACGGCCGCGGTCGAGTGGCTGAACCAGTAGTCCGTCGTCAACCGTCCAGCGAGCGCCACGGAACGCGCGACGACGGCCTCGCGCCGACGCTGGGCCAGCGAGGCCGCCGGGTCCGGCGGGGCCGCGTAGACGCCCTGACGCACCCGGACGAGGGTGCCGCGACGGACGCCCGCCACGATCTCCGCGCGCCGCTCCGCCGAGAACCGGACCACCGACGGCAACGGCGTGCCGGCACGCGCGTCGTCGTCCCGCCCCGGCGGGCGGCGTGCGTTCCGGGGACGGTTCACCGTCCGACGCGTCTGTTCGACCTCGTGCTCGTCCGCGCTCATGCGCACACCCTGGCCGAGCGCGCCGGCGCCAGCCAGAGGAGGGCGAGAGCCTGTGGAAAACCGCCAGCCGGCTGCGTCAGCCTGGTCGCCACCACGCCCCCGCGAGGTAGAGCCCCCGGTCGCGAGGTAGAACCCCGTGAGTTCTATCTCGCGACCGGAGGCTCTACCTCGGCGGCGGAGGCGTCAGGCGTTGGCGACGAGGCCGAGCTCGGCGACGCTGGGGAGGCCGGTGTGCGTCGGGACGACGCGCACCGTGTAGCCGAACGGGCCGGACGCGTCGAGCACGACGTCGCCGGCGAACGCGTAGCGACCGGCCTCGTACGTCTCGGCGAGCGTGAGCGGCTCGGCGGTGAACTCCTCGATGACGTCGGCCTCGCTGACGCGCCCGTGCACGACCTGCACCTGCACGTCCTCGGGGCGCAGGTCGCCGAGCGACACGTAGGCGCGCACGGTGAGCCGGTCACCGACCTGCGGGACCTCGCCGATGCCGGACGAGTCGACGTGGTCGACGCGCACGCGCGACCACCCGGACCGCACGGACTCCTTCCAGTGCGCGAGCTCGCGCGCGGGAGCGAGACCGTCGGCGGCGAGCGTCCGCCCCGCAGAGGCAGCGGGCGCGTACAGGCGCGTGACGTACTCCCCGACCATGCGCGTCGCCTGGACCTTGGGCCCGAGCGTCGCGAGCGTGTGGCGCACCATCTCGAGCCACCGGCCGGGGACGTCGTCCGTGTCGCGGTCGTAGAAGCGGGGCGCGACCTGCTGCTCCACGAGGTCGTAGAGCGCGGCGGCCTCGAGGTCGTCGCGGCGGTCGGCGTCCTCCACGCCGTCGGCGGTGGGGATGGCCCAGCCGTTCTCGCCGTCGAACCACTCGTCCCACCACCCGTCGAGGATCGACAGGTTGAGGCCGCCGTTGAGCGCCGACTTCATGCCCGACGTCCCCGACGCCTCCAGCGGGCGCAGCGGGTTGTTGAGCCAGACGTCGCAGCCCGGGTAGAGCGACTGCGCCATGGCGATGTCGTAGTTCGGCAGGAAGACGATGCGGTGGCGCACCTCGGGGTCGTCGGTGAAGCGGACGAGCTGCTGGATGAGCCGCTTGCCCTGGTCGTCCGCGGGGTGCGACTTGCCCGCCACGACGAGCTGCACGGGCCGCTCGGGGTGCAGGAGCAGCGCCTTGAGCCGGTCGGGGTCGCGCAGCATGAGCGTGAGCCGCTTGTACGTGGGCACGCGGCGCGCGAAGCCGATGGTGAGCACGTCGGGCGACAGGACGTCGTCGACCCAGCCGAGCTCGGCCGGGGTCGCACCGCGCTCGCGCCACGACTTGCGCACGCGGCGGCGTGCCTCGTCGACGAGGCGGCCACGCATCTCGCGGCGGATCGCCCACAGCTCGCCGTCGCTCACGCCGCCGTCCCCGGCACCGCGCAGCCAGCCCGACGACGCGGCGTCGGCCGTGAGCTCGTCGAGCCCGAGCCGGTCGGCCTCGAGGGCCGCGAACGCGGGATCCACCCACGTGGGCGAGTGCACGCCGTTCGTCACGGACGTGATGGGGACCTCGCGCGCGTCGAAGCCCGGCCACAGCCCCTCGAACATGCCGCGCGAGACCTCGCCGTGCAGCAGCGAGACACCGTTCGCGCGGCCGCCCAGGCGCAGGCCCATGACGGCCATGTTGAAGACGGTGGGGTCGCCGCCGTCGTAGTCCTCGGCGCCGAGCGCGAGGACGCGCTCGACCGGGAGCCCGTCGACGGCCATGTCGCCGCCGAAGTACTGCGTGACGAGGTCGCGCCCGAACCGGTCGATGCCCGCGGGGACGGGCGTGTGGGTCGTGAAGACGGTCGCGGCGCGCACGGCCTCGAGCGCCTCGTCGAACGTGAGGCCCTGCTCGACGAGCTCGCGGATGCGCTCGACGCCGAGGAACCCCGCGTGGCCCTCGTTGGTGTGGTAGACCTCCGGCTCCGGCGCGCCGGTGAGGCGCGACCACAGGCGGAGCGCGCGCACGCCGCCCACGCCGAGCAGGAGCTCCTGCTGGAGGCGGTGCTCGCCGCCGCCGCCGTAGAGGCGGTCGGTGACTTTGCGCGCGGCCTCGTCGTTGCCGGGCACGTTCGAGTCGAGCAGCAGCAGGGGCACGCGTCCGACGGCCGCGACCCACACGTGCGCGTGCAGCGTGCGCCCGCCGGGGAGGGCGAGGGTCACGCGCGCAGGCGTGCCGTCGTCGTCGCGCAGCAGGGTCAGCGGGAGGCCGTCCGGGTCGAGCAGCGGGTAGGTCTCGACCTGCCAGCCGTCGCGCGTGAGGGACTGCTTGAAGTACCCGGCGCCGTACAGGAGCCCGACGCCGACGATCGGCACACCGAGGTCGCTCGCGCTCTTGAGGTGGTCGCCCGCGAGGATGCCGAGGCCGCCGGAGTACTGCGGCAGCACCGACGTGATGCCGAACTCGGGCGAGAAGTAGGCGATCGCGGCCGGGAGCGCTCCGCTCTCCTCCGCCGACGCCTCCGCGGCGCGCTGCTGGTACCACAGCGCGTCGTCGAGGTAGTGGCGCAGGTCTGCGGCCGCCGCGCGCACGCGCTCGACGAACGCGCCGTCCGCGGCGAGCTCCGCGAGGCGCTCCGGGCCGAGCGCACCCAGCAGCGCGACGGGGTCGCCGTGCGCCGACGCCCACGCCTCGGGGTCGATGCCGGCGAACAGGTCGCGCGTCGGGGCGTGCCAGGACCAGCGCAGGTTGTGCGCCAGCTCGTCCAGGTCGCGCAGCTCGGCGGGCAGCAGGGTGCGGACGGTGAACCGTCGGATCGCTCTCACGGGGACGAGACTACGGGGGCTCGGGCCGCGGCACACCCTCGCGCCGTCACCCGCACGTAACGCTTGCATGAACTTTCACCCGGGTGCGCGCCGCCTGCGGGCACGGACGTGCGACGCGCCGACCCCCGCTCCCAGGTGCCTGGCCCCCGGGGGCCTCGATACGTTGTGCGTGTGACGACGACCCCTCCGGCCCGCGCGCCGCACCGCTCGCCCGCCCCCGCCGCCCCGATCGGCCGCATCCCCGTGCTGGACGTCTCGCCCGTCGTCGAGGGGGGCCGGTGGCCCGCGAAGGCCGTCGCCGGCGAGATGGTGCCCGTCGAGGCCACCGTCTTCCGCGAGGGGCACGACGCCGTCGCCGCGACGGCCGTCCTCGTCGCCCCCGACGGGTCCGAGCGCACCGCGCCGATGGTCGACGTCGCGCCCGGCCTCGACCGGTTCCGCGCCACGCTGCACCCCGACACGGTCGGCGACTGGTCGCTGCGCGTCGAGGCGTGGAGCGACCCGTACGGCACGTGGGCGCACGACGCGACGGTCAAGATCGCGGCGGGCGTCGACGTCGACCTCATGCTCGCCGAGGGCGTGCGCCTCTTCGAGCGCGTCCTGGCCGACGCCGTCCCCCTCCCGGGCGCGGACGGCACCCCGGGCACCCGCTCCCCCGAGGACGCGCGCGCGATCGCCGACGCGGCCGCCGCGCTCGCCGACGCGAGCCGCCCCGCCCAGGCCCGCCTCGCCGCCGCGACGTCGCCCGAGGTGCGCGACGTCCTGGACCGCGCGCCCCTGCGCGACCACGTGACGGCGTCGGCCACGTACGCGCTGCGCGTCGAGCGCCCGCTGGCGCTCGCGGGCGCGTGGTACGAGATGTTCCCGCGCTCGGAGGGCGCGCGCCGGCTGAAGGACGGGCGCTGGCGCTCCGGCACGTTCACGGCTGCGGCCCGCCGCCTGCCGGCGATCGCCGCGATGGGCTTCGACGTCGTCTACCTCACGCCCGTCCACCCCATCGGCACGACCCACCGCAAGGGCCGCAACAACTCGCTCACCGCCCTGCCGGGCGACCCGGGCAGCCCGTACGCCATCGGCTCCAAGGACGGCGGCCACGACGCGATCCATCCCGAGCTCGGCAGCGACCGCACGTTCCGGGCGTTCGTCAAGGAGGCGCGGCGCAACGGGCTCGAGGTCGCGATCGACCTCGCGCTCCAGTGCTCGCCCGACCACCCCTGGGTCGCCGAGCACCCCGAGTGGTTCACGACCCGCGTCGACGGCTCGATCGCGTACGCCGAGAACCCGCCCAAGAAGTACCAGGACATCTACCCGCTCAACTTCGACAACGACCCCGAGGGCATCTACGCCGAGGTCCTGCGCGTCGTCCGGGTGTGGATCGACCGCGGTGTCACGGCGTTCCGCGTCGACAACCCGCACACCAAGCCGCTCGACTTCTGGGAGTGGCTGCTCACCGAGGTGCGCGCGACGAACCCCGAGGTCGTGTTCCTCTCGGAGGCGTTCACCAAGCCCGCGATGATGCACACGCTCGCGCGCATCGGGTTCCACCAGTCGTACACGTACTTCACGTGGCGCAACACGCGCGACGAGCTCGCCGAGTACCTCGAGGAGGTCTCGGGCGAGGCGGGCGCGTACATGCGGCCGAGCTTCTGGCCGACGACGCACGACATCCTCCCGCCCTACCTCCAGCACGGCGGGGTGGCCGGGTTCGCGGTGCGCGCGGTGCTCGCCGCGACCGGGTCGCCCACGTGGGGGATCTACTCCGGGTACGAGCTCGTGGAGAACGTGCCGCGCCCGGGCGTCGAGGAGCAGATCGACAACGAGAAGTACGAGTACAAGCCGCGCGACTGGGCGCTCGCGGAGGAGATCGGCATCTCGACGCTGCTCACGCGGCTCAACGAGGTCCGGCGCGACCACCCCGCGCTGCGCCAGCTCCGCAACCTCACCGTCCACCCGACGACGAACGACCAGGTGCTCGCGTTCTCGCGGCACCTGCCCGCCGAGCACTCTCCGACGGGCGAGGCGGACACCGTGGTCGTCGTCGTGAACCTCGACCCCCACTCCCCGCAGGAGTCGAACGTGCACCTCGACCTCGCGGCCCTCGGGCTGCCACCGCTCGCGGACGGCCAGGACCCGTGGGCGCCGTCCTTCGTCGCGCACGACGAGCTGTCCGGCGAGAGCTACGGCTGGGGCCAGGACGTCTACGTGCGGCTCGAGCCGATGCGCCAGGTCGCGCACGTCGTGAACGTGAGGCCTGCATGACGTTCCCTCGCGATGCTGCACCGGTCCCCGTGCGCGGACCCGCCGCCGGCCCCGCCCCCGTGCCGCCGATCACCGCGCCCGTGCCGGTCGCGGCGCTCCCGCCGCGCCGCCAGCCGGCCGCGCCCGTCGACGCGCGCCCCGGCCTGTCCGACGACCCGGACTGGTACCGCACGGCCGTCTTCTACGAGGTGATCGTCCGGGCGTTCTCCGACTCGGACGGCAGCGGGACGGGCGACCTGCGGGGCCTCATCGACCGCCTCGACTACCTGCAGTGGCTCGGGATCGACGCGCTGTGGCTGCCGCCGTTCTACCCGTCGCCCCTGCGCGACGGCGGCTACGACGTCTCCGACTACACGGCGATCGCACCGCAGTACGGCTCGACGTCGGACTTCGCCGAGCTGGTGAGCGAGGCGCACGCGCGCGGGATGCGCGTCGTCATCGACCTCGTCATGAACCACACGAGCGACCAGCACCCCTGGTTCCAGGCGTCGCGCGCCGACCCCGAGGGCCCGTACGGCGACTTCTACGTGTGGAGCGACGACGACACGCGCTACCAGGACGCGCGCATCATCTTCGTCGACACCGAGACGTCCAACTGGACGTTCGACCCCGTGCGTCGTCAGTTCTTCTGGCACCGGTTCTTCTCCCACCAGCCCGACCTCAACTTCGAGAACCCGCGCGTCGCCGACGCGATGCTCGACGTCGCGCGGTTCTGGCTCCAGATGGGCGTCGACGGGTTCCGCCTCGACGCGGTGCCGTACCTCTACGAGGCCGAGGGCACCAACTGCGAGAACCTGCCGCAGACGCACGAGTTCCTGCGGCGCGTGCGGCGCATGGTCGACGCCGAGTTCCCGGGGCGCATCCTGCTCGCCGAGGCGAACCAGTGGCCGCGCGAGGTCGTGGACTACTTCGGCACCGAGGAGGAACCGGAGTGCCACATGTGCTTCCACTTCCCCGTGATGCCGCGCATCTACTACGCGATCCGGGACCAGCGCGCGAACCAGGTTCTCGAGATCCTCGCCGACACGCCCGACATCCCGCCCGGCGCCCAGTGGAGCACGTTCCTGCGCAACCACGACGAGCTCACGCTCGAGATGGTCTCCACCGAGGAGCGCGCGTCGATGTACGGGTGGTACGCGCCCGACCCGCGCATGCGCGCGAACGTCGGCATCCGGCGTCGGCTCGCCCCGCTGCTCGACAACTCGCGCAAGGAGGTCGAGCTCGCGCACGCGCTCCTGCTCTCCCTGCCGGGCAGCCCGTGCCTCTACTACGGCGACGAGATCGGGATGGGCGACAACATCTGGCTGCCCGACCGCGACTCGGTGCGCACCCCCATGCAGTGGACGCCCGACCGCAACGCGGGGTTCTCCACCGCCGACCCCGGCAAGGTGTACCTGCCGCTCGTGCAGTCGCTCGTGCACCACTACGGCTACGTGAACGTCGAGGCGCAGCTCGAGCAGTCGACGTCGCTGCTGCACTGGGTGCACGGGATGCTCAAGGTCAGGCGCCGCCACAAGGCGTTCGGCACGGGCGACTTCGTCGCGCTCGAGTGCGACAACGAGTCGATCCTCGCGTTCCTGCGCCGCACCGACACCGAGACGATCCTGTGCGTCGCGAACCTCTCCGCGACCGCGCGCTCGGCCGCGGTGCACGTGCCCGGGCACGCCGGGGCGACGCTCACCGACGTGTTCGGCGGCGCGCACTTCCCCGCGGTCGACGACGACGAGCACGTCGTCATGACGTGGGGGTCGCGCGACTTCTACTGGCTCGTGGTGAGCGACCCGGCCTGACCGGCGCGTCTCACCCTCGCTCCAGGAACATCTCGGTCCTCGTGACCACGGCCGCGCGCTCGCCGCACGCGTCGCACGTGAACCAGTGCACGACCGAGACGCAGTGGCTCAGTCGCACCGGCTCCTCCGTGAGCGTGACGGCCCGGTGCGGACAGTCCATCGGTATCCCTCCTCGTCGCCCGTGAGCGTGTCCGGACAGTGTGCGCGCGACCACCCACAACGCCTCGTGCGGCGGGCGGGGCGCTCGCGTGATGGCATGTAGGCGACCTGGACCCGGGAGGCACGTGTGACGGTACGGCGGACGGACCCGCCCTCGGCGGAGCTCATGGGGCTCCTGGACGCCTGGCTGCCCGCGCGGCGGTGGTACCCCGTCAAGGGGGTCGCCGTGCGCCACGTGCCGTGGCTGTCCTTCGCCCTCGACGTCCCGGTGTCCGCCGCGACGCCCGGACCGCCCGACGACGCGTGGCTGGGGACGCGCGTCGAGCTCCACCTGCTGCGGCTCGTCGGCGACGGCGTGGACCTCGTCGTGCAGGTGCCCCTCGTGCTCGAGCCAGTGTCCCTGCCGACCGGCGCGACGCCGGGCAGCGAGAGCCAGGGCAGCGCGACGCCGGGCGGGGCGGCGCCGATCGGGACGCTCGCCCCGGGCGGCGCCGACGACGGCGGGTGGGTCGTGCACGACGGCGCCGCGCACCCCGCGTGCTGGGCGGCCCTGCTGGCCGTAGCGGAGTGGGAGGGCCGCGGCACAGCACCGGACGGGGCGAGTCCCCGCGGCGGAGGCCCCGACGCCGACACCGACGTCACCGGTGGACGCGCGCTGAGCGTCGAGCAGTCGAACAGCTCGGTGCTGCTGCCGCGGGTCGCCGGCGGGAGCATGCTCAAGGTGCTGCGCGCCATCGCGATCGGGCCCAACCCCGACGTGACCATCCCCCGCGCGCTGGCGGCCGAGGGCTGGGTCGGGGTGCCCCGGCCGCTCGCGTGGCTCGAGGTGCGGTGGGACGCGGCCGACGACCCGGCCGCCGTCCACCCGGGCGCGGACCACCGACCGGGCGAGCCGACCGCAGGAGGCGGGGCACCGCCGTCGGGCACCGCGCCGGCCCCGGAGGCGCCGCGCTCCGCGCACCTGGCGATCCTCAGCGAGTTCGTCGAGGGCGCGCGCGACGGGTTCGACCTCGCCTGCTCCTACGCGGGGCAGGACGCCTCGTTCGCCGACCTCGCGGCCGACCTCGGGCGCGTGCTCGCCGACCTGCACGCCGCGCTCCGCCGCGCGTTCGGCGTCGGCTCGCCCGTCGACGCGCGCTGGCTCGTCGCAGACCTGCGACGACGAGCGGACGAGGCCGTCGCGTCGTCGCGCGCGCTCGGGCGGCGCGCGGACGACGTCGCCGCCTTCTGGGACCGCACGTCGGCGCGCCTCGCGACCGTCACGCGCGTCCCCGACGCGCTCCCCCGGCTCCAGACCGTCCACGGCGACCTGCACCTCGGCCAGGTGCTGCACGCGCGCCGGTTCGGCTGGAAGGTGCTCGACTTCGAGGGCGAGCCCCTGCGCCCGGTCGCCGAGCGCACGCGCCCGGACCTCGCGCTGCGCGACGTCGCCGGGATCGTGCGCTCGTTCGACTACGCCGCCGCCGTCGGGCGCGCGCGCGACGCGTCGTGGGCCGTCCAGGCGCGGACCGCGTTCCTCGACGCGTACGACCGGGCCGACACGGCCGGCGTCGACCGCGCGACGTCCGAGGCGCTCGTCCGGGCGCTCACGCTCGACAAGGCGCTCTACGAGGTCGTCTACGAGTCGCGCAACCGCCCGGACTGGGAGCCCATCCCCCTCGCCGCCGTGGACCGGCTGCTCGCGGGGAACGCCTGACCCAGGAGGCCTGGAGGGAGGAACCCGGTCGGTCACCGGGTCCCTCCCTCCGGGACGGGGTCAGCGCCGACCGCGGCCGGTGACGAGCTGGTTCGTCGAGCGCAGCACGCGCGGGGCGACGAGGGCCCCGGGCTCGACGCCCGCGAGCGCCGCGGCGGGACCGGTGACGTGGAACGTCACGGACTCGCCGGGCAGGAGGGTGACGAGCATGTCGTCCGCGCGCAGGCCCGGGTGGAGCTTGTCGGCCAGGAGCGCGACGTCGCGCACGAGGTTCTCCGCCGTCACCCGCACGGCCCAGCCGGAGGGCTCGCGGTGCACCTCCGTGACGAGGCGCGGGGGCGTGAGCGAGGCGTCGCGCGGCTCGGCGAACCACCACACCGCGCGGGCGCCGCCGAGCGTCGCGACGAGCAGCTCGGCCGCCGCGTCGTCGGGCGTCGCGACGTCGCGCGGCACCTCGACGCTGGTGGTCCCGCGCGCGTCGACCCGGGTCGGGACCGACGTCGCCCGCCGTTCCGTGCCGTCGAACGACACGCGTCGCACCACGACGTCGCCCGACCACGCCTCGTCCGTGTCGTTGGCGACGACCACGACGAGCCGGTCGGTCTCGTCGCCGGCCGGGACGCCGCCGTCCGTCGACCGCGGCTGGACGGTGAGCAGCCGGTCGGCGTGCGCGTGCGCGAGGGCGTGCAGGAGCGGCTTGGCGCGCCCGTCGCCGTCCACCGCGGCCCAGGACGTCACGGGCCAGCAGTCGTTGAGCTGCCACACGACGGAGCCCATCGTGCGCGGCGCCCACGAGCGCAGGTGCTCGACCGCGACCTGCACGGCGACCGCCTGGTTCCAGGACATCGCCCAGTGCCAGTCCTCCATGTCGTCCGGCAGCGGCACGTGGCGCACGAGCCCGTCCGTGAGCTTGTCGTTGCCCTGCGCGGCCTTCTGGTGCACGAGCATGCCGGGCGACTCGGGCGTGAGCGGGTCGTCGCTGATCGCGCGCGTGAGCGTCGACCACGTGGGCGGACCCTGCCAGCCGAACTCCGCCATGAAGCGCGGCACGTCGTCGCGGTAGCGCGGCCAGTCCTGCCGGTTCCACAGCTCCCACGAGTGCATCGAGCCGTGGTCGGGGTCGTTGGGGTGCACGTCGAGGCTCCCCGACCAGGGGCTCGACGGCGTGTACGGGCGCGTCCCGTCGAGCTCTTCGAGGACACCGGGCAGCAGCTCGGTGTAATAGCCGAGGCCCCACGACTTGCCCTCGAGCCGCAGGTCCCAGCCCCAGGCCCCGAAGCCCCAGATGTTCTCGTTGCTCCCGTTCCACACGACGAGGCTCGGGTGCGGGGCCAGGCGCGTGACGTTGTCGCGTGCCTCCGCCTCGACCTCCGACCGCAGCGGCTCGTCCTCGGAGTACGCCGCGCACGCGAACGCGAAGTCCTGCCACGTGAGGATGCCGCGCTCGTCGCACAGGTCGTAGAAGTCGTCGGCCTCGTAGATGCCGCCGCCCCACACGCGCAGGAGGTTCATGTTCGCGAGCTCCGCCTGGTCGAGCCGGGCGGCGTAGCGCTCGCGCGTCACGCGGTGCACGAACACGTCGTCGGGGATCCAGTTCGCGCCCTTGACCCACACGTCGCGCCCGTTGACCACGACGGTGAACGACGTCCCGTGCTCGTCCGGCGTGAGGTCGAGCCGCGCGTCACGGAACCCCGTGCGCCCGGCCCACCCGTCGAGCGCGCCGTCACCCGCGGTGAGCGTCACCTCGACGTCGTACAACGGCTGCTCCCCGTACCCGCGCGGCCACCACAGCGCGGCGTCCGGGACCTCCACCGGCACGACGGCGGTCGTCGCCCCCGCGGGGAGCGCCACCTCGGCGTCGTGGTGGCCGGAGGGGCCGCTGAGCGCGACGCGTACGACGAGCGGTCCGTCGCCCGCGGCTCCGGGAGCCTCCGGGTCGAGCGGCGCGCGCTCGACGTCGACGTGCACCGCGACCCGGCCCGGCGCGGTGGCGAGGTGACCGGTCCGGGAGGCCGCGTCGTCGGGCAGGTCCACCGCGACGAGCGGGCGCACGGACGCGACCCGCGCCGTGGACCACGACTCGAGGCGCACCGGCTTCCACAGCCCCACCGACGGCGCGTCGATCCCCCAGTCCCACCCGAAGCTGCACGCGGACTTGCGGATCGCGTTGTACGGGTGCTTGTTGACCTGCGGGCGGTAGCCGAGCGCGAGGGACTCGCGGTCGGCATACCGCACGGGGGACGCGAACCGCACGACGAGCTCGTTCTCGCCCTCGCGCAGCAGGTCCGCCACGGCGACGCGGAACGTGCGGAACTGGTTCCGCGCGCTCAGGACGCGCGTGCCGTTGAGCGACACCGTCGCGACCGTGTCCAGCCCGTCGAAGGCGAGGTCGTGGCGGTCCAGCCCGACCGCGTCCGCCGCGGACCAGGCGAACGTCGTCCGGTACTCCCAGTCGCAGCGCCCCACCCACGCGACGAGGTTCTCGTGGTCGTCGAGGTAGGGGTCGGGGATCAGCCCCGCCGCGAGCAGGTCGGTGTGGGCGCTGCCGGGGATGGTGGCCGGGACCTCGACACCCGCGACGTGCGCGGGGACGGGCCCCGCGACGGCGCGCGCCGTCCAGCCCGCGTGGAGCTCGCGCCGGACGAGGCGCGCGGGGTCGGTCGCCGGCACGGCGGGTGCGGTCGGCGTCGGGGCGGTCGTGCTCGTCACTTGGTGGCTCCTGAGGTCAGTCCGTTGTAGATGTAGCGCTGCAGCAGCAGGAACGCGACCAGCGTCGGGACGATGACGAGCACTGTCCCGGCGGAGATCACCTCCCACTGTGCGCCGAAGGGGCCCTTGAAGCGGAACAGCGACGTCGAGATGACGCCGAGGTCCCGCTTCGGCATGTAGAGCCAGGGCAGGTAGAACTCGTTGTAGATCGCGATCCCCTTGATGATGATCACGGTCGCGATCGCGGGCTTGAGCAGCGGGAAGACGATGCGCGCGTAGATCGTCAGACGGTTGGCGCCGTCGAGCATGGCCGCCTCGTCGAGCGACCTCGGGATCGACTTCATGAACTGCAGGAAGATGTAGATCGAGATGATGTCGGTGCCCATGAACAGGACGATCGCGGCCCAACGCGTGTTGAACAGGCCGAGGCCGCTGACGATCTGGAACGTCGCGACCTGCGTCGTGACCCCGGGCACGAGCGTCGCGAGCAGGAACGCCCCGACGACGAGCCGCTGGCCGCGGAACGTGAAGCGGTCGATCGCGTAGGCGGCCATCGTGCCGATGATGATCGTCCCGGTCAGGGCGACGACGAGGATGATCGTCGTGTTGACGAATCCCTGGAGCATGCCGCCGCGCGTGAACGCCGTGACGAAGTTGTCGAGGTTCGTCCAGCTCGACGGCGGGTCCAGCGGGCCCGTCTCGCGGAACTCGGCCTGCGTCTTGAACGAGGCCATGAAGATCGTCACGAGCGGGACGACCGCCACGAGGCACGCCGCGACCAGCGAGACGTACTTGAGCGTCGTGCCGACCGGGCCGAGCACCGGGCTCGCCCCGCGCGTCCAGCGCGCCCAGCCGGACCGGACCCGGTCGGTGGCTGACGGCGCGGGGAGCGGCCGGGCGGGCACGTCGCGCGGACCGGGGCCCGTCCGGGGTGCCGGGGCGTCCTCCGTCCGGGAGGCGTCGTCCTGCGCGGCGGACGTGCGCAGCGGTGCGGCGCTCATACGAGGTCACCTCTCTCGTCAGGGACGATGCGTCGCTGCACCCAGGAGATGAACAGGACGATGATGAGCAGGACGACCGCCATCGCGGAGGCGAGACCCACCTTCGAGAACGTGAAGGCCGTGTTGACGGTCTGGATGACGAACGTCTCCGACCCGTTCGCGCCGCCCGTCATGATGAAGGGCATCTCGAACACCGACAGCGCTCCGGACACGGCGAGGATCACCGACAGCCCGATGATCTGGCGGATCCCGGGCGCGATGATGAAGCGGAACTTCTGCCAGGCGTTCGCGCCGTCGAGGTCGGCCGCCTCGTAGAGCTCGTTCGGGATCGACTGGATCGCCCCGAGGAAGAGCACGAAGTTCAGGCCCATGTAGCGCCACACGCTCGTCGCGGCGAGCGAGACGTTGACGAGCGACGGGTCGCCCAGCCACAGCGGCGGCTCCGTGAGGCCGAACGCGGCGAGGAACGCGTCGAGCGTCCCGCCCGGCCGGAAGAAGTAGAGGAAGACGAGCCCGATCGCGACCCCGTTGATGAGGTACGGAAAGAAGATGATCCCCTTGAACCAGTTCCGGAACCGCGTGCTGAAGCTGAGGATCGTCGCGAAGTACAGGGCGAGCACGAGCTGCACCGCCGCGCCCACGAGGTAGTACAGGCTCACGAGGAACACGCGGAAGATCTCGGGGCGCGTGAAGATCTCGACGTAGTTCTTCCAGCCGACGGGCTCCTTGACAGGGTCGAGCCCGTCCCAGGACGTGAAGCTGTACCACACCATGTTCGCCACGGGGACGTAGGTGAAGAGCAGCAGCATGCCCACGGGGACGAGCAGGAAGAGCCAGGGCGTGACCCGCCATCCGCCCTTGGTCGCTCCCCCGCCCGGGGCGGGACGACGACGTCCCCTCAGGCGTGCCGGGCGCGTCGCTCCGAGCGCACCGGCCGGTCCGGTGACCGCGGCCATCGCAGTCGCCTCCTTCGTTCGTGCTCGCTGGGTCGTCGCTCGCCGGGGCCGGCGAGGCTCGTGCCAGGGGCTGTCGCGCCCCGGGCGGGGCGGCCGCGCACCGTCGGGCACGCGGCCGCCCGCCTCGTCAGCCGACGACCTCGGCCCGGGCCGACGCCCAGCGGTCGTTGAGGTCGGCGAAGAACGACGCCTTGTCTCCGTCCGCCGCGCCGCGCGCGACGTCGATGTACTGGCGCCGGAACTGGTCGCCGTTGAGGTCGATCTCCGCGGTGTTGTAGATGTCGGCCAGGAGGTTCTCCTCGCCCTCCGGCGCCGGGGCGACCTCGACCTCCTCGACCCCGAACGTCTCGAAGTCGGCGAGGATCTCCGGCGACTCGCCGCCCACCTGCGGCGCGAGCCCGCCCTGGCTCGCGGCGAAGCCCGACTCGTCGAGGAACCAGTACAGCCACGCCTCGGCGGCCTCCTTGTTCTCCGAGTGCTTGGAGATCGCGAGCTTGTAGTCGGCGCCGACCGTCGAGTGGAACGCACCGTCCGTCTGCCACGGCATCGGCCAGAACCCGATGTCCTCACGGGGGTTGCCCGCGGCCTCCGCGGCGTCCTGCATCTGCGTCACGGCCCACGAGCCGAGAACCATGCTCCCGACCTGGCCGGTGCCGACGAGGTTCTTGGACTCCTCCCAGTTCGTCGTGGTCGGGTCGGGCTCGGAGAGGCCGGCCTCCACGACGTCGTACAGGAGCGAGTCGATCGCGTACTGCTCCTCGCCCTCGGTCCACGGCGCGTCCTGCTCGGTGCGCAGGTTCACCGCCTCCGGGCCGTCGATCGAGCCCTGGTTGGACTGCCACTGCGTGAGCGGCCAGCCGTCCGCGTAGTTCGTGTAGTACGGGACGGTGTCGGGCGAGGTCTCCTTGATCGCCTCCAGCGCGTCGAGGAACTCCTCGGGCGTCGCCGGCGGCTCGGTGATCCCCGCCTTCTCCCAGACCGGCTTGTTGAGCACGTAGCCCATCGCGGTCCCGAACGTCGCGAGGCCGTAGACCTGGCCCTCGTACGCCTTGTCGTGGATGAAGCGGTACTCCTCGCCGAGCTCGTCGACCGATCCGAGCGGCTCGAAGAACGTCGAGAGCTGGTCCGCGTCGACCGTGTTCGGGATGAGCAGGACGTCGCCGTAGTCGCCCGAGTTGAGGCGGATCGAGACGTCGCCCTCGTAGTCCGTCACCGCCTCGAACTCGACGTCGACGTCCGGGTAGGTCTTCTGGAACTCGGTCACGTAGTCCTGGAGCACGGTGTCGACGATGTCCGTGCGGTTCGTCAGGACGGTGATCGTCCCCGACGGGCCGTCGCCGTCCCCGTCGCCCCCGCTGGTGGAGCCGCCGGAGCAGGCCCCCAGCACGAGCACCATGGCCGCGGCCGTGCTCGCGGCAAGGATGCGCCTCTTCGCCATCTCGATCCCTCATTCTCGTCGTCGTTGACAGTGCGCGCCGCCCCGATGCGGATACAGCGCTTAAGCCGTTCGGCCGTCTGGTGCACCGGATGATCAGGTCCGATGTCGATGAGGACGAGTGAAGCGGTTAAGTTGTCGTAAGTCAACGACGCGCGGTCACGGTTCGGTCACGACGACGAGAGCGTGCGCCCCGGGCGCGCCGGACCCTCGGACGGACCCGTCCGCGCGGGCCTGGCGCCCGGGCCGGTGTCAGTTCTCGACGCGGCGCGCGGTCGTGCCCCGAGGGCGCAGCGTCGGCGTGGAGTCCAGGAAGCTCCCGCCCGTCCGGCCGTCGATGCGGTCGAACAACCGCCTCGCGACGTGGGCGCCGAAGCTCGTCACGTCGTGGCTCAGGGCCGACAGCCGGGGGTACGTCGCCTGGCACAGCGGAGAATCGTCCCAGGCGATGATCGACAGGTCCGACGGCACGCGGACGCCCAGCTCGCTCGCCACGCCGAGACCCGCGAGGGCCATGACGTCGTTGTCGTAGATGATCGCCGTCGGCCGTTCCGGCCCCGTGAGGAGCGTGCGGGTGGCGCTGGCCCCCTGGTCGGCCGTGTAGTCGGTCCGGCCGATCTCCCCGCGCACGCCGAGCCGCGCCGTCTCCTCGCGGAACGCCTCGTCACGGATGTGCGTGTGCCCGAAGCTCGTGACCCCTGCGACGCGCGCGATGCGCCGGTGACCCACGGCGTGCAGGTAGCGGACCGACTCGCGCATGGCCGAGGCGTCGTCGGTCCACACGTTCGTCAGGTCGCCGGCGAGCGCCGGGTCACCCACGACGACGGCCGGGATCGCGTCCGGCTCGGACAGCCAGGCCACGCGCGGGTCGTCGAGGCGGAGGTCGACCGTCACGACGCCGTCGACCCGGCGCGCGGCCCGCCACTTGCGGTAGGCGCGCAGCTCGGCGTCGAGGTCGGGGACCACCTGGAGGAGCAGGCCGTACGACCGCGCCGCGAGCTCGGACTCGATGCCCGCGATGAACTGCATGTAGAACGACTCGAAGCCGAGGGTGCTGGGGTCGCGCGCGAGCACCAGGCCCACGGTCTCCGTGCGCGCCCCCGAGAGCGAGCGCGCGGCCGAGCTCGGCTCCCAGCCCAGCTCCGCGGCGACAGCGAGGATGCGCGACCGCGTCTCGGCCGACACCCCCGGCCGGTTGTTCAGCGCGTACGACACCGCACCCGTGGACACGCCTGCCCGCCGGGCGATGTCCGCGATCGTGATCCGGGCCATGGTGCGCTCTCCTCGTCGTCGGGACGACCCCCGTGCCGTCGCCCACACGCTGCACTGAAGCGCTTCACCTGTCAACTGCCGAGCCTTCGGCGCGCGGCTGCGGCGACCGGCCGGACGCCGCAGCGCTCGGCCGCCCGCCCCCGTCCCCGCTGCTAGGGTCGGCCCGTGCAGAAGCCGCAGCAACGAGCCACTCTGGCCGACGTCGCGCGGCTCGCCGGAGTGAGCGCCAAGACCGTCTCCCGGGTCTACGACGGCAGCGCGAACGTCTCCCCCGACACCCGGCAGCGCATCGAGGAGGCCGCTGCACGTCTCAGCTTCCGGCCCAACCTCCTCGCGCGCGACCTCCGCCACGGAGGGGTCTCGTCCGCCGTCGGGTTCGTGCTCGGCGACCTCACCAACCCGTTCTACTTCCAGGTCGCCGCCGGTATGGAGCGCGAGCTCGCGCAGCACGGTCTGACGATGGTCCTCACGGCGACCGAGGACGACCCCGCCGAGGAGGAGCGCGTCGCCGGGACGCTGCTGGCCCAGCGCGTCCGCGCGCTCGTCCTCGTCCCGATCGCCCGGGACCAGTCCTACCTCGAGGGCGAACGCCGGCTCGGTACGCCCGTCGTGACGATCGACCGCCCCGCGCACAACCTCCTCGCCGACTCGGTCGTCCTCGACAACCGGGAGGGGACCGCGGAGGCGGTCCGGGCGCTCACGCGGCTCGGCCACCGCCGCGTCGCGTTCGTGTGCAGCCCCGGAGACCTGTACACCCACGCGGAACGGCTCGCGGGTTATCGGGACGCCCTGCGCGAGGTCGGCGTCACGGACCCGTCCCCGTGGGAGCGCCTCGACGACGTCGGCGGCCGGACCACCGAGGCCGCGGTGCTGGACGTCCTCGCCCAGCCCGACCCTCCGACCGCCGTCGTCACCGGCAACAACCGCGCGAGCGCAGCGCTCGTCCGCGCGCTCGGCCCCGCCCGGGACGACCTGGCGTACGTCGGGTTCGACGACTTCGACCTCGCCGACGCGCTCGGCTTCAGCGTGGTCGCCTACGACACCCGCGAGATCGGCCGCGCCGCCGCCCGCCGCGTCCTCGAGCGGCTCGACGACCCGCAGGGCGCACCGGTCCACGTCCGCATCCCCACCCACCTCGTCCCCCGCGGCTCCGGCGAGCGCCCCCCGAGGTAGCACCCCGGTCCGCCGACGGAGAACCCTGGTCGCGCGAGGTAGGACCGTGGTCGCGCGAGGTAGAACCCCGGTTGCGCGAAGGAGAACCGTGGGTCTCGTGCCCGACGGCGTGGTCTGGGCGCGTCCTGCGCGCGGGACGAACCCACGTCGCCTGCTCGTACCGCCGGGAGGGCCTGGTCGGCCTCGTGCCGGGCCAGACATCGGCCCACCTGGCACCGTCGGCCACCCGCCGGTCCCGGGCGGGCGACCGACGTCCCCGGGCGGGACGATCGCCGAGCGGTGGGGGTGGGCTCGGATGCGACAGGGCGTCAGCGGCGCCCCTCGAACCCTCGACCGCAAGACCAGGGTGGCGGCGCCGCAGCCCCGAGCACCGAGCCCACCCGGGCCGCGGGCCCGACCACGCGGGCCTGAGACCCGATCACCCCCGCTCCGCCGACAACGGCTTCTGCGCCGGGCAATGTCGACGTTGTCATGATGGGCGAGAGGGCGCGGGTAGGTGTGCATGCTCTTCGCGATCGAGCACTATCGGGACTCGGATGGCGAATGCATGTCAGCGTTGACATAGACGGCTCGCACGGCCTAGCGTCCGCTGGGTCAGCACCCTCGGACGAAGGAGTCCTCCATGTCCCGACGACGATCCGCGGCCGCTGCCGCGGCCTTGTCGCTCCTGGCGAGCGTCGCGCTCGCGGCGACGCCCGCGTGGGCCTCGCCCGGCGCGGCCACGGATCCGCCCGCCGCCGACCCCCCTCACGACGGGCCCGTCGTCGTGAGCCTCGACGACTTCGACGGCTACCCCGACGACGCGGCGCTCTCGTCGCTCTACTCCCGGAACACCAACGGCGGTGCGAACAC
Organism: Cellulosimicrobium sp. E-16; assembly: GCF_049913115.1. Taxonomy (NCBI): domain Bacteria; kingdom Bacillati; phylum Actinomycetota; class Actinomycetes; order Micrococcales; family Promicromonosporaceae; genus Cellulosimicrobium; species Cellulosimicrobium sp. E-16. The sequence goes on from NZ_CP183974.1 coordinate 3,265,528, forward strand.
GGCGACGCTCGTCGACTCGCCCTTCGCCGCCGAGGGCGAGGACCTCGGCTCGGCGATGCGGTTCGACTACTCGTTCGCGAACGGGTACTCCGGGCGGTCGCGTGCGGTCGACGGCTACTGGCCAGGGCTGCAGGCGGTCGAGTTGTGGATCGCGAACGGCACGCCCGGACAGGACGTGCTGCTGCAGCTCAGCGACGGCGCGCCGTTCGAGGCGCACCTGAACGACGTGGCCGGGTTCGACGCCACCTCCACGGCGCCGCAGCGCGTCACCGTCCCGGTCGAGGACTTCCGCCCCAAGTCCGGTACCGGAACCCTCCGGCCGAGCGGCGTCGCGTCGCTCGCGCTCTACGTCAACCAGGTCGGGGCGGGGACGGGAGGCACCATCGTGGTCGACGAGATCGATCTGCTGTTCGACGTCGCACCGCCGGTCCCGGAGGTGACGTTCCCCGCGACGGAGCTGCGCACCGACGGCGCCGGGAACCTCCTCACGCTGCTCGCCGAGCACGCCGTCGTGCCCGACGGCGCGCGCGTCGTCCAGGCGACGTGGACCTCCGACGACCAGGCGGTCCTGCGCGACGCGACCCGCCCCGAGCCCAAGGGTGACTTCCGCGCCGAGGGCACGGTCGGCGTCGACCTCCACCAGGTGCGGCTCTTCGTCCCGGCCGAGGACGGCGGCGCTGGCACGACGTTCGCCGTGGACGTCGACACGCACCTCGAGATCGAGGTGACCGACCTGCCCGCGCCGGTCGACGTCGTGGACTACCTCGACGCGATCACCGGCACCGGGATGCTCTCCGCGATGCACCACGACCAGTCCTACGCGAACCCCGCCGCGAACGACGTGCTGCACCAGCGCGTCGCGAACGAGTTCGGCGTCTACCCGGCGCTGTACAGCGCGGACTTCCTCACCGGCCAGACGGTCCCCTACCGCGAGAACATGGTCGACGAGGTCCGCCGCCAGTGGGACGCCGGCAACCTCGTGCAGATCATGTTCCACGTCTCGCCCCCGCAGTACACCGTCGCGCAGGAGGTGCAGGGCAGCTGGGGCGGCGACCAGGCGCACGAGACGCTCCCGAGCCCCAACCGGATCTACTCGTTCCTCTACGAGGACCAGTGGGACGAGCTGCTCACGGACGGCACGCCGCTCAACGAGAACTGGAAGCTGCGCCTGGACGAGTACGCGCGTCTGCTCCAGCCGCTCGAGGACGCGGGCGTGACGGTCATGCTGCGTCCGTTCCACGAGATGAACCAGCACGTGTTCTGGTGGGGCGGGCGGCCCGGGCTCGACGGCAGCGCCGGCCTGTACCGGATGGTCCACGACTACCTGGAGCAGGAGAAGGGCCTGTCGAACATCGTGTGGGTCTGGAACGTCCAGGACCTGCCCGACGACTACGGCTTCGCCGACGGCGACCCCAAGTTCGACCGCTACGAGGGCCTCGACGGCGGGCTGCCCGAGTACGACGCCAACGACTGGTCGAGCTTCAGCCCCGGCGCCGACTACTACGACGTGCTGTCCGTCGACTTCTACGACGTCGAGGGCTACGCGCCGCGGCACTACGAGCAGGCGCAGCGCATCGCGCAGCGCGACGGCAAGCCGATGATCGTCGGCGAGACGTTCGTCTTCCCGACGCAGGACGAGGTCGCGGCGCAGCCGGACTGGTCGCTCACCATGCCGTGGGGCGTGCGGACGTGGAACTACAACACGCCGCAGGCCATGGCGACGTTCTACGAGCACAGCATCGGCGCGGCCGGGCTGCCGCGGTTCACGACACGCGACAACACGGCGACGCCGCCCACGGCCACGGACGCGCGCGTCGTCGGCGTCGTGAACCCGCACGGGTACGAGGTGGCCGCGGTCGCGGTGCGCTACTCCGCGCCCCTGCCCGCGGGCGAGCTCGACCCCGCGGCGTTCGCCGTCCGGGGGGACCTCGACGGCCCGACGCCGGACACGTCGTCGGACGGTCCGCGCACCGTGGTCCGGGCTTACACCGCAGCGGGTCCCGGCGGCGCACTGGTGCCCGACGACGCCGGCTCGCCCGGGCAGGAGCCCGCGCCCGGCGAGTGGGTTGTCCTCGAGCTCGACACGTCCGACGCCAACGCGGCCGGGACGTTCTACTCCGGGACGACGCAGACCTACGACCTGGCCGCCGCGTACTCGGTGACCCAGGTCGCCGACGTGCACGTCGGCGGGACGACCCTGCCCGCGTCCGACGGGCCGGTCGCAGCGTCGGGGGTCGACACGCCCGTCGTCGACGAGTACGAGGCCGGGACGTGGGACGGGCCGGGCGACGCGTTCCGGTACCGGCTCTTCACGCCGCACGCGTACCGCGAGGCGCCGGATGACGACACGCTCTACCCGCTCGTGCTCACGCTCCACGGCACGGGCGAGACCGGCACCGACAACGCCGTCCAGCTCCTCGGCAACCAGCTCTCGGTCGCGTTCGCCGCGCCCGAGCGCCAGGCGAGCGACCCGGCGTTCGTCCTGTCCCCACAGCGCGCACCCGACCAGGACTGGCTCACGCCGAGCGGGCGCGAGGCACTCGTCGGGATGGTCGAGGACCTGGTCGACCGCTACCCGGTCGACCCCGACCGCGTGTATCTGACGGGGCTCTCGCGCGGGTCGCGCGCGAGCTGGCCGCTGCTCGCCGAGGACGGCGACCTCTTCGCGGGAGCGCTGCTCGTCGCGGGCGGCGAGTCGGCCGACCTCACGGCGCAGGTCACCGACCTGCCGGTCTGGGTGCACCACGCGATCGACGACCCGACGGCGCCGTACGGCCTCACCCTCACCGCCCTCGAGGGCCTCGAGCGCGGGGGCGCCGTCGTGACGCGCGGCGAGTGGGCGGGCAACCTCCCGCGCGACGCGGCCGCAGCGCGGGCACAGGCGCTGTGGGACGAGGCCCGCGCGACCGGCAGCGAGGTGCTCCACACCGCGTACTCGCCCGGCACGACGGGCACGCCGGACCGGCTGGCATACCCGCACTCGTCGTGGATCCCGACGTACGCGAACCCGGTCGTCCTCGACTGGCTCTTCGCGCAGTCGCGCGACGGCGGCCCGGCGGTCTCGGTCGAGGCGTCGGGACGTTGCCTCGCCGGGAAGGCGTACGTCGCGGTCCGCGCGACGAACGACGGCGGCGCACCGGTCGGCATCACCCTCACCACGCCGTACGGCAGCAGGACGTACTCGACCGTGGTGCCCGGCTCGAACGCGTACCAGTCGTTCGCCTCGCGGGCGACGTCGGTCCCGGCGGACACCGCGACCGTCACCGTCACCGCGGGCGACGGCGCCGAGACGACGCTCGACGCCCCGTACGACGCCACGACCTGCGGGTAGCGTCCGACCTTCCCGCACGTCGTCCGCCGACGAACGACGCCCCCGACGCCCGCAGCGGGCGTCGGGGGCGACTTCGCGCCGTCTGGCCCCGCGGGTGCGACCCGGTGCCGTCCGAAACCGCGCCCGGGTGACGTCTCGCCGGCTCCGTCGTGCCGGTTCTCGCGCCGGAGACGCCCCGCGCCTGACGGGACGGCAGCTCAGTGGATGGCGGCGAGCAGGACGCCGACCCCGACGAAGAGTCCGCCGAAGAGCCGGTTGACGGTGCGCTGCCCGCGCGGGCTGCGGGTCAGTCGCCGCAGCCCCGTGGCCGCGGTCGCGAAGAAGAACCACATGACGAGGACGTCGATCACGACGACCGTCACCCCGAGCACGACGTACTGCGGCAGCAGCGGGCGGTCCGGCCGGACGAACTGCGGGATGAACGCGAGGAAGAAGACGATCGCCTTCGGGTTCGTGAGGTTGACGAAGAGCCCGCGCCGGACCATGGACCACCGCGACTCCGGCCCGCGCGCGACGGCGTCGCCGTCGTCGCCGCTCGGGCGCGACCGCCACTGCCGGATCCCGAGGTAGACGAGGTAGGCGGCGCCACCGTACCTGACGACGTCGAACAGGACGGGCGAGCCCGCGACGAGCACGCCGACGCCGGCCGCCACGATCGCCACGTGCGCGACGAGGGCGAGCTGCTGGCCGAGGATCCCCCAGATGGAACGCGCCCACCCGACGCCGATCGAGTTGGCCATCGTGTTGACCGCTCCCGCGCCGGGCGTGAGCGAGATGAGCACCCCGGCGGCCGCCAGGGTCGTCCAGACCGACCACGCCATGGCGGAAAGGATAGGTGCCCGCCGGTCGGCGCCGAGCACGCGAGCGCGCCGCGCACCCACAGCGACGTGCACCCCGAGCGGCGTGCCCCGAGCACGACGACGGCCCGCGCGGCCCATCCGGGTCGCGCGGGCCGGTGTCCGGTCCGACCGCTCAGCCGCAGGCGACCGCCGCGTACGGGACGTCGAGCTCGACCGCGTCGTCACCCGAGCCGACGGTGACGACCGCCGACCCGGCGGCCACGGACGTCGCGCGCACCGCGAACGACTGGTACGCGTTGGCCCCCGGCGCGACGGCCGCGAAGGCCTTGCTCCCGTACGGCGTGCCGAGCGTCACGGCGACGGGCGCGTCGCCGTCGTTCGTCGCCCGGACGGCGACGTACGCCTTGCCGGCGAGGCACCGCGAGGTCGCCTCGACGGTCACGGGCACGCCCGGTCCCACGACGGCGGTCCGCACGTCGTCGACGACGAGCACCGCGGGACCGCCGCCCCCGAGGTAGAACGAGATCTCGGTGACCGACTGCAGGTCCGGGCGACCGCCGCCGCCCGCCCACGGCGGGAGCGCGAGGTCGGCGAACGGCACGTGCACGACCCCCGCGGGCTGCGGGCCGACGTCGGGCAGCACGGTCTCCCAGAACTGGCCGCCCGCGACGACCTGCACGGTGACGTTCTGCCCCGCGCCGAGGCCGGAGCGGTCGAGCCACAGGTCGAGGCCCGTGTAGCCCCACCACGACTGCGGCGCGTCGAACGTGCGGGTCACCCCCGCGTACCCCGACGACGCGAGCGTCGTCGCGAGGCGCATGGCCTGACCGCCGTCGGCGCCGAGGACGAGCGTCGAGGTGATCGGGTCTCCCCCGCTGTTCGCGCGGTGCGCGGCGGTGAGCGCGGCGTCGTCGGCGAAGCCCTCGTAGTCCTCGACGACGAGCGGCTCGGTCGGCAGCGCCTCGGTCGCGAAGGTCCGCGGCCCGCCAGTCATTCCCGTGCTCCCGGCCCCGTTCACGGCCTCGACGTGCCACGTGTACGACGTCGCGGGGTCGAGCTCGACAGCCGGCGCGAGGCTCGTGCCGCGCACCTCGGCGGAGACGAGCGGCGTGCCGGGCGCGTCGCTCCGCGCGAGCGTCACGCGGTAGGTCGCGGACTGGGCGGCCGGATCCCACCGCAGGGTCGGCGTGCCGCGCAGGGCGGACGCGCCGTCGTCGGGCGCGAGGGCCGCGAACGCGCCGGGAGCGGCGAGCTCCCCGCCCGTGCCGAACAGCCGCACGTCGCCGAGCTGCTGCGCCCACTCGGGCGTCGCGTCGGCGGGCCAGACGGCGCGCACCGCGTCGGTACCCGCGGGCAGCGGCGCGGTGTACGCGAAGCGACCCCATGCGCCGCCCACGGTCCCCGGAGCGCCGGCGACCGCGACGTCGAGGCCCTGCCACGCGCCGTCGACCCGCGCGTCGAACGCGAGATGTGCGGGCTCGGCGTCGGGCCAATACCACCCCGTCGCCTCGAGGCGCGTGAGGCCGTCCGCCTCCCACGCGAGCGACGCTGCGCCGGGCGCGTCGCGCTTGGCCCGCCCGGCGTCGCCGCCGAACAGGTCCGGGTTCCCGGTGTCGGTGCCGACCGATCCTCCGACGCTCGCACCCGTCAGGTCGTCGAGCGCGTCGTCGACCACGGGCAGGTCGGCTGCGCCGCGCAGCGTGACGCGCTCGAGCCGCGGCGACGCGCCCGCCGGCCACGCGACGCGCAGCCGCTCGCCCTGCGCCGCGGAGACGGCGACGCGGAAGCGCCCGTCCCCGTCCGGCCCGACGGCGGTGCTCGCCGCGGCCCACGTCTCGCCGTCGGCGCTGGTCTCCACGACGAGCGCCGCGACGTCGTCGGCGGTCGTCGCCCGCACGCGCAGCTCCGCGCCCGTGAGCCCGTCGTGGGCCCACGTCGCGTGGGCGGGAGCGTCGCCGGCCGGGCCGAGCAGGGCGGCGTCGCCGTCGGGCGTGACGCGCAGCCCGGCGTGGTCGACGAGCGGGCGCTGCGTCTCGAGCGGGTCGACGAGGACCTGCTCGCCCGCCGCCACGACGACCGCCTCGGAGGTCGGCCCGTCCGCGCCGTCCGCGCAGACCGGGACGACCCGGTAGGCCGCGTCACCGCCCGCGGACGTGTCGAGGTACGGCTCGCCCGTGTCCGTGAGGCCCTCGGCGACGACCTCGAACGGCCCGGTCGGGACGCCGTCGGACACCGCCGCGCGCTCGACGCGGTACGTCGCCGCGCCCGCGGCCCCGCGCCACGACACCTCGTGGAAGCCGTAGGTGCTGCCGACCGACGTCACGAGCGGCCGCCCCACCTCGACGGGGACCGGGGCACCCGCGAGCGCCGCCGAGAAGTCACGGATCGCCGCGACGTTGCCGCGCATGCGGTCGTCGGTGCCCGGGTCGTGGAGCGTGAAGCCGTCGTCGTGCGGGACGAGGCCGGACGCGTCGTCGTGCCCGAAGAGGGACCAGAACATCAGGCCGGTGACGTCGGGCTCGGCCGCGAGCGACTCGAGCAGCTCGGGCGTCGCGGCGGGCGAGGCGTACTCGCCGGCGACGTACACCTTCCCGGCGTCGGTGACGCGGGCCGCGTCCGCGCGGACTCCGCTCGCCGTCGGCGGGTAGTAGTGCACGTCGACGATGTCGACGAGCGGGGACGCGAGCGTGTCGTCGTCGATGCCGAACCGCTTGCCCGCCGCGACGAGCTGGCGTGGCGCGCGCTCGGAGATCTCGGTGGCGACGTGCTCGAGCCACTGCGGCGTCATGCCCTCGAGCTCGTTGCCGAGCTCCCACGCGAGGATCGTCGGGTCGTCCTTGAGCGCGAGCCCGGTATACGGGTTCACGTGGTCCATGACGTGGTGCACGTAGTCCGTGAAGTCCGCGACGACGCGCGGGTCGGAGTAGAACTCCGCGCACGGCGTGAGCGGCGTGGTCGGTGCGCACAGCCCGTACGGGGCGCCGAAGTCGCGGTGCCCGCCGTGGTAGTACGCCCACTCGTCGGTCAGCGGCAGGATCAGGCGGATGCCCTTCGAGGCGGCGTAGGCGACCGCGTAGTCGATGCTCGCGAACGCGTCGGCGTTGTACCCCGCCTCCTTCGACGGGAGGATCGCGAGCGGCGTACCCGTCGAGGCGAGCATGTGCGAGCGCACGACCGTCACCCCGAGGTTCGAGGCCGTGTCGATCGCGTCGCGGATGCGGAACGCCGTCGGGTAGTCGACCACGCCGGGCGGGACGTTCTCGTCGAGGCCGAGCCAGTAGATGTTCGTGCCGCTGAAGCGGAACGTCTCTCCGTCGAGGACGAGGCGCGTGCCGTCGCGCTCGACGAACGAGGTGTTGCGGCTCTCGCCGAGGGGTGCGCTCACGGCGGGGATCTCCTTCGTCGGGGCGGCAGCGACGGCGCTGGTCGGGCTCCCGCCCGCACTGCCTGCGGCGGCACCGGCCGGGACGACCGTACCCGCGAGCGCCAGCACGACGGCGGTCGCCAGGCCGAGCGGTCGGCGTCCGGCGTGCGGTCGGCCTCGGTGGGTATCGGCGTTGCCTGCGCGGGGCCTCGCCGCACGCAGTCGTCGTGGGGTCATCGTCCGCTCCTTCGCGTCGGTGGCGCGCCGGCCGCCCGACGCAGGGCGACCGTAGAACGTGGCGAACCCTTGTGTCAACGCTGTCACCGTGACACCACTTCCATGGACAATCCGAGTGGTATCAACGCATTAAGCGGTTCATGACAACGCTGGACAATCACATCGGCTCGGTATTACCGTGGCCGCTCGTCAGGCACCACTCACGCAACGACGCGGAGGACGCATGCGACACCTCATCCCCACCCAGCTCAGACCCGGGCACGCTCCCGAACCGGCACCCGGCGCGACGACGGTCGCCCGCCGGAGCACCGCGCGACGCGCCCTCGCGGCGCTCGCGGCGGGTCTCGCGGCCCTGCTCGTGGCGACCCTCGTCCCGACCGCCCCCGCCGCGCACGCCTTCCCGGCGCGCGACAAGCAGGCGGTCATCGACTACCTGCGGTCGATCACCGGGACGTCGATCGTCTCGGGCCAGCACAACAAGGAACCGGCCTCGGCACCCGGTCAGTACACGCAGCAGGTCCGCGACATCACCGGCCAGTACCCGGGCCTGTGGGGCGGCGACATGATGTTCCGCGGTCAGGACCAGGCGAACCGGCAGCGCGTCGTCGACCAGGCGAAGACGGAGTGGGCCAACGGATCGCTCGTCGCCCTCACGTGGCACGCCTGCTCCCCGACCGGACCGTCGACGTGCGAGTTCGAGGGCGGTGTCAAGACGCAGATCAGCCAGAGCCAGTTCGAGCAGATCGTCACCGGCGGCACCTCGCTCAACCAGACCTGGCGCGCGCGCATGGCCGAGGTCGTGCCGTACCTGCGCCAGCTCAAGGACGCCGGCGTGCCCGTGCTGTGGCGGCCGTTCCACGAGATGAACGAGACGTGGAACTGGTGGGGCGGCCGCGCCGGGGTCAACGGCGGCGCCAAGATCTACCAGCAGATGAAGGACTACTTCGACTCCCAGGGCCTCGACAACCTCATCTGGGTCTGGAACGTCCAGGACAACCCGAACGCGAACTGGTCGAGCTACTACCCCGGTAGCTCGTACGTCGACGTCGTGAGCCTCGACGTCTGGTACAAGAACCACCCCAGCACCTCGGACTACCAGCAGGTCCAGTCCATCGCCGGGAGCAAGCCCATCGCGATCGCCGAGATGGGGAAGGTCCCGGACGACGCGCTCCTCACGGCCCAGCCGCGCTGGAGCTACTTCATGGTCTGGTCCGAGCAGCTGCGCGGGAGCAACACGAACGCGGAGATCCAGGCGGCCTACTTCCACCCGCGCGTGCTCAACCAGGGCGAGGTGCAGCTCGGCTCCGGCGGCGGGACGCCCAACCCCGGCCCGACTCCCGCGACCGGCGCGATCGTCGGGCTCGCCGGCAAGTGCGTCGACGTCGCCGCGTCGGGAACCGCGAACGGGACCGCCGTCCAGCTCTACACGTGCGCGCCGGGCGTCGCGCAGACGTGGGAGGTGCGCGCCGACGGCACGATCCGCAACCCGAACGCGGGCAGGTGCCTGGACGTCGCGGGCCAGGGCACGGCCAACGGCACGGTGGTCCAGATCTGGGACTGCAACGGCTCGGGCGCGCAGCAGTGGGTGTACTCGGCCGCGACGCAGTCCCTGCGCAACCCGCAGGCGAACAAGTGCCTGGACGTCACGGGCCAGTCGTCGGCGAACGGGACGCGGCTCCAGGTCTGGGACTGCACGGGCACCGCGAACCAGCGGTGGACCCTGCCGTCCTGACTCCCCGGTCCGGCTCGCCCGGCGGTCGTGAGCGCCCCCTCGTGGTCGCCGGGCGAGCCTGTCAGGTGCGCGGCGAGGCGACGTGGAAAGGTTGCCCCATGACCGGGCCAGCCGACTCCACCACCCCGCCTCCCGTCGTCGTGCCGCCGGACGCGCTCGCCGCCGCGGCGGCGGGCCGCACGTTCGACCCGCACGCCGTGCTCGGCCCGCACCTGGCGCCCGACGCCGCCGACGCGCGCGCCGTCGTCCGGGTCCTGCGTCCGCTCGCCGACGAGGTCGTCGTCGTCACGACCGACGGCGAGCACGCTGCCGCGCACGAGCAGGACGGGGTGTGGGCCGCCGTCGTCCCGGTGCACCAGGACGCCGACGGCACCCGGCACGCCCCCGACTACCGCGTCCGGGCGCGCTACGGCCACGAGACCACGACCGCCGACGACCCCTACCGCTTCCTGCCCACCCTCGGCGAGGTGGACCTGCACCTCGTCCGGGAGGGGCGGCACGAGGAGCTGTGGCGCGCCCTCGGCGCGAACGTGCGCACCTACCCCAGCGCGCTCGGCGACACCACGGGCACCGCGTTCGCCGTCTGGGCACCCAACGCGCGCGCGGTCCGCGTCATCGGCGACTTCAACGGCTGGGGAGCGACGCACCCGATGCGCTCGCTCGGCGACAGCGGCGTGTGGGAGCTCTTCGTCCCCGGCGTCGGCGCGGGCGCGCGGTACAAGTACGAGATCCTCGGCCCCGACGGCTCGTGGCGACAGAAGGCCGACCCGCTCGCCAAGGCGGCGGAGGTGCCGCCCGCGACGGCGAGCATCGTCGTCGAGTCGCAGTTCGCGTGGACCGACGACGCCTGGCTCGCCGCGCGCGCCGCCCACGACCCCCACACGCAACCGCTCAGCATCTACGAGGTGCACCTCGCGTCGTGGCGCCAGGGGCTGTCGTACCGCGACCTCGCCGAGCAGCTCACCGCGTACGTCGTCGAGCAAGGCTTCACGCACGTCGAGCTCCTGCCCGTCGCCGAGCACCCGTTCGGCGGGTCGTGGGGCTACCAGGTCACCGGCTACTACGCGCCCACCTCACGGTTCGGCCACCCCGACGACTTCCGCTACCTCGTCGACCGCCTGCACGCGGCCGGCGTCGGCGTCGTCGTCGACTGGGTCCCCGCGCACTTCCCGCGCGACGAGTGGGCCCTCGCCCGGTTCGACGGCACGCCCTGCTACGAGCACGCCGACCCGCTGCGCGGCGAGCAGCCCGACTGGGGCACGTTCGTCTTCGACTTCGGACGCAACGAGGTCCGCAACTTCCTCGTCGCCAACGCGACGTACTGGCTCGAGGAGTTCCACGTCGACGCGCTGCGCGTCGACGCCGTCGCCTCCATGCTCTACCTCGACTACTCGCGCGGCCCCGGCCAGTGGCACCCGAACGTGCACGGCGGGCGCGAGAACCTCGAGGCCATCGCGTTCCTCCAGGAGGCCAACGCCACGGCGTACCGGCGCACGCCCGGGGTCATGATGATCGCCGAGGAGTCGACGGCCTGGCCGGGCGTGACCCGTCCGACGTCGGCCGGGGGCCTCGGGTTCGGGCTCAAGTGGAACATGGGCTGGATGAACGACTCCCTGCGCTACGTCGCCGAGGAGCCCATCAACCGGCGCTACCACCACCACGAGATCACCTTCTCGATGGTCTACGCCTACTCCGAGCAGTTCGTGCTGCCCATCAGCCACGACGAGGTCGTGCACGGCAAGGGCTCGCTCTACGGCAAGATGCCCGGCGACGACTGGCAGAAGCGCGCCGGCGTCCGCGCGTTCCTCGCGTACCAGTGGTCCCACCCCGGCAAGCAGCTCCTCTTCATGGGCAGCGAGATCGGCCAGCACTCCGAGTGGAACGAGGGCCGCTCGCTCGACTGGGACGGCCTCGCCGCCGACCCCGGGCGCCAGGGCGTCCAGCGCGCGGTGCGCGACCTCAACGCCCTCTACCGCGCGACCCCCGCGCTCTGGGAGCTGGACCACGACCCCGCCGGCTTCGAGTGGCTCGACGCCGACGACGCCGACCACAACGTCCTCGCCTACGTGCGCCGCGGCCGCGACGGCAGCGAGGTCGCCGTCGTCGTGAACTTCGCCGGCACGCCGCACGAGGGCTACCGCGTCGCGCTGCCGTCCGGCGGAGCGTGGCGCGAGGTGCTCAACACCGACGCCGAGGTCTACGGCGGGTCGGGCGTCGGCAACCTCGGCGAGGTCGAGGCGGAGGCCGTCCCGTGGAAGGGGCGCGCGCACTCCGCGACCCTGCGGCTGCCCCCGCTCGGCGCGCTGTACCTCGTCCCGTCGCCGAGGTAGAGGTCTGGTCTGCCGACGTAGAGGTCTGGTCACCCTGGGTGGTGGGTGGGGTGGTGGCGCCGGGTCTACCAGCCGCCGCTCGTGCCTCGCGGCTCCCGCCAGGCCCGCCACGACCCGGCGCCACCACCCCACCCACCCGGCTTCGTCTCACCTCGTCCGTTGCCTCCCCAGCGCGACGGCGGCCGGTCACCTCACGGTGACCGGCCGCCGTCGACTGTGGCGCGGGTGCGTCAGTACAGGCTGATCGCGAGGCGCTGGCGGGCCTTGCCGACGCGGGGGTCGGTGGGGCCGACGACCTCGAAGTAGTCGAGGAGCCGCACGCGGAGCTTTTCCTTGGCGTCGGCGTCGGCTCCGGGCAGCATCTCCAGCAGCCGGCCGAGCGCGTCGTCGACGTGGCCGCCGAGGATGTCGAGGTCGGCGATGGCGAGCTGGGCCTCGACGTCCTGCGGTGCGTCGGCGGCCGCGGCGCGGACCGTCGCGAGGTCGGCGTCGCGCGTGCGCTGGAGGAGGCGGACCTGCGCGAGCCCGGCGACGGCGAGCGCGTCGCGCGGGTCCTGCTTGATCGCCTTCTCGTACGCCGCGACGGCTGCCTCGAGGTCGTCGCGCTCGATCGCGTCGTACGCCTCCTGGTGCAGCGGCGGGAGCTCGGGCTCGGCCTCCGGGGCCGGCTCGGCGGGCACCGGCTCGCCGTCGCCACCCTGTGACGGCGCGCGGCCGGTGACGCCGTTCGCCTCGGCCGCCTCGAGCACCTGGTCGATCACGGACCGCACCTGCTCCACGGGCGCAGCGCCCTGGAACAGCGGCACCGGCTGGCCCTGGAGGACGGCGACGACGGTCGGGACGCCCTGGACCTGGAACGCGGCGGTGATCTGCGGGTACGCCTGGGCGTCGACGCGGGCCAGGAGGAAGCGGCCCGCGTACTCGTCGGCGAGCGCGCCGAGGTCCGTGCCGAGCTGGGCGTTCGCCTGGTCGGTCGGGATCCAGAGCAGGACGACGACCGGGTACTGCGTCGAGTCCTGGACGAGCTGGCCGAACGTCTCGTCCGTGACGTCGACGACGTAGCCGCCGGCCGCCGGCGCGCCACCCTCCTCGCCCGGCGGAGGGGACTGCGGCCTGGTCAGCGCGGACAGGTCGACCGCTCCGCGCACGTCGAACGCGGGCTGCTGGGTAGGTTCGCTCATGGACGCAATCCTAGGGAGGGTCAGCTGTTGGCGACGGACGTGGCGACGTGCTCGTTGCCCACGACGCGGATCTTCTCCTCCGACCCGGCGGGCGGGACGTAGAGCGCGACGACGTCCTGGTACCCGACCTTGAGCACGTTCGTCGGGGTCTTGTCGCCATAGAGCGCCTTGATCGTCTCGGTGTCGGGCGGGACCTGAGCCCCCTCCTCCGCCGTCATCGACTCCTGCGACGTCATGGCTCCCACCACGAGCGCGCCGCCGTCCGCGGTGCGGACCGAGCGGACCGGCTCGTCGGCGTTGGGCGTGAACGTCAGCGCGTACTTGCCGGCCGCGGGCTCGAGCGCCGTGGTCCAGGCCTGGGCGCGCTCGGCGAGCAGCGTCCGGAAGGAGTCGTCCTCGAACGCCTCGACGTAGCCGGAGCCCGTCCCCAGGTTGAGCACGTCGGCGTACTGCGCGACGGCGTCCGTGGGCGTGACGAGGAGGCTCGAGTCGTCGGGTGCGACGGCCTCGCTCCCGATGCTCGGGTCCGCGAAGCTCGGCATCGTCACGCCGGGGAGCAGCCGGACCCACGCCCAGAGCTGGTAGGGATCCCGCGCGCCGGCCTGCTCGAGCACGGACAGGCGAGGTGTCTGGAGGCTCTCGGGCTGGACGCTCACGGCGTAGGAGGTGCGCGGCCAGGTCTGCGTCGTCGGGATGACGACCTGCTGGGCCTCGGTCGGCAGCTCGGTCACGAGGTCCGCGTTGCCGCGCGCGGCCGCGACGGCGAGCTGGCTCGTGCGGATGGCGAGGGCCGGGCCGGTGACGCGGCCCTCGAGCTGCTTGGGGTCGTTCGCCTCGCTCGCCGCGGCGAGAGCCGACGCGACCGCGTCCAGCACCACGGTCTCCTGCGCCTCGGAGAGGACGGGAGGGGCCGGGTCCTGGGTCGGGTCGGGCTGCGCCGTCGGCAGCGGGGCGGAGCAGGCGGCGAGCAGGAGCGCGCCGACCAGACCGCCGGCCACCCCGGCGAGGTGACGGCGCGCGCCGCGGAGGCGTGCCGTGTCGCGGGTGGTGCTGATCATCGGGTGCTGTCCTTCGTCTCGTCCGTGTCGCGCTGCGGGTCGGGCGCCTCGCCCGTCCCCGTGCTGCCCGGGGTGAATCCCCACGCCCGACGCCAGGCGTCGGCACGGGTCGTGGCGCTGTCCTGGGTGGTCGGGTGCCCGTCCGCCGCGTCGACGGCCGGCTGCGCCGCGGTCTTGGGCCGGCGCTCGCCCCGCGCGACGATCGGGATCTGGCCCGTGAGCCACGCGCGCCGCGGCTTCTGGGCGCGGGCCTGCTGCTGGGCGAGGCGGTCCGCCTCCTCGCGCTCGCGCAGCTCGCGCCGCGTGAGCATGCGCACCTGCGCGGTGTCGGTCGGCGCCTCACCACCGTCCTCACCGGGGTCCCGCTCGCCCGTCGGCGTCTGGGGGGAGGCCGCCGGTCCGACCGCGGGGGTGGCCGACGTGGCGGTGCCGCGTCCCGACGGCCCGCGGCGCTTGGGCCGCAGGCTCGCGGCGCCGATGCCGAGGCCCAGGAGGATGAGGACCGCACCGCCGATCACGCCGGGCCACAGGAACGGGGTCTCGACCTGGCGCGGCCAGGAGAGCTCGAGCGTCGGGGCGACGGCACCCTCCCCGACGCCGGCCACGAGAAGCTGCCAGCGGCCGGGCTGGTCGGACCAGCGCAGGCTCGCCGAGCCCGCGCCCGTCGACTCCTCGAACCACATGTCCGACCCGGCGGGGTCGACGCCGACGACGGCCGCCTCAGCCGGCGTCTCGCCCTCCGCGGCCTCACCGTCAGCGGGGGTCTCCCCCTCGGCGGCCTCACCGTCGGCGGGCGTCTCGCCCTCGGCGGGAGCCTCCTCGGCCGGGGTCTCTCCCTCGGCGGGGCTCTCGCCCTCCGCGGGTGTCTCGCCCTCGGCAGGCTCCTCCGCGGCGGCCGGCTCGGCCGCACGGGTCGCGAGCGCGTCCCAGTCACTGAGCCCGGTGACCACGCCGTGGGCGTCCTCCCCGACCCAGCCGGTCACGTCGACCTCGCGCCCGATCGCGAGGGTGACCTGCTGCTCGCCCGGTGCCGTGGCACGGATCGTCACGTCCTCGGCCACGAGGTCCAGGACCCCGGGCTCGGTGACGAGCATGGTGCCGTCCCCCGTGTAGGCGGTGGTCGCCACGACCGTGTCGCTGTCCCGCCACACCGTGGCGGACGCGACGCCGAGGCCGACGGCCACCAGCCCTCCCACGAGCAGGAGGGCGGCGATGATTCGTTGCAGCACCGAGCTTCCCTTCGTCGATCGACGTTCCAGAATAGGTGCGAAACCCCTCGTAGATCGACCGCGGGGGATCGGGCGCGGATCCTCACGATCCGTTCACGAGGCCCTCTCCCCACGGTCCCACGCTCGTCAGCCGACCTTCAGGGAGGGCGCGCGCGACGCCGCCGGACCAGCCTGCCGCCTCGCCCTGTGCCGTCCGTCCCGCAGCACTGCGACCATCGTCTCACCTGCTCCAATCCGGGTATTCAGGACAGCCCGATCCCCGTATCCTGGTCGGAGCACGGCGGGGCCGTGGCACGACCGCCGCGCCCTCCCTCCTCGCGAGGGACGCCGCCCGGCGGCGGACGCCGCGACGAACCAGCACCGGAGGTCATCGACGTGTCCGACGAGCGCACGCTCTTCCCCATCACGATGCGCGGGTACGACCGCGTCCAGGTCGAGGCCCAGCTCGCGAAGCTGGAGAAGGCCGTGGAGGACGCGCGCTCGCGCGTCGAGGCCGCGGACGCCCGCGCCATGCAGCTCACGAGCGAGCTCTCCGACGCGCAGCGGCAGCTCCGCGAGGCGGAACGCCCCTCGTACGCCGGCCTCGGCTCCCGCATCGAGCAGCTCATGCGGTCGGCCGAGGAGCAGTCCGCGGACATCCTCTCCCAGGCGAACGCGCAGGCCGCCGACATCATGGCGCGCGCCAAGCTCTCGGCCGGGCAGGTGCGCTCGCGCGCCGAGAACGAGGTCGCCGAGCTCCTCAACAGCGCGCGGCTCGAGTCCGAGGAGATCCGCGCCACGAGCGCGTCGGAGGCCGAGGGCACGCTGCTCAGCGCCCAGCGCCGGGCCGAGGAGTTCGTCGGCTCCGCCGAGCGCGAGGCCGCGCGTATCCAGAGCGCCATCGCCACCGAGGAGAGCGAGCGCCGCGCGTCGCTCGAGCGCGAGCTCGGGACGCTGAAGGCGACGGCAGAGCGTGAGACGACGGAGCTGCGCGTCACCACCGAGCGCGAGGCCGCAGAGCTGCGTGCCCGCGTCGCGGCGGAGACCGCCGCCCAGCGCGAGTCCGCCGAGCGCGAGTCCGCCGAGCTCCTGGAGAACGCGCGCCGTGAGGCGCAGCGTCAGGTCGACGAGGCGCAGCGCAAGGCGACCGAGGCCGCCAACGCGGTCACGTCGGAGATGGAGGAGCTGCGCGACAAGGCCCGCACCGCGCTCGCCGACGCCGAGCTCGAGGTCGTGCGTCGCCGCGAGGAGGCGGAGCGCGAGAACGCGGAGCGGCACGCCGCCGCCAAGGCCGAGACGGAGAAGCTCGTCTCGACGGCCGAGGAGCACGCGGCGGAGGCCGAGAAGCGCGTCGCGCTCGCGCTGGAGCAGGCCGAGAAGGTGCGCCGGGAGTCCGACTCGTACGTCAAGGACCTCATGTCCACGGCCCGTCGCAACGCCGACCAGATCGTCGCCGAGGCGCGGTCGTTCGCGGACCAGACGGTCAGTGACGCGAAGGCGGAGGCCGAGCAGCAGCGCAACGTGGCCCAGCGCCAGCTCGAGGACCTCACGCGTCAGCACGACTCGATCAACACCTACCTCGACGAGCTGCGGGGGCTCCTCGGCGGCGAGGCCGAGGCCGCGAAGGCCGCTCCCGCCAAGAAGGCGGCGGTGCCCGCGGGCACGCCCGCACAGCAGGCGCGCGCGGCGACGCTCATGACGGCGGAGTTCCCGGTCGTCGCCGAGGAGCCGACCCCGAAGGGCGGGTCGGGCGCCTCGACGAAGCGTGGCTCCGCCGGTCAGGCGGACGCCGAGGCCGAGGCCGAGTCCGACGCCCCCGCGCCGGCCTGACCGGTGTCCTCCGCGGACCCGTCGGGCCGCACCGGGTCCGCTGCCGACGACTGGCGTCGGCAGCGGACCGAGGCCGCGACGCACCAGCAGCGCGAGCTCGACCGCCAGCGCGCGCGGGAGACCGCAGCGGCACGCGCGCTCCTCGCCGAGTTCGTGGCGCGCGCTCGTGAGCGCGGCCTCGCGCCCGAGCCGCTGCGTGCCCGCTCGTTCGACGGCAGCGCCACCTACCGGACCTCGCTCAAGGGCTGGTACCTGCGCCGCAACCGCAGCGTCGCCGTCGGCGAGGACGGGGAGTTCTACGTCCTCGGGGTGCCCGGCACCGTGCTGGGGCGGCTGCGCGGGGTGGACGTCGAGCCGTCGGACCCGCCGCTCGTGCTGGGCAAGGGCGGGCGGGACGGCGAGTCGATCGACCTCGCGGACGCGCTCGCGCTGGTGCTCGACGGGCGCTGACCGACGGCGGCGGTGGCACGTCGGGGACGGCCCGCCCGGTCAGGCCGCGGCGCGGGCCAGGAGGTCGGCCAGGGCGTCCGCGACGGCCGCCGGGTCCTCGATCGCGCTCATGTGCCCGGCACCGGGCACGAGGACCAGCTGCGCGGCGGGCGCGGCGTCGGCCATGTGCTCCGCCTCGGCCGCGGGCGTGAGCGCGTCCTCCTCCCCCACGACGACGGCCACCGGGCCGGCGAACCCCTCGAGCACGTGGGTGCGGTCCGGCCGGGCCGCCATCGCGCGCTGCGACCACGCGACGCCGTCGGGCCGCTGGCCGCGGATCCACTCCTCGAGCCGCGCGGTGAGGTGCTTGCGCGCGGCCTTGCTCGTCTCGCCGAGCATCACGCCCGGCATGCCGAGGACGGCGTCGACGGTCTGGGACCGCGCGACGTCGTCCGCGATGCGCAGCCTGTTGGCGGCGGCCTCGGCGGTGTCGGCGGTCGACTTGGTGTCCACGAGCCCGAGGCCGGCGACCAGGTCGGGGTGCCGCTCCGCGAGCGCGAGGGCGACGTAGCCGCCCATCGACAGCCCCGCGACGACCGCGCGCGTGATCCCCGCCGCGGTGAGCGCGGCGGCGGTGGCGTCGGCGGAGGCGTCGATCGACGGCGGACCACCTGCGAGCGGGCTCGCGCCGAGCCCCGGGAGGTCGACGGCGACGACGGTGGGCTCGCCCGGCAGCGCGGCCGCGACGTCGGCCCACATGCGGTGGTCCAGCGGGAAGCCGTGCAGCAGCACGAGCGGGGTCCCGTACCCCTCGCGCAGCGTGAAGGTCTCGAGCGGGGCCGTCGTCACGTCGTCCTCCTCAGGTCGTGCTTCCGTGGTCGTCAGGTCTCGTCCCACCGTGCCACGGCCGCGACCGTCCCGCCGGGGCTGTCAGTCGTCGAGGCCGTCCGACCGGCTCGCGTCGTAGCTCGCCTGGTCGGAGTCGGCCGTGTCGCGCTCGGCCGTCACGGCCCCGGTCCCGTCGCCGGACCACTCGGTCGGCAGCGGCAGCGGGAACCCGGGGCGGACGTGGCCCACGATCTCGTCGAGCACGCGCCGCACGGACGGCTCCCCCACCCACAGGTGCTTGGCGCCGTCGACGCCGATCACCTCGGCGTTGCGCACGCGCGCGAAGCGTCGGCGCGCCTCGTCAGGGCGCAGGTAGTCGTCGAGCTCGGGGACGAGCACCACGAGCGGCTTGCCGAACGCGTCCCACCGGTCGAGGTCCTCGTCCGTCGCGCGGTGCAGCGGCGGCGACAGCAGGATCGCGCCCTCCACGGCCGGGTCGGTCCCGTGCTTGAGCGCGAGCTCGGTCCCGAACGACCACCCGACGAGCCAGCGGTGCGGCAGGTCGCGGAACTCCGCGAGCTCGATGGCCGCGGCGACGTCGAAGCGCTCGGCCTCGCCGCCGTCGAACGACCCCTCGCTCGTCCCGCGCGGCGACGACGTCCCGCGCGTGTTGAACCGCAGCACCGCGAGGTCCGCCAGGGCAGGAAGGCGCCACGCCGCCTTCCGGTACACGTGCGAGTCCATGTAGCCGCCGTGCGTCGGCAGCGGGTGGAGGGTCACGAGCGTCGCGGCGGGGTCGCGGTCCGCGGGGAGCGCGAGCTCGCCGACGAGCGTCAGCCCGTCCGCCGTGTGCAGCTCGACGTCCTCGCGCCGCGCGGGCAGGACCGTCAGGGACCGGATGGGGGTCGGACCGGCCGGTGCGTCGGCTCCGGCGGGCGTGGGATCGGGTGCGGTGCTCATCGTGCCCGAGCCTAAAGCCTGCCGAACAACTACCTGCGGTCGAGTCGTCGGAACAGTAGGCGGATCTGGGAGAGGGGGGGCTGCTGCACGGACCTGTGACATCTCAGATCGCTTGCTCGCCGAGCAGGCTGGAAGGATGTTGCTGTGCCCAAGCCCTATCCCCGTGAGTTTCGTGAGGACGTCGTCCGGGTCGCCCGGAACCGTGGTCCCGGTGTGACGCTGGCACAGATCGCCCAGGACTTCGGGGTCCATGAGATGACGATCACGAAGTGGTTGCGTGCCGCCGATGTCGAGGACGGCGTGAAGCCCGGCGTCACCTCGGAGCACGCACGGGAGTTGCGTGAGGCTCGACGTCGGATTCGGTTGCTGGAGCAGGAGAACGAGGTCCTGCGGCGGGCGGCGGCGTACCTGTCCCAGGCTCAGCTGCCGGGAAAAGGCTCTACCCGCTCGTGAGAGAGCTCGCCGCGGCCGGTGCCCCGATCAGGGTGCCGGTCGCGGTGGCGTGCCGGGTGCTCAAGCTCCACCGCCAGCACTACTACGCCTGGCTCGCCCAGCCGGTCACCGGCGGCGAGCTCGAGGAGGCGTACCTCGCGAACGCGGTCTTCGATGCCCACCGTGAGGACCCCGAGTTCGGCTACCGGCTGCTGTTCGACGAGGTGAACGCGGCCGGGCACGAGGTCAGTGAGCGCACGGTGTGGAAGATCTGCTCGGCGAACCAGTGGTGGTGCGTGTTCGGAAAGAAGCGCCGCGGGAAGAATGGGCGGCCCGGCGCGCCCGCGCACGATGACCTGGTGCGTCGCGAGTTCACGGCGCCTGGCCCGAACCGGTTGTGGTTGACGGACATCACCGAGCATCCCACCGGCGAAGGCAAGGTCTACCTGTGTGCGGTCAAGGACGTGTGGTCGAACCGGATCGTGGGGTACTCCATCGCCGACCGCATGACGTCCCAGCTGGCCGTCGACGCCCTGGAATCGGCGGTCTCGCGCCGCGGGGTGCGCGTGGCCGGCTGCACCCTGCACTCGGACCGCGGCGGCCAGTTTCGAAGCCGAAAGCTGCAGCAGTCCCTCTGGCGCCACCAGATGCGCGGATCCATGGGCCAGGTCGGATCAGCCGGTGACAACGCCGCCATGGAGAGCTTCTTCAGCCTGCTTCAGCGCAACGTCCTGGACCGGCAGAGATGGACCAGCCGAGAGGAGTTGCGGATCGCGATCGTGACCTGGATCGAACGGACCTACCACCGTCGCCGACGCCAGGCCAGACTCGCACGATTGACCCCGATCGAGTTCGAGATCATCATGAGCCAGGCCGCCGACCAAGCTGCCTAACCAACTGTCACGGAATCGTGCAGCAGCCCCGGGCGACGAATGCTTCGTGGGCTGTCGCGGGCGACGAGACCGACATCCGCGGCGCGTGACCTGCGTGGTCATGTCGGTGGTGGTCGGTAGCTTGCTGGTCGTGGCCCGGCATACGACGTTCCAGTGGGTGATGGACCCCACCGTGGAACAGGCGCGCGCCCTGGCTCGCCACGAGGGCGCCGCGCGGTTCGCGTTCAACCAGGGACTGCGCCTGCATCTGAACGCCCGCCGAGCCTCCATGGCGCTCAAGGCGGCTGACGCGGGTGGCGATACCGCTGCGGTGCCGTGGACGGGGTTCGACCTGATCAACGCGTTCAACGCGTGGAAGCGTTCCGAGGCTGCCGGGCGCCGGTTCGTCGTCGACGCGGCCGGTGAAGCTAGCGTTGAGGTCACGGGGCTGGCCTGGCGGACGCTGGTGTCCGCGCAGGTGTTCGAGGAGGCCGTCGTCGACCTCGGCAAGGCGCTGAAGGCGTGGACCGACTCCCGGCGCGGTAAACGCGCCGGACGCGCCGTC
Source organism: Cellulosimicrobium sp. E-16 (assembly GCF_049913115.1). Classification (NCBI taxonomy): domain Bacteria; kingdom Bacillati; phylum Actinomycetota; class Actinomycetes; order Micrococcales; family Promicromonosporaceae; genus Cellulosimicrobium; species Cellulosimicrobium sp. E-16. Next base: position 3,286,685 of record NZ_CP183974.1, read on the forward strand.
GGGCACCCCAGGTTCAAGAAGAAGAACCACGAACGCGGCTCGTTCCGCATGCGCAACAAGACCTCCACGACGAAGTCGGGCGCGCGGGCCACGATCCGGCTCGGCGAGAACGGTGCACGCTCGGTGACCCTGCCCGGAATCGGCGCTATCAAGGTCCACGACGACACCCGACGACTGCGACGCATGCTCGACAAGGGCCGGGCACGGATCCTGTTCGCGACCGTCTCCCGCCGTGGTGGCCGGTGGCGCATCAGCGTGAACGTCGAAGCCGCCGACCTCCACCCCGGCGCCCAGCATCCTGTCCGCGATGACGTCGACCACAGCGGGTGGGCGGGCATGGATCGCGGGCTGCACGTACCCGTCGTGGCCGCCCTGGCCGATGGCACCCAGACCGTGCGCATCGACGCCGCACCCAAGGCGCTGCGTGCGGGCCAGCCCGTGACCCGGCGGCTGCAGAAGTCCGTGTCCCGCAAGGTCAAGGGCTCCGTCAACCGGCGGGCCGCCGTCAAGCGGCTGGCTCGTTACCACGAGCGAGTCCGCGCCCGCCGTCACCACTTCCTGCACCAGGTCTCGAACGCGTTGGTCAAGACCCACGACCGGCTCGTCATCGAAGATCTCAACATCACCGGCATGCTCGCCAACCACCACCTCGCCGCAGCCATCTCGGACGCGGCCTGGGGTGAGCTCGCCCGCCAGATCACCTACAAGATGGCCTGGCGCGGCGGACACGTCCTGACCGCGGACCGGTGGTTCGCGTCGTCGAAGACCTGCTCGGCGTGCGGAGACGTGAAGACCACACTCACCCTCGCCGAGCGGGTCTTCACCTGCGAGCAGTGCGGGCACACCATCGACCGCGACCTGAACGCCGCGGTCAACCTCGCCACCTGGGGGCTCAAGCACCACTCCCAGGTCCTGGACCCCGAAGCACGAGGCCAGGTCACCAACGCCCACCGACGGGAAGGCCCTGGCCCGCGCGCCCGCGCGAGTGAAACCAGCCCGGACGACGTGGGAACCCTCACCGCCACCGCGGCATAGGGACGTCCGAGAAGGACGCTGCCGACGGCCTCACCGAGGTTGTTCGACAGGCTTTAGTTCGTCCATCGCGGATCTCTACCGCGGTCGACGGCGCCCGCGCGCCTGCCAGCACGACGTGTGCCAGTGCCGGCGGTGCTCGAGCGCCGTCTCGGCGCCGAAGAACGAGTCCTCCTGCCACGCGACGACGTGGCCCGTCCCGGGCGGGATCTCCTGGTTGCACCCCGGGCACAGGTACGTCTTGGACCCGCCGCGCACGGTACGCACCTGCCACTCGCCGTCGGCCCCGGACTCGCGGCGCGCGCCGCCGAGTGCACGATCCAGGTCGAGGGGTGCGGGCTCCGCTCCCCAGGGTCGCTTGCGGGACGGTCGACGGGACGGCATGCGCCCATTCTCCCCCGGGCGCCGCGCTCGGGGTCGGCAGACGGGCGGGACGACGGACGGGTGCAGCGGCCAGGCCGGCAGCTCCCAGCGGGGGTCCAGGCAGGACCGCTAGAGTGTCCGCGCCGGTGCTGCACCCGGCACGCGGACGCGAGGCGGCCCCGACCCGGGACGCCGACGACCGCCGTCGTGCGGGTGCGGCCCAGACCCGACGGCCCCGCGCCGTCCCACCGACCGAAGGACCCCCCTCGTGAAGCACCGCACCCTGCGCGGCGTCGCCGCGCTCACCCTGGGCGCCGCCCTCGTCCTCTCCGGCTGCTCGTCGGAGGGCGGGTCCGGCGACGAGACGTCGCCGAGCCCGTCCGCGACCGATGGCGCGGACGCCGCGACGTCGGCGCCCGAGGACGTCGCGGCGCTCGAGGCCGTGACGGTCACCGGCGACCCGGGCGCCGAGCCCACCGTGGAGTTCGAGACGCCGTTCGAGGTGTCGGGCGCGGCCGCGATCTCGCTGAACGACGGTGACGGCGACGAGATCGCCAAGGGCCAGGAGGTCACGCTGCACCAGGCGGCGTACTCCGGGGCGGACGGCTCCAAGGTGGGGTCGACCTGGGTGGACGACTCGGCCCAGTCGGTCCCGCTCGACGACAGCGTGTACCCGCAGCTCATCGAGGTGCTCGTGGGCAAGAAGGTCGGGACCCGCTTCCTGTTCGCCGCGCCCGGTCAGGACGGCACGGCGATCCTCACCGTCGGCGAGGTCACGGCCGTCAAGGACGCCCCGGTCGCTCCCGACCCCGCGGACGTCCCCGACCGCGCCGAGGGCGAGGCCGTGACGCCCGCCGAGGGCCTGCCCGTCGTCACGCTCGACGACTCGGGCAAGCCGTCGATCGAGATCCCCGAGGGCTACACCGCGCCGACCGAGCTGGTCGTCCAGCCGCTCATCAAGGGCACCGGCCCCGAGGTCACCGAGGACCAGACCGTCATCGCGCACTACACCGGCTGGAAGCTCGACGGCGAGCAGTTCGACTCGTCGTGGGACCGCGGTGAGCCCTCGACCTTCCCGCTGAGCGGCGTCGTCGCCGGCTGGACCCAGGGCCTGTCCGGCCAGACCGTCGGGAGCCAGGTGCTGCTCGTCATCCCGCCGTCGCTCGGCTACGGCGAGAAGAGCGACGAGAACACGCACGAGCTCGCGGGTGAGACGCTCGTCTTCGTCGTGGACATCCTCGCGGCGTACTGACCCGGCAGCCCACGCCGCTCGACGAGGGCCGCACCCCGCTCGGGGTGCGGCCCTCGTCGCGTCGGTACGGGTTCACGGATCCGGGCCGTGGGTCCCGGGCCGCGGGGACCTGGACCGGCAGAGCCTGCCCGTCGCGCGACGTACGCTCGATCCATGACGGACGCCTCCACGACCCCGGTCCCCGCCGTGCCCGACGACGCCTCGTCGGCGAGCTCCGCAGTCCCGCCCGAGCGCGAGATCCTCACGTGGGAGACGTTCGGCGTCGCCGCGCGCGAGCTCGCCGAGCAGGTCGTGGCGAGCGGGTTCCGGCCCGAGGTCGTCGTCGCCGTCGCGCGCGGCGGGCTCCTGCCCGGCGGCGCGGTCGCGTATGCGCTGGGGACCAAGGGCGTCGGGACGCTCAACGTCGAGTTCTACACCGACATCGGCCAGACCCTCACGGACCCGCGCGTGCTCCCGCCGCTCATGGACACCTCCGACCTGCCGGGCGCGCACGTGCTCGTGGTCGACGACGTCGCGGACTCGGGCCGCACGCTCGCCCTGGTCATGGAGATGCTGAGCACGCACGGCGCCGAGGCGCGGTCCGCGGTGCTCTACACCAAGCCGCGCACGATCATCCAGCCGGACTACTCGTGGAAGGACACCGACCTCTGGATCACCTTCCCGTGGTCGGCCGACCCGCCCGTCGCGGGCGCGCAGCCCCGCCCGAACGACTGAGCCGCCGGCCGTCGTCGGTCAGCGTGCCCGGAAGGGGGCCAGCGTCGCCCGGACGGCGTCCGCCGCGCCCCAGTCGGGCTCGAACTGGGCGATGACGGCCAGGTGCTGCCGGAGCTGGACGACGGGCAGTCGCTCACGCCAGTCGTCGTCGAGGTCTGTGAGCTCCGCGTAGAGCCCGAAGAAGGCGCCGGCCTCGGGCGGGGGCGCGGTCGTCCACACGTGGGCCAGGTCGACCTCCGCCCACGTGTAGGAGACGGCCGGGTCGATGAGCGCCGGACGGCCGTCGGCGGTCGCCATGACGTTCGACGCCCACAGGTCGCCGTGCGTCAGGCAGGCCGGTCCTCCCGGCAGCACCTCCGGGAGCCGAGCGCACAGGCGCTCGAGCGCCGCACGGTCCGCGGCGTCGAGCGCGGCGTGGACACGGGGTTCGTCGAGCCAGCGCAGCAGCCGGTGCTGCGCGAAGAACTCGAACCCGTCCTCCGTCCAGGTGTTCACCTGCCGACGGCGACCGAGCCAGCCGTCCTGGTGCCACCCGAAGCGCTCGCTCCGCGTCGTGGTGTGCACGTGCGCGAGCGAGCGGGCGAGCTCCTCCCAGAAGACCGGTGTCGAGGGCCGCGGAGCGAGCGTCGACAGCACGAGCAGGTCTGGGCTGGCGTGAACCACCTCGGGGGTCTCCAGTCCGGCGGCGCGGAGCGCAGCCAGACCCTCGGCCTCGACGGTGAAGACGTCGTCACCGGGCGCGGCGGCGGCGAACGCCTTGACGAACAGCGGCTCTCCGTCGGTCCGCCGCGCCAGCCCGGCGGTCGCGGCGAGCCCACCGCTCACCGGCTCGACGGAGGTCACGTCGTCGAGACCCGCGGCGCGCAGCCGCTCCCTGAGCATGTCCATGCCGGGACTCTGCCAGACGCCGAGGGCCCGGACCCGCGTTTTGCGGGTCCAGGCCCTCGGGGGAACTGACGACGGTCAGAAGTCCCAGTCGTCGTCTTCGGTGTTGACGGCCTTGCCGATGACGTACGACGAGCCGGAACCGGAGAAGAAGTCGTGGTTCTCGTCGGCGTTCGGCGAGAGCGCCGAGAGGATCGCCGGGTTGACGTCGGTCTCGTCCTTGGGGAAGAGCGCCTCGTAGCCGAGGTTCATGAGCGCCTTGTTGGCGTTGTACCGCAGGAACTTCTTGACGTCCTCGGTGAGCCCGACGCCGTCGTAGAGGTCCTCCGTGTACTGCACCTCGTTGTCGTACAGCTCGAAGAGCAGCTCGAACGTGTACGCCTTGAGCTCGTCGCGCTCCTCCGGGGAGAGCTTCTCGAGGCCCTTCTGGAACTTGTAGCCGATGTAGTACCCGTGCACGGCCTCGTCGCGGATGATGAGGCGGATGAGGTCGGCCGTGTTCGTCAGCTTGGCGCGCGACGACCAGTACATCGGCAGGTAGAAGCCGGAGTAGAAGAGGAACGACTCGAGCAGCGTGCTCGCGACCTTGCGCTTGAGCGGCGAGTCGCCCTTGTAGTACTCCATGACGATCTCGGCCTTGCGCTGGAGGTTCGGGTTCTCCTCCGACCAGCGGAACGCGTCGTCGATCTCGCGCGTCGAGCACAGCGTCGAGAAGATCGACGAGTAGCTCTTGGCGTGCACCGACTCCATGAACGCGATGTTGGTGTACACCGCCTCCTCGTGCGGCGTGATCGCATCCGGGATGAGCGACACCGCGCCGACCGTGCCCTGGATCGTGTCGAGCAGCGTCAGGCCGGTGAACACGCGCATCGTGAGCTGCTGCTCCTCCGCCGTGAGCGTGTGCCACGACTGGATGTCGTTCGACACCGGCACCTTCTCGGGCAGCCAGAAGTTCCCCACGAGGCGGTCCCACACCTCGAGGTCCTTCTCGTCCTCGAGACGGTTCCAGTTGATCGCGCTGACGCGATCGATGAGCTTGAGCTTCCCCGTGGGCGACATCTGCCTTCTTCTCTCCTGCTGACCCCGGACCGACCGGGACGACTTCGTGGGACCGGACCCTGCGCCGTCGGCCACGCCTCTCCAGGACGTGGCCGACGGCGCCGGGCATCGAGGCAACCGACAGTTACCTCAGGCGACTACAGCATGCAGCTGACGCAACCCTCGACCTCCGTGCCCTCCAGGGCCATCTGGCGGAGACGGATGTAGTAGAGCGTCTTGATGCCCTTGCGCCACGCGTAGATCTGCGCGCGGTTGACGTCGCGCGTCGTGACCGTGTCCTTGAAGAACAGCGTGAGGCTCAGGCCCTGGTCGACGTGCTGCGTCGCGGCGGCGTACGTGTCGATGATCTTCTCGTAGCCGATCTCGTACGCGTCCTCGTAGTACTCGAGGTTGTCGTTCGTCAGGTAGGGCGCCGGGTAGTAGACGCGCCCGATCTTGCCCTCCTTGCGGATCTCGATCTTCGACGGCACCGGGTGGATCGAGGACGTCGAGTTGTTGATGTAGGAGATCGAGCCCGTCGGCGGGACGGCCTGGAGGTTCTGGTTGTAGATCCCGTGCTCCATGACCGAGGCCTTGAGGGCCTTCCAGTCGTCCTGCGTCGGCACGTGCACGCCGGCGTCGGCGAAGAGCTGGCGCACGCGCTCCGTCTCGGGCTCCCACACCTGGTCGGTGTACTTGTCGAAGTACTCCCCCGACGCGTACTTCGAGTCCTCGAACCCGCCGAACGCGCGCCCACGCTCGATCGCGAGGCGGTTCGACGCCGCGATCGCGTGGTAGGCGACCGTGTAGAAGTAGATGTTCGTGAAGTCGACGCCCTCGGTGGACCCGTAGTGGATCCGCTCGCGCGCGAGGTAGCCGTGGAGGTTCATCTGGCCGAGGCCGATCGCGTGGCCCGCCTCGTTCGCCCGCTTGATCGACGGGACCGACTCGATGCTCGTCTGGTCCGAGACCGCGGTGAGCGCGCGGATCGCGGTGTCGATCGTCTTGGCGAAGTCGGGCGAGTCCATCGTCTTCGCGATGTTCAGCGAGCCGAGGTTGCAGGAGATGTCGCGGCCGACGTGGTCGTACGAGAGGTCCTCGTTGAACGTCGACGGCGTCGAGACCTGGAGGATCTCCGAGCACAGGTTCGAGTGGGTGATGCGGCCCTTGATCGGGTTCGCCTTGTTCACCGTGTCCTCGAACATGATGTACGGGTAGCCGGACTCGAACTGGAGCTCGGCGATCGTCTGGAAGAAGTCGCGCGCCTTGATCTTCGTCTTGCGGATGCGCGAGTCGTCGACCATCTCGTCGTACTTCTCGGTGACCGAGATGTCGGCGAACGGCTTGCCGTAGACGCGCTCGACGTCGTACGGCGAGAAGAGGTACATGTCCTCGTTCTTCTTGGCGAGCTCGAACGTGATGTCCGGGATCACGACGCCGAGCGACAGCGTCTTGATGCGGATCTTCTCGTCCGCGTTCTCGCGCTTGGTGTCGAGGAACCGCAGGATGTCCGGGTGGTGCGCGTGCAGGTACACCGCGCCGGCGCCCTGGCGCGCGCCGAGCTGGTTCGCGTAGGAGAACGAGTCCTCGAGGAGCTTCATCACGGGGATGACGCCCGACGACTGGTTCTCGATGTGCTTGATGGGCGCGCCGTGCTCGCGGATGTTCGAGAGCAGGAGCGCCACGCCGCCGCCGCGCTTGGAGAGCTGGAGCGCGGAGTTGATGCCGCGCGCGATGGACTCCATGTTGTCCTCGATGCGCAGCAGGAAGCAGGACACGGGCTCGCCGCGCTGCGCCTTGCCGACGTTGAGGAACGTGGGGGTCGCGGGCTGGAAGCGGCCCGAGATGACCTCCTCGACGATGTCGAGCGCGGCCTGCTCGTTCCCGTCCGCGAGGCCGAGCGCGACCATGCACACGCGGTCCTCGAAGCGCTCCAGGTACCGCTTCCCGTCGAACGTCTTGAGCGTGTACGACGTGTAGTACTTGAACGCGCCGAGGAACGTCTCGAACCGGAACTTCTTGGCGTACGCGAACTCGAACAGCGACTTCACGAACGCGCGGTCGTACTTCGCCAGCACGGCCGGGTCGTAGTACTTGTTCTCGACGAGGTAGTCGAGCTTCTCCTGCAGGTCGTGGAAGAACACCGTGTTCTGGTTGACGTGCTGGAGGAAGTACGCACGCGCGGCCTCGCGGTCCTTGTCGAACTGGATCTCGCCGTTCGGGCCGTAGAGGTTCAGCATCGCGTTGAGCGCGTGGAAGTCGAGCTGCGCACTCGCCAGGGGAACCTGGGCGACCGTGCCGCCCCCTGCGACGCTCACGCCGGAATCCGTGACTGTCGTTGCCAAAATCGTCCCAATCCGTCGCGGACGCGCGTGGCGTCCTCGGCTGTTCCCAGGAGTTCGAAGGCGTACAGGTAGGGCACCTGGCACTTCGCGGAGATGATGTCGCCGGCGATGCAGTAGGCCTCGCCGAAGTTGGTGTTGCCCGCGGCGATGACGCCGCGGATCAACGACCGGTTGTGCACGTCGTTGAGGAACTTCACGACCTGGCGCGGGACGGCACCGCCCTCGTTGCCGCCCCCGTAGGTCGGGACCATGAGCACGTACGGCTCCTCGACGCGCAGGAAGCCCTCGGTCGGACGCAGCGGGATGCGCTGCACGTCCATGCCGAGGGCCGGCAGGTCGAGCCGCTGGACGAACCGGTGCGTGTTCTCGCTGACGCTGGAGAAGTACACGAGCGACCCCACGGGGACGCACCTCCGTCCTGCCCTGCTCCGCCTGCTTCCGTACGTGGTCGGGGCGCCTCACGGCGCCCCGGGAGGCCGGTCAGGCGACGACCGGCGAGACCTTCTGCGCGAGGGCGTTGATCTGGTCGGGACGGAACCCGGACCAGTGCTCGTCCCCGGCGACCACCACGGGCGCCTGCAGGTAGCCGAGCCCGCGGACGAGCTCGAGCGCCTCGGCGTCCTGGCTGATGTCCACGACGGAGTACTCGATGCCCTTCTTGTCCAGAGCGCGGTACGTCGCGTCGCACTGAACGCAAGCCGGCTTGCTGTAGACCGTGACGCTCATGGGGTGACTCCTCGTCTCTCGCGCTCTGTCCGGGATCGGTCCTCGGGGAGGGAGAAACGTCTCTGACCTCGAAGGACACCGGTGGAACTACGTCTGTGTGATTCGCCAGAAGGCCTCCGGCCCCCTGGGTGTGCAACCACTATACCTAGTGGTCGACACCGTGCCACCGCACTAGATGTCGTGGTCGAACTTCACCCGACGGCATGTGGTAGGAGCCATAGATCCATGGTCCCACCCCCCTCTGACACCCCCCTGGAAGGCGTCGTCCACAGCCCGTCGTCCACCGGCCGGAGGTGTCGGGAACGGCTCGTTCTCGCGCCCCGCGACGAGCCGTCCACAGGGTGGGGACGGCGTCGGTCCACACCCTGTGCGACGTGCCGCCACCTCTGCGGGACGCCGGCACGGAGTCGTGCGGAGTGCCCGAACCTGCACGACAAAACGACCCAATACGGACGCGGAATCTCGTCATCCTCTCGGCGTGTCGTGCCGTCGGCGTGTCGTACGCCATGTCCAGGCGCCTGCCGCCGAGCCGCACACCCGGCCCGCGCGCTTCGCCCCGGTATCGCCCGACCACCAAGTCACCCGGAGCAGGTGATCCGCCCGCGCGCCGCCCAGGTGGACGATCGCCTCGTCGGACGTCCACGACTGCGCCGAGGAGGCGGTCGAGATGCACCCAGAGCACGCAGCAGTGCACCGCAGCGACGAGGAGCGGGCGGCATGAGCGCGGCAGACGCGGCCGCCGAGGGGCCGGCGGTACCCGCCGCGACGTCGCGGGCGCGTGCCGCCATCCCGGCGAGCAGCTACATCTCGTGGATCGCCCTCGCGATGATGACGACGAGCTCCGTCGCGAGCCTGCGCGCCGCGCCCACGATGGCCGTCTACGGGCTGGCCTGCGTCTTCCTCTACCTCCTGCCCGCCGTGGTGTTCCTCCTCCCCACGTCGCTCGTCTCCGCCGAGCTGGCCTCCGGCTGGAGCGGCGGTGTCTACAAGTGGGTGTCCGAGGGGATCTCGAAGCCGATGGGCTTCCTCGCGGTCTGGTGCCAGTTCGCGATGACGATCTTCTACTACCCGAGCCTGCTCGGGTTCGTCGCGAGCACGCTGGCCTACGTCATCAACCCGAGCCTCGCGAGCAGCGGCGTGTGGACGGCGATCGTCATCGTCGTCGTCTACTGGTCCGGCGTGTGGGTCTCGTCGCGCGGCACCAAGGGCGTCGCCGGTCTCGCGAGCGGCGGGCTCATCATCGGCACGCTCATCCCGGGCGTGATCCTGGTGACGCTCGGCGTCGTGTTCCTCGGCCAGGGCAACGCGTCCGCCGCGCCGATGGACGCCGAGCACCTGCTCCCGGCGTGGGCCGGCCTGTCGAGCCTCGTGCTGATCGTCAACAACTTCCTGTCGTACTCCGGCATGGAGATGAACGCGGTGCACGTCGGGTCGCTGCGCAACCCCGCACGCGAGTTCCCGCGCTCGATCTTCCTCGCCATGGGCATGGTGCTGCTGATCTTCATCCTCCCCGCGCTCGCGATCAGCTGGGTCGTCCCGGCCGAGCAGCTCTCCCTGACGGCGGGCATCATGCAGGCCTTCGACGCCGTGTTCGCCTACTTCGGCTCGCAGTGGCTCACGCCGATCATCGGGATCATGCTCGTCACGGCGTCCGTCGCCGGCATGCTCACCTGGTTGGCCGGCCCGTCCAAGGGCCTCCTGCTCATCTCGCGCCAGGAGGGCTACCTCCCGCCGTTCCTGCAGAAGCTCAACAAGAACGGCGTCCAGCAGAACATCCTCGTCACCCAGGGCGTCGTCACCACGGTGATCGCGCTCGGCTACGCGCTCATCCCGAGCGTCTCGAGCGCGTACTGGATCTTCTCGGTGATCACGACCCAGGTGTACCTGATCATGTACCTGCTCATGTTCGTCGCCGCGGTCCGCCTGCGCCGCCAGCAGCCCGACCACGCTCGCGGGTACCGCGCGCCGATGCTCGGGGCGCTGTGCGGGGTCGGCTTCGTCGCGTCGCTCGCCGCGCTGCTGGTCGGGTTCGTCCCGCCGTCGCAGTTCGGGTCGGGGAGCCCCGGCTCCTACCTCGTCATCGTCGCCGGCGGGGCCCTCGGCCTGGGTCTCCTGGTGCCGTACCTGTTCTACCGGTTCCGCAAGCCGTCGTGGAGGCTCCCGGACGCGACGACGCAGGAGACGGAGGCGAGCGCGCCATGAGCGAGGTCACCGAGCGGCAGCCGCGCCGCGAGCGCCGGACCATCTACGTCGTCGCGGCCGTCGTGGTCGTCGCGCTCGTCGTGGTCGCGCTGCTGGTCCGCGGCGAGCGGCAGACGACGACGGAGGCCGAGCAGAAGGCGGAGCAGCTCCTCACCGCGCTCGCCGCCGCGGGCGCGCCGACACCGCAGGTGGACCAGGTCGTGCGGGTCCTCGGCGACGACGGCGGAGCCACGTGCGAGGACCCCGGCAGCGCGCTGAGCCGGGCGACCCTCCTGGGCCAGCTCGTCAACGGGGCCGCGGGTCCGGGCATCCGGCCCGTCGTCGCGGACAACCGCGTCGTCCAGGGGCAGCTCCTCGTCATCCAGATCTACTGCCCGGACGAGCTCGCCGGGTTCCAGGACCTCGTGGACGGCCTGCACCTCGACGACACGGTCAAGGGCTGACACCCTCCGGGGCCGACACGCTCCGGGGCTGAGACGCTCCGGGGCTGAGGCGCTCCGGGGCGAGGCGAGGGCGACGGTCAGTCCGTCGCCCTCGCCGCGACCGGCGTGGCCGACGTGGGCAGGGTGTGCGCCACCGCGGCGGCGGCCGACGCGGCGTCGTGCACCGTGCCGCGCTCTGCCCGGTACCGCCGGCCCATGACGACCGCCATGACCACCCCGAGGGCGCTGGTCCCGGCCATCACCCACGACGCCGTGCCGAGGCCGGCGGCGAGGGCGTCGGCCGTGGTCGCGCCCGCGGCGGTGCGGTCCGCGACCACCGCCGCGTAGATCGAGGCCACGACCGCCGTCGCGACCGCGGCACCGACGTAGCGCGCCATGTTGGAGACGCCCGACGCCGCGCCGACCTCGTTCGCGGAGACGCACGCCGTGGAGGCCGAGGACGCCGGGCCGTTGGACAGCCCCATGCCGACCGCGATCGCGATGAGCGGGAGGACGAAGGCGCCGTACCGCCAGTCGGCCTGGACGACCCCGACGACGCCGAACCCGACGGCGGTGAGCAGGAAACCGAGCCCGATGACCTGCCGCCCGCCGATCTTCGCGGCGAACCGCGGCACGAGCGGCGCCACGATCACGAGGCCCGCCGTGGCGGGGAGCGTCGCGAGCCCCGCCTCGAGCGGGCTCAGGCCCAGGGTGGCGGGGTCCTGGAAGTAGATGCTGAGGAGGTACATGAGCCCGTTGATCGTGCCGGAGCCGATGAGGATGGCCACGGTCGCGCCGACGAGCACGCGGTTGCGCAGGAGGGCGAGGTCGAGGAGCGGGACCGCGACGCGGCGCTCGACCACGACGAACAGGCAGCCCGCCACGACGGCGACCGCGAGGCTGCCGAGGGTCGCGAGCGAGCCCCACCCCCAGTCGCTGCCCTTGCTCAGCGCGAGGATGAGAGGAGCGAGGGTGAGCGCGACGAGCACGGTGCCTGCGTAGTCGATCGAGCGCGAGCGGTCGGGGTCGCGCGACTCGGACACGACGAAGTACGTCAGGACGACGCACGCCGCGGCGACGACGGCGTCGACCCAGAAGAGCCCCTGCCAGCCGGTGAGGTTGACGAGCACCCCGCCGAGCAGCGGCCCCGCCGCGGCACCGACGGCGGACGCCGCACCCCACAACGAGACCGCCCGGAGTTGGGCGTCGCCGCTGTTGGCCACGGAGAGCAGGCTCAGCCCGCACGCCACGATGGTCGCCCCGGCCGCGCCCTGCACGAAGCGCCCGGCGATGACCATGCCGCCCGACGGGGCGAGCGCGATGAGCACGCAGGACGCGACGAAGAGCAGGAGCCCGAGCTGGAACACCCGCTTGCGGCCGAACACGTCGCCCAGGGCTCCCGAGGTGACGATCACCGCCGCCCCGACGAGCGAGTAGCCGGTGACCGCCCACTGGAGGGTCGTCACGCTCGTCCCCGTGTCCTCGCTGATCGCGGGGAGCAGGATGCTCACCGCCGACGTGTTCGCGTTGACGACCAGCGTCGACAGGCACGCGGCGGCGAGCACCCCGCCCGTCCTGGCCTTGACCTCGACATCGCTCATGGCTGCGAGGCTAGGGAAGGTCACCCGGGTCGCGCCTCACCCCGTCCGGGCGAGACCGGAGCCCGCCCGCACCCACGGCGGTGCACGGCGAGGGCCCGCCCGGTGCGACCGGACGGGCCCTCGCGCGGGCGACGAGCGGGCTCGTCAGGCGGTCTCGTCGACCGCGGGGAGCGCGTTCGACGTCGCGAGCCGGCGGTACCAGTGCGCGGAGTCCTTCCACGTGCGCTCGAGCGTGTCGTAGTCGACGCGGATGATGCCGAACCGGCGGTCGTAGCCGTAACCCCACTCGAAGTTGTCGAGCAGCGACCACGCGAAGTACCCGCGCACGTCGGCGCCCGCGTCGATGGCGGCGCCCACGGCGTCGACGTGGTCGTGCAGGTAGGCGACACGGCGGTCGTCGTGGACGCGGGCGGACCCGTCGGCGTCGACCGTGACCTCGTCGGCGAACGCGGCACCGTTCTCGGTCACCATCATCGGCTGGTGCGGGTAGGTCTTCGCGACGGACACGAGCAGCTCGGTCATGCCGGCCGGCTCGATGTTCCAGCCCATCGCGGTGTACGGGCCGGGCTGCTGGACGAACTCGACGTCGTCGACGCCGATCCACGGGCTGTGCTTCGACGCGCCGTGGCCGTCGTTCTCCGACCGCTCGCCGTCGCCGGAGAAGTGGCGCACGCGCACGGTCGAGTAGTAGTTGACGCCGAGGATCGACAGCGGCTGGCGCACCGTCTCGAGGTCGCCGTCCTGCACGAACGACCAGTCGCTCACGTGCGCGGTGTCGGCGAGCAGGTCGGCGGGGTACTCGCCGTCGAGCATGGGAGCGAGGAACGCGCGGTTGGCGAGGGCGTCGATCTTCCGCACGGCGTCGAGGTCGCCCGCGGACGTCGGGTCGTCGGGCCGGATGACGTGGAGGTTGAGCGTGACGGACGTCTTCGCGTCCTCGCCCAGCTCGTCGCGGATCGCCTGGACGGCGAGGCCGTGCGCGAGGTTGAGGTGGTGCACGGCCGCGAGGGCCGCGGCCGGCTCGGTGCGGCCGGGCGCGTGCACGCCCGAGCCGTAGCCGAGGTAGGCGGAGCACCACGGCTCGTTGAGCGTCGTCCAGGTGTCGATCCGGTCGCCGAGCTCGCGCGCCATGTGGCGGGCGTACTCGGCGAACGCGTACGCCGTCTCGCGGTTGGCCCAGCCGCCGGCGTCCTCGAGCTCCTGCGGGAGGTCCCAGTGGTAGAGCGTGACGACGGGCTTGACGCCCTTCTCGAGGAGCGCGTCGACGAGGCGCGAGTAGAACGCCACGCCCTCCGGGTTGAGCGGGCCGGTACCGCCGGGCTGGACGCGGGACCACGAGATCGAGAAGCGGTACGCGCCGAGGCCGAGGTCGGCGATGTGCTGCACGTCCTCCTGCCACCGGTGGTAGTGGTCGTCGGCGACGTCGCCCGTGTCCCCGTTGAGGGTGCGGCCCGGCGTGTGGGAGTAGGTGTCCCAGATGGACGGCGTGCGGCCGTCCTCGGCGGCGGCGCCCTCGATCTGGTACGCGGCGGTGGCGGAGCCCCAGAGGAAGTCGGTCGGGAACGTCCGGCGGCCCGACGGCGCGGGCGCGGCCTGCGCGTCGACGGCGTCGGGTGCGGTGGTGTCGGTGGTCACGAGGGTCCTCGCTGCTCGGTCGTCGGACGGCCCGGTCCGCGACGGGTGGTCGGTGGGTGCTCGTGCGGCTCGGTGGGTGCGAGCGGGCACGCGCGGGAAGTGCCAGGGCGAGCATGTCATGGGAGCGCTTCCATGACATGCTCGCCCAGGATACGTCGTCAGCCGAGGTCGATCGTCACGCTCGTCGCACCGTGCGCCTCGGCCACCGCGGAGCCGGCCCGCACGGACCAGGCCGCCACGGCGTCGTCGGACGAGACCGTGAGCGTCGCGCCCGACCGGCGCACGCGGAACGTCGCCCCCGGAGCGCCGTCCGCCGGCGGGACGACCACGAGCTCGTCGTACCCCTCCGGCAGCTCGAACGCGTGCAGCGTGACGCCGTCGGCCCAGTCGTAGTCCGGCCGGTCGGTGCGGGCACCCACCGGGAGGACGGTGCCCGGGCGCACGAGCACCGGGAGCGAGTCGAACCCGTGGGTCTCGGTGACCCAGCGCGGGCCGGTCACGGTCTCGCTCAGGGCGGGGCCGTCGTCGGGCTGGACCAGGCGCGTCCACGTGCCCTCGGGCACGTAGTACTCGACGCGGCCGTCCGCGCGGAAGACCGGCGCGACGAGCAGCGCGTCGCCCAGCAGGTACTGCGTGTCCGCGGTGAACCCCGCGCGGTCGTGCGGCAGCTCGAGCGCGAGCGGGCGCATCATCGGCACGCCGTCGGTGTGCGCCTCCTCGGCCACCCGGCCGAGGTAGGGCATGAGCGACAGCTTGAGGTGCGTGAACTTGCGCGTGACGTCGACGGCCTCGTCGTCGAACGCCCACGGTACGCGGACCGAGCCCGAGCCGTGCAGGCGCGAGTGCGACGACAGCAGGCCGAACGCCGTCCAGCGCTTGAACACGCCCGGGTCGGGCGTGCCCTCGAAGCCGCCCATGTCGTGGCTCCAGTAGCCGAAGCCGGACATGGACATCGACAGGCCGCCGCGCAGCGACTCGGCCATCGACGCGTACGTCGAGTCGCAGTCGCCGCCCCAGTGCACGGGGAACTGCTGGCCGCCCGCGGTCGCGGACCGCGCGAACAGCACCGCCTCGCCCTCGCCGCGCTTGCGCTCGAGCAGCCCGAAGACCGCCTCGTTGTAGAGCTGCGCGTAGTAGTTGTGCATCTTGCGCGGGTCGGACCCGTCGTGCCACGCGATGCCGTCGACGGGGATCCGCTCGCCGAAGTCGGTCTTGAAGCAGTCGACGCCCTGGTCGAGCAGCCCCTCGAGCTTGCCCACGTACCACGCGGTCGCGTCGGGGTTGGTGAAGTCCACCAGGCCCATGCCCGCCTGCCACAGGTCCCACTGCCACACGGACCCGTCCTCACGCTTGACCAGGAAGCCCTGCTCCGCGGCCTCCGCGAAGAGCGGCGAGCGCTGCGCGACGTACGGGTTGATCCACACGCACACCTTGAGCCCGCGGTCGTGCAGGCGGCGCAGCATGCCCGCGGGGTCGGGGAACGTGCGCGGGTCCCACTCGAAGTCGACCCACTGGTACTCGCGCATCCAGAAGCAGTCGAAGTGGAACACCGACAGCGGCAGGTCGCGCTCGGCCATGCCGTCGATGAACCCGTTCACCGTCTGCTCGTCGTAGCTCGTCGTGAACGACGTGGTGAGCCACAGCCCGAACGACCACGCGGGCACGCGCGCCGGACGGCCGGTGAGCGCGGTGTACCGGCGCAGCACGTCCTTGGGCGTCGGTCCCTGGATGACCAGGTACTCGAGCGCCTGGCCCTCGACGGAGAACTGGACGCGCGTGTTCACCTCGGACGCGACCTCGAACGAGACCTTCTCCGGGTGCTCGACGAACACGCCGTAGCCCTTGGTCGTCAGGTAGAGCGGGACGGACTTGTACGCCTGCTCGCTCGACGTGCCGCCGTCCTCGTTCCAGATGTCGACGACCTGGCCGTTCTTGACGAACGGGCCGAACCGCTCCCCCAGCCCGTAGACGAGCTCGCCCGGCTCGAGCGCGAGCTGCTCGTGCGTCCACGCGCGGCCGTCGTCGGCCGTGACGTGCCCGACCGACTTGGGCAGCGACGAGGTCAGCACCTCGCCGTCCGCCTCGAAGTCGACGCGCCACCGGTCGCCCCGGTGCACGCGCACGGCGAGGTCCTTGGACCGCAGGACCGCGACGTCGTCGTGCACCTCGACCTCGGGCCGGAACCCGGGCTCGCCGGTCACCTGGAACGCCGGGCCGCGGCGCACCGCGCCCTGGTGGTGCTCGACGCGCACGCGGATCACGCCGGGCGCGGGCGAGGAGTACGTCGTCGTGAGCATCGGGCGGTTGAGCGTGTCGCCGCGACCGCGGATCTTCGCCGTCGGCGCGTACACGGTGAGCGTGCCGGCCGCCTCGTCCGCGCGGACGTCGTCGACCTCGACCGCGTAGAGCGGGTGCATCCCCGGTCGGACCTGCCAGTACCCGTCGGTGAACTTCATGGGTGGTGCTTCCTTCGTCGGTGCGTTCAGGAGTCTCGGTGGCCGCCTCGGGGCCTGCCCCGGGGCAGGCACGGTGTGCGGCACGGCGTCACGCGGGAGGCGTCACTTCACGGCGCCGGCCGTGACGCCCCGGGTGAGCGTGCGCTGGAAGATGAGGAAGAAGATCAGCGCGGGGATCAGCGAGACGAGCGCGCCCGCGTTCGTCGTCGGGGCGTCCATCATCCGGTCGCCCTGGAGCGACGCGAGGGCGATGGGGATCGTCTGGGTGTCGTTGGTCGTCAGCATGACCAGCGGGATGAAGAACTCGTTCCACGTCCAGATGAAGAAGAAGATCATGAGGACGCCGAGCGTGGGCTTGACGATCGGGTACACGACCTGCCACAGGATGCGCCAGCGGCCGGCGCCGTCGAGCTGGGCGGCCTCGAGCAGCGCGGGCGGGAACGTGCCGAGCACGGACGCGAGCAGGTAGGTGCCGAACGCCGCCTGGATGACGGTGAAGATGATGATGATCGACCACTGCGAGTTCGACAGGCCGACCTTCTGCGCCATGTCGAACAGCGGGTAGATGAGCGCCTCCTGCGGCAGCATGTTGGCCACGAGGAAGAGCGTGACGATCCACAGGCGGCCCTTGATGCGGCCGACGCCGATCGCGTAGGCGCTCAGCAGCGACAGGAGCGTCCCGAACACGGCGACGAGCGCCGAGATGAAGACGGAGTTCCAGAGCTTCTGCGGGAAGTTCGTCCGCGTCCAGAAGTTCTGCACGCCGTCGAGGTAGAGCTCCTTCGGGATGCTCAGCGGGCCGTCCTGGGAGTACTCGGCCGGCGACTTGAACGCGTTGAGCAGCATGATGACGAACGGCGACAGCATGAGCAGGGCGACGAGGATCGCCGCGGCGAGCACGAACCAGCGACCGACACCGCGGCGGTAGCGCTCGTCCTGGCGCGTGGCCCGCAGGGGGCGGCGCGAACCGGACGACGGCGCGGGCACCGCGGGCGTGCCGTCCGCGGTCGGGGTGGTGGTGACGGTGGACATCAGCGGCCCTCCTGCTCACGACGCTCGGCGCGGCTCTGCAGCGCGAGGATCACGACGGCGACGACGATGATGACGAGGGTCAGCACGGTCGCCACCGCGGCGCCGTAGCCGACCTTCGACTTGTCGAAGAAGTTGAGGTACGAGTAGTAGCTCGGGACGAGCGTCGAGCTCTCGGGCCCGCCGCGCGTGAGCACGTAGATGGGACCGAACACCTTGAGCGCGGCGACCGTGCACGTGAGCGTGACGACGAACGTCTCCGGGCGGATCTGCGGGATCGTGATCGCCCCGAAGCGGCGCCACCAGCCCGCGCCGTCGAGCTCGGCCGCCTCGTACAGCTCGGGGTCCACGCGCTGGAGCGCGGACATGAAGATGACGACCGGGTAGCCGATCTGGACCCAGATGAGCACGAGCATGACGCTCGGCAGCGCGGTCGTCGTGTCGCCGAGCCAGTTGGGCGGGTTCTCGATGCCGATCCCGCGCAGGATCACGTTGAGCGCGCCGGTCTGGGCGTTGAGGATCCAGTTCCACAGCACGCCGGCGACGGCGACGGGCAGGATCTGCGGCAGGTAGTACGTCGCGCGCAGGAACGCCGCGACGCGCGGGCCGAACCGGCGGCCGAGGTAGTCGAACAGCACGGCCGCGAGGACGAGGCCGATGAGGGTCGGCGCGACGACCATCGCGAGGATCATCGCGATCGAGTTCTGGAACGAGGTCCAGAACGCCGAGTCGTTCATGAGGTCGGCGTAGTTGCCCAGCCCGTACCAGCGCATCGGCGCCATGCCGCCGCGCCACTTGAACAGGCTGTAGTAGACGTTCATCACGAACGGGTAGCCGATCACGACGACGAACGCCACCGCGCCGGGCAGGAGGTAGGGCAGGTACGGGAGCCAGGCGGGCCGGCGACGGCGGCGGGGCGCCGCGGTCGCGCGCGACGCCTCGCGCGCGGGGCCGGGCCCGGCCTCGGGCACGGTGTCGGTGCGGGTGGTCATGACGGTCTCTTTCGCGGGAGGTCCTCGGGTGGGGGGCCCGGGCCGGCCGGGGCGATCCTGGGATCGGCCCCGACCGGCCGGGCGCGTGCGTCCGCTCAGCTGTCGAGCAGGTCCGCCTTGCCGTCCACGTACGCGGACTCGAGGCCGTCGAGCACCTCGGTCGGCGACTTCGACTGGTTGATGAGCGACTGCAGCTCGCTGACGATCACGTCGTAGTAGCCGGGCACGGGCCAGTCCGGGTAGAACGCGAGGCCGTCGTCGTCGAGGATCGCCTGGAAGTTCTCGGTGAGCTGCTGCGTGCGCTCGTCCGTGATGACGGACGCGTCGCCGGCGACGGGCAGGCCGCCCTTCTCCGCGAGGATGTTCTGCACCTCGGGGCGCAGCGTGATGTCGATGAACTCCTCGGCGAGGTCGGGCGAGTCCGCGTTCGCGGGGACGACCCAGAGGTTGCCGGACGAGCCGACCTGGAGCGTGTTGCCGGGGAAGTTGAACTGGCCCCAGTCGGCGTCCATCTCCTCGACGATGCGGCCGAACCACCACGAGCCGGAGACCATCATCGGGTAGGTGCCGTTGATGAACGACACGCCCATGTCCTCGGCGGTCAGCGCGGCGGAGTCGGACGCGACGTAGCCGTCCTTGATCCAGGAGTCGAGCTTCTCGGTCGCCTGCGTCATCTCGGGGCCGTGGAAGTCCGGGTCGCCGTCGAACAGCTGGTACTGGTCGATGAAGTCGCGCTCGGAGTTCGCGAGCACGAGCTCGTACCACAGCTGGCCCATCGGGTACTCGGCGCCGGCCTCGGCCAGCGGGGTCACGCCCTGGTCCTTGAACGCCTGCATGACGGTCTCGAGCTCCTCGAGCGTCGTCGGCACCTCGAGCCCGTACTGGGCGAACATGTCCTTGTTGTAGTAGACCTGCACGAACTCGCCGTAGTTCGGGACGCCGTACCACTCGCCCGAGCCCATGAGGCCCTGGTCGTCGTAGGTCGCGGTGGTCTGGAGCGAGCCGCTGAGCTTCTCGTCCCAGCCGCGCTCGGTCGCCGCGTCGGTGAGCGGGGTGAGCAGGCCCTGCGCCGCGAGCTGGCCGGCGGTCGCGTTGCCCTTGTTGTACTCCATGACGTCGGGCACGTCGTTGCCGGTGAGGACGATCTTGGCGTTCTTCTGGATCTGCTCGAACGTCTGCTTCTCGACGACGACGTCGACGTCCGGGTTCTCCTCCTCGAAGATCTCGATCGCCTTGGCCCACGCCTGGCCCATGGCGGAGTCCTCGTTCTCGTAGTGCCAGATCGTCAGGGTCTGGTCGTCGGACCCCCCGCTGCCGCCGGAGCCCCCGCACGCCGCCAGGGCGAGTGGGAGCGCTGCCACAGCAGCGACGAGCGAGATCTTCCGGGATCGCAGCATGTGCGTGTCCTCCTCATCGAGTTCCGGCGCTGGAGCCGGAGGGTGACCGGGGCGTCGCCCGGCCGGTCGGTTCAGCGAGCCTCGGGCTCGCGGTCGTCGTCGTCCGGGGACCGGCCGGCCGCGGGGGCGACGCTGCTGCCGGGTTCGAGGACGCACGGGATGAGCACGTTCGGCGTGCTCGGACGGGAGCCGTCCACGAGGGACAGCAGCTTCTGCACGCCCAGGCGGCCGAGCTCGGCCCCGGGCGCGTGCATCGTGGTCAGCGGCGGGTTGCTCATCTCCCCGACGCCGGGCGACGTGACGATCGACAGGATCGACATGTCGGCGGGGATCGCGACGCCGCGCTGCTGGAGCTCGGCGACGACGCCGAACGTCGCGATCTCGTTCATGGTGACGAACGCCGTGAGGCGCGGCTCGAGCTCCAGGAGCGTCGCGACGGCGTCGCGGCCCGCTCGGGGGGACTCGTCGACGCGCAACGCGACCGGCTCGAGCCCGCGGCGACGCATGGCCGCCTCGAAGCCCTCCTCGGCGCGGAACGTCGGCGCGTAACCGTCGTCCGCCGTCGCCTGCGAGTGGTTCACGAGGGCCACGTGCCGGTGCCCGAGGTCCACGAGGTGCTGGACCGCGTCGTCCGTCGTGCGCTCGAAGTCGATGTCCACCGACGGCCGGTCCGTGACGTCGCGCGTCCGGCCGATCATCGTGTACGGGACCCCGGCCTCGTCGAGCACGTCGACCCGGTCGTCGTCGAGCGCGACCTCCATGAGCAGGACGCCGTCCGCCATCCCCTGGCGCACGAGGTCGCGGACCTCCGGGGCCTGGGTCGTGCGGAAGGGCCACAGCACGAGGTGGTAGCCGTTCTCGCGCGCCGTCTCCGCGGCGGACGAGACGAACTCGGCGACCGTGCCGCCGAGGCCCTTCTCCATCGCGGGGTAGATCAGCGCCAGCACGTGGCTCCGGCGCGACGCGAGACCGCGGGCCATCGCGTTGGGCTGGTAGCCGAGATCGGCCATGGCGTCCTCGATGCGGCGCCGCGTGGCGTCGGAGACGGGACGGGTCCCGGAGAGCGCGTAGGAGACCGTGCTCAACGAGACCTGCGCGCGTCGCGCCACGTCCTGCATCGTCGCCATCGTCACCACTCCCCTGTGGTCCGGTCCGCCGCCTCGTCCGTCGAAGCGCTTCGTCGAAACGCATCGTCGAAGCGCTTCGCTGTTACGAGTATTGGATGAACAAATGAGGAGAGTCAAGCCCGCGGAGCAAGAACACGCTCTCCCGTTCGAGGCTTGCGCCCCGACCTGCGACGACGCCGGAGAGGATCCGCCAGCCCTGCGAAGCGCCGAACCCGGGCATACCGGTGGGTTCGACCCGCAGATCGCCCGCAACCCCGGGTTCGCCGAGCTCCCTCGACCAGACGAACCCGGGGTCGCTCCTCATGGGACGGGCTGGGTGAGGAGCGACCCCGGGTTCGGCGGTGGGGTCGCGCGGTGCGACGGGTTGCGCGCGAGGCTCAGAGCGTGAGGTCGACCAGGTCGCCCGCGCGCAGGACCTCGCGCACGCGCAGGTCGGCGTCCGTCACGACGACGTCGGCGCGGCGGCCCGCGACGAGGCCGCCGCGGTCGTCGAGGCCGAGCACGCCCGCCGGGGTCCACGACGCGGCGCGGACCGCGTCGACCAGCGGCACGCCCGCCTCGACCGTCTCGCGCACGACGTCGAGCAGGTGGTACGTGCCCCCCGCGATGGCGCCGCCCTCGGTGAGCCGTGCGACGCCGTGCGCGACGGTGACGCGCATCGGCCCGAGCTCGTACGCGCCGTCGGCCATGCCCGCCGCGGCCATCGCGTCGGTGACGAGCGCGACGGCGTCCGGCCCGGCGACGACGCCGTCGGCACCGACGTGCGACCCGACGAGCTCGACGACGCTGCGGATCGTGCCGTGCGCGAGGTGCGTCCCGTCGGCCACGAGCTCGACGACGAGCTCGCCGCGCGCGGCCGCCGCGAGGCACGCCGCGATCGGGCCGGGCTCACGGTGGTGCAGGGGGCGCATGCCGTTGAACAGGTGCGTCGCGGTCAGTCGCGCCCCGGGCCGCCCGGCGGCCGCGAGCGCCGCGACGCCTGCCGCGATCGCCGCCTCGGTCTGCTCGGTGCTCGCGTCGGTGTGCCCGATCGACGGGAGCGCCCCGACCTCGACGAGCGTCTCGATCACTCCGCCGGCGTCCACGACGCCCGGCACCTCGGGCGCGACGGTCATGGTCCGCAGGTACCCGCGCGCCGCGGCCGCGATCGCTCGCACGAGCTCCGGGTCGCCCTCGAGCATGTCCCGCGGGTTCTGCGCGCCGCACCGCACCTCGGAGAGGAACGGCCCCTCGAGGTGGATGCCGACGATCTCCCCCGCGTCGGCGAGGTCCGCGAGGTTCGCGGTGCGCTCGAGCAGGACGTCGCGGGGCGCGGTGACGAGCGAGGCGACGAGGCTCGTCGTGCCGTGGCGCAGGTGCTCGCGCGCGGCGACGCGCGCCTCCTCGACGCTCGTCGCGTCGGGGAAGCTGGACCCGCCCCCGCCGTGGTCGTGGACGTCGACGAGTCCGGGGAGCAGCGTCGCCCCGGCGCCCGCGGGCAGGTCCGCGTACCCGGCGGCCGCGGCGTCGGCCCGGGGGCCCACCCACACGAGCCGCCCGTCCTCCACGACCACGACACCGTCGTCGAGAACCCCGGTCGGGGTGACGACGCGGCCCGCGAGGACGCGCGCGGTGCCAGGCTGCTGGGCGGGGCGAGGGCTGCTGACGGCGTCGGTCATGACGCCATTCTGGCGCACTTCGTACACCCGACGTGCAAACTCGTCGCGCCGTGGACACGCGGGGGTCGGGAGGCGAGACGTCAGCGGTCGCGCGACGTGAGCAGCCGCCGCGCGCCGCGGCCGAGGTGCAGGGCGAAGAGCCGCTGGAACGTCGGCACGGCGAACGCGATCGGGCGCACCCACCACAGCACCGGGCGGCTGAACACGTCGATGCTCCACCACAGGTCGCCCGCGTCGTCGCGCTCGACGGCGAAGCGCTCCTCCCCCACGAACGCGTGCCCGGGCAGGGTCCCGTACCCGAACGCGACCCGGTGCGGGGACCGCTCGACCCACACGACCTCGCACGGCTCGTGGAGCCGCACGCGCCCCACGCCGAGGAGGGTCGTGACGCGCACCCCCGCCTCAGCGACCGGGGCGTCGGTCTCGAGCCGCACGCGCGCCGCCGCGTGCACACGCCACGTGAGGAGCTGCTCGCCGAGCCACGCGAGGTCGTCGGGCGTCCGGGGCCGGTCCGTGAGCCGCCGGCGCACGTGCAGGTGGCGATACCCCGCGGGCCAGGTCTCCGTCCGGGTCGCGCCGACCTCCGGGTACGTGAACGTCATGCCGCACTCCCCTCCGGGGCCCGTCCGGGCCCACGTCTCGTCTCTCGTCCTGCACCGTCCGGTTCCGCGCCCGTCGCCTCGCCCGAGGCGGTCGGCCGGGCCGCGAGGACCCGCAGCCCGAGGAGCGCGCACAGCACGAAGCCGAGCGCGTTCGCGACGCCGTGCGTCGCCGCCATGACGTCGAGGCTCGGGTGCGCGAACCCGAGCGCCTCGCCCCCGGCCCACCAGAGCGCGAGCAGCATCGACAGCCCGACGACGACGGCCCCCGTCACGAGCAGCGCGCGGGCTCCGGCGGTGCTCGCCGGGCGTCCACCGTCGACCCGGCGCGCGCCGTCCGGGGACGAGGTGCCGGACGGCCGAGCGAGCGATCGGACCGCCGCGACCGCCGTCGCCCACAGGGCGAGCGTGAGCACTCCCGCGCCGACGAGCTCGGCGACGTCGCCGACGAAGTAGCCGACCAGCACGAGCACCGTCCCGAACGGCACGCCCCACGCCCCGGCGACGGCGAGCCGGTCGGCGGCCGCGAGGCGCGCGACGGTGCCCGCCACCAGTGCCGCGCCGAACCCGGCGTAGAGCATGTGCGGGACCGTGAGCGCGAGATGCGTCCCGGAGAACCCGAGGAGCCCCCACCCGGCGCGCTCGGCGACCAGCGCGCTCGCTCCGACCGCCGGCATGACCAGCGCGGTCACGGTCGCCGCGCGCGACGCGCGACCCACCGCGAGGGCCCGCCCGTCGCGCGCGTCGCGCGCCGTGCGCACCGCCAGACGCGCGCCGGCGCCGGCCAGCACGACGGTCGCCGCCGCGAAGACGAGCGCGAGGAGGGCGGACGCGGTGCCGCGCGGCAGCACGACGCCGACGGCCCCCGCCGCCCCGGCGAGGGGCCACACGACGCTGCGCGCTGCGGGGACGACGTCGGGCCCCAGGAGCCGGAGGCCGAGCGGCAGGACCACGACCATGCCGAGGATCACCAGGCCCGAGACGAGGGCCGCGCCTGCGGGGCTCACGCGCCCACCTCCGGCTCGCCCGCGCGCTCGCGGGCCGCACCCTCCGGGACCGACGCCCAGGGCGCGCCCGGGTGGACCGCGCGCACGAGGCGCAGGACGTCGTCGACCACACCGCGCGCGACGGGCAGCCGCGCGAGCCGGACGAGGCTGCCGACGAGCGCCGCCCCGCCGTCGACGAGCCGGCGGGTGCGCGCGAACCCGGGCGAGGTGTCGTGGACCCAGTAGAGCGTGATGCCGAGCTGGGCGAGCCACAGGAGCTCGGGGAGCTGGGCGCGCAGCCGCTCGGGGACGCGCGTCGACGTCCCGGCGACGACCTCGTCGAAGAGGGCGCGGGAGAGGTCGCGCGACCCGGCAGAGGCCGCCGAGAAGGGGCTCGCGTCCGAGCCGGGTCGGATCGCGACCGACACGAACTCGCCGCCGAACGCGTGGAACGGGGCGAACGCGTCGACCGACGCCCCCCAGACGCCGCGCAGCCGGTCGGCGAGCGAGCCGCCCGCGGCGAGCACGGGTGCGGCGCGCTCGGCGTGCTCGCGCTGCACCTCGAGGTAGAGCTCCTGGACGAGCGCGTCCTTGGACGGGAAGTGGTAGTACGCGTTCCCGGTGCTCACGCCCGCCTCGGCGGCGACGGCGCGCATGGTCGTGCGCTCGTACCCGACGTCGCGCAGCATCCGGACCGCGACGTCGCGCAGGTGCGCGCGCGTGCGCTCGGACTTCGGCGTCGCGCTCATGCGGGCAGCCGCATTTTTGAACATGTTCAAAAACTATCACAGGGGAGGTCGGCCCCCTGGCGCGCGACGAGCCACCCGCGCCTGACTGTTGTTTTCTGTTGGCTCTTGTGGGAATCTGTGGCCGACAGCGCAGTCATGTCCCCGCGCCCATGACCCGCGCGGGCCCGCTCTTCGACGACGAAGGACACGCATGCGACGACCACGCTCGACGGGCGCCCTGGCGCTCGCCTCCGGCCTTCTGGCCCTCGCCCTCGCGGCACCGGCGGTCGCGGCGACGCCGCGGATCCCCGCGGCCGCTCCGGCCACGTCCCCGGGCACCACGACCGACGACCCGACGACGCCCCTCGACCGGCCCGAGATCGGGCCGGGGACCTCGTTCGTCGACGTGCGCGAGAAGCTCGACGGCTACGCCGACCCCGACTGGTACGCGGCCAACGTCCCCGTCGTGGACCTCCCCGACGCGGACGCCGAGGCGGTCTACTACTACCGCTGGCGCGTGCTCAAGGAGCACCTGCGCTACACCGAGCCCGGTACGGGCTGGGTGCTCACGGAGTTCCTCGACTGCTGCGGCTATGCCGCGCCCTACCAGGCCATCAACGCGGCGGCGGGCCACCAGCTCGCCGAGGGCCGCTGGCTGCGCGACCAGCGCTACCTCGACGACTACGAGGACTACTGGCTCACGGGCCCTGGACAGATCGAGCCCGCGCAGAACCCCGAGGCCGCCGACTGGGCGCACCAGTACTCGTTCTGGGCCGTGTCCGCGATCGTCGAGCGTGCGAAGGTCACCGGGAACCTCGACCGCCTCCGCGCGCTCCAGCCCGAGCTGGAGACCTTCGTCGAGGACTGGGGGAACCAGTTCGACGCCGACCTCGGGCTCTACTGGCAGACGCCCGAGTACGACGCCAAGGAGAGCTCGCCCGCGTCGTACGTGACCGACCGCGACTACGCGGGTCGCCACACGTTCCGGCCGTCGATCAACGCCTACCTCTACGGCGACATGCTCGCGCTCGTCGAGGTCGCGACGCTCAACGGCGACGAGGCGACCGCGACGGAGTACCGCGACCGCGCCGCGGCGCTGCGCGAGGCCGTGGACACCTCCCTCTGGGACGACGAGCGCGACTTCTTCTACGACGTCGTGGACTGGGAGAACCCGGACCACGAGCCGCTGCGCGACCGGCTCGACGTCGGGTTCGTCCCGTGGAAGTTCGGCCTCGCCTCGCCGGAGCAGGCGGTCGCCCTCGACCAGCTCCTCGACCCGCAGGGGTTCGCGGCGCCGTACGGCCCGACGGTGACCGAGCGCCGCTCCCCCGACTTCTGGCGCTCGTCCGACCAGGGCTGCTGCAAGTGGGACGGGCCGTCGTGGCCCTTCTCGACGTCGCTCACGCTCGACGGCGTCGCGACCGCGCTGCGCGACGACGCCGCGGGCGACCTCACGCGCGCGGACTACCTCGACCTGTTCGACACCTACGTGCGCACGCAGCTCCGCGACGGCGAGCCGTACGTCGCCGAGGCGCACCACCCCGACGAGGACCACTGGATCTACGACGGGAACAACCACTCCGAGGACTACCTGCACTCCAGCTACGTGGACCTCGTCCTCCAGGACGTCCTCGGCATCCAGCCGCAGTCCGACGACTCGCTCGTGCTCGACCCGCTCGTGCCCGCCGACTGGGACTGGTTCGCCGCGGAGAACGTGCCGTACCACGGGCGCAACGTCACGGTCCTGTTCGACCGCGACGGCTCGCGCTACGGGGTCGGCGCAGGCCTGCGCGTCTACGTGGACGGCGAGCAGGTCCTCCACGCCGACGCCGACGCGGTCGCCGAGGGTGCCGACCCGGTCGAGGTGCCGGTGCCCAACGGTGAGCCGCAGCGGCTCCCCCACGCCGTCAACACGTCGGCGAACCCGCTCAAGAACGCCTACCCGCGACCCGTCGCGTCGTACACGTGGCGCTACGACGACGCGTGGCGGGTCCTCGACGGCAAGGTCTGGTACGACGAGGTGCCGCAGAACACGCGCTGGTCGAACTACTCCTCACCGAACGCGCGCGACTGGCTCGGGGTCGAGTTCGCCGAGCCGACGACGATCGGCGACGTCCGCTTCTACGGCTACCAGGACGCCGACGCCGTCCAGCCCGCCGTCGGCTACGAGCTCGAGTACTGGGACGGCGCTGCCTGGCAGGTCGTCCCCGACCAGACGCGCGTGCCCGAGCAGCCCGTGGGCAACGGCCTGAACCGCATCACGTTCCCGCCGCTCGAGACGACGAGCTACCGCGTCACGTTCGACGCCGCGCCCGGGAAGTCCGTCGGCGTGACCGAGCTCGAGTCGTGGAGCCCCGTGTCTCGGGCCGTCTCGGCGCGGGTCGAGGCCGCGGAGCCTGCCGTCGGACGCGCCTCGCGCGTCGACGTGACCGTCTCGACGCGCGACGACGCCGTAGCCGGCGCCGAGGTCGCGCCCGACCTCCCGGCCGGCTGGACGGCCGTCGCCGTGGGCGAGGCAGGCCCGCTCGACCTCGGCGCGTGGGACCGCGCGACCCGGTCGTGGGACGTCACGCCCGGGCCCGACGCCGTCCCCGGCAGCGAGGCGCGGATCGGCGCCGTCGTGCGCTGGGGCGGGTCGAGCTCCCCCGAGGAGGCGCGCGCGACCACGACCGCCCGGCTCGCGTTCGACCCGGACTGGTACGACGACGTCGTGCTGCACGACGACTTCGACGCCGACACGACCGCGGACTACGCGACGCTCCGACCCTCCGGCGAGGCGCTGCCCGCCGTCGCGGCCGGGGACGGGGCGCTCGCCGCGACCGGCGACGCGCGCTACTGGGGTCTGTACGGGCACCGCACGGCCCGCGCGACGCCGTCGTCCGTGGTGGTCGCGGAGATCGGCGCGTTCTCCGGCGCGGGCACGCAGGAGGACTCGCTGTTCCTCGGCCTCGCCGCCGCGGACCGCACCTACGCGCTCGCGTGGTTCAACCACACGAACGTCGCCGCGGGCCTCGACTACGTCGGGGGCGCGGACGGGTCGTCGCCCTACTTCGGTCTGCGGGGCTACGGCCCCGGCGACCGGGTCGCGCTCCAGGTGAACGGCGCGCGCGTCGACGTGTTCGCCGAGGAGGACGGCGAGTGGACCTGGTACGGCGGCACGACGACCGGCGGCGCGCTCGACACGTCCGACCCCGACGTGCTCGCCGGACTCCTCCCGACGATCGGGTTCCGTGCCGACCGCGGCACGGTGAGCATCGCGTCGTTCGAGGTGCGCTCCCGCTCCGCCGGCGCGCCCACGCCCCAGGTCGACGTCACCGCGGTGCCGCGCTGCCTCGCCGGAACGGCGTACGTCGCGGTCCGTGCGTCGTACGTCGGGACGGGCGGCACCGAGACGGGCGACCCGGTGGACGTCGAGCTCGTGACGCCGTTCGGGTCGCGCACGGTCATGGGCGTCGCGCCGGGTGCCAACGCCTACCAGTCGTTCTCCGCACGTGCCGCGTCGCTCTCGGCGGGCTCGGCGACGGTCCGCGTGACCGACGCCGCGGGGCGGGTCACCGAGCACGCGGCGCCGTACGCGGCCCTCACGTGCTGATCGGTCGGCAGGTCCCACGGTTCTGACTCCTCGACCAGTGCGGTCGTGGCCTGTCCCCGCTGCGGGACGGGCCACGACCGCCTGCACGTGCGGGTGGGCCGCGCGCGCGTCAGAAGAGGCGGGAGTCCACGTCGTCGACACCGCGCATCGCGTCGTAGTCGAGCACGAGGCAGCCGATCCCCCGGTCCGTCGCGAGCACGCGCGCCTGCGGCTTGATCTCCTGCGCGGCGAACACGCCGCGCACAGGGGCCAGGAGCGGGTCGCGGTTGAGCAGCTCGAGGTAGCGCGTGAGCTGCTCGACGCCGTCGATGTCGCCCCGGCGCTTGATCTCGACGGCGACGGTCGCGCCGCTCGCGTCCTTGGCGAGGATGTCCACGGGGCCGATCGCGGTCGGGTACTCGCGGCGCACGAGCGTGTGCCCCGAGCCGAGCAGCTCGATCTGCGCGGCGAGCATCTCCTGGAGGTGCGCCTCCACGCCGTCTTTGACGAGGCCAGGGTCGACCCCCAGCTCGTGCGAGCTGTCGTGCTGGACCTCGTGGAGCTCGATCTCGAGGCGGTCGTCGCTCTTGGCGTGCTGCACGGCCCAGACCTCGGTCACGCCACGCTCGCGCGCCTCCTCGGACGGCGCACGGACCGCGAGCGAGCACGGAGGGCTCATCCAGTTGAGGGGCTTGTACGAGCCGCCGTCGGAGTGCAGCAGCACGCTCCCGTCGGCCTTGACGATGAGCACGCGCGTCGCGAGCGGCAGGTGGGCCGAGAGACGGCCGGTGTAGCGGGCGGAGCAGCGGGCGACGACGAGACGCATGAGGCAGGTCCTCCGGGTCGGTGGTGGGCGGTCCGGGACGCGGCGTCAGCCCACGGGCGACGCCTCAGACGACGACGTCGCGCCGACCGGGCGGCGCGGCCTCCAGCCAGGAGGCGAGCCCCTCGTACGCGGCGCGCGACATCGTGAGCTCGAAGTCCTGGCCGTGGTAGCGGCACCGGACGAGGTAGGTGTCGGGGCCGTCGCCGACGAACGGCTCGCGGCCCGCGATGACGAGGTCGTAGCGGGACCACGTCCGGGCGGGGCGGATCGACACCGACCACAGCCGCCACCAGTCGATGCGACCGACGCCGTAATGCGCGATGCCCGCGACCCAGGGCGCGCCCGCCGCGCCCGCACGCCGTGCACCGCACTCGAACGACCCGACGCGGTGGGACAGGGCGCGCAGACGCCACGCCCCCAGCCCGATCGCGAGCAGGACGAGGACGAGCAGTCCGATCGCGAGCCAGGCCAGGGGCGTCATGGTCGTGCGAGGGTCAGCGGGCCGGTACGGACTCGACCGAGTCCGCGACGATCGTGACCTGGTTGGAGTCGACGGAGAGGAACCCTCCGCTGACGCGCACGTCGAGGGTCTCACCCTCGGCCACGATGCGCACCGAGCCCTCGCGCAGCACGGAGAGCAGGGGCGAGTGGTCCGCGAGGATGCCGATCTCGCCGTCCGCCGCAGGGGCCGTGACCCGCTGCGCGCGGCCCGACCAGATCTTGCGGTCCGCCGCCACGAGGTCGACGTTCAGCTGTGCCACGGGAACTCCTTCATGGGCGGTTCATGCCCGGCGTGGTGTCCGGGTCCGGGTGCGACGCCCGCGGGGCCGGGCCGAGCGGCCCGGCCCCGCGACTGCGTCGGATCAGGCGCCGTACTCCTGCTGGATGCGCGCCCAGTTGCGCTCGAGGTCCTCGAGGCCACCGATGTTGAAGAACGCCTGCTCGGCGACGTGGTCGAACTCGCCGTCCGCGATCTTCTTGAACGCCTCGATGGTCTCGCTCAGCGGCACCGTCGAGCCGACGACGCCCGTGAACTTCTCGGCCATGTAGGTGTTCTGGGAGAGGAACTGCTGGATGCGGCGCGCACGCGCGACGACCGTCTTGTCCTCCTCCGAGAGCTCGTCCACACCGAGGATCGCGATGATGTCCTGGAGCTCCTTGTTGCGCTGCAGGATCGACTTCACGCGCGTCGCGACGTCGTAGTGGTCCTGGCCCACGTAGCGCGGGTCGAGGATGCGGCTCGTCGACGCGAGCGGGTCCACCGCGGGGTACAGACCGCGCGAGGCGATCTCACGGGAGAGCTCGGTCGTCGCGTCGAGGTGCGCGAACGTCGTCGCCGGCGCCGGGTCGGTGTAGTCGTCCGCCGGCACGTAGATCGCCTGGAGCGACGTGATCGAGTGACCACGCGTCGAGGTGATGCGCTCCTGGAGCAGACCCATCTCGTCTGCGAGGTTCGGCTGGTAGCCCACCGCGGACGGCATGCGGCCGAGCAGCGTCGACACCTCGGAGCCCGCCTGCGTGAAGCGGAAGATGTTGTCGATGAACAGGAGGACGTCCTGCTTCTTCACGTCGCGGAAGTACTCCGCCATGGTCAGCGCGGAGAGCGCGACGCGAAGACGCGTGCCCGGGGGCTCGTCCATCTGGCCGAAGACGAGGGCGGTCTTGTCGAAGACGCCGGCCTCCTCCATCTCGACGATGAGGTCGTTGCCCTCACGCGTGCGCTCGCCGACGCCGGCGAACACGGACACGCCACCGTGGTCCTGCGCGACGCGCTGGATCATCTCCTGGATGAGGACGGTCTTGCCGACGCCCGCACCACCGAAGAGGCCGATCTTCCCACCCTGGACGTACGGGGTGAGGAGGTCGATGACCTTGATGCCCGTCTCGAACATCGTGGTCTTCGACTCGAGCTGGTCGAACGCCGGGGGCTTGCGGTGGATCGGCCAGCGCTCGGTGATCTCCACCGTCTCGCCAGGGGCGCCGTTGAGCACGTCGCCCGTGACGTTGAAGACCTTGCCCTTGGTGACGTCGCCGACGGGCACGCTGATCGGCGCGCCGGTGTCGGTGACCTGGGCGCCGCGGACGAGGCCGTCCGTCGGCTTGAGGGCGATGGCGCGCACGAGCGAATCACCCAGGTGCTGGGCGACCTCGAGCGTGAGCGTGAACGACTTCTCGCCCTCGCCCTGCGACGAGAGGTCGATCTCGACGGTCAGCGCGTTGTAGATGTCGGGGATCGCGTCCGCCGGGAACTCGATGTCCACGACGGGGCCGATCACACGAGCGACCCGGCCCACGCCGGGACCGCTGGAGTGCTCGACCTGTGCTTCCACGGTGGTGGCGGTCATTGCTGGCCTCGCTTCGCAGTGCCGGAGTGGTCCCCGGCGGTGTCGGTCAGGATGTCGGTGATGGTGCTGGCCGCGCGGGCCGTGCGGCCCGTCATGACGCCGCCAGGGCGTCGGCACCCGAGACGATCTCGCTGATCTCCTGGGTGATGTCCGCCTGCCGCGCCTGGTTCGCCAGCCGCGTGTAGTTGCGGATGAGGTCCTCCGCGTTGTCCGTCGCCGTGTGCATCGCGCGCTGACGTGCCGCGAGCTCGGACGCCGCCGCCTCGAGGAGGCAGCTGAAGATCCGGCTGCGCACGTAGCGCGGGAGCAGCTCGTCGAGCACGGCCTCGGGCGAGGGCTCGAAGTCGTACAGCGGGAGCACATCGTGCTTGCCCGCCGGGGCGACACCCTCGACGACTTCGAGCGGGAGCATCCGCACGACGCGCGGACGCTGCGTGACCATGTTGACGAACTGCGTGTACACGATGTGCAGCTCGCTCACGCCACCCTCTGCCGCCGGCGCGAGGAACGCCCCGAGCAGGGCGTCCGCGATCTCGCCCGCGACCTCGGAGTTGGGCGCGTCCGACCCGTACGACCACGACCCGGCGAGCTCGCGCCCGCGGAACGTGTAGTACGAGATGGCACGACGACCGGCCCCGTAGAGCGCGACCTCCTTGCCCTCGGCCACGAGGCGCTCGACGAGGCGCTCCGTCTCGCGGATGATCGACGCCGAGTAGGCGCCGGCCATGCCACGGTCGGAGGCCACGACGAGCACCGCGACGCGGTTGGTGTCCGTGCGCTCGCTCGTCAACGGGTGCTTCGTCGACGTGTGGGTCGCGACGGCCGACACGGCCCGGGTGATCGCCCGGGCGTACGGCGACGCGGCGGCCGTGCGGTCGCGCGCCTTGCCGATCCGCGACGCGGCGATGAGCTCCTGCGCGCGGAACATCTTCTTGAGCGACTGCGTCGACTTGATCCGCTGCTTGTAGACGCGCTGGGATCCGGCCATCGTCAGGCCCTCTTCTGCCGGACGATCTGCTCCTGCTCGATCTCCGTCTCGGCCTCGTCCTCGGTGTCCCCACCGACGAGCGGCGTGCCGTCACCCGTGAGGAACCCGGAGCGGAACGCGTCGACCGCCGAGGAAAGCTGGGCCTCGGTCTCGTCCGACAGCTTGCCGGTCTCCGCGATCGTCGACAGGACGTCCGTGTTGCGGCGCAGGTGGTCCAGCAGCTCGGACTCGAAGCGACGCACGTCCTCGACCGGGACGTCGTCGATCTTGCCCTTGGTGCCGGCCCAGATCGACGCGACCTGGTCCTCGACCGGGTACGGCGAGTACTGGCCCTGCTTGAGCAGCTCCATCAGGGCCGCGCCGCGCTTCAGCTGGCCGCGCGACGCCGCGTCGAGGTCGGACGCGAACATCGCGAACGCCTCGAGCGACCGGAACTGCGCGAGCTCGAGCTTCAGCGTGCCGGAGACCTGCTTCATCGCCTTGACCTGTGCGGCACCACCGACGCGGGACACCGAGATGCCGACGTCGACGGCGGGGCGCTGGTCGGCGTTGAACAGGTCCGACTGGAGGAAGATCTGGCCGTCGGTGATGGAGATGACGTTCGTCGGGATGTACGCCGAGACGTCGTTCCCCTTGGTCTCGATGACCGGCAGGCCCGTCATCGAGCCGGCGCCGAGCTCGTCCGAGAGCTTCGCGCAACGCTCGAGCAGGCGGGAGTGCAGGTAGAAGACGTCGCCGGGGTACGCCTCGCGGCCCGGCGGGCGGCGCAGCAGGAGCGACACGGCACGGTAGGCCTCGGCCTGCTTCGACAGGTCGTCGAACACGATGAGGACGTGCTTGCCGCCGTACATCCAGTGCTGGCCGATGGCCGAGCCGGTGTACGGGGCGAGGTACTTGAAGCCCGCCGGGTCGGACGCGGGAGCCGCGACGATCGTCGTGTACTCCAGCGCGCCGGCCTCCTCGAGCGCACCGCGCACGGACGCGATCGTGGAGCCCTTCTGGCCGATGGCGACGTAGATGCAGCGGACCTGCTTCTCGGGGTCGCCCGACTCCCAGTTGGCCTTCTGGTTGATGATCGTGTCGATCGCGATCGCCGTCTTGCCCGTCTGGCGGTCACCGATGATCAGCTGGCGCTGGCCGCGGCCGATCGGGATCATCGAGTCGATCGCCTTGAGACCGGTCTGGAGCGGCTCGTGGACCGACTTGCGGTCCATGACGCCGGGCGCCTGGAGCTCGAGGGCGCGACGGCCCTCCGTGGCGACCTCGCCGAGGCCGTCGATCGGGTTGCCCAGCGGGTCGACGACGCGACCGAGGTACCCGTCGCCGACGGGGACCGAGAGGACCTCGCCCGTCCGGCGGACCTCCTGGCCCTCCTCGATGCCGGTGAACTCGCCGAGGACGACGACACCGATCTCGCGGACGTCGAGGGTGAGGGCGAGACCCAGGGTCCCGTCCTCGAAGCGCAGCAGCTCGTTGGCCATCGCGCCCGGCAGACCCTCGACCTGGGCGATGCCGTCGGCGGCCAGGGTGACCCGGCCCACCTCCTCGGACACGGCGCCCTCGGGCTCGTAGGACTTCACGAAGCTGTCCAGAGCGGCCCGGATCTCCTCCGGCCGGATCGTCAGCTCAGCCATTGCTCTTCTCCTGTCGTGGCCGCACCTCGTGGTTCGGGTGCGGTCGAACGTTTGTCGGTTGTGCGGCCGGTGGCCGGCAGGACGGTCGTCGGTCGGAAGGGTCGCTCGTCAGCTCACGAGGCGACGGCGCGCGTCGGCGAGCCGGGAGAGCACGGTGGAGTCCACGACGTCGGCACCCACCTGGACGCGCAGCCCGCCGAGCACCGTGGGGTCCACGGTCACGTTGAGCTGCACGGCGCGCCCGTAGGCCCGCTCGAGCAGTCCCGCGAGGCGGTCGAGCTGCGCCTGCGTGAGCACCGCGGCCGACGTGACCGAGGCGACGAGGCGCTGGCGACGCTCGGCCGCGATCTCCCCGATCCACCCCAGCGTCGGGACGAACCGGCGACCGCGCAGCGCGCGCGTCGCGTGGACCGCGAGCACCTCGGTGACGCGGTCGACCTTGCCGTCGAGCAGCGCGTGCACGAATGCGGCACGACGTCCGGGGTCGGTCGTGTCGTCGGAGAGGACCTGCCGCGCCTCGCGCTGCCCGACGAGCGCGCGCGAGGTCCGGAACAGCTCGTCCTCGACCTTCTCCAGCGCACCACGGGCCTCGGCCGACGCGAGGACCGCGTCCAGGCCCAGGCGCTCGGTCGCGTCCGCGAGGTCGCCCTCGCGGGTCCAGCGGGACCGGACCAGGCCGGACACGAGGTCCACGACGCGCTCGTCGAAGCCCGACGCGAGGACGGCGGACACGAGGGCCGCCTTGTCCGCGCCGGACCGCGACGGGTCCGCGAGCGAGCGCCGCAGCGGCACCGACTCGTCGAACGCCGCGGTGACCGCGAAGAGCTGCTCGCCCAGCGCGAGCGCGCCCTCGCCCGCCGAGCGCAGGACCGGCTCGAACCGGTCCCGCGCCTGCGTCAGGGACTCGCCGCTCGTTCCGCGCATCAGCGCTCCTCGGATGCCGTGCCCGCCGCGCTCGCCGCCGCGGGACCCGCGGCCTCGAGCTCGTCGAGGAAGCGGTCGACGACGCGGCTCTGGCGCGCCGAGTCGGCGAGCGACTCGCCCACGATCTTCGAGGCGAGCTCCGTCGCGAGCAGACCGACGTCGTTGCGCAGCGAGACCGCGGCCTGCTGGCGCTCGGCCTCGATCTGGCGGTGCGCCGTCTCGACGATGCGCGAGGCGTCGTCCGACGCCTTCGCCCGCAGGTCCGAGACGATGGCCGAGCCCTCGGCCCGCGCCTCCTCGCGGATCTTCGCCGCCTCCGTGCGCGCCTCCTGGAGCTGCTGGTGGTACTCCGCCAGCGCCGCCGCGGCCTCCGCCTGGGCGGACTCCGCCTTGGCGAGGCCACCCTCGATCTTCGCGGTGCGCTCGTCGAGCACCGCCTGGAACTTGGGCAGGATCGCCTTGTAGAAGACGATCGCGATGACGATCATGATGACGGACGACCAGAGGATGTCGTACCCGGCGGGGAGGAACAGGTCGATGCCCTGCGGCTCCTCGCCCGTCTCCGCCGCGACGTTCAGCGCGGCGGTCGCCAGCGCCGACATCACGCCGTGAAGAGGAAGCCGGCGACGAGACCGAGCAGCGCGAGCACCTCGACGAACGCGACACCGATGAACATGGTGGCGCGAAGCTGGCCGGCGACCTCGGGCTGACGGGCGATGCCCTCGATGGTCTTGCCGATGAGAATGCCGAGGCCGATGCCCGGGCCGATCGCGGCGAGGCCGTAACCGACGGTGCCGATGTTGCCGGTGACCTCAGCGAGAGTGGTGACGTCCACGATTGCTCGTTCCTTCCGTTGGGCGCCCGACCGGATGACCGGGCGTCGCGTTGGTACTGCGCTTGATGGGTGTGTCTGGTGGAGCGGAGTCGGTGCACGACCCGGAGGTCAGTGCTCCTCCTCGAGCGACATGTTGATGTAGACCGCCGCGAGGAGGGCGAAGATGTAGGCCTGCAGGAAGGCGACCAGGATCTCGAAGAGCGTGATCGCGAAGCCGCCGACGAGGGTGAGCGCGCCGAAGGCCTTCATCGCGGGCACCGCCTCGAAGACGAAGTACTGCGTCGCGGCGAAGCACAGGACGAGCATGATGTGACCGGCGATCATGTTGGCCGCGAGTCGGATGGCCAGGGAGGCCGGCCGGATGATGAGGATCTGCAGCAGCTCGATCGGCGTCACGATGAGGTAGATGGGCCACGGGATACCGGGCGGGAAGAGGTTGTTCTTCAGGTATCCGCCGAGGCCGTGCTTCCTGATGCCGACCGCCCAGTAGGTCGCGAAGACCCAGAGCGCGAGCACGATCGGAAGTCCGATGCGCGAGGTCCCGGCCAGGTTGAGGAACGGGATCACGCTCGTGATGTTGAAGGCCAGCACGGCGAAGAAGATCGTCGCGATCATCGGGACGAACCGCCGGGCGGTCTCCTTCCCCATGATCTCCTCGACGATCTGGACGCGCACGAAGTCGATGAGCATCTCGAGCGCGTTCTGGAGGCGTCCGGGGACGAGTCGCGCCCGACGGGCCCCGATGACGAAGATCGTCAGCAGGACGACGGTGGCGACGATCCGGATGATCCAGATGCGGTCGATCTGGAAGATGGTGCCCTCGAAGAGGATGGCCGGCGGGAAAAAGTCGGCGATCGACGGCGCGTGGAAGCCACCTTCGCTCTCGGAAGCAGCGAGGAGCACGGGGGTCGCAAGCGTGGACAGGGTGGACTCCCAATGGTCGTGTGGTCCGGGCAGCCGTCACTCGTTGGTGGGCACGCCGTCGGACCTGGCCGTCATGGATTCGCCAGTAGCCTAACGTATGGATCGGCGTGCTCACGCCGATCTGGTGGCGCTTGTGACATTTTGCTCATGCGCTCCGGGCAACTGGTCCCTGGCCCGGGCGCTGCCCGCCTGGTAGAGGCGTGGTCGGTCAGCGGGCGTCGGGCTCGACGTAGGGGATGCGCCCCCTGCTCACGGCCCGGTAGTCGAGCACCGCGGAGCCGACGACGCCGACGAGCAGGACCCCCGCGAAGACCCAGCGGTCGTAGAAGTCCATGCCGCGCAGGACCACGAGGATCACGATGAGCACGACCATCTTCGCGAGCCAGCTCCCCATGACGACCGCCGCGGTCGTCGACGGGCTGGCGTCCACCGTGCGCAGCATCGCCCAGACCGTGGTGGCCGAGAAGAGCAGCGCCACGCCGACCCCGAGCAGGGCACCCCACACGCCCGGCAGACCGGCGACGAGCGCGCCGATCGCGACGCCGAGGACCGTGAGCGCGCCGAGCAGGACGAGGACGTCCCGCAGCGCGGTCCGGAAGACCGCGCGCACGGCCTGCCCGTGGGGGCCGATCGTCTGCTCGGCGGACTGCTCGGCAGGCTGCCCGCCGTTCGGCTGGGCGGGCTCGGGCTGGCTCGTCGTCATCTCAGTGCTTCCTTCGGCGGGGTCGTGACGGCGGGCGAGGACGGCGGGGCGGCCTCGCTCGGGTCGTCGTCGGAGGTGGTGGGCGTGACGGGCACGGACGACGTCGTGGTCGCGGCGTCGTCGTCGAGGAACCGGCCGCGCGTGCGCAGCGGGCCGAGCGTGAGGACCGCGGAGACCAGGACCGCGACCGCGAGGCCCACGGCCACGCCGTGCCAGTGCCACTGGACGAGCGCGACCGCGGCGAACGCGAACACCGCCGTCCAGACGTAGAGGATCAGCACGGCGCGCCGGTGCGAGTGCCCGATCGCGAGCATGCGGTGGTGCAGGTGCATGCGGTCCGGGTGGAACGGCGACCTCCCGCGCGCGACGCGGCGCACGACCGCCATGCCCATGTCGAGCAGCGGCAGGAGGATCACCGCGAGCGGCAGCAGGATCGGGATGAACGCCGGGATCTGCTGGGCGCCGGAGAGCGCGTCGGTCTCGATCTTGCCGGTCACGACGATGGACGCGGCGGACATGACGAGCCCGAGGACCATCGAGCCCGAGTCCCCCATGAAGATGCGCGCGGGATGGAAGTTGTGGGGCAGGAAGCCGGCGCAGATGCCGACGAGCGCGGCGATCACGAGCGTCGCGAGGCTCGAGTAGTCGTCGGCGCTCGCCTTCTGCGTGAGCACGTAGGAGTAGACGAAGAACGCCGTGCCACCGATCGCGACGAGACCCGCGGCGAGGC
Source organism: Cellulosimicrobium sp. E-16 (assembly GCF_049913115.1). Classification (NCBI taxonomy): domain Bacteria; kingdom Bacillati; phylum Actinomycetota; class Actinomycetes; order Micrococcales; family Promicromonosporaceae; genus Cellulosimicrobium; species Cellulosimicrobium sp. E-16. The sequence continues at coordinate 3,325,352 of NZ_CP183974.1, forward strand.
CGTCCAGGCCGTCGACGAAGTTGACCGCGTTCATCGCGACGACGACCACGAGGATCGTCGCGGCGAGCTGGAGGCGCGAGGACCAGATGAGCTGCTGCTCGCCGATCCCCAGCGGGAGCGTGAAGAGGACGACTCCCTGGGCCGCCATGAAGCCCGCGGCGAGCACCTGCCCCGCAAGCTTCGTCATCCAGTCGAGGTCCCAGATGTCGTCGGCGATACCGAGCAGGCAGACGATCGCGGCCGCGCCGACGATCCCCCACGCCCGCGAGTCCGCCACGAGCCTGCCCGCGACCTCGCTGACGAAGACGCTCTCGAGGAACGGCATCTGCGACGCGAAGACCACCGCCACCACGAGGCCCAGCAGCATCGCGAGCCCGCCGAGCCGGGGGGTCGGGATCGTGTGGACGTCGCGGTCGCGCACCGCGGTGATCGCGCCGGTGCGCAGCGCGACCCAGCGCGCGAAGGGCGTCGCGAGGAACGTCACCACGGCGGCGACGAGCATCACGAGCAGGTAGACCCTCACCCGCCGTTCGCCTCCGGCTCCCCGGCGTCGTCGGTGTCCTGAGCGTCGGTGGGCGCGTCGGTGGGAGCGGCGGCGGGCGGGTCGTCCGGGCCCGCGACGTCCGCGACCTCGCGGAGCCGGTCGAGCGTGACCGCGCCCTGGCGCACGACGCGCAGCGTGGCGGACGTCGCGTCGACGATGGTCGACGCCACCCCGCCGGGCGCCGTGCCGCCGTCGAGGTAGACCGTCACGGCGTCGCCGAGCTGCGCCTGCGCGTCGTCGACGTCGAGGGCCGCGGGACGGCCGGTCGCGTTCGCCGACGACACGGCGAGCGGGCCCGTACGGCGCAGGAGCGCGAGCGCGGCCGGGTGGTCGGGCATGCGCAGCGCGACGGTCCCGTGCGTCTCCCCCAGGTCCCACGCGAGCGAGGGCTGGGCACGCAGGATGATCGTGAAGCCGCCGGGCCAGAAGGCCTCGACGAGGCGGCGCGCGGCGTCGGGCACGTCCGTGGCGAGGCCGTCGAGCGTGCGCGCGTCCGGCACGAGCACGGGCGGAGGCATCTGCCGGCCACGGCCCTTGGCCGCGAGGAGCGCGGCGACGGCCTCGGCGTCGAAGGCGTCGGCACCGATGCCGTAGACGGTGTCGGTGGGCAGCACGACGAGGCCACCGCGGGAGATCGCGTTGACCGCCTCGTCGATGCCGGCGCCCCAGGTGTTCTGGTCGGTCACGGGGTGGACGGAGCTCACGGGTCCATCCTTCCACGCTCACGGGCGGGCTCCGGGTCACCGGCGTGCTCGGGTCCCGAGCGCCGGGCCACGACCATGCGGTCGCGTCCCGTGAGGTCGACGACGGTGCGGACGTCGACGAACGCGCCGGTCGCCGCGACCATCTCCCGCGCGGCCGCGGCCTGGACCTCGGCGTGCTCCATGACGTAGAGACCGCCGGGGCGCAGGAGCCGCGCGGCCGCGGCCGTGATCCCCCGCGGCACCTCGAGACCGTCCGGCCCGAGGCCGTAGAGCGCCACGCCGGGGTCGTGGTCGGCCACCTCGGGGTCGCGCGGGACGGCGCCGGGGGGCACGTACGGCGGGTTGGACACGACGACGTCGACCGCGCCGTCGAGACCGCCGTCGGCGGCGGGCCCCGCGAGCGCCGTGCGGGCGTCGCCCCGCACCAGGTGCACGGCGACGCCGCTCGCCTCGCGCGCGGCCGTCACGTTCCGCTCGGCCCAGGCATGGGCGGCGGCGTCGAGCTCGACCGCGTGCACGTCGGTCCCGGCGACCTCCGTCGCGACGGCGAGCGCGATCGCCCCCGAGCCGGTGCACAGGTCGACGACGGTCGCGCGTCCCGCTCCGGCCACGACCGCGCCGGCCTCGTCGACGGCGACCTGCGCGACCTGCTCGGTCTCGGGCCGCGGGACGAAGACGCCCGGCCCGACGGCCAGCTCGAGGTGCCGGAACGGCGCGGTGCCCACGAGGTGCTGGAGCGGCACGCGCCGCGCGCGCCGGGCGACGAGCTCCGCGAGGGCGGGCGCGACGTCGTCCGGGACGGGCGTGCCGAGGATCGCGCGACGCGCCACGTCGCTCCGGGGCACCGCGAGCGCGTGAGCGACCAGGAGCTCGGCGTCCGCACGCGCCGACGGCACCCCCGCGGCGTCGAGGACGGCCGTCGCCCAGCGCAGCCAGGTCGAGGTGCGGGCGTCCGACGGCGGGTTCGGACCGACCGGCTCAGGCATCGCCGGCGCTCGCGAGGCGGGCCGCCTCGTCGGCCTCGACCGCCGAGCGCACGACCGGGTCGAGGTCGCCGTCGAGCACCTGGTCGAGGTTGTACGCCTTGTACCCCGTCCGGTGGTCCGCGATGCGGTTCTCCGGGAAGTTGTAGGTGCGGATGCGCTCGGAGCGGTCGACGGTACGGACCTGCGAGCGGCGCAGGTCCGCGGCCTCGGCGGCCGCCGCCTCCTGCTGGGCGGCGAGGAGCCGCGCGCGCAGCACGCGCATGGCCTGCTCGCGGTTCTGGAGCTGCGACTTCTCGTTCTGCATCGACACGACGATCCCCGTCGGCAGGTGCGTGATGCGCACGGCGGAGTCGGTCGTGTTGACGGACTGCCCGCCGGGGCCGGACGAGCGGTACACGTCGATGCGCAGGTCGTTCGGGTCGATCTCGACCTCGCCCGCGTCCTCCACCTCGGGGAACACGAGCACGCCGGCCGCGGAGGTGTGGATCCGGCCCTGCGACTCGGTCACGGGCACGCGCTGGACGCGGTGCACGCCGCCCTCGTACTTGAGGTTCGCCCAGACGCCGTCGGCGGGGTCGGTCGGCGTGCTGCGCGCCTTGACCGCGACCTGGACGTCCTTGTAGCCGCCGAGGTCGGACTCGGTGGACTCGAGGACCTCGGTCTTCCAGCCCCGGCGCTCCGCGTACCGCAGGTACATGCGGAGCAGGTCGCCCGCGAACAGGGCGGACTCCTCGCCGCCCTCGCCCGCCTTGATCTCGAGGATGACGTCGCGCCCGTCGTCGGGGTCACGGGGCACGAGCACGCGGCGCAGGCGCTCGCGCGTCTCCTCCTCCGCGGCGCGCAGGCCCGGGAGCTCCGCGGCGAACGCGTCGCCGTCCTCGCCCCCGAGGGCCGCGAGCTCGGCGGCGGCCTCGGCGTCGTCGCTCGCCTCGCGCCACGCGCGGTACGCGCCGACGACCTGGTTGAGCTCGGCGTAGCGCCGCCCGAGCGTGCGCGCGCGACCGGCGTCCGCGTGGACGGTGGGGTCGGCGAGCTGGCCCTCGATGTCGGCGTGCTCGGCCAGCAGCGGCTCGACGGCGGCGAACGACTCGGTCACGGAGTGCTCCTCGGTGGCGGGCTGGGTCGCGGCCGGCGCGCCGGGGCGGCGACCGCGCGAGGATCGGAGGATCGCTCGGGCAAAGCAACAGCGCCGGTGGTCCGAGCTCGCCGACTGCCCCTGGAGAGGTTGTCGGGCTCGGACCACCGGCGCTGCGGAGCGGCTACTTGCCGGCGTCCTTCTTGCCGTAGCGCGCCTGGAAGCGGGCCACGCGGCCACCGGTGTCGAGGATCTTCTGCTTGCCCGTGTAGAACGGGTGGCAGGCGCTGCACACGTCAGAGCTGATCTTGCCCGACGCCTCGGTGCTGCGCGTCACGAAGGTGTTCCCACAGGTGCAGGTCACCTCGGTGACGACGTACTCGGGGTGGATACCAGACTTCACGGTTTTCTCCTTGGGGTGACGTCTCCGGGTCAGGTGCGGCGACCGCACCTGTGAACCGGCGACAGGCGGCCTGACGATCGCAGGCCGACGAACCATTGTGCCAGAACGCGCGGGCGCCCCGAGAACTTCCCGGGGCCGCCCGCCGTCGGCTCCTGCCGGACGACCGTCAGATCGTGCGGCCGACGTTGTCGTCGTCCGCAAGACCGCCCGGCGTGGTCTTCTGGACGTGGAGCAGGAACTCGACGTTCGTCTGCGTCTTCTTGAGCTGGCCGAGCAGCAGCTCGATCGCCTGCTGCTGGTCGAGGGCGCCCATGACACGACGGAGCTTGTAGACGATCTTCAGCTCGTCCTGCGACAGGAGGATCTCCTCGCGGCGCGTGCCGGACGCGTTGACGTCCACGGCCGGGAAGATGCGCTTGTCCGCGAGGTTGCGCGACAGGCGGAGCTCCATGTTCCCCGTGCCCTTGAACTCCTCGAAGATGACCTCGTCCATCTTCGAGCCCGTCTCGACGAGCGCCGAGGCCAGGATCGTCAGCGAGCCGCCGTTCTCGATGTTGCGGGCCGCGCCGAAGAACCGCTTGGGCGGGTAGAGCGCGGACGCGTCCACACCACCGGACAGGATGCGGCCCGAAGCCGGCGCCGCGAGGTTGTACGCGCGCGACAGGCGGGTGAGCGAGTCGAGGAGCACGACGACGTCCTGGCCGAGCTCGACCAGGCGCTTCGCGCGCTCGATCGCGAGCTCGGCGACGATCGTGTGGTCGGACGCGGGGCGGTCGAACGTCGAGGCGATGACCTCGCCCTTCACCGTCCGCTCCATGTCCGTGACCTCTTCGGGCCGCTCGTCCACGAGCACCACCATGAGGTGGACCTCGGGGTTGTTGGCCGTGATCGCGTTGGCGATCTGCTGCATGATGATCGTCTTGCCGGCCTTGGGCGGCGCGACGATGAGGCCGCGCTGGCCCTTGCCGATCGGCGCGACGATGTCGATGACGCGCGGCGTCAGCCGCGTCGCCTCGGTGTTCTCCAGGCGCAGGCGGTCCTGCGGGTACAGCGGCGTGAGCTTGGTGAACTCGGGGCGCTGGCGCGCCTCGTCGGGCGACATGCCGTTGACGGTGTCCAGGCGCACGAGCGCGTTGAACTTCTGGCGCGCCGTGCTGCCCTGGTTCTCGCCCTCGCGCGGCTGGCGCACGGCGCCCGTGACCGCGTCACCGCGGCGCAGGCCGGCCTTCTTCACCTGGCCGAGCGAGACGTAGACGTCGTTCTGGCCCGGCAGGTACCCGCTGGTGCGCACGAACGCGTAGTTGTCGAGGATGTCGAGGATGCCCGCGACGGGGAGCAGCACGTCGTCCTCGTTGACCTCGATGTCGTCGAGGCCCGCGACGTCCGGACCCTGGCGGTTGCGGCCGCGCTTGCGGTCGCGCTCGCGGCCGCGGTCACGACCCCGACGCCGGCGTCCGCCGCGCTCGTCGTCCAGCAGCTGGCGGTCGTCCCGCCGGTCCGCCTGGCGCTCGCCGCGGGTCTGCTGGCCGCCGCTCTGCTGCTCGCGCTGCTGACCGCCCTGCTGGTCGCGCTGGCGCTCGCCGCCCTGCTGGTCGCGCTGGCGGTCGGCGCGCGGCGCGTCGCCGTCACCCTCGCCGGTCCGGGGGGCGCCGGCACCGCGGCCCGCACGGCGCGAACCCCGCTCGCCCGTGACGAGGCCGACCGCCGCGGCGGCGCGCGCGGCGCGCTCGTCGACGGACTCGTTCGAGGTGTCGCGCGTGCGCACGCCCTGCTCGCCGAGCGCCTCGGCGACCGCGGCGGCGGCCTCCGAGCGGGAGTCACGACGGCCGTCACGACGCTCCCCCCGCTGTTCCGTGCGCTGCTCGTCGGCGCGCACGGGCAGGTCGAGCACGGGAGCGGCGGTGCGCTCCTCGCGGCTCGCGGCCGAGGGCGCGTCCTGACGCGCCGTCGTCGCGGTGTCGGTGGTGCCCGCCGGGCTGGCGGCGGGGCGCTCGGCGCGGCGGCTGCGGCCGCGCCCGGAGGCGGCGGGCGCCTCGCTCGTCTCACGGCCCGCGGCGTTCGCCCCGTCCGTGTCGCGCCGCGGCGTGGCGGGGCGCTCGGACGCGCCCTGCTCGCCGGTGCGGGCGCGGATGACGTCCACAAGATCGCCCTTGCGCATCTTGGACGTGCCCTTGACCCCGAGCTGCGAGGCGAGAGCCTGCAGCTCCGGGAGGCGCAGCGTGGAGAGCGCGCCGGTCCGGGCGTTCCCGCCGGCAGCGGCCGAACCGGTCGCGCTGCTCGTGGCGGTGTCGATGGTGTCTGTCACGAAGGACCCTTCCCCCTCGTTTGCGCCCGCCGCTCAGAGGGCGGGCCGCGGGTGGTCGACGCCCGGCCGTGACGGCCGGTGCGTAGGTGTCGCCACGCGTCAGTGGTACGACGACGTCATCTGACGCGGGGCTGGATTGCCTTCTCTCGGACTGCTCGGTCGCGGCACACCCGGTGGGCGAGAGCGCGCTCCGCGTGCGGATGTACTGGTGCGAGAGCGTGACCGAAGGCTGGGAACCATCCTAGCACCGGCACGCCCGAGGTCAGAGCCGTTCGCCCACGACGCCACGCGTGTCGACGTCGAGACGGTGCACCGCCCAGTCCGCGGTCCCCCCGACGAGCGAGTCCGCGACGCGCGCGACCTCCCCCAGCCGGTCCGCCGCCGAGAGCACGAGGACGGTCGGGCCCGCACCCGAGACGGTCGCGGCGAGGCCGCGGGCCCGCAGCGCCTGCACGAGCTCGAACGACGACGGCATGACGTCGGCCCGGTAGGCCTGGTGCAGGCGGTCGTCCGTCGCGTCGAGCAGCAGGTCGGGCCGCCGGGCGAGCGCCTCGACGAGGAGGGCCGCACGCCCCGCGTTGAAGGCGGCGTCGGCGTGCGGCACGTGCGTCGGGAGCACCCCCCGCGCCCGGCTCGTCGCGAGCCGGGCCGAGGGCACGAGCACGGTGGCCCGGACGTCGGGGTGCACGTCCAGCCGCGCGGCACGGGGCCCGGCGACCTGGCCCGCGTCCCACGCGACGGTCGCACCGCCCAGGAGCGCGGGCGCCGCGTTGTCCGGGTGCCCCTCGATGGCGGTCGCGAGGCCGAGCGCCACGTCGTCGTCGAGGACCGACGGGTCGGCGACGAGCGCCCGCGCCGCCACGATGCCCGCGACGACGGCGGCCGCCGAGGAGCCGAGGCCCCGCCCGTGCGGGACGCGGTTGACGCAGGTCAGGTGCAACCCGGTCTGCGGTGCGCCGGCCACGTCGAGCGCGGCCCGCAGCGCCCGCACCACGAGGTGCGTCTCGTCGCCCGGAACCTCGCCGGCGCCCTCGCCCTCGACGTCGACCACGACCTCGTCGGTCGCGAGCGCGCGCACCTCCAGCACGTCGTGGAGCGCGAGCGCCAGACCCAGCGCGTCGAAACCAGGGCCGAGGTTCGCGCTCGTCGCCGGGACGCGCACCCGCACGTGGTCCGCGCCGAGCTGCATCAGTCGAGCCCGAGGGCGTCGGCGATGGACACGACGTCGGCGCTCACGCGCGTCGGCGTCACCTCGCTGCCGTCGAGCGTGCGCAGCGCCCACTGCGGGTCCTTGAGCCCGTGGCCCGTGACCGTGACGACGATGCGCGCGCCCGCGGGCACGAGCCCGCGCTCGGCGCGCGCCAGGATCCCCGCGACGCCGGCCGCCGACGCGGGCTCGACGAACACGCCGACCTCGCTCGACAGGACCCGGTGCGCCGCGAGGATCTGCTCGTCCGTGACGGCCTCGATGACGCCGCCCGAGTCGTCGCGCGCCGACTCGGCGAGCTCCCACGACGCGGGGTTGCCGATGCGGATCGCGGTCGCGATCGTCTCCGGCTCGGTGATCGGGTGGCCCGCGACGATCGGTGCGGCGCCCGCGGCCTGGAAGCCCCACATCTGCGGCACGTGCGTCGCGACGGCCGGCAGGCCCTCCCCCGCGTGACCCGGGGCGCCCTGGCCGGCGTACTCCCGGAACCCCTTCCAGTACGCCGTGATGTTCCCCGCGTTGCCGACGGGCAGCGCGTGGATGTCGGGCGCGTCCCCCAGCGCGTCGACGATCTCGAACGCGCCGGTCTTCTGGCCTTCGATGCGGTCGGGGTTCACGGAGTTGACGAGCTCGACCGGGTAGGAGTCGGCGAGCTTGCGCGCCGCGACGAGGCAGTCGTCGAAGTTCCCGTCGACCTGGAGCAGGCGCGCGCCGTGCGCGATCGCCTGGCTGAGCTTGCCCATCGCGATCTTGCCGTCCGGGACGAGGACCGCGCACGTCATCCCGGCGCGCACCGCGTACGCCGCGGCCGACGCCGACGTGTTGCCCGTCGAGGCGCACACGACCGCCTGCGCGCCGCGCCCCGCGGCGGCGGAGATCGCCGTCGTCATGCCGCGGTCCTTGAACGACCCCGTGGGGTTCATGCCCTCGACCTTGACGAAGACCTGCGCGCCCGTGCGCGCGGAGAGCGCCGGTGCCTCGACGAGCGGCGTGCCGCCCTCGCCGAGCGTGACGACGCGCTCGGACACGTGCGCGGGCAGACGCTCCGCGTACTCGGCGATGATGCCTCTCCACTGGTGGGCCATCAGGCTCCCTCGACTCTCAGGACGGACGTGATCGTGCGGACGGGCTCGAGCTCGGCGACCGCCGCGACGGTCGCGGACAGCGCCGACTCCGGCGCCGCGTGCGTGGTGATGAGGAGCTCGGCGACCCCGGGCTCGGCGACGTCGGAGACGCCCGGTGCCGTCGGCTGACGGACCGCCTCGATGGAGACGCCGTGCTCGGCGAGCGCGTGCGCGACCTGCGCGAGGACGCCCGGGCGGTCGTCGACGTCGAGGCGCACCTGGTAGCGGGTCACGGCCGCGCTCGCGGGCAGGATGGCGAGCTCCGCGTAGGTGGACTCCTGCGGGCCCTTGCCGCCGAGCACGCGGTGCCGCGCGGCGGAGACGACGTCGCCCAGGACGGCCGACGCCGTCGGGGCGCCGCCCGCGCCACGCCCGTAGAACATGAGCTCGCCCGCGGACTCCGCCTCGACGAACACCGCGTTGAACGACCCGCGGACGTTCGCGAGGGGGTGCGACGTGGGCACGAGCGCCGGGTGCACGCGCACGGAGACGCCCGCGGGCGACCCCGCCCCTGCGCCGACCGGGGTGCCTGCCGTGGTGCCGTCGCGCAGCTCCGCGATGGCGAGGAGCTTGATGACGTGGCCGGTCTGCGCGGCCCACGCGACGTCGTCGGCCGTGACGGACATGATGCCCTCGCGCGCGACGTCGTCCAGCGACACGCGCGTGTGGAAGGCGAGGCTCGCGAGGATCGCGGCCTTGGCCGCGGCGTCGTACCCCTCGACGTCGGCCGTCGGGTCCGCCTCCGCGTAACCGAGGTCCTGCGCCTCCTTGACGGCCTCCTCGAGGTCCATGCCCGTGGTGGCCATCTGGTCGAGGACGTAGTTGGTCGTCCCGTTGACGATGCCGAGCACGCGGCGCACGCGGTCGCCCGCGAGCGACTCGCGCACGGGGCGCACGATGGGGATCGCGCCCGCGACGGCGGCCTCGAAGTAGATGTCGACGCCGGCCGCGTCGGCGGCCTTGTAGAGCGTGGGCCCGTCCTCGGCGAGCAGCGCCTTGTTCGCCGTGACGACGGCGGCGCCGGCGTCGATCGCGCGCAGCAGGAGCGACCGCGCGGGCTCGGTGCCGCCCATGACCTCGACGACGATGTCCGCGCGCGCAACGAGGCCCTCGGCGTCCTCGGTGAGCAGCGAGCGGTCGATCGCGGCGGCGCGCGGGGCGGCCGTGCTCCGCACCGCGATCCCGACGAGCTCGAGGCGGGCGCCCACGCGCGAGGCGAGGTCGTCCGCCTGCTCCGTCAGCAGCCGCGCGACCTGGGTGCCGACGACGCCGCACCCCAGCAGGGCGACGCGCAGGGGCGGGTGGGACTCGGCGGCAGGGGGCACGACGGACCTTCCTCGGGTGGTCAGGACGGGTGCGGCGCCGTGCACGCGGCCCGGGTCGTGCCCGGGTGGCTCGGGAGCCGCAGGCACAGGATACGGCGCCCCGTGCGACCGCCCGGGGCGTGCCCACGGGTCGGATGCCGGCCTCCCCGGGCGCGACGCACGGTCAGCCCTCGTCGAGCGCCAGCAGGTCCTCGACGGTCTCTCGGCGCACGAGCACGCGGCTCGCGCCGTCGCGCACGGCGACCACGGGCGGACGCGTCAGCAGGTTGTAGTTCGACGCCATCGAGCGGCCGTAGGCACCGGTCGCCGGGACCGCCAGGAGGTCGCCCGCACGCACGTCGCCGGGGAGCTGCACCTCGTGGACGACGATGTCGCCGCTCTCGCAGTGCTTGCCGACCACGCGCGCGAGGAGCGGCTCCGCGTCCGACGACCGGCCGACGACCTCCGCGTGGTACTGCGCCGCGTAGAGCGCAGGACGGATGTTGTCGCTCATGCCGCCGTCGACGGACACGTACGTGCGCACGCGGCCGTCGTCGAGCGTCACCGGCTTGACCGTGCCGACCGTGTAGAGCGTGAGGCCGGCCGGCCCGACGATCGCCCGCCCGGGCTCGATCGAGAACCGCGGCAGCGGCGTGCCGAGCTCCGCGGCCACCGCATCGACCGCGGCCGCGACGTCCTTCGCGACGCGCTCGGGGTCGAGCGCGACCTCCCCGGGGAGGTACGCGATCCCGTAGCCACCGCCGACGTCCACCTCGTCGACGAGCACGCCCGAGCGCGCGGCGAGCTCGGCGCGCAGCTCCAGCACCGCGCGCGCCGCGACCTCGAACCCCGACGGGTCGAGGATCTGCGACCCGATGTGCGAGTGGATCCCCAGCAGGTGCAGCTCGGGGCGCGCGACCACGTCGAGCAGCGCGGTCATGGCCGGGGAGTCGCCGGCCCGGGTGCCGTCCGCCGCGCGCGGCGCGGCGATCGACAGGCCGAACTTCTGGTCCTCGTGGGCGGTCGAGATGTACTCGTGCCCGCCCGCGTGGACGCCCGTCGTGACGCGCACCATGACGGGCGCGACGACGCCGCGCTCGCCCGCGAGGCGCGCGACGCGCTCGACCTCGACGAGCGAGTCGACGATGATCCGGCCGACGCCCTCGTCCAGCGCCCGGCCGATCTCGGTGTCGGACTTGTTGTTGCCGTGCAGCCCGATCTCGGGACCGGGGACGCCCGCGCGCAGCGCGACGGCGAGCTCTCCCCCGCTCGCGGTGTCGACCCGCAGGCCCTCCTCGCGCGCCCAGCGCGCGACGGCCACCGTCAGCAGGGCCTTGCCCGCGTAGTACACGTCGACGTCGGAGCCGACGGCGCGGAACGCCGCCTCGAACGCCGTACGGTACGCCCGGGCGCGCGCGCGGAAGTCAGCCTCGTCGAGCACGTACGCGGGCGTGCCGTGCGCGGCCGCGAGCTCGTGGACGCCGACGCCCGCGACCTCGACCGCCCCGTCCTCACCCCGGCGCACGCCCCGCGACCACGGCTCGCCGGGGTACCCCGGCAGGCCCGTGCTCACATGCGCTCCGGCGCGGAGACGCCGAGCAGCCCGAGGCCGTTGGCGAGCACCTGGCGCACCGCGTCGTTGAGCCACAGGCGCGTGCGGTGCGTGTCCGTGACCTCCTCGTCCGGGTAGGGCAGGACGCGCTGGGACTTCTGCTGGTACCACGTGTGGTAGTCGCCCGCGAGCGCCTCGAGGTAGCGCGCGACGCGGTGCGGCTCGCGCAGCTCCGCGGCCTGGGCCACGATGCGCGGGAACTCGGTCAGGCGACCGATGAGCGCGGCCTCGCTCGGGTGGTCGAGCAGCGCGGGCACGAAGCCGTCGACGCGCGCGACGCCCCGGTCGGCCGCGTTGCGGTCCACGGCCGCCGTGCGCGAGTGCGCGTACTGCACGTAGTAGACGGGGTTCTCGTTCGTCGCCCGGGCGAGCAGGTCGAGGTCGAGGTCGATGTTCTGGTCCGCCGACGAGCGCGCGAGGGAGTAGCGCGCGGCGTCGACGCCGACGGCGTCCACGAGGTCCTCGAGCGTCACGACGGTCCCGGCGCGCTTGGACATGCGCACGGGGTGCCCGTCCTTGACGAGGTTGACCATCTGCCCGATGAGGAGCTGGAGGTTCTTCCCCGGGGTGTCGCCGAACGCGGCGCACACCGCCATCATGCGGCCCACGTACCCGTGGTGGTCGGCACCGAGCATGATGATGACCTCGTCGAAGCCGCGCTCGCGCTTGTCGAGGTAGTACGCGATGTCGCCCGCGATGTACGCGGCGTCGCCGTCCGACTTGATGACGACGCGGTCCTTGTCGTCGCCGAAGTCGGTCGTGCGCAGCCACGTCGCGCCGTCCTGCTCGAACATGTGGCCCGACTCGCGCAAGCGCTCGACCGCACGCTCCACGGCGCCCGACTCGTGCAGCGAGTCCTCGTGGAAGTACACGTCGAAGTCGACGCCGAAGTCGTGCAGCGACGCCTTGATCTCGCCGAACATGCGCTCGACGCCCCGCGCCCGGAAGACCTCCTGCGCCTCGGCGTCCGGGAGCGTGCGCGGGTCGGGGTCGCCGGCGGCGACCGCGTCCGCGATGACCGCGTCCGCGATCTCGCTGATGTACTCGCCGCCGTACCCGTCCTCGGGCGCCTCCAGGCCGCGAGCGCGCGCGAGGAGCGAGCGCGCGAAGCGGTCGATCTGCGCGCCGTGGTCGTTGAAGTAGTACTCGCGCGTCACGTCCGCGCCGCTCGCCTCGAGCACCCGCGCGAGCGAGTCGCCGACCGCGGCCCAGCGGACGCCGCCGATGTGGATGGGCCCGGTCGGGTTCGCGGACACGAACTCGAGGTTGACCTTCGTGCCCGCCTCGGAGCCGCCGCGCCCGTACGCCGGGCCGGCCTCGACGATCGTGCGCGCGAGCTCGCCCGCCGCGGCCGCGTCGAGCGTGATGTTGAGGAAGCCCGGGCCGGCGACGTCCACGGCCTTGACGCCCGGGGTCGCCGCGAGCCGCGTCGCGAGGTCCTCGGCGAGGGCGCGCGGCGTCGTGCCCGCCTTCTTGGCGAGCTGGAGCGCGACGTTCGTGGCCCAGTCGCCGTGCTCGCGCTGGCGGGGTCGCTCCACGTGGACGCGCTCGGGGACCGCGGCGGGGTCCAGGGCGAGGGTGCCGTCGGCGACGGCGGCGGCCAGGGCAGCGCTCAGCGCTTCGGAGAGCTCGTCGGGGGTCACCGGGCGATTCTACCGAGGCACGAGCGCGCTCCGTCGCCGTGTCTCCGGATCCCGGACGGGGCCGGGGCCGCGGCTCGCGGCCGCACCCGGACGAGACGAGGGGTTGTGGCGCCCCGGCGGTCGGGCGTCAGATGGAGGCAGGTGCGACGGCGACGACCGGCGTCGTGAACGGCCGCACCGACCGCCGAGCCGAGGAGCCGTCATGGACGACCGCGTCGCCGAGTTCCACCGCCTGCACGAGACCGGGTGCTTCGTGATGCCGAACCCGTGGGACGTCGGCAGCGCCCGCGTGCTGGAACAGCTCGGCTTCCCGGCCCTCGCCACGACGAGCGCCGGGTTCGCGTGGACCCGGGGGGCTCCGGACACCGGGGTCGGGCTCGAGGACGTGCTCGACCACCTCGGCGTCGTCGCCGCAGCCGTCGGGGTGCCGGTGAACGCGGACTTCGAGGGCGGTTACGCAACGGACCCGGACGGCGTGGCGGCCCATGTGACCCGGGCCGTGACGACCGGCGTCGCGGGGCTGTCGATCGAGGACTCCACAGGGGACGCGGACCGGCCGCTGCACGACCTCGGCCTCGCCGCGGAGCGGGTCCGGGCGGCCCGGGAGGCGATCGACGCGAGCGGCACCGGCGTCCTGCTCACGGGGCGCTCCGAAGGGTTCGTCGTCGGGCACCCGGACATCGACGAGACGCTGCGCCGGCTCGTGGCCTACGCCGAAGCCGGTGCCGACTGCCTCTACGCGCCCCGGATCACCTCGCTCGAGCACGCCGCCGCGATCGTCGAGGCCGTGGCGCCCAAGCCGGTGAACCTGCTGATCAACGCGCCGTTCACGACGGTCGCGGAGGCGGCCGCGGTCGGCGTCCGACGGGTCAGCGTCGGGGGCACCCTGGCCCGCACGGCCTGGGGCGGCTGGCTCGCCGCGGCCCGGGAGATCGCCGAGGCGGGCACGTTCACGCGGTTCGACGCCCTCCCGGACGTCGACGGGCTGCTCGCGCGGGGCGAGTAGCCCGCGCGCCGCTGGAGAGTCACGCCGGCCCGAGGAGGGTCCGCGCACCCCGGACGTGCTGGTAGTCTCGTGCATCGCGTCGGCGGACACCGTCGGCGCTCGCCCTCGTAGCTCAGTGGATAGAGCGTCTGCCTCCGGAGCAGAAGGTCGTAGGTTCGAATCCTATCGAGGGCACCCTGCTCCGCTCCGACGAGCCCGGCCCGCCTCTGGCGGCCGGGCTCGCGCCGTCTCCGGTTCCGCCCGTCCACCGCCGCACCTCCCGTCGTCCCGCTACGGTGGGGCCATGACCGACGGCGGCTACGGGGACTTCGAGTTCGAGCGCCGGTTCCTCGTGCGCGACCTGCCCGAGGACCTGCGCGACGCACCGGCGCTCATCGTGCAGAGCTACTACCTGGCGGACGAGGGCTACGCGCTGCGGCTGCGTGCCAAGGTGCCGACGGTCGACGCGACGATGGACGCGGAGACGGACCCGGTCCGCCTGCTCGACCGGTTCGCGCCCGCCGTCGACCTGTGCACGCTCACGGTGAAGGGGCCCATGGCGGGCGGGACGCGGTACGAGGCGGAGCGCGAGGTCGACGTCGCGGTGGGCGTGCAGATGATCCGGCGTGGCGGCGCGCGCGTGGTCAAGACGCGGTACTCGGTGTGGGTCGGGGCGGACGGCTGGGTCGTCGACGTGTTCGGCGGGGCGAACCACCCGCTCGTCGTCGCCGAGTGCGAGCGCACCGGACCCGTCACGGACCTCCAGATCCCCGCCTTCTGCGTCACGGAGCTCACCGACGACCCCCGCTTCTCCAACGACGCCCTGGCCAACCGGCCCTACGGCTCGTGGCGCGAGGAATTCGAGGCCGAGCTCGCGGCGTCCGGGCCGCGGTTCCTCCAGGACTTCGGGCGCAACGAGCGGCTCGCGGGACCGTAGGTCCGGCGCCGTCGACGAGCACCGCCCCGGGCGCGGGGTCGTCGTGCAAGGAGTCGCGCACGGACGCCGTCAGCGCAGTGCGTCGGCCGCGTCGCACACGGCCGCGACGTCGAACCGGACCGTCCGACGATCGACAGGCACCCACCCGGGCTCGTGCCCGAACAGCACGGCCCACGGGAGCGCGCCCGACGAGACGTGCTCGCGCGCGTGGTCGTGCGCGCGAGCGTCCGCCACCTCCCGCTCGACGGAGTCCTCCAGCGCCACGAGCTCGGCCCGCACGGCCTCGCCCTTCTCCGTGAGGCGGCGCGCCCGCCCGGGCTCGAGGTAACCGTCACGGCGCGCGGCCCGCACGACGTCGCGCGAGGCGGAGCGCACCCGGGCGCGGAGACCGCCGTCGGCGGGGTCGAGGACGACGCGCGTCCCCCGCCCGGCGCCGTCGCCGAACACCGCGAGGAGCGCGACTCGGTCGCGCTCGGAGGACGGCTCGGGGTCGAGGAGGGTGAGAGCCGGGGGCGACCCGGACGCTGTCGGCTCGACCCTGACGAGTCCGGAGAGCGCGAGGCTCAGCACCTGCGCGGCGAGCGCGTGCTCGGGACGGCGCAGGACGACCGCGGCGAGGAGCAGGTCGGCCACGCTTCCGACGATACGGCGGCGACGGCCGCGGCGGAGGGCGACGGGCCGCGCGTCAGGAGCTCTGGATCTCCTCGACGCCCTGGACGAACTCGAAGTGCCACGGCTCGTAGGCGCCGCTTCCGCCGCGCTTGGCCCAGGCGGGGTTGGCCCAGCCGTAGGTGGCACCGTTCTGGTTGATCCACGCGTAGACCTCGCGCGAGCCGGTCTCGACCGAGCAGAGGTCGATCGCGAGCCCCCACCCGTGCATGGACCAGCCGGGAGGCGCGGCGAACGCGCCGCGGGAGGACTTGAGCGAGACCTGCGTCGAGAGCGTGCGGTACGACGAGACGAGGCACAGGTCGCGACCGAACGTCGCACGGAAGGCCTCGTTCATGGCCGACAGCGAGACGGCCGCGTCGGGCCGCAGGTGCTCGCCGGCCTGCCAGAGCTCGCACAGCGCGTGCTCGTCGAGCTTGCCGTTGGTGCCGGCGGGGCGCACGGTGGGGTCGCAGCCGGGGAGGGGGTCGCGCGCGGCGGACCGGGAGGCGGCCTCGCGGCGCACCTCGACGCGGGGTGCGGCCGCGACGCTCTGGGAGACCGCGGGCGCCGTCGACCCGGCGGTCGCGAGGTCGAGCGCGCTGGGGCCCAGCGGTCGCGTCTCGGGCTCGAAGGGAGACCCGCTGCCGAGGCCGTCGTCCGCGCCGGCGGAGAGGGGCATCGCGATCGTCGCGGCGGCGAGCGTCCCGAGGACGGCGATGCGCGGCATCCAGCGGTGCTGGCTGGAGACCTGCGCCTGGGGGCGACGACGACGGGAGCCCTGCTCCGCCTCGCGCCGGGCCCGTCGGGACTCGAGGGCGGGTGCGTCGGTCTGCTGCGACTCCACCCGCCACCTGCCTCTCACCCTTCGGGGTGGCTCTCGGGCCACCGACGACCGATCAATCACGGAACAGTAACGAAGCACTCCGGCGATGCCAAGTCCCCTGCTCAGGACCGGTCTCGGCGCCGGGGACGCTCGTCAGTGGCGACGCTGCATGGCGTCGCGCACCTCCCCCACGAGCTCCTCGAGGATGTCCTCGAGGAACACGACGCCGAGGGCGCCGCCGCCCTCGGGCGCGTCGACGCGCGCCAGGTGCGCGCCCGAGCGCTGCATCGCCCGGAGCGCGTCCTCGACCTCGTCGCCCGGGGCGGCGGTCGCGAGCGCTCGCACGCGCCAGGACGGGACCGGCGCACCGCGCGTCGTCTCGTCCGCGTACAGCACGTCCTTGACGTGGAGGTAGCCCACGAGCTCGCCCGACGCGTCGGCGACGGCGAACCGTGAGAACCCTGTCTTCGCGACGAGCCGCTCGACCTCCTCGGGCGTGCAGCCCTCGGTGACCGTGACGAGGTCGGCGACCGGGACCATGACGTCCTGCGCCGTGCGCTCGGAGAACTCGATCGCGCCCGAGAGGAGGCCCTGCTCGTCCCGGAGCACGCCCTCCGCCTGCGAGTGCTCGACGATCGACTGGACCTCCTCCGCAGTGAACGCCGAGGCGACCTCGTCCTTGGGCTCGACCCCCGTCGCCCGGACCGCGTGGTTCGCGAGCCAGTTGAGCGCGACGATGACCGGGCGCAGCACGCGCCCGATCCACACGAGCGGGGGCCCGAACCACATGACCGCCGTCTCCGGCCCCGCGACGGCGAGGTTCTTGGGGACCATCTCGCCGAGCACCACGTGCAGGTAGACGACGATCGCGAGCGCGACGACGAACGCGATGGGGTGCGCGAGCGACGTGCTCACGCCGAGCGCGTGCAGCGGGTCCTCGATGAGGTGCGCGAGCGCGGGCTCCGCCACGACGCCGAGGCCCGTCGAGCAGACCGTGACGCCGAGCTGGGCGCACGCGAGCATGAGGGACACGTTCTCCATCGCCCACAGGACGGTCTGCGCCCGGCGGTTCCCCTGCGCGGCGAGCGGCTCGATCGCCGAGCGGCGCGCGGAGATGACGGCGAACTCGGCGCCGACGAAGAACGCGTTCCCCGCGAGCAGGAGGACGGCGACGAGCAGTGCGGTGGTCGAGCTCACGACTCCACCTCCACCGGCGTCGCCCGGACCGAGAGCCGCTCGACCCGCCGCCCCTCCATGGCCTCGACGCGCAGCACGACGCGGTCCCGTGCGTCGCCCGCGACGACCTCGTCGCCCGGGACGGGCACGCGCCCGAGCCGGGCCATCACGAGGCCGCCGAGCGTCTCGTAGGCGCCGTCCTCGGGCACGCGCAGGCCCGTCACCTCGGTGAGCTCGTCGGGCCGCATGACGCCGGGAACCAGCCAGGAGCCGTCCGCGCGCCGGGCCGCGCCGGAGCGGCGGGGGTCGTGCTCGTCCGCCACGTCGCCCACGAGCTCCTCCACCACGTCCTCGAGCGTCACGACGCCGGAGGTGCCGCCGTACTCGTCGACGACGACCGCCATCTGGAGCCCGAACCCGCGCAGCTCGACGAGCAGCGGGCCGAGGCGCACGGTCTCGGGGACCCGGGGCGCCTCGACCATGAGCGCGGCCGCCGGGACCTCCTCGCGCCGGTCGTACGGGACGGCGACGGCGCGGCGCAGGTGGACGAGACCGACGACGTCGTCCCGGTCCTCGCCGATGACGGGGAACCGGGAGTGCCCGGTCCGCCGCGCGGCGTCGACGACGTCCGCGGCCGTCGCGTCACGGTCGACCACGACCATCCGCATCCGGTCCGTCATGACGTCGACGGCGCTCAGCTCGTCCAGCTCGATGGAGTTGGTGAGGAGCGTCGCGACGGACACGTCCAGCGTGCCCTCCTGGGCGGAGCGGCGCACGAGCGCGGCGAGCTCCGAGGCCGAGCGGGCGCCCGACAGCTCCTCGCGCGGCTCGACGCCGACGCGCCGCAGGATCGCGTTCGCCGACCCGTTGAGCACGGCGATCACCGGCCGGAACAGCTTGGTGAACTGGCGCTGCACGGGCACGACCTGCCGGGCCGTCGCGTAGGGCGCGCTCAGGGCGAAGTTCTTCGGGATGAGCTCACCGAAGAGCATCGAGACGAAGTTCACGACGAGGAGGGCGAGGACGCCGGCGAGGACGGCGGACGCCGCCTGGCCGAGCGCCGTGGCACCCAGCCCGGTGCCGAACAGCGAGAGCAGCGCGGGCTGCGCCGTGTAGCCGAGGAGGATCGTCGTCAGCGTGATGCCGACCTGCGCGGACGACAGCTCGGTCGACAGGTGCTTGAGACCGGCCCGGACGCTGCGGTCGCGGCGGTCGGCACGGGCCTTCCGGCCCGACGGCGGGGAGCCGCGTCTGTCGCCCTCCTGGTCGGGGTCGTCGCCCGCGGGGAGGACGGCGGGGTCGAGGGTGACCAGGGAGAACTCGCTGGCCACGAAGACGGCGGTGCCTGCGGTGAGGAGCACCCCGAGCGCGACCATGGCCCAGTCGCCTACCACGAGGTGCTCCACCGATATCGGGAGGTGCTCTTCATCGTGCCGACGATGCTAGCGCCCGCTCCCCCCGGGCCGCCCGGCCGTGCGGCGCCCGGGGTGCCGGGCGGCGGCGAAATCCGGCCGACCTGGGCCGACGTGTGCCACGCTGTATCCCATGGCAGATCCGAGGGCAGCGAGCGCATCACCGACCGGCGCGGGCGCCGGTCCCGTCCCGGGCCGCGGGCCCGTGCCCACGACGGCACCTCTGGCCGGCGGCACCCCGCAGCAGGCGGCGACGGTCCTCGTCGTCGAGGACGAGCCCGCCATCGCGACCGCGATCGCGCAGCGCCTGAGCGCGGAGGGCTGGCGCGTCGAGGTCGCGCGCGACGGGCTCTCCGGCGTCGACGCCGCGACGCGGCTGCGCCCGGACGTCATCGTGCTCGACGTCATGCTGCCCGGCATCGACGGCCTCGAGGTGACCCGGCGCATCCAGGCCGAGCAGCCCGTGCCGATCCTCATGCTCACCGCGCGCGACGACGAGACCGACATGCTCATCGGGCTCGGCGTCGGCGCGGACGACTACATGACGAAGCCCTTCTCGATGCGCGAGCTCGTCGCGCGCATCAAGGCGCTGCTGCGCCGGGTCGACCGCGCCACGCAGGCCGCGAGCGCCGCCCCGACCGACCCGCCCATGACGGTCGGCGACGTGACCATCGACAAGGCCCAGCGCCGGGTCTACCGCGCGGGCGAGGAGGTCCACCTCACGCCCACCGAGTTCGAGCTCCTCGTCATGCTGGCGAGCTCGCCCAAGACCGTGCTCACGCGCGAGCGCCTCCTCGCGGAGGTGTGGGACTGGGCCGACGCGAGCGGGACGCGCACCGTCGACTCGCACATCAAGGCGCTGCGCCGCAAGCTCGGCGCCGACCTCATCCGGACGGTGCACGGCGTCGGGTACGCGTTCGAGCCGCCCGCCGGATGACCTCCTCCCCTGCCGACCCGGCCGACGGCACGGGCCCGGGCCGGGGCCCGGGCGGGTCGACGAACGCTCCGGCGCGGAACGGCGTGCACCGTGCGCACACGATCCGCCCCCACCTGCCCGACGTCCGGCCGCTCGACTCGTTCCGCTCGCTGAAGATCAAGCTCGGCGTGCTCGTGGCCGCGACCGTCACGCTCGCGGTCCTCATCACGTGGATCGGGCTCCAGAACCAGCTCGGGCCGTCGCGCACGTTCCCGCTCGCGATCGTCCTGTCGCTGCTGCTCACCCAGCTCCTCGCGCGCGGCATGACGTCACCGCTGCGCGAGATGACGGCGGCGGCACGCGCCATGGCCGACGGCGACTACACGCGACGCGTGCGGGCGACGAGCCGCGACGAGGTGGGCCAGCTCGCGGTCGCGTTCAACGTCATGGCGGAGGACCTGGCGACGAGCGACCAGGTGCGCCGCGAGCTCATCGCGAACGTCTCGCACGAGCTGCGGACCCCGATCGCGGCGCTCCAGGCACAGCTCGAGAACGTCGTCGACGGCGTCACGCAGCCGACGCCCGCGACCATGGAGATGGCCCTGGCGCAGACGGAGCGCCTCACGCGCCTCGTCTCCTACCTCCTGGACCTGTCGCGCATCGAGGCCGGCGCGGCGGCCCTCAACATCACCGAGATCGACGTGGGCGACTTCCTCGAGGAGAACGCCGAGGCCGTGTCGATGGTGGAGGCCGGGAAGCAGCTGCGGTACGTCGTCGACGTCACGCCGCCCGACCTCGTGCTCGAGGCGGACCGCGAGCGTCTGCACCAGGTCGTGACGAACCTCCTCCAGAACGCGATCCGGCACTCTCCCCAGGGGGGTGAGATCCGGCTCGAGGCGTACCCCGTGGACGACGACGTCGTGCTCGAGATCGTGGACGAGGGCCCGGGGATCGCGAAGGAGGACCGCGAGCGCATCTTCGAGCGCTTCGCCCGGGCCAGCGCGACGGGCACGCACACGACGACGGGCGGCTCGACGGGCGGGACGGGCATCGGCCTGGCGATCGTCCGGTGGGCGATCGACCTGCACGGCGGGCGGATCGAGGTCGCGGACTCGCGCAGCGGCGCGACGATGCGTGTCACGCTCCCGGCGCACGCCCACCCCGTCGAGCCCGACCTGCTCGACGACCCGGCGGCGGGCCGCGAGGACCCGACGGCGCGCTGAGCCCGGCGCTGACAGCGTGGGTCACGAGCACGCGAGGACGAGTGAGTTCCGTCACACCGCGCGCCCCGGATACCTCGCTATGGCTTGGAATTCCGCGATCTTGCCGTCCGACGAGGTCCGCGTGGGGTCACGTTTGCCTGGCCCAGACGCGGCGTGAAGAACCCGCGAACAGGCCGCGCGCGAACGTCCCGCGCAGCCCCCTGGGCCGCCGTCGAGGGCCTAGGCTGGAGTGGTCCGGAATCCGGACGAGTCTGCGCCGACGTCGGGCGCCACGCCTCGCGCGTGCCGCCACGCGTCTGCTCGCAGACTGTGACCGACAGCGACCTGTGTGTGAAAGTGGGCGATCCTCGCGTGTCCCCGAAGGCTGAGTCAGAGGCGATCAGCGACGCAAGCTCCGTGTTCGGAGCGAACGAGTGGCTGGTCGACGAGCTGTACGAGCAGTACCTCCTGGACAAGAACGCGGTGGACCCCGCGTGGTGGGACTTCTTCGAGGACTACCGTCCGGCGGAGCGTGCCGAGCAGGCCACGACGACGGCCGCCGCGCCGTCGACGCCCGTGAACGGGTCCCCCACGGCACCGGCGGCCCCCGCCGCGCCGGTCGTCCCCGCCGCCGTGACGGACGGCTCGGCCGCCGCCGAGGCGGCGCAGCGCGTCAAGCCCCCGAAGCTCCCGGCCGACCCCGCGGTCAACGCCGCCGCCGAGGCGGTCCTGGCGACGCGTCCCGTCGCGACCGCCCAGCCCGCGACCGCGCCGTACGCGCAGGTCCCGGCCCGCAAGGTCGCCGGCGCCCCGGCGGCCGAGGCGGAGACCGTCGGGGACGACGTGCAGAAGCTCCGCGGTCCCGCGGCGCGCGTCGTGACGAACATGGAGGCCAGCATCCAGGTGCCGACGGCGACGTCGGTGCGCGCGGTGCCGGCCAAGCTCATGGTCGACAACCGGATCGTCATCAACAACCACCTCGCGCGCGGCCGCGGCGGCAAGATCTCGTTCACGCACCTCATCGGGTTCGCGCTCGTCGAGGCGCTGGCGGACATGCCGGTCATGAACGCGAGCTACACGCAGCTCGACGGCAAGCCCGCGGTGAACCAGCCGGCGCACGTGAACTTCGGTCTCGCGATCGACCTCGCCAAGCCGGACGGGTCGCGCCAGCTCCTCGTGCCGAGCATCAAGAAGGCCGAGTCGATGGACTTCGCCCAGTTCTGGGCGGCCTACGAGGACCTCGTGCGCCGCGCGCGCGGCGGCAAGCTCGGCGTCGACGACTTCGCCGGGACCACGATCTCGCTCACCAACCCCGGCGGCATCGGCACCGTCCACTCGGTCCCGCGCCTCATGGCCGGCCAGGGCACGATCATCGGCGTCGGTGCGATGGACTACCCCGCCGAGTTCGCGGGCGCGTCCACCGAGCGCCTCGCGCGCCTGGGCATCTCGAAGGTCCTGACGATCACGTCGACCTACGACCACCGCATCATCCAGGGCGCCCAGTCGGGCGAGTTCCTGCGGATCCTGTCGCAGAAGCTCCTGGGCGAGGACGGCTTCTACGACCGCGTGTTCGCGGCGCTGCGCATCCCCTACGAGCCGGTGCGCTGGGTCCGCGACAACACCACGGACGCCGAGATCGAGGCGGCCAAGCCCGCGAAGATCGCGGAGCTCATCCACTCCTACCGGTCCCGCGGCCACCTCATGGCGGACACCGACCCGCTCGCGTACCGGCAGCGCAAGCACGGCGACCTGGACATCCAGAACCACGGCATGACGCTGTGGGACCTGGACCGCACGTTCCCCACGGGCGGCTTCGGCGGCAGGACGAAGTCCTCGCTGCGCGACATCCTCGGCCTGCTGCGCGACTCCTACTGCCGCACCGTCGGCGTGGAGTACATGCACCTGGCCGACCGCACCCAGCGCAAGTGGCTCCAGGAGCGGCTCGAGTCGGGCTACGCCCGCACGCCGCGCGAGGACCAGCTCCGCATCCTGCGCCGCCTCAACTCGGCCGAGGCCTTCGAGACGTTCCTGCAGACGAAGTTCGTCGGGCAGAAGCGCTTCTCGCTCGAGGGCGGCGAGTCGGTGATCCCGCTGCTCGACGCCATCCTGTCGAAGGCGGCGGAGAACGGCCTCGACGAGGTCGGCATCGGCATGGCCCACCGTGGCCGCCTCAACGTGCTCGCCAACATCGCGGGCAAGAGCTACGCGCAGATCTTCGCGGAGTTCGAGGGCAACCTCGACCCGAAGAGCGTGCAGGGCTCGGGCGACGTGAAGTACCACCTCGGCACCGAGGGCGTCTTCACCGCGGAGAGCGGGGCGACGACGAAGGTCTACCTCGCGGCCAACCCGTCCCACCTCGAGGCGGTCGACCCGGTGCTCGAGGGCATCGTGCGCGCCAAGCAGGACCGCATCGACCTCGGCGGCGACGGCTTCTCCGTCCTGCCGATCCTCATCCACGGCGACGCGGCCTTCGCGGGCCAGGGCGTCGTGCCCGAGGTGCTCAACCTCGCCCAGCTGCGCGGGTACCGCACGGGCGGCACGGTGCACGTCATCATCAACAACCAGGTCGGGTTCACGACCGGTCCGTCGTCGTCGCGCTCGACGACGTACGCGACCGACGTGGCCAAGGGCTACCAGGTCCCGATCTTCCACGTGAACGGCGACGACCCCGAGGCGTGCGTGCGCGTCGCGGAGCTCGCCTTCGCGTTCCGCGAGCAGTTCGACCGCGACGTGATCATCGACCTGATCTGCTACCGCCGCCGCGGTCACAACGAGGGCGACGACCCCTCGATGACGCAGCCGCTCATGTACAACCTCATCGAGGCCAAGCGCTCGGTGCGCAAGCTGTACACCGAGAACCTCGTCGCGCGCGGTGACATCACGCTCGAGGAGGCCGAGCACGTCCTCCAGGACTACCAGGCCCAGCTCGAGCGCGTCTTCACCGAGACCAAGGAGGGCGGCTTCACGCCCGCCGCGGACCGCGAGCCGGTCGCCGGTCTCGAGCGCCCGGAGTCCCAGCTCGAGGACGCCGGCACGATGGTCGGCTGGAAGACGGCGATCGACCGCTCGGTCCTCGAGCGCGTCGGCCAGGTGCACGTCGCGCCGCCGGAGGGCTTCACCGTCCACCCCAAGCTCGCGCAGCTCCTCGAGAAGCGCCGGCAGATGTCCGTCGAGGGCGGCATCGACTGGGGCTTCGGCGAGCTCGCCGCATTCGGCTCTCTCCTCGCGGAGGGCACGCCCGTGCGCCTCGCCGGGCAGGACTCGCGCCGCGGCACGTTCGTCCAGCGCCACGCCGTCCTGCACGACCGCGAGACGGGCGCCGAGTGGACGCCGCTGCTGTACCTGTCGGCGGACCAGGCCAAGTTCTGGGTGTACGACTCGTCGCTGTCGGAGTACGCCGCGCTCGGGTTCGAGTACGGCTACTCGGTCGAGCGTCCCGACGCGCTCGTGCTGTGGGAGGCGCAGTTCGGCGACTTCGTCAACGGCGCCCAGACGGTCATCGACGAGTTCATCTCGTCCGCCGAGCAGAAGTGGGGCCAGTACTCCTCGGTCGTCATGCTCCTCCCCCACGGCTACGAGGGCCAGGGGCCGGACCACTCGTCCGCGCGCATCGAGCGGTTCCTCCAGCTCGCCGCCGAGGACAACATGACGGTCGCGCAGCCGTCGACGCCCGCGTCGTACTTCCACCTGCTGCGCCAGCAGGCGTACGCCCGCCCGCGTCGTCCGCTCATCGTCTTCACGCCGAAGCAGCTCCTGCGCCTCAAGGCCGCCGCGTCGAGCGTCGAGGACTTCACGACCGGCACGTTCCAGCCCGTCATCCCGGACGCGACGGCCGACCCGGCGAAGGTCGACCGCGTGCTCCTCTGCACGGGCCGCGTGTACTACGACCTCCTCGCCGAGCGCACCAAGCGCGGCGACGAGGGCGTGGCGCTCGTCCGCCTCGAGCAGCTCTACCCGCTCGACGTCGACGGCATCCGGACCGAGCTCGCGAAGTACCCGGGCGCCGAGGTCGTGTGGGTCCAGGACGAGCCGGAGAACCAGGGCGCCTGGTCGTTCGTGCACATCAACCTGCCGGAGGACCTGCCCCGCGTGAGCGTCGTCTCCCGCCCGGCGTCGGCGTCGACCGCCGCCGGCACGGCGAAGAAGCACCAGGCCCAGCAGGCCGTGCTCCTCGAGCAGGCGTTCGCCCGCTGACGCAGCCGGGCTCCGGCCCTGGACACGACGAAGGCCCCCTCCGAGCGGAGGGGGCCTTCGTCGTCGGTGCGTGCGGCACGGTCGCGCCCGGGGGCGCCGCCGCCACCGCGAGATCGACCCGAGCGTCCGAGATCGACCCTCAGGGGGTCGATCTGGTGACGTGCGGGTCGATCTCGTGGGTCACCAGCGGTCGTGGATCGTGGCGCGCAGGTGCTCGTCGTAGATCTCGCGGACGCCCGAGGTGAAGAGCGGGCCGAGGACGTCCGCGTCGCCCGCGGCGGCGTTCGAACGGGCCTGCTCGACGTTGCGCGCGCCGGGGATGACGGTCGACACGCCGGGCTGCTGCCAGACCCACGCGATCGCGACCTGGGCGGGCGTGAGGTCCTGCCCGACGACGTCCTGCACGAGCGTGGTGAACTCGCCCGCCGCCTGGACGCCGGTCTCGAAGTCGACGCCCGAGAACGTCTCGCCGACGTCGAACGCGCTCCCGTCGCGGTTGTAGGTACGGTGGTCGTCGGCCGCGAAGGTCGTGTCCTTCGTGTACCTCCCCGACAGGAGGCCGGACGCCAGCGGCACGCGCGCGATGACGCCCACCCCGGCGGCGGACGCGGCGGGCAGGACGGCGTCGAGGGGCTTGAGCCGGAACGCGTTGAGGATGATCTGCACGGTCGCGACACCGGGACGCGCGATGGCGGTGAGCGCCTCGTCGACCGTCTCGACGCTCACGCCGTAGCTCGCGATCGCGCCCTCGGCGACGAGGGTGTCGAGGCCGTCGTACACCTCGTCGCGCGAGTAGACCGCCGTCGGGGGGCAGTGGAGCTGCACGAGGTCGAGGCGGTCGGTCCGCAGGTTGCGGCGCGACCGGTCGGTCCACTCGCGGAACTTCGCGAGGGTGTAGTTGTCCGCGTCCTGTTCCTCGCGGCGACCCATCTTCGTGGCGACCGTGATCGCGTGGCCCGGGTTGTCGGCGAGGTAGCCACCGATGATCTGCTCGCTGCGCCCGTCGCCGTACACGTCCGCGGTGTCGAAGAACGTCACGCCGGCCTCGGCGGAGGCGTCGAGCACGGCGCGCGCGTCGTCCTCGCTCACGTCGCCCCAGTCGGCGCCGAGCTGCCAGGTTCCCAGTCCGACGACCGAGACGAGCCGTCCCGTGCGTCCGAGCACCTGTCGTTCCATCGTTCCTCCTCGTGCTGCGTCGGGTACGCCGGGAGACACACCCGGGCACCGAGTCTGACTGGCGAGAGCGCATCGCGCACGCTCGCACGCCGAGTACCGTATGTGAGCGTGAACACCCAAGCCCCCTCGGGGACCCAGGTCCGCATCGCCCACGGCGAGCACGCAGCGACGATCACCGAGGTGGGAGCGGCCGTGCGCGAGTACACGGTCGGCGGCCGGCCCGTCTTCACGTCCTTCCCGGAGGACGAGGTCGCGCCCGCGTTCAACGGCGCGGTCCTGCTCCCCTGGCCCAACCGGCTGCGCGACGGCGCGTACGAGGTCGACGGCACGACCTACCAGGTGCCCGTGTCGGAGCCCGACCGCGGCACCGCGCTGCACGGGCTCGCCTGCTGGCAGCGCTGGGTCGTCGTCGAGCACGACGCGACGAGCGCGACGCTCGAGCTGCACCTGCCGCCGTCGCCCGGCTACCCCTTCGACCTCGTCTCGCGCGTGACCTACTCGCTCGACGACGCCGGGCTGCGGGTCCGTGTGCGGACCACCAACGTCGGCGCCGCGACCGCGCCGTACGGCATCGGCTTCCACCCGTGGCTGTCCGCTGACGGCGCGAACCTCGACGAGTGCACCCTGCGCCTCGACGCCGCGACGCGCGTCACGACCGACGAGCGGCTCCTGCCCACCGGCACCGAGCCCGCCGCAGGGAGCCACGACCTGCGCGATCCGCGCCTGCTCGCGGGCGTCGACCTGGACGACGCCTACGTCGACGTGCTGCGCGACGCCGACGGCCTGTCCTGGATGCGCCTCTCCGCTCCCGACGGCCGCACGTCGGCCGTCTGGATGGACGGCTCCATGGACACCTGGCAGGTCTGCACGGGTGACCACGTGGGGGACGTCGCGTTCCGCCGGTCCGGCGTCGCGGCGGAGCCCATGAGCTGCATCGCGGACGCGTTCCGCACCGGCGAGCGCCTCGTGCGGCTCGAGCCGGGCGCCTCGCACGAGGTCACCTGGGGCGCGACGCTGCTCTGACCCGGCTGCTCGCGGGCGGTCCGTCCCCTATGTCCGGCTGGACACGCCGTCACCACGGGCCCGTTTCGACCGGCGCCGCCCGCGTCGGGGAGAATGGCGCCCGTGGAAGACGCGGTGAGTCGAGAGGTACGGATCTGCGTCGTCGGCGACGAGCTGAGCGCCGGCGTCGGCGACGCGAAGGCCCTGGGGTGGGCGGGGCGCGTCGTCGCGCGCACACGCTTCCCCCAGCCGGCGTACGTGTTCCCGCTCGCCATCCCCGGCGAGACGACGACGGCGCTCAGCCAGCGCTGGGAGGCGGAGACCGCGCGGCGGTTCGCCCCGGAGCCGGACGTGGACAACCGCCTCGTCATCGGCCTCGGTCGCCACGACCTCGACGCGGGGCTCTCCGTCGCGCGCTCGCGCCTCAACCTCGCGAACGTGCTCGACGTCGCGGAGTCGCACCGCCTGCCGACGTTCGTCGTCGGGCCTCCGCCGGGGCACGCGCAGGACGCCGAGCGGCTCGCCGAGCTCTCGCACGCCTTCTCGGACGTCGCGAACCGACGCCGCGTGCCGTACGTGGACACGTTCAGCCCGCTCGTGACGCACGAGCAGTGGCTCGCGGACCTCGCGCAGAGCGGCAACGGGTTCCCCGGCCAGGCGGGATACGGGCTCATGGCCTGGCTCGTGCTGCACACGGGCTGGCATGCCTGGCTGGGCCTGCCGGACGACACGGTCTGAACCACCACGCACGACGACGGCCCGCCGTCCCGGGATCGCTCCCGGGACCGCGGGCCGTCGGCGCGCGGGCGTCAGCCGCGCGAGACCGTGAGGTCGCCCGAGACGGTATTCGCCGAGACGTACGCGCCGCCGGCGCCGGGCTGGTCGACGTGGTCGACCGACGTCGTGCGCTGCGCGCTGGAGTCGAGGCGGACGCCGTCGAGCACGGCCTTGCCCGTGACGCTGCGGGCCTTGAGGTTGACCGGCGAGCCGGCGCCGAGGCGCACGGCCACGTCGCCGGAGACCGTGCGCGCGTCGACGAGCGGGGTGCTCTCGCGCGCGACGACCTCGACGCCGCTCGTCACGGTGTTCACGGACACGCGGCCGAGCGTCCCGCCGAGCGTGACCGCGCCGGACGCGGTGCTCACGTGGACGTCGCCGACGTGCTCGCCGACGTCGACGGCGCCCGTCGCCGTCTTGATCGACGCCGTGCCCGACACGCCCTGGACGCGGACGGCACCCGTCGCCGTGGTGACCGACAGGTCCGCCTGCGTGCCGAGGACGCTCGCAGCGGCACGCGCCGTCGTCACCTTGACCGGTACGTGCGGGGGGACGGTGAGCCGCACGACGGCGCGGTCCTTGTCGCGCAGGCCCTTCGCCCGCTCGACGAGGCCCTCGACACCGGCGAAGTCGTAGCCGACGCGCAGCTCGCCGTCGTGCACGCTCACCTGGAGCGGACGCTCGGACACCTCGCTGACGTAGAGGTGGGCCCCGGCCTCGCGCGCGGGGTCGGCGACGACGTCGACCGCGCCGTCGGTGAGCTGGACGACGACGCGCCGGACGTCGGCGACGTCGACGGTCTGGGGGGCGTTGATGACCCAGGACTCGGTGCTCATGCGCTTCTCCTCGTTCGGTTGTCTGGTTCGGGGGTGCGATGCGTTCGTCGAGGGGTTCTCGTGATCCTCGGTCAGGGCAGGGTCGCTCGCACGGCCTTGCGCGCGCTGTCGAGCACGGTGCGCAGGGTGTCGACCGTGAGCTCGGAGACCACGCTCGCGGCGTCGGCGCGGCGCAGGTCGGCGCGCACGTCCTCACGGAATCGCTGGAGCAGCGCCTCGGCCTCCATGCGCCACGCGTACGACTCGCGGCGCCGCGGGTCGGGCTCGCCGTCGCGCGGGCGGGCGCGCGCCGTCTGCGCGGCGGCCGCGAGCTCGGCCCGCAGGCCCTTCAGCGAGCCCTGCACGTCGGCGCGCAGCGCCTCGGCGCGCTGGCGCACCGTCTCGGCGATGCCGTGCTCCAGCGCGGCGACGTCCCCGCGGCGCGCCTCGATCTCCGCGCGCCCCGCGGGCGTCAGCTCGTACGTCGTCTTGCGGCCGTCGGCGCTGCGGTGCACGAGGCCCTCGTCCTCGAGCCGCGCCAGGCGGGGATAGATGGTCCCGGCGCTCGGCCGATAGGTGCCGCCGAAGCGCTCCGAGAGCTCGGTGATGAGCTCGTAGCCGTGCTTGGGCCCGGTGTCGAGGAGCGCCAGCAGGTAGAGCCGGAGCTCGCCGTGCGCGAAGACCGTGGCCATCAGCGGTCCACCGGCCCGCTCGACGACGCGGCGCCCCCGGCCCGCGGGCTCCCCCACGCGGGGGCGTCGGCGTCGACCGGGGCGTCCTCGACCGGGTGCTCGGCGGCGTCCTCCGACGTCTCGTCCGGCGCCCCGCGCAGGACGGTCACGTCGCCGGAGACGGCGGAGACCCGGACCGGCGAACCCTTCCCGGACCGCGCGGGCCGGTGGAACGAGCGCGCGGACCCGCGCTGCTCCGCGCCGTCCACGAGCAGCCGCCCGCTCACGCAGCGGATCGCGTAGTCCATGGCGTCGGGGTCAGGCAGGCGCACGAGCACGTCGGCGGAGACCGCGCTCACGGTGATCTCGGTCGGGGTCGTGCGGGTGTCGACGGTGACGGAGCCCGAGACCGAGTCGAGACGGAGCGCGTGGAGCGCGCCCGTCGCCGTGAGGCCGCCGGACACGGAGTCCATGCGGACCGGGCCGTCGTGCTCGCTCGCCGAGACCTCGCCCGAGACCGTGTCGACACGGAGCCCGCCTCGCGTGCGGCTCGTCATCACGGACCCGGAGACGGTCGCCAGCCGGGCGCCGTCGCGCACGCCCGCGACGAGGGCCTCGCCCTGCACGGTCGCGACCTTGACCTGCGTCGTCCCCGGCACGGCGACGTGCACGTCCGCGGCGTCCTTGCCGGTGTACGTGCGGAAGCGCTCGAGGAAGCCCTTCCAGCCCGCGACGAACGGTCCGTAGCCGACCCGGAGCGTGGTGCCCTCGAGACGCACCTCCAGGGGGCGCCCGACCACCGAGTGGACCTCGACGCGCGTGTCGGTGCGCGTCGGGTCGTCGTGCGCGACCACGTCGATGCGCCCGCCGATGACCGTCGCGTCGAGCGTCCGCACGCGCGCCAGGTCGATGGCCTGCGGACCCGTGACGGTCCAGCTCTCCTGCGTCATCCGTGTCTCCGTCCGTGGTCGCGTCCCGTGCGGTCGCGACGGCGACACTCGTGGACACTCGCGATATATCTCGTTCTGCAGACACGATATATCGCGTGCTCGACCCTGGCAAGGGGTCGCGTGTGGGACGATGGGAGGCGGACTTGACCCGCCGGGACCGGCGGGACTCCCCCGATCGTCAGGAGAACACCATGAGCAAGCGCGGACGCAAGCGTCGCAGCCGCAAGGGCAACGCCGCGAACCACGGCAAGCGCCCCAACGCCTGAGACGGCGCGCCCCCACGGGGGACGACGAGAGGGCCCGTACCGACGACGTCGGTACGGGCCCTCTCTCGTTCTCTTCCCGTCGGGGCAGGTGCCCCGCGGCGGTCCTCAGCGGGTCTCGACGACCGTCGTCGTGACCATGACCGTGAGCTGCGTGTGGATGCGCTCCCGCAGCCCGGCGGGAGCCTTCTCGTGGCACGAGCGGCGCACGAGCTGCTTGACGAGCTCCTCGACGCTCAGCTCGGCGAGGCACGGCGAGCAGTGCGCGACGTGCGCGCGCATGCGCAGCTCGTCGTCCGGCGTCATCTCCGAGTCGAGGTACTCGTACAGGTGCGTGAGCGCGTGCTCGCACTCCGACTCGCCCGCCGTCGAGTGCGGGATGGGCGTCACCGACTCCTCGACCGGGCCGCGCCCGGGGATCCGGCTCTCTGACGTGCTCACGACTCACCTCCGGGGGTCTTGGCCCCCACCAGTCCTCGCCTCACGGCGTAGTCGGCCAGCAGCTCGCGCAGCTGGCGCCTGCCTCGGTGCAGGCGGGACATGACCGTGCCGATCGGTGTCCCCATGATCTCGGCGATCTCCTTGTACGGGAAGCCCTCGACGTCCGCGTAGTACACGACCATGCGTCGGTCCTCGGGCAGCTCCTGGAGCGCGCGCTTCACGTCCGAGTCCGGCAGGCGGTCGAGCGCCTCCGCCTCGGCCGAGCGCAACCCCTGCGAGGTGTGCGACGCCGCGCGCGCGATCTGCCAGTCCTCGACGTCGTCCGTCTGGGCCTGCTGCGGCTCGCGCTGCTTCTTGCGGTACGTGTTGATGAACGTGTTCGTGAGGATGCGGTACAGCCACGCCTTGAGGTTCGTGCCCGGCCGGTACTGGTGGAACGCCGCGAACGCCTTCGCGAACGTCTCCTGCACCAGGTCCTCGGCGTCCGACGGGTTGCGCGTCATGCGCAGCGCCGCCGAGTACAGCTGGTCGAGGTACTGGAGCGCGTCCTGCTCGAACCGCGCGGCGCGCGCGGCGTCGCTCTCGGTCTGCGGCGCGCGGTTCGTGTCCTCGGCGTCCGTCGCGTCCGCGGGCAGCGTCGTACCCTCGACGGGCGTCGTTCCCGACGTCGTCGCGGGGCTGCCGGAGACGTCGCTGCCGGAGATTCGCTCTGTCATCAACAACGAGCCTAGTCCCCTGTTCGTCTGGGTGTCCGGTGACGTGACCGGCGCCGACCACGCGGCGGCGAACGCGGAGTCCGCCGTCGGCGCACCCGGGGTCGGGGACGCGGCCCGGGCAGCGGGTGCGGGGTTCTCGAGCAGGACGGTCACGAGTGGTGCAACCCGCGCGCGCCCTCGCACATTCCCGCGGCCCCGGGGACGCCGCGCAGCGCGGCGCGCGCGACGCGCGCGGCGTCGCTAGCGTGGCGCCATGACGACCTCGCAGACCCCGTCCCGCTTCCTCACCCTGCTGCGCGAGCAGGTCGGGCACGAGCTCGACGCGCACCAGCAGTACATCGCGATCGCCGTGTGGTTCGACGCGCACGACCTGCCGCAGCTCGCCGCGCACTTCTACCGGCAGTCGGTCGAGGAGCGCAACCACGCGATGATGATCGTGCAGTACCACCTCGACCGGGACCTGCCCGTCGAGATCCCCGGCTCCGGTCCGGTCCGCAACGACTTCGCCGACGTCGTCGAGCCGCTGCGGCTCGCGCTCGACCAGGAGAAGCAGGTCACGGCGCAGATCGAGGCGATCTTCCGCGCCGCGCGCGAGGAGGGCGACGCCCTGGGCGAGCAGTTCCTCCTGTGGTTCCTCAAGGAGCAGGTGGAGGAGGTCGCCTCCGCGACGACCCTGCTCACCGTCGCCCAGCGCGCGGGCGACAACCTGTTCGACCTCGAGAACTTCGTCGCGCGGGAGACGATCGGCGACTCGGGCGAGTCGGCCGACGCCCCGGAGGCCGCGGGCGGCGCGTTCTGAGGGTCCGACGTGAGGCGGGCGTCACCGGCCGCGGGTGGCGCCGTCCCGGCGGTCGCGGCAGGCTGGGACCGACCGGCGGACGCCCGAGGCGGACACCGGCGAGTCACCGGCGATGAGGAGAGAACCGATGCTGCTGCGTCACCTCGCGAGGCCCATGCTGGCCTCGTGGTTCGTCTACGACGGGGTCCAGGCCGCGCTCAAGCCCGCCGAGCACGTGCGAGCCGCGCGCTCGGGCGTCGAGCTCGTCGAGAAGAGCGCCGGCATCGAGGCCCCGCTCAGCGAGAAGCAGGTCGCGACGCTCGTGCGTGCCCACGGTGCCGCGACGGCCGTCGCCGGGCTGTTCCTCGCCGTCGGCAAGGCTCCCCGCACGGCGGCCCTGACGCTCGCCGCGCTCACGGTGCCGCTCGCGGTCGTCAACCAGCCCTTCACCTCGGGCGAGGCGACGCGCGCCGAGCGCACGCGCAAGTTCGTCGCGAACGTCGGCGCGATCGGCGCGGCGCTCATCGCGGGCGCGGACTACGAGGGCCGCCCGGGCGTGCAGTGGCGGCTCGAGAAGGCACGGCACGACCTCGCGCTCGCCAAGCAGGCGAAGCAGGAGGCCGTGGTCGCGGGCGCGAAGGGTGCCGTGAAGGAGGTCTCGGCCTCGGCCCGGGGAGCGGCGAAGGAGGCGGGACGCTCCACGAAGAACGCCGCGAAGCACGCGGCCAAGGAGGCGGGGCGCTCGGCGCGGCGTGCCACGAAGGCCGCCCAGGAGGCCGCGGAGCACGCCGCGACCCTCGCCGCGGGAGCCGTGCACGACGCCGAGGCCGCGGTCCGCGCGAAGGTCGCCTGACGCGGTCGTGACGCGTCCGCGCGGCGGGACCCTCCGCCGTCGGGCGCGGTCCCTCCACTAGCCTGGAGGCCATGACGACCTCGCCCTCCGCCGCGCCCGTGCCCCCCGCCGTCGACGAGGGCTGGGCCGCGCCCACGGCGGGCGGGCCGCTCGACGCGACGGTCGAGGTCCCGGGGTCGAAGTCGCTGACGAACCGGCTGCTCGTGCTGGCCGCGCTCGCCGACGGGCCCGGGACGCTGCGCGGCGCCCTGCGCAGCCGCGACGCGGACCTCATGATCGCCGCCCTGCGCACGCTCGGCGTCGGCGTCGAGGAGGGCGCGTCGCCGAGCGAGCTGCGCGTGACCCCCGGTCCGCTGCGCGGACCCGTCGCGGTGGACTGCGGCCTGGCCGGCACCGTCATGCGCTTCCTCCCGCCGCTCGCGGCGCTCGCCGACGGCACGGTCCGGTTCGACGGCGACGAGGGCGCGCGCGTGCGCCCCATGGGCCCGGTCCTCGCCGCGCTCAGCGCGCTGGACGTGCCCGTGGAGGGCGACGGGGACGGGCTGCCGACGACGCTCCCCTTCACGATCCGCGGCCGCGGCCGCGTGCGCGGCGGGGCGGTCGACGTGGACGCGTCGGCGTCGAGCCAGTTCGTCTCCGGGCTCCTCCTCGCCGCCGCGCGCTACGACCAGGGCCTCACGGTGCGCCACATCGGCCACACGCTGCCGAGCATGCCCCACATCGAGATGACCGTCGAGGTCCTGCGGGAGGTCGGCGTCGTCGTCGACGACTCCCGGCCCGCGATCTGGCGGGTCGAGCCCGGTCCGATCGCGGCGCGCGACGTGCAGGTCGAGCCCGACCTCTCGAACGCCGCGCCGTTCCTCGCCGCCGCGCTCGTCGCGGGCGGCACCGTGCGCGTCACGGGCTGGCCGACGCAGACGACCCAGCCGGGCGCGATGGTCCCCGAGCTGCTCGAGTCCATGGGCGCGACCGCGTCTCTCGACGGCGACGTGCTGTCCGTGACGGGCACGGGCGACGTGCGCGGTGTCGACGTGGACCTGCACGCCGCCGGTGAGCTCGCGCCGACGATCGCCGCGCTGGCCGCCCTCGCCGACTCCCCCAGCCGCCTGCGCGGCATCGCCCACCTGCGCGGGCACGAGACCGACCGGCTCGCCGCGCTCGCGACGGAGATCACGCGCCTCGGCGGGCAGGCGGAGGAGACGCGCGACGGCCTCGTCATCACGCCGCGCCCCCTGCACGGCGCGCTGTTCCGCACGTACCACGACCACCGCATGGCGACCTCCGCGGCGGTGATCGGCCTGCGCGTCCCGGGGGTCGGCGTCGAGAACGTCGAGACGACGGCCAAGACGCTCCCCGGGTTCGCGGGGATGTGGCAGCGCATGCTCGACGGCGCGGCGGGGTCCGGCACGGGAGCGGCGGCCCGCTGATGGCGCGCCGCGTCCCGGACGAGTCCGACTTCCGCGCGCGCCCCGGCAAGCGCGGGAGCCGTCCGCGCACCAAGCAACGGCCCGAGCACGCGGACGCGGTGACGGGGTTCGTCACGGGCGTGGACCGGGGGCGCTACACGCTGCTCGTCGGCGGAGGAGGCCAGGACCAGCACGTCGCTGCCGGCGAGGAGCGCACGGTCGTCGCGATGAAGGCCCGCGACATCGGCCGCACGCGGGTGGTCTGCGGAGACCGGGTGGACCTGGTGGGGGACGTGAGCGGCGACGACGGCACGCTCGCCCGCATCGTGCGGATCCAGGAGCGCTCGTCGGTCCTGCGCCGCACGGCCGACGACACCGACCCGTACGAGCGGGTCGTCGTCGCGAACGCCGACCAGCTCGTGATCGTCACCGCTCTCGCCGACCCGGAACCGCGCACGCGCATGATCGACCGGTGCGTCGTCGCCGCGTACGACGCCGGCATGGACGTCCTCCTCTGCCTCACCAAGGCGGACCTCGCCGACCCGGGGCCGCTGCGGGCGCTGTACGAGCCGCTCGGGGTGTCCGTCGTCGTGACGCGCCGTGCGCCCGACGGTCTCGCACCGGACGGCTGGGCGATCGAGCCGCTCGACGCGGTGCGCGAGGCGCTGGCCGGGCGCACGTCCGTGTTCGTCGGGCACTCGGGCGTCGGCAAGTCGACGCTCGTCAACGCGCTCGTCCCGGACGCGCAGCGCGCGACGGGCCACGTCAACGACGTCACGGGTCGCGGACGCCACACGTCGACGTCGGCCGTCGCGCTGCGCCTGCCTGGCGGCGGGTGGGTCATCGACACGCCCGGCGTGCGGTCGTTCGGGCTCGCGCACGTGCAGGTCGACCACCTGCTGCGCGCGTTCGAGGACCTCGACGCCGTCGCCGCGGACTGCCCGCGCGGGTGCACGCACCTCGACGACGCCCCGGACTGCGCGCTGGACGAGTGGGTCGAGGCGTCGCCCGACGACGAGACCCGCGCCGCCCGCGCGGCGCGCCTCGAGTCGTTCCGCCGCGTGCTCGCCTCGCGCACGGGCGCGGCCTGAGCCCTGGCCCGCGCGGCGCCTCCCCCACCCCGGCGGGCACCGCTACGGTGTGAGCCATGACGCCCCCCTCGACGCGCGGCTACGACGACGACCTGCGCCTCGCCCACGTGATCGCCGACCAGGTCGACGCGCACACGATGTCCCGGTTCAAGGCGCTCGACCTGCACGTCGAGTCCAAGCCGGACTCGACGCCGGTGAGCGACGCCGACCGCACCGCCGAGGAGATCATCCGCGGCCAGCTCGGCCGGGCGCGCGGTCGCGACGCGATCGTCGGCGAGGAGTTCGGCGAGACCGGTCACGGCGCGCGGCGCTGGATCGTCGACCCGATCGACGGGACCAAGAACTTCGTGCGCGGCGTGCCCGTGTGGGCGACGCTCATCGCGCTCGCCGACGGCGACGAGGTCGTCGTCGGGCTCGTCTCGGCGCCCGCGCTGGGTCGGCGCTGGTGGGCCTCCAAGGGCACCGGCGCGTGGACCGGCAAGTCGCTCGCCGCCGCGTCGCGGATGCAGGTCTCGGGCGTCTCGTCGTGGTCCGACGCCTCGTTCGCCTACGCGTCGCTCGACGGCTGGGAGGAGCGCGGGAAGCTCGAGCCGTTCCTCGACCTCCTGCGCGGCGCGTGGCGCACGCGCGGCTACGGCGACTTCTGGTCGTACATGCTCGTCGCCGAGGGCGCCGCCGACGCGGCCGCCGAGCCCGAGCTCGAGCTCTACGACATGGCCGCGCTCGTGCCCATCGTCACCGAGGCCGGCGGCCGGTTCACGTCGCTCGACGGCGCCGACGGGCCGTGGGGCGGCAACGCCGTCGCGACGAACGGGCTGCTGCACGACGAGGTGCTCGGCCGCCTCGGCTGACGCGGACCGCCGTCGGGCACCGCCTGGCTCCCGACCGGCCGGCCGCTCCGCACCGCTGAGCCCTCAGCCGCGCGGCACGTCCTTGAGCTCCGACCAGTCGTACCAGAGCAGGTCGCGCTCGTTGACCCGGTCGATCGCGGCGTCGAGCGCCGCGTCGGCACCCGGGCCGTCGTCGTCGGCCGCGGCGAGCACCGCCGCGACGTCCTCGACGGCCTCGGGCTCGTCGACGTGCACGCACACGATCGCGACGTCGGGCACGGTCCGCAGGACCTCGACCGCGCTGGGCGCGGGCGCGTCCTCGTCGTCGGAGTCCTCGGCGCCCACGACCTGCACCGCGCCGTCGGGCACCTCGAGCGTCACGACGAGCCGCTGGCGCGGCGCGCCCGGGCGCGCCGCGACGAGCGCGAGCGAGTCGTCCGCCGCCTCGAGCGCGGCCGCGTACTCCAGGCCCTCCTCGTCCTCGTCGGGCAGCGCGCGCGTCAACGCTGCTGTCACGGCGTGGGCGCCGCGGGGGGCGACGCTCCAGCGGGCGGCGTCGGCGGTCACGGTGACGGCGTCGAGCTCGTCGAGCGTCGCGGGGAGGTAGATGCGCATGGGTTCAGTGTGCCGCCTCCAGCGCGAGTCCGTGCGCCGCACCACGCCCGGGCTGCGCCGCCTCCCGCACGTGCGCGGCGAGCCGCGCGAGGGCGCGACGAGCGGGGCTCGCGGGCGCCGACTCCGCGAGCGTCCGGCCCTCGCGGAGGCCGAGGTCGACCGCGGCGTCCTCGGGGACGACGTGCAGGTCGTCGACGCTCGCGTAGCGGGCCATCGCGTCGCGCACCGCTCGCTCGGGCCGGGGCCCGACGGCGCTCGCACGTACGCGGTTCACCACGACGACGCGCGCCGCGCCGACGCACGCGCCCGTCTCGGCGAGCTCGTCGAGCGCCCGGACCAGACGCTGGAGCCCGACGGGGTCTCCCCCGCCGACGACGACCACCACGTCCGCGGCCGTGAGCGCGCTCCACGTCGCGTCGTTGCGCTGCGGGGCGCGGGTGTCGTACGTCAGGAGCTCGTCCCGCTCGATCCCGAAGCCGCAGTCGACGACCGTCCAGTCCGCGACGGACCGCCCGACCTCCCACACGGCGTCGAGCGACGCCCCGGGCAGCTCTGGCCACCGGGCCGCCCGGGTCAGGCCCGTCAGCACCCGGACCCGTGGCAGGACCGTCGGCGCCAGCGCGACCAGCCCCGCGTCGTCGAGCGCGCCCTGACCCGCGCTGCGGGCGGCCGCCGCCAGTCCCGGTGACTCGTCGAGCAGGCCGAGTCGCTGGGCGACGCTCCCGCCGTAGGTGTCCGCGTCGACGAGCAGGACCTCCGCGCCGGGCGCCGAGGGGACGGTGGCGGGGACGTCCGCGTCCGCGGAGCGCCGCTCCCGACGCGGCGGACGAGCACGCCGCACCGGTGCCGGTCCCGCGAGCTCGGCGGCGAGGTTCGTCGCCACGGTCGTCCGGCCCGGTGCGCCGGTCGGCCCCCACACGACGACGGTCCGTCCGAGGCGGGGCTCCCGCCCCGGATCCGTGGCGCCGGCGCCGACGGCCCGCCGGGGGACGCCGGG
Source organism: Cellulosimicrobium sp. E-16 (assembly GCF_049913115.1). Classification (NCBI taxonomy): domain Bacteria; kingdom Bacillati; phylum Actinomycetota; class Actinomycetes; order Micrococcales; family Promicromonosporaceae; genus Cellulosimicrobium; species Cellulosimicrobium sp. E-16. The sequence continues at coordinate 3,363,936 of NZ_CP183974.1, forward strand.
TGCGCCCGTGGCCGCCTCGCGTCGCGGCAGGACGGCCCGGACGACGTCGCACAGCGCGTCCGGCGCGGAGTCCAGGTCGACGACGGCGTCGACGCCGTAGGCCCGCACCCGCCCCTCCTCCCACGTCCCGGCCGGGGCGAGCGCGACGATCCGCACGTCGTGGGCGTGCAGGTCGACGACCGCCTGCCGGTCCAGCGCGGGCAGGTCGCACGACACGACGGCGACCCGGCCCGCACCCGCCGCGGCCGCGGCGAGCAGCTCGACGACGTCCGCGCACCGTCGCGTGACCTGGAGCCCGGGAGCGGCGAGCGTCGTGACCACCTCGGCCTCGCGCGCGCCCCGGACCGCGCACAGGACGGTCGCGACCGTGGTCGCGCCGCTCATCCCGCGGCCCCGACCGGGACGAGCGCGATCGTCCCGTCCCCGGCCACCGCCGCGAGGACGGCCGGGAGGTCGTCGACGCCGACCAGGAGGTGGACCGTCGTCGGTCCGCCCACGACGAGCGTCCCCTCGCCCTCGTCGACCTGCGCGACGGTGACGCCCTCGACGAGCGGCTCGGGCTGCGGCGGCCCGTCCCCCGCGGCGGCGCCCGGCTCGGCGCCGGCCGTCGGGGTGGCAGCCTCGGGGACGTACCAGACGTCGACCGCCGCCCCGGCGACGATCCGCTCCGAGAGGCCCGTCGTCACGGGGACCGCGACGGCGCGCACCGCGAGGTCGGCGGCCGCGCCGAGCGACGACGCGGGGACCAGCTCGCCCGCGGCGACGGTGCGCAGGACGACGGCCTCGTCCGGGAGCCCGTCGGCCACGAGGAGGTAGCTGTCCGTCTGCGTCCCGAGCCGCACCTCGACCGCCCGCAGGTCCGCCGCGGTCACGGTCGTCCCGGGCGTCAGCGCCGCCCCGGCCGCGTAGACGGTGACGGTACGGCTCGCGGTGCTCACGGCCCACGACCCGAGAGCCACCGAGAGCGCGACCACCACGATCCCCACGAGGAGCCGCGGGTCCTTCCAGCCAGGTCGCCTCAGGCGCACGGCGGGCGGTGGTGCCGGCTGGACCCGCACGGGTCGTTCCGCGGTCGTCGTCATCGATCTCCCCCTTGGTCGTCCGGCACGTCAGCCGTGCCGCGGCTTCATGATCCCCGGTCTGCGCCACCGGTGGCAGTGCCTGTGGACGACCGCCGAGGCGCGGCGCACGCGTGCCAGACTGACGCCATGGCCCAGCGGTTCCTCACCCTCGCCGACGTCACGGACGAGCTCAACATCTCCGCGGCGCAGGCGTACGCGCTCGTCCGCTCCGGCGAGCTCCCCGCGATCCAGGTGGGCGGCCGGGGGCAGTGGCGCGTCGAGGTCAGCGAGCTCGAGGCGTACATCCAGCGGATGTACGCGCAGACGCGCCAGCGCATCGAGGCCGGCGACTTCGACGGCTGAGCGCCCGCCGCGTCCTCGACCTGAGACCCGACGGGGCTGCGGGGACGCCGTGAGCCCGGCGCGCTCCCCCTGCACGCTCCTCACCGCGGGACGAACCCCGTCTCCGACTCGCTGACGCACAGGACGGCGGACCAGGGCACGACCCTCGAGCCGTGCCCGCTGCCCGGGACGACCTCCAGGTCGACGTGGTCCTTCCCGACCCGCGCGACCCACCCGGGAAAGACCCCGGTGGGGGTCCGCACCTGGACGGGCCGACGGTCGCGCATGAGCGCGCGCAGGGCGTGGCCGAGTCCCAGCCGCGCGGACCTCCCCGAGGGCGCCGGCTGGGCATGGCGGCCGAGGCCCTGGACGGCAGCGATCGCGCCGGTCGGGACCAGGTGCTGACGCCGAGCCTCGCCCACGAGCACCCACTCCTCCGCCGCCTCGCGCAGCTCTCCGGTGACGGCCCACCCGTCGCGCAGCTCGAGCGTGACCGTGCCGGGCGTGCCGCGCAGCCGCTCGACGAGCGTGATCGTCGCGTGCTCCGCACGGGTGAGGTCGGCGACGGCGGCGGCCCGGTCCTGCGACTCCGCGGCGGCGAGCTGCGCCGCGAGGTCGTCGAAGAGGGCGTCCCATCGCACCGGGACACCGTAGCGGTCCCCCACGCCACCGGCCCGCGCCCTGTCCACATCACGAGAAGCCCTCTGGACAGGAGCTACCGGTCGCGCTTAGATCGATCTGTCGTCATCAAACGACAACAAACGAGATCAAGAGCCGTCCATCACGGGCGGAGTTGCAGGGGGCAACCGATGGACCGTCGTACCGCCATACCCGCACGAACCGGAGGCGTCGCCGTCCTCCTCGCGCTCCTCCTCGTCATGGGCGGCGCCGTGACGGCGCTCGCGCTGCGCGCCGCGCACCTCGTGGGCACCCTCCCCGCAGCCCGCCCCGAGCCCTACGTCGAGCTTCTCGCCGTAGGGCTCGGGACCGTGGCGGCCACGTGGGTGGCCGCCAGTGCCCTCCTCGGCCTGGGCTGCGTCGTCGCGCGCGCGGTGGGCCGCTCGTGGGGAGCCGGGGAACGGCTCCTCCTGCGCGCGGCGCCCGCCGTCGTCCGCCGTGCCGCGCGGGCCGGCGTGGGGCTGACCGTGGGTGCGGGTCTCGTCCTCGCCGGAGGTACCGCACAGGCCGCCACGACCCCGGACGCCGACCCCGGCGTCGTGGCGGTCGACCTGGGATGGCAGACCTCGACGCCCACCCCCGCGGCGGCCGGACCGGCGCAGCCCGCTCCCCTCCCGACGGACGTACCGTCAGCCGCAGCACCGCACGGCCCCTCGGCCCCGGCGACGGCCTCCGACCGGTCAGCGCCGGCGGTGGCCGCACCGACCCCGGGGCCGGCCGGCCTCGCGCCCTCCGCACCGGCCGCGCCGTCGATGCCGCCGGGCACCCCGGACGCTCCGAGCGCGACCCCGAGCACGCCCTCGCCCCCGGCCCCGGCCCCGGCACAGCCACAGGAAACGGCGCAGGCGACGGCACCCGGAACCGCGACGACGACGGGTCCGCCCGCTCCCGCACGTGCTCCGGGAACCCGGAGCGCCCCGGCCGACCAGCGCGACGCCGCGCTCACGGTGGTGCGGGACGTCGCCGCGGACGGGCCGCGCGAGGTCGTCGTCGTACGCGGCGACTCGCTCTGGTCGATCGCCGCACGCCACCTGCCGGACGGCGCGTCGGACGCGCAGGTGGCCGACGCGGTGCAGCGCTGGTACGCCGCGAACGTCGGGGTCGTCGGCGACGACCCCGACCTCGTCCGCCCCGGCCAGGTGCTCGTCGCACCGACCTCCTGACGACCCGTCCGCCGCGAAGGAGGCCCACCATGACCGCTCCCCTGCTGACCACCGTCGACGACCTGGCCACGACCGACGCCGCCGCACCGCCGCGCCGTCGGGCCGCCCCCGCGCCGCCCGCCCGCTCCACGAGCGTGCCCGCCGAGCTGCCCGCTCGCCTGCTGCGCTGCGTCGGCGAGCGTCCCGTCCCGACACTGGACCTGGCCGACGTCACGACCGCGCGGGCACCGCAGCACGTCGTGCGGGGACGCCCGCTCGCACCTCCGGCGGCACCGCTCCCGCTGCCGGACCCGACGGCCCTGTGCTGCGCCGTCGTGCGGGCTGCCGTCGAGGTCGTGCGCGGCGAGCGCACCGTGGGCCAGCTCGCCCGGTGGGTGTCGCCCGAGATCTACGAGACGCTCGCCCGGCGGTCGCGGCTCGTCGCCGACGCCCCGCGCGCGACGACGACCCGGCCCGTCACCGTGCGCCGCGCACGCGTGCTGCGGATCGGCGACGGCGTCGCGGAGGGCACGGTCGTGGTCGAGGACGGTGACCGCGTGCGGGCCGCCGCGGCACGGCTCGAGGCTCGCCGGGGCACGTGGCGCGTGGTCGCGCTCGAGATCGGGTGACCGGGCCCGACCCCACCGACGACGGCGGGGCGCGCCACCCGCTGGTGGCACGCCCCGCCGTCGTCGGTCCCGTCACGGCGTACGCCGGACGGGTCGGGGATCACTCCTCGTTCTGGCCGTGGCAGACCTTGTACTTCTTGCCCGAGCCGCACGGGCACTGCGCGTTGCGCGGGGTGCCGGGGAACGTGCGACCGTCGCTCTCCACCGCGCTCGCCTCGCCGTGCAGCGCGCGGCGCGAGCGCCGGCTCGCGTCGCCCGAGACGACGGCCTGACCGGTTCCGTCCTCGCTCGGCGCGCTGTACGACAGCGGGACCTGCCGGTCGGGACCGTCGAGGCCCTTGGCGATGAGCGTGCCGGGGCGGTCACCGCTCGGGCCGCCGAACGCCGCCGGGGCCGTGACCGGAGCGGGCTCCGGCTCGACCGGCGCGTCCTCGACCGGGGCGTCGACCGCCGGTGCGTCCTCGACGGGAGCGTCCGCCACGGCGGCGCCCTGCGCCGGAGCGGCGGCCTGCTGGGCCGCCGCCGCGAGGCCTGCGGCCGCACCGGCCGAGGCCGCGCCCGCCGCCCCGCCGAGCGCCTGACCGGCCGCCGACTGCGCCGCCTGGGCGGCGTCCGCGACCGAGATCGCCGGTGCCTGGCCCGGCGCCGCGCCCGGCTCGGCGACCTTGACCTCGAGGTTGAAGAGGTACCCGACCGTCTCCTCCTTGATGGCCTCGGTCATCGCCTGGAAGAGCTGGAAGCCCTCGCGCTGGTACTCGACGAGGGGGTCGCGCTGCGCCATCGCGCGCAGGCCGATGCCCTCCTTGAGATAGTCCATCTCGTAGAGGTGCTCGCGCCACTTGCGGTCCAGGACCGAGAGGGTCACGCGCCGCTCGAGCTGGCGCATGTTCGTCGAGCCGAGCTGCTCCTCGCGGCTCTGGTAGGCGATGCGAGCATCGGAGAGGATCTCCTCGAGCAGCATCTCGCTCGTCAGACGCGTCTCTCCGCCCGCCTGCTCGACGACCTCGTCGGGCTCGATCGAGATGGGGAAGACCGCCTTGAGCGCGGTCCACAGGGCGTCCAGGTCCCAGTGCTCCGGGTTGCCCTCGGCCGTCGCACCCTCGACGTACGCGGTGACGACGTCGGTGAGGAAGTGCTGCACCTGCTCCTGCAGGTCCTCGCCCTCGAGCACGCGGCGACGCTCGTCGTAGATGACGGTGCGCTGGCGCGACAGGACGTCGTCGTACTTGAGGACGTTCTTGCGGATCTCGAAGTTGCGCGACTCGACCTGGCCCTGCGCGCTCGCGATGCCGCGCGTGACCATCTTGGACTCGAGCGGCACGTCGTCGGGGAACCCGGCGCGGTTCATCATCGACTCGGCGAGGGTCGAGTTGAACAGGCGCATGAGGTCGTCCTGCATCGACAGGTAGAAGCGGGACTCGCCCGGGTCGCCCTGACGACCGGAACGACCGCGGAGCTGGTTGTCGATGCGGCGCGACTCGTGGCGCTCGGTGCCCAGCACGTAGAGCCCCCCGAGCTCACGGACCTCGTCGTGCTCCGCCGCGACCGCGGCCTTCGCCTTCTCGAGCGCGTCGGGCCAGGCGGCCTCGTACTCCTCCGGGTTCTCCGCGGCGTCGAGGCCGCGCGCCGCGAGGTCCGCGACCGCCATGAACTCGGCGTTGCCGCCGAGCATGATGTCGGTACCGCGGCCGGCCATGTTCGTCGCGACCGTCACGGCGCCCTTGCGGCCCGCGAGGGCGACGATCGAGGCCTCGCGCTCGTGCTGCTTCGCGTTGAGGACCTCGTGCGGCACGCCCTGCTTCTTGAGCTTGGACGACAGCAGCTCGGACTTCTCGACGCTCGTCGTGCCGACCAGCACCGGCTGTCCCTGCGCGTGGCGCTCGACGATGTCCGCGACCACGGCGTCGAACTTGCCCTCCTCGTTCTTGTACACGAGGTCGGCCTGGTCGACGCGCTGCATCGGCCGGTTCGTCGGGATCGGCACCACGCCGAGCTTGTACGTGCCCTGGAACTCGGCCGCCTCGGTGTCCGCCGTACCGGTCATGCCCGAGAGCTTGGAGTACAGGCGGAAGTAGTTCTGGAGCGTGATCGTGGCGAGCGTCTGGTTCTCCGCCTTGATCTGCACGCCCTCCTTGGCCTCGATGGCCTGGTGCATGCCCTCGTTGTACCGACGGCCGGGCAGGATGCGCCCGGTGTGCTCGTCGACGATCATGACCTCGCCGTTGAGCACGACGTAGTCCTTGTCGCGCTTGAAGAGCTCCTTCGCCTTGATGGCGTTGTTGAGGAACCCGATGAGCGGCGTGTTCAGCGACTCGTAGAGGTTGTCGATGCCGAGGTAGTCCTCGACCTTCTCGATGCCCGGCTCGAGCACGCCGACGGTGCGCTTCTTCTCGTCGACCTCGTAGTCGGCCCCCTGGTTCAGGCGCCGCACGACCTTCGCGAACTCGCCGAACCAGCGGTTCGTGTCGCCCGACGCGGGACCGGAGATGATGAGCGGCGTCCGCGCCTCGTCGATGAGGATCGAGTCGACCTCGTCGACGATCGCGAAGTGGTGGCCGCGCTGCACGAGGTCGTCCGTGGACCACGCCATGTTGTCGCGCAGGTAGTCGAAGCCGAACTCGTTGTTCGTGCCGTACGTGATGTCCGCGGCGTACTCCTGGCGGCGCTGCGCGGGCGTCTGGCCGGACAGGATGACGCCGGTCGTCAGGCCGAGGAAGCGGTAGACGCGGCCCATGAGCTCGCTCTGGTACTTCGCCAGGTAGTCGTTGACCGTGACGACGTGCACGCCCTTGCCCTCGAGCGCGTTGAGGTACGCGGCCGTGGTCGCGACGAGCGTCTTGCCCTCACCGGTCTTCATCTCGGCGATGTTGCCGAGGTGCAGCGCCGCGCCGCCCATGAGCTGCACGTCGAAGTGCCGCTGGCCGAGCGTGCGACGGGACGCCTCGCGCACCGCCGCGAACGCCTCGGGGAGCAGGTCGTCGAGGGTCTCGCCCGCCTCGAGGCGCGCCTTGAAGCGGTCGGTCTCCTCGCGCAGCTCCTCGTCGGTGAGATCCTCGAAGCCCGGCTCGAGCTTGTTGACCTGGTCGGCGATGCCGGACAGCTTCTTGAGGATCCGGCCCTCGCCGATGCGAAGGACCTTGTCGAGGATCGAAGGCACGCAGGACTCCCGTATCGATCGGTGCCCGGGCCGGGTGGTCCGGGAGCAGCGCCGACGCTCTCCCGCGCGGGCGCGCACGGCAGCGGACGTCGGCAACGTCACACAACATCGTAGGCGAGTCGGAGCGACGTCGGACCCGCCCGGGTTTCGCCGACGACGAACCTCGCCGGCGAGACCCCGCGCCAGGGTACGACGCCGGGTCCCTGCACGGGCGGGCTGCCCACCGGCGCCCCGGCCCCGACCCGCCCCCGACCGACCGTCAGCCCGTCGTCGCCACCTCGGCCGCGAGCGCGGGGGCCAGGTCTCCCGAGAGCGCCACGTCGACGTCCGGCACGCCGAGCCACCCACCGAGCACGCGGAGCTCCGCGGCGAGCCGGGCCGCCGTCTCCTCCCCCGCCCCCTGCTCGCGGTGCGCCGACAGCACCCGCAGCACGCCCGCCCGCCGGTCGGCCTTGAGGTCGACCCGGGCCGTGAGCTGCTCTCCCTCGAGGAAGGGAAGGACGTAGTAGCCGTGCACCCGCTTCGGTGCCGGCACGTAGATCTCGATCCGGTAGTGCACGTCGAACAAGCGCTCGAGCCGCGTGCGCTCGAACACGAGCGGGTCGAACGGGTTGAGCAGCGTCGTCGCCGTCGCGCGACGCGGGAGCGCGGCGTCCGCGTGCAGGTACGTCGGCTCGTCCCAGCCGCGCACCGTCACCGGCCGCAGCGTGCCCGCCTCGACGAGCTCGTCGAACGCCGTGCGCACCGCGGGACCGCGGAGACGGAAGTAGTCCTTGAAGCAGCGCAGCGTCCCGACCCCGTGCGCGCGCGCACCGATCTCGAGGAGAGCCCGGACGGCGTCGGCGTCCGCGACGGGCGGCGCCGCGACGACCTCCGGCGGGAGCACGCGTTCCGTGAGGTCGTAGCAGCGCTCGAACGCGCCGTTGCGGCGCGCGGACGTGATCTCGCCCGTGAAGAACAGGAACTCGAGCGCCCGCTTGGCGACGGTCCAGTTCCAGCCCCACTGGGACCGGTCCCGCGGGTGCGCCCGACCCTCCGCCTCCAGGATCTCGTGCACCTCGCTCGCCGTGATGGGGCCCCGCTCGGTGACGAGTCGGCGCACGTCCTCCACGGCCTCGGAGTGACTCATCTCGACCGCGCTGATCGTTCCCCACGCCTCCGTCCGGTAGCGGCGGCGACGCCACTCCAGCAGCGGCCACGTGCTCGGCGGCACGTACGACGCGACGTGCGCCCACGTCTCCACGAGCCGGCGCGGCGCCCGTCCCGCCGCGCGGTCCAGCAGCGCCGTGTCGTACGGGCCGAGACGCGCGTACAGCGGCATGAGGTGCGCCCGCGCGAGCACGTTCACCGAGTCGATCTGGAGCAGCCCGAGGCGGTCGATCACCCCCTGGACCTGCCGCATCGTCGGCGCCCGCCCGGCAGCCCCGGCGCCCGCGCCGTCGTACGGGCGCGGGCGGTGCAGCCCCTGCGCGGCGAGCGCGACGCGGCGCGCCTGGGACAGGGACATCGACTCGGACCTCGACGGCGTGACGACCACCCTCCGATCCTGCCCGACCCCACCCACACTCCCGCAGGTCCGGACAGCGCGACGCGCCCGGACCCGAGGAGGGTCCGGGCGCGTCGGTGCGGGTCAGGCGGTCTTCTCGACCGCTGCGTCGGCGCAGTCGCAGGACGTGTCGAGCGCGACGACCCCGTACGTCCAGCCGCGGCGCCGGTAGGCGACGGACGGGCGCGAGGTCTCGACGTCGACGAACAGGAAGAAGTCGTGGCCGACCATCTCCATCTCGTACAGCGCGTCGTCCACGGTCATGGGTTCCGCGGAGTGCAGCTTCTGCCGGATGACGACGGGCGAGTCGCCGAGGGTGGTCTCGACGGCCTCCCCGGGCTCGCTGGGCGCGGTCGGCGCCGGCGGCGGGGGTGCGGCGTGCGTGGCCGGGTCGTAGGGACGCACGTCGACGGGCGGCACGACGGTGTGGTTGCGGTGGTCCTTGCGACGGTCGCGGGCACGGCGCAGGCGCTCGGCGAGCTTGTCCATCGCGAGGTCGAGGGCGCCGAACCGGTCGTCGGCCGCTGCTTCGGCGCGGACGACGGGTCCCTTGGCGCGCACGGTCAGCTCGACGCGTTCGCGGACCCCGGAGAGCCTCGGGTTGTTCTCGTGGGTGACCTCGACGTCCACGCGCTGCGCCGTGGGCGCGAGCTGCTGGACCTTGGCGAGCTTGTCCTCCACGTGCCGGCGGAAGCGGTCTGCCACTTCCGTGTGCCTGCCGACGACGACGATCTCCATGTGAGCCTCCGCGAGGATCTTGTGCGGCGCCCGGCTCGATGCGTCCGAGCGCCTCGTTCGGATTCGGTAGGAGCACCCGGTTCCGGGTGCGGTGGGCTACCACCTCCTTGCGGCGCGAGGCCGCGCGCTCGGTACGCTCGCGCGGCGCCGGACGTGCTCTGCACCTCCGTCGTCCGCGGCGACTGGCCCTCAGACTAACCCGCGCTCCGGGGTGTCGGCAGCACCAACGGGCGGTGAACCGGAGGACCTTCGCCCCGTCCGTCGGACGGGGAGTCACGGCACCCCCGGGACGGTCCCGCGGACGGCCTCGCGACGCCGCGAGGGCGCGGGCGTCGCCGCGACGACGAAGGCCCCCAGCACGGGCAGGCCGGCGCGCACGAGGGCGGCCTCGCTCGCGGCGAGGGTCGCTCCGGTGGTGAGGACGTCGTCGACGAGGAGGCACGGGAGGCGGTCGCGCACGGCCTCGCGCACCCGAGGACGCATCACCGGCCCGGTCGCGACCCCGACGGCACCGAGACGTGCGCCGCGCGCCCGGGAGCCCAGCCCGACCTGGTCGCGCGCGCGCCCGCGCTGCACGAGCAGGGGCACGACCCGTGCTGGTGTCCCCGAGGCCGTGAGGCCCGCCGCGACACCGCGCGCGAGCACGACGACGGGGTCCCGGCCGCGTGTCCGCCGCGCCGCGGCGGACGTCGGCGCGGGAACGACCAGGACCGCCCGGGGCGACGGTCCGCGGTCCGTTCGCGCCAGCGGCCTCGCGACGGGTCGGGCGCCCGCACCGAGGAGCCCGGCCAGCGCGGTGCCCGCGCGACGTGCGACCGCGGCCAGCGGCGGGTCGAGGTCCGCCCGGCCGCGGTCCTTCCACGCGACGACCACTCCTCGTACGGGCCCTGCGTAGTGCGCGGGCGCCCACACCGGCAGGGGCGCGACGCCGTCGAGCCGGTCGAGGCGTGGGGCGGCCTGCTCACGGCGCCGCAGCGGGGCGTCCAGGGGCGCGAGGCAGTCGGCGCACCAGCGGACGTCGGGCCGGTCGCACCCCGGGCAGGCGACCGGCAGGACGAGGCGCACGACGTCGTCGAGGGCACGGAGGAGCACCCGACCAGCCTGCCCGCGCAGGGCTCCGCGTGGGGGCGCGGGTGCGAGACCTGTGGACGACGGCGCCGCCCGGGCGCGCCGCCGTCCCGGCGGCCGGGCCTGTGGTCCACCCCGCACGAGCGACGGGCCGCCCTGGGACGGCGCGACGTCGCCGGCGCCGTCAGCCCGGGAAGGTGGGCAGCCGCACCTCGGTCGCGACCCTGGTCCAGAGCGTCGAGGTGCCTGCGGCGTAGAGGCTGCTGTCGCTCGTCCCGACGAGCGTCGTCGAGACGCCCGTCGCCGACGCGAGCGACACCGCGTCCTCGACCGGCGACGAGGGCACCGTGGGCCCGCCGACGGGGACGCGCTGCACCACGGGCTCGGCCGTCCCCGCCGTCCTGCCGAGGACACCCAGGAGCGCGCGGTCGACCCACGTGACCTGGGTGGCCGCCAGCACGGGCTGGCCCACCCGGACCGGCTCGGAGAGCTGGGTGGGGCGACCGGACTCGTCGCGGACGATGCCGGCGACGTGGATCTGCGCCCCGCTCCCCGCGTCGCTCACGACGGCGACCCGCGCGCCGTCCGGGGCGACCCGCACCGACATGACCGTGCGCCCCTCGAGCCAGGCCGCCGCGACGGGGGTCACGGCCTCGTCCGAGCCCGCCTCCCCGAGGTCGACCACCTGCAACGAGCCCGCCTGGACCTGCGGACCGCTCCACAGGTACTGGTAGCGGTCGATCGACGGGGCGAGGAGGTTCGACCCGGTGAGGAGCGTCGTCGGCCCGGCCTCCGCGGTGGGCGCCGTGACGATGCGGCTGCCCCCGTCGCGGACGACGAACGCGGCGTCCGTGGAGCGTCCCCGGAACGCGAGGGCCGTGGGCTGGAGGCCCGTGAGCGGCACGGCGGACGCGACCGGCTCGGTCGTGCGGCCCTGGAGCCTCATGATCTGGTCGCCCGCCAGGACGACGGGGTCGTCGGGGGTCGTGGCGACGCCGATCGTCGGGACCTCGTCGGCCGAGAGCACGGACCCGCCGACGTCGACCGTGATCTCGACGCGTCCCCCGAGGGAGGCCTGGAGCTGGGCCAGCAGCAGGGCACGGTCCGCGGACGAGGCCGCGGTGACGGGATCCGTGAGCGGCACGGAGATCGTCCCCTCCACCGCCGGGACCGAGTCGATGCTCAGCGCGGTGCCCTCGGGAGCGACGGTCGCCACGGAGCCGGCGAGCCACTCCGACGGCCCGCGCAGGGTCTCCCGGACCGCGAGCGCCTGCCAGTTGCGGCTGGGGAACCAGCGCGCGTCGGGCACGAGGTACTCCCGGTCGAGCGTCGGGAAGTAGAGGTTGACCTGCTTGTACGTCTGCGCGAAGTTCGTCTCGGTGATCGTCAGGCCGTCGTCGACGGTGTCGATGCGCCACTGGTCCTGGTCGTCGCGCACCAGACCGTAGGAGATCTCGATGGTCTGCCCGGGGACCTCCTCGGTGTAGACCCCGTGCTCGTCCACGGTGCCGACGAGCTCGGCGGTCGTGCGGACCGTCGTCGTCCCGCCCTCGAGCGTCGACTCGTCCACGACGAGCTCGGGCTCCCCCGCGACGACCGCCACCTGGGCGAGCGGGGACCACTCCTCCTGGACCTCCGGCGTGAGGAACTCCGAGGCGACGTCGAACGAGCTCCGGGCGCCCTGGGCCTGGGCCGCGAGGAAGCCCTGGACGATCTGGGACGGCGACGCGTCGGGACGCGGGGCGGCCGCGCTGACGAACGGCTGGCCGGGATCCTCCGGGGTCGCCTGCCCCTCGGTGACCGGTCCGGACGTGGGGATCGAGGCGCACGCGGCGAGCGCGGCGACGAACGCCGTCGCGAACCCGGCGGCGAGCGTGCGCACGGTCCGACGGCGCAGCGTCCCGGTCGTGGTCATCGCGCCTCCTGCACGTCGTCGGTGGTCAGCCGCTCCGGCTGCTCCCCGGGGCGGGGCGCCGCTCCACGGCCGGGGTGCGGGTCGTGGTCGCGCGGCAGGACGACGGGGATGCCGCCCGTGACGGACGGGAGGTCGGCGGGACCGGCCGTCCCCTCGACGTCCTCGACGACCGGGGTCGTGGCGCTCCACTCGGCGGGGAGGCCTCGGCCGACCGCCGCCTCCGACACGAGCGGCAGCGGCGACGACTGGAGCCGGATGCCCGCGCGCCGCGGGAGCGTGAGCCGGAAGCTCGCGCCGCGCGCCGGACGGCCCCACGCCTCGAGCCAGCCACCGTGCAGGTGGGCGTCCTCGAGCGAGATCGCGAGGCCCAGACCCGTGCCGCCGGTCGTGCGGGCGCGGGCAGGGTCGGCGCGCCAGAACCGGTCGAACACGTGCGGGACCTCGTCCGCGGTCATCCCGACGCCGTGGTCGCGCACCGCGACCGCGACGGCGTGCCCGTCGCCCTCGACCGTGATCTCCACGGGCCGCTCCTCGGCGTGCTCGATCGCGTTGACGACGAGGTTGCGCACGATGCGCTCGACGCGCCGGGGGTCGACGTCCGCCGTGACGGGCTCGTCGCCGAGGTGGACCGACAGCCACACGCCCTTGCGCTCGGCGAGCGGGGCGGCGTGGTCGACCGCGGCGTTGACGACGTCGCGCAGGTCGCGGCGCTCCGCGTCGAGGACCGCGGCCCCCGCGTCGAAGCGGCTGATCTCGAGCAGGTCCGCGAGCAGGTCCTCGAACCGGTCGAGCTGGGTCTGCAGCAGCTCGGTCGAGCGCTTCGAGACGGGGTCGAAGTCCTCGCGCGAGGAGTGCAGCACCTCGGACGCCATGCGGATCGTCGTGAGCGGCGTGCGCAGCTCGTGCGAGACGTCGGAGACGAACCGGCGCTGGAGCATCGACAGCTCCTCCATGCGCCCGATCTGGTCCTGCAGGCTCCGTGCCATCTCGTTGAACGAGTGCGCGAGCGAGGCCATCTCGTCGTGCCCCTTGACCGGGAGCCGTTCGTCGAGGCGACCGTCGGCGAGCCGCTCGGCGACGGTCGCCGCCTGCCGCACGGGCAGCACGGCCTGGCGGGTGACGAGCGCGGTGATGCCGACGAGCAGCGCGAGCAGGACGAGCGCGCCGACGAGCAGGACGGACTGCAGGAAGCGCAGCGTCTCCTGGTCGGCCTCCAGGTCGTACAGGTAGTAGAGCTCGTACGTCCCGGCGACGGGCACCTCGACCGTCGAGCCGACGACGATGCCCGGCACGACCGGCGAGGCGGGGTCCGCCGGGTCGACCGGGATCCCGACGGACTGCAGGTACTGCTCGCCGTCGGCGGTGACCGTGGCCGCGCGCATCTCGGGCGTGACGAGGTCGACGAGCTGCGGGTTCGTCGACAGGTCGAGGAACCCGACGGTGCTCGACCCTCCCGCCTGCCACAGGAAGACGTCGCGCGACGATCCCGTGGTCTGCAGCATCGAGAACAGGTCGAACAGCAGCGACTGCGCCTCCGTCGCGTTCGCGGCGGGCGACGCGTCGAGCGTGCTGCGCGCCTGCTGCGTCGACTGCGCGCTCTCCAGGTCCACCTCGGCCGCGCGCCGCTCGTAGAGCCCGTCGCGCATCGCGTCGGTGAGGTAGGCGCCGAGCGCGCCGACCGTGAGGACGCCCACGACGAGCGCCGACGTCACGACGCGAAGCTGCATCGACGAGCGCCAGCGCCACACGACGCGGCGGGCCGTGGCACGCGCGCGTCGACGGACCCGGCGCCAGAGCCCTCGCCAGCGCCCGTCGGTGGAGCCGGCCGTCGCGCTCACGTGCGGGTCGCGCCCGCCTTGTACCCGACGCCGCGGACGGTCAGCACGATCTCCGGGTTCTCGGGGTCGTGCTCGATCTTCGAGCGCAGGCGCTGGACGTGGACGTTGACGAGGCGCGTGTCCGCGGCGTGGCGGTAGCCCCACACCTTCTCGAGGAGGACCTCGCGCGTGAACACCTGCCAGGGCTTGCGCGCGAGCGCGACCAGGAGGTCGAACTCGAGCGGCGTGAGCGCGACCTGCTCGCCGCCGCGGGAGACGCGGTGGCCCGTCACGTCGATCTCGACGTCACCGATCGACAGGTGCTCCGGGGCCGGCTCCTCCGTGCGACGCAGGCGCGCCCGGATGCGAGCGACGAGCTCCTTGGGCTTGAACGGCTTGGAGATGTAGTCGTCGGCGCCCGACTCGAGCCCGAGGACGACGTCGACCGTGTCGCTCTTCGCGGTGAGCATGATGACGGGCACGCCCGACTCGGCGCGGATGAGGCGGCACACCTCGGTGCCGTCCTTGCCCGGGAGCATGAGGTCGAGGAGCACCAGGTCCGGCTGGGTGCTGCGGAACGTCTCGAGCGCGAGGTCCCCGTCCGCGCAGAACACGGGTTCGAAGCCCTCGGAGCGCAGGACGATCCCGATCATCTCGGCCAGGGCGGTGTCGTCGTCCACCACGAGCACACGAACCTTCATGCGGACATCTTGCCATCGACGCGCCTCACCTCGGCGCGGCCTGACGCCGCGCCGCGGGTGAACCCGCCGCGCCTCGCGCCGAGGTGGCGGGCCGGTCCCGCGTGCGCACGAGGCGAGGTCGGCAGGCGCGTGGCCCCGGCCGTGCCACGCGGGACCACGCCTCTCCTCGGCACGGCGGGCAGGGGCGCGTACTAGGGTGGCCTCGCCGCCGTTGCCGATCCTCGCCCGGCGGCCTGGAACGACGCCCGAGCCGACCGCGGGGGACCACGAGCACATGAGCACACCCGACACCTCCGGCACGCCGGACGGTGCCACGCCGGACCCGACGGCGGCACCCGGTCCGACGACGCCCGCGGGCCCCGGCGGCGACGCCGGAGGCTGGGGAGCCCCCGCGTACGGCGCACCCGGCTACGGCGCGCCGGGCAGCACAGCCCCGCAGCCGCCGCCCCAGCCCCAGTACGGCCAGTACGCCCCCGGGTACGAACCCGGGCAGGTCCCGACGGCGGACCAGCCGCCCGCGCCCGGCGGGTGGGGGCAGCCGTCGTACGGGCAGCCGCAGTACGGTCAGTCCGCGCCGCAGGCTCCGGGCGGGTACGGCCAGCAGGGCTACGGACAGGGGCAGCACGGACAGGGTCAGTACGGCCAGGGTCAGTACGGACAGCCGCAGTACGGCGCCCCCGGCTACGGCCCGCCCGCCGGGTTCGCGGGCGCGTCCTACGTGCCGCCCGCCGCGAAGCCGGGCATCGTCCCGCTCCGCCCCCTGTCGCTCGGCGAGATCTTCGACGGTGCCTTCGGCGCGATCCGGCACAACCCCCGGGTCATGCTCGGCATGAGCGCGCTCGTCGTCGTGATCGCGACGATCATCGGGGCGCTCCTCGGATGGGCGTTCTCCGGCTACTTCGCCGACTTCTTCCTCTCCCTGCCCAGCGAGTCCGGGCTCGGCGGGATGGAGAACGACTTCGCGATGCTCTACTCGAGCACGCTCGGGACCGGGCTCACGACGAGCCTCGCCACCCCGATCGTCAGCGGTCTGCTGACGGTGTCCATCGGGCAGTCCGTCATCGGGCGCAAGGCCACGATCGGAGAGGTCTGGTCGCAGGTCGGGCGCCGCGCCTGGTTCCTCATCGGCTTCTCGCTCCTGCTGGGCCTCGCGTGGGCGGTCGCCGTCGCGCTGGTCGTGCTCCTGGTCGCGCTCGGCTTCGCCGCCACGACCGGGCTCGGCGTGGTCCTGCTCGTCGTCGCCCTCCCGGGCCTCCTCGTGCTCGCCGTCTGGGTCGGTACCCGGACCGGGCTCGTCCCCCCGGCGCTCGCGCTCGAGGGCCAGCCGTTCTGGGCGACCGTCCGGCGGTCGTGGCGTCTGACGCGCGGCAGCTTCTGGCGCCTCTTCGGCATCTACCTGCTGGCCTACGTCGCGATGTACGTCGTCGTGCAGATCGTCGTCTCGCCGTTCAGCATCGTGAGCACGTTCCTCCTCGCCGCGGGTCAGGCCTTCCTCGCGAACGCCCTGCTGGCACTCGGTGTCGCGGTCTCGACCATCGTCATGACGCTGTTCCTCGGGAGCGTCGTGGCGCTCCTCTACATCGACGTGCGCATGCGTCGTGAGGGCCTGGACGTCGAGCTCGCCACCGCGGCGAACGCGCAGCCGCCCGCATGACGCTGCGGTCGCTCGCGGCCGACGTGCCCGTGCAGCCGGACGCCGACGAGGCGCGCCGGTGGCTCGTCGAGGAGCTCGCGAAGCCCGAGTACCGCACGGAGCCGTCGCTCCTCCAGCGGTTCCTCGACTGGCTGCTCGGGCTCTTCGACGGCGCGCCCACGATCGACCTGGGCGGCCCGCTCACCGCGGTGCTCGTCGTCGCGGTCGTGCTCCTCGTCGCCGGCATCGCCTACTGGGTGGCGGGCCCGGTGCGCCTGTCGCGCCGGGCGGCGTCGTCCGCCGTCGTGCACGACGACGACGCGCGGACCGCCGCCGAGATGCGTGCGGCGGCCGATGCCGCGGCGTCCCGGGCCGACTGGGCGACCGCCACGCTCGAGCGCTTCCGTGCCCTCGTCCGCTCGCTCGAGGAGCGGGCCGTCCTCGACGCACGTCCCGGACGCACCGCGTGGGAGGCCGCCGAGGCCGCGGGCGAGCGCGTACCCGACGTCGCCGACGGCCTCGCCCGCGGCGCGCACCTCTTCGACGACGTCGCGTACGGCAAGGCCGCCGTCGGGCCCGAGGCGGACGCGTTCCTGCGGGCGCTCGACGAGCGCACTTTGGCGACACGCCCCGCGCTGCGGGCAGAGCTCGCGAGCTCCGCCCCGACCTCGGGGGGTGGCGACGCGTGAGCACCACGGCGTCCCCGCCCCACCCCACCGCGCCCCCGTCCGGTGACGGTCCTCGAACCGTCACGACGGCGCACGTGCCCGTCGTGGGCGACGGCACCACGGCGGGCTCGCGCGCCCGCAGCCGGTGGCGTCGCGCGCGCTGGCCGGTGGCCGTGGTCGTCGCCCTCCTCGCGCTCGCCAGCCTGTCGGCGATCGCACGGCCGACGACGTCGTCCACGCCCCTCGCGCCGGACAACCCCGGGCCCGCCGGCGCCAGGGCCGTCGCGGAGGTCCTGCGCGACCAGGGCGTCGAGGTCACCTACGTGACCACGGTCGCGGACGCGGTCGCGGCGTCCGCGGACGGCGGCACGCTGCTCGTCGCGCAGGGCGACTTCCTGCTCGACGAGCAGGTGGAGGCGCTCGTGGGCACGCCCACCGACCTCGTCCTCGTGGCCCCGCCCGACTTCCTGCTCTCGCCCGCGACGGACGGGGGCGCGGAGCTCGCCTACGACTGGGGCTCGGGGTCGTCCGCGCGCTCCCCCCGCTGCGACGACCCGGCCGCGGAGGCGGCCGGCGCGCTGCGCTCGGACGGCGTCGGCTTCCTCGCGCTCGACCGGACGGCCGTCCTGTGCTTCCCCTCCCCCGACGACCCGGCCATCGGCGCCTACCTCGTGCACGAGACCGACGAGCGGACCGTGCGCGCCGTGGACACGACGGCCGTGCTGCGCAACGACTCGGTCACCGAGGACGGGAACGCGGCGCTCGCCCTGTGGATGCTCGGCGAGAACGACCGCCTCGTGTGGCTCGTGCCCGACCCGTTCGACACGTCCCTCGGCGGCGGCGAGGACGAGCAGACCCCCGCGCTGTCGCTGCCGCCCTGGTTCGGCGTCGTCGCGCTCCAGGTGCTCGTCGTCGTGCTCGTCATCATGCTGTGGCGCGGCCGCAGGCTCGGCCCGCTCGTGACCGAGGACCTGCCGGTCGTCGTGCGCGCCGTGGAGACGACGCGCGGCCGTGGCCGCCTCTACCGGCGCGCGGGGGCCCGCGGGCACGCCGCGGCCGGGCTCCGCGCGAGCGCCGCGGACCGGCTCGCGGGCCGGCTCGGCCTCCCGCGCTCCGCCGACGCACCTGCCCTCGTCGACGCCGTCGCCCGCGCGACGGGCCGACCGGGCGAGCAGGTCGCCCAGCTCCTGTACGGACCACCACCCGCCGACGACGCGGCGCTGCTCGAGCTCGCGCGTCACCTTGACCGGATCGAGAGCGAGGTCTACCACTCGTGACGCACCACCCCGACGGCTCCGTGCCGCAGCCCGACCGCTACGCGCCGCCACCGCGCCCGGACCAGCCGGCTCCGCAGGACCCGAGCGTCGCCGACCGCGTGAGCGCGGCCGCCGGCGCCCCCGGGCACGAGCCCGGACCGGGCGGTCCCGGAGCCCCGACGCCGGGCTACGCCACCGCGCCCCCGGCTGCCTACGGCCAGCCCGGCGTACCCGCACCAGCACCCGCGCCCGTGCACGACGCGCCGCCCGCGCCGTCTCCCGAGCTGCGCCAGGCACTGGCCGCCGTCCGCACCGAGGTCGGCAAGGCCGTCGTCGGGCAGGACGGGGCCGTGACGAGCCTGCTCATCGCGCTGCTGTGCAAGGGCCACGTGCTACTCGAGGGCGTGCCCGGCGTCGCCAAGACGCTGCTCGTGCGCACGCTCGCCGCCTCGCTCGACCTCGGCACCAAGCGCGTGCAGTTCACGCCCGACCTCATGCCCGGCGACGTCACCGGCTCGCTCGTGTACGACGCGCGGACCGCCGAGTTCTCGTTCCGCGAGGGGCCGGTCTTCACGAACCTCCTGCTCGCGGACGAGATCAATCGCACGCCCCCCAAGACGCAGGCCTCGCTCCTCGAGGCGATGGAGGAGCGCCAGGTGTCGGTGGACGGGACCCCGCGCCCGCTGCCCGACCCGTTCCTCGTCATCGCGACCCAGAACCCCGTCGAGTACGAAGGCACCTACCCGCTGCCCGAGGCCCAGCTCGACCGCTTCCTGCTCAAGGTCGTGCTGCCCCTGCCCGAGCGCGAGCAGGAGGTCGAGGTGCTCGCGCGGCACGCCGCGGGGTTCAACCCGCGTGACCTCGCGGGCGCGGGCGTGCGCCCCGTCGCCGGGCGGGACGTGCTCGACCGGGCGCGCGCGGAGGTCGCGCGCGTCCAGGTCGCGCGCGAGGTCCTCGGCTACGCCGTCGACGTGTGCCGCGCGACGCGCCACTCCCCCTCGCTGTCGCTCGGCGTCTCCCCGCGCGGCGCCACCGCGCTCCTCGCGACGGCGCGTGCGTGGGCGTGGCTGTCCGGCCGCTCCTACGTGACGCCCGACGACGTCAAGGCCCTCGCGCACCCGACGCTGCGCCACCGCGTGCAGCTCCGGCCCGAGGCCGAGCTCGAGGGCGTGACGGCCGAGAGCGTGCTCGACACCGTGCTCGCGTCCGTCCCCGTCCCCCGCTGAGGCGTCGCACGTGGCCCTGACGTGGCGCGCCGTCGTGCTGACGGCGCTCGGGATCGTCCCCGTGCTGCTGTTCCCCGTGCCGGGGACGGTGCTGGTGTGGACGCTGCTCGTCGTCGCGCTCTGCGCGCTCGATGCGTCGCTCGCGGCGTCCCCGCGGCGCGTCGCGATCGAGCGCCGCGTCCCGGGCTCCGTCCGGCTCACCGACACGACGACGTCGCGCCTCACGCTTACCAACCTGGCACCGCGGCGGCTGCGCGCGCTCGTCCGGGACGCGTGGCCGCCGTCGGCCGGGACCCAGGTCAACCGGCACCCGGTCGACCTGCCACCCGGCGAGGCCACGCGCGTCACCACCGTCCTCGTGCCGACCCGGCGCGGCGAGCGCGTCGCCGACCGGGTCACGATCCGCTCGTTCGGCCCGTTGCGCCTCGCCGCGCGCCAGGCCTCGATCACCGTGCCCGGCCGGCTGCGCGTGCTCCCCGAGTTCGCATCCCGCCGCCACCTGCCGAGCCGGCTCGCGCGCCTGCGCGAGATGGACGGTCGCGCGGCGGTCCAGGTGCGCGGCGAGGGCACCGAGTTCGACTCGCTGCGCGAGTACGTGCTCGGCGACGACGTCCGCTCGATCGACTGGCGCGCGTCCGCCCGAGGCCGGGACATGGTCGTGCGCACGTGGCGACCGGAACGCGACCGGCGCGTGCTCATCGTCGTCGACACGTCGCGCACGTCCGCGACCCGCGTCGGCGACGAGCCGCGCCTCGACGCGAGCATCGAGGCCGCGCTCCTGCTCGCCGCGCTCGCCGGCCGCGCGGGCGACCGCGTCGAGCTCGTCGCGTACGACCGCACCGTGCGCTCGCGCGTCGCCGGGGCCGCCGGTCCGCGCCTCATGCCCGCCATGGCCGACGCGCTCGCCCCCCTCGAGCCCGCGCTGCTCGAGACCGACTGGCCCGGGCTCGTCGGCGCGGTGCACGAGCGCCTGTCCCAGCGCGCGCTCGTCGTGCTCCTGTCCACCCTCGACGCCGCCGCGGTCGAGACCGGGCTGCTCCCCGTCGTCGGGCAGCTCACGGCCAAGCACCAGGTCGTGCTCGCGGCCGCCGGCGACCCCGAGGTCGTCGCCCTGCGCGACGAGCGCACCGGCACCGCCGAGGTGTACGACGCCGCCGCCGCGGCACGCGGGGAGATCGAGCGCGCCGCCGTGACGACCGTCCTGCGCCAGCGTGGTGTCGAGGTCGTCGACGCCCTCCCCGACGACCTCGCCCCCCGCCTCGCCGACACCTACCTCGCCCTCAAGGCCGCCGGCCGCCTCTGACGTCCGGGCCGCTGCGCGGTCAGCCGACCGCGAGGTAGAACCTCCGGTCGCGAGATAGAGCTCCGCACGTTCTACCTCGCGACCGGGGGTTCTACCTCGCGAGCACGGTTGCTGCCTTCGCGGGCGAGGTAGGGTCGTGCGGGTATTTCCACCGAGCTCAGGAGAACCCCGTGGCCTGGCAGCCGACCGATCCCCGACAGCGCGCACGGCGCAACCGTCGCGTCGCGATGATCGTCGTAGCGGCGCTCCTCGCGACGTTCCTCATCCCCGCGCTCGCGATCGTCCTGTCCTGACCCGCCGATGGTGGACGGGCGGTTCGGGCCGCGGCTGAGCCACGACGACCTCAACCGTGCGCTGCTCGCGCGCCAGCACCTCGACGCCCCGCGCGCGGGGTCGGTGCTGGACGAGGTGCGGCACCTCGTGGGGCTTCAGTCGCAGGTGCCGTCGTCGCCGTACCCGGCGCTGTGGTCGCGGCTCGCGACGTTCACGCCCGACGACCTGGGCTCGCTGCTCACCGCCCGTGACGTCGTGCGCGTGGGCGCGCTGCGCGGCACGGTGCACCTGGTCGCCGCGGACGACGTGCTGGGGCTCACCGCGCTGGTGCGGCCGACGCTCGCCGCGTACCTGCGGGCGAAGAACCAGCACGGCGCGGCCCTCGCCGACGTCGACCTCGACGAGCTCGAGGAGGTCGCACGCGACCTCCTCGAGGAGCCGCTCACCTCGGTCGAGCTCGGCAGGCGGCTCGCGGAGCGGTGGCCCGACGTCGACCCCAAGCACCTCGCGTACGGGGCGCGCTGCCTGCTGCCGCTGGTCCAGGTGCCGCCGCGCGGGCTCTGGGGCGCGAGCGGGCCGGGCACCACGACCACCTGGACGACGGCGCACGCCTGGCTGGGCCGCTCCGACCCGGTCCTCGACGCGGTCGCGCACGACACGGACCCCGACGCCGTCCTCGCGACCCGCGTCGTCCTCGTGCGGCGCTACCTGGCGGCGTTCGGCCCGGCCTCCGTGGTCGACGCGCAGCGGTGGGCGGGGCTGACCCGGCTCAAGGCCGCGTTCGACGTGCTGCGTCCCGAGCTCGTGACGTTCACCGGCCCGGACGGCAAGGAGCTCTTCGACCTCCCCGACGCGCCCCGCCCGCCCGGCGACGCCCCCGTGCCGACGGTCCTCGCGGGCGACTTCGACAACCTCGTCCTGGCGCACGACGACCGGACGCGGGTCCTCGGCGACGTGCCGGTCAAGAGCGTCGTGAGCATCAACGGCCAGGTCGCGGCGACGGTGCTCGTCGACGGACGCGTGGCCGGGGCGTGGACGGCGCGCCCCACAGCGACGACCACCCCGTCCGCCCCCGCCCGGGCGGCGACCGAGGAGACGTCAGCCGTCGCGCCGGCAGACGATGTCGTGCACGTCGAGGTGCGCCCGCTGCGCGGCCCCGCGGGTGACGCGGCCGGCCGCGGTACGGCTGCGGGCGGGATGGGCGACGCCGACGTCCGCCGCTCTCCCGCGGACCGGCTCCGCGAGCCCGGCGTGCGCGACGCGGTCGTCACGCGCGCCGAGGACTGGGTCCGGTGCGCGTGGCCGGGCGCGCGGGCGCGCGTCGTCGTGCACGACTGACTGAACCCCACGAGCCCCGAGCCGAGAGCAGGAGCCCGGGAGAGGAGCCGGGAGAACTGTCAGGCTGCGACCGGGGCGACGTCGCCCGCGTGGTCGGCGGTGAGGTCGCCGGTCTCGCCGGCCGCCACGGCACGACGGCCGAGCACGATCGTGTAGACCCAGAACCCGGCGAGCGCGATCGCGCCGATGACGATCTTGAGCCACCACGGCATGGTCGAGCCCGTGACGAAGCCCTCGATGACGCCGGAGATCGCGAGCGCGATGACGAGCCCGATCGCGACCGTGACGAGCGCGCGGCCCTCCTGGGCGAGGGCGCGCGAGCGCGGGAGCGGGCCGGGGTCGACCCAGGCCCAGAAGATCCGGAGACCTGCGGCACCGGCGACGAACACGGACATGAGCTCGAGCAGGCCGTGCGGCGCGATGAGCTGGAGGAACAGCCCGAGCTCGCCGTGCGCGGCCATCATGCCGCCGGTCGACCCGATGGCCACGGCGTTCGAGAACAGCACGTAGGCGGGGAAGATCCCCGTGATGCCCAGCCCGATGCACTGGGCCGCGATCCAGGCGTTGTTGGTCCAGACGACGGTGGCGAAGTCGAGGCCGGGGTCGTAGTAGGACGCGAACGCCTCGTTCACGTAGTTCTCCTGGACGCTCGGAGGCCCCATGGACGCGAGGCCCTCGGGCGTCGTCGCGACCCAGATCCCGGCGACGAGCGCCACGACGAGGCACGCGACCGTCACGCCGACCGACCACCACCGGATCCGGTACAAGGCGGCCGGGAGGGACACCGTGAGGAACCGCACGACGTCGCGCCACGCGGGCTCGTGCGCCCCGGCGATGCGCGTCCGTGCCTTGCCCAGGAGGACCGAGAGGCGCGAGATGAGCACGGGGTCGGGCGCGACGGACCGGACGGTCGACAGGTGCGTCGCGACGGCCTGGTAGAGCCGGACCAGCTCGTCCGCCTCGGCGCCGTCGAGCGTGCGCCGCGAGGTGAGGGTCTCCAGGCGGTCCCACTGCGCGCGGTGCACGTCGGTGAAGGCGTCGAGGTCCACGACCGATACCCTGCCACACAGGGCGTGCCGCCGGTGCGCCGACCGGCGCGCGGGCACGGACCCGTGGCGGAACGAGGGCGAGGAGCAGCGTGCGGGACGGCATCCTGATCGGCGAGGGCGTGGTCCTCGACGCGCGACCGGCGTCGTTCGTCACGCGCGGCCTCGCGCTCTTCCTCGACATGCTGACGCTCTTCGTCGCGCTGTTCGCGCTGCTCTTCGCGACGTCGGGCTCGCTCGAGCTGGTCGACCCGGACTTCGCCCCGGCCATCGGCATCGCGCTCGCCGTCCTCGTCATGGTCGTGATCCCGACGACGGTCGAGACGCTCTCGCGCGGCCGCTCGCTCGGCAAGCTGGCGCTGGGCATCCGCGTCGTGCGCGACGACGGCGGCCCGGTCCGCTTCCGGCACGCCTTCCTGCGCGCCCTGGTCGGCATCGGCGAGATCTGGCTGACGCTCGGCTCGGTCGCGCTCGTCGCGTCGCTGACGAACGACAAGGGCAAGCGCCTCGGCGACATGGCGGCGGGGACCTACGCGATCCGGGTGCGGGGCGGGCGGCCGACGCTCGCGCCGCTCGTCATGCCCCCGTACCTCGCCGCGTGGGCGTCCCACGCGGACATGCGCCGCCTGCCCGACGGCCTCGCGCTCGCCGCGCGCCAGTTCCTGGCGCGTGCGGACAAGCTCCACCCGGCGTCGCGGGCCCGGCTGGGCCAGGAGCTCGCGGGACAGGTCGAGCGGTACGTGGCGCCCGGCCCACCGCCCGGCACGCACCCGGAGACGTTCCTCCTGGCGGTGCTCGCCGAGCGGCGCGACCGGGACTGGGCGACGGCGCAGCGCGCGCAGGCGCTCGCCGGCGAGCAGGCCGAGCTGCTGCACCGGCTCCCCTACTCGATCCCCGACCCCACGCGCTGACGCCCTGGCGCGCGCTGCACGGGACGCGCGTCCTCGAACCGGCCGACGACGCGGGAGATGCCCAGGAGCACGAGCGCGAAGGCGCCGAACCAGACCGGGCGGCTCGCCCACCAGTCGGCGCTGCCCGGCGCCGGGAGCTGCTGGCCGAGCACCACGAGCACCGTCCCGACGACGACGATC
This sequence comes from Cellulosimicrobium sp. E-16, assembly GCF_049913115.1. NCBI lineage: Bacteria > Bacillati > Actinomycetota > Actinomycetes > Micrococcales > Promicromonosporaceae > Cellulosimicrobium > Cellulosimicrobium sp. E-16. The sequence goes on from NZ_CP183974.1 coordinate 3,388,564, forward strand.
ATCGCGGTGAGGTGCCACAGGTAGACGGTCATCGACCGTCGGGCGAGACCCGCGACGACGCCCCGGCCGCGCCCGTCCGCCCAGCGCACGAGCGGTCCTCGGGCGGCGAGCGCGAGCGCGACGAGCGCGACCGCGTGCAGGACGACCGGCGCCGTCGGCGGACCGAGGTTCGACATCGCGTCCCCCGGCATGCCGATGAGCGAGACCGGGTACGGCCCGACGACGACGAGCAGGGCCGCGAGCGCCGCCGCCGCGAGCCCGACCCCGACGAGCACGAGCGGCCGCGGGAGGACGGCGACGGGCACCACGCGTCCCCGCCGCACGACCCGCGTCCCCGAGCGCGCGTCGGCGTACAGGAGCCCGATCGCGTAGGGCACGGCCCACACGAGCAGCACGTCGACGAGCGCGAGGCGTTCCAGACCGGCGCCGAAGCGGAGCGCCTCGACGACGAGCGGCGCGGCGACGAGAGCGGCGACGGCCCACCAGCCCGCGGCGTGCAGCGCGCGGCGCAGGAGCGGCGTGAGCACGACGAGGCCGAGGTACACCGCGAGGAACCACAGGAGCTGCGGCGCGAGCGTCCCGAGCGAGCGCACGGCGTCCCCGGGCAGCCCGACCGCGAGCAGCACCCCGATCGCGACGACCCACGCCCCGACGAACACCCCGACGGGCCGCAGCAGCCGGGGCAGGCGCCGCCCGGCGAGCCGTGCCCCGGCCGCGAGGTCGGCGAGGACGCTCGGGCGGGCCACCACCCGCCCCGCACCCGCCGGCCCGGGCGAGCGACCGCCGCCGGGCCCGCGCCGCAGCCCGTACGCGGCCGAGGCTCCGGCGGCGAAGAACAGGAGCGCGAGCACCTGGAGGACCCAGGTGACGGTCCAGCCGGCGCCGTGCGCGAGGGCGTTGCCGATGCGCAGGTGCTCACCGTCCCACGTCGCGTCCGCCATGAGCCAGTGCACCGAGAGGACGCTGAGCGTCGCGAGGGCCCGCACGGCGTCGACGAACACGTCGCGCCGCGGTCGGCGGGGGTCGTCCGCCGCAGGGAGCCGGACCGGCGCGGTGCCGGGTCTCCGCGCGGTGCCCGACGGCGGTCGGTCCCGGTGGGCCTGCGCCCCGCCCGGGGGCGACGGGTGGGCGGGTGCGGGTCGCGCGCGGGACGGCGCACGGGTCGGGGACGGCGGCGGCGACAGGACGGCCACGGGATGCTCCAAGGTCGGCGTGCCCGGGAGGATCCCCGGTGGTCACCAGTCTCGAAACATCCTGTTCGTCCCGGTACGGGACGGTCCCCCGGCCCTGCCGCGGCGGACCACCTGGTCCGACGGGGGTTGTCCCCCGCCCCCGCTCAGACCTTGAGGTAGCGCAGCACGGCGAGCACGCGGCGGTGGTCGCCCGCGTCCTGGGGCAGACCGAGCTTGCCGAAGATCGACGTGACGTTCTTCTCGACCGCGCCGTAGGAGAGGAACAGCGCCTCCGCGATGGCGGAGTTCGACCGCCCCTGCGCCATGAGCTCCAGGACCTCCGTCTCGCGCGGCGTGAGGCGCGCCAGCCCGTCGTCGGACCGCGAGGCGCCCATCAGCTGGCTCACGACCTCGGGGTCGAGCACGGTCTGCCCGGCCGCGATGCGCGTGAGCGCGTCGACGAACTCGCCGACGTCCGCGACGCGGTCCTTGAGCAGGTACCCGACGCCGCGCGCTCCCCCGGTGAGCAGCTCGCTCGCGAACCTCGTCTCGACGTACTGCGAGAACAGCAGCACCCCGAGGTCGGGGTGCGCGGCGCGCAGCGCGAGGGCGGCGCGCAGGCCCTCGTCGGTGAACGTCGGGGGCATGCGGATGTCGACGACCGCGACGTCGGGCAGGGCGTCCTCGGCCGCGAGCCGGGCGACCCGCGCGACGAGCTCGTCGCCGTCCGCGACCGCCGCCACGACCTCGTGGCCGCGGCGCGTGACGAGCGCGACGAGCCCGTCGCGCAGGATGGCGGAGTCCTCGGCGATGACGAGCCGCATGGTGTCCTTCCGGTCGGGCGGGCCGTGCGACGGCCCCGGCGGGCGTGGTGCCCCGGGGACATCGTGCCCGACGCCGTCCACACGTCCCGGCAGGACACGGTCGTCCGTGCGCACGTCAGACCCGCACGGGCAGGAGGACCGTGACGACGGTGGGGCCGCCGACCGGGCTCGTGAGCTCGAACGTGCCGTCCACGGAGCGCACGCGCTCCGCGAGGCCCGCGAGGCCGGACCGCTGGCCGTCGGAGCCGGGCTGCACGACGCGCGCGCCGCCCTGGCCGTCGTCGCGCACCCGCAGGCGCAGGCGCGCCCCGCGGCCGCTGCCCTGCCGCTCGACGAGCACGTACACGCCCGTCGCCCGCGCGTGCTTGACCGCGTTCGTCACGAGCTCGGCGACGCAGAAGTACGCGATCGACTCCACGGCCGGCGCGAGCCGCCCGGACGCCTCGACGGCGGGGTCGACGTCGACCGTGACCGGCAGCGGCGAGCGTGCCGCGAGCGTCTCCAGCGCGACCGCGAGCCCGTTGTCGAGCGCCGGCGGGTGGATGCCGCGCGCGAGCTCGCGGAGCTCGACGAGCGCCTCCTTGGTCGACGAGTGCGCGAGGTCGACGAGCTCGAGCGCCTCGTCGGGGTCGCCGCCCCCGGCGAGCTGCTCCTTGGCCTCCCCGAGCTGCATCGCGACGGCGACCAGGCGGGCCTGCGTGCCGTCGTGCAGGTCGCGCTCGATGCGCCGCAGCTTCGCGTCGGCGTCCTCGACGGTGCGGCCGCGCGACTCCTCGAGGTCGGCGACGCGCAGGCTCGAGAGGGTCGGGCCGAGCAGCGCCACGGTGAGCGCGCGGAAGAGCTGCGCGAAGCCCCGCGTGATCTGCGCCCAGAGCCAGAGGAAGAGCAGGCCGACGACGACGAGGCCGAGCTGCCGCACCGGGGTGTCGACGAACCAGTCCGTGCCGAACGACGCGCCACGGTGCCACGACCCGTCGCTCGCCTGCTGCAGGGGGAGCCAGCGCGACCAGATCCAGTGCGTCATCCCGCCCAGCCCCACGGCGAGGAACACCGTGCTCACGACGAAGGACACGATCGCGAGGGGGAACGTGACGAGGAGGAAGAGCACGGCCCGCCAGCCGGTCCCGTCGCCGATGCCGCTCCACAGCGTGCTCCAGAACCCGCGGCGCCGGACGTACGGCGCGGGGGCGGCGACGTCGATGCCGAGCGCCGAGCGCGCCAGGGACCGGTACATCGAGCCCCAGCCCCGCCCGCCGACCACGACCCACCCCGCGACCACGAGGCCGATGACCGGCACCAGCATCGCCACGAGGAAGACGACCGCGAACAGCCCGTAGGTGAACGCGAACGGCGCGAGGAGGATCGCGAGCCACAGGTACCCGTACGCGCGCCACGTCTGCCGGTGGAACGGCGCGCTCGCGAACGCCACCCGCTCGCGGTGGTCGACGTACCGCGGGTCGGGCTGCGTGCCGGCGAACGTCGTCGCGTCCATCGCCGTCGCGGACGTCGCGGCGACGTCCCTCGCGGGTGCGGTCGGCGCCGTCAGGGGGCCCTGCGCCGGTCCCGGGGTCGGGGTGCCCGACGTCGGGTCGCCCGCGGGCACGACGCTCGGCTGGTCAGGGGTCACGGCAGTCATGGTGCCAGTCTGGGCGTGCCGTGGTCACGGCGACAGGGTGGCCTCCGCCGCGCCGGGGTGGGGACAACCCCCGTGTCACCCGGCGCGGCCGGGTCAGTGCAGGAGGTACTTGACGGCGATGACCACGCCCGCGAACGCGGTGGCGAGCAGGGTCTCCCCGACGAGGCGGCGGCCCCGGGCGCCCGCCCGGTAGGCGGCGAGGAAGCCGACGACGCCGAGGAGGAGCACGGTGAACCACACCGCGACGAGTGCCGCGTTCTCCACGTCGAGCCCGAACGCGTAGGCGAGCAGGTAGACCACCATCCCGGGGACCGCGCCGAGCAGCACCCCGACGTTGAGCCGCAGCGCCGTGAGGGTGCGGTCCCACAGGGAGTGCCCGCTGTCGTGGAAGCGCCCGCTGACAGCGTCCACGTAGCAGTGCGCGAGCCAGTACCCGACGGCGACGAGGCCCGTCGCGATGATCACCCGGTCCCCCGTCGGGGCGTGCACGCTCGACACCGCCATGACGAACCCGGCGACGATCGCGCCGTAGAGCAGGTCGTGCGGGGGCTCGCGCTCCCACCGGTCGCCCACCCGGTGCCACAACGGCCTGACGCCTGGGGGCGGCCCCTCCGGCTCACCGTCGACCGGCGGACCGGCCCGTCCCGCCGTGCCCCCGCCCGTGGGGGGCGAGGGCACGGCGGAGCGACGCTCGTCGGGCGACAGGTCCATGCGGCCTCCTCGTGGCGCGAGCGGTCGCCCGCGCTCAGTAGCGGTAGTGCTCGGGCTTGTACGGGCCCTCGACCGGGACGCCGAGGTAGTCGGCCTGGGACGGCGAGAGCTCGGTGAGCCGCACGCCGAGCGCGTCGAGGTGCAGGCGGGCCACCTTCTCGTCGAGCACCTTGGGCAGGCGGTAGACCTGGCGCGCGTACGACCGCTCGCGGCCCTCGCGCTCGGCACCCGTCGCGTCCTGGAACAGCTCGATCTGGCCGATCACCTGGTTGGAGAACGAGTTGCTCATGACGAACGACGGGTGGCCGGTCGCGTTGCCGAGGTTGAGCAGGCGTCCCTCCGACAGCACGACGATCGAGCGGCCCGCAGGCTGCCCGCCCGGGCCGGGCTCGGCGAACGTCCACTCGTGGACCTGCGCCTTGATCTCGGTGCGGGAGACGCCCGGCACCTCGGCGAGGCCCGCCATGTCGATCTCGTTGTCGAAGTGGCCGATGTTGCCGACGACGGCCTTGTCCTTCATCGCGACGAGGTGCTCGGCGCGGATCACGTCCTTGTTGCCCGTGGTCGTGACGAAGAAGTCGGCCTCGCCGAGCACGTCCTCGATCCGGGCGACCTGGTAGCCGTCCATCGCGGCCTGGAGCGCGCAGATCGGGTCGACCTCGGACACGATGACGCGCGCGCCCTGGCCGCGGAACGCCTCGGCCGCGCCCTTGCCGACGTCGCCGTACCCGGCGACGAACGCGACCTTGCCGCCCATGAGGACGTCGGTCGCGCGGTTGATGCCGTCGGGCAGCGAGTGGCGGATGCCGTACTTGTTGTCGAACTTCGACTTGGTGACCGAGTCGTTGACGTTGATCGCCGGGAAGAGCAGCTCGCCGGCCTCGGCGAGCTGGTAGAGGCGGTGCACGCCCGTCGTCGTCTCCTCGGTGACGCCCTGGATCGCCTGGGCGATGGTCGTCCAGCGCAGCGGGTCGGCCTCGAGCGCGCGGCGCAGCACGGCGCGCACGACGTTCATCTCGTGCGTGTGGTCCGGCTCGCCCGGCAGGGTGTCGGGCGGGACGACGCCCGCGCGCTCGTACTGGAGCCCGAGGTGGACGAGCATCGTGGCGTCGCCGCCGTCGTCGAGGATGAGGTTCGGCGACTCGTCGCCGGGCCACACGAGGATCTGCTCGGTGCAGTCCCAGTACTCCTCGAGGCTCTCGCCCTTCCACGCGAAGACGGGCACACCCTGCGGGTCCTCGGGCGTCCCGTGCGGCCCGACGACGACGGCGGCCGCGGCCTCGTCCTGCGTGGAGAAGATGTTGCAGCTCGCCCAGCGCACCTGCGCCCCGAGCGCGACGAGCGTCTCGATGAGGACGGCGGTCTGCACGGTCATGTGGAGCGACCCGGCGATCCGGGCCCCGGCGAGCGGCTGCGACTCCCCGTACTCGGCGCGCAGCGCCATGAGGCCGGGCATCTCGTGCTCGGCGAGGCGGAGCTGGTGGCGGCCCGCCTCCGCGAGGGAGAGGTCGCGGACCTTGTAGCCGCCGGGGACCTCGTCGAAGCCGGGGGTGGCTCCCGGGGTTCCGGTCGTCGGGGCGGGCGCTGTGGTGGACATGGTTCTCCTGTGCGTTCTCGGTGCCGGTCGGGCCGGTGGTACCGGCCGGTCCGGTGGTCGGCCGGTGGCTGCGCTGGGGGCTCCCGTCCGCGCCGGACGGGACCGCGGCCCGCCCGGTCCCAGCCTACCGACGACGATGCCGACCGGCCCCGGCGAGCGGGCGCCCGGCGCGGGTCACACCGTTCGTCCTGCGCGCGCGCCCGGGCGCGCGCGTAACACGAATGCTTGACCATCTCAAGATCACAAAGGGATAACGATCCGCAATCGTTCGTCATCCGCACCGTTGCAACGATGCTCGGTCAAGAATCGTCCTAGAACAGCCCCCGATCCACGACCCCTAGGTAGAAGTTGAACCTCGAATCAGGCAGGGTGCTGGAGTACCGATTGACGTCGGACCAGCATGTGGCCCGCTGCGCGCCGAGCGCGGAGGTCGCCTCCGGGCGCCCGACCGCGACGCGATCAGGGGCCACGTGCCGCGCTCCCGAGACGCCGCCGCCGGACCCCTCTGGCGCCGTCCTCGCGCGGGGCGTGCCGGTCCCCCGCACGGAAGGTGGCGAGACCCGCCCGCATGACTGCCCCCAGCATCACCCCGCCAGACAGCACGACCGCAGTACCCGAGCAGACCGAGCCGAGCACGACCGCCGCCGACGTCGCGGTCTCCGTCCGCGACGTCTACAAGGTCTTCGGCCGCCGGCCCGTCGAGGCGATCCGCCGGCTCGAGCAGGGCGCGGCGCGCGACGACGTCAAGGCGCTCGGGACCGCTGCGGTCATCGACGCCTCCTTCGAGGTGCGCCGCGGCGAGATCTTCGTCGTGATGGGCCTCTCCGGCTCCGGCAAGTCGACGCTCATCCGCATGCTCAACGGCCTGTGGAAGCCGACGGCCGGCCACGTGGTGGTCGGCGGCACCGACCTCGCGACCACCGACGCCAAGCAGCTGCGCGCCCTGCGCCGCAGCAGCGTGAGCATGGTCTTCCAGCACTTCGCGCTCCTCCCCCACCGCACCGTGCTCGACAACGCCGCCTACCCGCTGGAGATCCAGGGCGTCGGCAAGGCCGAGCGCCGCGAGAAGGCCCGCACCGCCCTCGACCTCGTCGGGCTCGGCGGGTGGGAGGACTCGCTCCCGTCGCAGCTCTCGGGCGGCATGCGCCAGCGCGTCGGCCTCGCCCGCGCGCTCGCCGCCGACACCGACGTCCTGCTCATGGACGAGGCGTTCAGCGCGCTCGACCCGCTCATCCGGCGCGAGATGCAGGAGCAGCTCCTCGACCTCCAGCAGCGCCTCGGCAAGACGATCGTCTTCATCACGCACGACCTCAACGAGGCCATGCACCTGGGCGACCGCATCGCCGTCATGCGCGACGGGCGGATCGTCCAGATCGGCACCGCCGAGCAGATCCTCTCCGACCCGGCCAACGACTACGTCGCCCAGTTCGTCGCCGACGTCGACCGCACGCGCGTCCTCACGGCCTCGTCCGTGATGGTGCGCCCCGCGGTCGTCGTGCCCGTGAGCGGCGGGCCGCGCCAGGCGAGCCGGGCCATGCGCGAGGCACAGGTGTCGGCCGCGTACGTCGTCGACCGCCAGCGGGTGCTGCACGGCGTCGTGCGCGACGACGACGCCGTTGCCGCGCTCAAGGCCGGCCAGGAGTCCATCGCCGACCTCGTGCACGACGGCGTCGCGCCGGTGTCCCCGGACACGCCCCTCGCGGAGATCTTCGCCCCGGCCGCCGAGTCCTCGCTCCCGGTGCCCGTGACCGACGCCGAGGGCCGCCTCGTCGGCGTCGTCCCGCGCGTCACGCTGCTCGAGGCCATGGTCCCGCCGGACCAGCCGCGCACCGGCGAGATCGACCTCGGCGCGCCGTCCGTGGCGGACGAGACGGTCGCGGACGCCGCCGTGGACTCCGACCCGACGACCGAGGGAGGTGCCGCGTGAACGACACCCTCGTCCCCCGCATCCCGCTCGGCGAGTGGGTCGACACGTTCGTCGACTGGATGACCTCGACGTTCCGGCCGCTCTTCCGCTTCGTCAAGGACGTGCTCGTCGGCATCTACGACGGGCTGGACACCATCCTGTCGAGCCCGCCGTTCTGGGTCGTCGCGCTCGCGCTCGCGCTGCTCGCGCTCCTGGCCAAGGGCTGGAAGCTCGCACTGGGCTCGCTCGTCGGGTTCGTCGTCATCGCGGGCGTCGACCAGTGGGACAACGCGATGGACACCCTCGCGCTCGTCCTGCTCTCCGCGGTCCTGGCCCTCGTCGTCGCGATCCCGCTCGGCATCTGGGCCGCGCGGAACGACCGCGTCTCCACGGTCGTGCGTCCGGTCCTCGACTTCATGCAGACCATGCCGGCGTTCGTCTACCTCATCCCGACCGTCGTCATCTTCCTCACCGGCCCCGTGCCCGGGATCATCGCGACGATCATCTTCGCCATGGCCCCCGGCGTCCGGTTCACCGAGCTCGGCATCCGGCAGGTGGACAAGGAGGTCGTGGAGGCAGGCCAGGCGTTCGGCTCGACCCCGGGCCGCATCCTGCGACAGATCCAGCTCCCGCTCGCGCTGCCGACCATCATGGCGGGCGTCAACCAGGTCATCATGCTGTCGCTCTCCATGGTCGTCATCGCGGGCATGGTCGGCGCCGGCGGCCTCGGCAACGACGTCGTCGCCGCGCTCCAGCGCGTCAACGTCGCGCTCGGCTTCGAGGCCGGTCTCGCCGTCGTCATCCTCGCCATGTTCCTCGACCGCGTGACTTCCGCGCTCGGCGACCGCGCCCCCGTCTCGCGCGCCCTCGCCGCAGCACGCGTCTGAGGCACGTCCGAACCGAACCCGGCCGCAGCGCCGGGAACCAGCCCGCCGCACCCCCGGCGCCGGGCACACCGACCGGGTCCGTCCGGACCCAGGGAAGGACAGCATGACCCCCGCACGTACCCGCACCACCCGCCGCACCGTCCGTCGCTCCGCCGCCGTCGCAGCGACCGCCGTCCTCGGCCTCGCCCTCACCGCCTGCGCCTCCGACTCCGGCTCTGGCGGCTCGGACGGCGGCTCCACCGGGGAGGACGAGACGTCGATCTCCATCGGCATCCCCTCCGGGTGGGACGAGGGCATCGCCGTCTCCCACCTGTGGACCGCGATCCTCGAGGAGGAGGGCTACGACGTCTCCTCCCAGACCGCCGACGTCGGCGTCATCTACACCGGCCTCGCCGGCGGTGACTTCGACGTCACGCTCGACGTCTGGCTGCCCTACACGCACGCCTCGTACGAGAAGGAGTACGGCGACGAGGTCACCGACCTCGGCTACTGGTACGACGACGCGAAGCTCACCATCGCGGTGAACGAGGACTCGCCCGCGCAGTCGCTCGAGGACCTCGCCGGCATGGCCGACGAGTACGGCAACAAGCTCGTCGGGATCGAGGCCGGCGCCGGGCTCACCGAGATCACCCAGGACCAGGTCGTCCCGACCTACGGGCTCGAGGGCATGGACTACTCCATCTCCTCCACGCCCGCGATGCTCGCCGAGCTCAAGGGCGCGACCGACGCCGGCGAGAACATCGCCGTGACGCTGTGGCGCCCGCACTGGGCCTACGACGAGTTCCCCGTCCGCGACCTGGAGGACCCCGAGGGCGCGCTCGGCGAGGCCGAGAAGATCCACATGTGGGGCTCGTCCGACTTCGAGGAGCGCTACCCGACGCTGACCAAGCTGTTCGGTGCGTTCACGCTGGACGACGAGCAGCTCTTCTCGCTCGAGAACATGATGTTCAACTCCGACGAGTACGCCGACGAGGCCGAGGCCGTCCAGGCCTGGCTCGAGGCGAACCCGACGTTCGTCGACGACCTCAAGGAGTCCGCAGGCGTCTGACGCCCGGGCAGGACCACGAGCGCGGCGGCCGCCTCCCGTACGGGGGGCGGCCGTCGCCTCTCTATCATCGTGCGGTGACCTCTCCCCAGACCGAGCTCCGCACGCACCCCCCGCGGCACGCCGCGCCCCGTGCGTCCGGCGGCACGCCGGCAGCGCCCAGGACGGACGTCCAGGCGCTCCGCGCGATCGCGGTCGGAGCGGTCGTCCTCAACCACCTGTGGCCGAACCGGCTCCCGGGCGGCTACGTCGGCGTGGACGTCTTCTTCGTCATCTCCGGCTTCCTCATCACGTCGCACCTGCTCAAGGAGCTGCTCTCGACGGGGCGCGTCCGGCTCGCGACGTTCTACGCGCGCCGCGTCCGACGCCTCCTGCCGGCGGCGCTCCTCGTCCTGGCGGTCTCCGCCGTCGCCGTCTGGGCCTTCCTGCCGTACACGGCGTGGTCACGCAGCGCGCAGGAGATCGCGGCGTCCGCGTTCTACGTCGAGAACTGGGCGCTCGCCGCGCGCTCCGTGAACTACTCCGCGCTCAACGACGACGCCACCGTCGCGCAGCACTACTGGTCGCTGTCGGTCGAGGAGCAGTTCTACCTCTTCTGGCCGCTCCTGCTGCTCGGCCTCTACCTCGTGGCCGTCAGGGGCGGGCGCGCGGCGGCCCGGCCACGGCGCGCGGTCGCCGCCGGGGTCCTCGCCGTCGGCGCGCTCTCGCTCGTCCTGAGCGTCGTCATGACCGTCCGCTCGCCGAGCGAGGCGTACTTCGTCACGCCGGTCCGGTTCTGGGAGTTCGCGCTCGGTGGTCTCCTCGCGCTCGGCGCGACCCGCGTGCGGCTGAACGGCGCGGCGGCGAACGTGCTCGCCCTGGCGGGCTTCGCGACCATCGCCGCCACCGCGATCGTCTACGACCACGCCACGCCGTTCCCCGGCTGGCTCGCCGCGATCCCCGCGCTCGGCACGGCCGCCGTGATCCTGGCCGGGACGGAGCGCCGTCCGCTGCTCCACGACCGGGTCACGGCGCTGCGCCCGGTCCAGGTCCTCGGCGACGTCTCCTACTCCGTCTACCTGTGGCACTGGCCCCTGATCGTCGTGGCTCCGTTCGCGCTGAGCCGGTCGCTCACGACCGTGGACAAGCTGGGCATCGCCGTCGCGTCCGTCGCGCTGGCGTGGGTCACCAAGATCCTGGTCGAGGACAAGGGACGGACGTGGCGCTGGGCGTCCGTCCGGCCACGCCGGTCGTTCGTCCTCATGCTGGCGGGCATGGCGGTCGTCGGCGCGCTCGCCCTGGGGCTGCACGCCGCCGCGGGACGCTCCGCGGCCGAGGCGGAGCGCGCGGCGCAGCAGGCGGCCGCTGCTGATGCCGCCTGCTACGGACCGGCCGCGCTCGCTGCCGGCGCACCGTGCGACGACCCGTTCGGCCCCGCCGTCAACCCCGTCCTCGGCGAGGACAGCAAGTACTACGTCCTCGACCACCCCGACGCGTGCGGGCAGGCCGGGTCCTGGCTGGAGATCGACGGCACCAAGACGACCGTGCGGTGCGACTTCGGCGGCGGGCCCGACGCACCCCGGGTGTGGGTCATGGGCGACTCCCACGCGCAGCAGTGGCAGGCGCCGCTGCTGGAGATCGCCGACGAGCAGGGCTGGCAGGTGACGCTCAGCTTCCTGGGCGCGTGCCCGCCGGCCGACGTCGAGTACGTCGGGTACCGGGGGAATCCCGCGACCGCGGAGAAGCGCGCGCAGTGCGACGAGTGGCGCGACGCCGTGCACGACGAGATCTCCGCCGAGAAGCCCGACATGGTGTTCACGTCGAGCTTTGCCCGCGCGGAGCAGGTCGACGACGGCTCGGGCCGGAGCACTACCGAGCAGTACGTCGAGGGCTTCCGGTCGTTCTGGCAGCCGTGGCTCGAGGCCGGGACCGACGTCTACGTGCTCGGCGACCCGCCGATGAACGGCATGGTCCGCGACAAGGACTGTGCGATCCTCAACCCGCAGTCACCGGTCGAGTGCGCGGTCGACCGGGGCGTCGCCCAGCCCGCGGACCCCATGCTCGAGGCCGCGAGCCGACCGGCGGACGGTCCAGGCAGCCTCGTCCCCGTCGACCTCACGGACCGCTTCTGCGACGCCGAGCGCTGCTATGCGGTGGTCGGCGGGCTGCCGGTCTACGCCGACCGCGACCACCTCAACAAGCAGTACGCGCTCGGGCTCGAGGGCGAGATCGCCGGCATCGTCGCGCGCGAGGGCTGAGGTCGAGACCGTCGGCCGAGCGGAGACGGAGTCGCCGCACGGCCGACGGCCCTGTCAGGTCATCCGTTCTTGGACGCGCGGTAGCCCGCAGCGCGCGCGGCCGCCGCCGTCGTGAAGCACTCCTCCGGCTTGGTCGCCGCGTAGTACCGGCCGCCCGGGACGTGGTAGATCATGCTGTTCCGGTTGCCCTTGATCGGCGCCCAGGACGGGCAGTTCCACGTGCTCACCGGTGTGGTGCGCGACGGTCGCGGCGGGGCCTTCACCGCGGCGGTCGCGGCGCTCGTGCGGGACGCCGTGACCCAGCCGCCCCTCTTGCCCGTCACGGTCACGGTGATCTTCTTGCCCTGGTCCGCCGCGACGAGCTTGTAGGTCGACCGGGTGGCGCCGGGGATGGCGACCCCGTTGCGCTTCCACTGGTAGCCGAAGGTCGCTGCGGGCGACCAGGCACCTGGCCGCACGGTGAGGGTCTTGGTGACCTGCGCCGTGCCGGCGATCACGGGGACGACCGTGCGCACGAACGCCCGGACGACCCCGGCCGTCGCGGCGCTCGTCGCGCTCCGCGAGGTGTAGCCCGTCGCGCGACCGGTGACCGTCACCGTGATCCGCTTCCCGTGGTCGGCGACGGCGAGCGTGTACGAGGTCTTCGTCGCTCCCTTGATGGCGACCCCGTTGCGCTTCCACTGGTAGGAGAGCGTGGGCTTCGGCGTCCACGTGCCGGCGGTGACCTTGAGCACGGACCCGACCCTCGCGGTCCCGGAGATCTTGACCGCCCCGGGAGCCAGGACACCGTCCGCGACCTTCGCGGTCGCCTTGCTCGTCACGGCACGGGTCGTGTAACCGGCGTTCGTCCCCGTCACGGTGACGGTGACGGTCTTGCCTCGGTCGGCGACGCGCGGGGTGAACGTCGCACCGGTCGCACCCGTCACCCTCGCCCCACCGACGGACCACTGGTAGGCCAGGCGCGTGCCCGCCGTCCACGACCCCGCCGCCGCCGTCAGCCGCGAGCCGACGCGCGCGGTGCCGGACACGACCGGCGTCGGCGCGGTGAGCACGCCCGCGACGACCTTGGCCGTCGGCGCGCTCGCGACCTCGCGCGGCGCGTACCCCGGCGACGCCCCGGTGACGACCACGCTGACCTGCTGACCGATGTCGGCAGCCGAGAGCACGTAGGACACGCCCGTCGCCCCGGCGATCGCCGCCGTACCTCGACGCCACTGGTACGAGAACGTGGCCGACGGCGACCAGGTCCCGGGCGAGGCGACGAGGGTCGCGCCCACGCGGGCCGTTCCGGTCACGACCGGCACCTGCGGGAGGAGCGTGCCCGCGGCGACGGTGACGGGCGCGCTCGACGACGTGCGCGTCGCGTAGCCGGCCCTGGTCCCGGTCACCTCCACGACGAGCTCGCGACCCTCGTCCGCGGGCGTGGCGGTGTAGGCCGCGTCGAGCGCCTCGTCGACGGGGACGCCATCACGCAGCCAGCGGTAGGAGAGGGCGACGTCCTCGCCCCAGTCGACGACGGCGACGACCGTGCTCCCGACCGCTGCGGTCCCCTCGACGACGGGGTCCGGTCCGGGGAGGGAGCCCTCCGCGACCGGCTCCGTCGCGGCGGTCGCACGGGTCACGGGCGCCGCGCCGGAGCCGGGGAGGGACCCGACGAGCTCCGCGTGCACGCGCGCCCCGACGAGCGACGGCGAGATCTCGAGCTCGGTGGCGACGGCGCCGTCGATCAGGGTGCCGTCGGCGTACCAGGAGACCGCGAGCTCGACGCCGTCAGGACCCCACGGGTCCGAAGCGACGCCCAGCGTCGCGCCGACACGTGCCTCGCCGACGAGGACCGGGCTCGTCCTGGGAGCGACCACGACCTCCGTGGTCTCCTGCACGTCTTCCGACGGGGCCGTGCCGACCGCGTCGACCAGCTCGACGACCGGGCCCGCACCGGGCTCCGCGACGAGCGCCGCCGGCCGCTGGGTGGGCTCCTGGGCCGCCGCGGGGACCGCCGCGAGCGGCGTGAGGACGAGCGCTGCGACCACGGCCGGGGCGAGAAGCCGATGCCGCGGCGACGCGGCGTCGTGCGAGAAGAGGAACACTGCAGCTCCAGGCGGTGACGGGTCCGGCCGCCCTGGCCGGCGAGAGAACCGTAGTCGACCGGAGGTCGGTCACGACCCTTCCCGCCGAGGATCCGCAAGGAATTCACCCGCGCTGACGGCGGCGCTCAGGTCCGCGAGGTCAGTGCTCCCTGGCGTACTGCTCCAGGACGTCGTCGAGCGGCCCGTCGGCGCGCAGCTCACCAGCTCGCAGGTAGAGCCCGCGCGTGCAGAACCGCCTCAGGTCGTCGTTGTTGTGCGAGACGAGGAACAGGGTGCGCCCGGCGGACAGCAGCTCGCCGATCCGCTGGTAGCACTTGTCGCGGAACGCCTTGTCCCCGACCGCCAGGACCTCGTCGACGAGCAGGATGGGGCCGTCGAGCTGCGAGACCACGGAGAAGGCGAGACGGACCTGCATCCCCGAGGAGTAGTGCCGGTAGGGCGAGTCGAGGAACTTGTGGATCTCGGCGAAGTCGACGATCTCGTCGAAGCGCTCGTCGATCTCCTTCTTCGACATCCCGTGCAGGCCGGCGGCGAGGTAGATGTTCTCCCGGCCCGTGAGGTCGGGGACGAACCCGCCCGTGATCTCGATGAGCGGGGACACGTCGGCCTTCACGGTCGCCCGGCCCTCGTCCGGGAGGAGGACGCCCGTGACGACCTTGAGGAGCGTCGACTTGCCCTGACCGTTCCGACCGATCACCCCGATCGCCTCACCTGGAGAGACGTCGAACGAGACGTTGCGCAGAGCCCAGAACGAGTCGCGGGCCGGGCCCTTGTCACGACGCAGGATCATCTGCCGCAGGCCCGCGCTGCGGCGGCCGCGGTCGAACTGCACGCCGACGTCCTTCACCGAGATGATGGGGTCGGGCAGCCCGGCGAGCGAGGTCGTCGCCATCACAGCTCCTTCAGCATGGAACGCTCGGTCCGCGCGAAGACGATCCAGCCGAGCACGAGGGTGAACACCGAGACCCCGCCGGCGATCGCGATCGCGTCCCAGTGCACGGCGTCAGGGAAGAACCCCGCCCGGAACGCCGTGATGATCCCGCTCATGGGGTTGAGCAGGTACAGCGTCTTGAGGACCTGCGGGATCCCCGCGTTGTACACGTCCTGGATCCCGTACAGCACGGGCGACGCGTAGAAGAGCACGCGCATCGCGACCCGGATGAGCGGCTCGATGTCGCGCAGGAGCACCTGGAGCGGCGCCAGCAGCAGGCCGACCCCGGAGAGCAGGACGAGCTGCATGACGATCGCGACGGGGAAGAGCCAGATGTGGCCGTTGATCTCCGGCTGGAAGATGAGGAGGAACACGGCGAGCACGGGCATCGAGAACCCGAACTCCACGGTCTTCGACATCACCACGCGGAGCGGCCAGACCTCACGGGGCAGGCGCGTCGACCGCACCAGGCGGGAGTCGTGCTGGAGCGAGTTGGCGCTGTCGCCCACGCAGTTCTGGAACCAGGTCCAGGGCAGCAGCGCGGCGAGGAGGAAGATGATGTACGGCTCTTCCCCGACCGAGCGCGGGAAGATCTTGGTGAAGACGAACCAGTAGACCGCGGCCATGAGCAACGGGTCGAGGATCGACCAGAAGTACCCGAGCAGCGAGTCCGCGTACCGGACCTTGAGGTCTCGCCGGACCAGGAGGCCCAGGACCGAACGGGCCCTCCACAGCGCCATCGGCCTGTTCACGGCCGCGACGACGCCTGCATCACTCACTTCTGCCTCCACGTGCTGGACGCCTCGCACACGAGGCCGTCGCACACCCTACCGCCGTGAGACCCTGCGGACGGACGGTCAGTCGTCGCCATCGGTGATCCCGATCGTCGCGCGCCATGCCGAGGGGGCGACGAGCGCGGACGCCTGGTCGCGGTACGCCTTCTGCACCTCGGGCCAGCGCCGCTTGAGCTCTCGGTGCAGCGCGAACGACTCCCGCCAGAGCCCGACGAACGCCTTGCGGTCTCGCACGTACCAGTTCCCCGTACGGTCCTCTCCGGCCAGGACGAGCACGCTGTCGTACCGCGGCAGCTCCCACCAGACCCCCTGGCCCCGCTCGAGCTGGGCGTCCGGACGGCTCCGCTTCTCGGGGCGCACGGGGACGAGGAGCTGACGCGCGACGGCGCGCAGCGTGAAGACCGCGAGCGCCGCACCTCGGGGACCGTGCTTCCGGGCGGTGGGCGGCACGTCCTTGCGGGCCGCCACCGGAGCCGGGGCGTCGACGGTGTAGCTCCGGGCCTCGCCGAACTCCTTGGCCAGCGCGCGCAGCTCACCGAGCCGCGTCCCCATCGTCGCGTGGAGCTCGCCCGGACCCTTCAGCACGTCGCGGAGAGCCGCGTTGCGGAGCGTCACGGCGTAGTACTGCATCGAGAGGAGGTGCTTGAGGTTGAGCCGGCTGCTGTCCGCGAGGAGGGCACCGCCGTGGTCCTCGGTGGAGTGGACCAGCCCGGAGACCACGCGGTTGCGGGCGTGGAAGTACGCCTGCCAGTCGATCGCGTCGTCCTTGTCCTGCCACGTGATGTGCCACAGCGCGACGCCGGGGAGCGAGACCGTCGGGACGCCCGCCGCCTTGGCGCGCAGCCCGTACTCCGCGTCGTCCCACTTGATGAAGAACGGCATCGACAACCCGATCTCGCGGACGACCGCCGTCGGGATCAGGCACATCCACCAGCCGTTGTAGTCCGCGCGCGGCCTCCGGTGCAGCCACCGCGTCGAGCGCAGCGACTCGTCCGAGAAGTCGACGAGACGGTGGTCGGGGTCCGCGGGGCCCCACATGAAGTTGGACTGCTGCACGATCTCGCTCACCGCGTGCAGGTTGGTGGGGCGGTACATGTCGAACATGTGGCCGCCGACGATGGTGGGCCGCGAGCAGGCGTCCGCGAAGCGCACGGCACGGAAGATGCTCTCCGGCTCGACCGCGACGTCGTCGTCGAGGAGCAGGACGTGCGTGGAGCCGTGCGCGACCGCCTCGAGCATGCCGCGCGAGAAGCCGCCCGAGCCGCCGAGGTTGGGCTGGTCCACGATCTTCAGCCGGTCCCCGAGGCCTTCGCGCGCCTCCTCGAAGCCCGGCTCCGCCGCGACCTTCTGCGTGCCCTGGTCCACGACGACGACCCGGTCCAGGACCTGGCGCACGTCGTCGTCCGTGCCCAGCGCCCGCAGCGTCCGCACGCAGTAGTCGGGCTTGTTGAACGTCGTCACGGCCACGGTCACCGTGCCGGCCGCCGCGGTCCCGTCCACCTCCCAGTGCCCGGGGCCGATCTCGACGTCGGTCGACGCCGTGATCTCGAACCAGCACCAGCCGCCGTCGGCCGCCCCGGCCGTGGCCACCTCGAGCCGCACGGTCTCCTCGCCGTCGAACCGGACCGCCTCGAGCCGCGTCGCGTGCCCGCGGGCGTCCGTGCGCACGAGGCGGACCTGCCCGCGTCCGGCCAGCTCGATCTCCAGCGTCACGGACGTCACCGCGGTGCTCGCCGCCCAGTGCATCAGGGGGAAGGCGTTGAAGTAGGAGGCGAACGAGACGTCGCTCCCGGCGACCAGACGGGCCGTGCGGCGCGAGACCACGTCGATCGACGAGGTCGCTCCGCGCGGGCTCTCGACGTACAACGGGAGCTTGTCCAGATCCGTGGGGTAGACGACGTGCTGGACGGTGATCACGGTGGGCGCCTCGCAGGATGGGTCGAAGATCCGGACGGCCGAAGACGTGCGCAGCACCTGCTGAGGCGGCGCGTCGGCTCGATGGCACAGGCTACCGGCCCGACCGCTCAGGACGGGCGAAATCGGTCTGGTTCACAGAATGTGCAGATCGCGTTCACGAACGCGTCGACGGCACGTCCGTCGGGCGACGCTGGCGTAAACTCGGGTCGGCCTCGGGGCGGTCCTCCGCACCCGCGGCACTCGTCGAGACCCCGATCCGAAGGGCCCCCATGCCGCGTCGTCCCGCCACGACGTCCCGCGAGCTGCGCGCGAGCCGCACCCGCCTTCGACTTCCCGCACGTGTCCCGGACCATGTCTCCTCCCTCGACGTGCTCGTCAACGGCCACCGCGTGTGGTCGATCGACCTCGTCTCGGACGAGACGCTCCGCGAACGGCTCGACCACCCGTGGCCGGCACCGATCGCGCCGTTCCTCGACGGCACGGCACGCATCGACGTCGCCGACTCCACGACCGGGGACGTCCTGTGGAGCACCTCCGTGCGGTTCGGCAGGAGCGAGCGGCCCGTCGAGGTCGTGGACGCCCTGGGACGCCACGTCGCGCTCAACAAGTGGGGGCGGCTGGGCAAGACGTTCGACGGTGCGGACGAAGGCTTGCAGCAGCGCCTGCTCGACCGTCTGGACGTGCTCCTCGAGCTCCTGCACGAGCTCGGTCTGCGGCCGTTCGTGGTCGGCGGCACGCTGCTCGGCGCCGTCCGCTCGGGCCACATCCTCCCGCACGACGACGACGCCGACCTCGCCTATCTGTCGGAGCTGAGCCACCCCGCGGACCTCTCCCTGGAGAACGCCCGGATCGCGGCCGACCTCACGTCGCGCGGGTACGAGATCGTCCGGCACAGCAACGCGCACCTCCAGATCACGTTCCGTCGCGACGACGGGCTCGTCGACGGCTACATCGACATCTTCACGGCCTTCTTCACGCCCGACGGCCAGATCAACCAGCCGTTCCACGTGCGCGGTCCGATGCGCCAGGAGTCGATGCTCCCGTTCTCGACCGTCACGCTCGAGGGCCGCGACTACCCGGCACCGGCCGTCCCGGAGGACTGGCTCGTCGTCAACTACGACGAGAACTGGCGCACTCCGCTCCCGGGCTACAAGCTCCGGACCCCGCGCGCGACGGCCCGACGCTTCCGCAACTGGTTCGGCTCGTACAACTTCCAGCGCGACTTCTGGGAGGACCGCTACCTCTACGACCCGACGAGCGGGAGCGGCACGGACCTGCGCGGTGCGGACGCCCTGCTCGCCCGCACGGACGACGGCGACGTGGTGGTCGACCTGGGGTGCGGGGCCGGTACGGCGGCGCGGCACCTGGCGGCGAACGGTCGTCGGGTCGTCGGCGTGGACTACGCCGAGTCCGCGCTCCTGCGCGCCCGCGGCCTCACCGACGCCGCCGAGGCGGAGCGGGTCACGTGGCTGCGCCGCAACCTCATCGACTTCCGCGAGGCCGCGGACGTGATCGCCCTCCTCTCCGAGGAGGAGGGCCGTGTGCACGTGCTCGCCAACCACCTGCTGGAGCGTCTCGGCCACCATGGCAGGGCCACCGTCTGGCGTACCCTGCGCCAGTACGCCCGGGCCGGGAGCGTCGTGGCGCTCGTCGTCGACACGGTGCCCGACCCCGAGGTGACGTTCCGCGACCCGACGACGTGGCACCTGACGCTCGACGAGATCGAGCAGGAGATCGCCCCCCTGGGGCTCTCCCTCGACGGGACGACGCCCCTGCGCGGGACCGCACGCGACGACGTCCGGCGGCCCGTGCTCACCTACCTGACCATCGCAGCCCAGAGCTGAGACGAGGACGACATGAAGCAGAAGATCATCGCCGTCGGCGACCGCGTGGCGCCTTCCCTCATGGCACGCCTGCGGGGGAAGCCCCTGCCGAACCACGCACAGGTGCTCGAGGAGCTGGCCCAGCTGCGCGAGGACGTGCGCGACCTGCGCGCGGAGATCGACGAGTGCCGCCGGGACAACGTCCGCATCGCCGAGCTGACCGACATCGTCGAGACGCGGCTCGCCGCACCTCGGTCGGTGGACTGACCGACCCGCACCGCCCCGGCCCGACCTCGACGGAACAGCGAGCACCCCTATGACCCAGACCCCCCACGTGGCAGCCGTCGTCGTGACGTTCAACCGTCTCGAGAAGCTCAAGAAGGGCATCGCCGCGATCCGCGCGTCGAGCGTCCCCCCGCAGACGATCCTGCTCGTCGACAACGACTCCACGGACGGCACGGGCGACTACCTGCGCACCATCGCGGACGAGGAGGACATCCACGTCCTGTCGCTGCCGAAGAACGTCGGAGGCGCCGGCGGGTTCGCCGCCGGCCTGCGCCGCGCCCACGAGCTCGGGGCGGACTTCTTCTGGATCATGGACGACGACTGCTACCCGGAGCCGGACGCGCTCGAACGGCTCCTCGACGAGCACCGCGCGGTCGAGGAGCACGTCCACGACCGCGTGCCCTTCGCGTGCTCCGTCGTCAAGTTCGTCGACGGTCAGCTGTGCGAGATGAACGAGGCCGTGACCACCTGGGACTGGCCGCGCTACCTGGTGCAGGGCCTGAACGCGGTCAAGGTCCGCGAGTGCACGTTCGTCTCCGTCCTGCTGCCCCGGTGGACGGTCGAGGAGCACGGGCTGCCCCTGGCCGAGTACTTCATCTGGTACGACGACAAGGAGTACACGAAGCGCCTGTCGGGCCGCACGCGTCCCGGCATCCAGGTGCTCGACAGCTACGTCGTGCACGACATGGGCGACAACAAGGGCGTCAACTACGGCCAGATCACCGCGCAGAACGTCTGGAAGTTCAAGTACGGCGCCCGCAACCAGTCGTCGTACCGCTGGCACTACGAGGGCAAGCTCTCGTGGATCACCTACGTGAAGAACGTGGTCGGCAAGATGCGCCAGGGCGGGGTCTCCCGCAGCCTCCAGGTCCAGATGGTCCGGCAGCTCCTCGCCGGCATCCGCTTCAACCCGCAGCCCCAGTTCCCCCGGACGTCGCCGAAGGCGCCGAGCGCGAGCTGACGCCGAGCGGACGAAGGGCCGGTCTCCCGTGCGGAGACCGGCCCTTCGTGCGTCCTGGGACGGTCCGATCAGAGGAACTCGTTCGCCCGCTCGAGGTCCTCGGCGAAGTCCACCTCGACGGCGTACAGGTCGGAGACGTCGACGGGAACCACCTGGAGCCCGTCCTTCCCGATCGCGACCTCGATGCCGCGCTCGAAGTAGTCCTGGTCGCCGACCTCGGCGAGCCGCGCCACGAGCGCGGTCTTGTCCGCCGGGGCGACGAAGTTGATGCCGACGGCCTCCCCGAGCGCCCCCTGGACGGTCTTCGAGAGCTCGTCGATCCGCCCGTCGCCGTCGACGGTGTACTTGACCTCCTCGTCGCCGACCGCCGCGGTGTTGACGCTGACGAACGACTGCCCCGACTCGATGTACGGCTTGAGCCGCTCGAGGACGCGCGGGTCGAAGACGACGTCGCCGTTCATCCACAGGACCCCGCGGTCGCCGGTCACGCGCAGCGCCTTGAGCAGGCTCTTGGACGTGTTCGTCTGGTCGTAGATCTCGTTGTACGCGAACGTCACGTCGGGCGCCGCCTCGAGGATCTGCTCGAGCTTGAACCCGACCACGACGAGCACCTGGACGTCCCGCCCGAAGGCGCCGCGGACGTTGCCGAGCTGCTGGGCGAGGATCGTGCGCCCGTCCTTGAGCTCGGTCAGCGGCTTGGGGAACGGCCGTCCGAGGCGGGTCCCCATCCCGGCGGCCAGGATGACGACCTGGGGCGCGTTGCTCACGGTGTGTCCTTTCGTCTCTCGCTCCGGCTCGCCGACGAGCGGAGCACCGGACCGACTCTACCGACTGCGACCCTGCTCTCCTGCCGCGTCAGAGCTCGCGCGCGTCGTCCTCCAGCAGGACCGGGATGCCGTCGCGCACCGGGTAGGCGAGCGGGCGGTCGGTGTCGGTGGAGTGCAGCTCCGGCTCTCCGGACGGGCCGGTGCCGTCCACGAGACGGGCGCCGGTCACGGGGCAGCGCAGGGCCTCGCGCACCCAGGGGTCGATCTGCAGGCTCATGCTCGCTCCTCGTCGTCGTGCGTGCGCACGAGCGACAGGACGTCGTCGCGCACCTTCTCCATGATGTCCTCGTCTGCCGCCTCGACGTTGAGCCGCAGCAGCGGCTCGGTGTTCGAGGCGCGGAGGTTGAACCACCACTGCGGGTGGGAGTCCCAGTGCGAGACGGTCAGCCCGTCGAGCTCGTCGACCTCGACCGGGCCGCCGCCCTGCTGCGTCACGTAGGCCTCGACGACGCGCGCACGGGCCGCGGGCACGTCGGCCACGGTCGAGTTGATCTCGCCCGACGCGACGTACGGCTCGTACATCTCCCCCAGCGCCGACAGCGGGTGCGGCTGCGACCCGAGCGCCGCGAGGACGTGCATCGCCGCGAGCATCCCCGTGTCCGCGAAGAAGAAGTCGCGGAAGTAGTAGTGCGCGCTGTGCTCGCCACCGAACACGGCGTCGTGGTCGGCCATCTGCGCCTTGATGAACGAGTGCCCGACGCGCGTGCGCACCGTCCGCGCGCCCGCCGCCCCGAGGAAGTCGGGCACGGCACGCGACGTGATGAGGTTGTGGATCACCGTCGGCGTGCGCCCCGCCTCGACCTCCTTGGCGACCTCGCGCAGGCCGACGAGCGCCGTGATCGCCGACGGCGACACCGGGTCGCCGTGCTCGTCGACGACGAAGCAGCGGTCGGCGTCGCCGTCGAACGCGAGCCCGAGGTCGGCGTCGTGCTCCACGACGGCGGCCTGGAGGTCGAGCAGGTTCTTCGGGTCGAGCGGGTTCGCCTCGTGGTTCGGGAACGTCCCGTCGAGCTCGAAGTACAGCGGCACGACGTCGAGCGGCAGCGCGGGCAGGCCCGCGCCGGTGCCCAGGACGGCCGGCACGGTGTGACCACCCATCCCGTTCCCGGCGTCGACCACGACCTTGAGCGGCCGGATCTCCGACAGGTCGACGAGCGAGCGCAGGAACGTCGCGTAGTCCGCGAGCGTGTCGCGGTCCGTGAGCGACCCGGGCTCGTCCACGGCGGCCGGGAGGCCGTCGTCGAGGAAGCCCTCTGCGAGCCCACGGACCTCCGCGAGCCCCGAGTCCTGACCCACCGGCCGCGCCCCGGCACGGCACAGCTTGATCCCGTTGTAGACGGCCGGGTTGTGGCTCGCCGTGAACATGGCGCCCTGTACGCCCAGCACGCCGGAAGCGTGGTAGAGCCCGTCCGTGGAGCACAGGCCGATCCGCACGACGTCGACCCCGGCCTCCGTGAGCCCGGCGGCGAACGCGTCCACGAGCTCGGGCCCGGAGTCGCGCATGTCGTGCCCGACGACGACGCTCGCCCGGGCCGGCGCGTCGCCGTCGGTGACGTGCGCCTCGGGCAGGACCACCGCACGGGCGAACGCGGCGCCGATGGCCTTCGCCACCCGAGAGTTCAGCTGGTCCGGGACCGTGCCGCGGACGTCGTACGCCTTGATGAGGTGGGAGAGGTCGGTCGTCACGCGCCCCAGCCTATCGGCGCCCGCGGCGCCCGCCGCCGGTCGGCGGCGGGCCGCTACTGCCCGCCGGCCGCGTACCGCGCCTCGGTGCGCGCCTTCGCGGGGCGCCACCACGCCTCGTTGTCGCGGTACCAGTCGACCGTGCGGGCGATGCCCTCGGCGAACGACGTGTAGCGCGGCACCCAGCCGAGCTCGGCGCGCAGCCGCGTGGCGTCGATCGCGTAGCGCAGGTCGTGCCCGGCACGGTCGGCGACGAGGTCGTAGTCGGCGCGGTCGCGCCCGAAGATCTCGAGCAGGTCGCCCACGACGTCGAGGTTGGACCGCTCGCCGTCCGCCCCGACGAGGTACGTCTCGCCGACGGCGCCCCGCTCGACGATCGCCCACACCGCGTCGTTGTGGTCGTCCACGTGGATCCAGTCCCGGACGTTCTGGCCCGCGCCGTACACCTTGGGCCGGCCCCCGTCGAGGAGGTTGGTGATCTGCCGCGGGATGAACTTCTCCACGTGCTGGTACGGGCCGTAGTTGTTGGAGCAGTTGGAGATCGTCGCGCGCACGCCGAACGAGCGCACCCAGGCTCGCACGAGCAGGTCGCTCGACGCCTTGGTCGAGGAGTAGGGCGAGGACGGGTCGTACGGCGTGGACTCGGTGAAGCGGCCGGGGTCGTCGAGCGCGAGGTCCCCGTAGACCTCGTCGGTCGAGACGTGGTGCAGCCGGACCCCGTGGCGACGCACGGCCTCGAGGAGGGTGAACGTCCCGAGGACGTTGGTCCGGACGAACGGTGCCGGGTCGGCGAGCGAGTTGTCGTTGTGCGACTCGGCGGCGAAGTGCACCACGAGGTCCGTCGACCCGACGAGCCGGTCCACGAGGTCGCCGTCGGCGACGTCACCGACCTCCAGCTCGACCCGGTCGCGCACGGGGTCCAGCGACCGCTCGTCGCCCGCGTAGGTGAGGGCGTCGAGCACGACGACGTCGACGTCGGGCCGCGTCTCGACGGTGCGTCGCACAAAGTTCGCCCCGATGAAACCGGCCCCGCCGGTCACGAGCACCCGCACCGACGACCTCCTCGACCCGTTCCCCTGCCGCCGTGAGTCTAGCGACGGGCGGTGCGCGCACCGGCGCGTCGCACGGCATTTCACCCTCCCCCGGCCCTCCTGCTCGTGAGAGCCTGCCGGGATGAAGGGGATCGTCCTGGCAGGTGGCGCGGGCACGCGCCTGCACCCGATCACGCTCGGGGTGAGCAAGCAGCTGCTGCCCGTCTACGACAAGCCCATGGTCTACTACCCACTGTCGACGCTCCTGCTCGCCGGGATCCGCGACGTGCTGGTGATCACGACCCCGCACGACGCGGCGGCGTTCCACCGGCTGCTGGGGGACGGGTCGCAGCTCGGCGTCTCCATCTCCTACGCCGTGCAGGCCGAGCCGAACGGCCTCGCCCAGGCCTTCGTGCTCGGGGCCGACTTCCTCGACGGCGACTCGGCGGCGCTCGTCCTCGGCGACAACATCTTCTACGGGCCGGGCCTCGGCGACCGGCTCCAGCGCTTCGCGGGGATCGACGGCGGCGCCGTCTTCGCCTACCGCGTCGCCGACCCGACGGCGTACGGCGTGGTCGAGTTCGACGAGTCCGGGCGCGCGCTGAGCATCGAGGAGAAGCCGGTCCGGCCCCGGAGCAGCTACGCGGTCCCCGGCCTCTACTTCTACTCGGCGGACGTGGTCGACGTCGCGCGCTCGCTCCGGCCGTCGGCGCGCGGCGAGTACGAGATCACCGACGTCAACCTGCACTACCTGCGCGAGGGGCGGCTCCAGGTCGAGGTCCTGCCGCGCGGGACGGCCTGGCTCGACACCGGGACGGTCGACTCCTTGCTCGACGCGAGCGACTTCGTCCGCACGATCGAGAACCGGCAGGGGCTGAAGATCGGGGCGCCGGAGGAGGTCGCGTGGCGACGCGGGTTCCTCTCGGACGAGGAGCTGCGCGTGCGGGCGACCGCGCTCGCGCCGTCGCGCTACGGCACCTACCTGCTGTCGCTGCTCGACACGTGAGGGCCCGGACCCTCGGGGCCGGCGAGGACGCGCGAGGACGCCGTGGCCCATCGCTCGCGCCAGTCCCCGATCGGCTCGACCCCGAGCGTGCGCAGCGCGTCGTGGCCCAGGACGGACCACGCGGGACGGGGCGCGGGCCGGGCGAAGGCCGCGCTCGACGTCGGCCGGACGCTCCCCGGGTCGAGCCCCGCGGTCGCGACCACCTCCCGTGCGAGCTCCCACCACGACGCCTGGCCCTGGGCCGTCCCGTGGTAGGCACCGCCGGGCGCTCCCGCGCCGACGAGGCGCACCACAAGGTCGGCGAGGTCCACGGTCCACGTCGGCTGACCGACCTGGTCCTCGACGACGTCGACCGACCCGCGTTCGCGCGCGAGGCGCGCGATCGTGCGGGGGAAGCACGTGCCGTGCGCGCCGTAGAGCCACGCGGTGCGCACGACCAGGGCGCCGGGATGCTCGGCCCGCACCGCCCACTCCCCGGCCGCCTTGGAGCGCCCGTACGCCGAGCGCGGCGCGAGCGCGGCGTCCTCGGCGTAGGGCCTCGCGTCCGCGCCGCTCGCCCCGCCGTCGAACACGTAGTCCGTCGAGACGTGGACGAGCCGGGCCCCGTGCCGGGCCGCGGCCCGGGCCACGTGCTGCGCCCCCACCGCGTTCACGGCGAACGCTCGTGCCTCGTCGTCCTCCGCCGCGTCGACCGCGGTGTACGCGGCGGTGTTGACGACGACCTCCGCCCCGCGCACCGCCGCGTCGACCGCCGCGGCGTCCGTGACGTCCAGGCTCGCGCGGTCGACCGCTCGCACGTCCTCGCCGCGGGAGCGCAGCAGGGAGACGAGGTCCGTGCCGAGCATCCCCCCGGCGCCCGTGACCGTCCATCGCACCGCGACCACCTCCGCACGAACCCTACCGAGGAGCAGCATGAACGCTCGTGAGCTGACCGTCCCCGGCGCGTGGGAGCTCACGCCGCGCCAGCACCTCGACGATCGCGGGGTCTTCCTCGAGTGGTTCACGGCGTCGGCCCTGCGCGGTGCGACCGGTCGCGACCTCGACCTGGCGCAGGCGAACGCCTCCGTGTCGGCCGCCGGAGTGGTCCGCGGCGTGCACTACGCCGACGTCCCGCCCGGTCAGGCGAAGTACGTGACGTGCGTCGCGGGGTCCGTGCTCGACGTCGTCGTCGACCTGCGGGTCGGTTCCCCCGCGTTCGGGCGCTGGGACGCGGTGACCCTCGACGCGCACGAGCGCCGCGCCGTCTTCCTCCCGGAGGGCGTGGGCCACGCGTTCATGGCGCTCGAGGACGGGTCGACCGTCGTCTACCTGTGCTCGAGCGCCTACGCGCCCGAGCGTGAGCACGGCGTGGACCCGACCGACCCGGACCTGGCGATCGACTGGCCGACGACCGGGCCGCACGGGCACGTGCTCGTCCCGTCGTTCTCCGCGAAGGACGCCGCGGCCCCGTCGCTCCGGGCCGCGCTCGAGGCCGGTGCGCTCCCCCGCGCCGACGAGGTCGACGCGTTCGTGCGCACGCTCAGGGCCTGACGGGTCAGTCGCCCTCGGCGCGCAGCACGCGCAGGTGGCCGCGCCGTCCGACCTCGGTGACGTCCGGCGGCTCGGGCTCGGTCCGCACCTTGCCCGCCTCGCGCACCGCGTCCGCGAGCGCCGACAGGTCGTCGTCGCTCGGGCCGGTCTCGACGAACTGCGGCGACAGGCGCACGACCTCCCAGCCGCGCGGCGCGGTGAGGCGCTCCGCGTGCTCGGCGCACAGGTCGTAGCTGTGCGGCTCGGCGAGGTGCGCGAGCGGGCCCAGGACCGCCGTGGAGTCGGCGTAGACGTAGGTGAGGGTCGCGACGGCGGCACGGACGCACGCCGTGCGCGAGCACTGCCTGACGGATCTCACGCGCTGACCTTACGCCCTCCGGGCGTGTCGTGGGGCCGCCACACGCCGTCCGGGGACTCCGCGCCGCCGCAGGTGGGCGCGCTGCGCCGCGGGTCGGCGGGCTAGAGTCGTCGTGTGCGTGGCAACACTCCCTCCCCCGGCTCGCGGCCAGAGCCCGCCGGCACGGGGCGCCGAGCCCGCGACCGCTGGTCGCGGCGTGGCGCCGCCACCCCGCCCCCGGTCTCGTTCGACGAGCTCGTCATCCCGCCCCGTGCGCCCGGTCCGGGCGGCCAGGGCCCGGTGCCGCGGCGCCGGGACCGTCGTGGTCGCGGGATCCGCGGACCGCTCCTGCCGCCCACCGCACCCGCGAGCCGCACGCGGGCGGAGAAGTTCGACGACGTCGTCGTCGACGTCGTCGAGCGGGTCGAGCGCTCGTGGGCGAAGCAGCTGCGCGGGACGGAGTTCGCGGTGGAGGACGTCCCGCCGTCCGACCCGGCACCCTGGGAGGACGGCGGCGTGCCGCTCGGCCGGTGCTTCCCCGCGGAGTCGGGGCAGCCCGCCCGCATCGTCGTCTACCGGCGCCCGGTCGAGGCCCGCGCGTTCGACGCCGAGGACCTCGAGGACCTCGTCCGCGACGTGCTCGTCGAGCAGGTCGCGCACCTGCTCGCGCGGACCCCGGAGGAGATCGACCCCCGGTACACCGGCGACCGCTGAGCCGGCGCAGGCCCCTAGTACCCCAGCCCCGCGGTGTCCGACGCGCGGACCGCGACCTCGCCGGGCGCGGGTGCGTCGACGACGGGCAGCAGGACCGAGAGCAGGCTCGGTGTCTCGTCGCCGTCGTCGCCGCCCGGCGGACCCGCGCTCGCCGTGACCGACCAGGCCGGGTCCAGGTCCCCGCGTGCACCGACGACGTCGACCGTCACGGCCCCGACGACCGCCTCCGAGCCCTCGGCCCGCAGCGTGGACGGGTCGAGCGTCTGCACCGTGCCGGCGGCGAGCGTCACGGTCGTCGTCCCGGCCTCGGCGCCGTCCTCGTCGTAGGCGCGGACCCGGAGCTCGAGGCGTCCGACCGCGTCGTCGCCGCCGTCGGCCGCGTCCGTCGTGGGGACTGCCGCGAGCGTCAGCGCCGACGCCGTCCCGGGGACGAGCGCGACCTGACCGGCCCGCGCGCCGTCCTCGTCGACCGGGGCGTCCCCGCCCGCGGGGGCGCTCGTTGCGGGAGCCAGCGCGCGGGCCGCGATCCACGCCCGGTCGTACTGACGCTCCTCGTGCAGCAGGTCGGGGTCCGCCTCTCCGCGCCGGTCGACCGACGCCCCCGCGACGACGGGGACGTCCGCGTGCACGGCCACGGCGTACGACCCTGCGGGGAGACCGCCGAGCGAGACGTCCGTGACGACCCCCGGCGTGAGGGCGACGTCCTCCACGCCGCGCAGCGGCACTGGGCCGTCCGCGCCGTAGACGGTCACGCGCGCGGTCCCGGCCGCGTCGCCCGGTGCGAGGAGGCGCAGCTGCGGGGCGTGCGGGTCGTCGACGGCCTCGCCGACGCTCGCGACGCCGGCGAGGGCCAGGTCGTGCGCCGGCGCCGCGCCCGGCACGACGTAGTCGACCCCCAGCGGGACCAGCCCGTCGAGCGTGGAGTGCTGGAGGTACGCGGAGACGAGCCCGCCCGTCGCCGAGACGTGCACGACGAGGCGGCGCTGCTCGGGAGCCGCGGCCTCGACCAACGTCACGACCTCCTCGCCCGGCCCGACGAGCTGCTGCCCGCCCCCGGAGAGCACCGCCGCTCCGCCCTGGCCCCAGACGTCGACCTGCACGACCGCCGGCGTGAGCCCCGGGTTCTGGAGCACGAGCTGGGTGCTGCTGCCGATCTGGGTGCTCCCGCCCACGAGCCACTGGCTGATGCCGGGCCGTGCGCAGCTCGCCGCGGCGAGGCCGCGCAGGTCGCCGGCCGTCGTCACGGACCCGACCGACGCCGCGACCCGCGGCCCGGCCCCCTCCCCCGGGCGGACGGTCAGGACCGTGCCCGCGGTCGGGTCCTCGACGGTGCTCACCGTCGCGTCCGCGTCGGGGGCGCGCTCGAGCGCCCGGGCGTCGGCGCGCGCGGCCGTGCCGTCGAAGGCGCCGAGCTCGGCCGACCCGTCGCCCTCCACGACGGCGCGCAGGCTGCTCTCGGTGCCCACCGGCGCGGGGCCGAACTGCGCGTCGCCGACCGTCTCCGGGTCGGTGAGCCGCGCGGGGCCCGGGCAGACCGTGACCTCCGGGCCTGGCTCGACCGCGACCTGCTCGACCGCGTCGACCGGGGCCGGCGCGGCAGGGACGAGCGTCGCGCCCGTGCTCCCGAACGCCGCCACGGCACCCGCCGCGAGCATCCCGACCAGGCCGGCGCCCGTCGTCGTGACGCGTCGCACCACCCCGCGCCGCGTGCCGCGGGACGTCCCGGCACCCGCCTCGTCGGGGACCGACCGGCCCTGACCCGTCTCGTTCTGCGTCGTCACCGCGCTACCTCGTCCCCGCCCGTCGACGCCGTACCGGCACCGCGAGCAGCACGTACACGAGCAGGGTCACCCCTGCCACCGTCATCCAGCCCGACCGGTGGTCCGCCGCGTGGAACACCTCGAGGCGCCCGTCGGCGGAGCCGAGGGCGAACGCCTGGAGCCCGCCGGTGGTCGACGGGTCGACGGCCTCCAGCGGGCGGCCGTCGAGCGTCGCCCGCCACCCGGAGGAGGCGTCCTCCGCGAGCACGACGACACGGTCCTCGGACCCCGCCGGCACGGCCGTGTCGACCGGTCGGAGCGCCTCACGGTCGGCCTCGAGCGGCTGCGCCCCCGCCGCCGACTCGACCCGCGCCCAGGAGGGGTCGACCCCCTCGGGGGCCACGCGCCACACCAGCCCCGCCTGACCCTCCGTCATGCGCTCGAGACCGGGCACCGTGTCGAGGCGCGCCACGAGCTCCGCGCGCGCCTGGTCCTGCTCGGCCGACGCCGGCAGGAGCACCGCGCCCACGCCGAGGCGCCCGAGGCCGGCGGCCACGTCGGCGGACGTCCCGGAGACGAGGTCGGCGACGAGCCGGGGCAGCTCGCCCTCGGTCGCGCCGGGGTCCGCGGCCCGCCACGCCTCCACGACGACCGAGGAGTCGACGGCCTGCGGCCCGTCCGAGCGCAGGGCCGCGTACTCGACCACGTTGCCCGGAGCGAGCTCGAGGTTGAGGACACGGGCCTGGCGCGGGGAGGACTGCATCTGTCGACCGACCGGCGGGACGACGGGCTGGGTCGTCGCGCGGACCGCGCCGACTCGCGCGTCGTCCCGGTCGAGCACGCCCGCCGTCCACGACGCCGCGGTGCCCAGCGGGAGCAGGGTCACGACGAGGCCGAGAGCGACGACGGCACCGGACCGCCAGGGCGGGGCGCCGCCGTCGGGCAGCCGCGGCGCCCCGACGAGCGCGGCACCGAGGAGCGCGAGCAGCGCGAGCGAGGTGCCCACCCCGGGCCACCCCGTCACCGGGGCGTCCGGCGTCGTCCCGGCCGCGACGACGGTCGAGCCGGCGAGGATCGCGGTCGCCAGGCCGATCGCCGCGACGAACCACGCGCCGACGGCGAGGCGACGACCCCGGAGCACGGCCACGACGGCGAGCGCCACGACCACTGCCCCGGCCGCGAACGGCGCCCACCGCGCGAGCAGGTCGACGGCGCCCGAGCCGTCGAGGCCGAACCATGCGTCCGGCGGCACCGGCAGGCCGAGGAGCTGCTGCCACGGCGGCGCGGTCGTGGCGGCGACGGGCGCGCCGGGGTCGGCGAGCAGGAGGCGCCACCCGCCGTCGCCCGCGGTCCTCGCCACGTGCACGAGGAACGGCGCGAAGAGCACGACGGCGGGGACGGGCACGAGCGCGAGGTAGCGGCGGTGCGCGGGCGCTCCGACCGCGACCACCACGAGCACGAGGACGCCGACCGGGAGGAGCACGGGCGCGCCGGCGACGACGACGGCGAAGAGCAGGCCGGCGGTCGCGGCCGCGGCGAGCGACCCCGGCTCGCGCCGGGGGGACGGGCGTGCGGCGTCGGGCGCGGCCGGCGCGACCACGTCGACGCGCTGGAGCCCGAGCGCGCGGACGACCGCGAGCGCGAGCCACGGCAGGGTGGCGTGCACGAGCACGGCACCCATGCGACCCGCGCCGACGGCGGAGAGCAGCGCCGGCGCGGCCACCCACACGAGCGTGGCCCACGCACGCGCCGGGACCGAGCGGACGAGGGCCCCCGCGGCGAACCAGGCGCCCAGCCCCGCCGCGACGAAGCACGCCGGTACCAGCAGGTTCACCGCGGTCTGCGTCGCACCGCCGGCGAGCAGGGAGGCGGGGACGAGCGCCGTGACGAAGGGGTCGGACGGCGCCGGCGCGCCGAGGCCGGTCGTGACCCACCCGGTCGTGGCGGCGCGCCAGACGTCGCCGAGCGTGCCCGTCGCGGGGAGCAGCGAGCCGCCGACGAGGCGACCGCCGGCGAGCAGCGCCCCGGCGAGCGGGCCGAACACGACGGCCGTGTACGCCCCGAGGGCCACGACCGTCGCGGCGAGCCCCGCCCGTCGGCGCAGGGCGAGGGCGCGCAGCTCCCGTCGCTCGATGTCGGTCGGGGCCCACGCGGTGCGCCGCTGCTCTGCCCGGGCCAGACGACGGTCACGACGCTCGGCGAGGACCTCGCGCCACGTGCCACGCAGCGGGCGCAGGGCGCGGCGCGGGAGTCTGCGGGTGCGCCGGGCGGCGCGCCGCGCGCGCCACACGGGCCCGATCCGCACGAGCGCCCACAGCGGGGCGAGCAGCTCGTCCCGCGCGTGTCCGGGCTGCTTGACGAGCAGCCGGTACGCGGCGTGGAACGGCGCGCCCAGGACCATCGCCAGCGCGACGAACGGCAGCCACGGCGCCGCGACCCCGACGAGCCGCGCATGGAGCTGCGAGCGTCGCCGCGCGGCGGAGGAGGAGTCGGGGTCGGGCGCGGGGAGCGTGGTCGCGCCGCGTCGGCGGTCCCGCAGCCCGAGGAGCGACGCCTGCGCGTGCCGCACCACCGCCGACGGCACGACGATCACGCGGTGCCCGGCGAGCCGTGCCCGGCGGCACAGGTCGAGGCCGTCGCCGAACGGCCCGTACTCGGGGTCGGTCCCGCCGAGCTCCTGCCACACCGTGCGACGCACGAGCGCGCCCGCGAGCCCGACGGCGAGCACGTCGTCGCGCGCGTCGTGCTGGCCCTGGTCGATCTCGTCGTCGTCGATCCCCGTCATGCGGCGCCCTAGCGGCGTCGTCGTGACGCCGACCTCGACGAGGCGGCTCGCCGTGCCCGGCTCGAACGGCGCGGCGGGACCGGTCCCCGTGCCCACGGTCCACCGCTCCTGCTTGGGCCCCGCCACCGCGACCGCGGTCGAGTGCTCGACGGCGCGCAGGAGCTCGGCGAGCGCGTCCGGCGCGGGCGCCGAGTCGTCGTGGAGCAACCAGAGCCACGTGCCCGGCTCGACGTGCGCGAGCGCGGCGTCGACCGCGTCCCCGAACGAGCGGGCCCGCGGGGCCGCGACGAACCGCGCGTCCCCCAGCTGGAGGCCCTGGTGCTCGTGCGTCGCGTCGCCGGTCGTGGCGTCGACGACGACGACCGCGTGCGGACTCGTCGTCTGGGCGCGCAGCGCGGCCATCGTGTGCGCGAGGAACGGCGTGCTCCCGCGCGTGACGACCACGGCCGTGACGGTCGTGACGACGGGCAGCGCCCCGGTGACGGCGGCGACGATCTCGGGTGCCGCGACGACGCCGGACACCGCGGCGGCACGCGCGGCCGCCCCCGGCGTGAGGGCGCCGGGGCGTGCGCTGCGCGCGGAGGTGGTGAGGTCGGAGGAAGTCATGTCCCGTCGATCATGCGACGGGCACGGCTCCGGGCGCGGCATTTGCGCTCCCCGGTGTGGCGGGGTGTCGTGGCCCCGTCACAGCGCGGCCCGGCGGCCCGTGCGACGGCCGGTCCGCGGTGCGCTCGTCGTCAGACGACGCGGCGCTTGAGCTTGCGGCGCTCGCGCTCCGAGAGACCGCCCCAGATGCCGAACCGCTCGTCGTTCTCGAGCGCGTACTCGAGGCACTCGGCGCGGACCTCGCAGCCCGTGCAGACCTTCTTGGCCTCGCGCGTGGACCCGCCCTTCTCCGGGAAGAAGGCCTCCGGGTCCGTCTGGGCGCACAGCGCCCGCTCCTGCCAGCCCATGAGCGAGTCGTCGACCGGCTCACCGAAGAGCGGCAGCACCGGTGCCACGCGCTCCACCTCTCGTTCAGCGTCGGAGGGGAAAACCCCTCCCGTCCCGTCCAGCATGTTCCACATCGTGCGCCCCTTCATGCCGTTCGCCGGGCCTCGTGGCGAGAACCCCGCCGGAAACTGCATTGAAGAAATTACACGCGTGTCGTCCTCAGGCGTCAAGCCGAAATGTGATAGCGAGGAGGAGGCCAGGGGTGAAATTCCGACATGTCGGGAGCCGATACCAGCACTCTAGGGTGGTGTCCATGGTGACCGCTCCCCATCCTTCCGGCCCCCGCGCCGAGCGCCCGGCGCACGTCCCTGACCTGCTACGTCTCGTGACGCGAGACCCGGGCCGGCCGCGAATCACGTGGTACGGCGACGACGGCGAGCGCGTCGAGCTCTCCGGCGCCGTGCTCGAGAACTGGGTCAACAAGACGACCAACCTTCTCGTCGAAGAATTCGACGCCGGCCCCGGCACGCGCGTCGCTCTCGACCTTCCCGTGCATTGGCGCACGGTCGTCTGGGCGCTCGCCGCATGGCGCGTCGGGACGACGGTCGTGCTCGCGCCCGCTGAGGACGACGGTACGACGGGTACGGGCGCCACGCGACCGGACGTGGTCGTGACGTCGCGCCCCGGCCGCTGGGCCGGCACCCGCGCCGAGCTCGTGGCCGTCGCCCTGCCCGCGCTGGCACGACGCTTCGACGGTGACCTCCCGGCCGGGGCGATCGACGCCGCGTCCGCCGTCATGACGTACGGGGACCAGGTCGGTTGGGCACCGGAACCCGACCCCGGGGCAGCCGCGCTCGAGAGCGCCGCCGGGATGGTCACCTCGCACGCCGACCTCGTCCCGGGATCTCCGCCCCCGGAGGGCGCGACCGGGGGCGCCCGCGTCCTGGCGCGGGGCGGCTCCACCCTCGAGGAGGCGCTCCGTACGGTGCTCGCCGTCCTGGCCGACGACGGGTCCGTCGTGCAGCTCTCCCCCAGCCGTGCGCACGCGCTGGCCGGGGACGAGGCCGCCCTCGCGCGGCTGGTCGCCACCGAGCGGATCACGGTCTCCTGACGCCGGTGGCGCGCACCCTGCGGGTGCGCGCCACTCAGGCGGGCGTCCCGCGACCACCGCGCGGGCGACGTGACCGATCAGGCGTCGACGCCGCCGCTCTCGATCGCGGTGCCCCGACCGAAGTGCGGGGCGAGCTTGTTGTCGACCATCGAGAGCGCGGCGCCGATCGCCATGTGCATGTCGAGGTACTTGTACGTGCCCAGACGCCCCCCGAAGAGCACGTCCCGCTCGCCCGCGGCGAGGTCGCGGTACTTGAGCAGTCGCTCACGGTCGGCCGCCGTGTTCACGGGGTAGTACGGCTCGTCGGCGCGCTCGGCGAACCGCGAGAACTCCCGCATGATGACGGTCTTGTCCGTCGGGTAGTCCCGCTCCGGGTGGAAGTGCCGGAACTCGTGGATGCGCGTGTAGGGCACGTCCGCGTCGGCGTAGTTCATCACCGAGGTCCCCTGGAAGTCGCCGACCGGGAGCACCTCCTCCTCGAAGTCGAGCGTGCGCCACGACAGGTCGCCCTCGGCGTAGTCGAAGTAGCGGTCGACCGGACCCGTGTAGACGACGGGGACGTTCCCCACGACGTTGCCCTTGCTCACGGGCTGCGACTCGTCGAAGAAGTCGACCCCCAGGCGCACCTCGATGTTCGGGTGGTCCGCCATCCGCTCGAGCCACGCGGTGTAACCGTCGACGGGCAGACCCTCGTGCGCGTCGTTGAAGTACCGGTTGTCGTACGTGTAGCGCACGGGTAGGCGGGAGATGATCGACGCCGGCAGCTCACGCGGGTCCGTCTGCCACTGCTTGGCCGTGTACTCCCGGATGAACGCCTCGTACAGCGGGCGACCGATGAGCGAGACGCCCTGCTCGTCGAGGTTCTCCGGCTTCTTGCCCCCGAGCTCGGCGGAGAGCTCCTTGACGAGCTCGCGCGCGGCGTCGGGGCCGTGCGCGGACCGGAAGAACTGGTTGATCGTCCCGAGGTTGATGGGCATCGGGAAGACCTCGCCCCGGTGCGTGGTGTACACGCGGTGGACGTAGCTCGTGAACGCGGTGAACCGGTTGACGTACTCCCACACCCGCTCGTTCGACGTGTGGAAGAGGTGCGCCCCGTAGCGGTGCACCTCGATCCCCGTCGTCTTCTCGGCCTCGCTGAACGCGTTGCCGCCGATGTGCGGCCTGCGGTCGATCACGAGGACCTTCCGGCCGTACTCCTCGGCGATCCGCTCAGCGACGGTCAGGCCGAAGAAGCCCGACCCCACGACGACAAGATCCGCGTCCACACACACTCCTAGCTCTCGGTCTCAACGCCGCACAGCGTATCCCGGGCACGGTGCCCGGTCGTCAGTCCTCGGCGCCCGCGCACGCCGTGATCCGCAGGAGCCGCGAGTCCTCCACGCGCGCGACCTCCTCGGCGACGCCCGCGGCGACCAGGCCGTCCAGCCCGGCGAACCGGGCGCCGTCGTCGCCCCAGAAGTTCTCGCCGCCCAGGTCGAGGACGTACTCGAGCCCGAGCCGTGTGACGGCCTCGCAGACCTCCGGGTCCTCGCCGGCCTCGTTCAGTCGGTCGGCAACGACGGCCCGGTCGCCTTCGAGCGGCATGCGCAGGTGCGGGTAGAGCGTCTCCCGGTCCGTGAGCGCCCACACGAGCACGCTCCCGTCCCACGGCTGCCCGGCGACGACGGCGTCCTCGGGGACGACCCGTTCGACCTCGTCGAGGATGCGCATCTCCGACTCGTCGACGAGCGTGCTGGTCGTCGACTCCGGCGTGAGCTCGTAGCGGTGGGCGACGTAGTCGTACGAGTTCTTGAAGAGGGTCGTGCGTGGCAGGACCACCACGAGGACCAGGGCGGCGAGAACCGCCAGCACGGGAACGGAGAACACTGCCCGAGCCACCTTGC
Organism: Cellulosimicrobium sp. E-16; assembly: GCF_049913115.1. Lineage (NCBI taxonomy): Bacteria > Bacillati > Actinomycetota > Actinomycetes > Micrococcales > Promicromonosporaceae > Cellulosimicrobium > Cellulosimicrobium sp. E-16. The sequence goes on from NZ_CP183974.1 coordinate 3,424,977, forward strand.
CGGCACCGGCCGAGCCGTGCACCAGGCTCGCGACGCCTGCGACGACGACGGTCAGCCCGATCGTGGCCAGCGGCACGGCGAGCAGCGGGAGCTGGGACGCCAGGCGCTGCACGTCGCCGTACCAGTAGCCCGTCAGCAGTGCACGCGTCTCGCCGTCAGCGCTCGCCGCGACGACGAAGAGCCACGCGAGCAGCACGTAGGCGATCGGGAGCCACCGCCAGCGCGCGACGAAGGCGGAGACGAGGACACCCACGAGGACGAGACCGGCGACGAGCATGTTGCTCTCGCCCGAGGGGTGCATGGCGGCGAGCGTCACCGCGTCGTTGACGGCCTCGCCCGTCGACATGCGCGCGGGCCAGGAGACCTGGGTCCGGAACTCCTCGACGAGCGAGACCTGGCCAGCAGCCCAGTACGCGACCACGCAGAGCGCGACGAGCACGACGCCGGGCACCACCGCGCCGGGGAGGCTGCGTCGCAGCCGCCAGGCACGCACGCTCACGTGCGCGACGTAGTGCGCCAGGAGCGGGACGGCGACGTATCCCAGCGTGAAGAGCCCGTTGGGCTGCGCGAGCGCCACGGCCACCGCGCCGACCCCCACGAACGCGAGCGGCGCGAGGCGCGCGCGTCCACGCGCGCGCCACAGCGCGAGCCAGGCGAGACCGAGGAGCGCGGGGAGCACCGCGTAGGCCAGAAGGTTGGGGTAGAGGACGCCGAACCCCGTGAGCTGGTTCGGGAACTGGGTCATCGCGAACGAGACTGCGACGGTCAGCCCGAGCATGACCGGGCGCGGCCCGAAGAGTCCGCGCGCGAGCACGAGCATCGACGCCGGCCAGACGAGGCACGCGATGACGAGCGTGGTCCAGTTCGCCGGCGCCACGACGTCGGTCCCGCCGGACAGCTGGACCAGGAGCGACACGAGGTCGTGCCAGAGCGCCGGGTAGAAGGACGTGGTGGCGTCCGGGGCGGTCAGCGTCATGTGGAGCGACGAGGCGTCGCCGCTCTCGAGAATCAGCCGGACCGAGTTGAGGTGGTACGGGGCGTCGAACGTCTGCGAGACGTGGTCGGGCCCACCGATCGCGGCCATGAGGCGACGGGCCTGCAGGCCGCCCGCCACCAACAGGCTCACGGCGACCGTCACGAACACCTGGCGCCAGACCACGCGGCTCCGGTCGACACGGGGAGAACGCCATCCCCCCGCGACCGCACGGACGCCCCACGCCACCCCTGCGGCGAGGACCGTCGCCCCGACCACGACGAGGACGGACCACGACAACCCGACGGCTCCTGCCACGATCGCCGACGCGCCGATCAGCGCGGAGGACACGAGCGGCGCGGAGCCCCAGGCGAAGAGGCCCCTCAGCCCGCCGGCATAGCCCACCGCAAGACCCGGGATCCACAGCAACAGCACTGCCAAGAGCCCGATCCAGGCCGTCGGGAGCCACTCGAGCACAACGCCTCCTGCTGGTTCTGTCCTTACCGGACCGTCCGGCTCCAGATCCGCCGCGGGACCGGTCCCGGGGCAAACTCGCGCAGCGTAGCAATCGAACGTGTCCGTCCGGTGACGCGTGCAGGGGAACCGCGTGCGCACCGGGTAGAGCCTCAAGGGCTTCTCGCGCTCGGATAGAGTCTGCACCATGCCCACCACGCCATCGCGGAGCCTCGCCGTCGCCCAGCACGAGATCGGGGAGGAGCACCGCCCGTTCGTCGTCGCCGAGATGTCGGGGAACCACAACGGGGACCTCGGACGCGCGCTCGCGATCGTCGACATGATCGCCGAGAGCGGCGCCCAGTCCGTCAAGCTGCAGACGTACCGCGCCGACACCATCACGATCGACGCGGACGGCCCGTCGTTCCGCGTGAGCGAGGGCCACGAGCTGTGGGGCGGCAAGAACCTGTACCAGCTCTACGAGGAGGCGCACACCCCCTGGGAGTGGCACGCGCCGATCTTCGAGCGGGCGCGCGAGCACGGGCTCGTGCCGTTCTCCAGCCCGTTCGACGACACGGCCGTCGACCTCCTCGAGGACCTGGACGCGCCCCTGTACAAGATCGCGTCGCTGGAGATCGGCGACATCCCGCTCCTGCGCCGTGTCGCCCGCACGGGCAAGCCGGTCGTCCTGTCGACGGGCGCCGCGAACATCTCCGACGTCGACCTCGCCGTGCGCACGATCCGCGCCGAGGGCAACGACCAGATCGTGGTCCTCGGCTGCACGTCGTCCTACCCGGCGTCACCCGCCGAGTCGAACCTGCGCACGATCCCCGTCCTGCGCGACACGTTCGACGTCGTCGCGGGCCTCTCGGACCACACGATGGGGATCGGTGTCGCCGTGGCGGCGGTCGCGCTCGGCGCGGCCGTCATCGAGAAGCACGTGACGCTCTCCCGGGCCGACGGCGGCGTGGACTCCGACTTCTCGCTCGAGCCCCACGAGCTCGCGGCGCTCGCCGCGGAGACGGAGCGCGCGTGGCTCGCGCTCGGCTCCGTCCACGTGGGCCCGACGGCCGGCGAGGCGGAGAGCCGCCGACTGCGCCGGTCCCTCTTTGTGGTCGAGGACGTCCGGGCCGGCGACGAGGTGACCTCCGCGAACGTCCGGTCCATCCGCCCCGCGGGCGGCCTCGAGCCGGTGCACCTCGACACGGTCCTGGGCCGGACGTTCAGCACGGACGTCGCGCGCGGGACCCCGCTGACCTGGAGCCTCGTCTGAGCAGACCCGTGAGCACGCGCTGAGAGCGGGCGCCGTCCGTGCCGGACGGTGCCCGCTCTCAGCGTCTGCGCTCCTTGACGAGCACGTCGAAGTCGCCGTCCCTGCGGTGCGGGACGTGCGCGTAGCCCGCCCGGGCGAACAGCCGCTGCGACGGTGCGTTGTCGGGCAGGATGGCGGCGACCAGCCTCGCCCCCTGCCCTTCTGCGGTGAAGGCGTCCTCCGCCGCGGCGAGCACGTCACCGGCCATGCCCCGGCCACGCGCCTCCGGGGCCAGGGTGATGGAGACCTCCCACTCGGTCTCGCCCCCCTGCTCGTCGCCCAACCGGTCGAACCGCACCGTGCCGGCCTGGACACCGCCGTGCTCGACGACGTACAGCCGCCGCGCCGGGTCCTCGAGGACCCGTGCCAGCCACGTCCGGTGCGAGTCCCACGGGACCGGATCGGACGACCGGGACACCGCCCGTACGGACGGGTCGTTGCGCCAGCGCAGCAGCACCAGCGCATCGTCGCTCGTCGCCGGCCGGGCGACCGTCCGGCCGTCGGGCGCGAGGGCGCGCGTCCGCTCGCGCAGCGCTGCGTCCCACTCCGCGACGATCCGCGACGCCCCGCGCCCGTCGACGCCGTCCCGCCGTTCGTACCGGGAGAGGTCGTCGAGCAGGGCGCCGAGACGCCCGGCCCCGGCAACCAGGTCGTGGCGAAGCTCCGCGAGCGTGCCCAGCCCGAGTGCGAAGCGTCTCGCGACCGCCGCCTCGTACCCGGGAACCTGGTTGTCCACGACCGCGACGAGCACGGTCGGGACGCCGATGCACGCGAGCTCCCATGCGGTCGTACCGGCAGCGCTGAGGACAACGTCCATGTCCGCGGCGAGGTCGAGGACGCCCGGGAACGGCTCGCGAAGGTCCACGTCGTCGCCCGCCAGCGCGCGGACGTCGTCCCAGCGAGCGACGGGCGCGACCACGACGAGGTCGACCACCCGCGCCGTCGCCCGGGCCACCCCCGCGAGGACCGCCGCCGCGCCGACCGCGTCGGTGCCGCCGGCGACGACGAGGGCGCGCAGCGGGCCACCCGGGTCGCGCGGGACGCGCGCCTTCCGGCGCTCGCGCGCGTGCAGCACGTCCTCACGCATCGGCGCGTACCGGATCCCGCGCAGCACCACACCGGACCCGTCGTCGGGACGCCCCGCGTCCTCGGCGCCGAGCGTCGAGTCCACCACGACGTCCGCCGGGCGGCGCCCGAAGGTGCCGTCCTCCATCGACGACAAGAGCGTCCCGGCCAGAGCGAGCTCGGTCCGCACCTCGGGGCCGGTCGCATAGTCGTCCACGTGGACGAGGGCTGCGCCCTGCTCGGCGGCGACGACGGCGAGACCCGCCGCCGGCACGTCGACGCGCTCGAGGCGGGACTCCGCGAGGAGGTCACGGCCCAGCGGCGACGTCACCTCGCCCGCGAGCGAGACCGTCCAGCCCGCCTCGCGGGCCGCCCGCGCGACCGAGAGCACGCGTACCAGGTGCCCGACGCCACCTTCGGGTGTCGCGTCGCACCGCAGCAGCGCGTGGCTCATCCGTCGGCCAGCGCCTTCTGGCGCACGGCGGCGTTCTTCTCCACGAGGGCCGGATCCCCGCGCAGGAGGTCGACGACCTCGTGCCAGCGCGGCGGCGTGTCGCCCAGCCTGTCGACGATCGCCTCGATCGCCTCGGCGTCCTCGGGCGTGTCCAGGGTGACGCGCAGTTCGTTCGCCGTCGGGGCCACGACGATGCCCAGACGACGGAAGTCCCGGTCCGCGGCCGCATAGAGATATGACGTCACGTGCACACGGTGGTGGTCACGCGCCTCGGCGTCGGCCGCGAGCAGCGCACCGCGCGACGCGAGCTCGACGTCCAGCCCGCGCGGGAGCGTGCGCTGGAGCGTGGTCGCCACGTACTCGAGCGTCGGGTCGGCCCGCCACAGCGCGACGACCTGGGAGACGAGAACCGGATCGACGAGGGGACAGTCGGCGGTCAGCCGCACGATCGCGTCGGCGGCCGTCTCCTCGAGCGCCAGGACGAAGCGTGAGAGCACGTCGTCCTCGCTCCCGCGGACCACCCGCACGCCCGACGACGCGGCGAGCTCTGCCACGGCGTCGTCCCCGGGCGCGGTGGACGTCGCGACGACCACCTCGTCGACGCCCCGGGCGGCCGACGCCGCTCGGATCATCCATGCGAGGACGGGCCGACCGGCGAGGGGCCGCAGGACCTTGCCCGGCAGACGGGACGAGCCGGTCCGCGCCTGGATCACGGCGACTACCTTCAGAGGGGTCTCATGCACCGTGCCATAATGCTCCATGCGTTCGGCCGCGGCGAAGCCGGTCCGGCGAGAATCCTCCGACTGACGGGAAGAGTTCCGTATGTCCATGCTCACTGGCGCATCGATCCTCGTGACGGGCGGCACCGGCTCGTTCGGCAAGGCGTTCCTGCGCGAGGTGCTCGACAACCACGATCCGCGCCGCATCGTCGTCTTCAGCCGCGACGAGCTCAAGCAGTTCGAGGTGCGGGCGCAGTTCGGCGACGACCCGCGCCTGCGCTGGTTCATCGGTGACGTGCGCGACCGCCGCCGCCTCGAGCGGGCGATGCACGGCGTCGACTACGTGGTTCACGCGGCGGCCCTCAAGCAGGTCGACACCGCGGAGTACAACCCGTTCGAGTACATCGCGACCAACGTCACCGGGTCCCAGAACGTGGTCGAGGCCGCGATCGACGCCGGCGTGAAGAAGGTCGTCGCGCTGTCGACCGACAAGGCCTCCAGCCCGATCAACCTCTACGGCGCGACCAAGCTCTGCGCGGACCGCCTGTTCGTCAGCGCGAACAACTACGCGGCCGCCTACGAGACCCGCTTCTGCGTGGTCCGCTACGGCAACGTCATGGGCTCCCGCGGGAGCGTCGTGCCGAAGTTCAAGGCGCTCGCCGAGGCGGGCGAGTCGCTGCCGATCACCGACAAGCGCATGACGCGCTTCTGGATCACGCTCCCCCAGGCCGTCAAGTTCGTGCTCGACTCCTTCGAGATGATGGAGGGCGGCGAGCTCTACGTCCCGCGCATCCCGAGCATGAAGGTCGTCGACCTGGCGGAGGCGATCGCGCCGGGCGCCGCCCAGCACGAGGTCGGGATCCGCCCCGGCGAGAAGCTCCACGAGGAGATGATCGCGCCGGACGACTCGCGCCGGACCGTGCGCCTGGGAGACCGGTACGTCGTCATGCCCTACGTGGGCGGCTGGGGCTACGAGACCCCGGCGGACGGCGAGGCGGTCGCCGACGGCTTCGCCTACCAGTCCGACACGAACGACCAGTGGCTCAGCGTGGAGGACATCCGCGAGCTCCTCGAGCTGTCGTGACGACGGGGCCCCTGCTCCCCTACGGGCGGCAGTCGATCGACGAGAGCGACGTCGAGGCGGCTGTCGCCGCGCTGCGGAGCGACTGGCTGACGACCGGCCCCGAGGTGGAGCGCTTCGAGTCCGCGATCGCAGCGCGTGCGGGCGTCCCGCACGCCGTCTCGGTGACGTCGGGAACGGCGGCGTTGCACGTCGCCTACGCCGCCACCGGCGTCGGCCCCGGGGACGAGGTCGTGACGACTCCGCTGACCTTCGTCGCGACGGCGGCCGCCGCCGCGCTGCAGGGCGCGACGGTGGTCTTCGCGGACGTCGACCCCGCCACGGGCAACCTCGACCCCCGCGCGGCGGAGGCCGCCGTGACGGAACGCACCCGCGTCGTCACGGGGGTCGACTACGCCGGCGTGCCGGTCGACGCCGCCGCGTTCCGCAGCCTCGCCGACCGTCGGGGCCTGCTCTTCGTCGAGGACGCCGCGCACTCGATCGGCACGACCCTCGACGGTCGCCCGGTCGGCTCGCTCGCCGACCTCACGACGTACTCGTTCTTCCCCACGAAGAACCTCACGACCGCAGAGGGCGGCGCCGTCGTCACGGCGGATGACGAGCTGGCGGCGCGCGCGCGTTCGTTCAAGAACCACGGGCTCGTCCGCGATCGCGCGTCCCAGCGCTACCCCGACGAGGGGCCGTGGCACCAGGAGGTCCACGCCTTCGGTCTCAACTACCGCCTGCCCGACGTGCTCGCTGCGGTCGGGACGAGCCAGCTCGCGCGACTCGACGCGTTCGTCGCGCGCCGCGCCGAGGTCAAGGCCGCGTACGACGAGGCCTTCCGCGACCTGGACGAGGTCGAGCTTCCGGCGTGCCCCGACGGTGCCGCGCCGGCGTGGCACCTGTACCCGCTGCGCGTCCCCGCGGACCGTCGCCGCGCGATCTTCGAGTCCCTGCGCGCGCAGGACATCGGTGTCCAGGTGAACTACATCCCGGCCTACTGGCACCCGGTGTTCGAGGACCTCGGATACCGGCGTGGCCAGTGCCCCGTCGCGGAGGACTACTACCGGCGCGAGATCTCGCTCCCGATGTTCCCCGGCCTCACCGACGGCGACGTCGCACGCGTCGTCGAGGCCACGCGGCACGCACTCGCCACCGCGCGGTGACCACGGGGCAGGGTGACGGGGGGCCGGAGCCGACCGTGGACGAGGTAGCCGACTCGCCCCGCCGCGTCGCGTCCCGTGCGGCGGTCTACACCGCCGGGAGCGCTGCGCCGGCCATCGCGTCGCTCGTCGTGATCCCCCTGATCACCCGTCTGCTCTCGCAGCGCGAGTACGACGTGGTGGCGCTCGGCACCGTCGTCATCCAGGTCGGGGTGATCCTGGTGGCGCTCGGCATGGGCGCCGCGATCACCCGCGAGTACATCCTCGGGGAAGCGGGGGCCCGGGGCGCCCGGGGACTGGTCGTCCAGTCCTCGCTCATCAGCGTCCTCATCGCGGGGCTCGCGCTCGCGCTCGGTCCCGTGTGGGGCCCGGCCCTGCTGGGCAGACCTTGGGACGCCGCCCTCGCCCTCGCGGTCGTCGCGTCGCTCGGTGGCGGCATCGTGATCGTCGTCCAGGCCTACCTGCGTGGCGCCGAGCGCCCCGTGCCGTTCGTGCTGCTCGCCGCCGGGGGCACGCTCGTCGGGCCGGCCGTGGGACTCGTGGTCGTCCTCGCGGGCCAGCGCACGGGAACCGCGTACCTCGCCGCGCTCGCCGCGGGCTACACGTTGTCCGCGCTGGTCGGCGTGTGGGTCACGCTGCGCTCGGGTCCACGCGACACGAGCTGGACGGGCCTACGGCGGGCCCTGCGTCTCGGGGCACCGACGGTGCCCCACCAGATCGCCATCTACGTCGCGATAGCCGGCCTGGTCGTCGTCGCAGACCGGGTCCTGGACGCCGGCGGCACGGCCAACATCGTGCTGACGCTCGGCGCGGGGGCGACCGTCCTGACGGGCGCGCTGAACAACGCCTGGGCCCCGCTCATCTACAAGGAGCCTGCCGCGACGCGTCACGCGCGCCTCACGAGCACCACGCGTGTGATCCTGCGGGTCGTGGGCGCCCTTGTCGCCGCGGTCTGCCTCGCGGCGCCCCTGCTCGTCCAGATCGCCTCGCCCCCGACGTACGACCACGAGGCCATGGTGCCCGCCGTCGTCCTCGCGTCGTTCTCCGCGGTCGCCTCGGTCTACTACCTCGCGAGCAGCCATCTCATCCTCGTCCGCGGACGCACGGGCGTGCTCTCGGTCTCGACGCCGACGGCCGTCGCGCTCGGCCTGGTCGCGGCGACGCTCGCCGCGCCGGTATGGGGGCTCGCCGCCGTCGGGGCGTCCTACGCGCTGATGTACGTGCTGCTCGCGCTGCTCACGACCGGCGCGCAGGCCGTGCTCGTGGACCGGCCGTGGCGTCCGCCGCTCGCGCCCCTCACGCTCGCCGTCGTGCTCGCGTGCGCCGCTGCCGCGGTCCTGCTGCCGACGGCCACCGGGTGGTGGACCGTGCTCCGTGCCGTGGTCGCACTGCTCGCGGCCGCGGTGCTCCTCGCGCCGCTCCGCACGGCGCTCCGACGGTAGTCAGGCGCTGGAAGCGGACCCGTCGAGCTCGATGGGTTGCGACGACGACGTCCGCGCACCGCCGAGCGGGCGGGGCAGGTAGGACGTCGCGGCACGCAGCCACGCGAGGTCGATCCCGGACGAGGCGGGCGCCGGCTCCTGGCCGCCACCAGCGGACTGAGGAGCCGCAGGAGCCGTCGCGCCGCGGCGACGCACGTTGACCAGCGCCCGCTCAACCGGCGAGGTCGTCCAGTGCCGCGCGAACGGCGCGATGCGAGGTCGGTCCCAGCCGAGCGCGCGGCGCAGAGCGTCGGGAGCCAGGAGGTCCCCCGCACCGAGCTCGTCCGTGGCGACGGCACGCGCGGCGTCGTCGTCGGTCTCGTACCCGTACAGCTCGGGCCACGTCTGCTCGAGGCGCACGAGCGCGCTCTGGTCCTCGGAGTCGAGGAGCATCGGGTCGCCGTACACCCCGACCGAGCGTCCGAGCCAGGCCGCGTACACGACCGGCGTCGAGAGCCGGTTCGAGACGACGCGCGCGCTGCTCGCGATCAGGCCGACGAGCCGCGCCAGGAAGTCCGGGTCGGTGCGCGGGCCGAGCGTCACGCACCGGTGGCCCGCGTCGCGGTAGGCGTCCACGAGCCGCTCGTCGCGCGCGTCGCTCCAGTAGATGGAGACGGTGGACGGCCCCTCGGAGTCGAACCACCGGCGTGCCGCTGCGCGGTGGTCGCCGGAGATGGCCTGCGTCTCGATCCCGTGGACCGGGAGGATCACGGTCCCCTCACCTCGCGGACCGCTCTCGAGGCCACGGCTCACCGCCTCGTACGCGAAGGGCGCGCCGACTGCCGTCGTGGGTGCGCTCGATGCCGGGTCCCACGCGCGCGACCGGTGGCTCCACACGAGGAGCCGGTTGGGTCCGCGGTACGTCGGGCTCGCGAGCCACGGGAAGTCCCGGAAGTGCGTGGTCACCGGCGAGAGCGCGGTCCAGCCGTGCTGGACGAGCCCGGCGATGTGCCGCGGCCTGTCCTCGCCGAGGTAGTGCGCGAAGGCGCGACTGTGACCGTAGTAATGGTTCTGGGACTCCATCCAGCCTCTCCGGTTCCGGGCACGCGTCGACGTGCGTTCGCCGACGAACGGGGGATCTCCCGGGCGACGCGCGCCCAGCATACCGACCGTCCTGCGTGCGGGGTGCGGCCCCACGACGGCGTGCCTAGCCTGGCAGGAGGAAGAGGAGGTCGGTGCAGATGGACATGACCAGACTCCGGCGGCGGGGACCCCTCCTCGTCGCCGTCCTGCTCGTGGCGCTGCTCGCGCCCGTGGCTGCGGTCGACCCTCCTGCACAGGCGTCGGTGACCACGACCGAGCGCGTGACGCTCACGGCGACGAGCACCGTGACGGTCGCGGGCCGCGGGTTCGGCCACGGCATCGGGATGTCGCAGTACGGGGCGCGTGCCGCGGCCGCCGCCGGCTCCACGTACCGGCAGATCCTCGACTTCTACTACCCCGGCACCACGGCCACGACCCAGGCGAGCACCGAGCTGCGGGTCCTGCTGAAGTCCGACTCGGACGACGACCTCCGCGTCGTCGCCACGCCCGGCATGGTCATGTCCGACGCACGGGGCGTCGCGACGCCCATCGGGTTCTCCGGTGCGACGGTCAGCCAGTGGCGCGTGCTGCGCAACGCCAACGACACGGGTTTCGTGCTCTTCGGGCTCGTCGGCTCGACGTGGCGTCTCTGGTCGCAGACAGCGTCACCGGGCTTCATCGCGCTCTCGACCTCGCCCGCGACGACCGTCCAGGTGGTCCTGCCCGACGGCTCCCGGCGCGAGTACCGCGGGTCCGTCCGCGCCGTCGCCGACGGCGCCGCTCCGGGGCTGGCCTCCGTCAACGCCGTGCGCATGGAGGACTACCTGCGGTCGGTCGTGCCCGCGGAGATGCCGTCGAGCTGGCCCGCGAACGCGCTCCGCGCCCAGGCCGTCGCAGCCCGGACCTACGCCTCCCAGAACCGGGCGTCCCGACCCACCGGCGCCTGGCACACGTGCGACGACACCGCGTGCCAGGTGTACCGGGGCGTGCGCACGCTCAGCGCTGCGGGAGCCGTCACGCCGCACGAGGCGGCCGCCACCGACGCGGCGGTCTCCGCCACGTCGGGCGTCACGCTCTATTACGGGGGCGCCCCGGCCTTCACCCAGTTCAGCGCCTCGAACGGTGGCTGGACCGCCGCCGGGAGCGCTCCGTACCTCGTGGCCAAGCGGGACCCGTGGGACGCCCAGGGGAACCCCGTGCACGCGTGGAGCGTGCGGATCACGGCGTCGCAGATCCGCGCGGCGTACCCGACGATCGGGACGCCGAGCTCCGTCACCGTGGTGAGCAGGACCGGTCCGGGCGAGTGGGGCGGGCGGGTCGAGAGCGTCGTGCTCGCGGGCTCCACAGGTTCCAGGACCGTCACCGGCGCGGCCTTCCGGACCGCGTTCGGTCTGCGGAGCGCGTGGTGGAAGGTCACCGGGACGTCTCGGCTCGAGCCGGACACGACGGCCGACGGCCGGCCGGACCTCACCGCGCGCACGCCCGGTGGCGCGCTCATGAGCTACGAGGGCGACCGGTCCGGCGGATTCGCGACCTCGGCGCGCCGTATCGGCACGGGGTGGCAGGTGATGCGGCTCGTCACGGACGGAGCCGACCTCGACGGCGACGGGAACGGCGACGTCCTCGCGATCGACAGCGGCGGGGTGCTCTGGTTCTACCCCTCGAACCGCGCGGGCGGATTGGCGGCACGGCACCAGGTGGGCACGGGGTGGCACGTCATGTCCTTCCTGGCGTCGCCCGGCGACATGACGGGCGACGGGCGTGCCGACGTCCTCGCCGTGGACCGTGCGGGCACACTCTGGCTGTACCCCGGCGACGGTACCGGCGGGGTCACGGCCCGCCGCGCGATCGGCAGCGGCTGGCAGGCCATGACCGCGGTCGTCGGCGCCGGCGACATGGACGGCGACGGCACGGCCGACGTCGTCGCGCGCGACTCTGCAGGTCGCCTGCTCCTGTACCGGGGGCGCGGCGACGGGACCGTCCGGGGCGCGGTCGTCATCGGCGACGGCTGGCAGTCGATGCGGCTGCTGACCGTGCACGGGGACTGGTCCGGCGACGGTCGCCCGGACGTCCTGGCCTCCGACGGCTCGGGCGCGCTCTACCTCTACCCGTGGAACGGGAGCGCGTTCTCGGCGCGCCGCACGATCGGCCAGGGCTGGACCGTGTACGACCGGCTGCTGTGAGGACGTGCCGGGGACCGCGAGCGCAGTCCCCGGCACGCGCTCACGCGATGGGTGCCGGTGCGGACCCGTAGGTGCGCCACGGGTAGAACCCTCCGGCGCCGTTCCCGGGGTAGAGCACCAGCGTCCCGTCCGACCGGCGCGCGACGAGGTCGTGCTTGCCGTCCCCGTCCACGTCACCGACGCCCACGACGCGCGTCAGCCCGCCCCACCCCGTGCCGATCGTCGTGGGGTTGCCGAGGAGCGCAGCCCCGTTGCCGCGCCGCAGCTGGAGGTCGCCCGAACGGGAGTCGCGCGTGAGCAGGTCCGGGACCCGGCCCCCTGACCACATCCCCGCGGTGACGATCATGTCCACGTTGGACACGCCGGACGCGAGGAGGACCCGCGCGCCGAACCGGGCGGCTCCCGTCGTGGGGTACAGCCAGATCCGCCCGCTCGTGTCGAGGGTGATCAGGCTGGGACGTCCGTCACCGAGGAAGTTCCCACCGTCGATGACCTGGCGCATGACCTGCCACCCCGTGCCCACACGAGTGCCGGACGCGGCGTACCGCCCGCCGCCGGTCCCGCGGTGCAGGTAGAGCTCGCCGCTCGTGCGGCGCACGACGAGGTCACGGCGGCCGTCGCCGTCGAAGTCCCCCGTCGGGACGAGCTCCGCGACGCCGGAACCCCCGGTCACGCCCGTCGCGACGACGCGCTGGAAGTCGCCCTGCCCCTGGTAGGAGTAGCGCAAGAGCTGGCCGCTGCCGGAGCGGACGGCGTACAGGTCCTGACCACGGCCCGAGCGGCCCGCCGAGACGATCCCCGAGAAGGACTGCCAGCCGGCTCCGATCTGCGACCGGCCCCGCAGCCCTCCCGTGCCCGTCCCCGGGTAGAGGAAGAGGCGTCCCGCGGCGTCGCGTGCGACGAGGTCGCCGCTCCGGCCGTCGTCGTTCATGTCGCCCACGCCGACGATGGCGGTCATGGCCTGCCAGCCCGTCCCGACCACGGTGCGCGCGCCGCTGAAACCGCCCCTCCCGTCACCGCGGTAGAGGTAGAGCGTGACCCCGCTGCGGGCGACCAGTGCGGGGCGGCCGTCGGACAGCGTGCCCGTCATGGCGACGGCGGCCATGGACTGCCAGCCCGAGCCGATCCGGCGCCGCGGCTCGAAGCCGCCCCTGCCGTTCGACGGGTAGAGGTAGAGGCTGCCGTCGCCGTGCCGCGCGAGCAGGTCGGGCCGCCCGTCGCCGTCCCAGTCGTGCCCGCCTGTCACGAGGTTCATCACCTGCCAGCCGTTCCCGACCGCGCGCCGTGGCGACCATCCCCCGTCGGAGCGGCCGGGGTAGAGCCAGAGCCGCCCGCTCGCGTCGACGAGCATGAGGTCAGGCAGCCCGTCGCCCGTCCAGTCGCCGGCACCGATCGTCCGGTTCCCCGTCCAGCCCGCGCCGACGGACGTCGCGGGCCGCCAGCCGGCGCCGGACGCGGTCGCGAGGTCGGCCGACGACGAGCCGCGGAGGGCGAGGTCCGCGAACCCGTCGCCCGACAGGTCGCGCGGCGCGTACGCGCGCGACGCCGTGTCGCCCTCGAGCCCCTTGACCTTGGTCCGCAGCTCGGGCATGCGCGCGAACAGGTACCGCCCCGGGCACGACGTCTGCCCCACCTCGCGATGGCCGAACACCGTCTGCAGACGCTGTCCGTTGATCACCGTCGACGTCCCCGCCGTGACGCCGTGGAGGGCGAACTTCCACGCGATGACCCGGGCTGCGGCGTCGATCGCGACGGTCGGGACGGCCGTCGTGTCGTAGTTGCCCAGGAACGACACCCCGAACGCCGCGGAGTTCACTCCCGACGCGTGCGCGCCGATCACGGCGCGGTCGAGCCCGCCCTTGCGGCCCTCCCAGAGCCGACCGAACTTGTCGACGAGCACGTTGTAGCCGATGTCGCCCCAGCCCCGGGACTGCGCGTGGTAGGTGTAGATACCCCGCAGCAGCGCCGGGACCTGGGCCGAGGTGTAGCTGTTCGTCCCCGCCGTGTGGTGCACCGTGGCGGCGACGACCTTGCCGATCTGCGGGGTCCACGTCGAGATCGACTCGTCCGCGCCCCACTGCGCGCGGCTGTAGATCGTCGGCCGCGGCGACGAGGCCGCGGCGAGGGCCGCCCCGGCCACCCCTGCCCCCGTGAGCGCGACCTCCGTCGAGGTCCCGATCGTCGAGGCGTCGGCGCCGAGCACGTCGAGGGAGACCTGGCTCACCTCTCCGAGCGCCTCCGCGCCGAGGCTCGCACCGGTCGGTGACCCGACGTCCGACGTGCCCGGGTCCGTCGTCCCCGGGTCCGTCGTCCCCGGCTCCGTCGTCCCCGGCTCCGTCGTCCCCGGGTCCGCGTCGGCGTCGGTGCCCGCTGCCGCGTCGTCGGGCGCTGCGGTGCCCACGACCGAGAGGCGCGCGTCGACCGGGCCGTCCCCGGCCGCGTGCCGCAGAGCGACCTCGACCGCGTCGACCTCGCCGGCGAGATACGGCTCCGTGCCGTCCCGGACGCCGGCGAGCGGGCTCCCGTCGCCCTCGCCCGCCTCTGCGTCGTCGGCCTCGAGCGCGGTCCACCCGCCCCACCCGTCGGCGGACCGCGTGCGAATCTCGACGGCCAGGTCCGCCGGCGCGGAGCCCTGCTCCCACGTCACGCCGACGACGACCAGCCCGGCTGCGGTCGTCTCGGCGGCGAGGACGACGTCGGAGGAGCCGGTACCGTCGTCGGCCGCCTCGCCGTCGAACGGGACAGCGTCCGGTGCCGTGGGCGCGTCCGGGCCACCCAGCGCGGGGTCGGGCTCGAGCGGGATCTCCTCGAGGACGGGCTCGCCCTCGGTGTCCTGGGCCGCGACGAGCGCGGACGGTACGGTGAGCGGCGTCGACGCCGCTCCTCCCCCGGGCGACGCTGCCGCCTCCCCGCCGAGGAAGGGCACGCCGACCGACCCCACCGCCATCGTCACCCATGCCGAGACCCCTGCGACGACCGACGTCGTCCTGCGTACCCGGAACACCCCGCGTCACCTCCGACCGGGCGACGCCCCTGTGCTCGCCCACGGTCGCCAGTATGTGCACGGCTTCGCCCGATCCGCGCGAGTTGCGCCCTCGCGCGGGCGTGCGTCACGCGGTCGGAGAACTGTCACAATGGGGGTCATGCATCCGCCACAGACGCGTGGGCACGCGGTTGCCCACGCCCCGGACGCCGTGGCTCCGGCTCCTGTCGACGACGCCTGGCTCGTCATCCCCCTCTTCAACGAAGGCTCGGTCATCGGCGACGTCGTGCGCGACGCCCTGCCGACGTTCCCGCACATCGTGTGCGTCGACGACGGCAGCTCCGACGACTCGATCGAGCAGGCGCGCGCGGCGGGAGCGATCGTGCTGCGCCACGCCGTGAACCTCGGCCAGGGCGCGGCGCTGCAGACCGGCATCGAGTACGCGCGCGAGCAGCCCGGCGCGACGTACCTCGTGACCTTCGACGCCGACGGGCAGCACCAGGTCTCCGACGCCGTCGCCATGGTCGAGCTCGCACGCTCGGAGGACGTCGCGATCGTCTTCGGGTCGCGATTCCTCGACGAGCGGACCAAGCCGGGGCTGATCAAGCGAGTGGTCCTGCGCGCGGCCGTGTGGTTCACGAACGCCACGACCGGCCTCAAGCTCTCCGACGCGCACAACGGGCTGCGCGTGCTGCGTCGCGACGCCGCCCTCGCCGTGAACATGACGCAGGACCGCATGGCGCACGCGAGCGAGATCGTCGACCAGCTCGCCAAGAGCAAGCTGCCGTGGCGCGAGGCGCCGGTGCACGTCCTGTACACGGACTACTCGCGAGGAAAGGGCCAGTCCGTGTGGAACTCGGTCAACATCCTCGTCGACCTCATCTTCAAGTGAGCGGGGAGCCAGAACAGTGCTGATCCAGGTCATCCTCATCCTGGCGGTCGTCGTCGTGACCGTCATGCTCACCCGCTCGACCGCGAACGCCCGGCACCAGGCGATCCGGCGGCTCCTGCTCGCCGGGTTCGTCGTGGCCGCGGTGCTCGCGATCATCTTCCCCGACGCCCTCTCGGTGCTGGCCAACGCGGTCGGCGTGGGCCGTGGCACCGACCTCCTGCTCTACGCTCTCGTCATCGCGTTCGTCAGCTACATCGCGACGAGCCACCGGCGCTCCAACCAGCTCAGCCGCAAGATCACGCTGCTGACGCGCGAGCTCAGCCTCGCGGAGGCGCGCCTCTCCGCCGTCGACGAGTCGGTCGACCGGCTCGAGGAGACGACCGTCGCCGAGGCGCGCGCCGAGCAGTCCTGACCGGCGCGGGCGCCCGTCAGCGACGGCGGGCGTCCGCCCGGTACGCACCGCGGCGCAGCACCTCCGGCACGAGGCGGTAGCCGCCGCGCAGGACGGAGTTGCGGATCTCCTGGAGCGTCGTGGTGAACCCGATGCCGTGCAGGCGGCGCTGGAGCTCCAGCTCGGACCGCAGGAGCTGGGACCCTCCTCGCCGCGCGTACGCGCCGGCGCCGACGCGGTACAGGACGAGCGGCTCGGGGAGGTTGCGAGCCCGCGCCCCGTTCGCGAGCATCCGCGCGAACAGCCAGTAGTCCTCCATGAGCGGCAGGTCCTCGTACCCGCCGACCGCCGCGACGGCCGACCGGCGGTACACCACCGACGGGTGGTTGAACGGCGAGCGGAACCGCGCGGCGCGATCGATCTCCTCGGAGCTCAGCGGCGGCACCCGGACGAGTCCGGGACTGGTACCGGGCGCCGGCTCGTCGGCGTCGAACTCCTCGATCGCCGACCCGACGATGTCGAGGCCACCCTCGACGAGCGGCACCTGGGCGGCGAACCGTCCGGGGCGGCTGACGTCGTCCGCGTCCTGACGCGCGACGATCTCGTGCGCGCACTGCGCCAGGCCCTCCTCGAGCGCGACGGCGAGCCCGCGGTTCCGCGGGAGCCGGACACGTCGCACCGGGACGGGCGACCCCGCCTCCAGCGTGTCGAGCGTGCGGTCCAGGGCGTCGCCGAGCGGCCCGTCCTCGACGACGACGACCTCCGTCGGAGGGAGCTCCTGCTCCGTCGTGACCGACGCGAAGGAGCGGCGCAGGAACGCCACGTCGTCCCGGTGGTAGACCGGCAGCAGGACGGAGAAGGACGTCACCGTGCCTCCGCCGCACGGGCGTCGACCGCCGCGACGGAACGGGTCTCGGCTCCCGCCCCGTCGAGGACCTCCGCCGACGGTCGCGGACCGCGCAGGACGCCGTCCCGCAGCCCTCGCGCACCGGCGCGCAGCAGCACGTCACGGCGCTCGCTCCGCAGGAACGTGCGGGCCCAGCGCCGCGCGCTCGCCCCGCTGTACAGGAGCCGCTCGACGGGGTCGAGCGACGACGACCGGGTGATCATCCAGATCTTGTTGCGCACCTCGTAGTAGAAGCGTTCGCCGGGGTCGGCGTCGGTCGAGCCGAACGCCTTGGTGCGGTGCTCGACGACCGAGGCCGGGACCGAGAGTCCCGTCCCGCGCCGCAGCAGTCGCGCCGAGTACTCGAAGTCGTCGTTCCAGATGAAGTAGTCCGCGACCGGCAGCCCGTGGTGCCGCACGGCGCGGGCGTCCACGAGCATCGAGACGAACGACGACGACCGCACCGGCACGGCGCGCGCCGCCCGCGCGGCGGCGATCTCGGCCCCGGACGCCCCGGGACGGACCCGGGGCGTGTTCATCGGGTGGTCGCGCCCGTCGTGCCACACGACGCGGCTGCCCAGGAGCGCCACCGGGCCGGGATACTCGTCCCGCGCCTCGAGGAGCGCCCGCAGCGCGTCCGGGGTGGGGATCGTGTCGTCGTCCATGAGCCAGACGAGGTCCGCGTCGAGGACGTCGACGGCGTGCGCGAGGCCCACGGCGAAGCCACCGGCACCGCCCGTGTTCCGGCTCAGCCCGACGACGTCGGCACCGACCGGGTGCTCCGCGGCGACGACCGCGGAGTCGTCGTCCGACCGGTTGTCGACGACGACCACCCGGTCGACGGGCCGCGTCTGCGCGGCGAGGGCGTCGAGCGCCTCGACCAGCAGGTCACGGCGGTTGTACGCCACGACGACCGCGACGACGCGGGGGGCTTCGGACGCGGTTCTCGGATCTGCTGGCACGGCGAGCAGGCTACCCGAGCCGGGGTGCGCGGGCCGCCTCGGGAAGGCCGGCCCCGGAGCGTACGGCGGCGATCTCGGCCCGCAGCACGTCGAGGATCCGGCCGGCCGCGCCGGGCGGCCCGAGGAGCTCTTCGACGTTGCGCTCCTGGACCGGGGCGAGCTCGTCACCGTCTCGCAGGACGTGCTCCACGACGGCGCGAGCACCCGCCGTGTCGCCCACGACGTGCGTTCCCGCGACGATCCGCTCACCGAGGTCGGTGAAGGGACGGTGACCGGCACGCTCGACGAACACGACCGGCTTGCGCCGGACCTGGAACTCCGCGAGCATGCTGAGCCCGTCGGTCACCATGACGTCAGCGGCGGCGAGCACGGGCGCGTAGCCACCGCCCTGCACGACCGAGGTGTTCCCGAGCGCGGACCAGCGCACGAGCCAGTCCTCGTACTGCGACGTCGTGTAGGGGGACACCTCGCGCGCCATGTACGGCACGAGGGCGGGGTGGGGCATCCAGACGATCTCCGCCTCGCCCTGACGCGCCCACTCCAGCATGTCCTCGGCAAGCTCGGGGAAGAGCCCGAACCGCGTCCAGCCCGCGCCGATCGAGTGGTGCGACGACCACACGACGCGGGGGCGCCGCGACTCTCCACCGACGACCGGCCAGGAGGGTTCGGCGGCCCGCAGCACGTCCAGCTTGGGGTGACCGGTCACCCGGAAGTGTCCGGCACCGCGCACCCCGTCCCGCTCGGCAGCGGCGAAGGTCTGGGCGTTCGTGCAGAACACGAGCCACGCCGCCCGGTGCAAGCCGGCGTCCACGGCGGTGTTGACGCCCGGTGTGCCGGGGCCGGGGACGTTGACGACCAGGTTCATGGTCTCGTACGGGACGACGCACAGCCGCGCGAAGTCGAGCAGTGCTGTCGACAACAGCGGGTCGACGTCCTGGTCCCACTGCGACTGGCGCACGACGACGTCCGGCTCGAGGATCTTGACGAGGCGGAGCACGTCGTCGACGCGGTCCGCCGTCGCGCGCAGGTGCGAGATCCCGCGAGCGGCGAGGCCCTCGTGCACCAGCTCCTCGTCCCGCAGCTCTCCCTGGCCGCCGAAGTGCCGGGGGATCGTGACCACCACCGGGTCGAAGTCGTCCGACATCTCCATCAGCCGGACCAGGTCGTCGAGACTGTCCCATGCCTCGACATGGTGGACGAGGAAGACGACACGGGTCACCGGCCGCGCGAAGGCGCCACGGCGAGACACGAGGTTGACCGTGTCGTTCAGCGCCGAGACCGCACGCGCGCCCTGCCGGTCGCGGTCTGCGGTCGCTCGCTCCATCGCGTCCAGCCGCCGCTGGAGCGCCGCGTGCTCGACCCTCAGGGCGTCGGTCGTGCGGCTCAAGGAGGTGAGCGCCGACTCCACCCTCTGGGTCACCTCGTCGACCCTCTGGGTCACCTCGTCGACGTGGACGAGGCGGTGCGCGAGCGACCGGAGGGTGGTCACGACCTGACGAGCACTGCGCACCGGCATCTCCAGCGTGGGGCGGGACGAACAGAGGGGCTTCCTCGCCCCCCCGACGAAGCGAAGGATAGTCGACACCGAGGAGGCCGGCTGCACGCCCGTCGATGCTCGTGGACGACCCCTCACACAACTCCTCCACGCGCTCAGCCCGCCCCCCGCGCCGTGGCCTCGCACACGCCGCCTATGCTCGGTGCCCGTGACGTCTCGTTCCCGTGCCCAGGCTCGCGCCGCGGCTGCCGACCGGCAGTCGCGCGGGCCGTCGCACGCACGGGCGCTCCGCACGCACGGCGCCGCTCGGACGGTCGGCCTCGTCGCGACCGCGGTGCTCGCGTTCGGCGCGGTGGGCGGGGCGTCGGCGCTGTCGAACATCCAGGGCAACATCACCAGCTCGAACATCGACGGTCTGCTCACCGACCGCCCCGCGCAGCCCGACCCGACCGACCCGAACGCCGGCAAGCCGCTCAACATCCTCGTGATGGGCTCGGACGAGCGGGGCGGCGAGAACGGCCACGAGGTCGAGGGCGTCGAGGGCATGCGCTCGGACACGACGATCCTCGTGCACGTCTCCGCGGACCGCTCACGCGTCGAGATGGTCTCGATCCCGCGCGACTCGCGCGTCGACGTCCCGGCGTGCAACACGACGAGCGGCAGGACGACCGCACCCGCGAACACCCGCTTCAACGCCGCGTTCGCCAACGGCGCGACCGTCGGGGGCGACGTCGACTCGGCCGCCGCCTGCGCGATCACCACCGTCGAGAGCCTCACCGACGTGTTCGTCGACGGGTTCGTCGTGGTCGACTTCGCCGGCTTCCAGAACATGGTCACGGCGATCGACGGCGTCCCCATCTGCATCCCCGAGGCGATCGACTCGCCCAAGGCGGACCTCCGGCTCGATGCGGGGATGCAGACGCTCGACGGTGCGCAGGCGCTCGGGTTCGCGCGGGCCCGCTACGGCGTGGGCGACGGGTCGGACCTCAGCCGCATCGGCCGTCAGCAGCAGCTCCTCGCCGCGACGGTGAACCAGGTGCTCTCGAAGAACGTGCTCTCGGACCTCGGCCAGATCTACGGGTTCGTCGACGCGGGCACCAAGTCGCTCACCATGAGCGACAACCTCTCGTCGATCCCGAGCCTCGCCGGGCTCGCCTTCAGCCTCAAGGGCGCGACCAGTGGCAACATCACCTTCATGACCGTTCCGAACGCGCCGGACCCGCAGGACCCCGACGCGAAGGTCGTCTGGACGTCAGAGGCCGACGAGCTCTGGGCGAAGGTGCGCGCCGACGAGCCGATCGTCGCGCCCGCACCCGCCGCCGACGAGACCGCAGGCGGGTCCGGCGACGCCGTCGAGGCCACCGAGCCGCCGTCGCAGGCCGGCGCGGACGCGCCGACCGACGACGCGTCCGGGGAGCCCGCCCCGGTGCAGACGAAGGAAGCCGGCAAGGAGGCGTTCTCCGCCGCCGACGAGACCGCGCAGTGCGGGTGACGCCATGACCGACCCGTCGCGCGACCCACGGTCGCTCCCCCCCAGCTTCACGCCCCAGGGCGGCCGCGCCCCGCGGCCGTCGTCCGTCGACGACGCGATCGCGGTGGGCAACAGCGGACGCGCCCAGGCGCGGCCCCGCCCCGCGGTGCCCGACGACGCCGTGCGCCTCGAGCCGCGCATCAAGCGGCAGTCGTCCCGCGAGATCCCCGTGGCCCCCGCACGCAAGGGCACTCCCCCGCCGGCACCTCCCGCGCGCGGCACCCGCCCGCGGGCGGACGCCGCGGCGTCGGCGCTCCCGCCGTCGGTCACCCCGTCCCGCCAGCCCCGTCAGGCGACGGCGACGCCCCCGCGCGTCTCGTCGTCGCCCCACGGGGGTGCCCAGGCCGTGCCGGCGACGACGCGGAGCCGTCCGGGCGCCGCTCCCCGCCCGAGCAGCAGCCGGGCCGGCGGCGGGAGCGGGCGGCCGCCGTCGGGCACGGGTGCGCCGCGGACCGGCGGGGGCGGCTTCCGCGTCCGCAAGGGTCGCGTCGTCGGGCTCGTCGCGTGCGTCGTGATCGTCGCGCTCCTCGCGTGGCCCGTGGGCCTGCTGATCTGGGCCAACGGCAAGATCCAGCACGTCGACGCGCTCTCCGGCGCGCCGGGCACCCCGGGCAACACCTACCTCCTCGCCGGCTCGGACGCGCGCGGCGAGGGCATCAGCGAGGACGGCACCGAGGGCGCGCGCACGGACACGATCATGGTCCTGCACGCCCCTCCGAGCGGCCCGGTCGCCCTCATCAGCCTGCCGCGCGACACCTACGCGGAGATCCCCGGCAACGGCGCGAGCAAGCTCAACTCGGCCTACTCGTGGGGAGGCCCTCCGCTGCTCGTGCAGACCGTCGAGCAGCTCACCGGCCTCACGGTCGACCACTACGTCGAGGTCGGGTTCGGCGGGGTCGAGGGCATCGTCGACGCCGTCGGCGGCGTCGAGCTGTGCCTCGACTACGACGTGGACGACCCGAAGAGCGAGCTCGTCTGGACGGCCGGGTGCCACGTCGCCGACGGTCACACCGCGCTCGCGTTCTCGCGGATGCGCTACTCCGACCCCAAGGGCGACATCGGCCGTGCCGAGCGCCAGCGCCAGGTGATCGGCGCGATCAGCTCGAAGGCGGCGAACCCGAGCATCCTGTTCCGCCCGGGCGACCAGGTCTCGCTCCTGGACTCGGGCCTCGGGTCGCTCACGGTCGACCAGAGCACCGGCATCATCGACCTGGGCAAGCTCGCCCTCGCGTTCCGCAAGGCCAACGGCCCGGAGGGCATCACCGGCACGCCGCCGATCTCGAACCCCGACTACCGCCCGGGCGGCAACGTCGGGTCGACCGTGCAGCTGGACCCCGAGACCGTCGGCAAGTTCTGGGTCGACATCCGAGACGGCAACCTGCCCGCGGGGCAGGTCGGCGGGCTCCCACAGTGACGCAGCGACGAGATCGACCCGCAGGTCGTCACATCGGCCTTCAGAAGGTCGATCTGGGACGTACGGGCCGATCTCGCGGGACGGGTGGCTCCTAGACGTCTGATCGCGAGGCACGCAGGCGTGCGCCCTTGGCGCGTGCCTGGTCGCCCAGGTCCGCCTGGAAGGCGACCATCTTGTCCCGCAGGCGCGCGGCGTCGTCGTCCGTGCCGGCCGCGAGGATGCGTGCGGCGAGCAGTCCCGCGTTGCGCGCCCCGCCGACGGAGACCGTCGCGACGGGGACGCCCGCGGGCATCTGGACGATCGACAGGAGCGAGTCCATGCCGTCGAGGTGACGCAGCGGCACGGGGACGCCGATCACCGGCAGCGGCGTCACGGCGGCGAGCATGCCCGGCAGGTGGGCCGCTCCCCCGGCGCCGGCGACGATCACGCGCAGGCCGCGCTCGGCGGCCGTGCGGCCGTACTCGATCATCTCGACGGGCATGCGGTGGGCGGAGACGACGTCGACCTCGACGGGCACGCCGAACTCGGCGAGCGCGTCGGCCGCGGCCTCCATGACGGGCCAGTCGGAGTCCGACCCCATGACGATGCCGACGACAGGGTTCTCGCTCATGCTCGCTCCTCGCTCGGGGTGCCCTCGGGGTCCTCGCCCCGCAGGATCGCGGCCGCGGCCAGGGCCCGGCGCCGGACCTCGTCCAGGTCGTCGCCGCTCACGTTCACGTGCCCGAGCTTGCGCCCGGGGCGCACGCCCTTGCCGTACAGGTTGACCTTCGCGTCGGGGAAGGCGGCGAGGACGGCGGGCAGGGCGTCGGTGAGCTCGACGAGCGTCGACCCGAGCACGTTTGCCATCACGGTCCAGGGCGCCGTGGCCGTCGTACCGCCGAGCGGCAGGTCCAGCACCGCGCGCAGGTGCTGCTCGAACTGGCTCGTCACCGCGCCGTCGATGGTCCAGTGCCCGGAGTTGTGGGGGCGCATCGCGAGCTCGTTGACCAGCACGCGCGGCCCGTCCTCGCCCGCGACCTCGAACATCTCGACCGCGAGCACCCCGGTGACACCGAGGCCCCCGGCGATCCGGACCGCGGCGTCGCGTGCGCGCTCCGCCTCGGCGTCGGTGAGCCCCGGCGCGGGTGCGATCACCTCGGCGCACACGCCGTCGCGCTGGATCGACTCGACCACGGGCCAGGTCCGGACCTCACCCGTGCCGTCGATCCCCCCGGACGGGCGGCGCGCCACGAGGACGGCCAGCTCGCGCGTGAAGGGCACCTTCTCCTCGACGAGCAGCTCGGGGCCGCCCGCGGCGGCCGCCTCGATCCACTCCGTGACCTGCTCGGGGCCGCCCTCGGCGACAGACACGACGCGCACGCCCTTGCCGTCGTACCCGCCGCGCGCCGTCTTCACGACGGCCTCGCCCCCGACTTCGGCGAGGAAGTCCGCGAGAGCGGCCCGGGCGGCGTCGGGCTCGGTGGGGAGCGCCGCCCAGCGCGGGCACGGCACGCCGAGCTCGGTGAGCCGCCGCCGCATGACGATCTTGTCCTGCGCGTGCACGAGCGCGTCCGGTCCGGGACGCACGGGCGTGCCGTGCTCGAGGAGGTCGGTGAGCAGCGCGTTCGGGACGTGCTCGTGCTCGAAGGTCAGCACGTCCGCCGGGGTGGCGCTCGCGGGGGCGATGAGGGAGCGGATCGCGGATTCGTCGGACGCGACGCCCACGGGGGCGTCGACCACGACCTGAGCCGCGGACGAGTCCGGGGCCTCGACGAGCACACGCAGGTGCACGCCGAGCTCTCCGGCCGCGGGGGCCATCATGCGTGCGAGCTGTCCTCCGCCGACCACGGCGATCACTGGGGCTGCCACGTGCACCCACCCTAGTGCCTGGGGGCCACGGGACCATGCGGAGACCGCGTACCGGACGCCTCGGCCGTCGGTCGGCACACCCCATGGCGGACGGCGGCACCTGGGCGACGCTCAGGAGCGCCCGGTAGCCTCGTGGGGTGACGAGCGACCTGGACCGCCGAGCGGAGGCGGACGCGGCGGCCCTGCCGCGCCGCGAGCGCGTCCTCGCCCGGGTGCGAGAGCTCGCGAAGTTCGGGTCCGTCGGCGCGGTCGCCTACGTCGTCGACCTGGGCCTGTTCAACCTGCTCAGCTTCGGCCCGGGCGAGCTCCTCGGGCACAAGCCGCTCACCGCCAAGATCGTGTCCGTCACGGTCGCGACGCTCGTCGCGTGGGTCGGCAACCGCTACTGGACCTTCTCCGCACGCCGCACCCAGGCGCGCGGTCGCGAGCTCGCGGCCTTCGTCGTCGTCAACGTCGGTGGCATGCTCATCGCGGTCGGCTGCCTCGCGATCTCCACGTACGCGCTCGGCCTCACGTCCCCGCTCGCCAAGAACATCTCGGCGAACGTCGTCGGGCTCGCGCTCGGCACCGCGTTCCGCTACGTCGCCTACCGACGCCTCGTGTTCACGGGCGACCGTGCGGCGGACGCCCCTACCGCGTCCCAGGACGCCGCGGCACGCTGAGGGGCCGGGCGCGAGCGCCCACCAGGTGACGTCAGCCGCGGCGGCGCCGACGCCGACCGTGCGCGGAGACCGCGACCCCCGTCGGCAGGACCACGCGCGGGTCCAGGCGCCGCGGCACACCCGCGAGGAAGAGTGCGAAGACGGCCGGACGGCGCTGCGCGAGCTCGAGCCGACCGCCGTCCGACGCCGCGAGGTCGCGTGCGAGCGCGAGCCCCAGCCCGGTCCCGGCACCGGAGGTCACCTCGCGCTCGAAGATGCGCGGCGCCAGGTCGTCGGGGACGCCGGCGCCCTCGTCCGACACCTCCGTGACGATCGCGCCGCTCGTGCCGGACGGGCGCGCGCGGACCGTCGTCGTGCCGCCGCCGTGCTTGAGCGAGTTCTCGATGAGCGTCGCCAGGACCTGCGCGAGCGCCCCGGGCGTCGCGAGCACCTGGTACTCCGCAGGGACGTCGACGACGAGCTCACGCCCCGCCTTGGCGAACGTCGGGACCCACTCCTCCTCCTGCTGGTGCACGACGTCGAGCAGGTTCACGGCCTCCGTCGTCCCGCCCTGGGCGCGACGCGAGGACGCCAGGAGGTCGTCGACGACGCCGACCAGGCGCTCGACCTGCTCGAGCGAGATCCGGGCCTCCTCCTGCACGGCCGGGTCGTCCGAGGCCATCGAGATCTCCTCGAGCCGCATGCTGAGCGCCGTGAGCGGCGTGCGGAGCTGGTGGGAGGCGTCGGCGGCGAACTGGCGCTCTGCGGCGAGGCGCCCCGCGAGCCGGTCGGAGCTGCGCGCGAGCTCGGCGGCGACGAGGTCGATCTCCTCGACCCCCGACGGCTCGAGGCGCGGGCGCACCTGTCCCGAGCCGAGCTGCTCGGCAGAGGCCGCGAGGTAGACGAGGGGCGCGGCGATGCGGTTGGCCTGCCACACCGCCATGCCGATGCCCGCGGCGAACGCGACGATGGCCGCGGCCACGACGAGGAGCACGACCTGCGCGGCCTGGAGGTAGGCGTCCCAGTACGAGACGGTGAGCGTGACGAGCGCACCCGACTCGGAGTGCAGGGGCTGCTCGATCCCGCGTCCGGTGACCTCCGGGCCGGCCGTGAGCACGGTGCCGTCCGGCAGCGTGACGTAGACCTGGGCCGGCGGGTCGCTCGCGCGGGGCTGGACCGCGTCCTCGATGACGTAGTCCGGGATCTCGTCGCCCGCGGCGAGCCGGGCGTCGATGGAGCGGGCGAGGCGCTCGACGCGCGACGTGACGTCGTCGACCTCGCCCTGGAGCACGAACCGCGCGCCGTAGAACGCGAGCGGGAAGCCCAGGAGGATGACGGCGACGGCCACGGCCGCCACCGTGGCCTGCAGCATCCGACGCCGCACGCTGCTCCTCGCTCCCCGTGTCCTCGTCCCCGGTCGGGGTCGGTCAGCTCTCGCCGGTCTCGAAACGGAAGCCGAGACCGCGGACGGTCGAGATGTACCGCGGCGCGTTCGCGTCGTCGCCGAGCTTGCGGCGCAGCCACGACACGTGCATGTCGAGCGTCTTGGTCGAGCCGACCGGCTCGGAGCCCCACACGTCGCGCATGAGGGCGTCGCGCACGACGACCGAGCCCGCGCTCGCGACGAGCACGCGCAGCAGCTCGAACTCCTTGGTGGTCAGGTGCAGCTCGCGCTCGCCCTGGAACGCGCGGTGCGCGGAGACGTCGATGCGCACGTCCTGCGCGGCGAGCTCCTCCTCGTCCACCTGCTCGCCGTGCGAGCGGCGCAGGAGCGCCCGGACCCGGGCGAGGAGCTCGGCGAGCCGGAACGGCTTCGTGACGTAGTCGTCGGCGCCGGCGTCGAGGCCCACGACGAGGTCGACCTCGTCGGCCCGGGCGGTGAGCACGAGCACGGGGGTGGTGAGACCCTTGTGCCGGATCTCGCGCGCCACGTCGAGGCCGTCCATGTCCGGAAGGCCCAGATCGAGCACCACGATGTCCGCACCGCTCGCGGAGTCGATCGCTCCTTGACCAGTTCCTTGGACGACGACGTTGTAACCCTCACGTGTCAGTGCGCGCGCCAAAGGTTCGGCAATCGCCGGGTCGTCCTCCGCTAGCAGTACGTGGGTCATTCGCTCATGCTAGGGCATCAGTACGACTTCGGTCCCATCGTGCCGCGTGATCTCTGCGACCGTGGTGGGACGCCCTGCGACCGCCCCCTGCCTAGGCTGGAAGGCATGGGATGGTACGAGCGCCTCGGGCAGTGGTCCGACGAGCACCGGTTCGGTGTGGACCTCACCGTCACGCTCGTCCTCGCCGTCGTGTTCGTGCCCGCGTCCGCGGCGTTCACCTCGATGGGCGCGAGCGGTACCGGCACGAGCGGCGGGTGGGCAGCCCTCTGGGCGCTGCTGCTCCTCGCCCCGCTGCCCTGGCGCCGCTCCCGCCCGCTCGCGTCGGCGATCACGGTGTACTCCGTCGCGCTCGTCCATCTGCTCGCGGGCTACCTCGTGATCTTCCCCGCCGACTTCGCGGTGCTCGTCGCGCTCTACTCCGTCACGGTCTACGGTCCCCGCTGGGCGCACCGGACGGCCATCGTGTCCTCCCTCGTCGGGGCGGTCGTCCTCGGGATCGCGCTCGGTCTGCTGTCCGGTCGCCTCACCGACCTCGCGACGATGGTCTTCTTCACGTCCGCGTTCGGCGGCATGACCTTTCTCGCGGTATGGGCGTTCGGCCTCGTGCGCCGCTCCCGGCGCGAGACGATCGCCGCGCTCGTCGACCGCGCGGAACGGCTCGAGGTCGAGCGCGACCAGCAGGCGCAGATCGCGACCGCCGCCGAGCGGGCCCGCATCGCGCGCGAGATGCACGACATCGTCGCCCACTCCCTCTCCGTCGTCATCGCCCAGGCCGACGGAGGCCGGTACGCCGCCGCCCACGACCCCGAGGCCGCGACGCGCGCGCTCGCGACCGTGTCCGAGACCGGCCGCGCGGCGCTGGCGGACATGCGCCGGCTCCTCGGCGTCCTCCGCTCGGAGCCGCCGCGCGTCGTCGTGCCTCCGGGCGCCGCCGTCGGGCCGTCCGGGACGCTCGCGCTGCCGTCGGGACGAGGCGCGGCCGGGACACCGCCCGACGGCTCGCCCTACGGGCCCGCCGCGCCCGGGCACCCGGCGCCCGCGAGCGCCGCGACCGCCGCGCTCGAGCGCGCGCCACAGCCGGACACCGCGGACCTCGAGACGCTCGTCGCGCAGGTGCGCGACAGCGGGATGCGCGTGTCGTTCGTCCGTGTCGGCCAGGCGCGTCCGCTGCCGCCCGGAGCCGGGCTGACGGTCTACCGCGTGTGCCAGGAGGCGCTGACCAACGTGCTCAAGCACGCCGGTCCCGACCCGGAGGTCACCGTCGTCGTGCGGTGGGGCGCCGCCACCCTGGACCTCGAGGTCGAGGACGACGGGAGGGGCGCGTCGACGTCCGCCGCGGCGCGCCAGGACGCCCGGCCCGGCGGCTACGGCGTGCTGGGCATGCGCGAGCGCGCCGCGCTCTTCGGCGGGTCCGTGCAGGTGGGTCCACGTCCCGGGGGCGGCTTCCGCGTGCACCTGCGCATCCCCGTGCCGGCCCTGCCGGGCGCCGCGCCCGCTCCAGGCGCCGTCCCCCGGCCTCCGGGACAGCCCGTCCCCGCACCGCCGCCCGCGCCGTCGGGCAGGATGGCTCCGGGCCGCCCGTCCGCCGCGACGACCCCGCTGCCGCCGCCACCGCCGGTCGGGCCCGACTCCTCGCACCCGGCCCACGACCGACCGACCGACAGGACACCATGACCGACGCCTTCCCCGTGCCCGACGGGGCGTACGCCGCCGACCCGCTCGAGCCCCTCGAGCCCGTGCGCATCGCGCTCGTCGACGACCAGCAGCTCGTGCGCGCGGGCTTCCGCATGGTCATCGACTCGCAGCCGGACCTCACCGTCGCGGTCGAGGCGGGCGACGGGTTGCAGGCCCTGCGGCTGCTCGCCGACCACCCGGTCGACGTCGTGCTCATGGACGTCCGCATGCCGCACCTCGACGGGCTCCAGACGACGGCCCGGCTCACCGCCGCGGCAGCCGACGGCGGCCACGCGCCCAAGGTCATCGTCCTCACCACGTTCGACCTCGACGAGTACGTGCTCGAGGCCATCCGCTCCGGCGCGAGCGGGTTCCTGCTGAAGGACGCGCCGCCCGAGGAGATGCTCGCCGCGATCCGCACGGTGCACCGCGGCGACGCCGTCATCGCGCCGTCGTCCACCCGGCGCCTGCTCGAGCACCTGGTGACGGCCCTGCCCGCCGAGCAGGCCGACGACTCCCCCGCGCACGCCGCCGTCGAGGGCCTCACCGAGCGCGAGCGTGAGGTCCTCGTCCTCATGGCGCGCGGCCGGTCCAACACCGAGATCGCGAGCGACCTGTTCGTCGCCGAGGCGACGGTCAAGACGCACGTGGGCCGCATCCTCGCCAAGCTCGGCGCGCGCGACCGCGTCCAGGCCGTCGTCACGGCCTACGAGACGGGTCTGGTCCGCCCGGGCGCCTGACCTGCGTCCGCCCCGACGGCGCCCCACCGGTCACCGGACCCGTGGGGCGCCGTCGTGTCCGCCCTCGGCGCCGGTCCTCTACGACCACGGGATGACCCGCCCCCCGTGCAGGACCCGACCCTCGCCGGACGCGGCCGGGCGGGCCCGGTCCGTAGCGTCGTCCACGATCCCGGCGCACGCCTCCGACCTGGTCGGCGTGAGCGCGCGACGGGCCCGACGACGAACCTCGACGACGTACCCAGGAGATGACGTGGACACGACCGTGTACCGCCCCACCGACCCCGCCCCCGCCCCCGCCGGCCCGCCCGCGGTCCGGGCCCGCTCGCTGCGCAAGACCTACGGCACGGGCGAGGCGGCGGTGCACGCGCTCGACGGCGTGGACGTGGACTTCGAGCGAGGCCACTTCACGGCCATCATGGGCCCGTCGGGCTCGGGCAAGTCGACGCTCATGCATTTGCTCGCGGGGCTGGACACCGCGACGGGCGGGCACGCCTTCATCGGCGACACCGAGGTCACGGGCCTGAACGACAACGCGCTCACGCAGCTGCGCCGCGACCGGGTGGGCTTCGTGTTCCAGTCGTTCAACCTCCTGCCCATGTTCACGGCGGAGCAGAACATCACGCTGCCCGTCGAGCTCGCGAACGGCAAGGTCGACCGCGCATGGTTCGACACCCTGGTGCGCACGCTCGGCCTCGAGGCGCGCCTCAGCCACCGGCCGAGCGAGCTGTCCGGCGGGCAGCAGCAGCGCGTCGCGATCGCACGCGCCCTCATCGCCGGCCCGGAGGTCGTCTTCGCCGACGAGCCGACGGGCAACCTCGACTCGCGCTCGGGCGCCGAGGTGCTGAGCTTCCTGCGCCGGTCGGTCCGCGAGCTCGGCCGGACGATCATCATGGTCACGCACGACCCGACGGCAGCCGCCTACGCGGACCGCGTCGTGCTCATCGCGGACGGCCGCATCGCGGGCGACATCAGCGACCCGACGCCCGAGTCGGTGCTCGCCGGGCTCGACGCCCTGCGCACGCTCGAGGCGCCGGGCGCCGACGGCCCCGCCCCGACCGCGTCGCAGGCGGTGCGCGCCTGATGCTCCGCCTCACCCTGGCGCAGATGCGCCGCAGCATCGGCCGCCTCGTCGCGGCCGGCGTCGCGATCGTCATCGGGACGGCGTTCGTCACGGCGACCCTGATCGCGGGCAACGTCATCACCCAGACCACGAACGACTCGATCGCCGCGCAGTTCGCGGACGCGGACCTCGTCGTGTCCGCACCGACCGACCTCTCGGCGTCCGACGTGGACGCCCTGCGCTCCGTGACGGGCGTCGACGCGGTGGACGCGGTCCAGTTCACCTACCTCGACCTGTCGCACGGCGCGAAGCGCGTGTTCCAGCTCGGCGTCCCCGCGCCCTCCGACCCGCGCTTCGAGGCGCTCGAGGTCGTCGAGGGCTCGATGCCGACCGCGCCCGGTCAGCTCTCCCTCCCGACCGCCGTCGCCGAGCGCCTGGGCGTCGGGATCGGCGACACCGTCACGAGCTCCCGCAACGTGTGGGACGCCTCCGCGCCCGACGGCGGCGACTACGAGGAGGTCCGTGACGAGCTGACCGTCGTCGGGACGACCGACGACCCGTACGGCGCGTACGCCCAGATGGGCGGGGCCGTCGTCGTGACGGCCGAGGACGTGGCCGCGTGGCAGGCGGCGCAGGCGATGCCCGACGACGCCGAGCGCACCTACTCCGCGGCGATGGTGGGACTCGCCCCGGGCACCGACCTCGAGACGGCGCGCACGGCCCTCGTCGCCGTGTCGCCGGACGAGGCCGAGGCCGTCACCCCCGCCGAGCACGCCCAGGCGCAGGCCCAGAAGATGACGGGCGGCCAGGACGTCTTCACGTACGTCATCCTCGGCTTCGCCGCCGTCGCGCTGCTCGTCGCGGCGCTCGTCATCGCGAACACGTTCCAGGTGCTCGTCGCGCAGCGCACGCGCACCCTCGCCCTCCTGCGCGCCGTCGGCGCGAACCGGTCGCAGCTCGCCCGGTCGGTCCTGTCCGAGGCGACGATCCTCGGCGTCCTGTCCTCCGTGGGCGGCATCCTGCTGGGCTGCCTGCTCACCCAGGTCGCGCTCCTCGTGGCCCGCGGGGCTGACCTGGGCGTGCCGATCCCGGCGACCATCACGGTGACGCCCGCGGTCGTGCTCGTGCCCCTGCTCGTGGGAACCCTCGTGACCGTCGTCGCGTCGTTCGCCCCCGCCCGGGCCGCCACGCGAGTCGCGCCGCTCGAGGCGCTGCGCCCCGCCGACGCGCCGAGCCTCTCCCGCGGCGGGGGCCGCGTGCGCCTCGTGATCGCGAGCCTGCTCACGCTCGGCGGCCTCGCCGTCCTCGGCGGCGGCATCTGGCTCGGCAGCACCGGCAGCCCCGAGGCCGGTCTCCTCGCGGGTGTCGCGGGCGGCGCCCTGTCGTTCGTCGGCGTCCTCGTCGGTGCCGTGTACTGGCTGCCGGGCGTCGTGTCGTTCGTGGGTCGGCTGCTCGCCGGCACCGGGTCGACGGCGCGGCTCGCCACCGCGAACACGCTGCGCAACCCGCGCCGCACCACGGCGACCAGCACCGCGCTGCTCATCGGCGTCACGCTCGTCGCGATGATGTCGACCGGCGCCGCGAGCGCCCGCACGTCCCTCGACGCGGCGCTCGACGACCAGTACCCGGTCGACGTCCTCGTCGCGACGGACGCGTACGGGTCGACGGGCGACGCCGTCCCGGACGACGTCGTGCGCGCCGTCTCGGGCACCGAGGGCGTCTCGCGCGTCGTCGAGCTCTCCGCGGCGACGGTCACGCTGCTCGACGGCGCCGAGATGACGATGCACGGGGTGGACCCGGACCAGGCGCGCGCCGTCGTGCGCTCGCCCGACGTGCTCGCGGCGTTCGCCCCGGGCGCGGTCATGGTCCCCGAGGCCGACGCCGAGGCCTGGGACGTCACCGAGGGCGACACGCTGGAGCTCACCGGGCCGGACGGGGCGACCCTCGAGCTGACCGCCCACGTCGGCGCCATCGGGGACGGCTGGCTCCTCGACGCCGACGACGCGAAGGCCCTCGCCCCGGACGCCCTCGTGTCCCGGCTGTGGGTCGGTCTCGACGACACGGGCGACGCGACGCAGGTCGTGCCCGCCATCCAGGACGCGATCGTCTCGTCGGACACGCCCGTCGAGGTCGCCGGCATCGCGGTGGAGCGCGCGGCGATGCAGAGCGTCATCGACACGATCCTCGGGGTCATCGTCGGTCTCCTCGCGGTCGCCGTCGTCATCGCGCTCATCGGCGTGGCGAACACGCTGTCGCTCTCCGTCATCGAGCGGCGACGCGAGTCGGCGACGCTGCGCGCCATCGGCCTCAGCCGGGCGCAGCTGCGGTGGATGCTCGCGATCGAGGGCATGCTCATCGCGGGCGTCGGCGCGGTCCTCGGCATCGTGCTGGGCGTCCTGTACGGCTGGGCCGGCGCGGCGACGGCGCTGAGCGTCATGGGCGACGTGTCGCTCGCGGTGCCGTGGCGGGACGTCGCGCTCGTGCTCGTCGTCGCGCTCGTGGCGGGGCTCGTCGCGTCCGTCGTGCCCGGCCGGACGGCCGCCCGCACGTCTCCCGTCGCGGCGCTCGCCGTGGACTGAGCCGCGGCTCGTCAGGCCTGACGGTCGACGCGCGCCCCTGTGGACGGACCGCCGTCCACAGGGGCGCGCTCGTTGCCGGGCGGGGAGGTCGCCCTGTCGGGCACCATCGCCACGTGCCGCCCGCCCCCGCCCCGACGCCCCCCGTCACCGCCTTCGCACCGCCCACGCCCGAGCACGCCGGGCCACGGGACGAGGCGTGGCTGCGCGTCACGGTGCACCCGGCTACGGACGTCCTGCTCCCGTCCGGGGCACGCCTGGGCGACGTCCGTGCCGGTCTCGCAGAGCTCGTGTGCCGCCCGGAGCTGCGCACCGCCGCCCTGCTCGTGGACGGCGTCCCGGTCGACGACGACCAGCGCTGCGGGACCCGCCCTCTGCTCCCCGGGGCGACGGTCGCCGTCGTGCCCGTGGACGGGAGGCCGGTCGCCGGGACGGCCCGCCCGGACGCCGTGCTCGCCGCCCCGCTCCACGTCGCCGTCCTCGCCGGCGGGGACGCGGGGCGGCTCGTCGCCGTCCCGGACGGCGCGGGCCGGACCCGGGTCGACGCGCTCGACGTCCGCCACCGCATCACGCGCCGCGGCACGCAGGTCCGCGTCCGCGTCCCGCGCGGCACCCGGCGCGTGCCCGACGACGCGGCGGTCCTCGTCGCGCGGCCGGCCCGGGCCGGCCGCCGGGTCGCGTCGTGGCGCACGGTCCGGTGGCGCACGGGCGACGCCCTCGCGACCCCCTACGGCGTCTACGCCCTGCGGCCGCGCCCCGTCCTCGTGCACGGACCCCGCACCGGCCCCGTCGACCCCGCCTCCGTCGACGCGCCCCCGGGTCGGCCGAGCCCCGGCCACCTCGCGACCGCGGCCGTGCCCGCGGTCGCGTCGCTCGCCCTCGCCGTGACGTTCCGCCAACCGCTCTACGCGCTGCTCGCCCTCGCCGGGCCGCTCGCGCTCCTCGTCCCCGCGCTCGTCGAGGCCCGCCGACGCCGCGCGACCCGCGGGGGCGGCGGCGGTCCGGGCTCTGACGCGAGGCGATCGTCGGGTGACGACGGCGCGCGCGCGACGGCGCCCGTCGACCCGCTGCGCCCTCGGCCTGCGGACGCGCTCACCTGGGCGACGATCGCCCGGCTCGCACCGGTCGCCGCGCCGCCCGGTGGGGCCGCCGGTGCGGCCCCGCCGGGTCCGGGCACCGACCCGTGCGCCGCCCCGGTCGCGCCCGCCGCGCCCGTGCGGCTCGCCGACGGCTGCGTCGCCGTCGTCGGCCCCCGCGCCCGCGCGCTCGCCGCCGCGCGGGCCGTGCTCGGGGAGCTCTTGTCGACGGGTGCCGTGCCGACGTTCCGGCACCCGCCGGATGCGGCGGGCGACTGGGCCTGGTGCCGCTGGCTCCCTCGGGCGAGCGCCGTCGGCTCGCTGGACACCGCACGACCGCCGGCCGGCCCGGCCGCCGTCCTCGTCGTCGACGGGGCCCCGCCCGCGGGCGAGCTCGCCCGGGCGTGGGAGCGGCTCGGGGCCGCGGGGACCGACCTGCTCCTCGTGCTCGACGACGCGGCCCGCGTCCCGGCGTGGTGCCGGACGGTCGTGGACGTGACCGGCCCGACCACCGTGGTCACCGGCCCGGACGACGCACGCACCGTGCGCGAGCACGTCGGGGCGAGCGAGGAGTGGGCCGTCGCGCTCGCCCGTCGGCTCACCGCCGCGGACCACCTCGGCCGGCTGGACGGCACCGACCCGGCCGGGCACGACCCCGGCGACCCGACCTCGCCCTCGCTGCCGGCGGACGTCGCGCTCGGCGACCTCCTCGACCTGCCGGGCGAGCCGGACGACCTCAGGGCATGGGTCGGCGCCCGCTGGCAGGACGCGGCGCGGCGCGACGGGACCGGTCTGCGGGTCGTGCTGGGCGTCGGGGCCGGGGGCGCACCGGTGACCGTGGACCTCGTCCGCGACGGCCCGCACGTGCTCGTCGCCGGGACCACGGGGGCGGGCAAGTCGGAGCTCCTCCAGACCCTCGTCACGGGGCTCGCGCTCGGGCGCTCGCCGGCGGAGCTGTCGATCGCGCTCGTCGACTTCAAGGGCGGCGCGAGCTTCGGGGCGTGCGGGCTCCTGCCGCACGTCGTGGGCACGGTGACCGACCTCGACCCGGGTCTCGCCGGCCGTGCGCTCGCCGGGCTGCGGTCCGAGCTGCGCCGGCGCGAGCACGTGCTCGCCGCGGCGGGCGCGACCAGCGTCGACGAGCTCCCCCGAGGACGCCTGCCGCGGCTCGTCGTCGTGGTCGACGAGTTCCGGGCGCTCGCCGACGACCTGCCCGACCTGCTGCCCGGCCTGCTGCGCGTCGCCGCCCAGGGCCGCTCGCTCGGCGTGCACCTCGTGCTGGCGACGCAGCGGCCAGCCGGGGCGGTGAGCGCCGACGTGCGGGCCAACATCACCCTGCGCCTCGCCCTGCGGGTGGTCGACGTCGCCGACTCGCGCGACGTCGTCGAGTCACCGCTCGCGGCGCTCGTCCCGGCGTCGGCGCCGGGGCGGCTCGTCCTGCGCTGGGGTGCCGAACCTCCGCTCGCGGTGCAGTGCGCCCGGGCCGGGGCGCCGGCGCGCGTCTCGGCGTCCGGTGCGCGCGGCGCTCCCCCGTGGGGCGTCGCACGAGGGCTGCCCCGGCGAGACTCCCCCGCGGACGACGACAACCCCGCGCCCGGTGCGGGAGCGCCCCGGCCGGCTGTCGACCGGCTTCCCCGGATCGTGGCCGCGGCCCGCGACGTCGCAGAGCGCGCCGGCCTGCGCCCGGCGCCGCCGCCGTGGCTGCCCGCCCTGCCCGACCGGGTCGGGCAGGACGACCTCGCGGAGCTCGCGCGTGCGGCCGGCGCCGCGGCGCGCGACGGCGAGCTCGGGGCCGGCGTCCCGCCGGTCGGCCCTGCGCGCCCGGGCGACGACCATGCCGGCGCCGGGGGTGGCGCGGTGCTCACCGAGGTCGCGACGCTGCCCGTCGCGCTCGGCGACGTCCCCGACCTCCAGCGCCGGACGGTCGTCCGGTGGGACCCCCGCGACGGGCACCTCGCGGTGCTGGGCCGCGCACGCTCGGGTCGGACGACGGCGCTGCGGACCGTGGGACGAGCCGCGCTCGCGCGCGGGTGGGCGGTCCACGCCGTCGGGTCGGGACTCGCCGACCTCGCGTCCCATCCCGGGACGGGGACGGTCGTCGACCGCGACGACCCGCGTCGCCTCGTCCGCCTCCTGCGGCTGCTCGCCGGTCACGACGACGGTCAGGGGCGCCCCGCGGGGACCGACGCCACCGACCGGGTCCTCCTGCTCGTGGACGACGTCGACGCCGTCCGGTCGGCCCTCGCGGGCGTGGCGGGCGGTGCCGGCGCCGACGCGCTCGTGGACGTGCTCGCCGGCCCCGCCGCGGTCGCCGTGGGGTGCGCCAGCCCGACGGTCGCGGGGCTGTCGTCGCGGGTCGGGGTGCGCGCGGTCATGGTGTCGCGCGACCGTCACGACGACGTGGCGCTGGGCGTGCCCTCCCCGCTCGCCGGACGGGGAGGCCCGGCAGGGCGGGCCGTGTGGCTCGGTCCCGGCGAGCCGGTCCTGTGCCAGGTCGCCCTCCCGGCGCGGCCACCGTCAGGGGCCGCTCCTGGGAGGCCGACGCACCCGGCCGCCGCCACGGGGTCGGGCGCGCCGGACCGAGACGGTCGGCCCGGCGCGTTCCGGCTCCTGCCGCTGCCCGCGCGGGTCGTCCCCGCCGACCTCGCCATCCCGGGTCCGCGCCTCGGGCAGGCCGGTACGGGCCCCGAGCCGGCCGGTTCGCGCCTCGCGTCAGCGGCACTCCAGGTCCCGGTGGGTCGGGGCGGCGACACGGCCGTCACGGTCGCGCTGGACGTGTCGGGCGGAGCGCTCGTGGTGGGCCCGCCGGGCTCGGGGCGCACGAGCGCGCTGACCCTCCTCGCGCGGCACGTCGCGCGCGCGGGCACCCTGCGCGCGGTCGTCGCCCGCGACGACGCGCTCGCCGCGGCCGCCGAGCCCGGGACCGACGTGGTTCGCCGGTACGCGCCGGCCGACGTCGGCGCGCTCCTCGACGCCGTCACCGCCGGCACGCGCGAGACCGGGCAGGAGGACGCGCGCGAGAACGGTCCACGGGGACTGCCCGACGTGGTCGTGGTCGACGACCTGGACGTCCTCGTCCAGCTCTGCGTGGTCGAGGGCGAACGGCTCGCGGCAGCGTGCCGGGACGGCCTCGTGCTCCTCGCGTCCGCGACGACCGGCGGCGCCGCGTCGGCGCTGCGCGGCCCGCTCGCGGACCTGCGCGGCGTTCGCGCCGGCATCGTCCTCGCGCCGGGTGAGCGCGGCAGCACCGAGGTGTTCGGTCGTGGCCTCGAGTGGCTCGCCGAGCCGGGGCGGCCGCGGCCCGGCCGCGGGGCGCTCGTCCAGGGCGCCCGGTTCACCCCGGTGCAGCTCGCGCTGCCCTCGGCGGGCGGTCCAGGCTCAGGGGCGTCCGGGCACGCTCAGCCAGGGAGTCAGGCGTGACGCACCAGGTGCCCGGGTGAAAGGCGCGGCCCGGGTGTCAGGCCCCGGTCCGGGAGTCGCGGGTCGTGGCCTCGACGACCGGCCGCAGCATGAGGAGGACGAAGACCACCACGGCGAGCACGAGCGCGGCGACGACCCACGGCGTGACGCCCACCTGGAGCGAGCTGATCGCCACGACGGCCTGGAGGATCTGCCACGTCGCGACCGGCGACCGCGCCCAGCGCTGCCCGCGCAGCAGGCCGCGCAGGCTCGCGGCGAGCACCGCGGCGACGCCCAGCGCGAAGACGACGAGGAACACGCTGACCCCGAACGACTGCGACCCGCCGCGCACCAGCTCGACGAGGAGGAGGACCGCGCCGACGACGAGGACCGCGACCTCGATCCCGACCCCGACGAGGAGCGCGGTCAGCGCAGGGGGTCGCGAGGCGCCGTCGGGCGCCGGACCAGGCGTCGGGACGGGTGTCGTCGGAGGCTGCTCGGGCGGCTGTCCGGAGGGCTTGCGGGGAGGCACGATCACCCAGCGTACGCGCCGACCTGCGGCTTCACACCCGTGTGACGAAGACCTCACGATTCATGCGACGGAAACTTTCTCGTAACCCCTTGTGCTGCGCTTCACGAGGTGTGAACCTGGTTCAAGCATCAATCACCCCCGCCTCGAGCCCTGGTCCAGGCAGCCCCCTGCCGGGCAACACCGCGACGAGTCATCACCTCGCGACCAGGCTCCCCTCTGCCAAGGAGACGACGATCATGGACTGGCGCCACCGCGCAGCCTGCCTCGACGAAGACCCCGAGCTCTTCTTCCCCATCGGCAACACCGGACCCGCACTCCTCCAGATCGAGGAGGCGAAGGCCGTGTGCCGTCGCTGCGACGTCGTCGACACGTGCCTCAAGTGGGCCATCGAGTCCGGGCAGGACGCGGGCGTCTGGGGCGGCCTCTCCGAGGACGAGCGCCGCGCCCTCAAGCGCCGCACCGCTCGCGCGCGCCGCGCCGGCTGACCACGCTCCGCCCGCCACGGGCGTCGAGCAGCACGTCGACGACGGGCCGTCACCCTCCGGGGTGGCGGCCCGTCGTCGTCCCAGGTGGTCGAACCAGGCGGTCGCGCCCGTTCGAACCAGGCGGTCGCGCCGGCCCCGCGGGCTCAGGCCTGCCGGTTGCCGTCGCGCAGGACGAGCGCGAGGACGACCTGGGTGCCCCCGCCCGGACGCGGGCCCCACTCGATGGTGCCGCCGAGCTCGTTCGTGACGAGCGTGCGCACGATCTGCGTCCCCAGGCCGCTCTTCGCCGCCTTGCCTGCCCGGGCGACGTCGCCGTC
The DNA here is from genome assembly GCF_049913115.1 of Cellulosimicrobium sp. E-16. Lineage (NCBI taxonomy): Bacteria > Bacillati > Actinomycetota > Actinomycetes > Micrococcales > Promicromonosporaceae > Cellulosimicrobium > Cellulosimicrobium sp. E-16. The sequence continues at coordinate 3,463,879 of NZ_CP183974.1, forward strand.
GGGCATGCCGACGCCGTCGTCCGCGACCACGATGCGCAGCGCGGAGCCCTCGCGCTCGACCGCGACCTCGACGGTCCCGGTGTCCTGCTTCGCGAGGCCGTGCTCGACCGCGTTGGTGACGAGCTCGGTGAGGATGAGCGCGAGCGGGGTCGCGTCCTCTGCCGGCACCAGGCCGAAGCTCCCGGTGCGGACGGTGCGCACGCTCGTGTCCGCAGACGCGACGTCGGCGGCGAGGCGCAGGGCCCGGCCCACCATGTCGTCGAACTCGACCTCCTCGTCGAGCGTCTGCGACAGGCTCTCGTGCACGAGCGCGATCGTCGCGACGCGGCGCATGGCCTCCTCGAGGGCCGCGCGCGCCTCGGGCACGTCCATGCGGCGGGCCTGGAGGCGCAGGAGCGCGGCGACGGTCTGGAGGTTGTTCTTCACGCGGTGGTGGATCTCGCGGATCGTCGCGTCCTTGGTGATGAGCTCGCGCTCGCGCCGCCGCAGCTCCGACACGTCGCGGCACAGCAGGACGGCGCCGATGCGCTGGCCCGACTCGGTGAGCGGCAGCGCGCGCAGCGACAGCGCGACGCGCTGCGCCTCGATCTCCGTGCGCCAGGGCGCGCGGCCCATGACGACGAGCGGGAGGGACTCGTCGACCGGGGTCTGGTGCTCGATGAGGTCGGCCGTCACCTCGGCGAGCGACCGCCCGACGAGCGGGCCGATGACGCCCAGGCGGTGGAAGCAGCTCAGCGCGTTGGGGCTCGCGTAGAGGACCTCGCCCTCGGAGTTGAGCCGGATGAGACCGTCGCCGACGCGCGGGGCGCCGCGGCGCGGTCCGGTCGCCGCGTTGGGGAAGGGGAACTCGCCGCGGGAGATCATCGCGATGAGGTCGTCCGCGGCCTCGACGTAGTTGAGCTCGAGACGGCTGGGCGTGCGCCCGCTGCCGAGGTTGGTCTGCCGTGCGACGACGGCGATCGCACGACCGGCGTGCAGGACCGGGATCGCCTCCTCCCGGACCGCGTACGCGCCGAACCAGCGCGGCTCGCGCGAGCGCTGGGAGCGGACCTCGGTGAGCGCGCGCTCGAGCTGCGGGCGCTGCCCCTCGGGGGCGAACGAGCCCACGATGTCGTCGTAGTGGACGGTGGCGCCGGTCGACGGGCGGCACTGCGAGACGGCGACGAAGTTGCCGTCGGTCGTGGGGAGCCACAGGACGAGGTCGGCGAACGCGAGGTCGGAGATCACCTGCCAGTCGCCCACGAGCAGGTGCAACCACTCGTTGTCCGCCGGGCTGAGGTCGGCGTGGCGGGAGATGAGGTCACTCATGGCAGACACGGACCCCAGCGTAAGGGGGTCGGACCGGTAGAGTCCCCTCAGCGCCCGCGCGCGCGGTCGCCCGAACCCGCCGACCGGCCCGGCGGCCGACCTGCACGGGTCGGCGGCAGGTCGGCCCGTGGCCCGAGGAGGTCCCGTGCACCTGAGCGTCGAGCTCCGCTACCCCGCCGCCGTCCCCGTGGTCGGCGCGATGCTCGCCGACGAGGAGTTCGTGCGCTGGCGCGCCGCGCGCTCGGGCGGCGACGGGGCCCACGTCGAGCAGGTCGACGTCACCGGCGGCGCAGTCGACGGGTTCACGGTGACGGTCCGCCGCACCCTGCCCACCGACCAGATCCCGGCCCACGTCCGGTCCTTCGTCGGGGGCCAGCTCGAGATCCGGCAGGCGGAGGCGTGGGAGCCGGAGCGCGACGGCGAGCGGTCCGGGACCGTCTCGCTCGAGATCACCGGTGCCCCGGTGCGGCTCACGGGCACGGTCACCCTCTCGCCCGACGGCGACGGCACCGTGGAGCGCTACGCGGGCGAGGTGAAGGCCTCGGTGCCGCTGTTCGGTGGCGCGATCGAGCAGGCCGCCGCGGAGGCGGTCCGCGCCGCCCTGGCTGCTGAGGAGGCGGCGGGCCGGGAGTGGCTCGCCCGCTGAGGTCGCGCGCCGGCCCTTGCGCGCCCGCGGAGGCGGTCTCGAACCGGTAACGATTTCCGCCGAACCCGACCGATCGGTAAGCGCGAGAAGCGCCCTGACCTGCGGTGATGCACGTGTGGGAGCGCGACCACACCGCGTCGAGGATGATCGGCGCTTGACACGGGTTCGGCGGGGAAAGCACGATCACTCCGTTGTGTGGAAGCGCTACCACATTGGAGGTGGGAGCGCTGCCACGACCCCGCCCCACCGACAAGGGAGTCACCGTGCTGAGCAGCACCCGTACGACCCGCCGGCCCCGCAAGGCGATCACCGCCGTCGCAGGCCTCGCGGCCATCACCCTCACCCTGACCGCGTGCTCGAGCGGCTCCGGCTCGAACGACGACGAGACGGGCTCCGGCGACGGCGAGAAGATCACGCTGACCGTCGCCACGTTCAACGACTTCGGCTACAGCGACGAGCTCCTCGCCGCGTACACGGAGGAGCACCCGAACGTCACCGTCAAGCAGACCAAGGCGGCGAAGTCCGAGGACGCGCGCACCAACCTCACCACCAAGCTCGCCGCGGGCGGCGAGGGCCTGGCGGACATCGAGGCCATCGAGGTCGACTGGATCCCCGAGCTCGTGCAGTTCCCCGACCTCTTCACCGACCTGGCCGACCCGGAGCTCGACGGCCGCTGGCTGGACTGGAAGGTCCAGCAGGCCACGACGGCGGACGGCAAGCTCATCGGCTACGGCACCGACATCGGCCCGAGCGCGATCTGCTACCGCCAGGATCTCTTCGAGGCCGCCGGCCTGCCGACCGACCCCGCCGAGGTCGCGGAGCTCCTCGGCGGCGAGGACGCGACGTGGGACGACTACTTCGCCGCGGGCAAGACCTTCGTCGAGGCGAGCGACGCGGCCTGGTACGACTCCGCCATGTCGATCTCGCAGGGCATGGTCAACCAGATCGACAACGCCTACGAGGAGTCCGACGGCACGCCCAAGGACCTCGCGACGAACCAGCCGATCATCGACATCTACAACACGGTCGTCGAGCAGTCCACGACCAACGAGCTCTCCGCGGGCCTCGAGCAGTGGACGCCCGACTGGGACGCCGCGTTCCAGAACGACGGCTTCGCGACGATGATCTGCCCGTCCTGGATGACCGGCCCCATCGAGGAGCGCGCCGGCGGCGTCACCGGCTGGAACGTCGCCGACGTCTTCCCCGGCGGCGGTCTCAACTGGGGCGGCTCGTTCCTCACCGTCCCGGCCTCCGGCCCGCACGCCGAGGCGGCCAAGGAGCTCGCCGCGTGGCTGACCGCCCCCGAGCAGCAGACCATCGCGTTCTCGAACGCCGGCACGTTCCCGTCCCAGGTCGAGGTGCAGAGCACGGACGAGGTGAAGTCGACGACCAACGACTTCTTCAACAACGCGCCCGTCGGTGAGATCTTCGCCGCCCGCGCGGCCGGCATCGACAGCGCACCGTTCAAGGGCGCGAACTACTTCGCGATCCACACGACGGTCCAGGACGGCATCAAGCGCGTGGACGTCGAGAAGACCGACGACGCCGCGGCCTCGTGGCAGAAGACGCTCCAGTCCTTCCAGGACCTGGGCCTGTGACCTGACGGGGCCGGGGCGGCACGACCTGCCGCCCCGGCCCCGCTCGCGTCGACCCACCGGGCGCTCCGCCCGCAGCCGCCCCGGCAGCCACCCGGCAGCCACCCAGCAGCCCAGGAATCCCACATGGCCGTCCTCTCGCCCACCCAGCCCACGCCCGGGCTCAGCGGGCCGTCGCCGCGCACGCCGCGTCGCGTCGGCTTCTCCCAGCGCCTGAGCCGCTGGGACGTCAAGGTCTCGCCCTACCTCTACATCTCGCCGTTCTTCATCCTGTTCGCGATCACGGGGCTCTTCCCGCTCGTGTACACCGCCGTGGTGTCGGTCTACGACTGGAACCTGCTCGGTGGGCAGGGCGACTTCGTCGGCCTGCAGAACTACACGGACGTCCTCGCGCAGCCCACGTTCTGGAAGTCGCTGCGCAACACGTTCTCGATCTTCCTGCTCTCCTCCGTGCCGCAGGTCATCGCCGCCATCGCGATCGCCGCGCTGCTCGACCAGAACCTGCGTGCCGCCACGTTCTGGCGCATGGGGGTCCTGCTCCCCTACGTCGTCGCCCCCGTCGCGGTGTCGATGATCTTCGGCCGCCTCTTCGCCGACCAGTACGGCCTCATCAACGAGCTCCTCGGCTTCGTCGGCATCGAGCCGATCCGCTGGCACGCGGACGCGCTCGCGAGCCACGTCGCCATCGCGTCGATGGTGAACTTCCGCTGGACGGGCTACAACGCGCTGATCTTCCTCGCCGCGATGCAGGCCGTGCCGCGCGAGCTGTACGAGGCCGCGATCATCGACGGCGCCGGCCGCGTGCGCCAGTTCTTCTCCGTCACCGTCCCGCAGATCCGCGCGACGATCATCTTCGTGGTCATCACGTCGACCATCGGTGGCCTCCAGATCTTCGACGAGCCGCGCATGTACGACGCGCAGGGCCTCGGCGGCGCCGACCGGCAGTGGATGACCACCGTGCTGTACCTCTACGACGTCGCGTGGGGCAACCAGAAGAACTTCGGCCGCGCGGCCGCGGTCGCCTGGCTGCTGTTCCTCCTCATCCTCGTCATCGGGATGATCAACTTCCTCGTGACCCGGCGGATCGCCACCTCCAACGCCCAGCCGCGCCCGCCGCGGTGGGTCAGACGGCGTCGTGAGACCCAGAAGCGCCTGCGCGCCGAGGGCGCCATGTCCGCCCAGCGCTCCGCCGCCGGGGACCAGGCGTCCGCACCGACCGCCGCCCGCACGACCGACCGGAGGAAGCGATGAGCTCCGTCCCCGTCATCGCCCAGACCGCCGGCCCGGGCGCGGCCCGCGCCGCCGCCCGACACCGTGGTGCCGGCAAGAACGTCGGCGGTACCCAGCGCCGCCCCCGCTGGGTCACCTACACGATCCTCGGGGTCGTCCTGCTGGTCTCGATCTTCCCGCTGTACTTCACGCTGATCCTGGGGTCTTCCACGCCGGAGGAGATCTCGCGGAGCGCGCTGCCGCAGCTCCTGCCGGACGCGAGCCTGTTCGACCGGTTCGCCGAGGTCATGAACTCCGACGCGATCAACTTCTGGAAGGCCGCCTGGAACTCGGTGGTCGTCGCGGTGCTCACGTCGCTGTCCGTCGTGCTCTTCTCGACGCTCGCCGGCTTCTCGTTCGCCAAGCTCCGGTTCCGCGGCCGCGGGCCGCTGCTCGTGTTCGTCATCGCGACGATGGCGGTCCCGACGCAGCTGGGCGTCATCCCGATGTACATCCTCATGTCGGACCTCGGGTGGATCGGCAAGCTCCAGGCCGTCATCGTGCCGGCACTCGTCACCGCGTTCGGCGTGTTCTGGATGACGCAGTACCTCGGCGAGGCGCTGCCCTACGAGCTCATCGAGGCGGCCCGCGTCGACGGCGCGTCGATGTTCCGCACGTTCTGGTCCATCGCGCTCCCCGCGGCGCGCCCTGCCGCCGCGATGCTCGGTCTGTTCACCTTCGTGCAGCAGTGGACGAACTTCTTCTGGCCGTCGATCGTGCTCAACCAGAACAACCCGACGTTGCCGCTGGTCGTCCGGTCCCTCCAGGCGAACTTCTTCGTCGACTACTCGCTCGTCATGGCGGGGATCTTCCTGGTGACCCTGCCGCTGATCGTCATCTTCATCTTCACCGGCCGCCAGCTCGTGGCGGGCATCATGCAGGGCGCCGTCAAGGGCTGACGCCCGGCGCCACCGCGCGGCCGCGCACCACCCCGGTGCGCGACGCCCGCGCGGCAGACCGTCGCGCGGGCGGGCCCACCGGCCCGCCCGCGCGCCAATCCTCGACCTCTCGAAGGACAATCGACCCATGACCAGCTTCGTCCCGTCCGCGCCCCTCCTCCCGAACCCGGCGACCGCGACCGGACGCGTCGAGATGCCCCCGGGCTTCCTCTGGGGCGCCGCGACCGCCGCGTTCCAGATCGAGGGCGCCGGGCGCACCGACGGCCGCACGGACTCGGTGTGGGACGCGTTCGCCCGCGTCCCGGGCGCCGTCGTGAACGGCGACGACGGCCTGGTCGCGTGCGACCACTACCACCGGTACCGCGAGGACGTCGCGCTCATGCGCGAGCTCAACCTCGGCACGTACCGGTTCTCGACGTCGTGGGCCCGCGTCCGCCCTGACGGCGGTGCGCCCAACCCGGCGGGCATCGCCTTCTACGACCGCCTCGTCGACGAGCTGCTCGGCGCGGACATCCTGCCGTGGCTGACGCTGTACCACTGGGACCTGCCGCAGGCGCTCGAGGAGAAGGGCGGCTGGACCTCGCGCGACACGGCCTACCTCTTCGCCGAGTACGCCGTGACGATGCACGAGGCGCTCGGCGACCGCGTGGGCGTGTGGACGACGCTCAACGAGCCGTGGTGCTCGGCCTTCCTCGGCTACACCGCGGGCGTGCACGCGCCCGGCCGCCAGTCGCGCGAGGACGGCCTCGCCGCGGCGCACCACCTCCTGCTCGGCCACGGCCTCGCCGTCCAGGCGCTGCGCGAGCGCGCGCCGGAGGCGAACCTCGGCCTCACGCTGAACTTCACCGTCTCCGACCCGGTCGACCCGCAGGACCCCGCCGACGTCGACGCCGCGCGCCGCATCGACGGGCAGTTCAACCGGATCTTCCTCGACCCCGTCTTCCACGGCGAGTACCCCGCGGATGTCCTGGAGGACGTCGCGCCCTACGGTCTGCTCGACCACGTCAAGGACGGCGACCTCGAGATCATCTCGACGCCGATCGACACGCTCGGGGTCAACTACTACAACGGCGGCGCCGTCTCCGGGCACCCGCTGCCCGCGACCGAGGCCGGCGGCGGGACGCGCCCCGAGGGCGTGCGCGACGAGCCCGCGGACGACGCGCCGGTGCGGGCGACGTCGTCCCCCTTCCCTGCCGCGGACGACGCGCACGACCGCTCGCGCGGCCTGCCCCGGACGGACATGGGCTGGGAGGTGCAGCCCGAGGGGCTGACGCGCCTGCTCACGCGCCTCCAGCAGGACTTCACCGGCCCGCGCGGCGTGGCGATGTACATCACGGAGAACGGCGCCGCCTACCCCGACCAGGTGGGCGAGGACGGCTCCGTGGACGACCAGGACCGGCTCGAGTTCATCGACGCGCACCTGCGCGCGACGCGTGACGCGATCGACGCCGGTGCGGACGTGCGCGGGTACTTCGCGTGGTCGCTCCTCGACAACTTCGAGTGGGCGCTCGGGTACACCAAGCGGTTCGGCATCGTCCGTGTCGACTACGAGACGCAGGAGCGCACGGTGAAGGCGAGCGGCGCCTGGTACGCGCAGGTCGCGCGCGACAACGCCGTCCCCGCGCGCGACGCGTCCGCCGCGGACGCCGCCGCCGGGGAGTGACGACACGGTGAGCGGGGCGGTGCGGTCGGGCGAGCGGGCGCGGGATACTGTCCTGATGAACAGCCTGCGCTCCGCGCCGACCCTGGACGAGGTGGCCCAGACGGCGGGTGTCTCGCGCTCGACCGCGTCGCGCGCGATCAACGGCGGCCTGCGCGTGTCGCCCGAGGCCCAGGCGGCGGTCGACGCCGCCGTCGCCCAGCTCGGCTACACGCCCAACCGCGCCGCCCGCTCCCTCGTGACGCGCCGCACCGACTCGATCGCCCTCGTGGTCCCCGAGCCGGACGAGCGCATCCTCACCGACCCGTTCCTCGCGGGCACGATGCGCGGCGTCAGCGCGGCCCTCGGCGGCACGGACCTCCAGCTCGTCCTGCTGTTCGCGCGGCCCGACGAGCAGCCGGGCCGCATCGTGCGGTACCTGAGCAGCGGGCACGTGGACGGCGCGATCGTCGCGTCGCACCACCGCGACGACGAGCTCGAGGAGGCGCTGCTCGCGGCCCGGCTGCCTGCGGTGTTCGTCGGGCGGCCGTTCCGCCCGACGCCCGACCTCCTCTACGTCGACGTCGACAACGTCGAGGGCGGCCGCCTCGCGGCGCGCCGGCTGGTCGAGGCGGGCCGCCGCCGCATCGCGACGATCGCCGGTCCGCAGGACATGACGGCCGGCGTCGACCGGCTCACGGGCTGGCGCGAGGTGCTCCAGGGTGCCGGCCTGCCCGACGACGCGGTCGAGATCGGCGACTTCGCCGTCTCGGGCGGCGCCGCGGCGATGGAACGGATCCTCGCCTCGCACCCCGACGTGGACGGCCTGTTCGTCGCCTCGGACCTCATGGCGGAGGGCGCGCTGCGCGTCCTCGCCGCGCACGGGCGCGAGGTTCCGGGCGACGTGTCCGTCGTCGGCTTCGACAACCTCGCCACCGCCGCCTCCACCGTGCCGCCGCTCACGACGGTCCAGAACCCGATGGTCGAGATGGTGCGCGGCGCGACGGACCTCCTGCTCGACCTCGTCGGCGGACGCGGGGACGAGATCGCGTCGCAGGTCCTCTCCCCCGAGCTCGTCGAGCGCGACTCGGTCTGACCCGTCGGCGTGGGCGGGACCCGTAGCCTGAGGTCGTGACCTCGTCCTCGGCACCCCCGACCACGCTCTCGCGCGCCGACGTGCTCACGGCGCGCTGGCACGCCCAGCAGCTCGACCGCGCGCCCGGCGCGGCCGACTCTCCCACCGACGTCGAAGTCCTCGACCTGGGCGTCCAGGACACGGGGCCCGACGGCGGCGCGTGGGCGCTCGCGGTGCGTGGCGCCCCGGCCGTGGCGCCGGGCAGCCTCGCGTCGGACCTCGCCCTCGCCTGGACGCTGCGCGGCGCGCCGCACGTCTACCGGCGCGCGGACCTGGGCGACGTCGCCGTCGCGACCGCCCCGCTCTCCGAGGCCGACGCCGCCAAGCGCGTCTACGATGCGAGCCGGCCCCTGCGCGCGGCAGGGATCGCGGTCCTGGACGCCCTGCGCACCGAGGCGCGGCTGGAGCGCGAGCTCGTCGTCGAGCCGACCGTCAAGGGGGACCTCTCGACGCGGCTCACGCAGCGCCTCCCCGAGCCGCACCTGCGCTGGTGCGGCCCCTGCGGCGCGACCCACAGCTACGAGCAGACGTTCCGCCTCGCGGCCCTGCAGGCCGGGCTCGAGCTCGAGCCCGGCACGTCGCCGCCCGTGCTGCGGCGGGCGCCCGGCCTCGAGCCGTCGCTCTACGGCCGGCTCGGGGGCGACGCCCCGCCGCGCCTCGACGTCGTGCGGGGCTACCTGCGCTTCTTCCCCGCCGCGAGCGTCCAGGACGTCGCGGGGTTCCTCGACGCGCCGGTCAAGGACGTGCGGGCCCACTGGCCCGACGACGCGGTGCGCGTGGAGATCACCGACGCCGACCCGGCCCCACGCCCGGCCGAGCGCTGGGCCCTGGCCGACGACGTCGAACGGCTCCCGGGCGCCGCGGCGCGCCACCGCGACGCGCGTCCGGGCACCGGCGCCCCGGTCGTCCGGCTCGTGGGCCCGTACGACCTGTACCTCCAGCTGCGTGACCGCGCCACGCTCGTGGCCGACGCGACGCGCGCCAAGGACCTGTGGCGCGTCCTCGGCCGGCCCGGGGCGGTGCTCGCGGACGGCGAGGTCGTCGGGACGTGGCGGCCCCGCGCGTCGGGCCGACGGCTCACGGTCCTCACGGACCCGTGGGTCCCGTGGGACGCCCGACTCACGGACGCCGTCGCCGAGCAGGCGGAGCGCCTGCGCGCGTTTCGCGACGCGGCGTCCGTGACCGTCTCGCCGGCGCAGGATGCACCCACGAGGTAGCGGGCTCAGCCCTTCACGTGGCCGTACCGGTGCGTCGTGCGGCTGACGGCCTGCTCGTGCAGGACCGTGAGCAGCTCGCGACGCCCGCTGGCGACGACCGGGTGGTCCAGGACCGTCACCTCACCGACGCGCTCGGCTGCGGCCTCGTGCAGCCCGGGCGCCGCCCCGACGACCCGGATGCGTCCGCGGACCGCGCCGGACGCGACGCGCCGCGCGAAGTCGTCGTCGCCCACCGCGGCATCGCCCGACGACGGCACGACGACCGCCGGCACGCCCGCCGTGCGCGCGGCGTGCAGCACGCGCTCGACCTCGACCGGCAGCGCGTCCGCGCCGACGCGCACGGTGAGCACGTCGACCGGGCGGTAGCGGAAGACGTTCGCCTCGACGTGCAGGCCCGAGGGGTCGTGGCCCGCGGAGAACTCCCGCTCCCACCAGCGCGCGTCGTCGGCCTGCGCCCACGCGAGCCACACCTCGGGCGAGGCCTCGCGCGCGGGCGGCCCGGCGGGCCCGGCGGCAGCGGTGTCCGACGACGAGCCCGCGCCCTCGTCGGTGTCCTCGCCCGTCGCGTCGGCCCAGCGGCCGAGCTGCGCGACGTAGTTCGGCCCGCCCGCCTTGGCTCCCGGCCCGACGGCCGACTGCTTCCAGCCGCCGAACGACTGCCGCTGCACGATCGCGCCGGTGATGTGCCGGTTCACGTAGGCGTTGCCCACCTGGACGGCGTCGAGCCAGCGCTCGACCTCGACGTCGTCGAGGCTGTGGATGCCGCCCGTGAGCCCGAACGGGACGGCGTTCTGGAGCGCGATCGCCTCGTCGAGCGTCGCGGCCGTCATGATCCCGAGGACGGGACCGAAGTACTCGGTGAGGTGGAACGGCGACCCGGGCGCGACGCCCTCCTTGAGGCCGGGCGTCCAGAGGCGGCCCTCCAGGTCCGGCCCGCCGTCCCGCTGCCGCGGCCGCACGAGCCACGACTCCCCCGGATCCAGGGTCGCCAGCGCGTGCAGCAGCTTGCCCGAGGCAGGCTCGGTGAGCGGGCCCATGGTCGTCGAGACATCGGTGGCCGGACCGACGGCGAGCGAGCGCACCGCGTCCACGAGCTGGCGCCGCACGCGCCGCCCCGTCTCGGTCCGCGGGTCGCCCGCGGAGCCGACGAGAATCGCGAGAGACGCCGCCGAGCACTTCTGCCCCGCGTGCCCGAACGCCGAGCGCACGAGGTCCGCGACCGCGAGGTCGAGGTCCGCCGACGGCGTGATGACGAGCGCGTTCTTGCCCGACGTCTCGGCGAGCACCGGGCGCGACGGCTTCCACCGCGCGAAGAGCTGCGCGGTCTCGATCGATCCCGTGAGCACGACGCGCGCGACGTCGTCGTGCGTGACCAGGTGCGTCCCGAGCTCGTCGTCGGGGACGCGGACGTACTGCACGACCTCCGTCACCGAGCCCGTGTCCAGCCCGGCGAACTCCCCCGGCGCGGCCGCGACGGCGTCACGCAGGCCCGCATGGATCGCCTCGACCGCCACCTCGAGGCAGCGCGGCGTCGGCGGAGCGGGCTTGGCGAGCACCGCGGACCCGGCCGCGAGCGCCGCGAGGACCCCGCCGACGGGGATCGCGACGGGGAAGTTCCAGGGCGGCGTGACGAGCGTGACGCCGTCGGGCGCGAACCGGGCGCCGGGCACGCGGTCCAGCTCCTCGGCGGAGCGCGCGTAGTAGGTCGCGAAGTCGACGGCCTCGCTCACCTCGGGGTCGGCCTCGGCGACGGTCTTGCCCGGCTCGTGCACCATCGCGGCGACGAGGTCGGTGCGCGCCTCCTCGAGGCGTCGGGCGACGGCGCGCAGCGCGGCGGCGCGGGCGGTCGGGGCGACCCGCGACCACGCCGCGGTCGCGCGCACTGCGGTCGCGACGGCGTCGTCCACCTGCGCGGTGGAGGTGAGCTCGGCCGTGCGCACGGCCACGAACCCGGACCCGGGCCCGGTGACGTGCCGAGCCCAGTCGCGCGACGCCGCGACGGCGGGATCGGTGTCGGCGGCGTTCGCGAACCCGGTGCCGAACCCGGGCTTGCGGGCGGGTTCGGTGTCGTCCGTGCCGACAACCCCGGGTTCGACGGCGAGGCGGGGCCGGCGGCGGGGGGTCACGTCGGCATCGGCGTAGTGCACCCCGTGGTGCACGGACGCGCGGAACGCGGCCTCCTGTCGCTCCATGGGGCTGCCCGCAGGCGACCCGTCGGGCGCGAACATGGCGTGCAGGAAGTTCTGCTCGGCGGCGTTCTCCTCGAGGCGGCGCACCAGGTAGGAGATCGCGACGTCGAAGTCCTCGTCGCGCACGACGGGCGTGTACAGCACGACGCGCCCGCCGCGCCCGGCGTGCGGGCCGCTCGCGACGCGGTCGGCCGCGACCTCGTCGCGCACGGCACGCGCCTCGCCGGGGGCCATGCCCTGGAGCATCTCGACGTCGAGCGCGTGGCTGACGCCGCGGGCCCGGCCGAGGAGCACGGCGAGCGCGACGTGGAAGAGGTTGTGGCTCGCGACGCCGATGCGCACCGCGTCGGTCCGCGGCGCGCGCAGGGCGTGGTCGAGGAGGCGGACGTAGTTCGCGTCGACGTCGGGCTTCGTGGGGTAGGGCGCCTGCGGCCAGCCGTGCAGCTCGGCCTCGACGGCCTCCATCGCGAGGTTCGCGCCCTTGACGAGGCGCACCTTGATCGGCGCTCCCCCGGCGGCGACGCGCTCGGCCGCGAAGCGCGTGAGCCCGTCGAGCGCGCCGAGCGCGTCGGGCAGGTACGCCTGGAGCACGATCCCGGCCTCGAGGTCGTGCAGGTCGTCGTGCGCGAGGATCTCGCGGAACACCGCGGTCGTCAGGGCGAGGTCCTTGTACTCCTCCATGTCGAGGTTGAGGAAGACCCCGTGGTCGCGCGCCGCCCGGTACAGCGGCAGCAGCCGCTCGACGACGCGCGCGCACGACCCCTCGAGGTCCCACGTGACGAGCTGGGACGCGACGGACGACACCTTGACCGACACGTAGTCGACGTCGGGCCGCCGCACGAGCGCGAGGGTGCGCTCGAGCCGCGCGTCCGCCTCGGACTCGCCGAGCACGGCCTCGCCGAGGAGGTTGACGTTGAGCGCGTAGCCCTCCGCACGTGTCCGGGCGAGGTGCGGGCCGAGGCCGCGGCCGGCGTCGGCCACGAGGTGACCCACGAGCTGGCGCAGCCGCACGCGCGCGGCCGGCACGACGACGCGCGGCAGCACCGGCGCGACGCCCGCCCCGACGCGCAGCAGCGTCCGGTCTACCGGCCCGAGGAACGACCCTGCGCTCCCGGCGAGCTCGCCGAGGCGGCCGAGCGCCCGCGCGGCGACGTGCACGTCCTGGGGGCGCGCGACGTCGTCGACGAACCGGACCGCGAGCTCGAGGCCCGCGGGGTCGGAGACGAGCGCGCCGAGGCGCTCGGCGGTCCTCCGGGCCCGGGCGTCACCGGCACCTTCGCTGGCCGCGAGCCAGCTACCGGCCAGGGCGACGGCCTCCTCGACGAGGTCGTCCGGCGAGGTGAGGGTCGTGTCGCCGACGGCTCCGGGGGTGGGGAGCGGCCGGGCGGGCGCGTCGTTGCTCATCCCTCCAGGGTGCCTCGGGTCGCCGTGACTCGTCTTGTACGATCCGGGGCGACATGGCACCCGTTCGCGACAACCTGTGGCCCGAGGGCGCGGCGCTCCTCGCGGCGCTGAGCCCGGCGATGGTCGCGCTCATGGACGAGCTGCCGGACACGATGTTCTGCGCCAAGGACGTCACGGGCCGGTACGTCGCGGTCAACCCGGTGTTCGTCGCGCGGACCAACGAGCGCTCGCGCCGCGCCGTGCTGGGCCGTCGGGCGCGCGACCTGTTCGTCCCGCAGCTCGCGGAGCGCTACGAGCAGCAGGACGCCGAGGTGCTGCGCGGGCGCGCGCTGCGCGGCGAGCTCGAGCGCATCCGGCGGCTCGGCGGGACGTCGGGCTGGTTCCTCACCTCCAAGCTCCCCGTGCACGACGACGCGGGCCGCCTGGTGGGGATCGTGTCCGTCTCGCACGACCTGCGCGCGGGCGCCGCGGACGACGCGACGATGGACTCCCTCGCCGCGCTCGTCGCCGCGGTGGAGGGGGACCTCGGGGCGCGCTGGACGACGGCGCGGCTCGCCGAGGCGGCCGGGTCCACGCCCGCGGTGCTCGACCGGCGCGTGCGGCGCGTGTACGGCGTGACGCCGCGCCAGCTCGTGCTGCGCACCCGCGTCGACCACGCGACGCGGCTCCTCGCCGGGAGCGCGGCGTCGATCGGCGAGGTCGCGGCGGAGAGCGGCTTCTACGACCAGCCGTCGTTCACGCGCACGTTCGCGCGTCTCACGGGCGAGACCCCGGCCCAGTACCGCCGCCGCACCCGCCGCTGACGGCACCCCACGTCCCGCTGCCGAACCTGGGGTTGTGGTCGCCTCACGCGCCGAGCCCGGGGATGTCGCCGGACTCGGCACCAGGCGGGGGCGAGGCGCGCGCGGTGGCGCGCGACGGCGTCGGGCACGGAGACTGACGGCATGACCTCGAACGCCGCCTCCTCCACCAGCGCCTCCGCCACCCCAGTCCCGACCGTCGACCTGCCCGGCGGCGCGATGCCGCTGCTCGGGCTGGGCACGTGGCAGTCCGAGGGCGACGACGCGTACCGCGCCGTGCGCCACGCGCTCGACGTGGGCTACCGGCACGTCGACACCGCGACGGGCTACGGCAACGAGGCGCAGGTCGGGCGCGCGCTCGCCGACTCGTCGGTGGACCGCGCCGACGTGTTCGTCACGACCAAGCTCCCGCCAGACGCCGCGGGGCGCGAGCGCGAGACGCTCGAGGCGTCGCTGCGCGACCTCGGCACCGACCACGTCGACCTGTGGCTCATCCACTGGCCGCCGGCGGGCGAGGCGTCGCCGTGGGTCTGGGAGCGGTTCGTCGAGCTGCGGAACGAGGGCAAGGCGCGGTCGATCGGGGTGAGCAACTACTCGGTCGAGCAGGTGGACGTCGTCTCGGAGCAGGTCGGCGAGGCGCCTGCCGTCGACCAGATCCCGTGGAGCCCCGCCGACTACGACCACCGCCTCGCGCACGAGCTCGCGCAGCGCGGCGTCGTCCTCGAGGGCTACAGCCCGTTCAAGCGCACCGACCTCGACGCGCCGGTCCTCGCCGAGGTCGCGGCCGCGCACGGCGTCACCCCGACCCAGGTCGTGCTGCGCTGGCACCTCGACCACGGGTTCGTCGTCATCCCGAAGTCGGTGACGCCGGAGCGCATCGAGGCGAACTTCGCGGTAACCGGGTTCTCCCTCTCCGCGGACGAGCTCGCGGCGATCGACGCCCTGGGGCACCGCCGGGGCGCGTGAGCGGCGAGCGTCCGCGCCGGGGGTAGCGTGACCCTCGGTGCCGCACACCCCCGCGGCACCGAGGAGAACCTCGAACCGGAGGAACCGTGACGACGACGTCCGTGCCGCCCACCCTCACCGGCGGCGAAACCACCCCGAGCGACCCCGCTCCCCGTACGACCTCTCGACCCGACGCCGCGACCGCACCGGCGTCCGCCCTCGACACCGCGCACGCGCAGCTCGCCGGCGCGGTGGACTTCCTCGGCTACGACGACGGCCTGCACGAGATGCTCGCGACCCCGCGCCGCGAGGTGAACGTCGCCGTCCCGCTGCGGCGCGACGACGGCCGCACCGTCCTCTTCCACGGCTACCGCGTGCAGCACAACGTCTCGCGCGGCCCCGGCAAGGGCGGGCTGCGCTACTCCCCGAGCGTCGACGTCGACGAGGTGCGCGCGCTCGCGATGTGGATGACGTGGAAGTGCGCGATCGTCGACCTGCCATACGGCGGGGCGAAGGGCGGGGTCGCGATCGACCCTCGCTGCTACTCCGAGGCCGAGCTCGAGCGCGTCACGCGCCGCTACACGTCGGAGATCATGCCGGTGATCGGCCCGGAGCGGGACATCATGGCGCCCGACATGGGCACGAGCGAGCGGACCATGGCGTGGGTCATGGACACCTACTCGGTCAACCAGGGCTACACGATCCCGGCTGTCGTGACCGGCAAGCCGATCACCGTGGGCGGGTCGCTCGGGCGCACGACGGCGACCAGCGCGGGCGTCGTGCACGTCACCGCCGCGGCACTCGACGAGGCGGGCGTGCCGCTGTCCGACGTGCGCGTCGCGATCCAGGGCTTCGGCAAGGTCGGCTCGCACGCGGCGGCGCTGTTCGCGGCGCGCGGCGCGCGCGTCGTCGCGGTCTCCGACCAGTACGGCGGCGTGCACGACCCGGACGGTCTGGACGTGCGCGCGCTGTTCGAGCACGTCGCCGCGACCGGCAGCGTGGTGGGGTTCGACCGCGCGGAACCGGTCGACAACGACGCGCTGCTCGCTCTCGACGTCGACGTGTTGGTCCCCGCCGCGGTCGAGGGCGTGCTCGACGGCGACACCGCCCGCACCGTGCGCGCGCGCTGGGTCGTCGAGGGCGCGAACGGCCCGACGACCGCCGAGGGCGACCGGGTGCTCGCCAAGAACGGCGTGACGGTGGTGCCGGACGTGCTCGCGAACGCGGGCGGCGTAGTCGTCTCCTACTTCGAGTGGGTCCAGGCGAACCAGGCGTACTGGTGGACCGCCGACGAGATCGGCGACAAGCTCGAGCACCGCATGCTGCACGCGTACGAGGAGGTCGCCGGCCTCGCGCGCCGCGAGGAGCTGAGCCTGCGCGACGCCGCGCTCGTCATCGGCGTCCAGCGCGTGGCGGAGGCCCACCAGATCCGCGGCCTCTACCCCTGACGCGCGGCGTCCCGCCCGGCGCGCGGGTCAGCCGCGCGCCGGGCGGGTCGCGGCGACGAGGGACGCCACGAGCGCGACCACGGATGCTCCGACGGCCGCCCAGGCCACGGTGGTGTCCACGAGCTCGCCCTGGAACCGCCCGACGGCGATCCACGCGAGACCCCACGACATGGCGAGGCCGATGCCGAGGGCGACCGCGCGGCGTCCGGCGGCGAACGCCGCCCAGGCGACGGAGAGCGCCGCGGCGAGCACGACGAGCACGACCGACCAGCCCGTCGCGCCGAGCCCGAGGTCGCCGACGCCCGCGTCCGTGAGCGCCGCGGCGACGTTCGCGAGCGTCGCGACGCTCACCCAGCCGGTGTAGAGGCCCATGGTCCCGTCGAGCACGACGGCCTGCGCGGTCGACTCGGGCCGCCGGCGCACGAGCCGCACCACGACCACGGCGTCGACCGCGAGCAGAGCCGCGATGACGACGACGCTGAACGGGATCCACCCGGCCTGCACGACGCCGATCCACGCCGCGTTGAGGACCATGGACGCGAGGACCCACCACGCGGTCGCGCGCAGCCGCGGGCTCGTCGCGTGCCGCGGCAGCACCTGGTACACCGCGAACGCGAAGAGGCCGAGGTAGATCACGGACCAGATGCGGAACGCCGGGTTGTCGGGCGCCACGGGCGTCGCGGTCGAGGACAGCGCTCCCCCGGCGGTCTGCTCGACGGCGGTGCCGCCGAACGCGCCCGCCCCGTAGGCCGCCGCCCCGGCGGCGACGAGCGAGCCGACGAGGACGACGACCTGGCGGACACGGTCGGAGGGCGCGGGCGAGGGGATCGCGCCCGCCGGGACGGCTGCTGTGGTCATGCCCCCAGCGTGACATCACTCAGCATGCTGAGCATCTGGGGAGCGGGGGTGCGGACGGGACTGGTGCCCCGGGCACGCGGACCACTATGCTCCGGCGCCAGACCGCCGCGCGGGTGCGGCGCATCGTGAGAGGCACGCCCATGACCACGACCCTGCGCGCCGCGCTGTCGGTCCTCCTCCTCGTCGGGTTCTACGTCCTCGCGCTCGGCGCCGTCGTCGGCCTCGGCGCCGCGACCGTCTGGGCGTTCTCGGAGCACGCGAGCGGCGGTGCCGCGAAGCTCGGGTTCTTCACGGTCGTCGTCGCCGTGGGCCTCGTCGTCGCGCTCGTGCGCGTCGCGCGGGCCGAGAAGCAGGGTCCGGGCGGCGTGCCGCTCGCGGAGCGCGACGCGCCCGAGCTCTGGGCCACCGTCCGCGAGCTCGCGCAGGTCGCGGACACGCGCGCGCCCGACGAGATCCGGCTCGTCGCCGACGTCAACGCCGCCGTCAGCGAGGACACGCGCCTGCTCGGGCTCGTCGGCGGGACGCGCCGCCTGTACCTCGGCGTCCCGCTGCTGCAGGGCTTGTCCGCGGCCCAGCTCCGCTCGGTCCTCGCGCACGAGCTCGGCCACTACTCGCGATCGCACACGCGCCTCGGCCCGCTCACGTACCGCGGCCGCGAGGCGATCACGGCGACGGTCGGGCAGCTCCAGGGGAACGTCGTCGGCTGGCTGCTCAGGCAGTACGCGAAGCTCTACGTCCTCGTCTCGGCAGCGGTCAGCCGGCGCCAGGAGCTCGAGGCCGACGAGCTGTCCGTACGTGTCGCGGGGCGCGCGACCGCCCAGGCGGCGCTCCGCGAGGTCCCGGTGCTCGACGCCGCGTGGGGCTTCTACACGAGCCAGTACGTCGGGCTCGGCTGGGAGCACGGCCTCGCCCCGACGCCGGCGGGCGTCTTCGGCGGCTTCGACGAGCTCCTGCGGGGCCGGGCGGGCGACCTCGCCGAGCTCCGGTACGACGACGCGCCCGCCGAGCAGTCCGCGTGGGACACCCACCCGTCGATCGCACGGCGCGTCGCCGCGATGGACGGCATGCCCGACGGCGGAGTGGCCACGACGGACGAGCGTCCTGCCGCCGCCCTCGTCCCCGGCTTTGCCACCTGGTCCGAGCGCGTCGCGGTCGAGGAGGTCGCGTTCGGCACGCGTGCCCAGCTCCCGTGGGACGCGCTCGTCGCCGCGGCGATGCCCATCCACGACCAGCGCACCGCGGACACCCTCTACCGCGCGGTCGGCCGTGCCGCCGGCCGCCCGCAGGGCGATCTGGCGACCCTGCTCGACCTCCTCGGCGCCGGCCGCCTCGACGCGGTCGCGCGCGACCTCGTGCCGGGGGCACCCGCCACCGAGGCGCGCGCGGCGATCACCGGCGCGATCTCCTCGGCCCTCGCGGCGGCGGCCGTCCGATCCGGCGCGGCGCGGTGGCGCGTGTCGTGGACGGGGCCGGCGACGCTCGAGACGCCCGACGGCACCGTCCTCGATGTGGCGGAGGTCGCGCGCCTCGCGGCCGACCCGACGACCACCGCGGAGGCCCGCTCCCGGCTCGACGCCCTCGGCATCGACGTCGCGGGCGCGGTCCAGCAGACCGCGCAGGCGACCGCGCACGGCGGCGACGTCGTCGGCGGTCTCGCGAACGTCAAGGTGGACGGGGCGTACCACGACGTCCTCGTGCTGGACGTCGGCCTCGTCCTCGCGCCGTGCCCCAAAAAGACGGAGGGCGGCAAGGCGCGGCTCGTGGAGCTCCTGCGCTCGGCGCCCGTCGCCGACCTCGCCGCACGGCACCGGTACGTGCCCTACGAGCAGATCGCCGGGGCGGTGATCCGCAAGGTCACGCCCGCGCGCGTCGACCTCACGCTGCACGACGGCACGACCCTCACGCTCCACGAGACCTGGTCGGGCGAGCGGCTCACCAAGGACAGCGACGAGGCGCTCGTCGCGCACGTCGCACCCTATGTCCGCGAGGGCGAGCCGGACGCCGTCCCCGCGGGCTGAACGAGCGCCGTCGCGCGGCCCGCCCGGCCCCGCCGAGAACGACACAGCGCGCGGACGAGAACGACCCTGGTGTCGTGATCCGTCGGATCACGACACCAGGGTCGTGCTCGGCGCGGTGCGGGCGTCAGGCCAGGGGCTGGCGGTCCGCCCAGGCGGTGAGCGTGGTGCGGGGGCCGGTGAAGAACGGGACCTCCTCGCGCACGTGACGGCGCGCCTCGGTCGCGCGCAGCTCGCGCATGAGGTCGACGATGCGGTGCAGCTCGTCGGCCTCGAACGCGAGGATCCACTCGTAGTCGCCGAGCGCGAACGACGCGACCGTGTTGGCGCGCACGTCCGGGTAGTCCTTCGCCGCGAGACCGTGGTCGCGCAGCATGGTGCGGCGCTCGGCGTCGGGCAGCAGGTACCAGTCGTACGACCGCACGAACGGGTAGACGCTCAGGTAGTCGCGCGGCGCCTCGCCCGCGAGGAACGCCGGCACGTGGCCCCGGTTGAACTCGGCGGGGCGGTGCAGCGCGGCGTTCGACCACACGGGCTCCAGGTGCGCCCCGAGGCCGCTCGCGCGCAGCCGCTGGTAGGCGCCCTGGACGGACTCGATCGTCGGGCCGTGCCACCACACCATGAGGTCGGCGTCCGAGCGCAGGCCCGCGACGTCGTACCAGCCGCGCACGACGAGGTCGCCGTCCGTCGCGGCCGGGTCGTCGCCACCGCCGACGGCGGTCAGCGCGTCGGCCACGAGGCCCGCGCGCTCGTCCGCGTCGGCGGGCAGCGGCGCTGCCGTCGCGAAGACGGACCACATCGCGTAGCGGATGGTGGTGTTGATCTGCTCGTGGTCCGCGGGTACGCGCGCGGCGTCGTTCATCGGGGGTTCCTCTCGGGTCCGTGCGGGTTCTTCGCGGGGCTCAGCTGTGGACGTCCGTGCTGCACAGCGCGGGGACGCCGCTCGGCTCCCCGTCGCGACGCAGGCAGCAGCCGGGCGCGCACACCGAGCGGAAGGCGGGCAGGCTGCCGACGGTGGCCTCGGCGACGGCCTCGCCCCGCGCGAGCGCCGCGCGCTCGACGAGCAGGTCGACGAGCCCGCGTACGAACGGCTCGCGCGTGCCCACGGTGCCCGCGCGGACGGCGGTCATCCCGAGCCCGGTCGCGGTCTCCATCGCCTCGGTGTCGAGGTCGTAGGCGACCTCCATGTGGTCCGACACGAAGCCGATCGGCGAGAGCACGACGTCGCGGACGCCGTCCTGCGCGATCGCCTCGAGGTGGTCGTTGACGTCGGGCTCGAGCCACGGCTGGCTCGGCGGGCCCGACCGCGAGCAGTACGCGAGGTCCCACGCCACCTCGTGACCGAGGCGTGCCGAGACCTCGGCGACGATCACGCGCGCCAGGTCGAGGTGCTGCTCGGAGTACGTCGCGTGGGAGACGCGCGACGCCGTCTCCATGGTGTCCGGGATCGAGTGGGTGACGAACACGAGGCGCGCGGCTGCGCCGTCGCCGCCCTTCTCCGCGAGCGCCGCGTAGCCGTCGAGCACCGCGTCGACGTTCGCCTGCGCGAAGCCCGGGTGGTTGAAGTACGAGCGCACCTTGTCGAACTGCACGCCCGTGGAGCCGTCGGGGCCGAGCTGGCCGCGCCCGTCGAGCACGACCGCGAGGTCCTCGCGGTACTGGCGGCAGCCCGAGTACGACGAGTACGCGGACGTCACGAGGGCGACCGCGTTCTTCGCGCCCAGCGCCTCGAGCTCGTCGATCGCGTCGGTCGTGTACGGCTCCCAGTTGCGGTTGCCCCACACGACGGGCAGCTCGACGCCGCGGCGCGCGAGCTCGGCCTCGAGCGCGGCCTTGAGCGCGAGGTTCTGCTCGTTGATGGGGCTCTTGCCGCCGAACCCGTAGTAGTGCTCGCCGACCTCCTCGAGGCGCGCGTCCGGGATGCCCTTGCCCGCGGTGACGTTGCGCAGGAACGGCACGACGTCCTCGGGCTTGTTCGGCCCGCCGAACGAGTAGAGCAGCAGCGCGTCGTAGGGGCTCAGGTCGGGGGTGGGACCGGGGTCGACGGCGCTCGCGGGGGCGGCGGCGGGCTCTGCGGCCCGGCCCGTGTCGACAGCGACGTCCTGGGGGGAGAACGGGGGCATGCTCCCGATCATGGCACCTGCTCCGGGGCCCGCCCGCCGGGAATCGGACCGGGCGGACGTGACATTGACGGGACAGAGTGTCACCTCGTCCGCTTGTGTCCCCGCAGCCCCTAGACTCGGCCCGCTCGCTCCTCGGGCCGGGCACCGGGCACCGTCGCCCGCCGCGCAGAGCCGCCCGAGCCGGACCACGTGGAGGTGGAGCGGTGGCGCTCCCGGAGATCACCGAGCGCGTCGCGCTCACCCTGCCCGACGGGAGCCTCGACCGCCGGTCGGTCGGCTGGGCGCGCCAGCCGCTCGTCGACACGTCCGGCGTCGCCCGCGACGGGCTGCGTCGCTGGACCCGCCACACCGGCCGGAACAAGCGCTGGGAGTACTGGGGCGTCGTCACCCCGACCCACGTCCTCGCCCTGACGGTGTCGTCGCTCGACTACGCGGCGGTGCACGAGGTGTGGGTCCTGGACCGGGAGACCGGGCGCACGTTCGGTGCTACGGCGACGGTCGTGCCGGCGCGCGGCGTCGAGCTGCCCGGCTCGCTCGGGGACGGACCCGCCCGGGCGCGCGCGAAGACCCTCGCGATCGACGTCGACGAGGTGGACGGTGGCACGCGCCTGCGCGCCCGGACCCGGGACGTCTCGTTCGACGTCGTGGCGGAGCTGCCGCCGGGGCACGAGCGGCTCGCAGTCGTCGTGCCGTGGAGCGACTCGCGGTTCCAGTACACGGTCAAGGACGTCGCGCGCCCGACGCACGGCACGCTGTGGGTCGACGGCCGGACGGTCGACGTCCCCGCCGGGTCGTCGTGGGCGGTGCTGGACCACGGCCGCGGGCGCTGGCCGTACGACGTCCGGTGGAACTGGGGCGCGGGGTCGGGCGAGAGCCACGGGCGGGTCGTCGGGGTCCAGGTGGGCGGCCGCTGGACGGCCGGCACGGGCTCGACCGAGAACGCGGTCCTCGTCGACGGGCGCCTCCACCACCTCCCCGACGAGCTGGTCTGGGACTACGACCTCGCCGAGCCGCACCGGCCGTGGCGCGTCACCGGGGGCGGGCTCGACGCGACGTTCGAGCCCTTCCACACCAAGGTCACGCGCACGAACCTCGGCGTCGTGTCGTCGTCGACGGACCAGTGCTTCGGCACCTGGTCGGGCACGTTCACCCCGCCGGGTGGCGAGACGTCGGACGGGCACGACGCCGGGGCGGTGCAGTTCGACGGGCTCGTCGGCTGGGCCGAGGAGGTCCACAACCGCTGGTGAGCGCCGGGTGACCCGACCCGGGTTGCCAGTGCCGACCCTGTGCCTAGCGTGGACTGCGACCGGCGGCACCGACGTCGCCGGGCGCGGCCCGCGCGCGACGGCGAACCCGTCCCCTCCGCGGCCGTGCCGGCACCGGCAGCGACGCCGGTGGGAAGGGGAGGCTCATGCAGTCACGACGAGGACAGCTCCGGGCGGGCACCACGGGGGTCGCGGCAGCCGCGGCGCTCGTGATGCTCCTGCCGTTCGGTGGGAGCGAGCGCGGCGACGACCGCGGCGGCGGTCACGGCCACGGCAACGACCGGGCACGCAACGTCATCTTCATCCAGGGCGACGGGCTCGGCCTGTCGCACCGCGAGCTGATCCGGCTCGCGACGGTCGGCAAGGACGGGCAGCTCGCGATGGACTCGCTCGAGCACGCCGGCTGGACGACCACGGACTCGGCCGACCCCGAGGAGGCCGTCACCGACTCGGCCGCGGGCGCGACCGCGTTCGCGTCCGGGGTGCGGACGTACAACGGGGCGGTCGGCGTCGACGTCGACGGCAACCCGGTCCCGACCCTCCTCGAGGCGGCCCGCGGCGCGGGCAAGGCCACCGGTCTGGTCACGACGGCACAGGTCACCGACGCGACCCCCGCGGCGTTCGGGGCGCACGTGCCCGACCGCGGCGACCAGAGCGAGATCGCGCGCCAGTTCCTCGAGAGCTCGCGGCCCGACGTCGTGCTCGGCGGCGGTGAGGACTGGTGGTACCCGGCGGGCGACCCGGGCGCGTGGGAGGACAACCCCGCCAAGGACCCGACCGAGCAGAGCAAGGGGACGAAGGGGAACCTCGTCGAGCGCGCGCAGGACCTCGGCTACACCTACGTGAGCGACGCCGAGGGGCTCGCGGACGCGCGCGGACGCAAGCTGCTCGGTCTGTTCGCCAACGAGGAGATGTTCGAGCAGCGCAACGAGGGCGAGGGCGACCTGTACGAGCCGGAGGTGCCGCTCGTCGACATGACGGCGAAGGCGCTCGACGTGCTGCAGCGCGACCGCGACGGGTTCTTCCTGCTCGTCGAGGAGGAGGCGGTGGACGAGTTCGCGCACCGCAGCAACGCGACGCGGACGATCCAGGCCGGGCAGGCGCTCGACGAGACCGTCGCGCTCGCGCTCGACTTCGCGAAGAAGAACCGGGGCACGCTCGTGCTCGTCGTGGGCGACCACGCCACGGGCGGGCTCGCGATCGAGAACGTCGACCCCGCGGACGAGGGCGGCGAGGGAGCCACGACCGAGGACGGCCCCTTCGACCTCGCGGGGTCGGACCTGCAGTTCACGGTCGACTGGACCACGGGCGGCCACACGGGCGAGGCCACGCCGATCACCGCGCAGGGACCGGGCGCCGAGCGGCTCGCGGGCGCCCAGCGCAACACCGACGTCCACGACGCCGTCCTGCGCGCGATGCAGGGCCGGGGCCGCGGCTGAGCACGACCCGCTCGCGATCGAGCACGACGTGGGTGCCGTTGTCCGCGGGACGACGGCACCCTTGTCGTGTTCGGCGACAGACGAGGTTCAGCCCTTGACCGCTCCGCCGAGGCCCGCACCCTGGAGGAACATGCGCTGGAAGACGAGGAACAGCCCGACGGGGATGATTGTGGAGATCGCGAGCGCCGCGAGGAACACTCCGAGGTCGGTCGACGCCTCGATGGACGGCAGGCGCACCGACAGCGGCTGGATCGCCGGGTCCTTGAGGACGAGCAGCGGCCAGAGGAAGTCCTTCCAGGCCGCGATGACCGCGAACACCGACACGACGCCGATGATCGGCTTGGACATCGGCAGCACGACCGACCAGAACAGCCGGTAGGGCCCGGCACCGTCCATGCGCGCGGCCTCGAACACCTCGCGCGGCAGGCTGTCGAAGAACCGCTGGACGAGCAGCACGTTGAACGCGCTCGCGCCCGCGGGCAGCCACACGGCCCAGAAGCTGTTGATGAGCGACCGGCCCAGCAGCGGCGGGTCGAGGATCGTCAGGTACAGCGGGACGAGCAGGACGATCGCCGGGACGAACATCGTCGACAGGACGAGCGCCTGCACGACCTTCCCGTACCGGGGCCGCAGGACGGACAGCGCGTAGCCGCCCGTCGTCGCGACGAGGATCTGCGACGCCCACGACCCGACCGCGAGCCAGATCGTGTTGAGGAAGTACCGGCTGACCTGGACGTCGTTCCACGCCTTGTCGAGGTTGTCCCACGCGATGCCGTTCGGGAAGATCGCCATCGGTGTGCGCAGGATGTCCTGCGTCGGCGTCACCGCGTACTTGGCGAGCAGCAGCATCGGGCCGAGGCCCGCGACGACGAGGATCACGAGCAGCAGGACGTGCGTGGTGCCCATCCCCCACCGGATGGACGGGCGGCGCCAGTCCGCCTCGGAGAGCGCGCCGCGATCCTCGACGCCGTCGAGCGCCTTGCGCCGCCGCGCGCGCACCCTGCGGCGCTCGGACTCGCGCCGGGACCGGCTCGCGTCGGCGGCGCGGCGGGCGGTGCCCGCCGGGTCGGCGACGGTGTCCGTCGTGGCCGCGGAGTCCTGCGAGACGACGCCGATCTCGCTCGGGTTGTCGGTGGGCGAGAGAGTCATGACGTGCTCCAGGACCGGGTGAGCCGGAAGTAGAGGATCGAGAAGACGGCGAGGACGGCGGCGAGCATGATCGACAGCGCGGTCGCGGCCCCGTAGTCGCCGCCGAGGCTGTTCTGGAAGGCGTAGCGGTAGATGAGCAGCAGGATCGTCAGCGTCGCGTTGTTCGGCCCGCCGCCCGTGAACAGGTACGGCTCGAGGAAGACCTGCGCCGTGCCGATCACCTGGAGGATCAGCGTGATGAACAGGACGCCGCGCAGCGCCGGGAGCGTGACGTGCCAGATCTTGCGCCACAGCCCCGCGCCGTCCACCTCGGAGGCGTCGTAGAGCTCGGGCGGCACGCTCGTCAGGGCGGCGAGGTAGATGATGATCGTCCCGCCCGCGCCGGCCCACGTGGCGGCGAGCACGAGCGACGGCATCGCGGTCGAGGCGTCCTGGAGCCACGGGTACGGGCCGAGGCCGACCCAACCGAGGATCGTGTTGAACACGCCCGTCGGGCTGCCGTTGTAGAAGAACTTCCACAGCAGCACGGCGACGACCGGCGGGACGACGACCGGGAGGTAGGCGAGCGCGGAGTACAGCCCGCGCGCCCGGCGGACCTCGCGCATGAGCACCGCCGCGATCAGCGGGATGGGGTACCCGAACAGCAGCGCGAGGAACGCGAAGTAGAGCGTGTTCTTCACGGCCTTCCACAGGAGCGGGTCGTTCAGCACCTGGCGGAAGTTGTCGAGCCCGACGAACGTCGGGTCGCTCACGAGGTTCGTCTCCTGGAAGCTCATGATCACCGCGCGCACGATCGGGAACCACGAGAAGACCCCGAAGATGAGGATGAGCGGGAGCAGGAAGACGAGGTTGCTCAGGCCGCCGCCACGGAACCACGTCACGGGGCTGCGGCGTCGGCCGTCGCGGTCGGCCCGCGCGTGGGAGGCGGGTCCCCGTCGCGGCGGGGCGGTGGTGGCGGTCACGGGCGAACGTCCTTCGGTGCGGTGGGAGGTGCCCGACGGCGCGAGGTGCGTCGCGCCGTCGGGCACCGGCGGGGTACGGGTCGGCCGGCAGGGGGCGCTGCCGGCCGACCCGGGTCTGGGGTCGCGCGGCCCGGTGCGGACCGCGCGGCCTCGGGGCGTCAGCCCTGGTCGAGCAGGGCCTGCGCCTCGGTGTTCGCCTGCTCCAGCAGCGCGTCCACGTCGGCGTTCTCGTCCGTCAGGACGGCCTGGACGACCGGGTCGAGCAGGGCGTAGATCTCCTGCGTCTTCTGCGACGGCTCACCGACGAGCGGCAGGTCGAACATCGTGTCCGTGTAGCTCGTCATCTGGTCGAGCGGGACGTTGATGTAGTCCTTGATCCACTCCTGGTTCTGCTCGTACTGCTCCTGGGAGAACATCGGCAGGACCGGGGTGCCCACGGGCTGGTCGTTCGCGACGAGCGTCTCGGCGTCGGCGACGGCGCGCTTCTCGTCGACGAGCTTCCCGAGGTAGAAGAAGTCGATCCACTTGATCGCGGCCTCCTTCTTCGACTCGTCGACGTTCGCCGGCATCGCGGCGAGCGTGCCGCCGGTGAGGACGCCCGCGTCGTCGCCCTCGAGCGGGAGCGCCGCGAGGCCGTAGGTGGCGGGGTCGATCGCGTTCGTCTGGACGAGCGACGTGAAGACGTCGGAGCCCGACGTGTACATCGCGACCTGGCCGGCCGCGAACGCCTGGTTCATCGTGCCCCAGTCGAGGAGGAAGTTGCTCCCGAGGGAGTTGTCCTCCCAGCGCATGGCCTTGAGCCACTCGAGCGCTTCCTTGGTGCCGTCGTTGGTGAGCGTCGACGTGGCCTTGCCGTCGTCGGCGACCTCCTGCGTGCGGCCACCACGAGCGAACGTGTTGACCGTGAGCTGCCAGCCGCCCGTGTTGTTCTGCGACATCTGCATGTAGCCCGCGACGCCGGGGTTGGCGTCCGCGATCTTCTTCGCCGCCTCGCGGACCTCGTCCCACGTGGCCGGCGGCTGGTCGGGGTCGAGCCCGGCCGACTCGAACAGCGCGCGGTTGTAGTGCAGGCCGACGCCGTACACGTTCTTCGCGGGGATCGCGTAGACGTGGCCGTCGGCGCCCGTCCCGGCCTCGATGATCGCCGGGTTGAACTTGTCGGCGTAGGGCAGGGTGCGGAACTGCTCGTCGAGGTCCGCGAGCTGGCCGTTCTCGACGAGCGTCTTCGCGTCGGTGAACGGGATCTCGAAGACGTCGGGCAGCGTGCCGCCGGCGAGCTGGGGGGCGAACGTCGTCGCCTTCCACTCGTACTCCTCCGGCACGATGTCGATGTCGGGGTTCGCGGCCTCGAACTCCTCGACCTGGGCGTTGAAGGCGTCGATCGCCTCCTGCTCGGAGCCCGGGAGGAGGGAGACCACCTTGAGGGTGACCTTCCCGTCGCCGTCCGAGCCGCTGCTCTCGTCGTCGCTGCCCGAGCCGCCGCTCGAGCACGCGGCGAGCGTGCTGATCGCGAGCGCCCCCGCGAGGGTGAAGGCGATCGCCTGACGTGTGGACTTCATCGTCACTCCTGTGTTCCGGTGGTGCTGGGTGTGTGCTGGGTGGGTGCTGGGTGTCCGGGCCGACCGGCTCGCGGCCCGGGGCTGGTGGCGGTCAGGCCTGACGGCTCGTGCGCGGCGTCATGCGCGCAGCCAGACCGCGGTGTCGGGGGCGAGGCGCGTCGGTGGCTCCGACGCGTCCGTCCCGTGGGGGGTACCGCTGTGCAGGAGGACCTCGGCGTCCGCGGGCAGCGGCACGTCCTCGGCCCCGAGGTTGACCACGCACGTGACCGCGCGGCCGTCGTCGCCGCGGGTGTCCCCGCGGACGAAGGCGAGCACGTCGTCGCCGAGCGCGACCCCACCGAGGGAGTCGAGCCAGCGGAACGCCTCGCCGTGCAGCGCGGGCTCCGCCCGCCGCGTCGCGAGGACGTGGCGGTAGAGCGCGAGCATCGACGTCTCGTCGTCGGCCTGCGCCTCGACGGACACCTCGCCCCAGCCCGCGGGCTGGGGCAGCCAGGGCCGCGCGCCGCCGTCGGGCCCGAACCCGTTGCTCGTGCCGCCGCGCGTCCACGGGAGAGGGACGCGGCAGCCGTCACGGCCGGGGTCGACGCCGTCGGAGCGGAAGTGCATGGGGTCCTGGATCGCGTCGAGCGGCAGGTCCTCGACCTCGGGCAGGCCGAGCTCGTCGCCCTGGTAGAGGTACAGCGACCCCGGCAGCGCGGCCGAGAGCAGCGCGGCGGCGCGGGCCCGACGGCGCCCGGTCTCCAGGTCCGTCGGCGTGCCGAAGCGCTTGGCCGTGAACGCGAACGAGCTGTCCTCGCGCCCGTACCGCGTCACCGGGCGCGTCACGTCGTGGTTCGAGAGCACCCACGTCGCGGGCGCGGCGACCGGGGCGTGCGCGTCGAGCGTCGTCTGGACCGACTCGCGCAGCGCCTTCGCGTCCCACGGGCGCGCCATGAAGTCGAAGTTGAACGCCGTGTGCATCTCGTCCGGGCGCAGGTACTGGGCGAACCGGGCACGGTCCGCGAGCCACACCTCGCCGACCAGCACGCGCGGCTCCTCGTAGGAGTCGGCGACGGCGCGCCAGCCGCGGTAGATGTCGTGCAGCTCGTCGCGGTCGACGTGCGGGTGCTCCCCGGGGCCGGGGTGGGCCGGGACCTCGGGCAGCGCCGGGTCCTTGACGAGCTGGGCCGCGGAGTCGATGCGGATGCCCGCGGCGCCGCGGTCGAACCAGAACCGCAGGATGTCCTCGTGCTCGCGGCGCACGTCGGGGTGGTTCCAGTTGAGGTCCGGCTGCTCCGGCGCGAACACGTGCAGGTACCACTCGCCGGGCGTGCCGTCGGGGTTCGTCGTGCGCGTCCACGTGCTGCCCTGGAACTCCGAGACCCAGCGCGTCGGGATCTGGGACCCGTCGTCGCCCTTGCCCGGGTGGAACCAGAAGCGCTCGCGCTCGGGCGATCCCGGACCTGCGGCGAGAGCGGCCTTGAACCACTGGTGCTCGGACGAGACGTGGTTGGGGACCACGTCGATGATCGTGCGGATCCCGAGCTCGCGCGCCTCCGCGATGAGCTGCTCCGCCTCGGCCAGCGTGCCGAACTGGGGGTCGATCGCGCGGTAGTCCGCGACGTCGTAGCCGCCGTCCGCGAGCGGGGACACGTACCAGGGGGTGAACCAGATCGCGTCGACCCCGAGGTCGCGCAGGTAGGTGAGGTGCTGGCGCACGCCCGCGAGGTCGCCCGTCCCGTCGCCGTTCCCGTCCGCGAAGCTGCGCACGTACACCTGGTAGATCACGGCGCTGCGCCACCAGTCGGGCGACGCCGCCCCCGGCGCCCGCACCGCCTGCGCGAGGGTCGCGTCGGGGGTGGGTTCGCCGTCGGCGACTCGGGGGTGATCGTTGCTCACCGCGTCCTCTTCCGTGAGTTCGTGGGCCGCGCGGCCCGGGGGCCGCGCCTCGCCTGCTGCTGCGCACTGCGTTCGATCCGACCGGGCGGGGTTCCCGGGACGACCGTCGTGCACCAGGTGCCGACCGCGCCGTCGTGGACGACTGTAACTAGACGACATGATCCGCGCAAGAACATGACAGTGTCGTTATCGAAACGCTATCTCTCGACGTCGAGAGACCTACGATCCCTTGCGCCCGACCCTTCGCGACATGGGTCCGTCCCGCGCCACGACGCACCCCGACCGCGTCGAGCCCGGGGATGTCGGCGGGCTCGACCTCCGCCGTGCCGACAACCCCGGGTTCGGCGACCGCGGGAGGGCGCGACGACGAGGGGCCCCGGTCCGGCGCGCGCGAGCGGCCGGGCCGGGGCCCTGGAGGAGTGGGTAGGGACTAGGAGGCGGTGGCCTCACGGCCGGCGGCGTGCGCCGCGGCGGTCGAGCCGCGCACGACGAGCTCGGGCTCGAACAGGAGCTCGTCGCGCGAGACGTCGGCGCCCGCGATCATGCTCGCGAGCAGGTCGACGGCGGCCCGGCCCATGGGCTCGATGGGCTGGCGGACCGTGGTCAGGGCCGGGTCGGTGGAGTTCATGAGGTTCGAGTCGTCGTAGCCGACGACGGAGACGTCCGTCGGGACGTCCAGGCCCGCGCGCCGGACCGCGCGGACGGCGCCGAGGGCGAGCGGGTCGCTCGCGCACACGATCGCCGTCGCGCCGGCCTCGAGCAGGCGGTTCGCGGCGGCCTGCCCGCTCTCGAGCGAGTACTGGCTGTGCACGACGAGCGCCGGGTCGAGCACGTGCCCCTGCCGCTCGGCGAACGCCTGCGCCGCGGCGAGCTTGCGCTCGGACGGCACGTGGTCCGCCGGCCCGAGCAGCAGGCCGACCTTCTCGTGGCCGAGCGAGAGCACGTGGCCGAGCGCCTGGTTCATCGCGACGAGGTCGTCGCACGAGACGCGCGGGAAGTCGAGGTCCTCGATCGAGGCGTTCATGAGCACCACGGGCAGCCCGAGCTTCTCGAGGCGGCGGAAGTGCGCGTGGTCGGCCAGGCGCTCGGCGTAGAAGCCGCCCGCGAAGATCACGCCCGACACGTGCTGGCCCAGGAGGAGGTCGATGTACTCGGCCTCCGTGACGCCGCCCGCGGTCCGCGTGCACAGCACCGGCGTGAAGCCCTGCTGCGCGAGCGCGCCACCGATGACCTCGGCGAACGCCGGGAAGATCGGGTTGACGAGCTCGGGGAGCACGAGCCCCACGAGGCGCCCGCGCTCGCCGCGCAGCTTGGTCGGCCGCTCGTAGCCGAGCACGTCGAGCGCGGTGAGCACCGCGTCGCGCGTCGCCTGCGAGACGCCGGGCTTCCCGTTGAGCACGCGGCTCACCGTGGCCTCGCTGACACCGACCTTGGTGGCGACCTCCGCCAGACGTCTCGACATGCCGTCGACTATACGCGCCGCTGCAAGCCGCTTGCGTGAATCCGGGGCGGCCGAACGCATGCTTGCGTCGTCCGAACCTCGCCGCGTCGTGGGGTCCCCGGGCGGGGCGGGGTGAGGAGGCCACGTCGGTTGCTAGGCTCGTTCGGTGTCCTTCCAAAAGGTGCCCGCGCCCCACCCCGCGTCCACGACGGACCCGTTCGGGATCGTCCCCGCTCCCGCGGCGCTGACGCCCGGCGCAGGGACGACGGCGATCCCCGACGGGACGCGGGTCGTCGCAGACCCGGCGCTGCGCGCCGCCGCGCGCTGGTGGCGCCGCGTGACGGATGGCGCCTTCGGCCTCGACCTCGTGCCGGCCGACCCATCGGCCCCCGGACCGGCAGACCCGACGGTTCCGGCGCCGCTCAGCGCCACGGTGCCCACCGCCGTGGTGGCGTTCGCCCTCGACAGCGACCTCCCGCCGTCGGGCTACCGCCTCACGGTCGACGCCGGCGGGGTCCGCGTGGACGCCGGCGGCCTCGACGGCGCGCACGCCGCCGCGCAGACGCTCCGCCAGCTCGCCGGCCCGGCCGCGTTCCGGCGCGCTCCGGCCGACGCCTCCGCCACGCCGGCGCTGGTCCTCCCCCACGTCACGATCACCGACCACCCCCGGTTCCCGTGGCGCGGCGTGCTGCTCGACGTCGCGCGCCACTTCCTCCCGAAGGTCGACGTGCTGCGGTTCGTCGACCTCGCTGCGGCGCACAGGCTCAACGTGCTGCAGCTCCACCTGACCGACGACCAGGGGTGGCGCATGGAGATCGCGCGCTACCCGCGCCTCACCGAGGTCGGGGCGTGGCGGCGCGAGTCGGGCGTCGGCACGTGGCGCGCCGGCGTCTTCGACGGCCGCCCGCACGGCGGCTTCTACACCCAGGACGACCTGCGCGAGATCGTCGCCTACGCGCGCGAGCGCGGCGTGACGGTCGTGCCGGAGATCGACGCGCCGGGGCACGTCGAGGCCGCCGTGGCGGCGTACCCCGAGCTCGGCACGCGCAAGCAGCCGCACGAGGTGCGTACGACCTGGGGCGTGAGCACCGAGGTGCTCGACCCGTCCGAGGAGTCGCTGACGTTCTTCCGGCACGTGCTCGACGAGGTGCTCGACGTGTTCGACGCACCGTTCGTCGCGATCGGCGGCGACGAGGTGCCGACGACGCTGTGGCGCGAGAACCCGGCGATCGTCGCGCGCGCCGAGGCGCTCGGGCTCGACGACGTCGGCGGGCTGCACGGCTGGTTCCTCGCCCGGCTCGCGGAGCACGTCGCCTCCCGCGGGCGGCGCGCGGTCGTGTGGGACGAGGCGTTCGGGCCCGCGCTGCCTCGCGACGTCGTCGTGACGTCGTGGCGGGGGTGGACCGTCGGGGCGGACGCGCTCGCCGCGGGCCACGACGTGGTCATGGCCCCGGAGCAGGTCGTCTACCTCGACCACCGCGGCGGCGACGCACCGGACGAGCCGGTGCCCGTCGGCTTCCTCACGACGCTCGACGACGTGTACGCGTTCGAACCGCTGCCGGCGGGGCTCGCGGGCTCGCGAGCGGAGCCGGAGCCGGGCACGGACGACGACCGGCCGGGCGTCCTGCTCGGCGGTCAGGCCGAGCTGTGGTCCGAGCACCTCGACTCCGCCCGCCGGGTCGACTACGCCGCGTTCCCGCGCCTCGCGGCGTTCGCGGAGGTCATGTGGTCGCCCGAGGCCGACCGCTCTCCGGGCTCACCCGCGTCGCACGCGTTCCGCGAGCGCCTCGTCGCGCACCACCTGCCGCGCCTCGACGCGTACGGGGTCGAGTACCGGCCGCTCGACGGCCCGCACCCGTGGCAGACCCGGCCGGGAGTCGCGGGCTGGCCGCGGGACCGCGCGGCCGAGCTCGCCGCAGGCGGCCTGCGCGGTGTCGGCGGCTGGGTCGAGGGCCGCGACGAGGACGAGGGCGGCCCCGCGTGAGCGCGCTCGTGGTCCGCGGCGCCCGGCTCGTCGAGCCCGACGGCGGTTCCTCCTCCCCCGTGGACGTGACGGTCCGCGCGGGCCGGGTCGAGAGCATCTCCCCCGCCGGGTCCGCCCCGGGGAGCGCCGACGTGCTCGACGCGGGCGGGCGGCTGCTGCTGCCCGGGTTCGTGGACGCGCACGTGCACGGCGAGGCGGCCGTCCTGGACGAGGACGTGCAGCTCGCGATGCTGCGCCAGGGCGTGACGAGCGTCGTCGTCGGGCAGGACGGCGTGTCCTACGCGCCCTCGCCCGCCCCGGGCGAGCGGCACACCGCGGGCGACGAGCCGTCGTCGGGCCTGCACGACGCGGCGGCCTGGGCGAGCGGGTACTTCGCCGCGATCAACGGCGAGCACCCCACGTTCCGCGGCGGGTCCGTCAACGACCTGCTCGCGACCTACGACGGGACGACCCGGGTCAACGTCGGCTACCTCGCCCCCCACGGCACGATCCGCTACGCGGTGCTGGGCGCGGCGGCCCGCGCCGCGACGCCCGCCGAGGCCGACCGCATGCGCGCCCTGCTCACCGCCGCGCTCGACGACGGCGCGCTGGGGATGTCGACCGGCCTGGAGTACGTCCCGGCGACGTACGCCGACGAGGCCGAGCTCGTCGCCCTCACGAGCATCCTCGCGGCCCGCGGGCTCCCCCACGTGTCGCACATGCGCGGCTACGAGGACAAGGCCGGCCCGGCGTTCGCGGAGCTCGTGCGCGTCGCGCGCGCGTCGGGCGTCGCGACGCACGTCTCGCACTACCACGGCCCCGCCGCGGAGCTGCTCGGCTACGTCGACGAGGCCCACGCCCAGGGCCTGGACGTCACGTTCGACTCCTACCCCTACCTGCGCGGCTGCTCCATCCTGTCGATGGTGTCCCTGCCGACCTGGCTGCCCATCGCGGACGTCGACGCGACCGTGGCGGCCCTGACGGACCCCGCCGTCCTCGACCGCCTGCATCGCGAGCACTTCCCCGCCCTGGCCGACCTGTGGCCCCGCGTCACGATGGCGGCGGTCCCCACGGGCACCGCCGCCGGTGCCCCCGAGGGCGGGCCCGCCGACGCCCTGGCCTGGGCCGAGGGCATGACCCTGCCCGACGTCGCCGCCCGCCTGGGCGTGTCGCCGGCGGAGGCGGCGGTGCGACTGCTCGTCACGACGCGCCTGCGCGCCTCGTGCGTGTTCGCGCAGCCCCCGACCAACTCGCCCGAGTCCGTGCGCGCCCTGCTGCGCCACCGCGCGCACGTGGGCGGGTCGGACGCGATCTATGCCGGCGGCCGCCCCCACCCGCGCGGCTGGGGTGCCTTCGCGCGCTTCCTCGCCGAGCACGTGCGTACGCTCGGGGACTGGACGTGGCACGACGCCGTCACGCACCTGTCGACGCGACCCGCCGAGCGGTTCGCGCTCACCGGGCGCGGCGTGGTCGCGCCGGGGGCGGTCGCGGACCTCGCGCTCGTCGACCCCGACCGGGTGCGCGACGAGGCGACGTACGAGGACCCGCGCCGCCCGGCGTCAGGCGCGGACGACGTGCTCGTGGCGGGCGTGCCCGTCCTGCGCGACGGCTCGCTGACCGACGCCCTCCCGGGCCGGCCGCTGCGCCCGGGCGCGGGCGTTCCGGCGACGTGAGCCGCGAGCCGTCCAGCACGAGAGCCCCACTCCCGAGGAGGACCACATGACCGGCACGACGGACGACGCCGCGCGTCCCGCACCCGACCGACCCTGGGCGCACGACGCCGTCGGGCCCCGGACCAAGGGGTTGCGGCTCGACGCCCCGGCGACCGTCGCGGACGTGCTCGCGGGCTCGCCGCGCGTCACGGACGGTGCCTTCTCCTGGCCGCTGCTCACGCTCGACGACGCGACGCTCGACCACAACGTCGGCGTCGTGGCGCGCGTGTGCGCGGAGCGCGGCGTCGAGCACGCGCCGCACGTGAAGACCACGATGTCGCGCGCGCTCTACGCGCGGCAGGCCGCTGCGGGCGCTTGGGGGGCGACGGTCGCGACGCCGTCGCAGCTGCGCACCGTCCGCGACTGGGGCGTGCCGCGCGTGCTGCTCGCGAACGAGCTGCTCGACCCGCGCGAGATCGCGTGGCTGCGGGACGACCTGTCGGGCGTCCTCGACGAGGGCCACCCGGACGCCGAGGACGAGGTGTGGCTGTGCGTGGACTCGCCGCACGGGGTCGACCTGCTCGCGCGCGGGTTCGCCGACGCACCCGCCGCCGTCCGGGCGCGCCTCGGCGTGCTCGTGGAGCTCGGCGTGCCGGGCGGGCGCACGGGCGTGCGCAGCACCGCCGCGGCGCTCGACCTCGCGCGCGCCGTCCGCGCGTCGGGCCTGCGCCTGCTCGGCGTCACGGGGTACGAGGGCTCCGTCGCGGGCAGCACGACCGACGACGAGCTCGCCGCCGTCGCCGCGTGGTGCGACGGGCTGCGCGACCTCGGCGCCGCGTTCGTCCGCGAGGGCCTCGCGGGCGCTGACGAGCCGCTCGTGCTGTCGGCGGGTGGCAGCTCGTTCCTCGACGTCGTGCTCGCCGAGCTGCCCGGACCGGTCGCCGGCGCCGACGGTCGCGAGGTCGAGGTCCGCGTCGTCGTGCGCTCGGGCGCGTACGTCACGCACGACCACGGCTTCTACTCGCGCACCGACCCGTGGAGCCGCATCCCCGGCGCGGAGCCGCTCCGGGGCGCCGCGACCGTCTGGGGCCAGGTCCTGTCCGTCCCGGAGCCGGGTCTCGCGATCTGCGGCATCGGGCGCCGCGACGTGTCGTTCGACATCGACCTGCCCGTCGCGCTGTGGCTGCGCTCGCAGTCCGACGACGGCTGGCTGCCCGCGCGCGAGCTCGCCGGGACGCGCGTGACCGCGCTCAACGACCAGCACCTCTACCTCGCGCTCGACGCCGGCGACGCGGGTGCCAGCCAGGTGACCGGCCCCGCGACCGCCCAGGTCCGCCCGGGCGACGTCGTCGGGTTCGGCATCTCCCACCCCTGCACGACGTTCGACCGCTGGCGCGTGGCCGCCGTCGTGCGCGGCGACGAGGTCACGGACCTCGCGACCATCGATCTCTGACCACCGTCCGTGACCACCTCCACCCAGCGACCCCGCAGAACCGAGAGGACATCATGACCAGCGAGAAGACCGCGATCTCGACCCCCGACGCACCGGCCCCCGCGCACACGTTCCACCAGGGCGTGCGCAAGGGCCCGTTCGTCCAGGTCTCGGGCCAGGGCCCCGTCGACCCCGCGACGAGCGAGTACCTGTACCCCGGTGACGTCGCCGCGCAGACCACGCGCACGCTCGAGAACGTCAAGGCCATCGTCGAGGCGTCCGGCGCGACGTTCGACGACGTCGTCATGCTCCGCGTCTACCTCACGAAGCGCGAGGACTTCCCGATCATGAACGACGCCTACGGCGCGTTCGTCGCGCAGCACACCACGAAGGGCGTGCTGCCCAGCCGCACCACGGTGTTCACGGGCCTGCCGCGCGAGGAGATGCTCGTCGAGATCGACGCCTTCGCCATCACCGACTGATCCCGCCCCGTGCTGTGGGCGTGACAAGGGCCCGGTTCTCGGTCGAGAACCGGGCCCCTTTCACGCCCACAGCAGGTCAGCGGGTCAGAGCAGGTGCACCAGCAGGATGCGCAGGCCGAGCAGGACGAGCACGACGCCGCCCACGACGGTCGCCCAGCGGCCCAGGCGCTCGCCCACCCGCGCGCCGATCCGCACCCCGAGGCCCGACAGCACGAGCGTCACGACGCCCACGAGCGCGACGGCGGGGAGGATCGGGACGCCGAGCACCGCGAACGTGACGCCCGACGCCGCGGCGTCGATCGACGTCGCGATCGCCAGCGGGAGCAGCACGCGGTAGGCCACGCGGGGGCGCCGGGTGACGGGCGGCGCGAGCGTCGCGACGGCGGCCGGAACACCGAGGGCATCCGCGGCCTCGACCTGCTCTCGCGCAGGCCCCTCCACGTGCTCGACGGCATGCTCGGCCTCGTCCTGGAGGCCTTCCTTGACCATGTGCGCGCCCACGACGGCGAGCATCCCGCACGCGATCCACGGCGCCACGCCGGAGACCGCGTCGGCGAACCACGTCGAGAGCGCCCAGCCGGCGAGCGGCATGAGGGCCTGGAAGAGGCCGAAGAGGACCGCGACGCGCGCGGTCTCGCGCCACGTCGGGCGCCGCATCCGGGTGCCCTGCGCGAGCGCCACGGCGAACGCGTCCGCCGCGAGCGCGACGGCGATCACCACGAGCTCGAGAATTCCCACGAGAAGGCAGCCTAGAAAACGCCTTCTGAATGCGTCCAGGCACGTCGCGGTGACGCTGATCTCGCCATTTCGGGACGGGGTTGACAGCATTCCTGGACGAGAATTCCCGAATTCCTGGATACGGGCGTCCGCAACCTGAGGTGCGGACGGCCAGGGACCGCGGCGAGCCTGCGTTGGAGGCGACGCGTAGCGTGCGCGGCGGAGGTGACGATGCTCGCGACGATCGCCGTGGAGGGGTACCGATCCCTGCGCAGCCTGGTCCTGCCGCTCGGCCGGCTGACGGTCGTGACCGGGGCCAACGGGACCGGCAAGTCGAGCCTGTACCGCGCGCTGCGCCTGCTCGCCGAGTGCGCCCTCGGGGGCGCGGTCGGGGCGGTCGCGCGCGAGGGCGGGCTGCGCTCGACGCTGTGGGCCGGGCCCGAGCAGGGCGGCAGCCGCGCGCTGCGTGACGGCGGCCCGGTGCAGGGCACCCGCCGGACCGCGCCCGTCGCGCTGCGGCTGGGGTTCGCGGGCGCGGATCCGGGCGACCTCGGCTACGCCGTCGACCTCGGGCTGCCGCAGCACCCGGGGTCGGCGTTCGGCCTCGACCCGGAGATCAAGGTCGAGACGATCTGGTCCGGCCCGGCCCCGCGTCCCCCGACGCTCCAGGTCGAGCGGCGTGGACCCGCGGTCCGCGTGCGGGACGACGCCGGACGCTGGGTCTCCTCCCCCGCCCGGCTCCGGTCGTTCGACAGCGTGCTCACCGAGCTCGTCGACCCCGTGGGCGCGCCGGAGGTCGTCGCGGTGCGGGAGGTCCTGCGCTCGTGGCGGTTCTACGACCAGCTCCGCACCGACGCCGGCGCCCCGGCGCGCGCGCCTCAGGTCGGCACCCGCACGCCGGTCCTCGCGCACGACGGCGCCGACCTCGCCGCGGCGCTCGAGACCGTGCGGGACCTCGGCCGCGGCGACGAGCTCGACGCCGCCGTCTCCCGCGCGTTCCCCGGGAGCCGGCTCGCGGTGCACGCCGACGACGGGCGGTTCGAGCTCGCCCTCCACCAGGACGGACTGCTGCGGCCCCTCACCGGCGCCGAGCTGAGCGACGGGACGCTGCGCTACCTGTTCCTCGTCGCCGCGCTGCTCTCGCCGCGACCGCCCGCGCTCCTCGTGCTCAACGAGCCGGAGACGAGCCTGCACCCCGACCTGCTCCCGGCGCTCGGCGCGCTCGTGCACGCCGCGGCGCGGGAGACGCAGGTCGTCGTGGTGACCCACGCGACGCCGCTCGTCGAGGCGCTGCGGGACGCGACGACGTCGGGCGCGGCCGACCTGCCGGGCCCCGGCGACCTCCTCGAGGTCGAGCTCGTCCGCACGCCGTTCGGTGAGACGACGGTCGCCGGGCGCGAGGGTCTGCTCGACCAGCCGCCGTGGACCTGGCCCCGGCGGTGACTCCGGCCGCGCGGGCCTCGGGCTCGAGCCTCGCCTCGGCGGGGCGGTCAGCGCCGTGAGGCGACGTGGAGGCTCGTGACCGTCGCGGCGAGGTCGGTCAGCCGGGAGGCCGTGCGGTCGAGCAGCTCGTCGAGCTCGATGGGGCCGGGGGCGATGCTGAACGCCGCGGCGATCCCGGCGTCGCGCGCCTGGTGGGCCGGCAGCAGGACGCGCCCCGCGAGCACGACGACCGGCGGGCGGTGCGGCGCCTCGGCGGCGAGCGCGCCCATCGCGTCGGCGACCTTCCCGTTGACCGACTGCGAGTCGAACGACCCCTCGCCCGTGAGGACCAGGTCCGCGCGACGGATCGCGTCCGGCAGCCCGACGGCCTCGGCGACGAGCCGCGCGCCGGGCTCCAGCTCGGCACCGAGGACGCCGACCATCGCCGCCGGCACACCTCCGGCGGCGCCCGCGCCCGCGAGCTCGGACACGTCGAACCCGGCCTCCTCGACGAGCACGCCCGCCCAGCGGCGCAGCGCGTCGTCGAGGAACGCGACGTCCGCCTCCTGGGCGCCCTTCTGCGGGCCGAACACGGAGGCCGCACCTCGCTCGCCGTGCAGGGGGTTGGTCACGTCGACCGCGAGTCGCCAGCGCACGTCGCGGGCACGCGGGTGCAGCCCGGACAGGTCCAGGCGCGCGACGCGCGCGAGCCCTTCGCCGCCGTCGGGCACCGGCGCGCCGGCGGCGTCCAGGAGCCGCGCGCCGAGACCGGTGAGGATGCCCGCGCCGCCGTCGGTCGACGCCGACCCGCCGAGGCACACGATCACCTCGTCCACGCCCGCGTCGAGCACGGCGGCGGCTGCCGCCCCGGTGCCGAGGGTGTGCGCGTGCAGGGGCTGGAGCGCGACGTCGCTCACCTGCGGCAGGCCGCTCGCCTCCGCGAGCTCCACGACGCCCAGCCGCCCGTCGGCAGAGACCCCGTACCGCGCGGTGCGCGGGCGGCCGATCGCGTCGACCGTCACGACCTCGCGCGCCGGCACGCCCCACACGGCGAGGAGCGCCTCGAGCGTCCCCTCTCCGCCGTCGGCCATGGGGAGCTCGACGACCTCGGCGTCCGGGACGACGCTGCGGATCCCGGCGGCGACGGCGTGCGCGACGTCCGCGGCGCTCAGGCTGCCCTTGAACGAGTCGGGCGCGACGACGACGCGCAGCGGGCCGTCAGGGCGTGGCTGGTCGGGACCGGTCGGGGTGGTGCTCGGCGTTGAGGACACGCTCGCATCCTAGGCAGCCGGACCCGTCCTGGTCCGCCCGGGAACGGACGGACCGGACGTGTTCCCCGCCACAGCGCTCAGGGACGCCGCTCGGCCGTCCGCGGGTCCGGCACCGCGTCGGGGATGTCGCTCTGCGCCGCGCGCAGCCGCTCGAGGAGCGCGCCGAGCGTCGCGAGCTCGTCGTCGTCGAGCGCCCCGCCCACGTAGGTCGCGATCGCGCGCGCGTGCGCGCGGCCGGTCGCCCGCTGGAGGTCCCGGCCCGCCGGGGTGAGCCGGACGAGCGTGCCGCGCGCGTCGTCGGGCGCGGACGTCCGGTCGACCAGGCCGCGGGTCGCCAGCCGGTCCACCATGCGGCTCAGCGACGGCTGGCTGAGCAGGATGTAGACGTTGAGGTCGCGCAGGCGCATCCCCTCGTCGGGGCCCTTGGTGAGCGAGAAGAGCACGTCGTACTCGCGCAGGGTCAGGCCGTCCCAGACGGGGTCCGACTGGAGCCGGCGCATGATCGTCACCTGCGCCCGGAAGAGCGACTCCCACGTCTCGACGGCGAGCCGGGGGCTCGCGTGGCCGGGTGCGGTCACAGGCCCGTCGTCGCGGTGGCCCTGCGCGACCATGACACCCCCGGACGGATCGATCGATGCGTTCGCATCGACCCTACCCGCTGGCGGAGAGGATCAGCGGCCGAGCCGGCGCTCGCGCTGGGAGTAGGCGCGCAGCGCGCGCAGGTAGTCCACGCGCCGGAAGTCGGGCCAGTACGCCTCGCAGAAGTAGAACTCGGAGTGCGCGCTCTGCCACAGCAGGAACCCGCCGAGGCGCTGCTCGCCCGACGTGCGGATGACGAGCTCCGGGTCCGGCTGACCCTTGGTGTACAGGTGCTCCTCGATGTGCTCGACGTCGAGGTTCTCCGCGAGGTCCTGGAGCCGCGCGCCCGCGGCCGCCTGCTCGCGGAGGTAGGACCGCACGGCGTCGGCGATCTCGTGGCGCCCGCCGTAGCCGATGGCCACGTTCACCTGGAGCCCGTCGACCGAGGCCGTGCGCTGCTGCGCCTCGCGCAGCGCGCCCGCGAGGCGCTCGGGGAGCAGGTCGAGGCGGCCCATGACCCGCAGACGCCACCGGCCCGAGTCGGCCAGGTCGCGCACCGCGTCCTCGATGATGTCGAGCAGCGCGGAGAGCTCCTCCTGCGAGCGCGAGAGGTTGTCGGTCGAGAGCATCCACAGCGTGACGACCTCGACGCCCTGGTCCTCGCTCCAGCCCAGGAACTCCGCGATCTTGTCCGCACCTCGGCGGTGGCCGGTCGCCGTCGACTCGCCGAACGAGCGCGCCCAGCGCCGGTTGCCGTCGAGGATGACGCCCACGTGGCGGGGCACGCTCTCGTGCGAGAGGGTCGCGGCGAGGCGACGCTCGTAGAGTCCGTAGACGGGGCGGGGCAGGCGCACGACGGTTCCTCGACGGTGGAAGGACGGGTGTCGCCCGGCGGGCTGGCCCCTGGTCGGGACACGCGGGCCGAACCCGCACACGCTACCGCCCCGCGCCGCCCGGACGGCAGGGCTGCGGCGGCCGCGCACGCCCCTGCCCAGGATCTTCACACCGCGGCGCCGTCCGCGGTCGTCTACCTACGCTGCCGTAACCTACGATGGCGTAGGTTGACCGTGACGGCGCCGTGCGCCGACTCCGCAAGACCGAGCACGACCCTGACCGCGCCCGATCCGGCCCGACCCCGAGGAGACGCCGTGGACCGACCGACCGACAGCGACCGAACCCCCGACGCACCCGACGCCGGCGCCCTGGAGAGCGTCCGCGAGAGCGTGGGCGACGCCGTCGAGAAGGTCGCCGAGGCGGTCAAGCCGCGCCTGCGCGGGTGGATCCACGCCGGGACCTTCCCCTTCGTCCTCGTCGCGAGCATCGTCCTCGTCGTCGTCGCGCCGCCTGTCGCGGGCAAGGTGTCGTGCGCGATCTTCGGGCTCAGCGCGTGCCTGCTCTTCGGCACGAGCGCGGTCTACCACCGCGGCACGTGGTCGCCTCGCGTCGCCGGGGTGCTCCGCCGCGCCGACCACTCGAACATCTTCCTCATCATCGCCGGCACGTACACGCCCCTCGCCGTGCTCCTCCTCCCCCAGCGGACCGCGACGATCCTGCTCGCGATCGTGTGGGGCGGCGCCGTCCTCGGCCTCCTCGCCCGGATCCTGTGGCTCGACGCCCCGCGCTGGGTCTACGTGCCGATCTACGTCGCCCTCGGCTGGGTCGCCGTCGGGTACATGCCGCAGTTCTGGACCACGACGAACGGGCCGGCGATCGTCTGGCTCGTCGCCGTCGGCGGCCTCGCCTACACGCTCGGCGCCGTCGTCTACGGCATCAAGAAGCCGAACCCCAGCCCCCGCTGGTTCGGCTTCCACGAGATCTTCCACGTGCTCACCGTCGTCGGGTTCACGTG
Source organism: Cellulosimicrobium sp. E-16 (assembly GCF_049913115.1). Lineage (NCBI taxonomy): Bacteria > Bacillati > Actinomycetota > Actinomycetes > Micrococcales > Promicromonosporaceae > Cellulosimicrobium > Cellulosimicrobium sp. E-16. The sequence goes on from NZ_CP183974.1 coordinate 3,506,429, forward strand.
CCACTACGTCGCGATCATGCTCGCGGCGGTCGCGGCGCGCTGAGCCGCCTTGGCCTCAGCCCCGCGGTACGACGGCGTAGCGGCGGTTCGCGAGGGACGGGTTGCGCTCGCGCACGCCCGCCAGGGCCGCGGGGTCGAGGTCGGCGCTGCGCAGCTCGGCGCCCTCGCCGAGCTCGAGACCTACCTGACCGTCGGGCCCCACGAGGAGCGAGCGGCCGGTCACGCCCTTGCCCGCCTGCCCGACCGCGAGCACGACGGCGGTGTTCTCGATCGCCCGCGCACGGGCGAGGGTTCGCCACTGGTCGGCCTTGAGGTCGCCCGCCGCCCACGCCGCGGGCACGACCAGCACGTCCGCACCGGCGTCGACGAGCCGCCGCGCGCTCTCGGGGAACCGCAGGTCGTAGCAGGTCATGACGCCGAAGGTCAGGTCGCCGAGGCGCAGGACCAGCGGGGGTGCCGCCGGGTCGCCGGCGTCGAGCCGGTCGGACTCGCGGTGCCCGAACGCGTCGTAGAGGTGGACCTTGCGGTACGTGCCCACGAGCTCGCCGGACGCGTCGACGGCGACCACCACGTTGACCGCCCGTCCCGCCGCGCTGCCCGGCACGAGCGTGCCCGCGATCACCGCGACCCCCTGCTCGCGCGCGAGCCGGCGCAGGGTCGTCACGAACGGCCCGTCGAGCGGCTCGGCGTGCTCGACCCCCGTGCCCCGCGGGTCGAAGCCCGCCGCGTACTCGGGCAGGACGAGCAGGTCTGCGCGCACGCGCGCCGCCTCCCGGAACGCGGCGCCGATCGTGACGAGGTTGGCCGCGTGGTCGGCCGACACCTCGAGCTGGCCGATCGTGACCCGTGCCCCGGTGGCCACGGTCAGCCCTGCCGCGCGGGACCGCTGCCGGGCGCCCCGTCGGGAGCGCTGCCGTCGGGTGCGCTGCCGTCGCCCGTCGCGCCGCCGGAGGACTCGCCGTCGTCGCCGTCGCCCGGCTCCAGCGGCCCGTCCGCGCCGATGCCCTGCACCTCGGCGTTGTGCCGCATGCGCCGGAGCTGGCGGGACAGCGCGAAGAACAGGCCGACGGTCGCGAGGGCCACCGCGAAGATCGCGAGGAAGCCGACGAGACCCGGGGACACGTCGTTCGGGTCGAGGTCCTCGCGCAGCGGGTCGTCCGAGGGGCTCGGCGTCGCGGTCTCGGCGACGACGTCGGCCGCCCAGCCCGGACCACCAGCACCGGACGCCACCAGGGAGTCCGCGAGGGAGGTCGTCGTGGTCATGAGGCCGCCCCCTCGCTCGTGACGAGCTCGCGGACGCCCGCGAAGAGGTCGTCCTCGGGCAGCTGCGTGGGGACGCGCGACTCGGCGAGCTCGAACTCCTCGAACGGCCACACGTCGACCTCGAGGTCGCGCGGGATCGCGAAGAAGAAGCCGTCGGGGTCGATCTGCGACGCGTGCGCGATGAGCGCCGCGTCGCGCTGCGCGTAGTAGCGCGCGACGTGGACGCGGGTCGTGACCTCGCGCTCGGGGATCTCCCGCGCGGACCGGGACTCGACCCAGTCGCCGAACGGCGACTCCAGGCCGGCACCCTGCATCGCCTCGTGCAGCGTCCGGATCCGGTTCATCGAGAAGTCGTGGTTGTAGTACAGCTTGAGCGGCGCCCACGGGGCCGCGCCGCCCTCGCGGCGGTAGCGGTCGGGGTCGCCCGCGGCGTGGAACGCCTCGAACGCGACGCGGTGGCACATGACGTGGTCGGGGTGGGGGTAGCCGCCCGACGGGTCGTACGTCGTCACGACGTGGGGCCGGAACTCGCGCACGAGCTCGACGAGCGGCGCGGCCGCCTCCTCGAGCGGGACCAGGCCGAACGAGCCCTCGGGCAGCGGGGGCAGCGGGTCGCCCTCCGGGAGCCCCGAGTCGACGAACCCGAGCCACTGCTGGCGCACCCCGAGAGCGCGCGCCGCGGACGCCATCTCGACCCGGCGCAGGGCGCGCATGCCCTCGATGCCGTCGGGCCCCTCGCCGAAGCTCGGGTTGAGGATGTCGCCTCGCTCACCGCCCGTGCACGTCGCGACGAGCACGTCGACGCCCTCGGCCGCGTAGCGGGCGGCCGTCGCGGCGCCCTTGCTCGACTCGTCGTCGGGGTGGGCGTGCACGGCCAGGAGACGGAGCGTCTCCGGCTGCTCGTGGTGGGTGGTCGATCCGGCCGCGGGTTCGGCCACTGGTCCTCCCGGGTGCGTCGTACGTCTCCTCGCACGGCCGGACCTGTCGTGGGTGCACGACGAGCGCCCGGGCTCTGCGAAGATGGGTCGAGGACATGATCCCCCACCGCGCCCACACCTGACGAACCGCCGGGACCACCGGAAGGACGCCGGGTCCGCGACCGGACGCGGCGGCACCGACCACGGGACCGCACCATGACGAACGAGACCACCGCCCCGCAGCCGAGCCCGGGCGCGCCCCTGCGACCGCCGGCGGGCCGCTACGGGCCCGAGCCGACCGAGCGGCGCCGACGCCTCGCCGTCGTCGGGATCGTGCTCGTCGCGATCGTCGGGCTCGCGATCACGCTCGTCATCGGGCTGCGGTACGCGAACGAGCCGGTGCGGTTCAAGGACTTCGGCTACACCGTCGTGAGCCCGGAGCGCGTCGACGTGACGTTCGAGGTCTACATGGACCCGGGGACGACGGCGACGTGCACGCTCGACGCCCTCGCCGAGAGCTTCGCCCAGGTCGGGACGGTCGACGTGACGGTCGGCCCGGTCGAGGTCACGGAGTCCCGGTACACCGTGAGCGTGGCGACCTCCGAGCTCGCCACGACGGGCATCGTCCAGTCCTGCCGCGTCGTCCCCTGACGCGCCCCGGGGTGTCGGCCGCGCGCGCTCGCTGACCTGCGGCGTCGCTGTCGGCGCCCTGTGCTTTGCTATCCTGAGGGATTCCCGCACCCGACCGTGTGGAGCCCGAGACTGCGTGCCGGTGACAGGCACGCGTCCTCCGGGCGCCCCGGCGACCAGCAGGAGACCAGTCCTACGCGCTGCCACCCGGCCAGCGTCACCGACCCGGGCAGGCAGGCGCACCGCGAACGCACGCGCCCCGGCTGCCCGTACCCGTACGGCCGTGCGACCGACCCGGCCGTCGACCATGGAAAGGAAGGAGCGAACCGTGACCGACACCACCGTCACCTGGCTGACCCAGGAGGCGCACGACAGGCTGCAGGCCGAGCTCGCCCACCTGTCCGGCGAGGGCCGCACCGAGATCGCGGAGCGCATCGCCGCCGCGCGTGACGAGGGCGACCTCAAGGAGAACGGCGGCTACCACGCCGCACGCGAGGAGCAGGCCAAGAACGAGGCCCGCATCCGTGAGCTCACCGAGAAGCTGCGCAACGTGCAGATCGGCACGCCGCCGGACGACGGCATGGTCGAGCCCGGCATGGTCGTCACCGCGCTCGTCGCGGGCGACGAGATGACGTTCCTCCTCGGCTCGCGCGAGATCGCCGGCACGACCGACCTCGACGTGTACTCGCCCACGTCGCCGCTCGGTGCCGCGATCGGCGGCAAGACCGTCGGCGACGAGACGAGCTACGCCGCGCCGAACGGCAACGAGATCGCCGTGAAGATCGTCGCCGCGAAGCCCTTCGAGGGCTGATGCGCCACCGGCGGCCGCGCCGCCGGTGAGACGAGAGAAGTGGCCCCTCCGACGCACGTCGGAGGGGCCACTTCTCGCTTCGCGTCAGAGGCCGGGCGAGCCACCGTCGCTGCGCTCGACGCGGTAGCCCTCGGAGCGCAGGTGCGCGACGAGCTCGTCGCAGTGCTCGGGGCCCTTGGTCTCCACCTGCATGCGCACCCACGCCTCGCCGATCGCGAGGCCCACGTCGGTGCGGTCGTGGTCGATGTGCATGATGTTGCCGCGCTTGGTCGCGATGACCTCGAGCATGCGCGCGAGCGCGCCGGGGCGGTCGTCGAGCAGCACCTGGAGCTGGATGTACCGGCCGGCCGCCGCGAGGCCGTGCCGCACGACCCGCAGCAGCACGAGCGGGTCGATGTTCCCGCCGGACAGGACGACGACGACGGGCCCCTCGACCGGGTCCGCCGCGCCCGCGTCGACGGCAGCCGTCCCGGAGAGGAGCGCGGCGACGCCGGTGGCCGCTGCGGGCTCGACGAGCAGCTTGGCGCGCTCGGCGACCATGAGCAGCGACCGGGAGATCTCCTCCTCGGTCACCGTGCGGACCTCGACGCCGTGCTGCGCCAGGATCCCGAACGGCACCACGCCGGGCGTGCCGACCGCGATGCCGTCGGCCATCGTCGCGGCGAGCCGCGCCGTCGTCGGCTCCCCCGCGGCGAGCGAGCCCGGGTAGGCGGCGGCACGCTCCGCCTGCACCCCGATCACGCGCACGTGCGGCGCCGCCTGGGCGAACGCCCCGGCGAGGCCCGCGACGAGCCCGCCACCGCCGAGCGGCGCGATCACGGTCCGGACGTCGGGCACCTGCTCGAGGATCTCCAGCGCGATCGTCGCCTGACCGGCCACCACGTCGGGGTGGTCGAACGGGTGGATGAAGACGGCCCCCGTACGGTCGGCCTCGGCGCGCGCGGCGGCGAGCGTCTCGTCCACGTCCGCGCCGACGAGCCGGACCTCGGCGCCGTACTGGCGCGTCGCCGCGACCTTGGGCAGCGCGGCGTCCACCGGCATGTACACGACGGCGCGGATGCCGAGCAGACCGGCCGCGAACGCGACGCCCTGCGCGTGGTTGCCGGCGCTCGCCGCGACGACGCCACGCGCCTTCTCGTCGTCGCCCAGGCGCGCCATGCGCACGTACGCGCCGCGCACCTTGAACGACCCGGCGCGCTGAAGGTTCTCGCACTTGAGCAGCACGCGGACGCCCGCGGCCTCGCTGATGGCGCGCGTCGTCTGGACCGGGGTGCGGTACGCGACGCCGTCGAGCAGGCGGGCGGCGTCGCGGACGTCGTCGAGCGGGACCGGTACCGGACCCGAGGTCACCGCACCTCCCCGGGCGCGTCCTCCACGGGGCCGGCGTCGTGCGGGCCGGCGACGGCGGAGTCCTCGCCGGCACCCTCGCGGGTCCGACGGCGCGCGCCCACGTCCTCGAGGTCCGCCTCCGCGCGCGCGATGACCGGGGGCTGCGGACTCCCCCGCACCACGACGCGGTCGTCCGTCCCGAGCTCGGGGAACTTGTCGTGCCCGTGCAGGTAGAGGACGACCGTGTTGAGGACCGCGGCGATGGGGACGGCGAACAGCGCGCCGACGATCCCCGCGGCGAAGCTGCCCGCCGCGACGACGAGGAGCACGGCGACCGGGTGCAGCGAGACCGCGTGGCCCATGAGGAACGGCTGGAGGATGTGGCCCTCGATCTGCTGCACGAGCAGCACGATGCCGAGCATGACCAGCGCCTGCACCCACCCCTGCGCGACGAGCACGACGAGCACCGCGATCGAGCCCGTGACGATGGCACCCACGATCGGGATGAACGACCCGACGAACACGAGGATGCCCAGCGGCAGCGCGAGCGACGGGACGAAGAACGCCGCGCCGATCCCGATGCCGACGGCGTCCACGGCGGCCACGAGGATCTGCGTGCGCGTGTACGCGGCGAGCGTCACGATGCCGCGGCGGCCGGCCTGGTGGACGTTGTCGCGCGCGCGCAGCGGCAGCAGGCCGACGACCCACGACCAGATCGTGCGCCCGTCGAGCAGGAAGAAGAACGTGCAGAACAGCGCGATGAGGGCGCCGGCGACCACGTGGCCGATCGTCGTGGCCGCGCCGAGCGCACCGGAGACGATCGAGTCCTGGTTCTCCGAGACCGCGGTCCCGGCCTGGTCGAGCCAGTGCGAGATCGTCGTCGAGTCGAGACCGAGCGGGCCGTCGGCGAGCCACTCGGTGAACTGCTCGAACCCCTCGACCGCCTGGTCGCGCAGGTCCTGGAAGCCGCTGACGATCTGCTGCCCCGCGATCGCCACGAGCCCCGCGACGACGACGATGAGCGCGATGAGCGACGCGCCGGACGCGAGACCGCGCGACATCCGCAGGTGGCGCCGGAAGAAGCGCTGGACGGGCGTGAGCAGCACGGTGAGCAGGAGCGCCACCGCGATGGGGACGACGATCACCTTGAGCTGCGTGACGAGCCAGAGGCCGGCCGCGATCGTCAGCCCGATGAGCAGCAGCCGCCACGACCAGGCGGCGGCAGAGCGCACCGAGTCGGGCACCGCCGCCGCGCCGGGGCGGCCGGGAGGAAGCGGGTCGGGGGTGCTGTGCTGGTCCGTCTGCGCGCTCACAGCGCAACCCTAGGTGAGCGACCCTCCGCTCGCGGCGCTGAATACCCGCGGCGCGCCCGGTGTGCGCAGGATCTCCCCACCGCCCGGCGGGGCGTGCCCGTGCTACCCCAGCGCCTGGGTGAGGTCCGCGACGAGGTCCTCGACGTCCTCGATGCCGACGGAGAGGCGGACCAGGTCGTCGGGGACCTCGAGCGCCGTCCCGGCGACGGAGCCGTGCGTCATGCGGCCGGGGTGCTCGATGAGCGACTCGACGCCGCCCAACGACTCCGCGAGCGTGAAGACCTGGGTGCGCGCGCACACGTCGAGCGCCTTCGCCTCGCTGCCCGCGCGGAACGAGACCATGCCGCCGAACCCGCGCATCTGGCGCGCCGCGAGCTCGTGCCCGGGGTGGGACGCGAGGCCGGGGTAGATCACCTCGGTGACCGCGGGGTGGGCCGCGAGGAAGTCCGCGACGGCCGCCGCGTTCGCCTGGTGGCGGTCCATGCGCACCGCGAGCGTCTTGAGGCCGCGCAGCGTGAGCCACGCGTCGAACGGCCCGGCGACGGCGCCCGACGCGTTCTGGTGGAACCCGACAGCGCCCGCGACGTCGGTCCCGCCCGCGGGCGACGCGAGCCCGCCCGGGAGCTGCGCGCCCGACGCCACGACGAGCGCTCCCCCGACGACGTCGCTGTGCCCCCCGACGTACTTGGTCGTCGAGTGCACGACGACGTCCGCGCCCAGCGCGAGCGGCCGCTGGAGGTACGGGGTCGCGAACGTGTTGTCGACGACGAGCAGCGCCCCGGCGTCGTGCGCGACGCCCGCGAGCGCCGCGATGTCGGAGACCCCGAGCAGCGGGTTGGTGGGCGTCTCGACCCACACGACGCGCGTCTCGGGGCGTACCGCGGCCCTGACGGCCTCGACGTCCGTGAGGTCGACGGGCGTGTGCTCCACGCCCCACGGCCCGAACACCCGGGCGATGAGCCGGTACGTGCCGCCGTACGCGTCGTCGGGCACGATCACGTGGTCCCCGGGGCGCACGACGGCGCGCAGCAGCGTGTCCTCCGCCGCCAGGCCGGACGCGAAGGCGAAACCGCGCGCGGCGGGGGAGCCGTCCGCCGTCGGGGCGAGGCCGCCGGACTCCGCGGCCGCGAGCGCCTCCTCCAGTGCGGTGCGCGTCGGGTTCGCGGAGCGCGAGTACTCGTAGCCGCCGCGCAGCCCGCCGACGCCGTCCTGCTTGTACGTCGAGACCTGGTGGATGGGCGGCACGACGGCGCCGGTCGTCGCGTCCGGGTCCTGGCCCGCGTGGATCGCACGCGTGGAGAATCCGGTGGTGGTCCAGTCGGGGTGCTCGCTGCTGGCGTCGCTCATCCGCCCAGCCTACGGCGCGGTCCACGGCCGGGCAGGCGGTCGCGCGGGGCCGGAACACCGGCCGCCCCTGCCGCGTTCTACCCCGTGCCAGGATGATGCGTCGTGGGCCAGCGCCCCGGTCGTCCGGGCAACTCAGGAGGTAAGCGATGAACTCGATCTTCGACGCGATCTTCGGCTCGTCCGGCAAGACGACGATGATCGCCCCCGAGGACGCGCTGCCCGGGCGCCAGTCGCCCGTGCTGCAGACCCCGCGTCCCCACACCGTGCTCGGCACGTCCATCACCGGTCCGTGGCCCGAGGGCACGCGCGTGCTCTACCTCGCGATGGGCTGCTTCTGGGGTGCCGAGGAGATCTTCTGGCAGGTCCCCGGGGTGGTGAGCACCGCCGTCGGGTACATGGGCGGCACGACGCCGAACCCGACCTACGAGGAGGCGTGCACCGCGCGCACCGGCCACACGGAGACGGCGCTCGTCGCGTACGACCCGACGAAGGTCTCCGAGGAGGAGCTCCTCAAGATCTTCTGGGAGCGTCACGACCCGACGCAGGGCTACCGCCAGGGCAACGACGTCGGCACCCAGTACCGGTCCGCCGTGTACTGGACGACGCCGGAGCAGGAGCAGGCGGTCCGCGACACCGCGGCACGCTACTCCGCGGTGCTCGAGGCCAAGGGCTACGACCCGGTGACGACCGAGATGCGCCCCGCCGCCGAGGCCGGGCCGTTCTACTACGCCGAGGACTACCACCAGCAGTACCTCGACAAGAACCCGAACGGCTACCGCTGCCACGCGACCACGGGTGTCCCCTTCCCGAGCGCCGCGTAGCACCCGCCGAGAGGTGAGAGGTGGCCCCCGGTCCCTGCGGATCGGGGGCCACTTCTCGCACTCGCCCGGGCGCAGGTCCCGGCGCCCCCGGCCCGTCGGCGTGCGTGCCGCGCCGGGCCCGACGCACGATGGGGCCCATGACGATCCCCACCCTCAGCGCCCAGGACGGCACGACGATCCCCGCGATCGGGTTCGGCACCTACCGGCTGGGCGGTGAGGAGGGGGCGGAGACGATCGCGCGTGCGATCGACACGGGCTACCGGTTGATCGACTCGGCGTTCAGCTATGAGAACGAGGGCGCCGTGGGTGCGGCCGTCCGCCGTGCGGACGTCCCGCGCGACGACGTGATCGTCACGTCCAAGCTCCCCGGTCGCCACCACGCGCACGACGACGCGGTCCGCACCGTCGAGGAGTCGCTCTTCCGCACCGGCCTCGACCACATCGACCTGTACCTGATCCACTGGCCGAACCCGCGCGTCGGGAGGTACGTCGAGGCGTACGAGGCGCTCGTCGAGTGCCGCGAGCGCGGGCTGGTCCGCCACGTGGGCGTCTCGAACTTCCTGCCCGAGCACCTCGACGCGGTGATCGCCGCGACGGGCGTGACGCCGGTCGTCAACCAGGTCGAGCTGCACCCGTACTTCCCGCAGGCCGCGCAGCGGGCCGCGGACGCCGAGCGCGGGATCGTCACCGAGGCGTGGAGCCCGATCGGTCGCGCGAGCGACCTCCTGCGCGACCCGGTCGTCACGGCGGTGGCCGCCGCGCACGGCGTCTCCCCCGTCCAGGCGATCCTGCGCTGGCACGTGCAGCTCGGCGTCGTGCCGCTGCCCAAGGCGTCGTCGCCCGAGCGTCAGCGCGAGAACCTCGACGTCTTCTCGTTCGAGCTCACGACCCACGAGATGAACGCCCTCACGGGCCTCGCCCGGCCGGACGGTCGCACGAACGACCAGGACCCGGCGGTGTACGAGGAGCTGTGACGGCTCAGGCACGCATGCCGAGGAGCACGCGGGTGACGCGCGTGCGCCGCACCAGCAGGTCGTAGACCGCCAGCAGCACGCCGAGCGACGCCACGACGATCACCACGTACTTCGACGCGGCGGGCAGGTCCCATCCCACGACCGTGTAGGCGACCGCGACCACGACCGGCTGGTGCAGCACGTACAGCGGCAGCACCGCCGCACCGAGGTAGGCCCAGGCCCGACGTCGCCACGGACGGACCGCGGCGGCGCCTCCCCGGGCGGTGCTCGTCACGCGCAGGGGCGCCGCCGCAGGAGGGGCGGCCACCGTGCGCCGTCGCGCGCCCCACCGGTCCAGGAGCCCGAGCAGCGCGAGCACCCAGCACCACCCGGCGACGCCGTAGAGGAACCGGAACGCGACCGCGCCGACCCCGCGACCCGTGAACGCGTCGACCTCGCCCGCGGGTCCGAGGAACAGCACCATCCCCACCGCGAACGCCCCCAGTCCGACCAGCCCGGCCAGCGCCGCGTCCCGGCGTACCGCCGCCCGGAACCGCTCGTCGGACGCGAGCGCGAAGCCGCCGAGGAAGAACAGCAGGTACCCCCAGCGGCTCCAGGCGGCGAAGCCCTCCTCGAGCTCGTGCGCCGCGCACACGACGCCGACGACCACCGCCGGCGCGAGCACCGCCCCCTTCGCCCCCACCGCCCGGGCGAGCCGCCCGCGCGTCCGGCGTGCGACGTCGTCGGGCACGAGGCGCACGAGTACGGCGAGCACGAGCGCCCAGGTGAGCAGCAGCACGAGGAACCACAGGTGACCCGTCTCGAAGTGCTCGCCGTCGAGCACGAACGGGACGTCCCCGGGCTGGAACCGGACGTCGAAGAACCGCGGCCAGAACGCGAGGTACGAGCCGGTCCACGTGCCCTCCGAACGCGCCCGGAGGAACTGCGGGACGGGCAGGAGCAGCACGAGCGCGACGAGCAGCGGGACCCCGATCCGGAGCACGCGCTCCCGGACGAACCCGCCGGGCCCGCGCGACCGCACCGAGTGCCACGCCCCGATCCCCGCGATCACGAAGAGCAGCGGCATCGCGCACACCACGACCGGCGCGACGACGAACGTCGTGAGCTCGGTGGTCTCGACGTTCTTCACGTAGAAGTCGTCGCGCGCGTCGAACACGAGCGCGGCGTGGAACAGCACGAGGCCCACGACGACGACCGCACGGACCGCGTCGAGCTCACGCCGCCGGTCCGGTCGCCGCTCGGGCCCTCGCTCCACGCCTCGCATCATGGCACCGTGGGCGGGTGACGTCACCGGCCCTCGCTCCCCTGCCCGACGCCGCCCGACCGCCCTGGGCGGTCGGCTCGCCGCTGCGGCTGCTCGCCGCGGTGCTCGTCTCCGGCTCGGCGGTGCTCCTGTTCGCGGTGCACGTGCGCCCGCTCGGGTACGTGCCGCTCGTGCTCGGCGTGGCGCTGGGGCTCGCCGTGGACCGCCGGCTCGGGCGCGACCTCGCGCTCGTCGGCAGCGGCATGGCGATCATCTCGACGATCTCGCTCGAGGCGGACCTGTCGGACGCCGGGATGGTGCGCTTCGCCGTCGTGCTGTCCCTCGCGGTGCTCGTGCCGTGGGCGCTCTCGCGGTTCGTCCTCCACGAGGACGTCATCCGGTTCCCCGTCGCCACCGGGCGGCGCTGGACCCGGGGACAGATCGTGTACCTCGTCGTGGTCGTCCTCGCGGGGTACCTGATCCTGCCGTTCTACTTCATCGGGTCGGGCGCGTACCTCAACTGGCCGGAGATCACGGGCGGGCAGGAGATCGCCCGGCTGTTCGTCGGGGTCAACGCGGTGGGGATCTGGGACGAGCTGTTCTTCGTGTGCGTCGTGTTCGCGCTGTACCGCGAGCACTTCGGCCTGTGGACGGCGAACCTGCTCCAGGCGGCGGTGTTCGTGTCGTTCCTGTGGGAGCTCGGGTACCGCGAGTGGGGACCGCTCCTCACCGTCCCGTTCGCGCTCGTGCAGGGCTGGATCTTCTCGTGGAGCAAGTCGCTCACGTACGTCGTCGCGGTGCACCTGCTGTTCGACGTCGTGGTGTTCGCGGTGCTCGTGCACGCCCACCACCCGGAGCTGTTCGACGTCTTCGTCACCGCGCCGCGCTGACCGTGGCCGGAGGCCCGTGCCGGTACGGTGCCCGCATGACCGGACGACGAACCGGCCCCCGCCCCGACCTCGTTCCCCTCGTGCTCGCAGGCCTGTGCCTGCTGGGCGTGCTGTGGCTGTGGGTGCTCCCGGGCTTCCGGGTCCAGGCCGCGACGCCGTTCGGCGAGACGGCGCGCGTCGAGCTCGCCGCGGGCGACCACACCGTCTACGCCGACACCGGCGCCGCCTGGAGCGAGGTCCGGTGCGAGGGCACCGGACCCGACGGCGAGGACGTCGGGCTCCGCGTCTCGATGTCGCAGCAGGACCTCCGCGTGCCCCGGCACTGGCGCGCGCAGTCCTCGTTCGCGAGCGACGCCGGCAGCGTGACCCTCACGTGCCGGTCGGAGGGCACGACGACGGACGGCACGTTCGCCGTCGGGCCGTCGGTCGACCTGTCGCAGGCGGCGCTCGGCACCGTGCTGCTCGTCGCCGCGGTGGTCCTGGGGGTGGTCGGGATCGCCCGCGCCCGACGCCGTCCCTGAGGCTCCTCAGGCGGGCCGCGCCAGCAGGACCTTGCGGACACCGTCCACGCGGCACGCCGCGGTGACCGCGACCGTCGCCGGACCGGCGAGGACCGTCACGGCCGCGACGACGACCGCCACCCCGACGGCCGCACCCGCGACGACGTCGTGCGGGAAGTGCACGCCCTCGGCGACCCGCGCGGTGGCGACCGCGACGGCGAGCGCCACGGGCAGCACGACCCACACCGCGACCTCGCGCAGCGGCGACCGGTAGGCGTGCCGGGCGGGCACCGCCCCGGGGACGCGCACGGCGGGCGCACCGGCCAGGACGACCGCCGTCGCGAGCGCGAACGCGATGGCGGTGTGGTTGCTGGGGAACGACCAGTCCCCGGCAGCGGGGCAGTGCGCGACCTCGACGAGCTCCCAGCACCCCCGGGGTTGGCGGACCAGGGACTTGACGGCCTCGCTCGCCGCGTAGGCCGCGACGGCGCCCACCCCGGCGACGAGCGTCGTCGCGACGGCGGACGCGCCCGCGCGACGCGAGCGCCACGCGACGACCGCGCACAGCCCGAGGAGCACGAGCACCCCGCCCTCCGCGACCAGCCCGGACCCGGGCAGCTCCGCGGTCCGCGCCGTGACCGCGAGGTAGAGCGCCTCGCTCGGGCCCCGCAGGAGCCGCGCGACCAGCACGACGAAGGCCGCCCCGACCAGCCACGACACCGCGACGAGGACCTGGCCCGCGACCCGGGACGACGCGCCCTCTGGCGGCTCCGGCAGCACGCGCGGACGCGCCGTCGGACGGGTCGCGGCGGGGGCGTCGGGGCGGTCGAGCAGGGTCGAGGGACGGGACGAATCGGGCGGGGTCATCGCACGAGGGTAAGCCGGGTGAACGGCAGGTGAACATCCGACCCACGGGGGATGTCCGCCGCCGGCCGTCCCCCCGGGGCCGGACCTACCGCGCGTCGGGGGTGTCGTCGGCCGGGACGTAGAACGCCGTCGTGGCGGCGACGCGCGCGGCGACCTCGTCCGCGCCCAGCCCGTCCGCCTCCGCGAGCGCCGCTCCCCACGCCTCGCTGCTCGCGACGTTGAACGCGCGCAGCTCGGGGCTCGCGAGGACCTCCTCGGGATCGAGCGGTCCGGCCCCGTCGAGGTGCAGCCCGAGGCCCAGCAGCGCGCCGTCCCAGCCGACGCCGACGGCCCCCGGGCCGTACACGTCCCACATCTCCGGCGGCACGACGGCGGTGTGCTCGAGCGTGAGGGTCGTGCCGCCGTCGGGCGCGGGCGCGAGGCGGAGCTCGACGACCGACGAGTCCTCCGGTGTCGGCGGGCCCATGACCCAGGTGAGCCGGAGGAGGTTCGGCGCGTCGCACGCGCGGATCTCTCCGCCCGCGTTGCCCTCGACCTGGTAGGTGCCGCCGACCCGGAAGTCGCCCGTGACCGGCAGGAACCAGCGCGGGATGCGCTCGGGGTCGGTGACGGCGTCCCACACGTCCTCGACGTCGGCGGGGTAGGTCCGCTCGATCGTCAGGACGCGGGCCTCGCCCGCGGGGAGCGTTCCCGTCCCGAGGGAGCGTCGCGCGGACTCGAGCTCGGCGATGAAGTCCTTCATGCTGTCCTCCTGGTGGTGTCGGTCGGGCGTCCGGTGCCCTCGTCGGCGGCCTCGGCCCGTCGCCGCTCGCGGGCGCCGCGAGCGAGCTCGGTGCCGAGCGCGTCGAGCCGCTGCTCCCAGAACCGGCGCAGGCCCGCCGCCCACTCCTCGACCTCGTCGAGCGCCGCGGGGTCGAGCGCGTAGAGGCGCCGGGTCCCCTCGGGCCGCACGGTCGCGAAGCCGCTCGTCCGCAGCACCTTGAGGTGCTGGGACACGGCCGGCTGGCTGATCCCGAACTCCTCGCCCACGAGCGCGGCGAGCTCCCCCGCCGGTCGCTCGCCCCGGGCGAGGTGCTCGAGCAACCGGCGCCGGACCGGGTCGCCGAGGACGTCGAACGCTTCCATGGTGACCATGTTTCATCGCCTGCTTATATAAGTCAAGGACTATCTAGAGTCGTCGCCATGATGCGCTGCGGCCCGGCGTTCCCGCCGAGGTAGGCACCGCGGTCCGCCAGGCCCGCGCGGGCGTAGGCGCGGCGCCCCGCGGCGTTGCGCTCGTTGACCGTGAGGACCAGGGCGGCGTACGGGTCAGCCCGACGGCGCACGCGCGCCAGGTCCGCGACGGCGGCGGGGAGCAGGGACGCCACGCGCGTGCCGACCCCCGCGCCCTGCGCGGCGACGTCGACGAGGAATCCACGGAAGAGCACCACGTCCGCCGAGGCGGCACCACCGAGCAGCGCCACGACCTCGTCGGGCGCACCGCCCGGGTGCAGCACCCCGAGCGCGACGACGGCGCCCCCGGCGGCCCGGGCGACCAGGAGGTGCCGGTCGGGGTCCGCCAGGGCCGCGTCCACGACGTCGGTGGCCGGCGGGACGAACGCGTCCTGCCCGGGACCGAGCCGCAGCGCGCGGGCGGCCGCCAGGAGGTCGTCGCGATCGGCTGCGGGCACGGTGTCGAGCAGCACGAGCTCGAGCGGGAGCTCGGCGCGGGGGTCCGACGACGGCGGGTCCGAGACCGCACGGGCCCCGGGCCGGGCGGTCACCGCCGCTTCCCGCCCTTCCCGCGCGAGCCGCGTCCCTTCGAGGGGCCACCGCGCCCCTGCTTCCCGGCACCGGCACGCCCGCTGCCCGACCCTCCCCGGCCGCCGGAGCCACCGCGCGAGCCCTGGTTCGCGGGTCCGCCGCGGCCGCCCTGCGCACGGGGCGTCGCGGTCTCCTCGGGCACGGCCACGGTGCGGCGACCCCGCGAGCTGTTGACGGTGCGACCCCGCACGATCCCGACCATCTCCTCGACCAGCTCGTCGTCGCGGTCCGCGACCCACGCGAGCGCGACCGGGGCGGTCGGCGCGTCGTCGAGCCGCCGGTACGTCACGTCCTTGCGGTGGTGCAGGCGCGCGAGCGACTGCGGCACGACCGCCACCCCGACGTTCGCCGCGACGAGCACGACGGCGTCACCCGTCGTCGCCGGACGCTCGACGGCCGGCCGCCCCGGGGGCTCCGGCGCGTCGTCCGCGGCGCCGGGCTCGCCCGCCCACGGCACGACGTCGTCGAGCGGCCGCAGCAGCACGTCGTCGGCGAGGTCCGCGAGCGCGACCGGCTCCTCGGGCTCGAGCGCGGCGAGCAGGTGGTCGCGCGAGACGAGCACGACCGGCGCCTCCTCGTAGAGCCGGATCGCGCTGAGCACGTCGCGATCGACCGGCAGGCGGAGGATCGCGGCGTCGGCCTCCCCGTCGCGCAGCGCGCGCTCGGCGTCGCCCGCCTCGACGGCGACGAGGTCGAGCGGCACGTCGGCGAGGCGCTCGCGCCAGGTGCGCACCCACTTCGCCGGGGTCGCGCCCGGCACGTACGCGAGCCGGAACCGCCGCACCGCACCGCCGTCGTCGGGGGTCTCGCCGTTCGTCACCTCGGGGGTCGTGCCCGCGTCGTCGTCCACCCGACCAGCCTAGGCGCGCCGCCGACACCCGACCGGCCGACTACCCTGGAGCCCATGACCCCCAAGCAGTCCGCGCAGACCATGAAGCCCGCCACCGCGGCGAAGAAGCTCGGGGTGTACCTGCCCGCCACGCCGCCGGAGTTCCAGGAGGGCACGATCACGCGGGCCCAGCTCGAGGAGCTCGAGAAGAACCCGCCGGAGTGGCTCGCGGACCTGCGCCGCAACGGCCCCCACCCGCGACCCGTCGTCGCAGGGCGCCTGGGCGTCTCCATCTCCGGCCTCACGCGCGGCGGGCTCACCGAGCCGCTGACGACGGAGGAGATCGACGCGCTGCGCCAGGACCCGCCCGCGTGGCTCGCGACCGAGCGCGAGGTGCAGAAGAAGGTCCGCGCCGAGGAGGAGCGGCTCGCCGCCGCCCGCACCAAGAAGGGCTGAGTCCTCAGCCCTCCGGCGGCGCCTCGCCGCCGGACCCTGACCGGGCGGCGGCCCGGTCGGTGTGCCCGAGCGCGAGGTCCGGGGCGACGGCGTCGCGCACGCGCCGCTTGAGGTCGGGGATCTCGGGGAACCCGCCGTCGGCCTTGCGGTCCCACAGCAGCACGGGACCGTCTCCGGCGTCGAGCGTGACGCGGAAGACGCCGCCCGTCCCCGGCACCAGCGCGACCTCGCCGAGGCGGGTGCGGAACGTCTGGAGCAGCTCCTGGGCGACCCACGCGGCGCGCAGGAGCCACCGGCACTGCGTGCAGTACTCGACCGCGACGCGCGCCGTCCCGCGCGGCGGGTCGGTGGGCGCGGGCGTCTCGGGACCGGGCAGCCCGGCGTCGTCCGTCATGGCGCTCAGCCTACGGTCGGGCGCGTCGTCTCAGGTGCCCCGTTCCGCGGGCAGCCGCCCGCTCGCGACGGCCGCCTCGAGCGCGGCGAAGTCCTGCTCGACGACGTCCGCGTACGCGCACGACCAGCGCGCGATCGCGTCGTCGAACGCGTCGGAGCGGCCGAGGTACCCGTGGGCCACGCGGGTGCCGGGCGACTGGCTGTGCGCGCGGGCGAGCACGCGCCCGCAGAGCTCGCCGTACCGGACGAACTGCGCCGCGGAGAGTCGGTCGAGCTCGACCGACCCCTTCATGTCGCGGAACTGCCGCCAGAAGAAGTCGACGCGGGGCCGCCCCGTGCGACCCGGCGCCTCGACCGTGGTCCAGCCGAGGAACGGGTCCGACTGCGCCTGGAGGATCCGCTGGGCGGCGACGACGCGTCGCCCCTGGGCGGGCACGCTCCCTGCCGGCACCAGTCCCGAGGGGAGCGCGTCGACCATCCCGCCGTAGGTCGCCAGCACGGACCTCGTCGCCTCCTTCACCTGGAGCACGAGGGGTTCCCCCGCGGGTCCCTCGAGCAGCACGATGTAGCAGCGGGTGCCCACGCTGCCGACCCCCACCACGCGCAGCACGAAGTCGACGACCGTGAACTGGCTCAGCAGCAGCCGCGCGTCCGCGCGCAGCGGCTCGCGGTACGCCTCGAACAGGGTCGTGAGCTCGTCCAGGCTCGCGGTGTCCACGTGCTGCGTGACGGGCGGCTGGTCGACGATCCGGGTCCGCCCGTCGGCGGACAGCGCCGTGATCTTCTGGACCACCTGCTCCGACGTGCGACGGCGGGCCTTCTTCAGGGTGCGCTTCAGCTCCAGCCGCCCCTCCTTGAGCAGGAGCGGCTCGATGAGCTCCGCGTCGACATGGAAGGCGTACCGGTCCAACGCGCTGCGGTCGTACGCGGCGGCGAGCGCCTCCCGGTAGCCCCGCGCCGCGCCGCGCGCCGCCTCGCGGCACTGCTCCTCCGACATACCCTTGTCCCGTCCCCCCACGTGCATGCTCGCGGCGAGACGCTTGACGTCCCACTCCCACGGCGCGTCGGACGCCTCGTCGAAGTCGTTGAGGTCGAACAGGACGCGCCGCTCGGGCGACGCGAACAGCCCGAAGTTCGAGACGTGCGCGTCTCCGCACGCGACGACGTGCACGCCGGTCCGCGGGCCGTCGCGCAGGTCGTGGGCCATCGTGGCCGCCGTGCCGCGGTAGAACGCGAACGGCGACTCGAGCATCCGCCCGATCCGCAGCGGGACGAGGTCCTGGAGCCGGTCGCGGTTCTGCTCCTCGATGATCGCGACGGGGTCGCGCTCCGGGAGGAGCAGCTCCCCCTGGGTGCGGCGCGGCACACGGTCACGTAGGGCGCGCCCCGCCGCGCGGGACTCGGCCAGGGTTCGCGGGACGTCCACGGGTGCCTCCTCGCTGTCCGGGAACCGCACAGTAGCGCTCGCGGCGGCGCACGGCACGGCGACGCCGGGTGAGGTTCGGCGGAGCGACGGCGCAGGCGCGACCGGGCGGGGAGCGTCGTGCCGTCGGGGAGACTGGACCGGTGACGACCTCCCCGCCCGACCTGGCCGCGCTGCTCGCGCGCCTGCGTACCGACGACACCGGCCCGGACCGCGAGGACGCCCCGGTCGCCGTGGACCCCGCGGACCGCCTCCTGCTCGACCTCCTGCTCGACGAGGCCGCGCCGCGGCTCGCGGGCGCCGGGCCGGAGGCCGTGGCGGTCGTCGACGACCGGTACGGGGCCCTCACGCTCGGCGCCGCGCTGCTCACCGCCGCGGCGACGACCGAGGACGGGCCGGCGTCGGGAGACGGGCGCGCTGCGAGGGTGCGCGTCCACCAGGACGCGTGCACCGCGGAGGCCGCGCTCGACGCGAACGCGGCGGCTCTGGGACTGACCGGCGCGTACGCGCGCCACGGTCTGGGGACGGGGCTGCTCGCCGGGGCGCGTGTCGTGCTGCTGCGCCTGCCCCGAAGCCTCGCGGCGCTGCGCGACGTCGGGGAGCACGTCGCGCGCGAGGCCGACCCGGACGTGGTGCTGTTGGCGGGCGGACGCGTCAAGCACATGACCCGCGCCATGAACGACGTCCTCGGCGAGTCGTTCGCCGACGTGCGCGCGAGCCTCGCGCGCGGCAAGTCCCGCGTGCTCGTCGCGTCGCTGCCGCGCCCTGCGTACGGCGGGTTCACCTACCCCGTGACGACCGACCTGCCCGACGTCGGGCTGCGGGTCGCGGCGTTCGGGGCGGCCTTCGCGGGGGCGGGCCTCGACCTCGGGACGCGGTTCCTGCTCGAGCAGCTCGGCGCCGCTGCCACGGACGGGTCGGCGCCCGGGAGCACGGGCCCGAGCGACGTCGTCGACCTCGGCTGCGGGACGGGCCTGCTCGCCACGTGGGCGGCCCGGCGCTGGCCGGAGGCGCGCGTCGTCGCGGCGGACCGCTCCGACGCGGCGGTGCGGTCGGCGGCGCTCACGGCGCGGGAGAACGGGGTCGGCGACCGCGTGCGCACCGTGCGCGACGACGCGGGCACGACGCTGGCCGACGTGAGCACCGACGTCGTGCTGCTCAACCCGCCGTTCCACGACGGCGCGGCCCTGCGCACCGACGCGGCGCACCGCATGTTCGCGACGGCGGGGAGGGTGCTGCGGCCGGGCGGGGAGCTGTGGTGCGTGTGGAACTCGCACCTGCGCTACCGGCCGGCGCTGGAGCGCGCGGTCGGGCCGACGACCCAGGTCGCGCGCGGCCCCCGGTTCACGGTGACACGCTCCACGCGCCGCTGAGTGCTGGGTCTTCGTCGTCGGGACGGCTCGGCGGCGGCGAATACCCGGCACTCAGCGGGGGGTGTCACTGGACGTCGACGACGTCCACCACGAAGACGAGCGTGTCCGTGCCCGCGATGCCGGCCTGCGGCACGCCGCGCTGGCCGTAGCCGTGCTCCGGCGGGATCGAGAGCAGCACGCGCGAGCCGACGTTCTGGCCCACGAGGCCCTTGTCCCAGCCGCCGATCACGGCGCCGACGCCGATCGGGAAGGCGATCGTGTCGCCGCGGTCGTACGAGTTGTCGAACACGTGGCCGCCCCACGCCTGGCCGAGGTAGTGCACGACGATGTTGCGCCCCGACGTGACGGCCGGGCCGTCGCCCTCGCTGAGCACGACGACCTGGAGGCCGCTGGGCGCGTCCGTCTCCGGGAAGGTGAGCGTCGGCTTGTCGCCGAAGGATCCGGATGCGGTCGGAAGGGTGGGCTGGTCGGTCACGAGGTTGCCTCTCGTCGGGTGCAGGAAAGGCCGCGCGGACGCGGGTCTCCCTACCCTACGCGGGTCGCTCCGGGGCGGCCGGGGGGTGTCCTCCACCCGCCCTCTTGCCAACTCTGGCTAATGGCATTAGCCTTGGGGCTATGAACACGAGCCAGCGATCCACCGTGCACCACCTCACCCGGGCCGAAGGGCGTCTCGCCTACACGGACGCCGGCACCGGCCCCCTCGTCGTCGCCTCGCCCGGGATGGGCGACCTGCGCGCCACCTACGACGACGTCGCCCCGCACCTCGTGGCCGCGGGCTACCGCGTGGTCGTCGCGGACCTGCGCGGCCACGGCGACAGCGACACCACGTTCTCGACCCACGGCGACGAGGCGACGGCGTCCGACTACGTCGCGCTCGTCGAGCACCTGGACGCGGGTCCCGCCGTCCTGCTGGGGAGCTCCATGGCGGCGTCGGCCGCGGTGATCGCCGCGGCCGAGCGCCCCGACCTCGTGCGCGGGCTCGTCCTCCTCGACGGGTTCCTGCGCGAGCCGTCGTCGCCCGCGAAGCTCCGTGCGATGCGCGTGCTCTACCGCCTCGCGCTCGCCCGGCCGTGGGGCGCCGCGTTCTGGGCGTCGTTCTACGGGTCGCTGAACAAGGGCCGCACGCCCGCGCGCCTCGCCGACCACCAGGCCGCGATCCGCGCCAACCTCTCCGAGCCGGGGCGCCTGCGCTCGTTCCGGGACCTCACCCTCCAGCTCGACCACCGCGTCGTCGAGCCGCGCGTCGCGCACGTCGAGGCGCCCGCGCTCGCGATCTTCGGCGCGCTCGACCCCGACTACGCAGACCCCGCGGCCGAGGCCGCGTGGGCCCAGGAGTCGCTCGGCGCGACGACCCTCGTGCTGCCCGAGGTGGGCCACTACCCCCAGCTCCAGGCGCCGGAGGAGGTCGTGGCCGCGACGCTCGCGTTCCTCGCCGACCTGCCCGACGCCGCCGCGCGCCCGAGCGACGCGCGCACCGAGGGGTCGGAGAGCACCCGTGGCTAGGGCGGGGCTCTCGCACGCGGCGGTCGTGGGGATCGCCGTCGACCTCGTCGACGCGGGCGGCCCGACCGGGTTCGCCGACCTCACGCTCGCGAAGGTCGCCGCGCAAGCGGGCGTCGCGACGCCGAGCCTGTACAAGCACGTCGGGTCGCTCGCGGCCCTGCGGCGCGAGGTCGCCGTGGTGTCGGTCGAGGACTACACGCGGGCGCTCACCGACGCGACGGTCGGGCTCGCCGGGCCCGACGCCGTCGCCGCCCTCGCGCACGCGACCCGGCGCTACGCGCGCGCGCACCCGGGCCGGTACGCCGCGGTCCAGGTGGCGCCCGACCCCGACGACCCCGCCGACGCCGCGCTGTCCGCGGCGGCCGGGCGCAGCGTCCAGGTCGTCGGCGCGGTGCTGCGCGGCTTCGCCCTCCCCGAGGACCGCACGATCGACGCGATCCGGTCCGTGCGCGCCAGCCTGCACGGATTCGTCGCGCTCGAGCTCGGCGGCGGCTTCCGGCTCCCCGACGACCTCGACCAGAGCTTCGAGCTCCACGTCCGCTCGATGCTCGCCGGTCTCGCGGCGCTCACCGGCGGCTCCTGACCGCGCGCGCCCGTCCTACACCGCACACCGGACCGGGCGGACACCCACCCGTTCCCGCGAACCCCCGGAGGCTCCCATGAGCTCGACCACCACCGCAGCGCCCGCCACGCCTACGTCGTCGACCTCGACCCGACGCCTGACCGCCGCCGCGCTCGTCGCAGCGGGTGCGGGCTTCGTCCTGTTCCCCGTGCTGCGACCCTGGCCGGACGAGGCGCGCCCGACCGCCGAGCTCGCCGCCGCGTTCGCGTCCGACCGCTGGGTCGTCGCGCACCTGTGCGGCATCCTGGCGATCGGCCTGCTCGCCCCGGCGCTCCTGGGCCTGCGATCGACGGTCGCCGCCCGGGCCCCACGGCGCACGGCCGATCTGCTCGCGTCCGCGACGGGACTCGTCTGGGCGGGTGGATTCCTCGCCGCGCTCTTCTTCGGTGCGGAGATGTTCGGCATCCAGGCGATCGCGAGCGCGGCGACCTCCACGAGCGACCCCGCCGCCACGGGGTTTCTCGACGTCGTGACGGACCTGCGCGCGGGATCCCTCGCCGTCACGCTCTTCGGCGCGGGGCTGATCCTCCTCGCCGCAGGCGGCCTGCTCGCCGCCGTCGCGCTCCGCGGCGTCGCGCGCTGGTGGTTCACCCTGCCGTTCACCCTCGGCCTCGTCCTGCTGCTGCCGCAGTTCTGGGGCAGTCCCGGACTGAGGGTCGCGCACGGCGTCCTGCTCGGCGCCGGGTGCGTGCTGCTCGCCGTCGTGGCTCTTCGCCGACCACGACCCTGATCGCTGCCGAGCACGACACGGGGTCGCCATCCACGGGATGACGACCCCCTGGTCGTGCTCGGCGGGTGCCGGGGAGAGTCAGCGCGCGGCGACGAACCCCAGGAGGTCGTGCCGCGTGAGAACGCCGACCGGGTCGCCGTCCTCGACGACGAGCAGCGCGTCGGCGTCGTGCAGCGCGGCCCGGACGGCCTCGACGCCCTCGCCCGCGCCGATGAGCGGGAACCGGGGCTCCATGTGCTGGTCCACGCGGTCGGCGAGGGACGCGCGGCCGGAGAACACGGCGTCGAGCAGCTCGCGCTCGCTCACCGATCCCGCGACCTCGCCGCTCTTCACCGGCGGCTCGGCGCCCACCACCGGCATCTGGGAGACGCCGTACTCGCGCAGGATCTCGATCGCGTCACGCACGGTCTCGCTCGGGTGCGTGTGCACGAGGTCGGGCAGGCGCCCGTCCTTGGCGCGCAGCACGTCGCCCGCGGTCACGCCCTCCTCGTCGGGCAGGAACCCGTACGACCGCATCCAGGCGTCGTTGAAGATCTTCGACAGGTAGCCGCGCCCGCTGTCGGGCAGCAGGACCACGATCACGGCCCGGGCCGCGGCCTCCGGGTCCGCCTCCTCGAGCCGGCGCGCGAGCCGCAGCGTCGCCTCGACAGCCATGCCGCACGACCCGCCGACGAGCAGGCCCTCCTCGCGCGCGAGGCGCCGCGTCATCGCGAACGAGTCCGCGTCCGTGACGGGGATGACCTCGTCGGGGACCGTCGGGTCGTAGGCGGCCGGCCAGAAGTCCTCCCCCACGCCCTCGACGAGGTACGGGCGCCCGTCGCCCCCGGAGTACACCGAGCCCGCCGGGTCGGCGCCGACGACGCGCACGCGGCCGCCCTCGGCCTCCGCGCGGTCCGCCGAGACGTCCTTGAGGTAGCGCCCGGTGCCGGTGATCGTGCCACCCGTGCCGACGCCCGCGACGAAGTGGGTCACGCGGCCGTCCGTGTCCGCCCACACCTCCGGCCCGGTGGACTCGTAGTGCGACGCCGGACCGTTCGGGTTCGCGTACTGGTTCGGCTTCCACGCGCCCGGGATCTCGCGGACGAGGCGGTCCGACACGGAATAGTAGCAGTCCGGGTGGTCGGGCGCGACGGCGGTCGGCGTCACGACGACGCGCGCGCCGTACGCGCGCAGCACGTCCCGCTTGTCCTGGCTCACCTTGTCCGGGCAGACGAACACGCAGTCGTACCCCTTGCGCTGCGCGACGAGCGCGAGGCCGACGCCGGTGTTGCCGGACGTGGGCTCGACGATCGTGCCGCCCGGAGCCAGCTCTCCCGACGCCTCTGCGGCCTCGACCATCTTCAGCGCGATGCGGTCCTTGACCGAGCCGCCGGGGTTCACGTACTCGACCTTGGCGAGGATCGTCGCGCTGAGGCCTTCGGTGACACGGGACAGCCGGACGAGCGGGGTACCGCCGACGAGCTCCGAGACGTGCTCTGCGTATCTCATGCCTCGATCATCCCCGATCCGCGCGGCGCGCGTGTGTCGTTCGACCCCTCAGCGCCACGACGGAGGGAATTTCCGTACGGTGTACAGCGTTGAGCCCTCCGACTGCCCCGACCGAGAGGTGACCAGTGCCCGAGACGACCACCGCCGCCCCGCGCCCGACCGCCCCCGCGACGCCCCTCCCCGACCTGCCCGGCCTCGCCGCCCAGGCCGAGCGCCTCGTCGCGCTCGGCGTCCACGAGCTCGCCGGCCTGGCGCCCGACGCGTTCCGTGCCGCCGCGACCGGGCTCGCCGCCACCACACCCGCCGGGTCGCTGCTCGTCGTCGACCCCCGGCTCGCGCCGCCGTCGGCCCTGGCTCCCCTGCTCCGGCTCCCGGCGCGCGACGGCGAGAAGGAGGGCTTCGTCGTCGTCGACATGACGGACGTCGACCGCTTCGCGCCGATCGAGGGCGTCGAGGTCCCCGACGGCCCGCTCTACGTCGTCGCGGGCCTGGACCGAGGCGACGACCTGGCGAACTGGTCGCCGGACGAGGCGCTGCCCGAGCTCACCGCCCGGGGTCGGACGCCGATGCTGCTGCACGAGGGCATCCACTGGGCGCTCCAGGCGCCGAGCGTCCTCACGCGCAACCTCTGCTACATGACGATCGGGTCACGCCTGCGCAAGCCCGACGGTCGTCTCGACGCCCGCACCCCGGCGCTGTGGATCTCGAACGGCACGGGCCGCGACGGGCGCGAGCGCCGCGGCGCGCCGAAGGTCGGCTGGTGCTGGGCGGGCAACCGCCACACGTGGCTCGGCTTCGCCTCGACCACGGGCCGCCTCCCCGCCTGACCCTGCACTCACGGGATGGCGGGGTGAGGCGGTCAGCCGACGAAGCCCAGGAGGGCGACGAGGACCACGACGACGCCCAGCACGACGACGAGGAGCGGCCGGTCGGAGGCCTCGCGCGCGGCGAGGCGACCGAGCCCGGCACCGATCGCCGCGGTGACCCCGACGACGCCGGCCGCACCCGCGATGAGCGCTCCCCCGCCGCTCGCACCGGCGTCGGCGAGCTGCCTCGCGAGGCCGCCGGCGAGCAGCGACCCCCACAGCGCACCCGCGACGAGACCGAGCGCGGCGAACACCAGCGCGGCCCGGCGCTCGGACGCGTCGCGCGTGATCCGGGTGCCGAGCCAGGCCACCGCGGCGCCCGCGGTCGGCACGCTGAGCAGGATGAGGAGCGCCGCGAACGCGAGCCACGCGGGCGGCGCGCCGGAGACGACCATGTAGAGGACCTGGACGCCGAGCATCGCCGCCGCGGCGACGACCAGGCCGGCGAGAAAGACCGGCACCCGCGGCGGGAGGTCCGCCGCGGGTGCCGGTTCACGGGTGCTGCGCGCCACCGTCAGTCGCTGCTCTGCAGGATCGCGAAGAGGCGCAGGAACTCGAGGTAGAGCCAGATCAGCGTGACGAGCAGGCCGAACGCGGCCGACCACGCGAACTTGGCCGGCACACCGCCCTCGACGCCGCGCTTGATCGAGTCGAAGTCGACGATGAGCGACGCCGCCGCCAGGCCGACGCCGATGACGCTGGCGATGATGCCCCACCCGCTGTAGAGACCCCAGCCGCCGAGGACGCCCGTCATGATGAGCACGACGTTCACCAGCGAGAAGACCAGGTAGCCGACCATCGCGATGAGCAGCCAGCGCATGAACTTCGGCGTGACCCGCACGCGGCCCGACTTGAACAGGAACAGCGCGGCGGCGAACGTCGCGACCGTGGCCACGACGGCCGACGGCACGACGCCGTTCCACGCCGTCTCGTAGAAGCGGCTGATGCCGCCGAGGAACAGGCCCTGCGCGAGCGTGTACAGCACGATGAGCGCGGGGCTCGGGTTCCGCTTGAACGAGTTCACCAGGCCGAGCACGAGGCCGACGACGGCGCCGATGATCCACAGCGCCGGCATCTGCGGCGTGACCATCCACGATCCCGCGCCGACCACCACGAGAAGGGCGAGCAGGCCGCCCGTCTTCATGATGACGTCGTCGTAGGTCAGGCGCTTGGTGTCCGCGGTCGTCGCCGACGGCGCGTTGTACATCGCGTCGAGCGACGCGGCGTCGGCGGTCTGGGCGCCGTAGGCACCCCACTGCGCGCCCTGCTGCTGGGGCGGCGTGCCGTAGGCGGGGCCCTGCCCCTGCGGCGGCGGGCTCCCGTAGGCGGGACCGGCCTGCGTGGCCGCCCCACCGCGCTGGTTCTTCGGATCACCGAAGACCGCGCTGTTGTTGAAGACGGGGTTGCTCATGAGCTCCTCCTGGTCGCGGCGTCCACTACCTCTCAGCGGGCCTCGTCATCGGCGTCTCGCCTCGAGTCGGGTGTCGCTGGCCTGTGTTCATCCTAGGGAACGTGCGAGCCGTGGCCACTGTTCCCGCCGGCTTTTCGCCCCGAGCCGGCGAAGTGCCGACCAGCGGACCACCCGACGACGTGCCACGTACGCCGCGCGGTGTACGCCGCCCGGCCCACACCCCGGGCAAGATACGTCGCACGGGGGCCGCCCGACGTCGTGCACGTCCCTAGGCTCGAGACGTACCTCGCGGAGAGGACCCCGGTCAGACCGGTGCGACCCTCGCCCGCGAGCACCAGAACCATCCCGGACGAACGACCCTCGGAGGGGCGAAGTCATGATCGAAGCACGCGGCCTGACCAAGCGGTACGGGCCCAAGACCGCGGTGGACGGTATCGCGTTCACCGTGCGTCCCGGGACCGTCACCGGCTTCCTCGGCCCCAACGGCGCCGGCAAGTCCACGACCATGCGCATGATCATGGGTCTGGACCGCCCGACCGCGGGGACCGTCACCGTCAACGGGCGCCCGTACGCGCAGCACCGCTCCCCCCTCACCGAGGTGGGCGCGCTGCTCGACGCGAAGGCCGTCCACACCGGGCGCACCGCCTACAACCACCTCCTCGCGATGGCCGCGACGCACGGCATCCCGACCAAGCGCGTGGACGAGGTCATCGAGATGACCGGCCTCCAGTCGGTCGCGAAGAAGCGCGTGGGCGGGTTCTCGCTCGGCATGGGCCAGCGCCTGGGCATCGCGTCCGCGCTGCTGGGCGACCCCAAGACGCTCATCCTCGACGAGCCCGTCAACGGCCTCGACCCCGAGGGCGTCCTGTGGGTGCGCAACCTCGCCAAGTACCTCGCGTCGGAGGGCCGCACGGTCTTCCTGTCGAGCCACCTCATGAGCGAGGTCGCCCTCACGGCCGACCACATCATCGTCATCGGCAAGGGCCGCATCATCGCGGACGCCCCGGTGAGCGACATCGTCAACGGCGCCCAGCAGCGCACGGTCCGCGTCCGCACGCCGCACGCGACGCAGCTCGCCGAGATCCTCACGAGCGACGGCGCGACCGTCACGAGCGACGAGCCGAGCCTGCTCGTGGTCACCGGCGCGGACGCGCCCGGGATCGGCGAGCTCGCCGCCGCGAAGGGCTTCGTCCTGCACGAGCTCACGCCCGTCACGTCGACGCTCGAGGACGCCTACATGGCCCTCACGGCCGACTCGGTCGAGTACCAGACCGAGTCCGCGCAGATCCACATCGGCCACGGCGCGGCGGGTGCGCCCGCGGGTGCGCCGGCCCCCACCGACTCCCTCGAAGGAGCGCAGCGATGAGCGCCACGACCCTCGCCCCCGGCGCGACCAGCCCGACGGCGTCCCGCACGTCCCCCTACCGCCTCACCTTCGGCCACGTGCTCCGCTCGGAGTGGATCAAGTTCCGCTCGCTCCGCTCCACGTGGTGGACGCTCGGCATCACCATCGCGGTCATGGTGGGCTTCTCCCTCATGTTCGCCGCCGTCGTGTCCTCGATGGACTCGGCGGGCGTCTCGGCCGAGGAGGCGGGGATGGGGGCGTCCGACGGCGTCGGCGTCATGGTCATCACGGTCGGCTACTCGTTCGCGCAGCTCGCCGTCGCGGTGCTCGGCGCGCTCACCGTCACGGGCGAGTACTCCACCGGCATGATCCGCTCCACGCTCTCCGCCGTCCCGCGCCGCACCCCCGCGCTCGCGGCCAAGATGATCGTCGTCGGCGTCGTGACGGCCGTCTCGACCGTCGTCGCCGTCGGGCTGTCCTACCTCGTGACGTACCCCATCCTGTCGGGCAAGGGCATGACGGTCGACTTCTCGTCCGCGGACGACCAGCGCGCCCTGATCGGCGTCGTGCTCTACCTCACGGCCGTCGCGCTGTTCTCCGTCGCGATCGGCGTCCTGCTCCGCAGCTCCGCGGGCGCGATCTTCACGCTCGTCGCCGTGTTCTTCGTCCTGTCGATGGTCCTCAACATCGTCATGGGCGTCACGGGGGCGGACTGGGTCCAGACCCTCATGAACTCGCTCCCCGCGTCCGCAGGCGAGCAGGTCGTGCTCGGTGGCGGGATGTCGTCGCCGGACGCGATCGGCCCGTGGCCCGGCTTCGCGGTGCTCGCCGGCTGGACCGCCGCGCTCACCGTCGCCGCGGCCGTCGTGCTCAAGCGCCGGGACGCGTGACGTCCCGGCCCACCACCCCGCCGACGCCGGACGAGCAGCCCGCTCGTCCGGCGTCGGCCGTGGCGCGCCCGGGATCCGCCGCTCCGAGCGCGCCCGCGCCGCTGCCGATGCGGCCCGCGCCCGAGCCGTTCACCGAGCTCGACGCCCGGCGCCTCGGCCCGGTGCGTCGGTACTTCGCCCGGCACCCCGTCGTCATGGACTGGGTCATCGTCGCGGTCTTCGTCGTGCCGGGGGTCCTCTACTCGCTCTTCGCGGAGCAGCCCCACGGCTCCTCGCCGCTGTCGCTCGTGTTCTTCCTCCTCGGCGGGGTGCTCCTGTACTGGCGCCGCCGGCGACCCGTCACCGTCGCGCTCGGGCTCACCGCCCTCGGCGTCCTCGCGATCGCGGTCACCGGCGACACCGCCGGGTTCGAGGTCGCGGCCATGTTCGCGGTGTACGCCGTCGCGGCCTCGCGGCCGTCGCGCATCGCGTGGCCGGTCCTCGCCATCGTCGTCCTGGCCCTGTCCGCCGCGACCCTCCTCTGGTACGACGTCATCACCACCGCCGACGGCGAGGTCCTGCGCCAGAGCGTCGAGCCCGGTCGCGCGACCGTCGACCGCATCGTCGGCATCCTCGTCACGACCGTCCTGTGCCTGATCGCCCTCGCGATCGGCACCAACGTGCGCGCCCGCCGGCAGCACGTCTCCGACCTCGTCGAGCGGGCCAACTCCATCGCGCGCGACCGCGACCAGCAGGCACAGCTCGCCGCCGCCGCCGAGCGCACGCGCATCGCGCGCGAGATGCACGACGTCGTCGCGCACTCCCTCACGGTCATGGTCGCCCTCGCGGACGGCGCCAAGGCGTCGGGCGCCAAGAACCCCGAGCTCGCGGGCCACGCGCTCGACGAGCTCACCGCGACCGGGCGCGCCGCCCTCGCCGACATGCGGCGCGTGCTCGGCGTCCTGCGCGAGCCCGGCGGCGAGCAGACCGTGCCGCTCGCCCCGGCGCACGAGACGCCCGAGCTCGAGGAGATCGTCGAGCGCTTCCGCACCGCGGGCCTGCCCGTGCGCCTCGTCCGCTCCGGCCCGCAGCCGGCGCCCGGCCCGGCCCTGCGCCAGACCGCGCACCGCATCGTCCAGGAGTCCCTGACGAACGTCCTGCGCTATGCGCCCCTGTCCCCCATGGTCCTCGTCGAGGTCTCGCGCCGCGCCGAGCCCGGCGCGGACTGGCTCGAGCTCCGGGTCGTCAACCAGGCCGGGCGCCGCCCCGGCGAGGGCGCGAGCGCCGACGAGCGCGGCCTGCCGCCGTCGGTCGCGGAGCAGCACCCGCCCGGCGTCCCGGTCGGGACGGGCCGCGGCATCATCGGGATGCGAGAGAGGGCGGCCGTCTACGGCGGTACCGTGTCGGCGGGGCCGAGCGGCACCGGCTGGGAGGTGCGGGCGAGCCTGCGCCTCGACCTCGACCCCGGCCGGGAGACCGGCGGACGCGACGACGGACGGGAACGCACATGACGGACAGCGGCGCACCGACCCGGGTGCTGCTCGTCGACGACCAGGCCCTGCTGCGCATGGGCTTCCGCATGATCCTCGCCGCCGAGGACGACATCGAGGTCGTCGGCGAGGCCGGCGACGGCGAGACCGGGATCGCGCAGGCCGCCGCGCTGCGGCCCGACGTCGTGCTGATGGACGTCCGCATGCCCGGGACGAACGGCATCGAGGCGACCGAGCGCATCGTCGCCGCGCAACCGGAGTCGCGCGTCATCATCCTCACCACGTTCGACCTCGACGAGTACGCGTTCGCCGCGCTGCGCGCCGGTGCGAGCGGGTTCCTGCTCAAGGACGCCAAGCCCGGCGAGCTCGTCGGGGCGATCCGTGCCGTCGCGAGCGGAGACGCCGCCGTCTCCCCGCGCATCACGCGCCGCATGCTCGAGATGTTCTCCGGGCAGCTCCCCCAGGACGGCGCCGTCGCCCCCGCGCCGAGCCAGACCGGCCTGCACGACCCTCGCCTCGCCGAGCTCACCGCACGCGAGCTCGAGGTCTTCGAGGCGCTCGGTGAGGGCCTGACGAACGCCGAGATCGCCGAGCGCTTCGTCCTGTCCGAGGCGACCGTCAAGACCCACGTCGGCCGTGTCCTCGGCAAGCTCGGCCTGCGCGACCGCGTCCAGGCCGTCGTCCTGGCGTACGAGACGGGCGTCGCCCGCCCCTCCTGACGGTTCTCCCCCGGCGCCGAGCAGGTGGTTCCGGCGCGTCCTGGACTGCTGACGCGCCAGGACCACCTGCTCGGCCCACCGGGATCGCCTGGTCGGCGGGGTCCCGGCGGGCCGAGGGAAGGTGGTCGGGCGGCTCAGGCCTTCGCGGTCGCCTCCGCGGCGGCGGCCTTGTCGGCCTCGGCCTGGGCCGCGGCCTCCTCCTTGGCGGCCTTCTTCGCCGCGCGCTTCTCGCCGCGGCGCTCGGCGAGCGTGTACAGCACCGGCACGACGACCAGGGTCAGCAGCGTCGAGCTGAGCAGGCCGCCGATGACGACGAGCGCGAGCGGCTGGGAGATGAACGCCCCGCCGCCGGTGATGCCGATCGCCATCGGGGTGAGCGCGAAGATCGTCGCCGCGGCCGTCATGACGATGGGACGCAGACGCTTGCGCGCGCCCTCCATGACGGCGTCGTCGAGCGACCGGCCGCGCTCGCGGTACTGGTTGATGAGGTCGATGAGCACGATCGCGTTCGACACCACGATCCCGACGAGCATGAGCAGGCCGATGAGGGCCGGCACGCCGAGCGGCGTCGCGGTGGCGAGCAGCAGGAGCAGCGCACCCGTCGCGGCGAACGGGATCGACACGAGCAGGATGAACGGCTGCAGGAGGCTGCGGAACGTCGCGACCATGACGAGGTAGACGATGAGGATCGCGACGAGCAGCGCGAGCCCGAGGTCGGCGAACGCGTCGGCCTGGTCGGACGCGACGCCGCCGATCTCGACCGTCGCGCCGCCCTCGAGCTCGAGGCCGTCGATCGCGGTCGTGAGCTCGGCTGTGAGGGCGCCGAGGTCCTGGCCCGCGGGCGTGACGGAGATCGTCGCGCTGCGCTCGGCGTCGACGCGCGTGATCGAGGTGGGGACCTCGACCTCGGCGACGTCGGCGACCTGCGTGAGCGGGACCGGCCCGGCCGCGGTGGGCAGCACGACCTGCTCGAGGTCCGCGACGGTCGCCGGGGCCTCGCCCGCGAGGACGCGGACCTGGACCGGGCCGTCCCCGAGGTTCACCGTGCCGATCGGCGCGGGCGACATCGTCCCCGCGACCGTCCCGGCCACCTGCGTCTCGGTGAGCCCGACGGCGGCCGCGGCGTCGCGGTCGACGGTCACCTGGACCGTGGACTGCGCCGAGGCGAGGTTGTTGGTGACCTGCGCGGCGCCGTCGGCGTCCTCGGCGAGCTCCTGCACGTCCGCGGCCGCGGCCGCGAGGGTCTCGGTGTCGGGGGCGCGCACGACGAGGTCGACCGTCGAGCTGCCGAACGCGGCGTCCGCGCCGGCGACCTCGATGCCCTCGCTCGACTCCCCGCCGAGCCCCGAGACGGCGTCGCGCACGTCCTCCTGGGCCGCGACGGCGTCGGCGTCCGCGTCGAGCGTGACGGCGAACGTCGCCGTCGGGGACCCGCCACCGCCGAAGAACGCGGCCTCCGGCCCGCCCGCCGTACCGACGGTCGTCTGCACGGTCGCGACGCCGTCGACGTCCATGAGGGCCTGCTCGACGTCGCGCGCCGCGGCGTCCTGCGCCTCGAGCGACGTGCCGGGTGCGAACGACTCGGTGACCGTGAGCGTGTCCTGGCCGGTGTCGCCGAGGAAGTTCGTCTCGAGCCGCGGCACGAGCGCGAGCGTCCCGGCGAGGATCGCGACGGACACGCCGAGCGTGATGGCCGGGTGGCGCAGCGCCGCCCGCAGCGTCGGGACGTACCCGCGCTGCCACAGCCCGCGGCGCTCCTTGGCCTCCGCCGCGGCGCGGGCGCGCTCGCCCGCGAGGCGCGCGGCCTCGGGGTCGGCGGGCACGGGCGGGGACTTGATGAACCAGTACGCGAGGACCGGGACGATCGTCAGCGCGACGAAGAGCGACGCGAGCATCGCGATCGCCACGGTGAGCGCGAAGGGCCGGAAGAGCTCGCCGACCATGCCGCCCACGAGGGCGATCGGCAGGAACACGGCGACGGTCGCCACGGTCGAGGCGGTGATCGCGCCCGCGACCTCCTTGACGGCGCCGATGATGGCGCCCACCTTCTCCTCGCCGTACGACAGGTGCCGCTTGATGTTCTCGATGACGACGATCGAGTCGTCGACCACGCGGCCGATCGCGACCGTCATGGCGCCGAGCGTGAGGATGTTCAGCGTGTAGCCCGTGGCGTTCATGACGATGAACGTCACGAACAGCGACAGCGGGATCGACACGGCCGAGACGAGCGTCGAGCGCAGCGACGCGAGGAAGAGCAGGATCACGACGACCGCGAAGAGGAGGCCGAGGAGCCCCTCGGTCGCGAGGCCCTCGATGGACTCCTCGATGAACGGCGCCTGGTCGAACACGACCTCGACGCGCACGTCCTGCGCCTCGAGCACGCCGGAGAGGTCGTCGACCGCGTCCTGGACGGCGTGCGAGACCTCGACCGTGTTGCCGGCGGGCGTCTTGGTGATCGCCACGGCGAGCGCGTTCTCCCCGTCGAGGCGTGAGTACGACGTCGCGGGCTCGGGGCCCGCGGTCACGGTCGCGACGTCGCCGAGCGCCACGGGCGCGGTGCCGGGCGCGGCGGTCGGGGACACGAGCGGCAGCGCGGCGAGCTCGTCGACGGTCGTGACGGCGGTGCCCACCTGGACGCTGAGGGTCCGGTCGCCGTCGGAGACGGTCCCGGCCGGGATCACGACGCCGTTGTCCTGGAGGATCGTGGAGACCTGCGCCGGGCTGAGCCCGGCAGCGGCGAGCGCGGCCGGGTCGAGGTCGACCGTGACCTGCTGGTCGGCGATGCCGCTCACCGCGACGCTCCGCACGCCCTCGACGTCCTCGAGCGCCGGGACGACGCTCGACGTGACGGTGTCGGCGAGGGCCGCGTCGTCCGAGCCGCCGGACACGGCGAGCTGGATCACGGGCAGGTCGTCGACGGAGCCCGTCACGACCTGCGGCTCGACGTCCTCGGGGAGCTGGGACTGCAGCCGGGTGATCGCGGTCTGGAGCTGGGACGCCGCGGCGTCCATGTCGGTGCCGTACGCGAACTGCACGGTCGTCACGGACATGCCCGTGGACGACGTCGACGTGACGTCCTCGACGCCCTTGACGGCGCGCGCGGCCGTCTCGACGGGGACGGTCACCTGCTGCTCGACGAT
Organism: Cellulosimicrobium sp. E-16; assembly: GCF_049913115.1. Lineage (NCBI taxonomy): Bacteria > Bacillati > Actinomycetota > Actinomycetes > Micrococcales > Promicromonosporaceae > Cellulosimicrobium > Cellulosimicrobium sp. E-16. The sequence continues at coordinate 3,539,794 of NZ_CP183974.1, forward strand.
CGCCGGGGCGGAGCCCGGGTAGACGCCGACGACGGCGGCGGTCGGGATCTGCAGGCTCGGGATGAGCTCCTGCTTGAGCGATCCCATGCTGATGACGCCGAAGATCGCGATCGCGACCGTGGCGAGCGCGACGAGCGCGCGGTTGGCCAGCGACAGCCGGGCGAGACGGGACACGGAGCCTCCAGGGGTTCCAGGTCGGTGGGAGACGACGTCGGCGTCGCGATTTCGTTAGCGTAACGCGAAGCATCTCGAGATGGTTCCCGCTCCCACCGATAGAGTCTGCGCCGTGACCCACCCCGCCGACGACGAGCGCGCGGCGCTCGCGCGGCGCCTCGAGGACGCCCAGCGTCGCCTCGCCGACCTGCTCCTCGCCCAGCGGCTCGAGCCCTTGCTGCGCACGACCCTCACGGTCCCCCAGCTCCGCGCGCTCGCCGTTCTCCAGCTCGACGGCGAGACGAGCTCGCACCGGCTCGCCGAGGTGCTCGGCATCTCCCCCGCGACGCTCTCCGGCATCGTGGACCGGCTGGAGGCCGCGGGGATGGCCGCGCGCCGCCCCGACCCGCAGGACGGTCGCGTGCGCCTCGTCGCCGCGACGCCGCGCGGTGCTGCCGCCGTGCGCCGGATCGCGGCGCAGGAGGACGAGCCGCTCAAAGACCTGCTCGACCGGCTCGACGTCGCGGACCTGCGTGCGCTCACGGTCGGGATCGAAGCCCTCACCCACGTCGCGGAGGCTTCTGCCACGGACACCTCGACGGAGGCGTCGACCGCACCGGAGGAGTGAGGGTCCCGAGCCAGGCGGCGCGAGACCCTCGCGTCGGCGTCCGGTGCTCAGACCTCGCCGAGGGCCTCCTCGGGCGTCCCCTCGACGGTGCGCGCCCGGCGGTTCCAGCGCGACCACAGCACGCGCTCGCCGAGCTCGCCCGCCATGCGGTGCCCGAACGCCACGAAGACGACGACGCCGAGCACGAGGATCCCCGCGCCCAGCCAGAACGGGGCCGTCGCGGAGACCGGGTGCAGCAGGCCCGCGATGACCGGCGCGGGAGCGGCGAAGCCCCAGCGCACGAGGTTGAACGCGCCGGTCGTCACGCGCCGGTCCGGGTCGCCGAGCGCGAGCGACAGGTCGGTGAGGTTCGCGTTCGCGATGCCCATGAAGACGCCGGCACCCACGAGCACGACGACGGACCACGCCGTCCCGAGGTCGAGCGCCAGCAGGACCAGCGCGACCAGGACCCCCACGATCGCGACGCCGAGCGTCTGGACGGCGCCCACGCGGTGGGCGAGCCGGTGCCCGACGACGAGGATCCCGACCGCGAGCCCCACGCCCCACGCGGTGAAGACGAGGCCGAGCGGCACGACGTCGAGCCCGAGGAAGACGGGCGTGTACCCGAGCACGATGAAGAAGCAGAAGTTGTACGCGGCCGTCACGGCGGCGAGCGCGAGGAAGCCGGGCTTGCGGAAGAGGCGGAACACCTGGCCGAGCCGCAGGGGCGCGGGCTTGTCGGCCGGGCCCTTGAGGCGGGTCACGGACACGAGCAGCGCGACGAGCATGAACACACCGCAGACGAAGAACGGGACGCGCCACGAGATGCCGCCCAGCAGACCGCCCAGCAGGGGGCCGACCGCGAAGCCGAGCCCGACGCACGTCTCGAAGAGCTCGACGACCCACTCGCGGTCGTTCGCGAGCGAGACGAGCAGGACCATCGCCGTCGCGAAGAACATCGCGTTGCCGAGGCCCCACAGCCCGCGCAGCGCGGCGAGCTGGCCGATGCTCGTGCTCAGGGCCGCGAGCACGGCGGCCACGGCGACGAGGCTGACGCCGGTCGCGAGGATCTTCTTGTAGCCGAAGCGCCCGGTGGCCATGACGGCGGGGATCATGCCGAGCGCCATGACGGCGATGTACGCCGTGAAGAGGAGCTCGATCTGCCAGGTCGAGGCCCCGATCTCCTCGCCGATGACCGGCAGGATCGGGTCGACGACGGCGATGCCGGCGATCGCGAAGAACGCCGTGAGCGCGGTCGCGTAGATGGCGGTGCGGTTCGGTTCGTTGCGCGTGGAGGCCACTGCGTTCGTACTTCCTGGTCGGCGGGAGAGGGCCGCCCGGCCGGAGCGGGCACGGCGGCAGCATTTATCTGTATCTGACAGGTAAGTATCTGTAGAATACACCCATGACGGTTGCCGAGGGAAACGATCGAAGGGCCCGACCGACGCCCGACGGCACGAACGCCCGCGACGACGCGGCCGCGCACGACGTGCTCGGCGCGATCGAGCTGGAGGTCGCGCAGCTGCTGCGCCGCGCCGAGCGCACGCGCGCCTCGGGGACGCCGGGCACCTCGCGGCGCGGCGGGACGCTCGACCGCTCGGGCTACCTCCTGCTCCACACGCTCGGGACGCACGGCCCGCTCCACGTCAACGCGCTCGCGGAGCGGCTCGGCCTCGATGCCTCCACGGTCACCCGCCAGGTCGTCGCGCTCGAACGGGCCGGGCACGCGCGCCGTGCGCGCGACCCCCACGACGGCCGCGCCGTCGTGGTCGAGCCGACGGCCGAGGGCCTCGACGAGCTCGCCACGCACCGCGTCGCACGGACCGAGCTCTACGCCGACGTGCTGGGCGACTGGTCCCGGCTCGACCGCGCGCTGCTCGCCGAGCTGCTGGGTCGCCTCAACGGCGACCTCGACGCGTACCGGAGGCGGCGCGACACGCCATGACCACCACCCGTGAGCCCGCGCGGGAACGCGGGTTCACGGCGAGGGGAGCGCCCACCGGATCAGCCGGGTGACCGTGGTGCCGGCGGGCCGCGCCCACCGCGCCGGCAGGCCGCGTACCCGCGGCATCCCGGCCCGAGCCCACGCCGGCAGGGACTCCCGAGCCGCCAGGGCCAGCCCGGCGTACGCCGGGCGCGCGGGCCACGGGAGCGGTGGCTCGACCAGCAGGAACCGCGCGGCGTCGAGCGCAGCCGGCGTGAGCGAGAGCGCCGGCCGGTACTCCTCGACCGCCGCGTCGAGCTCTCGGCGCGTCAGGGGCACGTCCACGACCCCCAGCGCGCGCCCGACGACGGCGGCCTGGGCGACGTACTCGTCGCAGCCCTGCGCGTCGAGCGGGTACCGGCCGAAGGACTGGTGCGCGACGAGGAAGCTCTGGGTCTCGGCGACATGGACCCAGCGCAGCAGCTCGGGGTCGCTCGCGCGGTAGGGGCGCCCGTCGGCTGCGCGCCCACGGACGCGCTCGTGGACCGCGCGGACCGCCGCGACCGCCCGCTCGGCGTCGTCGGCCGTGCCGAAGGTCGTCACGGCGATGAAGGTCGACGTGCGCTGGAGCCGACCCCACGGGTCGCCCCGGTAGCCCGAGTGCGCGGCGACGCCCGCCATGGCCAGCGGGTGCAGGCTCTGGAGCAGCAACGCCCGCAGCCCTCCGACGAACATCGACGCGTCGCCGTGGACCCGCTGGACCGGAGACCCGCGCTCGAACCAGCGCGGCCCCGGCGTCTGGTGGATGCGCGCCCTCGTGGCGGTCGCGTCCGGGCCGGCGACCCGGTGGAAGATCGCGCGCTCCGCCGCACCACGTACCCGTTCCACGACGTGCGTCATGGCGTCGATGCTCGCACCCCGTCCCCCACCTCGCGCGGCCGCCGCGGACGACTCGAACCAGTCCAAAGACTCTGTTGCAAAGAACCTCTTGCAAAGATGTCTTTGGATCGATAGCCTCGTCGCATGAGCACCGACGGCGAGACCCCACCTCCGAGCACCGAGCGTCACCCCGCGCTCGGCCCCGCCCAGCTCAAGGCGCTCGCGCACCCGCTGCGGGTCCAGATCCTCGACCTGCTCTCCACGCACGGCGCGCTCACGGCGAGCCGCCTCGCCGACCTCGTCGGCGAGTCCAGCGGGTCGACGAGCTACCACCTGCGCCAGCTCGCCCGCCACGGCTTCGTCCGCGAGGTCGCCGGCCGCGGCACGGCCCGAGAGCGGTGGTGGGAGCGACCACCGGGCGGGTTCACCGTGAGCATGCCCGACGACGAGACCGAGGACACCGCGGCCACGCTCGCCGGCGCGATGGTGAGCCGAGAGTTCGAGAACGCCCGCGCCCGCAAGATCCAGGCGTTCCTGGAGCGCTCCTCCGAGCTCCCGACACGGTGGCTCGACGGGGCACGCCTCACGACCGCCAGCATGTGGCTCACCGCCGACCAGATGGACGAGGTCGCGGACGCCTGGGACGCGCTCGACGCGACGCTCCAGCGGTTCCAGGGCCAGGAGCAGACACCCGGCGCGCGGCCCGTGCAGATCCACTTCAACGTCTTCCCCACGATCGACGGCAAGGAGAACCCCTCATGAGCGCGTACTCCCCCACCCTGCCCCGCACCGCCGAGCCGCGCGGCGCCGACCGCCTGCTCGTCGTCGTCGGCTCCGCGCTGACCGACCTGGGCCGTCGTCGCGCCGCGGCACGCGCGCAGGCGCGACGCGACCGGACGCCCGCCGCCCCCGGGACGCCGTCGGCACCCCCGGCCGACCGGCTCCACGCGGCCACCGAGCTCACCCTCGACCGCGCCGCGGTGTCGCGAGCGTCCCTTCTGCCCTGAACACCCGGAGATTCCACCCGCGTGGGGACTCCTCCCCATATCGAGAGCCGGTTCCGCTCGGTTACCCTCGACGGGGCGTTCTGTGGGCACAGACGCGCGCTCCCCCTCTCTCGCCGTCCCGGCTCGACAGGATGACGCGGTCCCGTGTGCCCCGACCAGGAACTTAGGGAGCATTGGTGGGCCTTCTCTCGAGCATCCGCGAGCATCGTCGTACCGTCGCGTCGGTGAGCACCGTGTCGGTGTTCTCGACGGCGCTGGTAGGGATGGCGCTGTTCTACGAGGGCGAGGCCACGGCGGACGTGGACCTGAACGACTCGGGCGTGTGGGTGACGAAGACGTCGGCCGGGTTGCTGGGTCGGTTCAACTACGAGTCGCAGGCTCTGGACGGGACGTTGAACGCGGGCAGCGCGTCGTTCGACGTGCAGCAGGACGCGGGCCGGGTGCTGCTGGACGACGCCGGGACGAGCACCGCGTCCCCGGTGAGCGTCGCGCACCTCAAGCTGGACGGGCAGATCCGTCTCCCGGCGGGGGCGCAGGTGGTCTCGGGTGGCGCGACGACGGCGATCCTCGACGGCGAGGAGGGTCTGCTGTGGGTGCTGCCGTTCGACGGCGCGACGTCGTTCGACGCGGAGAAGCTGGACCCGGTGGTCGAGGTCGGTGGTGAGGGCGCGCTGACCGTGTCGCAGGACGGCACGGTGTTCGCGGCGATCCCGTCGACGGGGACGTTGTGGACGGTGTCGACCACGTCGAAGGGCACGGTGGACGGCGAGGCGTCGTCCACCGCGCTCCCGGTGAGCAAGGGTGCCGAGGTCGAGGTGACCGCCGTGGGCGACGATCCCGTGGTGCTCGACCGGTCCGCCTCGCACCTGATCCTGCCGGGCGGGAAGAGCGTGGCGATCGAGGGTGGCGGCGACGCCCGCCTCCAGCAGCCGTCGCAGTCCTCCGACGTGGTCGCGGTCGCCACGACGGACGCCCTCGTCGCGCAGCCGCTCAAGGGCGGCGACGCGCAGCGCCGTGCCGCCCAGGGCGTGCCGGCGGCGCCCGTGCAGCTCGGTGCGTGCACGTACGGGGCGTGGGCCTCGACCGGCCAGGTGATCCGCGACTGCGACGGGACGGGACGGGACGTCGACGAGCGGCTCGAGGGTCTGGACCCCCAGACCCGGCTCGAGTACCGGGTGAACCGGCACGTGATCGTGCTGAACGACCTGTCGGCGGGGACGTTGTGGATGGCGGCGGACGAGTACCAGAAGGTCGACGACTGGGACGTCCAGATGCCGGAGGAGGCCGAGGGCGAGGAGTCCGACGCGGAGCTGACGAACCCGGAGCAGGTGGACCAGTTCATCGCGGACCGGTCCCAGCCGAACAAGCCGCCGCAGCCCCAGGACGACTCGTTCGGGGTGCGTCCGGGGCGCACGACGATCCTGCCGGTGCTGGGCAACGACATCGACCCTGACGGGGACGTGATGACCGCGTCGTTGGCGGGGGACTCCCCGGCCAACGCGACGGTGCAGGCGATCATGGGCGGCGCCGCGTTGCAGGCGGTCGTGCCCGAGGACGCCGAGGGCACGGGCACGTTCCGGTACTCGGTCTCGGACGGGCGCGGGGGCGTGGCCGAGGCGGGCGTCACGGTGAAGGTGTCGCCGTGGGGGGAGAACGCGGCGCCGGAGCAGACCGGTGACCCGGTGCTGCGGGTCGGGCAGGGCGGTCGGGCCACGATCAAGGTGCTGCCGTACTTCAAGGACCCCGACGGCGACGACCTGTACCTCGCCTCGGCGGCCGCGACCGTGGCCGGGGACGACGTGCGCTCGCGCCCGGACGGGACGGTCGAGTTCCGCGACGGCGGCGGCTCCACCGGCCGCAAGATCGTGACCCTGCTGGTCTCCGACGGCGAGATGTCCTTCGAGGGCAAGCTGCTGGTCGACGTGGTTCCCGGGCCGCAGCCGCCGGTCGCGGTGAACGACCACGTGGTGGTGCCCGCGGGTCAGCCGATCACGGTCGAGCCCCTGCGCAACGACACCGACCCCAACGACGACGAGCTGCGCCTGGCGTCGGTCTCGGAGTCCGCACCCGCGGAGATCACGCCGAACTACGACGCGGGCACGTTCACGTTCCTGTCGATGGAGCCGCGGTCGTACGACCTGACCTACCAGGTCACCGACGGCCCGAACGCGACCACGGGCCTCGTGCGCGTCGACGTGCTGCCGCCGTCGGAGGCCGCGGGTGCACCGATCGTGGTGACCGACACCGCCCTGCTCCCGGCGGGCGGGTCGACGCTGGTCGACGTGCTGGCCAACGACACCGACCCCGCCGGCGGCGTCCTCGTCGTGCAATCCGTGCGCGTCCCGGCCGACGCCGGGGTGTCGGTCGCGATCCTGGCGCACCAGATGCTCCGGGTGACCGAGATCCGGCGCCTGGACGCACCGGTGACGGTGGAGTACACGGCTTCCAACGGGACCGAGACCGCGACGGGTCAGGTGCGCGTGATCCCCGTCCCCGCGCCGACGCGGTTGCAGCCGCCGCAGGCGGCGGCGGACGAGGTCACGGTGCATGCCGGGGACGTGGTGACGATCCCGGTGCTGAAGAACGACACCCACCCCGACGGGCTGGAGCTTTTCCTGCAGCCCGAGCTCGAGCAGGACGTGGACCCAGCGCTGGGTGAGGCGTTCGTCTCGGAGGACACGCTGCGGTTCAAGGCCGGTCCCGAGGCCGGGACGGCGTACGCGATCTACCGCGTGCGCGACGTCAACGGGCAGGAAGACTCCGCCCAGGTCACGATCCGCATCCGCGACGGCGAGGACAACGCGCCCCCGCAGCCCCGCGAGATCGAGGCCCGCGTCCTGTCGGGGTCCAGCGTGCGCATCGCGGTCCCGCTCGACGGGATCGACCCCGACGGCGACTCCGTCCAGGTCACCGGCATCGCGACCCCCGCCGGCAAGGGCACCGCCCGCGTCGTGGACGGACAGATCGAGTACGCGGCGTCCAAGAACGCGACCGGGCACGACACGTTCACCTACTCCGTGCTCGACGCCCGCGGGGCCACCGCCGTCGGCACGGTCCAGGTCGGCATCGCCCGGCCCGCCGAGACCAACCAGCCTCCTGTGGCGGTGGACGACGAGATCACGGTGCGCCCGGGGCGCACGGTCTCGGTCGCGGCCCTGGTCAACGACACCGACCCCGACGGCGACCAGGTCGGCCTGGTCCCCGGCGGGATCGAGGACACCCACGGCCTGGACGCCGAGGTCGTGGTCGACCGCATCGTGCTGACGTCCCCGGACGCCGACGGCGCCTACACGTTCTACTACCAGGTCCAGGACACCTACGGCGCCCGCGCCACCGGCGCCGTGACCGTCAACGTGGCCGCCGACGCACCCCTGCTGCCCCCGATCGCGCGCGACGACACCGTGCCCGTGGAGGACATCCTGGGCAAGACCGAGGTCACCGTCCCCGTCCTGGACAACGACGAGGACCCCGACGGTGCCGCGTCCGAGCTCACCGTCACCACCGACGCGACCACCACCACCGTCACCGACACCGGCGAGCTCGTCGTCACCCTCACCGAGAACCGCCAGGTCGTGACCTACACCGCCACCGACATCGACGGCCTCACCGCCAAGGCCTTCGTCAAGGTCCCCGGCCTCACCGACCAGGCTCCGACCCTGCGCCCGGGCATCACCCCGCTGGAGGTCGTCAGCGGTGAGCCGCTGCCGATCGACATCACCGACTACGTGCTCGTCGTCGAGGGCAAGACGCCCCGGCTCACGACCGAGGACAAGGTCACCGCGCTCGAGGGGACCCGCGAGGTGCCCTCGACCACCGAGATCGTCTACACGTCGAACGCCGACTACGTCGGTCCGGCCGCCGTCACCTTCGAGGTGACCGACGGCTCCGGCCCCGACGACCCTGACGGGCACACGGCGCTGCTCACGCTGCCGATCAGCGTGATCCCGCCGGAGAACCTTCCGCCGGAGCTCTCCACCCCGACGCTCGACGTCGCGGCGGGCGAGGAGGCGTCGATCGACCTCGCACGCTTCGCCACCGACCCCGACGGCGACCCCCTGACCTTCAAGGCCACCGGCCAGGCCCAGGGCCTGACCGTCACCGTCGAGGGCACCACCCTGCACGCCCAGGCCACCCCCGAGGTCCCCAAGGGCTCGGTCGTCCAGGTCCCCATCACCGTCACCGACGGCGAGCACCCCCCGGTCGAGGGCACCGCGACCCTCACCGTCGTCGCCTCCACCCGACCCCTCGCGCGCGCCAACCAGGACACCGTCGACGACGCCCACCAGGGCAAGCCGACCACGGTCCCCGTGCTCGCCAACGACTCCAACCCCTTCCCCGACACCCCGCTCGTCGTGACGGGCGCGGTGGTCGAGACCGGCTCGGGAGACGTCGCCTTCACCGGCGACAGCGTGACCGTGACCCCGGACGACAGCTTCGTCGGCGTGATGGTCGTGGTCTACCGCGTGCAGGACGCGACCAAGGACCCGGACCGCCTCGTGGAGGGCCGCGTCCAGCTCAAGGTGCTCGGCAAGCCCGAGGCACCGGCCACCCCGCAGGTCGACGAGGTCCGCTCCAAGACCGTCGTGCTGTCCTGGGACCCGCCGAACAACAACGGCGCCGAGATCACCGGCTACACCGTGCGCTCCCAGAACGGCTACGAGAAGGCCTGCGGCACCACCACCTGCACCCTCGACGGCCTCACCAACAACGTGAAGTACACCTTCACCGTGTTCGCGACCAACGCCGTCGGCGACGGACCCGCCTCCCCGGCCTCCGCCGAGGCGCGCCCCGACGAGAAGCCCGACCCGCCCGCCGCGCCCACGCTCGAGTTCGGCGACAAGTCGCTCACCGTCACGTGGGAGAACAAGGCCTACACCGACCGGTCGCCCATCGAGACCGTGAATCTCGAGATCTCTCCCGCGCCGGCGAGCGGGGCGATCCAGATGCAGGCGCTGTCCGGCAACCAGGTCGTGTGGACGGGACTCACGAACGGCGTCGCGTACCGCGTGCGTGTCCAGGCCGTGAACCTCGCGCCCGACCCGTCCGAGTGGGGCGACTACTCCGCCGAGGAGATCCCCGCCGGCCTGCCGGACGTCCCGAAGACGCCGAGCGCGAGCCGAGCCGCGGACTCACCGCTCAACGGCGGGTCGATCGACGTGTCGTGGGAGCAGCCGTTCGAGAACGGCGACGCCATCAAGGCGTACCACCTCCAGCGGTATCGCAACGGCTCCCCCGACGGCGCGGCGCTGACCCTCACGGGGCTCAGCCACAAGGCGACCGGGCTCGACAACGAGTCGTCCTACACGTTCACCGTGACGGCCGAGAACAAGGCCGGCGTGACCGCGCAGAGCTCGGCGTCGGCGGCCGTCGTGCCCTACGGCCGGCCGGAGGCCCCGCCGAAGCCGAGCGTGCAGAACGTCGGGTCGTCGTCCCAGGACAGCGGCATCCCGCGCGTGTCGTGGGGCGCCGCCGACGCCAACGGCAGCCCGATCACCGCCTACACCGTGACGGCCTCGCCGGGCGGCACGACCAGGCAGGTGTCCGGGACGTCGGTGGACTTCACGGGCCTCAACCCCGGCTCGTACACGTTCACCGTGACCGCGACCAACCTGGGCGGCACCTCGACGTCGAGCCCCGCGTCGGCGTCGATCAACGCCTACGACAAGCCGGGGACCCCGGGCGTCTCCGTGTCCCGGACCGGCGTGAACCGCGGCCAGTTCTCGATCTCGGCGCCCTCGTCGAACGGCGGCAACGGGATCTCGCGCTACGAGTGGCAGCTCTCGGGCAGCCAGAGCTCGTCGGGCAACGGTCAGACGGTGAACGTCGGGTCGGACTACGAGCAGACCTTCCGGCTGATCGCCCGGGCATGCAACGCGGCCGGCTGCGGCGCGTGGAGCGGGCAGGCGACGTTCACGACCGACACGCGCCCCGACCCGCCCCGGATCTGGGCGTCGCGCGGTGCCGCGGCGACCACAGGATCACTGGGCGACTGCAACGACCTCAGCGTCTGCACGCGGTACCGCCTCAACACGAACGCGACGTTCCCGAGCGGGACGTACACCGTGCAGTGCATGACGAACGCGGGCGGCTACGACCACGCCATCACGGGCGGCTACTCGCGTAGCTTCGGGCCGAACGCCTCGTTCGACCTGCCGTGCATCATGGGCAACTACTACCCCGCCCCGCAGAACTGGATCACCGTGAGTCCGGCGCCCGCCGGGGTGGACATCCAGAGGAACACCTGGCCCAACAAGTAGCGGAGAGCCGTAGCGGGTGATCTGCCGTCGGCGAATGTGCCGACGGCAGATCACCCGCCCGCCCGGGCCGCCCCGGGGCCACGGTGGTGCCATGACCACGCACACGTCACGCACCCCGCACGCGGAGGCCGTCGCCCCGGCGGCGTCGTCCTTCGACGACCAGCTCACGACGCGCCTGCTCCACCAGCGCATCGTCGTCCTCGGCACGGCCGTGGACGACGCCGTCGCGAACCGCCTGTCCGCGCAGCTCCTCCTGCTCTCGGCGGAGGACCCGCGCGCGGACGTCGCGCTGTACATCAACTCCCCCGGCGGCTCGGTGAGCGCCGGGCTGGCCATCTACGACACGATGCGGCTCATCCCCAACGACGTCTCGACCGTCGCGATGGGCTTTGCCGCGAGCATGGGGCAGTTCCTGCTGTGCGCGGGCACGCCGGGCAAGCGGTTCGCCCTCCCGCACGCGCGGATCATGATGCACCAGCCCTCAGCGGGGATCGGCGGCACCGCGGTCGACATCGCGATCCAGGCCGAGAACCTCGTCTACACCAAGGGCCTCATGCACCGGCTGACCGCCGAGAGCACCGGGCAGAGCGTCGAGACCATCGCGGGCGACTCCGACCGGGACCGCTGGTTCACGGCGCAGCAGGCGCTCGAGTACGGCATGGTCGACCGGATCGTCGAGTCCGTCGACGACGTCCGTCCCGCCCGTGCGGCCCGGAAGGTGGGCCTGTGATGGCGAGCTACACGATCCCGACCGTCGTCGAGAAGACCCCGCTCGGGGAGCGCGCGTTCGACGTCTTCTCCCGCCTGCTCTCGGAGCGCATCGTCTTCCTCGGCACGGAGATCGACGACGGCGTCGCGAACGTCGTCATGGCCCAGCTCCTCCACCTGGAGTCCGACGCCCCGGACCAGGAGATCGGCCTGTACATCAACTCCCCCGGCGGCTCCGCGACCGCGCTCATGGCGATCTACGACACGATGCAGTTCGTCCGCTGCGACGTGTCGACCATCTGCATGGGCCAGGCAGCGTCGGCCGCGGCGGTGCTGCTCGCGGCGGGGACGCCGGGCAAGCGGTTCGTGCTCGAGCACTCGCGCGTGCTGCTGCACCAGCCCTCGGGCGGGGGTGAGGGCACCATCTCCGACCTGTCGATCCAGGCCGAGGAGATCCTGCGGATCCGGTCCGAGACGGAGGAGGTGCTGTCCCGCCACACGGGACAGACCGTCGAGCGCCTGCGCGCGGACACCGACCGCGACCTCGTGCTCACGGCGCGCCAGGCCGTCGAGTACGGCGTCGCGGACGCCGTCGTCACCTCGCGCAAGCTCGCCGCGGCCGCCTGACCCGGGGCGCGCGCTGGCCCTACCCGCGTCGTCGGAACCACGACCGACGACGCGGCTCCGGCGCGGGCTCCGCCGGGCCCGGCTCCGTCGCAGACGTAGCCTCCGCCGGTCCCGGCACGTCGAGGGCCACCGGGTCGACGGCGGTGTCCGCGTCGGGCGCGCCGGCGTCTGTCGGGCTCGACGCGGGATCGTCGACCGGCTCGCTCGCGCGGCGCGCGGTCGCCTCGATGCCGCCGATCCGCCCGTGCTCGTCGAACCGGACGATCACGCTCCCGTCGGGCAGGGTGAGCGCCAGCGCGCCGTCGTCGTCCGTCGTCTCGAGGCCACGTGCGGCCGCGTAGGACGCGACCGCGCGGCGGTGGTCGACGACCGTGACGGACAGCAGACCCTCGCTCAGCACCCGCACGACGCGCAGCACGCTCGGCGCGGGCAGCGTGAGGCCGTCGCCGTCGAGGAGGAACCACGCGCGCGTCCCGCCGCCGACGGGCGCGCTGTAGTGGGTCCAGGAGCCGGTGACGGCCTTGGCCGCGAGCGCGAGGCGGTACGGGAGGTCGTCGGTGAGCGGCAGCTCCGCCTCGGTCGCCTCGCGCAGGCCGGTCTCGCGGGTCTTCTCGGCGGCGCGCAGCACGTCGTCGGGGAAGCCGTTGACGTTGTTCCACGCCCACATCCAGCTCCCGGGGCCGGGCGCGGCCGTGCCGAGGAACTGGAGCCGGCACGTCGTCGTCTCACCGCCCGCCGCGGTGAAGGTGAACGTGCCCTCCGCCATCTCGGCGCCCCACGCGTCGTCACCGTGGTGGTCGGCGAGGTGGAGCTGGTGCTCGTGCGAGAGGAACGCGGCGTCGTCGACGAGCTCCTGGAGGGCCGGGGCGGTATGCTCTGCCGTGCCGTGCGCGGTCTGCGGCTCCGTCATCCCTCGACGGTAGCCGCGCGCCTCCCGCCGCACCGGGGCACGACACGCGGTGCTGACCACGTACCCGTCGGGTGCGTCTCGACCCCGGGGTCACGCGGCTCAGGCCGCGAGGAGCAGGACGTCGGCGGCGCGCGCCGTCGGGTGCGCCGCGAGCGTCGTGGTCGCGATCGTGGTCCGCGCGACCGGGAGGTCGCGTACGGGCTCCCCGGCGGGGGCGGGGTGGCGCGGCGCGGAGAGCGCGCCGCGCTCCCGCACGGACGAGAGCACGCGCACCGGGGCGACGGGGCGCAGCTCCTCCCCCGTGCGGGCCACGAGGTCCACGAGGCGCAGGCCGAGGGCGCCGCAGACGGCGGCCAGCACCTCGGACGACGCCTCCTTGCGGCCGCGCTCCACCTCGGACAGGTAGGCGGTGGAGACGCGCGCGGAGGCCGCGACGTCGACGAGGGTGCGACCCTGCGCGAGCCGCGCCCGCCGGAGGATCCCGCCGATGACGTGGCGCAGGAGCGGCTCCGGCCGGCCGCCCTCCCGGGAACGGGGGCTCACCGTCGGTCTGCTCGGCACTGCGATCGGCGCCGGGCCCGGCGCCGCGCTCGTCGCGTCCATGCGGTCACGCTACCCGCGCTCCCGCCCGGGTGCCGAGGCACCCGGGCGGGGATCTGCTGCTGGCGTAAGGCCCGACGTCGGGCGCTCACCGGTCCGGGAGGGGCGTCACCACCGCTCGAGCGACCACGCCATCTGCCAGAACCGGATCTCGTGCCGGCAGCTCAGCTCGAACGCACGCTCCATGCGCGCGCGCTCCGCCTCGCCCGCGTCGGCGGCGAGCGCGTCGAGGCGTGCCCGGAGGTCGTCCAGGACGCCCTCGGTGCGCTCGGCGGCGTAGAACTCCCACCAGCCCGCGAGCGGGTGGTCGCCCCCGATCGCGCCGGGCGCCGTCGCCCGCTCGGCGAGCCAGAACCGCCGCGCCGACCAGATGTAGGTCCACGGGCACGGCAGGAGCGCGGCGAGCAGCACGCCGAGCGAGTCGCGGCCCGCGGCGAGCATGTGGTCGACGTAGGCCTGCGCGCTCGGGGCGAGGCGGCGCGTCTGCGCCTCCTCGTACGTCACGCCGAGGAAGTCGCACATCGCGTGGTGGGCGTGCGCCTCGTCGTCGATCAGGAACCCGGCCTTCTCGTGGAAGTAGGCGGCCCACGACCGGTCGGGCGCGAGCGCCATGCCGAGCCCGTAGCAGCGCAGGTAGGCCGTGAGGTACTGGTGGTCCTGGCCGACGTAGTGCCGCACCGCGGCCGGCTCGACCGACCCGTCGCGCAGCCCGGCGAGGAACGGGTGGTCGTAGAACTCGTCGAAGAGGTGCGCGTACCGGCGGGCGAGGTCGACCGTGAAGCCGGTCTCCCCCCTCCGGACGAGCGCGGTCGGGTCGTCCGTGCGGACGGGGTTCACAGTGATGGCAGCAGGCGTCGTCATGCCCACGTTCCTCCGCTCGTGCTAGCGAGATCAGGTTCGACGGGTCCGGGCGGCCGTACCGCTCGTCTCAGTCCCTCGGCCCGGCTGCCCGGGCGGGACGCCCCGCGTGGTTCGTCGCGACCCTAGCAAGGAAGGACCCACCGCGTCGGGAGCATCCGTCGCGGTGTGGGAATATAGTTGTAGCGACAACAAGTTGGAGCAGACATGACCACGAGCACCCCGGGCGCGCCGACCGACCGCCTCCTGTCCCCGTCCACGAGCATGGACGCCGTCACGCTGCGCGTCGGCGACCTCGAGCAGATGACGTCCTACTACACGGGCGCGTTCGCGCTCGCGCCCCTCGAGGAGCGCTCGCGCGGCACCGAGGTGCACCGCGTGCTCGGCCGCGGCACGACGCCCATGCTGCGCCTCGTGCACACGCCCGGGCTGCCCGCCGTCGACCGGCGCCAGGCCGGCCTGTTCCACACCGCGTTCCTGTTCGACGACGCCGCGAGCCTCGCCGCGACCGTCTACCGCGCCGCGCAGGACCGCCGGGGGTCGTTCGTCGGGTCGAGCGACCACCTCGTCAGCGAGGCGTTCTACTTCACCGACCCCGAGGGCAACGGCGTCGAGCTGTACACGGACCGCCCGCGCGAGACGTGGGTGCGCGAGCGCGGGCAGATCGTCATGGCGACCGAGTTCCTGGACCCGAACGCCTACCTGCGCGCGAACCTCTCCCAGGACGCCGTCGACGCGGGGCCCTCGCTCGCCGGGCGCGTCGGGCACGTCCACCTCCAGGTCGGCGACATCGCGACCGCGCGCGACTTCTACGTCGACGCCGTCGGGTTCGAGGCCACCGTCACCGAGTACAGCGGCGCCCTGTTCGCGTCCGCGGGCGGGTACCACCACCACGTCGCGATGAACGTCTGGAACAGCGCGGGCGCCGGCCCGCGCGCCGCGAGCCTCGGGCTCGGCGACGTCGCGATCACCGTGCCCGGCCGCGAGGACCTCGACGCGCTCGTCGCCCGCCTGCGCGCCCGCGGGCTGCAGCACGCCGACGACGGTCGCTCCGTCGTCGTGCACGACCCGTGGGGCACGCGCGTGACGCTGGCCGTCCCCGGCACGACGACCGACGAGCTGCTCGCGCGATGAGCGCACCGGCCACCCTCGTCGCGGTCCGGTCCGACACGGAGCCGACGAGCCCGCACGCGGGGGGCGCCGTCGTCGTCCTGCTGCACGGGTTCGGCTCGCACGAGCACGACCTCGCCGGCCTCGGCCCGCACCTCGGTGCGCCCTGGGTCTCGCTGCGCGCCCCGCTCGCCCTCCCCCACGGCGGGTTCGCCTGGTTCCCGATCGCCACGCCCGGCGACCCCGACCCGGAGCCCGTGGCGCGCGCCACCGAGGCGGTCTGGGACTGGGTCGACGCCGAGCTGGGCCCCGAGCGGCAGGTCGTCCCCGTCGGGTTCTCCCAGGGCGGGCTCATGGCCACGCAGCTCCTGCGGACCCGCCCCGAGCGTGTCGCGGCGACCGTGCTCCTCGGCGGGTTCGTCCAGGCCGCGGAGCAGCCCGCCGACGCCGCGCTCGCCGCCTCCCGACCGCCCGTCTTCTGGGGCCGCGGCGCCGACGACCGCGTCATCGCGCCGCACGCGATCGACCGCACGGCCGCGTGGCTGCCGGGCCGCTCGACGCTCGTCGAGCGCGTGTATCCGGGCCTCGCGCACGGCGTCGACGCGCGCGAGCTCGCCGACGTCCGGGCCTTCCTCGACGACTCCGTGGGCCACGCACCGGACTGAGACCGGTCCGCGCGGCCCGGACGGCGGCGCTGAGGCGGCGCTGAGCGCGCGCGCCCCGGGGCGCGCGCTCGGCGTCGGGCGCGCACGATGGGAGCACCCCTGCCCAGCGCACCGAGGAGCCAGGCCGATGTTTCGCAGCCTCTTCCCGATCCTCACCGTCGCCGACCTCGACCGGTCGCTCGGCTTCTACCGCGACCTGCTGCGCGGGACGGTCGAGTACGCGTTCCCCGCGGACGGCCCGCCGGTGTACGTCAGCGTGCGCGTGGGCGGGTCGCCGCTCGGCCTGGGCCAGGGCGACCCACCCCCCGCGGACACCCGGGTCGTCCTGTGGGTGTACGTCGACGACTGCGACCGGGCTGTCGAGCACCTCGCGGCGGCGGGCGTCCCGGTGCTCGAGCCGCCGACGGACCAGCCGTGGGGCGAGCGCGTCGCGCGCGTGCAGGACCCGGACGGCACGGTCGTGATCCTGGGCCAGGAGGCCGCGCCACCGCCCGAGCCCGAGGGCCCGACCGGGCTCTCGTGACCTGGGTGCCCCCACCGGGACTCGAACCCGGAACACGCCGGGTTTAAGCCGGCTGCCTCTGCCAGTTGGGCCATGGGGGCGCGGCCCGAATCTACCGCGCCCCGAGCGCCGATCCGGCCGGGACCCGGCCGCGGAGTCGCGGGACGCGACGAGGGGCGAGCCGCGCGCGGCTCGCCCCTCGTCGTCGGGCCCGGTCTGGGGTCGCCGACCCCGGACGCCGGTCAGGAGGCCTTGGCCGGAACCTTCTCGTCGGCGTCGGCAGAGACGCCCGCCTCGGCCGCGGCGGCGGAGCCCTGCGCGGTCTGCTTGACCGGCTCGCCGTCCTTCTTGGGCGGCACCGACGCGGCGCGGAACTCCGCGCGCGGGTCGTGCAGGGAGCCGAGCGACACGAGCTCGCGGCCCAGGAGGAACTGCCCGATCCAGCCGATGAAGATGCGGATCTTGCGGTTGCCCGTAGGCATCGCCATGACGTGGTAGCTGCGGTGCATGAGCCACGCGAGCACGCCGCGCAGCTTGAACACGCCGAACAGCTCCGCGACGCCCTTGTACAGACCGAGGGACGCGACCGTACCGACGCTCTTGTGGCGGTACTCGACCGGCTTCTCGCTGTGCAGCTCGAGCGCGAGGTTGTCCGCGAGGCGCGTGGCCTCGCGGATCGCGTGCTGCGCGTTCGGCGGGCAGAACTTGCCTGGGTTGAGCACGTCCGGGACGGCGGCGCAGTCGCCCGCGGCCCACGCGTTCGGGACGACGTTGCCGTCGGCGTCCGCGACCTGGAGCGTCGGGAGCACCGTGACGCGGCCCATCTTGTCCACGGGGAGGTCCGAGGCCTCCTTGATGACCGGGTTCGCCTTGACGCCCGCGGTCCACACGATCGTGTCGGAGTCGAACTCCACGCCCGTCGACGTGACGACGTGCCCGTCGACGCACGACGACAGGAACGTGTTGAGGTGGAACTCGATCCCGCGCTTCTTCAGCTCCTCGAGCGCGTAGCCCGCCATGGGCTCGCTGAGCTCCGGCAGGATGCGCCCAGCGCCCTCGATCATGACGAAGCGGAGGTCCTTCTCCTCGATCGTCGCGTAGTTGCGGGTCGCGTAGCGCGCCATGTCCTCGATCTCGGCGATCGCCTCGACGCCCGCGAACCCGCCGCCCACGAACGTGAACGTGAGCATGCGGCGGCGCAGGGCCTCGTCCCACGTGGACGACGCGACGTCCATGCGGTTGAGCACGTGGTTGCGGACCGCGATGGCCTCCTCCACGTTCTTGAAGCCGATCGCGTTCTCCGCGAGCCCCGGGATGGGCAGCGTGCGCGACACCGAGCCGAGGCCGACGATCAGGTGGTCGTACGTGACCGAGTAGTCGTCGCCCTCCTCCGGGTGGATCGTCACCTGGCGCTTGGCGTGGTCGATCGAGACGACCTTGCCCTGGAGCACGTCGACGCCCTTGAGGGCGCGGCGGTGCGGCGCGACGACGTCGCGACCGTCGATCGAGCCCGCGGCCGCTTCGGGGAGGAAGGGCGCGTACGTCATGTACGGGCGCGGGTCGACGACGACGATCGCCGCCTCGCGGCGACCGAGCTTCTTGCGCAGTCGGCGCGCGGCGTACAGACCCACGGAGCCGCCGCCGAGGACGACGACGCGGGGCACCTTGCGGGGCCGCGGCGAAGCGGTCTGGGCACGGCTGACCGAGGTCAGGTCATTCTGAGGCATGGTTCCAGAGTATTACCGGTTGCGGCACAGGCGAGCCGGAGCGTCCGCCAGACGGGCGTGACGCGCCCCACGCTCGGCGTCTCGACGGGGCAGACGCGACATTCCACGCGACGCCGCGGTCGCCGAACCCGGGATCGCTCCTCACGACGCCCCCCGCTGAGGAGCGATCCCGGGTTCGGCATCGGTCAGCCGATCGTCAGCCGATCGCACCCAGGACGGGGGTCGGGCCCGTCGGCTGCGTGCCGCCCGCGGGCGGGGTCGGTGCGGGCTCGGGGGCCGTGCCCTCGGCCGGGTCCGTCTCGTCGCCCGACGGCGCGGGGCCGCCCTGGTCGCCCGCGTCACCCGTGCCCGGCTCCTCCGTGCCCGACGCGGCCTCGCCCGGGCCCACGCTCGACGGCACGGCGGTGGGCGCCTTGAGGAACGGCCACGGCATCTCGTGCGTGCGCGTCCCCGTCGCCGGGACGGGACGCCCGTCTCCGTCGGCGTACTCGACGTCCTCCTCCGAGACCGCGCGCAGGGGGTAGACGTTCCAGCGCTCGCGACCGTCCGTCGAGAGCGTCGGCTGGAAGTACCACGACCCCTCGACGTCCGGGACGGCCCAGGCCCCGTACGCGCCCTCCTCCGTCACCGTACGCACCGGTCGACCGCGGTCGTCGAAGACCTGGACGTCGCGCACCGGGTCGCCCGCCGCGTCGTACACGAACAGGTTGGACACCTGCATCCCGTCGACCCACACGCCGTCGCCCCCGGGCCCCCCGCCGTCGTAGGCGACCTGGTTCACCCCGACGCGCCCGTCGGCCACGCCCTGCTGGTAGCCGCTCTCCCAGCCCGAGACGGAGGAGGACGCCCCGGCCGCCGCCGCGTGCAGGACGAGCGGTGCCGCGACGACCGCCGCCGCGACGGACAGCGGGCGCACGACCTTCGGCAGCCACGTCGTGGGCAGCCACCGCCCCCTCCCCCACTGCACGCTCACCACGACGGCCGCGAGCACGACGACCCGCGCCGAGAGGTCCGGCGGCAGCATGGTGATCTCGTACCCGCCGAACATCCAGAGGAGCAGGGTCGCCGCGACCCAGCCGCGCAGGATCCACCAGGCGGGCGTCAGGGTGCGCAGGAACTCCATGACGGAGGCCCACTGGGGCGTCGACGTCACGGGTCGCCACAGGGAGCGCCACCCGGACGAGAGGATCCCGCCGAGCACGAGCAGCCGCCCGCGCAGCCCGATGCGAGGGCGGCGCGCACCGCCCGGCGCGGCGGCGGGCGGGAGTCCCGCCGCGGCGCGCAGCTCGGCGGCGTACTCCGCGGGCGGGCCGAAGAGCGCGACGAGGTCGAGGCCGGTGTCGTCGGGGCTCACGGCGAGGGGCGCGCCCGGGCCGGCGTCCGCGACCGCGGACCCGGCGGGGTGGCCGTCGGGCACGGGAGCCGGGGCCGCGCGTCGCGGCAGCGCGCCCGGCGCGTCGACGACCGCCTCGGCGAGGTTGGCCTCGAGCCCGTCGGTGAGCTCCTCGACCTGCTCCGGGCGCAGGTCGGCGAGGTGCGCGCGCACCTGCTGCGCGTACGCGTGGACGTGCCCGTAGAAGGCCAGGCCCACGGGTGCCCCGGCGGGCTGCTGCGCGGACGTCGTCGTGCTCATCAGGCTGCCACCTCTCCGGTCCGCAGCAGCGCGGACACGGTGCCCGCGAACGTCTGCCACTCCTTGCGGTGCAGGTCGAGCATCGCCCGGCCCTGCGCGTTGATCCCGTAGTACTTGCGGTGCGGCCCGGCGTCGGACGGCACGACGTACGTCGTCAGCGCCCCGTTCGCGTACAGGCGCCGCAGCGTCCCGTACACCGACGCGTCCCCGACGTCGTCGAGCCCCGCGGCGCGCAGGCGTCGCACGACGTCGTACCCGTACCCGTCCTCGGCCTCGACCGCCGCGAGGACCGCGGCGTCGAGCACCCCCTTGAGCAGCTGCGTGGTGTCCATCCGACCCTCCGTCGGGCATTCCCGGCA
This sequence comes from Cellulosimicrobium sp. E-16, assembly GCF_049913115.1. Taxonomy (NCBI): domain Bacteria; kingdom Bacillati; phylum Actinomycetota; class Actinomycetes; order Micrococcales; family Promicromonosporaceae; genus Cellulosimicrobium; species Cellulosimicrobium sp. E-16. The sequence continues at coordinate 3,560,320 of NZ_CP183974.1, forward strand.
CTCGTCCCACCGTCCGTGGCGGGCTCACGCGATGCACACTACCGCGCGATGCGCGGTACTACGCACGGCGACACGCCGCCCGTGTGTCCCCGGAGACGCCGAACCCGGGGTCGCTCCCCACCCCAGGCTTCGGGTGGGGAGAGACCCCGGGTTCGGCGGTCGGGTCAGGCGATCGACCAGGCGATCCCGTCGAGGATGTCGTGCTCGCTCGTGACGACCTCGGTGAGCGACCCGCCCGCGGCGGCGACGTCGTCGCGCACGCGGCGCACGACCTCCGACCACACGAGCGCGCCCGCACCGATGACGTCCACGCGGCCCGGGTGCATGAAGCCCAGCGCGGTGCGCTCGGCGCGCGAGCGGTGGAGCAGGTCGTCGCACGCCGCGAGGACCGCGTCGACGGGCAGGACTGCACCGTTGATCCGCTCCCTGTCGTACCGCGCGAGGCCCAGCGCGTGGGCCGTCACCGTCGTGACGGACCCGGCGAGGCCCACGAGCGTCGCGGCCTCCCCCAGCGGGACGACGGCGGTGGCCTCGTCGAGCGCGGCGCGCACGTCCGCGCGGGCCGCGGCCTCCTCGTCGGCGGTCGGGGGGTCGGAGCGCAGGTGCCGCTCGGTGAGGCGCACGCAGCCGACGTCCATGGAGAACGCGGCGTCGGGGGTCGCCGTGCCGAGCACGAGCTCGGTCGAGCCGCCGCCGAGGTCCACGACCGCGTACGGGCCCGGACGCAGCGCGGCGACCGTCGACGTCGCCCCGCGGAACGACAGCGCCGCCTCCTCCTCGCCCGAGACGACCTCGGGCTCCACGCCCAGCGCCGCCAGGACGCCCTCGACGAACTCGGCGCGGTTCTCCGCGTCCCGCGTCGCCGAGGTCGCGACGAAGCGCGTGCGCGTCGCGCCGAGCTCCGCGATCACGTCGGCGTACCGGCGCGCGGCATCGAGCGTGCGCGCGAGCGCCTCCGGCGCGAGGCGGCCCGTGCGGTCGACGCCCTGGCCCAGCCGGACGACCTCCATGCGGCGGTCGAGGTCGACGAGCGTGCCCGAGACCGGGTCGACGTCGGCGACGAGCAGGCGGATCGAGTTGGTCCCGCAGTCGATCGCCGCGACGCGCGCGGCGCCGGGCGGGACGGGGACGGGCGAGAACCCCGGCGCGGCGAGCGCGCCCGGGTCACGGGTGAGCGGAGAGGTGGAGCCTGAGGTCATGCGACCAAGCGTGCCACGGCGTCAGCAGGTGCAGCGGTCCGGGCGCCAGACGTCGCGCACGCGCTCGAGCGCCTCGTCCCCCAGCGGGTTCACGCCGGGACCGGCGGCCAGGGCGTGCCCGACGAGGACGTGCAGGCACTTGACGCGCGTGGGCATGCCCCCGGCCGAGATCCCGTCGATCTCCTCGACGTGGCCGAGCGCCTCGCGCTGCGCGAGGTAGTGCTCGTGCGCGCGCCGGTAGGCGGCGGCGAGCTCCTCGTCCTCGGTGAGGCGCTGCGACATCTCCTTCATGACGCCGTTCGCCTCGAGCGTCGACGCGGCCGCGACCGCGCCGGGGTGCGTGAGGTAGAAGGTCGTCGGGAACGGCGTGCCGTTCTCGAGCCGCGGCGCCGTGCGGACCACGAGCGGGCGCCCGCACGCGCACCGTGCGGCGATGCCGACGACCCCGCGCGGGGTGCGACCGAGCTGCTCCGCGAGGGTCTCGAGGTCGCGCTCGGTGACGACGGCGTCCGGGTCGTCGGCGGGGATGGCCAGGCGGGCGTCGGGCACGGGTCTTCCTTCGGGTCGGTCGGGCGCGTCGGGACGACGCGTCACCCATTCTCCCCGCTCGACGGCGCGGAGCCGTCGCCGGTCGGTTCCCCGCCCGCGGGCGGGTCCTCCTCGCCGACCCCGTCGTCGGCCGTCCCGGCCCCCTCGCCCGTGCCCGACGACACCGGCTGCTCGCCCGCGACCTGCACCGACGCCCAGATCGCCTCGTACCAGGGCGTGCCGTCCTCGTAACCCTGGACGGGTCCGTCGGTGATCGTCCGGCCGGTCTGCGGGTCGATGTCGTCGACCACCGTCTCCGGGTCGAGCACGCGCCACGGCCGCTCGCCCGGCATGACGAAGTTGAGGCGGTCCCGCGCCTCGCGCTCGACGTACGCCTGGTCGTCCCAGCGGTCCAGCTCGGACTGGAGGTCGTCGCGCCGGGTCTCCGCCTGCGCGAGGTCGTTGCGCAGCTCGCGCAGCTCCCCCGTCTGGTTCACGTACGCCCGCAGGGTGGGCAGCAGCAGCACCACGGCGAGCAGCACGACGACGGACAGCACCAGGGTGCGGACCGTCACCACCTCGGGCAGCAGGAAGCCGTACCGGCTCCGACGCCGGTCCTCCGGCGCGGGGCCCGCGGCGCGACGCGACGGTGCCGGCCGCTGCGCGCGCGTCGCGGGGCGACGTGCGCCCGACGACGCGGCGGCCTTCGTGGAGCTCTTGCCGGCCGTCGGCCGCGCGCGCGACGCGCCCGGGGACGCAGCGGGCTTGGACGTCGACGAGCGGGACGACGCTCCGGACGCCGTCGAGCCCGACCGGGGCGCCGGCTTCGACCCGGACGACCCGCGCGCGGGCCCGGTCCCCGGTCGCGCGGGGGCACCGGGGCGCGGGGGGCGGCGCGAGGACGGCATGCCCCGATTGTGCTGCCGTGGCGGCCCCGGCCCGGGGAGCACGCGCGGTGCGTCCGCGAACGTGAGCCGATCGACACGACATCTTCACCCGCGGCAGTGACCTGCGACGGCGTCCCGCGTCCGCGGCGCGCCCCGGTCCCGGACGCGCCGGAGCCCGGCGGGCCGACGAGCGGCCCACCGGGCTCCGGGTGCCGGGGTCGCCCCGGCGAGGTGCTGCGTGACCGGACGGTCAGCCGCAGATCAGCCCTGCACCGTCCAGCGCGGGAACGCGCCGCGGCCGGCGTAGCGCGCGGCGTCGTCCAGCGCCTCCTCGATGCGCAGGAGCTGGTTGTACTTGTTGATGCGCTCGCCGCGGGCGGGGGCACCGGTCTTGATCTGGCCGGCGTTCGTCGCGACGGACAGGTCGGCGATCGTCGTGTCCTCGGTCTCGCCCGAGCGGTGCGACACCATCGCGGTGAAGCCGTTGCGCTGCGCGAGCTCGACGGCGTCGAGCGTCTCGGTGAGCGTGCCGATCTGGTTGAGCTTGACCAGGAGCGAGTTCGCCGCCTTGAGCTCGATGCCCTTGGCGAGGCGCTCCGGGTTGGTGACGAACAGGTCGTCGCCGACGATCTGCACCTTGTCGCCCACCTCGGCCACGAGCTGCGACCAGGCGCCCCACTCGTCCTCGGACAGCGGGTCCTCGATGGAGACCAGCGGGTAGTCGCGCACGAGCTGCTCGTAGTACGCGATGATGTCGTCCGAGCTCGTCGCCTTGCCCTCGAACTGGTAGGCGCCGTCCTTGAAGAACTCGGTCGCGGCGACGTCGAGCGCCAGGCCCACGTCCTTGCCGGGGACGAACCCGGCCTGCTCGATCGCGACGAGGATCAGGTCGAGCGCGTCGCGGTTGCTCGGCAGGTTCGGCGCGAAGCCGCCCTCGTCGCCGAGGCCCGTCGCGAGGCCCTTGCCCTTGAGCACGGACTTCAGGGAGTGGTAGACCTCGGCGCCGGTGCGCAGCGCCTCGCGGAACGAGGACGCGCCGATCGGGGCGACCATGAACTCCTGGATGTCGACGTTCGAGTCCGCGTGCGACCCGCCGTTGAGGATGTTCATCATCGGCACGGGCAGGACGTGCGCGTTCGGGCCGCCGACGTAGCGGTACAGGTCGAGGCCCGCGCTCTTCGCGGCGGCCTTCGCGACGGCGAGCGAGACGCCGAGGATCGCGTTCGCGCCGAGCTTGCCCTTGTTCGGGGTGCCGTCCAGGTCGATGAGGGCGGCGTCGATGAGGCGCTGGTCCTCGGCCTCGAAGCCGATGAGCTCCGGGGCGATGTCGTCGATCACGGAGTTGACCGCGCCCTCGACGCCCTTGCCCAGGTAGCGGGACTTGTCGCCGTCACGACGCTCGACGGCCTCGAACGCACCGGTCGACGCGCCCGACGGCACTCCGGCGCGGGCGAACGTCCCGTCGTCCAGGACGACCTCGACCTCGACGGTCGGGTTTCCGCGGGAGTCGAGGATCTCGCGCGCTCCAACGGCTTCGATGCTGGCCACAGGTGCTCCTTCGGGGCAGGGCTGCGGGCGCTTCGAATGGGGTGGCCGACCCGGGCAGGGAAACCCGGGACGCCGCGTGCGCGCCCGCGACGGTGGTGGGTTTACGACCACAGCCTAGTGCCCGGATGTGACCTGCGCCGCTGCGTCCGGTCCGTGGGCCACGGGCCGGGGACCTGCGCGCCGACGATCGGGACGAACGTCCCGGTCAGGCCGGTCCCTCCGCGCGCTGCGTCTCCGCCGCGACGATCCGGTCCTCGACGCGCCGCAGCTCGCCGCGCAGCGCCGCCTCGGCGTCCAGCCCGTCCACCTCGGCGCGCGCCACGAGGGCGAGGAGCTCGCGACCCAGCCGCTCGTCCGCCGTCGTGCTCGCACCACCCGCGGCGACCTCGCCGGGGGTGCCGGCCGACGGTGCCGCGAGCGCCGCACCGACCGTGTCGCCGAGGCCCCCGCGCCCGGCCCGGGAGAGCACCTTCTGCGCGCGGGCGAGCGCGCCCTGGGTGTGCGAGATGCCCTCGAGCACGGACGAGCGCTGCTTCTCGGCCTTCTTGATCGCGTCCCACTGCTGGTGCAGGTCGGTGACGTCGGCGTCGGCGAACACGTGGGGGTGGCGTCGCACGAGCTTCGCGGCGAGGTCGGCCGCGACGTCGTCGACCGTGAACGGGTCCGGCTCCTCGCTCGCGATGCGCGCGTGGAAGAGGACCTGGAGCAGCAGGTCGCCGAGCTCCTCGCGCATCCCCGCGCGGTCGCCGGTCTCGATGGCGTCGGCCAGCTCGTGCGCCTCCTCGAGCAGGTACCGCACGAGCGACTCGTGCGTCTGCTCGCGGTCCCAGGGGCACCCGCCCGGGGAGTAGAGCCGGTCCATGACGGCGACGACGTCGCGCAGCGCGTCGGTCGCCGGGTCGTGCACGGAACCCGGGGCGTGCGCGGGCTCCTGCTCGGGCTGCGGGGCGGCCGAGGCCTCGGGGGCGATCACCGGTTCATCGTAGGTTCGCCGAGCATGCGGTTCCCGCCGGTCGAGCATGCGGTCGTGGCCCGTCCGGGCGTCCGGACGGGCCACGACCGCATGCTCGGCGGGTCGGTGGGTCAGCAGGTCAGCAGGTCAGCAGGTGCGCGGCTCCACCGTGATGTCGCGGGTCGTCGAGCGGCCGTCGTCGAGCGCGGCCGTGACCGTGGCCGTGGTGGCCGGGACCGACGTCGCGCGGGCCGCGAACGACTGGTACGCGTTCGCGCCCGGCGCCACCGCCGTGAACGTCCGCGTCCCGTACGGGGTCGTGAGCGTGACGTCGACGGGCGCGTCCTCGCGGTTCGTGGCCCGGACCGCGACGTAGGCCTTGCCCGCGAGGCAGCGCGCCGACGCCTCGACGTCGAGCGCGACCTCGGGCGCGGCGCCCGCGCCGACGAGCCGCGCGACGCCCCAGCGGGCCGTCGACTGGTAGCCCGCCCCGGACGGGTCCGCCCAGTTGCGGATCGCCGTGCGGGTGCCGTCCGACGCGTCGTTGACCTGGAGGTCGAGCCCGTGGAACGTGCCCTCGCCGCCCTGGTCGGCGAGGTCGACCGCGAGCTCGACGACGTACCCGTCGGCCGTGCGCGTCGTCGCGCTCGTGACGCGCGCCCGCTGCGCCGCCTCGTCGCCCGTGCCGAACGACACGGCGTTCTCGGCGCTCACGCGGACCTGGGTGTCCAGGTCCCGGTAGGCGCCGTTCTTGGCGTTGCCCGCGTCGACGTAGACCTCGAGGGAGTCCTGCACCCACGGGTCGGAGCCGCTCACGTCCACCACCGGGTCGGCGACCTCGGCGAGCACGTAGAGCGTCCGGTCGCGCCACAGGGTGCGGACGGTCGCGACCGCGCCGCCGCTCCCCTGGACCTCCTTCGCGGTCGTCACGGGCGCGTTCGCCTCGGCCCACACGGCGTCGACGTCGCCGTCGACCGCGGGCGCGGCCGACGCGTGCGCGACCTCGAGGTACGACAGCTCCTCGAGCAGGCGCAGCGTGCCCGTCGCGCCGGGCGTGTTCCACGCGGACGTCGCACCGCCGTCGGTCCCCCCGTCCGTGACGCGCACGTCGAGCGCGAGCGTGCCGCCCGCGGCGGCGGCGTCGAGCGGGAGGTGCGCGACGACGTCGTACCCGCCCGCGCGCTCGGTCACCTCCGCGGAGGCCCCCGTGCTCGTCGTCCCGTCGCGGCCGACGACGTGCTCCGCGCCGTCGAGCGCGAACGTCACGGCATCGTCGGAGTCGTCGGTCGCGTCGTCGACGCTCGCGAACGCCGTGAGGTGGTCCGGGGCCCAGCGGAGCTGGAAGCCCACGTCTCCCGCCGAGGCGCCGCCGGGCGCCGCGAACGTGTGCAGCGGGAGCCGCTGCCAGTCCGGGGACGCCGCGGCGTCGCCGTCGAGCGCGACGTCCCCGGCGAACACGTCGGCCGTCCGCAGGCGGGCCGGCAGCTCGCCGTCGACCACGCCGTGGTACGCGGGCTTGGCCTTGAGCGCATCGTCGAAGACGAGCGGAGCGCCGTTGTCGACGCGCCAGCTCCGGCCGTCGGTGAGGCCCCACACGGTGACGGAGTACAGGTCGTCGGCGTGCGCGCGGAACACGCGGAACGCGTCGCGGTAGTAGTACCCCTGCTCGACGAGCGACGCCTGGGTGACCGGGGTCCCGGTCGTCACGTCGAGCTCGGTGACGGCCTGCGTCACGGGCAGGTCGGCGAACCGCTCGATCGCGCCCTCCAGCGCGGAGACCGGCATCGCGAGGCTCACGTGGAACTGGTGCCCCACGCCGTCGACGGGCACCCCGCGCGCGAGGAGCCGCTCGACGAGCGCGTGGTACCGGTCCTGCTTGCCGCCCTGCTCGGTGTTGTAGTCGTTGATGAACAGCGCGACCGGCCGCTCCCCGCGCTCCTTCGCCGCGGGGTCCGCGTAGACGTCGTTGAACGCCTCGTCGGCGTACGCGAACGCGAGGTCGAGGTACTCCTCGCCGAGGATCCGGAACCACTCCGAGCGGCGCAGGCCGTCGGGGTTCTCCGCGCCGTCCGACACGACCTCGTTCACCACGTCGAACGCCGTGAGCGGGTTGCCGCCGCCGAACGGGCCGTAGGCGTCCGCGAGCGCCTGCGCGACGGAGAAGACGTGCGTCCGCAGGCGGTCGCGCAGCACCTGCCGGTCCGCCTCCGACGTCGTCAGGGGCGCGCCGTCCGCGCCTTCGAAGAACCAGGCCGGCGTCTGCGAGTGCCACACGAGCACGTGGCCGTAGACGCGCAGGTCGTTCGCGGCCGCGTAGTCCATCAGCGCGGTGGCCTCGGGGTGCGTCCGGAACGTGCGGTTCTCGTCGTACCAGGCCTCGGGCTTCATGTGGTTCTCGGCCGTGACCTGGTCGAAGTGGCGCAGCAGCAGCTCGGACGCCGCGCCGGACGTCTCCCGGCTGTCGACGGCCACCCCGACCGGGACGTCGACGGTCTCCTTGATGCCCGTGAGGTCCTCGACGGCGGGCGGCGGCGGGACGCGCAGCACGACGTCGTCGACGAGCAGGTCGCTCGTGTTGTCGCCGTTGTACGAGGTCTCCAGGTACAGCAGCGCGTCGTCCGCGTTCGCGCCCTGGAAGGTCGCGGAGACCCGGGTCCAGCCGTCGTTCGTCACGCCCGAGAGCTGGGCCAGCGTCGAGTACGTCGTCGCCCCGTCGACCGTGCGCGCGACGCTCAGCCACACGTCGTCCACGGGCTGCCCGTCCGCGAACCGCACCCAGGCCGAGAGCTCGTAGGTGGTGCCGGCGGTGAGGAGTCCCGTCACGTCGTGCCCGATCCCGTCGCCCGAGGTGTCGCGGCCCGAGACCACCGCGGCCTGCGTGCCGCCGTGCGCCACGTCCGTGAGGTCGAGCGACGGCGTCGTCGCGTTCCCCGCACGCGGGACCCAGCCGCCCAGGCCGTCCTCGAAGCCGGCCTCCAGGAGGACCTCGCCGCCGCGCGGGGGCGTGCCGACGGGGAACGTGAACTGCCAGCCGGCCGCGAGCCGCTCGGCGACGACCGTCTCGACCGCCGCGAGCGTGCCCGCGCGGTCGCCGCCGCCGTCGTGCGCGAGCACGACCTCGCCGGGCTTCATCGCGGTGCGCAGGTTCGCGGTGAGGGTCTCGACGTCCTGGGTCTCCCAGTCGGAGATCGTGTTGACGACCGCGAGCGGCTGCATCCCGAGCGCGACGGCGACCTCAGGCGTCGCGCCCCACGAGCCGTTCGGCGCGCGGAAGAACGGGACCGGGTACTCCGGGTCGCCGAGCGCGTCGCGCAGGATGCCGAGGTTCTCGACGAGGTCGGCGCGCACCTGGTCCGCCGACCACGCGCCCATGTCGGCGTAGCCCGTCGAGTGGTTGCACAGCACGTGGCCCTCGTCGACGATCCGGCGCAGGAGCTCGGCGCCGCCCGGCGCCTCGACGTTCTGCCCGATGACGCAGAACACCGCGTGCAGGTCGTGCTCGGCGAGGAAGTCCAGGAGCGCGGGCGTCGTGCCGGGGTTCGGCCCGTCGTCGAACGTCAGGGCCGCGACGTCGCCGGCCCCCTCCGCGAGATGCACGGGCGTCGGGACGGGGTTCACCGCTCCCCCGGGCACGACGTCACCGGGGTCGGTCGCGACGGTCGTCACGCGGACGTCGTCGAGCAGGAACGACGGGTGCGCGCCCGCGACGGGCGCCGCCTCGACGTAGAGCGACGCCGATGTCAGGTCCGCGGGCAGGGTGTACGTCCCGCCGATCTCCACCCAGCCGTCGGCCGTCGTCGCGACGGCCCCGCCGACCCACGTGTACGCCGTCCCCGACGCGCCCGTCTCCTGCACCGTGAAGTGGACCCCGGACGACCCGGTCGTGCCCGCAGGGAGCTTGACCCACGCCTCGACGTCGTACGCGACGCCCGGCTCGAGCAGGGCGAGCGCGTCGGTCGCGACGCCGTGCCAGTCCGCCGTCCGACCCGTCACCGCGAGGCTCGACGCCCCACCGTGCGCCTCCGCGTCGGTCAGTGCGAGGGTGACCGGACCGCGCGCCGCCCACGGCGCCGTCCCCGTCGACTCGAAATCGTTCTCCAGAACGATATCGATATCGTTATCGACCTGGGCAGGCGTCTGCGCACCCCTCACATCCATCCCCGCTGCCGCGCTCGCTCCCCCTCCCGCCACGAGGGTGGCGAGCACCCCCGCCACGGCGGTCCTCCACGTGCGTCTCATCGTCGTCGCTCCCTTGCGATCGGCTGCGCGGGGCACCTCGCCCCCGGGCGCACCGGCGCGCCCGGCCACACCCTAGGGGCACCCACCGGGTTCAGACAACGGTTGAACTATTTCCCGTCGCCCTCCGCCCACGCCGGAGGAGTGACTCCGGCACGTCGCAGCTCCATCGCGGCCAACGACGGCTTCCCCCTCGGCCGACCACGGTTCTCCCTCGGCCGACCACGGTTCTCCCTCGGCGGTCGGCGAGCGGGCTGCGAGCGGTGGGGTCCGGCAGCCAGCCTTCACAGCGGGAGGCCCCGCCCCGGTCTGGTGAGACCGGGGCGGGGCCGGGAGTGCGAGGTCACGACCTCCAGGTGTCCGACAGCGTCACCGAGCCGTCCGGCCCGACCGTCGCGGTGCGGTTGCCGCCGCTCTCCCAGACGACGTTCCCCCCGCCGTCGCGCTTGACGTACTTGTACTGGAACGTCGTCCCGGCCGGCAGGTCGAGGGTCGCGGTCCAGACGGGGTAGCTCGCGGCCGAGAGCGCGACGCCGTTCGCGGGTGCCCAGGATCCCAGAGCCGGGATGCTGCCGACGACGTAGACGCCCTGCCCCCACGTCGTCGTCGCCGTCACGGCGAACGACGCGTCTCCCTGACCCTCGACGGGACCGGGACCCTCGCCCTCGTCCTCGCACGGGTCACCGGCCGCGACAGCCCCACCCGAGACGGCGACCGCGGCACCAGTCAGGGAGTAGTCCTTGCCGCCGTTGTTGTCCCAGGACCCCGAGCCGTTGGTGAACGCCGCCGTGACGGTCGCGGCGGCGCCGGTCGCTCCGGCCGGCAGGGCGACCTCCTTCGAGACCCAGCCCGTGCAGGCCGCGGTCATCGCCGCGCCGGGCACGGCGGTCCAGGCACCCGTGCCGACGCGGTAGTGGACGTTGTACGCGTTCCAGCCCTTGTCGGTCGCGTAGTAGACGGTCGTCGTGCCGCTCGGGTCGACGGGACCGGGGCCGCCGGTGCCGCCGTCGTCCACGGCGCCGACGTGCAGCGCGAGCGCCCCGTACGCCGGCACCGTCGCGGTGAAGGTGCCGGAGCCCGAGACGGTGACGGTCTTCGCGCAGTCCTTCGACGCCACGACGTCGCAGTACGTCCCGGCGGGGAGCGACGTCTGGTAGGTGCGCGTGACGGCGCTCGCGGCGTTGTTGATCGTCACGTAGCCCTTGCTGCCGCGGCCGTACGCGATGTGGTTGTTCCCGTCGTCCCACCAGCTCGTCACCGCGGTCCCGGCGACGGCGTTGTGGAAGCCGACCATGCCCGCGATCTCGGTCCAGCGCTGCGTGCAGACCCACGCGCTGCTCGAGCAGCTCGCGTCGGGGACCGACGTCGCGGAGGCGCCAGGGGCGCCCGCGTCCTTGTCGGTCCACGTGTAGCCCGAGTAGACGCTCGGCGCGCCGTAGGGCCACGAGAGCATGAACGCGTTGGCGAGCCGGTACTTGGCACCCCACTTGTAGTTCATGGTCTCGCCGTTGCGCTCGGTGTCGTGGTTGTCGACGAAGACGCCCGCGCGGTCCGAGGGGAGCTTGTTGTCGCCGATGGTCCGCAGGTCCTTGATCTGCCCGTCGAACCGGGACTTGAGCTCGCGCGCGTAGAAGAACTCGTGCGAGTCGCCGGAGCCGAGGTACTCCGAGGGCTGGATCGGCTCGCCGCTCGCGCCGATGACCTCGTGCACCCAGAAGACGTTCGGGTTCGTGAGCCGCGCCTTGATCGCCGCGAGGTCCGCGGCCGGGATGTGCTTGGCGGCGTCGATGCGGAACCCGGCGACGCCGAGGGAGAGCAGGTCGTTGAGGTAGCCGGCGATCTTGCCGCGCACGTAGTCGGAGCCCGTCCGCAGGTCCTGGAGGGAGACGAGGCGGCAGTTCTGGACGTTGTACCGGTCGCCGTAGTTGCTGATGTTCGACCGGCAGTCGTTGAAGTCGTTCGGGCCGTACGGGACTCCGGGGAAGCTGTCCACCGAGTAGCTCGTCCCGCCGGTGCCCGTGCCGGAGCCGGTGTCGGCGCCCGCGGTGTGGTTGACGACCGCGTCGACGACGACGCCGACGCCCGCCGTCTTGCACGTGCTCACCATGTGCTGGAACTCGGCGCGGGTGCCGAGCTTGGACTCGAGCTTGTAGCTGACGGGCTGGTAGGACGTCCACCACGCCGTGCCCTGGATGTGCTCCTGCGGCGGCGAGACCTGGACGTAGCCGAACCCGGCCGGGCCGATCGTGCTGGTGCACTCGGCGGCCACGGAGTCCCACGTCCACTGGAAGAGGTTGAGGATCACGTCGCCCCGACCGTTCGGGGAGTCGACGACGGGCGTCGGTACGGGCGGCGCGGCTGCGGCGGGCGCGGCGACCGGCACCGTGGCGGCGAGCGCCGCGCCGAGCGCCAGGGCGGCCGACGCCGCGGCCGCGACGAGACGCCGCAGGCGACCGTCCCCGCGGCTCGTGCGCCTGGACGTTCGCCGGGGACCGTGACCGGCGACGGGCGTCGGGGTGGGTGCCGGCGGACCGGCGGGGTCGGTGGTGCGCGTCATTGCTGCTCCTTCGAGGTGCTGCGGCCGACGGCGCGCTCGGCATCGAGCGCGGGAGGCCACGCGGTGCTGACCGGCGCCCCGGGGTGTCGGGCGCGCGTCCGGTACTCAGCGGCGTTGCAGAGAGTTTCCGGATGTTGCAGCAACCTTACAGAGCGCGGTGCGCGCTGTCACGACCCGTGACGCACTCGTTCGCCGCGAGCCCGCCGCTCGTGCACCACCGACCACTGCCGGCCCGCGGGCCGTGCACCGTGGGCCTGGACGGCATAGCGTCGAGCGGTACGCACCACGAGAGGAGACGACGACATGGGGACCAAGCGCCGCTGGAAGGACCTGACCAAGGGTCAGAAGATCGCCGTCGGGGTCGTGGGCGCGGCACAGGTCACGCTCACCGCCGCGGCGTACCGCGACCTGCTGCGCCGCCCGGCGGAGCAGGTCAACGGCACCAAGCTCGCGTGGGGGCTCGCGCTGCTCGTCAACTGGGTCGGGCCCATCGCCTACTTCCTCGACGGCCGCAAGAGCTGACCCCGGTCAGCGCGCGCCCGACGACGTCCCGACAGCCGCGGCGGCGCTCACCTCGCCGAGGATCACGGCGTCGATGAGCTGGCGCGCCCACGTGAGCACCTCGGCACCGCGCAGCGGCCGGCCGCCGATGCGCGCCGTCGTCGGGTACGGGACGAGGAACGCGCGGATCGCCGGCTTGAGCAGCGTGCCCGGGTACAGGCGCTTGAGCCGGAGCTGCGCCGACTCGGCGAGGTCCACCGGCGCGAACCGGATGAACTTGCCCTGCGCGGTGACGTCCGTGAGCCCCGCGCGGCGCGCGTGGTTGCGGAAGTCCGCGACGTCGAACAGCGCGGACGCGACGTCCGGCAGCGCGCCGTAGCGATCCACGAGCTCGGCCCGCACCTCGGCGAGCTCGGGCGCGTCGGTCGCGGCGGCGATCTTCTTGTACGCCTCGAGCCGCAGCCGCTCGGTCGCGATGTACGACTCGGGCAGGTGCGCGTCGACCGGCAGCTCGATGGAGATCTCGGGCTGCTCCTCCGGTCCGTCACCGCGGTAGTTCGCGACGGCCTCCCCCACCATCCGCACGTAGAGGTCGAACCCGACCCCCGCGATGTGCCCGGACTGCTCACCGCCGAGCAGGTTTCCGGCGCCGCGGATCTCGAGGTCCTTCATCGCGACCTGCATGCCCGCGCCGAGGTCGGTGTGGGCCGCGATGGTCGCGAGGCGGTCGTGCGCGGTCTCGGTGAGGGGCCGCTCGGGCGGGTAGAGGAAGTACGCGTACGCGCGCTCGCGCCCACGGCCCACGCGGCCCCGGAGCTGGTGGAGCTGGGACAGACCGAGCATGTCCGCGCGCTCGAGGATGAGCGTGTTCGCGTTGGAGATGTCCAGGCCGGTCTCGATGATCGTCGTGCAGACGAGGACGTCGAGCTCCTTCTCCCAGAACGCCCGGATCACCTGGTCGAGCTGGTGCTCGTTCATCTTGCCGTGGGCCACGCCCACGCGGGCCTCGGGCACCAGCTCGCGCAGCTTCGACGCCGTGCGCTCGATCGTCTCGACCTTGTTGTGCACGTAGAACACCTGGCCCTCGCGCAGCAGCTCGCGGCGCAGCGCGGCGGCGATCTGCTTCTCCTCGTACGCGCCCACGTACGTGAGGACGGGGTGGCGCTCCTCCGGCGGCGTCGCGAGCGTCGACATCTCGCGGATGCCCGTGACCGCCATCTCGAGCGTGCGCGGGATCGGGGTCGCGGACATCGCGAGCACGTCCACGTTGGTCCGCAGCTGCTTGAGCGTCTCCTTGTGCTCGACGCCGAACCGCTGCTCCTCGTCGATGATGACGAGCCCGAGGTCCTTGAACCGGATGCTGCCCGTGATGAGCCGGTGCGTGCCGATGACGACGTCGACCTTCCCCAGCCGCAGGCCCTCGATCGTCTCCTCGGACTCCTTGGCCGTCTGGAAGCGCGAGAGCGCCTTCACCGTGACGGGGAAGCCCGCGTACCGCTCGGAGAACGTCTCGAGGTGCTGCTGGACCAGGAGCGTCGTCGGCACGAGCACCGCGACCTGCTTGCCGTCCTGGACCGCCTTGAACGCCGCGCGGATCGCGATCTCCGTCTTGCCGTAGCCGACGTCGCCGCACACGAGCCGGTCCATGGGGACCGTCTTCTCCATGTCCGCCTTGACCTCGTCGATCGTCGCGAGCTGGTCCGGCGTCTCGACGTACGCGAACGCGTCCTCGAGCTCGCGCTGCCACGGGGTGTCGGCGCCGAACGCGTGCCCCTGCGTCGCCATGCGCGCCGAGTACAGGCGGATGAGCTCGCCCGCGATCTCCTTGACGTGCTTGCGCGCGCGAGTCTTCGTCTTCGCCCAGTCGGCCCCGCCCATCTTGTTGAGGCTCGGGGACTCGCCGCCCGTGTACTTGGTGACCTGGTCGAGCTGGTCCATCGGGACGAACAGCCGGTCTCCGGGCTGGCCCCGCTTCGACGACGCGTACTCGATGACCAGGTACTCGCGCGTCGCCGCGTTGCCGCCCGTGCCGAGCGTGCGCTGCACGAGCTCGACGAACCGCCCCACCCCGTGCTGCTCGTGCACGACGAAGTCGCCCGCCTTGAGCTGGAGCGGGTCGACGACGTTGCGGCGCCGGCTCGGCATCTTGCGCATGTCGCGCGTGCTCGTGCCCGCGCGGCCCGTGAGGTCGGCCTCGGAGAAGACGGCGAGGCGGAGCTCCGGCGCGACGAAGCCCTTGCCGACCATCGCCGGGGTGACGAGGACGATGCCGCCGTCGGGCTCGTCGTCGAGCCGCAGCACGAGGCGCGCGGGCGTGTCGACGGCGCCGAGCTGCTCGACCATGCGCTTGGCGGGCCCGTGGCCCTCGGTCGTGAGCACGAGGCGCCAGCCCGCGTGCTGGAGCCCGCGCACGTCGTCCAGCGCGCGCGAGACGTCGCCGCGGTACGACTCGACGTCGCGCGCGCCGAGCGTGAAGGTCGGGACGCCGTCCGCGCTCTCGCCCACGTGCGCGGCCGTCGTGCCCGACGACGCGCCCGCGCCGTCCACGGCCCGCGCACCTGCGTCGGAGACCGCGTCCGTCGGCAGGTCGAGGTCCGGGTTGTCGAGCGCGAACGACGAGAGCGTCCACCAGCCGAGGCCGCGACGCTGGGCGACCGCGCGCACCTCCGCGAACGTCTCGAACGACGCCGCGGACAGGTCGAGCGGCGACGTCCCGCCCGCGACCGCCCCCGTCCAGGCGGCTGCGAGGAACTCCTCCGTGGTCGCGACGAGGTCGTGCGCGCGGCGCCGGACGCGCTCGGCGTCGTCCAGCACGAGGAGCGCGTCGTCGGGGACGAGCTCGAGCACCGGGACCATGCGGTCCACGAGGACCGGCGCGAGCGACTCCATGCCCTCGACCGCGACGCCCGCGGCGAGCTTGTCGAGCATCTCGACCGCGCCCGGCAGCTGCTCGACGAGCGCCGCCGCCCGCGCCCGCACGGACTCGGTGAGCAGGATCTCGCGGCACGGCGGCGCCCACAGCCCGCGCTCCGCGATCTCGAGGCTGCGCTGGTCCGCGACCGCGAACCAACGGATCTCCGACACCTCGTCGCCCCAGAACTCGACGCGCAGCGGGTGGTCCTCGGTGGGCGGGAAGACGTCGAGGATGCCGCCGCGCACGGCGAACTCGCCACGCCGCTCGACCATGTCCACGCGCGTGTACGCGGCCGCGACGAGCCGCTCCGCGACGTCGGTCAGGTCCGCCGTCGACCCGGCGTGCAGCTCGACCGGCTCGAGCTCGCCCAGCCCGTCCACGACCGGCTGGAGGAGCGCGCGGACGGGCATGACGAGCACGCGCACGGGCCCCGGCGGCCCGATCTCCGGATCCGGGTGCGCGAGGCGGCGGAACACGGCGATGCGCTTGGCGACGGTGTCCGCGCGCGGGCTCAGCCGCTCGTGCGGCAGCGTCTCCCAGCTCGGCAGCACGGCGACCACGTCGGCCAGCTCGTCCGGCAGGTACGCCCGGACGCTCGCCGCGAGCTCGTCCGCGTCGCGCCCGGTCGCCGTCACGACCACGAGGGGACGTGAGCCCGGGGCCCACGCGCCCCCCGCCGTGCCGTCGGACGCCGTGCCCTCGACCGGGCCCGTGGCCCGTGCCCCGGCCATCGCGGCGAGCAGCGGCGGGCGCGCGCCGGCCGGACCGACCACGTCCGCCTCGCCACGGGCGCGCACGTGCTCGACCGCCGCCGTCGCTGCGGGGTCGGCGAGGAGCGCGGGCAGGATGCCGGTGAGGTTCATGCGGTGAGGTCCCTCCGAGGACGGTGATCGGGAGCGTCGGCGGCCGCGCGCGGGGCGGGCCCGGGTCGAGGACGGTACCGGGGCTGGCTGAGGACACGACGGGGCAGCACGAACGGCCCGGACCGAGGCTCACCGAGGGGCGAGCGGGTCCGGGCTGACGTCGTGCGAGACGACGGATCCCAGCGTACGCCCCGGCGCCCACACGTCGACCGGCGGCGGCGCGACGTTTTCACCCGGCGTCTCCCGCTCGCGACCGGTGACACGGTCCCCGCTGCTCCGTCATGCTCGGGGCGTGTCCACGTCTGCGGCGCCGGCCTCCGTGCCGGCCCGGCCCCGCTCCTCCGCGCTCCTGGTGGTGCTCGTGCTGCTCGTCGCGGCCTTCGTCGCGCTCTGGGCCGCCTCGCACCTCACCGTCGCGGGCCAGCGGGCCGACGCCGGGGCGTTCCGGACCCTCGCTCCCCTGCACGACGCCGGGCGAGACCTCGCGGGGGCGCTGCGCCGGGGTCTCCCGGTGGCGTGCGCGGCGGTCGTCGCCGTCCTGGGCGTGGTCGCGCTCGTGCGCCGCGCGTGGCGCGACCTCCTCGCCGCCGTCGTCGTCGTGCTCGGGACGGTCGGGATCGCGCTCGGGCTCCGCGAGGTCCTCGTGCGGCCGGACCTCGGGGGGTACGGCTACGCCTACCAGACCTTCCCGAGCGGTCACGTCGCGGTGGTCGGCGGCCTGTGCATCGCTATCTGGCTCCTGTGGCCGTGGCCGACGTCGCGCGCGGTCGCGGGCTGGGCAGGTCTCGGGGTGACCGCGGTCGCCGCCCTCGCCTCCGTCGTGACCTATGCGCACCGACCGAGCGACGTCGTCGGCTCGCTGCTCGTCGCGGCGGGCGTCACGGTCGCCGTCGTGTGGCTGCTCGACGTCCCGCAGGGGGCTCGCGCGGCAGGGGCGCCCCCGGCCGCGGCTCCCGCCGTCACCGACGGGACGCCCCAGCCTCCCCGGGTCGGCGACCCCTCGGCCTGACCTCGGCGAGCCCCGCGTAGAGGTCCTCGTACCGGTCGACGACGCGCTCCCACGTGAAGTCCTCGACCCGCCGGCGGCCGGCGGCCCCGATCCGCTGCGCGCGCTCCGGGTCGTCGAGCAGGCCGAGCACGGCGGTCGCCAGCGCCTGCGTGTCCTGGGGGTCCACGAGCACGCCGTCGACGCCGTCGGTGACGATCTCCGGGGGCCCGCCCCGCACGGTCGCGACGAGCGGCCGACCCGACCGCCACGCCTCGAGCACGACGAGCGGGGCGGCGTCCGCGCGGCTCGGCACGACGACCACGTCCGCAGCCGCGAGGCGGGCCGCCACCTCCAAGGGGTCCAGCCGCCCGGGCAGCTCGACGCGGTCCGTCAGCCCCGCCGACGCGACCCGGCGGCGCAGCGCGTCCGCCTCGCTCCCGTCGCCGACGACGACGAGCCGCGCCCGGTCACGCAAGGGCGACGACGCGAACGCGTCCACGAGCAGGTCGAACCCCTTGACGTGCTCGATCCGGCCCACCGCGACGACCACGGGCTCGCGCGCCGGGCCCGGCCGCGCGGGCTCCCCCGCCGCGGCGTCCTGCGGACGGTGATCGACCTGGTCGCCCCCGGCCGCGTCGTGCCCGGCCAGGTCGACGCCGTTCGGGACGACCACGGCGTCCGGCGCCCCGAAGCGGACCAGGTCGTCCGCGACGACGCGCGAGCACCCCGTCACCGCGCCCGCGACGCCGATCGAGCGCTCGAGCGCCGCGCGCAGCAGCCGCGAGTGCTCGAACACGGCGTGGTCGTCCGCGAAGGTCTCCCCGTGCGAGCTGACCACGAGCGGGGTGCCGGTGAGCGTGCGCAGGCCGAGGGCGTACGCGCCGTTGGGGCCGAAGCACTGCACGTGCAGCACGTCGGGCCGGAACGCCCGGAACGCCCGGCCCCAGGCGAGCGCGGCCCCCGGCGCGGCGAGGGCGAACCGGGCGACGTCGCCGGGCCGGCTCGACGGCTGCGGGGTCGGCAGGTAGCGCACGAGGACGCCGTCCACGCGGCGCGTGCCGAGCCGCTCGCCGCGGTCGACGGTCCAGACCTCCACCGCGGTCCCCCGCGCAGCCAGCACCCTGGCGACGTGGCGCACGTGCGACTCGACGCCTCCGGTGTGCGGGTCGAACGAGCTCGCGACCAGTGCCACACGACGCCCTGCCATGCGTCCCTCACCCTCTCGCGGGGCTGCCCGCGCCCGGTCCACGATCACCCGCTCATCACCCGCTCCCGCAGGTCCGGCGGGGCGTCCGCGCCACTAGAGTGGGCCACTCTACCGACCGCTCCGGTCGTCCCGACCGTGCCGCGCCCGCCGCGCACCACGCCCCGAGGGGGACCCTCCCGATGCCGCAGCTCGTCGTCGCGACCGTCGCGGTCGAGGTCCCGATGGGGGCCCAGGTGTACCAGGAGGAGGTCGCCTCGCGCGCGGCGGGAGCGCTCGCGGACGGTCCCGCCGGCGCGACCGGCAGCTGGTCCGTCGAGCGCGCGGTCTTCCGCTCGCTCCGCTCCCCGCTCGCCGGGACCCACCGGCTCCCGCTCGGACGCCTCGGCTCCGCGAGCCCCGCGGTGCGCCGGGCCGTCGGCCGCGCGGTCTACCCGCGCGGCGCGGTCGTGCACCGCGTGGGGCTCGACCTGCCGCCGCACCCGACGCGCGACGTCGTCGCCGTGCAGGACGTCGTGTCGTGGCGCTACGACGACGAGTCCGCGCCGGTGCGCGCCGCCGCCGAGGAGGTCCGCCGCGCGGCGGCGGTCGTGTGCGTGTCGGAGTTCAGCGCGGACGAGGCGGCCGACGTCCTCGGGCTCGCCGAGCGACCGTCCGTGGCCTACAACGGCGTCGACCCGGTCTACTTCTCCGCCGAGCCGCTCCCCCGCGAGCGTCTCGCGGCGCTCGGGGTCGACGGCCCGTACGTGCTGCACGCGGGCGGTGCGTCGCGGCGCAAGAACCTCGAGGAGCTCGCGGTCGCGTGGACCGCCGTCCGCTCCGCGCGCCCCGACCTCACGCTCGTCATGAGCGGGCCGCCGCACCCCCGGCGCACCGCGCTGTTCGCGGACCTGCCCGGCACGCGGCTCGTCGGTCGGCTGCCGGGCGAGCTCATGCCGGGGCTCGTCGCGGGCGCCGCGGCCGTCGTCGTTCCGTCGCGCTACGAGGGGTTCGGGCTGCCCGCCCTCGAGGCCATGGCGGCCGGGGTCCCCGTGGTCGCGGCGCGCACCAGCTCGCTGCCCGAGGTCGTGGGCGACGGCGGCGTGCTCGCCGAGCCGGACGGCGCGAGCCTCGCGGAGGCGCTGCTGTGGGTGACGACGCGCGACGCCGAGGTCGAGGCGCTCGTCGGGCGCGGGCGCGGGCGCGCGGCCACGTTCACGTGGGAGCGCAGCGCTGCGCAGCACGCGGCGATCTGGCGAGCGGTCGCCGCGCGCGGCTGACCGCGCCCGCACCCGGGCGACGGCGCTCACCCCACCGGCTCCCACGCCCGGACCGCGCTGATCGTCGCGATCCACTCGCTCTCCGTCGCGAGCGGGATGAAGTCGGGGTGCAGCCCGCCGACGATCCCCGTGTAGTTCGCCGCGAGCACGGGCACGTCGCGCTCGGTCGTCATCGGGAGCGTCACGCGCACCGCCGTGACCTCGACGGGCTCGAACGTGAAGAGCGCGACGCGGTCGAGGAACTGGTCGGTCTGCTGCGCGACGTCCTGCCACGCGCCGTCGGGCGTCCGCACGGAGACGGTGTAGTCGCGCAGTCCTGACGTGCAGCACCGGATGCCGGCCGTCGCGACCGCGACGCGGTCGATCGTGCGCGGGCCGTCGGTGGTGACCTCGACAACGGGGGCCTCGTCGACCGACCCGTCCGTCAGGCGCCCCGACCGCCAGGGCTCGCGCACGGCGAAGGTCCCCGACGTCACGACGTCGGGACCGCTCGCGTCCTCGTGGGTCGACGTCGCGGTCGCCGGCCGGCCCTCGAGCACGTCGTCGCCGAACGGCTCGACGGGGGCGACCTCGAGCACCGTGCCCGCGGGCGCCACGAGCAGGACGGGCGCGCCGTTCACCGGGACCTCGACGCCCCCGGAGGGGACCTCCAGGCCGCGCTCGGCGCCGTACGGGTCGCGCGCGGTCACGGTGACCGCGCCGCCCGGCGCGGTGAGCCGCACGGTGGTGGACAGGTCCTCGCTCCACAGGGCGAGCAGCTCGGCGCCCTCGACCTCGCCCGTACCGGGCGCGCGCACGGCGTGGACCCCGGGGGTCCCCGTCACGACCGCCTCGGGCGGCCCGAACCCGTCGAGGAACGCCGCGCTCGCCGCGAAGGCGGCGCCGGCGGGCTTCACGTACTGCCCGTACTGGAGCAGCGACCACGAGTTCCCCGCCTCGCCGAACCCGCCCTCGGAGAAGAAGTACGTCCACTCGTCGACGCCCTCGAGCCCGTACCAGAGGAGCTTGCGCACGACGTCGGACCCGCCCGCCCAGAAGTTCGCGACGCCGTCGGACCACCACCCGGACTCGGTGTCCCACACGGGAACGTCCCCGCACGGACCGATCGCCTCGCGCAGCCGGTCCAGCTCGGCGCCGTCCGCGGAGAACCCCTCCTCCTCCCACGACCGGTTGAACCCGGTGTAGGGGTGGATCCCGACGACGTCGAGCGAGTCGCAGCCGCCCGCCGCGACCAGGTCGGCCCACCACGCGGGCTCGATCCCGAGCGTGTTGCCCCCGACCACGGCGACGTCGGCCGACGCGTCGCGAGCGCCCGCCGCGAACGGCGCGCCGACCTCCTCCTCGTACGCGGCCGCGTCCTCGTAGCCCGTGTTGTTGGGCTCGTTCCACGGCTGCCAGTAGCGGATCTGCGGCGCGTGCTCGTGGACGGCGGCGACGATCTCGCGCGTCCACCCCTCCCAGGTGCCGGCCTCGACCGCGGCCTGCTCCGCCTCGCCGCCCGAGCCGAGCTGGAGCGTGAGGACCACGTCCGTCTCCTCGGCGAGCTCGGCGGCGGCCGCGAGCTCGGTGAACGGGTCGACGTCGGCGGGCTCCTCGCCCTCCTCCTCGTCGGGCTCGAAGGCCGCGTTCGGCAGGGAGTCCCAGACGAGCGCGGCGGCGTCCGGTTCGGCGGTCGGGTCGGGCACGATCGCCCCGAAGTCGAGCTGCGTGCGGTGGCTGCCCACGCCGAGCTGGTCGGCGAGCTGCACGCCGCGCAGCGGGCCGGCACCGCCCCAGTCCGCGCCGTCGGCGAGCGCCGCCGGGTCGAGCCCGCTGCCCGCGGCGGCCACGGTGTAGCGCAGGCACGTCCCCGAGACCGCCTCGCCCGTCGCGGCGTCGACCAGCGCGGCGTCGACCTCGTACACGCCCGGTCGGGTCGGCGGCAGGTCGAGCGGGACGTCGCCCCCTTCCGCGGGGAGGTCGACGACGGTCTCCTCGCCGATCACCGGGTCCCACACGCGCGGGTCGCCACGCACCTGGTAGCGCAGGCGGTACGTCCCGGAGGAGGCGCCCCAGGCGTCGTCGAACGCGGCGACCACGCGCGGCGCGGTCCCGTCGGGGAAGACGCCGTAGGGCGCGTCCACGAGCAGCCCGGCACCGAGCCCGAGGCCGCCGAACAGCTCCTCGTTCGCCGCGTTGTACTTCACCGGCGCGCCGAGCTGGTACGCCATGCGGTCGGCCGTGATCTCCGTGATCGCGAACCCGCCGTCCTCGCCGTGCGTGAGCACGTAGTACGGCGCGTCCCCGGCGGTGCCGTCGCGCAGCACCGGCGTGCTCTCCCACAGCGCGAACGGCTGCTCGAGGTCCTTGTGCGTGTCGGGCCACACGCCCCGGAACACGCCGTCGCTCCCCCACCACCGGAACCCGAGGTTCTCGTCGGCGACGACGAGGCCGTCGCCCTCCGACCCCGACGACGGTCCGGTGGTCGCGCCCGTCGTGTCGTCCAGCCAGGGCACGCGCGGGACGCCGAACGGTCGCCCGCGCTCCCACGAGGCGCCGAGGTGGAAGGACCCGTCGTCGCCCTCCGGCCCCACGGCGCGCAGGTCGAGCGTGCGGCGCTCGTCGTCGCGCATGTCGGTCTGGACCAGGGCCGTGCCGTCCGGGAGCTGCGCCAGGACCGCGCCCTCGAACGGGGTGTCGGCGAGGAGCCCCCCGTCGCCCGACACCTCGTGCAGGACCTCGCCCGCTTCCTGGACGCCGACGACGGTCCCGCCGTCGTCCGTCCAGCGCACCGTCCCGTACAGGTCGAGCAGGTCGCCCGCCGTGTGCTCCCCCGCGGGGATCGTCGTCGACCACGTCGTCGAGCCGTCGGGCGCGACCTTGAGCAGGTCGCGGCGGTGCATGAGCGTGTCGAGGAGGTAGACGCTCCCGTCCGGGTCGACCTCGAAGGAGTCCGTGCGGAACGTCTCGCTCGCGCCGTCCCAGTCGAGCTCGACCGGCGTCGTCGCCTCCGCGTCCCCGGTCGCGAGGTCGTAGCGCGTCACGGTGTACGTCGCCTCGCGGTCCCACTCGAGCACGTACGCCGCGCCGTCGAGCACGCGGAACGTGACGAGCTCGCCGTCGTCGAACGTCACGACGTCGTCGACGACCGTGCGGATCCCGTCCAGCGCCTCGGTGTCGACGCCGTCGTCGGTCACCTGCTCGAGGCGGGGGAACCCGCACAGGGGCAGCGCGCCCGCCTGGGTGACGGGCGCGGCCGCGGGGACCGGGGACGCGGTGAACGGCGGCGCGTCCGACGCGCTCCCGGTCCCGGTTCCGGTGCCGCCGATCGCGACGGCCGCGACCAGCCCGAGGACCGCGGCGACGACGCCGCCCACGACCGTGGGGTCCGCATCGCCCCCAGGCCTCTCGCCGTCCTCGTCCGAAGCCATCTCGCCGCCCTGTCGTCGTCGGGCCCTGCTCGGGTGCCGCTCCCGCGAGCGTAGGTCCGCGGACGGTCGGCGCCGAGGGTCGGCGGGCACTTTCACCCGCGTTCGTCCGGTTCCGAGCCCGATTCACCCGTTCGACCCGGCCGCGGGCGCGAGCAGGACGACTATCTTTCATCTGTGCAGGCGACCACGGAACCCGCGATCCGCGTCGCCGGGCTGGGCAAGACCTACCGGCTCGGCGCCTTCGGCGAGCGACCGTCCACGGCCGCGGCCGCCGCGATCCAGTGGGTGCGGTCGACCGGCAAGCAGAAGTACACGCTGTTCGACGCCCTCGACGACGTCTCCTTCGAGGTCCCGCAGGGCGAGGCGCTCGGGATCGTCGGACGCAACGGCGCCGGCAAGTCGACGCTGCTCAAGATCCTCACGCGCGTCACCGCGCCCACGCGCGGGCGCATCGAGCTCACCGGACGCGTCGGGTCGCTCCTCGAGGTCGGCACGGGGTTCCACCCCGAGCTCACCGGCAAGGAGAACATCTTCCTCAACGGCGCGATCCTCGGCATGACGCGCAAGGAGATCACCAAGCGCTACGACGAGATCGTCGCGTTCTCCGGCATCGAGAAGTTCCTCGCGACGCCGGTCAAGCGCTACTCGTCCGGCATGTACGTGCGTCTCGCGTTCTCGGTCGCCGCCCACCTCGACACCGAGATCCTCGCGATCGACGAGGTCCTCGCGGTCGGCGACGCCGAGTTCCAGCGCCGCTCGATCCAGAAGATGCGCGAGGCCGCCCAGGGCGGGCGCACCGTGCTCTACGTGAGCCACCAGCTCCAGACCGTCCAGGCCCTGTGCACCTCGGCGGTGCTCCTCGACCGCGGGACCCTCAAGTACTCCGGGACGGTCGAGGGCACGCTCCAGGCGTACCGCGACAGCTTCGAGAGCTTCGCGGCCGCGCAGTCCGACCCCAAGAAGCGCCCCGGGAACGGCAAGGTCCGGCTCTCCTCGGTCCGCATGGAGGACGAGTTCGTCAAGTCGTCCCAGGACATCGTCGTCGACTTCGAGGTGCCTGCGAGCAAGAAGCTCGTCGGGACCTACTTCGTCTCGATGCACATCAACAACGACCAGGGGACCGTCATCGCGCAGTGCGACTCGCGGCTCGTCGGGAAGTGGTTCGACCCGGAGCAGCCCCAGAAGGGCCGTCTCGTGGTCCGCGACCTGTGGCTCAAGCCGGGCCAGTACACGGTCGACGTCTACGCGTGCCAGGCCGGCGTGCTCGACGCCTGGGAGGGCGCGTGGCGCTTCGAGGTGCTGCCCGACCTTCCGTACCCGGAGTTCACGGAGGCGTCCAGCACCGAGAAGGGCATGGTCTTCGTGAACTTCGAGTACGAGGGGGCCTGACATGGAGCAGACCGTGCAGCGCACCGTCATCACGCCGCCGGGGCGCCTCAACCTGCCGTCCTGGCGCGAGCTGTGGAGCGCGCGCGAGGTCGCCGTCCGGCTCGCGCTGCGCGACGTCATCGTGCGCTACCGCCAGACGATCTTCGGCATCACGTGGGTCATCGCGCAGCCGCTCGTCAGCGCCGGCATCTTCACGATCGTCTTCGGCGAGATCGCGGGCCTGTCGACGGGGAAGATCCCCACCTTCCTCTTCACGCTCGCGGGCATGCTGGCCTGGAACCTGTTCAACGGCTCCCTCGGCCGGGCCTCCGGCTCGATGGTCGGGAACCAGTCGCTCGTCCAGAAGGTGTTCTTCCCGCGCCTCCTGGTCCCGATCTCGAGCCTCGCCTCCGTCGTGCTCGACTTCCTCGTCGCGCTCGCGCTCGCGGTCGTGCTGCTCTTCGTCTACGGGATCAACCCCGGGTGGGCGGTCCTGCTGCTGCCCGTGTGGGTGCTGCTCATCCTCCTGATCGGTACGGGCATCGGCCTCGCCGCGGCCGCCTACATGGTCAAGTACCGCGACGTCGGCTACGTGCTCCCCTGGCTCATCCAGATCCTGCTGTACGCGAGCCCCGTCGCCTACGCGCTGTCCTCCGTCCCGGAGAACCTGCGCTGGCTCTTCGACATCAACCCGGTGACCTGGTTCCTCGAGGGCTTCCGCTGGTCCCTGCTCGGCACCGACTTCCCGCCCACGTGGCAGGTCGTCGCGCTCGTGGTCGCCGCCCCCCTGATCTTCCTCGCCGGGACGCTCGTGTTCCAGAAGAACGAGCGCGAGTTCGCGGACTTCATCTGATGCGCGTCTCCGCGTACGTCCTCCTCGCCGACCCCAGCTTCCTTCGCGCGAGCCTGCTCGCGTACTACCACCTCGTCGACCGGGTCGTGCTGTCCTACGACGAGACGAGCACGTCGTGGACGGGCACGCCGCTGCCGGTCGACGAGTGCCTCGCGATCGTCGAGGAGATCGACACGGACGGGAAGTGCGTGCACGCCCCCGGGAGCTTCGCCCGGCTCGACGAGCACCCGCTCGACAACGACACGTACCAGCGCCAGTCGGCCCTCGACGCGGCGTCGGAGGGTGCCGACTGGGTGCTCCAGCTCGACACGGACGAGGTCATGCTGGACCCGGCCGCGTTCCGCGCGTCCCTGGACGCCGCCGAGCGGGCGGGGGCGGGCGGTCTCCACTACCCCGCACGCTGGCTCTACTCGCGCGTCGCGCCGGGGCGCTACCTGGAGTCGAGCACGCGCCTCGGCAGGCCCGCGGCGTCGTACCCCGGGCCGCTGGCGGTGCGCGCGGGCACGTCCCTCGCGCACGCCCGCCAGGCCGACGTACCGCTCTACCGCGTCGACCTGCGGCCCTGGAACACGGACCCGAGCCACCCGCACGACACCGTCGTCCACGAGGTCGTGCGACCCGACCAGGCCGTGCTCCACTTCTCCTGGGTCCGCCGCCCGGAGGCCATGCGGCAGAAGTTCGGGTGGTCGGGGCACACCGCCCACTACTCGCGCCCGGGCGTCTACGAGTCGTGGGTCGGGCGGTCGCGACACCCGCGCCGCACCGTGCTGACGTCGCCCCTCCGCCGCGAGGACTGGTTCCGCCTCGTGACCGTCCCCGAGCCGCCGGGAGGCGCGCCGTGAGCCCGACCGTCAGCGTCGTCGTCGTGACGTACGGCCGCCCCGAGAGCGTGCGCGAGTGCCTCGAGCACCTCCAGCGGCTCGACACCCCGCCGCTCGAGGTGGTGGTCGTCGACTCGACCCCTGCCGACACGACGCGGCGGCTCGTGCGCGAGGAGTTCCCCGACGTGCGCCTCCTGCACAGCACGCTCGGGCGCGGCACGACGCCCGAGTCGCGGCAGATGGGCTTCGCCGTCACCCGGGGCGACGTGGTGGCGTTCGTCGACGACGACGCCTACGCCGCGCCGGACTGGCTCGACGAGCTCGTCGCGCCCTACGCCGACCCGGACGTCGTCGCCGTCGGTGGGCGCGCGGACAACGGCATCCCCGGCGAGGAGCACGAGGGGCTGGACCGCATCGGCCGGCTGCTCCCCGACGGGCGCCTCACCGGCAGCTTCGCCGCCGACCCGGGCCGCGTCGTCGAGGTCGACCACCTGCTCGGGGCGAACATGTCGTTCCGCCGCAGCGCCCTGGTGGCCATCGGCGGGATCCGCGGCAACTACCCCGGCACGTGTCTGTGCGAGGAGTCCGACATCTCGCTGCGCCTGCGCGCGACCGGCGGGCGCCTGCTCTACACGCCGCGCGCGGTCGTGCGGCACATGGCCGCGCCGTACGGGATCGGCGGCAAGCGCTTCGACCGTCGCTACCTGTACTACGCCCGCCGCAACCACCTCGTCATGCTCGTGCGGAACTTCGGGTGGCGGGACCCGATCGTGCGCCGGTATGCCCGCACGACCGTCCGCGACCAGCGCGACTACCTGCGCACGACGGCGCGGCGACTCGGGCCGACCAAGTCGGACGGGACGCGCCGGTCCCTGCGCAAGCGGGTCACGGCCCCGGTCGTCCTCACGCGGGCGGTGGCCGAGCTGGTCGGCCTGGCCGCGGGTGTCCCCGCGGCGGTGCGCGCGACGCGGCAGGACCGCGCGGACGGGCTCGCGACGCCATGACCCCGAGGGCGGGCAGGCCGCTCGTCCACGCGATCACGCCGGGCGACCACTTCTCCCCGCGGACGGGCAGCGCCGTCCCTACCGTGGTCGACGGGCTCTCCCGGCACCGACCCGAGGGCAGCCCGCGGCCGACGGTCCTCGTCGCGCGCGGGACGTACCCGGACCGTTACCCGAGCGCCGACGTCGTCGAGTACCAGCAGCGGCGCTCCCGTCGGAGCGACCGCTACCTCGACTCGGCGCTCGCCCGCGTCGGTGCTCCCCGGATCGCCGCGCGCCGCGCGTTCGCCGCCGTCGTCGGTGGCCAGGACGAGTGGGCGCCGTCGTTCGTGCTCGCCCACAACGCCCCGGCCCTGGTGCCGCTGGTCGGCGCGCGGCACGTGCCGGTGCTCTACGCGCACAACCAGGTGATGCGGACGTACACGACCCGCGACGCGGGCCGGACGCTCGCGAACGCCCCGGTCGTGGTGTGCGTGAGCGACTTCCTCGCGGAGCAGGTCCGGGCGCGGCTCCCCCGGGAGCTCGCAGACCGGGTCCGTACCGTCCACAACGGCGTGGACCCGGCGCTCCTTGACGTCGAGCGCGCGGAGCTCGCCGACGACGGCCTGCACGTCGTGTACGTCGGCCGGGTCATCCCCGACAAGGGCGTGCACGTGCTCCTGGCGGCGGTGGGTGCGCTGGACCGCGGCGACGTCCGCGTGACCGTCGTCGGGCGTCCGGGCTTCGACGCCCGGGACCCGTTGACCCCCTACGAGCAGGAGCTCCGCCGGACCGCGGCCGGCCTGCGGTCCCCGGTCCGGTTCGCGTCGTTCCTCGCCCGCGACGCGCTGCCCGCCGTCCTCGCGACCGCCTCGGTCGTCGTGGTCCCCTCGACCTGGCCCGAGCCGTTCGGGCTCACGGCGCTGGAGGGCATGGCGGCCGGCGCTGCCCTCGTCGCGTCCGACGTCGGGGGTCTGCCGGAGGCCGTCGGGGACGGTGGGCTCCTGGTCCCTCCGGGCGACGTCGACCGGCTCGCCGAGGCGCTGGACGGACTGCGCGACGCGCAGACCCTCGGGGAGGCTCAGGCGAGGGCGCGGGCGACCGCGCGGACACGGACCTGGGCGGCGACCGCGGCCCGTCTCGACGAGGTGCTGGAGGCGTACCGATGACGGTCACCGTGCGGGTCGTCGCGCTCGACGACCTCTCTCCCGCCGACGTCGACGGCTGGTCCGACCTCGCCGGACGCGCGGCCGAGCCCAACGCGTTCATCGACCCGGGCTGGCTCCTGCCCGCGACGCGCTGGTTCCCCGCGGCGCGCGACCTGCGCGTCCTCCTCGCCGAGGACGCCGACCGGGTCCGCATGGTCCTGCCTCTCGGCGTGGAGCGCGGCTTCCATCGGCTCCCGGTGTCGTACGCGACGACGGCGACGCCGTACCTGGCCCGGAACGCCTCCGTCTGCGCCCCGCTCGTGGACCGCGACGACGCCCGCGGGACGTTCGAGGCCGTGCTCGACGCCGTCGGCCTCCGCCGCAGCGGCCTGCCCGGGCTGCTCGAGCTGACGCTGTTCCCGGACGGCCCCCTCCTGACCGCGCTCCTCGACGCCTGCGCGGACCGTCGGCTCCCGGTCCTCGAGCGCTACCGGTTGGAGCGCGCGTGCCTCCGGGTCCCCGGCGAGGACCCTGTCGCGCACCTGAGCAGGCGGCGGCGCCGGCACGTCCGGCAGGACGCGGCCGCGCTCGCCGAACGGCTCGGCGGCGAGCTCACGGTCGTCGACAACGGTGCCGACCCGGCCGCGACCGAACGGCTGCTGGACCTCGAGGCGTCCGGGTGGAAGGGCGACCGGTCGCGCAAGGGCGCCGCGCAGCGCAACAAGCCGGACCAGCTCGGCTGGTTCCAGGAGGCGACCGACGAGATGCGACGGCGCGGGCGGCTGCACGTCTTCGAGCTCGTGGGTGGCGGGACCACGGTCTACGCGAGCGCGGTGATCCGTTCCGGCGCCGGGCTCTTCGGCTACCTCGACACCTACGACGAGGCCCACGCGGACCTGGGTCCGGGCGTGATCGGCCGGGTCATGACGCAGGAGCACGTCGCCGCGCGCGGCGACGTCTCCCTCTTCGACCCGTGCATCCACCCCAAGTTCACCGTCCCGTCGACCCTGTACCCCGGCCGCCGGGACCTCGTCGGGCTCATGGTCGCCGTCCGCGGACCCGTCGCGCGCACCTGCGTCGGGACGGCGCCCAAGGTCTCGTCCGCGCTGCGGCGCCTGCGGCGTCCTCGTCACGCGGCGCACACCTCCGAGGGCTCGCCGCCGGGGGGTGGGTGATGGTCGGGTCGGGTGTGCCGGAGCTGAGCGTGGTGATCGCGGCGTTCGACGCGCAGGACACGCTCGACGAGCAGCTGGACGCGCTCGCCGGGCAGGACGTGGGGTTCGCGTTCGAGGTGCTGGTGTGCGACAACGGCTCGCGCGACGCCACGCCCGACCTGGTGCGCCGCCGTCAGGAGCACGAGCCGTGGCTGCGGCTCGTGGACGCCTCGGCGCGGCGCGGTCCGTCCGCGGCGCGCAACATCGGTGCCGGTCAGGCGCGGGGCCGGTTCCTCGCGTTCTGCGACGCGGACGACGTGGTGGGCCAGGGCTGGCTGGTCGGGATGCACGACGCCCTCCAGGACGACGAGTTCGTCACCGGCAGCTGGGAGGGAGACCGCCTCAACAGCGGCAACCGCGCCTCCGTCTCCTGGACGACCGATCCGATCGTCACGAAGCCCTTCTTCCCGTGGCTCCCGGGCACCGGCGCGGGGACCATGGGCATCCGCCGTGCCGTCTTCGAGGCGGCCGGCGGGTTCGACGAGTCGCTCGTGACCGGTGAGGACGTCGACCTGTCGTGGCGGGTCCAGCTCGCCGGGCACCGTCTGGTCCACCACCCCGAGATCGTGCTCCACGTGCGCAAGCGCGACGGGCTGCGCGCGATCTTCCGCCAGGCCTACGCCTACGGCGCAGGCGACCGGCTCCTGCGCCACCGCTACACCGACGTGGCCGCCGCCTTCATCGCCGGTGCCGCGCCGCCGGGGTCGGTCGCCACCGCCCCGGATGCGCCCGCTGGTACCGCCGGCGCCGGAGCCGGTGGGCTCGCGGTCCTCCGTCGCGTGGTGCGCACGGTCCGGAACAAGCTGTCGCGCGGCCGGGCGGGTCTCGCCGAGACGGTCTGGCGCGTGGGCGAGCGAGCGGGGTACCGGTGGGGTCGCGTCGACCCCGCCGCACCGCGGGTCGCCGCGCCCGAGGTCCTCCCACCACCGGTCTGAGGGGCGCCACCGCACCGTCGTGAGCGGTACCCGCCGTACCGGCCCGAGCGCGCCTCGGCCCGGGCTACGACGGGTCGGGCAGGACCGGGGGCACGGGGACGCGCGCGACGGTGGTGTCGGTCCGCGCGAACCGGAAGCCCAGGTCGTGCCCGACGCGCTGCACCCGGTCGGCGAGGTCCCTCCGGCTCCGGACCTGCGCGACCTTGCCGAGCACGCGCCGCGCCGTGCCGATCGCCCGCGCGGCACGCCCGGCCGTGTCCTCCGCACCGGCGGCGGGCCGCTGCTCCGGCACCGGCACCGGTGCCGGAGCAGCAGAGGGCTGGTCCTCCCGGCGCTGGTACGCGTCGACGACGTCGGCGTAGCGGTGGCGCAGCAGCCGGTCGCCCGCGCCGTAGGCGTAGGCCTGGCGGAAGATCGCGCGCAGCCCGTCTCGCTTGCGCACGTGCAGCACGATCTCGGGGTGATGGACCAGACGGTGCCCGGCGAGCTGGACCCGCCACGACAGGTCCGTGTCCTCGTTCGTGGCCAGCCGCTCGTCGAAGCCGCCCGCCTCCTCGAAGACGGTGCGACGGATCCCCATGGTTCCCGCACCCGTGGCGGGCAGCCACGGCAGGAAGTCCAGGCGGTAGACGCTCTCCACCATCCACGACACCGCCGTGCCGTCGCCGCTGTTGAGGCGGTCGCCCTCCCAGCTGCCGGTGACGAACTCGTCGTCCTGGAGGGCGTCGTGCATCCCGACCAGCCAGCCCTGGCCCACCACGTCGTCCGCGTCGCAGAACGCGAGGAACCGGCCCCGCGCCTGACCGGCACCGATGTTGCGCGCCGCGGACGGACCGCGCCGCGCCGAGGCGTCCACGAGCCGCAGCCACGGCTCGTGCTCCTGACGGCGGCGCACCAGGTCGGGCGTGGCGTCGCGCGAGCCGTTGTCGCACACCAGCACCTCGAACGCGAACCCCACGTCCTGCCCGGCGAGCGCGTCCAGCTGCTCGTCGAGCGTGTCCTGCGCGTCGAACGCCGCGATCACCACGCTCAGCTCCGGCACACCCGACCCGACCATCACCCACCCCCCGTCAGGACCGTCACGGCGCCGGCCGTTCGGAGCGGGACCTGCTGCGCACCGGACGGTGCTCGCGGAGGAGGCCGCCGACCGTCGACGTGCGGTAGCCCTGCGCCGCCAGCCCGTCGAGCAGCGTGACGAGCACCCGCGCACGATCGAAGTGCGGCAGCTCCTGGCCCTCCTCCAGCGTCTCGGGGTCGGCCCGGTCGTCGTGGAGCAGCACGATCCCGCCGGGGAACACGTCGTGGAGGGCGCGTCCCGCGATGCGGTCCTCGGCGTCGTGCAGCCAGTCGTGCGCGTCGCCCGACCAGATGACCAGCTCCAGCCCCAGCCGGCGGATCCCCCGCGCCTGCGCCACGGTGTGCCGTCCGTACGGTGGGCGGTAGAGCCGCAGCGGCACGCCGGTCACGTCCTCGACGCGCCGCTTGGCGTCGCCGATCAGCCGGACCGCCTCCGCGTCGCCGAGCGTGAGGAGCGACCGGTGGTCCTCGCCGTGCAGCGCGACCTCGTGCCCCTCCGCGACGACCCGCCGTGTCACCTCCGGGTACCGGACGACGTGCTGCCCGAGCACGAAGAAGGTGGCTGTCGCGCCCGTCCGCGCCAGGACGTCGAGAAGGCGAGGGGTGTGCTCGGGGTGCGGGCCGTCGTCGTACGTCAGGGCGACGACCCGCTCGGTGGTGTCGACGCAGAACACGCCGAACTCGCGCGCGAGCGCGGGCGGCACGGGGAAGGGCGGGACGGCCTGGGACCGGAACGTCCCCCCGGCGGGCCGCGGGTCACGGTCGAGCGCTCCCCGCCGGACGAGGACGGGCCACCGGGCGCGGCTCACGGCGCACCCCCGGCGTCGCGGCGACCGCTCACGCCACCACCCCTCTCAGCCGGACGTCGAGGCGAGCATATCGACGCCGACGGTGCCGGAGCCGTGGTGGCGGGACCGCGTGGTCGCCCGGCCCGGGTGAATTCGCCACGAAGCCGCGGTGACGGCCCGTCGCTGACCTAGGGTTTGGCTGTGGAGCCGACGCCTGCGCTGCCCCCGGGGACGCGCGTCCTCGATCTCGGCGCGCGCGACGGCGCCGTCGCCGCCGACCTTCGCGCCGTCGGCCTCGACCGCTACCTCGGACTCGTCGACCCCGGGCACCTCGCGGCGGCCCGTCGTGCGGCGGGCGACCTGGCCGACCGGCTCCACCCCGTGCCGACGCCCGACGTGGCGGCCCGGTGCTCGACGGACCTGCTGATCCTGCGCGCCGACCGCGCGCGCGTCCTGTGGACGGTGCGCGACCTCGGCCACCTGAGCTACCTCGCGGTCGAGCACGGCGCCGGGATCTCGGGGCTGGAGGCGCGCCTGGCCGTCCTCGTCGGCCGGGCGGGTGGGCGCCTCTCCCCGCTCGGCCGGTTCGTCTGGGGCGGGCGTGCCTTCGACCTGTACCGCCTGCCCGCGCCGCACGGTCCGGCCCCGCGCACCTACTTCTCCCCCGTCTGGGGTGCCTCCGGCCTCGCGACCCGGCTCAAGGAGGCGGGACTGCGGTACGCGGTCCTGCGGTGGTTCGAGTCGCTCCCGGTGATCGAGCCGGGCGAGGACCTCGACGTGCTCGTGGCGGACGACGACGTCGACGCGCTGCGTGGGATCCTCGAGTCCGAGCCCGGGACGATGCCCGTCGACCTCTACAGCGTGTCCGGGCTCGAGGCGTCGGACTACCAGGGCGCGGCCTACTACCCCCCGGCCCTCGCCGAGCAGGTCCTCGACCGGGCCGTGGTGCACGAGAGCGGGTTCCTCGTGCCCTCGCCTGCGGACCACCTGCACTCGCTCGCGTACCACGCGGTGTACCACAAGGGCCGCCGCTCGGGGCTGCCCTCGCACGGGCTGGGACCCACCGAGCCCGCGCCCGAACACGACTACCCCGCGGAGCTCCGGCGGCTCGCGCGGGGGCAGGGGGTGGTGCTCGACCCCTGGTACGAGGACGTGGACGCCTACCTCGGGTCCGTCGGATGGCGGCCGCCGACCGACGCGCTGCGACGGCTCTCGGCCGGGAACGCGTGGGCGCGGGGTCTGCTCGCGTCCGACCACGACGCCCGGCTCGGCGACGCGGAGATCGCCGTGTTCCTCGTGCGCGAGGCGACGCTCGCCGTGGTCCCGGCGGAGCAGGTCGAGACGGTGCTCGACCGCTTCGGGTTCGACGTGCTCCTGGCGATCGACCTCGACCGCGCGGCCCGGGAGCGAGCGGCCACGGCGCTCCGCGGAGGGAACTGGGGCCGCGGCCCGTTCCCTCGCAGCGGGGGCGAGCCGGTGCGCATGGTCGTCGCGGTCCACTACGCGCCGGAGGAGCCCTACGACTGGCTGCGCGAGAGGTACCCGCACCTGACCAACGCCGAGACGTTCGAGGCGAAGTCGGAGGTCCGCCGTCTCGTCGAGAAGCACGTGCCGGAGCCCGACCGGTTCAACCCCTTGCACTCCTCGGACAGCACCGCCGAGGCGTGGGAGTACCTCGACGTCGTCGCGCCCGACGCCGTGGGGACCGTCCGTGCCGAGGCCGAGCGGCGCGCCGCGCAGCACGTCGCGCCGCCCGGCACGGTCCGCACGCTCAGCGTGGGCCGGCGTGCGCGCGTCGACGTGGTCGCCGGCGCGGACGGCCTCGTCGTCCGGAAGACGTTCGCCCCGCCGTTCACCCGGTTCCTCGATCGCGAGCTCACCGCGCTCCGCGAGCTCGGGGGCCGCGTCGCAGCGGTCCCCCCGCTCGTCGCCGCCGGCCCCGACTGGTTCGCGTGCCCCTGCTACGAGGACACCCTCGGCACGGCCCGGTCGAGGACGGGCCTGCTCCCTCTCGCGGTCGTGCGCAGCATGGTCGACGTCCTGCGGGAGCTCCACGACCTCGGTTACGACCTGGTGGACGCGAAGCCCGGCAACTTCGTCCTCGACCGCGCGCACGGGCTCAAGGTCGTCGACTTCGAGTTCCTCCACCGGTACGACGACGCGCCGCCACCCTTCGCGCACTCCGTGGGGCTCGTCGGCCCCAGCCCCGGGTTCACCGGGGACGTCCCCGTGGGTGACATGGGCTATGACGCGCGCTGGTTCACCGCGACGGGCCTGCCGCTCGACGTGCTCGTCGACGGGTCCGTCGTCGCGCAGCACCTGGCGCGGACGCGGTACCGCCTGCGGCTGCTGACCGTCCTGCCCGGGTCGCCGCCACGGCGCGTCGCCCGCCGGGCGCGCGCGACCGCGCGCCACGCCCGGTGGCTCGCCACCTCCCGCTACACCGAGTGGGCCCGACGTCGTGCCACGTCCGGGCGTGAGACAGGAGCACGATGACCCTCCCCGACCCCGCGGCCCCGTCGTCCGGCGCCCTGCACCCCACCGTCACCGTGGTGGTGCCGGTGTACAACGACGTCGCCCGCCTGCGGACGTGCCTCGCGGCCCTCGCCGCCCAGGACTACCCTGCGGACCGGTTCGACGTCGTCGTGGCGGACAACGCCTCGACCGAGGACCTGCGGCCCGCGCTCCCTGCCGGGGACGGGCGCTTCATCGTCGTCCTCGAGCCCCGGCGCGGGTCGTACGTCGCGCGCAACACGGCCGCGCGACGCGCGACGGGCGACGTGCTCGCGTTCACCGACGGGGACTGCATCCCGCGCCCGGACTGGCTCTCGCGCGCCGTCGCGGCGCTCACCGCCGAGGACCCGCCCGACGCCGTCGGCGGAGACATCAACATCCTCTTCCGCAACGGGTCACGCCCGACGACCGGCCCCGAGCTCTACGAGACCGTCGAGGGCTTCGACCAGGAGCGCTTCGTGACGGTGACGCACTTCGCCGCGACAGCCAACCTCGTCGTGCCCCGGGCGACGTTCGAGCGCGTCGGCGACTTCAACGCGGCCCTGAAGTCCGGCGGCGACCTCGAGTGGGGGCGTCGGCTCCAGGAGATCGGGGGCCGGCTCGACTTCGCGGCCGACGCGGTCGTCGACCATCCGTCGCGACCCTCGTGGCGTGACCTCACCCACAAGACCGTCCGGATCACGCACGGCCTCGTCGACCTCACCGAGAACCCGGAGACCGCGGGCTTCGCGCGCGACAGCTGGCACAACACGAAGCAGACCTTCACGGTGTGGATCCGCATCTGGCAGGCGCCCTGGCCCGAGGAGCGCGGCGCGAAGCTGCGTTTCGCCGCGGCGCGCAGCTATGCGGGCCTGCTGGAGCTGGGCGTCCGGGCACGGCGGCGCCTCACCGACCGGGGGCGGGCCCGGCGCGCCGGGGTGAGCGGGTGACGGACGACGTCGGCGTCACCCGACGCGCGGCGGCGGACCGCCCCTGGCACGAGGTGCCGGAGCACGTGCGACGCACGGTGCGCTCCGCGACGAGTGTCGACCTCGTGATCGACGCGATGACCGACGCGGAGTCTCCCTGGCCGGTCGAGCTCCAGCGCCGGCTCCTCCACCCGGCGTCGGGCGGCCCGGCGGTCCTCGTGCCGCGCCCGGGCGGGCAGGGCCTCGTCCTAGGGGGCGAGCGGCACGCCCTGGCGCCCGCGCTGCGCTTCCTGGGTCTCGACGTCACGCGGGCCGACTGGGTGGGCGACCGGCTGCGCTTCCAGCAGCTCGCCCACCCGGTGACCGGCGCCGCCGCCGTACACCTGGACCTCCCCGCCCGGCTCCCGTTCCCCGACGCGTCCTTCGACCTCGTCTGGGTCGACCTGGACGAGGTGCTCGCGCTCGTCGGGGTGGGCGCCTCCGCGGGCTTCCTGGGCGAGGTCGAGCGGGTCCTGGCACCCGGCGGGACGGTCGTCGCCGACGTGCAGCACCGCGGACGGCGCGCCGTCGACGCAGCCCGACGGCGCACGGCCCCGTCCGCGGGCATGGCCGCGGACGTCGTGCCCGTGCGGTTCCTCCTCGCACGGGCCGGCCTCGTCCCGGTCGGACGGCACGCCCAGCTGCCCCGCCGCGACGACTGGGCCCGCCTCGTCCCGGCTCCGCGGCTGCGGGAGGAGCTCGCCGCGACCGACGTCAGGACCGGGGCGCGGCGGGTGGCGG
Source organism: Cellulosimicrobium sp. E-16 (assembly GCF_049913115.1). NCBI lineage: Bacteria > Bacillati > Actinomycetota > Actinomycetes > Micrococcales > Promicromonosporaceae > Cellulosimicrobium > Cellulosimicrobium sp. E-16. Next base: position 3,596,752 of record NZ_CP183974.1, read on the forward strand.
CCCGCACGCTCCGGGCCCTGGGCGCGTCGGGCGTCCTGGCGCCGGACGCCGTCGTGCTCTCCCGGCGCCGTCGCGACGCCTCACGGGACGTGACGACGCTGGCCGAGCGGGTGGCGCGGTCGCGCCGACCGGTCGTCGCCGCCCTGTCGGACGCCCGGGTCGCCGTGCGCGGCGAGCGGTTCGTCAAGGTCCCGCTGTCGGCCGACCAGCAGGAGGCCCTGGGCCGGGAGGTCGCGGCGACGCACGAGGCCGCCGCGTCGGGGTTCGGCGCCTTCGTGCTCGACGAGGTCACGACGTCGTCGTACGACGGCGTCCGCGTCGCCGACGCGCCGCTGCTCCGCGCCCGGCCCGTCTCCCTCGACGAGGCCGAGGACGTCCTGGCACGGGCGCTGCCGGGACCGACGCCGCCGGACGCGCACCGCCCGCTCCGGACGACGGCCGCCTGGCGGCGTCTCGAGTCCGCGCGGGGCGAGCGGGACTGCGCCGAGATCGGCGCCGCCAGCCTGCGGGACCGCGTCCTGCGGACGTACGGCGCCCTGCTCGTCCCCGTCGGCCCGACCCACGGCGACCTCCACCCGGACAACGTCCTCGTGACCGCCGAGGGCTCGGCGCACCTCGTCGACTGGAACCGGTTCGAGCCCGACAACCCGCTCGTGCTCGACGCGGCGTACGCGGCGTGCCAGGTCGACCTCGCACGGACGGGATCCGGGCTGGCCGAGGCGGTCCGCCGCCTCGCGGCCACCGAGCTCGCCGGCCCGCTCGCGACGATCGCGGCCTCCCGGCGCGGCGCGCTCACCCTCGCCCAGGTCGCCACGCTCGTCGTCCTCGACCGGGTCGTCTCCTACAGCCTGCCCCGGCGGCGGTACAAGCCGTGGACGCTGCCCGGCGTGCGCGCGGCCGTCGCCGTGGTCGAGCTCTTCCCTGGCTGACCCGGGCGATCTCAGACCCGGGGTGCGCGCCGCACACCGGCCCGGGCGCGACGGGCGGGGGCACCGGGCGCGAACCGGACCGCCCAGGCCACCTCGCCGAACGCCGCCACGGGCCGGTGATCGCGCAGCGCCTCGCGCGCGGCGCGGCCGGCGCTCCACCACGCGAACCTCTCGTTGGCGGCGAGCCGGTCGTCGTAGGCGAGCACGAGGTCGCGGCGGCCCGCCGCGCGCGCGTCGTCCCGGTGCCGGCGCAGGATGACGCGCAGGCTCGTCGCGAGGTCGCGGTGGGAGCGCGTGGTGTTCGACGTGTGGTGGCGGTAGTCCACGAGGACGTCGTCCACGAAGGCGAACGGCCCCCGCGCGGCGGCCTTCAGGACGAGGTCCATGTCCTCGCCCTGCCGGTACTCCGGGTCGAAGCCGCCGACGGCGTCGAACGTCTCCCGACGGATCACGAGGTTCGGGAGCATGACGCCCGGTCCGCGGATCACCGCGCGCTGGTCTGCGGCGGCCCGCTGGTCCGCGACGACGAGCTCGGCGCCGTCGGCGTCGATCGTGCGCATCCCGCAGTAGCTCACCACCGCGCCCGGCCGCGCGGCCATGGCCTGCGCGTGCCGCCGCAGCCGGTCCGGGTGCCAGCGGTCGTCGTCGTCGAGGAACGCGACCAGCTCGCCCGACGTCTCCGCGACCCCGGCGTTGCGCGCCGCGGACACGCCCGAGGGCGCCCGCCGCACCACGCGCGGCCGAGGGGTCGCGGCGCCCCGCGCCGCGTCCTCGACGATCCGGAGCAGGTCCGCCGGTTCGGGCGAGCCGTCGTCGACGACGACGAGCTCGGCGGCGGGGTACGACTGCGCGAGGACGGACGCGAGCGCCTCCGCGAGGAACGGCCCGCCGCGGTTCGTCGCGACGACGACGCTCACGCTCGGGAGGACGGTGCCGTCCCCGTCCGTCTGCCGGACCTCGCCCACGTCGTTCCTCCGCTTCGTCGCCGTCTCGCCGCAGCGTTCCCCGCCGTGTCCCCGTCCTGCGCGGCCACGCCTCGGCCGGACCGCGGACGGATGGGGTGAAATCGGCGGATTCCCGCGGGATCCGTGGCCTGCTGGGGGACAATCTCCCACATGAGGGTCCTCCGCGTCTCGCACAGCGCCGTGGTCGACGCCTGGCGCGAGCGCGAGCGAGAGCTGCGCGCGCGGGGGGTCGACGTCCGGCTGCTCTCGGCGCGCGCCTGGGACGAGGGCGGCGCGACCGTCCGCCTCGTGCCACGCCGCGGCGAGCCGGTGCGGGGCGTGCGGACGCTCGGGTCGCACCCGGCGCTCTTCGTCTACGTCCCGCTCCCCCTGTGGCGCGCGCTCGGGCAGGAGTGGGACGTCCTGGACGTGCACGAGGAGCCGTTCGCGCTCGCGACGGCGGAGGTCCTCCTGCTGCGCCGGCTGCGCGCGCTCGTGTCGCGTCGCCCCGCGCCGCCGTACCTCCTCTACTCGGCGCAGAACCTCGACAAGCGCTACCCCTGGCCGTTCCGGTGGTTCGAGGCGCGCGCGCTGCGCGGCGCCGCGGCAGTGTCGGTCTGCAACGACGAGGCGGGCAGGATCGTGCGCGCCAAGGGCGCCCTGGGGCGCGTCGAGACGGTCCCGCTGGGCGTCGACCCCGCGGTCTTCGCGCCCGCGCCCGACGCCGTGCCGGACGTCGCACGCACGGGGCAGGGCGCAGCTCGACTCCTCGTGGGGTACGCGGGGCGGCTCGCGCACCACAAGGGCGTCGACGTGCTCCTCGCAGCGGTCGCGGGCGACGACCGGCTCGACCTCGTCGTCGCGGGCGACGGCCCGGACCGCGCGGCGCTCGAGGAGGCGGCGCGCCCGCTCGGCGGCCGGGTCCGGTTCGTCGGCGCGCTCGCGGGCGACGACCTCGTCGCGTTCTATCGCTCCCTCGACGCCCTCGCCGTCCCGTCGCGCGAGACGCCCGGCTGGGTCGAGCAGTTCGGGCGGGTCGCGGTCGAGGCCATGGCGTGCGGCGTCCCGGTCGTGGCGAGCCGCACGGGCGCCCTGCCCGACGTCGTCGGCGGCGCGGGCCTGCTCGTGGCCCCCGAGGACCCCGCTGCCCTGCGCGCCGCGCTCGCGCGCGTCCGCGACGAGGACGGCCTGGCAGACCGCCTGCGCGCCGCGGGCACCGAGCGCGCGGCGTCGTGCTCGTGGGCCGAGGTCGCCCGCCGCTACGAGGAGCTCTACCTCACGGCGGTCGGCGAGGGTCCAGGCCCGGCGCGTGCGCGCGGGAAGGACGGCGCGTCCGCGGCCGTGCCGCCCGAGGTCGTCGTCGTCGCCTACGGGTCCCCCGCGATGGTGCGCGACGCGCTCGCCCCGCTCGCCGGGAAGTACCCGATCACGGTCGTCGACAACTCGTCCCTGCCCGAGATCCGGGAGATCACCGAGCTCGCGGGCGGGCGCTACCTCGACCCGGGCTGCAACGGCGGGTTCGCCGCGGGGGTCAACCACGCGCTCGCCCGTCGCCAGGCGCCCGGCGCCGACGTGCTGCTGCTCAACCCCGACGCCGTCGTGACGCCCGAGGACGTCCAGACCCTCCACCGCGCGCTGCACGCCGCCCCGGGGATCGCGAGCGTGGGGCCGGAGCAGGTCGACGACGACGGCGTCCGGGCGCGCGTGGTCTGGCCGTTCCCGTCCCCGGCGGCCACGTGGGTCGAGGCCGTCGGGCTCGCGCGGCTGCGCCGGGCCCCGGCGGACCGCTCGTTCGTCATCGGCTCGGTGCTGCTGCTCAACGCTGCCGCGGTCGACGACGTGGGGGGCTTCGACGAGCGCTTCTTCCTCTACGCGGAGGAGACCGACTGGGCGTACCGCGCGGTGCGGTCCGGGTGGCGGCACGCCGTCGTGCCCGAGGCGCACGCCCTGCACCTCGGCGGCGCGACCAGCAGCGACCCGACCCGTCGGGAGACGCACTTCCACGCCTCGCAGGAGCGCTACCTGCGCAAGCACCACGGCCGGGCGGGCTGGGCGCTCGCGCGCGTCGGCGCCGTGCTCGGGGCGGCGGCCCGCTCCGTCGCGCTGCGGGGGGACGCACGCGAGTCGGCGCGCCGACGGCTCCGGCTCTACCTCGCGGGTCCTGTCCGCGCGGAGTCGGCGCTGTGACCCAGCGCGCGCCGCTCCTGCGCCGCCGGCCCGTGCTCTACCGCGCGCCGCGCGTCCCCGGCGCGGCCTTCGCGCGCAGCCGGACCGTCGCCGCCTGGCTCATGGGCGGGGCCGTCGTCGTCGCTCTCCTCGCGCTCCTCGGCTTCGTCGTCCCCGAGCTCCAGATGGCCGCCGTCGGCGGCGCGCTCGTGGTGCTCGTCGTCGGGCTCACGGCGTATGAGCCGGTGGCCCTGCCGATCCTCGCCATGCCCGCGCTCGTGATCGTCCAGCGCGTCGGCGGGGGTGGGGTCGACCTCTCCCTGAGCGACTTCGCGCTGTTCGGCGCGTTCTGGTTCGCGCTCTTCTTCTCGCCGCGACCGTTCTCGCGGCCGATGCGCGCGATGCTCTGGCTCTCGTTCGTCTACCAGGTCGCGACGCTCTTCACGGTGCTCGTCAACCCCTTCAGCGCGAACGTCGTGGAATGGTTCCACGCCTGGCTCTCCGTCGCGGGCGCCCTCGTCCTGGGCTGGGCCGTCGGCCGCTCGGGTCGCGCCCGGCTCGGCCTCACCCTCTTCCTGCTGCCGTGCCTCGCCATCGCTGCGCAGACCTGCCTCGTCGCGCTCCAGCAGCTCGCGGCAGGCAACACGGGACCGGTGTACATCGAGTCGCCGCTCGCGATGCACAAGAACTTCATCGGGTGCGTGCTCGCGTTCGCCGCCCTGACCGCGTACGCGCGCCCGTGGTGGGTCGGCTGGCCGCGCTGGTTCTCGCTCGGTGCCTTCTGGCTGTGCTCGCTCGGCGTGCTCGCCGCGCAGGCGCGCCAGGCCCTCATCGGCCTCGCGATCGGCATCATGCTCATCACGCTGCGCGGCGACCCCGACCGCAAGCGCTCGAAGCTCATCCTGCTCGCCGCGATCCCCGCGATCTACTTCGTCGTGCTCGCGGTGCAGGAGCAGCTCGAGTCGGGGAACCAGTTCAACTCCGCGAACCAGCGGCTCACCTGGTACGCCGACTCGATCGAGGTGTGGCAGCGCAGCCCGTGGGTCGGCATGGGCCTGCGGTGGTGGACCGCGGGCGTCACGGAGTTCGTCTTCCAGCCGCCCAACGTCGAGCTCGAGGTGCTGACGTCCGCCGGGATCGTCGGGCTCGTCGGGTTCCTCGTGCTGTTCCTCGGCGGGATGGTCGTGCTGTGGCGGATCAACCCGCGCTTCGGGACCCTCGCGTTCTCGATGCTCATGATGCGCTTCGTCCAGGGGCAGTTCGACCTCTTCTGGGTGTCCGTCCAGGTGACCGTCCCCTTCGTCATCGTCGGCGTGTGCCTGGGCGCCGAGTCCTACGCCGAGTCGCGGCAGCACGCCCGCGACGTGACCGGTCGGGAGCTCCCTCTCGACGAGCTGCGATCCGTGCGGGAGATGGCCGAACGATGACCGACCTGCGGATCCTGCAGATCGCCCCGGAGATCGCCCCGGGCAGCGGAGTGGGGGGCGTCGCGCACCACCTGGAGGAGGCCTTCGAGCGCGCCGGGGTACCGACCGCGCGCTTCACGCTCGCCGACGCGCGCGGCACGTGGCTCCCCGAGCCCGGACCGGGCGTCCGGGGCCGGCTCGTGCTCCTCGCGCGCGTCGTCTGGTTCTCCACGGTCGGCACGGTCCTCGCCCGTCGCCGGGTCGCCCGCGAGCGCTGCGCGGGCCGGAGAGCCGGGGACGCGGTGGTCTCGATCTGCCACAACGACGTCCTCGCCGGCGACGTGTACGTCAACCACGGCATCCTCCGGGTCGCCATGCGCGCGCGCGGCGGGTACGCGTGGCGCATGGCCCGCAACCCGCTGCACCTCTTCACGGCGGCCCGCGACGCGCTCCGGTACCGGGGTCGCTCCCACCGCGTGGTCGTCAACCTCACGCGGTCCGAGCGCGACGCGCTGCGCAGCACGTACCCGCGGCTGCGCGCGCGCGCCGTCGTGATCGGCAACGGCGTGGACGTCGCGCGCTTCGCGCCGCCCTCGGCCGCCGAGCGCACCGCGGCGCGGGCCGCGGCGGGCGTGCCCGAGGGCGCCGTCCACGTGGTGTTCGTCGGGCACGAGTTCGACCGCAAGGGCCTCGACCTCGTGCTCGCCGCGGCCGCGGACCTGCCCGACGTCCACGTGAGCGTCGTCGGCGGGACGCCCGACATGCTCGCCGACGTCCGGGCGCGGGTCGCCCGCCTCGGGACGGCCGACCGCGTGCACCTCGCCGGCCGCGTGCCCGACCCACGGCCGTGGCTCCACGCGGCCGACGCCCTCGCCCTGCCGAGCGCCTACGAGGCGAACGCGCTCGTCGTCCTCGAGGCGCTCGCGTGCGGGGTCCCCGTCGTCGCGACCCCCGTGGGCTACGCACCCGACGTGGTCGAGGACGGCGTCACCGGGTGGCTGGTGGACCGGACGGTCGAGGGCGTCCGCACCGGTCTCGCGGCCGTCGCCGCCCTGGACGACGACGCGCGCGGCGAGGTCTCGGCGCGGGCACGTGCCACCGCCGAGCGGCACGACTGGGACGCCGTCGCACGTCGCTACCTCGAGCTCGCGGCAGCGCTCGCCACCGCACGATCGGAGCACCGCCCGTGAGGATCCTCCACGCCGTCCGGTCCGACGGCTTCGCCGGCGTCGAGCGGCACGTGGCGCGGCTCGCGCGCGCGCAGTCGGCCGCAGGCCACGACGTCGCGGTCGTCGGCGGGGCGCCCGACGGCATGCGCTCGACGGTGGACGACCCCACGGTGCCCCTCCTCCCGGCGACCTCGACCGGCGACGTCGTGCGGGCGCTGCGCCGGCACGCGGCGGCGGCGGACGTCGTCCACGTGCACATGACCGCGGCCGAGGTCGCCGCCGCCGTGGCGGCCCGCACGACGCGCGGGTTCCCGCCGGTCGTGTCGACGCGCCACTTCGCCCGACGGCGCGGCACCGGGGCGCGGGGACGGCTCGTCGCGGTCGTCGCCGCGTCGTCGGTCCGGGCCCAGATCGCCATCAGCCGGTACGTCGCGGACCACGTGGAGGGCGACAGCGTCGTGGTGCACCCCGGCGTGGCGGACCGTCCCGACGGGCGCGCCGCCGCCGCGCGCGACGACGTCGTGCTGGTCGTCCAGCGGCTCGAGGCCGAGAAGCGCACCGACCTCGCGCTCGAGGCGTTCGCGGCGTCGGGGCTCGCGGGCCGCGGCTGGCGGCTCGAGGTCGCGGGCGACGGCGCGCAGCGGGCGGCGCTCGCGGACCTCACCCGGTCGCTCGGCATCGACACCGCCACGGCGTTCCTCGGGGCGCGCGACGACGTCGACGCCCTCCTGGGACGCGCAGGCCTGCTCGTCGCGCCGTGCCCCGTGGAAGGGCTGGGGCTGAGCGTCCTCGAGGCGATGGCGAGCGGCCTGCCGGTCGTCGCCTCCGCGGCGGGCGGGCACCGCGAGACGCTCGACGGGATCGACCCGCTCACGCTCTACCCCCCGCTCGACCCGGTCGCCGCCGGCCGATCCCTGGCCGCCCTCGCAGCCGACCCGGGACGCCGCGACGCGTGCGCCGCCGCCGGCCGCGCCGCGCAGCGCGAGCGCTTCACGCCCGCGGCGCAGGTCTCCGGGACGGACGCCGTCTACCGTTCGGTGCTCGCGTGACGGCCGCCGCGGGCGCTGCGGGCGCGGGCGACGTCGTCGTCCTGTCGCTCGAGCGCTGGGACGACGTGTGGCGCCGCAACCAGTACCTCGTCGCGGAGCTGTGCCGTGCCGACCCGACGGCGCGGGTGCTGTTCGTGGAGCCGGCGGCCGACCCGCTGCACCGGCTCAGCCGGCGCGGCGTCCCCCGCCCCGGGCGCGGCCTGCGCGCCGCGCCCGACGTGGACGGGATCGCCGCCGGGCGGGTGCTCCTCCACGAGCCGACCAAGTGGCTCCCCCGCAGGGTCGACCCGCGCGTGGACGTCCGGCTCGCTCGGTCGGTCGAGCGCGCCGTGGCCCGCGCCGGACTGCGCCGCCCCGTGCTGTGGGTCAACGACCCGTCCGGCGCCGCCGTCGTGCGGCGCACGGGCTGGCCCGCGCTCTACGACGTCACCGACGACTGGCTCGCCGCCGACCGCTCCCCCGCCGAGCACGCGCGCCTGGTCGAGGACGAGGCGACGCTGCTGGAGCGGTGCGCGGAGGTCACGGTGTGCTCCTCGGGCCTGGTCGCGCGCAAAGGGGCGCTCCGCGACGTGACGCTCCTGACGAACGGCGTCGACCTCGAGCGCTACCGGCGCGGTTTCGCTCGGCCGGACGACCTCCCCGCCGGCCGGGTCGCGCTCTACGTCGGGACCGTGCACCCCGACCGGTTCGACGTCCCGCTGCTCCTCGCGACGGCCCGCGCGCTGGACGGGAGCGCCCGCGTGGTGCTCGTCGGCCCGGTGGTGGACCTCTCCGCCGCCGAGCACGCCGACCTCGCGCGCGCCGGGGTCGTGCTCCTCGGACCGCGTCCCTGGACCGCGGTGCCGGCCTACCTGCGCCACGCCGACGTCCTGCTCGTCCCGCACGTCGTCGACGCGTTCACCGACAGCCTGGACCCCATCAAGCTCTACGAGTACCGGGCCGTCGAGCGACCCGTGGTGTCCACGCCCGTGGCCGGGTTCCGGGACGAGCCCGGGGTGCGGGTCGCCGCCGGCGAGGACTTCCCGACGGCGGTGCTCGCCGCGCTCGGCGACGCGGCGCCCCCACGGTCCGAGCGGCTCGCGACCGACCCGCCCGACGTCCCGACCTGGCGCGGGCAGGCCGCGCTCATGCGCGCGGCGCTGGCCCGGACACGGACGTCCAGACGTCCGTGAGCACCCGCGCCGTGCGCTCCACGGGGAACCTGCGGAGCGCCGACTTGCGCGCCCGGAGCGCGCGCTCGCGGGCCGCGGCCGGGTCGCGCAGCACGTCGAGCAGGGCCGTCGCGAGCGCGTCGACGTCCCCGGGCGGCACGAGGAGCCCGAGCGGCGCGGGCCCGTCCTCGGGGTCGTCGAGGATCTCCTCGACGCCGCCCGCCCGCGTCGCGACGACCGGGACGCCACGGACCATCGCCTCGACGACGACCTGCCCGAACGGCTCCGGCACGGGCGACGCGTGCACGCACACGGCCGCGCCGTCGAGCTCCGCGCGCGGGTCGGCGACGAAGCCGACGAGGTCGACGTGGTCGTCGAGCGCGAGCCCGGTCACCTCGGCCCGGACCAGCGCCGCGTAGTCCTCGGCGCCGAAAGCCGGCTCTCCGACGACCCGCAGCCGCGCCGCCGGAACTGCGTCCACGACCGTGCGCAGCGCGCGCACGACCTCGAGCTGGCCCTTGGTCGGGCTGATCCGCCCGACCATCACGACCAAGGGCTGGGGCACGGCCGCGCGCCGGGCGAGCGCCGCCTCGGCGCCCTCCACCTGCTCGGGGGCGAAGCCGGGGTACGCGACCGCGGCCGTCACGGGCAGCGTCTCCGCCGTCGCGTGCGAGTTCGCGACCACCGCCGCCGGGACCTGGCGCGCCAGCCCGTGCACGACCCGGACGAGCGGCCCGGGTAGGTAGTCGGGGGCGACGCGGTCGTGGACGTGCCACACGAGGGGCCGACGGGCGAGCGCCGCGGGAACGATCCCCAGGAGGTCCGCCTTGAGCGACGTCGTGTGCACGACGTCGGGCCGCAGCGCCCGCACGCGCCGAGCGAGCCGCCAGAGGAAGGGGAGCGTGCGCAGGGCGCCCGTGAGCGTCGACGCCGACAGCCGCCCGGCACGCTCGCGGTCGGTGGTCGCCACGGACGGCGCGAGGGCGACGACGTCGACCTGGACGCCGAGCCCCTCGAGGCGCGCGCGCAGGGGACCGTCGGTGAAGAGCAGCGCCCGCACGTCGACCTCGGGTCCGAGCGCCGCGCACGTGCGCACGAGCGCGAGCTCGGCGCCGCCGAGCTCCGCGGTGTGGTCGAGGACGAGGACCCGGAGCGGCTGACCGCCCGGGACGGTCACCACCGGAACGGGCGCTTGCGCTCGTCGGTCTCGGGTTCGTCACCGCTCTCGTCCGGCGCGGCCGGCTCGACCTTGCTCCACGCCGGGGCGAGCACGGGGTGCCGCTTGCCCGGACCCCGGGGAGCACCGGACGCCGCGGCGCCGTCGGGCGTGGCCGCGCCGCCGGCGGGCACCGAGGGCGGCACGGGGCGCGCCGCCGCGTCGGTCGCCGAGACGGCCGCCGCGGCGACCGACGCACGTCGAGTGCCGACCGCGCGCGCGTCGTCGTCCGGGGCGGGCTCGTCCTCGGACGGACCCGACCGCGCCGGCCCGGACGGCTCGGCAGGGGCGTTCGGCCGCCCGGTCGCCCCGGGCGCGACGGAGGGGGCGGGTGCCGCCGCACGGACGCCGTCCTGACCGGCACCCTGCTCCGTGTCGTCGCCGTACGTGGAGGCGTAGAGCATGCGCCGGTCGCCCGTGACGCCGGTCAGCGCGATGCCGAGCAGCGGGACGTTGCTGACACGCAGCCGCTCGGTCGCCTCCGCGAGCACCGCACGGTCGGTGCGACCGGCGGACGCGATGAGCACGACGCCGTTCGCGTAGCCGCCGAGGATCGTCGCGTCGGCCGCCGCCAGGACGGGGGGCGCGTCGACCACGACGACCTCCGCGTGGTCGCGCAGGCTCCGGACGAGTCCTCGTGCGCGCTCCGTGGCGAGGAAGTCCGCCGGGTCCATCTCCTCCTCCGGCACCGGCATGACCCGGAGGTTCGGCACCGCGGTCGGGCGCAGCTCCTGGTCCCGCCCGTCCCAGTCGTCGGGGGCCGGGAGCATGCGGTCGAGCTGCGGGCGCCGCAGGTCGCCGGACAGCGCCACCGTGCGTCGGCCGCTGAGCGCGAACGAGGCCGCGAGGTTCGCCGTGATGAACGAGCGCGGCGCCGACGGGTCGGCCGCCGTCACGACGACGACCGCGTGCTTCATGCCGGCGGTGGACACCTGCACGGCGGTCCGGAGCTCGCGGATCGACTCCGTGAAGGGCGTCGCGACCTTGCTCGCCACGGGCAGCGCGTGCGTGTGCGTGAACTCCTTCTCCGCAGGCCGCGTGCCGTAGAGCTCCGCGAGGACCGGCGTCTCGGTGAGCCGCGTGGACTCGGCCGCGCTCCGGACGCGCACGTCGAGCCCCCGACGCGCGAACGCGAGCCCGATCCCCGCCACGAGGCCCACGACGAGGGCCAGCGCCAGCACCGTCAGCCGCGAGAGCCCGAGGGGCTCGGCCCCCGTCGCGGGCGCGACGACCTCGCCCGGGACGGCGATGCCGCGCAGGGAGTTGATCTGGACGGTGAGGGCGGAGTAGTCGCCGACGATGATGTCCTGCTCGGCCAGCGCCAGCGGGTCCTCCGGGTCGGCGGCCAGCCGCTGGCGCACGCCCGCGAGCTGCTCGGCGAGCGCCTGGCGGCGGCTCTCGAGCTCCGCGACCTGGTCGGCCTGGATGACGACGAGCTGAGCCACGTACGCGTCGGCGAACGCGTTCGCGACCTCGACCGACCGCGCCTCCTCGGTGGTCGTGGCCTCGACCGCCACCGTCTTGTTCTCGCCGTCGACGTCGCCGGACACCAGGTCGGCCAGCTCGTCCGCCGCCTCCGGCTCGCCGAGCGCGGTGGCGGCGGCCGCCGCGACCTCGGGCGACGTGACGTCGTCGGCGTCGGTCGCCACCGTGACCTCGACGAGCGACTCCCCGCCCTGCGCGCTCTGCACGCCGTAGAGCTGGACCGTCGCGGTCGCGCGGTACATCGTCTCCTGACGGTCGACGTAGAACAGCGCAGCGGCGACGACGACGAGGACCGCGGCGAGCACGTAGTACTTGCCCGCCCAGATCGTGCGGAGGAACTCCCTGATGGTCATCGCTGTGCTCTCCCCCCACCGGGTCGGCCCGCGCCGACGGTGCGGTCCTGCTGCTGGGCCACGACGCCTCGCAGTCGCTCGACGAACCGTTCCCGGCCGAACGTCGCGACGTGGGCCGTGACGGCGCCATCATCCCACGCGTACCCCGCCGCCACCTCGACGGCCTCGGCCACGAGGTCGGGCCGCGGCGCGTCGAAGAACACGCCGTTGACGCCGTCCACGACCGTGTCGAGGTAGCCGCCGTCGCGCAGCACCACGCTCGGCCGCCCGAACGCCCCGGCCTCGAGCGGCGACAGCCCGTAGTCCTCGTACGACGCCGCGACGAGCGCCGACGCGTTCCGGTAGACCCAGCGCAGCGTCGCGTCGTCGACGCGGCCGAGCAGGTGCACCCGGCCGCCCCCGCGGGCCGCCTGCGCCTCCAGCCGGGCGCGGTCGGGGCCGTCCCCGACGACGACGAGCTCACGCCCCGTCGAGAGCGCCGCCTCGACGACGACGTCGACGTTCTTGTACGGCAGCAGGCGTGCCACGCACAGGAGGAAGCCGGGCTCCACGCCGGGGAGGGCACGCTCCTCGCCGTCGGGGAGCATCGCGGGCGGCGGTGCGAGCACCTCCGCCTCGATCCCGTACGCGTCGCGGATCGCGCGCTGCGTCACGGTCGAGTTGGCGAGGTAGACGTCCGCGCGCCGCGCGGCGGCGCCGTCCCACCGGCGCAGCCCCGGGGACAGGAGGCCGAGCGCGGTGGCCGCGGCGCGCCGTCGGGCGCGGTGCGCGGCGGAGCCGTCCGCCGGCCCCAGGTACCGGTCGCGCTGGTACAGCCACCGGGCCGGGGCGTGGCAGTAGACGACCGTGCGTCCCGCCCCGCGGTACCCGTGCGCCCAGCCGGTGGAGGATGCGAGCAGGACGTCCGCCTCGACGCGCTGCCGGTCGACGGCGGGCGCGAGGAAGGGGAGCGCGACCCGGTGGTGCCGGCGCAGCAGGGCGGCCCGGTCGAGGGCGGACGTGCGCAGGTCGAGCGAGCCGAACTCCGGGAACGTACCGGCCGGGTCGTACAGCGTCGTGTACATCGGCGAGCCGGGGAACGCGTCGGCGAGCAGCAGCGCGACCCGCTCCGCACCGCCACGCTGGGTCGCGTAGTCGTGCGCGAGCGCGACACCGTGGGTCATCGGTCCTCCCTCGCGAACGCAGAGAACCAGCCTAGGTCGGAGGGACCCCCCGCGAGGGGGGACGAAGGGACCTCACCCGGGTGAAAACGGGCGTCCTGACGCGCTCGGGGCGGTGCTACGCCTTCGTGTGGTACTTCCCCTGGGCGGCGAGCAGGCCGTCCGTGAGCAGCAGCTCGACGGCGTCCGCGGCGTCGTCGAGCAGGAACGGGAGCTCCTTGGCCTCGGGGCCCTTGAAGTCCTTGAGCACGAAGTCCGCGGTGTCCTGGCGGCCGGGCGGGCGCCCGACGCCCCCGCGCACGCGCACGTAGTCCTTGGTGCCGAGGGCCTTCGTGATGTCGCGCAGGCCGTTGTGGCCGCCCTCGCCACCGCCGATCTTCAGCTTCACGGCACCGAACGGGATGTCGACCTCGTCGTGGACCACGACGACGTGGTCCGGGTCGATCCCGTAGTACTTCGCGAGCCCGGACACCGGGCCCCCGGAGACGTTCATGTACGTCGTCGGCTTGGCCAGGACGACGCGCGGCCCGGGGCGCCCGCCGGGCAGCATCCCGATGCGGGCCTCGGCGACGGCGGCCTGCGCCCGCGGGTGGCGCGCGAACCGGGCGGCGGCCCGCCCCGCGAGGACGTCGAGGACCATGTGGCCCAGGTTGTGGCGGTTGCCCGCGTACGTCGGCCCGGGGTTGCCGAGCCCGACGACGAGCCACGGCTGGTCGGTCATGTCGTCCCTCGTCCTTCGTCCGGGTCCCGCCCCGGGCGGCACGCCGGCGGGAGGTGGTGCAGGTGGTGGTGCAGTCGTGGTGCGGGCGCACGGACGCCCGGCACCGTCACGGTACCGGGCGTCCGACGCGGGTCGTCGTGGCGTCAGCCGACGACGGGGAGGATCACTCCGCGGCAGCCTCGGCGGGGGCGGCCTCCGCGGCGGCCTCGTCCTCGGTGGCCTCGACCTTGGGCTCGCTGACGATGAGGACGTCGGCCGAGGCGTCCGTCACGAGGGTGACGCCCTCCGGCAGCGTGACGTCGCCCGCGTACACGACCGAGCCGGCCTCGAGACCGTCGACGGAGACCTCGATCGCGTCGGGCAGGCGCGTGGCGTCCGCCTCGACCACGAGGCTGAGCTGCTCGAGCAGGTGGATCGTGCCGGGGACCGACTCGCCCACGACGTGCACCGGCACCTCGACCTCGACCTTCTCGCCCTTCTTCACGATGAGCAGGTCGACGTGCTCGATGACGTTGCGGACCGGCTCGCGCTGGACGTCCTTGGCGATCGCGAGCTGGGCCTTGCCGTCGAGCTCGATCGAGAACAGCGCGTTCGAGTGCTTGAGCGCCATCATCGTCTCGTGACCCGGCAGGGTCACGTGCAGCGGGTCGGTGCCGTGGCCGTAGAGGACCGCGGGGATCTTGCCGGCGCGGCGGACGCGGCGGGCGGCACCCTTGCCGAATTCGGTACGGGCCTCGGCGGCGAGCTTGATCTCAGACACGTGGATCACTCCTGGAAGAACGTTGCGGGCCGGCCACCAGTGGGGAGCGGTCGGCTGTCCGGACGGTTGAGAGGGCCACCCGGACGGGCGGCTGCGTCGGCGCGGGACGTGTGACGGGCGCGCAGGAGGACGACCGCCCAGTCGATAACGGAGATCCAACAGGTCTGGCTGACACTCGCGGTCCCGCGCCGCCGGTGTGCTCACCGGTCCAGCGCTGCCGGCCGTCAGACGTCCCTCGCCGAGGCAACCTGACTACTGTACCCGGGCTCGGCTCCCCCGCGAAACCCGCGACGGAGCCGAGGCGGGCCGAGACTCGGGGCTTCCGCTACTTCCCGGGCGCGGCGTAGAGCTGCGCCACCTCCGCGGCGCTCAGGGCACGGTCGTAGAGCCGCACGCCGTCGATGCGGCCCTTCATCGGACGGGTCCCGTCCGACTCGGCGCCGATGCCCAGACGGAGCGCGTTGGTGCCGACGGCGGCCGGCCCGGCCTTCGACGCCTGCTCGACGCCGTTCACGTAGATCCGCATCCGTGTGCCGTCGAAGGTGCCCACGAGGTGCACCCAGGTGCCGTCCGTCGGGTAGGGCGTCGTGGTGTCGACGCGGTAGGTGTCGCCGGACGACGCGTGGTTGAACCGGAGGAACGCCGTCCCGCCGTTCGCCAGGCCCAGCTCGTACCCGTCCGTCACTCCCTGGGCGGCCTTCTTGAGCACGTACTGGGTCGCCTTCTGCTCGGGGCGCACCCACGCGGAGACCGACATCGGGCCGGCGAGATCGAGGGAGGGCCGGTCGTCGACGCGCGCGAAGTCGTCGACGCCGTCCAGCCCGAGCGCGGTGCCGCTGAGGCCCGTCGCCCACGTCGCCCCCGAGCGCAACGACGCCGTCGCGCCGTTGGTCGAGCCGTCCGCCGCCGTGGTCCCCTGCCCCTCGTCGAACCCCCACACCCCGACGGCCCCCGCCGGGACCGTCGGTCCGGGGTCGGGCGTCGGGTCAGGGGTCGGCGTCGGGTCGGGCGTCGGCGTCGGGTCCGGAACCGGTGCGGGATCCGGCGTCGGGTCGGGCGTCGGCGTCGGGTCCGGAGTCGGCGTCGGGTCAGGCGTCGGCGTCGGGTCCGGAGTCGGGTCGGGCGTCGGCGTCGGGTCCGGAGTCGGCGTGGGGTCCGGCGTCGGTTCCGGGGCGGGCACGGAGCTGCTCGCACCGGAGTAGAGCGCCGCGACCTCGGCCCCGGTGAGGGCGCGGTCGTACAGGCGCACGGAGTCCACGGCGCCCTTGGTGGCCCGGGTGCCGTTGGACTCGGCCCCGATGCCCAGCGGGAGCGTGCTCGTCCCGATGCTCGCCGGACCGGCCTTCGAGGCCTGCTCGACGCCGTTCACGTAGATCCGCATGCGCGTCCCGTCGTACGTCCCGACGAGGTGCACCCAGGTGCCGTCCGTCGGGTACGTGGAGGTGGCGTCGACCCGGTACGTGTCCCCCGACGATGCGTGGTTGAGCCGCAGGAAGGGCTTGCCCCCGCTCGCGAGACCGAGCTCGTAGCCGTCGGTCGTCCCCTGCGCGGCCTTCTTCACCACGTACTGCGTCGCGAGCTGTTCTGGCCGTACCCACGCGGCCACCGTCATCCGCGTCGTGAGGTCGAGCGTCGAGGCGTCAGGCACGCGGACGTAGCCGGTCACGCCGTCGGACCGCACCGCGGACCCGCTCCGACCGGGGACCCACGTGGCCGCACCGACGAGGGAGCCGCCGTTCGCCCAGCCCGACACGTCCGCGGTCGCGAGCCCCTGACCCTCGTCGAGCTCCCACGCTCCCACGAGCCCGTCCGGGGAGGCCACCGCCACGCGGACCGTCGCCGGTGCCGACCACTGCCCACCGGCACCGACCCGGAACGTGAAGGAGTCCGCGCCAGCGGAGGCTCCCGGCGTGTAGGTGAACGTGCCGGCCGACGTGCTCGTCAGCGCGACCGTCCCGCGCGTCGGCGGGGTGACGACCTGGAACTGCGGCGTCGCGCCCTGGGGCACCGTGGCCGTCAGCGAGCCGGAGACCGGCTGGCCGAGCGTCGTCGAGACGGCGACGTCCTGCGCGACGGGAGCCGGCGTGGGCTGCGTGGTCCCGCCCTGGAACAGCGTCGTCACCTCGGCGGCCGAGAGCGCACGGTCGTAGAGACGGACGCCGTCGACCGCACCCTTGACGGGCCGGTAGCCGTTGCCCTCTGCGCCGATGCCCAACGGTGACGCGTTCGTGCCGATGCTCGCCGGGCCGGCCTTCGAGGCCTGCTCCACGCCGTTGACGTAGATCCGCATGCGCGTCCCGTCGTACGACCCGACGAGGTGCACCCAGGTGCCGTTCGTGGGGTACGAGGACGTCGCGTTGACCCGGTACGTGTCGCCCGAGCTGTCCTCGTTGAGACGCAGGAAGGGCTTGCCGTTGCTCGCGAGCGCCAGCTCGAACCCGTCCGCGGCGTCGTTGGTGGCCTTCTTCACCACGTACTGGGTCGCGGCCTGCTCCGGTCGCACCCACGCAGCGACCGTGAGCCCGGTGCTCACGTCGAGAGCGGCGGAGTCCGGGACACGGACCAGACCCGTCGCGCCGTCCGAGCGCACGGCGGACCCGGAGACCCCCGGGACCCACGACGACCCGCCGACGAGCGTCCCGCCGTTGCCCCACCCGGAGGAGTCGGCGGTCACGAGCCCCTGACCCTCGTCGAGGTTCCACGCGCCGACCAGGCCGTCCGCGGAGGACACGCGCACGCCCACGGTGGCAGGAGCCGACCACAGCCCGCCGCTGCCCACGCGGAACGTGAACGAGTCGAGCCCGCTCGCCGCCCCGGCGCGGTAGGTGAACGCACCCGTGGCGGGGTCCATCGCCGTCAGGGTTCCCGCGGTCGGCGGCGTGACGACCTGGAACGTGAGGGGGTCGTCGGTCGTCGCCTGCGCGCCGAGCTTCCCGGTGACCGTGCCGCCCACCGTCGTCGCGACGGTCGAGTCCTGCGCCGTCGGGGCACCGGCCGGCGTCCAGGCGAGGCGCGCCGCACGGGCCGTCGTGGCGGAGGCGGCCATCACCAGCACCTCGCCGGGGACGTTCGACTTCGTCGCGGTCGCGTTGTTCCAGGAGCCGTCGAGCACCGTCTCGGCCGCTCCGGAGAAGTCGGGAGAGAGCCGGGAGGTCTCCTTCACGAGGATGTCGTCGAGGTTCGTGCTGCGCGTGTACACGACCCGGAGACGGTCCGTGACGTCGTCGACGACGACGATGCCGCGCGTGCCGACCCGGTCGACCTCGTGCAGCGGGTCCCAGGCGCCGTCCGGGTGGCGGACCAGGAGCCCGATGACGGTGCGGTCCGCGGTGTTGTAGGAGGTCTTGACGGCCGCGTAGAAGGTGCCGTCGTCGGCGACGGCGACGTTGAGGTGATCGTCCGCCATGCCACCGCCGACCGGGAGCGCGGACCCCGCCGCGGGGACCTCGTCAGCCGTCCACGTCGAGGGTGACGCGCCGTCGACGTGCGTCCGGAACCCGAACCTCTGGGTGTTCTGGTTGGACCACAGCACCCCGACCTTCTTGCCCGGCATCGCGGTGACGACGGCGATGTCGTCGTCCGTGATCCCCGACGCGACCGTGACCGGGGCCGAGAACGAGGAGTAGGGGGCGTCGCTCCAGCGCACCTGCACCTGGCTCGCCGTGTCCCAGGCGACCCACATGCGGCCGGTCGAGTCGATGTCGATGGTCGCGGTCTCGCTGCCGGGCAGCGAGACCGCCGTCGCGCCGGCGCGCGATGTCCACGGGACGTACGTGTTCGACTGCGGGTCCCGCTGGATCGAGACGAGGGTCGTGGTCGGCCCGTGGAGCAGCACGTGCGCGACGTCGCCGACGGCCTTGACGTCCGCGCGCACGTCCGTGCGTTCGGAGATGCGCGTGACGTTCGTCCACGTCTTGGCGACCGCGTCGTACCGCCAGACCCACGTGCCTGCGGGCGACGTGCTGGCCGAGGCGAGCACCGCCCACCAGGTGCCGCCCGCGGACCAGAGCTTCGACTGGGGCTTCTCGCCCGTGTTCCCCGTGAGGGGGATGCCGGTGGACGTGACCGCCGCCGCGGCGGGCTCATCCGGGAGCGCCGCGGCCGCCGGTGCGGGCGGCTGCCACGACAGGGTCAGCAGCCCGGGGTCGGGCGACTTGGCGGAGACCTCGACGAGGTACTCCTCGCCCGCGGTCGCGTCGAAGGTCACCGACGAGGTCCGGACGTCGCCCTCGTCGTCGTTCGTCGCGACGGGGGCGCTCGTCGCCGTGCCCGGGTAGACCGTGAGCACGGTGTCGAGCTCGCTGCCGTGCGTCGAGAACGTGATGGGACCGCTCGTCGGGGCCGTCCACCGCCACCACATCGACGAAGCGGACGCGTCCGGTCCCTCGGGGCCCGACTGCTCGGGGTCGAAGTTCGCCGCGACCTCCTGGCCGACGGCGCCGCCGATCGCGACGCTCTCGGCCTCGGTGTCGCCGACGACGTCGGTGAGCTGCGAGGTCCCGGCACCGCCGGGGATCCCGGGGAGCGCCGCCCCGATGCCCACGAGCGCGAGCGCACCCGCCACCGCGCCGGCCGTCGCGACGACCCATCGCCGACGCGTGACCCCGGACGGTCGAGGCTCCTGTGTGTGCGGCATGTGGTGCGTCCTGCTTCTCGCGTGTGCTCGTCGAGACTGCGGCGACACCGCGTGACCGCCGCCCCCTGCACGCACCCTCAGGCGAATCGAACCACTCCCGGGGCTACGAGGGCGACCTCCCGCCCGGAAGTTCACCCGCCGCGGGCGTCCGGCACGACCGCTTGGTGCCCCGTGTCCGTCATTTCACCCCCACCAGCCGGCCGTCCGGCGCGGCCGGCGGAGTAGCGTGGGCCGACACCCAGACCGTCTCCTACGGAGGACCTCGATGCGCATCTCGGTGGTCGGTTGCGGGTACCTCGGTGCCGTGCACGCGGCGAGCATGGCGTCCCTCGGGCACGACGTCGTCGGCGTGGACGTCGATGCCGACAAGGTCACCGCGCTCACCGCGGGCGAGGCCCCGTTCTTCGAGCCCGGACTGCCCCGCCTCCTCGAGCAGGAGGTCGGCAGCGGCCGGTTGTCCTTCACGACGGACGTGTCGCGCGCGGCCGGGGCGCGGGTCCACTTCGTGTGCGTCGGCACGCCGCAGCGGCAGGGCGAGTACGCGGCGGACCTGCGCTACGTCGACGCCGCGGTCGAGTCGCTCCTTCCGCACCTGTCTCCCGGCAACGTCGTGGTCGGCAAGTCCACCGTCCCCGTGGGGACCGCCGCGCGCCTCGCCGCACGCGTCCGCGAGGCCGAGCCCGATGCGCACCTCGTGTGGAACCCGGAGTTCCTCCGCGAGGGGCACGCCGTCCAGGACACCCTGCACCCGGACCGGCTCGTCTACGGGGTCGACCCCGCCGGGGACGGCACCTCGGAGGGCGTCCTCGACACGGTCTACGCGAGCGTCCTCGCCGACGGCACGCCGAAGGTCGTCACCGACTTCGCGACGGCCGAGCTCGTCAAGGTCGCGGCGAACTCGTTCCTCGCGACCAAGATCTCGTTCATCAATGCCATGGCCGAGCTGTGCGAGGCCACCGGGGGCGACGTCACGGTCCTCGCCGACGCGATCGGGCACGACGCCCGCATCGGGCGCAGCTTCCTCAACGCCGGTCTCGGGTTCGGGGGTGGGTGCCTGCCCAAGGACATCCGCGCGTTCATGGCCCGCGCGGGAGAGCTGGGCGTCGACCAGGCGCTGTCGTTCCTGCGGGAGGTCGACTCCATCAACATGCGCCGACGCGTACGGATGGTCGACCTCGCGCGCGAGGTGTGCGGCGGGTCGATCGTCGGTCGCAACGTCGCTGTCCTCGGCGCCGCGTTCAAGCCCGACAGCGACGACACACGGGACTCCCCCGCGCTCAACGTCGCGATGCAGATGCACCTCCAGGGTGCGCACGTCGTCGTCACGGACCCCCGCGCGGTGGAGAACGCGCGGCGCACCGCACCGGAGCTGAAGTTCGCGGCGACCGTCGAGGAGGCGGCGCAGGAGGCCGACGTCGTCGTGCTGCTCACAGAGTGGCGCGAGTACCGCGACCTCGACCCCCGCGCGCTGGGCGAGCACGTCGCGCACCGACGCGTCCTGGACGGCCGCAACGCGCTCGACCCCGCCGTCTGGCGCGACGCGGGCTGGACGTACCGCGCGCTCGGGCGCCCCTGACCGGGCGGCCGCGCCGCCGACCGCGCCTCAGCTCGTCGCCGCCGCAGTCGCCGCGACCGTGGCGCCGACGAGGATGACCGCGGTGACCTCCTCCACGTAGGCGCGCACAGCCTCGCTCGCCCAGCTCTGCTGCGCGATCTCCTTCGCACGCGCGTCGACGGCGCGGCGGCGTGACCCGGGCAGGTCGGCTCCGCCGTCGACGACGGACGGAGCCCCAGGACCGCCGCCCGCGGCGAGCACGCGGCCCGCCTGCCCGGTCGCGGCGAGGATGGCGACCAGGGCGGCCGTGCGCTGGTCCGGCGCACCGCCGTCGACCAGGACGCGCCACAGGTCGGCGCGCACGCCGTCCTCGTGCCGGGTGTCGGCGGCCGGCCAGCGCGTGGTGGGGAAGATCCCCAGCACGCGCCCCTCCTCGCGGCGCAGGACGCCGCGCTCGGCGAGCGACCCGATCGCGCGGGACGCCGGCCTGAGCTTCGCGAGGGGCGCCACGAGCGCCTTGGGCTTCGACCCCTCGCGCGACCGCACGACGGTCAGCGCCTCGTCGAGCAGCGCGTTGCCCGTCGGGGCCGGGTCCCGCACCACGATCCGGCCGACGCGCCCGCCGTCGCCGTCGCCCGCGAGGTCGGCGCGGCCCAGGAGCGCCAGCTCGACGAGGAGCGCCCCCGCGGCGACCTGCTCCCGGTACGAGGCGTCGACGACGGCCTTCCCGGTCACGTCGTCGAGCGTGAGCAGCAGGTAGTCCTCGAGGATGAGCATGGTCCTCACGCTACGGCGCGCCGGGGCCCGGAACACCTGCCTTTTGTCACGGCCCGGGCGTGCGCCGCGCACGGTCGCGCGTCGAGGGTGTCAGTCCGCGAGCTCCCAGCGCACGGTCACGCTCGCGCGGACCTCCTGCGTGCCGGGCTCGACGACGAGCGCGTCGCTCGCGGCCTTGGCCGCCATGAGGCGCGGCACCGGGCCGGGCCCGCCCGCGTCCTCGCGGACCTCGACGACCGGGCCGAGCGAGCGGCCGGCGAGCCGGGCGTACTGCTCGGCGCGCGAGCGCGCGTCGGCGAACGCGGCGTCGCGCGCCGCGACGGCGAGCGGTCCCGGGTCGCCGACGGCGAGACTCGTCGAGTCCAGCCGCGCGACGGGCCCGGCGGCGTCGAGAGCGGCACGGACGACCTCACCGCACGCCGCGACGTCGCGCACGGTCGCCCGCAGCGTGAGCCGCGCCGTCGTGCGCGGGCCGTCGTCGCGCTGCTCGGTCCACGTCGACGTCTGCGACGTCCGCACGTCCGCGGGGTCGACGCCCGCCGCGACGAGCGCGTCGCGCGCCGCGGCGAGCCCCGCGTTCGCCCGGTCGAGGGCCTCCTGGACGCCGGGTGCGCTCGACTCCGCGCCCAGCTCGACGACGGCGACGTCCGGCGCCGCGGTCACCGCCCCCTGTCCGGTGGTCGTCACTCCCGAGCCGCCCACGGCCCCTCCTGTCAGCTGTTGCCGTCGAAGAGCGAGGTGACCGACCCGTCGTCGAACACCTCACGGATGGCGCGCGCGACGAGCGGCGCGATGGAGAGCACGGTGAGCTGCGGGAACTGCTTCTCCGCGGCGATCGGCAGCGTGTCGGTGATGACGACCTCGCTCGCCCCGCACTCGGACAGGCGCTGCGCCGCCGGGTCGGACAGCACGCCGTGCGTCGCGGCCACGATGACCGACCGCGCACCCGCGGCGAGGATGACGCGCACCGCCTCGGCGATCGTGCCGCCGGTGTCGATGAGGTCGTCCACGAGCACGCAGTCGCGGCCCTCGACGTCGCCGACGACGCGGTTGGCGACGGCCTGGTTCGGGCGCGTGACGTCGCGCGTCTTGTGCACGAACGCGAGCGGGCCGCCGCCGAGCTTGGCCGCCCACTGCTCGGCGACGCGGATGCGGCCCGCGTCGGGCGAGACGACCGTGACGTTCGACGTGTCGACGCGCGAGCGCACGTAGTCCGTGAGGATCGGCATCGCCCACAGGTGGTCGACGGGGCCGTCGAAGAAGCCCTGCGTCTGCGCGGCGTGCAGGTCGACGCTCATGAGGCGGTCGGCGCCCGCCGCGGTGAACAGGTCGGACATGAGGCGGGCCGAGATCGGCTCGCGGCCACGGTGCTTCTTGTCCTGGCGCGCGTAGCCGTAGAACGGCTGGACGACCGTGATGGTGCGGGCCGAGGCACGCTTCGCGGCGTCGACCATGAGCAGCTGCTCCATGATCCACTGGTTGATCGGCGCGGTGTGGCTCTGGAGGATGAAGACGTCGGCGCCGCGCACCGACTCGCCGAACCGGACGTAGATCTCGCCGTTCGCGAAGTCGTACGCGGTCGTGGGCAGCAGGTCGATGCCCAGCTCCCGCGCGACGTCGTTGGCGAGCTCGGGGTGCGCGCGCCCCGAGGCGAGGACGAGGGACTTCTCCCCGTTGCCGGCGATCGTGCTGCTCATACCAGTGGGTTCCTTCGGTGGTGTTTCCGGGGGCGGGGTGGGTCTGAGGAGGTCTCTGCCGGACGCGGTCAGTCTGCCGTGGTCGCGGGGCGACCGCCACGCAGCGCCTCGAGCGTGTGCTCGAGCTCCGGTCCGGGCGGCGGCGGGGTCGGGCGCTCGGCGGTCGCCGCGGCGCTCTGGTCCGCGAGCTGCGCCTGCGCCTGCGCGCCGAGCGGCGGCACGTCCGGGTCGCCCGCGCGTGCGGCGCCCGCGGCGTCGGCCGCGGCCGTGCCCGGACGACGACGCTCGACCCAGCCCTCGATGTTGCGCTGCTGCCCGCCGCTCACACCGAGCGCGCCCGCCGGCACGTCGCGGCGGATGACGGAGCCGGCCGCGGTGTAGGCACCGTCGCCGACGCTCACGGGGGCGACGAACATGTTGTCCGCGCCCGTGCGGGCGTGCGAGCCGATCACCGTGCGGTGCTTGTGGACGCCGTCGTAGTTGACCGTGACCGACGCGGCGCCGATGTTCGTGTGCTCGCCGATCGTCGCGTCGCCCACGTAGGACAGGTGCGGGATCTTGGAACCCTCGCCGATCTCCGCGTTCTTCGTCTCGACGAACGTGCCGATCTTGCCCTTCGGGCCCAGCACCGTGCCCGGGCGCAGATAGGCGAACGGCCCGACGGACGTCCCCGCGCCCAGCACCGCGAGGCTGCCGTGCGTGCGGGTCACCGTCGCACCGGCGCCGACCTCGGTGTCCGTGAGCGTCGTGTCTGGGCCGATCGTCGCGCCCTCGGCGACGACGGTCGCGCCGTGGAGCTGCGTGCCCGGGAGCAGGGTGACGTCGCGCGCGAGCTCCACGTCGACGTCCACCCACGTCGTCGCCGGGTCGACGACCGTCACGCCCTCGCGCATCCAGTCCTCGAGGATCCGGCGGTTGAGCTCCGCGCGCAGCGTCGCGAGCTGCACGCGGTCGTTGACGCCCTCGACGATCGTCGGGTCCGCCGAGACGAGCGCCCGGACCGTGCCGCCCTCGGCGCGCGCCGCCGCGACGACGTCCGTGAGGTAGACCTCGCCCTGCGCGTTGTCGCGGCCGAGCGTACCCAGCCCGCGGCGCAGGACCGCGGCGTCGAACACGTAGATCGACGCGTTGATCTCGCGGATCGCCCGCTCGTCGGCCGACGCGTCCTTGTGCTCGACGATGCGCAGCACGTCCCCCGAGCCGTCGCGCACGACGCGCCCGTAGCCCGTCGCGTCCTCGAGCTCCGTCGTCAGCATCGTCACCGCGTTGCCGTCCACGACGTGCGCGGCGAGGAGCTGGGCCAGCGTGCCGCCGTCGAGCAAGGGGGTGTCGCCCGCGGTCACGACCACGGGTCCCTCGAGCCCGTCGCCGGCGCCGCGTCCCTCCTCGCCGTCGGGCACGCCGTGCAGGAGCGCCTGCGCGTGGGCCTTGGCGTCGAGCGCGGCGAGCGCGCACTGCACGGCCCGTCCCGTCCCGGGGATCTCGTCCTGGTCCACGACGACGGCGTCCGGGTCCACCGACACCGCGTGCTCGGCGACGCGGTCGCGCTCGTGCCGCACGACGACGGCGAGCAGCGCCGGGTCGAGCGAGCGCGCGGCGACGAGCACGTGCCCGAGCAGGCTGCGGCCCGCGAGCGTGTGCAGCATCTTGGGGGTGGACGACTTCATCCGCGTGCCCTCGCCGGCGGCGAGGACGATCACGGCAGCGGGGGCGACGGTGGTGTCGGTGCCCTGCTGAGCTTCCATGGGTGTTCCCCTCGGGATCGGTGGCACGAGCTCCGCCCCCAGGACTCGAACCTGGACCAAGGGCACCAAAAACCCTTGTGCTGCCGATTACACCAAGGCGGATCGGACCCGGCGACGCTCGCGCCCGGTGCGTTCCCGGGCCACGGCGGGCGGGGTGGGTCCGGGAACAGTCTGCCAGGTCGGTCCCCGTGCCCGACGCCGGTCGTGCCCGTCTCGTCCGGTCCGCGCCGCGCCCGGGACGTGGTCCGCACCACACCCCGCACGCGTGCCCGCCCGCAGGGCGCCCGCGCCGTCGGGCCGGACCCTCCGGCTGCCGGGAGCGGCTGCACGGCATGATGGACCCGTGGCCGAATCCAGACGCACCCCCCGATCCCGCATGACCGCGAGCCAGCGGCGCGAGCAGCTGCTCGCGGTCAGCCGTGGCCTGTTCGCCGAGAAGGGGTTCGAGGGGACGAGCGTCGAGGAGATCGCCGCGCGCGCCGAGGTGTCCAAGCCTGTCGTGTACGAGCACTTCGGCGGCAAGGAGGGCATCTACGCCGTCGTCGTGGACCGCGAGGTCCAGGCGCTCACGGCCGCGCTCTCCGGCGCGCTCGACGAGGGCGGCCACCCCAAGGTCCTCCTCGAGCGCACCGCGCTCGCGCTCCTGTCCTACATCGAGGCGTCCGAGGACGGTTTCCGCATCCTCGTGCGCGACTCCCCCGTCGCCCAGGCCACCGGCACGTTCTCCAGCCTCATCGGCGACGTCGCGACCCAGGTCGAGCACCTCCTGGCGAACCAGTTCCGCACGCGCGGCCTCGACCCGAAGGTCGCGCCCATCTACGCGCAGATGCTTGTCGGCATGGTCGCGCTCACCGGGCAGTACTGGCTCGACGCGCGCTCGCCCAAGAAGACGGAGGTCGCAGCGCACCTCGTCAACCTCGCGTGGAACGGCCTCGCGGACATGGAGAAGCGCCCGCACCTCATCACGACGCCCAGGTCGTGACGGCGTCCTGACGCGTCCGTCCACCGGTCGCCCCGGGAAACTTTGCAGAATCTGCGTCATGAGGCCCGGGCGTACCCGTCTCTCCTTGCGGAAGCACGAGATCGACGAAGCGGGGCACTTCATGCACGGGCACGACCGGTCCACCGACCGCACGCACGAGGACCACCGGGACGAGATCCGTCCCACGGTCTGGGGGTACTCGACCTGGACGACGGCGCGCTGCCTCCAGGGCGCCGTCGCCGGAGCGCAGGGCCGCATCGTCCAGCGCACGGACGTGCTGGTCCCCGGCCTGACCCCGCGCGAGCTGGACCGGGTGCGGCGGCACGCCGAGTGGCACGCGGCGGTCGACGGCGTGCGCCTGGGGATCGTCGCGGGCGCGGCGACCGCGATCGCCGCGGTCCTCGTCGGCCACGACCTGGCCCCCGTCGCCCTCGTCCTCGTCGCCGCGCTCCTGGGCCTCGCGGCCGCGCTCCTCACCCCGACCCTCCTGCGGGTGGCCGGCCCCCGGCTCTCGCGCGTCGAGCGCCGCGCCCTGCGCGACGCCGTCGAGATCCGGCGCGTGCGCCTCGCGCCCCCGACGTCCGCGGGCATGCGCGTGCTCGTCGCGATGAGCGCGGTCGAGTCGATCTCCGGCCGCCTCGACGAGCAGGAGGCGGCGATCGCACGCGAGCTCCTGTGGGTCGCGCTCGACGCGGTCCGGCGCGAGGACGTCGCGGGCGTCGACCACGCGACCGCCGCGATGCTGCGCCTCACCGTGCGCGCCGCCCGCACGCCGTTGCCGCCCGTGCGCGACGAGCACCGGGGCTGACCACCTCGGACGTCCGACGTCGGTCGGGATCGACCCCCGCCCTCCGCAGGGGGCAGGACGTGACATCTGTCCCGTGCCCTGCGCACCGGCGCGTGGTTCTCTGGGTCGCATGGCGACACTCGAGATCGACTCGCTGACCAAGACCTACGGCGACGTGCGCGCCCTGCGCGGGACGTCGTTCGACGTGCGCGCCGGGGAGATCTTCGGCTTCGTCGGCTCCAACGGGGCCGGGAAGACCACGACCATGCGCATCGTCCTCGGCGTGCTCGCCGCCGACGGCGGCGAGGTGCGCTGGGACGGCAGGCCGATCGACCTCGCCGCGCGGCGGCGCATCGGGTACATGCCCGAGGAGCGCGGGCTCTACCCGCGCATGAAGGTGGGCGAGCAGCTCGACTACCTCGCCCGGCTGCACGGGCTGTCCGCCGCCGCCGCGAAGGACGCGATGGAGCGCTGGACCACGACGCTCGGCGTCGACGCCCGCCGCGGCGACGAGGTGCAGAAGCTCTCGCTCGGCAACCAGCAGCGCGTCCAGCTCGCGGCGGCGCTCACGCACGACCCCGAGCTGCTCGTCCTCGACGAGCCCTTCAGCGGGCTCGACCCCGTGGCCGTCGACGTCATGAGCAACGTGCTCCGCGACCGCGCCGAGGCGGGCGTCCCCGTCGTCTTCTCCTCGCACCAGCTCGACCTCGTGGAGCGCCTGTGCGACCGGGTCGGGATCATCAAGGACGGCGCGATGGTCGAGATCGGCACGATCGACGAGCTCCGCCGGACCGAGACGGAGAGATGGGTCGTGGACGGGCCACCCGGAGCAGGCTGGATCGGCGCCGTGCCCGACGCGCGAGCCGTCAGCCTCGAGGGGTCGCGCACGGTCGTGGAGCTCACGCCGGGCGCCGGGGCCGTCGGCGACGGATCCGTCGACGGGGCCAGCGGTCGCGAGCAGGCCGTGCTGCGCGCGGCGCTCGCCGCCGGGCCGGTGCACGAGTTCTCGCTCGTGCGGCCGTCGCTCACCGAGCTGTACCGCGACGTCGTGAGCGCCGAGGAGAAGCCGGCCGCCGCGGCCGCCGAGACCGTGGGGGTGGGGGCATGAGCACGGGGACCTCGTTGACGTCCTGGGGCGCGATCCGCCTCGTCGCAGGCCGCGAGATCATGACGCGGCTCCGCTCGAAGTCGTTCGTCTGGCTGACCGTCATCCTCGTGGGCGCGGTCGTGCTCGGCGGGGTCGTGCTCAACGCCGCGAGCTCGTCCGGGCCGACCGCCGAGCGCGTCGGTGTCACGCCGCAGACCGCGCCGCTCGCCGAGGCGATCGAGGCGACGGGCAGCACGCTCGGGACCGAGGTCGAGACCGTCGACGTCGCGGACGACGCCGCCGGCGAGGCCCAGGTCCGCGACGGCGACCTCGACGCCGTCGTCACCGGTACGCCCGACTCCCCCACCGTCGTCGTGGACACCGAGCTCTCCCCCGGCCTCGCCGCCGTCTTCACGACGCTCGCCCAGCAGACCGCGCTGTCCGACGCCGTCGCGGACCTCGGCGGCGACCCCGCGCAGGTCGCGGGCGACATCGCGACGGCCGAGCCGACCGTCCGCACGATCGGCGAGCCCAGCGAGTTCGACCCGACGCGCTACGTCACCGGCCTCGTCACCGGCATCCTGCTCTTCATGGCCATCATGATCAGCGGCCAGCTCATCGCGCAGGGCGTCGTCGAGGAGAAGACGAGCCGCGTCGTCGAGCTCCTGCTCTCGACCGTCCGCCCGTGGCAGCTCATGGCGGGCAAGGTGCTCGGCATCGGGCTCGTCGGGCTGGGTCAGGTCGCGCTCGTCGTGCTCGCGGGCGTCGGGACCGCGCTCGGCCTGGGCCTGGTCGACACGTCGACGATCGACCTCGGCACCGCGGCCGTCTGGGCTCTCGTCTGGTTCGTCGTGGGGTTCGTCAGCTACGCCCTGCTCATGGCCGGTCTCGGCGCGCTCGTCTCGCGCCAGGAGGACGTCGGCGCCGTCACGACCCCCGTCACGTTCCTCATGATCGTGCCGTACATCGTGGGCGTCTCCGTCGCGCCGTGGGCCCCGGACAACCCGCTCGTCGTGTGGCTGTCGTACGTCCCGCTGTGCTCGCCGCTCCTCATGCCCGTGCGCATCGCGCTCGGCAGCGCAGAGACCTGGGAGGCGCTCCTCGCGCTCGGCCTCTCGATCGCCGTCATCCCGGTGCTCGTCTGGCTCGCGGCGAAGATCTACTCCAACGCGGTCCTGCGCACCGGCGCCCGCGTCAAGCTCAAGGACGCCCTGCGCACCGCCTGACCGGGGGCCCCGCGCGGCAGGAACCCTGGTTGCGCGAGGCAAACCCTGGTTGTCTCTCGCCGGATGCGCGGCCGGCGTCAAGAGTCTTGATGTCGAGACACGTCGAGTACCCTCGCGTCATGGACCAGCAGCACGAGGACGAGGTCGACCGCATCGTCGCGGCGTGGCAGCGCGAGCGGCCCGACCTCGACGTCGAGCCGCTCACCGTCTTCTCGCGCGTCGACCGCCTCGCGCGGCACCTCGACCGCGCGCGCCGCACGGCGTTCGCGCGGGGGCACCTGGAGACGTGGGAGTTCGACGTCCTGTCGGCGCTGCGGCGGGCCGGCGAGCCGTACCGCCTGTCGCCCGGGGCCCTCGTGACGCAGACGCTCGTGACGAGCGGGACCATGACGAACCGCATCGACCGGCTGGAGGAGCGCGGGCTCGTCGTGCGCCGCCGGTCTCCCGACGACCGCCGCGGCGTGCTCGTCGAGCTCACGGCCGAGGGCCTGGAGCGCGTCGACACGGCGATGACCGACCTGCTCGCGGTGGAGGCCCGCATCCTCGACGCGCTGGAGCCGGGCGGCCGCCCTGCGCTCGCGGCGCTCCTGCGTACAGTCGTAGGACAGTTCGACGACTGACCGACGGCCCGGCTGACCGGGCGGCGGCGTCGCACGCGCCCGCACCCGGAGGTCACCGCCCGATGCCGCCGTCCCGGCCGCCCCGCCCGAGCACGTTTCGGGGCGGGATCGACGGCGTGCTGCTCGTCGCGGTGCTGCTCGTCGCGGTCAACCTGCGCGCGCCGCTCACGGCGCTGCCGCCGGTCGTCGCGGACGTCGCGGCGGACCTGCACCTCACCGCGGCTGCCGCGGGCCTGCTCACGGGCATCCCGGTGCTCTGCTTCGCCGTGGCGACGCCCGCGGTCGCGGGGCTGCTGGGGCGGTCGTCGCTGCGCACGGCGATCGCCGTCGCCCTCGCGCTGATCCTCGCCGGCACCCTGCTGCGCTCGGCCGACGTCGCCGCCGCGGGCACGTTCGCCGGGACGGTGCTGCTCGGGCTCGGCATCACGACGGCCAACCTTGCCGTCCCGATGATCGCGCAGCGCGACTTCCCCGGGCACGTCGCGACGGTGACGGGCCTGTACACGGCCGCGATCAACGTGGGGACGGTCGCGACCACCGCGCTCACCGCGCCCCTCGCCGACGCCGTCGGGTGGCGCTGGGCGCTGGCCTCGTGGTCCGTCCTCGCGGCGGTCGCGCTCGTGTGGTGGCTGCGCGCGGTCCCGCGCGAGGCGAGCGGGTCGGGCGACGAGGCCGCCTCTGACCCGGGCGACCTCGCCGCCGCGGCGGCGGAGGGCGTCACGGGCACCGACCCCGCCGCCGCCCGCGAGCGCCACGTCCTGGCGACGCCGTTCACGTGGTGGCTGTGCGCGATGTTCGCGCTCCAGTCGTCGAGCTTCTACGCGCTCACGGCGTGGCTGCCGCTCATCCTGGAGGATCTCGCGGGGATCCCCCGCTCGGCGTCGGGCGGGGCGGCGTCGCTGTTCCAGGGGTTCGCGATCGTCGGCGGGCTCGCCGTGCCGCTGGCGGCGCGGCGCTGGTCGCTGCGGACGAGCTTCGCCGCGATCGCGGTGCTGTGGCTCGCGCTGCCCGTGGGCCTGCTCGTCGCGCCCGACCTGTGGGCGGTGTGGGCGTCGATGGCCGGCATCGCCCAGGCGGCGAACTTCGTCGTCATCTTCACGCTCGTCGCGCAGCGCTTCCCGACGGTCCGGCGCGGCCGCCAGGCATCCGCGACCGTGCAGTCCGTGGGGTACTCCCTGGCGGCGGTCGCCCCGACGCTCGCCGGCGCCCTGCAGACGGCCACGGGGACGTGGACGACGCCGGTCGCCGTCGTGCTCGGCGCGCTCGTCGTCATGACGGCGATCGGCCTCGCACTCACGGGCTCTCCCCGCTCCCGCGCCCGATAGCACCCGGCGCGATCAGGCCCTACCGCGCAGCCCACCGCTCCCCCTCGGACGACCAGGGCTCCCTCTCTCGCGACCAGGGCTCTCCCTCGGCGCACCGAAACCCTTGACCGACCTCTCGGGACGTGTTTATGGTGTACACACCGTTTACTTCATACACACGCGTGTGCGCCGCACACGACCAGCACGTCCGACCGAGAAGGAGAAGGCGATGACCGAACCGATGATCGCCGTGCAGGGGCTCGAGAAGTCCTACGGCGACCACGCCGTGCTGCGCGGCGTCGACCTGACCGTGCGCCGCGGCGAGATCTTCGCGCTGCTCGGGCCCAACGGCGCCGGCAAGACCACGACCGTCAACATCCTCACGACCCTCGTGCGGCCCGACGGCGGCACGGCCCGCGTCGCGGGGGCCGACGTCGTGCACGACGCGGCGCGGGTGCGCGAGACGATCGCTCTCACGGGCCAGTACGCGTCGGTGGACGAGTTCCAGACGGGCCGCGAGAACCTCGTCATGATGGGCGAGCTCGCCCACCTCCCCCGGCGCACGGTGCGCCGGCGCGCGGACGAGCTCCTCGCCCGCTTCGACCTCACCGACGCCGCCGAGCGCCGCGTCGGGACGTACTCGGGCGGCATGCGCCGCCGCCTCGACCTCGCGATCAGCCTCGTCGCCGACCCCGCGGTCCTCGTCCTCGACGAGCCGACGACGGGGCTCGACCCGGCGTCGCGCGCCCAGCTCTGGGACGTCGTGCGCGGCCTGGCCGCCGACGGGACGACGGTCCTGCTGACGACCCAGTACCTGGAGGAGGCCGACCGCCTCGCCGACACGATCGCCGTCCTGCACGACGGGCGCGTCGCCGCACGCGGCACGGCGGCCGAGCTCAAGGCGCTCGTCGCGGGCGACCACGTGCGCGTCGCGTTCGACGACCCCGCGAGCCTCGCGGCCGCCGTCGGGCTCGCGCCGACGCTGGGGCTCGCCCGCACGACCACGGACGAGAAGGACCTGTCGCTCACCGCGCCGAGCGACGACCCCGTCCGCACGATCCGCGACGTGCTCGCGGCGGCCGACTCCCACGACCTCGCGGTCGTCGGCGTCAGCGTCGTCAAGCCCACGCTCGACGACGTCTTCCTCGCACTGACCCGGAAGGAGGGCGCCCGATGAGCGCCACCACGCCCACGCTCACGACCTCCCCGGTGCGGCCGCCGCGCACCGCCGCGCGCGCCCGCCAGACCCCCGCGACGGCCGCGCGCGACGTGCGCACGATGGTCGCGCGCGAGACGCGCCGCCAGCTCCGCAGCGTCGACGGGCTCATCACCGCGTTCGTGCTGCCCGTGATGATCATGCTCGTGTTCGTCGTCATCTTCGGCGGCGCGATCGGCGGGGACGACTACATCGACTACGTCGTGCCGGGCGTGCTCGTCATGTGCCTCGGGTTCGGCTCGGCCACGGCCGCGGTGGGGGTCGCGCAGGACATGACGTCGGGGACGATCGACCGGTTCAAGACGCTGCCGATCTTCGGACCGTCCGCGCTGTGGGGCCACGTCGTGGCGAGCGTGGTGCGCAACCTCGCGTCCGCGGTCGTCGTCGTGGCCGTCGCGCTCGCGCTGGGCTTCCGTCCCGACGCGGGTCTCGCCGACTGGCTGGGCCTCGTCGCGTTCGCCGTGCTCGCGGTGCTCACGTTCACGTGGCTCAGCGTCGCGCTCGGGCTGGTGCTGAGCGTCGAGGCGTCGCAGTCGGTGAACTTCCTCTTCCTGTTCGTGCCCTACCTCAGCTCGGGGTTCGTCGAGATCGACACCATGCCGTCGTGGCTGCACGGGTTCGCCGAGAACCAGCCGTTCACGCCGATCATCGAGACGTTCCGCGGCCTCCTCGCAGGGTCGCCCGACACGACGACGGTCCTCACGGCCGTCGCGTGGCTCGTGGGCTTCCTGGTCGTGAGCTGCGCCGCCGGCTCGGTCCTCTACCGCCGGCGGACGGCCCGCTGACCCGGACCCCGCCCCACCTCGGCCGAGCAGGTGGTCCTGGTGCGTCCTGCCGACCGGACGCACCAGGACCACCTGCTCGCGCCACCGGGAGGGCCTGGTCGGCGACGGTCCGCACGGGACCGGCGTCGGTCGGGGAGGATGACCTCATGACGGACGCACCCGACCTCCCGCCCCGCCTCGCGCTCGCGTGGGGCGTCGCCGAACGTCCCGAGCGCACGCCGAAGCGCGAGCTGAGCATCGAGCGGATCGTCGAGGCCGCCATCGAGATCGCCGACGCCGACGGGCTGACCGCGGTCTCCATGGCGAAGGTCGCGCAGAGCCTCGGCTTCACGACGATGTCGCTCTACCGGTACGTGACGAGCAAGGACGACCTGCTGCTCCTCATGCAGGAGGCCGCGCTCGACGTCGAGTACCCGCCCGCGCACGACCCCGCAGACTGGCGCGCGGAGCTGCGCGAGTGGGCGCAGTTCACCATGGCGGTCTTCGCGTCCCACCCGTGGTTCCTCGACATCCCGGTGACCGGTGCGCCCCTCACGCCGAACAACCTGCGCGGGGCGGACAGCGGGCTGCGCGCCCTGCGCTCCACGCCGCTCGACGACGAGGAGAAGATGTCCGTCATCCTGCTCGTGAGCGGGTACGCGCGGAACGCCGCCCGCCTCCAGACGGACCTGGCGCGCGCGGTCACCGCGGCGGGCGGCGACGAGACCGTCCTGGGCGGCGGCTGGGGCGGCGCGTTGCGCGACCTCGTCGACGCGGTGCGCTTCCCCTACCTGCGCCCGCTCGTGGAGGCAGGGACGTACGCGCAGGAGGGCGAGATCGACGACACCGCCTGGGGTCTCGAGCGCGTCCTCGACGGGATCGCGGTGTACGTCGACGCGCGGGCCGCGGGTGCCCCGGGCGCGGGCCGAGACTCCTCCACCCCGGGCGGCACGTCCGACGACGCGGGCGGCCCGGCCCCCGGCACCGGCGCGGAGGCCGACCCGCGTGACGCCGTCGCCCCGGTCGAGGTGGCCGTGCACGTCAAGGACCCGAAGGTGAAGAAGGCGACGCTCAAGCGGCGCGACGCCGAACGTCGGGTCCGCGAGGCGCAGAAGAAGGTGCGCGAGCTCGAGAAGGCGCTGCGCGAGGCGGAGAAGGCCGAGCGCGAGACGGCGCGGGCGGCCGTGGAGAAGGCACGCGGCTGAGTCCCCGGACGCACGACGGCGGCCGGTCACCCCGAGGGTGACCGGCCGCCGTCGCACGCAGGAAGTGCGCGTCACTCGGCGAGCGCGAAGCCCGTCGTCCAGGACGTCTTCTCCCCCGCGGCGAGGGTGAGCTGGAGGAAGCCGAGGGCCTCGAGCTCGTGCGCGCGCTTCAGCGATCCGGCGTCGACCACGCGGACACCGGACACCGCGCCGGCGAGCGCGGCCTTGGCGTCCGCGTCGTCGCCCGCGACGAGGACCGCCGTCGGGAGCGGGCCGACCTGGCCGGACGCGAGCGTCGCGGCGAAGGTGGTGTTGAACGCCTTGAGCACGCGTGCGCCCGGCACGCGCTCCTGGATCTGCGCAGCGGCTGACGAGCCCTCGGGCACGACGAGGGAGTCGAAGGTCGCGAAGTCGAGCGGGTTGGTGATGTCGACGACGACCTTGCCGTCGAGGCGGTCGGCGTAGAGGTCGACGACCTCCGCGACGGCCCCGTACGGGAGGGCGAGGACGACGACGTCGCCCTTGAGCTCGTCGCCGACGGTCCCGGCCGCGACCCGGGGGTCGAGGTCGGTCGCCTCGCGCGTGAGGACCTGCACCTCGCTGCCCGCGGCGAGCGCGAGACCGGCGATCGCGGAGCCCATGGTGCCCGCGCCGATGATGGTGATGCTGCTCATGGTGGCTTCCCTTCGTGCGCCGGCCGCCTGGTCGGCATTGGTTGTCGCTACAACCATCACGATACGACGCTAAACTTGTAGCGTCAACTATTACGATGGTCACACGGAGGAGGCCCGATGACGACAGAACCCCGCTGGCTCGACGACCAGCAGCTCGACGCGTGGAAGCGGCTCGTGGCGGTCGTGGAGCTGCTGCCGGGCGTCCTGGACACCCAGCTCCGGCGCGACGCCGACCTCAGCCACTTCGAGTACTACGTGCTCGCCATGCTCTCCGAGGCCCGCGACCGCACGCTGCGCATGACGGACCTCGCAGGCGCCACCAACGCGACGCTCCCCCGTCTCTCCCACGTCGTGGCGCGCCTGGAGAAGCGCGGGCTCGTCGAACGCGTGCCCTGCCCCGAGGACCGCCGCGCCACGAACGCGCACCTCACCGACGCCGGGTGGGACAAGGTCGTCGCCACCGCGCCGGGCCACGTCGCCACCGTCCGGGACCACGTGATCGACGCGCTCACGCCCGAGCAGGTCGGCCAGCTCGACGAGATCGCCGGCGCGATCCTCGAGCGCGTCGACCCCGACGACCGCATGGGCTTCCTGCGCCGCTGACGCGACCGCGCGCGGCCCCGGCGCCGCGCGCAGAATTCCGTTGCCCGCCGGTCGCTCCCGGTCGTAGCGTCGCGGAGGCTCACCCGGAGCCCGCCCCGCACGGTCGACGCAGGGCGATCACAGAAGGTCTCGATGCTCGATGACGGTCCTGGTGCCGGCGAGCGGATCCGTCCGCTCCCGCTCGCGTTCCCTGCTGGCACCCGTACAAGGAGCATCCTCGTGTTCGACCTTCGTCTCTTCTCCCTCCGTGAGTCCCGTCACCGCATCCACAACCCGCTGACCGAGCGGCAGCTCGCCGACCTCGGCCGCGCGCTCGACCTGCGGCCCGGGACCCGCATCCTCGACCTGGCCTGCGGGTCCGGCGAGCTGCTGTCCACGTGGGCGCGGGACCACCGCATCACCGGGCTCGGCGTGGACCTCAACCCGGACTTCGTCGCCCACGCCCGGGCCCGCGCCGACGAGCTCGGCGTGGCCGGCTCGGTGCGGTTCGTCGAGTCCGACGCGTCCGGGTACGTGGCCGACGAGCCCGTGGACGTCGCGGCGTGCGTGGGCGCGACGTGGATCGGCGACGGCGTCCCCGGGACGCTCGACCTGCTGCGCCGGAGCCTGCGGCCCGGCGGGCTGCTGCTCGTCGGGGAGCCGTACTGGCGCACGGTCCCGACGACCGCGGAGGCCCTGGCCGGCTGCGGGGTGCCGTCGTCCGACGACTACCTGACGCTCCCGGACCTGCTGGCCTCGTTCGGCGCCCAGGGCTACGACGTCGTCGAGATGATGTGCGCGACCGAGGATTCCTGGGACCGCTACGCGGCACCGCAGTGGCTGACCATGCGGCGCTGGGCGGACAGCCACCCCGGTCACGAGCTGCACGACCAGGTGCGCCACCTCCTGGCGACCGAGCCCCAGCAGTACGCGGCCTGGACCCGGGCCCACTTCGGGTGGGGCGTGTTCGCGCTGATGGCGCGCTAGCCGCGAGCGCGGGCGACGGGCGGGCGACCACCCGCCCGTCGCCCGCGGCCCCGCCTGCGGCACCCGCACGCCGGGGCGGCCGTCGGCACGGCCGGCGCAGCCGGCGTCAGCCCGCGACCTCGGCCGCGTCGAGCCAGGCCGCCTCCAGCTCGTCCTTCTCGGCCGCGAGCGTGCGCAGCTCGGCGTCGAGCTCCGCGACCGCGGTGAAGTCCGTCGCGTTCGCCGCGATCTTCTCGTGCAGGCGGCCCTCCACCTCGGCGATCTTCGACAGCCGGCGCTCGATGCGGTTGATCTCCTTCTTCGCGGCGCGCACCTCGGCGGCGCTCGGCCCCGCCGGGCCGGCTGCGTCCGGCGCGCCCTCCGCACCACCCTCCACCCCGGCGCTCGCCGCGGGCGCGAAGCCGCTCGACGACGCCCCCGCGCCCGCGAGCGCCGCGCGGCGGAGGTCGAGGTACTGCTCGACGCCGCCCGGCAGGTCGCGCACCTTGCCGTCCCCGAGCAGGGCGACCTGGCGGTCCGCGACGCGCTCGAGCAGGTAGCGGTCGTGCGAGACGACGATCAGCGTGCCCGGCCAGCCGTCGAGCAGGTCCTCGAGCGCGGCGAGCGTGTCGGTGTCGAGGTCGTTCGTCGGCTCGTCGAGCAGGAGCACGTTGGGCTCGGCGACGAGCAGGCGCAGGAGCTGGAGGCGGCGGCGCTCGCCACCTGAGAGGTCGCGCACGAGGGTCTGCGACCGCTCGCGCGTGAACCCGAGCCGCTCGACGAGCTGGGACGCGGTGAGCTCCTTGCCGTCCACGACGACGGACCGCTTCTCGTCCTCGATCACCTGGATGACGCGCGACCCGGCGATGTCGTCGAGCTCGCCGACGTCCTGGGACAGCTCGGCGACGTGCACGGTCTTGCCGCGCTTGACGCGCCCCGCGTCGGGCTCGCGGCGCCCGGCGAGCAGGGCGAGCAGCGTCGTCTTGCCCGCGCCGTTGACCCCGACGACGCCGTACCGGTCGCCCGGTCCCAGACGCCACGTGACGTCGTCGAGCAGCACGCGCTCGGCCCCGTCCTCTCCGGCCGGGCCGCGCACCGGCACCGCGACCGTCACGTCCTCGAGGTCGAGCACGTCCTTGCCGAGCCGCTTGGTCGCGGTGCGCGTGAGCTCGAGCGTGTCGCGCGGGGGCGGCACGTCGGCGATGAGCGCCGCGGCGGCGTCGAGCCGGAACTTGGGCTTGGACGTGCGCGCGGGCGCGCCGCGACGCAGCCACGCGAGCTCCTTGCGCAGCAGGTTGTCGCGCTTCTCCGCCGCGACGGCGGCGGTCCGCTGACGCTCGGCGCGCGCGAGCACGTAGGCGGCGTACCCGCCCTCGTACCCCTCGACCGCGCCGGAGCC
Source organism: Cellulosimicrobium sp. E-16 (assembly GCF_049913115.1). Classification (NCBI taxonomy): domain Bacteria; kingdom Bacillati; phylum Actinomycetota; class Actinomycetes; order Micrococcales; family Promicromonosporaceae; genus Cellulosimicrobium; species Cellulosimicrobium sp. E-16. The sequence goes on from NZ_CP183974.1 coordinate 3,634,483, forward strand.
GTCGCCGCGGACCTCCCACATGCGCGAGCAGACGGCGTCGAGGAACCAGCGGTCGTGGGTCACCACGACGAGCGCGCCCTTCGCGCCCGGGCGCGCGAACCGGTCGCCCAGGTGCGCGGCGAGCCACGCGACGCCCTCGACGTCGAGGTGGTTCGTCGGCTCGTCGAGGAACAGCACGTCGTGGTCGGCGACGAGCAGCGCCGCGAGCGCGACGCGACGCCGCTGCCCGCCGGACAGCGTGTCCGCGGGGGCGTCGAGGTCGAGGTCGGCCAGCAGACCCGCGTGCACGGTGCGGATGCTCGCGTCCGACGCCCAGGCGTGGGTCGCGGCGTCGCCGTGCACGAGGTCGCGGATCGTCGCGCCGGTGCCGACGTCGTCGCGCTGGTCGAGCAGGCCGACCCGCAGCCCGCCCACCCGGGTGACGCGACCGCCGTCGGGCTGCTGCGTGCCCGCGAGCAGGCGCAGGAGCGTCGACTTGCCGGCCCCGTTGGGGCCGACGATGCCGACGCGGTCGCCGTCGTCGAGGCCGAGCGAGACGTCGTCGAGCAGGGTGCGGGTGCCGACGGTCAGCGAGATGCCGTCGGCGCCGAGAAGATGAGCCACACGCACGAGCCTAGGCCGCCCCCCGTGAGTGCAGGAAATAGTCGCCGATCCTCGAGGAGATCGCGACTATTTCATGCACTCACGAGAAGGGCGGTCAGCCCTTGAGGCCCGAGTGGGCGAGGCCCTGGACGAACTGCTTCTGGGCGACGAGGAACACCGCGAGGACCGGCAGCACCGTCAGCGTCGTCGCGGCGAGCTGGACGTTCCACATCGGGCCGCCGTAGGCGTCGACGTACTGCGTGAGCGCCTGCGGGAGCGTGAACCGGTCCTTGCTGGACAGGTACACGATCGGCTCCAGGTACAGGTTCCACGACTTGAGGAACGTGAAGATCGCGACGGCCGAGATCGCGGAGCGGGACAGCGGGAACGCGATCCGCCAGAAGATCCCCCAGCGCCCGAGGCCGTCCATGCGCCCCGCCTCCTCGAGCTCGCCCGGGAGGCCGAGGAAGAACTGCCGCATGATGAACGTCGCGAGCACGCTCGGTGCCCCGAGGATCGGGATGACCACGAGCGGCCAGTGCGTGTCGATGAGGCCGAGCGAGTTGACCATGCGGAACAGCGGGACGATCGTCACCTCGGACGGCACGAGCAGCCCCACGAGGACGAGCAGGAACAGCGCGTTCGCCCCGGGGAACCGGATGCGCGCGAACGCGTACCCGGCCATCGACGACACGAGGATCGTCCCGACCGTCACCAGCGCGGCGATGTAGAGGCTGTTCCAGTACTGCTGCGCGAACGGCTGCAGCCGGAACACCTCCCCGTACGCCGCGAACGACGGGTCCTGCGGCCACAGCGTCGGCACGGCGCGCAGGATCTCGCTCATCGGCTTGAGGCTCGACGTCGCCATCCACCACGTGGGGAACACGAACGGCACGCTGAGCACGACGAGCAGCGCCACGAGCGCCCAGCGTCCCCACCGGCGCCGCGAGCGCGCGGCGCGGTCCCGACGGGCGGGCGCGTGCCGTGCGCGGTCCGCGCCGGCGCCGCCCGTGCCCGACGTCGCGGGTCGGGCCGGGCCGTCGTCCGCGCCCGGGAGCGTGGCCGGGCCGGGCATCACGTCAGACTTCATGGAAGACCCACCTCTTGCGCGTCTGCCACTGCACGAGTGTCAGGACGAGGACGATGACGAAGAGCAGGACGGAGATCGCGCTCGCGTAGCCGAAGTCGTTGAAGCGGAACGCCTGCTGGTACAGGTAGTAGACGAGCACCGTGGTCGAGTTCCCCGGGCCGCCACCCGTGAGCACGGCGATCTGCGCGAAGACCTCGAGCGAGCCGACGATCGTGAGGATCGAGACGAGCAGGAGCGTCGGGCTGATGAGCGGGAGCGTGATCGAGCGGAAGCGTCGCCACGCCCCGGCGCCGTCGATGCGCGCCGCCTCCTGGATCTCCTCCGGCACCCCCTGCAGCGCCGCGAGGAACAGGATCATGTTGAGGCCGACGTTCTTGAACACCTGGACGACGATCACCGAGATCATGGCCGTCGTCTCGCCGCGCAGCCAGTTCGGTCCCTCGATGCCGAGCAGCGAGAGGAACCCGTTGATCCCGCCGTCCGCCTGGAGCAGGAAGCTCCACACGATCGTCCAGGCGACGAGCGACACGACCACCGGCGAGAAGAAGAACGTGCGGAACGTCGTCGTGCCCGGGAGCTTCTGGTTGAGCAGCACCGCGAGGAGCAGCGCGAGCGAGATGTTGAGGACCACGAGGCCGATCGAGAACCACAGGCTCGCGAGCAGCGAGTCGCGCAGGCCGGGGTCGGAGAGCATGCGCTCGTAGTTGTCGGCGCCCGCGAACGTGAACGTGTTCGCGAGGACGTTCCACTCGTGCAGCGAGTACCAGACGACGGCCACCAGCGGCGCGACGACGAACGCGAGCGCGCCGAGCACGGCGGGCGCGACCATGGTGTACCCCACGGCCGCGTCCCGTCGTGCGAGGGCGGAGGACGCCACGCTCAGTCCCCGAGCAGGGGCTGGATCGCCGCGCACGTGTCGGCGAGCACGCCCTCGACGTCGGCGTCCGCGGTCCACAGCGCGTCGAGCTGGGCCCGCACCGTGTCCTGCAGCTTGGCGAAGTTCTGGTGCGAGGGCTTGGTCACCGCACCCTGGATGCCGTCGACGACGACCGCCTGGAGCTGGGCCTCGCTGAGCTTCGGGTTCGCGGCCCCGAGCGTCTCGGCGTTCAGGAGCGACTCGCGCGGCGGCGGGAAGTACGCCGCGAGCGTCTCGGCGTTCTCCGGGTTGGTGAACCACGCGAGGAAGTCGGCCGCGACGTCGGGGTGCTCGCCCGCCGCGAAGACGCCGATCCCGGCCTGGCCGATGACGTTCTGCTGTCCCGCGGGACCGGCCGGCAGCGGCAGGACGTCCCACGCGAACGAGTCGTCGAGCGCGGACGCGCGGCTGATCTGCGTGATCGTCATCGCGGAGTCGCCCGCGAAGAAGTCGGCCGTCGTGCCCGGACCGGGCATCGCCTTGTCGACGAACGTCGCGTCGTGGACCCACGTGAGCGCGTCGACCATCTCGGGGTCGGTGAACGTGCACTGCGTGCCGTCCTCGCTCCACGGCGCCGCGTCCCAGCCGTCCCAGATGGTCGACAGGTTCTCCCACACCTTGAAGTCGAAGTCGCGCACGACGAGCCCCTGCTTGCCCGACGTCGCGGCGGCGGCCGCGGAGATGTCGCGGGCCTGGTCGTAGGTCCAGTCCCCGGAAGCGACGAGGTCGGCCGGGTTCGGCTGGCCCGCGGCGGCGACCTGGTCGGTGTTGACGAACATCGCGAACGGCGAGTTGGAGAACGGGTAGGCGTAGAGCCCGCCGTCCTGCTCCCACAGCGCGAGCGACGAGTCGAGGAGGTCGTCGTACTCGTACCCCTCGGTCTCCTGGAGCTTCGGGGCGACGTCCACGAGCGCACCGCTCGCGACGAACTCCGGCGCGTAGCTCTCGAGGATCCACGCGAGGTCGGGGGCGTTGCCGCCCGCGAGCTGCGTGGTGAGGGACGTCGTGTAGTCCTCGAACGGGATCGTCTCGAACGTCACGCCCGAGACGAGGTCGGGGTTCGCGGCGACGTACGCGTCGGCGATCTCCTGGAACTGCGCGAGCTGCGTCTCGTCCGCGGTCCAGACGGTCATGCGCAGGTCGACGGGCTCGCTCGGCGTGCTGGGCTCGCCGGCGACGTCGTCGCCGCCGCCGGAGCACGCGGTGAGGACGAGGGCGAGCGCGGCGCCTCCCGCGGCGAGGGGCACGCCGACGAGACGGCGTCGGGTGCGGGCCGGGCGGGGTGCGCGGCGCGAGGTCAGGGGGGTCATCAGTTCTCCTTCGGACTGAGGGTGGGCGTGTCGGTGCGGGCGGGGGCCCGCGTCAGTAGGGGTGCGCCTCGGCGGGCCAGCGCAGCTCGACGCCGGCCCGGACGAGCTCGTCCTGGTAGTCGGCGAGCAGGTCGGCCTTCGACTGGACGGCGTGCGGCGTGCGGCCGGTCGCGAGGCAGTGGGCCGCGAGGTGGCCGGCGGCCTCGCCGATGTTCCACTCCACGGGGTGCAGGCGGTAGCACCCGTTGGTGATGTGCGTCGTGCCGATGTTCTTGTTGGCGGCGAGCAGGTTGGTCACGCGCTGCGGGAGCAGCGCGCCGAGCGGGATCTCGAACGGGGTCGACGCGACGTCGATGTACGTGTCGCCGCCCGTCGAGGGGTGCAGGTCGATGCGGTACATGCCGACGCCGACGGAGTCGTCGTACCGCGTCGCGCCCCGGTCCCCCCGCACGGCGTAGGAGACGTCGTTCTCTGTCACGGTCGTCACCGCGCGCAGGCGGCGGGACTCGCGGTGGTAGGCCGCCTGGGCGAGGCCGTCGGCCGAGCCCATGACGTCCGGCCGCAGGCGCAGTCCCGGGAAGCCGGTCCCGCCGTCGGGGCGGGGCGCCTCGGTCTGCATCCAGTAGAGCATCGAGAGGCTGAGCTGGCGGGCGTCCGCGAGCCGCGCCTCCTCCACGTCGCGCGGCACGTCGAGCACGGGCGCGAGGAAGTAGTCGATGCTCGGCCAGTTCACGAGGCACAGGTCGCTCGCGTAGTGGCCGGGTGCGAACAGGTCGCGGGCCGCGATGCGCCGGAACGTCCACAGGTTGCCGTCGCCCGGGTTCTTCGACTGGTCGGCGTCGACGGCGCGCGCGTCGTCGCCCGGGTTCGGCGTGAAGGACCGCACGTCCATCGCGAGCGTGCGCGGGTTGGGCGCCTCCCACGACAGCATGCGCCGGCCGTTCCACGGCCCCGGGGTGTACGTGCTCCAGAAGTCGTACCGCTCGGGACGGTCGATCGTGCGGTCGCCGTCGACGTGCTCGACGGCGAAGCACACGCTCAGCGCCTGCACGTTGTCCGGCTGCGCCTCGTCGGGTGCGCTCGGCTCGCCGGTCTCGCGGTTCGACTCGAACCCGGTCACGTACTCGGTGCCGGTCAGGGGCAGCAGCTCGCCGGTCTCCGTCGCGTCCACGACGAACGCGGCGTGGACGGTGAGGCTCCCGCCCGCCGCCCCTGCGGCGCCGTCGGCCACCGACGCGAGCGTCACCGAGGTGACGCGGTCGCCGTCGGTGGTGGCCGCCGTCGGGCGCACGCGCTCGAGGAGGCGGATCCGGCCCGCGGACCGCCACGGGGCGAGCATCTCCTCGAGCACCCCGACCGCGACGCGCGGCTCGTGGCACAGCTTGGAGACCCAGCCCGCGCCGGGGTTGAGGGCGTCCCACGTGCGCGCGGCGTCGGTGAGCGGGTACGAGCGCCGGTACACGTCGCGGATGCTGTCGCGCAGCGCGCGGTAGCGCGCGGTCACGCCGAACCGCTCGACCCACGCGCTCTCGTCCGGCGGTACCGCCTGGGACGTGAGCTGCCCGCCGATCCACGGGTGCTCCTCGGTGAGGACGACGCGGGCGCCCCGCTCCGCGGCCGCGAGCGCGGCGGCCACGCCGCCGAGCCCGGCGCCGACGACGAGGACGTCTGCCTGGAGGTCTGGATGGGTCACGCTGGTTCCGTTTCTCTGGTGCTCTGGTGCTCTGAGGTCGGCAAGGACGATCGGGCCCCGGGGGGCGGTGCGGGCGGTGGCGCGGCGACGGTCTCGCCGTCGACGTCGACGCACTCGAGGAGCTGGTGCAGCTCGTCCTCGGCGACCCGGGCGGCGCGCGCGGCCTTGCGGTCGGAGCGGCCCGAGCCGGACTCGGCGACGAGACGCGAGAGCAGGACGAGGGCGCGCGCCCCCATCTCCTCGCGCGGGATCGAGAACCCGGACCACCGGCGACCGCCCGGGCGCCCGTGGTGGGGCTGGCCCAGGAGGAGGAAGGAGACGTCGTCGGGCACGCGGACCCCGCGCCCCTCGAGCTCGTCGACGAGCTCCTCGGGGTAGTTCTCGGGGGCGACGACGACGGCCGTGAGGCGCTGGTCGACGATCTCCGCAGCCGTGGCCGGCACGTCGTCGAGCTCGACGAAGCGCACCGTGAGCCCGTGCGCCTTCATCGTGGCGCGGTAGGCGTCGACGCGGTCGAGCGTCGGCTGGTCGGTGCCGCGCGGCCCGACGTAGCCGATGCGCTCGTGGCCGAGCTCGACGAGACGCTCGACCTGGCGCGCCGTCGCCGCGACGTAGTCGGCCCCCACGTAGGGCAGGCGGCCGCCGTCGCTGCCGCGCTTGCCGATGAAGACGAACGGGTAGTTCGTGTCGAGCAGGTGCTGGAGCTCGCCGCGGTCCTCGTGCTGGCCGAGCAGCAGGCAGCCGTCGGCGATCCCGAGGCGCTGCCACCCGTCGCGCGTGAGGCGGCGGCGGCCGTCGACGACGCGCGCGCTCGTGAAGAGCAGGATGTCGATGCCCAGCTTCTCGGCCGCGTGCTCGATCCCCACGAGGAACGGGCCGTAGAAGTCGCGACCTGCGCGCGGGAACGTCGCCTCGTAGGTGAAGACGCCGAGGATCTGGTTGTGCCCGCCCGCGAGGCGCTGCGCCACGGGGTTCGCCGAGTAGCCGGTGATCCGGATCGCGTCGAGCACGCGCTGACGGGTCTCCTCGCTGATCCTCACCCCGGCCGGCGTGCTGTCGTTCAGCACGAACGAGACCGTCGCCTGGCTGACGCCGGCCATGGCGGCGACGTCGGCCTGGGTGATGCGGTGCCTCGGCATGGATCCTCCTCGATCACGTCGTCGATGACGTGCGAGGAGTCTCGCCAGAGCGGAGCGCCCGGGTCAACGTAGTAATACGCATTATTACGTCGCGAACGCTGGCACTCCGGGCCTCGGTACGTCAGCGGTGATCCGCATAATCAGCGGCGAGACGGCCGTGGCCGCCCCGGTGGGCAGCTGCCGGAGGATGCACGACGGGCCCAGGGACGCACCTCGGAGGTGCATCCCTGGGCCCGCTGTGCGGCGCTCGTCGGCCGGGCTACCCGCAGGTCAGCGCGTCGTAGGTCGACGACGTCGAGCCGCGCCCGACGCCGTCCGCGCCGGCGACGTCGACCCTCGCCTCCCCGGCGGCGACCGACGTCGCCCGCGTCGCGAACGACTGGTAGGCGCTGCGGCCGGGCTCGACGTCCGCCACGGTGCGCTCGCCGAACGGGGTCACGAGCCGGACCGTCGCCGCGGCGTCCCCCTCGTTGCGCGCGGTCACCGCGACGTACGCGCGGCCCGCGAGGCAGCGCGTCACGGTCTGCACCTCGACGGCGGGCGCGTCGTCGTCGCACGCGGCCGCCTCCTCGACGGTCGGGGTCCACCGGAACCAGTCGAACGACGCGACGATCTCGGGCGGCGTCGCCGAGCCGCGCATCGCGAACGGTCCGACGCCCGTCGCGCCGAGCGCCGCGACGTCCACCGTGCGGCCCCACGGCGCGAACTCGACGCCGTCGACCGACACCGAGGCCTGCACGGCCGTCCCGTCGCTCGCGAGGCGCAACCAGAAGGTGTCCCCGAGGCCCGACGGCGGGACGACCGAGTCGAAGCCCGTGTTGCGGTCGGTGCCGTTCTGGCGCCAGATGAACTCGAGGCGCGGGCCGAGCGAGCCGTGCACGAGGTCGAGCTTCGCGTAGTTCGCGTCGTCGCGGTACAGGAGCAGACCGCCCTGCTGGAAGCGCTCCGTCGGGGAGACGGAGACGGCCGTCGTGACCTCCCACGGCCCGGCGGGCACGGCCTGGAGCGGCAGCGCGGCGCCCGCGACGCCGGTCGGGTACGCCGGGATGCGCAGCGCGCCGTCGGCGAGCTCGTGCCGGGCCGTGTCCCCACGGACGACGGACCACAGCGCCGGGTCGAGCGTCGCGCCGTCGAACTCGTCGGACGCGGCGCCGCGGCACTGCTCGCGCAGCGGGTCGGGGTCCTGGCCGGGCTCGGGCGGCCGGACGGCGTCGGGGTCCCGCTGCGCCCACGCGATCGTCGCGCCCAGCCGGTCGCCGGACTCGTAGAAGAGGTAGGTCTCGTCGCCGTCGGTGACGATCTCGGGCGCGGCGACCCGGCCCGTGTCGTCGCCCACGCCGCTGGCCTTGTGCAGCTCCCACCGAGGGCCGACCTGGGTCATCGTCGGGTCGAGCGTGCGGGCGAACGTGATGCCCGTGGAGCCGTGGTAGACCACGTAGAGCTGGCCGTCCCACTCCCAGAGGTTGCCGCCGGACACGTTCGTGCCGGTCGCCGCGTCGGGCACGACGAGCGGGTCGGGTCGGACGTCCCAGGCCTTGCCGTCGACCGACTCGGCCACCTTGATGCGCCGGATGTTGTCGGTCCGGTTCTGCATGTACGTCATCGCGAAGCGGTAGCCGGACGACGGGTCGGGGTGCTCGACGACACGCGCGTACGACGTCTCGGTGGTCCCCGCGCCGCCGTCGGCGTTGGTGACCGCGACCCCGGAGTCGTCGAACGTGACGCCGTCGGGCGACGTCGCCCAGCGGGTCGTGGAGTTCTCGCCGTGGAAGTAGAGGAGCACCTGGCCCGCCTCGTCGTCCCACAGCACGTCCGGCGACGACACGTGCGAGACGCGCTCGTAGAAGGGCAGCCACTCGTTCGCGACGATCGGGTTGTGCGCGTACTCCGTCCAGGGGCCCTCGAGCGAGTCGGCGTACATGAGCGAGATGCCGCCCGGGGAGTCGTGCGGGGCGTAGTAGAGGTACCACTCCCCCAGCGGCTCGTCGAGGTACGCGCCTGCGTGGAAGACGCTCGGGAAGATGAACTCGTCCGTCGGGTTGTAGGTCATCGACTCCTTGTCGGTGATCACGCCGCGGTACTCGAACACCGGGAGGTCGGACGCGGACGGGGCGTCGGCCGCTGCCGCGCCCACCGTCGCGGGGACGACGGCTGCCGGCGTCGTGGCCACGGCCGGGGCGACCGCGCCGGCTACCACCACCGCCGCCAGGGCGGCGACCGCCGCCATCGCGACGCCGCGTCTGCGGCGGGGTGCTGCTGCTCGGGTTCTCACAGGGGACCTCCATCGGTTCCTCACCGGCGGCCTCGTCGCCGACCGGGCGCCGCGCGCGCGGCGGCGGCTGGTGGCAGTCTCGCCGCACCGGCCCCGCGCGGGTCAAAGGGATGATGCGCATTATTAGCGTGGCCCGGGGGTCCTCGGGGCGACGCTAGAGTCGTCCCGACCCGACATCGATGTCCGACATCAGACTTATGCGCACCCCGGAGGATCGCCACCGTGCCGCTCTTCGACCTGCCCCTCGCCGAGCTCGAGGCCTATGCACCCGCGCTCGACGAGCCCGCCGACCTCGACGCGTTCTGGGCTCGCACCCTCGACGGGTCCCGCGCGGCCGGCGGCGACCTCGCCGAGACCGTCCGGCTCGAGCGCGTGGACGCCGGCCTGGAGACGGTCGTGGTCGACGACGTGACGTTCCCGGGCTTCGACGGCCAGCCGGTCAAGGGCTGGCTCGTGCGGCCGGTCGCGGCTGCGCGCGCGGCGGCCGCCGGGGACGGCGCACCGCTCCCCGCCGTCGTCGAGTACCTGGGGTACGGGGGCGGTCGGGGCCTGCCGCACGAGCACCTGGTGTGGGCGAGCGCGGGCTACGCGCACCTCGTGGTCGACACGCGCGGCCAGGGCAGCGGCTGGGGCGCCGGGGGCGACACGCCCGACCCGGTCGGGTCCGGCCCGGCCGCCCCCGGCTTCCTGACCCGCGGCATCCTCGACCCGCACGAGCACTACTACCGCCGCGTCATCACCGACGCCGTGCGGGCGGTCGACGCCGTGCGGACGGTCGACGGCATCGACCCCGCGCGCGTCGCCGTGACCGGGGTGAGCCAGGGCGGCGGCCTGACCATCGCCGTCGCCGGCCTCACCGAGGGCCTCGTCGCCGCGATGCCCGACGTCCCCTTCCTCACCCACTACCGGCGCGCCGTCGAGATCACGGACCGCCCGCCGTACTCGGAGATCACGCGCTACCTCGCCGTCCACCGCGAGCACGAGGACGCCGTCTTCCGCACGCTCTCCTACCTCGACGGCGCGAGCCTCGCCCGCCGCGCGACCGCCCCCGGACTGTTCTCGGTCGCCCTCATGGACCCGGTCTGCCCGCCGTCCACGGTGTACGCGGCCTACAACGGCTGGGCCGCCGGCGCGGGTGCCGGGGACGTCGCGCGCGCGATCGACGTCTACCGCTTCAACGAGCACGAGGGCGGCCAGGCCTACCGCTTCGCCCGCCAGCTCGCCTGGCTCCGCGAGCACACCCGCTAGCCCCGGCCGGGAGTGCGAACGCCCCGGGCCGCCGCCGGCAGACCCACGGGAGCGCGAGGAAGAACCGTGGTCGCGCGACCACGGTTCTCCCTCGGCGGGCGGGCTCGTCAGTGCGCGACGACGCGGGCCCCCGACGCGGGGGCGGTGGTGCACCAGACGGTGTCGCACGCGTCGTTCGCGGTCCACGACGCGGCGATCGCGAGCGCGTGCTGGCGGCTGCGCGCGAGGGCGGCGACCGTCGGGCCGGAGCCGGAGACGATCGCGCCGAGCGCGCCGGCCTCGGTCGCGACGTCGATCGTCCGCTGGAGCTCGGGGCGCAGGGCGAGCGCGGGACCCTGGAGGTCGTTGCGGAGCACCTGCCCGAGCCCGACGGCGTCGCCCGCGCGCAGCGCCTGCATGAGCGCGGTGTCCTCCGCGAGGTCGAGCTCGGCCGGGCCGCCGACGGTCTCGTCGAACGTGCGGTACACCTCGGGCGTGGAGAGCCCCTCCGCCTGGACGGCGAAGACCCAGTGGAACTCGCCGCGCGTCATCGCGGGCGTGAGCACGTCGCCCCGCCCCGTCCCGACGGCGGTGTGGCCCACGAGCCCGAACGCGACGTCGGCCCCGAGCCCCGCGGCGAGGCGCACCAGGTCGGCTCGGGGGACCCCGGCCTCCCACAGCGCGTCGCACGCGACGAGCGCGGCCGCGGCGTCGGCGGAGCCGCCCGCCATGCCGCCCGCGACGGGGACCTCCTTGTGGATCTCGAGCCGCACGTCGGGGTCGACGCCCACGTGCTCGGCGAGCGCGACGGCGGCCCGCCACGCGAGGTTCGTCTCGTCGGTCGGCACCACGTCGGCCTGGAGGCCGGTCACGCTGAGCGAGACGCCCGAGCCCGGCGGCACCTGGTGGGCGACGACGTCCTCGCTGAGCCCGACCGCCTGGAAGATCGTCACGAGCGGGTGGTAGCCGTCGTCCTGGAGCGCCCCCACCCGCAACGAGAGGTTGACCTTGCCGGGTGCGCGCACGCGGACGGACGGGGGTGGCGCGAGGGCGATGCTCGGCGGTCGCGGGGGTGTCACGCGTCCACTGTGCCAGGTCGTCCGGTGCGACGCTCCGCGGGTGCCGCGCCGCGGGCGGGGCGCTCGTCGAGACCGCCCCGCAGGGCGAGCTGCTCGGCGACGCGTGCGAAGGCGGCGACGTCCAGCACCTCGCCGCGCGCCTGCGGGTCGACGTCGGCCGCCTCGAGCACCTCGGCGGCCACGCTCGCGGAGCCGGCGAGACCGGACAGCGCGGAGCGCAGCATCTTGCGCCGCTGCGCGAAGGCCGCGTCGACGACGGCGAACACCTGCTCGCGCGTCGCGGTCGTGGCCGGCGGCTCGCGCCGGTCGAGCGCGACGAGCGCGGAGTCCACGTTCGGCACCGGCCAGAACACGCTGCGGCCGATCGTCCCCGCGCGGCGGGCGTCGGCGTACCAGGCGGCCTTGACCGACGGGACCCCGTACGTGCGCGACCCGGGCGGGGCGGCGAGCCGGTCCGCGACCTCGGCCTGCACCATGACGAGCACGCGCTCGAGCGAGTCGAACCGCTCGAGGAACGTGAGCAGCACGGGCACCGCGACGTTGTACGGGAGGTTGGCGACGAGCGCCGTCGGAGGCTCGCCGGGCAGGGTCGTCACCTCCAGCGCGTCCGCGCCGACGACCTCGAGCCGGTCGCCGAGGTCGGGGACGTGCGCGGCGACCGTCGTGGGGATCTGCTTCGCGAGGACCGGGTCGATCTCGACCGCGACGACGCTCGCCCCCGCCTCCAGGAGACCCAGGGTGAGCGAGCCGAGCCCCGGTCCGACCTCGACCACGCGCTCCCCCGTCCGCACGTCTGCGGCGCGGACGATCTTGCGGACGGTGCCGCCGTCGTGCACGAAGTTCTGGCCGAGGGTCTTGGTGGGGCGGACGCCGAGGCGGCCCGCCAGGTCACGGATCTCGGCCGGACCCAGCAGGGCACCGCGGGTGTCGCTCATGACAGCCAAGCCTACCGACCGGGACACGCGAGGGTCGGACGCCGCGGGGACGACGGAGGGCGGGGCGCCGTGCGCCCCGCCCTCCGCGGTGCGGCCGTCGGGCGGCCGCGGGTCCTGCTAGCGGGTCAGAGGAGACCCAGCTTGGCCGCGCACGCGGGCCACTGGCCCCAGCCCGAGCGGGCCTGGAGCGCCTGGGCGCGCTGCGTCTGCTCGGCGGCCGAGGCCTCCGACGGGAGGCCGGAGCCGCCCATGGCACGCCACGTGGACGCGGAGAACTGGTAGAGGCCGTAGTAGCCGTTGCCCGTGTTCGTCGCGGGGTTGCCACCGGACTCGCACTGCGCGAGCGCACCCCAGACGCCGCCGGGGGCGGAGCCGAGGTTCGCGGCCGGCGCGGACGAGCCGCCCGACGACGACGAGGAGGACGACGACGAGCGCTGCTGCGTCTCGACCTTCGGCTGCGGCTTGGGGCGCTCCTTGGTGCCCTGCACGAGGATCTTGTTCACCGGGGGCGTGGTGACGCCCTCGGAGACGAGCTCGCGCGACTCCTCGGCGCCGTCGACCGTCGTGACGCGGTGCACGGTCGTGTGGACGCCCTCGACGCCCTCCTGCTTCACGACCGGGTCGAGGTCCTTGAACCGGTTGGCGTCCTCCTCGGTGACCGTCTCGAACGGGACGGCCTTCTCGGTGGGCACCTCCTCGACCTTCACGCGCTGCACGACGAGCGAGACCGGCGCGGCGTCTGCCGCGGCCTCGGCGTCCTCGGTCGCGGCGGCGGTGGCGTCGGCGTCCGCGGCGGGCGCCGCCTCGGCAGCGGCGTCGGCCTGGGCCGCGGCGATCTGGTCCGACTTCTCCACGTGGACGCGGTCGAGCTCGCCGAGCTGGACGCCCTGCTGGTCGAGGATCGCGTCGATGCCGATGCTGCCGTCGGGCGCGACCTTCGTCTCGCCGTCCGCGACGACGTTCACGGGGCCGTCCGCGTCGAGGCGGATCGGGAGGGACGCGCGCTCGCCGGAGCGCGACGCCACGAGGCGCACGTCGCTGCCGCGCGAGGCGAGGGTCGTCAGGGCCTCGTCCGCGTCGAGCGCGGTGAGCCAGACGGAGGACTGGGAGCCGTCGACCTGGACGGGCACCTCGCGCCCGTAGCGCACGACGACGTCGCCGCCGCCGCGCAGGGCCGAGTCGACGTCGGGGACGACGAGGTCGCGGTCACCGACGGCGACGTCCTGCTCGGCGAGCAGGCCCTCCACGGACCCGGCGAAGGTCGTGACGGTGGTGATCTTGCCGTCCACGTCGAGCTCGACGGTCTTGCGCGCGTTGCCGTAGGCGACGGCGCCGGTCGCGAGGAGGACGACGGCGGTGGCGCCGGCCACGAGGGGCCAGCGGCGGCGGCGGGCGGCCGTGGTCGCGGGGCTCTGGGGGCTCTCCGCGGGGTCGTCGGTCGGGGTCAGGGGGTTCTGAAGGTTGGTGTCGGCGCTCTCGTGGGCGCCGGCCGCGTCAGCGGTCCGGTGGAAGGGGTTCTTCACTCGGGTCCAGTCGTCGGGGGTCCCGGGCACGGGTGCTCGACGGCGCGTGGGCACCACCCGCGGCCCGCGGTGGACGTGCGTCCTCCGCGGCGGGCGCACACGTGCGTCCGCGGGTCTCGAGCGGCCGATCCGGCTGCCGGCGCCAACCCCGGCGCCCCTTCCCCAGGGCCCGACGACGGCGCACCGCCCGCGTGGTCCGGGCACCTCTCCCGCGGTCCGGGCGGACCGTGGCAGCGTGCCGTTCACGCGCGAGCGACGTTCGACCGTAACCGATCCGTTATCGAAGTCCAACCCCCAGGCCGCTAGACTGGGAGGTTCTGTCCGGATTTCGGCTCCTATGTCGCGCGCGCCTCCACGCGGTTCTCACCCGGCGTGACCGTCGGCGTCACTCCCTGGGGCGCCCTCCGCCGAGCCAGAACCCGGGTACCCCGCACCCGCGGATCGCGCCGCTCTGACCCCGACCCGCGCCAGCGTCTCCGCGAGCTCGGGCGGGTCCAGGACCGTGAGATCGACGTCGAGGCTCAGCAGGAACCCCGCGAGGTGGGCGAGCGACGTCCCTCCGGTCTCGAGCACGCACGCGTCCGGGCCGTCGTCGACGAGCACCCCCGCCTCCGGCGCGAGCCGCTCCGCCACGACGCTCGCCGGCGCGTGCAGGCGGACGCGGGCGGGGTGCGCCCACGCGATCGACCCCACTCCGCGGACCACGTAGGCGACCGCGTCGCCGCCCGGCACGGGGCGAGGCGTGAAGCCGGGTCCGCCGGGTGTGCGGAGGCGCAGCCGGTCGAGGAGGAAGGTCCGCCAGTCGTCGCGGCCCAGGTCGAACGCCAGCAGGTACCACCGCCGCCCCACGTGCACGAGCCGGTACGGCTCGACCGCCCGGGACGTCGTCGTCCCGTCGTGCGCCCGGTACTCGAGGCGCAGACCGGTCCGCGCCGCGACCGCGCCCGCGATGTCGGAGAGCACCCGCGCGTCGACCGCCGGACCACCCACCGGTGCGCTCGCGACCGCGGTGCGCATCGCGTCCGCCCGGGCGCGCAGCCGGGCGGGCAGCACGGTGTCGAGCTTGACGAGCGCGCGGCGGGCGGCCTCCTCGACCCCCGTGATCGACCCCGTGGCGGCGGCCCGCAGCGACACCGCGACGACGGCCGCCTCCTCGTCGTCCAGCAGGAGCGGCGGGAGCGCGGCCCCCGACCCGAGCCGGTAGCCGCCCGCGGTCCCCGGCGCCGAGCGCACCTCGTACCCCAGGAGACGCAGCCGCTCGACGTCGTTGCGGATCGTGCGGGTCGTGACGCCGAGCCGTTCCGCGAGGTCGGGGCCCGACCACGTCGCCCGCGACGGGAGGAGCGCGAGCAGGCGCAGGAGGCGCACGGAGGTGTCGAGCACGGATCCCATCCTGCCCCACCTTGCGGAACCGCACGTTCCGCAAAGGGTCCTACTGTCGTGGTGTCGGCCCCGCCGGGGTCGACGACCGCGCTCCCTGGGCAGGATCCCGGGGACGACGACGAGGGAGACGAGCATGCTGCGTGGGATGGCGACGCTGAACCTGTGGGCCGACGACCTGGAGGCCGCGTCTGCGTGGTACGCGGAGGTGCTCGGGATCGAGCCCTACTACGTGGTCCCGGGCGGGTACGTGGAGTTCCGCGTCGGCGACCGCCAGGACGAGCTCGGCATCATCGCCCGGTCCTGGTCCCCGCGACCGCAGCCGGAGACCCCGGGGGGCGCGATCGTGAACTGGCACGTCGACGACGTGCGCGACGCGTTCGCCCGGCTGCTCGCGCTCGGGGCGACCGAGTACGAGGGCGTGGTCGAGCGTGGCGAGGGCACCGGCTTCGTCACGGCGTCCGTGGTCGACCCGTTCGGCAACGTGCTCGGGATCATGCAGAACCCGCACTACCTGGAGATGCTCGAGGCCTAGCGTGCCGCGGCGCTCGCGGACCGCGGGCGCCGCACCGGTACCGATCTCAGTGCCAGCTCCTAGTACCAGCCCTTGGCCACCGAGTGGGACCACGCCGAGCACGGCGTGCCGTACCTGCCCTCGATGTACCCGAGGCCCCACGTGATCTGGGTCGCCGGGTTGGTGCGCCAGTCGGCCCCCGCGCTCGACATCTTCGACCCGGGCAGCGCCTGCGGGATCCCGTAGGCGCTCGAGCTGGGGTTGTCGGCGTCGACGCGCCAGTTGCTCTCCTTGGTCCAGAGCTTGTCGAGGCAGACGAACTGGTCGTCGCCCCAGCCGCGCTGGGCCGCGAGCGAACGGCCGATCGCCCGGGCCGAGCCCGGGTCCACCGAGACGGAGACGTCCATCGTCCCGATCTTGATGATCTCGTCGCGCGGCTCCGTCGTGACCGTGCGCGTGAGGACCGTGCGCGAGACCTCGGCGCCGCCGAGCGTCTGGACGGCGTACGTCGTGGTCGCCTCGCCCACGCGGCCGGACTGGACGACGACCCGGTGGCCCTTCGGCAGGTTCGGGTCCTCGAGCTCCTCCGTGGCGAAGGGCAGCACCTCGGTGACGGTCGTCGCCGACGCCGCGGCCCGGCTCACGAGGACGAGCATGCCGTCGACCGCGGCCGCGTCGAGCGGCGCGGACGTGCTGTCGCCCTCGGCGAGCACGATGCCCGCCGTCGCGAGGACGCCGCGCACCGTGGGCTCCGCCGTCGTGATGGGCATGACCGCGCCGTCGACGGCGACGTGCACGGTCTTGAGCGTGGAGACCCGGATCGGGTCGCGGCCGAGCGCCTGCGTGCGCGAGACCTCGGTCACGGCGCCCTCGGCGCGCGGCCCGAGATACGTGAGGAGCTCCCCGACGGTGCGCGCGGTCGTCGAGATCGTCTGGACCTGGCCGTCGATCTCGATCGTCACGTCGTGGCTCGACCGGACGACGATCGTGCTGCCGTCGCGCGCGGGGTCCGCCAGGCCCGGCTCGACGAGGTCCTCCGCGCCGACCGCGACGTCCTGGTAGTCGAGCACCTCGGCGACCGTGCGCCCGTACGCGGAGACGTCGTGCAGCTCGCCGTCCACGTCGAGCGTGACGCTCTTCTGGAGCGAGGCGAACGCACCCGTGACGACCACCAGGCTCGCGACGACGACGCCCTGGGCCGCCAGCCGTTGGAGGCGCCGGCGACCGGTTCCGTCAGGTGCGAGCACGCGCGCGGTCCCTTCTGCGGGGAAGCGGCCCTCGGCGACCGCCGGGGGCGAGGTGGGGCACGTCGTCGGCGCACGGCGCGCGACGCACGGACCCGACCGTAGCCGAAACGTGACCCAGGACGAAACCTCCGGTTCGCCCGGAACGGGCGGTGACGGGTGGTGCCCCGCCGGCCCGCGTCACCAGGGCCCGTAGACCGCGACGGACGTCGCGGCGATCCGCACGCACACGTCCGCGAGCGGCAGGTCCACGACCTCGGCGACCGTACGCACGGTCGTCGGTAGCACGTACGGGGCGTTGGGACGGCCCCGGTACGGGTGCGGCGTGAGGTAGGGCGCGTCCGTCTCGACCAGCACCTGCCCGAGCGGCACCTCCCGCAGGGCGGCACGCAGCTCGTCGTTCGCGCGGAACGTCACCGGGCCGGCGAAGGACAGGAACCAGCCCTGCTCCGCGCAGAACCGGGCCATCGCGGCGTCGCCCGAGTAGCAGTGGAAGACCGTCCGCTCCGGGGCACCGTCGCGGGCGAGCACGTCGAGCACCTCGGCGTGGGCGTCGCGGTCGTGGATCTGCAGCGCCAGGCCCAGCTCCTTCGCGAGGGCGACGTGCGCACGGAACGCCTCGCGCTGTACGGCCTCGCCCTGCGGACCTGTACGGAACAGGTCCATCCCCGTCTCGCCGATCGCCCGCACACGGTCGTTGCCGCGCGCGATCGCGGCGATCTCGGCGACGGCGTCGTCGAGCGGGACGTCGTGCTGCGGCCGCGGGTCGGGCTCGAGCCCGTCCGGCCCCACCTCCCGCACCCCGCCGTGCAGCACCGCCTCGTTGGGATGGATCGCGACGGCCCCGAGCAGCCGCCCCACGCCGTGCGGCCCCGCGCCGAGCATGGGGTTGTCTCCCGTCACGCCCCCCGGACGGGCAGAAACCCCATGCTCGGCCGGGGTCACGCCATGCTCGGCGGTCGACGTCGTCCCCCACGCCTCCGGGACCCCGCGCAGCAGCGCGTCGGTCCAGCGGGCCGCGGGCAGGTCGCAGCCGACCTGCACGACCCGGTCCACCCCCACGGCCGCCGCCCGCGCGAGGTGGTCCATGACGCTCGGGGCGGGGACGTCGTCGGGCAGGACGTGCGCGATCGACTCGAGGTGCGTGTGGTTGTCCACCACCGGGACGGGCAGCGCCTCCGGATCCGGCGGCCACCCGCGCTCGCGTCGCTTGGCCACCGTCAGGCGGTCTCGCGCAGGCGGTCGAGCTCCTCCTCGACGATCGAGTCGTCGAGCTTGGTGAACACCGGCGTCGGCTTGCCCACCGGGGTGCCCGGGACGACGGCCTTCGGCTCCCACGTCGCCAGGCCCTCGGCGCGGTAGTCGCCCGTGATGATCGGGTAGTGGCGCGAGTCGTCGTCGAGGTCGGTCACCTCGTCGATGCGCGGCTGCGGCGCGATCGTGCCCGTGCCGCCGAACGCCTCGTGCACCTGCTGCGCGGAGTGCGGCAGGAACGGCGACAGGATCGTGTTGAGGTCGCTCACCGCCTGGGTCACGGTGTGCAGCACCGTCGCGAGGCGGTCCGGGTCGGTCTTGAGCTTCCAGGGCTCGGTGTCCGACACGTACTTGTTCACCTCGCCGACCGTCTTCATCGCCTCCGCGACGGCCGCACGCTGGCGGTGCGTCGCGATGAGCTCGCCCACGCGGCCGAACGCGGTCGTCGTCGTGGCGAGGACGCCCTCGTCGATCGGCTGGCGCTGTCCCGGCTCCGGGATGGCCCCGAAGTTCTTGTGCACCAGGTTCGCCGTGCGGTTCACGAGGTTGCCCCAGCCGGCCACGAGCTCGTCGTTGGTGCGGCGCTGGAAGTCGGCCCACGTGAAGTCGACGTCCTGGGTCTCCGGCCCGGCCGACGCGACGTAGTACCGGAACGCGTCCGGCTGGTAGCGGGCCAGCATGTCGCGCACGTAGATCACGACGCCGCGCGAGGAGGAGAACTTCTGGCCCTCGACGTTGAGGAACTCGCTCGACACGACCTCCGTCGGGAGCTGGAGGTTCCCGTAGGCCCCCGGCGCCCCGCCCTTGCTCCCCCGGCCGTCGTAGCCGAGCAGCTCGGCCGGCCAGATCTGGGAGTGGAACGTGATGTTGTCCTTGCCCATGAAGTAGTACGACCGGGCCTCGGGGTCGTTCCAGAACGCGCGCCACGCGTCCGGGTCGCCGCTGCGCCGCGCCCACTCGATCGAGGCCGACAGGTAGCCGATGACCGCGTCGAACCACACGTAGAGGCGCTTGCTCGGGTTCGACTCCCAGCCCTCCAGCGGGACGGGGATGCCCCAGTCGATGTCGCGCGTCATGGCCCGGGGGCGCACGTCGTCGAGCAGGTTGAGCGAGAACTTCAGGACGTTCGGGCGCCACGCGGTGCGCGTGCGCAGCCAGTCCCCGAGCGCGTCGACGAACGCGGGCAGGTCGAGGAAGAAGTGGTTCGACTCGACGAACTTGGGCGTCTCGCCGTTGATGCGGCTGTGCGGGTTGATGAGGTCGATCGCGTCGAGCTGGTTGCCGCAGTTGTCGCACTGGTCGCCGCGCGCGCCGTCGTACCCGCAGATGGGGCACGTGCCCTCGATGTAGCGGTCCGGCAGCGTGCGGCCCGTGGAGGGCGAGATCGCGCCCATGGTCGTCTGCTCGACCATGTACCCGTTCTTGTGGACCGTGCGGAACATCTCCTGCACGACGGCGTAGTGGTTGCGCGTCGTGGTCCGCGTGAACAGGTCGTACGACAGCCCGAGCTGGTGCAGGTCCTCGACGATGACGCGGTTGTACCGGTCCGCGAGCTCCTGCGGGCTCACGCCCTCCTTGTCCGCCTGCACGAGGATGGGCGTCCCGTGCTCGTCGGTGCCCGAGACCATGAGGACGTCGTGACCCGCCATGCGCATGTGCCGGCTGAAGACGTCCGACGGGACACCGAAACCTGCGACGTGGCCGATGTGGCGCGGCCCGTTGGCATACGGCCACGCCACGGCCGAGAGGATGTGGGTCATGCGGGCGATCTTAGTCGGCCCGCGCAGCGCGCCGCGGGGTCGTCTCGGGGCGCCGGACGACGACGGGCCCGCGACCTCGGAGGTCGCGGGCCCGTCCGGAGCCGGGTCGGCTCGGGAGGTCCGTGCTCAGTACCAGTTGGTCGCCTGCGAGTGGGACCACGCGCCGCACGGCGAGCCGTACGAGCCGGCGATGTAGTCCAGGCCCCACGCGATCTGCGTCGCGGGGTTGGTCGCCCAGTCGGCGCCCTTGCTCGCCATCTTCGAGCCGGGCAGCGACTGGGGGATGCCGTAGGCGCTCGACGTCGGGTTGTCCGCCCTCGGGTTCCAGTTGGACTCCTTGGTCCACAGCTTCTCGAGGCACGTCCACTGCGACCCGGTCCAGCCGCGCTCGGCGGCCATGAGCTGCCCGAGCGCACGGGGGTCCTTGGGCCGCTCCTTCGTCCCCTTGACGACGACCTGGTCGACCGGGGCGGTCGTGACCTCCTGGGTCAGCTGCTCGCGAGACTCCTCGACGCCGTCCACGAGGGTCACCTCGAAGGTCGTCGTGGTGACGCCGTCGGCGCCCTTCTGCGAGACGACCGCCGGGTCGTCGCTGTACCGCGCGGCGTCCGCCTTCTCGACGGTCTCGTGGGGCACGGGGGTCGTGGTCTGCTGCTGCTCGACGACCACGCGCTGCACGACGAGCGATACGGTCGGCGCGCCCGGCTCGGGCGCCTCGACGCGCTGGACGCTCACCCGGTCGAGCTCGCCGAGCTCGATGCCCCGCTGCTCGAGGATCGCGGGGATCCCGATGCTGCCGTCGGGCGCGACCGTGGTCTCGCCGTCGGCCACGACGTTCACCGGGCCGTCGGTGTCGAGGCGCAGGTCGAGCGACGCGCGCTCTCCCGACCGCGACGCGACGAGGCGCACGTCGCCCCCGCGCTCGGCGAGGGTCTCGAGCGCCTCGTCCGCGTCGAGCGCGGTGAGCCAGACGTCGGACTGCTCGCCGTCGGACTGGACGGTGACCTGCTTGCCGAGGCGCACCACGACCTCGTCGCCGTCGTCCAGGGCCGAGCCGGGGCCCGGCGCGACCTGGTCGCGCGCACCGACCTCGATCCCGGCGGCGTCGAGCGCGCCGGACACCGAGCCGGCGAGCGTGCTGACGGTGGTCAGCTCGCCGTCGACGTCGATCGTCACGGTCTTGTTGGCCTCGCCGTACGCGACGGCGCCGGAGCCGACGAGCGCGACGGCGGTGGCTGCCGTGACGATCGACCAGCGACGGCGGCGCGTCGTGCGCAGCGTCCGCGCGGAGCGGGCGGCGCGACGGCTCGGCGTCTCGGGCGTGGTGTCGTCGGGGGTGACGTCCGAGGCTGTCGTCTCGACGTCACGGTTCTGGGGCGCGCGGAAGCGGAAGGGGTTGTGCACTCTGGTCCAGTCGTCGGGGGTCCCGGGCACGGGGGTCGACGGCGCACGCGCGCCCCGGGGCCGTCCCGCACCACGGCGCGGGCGTCACCCGGTTCGACCAGCCGATCCGGCCGTCCTGCGGACCCCCGGCACCCTGGGTGCTCTACGGAGACCGCGCCCCACGGCCGGCCAATACACCTGTCCCCGGTGAGCGGCAACGCGAGACACTCGACCGTAACCGATTCGTTATCACGCTCCAAACCGACTGGTCAGCCCGCAGATCCGTCGAGATCGACCTCACCGCCTCGAGATCGACCTCCCGAGGGTCGATCTCGGACGCTCAGGCCGATCTCGCGACGGCGATCACTGGCCGAGCCCCACGGGTCGCGACGGTCTCACCCCGCCGGCGTCACCGCGACCCGGAGCAGCCGGTCGTCGCCGTCGCGCGGGTCCCCGCGCCCGTCCGTGTTGTTCGTCAGCACGTAGAGCACCGCGCTCCCGTCGTCCCCGAGCGGCGTCGCCGGGCCGACGAGGACGGCGCGCAGCCTGCCCCGGTCGGCGAGCACCGCCTGGGGGGCGCCGAAGGCGTCGGCCGACTCCCCGCCGTCGGGCGTCGCGAACGGCACCCGCCACAGGGTCTGGCCCCGCAGCCCCGCCAGGTACGCGCCCTCGCGGGTCACGGCCAGCCCGCTCGGGGACGCGTCCGACGTCGACCACGTCGCCACCGGGTCCACGAACCCCGAGCCGGCGCCGCCCACCCCCTCGACCTCCGGCCAGCCGTAGTTCCCGCCCGGCACGACGACGTTGAGCTCGTCGAACGTGTCCTGCCCGAACTCCGACGCGAGCATGCGGCCCGTCACGTCCCATGCCACGCCCTGGACGTTGCGGTGCCCGAGGCTCCACACCGGCGAGGCCGGGTCCGGGTTCCCCGGTGCGGGATCGCCGTCCACCGTCAGACGCAGGGTCTTGCCGTTGAGCGCGCCCGCGTCCTGCGCCGCACCGCGCTGCTGCGCGTCCCCCGTCGTCACGTACAGGTAGCCGTCCGGCCCGAACGCGAGCCGACCGCCGTCGTGCGTGGAGGCCGCGGGGATGCCCTGGAGGACCGGGGTGAGGGCCGACAGCTCGCGACCGGCGAGCGTCCCCCGCAGGACCTCGTTGCCGCCGTCCGCGGTCCGGTAGACGAACACCTCCCCCGGCGCCGCGCCGCCCTCGGGCCCGACCGCGACCCCGAGCAGGCCCGACTCGCCCCGCGCGACCGTTCCGTCGCGCAGGTCGTCCGCGCCCGGCCCCGTGACCGGCTCGACGGCGCCCGTCGCCGGGTCCACGACGACGAGCCGGCGCTCGTCGCGCAGCGAGACGAGCAGCGTCCCGTCCGCGAGCGCCGCGAGTCCCCACGGCGCGGGCAGCCCGGTCGCGACCTCGGTCACGTCCACCCGCACCTCGGGCACGACGACGAGCCCGGGCTCCGGCGCGGGCGTCGTCGGGCTCGTCTCCGCGGGTTCGCTCGGCTCGGCGGTGGCCGTCGTGACCGACGGGCCCGGGGCGGGTTCCGGACCGTCGTCGGGGGTGCATGCAGCGAGCAGCACGACGACGGCCCCCACCACGGGCGCGGGCCACGCCCGACGCGCGGCCGTCCGGTTCGTGGGCATGCGCCCATCGTCGCGCGCCGTGGGCGCCGTCGCACGTGCCGCGCTCGCCGCGCACGGCGGCCGATCCGCGCCACACTGGAGAGAAGGAGGCGGGTCCTCCCGCCTCACCGGCCCTCAGGGAGGGGCGCCATGAACCCGAAGGTGCTGAGCTTCGTCGTCGCCGCGGTCGCGTACGGGGTGACGCTCGTCATCGCCAACCTGGTGCTCGAGGGAATGACCATGAGCTGGCTGTGGGGGCTCGTCGCGGTCGCGCTCTTCACCGTGACGATCACCCTCCTGCGACCGCTCGTGGTGCGGCTCCTCGGCAACCACGTCCACGGCTGGACGTGGACCCTGGGGGTCGTCACCGTGCTCGGCTCGCTGATCGTCACCACGCTGCTGTCCCCGTCGAGCGGGTTCGACATCGACGGCTTCTGGACCTGGGTCTGGGCGACGCTCATCGTCTGGGTCGGGACGGTCGTCTACGACCTGGTCGACGACCGCGCCGTCGCCGCGGCGGGGCGTCAGGTCGACAGGTACCAGGGGCGGCACGGCCGGACGCCGCCCACGGCGGCGCCGGCCTGACCCCGGCCCCTCAGGACCTCTGGCCCGTCGACCCGGTCCTTCGGCGGCCATACGCCCGCCCGCGGCGAGGCACGCTGGTACCGGGAGCTCCTCCGAGGGCCGGAGGAGCCGGTGAGGAGGTCGGTACGCATGTCGCGGACGTACGTGGTCACGGGTTCGGCGTCGGGGGTCGGTGCGTCCACCGCCGCGCTGCTGCGCGACCGGGGGGACCGCGTGGTCGGTGTCGACCTGCGCGACGCCGAGGTCGAGGCCGACCTGAGCACCCCTCACGGCCGGGCGCGCGCCGTCGACCGCGTCACGACGCTCACCGACGGGCGCGTCGACGGGGCCATCGCGTGCGCGGGCATCTCCGCCCCGGTACCGAAGACCGTCGCCGTGAACTTCTTCGGCGTCACGCGGCTCCTCGCCGCGCTGCTCCCCGCGCTCGAACGGTCGGACGCGCCGCGCGTCGCCGTCGTGTCGTCCATGGCGACCCTGCAGCCGGTCTCCGACGAGCTCGTCGCCGCGTGCCTCGCGGACGACGAGGACGCGGCGCTGCGCGTCGCCGCGGCGCTCGCGGACCAGGGGCCCGAGGTCGGCTACCTCAGCTACCCGTCGTCCAAGCGCGCGCTCTCGCGGTGGGTGCGGCGCGAGTGCGTCACCCCGGCGTGGGCGGGTCGGGGGATCCCGCTCAACGCCGTCGCCCCGGGGACGGTGCTCACGCCCATGACGTCCGAGCTGCTCGCGACCCCGGAGTCCGCCGCCATGGTCGACGCCGCCGTCCCGATGCCCCTGCACGGGCACCAGTCGCCCGAGTCGGTCGCGAGCCTGCTGCTGTGGCTCACCGACCCGGCGAACACCCACGTCACCGGGCAGACGGTCTACGACGACGGCGGTGCCGACGCCGTGCTGCGCGGGGACGACGTGTGGACGGGGACGACGCCTACGCCAGCCGGGTGAGCCCGCGCTTGAGGCCGCGGATCGCCTGACCGATGCGGTGCTCGTTCTCGATGAGCGCGAACCGCACGAACTCGTCGCCGCCGGGGCCGAACCCGACGCCCGGGGAGACGGCGACGTCGCACTCCTCGACGAGGTGCGTCGCGAACTCGATCGAGCCCATGTCGCGGTAGGGCTCGGGGATCCGGGCCCAGGCGAACATCGTGCCGCCGGGCTTGTGGATGTCCCAGCCGATGCGCTGGAGGCCGTCGTACAAGGCGTCGCGACGCGACTCGTAGACGGACGAGATCTCCTGCGGGAACTCCGTCGCCTCGTTGAGCGTGACGGTCGCGGCGATCTGGATCGGCTGGAACGTGCCGTAGTCGAGGTAGCTCTTGAGCTTGGCGAGCGCCCCGACGACGTCGCGGCGCCCCACGAGGAACGCGACGCGCCAGCCCGCCATGGAGAACGACTTCGTCATGGAGTAGAGCTCGACCGCCACCTCGCGCGCGCCCTCGCACTCCATGATCGACGGCGGCTCGAACCCGTCGAACGTCATGTCCGCGTACGCGAGGTCGTGCACGAGCACGACGTCCTTGTCCCGGGCCCAGTCGACGAGGCGCTGGAGGTCCTGCTTGGTCGCGACCGTCGTCGTCGGGTTGTGCGGGAACGACAGCACGACGACGCGCGGCTTGGGCCAGCCCAGCTCCCACGCCTCGATGATCCGGTCGATGTACCCCGCGGCGTCGGTCCCGTCGCCGATGGGGACCTGGCGCGCGTCGGCGCCTGCGAAGTAGGGGCCCCAGATGTGGATGGGGTAGCTGGGCGTGGGGACGAGCGCGACGTCGCCCGGCTGGAGCAGCACCCACATGAGGTGGCTGAAGCCCTCCTTGGCGCCGATGGTCGAGATGATCTCCGTGTCCGGGTCGAGGCTCACGCCGAACCGGCGCTGGTACAGGCCCGCGACGGCCTCGCGGAGCTTGGGGATGCCGCGCGACGCGGAGTAGCGGTGGTTGCGCGAGTTCTGCGCGGCCTCGGCGAGCTTGTCGACCGCGACCTGCGGGCTGGGCAGGTCCGGGTTGCCGAAGCCGAGGTCCACGATGTCGCGCCCCGCTCGGCGTGCCTCGATCTTGAGCCCGTCGATGATGGTGAAGACGTAGGGCGGCAGACCGGGGATCCGGCGGAACTCCATCGCAGTGCTCCAGCTCTGTGCGGCGCTCCCGGGCGCGGGGGTGCGCGCGGGTCGCGGGTCTCGCAGGGTACGCCTGCTGCCGGACGCCGCGCGTCCCGTCTCGTCGGGACGCGCGCTCAGCCCTCCCAGCCGAGGTTGCGCGCCATGCGCTCGAGCGTCGCGACCGTCTGGGCGTACTCCGCGCGGCTCACGCCCTCGGCGACGCGCTCGCGCGCGAGCGACACGGCGTCGAGCAGGTCGTGGTAGGCATGGTTGCCGGCGACGGTCACGGACAACCGGCCCGCGCCGTCGCGCGCGACCCAGCCCCGCCGCACGAGGTCGTCGATCTCGGCCGTCACGGCGCTCGCCCCGTGCCCGACCCCCGGGGCGGCGCCCGTGAACGGCGACAGCACGCCGTCGACGCTCGTCTCCTCGCTCACGCCGTCCCGGATCGTGTTGAGCACCTGCCAGTGTCGGCGCGTGAGCCCCGAGTGCTGGAACACGCCGTCGAAGCTCTCGTCGATGAGCCGGTCGACGAGCTTGAGCCAGTACCCGATAGGCCGTTCCGCCGCGCCGGCCGGAGGGGTCGTGGCGGGCGTCGGGTCGTCGCTCATCGGGTACCTCCCGGGTGCTCGGGTCACGGCTGCTCCCACTCTCGCACCCGCCCGCGCGACGCGCCCGGCGGGCCCCGCTGCCGCGCCCGCTGGCTCCCCCACGCCCCCGGCCCGGGTGGCAGAGTGGGCGCATGAGCGAGAACACTCCCGCGGTGCGCCGCGCGCTGATCGTCGTCGACGTCCAGCCCACGTTCTGCGAGGGCGGGGAGCTGGGGGTCGAGGGCGGGAACGCCGTCGCCCAGCGCATCGCCGACCACGCGCGCGACCACCGCGACGCCTACGACCTCGTCGTCACGACCCAGGACTGGCACGTCGACCCGGGCGAGCACTGGAGCCCGGAGCCGGACTTCGTCGACACGTGGCCGCCGCACGGGATCGCGGGCACCCCGAACGCCGAGCTGCACCCCGCGCTGGCCGACCTCGCGCCTGACGCCGGGGTGAAGAAGGGCGAGTACCAGGCCGCGTACTCCGGCTTCGAGGGGGTCGACGTCGGCGGCCGGCCGCTCGCGGACGTCCTGCACGACGCAGGGATCGAGGCGGTCGACGTCGTCGGCATCGCCGAGTCGCACTGCGTGCGCGCGACGGCGCTCGACGCCCACGCGCTCGGCCTCGCCACCCGGGTCCTCACCGACCTCACCGTGCCGGTCACGCCCGAGCTCGGCGCCGCAGCGCGCGAGGAGCTCGCCGCGGCGGGCGTCGCGCTCGAGCCGAGCGCCGCCGTCGGGCGCTGACGGCCCGTCCCGCGCGGGCTCAGCGGCGGCGCGCCTCCAGCGCCGCTGCGTAGAGGTCGCGCTTCGCGACCCCCGCGTCCTGGGCGACGTCCGCGACGACCTCCTTGAGCCGCTCGCCGCCGTCGACGCGCGCGAGGACTCCCGGCACGAGCTCGGTGAGCGGGACCGGGCCGCGGGGCGGCGCGCCACCGACCACGACGCAGATCTCCCCGCGGAGCTGCTCCTCGGCGGCGCGCTCCGCGAGCTCGGCGAGGGGCCCGCGCAGCACCTCCTCGTACGTCTTGGTGAGCTCGCGCGCGACCGCGGCGGGCCGGTCCGGGCCGAACGCCTCGGCCATCGCGGCGAGCGTCTCCGCCACCCGGTGCGGCGCCTCGAAGAACACGAGCGTGCGCGGCTCGTCGGCGAGCGCGGCGAGCGCGCGCGACCGGTCGCCCGCCTTGCGCGGCAGGAAGCCCTCGAAGCAGAAGCGGTCCGTCGGGAGGCCCGAGAGCGCGAGAGCGGTGAGCACCGCGCTCGGCCCGGGCGCCGTCGTGACCGGGACCCCGCGCTCGACCGCGCGCGCGACGACGCGGAAACCCGGGTCGGACACGCTCGGCATGCCCGCGTCGGACACGACGAGCACCGTCCCGCCGTCGTCGACGACGTCGAGCAGGTCGTCCGCGCGGTCGGACTCGTTGTGCTCGTGGAAGCTCAGCACGCGACCACCGACCTGCACGCCCAGCCGGCCCGCGAGCGCGTGCAGGCGGCGCGTGTCCTCCGCCGCGACGACGTCCGCCTCCGCGAGCAGCCGCCGCAGCCGAGGGCTCGCGTCCTCCGCGTTGCCGATCGGGGTGCCGCCCAGCACCAGGTGCCCGGCCTCCCGCGGGGTCGTGGGCCGGTCGGCGTCGGGCGCGTCGGTCGAGGAGGACATGGTTCCCAGGGTTCCACACCCGTGTGCCCCTACGATGGCCAGCGTGTCCCAGCCGCCCGCCGACGCGCACCCCGGACCCCGGCACGCGACCGACGCCCCCGACGAGCCCGGCGACGCGTCGGCCCAGCCGTCCGACGTCGAGCCCGACGGCGTTCCTTCAGACGCCGACGCATCGCCCTCGCGCCTCGCGCAGGACGCCGACGACGCGCCCGACCTGACCCATCGCGAGCGCCTCCTGCTCGCCCTGCTCGGGCCTCGCCGTCTGGCGCTGGGGGCGACCGCGCACGACCGGCTGTGGGGGTGGCTCGGGGTCGCGATCGTCGCCGCCGTCGCGGCCGTGCTGCGGCTGTGGAACCTCGGCCGCCCGGGCACGCTCGTGTTCGACGAGACGTACTACGTCAAGCAGGCGTGGACGCTGCTCCAGGTCGGGTACGAGGCCGACTGGCCCGAGGAGCCGAACCCGGCGTTCGAGGCCGGGGACGTGAACTCGTTCCTCCCGACCGCCGACTACGTGGTCCACCCCCCGCTCGGCAAGTGGATGATCGCGCTCGGGATGAGGTTCTTCGGTGGCGCGGAGAACCCGTGGTCGTGGCGGATCGCGTCCGCGGTCGTCGGGGTGGTCGCCGTCGTGCTCGTGGCGCGGATCGCCCGGCGCCTGTTCGCCTCGACGGCGATGGGGATCGTCGCGGGCGCGCTCATGGCCGTGGACGGCGAGGCGATCGTGCACTCCCGCACGGGTCTGCTCGACAACATGCTCATGATCTGGGTGCTCGTCGCGTTCGGGTGCCTGCTCCTCGACCGCGAGCAGGCGCGCCGGCGCCTCGCCGAGCGCTGCGGGGCGATCCTCGACGCGGGCGCGAGGATCGGTCGCTACGGCCCCGGGCTCGGGTGGCGGTGGTGGCGGTTCGCCGCGGCCGTCGCGCTGGGCCTCGCGTGCGGGGTCAAGTGGTCGGGGCTGTACTTCCTCGCCGTCCTCGCCGTCGTGTCGGTGCTGTGGGACGCGACGGCGCGGCGCACCGCGGGCGTCGGGCGCTGGTGGGAGGACGCGCTCGTGCGCGACGCGATCCCGGCCGCGCTCGTCATGCTCCCGACGGCGGCGCTCGCCTACCTCGCGTCGTGGACCTCGTGGTTCCGGAGCCCCGGGGCGTACATGCGCCAGTGGGCGCTCGACCACCCCGGCGAGGGGGTCCAGTGGCTCCCGCCCGGCCTGCGGTCGCTGTGGGAGTACCACCTCAAGATGTGGGACTTCCACAACGGGCTCACGTCCGAGCACACCTACGAGGCGCACCCGCTCGGGTGGATCCTCCAGTGGCGCCCCACCTCGTTCTACTGGCGCTCCTACGACCCTGGCGAGGCGGGGTGCGAGGTGGAGCGCTGCGCCCGCGCGATCACGTCGCTCGGCAACCCCGTGCTGTGGTGGACGGCGGCGCTCGCGATCCTCGTCGCGCTCTGGGCGCTCGTGCGGCTCAAGGACTGGCGGGCGCTCGCCGTGCTCAGCGGCATCGTCGCCGGGTGGGCGCCCTGGTTCCTCTACGCCGAGCGGACCATCTTCACGTTCTACTCGATCGTGTTCACGCCGTGGGTCGTGCTCACGCTCGTGTACGCGATGACGCTCGCGCTCGAACGCACCGAGCACCGCCCGGTCGCGCGAGCGCGCGTGAAGGTGGTGCTCACGGTCCTGCTCACGACGATCGGCGCCGTCAGCGTGTTCTTCTACCCCATCTGGACGGCGTGGCAGGTGCCGTACTGGTTCTGGCGCCTGCACATGTGGCTGCCGACCTGGATCTGACGCGTCACCAGTCGACCTGCGCGGACTCGTGGAACGCGATCCCCGCGCGGCGCCAGACGTGCGCCTCGCGGGCGACGCGGCGACGGAAGCCGTCCCAGTCCTTGCGGTCCGGAGCGGTCCAGCCGACCTCCGCGACGGCGCTCAGGCGCGGCAGGAGCATCGTGAACAGCGCGTCGAGCGTCGGGATGCGCTCGGTCCACACCGCCGCCTCGACGCCCTCGATCGTCTCGACCGGCAGACCGGGCACGACCGCCTCGGGCTCCCAGTCGTAGGAGTCGCGCACCTCGACGAGGCCGGCCCAGTCCTGCCCCAGGGCGGGGTCGAACTCGGCCGTGTAGCGCATGTCGAGGTAGACGCGGTTCGCGGGCGACAGGATGACGCGCGCCCCGGACTTCGCGGCGTCGACCAGGTACGTGAGGTCCATGGGGTGCGTGTCCCAGTACTGCACGATCGTGCCCGGGCGCAGCGGCGCCTTCGCGGCCTCCTGCCACGCGACCGGCTTCTTGCCGGCCTCGAGCACCAGGCGCTCGCACAGCTCGACGAACTGCGCGTACTCCGCGGGCTCCATCTTCAGCACCTCGTCACCGCCGAGGTGCACGTGCTCGCCGTCCGTCGCGTGCGCCAGGTCCATGAAGACGTCGCGCAGGAACGGCTCCGTGGCCGGCAGGTCGAACGTGAGGCGCGAGAAGCCGACCTCGATGCCGGAGTAGGCGTCGGTCGCGACGCCGTCGGGCATGAGGTCCCCGTACACGTGCGTCGCCGCGTTGATGTGGCCGGGGACGTCGATCTCCGGCACGACCCGCACGAAGCGCTCCGCCGCGTGGTCCTGCAGCGCGCGGAAGTCCGCGAGCGACAGGTGCCCGCCCTTCCCGCCCGACGTGTCGCTCCCCGAGGAGAGCTTGGCGAGCTCGGGCCGGGACGGCGACTCGATGCGCCAGCCCTGGTCGTCCGTGAGGTGCAGGTGGAGCACGTTGAGCTTGTACGCCGCCGCGACGTCGATCACGGCACGCAGCGCGTCGAGGCCGAAGAACGTCCGCGCGAGGTCCACGGACAGGCCGCGCCAGGGGTAGCGGGGCGCGTCGTGCACGACGACGTGGGGCACCCGCGCGGGCTCGTCGCCCGGGCCGGGCGCCTCGACGAGCTGCCGCAGCGTCTGCACCGCGTGGAGCAGCCCGGCGGGCTCGGCGGCGGTCGCGGTGATCCCGGCCTCGTCGACGACCAGGCTGTACCGCTCCGGGCTCGTGGAACCCTCGGGACCGGCCGGCTCGTCGACCCGGAGCACGAGCGCGGTGGGGGTCGGGGAGCCCGACCCGGCACCCGCCGTGGCGCCCGACGCCGGGTCGTGGTGCGTCGCGGCGACGCCGTCGAGGCCGCTCAGGAGCGAGGCGGCCAGGTCCCCGAGCCACGGGGCGGTCCGCTCGAGACGAAGCGCGTGGACCTCCAGCGTGGCGACGGGAACGTGGCCCGTCCCGGGCTCGACGTGCAGGGGCTGGGGGATGACCGAGACCATCGGGTACCTCGTCGTCTGGCTGGGATCGAATCGATTCGGCTTTTGCGAGCGACACACCCTAACCCGCCGCTCGGGGCGCGGCCAAGCGCCCCCGGACTAGCGCGAGGGCGCGACGTACCGCGGGCTCGGGTCGAGCGAGAGCACGCCCTCGACGTCACGGGCCGGGTCCGACGAACCGGTCGTCCAGCCGCCGGCCACACCCTGCGGCAGCCCGTCGAGGAGCAGCCCCCAGTCCTGCACCCGTGCGGCGTAGCTGTCGCCCGAGGTGGACTGCAGGACCACAGCCGCCTCCCCTGACCCCAGGTCGAGGTCGGACGCCCCCCGGATCGCGTCCCCGTCCGAGCGCTGGAGCACGACCAGCTTCTGCGGGAGCCCCTTCGTCCGCACGACCTCGCCGACCGCGTCGATCGCCGCGCCCAGCTCGGCCGCGTCCACGGTGCCGGCCGGGGAACCGTCGCCGACCCGGCGCGCGTCGACGTCGAGCGCCACACCCACGGTCGGGCGGGCGAGGACGTCCGCGTACTCGGTCACCTGCTCGTCGAACGACGCGCGGCCCGGTTCGAGGCGCAGCACGACCATGACCCCCGCCTCGGACGCCGCGTCCACGAGCGGCACCAGCTCCTCGGCCGGGATCTCGGTCGAGTAGTCCCGGTCCTCGCCGGGGTTCGACGACGCCCGGGTCGCCGGGACCTCGAGCACCGGGACCACGGTCTCCTCCGGCACGGCCTCCGCGTACGACGCCGCCGCGTCCTGCGCGCGCGTGACGGCGTCGGACACCGCCCACTCCCCCACCGCCTCGAGCCCGGAGGTCACCGCGTCCGCCTCGACCGCCACGTACCGCACGCCGTCGGCGAGCACGAGCTGCGACCCGCTCGGGAGCAGGTCGCCGGCCTCGGCCGCGCGCAGCCGCCACCCCAGGTCCTCCGCGGACCCGAAGCTCGCCCCGATGCCCACGACCGCGAGCGCCTTCGCGGCCGCGAGCGCGTCGATGACCTCCGCCGAGGAGCGCGGGTCGCCCTGCGGCACCTCGAGCGGCACCGCCCCGGCCGCACGGGCGGTCGCGATCGCCGCGGACTGCGGGCCGCCGGGCGCGTCGAGCCCCCCCGGCTCCGTGAGGGCGAGCACCTCGGTCAGCGTCTCCGGCTCGCCGCGCTCGGGCAGCGCGGCGCGGACGTCGTCGAGGTCGTGCGGATCGAGAGCACCGTCGGCGCCGAGCGCCCCCACGTCGAGCAGGACCCGCTCGACGCCCTCGACGTCGCCCAGCGTCGCGCGCTCCGGGGTCTCACCCGTGTCGTCCTGCCCGGGGGGCGCGTCCGCCTCGCCGACCTCGACGGCCGCGACCGTGCCGAGCCGGGCGAGCTCCGTGCGCAGCCCCCCGTCGGAGATGGCGCCGCCGACCAGGAGCACGGGCGCGGCGAGCTCGACCGCCGCGGCGGCGGCCGTGGCCCGCGCCGCCTCGTCGTCGGCGACGGCGAGGACGACGACGGGTGCGGACGTGAAGAACGCCTGGCTGCTCGTCAGGGCGAGCTCCGCCGGATCGGTCGAGTCCAGCACGAGGACGCCGTCGCTGGGCTCCGCGGCACGGGCGACGAGCCCGGTCTCGTCCGAGGACGGTCCGTCCGCCTTCGCGGTCTCCGCGGCGCAGCCACCGAGCGCCGCAACGGCACCGAGACTGAGGACGACGGGGAGGGCGACAGGGACGAATCGGACCTTCCGAGAGTTCACGCCCCCATCATCGCGCATGCCCCACGGCTCGCAGACCCACGGATGTGTGGGACTCGTGACGGTCGGCCCGTCGCGTGGACGGCGGACGAACCGCCGACCCGTGTCGGGGACGCGCCGCGGGCGGTCGGGACGGCGGGCGGCCTCGACCGGCATACTGGCCGGGCCCGAACCCACCGCCGAGGAGATCGCATGTCGACCCCCGACCAGCCCGACCAGAACCCGCAGCCCGGCGGGACGCCGTCCGGACCGCCCTCGTACGGCGCTCCGCAGCCCGGCCAGCCCCAGCAGCCGCCGCAGGCCCCGCAGTACGGCGCCCCGCAGGCGCCCCAGTACGGCGCACCGCAGGCACCGCAGTACGGAGCCCCCCAGGGTGGCACCCCCGGATACTCCGCCCCGGCCCAGGACCCCGGCAAGACGATGGGCATCGTCGGCCTCGTCCTGTCCTTCCTCGGCTGCCTCTCGATCGTGGGCCTGATCCTCAGCATCATCGCCTTCAACAAGTCGAAGAAGGCCGGCTACAAGAACGGCGTCGCCCTCGCGGGCATCATCGTCGGTGCCGTCGTGCTGGTGATCTCGATCGTCGTGGGCATCATCATCGGCGTTACCACGTCCGCCGTCATCGAGAAGTGCGAGGAGCTCGGGCCGGGCACGCACTACGAGAACGGCATCGAGTACACCTGCCCGGGCTGACCCGCGACTCGTCGGCCTCCGCGCGCGATCCGAGCACGCGAACGAGGGCCCTCGCCGACCGGCGGGGGCCCTCGTCGTCCGTCAGCCCGCGTCCGCGGCGCAGCGGAACCCGAGGTGCGTCGTCGCGCTGTCGTCCGACTGCGGGGAGCGGGCCGCGGGACGGTACCGGCGGCAGTACTCGGGCGCGCACAGGTGCGACCCTCCCTTGGTGGCGCGCAGGACCTGCGGCGACGTCGTCGGCGCCAGGAGATTCGGCCGCGCACCGGCGTCCGGCCCGCGCGTCCCCGGGACGACGTGACGGGGGGCGAAGGTGTCGGCCGTCCACTCCCACGTGTTCCCGACGAGGTCCACCAGCCCGTACGCGTTTGGCTCGTACGAGCCGACGGGCGACGTCCCGCCCCAGCCCTCGTTCAGGTACGGGAACCGGCCCTGCCACGTGTTCGCCCTCGGACGCCCGCCCGGCGCCAGCTCGTCGCCCCACGCGAACTCGGCGTCCTCCAAACCGCCCCGCGCGGCGCGCTCCCACTCGGCCTCCGTCGGGAGGCGGCGGCCCGCCCAGGCCGCGTAGGCCGACGCGTCCTCGAACGCGACGAGCACCACCGGGTGGTCGGGGCGGTCGTCGACGTCGGAGCCCGGCCCCTGCGGCGCGCGCCACGACGCCCCCGGCTGCCACCGCCACCACTGCCGCCAGTCGCGCAGGTCGACGGGACCGGCCGTCGGGGTGAACACCAGGCCTCCCGGCACCAGGTCCGCCGGGTCGGCCCCCGGGAAGTCGGCCGGGTCGAGCGCGCGCTCCGCGACGGTCACGTAGCCGGTCTCCGCGACGAAAGCCGCGAACTGCGCGTTCGTCACCGCGTGCCGCTCGAGCAGGAACGGCTCGACCTCACGGACGTGCGCCGGCCCTTCCTCCGGGTAGTGCCGGTCGGAACCCATGCGGAACGTCCCGCCGGGGACGGGGACGAGCTCGGTGAGCGCCACGCGGCCAGCATAGGTGCGACGTGTGCGGACGACGCAGAGGCCAGCATCCGTCGCGAGGGTTTCTGACCGTCGGCGCGGGAGGGCGCCAAGAGCCTGATATCACCGCAGAAAAGACGAGACCCTCGCCTTCGCAGGTCGTGGACCTGGTCTGGCGAGGGTCTCTCCGGTGGAGCTAGGGGGATTCGAACCCCCGACCTTCTCATTGCGAACGAGACGCGCTACCAACTGCGCCATAGCCCCTCAAGCGAGGAACAGACTAGCACCCCGGGGGCGGGGTCTACCAAACCGGCCACCCCCGGGGGAGCTACTGCCCTGCAGCCCGACGGCGGGCGAGGATCTCGTTGAGGTCGAGACCCAGCGTCTCGGTCGACGGCTTGCGCTCGTCGCCCGCGGCGGGCTCGGGCGCGCCGGACGACACGTCCACGACGACCTCGACCGCGGCGGCCGGCGCGGGTGCGGCGCCCGCCCGGGCGGGCGAGACGACGTCGTCGTCCGTGAGCGGGACGGGCTCGCGGCGCGGTGCCGTGGGCTTCATCGTGTACGTCGGAGGCGGCACGGGCACCGGGTCCCAGGCGCGACCCGACGGTACGTGGTCCTCCTCGACGACCTCGACGACCTCCGTCACGTCGACCGACACCTCCGTGACGACCACGGAGGTCACGCCCGAGCCGCCGCGAGCAGTGGCGGGCTCCTCGGAGCCGGAGTCGTCGGCCGCGGTCGTGCTCGACGCGGTCGTGCGCTCGCGCGGTGACGAGGCGGAAGCCGCGGACGTCCCGGAGAGCCCCGCCGCGGTGGCGTTCGCCCGCGCGAGGTCCTGGGGCGTGACGCGCGGGATCATCTGCGTGCTCACCTGCGACCCGTGCACGGCGCGGCCGGTGACGCGCGGACGGGCGCCCCGGGGCGCGGGCGGCGCCCCCAGGACGGTCCCGCGCGCGACACGGGCGGCGGCACGACGCTCGGCCAGCCACGCGGCGTCGGACCGCTGCGCGGCGAGCACCGCACGACGGCCCAGCACGAGCACGAGCCCGAGGAACGCCGTCGGGACCACGCCGACCCACCACGGGACGTACCCGAGCGCGACGACGACCCACACCGCGACGCTCGCGAGGAGCAGCACGACCGTGAGCGCGAGACGGCGGCGCGCCGCGGCGGCGCGCCGCTCGAGGAGGGCGAGGCGGGACTGCTCGGACGCCGGCTGACGGCGCGGCGGTGCCCCGCGCGAGGGTGACGCGCTCTCGGTGCTCCCCATGGCGTGCGTTCCCTCCTCCTCGTGCGTCCGGTCCTCCGACCGGCCCTGCGATCCCGCTCCCCCGAGCAGGGGGCGCCCGCCGCCGGCGGGACCGGAGGCGATCGCGGCGACGGTCGTGACGCCGTCGAGCCGCGCGTCCCACCGGTCCATCCCTCCGCCACCCGGGCCGGCGACGGCCAGGACGCGCAGGGAGCCGGAGAAGCGGTCGTCCGTGCGCGCCTCCAGCAGCTGCTGCCGGTGACGCACCCGGTGCGGGACGTAGAACCCGACCCACAGCAGGAACACCGCGAGCGCGACGATCCCCGAGGCCGATTCCACATCACGACCGTAGGCGAGGCGCGCGGCCACGCTCCGCACGCGCTCCGGCGTGTCGGTCGGCTCAGATGGTCTCGCGGCGCTTCGCCTGCCAGCGCGCGAGGAGCCCGTCGGGGACCTCCTCGCTCGTGATCGCGAACGTCCGGTGGTCGCGCCACGCCCCCTGGATGTGCAGGAACCGCTCGCGCACGCCCTCGTCGCGCAGGCCCAGCTTCTCCACGACGCGCAGGCTCGGGCCGTTCTCCGGGCGGATGTTGATCTCGATGCGGTGCAGGCCGAGGACCGCGAAGCAGTAGTCCGTCGCCATGGCCACGGAGGTGGGGATGACGCCGCGGCCCGCGACGTGCTCGCTCACCCAGTAGCCGATGCTCGCGCCGCACAGCGACCCGTACGTGATCGAGGAGACCGTGAGCTGGCCGACGAGCTCGCCGTCCAGCTCGACGGCGAACGGCAGCGACGACCCGGCCCGCGCCTGGGCGGACAGGACGCGGACGTACTCGGCGAACGTCGGCGGGCCTCCCCCGCTGCCGGGGCGCGGCGACGTGCCCTCCCAACGCTCGAGCCAGTCCGCGTTGTGCGCGCGCAGGCGCATCCACGCGTTCGCGTCCCGACGGCGCAGCGGGCGCAGCACGATCGAGCCGCCCAGCGTGTCGTCCCGCAGTGTCACGGGCCACGGCTTGGTGACGGTCCAGCCGCGCGTGATCTTGTGCGTCATCCGGCGGTGACCGTCCTCGGGGAGCTCTCGGCGGGCACGGGCGGGCGCCCGGTCCTCGGTGCACAGGGTGACACCACCGACGGCCCGCGCGCCACCGCGTGGTGGCGCACGGACCGTCGGGTCGTGCCGTGGTCGACGCGCAGGGGCCCCGGGGGCCACGGGCCCCGCGCGTCCGTCGTCGTCAGCCCGAGCGTGGATCAGCCCAGGGTGACGACGACCTTCGCCTCGGTGCCCTCCGGCAGCGCGGGGATCGGGGCCGTCGGGTCGTGCTCGACGCCGTCGACCGTCACGGAGCGCACGCCCTTGGACACGTGGTCGGGGTTGCGGACCTCGATGTCGTAGACGGCGCCGCGCCACTCGCGACGCACCTCGAACCCGTCCCAGTCCTTCGGGATCGACGGGTCGACGACCAGGCCGTCGAGCGCGAGGCGCACGCCGAGGACGTACTTGGTCACCGCGGTGTACATCCAGCCGGCCGTGCCCGTGAGCCACGGGTTCTGCGCCTTGCCGAACCACTCGTGGTCGCGGCCGTAGAGGAACTGGACGTACGCGTACGGCTCCGCGCCGCGCACCTCGATGTTGTCGTTCTGGTGGTACGGCAGGATCGCGTCGTAGAACTGCACGGCCTCGTCGCCGCGCCCGAGCATCGCCTCGGCGATGATCGGCCACGCGTTGGGGTGGGAGAAGATCGCGGCGTTCTCCTTGATGCCCGGGTAGACGCGCGTGACGAAGCCGACCGTGTCGTCGACCTTGGTGAACGCGGGCCAGTTGAGGTGGTTGCCGTACTCGGAGCCGAGCAGCTCGCGCACCGCGTCCATCGACGCCTCGCCGCGCTCCTGGCTCGTGATGCCCGCGATGACGGGCCAGGCCTGGTGCTCGAGGAAGATCTTGCCCTCCTCGTTCTCGGCCGAGCCGATCTTCACGCCGTCGCGCGTGTACCCGCGGATCCACCAGCGGCCGTCCCAGAGCTGGGTGTCCGCGACCTTGGCGATGCGCTCGCGCTCGGCCGTGAACCGCGCGACGTCCGCCTCGGCCCGCTCGTCGCCCGCCGCGGCGAGCGGCTCCGCGATCTCGAGGAACGCGCCGATCGCCCACGCGTGCAGGAACGTCACGAGCGAGGTCTCGCCGCCGCCGAGGTTGAGGCAGTCGTTCCAGTCCGCGCGCAGGCCCAGCGCGACGCCGTTCTGGCCCACCTGCTCCGCGGAGAACTCGAGCGCCTTCACCAGGTGGTCGTACACGGTCGCGGGCGTGCCCTCGGCGAACGGGATCTCCAGGTCGAGGAACGAGCGGTCGCCCGTCTCCTTGACGTACTCGACGACCGACGGCACGAGCCACAGGTGGTCGTCCGAGCACGTGTCCTCGAGGCCGTGGATGAGGTCCTTCGGGTCGACCGTGGGCACGATCGTCGGCGACGGGACGTCGGGCAGCTTCTCCGCGTCGGGGTCGAACGCCTTGGGGTCGAACAGGTGCAGGCCGTACCCGGCCTCCGTCTGCGCGCGCAGGAGCTCGACGATGCGCTGGCGCGTCTTCGTCGGGTTCGAGTGGATGACGCTCATGACGTCCTGCGCGGTGTCGCGGTACCCGAGGCCCGCGCGGCCGCCCACCTCGACGAACGACGCGAAGCGCGACCACTGCACGCACGTCTCCGCCTGGAGGAGGGTCCACGAGTTGATCATCGTGTTCATGCCCTCGTGGGGCGTGCGGATCCGCAGCTTGTCCTGCTTGGTGCGCCAGAACGCGCGGAGCCGAGCGCGCTCGGCGTCGACCGTCGCGACGTCCGAGTACTTCGCCTGGATCGCACGGCCGGCCGCGTCGCGCGAGCCGTAGCCGAGCATGTAGACGAGGCGCTTGGTCTCGCCCGGCGCGAGCATGATCTTGTGCTGGAGCGCACCGCAGTGGTTCTGCGTCGTCGCGGACTCGTTCGAACCGTGCCCGCGCTCGATCGCGATCGGGTTCGCCTCGGAGCGGTACGGGCCGATGAAGTTGTCGCGCAGCGAGTCGTACGACGACGGCGTCTCGCTCGACGCGAAGAAGTGGTACGTCCACGGCTCGTAGTAGAAGTCGTACTCGATGATGCCGTCCTCGTAGGAGGAGCCGGACGCGTAGAGCGACATCTGGAGGTTCTGGTTGTCGATCGTGATCGTGTGGAAGCTGAACTCCACGTACGACCCGACGGTGAGCTCACGCACCTCGTCCGTCGTGTTCGTCAGCCGGACGTCCCAGACCTCGACGTCGTCGTCCACGGGGATGAAGACCGTCTGCTCGGCGTCGACACCCTTGTACTCGGCACGGAACGTCGAGTAGCCGAGCCCGTGCCGGGTCGTCCAACGACCCGCCCCGCCCGCGGGGTCGAGCTCCTCGCCGGGGCCGACGAACGGCTTGCCGACCGGCTGCCACGACACCGACCAGAAGTCGCCGTCCGCGTCGTCGCGCAGGTACACGTAGTGGCCCGGCCGGTCGACCGGGACACCGTTCTGCCGGAAGCGGGTGATCCGGCCGTACTGCGAGCTCTTGTAGTACGAGTACCCCCCGCCGGTGTGCGACAGCACGGTGCACAGGTTCTTGCTGCCGAGGTAGTTCGTCCACGAGACGGGGACGTCGGGGCGCTCGACGACGTACTCGTCGTGCGCGGTGTCGAAGTGGCCGTAGCGCATCGTTGCTCTGGTTCCTGTCGTGGGGTGGGGCTGGGGGCCGGGGGGATGGGGGGTGGTCCGGGGCCGTCAGACGCCGGCGGTGACGAACCCTTGGAGCCACTCGAGCAGCTCGGCGGCCTTCTCGGGCGAGTCCGCCTCGACGAACATGCGCAGGACGGGCTCGGTGCCGGAGAACCGCAGGAGCGCCCAGTTGTCGTTCTCGAGGAGGATCTTGGTGCCGTCGAGGTGGGAGACCGAGACGACAGGGTAGGGGCCGACGTGCGTGAGCGGCTCCGCCTCGAGGCGCCGCGGCACCTCGACGCGCATCTCCGGCGTCGCCGGCACGCCCGCCTCGAGCGTGTGGAGGCGACCCGTGATCTCGTAGATCATCGCGCGCAGCTCGGAGATCCGCTTGCCCGTGCGGGCCAGCATCTCGGCCACCAGGGCGCACGCGAAGATGCCGTCCTTGCCGAGGATCCAGCCGCGGATCGTCAGGCCGCCCGACGACTCGCCGCCGAGCACGGCACCGATCTCCTCCATGCCTGCCGTGACGTGCTTGAAGCCGACCTTGACCTCGCGCGACTCCTCGCCGAAGTGGGCCGCGAGGCGGTCGAGCAGGTGCGTCGTCGCGAGGTTGCGCACGACGCCGCCCTTCTCGCCGCGGACCTCGTGCAGGTACCAGTACAGGAGGAGGAGCAGGTCGTTCGTCGAGATGTACTCGCCGGTCTCGTCGACGATGCCGATGCGGTCGGAGTCGCCGTCCGTGGCCATGCCGAGGTCGTAGCGGCCCCCGCCCTGCTGGATCATCGTCACGAGCGTGCTCAGGCGCTGCAGGTCCGGCGCGGGCGCGACCCCGCCGAACAGGGGGTTGTGCGTCGCGTGGATGAACTCCGAGCGCACGCGCATGTCGGACAGGATCGTGCCGAGCGTGAGCTGGCTCGTGCCGTACATCGGGTCGACGACCACCTGGAGGTCCGAGCCGCGCACGGCGTCCACGTCGATGATCTTCTCGATCGCGTCCACGTACGGGTCGGTGAGCGACCGGTCCACCACGACGCCGGCGCGGCGCGCCACGTCGATGTCGAGCGTGATGACGTCGTCGACCGACAGCGCGTTGGCCTCGTCCTGGTAGCGGTCCGTCTCGTCGTCGAGCGGGAGCGAGCCGTCCTGGCGGAACACCTTCATGCCGTTCCACTCGGGCGGGTTGTGGCTCG
This sequence comes from Cellulosimicrobium sp. E-16, assembly GCF_049913115.1. Lineage (NCBI taxonomy): Bacteria > Bacillati > Actinomycetota > Actinomycetes > Micrococcales > Promicromonosporaceae > Cellulosimicrobium > Cellulosimicrobium sp. E-16. The sequence goes on from NZ_CP183974.1 coordinate 3,675,156, forward strand.
ACGTGACGATGATCCCGTACGCCGCGCCGAGGTACGGGGCGGCGAACGTCACGAGCGGGGTCGGGACGTCGTCGGGCAGGAGCGTGACCGCGATGTTGTTGCCCGCGAAGACCTCGGCCGCCGCGATGGCCGACTCGCGCGAGAGGAAGCGGCGGTCGCCGCCGATCACGACGCCCTTCGCGTCCAGTCCCCGGCGGATCGTCTCGTTCGCGATCGCCTGGCAGAGCCGGCGCACGTTCGCGAGCGTGTACCCCTCGCCGATGACCGCGCGCCAGCCGCCCGTGCCGAAGACGATCTTGGTGTCCGTGTTCTTCTTCGGGACGAACAGGCGCTTGAGGACGATGTCCGCCGCCTGCGCGAGCTCGTCCGGCGTGTTGATGCCGCGCACCTCGTCGACGTCGACGATCCGGTACGACGAGATGCGCTTCCCCGCGCCGATGACGCGGCGGGCCAGCTCCGTGAGGCGGTGCTCGCCGTCGGACGCCATGCGCTCGAGCTCGCCGAACAGCAGGCCCGGCGCCGCGACGTACGCACCGACGTTGATCTCCGTGCGCGGCCCGGAGACGCCGCCCGCCTCGGACGACTCGAGGATCGCCGTGATCTCGCCCTCGGCGCGCACCACGCGGCCATAGCCGCCCGGGTCGTCCACGACGGCCGAGAGGAGCGAGAGGTCCGCGCCGGTGAGGGTGTGACGCGTGAGCAGGCCGAGGAGCGACTCCGAGCGCAGCAGGGGCGTGTCCGCGTACGCGACCAGCACCGGCTCGTCGACCCCGAGCCCCAGCACCGAGGCGACCGCCCCGCGCGCTGCGAGGACCGCGTCGCCGGTGCCCAGCGGCGCCTCCTGCTCGACGTAGACGACGTCCTCGCCGAGCAGCTCGCGCACCGTCGGGTCGTCGGGCGCCACCACGACGACGATGCGGCTCGCGTCCACCACGCGGCGCACGTTCGCCACCGCGAGCTCGACGACCGTCGCGCTGCCCAGCGGCCGGGACAGGAGCTCGCGCGACGCGGCGTCGTGCCCCGCGGCGAGCACGACGGCGGCCCTCGCGGTCCGGGCGTGGGCGCTCCCCCGCGGTCGCGGGGTCGTCGCGCTGGGCTTCGCGGGCGTCGTCGCGGTCATGGCGTCCTCACTGGTCGACCTCCGTCGGACCACGACCCATTTGTCAGGAGTCCGAACTACTGGCTCCCTCTGATCATAGGCACCCCGGACCCGTCGGCGGAACCCGATCCGGCCCACCAGGGCCGAAGGTCACCCGCGCGGCGTCCGCACGGAACCGCGAGCCGGGTGACAATAGGGACATGAGTGGCCCGGTCCAGCCGTACCCCCTGCACGGAAGCATCGAAGCCGAGGACGCGAAGGAGATCCTCCGCAAGGCCATCCGCACCAACCGCCAGGCGCGGTCCGAGCGGCTCCGCAAGGAAGCGGCCGCCGCGATCGCCGACGTCGTCGAGACCATCCCCGAGGTCGCCGCCGCCACGTGCGTCGCGACCTACGCGGCCCGCCCCGCCGAACCCGGCACCACGGAGATGCTCGAACGTCTCTCCGCACGCGGGGTGCGCGTCCTGCTCCCCGTGCTCGGCGCCGGCCTCCAGCGCGACTGGGCCCTGTACGACGGCCCCGCCGACCTCCAGGTCCGCGCCCCCGGCCGACCGCCCGAACCCGGCACCCCGTCGCTCGGGGCCGAGGCCATCGCACAGGCCGACGTCGTCGTCGCCCCCGCGCTCGCCGTCGACTCGCGCGGCGTCCGTCTCGGCCAGGGCGGCGGCTGGTACGACCGCGCCCTCGAGCACCTGCGCCCCGGGACCAAGGTCGTCGCCGTCGTCTTCCCCGAGGAGGTCTACGACGCGTCCGACCGCCCGCTCCCGGTCGAGTCCCACGACAAGACCGTCGACGCCGTCGCGACCCCCCTCGGCTGGCGCTGGCTCCCGTAGCGTCTCCGGCGGCGGACACCTTCCCGCTGCGCCCGTCCGGACCACGGCTCGGTCGGCCCGTCGCGCTCGGCCTGCCGCCGTGGCGCGACGGCCCCGCGCCCGGACCGGGGACTACGGGACGAGGGTGAGCTCGTCCTTGCTGGCCTCGGCGACGGCCTGCGTGGAGAACGGCCAGTCGTACGTCTCGCCGCGGGCCCAGGTCTGGAGCTGGTCGGAGTAGTGCCTGGACGCCGGGTGGCCGGAGGTGCCGGTGACGGTGACCCAGGTGGAGCCGTCGAGGTCGTCGAGGTCGACGACCATCCGCATCGACGGGCCGGCCGTCACGTCGAACGAGCCGGAGGCCGCGTCCCAGGCCGTCGCGTTGACGATCGACGAGCCGCCGGGCATGCCGACGGGGTCGGGGTTGACCCAGTTGCGGACGGGACCGGGGATGGACTCGCCGCCGAGGATCGGGTGCTCGAGCGCGAGCACGTGGAGCGTGCCCCAGGCCCAGTCGGAGGGCTGCTTGCTCTGCTCCACGGTCAGGTCGAGGCGCGCGGAGACGAGCGCCTGGGTGAGGACCTCGTCGCGCGTCTCGACGACGCTGACGGTCTGGCGGTCGTCCCAGAACGGGTCGGTCGGGTTCTCGAGGAGGTTCTGCACGACGGCGAGCCAGCGGCTCCCGCCGTTGGGTCGCGCCGACTCGGGCAGGTCGTCCCAGAAGGTGAGCTGGAGCAGGTTGCGCCAGACCGCGGCGAAGTACGCGGCCGCGGCGGAGTCGGTGTCCGTCCGGTAGTCCCAGTCCGCGAGGAGCGCCTGGCCCTCGGCCTCGAAGCTGTCGTCGATCTCCTGGTCGAGCAGGAGCGGCACGAGCACCTCGGCGTAGGGGCTGCGGTCGTCGGTCTGGATCTCGTTCATCGTGTCGACGTCGACCGGTCGCCCGGCGGAGATCTCGGCCTCGAGGAGCTGGCGGATGCGCTGCGAACGGTAGCCGTAGTCCCAGTCGGTCGTGAGGAACGGCGCGACGCCGCTGGGCAGGACGGCCTGGTTGGCGGCGACGACGAACCCCTCGGCCGGGTCGACGACGCGCGGCATCTGCTCGCTCGGGACGTACCCCTGCCAGTCGTAGCGCTCGTCGGAGCCGTCGCGGGGCCACGTGCCGTCCGACGGCACCTCGGCGTCGGGCACGGCCTGGCGGACGGGGATCTTGCCGGGCGCCTGGTAGCCGATCTGGCCGTCCACCGTCGCGAAGACGATGTTCTGCGCGGGCACCTCGAACAGCGCCGCGGCGGCCTGCATGTCGTCGGCGTCCTGTGCGAGGTTGAACGCGAAGACCGCGTCGGCGGTGCGGCCCGGCTCGAGCGCGGTCCACTGGAGGGAGACGGCGTACTCGCCCAGGCGCGTGTCGAGGGCGGGGGTGTCGACGGCGGACTCGGTCGCGGGGATCGCCTCGGAGACGATCGGCCCGTGCACGGTCGAGCGGATCTCGAGCTCGACGTCATCGCCTCCGGCGACGCTCAGCGTCTCGGTCCGGGTCTCGAGCGGAACCCACTCGTCGCCGCGCAGGTAGGTGTCGTCCCGCACGCGCTCGACGAAGAAGTCGGTGACGTCGGCGCCCATGTTCGTCAGGCCCCACGCGAGCTGCGCGTTGTGGCCGATGATGACGCCGGGGAACCCGGCGAACGAGAAGCCCGCGACGTCGAACGCGCACTGCGGCCCGACCTCGTTGCAGTGCAGTCCGACCTGCGCCCAGATCCCGGGGGCGCCGAGGCTCAGGTGCGGGTCGTTGGCGAGGATCGGCTTGCCGCTGGCCGTGTGGTCGCCGGAGACGACCCACGAGTTGGAGCCCGTGCCCTCGCCGCGCCCGATGAGCACGGGGACGGCGTCGAGCGCGCGGTCGGCGGCCTCGAGCGCGCCCTGGAGATGGTCGGTGCCGTACGCGGCACGGGCCTCGGGGCCGAGCTCGAGCGCGACCTGCTGGGGGTTGTCGAGATCGCCCGGGTCGAGGATGGGCGCGTTGACGTCGGACGGGTAGGCGGGGAACAGCGCAGCGACGCGCCCCGCGTCCTGGAGCGTGCTGTACGACAGCGCGCGCTCCAGCTCGTCGTCGTAGTTGCCGCGGAGGTCCCACGCCATCGCCTTGAGCCAGGCGAGCGAGTCGACCGGGTCCCAGGGCTCGGGCTCGGCGACGTCGACCTGGAGCCCGAGCACGGTGTACTCGATCGCGATCTCGGACGGGCTGCGGTTCTCGAGGTACGCGTTGACGCCCTCGGCGTAGGCCTGGAGGTACGACTTCGTCTCGGGCGAGACGACGTCCCACTCCTCCTCGGCGACCTGCCGCCAGCCGAACGTCCGCGTCACGGTGTCGGCGGCGATCGCGTCGGGGTTGTCGCCCACGAGCTCGGCGAGCCGGCCCGCGGTGACGTGCCGGCGGTAGTCCATCTCGAAGAAGCGGTCCTGCGCCTGGACGTATCCCTGCGCGCGGAAGAGGTCCTCGGGCGTGTCCGCGTAGATCTGCGGCACGCCCTGGGCGTCGCGCAGCACCGTGACCTGCCCCTCGAGCCCGGGGAGCTCGACCTCGCCGGACGTCTGCGGCAGCGGCCGGCGCACGGTGACGACGACGAAGGCGGCGCCGGCGACGATCGCGAGGACCAGGAGCACGGCGACGCCGATCAGGACGCGCCGTCGTGCCGAACGCCGGCGCCGGGGCGGAGCCGGCGCCTCGGCCGGCGTCGCGGGGTCGGCACCGGGGACGGAGTCACCGGCGGGGGCCTCGGCGGGTTCGTGCACAGACACGGATGCGAGACTACCCGGCCCGGGGCGAGCACCGGGCCGCGTATGATTAGCACTCGGAAGTTTCGAGTGCCAGGCGGTGTTGACACCGACGACCCGGCCGAGACCGACCCGATCCCGACCCGCCGGTGGCCGCCCGACGGCCGTCTCGTGAACGAGGAGAACCCGTGCCCACCTACGCGTACACGTGCACCGCCTGCGGTCACGCCTTCGACATCCACCAGTCGTTCAGCGACGACGCCCTCACGGTGTGCCCCGAGTGCTCGGGTCGCCTGCGCAAGGTGTTCTCCTCGGTCGGCGTGACGTTCAAGGGCTCAGGCTTCTACCGCACGGACTCGCGCTCGGGCGGGAAGTCCTCGACGGCGCCCGCCGCCTCGAAGCCGGCCTCCTCCTCCGCGGCGTCCGGCGCGAGCACCACGTCCGGCAGCTCGACCAGCACCTCGTCCTCGTCGGGAAGCTCGACCGCCTCCTGACCTGACGCCCGCGGGCGCGGTCCGCGGGCAGCACCGCCGACGGCGGTCGACCACAGCCCCGCTCCGGACGGCACGTCCGGGCGTCGACGCTGCGTCCCGTCCACAGGTCCGCACCGGTCCGCGCGTGCCCCGCCCGGCGGGTGGCTACGGTCACGCGCATGCTGCGCTCGCCCCGCCTACCGGATCCCCGCCCGCGACCCGACCGTTCGCCCGCGCGGCGACGGCTGCTGCGCGGGGTGTGGTGGCGGTCCCGGTTCGTCGTGGCCGCGCTGTGCTGCGGCGCAGCGTCCTCCGTGGTCGTCGGGGCGCTCCGCCCTCCCCCTCCCCCGACCGCCCCTGCCGTCGTCACCACGCGTGAGGTGCCGGCAGGCGCCCTGCTGACGGAGGCGGACCTCCGTGTGGACCGCGTGTCCGCGGAGCTCGTCCCGGCGGGGTCCGCGGCAGGTCCGGGCGACGTCGTCGGGCGCCGCGCGACCGTCGCCCTGGCCGCGGGCACCCTGCTCCAGGACGCGCTCGTCACCGGTGGCGAGCTCGCCGCCGCGGCTCCCGCGGGCACGGTCGTCGCGCCCGTCCGGCTCGATCCCGGCGTCGCGGCCCTCCTCGGCCCGGGAGACCGCGTCGACCTCCTCGCCGCGGGCGACCAGGTGCTCACGACGGCGCTCACGAGCGCGGCGACCGACGGCCAGGACCCGACGGCCGTCGACCCCTACCTCGCCCGCGCGGCCGTCGTCGTGCCGGCACCCGAGCCCGAGGGCGGGGGCGGGCTGCTCGGGACGGGCGGGTCAGGCTCGGACGTCGTGACGCTCGTCGCCGTGCGTCCCGAGGAGGCGGTCCGGCTCGCGGCCGTGAGCGGGCAGACGGGTGTCACGGCCGTCCTCGTGCCCTGACGGGCGACCCGAGGACCCGAGCGGCGTGCAGGGTGAACCCGACGCCGGTGCCCGACCCGCCGGGCCAGGCCGTTGCCCATCGGTACCCGCGTTGGGAGGATCGCGCGTGCACCTGTCGTGGCACCGCCGCCACGCGGACCACCGACCTGAGAGGGAAGCAGCACATGAAGGGCGTGTTCCAGGGATTCAAGGAGTTCGTGCTCCGAGGCAACGCGATCGACCTGGCGGTCGGCGTCGTCATCGGCGCGGCGTTCACCGGGGTCGTCACGGCGATCGTCGAGGACTTCATCAATCCCCTCATCGGGGCGATCTTCGGCAAGCCCGACCTCACCGGTCTGTGGGACATCACGCTGCGCGCGGGGAACGAGGCGGAGGGCATCCCGGCGTCCGTGATCTCCGTGGGCGGCGTGCTCAACGCGATCCTCCAGTTCCTCATCGTCGCCCTCGCGCTCTACTTCTTCATCGTGCTGCCGATGAACAAGCTCGCCGAGCGGCGCAAGAAGGACGTCGAGCCCGAGCCCGAGGCTCCGGCAGAGGACGTACGCGTCCTCCAGGAGATCCGCGACCTCCTCGCGGCGCAGGCGGGCACCGGCCCGGGCGGAGCACCCGGCGGCCCGACGCCGCCGCGCGGCCTCTGAGCACGAGCCACCCGGCCGCCGCCTGAGATCCCGCAGCGTGGCGACCCTCGGACGAACCCGGGGTTGCTCCTCACCTCACGCCATGGATGGGGAACGACCCCGGGTTCGACACGTCAGCGAGCAGCTCGGCGCCGACGACCGCCACCACGGACCGGCCGCGGGACTCGTCCGTGCCAGTGCCGACCGTAGGCCGTCGTCAGTGTCGCGCGGTCAGTGCCGCCCGTAGTGGGGTGGGACGTCCCCGAGCAGACGGTCGTCGTTCTCGCCCCGGACCCCCCGTCCGGGCGCCGCCTCGTCGCCCCAGCCCTCGGACCGCTCGTCGGCGCTCACCCCGGACACGACCTCGCTCTCCGTCCCCCGTCGCACGGCCCGCCGCGGCCGACGACGCCGCCCCGCGCCGTCGGGCGCGTCGTGCGTGCGGTCAGGACTCGGGTCGGACGTGGTGCTCACGCCTCCATCGTCGCACCGCTGGCCGACCGGGCGTGGACCACCCACCCGCCCATGGGGGAAAGACGCTCGAGGGCACCAGACGCCGGACCCGGGCGACACGACGACCCCTGTGCCGAGTAGCCGGTGTGATCTCCGGGAGCGCGGCGCACGGTGAGACGACATGGCGGGGTGGGAGGCGGCGCCGGGTCGTGGCGGGCCTGGCGGGAGCCGCGAGGAACGAGCGGCGGATGGTAGACCCGGCGCCGCCTCCCACCCCGCACCCAGCCCGACCACGCGGGTAGTGTTCCCCCGGCCCCGCCCCAGCACGACCACGCGGGCAGTAATCACATGCCGACGGCTACAGGTCGTCGTCGCCGTGCTGCTCGTCGTCGTCGATCACCGGCACGACGACGATCCTGTCGCCCCCGCCGGTCTGCGCGACGCCCCCGGTCTCCGGGAGCCGCTCGTCGCGCACCGCCTGCACGACCCGCCGGATGCGCTCGGCCTCCTTGGCCGGGTCGAGGAACGCGGCGGCGGACCACACCTGCGCGACGGTCCACCCGATGCGCTCGAGGCGCTCGGCCACCTGCCGGTCCCGGACGCGCACGCTGCGCTCGGCGACGTAGGCGGCATCGTCGGTGAGGACGGCGACGAGGAGCTCGCCGGGGAGGTCGGGGTGGCCGACGACGAGCGGGATGCGGTCACCGTCGCCGATCCCGTAGTCGGTCTCGACGACGAGGCCGGCGCGCCAGAGGCGCTCGGCGAGGTCGAGCACGAGCCGGTCGGGGCTGCCGCCGAGGTCGACGCCGTTGCCGAGGGTCACCTGGTCGGAGGCGCCGCTGCGCTGCTCCGCGAGGTCGAGGACCTCGGCGAGCAGCCGGGCACCCGCGCCGCGCAGGCGCTCGGGGTCGAGGTCGCCCGCGGTGAAGCAGGTCACGACGTGGAGGCGGCGGCGGGTCGCGCCGACCGAGTCGAGCAGCATCGCCTCGGCGCCGGGCGTGTTGAGGATGCCGAACCGGTGCAGCACGCGGCCGTGCGGCGTCCGGCCGAACCCGACCGACAGGACGATGGTGTCGCGCACGAGCCCGGCGACGCCGGAGACGTCGGCGACGACGACGGGCTCGGCCCGGGACCCGGAGAAGAAGCCGGCGAGCGCAGGGTTCTGGCGCACCTCGACGAGGAGGGCGTCGCGGATGCGGTCCGCGTGCAGAGGCGTGACGGTGACGATCGCGAGGGACTCGTCGGGTCGCGTGAGCGCGTGCTCGATCGCGACCTCGACGACCCGGTCGACCTCGGCCTGGGTGCTCTCGACCGCGCCGGACGTCGGGTCGGGCATGCCCGCGCCGTCGACGACGTCGAGCTGGACGAGGACCTCGGCGCGCGGCAGGGGCGCGGGGCGCAGCACGCCGTCGTAGCCGTGCTCGGCGAGGAACGTCGTGACGAAGGGGTCGCGCCGCGACCCGTCGGCGAGGAGCTCGACCGTCGGCAGCAGCTCGGCGAGCTCGCGCACGGTCTCGGTCGAGGCGGCGCGGGGGTCGCCGACCGCGACGACCTGCCGCCCGCGAGCGAGGGCGGAGAGCACGAGCTCGACGGGCGCGTGCTCGATCGCGTCGAGGACGACGAGGTCGACGGTGCGCGTCGCGGGGACGAGGTGCGGCATGAGGGTCGGCGTGGCGACGAGCACGGGGCGCAGGCGCCGCAGCACGGCGGGGTGCTTCTCGGCCGTCTCCCGCAGGCTCACGAGGCGGCCCTCGAGCAGCTCGGTGAACAGGTCCTCGGCCTCGTCGCGGTGCTCGCGCATCGCGGTCCCGAGGTGGTCGCGGACCGCCGCGCGGACGGGTGCCGCCAGCGATGCGACGTGCGTGCGGTCGAGGTCGCGGAACCGGCGCGCGAGCGCGTCGAGGCCGGCGCCGTCCTGCCCGGCCAGCGCCTGGTCCTGGGCGAGCACCTGCTCGAACACGGAGCTCCACCACGCGAGCTCCAGCTCCGGACCCACGAAGTCGGGCTCGACGCGGCGCGCCGCGAGGTCGGCGAGGAGCTCGCCGAGGCCGAGGTCGGTGAGCCGGCGCAGGATGGCGGTCCGCGCGGGCAGGGAGTCGAGGGACTCGGCGTCCTCGGCGAGCGCGTCCAGCCGGGTCGCGAGCGCGTCGAGCGGGGCGTCGAGGAGGTCGTTCCCGCCGGGGGTGCCGTCGAGCGCGGGCGCGAGCTCCTCCACGTCGATGCGCACGGCCTCGTGCGTGTCCTCGATCGCGGACAGCCCCTCGGGCAGGACGGGCCAGCCACCGCGCGGGCACTGCTCCTGCCAGACCGCGCGCTGCGCCTGCACCTCGACGAGCGCGGCGTGCAGGTCGGGCACGCGCACGCCCGGGCGGACCATGTCGCGCGCCTGGCGGCGCAGCCGGCGCCGGACGAACCAGCCCATCTCGACGCCGCGCTGCTCGCGCCACTGCTTGGTCGCGGTCGCCTCGACCATGTCCTGGGCGGTGCGCTCGAAGATGAGCGGCTGGAACACGTCGAGCGTGCCGCGCATCCCCCCGAGCATGGTGAGCTGGTCGCCCCACTGGCGCAGCGTCGTCGCGGGCGTGAGCCCCGTGCGCTGCGCGACCTGCCCGACCTGCGCGCGCAGCTGCGGGAGCGTGTGCGTGCGCAGCCGCTCGACGCGCACGAGCGCGTCGTGCGCCTCCTGCGGCGTGGCGAGGGCGGCGCCGTACCAGGGGGTCGAGGTCGCCCGTGCGGTGAACGCGCCGAGCAGTGCGGCCTCGCGCAGCTCTGCGGCGGCGCGTTCCCGCTGCGGCCCGACGCCGAGCACGACCTCGGTCGTGAGGCGCACCCGGGTGTCGGGGGCCGGGCGCTCGGCGGTGAGCCGGGCGAGCGCCTGGAGCGCGTCGTAGGCGGACACGCCCCACGGGTCGCGCACGAGGTGCAGCGCCTCGATGTACCCCGCGAGCCGGGCGCGCGCCCCGAGCAGCGCGTCGCGCGTGCGCGCGAGGTCCTCGTCCTCGCCCGGCTCGGGCTCGGTCGCCATCGCGGACAGGAGGCGGTGCGACGCCGTCTCGCGCCACGTCGGCTCCGGCACGATGTCGAGCACGAGGCCGCCCAGGCCCAGCTCGTCGAGCCGTGCGAGGAGCGCGTCCGCGGCGCGGCGGTGGCCCGGGACGTACAGCACGTGACGCCCCGACGCCGCGGCCTCGGCGACGACGGCCGCGAGCGTGCCCGCGACGTCGGAGCCGGCCGGCGCGTCGACGAAGAGGTGCGACCCGCTCGCGAGCACGTCGACGACGTGGCGCTGGGACGGGTCGAGGTCGCCGGCGCCCCGCTCGTGCACCGGGTCCGCGTCGCCGACGCGCCGCGCGGGCAGCTCGGCGCGCAACGCCGTGGCCGACCGCTCGTCCCCGGCGAGCGCGGCGACGACCTCGTGCCGCTCGAGCGCGGGCGCGAGCTCGTCGAGGTCGTCGACGAGGACCTGCCCCGGGTGCACGAACGTGCCGACGAGGACGCGGTGGGTCAGGTCGAAGTCGTCGAGGACGGCCTGGCCGAGCGCGGCGATACGACGGGTCGCGTCGCCGGGGTCGAACCCCGCGCCGGTGAACGTGGAGCGCGCGAGCGTCACCGGGTCGAGGAGCGCGCCGTGCGCGCGCAGCGTGCGCGCGAGGAGCGGGTTGATCTCGGCCGTCGGCTCGAGGGTCAGCTCGTAGTCGGTCTCGCCGTCCCCGCGCGGCGTCACGGTCAGGGGGCGCAGGAGCACGGGCGCGCGCACGGTCCGGGACGTCGGCTCCTGCTCGCCCTCCTCGACCTCGCCCCGCGGGTGGTGGCCGGCGTCGGGGACGCGTGCGTCGTCGTGCCCGGCGGACCCGCCCTGCGCGTCGGGGACCGCGGGGCCCTGGTCCCCGTCCGTGGGGCGGCCGGGTCCGTCGGCGCCCGGGGCGGCCACGTCGTCGTCCGCGCTCGGGACGATCGTCGCGGGGGTGCGACCCGCGACCCGCGCGAGCGCCGCGACGTCGTCCTCCGCGAGCGGTGCCGCGAGGCTCTGGGTCCAGGTCGCGACCCCGATCGCCAGGTACGTGGGCGCGACGCCGTAGCGCTGGGCGTGCTCGGCGGCGCGGACCACGACGGCGCGCGCGCGGCGCCGCGCGGCAGGCAGCGACCCGCCCTCGCGGAACAGGTTCGAGAGCCGGGTCGGTCGCCCGGCGAAGAGCTGAGCGACGCCCGAGGGGTGGGCCGCCGTCAGGTCGACGACGGCGTCGCCGAGGAGCGAGACGTCGGCGAGCGACGACCCCCCGGCGAGCTCGACGAGACCAGCACGCCACCGCGTCACGGCCTCGTCGACGAGGTCGGCCGTGGTGGGCTCGGGGACGAGCACGGGGCGGGGCGGCGTCACGTCGTCGTCCGGCGCGTCCGCCTGGTCGGCCCCGTCGGGAGCGGTCGCGGGCAGCCGAGCAGGATCGGCCACGCTCCGGGCGGCTGAGCTGGTGCGGGCTGCGGCATTCACCCTCCGACGCTAACCGTCCGCCTCGCGAGGCCCGGGGCGGCGCGCCGGAGGGTCGGCGACCCGGTCCGCCGGGCGGCGCCGGGCCGTGGCCGCCCTCCGACGGGTCGAGCGCGGGACGCTCTGGAGGCGGGACGACGAACGGCCCCGGATCACGAGAATTCGTGTTCCGAGGCCGTCGTTCCGAGCTATTCCGGGGTGTTCTCCCGGAGAAGTGTGAAACAGCGCGCACCGCGCAGGGGGCAGGCGATGCGCGCTGTCGAGGACTATCTTGCACGGCGAGATGCCGGGCGTCAACACGGTCCGCGGTCCTGGACGGGTGAATCACCCGCGCCCCCCAGAGACATCTGAGAACCACCTGGACGAGCGTCCACAACATGCGCGTGATTCCGCGAATTCGAGAGCCCGGACGGCCGCCTCGACGGTGTGGCGCACACCACACCGCACGGCGTGCGGCGAGGCTCCCGCGGCGCCCGACAGCGGTCCACGCGGCCCTCGGCAGGATACGTCGCCGGCGTCGGGCCGCCTTGCCCGTCGCCCCGGGGTCGTGCACCACCCGGGCGCGACGACCGACACCGGCGCGCCCGCCGCACCGCTCCGACCGGCGGCGTCACAGGATCTCTCCCGTTCGTCTGAGCCCCCGGCACGACGCCCCTGAGCGAGGTCCACACGAGCGGCCTACCGTGGGAGGACGCCCGTGGCCCGACGCCGGTCCCTGGCGCGCGGTCGTCGTCCACGGCCGGTGGCGGCGGGTGGTCCTGCCCGCCGACGACCGGAAACCCGCACCACGTGACGACACCCCCAGCCCCCCGCCCCGAGAGCGACGACTCCCCCGCCTCGCGCCCCGCGCCCCACGACGCCGGACGCGAGGCAGGGCGTGCCGCCGCGGAGACCGCACCCGCGAAGGAGCGCGAGGCCCCGGCCCGGCTCTCCCTCACGCAGGTCGTCGCGAGCTCTCTCGCCGCCGTGAGCACCACGGTGCTGCTGTCGTACTTCGGGACCGCGGGCACGATCATCGGCGCCGGCATCGCGAGCGCCCTCACCGTCGTCGCGAACTACGTCTACACGCGCTCGATCCAGAAGACGCGCGAGCAGCTCGTCCCTGTCGTCGGCAAGGTCGTGCAGGTGACCACCGGCGCGAGCACCGCACGCGACCGCGCGACGACCACCGCCGTCACGACCGCGGTCGCGAGCGTGCCGCGCGGGACGGTCGTCGTGGCGGACCCGGCGTCCGACGCGGGTGCGGCGGCGCCTGTCGAGCCGGACGACGACACGACCAGGACGGAGGAGGCCGTGGACCGGGGCGACGTCGGCGCTCCGCCCGAGCCGGGCACGGACCCGGAGCCGCCGCAGAACGCCTGGCTGCGGCTCGTCGACCGCTACGGCCGCGGCCGGGTGCTGACCGTGTCGGCGCTCGCCCTGTTCGTCGTGGTGATGGGCGTCGTGCTCGTCGTCGAGCTCGCGATCGGCAAGCCGATCTCGGACGCCGTGCGGGGCGTGGAGGGCTCGGGGACGACGATCAGCCGCGAACGCTCGACCGGCACGGAGGATCCCGCGACGCCCGCGCCGTCGAACCCGGGCGTGGACCCGTCGACCGTGCCGACCCAGGAGCCCGCGCCCGCTCCGTCGACGACGCCGACCCCGGCACCGACCGACGAGCCCTCGACCACGCCGACGCCGGAACCCACCGAAGAGCCCACGCAGGAGCCCTCACCGGACCCGACGACGCCAGCACCCGAGCCGACCGAGCCCGCCCCCGGCACGGGTGAGGGCGGCGGCGCAGGAACGGGCGAGGGCGCCGAGGCCGAGACGGGCGGCAGCACCGGCACGGCGCCGACACCTGCACCGTCCACGCCCGCCTCGGCCTAGACCTCGCGGCCGGACGACGACGGCGGTGGGAGGATCCGAGGATGCGCCGGTCCCCGCACGCTCCCGCCCTCCGCGCGACCGCCCTCGCGCTGGCCTTCCTGGCCGGGCTCGCCCCGCTGCTGGCGGGGTGCGCGGCCGCCGACGACTCCGACGGGGCCGCCGCGCCCCCGGACCGGCCCGCGGACGTCGCCGGGACCGTCGCCCGTGACGAGGGCGCGCCGCGACTCGTCGACGCGTCCGACCCCTACTACGAGGGCATGTCGCTCCTGTCCGAGAGCACCCTGGTCCTGGACACGGAGGGCGCGCGGGTCGACGGCGACACCCTGACCGACGGTGACGCCGTGGAGGTGTGGGCCGACCTGTGTGCGGAGTCGTACCCCGTGCAGTGCCAGGTGGTCGCGGTGCGCGTCGTCGGCTGAGCGGGCCCCGCGCTCGGGAGCAGAGGGGCGTTCGGTGCGCCTGGCCAGATTCGAACTGGCGACACCCGCTTTAGGAGAGCGGTGCTCTATCCCCTGAGCTACAGGCGCGCGGCCCCGGGGAACGGGCCGGGGGACAGCCTAGCCGTCGGTGGCCGTCGGAGGCGAAGCGCGCCCGCGCCGACGGTGACCGTCGGTGACCGTCGTGCAGGAGCGTGGCCGGCAAGTGGTCGGCGCGCGAGGATGGGCGCATGCCCACCGGACGTGCCGACGCGCCACGCCGCGTCCTCCTCGACTGCGACCCCGGCCACGACGACGCGATCGCGATGCTCCTCGCGCACGGCAGCCCCGCCGTCGACCTCGTCGCCGTGACGACGGTCGCCGGCAACCAGACGCTGGAGAAGGTCACGCGCAACGCGCTCGCGGTCGCCGAGCTGGCCGGGATCGACGTCCCGGTCGCAGCAGGGTGCGACCGCCCGCTCGTCCGGCCGCGGATCGTCGCGCCGGACATCCACGGCGACTCCGGGATGGACGGGCCGGTCCTGCCCACCCCGCGCCGCGCCGTCGACCGCCGCCACGCGGTGGACCTCATCGTGGACACGGTCATGGGCGCCGAGCCCGGCGAGATCACCCTCGTGCCGACGGGGCCGCTGACGAACGTCGCGATGGCGGCGCGCAGGGAGCCGCGCATCGTGCCGCGCGTGCGGGAGGTCGTGATGATGGGCGGCGGCTACCACGTGGGCAACCGCACGCCGGTCGCGGAGTTCAACGTGCTCGCCGACCCGGAGGCCGCGCACGTCGTGCTGAACGAGGCGTGGCCGGTGACGATGGTCGGCCTGGACCTCACGCACCAGGCCGTCGCGACGCCCGACGTGCGCGAGCGGCTCTCCGCGCTCGACACCGCGCCCTCCCGGTTCGTCGGGGAGCTGCTCGACTTCTACGGGGCGACGTACCGCTCGGCGCAGGGCTTCCCCTACCCGCCCGTCCACGACCCGTGCGCGGTCGCCGCCGTCATCGACCCGCAGGTCATGACGACGCGTCGCGCCCCGCTGGACGTCGAGCTCCACGGCGCGCTGACCACCGGCATGACGGTCGCGGACCTGCGCGGCGACGAGCCCGCCCCCGACGAGTGCCGCACCCAGGTCGCGGTCACCCTCGACCACCGTCGCTTCTGGAACCTCGTCCTCGACGCCCTCCGCCGCCTCGAGCCCGCCTGACGCTGAGTGCATGAAATAGTCGCGCTCGGACGGCCCGAGCGCGACTATTTCATGCACTCAGCGGGTGGGGTGGGGGTGGTCGTGGGTGACGAAGCGGTAGCGCAGGCCGGTGGACGACGTCGCCCAGGCGCCCGCGTGCGTTTCCCATCCGTCGGGGACGGGGGGGGCGTAGGTGTCGCCCTCGACGACGGCGTCGATCTCCGTGACGACGCACCGGTCCGCGAGCGCGATCGTCGCGCCGTAGAGCTGCGCGCCGCCCATGACCCAGACCTCGCCCGACCCGGTGTCGCGCGCCGCCGCGCGGGTGGCCGCGAGCGCCTCCTCGACCGACCCGGCCACGCGCACGGGCGCGCCGGCCGGCTCGGGCGGGCGGCCGCCGTCGGGCACCGCGCCGCCGGACGCACCGACGCGCGGCGACCGGTCCCCCGGCGACCACCCGGGCTGCCGCGTCACCACGACGTTCACGCGCCCGGGCAGGGGCCGGAACCGGGGCGGGAGCGAGTCCCACGTGCGGCGGCCCATGACGACGGGGTGGCCCGACGTGAGGCGCCGGAAGTGCGCGAGGTCCTCGGGCAGGTGCCAGGGCATGGTGCCGCCCGCACCGATGACGGGCCGCCCCGCGGCGTCGCGCGCCTGGGCCCAGACCAGCCCGAGCGTCGGCCCGCCGGGCGTCTCCTCCCCCACCGCCGTCAGACCGCGATCGGGGCCTTGATCGTCGGGTGGTGCTGGTACCCGACGACCTCGATGTCCTCGAACTCGTACGCGTCGATCGAGTCGCGCGGCGCGAGGCGCAGGGTCGGGTAGGGGTACGGCTCGCGCGTGAGCTGCTCGCGCACCTGCTCGACGTGGTTGTCGTAGATGTGCACGTCGCCGCCGGTCCACACGAAGTCACCGACCTCGAGCCCGGTCTGCGCGGCGACCATGTGGACGAGCAGCGCGTACGACGCGATGTTGAACGGCACGCCGAGAAAGAGGTCGGCCGAGCGCTGGTAGAGCTGGCACGACAGCTTCCCGTCGGCCACGTAGAACTGGAAGAACGCGTGGCACGGCGGCAGGGCCATGTTCTCGATCTCCGCGACGTTCCATGCGGAGACGATGTGCCGGCGCGAGTCGGGGTTCGACCGGATCTGCTCGATCACCTGGGCGACCTGGTCGACGTGCCGCCCGTCCGGCGTCGGCCACGAGCGCCACTGGACGCCGTAGACCGGGCCGAGCTCGCCGTCGGCGTCGGCCCACTCGTCCCAGATGCTCACGCCGTGCTCCTGCAGCCAGCGCACGTTCGAGTCGCCGCGCAGGAACCACAGCAGCTCGTACGCGATGGACTTGAGGTGCACGCGCTTGGTCGTGATCAGGGGGAAGCCCTGCGACAGGTCGAAGCGGATCTGCCGCCCGAACACGCTGCGCGTGCCCGTCCCGGTGCGGTCGCCCTTGGGGGTGCCGTGCGCGAGGACGTCGCGGAGGAGGTCCTCGTACGGGGTCGGGACGGGCCCGGGAGCGGTGCCCGACGGCGCAGGCTCGCCGGTGCTCACGGGTGCGGTCGGGGCGTCGGTCGCGTCGAGTGCCACACCCGTCAGTGTGTAACTTTGCCGGGGCCGTGTCGAACCTACACACCGCGGCGTTCGTCACCCTCGCTCAGCGGTCCTGGCCGTCCGGCGTCGGGGCGTAGTCGCGGTGGCCCGCGACCTGCGCCTGCGGCACGGCGTCGGCGAGACGACGCAGGTCGTCGGCGGTGAGCTCGAGGCGCGCCGCCGCGGCGTTCTCGTCGAGGCGCTCCGGACGGCGCGTGCCGGGGATGGGCACAGCGCCCTGCGCGACCACCCACGCGAGCGCGACCTGCGCCTCCGTCGCGCCCCGCTCCGCGGCGATCTCGCGCACCCTGTCCACGAGCCGCAGGTTGGCGGCGAACGCGTCGGGCTGGAACCGGGGCAGGCCGCGACGCGCGTCGTCGGGCGCGAGGTCGTCGAGGCTGCGCACGCTGCTCGTGAGCACGCCGCGCCCGAGCGGGGAGAACGCGACGAACCCGATGCCGAGCTCGTCCATGACGGCCTTCTCGCCGTTGCGCAGCACGTCCGGGGAGAAGAGCGAGAGCTCCGACTGCACGGCCGCGAGCGGGTGTACGGCGTGCGCGCGCCGGATCGTCTCGACCGACACCTCCGACAGCCCGAGGTGACGGATCTTGCCGGCGGCGACGAGCTCGGACATCGCGCCCACGGACTCCTCGATCGGCACGGCCGGGTCGGCCCGGTGCAGGTAGTAGAGGTCGATCACGTCGGTGCCGAGGTGACGCAGCGAGCGGTCGGCCGCGCGGCGGATGTACTCGGGCGTGCCGTTGCGCCCGTGGACCGTGCCGTCGTCGTCCGTCTCCGCCGAGGCCTTGGTCGCGAGCACGACCTCGTCGCGCCGGTCGCCGAGCGCGCGCCCGAGGAGCTTCTCGTTCTCGAACGGCCCGTACGCCTCGGCGGTGTCGAGGAACGTCACGCCGACGTCGACGGCGTGGCGGAGCGTCGCGACCGCCTCCGCCTCGTCCGTGGGCCCGTAGAACGCGCTCATGCCCATCGCGCCGAGGCCGATCGCGGAGACGTGCAGGCCGTCGCCGAGCGCGACGACGGGCGGTCGGGTCGTGGCGGGGTGGTGGGTGCTCGTGGTCATCGGGAGACCTCCTGGTCGTGATCGGTCCGGTCGTGGTCGGTGGTGGCGCGGCGGTACGACGCGATCTTGGCGTCGAGGGCCGCGAGGTGGCGACGCGTGCGCTCGAGCTCGGCGAGCACGCGCTCGCGGTGGCCTTCGAGGACGACGAGGCGCTCGGCCTCGGTGCCCGCCCGGCGGCTGAGGTCCGCCATGACGCGCACGTCCGCGATCGACATGCCCGTCTCGCGGAGCATGACGAGCCCGGCGAGCCACGCGACGTCGTGCGGGCCGTAGCGGCGCCGCCCGCCGCCGTCGCGCGGCGCGGGATCGAGCAGCAGCCCCTCCTTCTCGTAGTACCGGAGCGTGTCGACGCTCAGCCCGACGGCGCGCGCCGCGTCGCCGATGGACAGGCCCTCGGGCGGCACCTCGACGGGCGGGACGGGGATCAGCAGCTCGGACATGCCTCGAGCATGCGACCTGGAGTGCGCTCCAGGTCAAGGGGAGTCAGCGTGACGCACGTCATGTCACGGAACGGTTCTCCGCCCGGTCGACAGGGTGAGCGCGCCGGAAGGGCGCACCAGGCGCCCGGCACGCTCACGTCACAGGAGGCAGTGATGGAACGCATCGTCGTCGTCGGTGGGGGCTACGCCGGGTTCACGGCGGCCCGGGAGCTCGAGAAGCGCCTGCGGCGCGAGCTGCGCCGCGGCGAGGTCGAGCTGGTCCTCGTCGACCCTCGCCCGTACATGACCTACCAGCCGTTCCTGCCCGAGGTCGTCGCGGGCTCGGTCGAGGCGCGGCACGCCGCGGTCGCGCACCGAAGCCACCTGCACCGCACGCGCCTCGTCGACGGGACGGTCGAGCGCGTCGACCACGCGCGCCGCGCCGTCGTCGTGCGGCCGCGCTCGGGCGAGCCGTACGACCTCGCGTACGACACGGTCGTCGTCACGGCCGGCGCGGTGACGCGCGTGTTCCCCGTGCCGGGCGTCGCCGAGCACGCGATCGGCATGAAGCACGTCGAGGAGGCCGTCGCGATCCGCGACCGGCTGCTCACGTCGTTCGACCGCGCGGCGAGCCTGCCCGCCGGGCCCGAGCGGGAGCGGCTGCTCACGGTGACGTTCGTGGGCGGCGGGTTCTCGGGCGTCGAGGGGTTCGCCGAGCTCCTGTCGCTCGCGCACGACCTCACGCGCGTCTACCCCGAGATCGACCCGGCGGAGCTGCGGTTCCACCTGGTCGAGCGCAACGCGCGCATCCTGCCGGAGGTCACCGAGCGTCCGGGGCGGTGGGTCGTGCGCGAGCTCGAGCGCCGCGGCGCGCACGTGCACCTGGAGGCGGGCCTCGTGTCCGCCGAGGGCGGGGTCGTGACGCTGTCGACCGGCGAGTCGTTCGCCACGGGGCTGCTCGTGTGGACGGCGGGCAACGCGGCGAACCCCGTCGTCGCGACGCACACGGACCTGCCCGTGGACGCGCGCGGCTACCTCGTCACGCGACCGGACCTGCGGGTCGGGACGGTGGACGACACCGTCCCCGACGCGTGGGCCGCGGGCGACGGCGCGGCAGTCCCCGACCTCGCGGTCCCGCGGCCGGGCGCGCTGACCGTCCCCAACGCCCAGCACGCGGTGCGGCAGGGCCGGCGTCTCGCCCGCAACCTCGTCGCCGCACGTCGCGGCCGTGCCACGCGGCCGTACGTGCACGGGAGCCTCGGCGTGGTCGCGACGCTCGGCCTCGGCTCGGGCGTGTTCGAGTACCGCCGCCTCGTCGTGCGCGGGCGCCTCGCGTGGCTCATGCACCGCGGGTACCACGTGCTCGCGATCCCGACGTGGGAGCGCACCGCCCGGGTGGTCGCCGTGTGGGCGACGGGCGCGCTGTTCGGGCGCGACGTCGTCTCGCTCGCCGCGGTGCAGCACCCCCGCGAGGCGTTCGTGGCGGCCGCCCCGGCCCCGCGCGCCACGGCCGCGCGACCTGCCGAGCAGCCGTCCGAGGAGGGCACCGCCACGCCGGCGGGACCGCGCACCGCGCCGGAGCCCGTCCGCGCGGCCTGAGACCGCCGTCCGGGTCGCGTCGGCCCGCCCCGACCGACGCGACCCGGGCGGCTCGACCGACCTCGCCCGGGCAGGACGAGGGAATCGCCCGCACCCGCCGCGCGTTCTCCCCGGAGGGCGGACCTCCCGGACGCCGCGACCCGACGAGTGCGAGGATTCACGCATGACGACGCAGCCTTCCGAGACCAGCCTGAGCCCCGCCGACGAGGCGGAGCACGACGTGCCCGCACCGTCCCCCGCGCCGGCCGACGCGCTCTGGGTCGAGCGCACCGGGACCCGCACGTACACGGGGCACTCGGCACGCGGCGCCCAGGTGTCGATCGGCCCGGCGAGCGAGGGCGCGGTGTTCACCCCCGGAGAGCTGCTGAAGATCGCCCTCGCCGCGTGCGCGGGCATGAGCACGGACCGGACGTTCGCGCGTCGGCTCGGCGACGACTACGCGGTGACGATCCACGTCGAGGGCGCCAAGCTGCTCGAGGAGGAGCGGTACCCGAAGATCACCGGCACGTACGACATCGACCTCACCTCCCTCGACGACGACGCGCGCGACCGTCTCGTCACCGTCGCCGCGCGAGCGATCGACAAGGCGTGCACGGTAGGGAGGACGGTCAAGGCCGGGGCCGAGGTCGAGTACCTCTTCCAGCCCGAGGGCGCCGGCCGGGAGGTCGAGACACCCGCCTGACGCGGGACCGGCACGCGATGACGGGAGGCGCCATGGCGCACCAGCAGGACCCCTCGAGAACCCCGGTGCCGCGTGGTGGCACGCCTGCGTACGGCACGCCGCCACCCGAGGGCACGCGCGCGGACGTGTCGACGCAGGACGCCGTCGACTGGGCCGCCTACCGGCCCACGCCGCTGCTCGACGCGGCGCTCGACAAGGCCGTGACGATCCCGTCGCACGTCATCCGGGCCCACGTCGACGGGGTCCGCCGTCGGAACCCGGAGGCGAGTCCCGCCCAGATCGTGCGGATCCTCGAGCGCGAGTACCTGCTCGTCATCCAGGCCGCAGGCGGCGCCGTCGGTGCGGTGGCGGCGTTCCCGGCGGTCGGGACGGGCGTCGGGATCGCGCTGACGTCGAGCGACATCGCGACCTTCTTCGCGTCCTCGGCGGCGTTCGCGCTCGCCGTGGCGGACGTGCACGGGATCGCCGTGGACGACGTCGCGCGCCGCCGCGCCCTGCTGCTCGCCACGGTGCTCGGCGAGAAGGGCGCGCGCGACGTCGAGCGCGCGACCCAGGGCTCCGGTCTCGCGTGGGGCAAGGTCCTGCTGACGAGCATGCCTGCCGGGACGCTGGTCAAGGTGAACAAGGCGCTCGGCAACCGCTTCCTGCGCACGCAGCTCGCCAAGCAGTCGGGCCTCGCGATCGGGCGGCTCGTCCCGTTCGGCGTCGGCGCCGTGGTGGGCGTCGCGGGTGCGCGGGCGCTCGGGCACGGCGTGATCGGTCAGTCCCGACGCGCGTTCGGTCCGCCGCCGTCCGTGTTCGGGCGGCTCCTGGAGGTCGTGGAGTCACCGGTCGAGGACGCGCCGCCGCGGCTCGTCCCCGTGCCCGACGACGCGGCGGCCCCCCGGCGACGCCGTCGCCTCCTGCCCGGGCGCGCGCGGCGAGACCGCTCCTCCGCGCGCGACGCGGAGTGACGAGCGGCGACGCGGCGCCCCGCACGGGTCGACCCGTGCGGCGGGTCGCCGTGGCGCGCGAGCTCGACGTCGACGCGTCCGTCGCGTTCGCGTGGGTGGCCGACCCGCGCACGCACCCGCGCTGGATCCCGCTCACCGTCATGGCGACCCCCGCCGCCCGCGGGCCCGAGGTCGGCGACCGCTTCACGATGGTGAGCGGGCCGCGCGTCGGGCGCACGGGCCGCGGGTTCACGGACCGCATGGTCGTCGAGACGCTCGACCGCCCGTCCGTCGCGGCGGAGCGCACCGGGACCACGCGCGTGCGCAAGCTGGGGCCGGTGCTGCTCGGCGACGCCGGGTTCGACGTCGTGCCGCACGGGCGCGGCCGCTGCCGCGTCGTGTGGTGGGAGGAGGCGTACCTCGCCGGCCCGGTCCCCCGCGTCGTGACCGCGCCGCTCGTCGGGCTCGCGCTGCGCGTGATGATGCACGTGTCGCTGCGCCGCCTCGAGACCCGCCTGTCCGCCCACCGCTAGACGCGTGCCGAGCGTGCCGGACGGTCACACCGCCGGTCCTGCGGCCGCCGGCGCGCGGAGCGCCGGGGCGAGCACGGCAACGAGCACCGCGGCCACGACGGCGAGCCAGAACGGTGTAGCGCCCGCGGCCGCGGGCCACCCTCCCGCGCCGGAGCCGCCGGCTGCGGCGAGGATCGCCGCCAGGACGGCGACGCCCAGCGCCCCGCCGAGCTGGTTGCCGATGAAGAGCACGGTGCTGCCCGAGGGGACGAGCGGTACCGGCAGCGCGCGGTAGACGGCGGAGACGGTCGGGCTGCCGATCGAGCCGAGGCCCAGCCCGATCGCGAGGGACGCGAGGACGAACACCACGAACGGGGTCGACGGTCCGCTCGTGACGAGGAGGACCGCTCCCACGAGGGCGACGACCGCGCCTGCCGCGACGGGGCGCGGCGCGCCGAGCCGGTCGCTCAGCCGCCCCGCGACGGGCATCGCGACCAGCGTCCCGACGGCGTACGGCACGAGCATCGCGCCCGCGACGGACGCGGACAGCCCGGCGACGCTCACGAGGTACTGCGGCAGCCCGAAGAACAACGGGTAGATCGACAGGCCCAGCAGCGCCATGACGACGATCCCCGCGGTGAAGCCCGGGTACCGGAACGTCCCGAGGTCGACGATCGCCGCCGACCCGCGACGCCGCGCGACGAGCACGAACGCGACGAAGCCCAGCGCAGACACGGCGACGAGCACGACGAGCCCGCCGTCGACACCGGCCGCGGCCCCGCGGGAGAGCGCGACGAGCGCGGTCGACGTCGCGGTCGCGAGGAGCGCGAGGCCGACCACGTCGAGCCGGACCGGCGTCCGCTCGGCGTCGCGGACCGTCACGACCGACCCGACGAGCACGACCACCCCGAGCGCGGCGATGAGCCCGAGCGACCACCGCCAGCCCACGGTGTCCGCGGCGACACCTCCCAGCACCGGCCCGGCGAGCGGGCCGATCGACATCGCCGCCGCGACGACGCCCATGACCCGGCCCATCCGCGCCGGGCCCGCAGCGCGCGCGACGGCGGTGAGCATGAGCGGCTCGAGCGCTCCGCCCCCGAGCCCTTGGACCCCGCGCGCGAGGACGAGCGTTCCCAGGTCGGGGGCGAGCGCGGCGGCCGTCGCCCCGACGACGAACACCGCGAGGCCCGTGAGCCACGTGGCGCGCACCCCGAACCGTAGGCTCGCCCACCCCCCGAGAGGGATCGCGACGGCGGTCGCGAGGAGGTACGCCGTCGTGACCCAGTGCACCGACGACCCCGCGCGCAGCTCGTGCGCCAGGGCGGGGACCGTGGCCCCGACGATCGTCGTGGCGAGCAGGGCGAGCACTCCCCCTGCGGTGAGCAGGACGATGCCCGCGCGCGATCGCGGGGCACCGGGCGCCGCGGTGAACTCACTGGTTTCCTGGACTGAACTCATGCGTTCACTATACGCACGAGTTCAGTCAGCACAACCCCCAGGTAAGATCGAGCCATGGCCACCCCCCACCCCCGCACGGACCGCCGCGAGGCGATGCTCGACGCCGCGCTCGAGGTGTTCTCCCGCGACGGCTACGACGGCGGGAACATCGACGAGATCGCCCGGGTCGCGGGGGTCGCGAAGCCGACCGTCTACAGCCACTTCGGCGACAAGGCCGCGCTGTTCGAGGAGACCCTGCGACGCGGCGCGCGACGCGCGAACGAGCGGGTCGACGCCGTGATCGACGCGATCGACCTCGACGGCGACGACCTGCGCGGCGAGCTGACGCGCCTCGGCGACGCTCTCGTCGGCTGCGTGACGCACGACGACGGCGCCGCCGTGATCCGGCTCCAGCTCGGCGAGCGCGCGCGGTTCCCCGAGGTCGTCGACGAGGTCAGCAGGGGCAGCCGGGAACGCACGATCGACCGGCTCGCGGGCAAGCTCGCCCAGCTCGGGGCGGCCGGCCGGCTGCGCGTGCGCGACCCACGGCGTGCTGCACGCCAGCTCCTCGCGCTCGTGGCGGACGACGCGCTCGTCACGAGCGGGTACGGCTCGCGCGTGCTCGACCCGGGCGAGCTGCGCGGCACGATCGACGACGGCGTGGACACGTTCCTCGCGGCGTTCGGCCCGGACGCCGCCTGAACCGCGGTCGATCCGGACGAGCGGAGGGGTCGGACGCAGAGACGCCGAACCCGGGGTCGCTCCCCACCCGCGACTGCGGGTGGGGAGCGACCCCGGGTTCGGCGGAGCGGGCGAGGGTCAGGCGGTCGGCTCGTCCTCGACCGGGGCGTCCTCGACGTGCGTGTCCGACGACGCGGGGTCGTCCGCGTCGGACGCGACACCCGACGCGGCCGGGCCGGCGAGGATCAGGTAGAGCTCGCGGCGGGTGCGCTCGAGGAGCTCCGCCGCGGCCTGGGCCTGCTCGTCGGTGCCCGTGCGGGCGACCTGGTGGACCGCTGCGGAGACGGCCTCGACGCCCGCGCGCAGCTCGCGCCGCGAGCGCCCGCCGCGACCGGCAGCCTGGGCGAACGGGTCGCCGAGCTCGGCGGCGTGCTCCGCGACGTACGCGGTGCCCGCCGCGGTGAGCGTCGCCAGGCGGCGCCCGCCGTCGGCCGAGAGCTCGACGAGCCCTTCGTCCTGGAGCAGGTTCAGCGCCGGGTAGACCGCGCCGGGGCTCGGGCGCCACTGGCCCTCGCTCCGCTCGGCGATCTCCTGGATGACCTGGTAGCCGTGCATGGGCTGCTCGGAGAGGAGCAGCAGGACGGCGGCGCGGACGTCGCCGCGACCGGCCCGCCCGGGGCCGCGACCGCCGTGACGACGGCCGCCGTGGCCCGGGCCGAACCCGGGGCCGCCCGGCCCGAAGCCCGGGCCGAACCCGCGCTCCCCGGGGCCGAAGCCGCGCCCGCCGTCGGCCGGGCCGCCGAACCCGCGGCCACCGCCGCGGCGCGCGCCGCCCCGACCACGGCCGGAGGGGGCGTCGCCGCGGAACCAGGCCGCGTCGTCGGGCACGGGCGGGAAGCCGTCGCGACGACGGCGGTCCGGGCGCGGCCCGGGACGCTCGCCGAACGGCTGGGACATGTTCTGGACGTTCTCCGGGGTCCTGCCCCGGTGCTGGTGTGCGTAGCTCATGGGATGTGTCTCCTGTGTTCGTGGGGCTCCGGGTGATCCGCGGAGCGGTGGCGGGCCGGTGCGGCCTCGCGGTGGTCGCGAGCCGCGTCTCAGGCTCAGCGATACGGTAACGATATATCGATAGAATATCGCTGTCAAGACCTTGAGCGAGAGCGCGTCGTCCCAGGACGCGCCCGGGTCGCGGACGTACGCTGGCATCCAGCAGCCAACCGGCAGCCCACCAGCAGCACCGGACGCATCCCCCGTCCGGCCACCACCCGGGCCGCACCACCCCGGCAGGCCCGGCTCACGCGAGGAGGCGGCGATGCGCCCAGGCCAGCCCCGGCACTACCTCATGTGCCGGCCCACGTACTTCACCGTGAGCTACGAGATCAACCCGTGGATGGACCGGCGGACGCCGGTCGACACCCCGCTCGCGGTCGCCCAGTGGGAGCGCCTGCGCGACACCTACCGCGACCTCGGCCACGCCGTCGAGACGATCGACCCCGTCCCGGGTCTGCCGGACATGGTCTACGCCGCCAACGGCGCGACCGTCGTCGACGGCCTCGTCTACTCCGCGCGCTTCACGCACCCCGAGCGCGGGCCCGAGGGGCCCGCCTACCTCAAGTGGTTCGCCGACCACGGCTACGTCACCCACCTCGCCGAGCACGTCAACGAGGGCGAGGGCGACCTCCTCGTCGCGGGCGACGTGGTGCTCGCCGGGACCGGCTTCCGCACCGACCGCGCCGCGCACGCCGAGGCCGCGGCGCTGTGGGGGCGCGAGGTCGTGACGCTCGAGCTCGTCGACCCGCGCTTCTACCACCTCGACACCGCGCTCACCGTGCTGCGCGGGGGCTCCGGCACGGTCGCCGGTTCCCGGGTGCCCGACGGCGGCGCCCACCCCGGCCTCACGGGGCCACCGGCCGTGGACGTCGTCTACTACCCGCCCGCGTTCTCGCCCGCGGCGCAGGAGGTGCTGCGCGAGCGGTACCCCGACGCGCTCCTCGCGACCGAGGAGGACGCCGTCGTCCTCGGCCTCAACGCGGTGAGCGACGGCGCGCACGTCGTGCACGCACCGCGCGCCGAGCGGCTCGCCGCCGCGCTGCGCGAGCGCGGCTACGAGACCCTCCCGGTCGACACGTCCGAGCTGCTGCGCGGGGGCGGCGGCGCCAAGTGCTGCACGCTCGAGATCCGGGAGATCGCTCCCGGATCGCGCACCGCGGCGTCGGGGAGCGCGGCGTGACCGCGCAGGACGTCCGCCCGGTCGCCGGGCCGGCGGACGAGACGCCGCGCGACGCGCTCGCGCACAACTACCACCCGCTGCCCGTGACGGTCGCGACCGCCGAGGGGTCGTGGGTCACCGACGTCGACGGGCGCCGCTACCTCGACTTCCTCGCGGGCTACTCGGCCCTCAACTTCGGGCACCGGCACCCTGCGCTCGTCGCGGCCGCGACCGCGCAGCTCGGGCGGGTGACGCTCACGTCGCGCGCGTTCGACCACGACCTCCTGCACCCGTTCGCCGACGCGCTCGCCGCGCTCGTCGGGCCGCTCACCACCGGCGGGACCGGCTCCCTCGTGCTCCCTATGAACACCGGCGCCGAGGCCGTCGAGACCGCGATCAAGACCGCCCGCAAGTGGGGGTACGAGGTCAAGGGCGTCCGGCCGGGAGAGGCGACGATCGTCGTCGGATCGGGGAACTTCCACGGCCGCACGACGACGATCGTGTCGTTCTCCGACGACGAGGACGCGCGCCGGGGGTTCGACCCGTACACGCCAGGATTCCGGCTCGTGCCGTACGGCGACGTCGACGCCGTCGCCGCCGCGATCGACGACACGACCG
This sequence comes from Cellulosimicrobium sp. E-16, assembly GCF_049913115.1. Lineage (NCBI taxonomy): Bacteria > Bacillati > Actinomycetota > Actinomycetes > Micrococcales > Promicromonosporaceae > Cellulosimicrobium > Cellulosimicrobium sp. E-16. Next base: position 3,702,013 of record NZ_CP183974.1, read on the forward strand.
TCGCGGTGCTGCTCGAGCCCGTCCAGGGCGAGTCCGGCGTCGTCGTGCCGCCCGCCGACTACTGGCCGCGGCTGCGTGCCCTCACCACCGAGCGCGACGTGCTGCTCGTCGCCGACGAGATCCAGTCCGGCCTGGGGCGCGCCGGCACGACGCTCGCCGTCGAGACGTGGGGCGTGCGCCCCGACCTCGTCACGCTCGGCAAGGCGCTCGGCGGCGGGATCCTGCCCGTGTCGGCGGTCGTGGGGCGCCACGACGTGCTCGAGGTCCTCACGCCCGGGACGCACGGCAGCACGTTCGGCGGCAACCCGCTCGCGTGCGCGGTGGGCCTCGCCGTCGTCGACCTCCTGGCCACCGGCGAGCCGCAGCGCCAGGCGCGCGAGCGCGGCGTGCGGTTCCACGAACGGCTCGCCGGGTTCGTGGACGCGGGACTGCTCGGCGACGTCCGCGGCCTCGGCCTGTGGGCGGGGCTCGACCTCGACCCTGCGCGAGGGACGGGTCGCGACCTGTGCGAGGCGCTGCTCGCGCGCGGCGTCCTCGCCAAGGACACGCACGGCTCGACCATCCGCCTCGCTCCCCCGCTGACCATCTCTGCCGACGACCTCGAGACCGGGCTGTCCGCCCTGGAGGACGCGCTCACGGCGCTCGCGCGGGATCGGTAGAGTCCGCAGGGTGACCACCGCGCAGCCTGAGCCCACCGCCCCTGCCGACGTTCCCACCGCCGGCGCCGCCCCGTCCCTCGACGACCTGCGTCGCGCGTACGCCGACCTGCAGGCCCTGGGGCTGAAGCTGGACCTCACGCGCGGCAAGCCCTCGGCCGAGCAGCTCGACCTCTCCGAGGCCCTGCTCGCGCTCCCGGGCGAGGGCGTGCACACCGACGCCGAGGGCACCGACGTCCGGAACTACGGCGGCCTCGACGGCCTCCGGCAGCTCCGGGAGATCTTCGCCGAGCTCCTCGGCGTGCCCGTCGCGCAGCTGCTCGCGGGCGGCAACGCGAGCCTCACGCTCATGTACGACACGCTCGCGTACGCGACCCTGTTCGGCGTCCCCGGCTCGGAGCGCCCGTGGGGCCGCGAGGAGAAGGTCCGCTGGATCTGCCCCGTGCCCGGCTACGACCGCCACTTCTCGGTGTGCGAGGCCCTCGGCATCGAGATGGTCACCGTGCCGATGAACGCCGACGGCCCGGACGCCGCCGCCGTCGCGGCTCTGGTCGCCGAGGACCCGACGATCAAGGGCATGTGGGTCGTGCCGACCTACGCGAACCCCGACGGGTCGGTCGTCACCGAGGAGGTCGCACGCGCGCTCGTGTCGGTTCCCGCCGCGGCGCCCGACTTCCGCATCCTCTGGGACAACGCGTACGCGCTGCACCACCTCACCGACGACGAGGTCCGCAGCGCCGACGCGATCTCGCTCGCCGCCGAGGCCGGCCACCCCGACCGCGTGATCCTCTACGCCTCGACGTCGAAGATCACGTTCGCCGGCGCCGGCGTCGCGTTCCTCGCGTCGTCGCCCGCGAACGTCGCCTGGTACAAGAAGCACCTGTCCGCCCAGTCCATCGGCCCGGACAAGGTCAACCAGCTCCGCCACGCGCTCTTCTTCGGCGACGCCGACGGCGTGCGCGCGCACATGCGCAAGCACCGCGACATCATCGCCCCCAAGTTCGACGCCGTCACGAGCATCCTCGCCGAGCGCCTCGGCGACGCGGGCGTCGCCTCGTGGACCGAGCCGAAGGGCGGCTACTTCGTCAGCCTCGAGGTCGTGCCTGGCACCGCGTCGCGCGTCGTCGAGCTCGCCCAGGCCGCCGGCATCGCCCTCACGCCCGCCGGCGCCCCGTTCCCCTACGGCAAGGACCCCGAGGACAAGGTCCTCCGCCTCGCGCCGACTCTCCCCCCGATCGAGGAGGTCCGCGTCGCCATGGACGGCGTCGCGACCTGCGTCCTCCTCGCCGCCGCGGAGGCCGCCGCACAGTAGAGGGTTCTCCCCCGCAGCCACACCCCTCTCTGCTCTTGACGAATCGCACTGGTCCTCAGGCACCGGCCCGGCGCAGGATGGAAGACGTGCGCGACCGATGAGTTCTGCCGGCCCCGACGGTCGGTGGGTGGGTGGCCCGGGAAGCCGGGCGGCTCGTCGGCAGCGGCGAACGACCATCCCGCGGAGGGGACATGACCGACACTGCACGCGGCGACCTCGCCGTCGAGGCACGCGGCCTCGTCAAGCACTTCACGACCGGGAAGTCCGTGACCAAGGCGGTCGACGGCATCGACCTGCTCATCCCCGAGGGCACGGTGTTCGGCGTGCTCGGGCCGAACGGCGCGGGCAAGACGACGGCCGTGCGCATGCTCGCGACGCTCCTGCGGCCTGACGCGGGGACGGCGCGCGTGCTGGGCCACGACGTGGTGCACGACGCCGACAAGGTGCGCTCCGTCGTCGGGCTCACGGGGCAGTACGCGTCCGTGGACGAGGACCTCACGGGGACGGAGAACCTCGTGATGCTCGCGCGGCTCTACGGGTTCCTCGGAGGCACGGCGCGCGGGCGCTCGGCCGAGCTCCTGGAGGCGTTCGGCCTCGGCGACGCGGGCGACCGCCAGGTCAAGACGTACTCGGGCGGCATGCGGCGCCGCATCGACCTCGCGGCGAGCCTCGTCATGAGCCCGCGCGTGATCTTCCTCGACGAGCCCACGACGGGCCTCGACCCGCGCAGCCGCAACCAGGTGTGGGACATCGTGCGCGTGCTCGTCGCGGACGGCGCGACGGTCCTGCTGACCACGCAGTACCTGGAGGAGGCGGACCAGCTCGCCGACCGGATCGCCGTGATCGACCACGGCAAGGTCATCGCGGAGGGCACCGCGACGGAGCTCAAGCGCTCCGTGGGCGAGGGCGCGGTCCACGTGCGGCTCGCGGACGCGACCCAGCGCGGCCGGGCGGCGGAGGTCGTGGGCGCCCTGCTCGGCACGGAGATCACGCTCGCGAACGACCCGTACGCGTTCACGGCGCGCGTTCCCGACGACGGCGCGGCCGACGTCGCGCGCATCCTGCCCGCGCTCGGGGACGAGGGCATCGTGGTGCCGGAGTTCACGCTCGGCCAGCCGAGCCTCGACGAGGTGTTCCTCGCCCTGACGGGCCAGCCCATGGAGGACGACGAGACGATCGAGGAGGTGGCCTGATGACCGTCGACCCCACCATCACCGCCGCAGAGCTGCGCGCGCCGGAGGCGAACGCGCTGCGGGCCGCGGTCGCGCTCGAGCGGCGGCCCTCGCGCCCCTCGCCGGTGTCGGCGACCTTCACCTACACGTGGCGCGCGCTGCTCAAGATCAAGCACGTGCCGGAGCAGCTCTTCGACGTCACGGTCTCGCCGATCATCTTCACGCTCATGTTCACGTACCTGTTCGGCGGCGCCCTCGCCGGTGACGTGCAGAGCTACCTGCAGTTCCTCCTGCCGGGCATCCTCGTGCAGGCGGTGCTCTTCACGACGATCTACACCGGCTACACGATGAACACGGACATCAGCAAGGGCGTGTTCGACCGGTTCCGGTCGCTGCCGGTGTGGCGACCCGCACCGATCGTGGGCGCGCTGCTCGGCGACACCGTCCGCTACACGATCGCGTCGGTCGTGACGCTGGCCCTCGGCCTCGTCCTGGGCTTCCGCCCGCCGGGCGGGGTCGTGGGGGTGGTCCTCGGGATCGTGCTGCTGCTCGTGTTCGCGTTCGCCCTGAGCTGGGTGTTCACCGCGCTCGGGCTGGTGCTGCGCTCCCCCAACGCCGTCATGGGCACCTCGATGCTCGTGCTCATGCCGCTGACGTTCGCGTCCAACATCTTCGTCGACCCGTCGACGATGCCCGTCGTGCTGCAGCGGTTCGTCGACGTCAACCCCGTCACGCACCTCGTGACCGCGGTCCGCGGCCTCATGGCGGGCGAGCCGGCGACGGAGGGGATCGTGTGGGTCCTCGTCGCGTCGGTCGTCCTCACCGCGATCCTCGCCCCGATCACGATGCGGCTCTACCGCAACCGCAGCTGACCGGTCATCGGCCGGCGTCCTGCCGCAGCAGGAGCTCGCCCGCGAGGCTCACGGCCTCGCGGGTGGAGCGCCCCGGGTGGTCCGCGACCATGAAGTGCCGCGCCACCGCGAGCGAGAACATCAGGGTGCTGCGGGCCTCGACCTCGTCGGGGTCGTCGACGAAGGTCGCGAAGAGACCGCGCAGGTAGTCCATGCGTCGGTCGTCGACGCGCCGCAGACGCTCGGCGACGGCCTCGTCACGTCGCGCCCACTCGCGCACCGCGAGGTCGAGTCGGTGCTGGTCCGCGACGTGCGAGAGCTGCCCGGCGCGCCGGAGCCGCTCGACCGCGTCGCCGCCCTCGGCCTCCGCCTCTGCGAGCACGGCGTCCGTGCAGCGCCGCTCCCACTCGTCGAGCATCGCCCCCAGGAGAGCCGGGCGGTCGGCAAAGTGCCCGTAGAAGCCCCCCTTCGTGACACCGAGACGGGCCGCGAGGGCCTCGACCCGGACGGCGTCCGGTCCACCCTCGGTGAGCGCGTCGAGGCCGACGTCGACCCAGCGGTGCCGCGGGGTGCGGGTCCGGGCGGGCATGCGTCGCGTCCTCTCGGTCGGGGCGGTCGTGGACGACCGATACATACGGTACCGTACGCATGAACCGTACGGGCCCGTATACATCGGAGGTCGTCCATGATCGAGGCACCGCCGACCGCGCTGAGGACCGCGCGCGTCGCCGCAGGCACGCTCGTCACGCTCGGTACCGGTCACCTGGTGATCGTCTCGGCGGTCGGGCGCGACCGCCTCGCCGCGTGGATCGACGCGGGACTCTGGGCGGCCGTCCCGCTCTTCCCGGGCGCACGGCCGAGCGCCGCGACCCTGAACGACCAGGTGGCGTTCTGGAGCGGCGTCGGAAGCTTCGCCGTGCCGCTCGTCGTGCTGGGCGTCCTGGTCTGGTGGCTCGCCGGCCGGGGCATCGTGCCGCCCGCAGCGGTGGGCTGGTCCCTCGTGGTGTGGTTCGCGCTGGGAGCGGTCCTGCTCGTGCCGTCACCGATGATCGTCGGAGCCCTCGCAGGAGCGCTCCTGGTGGTCACCGACCGGCTCAGCCGTCCTCGGTCGCCGGCGCGTCGTCCTCGCACTTCTTGGTCACGACCATGACCGGGCACGCCGAGTGGTGCAGGACCGCCTGGCTCGTGGAGCCGAGGAGAAGGCCGCGGAAGCCGCCGCGACCGCGGGACCCGACCACGATGAGGTCGGAGGCCGTCGAGAACTCCGTGAGCAGCTCCGCGCCCGTGCCGTCGAGCACGATGCGCTTGATCGTGAGCCCCGGGTGCTCCGCCTCGTGGCGGTCGATGATGACGTTCAGGCCCTCCGTGATGTCCGCGAGGACCTGCTCGTGGTCGATCGACGCAGGCAGCCACGCGAGGAGACCGGCACCGGCACCGACCGGGACGCCGGCGACCGCGACGAGCTCCGCGTCCCAGGCCTGTGCCTGACGGATCGCGTGCCGCAGGGCGATCTCCGCCGAGGGCGACCCGTCGACCCCGACGACGATGCGTCGGAGCGGCTTCACGGCCGGCAGCTCCTGCGGCGCGCCCTCGGAGGCCTTCGCGTCAGAACGGTACGGCACGACGACGGTCGGGCAGTGGGCGTGCGCGGGCAGCGCCGACGACACGGTGCCGAGCAGGCGCTCGGTGAATCCGCCCCGGCCCCGCGTGCCGACGACGACGAGCGAGTGCTCGCGCGACATCTCGACGAGCACGCCCGCGGCGTCCCCCGTCGTCACCGTCGCGGTGGTCCGGACGCCGGCCGCCTCGGACCGCGCCCGGGCCTCCTCGAGAACCGCGCGCGCGCCCTCCTGGATGGCCGAGTCGTCGAGCGCCGCATAGCCGCCGTCGAGCGAGGCCGCCGTGAACGACGGCAAGGAGTAGGTGCAGACGATGTGGAGCGGCCAGCCCACCTGGAGCGCGTACGCCGCGGCCCAGTCCAGGGCGTGCAGGCTCGGCGCCGAGCCGTCCACGCCGACGAGGACGGATTCCGTGCGGGTCATGAGCGACTCTCCTCTCGACGGCCCGGTGCCATCGGACGACCAACCTAGCCGAGACCAGTCCGCTCGTCCGTCTGCCACGAGTCACGAACACGTCAAGAATGCCACGAACCCCGCCTCCTCGCGACGATGCGCGAGGTGACGGGGTTCGTCAGGCCAGTGACCGCTGGGGCCCTGAGAGCGTGGGCGATCAGGCCACGCGGATGAACGTGGGGTTCGACTGCCAGATCTGACGGAACTGGACGGTCTTCCCGGGGCGCGGGGCGTCGATCATCATGTTGTCGCCCGCGTAGATCGCGATGTGGCCCGGCGTCCAGATGAGGTCGCCCGGCTGCGCCTGGTCGCGCGACACCTTGGTGCCGACGGAGCCCTGAGCGCTCGACGTGCGCGGCAGGCTGATGCCGACCTGCGCGTAGACGTAGCTGGTGAAGCCCGAGCAGTCGAAGCCGTCGGGGGTGGTGCCGCCGTAGACGTAGGGGACGCCCACGTAGCGCGCGGCGATCGAGACGATGGTCGAGCCGTAGGCCGAGGCGGGGACGTCGACGGACGCCTCCTGCTGGGCAGGGGCCTCGGACTGCGACTGACGCTCCTGCGAGCGGCTCGTCTGGGTGGTGCGCTCCGGCTCGGGCTCGGGCTCGGGCTCGGGAGCGGGCGTCACGGTGACAGGCGCGGCGGCCTGCTCGATCGTGAACGCCGCGTCGGCCGCGACGGTCACCGCGGGGGCGGCCTCGAGAGCCTGACGGGCCTGCGCCGTGAGGGCGCTGAGGTCGACGGCGTTGAGCTTGCCGGACTCGTTGTCGACGGGGGCGGCGGTCGCCGGGGCGGCGGCACCGATCATCGAGACGATGAGGCCCGAGGACGCGGCGACGACGGCGGTGCGGCGACCGACGGTCGACATCTGGTCCGACGCGGCCTGGGCGATAGAGCTGAGTGGCGTCACGGGACGCCGCGCCGCGCGGTGGCGGGCGCGAGTCGTGCTCACGGTCACTTTGTGCCTCTCCAAGACGCCTGCGAGGTCAGCTGTCGGGTTCGGGTGGAAGAGTCACCCGGCCTGGCGGACCGAGGTCCGTCGGGCTTCACCCCAAGGGCGCTGTCTCCAGCACCCGGAAGTGGGTCCCCCGTCCCTGTCATCGGGTCGTCGTTGGCCTCGTGCGGTGACAGGGTTAGGCGTTCCGCGTGAGGACTCCCCCGGACGTGTCTTCCGATGGAGCAGCACCGACCGTACAGGACGCCTCGGCAAAAGTCACGTTCCCATTACGAATCGATGTGGACGATCGCATCGTCGCAGGTCACGGCTCGTTTGCGGGTGAACGGACGACTAGCCGCGGGCGACGAACAGGTGGCGCGCGACGTCGTCGGGCAGGTCCAGCACGACCTCCGCGCCCTCCCCCTGCACCGTCACGCCGCCGTCGCCGGCCCACCGCACGACGAGCGTCCGGCGCGGCAGCACCTCGGCCTCCGCGAGCCGCGCGAGCAGCTCGACGTCGACCTGGATCGGCTCGGCGATCCGCTGAAGCACGACGCGCACCTCCGCGCCGTCCCGCCCGTGCTCCGCGAGGAGCACCGGGAGCGAGACGACGCCGTCGAGGAAGTCGACCTCCTCGAACTGCTCCCCCAGCTCCGGCAGGCCCGGGATCGGGTTCCCGTACGGGTCGAAGTGCGGGTGGTCGAGCAGCCCGATGAGGCGTTCCTCGACGAGCTCGCTCATGACGTGCTCCCAGCGGCACGCCTCGGTGTGCACGTACTCCCAGTCGAGCTTGATCACGTCGGTGAGCAGCCGCTCCGCGAGCCGGTGCTTGCGCATGACGCGCGTCGCCTTGTCGTGGCCGACGGACGTGAGCTCCAGGTGGCGGTCGCCCGTGACGACCACGAGGCCGTCGCGCTCCATGCGCGCGACCGTCTGCGACACCGTGGGGCCCGAGTGCCCGAGGCGTTCCGCGATGCGTGCGCGCAGCGGGACGATGCCCTCTTCCACGAGCTCGTAGATCGTCTTCAGATACATCTCGGTGGTATCGATCAGATCGGTCACGTCACGCTCCCAGTCGCTCGTCGGCTCGGGGCGCCCGGTCGTCGTCGCCACGGGGCGCCTGCCCGCACCGGCGGGCCGCTGGGGACAGTCTATGGCGAGCCCGTGACCCGGCCCGGGGGCCGCGCGGGAGAACCCGTGGTGCCCGCCCCGACCGGATGCTCCGGCACCCGTGCGCGACGCGACCACCACCGTCGCGCGCGTCCGCGGACGCCGCCCCCGGCCGCCGTGTCACGCGCGTAGGGTGACGGCGTGCCTGATCCCGCCACCGCCCCGATCACGATCCCCTCGGACCTGCTGCCGGCAGACGGCCGCTTCGGCTCCGGGCCGAGCAAGGTCCGCGCCGCGCAGGTCCGCGCGTTGTCCGACGCCGGTGCGTCCCTGCTCGGGACGTCGCACCGCCAGGCGCCGGTCCGCTCGGTCGTGCGCCGTACGCGCGAAGGTCTCGCACAGCTGTTCTCGCTGCCCGACGGCTACGAGGTCGTGCTCGGCAACGGCGGCTCCACGACGTTCTGGGACGTCGCCACGGCCTGCCTCGTGCGCACCAAGGCGCAGCACGCCGCGTTCGGCGAGTTCGGCGCCAAGTTCGCCGCCGCGACGACGGCCGCGCCGTTCCTCGAGACGTCGCAGGTGATCTCGGCACCCGCCGGGTCCGTCGCGCTGCCCGCGCCCGCCGACGACGTCGACGTGCACGCGTGGCCGCACAACGAGACCTCGACCGGCGCCATGGCACCCGTCCGCCGGGTCCCGGGCTCGCGCGAGCGCGGCGCGCTCACGCTCGTCGACGCCACCTCAGGCGCCGGCGCGCTCCCGGTGGACGTCGCGGAGACCGACGTCTACTACTTCGCGCCGCAGAAGGTCTTCGGGTCCGACGGCGGCCTGTGGCTCGCGCTGTGCTCGCCCGACGCGCTCGCGCGCGCGGACGAGGTCGAGTCGAGCGGTACGCGCTGGGTGCCGGAGTCCCTCTCGCTGCGCACGGCGGCGGCGAACTCGCGCCTGGACCAGACGCTCAACACGCCCGCGATCGCGACGCTCGTCATGCTCGCGGAGCAGGTCGAGTGGATCCTCGGCAACGGCGGGCTCCCGTGGGCCGCTGCCCGGTCGGCCGAGTCCGCCGCCCACCTGTACGGCTGGGCCGAGGCCCGCGAGTGGGCGACGCCGTTCGTCGCCGACCCTGCGCAGCGGTCCACCGTCGTCGGCACGGTCGACCTCGACGACGCGATCGACGCGACCGCCGTCGTGGCCGCGCTCCGCGCGAACGGGATCCTCGACGTCTTCCCGTACCGCAAGCTGGGCCGCAACCAGCTCCGCGTGGCGATGTTCCCGGCGATCGAGCCCGACGACGTCCGCGCCCTCACGGCCTGCGTCGACCACGTCGTCAGCCACCTCGCCTGACTCCGGCCGAGCGCGCCCCCACCCCGCGTCGAGCACGGCATGAGGGTCGTCATGACGTCCATGACGACCCTCATGTCGTGCTCGGCGCACGGGGCGAGCCGCGCGCCCCGGTGAGGCGCGAGGCACGGGCTCAGGCGGCGCGGGCCGCCTCCTCGGCGTCCTCGACCCCGAGCCGACGGCGCGTCTCGGCGCGGGCCGACCGGTCCGCCGGGGTGCCCGCGTCGAGGTAGCGCACGACGAGGTGCGGGCGCTGGAGGACGCGATAGCGGACCTCGAGGTGCCAGTTGCGCACCGCCCAGACGGCGGCACCCACGGCGACGAGCCCGGCGGTGATCGACCCGACGCCGATGGCCCAGCGCGGGCCCCACGCCTCGGCGATCCAGCCGACCAGCGGCGACCCGACCGGCGTCGCGCCGAGGAACACGATCATGTAGAGCGACATGACGCGCCCGCGCATGACGGGGTCGACGGACATCTGGATCGTGGAGTTGGCTGCGGTCATCATCGTGAGGGACGCGAGGCCCACCGGGATGCAGGCGATCGCGTAGCTCGGGTACGTCGGCATGAGGGCCATGACGCCCGTCGCGACGGCGAACCCGAACGCGGACCCGATGACGAGCCGGACGCGTGGTCGCTCGCGCCGCGCGGCGAGCAGCGCCCCGGTCAGCGACCCGATGGCGAGGATCGACCCGAGGATCCCGTACTCCCCCGGGCCCTTGCCGAACTCGACCTTCGCCATCATCGCCGACGTGAGCTGGAAGTTGAGCCCGAACGTCGACACGACGCCGACGACGACCATGATGACGATGATGTCGGTGCGCCCGCGCACGTACCGGATGCCCTCGCGGATCTGCCCCTTCTCGCGCGGGGCGCTGGGCAGCACGTGGAGCTCGCGCGTGCGCATGTACATCAGCGCGAGGATCGTCGCCCCGAACGTCACGCCGTTGATGATGAACAGCCAGCCGGAGCCGACGGCCGCGATGAGCAGCCCGGCGACGCCCGGCCCCACGAGGCGCGCGGCGTTGAAGGACGCGCTGTTGAGCCCGACGGCGTTGGACAGCTTGTCGGCCGGGACCATCTCGGCGACGAACGTCTGGCGCACGGGGTTGTCGAACGCGGTGACGACGCCGAGCAGGCCGGCGAACACGTAGACGTGCCAGAGCTCGACGTGCCCGGACAGCACGAGCGCACCCAGGCCGAGCGCGAGGACTCCCATCGCGCCCTGGGTGGCCATGAGGAGCCGGCGGCGCGGGAGCCGGTCGGCGAGCAGGCCCGCCCACGCGGACAGCGCGAGCACGGGGGCGAACTGGAGCGCCGTCACGACGCCCACGGCGATGCCGGAGTTGTCGGTGAGGTCGGTGAGGACGAGCCAGTCCTGCGCGACGCGCTGCATCCAGGTGCCGACGTTCGCGACGAGCGCGGCGCCGAACCAGACGCGGTAGTTGTGGTACTTCAGGGAGGAGAACGTCGCGCTCATCGGGCGGCGATCCGGGTCAACAGCTCACTGGCGCGGGCCAAGGTCTCTCTTTCGTCGGGCGTGAGGGAGGACAGCTGCTGCGTGAGCCACGCGTCCCGGCGGCGGCGGGTCTCCTTGACCTCGCGCACGCCGGCGTCGGTGAGCCGCACGACGACCTGGCGACGGTCGCTCGGGTGCTCGCCCTTCTCGACGAGCCCCATCTCGACGAGGGCGTTGACGGCCCGGGTCATCGACGGCGGCTTGACGCGCTCGTGCTCGGCGAGCTCGCTCGGCGACATCGCGCCGTGCTTGTGCAGCACCGTGAGCACACCGAACCGACCCTCGGGCAGGTCGGCCTCGCCGCGCTGGGCGCGCAGGCGGCGCGAGATGCGCGTGAGCGCCACGCGGAGCTCACCGCCGAGGGTGGCGGGCCGGCACTGGCTCCGGGAGGGGGCAGTGGGGTCCGCAGCAGGCATGATAGTTACCTTAACTCATTACCTAGGGTAAATAAAGAGGCGCACGTCACCCCCGGGCGACGGTGGGGCGAAGGTGCGTGTCCTGATCAGGGCACGTAGGCGACGACGACGCGCCCGTCGCCACGTGCGACGACCGCCCCGGTCGCGTGAGGCACGAAGACCGACTCGCCGCGCGCCAGGCGCGTCTCGGCAGAGCCGTCCCCAGAGCCCCCGACGAGCGTCACGGCGCCCTCGAGGCACAGCACGACGCGCGGACCGGCGTCGGGCAGGGGCACCGCACCCGTGAGCGGCCCCGCACGGAGCGCGAACTCCGCGACCGGGGGGCGGTAGGTGACGAGGCCGGACCCGTCGTCGACGAGGCGCGGCCGTGCGGCCGGGCCGGGCGTGCACGTGGCGCACTCGAGCAGCGCGTCGACGTCGACCAGCTTGCTCGTCAGCCCCGCGCGCAGGACGTTGTCGGAGCTCGCCATGATCTCGACCGCACAGCCGGACAGGTAGGCGTGCACGTGCCCGGAGGGCACGAACATCGACTCCCCCGGCTCGAGCGTGACCCGGTTGAGCATGAGGGAGACGACGGCACCGGGATCGCCCGGGTGCTGCTCGGCGAGCGCGAGCACGGTGGCGTCGGCACGCCGCGACGTGCGCCGCGGGCTTCCGGGCGCCGGGACGGCGCCCCCCTCCGCCCGGGCCCGGACCGACGCGACGGTCCGCGCGAGGTCCGCCGCGACGTCGGGCTCCGACCGGGCATGGAGCGCGAGCGTGAACGCCTCGCGGACGCCGGCCTCGGTCGGGCGGGCGACCAGCGCGGCACGCATGCGGGCGACGAGGTCGCCGTCGAGCCCGTCGAGGAGCTCGAGGATGCGCGCCGGTCGCCGGAAGCCCGACAGGCCCTCGAAGCGCGACACCGCCACGACCATCTCGGGCTTGTGCTGGTCGTCGTGGAAGCTGCGCAGCGGCGAGTCGCGCGCCACGCGCTCCCGGTTCTCGCGGTTGAACCCCTCGCGGGCGCGGTGCGGGTGCGGGTGGACCTGGAGCGAGAGCGCGCGCTCGGCGGCGAGCACCTTGAGGAGGAACGGCAGCCGGGGACCGTACTGGTCGAGCACGCGCTGGCCCAGCGCACCTACCGGGTCCGCGCGCACCAGGTCCGCGAGCGTCGTGCCCGACGCCGTCGCCCCGCCCGGGCGAGGCGCCTCGCCCGGGTGTGCCGCGCCGTCGGGCACGACGCGCGACGGCGCGAGCGGGTGCGCCCCCATCCACAGCTCGGCCGCCGGACGACCGTCCGGCTCCACCCCCAGGAGGTCCTGGATGGCCGACGTCGAGCCCCAGTCGTAGGGCTGGACGGTGTTCTCCAGCCGGTAGAACGCGGGCGGACGAGCGGCGGGGAGGTCGTCGACCGACGCCTTCCCCGACCGCTCGTCCGCCGCGCTCGTCATGGGCCGAGCCTAGAGGCCGAGGGCTTCCCGGATCGGGCCGAGCAGGAAGTACACGAGGAACATCGCCGACGCGACCCACATGAGCGGGTGGATCGCGCGGACCTTGCCGAGCGCGAGCTTGATGACGACGAACGCGAGGAAGCCCGCGCCGATGCCGTCCGCGATCGAGTAGGTGAACGGCATGACGATGATCGTGAGGAAGGCCGGGATCGCGATCTCCACGTTCTTCCAGGAGATGCCGGCGATCTGCGTCATCATGAGGAACCCGACGAACACCAGCGCGGGCGCGGCCGCCTCGTAGGGCACGAGGGCGACGAGCGGCGACAGGAAGGTCGCGAGCAGGAACGCGACGCCGGTGACGACGGACGCGAGGCCGGTGCGCGCACCCTCGCCGGCACCGGTCGTGGACTCGACGAAGCTCGTGTTCGACGACACGGAGCCCGCGCCGCCCGCGGCCGCGGCGAGCGAGTCGACCACGAGGATCGCGCGCGAGCGCGGCGGGACGCCGTCCGCGTCGTTGAGGCGCGCCTCGGCGCCGACGGCGACCATGGTGCCCATCGTGTCGAAGAAGTCCGCGAGCAGGAGCGAGAACACCAGCAGGATCACGGTGACGGTCGCGATGTTCTGGAACGAGCCCAGGAGCGAGAACTGGCCGAGGAGGCCGAAGTCCGGGACCTGGACGACGCCGTCGAACGTGGGCGCGTTGAGGTTGAAGCCGTTCGGGTTGGAGCCGTCGGGCGCCTTGGCGCCGATGTGCAGCGTGTTCTCCAGCACGACGGCGAGCGCGGTCGCCGTGAGGATCGCGACGAGCAGCGCGCCCTTGACCTTGCGGACCCACAGCACGATGGTCAGCACGAGGCCGACCACGAACACGAGGATCGGCCACGTGCCGAGGTTGCCGAGCGCGAGGAGCGTGCCGCTGCCGGCGGTGACGAAGCCCGCGTTGACGAGGCCGATGAGCGCGATGAAGAGGCCGATGCCCACGCTGATGGCCGTCTTCAGCTCGACCGGGACCGCGCGGAAGACCGCCTCCCGGAACCCGGTGAGCACGAGGACGAGGATGATGAGGCCCTCGATGACGACGAGGCCCATCGCGTCCGCCCACGTCACCCCCGGCAGCGACGCGATCGAGTACGCCACGACCGCGTTGAGGCCCAGCCCGGCCGCGAGACCGAGGGGGAAGTTCGCGAAGACGCCCATGGCGATCGTCATGACGCCCGCGACGAGTGCGGTGGCCGCGGCGATCTTGCCGAAGTCGGGCGCGTCGCCGCCGCCGAGGAACTGGCCCGTGCCGTCCTGGACCGTCCCGATGATCAGCGGGTTCAGCACGATGATGTACGCCATCGCGAAGAACGTGACGAGACCACCACGGATCTCGGTGCCGATCGTCGAGCCGCGCTCGGTGATCTTGAAGAAGCGGTCGATCGCGCCGGACGCAGGGGGCGGCGCCTGCTCGTCCTCGCGGACGGAGGTGGGTGTGGACATGGTGAGAATGCTGCCAGAACCCTGTGACCGCGCGGTAACACGTGGGACACGGTCCGGCATCGCCCCCGGGAGGTGTCCGCGCACGTCAGGCGGCGCCGACCGCGGCGAGCGCCGCGACGGGTGTGCTCGACGCCACGTCGGCGTCGTCGTGCCCGCCCTCGCGGAGACCGTCGAGGGCCGCGAGGCGCGGCGTGCCCGCGCCGTGCCCGAGCCCCTCCGCCGTCGCGAGGTCGGTGACGGTCCGGGGAGCGCCGGTCGCGAGCTGCACCGCGTGGAGCGCGTCGAGGATCGCGGCCGCCCGCTCGCCGTCCGGGCCCGCGGGCACCCCGTGGACGAGCCGCGCCGGGCGCAGCAGGTCGACGACGGCGTGCCCGGTGCGGTGCTCGTCGGGCACCCACGCGACCGTCGCCCGCACGCCGTCGGCGAGGAGGGTGGCCGCGAGCCACTCGGCCGTGCCGGCCGGAACCCGGGCGCGCCCGACGACCAGGTCCCCCGGGCCGAGGTGCGGGGCGAGGTCGTCGAGCGCGTCACGGAGCGCCACCACGCGCGAGACGCCGTCGGGGTCGGGATCGGGGCCCGCACCGACGCACAGGACGTGCACGCGCGCCCCGGCGACCGCGGTGCGGTCCGTCGTGGGGCGCAGCCGGCCGCTCACGAGGCCGAGCGCGAGGAGGCGGTGGAGACGCGGCTCAGCGGCGCGGCTCGGTCCCGTGCGGAGCGCGTCGAGCGCGCGGGGATCCGTGTCGTGGAGCACGACCTCGTGGCCCGCCGCCGCGAGGCAGGCCGCGTGCAGGACGCCGCGGCGACCGCATCCCGAGACCGAGACCCGCACGACGCACCTCCCCGCGCCCGACCCTGCACCCCGCCGGCCTCAGTAGGCCCCGGAGCCGGAGAACACCGCGCGCGCCGTGCGCGCGAGGATGAGGAAGTCGCCGAACATCGTCCAGTTCTCGACGTAGTACACGTCGAGGCGGACGCTCTCCTCCCACGACAGGTCCGACCTGCCGCCGACCTGCCACAGGCCCGTGAGACCGGGCTTGACCAGGAGGCGACGCCGCACCTTCTTCTCGTACTTCTGGACCTCGCGCGGCAGCGGCGGCCGCGGCCCGACGAGGCTCATGTCGCCGCGCAGCACGTTGAAGAGCTGCGGGAGCTCGTCGAGCGAGTAGCGGCGCAGCACACGACCGACGCGGGTGACGCGCGGGTCGTCGCGCATCTTGAACAGCGGGCCCGCTCCGTCGTTCTGCTCCTCGAGGTGCTGGACCTCGCGGTCGGCGCCGGCGCGCATCGACCGGAACTTGAACATGGGGAACGTCCGCCCGTTGCGGCCGACGCGCTCCTGACGGAAGAGCACCGGGCCGCGGCTCGTGACCCGGACGGCGAGCGCGACGAGCACGAGCACCGGCAGCGCGACGAGCGTGATGAGCGCGGCGCCGGTCCAGTCGATGACCGACTTCACGGCGAACTTGGGCCCCGTGAACCGGGGCGCGTCCACGTGCAGGAGCGAGACGCTCTCCGCGGGCGTGATGGTGATGCGCGGTCCGGCGACGTCCGCGAGCTCGGCCGTGAGCATGAGGTCGACGCCGTACGGCTCGAGCTCCCAGCCCAGCCGCCGCACGACCTCGGCCGTGATGGCGTCCGAGCCCGACACGGCGACGACGTCCGCGCCGACCCGCGTGGCGACCTCGCCCGCGTGCCGCAGCTCCCCGAGGACCGGGACGCCCCGGATCTCCTCGCCGGCCCCGAACCCGCCCGACGGGACGCACACGCCGACGACGCGGTACCCCGACTCGTCGCGGCCGTTGAGGTCGCGGATGAGGCGCTCGGCCTGGTCGCGGTGGCCGATCGCGAGCACCGCCGAGCGCATGCGCCCGTGGGCCCGCTGGCCGTGCAGCCACTGCCGCCACGCGTAGCGGCCGAGGAGCAGTCCGCCGAGGCCGATCGGGAACGCGAACGCGAGGTACCCGCGCGCCTCCGGGAAGCGGAGGAGGAACGCGAGCACCGCGAGGACGGCGAAGAGCCGCCACGACGCGTCGAAGATCCGGTGGTACTCGGTGGGGCCGCTGCCCATGACCCGCGGGTCGCGCGTCCGGCTCGCGACGAGCGAGATCAACCAGGCAGCGCCGACGAGGAGGCTGAGCACGACGTACGGCACGCGTGTCTCGCGGACGGGCTCGTTGATGAACTGGTCCCAGCGCAGGAAGTAGGCGACGAGCACGGCGACGACGATCACCGCCGTGTCGGTGAGCAGGAGGCGACGCCGGTAGGCGACCTCCCAGCCCTGCGCGGCGAACGCGGCGCGCGCGGCGCGGATCCGGGCCGCGGGTGTCGTGGCGAGAAGGGTGCGCAGGCTCCGCCTGGCGTCCTCGGTGACGCTGTGGGACATGCGTCCACCTCCGGTCGGTTCCACACCCTGCATGGCGACTCATCCTAGGGTTCAGAAACTGCGAGAACGAGAGTTGTCAGGGGGTTTCACCCGGGTGAGAAGACGTTCCGTACCGTCGTGGTCGGAGGCGTCCTGAGGGGCAGGATCCTGCGGATCTCGCGCTGCGCTAGCCGCTCGGAGAAATAGATTGGACGGGTGTCCAGATTCCACGTTCTGCCGTAGGTCCGGATACATCGGACGAAGGTCCCGAAGCGATGCGCGGCCCGGCGCCGACCAGATCCACCTGGACAGGTGACCACATGTGGAGGCCGTAGCGCGGCGCATGCATCCTAGCGTGCCGTTGCGAGTGCTCCCGACGTGTGCTCACACCAGAAGAGGATGTGGCGCAGGTCACGGCTGTGACATCCGGTACGGGTGAAAAACCGCGCCGTGGCTACGATGCCCCTGTGCCCTCGTTCGTCACGCTGCTGCTCCACCCCGACCGCCGACGCCCCGACCCGGCGCCCTGGCGGGTCGACCTGCGCGTCGTGATCCTCGTCGGGATGGGCCTCTGGGCGGTCGCGCTCGTCGTCTGCGCCGTCCTCCTCGCCCTGGGGACCATCTCGCCGCGCGCGGTCACCACGTGCGGCGCCGGCCTCGTCCTCGGCCTCCTCGGGCTCGCGTGGGAGCGCCGGAACCGGACCCGCTACCGCACCTCGTCGGACGACTGAAGGTCGTCCCAGGCCGTCCGCGCCAGCGCCCCCTGCGCCGCTCCCGGGTCGCGGAGCACCTCCTCGAGCACGAACCTCGCGCCGTAGCGTCCCGCCGCGACCGCGAGCCCCGCGGCGAGCCCGGTCGGCCCGGTCGCGTGCACGACGGCGTCCGCTCCCCCGCCACGCTCCACCCACCACGAGACCGCGACCCCGCCCACGCGGAGGTCGTCGTGGCGCTCCCAGGTGCGCGGCACCGGCCCGTCGAGGACCGCGGGCACCACCTCGGGGACGTCGGCACGACGACCTGCGGCGTCCGGGCCGGGGGCGTCGCTCGGGACGATCCCGACGTCCAGGAGGTCCGCGACCTCGGCGACGAGGCCCGGCGGCGCCGGGAGGACCGCGCGGACAGGCGACCACATCGGGTCGGGCGCGACGGCGACGTCGTCCGCGCCGACCACGAGCACCGCGCCGCCGCGCAGCGCGGGTACCCGGTCGGGCGGCGGGTCCAGCCGCTCGCCTCGTCCCGCGAGGACGCCGAGCGCGCGCCAGAGCGTCCGCGCGGCCTGCGCGTCGACGGCCTGCCCGGCGTCGGGCAGGTCGTCCAGCAGCTCGACCCACTCGTCCGGCTCGAGCTCCGCGAGGTCCCGCACGCCGCCCAGCGCGACCAGAGCCTCGTCGTCGAGCCCCGACACCTCCGGCGGAGCCGGGCGCAGGAACGGTGCCCGCCGGGGGCCGGTCCCGAGCGCGAACGCCCCACCGAGCTCCTCGCGCAGCCACCACGCGGTGTACGAGCGCGCCGTCCCGCCGCGACCGCCCTCCGCCCGCACGGGGACGAGCAGCGCCTCGCGCGCGGCAGGGTCCGCGGCGAGGCGCGCGAGGGCGTCGGGCCACGCGTCGTCGGAGACGGCGTCCAGGTCGGCGACCGCGACGACGTCGCCCACGTACGCCTCCGGGCCGAGGACCGTCGTGAGGTACCCGAGGTACCCGCCCCAGTCGGACAGCCACCCCTCCGGCGCGTGCGGGTCCAGGTCCGGCTCGTCGTCGGCCGACGCGGGGGTCAGCACGTCGCGCACGCGCAGCACGTCGAGCCCGTCGGCGGCCCCCGCCGCGCGCAGCACCGGTTCGCCCCAGCGGTCGACGACCGCGGGATCGACGAGGTCGAGCGTGCCGAGCGCGTCCGCGGCCCACGTCCCGGGCAGCGCGCAGCCTCGCACGGGCGCACGGTCGCCGTCGGCCGTCGGGACGGGCAGCTCGCCCCACCAGAACGGCAGCCCCGCCCGCGCCGCGTCCGGCACGTCGCGCACCGCCGCCGCGACCAGCGCGAGCAGCCGCTCGACGTCCGACGTCGGGTCGTCGCCCGCCTCCGCCGCGTCCGACGCCGCGAGGACGCGCTCACGGACGGCCCCGTCGGAGAGCACCGTCCGCAGGTCGGTCACACGCGCCCCGAGGCGTTCCAGCAGCGGGTGCGCCGCGCGCGGGTCGACGACACGCAGCCCGAGGTGGGCCGCGTCGTGAGCGTCCAGCACCCCGCCGCCGGCGTCCGCGGGATCGCCCGACCCGGCGTCCAGGAGGAGGAGGCCGCGGGCGCCGCGCGCGACCTGCCCGCCGAGCAGCGGCACCGGGAGCGCGCCCAGCGCCTCGAGCACCGACCGGTCGGCGGCGTGCGGCGCGAGGGCGTCGTACAGCGCCCGCCAGCGCGCCGGGTCGGCGACGAGCGGGAGGTCGTCCACCACGTCCGCGAGGTCCACGACCTGCGCCCCGAGCGACCGCGCGACCGCGCGGAGCGGACCCGGGACGTCCACCAGGTGCGCCACCCCGAGCTCGGCCCGCACCCGCGCGTCGCCCGCGTCGCCCGCGAGGACCCACGCCTCGGCGGGGGCGATCAGCGAGTGCCGGGCACCGTCGTCCGCGACGTCGTCGTCCGCCCCGGGTGGCTCCTCGGCATCCCGCGCGGGCGGCGCGTCGAGCGGGAGGAGGGGGGTCCGAGCGAGCTCCGCCTCGGCCGACGCCCGCACCTCCGCGTCGACCGCGCTCGCCGGCAGCCCGGTCGGGACGAGGGCGAGCACGTCGGCGCCGCGCGACCGCGCGAGCCCCCCGAGCAGCTCCGCGTACGCGCGCCCCGCCGCGCGCGCGACGTGGGTGGTGACCGGCCCGGGCGGGACGTGCCGGCGCGCCGGGTCCAGCGGGAAGGTCGCCAGGAGGAGCGCGGGGAACGTGAGGCGCTCGTCGGTGGGGGTCGGCGCGTGCAGGACGTCGGTGCGCGCACCGCCGTCGGGCAGCGCCCACGTGACCGCCCACCGCGTCGTCGCGTGCTCCTCGACCGGGCGGTCCGCGAGCAGGGCCGGGTCGATCGCCCCCTCCCGGCGCAGGACGGTCCACCGGTCGGCGACGTCGGCGACCCGGCGCTCCTGGACGTCGTCCTCGGCCACGACGACCTCGGCGAGCGCGGGCAGAGCGAGCAGCAGCGGGTCGTCCACGTCGGCGAGCTCCGCGCGGACGGCGGCGAGCGCGTCGGCGTCGCGCAGCTCGACCTCGACGACCGTGTCGTAGCCCGACGGCACCTCGACGCGAGTCGGGAACGGGAGGCGCAGCACCGGGAGCCGGTCGGCCCGGCGCGCCACCTCGGCGGCGAGGTCGGGGCGGTCGGCGACCACGTCGTCGAGCGCGGCGCGCGTGCGGGCGAGCGAGAGCTCGACGGCACGCTCCCCCGCCCCGACCCGCACCTGGTCGGAGACCGAGCGGACGGCCGCGAAGCCGACCCCGAACCGACCGACCGTGGACGTCCTGCCGTCGGCGTCGCGCGCGCCCCGCCCCGTCGCGGACGCGCGCAGCGCCACGAGCGACGCGACGCCCGGCGCGTCCAGCGGCTCCCCGGTGTTCGCCGCGCGCAGCACCCAGGTCCCGTCAGGTCCCGACGGGGCGTGCAGGCTCAGGCGCAGCCGTCCCGGGACCCCCGCACGGGCCGCCGCGTCCGCGGCGTTCTGCGCGAGCTCGACGACGACCCGCCCCCGGTACGACCCGTGGGCGTGGTCCTCCTCGGTGTTCGCGTCCTCGCGCAGACGCGTCGGCGACGACCGCCACGCCTCCAGGACCGCACGGCGCAGCGCGGCCGTCCCGAAGACGTCGTCCGTCACTCGTGCGGCTCGTCCGCCGCGGGCACTGAGTCGGGCTGAGGGTCCGGCTGCGCGTCGACCGGGGCCTCGTCCGCGTCCGCCGACGAGACCACCGCGGTCGCGGGCTCCGCCGTCGGGGCGACCGACTCGAGCAGCGAGACGATCTCGACGTGCAGCTCGTCGACGAGGGGGTCGGCGGCCGGCCAGTCGCTCCGCTGCGGCTCGACGTCGGTCTCCGAGTGCGCGCCGCAGCCGTGGTCGAGGCTCACGACCTTGCCGTCGTCGGGCGACCACTCGTTCGCGCACACGCCGAACACCTGGCCGAGGCTGCCCCGGAGGGTGACGAGGAAGCCGCACGACCCGCACTCGGCGGCCGACGCGACGGCACCGCGCGCCGTCGGGCCGCGCGAGCCGCGGTACCAGCGCTCGGCCGCCTCGTCCCGGCCCTGCGGGGACAGGACGCGAGCGCGCGCGAGGGCGAGCTCCTCGATCGCGACCGCGTCCTGCTCCTCGTCGCCCGTGGGCACGTAGCCGGGCTCGAGGCGCGGGTCGTCGGCGCGGAACGGGAGCACGTCGCCCGGACCCACGTCGCCCGGGCGCAGGCGCTCGGACCACGGCAGCCACGACGGCGCGAGCAGCGCGCCGTCACCGGGCAGCAGCTCGACCTCGCACACCGTGGCCGTCCGGCCGCGCGGCACGCGCGCGAGGGTGACGGTCCAGTGCCAGCCGCGGTAGCCGCGCATCGTGCACGCGAACCGGTGGGAGATGAGGCGGTCCGCCTCCGCGTACGTGCCGAGGTGCTCCCCGACGTCCTCGGGGCTCTCGGCGACCTCCTGGGCCGCGGCGCGCGCGAGCTCGACCGCGCCCGTGAGCACGGCGTCCCGCGCGGCACGCGCGGACACTCCCCGGGAACGCTCCTCGGCGGCAGCCACGGCGACCATGTCAGCCCTCGATCTCGTCGGCGACCACGCGCAGGACCTTGGCGACCATCGTGGCCTTGCCCTTCTCCGGGTAGCGGCCCTTGCCGAGCCCGTCACGGATCCGGTCGAGCTCCTTGATGAGGTCCTCGACGATGACCGCCATCTCGTCTGCCGAGCGGCGCTTCGCCTTGACCACGGACGGGGCCGGGTCGAGGAGCTTGACCGCGAGCGCCTGCGGGCCGCGTCGCCCGTCCGCGACGCCGAAGTCGACGCGCGCGCCCGGCTTGGGCGCGGGCGCGTCCGCGGGCAGCGCGGAGGCGTGCAGGAAGACCTCGCCGCCGTCGTCGTTGGCGATGAAGCCGAACCCGCGTTCGGTGTCGAACCACTTGACCTTGCCGGTGGGCACGTGAACCTCGTTCGTGCTCGTAGGAACCAGAACCCCCAGGCTACCGGGCACGCGGCGGCAAAGCCGCATCCGTACCGCGCGTGCGCCGCGCACCCGGTCCGCGCGGCGCGGCGGCGGGCCGGTCAGCGCGTCGCGGACCGCGGGACCACGCCCGCGTCGGCCCCCACCCGCAGGGCGACAGCGTCGAACCAGTCGGCGTAGTCGGCCACCGTGCGGTGGAGATGGCCGAACAGCTCGAAGGACACGGTGCCGAACAGGGCGGTCCAGGCCATGAGCGTGCGCACGACGGCCTCCGCCGGGGCGTCGGGCGCGACGAGACCCCGTGCGCTCACGTACGCGACGGCGGGGGCGACGAGAGCGGCCGCGTCGCCCCCGTCCCGCGGGCCAGGGACGGGGCCCTCGCCGCTGTCCCAGGAGTCGGCGACGATCCCCACGAGGGCCCGCACGACGCGCGTCGCGGGCTCGACGGTGTCCTGCGGCGCCGCGTACCCCGGCACGGGCGTGCCGTAGAGCAGCGCGAAGTCACCGGGCCGCCGGACGCACCACGACCGCAGCGCCCGGCACGCGGCGAGCCACCGGCCGGTCAGGTCGTCGCGCGCGACGGCGGCCTCCGCGGCCTCGACGGCCGCGCCGAGCTCGTCGTAGCACTCGACGAGGAGCGCGGTGAGCAGCGCGTCGCGGCTCGGGAAGTAGCGGTAGACGGCCGACGACACCATGCCGACGTCGCGCGCGACGGCGCGCAGCGAGAGCGCGGCAGGGCCGTCGCCCACGAGGCGCGCGCGGGCGGCGTCGAGGATGTCGCGCGTCAGGGTCTCGCGCGCCAGGGCGCGCGCCGTCCGGGGTGCCGTCATCCCGCCAGCGTGGCAGACGAGAGCGCCGCCCACAAACGAGAGCATCGCTCTTGCGCTGGAGCCGCGCCCGTGCCATGCTCCTGGACGAAGCGAGAGCACTGCTCTCGGAGAGGAGACCTCATGTCCAGCGCACCCTCCCCCACCGACCGGCACGTCGTCGTCGGGGCCGGTCCCGTCGGCCGGCACGTCGCCGCCGAGCTCGCGGCCCGCGGGTCGCACGTCACCGTCGTCACCCGCAGCGGTCGGGACACCGGCGTCGCGGGCGTCACCCACCTCGCCCTCGACGCCTCGGACGCGGACGCCCTCACCCGCGCCGCCGAGGGCGCCGACGTGCTCTACAACTGCGCCAACCCCGGCGACTACACGCAGTGGGAGCGCGCCTGGCCGCCGCTCGCGGCCTCGCTGCTGACCACCGTCGAGCGGACGGGCGCCGTCTACGCGATCACCGGCAACCTCTACCCGTACGGTCCCGTCGACGGGCCGATGACCGAGGACCTGCCCGACGCCGCGACCGACCACAAGGGCGTCCTGCGCGCACGACTCTGGGCCGACGCGCTCGCCGCGCACCGCGCCGGGCGGGCACGCGTCGTCGAGGTCCGCAGCTCCGACTTCGTCGGGCCCGGGGTCGGGAGCAACGGGCACGTCTCGCGCGTCGTCCCGGCCGCCCTGCGCGGGCGGGCCGTGACGATGATCGGGCGCACCGACCTGCCGCACTCGTTCACCGACGTCCAGGACGCCGCACGCACGCTCGTCGCGGCCGCCGCCGACCCCGACGCGCACGGCCGCACGTGGCACACGCCCAGCAACCCGCCGCGCACGCAGCGCGAGGCGCTCACCGACGTCCTCGCGAGCGTCGGGCACCAGCCTGTCCGCGTCCGCTCCCTGCGCGGCGCAGGCCTCGCCGCCGCCGGCCTCTTCTCCCCGCTGCTGCGCGAGCTGCGCGACCTCGCCTACCAGTGGGAGCGCCCCTACGTCCTCGACGACACGGCGGCACGCGCCCGCTTCGGGATCGAGCCCACGCCCTGGGACGAGGTCTGCCGGCGTACGGCCCGCGGCTGAGCACCGGATCCGCCGAGGTCGGCGGTCGGAGTCGAGATCGGCGGTCGCACCTGCCGATGTCGACAGAACCTGCCGAACAGGTGCGCCGGGCCTGCATGGCACGGGGGCGCGTCAGGGGCGCCGTCCACAACCGCTGCACCGCGCGGGCGCCGTCCACAGCTCTGGTACCGCCCGGCCGGCGGCGGTCTCAGGAGCGGCACGATCTCTTCCCATGCCGAGTCGAGAGCCCCAGACCCCTGTGCACCTCGCGCACGAGCACCTCCCGGAAGAGGCCCGGCGCCGCCTCGCCGCCGGGGAGTGGGAACGCGTGCGGCGCGGCGCGTACCGCGACACGCCCCCGCCCGACGTCCCGCCCCTCGTGGCGGAGCGCACGCTCGCGGTCGCCCGAGCCCGTGCCGTCGCCCACGCCCTGCGCGCCGACCCCGTCGTGAGCCACGCGTCCGCAGCGCTCCTGCACGGCCTGCCCGTGTGGGAGCTCCCCACGACGACCCACGTGTTCCAGCCGTACCGCAGGTCGGGCTCCGCGGCGCGCGACGTGACGCGGCACGTCGGCGAGGTCGGTGCCGAGGACCGGGTGACGACCCTCGGAGTCACCGCGACCTCGCTCGCGCGCACCGCCGCCGACTGCCTGCGCACGATGCCCGCGCTCGACGGTCTCGTCGTGGCGGACGCGGCGCTCGCGCGGGGCGTCCGGCGGTCCGACGTCGCGGCCGTCCTCGACCGACTGCCGCGAGGGCGCGGTTCACGTCAGGGCCGGCACCTGCTCGAGCTCGCGGACCCGGGCGCGGAGTCGGCTCGCGAGACCTGGCTGCGGTACGTCCTCCTGCGGACCGGGTTGCCGCGCCCGGACACGCAGGTGCCGCTCCGGACCGAGGTCGGCCCGGTGCGGGTAGACCTCGGCTGGACGCGGTGGCGGCTGCTGCTGGAGTTCGACGGCCTCGTGAAGTACCGCACCGGTCCGTCCGGGCTGGCGCCCCGCGAGGACCCGGGCCGCGTGCTCGTCCAGGAGAAGCTGCGACAGGAGGCGATCGAGCGCACGGGGAACCGCCTGCTGCGCGTCACGTCCAGGGACCGGCCGTCGCACGTCGTGGCGCGGGTCCTGCGGCACGTCCCGCCCGACGTCGTCCGCGGCCTCCGCCCCGACCCGTTCCTCCCGCCTCTCTGAGCTCCGCGGTCCGGCACGACGTCGGCACGTTCCGTCGAGATCGACGGTCCCGACTGCCGATCTCGAGCGCGATCACCGATCTCGTGGGACCGGGCCCGGCGCGTAACATCGAACGGATGGCCACCTCCCGGCCCGAGCGGGCTCCGACGTACAGCGAGTCGCTGCGCCAGCGCGACGACGCAGCCCTGGTCGCGCTGCTCGGACGGCGGCCCGACCTCGCGACGCCGTCGCCCTCGACCCTGCTCTCGCTCGCCGCGCGCGCGATGAACCGGACGAGCCTGGAACGCGCGCTCGCGGGGTTGGACGAGCTGACGCTCCACGTCCTCGAGTCGGTGCTGGTCCTCGACTCCGTGGGGTCGGCCGCGACGGCGGCAGCGGTCGCCCGGGCGACGGGCGTCGACCGGCCCCGCGTCACCGCCGCGCTCGCCCTCCTCGACGAGCTCGCGCTCGTCTGGACCCCCGGCGCACGGTCGGCCGGGTTCCGCCCGGCGCCAGGTGTCGCGGAAGTCCTCGGCCCCCACCCCGCCGGCCTCGGCCCCTTCGCCGCCGGCGACGCGAGCGCGGCCGGGACGAGCGCGCCGCCCGGCGACCTGCCCGACGACGCCCCGCCGGGCGCTCGGGCGATCCTCGACGCGCTGACGTGGGGGCCGCCTGTCGGGGTCGCGCCCCGCGCGGACGCGCCGGCCCGGCGCGCGACGGGCTACCTCGTGGGGAACGGGTACCTGCGCGCGACGGACGAGCGGCACGTCGTGCTGCCACGCGAGGTGGGGCTCGCCCTGCGGGGCGGTCGTACGCACCGCGGCGTCCGGACCGCGCCGCCCGTCCCGGAGGTCCGAGAGCTCCCGGCGGCGACGGTCGACGCCGAGTCCGCGAGCGCCGGGCTCGAAGCCGTGCGCCTCGTCGCGCGGCTCGTGACGCACTGGACGGAGCACCCGCCCGGCGTGCTGCGGGCCGGCGGGCTCGGGGTGCGCGACCTGCGGCGGGCCGCCGTCGCGCTCGAGGTGGACGACCCGACGGCGGCCGCGGTCGTCGAGCTGGCCGCGGCGGCGGGGCTCGTGGCCGACGACGGCGACGACCCGCCCACGTTCGCCCCGACCCTCGCCGCGGAGGACTGGCTCGACGACGACCTGGGCGATCGCTGGGCGACGCTCGCCCGCGGCTGGTGGCGCTCGCGACGCACCCCCTGGCTCGTGGGCAGCCGCGACGAGAAGGGTGCCCTGCGTGCCGCGCTCGACCCGGAGCTGTGGCGCCCCTGGGTGCCCCGGCTGCGGCGGTCCGTCCTGGACGTCCTCGATCTCGCCCCCGGGCGCCCGCTCGCCGCGGCCGACGTCGTCGCGGTGCTGCGGTGGCGCACGCCGCGGGCGGTGCCACCGGAGCAGGCCGTCGCGGGGCTGCTGCGCGAGGCCGCGCTGCTGGGGGTCACCGGCGCGGGTGCGCTCGCTCCCCCGGGCCTTGCCCTCCTCGGGTCCGACGACGCGGCGTCGTCGCCCGGGACCGGCCCGACCGATCCCGGCGCCGCCTTCGAGGCGGTGCTCCCGGCCGAGGTCGACGACCTGCTGCTCCAGGGCGACCTCACGGGCATCGTGCCGGGTCGGCCGTCGCGGACGCTCGAGCGGCTCGTGGAGGTCGCGGCCGACGTCGAGTCCCGCGGCGCCGCGACGACCGTCCGCTTCACCCCGGACTCCGTCCTGCGCGCCCTCGACCGCGGCGCGACGGCCGACGAGCTGCTCGCCGAGCTCGCGGCGCACTCGCGCACGCCGGTGCCCCAGCCGCTCGAGTACCTGGTGCGCGACACGGCCCGCCGCCACGGCCGCGTGCGGGTGGGGACGGCGTCGTCGTACGTGCGTGCCGAGGACCCGGTCCTGCTCGCCGGGATCGCGGAGGACCCGGCCCTGCGCGGGCTGGGGCTGGTGCTCCTCGCGCCGACCGTGCTCGCGTCGGCCGCTCCCGCCGGTGAGCTCCAGGAGGCGTTGCGCGCCCGCGGCGTGCCGGCCGTCGTCGAGGGCCCGGACGGGCGTGTGCTCGTCGCGGACCGGGCCGGACGGCGTGGCGCGCCCGACGGCGTCGCACCGTCCCGACGCGGCCGGGTCGCCCCGTCAGGGCGGCGCGCGGGCGGGCGCGCGCGGACCGGGGTCGTCCCCGGTTCCGGGGCGCGCGTCGACGAGCCGGGCGGCGCCGCCGAGCGCACCCAGCGGTTCGCGGACCTCGTCGCACGCCTGCGCGCGGCGGACGCGCGCTCGGCCGAGCGCGCGGGTGACGGAGCGGGCGGGCGTCCCGGACGGACGGCCCACGCGGAGGGCGACGGGACGCGCCCGGGCGAGCGGACGCCGTCGGGCACGAACGGACGCCCCGACGGGTACGCCCCCGCGGAGGGAACAACCGACCCGGTGGCCGCGTTGGGTCTGCTGCGCGAGGCGATCGCGGACGGGGCGTCGGTCTGGCTCGAGGTGGTCGGGCCGACGGGCTCGCAGGACCGCCGCCGCGTGCGACCCCTGACGCTCGATGCCGGACGGCTGCGCGCGCAGGACCCGGCGCGCGACGCGGAGCTCACGGTCGCGGTGCACCGCATCGCGTCCGTGGCCCCCGACACCCCGCCGACGGAGAGTCCTGGTGCCGCGAGGTAGGACCGTGGTCGCGACCACGCCTCGACCTCGCGGCACCACGGTTCTCCCTCGCGAGACCACGGTTCTACCTCGGCAAGGAGACACATGACCGACGGACCCCTCATCGTCCAGAGCGACAAGTCGCTGCTGCTCGAGGTCGACCACCCGCGCGCCGACGACGCGCGCCGCGCGATCGCGCCGTTCGCCGAGCTTGAGCGCGCCCCCGAGCACGTCCACACGTACCGGCTGACGCCGCTCGGGCTGTGGAACGCGCGCGCGGCGGGCCACGACGCCGAGCAGGTCGTCAACACGCTCATCGAGTACTCGCGCTACCCGGTGCCCCACGCGCTGCTCGTCGACGTGGCGGAGACGATGTCGCGCTACGGGCGGCTCACGCTCGCACAGCACCCGACGCACGGCCTGGTGCTCGAGGCGACCGACCGCGCCGTGCTCGCCGAGGTCCTCAAGTCCAAGCGCACCGCCGGGCTGGTGGGCGACCGCATCGACGACACGACCGTCGTCGTCCACCCGTCCGAGCGCGGCCACCTCAAGCAGGTCCTCGTGAAGCTCGGCTGGCCCGCCGAGGACCTCGCGGGGTACGTCGACGGCGAGAAGCACGCCATCGCGCTCAGCCCGACGACGCCCCCGCGCGTCGAGGGCGAGGCGCCGAAGCCGTGGGAGATGCGCCCGTACCAGGCGCAGGCCGTGGACGGGTTCTGGCACGGCGGGAGCGGCGTCGTCGTGCTGCCGTGCGGCGCCGGCAAGACGATCGTCGGAGCGGGCGCCATGGCGAAGTCCGGGACGACCACCCTCATCCTCGTGACGAACACGGTCAGCGCCCGCCAGTGGCGCGACGAGCTCGTGCGGCGCACGACGCTCACCGAGGACGAGATCGGCGAGTACTCGGGCGCGCGCAAGGAGATCAAGCCCGTCACGATCGCGACCTACCAGGTGCTGACGACCAAGCGCAAGGGCGTGTACACGCACCTCGAGCTGCTCGACGCGCGCGACTGGGGCCTCGTGGTCTACGACGAGGTCCACCTGCTGCCCGCGCCGATCTTCCGCATGACGGCGGACCTCCAGGCGCGCCGGCGGCTCGGGCTCACCGCGACGCTCGTGCGCGAGGACGGCCGGGAGGACGAGGTGTTCTCGCTCATCGGGCCCAAGCGCTACGACGCCCCGTGGAAGGACATCGAGGCGCAGGGGTACATCGCGCCCGCCGACTGCGTCGAGGTGCGCCTCACCCTGCCCGAGTCCGACCGCATGACGTACGCCGTCGCGGAGCCGGAGGACAAGTACCGGCTCGCCGCGACCGCCGCGGGAAAGAACCGCGTCGTGGAGCAGATCGTCGCGCAGCACCCGGACGACCAGGTGCTCGTGATCGGCCAGTACCTCGACCAGCTCGAGGAGCTGAGCAACCACCTCGACGCGCCGCTCATCACGGGCGCGACGACGGTCCGCGAGCGCCAGCGCCTGTTCGACGCGTTCCGCTCGGGCGAGATCTCGCGGCTCGTCGTGTCGAAGGTCGCGAACTTCTCGATCGACCTGCCCGAGGCGTCGGTCGCGATCCAGGTGTCGGGGTCGTTCGGGTCGCGCCAGGAGGAGGCCCAGCGTCTCGGCCGCGTCATGCGCCCCAAGTCGGACGGTCGGACCGCGCACTTCTACGCCGTCGTCGCGCGCGACACCGTGGACCAGGACTTCGCGGCCCACCGCCAGCGGTTCCTGGCGGAGCAGGGGTACGCCTACCGCATCGTCGACGCCGAGGACCTGGGCGTCGTGCAGTGACGGGTGGGGGCCCCGCGACGCAGGAGCGCGGCACCCGCCCGGCACGGAACAAGGCCCAGTCCGACCGAGAGCACGAGGACCTGGGCGTCGTGCAGTGACGACCGCCCCCGTTGAGTGCGTGAAATGTGTCGTCTCGAACCGATTCGGGGCGACATATTTCATGCACTCACGGGTCATCCCACGATGTGAGAGCGCTCCCAGCAAGTTACTGACAAGACAGTCAGTCGTGCTCTAGGCTCCCCGCATCGGCGCGACGTCGCGCCGGCGTCGGTGCGTTGCGCCGGCCCCCTGTTCGAAGGAGAACACCCACCGTGACCCTCTCGACGACCATCCCCGGCGCGAGCAGAACGGCCCGTCGCGCCCGTGCCGCCGGCGCGGGCGTGGCGGCGCTCGCCGTGGCCGCGACGGGCGTGGCGCTCGGCGCGCCCGCGACGGCCGCCCCGGCCACCGACCCCGACCTCGGACCGAACGTCGTCTTCATCGACGACTCGTGGTCGGTGGACCAGATCAACACCTACCTCGCGTCGATCAACGACGAGGCGGAGTTCAGCCAGGACCGGCACGCCGTGTTCTTCGAGCCCGGCGTGTACGGCGACGCGTCCGGCGCGAACGACCCGGCGACGGCGACCGGCATCGTCAACGCCGAGGTCGGCTACTACACCGCGATCGCCGGCCTGGGCGCACAGCCGGACGACGTGCTCGTCAACGGCGCGCTGAGCGTGCAGCCGGTCGTGAGCTGCCCCAACAACCCGTGGAGCTGCCAGGACCCGGGCTCGCTGACGCGCTTCTGGCGCTCGCTGAGCAACGTCGCGATCAACCCCATCCAGCGCCCGGTCGACGAGGACGTGAACCGCCCGTTCCCGGCCGGGATCACGGACCCGCACCAGCTCCGGTTCGCGGTGTCGCAGGCCGCGCCGCTGCGCCGGGTCGACATCCAGGGCGACCTCACGGTGTTCGGCCGCTTCGGCGAGTACGCGAGCGGCGGCTACCTCGCCAACTCGCGCGTCTCCGGCCGTCTCGTGACCGGCTCGCAGCAGCAGTGGTACACGCGCAACTCCGAGGTCGGCACCTGGGACGGCGGCGTGTGGAACATGGTCTTCTCCGGCGTCGAGGGCGCCCCGGCCACGGACTTCGGCCCCCAGCCCGACGGCACCGCCGGCAACAAGACGACGCTCGACACGACCCCGCTGAGCCGGGAGGCGCCGTTCCTCTTCCGCGACGGCGAGGACCTCGCCGTGTTCGTGCCGGACGCGCGGACCGAGACGCGCGGCGTCGACTGGTCGACCGATGCGGACGCGGGCCAGAAGCTCTCCCTCGACAGCTTCTTCGTCGCCCACGAGGGCGACTCGGCGGCGGAGATCAACGCGGCCCTGTCGACCGGCAAGAACCTCCTCCTCACCCCCGGCGTCTACCACCTCGACGAGGCGATCCAGGTCGAGAACCCCGACACGGTCGTGCTCGGCCTCGGCTACGCGTCGCTCGCCCCGACGTCGGGCACCGCGGCGCTGGAGATCGGCGACGTCGCGGGCGTGAAGGTCGCGGGCATCACGGTCGACGCCGGACCGGTCGAGTCGGACGTCCTCGTGCGCGTCGGTCCGGCGGACGCGCACGTGGCGGACGCCGCCGACCCGACGACGCTCACCGACGTCTTCGTCCGCGTCGGCGGGCCGTGGGTCGGCAAGGCGACGACGAGCATCGAGGTCAACAGCGACCACGTCCTCATGGACCACATCTGGGCCTGGCGCGGGGACCACGGCGCCGGCATCGGGTGGGACCAGAACACGGGCGACCACGGCGTCGTCGTGAACGGCGACGACGTGACGGCCACGGGCCTGTTCGTCGAGCACTACCAGAAGAACCAGACGATCTGGAACGGCGAGCGCGGCCGCACGGTGTTCTACCAGAGCGAGATCCCCTACGACGTGCCGAGCCAGGCCGCGTTCATGGACGGCGACCGCAAGGGGTACGCGTCGTACCGGGTGGGCGACCACGTCCAGCAGCACGACGCCCTCGGGCTGGGCGTGTACTCGTTCTTCAACCAGGGCGTGGACGTGCGCGTCGCGAGCGGCATCCAGACGCCGGTCCGCGCGGGCGTGACGTTCCGGTCGATGACGAGCGTCTTCCTCAACGGGTCGGGCGGCATCGACCACGTCGTCAACGACACGGGTGCTCCCGCCGTCGGCTCGTTCGCCTCCCCGCAGGTCGTCGCGTACCCGACCGACCTCCCCGCGGAGGCGGACGTCACGGTCGAGGCCACGACGCGCTGCCTCGCGGGCAAGGCGTACGTCGCTGTCCGGGCGACCAACGGCGGCGAGGCGCCGCTCGCGGCGACCCTCTCGACGCCGTTCGGATCGCGCACCGTCGCGAGCGTCGCCCCGGGCGCGAACGCGTACCAGTCGTTCGCGGTGCGCGCCGCCTCGGTGGCGGCGGGCGACGCCGTCGTCAGCGCGGTCGCCGGAGGCGTCACGAGCGAGGTCAGCGCGCCCTACGCGGCGCTGACCTGCGGGTGACCGACCGCACCGGTCGAGCGTCACGAGGCCCGTCTCCCCGAGAGGGAGGCGGGCCTCCGCCGTCGTGCCCGCCGACGGCGGTACGCCCCACGGCGCCCCGGCCCCGATTGCGGGACCCCAGGGGCTGGGAAAGGATCGGCGCGTGAGCACGGCCCACCGTCCCTCGCTCCCCCGCGCCGCCGCGGACCGTGGCGCGCGCGCGTCGCTCGCCCTCGTCGCGGCGGCGCTCGTCGCCCTCGTGACCGGCCTCGCCCTGCTCCTCCCCGCCGCGACCGCCCACGCCGTGGCCCCGTTGGACGTCGCGGGCGAGATCACCGACCCCGACGGCGTGCTCGGCAACCAGACCGACGAGGTCCAGGACGCGCTCGACCGCCTCGCGCAGGACACCGACCTCCAGCTCTTCGTCGTGTACGTCGCGAGCTTCGACGGCATGGACGGCGTCGACTGGGCGAACGCCACCGCCAACACGTCCGGGCTCGGGGTCGACGACCTGCTCCTCG
Organism: Cellulosimicrobium sp. E-16; assembly: GCF_049913115.1. Classification (NCBI taxonomy): domain Bacteria; kingdom Bacillati; phylum Actinomycetota; class Actinomycetes; order Micrococcales; family Promicromonosporaceae; genus Cellulosimicrobium; species Cellulosimicrobium sp. E-16. The sequence goes on from NZ_CP183974.1 coordinate 3,734,304, forward strand.
CCGTCGCGACCGAGGACCGGCGCTACGGGCTCTCCTACGACAACAACGTGTCCCTCACCGACGCCGAGCTGGACCGGATCTCCGCCGCGGTGGAGGACGAGCTGCGGGACGACGACTGGGCGGGCGCCGCGATCGCCGCGGCCGAGGTCGCGCGCGGCGCGAGCCAGGGCTCCGGCGGCGTCTCCTGGTTCTGGGTCCTGCTCGGGCTCGGCGTGCTCGTCCTCGTGGTCGTGCTGGTCGTGCGCAGCGTCGCGAGGCGACGCCGTGCCCACCCGGCCGGGGCGCCCGCGGGCGGGGACGAGCTGGGGAGCCTGCCGACGGACGAGCTCAACCGGCGCGCGAGCGCCGCCCTCGTCGCGATCGACGACGCCGTGAAGACGTCGGAGCAGGAGCTCGGCTTCGCGCAGGCCCAGTTCGGCCTCGAGGCGACGCAGCAGTTCTCCGCCGCGCTCGCCGAGGGCAAGCGGAAGGTCTCGGAGGCGTTCGCGCTCCGTCAGCAGCTCGACGACGACCGCCCCGAGACCGAGCCCCAGGCCCGGGACGCGATGGCCCGCATCGTCGCGCTGTGCGACGACGTCGCGGAGTCCCTCGACGCCCAGTCACGCACGTTCGACGAGCTGCGCGACCTCCAGGCGCGCGCCCCTCAGGTGCTCGACGAGACGGACCAGCGCGCGAGCGAGGTCCTCGCCCGCGTCGAGCCGGCGCGCGCGACCCTCGAGGGCCTCGCCCGCACGTACCCGCCGACGTCGCTCGCGTCCGTCGCGCAGAACCCCGACCAGGCGCAGGCACTCGTCGCGAACGCCCGGGAGTCCGTCACGCGGGGCCGCGAGGCGCTCGCCGGCAAGGACCGCGCGACGGCGGTCGCGCTCGCGCGCGCGGCGCAGAACGCCGTCGGGCAGGCGGTCACGCTGCTCGACGGCGTCGACCGGGCCGGCACGGATCTCGCCGAGTCGGGCCCGCGCCTCGACAGGGGGCTGGCCTCGATCACCTCCGACATCGCCGACGCAGGCCGGCTGGCTCCCGCGGACCCCGCCGTGGCCCCGGCCCTCGCGGAGGCGCAGGCGGCCGCGACGACGGCGAGCGCCGCGCGCGACGGAGGCGACCCGCTCGCGGCGCTGCGGCGCCTCACCGCGGCCGAGGCCGCGCTCGACGCCGCGCTCGCACCCTTCCGCGAGCGTGCCGAGCAGGCCGCGCGCGCGAACGCGCTCCTGCGCGACACGCTCGCTCGCGTCGACTCGCAGGTCCGCGCGACGAACGACTTCATCGAGACCCGACGCGGCGCCGTCGGTCCCGAGGCACGCACCCGGCTCTCGGAGGCGATCCGCCTGCTCGGCGAGGCCCGCGCCCTCCAGCCGACCGACCCCGTCGCCGCGCTCGACCGCGCGCAGCAGGCCGACGCGCAGGCGCAGTCCGCCGCGCAGCGCGCCCAGCAGGACGCATCGAGCTGGCAGTCGTCGCAGGGCGGCGGGACGTTCGGCGGTGGTGGCGGCGGTGGGAGCAACGTCGGGGGCATGGTGCTCGGCGGCATCCTGCTCGACTCGATCCTGCGCGGCGGCGGGGGCGGCGGCCGGTCCGGCGGGTTCGGCGGCGGGAGCTTCGGGGGCGGGTCCGGGGGCGGCGGCTTCGGCGGCGGCCGGTCGGGCGGGCGCTCCGGCGGCCGCTCGTCGGGCGGGCGCTCGGGCCGCGGCGGACGCTTCTGACGGGGACCGCGAGCACCCACGACCTGAGCGACGAGACGGACGAACGAGACCGGCACGCAGCACCGACCAGCACGAGACGGCTCACCAGAGAGGGACGACCATGGCGGAGAAGCAGAGCATCTTCGGACGGATCGCGCAGCTCGCCCGCGCGAACATCAACGCGCTCCTGGACAACGCGGAGGACCCGCAGAAGATGCTGGACCAGCTCGTGCGCGACTACACGAACAACATCGCCGACGCCGAGCAGGCCGTCGCGCAGACCATCGGCAACCTCCGCCTCGCGGAGCAGGACTACAACGAGGACGTCGCCGCCGTGCAGGAGTGGGGCCAGAAGGCCGTCGCCGCCTCCGCGCAGGCCGACCGCTACCGGCAGCAGGGCGACACCGCCAACGCCGACAAGTTCGACAACCTCGCCAAGCTCGCGCTCGGCAAGCAGATCTCCGCCGAGGGCGAGGTCCGTCAGGCCGAGCCGCTCATCGCCTCGCAGCGCGAGTCGGTCGAGAAGCTCAAGTCCGGGCTCGCGATGATGAAGGACAAGCTCGGCGAGCTGAGGTCCAAGCGCGACTCGCTCGTCGCCCGGCAGAAGAGCGCCCAGGCCCAGCAGACCGTCCAGGGCGCGATCAGCTCGATCAACGTGCTCGACCCCACCAGCGAGATCTCGCGCTACGAGGAGATCGTCCGCCGCGAGGAGGCCCAGGCGATCGGTCAGGCCGAGGTCGCGGCGTCGAGCATCGACTCCCAGTTCGCCGAGCTCGAGACGTCCGGCGAGGCGGTCGAGATCGAGGCCCGGCTCGCCGCCCTCAAGCAGGGCTCGTCCCCCGCCCCGCAGGTGTCGCCCACCCAGGTCACGCCCGCGATCGAGTCGGGCACCACCACCCAGGACGCCCCGACCTCCGACTGGTGAGCCTCGGGTCAGGCCGGGACGCTCTGACCGACGCTCGCGCGGACCTCGGCGACGAAGGCCTCGGCGAGACGACGGCCGCCGTCGAGGATCTCCGGCGCGTGCTCGTCAAAACCGGCCAGGGCGGCGGCGGTGTCGACGTCGTCGAACGCGTCGCACCACGCCTCGAAGCCCGCACGCGTCGCCTCGGGGTGGAACAGCACGCCGAGCGCCGAGCCGAGGCGGAACGCCTGGTAGGGGTACATGTTGGACGACCCGAGCCAGACGGCGCCGGAGGGAAGGTCGACGACGGCGTCGGCGTGCATGCTCGTCACGTACCGCACCGGCGCGTCGCCCGCGGCGGGCACCGAGAGCACGGAGAGCACGGGGTCGGCCTCGGCGACGGCGCGCCAGAAGACGCGGGTCGCGCCGGCCTCGCGCCCCGGAGGCGCGGCGACCTGGACCTGCCCACCGCCGGCGACGGCGAGGAGCTGGGCCCCGAGGCAGATGCCGAGCGTCGGGACGCCGGTCGTCGCGGCGGCGAGCAGGGTCTCGCGCAGCGCGGGCAGCCAGGGGGCGCGCTCGTCGTCGTGCGCGGACATGTGTCCGCCCAGCACGACGAGGCCGTCCCCGACCTCGTCCGCCGGGGGGATCGTGTCGCCGTCGTACGGGCGCACGACCCGCAGGTCGGCGGCGAGCTGGTCGGCGTAGGCGTCGAGCGTGACGTCCGGAGAGTTCTGGACGACCGTGAGCCGGACGGTTCCGGTTGCGGCCGTGGCGTCGGTGTCGTACGTGGTCACGAGGTCCGACGGTACCCACTCCGGGGTACCCCGACGCAAACACCCACGTCGTGGACATGGCAGGGGACCGTCGCGCGGATAGGCTGACCAGCATGTCCGACCTCCAGACCTCCGACGGCCGAGCGCTGACGACGCCGCGCCGCACCTACCTCGTCGTCGACGGCGAGAACATCGACGCAACGCTCGGCATGAACGTCCTCGGGCACCGTCCCGCACCGGAGGAGCGGCCACGGTGGGACCGCATCGTGGAGTTCGCGCGCCAGGCCTGGGGCCAGGACGTCACGCCGCTGTTCTTCCTCAACGCGTCGTCGGGCCAGATGCCGATGTCGTTCGTGCAGGCGCTCCTCGCGATGGGCTACCGGCCGATCCCGCTCGCCGGCTCGGGCAGCGAGAAGGTCGTGGACATCGGTATCCAGCGGATGCTCGACGCGATCGTCGACCAGCCGGGCGACGTGCTGCTCGCGAGCCACGACGGGGACTTCCTGCCGCAGGTCGAGACGCTGCTCGACGACCCGGACCGCCGGGTGGGCGTCCTCGCGTTCCGCGAGTTCGTCAACGTGCGGCTCACGGAGCTCACCGGGCGCGGGCTCGAGGTGTTCGACCTCGAGGACCACGCGGGGGCGTTCACGACCGTCCTGCCGCGCGTGCGCATCATCCCGCTCGAGGAGTTCGACCCGCTGCGCTACCTCTGACCGAGCCAGGGCCTCGCTGTCAGGCGTGGAGCTCGCGGTACAGCGGCGTGGGGAACGAGGCCGTCACGCCGTCGCCGCCCAGGAGCGCCGCGATGCGCTCGGCCTCCGCGGCGACGGCGCGCTCGGCGTCCGACCCCACGCCCTCGAGCAGGCGGAACGCCGGCTCCCCGCCCGGGCGGACGGCCCACGCGCCGACGATCCGGCCCTCCCACCAGACGGTCGCGCCGGCGTTGCCGATCGTGTCGAAGATCGCGGCCTTGTGCGGGCCGAGGTACCAGTCGCGCGCGGCCCAGCCCATCGTCGTCGGGTCGAGCGACGGCAGGAGCGCGACGTGCCCTGCGAGCGAGACCTCGTCGGGTCCGGGCACGTCGGTCCCGCGCAGCATCACGCCGGCCTGCGGGGACGGGTCGTCCTGCGTGCCGGTCTCGACCTCGACCTCGACGACGTCGAGCGCCGCGAGCGCGGCGCGCGTGTCCCGCTGGTTCCAGCCGGTCCACCACGTCAGGTCCTTGACCGTCGCCGGCCCGAACACCTCGAGCCAGGAGCGGGCCAGCGCCGTGCGCGCGGCCGCCTCCTCCATCGCGGGGATGCCGCCGGGGAACCAGTCCTCGACGGGCGACCAGACGTGCCGGTTGGACGACCACGACCCGCGCGGCTCGCCGCGCACGACCGCGCCCTCCGCGGAGAGCAGCGACATGAGCTGGGACGTCATCGTGCGGCGCACGTCCCACGTCTTGTCGGTGGTGGGCAGGAACGCGGTGCGCAGGAGCGGGGCGGCCTTGGACAGGCTCGCGCCGTCCATCGGCCCGTGCTCCGCGAGCGCGCCGTGCACCTGGGCCTCGACGGCGGCGAGGAAGGTCGCCGCGTCGTCGACCGGCGGGTCCGTGGGCAGCGTCGCGAGCTCCTTGAGCAGGCGGGCGCGCAGCCGCCGGGCCACCGCGAGCGCGGCGGCCGCGTGCACGACGGGCACGGTCTCGCGCCGCACCACGAACATCGTGCGCCGCATGGCGAGCACCTTGACCAGGGTGCGCCGCCGGAACACGGCGTCCCGGACGTCGTCGAGCACGAGGCCGGGGACCCGCGCGAGGACGGAGAGGTAGACGCTCGGGGCGTCGGTGGCGTGCAGGGCGAGCAGCCGGTCGACGACGTCCTCGGGGGTGCGGGCCGCCGGGCGTCCGGGCAGGTCCGTCGCGAGCGCGAGCTGTTGCGCGACGAGCCGCCGTCGCCTCTGGTCCACCGTGATCCGCACGCCCGCCATCCTGCCCGACGCCGCCCACGCGCACCGCGCGGGAGCCACCTCAGGAACGGGTCGCGGTGGAGCCCGTTCCCAGGCGACTCCCAGACCGCGGGAGGACACTGGAGGCATGAGCACCACCCCTGAGGCACGCCTCGTCGTCGTCGACGACGAGCCGAACATCCGCGAGCTGCTGGCCACGTCCCTGCGCTTCGCCGGGTTCGAGGTCCACGCCGCCGCGGACGGGCAGAGCGCCCTGCGGCTCGTACGCGACGTCGAGCCCGACCTCGTCGTGCTCGACGTGATGCTCCCGGACATGGACGGGTTCACCGTCACGCGCCGCCTGCGGGAGAAGGGGCAGCACACGCCCGTCGTCTTCCTCACGGCGAAGGACGACACGCGCGACAAGATCACCGGCCTCACCGTCGGCGGCGACGACTACGTGACGAAGCCGTTCAGCCTGGAGGAGGTCGTGGCGCGCATCCGCGCGGTGCTGCGCCGCACGCACGCCGAGCCCGTCGAGGACGCGGTGCTGCGCTTCGCCGACCTCGAGATGGACGAGGACTCGCACGAGGTCCGCCGCGCGGGCATCGACGTCGACCTCTCCCCCACGGAGTTCAAGCTCCTGCGGTACCTCATGCTCAACGCGGGCCGCGTGCTGTCGAAGGCGCAGATCCTCGACCACGTGTGGCAGTACGACTGGGGCGGCGACGCGAACATCGTCGAGTCCTACATCTCCTACCTGCGGCGCAAGATCGACAACCTCACGGTGCCCGGTCCCGACGGCGAGCCCGTCGCGCTCCCGCCGCTGATCCACACCAAGCGCGGCGTGGGCTACCTGCTGCGCCAGCCGCCGACGACCTCATGACGTCCGGCCCCGACCGCACGACGACGGGTTCCCGGCCGGTCCCACCGCCCCCTCCCCCGCCCCCCGGCTCGGGCACGACGCCCGCCGACCCCGGGCCGTCGGGCACGGGCGACGCCCCCGGGGCGGGAGCCCCTGCCTCGACGGGCGACGGCGGCCCGACGGCGGAACGCCCCTTCGGCCGTCCCGTCCCCACCGAGGGGTGGGGCTGGTTCGCGCGCGTGCCGCTGCGCGCCCGGCTCGTCGCCATCACGGTGCTCCTGCTCGCCGCGGGGCTCGGGCTGGCGTCGGTCGTCACGACGACGGTCGTGTCGAGCCACCTGGTCCGCCAGGTCGACCAGCAGCTCGAGCGGTCCGCGGGGTGGGTCGCACGCGCCACGCTCAACGACCGCACCGGCGCGGGCTCACAGCTTCCGAGCGACTACTACGTCCTCGTCCGGCCGAACGACGGGACCGAGATCCCCTTGCGGTGGCCGGCCACCGCGAACCTCTACGGGGTCCCCGCGATCCCCGCCATGTCGGACCCCGAGGTGGAGGCGAGCCTCGGCGAGCCCTTCACCGTGAGCTCGGAGGGCGGCACCGACCCGGCCCAGTGGCGCGTGGTCCCGTTCTTCTACGGCTCCGAGCTGACGAGCCAGCGGGACGGCACGGCGTTCGTCGCCCTCCCGCTCACCGGAATCCACGAGACGGTCAAGGTGCTGGGCCGCGCGCTCGCGCTCTCGGCGCTGGGGATCGCCCTCGTCGGCGGCGCCGTCGCCTACCTCGCCGTGCACCGCGCGCTGCGCCCGCTGCGCGAGATCGAGGAGACGGCGGCGGACATCGCGGCGGGCGACCTGTCGCGGCGCGTGCGCCCCGCCCCGCCGACGACCGAGGTGGGTTCCCTGGCCGCGTCGCTCAACGCGATGCTCTCGCAGATCGAGGAGGCGTTCGCGGTCCAGGAGGCGTCGGAGGAGCGGATGCGGCGGTTCGTGTCCGACGCGAGCCACGAGCTGCGCACGCCGCTCGCGACGATCCGCGGCTACGGCGAGCTGTACCGGATGGGGGCGCTCGACACGCCCGACAAGGTCGACGACACGATGGGACGCATCGAGGACTCGGCGACCCGGATGGGGACGCTCGTCAACGACCTGCTCGCGCTCGCCCGCCTCGACGAGGGCCGGCCGCTGCGGCACGAGCCCGTGGACCTCGTCTCGCTCGCGCGCGACTCCGCGCAGGACCTGCACGCGCTCGACCCCACGCGCGACGTCCGGCTGGTAGGTCTGTCCCCCGGCGCGGAGGCGCCGGCGGCGCTGCGCGTCGTCGGCGACGAGGACCGGCTGCGGCAGGTGCTCGCGAACCTCGTCGGGAACGTCGCGCGCCACACGCCCGCGGGGACGCCGGTCGAGATCGCGCTGGGCGCCGTCCGCCCCGCGACGCCGCCCGACGACGCGCGGGACGGCTCCCCCGGCACGGTCGCCGTGCTCGAGGTGCGCGACCACGGCCCGGGCGTCCCCAGCGAGCAGCGCGGCCGGGTGTTCGAGCGGTTCTACCGCGCGGACTCCTCGCGCAACCGCGCGTCGGGCGGCTCGGGCCTGGGCCTGGCGATCGTCGCCGCGATCGCGGGGGCGCACCGGGGTCGGGTGTCGGTGCACGAGACGACGGGCGGGGGGCTCACCGTCCGCGTGGACCTCCCGCTCGCCTCCTGACGGGCACGCACCGCGCCCCACCTGCGGATCCGCTCCGGCGCGTCCGACCTGCCGCGCGCAAGCGGTCTCCAGGTTCCCGAGGCACCTCCGAGTGCGGCTACGATGGCGGGTCGTCCCGCGAGACCTAGGCTGGTAGTGAGGCCGCGCGGCGACGCGGGGGCCTCCGCACCCGGCACCACGCCTGGTGCCGACCGCCTCCGTCATCTCCTCGTGTCCGTCGAAGTGTCCGTCGAAGAAGGCGAAAGTCCATGGGCGTCAACAGCGCCGACGCACCGCAGTGGTTCCTCTCCTCGTTCGTCCGCAGCGCCCGTGGCGCCGGGGCGACCGCCCCGGACGACGAGGTCCGCGCCGTCGGGCAGGGGCTGCTCGACCGCTGGGACCAGCCGGACCGCCACTTCCACAACCTGCGCCACCTCGCCGACGTGCTCGGCCGGGTCGACGAGCTCTCCCAGGAGACGCACGACCCCGACCTGGTGCGCCTCGCCGCCTGGTACCACGGCGCGATCTTCGATGCGAAGGGCCGTGCGACGTACGCGAACAAGGGCGGCGAGGACGAGTCGGCGAGCGCCACGCTCGCGAGCGCCGAGCTCACGAGCCTGGGGGTCCCCGAGCCGGCGGTCCGCCGCGTCGCGTACCTCGTGAACGCCCTCGTGCGGCACGCGCCGGACGCGTCGGACTTCGACTGCGCGGTGCTGTGCGACGCCGACCTCGCGATGCTCGCCGCGGAGCCGCAGCGCTACAAGGAGTACCTCAGGGACGTGCGCGACGAGTACGCGCACATCCCGAAGCCCGACTACGTGCGGGCCCGCATCGCGATCCTCACCAAGCTGCTCGACCGCCGGTCGCTCTTCTCGAGCCCGCTCGGCGCCGCGTGGGAGGAGCCTGCGCGGCAGAACCTCGACGCGGAGCTCCAGCGGCTGCGCAAGGAGCAGCTCAAGCTGGCAGAGGCGTCGGCGCCGTCCACAGGTCCCGCTTCCTGATCCGTCGCCCACAGGGACGTCGCCGCGCCCGCGGCGCCCGGGGTCCCGTGGCTAGCGTCGTCGTCGCACCGGCACCCGCCGCGTGCGGGACGGCCCGCGGGCCGACGAGACGACGGAGGACGACATGAGCCGGTACGAGGTCGACAGCGCACGGGTCGCCCAGGCGAGCGCGGCGGTGAACGGGTCGGTCACGGCGATCCGGGCGGAGGTCGGGGCCATGATGCGCCACCTGACCGACCTGCAGGCGTCGTGGCGCGGCGGCGCGGCGACGTCCTTCACGGGCGTGATGACGCAGTGGCAGACCACGCAGAACCAGGTCGAGCTCGCGCTCGACGACATCACGGCGGCGCTCGGCGCGGCCGCCCAGACCTACGCCGACGCCGAGTCCCAGGCCGCGCGGCTGTTCACCACGCGGTAGGCACCCGCGAGGACGGCGTTTCGCGGGTCATGCGTCGAGGCGCACGACGGCGAGCCGGTCGCCGGCGCGCACGTGGTCGCCCGGGCGCACGCGGACGTCGACGACGACACCGTCGGACGGCGCCAGGACCGGCAGCTCGAGCTTCATCGCCTCGAGCACGACGACGGGCGAGCCCTCGGTGACGCGCCGCCCCGGGGACGCCTCCACGCGCCACACCACCCCGCCCAGCGGCGCGCGCAGCACGACGCGCGCCGGGTCGTCGAGGTCGGCGGGGGCGAGCCCGGTGTCGCGTGCGCCGGCGGACGCCGGGTCGGGTCCGCGGCGCGCGGTCGCGCGCGCGGCGGACCCGACGAGCTCGCCCGCTGCTGCCCAGGCCGCCGCCTCGCGTCCGAACGCCGCGCGCCGCGCCGCCCCGACCGCGGCGATGTCGTCCGCCTCGCGGGCGAGGAGCGCGGCGTGCTCCCGGCCGGAGAAGACGCCGTCCTCGACCGGCACCTCCAGGACTCCCGCACGGGCCGCCGCGCGACGTTCGGCGAGCTCGTCCGGGCCGACCGGCTCCCACACGATCCGGTCGAAGTGGCGGAACAGCCACGGGACGCCTGGGCGGAACGGCGGGCGCTGCGCGTGGGCCGACCAGACGGGGACGGTCCGGCCCACGAGCTGGTAGCCCCCGGGGCTCGCCATGCCGTACACGCACAGGAACGCGCCCCCGAGACCGACGGCGTCGGACGGGGTCCAGGTACGTGCCGGGGTGTACTTCGTGGTGAGCAGGCGGTGTCGCGGGTCGACCGGCACCGCGAGCGGCGCGCCCAGGTACACGTCCCCGAGCCCGAGCACGAGGTACTCGGCGTCGAGGACGGTGCGCCGCACGTCCTCGACGCTCGCGAGCCCGTTGGCCCTCCGGACGAAGTCGACGTTGGACGGCAGCCACGGCGCGTCGGACCGGACCCCGGCCGCGTAGCGTTCGACGGCGTCCCGGATCGCGGGGTCGTCCCAGCTCAGCGGCAGGCGGAGCACGCGGCTCGGCACCTCGATCTGGTCGCTCGGCGGAAGGTCCTCCTCCAGCTCGCGCAGCAGCCCGACGAGCCGTGCCACCGGCAGGGTCTCGGGATCGACGTGCACGTGGAGCGTGCGGACGCCCGGGGTCACGTCGCGCACGCCCCGCGGGGCCGCGGCCTCGAGACCGCTCGCCAGGGCGTGGACGCGCAGACGGTCGTGCAGGTCGAGCCCCGCTCCCCCGTCGTACTCCACGAGGAGCGCGTCGTCGGCGCCGCGCAGGTAGCGGACCGCGGGTCGCGGGTCGGAGGGCGACGCCGGCACGCCCGGGGGTCGGACGTCGTCGCCGACGAAGGCCTCGACGTCCCGGCCCCGGACGGCGCGCACCGCCGTCGGGACGCGCGCCGCCGCCCGGGCCGCGTCGTCGCGACGCAGCCGGTCGGCGCCGTCGTCGTGGACGGTCACGAACCGCACGACGTCGCCCGGCCGCATCTGTCCGAGCTTCCACCGGGAGCCGGCGACGACGGTGAGCGCGCACACGAAGCCGCCGAGGCTCGGTCCGTCCGGACCGAGCAGGATGGGCGTGTCCCCGCTGATGTTCAGCGCACCCACCGAGTACGGGTTGTCGAGCACGTTGGACGGGTGGAGCCCCGCGTCGCCGCCGTCGGGCCGCACCCACGTGAGCGGCGGCCCGGCGAGCCGCACGCCGGTCCGGTCCGCGTGCGGCAGGACCCGCCACCACGCCGTCCGCAGCCGTCCGAGCGCGGCGGCGGTGAGCGCTGCGGACTGCGGCCCCGTCGTCACCGCGAGCTCCCACGAGTGCCCCATCCGGGGGCGGGCGTCGGGCGGCACCGCGCCCGCGGCACCGAGCCCGGGAGCGCTCGCCACCGTCTCGCCCGGCCGACCGGCCGCCCCGGGACCGGCGGTGCGAGGGTGCAGCGCGTCGCCCGCGACGAGCGCGCGCCCGGCCGGGCCGCCGACGGCGCCGAGGACGAAGGTCGCTGCCGACCCGAGGTACTCCGGGACGTCCAGGCCGCCCGCGACGAGCACGTACGTCCGCAGCCCGACGGCGTGCGGCGCGCCCACGGCGAGCACGCCGCCCGCCGGGACGACGACGGGCTCCCACTGCCGCACGGGCTCGCCGTCGACCGTCACGGGCGCCGGCGCCCCCGTGACGCACACCGTCGCCTCGTGCGAGAACCGCAGGGTCGGGCCGGAGAGGGTGCACTCGAGCCCCGCCGCGCCCTCGGGGTTGCCGAGCGCGCGGTTGCCGGTGCGGAACGACAGGTCGTCCATCGGGCCCGACGGCGGGATGCCCACTCCCCAGTACCCGGTGCGTCCCGGCCAGTCCTGCACCGTCGTGAGGACGCCCGGGTCGAGCACGTCGACCCAGGGCTCCGGGTCGCGCACGGTCGCGAGCGTGGTGGTGGTCGCCGACCCCTCGGCGACGGCAGGGTCGGCGAGCGCCGCGCGCAGCAGCGAGACGTTCGTGGGGACTCCGTCCACCCGCACGTCCCCGAGCGCGGCGCGCAGCCCCGCGACCGCGCGCGTGTGCGACGTCGCGTGCACGACGACCTTCGCGAGCAGCGGGTCCGCGTCGGGTCCGAGCTCGTCACCCGCGCTCGCGCCGGTCTCGACGCGGACGTCCGTCCCCGCTCCCGCGCACGGAAGGTCGAACCGCGCGATCGTGCCCGCGGCGGGTCGCCCGTGGCGCACGTCCTCGGCGTAGAGGCGCGCCTGCACCGCCACCCCCCGGACGGCGGGGCCCGACGGCGGCACGTCGTCGAGCACGGTCGTGTCACCCAGGGCGAGGCGCAGCATCCAGGCCACCAGGTCGACGCCGGTGACCTCCTCGGTCACGGTGTGCTCGACCTGGATCCGCGGGTTCACCTCGAGGAACGTGACCTCGCCGGAGCCGACGTCGAGCAGCGCCTCCAGCGTCGCGGCCGAGCGCAGCCCGACCCGCGCCGCGAGGCGACGAGCGCCGTCGTGCAGGGCCCTGCGCACGCCGGGGTCGAGGCCGGGCGCGGGCGCGACCTCGACGACCTTCTGGTGGCGGCGCTGGAGCGAGCAGTCGCGGTCGCCGAGCGAGACGACCCGGCCCGCCCCGTCACCGAAGAGCTGCACCTCGAGGTGGCGTGCCCGGTCGACGTGGCGCTCGACGAAAAGCCGTCCGGACGAGCCCGGGCGCGACGACTCCCGCCGCCACGCCGCGGCGAGCCCCGCCGCGTCGCGGCACACGTGCACGCCCGTCCCGCCCCCGCCACCGGCGTCCTTGAGCACGAGCGGGAAGCCGATCTCCTCCGCCCACCCGAGCGCGTCCTCGAGGCCGCCGAGCACCGGCGACCCCGGCAGCACCCGCAGACCGCACTCCTGCGCGAGCGCGCGGGCACGGGCCTTGTCACCGAGGACGCGGAGCTGCTCGGGTGTCGGGCCCGCGAACGTCACCCCCGCCGCCTCGACGGTCGCGGCGAAGCCCGCGTCCTCCGAGCGGAAGCCGTAGCCCGGGTGCAGGACGTCCGCGCCCGAGCCGAGCGCCGCGTCGAGGAGCCGGCGACCGTCGTCGTACGACTCGGTGACGGATGCCGGACCGATCCGCACCGCGTCGTCCGCGAGCCGGACGTGCCGCGCCCCACGGTCCGCGTCGGAGTGCACGGCGACCGTACGCAGCCCGAGCTCCCGCGCGCTGCGCAGCACGCGGCAGGCGATCTCGCCGCGGTTCGCGACGAGCAGCGTGGCGGCCATCGCCCTCCCCGGGGTAGGGGCGCGAGGCCACGCCTCGCCGTCGGACAGAACGGCCCCAGCCTAGTTCCCGTCCGTGCCGCCCCGGTGGGCCGAGCAGTCGGTGCGTCAGACGGCGAGCGCCATGCGGGAGAGCGCGCGTGCCGCGCGTTCCATGACGACGGCGAGCGACTCGCCGACGTGCAGGTGGAGCGCGGTGCGGGCCTCGGGGAGGCGGTCGGCGAGCGCGAGCTCGAGGATCTCGATGTGCTCGTCGATGGTGATGCGGATGCGCTCGGACTCGACGAAGTCGTACATGCGCACGGCGCGCACCTTCTCGTTCACCTCGACGAGCGCCTCGGTCAGGCGTTCGTTGCCCGCGGCGCGGGACAGCACGGTGTGGAAGCGCTCGTCGAGGAGCACGAAGCTCGGGTCGGGCTCGGGCGGCGCGGCGCGGAGCTCGACCCACCGGCCGAGCTCGTCGCGCAGCGCGTCGGTGTCGTAGTGCAGCTCGGTGTTCTCGATGATGCGCTCGACGCCGCGCAGCTCGAGGGTCACGCGCAGCTCGTAGAGGTCGCGCAGCTCGGCGAGGCTGGGCACGACGACGGCGTACCCGAAGTCGGTGCGCTGGATGAGACCGTCGGAGAGGAGCCGGGACAGGGCCTCGCGCACCGGGGTGCGCGACACCTCGAAGCGCCGGCTCAGCTTGGGCTCGGTGAGCCGCTCGCGCGGGTCGACCCGGCCGTTGAGGATCTCGGCGCGCAGCCGCGTGTAGACGGCGTCGCGCAACGAGGTCGCGGCGGGTTCCGGCGCGGTCACGATGTCCATGCGGGGTCTCCTGGTCGTCCGGCCCGTGCGTGGTGGTCCTGCCCTGCCATCATCCCGCACCGCGACCCGGCGGCGGTGGCGCCGGGCACGACTCGAAGGTCGACGCCACGTCGACTACACGGCCATCGCCGCACGGACGCTCTCCTCGGCCGCCTCGCCGCCCGACCCGCGGCTCGTCACGCGCCCGGACTGGAGGACGACGTAGTCGCGCGCGGCGCCGAGCGCGAACCCGACGTGCTGCTCGACCAGCAGCACCGACAGGCCGCCCGCGTCGGTGAGCGTGAGGATCGCGTCCTCGATCTCGGTCACGACGGACGGCTGGATACCCTCGGTCGGCTCGTCGAGCACGAGCACGCGCGGGCCGGTGATGAGGGCGCGCGCGATGGCGAGCTGCTGGCGCTGGCCGCCGGACAGGAGCCCGGCGCGCCGCCCGAGCAGCCCGCGCAGCGCCGGGAAGAGGTCGAGGGCCTCGTCGAGGCGTCGCGGCCCCTCGCGCGACGTGTCGGCGACGAGCTGGAGGTTCTCGCGCGCCGTGAGGTCGCCGAACGACTGCTGCCCCTGCGGCACGTACGCGAGGCCGCGCCGCACGCGCTGGTGCGTCGGCAGCCGGGTGACGTCCTCGCCGTCGAGCACGACGCTCCCCGACCGGGCCTTGAGCAGCCCGAGCGCGGTCCGCAGGAGCGTCGTCTTGCCGGCGCCGTTGTGCCCCAGCACGGCGGCGACGCCGCCCGCGGGCACCGTGACGTCGACGCCGTGGAGCACCATGGTCCGGCCGTAGCCCGCGTGCAGTCCCGTGAGCTCGAGCATCACGCCTCCTCGTCGTCGTTCGTGGTGGTCGCCGGGCTCGTCGCGCGCTCCCCCGTGCCCGACGCCGCGGGCTCGCTCCCCGGGTCACGTCCCGGGGTGCGGCGGCGAGCGCCGCGCGTCGCGCCGGCGCTGCCGAGGTAGACCTCCTGGACCCGCGGGTCGGCCTGGACCTCGGCGTACGTGCCCTCGGCCAGCACCTGGCCCAGGTGCAGCACGGTCACGGAGCTCGCGAAGGCCCGCAGGAACTCCATGTCGTGCTCGACGACGACGACGGTCCGCTGGGCGCCGATGCGCTGGAGCAGCTCGCCCGTCTGCTCGCGCTCGGCCTGGCTCATGCCCGCGACGGGCTCGTCGAGGAGCAGCAACCGGGCGTCCTGGACGAGCAGCATGCCGATCTCGAGCCACTGCTTCTGCCCGTGCGCGAGGATGCCGGCCTGGACGTCGCGCAGGTGCGCGAGCCCGACGGTCTCCAGCGCCTGCTCGACGGCCTCGGGCGTCGAGGTGCGACGCCGCAGGAGCGCGAGCGGCCCGCGTCCCGCACCCGCCGCGATGTCGAGGTTCTGGAGCACGCTGAGCTCCTCAAACACGCTCGCCGTCTGGAACGTGCGCCCGACGCCGGCCCGCGCGATGCGGTGCGTCTTCCTGCCGAGCAGGTCGACCCCGCCGAACTGCACCGACCCCGACGCCTTGGCGAGACCGGTGATCGCGTCCACGATCGTCGTCTTGCCCGCGCCGTTGGGCCCGATGAGGAACCGCAGGTCCCCCGCCGTGACGGTGAGGTCGACGCCCTGGACGGCGACGAACCCGTCGAACTCGACGCGCAGCCCGCGCACCTCGAGGTAGTCGTGCCGGAACCGCGAGTCGTCGACGCCGAGGACGGACTGCGCGGCCTCGAGGTCGAGCCCGTCGCCCGCGACGCCGGTCTCGAGGACGGCGGCGCCCGCCTCGGGCGCCGGCGCCGTGCCCGACGCCGGTCCGGTGGGTTGCGTGGTCATGCGGTCCTCCCGGAGGTCGCGGGGTCGTGGTCGACGGCGGTCGGCGCCTCGGCCGTCGGGTCACCCGGGTCCGGCTCGCCCGGGCGGCCCCCGTCCGAGGCGCCGCCGCCCACCGGGACGGGCGCTCCGCCGTCGGGCACGGAGCCGCGGCGCGAGCGGCGCCACCGCGTGAACAGCTCGGCGAGCCCGCCGGGCAGGAACGCGACGACGAGGATGAAGAGCGCGCCCTGCGCGTAGATCCAGCCGGACGGGAACGCCTCGGACAGGCTCGTCTGCGCCCAGCTCACGGCGATCGACCCGAGCACCGGGCCGAGGAGCGTCGCCCGGCCACCGATCGCGACGCCGATGAGGAAGCCGATCGACGGGACGACGCCGACGTCGGCGGGCGAGATGATCCCCACGATCGGCACGAACAGCGCGCCGCCCACCGCGGCCATGAACGCCGCGACGGCGTACGCGACGACCTTGACCTTCGCCGGGTCGTAGCCGAGGAACCGCACCCGGTTCTCCTGGTCGCGCACGGCGACGAGCAGCTCGCCGAACCTCGACACCATGAGCTGGCGCGCGATCGCGACCATGACGAGCAGGGCCCCGGCGGCGATGAAGAAGAGCATCCGCTTGTTCACCGGGTCGGCGAGGTCGTACCCGAAGAACGACCGGAACCCGTTGAGGCCGTTGGTGCCGCCCGTCGTCGCCTGCTGCCCGATGAGCAGGATCGCGAACGCCGCCGCGAGCGCCTGGGAGAGGATCGCGAAGTACGCGCCGCGCACGCGCCGCGTGAAGACGGCGAACCCGAGCAGCGCCGCGACACCGGCGGGCACGATCGCGATGGCGAGGATCGTCACGACAGGCGACCGGAACGGCTCCCACCAGCCCGGCACCTCGCCCGAGCCGTACAGCATCATGAAGTCGGGCACCCCGTCCGGCCCGGCGTCCGCGAGCTTGAGGTGCATCGCCATGATGTAGGCGCCGAGGCCGAAGAACACCCCCTGGCCGAGGGTGAGCATCCCGCCGCGGCCCCACGCGAGGCCGATGCCGACGGCGACCATCGCCAGGCAGAGGAACTTGCCGAGCAGGCCGAGGCGGAACGTGGAGAGCGTCGCGGGTGCGACGGCGAACAGCAGGACCGCGGCGACGGCGAACCCGACGATCACGCGGGCGCGCGAGGAACGGTACAGGGCGGTGAGCCGGGAGGTCCCCCCGGTCGTGGCGGCGCTCATGCGAGGCTCCTCGTCCGGACCGACACGAGGCCCTGGGGTCGCACCTGGAGGAAGACGACGATGACGACGAACACGAGCACCTTGGCGATGCTCGCCGTCGTGGAGTACTCGAAGGTCGCCTGCAGCAGCCCGAGCGCGAACGCGGCGATGACGGTGCCCTTGATCTGGCCGATGCCGCCGGCGACGACGACGAGGAACGCGTCGACGATGTAGCTCGTGCCGAGCGTCGGGCCGATGGACCCGAGGAGCGTGAGCGCGACGCCCGCGATCCCGGCGAGGCCCGAGCCGATGAAGAACGTCAGGCGGTCCGTCGTCCGCGTGGAGACGCCGCTCGCCTCGGCGAGGTCGCGATTCTGCACGACGGCGCGGATCCGCCGCCCGAGCGGCGTCACCTTGAGCACGACGGCCAGCGCGACGACCGCGACGACCGCCAGCGCGAGGATGAACACGCGAGTCTTCGGGACGGCGAGGCCGAACAGGTCGACGGCGCCGCTCAGCCAGGCCGGGGCGCGGACGTCGACGTTCGGGGCGCCGAACACGTCGCGCGCGACCTGCTGGAGCACGAGCGCGACGCCCCACGTGACGAGCAGCGTGTCGAGCGGCCGCTTGTACATGCGGTGGATGAGCGTCGCCTCGAGCAGCAGGCCGAGCAGACCGCCGACGAGGAACCCGAGCGGCAGCGACACGAGCAGCGAGACGCCGGCGTTCCCGACGACCCCCTGCACGACGAACGCCGTGTAGGCGCCCGCCATCATGAACTCGCCGTGCGCCATGTTGATGACGCCCATCTGACCGAACGTGAGCGCCAGCCCGAGGGCGGCGAGGAGCAGGACCGAGCCGAGGCTCAGCCCCGCGAAGAGCTGCGAGAACAGCACATCCATGGGCGTCGTGCCTTCCGGTGGGTGCGTAGCAGGACGGGTGACGTGACCGCCGAGGTGGGGGCCGGGGGTGTGCGTGCCGGGTCGTGGCGGGACTGGCGGGAGCCCGCGAGGAACGAGCGGGCGGATGGTAGACCCGGCACGCACACCCCCGGTCCCCGCCGGACTCAGCGGGTCGGGAGCGACGAAGTCGTCAGGAGAGGCCCTCGGCCCAGTCGTAGCCCTCGAGGTACGGGTCGGGCTCGATCGGCTCGCCCGAGCTCCACTCGGTGTAGATGAGGCCGTCGGGGCCGATCTTGCCGATGAGCGCGGTCTTGGCGATGTGGTGGTTGTCGCCGTTCACGGTGACGGAGCCCTCGGGGGCGTCGAACGTGACGCCGTCGGCGGCCTCCTGGACGTCGGCGACGTCGAACGACTCCGCCTTCTCGACCATGCCCTTCCACAGGTAGAGCGACGTGTACGCCGCCTCCATGGGGTCGGAGGTCACGCGGTCGGCGCCGTACTTCGCCTGGAACGCCTCGACGAACGTGGTGTTCTCGGGGCTGTCGATGGTCTGGTAGTAGTTCCAGGCCGTGAGCTGGCCCTCGACGTTCTCGACGCCGACGCCGCCGACCTCCTCCTCGGCGATCGACACGGACACGACGGGCATCGTGTCCGGCCCGAGGCCGGCGTTCTTGTACTCCTTGAAGAACGCGACGTTGGAGTCGCCGTTGAGCGTGTTGAACACGGCGTCCGCCCCGGCGGACTTCACCTTGTTGACGATCGTGGAGAAGTCGGTGTGGCCGAGGGGCGCGTACTCCTCGCCGAGGACCTCGATGCCGTTGGCCTCCGCGTAGGCGTTGATGATCTTGTTCGCCGTGCGCGGGAAGACGTAGTCGGAGCCGACGAGGAAGATCGACTCGACGCCCTGCTCCTTGAGGTAGTCGAGCGCGGGGACGATCTGCTGGTTGGTCGTGGCGCCGGTGTAGAAGATGTTCGGCGACGACTCGAGCCCCTCGTACTGGACCGGGTAGAAGAGCAACGAGTCCTGGGCCTCGAAGACGGGGAGCATCGCCTTGCGCGACGCGGACGTCCAGCCGCCGAACACCGCGGCGACGCAGTCGCTCGTGATGAGCTTCTCCGCCTTCTCGGCGAAGACCGTGGGCTCGGACTGGCCGTCCTCCTGGACGATCTCGAGCTGCTTGCCGAGCACGCCGCCGTCGGCGTTGATCTCCTCGGCGGCGAGGGCGAGCGAGTCGGCGACGGTCTGCTCGGAGATCGCCATGGTGCCGGAGAGCGAGTTGAGGAAGCCGATCTTGACGGTGTCGCCGGAGGTGTCGACGCAGCTCTCGGCGGCGCTGGTCGCGGCGCCCGCGCCGTCGCCGGTCTCCGTCTTCGCGCCGCACGCGGTGAGCGTGAGCGCGAGGGCGACGAGAGCGGCAGCCGGGGCGAGACGGGTCGTGGCGCGTGAAGGTGTCACGAGAGTCCTTTCAGCGAGGGTCGCACAGCGGAGTTCTCCGCAGGTTTCTCAGCAGGAGGCCGGCGGCCGCCGGGCAGGCGGTCGCTCGCCGCGAGCACCGGGTACAGGCATGTATACGTTCATGTGCCCGTGAGGGTGCCCACTGGTGTCGACGCTAGTGACGCCGTGTTTCGCCCGATCTGCCCGTGCTGTTAACGGCGCGTGTCACGGGGTCACGATTCGGTCACGCGGCGTCGGGCACCCGACGGCCGAGCCGCCAGGCCAGGGCCCCGACGCCGCCGACCACCAGGCCCGCCGCGGCGACCAGGACCGGGAGGTCCGCGGGGATGCCCAGGTGGACGGTGAGGCCGAGGATCCTCGACAGCCCCCACGGCAGGACCATCATCTGGTCGTTCCAGGCCGTCAGCGTGGGCTCCAGCCCGACCCAGGCCACCACCGCACCACCGACGACGAGCGGCGAGGCGACCGCCACGAGGACCCGGCCTGTCGCGGCGAGGACCCCGGCGCCGAGCGAGCGCAGCGCGAACCACGCCGCGACGAGGACCCACCCGAACGCCGCCGTCGCGAGCGTCACGTACGCCGTCCGCGGGCCGGGCTCCGCCCACAGCCCGTACCAGTACCCACCGGGACCCGTCGGCACGAGCGCCCCGAGCAGCAGGACCGTGCGCAGTACCGCCGCGCCGCCGACCGCGCCCGCGAGCGCGAGGGAGCCGCGCCTCCCGGCGACCAGCCGCAGGACGCCGACGAACAGCACCCACGCCCCGAGCACGAGCGCGAGGTGCACCCAGGAGAGCGCCCAGGTGTACACGACGCGGCTGAGCACGACCGCCACCACGGGCAGCACCAGCAGGACGACGCGGTCGGCTCGTCCGGCGCCGGTCACGGCAGCGGCGACGCGCCACGGGCGGGTCGCGCCGAGCCACAGCGCGCGCAGGGCGAGACCGCCGGCGACCGGCCCGGCCGGGCCTCGGCCACCGGACGCACGGCGACGGCCGAGGCGCGCGAGGAGGCGCTGCCCGGGCGCGGTGCCCAGGAGCAGCGCGACGACGAGCAGGAGGCCGAGCGCCCGTGCGGCCCACGCGGCGGGCAGGTCCCGCCCGGCACGCTCCAGGCCGAGGTCGGCGGCGGTGAACGTGTACGCGGGCAGGTAGAGGTCGTCCCCGTACCGCTCGACGTGCGCGGACCGGGACGCGTCGAACCGGGCCCGGGCGTCGTCCCACGCGGCGCGGGCCGCGCCGTCGCCGGTCGCGAGCCACCGCCCGTGCTGGAGCACGACCTCGCGGTAGTCGGCGAGCACGGTGAAGAGGTCGGCCTCGTAGTCGATCGCGTCGAGGAGCTGCGTCCGCAGCCCCTCGTCGCGCCACGTCGCCGGGTCCGTGCTGCCGACCAGCGCGCGCATCTCCGCGACGGTCTCCACCGCGCGGCGCCCCTCGGCGACCGCGGCCTCGACGTCCTCCGGGTCGGTACCCACGATCGACGAGATCGAGTCGAGCGCCGCGGCGTCGCCGGAGACGATGTCCCACTCGAAGATCCACATCATCGGCGGCGGCTCGAGCCCGAGCGCCCGCACCCGGTTCTCCGCGAACGGCTCGATGTACAGCCCTTGCCGCACGGCGTCGCGCGAGCGGGCCATCGCCTCCCCGACCGCCGCGACGGTCGCCGGGTCGTCGGAGAACGTCGCCCGCGCCCAGGAGGCGGTGATCTCCCCCGGGTCCGCGCCCGGATCGACGGCCAGGCGGGCCGCGGCGTACGTGTTGAGGTCGTAGAGCTGCCAGAACCCGGACTTGCGGTACAGGCTCATGGGCCCGGCCTTCCACGGACCGCCGTCCTGCGCCCACGCCCACACGCCCTCGACGCCCGGGTTCGCGGCGAGGTAGTGGTCGAGCGCCGCGGCGTAGGCGGGCGCGAGGTCGTTGGGCAACGCGCCGAAGCCCTCGAACTCGCGCCGCGACTGGAGCTCGACGATGCGGCGCTGCGTCCCGACCTCCAGCGTGGGGTTGAGCGGCAGCCACGAGTAGAAGTCGCCGGCGACGTGCTTCGTGGACACGACGAGCGACGGCGAGTCGATCCCGGCGAGCACGCTCTCGTACGACTCGGGGTTCGTGTGCAGGTCGCCGACGGCGCCGACACCGACCGACCACGACCGGAAGATGACGTCCTTGCCGTGCTCCTCGGCCACACGCGTGAACGCCCCGAGCATGGCCCGGACCGCCTCCTCGTCCGTGACGGCGAGCTCGGACCAGTAGTCCCAGCCGGGCAGGTCGTAGATCCGGCCGGCCTCCCCGATGCGGACCATGATCCCGTCGACCGCGGGCATCGCGGTGAACAGCTCGTCGAGACCGGCGGCGTACACGTCCCAGAGCGCGGGGTCGTGCACGTCCAGCCCGCGTCCGTCGAGGTAGTCGCGCAGCGGCGTGCTGAGCATGAGCATGTCGGTCTGGAGGTAGACGTCCATGCCCGCCTCGTCCGTGTCCGCCCACAGCGGGCCGAACCCCTCGCGCATCGCGAGCGCGCGGTCGAGGTGCTCGTCGCCCACGGGGTAGACGTCGTGCCCGTCGCCCACCCCGTCGAACGTGACGTACTCCAGGAAGCCCGGGACGACGACCCCCGTGAACCCCTGGGCGAGCTGGGACGCCACGTAGCCCCGGAGGTCCGCCGCGTCGTCGGCGAGCGCGGCGTCGTCCACGTAGGGAGCCTCCGAGAGGATCGCGTCGGCGAACGACCCCCCGTTGTGCGAGTACGGATCGCCCTCGCGCCACCCCTGCGCGTCCGGCTCGATGCCGGTCGCCCCCTTGTCGACGAGCCGCATGCCGAGCGCGGGCTCCCGCACCGCGCCGTCCTGCGGGTCCCCGGCCCCGGCGGGGAGCGCCGCCCGGCCCGTGCGCACGCGGTCCGCGACCTCGTACAGACCGTGCGCGGCGCCGGCAGGATCAGCCGCCTCGAGGAGCCAGCCGTCCGCGACGACCGTCACGCGGTACGCCTCGGGGTCGTCCGAGCCGAGGTCGGTGCCGGTCACGACGCGCAGCTCACCGGCCGGGGCCCGGGTACCGCCCTCGCCCGCTCCCCCGGCGCCCGCCCGCGCCTCGGCGTCGCGCCCGCGGCCGGCGAGCGCGGCGACGAGCGCGTCGGCCGCGAGCGACAGCCTGAGGCTGTCGTCGGGCAGCGCGACGACCGACACCGGGGGCACCTCCGCGACAGGCGTCCGTGGTGCGGCGGCCGGGTCCTCGGGCGCGGCGAACGCCGGCGCCGCCTCGACGGCGAGGACGTCGCCCAGCCCGGCGGCGACGCCGAGCCCGGTCGCGAGGAGGACCGCGACCGCTACCGCGGCGTACCAGGACCGGCGAGGGGCGACGTCGTCGTGCACGGGCGCAAGCGTAGGCGCCGCGGGTCACGCGCCGGTCACGGTCGGGCGGCCGCGGTGGCCTCCTTCCCCCGGGTGCGCAGGAGCGCGACGGTCAGCCCTGCGGCGAGGGCGACGACGAGGGCCACGCCGACGAGGCCCGCGACGCCGACGAAGATCCCGCCGGCCTCGCCGTAGTCGGCGAGCGGCATCCCCGCGAACGCGTGGTCGCGCGCCGCGTCCGCGAAGCCGACCGACTCGGCGGTCGCCTCGAGCCCGTCGGGCGTGGCCGCCGCGAACGACGACACGACGACCGCGGCGAGCAGCGCGCCCGACCCGAGCGCGAGGACCGCGCGCCGCACGGCACCCGGCGAGACCACCGCACCGGGCGAGGCCACGGCGTCGGGCACGAGGGCGCCGTTCGCCGCGGAGCGCGCCACTCCCTCGACCGCCGCCACGCCCGGAGCGACGGCGAGCACGAGGCCGACGACGCCCGCGGTGATCAGTGCCTCGCCGAGCCCGATGACCGCGTGCACGGAGAGCATCTGGCCGACGAGCTCGCCCACCGGGACCGGAACCGTCCCGCCGACGGCGAAGAGCCCGGCGAACACCGCGGCCGAGGCGGGCACGCTGACGAGCGCTCCTATCCCCGCGGCGGCGCCTGCGCCCCGGCCGCGCGTCAGGCGCAGCACCCCGCGCGTCGCCGCCCAGCCGACGAGCGTCCCGACCACCGCCATGAGCAGCACGTTCGTGCCCAGCGCGGTGAGCCCGCCGTCCGCGAAGACGAGCGCCTGCACGAGCAGCACGAGCGTCACGGACAGCACGCCGAGCCACGGCCCGACGAGCGCGGCCGCGAGCGCCCCGCCCATGAGGTGCCCGCTCGTCCCGGCCGCGACGGGGTAGTTGAGCATCTGGACGGCGAAGACGAACCCGGTCGTCGCGGCCGTGAGCGCGACGCGACGTGGGGTGAGGTCCTCGCGCGCCCGGTACGCCGCGTAGCCGACGGCGGCGAGGGAGACGACGGCCGTCGTCGCGGACGTGGGGTCGTTGAGGAAGTGGTCGGGGACGTGCATGTCAGGCTCCTGTCGTCAGCAGTGTCGTACGGGGTTCGGAGAGGTTCGCGCCCGACGGCACGGCACGGCCGGGCGGCGCGTCGTCGCCGGGCGAGGCGGTCCTTCGGGCGGTGCGCGCGGCCGCTGTCCAGGCCGCCACGACGGCGTCGATCCCTGCGTCGTGGGTGCTCGCGCCGAGGTGGCGGGCGATCGCGCCGGGTCCGTCGAGGTCGAGCCGCAGCGGTCCGGCCGGCGTGGGCGGGCCTGCTCGTCGGGTGGGCTCCGGGCTCGTGCCGGAGGGCGCGTCGATCACGGGAGGCCGGGCGCCGAGGCACAGCACCGAGTCGACGACCCGGGCGGCGCCGAGGATCCCGGGGAGCGCACGGTCGTCGCCGAGGTCCAGGTCCTCGACGAAGAGCTCGTGCACGCGCTGCGGCCGCGTCGGCTCGTGCTGCCATGCAGGACCCGACCCGCCCGGCGCCGCGGACTCACCGGTCGTGGCGGCACCGCGGGGCACCCGGGCGTCGGGAGGAGTCGACAGCTCGACCCCGGTGCGCGACCGCAGCCGCCCTCCCGCCTCACCGGTGCGGCCCAGGACGAGCGTCTCGCGCAGGAGCGCGACGCCACCGGCACCCTGCGCCCCGCCGTCGGCGAGCGCCAGGCGCGTGGAGCGCTCGACGTCGGCCCCGTCCGCCACGACGAACGGCAGCGCGTCCCACACCAGGAGCCCCCCGACGTCGACCCGCACGTCCACGTCCCACGAGGCCGACCGGCCGCGCCCGGCGTAGGCGACGGTGCCCGACACCTCGACGAGCTCGAGCTCGACGCCCCGCCCCACGAGCACCTCGACGCGGACGTGGTCGCCGCCGAGGAGCAGCGCGCGCGTGGCCACGAGCGCCACCCGCGCGGTGCCCGGGCCGGTGGACAGGACGCGCGGGCTCAGGGCGCCCGGGCGCAGGTCGCACCGCACGCGACCCCCCTCCCGGTACGCCCCGACCCGCGTCACCTCGTCCACGAGCGTCTCGTCGCCCCGGGCCTCAGTCGCGCACGACGGCGGCCACCGGCTCCGCGGCCGCGCCGCCGTGCTCGTCGGCATGGGGGAGCCCGTGCCCGTGGTCGTGCGACGCGTCGCCCTCCTCGTGGCTGTGGAGGAAGCCGTTGCCCTCCTCGTCCGCGTGGAAGTGCGGTGCCATCGGACCCGGGTCCTGCGGCACGTGCGCGCCCGCGCGGTGCGCCGCCAGCAGCGTCTGCACCCACGTGGTGAGCGCGTCGATCGACTCGCGGTCGAGGCGCGAGAGGGCGAGCACCGGGGCGCCGTCGCGCGCGGCCGTCGCGTCGAGGACCATCCGCGGCACGTCGACACCCACGTAGGGCGCGAGGTCGGTCTTGTTGACGACGAGCAGGTCCGCCCGGGCGATACCCGGGCCGCCCTTGCGCGCGACGTCCCCGCCGCCCGCGACGTCGAGCACGAAGATCTGCGCGTCCACCAGCGCCGGGGAGAACGTCGCGGTGAGGTTGTCCCCACCGGACTCGACGAGCACGACGTCGAGCGGCGCGAAGTCCTCCTCGAGGTCCTCGACCGCGAGCAGGTTCGCGGTCACGTCGTCGCGGATCGCGGTGTGCGGGCACGCGCCGGTCTCGACCGCGCGGATGCGCTCGGGGTCGAGCACGCCCGCGGAGCGCAGGAAGCGCGCGTCCTCGTCGGTGTAGATGTCGTTGGTGATGACGCCGAGCTGCAGCACGCCGGACAGCTCGCGGCACAGCAGCGCGATGAGCGAGCTCTTGCCCGTGCCGACGGGGCCGGCGACGCCGAGGCGCAGGGAACGAGTACTGGCGGGGGTCGTCTGATCAGGCACTGAACAGCCTCTCGGTGGTGCGGGCGTGGAACTCGGCCCACTGCTCGACGAGCGGTGCGCCGTGCGCGGGGATCGCGCGGGGGTCGGTCAGGTGGGCGACGTCGTGGGCGAGCACGTCGATCGTGGGTTGGGCGGCGACGACCCAGCCCGTCGCGACGACCGGGTCGACGGGCTCGAGCTTGAGCGTCGCGGCGGCGACGGTCTGCACGTCCTCGTACCCGACGAGGCGCGCGACCTGGAGCGCGGACAGCCCCGCGCACGCGGCGGTCACGCCGAGCACCACCGGTCGCGGGGGCTGCGGCGCCCTGCGGCCCGTCGCCGCCCGACGCCCTGCACCGGTGTCGGCGCCCGACGGCGCTCGCTCGGCCGACGTCGCGCCGTCGTCCGCGTCGGGCGACCCGTCGGCTCGGCGCGCGTCGGCGACGAGCACCGCCGCCGCGTCCAGCGCGGCGACCGCGGGGTGCCCGGCCCACAGTCGCCGCAGGAGCCGCAGATAGCCGCGGCCGAGCCGCTGCGACGTCTCGCGGAGCGCGGGCGACGGCGTCCGGGCCGTCCAGGCGAGCCACGTGTCGGCGAGGTCGCCCGCCGCGGACGCCACGCCGTCGGGCACGGGACCGGCCGCGAGCGCTGCGTGCCGCGCGACGACCGCCGTGGCCGCCTCGACGCGCGTGACCGTGGCGAGACGCGCGCGCACGTAGCGGGGCACGTGCGCCGCGGGCATGCCCGCCCGCAGCGCGGGCTCGAGGCCCGCGGACTGCGTGTGCCCGCCGGTGGGCAGGCGCGCGTCCGCGAGCAGCGCGAGCATGAGCTCCGCGCGCCCCTCCGCGTCGACCTCGTGCGTCTCGCTCATGGCTCAGAACAGCGAGTAGAGCTGCGCGAGGGGCAGCCGGTCGGCGGGGGCGGGGACGACGAGCTCGCCGTCGACCTCGATCGCGAAGGACTCCGGGTCGATGTCGATCTGCGGCAGGTAGTCGTTGTTCTTCATCTGCGCCTTGCCGACGCCACGCGTGTCCGCGACCGGGAGGAGCTGTCGGGCGAGCCCGAGCCGCTCCTCGAGGCCGTCGTCGAGCGCGGCGGGCGAGACGAACGACATGGACACGTCGGCCCCGATCGCGTCGGCGAGCGCCGGGCGCATGAGCACGGGCTGCGGCGACGGGATGGACGCGTTCGGGTCGCCCAGCGCGCCCCACACGAGCGCACCGCCCTTCATGACGACGCTCGGCCGGACGCCGAAGAGCTTGGGCTCCCACAGCACGAGGTCGGCGACCTTGCCCGGCTCGACCGATCCCACGTACGCGTCGATCCCGTGCGCGACGGCCGGGTTGATCGTGTACTTGGCGACGTACCGGCGCGCGCGCAGGTTGTCCGCCAGCAGCTCCGGCCCGCGCGCGCCGCCCGGGTGCGCGCCGCGGCGTGCCTTCATGACGTGCGCGACCTGCCACGTGCGCGTGACGACCTCGCCGATGCGGCCCATGGCCTGCGCGTCGGACGACGTGATGGACATGGCGCCGAGGTCGTGGAGCACGTCCTCGGCGGCGATGGTCGTGCCGCGGATGCGCGACTCGGCGAACGCGAGGTCCTCGGCGACCTGCGGGTTGAGGTGGTGGCACACCATGAGCATGTCGAGGTGCTCGGCGACGGTGTTGACCGTGTGCGGGAGGGTCGGGTTGGTCGATCCGGGGATGACGTTCGGGTGGCTCGCGACGGTGAGGATGTCGGGTGCATGGCCGCCGCCCGCGCCCTCGGCGTGGAACGCGTGGATCGAGCGGCCGCCGATCGCGCGGAGCGTCGACTCGACGAACCCGGCCTCGTTGAGCGAGTCGGAGTGCAGCGCGACCTGGAGCCCCCAGTCCTCCGCCGCCTTCAGTGCCGCATCGATCGCGGCCGGTGTCGAGCCCCAGTCCTCGTGGACCTTGTAGCCGCCCGCGCCCGCCATCGCCTGCTCGCGCAACCCTTCGGCGCTCACGGTGTTGCCCTTGCCGAGCAGCAGCACGTTCACGGGGAGCCGGTCGAGCGAGCGGTGGATCGCCTCGAGGTGCCACGCGCCGGGCGTGACCGTCGTGGCCTTGGTGCCCTCGCTCGGCCCGGTGCCGCCGCCCGCGACGGTCGTGATGCCCGTCGCGAGCGCCTCGACCACCTGCGACGGCGAGATGAGGTGCACGTGCGAGTCGATGCCGCCCGCGGTGAGGATCTTGCCCTCGCCGCTCACGACGTCCGTCGAGGGGCCGATGTGCAGGTCCGGGTGCACGCCGTCCGCGACGTCGGGGTTGCCCGCGCGCCCGAGCGCGACGATCCGCCCGTCCCGGATCCCGACGTCGGCCTTGACGATCCCCCACCAGTCCAGCACGACGGCGTTCGTGATCACCGTGTCGAGCGCGCCCTCGGCGCGGGTCGTCGACCCCTGCGCCATCGACTCGCGGATCGACTTGCCACCGCCGAAGACGACCTCCTCGCCGCCGAACGTGCGGTCCTCCTCGACCTCGATCCACAGGTCGGTGTCGCCGAGGCGCACCTGGTCGCCCGTCGTCGGGCCGTAGAGCGCGACGTAGCGCTCGCGCGAGATCGCGACCATGCGTCAGTCCTCCTCGGGGATGGTGGTGCTCCGCGCGCCGTCCAGCGCCCCGCCGTCGGGCTTGCCGCGCTGGAGCCCGGGGACGCGTCGTCGGCCCCGGAGGGCGACGGCCTCGACCTCCGCGGACGCGCCGGGCTCGAAGCGACGCGACGTGCCGGACGGGACGTCGAGCCGGAACCCGTGCGCGGCGGCGCGGTCGAGCTCGAGCGCGGCGTTGGCGTCGGGCAGGTGGAGGTGCGAGCCGATCTGCACGGGCCGGTCCCCCGTGTTCGTCACGACCAGCGTCACGCGCTCGTCGTCGGTGCGGTCGGCGTTGAGGACGACGGGCACGTCCTCGGTACCGCGCTTGAGCCGGATCGCGCCGGGTCCGCTCGTGCTGATGCCTGCCATGGGTCGCCTCGCTCTCGCTGAGCCTCGTGCGTGCGCCGGACCGGGCCGGTTCAGGCGATCGGCTGGTGGATGGTGACGAGCTTGCGCCCGTCGGGGAAGGTCGCCTCGACCTGGACGTCGGGCAGCATCTCCGCGACCCCGTCCATCACCTCGTCGCGACGGAGCACCTCGCGCCCCGAGACCATGAGCTCCTCGACGCCCGCCCCTTCTCGGGCCCGCTCGATCACCCACGTCGTCAGCAGTGCGACCGTCTCGGGGTAGTTGAGCAGCACGCCGCGCTCACGCCGGTCGCGCGCGACCATGCCCGCGACGGCGAGCAGCAGCTTCTCGGTGTCCGCGGGCGTCAGGTGCATGGCGGTGATCCTGCCGCGCGTTCGTTTCCGGCGTGTATACACCGCGTTATACGTCCGTGTACCGGAGCTCCGGGCACGACGAAGGCCGCCGACCGGGCGAACCCGGCCGACGGCCTTCGATGTCCTGCGACCTCCCGGACCAGGCCGGGAGGGGGTCAGGCGTGGATCAGAAGTCCATGCCGCCCATGCCACCGTCGCCACCCGGCATGGCCGGGGTCTTCTCCGGCTTGTCGGCGACGACGGCCTCGGTCGTGAGGAAGAGCGCCGCGATGGAGGCGGCGTTCTGGAGCGCGGAGCGCGTGACCTTGACCGGGTCGTTCACGCCGGCGGCGAGGAGGTCCTCGTAGACACCGGTCGCGGCGTTGAGGCCCTGGCCGGACGGGAGGTTGCGCACCTTCTCCGCGACGACGCCGCCCTCGAGGCCCGCGTTGACGGCGATCTGCTTGAGCGGGGCGTCGATCGCGGCGCGCACGATCTGCGCACCGGTCGCCTCGTCACCCTCGAGCTCGAGCTTCTCGAACGCCACGGCACCGGCCTGGATGAGCGCGACGCCACCACCGGCGACGATGCCCTCCTCGACGGCCGCCTTCGCGTTGCGGACGGCGTCCTCGATGCGGTGCTTGCGCTCCTTGAGCTCGACCTCCGTCGCGGCACCCGCCTTGATGACGGCGACGCCGCCGGCGAGCTTCGCGAGGCGCTCCTGGAGCTTCTCGCGGTCGTAGTCGGAGTCCGACTTCTCGATCTCGCCACGGATCTGGTTGACGCGACCCTGGATCAGGTCGGCGTCGCCCGCGCCCTCGACGATCGTGGTCTCGTCCTTGGTGACGACGACCTTGCGCGCCTGGCCGAGCAGGTCCAGCGTCGCGTTCTCGAGCTTGAGGCCCACCGTCTCGGTGATGACCTGGCCGCCGGTGAGGATCGCGATGTCCTGGAGCATGGCCTTGCGGCGGTCGCCGAAGCCCGGGGCCTTGACGGCGACGGACTTGAACGTGCCACGGATCTTGTTGAGCACCAGGGTCGCGAGCGCCTCGCCCTCGACGTCCTCGGCGATGATGAGGAGCGAGCGGCCGGCCTTCATGACCTGGTCGAGGACCGGGAGCAGGTCCTTCACGTTCGCGATCTTGGACTCGACGATGAGGACGTACGGGTCCTCGAGCACGGCCTCCTGGCGCTCGGGGTCCGTCTCGAAGTAGCGCGCGAGGAAGCCCTTGTCGAAGCGCATGCCCTCGGTGAGCTCGAGCTCGAGGCCGAACGTGTTCGACTCCTCGACCGTGATGACGCCCTCCTTGCCCACCTTGTCGAGGGCCTCGGCGATGAGCTCGCCGATCGCGGGGTCGCCGGCGGAGATGGCGGCCGTGGCGGCGATCTCCTCCTTGGTCTCGATCTCCTTGGCGGCGTTGAGCAGCTGCTCGGTCACCGCGTCGACGGCCTTCTCGATGCCGCGCTTGACGGCGATCGGGTTGGCGCCGGCCGCGACGACGCGCAGGCCCTCGCGCACGAGCGCCTGGGCGAGCACGGTCGCGGTGGTGGTGCCGTCACCCGCGACGTCGTCGGTCTTCTTGGCGACCTCCTTGACGAGCTCCGCACCGATCTTCTCGTACGGGTCCTCGAGCTCGATCTCCTTGGCGATGGAGACGCCGTCGTTCGTGATGGTCGGCGCGCCCCACTTCTTGTCGAGCACGACGTTGCGGCCCTTGGGGCCGAGGGTGACCTTGACGGTGTCGGCGAGGATGTTGAGCCCTCGCTCCATGCTCCGACGAGCCTCCTCGTCGAAGGCGATGATCTTGGCCATGGGGAATGATCCTCCGCTGGTGGCGTGTGGCGGTCGGCCGGCGCCCGCGACGGACGGCCCGCGACGGGCGGCGTTCATGTCACGCCGCCGGGGCGGGCCTCACCTGTCGACCTGGTGTGGTGCGCCGCACCCGCGGTGAGCGGCTGCCTGCGCTGGTCACTTCTGTCACTCTCATGACGAGAGTGCTAACGCCATTATTGGCACTCGCAGGGGGCGAGTGCAAGACAGCCTGGCGCTGCCCGTCCTCGTATCGCGACGGGCGAAACCCGCCGCACCTCGCGATCCCCCTAGGATGCGCGGTGTGATCCGCGCAACACCGTCGTGGCGCCTCGCAGCAGCCCTGGCCGGCTTCGTGCTGGTCCCTGCCCTCGGCCTCACCGCCGCGACCGCCGTCGCCGCCCCCACGGGCGAGCACATCGACCTGTACCAGGACGGCGTGGCCGTCACGACCGCGCCCGACGGCGGCACCGCGCTCCTGCGCCTCGCCCCCGGTGCCGGGGCGACCTACCTTCCCGGCAGCCGCGTGCTCGACCCGACGACCCTCGACCCGATCGCGCTCGCCGCGGGCGTCGACCCCGCGGACGGCGAGGCGAACCGGCTCGCCCAGGTCGCCGGCACCCGGCTCGACGCGTCGGCGCTCCTCGACACCGGACGGGCGCAGGACGCCGCCGCCGCGTCACGCGCATGGCTCGCGTCCGGCGTCGTCCCCGGCGCGGACGGCTCGTTCGCCGCGCTCGGCGAGGCCGCGCTGCTCGACCTGCGCGCCCTCACCCTCGACGACGGCGCCGCGCTCGCCGCCGCCTCCCCCAAGTGGCGCTACGTGTGGCCCCGCGACGCGTCGTTCACCGCCGCGGCGTTCGCGCGCACCGGGCACGTCGACGACGCGCGGGACGTCCTCGGCTTCCTCGCCCGCGTCCAGGAGGACGACGGGTCGTTCCACGCGCGCTACCTGCCCGACGGCTCCGGCGTCCCCGACGACCGCGGCCTCCAGTCCGACGGCGTCGGCTGGGTCCTGTGGGCGACCGACGTCGTGCTCGAGGAGACGCCCCCCGCCGAGCGGCGCCAGGTCGCCGCGGAGCTGCGGC
This sequence comes from Cellulosimicrobium sp. E-16, assembly GCF_049913115.1. Lineage (NCBI taxonomy): Bacteria > Bacillati > Actinomycetota > Actinomycetes > Micrococcales > Promicromonosporaceae > Cellulosimicrobium > Cellulosimicrobium sp. E-16. The sequence goes on from NZ_CP183974.1 coordinate 3,765,902, forward strand.
CCCTCGTCGACGCCGCGACCGAGCACGCGCTCTCGCTCGTCGACGGCGAGGACCCGCTGCCCCCGCCGTCGAGCGACTACTGGGAGGTCGAGCCGACGGCGCTGACCCTCGGCACCGCCGGTCCCCTGCTCGCCGGGCTCGAGGCCGCGGCGGACGTCTACGCCGCGGCGGGTGACACGGCGCGGGCCACCGAGGCGACGCTCGGCGCCGCACGGCTGCGCATGGCCGTCGAGCGGTCGTTCGGGTCGCAGGGCTACCCGCGCCACGTCACCGGCGGCGCGCGCGACGCGTCGACCGCGTTCGTCCTGCCCCCGTTCCAGCCCGAGCCGCTCGCGGGAGCGGACGTCGCGTGGCGCGCGTCCGTGACGGAGATGCTGCGCCCCGCCGGTGGGCTCGCACCCGGGGCGGGCTGGCGCGAGGACGGCATCTCCTGGACGCCGCAGACGACGCTCTACGCGCTCACCGCCGCGTCGTCGTCCGAGCCCGAGGACGTCGCGGACGCCGAGGAGTGGCTGCGGTGGGTCGACGACCACCGCACCGCGTCCGGCGCGATCCCGGAGAAGGTGCTCGCGGACGGGGCGCCCGCCGCCGTCGCACCGCTGTCCTGGAGCTCCGCGCTCGTCGTGCTCGCCCTCGTCGAGCTCGACGCGCAAGAACCGGTCGCCCCCACGCGGTAGGGCGCGGTCAGGTCCGCGCGCCGGCCCCCGCCGTCGGCGCGAGGCTCGGCTCCTCCCGCACGTCGAACTCCCGGCGCAGGACGCGCCGCGCGGCGTACCAGCCGCCGAGCCCGTGCACGCCCGGCCCGGGCGGCGTCGACGCCGAGCACAGGTACACGCCCTCGAGCCCGACGGCGTACGGGTCGAGGCGCGGCGTCGGGCGCGCGACCATCTGCCACATGCTCACGGCACCGCCCGCGATGTCGCCGCCCACGTAGCTCTCGTCGTGCGCGGCCATCTCCGCCGCGGGGACGCAGCGCGACGTGACGACGACGTCCCGGAAGCCCGGGGCGAACCGTTCGACCTGCGCGACGACGTCCTCCGTCACGTCGCGCGTCGAGCCGGCGGGCACGTGCGCGTACGTCCACAGGGGCCGCAGACCGCCCGACCCTCGGCCGGGGTCGACGACGGTCGGGTCGCTGACCAGGACCACCGGGCGCACGGCGTGGCGTCCGGCCGCGACGTCCGCCTCCGCGCGCGCCATCTCGCCGCGCGTGCCGCCGAGGTGCACCGTGCCGGCGCGCCCCACCTCCGGGTCCGCCCACGGGACCGGCCCGGAGAGGACGAGATCGACCTTGGCGGCCGCGTCACCGTGCCGGAAGCGCCGCAGGGCCCACTCGGCCCGCGGAGAGAGGCGGTCGCCGAACACGTCCGCGACGACGTGCGGCGCCGTGTCGAACACGTAGGCCCGAGCCCGCGGCAGGTCGGCGCGCGTCCCGACGCGGTGGCCCGTGAGGACCTGCCCGCCGTGAGCACGCAGGTCGTCCAGGAGGGCCGCGACGATCGCGCCCGACCCGCCCCGCGGCAGCGGCCACCCGCCCGGCGCGTGACCGAGCGACGCGAGCAGCAGCGCGGTCCCGGCGGCGGCGAGGGACGGCAGGCGGGCGATCGCGTGCGCCGCGACGCCCGTGAGCAGCGCCCCGGCCTCGTCGGTGCGGAACCGCCGCGTCCAGGCCACGCTCCCCTGCTCGAGGACGGCCGCACCGAACCGGGCCGCCGACCCTGCGCCGCCCGGCGTCAGCACGCGCCCCGGCACCGACCGCTTGTCACCCAGGGCGACCGCGACGACGTCGCGCCAGCCCTCGGCGAGCGGGCCGAGCAGCGCGCGCCAGGCTGCGCCGTCGACACCGAGACGCTCCACTGTGCGGTCGAGGTCGTGGTACGCGATGCCCGCGCGGCCGCCGTCGAGCGGCTGCGCGTACGACACCTCGGGCGCGAGCAGCTCCACGCCCCGCGCAGCGAGGTCGAACGCCTCGAAGAACGGGGACGCCCACGCCATCGGGTGCACGGCCGAGCACACGTCGTGCACGACCCCGTCCGCGAGGCCGAGCTCGAGCGTGCGCGAGCCGCCACCGATCGTCGGCTGCGCCTCGAGGACGCGCACGGCGAGACCGGCGCGTGCGAGGGTCACGGCGGCGGCCAGCCCGTTGGGGCCTGAACCGACGACGACGGCGTCGAGGTTCTCCGTCACGCGACCCTCGCGAGCGGCGTCAGAGCGGCCGCACCTGCTCGGCCTGCGGGCCCTTGGTGCCCTGGCCGAGCTCGAACTCGACCTCCTGGCCCTCGTCGAGCGTGCGGTAGCCGTCGGTCTGGATCGCGCTGAAGTGCACGAAGAGGTCCTGTCCGCCGGCCGCGGGCGTGATGAACCCGTAGCCCTTCTCGGAGTTGAACCACTTCACGGTGCCCTGAGCCATCTACGTCTCCTCGTGCATCGTCGCCCGCGAGGCGACCCCCGCCCCGTGGTAGCCCGAGCCTAGCCCGCGAGCGGCGTGCACGGAAGGTCGAACGCGCGGCTGACGTCGTCGGACGAAAACGTGAAAGGGCAGGTCAGCGGAGGGCCGCCGGACCGATGCAGGGTTGTGCGTCCGAACGCCGTCAGCCGGCTGGAGTGAGCTCCGACTTGACGATCACCACGACGTCCCCGGAACGGAGCGTCTGCTGGCTCACCTGCTCCGCCGGGATACCGAGGATCGCCGCCACGGCCGCGGCGCTGTCGCTCCGGTCCTCGCCGTACCAGACCGTGGTGACCGCGACGTCGTCCGGGTCACCCTCGTAGTCCGCGGCCTCGACGTTCGTGAAGCCCTGGTTCGCGAGAGCGTCGCGGCCCTTGCCCGCCTCGCCGCCGATTCCGCTGGCATTGAGGACGCGGACGCTGGCGGCCGGGTCGGCCGCCGCCATGAGCGTCGCGAGGTCCGGGGCCGCGGGGGTCTCCTCGACGGGCGGCTCCTCCTCCGCCGGGGGCTCCTCCTCCGCGGGGGGCTCTTCCGTCTCCTCGGCGGGCGGCGCCTCGGTCTCCTCCGCGGCGGGGTCCGTGGACTGCGCCTGCGGCGGGTTCTCGGTCGCTCCGTTGTCCGACAGCAGCGCGACGCCCCCGTACGCGAGGCCGGCGAAGACGACGGCGACCAGCAGGAACGGCCACGTCTTGCTCCACCCGCTGCGCGGCGTGCGGTGCACCCCCACGGGGGAGCCCTGCTGCGCGGGCGCGTCGAACTCGTCGGGCGCGTAGGGGTAGCGGCTCTTCGTCACGGCGACAGGGTAGCCCGGTCAGGCCCGTTGGCTAAACGCCCAGTTCGCCCGGACTTCACGGGCGAAGGTCCGTCGCATCTCAGAGCCCTTCGAGCCGACGGGCCGTGCGAGCCCGCTGCCTGGTGGAACGCATCCGGCGCAGCCGCTTGACGAGCATCGGGTCGTGCGCGAGCGCAGCCGGGGAGTCGATGAGCGCGTTGAGCACCTGGTAGTAGCGCGTCGCGGTCATGTCGAACAGCTCGCGCACCGCCTGCTCCTTGGCGCCCGAGTACTTCCACCACTGCCGCTCGAACGCCAGGATCTCCTGGTCGCGCTCGCTCAGGCCCGGCGCCGAGCCCTCCTGGACGGTCGGGTCGCCGACCGCGTCGGGTCCGTCGAGCACGTACGCCGCCTCGCTCATCGTTCCCTCCCTGCACTCTCTCGTCACGGGACCTGCGCACCCGGTGCGCGCGGCCGCCTCTCAGCGTACGCACGAACCACACGGGTGTCATTCGTCCTCGCCGTGGTCTGCCGAGCGCATGCCGAGGCTCTCCGCGCGCCGGTTAGGCTCGGGCCGTGGAGAGCGCACCCGTCCAGCCCGTCGACGTCGACCCGGGCAGCACCCCGGCCGTCACCGATCCGGCGCCGAGCCCCCGCCCCCCGCTCGCGAGCATCATGGCGCCCGACTGGGCCGAGGCGCTCGCGCCCGTCGAGCCCCAGCTCCACGCGACGGGGGACTTCCTGCGTGCGGAGGTCGCGGCCGGCCGCGAGTACCTGCCCGCGCCGTCGGCGATCCTCAACGCCTTCTCACGGCCGCTCGCGGACGTGCGCGTGCTCGTCGTCGGGCAGGACCCGTACCCGACGCCGGGCCACCCGATGGGGCTGTCGTTCTCCGTGCAGCCGCACGTGCGCCCGGTGCCGCGCTCGCTCCAGAACATCTTCGCCGAGCTCGCGGAGGACGTCGGCGCCCCCACGCCCGCGAACGGCGACCTCACCGCGTGGAGCGACCAGGGCGTCATGCTGCTCAACAGGGTGCTCACCGTCCGCCCCGGCGAACCCGGCTCGCACCGCGGCCAGGGGTGGGAGGCCGTCACGGAGGCCGCGATCCGGGCGCTCGTCGCGCGCGACGCCCCCCTCGTCGCGATCCTGTGGGGCCGCGACGCCGCGACGCTGCGCCCGATGCTCGGCGACACCCCCGTCGTCGCGAGCGCCCACCCGAGCCCGCTCTCCGCGCGCCGCGGGTTCTTCGGCTCCCGCCCGTTCTCGCGCGTCAACGAGCTCCTCGTCGCCCAGGGCGCGCCCCCCGTCGACTGGACCCTCCCGACCGCGTAGCCCGTCCTCGCCGAGCGAGAACCCCGGTTCGCCGGAGAGCGGGACCGACGGGAGCAGAATGGGCAGGTGACGACGCAGAACCCGACGACCACTCCCCTGGCCGGTGACGCCTCCGACGCCCCTCGACCCGACGCACCGCCCCCCTGGTCGAGCTACCTCGCGATCGGCGACTCGTTCACCGAGGGCCTGTGGGACCCCTACCCCGGCGAGGAGGACCACCAGCGCGGCTGGGCCGACCTCCTCGCGCAGCACCTCGCCGCCCGCCGCGTCGCGGCGGGCGAGGAGCCGCTGCGCTACGCGAACCTCGCGATCCGCGGGCGCAAGCTCCGCTCGATCCTCACCGAGCAGGTGCCTGCGGCGCTGGAGCTGAGGCCGGAGCTCGTGAGCGTCATCGGCGGCGGCAACGACATCCTGCGGCCGAACGCGGACGTCGACCGGCTCGCGCGCAACCTCGAGCACGCGGTCTCCCGCCTGCGAACCGCAGGGATCGACGTGCTCATGGCGACCGGCTTCGACGCCTCGCAGTCTCCGCTCGTGGGCCTCACCCGGTCCCGTGTCGGGGTGTACAACGCGCACATCTGGTCGATCGCGCGCCGGCAGGGCGCGTACGTGCTGGACCTGTGGGGCATGCGCGCGCTCCAGGACTGGCGCGTGTGGTCGGAGGACCGCATCCACCTGACGCCCGAGGGGCACCGGCGGGTCGCGCAGGCGGCGCTCGTCGGGCTGGGCCAGTCGCCCGACGACGCGGCGTGGGACGACCCGCTCGCTCCCCTGCCGCCGCTCCCGGCGCTCGACCGGGCGCGGCAGAACGCGCAGTGGGTGCGGACGCACGTCGTGCCCTGGGCGCAGCGCCGGATCCGGGGGACGTCGTCGGGCGACGGCCGCCTCCCCAAGGCGCCCGAGCTGTTGCCGGTCCCGCTCGCGCAGGACTGACGCCCCCGTCGACCGGGGAACGACGACGCCCCCGGCTCCGCGGAGCCGGGGGCGTCGTGGTGGAGCCGCCTGTCGGGTTCGAACCGACGACCTTTCGCTTACAAGGCGAGTGCTCTACCAGCTGAGCTAAGGCGGCGTGCCCGGGCTGCCGGGCGAGCGAACAGACTACCTGCTCGCCCGACGGCCCGGGACCGCGGCCGGCGCCGCGCGCGGCGCCGGCCTGCGGGTCAGCCCTGCGCGGCGGTGACGGCCTCCGTGAGCGCGTTCGGGTCGCTCCAGTTGCCGTCCCAGCGCTCGCCGTCGATCGTGATCGTCGGCGTGCCGAAGCCGCCCGACTGCGGGTTCACGAGGGCCTCGTCCTGCGTGACGAGGCTCGTCGCGGTAGCGGCCCAGTCGCCGTACGTCTCGACGGCGGTCCCGTCGGCGATGCCCGCGGCGACGTCGGCCGGGACGCCGGCCTGCTCGGCCAGGTCCGCGATCTGCTCGTCGGTGAGGGTCGAGACGTTCTCCTCGGGCTGGTTCTGGAACATGATCGCGTTGAACGCGTTCATCTGCTCCGGAGCGCGGTCCGCGATCCACGCGGCGGCCGCCGCGGAGCGGGTCGAGAACTGCTGCGCGTTCGCCATGCGGTCGAGGATCGAGACGGGGTGCAGGACGACGGTGATGTCGCCCGACTCGCGGAGCTGGTCGAGCGTCGCGCCGTTCGTCTCCTCGAACTGGCCGCAGATGGGGCACATGTAGTCGAGGTAGACGCCGACCTCGACCGCGCCCTCGTTCTCCGTCCCGGCCGCGCCGTCGGCGCCCATCGGGATGCCGCCGTCGTCGCGCGACGTGGACGGGCTCGTCACGTCGGCGAGGTTCCCGGCCGCGACGGCGTCGATCGTCTTGTTCTGGTCCTTCATGGCCGGGATCCACACGGCGAGGAACACGCCGACGAGCACGAGGACGCCCGCGACGAGCGCTCCGATCGTGATGAGGCGGTTCCGCTTGTCGCGCTTGGCCTGCGCCTCGCGCATCGCGAGGGCCTCCGCGCGCGCGGCCTCGCGGCGCTGGGCCTTGGTCTGGGCTTCGTTGCTGGGCATGGTCGTCCTCCGAGGGAGTTCCGAGAGCTGGGATGTGTCGGGGTGCGCGCCGACAGGGGTCGCGCGGGCCGTGCGTCCGACGGCGTCGTCAGACCAGGGCGAGCCGCGGCGGCCCGCGCCGCGTGCGCACCACCGCGTCGGCGAGGTGGTGCAGTGCGACGGGGACGGCGTCGGGCACCGGGCGGACGACCCGCCGGGCACCCGCCACGAGCGCGCCCACCGGGCGGCCCGCGCCCCGCACGACCCTCCGCAGCGCCTGCGCCGCGCCCGCCACGACCGCCCGGGAGCGGTCGTGGGCGCGCCGTGCCCACGCCGACACGCCCCACGCGACCGCCGCGGCCACGGCGTGCGCGACGACGACGGGCAGCGCGAGCACGCCCACCACGGTGACCATGGCGGCGGGGTCGCCGCCGAGCGCGGTGCCGGACGGGCAGTCCGGGGTCTCGTGGACGAGCGCGAGGTGCATCCCGGCGACGCCCCACGCGCCCGGCACCGTGACGCACTGGTGCACGACGGCGTACCCGCGGTCGGCGAGCTGCGTCACCAGCGCGGCGAGGAGCGTGAGGAGCAGGAGGGCGGGGCCGAGGAGCCGGCCGGTCACGGGCACGACGGACGTGCGCGTCACGCCGCGCGACCACGCGCGCGGCACCGTCGTCCGGAGCACGGCGCCCATCCTACGCATGCGTGCTGGTAGCGGGCTGGGAACGCCCGGGGTCGGGTCCACGAGAGGTCGCCGGCGCCGGGACTCGCGCTCAGCGCAACGACGGCGGCCCGGGGAAGGGCCACCACGTCACCTCGGGGTCGCCGGCGAGGAGGACGACGCACAGGACCGTCAAGGCGAGCCCGACGCCCGCCAGCACGAGGGTCCCGGTGCGGCCCGGGGCGAGCCGCGCGAGCGCGGTCCGCGTCCCGTAGCGCGTGAGATGGGTCAGGGGCCCGGCCCACGCGAGCACGACGGCCGCGAGCGACGCGAGGCCCAGGATCACGGTCGTGACGACCGGCGAGTTGCCGCCGTCCGCGCCCTCGACGACGACCCAGCGGTCGGACTCCAGGAGCCACCACCCGGCCACGACGACGAGCACCCCCGCGCAGGCCGCGACGAGCAGCGACGGGAGCGCCCCGACGGCGGCGCGCACGACGTACCAGGGCGACGCCGCGACCGCCCGCACGGTGTCGCTGGGCGAGACCCCGCGCCGCTCGCGGCGCGCGTGGAGGGACTCGGTGGTCACGCCGACGATCCGCGCGAGGACGACGAGCACGGAGAGCACCACGAACGCGACGCCCGGGTGGAGCATGCCGAGCAGGACGAGCGGGGCCGCGAGGAGGAGCAGCGCGGTGCGGCGCGCGGCGGGCACGGGCCGGAGGTACAGCGGCTCGCCGTCCTCCCCCACGGGCGGCGCCCCGAGGTCGTCCATGAGGTCCTGCCCGGCGGGGACGGCCAGGGTGCGGCCGTCGTTGACCTGGGACTGCGAGGTCGGCAGCGGCGGCGGCACGACCTGCGCCGCGCCGGTCCAGGCCTGCGCGCCGGTGCCGCCCGGCACGACGGCGACGGGGGGCACGACCCGCGTGGGACCGGTGGGGGGACCGACGACCTGGGTCGCGGGGGCGAGGTCACCCGTGTCGGCGGCGTGCCGCAGCGCGGCGACGACCTCGGTCGGCCCGAGCCGCTGCGCGGGGTCCGCGTGCAGGGCACCGGCGAGCACGCGCGCCGTGACGGGCCCGAGCCCCGCGAGGTCGGGACGCCCGCTGCGCGCCCGGGCCAGCACGACGTCCGTGGGCCGGACCCCGAACGGCGCCCGACCCGTCGCGGCGTACGCGAGGAGCGCGGCCCAGCCCCACCAGTCCGTGCCGACGCTCGGTGCGGCGCCCTCCAGCAGCTCGGGCGCGAGGTAGCCGGGCGTGCCCATGACGAGGCCGGTCGAGGTGACGCGCGCGTCCTCGAGGCCCTGGGCGATGCCGAAGTCGATGAGCACGGGGCCGCGCGAGGAGACCATGACGTTGCTCGGCTTGAGGTCGCGGTGCACCACGCCGGCCGCGTGCACGGACTCCAGCGCGGCGGCGAGCTGGTCGGCGAGCTCGTAGAGGTCCCACGCGTCGAGCGGGCCGCCCTCGGCGACCTCGTCCTCGAGGGTCGGGCCGTCGACGAGCTCGGTGACGATGAACGCGTCGGGGCCGTCGAGCTCGACGTCGAGGATCTGCGCGACGGCGGGGTGCCGGAGGCGCTGGAGGGCGAGCGCCTCGCGCCGCAGCCGCTCGCGACCCTGGGCCGCGGCGTCGAGGTCGACGTGCGCGTGCAGGAGCTTGATCGCGACGAGGTTCCCGCCGCCGTCGTGCGCGCTGTGGACGGTGCCCATGGCCCCCGAGCCGAGGCGCGCGCCGATGAGATAGCCCCCGACCTCGCTGCCGGGCGCGGGGCCGCGCGACGGCCCGCCGGGGGCGGTCCGCGCGTCGACGCGCTGCGTGGGCTCCTCCATGGTGACAAGGTAGCCGCAGCGGGCGGGACATCGCCTTCCGGACCGGCCCGACGGGCCCGGTGGGCGACCCGGCCCGGGACGGACGGCCCGTCCGCGCGCCGGACGGGCCGACTACCCTGGGTCGCCCAGGCGCGATCCATCGAAGCTCAAGGAGTAGTCCATTGACAGGCAAAGAGGGATTCGATCTCGTCGTGGTGGCCAACCGGCTGCCCGTGGACTTCACGGTCGGACCCGGTGGCGACGTCGAGTGGAACCGCTCGCCCGGCGGTCTGGTCACGGCGCTCGAGCCCGTCATGCAGGCGTCCGACGGCGCGTGGGTCGGCTGGTCCGGCGCCCCCGACCTCGCGAGCGAGCCGTTCGACGCGGACGACATGCGGCTCGTTCCCGTCACCCTCTCGGCCGACGAGATCGAGCGCTACTACGAGGGCTTCTCCAACGACACGCTCTGGCCGCTCTACCACGACGTCATCTCGCCGCCCACGTACCACCGCACGTGGTGGGAGGCGTACCGGCGCGTCAACCAGCGCTTCGCCGACGCCGCGGTCGCACAGGTCTCGCTTGGCGGCGTCGTGTGGGTGCACGACTACCAGCTCCAGCTCGTGCCGCAGATGATCCGCGCCCAGCGCCCGGACGTGCGGATCGGGTTCTTCAACCACATCCCGTTCCCGCCCCTCGAGCTGTTCCAGCAGCTCCCCTGGCGCCGGCAGGTGCTCGACGGGCTCCTCGGCGCGGACCTCGTGGGCTTCCAGCGCGCGGGCGACGCCGCGAACTTCATCCGCGCCGTGCGCCGCCTGCGCGCGCACACGACGCGCGGCCCCATCATCACGGTCCCCGGCGAGGACGGTCGCGACCGCCACGTGCGCGCCGCGGCGTTCCCCATCTCGATCGACTCGCGCCGCTTCGACGAGCTCGCGCGCTCGCCCGAGGTGCAGCAGCGCTCGCGCGAGATCCGCGCCGACCTGGGCGACCCGGACATCATGATGCTCGGCGTGGACCGCCTGGACTACACCAAGGGCATCCGGCACCGCATCAAGGCGTACGGCGAGCTCCTCCAGGACGGGCGCCTCGACGTCGAGCACGCGACGCTCGTCCAGGTCGCGAGCCCGAGCCGCGAGAACGTCGACGCCTACCAGGAGCTGCGCGAGCACGTGGAGGGCGCCGTCGGGCGCATCAACGGGGAGTACGCCGAGATCGGGCACGCGGCGATCCACTACCTGCACCACTCCTACCCTCCGGAGGAGATGGCCGCGCTGTACCTCGCGGCGGACGTCATGCTCGTCACCGCGCTGCGCGACGGCATGAACCTCGTCGCCAAGGAGTACGTCGCCGCACGCTCCGACGACCGGGGGGTGCTCGTGCTCTCGGAGTTCACGGGCGCCGCGGACGAGCTCTCCTCCGGTGCGCTCCTCGTCAACCCGCACGACATCGACGGGATGAAGGACATCATCGTGGCCGCCGCGCACATGGACCACCGCGAGCAGCGCAAGCGCATGCGCCGCCTGCGCCGCAAGGTCCTGAGCGACGACGTCGCGAAGTGGTCGGAGTCGTTCCTCGGCGTGCTCACGGCCATGCCGTCGCGCGTGCCGCACCGCCGGCCGGACGACGTCGGCCAGGACGGGGCGCAGGCCGACCTCTCCGCCGAGGTCGGCGCGTGACCCGGCCCGACGGCGGCCCCGCGCTGCCTCCGTCCCTGCCCCGGCCCGTCGCCGACGCCGTCCGCGCGTTCGCGGGGGACGACAACGACTCCCCGCACGCCCGGCTCGTCGCGCTCGACTTCGACGGGACGCTCGCGCCCCTCGTCGACGACCCGCACGCGGCGCGCATGGCGCCCGCGGCGCGGGCCGCGGTCGACCGCCTCGGGAGGGTGCTCGCGGGGACGACGACGCGCCTCGCCCTGGTCTCGGGGCGCCACCTCGCGGACCTCGCCGAGCGCAGCGAGCCGCCCGTCGGGACCTTCCTCGTCGGCAGCCACGGCGCCGAGACCGGCGTCGTCACGCCGTCGGGTCTCGAGGCCGTCCCGCTCGAGCTGACAGCAGAGCAGACCGACGCCCTCGCGGCGCTGCGTGCGGGGCTCGCGGACGCCGTGGCGGGCCGCGAGGGCGCGTGGGTCCAGGACAAGCCGAGCGCCGCCGTCCTGCACACGCGGCTGGCGTCCCCGGCGGACACGCGGGCGGCCGAGGACGTCGCGGACGCCGTGGCCGAGCGGCTCGGGCTGCACGCGATGCACGGCAAGGACGTGGTGGAGGTCGCCGTCGTCGAGACCTCCAAGGGCGAGGCGGTCGACCGGCTGCGGGACGTCGTCGGGCAGGACGCGGGGATCCCGGGCTCGCGGACGCGCGTGCTGTACGCCGGGGACGACACCACGGACGAGACCGCGTTCGCCGTGCTCGGCCCGGGCGACCTGGGGGTGAAGGTCGGGGACGGCGAGACCCGGGCGAACGCACGGGTGCCCGACGCGGACGGGCTGGCCGCGGCGCTCGACCTGCTCGCCGACCTGCTGGGACGCCCGGAGGGCTGAGGGGCGCGTCACGGGTCGCCACGAAACCGCTACCCGATCGTGACCGGCTCTGTGACGAAGCACTCAGAAGCCGGAGTAGTATCGGGTCCACGATGACGTCGGGTCCCCTGCTCGCACCAGAGGGGGTCCGACTTCTTCTGTGTCGTCGAAGACACGCTCGTCCGCCATCGCGAACAGCTACGTCGACGTGGCACGTCACTGCACAACGGATCGTCCGGCACGTACCTGCCGGTGGAGGGATGTACCAGTCATGGCTACGGTCACCTACGACCACGCAAGCCGGATCTACCCCGGGACCGAGCGCCCCGCCGTGGACCAGCTCAACCTGCACATCGAGGACGGCGAGTTCCTCGTCCTCGTCGGCCCCTCGGGCTGCGGCAAGTCGACCTCGCTCCGCATGCTCGCGGGCCTCGAGGACGTCAACGGCGGACACATCTACATCGGCGACCGCGACGTCACGGACGTCCAGCCGAAGGACCGCGACATCGCGATGGTCTTCCAGAACTACGCGCTGTACCCGCACATGTCCGTCGCGGACAACATGGGCTTCGCGCTGAAGATCGCCGGCACGCCGAAGGCGGATATCCGCCAGCGCGTCGAGGAGGCCGCGAAGATCCTCGACCTCACCGAGTACCTCGACCGCAAGCCGAAGGCGCTCTCCGGTGGTCAGCGTCAGCGTGTCGCCATGGGCCGCGCGATCGTCCGCCAGCCGCAGGTGTTCCTCATGGACGAGCCCCTGTCGAACCTCGACGCCAAGCTCCGCGTCCAGACCCGTACGCAGATCGCGTCGCTCCAGCGCCGCCTCGGCGTCACGACGGTCTACGTCACGCACGACCAGACCGAGGCCCTCACCATGGGCGACCGCATCGCGGTCCTCAAGGACGGCCTGCTCCAGCAGGTCGGCACGCCGCGCGACATGTACGACACCCCGCAGAACGTCTTCGTCGCCGGCTTCATCGGCTCGCCGGCCATGAACATCGGCACGTTCGTGGTCAAGAACGGCGTCGCCGAGGTGGGCCCGGCCCGCATCACGCTCGAGCGTGAGACGGCCGCGAAGATCACCGAGGCCGACAACGGCAAGGTGACGATCGGCTTCCGCCCGGAGGCCCTCGACGTCGTGTCGCAGGCCAACGAGGCCGCCTTCCCGGTCGAGGTGAACATCGTCGAGGAGCTCGGCTCCGACGCGTTCGTCTACGGCACGCTCAAGGGCGACCTGGCCGCGCAGGCCGACGTCCACTCGGGCGCCGGTGACAACCAGGTCATCGTCCGCGTCGACCCGCGCAACGTCCCGGCCAAGGGCGAGCGCATCTACGTGACGATCCGCCCGGGTCACTCGCACGTCTTCGGTGCGGCGTCGGGTCAGCGCATCAGCAGCTGACACCGCCACGCCGTACCGCCGCAGGGCGGGTCCTCCCGGTCGGGAGGACCCGCCCTTCGTCGTCTGGGGGCACGGCGCTCCGCGGGCCCCCTGCCGGTCGCGGGCAGCGAGGATCGCCCTTGACAGGGTCATGGCCGACCACAAGACTACTTTTGCACACGTGACATCAGAAGTCGCATGTTCGTCAGCCAAATCGACAACGCTGTCAATTGGAGCCTCATGCAGATCTCGCACCATTCGTCTCGCGCCCGGCGCCTCGGCGCCGCACTGACGGGCGGCGCGCTCGTCGCGGTCACGCTCGCCGCGGCCCCGGCCGTCGCGACCCCGTCCGCCGCGACCAGCCCCCCGACCACCCTCGCCGCCGCCGAGACGTGCGGCCCGGAAGACGGGCTTCCCGACTCCAAGATCTCCATCCAGCTCTACACGCACGTCGGTGAGCTCGGGGGCTCGGGGACCCCGTCCGCCGAGACGATCGACCGCGTGCTCGGGGAGGTGGCCAACGCGGGGTTCACCAACGTGGAGCCGTACAACCAGCCCTACTCGATGCCCGTCGAGGAGTACCAGGCGATCCTCGACAAGCACGGCCTCGCGGTGTCGTCCAGCCACGGCAGCACGGACTGGGGCTCGTGGCCGCAGACCGTCGCGTACGCCGTCGCGCTGGGTCAGGACTACATCGGGACCGGCGGGATGGCCGGTGGCTACGGCACCTACGCCGAGGCGGTCGCGACCGCGGCCTACGTCAACCAGCTCGGCCAGTACGCGCACGAGAACGGCGCGAACAAGATCGTGCTGCACAACCACCAGAGCGAGTTCACCACGCGGTACCCCGACCCGGCGACGGGCGAGATGGTCAGCGCCTGGGAGGTCATCGAGGAGAACACCGACCCGCGCTATGTCACGTTCCAGCTCGACGTCGGTTGGGCCGCCGACGCCGGCCTCGACGTCCCCGCGTGGATCGAGGAGCACGGGGACCGCATCGAGCTGCTGCACATCAAGGACGCCGTGAACGTCAACGCGCCGGGCGACATGCGGCAGGTCGCCCTCGGCCGGGGCGAACTGGACCTCCCGGCGATCATCGCCGCGGCCGAGCCGTACGTGCAGTACTACACCTACGAGTGGGACTGGGCGCCGTCGTTCGAGACCTCCGCGGAGTCCTACCGGTACCTCCGCTGCTTCGAGTCCGAGGACGGAGGCGGGAACGAGGGCGACGAGTCGCTCGCCCTGGGCCGCCCGGTGACGGCCTCCAGCATCGACGAGGCCGGTCACGAGCCCGAGATGGCGGTCGACGGCAACGCCGGCACCCGCTGGAGCAGCGCGTGGAACGACCCGGAGTGGATCGCGGTGGACCTCGGCGCGAGCTACGACCTCAGCCAGGTCGTGATCGACTGGGAGACCGCGTACGGGTCGGGGTACGAGATCCAGACCTCGCCGGACGGCGAGACCTGGACCACGGTGCACACCGTCAGCGACGGTGACGGCGGCTACGACGAGCTGGACGTCACGGCCACGGGCCGGTACGTGCGCCTCTACCTCACGGAACGCGCGACGCAGTGGGGCTTCTCGCTCTACGAGCTCGAGGTCTACGGCACGCCGAGCGGGCAGCTCGACCTCGACGTCACGGTGCAGGCGCGGTGCCTCGCCGGCCAGGCGTACCTCGCGGTCCGGGCGGCGAACGGCGAGAGCTCGCCGGTCGACGTGACCCTCGCGACGGCCTACGGCACCCGCGAGTTCGCCGACGTCGCCCCTGGCGCGAACGCGTACCAGTCGTTCGCGGTGCGCTCGGCCTCGGTCGCGAGCGGGTCGGTGACCGTCACGGGCACCGCGACGGTCGACGGTGAGGACGTCACCTCGAGCTTCGACGTCGAGCACGACGCGCTCGACTGCGCCTGACGGCTCCCCCGGGTGCGTGGCCCACGGGCCCCGCACCCGGGGCCGCCCGAGCACGACCCGGCGCCCGCCGGCCTCGACCGAGGTCGGCGGGCGCCGTCGTCGTGCCGAGGGACGACGACGCACCCACGTCGGCCGCCCGACGGAGACCGTGGACAATGGACCCCGTGACGGTGCACAACCTGCAGATCACCGCGTCGGCCCCCGACCCGGCTCTCCTCGACCTGCCCTGGGACATCCCGCTCGAGGAGTGGCCGGCCGAGACCCTCGCGGCGCTGCCGCGCGGTATCTCCCGGCACATCGTGCGGTTCGTCCGCCTCTCCGGGCGCGTCATCGCGATCAAGGAGATCGGCGAGACGGTCGCGTACCGCGAGTACGAGCTGCTCCGCCAGCTCCGTCGGCTCGAGGTGCCGAGCGTCGTCCCGGTGGGGGTCATCACCGGGCGCCAGGACGCGGACGGCGAGCGGCTGGAGGCGGTGCTCATCACGGAGCACCTCCAGTTCTCGCTCCCCTACCGCGCGCTGTTCAGCCAGGCGCTGCGCCCGGACACGGCGACCCGCCTCATCGACGCGCTCGCCGTGCTGCTCGTGCGCCTGCACCTCGTCGGGTTCTACTGGGGCGACGTGTCGCTGTCGAACACCCTGTTCCGGCGCGACGCCGAGACCTTCGCGGCGTTCCTCGTGGACGCGGAGACGGGCGACCTGCACCGCGAGCTCTCCCCCGGCCAGCGCTCGTACGACGTCGACCTCGCGCGCACCAACATCATCGGCGAGCTCATGGACCTCTCCGCGGGCGAGCTGCTCGACGAGGACGTGGACGAGGTCGCGATCGGCGACGCGCTCGTGGCGCGCTACGAGGAGCTGTGGGAGGCGCTGACCACGTCGGAGTCGTTCGACGCGAACGAACGGTGGCGCGTCGCGGCGCGCATCGAGCACCTCAACAACCTCGGGTTCGACGTGGACGAGCTCGCGATCACGACCGACATCGACGGCACGACGGTGCAGATCCAGCCGAAGGTCGTCGACGCGGGGCACCACTCGCGGCGCCTGCTGCGCCTCACGGGCCTCGACGTGCAGGAGAACCAGGCCCGCCGGCTGCTCAACGACCTGGACTCGTTCCGCGCGGCGGCCGAGCGCCAGAACGACGACGAGGAGTTCGTCGCGCACGACTGGCTGAGCGGCGTGTTCGAGCCCACGATCCAGGCCGTGCCCCGCAACCTGCGCCGCAAGCTCGAGCCGGCGCAGCTCTTCCACGAGATCCTGGACCACCGCTGGTTCATCTCCGAGCGCGCGGGCCGCGACGTCCCCATGGCGGAGGCGACGCAGTCGTACGTGGAGAACGTCCTGCGCCACCGGCCGGACGAGAAGGCGATCCTCGGCCTCGCGCCCGGCGAGAAGGACCCCGAGTACTACGGCTAGCACCTGGAAAGCCGTCAGCGCTCCACGCGTCTCTGGACCCGTGGAGCGCTGACAGGTGTCGAGGAGGGCTCAGGCCTCGCGGCGCAGGCGTGCGACCTCGTAGAGCGAGATGCCCGTCGCGACGGCGGCGTTGAGCGACTCGGTGTCCGACCCGATGGGGATGGACGCGACGACGTCGCACGCCTCGCGCACGAGGCGGGAGAGCCCCTTGCCCTCGGACCCGGCGACGACGACGAGCGGCTCGGTCGCGAGCTGGAGGTCGCCGATCGCGGTGTCGCCGCCGGCGTCGAGCCCGACGACGAAGCAGCCCGCCTTCTTGAGCTCGCCGAGGGCGCGGACCAGGTTGGTCGCGCGCGCGACGGGCACCCGGGCGGCGGCGCCGGCCGAGACCTTCCAGGCGGAGGCCGTGACGCCTGCCGCACGCCGCTCGGGGACGAGCACGCCGTGCGCGCCGAACGCGCCCGCCGAGCGCAGCACGGCGCCCAGGTTGCGGGGGTCCGTCACGCCGTCGAGCGCGACGATCAGCGGCGGACGACCCGTCGCCTCGGCCGCGTCGAGCAGGTCGTCGACGTCGGCGTACTCGTACGGCGGCACCTTGATCGCGACGCCCTGGTGCACGGCACCGTCGGTGAGGCGGTCGAGCTCCGGCTTGCCGACCTCGAGGAGGTCGTAGCCGCGGCCCGCGACGATGTCGACGATCTCGCGCGTGCGGTCGTCGGCGTCGAGGCGCGACGCGAGGTAGACCACCTCGACGGGGATGCGTGCCCGCAGCGCCTCGAGCACGGAGTTACGGCCCGCCACGACCTCCTGCACCGAGCCGCGGCCCTTCGGGCCGCCGCCGCGCGAGGTGCCGCCCTTGGCGGGGCCGCCCCGCGTGGCGCTCCCGCGCCCGGTCGGCGTCGTGGCGCGCTTCTCGTCCGCGACCTTGCGCTTGTGCGCCGCGTGGTAGACGCGGTCCTCGGCCTTCGGGGTCGGCCCGCGGCCCTCGAGGCCCTTGCGCCGCTGCCCGCCGGAGCCGACGGTCGCGCCCTTCTTGCTTCCGGGCTTGCGGGTCGCGCCGCGTCGTTGTGAGTTGCCAGCCATGGTGTACCGATCGTGTCGTCGTTCAGGTCAGTTCAGGTCAGTTCACGTCGGGTTCGGCGCCCGGCGTGCGTGTCGCTCCTGGACCCAGTGTCCCCCAGACACCTCACCGAGGGAGAACCGTGGTCATCGCCAGGGTTCTCCCTCGCGGTACGGGGTGCTCCCTCGCGAGACCGAGGCTCTCCCCGGCGGTGATCGGTCGGGTGGGCGTCAGGCGAGGGTCCAGCGCGCGCCGTCGGCCGAGTCCTCGACCGCGACGCCCGCCGCGGCCAGGCGGTCGCGGATCGCGTCGGCGGTCGCGAAGTCGCGTGCCGCGCGCGCCTCGGCGCGGGCCGCGAGCTCGGCGCCGACGACGGCGTCGAGCACCGCCGCGTAGCGCGAGTCCCCGCGGTCGGCCCACTGCGCGTCGCCCGGGTCGAGCCCGAGGACGTCGAGCATGGCCCGCACCGCGACGAGGTGGTGCCGCGCGACGGCGTCGGCGGCGGTCGTGCGGTCCGCGAGCGCCGCGTTGCCCGCGCGCAGGTGCTCGTGCACGACGGCGAGCGCCGCCGGGACGTTGAGGTCGTCGTCCATCGCCGCGGTGAACGCCGTCGGCAGCTCGGCCTCGGTCACGTCGCCGACGTCGCCCACGCGCTCGGCGGCGCGCTCGACGAACCCGGCGAGCCGCTCCCACGTGGCCTCGGCCTCGGTGACCGTCGCGGGCGTCCACTCGAGCATCGAGCGGTACTGCACGGACCCGAGGGCGTAGCGCAGCACGGCCGGACTGGTGGTCGCGAGGACCTCGCGCACGAGCAGGCCGTTGCCGAGCGACTTGCTCATCTTGGCGCCGCCCTGCGTGACCCACGCGCTGTGCAGCCAGTGCTGCGCGAACCCGTAGCCCGCGGCGCGCGACTGCGCCTGCTCGTTCTCGTGGTGCGGGAAGCGCAGGTCGAGCCCGCCGCCGTGGATGTCGAACGTGTCGCCGAGGTACCGGCGCGCCATCGCGGAGCACTCGAGGTGCCAGCCGGGTCGCCCACGGCCGAACGGCGTGGGCCAGGACGCCGTCTCCGGCTCACCCTCCTTGGGTGCCTTCCACAGCGCGAAGTCGCGCGGGTCGCGCTTGGCGGCGGCCTCCTCCGCGTCCGCGGGGACGTCGTCGGGCACGGGGTTGAGGTCCTCGAGGCGCTGGTTGGTCAGCGAGCCGTACTCGGACCAGGACCGCACGTCGAACCACACGTCGCCAGCGCCGGTCGTGTACGCGTGCCCACGCTCCACGAGGCGCTCCATGAGCTCGACCATGTCCGGCACGTGCCCGGTCGCGCGCGGCTCGTACGTGGGCGGCAGGACGCCGAGCGCGTCGTACGCGGCGGTGAACGCGCGCTCGTACGTCGCGGCCCACGCCCACCACGGCTCGCCGGCGTCGGCGGACTTCACGAGGATCTTGTCGTCGATGTCGGTGACGTTGCGGATGAGCGTCACGCGCGACCCGCCGCGCCGCAGCCAGCGCACGAGCACGTCGAACGCGACGGCGGAGCGCATGTGGCCGATGTGGGGGGCCGCCTGGACGGTCGCGCCACACAGGTAGATGCCGACCTCGCCCGGAGTCAGGGGCACGAAGTCGCGCACGTCCCGCGTGGCGGTGTCGAACAGGCGAAGAGTCACGTCCGCAAGGGTACCGGGGAGGCGCCGTCGTGACCGAAGCGGGACGCGCCCGCCCGACCGCGGGTCTCGGCGCCGCCCGGGCCGACCGCGTCAGCCGAAGCTCTTGCCCTCGCCGCGGTACGTCGGGACCACGTCGACGACCTCGTCGCCCCGCACCAGGTGCACGCGGTCGAACCGCTCCATCGCCTCGCCCGCCTTGCCGTGCCGGAACCAGACGCGGTCGCCGACGCCGAGGTCGGGGGCGCCCACGGCGCCCCGGGCCCGGTGCAGGGGCGTCTGGACCTCGCCCGCGCCCTCGCGGCCCGTGAGCGACCAGCCGGGCGTCGCGACGCGCGGCAGGCGGCTGCGCGACGCCGGGCCGGACGCGACGTACCCGCCGCCGAACGCCGTCGCCCACCCGGGAGCGGGCACGCGCACCACGTCGAGGCCGAAGAAGGCGGAGGGCCGCGGCCGGAAGGACCGGTACTCGTCGAAGAGCCCCGGGACGTACAGCCCCGAGCCGGCGGTGACCTCCGTGACGACGCCGTCCGCCGCCGACGTCTCGAGCGAGCCCGTGCCGCCCGAGTTCACGAGCTCGAGGTCGTGCCCGACGACGTCGCGCACCGCCGCGACCACCTCGCCGCGGCGCTCGCCCAGCTCGAGCACCGAGAGCCGCTTGACCGCGCGGACGGCGAGGCTCGAGTCGGGCATCCCGGCGACCTGGGCCTCGTAGAACATCAGGCCGCGCAGCGCGAGGCCGGGCGTCGAGACCACGCGGGCCGCGAGCGACGCGACGTCCGGGGGGTCGTGCAGGGGCGAGCGCCGCGTGCCGAGGTGGACCGTGACGAGCCCGAGCCCGACGCGCAGCGACGCGTCGACGTCGAGGCACACGCGCACGGGCGGCCCGTCGCCCGTGCCGGTCTCCGCGAGCGCCTGCCGCACGAGCTCGAGGTGCGCGGCGTCGTCGACCATGAGCGTGATCTCGCGCCGCCCGGCCTCGTGCCGCGCGAGCGCGGCGAGGGCCCCGCGGTCCACCGACGGGTAGCCCACCAGGACGTCGCGGACGCCCGCGTCGACGAGCCACAGCGCCTCGCGCACCGAGAACGCCATGACACCCTGGAAGCCGCGCTCCCCGGCCCGCGTCACGAGCGAGCGGACGCGCACGGACTTCGACGCGACGCGCACGGGCACCCCGCCCGCGCGTGCCAGGAGCTCGTCGGCGTTGGCGTCGAACCGGTCGAGGTCGACGACGGCGAGCGGCCCGTCGAGGTCCGCGGTCGCGCGCGTGAGCCGGGCGAGCAGCGACGGCGTCGCGCCGCGCTCGTCCGCGGCCCGGTCGGCCGTCCCCACCGTCGTCCCGGGTGCCGCGTCGCTCGTCATGGGGAGAACGTACGCCACCCGGGGAGCGTGAGACAGTACGACCTGTGAGCAGCGACGACGCCCTCTCCTGGACCAACTGGGCCCGCACGGCCTCCGCGACCCCGCGCCGTCGGGCCTCACCGCGCGACGAGGCGGAGCTGGGCGATCTCGTCGCCCGCGCCGCCGCCGACGGGACGACGGTGCGCGCCGTCGGCGCGGGCCACTCGTTCACGCCCGCGGCCGTCACCGACGGGCTCCTGCTCAACCTGGACCGCATCGGCCTCGTCGAGCGCATCACGCGCGGCACGAGCGCACCCGGTGAGGCCGACGCCGACGCGATCCTCGTGACCGTCGGGGCGGGCATCCGGCTGCACCGGCTCAACGAGGCCCTCGCGGCCGCGGGTCTCGCGATGCGCAACCTCGGCGACATCGACCGGCAGTCGATCGCCGGCGCGATCTCGACGGGCACGCACGGCACCGGAGCGGGCCTCGGCGGGCTCGCCACGCAGGTGCGCGGCGTCCGCGTCGTCGGGGCGGACGGCGAGGTGCGCGAGGCGTCGGCCACGCAGGACCGCGACCTGTTCGAGCTGAGCCGCCTGGGGCTCGGTGTCACGGGCGTCCTGTCCGCCGTCACGCTCGAGGTCGTCCCCGCGTTCCTGCTCCGCGCGCAGGAGGAGCCGTGGCCGCTGGACCGCGTGCTGGAAGGTCTCGGCACGCCGGACGACGTCGACGGGCTCGTCGGGGGCAACGACCACTTCGAGTTCTACTGGTTCCCCCACACGCGCCGGGCCCTGACCAAGCGCAACAACCGGCTCGCCCCCGACGAGGAGGCGGCGGAGCTCGAGCGCCTGCGGACCACCGGACCGGGCCCGGTCGCGCGGGCGCGCACGTGGGTCGACGAGGAGCTGCTGTCCAACGGCGCGTTCGAGCTCGTCAACCGGCTCGCGACCGCGGTCCCGCGCGTGACCCCGCGGCTCAACGCCGTCTCGGCCCGTGCGCTCGCGCCGCGGACCTACGTCGCGCCGTCGCACCAGGTCTTCGTCACGTCGCGCCGCGTCCGGTTCCGCGAGATGGAGTACGCCGTGCCGCGCGAGCGCCTGGTGGACGTCCTGTCGAGCATCGACGACTGGCTGAACCGGTCCGGCGAGCACGTGCCCTTCCCGGTCGAGGTCCGGTTCGCGGCGCCCGACGACGTCTGGCTCTCCACGGCGCACGGGCGCGAGACCGCGTACGTCGCGGTGCACCAGTACGCGCGCCTGCCGCACGAGCGGTACTTCGACGCCGTCGAGCGCATCGTCGCCGAGGTCGGCGGGCGCCCTCACTGGGGCAAGCTCCACGGGCTCGGCGCCGACCGGTTCCGCGAGCTCTACCCCCGGTTCGACGACGCGGTGGCGGTCCGGGACGCGGCGGACCCCGCCGGGGTGTTCGCGAACGCCTACACGGACCAGGTCCTCGGGCGCGCTCCGGGAGCGTCCGCGCGTGGCTGACGGCCGCACGCGCAGCCCCCGGGACGGTGGGTCAGGAGACGGGCTCCGGGCCGTGCTCACGCACGGGCGTGCCGTCGGGACGGACCATGAGGGACAGCACGTACTCGGCGAGCGCGTGGAAGCTGCGGACCGCGGTCTCGTCGTCCTGCTCGACGAGCCACGCGATCTCGATGCCGTCGATGTACCCGGCGACGATGCGCGAGAGGAAGCCCATGTCCATCGAGTAGGTGACGTTCCCGCGCTCGGCGACGTTCTCGAGGAAGCCGCGGGTCATCGCCCACGTCTGCTCCAGGTGCGTGTGCGCGACGGACCGCAGCGCGCGGCTGCGCACGCCCGCCGTCGCGAACTCGAACGTGAGGAGGCGCATGTGCCGGCGCGGGGTCAGCCCGCTCCAGAGCCCGTCGGCCGCCGCGTGCGCGAGCAGCACGACGTCGCCGTCGACGTCGAGGGCGGCGCGCACCGGCTCGGACGCGACGAGGGCGAGGCTGTTGCCCATCGCCTGGAGGAGCTCGTCCTTGTCCTCGAAGCAGTAGTGCACGACGCCGAGCGACACGCCGGCCTCGGCTGCGACGCCACGGATCGTGACGGCCTCGACGCCCTCGCGGACGGCGATGGTCATCGCCGCGTCGACGAGCTGGGCCCGGCGTTCTTCGACGGACATTCGGTTCATGTGCGATTCATCCCATGTGTCGTTCTTGGGAAAGTCAAACACATCGATGCGCTCCCAGCGATCGTAGTGTCTGCTCGTGGGCCTGGCACCCGGGACGCCGGGAGGCGAGAATGGCGAGCCGAGCCCGCTGAGCCCGTCACGCCCCCTGCCCCCGACGAAGGACGACCGTGCCCCGACCGCGCCCCACTCGCACCCTCTGGACCCTCGCGACCCTCGCGACCGCGGCGCTCGCCCTCGCGGGCTGCGGCGGCCCCGCGGACGGCGGGGCCGACGACGCGCCGGTCACGTACGACGTCCCCGAGGTCCCCGTCCGGATCACCGCTCCCCCGGGCTGGGAGCGCGTCACCCGCGACGGGGCCTTCGTGCTGCGCGCGCCGAGCGGGTCGGGGTCGGAGGACTTCCGGGCGAACGTGGTCGTGACGGGCACGCAGTCCGCGGCCACGCTCGAGCAGGCCGGAGCGAGGACCGCCACGTCCGTCGACGCGATCCCCGGCTGGATCCTGGACGCCGACGGCCAGGGCACGACCACCCTCGGCGAGCTCCCGGCCTTCCGGGTCGCAGGCACGTACGAGACGGCCGGGACGGTCGTCGTGCAGGAGATCCTGGCGGTCCGGACCGGCGACGCGCCGGACGACTGGGTCGTCGACCTCACGGCCTCGTACGCCGACGGTGACGCCGACGCCGCCGCGCAGACGCGCGCGATCCTCGAGAGCGTGCAGCTCTCCCCCACGGGCTGAGCTCACGCGGCCGGCGTCCCGACCGCGACGACGAGCGCCGTCGCGACGGCCGCGACGCCCTCCCCACGGCCCGTGAGGCCGAGCCCGTCGGTCGTCGTGGCCGTGAGCGTCACCGGGGCCCCCGCGGCGGCCCCGAGAGCCGCCTCGGCCTCCGCACGCCGGGGCCCGAGGCGGGGACGGTTGCCGATGACCTGGACGGCCACGTTCCCGATCTCGAACCCCGCCGCGCGCACCCGGCGCGCCGCCTCGGCGAGCAGTCGCGACCCGCTCGCCCCGGCCCACTCGGGCGCGCTCGTGCCGAAGTTCGACCCCAGGTCTCCGAGCCCCGTCGCCGAGAACAGCGCGTCCGCGGCGGCGTGCGCCGCGACGTCCGCGTCCGAGTGCCCGGCGAGGCCACGCTCGCCCGGCCAGAGCAGCCCGCCGAGCCACAGCTCCCGCTCCTCGCCCTCGGGGGCGAACGCGTGCACGTCGACGCCGACTCCGGTGCGCGGCAGGGGGGGCACGGCGGCGCGCGGCGGCGCGCCCTCGGGGTGCTCGGCGGGCGTCGTCATCGTTCCTCCCGGAGGGTCAGCTCGGCGACGCGCAGGTCGTGGGCGGTGGTGATCTTGGCCGCCGCGGCGTCCCCGGGCACGACGTGGACGGGGAGCCCGAGCGTCTCGACGAGGCCGGCGTCGTCGGTCGCGGCGGACCGCTCGTCGTCGGCGCGGTGGGCCGCGGCCTCGTGCGCCCGGACGAGGAGCGCCCGGTCGAACCCCTGCGGGGTCTGCACCGCGCGCAGGACCGCCCGGTCCACGGTCTCGGCCACGGGCTCCGCGCGCGACGGGTCACCCGCCCGCGCGGGCGTCACGCGCTTGATCGTGTCCGTGACCGGCAGCCCCGGCACGACCGCGGCGTGGCCTGCACGCACGGCCTCGACGACGCGACGGACCAGCGCGGGCGGCGCGAGCGGCCGCGCCGCGTCGTGGACGAGCACGACGTCGACCGCCGGCTGCGCGGGGGCCGAGGGCTCCCCGGTCCCGGCGTCGAGCCTGGCGGCGTCCAGACCCGCGCCCAGGCCCGCGGCGACGGAGGCCTGGCGCGTCCCCGCGCCCTCGACGACGCGCACGGGACGGTTCACGGCGGGATCGTCCCGGAGGACCGTCGCGACGTGCTCCCGCAGGCCGGGCGGTGCCGTGACCACGATCGTGTCGACCGCCCCGGACGCGCACAGCCGCCGCGCGGCATGCACGACCAGCGGCAGGCCGTCGAGCTCGACGAGGGCCTTGGGCACGTCGAGCCCGAGACGGGTCCCGGAGCCCGCGGCGGTGAGGACGGCAAGAGTCGGCACGGGCCACACGCTACCCGGCACGACGACGGGGAGGGCGCCGTCCGCACGGACGGCGCCCTCCCCGGTGGTCTGTCGCTCGGGCCGAGGCCCGGGACGTCAGGAAGCCAGCACCTCGTCGAGGATGGCCTCGGCCTTCTCCTCCTCGGTGTGCTCGGCCAGCGCGAGCTCCGAGACGAGGATCTGCCGGGCCTTGGAGAGCATGCGCTTCTCCCCCGCCGACAGGCCACGGTCGGCGTCCCGGCGCGACAGGTCGCGCACGACCTCCGCGACCTTGATCACGTCGCCCGACGCCAGCTTCTCGAGGTTCGCCTTGTACCGACGCGACCAGTTGGTCGGCTCCTCGGTGTAGGGTGCACGCAGCACCTCGAAAACGCGGTCGAGACCCTCCTGGCCGACGACGTCACGCACGCCGACCAGGTCGACGTTCTCGGCTGGGACTTCGATGGTCAGGTCGCCCTGCGCGACCTTGAGCTTGAGGTAGATCTTGTCCTCTCCGCGGATGGTGCGCGTCTTGATCTCCTCGATCAGTGCGGCTCCGTGGTGCGGGTAGACAACGGTCTCGCCTACTGTGAACGTCATCTGCAGATGTCCCCTTTCGCGGTGGTCCACCTTACCACGCGGAAGGGCGGAAATCCGAGCCCCTGGGCCCCTTGACAAGCCGCACCGGACGGCGTTTTCCCAGGTCAGCGCCGTGTCAGCGCGCCTCACGAACCTCGCGGGGAGGGCCACAGGGCCTCGCGGACGGCCGGCGGGCGCTCCCGACGCCCGTTCGACGCCGCGTGACACCGCTCACGCCCGCGCCCCGCAGCGCCGGTTGCGGCCGCCCCGCCCCGCCCGACGCACTAGGCTGGGCGCGGAATCCAGTCCCCCCTCTCGCAGCCCTGGAGTGCACGTGACCCGCATCCCGACCCCCCGAGCAGCGACCCGTGCGGCGTCCCGAGCGACCGGCCGCGCGCGCTACTGGGCAGTCCCCCTCGTGGTCGCGAGCGTGGCCGTCGCCGCCGCCTGCTCCCCCATCGAGACGAACCGCCCCTACTCGCCGTCGGACGGCCTGCGCGTCAACCTCACCGACGACCTGCGTGGGCTCAACCTCCTCGTCGTGAGCGCGGCCGAGGGCGACGCCGGTGCGCTCGTCGGAGCCTTCGCGAACGACTCGACCGAGGACGTGGAGTTCGACGTGACGCCCGAGGGCGGCGACCCCGTGACCATCCCCGTCGCCGCCGGCGAGACCGTCTACCTCGGCACCGAGGACGGGTTCGACGCACAGATCGGCCGTGTCGACGCGGCGCCGGGCGGCGTGCTGCCCGTGACGGTCAGCGTGACCTCGGGCGAGGAGCAGAGCATGTCGCTGCCCGTCCTCGACGGCACGCTCGAGGAGTACGCGCACCTGCTGCCGTGACGCCGGGGTCCGGGCCGGTGACACGGCTCGGAAATGCGCTCGGGCCGTGTCACCGGTCAGCGTTAGCCTTCGCATGCCTGCCCCGACCGCCGTGGTCCGGGGCACCGTCCCCGAAGGAACCCAGGTGACCCTGTCCCGTACCACCCGTCGGCCGCTCCTCCTCGTCGTGAGCGCCGTCGCCCTCGCCCTGACCGCGTCAGGCTGCGGCGCGATCCTCGACGAGATCACCGGTCCGTCCGAGGCCCAGCGCGACGAGCCCGGTGGCGAGGTGACCGAGGCGTCGGACGCCGACGTCTTCTCGGTCCAGGTGGGCGACTGCATCGTGTCCTCCCGGCTCGACGACGCGGCCGAGATCGAGTCGGTCCCCGTCGTCCCGTGCGCCGAGCCGCACGACCTCGAGATCTACGCCGAGACCGAGCTTCCCGAGGGCGACTACCCCGGCGAGGAGGCCATCACGGCGAGCGCCGAGGAGTTCTGCGCCGGGGAGTTCGAGCCGTTCGTCGGCCTGGCGTACGAGGAGTCGGCGCACGAGTACTGGTACTTCACGCCCCTCGAGGACGGGTGGAACACGCAGGGCGACCGCGTCGTCCAGTGCGTCCTCGACACCAACGGTACCGACGTGACGGGGTCGCTCCAGGGCTCCGCGTCCTGACCTCGCCCCGCGCACGACGGCGCCCCTCCCCCGCGTGGGGAGGGGCGCCGTCGTCGGTTCGCCCGGCCGGCCGGGGCCGCCGGGGCTCAGGTCACCCGAAGCGGCCGGAGATGTAGTCCTCCGTGGCCTGCTGCGTGGGCGAGGAGAACATCGTCGCGGTGTCGTCCATCTCGATGAGGCGGCCGGGCTTGCCGGTGCCCGCGATGTTGAAGAACGCCGTGCGGTCGCTCACGCGCGCGGCCTGCTGCATGTTGTGCGTGACGATGACGATCGTGTACTCGTCCTTCAGCTCGGCGATGAGGTCCTCGATCGCGAGCGTGGAGATCGGGTCGAGCGCCGAGCAGGGCTCGTCCATGAGGAGCACCTGCGGCTTGACGGCGATGGCGCGCGCGATGCACAGGCGCTGCTGCTGCCCGCCGGACAGGCCCGAGCCTGGGCGGTCGAGGCGGTCCTTCACCTCGTTCCACAGGTTCGCGCCACGCAGCGAGGTCTCGACGAGCTCCTCCGCCGCGGACTTCGAGATCCGCTTGTTGTTGAGCTTCACCCCGGCGAGGACGTTCTCCTTGATGGACATCGTCGGGAAGGGGTTGGGCCGCTGGAAGACCATGCCGACCTGACGACGGACGGCGACCGGGTCGACGTCGTCCCCGTAGAGGTCGACGCCCTCCATCGCGACCGTCCCCTCGACGCGCGCGCCGGGGATGACCTCGTGCATGCGGTTGAGGGTCCGCAGGAACGTCGACTTGCCGCAGCCGGACGGGCCGATGAAGGCCGTCACGGACTTGGGGTCGATCGTCATGCCGACGTCCTGCACGGCGAGGAAGTCGCCGTAGTAGATGTTGAGGTCCTTGACGTCGATGCGCTGTGCCATCGGAGCTGTCCTGTTCTAGCGGAGGGTCTTGGGGGCGAACCAGCGGGTGACGAGTCGCCCGACGAGGTTGAGCAGCATGACGATGAGGATCAGCGTCAGGGCGGCCGCCCAGGCCCGGTCGTAGTTGATGTCGGGGATGCACACGACGTCGGTGACGTTGCTGCAGGGCACCAGGCCCTGGCTGTACTGCCGGTACACGTACACGGGCAGCGTCATCATGCGGCCCTCGAAGAGGTTGCCGTTGATGGAGTCGACGACGCCGACGGTGATGAGGAGCGGCGCGGTCTCGCCGATGACGCGTGCCACGGCGAGCATGACGCCCGTGGTGATGCCCGCGATCGACGTGCGCAGCACGACCCGCACCACGGTGAGCCACTTGGGCACGCCGAGCGCGTAGGCCGCCTCGCGCAGCTCGTTGGGCACGAGGCGGAGCATCTCCTCGCACGAGCGGACGACGACGGGGATCATGAGGACGGACAGCGCGACCGAGCCGACGATGCCCATGCGCACCCCCGGCCCGAAGATCACCGCGAAGAGCGCGTAGGCGAAGAGGCCGGCGACGATGGACGGGATGCCCGTCATGACGTCGACGAAGAACGTCACCGCGCGCGCCAGGGGGCCGCGCCCGTACTCGACGAGGTAGATCGCGGCGAGCAGGCCGATCGGTACCGAGATCACCGCGGCGCCCAGCGTGATGAGCAGCGTGCCGAGGATCGCGTGGTAGATGCCGCCCGCGTCCATGCCGCCGAACACGCCGCGCATGGAGTGCGTGAGGAAGTAGACGTCGAACCGCTCCATGCCGTGCACGACGACGGTCCACGCGACCGACACGAGCGGCACCATCGCGAGGGCGAACGCGCTCCACATGAGGACCGTCATCGTGCGGTCCTTGCGGCGGCGGCGGGCGTCCGCGCCGCGCAGGAGCGCGCGGACGGACGCGGTGCGCTCCGGGTCCGGGGCGGAGGCCCCGCGCGCGGGGCTGGTGCTGAGGGCGCTCATCAGTTGGCTCCCGAGAAGTCCTTGCGCCGCGCGACGATCGCGCGGGCGCCCATGTTGACGAGCAGGGTGATGAGGAACAGCGCGAGGCCGGTCGCGATGAGCGCGCTCACCCCGAGCGGGTTGGCCTCGGGGAAGTCGGCCGCGATGTTCGCGGCGATCGTCTGCTGCTGCCCGGCCTGCAGGATCTTGAACGAGTAGAGGAGCCCGGGCGAGAGGATCATCAGCACGGCCATCGTCTCGCCGAGCGCGCGACCGAGGCCGAGCATCGCGGCCGAGATGACGCCCGAGCGGCCGAACGGGATGACCGCCGTGCGGATCATCTCCCAACGCGTCGCGCCGAGCGCGAGCGCCGCCTCCTCGTGGAGCTTCGGTGTCTGGAGGAACACCTCGCGGCTCACGGCGGTGATGATCGGCAGGATCATCACCGCGAGCACGAGCGCGACGGTGAGCAGGACGCGGCCGGTCGGCGAGGCCGGGCCGGCGAAGAGCGGGAACCAGCCGAACGTGTCGGCGAGCCACGACCACACCGGGACGACGATCGGCGGAAGCACGAGCGAGCCCCACAGTCCGTAGACGACGCTGGGGATCGCCGCGAGCAGGTCGACGACGTACCCGAGGGTCGACGCGAGCCGGCGCGGCGCGTAGTGCGAGATGAAGAGCGCGATCCCCATGGCGACCGGCGTCGCGAGCAGGAGCGAGAGCGCGGCCGCGAGGAGCGTGCCGAAGATCAGCGGCCCCACGAAGGACACGAGCGACGCGCCCTCCGGGAACCAGGACACCTCCTCGGACAGCACGTCCCCACCCGCGGTGAGCGCGGGCCACGCGCGGATCACGAGGAAGATCGCGACCGCTGCGAGGACGGCGAGGATGAGCCCCCCGGCGCCGGTCGCCGTCCAGCGGAACGCACGGTTCACGCCGCGGTCGGTGTTCCGCGCACGACGGCGCGGGGCGCCCGGGCGCGACGCGCCGGACGGGCCGCCCGGCGCGGGGCCCGGCGTCGTGGGTGGGGCTGTGGTGGTCACTCGTGCTCCCGGTGCATGCGGTCCTGCTGCGTGAGGTCTGGGTCGCGGACGATGTCGCGGATCAGGGGCGGCGGGGCCCGCAGGCCCCGCCGCCCCCTGGTCCGAGGTCGTCAGCCGGCGGCGCCGACCGTGATGGACTCGATCGCCGCGTGGACGTCCGTGCGCAGGTCCTCCGAGATCGGCGCGTTGCCCGCGGCCGACGCGGAGGCCGACTGGCCCTCCTCGCTCGAGATGTAGGTGAGGAACGCCTTGACGAGGTTGCCCGCCGCCTCGTCCTCGTAGCTGGTGCACGCGATCGCGTAGGAGACGAGCACCAGCGGGTAGGCACCGGCCTCGGTCGTCGTGCGGTCCAGCTCGACCGCGATGTCGTGCTCGGCACGGCCCTCGACGCGCGGCGACGCGTCGACGACCTTCGCGGCGGCCTCGGGCGAGTACGAGACCCACTCCTCGCCGACCTTGATGCTCGCGGTGCCGAGGTCGCCGGCCTTCGACGCGTCGGCGTAGCCGATCGTGCCCTCGCCGCCCTGGACCGTCTGCACGACGCCGGAGGTGCCCTGCGCGGACTCCCCGCCCTGCGTCGGCCAGTCGCCGCTCGGCTCGTGGCCCCACGCGTCGCCCGCCGTCGCGGCGAGGTACTCGGTGAAGTTCTCGGTCGTGCCCGACTCGTCGGAGCGGTGGACCGGCGTGATCGCGAGGTCCGGGAGCGTCGCGTCGGGGTTGTCCGCGGCGATCTCCGGCGCGTTCCACTGCGTGATGGTGCCGTTGAAGATGCCCGCGATCGTGGCCGGCGCGAGGTTGAGCTCCGCGACGTCCGGCAGGTTGTAGATGATGGCGATCGGGCTGACGTAGACCGGGAGGTCGATCGCACCGTCGGGGCCGCACACGGCCTGCGACTGCGTGATCTCCTCCTCCTTGAGCACCGCGTCCGAGCCGGCGAACGCGACGCCGCCCTCGAGGAACTGGGTGCGACCGCCACCGGAGCCGACCGGGTCGTAGTTCACGGTGACGTCGGGGTTCGCGCTCTGGAACCCGGCGCGCCACGCCTCCATGGCGGACTCCTGCGAGCTCGCGCCCGCACCGTTGAGCTCACCGCTGAGGTCGCTCGCGGTCTCGGAGGAGCCCTCGGAGGAACCGTCGGTGGCGCCGTCGGCGCTGCCGACGGGGTCGTCCGACCCGCAGGCGGCGAGGGTCAGCGCGAGCGCACCGATCGCGACGGCGGATCCAGCACGGGAGAATCGGCTGAGCTTCACTCTTCGTTCCATCCTGTTCAAGCGTCTCGTGGCACCAGCGAGCGCCGGTGACGAGCCCGACGCTAGGAGCGCCGGGTGACGCGTTCCCCGAGAGCGGGTGAACGAGGGATGAACAGTGCACAGACCTTCCGTGCCACGCTCTCGGCCCGGGTCACGTGGGGCCGGGCCGGCGCTCCGCGCCGCACGACGACGGCCCCGGCGCGTCCGTGAGGGACGCGCCGGGGCCGTTCGTGCGCTGCGCCGGAGCGGTCAGGCCTGGCCGACGCCGTCCGCGATCTTGTAGCCGAGCCCTCGGACCGTGAGGAGATAGCGGGGGCTCGCGGGCTCGGGCTCGATCTTCGACCGGATGCGCTTCACGTGGACGTCGAGCGTCTTCGTGTCGCCCACGTAGTCGGTGCCCCAGACCCGGTCGATGAGCTGCCCACGCGTGAGCACGCGCCCCGCGTTGCGCAGCAGCAGCTCCAGGAGCTCGAACTCCTTGAGGGGGAACGGCACGACCTGGCCGTCGACGCTCACGGTGTGCCGCTCGACGTCCATGCGGACCGGGCCGACCTCGAGCGCGCTCTCCGCGACGACCTCGCCCCCGTTCTCGCCGCCCTTGCGGCGCAGCACGGCGCGCACGCGCGCGAGCAGCTCGCGGAACGAGTACGGCTTCGTCACGTAGTCGTCGGCACCCAGCTCGAGGCCCACGACCTTGTCGATCTCCGAGTCCTTCGCCGTGAGCATGATGACCGGCACGTCGCCGCGCTGCCGCAGCTCGCGGCACACCTCGGTGCCGCTGAGCCCGGGGAGCATGAGGTCGAGCAGGACCAGGTCCGCCCCGTCCGCGTCGAACCGCTCCAGCGCCTCGGTGCCCGTCGCCGCCTCGACGACGTCGAAGCCCTCGCGTCGCAGCTGGTACGTCAACGGGTCGCGGTACGACTCCTCGTCCTCCACCACCAGGATGCGCGTCACGCGCCTACCTCCTTGTTCTGAACGTCGTCGGGTGCAGGGGCCTCCACGGCCCGCCGCACGTCGTGCTGCACGGGCGCGGGGACCGCCCCGGCCGTGGAATCGTCCTGCGCCGCGCCCTGGGTCGTGCCCGACGGCGCGACGTGCGCCTGCCCGGCCGGCACGTCCGCCGCGGGGATCCGGAGCGTGAAGGTCGAGCCGCGCCCGGGCTCGGACCACATGGTGACCTCGCCACCGTGGTCGGCCGCGACGTGCTTGACGATGCTGAGGCCGAGGCCTGTCCCGCCGGTGTCGCGCGAGCGCGCGGGGTCCACCCGGTAGAACCGCTCGAACACGCGGGCCTGCTCGTCGGCCGAGATACCGATGCCCTGGTCCACGACGGCGATCTCGACCAGGTCGGCCGCGAGCGAGACGCCGACGCCGACGCGCGTGTTCTCGCCCGAGTAGGCGACCGCGTTGTCGAGCAGGTTGCGCACAGCGGTCACGAGCAGGTTGTGGTCCCCGTACACGGCGGCGTCGAGCTCTCCCCCGGTCGTGAGCGTGATGCCCTTGCCCTGCGCGGTCGTGCGCGCGCGGTCCACCGCCTCCTCGATCACGCCCCGCACCGGCACCACCGTGACCTCCTGGAGCGCCCCCGCGACCTGGAGCCGCGAGAGCTCGATGATCTCCTGCACGAGCGCGGAGAGGCGCGTCGCCTCCGACTGCATGCGCGCGGAGAACCGCCGCACCGCCACCGGGTCGTCGGCAGCGTCCTGCACGGTCTCGGCGAGCAGCGCGAGCGCCCCGACCGGCGTCTTCAGCTCGTGGGACACGTTCACGACGAAGTCGCGGCGGATCGCCTCGACGCGCCGCGCCTCCGTACGGTCCTCCGCGAGGACGAGCATGTGCTGCGGGCCCACCTGGGCGACGCGGACCTGGAGCATGACCGTGCCCCGGCCGACCGGACCGCGCGGGAGCTCGAGCTCCTCGTCGCGGATCACGCCGTCCCGGCGCACGTCGTCGATCATGTCCCGGATCGCCGCGTGCGCGATCGCGTCGCCCCGCACCACGCCCAGCGCGTACGCCGGCGGGCTGGCCCGCACCACCTCGCCCTCCTCGTCCAGGACCACGGCGGCGGACCGCAGCACGGCCAGGACCCGGACGAGACCCTCGTCGAGCTCCGGCGCCGGCTCCGACCGCGCAGCACGCTGCTGGCGCTCGCTCACGCGGAACGCGATGGCCGCGATCACGCCGACCACGACGCCCACGACACCGGCGAGGAGCACGGTCGCGCCCTCGATCAGACTCTCGGCTTGCACACGACCAGCGTACGGTCGCACGCGGACCCCACCGTCCGAACAGGCGCTCGCACGGGCGCGAGCCGCCAAGAGTTCACCTGGCGGCGCCCTGAAGTTCACCGCCCGGTCGACCGCGCCTGCGAGCGTGACAGGAGCCGACGGCGTGCCCGGGCGCCGCCCGGCGCGCAGGGGTGCACGCCGTCACGGACCGGACCGACCGGTCACGACGAGAGGGAAGCGATGCGGGAGATCTTCGAGGCCGAGCTGAAGCAGGTCGGCGACGACCTGGCCGAGATGAGCCGGCTGGTGGAGTCCGCTGTGAACCGCGCCGGGCAGGCGCTCCTCACGGCGGACCTGCAGCTCGCGCAGTCGGTCATCGGCGACGATCACACGATCGACGCCCTCGAGCGCGAGCTCGACGAGCGCTGCGTGCTCCTCCTCGCGCAGCAGCAGCCCGTCGCCACCGACCTGCGGGTCGTGGTCAGCGCGCTGCGCATGAGCGCCACCCTGGAGCGCATGGGCGACCTCGCCCGGCACATCGCCCAGGTCGCGCGCGGCCGCTACCCGGCCCGGGCGATCGAGCCGTCGCTGCACCGGACGTTCGAGCAGATGCACGACGCCGCCGTGCGCGTCGCCCGCCGGACGACGACGCTCCTCACGACGCGCGACCTCACCGTCGCCGCGAACATCGAGCGCGACGACGACCTGCTCGACAAGCTCCACCAGGACACCTTCACCGCGCTGCTCGACGGCACGTGGACGGGGACCCCGCAGGAGACGGTCGACGTCACCCTCGTGGGCCGCTACTACGAGCGCTTCGGCGACCACGGCGTGTCCATCGCCAAGCGGGTGACCTACCTCGTCACCGGCGACTTCGCCGACGACCGCGGCACCCCCGCCGGCTCGGCCCGCGCGTCCGCCTGACGACAGCTCACGCGAGGTAGAGCGTCAGGTCTCGAGGTAGAACCCGCGGGCCTCTACCTGGGTGCCGTTGGTTCTACCTCGCGGTCTCGTGTCCGACGCGCAGACGACCGTGGCCCGTCCGGAGATCCGGACGGGCCACGGTCGTTCGTGCGGCTGGGCTGTCAGCGGCCCTGGTTGGCGACCGCGGCGGCGGCCTCGGCGGCGGCCTCGGGGTCGAGGTAGCGGCCGCCCTTGGTGACGGGCTTGAGGTCCTCGTCGAGCTCGTAGAGCAGCGGGATGCCGGTCGGGATGTTGAGCGCGGCGATGTCCTCGTCGGAGATGCCGTCGAGGTGCTTGACGATCGCACGCAGCGAGTTGCCGTGCGCCGCGACGAGGACGGTCTTGCCCGCCTTCAGGTCCGGGACGACCTCGCCGTCCCAGTACGGCAGGGCGCGCTCGAGCACGTCCTTGAGGCACTCGGTGCGCACGACGGGAGCGTCGGCGTAGCGCGGGTCCGCGTCCTGCGAAAACTCGGAGCCGAGCTCGATCTCGGGCGGCGGGACGTCGTACGAGCGGCGCCAGAGCATGAACTGCTCCTCGCCGAACTCCTCGAGCGTCTGCTTCTTGTTCTTGCCCTGGAGCGCGCCGTAGTGGCGCTCGTTGAGGCGCCACGACCGCTTCACGGGGATCCAGTGGCGGTCCGCGGCGTCGAGCGACAGGTTCGCCGTCGTGATGGCGCGGCGCAGGAGCGAGGTGTGCACGACGTCGGGCAGGACGCCGGCCTCGGTGAGGAGCTGACCGCCGCGCTTCGCCTCCTCGGTCCCCTTCTCCGAGAGGGCGACGTCCACCCAGCCGGTGAACAGGTTCTTGGCGTTCCATTCGCTCTCGCCGTGGCGGAGCAGCACGAGGGTGTAGGTCATGGGTTCCATCCTGCCGCACGGCCCGCCGCGCGGGCACCCGCGTCCCACGTGGTGGTGACCGTCGCCGTCGGGCGTGGGACGAAGGTCCGGGAATCGGGCGGGCGACGCGCACGTTGCCCCGGACATGCCGATCGACGGAGAGTACGCCCCCAGCCCGAGCGCCTGGTCCCGCAAGCAGGCCGAGTCCTACGAGTCGTCCGGCGGGACGCGCAGCACGACCCTGAACGGGATGCCGGTGGTCGTGCTCACGACCCTCGGGCGGCGCACCGGCAAGGTCCGCAAGACGCCGCTCATGCGGGTCGAGCACGACGGCGTGTACGCGGTCGTCGCGTCGCTGGGCGGCGCCCCTCGGCACCCCGTCTGGTACCACAACGTCGTGGCGCACCCCCTGGTCGAGCTCCAGGACGAGGCCGAGCGCCACGACTACGTCGCGCGCGAGGTCCACGGCGAGGAGCGGGCGCTCTGGTGGGAACGCGCCGTCGCGGCCTACCCGCCGTACGCGGACTACCAGACGAGGACGTCCCGCGAGATCCCCGTCCTGGTCCTGGAGCGCACCGCGCCGGACGCCTGACCCGCAGCGAGGGCCGCGCGGCGTCAGCGCGCCGCGCGGACCTTGCGTGCCTGCGCGTAGACGTCGAGCATGCGCAGCGCGGCGGTGTCCCAGCCGAACCGTTCGCCCGCGCGTCGGGCGCCGTCGCCGAGCGCGGCGAGGCGCTCGTCGTCGGCGAGCAGGTCGCCCAGCACGCGCGCCCAGGTCTCCGGGTCGTGGTCGGGCACGAGGACGCCGGAGACCTGGTCCTCGACCACCGTCCGCAGCCCGCCGACGGCGGCCGCGACGACGGGCGTGCCGCTCGCCTCCGCCTCGGCCGCGACGAGCCCGAACGACTCGTTGTGCGACGGCACGGCGACGACGTCGGCAGTCCGGTACCAGCGGGCGAGCTCGTCGCGCGGGACGGGCGGGCGCACGACGAGCCGGTCGCTCACCCCGACCTGGTAGGCGAGCGCCTCGAGCTCGCGCACCGCCGTCGGGCGCCCGCTGGGGCCGCCCAGCACGACGAGCGTCGGCACGGGCTCCCCGCGCTCGGCGAGGACGCCGAGCGCCCGGACGAGCACATCGGGGCCCTTGAGCGGCTGCACGCGCCCCGCGAAGAGCACGAGCCCGCCGTCGGTGGGCAGCCCCAGCCCGGCCCGCAGCGCCCGGCGCCGCTCCCGCCGCGCGGCGCCGTCCCCCGCCGACGCGCTGCCGGGGTCCGGGGAGAACAGGTCGAGGTCGACGCCCGGCGGCACGACGTGCACGCGCGCGGGGTCGGCGGCGTAGTCGCGCACGAGGTCGTCCGCCTCGGCGTCCGTGCTCGCGACGAGCGCGTCCGCCTCGGCGACGACCTGCTCCTCCCCGATGATCCGGCCCAGCGGCTCGGGCGCGTCGCCAGGGGCGAGCGCCGCGTTCTTCACGCGCGCGAGCGTGTGCATGGTGTGCACGAGCGGGACGTCCCAGCGGTCGGCCGCGAGCCAGCCCACCTGCCCGGAGAGCCAGTAGTGGGTGTGGACGACGTCGTACCAGCCCTCGTGGTGCCGCGCCTCCGCGCGCAGCACCCCCGCCGTGAAGGCGCAGAGCTGGCCGGGCAGGTCGTTCTTGTCGAGCCCCTCGAAGGGGCCGGCGACGACGTGCCGGACCGTCACGCCGTCGGACACCTCGACCTTGCGGGGCTGGCTCGACGCCGTGGCGCGCGTGAAGATCTCGACCTGCGTGCCGCGGCGCGCGAGCGCGTGCGCGAGCTCCGTGACGTACACGTTCATGCCGCCCGCGTCACCGGTGCCCGGCTGGTCGAGGGGCGACGTGTGCACGGAGAGCATGGCGACCCGCAGCGGGGTCGACGGGTCCGGGGAGACGCCCTCCGGCAGCTCGAGCGCGGTCACGGCGGGTCAGGCCTCCACGACGCACGCCGGGGCGGGCAGCGCGAGCACGTCGACCACGTGGGCGGCACCGTCCGAGCGGCGCACGCGCAGGAGCGCGAGGTTCGACGTCGGCTCCTCCCCCGCGGGGGCGTCCTGCCGCTCGATCAGCGGGTCGTCGTTCTGGTTCGCGACGACGACGAGGTCGTGCAGCGGCTCGTCGGGCGCACCGGAGCCGGCGAGGAGGGCGAAGTGGCGGGGCCAGGCGCCGCCCACCGGGGAGTCCGCGAGGTGGCGCAGCGAGGGGACGCCACCCTCGGGCCCCGGCTCGACGGCGTGCACGGCGAGCACGTCGGCGCCGCGCACCGCGGCGAGGACGCGCGTGCCGTCCGCGGAGACCGCGACGTGCGAGGGGTAGTTCCCGCCGCCCGCAGGGGCGGCGGCGTGCGTGACGTCGTAGCGCGCGACCACGTCGTACGTGCGCGCGCCGTCGGGGCCGTCGACCGGCGCGAGGACGAACAGGGCCGGGTCGAGCTCGCCGACCACGACGAGGTGCCCGGACGGCAGCGCGGCGAGGTGGCGCGGGCCGGTCCCCGGCGGGAAGGTCGCGACGACGCGCGGGGTGGCGCCGTCGGGGGCCGCGGGGTCGTGCCGGCGCAGCTCGTCGGTGCCCAGGTCGACGACGAGCACGTCGCCGCTGCCGTCGTCGGCGGCGCCGAGGTGCGCGAGCGGGGCGACGAAGTGGGCGTGCGGCCCCTCCTGGCGGTCGGTGACCGGACCCGTCCCCGCGTGGCCCTGGCGGCGCACCGCGGTGCCGGGCCGGTCGTCCGACGCTGCGGCGAGCGCGCCGTCCGCGGCGGTCGTGACGGCCGTGAGGACGCCGTCCCCGTAGTTCGCGACGAGCACGTCGCCGCTCGCGACGACGTGGCACGGGTACGAGCCGCCCGTGGCGACACGCTCGCCCCGGGGCGCGAGACCGCCGTCGGGCCCGACCGCGAACGCCGACACCGAACCGGCATCCGTCTCCCCCACCGCGTACAGCGTGTCGCCGTCCAGCGCGAGGAACGACGGCGACGGCGACTCGGCCGCCAGCACCCCGCCCACGAACGACCCCGTCCCGGCCGCGGCGTCGACGTCGAGCCCGACGCGCCACACGCCCTCCGCGCCGTCGTTCGCCGGGTGCGGGTAGGTGCCGATCCAGAGGACGCGGGTCGCGGAGGTCATGACCCGAGCCTAGTTCTCCGGACGCGTGCCCCCGGCACCCGCCCGCCCGCGACCGGCCGGCGGCACGGCGCCCGCGGACAGGAGAGCGCCCCGCCGACGGACTCGTCGGCGGGGCGCTCCGGTGCTCGTGCGGCGTCGCGTCAGTGCGCGGCGTCGTACGCCGTCTGGATCTCCTGGGAGATGCGGCCGCGGTCGTTCACCGTGTAGCCGTTGGAGCGCGCCCACTCGCGGACCTCGGTCGCGCGGGCCGAGCCGGAGGAGCGGCTGCTGCGACGCGCGGGACGGGCCGTGCTCGTGCGGGACGAGACCTTGCGCGCGTTGCCGACCCAGGACGCGAAAGCGTCGCGCAGCTCCTGCGCATTCTTGGTGCTGAGGTCGATCTCGTAGGAGACGCCGTCGAGCGCGAACGTGACGGTCTCGTCGGCCGCGCCCCCGTCGAGGTCGTCGACGAGAATTACCTGGACTTTCTGGGCCACTGTGGTTACCTCACGCTTCACAGGAATGATTGTCCTCGTCAGGATGCCATCGAAAAGTCGGGACCGTCAATTGGCCACGCCGTTGTCCGGCGCATGTCGTCCGGGGCCGGGCGCACCATTCCTGGACGCAGGTACATCATTTCGTCGCTATTTGCGCGCGGTGACGGGTGATGCTCAGGCGTCGCGCGCGGGCGCGACATTCCCGTCGACGCCCGATTCCTGCTCCGCGTCCAGGCGCGCGAGCGCCGCGCGCTCGTTGCGGTCCGCGCGCACGATGGCGCGCATCGCCACGTAGAAGAGCACGCCGACACCGATCGAGGGGATCAGTGCCGCGACGGTGGGCCAGATGTCCATGCTGTCGATCCTAGATCTTGGGCGCGCTACTGCTGCGCGGGCTTCACGAGCGGGAAGAGGATGGTCTCGCGGATGCCGAGGCCGGTGAGCGCCATGAGCAGGCGGTCGATGCCCAGGCCCATGCCGCCCGACGGGGGCATCGCGTACTCCATCGCGGTGAGGAAGTCCTCGTCGATGCGCATGGCCTCCTCGTCGCCGGCCGCCGCGAGCAGCGCCTGCGCCTCGAAGCGCTGCCGCTGGACCACGGGGTCCACGAGCTCGGAGTAGGCGGTCGCGAGCTCCACGCCGCGCACGTAGAGGTCCCACTTCTCGACCTGGCCGCGCACCGTCCGGTGGTCGCGCGTGAGCGGGGAGGTCTCCACGGGGAAGTCGCGCACGAACGTCGGCGCGACGAGGTGGTCGCCCACCAGGTGCTCCCACAGACCCTCGACGAGCTTGCCGTGGTTCACGTTCTTCGGGTCGAAGGTGAGCTCGAACTTGTCCGCGTACGTCAGCAGCGACTCGACCGGCGTCTCGGGCGTGATCGCCTCGCCCAGCGCGTCCGAGAGCGAGTCGTACATCTTCAGCTGCGTCCATTCGCCGCCGAGGTCGTATTCCGTGCCGTCGGCGAGCGTGACCAGGGTCTTCCCGAGCGCGTCCTGCGCGGCCCGCTGCACCAGGTTCTGGGTGAGCACCGCCATGGTGTCGTAGTCGCCATAGGCCTCGTACGCCTCGAGCATCGCGAATTCCGGGGAGTGCGTGGAGTCCACGCCCTCGTTGCGGAAGTTGCGGTTGATCTCGAACACCTTCTCGACACCGCCGACGGCCGCGCGCTTGAGGAACAGCTCCGGGGCGATACGCAGGAACAGGTCGATGTCGAAAGCATTCATGTGCGTCTCGAACTGGCGCGCTGCCGCGCCTTCCGGACGCGTCTGGAGCATCGGCGTCTCGACCTCGACGAAGCCGCGCTCCCAGAAGTTCTCGCGGATCGAGCGCACGACGGCGGCGCGCAGGCGCACCGTGTCCCGGGCGGCCGGGCGCGCGATGAGGTCGACGTAGCGCTGCCGCACGCGCGCCTCCTCCGAGAGCTCCTTGTGGAGCACCGGCAGCGGGCGCAGAGCCTTCGCGGCGATCTGCCACGCGTCGGCGAACACGCTCAGCTCGCCGCGGCGCGAGCTGATGACGCGGCCGTGCGCGAAGAGGTGGTCGCCCAGGTCCACGTCCGCCTTGAACGACGCGAGCGACTCCTCGCCGACGACGGCCTGGCTCAGCATGACCTGGAGGCGGTTGCCCTCGCCGTCCTGAAGGGTCGCGAAGCACAGCTTGCCGGTGTTGCGCAGGAACACGACGCGACCGGCGACACCGACCTCGTCCTGCGTCTCCTCGCCGGTCTCCAGGTGCGCGTACGCGGCCCGGACGTCGGCGATCGTCGTCGTGCGCGGGACGGAGACGGGGTACGGCTGGTCGCCGCGCGCGAGGATCCGCTCGCGCTTCTCGCGGCGGACCTGCATCTGCTCCGGCACGTCGTCGACGTGCTCCTCGGGCTCGCGCGCGTCAGGAGAAGGGGTTCCGGCGGGGGAGGTCACCCGAGGATTCTACCGACGCTCGCACGCCGTCGAGGTAGAGGCGCAGTCACGCCCACACCTCTACTGCGCGGGACCAGGGCGCTACCTCGCGATACCAGGGCTCTCCCTCGGCGGGAGGGTGGGCAGGAGGTCCAGGGCGAGGTCGAGGATCGGGGCGGAGTGGGTGAGCGCGCCGACCGAGAGGTAGTCCACCCCGGTGCCCGCGACCTCGCGCGCGCGGTCCAGCGTGAGGTTGCCCGTGGCCTCGAGCTCGACCTTCGCCGGG
Organism: Cellulosimicrobium sp. E-16; assembly: GCF_049913115.1. NCBI lineage: Bacteria > Bacillati > Actinomycetota > Actinomycetes > Micrococcales > Promicromonosporaceae > Cellulosimicrobium > Cellulosimicrobium sp. E-16. The sequence goes on from NZ_CP183974.1 coordinate 3,806,446, forward strand.
ACGCCGTCCTTCCCCTCGCGCGCCCGGACGGCCGCGACCGTCTCGGCGAGCACCGGCGTCGGCATGTTGTCGAGCAGGAGGAAGTCCGCGCCCGCCGAGACCGCCTCGAGCGCCTGCGCGGTCGTGTCCGCCTCGACCTGGACCAGGACGTCGGGGAACGTCCGGCGGATCGCGTCGATCGCGGCGCTCACCGACCCGGCGGCCACGACGTGGTTGTCCTTGACCATCGCGACGTCGTAGAGACCCATGCGCTTGTTCGTGCCGCCGCCGGCGCGCACCGCGTACTTCTCCAGGGCGCGCAGGCCGGGCGTCGTCTTGCGCGTGTCCAGCACCTGCGCGCCCGTCCCGGCGAGCTCGCGCGCCCACGCGCGCGTCGCCGTCGCGACGCCGGACGCACGGCTCGCGAGGTTGAGCAGCGTGCGCTCGGCCGCGAGGAGCACCTGGACCGGCCCCGTGAGCGCCGCGAGGACGCGGCCGCGACCCACGGCCGCGCCGTCGGACGCGACGAACGCCACCTCGACGGGCGGGAGCCCGAACCGCTCGGCGACCTGCCGCGTCACCTCCTCGACGACGACGAGCCCCGCCACGACCCCGTCCGCGCGCGCCACGAGGTGCGCGGTCCCGGTGGCCGACGGCGGCACGGTCGCCTGCGTCGTGACGTCGCGCCCCGGCGCGACGCCCAGGTCCTCGTCGAGCGCCCGCGTCACGGTCTCCGCGATCCACGCCGGGTCGAGCCCCGGCTCGACGCGCGACGGGACCGACCGTGCTCCGGCGTCGGACGGGCGGGCGGGAACGGGCTCGACGTGGCTGCTCACGATCACCCACGGTATCGGGTCGCGAGCGCACCGAGCCTCGGGGTGCCCCGCACGGGCGCAGGCCGCCGTCCCCGATCAGCCCAGGAGGCCCTGGAACAGCGTGAGGACGATCGCGCCCAGCCCGAGGAGGGACGGTGGCCCCGCCCACCACGCGATGTTCCGCTGCTCACGCGTGTCGGCGCCGGCCGACTCCAGCGAGGCTCGCCACCGCAGGTAGCCGCTCGGGCTCAGCGGCGCGGTCGTGACGGCGAAGGGCGAGTAGGCGAGCGCCGCCGGCACGACGACGAGCAGCACCGATGTGGGGCTGTCGAGCGTCGCTGCCAGGACCTCACCGAGCCAGACGACCAGGCCGTAGCCCACGAGCGCCGTCATCGAGACGAGGAACGACCACGGGCCGGCCCACGCGCCCCGCGATCGGGCGCGGGCCACCCACCATCCGGCGAGCCGCTCCTCCGCGCCCCAGCACACGTCGGCGAGCAGTGTCCACCCGACGAGGCCGACCAGGACGATCGCGGCGGACCACCCGTCCGTCACTGCCGGCCTCCGCTCGTCGGGCACATCCCAGGGGACAAGGGCGGACCGACCTCGGCAGCCCGATGCACCGGTTCGGCCTCCGCCGCCGAGCACGACATGGGTGTGGTCCTCCCGCGGTTCGCGTCGCCCGGGCCGTTCGCGGCGGGAGGCGAGGACTCGTCAGCGGACGCGCAGCGCCCCGTCAGCGTCGAGGGAGACGAGCACGCGGCGCTCCCACGCCGGGTCGGTGTCCGGGAAGTCGGTGCGGAAGTGGCCGCCGCGGCTCTCCGTGCGCAGCGCCGCCGCCGCCGTGAGCGCGGTCGCGACCTGGTGCACGTTCGTCGTCTCCCACTCCGCGGCCTGCGGCTGCGCGACGACGTCGCTCGCCTCGTGCGCGTCGGTGCGGACCGCGGCGAGGCGGGCCGCGGCGGCGGCGAGACCGGCGCCGTCGCGGATCACGCCGGGACCGGCCGAGGCGATCGACTGGATCCGCGAGCGCGCCGCGGCCGCGACGAGCGCCGACGGGCCGGGACGTCGGACGGGCTCGACCGGCTCGAGCTCGCCCGCCGCGACCCGGTCGGTGATCTGGCGAGCGGCGCGGTGAGCGAACACGAGGCCCTCGAGCAACGAGTTGGACGCGAGCCGGTTGGCACCGTGGACCCCCGTGCACGCGACCTCGCCGATGGCGTAGAGCCCGTCGACGGTCGACTTCCCGTGCAGGTCGGTCACGACGCCGCCCGAGTGGTAGTGCTGGGCGGGCGCCACGGGGACCGGCTCCTCGGTCCAGTCGAGACCGTTCTCCGCGAGCCGCTCGGTGATCGTCGGGAAGCGCGAGCGCAGGAAGTCGGCGCCGAGGTGTCGCGCGTCGAGCAGCACGTGGTCCGAGCCCGTGGCAGCCATCTGCCGCACGATCGCGTGCGCGACGACGTCGCGCGGCGCGAGCTCGGCCATGGGGTGCTGCGCCGGCATGAACCGGTGGCCGTCGGTGTCGAGGAGGATCGCGCCCTCGCCGCGCACCGCCTCGGAGATGAGGGGGAGCTGGCCCCGCGCGCCGAGCCCGAGCCACAGGACCGTCGGGTGGAACTGGACGAACTCGAGGTCGCCGAGCGTCGCGCCCGCGCGCAGCGCCGCCGCGATGCCGTCGCCCGTCGCCTGCGGCGGGTTGGTCGACGAGCGGAAGACCTGCCCCACTCCCCCGGTCGCGAGCACGACCGCGCGCGCGAGCACCGCGCCGACGCCGTCGCGCGTGCCCTCGCCGCGCACGTGGAGCGTGACACCGCAGGCACGCGGCGCGCCGTCGGGGCCTTCACCTGTGAGGACGTCGAGCACGAGCGCGTTCTCGATGACCTCGATGCCCGGGTCGCTGCGCACCGCGTCGAGCTGCGCGACGAGCGCGCGCGAGATCTCGGCCCCCGTCGCGTCGCCGCCCGCGTGCGCGATCCGGTCGGCGTGGTGGCCGCCCTCGCGGGTCAGCGCGATGTCGCCGTTCTCGGCGCGGTCGAAGTTCGCGCCGCGGGCCACGAGCTCGCGCACGCGCGCCGGGCCCTCGGTGACCAGCACCTCGACCGCGGCCGGGTCGCACACCCCGACGCCCGCGACGAGCGTGTCCGCGAGGTGCGCCTCGGGCGAGTCCTCGGGGTCGAGCGCCGCCGCGATGCCGCCCTGCGCCCACACCGTCGAGCCGGACGACAGCTCGCCCTTCGTGACGAGCAGGACGCGCGGCACGCGCGTCCGTAGCTCGAGCGCCGCGGTGAGGCCCGCGATGCCGGACCCGACGACCACGACGTCCGCCGTCGTCGTCCAGCCCGGTGCCGGGGCCGCGAGGGTCCGGGCGAGCACGGGAGACCCGGACCCGCCGCGTCCGCTCACGCGGGGCGCACCACGGACGCGACGGTGCCCTCGTCGACCCCGCTGCCCCCGCCGCGGAACGGGGCGAACGGCAGGCCGCTCGCCTCGAGGCCGTGGCCCGCGGGCACGAGCCCCGGCTCGTCCGAGAGCTCGACGATCCGGTTCTGCTCGTCCACGAAGACGACGTTCGGCAGGTAGGTGCGCGCGTCGGCGTCGTCGAGCATGCCGTAGGCGATGAGGATGACGACGTCGCCCGGGTTGACGAGGTGCGCGGCGGCGCCGTTGATGCACACCTGACCGGCGCCGCGCTCGCCCGGGATGACGTACGTCGTCAGGCGCGCGCCGTTGGTGACGTCCACGACGTCGACCTGCTGGCCCGGGTAGAGGTCCGCGGCGTCGAGCAGGTCGGCGTCCACGGTGATCGAGCCGACGTAGTGCAGGTCGGCCTGCGTCACCGTCGCGCGGTGGATCTTGCCGATCATCATGGGGCGCTGCAGGGACGCCGGACGGCGCGGCGGGCTCGACGGGGTCTGCGCGGTCACGCGGTACCTCCAGGTGCGGGGGCACGGCCGGCGGGGTCGGCGGCCCGGGTCGCGGGCGGCGCGATCTCGACGGCCGCGTTGTCGATGAGACGGGTGGTGCCGACGCGTGCCGCGACCAGGAGGAGCCCGGGGCCGACGGCGCCGGGCGCCAGGTCCTCCACGGTAGCGGGATCGACGAGCACCACGTAATCCAGGTCAACGCCGTCGGCGGCGTCCAGGATTCCCCGCGCGGCGGCGAGGACGCCCGGCGCGTCAGCACCCGCGTCCGCCGCGTCCTGACCGGCGCGCAGCGCGCGGCTCAGCGCGAGCGCCTCGTCGCGCTCCGCGGGCGACAGGTAGGCGTTGCGCGACGAGCGCGCGAGCCCGTCCGCCTCGCGCACCGTGGGCACCGCGAGGATCTCCACGTCCAGGTCGAGGTCGGCGACCAGACGCCGCACCGCGAGGAGCTGCTGCGCGTCCTTGGCACCGAACACCGCGACGTCGGGCCGCACGAGGTGGAGCAGCTTGAGCACGACCGTGAGCACGCCGTCGAAGTGGCCGGGCCGCGACGCGCCCTCCAGCACGGTGCCGATCCGGCCGGAGGTGACCCGGACGATCGGGCCGCCGGTACCGAGGTCGGGGTACAGCTCCTCGACGGCGGGTGCGAAGACGACGTCCACGGCGACGTCGTCGCCCGCGGCGGCCAGCAGCGCGACGTCGGCCGCGACGTCGCGCGGGTAGCGCTCGAAGTCCTCGCCCGGCCCGAACTGGAGCGGGTTGACGAAGTCCGTGACGACGACCTGCCCGTCCGGGCCGACCTCGGCCCGCGCGCGGCGCACGAGCTCGAGGTGCCCGGCGTGCAGCGCCCCCATCGTCATGACGACGGCGCGGCGCGCGCCGGGGTGGGCGGCGGCCCACCCGTCGAGAGCGGCGCGGAGGTCCGCGCGCGTCGTCACGACGCGCGGGGTCTCCGGCCGGGACGTCGGGGGGACGCCCGGGGCGGGGGTGGTGGTCATGCCGTTCCTTCGTGGTCGTGCGGGTCGTCGTGCGGCACGGCGCCCGGCCCTGCGTCGGGCGCCTCCCCGAGCGCGTCGAGGAGGGTGCGGGCGGTCGGCTCGTCGAGGCGCCCGCCCGCGAGCGCCCGGTGGGTCGCCGCGCGACCCAGCGCACGGTACGACGGCGGCACGTCGGACGCGTCGCTCGTCGCCGCGAGCGCGTCCAGGGCCGCCAGGTGCTCGCGCACCGTGCCGACGTCGCCGCGCACCACGGGTCCGGTGAGCCCGAGGAGCGCGCCCGCCCCCGCCCCCGTGCCCGACTCTGCGCCCGCGTCCGCGCCGCGGGTCGCGCCGTCGAGCGCGGCGGCGAGCAGCGGGGCGAGGGCCCGGCCCGGCTGGTCGACGCCCGCGGCCTCGAGCGCCTGCGCGGCTTGGGCGACGAGCACGACGAGGTGGTTCGCCCCGTGCGCGAGAGCCGCGTGGTACAGCCCGCGGGACTCCTCCGCCACGACGACGGGCTCCCCGCCGAGCTCCACGACGAGGGCCTGCCCGATCGGCAGGACCGGTCCCGGGGCTGTGACGGCGAACGTCGTGCCCTCGAGCCGCGCGAGGTCGAGCGACGTGCCGGTGAACGTCATGGCGGGGTGCAGCGCGAGCGGGATCGCGCCCGCGGCGCGGGCCGGGTCGAGCACGGCGGTCCCGTAGCGGCCGGACGTGTGCACGACGATCTGCCCCGGCTGCCAGGCCCCCACCTCGGCGAGGCCGCGGACCAGGCCGCCGAGCGCGTCGTCGGGCACGGCGAGGAGCACGAGCTCCGCACGCTCCACGACCTGCGGGACCTCGAGCACCGGCACGCCGGGCAGGAGGGTCTCGATGCGCTCGCGCGACGCGTCGGACACGCCGCTCGCGCCCACGACGGCGTGCCCGGTGGCGCGCAGCGCGCTGCCGAGCACCGCGCCGACGCGGCCCGCTCCCACGACGCCCACGCCCAGGCGCCCGGGCCGCGCGCCCGCCGCGCTCACGGCCGCTCCCCGTCCTCGGCCCGACGGTCGACCGGTTCCGTACCGGGCACGCGACCGGGATCGGCCGCGGGCACCGGGTCGGGCACGGGGGCGGGCTCGGGGGCGGACACAGGGGCGGGCACCAGGGGCACGTCGTCGCGCCGCATCCACAGCTCCGGGCCGGCGTGGGCACGCGCCTCGCGGGCGCGCTCGGCCTGGGTGTCGAGGAGGCGCGCGGCGTCGCCCGCGTCGAGGTGCCAGACCTTCGGCGAGACCGGGCCGGGCGTGGAGTGCACCGCGAACGTCGCGACGTCGAACCGACGCTGGAGCGGGCCCTGCTCGAGCCCGAGCGACTGCGTCCGCTCGTGCGGCACGACGACGAGGCTGCGGAACACCCGCCCGCCGCGCAGCACGAGCGCGCGGTCGGTCACCGTGAAGCCGTTGCGCCGCCACGACACGAGGTCGAGCAGGCGCGCGCGCCGCGGGGTCACCGTGAAGTGCTCGCCCGCGTCGAGGCCGGACAGGCCCTCGTCGAGGAGGGCGCGCGGGTCGGGCGTGCCGAGGTCGGGCAGCACGAGCCACAGCGCGGCGAGCGCCTCGTCGCGCGTCCCGACGGGCAGCAGCACGCTCGTCGTGTCCGACCCGTCGGAGCTCACGCCGTAACCCGCCACGTTGACGTCGACCCGCCACCAGTCCGGCCCGCGCCAGAACGGACCCTGCCGCAGCCGCACGGCCTGGACGCGGCCGGGCGGGATGGTCTGCGACCGGGTCTCCAGGAGGCCGTGCCGCAGGCGGATGCCGTCCGGCGAGATCGCCGAGCGGAAGCCGAACTCGCCCGAGAACCGCGAGAAGAGGAAGCCGCCGAAGCCGAGGACCGCGGGCAGCGCGCTGAACAGCACCCCGATCTCGCGCGTGCCGATCACGACCCCGGCGATCCCCAGGACACCGAGGACGAGGCCGACCGTCGCGCCCGACCGCACGAGCGAGGCGACGAGCCGCCCCGGACCCACCGCCGTGACCGGCTGCTCGGGCGCCTCCGGGGCGACCAGCACCTCGTCTCCTGCGGGCGCTCCGCCGATCGGCCGCACCGTCGACGGGGCGCTCGGGTCAGCCGCCGGGGACGTGGCACCGACGCCCGTCGCGCTCCCGTCCGCGACCGCCGTCGGGACGCCGGCCGGACGCTCGCGCGCGACCCGCAGGCCCGCGGCGCGCGCGAGGAGGTCGTTGCGCAGCCGGTTGGCCTCCACCTCCTTGAGGAAGCCGAGCTTCACGCCCGAGTCCGCGCCCCCGGCGACCTCGAGCTTGAGCTCCGCGAGGCCGAAGAACCGCGCGAGGAGCGGCTGCACGACGTCGACCGCCTGGAGCCGGTCCAGCCGTGCCTTGCGCTGCTGCCGGAACAGCACGCCGGTGCGCAGGTGCACCGACTCGTCGTCGACCGCGTAGCTCGTCATGCGCCACGCGAGCGCCGAGTACCCCAGTCCCACGAGCCCCACCGCGAGGATGCCGAGGAGGATCATCCACCAGCGGTTCCCCTCGAGGAGGTTCTCCCCCTCGGGCAGCCCGTTGAGCGTCTGCTGCCCGACGACGACGAGCAGCACCGCGATGACGGTCCAGCCGCGCACGAGCGGGGTGACCGGGTGCACCCGGTGCCACACGAGGTCGTCGGTGGCCGGTGCTTCGCTCACAGGCCCGCCAGCCTCGCCTCGCCGCGCGACGCGAGCCGGTCGCGCAGGCGCTCCGCCTCGGCGGGCTCGAGGCCGTCGATCGTCGCGTCCGTGGACGCCGACGCCGTGTGGAGCTGCACCTGCGCGATGCCGAGCTTGCGCGCGAGCGGTCCGGCCTGCACGTCGACGTACTGCATGCGGCCGTAGGGCACGACGACGAGCTGGCGGAACATGATGCCGTGCCGGATCAGCAGGTCGTCGTCGCGCTCGGCGTACCCGATCGCGCGCACCTGGCGCGGGACGAGCACGACCGCCCACAACCCGAGGAGCACGAGCACCCCGAGCACGAGCCACTGCCACCAGTGCGGGAAGAGGATCGCCAGCACGATCGCCGCGACCGCCGGCACCGCGAGCGTGATGCCCACCGACAGCAGGCGTGCGGTGATCAGCCGGGGGGACACGCGCGTCCACTCGATGCCGGGCGGGTCGAAGGGGCCGGTGCCGCGGGGGTCCAGGTCCCGTGCAGGGTCGGTCATGCGTCGATTCTCCCATCCCGTCCCGGTGCGCCCGGGGGCGCGTGTCGCGCGTCACGCCCGGCCAGGGCGCAGCCGGCGCCACCGGATGGCGGTGCGCTGCCGACCCGCGGGACGCGGAGCGTCAGGCGGGCGTGCTCGCGCCCGGCGTCTCCGGGTCCTCGCGCGTCGTCGAGCCCTCGCGGCCCTCGCCGCGGTCGTCGGGCGGGAGCTGGCAGAACCGCTCGGCCACGAGCCCGACGACGGCCAGCAGCACCGCGCACGCGACCGCGACCCCCGCCGCCACCGCGCGGTCGCGCTGCGCCTCGATCGAGAGGTCGGGCAGGGCCACGAGCACCTGCGCGCCGTACCAGCCCGCGAGCAGGGCTCCCGTGAGAGCGGCGGCCTTGGCGAGCACGAACGTGCGGGCCGCGCGGATCGCGTCGAGCGAGGGTCGCCTGCCCCGCTGGTAGGCGCGGACGGTCCACCCCGCCCAGAACACCGCTGCGGCGAGCGCGACGACCGCGACGTCGACGATCCACGGCACCGCCGGCAGGTGCGTGCCGCGGCCCTGGAGGAGCCGCACGACGAACCAGCCGACGACCGCCGTGGCGACGGCCACGAGCAGCAGGGTGCGGACCGAGGTGCGCCGCATCAGCGCTGGGCGTCGTGCGCGCCGCCCGAGACCGGCCCGAACGGCGGCCACGGGTCGGTCGCCGGGTGCAGGGACGCGTCGGCGAGCGGCCCGGGTGCCGACGCCTGGGCCGACTGCTGAGCCGGTTGCTGGGCCGGCGGCTGGACCGCGATCGGGGCGAAGGGCACCGACCGGATGATGCCGTCGTCGGCAGGAGTGGCCGGGTCGGCGGGAGTCTGCCCGGACGGGACCGCCACAGGCGAGGCCCCCGCCGGGTGCACGGCGACCGGGGCCTCTGCCGGGCGGACGGGCGCGAAGGCGGGGAAGGCGGGGGCGCCCGGCTCCGGGGGCTGCACGACGTCCTGCGTCGGCGGCTCGGGGTCGGGCAGCGCCGCCGGGCGGTGCGACGGGCCCGGGAACGGCGCGACGGGCGGCGACCCGGCCTCGTGCGAGCCGAACGAAACGTCCGGGACGACCGTCGGGGCCCCGTCGACCGAGGGCGCCACGCCGTCGGACACCGGGGCGAAGACAGGGCGGGCCACGGGGGCCTCCGTCGGGACCGCCTGCGGCGGGAGCGCGGCCTGCGGCGGGGCGACGGGGAGCACCGCGCCCGGGGCGGAGGGCTCCTGCGGCGGCACGGGCTGCGCGGGCAGCGGCTGCTGCGGCACCGAGGGGCGCTGGGGCAGCGCCTGGTGCGGCGCCTGCGGCGGGACGGGCGGGTGCTGGGGCCCGGCCGGCGCGGGGACGTCCTCCGGACCCGCCTGCACGCCGACCGGCCCCGACGTCGACGGTGCCTCGTGCGGCCCGGGGACGGCATCGGCCGACGGCTGCCGGTACGGGTCGTCGACGACACCGGGCTCCGCCGGAGCGGGCACGGGGGCCGCGTCGGAGGCTCCGGTCGCGACCGGGACCGCGCCCGTGGGCTCGGGCGCCGCGTCCGTCAGCCAGTCCAGCGCGAGCCACCGGATGCCGCCGCGGTCGGGCGCGGTCGCCGCGAGCGCGGCGACCGGGCCCCCACCGAGTCCGGGCAGCACCGCGTCCGGGTCGATCTGCGACCACGGCTCGAGCACGAACGCCCGCTCGTGGGCGCGGGGGTGCGGCAGCTCCAGGTCGTCCGCGACGGCCGTGAGCGTGCCGTACACGATGAGGTCCACGTCGAGGGTGCGCGGCCCCCACCGCTCGTCGCGCACCCGGCCGTGCGCGTGCTCGACGGCCTGGCACGCGTGCAGCAGGTCCCGGGCCGAGAGGCGCGTGCGCGCGAGCAGCACGGTGTTGAGGAAGTCGGGCTGGTCGGGGCCTCCGACCGCACCCGTCCGCGCGAGCGGGGAGACCTCGGTGATCTCGAGCCCGGAGATCCGGTCGAGGTCGGTGATCGCGTCGCGCAACGTCTGCTGGGCGTCGCCGAGGTTCGCACCGAGGGCGAGCACCACCTCGACGAAGCCCGCGGGGACGTCGTCCATGCGGTCGTGCTCGACGGGTGGAGCGGGGGCCTCCTCCTCCGCGGCGACCGGCGCGGCAGGCTCCTCGGACGATGCGACCGGGCCACCGGCGTCGGACGCTGCCGCCGCGACCGCGGCGGCGACGGGTACCTCGGGCGCCGCGTCACCATGACCCTCGTACGTCGGCTCGTACGTCGGCTCGTACGCGGGCTCGGCGAAGGGCGCGGGCAGCGGCTCGGCAGGAGCCGCGGGCGCCTGGTCGTGGACCGGCTCCGGCTCGTGCTCCGCGAGGGGTCCGGCGGCGGGGACCGGCCCCGGCTGCTCGGGCGCGGGCGGCTCGGCCGGCGTCGGCACCGGAGCGGTGGCCGCGCCCGGCAGGCCCTCCGCGGAGGGCTCGACCGGCGCCGGGGGTGCTGAGGCCTCGAGCAGCGCGTCGTACGGCGCCGGGGCCGGCGCGGGCGCCTCGGGACCGGACGCGGCGGACGCCGGCTCCTCGTACGCCGGCGCGGCGGGTCCGGTCACCGCCGGGGCCTCGCGCGTGGCGTCGCGCTCGTCGTCGAGGTCCTGGGCGCCACCCGCGACCTCGTGCTGCGGCTCGGGCGACGAGGGCTCGACGGGGACCGCGGTCGCGCCCGGGGGGATGCTCGGCGGCATGACGTCGGGCGCCGGGGCGAGCTCGACCCGCTCCTCGGCGACCGGGGCGTCGCCGACACCGTGGATGAGGGCGGGCGCGACCGAGCCCACGGGGATCGGCGCGACGAGCTGCTCGGACCGGCGGGAGAGCGGCGCGACGACCGGCACGACCACGCGGTCGCGGCGGATGACGACCTCGACGTCCTCGAACGGGACCGTGATCGGCGCCTGCGGCTTGTGCACGGCGACGTCGACCGCGACGACCTCGTCGTGGGTGAGGATCGTCGCCGCGATGCGCTCGGCCACCGTCTCGACGAGGTCGGCGGGCGAGCCCGCGAGGACGGCCACGACGTCCTCGGCGACGCCCGCGTAGCTGACGGTCTGGGCGAGGTCGTCCCCGCTCGCCGCCGCGCGCGTGTCCAGGTGGAGCACGACGTCGGCGCGGAAGAGCTGGCCCTCGGCCTTCTCGTGCTCGAAGACACCGTGGTGCCCCGTGGCGCTCAGGCCCGTGAGCCGGATCCGGTCGAACGGCCGTCCGTCCGCGTCGAGGACCGCTCCTGCGAACGCTGTGGTCACGTCGTGCTCCCGTCCGGTGCTCCGTCGCCGCCCGCCGGTCGGGCGGACGGACCTTTCGTCACCGTGTCTCGTTGCGTGTGTCGTGCTGCGCCGGGCCGGCCGCGCCGCGGGGCCCGTCGCCCATCCTGCTAGGTCGTGGGCCGCGCCGTCGAGTCGCTTCCGGTCCTCGGTCGGTCGGTCGCGCCCGTGCTCCCGTCCCGCCGGCCCGACCCGGCCCCGCCCGCGCGGCCCCATGCCGCCGCGACGCGCACGGCGTCGGCCGACGCCCGGACGGTGTGGACCCGCACGCACCACGCGCCCGCGGCGGCGGCGAGCGTCGTGATCGCGGCGGTCGCGTCGTCGCGCAGCAGGGGCGGCACGGGCTGCCTGTCGGACCGAGCGAGGAGGTGCCCCAGGAACCGCTTGCGGGACGCCCCGACGAGCACCGGCAGGCCGAGCTCCTCGAGCTCGTCGAGCCGCGCGAGCAGGGGCCAGTTGGACGACCCGGCCTTGGAGAACCCGAGGCCCGGGTCGAGGACGACCTGGTCGCGCCGCACCCCGGCGGCGAGCAGCGTCTCGACGCGCGTCGCGAGCTCGTCCCGCACGTCCGTGACCACGTCGTCGTACTCCTCGAGGTCGTCCATGACGTCGGCGTGCCCGCGCCAGTGCATGCAGACGTACGCGACGCCGGTGCGCGCCACGACGTCGGCCATCGCGGGGTCCGCGAGCCCGCCCGAGACGTCGTTGACGATCCGGGCACCCGCCGCGACGGCGCGCTCGGCGACGACGGCGCGCGTCGTGTCGACGCTGACGACCGCACCCTCCGCGGCGAGCGCGGAGATCACGGGCAGCACGCGCGCGAGCTCCGCCTCGACGGGGATGCGCCCGGCACCGGGCCGGGTCGACTCGCCGCCCACGTCGAGGATGTCGGCCCCCTCGCCCAGCAGCTCGCGCCCGTGCGCGACCGCGGCGTCGGGCTCGTACCACTCGCCGCCGTCGGAGAACGAGTCCGGCGTGACGTTGACGACGCCCATGACGAGCGTCCGGCCGACGTCGGCCAGCTCCTCGAGCCCGGCGACCACGAAGCGGTCCACGGGACTAGCGCCCCAGGATGAGGCTCATCGCCTCGGCCCGCGTCGCGCCGTCGCGCATCTGGCCCCGCACCGCCGACGTCACCGTGCGCGACCCCGGCTTGCGCACGCCGCGCATCGACATGCACAGGTGCTCGCACTCGACGACGACGATGGCGCCGCGCGGCTGCAGGTGCTCCACGAGCGCGTCCGCGATCTGCGACGTGAGCCGCTCCTGCACCTGCGGGCGGCGCGCGTAGACCTCGACGAGGCGCGCGAGCTTCGACAGGCCGGTGATGCGCCCGTCGACGTTGGGGATGTAGCCGATGTGCGCGACGCCGTGGAACGGCACGAGGTGGTGCTCGCACGTCGAGTACACCTCGATGTCCTTGACGAGCACCATCTCCTCGTGGCCGAGGTCGAACGTCGTCGTGAGGACGTCCGCGGCCTCCTGGCGCAGGCCCGCGAAGATCTCGCGGTAGGCGCGCGCCACGCGCGCGGGCGTCTCGCGCAGCCCTTCGCGGTCCGGGTCCTCCCCCACGGCGAGCAGGAGCTCGCGCACCGCCGCCTCGGCACGCTCCTGGTCGTACGGCGGCACGTCCGCCGGGGCGCGCAGGTCCTCGGCCGCACGGGCCCGCGTGATGGCGGTCGGTACGGCGCCCGTGCCCGGAGACTCGCCCATCAGTCCTGCCCCGGCTCGCGCACGTCCGTCGCGTCGACCGTGCCGTCGCGGCCGAGCGCCCGGTCGAGCGGGCTGTCCGCCGGGACCTCGCCGATGCGCTCCGGCGGCAGCTCGTCGTTCGCGGCGGCGGCCTCGTCCTGCGGGATCACCGGGGCACCGTTCTGCGACGCCTTCTCGGCGTCCGTGAGGACGGGCCCGCGCTGCGACACGGCGCGCTGCTCGCTCGAGAGCCACACGTCGCGCGCGTCGCGCTTGACGACCGGCTCGAAGACCCGCGCGAGCTCCGCCTGGTTCAGCGTCTCCTTCTCCAGGAGCTCGAGCACGAGCGCGTCGAGCACGTCGCGGTACTGCGTGAGCACCTCCCACGCCTCGTCGTGCGCGGCCTCGACGAGCTTGCGCACCTCGTGGTCGACGGTGCCCGCGACGGACTCGGAGTAGTCGCGCGTGTGGCCCATGTCGCGGCCCATGAAGGGCTCGCCCGAGCCGGTGCCCAGCTTGATCGCGCCGACGCGCTCGCTCATGCCGTACTCGGTGACCATCTTCTTGGCGATCGCCGTGGCCTTCTCGATGTCGTTCGAGGCGCCCGTGGTCGGGTCGTGGAAGACGAGCTCCTCGGCGACGCGGCCGCCCATGGCGTAGGCGAGCTGGTCGAGCAGCTCGTTGCGCGTCGTGGAGTACTTGTCCTCGGTCGGCATGACCATCGTGTACCCGAGCGCGCGGCCGCGCGGGAGGATCGTCACCTTGGTGACGGGGTCCGTGTAGCGCATCGCCGCGGCGACGAGGGCGTGCCCGCCCTCGTGGTACGCCGTGATCTTCTGCTCCTTGACGTTCATGACGCGCGTGCGCTTCTGCGGCCCGGCCACGACGCGGTCGATCGCCTCGTCGAGCGCGCGGTCGTCGATGAGCTGGGCGCCGCTGCGGGCGGTGAGCAGCGCGGCCTCGTTGAGCACGTTCGCGAGGTCGGCGCCGGTGAAGCCGGGCGTGCGGCGCGCGACCGCGGCGAGGTCGATCTCGGGGACGATCGGCTTGCCCTGGGCGTGCACGCGCAGGATCGCCTCGCGGCCCTTGAGGTCGGGCGCCTCGACGGCGACCTGGCGGTCGAAGCGGCCCGGGCGCAGGAGCGCCGGGTCGAGGATGTCGGGGCGGTTCGTCGCCGCGATGAGGATGACGTTCGTCTTGACGTCGAAGCCGTCCATCTCGACGAGGAGCTGGTTCAGGGTCTGCTCGCGCTCGTCGTGACCGCCGCCCATGCCGGCGCCGCGGTGACGGCCGACGGCGTCGATCTCGTCGACGAAGATGATCGCGGGCGAGTTCTCCTTGGCCTGGGTGAACAGGTCGCGGACGCGGCTCGCGCCGACGCCGACGAACATCTCGACGAAGTCCGAGCCGGAGATGGAGTAGAACGGCACGCCCGCCTCGCCGGCCACGGCGCGCGCGAGCAGCGTCTTGCCCGTCCCGGGCGGGCCGTAGAGCAGCACGCCCTTGGGGATCTTGGCCCCGACGGCCTGGAACTTGTCCGGCTCCGCGAGGAACTCCTTGATCTCGTGGAGCTCCTCGACCGCCTCGTCGGCACCGGCGACGTCCGCGAACGTCACCTGCGGGGTGTCCTTGGAGACCAGCTTGGCGCGCGACTTGCCGAAGCCCATCACGCGCGAGCCGCCGCCCTGCATGCGCGAGAGCAGGAACCAGAACAGCACGCCGATGATGAGGAACGGGATGAGCAGGCCGAGCAGCGAGGACCAGAACGACGGCTGGGCGACCTCGGAGTTGTACCCGTCCTTCGGCTCCGCCTGGACGACCGCGTCGACCACGGCCTCGCCCTGGGGCTGGACGTAGTAGAACTCGACGTTCTTGCCCTTGTTCTCCTCGGTGTCCGTGCCCTCGTCGACCACGTAGTCGTCGGACAGCGTGAGGCGCACGCGCTGGTCGCCGTCCACGATGAGGGCCTGCTCGACCGTGTCGCCCGAGAGCAGCTCGAGGCCCTGGGACGTGTCGATGCGCTGGACCGTCGGGCGCGACAGCGTCGCGAACGCGATCCACAGGATCACGAGGCCCAGGACGATCCAGACGATCGGCCCACTGAGAATCTTCTTGATGTTCATCGGCGACGGGGCGTGCGCCCCGGATCCCTCCGCTCGCGCAAGTGTTCGGGCTCGAAACTACACTCTGGACCTTGACGCCTGCTGGGGATCGCGCCTCTGTTCGCCCAGGGCGTGGCCCACGTCCCCTGGGCGCGGGCGCCACGGCGCCCGGACGCGGGACACCGCCGCGCCACCACGGCGAAGGGCGTCCCGCCTCCCGTTCAGCTCGAGTACACGTGCGGCGCGAGCGTCCCGACGAACGGCAGGTTGCGGTACTTCTCCGCGTAGTCGAGGCCGTAGCCCACGACGAACTCGTTCGGGATGTCGAACCCGACGTACCGGACGTCCACGTCCGTCTTCGCGGCGTCGGGCTTGCGCAGCATCGCCGCGATCTCGACCGAGGCCGGCCCGCGCGAGCGCAGGTTCGACAGGAGCCAGGAGAGCGTGAGGCCCGAGTCGATGATGTCCTCGACGATGAGCACGTTGCGGCCCGTGAGGTCGGCGTCGAGGTCCTTGAGGATCCGCACGACGCCCGAGGACTTGGTGCCCGACCCGTACGACGAGACCGCCATCCAGTCCATCTCGACGTGGCTGTGCAGGCGGCGCGCGAGGTCCGCCATGACCATGACGGCGCCCTTGAGGACGCCGACGAGCAGGAGGTCCTTGCCCGCGTAGTCGCGGTCGATCTGCGCCGCGATCTCGTCGAGCCGCGCACCGAGCTGCTCCTCGGTGAGCAGGATGTTCTCGAGGTCGCCTGCGACGTCCGATGCTTCCACGGGGGTCACTCCTGAGGTGTGGGGGTGGTGGGGGTGCTGAGGGTGGTGAGGGCTCGTGGGGGGATGCCGCGCCGGGGCGTCGTCTCCGGGCCCAGGGAAAGCCTGCCACACGCGCGCGCGGCCCTCAGGTCGCCCGGCAGGTGCACGGGGCCCTGGCCCCGCCACGCCGTGACGAGCGCGTCGAGCGCGTCGACGTGCACGGCGAACAGGTCGCCCGCGGGGCAGCCCGCGCGCAGCGCCGCCGACCGCAGTGCCCGACGACGCAGCGCCGGGTGCGCCGCGGCGAGCACCCCGGCGTCGAGCACCACGCCGCCGGGATCGGACGCCACGAGCCCGCCCACGGGTCTGTCCGCGTCCGGCGACGCCTCGGGTGCCGTCGCGACGGCGGTCGCGAGGAGGTCGGCGGCGAGCGCGTCGAGCAGGTCGGCGTCGTCGCGCAGGAGGTCGGCCGTGCGCGCGAGCGCCGGCACCGCGCCGGGCCCGAGCACCTCGACGAGCGCGGGAACGACGCGTCCGCGCACCTGCGAGCGCAGGGGCGGCGGGGCGACGCCCGGCAGCACCGCCGCGTCGCCCGGCACGTCGTTGGTCGGGTCGTCCCACCACGCGAGCCCGAGCGTGCGGCACACGGCCTCGGTGTGCGCGCGCCGCAGCGCGAGGAAGGGGCGCCGGTAGACGCCGCGTCGCGCCGTCATCCCCGCGAGCGAGCGGGCACCAGCCCCCCGAGCGAGCCCGAGCAGCACCGTCTCCGCCTGGTCGTCGAGCGTGTGGCCCAGGAGCACCGCGGCGGCACCGTGCTCGGTCGCCGCGGCGTCGAGCGCCGCGTAGCGGGCCGTGCGCGCGCCGGCCTCCGGGCCGTCGCCCGAGGCGGGCACGACGACGCCGCGCACCTCGACCGGGTCGAGCCCCAGGTCGCGGCACCGCCCGGCCGCTGCCGCCGCGACGTCGGCGCTCCCCGCCTGGAGCCCGTGGTCCACGACGACGGCGCCCGCGCGCAGCCCGAGCCGGGGCGCGACGAACGCCGTGGCCGCTGCGAGCGCCGTCGAGTCCGCACCGCCCGAGCACGCGACGAGCACGAGGGACCCGGGGTCGAGGTCCCCGACCGCCCCGCGCACGGCCCGGCGCACGGCGGCGACGACGGGTGCCGGCCCGCCCACCGGCTCAGCCGTGGACGCGGCGCACCCAGGCGCGCGCGTCGGCGATCTCGCGGGCGGTCGGCAGGTTCTCGGGCGCCGCCCACACGGCGTTGAACCCGTCGCGCCCGACCTCCTTCTCGACCGCGCGCACGAACGCCGCGCCGTCGCGGTACTGGGCGATCTTGGCGTCCATGCCGAGCACGCGCCGGAGCACGACGTCGAACCCGGAGCGACCGTCGCCGTCGCGCCTCGCCTCGAACTTGCGCCGGATGCTGCGCACCGTGCGCACGGTGCGTGGCCCGACGGCGTCCATCGCGACGTCGGCGTGGCCCTCCAGCAGCGCCATGACGGCCGTGACGTCGGCGAGGCGGTCCTGCTCCTCGGGCGTGAGGAGCCCGTCGACGAAGGTCCCTTCCTCGCCGCGCACGGCGTGGAGGACGGCGCGGCCCACGGTGGCGAGCTTCTCGCGCAGCCGCGCCTCGGCGAGCCGGCGCGACGAAGCGGACAGCTCGGTGAGGAGCGCGCTCGCGCGCGTGCGCAGGTGGTCCGCGAGCCACGGCGCGGTGGCGAACTGCAGCGCGTGCGTCTGCTCGTGCAGGCACACCCAGAGACGGAAGTCGGCGGGCTTGAGGTCGAGCGCGCGCTCGACCTGCAGGACGTTCGGCGCCACGAGCACGAGCCGCCCGGGCGAGCCGGTGGCCGCGGGCGACGGGCCGCCGTCGGGCACGACGCCGGTCGCGGCCGCGGGGCCGCCCAGCCCGCTGTAGGGGTCGAACTGGCCGAGGACCCGGCTGGAGAGGACCGCGAGCACCGACCCCACCTGGGCGGCCCCGACGAGCGCCGTCGCCTGCGGGACACGTCCGCGCTCGCCGACGAGCGCATCGGTCACGCCGTCGGTGAGCGACGCCATGATCTCGGTGTTGGCGCGGGCCCAGCGCGCGCGGTCCACGACGTACACGGTGCCGAGTGCGGTCGTCGGCCCGGCCGTCGGACTGCCCGCGGCGGGACTCATGCGCGTCACGTCGAGCACGTGGGGCACGGCAGTCTCTGCCGCGGTGCGCAGCCCCTCGACCAGGTCGGCGAGCTCGTCGCGCGACGCCTGCGGGCCCGGGCGCGCGAGCCGACCCGCGATCTGGGCGGCGGCCGACCAGTCGACGATCGAGGTGTCACCACGTGACGGGTCGCTGCCCGAACGGCCGTCCTGCTCGACGAGTGTCACCGTCTCACCGTATCCCGGGACCGGGGGTCGCGTGAGGGGTGGGGATATACTTCCGGGATATACGACCGAGGAGGCTCGCCGATGGTCCGCACGACGGTGTTCCGCAGCAACCGGACGCAGGCAGTCCGCCTGCCCAAGGCGGTCGCGCTGCCCGACGACGTCCGCGAGGTCGAGGTCCGGGCCGTCGGCAGGTCCCGGGTGATCACGCCGACGGGCTCCGGCTGGGACGAGTGGTTCGACCACGGTCTCCGCGTCGCCGCCGACTTCCTTCCCGACCGCGACCAGGGGACCGCCGAGGAGCGCGATGCCCTGTGAGCACGCTCTACCTGCTGGACACCAACATCCTGGTGGCTCTGCTCCGCGGGAACGGCTCGGCGGCGCGCCCGCGGCTACGGGGGGCAGAAGGGCGCATCGCGGTCTCGACGGTGAGCGAGATGGAGCTCGAGTACGGCATCGAGAGGTCGGACGCACCACATCGCAACCGTCAGGCGGTCGACGAGCTGCTGTCGCTCGTGGACGTGCTCCCCTTCGACGGTCTCGCGGCGATGCACGCCGGACGCGTCCGTGCCCTCCTCGCCGCCCGCGGCACGCCCATCGGGCCCTACGACGCCCTCCTCGCCGGGCACGCCCGGTCGCTCGGTCTCGTCATGGTGACGAACACCGTCCGCGAGTTCTCTCGCGTCCCCGGTCTCGAGGTCGAGGACTGGCTCACGGAAGCGTCGGACGAACCGTGAGCGACACCGTTCAGGCCGTGCAGCCGCACTCCGCGAGCGAGGCGACGAAGTCGTCGAAGATGAGGCGCGCGCCGTACGTGCCCCCGTCGGGGACGGCGTCGGCCATGAGGGAGAACACGAGGAGGCGGTCGTCGGCCGTGACGACCGTCCCCGCGAGCGACGTGACGTTCGGCAGGCTGCCCGTCTTGGCCCGCACGACGCCGCGGCCCGCGTTCTCGAGGTAGCGCTCGCCGAGCGTCCCGGACAGTCCGGCGACCGGGAGCCCGACGGCGCCGGGCCGCAGCTGCGGGTGCGCAGGGTCCGCGAGCAGGCCGACGACCTCGTCGAGCTGGGCGGGCGTGACGACCGAGCCGTCGCCGAGGCCAGAGAGATCGGCGAGCGTCGCGCCCGTGAGGTCGACCCCGAGCCCCTCGACCGCCGACCGCACGGCCTGCGTCGCGCCGGCCGCGGAGCCGGGCAGCCCCGCGTCGATCGCGACGACGCGGCCCACCACCTCCGTGATCGTGTTGTCGGAGTGCTGGAGCAGGTACGCGACGACCTCGCTCAGCGGCGCGGACTCCACCTCGCCGACGGTGCGGCCGTCGTCAGGCGCCGGTGCGCGCACCACGTCCCCCGCCACGGTGACCCCCTGCTCGGCGAGCGCGGCGACGAACGCGTCGGCGGCCGCCATCGCCGGGTCCTCCGCGCGCGGCGCGTACTCCTCGTCCTCGAGCCGCGCGATGTCGACCGCGAGCGCGGCGACGGGCGCGACGTACCCGTTGCGCACGCTCGCCGGGTCGACCGTCGGCGCGACCGCGGCACCCGTGAAGAGCGTGTCGTCGAGGCGCAGCGCGACCGTCGTGCGGCCCGTCAGCCGGAGCTCGCCCGCGACCTGGGCCGCGAGGTCGCCGAGGCCCGCCCGGCCGTTCACCGCCGTCGGGTCGCCCGCACCGGCGGCGAGCATCATGTCGCCGCCGCCCACGAGGTACACGGTCTCCTGTCCCTCGAGGACGGCGCGGGTCGGGAGGGTCGCGTGCGCGCCGGGAGACGTGAGGGCGGCCGCCGCGGTGAGGGTCTTGAGGGTCGACGCCGGGACGTGGCCCACCGCGTCGCTGCTCGCCCCGAGCACGTCGCCCGTCGCGGCGTCGGTCACCAGGACGCCGACGCGCGGGCCGAGCCGGGTGTCCCCCGCGAGATCGTCCGCGAGGTCCTGCACGCTCCCCGTGGCCGGGACCGGGGCCGCAGGGTCGAGGGTCGGCAGCTCGACCTCGAGAGGTGGCGCCGCGACGGCGCCCGGCGCCTCGGGGAACGGGTTCGGCTCCGCGTAGGGCTCCGCGGTCGTGAGCACGCCGGGGACGACGTCGTACGCGTCCGCCACGACGTAGCCGCCGGCGAGGGCGAGCACGACACCCACGGCGACGCCCGTGCGCGCTCCCCAGCCCATGCGTCTCCCTCGCTCCGTCCCGTCCAGGCGCGCCTGCTCGGCACCGGTGGGCACCGGTGCCTGGACCGGGACGTCGGGTGCGGGCACGTGCGCATTATCACTCAGCCCGCCCGCCCGGGAGCCCGGTGGGAACCCTCTCGCGCGGACGGTACGTGTCACACTAGTTCCCGCACGACGGCGTGGTCCGTCGTCCACAGACCCAGCCACCGCCCGAGCGTCGCGGTGCCGGTACGACTGGAGGAAGCAGTGGAGTTCGACGTCACGATCGAGATCCCCAAGGGGCAGCGCAACAAGTACGAGGTGGACCACGCGACCGGTCGCATCCGCCTCGACCGCATGCTCTTCACCTCGACGCGGTACCCCGACGACTACGGGTTCATCGAGGGGACGCTCGGCGAGGACGGCGACCCGCTGGACGCGCTGGTCCTGCTCGAGGAGCCCACGTTCCCCGGCTGCCTGATCCGCTGCCGCGCGCTCGGCATGTTCCGCATGCGCGACGAGGCCGGCGGCGACGACAAGGTCCTCTGCGTCCCGACGGGCGACCAGCGCGCCGCGTGGCGCCAGGACATCGACGACGTCTCCGACTTCCACCGCCTGGAGATCCAGCACTTCTTCGAGGTCTACAAGGACCTCGAGCCCGGCAAGTCCGTCGAGGGCGCCCACTGGGTCGGCCGCGCGGACGCCGAGGCCGAGATCGAGCGCTCGCTCCAGCGCGCCATCGACTCCGGGTACCACACGCCGGGCCACTGACACCCGGCTCGCGCCACCCACCACGACGGCGGCCGCTCACCTCCCGGGGTGAGCGGCCGCCGTCGTCTGCTGACGTCGCGAGGTCGGCCTAGGGGCGGCCCGCGTAGGGCATCGCGTCGGCCCAGCGCATCGCGACCTCGTGCACGGGGCTCCCGGGCTGGCGGGCCTCGATCATCCTGCCGTTCCCGGTGTACATGGCGACGTGGCGGATGGTCGACGGGTTCGAGGTGTCGTTGGCGTAGAAGATCAGGTCGCCCGGGCGGAGCTGGTCGTAGGAGATCTTCTGCACGCGCTGGTACTGCGAGCGCGACGTGCGCGTGATGTCGACGCCCGCCGCGGCCCAGGCGCGCGACGTGAGGCCCGAGCAGTCGTAGCCCGGTCCGGTCCCGCCGAACACGTACGGGGCGCCGATCGTGGTGCGCGCCCACGCGACGGCGGCCCGGCCCTGCGCCGCGCTGCCGACGCCCGTGCCCGGGGGCGGGGTGACGACCGGCGGCGGGTCGGGCGTCGGGGCAGGTGTCGGGTTCGGCGCGGGTGCCGGGTTCGGCGCGGGTGCCGGATCCGGGGCCGGCGCGGGTGCGGGTGCCGGTGCGCGGTCGGGCGCCGGGTCCGCGGGCGCGGGGCTGCTCGTCGGGGGCGCCGCGGGCGCGCCCGACGTCGTCCCCGCCGCCGGGGCCTCGACGCGCGCCCGGGCCGCGGCCTCGCGCTCGCTCGCGGCCTGCGCGTCGAGGGCGTCCTGGCGCTGGCGCTCGACGTCGACGCTCGTGGCCCGCGCGCGGGCCAGCTCGGCGAGGAGCGTCTCCCGCCGGGTCGCGGACTCCTGCACCGCGTCGTCGAGCGCGTCGGACGAGACCTGGGCGGCGGCGAGCGCGTCACGGGCACGGTCCTCGACCTCGCCCTGGTGCGCGAGCGCCGCGTCGGCCCGGGCACGGGCGGTGTCGGCGACGGCCCGCGCGGTCGCGTGCGCGTCGACCGCACGTCCCGCGGTCCGGCCGGCGACGCGCTCCGCGTTCTCCCGCTCGACGACCTGGCCCACCCCGTCCGCGTCGAGAACGGCACGCAACGCGTCGAGGTCGGTGGAGCCCTGCCGGGACGCGCGGAACAGCGCACCGACCGCGGCGCGCGACTCCGACTCGCCCGTCCGGGCGGTCGCGAGCGCCTCCTGGGCGTCGCGGACCGCGGCGTCGGCCGTCGCGAGCGCGTCCTGCGCGGCCGCGTACTCCTCCGCCGCGCTCTCGACGGCCGCCTCCGCGGTGGACTGGCGGTCCCGCAGCGACGCCAGCTCGCTCTCGACGGACTCGACGTCCCGGGCCGCACCGTCCGCGGCCTCGCGCGCCGCGCGGACGTCGTCGTCCGACGGCGGGTCGGACGACGCGGAGGGCGCGAGCCCGACGCCGAGCACGAGCGCGAGCAGGCCCGCCGCGGTCGCGGAGGCGAGCCGGCGGGGCCCGGTGACCGGGCGACGCCGCGCTCCCCCGAGGAGCTCCGGCCGGGCGGCGTGCGCCGACGTCACGTCGTCCATCGCCCCTCCTTCGACCGGTCGCTCGGCGTGTCCCGTTGACAGCACCCGCACGAGTCTGCCCAGAAGGTCCGCGATGCGCCATCGGAGCGGCACCGCCTTTCTCAGGATGTGGTCTCGCATCGCGAGACACCCCTGTCGGGCGGCGCGGATCGGGCCTAGCCTCACCAGCATGTCCCGTCGAATGTGTCGCTGACCCCAGCACACGTTCGCCTGCCCGCGAGCCGTCGTCGACGACGTCCTCGCCGTGGCGATCCCGTCCCGTGTGCGCCCCTCGCCGCGGTCGACGGCCGGCCTCCCGCCTCCTCGTCTCCCACGGCACCCGTCCGCCCGGCGCGCCGAGCGCCGTCGTCCCACCCCACCACCCCGCAGGAGAGTCCGATGAGCACCGAGAACGCCCCCGCCTGGTCCTTCGAGACGCGCCAGGTCCACGCCGGCCAGACCGCCGACCCGACGACCGGGGCCCGCGCGCTGCCGATCTACCAGACGACGTCGTTCGTCTTCCCCGACGCGTCCGTGGCCGCCGACCGCTTCGCGCTCAAGGACCTCGGCCCGATCTACACGCGCATCGGCAACCCGACCCAGGAGGTCGTGGAGAACCGCATCGCGTCCCTCGAGGGCGGCGTCGGCGCGCTCCTCCTCGCGTCCGGGCAGGCCGCGACGACGTTCGCGATCCTCAACGTCGCCGAGGCGGGCGACCACGTCGTCGCCTCGCCGAGCCTCTACGGCGGCACGTACAACCTGCTGCAGTACTCGCTCGCCAAGCTCGGCGTCGAGACGACGTTCGTCACCGACCCGCACGACCCGCAGGCCTGGCGCGACGCCGTGCGCCCGAACACGAAGCTGTTCTTCGGCGAGACGATCCCCAACCCGCAGGCCGACGTCCTCGACATCGAGGCCGTCGCGGCGGTCGCGCACGAGGTAGGCGTGCCGCTGATCGTCGACAACACGGTCGCGACCCCCTACCTGCTGCGCCCGCTCGAGCACGGGGCGGACGTCGTCGTGCACTCGGCGACGAAGTACCTCGGCGGGCACGGCTCCGCCATCGGCGGCGTGATCGTCGACGGCGGCACGTTCGACTACGCGGCGTACCCGGAGCGGTTCCCGAACTACAACACCCCCGACCCGTCGTACAACGGCCTCGTCTACGCGCGCGACCTCGGCGTGGACGGCATCCTCGGCGCGAACCTCGCGTACGTGCTCAAGGCGCGCGTGCAGCTCCTGCGCGACCTGGGCTCGGCGATCTCGCCGTTCAACGCCTTCCTCATCGCGCAGGGCATCGAGACGCTGTCGCTGCGCGTGGAGCGCCACGTCGAGAACGCGCAGAAGGTCGCGGAGTGGCTCGAGGCGCGCGACGACGTCCGCACCGTGCACTACGCAGGGCTGGCGTCGAGCCCGTGGCAGGCCAACGCGCAGAAGTACCTGCCGCGCGGCGCCGGTGCGGTGCTCGCGTTCGAGCTCGACGGGGGCAGCGAGGCGGGGCAAGCGTTCGTCTCCGCCCTGCAGCTCCACTCGAACGTCGCGAACATCGGCGACGTGCGCTCGCTCGTCATCCACCCGGCCTCGACCACCCACGCCCAGCTCAGCCCTGAGGAGCAGGCGAAGTCCGGCGTGACGCCGGGCCTGGTCCGCCTCGCGGTCGGCATCGAGCACGTCGACGACATCCTCGCCGACCTCGAGCTCGGGTTCACCGCCGCCAAGTCGTCGCTCGACGCCTGAGCGACGACGCCGGCCAGCGCGGCAGAACGACGACGAGGACTGCGATGACGGATCTGGACAGCCGGGGCGCCCTGCGCGCCCCGGCCGTACAGTGGCCGACGGTGAGCCCTGTGAACGACGACCTCCTCCCCCCTGCCCCCGACGCCCGGCGCGACCACCGCGCGGACGCCTCGGGGCGCGGCGTCGCGCCGTCGCGCGCGCGGGTGAAGGCGCCGGTCCCGGCGACCGGCGCCTGGCGGGACGGGGACCCTGTGGGGCGGCGGCAGTTCGCCGACGTCGGCACGTTCGACCTCGAGTCCGGCGCTCGGCTGCCCGACGTCCGCGTCGCGTACGAGACGTGGGGCACGCTCGCGCCGGACGGGTCGAACGCCGTCCTCGTGCTGCACGCCCTCACCGGCGACTCCCACGTCAGCGGTTCCGCCGGCGAGGGGCACGCGACCGCGGGCTGGTGGGAGTCTCTCGTCGGCCCCGGCGCACCGATCGACACCGACCGCTGGTTCGTCGTCGCGCCCAACGTGCTCGGCGGGTGCCAGGGCACCACCGGCCCGGCGTCCACCGCTCCCGACGGGCGTCCCTGGGGCAGCCGCTTCCCCCGCGTCACGACCCGCGACCAGGTCGCGGTCGAGATCGAGCTCGCCCGGGCGCTCGGCATCGCGTCGTGGGCGTTCGTCGTCGGCGCCTCGATGGGCGGGCACCGCGTCCTCGAGTGGGCGCTGCTCGGACCGGAGGCGGGCGTCGACGTCGTCTCGCTCGCCGCGATCGCGACGACCGCGCAGACGACCGGCGACCAGATCGCCTGGGCGCACCCGCAGCTCGGCGCGGTCCGCGCCGACCCCGGGTTCCGCGGCGGGGACTACTACGACGCCGCGGACGGCGACGGCCCGCACGTCGGGCTCGGCATCGCACGCCAGATCGCGCACGCAACCTACCGCTCCGCGCGCGAGCTCGACGAGCGGTTCGGCCGCCTCCCGCAGGGCGGCGAGGACCCCTTCACCGACGGCCGGTACGCCGTGCAGTCGTACCTCGACCACCACGGCGACAAGCTCGCCCGCCGCTTCGACGCCAACTCGTACGTCGTGCTCACCGAGTCGATGCTCACGCACGACCTCGGTCGCGACCGCGGCGGGGTCGAGGCGGCGCTCGCGCAGATCACCGCGCACGCGCTCGTCGTCGCGGTCGACACGGACCGGCTCTTCCTGCCCGCGGACTGCGCGCGCATCGCGGCAGGTGTCCCCGGCGCCGAGCCGCTGCGCACGCTCACGAGCGACTTCGGGCACGACGGGTTCCTCATCGAGTTCGACCAGCTCGGCCCGATCGTCGCGGACTTCCTCGGGGAGCCTGCGCGCGTCCGTGACTGACGCGCCGACCGCCCTGTCCACGAGGTGGCTCCGTGGCGGGCGGGCCCGCCTCGTCCTGGCACGATGAAGAGATGGACAGCGACGTGACCGAGGCGGCCCAGCACCTGCGCACCCAGTGGGACCGGCTCGACCGCTGGCTGCGGGACCTCGGGGGCGAGCTGGACCGCGACGCCGGTCGTGCGAGCGTGCTCGACGGCTGGACCGTCGGCGAGCTGGTCACCCACCTCGGCCGCGTCATGGAGACCCTGGCGCTGTGCGGGCCGGTGCCCGCCGGCACCGTTCCCCTCACCCTCGCGGAGTACCTCGGCACGTACCCGGAGCGTGCGGAGGAGATCGAGCACTCGACACGCGCCCTCGACGCAGAGATCGCCGACGACCGGCTCGGGCGCGTCCAGGCCTTCGCCGCAGCCGGCTTCGCCCGGCTCGACGAGCTCGGTGACCAGCGCGTCGTGCAGGCGAGACGCGGCCCCATCACCCTCCAGGACATGGTGCGCTCACGGGTGCTCGAGCTCGTCGTCCACGCCGACGACCTCGCGCGCACGTTCCCGGGCGTGGTCACCGACCCGGTGGACCGCGGCGCGCTCGACGCCGTCGCGGCCGAGCTGCTGCACGTCGTCGTCACGCGCGGTGGCTGGGCGCTCGAGGTGCGCGACCCCCGCCTCTGGCTGCGGCTCGCGTGCGGCCGCGTCCCCTACGACGTCGACGAGCTCGCGCGCGCCCTCGAGCCCGTGCACACCTCCGAAGCGGTGCCGGACCTCGGCCGGATGCTCCCGCTGCTCTGACGCGCCGTCGTCCCCGGCAGCGTGACGCGCCGCACCCGGGCTCCCCGTGGTCGAGGCGCAGGCAGGACCGTAGGTTGGGGGCATGCTCGCCGCCTACGCCGACCACCTCGACCCCGACGACCCCCTGGCCGGTCTGGTCGTCGGGGACCGTCCCGAACCGGAGCCCCGCGAGCACTGGACGACCGTCGACGTGCGCGCCGCATCGCTCAACCACCACGACCTGTGGTCGCTGCGCGGGGTCGGGCTGCCCGCGGACCGGCTCCCCATGATCCTCGGGACCGACGCGGCGGGCGTCGCCCCCGACGGCAGCGAGGTCGTCGTGCACGCGGTGATCGGGGCGGACGGGCACGGGGTCGGGCCGACCGAGCGTCGGTCGCTCCTCTCCGAGCGCTACCCCGGCACCCTCGCCGAGCGCGTCGCCGTCCCGACCCACAACCTCGTCCCCAAGCCCCCGGAGCTGACGTTCGTCGAGGCCGCCTGCGTGCCGACGGCCTGGCTGACGGCGTACCGCATGCTCTTCACCGCCGGCGGCGCCGCGCCCGGGGACCGCGTCCTCGTCCAGGGCGCGGGCGGCGGCGTCGCGACGGCGGCCGTCGCGCTGGGCGCGGCCGCCGGGCTCGAGGTGTGGGTGACCTCCCGCTCGGCAGGCAAGCGCGCCGGGGCCGCGCGGCTCGGGGCGGCCGCGACGTTCGAGCACGGTGCGCGCCTGCCCGCGCCGGTCGACGTCGTCGTGGAGACCGTCGGCCAGGCGACCTGGCGCCACTCGCTGCGTTCGGTCCGCCCGGGCGGGACCGTCGTCGTCGCCGGCGCCACGAGCGGGGATGCGTCGCCTGCCGAGCTCACCCGCGTCTTCTTCCACGAGATCTGCATCCAGGGCGTGACGATGGGGACGCGCGACGACCTCGCGGCGCTGCTGCGGTTCCTCGCGCGGAGCGAGGTGCGGCCCGTCGTCGACCAGGTCCTGCCCCTCGCGCGCGCACGCGACGGGCTCGCGCGGCTCGCCGCCGGGGAGCAGTTCGGCAAGGTGGTGCTCACGCCGTGACGTCGCCCGGCTGGGGTCCGGACGTCCTCGGCGCCGGGTACGAGCAGTGCACGGTCGAGCTGGAGCCCGACGACGAGGGCGAGGTCGTCGTGACCGTGGTCCGCCACGCGCCGGCGACCGACGAGCCGATCCGGCCGGCACGCGCGGTGCTGTACGTCCACGGCTGGAGCGACTACTTCTTCCAGACCGAGCTCGCCGAGACCTGGCGCGCGCTCGGCGCGGCGTTCTACGCCGTCGACCTCCGCAAGTACGGGCGCAGCCTGCGCCCCCACCAGACGCCCGGGTACGCCGACCACCTCACCGAGTACGACGCCGACATCGCCGCCGCGCTCGACGTCGTCCGGGGGGACCTCGGCGCGCACGCCGCGATCATGCTCATGGGTCACTCCACCGGAGGGCTCGTCGCAGCGTTGTGGGCGCACCGGCACCCGGGCGCCGTCCGAGGGCTCGTGCTCAACAGCCCGTGGCTCGAGCTCCAGGGATCTTCGGTCGCCCGGACCGTCTCGGGCCCCGCGATCCGCCAGCTCGCGCGCTTCCAGCCTCGCACGCCGCTGCCGAACGTGGACCCCGGCTACTACGCGCGGACCCTGCGCGACCGTGACGACGGCGCCTGGGTCATCGACGACGCCTGGCGGCCCGTCCCGTCGTTCCCCGTCCGCGCCGGCTGGCTCCGCGCCGTCATCTCCGGCCATGCTCGTGTCGCAGCAGGACTCGCCATCGACTGCCCCGTGCTCGTGCTCCTCGCCGAGAAGTCCCTGTTCAGCACCCGCTGGTCCGAGGACATGCGATCCGCCGACATCGTGCTCGACGTCGAGCCGCTGGCCCGCCGCGCCGCGCACCTGGGACGGGTCGTCACCATCGTCAGGATCCCCGGCGGGATGCACGACCTCTCGCTCTCGGCGCCCGAGCCGCGCGCCCGGTTCTTCGCGGAGATCGTGCGCTGGTCGGCGGCCTACGGCTGGGCCTGACCCGTCCCCGCGGAGCGTCTCTGCGCAGGACCACGGGTGACCCGGGGGGCAGGCGGAGCATGAGGGTATGCGGAAATGCCGAAGGCCCACCCCGTGTGGGGTGGGCCTTCGGTGAAGGGTTGTCCGGCGGCGTCCTACTCTCCCACCCCGTCTCCAGGGCAGTACCATCGGCGCTGAAGGGCTTAGCTTCCGGGTTCGGTATGGGACCGGGCGTTTCCCCTTCGCTGTGACCGCCGTAACTCTGTGAACCTGTCCAACACTGGGCACCCCCGGTGTGGGGGTGTGGTGTTGGTGGTTCGGGAACCGCACAGTGGACGCGTAGCAAAAGATTGTTGGTGTTGAAGTTGTCGGCTGATTAGTACCGGTCAGCTGCACGGGTCTTTCGTCCCCGCTTCCACGTCCGGCCTATCGACCCAGTGTTCTGCTGGGTGCCTCTCACCCCGTAGGGTATGGAAACCTCATCTTGAAGCAGGCTTCCCGCTTAGATGCTTTCAGCGGTTATCCCTTCCGAACGTAGCCAACCAGCGGTGCTCCTGGCGGAACAACTGGCACACCAGAGGTTCGTCCGTCCCGGTCCTCTCGTACTAGGGACAGCCCTTCTCAAGTTTCCTGCGCGCGCAGCGGATAGGGACCGAACTGTCTCACGACGTTCTAAACCCAGCTCGCGTACCGCTTTAATGGGCGAACAGCCCAACCCTTGGGACCTACTCCAGCCCCAGGATGCGACGAGCCGACATCGAGGTGCCAAACCATGCCGTCGATATGGACTCTTGGGCAAGATCAGCCTGTTATCCCCGGGGTACCTTTTATCCGTTGAGCGACGGCGCTTCCACAAGCCACCGCCGGATCACTAGTTCCGACTTTCGTCCCTGCTCGACCTGTCAGTCTCACAGTCAAGCTCCCTTGTGCACTTGCACTCGACACCTGATTGCCAACCAGGCTGAGGGAACCTTTGAGCGCCTCCGTTACATTTTAGGAGGCAACCGCCCCAGTTAAACTACCCACCAGGCACTGTCCCTGGTCCGGATCACGGACCGAGGTTAGACATCCGAAGCGGCCAGAGTGGTATTTCAACGTTGACTCCACCCGCACTGGCGTACGGGTTTCACAGTCTCCCACCTATCCTACACAAGCCGCACCGAACACCAATACCAAGCTATAGTAAAGGTCCCGGGGTCTTTCCGTCCTGCTGCGCGTAACGAGCATCTTTACTCGTAGTGCAATTTCGCCGAGTTCGCGGTTGAGACAGCGGAGAAGTCGTTACGCCATTCGTGCAGGTCGGAACTTACCCGACAAGGAATTTCGCTACCTTAGGATGGTTATAGTTACCACCGCCGTTTACTGGGGCTTAAATTCTGAGCTTCACCCCGAGGGGTTGACCCGTCCTCTTAACCTTCCAGCACCGGGCAGGCGTCAGTCCGTATACATCGTCTTGCGACTTCGCACGGACCTGTGTTTTTAGTAAACAGTCGCTTCTCCCTGGTCTCTGCGGCCGTCCACGCTCCCCGAGCAAGTCGGTTCACGCTTCGGGCCCCCCTTCTCCCGAAGTTACGGGGGCATTTTGCCGAGTTCCTTAACCACGATTCTCTCGATCGCCTTAGTATTCTCTACCTGACCACCTGAGTCGGTTTGGGGTACGGGCGGCTAGAACCTCGCGCCGAGGCTTTTCTTGGCAGCATAGGATCACCCAGTTCGCGCTTGTGCGCTCACCGTCAGCTCTCAGCCTCATGTCTGGCGGATTTGCCTACCAGACGGCCTACAGCCTTGGACGTGGTCTACCATCGCCACGCCGGGCTACCTTCCTGCGTCACCCCTGTTAATACGCTTACCTACTACCGGTTCGGGTCCCGCGCGCCCCTGTCCGGTGGCCCCGAAGGGCCGGTGGACAGGTTTGGGCGGTCAGCATCACCGGGCTCGGTATGGGCGGTTCTTCGCCGGTAGGAGAATATCAACTCCTTGTCCATCGACTACGCCTGTCGGCCTCGCCTTAGGTCCCGACTTACCCAGGGCGGATTAACCTGGCCCTGGAACCCTTGGTCATTCGGCGGACGGGTTTCTCACCCGTCTTTCGCTACTCATGCCTGCATTCTCACTCGTGTGGGCTCCACCAC
Organism: Cellulosimicrobium sp. E-16; assembly: GCF_049913115.1. Taxonomy (NCBI): domain Bacteria; kingdom Bacillati; phylum Actinomycetota; class Actinomycetes; order Micrococcales; family Promicromonosporaceae; genus Cellulosimicrobium; species Cellulosimicrobium sp. E-16. Next base: position 3,836,943 of record NZ_CP183974.1, read on the forward strand.
TGGGTTCCCCCGCGGCTTCACTGCCCACACGACGCTCCCCTACCCACCTGCGCCTCTGGACCACGAAGGCCTGAGTTGAGCGCAGATGCCACGGCTTCGGCGGTGTACTTGAGCCCCGCTACATTGTCGGCGCGGAATCACTTGACCAGTGAGCTATTACGCACTCTTTCAAGGGTGGCTGCTTCTAAGCCAACCTCCTGGTTGTCTGTGCAACTCCACATCCTTTCCCACTTAGCACACGCTTAGGGGCCTTAGCCGGTGGTCTGGGCTGTTTCCCTCTCGACTACGGAGCTTATCCCCCGCAGTCTCACTGCCACGCTTCCACTTACCGGCATTCGGAGTTTGGCTGACGTCAGTAACCTTGTAGGGCCCATCGGCCATCCAGTAGCTCTACCTCCGGCAAGAAACACGTGACGCTGCACCTAAATGCATTTCGGGGAGAACCAGCTATCACGAAGTTTGATTGGCCTTTCACCCCTAACCACAGGTCATCCCCCAGGTTTTCAACCCTGGTGGGTTCGGTCCTCCACGCGGTCTTACCCGCGCTTCAACCTGCCCATGGCTAGATCACTTCGCTTCGGGTCTAGACCCAGCGACTATGGGCGCCCTATTCGGACTCGCTTTCGCTACGGCTTCCCCACACGGGTTAACCTCGCCACTGAGCACTAACTCGCAGGCTCATTCTTCAAAAGGCACGCTGTCACCCCAACCAAGGAGGCTCCAACGGATTGTAGGCACACGGTTTCAGGTACTATTTCACTCCCCTCCCGGGGTACTTTTCACCTTTCCCTCACGGTACTGGTCCGCTATCGGTCACTAGGTAGTATTTAGGCTTAGCAAGTGGTCTTGCCAGATTCACACGAGATTTCTCGGGCCCCGTGCTACTTGGGATCCCCTTCGGGAGGCCGCACCATTTCGTCTACCGGACTCGCACCGTCTGTGGTCCGCCTTTCAATGCGGTTCGACTATGACACGACTTTCTGACTCCCCGGCGGACTGTCAGATCCACCAGAAGGGTCCCACAACCCCGAACACGCAACGCCTGACAGCTTTAACACGCGCCCGGTTTGGCCTCATCCGCTTTCGCTCGCCACTACTCACGGAATATCTCTTCCTGTCGGTACTGAGATGTTTCACTTCCCGACGTTCCCTCCACACACCCTATATATTCAGGTGCGGGTCACACGACATGACTCGTGCGGGGTTCCCCCATTCGGAAACCCTCGGATCACAGCTCGTTTGCCAGCTCCCCGAGGCTTATCGCAGGCTACAACGTCCTTCTTCGGCTCCTAGTGCCAAGGCATCCACCCTGTGCCCTTAAAAACTTCAACAAAAACAACAAAACTGCAGAGAACCAAGAACCACACCCGAAGGTGTGTCTTGATCTTTACAAAGATGCTCGCGTCCACTGTGCAGTTCTCAAACAACCAACGACCCCGACCCCCACCAGGACCCGCCTACCCCATCAGCTCCCGAAGAAGCAGACGACGCGGTTCGAGGTCCGGAGACCGGCCCGTACCAGGCACCCCACCAACCGGTGGCCGGTGACCTGAGGACCCAACAGTGTGCTCGACAAGCCCCCCACCCTCACCCGTGATGTTCCACCACCACCCACCCGACCCCGAAGGACCAGGCAGGCCGGCAGGTACTGACACCAGCAAGACCAGAAGACTCTTTCGTCAATGTTCCACCCATGAGCAACCACCCACCACACGTACGGCGATGGCGTGGCACCTGAACGACCCACCCACCAGCAAAGCCGGCGAGGCGAGCGTTGGTAGCTCCTTAGAAAGGAGGTGATCCAGCCGCACCTTCCGGTACGGCTACCTTGTTACGACTTAGTCCCAATCGCCAGTCCCACCTTCGACCACTCCCCCCGCGAACGGTTGGGCCATGGGCTTCGGGTGTTACCGACTTTCGTGACTTGACGGGCGGTGTGTACAAGGCCCGGGAACGTATTCACCGCAGCGTTGCTGATCTGCGATTACTAGCGACTCCGACTTCATGGGGTCGAGTTGCAGACCCCAATCCGAACTGAGACCGGCTTTTTGGGATTCGCTCCACCTTACGGTATCGCAGCCCTTTGTACCGGCCATTGTAGCATGCGTGAAGCCCAAGACATAAGGGGCATGATGATTTGACGTCATCCCCACCTTCCTCCGAGTTGACCCCGGCAGTCTCCCATGAGTCCCCGGCATAACCCGCTGGCAACATGGGACGAGGGTTGCGCTCGTTGCGGGACTTAACCCAACATCTCACGACACGAGCTGACGACAACCATGCACCACCTGTGCACGAGTGTCCAAAGAGACCACCATCTCTGGTGGCTTCCCGTGCATGTCAAGCCTTGGTAAGGTTCTTCGCGTTGCATCGAATTAATCCGCATGCTCCGCCGCTTGTGCGGGCCCCCGTCAATTCCTTTGAGTTTTAGCCTTGCGGCCGTACTCCCCAGGCGGGGCACTTAATGCGTTTGCTGCGGCACGGAACTCGTGGAATGAGCCCCACACCTAGTGCCCAACGTTTACGGCATGGACTACCAGGGTATCTAATCCTGTTCGCTCCCCATGCTTTCGCTCCTCAGCGTCAGTTGCGGCCCAGAGACCTGCCTTCGCCATCGGTGTTCCTCCTGATATCTGCGCATTCCACCGCTACACCAGGAATTCCAGTCTCCCCTACCGCACTCTAGTCTGCCCGTACCCGATGCAAGCTCGAGGTTGAGCCTCGAGTTTTCACACCAGACGCGACAAACCGCCTACGAGCTCTTTACGCCCAATAATTCCGGACAACGCTTGCGCCCTACGTATTACCGCGGCTGCTGGCACGTAGTTAGCCGGCGCTTCTTCTGCAGGTACCGTCACTTGCGCTTCTTCCCTGCTGAAAGAGGTTTACAACCCGAAGGCCTTCATCCCTCACGCGGCGTCGCTGCATCAGGCTTTCGCCCATTGTGCAATATTCCCCACTGCTGCCTCCCGTAGGAGTCTGGGCCGTGTCTCAGTCCCAGTGTGGCCGGTCGCCCTCTCAGGCCGGCTACCCGTCGTCGCCTTGGTAGGCCATCACCCCACCAACAAGCTGATAGGCCGCGAGCCCATCCCTGACCGAAAAACTTTCCAACCACCCCCATGCGAAGGCGGCTCATATCCGGTATTAGCCCCGGTTTCCCGGAGTTATCCCGAAGTCAAGGGCAGGTTACTCACGTGTTACTCACCCGTTCGCCACTAATCCACCCAGCAAGCTGGGCATCATCGTTCGACTTGCATGTGTTAAGCACGCCGCCAGCGTTCGTCCTGAGCCAGGATCAAACTCTCCGTAAATGAACAACGCCCACCACCAGCACAACACCGGCAGTGAACAATCCATACGAAGCGAACCCCAACAGGGTTCACAAAACTGGCATCAACACGAAAGATGACATCATCTTCCGAAATCAACCAAAGGAATCCCAGACACAACCAACCACCCCACCCGACGGGCGGAGAAGATCAGCCATGCCACAGGGACAAAAAATTGGCATTGACTAACAAGCACACTGTTGAGTTCTCAAACAACCGACACACACCGCCTCCGACCTCGTTCCCGAGGCCCTCGCGCGGGGCGTTTCCTTCGTTCTGAATCCTACCAGACCCGGCCGTTCGTCCCGGACCGGTGAAAACCGGATTTCCGTTCAGAAATGTACCTGATCCAGACACCCTCACCTGACGCACGGCGCAGCACTGTGCTCCGAGAAACTGGTGGGAGTTTCACCCGGGGGACCAGCCACTTCGCATCTGCTCCGAGGAGCTGTGCCGTGGTGTCTGTTCCTCCCTGCCGGGCGACCTCGAGAACATTACGGGGTCCGGAGGCAGGAGGTCAACTCGCGCCGTCGTGAGCCGGACCACTCCCCTTCGCGGCGTCCTGCCCCTGTACCCGCTGCCCCTCTTCCGGCGCCCCGCGCCGCGGCGGTCGGCCTGCCGCAGCGGGCGCGGCAGCCACCGTCGCCCGGGCCGCGAGACGGGCCACCGCCGCGCGCAGGTCGTCCGGTCCGACCACGGTGAACGGCGCGTCGAAGATGCCGAACCACGCCGCGAGCCCGCCCCACGACCAGGAACCCGCGGTCAGGCGGCACCGCCCCTCCCCCACGGCCTCCACGAGGGCGCCCGTACCCGCCCACGCGGCCACGACTGCGGCGTCCAGCTCGAGCTCGACCGTCCCCCGCACGGGCATCTCGGGCTGTGTGAACCTCTCGGCGACGAACGTCGCCACGTCCGGGGCTGGCAGCGCCCGACGCTCGAACCGTGCCCCGACACCCTCGCGCGGCGCCATCCGGTCGATCCGGAACGTCCGCCAGTCGTCCCGGTCGAGGTCCCACGCGACGAGGTACCACCGCCCACCCCACGTGACGACGTGGTGGGGCTCCGCGCGGCGCGGCGCACGGAACCCCTCCCCTTGCTCCTGGCCCGGCGCACGGAGCACCTCGCCCGTCCCCCCGTCGTAGTCGAACCGCAGCACGCGGCGCTCGGCGGCGGCCGATCCGACGGACACGAGCACGTCGGCACTGACGGCGGGCAGGGCCCGCTCCCTCCGGCCCGGCACGGCCGTCACCTCCAGCGCGTCGATGCGCGTGCGGAGCCGGGCGGGCATGACCTGGCGGATCGTCGCGAGCGCGCGCGCCGCGGCGTCCTCGACCCCGGGGAGCGTCCCGGTGCGCAGCGCGATCGCGACCGCGACCGCCTGCTCGTCGTCGAACAGGAGGGGCGGCACGTCCGCGCCGGCGTCGAGCCGGTACCCGCCGTCGGGCCCCTTCGTCGCGCGCACCGGGTAGCCGAGCTCGCGCAAGCGGTCGACGTCGCGCCGCACGGTGCGGGGGCTCACGTCGAGCCGCTCGGCCAGCGCGGAGCCCGGCCAGTCCCGGCGCGCCTGGAGCAGCGAGAGCAGCCGGAGCAGTCGTCCTGAGGTCTCGAGCATGCCCTCAGGGTGGCACGGAGTAGAGGACCGAACCTGTCCTCTACCCCTGGCAACGTCGGTCTCGTCGCACGAAGCACACCCAGGAGGAGCCATCGTGATCCGCACCAGAGCACTGACCAAGGACTTCGCCGTCGGGCGCGACGCGAGCGCCACGGTGCACGCCGTGCGCGGCATCGACCTCGACGTCGCACCCGGCGAGCTCGTCGCCGTCCTCGGCCCCAACGGCGCCGGCAAGACGACCACGCTCCGCATGCTCACCACGCTCATCCGTCCCACGTCGGGCACGGCCACGGTCGCTGGGCACGACGTCGTCACCGAGCCCGACGCGGTCCGGCACCGCATCGGCTACGTCGGGCAGGGCAACGGCGCGGGCCACGCGCAGCGCGCCGTCGACGAGCTCGCGAGCCAGGGCCGGATCCACGGCCTCGACCGGCGGGCCGCGCGACGCCGCGCCGACGAGCTCCTCGACTCCCTCGAGCTCGCGTCCTACGGCACGCGCAAGGTGTCCGACCTCTCCGGCGGGCAGCGTCGCCGGCTCGACGTCGCGATGGGCCTCGTGCACGCGCCGTCGCTGCTGTTCCTCGACGAGCCGTCGACCGGCCTCGACCCGCACAACCGGGCGAACCTGTGGGACCACGTCCTGCGCATGCGCGAGGACTCGCTCGCGGCCACGGGCGAGCCCATGACGATCGTCCTCACGACGCACTACCTCGACGAGGCCGACACCATGGCCGAGCGCGTGGTCGTCGTCGACCACGGCCAGGTCATCGCCGACGACACCGCGGAGAACCTCAAGGCCGACCTTGCCGGGGACCGCGTCGTCGTCACGCTGGCCCCCGCCCGCGGGCACGAGGACGGCGCGCGGCTCACCGAGGTCGCCCGCCGCGTCGAAGGCTTCCGCGAGGCGACCCGCACGCCCGACGGAGCACCCGCCGGCGGGCACGACGCCGCACCCACGCTCGAGGTGCGCGCCGAGCGCGGCGACGCCTACCTGCCCCGCCTGCTGCGCGCCGCCGACGCGAACGGCATCGGCGTCGAGACCGCGCAGGTGCACCGGCCCACGCTCGACGACGTCTTCCTCGCCCTCACCGGCCGCAGCCTGCGCGAGGCCGGCGCCGCGACCCCGACCGACACCCCCGCCGAGGGCACTCGCCCCACCGAGAGGACCGCAGCATGAGCACCGTCGACCTCGCCCGCACCACCGTCGCCCCCCACCCGGCTCCCGCTCGCCCTCGCGCACGCCGCGGGCTCGCCGCCTTCACGCGCGACACCGGGATCGTGCTCGTCCGCGAGCTGCGCCCCGTCGTGCACGACCCGTTCTCCGTGCTGTTCGGGCTCGTCCAGCCGATCGTCTTCCTCGCGCTGTTCGGCCCCCTGCTCGTCGGGTCGCTCGGCGGCACGACGACCGGTCAGGAGGTCCTGGGCGGCAACGTGTGGCAGTGGTTCGTCCCCTCGATCCTCGTGATGACGACGCTCTTCGGGACCACGACGACCGGGGCGAACCTGCTCGTCGAGCTCCAGACCGGCGCGCACGAGCGCATGCTCGTCGCACCCCTCTCGCGCGCCTCGCTGCTCGTGGGCCGCGCGCTCAAGGAGATGGTCCCGATCGTCGCGCAGTCGGTCGTCGTGGTGCTCGTCATGCTCCCGTTCGGGTTCGAGCTCCACCCGGCCGGGGCCGTCGTCGGGCTCGCGCTGCTCGCCGTGTTCGGTGTCGGGATCGGGTCCCTCAGCTACGCGCTCGCGCTCGCGGTGCGCAAGCAGGACTGGATGTTCTGGGTCGTGCAGCAGACGCTGATCTTCCCGCTCATGATCCTGTCCGGCATGCTGCTGCCGCTCGAGACCGGGCCGCGCTGGATGCAGGTCGCGTCCGACGTCAACCCGCTCCGGTACGTCGTCGACGCCGAGCGTGCCCTGTTCGCCGGCGACCTCACCGCCTCGGCCGTCGCGTGGGGGTGGGTCGCCGCCGCCGTGACGGCCGCCGTCGGCCTCGCGGTCGGGATCCGCACCATGGTGCGCACCACCGACTGACCGACCGCGCGCGTCAGGCCCGGGCCAGCTCCACGGCCCGGGCCACCGCGCTGCCCGGGCTCGTCAGCACGGGGACCGGGAGATCCTCCAGGAGCACGGCCGCCGGCGCCATGCTGGCCTGCGCGAGCACGACGACGTCCGCTCCCCGCCGCCCGACGGCGTCCCGCGCCGCGTCCGCGACGCCCCGGTGGTACGCGCCCAGGTCCCCGGCCTCGTAGTCCGCCCACGCGCCCGTGCAGACCACGGCGTCGAGCTCGACCACCCTCCCCGCGCGACCGGCCGCGTCGACCAAGAGCTCCGTCGTCGGGCCGAGGGTCGAGGCGAGCGCGACGACGACGGCGACCCGGCCGCCGTCGCGCACCGCCGCCTCGGCGAGTGGCCGGTCGACACGCAGCACGGGCACCCCGGGCGCGCCGACCTCCTCCGCGACCGGCCCGAGCGTCGAGCACGTGCAGACCACCACCGACGCCCCCGCCGCGACGAGCGCGTCGACGTGCGCCCGGACCCGTTCACCCGTCGGCGCGCCCGCACGCGCGTCGTCCAGGAGCAGCGAGTCGACGCGGTGCGCGTGCCCCTCCCCCGGCGCGGCGTCCTCCACCAGCGCACCGAACGTCGCGACGTGCAGCTCCGCCGTGTGCAGGAACCCGATCACGTGCGCCTCCGCTCGTCGTGGTTCAGGTGCTCAGGGTCCGCGGTCGGTCAGGTCTGCAGTCATCTCGGGTCCGCGGGCCGGACCGCCGAACCCCACCACACGGTCCGACCCCACCGCGGACCCGACCGCGCGGGCATTCGACGGGAACCGACGAGCGGACCCGACCACCGGCTCAGGCGTGGTGCTCGCGGAAGGCGTCGGTGAGGGTAGGGCCGTCCTCGGCGCCGAGGCGCCAGACGCTCCAGCCGTCGGCGGTGTGCGTGCCCGACACGGCGACGGCGGCGAGGTCCGGGTGGCGGAACCGCGTGCCGTCCGACAGCTCGATGAAGCCGTCGGGCTGGAGGACCGCTTCGAAGCGCTGGCCGCGGCGCGGCCGGGACCACACGAGCTCGCGGGGCGCGCCGAACGCGCGCGCGAGCGCGACGAGGTCGGGGTCGTCGTCGGGACCGAGCGGCACGTCCGCGGGGGGCGGGGGCGGCACGGGGACGACGTCGCGGCTCGCGGACGCGCGCGTGGGCGCCGGGTCGAGGTCGACGGGCGGGTGGTAGGACAGCGGGTCGTACGGCTGCTCGCGCGACGGGCTGCGCTGCTCGCCGTACTCGTGCGTGAGGTACGACTCGCGCGTCCGGATCGACTCACGGGTGCGGATCGACTCGCGCGTGAGGATCGACGTGCGCGGGGTCGACGGCTCGTCGCCGGCCTCGACGGGCCGACGGTCGGCCCAGCCGGCGGACGCGGGCTCGGGCACGGTCCGGGCGGTGAGCGGGTCGTCGAGGGGCACGAAGTCCAGGACGGGAGGCTCGGCGTGCGACGGCGCCGACGGCACGGCGACCGGGGCCAGCGCGGCGAGGGGGCCGGTCTCGTCCGCCGGGGTCGGCGCGATGGCGGTGCCGGCGCGCGGCTCGAGCTCGGCGGCACGACGGCGCTCGGCCCGGGACTGCGCGGCCTGCCGCGTCACCACGGGAAACTTGCCGGTCAGGGCTCGGCCCACGGCGACGCCGTCCGCGAAGTCGGACCCGGGGGCGACGGCGCGGCCCCGGCGGGGCTCGGGTGCCGCGGGTGGTGCGGAGTTGTCGCGCGTCATCGCCAGCGGGGACACGTCGACGAAGCGGCGGCCGTCGGCGCCCTGGACGACGCCGAGGCGCAGGACGGCGACCGGCGAACCGGGCTGGCGCAGGAAGTCGAGCGCGTCCTGGATGCCGGGGGCGGCGCTCGAGCAGATGACGATGAGGCGGGCGCCGGTAGCGCGGGCGGTCGCCTGCGAACGCGTGAGGGGGACGTTGTCGTAGAACGCGGCGACGTCCTGCTGGAACCGCGAGGCGCCGCCGGTGTAGCGGGCGGCGAGCTCGGCGCGCGTCAGGCGCCCGGCTCGGCCGGCATGGTTGAGCGCCGCGGTGAGGGCCTCCTCCGTGAGCTCGGCGGTGACCTCGATGACGACGGGGAGACCGGCCGCGTCGAGCGCGAGGAGGTGGGGCTCGTCGTCGGACGTGCCCTGCGCGACGGGGAAGATCTGCTCGCCCAGCAGCCCCTCGATGTTGCCGTCCACGACGCGCTGCGCGTCGGTCCCGAAGGCTCCTGCCGGCTGGGGCGGCTGGACCAGTACGGGACGCTCGGCGTCCACCTCGAAGAGGGGCATCGGGAGATCTCCTGCGGCAGCGGAACGCGACCTGGGCGGGGGCGTTTGCGCCATAGCCTACGTCGCCGGTCAAGTCCCGCGAACCGGTCGAACCGTCCCCGCCCCGACCCGCAGGTCAGGCGTGCCCGGTCTCCTCCGACTCGGCCGCGAGACGCTCCTCGACCCGCTCGACCTTCCCCGTGAGCTCACCCGTGCGGCCGGGGCGGATGTCCGCCTTGATGACGAGCGAGACCCGGTGCCCGCCCGCGCCGACGGCCTCGGTGGCGCGCTGGATCACCGGCATGACGGTGTCCCAGTCGCCCTCGATCTCGGTGAACATCGCGGTGGTGCGGTTGGGCAGGCCCGACTCGCGGACGATGCGGACGGCCTCGGCGACGGAGTCCGCGACGGACTCGCCGGCACCGAGCGGGGCGACGGAGAAGGCGAAGACGGCCATGGGCCCATGGTGGCACGGGTGCGGCGCCCGAACCGCGGCGGGACCGGACGGGCCCGCACGAGGTCCCGGCGAGGGCCGCCGGGACTCCCCCGCCCCGACGTAGGCTCGTCGTCGTGACAGCAGAACACCGCACCGACCGCGTGACCGTGCTCGCGGGCGGGGTCGGCGGGGCCCGCCTCGCGCACGGCCTCGATCTCGCCGGGGCCGACCTCACGGTCGTCGTCAACGTCGCGGACGACGTCGAGCTGCACGGGCTGTGGATCTCGCCCGACCTCGACACGGTGACGTACACGCTCGCCGGGCTCGCGGACGAGGAGCGCGGCTGGGGCGTGGTCGGCGAGTCGTACGCGGCGCTGGAGGCGATGGGCCGGCTCGGCGAGGACACGTGGTTCACGCTCGGCGACCGCGACCTCGCGACGCACGTCGTGCGGACGGCCCGGCTTCGCGCGGGGTCGTCCCTGACCGCCGTGACCGCGGAGCTCACGACCGCGCTGGGCGTCCGGGCGCGCGTGCTGCCCGTGAGCGACGACCGCGTCGCGACCCTCGTCGACACACCCGCGGGCCGCCTCGGGTTCCAGGAGTACTTCGTGGGGCGACGGCACGCGGACGACGTGCTGGGCCTCGTCTACGACGGCATCGAGGCGGCCCGCCCGGCGCCCGGCGTGCTCGACGCGGTGACCGGCGCCGACGTGGTCGTGGTCGCGCCGTCGAACCCGTTCCTCTCGGTGGAGCCGGTGCTGGGCGTCGCGGGCGTGCGGGACGCGCTCGCGGGGACGACGGCACGGCGCGTCGCGGTGAGCCCGATCGTCGGCGGTCGCGCGATCAAGGGGCCTGCGGCGCAGATCCTCACGACCCTCGGGCACGAGGTCTCCGCGCTCGGCGTCGCGCGCCTGTACGTCGGGCTCGTCGACGTCATGGTGATCGACGACCACGACGCCCGCCTCGCCGACGACGTGCGGGCGCTGGGGATGGACGTCGTCGTCACGGACACCGTCATGGGCGGCGCCGCGGGCCGCGAGCGCCTCGCGCGCACGCTCCTCACGTCGGCGGGGGTCGCTCGTGGGTGACCTCGTGCTGCCCGACGGCGGCGCTCGCCCGGGCGCGCCGGGCCGCCCGGCGCGCGTGGTCGCCGTCGTGCCGTTGCGCGACGGGTCGTCGGGGAAGTCGCGGCTCGCGCACGTCCTCGACCCCGCGTCGCGCAGCAGGCTGGTCGCCGTGCTCGCGCGGCACGTCGTGGGGACGCTGCTCGCGAGCGACGGCGTCGAGCGCGTGGTCGTGGTGACGTCGGACCCGCGATTCACGTGGCGAGCGCTGCGGGACGTCGTGGTGGACGAGTCCGCCGACGCGGCGCACGCAGGGCCCGACGACCTCCCCCTGCTGACCGCCGACGCGGACCGGCTGCGCATCGTGCTCCAGCCCGCGGACCGGCCGGGCCTGGACGCGGCGGTCGACCTCGGCCGGGAGATCGCGTCGGAGGACGCGGCGACCCAGGGCCCGGTGCGGCTCCTCGTGGTGCACGCCGACCTCCCCGCGCTCACGACCGCCGACGTGGCGGCGCTGCTCGCCGAGGACGCCCCGGTCGTCGTCGCGACGGACCGCCGGGGCGCGGGCACGAACCTGCTCGCCCTCGAACCCCCGGCTTCCGCGGGGTTCCGGTTCCGGTTCGGGCCGGATAGCCGTGCGGCCCACGTCGCGGAGGCCGAGCGCCTCGGGCTGCGGGCCGTCGTCGTGCGGCGGCCGGGCACCGCGGTCGACCTCGACACCGTGGAGGACTGGGGCGAGCTGCCCGCGGACGCGCGCGCCGCCGTCGGGCTGCACGTCCCGGCCCTGCGGGACCACGACGCCTGAGCCGTTCCGGGGGCCTGCCTATGACGGCCAGGTGCCGAGGACCTCGACGGGCGCGACGAGGCCGACGCGCACGTCGGCGAGGAGGCGCTGCCACGCGCCCTCGTCGAACGGCGCGGGGCAGTCCAGCGCGAGCACGACGGACTGAGTGGTCGTGCTGCCGTCGAAGTCGGGTACGGCGACGACGCGTGCGGCACCACGCACCTGCACCGGTCCCCGCGGGGTCGCGACCGTCCAGTCCTGCGCGACGGCGTTGACGCCCTGGACGGCCACGCCGTCGGAGCCGACCGGCAGCAGCACGTCGCGCGTCGCGTCGTCCGGGTCGCCGCCGTCCGCGGCGACCGTCTCCGCGAGCAGGGCGGCGGAGGCGTCGCGCGCGCCCGTCGTCGGTGTCTGCGGGTCGCCCGTCCCCCGGGCCGACAGGACGCACCCACCGCTCGCTCCGACGACCTGCCAACCGCCACGCGCGACGAGCGGTGCCGTGCCCGGCGCGGCGCCGAGGCTCGTGATCTCGGGTGCGGACTCCGACGGTTCACCCGGCCCGGCGGAGTGGCCCGCCGTCGGCTCGCCCGGGCCGTCCGGGGCTCCCGGCGCGCCGTCCGGGTCCCCCGTGGTGGTCGGGTCGTCGCTCGGTCCCCCACCGGGCGCCTCCCCCGTCCGCGTCGCGGAGGGCCCGCTCGCGCGCCCCTCGGGCGTCGGGCTCCCCGTGCAGGCACCGGCACCGAGGACGACGACGAGGCCGGCGACGAGCGCACCGGCGCGCAGGCTCGTCCGCGTCACGGCCGGCCTCTCCAGCGGCCGCGGTGCACGACGTCGTCGAGCGGCTTGCGCGCGCGACGGCGCGGCGATCCCGTGGTCGCCCGGTCCGCGGGGTGCCCGACGGCGACGACCCCGGTCGGCGCGTACGCGTCGGGGATGCCGAACGCCGCGCGCAGCCGCGCGACCTCGCCGGGCGCGACGCCGAAGAAGCACGCGCCGAGCCCCTCGTCGACGGCGGTCTGGAGCATGAGCAGCGCCGCCATCCCGGCGTCGACGTGCCAGTACGGCACGGCCCAGCGGTTCTCGTCGCGGTCGGCCCAGCCCTTGTCGTCCTCGGCGTACCGGTCGAGGTAGACGTCCTTCGACGTGAGGACCACGACGAGTACGGGCGCGGAGCGCATCCCGGCGAGCCACGCGCCCATGCTCCGCTCAGGCTGCTCGGGCGAGCTCGCGGACCAGAAGCGCGCGACGTCGTCGGGCTCGGTGAGCACGAGGAACGACCACCCCTGCGCGAACCCCGCGCTCGGGGCGCGGACCGCGTTGCGCACGAGGCGGTCGACCGCGTCCGGCGCGACCGGCTCGTCGGTGAACCGGCGCACCATGCGTCGGCGTCGGACGACGTCCTGGAACTCCACGTGGCCCCCTCGGCACGGTCCGGCAGCAGGTCCCCGCACACTACCGGTGGATGCGCCGCACCATCCGCAGCTCGGCGAGGCGCGGGTCGCTCGGGAGGGGCTTGGTCTCGCCGGTCGGCGCGAATCCCGCGCGCTCGTAGAGCCGGCGCGCGCGGATGTTCGTCGTGGTGACCCACAGCGCGAGCGTCCACGCCCCGAGCTCGGTGGCGAGCGCGTCGGCGGACCGCAGGAGCGCCGCCGCGACGCCGGTGCCCCGCGCGCCCGGGTCGACCCACACGGAGACGAGCTCGGCCGCGGTCGGGTCGTCGGGCGACGGGACGACCGTGGCGACGCCGACCACCACGCCGGCCGCACCGGCACCCCCGACCCGGCCGTCGTCGTCGGGCACGGTCCGCGCGAGGAGCGTGCGACCCTGCGCCGCGCGCTCGCGCCACACGTCGTCGGGGAAGGCGACCTCGCGCGCGAGCGTCGAGCCGAACGCGGACGGGGCGTCCGCGAGCGCCCGCAGACGGACGTCCCGGAGGTCGCGCCAGTCGTCCGGCCGGGCGCGTGCGACGGTCGTGGTGGGCACCGGTCCATCGTGGCAGCCCGGCCCGGCGCCGAGGCACCGGACCGGGCGGGACACGCGAGCGCTCAGGCCGCGTCGAGGCGCGCGCGCAGCTCCGGGTCGAGCTCGAGGTCGGCCGCACCCAGGAGCTCGTCGAGCTGCTCGATCGTGCTCGGCCCGATGATCGGGACCACCGGGTGCTCGCCGCCGAGGAGCCACGCGAGCACGACCTGGTTGGGCGTCGCGCCGAGCTCGCCCGCGACCTCGTGCAGGAGCCGGATGCGCTCGCGCGTGGTCGGGTGGTCGAACCCGTCCCACAGGGGCTTGTCGCGGCGCACGTACGCGCCCTGGAGGATCGGTGAGTAGGCGGTGACGGCGAGCGGCGGGCGCCCGTCGACTCCGGTGGACGCCGCGTAGTCCAGCAGCTCGTACGACGCCCAGTTGCGCCGGCCGACCTCCGGCGTCGGGTAGGCGTAGGTGTAGTTCTGCTGGACGAGCCCGTAGGGCGCGATGCCCTGGCGCAGCGCCTCCTCGCGCGCCTCGACGACGCGCCACAGCGCGACGTTCGAGATGCCCGTGATCCCGACGACGCCCTCGGCCTGGAGCTTGCCGAACGCGCCGACGGTCTCGGCGATCGCCGTGTCGTGGTCGTCGACGTGCCCGTAGAGCACGTCCACGTGGTCGATGCCGAGGTGGCGCAGGCTCTCGTGCGCCTCGTACGCGACGACGTCGGCGCCCAGGCCCTGGAAGTTCGTGGGCTCGACGTTCTGCAGCGGCAGGGCGGGGTCCTTCTTCGCCGCGCCGAGCTTCGTCGCGATGCGGACCTCGTCGCGCACGCCGCGGCTCGCGAGCCAGCGGCCGAGCAGGTCCTCGCTGTCACGGCCGTGGCCGCCGGCCCAGAAGCTGTAGTTGTTCGCCGTGTCGAGGAACGTGCCGCCCGCCTCGAGGTAGCGGTCGAGGATCGCGAACGACGTGTCCTCGTCGACGAGCGTGCCCATGTTCATCGTGCCGAGGCACAGGGTCGACACGTCGAAGGAGGTGCGCCCGTCGCCGATGGTGCGGTACCGCATGGTGGTCTCCCGAGGTTCGTGGTGGACCCGAGTGGTCCGTGGTGGACCCGTGGTCCTGATGACGTGCTCCACGCTACGGACGGATCGGCATGGGTGTACGGTCCGATTCCATGGCCGTCAACCAGACCAATTCGCCCTCGGCCGCACGTCCGGGCACGACGGCGGAGCTCGCCTGGGAGGCCCTCCTCGACCTGGGCGCAGGGCCGAGGTCGCGCGTCGAGCGGCTCGAGCGCGCGGTCCGCGACGCCGTGCACACCGGACGCGTCCCGATCGGGGCGGCGCTCCCGCCGAGCCGCCAGCTCGCCGAGGCGCTCGGGGTGTCGCGATGGGTCGTCACGGAGGCGTACGGCCAGCTCGTCGCCGAGGGCTTCCTCGAGGCGCGCACCGGCTCCGCGACCCGTGTCTCCGCCGCGGCCCGACCGACGACCCCGGGGGGAGCGAGGGTGGGCACGGGTCGTGGCGGGTCCGGCGAGAACCACGAGGAACGAGCGGCGGGCGGTAGACCCGCGCCCGCCGACATGGGCTCCGGGCGGTCGCGCACCGCCGCGCGGGCCCGGTTCGACCTCGCGCCCGGTGTCCCGGACCTCCGGCACGTCCCCCGCGATGCGTGGCTCCGCGCCGCGCGCGAGGCGCTCGGCACGTCAGGCGGCACGGCGTCGAACGACGACCTCGGCCAGCCCTCCCCGGCCGGGCACCCGCACGCGCGGGCCGTCGTCGCCGACCACCTGCGCCGGGCGCGGGTCGCCGCCGCGGCGGACGACGCCGTCGTGCTCACGCGCGGCGCGACCGACGGGATCGCGCGCGTCGCCGCGGCGCTCGTCGAGGCGGGCCACACGCACCTGCTCGTCGAGGACCCGAGCTGGTCGGTGCTGCGCGACGTCGCCGGTCGCGTCGGCCTCACCCCCGTCCCCGTCCCCGTGGACGACGCGGGCGCGGACATCGAGGCGCTCGTCGCGGCGTCGGGGCGGACCGGCGCACGTGCGGCGTTGCTCACGCCCGCGCACCAGTTCCCCACCGGCTCCGCGCTGGCGCCCGAGCGGCGCGAGGCGGTCCTCGGGTGGGCGCGAGCCGTCGACGGCCTCGTGGTCGAGGACGACTACGACGCCGAGTTCCGGTACGACCGCCGGCCCGTCGCCGCGCTCCAGCAGCTCGACCCCGAGCGCGTGGTCCTGCTGGGGTCGGTGAGCAAGACGATGAGCCCGGCGTTCGGCGTCGGGTGGATGGTCGTGCCCGCGCGCTGGCGCGAGTCGGTGATGCGCGCCGCCTCCCCGACGCACGGCGCGGCGGCCGCCCCCTCCACGGTCGACCAGCTCACCTTCGCGCGGTTCGTCGCCTCGGGCGGGTACGACCGGCACCTGCGCGCCGCGCGCGGCCGGTACCGCCGCCGTCGCGACGCCGTGCTCGACGCCCTCGCCCGCGAGCTGCCGGACGCCGCGGTGAGCGGCATCGCGGCGGGCATGCATGCGCTGCTCTCCCTGCCGAGCGCACCGGACGACCCCGCTCCCGACGCCGCGCACGTCGTGCGCGAGGCCGCGCGGCGCGAGGTGACCGTCGTCGACCTGCGCCGCTACCAGGTCCGCCCCGCCGACCGGTCGACGACCCTCGTGCTCGGGTACGGCAACCTCGCCGACGCCCGCGTCGACGAGGCCGTCGCGCGCCTCGCCGACGCGGTCCGCAGCGCCCGCAGGACCGGCGTCAGCCCTTCAGCACGGTGACGAGCGCGGAGAGCGGCGCCGGGAGGTCGCGCGCTCGGTGCTCGTCCACCCACGCACCCCGCACGACCTCGCTCCAGGCAGGCTCCGCCCGGCACCGTGCGGCGATGCGACCGGCAAGGTCGGGCCGACCGACGATCGCCTCCTCGACCGGCCCCGCCCCGAGCCGCGTAACGAGGCGCTCGTCCCCGCGTGCGACGGCCTGCGCGACGAGCGCGTCGAGCAGCGGCAACGGATCAGCGTCGTGCTCCACGCGGCTCCGTACCTCTTCCGAGACTCCGACTTCCGCCTCCGCCCGCAGACGCTCGGCACGCGTGCCCTCGGTCAGCAGGAGCCAGCTCAGATAGCGGCGCGCGAGGCCCTCGACGGTCTCTCGGTCGTGCGGGGCTGCGTGGCCGGCGTCATCGCCTTCCTCGGGGAGCATCACGAGCCGATCGTGCCACGGGGCAGGCACGAGCAAGACGGGGCCGGGTCGGCACACGAGCAGGGCATGGAGACGACATCGCGTCGCAACCCCCGCCCGTCCGGGACGACGGTGGCGCTCGCCCTGGGCGGGTTGCTCGCCGTCTCGTCCGGAGCGGGCGCGTGCGCACCCGCGGGCGTGTCGTGGCCGGTCGCCGGGCTGTCGGACGCGCGGGACCGGTGGGCCGCGGCGGGGTACGACGACTACGCGTTCACGCTCACGTCGTCGTGCGGCGAGCGGAACCTCGTCGGGGACTTCGACGTCGAGGTCGCCGGCGGCGAGGTCGTCGCGGTCGCCGCGAGCCTCGCGCACCTGGAGATGACCCCCGAGTCCTACGTCGAGAGCGGGGGCCGCACGATCGACGGGTTCCTCGACCTCGTCGACGAGCGGCACGACGACGTCACCGACGTGGCGTTCGACGACGTTCTCGGGTACCCGACGTCGCTCACGCTCGACCCGATGCCGCGCGCGATCGACGACGAGGAGTGCTACACGATCACGGACGTGCACCCCGCGCGCGGCTGACGGCCGCCCACCCGGGCGACCGCTCGCCGTCGGGCGGCACGGCCGACGGTCAGAGCCGCTCGGCGAGCAGCTCGACGAGGGCCTTGCCCTGCACGCCGGCGAGGTCGTCGGCCTGCGTGCGGCACGAGAACCCGTCCGCGAGGTACACGTCGCCCGGGGCGGCGTCGCGCAGCGCGGGCAGCAGAGCGTTCTCCGCGACCGCGACCGACGTCTCGTAGTGGCCCTTCTGCATGCCGAAGTTGCCCGCGAGCCCGCAGCAGCCGGCGAGGACCTTGATCGTCGCGCCCGCGTCGCGCAGCAGCCGCTCGTCGGCGGCGAAGCCCATCACCGAGTGCTGGTGGCAGTGCGGCTGCACGACGGCGGTCACGTCCGACAGGTCCGGCACGCGCCACCCGGACTCGCGCCCGGGCGCGGTGTCCACGGACGTGAGGAGCTCGGCGAGCGTGCGCGTCGCGGCGGAGACCGCCTGGGCGCGCGGGTCGTCGGGGAAGAGGTCCACGAGGTCGGAGCGCAGCACCGCGGTGCACGAGGGCTCGAGCCCCATGATCGGGATGCCGTTCACGGCGTACGGGCCGAGCACGGACAGCAGGTTCTCCAGGCGCTTGCGCGCGCCGTCGAGCTGGCCCGTGCTGATCCACGTGAGGCCGCAGCACGCCTGCTCGTCGGGCACGACGACGTCGTACCCGGCCGCGGTGAGCACCTTGACGGCCGCCTGCGGCACGCCCGGCGACATGTTGTCGCTGAACGAGTCCGTCCACAGCACGACCTTGGGGCGCTCGTCGCGCACGGGGTGGCCGGGCCGCTCGCCGATGCGCAGGCCGGGCACGCCCTGGGTCGCGCCGCCGCGCTTCCACCACGTGCGGAAGGGCACCTCGGCGAACGTCGTCATCGAGCGGCGCGTGTCCATGCCGCCCGCCCACAGGACCGTCTTCGCGAGCGGCCGGAACCCGAGCAGCTTGTTGGCCAGGCGGGGCATCCCCGTCGCGAGCCGCGCCCAGACCGGGAGCCAGCCGAGCGAGTAGTGGTCGACCGGTCGCAGCTTGCCGCGGTACGTACGGTAGAGGACCTCGGACTTGTACTGCGCCATGTCGACGCCCGCGGGGCAGTCGCTCGAGCACGCCTTGCACGACAGGCACAGGTCGAGGGACTCGCGCACCTCCGGTGCCGCGAGGCCACCCACGAGGGTGCCGTTCACGGCCTCCTGGAGCACGCGAGCGCGGGCGCGCGTGACGTCCTTCTCGTCCTTGGTCGCCTGGTACGACGGGCACATGAACCCCCCCGCCGCGCTGTTGTCGGCGCGGCACTTGCCGACGCCGACGCAGCGGTGCACGGCCTGCGTCATGTCGCCGTGGTCGTGCGCGAACGAGAAGCCCTGGTAGCCGGCGCGGCGCGAGATCGTGGTGACCTTCGCGGGCGCGGCCGTGCTCGTCCCGGGCGTGCCCGGCGCGCCGACCTTCGACAGCAGCGGGTGCGCGTGCGGGCGGCGCAGGTCGTCGTCGACCGCGCTCGGGCGCACCACGACGCCAGGGTTCATGACGTCCTGCGGGTCGAACAGCGCCTTGAACCGCTCCATGAGCGCGATCGCCTCGGGGCTGTACATGACCGGCAGCAGCTCCGAGCGTGCGCGGCCGTCGCCGTGCTCGCCCGAGAGCGAGCCGCCGTACTTCGCGACGAGCTCGGCCGCCTCCAGCATGAACGTGCGC
Source organism: Cellulosimicrobium sp. E-16 (assembly GCF_049913115.1). NCBI lineage: Bacteria > Bacillati > Actinomycetota > Actinomycetes > Micrococcales > Promicromonosporaceae > Cellulosimicrobium > Cellulosimicrobium sp. E-16. Next base: position 3,855,895 of record NZ_CP183974.1, read on the forward strand.
AGCACCGACCCCGACGCCTCGAGCGGGATGTCGATGCGCAGGTGCACGCAGCCGTCGCCGAAGTGCCCGTACGGCAGGCCGTCGGCGCCGTAGCGCGCCATGAGCGCGTCGAGGTCGCGCAGGTAGTCGCCGAGCTTCTCCGGCGGGACGGCGGAGTCCTCCCAGCCCGGCCACGCCTGCTCGCCCGCGGGCGTGCGCCCGGCGAGCCCCGCGCCGTCGGCCCGGATCTGCCACATCTTGGTCGCGTCGGGCCCTGCGGGCAGGATCATCGTGGCCTCGCTGCCCGACGCCGCGACGATCGCCTCCGCGTTCGCCATCGCCTCCTCGGGCGTCGCGCCCCCGACCTCGACCATGAGCCAGCCCGCGCCGGGCGGCAGCGGCGGGACGGACTGCGCGCCCTTGGCGCGGCGCACGACGTCGACCAACCGCGCGTCGAGGCCCTCGACCGCGAGCGGGCTGAGGTTCAGGAAGGTCGGGACGTCGTCGGCCGCCGAGGGCATGTCCGGGTAGCCCAGCACGACGAGCGTCGGCTTGGACGGCACCGGGACCAGGCGGACCGTGGACTCGAGGATCGTCACGAGCGTGCCCTCGGTGCCGACGAGCGCCTTCGCGAGGTCCGACCCGTTCTCCGGCAGCAGGTGCTCGAGCGAGTACCCCGACACCTGGCGCCCGAAGCGCCCGAACTCCGTGCGGATCAGCGCGAGGTTCTCGCGGACGAGCTCTGCGAGACCCGGGACGTCGGCGAACGTCGGGTCGCCCTTGCCCGCGGTGAAGCGGCGGCCGCGGCCGTCGACGACGTCGAGCTCGATGACGTTGTCGACCGTGCGCCCGTAGGCGACCGCGTGCGGACCGCACGCGTTGTTGCCGATCATGCCGCCGAGCGTGGCGCGGTTCTGCGTGGACGGGTCCGGCCCGAACCGCAGGCCGTGCGGAGCCGCCTCCTGCTGGAGCGCCGACATGACGACGCCCGGCTCGATGCGCGCCGTGCGCGCCTCCGGGTCCACGTCGAGCACGCGGTTCACGTGCCGCGTGAAGTCGAGCACCACGCCCGGGCCGATCGAGTTGCCCGCCACCGACGTGCCCGCGCCGCGCGCCGTGACCGGGACCTCGAGCTCGCGCAGCACGTCGAGCGCCGCGACGACGTCGTCCGCGTCCTGGGGGTACACCACGGCCTCGGGCACGACGCGGTAGTTCGACGCGTCCGTCGAGTACTCGGCCCTGCGCCGCGTCGAGGAGTCGACCGCGCCGCGCACGACCGTCCGCAGCGCCTCGGCGAGCGCCGTGCGCGCGACGTCGGCCGCACGTTCGGCCTCGCGGAGAGCGGCCGCGCGCTCCGCCTCCGGCGACGTCGTCGCACGGGAGCCGGACCGCCGCGAACCGTTCCCGTCGTGCTGCGGGGCGGGGGTCGGGGTGGCGTCGATCTCAGCGGACACGTCGCGATTGTCGCACCCTCGCCCCCGGACCCTCCGGACGGTCCGCCCCCTGACCCCCGATCGGCGCTCGATCATGCCGTTGTCGCCCGCCGACCATGCGGTTGTGGCCCGTCAGAGGCTCCGGACGAGCCGCAACCGCATGGTCGGCCGGTCCTCTCGCGAGTCGAGCGGTCAGAGGACGAGCTCCGGTTGGAGCTTCTTGATGGTCCAGACGCGCTGCTTGCGGGCCGCGAGGGTCGTCAGAGCGAGGGCTCCGGCCAGGACGACGACGAGCACCGTGACGTCGCGCGTCACCGTGGCCATGTTGCCCCCGTAGAGGAGCTGGCGCAGGCCCTCGACGGCGTAGGTCATAGGCAGGAACTGGTGCATCGAGCGCAGCGGCTGCGGGATGGTCTGCCACGGGAACGTGCCGCCCGCGGTGACGAGCTGGACGAGCATGAGCACGAGCCCGAGGAACTGCCCGGCGGCGCCGAGCCAGACGTTGAGCGCCTGGAGGATCGCGACGAACGTCGCGGAGACCAGCACGAGGAACAACGCGGTCCCCACGCCGTGCACGGGGTCGATGTCGAGCGCGAACTTGGTCACCGTGAACATCGCGGCAACCTGCACGACGCCGATCGCGGCCGGGGTGAGCCACCCGCCCAGGGCGGTGGCCAGGCCGGACCGCCCGGCGGCGAGGGCGCGCGAGGACAGCGGGCGCACGAGCAGGAAGAGCACGTAGGCGCCGATCCAGGTCGCGAGCGACAGGAAGAACGGCGCGAGCCCGCCGCCGTAGGTGCCCGCGGACGACAGCGCCTCGTTCTGCACGGACACCGGGTTGCCGATGGTCTCGGCCGTGTCCTGACGCGTCTGCTCGTCGAGGTCCGGCACCTGGCCGAGGCCGTCGGCGAGCCCGTCGCGGAGCTGCGTGACGCCGTCGACGAGCTCGCCCGAGCCGTCGCGCAGCTGCGACGTGCCGTCTGCGAGCGAGGTGGCCCCGTCGGACACCTGGCGCGTGCCGTCGGCGAGCTGCGAGACGCCGTCCACGAGCTGCGGGGTCGCGGCGGCGAGCTGCCCGGTGCCGTCGGCGAGGCGGTCCGCGCCGTCGGCGGCCGTGGCAATCCCGGCAGTGAGCTGGGGCGTCGCGGCCGCGAGGCGGGCCGCGCCGTCGGACACCTGGCGCGAGCCGTCGGCGAGCTGGTCGAGCTTCCTGGAGGCCGCGGTCACCTGGTCGACGGCGCCCTGGACCTGCTCGCGCTGCTGGTCGAGCACGGGCGCGACCTGCGACCGCACCTGGTCGGCCGTCGCCTGGTCGAGGACGCCGTCGGCGACGAGCTGGTCGAGCTGCGCGTCGACGTCGCCGCGGATCGCGTCGAGCGCCGGGAGCACCTGGCCCGCCGCGTCGGCGGCCTGCTGCCCGTACTGCGCGACCTGCGCGTTCCCGTCTGCGACCTGCGCCGCGCCGTCGGCGAGCTGCTGCGTCTGGTCGGGCAGCGACGACGTCGCGCCGCGGAGCGTCCCGAGCCCGGAGGCCAGGGACTCGGCACCGTCGTCGAGCTGCCCGACGGCGTCCGCGAGCGTCCCGGTGCTCGCGTCGAGGCGCTCGGCGCCGTCGGCGGCCTGGCCCGCGCCGGTGGCGAGCGTGTGCGCGCCGTCGTCGGCGGTCACGAGGCCGTCGCGGAGCTGCGTGGCCCCGTCGAGGAGCTGGTCCGCACCGTCGACGGCGTCGGCGAGGTTGGTGTGGATGGAGGCGAAGCCGCGCAGGAACGTGTCCGCGGCCTCGGTGCCGACCTGCTCGGCGATCGAGTCGCGCACCGTGCCGACGATCTGGTCCGCGATGGTGCGCGCGAGGTAGTTGTTCGCGTCGTTGGTGATGAGCGTGAGGCTCGCCTGCTGGGGCTCGAACTCGCCCGCGGACGCGAGGTCGGCGGAGAACGTCGGGCCGATGACGAGCGCGGCGTCGTACCGCCCGGACCGCACGCCGTACTCGGCGTCGACCTGGCTCGTCTCGACCCAGCCGAACCCGCCGTCGTCGAGGAGCTGGTCGGCGACGTCGCGGCCGAAGTGGCGCTCCGTCGTCGTGCCCGTCCCCCCTGGGGCCGAGGCGTCCGTGGTCGTGGTGCCCTCGTCGAGCACCACGAGCGCGGCCGGGATCTGGTCGAGCTTGTCGTACGGGTCGTGGTTCGCGAACAGGTACAACCCGGCGTAGAGGGTGGGGATGAGCGCCATCGCCAGGATGGCGAGGCGCGGCAGCGTGCCGGCGGCGAGGCGGCGCAGCTCGGACAGCCCGAGGCGGATCGCGGTCATCGGCCCTCCTCGGGGTCGTCCTGGGCGTCGGCCCACTTGTCGAACCCGGGATCGTTCCTCAGGTCGTCGCCCGCCTGGGGAGCGGCCCCGGGTTCGGCAGCAGCGGGTGCCTCGACCGGGTCCGGGTCGGGCGGCGGGGTGGGGCGGGTGCGGAGCACGACGACGGGCGGCTCGTGGATCGAGGCGCCACGGGCCGGGGGCAGGTCGACGCCGAGGTCGCGGGCCGACGCGCGCGTGCACTGCACGAGGACGCCGTAGCCCGCGCCGGCGAGAGACTGCGCGACCTCCCACCAGCCCGACGGCTCGCCCCCGTGGCGGTCCGGGAGGGTGAGCACGAGGAAGCGGACGTCGGGGCCCTCTGCCGCGAGCGCCGCGAGCAGGGCGGTGCGCACGACCCCGGGGACCTGGTCGAGGCGCCGGGCGCGGTCGGCGGTGAGCGAGTGGTCGGCGAGCCAGCGCGTCACGTCGGAGGGCAGCGACCGTCGCCCGGCGAGCGCGAGGCCCTCGGCGACGACGTCGGAGACGGTGAGCGCGTCGTCGGGCTCGCTGATGCCGGGGACGTCGACGACGGCGGTCACGTCCCGCAGGGTCGCGGCGGCGCCGCGGGACGTGCGCCCGGCGCGGCGCGACGGCGTGCTCGCCGGCAGCAGCCGGACCTCGCCCGCGGACGGGTCGAACCGTCCGGTCGCGACGAGCGCGAGCGCGGTGTGCCCGTGCCCGGGCTCGCCCGCGACGAGCACGCACTCGCCCGTGGACCAGGCGAGGTCCATCGGCTCGAGCATCGGCTCGCGCCGTCCGTCGACGCGGACGTCCGTCAGCGTGATCTGCATCCCGGCTCTTCCCTCTCGTGGGTCCCCGGTCCTCACCGAGGACGCCGTTGACTCACGGTCAACAACGCTACGCCTCTTGTTGACTCGTGGTCAACAACGGCGTACAACGGATGTCATGCCCCGCACGCCCGCCCCCTCCGTCGATCCCCCGCCCCCCGCCGAGGCGACGGGCCAGCCGCACGGCTCCCGGCGCCGTCGCGAGCCCGCCGACCGCCGCCGCGAGCTGCTCGACGCCGCCGCGCAGCAAGCCGACGAGCACGGCCTGGACTCGCTCACGCCCGCGGCCGTCGCCGCACGCGCCGGGGCGTCCAAGGCGCTCGTCTTCCACTACTTCGGGTCCACCGCCGGGCTGCGCCGGGCCGTCGCGCTCGAGGCCGTGGCGGGGCTCGAGGCGGCGACCGTCGCACCGGACGATCGTCCCCTCGTGGAGCGCCCGGCGCTCGCCGTCGCGTCGTTCCTCGACGCGGTCGAGTCCCGGCGCCTCGTCTGGCAGGACCTCTGGCGGGGCGCGCTCGGCGAGGACGACGCGACGCAGGACGCGCTCGCGCGCGTCCGCGAGGGTCTCGTCGCCCGCCTGACCTCGACGGTCGCCGCGACGACGGCCGGCTCGCCCCTGGCCTCGCCGCGCCTGCGGCTCATCGCGGCGGGCTGGGTCGCGCTCGTCGAGAACGTCACCGCCGCGTGGCTCGGGGGAAGCGACCTGTCGCGCGCGGAGATCGAGCGGCTCGTCCTCGCGAGCACCGTCGTCCTCGTGCCCGAGCTCCCCGAGCCCGCGCGCGGCGCCGTCCTCGCCATCGCCCGGGCGAACTCGGGCGCGGCGGGCTAGCGTCAGGAGAGCGCCCGCCGAACTCGTGCACAGGGGGCGCGGACGAGGTCGGGAGGCAGCGCATGCGCGTGGTGGTCGTCGGGGCGAGCGGGAACGTCGGCACGGCGGTGCTGCGCCGGCTCGCGGCCGAACCCGTCGTGACGTCCCTCGTGGCCGTCGCTCGACGCGTGCCGCGCGCCGACGGCTCGAGCACCGTGCGGGCCCCGCACGACGCGGCGACGTGGCGGTACGCGGACGTCGCCGCGGCCGACGCGGACGAGCGGCTCGACGCCGCGCTCGCCGGGGCGGACGTCGTCGTGCACCTCGCGTGGGCGATCCAGCCGAGCCACGACCGCAAGCGCCTGCGCCGGGTCAACGTCGAGGGGACACGGCGAGTGGTCGAGGCCGCGCAGCGGGCCGGGGTCGCGCACCTCGTCGTCGCGTCGTCGGTCGGCGCGTACTCGCCCGCCCCGTACGCGGGCGACGCGCGCGACACCCCGGTCAACGAGGGCTGGCCCGTCGAGGGCGTGCCCGGCTCGTCGTACTCCGAGGACAAGGCGGCCGTGGAGTCGCTCCTCGACGAGGTCGACCGCCACAGCGGGATCGTCGTCTCGCGCGTCCGCTCGGCCCTGGTGTTCCAGCGCGACGCCGCCTCCGAGATCACGCGGTACTTCCTCGGCCCGTTCGGCACGCGGGTGCTCCGCCGGGCGCCCCTGCCCACCGTCCCGCTGCCCGACGGCCTGCGGCTCCAGGTGGTGCACGCCGAGGACGTCGCCGAGGCGTACGCGCGCATCGTGGTCGGCCGGCACCCGGGGCCGTTCAACGTCGCCCACCCCACGGTGCTCACGCCGCAGGACGTGGCGGACGTCGTCGCGGACGGCTCGCTGCGCACCGTCCCCTACGGGACGGCGCGGACGGCCGTCGCCGCCGCCTGGCGCGCCCGCCTCGTGCCGGTCGGCGAGGGCTGGCTCGACATGGCGATGCGCGCGCCGGTGCTGGACACGAGCCTCGCCGGGGAGCTCCTGCGGTGGCACCCGGCCCACGGCGCGAAGGACACGCTCGCCGAGCTCGTCGACGGGATCCGCGACGGCGCGGGGACCTCGACCCCGCCGCTCCTCCCCCGCTGACCCCCATCCGCGCCTCGACCCGTGCCGGGCACGACTGAGGGCCGCCGTCCGGGGACAGCGACCCTCAGGTCGTGCTCGGCGAGGTGGTACCCGTGCGTCAGCTCTCGAGCGCGGCGTCCAGCGTGATCGTCGGGACGCTCGCGAGCGCCTTCGACACGGGGCACGTCGCCTTCGCCGTCTCGGCCGCCTGCTGGAACCCGGCCTCGTCGATGCCCTCGACCTCGCCCCGGACCGTGAGCGCGATCGTCGGGATCTGGAAGCCGCCGGCGGGGTCCGGCGCGAGCGTGACCTCGGCGGTCACCTCGAGCGAGACGGGCGTCGCGCCGGCCTCGGCGAGCACCGCCGAGAACTGCATGGCGTAGCAGGACGAGTGCGCGGCGGCGATGAGCTCCTCGGGGCTCGTGACGCCGCCCGCGTCGTCTGCGGCGCGGCGCGGGAACGAGACGTCGTACGTGCCGACCTTCGAGCTCGACAGCTCGACCTGGCCCTGACCGTCCTGCAGTCCACCGTTCCAGGCGGTACGAGCGATACGCGTGGGCATGCGAGATCTCCTTCGACGTCGGGGTGCCCGGGAGGGACCGGGCTCGTCCCGACCGTAACGCCCCGCGGGCCCGCCTGCCCCCGAGCGCGGCGCACGTCACATGCCGACACCACCCGCGGGAGCCCCGCGGAGCGCCCGTAGAGTGAGCGCCCGTGAGCGTCGAGGAGATCCTGGGGTTCGTCACGGGCGCCGCGTGCGTGTGGCTCGCCGTGCGGCAGAACGTGTGGACGTTCCCCGTCGGGCTGGCCAACAACGTCGTGTTCCTCGTGGTGTTCACCGGCGCGGGGCTGTACGCGAACGCCGGGCTGCAGGTCGTCTACCTCGTGCTCGGCGCGCTCGGCTGGTACTGGTGGCTCCGGGGCGGCACCGACCGGGGCCGCCTCGTCGTGCACCGCACGCCCCGCGCGGCGTGGGTGGTCGGGCTGGTCGCCGCCGCGGGGACCACGGCGGCGCTCGTCGCCGTCCTCACCACCTGGACCGACTCCGCGGTGCCGTTCTGGGACGCCCTCACGACGTCGTCGAGCCTGCTCGCGCAGACGATGCTCGGGCGCAAGTGGATCGGCAACTGGTGGGTGTGGATCGCGACGGACGTCGTGCTCGTCGGGCTCTACGCGAGCCAGGGCCTGTGGCTCACCGCCGCGCTCTACGTCGGGTTCGTCGCGCTGTGCGTCCAGGGTCTGCGCGAGTGGTCGGCGGCCCGGCGCGACTCGGGCGCCGAGCAGGCCGTGAGCACCGCCGGGCCGGGAGCCGTCGGCCCGGCCCTCGTTCCCGACGACGCGGAGCCGGCCCGGTGACGCGGCTCGCCCACGGCCTCGTGATCGGCAAGTTCTACCCGCCGCACGCCGGCCACGTGCACCTCGTCCGCACCGCGCTCGCGCGCTGCGAGCGCGTCACCGTCCAGGTGCTCGCCTCGACGAGGGAGTCGATCCCCGCCGCGCTGCGCGCCGCGTGGCTGCGGGCCGAGGTGCCCGGCGCGCGCGTCGTGCACGGGCTCGACGACGCGCCCGTCGACTACGCCGACCCGCACGCGTGGGACGAGCACGTGAAGGTGATGCGCTCGCTCCTCGACCCGGACGACCCGCCGGTCGACGCGGTGCTCACGTCGGACCGGTACGGCGTCGAGCTCGCCCGGCGGTTCGACGCGACGTGGGTCCAGGTGGACCCCGACCGCCGCCACCTGCCCGTGTCCGGGTCGGCCGTGCGGGCCGACCCCGCGGAGCACTGGTGGGCGCTGCCCGCCGCGGTCCGGTCCTGGTACGTGCGGCGCGTCGTCGTGCTCGGCGCCGAGTCCACGGGCTCGACGACCCTCGCGACCGACCTCGCCGCCCACCTCGGGCTCGACCCCGTGCTCGAGTTCGGGCGCGAGTGGTCGGAGGTCCGGCCCGGCGGCCTCGCCGCGCCGTGGCACACCGCCGAGTTCGACCTCGTCGCGCGCGAGCAGGCCCGCCGTGAGGACGCCGCCGCCGCGACGTCCCCCGTCCCGCTCCTCGTGTGCGACACGGACGTGCTCGCCACGACCCTGTGGCACGAGCGCTACGTGGGCCACCGCTCCCCGACCGTCGAGGCGCTCGCCGCGACCCGCCGCCCCGACCTCTACGTCCTCACCGGCGACGAGATCCCGTTCGTCCAGGACGGCCTGCGCGACGGCGAGCACGTGCGCCACGCGATGCAGGACCGGTTCCGCGAGGTCCTCGCCGGGACCGGACCGCGCCTCGACGACCCGACCGACGTCGTGCAGCACCTCGGACCCGCCGAGCTCCCGACACCGGACGGTGGGCACCCCGGCGTCCCCTGGTTCGAGGTGCGCGGCGACCGGGCGAGCCGGCTCGCCCAGGCGCTGGCCGCCGTCGCGCCGCTGCTGGCCACCCCGCGCCACGTCGCCGACCCGCTCCCCCAGGCCGGCACCGACGCCTTCTGATCCCCGGACGCGCCCCGGCGAGCCCCGCGGACCGGGCACGGACGTCCCCGCGACCCGCGCAGGACGGTGGCAGGATCGGCCCGTGACCGATCTCGAGCACGTGTCCTCCGCGCCGACCCGGCCGCAGCCCGCGGGGCAGGCCGGCGGGCGCGACCCGTTCGCTCTGGGCGTCGACGACCTGTTCGGCACGCCCGTCGCCGAGGCGGGCCCCGACGACGGCGCGGCGCCGAGCGGTCTGCCGCTCGACGAGAAGCTGCGCCAGGCGTACTTCTGGGTCGTCAACCACGCGATCATCAGCCCGCACTACGACGTCGAGTTCGCGGCCCCCGGCGCGCGCGAGACGAGCTTCCGCCTCGGCGACTCCCAGGCGCTGCTCACCCTGCCGAGCGACCAGTCGTACTCGAGCTTCGTGCTGCTGCCGCTCCTGACCTTCGCGGTGCGCGGGCGGTGCCTGATGATCGGCGGGCCGGGTCGCGGGAAGACCGCGAGCGCCGTGCTCATGGGCGTCCTCGCGGGCTACCCGGTGCGCGACGTGCGCCGCGCGATGCAGCACGGGCACCCCCAGCTCACGGTGTCGGACCTGTTCGGCACGCCGCTGCCCAAGGACCTCGTGCAGGCGGACAGCCTCGCGGACGTGGACGTCGCCTGGCGGTCGTGGCTCGGGATGCGCGTGAAGATCGTCGACGAGTACAACCGCATCCCGACGCGCACGCAGTCGGCGCTGCTCACGGTGCTCGCGGACGGGTACGTCGAGGTCTACGACCAGGTCTACGAGACGGGCGACGCCGCCTGGTACCTCACGGCGAACGACGACGCGGGCGGCGGCACGTACCAGGTGGTGGACGCGCTGCGGGACCGCATCGACGTCGTCGTGCACGCGATGCCGTTCAACAACCGCTTCCTGGGCGACCTCGTCGCGCGCGCGGAGCGGCGCGTGCGCCCGGAGGAGAACGTGCCGCCGGAGATCGTGTTCGACGCCGCCGAGCACGACGCGCTGCACGCCGCGATCCTGGCCGTGCCGTTCCCCGAGCCGGTGCGCCGTCGCCTCGAGTTCTTCGCGAGCCAGCTCGAGGTGCTGGAGCGCGCGGGGTGGCAGTTCGAGTACCGGACGAAGGACACGGCGCGCGTCGCCGGCGTGGACCCGCACCTCGTGGCGACGGCGGACACGGGCCGCGACCGCCTGGGCGACGTGGGCGCGCAGACGCTCAACGGCCTGTCGGTGCGCGCGCTCCAGTCGCTCGTCGCGTACGCGAAGGCGATGGCGTACTTCCGCGGGGACGCCGAGGTGGAGCTCGCCGACCTGCGCGCGGTGCTCCCGTTCGTCCTGCACGACAAGCTGCTCCCCGACCTCCGGTCCGCCCCGTTCGACGACCGCGAGCGGGAGCCGCTGCGCTCGGACCGCGTGTCGTGGATCCGCGACCTGTTCGACACGGCGTGCCGGCAGTACGACGCCGCCGGCCTGGACGACCAGGACGACGTCGGGGCGGTCCTCGCGGACGTCGCGGCCGGGTTCGAGGGGCTGCCCGAGGCGGACGTGCTGCGCCGGCTCGCCCGGATCGAGCAGGTCCTCGCGTCGTGGGAGAAGCACGCCAAGCTCCACGGCCACGTGTACGAGGACGCGCTCGCGCTCAAGTACGCCCACCAGCGGTACACGAACTACCTCGCGTGGCTGCGCTGGAGCGGCTCGTGACCGGGGTCGCCACCGGTCCCGCCCTGGTGCCCCGCGAGGTCGCACCGGCCGCGTTCTCGGCCCGCGCGCTGGCGGCCCGCGAGCGCTACGACGCGGCGCTGGCCCGCGCCCTCGCGCTCGGCGCGGACCGGGACGTGCTCGCCGAGGCGGTGCGCGAGGCGGCCCTCGCGGCGGATCCCCTCGTCGGCCCGCTCGGGGCCGACGCCTTCGCGGCGACGTGCGACGCGCTCGTCGACGCGGTCGCGCGGCTCGTGGCGGCGCGGCGCTGGCGCGTCGGCGGTCCGGAGCGGCGCGCCGTCCTCGACCTGGTGCCGCGCCTGGGGCCGTGGCTCGCGGCGGCGCCCGCGGTCACGGTCGCGGCCGTCGTCGACGGGGCGCGCGCCGTCGGCGGCGGGCCCGGTTCGCGGGGGGACGTCGCCGGATGGGCGACGCGCGTCGTGGCCGCGTCCGAGGTGTCGCCCGCCGCGGAGCCAGGTGCCCCGGTGGCCGGCACCGTCCGGGGCGCGGTGCTCGTCGCCGCGTGGCGCAGCGGGCTCGTGCGCTACCGGGACGCGGCGCTCGACGCCGCACGCTCGCTCCCGGCACAGGTCGCGCGGGCTGCGCTGTCGCTCCCGGCGACCGGCACGGACGCGCGGACCGGTTCCCCCGACCTGCGGGCCGTGCTCGACCGCCACGCCGCGGACCCGTGGTGGTGGCCCACCGACGGCGAGGGCGGGGAGGACGACGGACCCGCCGGCTCGAGGTGGGTCCGCCTGCCGGGTGCTCCCGGGCCCGCCCAGGTCCTGGGGCGGTTCGGCGGCTTCCGCGGGTTCGGCGGCCCGTGGCGGTCGCCCGCGCTGGTCGTCGGTGCCGACGCGCGCCACCCGGGCCTGCGCTGGGTGCTGCTCTCGACCGGCGACGGCCCGCCGGCCGGCGACGCCGCGGCGACCGGCGACGAGACGGTCGAGTGGACGCTCGTCGCCGACGTCCACGGCGCGTTCGTCGCGCGCGCCCCGGGTGCCGGCGACCACGCCACGGGCACGGTCACCCGGCCGGGGCCCGACGCCGTCGACCAGGGCCTGCACGCGTCGGACCACCGAGCCGCCGGCCGGGGCGCGGCCGACCCCGCGCCCGACGACGTCCTGACGGACGTCAGCGGCGCCGCGGTGGTCGAGACGCCGTCCGGCCGGCTCGCGCTGGTGAGCCGGACCGGCTCGTACGACGTCCTCCTCGTGCGGTGGCCCCGGTGAGCGCGGCGGCGCCGGACCGTCCCGGCGCGCCGCCCGACCTCGGCGCGCTGCGCGAGCGGTGGCACGCCGCGTGGCCCGAGGCGCTCGCGGCCTGGGGGCGGTTCACGCGCCTGGGCGCTCCGACGCTGCACGGCCCCGGCACCGCCCCGGAGGGGGTCGGGTCGTTCGCGTGGTTCTCGACGACGCGCGTGAGCGTCCACGTGGACCTCGCCGAGGTCGTGGAGCTGGGCATCGAGGACCACGCGGTCGCGGTCCTCGCGCACGAGGTGGGGCACCACGTGCTCTCCCCCGGCGACCTCACGACGAGCGCGCTCCTCGTCGCGCGCACGCGTGCCGGGCTCGTGGACCAGGACCAGCTCGCGCCGCTCACCGCCAACCTGTGGAGCGACCTGCTCATCAACGACCGACTCCAGCGCCGCGCCGGGACCGACCTCGCCGGGCTGTGGCGCGCGCTGGGTCCGGGGACGAGCGTGGTCATGCAGACCGTGCTGCGCGCGGACGAGATTCTCTGGGGCCTGCCGCGCGGCGACCTCACCTCGTCCGAGGTCCCGGTGGCCGAGCGCGAGGCGACGCTCGTGGCGCGGCTCGTGCGCGCCTACGCGGACGACCCCGTCGGCGGCGCCGCGGGGTTCGCCGCGCTGCTGCGCACGCTGCTCGCGTCGGAGGCGGGGTCGCTGGCGACCGCGAAGGACCGCCAGGCACGACCCGAGCACGGAGACCGCGAGGCCCGCCGGCGCCACCTCCGGCGTCGGCGGTCCACGCTGCCCCAGGTGGTCTGCGGCCAGGACGAGGTGGCCGGGGCGGTCCCCGGCGGGCTCGCGACGGACCCGCGCGCCGTCGAGCCCGTGCGCCACCCCGCGCTCGACCCGCGCGTCGTCGGGGACCTCGGGCTGGGCGCGGATGACGTCCCCCCGGCGCGACCGGACACCACCCAGCACGCCCCCGGGACGGACGGCGAGGGCGCGCACGACGCGACCGGCCAGGCCCTCGCGCCGGCGGACTACGACGCGACGCTCCGGCTGCTCGGGCTCACGACGGACGCGGCGGCGTCGGCCCGGCGCTGGTACCGCGAGCACGCCGCGCCCCTCCTCGTCCCGTTCCCCGTGCGCGAGCACGTGCGTGCCACGGAGCCGCTGCTCGGCGCGCACGAGCAGTGGGACGTGGGCGACGAGCTGAGCGAGGTGGACTGGACGGGGACGCTGCTGCGCTCGCCCGTCGTCGTGCCGGGGTTCACGACCGTGCGCCGGTCGGTCGACGAGGACACGGGCGACGAGCCCGACCGCGTCCCCGTCGACCTCGACCTGTACCTCGACTCGTCCGGCTCGATGCCGGACCCGACGCGGCGGGTCGCGCCGATCGCGCTCGCCGGGGCGGTCCTCGCGCTCTCGGCCCTGCGCGCCGGTGCCCGCGTGCAGGCGACGACGTGGAGCGGGCCGCAGCAGGTCGCCGGGACGGACGGGTTCGTGCGCGACGAGGACCGCGTGCTCGACGCGGTCGTCGCGCACTTCGGTGGCTCGACGTCGTTCCCGGTCCCGCTCCTGGAGCGCACGCACCTCGGCGACCCGGCGACCGGAGCCCCGCCGACCCGCACGCGCCCGTGCCACGTCGCCGTCATCTCCGACGACGGCGTCGTCTCGATGTTCGACGACGTCGTCCGGATCCGGTGGGGCGCTCGCCCCGACGCCGAGCTGGTCGCGCCGCACGAGGGCACCGCGGCGCGCGCCGTCGCGGCCGCCGGGGGCGGGGGCACGCTCGTGCTGGACGTCGCGGCGAAGGGCGCCGAGACGGTGCGGGAGTACGCGGTGGGCTACCGGGTCCACGCCGTGCAGAGCCAGGAGGACCTCGTCGCGTTCGCCCGCGCCTTCGCGCGCGAGCTGTGGGGCGCCTCGACCGGTGCCCTGGCAGGTGCCCCGGGAGCGGGCAGCCGACCGGAAGGAGCCCGTCGTGGCCGATGACCTCACCCGCCCCACGGTCGAGGGCCCCGCGCTCGCCGACGTCGTGCACCGCCTGGCCGACACTCCCCCGGACGTGCTGGACCACCCCGTGGTCGTGGCCGCCGCGCTCGTCGGCGACACCGCGGACCTCCTCGCCGCCGGCGGCGCGGTCGGCGTGCTGCGCGGCCCGCAGCGCGCCGCCGTCGAGGCGCTGTGCACCCACGCCCCGTACGCGGCGCTCGCCGGGACGGTCTGCTGGCTCCTGCGCGACGAGCACCTGCTCGCCGCGCCCGCGTTCCGGGCCGCCGCGACGCCGGGCGCGCTCGTCCGGGTCGTCGAGCAGGCCGTGCCCGCCCTGGCGCTGCTGCGGACGCCGGACGACTGGCTGCACGCGCCCACGGCGCGCGAGGAGCTGGCCCGCGCCGTGCTGCGCGAGCTCGGGCTGCGGCCCACGGGCGAGAGCCCCGAGGTGGCCCAGGACCGGTGGACCGCCGTGAGCACGGCGGAGCAGCGCCGGATCGCTCACGAGATGGCGCAGGAGGCGCGTCGCGCCGAGCAGCTCGCGCGCGAGCTCGCCGAGAAGCGCGCCAAGGAGGCCGCCGCGCAGTACGCGAACTACTGACGAGGAGCCCATGACGACACCCGACGACGCCCCCGACCTCACGCTCGACGAGTACGCCCCCGGCGCGGCGGTCGCGCTCACCGACGCGGAGCGCTGGCCCACGCTCGACGACGCCGGCCGGGCCGCGCTCGACGCCGTGCGGGACCACCCCGCCGCGCCCGCCTGGGTCCACGTCACCGGCGACCGGCTGCGCCCCGACGACCTGCCCGTGCTCGACGAGGTCGCGGCCCGCCTCGCCGCCGGCCGCCCCGACGCCCGTGCCGACACCTGCGCCGAGGACCGGGGCGCGCCGCCCGTCACCGCGGACGGGTCGCCCCTCGCACCGCCCGCGTGGGTGCGCGCGCTCGTCGACCGCGCGCACGCCGTCGTGCCGCGGTACCGCCGGGCGCGCGACCGCGGCGAGAGCCGTGCCGGGTCACCGCTCACCGCGGTCCGCCCTGTCACGCGCGACGACCTGCGGCACGACGTGGCGTCGTTCGTCCCCGTGGACGTGCCGCTCGGCCGCGTGCTCGAGGGCACGAGCTCCGGCAGCACGGGCGCGGCGGTCCGCGTGCCGCTGCACCCCGTGGCCGTCGCGGCGGACCTCGTGCTCCTGCAGCACCTCGTCGCGAGCACGGGCGCCGCCTGGGAGCCCGCGCCCGGCCGCCTGGGCCTGATGAACCTCGTGGACCAGCGCGAGGCGTTCACGTACGCGTCGGCGATGACCGGGTTCCGGCGTGGACCGGGTGCCGCCGCCCCGAGCATGGCGCGCGTGAACCTCGACCCCGGTGCCTGGAGGAACCCCGGCGACCGCACGGCGTTCCTCGCGGCGCAAGACCCGCAGGTGGTGTCGAGCTCGCCGCTGCCGCTCCTCGCGCTCGCCCGGCTCGCGGAGGAGCTAGGCCTCGCGCTGCACCCGGTCGCGCTCGTCAGCGGGGCCGCGCACCTGTCCGACGTCGCCCGCGCGCGCCTGCGCGCGACGTGGGACGTGCCCGTCGTGGACCTCTACGGGCTGCGCGAGACCGGCGCGGTCGCAGCCCGCACCGGCGCGGGGCCGTTCGTCGTCGTCGCGGGGCGGCGCGTCTGGGTCGAGGTCCTCGACGACGACGGCGCCCCGGTCCCCGACGGCGACCTCGGCGAGGTCGTCGTCACGGTCGACGAGAACCCGTACCTGCCGCTCCTGCGCTACCGCACCGGCGACCGCGCGCGGATCGTGCGGCGCGGGGAGCGGGTCGAGCTGCACGACCTCGAGGGCCGGTCCCCCGTGCGCTACCTGCGGCCCGACGGCGCGTGGGTGCCGTCGGTCGACGCCGCCCAGCACCTCCAGGCCCACGGCATGGCCGCGTGGCAGCTCCACCAGTCGGCCGACGGGAGCGTCACGCTCGACGTCGTCCCTGACGCCGCGGGCGACGCCGGGGCGCGGGCCGCACGGTCCGCGGGCGACGCCGTCGGGCAGCTGCTGGGGCGCCCGGTCGCCGTGCGCGAGGTGAGCCCGGCCCGGCTCGGCGCCGGCCGGGCCCGCCGCTGGTCCAGCGACGTGCCCGGCGGCGCCGCGTGACGGCTCAGCCGAGCTGGCCCGCGGGGCGGTAGACGACCGAGGACGCCCGGTTGTCGAACGTGCCCAGCGTCGCGCAGTGCGGCGTGCAGTTCTTCTTCGCGCCCGCGTAGCTGTACGAGTCGTACAGGGTCACCCAGCAGCCCGCGTAGGTCGTCGCGGAGGTGACGACGTTGTTCATGAGCAGGTTCGCGAGGTTCGGGAAGCCGTAGGTCGAGCCGGTGTAGCACCCGTTGGTGCCCGACCCGTAGAGCACCTTGGACGCTCCCTTGTAGTTGGCGTCGCGCCACAGCACGCCCAGGACGAGCGAGCTGGCGGCGGCGGCGGTCGCGCGCTCCGTCCCGGCGAGGCGCAGCCCGGCCGAGGCCGACGACGCCGACGCGTTGAGCTCCGAGACCAGACCCTCCACCTCCGCCCCCGTCGCGTCGGCGAGCCGCGACGAGGCGACGTCGCCGCCCGAGACGAACTCGAGCGCCTCCTCGAGCGAGCCGAAGCACACCTCGGGCGCGGGCGGGAGCGTGTCGGCGTCCTGGCCGGGCAGGAGCGGCTGGGCCTCGACCGCACAGCTCTCGCCCGTCGAGACCTGCGCGTCGGCGGCGGGGTCGGCACCGCGGTCCCAGGTCACGACCCGCAGGTCGGGCTCCGACGCGAGGGCCGGCGCCGCGGCGACGGCGCTGAGGGCGAGTCCGGCGACGAGCGTGGCGGACAGGACGCGGCGCGAGGATCTGGTCATGGTTTCTCCTTCTGCGTGGGCCACGCCCCCGGGTTCGCACCCCGTGGACCTGCCGCGGGAAGGGGACTCCCACAGGACGGCCACGTCCTGTGACCCCGCCCGCATCGTAGAGCGTGCCGCCCCCGTTGTCTCCGGCTCGTCGCCGGCACCGGCACCCGCCGCTGGGCACGTCGTGCACTCGTTGGTTACCGTGCTCGGGTGGCCTCCGTCCCACCCGGGCGAGACCGCTGGGAAGGACCCATCCACGAACCCTTCGCCGAACCGGCCCTGCCGGGGAGATGAGTGTCGATGAAGCACCGTTCTCTACCCGTGTCACTGACCGCTGCCGCCGCGAGCCTCGCCGTCGTCGCCGCGGCCGCCGCGCCTGCCGTCGCGGACCCGCCGCCCGACCCCGGGGACTCCCTCGGCGTGCAGTCGGGCGCGTCCCTCGCCCCGACCGACAAGGTCGCGCCGTCCCTCGCGAAGGCGACCGGCACCGTCACGGCGTTCGTCGAGCTCGACGCGCCGTCGGCCGTCGACCTCGCCGCGCAGGGCGCGAGCCCCGACGAGGTCGAGGCCAACGCGCAGGAGGTCGCGCAGCTCGCGGACGACGTCGTCCCGCAGCAGGCGACCGCCCGCAGCGCCGGTGCGCGCGACCCGCAGCAGGTGTCGGTGACGAGCACGCTCGTCGCGGGCGTCGTCGTCACGGGCGACGCGGCCCGGGTGCGCGACCTCGCGCGCGACGCCTCGGTCCTCACGGTCTACCGGATCATCCCCAAGAAGCCGGCGAACAAGGGCACGGACGTGTTCACGCGGGCGCTCGAGACGTGGCAGAGCACGGGCCTCACCGGCGAGGGCGTGCGCATCGGCATCATCGACACGGGCATCGACTACACGCACAAGGCGTTCGGCGGCCCCGGCACCCAGGAGGCGTTCGACGAGGCCTACGGCGACCGCGGCACCGGCCCGGTCCCCGACGGCACGTTCGACGAGCTGAAGTTCCTCGGCGGGCACGACTTCGCTGGCTACGACTACGACGCGAGCGGCACCGTCCCGGGCACGTCGATGGTCCCGACGCCCGACGAGAACCCCATCGACTCGCTCGACTCGGTCGGCTCGGGCCACGGCTCCCACGTGGCCGGCACGACGGCGGCGTACGGCGTCACCGCCGACGGCGAGACGTTCGACGGCGACTACTCGACCCTCACCGACATCTCCGACTGGCAGGTCGGCCCGGGCTCGGCGCCCGAGGCGGGCCTGTACGCGCTCAAGGTGTTCGGCGACCTCGGCGGCTCGACGGGCGTCGTCGTCGACGCGCTCGAGTGGGCGGCCGACCCGAACGGCGACGGCGACCTGTCCGACCGCCTCGACATCGTCAACCTCTCCCTGGGCTCCGACGGCTCCCCCGCGGACGACCCGGAGAACCTCTTCATCGACCAGCTCTCGCGCCTCGGCACCCTGTCCGTCATCGCGTCGGGCAACGCTGGCGACGTGACCGACGTCGGAGGCTCGCCCGGCAACGCGCGCACCGCCCTCACGGTCGCGAACTCGCTCGGCGACACCCAGACGTTCGACGCGGTGCGCGTCGACGCGCCCGAGTCGCTCGCGGGCGAGTACCCCGCCCAGAACTCCCAGGACTACGCGGGTGGCGCGGACGTGACCGCCCCCGTCGCGTTCGTCGCGGACGACTTCTCCGGCTGCCAGGCGTTCACGCCCGAGCAGGCGGCGGCCGTCGCGGGCAAGATCGCGTTCCTCTACTGGGACGACAACGACGCGACGCGCGCGTGCGGCAGCGCCGCGCGGTTCAACAACGCGCAGGCCGCGGGCGCGGTCGGCGTGCTGCTGTCCTCCGAGCTCCCGTCGTTCGTCGCGGGCATCGCGGGCAACGCGGGCATCCCCGGCGCCCAGCTCACGGCCGCGAGCCACGACGCGCTGCGCCCGGCGATCGAGGCCGGCGAGGTCACGATGACCATCGGCCCGTCGTTCGCGCTGTCGTCGTTCGTCTCGATCCCGGAGATCGGCGACACGCTCAACAGCGGCTCGTCGCGCGGCGTGCACGGCTCGCTCGGCGTCGCCAAGCCCGACGTCGCGGCCCCCGGCACGGGGATCGCGTCCGTCGCGTCCGGCCACCTGGACGGCGCGAGCATCAAGTCCGGCACCTCCATGGCCACCCCGCACGTCGCGGGCATCGCGGCGCTCGTCAAGCAGGCCCACCCGGGCTGGGCGCCGGCGGAGGTCAAGGCGTCGGTCATGAACACCGCGACGCACGACGTCTTCACCGGCCCCTCGGGCACGGGCACCGCCTACGGCCCCGAGCGCGTGGGCTCCGGGCGCGTCGACGCCGTCGACGCGGTCGCGAACACCACGCTCGCGTACGCGTCGCAGGACTCCGACCAGGTGTCCGTGGCGTTCGGCGTCGTGCCGGTCGGCAAGGACACCGTGACCGTGCGCAAGACCGTGACCGTTCAGAACACGGGCGACGCTCCCAAGACGTACGCGACGAGCTTCGCCCAGTCGAGCACCGCGGGCGGCGCGACCGTGTCGGTCGCCCCGGCGTCGGTCACCGTCCCCGCGGGTCAGCGCACGGTCGTCACGGTGACGCTCACCGCGGACCCGGCGACGCTCGCCAAGGAGCTCGACCCGACGTCGTCGGCCGACTCCGGCCTCGGCGTGCCGCGCGACTTCGTGTCGTCGGTCAGCGGCCGCGTCGTCCTCACCCCGACCGACGGCGGTACCGCGCTGCGCGTCCCGGTCCAGGCGTCGCCGAAGCTCGTGAGCGACCTCTCCGGCAAGGCCGTCGCCTTCCCGGGATCGGCGACCACCGCCGACCTCGACCTCGACGGCCGCGGCGTGGCCTCGGGCGGCTGGTACTCGCTCGTCGCGCCGTTCGAGCTCAAGACGACGAGCCCGCGCCTCGAGGCGGACGCGGCGGTCGGGGCCTCGGCGTCGGCCATCGCGGCGGCCGACGTGCGCGCGGTCGGCTTCACGTCGACGGCGCCGCAGGTCGCGGCGGACGGCGGCGACCCCGCCGACGGCGTCATCGGCATCGGCGTCGCGGTCGACGGGCAGTGGGCGAGCCTCGGCTCCGTCTCGATCCCGGCGGTCGAGGTGGACGTCGACTCCGACGGCACGGCCGACTTCGAGGTCGCGGCGATGAAGCTGAACTCCGAGACGGATCTCACGGTCGCGGCGACGTTCACGCTCAAGGACTGGACCGACCCGGACGGGAAGGCCTGGAAGGCCGGCGCCAACATCGACGTCCAGCCGATCAACTCCGTGTGGGGGAACGTCGACACCTCGGTGTTCGACAACAACGTCGTCGTCATCCCCGTCGGCATCGGGTCGCTCGGGATCGAGGAGGGCGACGTGCCGACCTTCCAGGTCCTCACGTACTCGCCGTACTCGCAGGCCGCCGACCAGCTCGTCGACGCGACCAAGACGTTCACGGGCGACCCGTACGACCCGGCCTACTGGTTCGACGGCGGCGACCAGCTCCTGTTCGTCGGGGCCGACGACACGTCGATCCCGGTGCACCGCTCGGAGGCGGCGGCCGAGGCGGGCAGCGGCAAGCTCCTGCTGCTGCACCTGCACAACGCGACGCCGACCAAGCGCTGGCAGACCGTGGACGTCACGACGTCCGCCGTCGTCGACGCGACGGTCACCGCCGAGGCGCGCTGCCTCGGCGGCAAGGCGCACGTCGCGGTCCGCGTGCTCAACGAGTCGGGCGCCGCGGCCGACGTCGTGGTCACCACGCCGTACGGCGAGAAGACGTTCCCGAACGTCAAGGACGGCAAGAACGCCTACCAGTCGTTCTCGTCGCGCTCCGCGTCGTTCGACGCCGGGTCGGTGACCGCGACCCTCACCGCCGAGGTCGACGGCGAGGAGGTCACGACGACCTACGACGCGGACTACGAGGCGCTGAGCTGCTCGTAGTCGTCAGCGGCCGTCAGCGGCCGTCAGCAGTACGCACGACGGCGAGGGCCGCCATCCGAGACCGGGTGGCGGCCCTCGCCGCGTCAGGGCGCGAGACGCCGCGCGCCCGGGCGCACCATCGCCGTCCGGTCGGGCGTCTCGAAGCCGAACTTCGCGTAGAGCCCGTGGGCGTCGTCGGTGAACAACGTCCAGCGGAACCGCGCCCCGGGGCCGTCGTCGATCATCGTGCGCACCAGGAGCGTGCCGACACCGCGACCGCGGTCCGCCGGGTCGACGACCACGTCCGCGAGGTAGGCGTCGTTCACGCCGTCGGACACTGCCCGGGCGAACCCCACCTGGCGACCGGTCGCGCCGTCGTAGACACCGACGACCCGCCACGCGCCGTCGATCTGCCGCTCCACGTCGGCGCGCTCCCGCCAGCGGTGCCAGTAGACCTCGGTCGAGAGCATGCGCCAGATCCACTCGCGGTCCAGGTGGCGAGGGTCGTCGTCGGTGGTCAGCGGCATCCGGCCATGATGCCCGGCTCCGCACCGCGGGCGCAGCGGCGTCTCCCCGGGCGGCACGCCCGCTCCGGCGGCTACGCTCGCGGCGTGAGCGACTTCCCCACCCCTGACACGTTCTTCGCCCTGCGCCCCGGCCCCGCCGCAGGGACCGGCGCCCCGGGCGGCCCGGGCCTGCGCCTCACCGTGCACGACCTGGGCGAGCTCGTCCTGCCCAGCGGCAGGATCGAGGCGTCCGACCCGTTCACGCTGCTCGGCGAGGGACTCGTCGTCCAGGTCGAGCCGGGCCGGTACCCCGTGCGCGTCACCGTCGCCGACGTCTCCGACGAGCAGGACGGCTCCCACCTGCGCGAGGCGTACCTGAGCGTCGTGCTCGCCGAGGGCGACGTGGCGGCCGTCGAGCCGGTCGTCCCCGAGGGCGCCGACGGGCCTCCCGAGGCCGGCGCCGCCTACGGCGTGCCCGTGGACGCCGGGACGGTCGCGTTCGCGGACGCGGACGCCGTCGCGCGGCTCATGCCCGACGGCGACTGGTACGACGAGGTGTTCGACGACGGCACGGACACGAGCTGGTTCGCGCTCACCGACTCGCCCGACCACCTGCGCGAGGGGTCGGCGAACATCCTGCTCCCGGGTGCCCAGGAGGGCGAGAACGTCGTGCTCTCCCACTCGGGGTGGGGCGACGGCTTCTACCCGCTCGTGCGCACCGTCGCGGCCGACGGCACGCTGCTCGGCCTGCACCTCGACCTCCTCGTCGCCCTCCCGGACGACGACGAGGACTGACGGTCGCGCCGAGCCCGGGACCGCTCCTCAGCGGCGACCGTCGCGGAGGAGGAGTCCCGGGTTCGGCGTCGTGGCCGGGGCACGGCAGGCTCGCGGGCTGCGGGTCAGACGCGGACGCCGAGGCCCTGGAGCTCGAGCACCAGGCCCTTGATCGCCGCCGCCGGGATCTGCCCGC
Source organism: Cellulosimicrobium sp. E-16 (assembly GCF_049913115.1). Classification (NCBI taxonomy): domain Bacteria; kingdom Bacillati; phylum Actinomycetota; class Actinomycetes; order Micrococcales; family Promicromonosporaceae; genus Cellulosimicrobium; species Cellulosimicrobium sp. E-16. The sequence goes on from NZ_CP183974.1 coordinate 3,877,944, forward strand.
TCCCGCTCTCCACGACCCCCGCGACAGACACCGGGACCTCGGCGTCGGAGCACAGCACGAGCGGGGTGTCGGCCGAGGAGTCGGGCAGACGGCCGTGCGAGCCCTTCACGTACGACGCGTCGAGCGGGACGGTGCTCATGGCGTACCGCAGGCCGACCTTCTTCTTCACGAGGTTGAGCCCCGCCTTTGCCTTGGCGAGCTTGTCGGCCGGGTCGAAGAACAGCTCGGCGGGGTCGTAGCCCGGCTTGCGGTGGATGTCGACGCCGCGCGCGTACTCCGGCGCGCGCGCGTCGTCGAGCCAGAAGTAGTACGTGAACCAGGCTCCGGGCTCCGCGACGACGACGAGGTCGCCGGAGCGCTCGTGGTCGAGCCCGTACCGCGCCTGCGCCTCGCGGTCGAGCACCTCGTCGACGCCCGGGACGCCGCGCAGCAGGTCGGTGACGCGCCGCTGGAGCGCGGGGTCGTGCTGGTCGCCCAGGTAGACGTGCGCGACCTGGTGGTCCGCGACGGCGAACGCGCGCGACGTCCACGGGTCGAGCTGCTCCTTGCCGTCCTGCACGTAGACCTCGAGCAGCCCCTCGCGGCGCAGGATGCGGTTGAGGTGCACGGGCCGGTCGGCGTCCGCGATGCCGTACTCCGAGACCACGAGGACGGTCACACCCTGGTTCGCGGCGTCGTCGAGCAGGGGCGCGAGGGTCTCGTCGAGCTCGGCAGCGGCGGCGTCGGCCTGCGGGGACGTCGGCCCGAACCGCTGGAGGTCGTAGTCGAGGTGCGGGACGTACGCCATCGTGAGGTCCGGGGCGTGCGTGCGCAGCACGTGCCGCGTCGCGTCGACGATCCACCGCGAGGACGAGATGTCCGCCGTCGGGCCCCAGTACGTGAACAGGGGGAACTCGCCGAACCGGCCGACGAGATCGTCGTGCAGCGCCGGGGGGCGCACGTACGCGTCCGGGGACTTGCGCCCGTCCGCGTGGTAGATCGGGCGCGGCGTGACGGTGACGTCGGTCGTCATACCCATCGCGTTCCACCAGCACACGTTCGCGGAGGAGTACTCCCGGCGCGCTCGGCGGGCGGCCTCCCAGAGCTTCTCACCCTCGACGAGCCGGGCGTGCTGCCGCCACAGGTACACGTCGCCGAGCTCGCGGAAGTACCAGCCGTTCCCGACGACCCCGTGCTGCGACGGGCTGAGCCCCGTCGTCATCGTGGCCTGGACGCTGCACGTCACCGCGGGCAGGACCGTCGCGAGCTCGGACTGCCAGCCGCTCGCGGCCAGCTGGCGCAGTCGCGGCATGTGCGCGAGCGCGGTCGACGTGAGCCCGACGACGTCGAGCAGCAGCACGGGCTTCATGCGGTCCTCCTGGTGGTGAGGTCGATGTCGGCGGTGAGGTGGGTGGTGGCCCAGCGGAGCTCGGCCGCGATGCCCGCGACGAGCGAGTCGGTCGCCGCACCCTCCGGGAGCACCGCCCACGTGTACGTCTCGACGTCGAGGTGCGCCTCGTCGCCGTGCGGTGCCGCCCGGACGGCGTCGACCGCGTCGCGCAGAACGTCGGTCGTCGCGGCGAGCGGAGCGGCAGGCTCGTGGTGCAGCGGCACGTGGAAGTGCACGCGCCACGGCCCCTCCCCCGGCAGCGGGTGCCCGACGACGTCCCCCGGCCCGGGCGCAGGCCCGTCGCCGAGCGCGTCGGGCAGGTCGTCGGCGGCGAGCACGTCGCCCGACGCCGTGAGCTCGCGCACCTGGTGGATGTAGCGCTTCTCGGCGAACGCGCCGACGGCCGCGCGCGCGGCCGGGTCGGACGGGTCGTCTACGTGGAGCGCCGCCGACGCCTGCACCTTGACCACGCGCAGCCCGGCGTCGGTGATGCGGCGCACCGTGGCGGCCGTCCCCGCGCGCCGGTCCGCGAAGGACACCGCGAGGTGGCACGTGTCGAGGCACACCCCCACGTGCTCGGGGTCGATCCGCTCCTCCCCGGCGCCCGCCGCGGTCCCGTCACCCCCGGTGCGCGCCGCGAGCCAGGCCACGACGTCGTCCACCGTGTCCAGCACGCAGCCGGGCTCCGGCTCGACCGCGACGCGCACGACCTTCCCCGTCCGCTCGTGCAGGTCGCGCAGGCCCGCGCCCAGCGCGACGAACGCGCGGGTCGCCGCCTCGTCGTCCGCCGCGGACCACGGCGCGCGCCACGCGAGCGGGAGGGTCGAGATCGAGCCCGCCGCGCCGTCGGGCAGGAGGTCGGCCAGGACCTCGGCGCACTCGAGCGTGTACGCGAGCCGCTCGGGCTGCGCCCACGTGGGCGTGTAGACGTCGAGCTTGACGACGTCCGCGTGGAACCCGCCGTAGGGGAACGCGTTGAGCGTGTGGACCTGCAGACCCTGCTCGTCGAGGACGGCGCGCAGCCACGCCCGGTCCGCCGGCGACGCGGCGAGCCGGTGCGCGAGCGTCGCGGGCATCCAGAGCCCGACCCCGAGGACGTCGAGCCCCGCGGCCGCGCGGACCGGGCCCGCGTAGGTCACGAGCTGCTCGACGACCCCGTCGAGGTCCTCAGCGGGGTGGACGTTGGTGCAGTACGACAACAGCATGGTGGTGGTGCCCTTCCGAGACGGCCCGCTACGCCCGCACGCCGCGCAGCACGGACGAGCCCTCGAACTCGACGCCGGGCGTCGGCAGGTCGCCCTCGACGAAGCCCGGCACCGGGTCGAGCACGAGGTTGCCGGACTGCCCGTAGAACTCGACGGGGTTGCGCCACAGCACCTTGTCGACGTCGTCCTCGGTGAACCCCGCGGCGAGCATCGCGCGGCCGGTCTTGAGCGTCTTGAGCGGGTCGGACCGGCCCCAGTCCGCAGCCGAGTTGACGATCATGCGGTCGGTGCCGTGCTCCTGGAGGATCGCGACCATGCGGTCCTCGTCCATCTTCGTGTCCGGGTAGATGGAGAAACCCGCCCACGCGCCGGCATCGAGCACGAGCGCCACGTTCGTCTCGTTGAGGTGGTCGACGAGCACGTGCTCGGACGGCACCCCGGACTCGCGCACGACGTCGAGCGTGCGGCGCGTGCCCGCGAGCTTGTCGCGGTGCGGCGTGTGCACGAGGACCGGCAGCTCGACGTCGCGCGCCATCTGGAGCTGGCGGGAGAACACCTCGTCCTCCTCGGGCGTCATCGAGTCGTACCCGACCTCGCCGACGGCCACGACGCCGTCCTTGAGCAGGTAGCGCGGGATCTCGTCGAGCACCTCGCGGCAGCGCGCGTCGTTCGCCTCCTTGGGGTTGAGGGCGATCGTCGCGTGGTGCCGGATGCCGAACTGCGCGGCCCGGAACCGCTCCCAGCCCAGGAGGGCGTCGAAGTAGTCGAGGAACGACCCCACGTTCGTGCGCGGCTGGCCGAGCCAGAACGCCGGCTCCACGAGCGCGCGCACTCCCGCCGCGTACAGCGCCTCGTAGTCGTCCGTCGTGCGGCTGGTCATGTGGATGTGGGGGTCGAAGATGCGCATCAGGCGGTCCTCCCGGTGGTGACGTCAGGGGCGAGGCGGGCGACGTCGTCGGGCACGACGCGGCCCGCGGCGCGGCGCTCGGCGGCGAAGTCGCGCGCCATGCGGGCGAGCTCGTCGTCCGCGCGGTCGTCGAGGCCGGCGACGGCGTCGAGGCTGACGCCCATGAACACGAGCTTGAGCACGGCGTGGCGCCACGCGTGCGGGTCGAGGTGCGCGGCCGCGAACGGCCCGACCGCCGCGGCGACGAGGCTCTGGTCGTTGGTGCGCAGCGCGTCGGCGGCGAGGTCGCGCCCGACGGCGACGACCGAGGCGGCGGAGTCGCCCGCGAGCGTCCCCCGCTCGGTGAGCGCGTCGAGCCCGCGCAGGACGCCGCGCCGCTCGGCGGTGTCACCGTGCTGGTACAGGTCCGCGAGGCGCGCGGCGAGCGCCGCGTCGGCGTCGGAGCCGCGGCGCCCGACGGCCCCGGCGAGGGTGACCACGAGCGCGGCGCGCGCGGCGTCGTCGACGGTGCCGTGGACGATGCCGGCGGGGTCGGACTCGGGGCGGACCGGTGTGCGGCCGACCTTGCGACCGGCGAGCGCGAACGCGCGCGACACGGCCGCGGGGTCCTGCTCGACGGCGGCGCGCGCCTCGGCGAGCCAGCGCTCGCCCTCGGTGGTCGCGCCGTCCTGGGCCGCGGGGGCGGCGGGGGCTGGCTCGGTCATGGCACCTCCTGGGGGTGGTCGGAGACGGGTGGTTCCTGGTCGGGGACGGTCGTCCCGGGCCGCCCCCATGCCTCGTGCAGCGCTGTCATGCTGCGGCGCGCGAGACCGGGGGCGTCGTAGGAGTGGCGGGGCAGCTCGACCGCGGCCACACCGGTGTACCCGACGTCGGCGAGGGTCGAGAGCACGAGCGGCAGGTCGATCTCGCCCTCGCCGAACGGGCGGTGCTCGTGGTGCGTGCGCGGCATGTCGTCGAGCTGCACGTTCGCGAGGTACGGCGCGGCGGCGCGCAGCGCGCCCACGACGCCGTCGGGCTCCACCACGAGGCAGTGCCCCACGTCGACGGTCACGCCGAGGTCGGCCAGGTCCCCCGCGTCGCCGCCGAGGTCGTCCCGCAGCCGCAGCGCGTCGCCGACGGTCTCGACGAGCATCCCCGGCTCGGGCTCGAGCGAGAGCCGCACGCCGTGGTCGCGCGCGTGCTCGACGAGCCCGGGCAGGCGGTCGCGCAGGAGCGACCAGCCCTCGGCCGGGGACGCGCCGTCGGGCAGGACGCCGGAGAAGAAGGACACGCACTCGGCGTCGAGCGCGGCCGCGATCTCGACCGCGCGCCGCAGGAACCGCAGCCGGGCGTCGGCCTCCGTGTCCACGAGCGTGGGCCGGTGCTTGCGGTACGGGTCGAGCAGGAACCGCGTGCCCGTCTCGACGACGACGCGCATGCCCGCGCCGCCGTGCAGGGCGGCGAGGCGACCACGCAGCGCGCCGACCTCCGCGCGCCACCCGTCCGTGAACGGGTCGAGGTGCGGGAAGCCGAGCGTGAGCGCGACCGCGCCGTAGCCCTCGTGGTCGAGCACGTCGAGCGTGACATCGAGCGGGTGGTCCGTGAAGCCGTTGGTGCCGTAACCGAGCGTGAAGGGCATCCCCGGCCCGGGGGCCCGGTCCGCGCTCACGTCTCGCTCATCTCGGCACGCCCGCGCCCGGACCGGCGCAGGAGCCGGCCCGCGACCTCGACGCCCGCGAGCACGCCGACCGACGCGAGGCTTCCGCCGCGTGCCGCCCACGCCGCCTGGAGGGGCAGCATCGCGCGGATCCCGGCCTTCGTCGCCGCGAAGGCGTTGCCCGCGGACGGCGTGATCGCGGCGTCGACCTGACGAGGCAGCGCTGTCGCGAGGTACGCGCCGGCCGCGACGACCCCGGCCACCGCCGTCGCCACGCGGGTCGCGCGGCCCGGGCCGACCCCACGACCACGGCGCAGCGCCCCGACCCCGACGACCGCCCCGCCGACCGCGGTGGCCGCGGCCACGCCGGCGGCGAGGGACGACGTCGTGCCGTGCACCTCGCCGCGCGACACGAACGTCACGCCCGCGGTGTGCACCGCCATCCCCGCCGCGGCGGGCAGCGCGGCGCGCAGGTGCCCGACGCCCGCACCCAGCAGGACGTCGAGCCCGCGGCACGCGGCCATGACCACGGGGCCGACGGCGTGCTCCTTGGCGACCGTGTCGTACGTCCAGACGCTCGCGGCGAGCGGGACGGCGACCGCGAGCGCCCGCGGTCCCCCGCCTGCGGCGGCGAGCCCGACGCCCGCGGCCGTGAGACCCACCGCGACCCGGAGCGCGCGGGCCTCGGAGATGCGCCCGGACGGGATCGGGCGCTCGGGCCGCTCGACCGCGTCGAGGTCGCGGTCGGCGTAGTCGTTGAGCGCCATGCCGCCCGCGTAGAGGCACGCGGAGGCCAGCGGGAGCAGCGCGCGCCGCGGCGTGAGCGCGTGACCGGCCGCGGCCGCGCCCGCGAGCGTGTCACCGACCACCGAGAGGACCGCCGGGGCGCGGACGAGGTCCAGGTGGTCGTGGAGGGAGCCGGTCACGGCCGGTCGGCCGGTGCGGCTCCGACGCGGGCCGCCGCCTCGCGGACCCAGTCCGCGAGCGCGACGGTCTGCGCCGCGAAGTCGTGCACGCCGCTCCCCCACGGGTCCTTGAAGAAGAACCCGAGCTCGGGGACCGGCCCCCCGTACCCGGCGGCGTCGGCGAGCGCGAGCAGGCGCGCGAGGTCGAGCACGAGCGGCGCCGCGAGCATCGAGTCGTAGGCCGACCACGTGGTCTGCAGCGTGAGGCGCGAGCCGAGGAAGCCCTCGACGTGCACGTGGTCCCAGGCGACCTTGATGTCGCCGAGGTCCGGCACGTTGTCGATGTGCAGCGGGGTGACGTCGCTGCCCGTGAGGTCCTGCAGGCCGCGGGACTTGGACACGAGCTTGCTCTGGACCGCCTCCGGGTCGGCCAGGGTCGCGCCGTCGCCGCCGCCGAGCAGGTTGGCGCCCGCCCAGGACAGCACGCGCAGGCCGCGCGCCGCGAAGGCCGGGGCGAGGATCGTGCGGAGCCACGTCTGCCCGGTCTTGCCGTCCTGGCCCGCGACAGGGACGCCGAGCTCCGAGGCGAGCTCGAGGAGCACCGGGAGGTGCATGCTCGCCGACGGCGTGAACTCGGCGAACGGGGCGCCCGCGAGCAGCGCGGCGTACGCGGTCACCGAGCTCGGCGGGAGCACCGCGCGCTCCGGGTCGGCGAGCGCCGCGCGCAGGAGGTCGCGGTCCGAGAGCTCGGGGGCCGGCTCGGGGAGCGGCTCCGTCGACACGAGGTCGACCACGACGACGCGCGCGAGCCCGTGCCGCTCGCGGAAGTCGACGATGTCCGCGGCGAGCCGCTCCGCCGCAGCCTGCTGGGACTCGCGCGGCGCGCCCTCGGCGGGGTGCGCGGAGTAGCCGGGGCGGACCTCGGCGTCCGCCCGCTCGAGCGCGGCGTGCGCGGCGGTGAGCAGGCGAGGGGCGATCATGCCGGCCTCGACGAGGAGCTCCGCGCGCTTGACCATCGAGACGTCGGAGATGTCGTGACCGCCGACGACGAGGTCGCCGAACGACGGGAGCGGGGCGGAGGCGAAGGGCTCGGAGACCGTGACGCAACCGGTCGGCGCTGCGCGTCCGTCGGCGATGGCCGCGAGGCCGAGGGCCGCGGTGGTCGCGACGGAGCCGCGGGCGCCGACGAGCCAGAGCCCCGTGCGCGCGTCCGGAGCCGGGCGGTCTGACGAGCTGTCAGAAGCGAAGTGGTGCATCGTTGCTCCCGTTCCCGTCGGCGGGCGCCGGAGCGCCGCCGAGCACGACGACGATGGCCTCCCTGCCATCGTCGGACCGCACGCCCGGACGAGGGCGTGTGAACGCTCTCCGACCCGGTGGGCGCCCGGTCTGCTGCGACCCTAGTCACACTTTTGTCGATGGTCAATCAAAAGCGTGGCCACTTTCGCGAGGCAGAACGCTTGCAGCGTGCAAAAGCGTACGGCAAACGCGACCGGGCGGTCGCCATCGCTGGGATGGCGACCGCCCGGCCGCGCTCGGTCTATCCGGTCAGCCGGCGGGCGCGAAGTCGAGCTGGTCGTCGACGACGGCCACGACCGACCACACGTTGCCGTCGGCGTCGGACAGCTCATACGCGGGCAGGAGCACCGCCGCGCCGTCGGGCTGGTACTGCACCGCGAGGCCGAGACGCGCGTCCGTGATCGTCACGTCCGTGACCGGCCACGCGAACCGGGCACCCTCGCCGACCGTGGGCGGCACGGTCGGCGCCTCCGGCTCGGCGGGCGCGATCTCGGGCACGGCCTGCGCGGTCGCGTCCTCCCGCGCGAGGGCGATCATGCCGCCCCCGCCGAACCGCGGGTCGCCCAGGCGGTCCACCGCCTCGGCCGGGCTCACCACGTCGTACGCGCCGATCGCGACGCGCGGTGCGAGGCTCCCGTACAGCGACGCGAGCCCTGCTCCGGAGTACGTCGCGCTCCACTGCGCCCCGGTGCGCTGCCCCTCGACGACCTCGTACGCGGTCGCGGTCGTCGACCGCGGCGCGCCCTGGTCGGCCACCTGCTCCTCCGCCACGACCTCGTACCCGGCAGGGTCCAGGCCGAGCGACCCGAGCACGTCGCGGAGCGCGTCGACGGCGTCCGCACTGCTCGGAGGCGCGCCGTGGTCGGACTCCTCGCACGTCCCCGGCTCGGCGCCGGAGCTCCCCGAGCCCTCGTCGCCCTCGGCCGGCATCGGCGTCACGACGACGCAGCCCCACGGGTCCTTCGTCGGGTCGTTGAAGCTCACGCTCGCGAGCCCGTCGGCCTGGAGCGAGACCGTCGGCCCGGTCCAGTCGGTCGACCCCACGACGTACGACCCGTAGTCCTCGCGCACCTCGCCGGAGACACCCAGCGCGTCCGCGACGCGGCGCGCCGTCTCCTGCGAGTACACGCCCGCGGCGTCGTACGCCCAGGCGTCCGCGCCGGCCCCTTGCGTCGAGAGACCGTCCTGGTGGAACACCGTGCGCCCGCCCCAGAACCCCGGGTAGGCCATGTCGGCCGTCGCGCGCGACCCGGCGGCGAGGCTCTCCGGCGCGACCGCCCCGCCGGCGGCGTCTCCCGCGGCGGGCGCGTCGGCGGCACCGAGCTGGATGGGCGCGAGCGCCGTGGACTCGACGGCCGAGTCCCCCGCGGACGAGGCCCCGACCGCTCCGGCACCGAGCGCGTAGCCGCCCGCCCCGACGACGAGCACGCCGGCCACGGCCGCGGCGACCTGGAGCGGGGCCCGCCGGCGCAGGCGGCGTGCGCGACGCTCGGCGAGCTCGTCGACGAGCACCGCGGTCAGGCCCGCAGGCCCGGAGAGCGGGGCGCTGTCAGGCGAACCGGCCGTCGCCCCGCCGGCGAACGCCTCGGGGACGCGGTCGCGGACCGCGGCCTCCAGGGCGCCGGTTTCCGGTGCGGTGCCGGCCGCCGGGTCGGCGGCGCGGAGGCGCTCGAGGTCGGCGTCGTCGGGCTGGTCGGGGATTCGGGTGGTCATGTCGCCCTCCAGGTACTGCGGGGCCGCGCCGCGGGGGCCGCGGCCGGTCGGGTCTACCCGTGATGTGTGCTCAGGCGCCCGACTCTTGCGCGAGGGCCGACTGCTCCGCCCACGCGGTGCGCAGCCGCGCCCGCGCCCGCGAGAGCGCGGCGTCGGCGCCCCCGCGCGACGTGCCGAGGACCGCCGCCAGGTCGTCACCGCCCAGCCCCTCCCACGCGTGCAGGAGGAGGATGCGCCGGTCGCGGACCGACAGCGCGCCCAGCGCACGCCGGACCTCGTCGTCCTGCACGACGACGTGCTCGACGTCCGCGCCCTCGTCACCACGGTCCGGCACCTCCGCCACCGGCACGGCCCGCGCCTTGCGCCGGTGGTTGGCGAGGACGAAGCCCGCGGTGCGGTACAGCCAGGGAAGCTCGGCGCCGTCGGGCACGTCCGCGCGGCGCCGCCAGGCCGTCGCGAGGACCTCGGCCGTGAGGTCGTCGGCGTCGGGCCCCACGGAGCCGGCGGCGCTCGGCAGCCGACGGCGGAAGTAGCGGTAGAGCGGCGTCGCGTGCGCGGCGAAGAGCGCGGCGAACCAGGCCTCGTCGTGGACGGCGGCGTCGGCATCGACGTCGTGGCCCTCGTCGGTCGTCACGGCGGCTCCTCGTCGGCGGGGTCGGGGCTGTCAACCGCTCTGTGTCCCGGGGGGTCCGTTCCTTGCACGGCGCATCCTTCACCCGAACCTCACCCGCGACGGCACCGATCCTGCCACCGCCCAGCACCTACGCTGTGGGGCATGACGACGACGGAGCCGGCCGACCCGCCGCCGCGCCACACGGGCGGTCGACGACGTCGGCACTGGGCGTCCTGGTTGGGCTGGGGCTTGATCCTGCTGGCCGTGCTCCTCGTGGCGTGCGTCGCGCTGCTCGCTCGCGACGCCCTCGCCGCGCGCGACGCGCTGACCCGCGCGCTCGACGAGGTCCCCGCGGCCGAGGAGGCGCTGCGCGCCGGCGACGTGGACTCCGCGGAGGCCGCCCTGGACCGGGTCCAGCCCTTCACCGCGACCGCACGCGCGAGCACCGACGGCCCGCTGTGGTCCCTCGCCGCGCACCTCCCCGTGTACGGCCAGGACGTCCGGGCGTTCTCCGCCGCGGCCGCGACCGTGGACGACCTCGCGGCGGTCGTCCTGCCCTCGCTCACGCAGGCGCTCGGCGCGGTCGAGGGCGACAGCGTGACGATCGCGGACGGCGGTGTCGACCTCGCCCCGCTCGTCGACGCCGCGCCGGCGGTCGCGCGCGCCGCGGACGTGTTCGACGACATCGACGCCCGGCTCGCCCGCGTCGACCCCACCGCCCTGCACCAGGAGATCGCGGAGCCGTACGCGACGCTCGTCGCCCGGACGGACGACCTGCGCCCCGTCGTGCGCACCGCCGACCGCCTCACCGCGCTCGGCCCCGCCATGCTCGGTGCCGACGGGCCACGCCGGTACCTCCTGGTCTCGTTGAACAGCGCGGAGCTGCGCGCCGGCGGCGGCATCCCCGGAGCGCTCGCGGTCCTCTCGGTCGACGACGGCGCCCTCTCGCTGGAGCGCCAGGCGTCGACGGCCGACGTCCCGCCGTTCGCCGAGCCCGTCCTCCCGCTGGAGCCCGGGGTCGAGCAGCTCTTCACGGACCGGGTCGCCCGGTACGTGCAGGACACCCCGCTCACGCCCGACTTCCCCACGACCGCGGAGCTCACGGCGGCCATGTGGGAGCAGTCGCAGGGCGAGACGGTGGACGGCGTGGCGGCGATCGACCCGGTCGCGCTGTCCTACCTGCTCGAGGCCACCGGGGGGATCGACGTGCGGTTCGGCGACGAGACCGTCGCGCTCGACGCGGGCAACGTCGTCGAGGTCCTCCTCTCGGACGCCTATGCCGAGCTCGAGCCCGGAGAGCAGACGGACGCGTTCTTCGCCTCCGTCGCGTCGACCGTCCTCGCGACCTTCCTCGCCGGCGCCGCGGACCCCGGCCTCGCGCGCGACGCCCTCGCCCGCGGCGCGGACGAGCACCGCGTGCTCCTCTGGTCCGCGCGCCCCGACGAGCAGGCCCGCCTGGCGGGGACGGTCGTCGCGGGCGACATCGACACCGCCGACCGCGCGGCGAGCTCCGTCGGCGTGTTCCTCAACGACGCCACCGGCGGCAAGATGGGCTACTACCTCGACACGGACGTCCGGCTCACCGGGAGCGTGTGCACGGACGGCGGGCGCGTCGACACCTTCAGCGCCGCGCTCACGTCCACGGCGCCGGCCGACGCCGGGACGAGCCTGCCCTGGTACGTCACCGGCGGCGGCATCTCGGGCGTCACCCCGGGGAACGTGCGCACGGTGGTCGTCCTCTACCCGCCGCGCGGCGGCGAGGTCGGCACCGTCCGGGTTGGCGGGGCACCGACGGGAGCGCTCGTCGCGGAGGTGGGTGGCCGGCGCGCGTCCTCGCTCCCCGTCGAGCTCGCGCCGGGACAGGGCACGACGGTCTCGTTCACCGTGACCTCGACCGGCACGCAGGACCACCCGGGCGCCGACGGCACGATCGACGTGTGGACGACCCCGACGGTGTCGACGCCCGGCCTCGCCGTGGTCCCGGTCGCCGCGTGCGGGTGACCCGACGCGGCGTCCTGCCGGACGCCGGCGGCACCGCCCTCGAGCGGCGCCGGTTCGCCTACCGGAACACGCGCAGGATCACGGCGCGATAACGATGGTCCTGGCGACCACAATTCACCCGGACGACCGTCCAGTTCGGGTCCTGATCCTCGCTATTCTGGGCGCCTGTCGCTCGACCCGTGCCACCGGCCCGTGACACCTCGTGCATCACGGACCGTACTCCGGGGCTCTCTGTGTACCGGAACTCCACAATCCCTGAACCGAGACGGGTGAAGAAGCCATGCGTACCTCGAAGGGCCTGCGCAGCACGGGACGGGCGGTGCTCGTCGGAGCTCTCTCCGCGGTCGCCGCGCTCCTGACCGTCCCCGTCGTCGCGACGTCCGCGAGCGCGGCCACCACCGACCCCGAGACCTACGTCCCGGAGATCACCGTGGCCTCGCCGGTCTGCGACGGCGACGTCCCCTACCTCGACTACGTCTTCGAGCTCCCCGAGGACTACGAGAACGACGAGGCGAACCCGCTCACGATCACGTGGGTCAACCCCGACGGCGAGGACGTCGTCCAGTCCGGCCTGCCGCTCTCGGGCCGCGTCCTGTGGCCCGGTGCCGAGGTCGACGGCGCGGGCAACCCGGTCGACTGGCCCGGCTGGAGCCTCGTGGACGGCGAGTGGGTCGTCGGCGACGAGTTCGACTGGGTCCGCGCGGGCGTGACGGTGGTCTTCGAGGTCAACCCGACGGCCGAGACCGTCGTGGCCTACCCGCCGTCGACCCCGGAGTGCGCGACGAACCCGCCCGGGACGCCCGAACCGACGATCAAGGTCGACGTGCTCACGCCCGTCTGCGTCGAGGGCGTCTCGTACCTCGACTACGGGGTCTCGGTCACCGGCACGCCGAACACGACGGCGACGCTGACGTGGCACAACCCGGACGGCGAGGACGAGGTCATGGCCGACCTGCCCCTCAGCGGACGGGTCCTGTGGCCCGGTGCGTATCCCGAGCGCTTCGTCGACCTGCCGGCCGACGAGGGCTGGGAGCTCGTGAACAACATGTGGATCAACACCGCGACCCACGGCTGGGCCACGGGGACCGTGGACCTGACGTTCGCCGTGAACCCCGAGGTGACGGTCCCCGTGACGTACCCGCAGGACACGAGCAACTGCTTCCCCGGCGTGACGCCGGTAGACAACCCCGTCGCCGGGAGCCAGAACCCGACGCTCGCCGAGACCGGCGCCACGGTCGGCCTCTACGCCGCGATCGCCGCCGGGCTTGCCGTGGTCGGCGCGGCGATCGTCCTGCTGACGCGCCGGACCCGCAAGGGCTGACCGGGCACCGCACGCACGACGAAGGCCTCGCACCCGCCAGGGTGCGAGGCCTTCGCCCGTCGGGGTCACGACAGCGGCGACCCGGACGGGACCGATCGGTCAGGCAGCCGCCCAGCCGCCGGCCGCCAGGCGCGACTCCAGGCCCTCGAAGGCCCAGCGGTCGACGACGAGCACCGCACCGCCGGGGGCGTCCGGGACGTACCACTGGAGCTGCTCGACGGTGCGCACCTCGGCGCCGGACGCGTCGACGCACGAGAGCGTCCAGCGCGCCAGGGTGGCGGGCGTGCCGGCGACCTCGACCTCCGACTCCGACGCCTCGCCGACGGCGCGGGCGGCGAGCTCGTCGGTGCCCGGGCACGTGGCGCCGTCGGGCACGTGGGCCGCTGCCGGGTCGACGCCGTCGAGGCCCGCGCCGGTGAGGATCTCGAAGCTGGGGCAGACCACGTCCTCGGGGCACCCGCCCGAGCGGACCTGCGTGACGCCGTCGGCTGGCTGGAGCACGGACCAGTACTCGGCGGCCGGGAGCTGGAGGGGGCCGACCGGGACCTTGCCCTCGTCGGCGTGCGCGCCGTGCGCGCCGTGGTCCTCGGCCGTGGCCGGGCCCGAGCCTCCGTCGGCGGTCGCGTCGGGCTCGGAGGCCCCCGTGCACCCGGCCAGGAGCACGCCGCCGAGCGCGGCGACCGCCAGGGAGAGGGAGAAACGGGTCGTTCGATGGTGCACGTGCACGATGGTCGCCTTTCACGGTCGGAGGTCCCCGCAGCCCACTGGGGGGAGCTGCGGAGACCTCGTCGGTCTTGTCACGCTAGCGAGCGCGGACGCGGGTGGAGATGCGTGAGACCCACACGATGACGGCTCGCGGGTACGGGATTCCCCGTACCCGCGAGCCACAGAGGCGGGACCTCGTCAGGGACGTCGGTGGTGCGTCAGCACGCGCCGCCGTCGGCCCACGGACCCCACGCCGAGGCGCCGGGGGTGTCGTTCTGGGTCCAGTAGCGCGCCGTCCACTCGTGGCCGCCGTGGCTCACCACCGCGCCGCCGCTGTAGGCCGTGCCCGCGACCCAGGCCGCCGCGGTGCACTCACCCGTGCCGGCGCCGGGGCCGCCCGGGCCCTCGCCTCCCCCGGAGCCCGGGAGGTCGACGACTGTCGCGCCGCGCGGGTGGTCGTACGTCGTGGCGTAGTCCACGCCGTCGACCGTGACGATCACGTTGGAGAACTGGGCGGCCGGCATCGACCACTTGAGCTGGTTCGTGATCGAGCCCCCCGCCGGGATGCCCCCCGTCGGGACCGTGAACTGCACGGTGTGGAAGTCGCCGTCGAGGCCGCCGACGTTGTCGCCGGTGTGGCCCTTCGCGGTGACCGTGGTCTTGAAGCCGCTCCAGTCGCTCATCTCGCCCGGGTCGGTCGTGCCGTACTGGAACGAGATCGTCGCGCCGGCCGGGATGTCCTTCGCACCCTTGTTGGTGAAGACGACCTTGGGCGAGATCGGGTAGTTGTTGTCGCCGAGCGCGAACTCCGTGTACCGGATGTCGACGTCGAGCGCCCGCGTCGGCATCGTCCGGTCGGCGTTCGCCTTCGACGCGCCGTAGGGCGTCGTGGCCGAGAGCTTGCTGTGCATGAGGTCGACGAGCGTGCTGCCGATCTCGTACTCGCCCTTCGCCTGGTCGTAGCCGAAGTCGCCCGCGAGCTCCCAGATCATCAGGCCACCCAGGCCGGTGTCCGCGACGTAGTCCGCCTTGGCGGCGATCGCCTCGGTCGAGTCACCGGAGAGGAACGTCTTCGTCTGCGCGTTCCACCACCACTCGTTCTTGGTGACCGGGTCGAAGTGACGCTCGTACGTGCCCTGGATCGTGTCCGTGACGCCGTACGCGGAGACGTAGTCGCCCGTCACGCCCTTCTCGAGGTTCAGCACGTGCCACATCGGGTTGACGCCGGCCGGGACCGCGTTGCCCTGCGGGTCGCTGTCGTACCAGAGGTTGTCGATGCCCTCCGCGCCGTAGCCGCACTTGTTGTTGGTGCCCGCCGGGCAGAGGAACCCGGCCGGCGCCTTCGCGGTGCCACCCATGCCGTAGGTGCCGCCCTGGACGTTCTGGAAGCCGCGCGTGTAGAACGGCACCCCCAGGTTGATGCGACCGGCCTGCATGGCGCCCCGGAAGTAGTGCGAGGCCCAGTCGCCGTTGAGGTAGCCGATGCCCTTGTACGCGCTGTACACGCCGCCGGCCGCGAGCTCGGGGTCCTTGCCGTCGTCGAACAGGGCGCCGTTGCCACCCACGTACTCGTTCCAGGCGCCGTGCAGGTCGTACGTCATCATGTTGACGTAGTCCGTGTACTGCGTGACCTGGTAGA
The DNA here is from genome assembly GCF_049913115.1 of Cellulosimicrobium sp. E-16. Classification (NCBI taxonomy): domain Bacteria; kingdom Bacillati; phylum Actinomycetota; class Actinomycetes; order Micrococcales; family Promicromonosporaceae; genus Cellulosimicrobium; species Cellulosimicrobium sp. E-16. The sequence goes on from NZ_CP183974.1 coordinate 3,893,254, forward strand.
CCTCCATGCCGCGCAGCAGCCAGCCCGACGACGGCGTCGCGGTGGTGAGCATGTAGTACTCGCCGTCCTGCGCGCCCGCCGCGTCGAGCTTCTCGCGCAGCGTCCTCATAAGGTTCACGTAGCCCTGGAAGAGCTGCCCGCGGCGCTTGTCGGAGATCTGGAAGTCGTCCGGGTTGCCGGCCTGGTTGTTGGACGTCGGGTACTCGTAGTCGATGTCGATGCCGTCGAACCCGTACTCGCGGACGAAGTCGACGACCGAGTCGGCGAAGGTGTCGATCCGGGCCTGCGACTCCGTCATCGTGTAGAAGCCGCCGGACGCGACCCGCTTGCCGCTCGCGTCGAAGTAGCCGCCCGTCTCGGCCCAGCCGCCCACGGCGGGGATGACCTTGACGCCCGGGTGGGCCTTCTTGTACTTCGCCAGCAGGTTGAAGTGGCCCGTGTAGTCGAGCGCCGGGTCCATCTCCGCGCCCGCGACACCCGGCCACGTCATGTCCGTCGCCGCGTTGCCCGCCGCGCCGGCGTTCACCGAGACCTTGTCGTTCCCGTCGATGTGCGCGAACGCGTAGTTGATGTGGGAGAGCTTGTCCCACGGGATGTCGCTCGCGAGGTAGCGCGGCTGGCCGTTCGTGCCGGTGCGCCAGCTCGAGAAGTAGCCGATGACGCGGCGGTCCAGTCCGTTCGGCAGCTTCTCGCGCCCGCTCTCGTCGTACACGTCGCAGTAGGGCGTCCGGACGCCCGGCGTCTGCGCCATGCCGTCAGGACGGCACTTCTCGTCCGGGTTCGCGGCCGGGTCCGTGGTCGGGTCGGTCGTGGGGTCCGTCGTCGGGTCGGTCGTCGGGTCCGTGGTCGGATCCGTCGTCGGGTCGGTCGTGGGCTCCTCTGTCGGGGTGTCGCCGCACGCTCCGAGCGACTCCCACGGCCCGTACTGCTCCTTGCCCGGGACGTTGTTCTGCGTCCACCACTTCGCCCGGTAGTTCTGGCCGGCGTACGAGACGGTCGCGCCGCCCACGTAGGCCGGTGTCGCGGACCAGGAGTCCGCGCACGCCGTGGTCGCGGCCGCGGCGACGGGGGTCGCGGCCTGTGCGGCCGCGGCACCGGCGAGGCCGGTGGCCAGCACGGCGAGCGTCGTGACGGCCGCGACGACCTGTGGCCGGCGTCCGGGAGCGCGGGGGGCGCGCGCCCGGGGGGTCAGGGACAACCGCATGGGGGTACCTCGATCTGCTGGGTCGCTGCGCACGACGCCGGACGGCGTCGCGTCGGGCACGGTCGCCCGGGGGGAGGACGACCGACGGGTGCTGAAGGGTTGCTGAGGGGTGCCGAGCGGGACCCGTCACGACGGCGGTCGACGACGGGTGCGCCGGTGACGCGGCGAGGGGAGGGTGCACGGGCGGGTGCACAGGACTCGTCACCGCGCCCGCCGTCGACCACGTCGTGGACGGGTCCCGCTCGGCGGCGCCGGTCGCTCGTGGCGACCGGCGCCGTCTGGGGCCGACGAGGGCCGAGCGTCAGCAGGCGCCCAGCGACGCCCAGGGGCCGTACTGCTCCGCACCCGGGACGTTGTTCTGCGTCCACCACTTCGCGCGGTAGCTCTGGCCCTGGTAGGAGACCGTCGCGCCACCGGTGTAGACCGCGCTCGACGACCAGGCGGGTGCGGTGCACGTGCCAGGGTCGGTCGGGTCCGTGGGGTCCGTCGGGTCGGTCGGGTCCGTGGGGTCGGTCGCGCCGCACGTGCCGGTCGCCTCCCACGGGCCGCCCGCGCTCGGGCGGTCACCCTGGGTCCACCACTTCGCGCGGTAGTTCTTGCCCTCGAACGACACCGTCGCGCCGCCCGTGTACACCGCGCTCGACGACCACGCCGCCAGGCAGTCCGTCGGGTCGGTCGGGTCCGTCGGGTCGGTCGGGTCCGTCGGGTCCGTGGGATCGGTCGGATCCGTCGGGTCGGTCGGGTCGGTCGAGCCGTCCGTGCCGTCGACCGGACCGGCCGGGAGCGCACGGACCTTGTCCGTGAAGCCCCCGAGCAGCGTGCCGTCATGGTTGCCGGAGAGGTCCCACCACATGCCGCCGCCGAGGTTCAGGCGGTCGATGTACTCCGCCTTGGCGGCGACGGACCGCGCGTTGTCGTAGCCCCACCACTGGTCACCGTCGTAGCGCCAGGCCGAGACCGTCGCCGGGTCGTAGTAGTCCTGGCCTCGCGTGCGGAGCTTGTCGTAGTCCTCGTTGCCCGCCTCCCAGGTGCCGGGGGCCGCTCCCGTCGCCGCCGACCACGGGGCCGAGGACGTGACGCCCTTCCACCCGCGGCCGTACATGGCCATGCCGAGGCCGAGCTGGCTCGGGTCGATACCGCCGCGCAGGTACTCCTGCACCGCCTTGTCGGCGCTGAACTGGCGGTTGGCGGCCCGCGGGTCGGCGGGGTCGTCGTACAGGTTGGCCTGGGGACCGGCGAGCGCGGGGTCCCACGCGCCGTGCAGGTCGTAGCCCTGGACGTTGCCGTAGTCGAGGTACTCGAAGATCGCCGGGTCGTTCCAGCCGCCCGCCGCGATGTCGTCCGGGTTCGCCGGGAGGAACGCCGAGAGCAGGTAGTGCTTGCCCGTCTGCGCGCCGTACGCGTCCAGCTGCTTGCGGAACTCGGCGAGCAGCAGCTTGAAGTTCGCGCGGTCGTTGACGGTGTCGACGTGGTTGCCCACCTCGCCGTTGTTCGAGCCGGGCCACTCCCAGTCGATGTCGATGCCGTCGAACACGCCGGCGGCAGCGCCGGCCCCGCCGCGGCCGTCGATCACGGGGAGGTTGCCCTTGATGTAGATGTCGATGCACGAGGACACGAACTTCTCGCGCGACGCCTGCGTCGCGGCGGCCTTCGAGAAGTTCTTGGACCAGGTCCAGCCGCCGATGGAGATGAGCGCGCGGAGCTGCGGGTTCTTCGCCTTGAGCTGCTTGAGCTGGTTGAACGAGCCGGCGAGCGGCTGGTCCCACGAGTCGGCGACGCCGGCCACGGAGTTCGCCGCGGTGTAGCCCATGCCGAAGTCCGCCCACGCGTCACCGGCGCCGTCGGAGCCGTTCGGCCCCGTGCCCTGCGCCTTGTTCGCGATGAAGCACGTGAGGTTCTGGTAGTGGATGTTGCCGAACGAGTAGTTGATGTGCGTGAGGTCCTGCGCCGCGCCGGAGTCCTGGACCTTCTTGAGCTGGAAGTCGCGGCCGTACACGCCCCACTGCGTGAAGTAGCCGACGTTGCGGTAGCCGTTCACGTCGCTGTCGCCCGGGTGGGAGACGGCGGCGGGCGCGACCTCGGCGGCCTGAGCCGGCGCGACTCCCGCGAGGAGCCCGCCGACGAGCGCCGCAGCGGTCGCGAGCGCCGCGAGGCGTGCGCCGCGTCGGCGCCCGGCACGGGGTGGTCTGGTGAAGAGGGACACGTCCATGGGTCCTGCCTCGTTGCTGGTGCGGTGGGCCACGTCGCCGTCCTCCGGAGTCGTCGTCGCCCTCGGGTCCTCTCGAACGTAATGACGCGGGCACCCTGGCGTTATCCGCGCTTCCCACATTGTTCATGGTGCGAACTTACCCGCCACGTAAGGGTTCACCCGTAGGACAGAGGCGCACAGAAGTGGACGAAACGGAACGAATCTCCTCGAGCGCGGAGGGCTCGATACGTCACCGCGGTAACCAGGTCGTGACGTCCCCTCAGCGCCCCACCCGGTGCGCGAGCACGGTGAGCTCGACGCGCGAGCGCACCCCGAGCTTGCGGAACACCCGGCCGAGGTGCACCTCCACGGTGCGCACCGAGAGGTAGAGCTGGTCCGCGGCTTCCCGGTTGGACGCGCCCTGGACGACGAGCAGCGCGACGTCGAGCTCGCGCTCGGTGAGCTCGTCGGCCCACCGCCCCCGGAGCTCGGCGAGCGCCTCGTCCGACACGTCGCTCTCCCGCACGGCGAGCCGGCACGCGTCCGGCGGCGTGGGCCGGGTCGCGACCGCCGGCTCGGCTCCCAGCCTGGCCCCGCCGAGAGCTCCGGGCAGCGGCGCGTGCAGTCCTGCCGCGCGCGCCGCGGCGGCCCACGAGCCGGACGGCGTCCCGCCGAGCGCCGTGCCGAGCCCGGTGGCGGGCGCGGCGCCGAGCGGGACCGCCGACGCCGGGGCACCGGACGTGACGTCGTCCACCACCGGCCCGCCGAGCAGCCGGACGACGTCCGCGTGCTCCTCCCGCGCGATCGTCGTCCAGGCGTCCGCGCCTGCGTCGTCGAACAGCTCGATCGCGGACAGGAAGAGGCCGTGCGCGCGCTGGAGCTCCCCCGCACGCACGAGGGCGCGCGCGGCGCAGAGGTCGGTCCGCGCGTGCTCGTACGGCGAGGCCGTGGTCCGGTTCACCCGCGTCGCCCGCTCGAGCGGCCCGGTGAGGTCCTCGGGCGCTGCGAGGGACACGTCGGCCCGGACGAGCGTCGCCGACCGCAGCGACGGTGGCAGCTCCTTCGCGTCCACCTTCCGCCGGGCCAGCGCGCGCTGCGCCGCGTCGTGACGTCCCGCGACGACCCACGCCTCGACGTCGTCCAGCCCCGGCAGCGGGAGCATGCGTGCGCTGTCGGGACGCTCACGCTCCGCCGCGAGCTCCAGCAGCGTGGCGGCCTGGGTCACGTGGTGCGCGAACGCCGCGCCCATCGCCCGGTCCACGAGGAGCCCGAGCCGGACCGGGCGGGACGTCGGGCTCGCGCAGGTCTCCTCGAGCGCCGTCGCGACCGGGCCGACGACGCCCCGGGTCATCATGTCGAGGCGACGGGCGGCCGCGACCCCCAGACCGGCGAACGGCAGCCCGACCGGGAGGCGGAACGCCGCCTCGGCGAGCTCGTCGGCGGCACGCGTGAGCGTGCCGCGCCAGAGGTGCACGAGCGTCTGCGCGAGGCGCACGTGCGCCTCGGCCAGCGGGGTCAGCGCGGTGTCCGGGCCGTCGAACCAGCGGCCGCCGTCGCGGACCGGGGCGAGCGACGCGACGACGCTCGCGAGCGTCTGCGCCGCGTCCTCGAGCCGGTCGTCCGCCGCGAGGGCGAGGGCTCGCCCGACCTGCACCGACGCCTCGTGGTCGGGCCCGAGGTCCACGTCGGGGACGGCCGCGCGCTCGCCCACGCCGAACACCGCCGCCCAGGACCGCGCGAGCGCGAGCCCGGCGGCCGTCTCGTCGTCCTCGCACCAGGACGCGAGGAACGTCGCCGTGTCGAGGAGCTGGGACGTGCTGACGCCGTCGCCCCGCTCGGCGTGCAGCCGCGCCGCGTTGAGCACGCCCGACACGACCCCCGCCACGGCGTCCGGCGCCAGGTCGTCGGGCTGACCGCCGCGCAGGTAGGGCGAGAGCACGTCGTCGGGGACCTGACCCTCGGCGAGCGTCAGCGCGGCGACGAGCGGCCCGAGCGTCCGGGCGCGCAGCGCGTCGTCGCCGCTCCGCGACGCCTTGCGCAGCCAGTCCGCCGCGTCCTGCACGTGGCCCGACCGCAGCGCGGCGACGCCCGCGATCGCGAACGCCTCGGCGCGGTGCTCGGTCGCGGCCTGGCTCGCGGCCTCGCGCGCCACCTCGTGCGCCCAGACGACGTCCCCGCGGTCCAGGTGCCGACGCGCGATCCGCAGCAGCCCCGGGACGAGCGCCGGGTCGCCGACGAGCGTCGCGAGCGCCGAGTGCCACACCGCGACGTCCTCCTCGCCCGCCCGGTGGTGCGCCTCCGCGAGCGCGACGTGCGCCGTCGTGCGCTCGGCGAGCCGGGCGTCCGCGTGGACCAGCGACCGCATGCGCGGGTCGACGAACGCGAAGCGGCCGCCCACGAGCGCGAGGTGCTCGGCGAGCGGGCCGTCGAGGACCCCGTCCATCGCGAGGCCGGTCGCCGACAGCAGCAGCTCGGTCCGGTCCACGACGGCGACGGCCGCGACCAGGAGCGCGTGCCGCTCCCCCTCGCTGAGGGCGGCGAGACGGTCGGCGAAGAGGGAGCGCACGGCGGGGACGGCCGGCAACGGGTCCGGGAGGATCGACCCCCCGGAGAGCTGCTCCGGCGTGAGCAGCGCCGCCGTCTGCGTCAGCGCCGCGGCGTTGCCGCCGAGGAGCTCCGCGAGACGGGCCGCGACGTGCGGCGCGACCGCGAGCCGGCGCTCGACGAGCAGCAGGTGCAGGGCGTCGGCCGGCGCGAGGGGCGGCACGGCGCGGAGCTCGAACGGTCCGGAGGACGGGTCGAGCGCGCCCGCGGTCGCCGTCCCGAGGAGCACGACCGGCGCGTGGCGCTGCGCGACGAGGCTCGCGAGGACCGACCGGCTGAGCTCGTCCTGGAGGTGCAGGTCGTCGGCCACGAGCACGACCGTCGCGCCGTCGAACGACTCCACGAGAAGCTCGGCGAGGGCGACCGCCGCGACCTCGGGGAGGTACCCGAAGCCGGGGTCGACGGGCTCGAGGACGCGCGTGAGACGCTCCGGGACGACCCCGCCCGCGAGCTGCGACACCTGCGACACGAGCGACACGACCGCAGAGCCGGGCGCGGGCGCACCCGCGGGCGGGCGACACCGCAGGGTGAGCGTCGGGCGCGCGAACGTGTGCGACGCGACCGCCTCGCACACGAGCTCGAGCGTCGCGCTCGCCCCCATGCCGTGCTCGGCCGTCCACACGAGGCCGCCCTTGCCTTCGCTCACGGCCGCGAGCGCGCGGTCGACCTCCTGCGCGCGGGAGGAGAGCCGCTCCAGCCGGCGCGCGGACCGCGCGTCCGCGCGCCGGTGCGGCTCGGGAACCAGGTAGTCGTGCCGTTCTGACATGTCGGGACCCTCCGTCCGGGGGCTTCTTCGCCCGTCGACCGGATGAAATGTTAACAACCCTCCGTAAACAAGGGATCACCTCATCGTTTCCCGCCCGTCACACGACCGCCACCTGGGACGACGGCGCTTGCCCCGCCTGCGCGGGAGGGCTAGCCTGGCCTCGATCCCCGTCGTGGCCACGGTTCTCGTGCGCCCCGACCCGGGTGCGGCGCCCACGGCGCCGCCGCCACGAGAGCGAGGTGAGCCCCATGCCGGACGGCAGCAGTCATAGAACCGTGCACTGCGCGCTCACCCTCCGTGGCCCGCAGCCCGTCGCCTGAGTCAGGAACTCCTCGAGGACTCCCGCGACCGGCCGTCGTCCCGCGCGGGGAGGTCGCCAGTGCGCACCGCGCGCGCCGTCGTGCGCGCCGCTGGACCACCCGCTGACGCACCCGCCGACCCACCCGCGTCCGCCACCCACCCCGTGGCGTTCGCCCGTGGTCGTCGGCCCGCCGAGAAGGACGACCACCATGACCCAGCGCTCGCCTGCCACCGAGACCCGGACCCGCCCCGCACGTCTGCCCCTGCGGGACGCGCGCGCCGCTCGACCTCGTCGACACCGGGCCCGTCGACCGAACCTGGAACGCCAGTCGATCTCCTTCACCGTCGGCCTGTACGTGTTCATCTGCGTCGCGCTGCTGCTCGCGCACGTCACCGCCGGAGGTGTCTGATGACGACGACGCTGCCCGAGCCCACGGGCCTCGCCCCCGCACCCGCCGCAGACCGTGTGCTCCCGGCGCCCGCGCGCGGCGGGCTGGACCTCCACGCCCGCGCGCACGGCACCGGCGCCCCCCGGTTCGACCCGCGCGTCCTGCGCTCCCGCTGGGTCCAGGTCGGCGTGGGCGACCCCGACGCGACGGCCCGCGCCGCCGAGCACGGCGTCGACTTCGCCGCCGCCGGCGGCCGGGTCTGGGAGACGGACGCCCACGTGTACCTCCCCGTCACCGCGACACGTCGCGACGGCGACCGGGTCGTCTCCGAGCGGATCGTGCTCGCCCTCTCCCCCGACGTCGTCGTGACGGCCCAGCCGCAGCGGCACTACGGCGTCTTCGACAAGGCGATCGCCCGCATGCGGCGCACCCCGTGGCTCATCGGCTCCTCCTACGGCGTCGCGTACGCGCTGCTCTACGCGCTCAACGAGGCGGCGGACCGCGTCGTGTCGTACGCGAGCGACCTGCTCGAGGACATGTCCGACGAGATCGACGAGGCCACCCGCGGCGTCGACTCCCGGGGCCGGGAGATCGGGGTGAGCGACATGCAGGACACCATCACCCGGATGAACCGTGCGGAGGAGATCGTCTCGCGCGCCCAGGAGTCCCAGCTCTCGCTCGCCCGCGCCGCGCGGCACCTGCGCAGCGAGATCGCGGACTCCGACCCCGTGCTCGCCGGGCTCGTCGAGACCCTGGTCGCGGACATCGACGGGGTCAAGCAGCACGCCGGGTTCGAGCACGACAAGGTGCGCTACCTCCAGCAGGCGATCATGACCTCGCTCGACGTCAAGCAGGCCCAGATCGTCAAGGTCTTCACGATCATCACCGCCGTGTTCCTGCCACCGACGCTCATCGCGTCGTTCTACGGCATGAACTTCACGCACATGCCGGAGCTCGACCGCCCCTCGGGCTTCACCGTCACGGTCCTGCTCACCCTGGTGGCGGCCGTCATCCCCCTCGCCTACATCAAGCGCCGCGGCTGGCTCCGCTGAGAACCCTCCCGTCCACCGAGCCTGGACCCCGGCGAACCGGGGACCTCTCTCGGTGGGCGGGCGTCAGGCCTCCAGGATCAGGGTGACGGGGCCGTCGTTGACCAGCTCGACGGCCATGTGCGCGCCGAACCGCCCGGTCGCGACCTCGACCCCGCGCTCGCGCAGCCGCGCCACGACCGCCTCGACCAGCGGCTCGGCGACGGGCCCGGGGGCCGCGCCGTTCCACGACGGGCGGCGGCCCTTCTTCGTGTCGGCGTACAGCGTGAACTGGCTGACGACCAGCACCGGCGCGCCCTCGTCCTGCACCGAGCGCTCCCCCGCAAGGATCCGCAGCTCGGCGATCTTGCGCGCGATCGTCTCGACCTGGGCCTCACCGTCGTCGTGCGTCACGCCGACGAGCGCGAGCAGGCCCGGACGGTCGATCGCCCCGGCGACCTCCCTCGTCCCGTCCTCGGCCACGACACTCACGCTCGCGCGCGAGACGCGCTGCACGACGGCTCTCACGAGCGAGGCTCCGCGTCACCGGTCGGGACCGCGGTCGCGACGTCGAGGACCGGCCGCACGACGCCCACGGCCCGGCCCGCGCCGAGCACGGGCACGTCGCCGAGCGCGGCGAGCGCCGCGTCGTCGACCCCGGTCACGCCCTGCGCCCCGAGGCGCCGGAGCGCGGCGGCGAGCACCGCCGGGCGCGGGCGTGACGCGCCGTCGACCACCTTGAAGGCGAGCGCGCTGCCGTCGGGCAGGCCGGCGCCGTAGACGCCGTCGGCACCGTCCTTGGCGACCAGGCCGGGCACCGCGCGCATCGCGAGCGTCGCGTCCCGGCCCGTCCCGCCGACCATCTCCGGGAACGCCGACATCGCGCGCGCGACCTCCGCCTCTGCCGTGCGCGGGTCGCGCTCCGGCGCGACCGCGAGCCGTCCGAAAGCGCGCGCGAGGCCGCGCACCGTCGTCGAGAAGAGCGGCGCGCCGCACCCGTCGACCGTGACGTGCTCGACCGGCACGCCGGTCGCCTCGGCGACGGTCTCGCGCACCGCGACCTGGAGGGGGTGGTCGACGTCCAGGTAGGTGGTCGTGTCCCAGCCGGCCGCGACGCACGTCGCGAGCATCGCCGCGTGCTTGCCCGAGCAGTTCTGGGTGACGGACGCCGGGCCGTGGCCCTCGAGCTGCCACGCGAACGCGGCGGGCGGGTGGAGCGGCATGTCCGGGGTGTTGCGCAGCGCCGACTCGTCGAGCCCGACGCCCTCGAGGATCTCCCGGACCCCCGTCAGGTGCTCCGGCTCCCCGTTGTGGCTCGCCGCCGCGAGCGCGAGGAGGCGCGGCGGGAGGACGAGACCGTGCCGCAGCATCGCGACCGCCTGGAACGGCTTGACGCTCGACCGCGGCCAGATCACGGCGTCGGCGTCGCCGCGCTCCAGGACCGGCTCACCCTCATCGCCCAGCAGGACGAGGTGCCCGGCGTGGACCGACTCCACGAGGTCCCCCCGGACGACCTCGGCGAGCGGGACGGCGGCGCGCTCGATCCCGCCCTGGACGTGCGCGGTCACCGGCGCGCTCACCAGCCGCCCGGGCGGCCGGACGAGCCGTTGCCGCGGCCGTTGCCGTACGGCTGGAGGCGCGGGCGCACGTCGACCAGGTAGACGATCGCGGCCACCACGGCGATGAGCCCGAGGAAGCCGAGGTTCACGCCGCCGCCGAGCGGCAGCGAGAGGAAACCGAGCGCCGCGGCGACGCCGAGGATCGCGAGCCAGATCGGCTTGGTGAGCTTGCCCTCGGCGGTGAAGGCGCTCGCCGGACGCCGGATCGCGTCGACGAGCGCGAAGAGCTGCGTCCCGAACACGACGAGCGAGAGGACGAGGAAGACGATCCACTGCAGCGACCCGATGATTCCCACGGGCACGAGCCTACGGTCTCGCGAGCGGCCACGGCACCACCCGCAGCCCGACCGAGCGGGCCACGGACACCACGTGCGGGTCCCAGGCGGCGACGATCGTGTCGCCGTGCCCGACGGCGAGGGCGCTCGCCACGTGCACCGCGTCGTTGCTGCGCATCGCGCCCGTCGCGACGAGCGCGGACGCACGCTCGGCGACGGCACCGGAGACCTCGACCACGTGCAGCGCGGGGCGCAGCACGTCCCACGTGCCGACGGCGCGCGCGTGGCCCGCCGCGTCGAGCACGCCGCCCCGCTCCCCGGCGGCGAGCGCGGCCCGCACCTCGACGTCGGCGAGCCGGCTCGTCACGACGACGTCCGCGCGGTTCCACAGGCGGCTCGCCAGGGCGGAGCCCGCCTCGGGGACGCAGAGCTTCACCAGCGCGCTCGCGTCGAAGTAGACCAGGGCCATCGGGGCCTCAGCGCCGGATCCGGCGCACGAGCGCCGCCACGCCGCCCCCGCGACCGCCGCGGCCGCCGTCGGACGCCCGCGCCCCGTCCGCGCCCGCCGTCCGCGTGTCGGCGTCCGCGCCCGCGGGGACGGCGTGGACCGGACGCTCGACCACCGGCGGGACCAGCACACCGTCGCGCACGAGCTCGGTGACGAGGTCCGCCGTCGCGACGCCGGTCAGCCGGGCGACGGGGACGCCGCGCTCGGTGATGACGACCTCCTCGCCCTCCCTGGCCCGCTCGATCCATGACTTGAGCTCGGCGCGCAGGGCGCTGACGGGGACCTCCATGCCCTGACGGTACCGGCCCGGGGCGCCGCTGTGCAGGGTGAAGATCGTCCGGTTCGCCCGGCAGGCCAGGATCGCCGGCTCAGAGCTCGGGGAGGGCGTCGCGCGCCTGCTCCGGCGACGCCCCGGCCGCCTCGAGGAGGTCCACGATGGGTGACCGCACGAGCATGACGAGCGACTGCACCTGCCAGTCCCCGTCGCCGAGGGCGTGCGGGTCCGCACCGTGCGCGACCTCGAGGAGGACCTCGCGTGCGACCGCCGGGTCGCGCCCGGCGCCGACCGCCTCCGCGAGCACGTGCACACCCGCGCCGAACCGCGCGACGAGGTCCGCGACGCCGTCGAGCTCCCGCTCGTCCGGGCCGCTCGCGACCGGCATCGCGCGTCGCGCCAGGACGCGCACGCTGCGCATCGCGCGGTCCACGAGCACCGCCTGGCGCTCGAGCCCGCCGAGCTCGTCCCGGTGCCGCAGGCCCGCCGCGCTCACGCGCGCGAGCTCGCGCGCGGACGACGCGGACGACTGCCACTCCTCGAGCGCGCCCTCCGAGGCACGGCCCTTGACGAGCGCCGCGTCGAGGTCGGCGCGGTCGCGCGCGCGCAGGCCCCGCGCGAGGACGTCGAGCACGCCGGCGAGCTCCGTCGTCGCCTCGGCGCCCAGCAGCCGGGGTCGACGCCGCGGGTCGCCCGGAGTGAGGGCGGCGACCGCGAGCGCGACGGCGCCGCCGACGAGCGCGTCCGTCCACCGACCCAGGGGCCCGCCCGCCTGCGCGGCCGGAAGACCCACGATCACGATCGCCTGGACGCCGGCCTGCGTGGTGAGCATCGCGCCGCGGTCGATGAAGCGCGCCGCGAGCGCGGAGACGGCGAGCACGACGGCGACCTGCCACCACCCCGACCCGATCGCATGGACCACGAGGTCGCCGAGCCCGACGCCGATCGCGACCCCGACCGCGAGCTCGAGCACGCGCCGGAGCTGGCGGTCCTGGCTGAACCCGAGGCAGATCCACGCGGAGACCGGCGCGAAGAACGGCGCCGTGTGGCCGAGCCCGTACCGGGCGATGCCGAACGCGAGGCCGGCGGCGGCCGACGCCTGGAGGATGGGCCACAGCGCCACGCGGACGCGCGACGCACCCTGCCGGATCCGCGCCCGCAGGAGGAGCCGGCGCCACGCGGTCCGGGCGACGTCGACCGCGCCAGGACCGGGATCCCCGCGCGACGCCGGCCCGGGGCTCACAGCATGCTCGTGGGCGCGCCCTCGCCGCGGGGCGTGATCCCCCGGCCGACGGGGCCGCGCGCGGCGGGGCGGTCGACGGACACGCCCTCGCCCGGGACCACGACCTCCTGCGCCGCGGAGACCGCCCCGCCGTCGCAGTCGACGAGGAGCTCGGCGTCCTCGGGGACGCTGCGCTTGAGGACCGCGAGCGCGATCGGGCCGAGCTCGTGGTGGCGCGCGACCGACGTCACCGCGCCGACGGGGCGCCCGTCGAGCGTGACCTCCGCGCCTGGGGCAGGCAGCAGGTGGCCGGAGCCGTCGAGGTGCAGCATGACGACCCGGCGCGGCGGGCGACCGAGGTTGTGCACGCGCGCGATCGTCTCCTGGCCGCGGTAGCAGCCCTTGTGGAGGTGGACGGAGGTGCGCAGCCAGTCGGTCTCGTGCGGGATCGACCGGTGGTCGATCTCCGTCGCGAGCCGCGGCCGCCACGCCTCGACGCGCGCCGCCTCGCTCGCCCACGTGCCGACGAGCCGCCACCCGGCCGCCTCGCGCGCCGCGACGGCGTCGGGCAGCTCGGCCCGCGGCACCAGCACGAGCCGCCAGGGCCGCTCCATGCCGGGGTGCTCGTCCTCCGGCGGCCCGTAGCGCGTGCCGCCGCCGGTGACGCGCGGCCACGGGTCGCGCCACGTGACCGGCTCGCCCTCGGCGCCCTCCGCGTCGACGGGCTCGCCGAGCGCCGCCCAGTCGTCGGTCGCGTCGGCGATCTCGACGCGGAGCATGAACTTCATGCGGTCGAGCCAGCCGGCGAGGTCGGCCGCGTGCGAGCGCTCGGTGACGAGCCACGTCGTCTCCCCGTCGTCCACGACGGAGGCCGCGTGCTCGACGTGGCCCTGCGGCGAGAGCACGAGCAGCTCCGTCGACGTGCGCGGGGCGAGGTCCGTGAGGTCCTGGGACGTGATGGAGTGCAGCCAGCTCAGCCGGTCCGGGCCCGTGACCGTGACGACGCCGAGGTGCGACTGGTCGACGACGGCGCCGCCCGTGCGCAGGGCGCGCTGCTCCCCCGTCGGGTCGCCGTAGTGCCAGGCGACGCCCTCGTCGGGGCCGGTCGCGGGCACCGCGCCGTGGCGCGACAGGAGCGGGCTGGTGTAGCCGGTGGTCACGGGTGGTCCTCCTTCGTCGGCGCGTCCGGGCCTGCTTGCGTGCTCCCCCTGCGCGTCGGTCAGGCCGACGGGCGCCGGGTGAGCTTCGCGGACGCGTACGACTGCAACGGCTCACCGAAGGCCGCCAATTCCCACACCCACAGGAGCTGGCCCTCGACGAACCCGTAGAGCCGCTTCGAGGCGGTGACCTCCGACGCGGTGGACGTGCGCGCGATGAGGTCGCTCGCCAGGTCGACCCGGCCGTTGCCGACCGCACCGAGGTAGACGGACACGCGGCCCGCGGGGTCGGCGATCAGCACCTCGAGCGGGTGGCGGTCGTCCTCGAGCCCGTCGGGCCGGTCCGTCGAGACGCGCCAGTAGCCCGTCTCGGTGGACCACACGGGCGCGTCGGCGGCCGCTGCCTCCAGCGTCGCGCCGTCACGCTCGGGCCAGGCCCCGTCCTCCGGGACGGTCTCGGGGACCTCGGCCTCGAGGACGCGCAGCGTCGACTCGTAGCGCAGGTACGGGCCGCCGTCGTGGTCGAACACGACGTCGTGGACGAACGGCGTCTCCTCGATGCCCGGGTACTTGACGACCCCCTCGCCGCGCCAGCTCCCGACGAGCCAGGCGAGCGGGTAGACCTCGGGCGCGAGACCCTCGGGGAACTCGAACGGCATCAGCGACCACCTCTCGGAGTCGGGCGGGGCGACAGGCACGCGCGGGGCAGGGTCCCGCGCGACAGCGTCAGCGCTGGCCCTTGTAGAGCTTGTAGACGACGTACCCCGCGAACCACGTGATGGTGATCGTCGCCGCGATCAGCAGGCCGAGGAAGATCAGCTCGAGAGTGTGCGGACTCATGCGCCCGATCCTACCGGCCGGGCGGGTGCGCCACGCCGCGGCCCGGGAGCGGCTCCCCCGGAGGGCTACGCTCGGCCGCGTGACCGACACCGCGCCGCGCTCCGCGGCCCCCCGTCAGCGCTCGCTCGTCGTCAAGGCCACGTCGGGACTCGACCGTCCCGAGGCCGCCAACCAGGCGTTCACCGTCGCCGCCGCGGCCGTCGCCGCGGGCGTCGAGGTGAGCGTGTGGCTCACCGGGGAGGCCGCGTGGTTCGGGCTCCCGGGGCGCGCCGCCGAGCTGGAGCTCGAGCACGCGGCCCCGCTGCCCGACCTGCTCGACGCCGTGCTCGCCGCCGGCACCCTCACCGTGTGCACGCAGTGCGCCGCCCGGCGCGGCATCACGGCCGACGACGTGCTGCCCGGCGTGCGCATCGCGGGTGCCGCGGTGTTCGTCGAGGAGGCGCTGCGCGAGGGCGCCCAGGCCCTCGTCTACTGACCCGGGCGGCCGACCGCGCCGGTTCAGGGGTGCGTCAGCGCGCGGGCACGACCCGGCGCAGCAGCAGGTACAGCTCGCAGCCCAGGCACAGGCCGAACGCCGCGTTGAGGACGGCGGCCACCAGCGCGAGCGCAGCCGCGGCCGGCACGGCGCCGTCGACGCCCAGCAGCCCCAGCACGACCCCCGCACCGGTGATGACGAGGCCGACCGCCTGCGCGAACCGCGGCGGCCGGGGGTCCTCGCGCTCCGCCGTCGGTCCGATGCGCGGGAGGACGACCACCCGGTAGACCCAGGCCTGCCACGTGCCCTGCGCGCCCCGGACGGCGCCGACCAGGAAGCTCGCCGCGACGACCGCGAGCAGCACGAGCGCGGCGGGCGACGTCCACAGGAGGATCACGACCGCGAGCAGCAGCGCCGTGATGCCGGCCCCCGCACGCGGGCCTCGGGGATCGATGCCGGCAGGAGCCGCCGGGGGTTCGGTCGCGGTGCCCCCACGGCCGGCCTGGTCGCTCATTGCGGTCTCCCTCGGGTTCTGGCCGTCGGGGACGGCACGGTCAGGCGTCGCGCACGCTCGCGGGGACGGAGCCCGGGTCCGCGACGGCGAGCGCCGCGAGCGCCTGAGCCCGGTTCATCCCCCCGCTCGCGCGGGCGACCTCCCGGCCCTCCGCGTCGAGCACGAGGACGGTCGGCGTGCGCAGTATGCCGAATGCTCGCACCAGGTCGAGGTGGTCGTCGACGTCCATCTCACGATGCGTCACGTCGTCGTGGGTCGCGCTCACCTCGCCGAGGACGCGCGCGGTCGCCCGGCACGGCGCGCACAGCTCCGCCGAGAACTGCACGAACGTCCCCCGGGCACCGAGCGCGACGCCGTGGGCGGCCCAGTCGAAGGGCGCCGCGTCGTGGTTCGCCGAGGTGCGGGGCGACGTCGTGCGCGCCGCCCGCACGACCCCCTGACGCCGCTGCCACCACACGCCGAGCGCGAGCGTCGCGAGCAGGGTCGCCCCGAGGAGGACGACGGGCAGCGCGGACGGCGTCATCCCACGATCACCCGCCCGACGACGAAGATCAGCGTCCCGCCGACCGCGACGGGGAGGGCCGTCGCGGAGAACGCGCCGAGGCGCCCCCGCAGCTCCGGGAGCTGGTCGAACAGCGCGTGGAGCGACGCGACGAGCAGGCCCGCGACGACGCCGGACCAGACACCGCTCAGCAGGTCGAGGTCGGGCATGACGTACCCGACGGCCCCGCCCGCGGCGACCGCGAGACCGAGCGTGAGCGCCGCGTTGGTCCACCCGCCGAGCGGCAGCGCGGAGACCGCCGAGGCGACGGCCAGCGCCACCGCGCACGTCACGACGAGGGACTCGCCGGCGTCGGTGCGGCCCGTCGCGATCCAGCCCGCGCACGACGTCGCGACGACGATTCCGCTCACCGTCCCGATGAGCGACTCGACCAGGCGCGGGCGGCCGTCGCGCCGCAGGAGCTCGGCCACGAAGGCGAGCACGACGGCGAGCGCGAGCACCACGGGCAGGTGGCGCAGCGCGGGCTCGCCGTGCGTCGCAGCGGTCGCGCCGACGGCGCCGAGCCCGGCGAGGGCGATGACGACGCGCGTGCCGCCGTGGACCGGGATGTCGAGCAGGCGGGGCCACCCGATCGCGACGATCAGGGCGAGAGCCCCCGAGGCCGCGGCCAGCGGGAGCGGCCCGAAGAACGCGGCGACGGCGATGCCTGCGGCGAGGCACGCCGTGACGACGGCCCGGGTCGAGAGGTCCACGCGGTCAGCGCCCCGTTCGGGGGTCGCGGGAGGGCGTCGGGTCGTGCAGCACGCCTCAGAGTGTCGCAGAGTCTCCCGCCGGACCGCCTACCGGCCCCGGCACGCGCGCCCGTGAGACGCTCGCCGTCTGCGCGCCCGGCACGCGATACGGTAACCATCCACGGACCGAGAACGTGGCCGATGACGTGGCGAGCCCCGCAGAGGTACGTCCCGGCCCGGTCGCCACGCGTCGACGCCCGGGGGCGCGGCCCGCGCCCCGCGACCCGGAAGGAGGTGTCGGATGGCAGACCTGCTCATCCTCACCCCCGCGACAGGCGGTTCCGTCGAGGTGCTGCCCGCGCTCGGCCTGCTCTCGCACCGCATCCGGGTCCTGCCCATGGAGCCGTCGGCGCTCGTGGACGCTCCGGACTCCGACGTCGTGCTGCTCGACGCGCGGCGCGACCTCGTCGCGGCCCGCACCACGTGCCGCCTCCTGCACGCGACCGGCCTGACCGTCCCGCTCGTGCTCGTCCTCACCGAGGGCGGCCTGACCGTCGTCACCGCCGAGTGGGGCGCGGACGACCTCCTCCTCGAGGGGGCGGGCCCCGCGGAGGTCGAGGCGCGGCTGCGCCTCGTCATCGAGCGGTCCGCGCGCGGGCCCGCCGAGGACGGGCCGCAGGAGATCGCGGCCGGCGAGCTCGCGATCGACGCGAGCGGCTACACGGCCCGGCTGCGCGGCCGGCCCATCGACCTCACCTACAAGGAGTTCGAGCTCCTCAAGTACCTGGTACAGCACCCGGGCCGCGTCTTCACGCGCGCCCAGCTCCTCCAGGAGGTCTGGGGCTACGACTACTACGGCGGCACGCGCACCGTCGACGTCCACGTCCGGCGCCTGCGCGCCAAGCTCGGCCCCGAGCACGAGCAGCTCATCGGGACGGTGCGCAACGTCGGGTACCGGTTCGACCCGCCCAAGGACCGCCGTCCCGCGGAGGGCACCGACGCTCCCGTGACGGACACCGCGGGGTCCTCGACCGACAGCGGCCCCGGGACCCCGGTAGGTTCGTCCGGGTGACGCCCGACCCCTCCGACTTCACGTCCGCCCTGCCCGACGGCCCGTGGCGCCATGAGTTCGTCCCGGCCAACGGCGCGCGGTTCCACGTCGCGCTCGCGGGTCCCGAGGACCGCGGCGTGCGCGACCCGGGTCCGCCCCTCGTCGTCCTGCTGCACTCGTTCCCGCAGTTCTGGTGGGCCTGGCGCCACCAGATCGAGTCGCTCGCCACCGCGGGCTACCGCGTCGCCGCGATGGACATCCGCGGCGTCGGCGCCTCCGACAAGCCGCCGATCGGCTACGACGCCCCGACCCGGACGCGCGACATCGCGGGGGTCGTGCGCTCGCTCGGGTCCGGGCGCGCCGTCGTCGTGGGGCACGGCACAGGCGGCAGCCTCGCCTGGGCGATGGCTGCGCTCCAGCCCGCCGTCACGGCCGGCGTCGCTGCCTTCTCCGCCCCGCACCCCGCACGGATGCACACCTCCGCACGTCGTCTGCTCACGCCCGCCGCGCTGCGGCAGCTCGCGTTCTACCAGGTGCCCACCCTCCCCGAGCGGGCGCTCGTCCGCGGCGACCTCGTCGCCGAGGTGCTCGCGGCCGGTGCGGCGACGCCGTTCGCTCCTGACGTCGTCGAGACCTACCGCACCGTCATGCGCATCCCCTTCGCGGCGCACACCGCGATGGAGTCGCTGCGCTGGGCCGTGCGGTCGACGCCCCGCCCCGACGGCCGTCGCTTCCTCGCCGCGCTCCGCCGCCCGGTCGACGTCCCCGCGCTCCAGGTCCACGCCGAGAAGGACGGGCTCGTGCGTCGCGACCTCGCCGACGCCGACGGCGCGGCGCTGGCCCGCGACTTCCGCTTCGAGGTCGTGGACGGCGCCGGCCACTTCCTCCCCGAGGAGGCGCCCGACGCCGTGACGGACCTGCTGCTGGACTGGCTCCCGAGGACCGCCCGGGCCGAGCGCGAGCGCTGACCCTCAGCTCGTCTTGACGAGCTTCGCCGCCTTGACCGGGTCGACCTCGCCGACGCCGAAGGACGGGCACCACCGGGCGATCGTGCACGCGCCGCACGCGGGCTTCCGCGCGAAGCACACCCGGCGACCGTGGAAGATCAGCCGGTGCGAGAGCATCGTCCACTCGGACTTCTCGACGAGCCCGCCGACCACCTGCTCGACCTTGACCGGGTCCTCCTCGGTGGTCCACGCCAGGCGGCGCACGAGGCGGCCGAAGTGGGTGTCCACGGTGAGCCCCGGCACGCCGAACGCGTTCCCGAGCACGACGTTCGCCGTCTTGCGCCCGACACCGGGCAGGGTCACGAGGTCCTTCAGGCGGCCCGGCACCTCACCGTCGAACCGCTCCACGAGGGCCTGGCCGATGCCGATGACGGACTGCGCCTTCGCCCGGAAGAAGCCGGTGGGCCGCAGCAGCTCCTCGAGCTCCTCCCGGTCGGCGCCCGCGTACGCCGCGGCGTCCGGGTACCGCGCGAAGAGCGCGGGCGTCGTGAGGTTCACGCGCTTGTCCGTCGTCTGCGCGGACAGGACCGTCGCGACCAGCAGCTCGAGCGGCGTCGTGAAGTCCAGCTCGCAGTGGGCGTCCGGATAGGTGACGGCGAGCTCGCGGTTGGTGCGGCGCGCGCGCCGGACCAGGGCGAGGTGCGACTCGGGCTTCGGCGCCCCCGTGCGGGCCTGCTCCGTGGTGGTCACGGACCCACCGTAGCCGCCACCCCCGACACCCGAGTTGCGGCCGTAGGGCAGACTTGTCCTGGAACATTTCCGAGGACGAGACGATAGGACACCCCGCGTGGACGACGACGTTGTGCTCTCCGCCCCCCTGTTCGCGACGATGGACGCGGACGAGACGCGCACCCTCTTCGAGTCGATGCAGCAGATCGAGCTCTCGCGCGGAGACGTGCTGTTCCGCGAGGGCGAGCCGGGCGACCGCCTCTACGTGATCGCGAGCGGCAAGATCAAGCTGGGGCGCCGCTCCAACGACGGCCGCGAGAACCTCCTGTCGATCCTCGGCCCCGGCGAGATGTTCGGGGAGCTGTCCCTGTTCGACCCGGGCCCCCGCACCGCGACCGCGAGCTCCGTCGCCGACTCCGTGATCTACGAGCTCGGCCACGACCAGCTCGTCGAGTGGATCGAGAAGCACCCGAGCGTCGCCAAGCACCTGCTCAACGCCCTCGCACGGCGCCTGCGCCGCACCAACGAGACGCTGGCCGACCTCGTCTTCTCCGACGTCCCCGGCCGTGTCGCCAAGGCGCTGCTCGACCTCTCGACCCGCTTCGGCGAGGAGACGGACGAGGGCACCCGCGTCGCGCACGACCTCACGCAGGAGGAGCTCGCGCAGCTCGTGGGCGCGTCGCGCGAGACCGTGAACAAGGCGCTCGCCGACTTCGCGACGCGCGGCTGGGTGCGCCGCGAGGGCCGGGCCGTCGTCCTGCTGGACATGGACCGCCTGGAGCGCCGCGCGCGCTGACCGACGACCGACGAGAACGGGGTCGGCGACCGGGTCCGCGAGGACCTGGCCGCCGACCCGTTCTCGCGCTGGAGAGTGGTGCTACTCCGCGAGCTCCACGACGATCTCGACCTCGACCGGGGCGTCGAGCGGCAGGACCGCGACGCCGACGGCGCTGCGGGCGTGGACGCCCGCCTCGCCGAAGACCTCCCCGAGGAGGTTGCTCGCGCCGTTGACCACGCCGGGCTGCCCCGTGAACGACGGGTCGCTCGCGACGAACCCGACGACCTTCACGACGCGGGCGACCTGGTCGAGGTTCCCGACGACGTCGTGCACGGCGGCGAGCGCGTTGAGCGCGCACTGCCGGGCCAGTGCCGCGGCGTCCGCGGGCGCGACGAGGCCCTCGCCGTCCCCCACCTTGCCCGTCGCGGGCAGCGCGCCGTCCACGAACGGGAGCTGGCCCGACGTGTGGACGTACCGGCCCGAGCGCACGGCGGGCACGTAGGCCGCGACGGGCGCCGCCACCGGGGGGAGGGTGAGACCGAGCTCCGTCAGGCGCGCGGCGATCGTCCCGGTGGGGAACCCCGCCACTACTTCTCCCCGGTCGGGCGCTTGAGGTAGGCCACGAGGCCGTTTCCGTCCGGGCCGGTGACGACCTGGACGAGCTCCCAGCCGTCGGAGCCCCACTGGTCCAGGACGGCCTTGGTGTTGTGGATGATGAGGGGGATGGTCGCGTACTCCCACGTGGTTGCCATGGGCCGAGCGTAGTCGGCCGCCGCGGGCGCCACCCGCGAGCACCGCCGCGGGATGCTTACACAACCCGCACACCCGCGAGCCCCGGGATCCCGGGGCCCTCCCAGGGTCGCTCCCGTAGGGTTGTCACCATGGCTTCCCCTGTGCGTCCTCGCGGCCGGCAGATCAACGCGTACCAGCTCGTCGCCCTCTTCCTGGCGTTCGTGCTGGTCTCCGGCGTCGGCGGCGTGCTCGCCGCCGGGCTGCTCGTCCCGCTCGCCGCCGGGGCGAACACGGCGACCGACACCGCGGTCGAGGTCTTCGACGAGCTGCCGGCGGACCTCGAGCCCGGCCCGCTGTCCGAGCAGTCGCGCATCTACGCGAACGACGGCACGACGCGGCTCGCGACGTTCTACACCGAGAACCGCATCGTGGTCCCGCTGGACCAGGTCTCGGACGCGATGAAGAACGCGGTCATCGCGATCGAGGACAAGCGCTTCTGGGACCACGGCGGCGTCGACGTCGAGGGCCTCCCCCGCGCGGTCGTGAACAACATCACGGGCGGCGACACCCAGGGAGCGTCGACGCTCACGCAGCAGTACGTGAAGAACGTGCTCATCGAGCAGGCGGTCCGCGAGGAAGACACCATGGCCCTCTACGAGGCCAACGAGAAGTCGCTCGGGCGCAAGGCGCGCGAGGCCAAGCTGGCCATCGCGCTCGAGAAGAAGATGACCAAGGAGGACATCCTCCAGGGCTACCTCAACATCGCGCAGTTCGGCCGCTCGGTCTACGGCGTGGAGACGGCGGCGCGGCACTACTTCAACAAGAGCGCGATCGACCTCAACTACGTCGAGGCCGCGACGATCGCGGGGATCACGAAGGCGCCGTCGACGTACGACCCGACCACCGAGCCGGAGAACGCCCAGAGCCGCCGCGACATCGTGCTCAACCAGATGTACCAGCAGGGGTACATCACCCGGGAGGAGTACGACGCGGGCCGGGCCCAGCCGATCGCCGACACGCTCGCGATCCAGCCGCTCGAGGCAGGCTGCCAGGCCGCGCAGGACGGCGCCGCGTTCTTCTGCGACTACGTCACGAAGATCATCATGTCCGACCCGGTGTTCGGCGAGACCAAGGAGGAGCGCCAGACGCTGCTCTACCGTGGTGGTCTCGACATCTACACGACGCTCGACCCCGCGATGCAGAAGGCCGCGCAGCAGCACGCCTCGGCGGCGGTGCCGGCGGACGACCCGAGCAAGGTCGAGGACGCGATCGTCACCGTCGAGCCCGGGACGGGCAAGATCCTCGCGATGGCGCAGAACCGCGCGTTCGACAACACCCAGGATCCCGCGCCGAACACGACGGCCGTCAACTACAGCGTCGACCAGGCCCACGGGTCGTCGAACGGGTTCTCCCCGGGCTCGACGTGGAAGCCCTTCGTGCTCGCCCAGTGGCTCAACGAGGGCCACTCCCTCTACGAGACGGTCAGCGCGAACAAGCGGACCTGGGTCGGCAGCCGCGACTTCCACGCGAGCTGCGACGCGGCCGAGCTCGGCCGCGACCCGTGGACGCCGGCGAACTCGGACGGCCCGGGCACCGGGTCGATGTCGGTCCTCAAGGCGACGTACAACTCCGTCAACACCGCGTACACGACGATGGCAAGCAAGCTCGACCTGTGCGGCGTGGCGAGCACCGCCGCAGCGGCCGGCTTCCAGCCGTCGATGCTCGACGACGGCGGCGAGGTGAAGGTCCGGCCGTCGATGATCCTCGGAACCCAGAACTCCTCGCCGCTGCAGATGGCCGCCGCGTACGCGACCTTCGCGAGCGGAGGCACGTACTGCGCGCCCGTCGCCATCACCAAGGTCCTCGGCTCCGACGGCCAGGAGCTCCCGGTGCCGTCGGCCGACTGCAAGGCGAACGCGATCGACCCGGCCATCGCCAACACCGTCACGTATGCGCTCCAGCAGGTCCTCACGCAGGGGTCCGGGCGCGGCAACGGCCTGGCGGACGGTCGCCCTGCCGCCGGCAAGACGGGAACTGCGAACAACAACACGCACACGTGGTTCATCGGGTACACGCCGCAGGTCGTCACCGCGGTGTGGATCGGCAACGCCGAGAGCGACGTCCCGATGAACATGCTGGACACGGGCCGCTGGTTCACGATCAACGGCAAGTCGCGTTCCTTCTGGTACGGCTCGAGCCTGGCCGCCCCGACCTGGCGCGACTACATGAACCAGATCCTCGCCGGCAAGCCTGCACCGGGCTTCGCCGGCCCGGACTGGGACCGGATCAACGCCCCCGCCCCGCCTCCGTCATCGCCGTCGGACTCTGACGAGGGCGACGGCAACGGCAACGGCAACGGCAACGGCAACGGCAACGGCGGCCAGGGTGGCGGCGGCGGCGACGAGCCCGACGCCGACGCCGGCGGAGGGCGTGGCGACCGCGGTGACCGCGGGAACGGGGCCGGCCGCGACGACGCCGACCTCGGCGAGTGGTTCGACAACCTCGGCGGCGGGGGGAACGGCTGAGCGCCGTCGGCCGGCGCCGGGCCCTGCGCGGGCTCGGCGCGCTCGCCGCTGTCGGTGCGGCGGGCGTCGCGTACGCGCACGTCGAGACGAAGCTGTTCACGCTCCGCCGGGTGACCGTACCCGTGCTGCCCGCCGGCACGCCCGACCTGCGCGTGCTGCACGTCTCGGACCTTCACCTGGTTCCCAGCCAGCGCCGCAAGATCGAGTGGGTGCGCTCGCTCGCCGAGCTCGAGCCGGACCTCGTCGTCGACACGGGCGACAACCTCGCTCACGTCGACTCGCTCGAACCGCTGCTGCACGCGCTCGAGCCGCTCCTGTCGACGCCCGGCGCCTTCGTCATGGGCTCGAACGACTACTACGCACCCGTCCCCAAGAACCCAGCGCGCTACCTCCTGCCGGACGCGCGGGTGCCGTTCGCCCGCGAGGCCCGGCTGCTCCCGGCCGGCGAGCTGGCGGCGGCGATGCGTGACGCAGGGTGGGTCGACCTCACGAACCGTCGCGACGTCCTCGAGGTCCGCGGGGTCCGCCTCGACCTCGTCGGCGTGGACGACCCCCATCTCGACCGGGACGTCTTCCCGGCTCCCTCCGCGCCGGACGCCTCCCGCGCGGGCACCGAGGCGCCGCCGAGCGACGGCCCGGTGCTCCGCCTCGGGGTGACGCACGCGCCGTACCGGCGCGTCCTGGACGCCATGCACGACGACGCCGCGGACCTCGTCCTCGCCGGTCACACCCACGGCGGGCAGCTCTGCGTGCCCGGGTTCGGCGCGCTCGTGACGAACTGCGACATCGACCGCGAGCGGGCCAAGGGACTGCACGGCTGGCCCGGCGCTCGGCCCGACGCACCCGGCGGCGAGGACTCGACGTGGCTGCACGTCTCCGCCGGAGCCGGGACCTCGCCGTACGCGCAGGTGCGGTTCGCGTGCCGCCCCGAGGCGACCCTGCTGACCCTGACGGCACGCTGAGCGGGCCGCACACCCCGTCCCCGCGGGCGGCCGCAGCGGGTGTCGCGGGAGTCACGGGAATCGAGTTTCGTGGCACGGCACTTCGTCGGCTATTCTGAGCAGGCTTCCCGCGCGGAAGACGAGGTCTCCTCGTCGATCGTCGTGCGGACGAGCAACCGGGGTGTGGCGCAGCTTGGTAGCGCGCTTCGTTCGGGACGAAGAGGTCGCAGGTTCAAATCCTGTCACCCCGACCAGGCGGAAGGCCCGGAATCGCCACGATTCCGGGCCTTCGTCATGTCAGGAGGCGGGCGCTGGCAGGCCCACAGGTGAGGGCGCCGTCCCCGAGTCGTCGCACGGCGGGTCGATCTCCACCCCCGCCGCCCGCGCCTCCCCCACCAGGAGGACGAGGCTGCGCTCCATCGCCGTCGGGCGCAGCTTGCCGACCTGGTGCCCGTGGGGATGGTCGAAGAACGCGAGCAGGCACAGCAGGAGCGTGACGACGAGCGCGACGCTGCCCATGAGGAGGCCCTGCGTCGCAGCACGCTCCGCCGAGTCGGCGAAGAACAGCAGGAAGACGAAGACGGTGCCTGAGACGACGAAGAGCACCAGCCACAGCGGGACGGGGATCAGACCTTCCGCACCGTGCACGCGGGACTGGCGGGCGTCCTCGCGGGCCGCGGTCTGGTCCATCCACCGGTCGTAGGCGGACTGCTGGGTGTCCGACGCGGGGACGACGTCGCGGATCGTCCGGTAGAGCGCGACCCCCCACGGGTTCACCGCCTCGCCGAGCTCGCCGTCCGCCATCTGCTCCCACTCCTCCGAGACGACGTAGCGGGCGTAGCAGACGAGCTCGCCGGAGAGCCGCGCCGCGTCGTCGGGGGCGAGGAACTGCGCGGTCTCCAGCTGCTGCACGACGATCCGCGCCTCCGACTCGGCGCCGCTCCGCGCCTCGTCGTACGACTCGAACGCGAGGAAGACGATGAAGCCCAGCAGCACCGAGAAGCCCGTGGCGACCACGCCGAAGACCCCGGACGCGCGGTCGCCGTCGCTGAACCGGCTCCCGGCGGGTGCGCGCCGCCGGACGAGCAGCATCGTCGCGACGGCCACCGCGACGACGGCGACGGTCACGATCGCGCCGACGACGATGCTCACGGCACCTCCTCCGCGCGGGTACCGCCGCGCGGTGCACGGCGGGTGCTGTCCTGGACAGCCTGCCCGTGCGCGCCGCCCCGGGTCGTCACGCGAAACGCATGAACGCCGCCGCGGTGCGGCGGCACGACCTGGCGTGCGTCGTGCCCAGGGGCGTACCGGCACCTGCCGCCGCACCTCGCACCGTGCACGAGATCGCGCGAGACTGGGGCCGTCCGCCCGAGCCCCGGGCGCCCGAGTCACCGCGGAGGTCGCCATGAGCGCTGGTCGTCACGTCGTCGTCGGAGGAGGGCTCGCCGCGGCGAAGGCGGTCGAGACGCTGCGCGACGAGGGCTACGACGGCGGGCTGACCGTCGTCGCGCGCGAGCCGCACCGGCCGTACGAGCGGCCGCCGCTGTCCAAGGACTACCTGCGCGGCGAGGCGGAGCGCGAGTCGGTGTTCCCCCTCTCCGCGGACTGGTACGCCGAGCACGACGTCGAGCTCCTCACCGCGACGGAGGCGACCGCCGTCGACCTCGCCGGGCGGAGCGTGTCCCTCGCCGACGGCCGGAACCTGCCGTACGAGAAGCTGCTCCTCGCGACCGGCTCGGACCCGCGCCGGATCCCGCTGCCCGGCCTCGACCTGGACGGCGTCCACGAGCTGCGCACGCTCGACGACAGCGACGCGCTCGCCGCCGCGCTGCGCGCCGCCCACGACGGCGGCGCGGGGCGGCGGCTCGCGATCGTCGGCGACGGCTGGATCGGGCTCGAGGTCGCGGCGTCGGCCCGCTCGCTCGGCCTCGACGTCACGGTGATCGGGCTCGGCACGCACCCCCTCGAGCGGGTTCTCGGCCCGGAGATGGGCGAGCTGTACGGGCAGGTCCACACCGACCACGGCGTCCACCTCCACCGCCGCGCCCAGGTCACGGGTATCTCGGGCTCGGGCGGCCGCGCGACAGGCGTCGACATCGCCGACGGGACCCACGTCGACGCCGACCTCGTGCTCGTCGCCGTGGGCGCGGTCCCGAACGTCACGCTCGCCCGCGACGCGGGCCTCGCGCTCGACTCCGCGACGGGCGGCGTCGTCGCCTCCGCGACGCTCCAGACCACCGACCCCGACGTCTTCGTCGCCGGCGACATCGCGAGCGTGCCGACCGCGCGCTACGGGCGGTCGGTGCGCGTCGAGCACTGGGCGACCGCGCTCAACCAGGGCCCGCACGCCGCGCGCGCGATGCTCGGCGCGACCGCCCCCTACCCCGAGCTGCCCTACTTCTTCTCCGACCAGTACGACGTCGGCATGGAGTACCTCGGCTTCGTCGCCGGGCCCGACGCCTACGACGAGGTCGTGGTCTCCGGTTCCCTCCCCGACCGCGAGCTCGTCGCGTTCTGGGTCAAGGACGGCCGCGTCGAGGCCGGCATGGCCGTCAACGTCTGGGACCGCATGGAGGACGTCAAGGCGCTCATCCACCGCGACGCCGTCGACCGCGCCGAGCTGGAGTCGTTCGTCGGCTGAGCGGCCCTGAGGGCTGCCGAACAGGCGACCCGGCGGACGGGGGTCAGGGGAGGTCGCGCTCGGGCGGGCCGACGTACTCGCTGAGCGGGCGGATGAGGGCGTTGGCGGCGCGCTGCTCCATGACGTGCGCGGTCCACCCGACGACGCGCGACGCGACGAACAACGGGGTGAAGATCTGCGTGTCGAAGCCCATGAGGTGGTACGCGGGCCCCGCCGGATAGTCGAGGTTGGGGAGGATGTTCTTGCGCTCGGTCATCGCGGTCTCGAGCGCGACGTAGAGGTCGAGGAGGTCCTGGCGGCCGTAGTGCGCGACGAGGTCGTCGAGCGTCGCGCGCATGGTGGGGACGCGCGAGTCGCCGTGCTTGTAGACGCGGTGCCCGAAGCCCATGATCTTGCGCTTGTGCGCGAGCGCGTCGTCGAGCCAGGCCTCGGCGCGGTCGGCGGTGCCGATCTCGGCGAACGTCGCCATGACGGCCTCGTTCGCGCCGCCGTGGAGCGGGCCCTTGAGCGCGCCGACGGCGCCGGTCACGGCGGAGTGCAGGTCGGACAGCGTCGAGGTGATGACGCGCGCCGTGAACGTCGACGCGTTGAAGGAGTGCTCGGCGTACAGCACCATCGAGACCTCGAACGCGCGCACGACGGCCGCCTCGGGGACCTCACCGAACGTCATCCACAGGAAGTTCTCCGCGTAGCCGAGGTCGTCGCGCGGCTCGACGATCTGCTGGCCCCGACGACGGCGCTGGTCGAGCGCGACGGCGGCGGGCAGCACGGCCCACAGGCGGACGGCCTTGGCCTGCTCGGCCTCGGGCGACGAGTCCTCGGCGTCCGGGTCGTGCGCGCCGAGCTGCGAGATCGCGGTGCGGACGACGTCCATGGGGTGGCACGTCGTCGGGAGCTCGAGGATCGCGTTGCGCACGTTCCCGGGCAGGGCGCGGTGCGCGCGCTCGACGGCGGTCTGCTCGGCGAGCTGCTCGGGCGTCGGGAGCTCGCCGTGCCACAGGAGGTACGCGACCTCCTCGAAGCTGCGGCGCGCGGCGAGGTCCTGCACCGGGTAGCCGCGGTACAGGAGCGAGTTCGTGTCGGGGTTGACCTTCGAGATCGCGGTGACGTCGACGACGACGCCCGCGAGGCCCTTGCGGATCTCGGGTCCCTCGGTGGTGGTCGGGGAGGTGGTCATGCGGTCACTCCTTCGTGCAGCACGGGTCGCGGGGAGATGCCGGTGCCGCGGCCGACGGGCCCGCGGCACCGGCGGGTCGTCAGGGCCGGTAGGTGAAGATGCCCTCGTCGAACGTGTTGTAGGCGGCGTAGTCGAGCAGCTCGTACAGGCGGGCGCGCGTCTGCATGCCCTCGACCTGCCCGGCCTGGGTGCCGGTCGCGGCGATCTCGTCGAGCGCGCGCTCGGCGGCGCCCATCGCGACCCGCAGGAGCGTGACGGGGTAGATGATCAGCCGGACGCCGGCGTCGCCGAGCTGGCGCCGCGTGAAGAGCTCGGACTTGCCGAACTCGGTCATGTTGGCGAGCACGGGCACGTCGACGGCGGACGCCACGGCCTCGAACTCCGCGAGGTCCTTCATGGCCTCGGGGAAGATCGCGTCGGCCCCCGCGTCGACGAGCGCCTTGGCGCGGTCGATCGCGGCCCGCAGCCCGGCGTCGCCCGGGATCGTGCCCCGCACGTCGGTGCGCGCCATGATCAGGAAGCCCGGGTCGCGGCGCGCGTCGGCGGCCGCACGGACGCGCTTGGCCGCCTCGTCGAGCCCGACGACCTCCTTGCCGTCGAGGTGGCCGCAGCGCTTGGGGTTGACCTGGTCCTCGACGTGCGCGCCCGCGACGCCCGCGTCCTCGAGCGCCTGGACGGTGCGCGCGACGTTCATCGGCTCGCCGAACCCGGTGTCGGCGTCGACGAGCGCGGGCAGGTCGGTGACGCGCGCGATCTGCTGCGAGCGCCCCGCGACCTCGGTGAGCGTCGTGAGGCCGATGTCGGGGAGGCCGAGGTCCGCCGACAGCACGGCCCCGGACACGTACACGCCCTCGAAGCCCTTGTCCTCGATCAGACGCGCGGACAGCGGGTTGAACGCGCCCGGGAGCCGCAGCGGCTCCCCCGTCGTCGCCGCGGCGTCGAGCGCCGCGCGGAACGCGCGTCGCTTGTCCGACGGCGTCACCTGGCTGTACAGCATCAGTGCGCCCCTCCCTCGGTGGCCGTGGTGCCCGACGTCGCAGGGTCACCCGGTCCGCCCGGCTGCGCCGCGGCGTCGGGCGCCTCGTGCATGGTGAACCCCTCGCCCTCGACATCGGGCGTGGCGACGCCGCCGTCCCGCCCGAGCTCGAACAGACCGGTCGGGGTGGGGACGGAGTCGAGGAGCCCCGGGCGGCCGACGATCGTCAGCTCGCGGACCTCGGCCGGAGTGAGCGACGGGAGGCGCTGCGCGAGGTCGAGGAACCGCTCGATCTCCGCGTCCTCGAGGACGCCCTCCGCGAGCGTGCGGAACTTGCGCACGTACTGCTCGCGGCCGAACGGCCGCGCGCCGAGCGGGTGCGCGTCGGCGACGGCGATCTCGCGGACGAGCCGGCCGCCGTCGGCGAGCTCGATCTCGACACGTCCGCCGAACGCCTTCTCGGCCGGGTCGGTCGAGTGGTAGCGGCGCGTCCACTCGGGGTCCTCGGCCGTCGTGACCTTGGCCCACAGCGCGACCGTGTCGGGTCGACCCGCACGCTCGGGCGCGTACGAGTCGACGTGGTGCCAGCCGCCGTCCTGCAGCGCGACCGCGAAGATGTACGGGATCGAGTGGTCGAGCGTCTCGCGCGACGCGGTCGGGTCGTACTTCTGCGGGTCGTTGGCGCCCGAGCCGATGACGTAGTGCGTGTGGTGGCTCGTGTGGATGACCACGCTCGTCACGTTGTCCGGGTCGGCGAGCCACGGGTGCTCGTCGTGCAGCGCGCGGGCGAGGTCGATGAGCGCCTGCGACTGGTACTCCGCGGAGTGCTCCTTGGTGTACGTGTCGAGGATCGCCGTCTTCGGTTCGCCGCGCGCCGGCAGCACGACGTCGTACGCCGCGTCCGGGCCGTCGAGGAGCCACGCGACGACGCCGTCCTCGCCCTCGTAGATCGGCTCGGGCGACGTCTGGCCACGCATCGCCCGGTCGACGGACTCGACCGCGACCTTGCCCGCGAACGCCGGGGCGTGCGCCTTCCACGTGGAGATCTGGCCCTTGCGGGACTGGCGCGTGGCCGTCGTCGTGTGCAGGGCCTGGCCGATCGCCTGGAAGACCGTCTCGGTGTCGAGGCCCAGCAGCGTGCCGATGCCCGCCGCAGCGGAGGGCCCGAGGTGCGCGACGTGGTCGATCTTGTGCTGGTGGAGGCTGATCGCGCGCACGAGGTCGACCTGGATCTCGTAGCCGGTCGCGATCGCCCGCACGACTGCGGCGCCGTCGGACCCGGCGTGCTGCGCGACGGCGAGGATCGGCGGGATGTTGTCGCCCGGGTGGGAGTACTCGGCGGCGAGGAACGTGTCGTGGAAGTCGAGCTCGCGCACCGCGACACCGTTCGCCCACGCCGCCCACTCGGGGCTCGTGCGCGTCGCGAGACCGCAGCCGAACACCGTCGCGCCCGGCGTGTACGGGTGCGCGAGCGCCTGGCCGCGCGCGGCGACCGCGGGACCGCGCGTGAGGCTCGCCGCGGCGACGGCCGCGTTGTCGATGACGCGGTTGATGACCATGTCGACGACCTCGGGCGTGACCTCGACCGGGTCCGTCGCGAGCTCGGCGAGCTTCCACGCGAGCTGGTCGGTACGGTCGAGCGGCTCCGCGCTGGGGTAGACGCGCAGGTGGTGGGTGTACGGCATCGGTGTCTCCGTCGTGCGGTGGGCGGTGGTCAGGGGAGGTCGTCGGTGGCCGACCCCACGCCGCGCAGGGACTGCTCGGCGAGGGCTGCGCTGCGCTCGATGTGGGCGCGCATCGCGGCCTCGGCGGCGACGGGGTCGCGGCTCGCGATCGCGTCCGCGACCGCGCGGTGCTCGTCGACGTGGTCGGTGGTGCCGACGCGGCGGCGCGCGGCGAGCGCGCGGTACCGGTCGACGTGGCCGCGGATCTGGCGCAGGAGCGCCGACCCCCAGCGGTTGTCGGCGAGCGCTTCGATCTCCCCGTGGAACTGGGCGCCGATGCGCAGCACCTCGTCCTCGTGGTCGCGCACGGCGTCCATGAGCGTCACGAGCCGGACGAGGCGGGCGACGTCGTCGGGCGTGGCGCGCTCGCACGCGTCCCGGGCGAGCAGGCCCTCGAGGCGGGCGCGCACGTCGTAGACGCGGCGCGCGTCGGCGACGTCGAGCGGCGCGACGCGCACTCCCCCGGTCGGCAGCTCGACGACGAGCGCCTCCGCCTGGAGCAGGCGCAGCGCCTCGCGCACCGGGGTCCGGGAGACGCCGAGCTCGGCGGACAGC
Source organism: Cellulosimicrobium sp. E-16 (assembly GCF_049913115.1). Lineage (NCBI taxonomy): Bacteria > Bacillati > Actinomycetota > Actinomycetes > Micrococcales > Promicromonosporaceae > Cellulosimicrobium > Cellulosimicrobium sp. E-16. Next base: position 3,924,626 of record NZ_CP183974.1, read on the forward strand.
ACGGGCTCGGTGAGCCGCGCGTCGGGCGCGAGCGTGCCGTCGATGATGCGTCCGCGCAGGAGGTCGTAGACCGCGCGGGCGCCGGACTGGCGACGTGCGAGACCTGCGTCGCCGGGGGCCGTCGTGGCCTGCCCGACGGCGGCTCGCACGTCGGGCGTCGTCGTCACCCCGCCATCGTGCCACACGATCTGCGCACTTGTATACAAGCATCGATCGCGAGTGGCCGTGTCACATCCCAGGGCGCTGCGGCGTCGTACCGGTATGAGGATCGCAGTGACAGGTGGGACAGGGACGATCGGCCGGCACGTCGTCGCGGAGCTAGCCGCGCGCGGGCACGAGGTGCGGGCGCTGAGCCGTCACGCGGAGCGGTACGCCGTCGACCTCACGACGGGCGCCGGGCTGACCGCCGCGCTCGCCGGGGTCGACGTGGTCGTGGACGCGAGCAACGCGTCGTCGTCCACGGCGGACGCGCGCGCGACGCTCGTCGACGGGACACGGCGGCTCCTGGCGGCCGAGCACGACGCGGGGGTGCAGCACCACGTGCTCGTCTCGATCGTGGGGTGCCACGATGTGCCGATGGCCTACTACGGCGTGAAGGTCGAGCAGGAGCGGGCGGTCTCCGCCGGCGAGGTCCCCTGGACGGTCGTCGCGGTGACGCAGTTCCACGAGTTCGTCGCCGGGACGCTCGCGGGCGCGGCGCGACGCGGCGTCGTGCCGCTGCTGCGCGCCCCGGTCCAACCCGTCGCGGCGCAGGACGCGGCCTCGGCCGTCGCCGACGCCGCGGAGCGCGCGCCGCGACGGTCGACCACGACCGTCGCGGGCCCGGAGGTGCTCGATCTGCGGGACGCGGCGCGCGCCTGGCGCGCGGCGACCGGCTCGCGGGCTCTCCCCGTCCGGGTCCCGCTGCCCGGGAAGCTCGGGCGCGCGCTGCGCGCGGGCGGCCTCACCGACCCGCGCCCGGACGCGCGCGGCACGACGACGTTCGCCGGCTGGCTCGCGGCGCAGCGCACCGCGGCGGCTGCGCGATGAGCACGGACGACCTCGCGCACGCCTTCGAGGCCGAGCGCCCGCGCCTGCTGCGCCTCGCCTACGCGACCACCGGGTCGTGGTCGGACGCCGAGGACTGTGTCCAGGACGCGTGGCTGCGCCTGCGCACCCAGGACCCGGCGTCGATCCGCAACCTCGCGGCGTGGCTCACGACGACGGTGGGCCGCCTCGCGCTCGACGTGCTCGGCAGCGCGCGCGTGCGGCGCGAGCGCTACGTCGGGACGTGGCTGCCCGAGCCCGTCGTCACCGCACCCGGCGCGCGGTCCCCGGTCGCGTCGTCCGCCGCGACCGCGCGGGACGCCGCCGATCCCGCCGACCGCGCCACGCTCGACGAGGAGGTGAGCATGGCCCTGCTCCTCGTGCTCGAGCGGCTCTCCCCCGCGCAGCGCGTCGCGTTCGTCCTGCACGACGTCTTCGGGCTGCCGTTCGAGGAGGTGGGCGACGTCGTCGGGCGATCCCCCGCGGCGGTGCGCCAGCTCGCGTCGCGCGCCCGCAAGGACGTGGAGGCGGGGCGCCCGCGAGGCCGGACGACGCGCGCGGAGCAGGAGCGCGTCGTCGAGGCGTTCGTCGCGGCGTGCGCGGGCGACGACCTGCCGACGCTGCTCGGCCTGCTCGACCCCGACGTGATGCTCCGGGGCGACGGCGGCGGCAAGGTCCGCGCGCTGCGGCACCCGGTCCAGGGGGCACAGACCGTCGGCGAGGTCCTGCTCTCCTACCTCCGCAACCGGCCGCGCGGCGCGGGGGCGGTCGACGTCAACGGCAGTCCCGGGCTCGCGCTCGTCGACGGCTCGGGGGTGCTCACGGTCCTGGCGTTCACGCTCGCCGACGGCCGCATCGCGGCGCTCGACATCGTGCGGAACCCCGACAAGCTGAGCACGGTGCCGCCGGGGCTGCTCGACGACCCCGGCCCGTGGTGGCCCTGACGGCTACGGCCGGTGGTCCTCGGCGGGCCATGCGCCGTAGCCGTCGAGGTGCTCGTCGGCGTCGCGCACGTAGTCGTCGACCGGCGTCATCCGCTCGGCCATCTCGAAGTGCCAGTCGACCAGCTCGCCGAGCGGGACGGGGGTGCGCGACGACCGCGCGACGTCGCGCCCCTCCTCCGACCACAGCGGCGGGTAGAGGCTCAGCCCCTCGTCGAGGCGGACCGTGCCGATCTCGTCGTACCAGCCGGGCCAGCGCACGGAGGCGTAGAACTCCGTCGTCCCGCCGCTCACCGCCCACTCGAGGAACGCCGCCTGGCCGAACCCGAGGTCCACCCACGCGAGCGAGTCGGGCGCGAAGTAGTTGACGTTGCCGAGCTGGCCCGGGAGGCCGCCGCCGTTGATCGCGAACGTGCCGCCGAGCACGTCGTACGCGACGACCAGGACCGACGGTGCCACGCTGTCGTCGCCCGGCTCGCCGAGCCCGTTGACGGTCGCGAGGTCGGGCAGCCCGGCGCCGCCCCCGCCGATGATCCGCAACCACCCACCGTCGACGAGCACCCCGCCGGTGTGGAGCGCGAGCGCACCCAGCGTTGAACGGACCGTGACCTGGAGACGGAAGAGGACCTCGAGCGACCATGCCGGAGCCGGCACGACCTCCACGCCACCGCGCCCGAGCATGCGGGAGAGCGTCGGCCAGGCGGGGTCGTCGACCGCCGCCAGCTCCGCTGCCGTCCTCACTGTCATGGCCGGATCATGCCAGATGTTGCCGGTATCCAGGAGTCCTGCTATGGAGCGGCGCCCGGCAGGTCCCCCGTTGGGCTGAAAGACCGATTCGGAAGGGCTCCTTCGGCGCGACCGACCACCGATCGTCCGGGCCGTCACCAGGTGGGGTGTGAAGACTCGGCGGCGAGCCCGCGCAGACCGCGTCGGCGCGGTCACCCCGGGGCGTCCCCGTCGGTAGCGTCTCGGCCGTGGACGACGAGCGCACCGAACCGACGGCGGACGGCACCGACGGACCTCGGCCCGCGAGCGCGCGCCGGGTCCCGCGGAGCACGGTCGCCGCCGTCGCGTCGGTCGCCGGCGTGGGCCTCGCGGTCGTCGCCGCACTTCTCGCGCCGACGATCCTCGACTCCGCCGTCGCGGACCCGACCGTGCCCCGGTCGTCGCCGCCGGACGGGTCGACGGCTCCGTCGCCCGGGCCCGGCGATCCTGAGCACGGGGCGGAGGACACGACCGCGCTCCTGCTCGCCCTGCCGGGTGTCGAGGACGTGCAGGTGAACGGGTCGGCGGGCGCGTCGTCGGCCGAGATCACGCTCGTCACCCCGCTCCCGTCCCCCGAGGACGCGCAGCGCACCGCCGAGGACGCGAGCGCGATCGTCGCCGCCGTGCCCGGCGGCGGCGCCTGGTCGCTCCGCGTCGAGGGCACGGGCGCGAGCGGCGGGACGCTCGCCGTCGCGGTCGGCCCGGGGATGGGCACCGACCGCGGCGTCGACCCGGCCACCGGGGAGCCGCGCCCCGAGCTCCTCGGGACCGACGCCGTCGCCGACGCGGTGCGCCTCGTCGCCCACGGCCCCGTGCGGCGCGTGTTCCTGTCCCCCGGGTCCGCGTCGGTCGACGTCCGCTCGCCCGACGACCTCGTCCCCGTCGCCGGGCTCGTGCGTGCCGAGGGCCGCGGGCTGACGAGCCTCGGCGTCGACGGCTCCGGCGTCGGCGCCTACGACGGCGACGGGCTGACCGTCCCCGACGACGCCCTGCTCACGCTCCTGGCCGACGTCGCGGCGGAGCCCGGCGTGACGCAGGTCGTGCACGACGGCGTCCGCGACACGTTCCCGCAGGACCCCCTGCTCACGGTGATCACCTCGGGCGACGCGGCCGTGGTCGCGCGCGTCCTCGACGGCGCGGCCTACCCCGGCCCGGTGCTCGCGTACCAGGTCCACGGCTCGACGGACGGCGGCGCGTCCGCGACGCGCTCCGGGTTCGTCGCGGGGGTCGCCCCGACGAGCGGGGCTCGCCCCGCGGGCGCGTGCGCGCCCGCCGACCTCGCCCTCGGCGCCCTGGGGTTCGACGCCGCGGCGGGGCGCCGGTTCCTCACGCTCACGGCCCGCAACGACGGCACCGCGGAGTGCGTCCTCGCGGGGGCGCCAGCGGTCCGCTTCGTCGCGGACGACGGCTCGGAGACGGACGTGCTCCTCGAGCCGGACGACGACGGCCTCGCCCCGATCACGCTCGCACCGGGCGCCACGGCCTGGGCCGCGCTCTCGTGGCGCGGCGGGTCGACGGCCGACGACCCGCCGCTCGTCACGACGCTGCTCGTGGCCCCGCACACAGGCGACCCCGAGTCGGTCGTCGGGCTCGCGGGGATCCCCGGCGTCGGGGACGGGCTCGACCTGCTCGGCGGCGGGACCGCGACGATCGGGTCTTGGGCACCGGCTCGCACCGGGTGACGTCCTCACGGACGGCGGGGGTCCGTCGGGGTGCGCCCCCACGGACCCCCGCAAGCCCGGTTCAGCAGTCTCTGCGCATCTGGTTGATGGAGAACACCCCGTCGGCGACGGCCAGCCGGTCGACCGTCCCGCGCCAGTGCTCGGTCCACGCGCCGGCCACCTTCGCGCGCCCGACCTGCAGCGCGCCGACCGACGACCAGCCGGAGCCCGCCGACGAGGTCGTCCCCGCGAGAACGGTCTCCCCGAGCCCTGGTTCCTCCACGGTGCCGATCTCGCAGACGTAGAGGCGCAACTCACCGGCGGTCGCGTCGCGCACCCCCGTGAGCCTGACCCACGAGCCCGGCTTGACGTCGATGCCCGAGAGCACGGCGCTCGCGGCCGCACCGTCCGTGTCCGCGTCGGCGGTCCAGAAGGCCCAGCACGTGCCGGACTGCGTCCCGCACGCGGGATCGTGCCGCATGCCCAGTGCGAACGCGCTGCTCCGGTCACCGTCCTGGCTCACCGCGACGCGCGTCGTCCCGGTCTCGTCCGCCCGCACGGTGGCGGCTACCGAGAACGCGCCCGCCGTCGCGACCGCGGGGCCGGAGGACCACGCCGCGGCCGCGTCGTCCGTCACGACGAGCGCACCGTCCTCGGGGTCGACCTCGAAGTCCGCGAAGTACCCGTGGCCCCACATCGCCTCGTTCGCGAGGGTGAGCGCCCGGACGCCGGAGTCGTCCCATGCCTCGATCCCCGTCCGTTCGGAGAACGACCAGCGCGTAGGCGCGGCTGCGGCGACGGTGAAGAAGTAGGCGCGTCGTGGCCCGGTGTTTCCCGCGGAGTCGACCGCCTGGGCATAGATCCAGTGACTTCCGCTCGCCGTCGGCGTGAACTCGACCCGCTCCCCGGGCACCGCCGAACGGTCCATCGTGTCGGTGCCGATCGAGTAGCGGATCGCCACGACGTCCGGCTCCTCGGAGGACAGGACGAAGGCGCCGCGCACCCCGACACCTCCGGACGTCGCGTCCTCCCGGTAGACCGCGGGCTCACCCTCGACGGGCGTGATCACCGGCGCGAGCTCCGGCCTCACGAGATCGACGACGAGCTCGCACCGGCTCGGCTCGCTCCACGGGCCGCCGTCCGCCGTCGCTGCCCGGACCTCCCACGCGTACGCGCCGCCGTGGTGCAGCAGACCCGAGGGCACACGCATGTGGGCGACGGAGCCCGCGATCATCGCGCCGTCGGTCTGCGCGGTCCACAGTTCCGCTCCCGAAGAGAGGTCCTGGACCGAGAACCGGGCGAGCAGGAGATGGTTCGCCTCGCCCGAGAGCTCCGCCGTGAGGTCAGGCGTGTCCGACCTCACGGCCGGTCGCGCCTCTCCCGTCACGCACGCGCTCACCGGGTCGGAGGTCCCGAGCGCGGTCGCCGACGCTCCCGCCGGAGGCGCGAGCTCGAGCGTCAGCGTCGTCGCGTCCCCGAGCACCGCGATGCCGGACCGCGCGCCGGAGAGACCGAGCGCCACCGGGTCGCCCGATGCAGCGGCCGCGGCGACGGGTGCGGTGACGTCCCAGGACACCACGCCCCAACGGTCGCAGCGTGCGGACGAGGTCGCCGACGCCACGGTGGGTCCCCACGTCGAGGCATGGTTCGCCCACGCGCTCGACCGGACCACCGCGCCCACCACGTGCGCCGTGACCGGGGTCGTCCGGCACTGCATACCCTGCACGCCGGACGTCGTCAGGGTCGCGCGAGAGACCGTCGCGCCCACGGGCACGGCCGATGCGACGGCGTCGGTGAAGTCCCACGCGACACGCGACTCGCCCAGGACCGTGCAGAGGAGACCGGAGGCGCACCCTCCGACGACATGCGAACCCTCGAACGCGTATCCGGAGACCGACCGCGGCAGCGCCGACCGCAGCACGGTCCGTGGGACGTCGTCACCGTCGAGGACGACGGCGGCACCGGCCTCCACGGCCCCGGTACTCGGCACCGGTACGGCGCTCGCCGTCGTCGCACCGGCGGTCAGGCCCGTGACGGCCAGCACCACGCTCAGCAGCGCGGCCGTCGTCCCGCGCGTCGTTCGTCTCACGTCTCCCCCGATCATCCCGCTCGCCGTTCCTCGGCGAGGTCCCCGCGTGCCTCTGGGTCGTCCTCGACCAGGTCCTCGCGCGGCGGCTGGCGGAAATGTACACCGGCAGCGGGCACCGCCGACACGGCCGTTCGGGCTATCGCGGCACGGCCCCGGAGCTCACCCGAACGTGGCGGTGAACACCTGGACGCCGGCCGGCACGTCGAGCTCGACGAGGCCTTCGGTCGGGGCATCGCCCTCCAGGACGGGGTAGAGCGTCGGACTGCCGGACACGTCGAGCTCGCGGGTCGTGGTCCGCCCGTCGGTCGTGACGCGGGCCGTGACGGTGCCCTCGCCGCCGAGCACCGTGAACACGTCGGTCGATCGGTACGCGAGGCGCACGCGCGCGTCGTCGGACACGGCGGTCGCGCCCTGGAAGTCGACGTCCCACGAACCGCCGAGCGAGAACGTGTCCTGCCGCTGGTCGGCGGCGAGCGTGAAGTCCTGCTGCCCCGCGGCGTAGCGCGGCTCGCCGTCGTAGTTGACGACGCGCTTGATGGAGAAGTAGGTCTCCGGCGTCGTCTCGTCCTGCGGCGTGGTGTCGCCGACGGCGGTCGGCTCGGGCAGCTCGACGCCGGGGTTCGCGTCCTCGAGGAGCTCGCGCACCAGGCGCTCGGTGTCCTCGTACCCGCCCTCCCCGAAGCGGATGTGACGCACGGTCCCGTCGGCGTCGACGAGGTACTGCGCGGGCCAGTAGCGGTTCCGGTAGGCGGTCCAGGTCGCGTACGCGTTGTCCTGGGCCACGGGGTAGGTGACGCCGAGGTCCTGCGCGCCCGCGACGACGTTGCGCGTCTCGCGCTCGAACGCGAACTCGGGTGTGTGGACCCCGATGACCTCGAACCCCGCGCCGACGTCGCGGTAGCGGTCGTACCAGGCGTTGACGTGCGGGATCGCGCGCTGGCAGTTGATGCACGAGTAGGTCCAGAAGTCGACGAGCACGACCTTCCCCCGCAGCCCGTCGAGCGTCAGCGCCTCGCCACCCGGGGTGTTGAGCCACGTGTCGATGCCGCGCAGCTCCGGGGCGGTGCCGCAGTCCTCCAGCACGGGCGCGCCGTTCGAGCAGTTCGAGAGCTCGCGGTTCTCGTCGGTGACCAGCCCGCCGAGGTCGAGCGCCTCGCGCACGGCCTCGTTCTCGTCGACCCGCTGCTGGAGCGCGCCCGTGTAGTCGGGCAGCGCGCGCTGGAGCGCGGCGGGGAGGTTGAGGGCGAGCGCACCCGCGAGCGCGATCATCACGACCCCGCCCGTGACGCGGATGCCGCGCGTGTGCCGCTGGAACCCGCGGACCCGCTCCGCGACGCGGCGCCCCGCGAGCGCGAAGACCAGCAGCGGGACTGCCGCCCCGACCGCGAACGACACCGTGAGGGCGACGGTGCCGGGGCCGATGTTCCCCGTCGCGCCGGCAACGGTGATCGCCGCGAGGACCGGCCCGGCGCACGGCACGTACAGCACGCCGAGGCCGAGGCCGAGCACGAACGCCCCGCGGTCCTGGCCGGCGGCGCCGCGTCGCGCCCCGAGCGCCGCGATCCGTCGGAACGGCCGCTCGAGGACCTCCTCGACGCGCGGCACGATCATCCCCACGCCGATCGCGACGAGGAGGACGATGCCCGCCCAGCGCAGCAGGTCCTGCGGGAGCCCAAGCGCGGTGAGCACGAGGGAACCGAGGAGCGTGAAGACGCTGAAGCTGAGGACCAGGCCCGCGATGACGAGGTAGGGGCGCCACGAGCGGCGGCCCCCGGGGCGCACCCGGCGCCGGGACGCGGGACGCCCGGTCCCGCCGTCGGCCGGGACAGCGGGCTCCGGGCCTTCCGCGGACAGGTCGAGCGCGAGGGTCCCGCCGCGCGTCGGCCGCGCCGCGACCTCCCGCACCCCGGCGGCCTCCTGCGCGCCGCCCGAGCCGACCGGGCCACGCAGCCCCGCGGCCGGGCGACCGCCGACGCGGACCGCGTCCGGGACGCCTGCGAACAGCGCCGGCGAGACGCCGCCCGCCGCGGGCTCCCCGGCGGCCGACGGCTTCTCCCCCGTGCGCGCGCCCTGCACGCCGCCCGCGAAGAAGATGACGGGGAGCATCGGCAGGATGCACGGCGAGATCCCCGTGATGAGTCCCCCGAGCAGGCCGATGACGATGAGCGTCTCCATGCCCGGGGTTCGGACCGGTCGCCCCCATGGATGGGTCCGCCGCGAAGGGGTCACGGCTCCGCCCCGGCGCACGACGACGGCCCCGACCGTGGGGCGGGGCCGTCGCGCTCCGCACGGGGCTGCGGAGTCCTGCTCGCGCCTGAGGTCGGCGCGGTACGCGTCACATGGTCGGCATGAGCACCGAGTCGACGAGGTACACGGTCGCGTTCTGCGTCATCACGCCGCCGCAGACGACGGCCGCGTCGTTGACCATGAGCTCGTCGCCCGAGCCGGTCACCTCGACCGTGCCGCCCTCGACGGTCTCGTGCTCGCCGACGACCTGGTCGGGCGTGAGCTGGCCGGGCACCACGTGGTACGTGAGGATCTTCGTCAGCGTGTCGGAGTCCGTCTTGAGCGACTCGAGCGTCGCGGCGTCGATCTTCGCGAACGCGTCGTCGACGGGGGCGAACACGGTGAACTCGTCGCCGTTGAGCGTGTCGACGAGGTTGACGTCCGGGTTGAGCTCACCCGACACGGCCGCGGTGAGCGTGGTCAGCAGCGGGTTGTTCGACGCCGCCACGCCGACGGGGTCCGTCGACATGCCGGTGATCGACCCGGCACCGTCGGGGACCTGCTCCGCGTACGCCGCGCAGCCCGGGCCCACGAGGTTCGCGGCGGGGTCGGCCGCCATGTCGTCCGAGCCCTCGGTCGAGTCGTCGGTCATGCCGTCGGACGTCGAGTCGTCCGTCATGGTGTCCTCGGCCTGGGAGCCGGTCGTCGAGTCGGAACCCGTGCCCGTGTCCGAGCTGCACGCGGACAGGCCGAGCACGGCGAGCGTGGCGATGCCGGCGACGGCGTACGACGTGCGGGTGCGAACGTTCATCGGTCTCTCCTCGGGTCGTCGCCCCGCCGGTGCGGGGCGTCATGCCGAGGGTTCGGAGCGCCGCTCCGGATGGATGGGTCGGGATCCGCACGAGTTCTCTCGCGCGCGTCCCGACCCCGGGGCCGCACCGCTCAGCCGACGAGCGCGACCACCGGGTCCGCCGTGGGCTGCTCGGAGCCGCCCGCCGGCTCGACCGTCACGGCCATGCCGACGCCCGGCTCGTCCTGGACGAGGCGCGACGTGCTCCCGTCCCGGACGTCGAGCACGCCCGCCGAGACGACCGCGCCGTCGGCGTCGACCACCCAGAGCTGGTAGTCGCGGTCGTCGCCGGCGTCGGGCAGGTCGGACGCGCGGAAGTACATGTCGTCGCCGGCGGCGAGCAGGGACGCCTGGCCGCCACCCGCGACGTCGCCGTGCAGGATCGTCGCGTCGGGGTCGGCCAGCATCTGGGCGATCGCGTCCGCCTGCGCCTCCAGCCGCGACTGCTCCTGCGTCGCGCGCACCGCGACCGTCGTCGGGACGGCCACGGCCACCGCCGCGGCCACCGCTGCCGCGAGCCCCGCCCAGCGCCGGCGGCGCGCGCTGCGCGCAGCCGCGAGGTCGACGACCACGCCGTCCCCCGCGCCCTCTCCGGCCGACGTGTCCGTCCCGGTACGCGGCGCCTCGTCCGAACCAGCGCCGGACGGCGCACCCGTCACCGTTCCCGGAGCGGCACCCGTTCCGGCGGACGCGGCGACGCGGGCCAGCACGGCGTCGCGCACCCCAGGCGGCGGTGCGCTCTCGACCGCGAACGCCGCGACGACGTCGCGGTACTCGTCGAGCTCGCGGCGCGCGTCGGGGTCGGCCGCGAGCAGGCGCTCGACGGCGCGCCGCTCGACGTCGTCCACGGCGTCGAGCGCGTAGGCGGGCAGCAGGTCGCGGACGCCCCGCGGGTCGTCCGCACCAGCCTCGTGCGGAGAGCTCTGGTCAGCCACGGCGCACCCCCAGGCAGTCGCGCAGCCGCAGCAGCCCGTCCCGGATCCGGGACTTCACGGTCGGGAGGGCCGCCTCGAGCCGCTCGGCGACCTCGCGGTACGTGAGACCGCCGTAGTACGCCTGCACGACCGCCTCCCGTTGCGTCGCCGTGAGCGAGTCCAGGCACCGCCGCACGGCCGCGCCCTCCAGCCGCCGCTCGACGTCCTCGACGACGACGTCACGCGGCACCGCGGCCGTCGACGCGTCCACGTCGCGCTGGTCCCGGTCGCGGCGCGCCTGCTCCGCTCGCACGCGGTCCACGGCCCGTCTCCGCGCGAGCGTCACGACCCACGTGCGCGCCGAGCCGCGCGTCGCGTCGTACCGCTCCGCCGTCTGCCACACCTCGACCATCACCTCCTGGACGACCTCCGCCGCGTGGTCCGGGTCCCGCAGGACGCCCAGGCACGTGCCGTAGGCGACCGGCGCGAGCGCGTCGTAGACGGGCGCGAACGCGCCCGGGTCGCCGCCGGCGCACGCCGACAGCGCGGCGTCGACCGCGGGGTTCGTCGTCACGGGAGGTGGCACCCGGCCAGTGTGCGGCACGGGCGCCTCACGCACCCGCTGCAGCGCGCCGACCACGGCTCTCGCCACCAGACCTCCCGCCGACGCCCCGTCCCGGACCGTCCGAGACGCTCAGGGTTCGGTGCGGACGCCCCCGCGGATGGGAGGGCGGCCGGACCGTGTCAGAGCGCGCGGCGGGAGCGCACCGCGCCGGCGAGCTCGCGCAGGAGGTCCGCGGTGGTCTCCCAGTCGATGCACGCGTCGGTGACCGACTGCCCGTACACGAGGCCGCTCGGCGCGGGCTTCTGCGCGCCCGCCACGAGGAAGCTCTCCATCATGAGCCCGGTGATCCCCTGCTCACCCTCGGCGAGGCGCGCGGAGACCTCGCGCACGACCTCGGCCTGGCGCACGTGGCTCTTGCCCGAGTTGCCGTGCGAGGCGTCCACGACCAGCCCGTGCTCCGTGACCCCGCCCTGGCCGGAGGTGCGTGCGACCGCGAGCGCCGCCGCGACGTCGTCGGCCCCGTAGTTGGGGCCGGAGCGCCCGCCGCGCAGGATGACGTGGCAGTCCGGGTTGCCCGCCGTCTCGACGGCCGCGGCGCGTCCGAGCGAGTCCATGCCGAAGAACGTGTGCTCGCTCGCCGCGGTGATGCAGCCGTCGACCGCGATCTGCACGTCGCCGTCCGTCGCGTTCTTGAACCCGACCGGCATCGACAGGCCCGAGGCGAGCTGGCGGTGCACCTGCGACTCCGCGTTGCGCGCGCCGATCGCGCCCCACGACACGGCGTCCGCGATGTACTGCGGGCTCGTCGGCTCGAGGAACTCGCACGCGGCCGGGACGCCCGCGTCGAGGACGCCGAGCAGCACCTCGCGCGCGAGGCGCAGGCCGTGGTGCACGTCGTGCGACCCGTCGAGGTGCGGGTCGTTGATGAGGCCCTTCCAGCCCACCGTGGTGCGCGGCTTCTCGAAGTACACGCGCATGACGATCAGCAGGTCGTCCGCGAGCTCGTGCGCGACGGCGGCGAGGCGGCCCGCGTACTCGAGCGCGGCCTCGGGGTCGTGCACCGAGCACGGGCCGACGATGACGAGGAGACGGTCGTCGTCGCCCGCGAGGACGTCGCGGACCTCGCGACGCGACGTCGTCACGAGGTCGCTGCGGGTGGCGCCGAGCGGCAGGTCGGCGAGCATCGTGCGCGGCGCGGGGAGCGCGTCGAGCGCGCGGACCCGCAGGTCGCTCGTGCGGGCCTGGAGCTCGGGGCTGTCCACGGGGTCGACGGTACCCGTCACGCGGTCGGTCGACGCGTCGGACGCCGCGGCTTCGGGCGGGGTGGTCGTGCTGGTCACGGGGGGCTCCTGGTCTGTGCGGCGGGGTCTGGGACCGCCGTGAGTCGGGTGCCCAGCGGCGCTCCACCGGCCTGCTGCCGCCCGTGGTCCCGGAGCGGCCCGTCTCACGACGAAGGGCCCGGACGCGGTCCGCGTCCAAGGCCCTGTGCTGGCTCCGGGTGGTGATCTGTGGTCAGGCGAACGCCCGCACGGCCCCACCGGGAGCCTGCGTAAAGCGCCAATACCACTGAGAAGTCACGAGGTGACCGTAGCACAGGGGCTCCGAGGGCCGGACGGCGCGTCTCACGGACCGGTCGGCCGGGGCCATGGCCCGGTGGGCCCGACCGCCGCGCCCGCCTAGGCTCGGGACATGCCGATCCCCGAGTTCGTCGCCGCCCTGCGGTCCCGCGTCGGGACCGACCTGCTGTGGATGCCGGGGGTGTCGGCCGTCGTGGTGGACGACGACGGCCGCCTGCTGCTGGGGCAGCGCGCCGACACCGGGCAGTGGGCCGTGATCAGCGGGATCCTCGAGCCGGGCGAGGACCCGGCGGTCGGGCTCGCGCGCGAGGTGCGGGAGGAGACCGGCGTCGAGGTCGTCGTGGACACGCTCGTCGCGGTCACGGTCACCGAGCCCGTCGAGTACCCGAACGGCGACCGCTCGCAGTACCTCGACCTCGCGTTCCTGTGCCGCCCCGTGTCGCGGGCGGCCGCGGCGGCGGCGCACGTCGCGGACGACGAGTCGCTCGCGGTCGCGTGGTTCGCCCCGGACGACCTGCCCGACGACCTCGCGCGCTCCACCGTCGAGCGCCTCGGCCACGCGCTCGGCAGGCTCGCCGACCCCTCAGCCGGCCCCTTCTTCGTCCGCTGACGCCACGCGCGACGTCTCCGTCGCGGACGCGCCCGATGCCTCCGGGCCGAGCCAGCGCACCGCGAGCAGGCACGCGTCGTCGTCCTCCGGGGCGCGCGCGACGACGGCCTCGAGCAGCTCCGCACCGCCCAGCCCGGCCCCGAGCGCGTTCGTGACGATCTCCGCGAGCTCGTCGAGCGCGAGCGCGAGCGGCCGGTCGCGGCGCTCGACGACGCCGTCGGTGAAGAGGAGCAGCAGGTCGCCCGGGGCGAGCGTGACGGTGTCGGCGACGCGCGGCGTCGTGCCCCGGACGCCCAACGGTGTGGACCGCGCCTCCCACAGGTAGCCCGCCGACCCGTCCGCGCGCACGAGCAGGGGCGGCAGGTGACCGGCGCACGTGTAGCGCAACACACCCTCGAGCAGCTCGAGCTCCCCGTACACGAGGCTCGCCATGAAGCCGGTCCCCGTCCGGTCGACGAAGCGGTCGAGCCGCTCCACCACCTCCTCCGGCGGCAGGCCCGTGTCCGACGCCGCGCGGACCGCCGTCCGGAGCTGTCCCATCGCGGTCGCGGCCTTGAGCCCGCGCCCCACCACGTCCCCGACCGAGAGCGCGACGACGTCCGGGGCGACGCGGAACGTGTCGTACCAGTCGCCGCCGACCTGCAGGTCGTGGACCCCCGGGCGGTAGCAGGCCGCGATGTCCACGTGGGGGTCGGCGACGATCCCGCCCGAGAGCATCGCGCCCTGCAGCTCGCTCGCGACCGACACGCTCTGCTCGTGGGTCGTGGCGCGCGCGAGCGCGAGCGCGGCGAGCTGCCCGGCCGCAGCGGCGGTGCGGAGGTCGACGGGCTCGGAGCCCGCCGCCCGGCGGGGCTCCAGGGCGAGGACGCCGAGCAGCGCACCCGCGGTGCGCAGCGGGACGACGACGGTCCCGTCCGCGCGCACGCCCGGCTCGGCCAGCTCGTCGATCGTCGGGGCGACCACGCCCGCGGCGCCGCCCCACCGGCGGAGCGGCCCGCCCTCCTGGGGCGTCCAGAGTGCGGCATCCCCTGCCCCGAGCATCGTCACCGCCGCACGGAGCAGGACCCACGCGACGCCGTCGAGACCGGCGACGCTCGCCAGGTCGGCGGCGATGCCGTGCAGCAGGCGCACCCGCCGCTCGGCCTCCTCCGCCGCACGCCGGGCCGCCACGAGCTCCTGCTCGAAGCGGGACCGCTCGCGCGCCCCCAGCATCGCGACCTCGACGAGCCGCTCGCCGCGGACCTCGCGCCCGATCGCGGTGAGCAGCACCGGCTCCCGACCCCGCGGCGTGCGCAGCTCCACCGCGACCTCGTCGACCCGCCCCTCGATGTGGAGGCGCGGGCCGAGGTGGGTCTCCCAGTAGATGCGGCCGCCCACCGTCAGCAGGTCGGCGAGCCGGCGGCCTGCGACCGCCTCGACGTCGGGCACGTCCAGGAGCCGCAGGAGCTCGTCGTTCACGTCGAGCACCCGCCCCTCCGCGTCGAGGAGCAGGAGCGCGACGGGAGCGAGCACCCAGCGCTCGCCGCGCGACATCACCATCAGGTGCCCCCGAGCCAGTCGCGCATGGCCCGCACGAGGAGCGCCGGGTGCGAGAGGTTGGGGCAGTGCCCGACCGAGTCGATGACGACGAGCTCGCTCCCCGGCAGGTGCGCGTGCACGTACCGGCCCACCGTCTGCGGGGCGATGACGTCCTCCCGGCTCTGCACGACGAGGCTCGGGGTCCGCACCCGCTCCAGGTCCGCCCGGTTGTCGCCGAGGAACGTCACGCGCGCGAACTGGCGCGCGATCGCCGGGTCGTTCCGGCGGAAGACCTCGGCGAGCTCGTCTCCCAGCGCCGGACGGTCGGGGTTGCCGACGATCACCGGCGCCATCGCCTGCGTCCAGCCCAGGTAGTTCGCGTCCATCGTCTCGAGGAGCTCGTCGATCTCCTCCGCGGAGAAGCCGCCGCGGTACCCCTCGTCGTCGATGTACCGGGGGCTTGGCCCGACCAGCACCAGGCGGTCGACGAGGTCGGGCCGGTCCGCCGCGGCGAGGAGCGCGATCACCGCGCTCACCGAGTGGCCCACGAGGATCACCGGCTCGTCTGCGACGTCCTCCACGACCTCGACCAGGTCCGCGACGTAGCCACCCAGCTCCGCGTGCCGCGCGGGGTCCCACGAGGCCGGGTGGGACGCGCCGCACCCCGAGTGGTCGAAGAGCACGACCCGGTGGTCCGCCGCGAAGACGGGCGCGACGAAGCGCCACATCGACTGGTCGCAACCGAAGCCGTGCGCGAAGACCATCGTCGGGCCGTCGTGCAGCCCCATGACCCGCACGTTGTTGCGTTCGCGCACGTCCACGGGTGACAGCGTAGGGGGAACCCGATCCGGTGAGCACGGCCCGCGCGGGTGAGATCGTGCCCGGGAGCGACGGCGCACCACCGTCCGTGACCGTCCGCACGGCACAATGTCCCCATGCGTGTCTCGGCGAAGGCTGACTATGCGGTTCGGGCGTGCGCCGAGCTCGCCGCGTCCCCCCACGGCGACCCCGTGCGGGCGGAGGACCTCGCGGCGGGCCAGGGCCTGCCCGTCAGCTTCCTCGAACGGATCCTCGGCGACCTGCGCCGCGCCGGCATCGTCGCGAGCGTCCGCGGCCGTTCCGGCGGCCACCGCCTGGCCCGCCCCGCGTCCGAGGTGACCCTGGCCGACGTCTTCCGCGCCGTGGACGGACCGCTCGTCACCGTGCGCGACGAGCGCCCCCCGAGCCTGGAGTACGAGGGCTCCGCGGCCGCGCTCCTCGAGGTCTGGGTCGCGCTCCGCGCGAGCGTCCGCGACGTGCTCGACCGCGTCACGATCGACGACGTCGTCCGTCGCGACCTCCCCGACGACGTCCACGCCCTCGCCGCCCGCGCCGACGCCTGGGAGAACCCCTGACCTGCTGAGCCCTCGCGGCCGTTAACACTGGCCCACGATGTGGTCGGCGCTTCACATACTGGACTCGTTCGGTCAACCTTGTCAGGACACGTCGGGGCCGCCCCGGCCACCCGAGCAAGGAGACGCGGTGCGGACCCTCATCCTGCTGGCCCTCGTCGGCCTCGGTGCGCAGCTCGTCGACGGCAGCCTCGGCATGGCGTACGGCGTGACGTCCACGACGCTCCTGCTCGCGATCGGGACGAACCCCGCGGCGGCGTCGGCGACGATCCACCTGGCGGAGATCGGGACGACGCTCGCGTCGGGTGCGGCGCACTGGCGGTTCGGGAACGTGGACTGGAAGGTCGTCGTGCGGATCGGCGTCCCCGGCGCGATCGGCGCGTTCGCGGGCGCGACGTTCCTGTCGAACCTGTCGACGGAGCTCGCCGCGCCGGTCATGTCGCTGCTCCTCCTGGCACTCGGTGTGTACGTGCTGTCGCGGTTCACGTTCGTCGGGCTGCCGAAGGGGCGCCAGGGTCTGCCGCTGCGCAAGCGGTTCCTCGCTCCGCTCGGCCTGGTCGCGGGCTTCGTCGACGCCACGGGCGGCGGCGGCTGGGGCCCCGTGGGGACGCCGGCGCTGCTCGCGTCGGGACGCATCGAGCCGCGCAAGGTCATCGGGTCGATCGACACGAGCGAGTTCCTCGTCGCGATCGCGGCGTCGCTCGGGTTCCTCGTCTCGCTGGGCTCGCAGGGCATCGACCTGCTGTGGGTGGGCGCGCTGCTGCTCGGCGGCCTGGTCGCCGCGCCGATCGCGGCCTGGCTGGTGCGGCTCCTGCCGCCGCGGATCCTCGGCTCGGCGGTCGGTGGCGTCATCGTCCTCACCAACGTCCGCACGCTGCTGCGCTCCGACTGGGTCGACGCGAGCGGCGCTGTCCAGGGCGTCGCGCTCGGGCTCGTCGCCGTCGTGTGGGCCGCAGCCGTCGCCTGGTCTGTCCGGGCCCACCGCCGCGCCGTCGCGCTCGAGGCCGCGACGACCGCCGCCGACGCGGCGGCCGACTCGCCCGCGCCGCAGCCGGAGCCCGTCGCCCGCTGACCCGGGCGCACGCCGAGCGCTTGCTCGTCAGTCGCGCGCGTAACGACGGACGAACGCCGCGAGGATGCGGTGCGGCGCCCAGACGTCGCCGCGGCGGACCGTCGCCTCGACGTCGCCCGCCGTCTCGGGCGCGAAGTACCCGTAGTCCCGGTAGACGCCGATGCGCGTGAGGATCCCCTCCAGGTCGAGCTCGGGGTGGAACTGCGTCGCGTAGAGGTTCTCCTTGACCCGGAACATCTGGACCGGGCACGCGTCCGACGTCGCGAGCAGCACCGCGTGCGCCGGCAGCTCCCGCACGGCCTCCTTGTGCCCGACGTACGCCTCGAACGCGTCGGGCAGGTCGGCGAGCAGCGGTTCGGCGCGGCCCTCGCCGGTGAGCCGGATCGTCACGGGCGAGATGGGCTCGGCGTAGGTGTCGTCGAGGACCGCCCCCTCGTGCAGACCGAGCGTCCCGACGCCGTAGCACGCGCCGAGGAACGGGACGTCGCGCTCGACGATCTCGTCGAGGAGCGGCGCGAGCTCCCGTTCGACGCGGCGCTGGGTCGGCGACTTGTCCGCCTCGGGCAGCGACGAGTCGAACGGGCTGCCGCCGACGATCACCCCGGAGTACGCGTCGAGGTCGATCGCCGGCAGCGGCCCTGCCTCCATCCGGACGCGGTGGAGCGCGTCCGCGCCGAGCCCGGAGTACCGGAGCACGGCGGCGTGCTCGCCGTCCGCGGCGGGGTCCTCCGACCGCGACGCGAGCAGCAGGAACGGCCTCATGCCGGCCAGGCTAGGTGCGTCGTCGTGGCCTCGCCCGGGGTGGCGCGGGCGGCCGCGGTCGGGACCGGCGTCGCGGTCGGGACCGGAGGCGCCGTCCGGGTCGACGAGCGCACCGTCGACGACCGCGCCGGGGTCCCCGGCCCCCGCCCGACGGCGCGCACGACGGCGGCAGCGCGGTCGCAGGAGCCGGACCGTCACGACCGCTCGCGACGTGAGGAGCGAGGCACGGTGCCGGAGCACGCGCGCGGGGACGCGCTCAGGCACGGTCGTAGGTGAGGACGGCGTTACCGCCGTCGAACGTGGCGACGTCGGTCAGGTCGTAGGTGGTCGGCCGGAACCCCGCCGCGCCGAACGCGTTCCGCCCGGCGCCCGCGACCACCGGGTAGAGCTTGACGACCAGCCGGTCGATCTCGTCGAGGAGCGCACCCGCGAGGACGCCACCGCCCGCGAGGTAGATGTCGAGCGGGGAGTCCTCGGTCTTGAGCGCGCGCACGAGCCCGACCGGGTCGTCACGCACGATCGTCACCGCGGGATCGAGCTCGGGCTGCGAGGTCGAGACGACGTACTGGCGCAGGTGCGCGTACGGGCTCGTGATCCCGAGGACGAGCGCGGGCTCGTAGGTCCGCCGGCCCATGACGATGGTGTCGAATGTCCGGTTGGGCTGGTCGTCGACGCCGAGCTGGCGGCGCCCGTGCGTGGGCAGGACGTCCGGGAACGTGTCGATCATGCGGGCGCTGTAGGCGTCGGAGGACGGGTAGAAGTCGACCTCGTCGTCGGGACCGGAGAGGAAGCCGTCGATGGAGAGGGCCACGAAGTAGGTGAGTCGTCTCATGGCTCCAGCCTCGGATTCCGCCGATACGTGATCAATGACGCATGCTGGGGCGATCGTTCACCCGGCGTGAACGGTGCGCGGAGACGGAGGCAGAGGTGGCTGCGTGGACCTGAGGGACATCGAGATCTTCCTGACGCTCGCGGACGAGCTGCACTTCGGCCGGACCGCGGAACGGCTCCACGTCTCCCCCGCCCGCGTCAGCCAGGCGATCAGCCGGCAGGAGCGCCGCATGGGGACCACCCTGTTCGAGCGCACGAGCCGTCGCGTCGAGCTCACGCCGGTGGGCGCCCGCCTGCGCGACGACCTGCGCCAGGGGTACGAGCTCATCCAGTCCGGCATCGCCGCGGCCAGCCGCACCGGCGAGCGCCCCACCGGGGTCCTGCGCGTCGCCGCGATGGGCATCGTCGGCCACGAGCTCGGTCCGGTGGTCGACGAGTTCACCGCCCGGCACCCGGGGTGCTCGGTCGAGCGTCGTGAGTTCCACTTCTCGGACCCGTTCGGGTCGCTGCGCGAGGGCGTGGCCGACCTCCAGGTGACCTGGTCGCCCGTCCGCGAGCCCGACGTCGTCGTGGGGCCGCGCGTGCTCACGGAGGGCCGCGTCCTCGCCGTCGCGGCGGGCCACCCGCTGGCGGGCGAGGACGGCGTCTCGGTCGAGGTCCTCGGGGACCACGCCGTGCTCGACCTCGGCGCCGGCGTCCCCTCGTACTGGGAGGAGGCGATGGTGCCCCGCCGCACGCCCGCCGGGCGACCCGTGCTGCGCGGGCCGGTCGCGCGCACGTTCCACGAGGTGCTCACGGCGGTCGCCTCGGGCGAGGCGGTCACCCCGCTCAACGCGCACGTCCGGCGGTACTACACGCACCCGGGCGTCGTCTACGTGCCGATCGTCGACGTCCCCGACACCGAGTGGGTGCTCGTCTGGTCGCGCGACCGGGAGACCGCCGAGGTCCGCGCCTTCGCCGAGATCGCCCGCGAGCTGGGCTCGCGGGCGATCTGAGGCTCAGCTCCAGCGGAAGAGCTTCACCGCGAGCGGGAGGAGCACGGCGGTCCACGCGGCCATCACCACGAGCTGGAGCGTGGGGACCTCCGTCTCGAACCAGCCCGCCGACATCGCCTGCGCGGCCGCCCCGAGCGGGGAGAACTGCCCGATGTCCCGCACGACGTCGGGCATGATCGGCCCCGGCGTCCACATGCCCGAGAGGAAGAGCATCGGGAAGTAGACGAGGTTACCGATCGCCGACGCGGTGCTCCCCTTGGCGGCGACCGCCGCGACGACCATGCCGAGGGAGAGCATGGACAGGACCGTGAGCACGAAGGCCAGCACGACCGTCAGCGGGCTGACGGGCGCGGCGAGGCCGAACACGACCTGGCCCACGACGAGCGCGAGCACCGCGGACACGGCGATCGCGCCGAGGTTGATGAGCAGGTGCGCGACGACGACGCCCTGCGGGCGCATGGGGGTCGTCGAGAGCCGGCGGAGCAGCCCCTTCTCGCGGGCGGTCGCGAAGGTCACGGGCATCGTCGTCAGCGCAGGCGTCGCGACCGCGGCGGCGAGGACGATCGGCACGTAGGTCGCGATCGCCGTCAGGCCGTCCCAGGGCGCGCCCGCCCCCGTGATCGGCTCGCGCATGCCCGGGATCGCCAGCCCGACGCCGACGAGCAGGACCGTGGGGAACACGAGCGCGAAGAACACGGCCGTGCCGTCGCGCAGGAACAGGCGGGCCTCGGTCCGCAGGAGCGTCCCGAAGCCTCGCCACCCCGCACGGGCGGTCGGGACGCGGGGCAGGGTCGTGGTCGCGGCGGTCATCGTTCGTCTCCCTCGTGCGGGGCCGCGGAGTCAGCGGCGTGGTCGTAGGTCCGGCCGGTCACGGCGACGAACACGTCCTCGAGCGTCCGCGTGACGGTCCGGACGTCGTCGGGCACGATCTCCTGCTCGGCGAGCGCGAGCACGACGGCGAGCAGCACCCGGCGCGTCCCGGTCACCTCGATCTCACGGCCGTCCACCTCCACGTGCTCGACGTCGGCCAGCCCGGCGAGCGTGTGGAGCGCGAGGTCGTGGTCGGCCGGGGGCACCCGCAGGCGGACGGTGCGCGCCGTGTCGACGGAGTCGATGAGCTCCGCGGGCGTGCCCTGCGCGACGACCCGGCCGCCGTCGATGATGACGAGCCGGTCGCACAGGCGCTCCGCCTCCTCCATGAAGTGCGTGACGAGCAGGATCGTCACGCCGCGGTCGCGCACGCGCTCGACGAGCTCCCAGGTCGCCCGGCGGGCGGCCGGGTCGAGGCCGGTCGTCAGCTCGTCGAGGACCGCGACGCGCGGGTCGCCGACGAGCGCCAGCGCGATCGACAGGCGCTGCTTCTGCCCGCCTGAGAGCTTGCCGAACGCGACGCGCCGGTGCTCGGCGAGGTCGAGGAGGTCGAGCAGCTCCTCGACGTCCGACGGGGCCTCGTAGAAGGACGCGAAGAGGCGCAGCGCCTCCTCGACCGTGATCTTCTCGTGGAGCGCGGCCTCCTGGAGCTGGACGCCGACGGCGTCGCGCACCGCGGCCGGGTCGGCCTGCGGGTCGACCCCGAGGACGCGGATCGCACCACCGTCCGCCTCGCGCAGCCCGGCGAGGCACTCGACCGTCGTGGTCTTGCCGGCACCGTTCGGGCCGAGGATGCCGAAGATCTCGCCCGGCGCCACGGTGAAGCTCACGTCCTCGACGGCGACCTTGCGGGCGTCGGAGCCACGGGGCCCCGGGTAGGTCTTGCGCAGGTTCCGGACCTCGACGACCGGCGGCGTCCCGGCCTGCGCGTCGGCGGTCGGGGCGGGCGACGCGACGGTCGCGCCGCCGGTGGGCGGTGGAGCGGTGCTCATGCTGGCCTCCTGGAGGGTGTGCGCCACCCACGGACGGCGCGGCGCGCCGCCCGGGAGGGCTTCGGTGTGTGGTGCTGCGGGCCGGTCAGGCGCTCGCGCTGGCGGCGAACTCGACCGGTTGGATCGCGACGCCCCGCAGGACGAGGCGGAGGAGCAGGGCGGCGAGCACGACCCCGAGGGTCCCGCCGAGGACGGCGAGCGCGACGGGGGTGCCGTCGAGACCGACGACGCGCGCGAGCGCGTGGCCGAAGAACCCGGAGCGCAGGAAGATCTCGCTGACCACCACGGGCACGAGCGACGCGAGCACGAGGAGCACCCCGCGCAGGAACCCGAACCCGTAGAAGCCGGCGGCGATGACCATCCCGGCCAGGTAGTACACGACGCAGAAGAGCCCCTCGACGAGGATCGCCAGGCCCACCTGCGAGCCGTCGACGTAGAGCTGCGCGAGCTCCGGCTCGGTCGGCCAGCCCGAGCGGCGGAACAGCGCCCACTCGCCCCACTTCACGAGCGCCGCCGCGACGCCGAACGTCATGCCCGACACGGCCGCGCCGATCCACAGCCCGTGCGTGTACGAGCGGCGCGTGCCGCCCGACGCGACGTGCACGGCGATCGTCATGAGGGGCAGGATGATGCCCATCACGAAGAGGAAGAACTTCGCCGAGCCGGCGACTCCTCCGACCGCCTCGATGCTCACGTCGTCGTTGCGCTCCATGATCCAGAGCACGAGCGCACCGACGGCGAGCGCGATGGCCCAGAACCAGACCCCGACGTACCAGGTGCCGACGATGAAGTACCAGGCGACCGCGTTGACGCCGCGCCGGTGGGCGGCGGACTCGAGGGCGCGGCGCTCGGCGCCGCGGTGGGTCGTGGCGGTCATCGCTCGGTCTCCGTCCCAGCCTCGGAACCCGAGCGCCCGTTGCGCGTCAGGTGGACGAACAGGTCCTGCACGGGCACGGCGCCGACCTCGAGCCCAGCCTCCACCGCGGCGGCGCGCTCGTCGTGGGCGAACGTGCCGAAGAGTGTCACCTGCGCCGTGCCGCCGAGCCGTTGCCGGGCGAGCACCTCGCGACCGGCCGCGTGCCGCTCGACCACCTCGGTCGGGCCGGTGAGGCTCACGCCCCGGGCCCGGACGTCGTCGGCGTTCTCGGCGAGCAGGACACGCCCCCGGTCGATGATCACGACGTCCTCGAAGAGCCGCTCCACCTCGGTGATGAGGTGGCTCGACAGCAGGACCGTGCGTGGGTGCTCGGCGTAGTCGGCGACGAGCGCGTCGTAGAACGCGTAGCGGCTCGGGGCGTCCATGCCGAGATAGACCTCGTCGAAGATCGTCAGGGGCGCGCGCGAGGCGAGGCCGACGACCGCGCCGAGCGCGGACCGCTTGCCGCGCGACATCTCGGTCGGCTTCTTGCGGACGTCGACCTCGAGCTCGTCGAGCAGGCGAGCGGCGAGGTCGGCGTCCCAGTGCGGGCGCAGGTCCGCGTAGTACTCGAGCGTGTCGCGGGCCTTGTCGGTCTCCCACACGTCGCCGCTCTCACGGACGAGCTGCGTGTGCATGGTCGCCCACACGTTCTCGAACGGGTCCTCGAGCTCGTCCGGCCGGCCCACGCGCACCGTCCCGGCCGTGGGCCGGCGGAAGGCCGCGAGCAGGGCGGCGAGCGTCGTCTTCCCGGCGCCGTTCCGCCCGAGGAGGCCGGTGATGACGCCGGGGCGGACCGTGAGCGTCGCGCCGTCCAGCGCGGGGACGTCGTCGCTGCTGCGCGGGTAGCGCACGACGACGTCGCGCACCTCGGCGGCGAAGGGTTCCGGGGCCGTGGACGCGGTCCGGGCGGACGGGCTCTGGTCGGCGGTGGTGCGGCGGGCGGGCCGGGCGGTCACGGGTCTCACCTCGGGGTGGGGTCGGTGGTCGGGCCGGTGCGAGGGTCACCGGACGCGCCGGCGGGCCGCGGCCGGCCGAGGACGTAGTCCACGATCTCGGCCGTCGGGATGTCGAGGAGGTCCGCCTGCGCGAGCGCGGGCGCGAGGACCTCGTCGAAGAAGCGGGCGCGGTGGTCGGCGAGGAGCTGCTCGCGCGCCCCCGGGGCGACGAACATGCCGAGCCCGCGCCGCTTGTAGAGGACGCCCTCGTCGACCAGGCCGGCGAACGCCTTGGCGGCCGTCGCCGGGTTGATGCGGAACGTCGTCGCGAACTGCGTCGTCGACATGACCTGCTCCTCCTCCGCGAGCTCGCCCGCGAGCACCTGCGCCCGGATCATCTGCGCGATCTGGAGGTAGATGGGCTCCGGTCCGTCGAACATGGGCCCCATCCTCTCCCGCCTCGCGTGTTCTGTGGTTCATTACTCCACTAATGAACCACAGATGCCGTGGAAGGCGCAAGCCCTTGCTCGCGGCCGTGCCCGGCGCGGCACCGTAGATCTCGGGCAGGGACCGGGGCCCCGACGCACAATCCTGGAGAGGAGGCCGACCGGGAGGGATGCCGTGGACGACTGCGAGTACGCCGGAACCGCCCCGTTCGCCGAGCCGCTCAGCACCGTGACGAGCCTGGCCTTCGTCGTCGCGGGCGTGGCGATCCTCGTCGGGGCGCGGCAGGCAGCCCGGCGGCCCGACGGCACCAGCCCCGTCGCGCCCCGCGTGACGATGGGCGTCCTGGCAGTCCTCGTCGGGTTCGGGTCGGTCGTCCAGCACGGCCCCGCACCGTCGTGGAACCCGGTCGCCCACGACCCGCCGCTCTTCGGCGCTCTGGCGCTGGTCACGGCCGACGCGGTCTCCGACCTGACCGGCCGCCGCCTGCGCACCTGGTGGTGGCTCGCGCCGACCCTGGTCGACGTCGCGATCGCCGCGACAACGCCCCAGGCGTCGACCTACTACCAGTGGGCCGTCTCCGTCACCGCCGTGGGGACGAGCGCCCTGCGCGCGTGGTACCGCCCCGCCGTCCGTCGGCGCCTCGTCGTCACCATCGCGCTCCTCGCCGCAGGCGGCGCCGTCAGCACCTTCACCCGGACGGGCTGGCCGTGCGACACGGCCGGGTGGTTCGGCGTCGAGCCGCAGGGTCACGCGATCTGGCACGTGCTCGCCGCCACGGCGATGTGGGCCATCGCACCGACGCTCGGACGACGCCCGGCGACCTGACGGCGCTTTGGATCCTGCCGGACGCCGGACGCCGGACGCCCGACGACGCGCACCGTCGTGCGCAGGTGGTGGTCGATCGCCCTCGGACCCTGTCGGTCACGACGCAGTGGTGGGACCCTGGAGAGATCTGGCGTCCGCGGCGGGTCACGCCCTCCGGCCGCCGGCGGTCACGAAGGAGTGAGACGACGATGGTCACCATTCGGCGCGGGTTCTCCAGCTTCTCGGCGGACGACCTGGACGCGGCGCGCGATTTCTACGGGGGAACCCTCGGGCTCCCCGTCACGGCACTCGACGACGGGGGCGGTCTGGTGCTGCACCTCGGCGGCGGTTCGGACGTGTTCGTGTACCCGAAGGAGGACCATCGGCCGGCCGCCTTCACGGTCATGCACCTCACCGTCGACGACGTGGACCAGGTCGTCGACGAGCTCACCGCGAAGGGCGTGACGTTCGAGCGCTACGAGGGGTTCGACCAGGACGAGAAGGGCATCGTGCGCGGCTTCATGGAGGGTGGCGACGGCGCCTGGTTCACCGACCCGGCCGGCAACATCGTCGGCCTCGCCGACGGCGAGAACATGGCACGCCTGGTCGAGGGTTGAGCACGGCCGGTCCACGCGCGGCCCCGCCGCCGCGACCGGTTCCTGGAACGACGGAGAGCCCTGGTCCAGGACCAGGGCTCTCGTCACGACGCCAGAGCTCTCCCTCGGCGGGCCGCCGTACTACTGCGCGAGGGCCGGGGCGAACGCGGCGCGGACGGCGTCGAGGTCCTGCGCGACGAGCTCGGCGAGCTGCACCGCGTTGAGCGCTGCGCCCTTGCGGAGGTTGTCGTTCGACACGAACAGCACGAGCCCGCGTCCGCCGGGGACGGACTGGTCGGTGCGGACGCGGCCGACGAACGACGGGTCCTTGCCGGCCGCCTCGAGCGGGTTCGGGACGTCCGCGAGCACGACGCCCGGCGCGGCGGCGAGGATCTCGCGCGCGCGGTCCGGCGTGATCGCCGTGCCGAACTCCGCGTGGATCGCGAGCGAGTGGCCGGTGAACACCGGGACGCGCACGCACGTGCCCGCGACGGCGAGCTCCGGCAGGCCGAGGATCTTGCGCGACTCGTTGCGCAGCTTCTTCTCCTCGTCCGTCTCCTCCTGCCCGTCGTCGACGATCGACCCGGCGAGCGGGACGACGTTGAACGCGACGTTGCGCGGGAAGACCGCGGGCTCCGGGAGGGCGACCGCGCCGCCGTCGTGCACGAGCCCGACGAGCCCGGCACCCGTGCCCTCGGCCGCCGCGCCCGCGACGGCCTGGGCGCGCAGCTCCTCCGCGCCGGCGAGACCGGCGCCGGACACGGCCTGGTACGTCGCGACGATCAGGCGTTCCAGCCCTGCCTCGTCCGCGAGCGGCTTGAGCACCGGCATCGCGGCCATGGTCGTGCAGTTCGGGTTGGCGATGATGCCCTTGCGCGCCTCGCGCAGCGCGGCGGGGTTGACCTCGGACACGACGAGCGGGACGTCGGGGTCCATGCGCCACGCGGACGAGTTGTCGATCACGACGGCGCCCGCCTCGGCGAAGCGCTCGGCCTGCGCCTTGGAGGTCGCGCCGCCCGCGGAGAACAGGGCGACGTCGATCCCGCGCAGGTCGTCGGTCGAGGTCGCGGCGACGTCCTCCACGACGACGTCGGTCCCGCGCCACGGGAGCGTCGACCCGGCGGAGCGCGCCGACGCGAAGTAGCGGATGCTCGCGACGGGGAGGTCGCGCTCGTCGAGGAGGCGGCGCATGACGGCGCCCACCTGGCCGGTCGCGCCGACGACGGCGACGTTGAGGCCCTGACGGTTCTCGGTGCTCATGGTTCCTCGTCCTCTCAGCGGCCGGTGCCGGCGTAGACGACGGCCTCGCCGTCGGCAGCGTCGAGCTCGAACGCGGTGTGCACGGCGCGCACCGCGTCGTCGAGCGAGTCCTCGCGGGTCACGACGGAGATGCGGATCTCCGAGGTGGAGATCATCTCGATGTTGATGCCCGCGTCGCGCAGGGCACCGAAGAGCTTCGCGGAGACGCCCGGGTGCGACTTCATGCCCGCCCCGACGAGCGAGAGCTTGCCGATCTGGTCGTCGAACTGCAGCGAGTCGAACCCGATCTCGCCCTGGAGCGCGGACAGCGCCGACATCGCGGCCGGGCCGTCGCCCTCGGGCAGCGAGAACGAGATGTCGGTCAGGCCCGTCCGGGCGGCGGACACGTTCTGCACGATCATGTCGATGTTCACGCCCGATCCCGCGACGACCTCGAAGATGCGTGCGGCCGTCCCGGGCACGTCGGGCACCCCGACGACGGTGATCTTGGCCTCGCTGCGGTCGTGCGCGACGCCGGAGATGATCGGGTCTTCCATGACGGTCTCCTCGGGAAGGTCTGCAGAGCTGGGGGCGGCGTCGGCGGGGCGAGGCGCGGAGTGGGCGTCCGCGCTGACGAACGTGCCCTCCTTGCCGCTGAACGACGAGCGGACGTGGATCGGCACGCTGTACCGGCGGCCGTACTCGACGCAGCGCAGCGCGAGGACCTTGGCCCCGCTCGCCGCCATCTCGAGCATCTCCTCGTACGTGATGCGGTCGATCTTGCGCGCGCTCGGCACGATGCGCGGGTCGGCCGTGAAGATGCCGTCCACGTCCGTGTAGATCTCGCACACGTCGGCGTCGAGGCCCGCCGCGAGCGCGACGGCCGTCGTGTCCGACCCGCCGCGGCCCAGCGTCGTCACGTCGTTCGTCGACTGCGTGACGCCCTGGAAGCCCGCGACGATCGCGACCTGGCCCCGCTCGATCGTCTCCCGGATGCGGTGCGGGACGACGTCGACGATGCGCGCCTTGCCGTGCACGGCGTCGGTGATGACGCCGGCCTGCTGGCCCGTGAACGACTTCGCCTTGACGCCCAGGCTGTTGATCGCCATCGCGAGCAGCGACATGGAGATGCGCTCGCCCGCGGTGAGGAGGATGTCCATCTCGCGCTGCGGCGGGAGGGGGGTGACCTGCTGCGCGAGGTCGATGAGCTCGTCCGTCGTGTCGCCCATCGCCGAGACCACGACGACGACGTCGTGACCGGCCCGCTTGGTCTGCGCGATGCGCTTGGCCACGCGCTTGATGCTCTCGGCGTCCGAGACCGACGAACCGCCGTACTTCTGCACGACAAGTGCCACGTGCTGCTCCATCTGTCGCCGGCCTCCGTCTCTCTCAACGGCCCGCCGGGTGCTTGTGGGTCGATCGATGATACGCACGCGTCCCGCGGTCCGGCCAAGCCCGTCCCGCCATGCGGGCCCGGGTGGCGCGGCGTCAGCCCGCGCGGTGGCTCCGGTCGAGGGGCGCGGTCGCGCGCCGGATCGCCGGCACGGGGAGCACGACCGGCCTGGGGGTCGCGTCCGTCGAGGGCGCACCGCGCCCGGCGTCTCGCGTCGGGCCCGCGACGACGACGTAGGCGAGGCCGACGACGAGGGCGCCGCCGACGAGGTTGCCGAGGCCGACCCAGGTGAGGTTGCGGGCGAAGTCGGCCCACGTCGTCGGGCCGAGGTCGCCGAGGAGGCCGAGCGAGAAGGTCGTCATGTTGGCGACCACGTGCTCGAACCCGGAGGCGATGAACGCGAGGATCGCCCAGAACAGGACGATCGCCTTGCCCGCCTCGGAGCGCAGCCGGCCGCACGCCCAGATCGCGGCGCACACGAGAAGGTTGCACAGGACGCCGCGGAAGAAGAGCTCGCCGCCGGTCTCGTGGGCCTTCGCGCGCAGCATGGACGCGACCATCTCCCCCGCGGCCGCGTTGGAGTGCAGGACTCCGGCCTTCGTCACCGCGAACGCGAAGAGCATCGAGCCGGCGAGGTTGCCGACGAGGCACAGGCCGAGGGTGAGGACGGCGTCGCGCACCCGGACGGCGCGCGTCGCGACGCCCTGGGCGAGGATCATCATGGCGGACGTCGCGAGCTCGGCACCGGCGAACACGACGAGGGTCAGCGCCGCGGCGAACACGCCCCCGGCGACCAGCCGCTCCCCCGGCGACCCCGCCGCGAGGAAGGGCCCGGCCGTCGCGACCATGAGCACGACGCCGACGCCGATGTACGCGCCCGCGAGCATCGCGGCGACGAGGTAGCGCGCCGGGCGTCTCGCCGAGCCGACCTTCTTCCGGGCCGCCTCCGACTGGGTGGTCAACGCCTGGGCGAGGGTCTGCACGACCTCGATCCTCGCCGCCGCCCGGGACGTGGGGCCAGGGCCCGTGGTCGCAACCCGCCGGGACCGAAGGACCGAGGCGACAGGACCTGGCGCCGAAGGAGCGCCGAGCCCCGGGCGTCAGGCGGTCGCCGCCTCCACGGGCCGTGCGTCCGCGGCCCTGACGTCAGCGTCGGCGTCGACCGAACCCGTGCCGCCGCCCTCCTCGGAGACCACCGGGAGCGCCCCGAGCGGGGACGGGCGAGGGTCGAGCACCGCGGCGACGATCGCCTCGATCGCGAACTGGCTCGCCTCGCCGAGGTCCACCTGCGTGGGGTCGAGGAGCCACTGGACCTGGAGCCCGTCCATGACGGCGAGGATCGACGCCGACGCGTGCCGGACGCTCGCGGGGACGGCGACGCCCCGCTCCGCGCACAACGCCTCGAACGCCTCGACGGCCTCGCTCCGCAGCGTGCGGTACCGGCCCTCGAAGAAGGCGCGCGCGGGGTGGTCGTCGGTCACGGACTCCGCGGAGAGCACGGCGTACGTCTGCACGATCCCGGCACGCTGCGCGTTGAGGAACGCCGTGCGGACCAGGTGGCGGAACATGTCGATGCCGCCCGGGATGTGCTGCCCGTCGAGGCCGGCGACGTCGCTCTCGTCGCGGTAGCGCAGCACCTCGAGGAGGAGGTGGTCCTTGGACCCGAAGTGGTGCAGGATCCCGGCGTGGGTCATGTCGACCTGTTCCGCGATCTCCGCCAGGGGGCCGTTGTGGTAGCCCTTGCTCCCGAAGGTCGCCATGGCGGCCTTGAGGATCTCCTCGCGGCGCCGGAGGGTCTCCTCCCGCACGCGGGGGCGCCGCCTGCTCGTGGTCATCGCCTCGTCACTTCCTCGTCGTGGTGCCCGGTGCGCCACCGTCGGCGCCGACGTCGGCGTTCCGTGCACCGAGCACGTCCTCGGTCCGTCGCCGTCCGGGGGTGATCCTACGCACGCGACGACACCTCCGAGCCACACTCCCGCCGAAGGTCACGGTGAGATATCGATCTGACCTGCGGAAACGCAGATTCTTGCCAACTTACTGACTGCACGGTAAGTTCTCCGCTCGACAGACGACTCGACGACGAGGAGCACGTTCGTGACATCGCAGTCCCTCGCGGGAGAGCGCGACCCCGCGGAGCTCGACACCCTGCGCACCCGTGCGCAGGGGCTGACCCTCCGCGAGAAGGTCCGCCTCCTCACCGGCCAGTCCATGTGGCGCCTGCACGCCCAGGACGAGCTCGGGCTGCGCCCCGTCGTCATGTCCGACGGCCCCGTCGGGGTCCGCGGCACGAGCGAGGTCGAGGGCGAGACCTCGATCCTCTTCCCGTCCCCCAGCGCGATCGGCGCGACGTGGGACCGGGCCGCCGCGCACGAGACCGGTCAGGCGTTCGCCCGCGAGGCGCGCACGCACGGCGTCGACGTCGTCCTCGCCCCCCAGGTCAACATCCAGCGCACGCCCGTCGGTGGCCGGCACTTCGAGTGCTACTCCGAGGACCCGTACCTCACGGCCCAGATCGGCACGGGCGTCGTGCGCGGCCTGCAGGACCAGGGCGTCGCGGCGTGCGTCAAGCACTACGTCGCCAACGACTCCGAGACCCAGCGCACGTCGTACGTGTCGCACGTCGACCCCCGCGTGCTGCGCGAGGTCTACCTGGCCCCGTTCGAGGACGCGGTCGCGGCGGGCGCGTGGTCCGTCATGGCGGCGTACAACCAGGTGGACGACGGCGTGGAGTCCGGCCCCATGACCGGGCACCGGCACCTGCTCACCGACGTCCTCAAGGACGAGCTCGGGTTCGACGGCGCCGTGGTCTCGGACTGGGTCGCGACGCACACGACCGAGCTCTCCGCGAACGGCGGGCTCGACGTCGTCATGCCCGGACCCGGCGGCCCGTGGGAGGACGCCCTCGTCCGCGCGGTCGAGGACGGCCGCGTCCCCGAGAGCGAGATCGACGACAAGGTCGCACGCATCCTCCTGCTCGCGCGCCGCGTCGGCGCGCTCGACGAGCCCGCCCGACCGGTCACGCACGACGGCGACCTGCGCGCCCTGGTGCGCCGCACCGCCGCCGCGGGCACCGTCGTCCTCCGCTCCGACGCCGAGAACCCCGTCTGGGACCGGCCCGCGCCGCGGTCGATCGCGCTCGTCGGCCCCAACGCGGTGCGCCCGCACGTGCTCGGCGGCGGCAGCTCGACCGTCAACCCCGCGCACGTCGTCACCCCCGCCGAGGGCCTGGCCGCGCGCTGGCCCGACGCCTCGCTCACGGTGGCCCGCGGCGGCGACGCGCGCCGGTTCGCCCCCCGCCTGGACGTGGAGGGACGCAGCGCCGACGGCGCCGCCGTCGCGGTGACCTGGCTCGACACCGAGGGCGCGACGCTCCGCAAGTCCGTCCTGCCCCGCTGGGACGGGTTCCTGCGCGACCTTCCCGCCGAGGTCGACACCGTCGTGCTCGACGTCGACGTCCTCCTCGACGAGCCCGGCGACCACGTGCTCGAGGTCGGCACGGTCCCGGGCCACACGATCGAGATCGACGGCGTCGTCGTCGCGAAGGACGACCGCCGCTCCGGCGTCGAGGTCATCCTCGACTCGTCGATCAACAACCCGGCGGGCGTCCCCGCGACCGTGCACGTCGACGCGCCGCGGCGCGTGCGGGTCAGTGCCGCGCTCCTCGTCACGCGCGCCCAGGGCTACGGCAACCTCGTCCGCGCGGAGCTGCGCCACCGCGTCCCCGCGCCGAGCGCCGAGCAGGAGATCGCCGACGCGGTCGAGGCCGCCCGCGCGGCCGACCTGACCATCGTCGTCGTCGGGACGAACGAGGAGGTCGAGTCCGAGGGCTGGGACCGGACGTCGCTCGCGCTGCCCGGCCGCCAGGACGAGCTCGTCGAGCGCGTCCTCGACGCCGACCCGGACGCGGTCGTCGTCGTGAACGCGGGCGCGCCCGTGCTGCTCCCCTGGCTCGACCGCGCGCGCACGGTGCTGTGGGTCTGGTTCCCCGGCCAGGAGGCCGGGCACTCGATCGCGGACGTGCTCGCGGGCGACGTCGAGGCGGCCGGCCGCCTCCCCTGGACCCTCCCGGCCACCGAGGCCGACGTCCCCGTCCCGCACGCGGTCCCCGACCAGGGGGTCGTCGAGTACGCCGACGGCGTCCACGTCGGCTACCGCGCGTGGGAGCGCTCGGGCGCCGTCCCCGCCGCACCCTTCGGGCACGGGCTGGGCTGGACGACGTGGTCGTACGACGCGTCGTCCGACCCGGTCCGCACGCCCGACGGCGACGCGACCCTCACGGTCCGCGTCACCAACACCGGGTCCCGCGACGGCCGCGAGGTCGTCCAGGTCTACGTCGAACCCCCGGTCGCGCCCGCGTCGGCCCCGGTCGCCGAGCGCGACCGCCCGGTCCGCTGGCTCGGCGGGTTCGCCGTCGTCGACGTCGCCGTGGGGGCCACCGCCGACGTCACCGTGACCGTCCCCCGCCGTCAGCTCGAGGTGTGGGACACCGACAGCGGACGCTGGCACCTCCCGGCCGGGACCTACCGGCTCCGGGTGGGGCGTTCCGTCCACGACCTCCGCCTGGACACCGCGGTCCGGGTGCAGGGCAGCACCACCGAACAGGAGTAGCCCGGACCGCGGTCCACGCGGGGCGACCCAGCGCCCCACGCCACCTTCCGTTTCACCCGTACGCTCCACCGCCCCGGCACCGCGCCGGGGACGATGTTCCCTCGAAGGAGAGAGATTCATGAGGTTGAAGGCCTCCGCGATCGCCCTCGGCATCGCGACAGCACTCGTGCTGACCGGCTGCTCGTCGACGGGCGGCAACAACGACGACGAGACGACCGGCTCCGGCGCGGGCGCCGCCCTCACCATCGCCAAGCCGGACGGCGCGATCGCGACCGAGTCGAACAACCCGTGGATCGGCGACTCGTCCGCGCTCAAGCTCGGCTACGTGAACGCCATCTACGAGCCCGTCGGCATCGTCAACGTCGTCAACCCGTCGGACGAGGTGCGTCCGTGGCTCGCGTCCGAGATCGTGTGGTCCGAGGACTACACGTCGGTGACGCTCACGACCCGCGAGGGCGTGAAGTGGAGCGACGGCACGGACCTCACGGCCGACGACATCGCGTACTCGTACCAGATCCTCGTCGACACGCCCGAGCTCAACACCGCGGCGCTCGACATCAAGGACGTCGCCGTGGACGGCGACACGGTCACCGTCACCTTCGGCACGCCGATGTTCGCCAAGCAGGACAAGGTGCTGCACCGGTTCGTCGTCCCGAAGCACGTGTGGGAGGGCGTCGCCGACCCGACGACGGAGACGAACCCGGACCCCGTCGGCACCGGCCCGTACACGCTGACGAGCTTCAGCACGGAGAGCGTCCAGCTCGACGCGCGCGACGACTACTGGGGCGGCGAGCTCGCGGTCCCGACGCTGTACTACGTCTCCTACAACGACAACAGCGCCCTGACGACCGCGCTCGCCAACGGCGACGCGGACTGGGCCCAGGCGTTCCTCCCGAACGTGCAGTCGGCGTTCGTCGACAAGGACCCGGAGCACAACGTGTACTGGGCCCCCGCCGGCCTCGGCATCGACGCGATGTTCGTCAACACGACCAAGAAGCCGTTCGACGACGTCGCGTTCCGCCAGGCCGTCAACATGGTCATCGACCGTGAGCAGCACCAGCAGATCGCCCGCGAGGGCGGCGTCCCGCTGCTCACCTCCGTCACGGGTCTGCCGACCCCGGCCGGCGACCCGTTCATCTCGGACGAGTTCGCGGGCGAGGAGTACGCGGTCGACGTCGACGGCGCCAAGAAGGTCCTTACCGACGCCGGGTACACGTTCGAGGGCGACGCCCTGGTCGACCCCGACGGCGAGCCCGTCACCTTCCAGCTCAGCGTCCCGCAGGGCTGGAACGACTACGTCACCGGCATCAGCCTCATCGCGGAGTCGGTCAAGGCGATCGGCGTCGAGGCCACGGTCGACACGCCGGACTCGGACTCGTGGTGGGCCGCCAAGGGCACGGGCGACTTCGACGCGATCCTGCACTGGACCGAGACCGGCGCGACGCCGTACGACATCTACAGCGACACGATGGACGCCCGCTGGCTCAAGCCGGTCGGTGAGGCAGCGGACTACAACTTCGGCCGCTTCGACAGCCCGGAGGCCACGGCCGCCCTCGACGCGTACCTCGCGGCGACGACGGACGAGGACCGTGCGACGGCCATCGCCGAGGCGCAGAAGATCTTCGTGGACCAGGTCCCGGTCATGCCGATCGGCACGCGTCCGTTCATCACGGAGTTCAACACGCGCAACTACGTCGGCTGGCCGAGCGACGAGGACCCGTACATCAACGCGGACCCGACGCAGCCGACCGCGGTGCTCATCCTCACCCAGCTCAAGCCCGCCGAGTGAGGCAGCCGGCTCGCGCGTCGGAACGGCGCGCGAGCCGGGTGCGGACGGGTGCGTCGGGAAGGTCCCCACACCTTCCCGGCGCACCCACCGCGGTGCGACGGTATGACCCGCACCCGAGAGCACGACGCACCGCGAACCCCCCAGCACAGAAACAGGTAGGACGAGTGAACACCGAACCCCTGCTGACCGTCTCGCGCTTCAGCGTGGTCTACGACGTCGACCCGCCCGTCGAGGCCGTCAGCGACGTCTCCCTCACGCTGCACCGCGGGGAGATCCTCGGCCTCGCCGGAGAGTCCGGCTGCGGCAAGACGTCGCTCGCGTACGGCATCCAGCGGCTGCTCAAGCCGCCGGCCGTGATCCCCTCGGGCTCGGCGATCTTCCACGACGAGTCGGGCGAGGACGTCGACCTCAACGCGCTCGACGACGACGCGATGCGCCGGTTCCGGTGGGACAAGGCGTCGATGGTGTTCCAGGGGGCGATGAACGCGCTCAACCCGGTCGCCAACGTCGGCAAGCAGCTCGGCGACGTGTTCGAGACGCACCGCCCTCGCATGAGCAAGGCCGAGCGGACCGAGGAGAGCGCCCAGCTCCTCGACCTCGTCGGCGTCGGACGCGACCGGCTGCGCTCCTACCCGCACGAGCTCTCCGGCGGCATGCGCCAGCGCGTCATGATCGCCATGGCCCTGGCGCTCAAGCCCCAGCTCATGATCATGGACGAGCCGACGACGGCGCTCGACGTCCTCGTGCAGCGCGAGATCCTCCAGCAGATCTCCGACCTGCGGAAGCAGTTCGGCTTCTCGGTCATCTTCATCACGCACGACCTCCCGCTGCTCCTCGAGATCTCCGACCGGATCGCGGTCATGCGCCAGGGCCGGATCGTCGAGCTCGACACCGCGTCGAACATCTACCACCACGCCCAGCACGAGTACACGCGCAAGCTCCTCGGCTCGTTCCCGAGCCTCACCGGGGAGCGGGGCGGGTTCGTGCGCGGCCGTTCGGAGCCCGCGGCCACGGCCGCGAGCACGGCCGCGAACAGCGCAGGAGGCCAGGCCTGATGACCACCCTCGAGTTCTCGCACGTCAGCAAGAAGTACAAGGTCCGCGGGTCCGGAGACCTGCTCGCGCTCGACGACGTCAGCTTCACCCTCACCTCCGGGCGCACCATCGCGCTCGTCGGCCAGAGCGGCAGCGGCAAGTCGACGATCGCGAAGATCCTCACGCAGCTCGAGCGCGCCACGTCCGGCGAGATCCTGCTCGACGGCGCCCCCATCCCCCGGCGGGGACGGGCGCTGCGCCGCTACCGGCAGCAGATCCGCATGGTCTTCCAGGACCCGTTCGCGTCGCTCAACCCGTACCACACGATCCGCCACCACCTCGAGCGCCCGCTGCGCCTCGACCACGTGGTCCCGAAGGACGAGGTCGACGCCGAGGTCCACCGCCTCCTCGACCGCGTCCACCTGGACGGCGGGGTCGTGGAGCGCCGCCCGCACGAGCTGTCCGGCGGCCAGCGCCAGCGCGTCGCGATCGCGCGCGCCCTCGCGTCGCGCCCGTCGCTGCTCATCGCCGACGAGCCGGTCTCGATGCTCGACGTGTCGATCCGCCTCGGCGTCCTCAACCTCCTCGCCGAGCTCCAGCGCGAGGCGAACCTCGGGGTCCTCTACATCACGCACGACCTGGCGACCGCGCGCCACTTCAGCGACGAGATCATGGTCCTGCACCACGGCGAGGTCGTGGAGCACGGGCCGGCCGACGACGTGATCCTCGAGCCCCAGCACCCCTACACCCGCGCGCTACGCGATGCCTCGCCCAACCCGGAGGTCCACTTCTCCGGCACCGGCCCCGCATCGTCGAGGAGCTGATCCCGTTGCGATTCTTCGCCCGACGCACCGCCTTCTACCTGTTCACCGCCTGGGCGGCGATCACGATCAACTTCTTCCTGCCCCGCATGATGAAGGGCGACCCGGTCTCCGCGTACCTCGCGAAGAACCAGGGGAAGATCAGCCCCGAGGCCGCCGAGTCGCTGCGCACCCTCTTCGGGCTCGACGACGGCCGGTCGCTCTTCCAGCAGTACATCGACTACTGGGGCCTCATGCTCAGCGGCGACCTCGGTCGCTCGTTCTCCAAGGGGCTCGCCCCCGTGGGCGACGTGATCGCCGCCGCCCTGCCGTGGACGCTCGGGCTCGTCGGCATCGCGACGATCCTCAGCTTCTTCCTCGGCAGCGGCCTCGGCGCGATCATCGGCTGGCGCCGCGGGAGCAAGGCCGACGCGATCGTGCCCATCTCGACGTTCTTCTCGACCGTCCCGTACTTCTGGATGGGCCTCATCGCCATCGCGGTCTTCTCGAGCATGCTCGGCTGGTTCCCGGCGTCCCACGCGTACAGCAAGGGCGCGTCGCCGGAGTGGTCGTGGGAGTTCGTCTGGGACGTGATCCAGCACGGCACGCTGCCCGCCCTGACCATCGTCGTCGCGTCGCTGGGCGGCTGGGTGCTCGGCATGCGGAACATGATGATCACCGTCCTCGACGAGGACTACGTGACGGTGGCCCAGGCCAAGGGCCTCCCGCCCCGCAAGGTGCTCACGCGCTACGCGTCGCGCAACGCGGTGCTGCCGCAGCTGTCGAGCTTCGCCCTGTCCCTCGGCTTCATCGTGGGGGGCACGCTCGTCATGGAGCTCGTCTTCTCCTACCCCGGGGTGGGCAAGCTGCTGCTCGACGCCACCAACGCGAAGGACTACCCGCTGATGCAGGGACTCTTCCTCGTCATCACGCTCTCGGTCCTCGTCGCGAACATCCTGGCGGACGTCGCCTACGCCGCCCTCGACCCGCGCACGCGTCAGACGGAGGCCTGAGCCATGACGTCCACCACCACGACCGCGACGAGCGAGGCCACCGCGCCCGCGACCCCGCCGGCCGCCCCGGGCGGCTCCTCCGGACGCGGCCTCGCGAGCCGTGCCGGGGCGTCTTTCGCGATGTTCCGCAACGGCAAGTCGCTCACCGGCCTGATCATCCTCGGCGTGTTCACGCTCGTCGCGATCTTCGGCGACCTCCTCGCGCCGTACGGCCCGCTCGAGAAGGACTTCACCGCGCTCAAGCAGCCGCCGTCCGCGCAGCACCTGCTCGGCACGACGCACATGGGCGAGGACGTCCTCAGCCAGATCATCTACGGCACGCGGGGCGTGCTGGTCGTCGGCTTCGTCTCCGGCATCATCGCGACGCTCGTCGCGGTGATCATCGGGGTGACCGCCGGGTACATCGCGGGCTGGCGCAGCGAGTCGCTCTCGGCGCTCACGAACGTGTTCCTCGTGCTCCCGGGCCTGCCGCTCATGATCATCGTGGCGTCCCAGCAGGAGAACCCGAGCCTCCTGCTCGTCTCCACGGTCCTCGCGATCACGGGCTGGGCCTGGGGTGCGCGCGTCCTGCGGGCGCAGACCCTGTCGCTCCGGAACCGGGACTTCATCCAGGCGGCGCGGGCGAACGGCGAGCCGATCCACCGGATCATCGCCGTCGAGATGCTGCCGAACCTCACCGCGATCATCGCGTCGAGCTTCGTCGGCACCGTGACCGCCGCGGTCCTCGGCCTGACCACGCTCGCCTTCATCGGGGTCATCCCCATCACGAACCTCAACTGGGGCACGATCCTCTTCTGGGCCCAGCAGAACGGCGCCTTCCCCGACTACTGGTGGTGGTACGTCCCCGCCGGCCTGTGCATCGCGCTGCTCGGCATGGCCCTGTCGCTCATCAACTTCGGCATCGACGAGTACGTGAACCCGCGCCTCCGGTCGGCCGGCGAACGGGCGCGCGCCATGCGCAAGAAGGGCTACAAGGTCTCGAGCGGCATCACGACCGTCGCCGACCGCCCCGACCTGCTCGAGGGCAGCGTCACCCCGCCCCCGCCCGACTCCCCGCACGTCGCCCTGCCGGGCGCACCGGTGCACGGCGACGACATCGGTGCGGTGACGGAGGCCGACCAGGCGACCGGCGGACCGGACGTGATCCCGGTCGGCCGGCCGGAGCGCTCCGCCTAGCGGTCGCCGCACGGACAGGTGAGGGGCCGCACCACGGCCCCTCACCGGCAGACGGTCCCGGCACGGGACGCCGTCCGCGCCACGCCCCTGGCTCGGACGGCGCGCCTCCACCGTGCCGGGACCGTTCGCGTTCCCCGGGTCAGCGCATCTTGCGCCGGTAGATCGCGACGGCCCACGCGTACGCGACCACGAGGATCCCGACGAGCCACGCGAGCGCGACCCAGATGTCGGAGCCGACGGGCTGCCCGCCGAACAGCGCGCGCAGCGTGTCGACGATCGCCGTGACCGGCTGGTTCTCCGCGAACCACGCGACCGGGGCCGGCATGGTGTCCGTGGGGACGAACGCGGAGCTGATGAACGGCAGGAAGATCAGCGGGTAGCTGAACGCCGACGCGCCGTCGACCGTCTTGGCCGAGAGACCGGCGACCACCGCGAGCCACGTCAGGGCGAGCGTGAACAGGACGAGGATGCCCAGCACGGCGAGCCACGCGCCCACCGACGCCCCGGTGCGGAACCCCATGAGGAGCGCGACACCGACGACGATCGTCACCGAGACGAGGTTCGCGACGAGCGAGGTGAGCACGTGCGCCCACAGGACGCTGGACCGTGCGACGGGCATCGACTGGAAGCGCTCGAAGATGCCGCCCTGGAGGTCGAGGAACAGCCGGTACGACGTGTACGCGACGCCCGAGGCGACGGTGATGAGCAGGATGCCGGGCAGCATGTAGTCGATGTACGACCCGGCGCCGGTGTCGATCGCGCCACCGAGGACGTAGACGAACAGCAGCATGAGCGCGATCGGGGTGACGGCGGTCGTGATGATCGTGTCCGGGCTGCGCAGGATGTGGCGCAGCGAGCGGCCGGTCAGGACACGGGTGTCGGCCAGGACGTGCGTGGTCATCGGAGCTCCTCTCCCGCGGGCTGGGTGCCCTCGGCGGTCGTCGGGGTCGTGGGGTCCTCGCCGGTCTCGCCGGTCTCGCCGGTCTCGCCGACGAGGGTGAGGAACACGTCCTCCAGGGACGGCTGCTTCTCGACGTACTCGACCTGCGCGGGCGGCAGGAGCGCCTTGAGCTCGGCCAGGGTGCCGTTCTGGATGATGGTGCCGCGGTGCAGGACCGCGATCCGGTCGGCGAGCTGCTCGGCCTCGTCGAGGTACTGGGTGGTGAGCAGGACGGTCGTGCCGCCCTGCGCGAGCTGGCGCACAGTGGCCCAGACCTCGATGCGGGCCTGGGGGTCCAGGCCGGTCGTGGGCTCGTCGAGGAAGATGACCGGCGGGTCGCCGATCAGGCTCATCGCGATGTCGAGGCGACGGCGCATGCCGCCGGAGTAGGTCCCCGCCCGACGCGAGCCCGCGTCGGTCAGGGAGAAGCGGGCGAGCAGGTCGTCCGCGACCTGGCCGGGGTCCTTCAGGTGGCGCAGGCGGGCGACGAGCACGAGGTTCTCCCGGCCCGTCAGGACCTCGTCGACCGCGGCGAACTGCCCGGTCAGGGAGATCGACTCCCGGACCTGCCCCGGCTGGTCGACGACGTCGTGCCCGTGGACGCTCGCGGTCCCCGCGTCGGGCGCGAGCAGCGTCGACAGGATCCGCACGAGCGTGGTCTTGCCCGCCCCGTTGGACCCCAGCAGCGCGAAGATGCTCCCGGGGGTCACCTCCAGGTCGACCCCGCGCAGCACGCGCAGGTCGCCGAACGACTTCTCGATGCCTCGGACCCGCACCGCGGGCTCGAGGGACTGGTCAACAGACATCTGAGGATCTCCGATTCCTGAGCGTTTCTCGGGTCGTGCGGTTCACGGCCGACGGACGACGACGTCGCCGTAGCCGGTGCTGGCGTGGATCTCCGCCGTGGACTCGTCCTCGACGGGTCCCTCGGTCGGGGTCAGGTGGTTGCGGACGCTCCCGTGCTCCGAGCTCGCGTCGAGGAAGACCGCCGTCCCCTCGGGCACGCCCACCTCGATCGAGCCGTAGGAGGTGGTGAGGTCGACGCTGCCGGACTCCAGGGTGTTGACCCGGATCCCGGCGTGGGCGGACCGGGCGGTGAGCGTCCCGGTGACGAGTCCCACGGCGATGTCGGCGTGCGCGCCGTGCACCTGGAGGGTGCCCGTGACGACGCCGACCGTCGTGGTGCCGTTGGTCGCCTTGACCGTGCCGTCGCCGGCGACCTCGTCGATGCGGACCGACCCGGCGCTGACCCTGACGTTCACGGAGCCGCTCACGCGCCGTGCCGCGACCGAGCCTGCGGAGGCCTTGACGTCGAGGCGGTCGACGTCCTCCAGGCGCGCGTCGCCGGCGGAGAGCGTCATGTCCACGGTGCCGAGCGAGCCCTCGGTGTACAACGAGCCGGTCTTGCCGCTCAGGTCGGAGCCGGTGGGCAGCTCGACCGTGATGTCGGCGGTGCCCGAGGCGAACGGGAGCACGAACTGCTTCCACGAGCCGGGGTAGGTGATGGTCACCGTGCTGCCGTCGCTGTCGACGCGGATCTCCTCCGCGGCGCGCACGCTGCCGGACTTCGCGGGGTCCGTCGGCAGGACCGTCACGACGACGTCGTCGCGGTCGCCGGCGACCACGTGCAGGTTGGCGAAGGGGACGTCCACGACGACCGGGACGGGCTGGGGTGCGGGGAAAGTGGGCATGACGGAGCTCCAACGGTGGTGTCGGTGTGGTGTCAGCGGGTGGTCGGAGGGGCGGGCGAGCGGACCGGAGAGGTCAGCGCACCCAGCCGGTGACGCGGGCGGAGCCGCGCTGCTGCGGACGGGCCTGCGCGGCCGGGCGCCCGGTGGACTGCTCGAGCGCCGCGGCGACCGCGCGCACGAGCCAGGTGTTGACGGAGACGCCGTCGCGGGCGGCGGCGGTCTCGGCCTGCGTCTTGAGGTGGTCGGGCAGGCGCAGGGTCGTGCGGGTCGTGGCGCCGGACTCGACGTCGGCAAGCACGGCGGCGGGCGGCGCGGCGGGCGTCGCCGCGGACGCCGGAGCGACGCCGTACGCCGGCTCACCGGGAGCCGCGGGCGGAGCCGCGAGGGCCGGGGCGGCGACGACGAACTCCGGGGCGCCTCCCCGCAGTCGCACGTCGACCGACCCGGGCGCGAGCTCGGCGGAGATCTCGCCCGCCGCGTCCGAGAGCGCGTCGAGGAGGACGAGCCGCACGGCCGCGTCGAGCGGCGCGGTCAGCCGCTCGGCGAGGCGACGACCGTCGTCCCCGGCGGCGTCCGCGGCGGCGGCGAGGCGGTTCTGGAGGTCGTCGACATACGGGGTGAGGTCCATGACGCCATCATGGCACCACACATGGTGTCACTGCAACCCTTAACGACAACATTTTGACACCACCTGACACCAGGCCGTGATCGACGGCCCCGGAGGGCGCGGTCAGGCGGTCAGGTCGGCGACGACGTCGTACCCGAGCTTGAGGATGAGCGCCCCGACCACGACGACGAACACGACCCGGACGAACGCGCTGCCCTTCGCGACCGCCATGCGCGCCCCGACGTAGGCACCGAGCAGGTTCGCCGCACCCATGAGCAGGCCGAGGCCCCACAGCACCGCGCCGTACGGGACGAAGAAGATCAGCGCCCCCGCGTTCGTCGCGAAGTTCGCGATCTTCGCGAGCGCCGACGCGGGCAGGAACGCGTACCCGAGGATGCTCACGAGCGCGATGACGAAGAACGTGCCCGTGCCCGGGCCCAGCAGGCCGTCGTACGTGCCGATGACGAGACCGATCCCGGCCGCGGCCCAGCGGTGCCCGTTGCCCTCCCAGCGCAGGTTCGTCGTGTGCCCCAGCTTCGGCTTCGCGATGGTGTACGCGGCGACCCCGACGAGCACCACGAGGATGATCGGCTTGAACAGCTCCGCCGGGATGCGCGACGCGAGGGCAGCACCGCCGATGGCGCCGACCAGCGCGGCGAGCGCCATCGGGCCCGCCGTCCGCAGGTCGGGTCCGACCCGCCGGTAGTACGTCGCGGCGCTCACCGAGGTGCCCATGATGCTCGCGAGCTTGTTCGTCGCGAGCGCCTGGACCGGGCTGATGCCGGGCACGAGGAGCAGCGCGGGGAGCTGGACCAGGCCGCCGCCGCCGACGACGGCGTCGATCCACCCCGCCGTCAGGGCGGCGAGGACGAGCAGGAGGACGGTCAGGCCGTCGATCTCGAGCCCGCCGGAGACCGGGAGGGAGAAGGCGGGCAGCACCCCCTAGTGGTACCACGCCGCACCCTTCCCAGGGGTCCCGGGCCTGCCTACGCTGCTGTGATGACCGAGAACCCTGAGGTCGAGCCGACCGGTTCCGTCGTGCGCGAGGACGACGGCCGGTGGATCGTGCTCCGCCGGACCTTCGCCGCACCCGTCGCCGACGTCTGGGCGAGCCTCACCGAGCCGGCGGGGCTCGCGCCCTGGATCGGCACGTGGGACGGGGACCCGACCACGGGGAGCGTCCGCTTCGTCATGACCGCCGAGGGCGCGACGGAGGGCGACGAGTGCCGGGTCCTGCGCTGCGACCCACCGCACCAGCTCGTGGTCGAGACCGCCGTCGGCGAGACGTCGTGGCACCTGGAGATCGACCTGGCCGACGACGGCGGCACCACCGCCCTCGTGTTCCGCCAGGCGCTGGGCCCGGACGAGGACGCCGGGTCGATCGGACCGGGCTGGGAGTACTACCTCGACCGCTTGGCCGCCGCGCGGGCCGGGCGCGACCCGGCGACGGTGGTGTGGGACAGCTACTACCCTGCCCTCGCGGCGCACTACGGGTCGACCGACGCACCGGCCTGATCACGGCGCACGGCCGCGGCGCGCCTCAGGACTGGAGGGCGTCGTACTCCGCCTCGGCCGCGACGTCGTCCTCGACGTCGAGACGCAGGTGCGCGAGCGCGAGCTGGAGCACGCGCAGCGCGCTCGCGGCGCGCTCCCCCCAGAGCGAGACGTAGGAGAACTGCCACCACCACAGGCCCTCGAGCTCGCGGCCGCCGTCGTAGTGC
Organism: Cellulosimicrobium sp. E-16; assembly: GCF_049913115.1. Classification (NCBI taxonomy): domain Bacteria; kingdom Bacillati; phylum Actinomycetota; class Actinomycetes; order Micrococcales; family Promicromonosporaceae; genus Cellulosimicrobium; species Cellulosimicrobium sp. E-16. The sequence continues at coordinate 3,967,993 of NZ_CP183974.1, forward strand.
TGGAGGCCCTTCGCGAGGCACTCGGCGACGCACGCGAGGTCGCCCGACAGGGACGCGGCCCCGACCTCGGCGCCCACGAGCGGGTCCGTGATCTCGGCGTAGTCGTCGAACCCGTCGAAGAGCTGGGAGAGCGCGGTCCGCAGCGGGTCCACGTCGGTGTCGCGGCCGGCGTCGGGCTCGAAGCGCTCGACCGGGACGACGTCGCCCATCGCCCCGAGCCGTGCGCCCGCGGCGAGCGCGTCGGACAGCGCGAGCAGCAGGAGGGGCAGCACGGCCCCGGGTGCGGCCCCCGACGCGACCTGCGTCGCCGTCGTGAGGAACGCGCGCGCCTGCGCGGCCATGCCCTCGGCGATCTCCCGCAGGTCGGGGTCGTTCTCGATCTCCCCCATGCTCGTCACCTCTCGTCAGCCGCCGACGAGACGTCGGCCCTCGAACGCCCGGCCGAGCGTCACCTCGTCCGCGTACTCCAAGTCTCCCCCGACCGGCAGCCCGGACGCGAGGCGGGTCACGCGCAGGCCCATCGGGCCCAGCATGCGCGCGAGGTACGTGGCCGTGGCCTCGCCCTCGACGTTGGGGTCGGTCGCGAGGATCACCTCGGTGACCTGCCCGTCGGCGAGCCGGGCCATGAGCTCGGCGATCCGCAGGTCGCCCGGACCGACGTTCTCGATCGGGTTGATGGCGCCGCCGAGCACGTGGTACCGCCCGCGGAACTCGCGCGTGCGCTCGATCGCGACGACGTCCTTGGGCTCCTCCACGACGCAGATCACCTCGGGCGACCGGCGCGGGTCCGCGCAGATGCGGCACTGCTCGGACTCCGCGACGTTGCCGCACGTCTCGCAGAAGCGCACGCGCGCCTTCACCTCGGTGAGCGCGTCGGCGAGCCGGCGCACGTCCGCGGCGTCGGCGGCGAGCAAGTGGAACGCGATGCGCTGCGCACTCTTGGGCCCGACGCCGGGGAGTCGGCCGAGCTCGTCGATCAGGTCCTGGACAGCGCCTTCGTACACGCCCCCCAGCCTACGGGGCGCGGCCCACACGCCGGGCCCGGCCCGCCGCCGTCGTGGCCGGGCCGGGCCCGTGCTCAGGCCGGGGTCACTCCGGGAACTCGGGCGCCACGGTCTGCACGGTCCCGTCCGTGTACGTCACCTCGTACGTGATCGCAGGCTCCGGGCCGCCCCGTCCGCTGGGGCCGCCGACCGTCGCCGGGTCGAAGATCTCGCCCGGCCACCAGGCGACGAAGACGCCGTCCGCGAGAGTGCTCTCGACCGCCGTGCCGTCGGCGAGCCGGAGCGTCACCGCCACGACGTCGGCCCCGGCCCGCCCGTTCGTCATCGACAGCACGGGCCGCTCACGGCTCCAGGGATACGGCCTGCCGCCCGACTGTGACATGGACCCCTCCGTGACGCCGCGGGAAGACGGGACGAGGTCGCCCGCGCTCGCGGTCCCGCCGGACACGTCCTCTGCCTCGTCCGCGCCCGGCGGCAGGTACGCGACGCACGACGACTCCAGGGTCTGCGCGCGTGCGTCGTCGTCGTAGAGGTACATCACCGCCGCCCAGGAGCCGCGGCGTTCCGCGAGCACCACGTCGTCGACCGTCACGCTCCGCTCGGGGCTGATGCGCGCACGGCACGCCTCGTCCAGGACTGTCAGGTCCTGCGCGGAGAGCGGGACGGGCTCGGGGGTCCACGACGCGAGGGCGTGCGGCGCCGGGCCGGCGAACGGGAGCGCGAACGCCGCCGCGGCCACCGCGGCGACGCCCGCCGGGACGCCGACGCGGCGCACGGTGCGGCGCCGTGCCTGCGCGGCCAGGTGCCCGACGGCGCGGTCGCCCGTCGCGCCCGGCTCCTCACCGGCGAGGATGCGGTCGAGGCCCTGCGCCGCGCGCGCGGCCTCGGCGGCGGAGAGGTCGGACGCGGGGGCGCGGTCGAGCCCCCGGAGGGTGGTCAGGTCGTCGTGGGTCATCGGAGCACCTCCTGGGCGGGGACGTCGAGGGATCGAGCGAGCGGGACGGCAGGTCGGCATCCAGGACCGTCCGCGTCCGGCCCCTCGTCCGGGGACAGCAGACGCCGGAGCGCCGCACGTGCGCGGTGCAGGCGCAGCCGGTACGCGACCGCGGAGATGCCGAGGACGCGCCCCGCGTCCGCGGACGTCAGGTCGTCCCAGAGCAGCAGCGACAGCACCTCCTGGTGGTCGGGCGCGAGCCGGTGCCACGCCGTGGCGAGCTCGGACCGCGCCGCCGTCCGCTCGTCCGGGGACGGGAGCAACGGCTCGGGCTGCGCGGCGAGCCGGACACCGAGCGCACCGCGTCGCGTGCTCGCGCGCCGGTCGTTGAGGAGGCAGCCGCGCGCGACCCCGAACAGCCAGGCCCGCTGCGCGTCACGGGCCGGGGGCAGGTCGCGCATCCGCCGCCACGCGACGACGAACGCCTCGTGCACGACGTCCTCGGCGCGGTCCTCGTCGGTGCGCCGGCGCACGAACCGCAGCACGTCGGCGTACGTGTCCTGGTAGAGGTCGCGGAACCGCTCGGCCCGGTCTGCCACGGGAGGTGGGCTCATGCCCTCTTCGTGTCCGGCACCCGGCACCCTGTTTCGGGTGGCGTCAGACCTGGTCCTGGATCTCCTCGATGATCTTGCCGTCGAGCAGGCTCACGACGAGCGCCGTCCCGACGAGGCCCGTCGAGACGATGTCGGGATCGTCCGCGGAGGGGAGGTCGTCCATCGGGTCGATCGTCGACGACGCGTCCCGTCGGGCAGGCGCCTCGGCCGGCCGGGAGACGCGGGCCGTCGTGGCCGCCGCGATCGCCGCGCGCGCCGCGGAGACCCCGCGCAACGGGGTTCCCGACGCGTCCACCGTCGCGACGGGAGCCCCCCCACGGGCAGAAGGCTCCTGACGTGACGGGGTCGCGGGCGTCGCCGGGGCGGGGCGGGTGGACGCGGCCGGTGCCGGGGAGACCGGTGCCGGCGCTGCGGACGTCGTGCGCGCGGGCGTGCTCTCGAGGACGGGCTCCGGCTCGGGGCCGTCGTCGAGGTCGGCCGGCGGCTCGGCGGGCGCCCCCGCGAGCCACGCCTCGTCCGCCGCGTCGATGCGAGGCGCGGGTGCGGGCGCGGCTGCCGAGGCTCCGGCGAGCCAGGCCTCGTCCGCGTCGTCGACGACCGGCACGTCGCCGCCGTCGCCCGCGGGGGCCTCGGTCGCGACGGGTCGCTCCTGCAACGCGACGGCGCCGCGCGGTGCGACCGCTCCCGCCGCGAGCGCGGTCGGGGCCGTGCCCGCGCCCGACGCCACGACACGGCCGGGTGCGCTGACCGACGCCAGGGGAACGTCCTGGCCGCTCTCCCCCGGGCCCGGCTCGGGACGCGACCCGCCCGGGCCAGGAGCCACGGGAGCCGGGGCGGAGGACCCCGGTGCCGGGTCCGCGGGCCCCTGGGCCGGGGCCCGACCGCCACCGCCCGGACCGCCCTCGTCGAGGCGCGGCTCGACCCGCACCTGGAGCCCGAGCGTCTGATAGACGACGTCCTGGACCGCGCTCGTGTGCCGCGCGGAGGAGAAGGTCCGTGCGAGTCCCGGCGACGGGAACGCGAGATAGAGGACGTCCGGGCCCAGCTCCGCCACCTGCGCGTTCGCGCTGACGAGGGACCACGTCACGGGGTTGGCGCGCAAGTTCTCGAGGACCTCCGGCCAGCGCCGCCGCAGCTCCTCGGTCGTGAGCGCCGGGCTCGCGTCGCCGGACGGAGCGCTCGCCGCAGCCTGTGCCGGGCGGTCTGCCGCGGGCTGGGCGGCAGGCGGCGCCTCCTCGCGCGTCGGCGACACCGCGTCGTCCTCCGCCACCGGGCCTGCCTGCGCGACGGTCTGCTCGTCCTGGCCGACCTCCTGGGCCGGGCCGTCCTGCCGGGCCGGGCCGTCCTGCGCGGCGGGTTCGGCCTGCGCGGCGGGTTCGGCCTGCTGGACCGTGGCTGTCGCGGGTGCGGTCGGCACGGGCGCGACAGGCACCGCGGAGTCCTCGCGCGCGGGCTCGGTGACGCTCGACGGGACAGCGCCCTCGCCCGGTGCGGGCGGGGTGGACCGGTTGGGCCGCAGCGCGGCACGGACGGCGGCTGCGCCGGTGAGGCCGGACGCCGGTGCGTCCGCTGCAGGAGCCTGCCCCGCGCCGTCGGGCACGGGCACACCCGGGGCGGGCGCCGTCCCCGACGCCGGTGCGACGGCGGCCGGCGCGACGGCGACCGTGCCCAACCCGCCACGCTCGAGCCGGTCGAGGCGCGCCGCGAACCCGGCCGCTCCGTCGTCGGCGCCGGGCAGGAGCAGGCGTGCCATGAGGAGCTCGAGGTGCAACCGCGGCGAGGTCGCACCCGTCATCTCCGTCAGGGCCGCGTTGACGAGGTCGGCCGCGCGCGAGAGCTCGGCCACGCCGAGGTTCTGCGCCTGGGCGCGCATGCGCGCGAGCTGGTCGGCGGGCTGGTCGCGCAGCACGGCCTGCGCCTCGTCGCCGGAGACGGCGATGACGATGAGGTCGCGCAGGCGCTCGAGCACGTCCTCGACGAAGCGCCGCGGCTCGTGCCCCGTCGCGATGACGTGGTCCACGACCCGGAAGATGCTCGCGCCGTCGCGCGCGGCGAGCGCGTCCACGACGTCGTCGAGCAGCGTCGCGTGCGTGAAGCCCAGGAGCGCGACGGCGCGCTCGTACTCCACGGCGCCGTCCTCCGCGCCCGCGATGAGCTGGTCCATGACCGAGAGCGAGTCGCGTACCGAGCCGCCCCCGGCGCGCGTGACGAGCGGCACGACCCCGCTGCCGATGGTGACGCGCTCGGCGGCGCACAGCTCCTCGAGGTACGGGCCGAGGACGTCCGGCGGCACGAGGCGGAACGGGTAGTGGTGCGTGCGCGAGCGGATGGTGCCGATGACCTTGTCCGGCTCCGTCGTCGCGAAGACGAACTTCACGTGCTCCGGCGGCTCCTCGACGAGCTTGAGCAGGGCGTTGAAGCCCTGCGGCGTCACCATGTGCGCCTCGTCGAGGATGAAGATCTTGTACCGGTCGCGCGCCGGGGCGAACGCGGCGCGCTCGCGCAGCTCGCGCGCGTCGTCGACGCCGTTGTGCGACGCCGCGTCGATCTCGACGACGTCGAGGCTGCCCGGACCCCCGCGCGCGAGCTCGACGCACGACGGGCACTGCCCGCACGGGGTGTCGAGCGGCGTCTCCGGGGTGTTGCGCTCGCAGTTGAGCGTGCGCGCGAGGATGCGCGCGCTCGTCGTCTTGCCGCACCCGCGCGGGCCGGAGAACAGGTAGGCGTGGTTCACCCGGCCGCTGCGCAGCGCCTGCATGAGCGGCGCGGTCACGTGGTCCTGACCGATCACCTCGGCGAAGGTCTCGGGCCGGTAGCGGCGGTACAGGGCGGTGCTCACCCCCGTCACTCTAGACGCCGGGACCCACAGGCACGAGGCCGCTCCGCCGTCGTCCACGCCGAGCGCCACGAGATCGACCCGTACGTCCGAGATCGACCCTCAGGAGGTCGATCTGGGGACGCACGGGCCGATCTCGGGGGTGGGTCAGCGGTGCAGCGCCTTGCGGGCCAGCCAGTTGCCCAGGAGCTGCGCGACCTGCACGATCCCGATGATGACGAGCACCGTCACGACCACGACGCCCCAGTTGTAGCGCTGGTAGCCGTAGACGATCGCGAAGTTCCCGAGACCGCCGCCGCCGATGATCCCCGCGATCGCCGACATGTCCAGCACGGCGATGAAGAGGAACGTGTACCCGAGGATGAGCGGCGCGAGCGCCTCCGGGACGAGCACCGTCGTGATGATGCGCCACGACGACGCGCCCATGGCCCGCGCCGCCTCGATGACGCCCGGGTCGATGCCCACGAGGTTCTGCTCGACGATGCGGCTCGTGCCGAACGCCGTCATGACCGACAGCGGGAAGATGAACGCCTCGGTGCCCAGCGTCGTCCCGACCACCTGGAGCGTCACCGGCCCCAGCAGCGTGACGAAGATGATGAACGGGATGGGCCGGACGATGTTGACGAGCACGTTGAGCACGCCGAACACCCAGCGGTTGTCGAGCAGGTTGCCGCGCCGCGTCACGTAGAGCGCGATGCCGAGCGCGAGGCCCGCGAGCCCGCCCGTGAGCAGCGCGACCGACACCATCTGGAGGGTCTGGCCGAAGGACTCGACGAGGATCGGCCACAGCCGCGACCAGTCGCTGTTCATCACTGGCCTCCGAGGTTGCCGTGGCGGAAGAGGGTCTCGCGCGCGGTCCCGTACGGGTCGCCCGGGTCGCCGCCGGCGTCGTCGGGCGCGTCCGCGCCGCCCGGGTCGGCGTCGAGCCGCGCGACGCGCGGGTCGTCGAGCGGCTGGGCCGCGGTCCCCAGGTCCACGACGTCGGCGCGCTCGGCGAGCGCGACGAGGAACGGCGCGATGCGGTCCTCGGGAGCGTCGAGCTCGACGGTGAGCGACCCGAACGGTCGCTCCCCCACCTCGGAGATGCCGCCGTAGACGACGGACCCGTCGACGTCGTGCTCCCGCAGCAGGCGGAACAGGTCGGAGCCGGTGTGCGCGCCCTCCCGCACGCCCACCGTGACGAGCCGACCGGGGTGCCGCTCGCGCAGCCGGGCGAGGGTGTCGCGCGACGGGCGGTCGTGCAGCGCCGTCCCGACGAACCGCTGGGCGGCGTCCGCGCCGGGCGCGGAGAAGACGTCGTACACGTCGCCCGTCTCGACGACCTTGCCGTGCTCCATCACCGCGACGCGGTGGCACGTCGAGCGCACGACCTCCATCTCGTGCGTGATGACGACGATCGTGATGCCGAGCTCGGCGTTGACGCGCCGCAGGAGCGCGAGCACCTCGCGCGTCGTCTCCGGGTCGAGCGCGGAGGTCGCCTCGTCGGCGAGGAGGATCGTGGGCTGCGCGGCGAGCGCGCGGGCGATGCCCACGCGCTGCTTCTGCCCGCCCGAGAGCTGGCGCGGGTACGCCTTCGCCTTGTCCGCGAGGCCGACGAACGCGAGCAGCTCCGCGACGCGCGCGGCGCGCTTCTCGCGCGGCCAGCCCGCCACCTTGAGCGGGTAGGCGACGTTCCCCGCGACGGTGCGCGACGACAGCAGGTTGAACTGCTGGAAGACCATGCCGATGCGCGAGCGCACCTCGCGCACGCGGCGCTCGGGCAGCCCGGTGATCACCTGGCCGTCCACGACGACCTCGCCGCTCGTCACGGTCTCGAGCGCGTTGACGAGCCGCACGAGCGTCGACTTGCCGGCGCCCGAGTAGCCGATGACGCCGAAGATCTCGCCGCGGCGGATGCTCAGCGAGACGTCGTCGACGGCGTGCACGGCGCCGTCGCCCTCGCCGAACGTCTTGCTCACGTGGCGCAGCTCGATCGCGGGCTGCTCGTCACCGCCCTCGTCGCGGGGGACGTCGGTCACGTCGGGTTCCTCTCGTCGGAGGCCGGGCCTCCGGGCCGGGGCCGCCTGGGATCACCAGGCATGTCGTCAGGGCCGCCTGTCGGGGTGTGCCGCTCGCCTGCCATCGTCCTCCCCCGGGCACGACGGCGCGCGAGGGCGGGCGCGACGTGCGCCCGCCCTCGCGCGTGCGGGGTCAGGAGTTGCGGATGTCGTCCTCGATGCCGGCAAGGATCTCCTGGAGCTCGGCGGGCGAGTTCTCCTTGATGACGGCGGTGCCGCCCGAGGCCTTCTTCTCGGCCTCGACGACCTCCGGCGAGTGGGAGATCTCGGCGAGCTTGAGCAGCGTCTCGTCGTCCTTGTCCTCGGCCCGCGCGACCCACACGTTGATGTAGGGCTTGGCGGCGTCGGAGTCGGGGTCGTCCTGGAAGAGCGCGTCCTCGGGCTTGAGACCCGCGTCCTCGACGAAGTCGTTGTTGATGATCGACGCGTCGACCGACTGGAGCTGGATCGGGGTCTGCGCGGCGTCGACCGGCGTGACCGTCACCTTGGAGCTGGGCAGCACGTCGGCCTCGGTGGAGATGGAGCTCCCGCCGTCCTCGAGCTCGACCAGGCCGGCCTCCTGGAGCACGAGGAGCGCACGGGCGAGGTTGGTCGGGTCGTTCGGCACGGCGACCTGACCGCCGGCCGGGATCTCCTCGAGCGACGCGTGCTTCGACGAGTACAGGCCGAGCGGGTAGACGGCGGTCGCGCCGATCGGCTGGAGGTCGTCGCCCGCGTCGACGTTGTAGCCCGCGAGGAACTGGAGGTGCTGGAACTGGTTGACGTCGAGCTCGCCCTGGGAAAGCGCCGGGTTCGCCTGCGTGTAGTCCTGGAGGTCGACGAGCTCGATCTCGATGCCCTCGGCCTCGGCCTGCTCCTGGAACACCGCCCACTTGTCGTCGGACGCGCCGACGACGCCGACGCGGATCGGGTCCGCCGCGTCACCGCTCGCGGCGCCGCCCGCGGTGTCGTCGCCGCCGCCGCAGGCGGTGAGGGTGAGGGCGGCCGTCGCGGCGATCGCGGTCCAGGTCAGACGCTTGCGGGTGGTCGAGAACGACATGGGGGTTCCTTCCGGTGGTGGCGGCGACGGTCACGGGTGGCGACCGGCGGGCCGGGTGCAGGGACGGCCCTGCGAGGGGTGGGGTTCGGGGTGCTTCCGGCGGGCCATCAGCCACGCGGCGAGCGGGGGGCGGCGTCGTCAGGACGACGCGGCGGGTGCGGCGCAGGTCTCCCTGCGGGTCACGACGGCGTCAGCCGCACATTCGCCCGGTGCGCACGCCACGACAGCACGACGCGCCGACGCAGGACGCTGCGCGCGGGGTCGTGGTGACGACGTGGTTCCGGGTCATGCCGACATCATGTGCACGGCGGCCCCCCGCGCGCCAATCACCCGGCCGATTCGTCCACGATGCGGACGGTGAAATGATCGCATGCCGGGAATCACGTGCCTCGAATCATGACAGAACGGTCGTCGAGCGCCATCGTCGAGGCCGCCGGGCGCTTGTGCGGAGAGATCTACGCCACACCGCGCTCGCGGCGGGCGACGGCGGCGAACTCGGGCGCGCCGCCGGCGGGTGGCTCGACCCGCAACGGCGGCATGCTGCGCACGACCAGCCAGAGCGGCACGATCGCGATGCACAGCGCGGGGATCAGCCGCGCGTCGTTGACCACCACGGCGGCCATGAACAGTGCGAGCCAGCCACTACGACCCACGACGATCACCGTCCCGAGCACCGCCGCCGAGACGGCGACCGCGGCGGGGACGCGCGGGACGAGCGACGACGCCGCGAACCCGACCGCGACGCCGACGAACACCGCCGGGAAGATGCGCCCGCCACGGAACCCCGCTCCCGCCGCGACGAGCAGCGCCGCGAGCTTGACCAGGGCCAGGACGAGGATCGCCGTCCAGGTCATGTCCGCAGCGTCGGCGGACAGCTCCTTCATCTGGTCCAGGCCCTTGAAGAGCGTGAGGGGGCCGCCCAGGACGCCCAGCAGCCCGAGGACGAGCCCGCCCAGGCCGAGCGCGAGCACGGGGTGCCGCAGCCCGTGGAAGAACCGGTGGACGAACGGGAACGCGAGGACGACGAGCAGCGTGAGGACGGCCGCGACGACGGCCACGACCGCCGCGCTCAGCACGTCGCCGACGTGGACGCCCGGGTACGCGGGCAGGTCGACGGCGAAGGTCGGCGCCTCGAGCGCGACCATCGTCACGGCCCCCGCACCCGCGGCGACCAGGGGCCCGAAGAGCCGGTCGAACAGCGGGCCGGTGCGGTCGCCGCCCTCGGCGAACGTCTCGGTGAGGACGAGCGCCGCGGCGAGCGGCGTCGCGAACATCGCCCCGATCGTGGCGGACATGGCCAGCCCGACGGCGCCCTGCACGGGCACGCCCAGCCGGGGGCGGCACAGGATCCATGCCGTGAGGGCGACGTTGATCGCGATGATCGGGTTCTCCGGCCCGAGGCTCACGCCGCCCGCGAGGCCGAGGACGAGTGCGACGGCGAGCCCGGGCAGCGCCCGCAGCGGGAGCGGGGCGGTCACGAGGTCCGTCGTGGCCGGGTCGACGCCCGCGTGCCCCGGCGCCCACCGGATCGTCGCGCCGACCAGCAGGCCGGTGACCGTGAGCACGAGGACCGTCCACCACGTCTCGGTCGTGGCGAGCCCCCACGCCGTCGGCAGACGCTCCCACACGAGGTCCTGGATCCAGTTCGCGAGCGCCGAGAGCGCGACGAGGGTCAGGGCGCACAGCACGCCGACCAGGAGCGCCGGGACGACCAGGCGCACCAGGTGCATCGTCGACAGCGGGCGCTGCGGCTCCCCGGTCACACGGGCAGGGAACCACGCCCGGACCGGCACTGCACCTCGACCCGTCGGGGCGCTCGCCTCCCGGAGACGCGAAGGACCCCCCGCACACCCACCAGAGCTCACCTACCCTTGCTGCCTTCCGGCCCTGGGGGAGTTCGGCGAGATGATGCCGCACGAGGGGTCTGGACCCACCCTAGCCCAGGTCGGCGCCCCACCTGAAACCCGCTTCCGCCGGAGGCGATTCGGCCCGGGGGCCGCGGTCCGGTATCCTCGTTGCGCTGCCGTCGACACGCTCCGAGCGTGGTCGGCGTCGCACCAGGAGGATTCGCCTAGTGGCCTATGGCGCACGCTTGGAAAGCGTGTTGGGTTAACAGCCCTCGGGGGTTCGAATCCCCCATCCTCCGCAGACCGAAGGGCCCGCCGCACTCGCGGCGGGCCCTTCGTCGTCGTCCGACGCACCGCCTCCGGGCGCCCGGACCGAAAAGGCCCGTCGCACGAGTGCGACGGGCCTCTCGACGTCCCGACGGTCCGACGCGCCGGGACGTGGCGCCGGCGGTGCCGCCGACGGCTACCCCCAGCCTACGGGTGTCTGGCCCGGAACGGCAGGGGTCTCTCGTCCCCAGTGCCCGTGAACTCCGCGACGCGGGTCGCGCGGGCGCCGGCGGCGAGGAGTCAGACGACGCGGCACGGGCGCCCTCCGAGCGTCACGAGCTCCGGGTCCGCGCCCGGCACGCCGTCGGCGACGAAGCCGAACGTCGCGGTCGTGCCCGGTCGCACGGTCGCGTTCCACGACAGGCTGCGCGCGGTGACCGCGTCACCGTCACGCCCGGCCCGCGCGCCCCACACGTCGGTGAGCCGCTGGTCGCCGTCGGGGGTCCAGCGGAGCTCCCACCCGTCGAGCGGCGCCGCGCCGGTGTTGCGGAGCTCGACCTGGGCGATGAAGCCGTTGCCCTTCTTGCCCTGCCACGTCCCGTGGACGGTGTACGCGACCTCGCAGGTCGGGCGCTCGACGGGCGGGACGGCGAGCGCGAGGAGCTCGGCGGCCTGCTCGACGAACCACTGCCCCGCGGCGGGGTCCTCGATGCCGCGGGCAGGATCGAGCGGGCCACCGGTGCCGCGGTAGCACTTGCCGTCAGACTCCCCCGGCACCTTGATCCACAGGTACGCGTCGACGAACGGGTCGCCGGTGTCCGTCGTCGGCCGCTCGCCGAGGCCGCGGTCGGGCGGGTTGCACCACACCTCCGGGTCGGGGAACGCGCCGGGCGGCGCGGTCCACGGGCCCTGGCCGTTGCGGCTCGTGTCGATGACCACGTGCTTCTGCGCCGCCGGGTCGCGCACGACGCCCGTGTCCGCGTACGCCTGGGCGTACGCGGCGTCGGTGAGCCCCCACGTCGCGAAGTCGTCGGGGTCGGCCGGGTAGTACTGGCTCGCGCACCACGCGGGCTCCCACCAGCTGTTCACCGACAGGTTGACGCAGTCGCTGACCCACGTCCCGTACTTCACGAGGCGCTCGGTCTCGACGTAGTTCGACGCGTTGACGAACACGCCGTCGGCACGCTCGACACCCGCCTTGATCAGTCGGTCGGTGATGTCGCCGACCCCGAGCCACCCGCTGTGCGTCCCGTCGAGGTACACGGACGTGGCCGGCAGCGCCGTGAGCGCGTCGACGGCGTGGTTGAGCTGGGCGAACCGGTCCGCCGCGGCGGTCTCCGGGTCGAGCTCGGCGGGACGGCACCACTCGGGGTTCCCGTTGATGTCGGTGTACCAGGGGATGATCCCGAGCCCGTCCGGCTCGAGGATCACGATCGCGGGGTCGTCGCCGATCCCCTCGGCGACGGCGTCCACCCACGCCGTGTAGGCGGCCGTGTCGGCGGCGCCGCCGGCGGAGTACTGCGCGCAGTCGCGGAACGGCAGGTTGTAGACGACGACGGTGGGCACCGCGCCGTCCGTCGCGGCCGCCTGCACGACGGACGCGACGTCGTCGCGCACCTCGTCGGGCGTGCCGCCGGTGAACCACGAGGCCGACGGGAACGACCCGAGGAGCTGGGCGTCCGCGCGGGCCTGTCCCGTGAGCGAGGCGGCGGCCTGGAGGGTCGTGGAGAAGGGGTCCACGTAGAGGCGGGTCTCCGGCCCGACGACGTCGTCCGCCGCGGGGGCGGCCGTCGCCCAGGGCGAGGAGGTGGGGACGGGGGCGGCGCCGGCGCTCCCGCCGGCGACGAGCAGCGGGGTCGCGAGCGCGAGCCCGGCGGCGGCGGACAGGACGGCACGACGTCTCATGCGGATCTCCTTCGATCGACACGGGGTGCGGACGACGCTGGATGGAAGCGCTCCCATCGCGTCGTGACCTCCACTCAAGCGGCAGCAGCCACGGACGTCAAGGGGCGGCGCGCGGAGGAGCGCTCCCCCGTGGATGGACACGGGTTGAACAAGCGTTTAGTCTGTTGAACGTGCGTTCAGACCAGCCCTCACCGACGGGCCGCGCCCGCTCCGCGCCCTCGGCCACCGACGACCTGACGACCCGCGCCCGCATCCGCGACGCCGCCATCTCGCGCTTCGCGCGCGACGGGTTCGGCGCCCCGCTGCGCACCATCGCCGCCGACGCCGGGGTGAGCGCGGCGCTCGTCGTGCACCACTTCGGGTCCAAGGACGGATTGCGCCGCGCGTGCGACGACTACGTGTTCGAGGCCGTGCGAGCCGCCAAGACCGACGCCATCTCGCCCCAGGACCCGGCCGCCGGCCCGATGGCGCTGTTCACCCAGCTCGCCGGGATCGAGGACTACGCGCCCGTGTTCGAGTACACGCTGCGCAGCCTCCAGGCGGGCGGGGACCTCGCGCGGTCGTTCGTCGAGCACCTCACGCAGGTCACGCTCGAGTACATGGAGTCCGGCGTCGCCGCCGGAGTGATCCGCCCCAGCCGCGACGAGGCCGCCCGCGCGCGCTACCTCGTCTCCCTCTCGCTCGGCTCGCTCCTGGTCGACGGCGCGCTGCGCGAGCGGAGCGAGCCCCGCGACCCCGAGGCGGACCTCCGCGCGTACGTCGAGCGCGTGATGCTCCCCGCGCTCGAGGTCTTCACCGAAGGACTCTTCGTCGAGCCCACGCTGCTCGACGCCTACGTGCAGCACACCACCCACCAGGAGGAGACGCGATGACGAGCACGACCCCCGCCGTCGAGGTGCACGACCTGCGCAAGGCCTTCGGCCACGTGCAGGCGCTCGACGGGCTCGACCTCACCGTCCGCGCGGGCGAGGTCGCCGGGTTCCTCGGACCGAACGGCGCGGGCAAGTCGACCACCATCCGCGTGCTGCTCGGGCTGCTGCGGCCCGACTCCGGCAGCGCCCGGCTGCTCGGCGGCGACCCCTGGCACGACGCCGTCGACCTCCACCGGCGCCTCGCGTACGTGCCCGGCGACGTCAACCTGTGGCCGAACCTCACCGGCGGCGAGGCGATCGACCTGCTCACCCGCCTGCGCGGGAGCGTCGACCCGCAGCGCAAGAAGCTGCTGCTCGACCGCTTCGAGCTCGACCCGTCGAAGAAGGCGCGCACCTACTCCAAGGGGAACCGGCAGAAGGTGGCGCTCGTCGCGGCGTTCGCGTCCGACGTCGAGCTGCTCGTCCTCGACGAGCCGACGTCGGGCCTCGACCCCCTCATGGAGTCGGTGTTCACGCAGTGCGTGCGCGAGGTGACGGCCGAGGGCCGGTCCGTCCTGCTGTCGAGCCACATCCTGGCCGAGGTCGAGAAGCTGTGCGACACCGTGACGATCATCCGCGCGGGCCGCACGGTCCAGTCGGGGACGCTCGCCGAGCTGCGGCACCTCACGCGCTCGTCGGTCGCCGCCGTGACCGAGCGCGACCCCTCGGCGCTCGACGCGCTCGACGGCGTGCACGACCTCGTCGTCGAGCCCGGCCCGGACGGCGCGCGGGCACGGTTCGACGTCGACAACGACCACGTCGAGGCCGTCCTGCGCGCGCTCACCGACCTCGGTCTGCGCTCCGTGGCGGTCAACCCGCCCTCGCTCGAGGAGCTGTTCCTGCGCCACTACGGCGACGAGCTCGCCGTGCTCGACGGGGCGGGCGCGCTGTGAGCGCCCCCGGGACGGCCCGCACGGCGGCACCACCGCACGGACGGCGCGCCACCGCCGTCTCCCCCGAGCCGCACCGGGGCGGGCGTGCGGCCACGGGCTGGACCACGCTGCTCCGCTTCGTGCTGCGGCGCGACCGCGTCCGCATCCCCGTGTGGACGGCGTCGATCGCGCTCCTCTTCGGGTACGCGGCCGTCGCGCTCGACACGCTCTACCCCACCGCGGCCGACCGCCAGGCGCGCGCGACGCTCGTCTCGAGCCCCGCGGGCATCATGCTGTCCGGGCCCCAGTACGGGATCGAGGACTACACGCTCGGCGCCATGATCGCGAACGAGATGGCGCTCACCGTGATGGTCGCCGTCGCGATCATGAGCATCTCCCTCGTCGTGCGGCACACGCGCGCCGAGGAGGAGACGGGCCGGGCCGAGCTCGTCCGCGCCGGGGTCGTCGGGCGCCACGCCCCTGCCACGGCGGCGTTCGTCGCGGCGCTCGTCGCCAACGCGGCGATCGCGCTCGCGACCGGGGCGGTCCTCGTCGCGACCGGGCTCGACGCCGTCGACTCGTTCGCGCTCGGCGCGGCGGTGGGCGTGACGGGGCTCGTGTTCGCCGCCGTCGCGGTCGTTACGAGCCAGGTCACCGAGCACGCGCGCGCCGCGAGCGGCCTCGCGCTCGCCGTGCTCGGCGTCGCGTTCCTGCTGCGCGCGGTCGGCGACGTCCAGGAGGAGCACGGGAGCTGGGTCTCGTGGCTCTCCCCCATCGGCTGGGCGCAGCAGATCCGCGCGTTCGTCGACCTGCGCTGGTGGCCGCTCGGACTGTCGCTCGTGCTCGTCGTGCTGCTCCTCGCCCTGGGCGCGGCGCTCGCCGCGCGGCGTGACCTCGGCGCCGGGCTCGTGCCGCCGCGCGCGGGGCGGCCCGACGCCGCACGGTGGCTCGCGAGCCCGCTCGCCCTCGCGTGGCGCCAGCAGCGCGCGTCCGTGCTCGCGTGGGGCGTCGGTGTCGGCGTCACCGCGCTCGCGTGCGGGACGTTCGTCGACTCCGTGGGCGACATGGTCGCCGACAACCCCGAGATCGCGCAGATGCTGGGCGACGCCTCCGACCTCGTGGGCGGGTTCGTCGCGGTCATGGCGCTGTTCCTCGGGCTCGGCGCGGGCGGCTTCGCGGTCGCGTCGGCGCAGCGCGCCCGCGGCGAGGAGACGGCGGGGCGGCTGGAGCCCGTGCTCGCGACCGGGGTCGGCCGCGTCCGCTGGCTCGGGGCCCAGCTCGTCGTGACGCTGGTCGGGACGTCGGTGCTGCTCGTCGTGAGCGCGGTCGGCCTGTGGCTCGGCGCGCTGAGCGTCGGCGAGGACGCCTTCGGGTTCGGGGACTACCTCGCCGCGTCGTTCGCCTACCTCCCGGCGATCGCGGTCGTCACAGCCGTCGCCGTCGCCGCGTTCGGCTGGCGGCCGGGCCTCGCGTCGCTCGCCTGGGCGCTCCTCGCCTACTCGTTCGTCGTGACGATGTTCGGCGCCCTGCTCGACCTCCCGTCCTGGGCCAGCGGCGTCTCGCCGTTCTGGCACGTCCCCCAGCTCCCGGGGGCGGACGTCGAGCCGTGGCCGTTCGTCTGGCTCACGCTCCTCGCCGTCGCGCTCGTCGCGCTGGGCCTGGTCGGCTTCCGCCGCCGCGACGTCCCTCGCCCCTGACGCGAGACCGTCGCGGCCTCCGGCTAGGCTCGATCCACCTTTTCCGACCACGGAGGTGACGGACATGTCCACGCCCGACCGGAGCGACGCGACGCGCTCGGCCAGGGCCACCCTGCACGAGTGGGTCGCCGCGATCCCCACGCAGGAGCCGAGCCGGGGGCCGGACGGCAGCCCGGGCGTCCCCGACCCGCGCACGTGGGTCGCGGCGCTCGCGCTCGAGGGGACGTGGCTCGGTCTCTACCAGGACGCGTACGACCTCACCGAGGCCGAGTGGGAGGACCTGCTCGGCGACCTCTCGCGGTACGCGGACGTGCGGCCGCCCGCGAGCGCCGTCGTCTTCCGCGACGTGGACCTCGACGAGGACCCGTTCCGCGACGACGAGCGCCCGCTCGTGGACGCCGTCCTGCGGGTCGCGCTCGAGGAGGGGGTCGAGAACGTCACGCTCGCCGCGGTCGCCCGCCGCTGCGAGCGCAGCGAGTCGACGCTGCGCTCGATGTTCGGCGACGCGGAGACGCTCGTCGACGACGTCGCGCTCGAGGTCCTGCAGTCCGGGTTCGACGACCTCTCGCCGCTACGTCTCGACCCGTCGCGCGCGGCGGTCGGGGCGTCGGTCGCGGCGCTCGACGACTCGCGCAAGGCCGCCGCTCTCCTGCGCCTGTACGCGCTGGGCGGGGTCGCGCGCGACGACGTCCCGGAGGGGCAGCACGCGGTGCACGCGCTCGTGCTGCGCGCGTGGCGTGACGAGGGCGCGCCGTCGTCGCTCGTGCTCGCCGCGCTCGCGTGCGACGGCTGGCGTGCGGGCGAGCTCCAGCGCGCGCTGCTGTTCCCGCCCGCGCTGCCGGGCGCCGTCGTGCGCGAGCTCGCGCGCCTCGTGGACGACGCGGCGGGTCACTCCTCGAACCGGTAGCCGATGCCGGGGCTCGTGATGAGGTGGCGCGGCGCCGCGGGGTCGTCCTCAAGCTTGCGGCGCAGCTGCGCGAGGTAGACCCGCAGGTAGTGGGTGTCGCGCGTCGCGGTCGGCCCCCACACCTCGCGCAGCAGGTGCTCGCGCTCGACGACTCGCCCCCGCTGCGCGACGAGGATCTCGAGGAGCGCCCACTCCGTGGGGCTCAGCCGCACCTCGGCGCCGCGCCGCAGGAGCCGGCGTCGCGCGAGGTCGATGTGCAGGTCGCCCGCCTCGACGACGGCGGACCCGTCGCGAGCGGTGCCCGCCGACCGCCGCACGGCTGCGCGCAGCCGCGCCATGAGCTCAGGCATCGCGAACGGCTTGGTGACG
This sequence comes from Cellulosimicrobium sp. E-16, assembly GCF_049913115.1. Taxonomy (NCBI): domain Bacteria; kingdom Bacillati; phylum Actinomycetota; class Actinomycetes; order Micrococcales; family Promicromonosporaceae; genus Cellulosimicrobium; species Cellulosimicrobium sp. E-16. The sequence goes on from NZ_CP183974.1 coordinate 3,985,252, forward strand.
TAGTCGTCGGCGCCGGCGTCGAGCGCGTCGACCTTGTCGTCGCCGAGGTGACGCGCGGAGAGCACGACGATCGGCACGGTGCTCCACGCGCGGACGGCGCGGATGACGTCGAAGCCGCTGAGGTCGGGCAGGCCGAGGTCGAGCAGGATGACGTCGGGCGCGTCGGTCGCGACGAGGTCGATGCCGGCCCCGCCCGACGTGGCGGTGCTGACCCTCCAGCCGTGGGTGCGCAGCGTGATGGCGATCGCGCGCAGCAGGCCGGGGTCGTCGTCGACGACGAGCACGTGGTGGGTCGCCGGGTCGTCGCTCACGCGCGCTCCTCCCGCTCGGGGCGTGCCGGGTCGCGCGGGGGCGCGACCGGGACGGTCAGGACCATGGTGAGGCCTCCCCCCGGGGTGTCCTCGGGGACGAGGGTCGCACCGACGGCGCGCGAGAAGCCGCGCGCGACGGCGAGCCCGAGCCCGACGCCGTGGCCCGCGGCGTCCCCGAGCCGCTGGAACGACTCGAACATCCGCTCCTTGGCCTCGTCGGGCACGCCCGGACCGAGGTCGACGACCCGCACCTCGACGATGCCGCCCGACGCGGACGCCCGGACGCGGACGGGCTCGTCCGGGGGCGCGAACCGCACGGCGTTGGCGACGACGTTCGCGACGACGCGTTCGAGGAGCCCGGGGTCCGTGCGCACGAGGGGCAGGTCCTCGGGCACGTCGAGCGCGACGCGCCCGCCGTGGGGCTCGACGGCGACGGGCACGATCTCCTCGAGCGACACGTCCCGCAGGACGGGGACCACGGAACCGGTCTGCAGGCGCGAGAGGTCGAGCAGGTTGTCGATGAGCTGCTCCAGCCGCTCGGTCTCGGAGGCCGCGGTCTCGACGAGCGCGGTCCGGTCCTGCGGCTCCAGGACGGCCTCCGACGAGCGCAGCCCGTCGACGGCGGCCCGGATCGCCGCGAGCGGCGTGCGCAGGTCGTGCGACACCGCGGCGAGCAGGGCCGTGCGGGTCGCGTCCGCCTCGGCCAGGACCGCGGCGCGGGCCGCCTCCTCGCGCAGCCGGCGGTACTCCAGCACGATGCCCGCCTGCGCCCCGAACGCCTCGAGCACCTGGCGGTCGCCCGCGGGCAGGGGGCGGCCGTCGAGCACGAGCCGGAGGTCGTCGTCGACGCCCACCACGGTCCGGGTCTCGTCACTGGCCCCGTCGCCGCGCCGGGCGCGGCCGGCCGGGCTCGTGGTGTCAGCGGCGCGGTCCGCGACCGCGATGGTCGACCACGCCTGGGCCCGCCCGTCCGTGCGCGCCCGCTCCTCGAGCGCGACGCGGCGGAGCTGGAAGGTCTGGGCGAGGCGCGCGACGACGGCCTCGGCCGTGTCCTCCCCGGACAGCACCGAGCGGGACAGGGCGGCGAGCGTCGACGCCTCGGCGCGCGCCCGGTAGGCCTGCACGGTGCGCCGCGCGGAGAGGTCGACGACCGACGCGACGGCGGCCGCGACGAGGACGAACACGAGGAGCGCGAGCAGGTTCTCCGGGTCGGCGACGGTGAGCAGGCCGGTGGGCGGCGTGAAGAACCAGTTGAGGCACAGGAAGGACACGACGGCGCACGCCAGCGCGGGCCACATGCCCCCGACGAGCGCGACGCCGACCGACAGGGCGAGGAAGAGCATGACCTGCGTCGACAGCCCGACCGCCTCCCGGCCGGCGTCGAGCAGGGCGGTGAGGCCCGCGGGGCCGGCGACGGCCAGCACGAACCCCGCGACGCGCCGCCGCGTCGACAGCGGGCTCCACCCGCGCCGTGCGACGCGCCCCGACCGCGCGCGCTCGTGGGTGACGAGGTGCACGTCGAGCGAGCCCGAGAGCCGGGCGATCTCCGCGCTCGTCGAGCCGAGGAACGCCTCGCGCCACCGCGAGCGCCGCGAGACGCCGACGACGACCATCGTCGCGTTGGCGCCGTGCGCGAAGTCGACGACGGCCGACGCGACGTCCTCCCCGACGACGGTGTGGAAGGTGCCGCCGAGGGACTCGACGAGCGCGCGGTCGGCCGCGATCGCCGCGGGCGAGGCCGTGGGCAGGCCGTCGGTCGCGAGCACGTGCACGGCGAGCAGCTCCGACCCCGCGGCCCGCTCGGCGATGCGGGCACCGCGGCGCAGCAGCGTCGCGCTCTCGGGCCCGCCGGTGACCGCGACGACGACGCGCTCGCGCGCCGGCCACGTCCCGGAGATCGCGTGGTCCGCGCGGTACCGGGTGAGAGCGTCGTCCACGCGGTCCGCGAGCCACAGGAGCGCGAGCTCGCGCAGCGCCGTGAGGTTGCCCTCGCGGAAGTACGAGGACAGCGACGCGTCGATCTGCTCGGCCCGGTACACGTTCCCGTGCGCGAGCCGCCGCCGCAGGGCCTGGGGCGAGAGGTCGACGAGCTGGATCTGGTCGGCCTCGCGCACCACGTGGTCCGGGACGGTCTCGCGCTGGCGCACGCCCGTGATCGCCTCGACGTCCTCCGTGAGCGACTCGAGGTGCTGCACGTTCACCGTGGTGACGACGTCGATCCCGGCGTCGAGGAGGTCGTGCACGTCCTGCCACCGCTTGGCGTGGCGCGAGCCGGGTGCGTTCGTGTGCGCGAGCTCGTCGACGAGCGCGACGTCCGGGTCGCGCGCGACCACGGCGTCGACGTCGAGCTCCGTGAGCTCGACGCCCCGGTGCCCGACCGCCCTGCGCGGCACCACCTCGAGGTCGCCGATCTTCGCGGCCGTGGCCGGGCGCCCGTGCGTCTCGACGAGGCCGACCACGACGTCGGTCCCGCGGGACCGGCGGCGCAGCGCCTCGTCGAGCATGGCGAACGTCTTGCCGACGCCCGGCGCGGCGCCGAGGTAGACCGTCAGCCTCCCCCGGCGCCGCCCGTCAGGCGTGTCGGCACTCATGTGCGCAGTCCATCACGCCGCACGTCAGGACGCGTCCGAGCCGGCGGGAGCGAGGCTCTCGAGCGCGAGGTTGAGCGCGAGCACGTTCACCCGCGGGTCGCCCAGCACGCCGGCCGCGCGTCCGGCCGCGGCGTCGTCGACCAGCGCGCGCACCGCCGCCGGGTCGAGCCCGCGCGCCGCGGCGACACGCTCGACCTGCTGGTCGGCGTACGCGGGCGAGACGTGCGGGTCGAGGCCCGAGGCCGACGCCGTCAGGGCGTCCGGCGGGACGGTCGCCGGGTCGACGCCGTCCTCCGCGGCGACGGCCGCCCGGCGTGCCTCGATCGCGGCGACGAGGTCAGGGTTGTTCGGCCCCAGGTTCGACCCCGCGGACGCGAGGGTGTCGTAGCCGTCCCCGGCCGCGGACGGGCGACCGTGGAACCACTCGGGCGCCGTCCCCGGCTCGCCGAACGCCTGGCCGACGAGGACGGACCCGACGACCGGGGCGCCGTCGGCCCCCGTGTCGTCGACCGACGCGGCCCGGGTGCCGTCCGCGCGGACGAGCGAGCCGTTCGCCTGCCACCCGAAGGCGGCCTGGCCGACCCCCGTCACGGCCAGCGGGTACAGCCCGCCGAGCAGGACGGTCATGAGGAGCAGGACGCGCAGCCCCGCCCACGACTGGCGGACGAAGGAGACGGCGCCGCCGGCGGTCGACGGACGGGCGCCGGACGGGACCTGCGAGGAGCTGGGCACGGGAGTTCCTTTCGGCACCGGGATCAGAAGCCCGGGAGGAGGGACACGAGGAGGTCGACGAGCTTGATCCCGACGAACGGCGCCACGAGGCCGCCGAGCCCGTAGACCAGGAGGTTGCGCCGGAGCAGCGCCGACGCGGACGCCGGGCGGTACCGCACCCCGCGCAGCGCCAGCGGGACGAGCACCACGATGATCAGCGCGTTGAAGATCACCGCGGAGAGGATCGCGGACTGGGGGCTCGACAGGCGCATGACGTTGAGCACCTCCAGCGCGGGGAACGCGCCCAGGAACATCGCGGGCAGGATCGCGAAGTACTTCGCGACGTCGTTCGCGACGGAGAACGTGGTCAGCGCGCCGCGCGTGATGAGGAGCTGCTTGCCGATCTCGACGATCTCCAGAAGCTTCGTGGGGTTCGAGTCGAGGTCGACCATGTTGCCCGCCTCCTTCGCGGCGGTCGTCCCCGTGTTCATCGCGACGCCGACGTCGGACTGCGCGAGCGCGGGCGCGTCGTTCGTGCCGTCGCCGGCCATCGCGACGAGGCGCCCGCCCTCCTGCTCGCGCCGGATGAGCGCGAGCTTGTCCTCGGGCGTGGCCTCGGCGAGCACGTCGTCCACGCCCGCCTCGGCCGCGATGGCCCGCGCGGTGATCGCGTTGTCGCCCGTCACCATGACGCTCCGGATGCCCATCGCGCGGAGCTGGTCGAACCGCTCACGCAGACCGTCCTTGACGACGTCCTTGAGCCGGACGACGCCGAGCACGCGCGCCGGGCCGTCGCCCACCTGCTCGGCGACCACCAGGGGTGTGCCGCCCTGCCCGCTGACCGTCTCCACGTGCGCCGCGAGCTCGTCCGTCTCCGGCCCCGTCACGCTCCCGCCCGTGGAGTGCACCCAGCGCTGGACCGCGGAGCCCGCGCCCTTGCGCACGCGCCGCACGCCGCCGTCGGGCGACGGCAGGTCCACGCCCGACATCCGGGTCTGGGCGGTGAACGGGATGAACTCCGCGCCCGCGGTCTCGCGCACCAGGTCCGCCGCCGGGCGCCCGTCCATCGACGTCACGAGGTCGACGATGCTGCGCCCCTCCGGCGTCTCGTCGGACAGGGAGGCCAGGCGCGCCGCGTCGGCGAGCTCGGCCGCGCTCACGTGACCCACCGGCAGCACCTCGGTCGCGAACCGGTTGCCGTGCGTGATCGTGCCGGTCTTGTCGAGGAGCAGCACGTCCACGTCGCCCGCGGCCTCGACCGCCCGGCCCGACATCGCGAGCACGTTGCGCCGGACCAGGCGGTCCATGCCCGCGATGCCGATCGCGGACAGCAGCGCCCCGATCGTCGTCGGGATGAGGCACACGAGGAGCGCGACGAGCACCACGAGGGACTGCCGCGCCCCTGAGTACACGGCGAACGGCTGGAGCGTCGCGACCGCGAGGACGAACACGATCGTCAGCGACGTGAGCAGCACGTTGAGCGCGATCTCGTTCGGGGTGCGCTGGCGCTCGCTGCCCTCGACGAGCGCGATCATCCGGTCGACGAACGTCTGGCCGGCCGGCGCCGTGATCCGCACGACGATGCGGTCGGACAGGACGACCGTCCCGCCCGTGACCGCCGAGCGGTCGCCGCCCGACTCGCGGATCACCGGCGCGGACTCGCCCGTGATCGCCGACTCGTCGACCGACGCGACGCCCTCGATCACGTCGCCGTCGCCCGGGATCGTCTCGCCCGCGACGACCACGACGACGTCGCCCACCCGCAGGCTGGACGACGGCACGTCGACCGTCGGCAGCAGGTGCAGGCTCGACCCCGCCGTGAGCGCGTCGGTCGGCGCGTCCACGCGGCGCGCCGTCGTGCTGCGCTGCGTCGCGCGCAGGCTCGACGCCTGCGCCTTGCCGCGCGACTCCGCGACCGACTCGGCGAGCGTCGCGAACAGGACCGTCGCCCACAGCCACGCCGCGACGAGGATCGAGAACAAGTCCGGCTCCAGGGCGGCGAGCACCGTCGTCGCCGCCGCGCCGATCTCCACGACGAACAGCACCGGCGACCGGTACAGCACGCGCGGGTCGAGCTTGCGCACCGCGGCCGGCAGCGCCGCGCCCACCTGCGCAGGGGTCAGCGCCCGCGGGGCACGACGCCCGCCGCCGGGGCCGTCGTCGTGGTGCGGGCCGCCGTCGGGCGCACCCGCGGGGGACGCCGGGTTACCGGGCAGCTGAGGGACGGATGCGAGCGGCGTGCTCATGACAGGGACTCCACGACAGGACCGAGGGACAGGACGGGGACGAAGGTGAGGCCGACGACGACGAGCGCGACCGTGCCGAGCAGGCCGACGAACAGCGGCTGGTGGGTCGGCAGCGTGCCGGCAGACGGCGGGACGGACCTCTGAGAGGCGAGTCGCCCCGCGAGGGCGAGGACCAGCGCGATGGGGACGAAGCGGCCGACGAGCATCGCGAGCCCGAGCAGCGTGTTGTAGTACGGCGTCCCGGCCGACAGCCCCGCGAACGCGGAGCCGTTGTTGTTCCCGGCCGACGCGAACGCGTACAGCACCTCGGTGAGCCCGTGCGGGCCGCCCTCCTGCTGGCCCGCGAGGCCGTCCGGCAGGACCACCGACAGCGCCGTGCCGACGAGCACGACGGCTGGCGTCGTCAGGACGTACAGCGCGACGAGCGTGATCTCCTGGCGCCCGATCTTCTTGCCCAGGTACTCGGGCGTGCGGCCCACCATGAGGCCCGCGACGAACACCGCGACGACGGCGAGCACGAGCATCCCGTACAGCCCCGCGCCCACGCCGCCGGGGGCGATCTCGCCGAGGAGCATGGTGAAGAGCACGACGCCGCCCCCCGGTGCGGTGAGCGAGTCGTGCATGGCGTTGACCGCACCGGTCGACGTGCCGGTCGTCGCGGTCGCGAACAGGGCGCTCGCGGCGAGGCCGAACCGGGTCTCCTTGCCCTCGAGCGCGGCGCCCGCGGCCTGCGGGGCGGCACCCGGCCCGGCGAGCTCCGCCCAGGTGGTCAGCGCGAGCGCGACGGCGAACAGCCCGGCCATCGCGCCGAGGACCGCCCAGCCCTGGCGGCGGTCGCCGACCAGGAGGCCGAACGTGCGCGGGAGGGTGAACGGGATCAGCAGGATGAGGAAGATCTCGAACACGTTGGTGAACGGGTTCGGGTTCTCCAGCGGGTGCGCCGAGTTCGCGTTGAAGAACCCGCCGCCGTTGGTCCCGAGCTCCTTGATGGCCTCCTGGGAGGCGACGGGACCCCCGAGGACGTGCTGCGTGCCCCCGGCGAGGGTCTCGACCGCGGTGTGCGGGCTGAGGTTCTGGATGACCCCGTTCGCCACGAGCACGACCGCCGCGACGAACGCGATCGGCAGGAGGATCCGGACCACGGACCGGGTGAGGTCGGTCCAGAAGTTGCCGATCCGCGCGTCGGTCCCGGAGCGGGCGAACCCGCGCACGAGCGCGATCGCGACCGACATCCCGACCGCGGCCGAGACGAAGTTCTGCACGGCCAGACCCGTCATCTGGAGGAGGTGGCCCGCAGCCGCCTCGCCCGAGTACCACTGCCAGTTCGTGTTCGTCACGAACGAGACCGCCGTGTTCCAGGCCCCCGCCGGGTCCAGCCCCGTGAACCCGAGGTTCATCGGGAGGTGGTCCTGGAGCCGGCCGAGGGCGTAGAGGAGCAGGACCGAGGCGAGCGAGAAGCCCAGCAGGGAGAAGAGGTAGGTGCTCCACCGCTGCTCCGCGTCGGGGTCCACGCGCGCCAGCCGGTAGCCCGCGCGCTCCACCCGCAGGTGGCGCGACGAGGTGTACACGCGCGCCATGTACGCGCCGAGCGGCGCGTGCACCGCAGCGAGCGCCGCGACGAGCAGCGCGACCTGACCGACCGCCGCCCACACGACCGCGGTGTCGACCGTCGTCGGCACGGCGCTCACCGGGCCCGGTCGCTGCGGAGCAGCGCGACGAAGAGGTAGCCCAGCACGGCGACGACGGCGCCGAGCGCGATCCAGTCGAGGACCATCACCGGGCACCTCCGGAGGAGCCGTGACGGCGCGCGACGAGCGCGACCGTCGCGAAGAACGCGACGGTGAGGAGGAGGAAGGCCAGGTCGGCCATGGTGGGAACGCCTTCTCGACGAGGGTCGGCGAGCGCCCGCAGGGGGCGTGCCGGCGTCCGGAACCCGGGCGCACTGCCGTTCTACGCCCGGCGGGAGGGCCTTGGACGAGGCTCTGACGGAACCTTGACGCCCTCTGCCGGAACCTTGACGGGACACGTCCCCGACGGGCCCGCGCCCGGCTGGCACGATGGCGCCATGCTGAGTGTGCGGGTCACCGCGGGGCACGACCTCGCCGAACGTCTGCGTCCCGTCCTCGACGCCGACCCGACCGTGTGCGACCTGGCGGTCCTGCCCGGCGCGGCGCTCGACGGCCGGGGCGACGTGCTCTGGTTCGAGATGGCGCGCGAGAACGCGAACAACGTCATGCGGACCCTCCGGCACGCGGGCGTCCCGGCCGACGGGAGCATCGTCGTCACGGAGCCGGTGACGGTCGTGTCGGACGCCGCGGTCGCGGCCGAGGAGGCGGCCCCGGGCCACCCCGCCGACGGGGTCCTGTGGGCGCAGCTCGCGGACACGTCGCGCGAGGACTCCCGCCCCTCCGCCACGTTCTTCGTGTTCCTGCTGCTCGCGACGCTCATCGCAGGGATCGGGCGGCTGCTGGACCAGCCCATCCTCATCATCGGGGCCATGGTGGTCGGGCCGGAGTTCGCCCCCATCGCGGCCATCTGCTACGCGGTGGTCCGGCGACGACGCGGGATCGCCGGGTCGGCGCTGGCGACGCTCCTCGGCGGGTTCGCGGGCTGCGCCGCGGTCGCGTGGGCCGTGTGGAGCCTCGCGTACGCGGCGGGTCTCATCACCTACGAGCAGGCGACGACCGGTCCGCAGACCGAGTTCATCGTGTCGCCCGACGCGTGGTCGTTCGTCATCGCGCTCCTCGCGGGCGTCGCGGGTGTGCTCTCTCTCACCACCGCCAAGTCGGCGGCCCTCGTCGGCGTCTTCATCTCCATCACGACCGTGCCCGCCGTCGGGGCCATCGGCCTGACGCTCGCCGTCGGGGCGTGGGACGAGGCGCTCGGCGCGGGCGTCCAGCTCCTCGTGAACGTCGCCGGGCTGCTCGTCGCCGGGGTCGTCACCCTGTTCGTCCAGCTCCACCTGGGACGTCGGCTGGGACGCCGGCCGGGCCGTCAGCGACCGGGCCGGGCCGGGCAGGACCCCCGCTGACGCGGAGGACGCGGGTGCTCCTCGTGGGGAGATCGTGACGACTGCGTGACCGGCACCGCGCCGACCCGGGCGAGGGGCGGGGTACGGCCTCTAGGATGTGCCGCATGATCTTCAAGGCCGTCGGCGACGGGCGCCCCTACCCGGACCACGGCCGGGTGACCGCCCGGGACTGGGCCGAGGTGCCCCCGCGTCAGGTGCGCCTCGACGAGCTCGTCACCACCAAGCGCACGCTCGACCTCGACGCGCTCCTCGCCGAGGACTCGACGTTCTTCGGCGACCTCTTCGCGCACGTCGTCGAGTACGAGGGCGTCCTCTACCTCGAGGACGGACTGCACCGCGCGGTCCGCGCCGCGCTCCAGCAGCGCGCCATCCTGCACGCCCGCGTCCTGACCGTGCGATGAGCGCGGGGTCCGGTAGGTTTCTGGCGTGACCACCCGCCCCGACACCGCACGCGCCGAGCGTCGCCGACGCATGCACGAGCGCCAGGCCGTCGTGTTCGGGCTCCTCATCGCCGCGCTCGCCGTCGTCGGGCTCGGTGCGCTGGCCGTCTACACGGGGGCGATCGACGCCCCGTTCGACCGGCCGCTGTCGTCACCCGAGGCCGTCGACGACCTCGCGGACGTCAAGGCCCCCTGCCTGCCCGAGGGCACGCTCCCGGCGGCGGCGGCCGACGTCCAGGTCAACGTCTACAACGCGTCCGGCAAGGACGCCCCCCTCGGGCGGCTGAACCAGGACCTGCTCACGTCCCGGGGCTTCACGGTGCTCACCACCGGCAACGCGCCAGACCTGGACGGCGACGGGAAGTCGGACGTCGTGTCGCAGACGCAGATCCACTTCGGCGTCACAGGGCTCGCGCAGGCGTACACGCTCGCGGCCCACTACGACAACCCGGGCCTCGTGCTCGACACGCGCGAGGCCTCCACCGTCGACCTCTACGTGGGCGCCGACTTCGAGGACGTCGTGGACCCCGAGCTCGTCGGCCTGTCCAGCGACGTGCCGCTCGAGAGCCGCGCCGGGTGCGTCGCGATCGAGGAGATCACCCCCCAGCCGCTGCCCGTGCCGCCCGCGGAGGGCTGAGCACGTCCCTCGCCCGGCGCCCGCCGAGCCTCACGACCGCCGAACGGTACCCATGAGCACCCTGCCCCTCCGGCCCGCCCGGACCACCGACCCCGACGAGGTCGACCGCCTCTACGAGATCTGCCTGCGGACCGGCGCGTCCGGCGCGGACGCGACCCCGCTGTACACCGACCCGCGGCTGCTCGGCGAGGTCTACCTCGGGGCGTACCTCGCCCTCGAGCCGTCGCTCGCGTTCGTCGTCGAGGTCGACGGCGTGGCCGCGGGCTACGTGCTGGGGGCGCGCGACACCGCCGCGTTCGAGGCGCGGTCCGAGCAGGAGTGGTGGCCGCCGCTGCGCGAGCGGTACCCGCTGGGCAGCTTCCCGGAGGGCTCCCGCGACGAGGCGCTCGTCCGCCAGATCCACCGCCCGCACCTCACCGACCCGTCGGTGCTCCCCGACTACCCCGCGCACCTCCACGTCGACCTGCTGCCCGCCGCGCAGGGCGGCGGCAACGGCCGCCGGCTGATGGCCGCGCTGTTCGACGCCCTGCGTGCGGCGGGGTCCCCGGGGGTCCACCTCGGCGTCGCGGAGGACAACGTCTCCGCGATCGGCTTCTACGAACACCTCGGCTTCACCCGCCTCGACGTCGACGAGGGCCTGGTCCTGGGCCTTCGCCTCTGACCCGCCCCTCCGTCGCCGAACCCGGGATCGCTCCTCACACGCAGCTCGTCCTGGGGAGAGATCCCGGATTGGTGCCGACCCCTGGATTTCTCCCTACCGCCGCGCGCACCTGAGGAGCGATCAAGGGTTCGGCACTCCTCTCGCGATGCGAGCCCCGCCTCGTCGGAGTTCACAGTCCCTCCGCCAGAGGGTCCCTTCCACAGGGCCGTCCGGCGAGCTCCTCCGACGACGACAGGTGCGCTGGGATGCGACCCATGCCGCCCCGTTCTCTAGTACCGGAAGCCCTCCGCGCAGTCGCCGCCCAGCAGGAGTCGCTCGTCGGCACGAGGCAGTGCCTCGACGCCGGAGTCAGTCCGAACGTCCTGACCCGCCTCGTCCGCTCGGGTTCCTGGTCACGGATCACCGCCGGCGTGTACGACCTCGACCTGACACCCCTACACGCTCGGCCGCCCGATGCCCGGCGCCGACGTGCCGCCTGGGCGGCGCTGCTCGCCTTCGGCCCCGACGCGATCGCGGTCGGTCCGTGCGCGCTCGCGCTGCTGGGCGTCGCCGGCCTGCCCTCACGCGTCATCCCGCAGGCGACCTTGCCCGGGGCTCGCGGGCTCGAGTCGCGCGACGGCATACGGTTGCGCATGTTCGACGACGGGATGACGGTCGTGCGGGTGGGCGACCGGTACGTCGCGGCCCCCGAGTGGGCGCTGGCCCAGGCCGTGCCCGAGCTCGACCGGCCCTGGGCCGTGGCGGTCATGGACTCGGCTCTCCACCTCCGCCTGGTGTCGACCGACGGTCTGGACCGCGCGCACCACCACGCCCGGGGGCGGCGGGGTGTCGCGCGGACGCACTCGTGGTGGGGCCTCGCGGACGGTCGCGCGGAGTCGCCGCTCGAGACCTGGGTGCGGCTCGACTGCGTCGACGGTGGCGTACCGCCGAACATGCTCCAGGTCCCGTTGATCGGGTCGAGCGGACGGGAACGACGCGGCGACCTGGGCTGGCTGCTCGACGACGGTCGCTGGGTCGTCGCCGAGGCGGACGGCGCGGAGTTCCACGACACCCCGAGCGCCGCGTTCGCCGACCGGGAACGCCACAACGACCTCGTGACAGCCGACGTCGCAGCGATGCTTCGATTCACCTCCGCCGACACACGCGTGCCGGGCCGCACCGCGACCACGGTGCGGCGCGCGCTCGAGGTCGCGGGACGCCGTCGGGCAGCATGACGTCGGGACGCCCGAACCCGGGATCACTCCTCAGCGAAGTCTTCGGCTGGGGAGTGATCCCGGGTTCGGCTTCAGGCGGGGGCGTAGGTCAGCGGGCGTCCTCGACGGTGTCGTGGACGATCGGCTCGTCGCCGCCAGGGGCCGACGCCGGGCTGGCGGGCTCCTGGGTGGTGCCGCGCCACCGCGCGATGTTGCGCATGAGGTGGTAGATCACGAGCGCCGCGGCGGTGCCGAGCGCGATGCCCTCGAACGTCAGGTCGCCGACGGCCCAGGTGAAGTTGGCGATGCCGACGACGAGCGGCACGGCGGCGGTCGTGAGGTTGACGGGGTTGGAGAAGTCGACCTTGTTCTGCACCCAGATGCGCGCGCCGAGGATGCCGATCATGCCGTAGAGCATCGTCGCCGCGCCGCCCAGGACGCCGTCGGGGATGGTCGCGATGAGCGCGCCGAACTTCGGCGAGAGCGAGAGCACCAGCGCGGTCGCGGCCGCGACCCAGTACGCCGCGGTCGAGTACACGCGCGTCGCGGCCATGACGCCGATGTTCTCGGCGTACGTCGTCGTGCCCGACCCGCCGCCGATGCCCGCGAACGTCGTCGCGAGGCCGTCCGCGAAGAGCGCGCGGCCGGTGAGGTCGTCGAGGTTCTTGCCGGTCATCGCCGCGACCGACTTCACGTGCCCCACGTTCTCCGCGATGAGCACGAGCACGACCGGCACGAACAGGCCGACCACGGCGACGTCGAACGTGGGCGTGACGAACTCGGGGAACCCGATCCAGTCGGCCTTGCGCACCGCGTCGAACGTCACCTCGCCCTGGAGCACCGCGACGACGTAGCCGACGATCACGCCCACGAGGATCGAGAGGCGCCCGATGATGCCCTTGAACAGGACGCTCACGAGGATGATCGCGGTCAGCGTGACGACGGCCGTGACCGGCGCCTTCTTGAAGTTCCCCCAGGCCGCCGGCGCGAGGTTGAGGCCGATGAGCGCGACGATCGTGCCCGTGACGATCGGCGGCATGACGACGTCGATCCACCGCGCGCCCGCGACGTGCACGAGCAGGCCGACCGCGGCGAGCACGAGACCGGTGACGAGGATGCCGCCGACGGCGACGGACTGGCCCTGCGACGCCGTCGCGGCGCCGATCGGGGCGATGAACGCGAAGCTCGACCCGAGGTAGCTCGGCAGCCGGTTGCGCGTGATGAGCAGGAACCCGACGGTGCCGATCGCGGAGAAGAACAGCGTCGTCGCGGGCGAGAACCCGGTGAGCAGCGGCACGAGGAACGTCGCGCCGAACATGGCGACGACGTGCTGCATGCCGATCCCGATGGTCCGCGGCCAGGTCAGTCGCTCGTCCGGGTCGACGACGTCCCCCGGCGCCACCGTCTTCCCGTTCCCGTGCAACCGCCACCCGATGGCGCTCATGTCTCTCCCGTCCGTGAAGTTCGTGTGAAGACCCCCGGAGCAGGGTAGTGCCCCGCCGAACCCGGGGTTGTCGCACCCCAGGTCGACGAGCCCGGCGACAACCCCGGGTTCGGCGGGAGGCGGTGCTACGCCGTCGCGTGCACCAGGAGCCACGCGAGCAGGTAGCTGCGGGTGCTGCCGTCGTCGACGCGTTCGTCCGGGAGGGTGCGGGCGACGTCCAGGGCTGCCGCGGCGTCGTCCGGGCCGGCGAGCGCCGCGTACATGAGGAGCTGGTCGCCGAACATCACGTCCCACGACGCCGGGTCGTCGCGCGGGCCGGCGAGCGCCTCGTCGAGGTTGGCCCGGATGCGCTCCGGATCGCCCGCGAGGTACCCGGCGACGGGCTGCATCGGCAGCACGAGGATGCCGAGCATCGCGCTCGGCTCGGCGCTGAACCACGTGGCCCAGTCGCGCTTGCCGCCCCACACGAGCGACGTCACGGTGTGCCCGAACCCGTCGATCGCCGGGTCGTCGCGGTCGAAGTCCGTCCAGTACGCGCGCGCCGACGCCGCCTCGGCGGACAGCAGCCAGCGCGCCTGCGCCTCGAGCGTCGCGTCCCCCGACGCCTGCGCCCACAGCGCCAGCCCGTTCCACGCCGACACCGCCTCGGACGCGGACTCCTGGTTGTTCCCGTCCGCGAAGGGGGCGTACCCCGACGCCCACGAGTGCCCGGCGTACGCGTCGAACACGCGCAGCGCCGGGAAGTCCTCGTCACCCGCACCGGACGCGACGTCCGCCGCGAGCAGGTCGAGCACGGGCGCGAGGTCGGCCGCGAGCGCCGGGTCGTCGGCCGTCACCACGCCCGCGGCGTAGAGGAAGTACCCGTAGTGGAAGTGGTGGTCGTTGAGCTCGTCCGAGCCGAACGACGGCGTCCTGCCGACGACGCTGCGCACCTCGGGGTCGTAGGCGAAGCAGCGCGCGTCGCGCTCCGCGCACCCCGCGGGGTCGGCCCACTCCCGGAGCGCGGCAGCGAGGTCGGTGCGCAGCGGCGCCGCGACGTCGTCGAGACCGAGCTGCTCGGCGAGCGCGAGCAGGTTCGCGTCGCGCGCGAGCGCCTTGCCCCCGAAGTACGTGTCCGACGGCCGCGGCTCGAGCGCCGAGGCGTCGGCGCGCACCTGCTCGGCGAGCTCGGTCCGCGCGTCCTCGCCCAGCACGGAGAGGTCGAGCGCCCCGGCGGGTTCGACGGCCGGGCTCGCCCAGGCGAGCGTGCTCGCCGTGCAGACGTCGACCGACCCGCGCACGGTCGCGTAGGTGCCGAGGTCGCACGTCGCGCCGTCGCTCTCGCGTTGGTGCGGCAGCCGCACGACGACGGTCCCTGACCCGGGCGCGTCGCCACCGGTCTCGTAGGTGATCGCCGTGGTGACGGAGTCGTCCGCCACGCCGTAGGCGAGCGTCGTGCCCGTCACGGGGTGCGCCGCCGCCTCGGCGAGCGTCGCGACCGCGCCGTCCGGGGCGTCGTCGGGCACCGGGAACCAGGCGACGGAGCCTCCCTCCGCGAGGTCGAGCGACCGGCCGCCTCCCGAGAGCGCGTCGTCCGCCCCGACGAGCACGTACTCACGCCCGCCGGCCTCGGCGCTGACCGCCCCGTTCGCCTCCGCGAACGCGACCGTGAGCGTCGCCGTCTGGTCCGTCGCCGCGGTGTACCGCAGCACCGGCGACCCCTCGACGAGGGTCACCGTCCCGAGGACGGAGCCTGCGCCGTCGAGCAGGTCGAGCGTGACGGACGCGGTGTCGTAGGCGGTGACGACGACCGACGACGCCCCGACGTCCACGCCGACCTGCGGCACGAACGGGCCGAGGATCGACTGCTCGGTGACCTGGACGTCGGGCAGCCCGAACGCGAAGCCGCCGCCGGTCACGCCGAACGCGAGCGGCACGGGGAACACGGGCAGCGGCTCGTCGCCGAGGACGAGCCCGGAGAACCACCGGTTCGTCGGCGGGACGAGCCCGTCGGCGAGCCGCGCGGGGGGCATCGGGGCGAGCGATTCCTGCGGCAGGATCGACGGGTCGACGTCGGGCACGGTGCCAGTCAGGTCCGCGGCGTCGTGCCCGACGGCGGAGCCCGTCCCGGGCGGCCCCGTCGCCCCGGGCGACGCGTCCGTCTCGAACAGCCCGCACCCGGCGACGAGGAGCGCCGACGTCAGGAGCGCGGCGGGCACGGTAGCGACCACCCGGCCCCGAGATCGACCCGAGCGTCCGAGATCGACCCTCCGGAGGTCGACCTCGCGACGCACGGGTCGACCTCGGCGGGGCGTCACAAGCCCACCTTGCGGAGGAACTCGCCGAACGACTCGTCGACCCCGGCGAGCGGGCCGTCGTCGTGCAGCTCGATGCTCGCCGTGACCGGGGTGCCCGACGCGACGAGGCCGTGCTCGGCCCCGCGCACGAGCGCGTCGCTCGTGACCTCGACCGTGGCCTCGGCCTGGTTCGCCGTGTTCTGCACGGCGATCGACGCGACCTCGCCCACGACCTCTGCCTGGTTCGGCAGGACGACCGTGACCTCCGCGCCCTGGCGGACACGCGCGAAGTCGTTCGGGTCGAGCGTCAGGCGGGCGTCGACGAACAGCGACCCCTCCCGCTCGAGCGACGCGACGACCTCG
The DNA here is from genome assembly GCF_049913115.1 of Cellulosimicrobium sp. E-16. Taxonomy (NCBI): domain Bacteria; kingdom Bacillati; phylum Actinomycetota; class Actinomycetes; order Micrococcales; family Promicromonosporaceae; genus Cellulosimicrobium; species Cellulosimicrobium sp. E-16. The sequence goes on from NZ_CP183974.1 coordinate 4,001,156, forward strand.
CCCGCCTGGACGAACCCGCCCTCGCGCGCCGCGACGTGGGTGACGACGGCGTCGTAGGGCGCGACGAGCGTGATGGTGCCGTCGGGCGCGACCTGGTACGCGGACGTGTCCGCGCTGACGAGCCCGAGCGCGATGTCGTGCTGGAGCGTCAGGCTGCTCACCGTGAACAGCGGGTCGCCCGCGGCGACCTCGTCCCCCTCGGCCACCTCGGCCGCGGTGACGGTGCCCGCGTAGTCGCTGCCGACGTCGAGCACCTCCGCCCGGATGGTGGCCGTCGTGCTCGTCGCCTGCCCGAGGCGCCGGTTCATGACGAGCGTGAGCGCCGCGCACACGAGCACCACCACGAGCAGCCCGCCCACGAGGCGGAACCGGTTCGACCAGGTCATGCGACACCTCCGGTAGGTCCAGACGTCGACGAGCTCATGTCACGGCGCGCCCGCCGCCGCTCGGCCCGCGTCGAGGCGCCGACCGTCACCTCCATGCCGAGCTGCTCCGACAAGGCCTCGTCGACCACGGCCGCGGCCGGCCCTCCCTGCCGCCGGACGGGACGCACCGCGCGCCGGGCGGACCGCGACTCCCGGAAGGCCGTCACGACGAACGCCCCGAGGATCAGCGTGTTGGTGACGTTCCACGCGAGCGCGAGGCTCGGCATCGGGTCGCCCCACTCCTTCCAGGCCCCCACCACCGACGTCACGAGCAGGAACGCGAAGAACAGCACCTGCGGGATCATGTAGTTGAACGGCGACGTGACCTTTCCCGTGCTCCCGGTCACGTGCCACGCCTGCTCCTTGCCGGTCAGCGCGTTCCACAGGGCCTTGGTGTAGATGGGGAACGACACGGACGCGAGCATGAGCACCTCCCACCGGAACGACCCGAGCGTGAAGAACGCGATGGCGATCTGGAGGACGTAGAACCCCGCGTAGTAGAGCAGCCACGTGCCCCAGGAGATGGTGAGGTTCATGGGCGTGAGGTCGAGGTAGATCTGCAACGGCGGCACGAGCAGCAGCACGAGCGGCGCGATGCCCGCGAGGTAGTGCGTCGCGGTGACGGTGTACTGGAGCCGCTGGTCGAGCGTGAGGGTGCGGCGCGGGCTGAGCGGGTTGTGCTGGAGCAGGATCTCGAACCCGCCGGTCGCCCAGCGCAGCTGCTGCTTCGTGTACGCCTCGACGGTCTCGGGGGTGTCGCCGACGGCGAGCGTCGTGGGGATGTAGATCGTGCGCCACCCGCGCTCGTGGAGCATGAGCGACGTCCACACGTCCTCGGACTTGGAGTCGGTGTGCATGCCGCCGATGTCGTCGATCGCGGCCCGGCGGAAGATCACGTTGGTGCCGACGCAGAACGCGGCGTTGAAGCGGTTCCGGCCCGGCTGCACGAACCGGTAGAAGACTGCCTGCATGTACCCGGCGCCGCGCGAGATGAGGTTGTCGAGGTTCCCGTAGGTCTGCGGCGTCTGGACGAACGCGACGTCGTCCTTGACGAAGAACGGCACGGTCTCGACGAGGAGCTCGGACCTCGCGACGAAGTCGGCGTCGAGGATGACGAAGAAGTCGCCCTTGGCGATGGCGAGCGCGTGGTTGACGTTGCCGGCCTTCGCGCCGTTGCTCGACAGCCGTCGCACGTAGCGCGCGCCGAGCTGGGCGGCGAGGTCGCGCACGTCGTCGGACCGGCCGTCGTCGAGCACCCACGTGCGGTGCGTGCCGCGGAGCGCGACGGCGGCCCGCACCGTGCGCGCGATGGTGTCGAGGTCCTCGCCGTAGGTCGTGATGAGGACGTCGACGGTGACGGGGCGGTCGTGGAGGTAGAGGTTCCAGCGCGTCGGGTCGTCCTCGGCGCCGTCGCGGATGATCTCGGGGACGTCGAACAGGCGGTCCTTGGCGTGGTGGAACGAGAACCCGCGCGGGTCGTGCCCGCTCGACAGCACGGTCCACATCGCCAGCAGCGCCTGGGCGACGAGCACCGACTCGGCCGTGATGACCATGACGTACGGCAGGGCGTCGCCGCGGTTCGCGGGGTTGAGCAGGAACACCGCGTACGCGACGACGCCGAGCGTCGCGAGCAGCATGATCATGACGAGAGACGGCGAGCGCGCCGCGGAGTTCTCGTCGCGCGGCGGGCCGGTCGGACGGTCGACGTCGGCCGTCGGGCCGAACGGGGCGGGCCGCACGTGCTGCGTGCGGCGCGGGGTGACGACCAGGCGGTCGAACTCGGAGACGGCCATCGCGGGTCCTCGGCTCTCGACAGGTCCCGTGCGGGGACCTCGCGGGTCGGGAATCGGACCGGAGGTCGGCGAGCGGATGCCCGCCGGCTTCCTGAGCCCGGGTGCGGCGACGTCGTCGGCGTCGTGAGTGCGTGCGCGGCGGTGCTGTCGAGCCCCCTGCCGGTGCCCTCGTGCGGAGGGACCCGGAGACGGGTCGAGGTGGCCCGCTGGGAGCGGGCCACCTCGTCGTCTGCGCCGAAGGTAGCGGTACGAGGCGGTCGTGTCACGGGTCGCGCGAGCGGTGGCCGTCACCGTCTCGGCGCACGGCGGCGAATGTGAACGGACCGGTCGGGACCCGCCGCTGCACCGTCCCCGCGGCCCGGATCGTTGGCGCGGCGCCGCTCCCGTCCCCGCCCGACGCCGTCCCGCCCCACGTGGTGAGCGCTCACCCGAGCGGCGCTCCGCACGACCCGGAAACGCGCCGTTCACGGGCGGAAACGGAGAATTCACGGCGCCGACGCGCCGCACGTCCGACGGGTGGACGCCCCGGAGGGCGAGCCGGTCGTCCACCAGGATCACGCCGTCGCGCACCGCGGGCCGGTCACCGCCACCGCACCGGGCGGGTGTAACGCACCGGCGAGCACCGGACATGAGACGGTCGTCCCCGTCACCCGGTCGAGAGGACCCCGGATGCCCGCCCCTGACCGTCCGCCCGAGCGGACCCCGTCGGCCCCACCGCCGGACGTGGACCGCGCGGCCCGGTTCACCGCCCTGTTCGAGGCCACGCACCGCCCTCTGCTCGCCTACGCGGTGCGGCGCGTGGCCGACCCGTCCGACGCCGCCGACGTCGTCGCCGAGGCGTTCCTCGTCGCCTGGCGACGCCTCGACGACGTCCCCGTCGGCGACGACGCGCGACCGTGGATGTTCGGCGTCGCACGCCGCGTCCTGGCGAACCTCCACCGGGGCGCGCGGCGCCGGCTCGCCCTCGCCGACAGGCTCCGCGCCGAGGTCGCGGAGGCCACCCCACCGCCGACCGGCGAGGTGAGCGACGTCGAGCGCGCGCTCGCGCGGCTCGGCCCCGACGACCAGGAGCTGCTGCGCCTGGTCGCGTGGGAGGAGCTCGCGCGCGACGAGATCGCCCTCGTGCTGGGCATCTCACGGGCTGCGGTCCGGGTGCGCCTGCACCGTGCCCGCCGGCGGCTGGCCGAGCAGCTCGACGGACTCGTCGCACCCGGCGCACCGACGTCCGCGCCGCAGAGGAAACGGGACGACCCGACCGGACACGTGGTCACCGGGTGGGGACGACCCCGCCCCGGAACCGAGGAGGCACGATGACGGACCTGATGAAGCAGCTGCGAGCCGCCGACCCCGTCCGCCGCGCGGATCTCGGCGCCGTGGACGACGCGGCGTTCGCCGCTCTGCAGGAGGAGATCCTCATGACCACCACGCTCGACCCCACGAACGCGGCCCCCGCCGCACCTCCGTCGCGCCGTCGACGGCTCGGACGCCGCGGCGCGGTGGCGCTAGGCCTGGCCACCGTGCTCGCGGGCGGCGGCGTCGCGTACGCGGCGATCCAGGCGTTCCGCGGATCGTCGGGCGAGGGCGTCACGTGCGTGACCGCCTGGAGCCCGGACGTCGCAGAAGGGCTGGACGTGGACGCGGCCGGACCGTGGCTCACCGGAGACCCGTACGCGGACTGCACCACGCTCCTCGCGGAGCAGGGACTGCCGCCGATCGAGGACGCCGTGGCCTTCGCCTGGGACGGCCAGACGTACGTCGCCCCGGCCGGCCAGGTGCCCGACGGCGTCGAGCGGCTCGAGGGCCGCTCGGCGGTGGACCCCGCCGTGGTCGAGCTGCAGCAGAGCGTGACCGACCGGGTCGACGGCGGGGCGAGCGCGTGCCGCACCGTCGCCGAGGGTGTCGCCTGGGCCGAGGACGAGCTCGACCGGCTCGGCCTGGACGACTGGTCCGTCGGCGAGCACGACGCGCTGCCCGAGGGTGCCGACGGGACGCCGGTGTGCGCGTTCGCGACCGTCGACGTCGGCGGGCGCGCGGTCGTCGTCGGCGCCTCAGGCAGCTCCGACGGGATCCTCGAGGACCCGGTGGTCGCCGAGATCGTGTCGACGCTGAAGGGCGGGATCACGGACGGGTGCGTCTCCCTCGGCGAGGCCCGGGCGATCGCCGACGAGGCCCTCACCTCGGTCGACGGCCCGTTCCCGACGACGAGCGTCCCGGACGAGAGCGCCGAGTGCGCCCGCGTGGACCTCTTCGTCGGCGGCAACGTCCAGGTGACCGTCTACGGGCCGACCTCCGCCGGCTGACCGGTCGGCGTCGGCCGCTGCCTCGCAGTACGCGCCCGCGTCGCGACGACCTGTTTCGTCGCGACGCGGGTTCGGGGGCGAGCCCGGGCGTGTGCCGTCAGGGCAGCTGCGGCACGACCTGGGACGCGATGAGCTCGAGGTGGTCGAGGTCGTGCAGGTCGAGCACCTGGAGGTAGAACCGGGTGGCGCCCTGCTCGGCGGCGGCCGCGACCTTGTCCGCGACCTCGGAGACCGTGCCGGCCAGTCCGTTGCGGCGCACCTCGTCGGGCTCGCGGCCGATCGCCTCGGCCCGACGGCGGAACTCCGCCTCGTCCTTGCCCACCGCGACGACGAACGCGGCGGAGTACACGAGCGAGTCGGGGTCGCGGTCGGCGTCGAGGCACGCGGCGCGCACGTTCTCGAACCGCTCGGGCAGCACGCCGGGGTCCGGGAACGCCGCGTTGAACTCGCTCGCGTACCGGGCCGCGAGCGCCGGGGTGCGCCGGGGCCCGTGGCCGCCGACGATCACCGGGACGCGGACCTGGGCCGGCTTGGGCAGCGCCGGCGAGTCGGTGAGCGTGTAGTGCTCGCCGGCGTAGGAGAACGTCTCCCCGACCGGCGTCTCCCACAGGCCCGTGATCACCGCGAGCTGCTCCTCGAGGATCCCGAACCGCTTCTCCGGGAACGGGATGCCGTACGCCTCGTGCTCGCGCGCGAACCAGCCCGCACCGAGCCCGAGCTCCACACGACCGCCCGACATCTGGTCGACCTGCGCCACCTGGATCGCCAGCACGCCCGGGTGGCGGAACGTCGCCGACGACACGAGCGTGCCGAGCCGGATGCGGCTCGTCTCGCGGGCCAGGCCCGCGAGCGTCGTCCACGCGTCGGTCGGGCCGGGCAAGCCGTCGCCGTCGCCCATGACGAGGTAGTGGTCGGAGCGGAAGAAGGCGTCGAACCCGAGGTCCTCGGTCGCCTTCGCGACCGCGAGGAGGTCGTCGTAGGAGGCGCCCTGCTGGGGCTCGGTGAAGATGCGCAGGTCGATCTGGGTCATGCCGTCACCCTGCCACACGGGGCTGCGGCTTCTGCCCGCGGAAAACCCCGACCCGCGAGATAGAACGTCCGGTCGCGAGGTAGAAACCCGCGTGCCCTACCTCGAGACCGGACGTTCTACTTCGGCGGGGATGCCGAGGTGGTGCCGTCAGTCCGTCAAGGGGACGAGGTCGAGCTCCTGGAACTCCGCGACCTCAGGGACCCAGCGGTCGGCGACGAAGCCGCGGTGGTCCGGGTGGGCGTCGTACGCGGCGTAGGCGGCGTCGTCGTCGAACATCATGGAGAACTGGAACGTCAGCGGGCTCTTGGCGCTCACCTGACGCGAGACCGTGAAGTCCCGCACCCCCGGGATCGCGGTGAGCGTGCGACGCGCGGTGCCGAGGAACTCGGCCTCCTCGGCGCTGCCGGCGGGGTGGACGAGGCGGAAGGCGACAGTGTGCTGGATCACTCCCCCACCCTAGGCTGGCGACCATGCGCGTGAGCACCGTGATCCTGCCGATCTATCCGTGGCGTGAGGGCCGGGACGTGTGGCGGGCCGCCGACGACCTCGGGTTCCACGCCGCCTACACGTACGACCACCTGTCGTGGCGGACCTTCCGCGACGGGCCGTGGTTCGGCGCCGTCCCGACGCTCGCCGCCGCGGCGGGCGTCACGGAGCGGGTGCGGCTGGGCACGCTCGTGTCGTCGCCGAACTTCCGGGAACCCGTGACGTTCGCGAAGGACGTCATGACGCTCGACGACCTGTCCGGCGGGCGCGTCACCGTCGGCCTCGGCGCCGGCACGACGGGCTTCGACGCGACGGTCCTCGGCGGCGAGCCGTGGTCCGCACGGGAGCGTGCCGACCGCCTGCGCGACTTCACGGTCCTCCTGGACCGGCTGCTCACCGAGCCTGCGGTGACGCACGACGAGGGCCACTACCGCGCGCACGAGGCGCGAACCATCCCCGGCCCGGTCCAGTCCCCCCGTGTGCCGTTCGCCATCGCCGCCGCGGGCCCGCGCGGGCTGCGGCTCGCCGCGCGGTACGGCCAGGCGTGGGTGACGACGGGCGATGGCCGCCTGGGCGACGACGCGACCCCGGCGGAGTCGCGGGCGGCGGTCCGCGACCAGGTCGAGCGGCTCGAGGGCGCGTGCGCCGACGCCGGGCGGGACCCCGCGTCGGTCGAGCGGATCCTGCTCACCGGCTTCACGCCCGACCCTGCGCTGGAGTCGGTCGACGCGTTCGTCGAGACCGCGCACGGGTACGCGGAGGCCGGGATCACGGAGATCGTCGTCCACTGGCCCATCCCGGGCACGCAGTTCGCGGCCGACCAGCGCGTCTTCGAGCAGATCGCCACGGACGGCGCTGCGCAGGTCGACGGGCTGTAGGGCCTAGAAGAGGACGTCGAACAGGAAGCGGACCGGAGCGGTTACCGTCTCCCAGACGATGCGCCCTGCGGACCGGTGCTCGAGCCGGGCCTGCCGGGCTGCGAAGACCGCGGCCGCGACCCCGCCCAGGACCGCGGCGGCCAGACAGGTTCCCACGAGCCACGACGGCAGGTCGACCAGGTAGCCGGCCACCGACAGCGCCGCCGCGACCACGCCCAGCACGAGGCTGACGACGAGACCCCAGGCCGCCACGGGGTCGTATCCACGGCTGTGCCGCGCCTCCCGACCGTCCTCCACCCGCACAGTGTGCCAGCGGCGCGACGTCTCGGTAGCGGGACCTCGGATCGTGTCGAGGGAACCTGCGAGCGCCCCGCTGCGTGTAAGAGGTGGGGGTCCCGTGACACATGTCCGTACGAAGGGGCTCACGGACCGTGACGCGAGGAGGCGACGTGCGCAAGGCAGCGGCGGGCTGGTACGCGGACGCACCCGGTTCGGGGAGCGAACGCTGGTACGACGGCGCGGAGTGGACCGACCGCACCCGCGCGCGCCGCGCGTCGGAGGACACCGGGCCGTGGCGCCGGGTCCTCGTCGTCGGGGCCGTCGTCGTGCTCGTCGTCGCGGCGCCGCTCGTGCTCGCCGTGCTCGGCTGACGCCTCGCCGCGACCGACCCGTCAGCCGAGCTGCCCGAGCACCCGGTACGTGACGTGCGTGACGAGCGACGCCGCGCGGACGGAGACCGTCTCGAGCGCGAGGGGTGGGACGCCGTCGAGCACGCGGTCCCCGTGCCCGAGGACCTGCGGCACGACGTGCAGCCGCAGCTCGTCGAGGAGACCCGCCGTGAGCGCCTGGTTGATGGTCGCGGCTCCCCCGGCGATCGAGACGTCGCGCTCCCCCGCCGCCTCTCGCGCCTGCGCGACGGCGGACTCGATGCCGTCGGTGACGAAGAAGAACGTCGTCCCGCCGTCCATGACGAGCGGCTCGCGCGGGTGGTGCGTGAGGACGAACACCGGCGCGTGGTACGGCGGCTCGGGTCCCCACCAGCCGCGCCAGCCGAGGTCCCACTCCCCACGCCCGGGCGTGAACATGTTCCTCCCCATGACGAACGCCCCCGCGGCAACGATCGCCTCCATCTCGGTGGCGTTCTCGTCCGCCGTCTCGGTCATCCACCGGTGCAGGTCCACGCCCTCGCCGAACGGGTGCTCGAGCGTCTGGTCGGGACGGGACGAGAACCCGTCCACCGACACCGCCACGTCGCACGTCACGTTCCCCATGCCGCCCTCACCCTCCGCGGTCCGCGCGAGCCGGGACCGTCGTCGTCCACATCTGACGCCACCTCCGACCGCCCGTGCACCCGAAACTCATCGCACCGTCTCCCTCGGGGCCGCGGCCTCCTCGGTCGCGATGCGCAGGGCGGCGACGAGCTCGCGGTAGAGCTCGTCGGTCGCGAGGAGCTCGGCGTGCGTGCCGCGGGCGCGGACGCGTCCGTCCTCCATGACGAGGATGAGGTCGGCGTCGATCACGGTCGACAGCCGGTGCGCGATGGTCACGACCGCGCGATCGCGCGCGAGGTCCTCGATGACGGCGTGCACGGCGGCCTCGGTGAGCCCGTCGACCTGGGCCGTCGCCTCGTCGAGGAGCAGGACGTCGGGCGCGTGCAGGACGGCGCGCGCGAGAGCGACGCGCTGCCTCTCGCCGCCCGAGACGGTGGTCCCGACGAGCGACGTGTCGAGCCCGTCGGCGAGCGAGCGCACCTTGGCCTCGAGCCGGACCTGTGCGAGCGCGGCCCACATGGCCTCGTCGGTGGCGCCGGGGTCGGAGAGGTGCAGGTTCTCGCGGATCGTCCCCGGGACGACGGGCGTCTCCTGCTCGACGTACGCGAACCGGCGCCGGACGTCGTCGAACGTGAGGTCGTCGTACGGCACGCCGTCGAGCAGGATCTGCCCCGACTCGGGCTGGAGGAACCGCAGGAGCAACGAGAACGTCGTGGTCTTGCCCGCTCCGGACGGCCCGACGATGGCGACCTGTCCGCGGTGGGGCACGTCGAGGTCGAGGTCACGGACCACGGGCTCGCCGCCCGGCAGGTAGCGCGCCGTGACGCCCCGCAGGGAGAGTCGCGGCGTCCCGGCCTCGGTCCCGTCGGTGCCCGACGCCGCGGCCGCCTCCGCCGGCCGGCCCGCCTCCGCGCGGGTCGGGTCGAGCGACGCCGAGCCGACCCGCCCCGGCCGGGCCGCGTCGTCGTCCTCCTCCGGCTCGATCGCCTGGACTTCGCTGATACGGCCCGCGGCGGCGATGCCGGCCTGGAGCTGGGTGACGTTCATGGTCAGCCCGGTGACGGGCTCGACGATCTGGAACGCGTAGAGGAGGAACGCGACGAGGCTCGACACGGCGAGCAGACCCTCGTCGACGCGCCACGCGCCGAGCGCGAGGATGACGATGATCGCGGCCTGGATCCCGCCGCCCGCGATGGTCCACGCGACGGCCTCGGTGCGCACGGCCCGGACGCTGTGCCGCGCGGAGGCCTGCGCGTCGTCGAGCACCCGCTCGATCTGGCGGCCCTCGGCGCGGCTGGCCTTGATGGTGCGGATCGCGCGGAGGCCGCCCTCGAGCGTCCCACCGAGGCTGCCGAGCGACTCCTGCGCCTTCTCCTGCGCCTTGGCGATCCGCGGCATGAGCCCGCCCACGAGCACGGCGATGACGACGATCGCGCCGAGCGTCGTGCCGAGCAGCACGATGTCGAGCACCCCCATGAGGATGATCGTCCCGACGAGCGACACCGCGAAGTTGACGAGGTTGACGATGCTCGACGACGCGGCCTCTCGCAGCAGCACGGTGTCCGAGGTGACGCGGGTGACGAGCTCGCCCGTCGGGCGCCCGGTGAGCGCGCCGATCCGCGCGCGGAAGTAGCGCCGGACCATGGACGACCGCGCGTCGAGCACGACCCGCTCGGCGAGCGTGCCGAGCAAGATCCACTGCCACAAGCCGAGCACGAGGCCCACGACGAGCAGCCCGACGAGCGTGAGGACGGCCGGGGTGAGCGACTCCCCCGTCCCGAGGGTGTCCAGGACCCACTTGGTCACCATCGGGGTCGCGAGGGCCGCGGCCGTGGTGCCCAGTCCCAGGACGAGCCCGAGCAGGAGCGTGCGGCGGTGCGGTCGGACGAACGCCCAGAGCACCCTGAGCCGCGGGAGGAAAGGGCCCTTGGGTGCGTCGGTCGTGGCGGGCGTCGTGGTCGGCGGGCCGGGAGCGTCGGTCGTGGACATGGCGTCAACCATGGTTGACAATCCCTTCTCGTGTCAACTGTGGTTGACGCGCAGGTGGATCCTGGAGTGGAACGAGGTTGACCACTAGTGGAACACGCTTGTTCCACTAGTGGCAAGAGGTGTTCCACGGCGTCGAGGGCTATCGTGGGCCGCGTGACGGCACGAACCAGCGCGCGCGACACCACCACCGCGCCGGCCCCCGCAGCGGCGGACGACGGCGTGCCCGCGGAGAGCGGAACCCGTGCGCGCACGCGGCGCGCGATCCTCGACGCCGCCGTCGCCGTGCTCAGCACGGACAAGTCCGCGTCGCTGGGCGACGTCGCCCAGGCCGCGCAGGTCGGGCGCACGACGCTCCACCGCTATTTCCCGGAGCGTGCCGACCTCGTCGAGGCGATCGGTGCCGAGGCCGTCGAGCGCACGCGCGCCGCGATCACCGCGGCGCGGCTGGACGACGGCGGCCCCGCGTCCGCGCTGCGCCGCCTCGCGTTCGAGTACTTCGACCTCGGCCCCTGGTACATGGTCCTGTTCAACGAGCTGTCCGGCGGCGAGCCCGAGTTCTGGGCGGAGTCCGACGCGGCGGAGGAGCCGGTGCGCGACCTCCTGCGCCGCGGCCAGGCGGACGGCGTGTTCGACGACCAGCTCAGCGTCTCGTGGCTCGTCCGCACCCTCTGGTGGATGCTCTTCAACGCCTGGGCGATGCACGACGAGGGCGAGGCGACGCGCGCCGACGCGCTGCGCATGGCGGTCCGCAGCATCGAGGGCGTCGCGCTCGCCCGCGAGGCCCGCCCGTGAGCACGGCCCCGGGCCCGGCGCCCCGGCCCGGCCTCGGCGAACGGCTGCGGCGCTGGTGGCAGCGCGCCGACGACGTGCGCACGGGCGTGCGCTGGGCGAGCGTCGGGACGGTCTTCGGCGGGATCGCCGTCGCGGTCGTCTGCCTGGTGCTCGTGCTCCGCGGCCGCGTCTGGGCGTGGTTCCCGCTCCTCGTCGCTGCGGCCGTCGCGCTGCGCGAGGTCCGTTACCTCCAGCGCGCCGCGCGCGGTGGCCGACCTCGCTACCACGAGAACGCGCCGCGCTGACCCCGGGGCGCCGTCGCCCGCGCGGGTCACGGGTTGGCGCTGCTCGTCATCCGGAGGTCGCACCCCGGTGGACCGCAGGATCCACCGGACGGCCGACGCGCCCGAGGCCGCTCGGCGGGAAGACTGGCGGCACGGCGTCGGGCAGCGGCGCCGGAGACCTCCGGAGGCGCACCGTGACGACCCCCACCCCCGCCCGGGACGCGGCGTTCCCCGAGCAGCTCCCCGAGCCCTTCCCCGACCGGTCGTCGGAGCAGCCGTCGGCCCAGGCGGCCGCGCGTGGCCTGCGCTTCACCGCGCGCCGTGGCCGCGGTGCCCGCCGACGCACGGTCCGCCCCGCGTCGCGCCCGGCCGTCCCGCCCGTCGAGCGGGCGAACGGCTGGCTCGTCGCGGTGGCCGTCGTGGCCGGCGCGGTGCTGTTCTCGGTGCTCGCGATGAACGCGTTCCTCGGCGGCTGAGGATCCCCGCTCAGCCCTGACCGGCCGCCGCGGGCGAGCCCTCGACCGTCGCCCCGGTGTCGGCGGCCGCCGCGCGACGCGCCGGCGCGAGCCCGCGCGCGACGCCCGCGCGCTCGAGACGGCGGGCGAGCAGCAGCCCCGCCCACGTCCCCACGAGCGAGCTCGCCATCATGAGGGCCACGATGAGGACCTGCACCACCGGCGCCATCGACGCGGCGTCGAAGGCGACGAACGCCGACCACGTGTACAGCGCCGAGAAGACGAACGTCGCGACGTAGAACAGCCACGGCGCCCACACGCGGTAGAGCGTCACGAGGAACGCGACCTCGAGCGCCGCGCCCACCATGAGGCACGTGAGGATCGAGGACGCCCCGAGCGGCGACGCGGAGCTGATGACGCCCGCGACGAGCATGGTGAGCACCGCGGCGCCGGGGCGGCGCACGAGGGCGAGCGCGAGCACCGGCCCGACGATCCACAGGCCGAGCATCGCGGAGTAGAGCACCGGCACGGTCGACGCGAGCGCCGCCGCGACGAAGTTCGCCGGGACCAGCAGCACGCCCGTCGCGGCACCGATGGCGGCACAGGTCATGAGGTAGCGCGTCGTGAGGGACTGACGGCGGGTGGTGCTGGGCATCGTGGGCTCCGGGACGTCGAGGGTCTGGGCGGGTGGATGGAAGCGGTCGAGCCAGGGCGCGAGGGGTCGGGCGGCAGGCCGCGGTCAGCCGGTCAGCGCGGGCACCACGACGAGCGCGATGCCCGCCGCGACGCCCCACGTCGCGAGGAGGAAGACGACGTCGCGCACGCGGAACGGCACGAGGACCCGCTCGGTGCGGGTCGCGTGCGCGCCGAACCCGCGCGCCTCCATGGCGAGCGACACGCGCTCGCCGTGGCGGATGCCGCCCGCGAGGAGCGGGACGGCGTAGCCGAGGTGGCGCCGTCCCGCCGCGACGGGCCCGCGCCCGTGGTCGACGCCGCGCACGCGGTGCGCCGCACGGATCACCTCGAGCTCGTGCCCGAACCGCGGCACGAACCGCAGCGCGGCGAGCGCCGCGTACCCCACGCGGTACGGCACGCGCAGCTGCTGCACCATCGCGCGGACGACGTCCTGCCCGGTCGTCGACAGCCCGCCGACGAGCACGAGCAGCAGGAGCGCGCACGTGCGCAGGCTCGTCGCGAGCCCGGTCTCGAGCGCCCCGGACCACAGGTGGAACGGGCCGACGGTCGCGAGCAGCGTCGTACCGTCGACGTCGCGGGGGTCGGTGAGCACGCCGAACGACACCGTCATGACGGCGGCGAGCGCGGGCAGGCCGAGCAGCAGGACCGCGACGACGCGCCGCGGCGGCCGGACCATGACGAGGATGACGAGGAGCGCAACGAGCCCGACGAGCGCGGGCGTCAGCAGGTCGCGGGTCGTGAACACCCACACGACCACGGGCAGCGGGCCGAACGCCGTGACGAGCGGGTCGTAGGTGCACAGGTCCCGTGCCGGCCCGGCGAACCGGCCGAGGCGCGCGTCGTCCGGTGTCGCGCGCGCAGAGCGGGGCCGGACGTCGAGCGTGCCCGCGCTCATGCCCCGACCCCCGCGGGGACGGGCGCGGCCGGCAGGTCCGCGAGGCGCGCGACACGCCGCCACGCAGGGTCGGCCAGGTGCCGGGTCGCGCGCGCGAGCGGTGGCGTGCGCAGGCCGGCGAGGCGCAGCACGTCCTCGTCCGCGAGGACTTCGCCCGGTGAGCCGTCGGCGACGACGCTCCCGTCCGCGAGCGCCACGACGCGCGTCGCGTGCTCCGCGACGAGCTGCATGTCGTGGCTCACGACGACGACCGCCGTCCCGTCGCGGTGCAGGTCGGTGAGCAGGTCGAGCAGCTCGGCGGCGCGCTCGCGGTCCTGCCCGTACGTCGGTTCGTCGAGCACGAGGACCTCGGGGCGGCACACGATCGCGGTCCCCACCGAGAGGCGACGCTTCTGCCCGCCGGACAGGAGGAACGGGTGCCGGTCGCGCAGGTCGGCGAGCCCGAACCGGCGCAGCACGTCCTCGACGCGCGCCGCGACCTCGTCCTCGGGCACGCCGCGCACGCGCAGGCCGAGCGCGAGCTCGTCGTCGACGCGCGACGTGACGAGCTGGTGCTCGGGGTTCTGGAAGACGAACCCGACGTGCCGGGAGAGCTCGCGCGGGTCGGCACGGGTCGGGTCGAGGCCCGCGACGGTCACGCGGCCGTCGAACGCGCCGCGGCGCGGCCGCAGCACGCCCGCGGCGAGCTGCGCGAGCGTCGTCTTGCCCGCCCCGTTGGCGCCGACGACGGCGACGAGCTCGCCCGGCGCGACCGCGAGCGACACGTCGCGCAGCACGGTCGCGCCGCGCCCGCGGCGGTCGCCGCGTCGTAGCGTCACGCGGTCGACGACGAGCACCGGCTCGGGCGCGGCCGGTCCCGGCTCGCGCGGGCGCGGGGACGCGTCGGGCAGGTGCGTCACGGTCACCAGGGCGGTCCCCAGCTCGTCGGGAGTGAGCGGCACGGGGTCGAGGTGCACGCCCGCGGCACGCAGCCGCAGCGCGGCGAGCGTCGCGGTGGGCAGCCAGACGCCCAGCGCCGCGAGCGCCTCGGCCCGCTCTCCCAGCACCTCGCGGACGGGGCCGTCGTGGGCGAGCCTCCCGGCGCCGTCGAGCACGACGACGCGGTCGACGAGCGAGACCGCGGCGTCGAGGTCGTGCTCGACGAGCAGCACCGCGCGGTCGCCGCGCGCCACCACGTCGCGCAGCACCGCGTAGACCTCCTCGGTGCCCTGCGGGTCGAGGTTGGCCGTCGGCTCGTCGAGCACGAGGAGCGGGGAGCCGAGGGCGAGCGCGCACGCGATCGCGAGCCGCTGGCGGCCGCCGCCCGAGAGCACGGCGGGGTCGTCGTCGCGACGCTCCCACAGGCCGACTCGTCGCAGCGCGTCCTCGGCGCGGGCGAGCACGTCGTCCACCGGAAGGCGCAGGTTCTCGGGGCCGAAGCACACCTCGTCGAGCAGCGTGCCCGTGACGACCTGGGCGTCGGGGTCCTGGAAGACCATCGCGACGTCGCGCGAGAGCTCGGGCGGCGTCGTCTCGGCCGTCGACCGCCCGCGCACGCGGACCGCCCCCTCGAGGTCCGCCCCGACGACGTGCGGGACGAGCCCGTTCGTCGCGAGCGCGAGCGTCGACTTGCCGCAGCCCGACGGGCCGAGCAGGAGCACCGCCTCGCCGGGGCGCACGTCGAACGTGACGGCGTCCGGCGTCGGGCGCCCGACCACGCGTGGCGCGGGGTCCGCGCCGGGTCCCGCGGGGTCGTGCTCGTGGTACCGGACGCTCACGCCGCGCACCGCGAGCAGCGGCTCCGGGGTGCCGTTCGACGTCTCGTCCGCGATCACGCGGCTCAGGATAGGCGAACCTAAGCCACGTGACGAGACCCCGCTCGCGGCGGGGGACGGCGCGGGCGGTCAGAGCCGCGGGTCGACCGGTTCCGACTCCAGCGCGAGCACCGCGAACACCGGCTCGTGGACGCGCCACGTCGGCTCCCCGCGCGCGACCCGGTCGAGCGCCTCGAGGCCGAGCGCGTACTCGCGCAGCGCGAGCGAGCGCTTGCGCCCGAGCGACCGGTCGCGCAGCCGTTCGAGGTGGCGCTCCTCGGTGTACTCGGGCCCGTAGATGATGCGCAGGTACTCCCGGCCGCGGACCTTGAGCCCGGGCTGCACGAGCCCGCCACCCTTGCCGCCCGCGCCCCGCCGCCGCACGAGGTTCGCGAGCGGCTTGACCACCATGCCCTCTCCCCCGGCCGCCGTGAGCTCCTCCCACCACGCCGTCCCGGTGGCGCGCGACGCGTCGTCCGCGAGGTCGACGACGACGCGCCGCGTCGTGCGGAACAGCACCGGGTCCGCCGCGACGAGCCCGTCCGCGACGTCGAGGTGCCACAGGTGGTCGCGCTCGGCGTACGTCGTGCCGGTCGCCTCGACGGACCCGGGCCGGGCGGACGTCCCGCTCGCGAGCACCTGGAACGGCGCGACCTGCACGCCGCGCAGCGGGTCGACCGCGCCCCGGACGTCCTCGCCGTGCACGGTGACCCCCGTGTCCCACCGGTAGCGCCGGTACGACTCGACGAACAGCTCGGCGTCGGCCGCACGCCGCGCGGTCCGACCGCGGAGCTCGCCCACGTCCACGCCGCGCGCCTCCGCGGCGGCCAGGGCCGCGAGTGCGGACGGCATGACGGCCCGTGCCGCCGCCCCGACGCTCGCGTACTGGTCGCGCAGGAGCTGGTCCGCCTTGAGGGACCACGGGAGCACCTCGGCATCGAGCAGCACCCAGTCGGCGCCGAGCGCGTCCCACGTCCCGGCCGCCTCGAGGGCAGCGGCGACGCGCCCGAGCAGGAGCGCCGTCGTCGGCTCGTCGAGGAACGACCGCCCCGTGCGCGTGTGCACAGCACCTGGAGAAGCGATGCCGAACCGCTCGGCGACGACGCGCGAGCCGTCCGGCCCCGCGTCGCGCGCGACGAGCAGGACCGCGCGCGAGCCCATGTGCTTCTCCTCGCACACGACCCGGTCGACGCCGTCACGCGCGTACGCGACGAACGCGCCGTCGGGGTGCTCGAGCAGGCCGGGCAGCGTCGAGGTCGCGACCGGGCTCATGGTCGGCGGCAGGTACAGCAGCAGGCGCGGGTCGACGGCGAACCGGCTCATGACCTCGAGCGCACCCGCCGCCTGCTCCTCGCCCACCGTCACTCGCCCGTGCGTCGAGGTCTCGACGACTCGGCGCCCGAGCACGTCGGACACGGAGAGCAGGTCGGGCTCGCGCGCGGGCTCGCCCGAGCCGTCCGAGCCGTCGGGGAGGAACGGGCGCGCGGGCGCGTAGTACTCGCGCGCGGCCGGCACCTGCACGACCTCCTTCTCCGGGTAGCGCAGCGCGGACAGCTTCCCGCCGAACACGCACCCCGTGTCGAGGCACATCGTGTTGTTGACCCACTCGGCCTCGGGCGTCGGCGTGTGCCCGTAGAGGACCGTGGCGCGGCCGCGGTAGTCGTCCGCCCACGGGTAGCGCACGGGGAGACCGAACTCGTCGGTCTCGCCCGTGGTGTCGCCGTAGAGCGCGAAGCTCCGTACACGCCCGGACGCCCGGCCCTGGTAGGACTCCTTGAGCCCGGCGTGCGCGACGACGAGGCGGCCGTCGTCGAGCACGAGGTGGGACACCAGGTCGCGGCAGAACTCCGCGACCTCGCGGCGGAACTCCTCGGGCTCCTCGGCGAGCTGGGCGAGCGTCGTCTCGAGGCCGTGGGAGACCTTCACGTCGCGCCCGCCGAGCGCGCGCACGAGCTTGTGCTCGTGGTTGCCCGGCACCGCGAGCGCGTGCCCCGCGCGGACCATGCCCATCGCGAGCCGCAGCACGCCCGGCGAGTCAGGGCCGCGGTCGACCAGGTCGCCGAGGAAGATCGCGCGGCGGCCCTCGGGGTGCGCGGCGTCGACGGGCCGGCCCGCGTCGTCGCGCACGACGGCGTAGCCCAGCTCCCCGAGGAGCGTCACGAGCTCGTCGAGGCAGCCGTGCACGTCGCCGATCGCGTCGAACGGGCCGTGCTCGTCGCGACGGTCGGTGAGCAGCGGCGTCCGCACGATGCGTGCCGCCGCGACCTCGTCCTCCCCACGCAGCACGTGCACGGTGCGGAACCCCTCGCGCTGGAGGCTCTTGAGCGACGACCGCAGCGCCGCCCGCTGCCGCGTCACGACGTGCGCGCCGAACCCGCGGTCCGCCCGCGCGGCGTTGCGCTCGAGCGCGACCTTCTCCGGCACGTCGAGGACGATCGCCACGGGCAGGACGTCGTGGGCGCGCGCGAGCGCGACGAGGGTCTTGCGGGCCTCGCGCTGCACGTTCGTCGCGTCGACGACCGTGAGCAGGTTCGCCTCCAGGCGCTTGGACACGATCGTCTCCAGCACCTCGAACGCGGCCTTCGTGGCCGCCTGGTCGTTCTCGTCGTTCGACACGAGACCGCGGCACACGTCCGACGACACCGTCTCGTACGGGCCGAAGTGCTCGCGCGCGAACGTCGACTTCCCCGAGCCGGAGACGCCGACAAGCACCACGAGGCTCGACGCGGGGACGCGCAGGTCGCGCGTCGCCGCGTCACGCTCGGTCGTCGGCTCGGTGGCCTGCTCGGTCACGTGCTCGCTCATCGCGCCTCCCCTCCGTCGTGCGTGCCGGACCCTGTCGCGGCCGTCCCGCCGAGCGGCGCGGCCCCGTCCAGCGTGAGGACCACCATCTGGGTGGGCGCCCCGACGTCCGGCGCGAGCGGCCCGACGTCGCGGTGCTCGACCGCGTACCCGTAGCGGTCCGCGGCGGCGTCCGCCCACGCGCGGAGCTCCGCGCGCGTCCACTCGAAGCGGTGGTCGGGGTGCCGCACCCTGCTCCCGCCCGGCCCGTCCAGGAGGTTCGGGTAGTGCACGTTGTACTCGGCGTTGGGCGTCGTGACGACGACGACGCGTGGCCGCGCGTGCCCCAGCACCGCCTGTGCCAGCGCGTCGAGGCGCGACGGGTCCACGTGCTCGACGACCTCCATGAGCACCGCGGCGTCGAACCCCGTGACCCGGTCGTCGGTGTACGTGAGGGACGACTGGAGCAGGCGCACGCGCTCGCGCTCGGCGTCGCTCGCGTCGTGCAGGCGCAGCCGCGCGGCCGCGCGCTCGAGCTCGCGCGCCGAGACGTCGGTGCCGAGGACGCGCGTGAAGGTCCGGTCGGCGGCGAGACGGCGCAGGAGCGCGCCCTCCCCGCAGCCGAGGTCGACGACGGTCCGTGCACCCACCTCGTGCAGGACCCCGAGCACCGCGTCCGCGCGCTGCCGGGCGAGCGGCGGCTCCGGCGCGTCCGCCTCGGGTGACGTCGCGCCGTCGAGCGAGCCGCCGCCGTCGGGCTCGGCGACGTCCGCGGGCGCGGCGCCGTCGAGCGCGGCGAGGCGCGCCGTCGCGTCCTCGACGTAGCGGCGCTGGTGCGCGAGGTAGCGGCGCAGGATCTGCGCGCGCTCGGGGTGGTCGGCGAGCCAGCCACCGCCCGCGCGCACGAGCTTGTCCACCTCGTCCGTCGAGACCCAGTAGTGCTTCGCGTCGTCGAGCACGGGCAGCAGCACGTAGAGCTGCGCGAGCGCGTCGGCGAGCCGGCGCGTGCCGTGCAGGCGCAGGTCCACGTACCGCGAGGCGCCCCATGCCGGGACGGTCGGGTCGAGCGGCTCCGCGGTCGCAGTCACGTGCCAGCCCAGCGGCTCGAAGAGCCGGCGCGCCAGGTCGGTCCCACCGCGGCAGGGCAGGGACGGGACGTGCACGTCGAGCGGGAGCTCGACGTCGGGGAGGTCGGGCCGGGCGTCGCACCGGCCCGCCATGGCCGTCGCGAACACCTTGCCCAGCGCGACGGCGACCATCGACGACGCGGCGTACGGCCGGTCGTTGACGTACTGCGCGAGCGCGAACGCGTCCCCGCCGCCGAAGCGCTTGTTGTGCACGATCCCCACCGGGTCGACCTCGAGCAGCAGCGCGACCTCGCACCGCTCCTCCGTCGCCTCGGGGTAGAACACGTGCGCGCGGCCCACGGGCAGGTCGAACACCTGGGCGCGGTCCGGGTGCTTGTGCAGCAGGAACCCGAGGTCGGTGGCGTCGTCGAGCGTCCCCGGGGACGCCGTCGCGGCGAGGGTCACGAGCATGGCCGCCATGGTGCCATCCGGCGCCGGGCGGGGCACCGGGATTGTGGACGAGCGAGCGACCTGTGGACGACCGAAGTTTCAGCCGCTCCGCCCATCGACGCGAGCGCTCCAGAGGTCTACCGTCGATCCCACGGGCGCCGCTGCCCACGGCACGCGCCCGGCCAACGTCCAGCCGGAGGCCGCGCATGGTCGCCACAGCCGAGAACGGGCCCCCGGGCCCGGGGGACGAGCGCGCGGGGAGCGACCCCGCTCCGTCGGGCCCCACCGCGTCGGACGCCGACGCGTTCGCCGACCGCCTGTTCGCCGCGACCCTCGGCGCGATCGACGTCCTGTCCGTCCACGTCGGCGACCGGCTCGGCTGGTACCGCGCGCTCGTCGACGCCGGCCCCCTCACCTCGACCGGTCTCGCCGAGCGCACGGGCACCCACGAGCGGTACGCGCGCGAGTGGCTGGAGCAGCAGGCGGCCAGCGGGATCCTCGCCGCCGAGGACCCGGGCGCCGGGCCCGCGCTCGCGGCCGACCCGGTCGCCGCCGCCCGCGAGCGCCTCTACGCCCTGCCGGCCGCGCACGCGGAGGTCCTCACCGACACGTCCTCGCTCGCGTACGTCGCGCCGCTCGCACGCTTCGTCGGTGCGATCGGCCCGCAGCTCCCCCACCTGCTGGACGCGTACCGCGACGGCGGCGGGGTGTCCTGGGACCAGCTCGGCGACGACGCGCGCGAGGCCCAGGCGGAGGTCAACCGACCGTGGTTCGAGCGCGAGCTCGCGCCGACGCTCGCGCGGGTCCCCGCGGTCCACGACGTGCTGAGCCGGCCGGGATCCCGGGTGGTCGACGTCGGGTGCGGGTTCGGGTGGTCGACGCTCGCGCTCGCGCGTGCCTACCCCGAGGCGGTGCTCCACGGCGTCGACGTGGACCGCCCGTCGGTCGCGGCGGCGCGCGCGGCGGCCGAGGAGGCCGGGCTCGCGGACCGCGTGACGTTCCACCTCGCCGACGCCGCCGAGCTCGGCCTCGTCGAGCCCGCCGGGCTGCCGTTCGACGCCGCGTTCGCGTTCGAGTGCGTGCACGACATGCCGCGGCCCGCGGCGGTGCTCGACGCCGTGCGCCGCGCGGTCCGGCCCGACGGCGTCGTGGTGGTCATGGACGAGGCCGTCGGCGAGGAGTTCACCGCGCCCGCCGACGACGTCGACCGGGTCATGTACGGGTACAGCCTCTTCGTGTGCCTGCCCGACGGGCTCTCCTCGCCGCCGTCCGTCGGCACCGGGACCGTCATGCGCCCCGCGACGCTGCGCCGCTACGCCCGCGAGGCGGGGTTCGCGGACGTCGAGGTGCTGCCCGTGGACGACTTCTCGTTCTTCCGGTTCTACCGACTCGTGCCCTGAGCACGTCCGATCGCCTCGCGCGCCGGTCGACGGCGCTCCCTCACGACCAGCACGACGAGGGTCGCGGCAGCGAGGACGTAGACCACGACGACCAGGAAGTTCGCTGCCCCGGCTGCAGCGCCCGCAGGCTCGCGCACCCCGACGAGGAACGTCGAGAAGTCCCACGCGGCGTGGAGGGCCATGGCGGCGACGATCGTCCCTGTCCCTCGGCGCGCCAGGTAGAGACCGGTACCGGTGAGCGCCGCGAAGGCCACCTGGAGCACCGCCCCCGGCTCCTCCAGGAGAAGGTTGGTGAGGTGGAAGCCGCCGAACCAGAGTGTCGTCCACAGCACGGCCATCCCCTCGGACCGGACACCCTGACGCAGCGAGCGCAGCACGATCCCACGGAACAAGGTCTCCTCGGCGAAGCCCACGAGCACGCTAGCCGCGAGCACGGCGAGCAGATGCCCGGGCTCGAAGAAGGCCCAGTCGAGGCCCACGAGGTGCAGGACGGTGATGACCACCATCACCGCCGGCAGCAGCCACAGGAACCAGCCTGTGGGCAGCCGGCGCGCGTCCCGGAAGACGTGGTCCCAACGTGCCCAGACGAGGAAGACGACGAGCCACGCGGCGCCCGCGGCGAGCGGCAGCACCGCCGAGCGCAGCGTCGAGTCGGCGGAGTCGAAGAAATGCTCGTACCCGATGCCGGAGGCCCTCATGAGGCCGACGACGATCATGACGTAGACCACGAACACGACCGTCGCTACCGGTACGGACGGGGTGACGCGCCACCGCGCGGACGAGTACCCGACAGTTGCCGACATGACGCTCCTCCCTCGCGGACCGGTCCCGCGCCCTCTCTCGATCGCCCGCGCCCGGCACGGCCCCGGGTCGCGGCGAGCGCGCTCAACGTATCGGCCACCGCCTCCCTCCGCGACCGGTCACCTCCCGGCCGTCCGCCACCGCCCGCACCGGGCGGGCGACCGGCACCGGTGTACCGTCCGGTGCATGACCGACGTCCGCAGCCGCACCCATGCCCAGGCCGTCGACGCAGCGATCGAGCTCTTCACCCGCAAGGGCTACGAGCAGACGACCGTCGAGGAGATCGCCGACGCCGCCCAGGTCAGCCGCGCCACCTTCTTCCGCCGCTACGGCTCCAAGGAGGACGTGGTCTTCGCGGACCACGAGCTCCTGCTCGACGAGGTCGTCGTCATGCTCGCCGCGACGCGGCCCGTGCCGGACGCCGAGGGCCGGCTCACCCCCGAGCCCGGCGTCGACCCGTACGTCGAGGTCTGCCGCGCGGCGCGGCTCGTGTTCGACCACCACGTCGGGCAGCGCGAGACGTCGCTCGCGCGGTGGCAGCTCCTCCAGCAGGTGCCCGCGCTGCGCGACCGCGAGCTCGTCACGACCCACCGCTACGAGCGCGCCTTCACCGCATACCTGCGCGACGCGCTCCCGCCGGACGAGCGTCGGTCGACCGCGTCCATCGCGTTCGCCGCGTCGGTCGTCGCCGTGCACAACGCGCTCCTGCGCCGGTGGCTGCGCTCTCCCGACCAGGACCTGCGCCCCCAGCTCGAGGAGGCGTTCGCGGACCTGCGCCGCGCCGCCGTCGGCCGCTACGCCGCGTCCGACGACACCGCCGCCACCCAGCCCCGCGAGCCCGGGGACGGCCTGCCCGGGCGCCGCGTCGTCGTCACCGTCGTCGACGCCGGGACGGATGCCCAGGGCGTCGCGGACGACGTCGCACGAGCGGTCCGCGACGCGCTCGCCTGAGCCCGTCCGCCTCCACGTCCCAGCCCGTGGGACGGCCGCGGGACGGGGTCGCGCGCGGGGAATGCGCGAGTAGCATCGGCGGTTGCAGAACGCAGTACGCACGAACGTGCTCCGGGGTCGGTGCAATTCCGAGCCGGCGGTGACAGTCCGCGACCCGCGCCCACGCGCGGTTGACCTGGTGGAACTCCAGGACCGACGGTGACAGTCCGGATGGGAGGAAGCACGTGCGGCGCGGCCGTCCTCGGCCGGGCTCTGGCGAGCCCGCGCGACGGGGCGCGGCCTCGCCGTGGTGAGCGACGCCGTCGGGCCCTCGTGGCCCGGCCCCGCCGCCCGCCCTCACCCCGGAGCCGACGTGCCCGGGAGGACGAGGACATCCGATGGACCTGATCCACGCGCTGTTCGACGCGCAGCTGACGATCGGCGACCAGCACCTGCTGTGGCGCGAGATCGTGGGCAACGGGTTCGGCCTGGCGTCGGCGCTGGGCGGCATGCGGCGCAAGGTGTGGGCGTGGCCGGTGGGCATCGTCGGCAACCTGCTGCTGCTCACGGTGTTCCTCGGCGCGGTGTTCGCGACGCCCAACCCCGTCAACCTGCTGGGCCAGGCCGGCCGCCAGGTGATGTTCGTCGTCGTGTCGGTCTATGGATGGGTGCAGTGGCGCCGCACCCAGGCGCAGCTCGGTGACGCCGACGCGGACAGCCACGGCGTCGCCGTCGTGCCGCGCTGGGCGTCGTGGCGTCAGCGCGTGTTCCTCGTCGTCGCGCTCGTCGGCGGGACGGCGCTGCTCACCCCGGTGTTCCGCGCGCTCGAGTCGTACGAGCCCGTCTGGGCCGACGCGTGGATCTTCATGGGCTCGCTGCTCGCGACCTACGGCATGGCGAAGGGCTGGGTCGAGTTCTGGCTGATCTGGGTCGCCGTCGACGTCGTGGGCGTGCCGCTGCTGATCTCGGCCGGCTTCTACGCGTCCGCGTTCATGTACGTGTTCTACGGCGCGTTCACGCTCGTCGGGTTCTTCGTGTGGTGGCGCGTCAACCGCCGTGCCGCGGCCGAGGCGGAGGCGGCGGCGGCGGGAGCGACCGCCTGACCTGCGGGCCCCGGCCCGGGCGGCGGGCGCGGGTCAGTCCTCGAACAGCATCCGGTCCGACGGCGCCGCACGGCCCGCGCGCAGCGCCGGGTCCGCGCACAGCGCCTCGACGAGCGCGTCGCTCCCGCCCACGTAGGTCGCGGCGGCGTCGATCTCCGTCCCGACGAACCACGAGCGGTCCTCGGGCCACCACAGGTTGGGCGGCTGCTCGTGGTCGCGGAACGCGCCGGCGTCGGCGAGCGTCCCCGTCCACAGGTGGTACTCGCGGTGCGGGAGCAGGAGCATCGGGGCGGCCGGTCGCTCGACGAGCGTGGGCGCGAGCTGCTCCCACGCCTCGGCGACCGCGCGCTCGATCTCCTCGGGGGTCGGCCGCGGCTCGTCCTCGGGCCACCCGACGAGCGGCGCGACCCCCGAGCTCGCGCGCGGGTCCGTCCCGTGGTCGTAGAGGAACGCGTGGCCCGTCCACAGGGCGAGGTGCACGGGCTGGTCCCCGGTGAAGCGTCGGAGCGCGGCGACCAGGGTGTCGGTCTGCGCCGCGAGCGTGACGTCGTCGTCCCAGTCGGGGTGCGGGACGCACGCGTACGCCGCGTACCCGCGCGGGACCGTGCCGTCGACGCGCGGGCCGAACTCCCCGAGCCGCTCCGCAATCCACGCGCCCGCGGAGGCGTCGTCGTCCCAGTCCACCATCCCCCGACCCTAGGGGGAGCCCCGCGGGGCAGCGACCTAGACTGGGCGCGTGGGCTTCCTCTACCGGGAGCGCGCCGCCCCCTCCCCCGCCGTGGACGTCGTGTGGGCCACCGTGGACCTCACCGACGGGACCTACGTCGCGTCCGCGGACGCCCGCTGGGACCTCGTCTTCACCCTCCGGGAGGGCGAGCGCCGGGTCCTGCTGTCCGGGCCGTCGTCCCGGCCGACCCCCGTCCCGTACACGGCCGGGAGCCACAACCTCGGGGTCCGCCTCGCGCCGGGCGCCTACTTCGCGCACGAGCCGGTCACCGCCTGGTGCGACCGCACCGACCGCCTCCCGCTGCTCGGCCGGGGCGCGTTCGTCCTCGCGGGACGCGCCTGGCCCTTCCCGTCCCTCGACCTCGACGCGCCGGACGTCGACCTGCTCCTCGCCGCGCTCGTGGCGTCCCGGGTCGTGCGTCAGGACGCGGTCGTCGAGGCCGCGCTCGACGGCGGCGCCGGGCGCTGGTCGCCGCGCACGGTGGAGCGGCACTTCGCGCACGCCGTCGGGATCAGCCCGCAGCGGGTCCGCCGGATCGAGCGGGCGCGCGAGGCCGTGGCCCGGTTGCAGGACGGCCGCCCCATCGCGGACGTCGCGTTCCGGCTCGGCTACGCCGACCAGGCCCACCTCACCCGCGACCTCAAGCGCCTCACGGGACTCACGCCGGGACGCACGCGCGACCGCGGCGAACCCGTCTGAGTGTCGCGCTCGTTCAAGACAGCCCCGGCGGGACGCGGTTGCGTGGTGGGGTCACGACCGCCGCCGAGGAGGACCGGCCATGGACACCGACCTGGACGTCCGACCGTACGAGATCGCCGTGAGCGACGCGGAGGTCGCCGACCTGCGCGACCGGCTGGAGCGCACGCGCTGGCCCGCCGAGCTCACCGGCACGTGGGAGCGCGGGACCCCCGTGGGCTACGCGCGCGGGCTCGCGGAACGGTGGCGCACGACGTTCGACTGGCGCGCGCAGGAGGCCCGGCTCAACCGGATGCCGCAGTTCGTCGCGCACGTCGACGGCCAGCGCGTCCACGGGCTGCACGTGCGCTCGTCGCGCCCGGACGCGACGCCGCTGCTGCTGTGCCACGGCTACCCGACGTCGTTCGCCGAGTTCGCTCGCCTCGCCCCGCTGCTCGCCGAGCCGGACGACGGCCCGGCGTTCCACGTCGTCGCGCCGTCCATGCCCGGCTACGGGCTGTCGACACCGCTCGCGTCGTACGGCTGGGACATCGCTCGTACGGCGGACGCGTTCGACCGCGTCGTGCGCGCGCTCGGCTACGACCGCTACGCGGTGTTCGGGGGCGACGTCGGCGCGGGCGTCGCCGAGCAGCTCTGCCTGGAGGCCGGCGAGCGGGTGCTCGCCTCGCTCGTGTCGACGGACCCCGGCGCCATCGCGACCGCGTACACGCCGCCGACCGACCACCTCACGGACGCGGAGCGTGAGCGGCACGAGAGCCTCGTCGCCGCACGGTCGGAGGACTTCGGCTACCTCCAGGTGCAGACCACGCGCCCGCTGAGCGTCGCGTACGGCCTCACCGACTCCCCGGCGATGCAGCTCACGTGGATCGCCGAGAAGTTCCACGAGTGGACCGACCCGCTGCACGAGCTGCCCGAGGACGCCGTCGACGGCGACGACCTGCTCACCCTGGTGAGCGTGAGCTGGTTCGGGCGCGCGGGCGACGGCGCCGCGAACCTGCTGTACGAGGCGGCGCACGCGCAGCAGGCGTGGGGCCGCTCGCACGACCGCCCCCAGGGCATGACGGCCTTCGGGGAGGAGCCGCTCATGCGCCGCATCCTCGATCCCGACGAGTCGCTGCCCTACTGGCGGGAGCGACCGCGCGGCGGGCACTTCCCGGCGCTGGAACGGCCGGACGACGTCGCGACGGACGTCCGGGCGTTCCTCGGCGCCCCGGCGCTCCGTCCCGCGCTCTGACCTCTCGCCCCGGTTCCTGGCGCCGGTGGGCACCGGTTCCTGCTCCGGGCGCACCGGCCCGGGAGACGTCGACTAGGACGGCAGCGCGCCGCTGAGCCCGACCTCGTTGCCGTCGGGGTCGCGGAAGACGATCTTGACGACCCCGCCGTCGTACGTCTCCCGACGATCCGGCTCGATCCCCCGGGCCGACGCCGCCGCGAGGAAGGCGTCGACGTCGTCGCGGAACACCGTGACGACGCCGTGCCCGGCGTGCTCCGGCACCTGCTCGACGACGAGCCACCGGTGCTCGGCGAGCTCCCACACGGACTCGGTGGGCGTGGCGACGAACGTCGGCTCCGCCCCGAGCAGGCGGACGTACCAGTCGCGCGCCGGGTCGTGGTCGCGCACGTGCATCGTCACGAACAGGTCGAGGGCCATCTCTCGACGGTAGGTCGCGGGCCACCGCGTCGCACGATCTCGCGCGATACGCCGTCTCAGATTGACTGAGACCGCGTATCGCTGCACTATGGGAGAGACCGCCGCCGACGCCGGGCCCGCACCCGGGAACCCGCGCCGGAGCCGGTCGCGCACGACCGACCGCAGCCGCCCTCCCAGGGGAGCACCGATGCCCACCACCCCGATCATGCCCGGCGTCACCGAGCCCACCTACGACCTCGCGACCCCGCTCGACCTCGACTACGCCGGCGCGTTCGCCGACGCGACCGAGGAGGACCGCGCCCACCAGCAGCGCGTCCGGCAGTTCGTCCAGGACGAGGTGCTCCCGGTCATCGACGAGTACTGGGAGCGCGCCGAGGTCCCGTTCGACCTCGTCAAGCGCATGGGCGAGCTCGACCTGCTGCGCGACGGCGTCGACGTCGAGGGCCGCCCGCGCGTGAGCCTGCTCGGCGCGGGCCTCGCCGCGATGGAGATGTCGCGCGGCGACGGCTCCGTGGCGACGATCTGCGGCGTCCAGGGGGGCCTCGCGCTGCGCAGCATCCAGATGCTCGGCTCCGACGAGCAGCGGGCGAAGTACGCCGAGCCCATGGCGCGCGGGGAGATCCTCGGCGCGTTCGCGCTCACCGAGCCCACCCACGGCTCGGACTCCGTCTCGCTCGAGACGACGGCGCGCAAGGAGACGCGCGACGGCGTCGAGGGCTACGTGCTGAACGGCGAGAAGAAGTGGATCGGCAACGGGTCGTCGGGCCACATCACGGTGGTGTGGGCGCGGCTGGTCGACAGCGACTCGGCGGACGGTGACAACCAGGTGCACGGGTTCGTCGTGCCGCAGGACACCCCCGGCTACACGGGCACGACCATCACCGGCAAGGTGTCGCTGCGGGCCATCTGGCAGGCGCACGTCGTGCTCGACGACGTGTTCGTCCCGGCCGAGAACGCGCTGCCCGGCGCGCGGTCGTTCAAGGACACGTCGCGCGTGCTCTTCGCGACGCGCCTCGGGGTGGCGTGGGCCGCCGTCGGGCACGCGGTGGCCTGCTACGAGGCCGCGGTCGCGTACGCGAAGCAGCGCGTCCAGTTCGGCCGCCCCCTCGCCGCGAACCAGATGGTCCAGGAGCGCCTCACCAGGATGCTCTCGACGATCACGCAGCTCCAGCTCCTCGTCGCGCAGATGACGCGGCTCGACGAGGCCGGGACGCTCACCGGGCCGCAGGCGTCGCTCGCGAAGTACACGTGCACCCGCGGGGCCCGCGAGGTCGCGGCGAGCGCGCGCGACCTGCTCGGCGGCAACGGGATCCTGCTCCAGAACCGCGTCGCGCGGCACTTCGCCGACGTCGAGGCCCTGCACACGTACGAGGGCACCGAGTCCGTCCAGGCGCTCATCGTCGGACGCGACATCACGGGCGTCTCCGCGTTCGCCTGACGGTCCCGAGGGTTCACGCCCTCCCCCTGCTCCCCGGCGCCGCTCGCCCCTCCTCGCGGCGCCGGGGCTTCCCCTTTCCGCCCTTGCCCTCCCGCCTTCTCCCCGGACGGAGCCCCATGAGCACCGACGCCACCCCCCTGCCCGACGCCGCAGCCGTCACCCCCGAGGACGAGGTCACCCCGGTACTCCTGCACGGCGCGCGCACCCCGTTCGCGCGCTTCCGCGGGGCGCTGGCCTCGCTCTCGGCCGCCGAGCTCGGTGCGCACGCGATCCGTGGCGCGCTCGCGGCCTCGGGCGTCGCGCCCGAGCAGGTCGACACGGTGATCGTCGGGCAGGTCGTGCAGGCGGGCGCCAAGCAGGGCCCCGCACGCCAGGCCGCGATCCTCGCGGGCCTCGGCTGGGACGTCCCGACCGTGACGATCAACAAGCTGTGCCTCTCGGGGCTCACGGCGATCATCGACGCGGCCCGGCTGGTCCGCACCGGCGAGGCGAGCGTCGTCGTCGCAGGTGGCCAGGAGTCCATGACGAACGCGCCGCACCTGGTGGTCGGGTCGCGCTCCGGGTTCGCGTTCGGGGACGTGACGATGGCGGACTCGCTCACGCACGACGGCCTGAACGACCCGTTCAGCGGCGAGGTCATGGGCGAGCTCACCGACCGCGGGTGCGCGACGCGCGGCATCGGCCGCCCCGAGCAGGACGCGTTCGCGCTGCGCTCGCACCAGCGGGCCGCCGCCGCGCGCGACGCCGGGCGCCTCGCCGACGAGATCGCCCCCGTCGAGGTGCCGCAGCGGCGGGGCGAGCCGGTCGTCGTCGAGCACGACGAGGGTGTGCGCGCCGACACGACGCTCGAGGCGCTCGAGCGCCTGCGCCCGGCCTTCGTCAAGGACGGCACCATCACCGCAGGGTCCAGCTCGCCGCTGTCCGACGGAGCGGCGGCCGTCGTGGTCGCGAGCCGCGCCTTCGCCAAGCGCAACGGGTTGTCGTGGCTCGCCGAGATCGGTGCCGCAGGCCAGGTCGCCGGTCCGGACAACTCGCTGCACTCGCAGCCCGCACGGGCCATCGAGGCCGCCGTGAAGCGCGAGGGCGTCGCCGCCGCGGACCTCGACCTCGTCGAGATCAACGAGGCGTTCGCCGCGGTCGCGCTCCAGTCGGTCGCCGACCTCGGGATCGACGCGGACGTCGTGAACGCCGACGGCGGCGCGATCGCGCTCGGCCACCCCGTCGGCGCGTCCGGCGCCCGGCTCGCGCTGCACCTCGCGCTCGCGCTGAAGCGCCGCGGCGGCGGCGTCGGCGCGGCGGCTCTGTGCGGCGGGGGCGGGCAGGGCGACGCGCTGATCCTGCGCGCCTGACCCACCGGGCTGTCTCGACGGTCCGACGCGCGAGCCGACCAACCCTGGTGCACGATGCTGCACCAGGGTTGGCGCGCTTCGGTCGCCACGGTGTGACGCAGATCGCGCCGAGGTCGGCCGAAACCGCGTCATGGATCGCGTCGGGCGCGGTCTCTCTCCCTGGAACCACCCCCGACGAGAGGACCGTCATGACCACCGTGACCGACGCAGCACGCCGCACCGCGAGCCGCGCGCGCCACTCGCACCTGTCCGCCGTCGCCGTCGCGCTCGTCGGGCTCGCCGCCGGGTTCGCCGCCGCGCCCTACCTGCTCGGCTGACCCTCACGACGCCATGGGCCCGGGACCTCGCGGTCCCGGGCCCTCGTCATGTCCCGGGCGGGCCGTCCGGGTCGGTCTCTGGTGCGGCGCCTGGCGGCGCGACGTTGGGCGGCGTGGCGCTCGGCGGCTCGGCGTCCGCCGTGCTGCGGGCGAGCAGTTCCTCGAGGCGGTCGAGCAGCGGGACCTGACCTGCGACGACGAGCCCGCGGGCGCGAGCGAGCGAGAACCAGCCGGCCCGGTCGAGCTCGGGGAACTCCTGCATCCGCCCCGAGCGTGGCGGCCACTCGAGCGCGAACGTGTTGCTGGAGATGGCGGCGACGTCGAGGTCCGCCTCGCGCGCCCACGCCGCGACGAGCTTGCCGGCACGCTGGCGCACGGTGCCGAGATCCAGGTCGGGCGCCTCCGCCGCGGGGGCCGGGACGCCGAGCTCCTCCGCGAACTCGCGCAGCGCCGCGGCGTGGCCGTCCTCGCCCGGCTCCACCTCGCCCTTGGGGATCGTCCAGCCGCCCGCGTCCTTGCGAGCCCACAACGGGCCGCCCATGTGCCCGAGGAGCACCTCGACGACGTCGTCACGGAACCGGTAGAGCACGAGCCCTGCTGACTGCTTCACCCCTCCTTCCTACACAGCCGACGGCGGGACGGCCCGTCGAGGTGGCGACACCGCCGAACCCGGCGACATCCCCGGGTTCGGCGACCACCGTCCCCGTAGCCCCGGGTTGGACGCCGCGGCCTGCGGAAGCGCTGCCCGTGGCGGTACCGCGCCGGGCCGGGGCTGAGCACGGATCTCCGCCCCGGATCGTGTCGGTGGCGCGGCGTAGCGTCGGCTGTCTCAGGATCGGAACGCAGGAGGGGACACCATGACCACGCCGAGCGTCACGCACCTCAACCCCGCCGGGCTGCACCGCAACCCGGTGTTCTCCCAGGGCACGATCGTCGAGACCGGTCGCACGCTCTACGTCGGCGGCCAGAACGGGACCGACGCGGAGGGCGCGATCGTCGAGGGCGGCATCGCGGCCCAGACCGCGCAGGCGCTGCGCAACGTGCTCGCCGTGCTGGCGGAGGCGGGCGCCGGGCCGCAGGACGTCGCGCGGCTCGCCGTCTACCTCGACCCCGAGGCCGACCTCATGGAGGGGTTCGCCGCCGTCGGCGAGGTCTGGGGACCCCACCCGGCCGCGGTGACGGTGCTGCGCGTCGGGATCGGCCGGCCCGGCGCGCTCGTCGAGATCGAGGCCGTCGCGGCCCTGTCCGCGTGATCCGTCCCCGCTGACACCCCTCTCCACGGGCGTGCGACCGCACCCCCGGCTACCGTCCGGGGGTGCCCGCCGACCCCGCCCCACGCCGCTCGCTCGGGCGCGCCCTGGGTCGGGCCGCGGCGTACGGGGTCGCGGCGTCCGTCCCGGTGCTCGTGCTCGCGTGGCTCGTGCGCGCCGAGTCGGGGCTCGTCGTCGACGGCGACCGCGCCGCCGTCGCCGCGGCGACCCGGTTCACCGGCGAGCGGCCCGCGTTCGAGCGCACCCTGCTCGTCGGGCAGGAGGTGCTCGCCGCGCGGTGGATGAACCTCGCCGCGATGGGCGTCTGTCTCTGGGCCTGGCGACGCCGCGGCCTCGGGTCGCGCGCGGCCTGGGCGGCGGGGACCATCTGGGGCGCGTGGGCGCTCGGGCTCGGCGCGAAGGAGCTCGTCGACCGCGCGCGGCCCGTCGTCGAGGACGCGGTGACCGTCGTGCCTGGGTCCAGCTTCCCGTCCGGGCACGCGATGAACGCCGCCGCCGTCGGGGTGAGCCTCACGGTGCTGGTGTGGCCGCTGCTCGGGCGCCGCGGCCGCGTCGCCGTGGTGAGCGGCGCGACCGTGCTCGTGATCGTCACCGCGGCCGACCGCGTGCTGCTCGGCGCGCACTACCCGTCCGACGTCGTCGGCGGGATCCTCTTCGGCGGCGCGGTCGCAGGGGCGTCCGCCGTCGGCTACCACGGGTGGGCGTCCGCCCGGACTGCCCGCTCTTCCGGCTCCGCTCCCAGGAACGAGGTCTGATGCATCCCTTCGTGCACCGCTACGAGCTCGACACGACCCGACCCACCGCGAAGGAGGTGCTGCGCGACGTCGGTCTCCGGGCGTTCCTCCCCGGCGCCGTCCTGTGGGTGCTCATCGTCGCGACCGGGTTCCTCGTGACGGGTCCGCTGGGCGACCTGCCCGGCGAGGTCGGGGTGAACCGCTGGCTGGAGGAGCGGCGCACGCCCTTCTGGGACACCGTGACCGACGTGTTCTCCCTCATCGGGACGACCGAGTTCATCATCGGCGGGACCGTGCTCACGATCCTGCTCGTCTGGTGGCGCACCCGGCAGTGGTGGTTCGCCGTCGTGCCCGCGCTCGCCGTCGCGCTCCAGGCGCTCATCTTCCTCACGTCGTCGATCGTCGTGGGGCGCGAGCGCCCAGACGTCTCGCGGCTCGACGAGGCACCGCCGACCTCGAGCTTCCCCTCCGGCCACACCGGCGCGTCTGCCGCGTTCTACCTGACCCTCGCGCTGCTCGCGCAACGCATCACGCACCCCGTCCTGCGCGTCGTCGTCACGGTCCTGTGCTGCCTCGTGCCGCTCGCGGTCGGGATGTCCCGGCTCTACCGCGGCGCCCACGGCCCGGCGGACGTCGTGGTGGGCCTGATCAACGGCATCGTCTGCTGCGTCCTCGCCTGGAACTACCTGCGCCGCGACGTCCGCGCCCAGCGCTGAGGGCGGACACCCCTCCCACGAGAGAACCCCGTTCTCACGAAGGAGAACCCTGGTCTGGAGAGGTAGAACCCCGGTGGCGCGAGGTAGAACCGTGGTTGCGCGCGAGGTAGAACCTTGGTCACACCAGGCAGAACCTTGGTCGCGCGGAGTAGAACGGTGGTCGCACGACGAACCGGAGCCACCCATGGACGGTGGTCCGCATGGCCCTCCTTGTACGACGTCGGCGGGCCCGGTCCTGAGACCGGGCCCGCCGTCGTCGTGCCGGGGTCGTCCGGGCGATGCGCGCGCCCGGGCGACCCGTCAGCTCACGCGCAGAGACCCACCGGGTCCCACGAGCCCCACGTCACGGACCCGGGCAGCTCCCCCTTCGTCCACCACTGGGCCTTGTAGTTCACCCCGGCGCGGGACACGGTCTGCCCGCCGGTGTAGACCGCCTCGCGCGACCAGGCGGGGGCGCAGTCCGCGACCTCGACCTCGGGCGCCGTGCCGCACGGACCGATCTTCTTCCACGCGGACGACGAGCCCGGCTCCTGGTTGCGGGTCCACCACTGGGCCTTGTACTCCGAGCCCTCGTGCGAGACGACCTCGCCACCGGTGTAGACGCCCGTGCCGTACCACGGCACCGCGCACTCGGCGGGCACACCCGGGCCGGGGGTCGCCGCGCGGAGCGTCGAGCCCAGCGCGTCGCCCAGCTCGTTGCGGTAGTCGCCCGAGAGGTCCCACCACATCGCGCCGCCGTAGCCCTGCGTCGCGACGAACTCGGCCTTGGCCGTGACCGACGCCGGGTCGTCGTAGCTCCACCACTGGTCGCCGTCGTAGAGCCAGCTCGCGCCGATCTCCGGGTCGAAGTACTGCTCGCCGTCGAACGCGCGCAGCTCCGCGTACGTCTTGGTGCCGACGTAGCCCGCAGCGGGCTGCCAGCCCTGCGAGCCGTCCTCGACGCCGTACCAGCCGTGACCGTAGGCCGCGAGACCCGCGTTGATCTGGCTCGGGTCCGCGCCCGCGTTGACGTACATGCCGAGCGCGCCGTCGAGACCGAGGCCCCAGTTCTCCGCGCCGTCCGGGTGCAGGTTGCCCTGGTGACCCGTCTTGTTCGGCACCCAGCCCCCGTGGAAGTCGTAGCCCTGGACGTTCAGGTAGTCCACGACCGCGAACAGGCGCGGGTCGAGCCAGCCCCCCTGGCCCGCGTTCCAGCCACCGGCGGGCGCGAAGCCCGTCAGGAGGTAGTCCTCGCCGTTCGCCGCGCCGCGCGCGTCGAGCTCGGTGCGGAACTCCTCCATGAGGAGCAGGAAGTTCTCCTTGTCCTCCGGGCGGGCGTTCGCCGTCTCGCCGCCGGTGACCGGCCACTCCCAGTCGATGTCGATGCCGTCGAAGATGCCGGCCGCGGAGCCCGGGCCGCCCTTGCCGTCGACGACCGGCAGGTCGCCGTCGATGTACAGGTCGAGGCACGAGTCGACGAGCGCCGTGCGGCCCTCGGCCGTGGACGCCGCCTCGGAGAAGTTGTCGGACCAGGTCCAGCCGCCGAGCGAGATGAGGATCTTGGTGTCAGGGCTGACGGCCTTGAGCTTCTTGAGCTGGTTGAAGTTGCCCGCGAGCTTCTGGCCGGGCTTGTCGGCCTTGCCGTCGACGGAGTCCTTGGCCGCGACCTGCGCGACGAAGTCGTTGAGGGGGTCGCCCTCGCCGGGGACGTCGGCGATGTCGCACACGAGGTCGGTCGTGACGTTCCCGAACGCGTAGTTGATGTGGGTGAGGTCCTCGATCGCGCCGGTGCGGACGAGGTCGACCACGTGGAAGTCGCGGGTCACCCGCGAGTCGGCCATGACGTAGCCGACGCTGCGGAACCCGTTGATGTCGGACGGTCCGGCGACGGAGGCCGCCGGCTTGGCCGTGGGCTGCGGCGCCGCGATGGCCGGCGACGCGAAGGTGGCCGCGGTCAGGGCGAGCGCCCCGGCGACGGCGGTGGCGGCGACCACGCGCGAGCGGGCGGTCGGTGCGGGCGAGGTCTTGGCGAGCGAGCGGCCCGAGGAGGCCGCGCTGGGTGTCGATCGATCGTTCATGAAGGCCTCGTTGCTCTTCGGCCCGGGCTGGGGAACCCGGGATTTGTTCGGTCTCCTGCAACGTACCTGGACAGGGGTGTTTACGCCAGGGTCCGAACGAAATTCGCCCGCGCGGAGATCTCTTCGCTGGACGGCTGACTCAGGGCTTGTGGACACCCGTCCAGGATGGTGTGCCTCTGCCCGGCCAAGGGCCGATCACACGCTCCCGTCCTCGTCCGCCGAGACGTCCTAGCCTGAGAGCGGCCCGTACTTCTCATGCGACGCACGCGACGAGGGAGTGACTGCGGTGAGGCAGGAACGGAGCGACATCGAGGTCGGCGAGACGAGAACCGGGGCCGGCGGAATCCAGGCCGGAACGACCGCGAAGGTCGCGGTGGTCGGAGCCGGCTCGGTCGGCGCGACCCTGGCCTACGCCGTCCTGATCCGCGGGGCGGCGCGAGATGTCGCGCTGTACGACGTCGACACGGCCAAGGTCCGCGCACAGGCCCTCGACCTCGCGCACGGCATTCAGTTCATGCCCATGGCGCGCGTGGAGGGATCCGACGACGTCGCGGTGTGCGCGGGTGCGGACGTCGTCGTGGTCACCGCGGGCGCCAAGCAGCAGCCCGGCCAGACGCGCATGGACCTCGCGGCCAAGACCGTCGGCCTGGCACGCACGCTCATGCCCCAGCTCGTCGAGGTCGCGCCCCGCGCCGTGTACCTCATGGTCACCAACCCGGTGGACGTCGTCACGTACGCCGCCCTGCGGTACTCCGGCCTGCCGCGCGTGCAGGTGCTCGGCTCCGGCGCGGTGCTCGACTCCTCGCGGTTCCGGTACCTCATCGCCGACCACGTCGGCGTGGCCGTGCAGAACGTGCACGCGTACGTCGCCGGCGAGCACGGCGACACCGCCGTGCCGCTGTGGTCGTCCGCGACGATCGGCGGCGTGCCGCTCCTGGAGCTCGACCCGTTCTACGGGCGGGAGCCGCTGGCCCAGGAGGTCCGCGACGCCATCGCGCACGACGTCGTCCACTCCGCCTATGACATCATCGCGGGCAAGGGCGCGACCGCCTACGCGATCGGCCTCGCCGCCTCCCGGATCGTCGAGGCGATCACCAACGACGAGCACCGCATCATGCCGATCTCCTCGCTCGTGAACGGATACCGAGGCATCGACGACGTGTGCCTCTCCGTCCCGACCATGGTCAGCCACGACGGCGCCGGGACCCTGCTGCCGACACCCCTGTCCGACGCCGAGCTCACCGCGCTGCACCGGTCCGCCGACGCACTGCGCGCCGCGGCGGCTGAGGTCGGTCTCTGAGGCGAGCGTGCCCTAACGGGGCCGCGCCAGGAAGCGCCGACGACGACGTCGGCCCTCGGCAGGCGCGTTCGCACTCGCGCTCGCCTCCGCCTCCGCGACACGTGCCGCCCGGCGGTGCGCCCATGCGGCGACCGTCTCGTCGACGTCCCGCGGCATGGTGACCAGGGGAGGGCCGGCGGGCGGCTGGTAGCGGCCGCGGAGCACGCGGCGGTTGAACTCCTCGACCTCGCGCCGCACGTCTTCCTCGACCCAGATCTCGTCGAGGCGCTCGTCGAGCGCGGCGTCTTCCCTGCGCAGCTCGATGGACGGTGGCAGGACCACGAGCCGCTCGCGCTTGACGAGGTTCTTCAGCCACCAGTCGGGGTCGTAGCGGTCGGGCATGAGGAGCGGCTTGCCGCTGCCGGGCAGGTCGTCGAACTCACCGCGTTCGATCGCTCTGCGGACGTGCATGTCGGCCAGCAGGGCGATCGCTACCTCGTCGTCGATGGCGACCGCATAGGGGTTGAAGAACGCCGGAGGTGGGTGCGGGTCGGTCATCGCTGCTCCGTTCCGTCGTTGACCATACGCCTGTATTGTGTCACGCGTAGCGTCGAGGAGGGAGGACTGAGTGCCGAAGCTGGTGGACCACCAGGAGCGTCGCGCGGCGATCGCGCGTGCGCTGTGGCGCGTCGTCGACCAGCAGGGCTGGACCAATGCCACGATGCGCGAGGTCGCGAGCGAAGCCGGAGTATCGCTGGGGCACGTGCAGCACTACTTCGCGTCACGCACCGCCCTGTTGACCTTCGCGATGGAGTTCGCCGCCGAGCAGACCGCCGACCGGGTCGCACGGGAACTCGCCGCGCTCGAGCAGCCTCCGCACCCCGGCGACGTGCTCCGGCTGGTCCTCGTCGAGATGCTCCCCCTGGGTCCCGAAGCTCGGGCGTCGAGCCGCATGAGTGCCGCCTATGTCCTGGAGGCCCTGCACGACCCGGCGCTGCGCAAGCAGGCGAGCCTCGGACTACGGGACGGACGCGCCCTGGTCGCACAGCTCGTCCGAGAAGCGATCACCCAGGGCCAGATCGCACCGGACCGCGACCCGGACATCGAGACGGATCTGCTCCTCGCGCTGACCGGATTCACTCCGCTGCTCGAGCTCGAGGTGATCGAGCCGCAGGCCGCGCTGGCAGCCATCGACCAGCACCTGGATCACCTCTTTGCCGGAAGATCCTGACCGCGGCCCTCGCGGGAGCCACAGGGGTCACCCGGATCGCGGTGACGGTTGGGCCCGACGCCGGAAGCTCGTCGAGCCGCGCGCGGATACGACGAAGGGCCCACCGGCAGGATTCTGCGGGTGGGCCCTTCGGGCGGCGGTAGCGGTGGGATTTGAACCCACGGTGGACTTTCACCCACACACGCTTTCGAGGCGTGCTCCTTAGGCCGCTCGGACACGCTACCTTCGCCGGGAAACCCGGCCCAGGAAGGATACCTGGTCAGACCCCCGGACACCGAATCGGCCGGTCAGACCGCCCGATCCGACGCGCGGAGGCCCGGCGTCACGACCCGCCGAGCGCGTCCGCGAACAGCGGCGTGACGTTGTCGATCGCGTAGATCACGGCGGTGGGCGTGCCGAGCGAGAAGGCGTTGGAGAGGTCCTTGTCGTCGAACACGACGTAGCGGCCGTCGGCGACGGACGGCACGGTCTGGAAGATCGGGAGCGCCTCGACGTCGGCGGCGGTGAAGCCGATGGGCTGGATGACGGTGAGGTCCGCGTCGAGCAGGTCGACGTCCTCAGTGCCGAGGGTGGCGGAGAACTCCTCTCCGGCGGCCTCGTCGATCTCGGGCTTGGTCTCGAATCCGAGGCCCTGCATGAACTCGCCGCGGCTGGACGTCGAGACGTAGGCGCCGAAGCCCTCGGCCCAGTACGACCCGATGACGGCGGTCTTGCCGTCGAACTCCGGATGCTCGTCGCGCGCGGCGGCGAACGCGTCGTCGACGTCGGCGAGCAGCTCGTCGCCGGCGTCGCTGCGCCCGAGGGCCGCGGCGATCATCCCCACCTGGTCCTCCATGGGCGTCAGGTAGGCCTCGCCGCCCTCGGGGATGGCGACGGTCGGGGCGATCTCGGAGAGCCGCTCGTACCGCTCGGGGTCGCCGGCCGACTTCACGTCGAGGATGACGTCCGGGTCGAGCACGGCGATCTGCTCGTAGGACGGCTCGAGCGTCCCGATGATCTCGGGCGACTCGTCGTACGCGCCGTCGAACCAGGGGCCGACGCCGTCGCCGCCGAACGCGAGCCAGTCGCTCGCCCCGACGGGCTGGACGCCGAGCGCCAGGGCGGTCTCGGCGTCGCCCCAGCCGAGGGCGACGACGCGCTCCGGCTCCTCGGGGATCTCGACGTCGCCGAACGCGGTGGGGATCGTCACGGGGAAGGCGTCCGCGGCGCCGTCGGCGCTCTGGCTGCCCGACGGCGCGGCGTCGCCCGACCCGTCGCCGGACGAGCACGCGGCGAGCGCGAGGACGGCGAGCGCGGACGTGGCCGCGAGGGCGCGGCGGAACGTGGTGGTGCGGTGCATGGGACTCCTCAGTCCTCGAAGATCTGGCCGACAGGCTCGCGCTTCTCCGCCTGGAAGCGGTCTTCTGCGCGGCCGTAGGCCCAGTAGCCGGAGAGCGACAGGTCGGCGCGCGGGACGCCGCGCTCCGCGAACACGCGGCGCAGGGCCTTCATGGCCTCGCGCTCGCCGTGCGCGAAGACGTGCACGCGGCCCTCGCGCCACGGGAGGTCGGCGACGGCGTCGGGCAGGAGCGTCGTCGTCCCGGCGGGCGCGTCCCCGCGCAACACCCAGGTGACCTCGACGCCTGCGGGCGCCTCGAGCGGGAGCCGGTCCGCCTCGGTGCCGACCTCCAGGACCGCGTGCCCGACGGCGTCGCGCGGCATGGCCTCGAGCGCGGCGGCGATCGCGGGGAGCGCGGAGTCGTCGCCG
Source organism: Cellulosimicrobium sp. E-16 (assembly GCF_049913115.1). Taxonomy (NCBI): domain Bacteria; kingdom Bacillati; phylum Actinomycetota; class Actinomycetes; order Micrococcales; family Promicromonosporaceae; genus Cellulosimicrobium; species Cellulosimicrobium sp. E-16. Next base: position 4,039,967 of record NZ_CP183974.1, read on the forward strand.
GCGAGCAGGTGCCAGTCGGCCTCGACGTCGGGCGCGTAGCCGCCGCCAGGGCCGGAGAAGACGATCCGGTCGCCGGGCTTCGCGCGCGCTGCCCACGGCCCGGCGAGGCCCTCGTCGCCGTGCACGACGAAGTCGATCGCGAGCCGCTGGGCTGCCTCGTCGACCCACCGAACGGTGTAGGTGCGGGTGACGGGCAGGTCCTCCGGTGCGAGCGTGTCGCGCAGCGCCGCGACGTCGTAGGGCGGCTCCAGCCCGAGCTCCGGCTTGGCGAAGATGATCTTGACGTACTTGTCGGTGTGCTCGTTCGTCGTGAACGCGGCGAACCCGTCGCCCCCGGCCACGACCCGCACGAGGTGCGGAGAGAGCCACGCGGTCTCGAGGACCTCGAGGACCGTCTGGGGGCGGGCGCGCCGCGGCGCGGGCGCGGTGGTGGTCGACATGACAACCTCTCGTCGGGGACTTAGGTGAGGCTAACATCGCCGCCTGTGCGCGCGGTCGTGACCCCGGTCACGCGGCCGCGAGCGCCGCGGCGACCCGCGTGAACTCCGGGCGACGCCGGGCCGGACGGGACTCACAAACGCACCCTGTGCCCTCCACAGCGACCGCACAGACTCCCCCGGCGGAATGGGAACGTCCTCGACCACGGCGCCCAGCGCCCCGGCACCCGGAGGCCTCGTGTCCCAGCCCGTCCTGTACCTCGTCGACCTCGTCGCGGTCACCGTCCTCGCGTTCGGCCTCTACTTCCCCCGGCACCGGCGGCGCGACCTCGTGGTCGCGTACCTCGGCGTCAACGTGGGGGTGCTCGCGGTCGCGGCGACGCTCGCGACGAGCAGCGTCGGCGCCGGGCTGGGGCTCGGGCTCTTCGGGGTCCTGTCGATCATCCGGCTCCGCTCGACCGAGCTGTCGCAGACGGAGGTCGCCTACTACTTCGCGGCCCTCGCGCTCGGCCTCCTCGGCGGCCTCGGCGCGACGACCGGCTGGCTCTCCCTCGCCGGCATGGTGCTCGTCGTCGGCGTGATGGCGGTTGTCGACCACCCGCGGGTCCTGCGCCGGGCGCAGAGCCAGAGCGTCGTCGTCGACCGCGCCCTCGCCGACCGCGCCGACCTCACCCGCTACCTCGAGGAGCTCCTCGGCGCCGAGGTCCGCGGCGTCAGCGTCCAGCGCCTCGACCTCGTCAACGACACCACCTGGGTGGACGTCCGCTACACCGAGCCGCGTGCCCGCCGTCGGGCGACGGCGGTGCCCACCCGGGCGGCCGCCGCACCCCTCCCCGTGCCCGACGCCGCGCTCCCGGCCCCGCGCGACGCCGCGCCCTTCGCACCTCTCACCCCGGCGACCACGACGCCGGCCCGGCCCGAGCGGACCGAGGTGCGCGCATGAGCCCTCGGACCGTGACGGCCGACGACCGGGTGCGCGCCGTCCTCTGCCCGCTCGACGGCGTCGGCCTCGACGAGCTCGTCGATGCGGCCGCGCTCCTCACCCGGGTCGACCGCAAGTACGTCCTCCCGGTCGACGACGCCGTGGCCGTCCTCGACGACCTCGCCCGCACGTCCGCAGCCCGCGTCCTCGAGATCGACGGCGCCCGCAGCTCGCCGTACGAGTCGGTGTACTTCGACACCCCCGACCTGGCGTCGTTCCGCCTCACGGCGACCCGCCGCCGTCGGCGGTTCAAGGTCCGCACGCGGACGTACCTCGACTCGGGCACGAGCTTCCTCGAGGTCAAGACCCGCGCTGCGCGCGGCACGACGCTCAAGCAGCGCGTCGCGCACGACGAGTGCCCGACGGCGCTCGGCGCGGGCCGCACGTTCGTCGGCCGGACACTCGCGGCCGAGGGGATCGACGGCGTGCCGGAGCACGCGCTCACGCCCGGCCTCGTGTCGCGGTACCGCCGCACGACGCTCCTGCTCCCCCGGCCCGACAGCGCCGCGCGCGCCACGATCGACACCGGCCTCACGTGGGGGCTCGAGCCGCACGGTGCGCACGCGCCGCTCGCCTGGTCCGTCCCGCACCTGGTGGTCGTCGAGACGAAGGGCGGCTCGACGCCGTCGGACCTCGACCGCCTGCTGTGGCGGCACGGCCACCGGCCCGAGCGGATCTCGAAGTACGGCACCGGCCTGGCGCTCCTGCGACCCGACCTGCCCGACGGCCCGTGGCGGCGCGTGATCCGCCGCCACCTCGCCCCCTCCCCCGGCGCCACCGCACCCGCGGGGACCACGACCCCTCCCGCCCGTACCCCCGGGCACGACGACAGGAGCCTCTGATGCGCATCCGCCGACCCCTGACCTACCTCACCGCCGCGGCCGCCGCCGCCGTCCTCGCGGGCTGCTCCGTGCTGGGCAGCGCCGCGACCACGGACACCGCCTCGACCGGCACCACCGAGACCACCACCACGAGCGTCGTGTCCGACGCCGTCGCCGGGCTGACCCCGGACGAGGCCCGCGCGGACAACACCGAGGTGACGGTGGAGGACGCCGACCTCGCGTTCGACGAGGCCTCCGCGGTGGCCGTCACGCTCGACGGCGACGCCGCGACGGCGGACGGCGACGGCGTGACCGTCGACGGCTCGACCGTGACCATCACCGCCCCCGGCACGTACGTGCTGAGCGGCACGCTGGAGGGGCAGGTCGTCGTCGACACCGCGGAGGACGGGCTCGTCCAGCTCGTGCTCGACGGCGCGGACATCGCCGCGACGACGAACGCCGCCGTGAACGTGCAGGACGCGGAGAAGGTCGCCGTGATCCTCGCCGACGGCTCCACCAACAGCCTCACCGACGCCGAGACGTACTCGGCCCAGGACGCCGACGGCGAGCCCGACGGCGCGCTGTACTCGACGGCCGACCTCCTGATCGGCGGCGACGGGGCGCTCAGCGTCACGTCGCACGCGAACGACGGCATCGTCTCCAAGGACGGCCTCGTCGTCGCAGGCGGTGACCTCACGGTCGACGCGGGCGACGACGGCCTCCGCGGCAAGGACTACCTCGTCGTCACGGGCGGGACGCTCGACGTCACCGCCGCGAAGGACGGGCTGAAGTCGACCGAGGACGGCGACGAGACCCTGGGGTTCGTCGACGTGCGCGGCGGGACGGTCACTGTCACGTCCGGCGACGACGGCGTGCAGGCCGTCACCGACGTCATCGTCTCCGGCGGGACGCTGTCCGTGACCGCCGCGGGCGGTGCGGGCGCGGCCGTCGCCGAGGACGCCTCCGCGAAGGGCCTCAAGGGCGACGTCGGCGTCGTGGTCGGCGACGACGCCACGCTCACCGTCGACGCCGCCGACGACGCGCTGCACTCCGACGGCGCCGTCTCCGTCTCGGGCGGGACGATCGAGCTGTCGTCCGGCGACGACGGCGTGCACGCCGACGGCGACGTCACCGTCTCGGGCGGCGACCTCACCGTCACGACGTCCGTCGAGGGCATCGAGGGCGCGGCCATCACGATCTCCGGCGGCGACCTCGACGTCACGGCGACCGACGACGGCCTCAACGCGACCGTGGGGACGACCGCTGCCACGGAGGACGCGACGGCCGACGGGTCGAAGGACGGGACCGCCGACGAAGGTGCGGCGGGCGACCCGGGCGACGCCGCGTCGTCGGGCACGACGGACGGCCAGGTTCCCCCGAGCACCGACGGCCAGGTGCCCGAGCCGCCGGAGGGCGCACCGGCAGGCGGTGCCACCCCGCCCGAGATGCCGACCGACGGCGAGATGCCGCAGGGCGGCGGACCGAGTGGAGGTGCCGACGGCGGCATGGAGCAGGACGACGGCTCGACGCTGACGATCTCCGGCGGCACGCTCACGGTCGATGCGGACGGCGACGGCCTCGACTCGAACGGCACGCTGACCATCACGGGCGGCGACACGTTCGTCCAGGGTCCGACGAACGACGGCAACGGCGCGCTCGACGTCGCCGGGACGTTCGAGATCACGGGCGGCACGCTCCTCGCCGCAGGCAGCTCCGGCATGGCGGTCGCCCCCTCGACCGACTCCGCGCAGGGCTGGCTCGCGACGAACGTCGCCGCAACGGCCGGCGACGCCGTGACGATCTCCACCTCGGACGGCACCGTCCTCGCGGAGCACACCGTCACGAAGGACACCGCGAACGTCGTCTTCTCCTCGCCCGATGTCACGACCGGCGATGCCTACACCGTGACGACGCCCACGGCCCCCACCGACGTCGTCGCCGGCGAGTGGGCCGGCGGCGTCCAGATGGGCGGTCGCGGCCGCCCGGACGCGACCCCCGACTCCTGACCCGAACCCAAGGCCTGGTCCCGCGAGGTAGAACCCCCGGTCGCGACGTAGAGCTCCGCGAGCTCTATCTCGCGACCGGGGGTTCTACCTCGCGGGCCGTCGTACGGTAGGAGACGTGCCCACCGACGACCCGACGACGCCCGTGAGCCCGACCGCGTCCCCCGCGCACGTGGCGACGTCCTCCGCGGACCTGCCGCCGTCCGCCGTCCCGACCCTGACGTCGCGGCTCGCGTGGCGACCGAGCCGGCCGCCGCCGTCGGGCACGGAGCCGGAGCCGCCGCTGGGGACGGCGGAGGACGCCGTGCAGCTCCTGCGCGGGCTGCGGGTCACGGCGCTGACGGGCGCGGGCCTGTCCACGGACTCGGGCATCCCGGACTACCGCGGCCCGGACTCGCCGCCGCGCAACCCGATGACGTACCAGCAGTTCGTGCAGGACGAGGCGTTCCGCCGCCACTACTGGGCACGCAACCACGTGGGCTGGCAGCACGTGCACCGCACGCAGCCGAACGCGGGCCACCGCGCGCTGGCGCGGCTGGAGGACGCGGGCGTGCTCGTGGGGCTGATCACGCAGAACGTGGACCTGCTGCACGAGGACGCGGGCAGCCGGAACGTCATCGACCTGCACGGCCGGTACGACCGCGTGATCTGTCTCCAGTGCGGGCGCGTCATCTCGCGCGAGCACCTCGCGGACCGGCTCACGGCGCTCAACCCGGGGTTCATCGAGAGCATCGGCGACGTCGCGGACGTGGAGATCGCGCCGGACGCGGACGCGGTGATCGAGCAGACGTCGCACTTCCGCCCGGCGCCGTGCGAGTTCTGCGGCGGGGTGCTCAAGCCGGAGATCGTGTACTTCGGGGAGAACGTGCCGCGCGAGCGGGTCGAGCGTGCGTACGCGATGGTCGACGAGGGCGACGCTCTGCTCGTGGCGGGGTCGTCGTTGACGGTGATGAGCGGGCTGCGGTTCGTGCGGCACGCGGCGAAGGCCGGCAAGCCGGTCGTCATCGTCAACCGCGGCTGGACGCGCGGCGACCCGCTCGCGACGCTCAAGGTCGACGCCGGCACCACCGAGACCCTCACCACGCTCGCCGCGGCCCTCCCCCGCTGACGCCGAGCACGACGAGAGCCCGCGTCGAGCACGACCTGAGGGTCGTCATCCGCTCGACAGCGACCCTCAGGTCGTTCTCGGCGGGGCGCGGCGCTCAGCGCTGGGCGGCGAAGAAGTCGCGCAGGAGGCGGCCGCACTCGTCCTCGCGGACGCCGCCGACGACCTCGACGGCGTGGTTGGCGCGCTGGTCGCGCACGAGGTCCCAGACGGAGCCCGTCGCGCCGGCCTTGGGGTCCCACGCGCCGAGCACGAGCCGCTCGACGCGCGCGAGCACGAGCGCCCCGGCGCACATGACGCACGGCTCGAGCGTCACGACGAGCGTGCAGCCCTCGAGCCGCCACTCCCCGAGCGTCGCGGCGGCCTGGCGCAGCGCGAGCACCTCGGCGTGGGCGGTCGGGTCGCCGGTCTCCTCGCGCCGGTTGCGACCCGCGCCCAGCAGCCGCCCGTCCGGCCCGACGACGAGCGCACCCACCGGCACGTCGTCGCTCGCGAGCGCGTGGGTGGCCTCGTGCAGCGCGAGGCCCATGAGTGCGTCCCAGACCTGTCGGCGCGCCGCGACCGTGTCCGGCGGGAACGTCCCGTCCGCCCACGGCAGGTCGAGCCCCCGCGGCTCCGGGGCGCCGCCGGCCGCCGTCGTGCCCGACCCGGGGCCCCCGGTGCCCGACGCCGGTCCCTGGCCCGGGTGGGCGGGGTCGCCGGGGTGGGCGACGTCGTCGGGCACGGGACCTCCGGTGCGTACGAAGAGCTCGGCGGCTCGTCGCCGGACCGCGACGAGGTGCTGACCGCTCGGTGGTGCGGAGAGAGCTGTCAGCGCCTCACCAGGCTATAGACCGGTGTGGCGCTGACAACTCGCGGACGGCGGCCGGTTACCGGGCGGTACGGGAGGGCCTGTGGTCGGATACCGTTGTCGCCATGCGCCTGCACGTCGCCGACCACCCGCTCGTGGCCCACAAGCTGACCGTCCTGCGGAACAAGGAGACGGCGTCGCCGACGTTCCGGCTCCTCGTCGACGAGCTGGTCACGCTGCTCGCCTACGAGGCCACGCGCGACGTGCGCGTCGAGCCGCACGAGATCGAGACGCCGGTGACGACGACGGTCGGCGTGCGCCTCGCGGAGCCCCGCCCGCTCGTCGTCCCCATCCTGCGCGCGGGCCTCGGGATGCTCGAGGGCATGACGCGCCTCCTGCCGACGGCGGAGGTCGGGTTCCTCGGCATGCAGCGCGACGAGGAGACGCTCGAGGCGGTCACCTACGCGAACCGTCTCCCCGACGACCTGACGGGTCGGCACGTGTTCCTCCTGGACCCGATGCTCGCGACGGGCGGCACGCTCGTCGCCGCGATCGACTACGTGTTCGCGCGCGGTGCGCGCGACGTCACGGCGGTCTGCCTGCTCGCGGCTCCCGAGGGGATCCAGGTGCTGGAGAACGCGGTCGGCGACCGCGTGGACGTCCACCTCGTGGTCGCCGCGGTCGACGAGCGCCTCAACGAGAAGGCGTACATCGTCCCGGGCCTCGGCGACGCCGGGGACCGCCTCTACGGCGTCGTCTGACCCCTCCCACCTGCGCGGGCGCGCGCGACCGAGCCCGGTCGCGCCGCTCGTCGTCGGCATCTGAGCCCGGAACGCGAGACTCCGCCGGTCCGCATGCTGAGAAGTTCTCGGGCTCCTCTTGGCGTACCGTGCGGTGCGCTGCCATGCTCGCTCCCGTGAGCACCACGACCCTTCCCGCCAGCGCGCCGTCCGGCGCGCTCCCGGGCGCGGTCATGTGCGTCTGTTGTCAGGCCTGAACCCTCTCCCGCACCTCGGTTCAGCCCTCGACCCCTGCCGACCCGCCGGTTCCCCGGCGACGCCGTCGGCCCGACGCACCCGGAGCCACCCATGACGCTCACCGCTACCCGCCCCGCCCGCCGCACCTCGACGCGCGCCGCCGCACCCCGAGTCCTCGCACCGCAGCGGCCCGCCCCGCCGCACGCCTCGGCCGCGCCGGACGCCGCGCCCCGCCGCAACCCCGGCTTCGTGCTCTACGTCGGCGTGGACGCCGCGCCGGGCGAGCAGCCCCAGGCGCAGCTCGTCGAGCTCGCCGAGGCCCTGGGCGAGCTCGCCCGCGACTGGCTGCCGAGCGCCGAGACCTACACGGCCCTCGCGCTCGCCGAGCCCACGACGGCGACGTCGTCGCCCGTGCAGGACATCGCGGCGTTCCGCGAGCGGCTCGCGACGCTCTCGCCCGTCCCGCGCGTCGTCATCGACCCCGCCGGGCGCACGGTCACGGTCGAGGGCCGGTCCGCGCGCCTGACGTTCCGGGAGCTCGAGCTCCTGTCCTACCTCGCCCGCACGGCGCACCGCGTCGTGACGCGGGCCGAGCTGCTCCAGACCGTGTGGGCCGACCACGAGGTCGCCGCGGGCAGCCGCACCATCGACGTCCACGTGCGCCGCCTGCGCGAGAAGCTCGGGCTGGAGCACGTCATCACCACGGTCCGCGGGCTCGGCTACCGGTTCGACCCGCAGACCCCCGTCGTCCTCGGCGGCACGGGGGACGCCGCCTGAGGACCAGCGCTGCCGGGCCGCGGTCGACGTGGGGGGCCGTGGGGGACCGCGCGCCCGGCAGCGCAACCCCGTCCGGGGTGCCCAGCATCCCGGCGGCAGGCCCCGGGGCGACGCTCCTCGCCGGGCGCGGACGCCCGCACGGCGATACGTTCGGCCCATGCGCACAGTCATCGCGGGAGGTCACGGCCAGGTCGGCCGTCGCCTGGCCCGGACCCTGGTGGAGCGGGGTGACGACGTCGTCGCCTTCGTGCGGTCCGCCGCGCAGATCACGGACCTCACCGAGCTCGGCGCGCACGTCGCGCTCATCGACCTCGAGAAGGACGACGCCGTCGCGGTGTCGTTCGAGCTGGAGGGCGTGGACGCCGTCGTGTTCGCGGCCGGCGCCGGTCCCGGGAGCGGAGCGCCGCGCAAGGACACGGTCGACCGGGCGGGCGCGGCGCTGCTCGCCGACGCCGCCGAGCGCGCGGGCGTCGGACGCTACGTCCTCCTCTCCTCCCGCGGCGTCGAGGCGGCGCGCGCCGACGAGCGGCCCGACGACGTCGACGACGTGTTCTGGGCCTACCTGCGCGCCAAGGCAGCGGCCGAGGACGACCTGCGCGCGCGGACCGACCTCGCCTGGACCATCGTGCGCCCCGGGCACCTCACCGACGACCCGGGCGTCGGCCTCGTCGCGCTCGCACCCGTCGGGGACGGCGACAAGCCACGCGGCAAGCGCCGCAAGCCCGGCGCCGCCGTGGGCGAGAGGTCGGACGTGACGCGCGACGACGTCGCGCTCGTGCTCGCCGCCGTCCTCCACGAACCGCAGTCGGCCGGCCTCGTGCTCGACCTCGTCGGCGGCGACCGACCCGTCGACGACGCGCTCGCGGACGTCCTGCCCTAGCTGCCGCACCCGGGCAGCGGGCGACGACGACGCCCGTCAGCCCTCGCCGCAGCGCGACCCGCGCTGCCAGAACAGCCCGAGCGGGTCGCGGTCCGGTCGCACGAGGACGCTGCCGTTGCGTGCCGTGTAGTTCCAGCCGCGGTAGGAGACCTCGGCGTCGTGGTCGTACCAGATGCCCGCCTCCCACTCCGGGTAGCACGCGGGCGCCGCGGTGAAGTCGTCGACCCTGAGATGCTCGGTCCCCTTGCCCGCGTGGACGACGTAGGTCGCCCCGGACCACGGCGCCTCGCCCAGGCTCTCGGTGCGCCGCTCCCCCGCGCCCACGACCCACTCGCCCTTGGCCTGCCCCGTGACGCGGAACGTCACCGGGACGTTCGAGCCGGAGTTGTCGAGCAGGACGGACACGGCGCGGTACGAGTGGCCGCGCTGCGCGTCGAAGTACGGGTCGCCGAGGACGAGGCTCGCCGTCGGCGCCTCGACCGTGCAGTCGAGCGCGCCGAAGTGCTCCGAGAGCGTCTCGGTGAACGACACCCCGAGCACGGTGCGGGAGAGCTCGAGCTCGACCTTCCCGGCCTTGACCGCGAGCGCCCCCGCCGCGACGTCACCGCTCGCGCTCGCCCCGGGGGCGACGTCGCCCAGGTCGCGGTCGCCGAACGGCGTGCGTGCGAGGACGTGCATCGCCTCGGGCGAGTCGTTGCGCAGGGTCACGGAGAGGACGACGCCGTCGCTCCCGACGGCGCACTGCGCGACCACCGTCGAGGTGGCGGTCCAATCGGGCTGGTACCGGTCGCCCTGGTACCTCTCCGTGAGGCGTGCGTCCGTGAAGACCGTGCCGAGCACGGTGCGCGACTGGCGGAACGTGACGGAGCCGGGCTTCACGTCCAGCGCGCGCGTGTCCACGGTGAACGTCGCGGTCGCACCGGGCGCGACCTGCTGCGCGGACCCCGAGTCCCCGTAGCCCGCGGCCGACATGACCACGTCGACCGTCTCGGGCGAGTCGTTGGTCAGCGTGCCGACGAGCTTGACCGAGCCGTCCTGCCAGCGTGCGTCGACCGTCGCGGACCGGGCCCACTCCGGGCTGTACGCGAGGGCGCGGTAGAGGGCCTCGACCGTCTCCCGGCCCGGGCCCGACGGCGCCGCGCGCTCGACCGTGAACGTCGCCGTCCCGGCGGGGACGGACAGAGCCTTCGCGTCCACGGTGAACGTCGCCTCGGCACCCGGCGCGACCTCGACCGGCGCGGCGTCGCCGTGCGGAGTCGACATCCCGACGCGGAGCGTCGTCGCGGCGTACGGGTTGTGGAACGTGCCGGTCACGACGGACGTGCCGACCCCGGACCCGGGAGCCACCACCCAGGACGTCTCCGCGTCGGCCGCGTGCGCGACCTTCTTCCAGTCGAAGCAGTCGACGGCAGCGACGTCATGGCTCGCGAGCGGCGCGCCGTCGGCGAGCACCGCGAGCCGCAGCGGCTCCTGGCCCACGCCTCCGGGCACGTCGACGGTCACGGCCGCGCCGCCGTCCACGGTCCGGGTCAGGTCCTCCCGCCCCTCGACCGAGAAGACGACCGGGACGGTCGAGCGCGTGTTGTCGTAACGCAGCGAGACCGTCGCGGCAGACAGCTCGGTCTTCCGGTCGAGCACGCACTTCCCGACGACCGGCGAGCCCACGGCGGGTGCGTGCCGGACCGCGTCGTACGAGGCGGTCACGGAGTGCGCCCGCGCGGACCCGTCGAGCCGCGTCGCGTGGAGGACGACCTTGCCGGCCGCCACGTCGCGCGACCCCGTGTCGAGCGTGAGGGTCACCGTCTCGCCCGGTGCGACGTCCACAGCCTTCGTGACGCCCAGCGCACCGCCGTCCATGGTCACGCGCAGCGTCGTCGCCGCGTGGCCGTTGCGGTACTCGCCCTGCACGACGACGGACCGGGTCTCCGCCGACCAGCGCGTCGTCGCGGTGCCCGTCACCGACCACTGGAAGCAGTCGACGGCGTCCACCGTGCGCGTGCCGAGCGCGCGACCGTCGGCGCGCACCGTGTAGGCGGCGGCCTGCGTCCCGGCGCGCGGCAGGTCCACGACCTGCGTGGCCCCGCCCGCGACCGTCGCCGTCAGGCCCGGCCGACCGTCGACGGAGAACACGACCGGAAGGGTCGACGCCGAGTTGTCGTAGGACAGGCTCACGGGCGCGGACGACGTGTCCGACTCCGGGTCGAACCGGCACTGACCGAGCGAGGGTCCCTGGACTGCGGGTGCGATCCTCTGCTCCTCGAGAAGGACGGGCAGCAGGCTCTGGTAGCCCTTGCCGTCGCCGTCGTCGTCCTGGTGCCAGCGGTACTGGCGCAGGACCGCGTTCCCGCGCACCGTCTGGGTCAGCCCGGTGTCGAGGACGAGGTCGCCCGTCTGGCGGTCGGCCAGGGGCGTGATCGCCGCCGAGTCCGCGACCCCCGACCACGTGTCGTTGTCGGGCGCGAGCAGACGCACGTCGAGCTTCTCGCCCGTGCCGTTCACGACGCTCGCCGTCCAGCGGACCGTGCCGCCGTCGTTGTCGGCCGCGACCCGGACGTCCGCAGCCGTGAGCCACGGCGGCGGGGACCAGCAGTCGAGCGCGTCGAACGACCCCGCGTCGAGACGGTGCTCGAACGTCTCGCCCGCGACGGTCGTCGAGAGCACGACGGCCGCACGCCCGGCGGGGTAGCGCACCCCGTCGTCGACCTGGACCTTCACCTCCTGGCCGAGCCGGACCGCGGAGGCGGTCGCGCTCGAACCCGCCGCCTCGACCGTCACGTCGAGGCCGTCGTACGACGTGGTGTTGGTGTACGTCGCGACGAGAGACGCGACGTCGCCCTTCTCGGTCGCCGTGCACTGCGCCACGACGCCGCGGAGCGCCCCGTCCTCCCCGCGCAGACCATCCGCGGCGCCGCCCCAGTAGTCGTCGACGGCCGGGTCGACGGACGCGGTGCCCGAGCGGACGTCACCCGCCGTCGCCTGGACCTGGAGGTCGGGCAGGTCGTCCGGGACGGTCTCGAGGTCCGCGAGCAGACGCACCGGGACGGCGACGGTCGCACGCGGGGCGAGGGTCGTGCCCGACGGCGAGGCGCACGTCACGTCCCCGTCGCCTGCCTCGCAGCTCCAGCCCGGCGGGCCGCCGCCGACGAGGCTCAGTCCGTCCGGGAGGTCGACGGTCACGCGCGGTTCCACGGCAGGCTTGTCGCCGCTGTTGCGCAGGGAGAGCCGCAGCGTCGCATCGCCCGGGTTGTCGAACGCGAGCGTGGGCTCCGCGGTGACCCGCAGCTCAGCTCCCCAGTACGCGACCTTCGTCGGCGGGAACGACCGGTGTGACGGCTCGATGCCCTTGGCACGCAGCGCCGCGGCGAAGGCGTACTCGCCACCCGAGTCGGCACGCACCTGCACCGACAGGTCCTGGGTCGCCCGCGGCGCGAGGATGCCGACCGAGCACGTGACCAGGCTCGTCCCGTCTGCCTGCGGCACCGCGCTGCCGCAGGGGAGCGAGGCCGTCGACAGCGGCCCGCCGACGGCGGTGCCGCGCGCGACGAGCGACGAGCCGGGGGTCGAGACACCCTCGGGGAGCGTGAGGTCGACGAAGACCTCCTCGGCCACTCGCCCGCCGGTGTTCGACGCGGTGATGACGAGGTCCGCCGGCACTCGTGCCGCGAGCGAGACCGGGGCGAGCGACAGCTCGAGCGCCGCCGGGCCGGGCTCGGGTGTTCCCGGGTCCGTCGGCCCGGGCGTCCCGGTCCCCGGGTCGGTGGGCGTCGGCGTGCCGGTGCCCGGGTCGGTGGACCCGCCCGGCGTCGTGGTGCCCGGCGTCGACCCGACCGGGGTGGTGCCGTCCGTGGGCGACCCGCCGCCGGTCCCGGTCGTGTCCCCCGTCCCGGCGGCGGTCTCGTCGGTCGGGGCGGGCGGGACGTTCGTGGGCGACGTCGGGTCGGTGGTCGGGTCCGGCGTCGTCGTGGTCCCCGTGGTCGGTGACTCGGACGGCGACGGTGAGGTCTGCGCGGTCGGGGTGGGCGCGGGGTCCGGCGAGAACACCCCGAGGGCGCCCGCGACGCCGAGCCCGGCGATCGCGAGCACGCCGACCGTGACGGCCGCCGCGGCGAGCGGCGCCGACGTGACGAGGGCGACGAGGCCGCCGGCACCGGCCGCGGCGAGCGCGCCGCTCCCGGCCGCCGCACCGCCGGCCGCGGCCGCTGCGCCACCGACGGACGCCGCGCCGGCCCCGACCGCACCGCCGGAACCACCGGCCGCGCCTGCGGCGGCACCCGCGCCGCCGACGGCACCGGTCCCGGCCGCGCCTCCACCGGCGCTCGCGCCCGCGCCCGCTCCCGCACCGCCGGAGCCGCCTGCGGCAGCGGACCCGCCTGCCGATCCCGCGCCCCCGCTCGACGAACCCTGGAGAGCGGCACCGACGCCGCCGGCGACGGAGGCGCCGCCGAACGTCGGGAGGGCCGTCCCGACCAGGCCGAGCGCGCCGACGCCGAGGACCAGCGGGGCGATGACGGCGCGCATGCCGTGCGACACGTCGCCCAGCTCGAGCACGAGCGCGCGGCACTCGCCGCAGCCGTCGAGGTGGGACTCCACGCGCGTCGTCTCACGCTTGGCGAGCCCGCCGCGCACGTACGAGCCGAGGAGCGCGTTGACCGTGCGGCACTCCTCGGCGGGGACGGACGTCAGGTGCTGCTGGAGGTACGCCTGGCGCAGGCCCTCGCGCGCCCGGTAGGCGAGCGCGGAGACGCCGTTGGCGGTGAGCCCGAGGATCGGCGCGATATCGGCCGGGGAGAGGTTCTCGACCTCCATGTACCAGAGCACGGCGCGCCAGCGCTCAGGGAGGTCCAGGTAGGCGCGGGCCACCGTCGAGCGCTCGAACCCCGCGAGCGTCGGGTCCTCGGTGGACGCCATGGGCCCGAACGCGGTCTCGAACGTGCGCTCGTCGTCGGTCGGCTGGGTACGGCGCGCTCCGTTGACGAGATCGTAGGAGAGCCGTCGGACGACGGTGAACAGGTAGGCGCGGAAGGTGACGTCGGGGCCGCCCCCGCTCTGCAGCACGGACAGCGTGCGCGCGAACCCGTCGGAGACGACGTCGTCGGCGTCGGCCGTGGACCGGACGTACTGGCGTGCGACGGTGCGAGCCGCCGCGGCATGGCGCTCGTAGAGGACGCCGTAGGCGCTCATGTCGCCCTCGCGCACGGCGGTGATGAGCTCGGCGTCGCTGAACGCCTCGCTCCACACCCGTTCCTGCGCCTGCGTCATGTCACCCGCCCCGGAGACCGCCCCGACCGAGGCGTAGGGGGCCCATAGTAGACGCCCGTCCAACTTCGAGGCAGTCGCCTTCTGGCGACGGAACGGTAACGGTCACAGTTCTCCCCGTTCGCCCCTTTTCACCCCAGACCCGGGGTCTCAGAAACTCTCTCCCCGACCCGCGTCATGGATCGGCCGCTCGACCGTCTCATCGATATGGACCTCCTCCACGGGTACACCCTGCCCGCTCCCGACAGCGTGCGCGAGCGCTGGCGGCACGCGAGTGCCGAGGGAATCTGGCTGCGGCCGGGCGACTGGTACCACCCTGCCGTCGACGCGCTCGTCGAGGCGCTGTGCGAGGAACGTGACGGGACGCCGGCCGCCGAGCGGCTCGGGAGGGTGCGGGCCGAGGCGGGGGTGGGGATCGGAGAGGCCATCGACGACGTCGTGTGCCTGTACCGGACGCACGACCGCGAGCCGGTGGTCGAGCTCCTGCGCGCGGTCGCGGTCGGCTGGTCGGAGGGCTACGAGGCCACCCCGGTGACGCCCGAGGTCCTGGACCCCGAGTCGGGCCTCGCAACCACCCAGTACTTCGTCCACAGGCTCCGCGAGACGTACGGCGTCGCGCTGCGCACGGGCAGCGACGCCACCCGGACGCACGGGCTGCTCGTCGTCGACGTCGCGCTCGACGACCTCACCGGCTGGCAACGCTTCGCGCGGTCGGCCGCGATGGGGCGCGCGCTCACGCACACCTTCGGCGACGGACACCCCATGGCCTCGCTCGGCAACGGCCTGTTCGTCGTCCTCGGGGAGCGCGGGGCCGACGAGGACACGCTGCGCACCGTGCTGCGGCACAACATCGAGCGCACTGGGCTGGCGCTGGGCGTCACGGCGATCCTGCGGCGCCCGCCGCGCGTCTGGGTCGAGCCGCTCCCGCGCACCCACGCGGCGGCGGTCGACCTCCTCGACGCCCTGCAACGCTGACCGCACGACGACGCCCCGACCGCACGGCAATCGTGCGACCGGGGCGCAGCCAGGGGGGCAGGGCGTCCCGCGGACCAGCGGCCGGTCCGCCTCCGGAGGAGGTCCGTGGTTGCCGCGTCAGCGCGGCGTGAAGGTGAGGCAGTCGGCCTTGTCCTCGCCGGAGGCTCCCGCGCCGACACGGATCGACGGCGCCGAGCACTCGAGCGAGGCGTTGTGGACGCAGTCGGTGCGCTGGCACGCCCCGACGTGGGCGAGCACCTTCTCGAGGCCGCCCTTGGTCCCCAGCGGGATGAAGGTCGCGCACTCGGCGTCGCCCGCGTGACCGGCGATGGTCACGGCTCCGGCGTGGCACCCGTGGTCGTGGTTGTAGCCGCAGCCGTCGATCGAACACTCGACGACCTGGGGCATCTCCGTGAGGCTGCTCATCGCGATCTCCTGTCCAGACGAGTCCCGTGGGGGCCGGGCTTCCGTCTCCACGGTATTCCCGGAATTCCGCGATGTATAGCAAGGAAGGCCTGGCTAAGAAATGCAGGAATAGCGCCGAATTAGCGCACGACATTCTTTCGGAATGCATGACCAGGGTGGCGGCCCGGGCCTCGTCAGGAGGGCAGGACAGGCGTAGCGTCGGCCCATGGTCCCTACCCTCGGCGCGCCGCTGTTCTCGGGTGCCGACGCCGACCTCTACGCCGTCGGTGCCGACCGCGTGCTGCGCCGCTCGCGCTCGGGTGCCGACTCCGTCGGCACCGCGGAGGTCATGCGGCACGTGCGCTCCGCGGGATACCCCGCCCCGCGCGTCGACGCCGCGGCGGACGGCGACCTCACCATGGAGCTCCTGCGGGGGCCGACTCTCCTGCAGTCGATCCTCGGCGGCCGGACCTCGCTCGCCGGGTCGGCCCGCATGCTCGTCACGTTGCACGAGGCCCTGCACGCCGTGCCTCCACCGCTCCCCGGGGAGCCGGCCCACGCCGCGCTGACCGCGCCGTCGTTCGCGGCCCTCGACGACCCGGATCCCGCCGGGCGGCCGTGCGTCGTCCACCTCGACCTGCACCCGGCGAACGTCGTGCTCACGGCCGACGGCCCGGCCGTCCTCGGCTGGACGAACGCCCGGCTCGGACCTGCCGGGCTCGACCTCGCCGTCACCGCGGTGGTCCTCGCGGAGGTCGCGGCGGACGAGGACGACGAGCTCGCGCCGGGCGCCCGGGTGCTGCTCGACGCGTTCCTCCACCTCGCCGACCCGATGCTCCTGCGGCATCTCGACGCCGCCGCGCGCACGCGTGCCGCCGACCCCGGCCTCGACCCCTCGGAGGTCGCGCTCGTCCCGGCCGCGGCCGCGCTCGTCGCGCGCGAGGCGCGCCGGAGCTGAACCGGACGTCCCGATGCGGCTCGTCAGGAGCCCGCGTCGTCGGGACGCGGACGCCAGATGACCAGCGCGCGCGCCTCGCCGTGCTCGACGAGCGTCTCGCGCAGCGCCTCCTCGACCCCGCGGCGCACGCTGCGCCCGCGCGGCACGACGACGACGTCGCCGCTCGCCGCGGCCGCGAACACCCGTCCGCCCGGCTCGACGCGCGCGGAGAGCGCCTCGATGCGGCGCTCGAGCCGCTCGACCTGCGACTCGAGCGCGAGGATGCGCTGGATGCCCGCGAGGTTGATGCCCTCGTCGTGGCTGAGCCGCTGCACCTCGAGCAGCTTCGCGACGTCGCGCAGCGAGTAGCGCCGCCCCCGGCCCGGGGTGCGGCGCGGCACCACGAGGCCGAGGCGGTCGTACTGGCGCAGCGTCTGCGGGTGCATGCCCGCGAGCGCCGCCGCCTGCGAGATGACGAGGACGGGCGCGTCCTGGTCGACGTCGCTCGCAGGAGCCCGTCCGACGCGACGTGCGTCCTCGCCGAGCGAGAGATCATGAGTCTTCCGCTGGGCCATCACGGCCCCCTTACTCCGCGGCCTGGCGGACCAGGTCGGCGCGCACGTCCTGGCCGTCCGTCTCGGCGGCGAACGTCTCGACCGCCTCGCGCGCGGCCTTCGAGAGCTTCTGCGGCACCGCGACCTGGACGGTGACGAGCAGGTCGCCGGTCGCCTTCGCGGTCTGCACGCCGCGGCCCTTGACGCGCAGCGTGCGGCCCGACGGCGTCCCGGCCGGGACCTTGACCTTGACCGACCCCCCGTCGAGCGTCGGCACGCTGATGGTCGCCCCGAGCGCGGCCTCGGCGAACGTCACGGGGACGGTCGCGCGGAGGTTGGTGCCGTCCAGGGAGAACACGGGGTGCGGGGTGACGTGCACGGTGACGACGAGGTCGCCGTCAGGCCCGCCGGCCATGCCGGGGCGGCCCTTGCCGCGCAGCCGGATCTTCTGGCCGTCGCGCACGCCCGGCGGGATGCGCGTCGTCACGTTGCGGCCGTCGACGGTGAACGTCACGGTCGAGCCCTCGACCGCCTGGCGGAACGGGAGGGTCGTGGCCGCGGCGACGTCCGAACCGGCCCGCGGGCGGGGGCCGCCGCCGAACTGCTGCGCGCCCGCGCCGCCGAACATCGAGCCGAGGATGTCCTCGAAGCCGCCGCCCTGGCCGCCGGTCGAGTACCGGACCCGAGTGCCACCAGGGCCGCCGCCGCCGAACATGCCGCCGAACACGTCCTCGAAACCCGCGCCCCCGGCGCCGCCGGGGCCTGCGGAGAAGCGGGCACCGCCGCCGGCCATCGCCCGGATCGCGTCGTACTGCTCGCGCTCCTTGGCGTCGGAGAGCACGGCGTACGCCTCGCCGATCTCCTTGAACTTGGCCTCGGCACCCGCGTCACCCTGGTTCTGGTCGGGGTGGTACTTGCGCGCGAGCTTGCGGTAGGCCTTCTTGATCGTGGCGTCGTCGGCGTCCTTGGGGACGCCGAGCGCGGCGTAGAAGTCCTTCTCCATCCAGTCCTGTCCGGTCACGGCGCCTCCCTCCTGTCGGTGGTCGTGGTCCTGGTCCTTCGTGTCGTGCCTGCTGCGGTCTGCTGCTGGTGATCCTCGCGTGCCCGACGGCGGAGCGCACCTCCGCGCGGGAGGTGCGCCGCGCCGTCGGGCACGGGGAGGGGAACGCTACTCGGGGCCGACGACCGAGACGCGCGCGGCGCGCACGACGCGGTCCCCGATCCGGTAGCCCGGCTCGATGACGAGGTTCACCGTGGTCGCGGTGGCCTCCGGGTCGGCCTGGTGCATGAGCGCCTCGTGGACGGTCGGGTCGAACTCCTCCCCGACCTTGCCGTAGCGCTCGATGCCGAACTTCTCCAGGCTCGCGTCGAGCTTCTCCGCGATCGCGGCGAACGGGCCCGAGAGCTCACCGTGCTGACGCGCGCGGTCGATGTCGTCGAGGACCGGGAGGAGTGCGGTGAGCACGTCCTCGATCCCCTTCGTGCGCGCGGCCTCCTGGTCGCGCAGCGACCGGTTGCGGTAGTTCGTGAAGCTCGCCCGCTCGCGCTGGAGCGCGTCGAGGTGCTCGGCGGCCTCGGCCTTCGCGGCGAGGACCGCGGCGTCGACCCCGGCCTCGTCCGACGGCTCGAAGTCGAGTCCCGCGAGCGGGTCCCTCTCCGCGTCGTCACCGGCCGAGCCACCGGCGGAGGAGCCGGCGTCCGCGCCCTCGCGCGGACCGCCGGCCTCCGGGTCGACCTTGCGCTTGTCGGTGAAGTGGAACGGCTTGTCCTCGGGGCCCTGGCCGGGCTCGCGCCCGGCCTGCTCCTCGGGGCCCCGGTCCTCGGGGGACGTCACTTCTTGTCGTCCTCGTCGTCCACGATCTCGGCGTCGACGACGTCCTCGTCCGGAGCGGACGTCGCGCCCGCGGCAGCGGTGGCGTCGTCCTGCGCGGCGCCGGGGTTGCCGGCGGCCTGCTCCTGCTCGGCCGAGGCGTAGAGCGCCTGGCCGATCTTCTGCGCGGACGCGACGAGCTTCTCGTGCGCGGTCTTCACGGCGTCGGCGTCCTCGCCCTCGAGCGCGGACTTGACCGACGCGATGTCGGCCTCGACCTCGGTGACGACGTCGGCCGGGAGCTTCTCCTTGTTCTCGGAGACGAGCTTCTCGGTCGAGTACACGAACGCCTCGGCCTGGTTGCGGGTCTCCGCCTCCTCGCGACGCTTCTTGTCCTCGGCCGCGTGCTCCTCGGCCTCCTTGACCATGCGGTCGATGTCGTCCTTGGGCAGCGCCGAGCCGCCCGTGATCGTCATCTTCTGCTCCTTGCCGGTGCCGCGGTCCTTGGCGCCGACGTGGACGATGCCGTTCGCGTCGATGTCGAAGGTGACCTCGATCTGCGGCACGCCGCGCGGGGCCGGCGCGATGCCGGTGAGCTCGAACGTGCCGAGCGGCTTGTTGTCGCGCGCGAACTCGCGCTCGCCCTGGAACACCTGGATGAGCACCGACGGCTGGTTGTCCTCGGCCGTCGAGAAGATCTCGCTGCGCTTGGTCGGGATGGCCGTGTTGCGCTCGATGAGCTTGGTCATCACGCCGCCCTTGGTCTCGATGCCGAGGGACAGCGGGGTCACGTCGATGAGCAGGACGTCCTTGCGGTCACCCGAGATGACGCCGGCCTGGAGAGCCGCGCCGACGGCGACGACCTCGTCCGGGTTGACGCCCTTGTTGGGCTCCTTGCCGCCCGTGAGCTCCTTGACGACGTCGGTCACGGCCGGCATGCGGGTGGAGCCACCCACGAGCACGACGTGGTCGATGTCGGAGACGGAGACGCCCGCGTCGGAGATGACCTTGTGGAACGGGGCCTTCGTCCGGTCGAGCAGGTCCTGCGTCATCTGCTGGAACTGGGCGCGCGTGAGCTTCTCGTCCAGGTGGATGGGGCCGTTCTCGCTCATCGAGAGGTACTGCATCGAGATGGTGGTGCTCGTCGCGGACGAGAGCTCCTTCTTCGCCTGCTCGGCGGCCTCACGCAGACGCTGGAGCGCGATCTTGTCCTTGGACAGGTCGACGCCCGAGCTGTTCTTCACCTGCTTGATGAGGTGCTCGACGATGCGCTGGTCCCAGTCGTCGCCACCCAGGCGGTTGTCGCCCGAGGTCGCGCGGACCTGGATCGTGGAGAAGTCGTCCTCGTCCTTGCCGACCTCGAGGAGCGAGACGTCGAACGTGCCGCCACCCAGGTCGAAGACGAGGATGAGCTCGTCCTCCTTGCCCTTCTCCAGGCCGTACGCGAGCGCGGCCGCGGTGGGCTCGTTGACGATGCGCGTCACGTTGAGGCCCGCGATCTGCCCCGCGTCCTTGGTCGCCTGGCGCTCGGCGTCGTTGAAGTACGCCGGGACGGTGACGACCGCGTCGGTGACGGGCTCACCCAGGTACTCCTCGGCGTCGCGCTTGAGCTTGCCCAGGATCCGCGCGGAGATCTCCTGCGCGGTGTACTTCTTGTCGTCGATCTCCACCGACCAGTCGGTGCCCATGTGGCGCTTCACCGAGCTGATGGTGCGGTCGACGTTCGTGACCGCCTGACGCTTGGCGACCTCGCCGACGAGGACCTCGCCGGTCTTGGAGAAGGCGACCACCGACGGCGTCGTGCGCGACCCCTCGGCGTTCGCGATGACGGTGGGCTCTCCGCCCTCGAGGACGGCGACCACCGAGTTGGTGGTGCCGAGGTCGATCCCGACTGCTCGTGCCATGTGTGCTGCCTCCGTTGTGGATGGGGTGCCCGACGGCGCACGCGCGCCCGGGCACACCGGGTTGAGTCTGCTTCACTCAAGGTAGGCACGCGGTGCGCTTGCGCGCAAGCCCGCTCGCCAGAACTTGAGTCCACCAGGCTCAACCTTCACTCAGGGCGAACTATTCCCTGCTCGTGGCGGCCGCCCGTGACCGTGCCCGCTGGCGCTCGCGGTGGAGCGCGTACTCCTCCCGCCAGTCCGTGGCGAGAGCCATGTCGCGGCGACGGACCTCGTCGACCGACAGCTCGACGGGGAATCCCCAGGTGTCCGCGAGCACGAACAGGTCGCCCCCCGTGACCGTCGCGCCCTGGAGCTTCTCGAGCTCCCGGAGACCGCGGTGCACCGTGCGACGGAACCGCGACTCCTCGTCACGGAGGACCGTGCCCAGCTCCTCGCGTTGCGCGACCAGGCCCGGGTAGGTGTCGCCGTACGCCTCGGCCACGACGGAGACGAGCTCGTCGGCGAAGCGGTCGTCCAGGCCGAGGTGGAGAGCGTGCACCACGGCCCGCCGGACGAGTCGCCGCAGGACGTACCCGTGCGCCTTGTTGCCCGGGCGCACCCCGTCGGCAGCGAGGAACGTCGCGGCACGGACGTGGTCCGCGATCACGCGGAACGGGCGCGGGTCGTCCTCGTACGCGCGACCGCTGAGCGCCTCGAGCCGGTCGACCAGCGGGCGGAGGAGGCTCACGTCGAACACGTCGGGGGTCGCCAGGGCGGCCGCGGCGATGCGCTCGAGCCCGCCTCCGAAGTCGATGCTCGGCTCGTCGAGGAGGACGAAGCCCTCGCTCGTGCGGCGGTAGCGCATGAACACCTGGTTGCCGATCTCGACGAACCGTCCGCCCTCGCTCGCGGGATGGGGCGCACCGGTCGACGGGTCGTGGTGCTCGGGGCCGAGGTCGTAGAAGACCTCCGAGTCCGGCCCGCAGGGGTCGCCCACGGGCGTGCCCTCCAGCCCGCCTCCGCGGCTCCACCAGTTCTCCTCGGAGTCGTAGAGGAGGACGCGACCGCCGCGCATCCCGTCACGGTCGCCGTCGGCACGGGACCCCACGTCCACGAGCGATGCCGCGATCCCGTGCTCCGCGAGCACCGTGACCCAGGCGCGTGCGGCCTCGTCGTCACGAGGGATCCCGTGCTCGGGCGACCCGCGGAAGCACGTGACGTACAGGCGCTCGAGGTCGACGCCGACGTGCGCGAGGAACTCGACGAACCAGCGGACCTGCTGCTCCACGTCGGCGGACCCCAGGCTCCAGTTGCCCAGCATCTCGAAGAAGGTCGTGTGCCGCCGGTCCCCGACCTCGTCGATGTCCTGCGCGCGCACGCACGGCTGCGAGTCGACCAGGAGGGGTCCGGCGTCGTGCTCCCGGACACCCAGCAGGTAGGGCATCAGCGGCTGCATCCCGGCACCCGTGAACAGCGTCGTCGGATCCTCGCGCAGCACCAGGGGCGCTCGCTCGATCACGGCGTGCCCTCGGGAGGCGAAGAACTCGAGGTAGGCCGAGCGGATCTCCTGGGCGTTCATCCCATCGACCCTAGGGACCGCGTCCGTCGCCTTCCAGGGCAATACACCGCCGCGGAGGTCCTCCCCGGCCTTACAGCAGCTCGACGTCGTCGGCCTGCGGCCCGCGGTCGCTCTGGCGGATCCCGAACCGGACCCGGTCGCCCTCCTCCAGGAACGTCTCGTCCCGCAGGACGGAGACGTGCACGAACAGGTCCTCGCCCCCGGCGTCGGGCGTGATGAAGCCGAAGCCGCGGTCCGCGTCGTAGCGCGCGACGGTGCCTTCGCCCCCGCGCGCCGGCCTCCCGGATCCGCCCGGGCGACCCGGGCGGTCCGAGCGGCCCTGGCGGTCGGGGCGACCACGGTCCGCCGACGAGCGGCCGCCTCCCGAACCGCGCACGAGCTGCACGTTGCGTGCGTTCGGTCCCTTGTCGCCCGCGACGACGTCGTACGTCACGCGCGCGCCCTCGGCGAGCTCGGTCAGCCCCCGGCCCAGGGCGCTGACGTGCACGAAGACGTCGTCGCCGCCCCCGTCGGGGACGACGAAGCCGAAGCCCTTGACGTCGTCGTACCAGGAGACGGTGCCGTCAGCGCCGTCGGTCGCGGGCTGCGCGGCCTGCGCCCCGAGCGGGAGCAGGTGGTCCGCCTGCGGGCCCTTCTCGCCCTCGACGACGATGAACGCGACCCGCTGCCCCTCGGAGACCACGCCGCCCCCGACGATGGCAGAGCTGTGCAAGAAGATCTGGGTGCTGTCACCGTCCGGCGTGACGAAGCCGTAGCCCTTGGTCGGCTCGTACCAGGCGACGGTGCCGAGCACGCCCAGGACCGCGTCGGCGGCCCGGTCGCCCGTGACGCGGACGCGGCGCGCCTGCGGGCCACGGTCACCCTCGCCCACCTCGAACTCGACGACCTGCCCCTCGCGGAGCTGCTTCGGCCCGTCGTCGCCGACGATCTCGGACGCGTGGACGAACAGGTCCTCCGCCTCGTTCCCGAGGTCGATGAAGCCGAACCCTCGGTCGGCGTCGAACCATCGGACAGTTCCCTGGGGCACGGAGTACTCCTCGTCTTGGCAGGCAGATGCTGGCACCCATTGTCCCCCAGGTCTCGGTGCCCCACCGCGCGCCGCCCTTGACGAACCGCTGCCGGTGCGGGTTCATAAGGAGTGCATCGTTAAGTTCCCTGAGAGTTTGATTCGACCTGCAACGGAGCAGACATGAACAGACTTCGCACCGCCGCCGCGGCACTGGCCGTGGCCCTCGTCTCCAGCCTCGCCCTGACCGCCGCCCCCGCCTCCGCCGAGGAGGTGCTGGCCAACGGGGGCTTCGAGTCGGGCACGCTCAGCCCCTGGACCTGCTCGGGATCGTCCGGCGCCGTCGTCTCCACCCCCGTGCGGACGGGGACCAAGGCGCTGCGAGGGACCCCCGCGGGTCTCGACAACGCGCGTTGCACGCAGTCCGTCCCGACTGTCGCCGGCACGCAGTACACCCTCTCCGCCTGGGTGCGCGGCAGCTACGTCTACCTGGGGGTCGACGGCGGCACCTCGACCTGGACCCCGAGCGCGACGGACTGGACCCGCCTCACGGTGACGTTCACCGCCGCGAGCAGCACGACCCGGGTCTACCTCCACGGCTGGTACGGCACCGGCGCCTACCAGGCGGACGACGTCTCGCTCCAGGGCGCGGGCGGCCCGCCGCCCGTCGTCCCGGGCACGCCGGGCACACCCGTCGCCGGGACGGTGACCTCGACGTCGGCGGCCCTCTCGTGGGGCGCGTCGTCCGGCACGGTGACGGGCTACCGCGTCTACGAGGGCAGCACGGTCGTGGCGACGTCCACGGGCACGTCGACCACCGTCTCCGGGCTCGCCGCGTGCACCCCGCACACCTACTCCGTGGCGGCGTACAACACCGCGGGCGAGTCACCTCGCTCCGGGAGCGTCTCGCTCACGACGGCCGGGTGCGGGACGGGCGTCCCCGGCGCGCCGACCGCCCTGCGCGTCGCGACGACCGCCGACACCTCGCTCGGCCTCGCCTGGACGGCCTCGACCGGGACCGTCACGGGATACCGCGTCTACGAGGGCACGACCCTGCGGACGACCGTCACCGGGACGAGCGCGACGCTGACCGGGCTCGCGGCCTGCTCGAGCCACACCTACTCGGTGCGCGCCTACAACGCGACGGGCGAGTCGCCGGCCGCCACCGTGACGGGCTCGACGAGCGGCTGCCAGACCGGGGCCCTGCCGAAGCACCTGCTCACGGGGTACTGGCAGAACTTCGTCAACGGGGCCACGCCGCTGCGGCTGTCGGCCGTCCCGACGTCGTACGACCTCGTCGCGGTCGCGTTCGCGGACGCCGTCCCGAGCACCCCCGGCGCCGTCACGTTCGGCGTCGACCCCGGCCTGTCCGCCGCCCTGGGCGGCTACACGAACGACCAGCTCCGGGCCGACGTCGCGACGCTGCACTCGCGAGGCCAGCACGTGATCCTGTCCGTGGGCGGCGAGAAGGGCACGGTGTCGGTGGGCAGCCCCGCCGCGGCGTCGGCCTTCGCGACCAGCGTGATCGGGCTCATCGACACGTACGGGTTCGACGGCGTCGACATCGACCTCGAGAACGGGGTCAACCCGACGTACATGGCGCAGGCGCTGCGCCAGGTCCGGGCGGCCGTCGGGCCGGACCTCATCATCACGATGGCGCCGCAGACCATCGACATGCAGTCGACGGGCAGCTCCTACTTCCGGCTCGCGCTGGACATCAAGGACATCCTCACGATCGTCCACACGCAGTACTACAACTCCGGCACGATGCTCGGCTGCGACCAGATGCAGGCGTACGGGCAGGGCACGGTGAACTTCCTCACCGCGCTGTCGTGCATCCAGCTCCAGAGCGAGCTGCGGCCGGACCAGGTCGCGCTCGGCCTGCCGGCGACCACCCAGGCGGCGGGCGGCGGGTACGTGAACCCGTCGGTCGTGAACGACGCGCTGAGCTGCCTCGCCGCGGGCACCCGCTGCGGGAGCTTCGTGCCGCCCGCGCGCTGGCCCGACATCCGCGGGGCGATGACCTGGTCCATCAACTGGGACGCGAGCAACGGGTACGCGTTCGCGAGCTCGGTGGGCGCCCACCTCGCGAGCATGCCGTAGCCTCACCGCCCTCGGGCGAGACGGGAGAAGTGGCCCCTCGGAGCGTGTCCCGGGGGGCCACTTCTCACGTCTCGCCGCCCCGGGGTCGCGCGGCCCCGCTCGTGGTGGCCTGCCTGTCGCGGCCCCGCCGAGGGACTACGCCTTCACCGGCTCCGGCTCCTCGTCGACGGACGGCTCCTCGCCGGGGCTCGGCTCGTCCTCCGTGTCCGGCTCCTCGCCCGGCGTCGGCTCGTCGCTCGACGTCGGCTCGTCGCTCGACGTCGGCTCGTCGCCCGCGGGCGGCTCGTCGCCCGCGGGCGGCTCGTCGCCAGCGTGCGGCTCGCCCACAGTGGGCGTCGCGTCGGCGGCGGGCGTCGCGTCGGCGGCGGGCGTCGCGCCCTCCAGCCGGTCGCCGCCGGCGGCGGGCTCGCCCTCGGGCCGCGCGCGACGTCGTGCGCGGCGTCGGACGAGCAGGAGGACCACGCCGGCGAGCGCCACGACGACGAGGAGGACGCTGCCGACCCCGAGCCAGGGCGCGGCGGCCGCCCGGGCCGACGCGTCGCCGGCCGCGGCCGCGGCGTCGTCCAGCCGACCGTCGTCGAGCGCGGCGCGGGCGTCCGCCGCGGAGCCGTCGACGTCCAGGAGCAGCTGCCCGAGGTTCGCGAGCGGGCCACCGGCCGAGGCGGCGGCGACCGCGTCGCCGACGGACCCGACGACCTCGACCGCGCGCGGCAGCGCGGTCGCGAGCGCCGCGTACTCCTCGGCGCTCCGAGCGCCCTCGTACTGCTCGCGCACGGCGGCCGGGTCGGGCAGCCCCGCGGCGCGGGCGGCCTCCTGCACCTGCCCGGCGGCCGCGGCGGCGTCGGGACCGATCGCGGTGCGGGCCGTCTCGGCGTCCTCGAACGCCCAGTCCGTCATCGCGGCGCGCAGGCCGGCGGGCGGCGACCACGCGCCGTCCGCCGCGTCGAGCGCGACGTACGCCTCGCGGGCCGGGGCCCGCGCGTCGAGCAGGGCGGTCTCGTCCGCGTCGGCGACCCACGTCCGGTACGTCGCCTCGGCTCCGGCCACGCCGCCTCGCACCTCGACGAGGTCGAGGAGACGACGGCCGTCCGTCAGGCCCGGGTGGTCGAGGGTGCCGGGCACGTCGTAGGCGCTCTCGCCCGCGTACGCCGCCGCGACCAACGGTCCGAGGGCGTCGTCGTCCAGGCCACCGACGAGCTCCGACATCGCGGTCCACGCCGCGGCGTAGGCGTACTCCTCGGCGGCGCCGGCGCCGCCGTCGAGGTCGACCTCCTGCCAGGCTGCGAGGGGAACGGCGTCAGCCGCGTCGCGCACGGGCGCGGGCCACTGCTCCGCCGGGCCCCCGGTCTCGGCGGCCACGCGCTGCCCGACCACCTCGGCCAGCCCCTCGTACACCCACCGGTCCGCGAACCGGTCCCCGGCGAGCCACGCGTGCGAGAGCTCGTGGAACAGGAGCCCGGCGTCGAGGTCCTCGGGGATGACGATCTCCCAGGAGGCCGAGTCGAACCACGCGTACCCCAGCACCCCGGGCGACACGTCCTCGCGGATCCGCTCCAGGCTGCCCGGCCACGGCATCCCCACCGCGCGCTCCAGCACGGGCAGGCCGGCCACCACCTGCTCCTCGACGAAGCCGCTCCACTCGGCGTCGCCCGGGAAGCTCTCCAGCACGAGCTCGTTCCCGCCGACGTCGACGCTCGTCTCGTCGGCCTGCGCGGGGTCGCGCAGCGACACGAACGCCCAGGTCCCGTAGTCGTCCGTGCTCTCGGTCGCGCGGTGGGTGCGGGTCTCCCCGTCGAGGATCGGCTCGAAGCCGTCCCACGTGCTGTCGAAGTCCATCGACGTCGGGGTGGCGATCTCGACGGTGACCTGCCCCGGGTCGCCCGCCGCGTTCACGGCGAACGTCGCGTAGCCGGGACCGACGCGCGTGTACCCCTCGGAGCGGATCGGCTCGCCCGGGATCGTGTAGGACCACTCGACGGTCCGCTCGCGCCCGTAGTTGAGCGGGGAGAACGACACCCCGGCGATGCGGGTCGACGGGTCCTCGGTCGGCTCGAGCGTGACCGGGAGCGATGCCCCGCCGCTCGTCGCGGTGACGTCGGTCGCGCCCGCCGGCACCGGGATCCCGTACGCGTCCCAGTAGTAGACGTACTGGGCGCTGGCCGGCTGCTCGTTGCGGATCGTCGTCGTGACCGTCACGCGGACGGGCCCCGAGCCGTCGACCTCGTACCGCGTCCGCGAGGTCTCCGACAGCCCGTCGCTCGTGTCCGCGAACGCGGCCGTCGGTGCGCCGAGGAGGACGGCGCACACCAGCGCGGCCCCCGACCCGGCACGCAGCGTCCGTCCCGCGCGACGCACCCGTCCTGCGACCACCCCTGCACCGCCGTCCTCGCCGTAGCGGACAGCCCGTCTCCCCGTGCGACGGGGCCGGTCGACGACGACCGGGAACGGGACACCGGCGGGAACTGTACCCGCTCGCGGACGGCGCGCGGACCACTCCCCGGGACGGGCGTCGACACCTTCCGGACACCTCGCCCTGGCACGCTGTCCGGGTGACCACCGCCCCGGGCCAGCCCTCGCTCGTGCGACGCCTCGGCACGACGGACGCCGTCGTCGTCGGGCTCGCGTCGATGATCGGCGCGGGCGTGTTCTCCGCGTTCGCCCCGGCGGCCGCCGCTGCGGGCACGGGGCTGCTCGTCGGGCTGTGCCTGGCGGCGGTCGTCGCGTACGCGAACGCGACGTCGTCGGCCCAGCTCGCGGCGCAGCACCCCACGTCGGGCGGCACGTACGTGTACGGGCGCGAGCACCTCGGCCCCTGGTGGGGGTACGTCGCCGGGTGGGGGTTCGTCGCCGGCAAGACGGCGAGCTGCGCGGCCATGGCGCTCGTGCTCGCGGCCTACGCCGCCCCGCCCGGGTGGGAGCGCCCCGTCGCCGCCGCGGCGGTCGTGCTGCTCACGGCCGTGGGCTACCGGGGCCTGACGCGCACGGCGCGGCTCGCGCGCGCGATCGTCGCGGTGGCGCTCCTCGCGATCGCGACGGCCGTCGCCGCGAGCCTGGCGGGCACGGCGCCCGCGTGGTCCGGGGTGCTCGACCCCGACGGCGCGCACGGCGGCTGGTACGGCGTCCTCCAGTCCGCGGGGCTGCTGTTCTTCGCGTTCGCGGGGTACGCGCGCGTCGCGACGCTGGGCGAGGAGGTGCGCGACCCGCGCCGCACGATCCCGCGCGCCGTCCTGGTGTCGCTGGGGGCCGTCGTCGTGCTCTACGCGGTCGTCGCGGTGGTCCTGCTCGCGGTGCTGGGGTCGGACGGGCTCGCGGCGTCCGCGGCGCCGCTCGCCGACGCGGTCGCGGCCGGCTCGTGGGCGTGGGCCGGCCCGGTCGTGACCGTCGGTGCGGTCGCCGCGAGCGCCGGCGCCCTCCTCGCCCTGCTCGCGGGTGTGAGCAGGACCGGACTCGCGATGGCACGCACGGGCGACCTGCCCGGGTGGTTCGCGGCCGTGCACCCCGTGCACCGGGTTCCGCACCGGGCCGAGCTCGCGGTCGGGGCGGTCGTCGTGGCGCTCGTGCTCACGACGGACCTGCGGGGGGCGATCGGGTTCTCGTCGTTCGGCGTGCTCGTGTACTACCTCGTGGCGAACCTGTCCGCGCTGCGTCAGACCGCCCCGCACCGCCTGTACCCGCGCGCGCTCCAGGCGCTGGGCGCGCTCGGCTGCGTCGTGCTCGTCGCCACGCTCCCGCTCGCGAGCGTCGCGGCGGGGACGGCGGTGCTGGCGGCAGGCGTCGCCCTCCGGGCGGTACGCGTGCGGTCCTGACCGCGAGATCGGCCCGCCCGTCACCAGATCGACCTCCCGAGGGTCGACCTCGGACGGACGGGTCGACCTGGCGGCGCGGAGGATCGGTCCGTCACGCGGCCCGGTCGAACCAGTCGAGCGCGAGCTCCGCGACCGGCCCCGGGGCGTCGTCGGTGATGAAGTGCGCGGCGCCCTCCACCCAGGCGAACTCGATGCGGTCCGCGTAGCGCTCCGGACGGCGGCAGATGCGGCCCATGAGCTCCTCGGTGGTGGGGTGGTCGAGCCGGCCGTAGACGACCAGGGTCGGCACCGTGAGCCGACGACGGCGGTAGGCACCCCGCATGATGCGCAGCGCCTCGGGCAGGATCATCCGGCGGGTGAGCGGACGAACGGCGGCGTCGATCTCGGGCCGGCGCAACGGGGCCAGGTGCGCGTCGACCGTCGCCGCGGACATCGGCCGGGCGGCGTACCGCGCCGAGAACGTCCCGCGCAGCGAGGTTCCCGGCCGGTGCCAGATGAACGGCGGCAGGTGCTGGAAGGCCGGCAGCAGCCGCGGGCTGAAGGTGAAGAAGCCCGGCGGGACGGAGAGCTGCACGGCGGTGCGGACGCGCTCGGGGTGGTCGTAGCAGAGCTGCATCGCCGTGATGACGCCCATGTCGTGCGAGACGAGGTCGGCGCGCTCGACGTCGAGGACGCCGAGCAGGGCGACCAGGTCGTGGAGCCGGGTATCGCGCTGGATCCGCGGGTCGTCCGCGGCGGTCCACCCGGCGCCACGCAGGTCCGGGCACAGGACGCGGTGGCCGGCGGCGGCGAGGACGGGTGCGACGTCGTGCCACTGCCACCAGTGCTCGGGGAAGCCGTGCAGCAGCACGACCGGGTCGCCGGTCCCGATGGTCGCGACGTGGGTGCGCAGGCCGGGCGTCTCGACCACGAGGTGGTCGAAGCCCGGTGCGTCCGGGAGCGGGGGCGACCAGCCCCGGGCGTCGACGGGGCGGATGGTGCGGGGCGGGAGCGTAGCCATGGCGACTCCTTCGTGCGGCCGGACTACTATGTTCATAGTAGACCTGCCGAGAGAGGGCGTCCATGGCCGCAGCCACCCGAGAACGTGCGCTGGACGCGGCCGTGGAGGTGCTCGGAGCGGACGGCGTGCGCGCGCTGAGCCACGCACGGGTCGACCAGCGGGCAGGCCTCCCCCCGGGGTCGACGTCGAACTGGTTCCGCACGCGCCGCGCCCTCCTCGCGGGCGTCGTCGACTGGATCGCCGAGCGCGAGCGCGCCGACTTCGACCCGGGATCGATGCCGGAGATCACCGGCGTCGACGCGCTGGTCGACGGCCTGTGCGCCATGACGGACGTGCAGGCGGGGCCGTTCGCGACGCGCACCCGGGCGCGCTACGCGCTCTTCCTCGAGCTCGCGGGCGACGCGGAGCTCGGCGAGCCCCTGCGGCAGCAGCGCCGCGCGTTCGAGCGGTGGACCGAGCGGATCGTGACCGCCGTCGGCATCGCCGACCCGGTGCCCGCGACCCGGGCGCTCATGGGGCTCTGCGACGGGCTGCTCCTGCACCGACTGACGGTCGATCCCGGTCTCGACCTGCGCCCCGCGATCGAGCGTGCGGTCCGCGCCCTCGCGGGGGCGTGACCCGGCGTCGTTGCGCCCCGCCGCGAGATCGACCCGAGCGGCCGAGATCGACCCTCGGGAGGTCGATCTGGCGACGGACGGGTCGACCTCGGCGTCAGTTTTCGGGTTCCGGGGGTGCGCCCGTGGCGTCGTCGGACTCGACGACGCGCGACGACTCGCCCTCCTCGCCCGCGGCCGGCAGGCCGCGCTCGTCCGGGGCGTAGTAGCGGCCGGTGTAGCGCGGGCGCAGGAAGTTCTCGGTCGTCAGCACCGCGTCCACCTCCTCGGGCGTGAGCAGGCCGCGGGCGACGACGACGTCGCGGACCGACGCCCCGGTGCGCGCGGCCTCCGCGCCCACGAGGTCGCCGTTGCGGTGCCCGATGATCTCGTTGAGGTACGTGACGATGCCGATCGAGTCGAGCACGTGGCGGCGGCACACCTCGACGTTCGCGGTGATGCCCGAGACGCACTTGGTGCGGAGCGCGACGCACGCGTTGGTGAGCAGGCGCAGCGACTCGAACATGGCCTGCGCGAGCCCCGGCTCCATGACGTTGAGCTGGAGCTGGCCGGCCTCGGCCGCGTGGGTGATGGTCACGTCGTTGCCCATGACCTTGAAGCACACCTGGTTGACGACCTCGGGGATCACCGGGTTCACCTTGGCGGGCATGATCGACGACCCGGCCTGGAGCTCGGGCAGGTTGATCTCCCCGAGCCCCGCGCGGGGCCCGGACGAGAGCAGGCGCAGGTCGTTGCAGATCTTCGAGAGCTTCGCCGCGAGCCGCTTGAGGGCGGAGTGCACGGCGAGGTAGGCGCCGTTGTCGTACGTCGCCTCGACGAGGTTCTCGGCCGGGACGGTCGGGAGGCCGCTCACCTCCGCGAGGCGTCGCGCCGCGACCTTCGGGTACCCGGGCGGCGTGTTGAGGCCGGTGCCGATCGCCGTCGCGCCGAGGTTGACCTCGAGCAGCAGCTCGCCCGCGACCTCGAGGCGCCGGATCTCCTCGCCGACGTTCACCGCGAACCCCGCGAACTCCTGGCCGAGGCTCATGGGGACCGCGTCCTGGAGCTGCGTGCGGCCCATCTTCAGGACGTCGGCGAACTCCGACGCCTTCTCGTCGAACGCGCGCTCGAGCCGCCGGACCTCGCCCTGGAGCGCGTCGACGAGCTCGTGCACCGCGAGCCGGAAGCCCGTGGGGTACGCGTCGTTGGTCGACTGCGAGCGGTTGACGTGGTCGTTGGGATTGATGACGTCGTAGCGGCCCTTCTCGAACCCGGCGAGCTCGAGCGCGAGGTTGGCCACGACCTCGTTCGTGTTCATGTTGACGCTCGTGCCCGCACCGCCCTGGAACACGTCCACGGGGAACTGGTCCAGGCACCTGCCGTGGTCGAGGATCTGGTCGCACGCGGCGACGATCGCGTCGGCGACGTCGCGCTGGATCGTCCGCAGCTCGCGGTTCGCGAGCGCGGACGCCTTCTTGACCATGACCATGCCCCGGACCATCTCGGGGACGTCGCTCACCGTCGTCCCCGAGATCCGGAAGTTCTCCGTCGCCCGCACCGTGTGGACGCCGTAGTACGCGTCCACCGGGACCTCCTTCGGCCCCAGCAGGTCCACCTCGGTGCGCGTCCGTTCGCTCGACATGCCCCGACCGTAGCCCCGCCGGACCGTCCCGCACGCGGGACGGCCGCGTCAGCCCACGGGCTCGTAGGCGAACCGCTCCACGCGCACGACGGACGTCGTCGGCCGGCCCTCGCTCGTCGCGTGCACCCCGAGCCAGAGCCCGAGGAAGCCGCCCGCCGCGGCACTGTCGAGCGTGCGCCCGTCCACCGTCGCGACGCGCTCGAGCGAGCCACCGGACTCGTCCCCCGCCGGACCGGCGACGAGCCCGTAGTCCTGCCCGCGCACGCGCAGCCCGACGACGACCGGCTCGCCGGGCGCGGCGACCACCGTGGTCTCGCCCACGGTCTCGTCCGTGCCGCCGCGACGGTGCACGGCGACGACGCGGCGCGAGTCCCCCGGCCCGCCCTCGACGAGCAGCCGCACGTGGTCCCGCTCGGACTGGCGCACGACGACGCCCGCCCGCTCCCCCGCGACCTCCGGCACGCGCAGCGTGACGGTCACGTCCACGTCGCGGTGCTGCTGGCGCACCCCGAGGAACGCGGGCACGGCTTGCTCGGCGAGCGTCGCCGGACGCACGGGCAGGTCCCAGCCCTCGCCCGCCGGGGTCGCGACGTCCCGCGGCACGGCCCGCACCGCGCACCAGCGCGGGTCGTCCGGGCCGACGACGCCGCTCGCCCCGCCCTGGACCGCCGGCCGGGGCGCCGCGCCCGCGAACGGGACCTCCACGACGTCGGGCACGCGGCCCTCGCCGGGCGCGAGGACGGGCCAGCCGTCCTCCCACACGACGGGGACGAGGAACGTCTCGCGCCCGAGCGGGTAGTGGTAGCCGCCGTAGACGCGCATGGCGAGCAGCACGGCCCACCACGAGCCGTCGGGCGCCTCGACGAGGTCGGCGTGACCCACGCCGACGACGTCCGAGCCCCGCCCGAGGTGCCGGTGCGTGAGGACGGGGTTGGCCCTGTTCCCCTCGTACGGCCCCGTGACCGACGACGCGCGCGCGACGGACACCGCGTGGTGGAAGTCCGTGCCACCCTCGGCCGCGAGCAGGTAGTACGTGCCGTCGACCTTGTACAGGTGCGGGCCCTCGGCCCACACCGCGCCCCGCACGGCGCCCGTCCACACGACGTGCTCCGGGCCGACCAGCGTGAGCGTCGCGAGGTCGAGCTCGCGCACCCACACCTCGGTCTGGTGGAACCACTCCGGCTCGGCCGCGAGCCGGGTGCCGTGCAGCCACGCGCGGCCGTCGTCGTCGAAGAAGATCGAGGGGTCGATCCCCGCGACCCGCTCACCGTCCTCGTCGCGCAGCCACACCGGGTCGGACCACGGCCCGGCCGGGTCGGTCGCGGTCATGACGAAGTTGCCGCCGCGGGAGTCGTCGTCCGGGTCGACGAGCGTGCACACGACCCAGAACGTCCCGTCGTGGTGGCGCAGCGTCGGCGCGTACAGGCCGCCCGACGAGCGGATGCCGTCGTAGTCGAGCTGACCCGACCGGTCGACGACGTCCCCGACGTGCTCCCACGTCGCGAGGTCGCGGCTGCGCAGCACGGGCAGGCCGGGCAGGTACTCGAACGTCGACGTGACGAGGTAGAAGTCGTCGCCGACGCGGCAGACCGACGGGTCGGGGAAGCAGCCGGGCAGGATCGGGTTCGGGACGAGGGTCACGCGCGCTCCCCCGCCTCGACCCGCTCGGAGACCTCGACCGCGACGAGCCGCTCGTCCGCGGCCGTGACCTCGTGCACCGGCCCGGTGACGGCGAGCGTCGCGCGCGCGGTCGCCGCACCGGGCACGACCCGGCGCTCGGCGGGCGCCGACTCGTTGACGATCGCGCCGCCGGTCGTCGACCCGAGGTCGTCGGTGCCGGGCGCGGCGTCGACCGCGCCGGCGTGCGCGCCGACCCACACCTCGACGTCGCCCGGCTCGACCACGCGCACGAGGCGACGGTCGGAGAACGCGAGGCGCGTCGTCGGGACGCGGAAGGCCACGCGGCGCGACTCGCCCGCCGCGAGGTCGACGCGCGCGTACCCGAGGAGCTGCGCGACGGGGCGCGGCACGGAGCCCACGACGTCGCGCGCGTAGAGCTGCACGACGTCCGTCCCCGCCACCGCGCCCGTGTTGGTCACGGTGACCGCCGCGCGGAACGTCCCGCCCGCCGCGACGGCCGCGTCGACCTCGAGGTCCGCGTACGCGAACTGCGTGTACGACAGCCCGAACCCGAACGGCCGCACGGGCGTCGGGTCCGCGGACGTCACGTCCGACGGCCCGCCGAGCACGGGGTGCAGGTAGGAGAAGGGCTCCGCCCCGCCCGCGCGCGGGAGCGACACGGGCAGGCGGCCAGAGGGGTTGACGGCACCGACGAGCACGTCGGCCACCGCGCGCCCGCCCTCCTCGCCGGGGAAGAAGCCCTGCACGACGGCGGCCGGGCGGCCGAGGGTCGCGCCGGCCGCGCCCGCGTCGTCCCCGAACGCCCAGCCGATCGCGTACGGACGGCCCGTGAGCAGCACGAGCACGACGGGCGTCCCCGTGGCGACGATCTCCTCGACGAGCCGGCGCTGCACGCCCGGGAGCTCGAGCGACTCGACGTCGTTGCCCTCGCCGACCGTGCCGCGCCCGAACAGTCCCGCCTCGTCGCCGACGACGACCACGGCGACGTCCGCGGCGCGCGCGACGTCTACCGCCCCGGGGATCCCCGAGACGTCGTCGCCGTCGACCGCGCAGCCGACGGCGTGCGTCACCTCGGCGCCGGTCGGGGCGAGCGCGTCGCGCAGCGACTCGAGGACCGTGGGCAGCGCGATGCCGGCCGGCGTGCCGGGGTGGTGCGCGAGCACGTGGTTGACGAACGAGTAGCAGCCCATGAGCGCCTCGGACGAGTCCGCGTTGGGCCCGACGACGGCGACGCGCAACGGGGCGGACGGCGCGCCGTCAGCGCTGTCGCGGCGCCCGCGCACGAGCGGCAGCACGCCGTCGTTCGCGAGGAGCACGAGCGACTCCTGCGCGAGGCGGCGCGCGGTCGCGCGCTGCCTCGGCGTGTCGAGGTCGACCGCCGTCGGCGGCTCGTCGGCGTAGGCGGCCGGGTCGAGCAGGCCGAGCTCCTCCTTCTGGTTGAGGAGGCGCAGGACGGCGCGGTCGACCCACGCCTCGTCGAGCGCGCCGGAACGCACACGCTCCGCGAGCGGCGCGAGGTAGGCGTCCCCCGTGGGCAGCTCCACGTCGAGGCCGGCCTCGAGCGCCTGCGCCGCGGCCTCCCCGCGATCGGCCGCGACGCGGTGCATGACCTCGAGGAACGCGACGCCGAAGTAGTCGGCGACCACGACGCCGTCGAACCCCCAGCGCTCGCGCAGGATCTCGGTGAGGTGCTCCGTGCTGCCGTGCAGCGGCACGCCGTCGACGTCGACGTACGACGCCATGACCGACCGGGCGCCGCCGTCGCGCACGGCCATCTCGAACGGCGGGAGGTAGACGTCCGCGAGCTCGCGCGGCCCCGCGCTCACGGGTGCGTGGTTGCGGCCGGCGCGCGATCCCGAGTACCCGACGAAGTGCTTGAGGGTCGCGTGCACGCCCGCGTCCTGGAGGCCGCGCACGTACGCCGTGCCGACCGTCCCCACGAGGTACGGGTCCTCGCCCACGCACTCGTCGACGCGGCCCCAGCGGGGGTCGCGCACGACGTCGAGCACGGGCGCGAGGCCCTGGTGCACCCCGAGCGCGCGCATCGACTCCCCGACCTCGTGCGCCATCTCCTCGACCAGAGCCGGGTCGAACGACGCCCCCCACGCGAGCGGCGTCGGGTAGGTCGCGGCCTGCCACGCGGCGAGGCCCGTGAGGCACTCCTCGTGCACGATCGCGGGGATCCCCAGCCGGGTCTCCGCCTTCAGCCGGCGCTGCTCCGCCCACAGCCACGCGGCACGCTCCGCGGGCTCGACGGGCCGCGTGCCGTAGACGCGCGTGTAGTGGCCCATTCCGTGCCGCGTGATCTCGGCGAGCCGGCCGCCGTCCTGCTGGCCCGCCGTCATCTCCGACTGCATCGGGGCGACGGTGCCGTTCTGGTCGAGCCAGTAGCCCACGAGCTGCGCGAGCTTCTCGTCGAGCGTCATGCGGGCGTGCAGCGCGCGCACGCGCTCCGAGACCGTGGGCGGCTGCGGGGGTGCCGGGCGCGGGCTGCGGGGTGCCTGGACGGCCGGCTCCGGGGAGCCGGTGGGGGCCGTCGGGACGGCAGGGACGACGTCGGTCACGGGACCGTTCTCCTTCGATGGGTGGCCCTGCCCCGCGCGCGGCGCGGGGCAGGGACGGGGTGCGCGGACGGGGCGGGCGGTCAGCCCTTCACGGCTCCGGAGAGCCCGCCGACGATGCGCCGCTCGAACAGCGAGAAGAAGACGAGCGCGGGGATCATCGACAGGGAGGTGAAGGCGAGCACGCGGGCGGTGTCCACGGAGTACTGCGACGCGAACGCCTGCACGCCCAGCGGGAGCGTGTACGACGTCTCGTCGTTGAGGATGAAGAGCGGGAGCATGTAGCTGTTCCAGCTCGCGACGAACGCGAGGATCCCCACGGTGATGACGCCCGGCAGGGACAGCGGCACGACCATGCGGAAGAAGAACCCGAGCCGGCTCGCCCCGTCGATCGACGCCGCCTCCTCGATCTCGCGCGGGATGGCGCGCAGGAACGGGACGAGGATGATGACGGTTGTCGGGAGGGCGAACGCGATCTGCGGCAGCACGAGGCCGCCCACCGAGTTCATCAGCCCGAGCGAGCGGATCATGATGTACAGCGGGGTGATCGCGACGGTCATGGGGAACATGAGCCCGGCCGCGAACAGCGCGTACAGCGCCCCGCGCCCCGCGAACGAGTAGCGCGCGATGACGTAGCTCGCCATGAGGCCGAGGACGACGACGCCGAGGGTCGTGAGCAGCGCGGCGACGAGCGAGTTCCCGAGCTGCTGCCAGAACAGCGAGCTCGTCAGGACCCCGACGTAGTTGTCGAGCTGCCACGGGTCGGGCAGGCCCGACGGGTCGGCCGTGATCTGCGCGTTCGTGCGGAACCCGCCGACCACGATGTACGCGATCGGGGCCAGGCACACGCCGACGAGCAACCACGCGACGACGTAGGTCAGGGGGCCGCCCCGTCCGATGCCGGAGCCGCGCGGCTCCTTCGGGAGCTTGGCGCCGGGGGCACGCTCGGGCGCGGGCGCCGCGGTGACGGTGGCCATCACTTCTTCCCTTCCGTGATCGCGCCCTCGGTGTCACGGCGCAGGACGTACCGCTGGTAGACGAGCGCCACCGCGAGCGAGATGAGGAACAGCACCACGGCGACCGCGCTGCCGTACCCGTAGTTCCCCGCGTTGCGGCCGTTCGCCACCATGTAGGTCGCCATGGTCGACGTCCCCGCCGTCGAGGCCACGTACTGGCCCCAGATGATGTAGACGAGGTCGAAGAGCTGGAGCGAGCCGATGATCGACAGGAACGCCCAGATGCGGACGGTCGGGCCGAGCAGCGGGAGCGTCACGTAGCGCTGGGTCTTCCAGTACGACGCGCCGTCGATCGCGGCGGCCTCGCCCAGCTCGTCGGGGATGCCCTGCAGGCCCGCGAGGAAGAGGATCACGGCGAAGCCGATGTACTTCCACGTGATGATGAGCAGCAGGGTCCAGATCGCGACGTCGGGGTCGGCGAGCCAGTCGACCGTGAGGAACCCGAGGCCGATGCGCTCCAGCAGGTCGTTCACGGCGCCCGTGGTCGCGAGCATGAGGCTGAAGCCCGTCCCGACGATCACCTCGGACACCACGTACGGCACGAACACGAGCACCCGGATCACCGAGCGGCCGCGGATGCGCCGGTTGAGCATGAGCGCCACCACCACGGCGACCGGGCCCTGGAGCACGAGCGACATGATGACGATGAACGCGTTGTGCCCCAGCGCCGCGAGGAACTCGGGGTCGCGGAAGATGATGAGGTAGTTCTCGAACCCGACGAACTCCGTCGGCGGCCCGAAGCCCTTCCACTTGAAGAACCCGTAGTACGCCGCCATCACCACGGGGACGATGACGAAGGTCAGGAAGACGACGAGCGCGGGCCCGGCGAGCACCGCGATCTCGGCCCGCTGCCCCCAGCGCCCGCGGCGCGGGCGGCGGGCCCGCGCCGCGGCGGCCGGGGGCGGCTGCACGGCGCCGGCGCCGCCCCCGGCCCGGTCCTCGGGCGTCGTCGTGCTCGGCGAGGTCTCGCCCTGGGACACGCTCATGGCTGGTGCTACTCCTTGGCCGCTGCGTCGTTGACGGCCTGGACGATGTCGGCGGGCGTGCCCTGGCCGGCGAGCAGGTTGACGACGGCGGTGTTCAGCGCGTTGCCGATGTTCTGGCCGTACAGGGTGTCCAGCCAGACGGAGACGTACGGCGCCTCGTTGTAGGCCTCGAGGATCGAGACGAGAGCCGGGTCGGTGACGACGCCCTGCGCCTCGGAGCTCGCGGGGAGCGTCTGGAACGCGTCGGCGTAGGCCTCCTGCGACTCCTTCGACAGCGCGAAGTTGAGGAAGTCGGCGCACTCGTCCGGGGCGTCCGCGGAGCAGGAGTAGCCGTCGACGCCGCCCATCATCGCGCCGGGCTCGCCCTCACCACCCTCGACCTCGGGGAACGGGAACCACTGGAGGTCGGCCAGCGGCTGGCCGTCGGGCGTGAGCGAGGCGATGACGCCCGGGTCCCACGCGCCCATGAGCTCCATGGCGGCCTGGTGGTTCGCGAGCAGGCCGGCCGACGAGCCGGCGCCCTGCTGCGCGGAGGTCGTGAGGAAGCCCTCGTTGAACGGCTCCGTCGCGGCGAAGTCCGCGAGCGCCTCCCCGGCCTCGGTCCAGCACGGGGCGTCGAACGTCCGCGTGGAGGCGGCCTCGTTCATGGTGTCCTGCGAGCAGTAGCGCAGGGCGAAGAAGTAGTACCAGTGCGCGGCCGGCCACGCGTCCTTGGCGCCCAGGGCGATGGGCGCGACGCCGCTCGCGCGCAGCTTCTCGTTCGCGGCCTCCAGGTCGGGGATCGTCGCCGGGTTCTCGGTGACGCCCGCCGCCTCGAACAGGTCCGCGCTGTAGAACAGGCCGCCCGGCAGGATCGACACGGGCACGCCGTAGACCTTGTCGTCGACCGTCATGGCGCTCAGCGAGCCGCCGACCGCCTCCTTCACCGCCGGGTCGATCAGGTCGGTGAGGTCCTTGGCCTGGCCGGCCTCGACGACGTCGGCGAGCTTGCCGCCGCCGCGAGCCATGAAGATGTCGGGCGCGTCGCCCGAGTTGAGGGCCGTCTGGAGCTTGCCGTCCATGTCCTCGTTCTGGATCGCCTGGATCTCGATCGTGACGCCGGGGTTCGCCTCCTCGAACGCCGCGACCGTGTCCTCCCAGTACGCCTTGCCGTCACCGGTCGTGGAGTTGTGCCAGAAGGTCATCGAGACCGAGCCGTCCTCCGAGCCGGAGTCGCCCCCGCCTCCGCAGGCCGAGAGCACGAGCGTGCCCGCCATCGCGACGGCGGTCGCCGCCAGGAGCTTCCGAGACTTCATCGTTCCGTCCTCTTCGTCGAGTCGCACAGGGCGCACGCTGCCTCGAGCGCGCCGGGCTGCCGCCGCGTCGGGGCCGCCACGAGCGACTCTCGCAGCCCGAACGTCCTCGTGTCAATCGTTATCGATAACGTTTTACACACGACGCCGCGCGTGCCGCTCACGGGCTACTGTCTCCCCATGCGCTCCACGGGAAGAGTCACGATCGGCGACGTCGCGCGCACCGCCGGCGTCTCGGTCGCGACGGTCTCCAAGGTGATCAACGGCCGCTACGGCGTCGCCATGGAGACCTCCCGGCACGTCCAGGAGGTCATCGACCAGCTCGGGTACGAGTCGTCGATCGTCGCGCGCAGCCTGCGCAGCAGCCGCACCAACGTCATCGGCATCCTCGTCGCCGAGTTCGAGCCGTTCTCGACCGAGCTGCTCAAGGGCATCTCCGAGGCCGTCGACGGCACCGGCTACGAGCTGCTCGCCTACTCCGGCGGGCTGCGTCGCGACGACCGCGTCGGGTGGGAGCAGCGCTACCTCTCCCGGCTGGGCGGCACGCTGATCGACGGCGCCATCCTCGTCACCCCGACCGTCGTCGCGCCCGGCAACTCCATCCCCGTCGTCGCCGTCGACCCGCACCGCGGCCCCTCCGGCCCCCCGACCGTCGACTCCGACAACCTCGCCGGCGCCCGCGCCGCGACCGAGCACCTGCTCTCCCTCGGGCACCGCCGCATCGGGTTCCTCGCCGGGCGACCCGACCTCGAGTCCGCGCGCCTGCGCGAGCAGGGCTACCGCGAGGCCCTCGCCGACGCCGGTGTCCCGTTCGACCCCGACCTCGTGCGCGTCGGCGGCTACCGCCCCGACCTCGCCGACTCCCCCGCGCACGAGCTGCTCTCGCTCCCCGAGCGCCCCACCGCGATCTTCGCCGCGAACGACCTGTCGGCGATCCGCACCATGGAGGTCGCCGCGGAGCTCGGCCTGCGCGTGCCCGACGACGTCTCCGTCGTCGGGTTCGACAACGTCCCCGAGTCCGCGCTCACCACCCCGCCGCTGACTACCGTCGACCAGCCGATCCACCGCATGGGCGCCGAGGCCCTGCGCCTCATCGTCGACCTCGTCGAGGGCAACGCCCGCGAGCCCCACGTCCGTCTCCCCACGACCCTCGTCGTCCGCGGCACCACCCGCGCCGTCTGACCAGGGCGAGACGACGCCGGGCGGGGCGCGGCGAGGCTGGAATCCTGGGCACCTCCCCGACGTTATGTCAGCAGTACCACTGCCGACAGACCTTGAGGAGGTCGCATGGCCCGCCTCGCACGCCGCGTCCAGGTCGAGAACGACTACGGCGAGATCCTGCACTACGAGCGCCACACCGGCGGCGGCCTCGTGTCGCCGCACGCCCGTGTCCCCGAGTCGGTCCCCGTCGGGTCGGGCACGTACGTCGAGAAGGGGGCCGTCGTCGGGCACGGGTCGCAGCTCGGCGAGGGGAGCTGGATCGACCGCGACGTCACCCTCGGCCGGGACGTCCGCATCGGCGACAACGTACGCATCTCCCCCGAGACCCGGGTCGGCGACCGCGCCCGCGTCGGCAGCGGCGCGCGCGTCGGACGCCGCGTGCTCGTGGAGCCGGGCGCCGTCGTCCCGCCGGACGAGATCGTGCCCGACGACGCCACCGTGCGCCGCCGGGGAGGCGTCCGGTCGGGGTACGACGTCGCCGCCTAACGACCGGCACGCTCCCAGCGTTCCATGAGCGCCCCGCCGCGCCGACCCCTTCGTCCCGCACGCCGACCCCGGGGGCGTCGGCGCGTCTCGTGCCGAACTCGGGTGACATCCCCGGTTTCGACGACCGCGGTCCCCATAACCGCGGGTTCGGCGCCACCACCGGCGGACGCCTTTCCCCCGCGGCGCCCGGGTGCGTAGCCTTGGCGCCCGTGACGTACCCGCCGCACGGCCCTGCCGTCCCTCCGCCGCACCCGCAGCCGACGCCGGTGCCCCCGCACCCGCAGGGTCCTGCGGGCACCGCGGTGCCGCTCGACCCGCGCGCGGTCCTGGAGGGTCGCCCACCGGGCCGGGCGCGCGTCGGCGTCATCGTGACGATCGCGATCGCGAGCCTGTGCCTGCTCGTCGGCCTCGTGCTCGCGGCACTGTCCGGGGTCGGGACGTTCACGGTCGGCCTCCTGCTGGCTCTCGTGCCGCTCGGCATCTGGGTGCCGGTCGTGCTCGCGCTCGACCGCCTCGAGCCGGAGCCGCCGAGCGCGCTCGTCGTGGCGTTCCTGTGGGGTGCGGGCATCGCGACGCTCGTCGCGGGGATCCTCAA
The DNA here is from genome assembly GCF_049913115.1 of Cellulosimicrobium sp. E-16. Taxonomy (NCBI): domain Bacteria; kingdom Bacillati; phylum Actinomycetota; class Actinomycetes; order Micrococcales; family Promicromonosporaceae; genus Cellulosimicrobium; species Cellulosimicrobium sp. E-16. The sequence goes on from NZ_CP183974.1 coordinate 4,082,086, forward strand.
CACGCTCGGGCTCGAGCTGCTCACCGCGCCGCTGTTCGGCGAGGAGGTCGGCTGGTACGTGGTCGCGTCGTTCGGGGCGCCGTTCGTCGAGGAGATCCTCAAGGGCGCGGCGCTGTTCGGGATGCTGTGGTTCCGCCGGCACGAGATCGACGGCTGGACCGACGGCGTCATCTACGCGGCGATGGTCGCGCTCGGCTTCGCGGCGGTCGAGAACGTCACGTACTTCATCATGGCGGCGCAGGACGGCACGCTCGGCCCGACGTTCGTGCTCCGCGCGCTCGTCACGCCCCTGCTGCACCCGCTGTGCACGGCGCTCACGGGCCTCGGTGTCGCGAGCGCGGCCACGAGCCCGCCCGGACCGCGCCGGGTCCTCGCGCCGATCGGCGGCCTCGCGGCCGCGATCGCCCTCCACATGCTGTGGAACGCCTCGACCGGCTTCGGGACGCTCGCGCTGGGGGTCGCCTACCTCGCGGGGCTCGGTGTCCTGATCACGCTGATCGTGCTGCTCGTGCGGGACCGGCGTCGCACGGTCGCGACGATCCAGCGACAGCTCGTCCCCTACATCCCGACGGGCCTGGTCACGCCCGCGGACCTCACGATGCTCTCCACGCTCGCGACGCGCCGCCAGGCACGCGACTGGGCACGCCGCACGGGCGGCGCCAGCGCCGCGCACGCGATGCGCGACTACCAGCAGGCGGCGACGGAGCTCGCGCTGCTCCACGACCGGGTCGCACGCGGCGCGGTCGAGGCGTGGCGGGTCGAGGGGCAGCGCCGCGCGCTGCTCCAGCTCATGCTCACGGCGCGCCAGGCGTTCCTCGTCCGGACGCCGCAGCCGCCGCCCGCGCCGTGGTCGCCCGGCGCGCCGTCCGGCTTCACGACCGACGCGTGGGTGCCCGGCCAGGGCGTGTACTAGCCGGGTCCCGACCCGCCGACGGCCCGCGGCGGCGTCCGGATCACGAGCACCGCGTCGACCGGGGCGCCGCCGAGCGCCCGGTAGGAGTGGTCGGCGTCGGAGACCCAGCGCAGCTCGTCTCCCTCCTCGACGACGGCCTCCGCGCCGTGGCGCCCGGCCCGCAGGCGGCCGCGCGTGATGAGCAGGTGCTCGACGACGCCCGGGCCGTGCGGCGGCGACGTCCGGTCCGCGTGGGGTTCGAGATGCAGGTGGTAGACCTCGACGGCGGTCCCGCCGGGCAGGTGGTGGGCGTCGAGCAGCCGCGCGGTGACGCCCTCGGACGACACCTCGGTGCCCGCCCGCTCGGCGAGCAGCGTCGCGAGCGGGACGCCGAGCGCCCCGGCCAGGGCGTAGAGGGTCGCGAGCGTGGGATTCCGCGCGCCGTGCTCGATCTCGGAGAGCGAGCCCTTGCCGATGCCGGCCGCGGCGGCGAGGGCCGACAGCGAGAGCCCACGCTCGGCGCGCAGCGCCCGGAGCTGTGCGGCGACGGCCGCGAGCGTCCCGTCCTCCGCTCGTCCCGACGGGCGTCCGGGCGCTCCCCCGGCCTCGCCGTCCGGCCGTCTTCCCGCGCGCCCCGCCCCGTCGCTCACGGGCCGCAGCCTACCGGGGCGGGTATCACGGGGCCTCTGGTAGCGTTCCATGAACAGAACGCTCTTCTCCCGCAGCCCGCCAGGAGCAGCATGGACCCCGCCTCGGACCGCCTGCGCCCCGTCCTCGCCGGGCTCGTGACCGCCCTCGTCGGCTTCACGAGCTCGTTCGCCGTCGTGCTCGCCGGGCTGCGTGCCGTCGGCGCGACCCCCGACCAGGCCGCATCCGGCCTCCTGGCGCTCTGCGTCACGCAGGCCGTCGGCATCCTCTGGCTCACGACCCGGCACCGCACCCCGCTCACGCTCGCGTGGTCCACGCCCGGCGCGGCCCTCCTCGTGAGCACGGGCGCCGTCGCGGGCGGGTGGCCCGCCGCGGTCGGGGCGTTCTGCGTCGTCGGCGGGCTCGTCCTGCTCACCGCCCTCTGGCCCCGTCTCGGCGACCTCGTCGCCGCCATCCCGACCCCGATCGCGCAGGCGATGCTCGCGGGAGTGCTCCTCACGCTGTGCCTCGCGCCCGTGCGCGCGGTCGTCGCGACACCGTTGCTCGTCGCGCCGGTGATCCTCACGTGGCTCGTGCTGCTGCGGGTCGCGCCGCGCTGGGCGGCCCCCGCCGCGCTCGCGGTGACGCTCGCGATCGTCGGGTACGAGGCCGTGCACGGTGGCACGCTCGCCTGGTCCGACGCCGTCCCGCGCCTCGACCTCACGGCGCCCACGCTCTCGTGGCAGGCCGTCGTCGGGCTCGCCGTCCCGCTCTACGTCGTGACGATGGCGTCGCAGAACGTCCCCGGCGTCGCCGTCATGGCGTCGTTCGGCTATCGCGTGCCGTGGCGCGAGGCGATGACCGTCACCGGGCTCGCGACCCTCGCAGGAGCGACCGCGGGCGGCCACACGATCAACCTCGCGGCGATCTCCGCCGCGCTCGCCGCGGGCCCCGAGGCCCACCCCGACGCCCGACGACGCTGGGTCGCCGCCCACACGGCGGGGTGGGCGTACCTCGTGCTCGCCGTGGGGTCCGCGGGCCTCGCCGCGCTCGTCGCCGCCGCGCCAGCGGGGCTCGTCGAGGCAGCGGCGGGGCTCGCGCTCGTCGGCACGCTCGGTGCCGCCGTCGCGGGCGCGGTCGCCGAGCCGCGCGGGCGCGAGGCCGCGGTCGTGACGTTCCTCGTCGCCGCGAGCGGCGTCGTCGTGGCGGGCATCGCCGCCGCGTTCTGGGCGATCCTCGCCGGGCTGGCCGTCCACGCGGTCCTCACCGTGCGCCGTCGGGCGCCGGAACAACCCACGGAGGGACCCGGCCCCCGCGAGGTAGAACAACCCGTCGCGAGATAGAACCCCGCGTCTTCTATCCCGCGACGGGAGGCTCTACCTCGCGGGGAGCGGCGCCGGCTCGACCGGGTCCGGCCCGAGGACCGGCAGGTTGTCGCGGAAGACGTTCGTCGGGTCGACCTGGCGCTTGATCTCGCGCAGCCGTGACAACGTCGCGGGCGGGAACGCGTCGGCCACACGCTCGGCACGACGGTCGGTGTCGAAGCTCAGGTACATGCCCTCGAACACGTCGGCGAGCGCGTCCCACCGGGCGTCGAGCCGCGAGCGGCTCGCCCCCATCGCCACGACGGAGAAGTTCGCCGACCGGTGCGCGTACGCCGTCGCGTCCGCGGGGACGTCCGACGCCGCACCGCCCGTCGAGCGGATCTGGAAGAAGTACGTGTCACCGCTCGCGACGAGCCCCGCCAGCCGGGCGGACGCCTCGGGCGTGAGGTGCTCCAGCAGGCCGGACCGCGAGACGGGCTCGCCCTGGCCGCCGTGCGGCCCGGGTGCGGGCGCGGAGACGACGGCGTCGTACGGCACGATCTGCGCCGTCGCCTGCGCGAGCAGCGGGGAGATCGCCGCGAACGGCTGGAGCCGGGCGAGGACGGTGTCGGGGTCGTCGGAGTCGACCATCGTCATGGACTGCGCGACGACCGGCTGGCCCGGCCTCGGGCGCCCGACGATCAGAAAGCTCGTCGTGTCGCGCGGGGACGCCTCGACCGTCGCGCCCCAGCGCTCGAGGAACCCGGCGAGGTCGGAGGCGTCGTGCACCATCTGCGCGAACCCGACCGCCGACACCTCGTCCGCGACGAGCTCGAACGACGTCACGATGCCGACCTGCGACCCCGCGCCGCGCACGGCCCAGAACAGGTCCGGGTTCTCGTCCGCGCTCGCACGCACGACCGGCCCGTCCGCGAGCACGACCTCGACGGCGCGCACGTGGTCGATCGTCAGGCCGTGGGCCCGGCCGAGGAAGCCGATGCCGCCCGCGGTCGCGAGCCCGCCCACGCCCACGCCGCCGTAGTCGCCCGAGGTGATCGCCCACCCGCGCGGCGCGAGCGCCGCCGCGACCTCGCCCCAGCGCGCGCCGGGCCCGACGCGGACGAGGCGCGCGGCGTCGTCGAGCACCTCGATCGCGTCGAGCGCGCCCAGGTCGAGGACGATCCCGCCGTCGTTCGTCGAGCGCCCGCTGATCCCGTGGCCGCCGGAGCGGACGGACAGCGGCACGGTGCGCGTCACCTGCTGGGCGCGCGCGAACGCGAGCGCCTCGACGACCTCGGCGGTGTCGCGCGGGCGGAGCACGAGCCCCGGCGAGCCGCCGCGCAGGTAGTTCGAGCGCACGCCCGTGTACGCGGCGTCGCCGGGCTCGACCGCGCGCTCCGCGAGGGAGGCAGGGACGTCGTCGTACGCGATACCCGGACGGCGCGCCGCGCGGACCGCGAGGGGCACGACACGGGACGTGTCCGTCCCGCTCGCCGCACGCCCCGCGGCGACGGCGTCCCGCAGCGCGGGCGCGACGTCCTCCGCGAACCTGCGGGTCGTGCGCTCGTCGTCGGTCGCGAGGATCAGCGTCGAGACGCCCTCCTCCAGGACGAGCGGCAGGAGCCGCGCGACCCACGCCTCGGGCGGACCGGAGAGATCGGGGGCACCCCCGAGACCGGACGCCGTGGGAGCGGCGTCGAACGTGCCCGACACGTTGAGCAGCCGTGTGACCTCGCGCGGGTCGCGCCCGACGGCGGTCGCAGCGCCGTCGATGCGCGCGTTGCCCGCGCGCAGCCCGTCCAGCCCGATGCGGCCCAGCGACGGGAGCCAGCCGTCGGCCTTCTCCCCGACAAGGCGCAGCATGCGGGGGCCGAGCGCGCCCAGCCACACGGGGACGCGACGCGTGGTGCCCGGCCCGGGCGTCGCGCCGTCGAGCCGGTGGTGCCGCCCGGGGACGAACAGCTCGCCCTCGCCGTCCTCGCCCCAGATCGCCCGGATCACCTCGATCGCCTCGGCGAGCGCGTCGACCGACTCGCCCGGCGTCAGCCGCTCGACGCCCATCGAGACCATGGCGTCCCAGAACGCGCCGGCGCCGAGCGCGAGGTCGACGCGCCCGTCGGACAGCAGGTCGAGGCTCGCCGCCGCGCGCGCGAGCACGGCGGGCCGGCGCATCGGGACGTTGACGACGTCGGGCGCGACGTGGATGCGCTCGGTCGCCGACGCGACGTACGAGAGCAGCGTCCACGTGTCGAGGAAGCGCGGCTGGTACGGGTGGTCCTGGAACGTCACGAGGTCGTAGCCGAGGTCCTCCGCGAGACGCGCGAGCCCGACCGTCGCCTCCGGGTCCTCCGCCGAGGGCGTGACGAACGTGCCGAACCGGAGCGGGTGGCCGTAGTCGGTCATGCGCGGGCCTCGCCGTCCGTGACAGCGCCGGGCGCCTGGACGACGGCCGTACCGCGCTCCGCCGCGACGAGCTCGCGCGCCGCGGGGGCGACCTCCTGGCCGACGACGGCCAGGGTCGTCGGGTCGTCGCCCGCGACGATCCACGTCGAGACGCCGTGCTCGAGCGTCACCTCCGCGACCTGCTCGGCCCACTGCCGCGGCGAGCCCTGGAGGAACCCCGCACCGCCGTCGGCGGTGAAGCGGCCGCCGACGTTGAGCAGACGACGCACCGCTCGCGGGTCGCGACCCGCGTCCTCGGCGGCGGCGTCGATGGTCGCGTTGCCCTTCGCCAGCGCCTCGAAGCTCTGGAGGTACGCGAGCGACGGGAGCCAGCCGTCGGCCTTCGCCCCGACGAGGCGAAGCATCCGGGGCTTGAGCGCGCCGACCCAGATCTCCACGTCGTGCGCCGGTGCCGGCCCCCGCTTGGGCCCGTCGACGTGGTGGTGCGCCCCGCCCGCGACGAGGCGGTCGCGCGTGGACGTGTCCCACAGCCCGCGGACGACGTCGATGCCCTCGGAGAGCGCGTCGACCGACTCCCCCGGCGTCAGGCGCTCGCCGCCCATCGCGACGATCGGGTCCCAGAACCCGCCCGCGCCGAGCCCCAGCTCGACGCGCCCGCCCGAGAGCCGGTCGAGGCTCGCCACGGCGCGCGCGAGCACGGCCGGCGGGCGCAGCGGCAGGTTGAGCACGTTGCCCGCGATCCGGATGCGCTCGGTGCGCGCAGCGACCCAGGACATCAGCGTCCACGTGTCGAGGAACGCCGCCTGGTACGGGTGGTCCTGGAACGTCACGAGGTCGAGGCCCACCTCCTCGGAGAGCTGCGCGAGCGCGACCGCCTGCTGCGGTGCCGCGGCGGTGGGCGTGACGAAGGACCCGAAGCGCAGGTCGTGGCCGTAGTCGGGCATGGCTCCTCGCGATCTGAAGATACGTTGCTGTGCAGAACATATCCGTAACAGATAGGTGGTGCAACCGCATTCCCAGCGGTAGGCTGGGCGGATGAGCACGACCACGACGACCGCCGCACCCACCGGCCCGGCCGAGCTCCCCGGTCGTCTCGAGGACCTCGGCTGGCACCTCGGCGTGCTCCTGCGCGCCTACCGCGCGACGGTCGAGCAGGCGCTCGACGACGTCCCTCACGGCACGCGCGGCTACCAGGTCCTCGTCACCGTGGCGCAGGGCGACCACCCCACCCAGCTCGCGCTCGCCGAGCACCACGGCATCGACCGGACCGTCATGACCTACCTGGTCGACGACCTCGTCGCCGCGGGCCTCGTCGAGCGGCAGCAGAACCCCGCCGACCGTCGCGCCCGCCGCGTCGTCGCGACGCCCGAGGGCCGCCGTCGGCTCGCCGGGTGGGCCACCGCCGTGCACGACGCCGAGGAGCAGCTCCTGGGCATGCTCTCGCCCGACGAGCGCAGCGCCTTCCGCACGCTCATGCGCCGCGTCGCGTGCGACCTCCGCGACGTCGACGCCACGACCGACCCCTGCACCGTCGCCGAGCACACCCTCGAAGTCACCACCCCGCCCGGGAAGAACCCCGTTCGACCGGAGGAGAACCCCGGTCTACCTCGGCAGGGGGTCCGCCGCGGTGGGTGAGGCGTCGGCCTCGGCGAGGGCGTCGTCGGTGTCGTCGGGGTCGCGGCCGCGAAGGGGGTAGAGCCAGAAGCACACGAACGCGAGCGCGGCGAGCACCACGGGCACCCCGCCGAGGAGGAGGCGCACGCCGGTCGCGACGCTGTCCGGCTGCACGACGTCGCCCGCACCTTCGACGTACCCGCTGGCCGAGAGCACACCGGCGACGAGCACGGCCTGGACGATGACCGACCCGCGCACGACGAACCCGTTGGCACCGAAGTACATGCCCTCACGGCGCAGCCCGGTGCGGCGCTCGTCGTCGTCGATGACCTGGGCGAGGGCGACCTCGAGCACCTGCATGAGACCCGCGACGCCGATGCCCACGGCGAGGCCCGCGAGCGCGGCGCCGAGGACGGTGGACGGGACGAGGTAGAGGCACGTCGCGAGGCCGTACACCGCGACGACCCACAGCATGGCCGAGCGCGGCCCGATCTTCCGCACGACCCACGACCACCCCACGATCGACGGGATCGCGGCGACGAAGATCGGGGCGAGCAGCAGCGTGGCGTCGGCCTCGGCGCCGCCGAGCGTGTAGCGCACGTAGAACGGGATCGCGGCGAGCACGATGGCGGTCGTGCTCTGGAGCAGGAGCGAGCCGAGCACGTAGGTGACGAACGCCCGGTTCGCGAACGTGTAGCGGAGCTGGTCGCCCAGCCCGACGGCGGCCTCGCGCTCGCGCACCGTCGCGACGTCGACGGGGCGCTCGACCATGCCGGCGAGGGACCACACGAAGAACGCGAGGCTCACGACGGCGAGCAGGAGCGCCATCCAGGTCCACCCGAGCGTGCCGTACAGCAGCGGCGCGCCCGCGGTGCCGAGGATCATCCCGACGAGGCCGAAGATCTGGCGCGGCGTGTTGCCGCGGGCCCGCTCCGCCGTCGTGCGGAAGATCTCGGGGAAGAGCGCCGAGATGTTGAGCGCGACGACGACGTACGCGACGTCGAACAGGGCCACGACGACGAGGAACCACACGACGAGACCGGTCGGCCCCACGGCGGGTGGCGTCCACACGAGCGCGAACGCGACGACGAGCGGGACGATCCCCAGCACGATCCACGGGACGCGCCGACCCCACCGCGTCCGGCGACGGTCGGAGACCGCGCCGACGAGCGGGTTGAGCAGGGCGTTGAGGACGCCGTGCGCGACCATCGCGCCCGCGACCCAGCCGGCGCGCACGCCGAGGTGGTCGACGTAGAAGTAGACGACGAACGCGGAGAACGTCTGCATGAGCAGGTTCGACGGGAACGCCGACGCGCCGTAGGCGACCGTCTGCGCGCGCGAGGGCGTGCCGACGAGCCGGCGGTCCCGGACACGACCGAGCAGCCCCCCGCCCGCGGCCGTCGCGCCGGGCGTCCCCGGCGGGGCGCTCACCGCTCGCCCCGCTGCACCGCGCGCAGGTCCCGCCAGCCGACGCGGACGATCCCCTCCTCGGCGATCACGGCCGCCACGGCCGGGTCGGCGAGCAGGCGGCGCTCGAAGCCCCGCTTCGCGACGCCGTAGTCGGCGACGTCGCCGAGCTCGTCGTCGTCGAACATCGGGTGGAGGAAGATCTCCGTCACCCCGGACGGGACGCGGCGCAGCAGGTCGAGGAAGTCGGCCCGGACGTCCTCGTAGTCCTCCTCCTCGACCGTCCCGGCGCCGTCGAGCTCGAACGGGTGGGTCCACAGCCGGTCGACCACGACGACGCCCAGCGCGTCCGCGGCCGCCGTCGCCTCGTCGAGCAGGGGCTGGAAGTCGCCGGGGGGCAGCACCATCCCGTCGGTCGTCCGGGGCAGCCGGAACGGCAGTCGGTACCGGGCGGCGAGCTCGAAGACCTGCGGCAGGAACGACCGCCCCGTCTCGAGCCCGTAGACCGAACCCATGTGGTTGTCGAGGTGCGAGACGTCGACCCCGGCCGCGAGCGCCGTGTCGAGCTGGGCCGTGAGCTCGGCGACGACGTCCTCGACGCGCGCCTGGCGCTCGACGGACAGGACGTCGCGCGGGAAGTAGCCCGCGTCGTCGACCAGGGACGTGCCCGTCCCCGTGAGCGGCCGCCACCGGTACCGCGTCCACTCGCTCGTCAGCACGAGGTGCACGCCGACGTCGACGGGGTGCGCGGCCGCGAAGGCGAGCGCGTCCGGCGCCCACCCGCACGGGACCATGACGGTCGCGGAGTCGATGTGCCCCGCGAGGAGGAGCTCGGAGACCGCGCGGTTGGCGGCCCGGCACATGCCGTAGTCGTCGGCGTTGAGGATGATCGCGCGCGCGTCGGCGGCGAGGCCCAGCCGGGAGACGAGGTCCGACGGCGGTGCGCCCGCCCCGTCCGGTGCGGCTGCGGTCACGACGCCGCCTCCTCGCGCTCGTCGGCGGCGTCGCCCTCGCCCGGCGCGGGGTGGGCCGCCGCGGAGCGGAACACCTCGTCGCGCAGCGCGTCGCTGGCCGAGCGCGCGGCACCCACCACGACGGCGTCGCACGTGAGCTCCGACGGCACGACCTGGATGGGGAGCACGGCGATCTTCTCCGCGAGGAAGCGCGTCACCCGGTCCGCGATCGGCGCGCGGGCCGCCTGGTTCGTGAGGACGAACAGCTCCGGCTCGACGACGAGCGCGACCGACGCCGCGACGACGCCGATGCGCTCGGCGACCTCGTCGAGCGCGTCGTTCGAGGCGCCGTCGCCGTGCTCGGCGCGGTCCACGAGCTGCTTGACCGTCACGTCGTCGGGCAGCCCGTGCTCCTTCGCGAGCACGGCGAGCGACGACGCACCCAGCGCCTCCGAGCCCAGCGCCCGGGCGGGGTGCGGCAGGAACGAGACCTCGCCGGCGCCGCCCGCGAACCCGCGGTGGAGCTTGCCGTCGAGCACCAGCCCCGCGCCGAACCCGTCGCCGAGACCGAGCACGGCGAACGAGCGCACGCCCACGGCGACCCCGTCGCGCTGCTCGGCGAGCGCCGCGAGGTTGAGGTCGTTCTCGAGCGACACCGGGCAGCCCAGCGAGTCCTCGAGGGCCTCGACCAGGTCCGTCCCACCCTTCTCGTAGCCGGGGACGCGGCGGATGGTCCGCTGGTCCGACCCGACGATCAGCGGGACCGCCGCGACGGCGCGCGTCACCTCGACCGCGGTGCCCTCGGGGAGCCGGGCCGCGACGTCACTCACGCACGCGCGGGCGAGCTCCGCGGCCGCACGCGCGCGGGCCGTCGTCGTCGGCTTGACGTCCCGACGCTCCGCGCGGGCGCGGATCGCACCCGTGACGTCGACGAGCGCGACCCGCACCCGGTCGCGCGCGACGTCGATCCCCAGCCCGAACGCGTAGTCGGGGTCCACGCGGTACAGCGTCGCGGCCGGCCCCCGCCGGTCGTGGTCGAGCCCGGCCTCCGTGACGACGCCCGTCGCCTCGAGCGCGCGCAGCGTCTGCGCGACGGTCGTCTTGGACAGCCCGGTCGCCGAGACGACGTCGGGCCGCGCGACCTGCGCGCCCGTGCCGAGCACGTCGAGCACGGCGCGCGCGTTGAGGGTGCGCAGGAGGGCGGGTGTACCGGCGGGAGTGGTGTCCATCTGGTCTCCGTCGAGCAGTGGGTGGGTCGAGCCGACATGTCCGAGCCGTGCAGGTAGGGCGGGAAGTTCCCTACCCGCCCGGAGACTAGCCGGGCTCCCTGTGGTTGTCGACGGCAACCGGTCTCCCGGTGGACGGCCCTGTACCGTGGCGTCGTGATCCGCCGAGCCCTCGCCCGCGCCTACTGGGCGACCAGCCGGTGGTCCCTGCGTTCCGAGCCGTACGACACCGGCCGCCCGACGCTCCTCGTCGGCGCCCCGCACACGTCGAACTGGGACTTCGTCCTCATGCTCGCGATTGCCTGGAGCACGGGCATCCACGTGCGCTGGCTCGGGAAGCACACGCTGTTCGCCGGCCCCGCGGGCCCGCTCATGCGCGCGCTCGGCGGCATCCCGGTCGACCGGCGCGACCCGAGCCGGGTCGTGGCCGACGTCGTCGCGCGCCTCCAGGCCGGCGAGGTGTTCTCGCTCGTCGTCACGCCCGAGGGCACGCGCGGCGCGGGGTCGTACTGGAAGTCGGGCTTCTACCGCATCGCGCGCGAGGCGCACCTGCCCGTGACCCTCGGGTACGTGGACCGCACCACCATGACCACCGGCCTCGGCCCGACGATCGAGCTCACGGGCGACGTGCGCGCCGACATGGACGTCGTGCGCGCGTTCTACGCCGACAAGTCCGGCCTCCGCCCGGCCCTGCGCACCGAGCCGCGCCTGCGCGAGGAGGACGCGGCCGCCGCCTGACCCACCGAACGCTGCCTCTCTCGGGGATACGTGGTCCCCACATGGTTTTCGCCCGCCGAACGGCTCGACGGGGCACGGCGACGGAGCAGGCTCGACCGCTCAGGCGCACGATCCCGGCGAATCGACCCGCCGGGTACGGGACTTCCCGTACCCGACGCCGGTCGTGCGTAGTCGTTGAGCGCACGTCGCGCGGCTGCCTACGGTCCACCACGTCACGGCCGACGGTGCGGGCTCCGCACGGCGTCGGCCCTCCCCGACACAGGAAGCGAGTCCCCCATGAAGCGACTCCGCGCGGCGCTCCTCGCCGCCGTCGTGGGCGCGACCGCGATCATCGCCCCGATCGCGATCGCCCCCAGCGCCTCGGCGCACGGCTGGATCACCTCTCCGGCCTCCCGGCAGGACCACTGCGCGAAGGGCACCACGTCCTTCGACTGCGGGTCCATCAAGTACGAGCCGCAGTCCGTCGAGGCCCCCAAGGGCTCGATGAAGTGCTCCGGCGGCAGCGGCTACGCGATCCTCGACGACGCGAGCAAGCCCTGGCCCCGCACGACGACCGGCCGCGACGTGACGTTCCAGTGGAACCTCACCGCGAACCACGCCACGAGCGTGTGGGAGTACTTCGTGGACGGCCAGCTCTTCGCGACGTTCGACGGCGGCGGCGTCCAGCCGCCCAAGGACATCTCGCACACCCTCAAGGGCCTGCCGCTGGGCAACCACACGATCCTCGCGCGCTGGAACGTGTCGAACACGGTGAACGCGTTCTACAACTGCGTCGACCTGACCGTCACGGCCGACGGCACCAACCCCGGCGGCGGGGAGAACCCCGGCGGCGGCGAGGGCGAGAACCCCGGCGGCGGCGAGCCGGGCACCTGCACCGACGCGGCCTGGTCCTCGGCCTCCGTCTACACGGGCGGCGCGAAGGTCTCGCACGACGGCAACGTCTACGAGGCGAAGTGGTGGACGCAGAACAACGTCCCCGGCTCCGAGGCCTGGGGTCCGTGGAAGCTGATCGGCGCCTGCTGACCCGCTGAGCCCCGCGACGGCGGGTGTCCTCGTCCGTACGGGCGAGGGCACCCGCCGTCGTGCGTGCCGGGCGTGGACGGCGCGCCGGGTACGCGGAAGCACGTACGGGCTTTGCCCAATTGTCCGCACTCCTCACGTTTCGTAGCGTCGAAAGTGCCCGATCCGAGAGCGGCCCGCGACGAAGCGCGCCGCAGGACCCCTGCACCACCGGATGGAGAGCGAGACAACTCATGCGAAGACTGAGAGCGGTACTCCTGGCGGCCGTCGTCGGCGCGGTCGCGATCATCGCCCCCGTGGCCATCGCCCCCAGCGCGAGCGCGCACGGCTGGATCACGTCCCCGCCGAGCCGGCAGGACCACTGCGCGAAGGGCACCACGTCGTTCGACTGCGGCGGCATCAAGTACGAGCCGCAGTCCGTCGAGGCCCCCAAGGGCTCGATGAAGTGTTCCGGCGGCAGCGGGTTCAGCATCCTCGACGACACGAGCAAGCCGTGGCCGCGCACGCAGACCGGCACGTCGGTGACCTTCCAGTGGAACCTCACCGCAGCGCACAACACGAGCACGTGGGAGTACTTCGTCGACGGCGTGCTGTTCAAGACGTTCAACCAGGGCGGCGCGCAGCCTCCGAGCAACATCTCCCACACGCTGACCGGCCTGCCCGAGGGCAACCACACGATCCTCGCGCGCTGGAACGTGTCGAACACGGTGAACGCGTTCTACAACTGCGTCGACCTGAAGGTCGGCGCCGGCGGCACGGACCCGGGCGACCCGGACCCCGAGCCCACGGACCCCGAGCCCGGCAACTGCACGGCGCCGGCGTGGACCGCGGGCGGGGTGTACCTCGGCGGCGCGAACGTCTCGCACGACGGCCGCAACTACCAGGCCAAGTGGTGGACGACGGGCGAGAACCCCGCCCAGAGCGGCCAGTGGGGCGTCTGGAAGGACCTCGGCGCCTGCTGACCTGACACCTCTCACCGAGCGCTGCACCCGCGGCCGGGAGACGCACCTCCACGTGCGTCTCCCGGCCGCACGTGCGTCAGCCGCGGCCCCGGAGGCGGTCGAGGTCGCGGCGCTCGCGCTTCGTCGGGCGGCCGGCGCCGCGCTCGCGGACGGCGACGCGGACGGTGAGCTCCTTGGGCGGCGGGGGCGGGCTCTGGTCGATCACGGCCTGGGCGGCCAACGGCGCGGAGACGCGCTTCACCAGCACCTTCTCCACGACGAGGATCCGTTCCGCCGGGCCACCGCGCACGACGACGCGGTCCCCGACCTTGACGCTCGTCGCGGGCTTCGCGCGCTCGCCGTTGACCCGCACGTGACCGGCCTTGACCGCCGCGGTCGCCTGCGAGCGGCTCTTGAACACCCGGACGGCCCACAGCCAGCTGTCGACGCGCGCGCTCGTCGCCTCGGTCGTCGCCATCCCCTGAGCCTAACGACCGCCGACAGGACGCCCGGCGTGCGAGCCGCCTCGCGCCGTGCCACCGTGAGGTCAGGCATACGGGGAAGTTGCCCTCTATGACTGCTTCGTCCCCCAGAGAGCGGAGACAGGGATGAGCTTCATCGGATGGATCCTCATCGGCCTCATCATGGGCGCGATCGCACGCGCCATCCTGCCGGGCAAGGCAGCAGGGGGCTGGATCGTCACGCTGATCGTGGGTGTGCTGGGTGCCCTCCTCGGCGGATGGATCGGCGGCGCGCTGTTCGGCGCGGACGCCAACGACGAGTTCTTCTCGCTCACCACGTGGTTCTGGGCCTTCGTCGGCTCGCTGCTCGTGCTGCTCATCTGGGGCGCGATCTCGCGACGCTCGGCGCGCAAGTAGGGCACCGACGCCCGCCGTACCAGCGGCGCACCCGGCCCGGGCTCCTGCGGGAGCCCGGGCCGTCGTCGTAACAAAAGGCGTGGACATCGTCCGCCGGCGCGGGAACGCTGGACGCATGAGCAGCGTCGCCCGCACCGCCCCCGAGGTGTCCCTCCCGCACGGGTACACGCTCGTCGAGGCCCCGCACCCCGCGTCGCTCGACGACCCCGACGCGTGGGCGTACCACGCCGTCGCGGACCTCGAGCGCGAGCACGAGCTCGAGGTCCACGGCTACGAGGACCTCGCGCTCCGGCCCCGGGACGTGCTCTCGGGCATGGACCACCAGGAGTACGCGGCCAAGCGCCGCTTCGTCGTCGTGCGCTCCGCGGCCGCCCGCGCCCTGATCGCCGACGGCGTCCCGCCCACCGTGCCCGACGTCGTCGCGCACCTGTTCGTGCTCCACCCCACCACGAGCAACGAGCGGCTGAGCGAGGCCTTCGTGCTCGTCCGGCCGTCCGAGCGCCGGCGCGGCATCGGGACTCCCCTGCTCGCGCTCGCCGAGCGTCTCGGCGCGGACGCCGGGCGCACCGTGCTCCTCTCGAACACCTCGCACGGCGAGGAGCCTCCGCCGGGCCCGGGCGCGCTCGCCGCCACGACCGGCGCCGGCCGCGTCCCCGCCGACGCCCCCGGCCCGCGCTTCCTCAGCCCGCGCGGGTACGCCCTGGAGCAGGTCGAACGTCACTCGGTGCTGGACCTTCCGGTGCCCCCCGAGGCCCTCGACGCGCACCGCGACGACGCCCGGGAGCACGCCGGCTCCGACTACCGGGTGCACACCTGGACCGACGAGGTCCCCGACGTCTGGCTCGAGCAGGTGGCCGTGCTCTTCACCCGCATGAGCACCGACCCGCCGACAGGCGGTGTCGAGTACGGCGAGGACCCGTGGGACGCGCGCCGCGTGCGCACGTGGGTCGGCGAGCAGGCCGAGAAGCGGAACGGCTTCCTCCTGAGCGCCGCGGAGCACGTGCCGACCGGCACGCTCGCCGCGTTCACGGTCTTCCTGTACCCGCGCGACCACGACGACTTCGCGTTCCAGGAGGACACCCTCGTGCTCCGGGAGCACCGCGGGCGCCGCCTCGGGATGCTCGTCAAGGTGGCCAACCTCGACGCGCTCGCCCGCGAGCGCCCCGCGACCGTGCGCGTCCACACCTGGAACGCGCAGGAGAACGACCACATGCTCGCGATCAACGTCGCTCTCGGGTTCCGGCCCGCGGGCGTGTGGGCCGCATGGCAGCGCAGGACGACCCCCAAGGACGGCGAGTGACCGCACCGCAGGCAGGACCCACCACCACGGGCGACGTGCGCGTGCGCATCGAGCCCGTCCCGGGGAGCCTCGACGCGCCGGACGCCTGGGCCGTCCACGGCACGGTCCGGGTGGGCGACGCGATCGACCGTGCGATCTACGGCCACACGGACCTCGCCCTGGACGCGGCGACCGTCGCGGGCACGGTGGCGAGCCCCGGCTACCGCCGCGTGCTGCGCTGGGTCGCGGTGCTCGACGACGCCCCGCACGGCACCGCTCCCCGGCCCGAGGACGTCGTCGGGCGGTCCATGGTGGGGCTCCCGCAGCAGGGCAACACGCACGTGGCGGTCGTCTACGTGGGCGTGGACCCCGCGCACCGGCGCCGCGGCGTCGGCTCCGCGCTGTGGGAGGCGGCGCTGGAGGTCGCGCGCGCGGAAGGGCGGCGCGTCGTCCAGTCCGACTCGTCGTTCGCGCCGGAGCCGCCGCCGGGGCCGGGCGCGCTGGAGGCCCCGACGGGCAGCGGCCGCGTCCCGGCGCACGACGACGGGACGACGTTCGCGCAGCGCCGTGGGTTCACGCTCGAGCAGGTGATGCGCCACTCGGTGCTCGACCTCCCGGTCGCGCCCGAGGTGCTCGGCCCGCTGCGCACGGCGGCGACGGCGCGTTCCGACGGCTACCGCGTGCACGTGTGGACGGACGAGGTCCCCGAGGAGTGGATCGACCAGTTCGCGGTGCTCGAGACGCGCATGAGCACCGACGCCCCCAACGGTGGCCTCGACCTCGAGGAGGACCCGTGGGACGCCGAGCGCGTCCGGACGACGTCCCGGGAGATCCTCGACCGCGGTCAGGGGTACGTCATCGCCGCGGCGGAGGACACGTCGTCGGGCACGCTCGCGGCGTTCTCGATGGTCTCGTACCCGCTGGACCGGCCCGAGGTCGTCTTCCAGTACGACACGCTCGTGCTCCGCGAGCACCGCGGCCGCAGCCTCGGGATGCTCGTCAAGGTCGCCGTGCTCGACGAGCTCGCACGGGCGCGGCCGTCGTCGCGCCGGGTGCACACGTGGAACGCGCAGGAGAACGCGCACATGCTCGCGATCAACGTCGCACTGGGCTTCGCGCCCGCGAGCGTCGACGCCGAGTGGCAGCTCGTGCTCGACGCGGCACCCGGCGGAGAGCCCGGGCCGCAGCCCGGCGCCGCCTCCTGATCCCGGAGGTCGCCGCGACGACGGCCGCTCAGCGGATGCCGTCGAGGAAGCGGATCACCCGCTCGGTCACGAGCGCGGCGGCCTCCGGCTCGTACGACGGCAGGCTCGGGTCGGTGAACAGGTGCCGGTCGCCGGGGTAGACGAACAGCTCGGCGTCGGGCGTGGAGTCCACGAGCTCGCGCGCGGCGTCGAGGTCGCCCTCCCCCGCGAACGACGGGTCGGCGTCCATGCCGTGCACCTGCACGGGGACGGCGTCTGGCCAGGCCTCGCCGAACTCCGAGACGGGCACGCACGCCTCGAGCAGCACCGCGCCCTTGGCTCCGGCGCGCGTCTGGGCGAGCATCTGCGCGGGCAGCACGCCGAGCGAGATCCCTGCGTAGACGACCCCCGCGTCGAACCCGTCGGCGACGGCCCGCCCGCGCTCCAGGACGGTGCCGAAGCCCAGCTCCTCCACGTGCGCCATGCCCTCGTCGAGGGTCGCGAACGTGCGCCCCTCGAACAGGTCCGGCGTGTGCACGACGTTCCCCGCGCCCCGCAGCGACTCCGCGATCGTCCGCACGCCCTCGGTCAGTCCCTGCACGTGGTGGAACAGCACGACCTCGGCCATGGTCCCCTCCTCCGGTGTCCGCTCGTGTCCGGGCGGCGTCGTTCCCGTCCGGTGCGCGCCTTCGGCGCACGCCGACCATCGTCGCGCGGGCCGCCCACGCTCGCCCCGTGGCCGAGGTCCAGGGACCGACGGAGGCCGTTCGTGAGGCCACCGGACCATCGACCGCGGGACGGTCGGGGTGGGCGGGCGGCGACGTCGGTCAGTAGTTTGGTGGTCATGACCTCGCAGCCCGTGCCGCCGCCGATCGACCCCACCACCACGCCGTCCTGGACCGCGCTGACCGTGCACCGCGACACCGTGGAGCCGGACCTGCGCACCTGGTTCGCGGCCGACCCGGACCGCGCCCGCCGCCTCACCCACCAGGCCGCCGACCTCACGGTCGACCTGTCGAAGAACCTCGTCACGGACGAGACGCTCGAGCTGCTCGTGCGCCTGGCCGAGGAGGTGCACCTCGACGACCGGCTCGAGGCGATGTTCACGGGCGAGCACATCAACGTCACCGAGGACCGCGCCGTCCTGCACACCGCCCTGCGCCGGCCGACCCCGCTGGGCGACGACGAGCACCTCGTCGTCGACGGCCAGGACGTCGACGCGGACGTGCACGCCGAGCTCGCGAAGGTCTACGCGTTCGCGGACAAGGTCCGCTCGGGCGAGTGGACGGGCGTCACGGGCGAGCGCGTGCGCACGGTCGTGAACATCGGCATCGGCGGCTCCGACCTCGGCCCGGTCATGGCGTACGAGGCGCTGCTGCCCTACAAGCACCAGGACATCGAGGTCCGGTTCGTCTCCAACATCGACCCGACGGACGTCGCGGAGAAGACGGCGGGCCTCGACCCGCGCACGACGCTGTTCATCGTCGCGTCCAAGACGTTCGGCACGCTCGAGACCCTGACGAACGCGCGCCTCGCGCGCGACTGGCTGTGGACGGAGCTCGCCGCGGTGGGCGCTCTCGACGACACGGACGAGGCGCGCCAGGCCGCCGTCGCGCAGCACTTCGTCGCCGTCTCGACCGCGCTCGACAAGGTCGCGGCCTTCGGCATCGACCCGGCGAACGCGTTCGGGTTCTGGGACTGGGTCGGCGGGCGCTACTCCGTGGACTCGGCGATCGGGACGTCGCTCGCCGTCGCGATCGGCCCCGACCGCTTCGCCGAGCTGCTCGCCGGGTTCCACGCGATCGACGAGCACGTGCGCCGCACGCCGTTCGAGCGCAACGTGCCGGTCCTCATGGGTCTGCTCAACGTCTGGTACGTCAACTTCCTCGACGCGCACACGCACGCCGTGCTCCCGTACGCGCAGTACCTGCACCGCTTCCCGGCGTACCTCCAGCAGCTCACCATGGAGTCCAACGGCAAGCGCGTGCGCTGGGACGGCTCGCCCGTGACGACGGAGACGGGCGAGATCTTCTGGGGCGAGCCCGGCACCAACGGCCAGCACGCGTTCTACCAGCTCATCCACCAGGGCACGCGGCTCATCCCGGCGGACTTCATCGCCGTCGCGAACCCCGCGCACCCGCTGACGGACGACGTCGGCGACGGCGGCGCGGTCCAGCCCGGCGCGGACGTGCACGGGCTGTTCCTCGCGAACTTCTTCGCCCAGACCAAGGCGCTCGCGTTCGGCAAGACCGCCGACGAGGTCCGCGCCGAGGGCACGGCCGAGGCGCTGGTGTCCGCGCGGACGTTCCCGGGCAACCGCCCGACGACGTCGGTCCTCGCGCCCGCGCTCACGCCGTCGGTCCTGGGCCAGCTCATCGCGCTCTACGAGCACATCACGTTCGTGCAGGGCGTCGTGTGGGGCATCGACAGCTTCGACCAGTGGGGCGTCGAGCTCGGCAAGAAGCTCGCGCTCGAGATCGCGCCCGCCGTCGCGGGCGACGAGGACGCGCTCGCCGCGCAGGACCCGTCCACCGCGGCCCTCATCGACCGCTACCTCGACCTGCGCAGCTGACCCCGCCTCCCCGAGCACGACCTGCGGTCCTTCGTCCACGGGACGACTGACCTCAGGTCGTGCTGCGTGTTCGCGCGCCCTGCGTACACTGGCGGCGCGACAGCCGCGAGCCCGTTCGGCGTCGTTCAACCCGGAAGGACACCGATGGCCGACGCCGCCACACCCGACACCCTTGCCCACCTCCTGACGGAGCACGCCGACGACGTGCGCAGCGCCTGGCTCGAGGCCGCCGCGCACGAGCTCCACGGCCGCACCTCGCGCGGCGAGCTCGAGCGGGAGCAGAGCGAGATCCTCGACGCGCTCCTCGACGGGCTGCGGTCGGGCGGCGTCTCGCTGTCCGACGCCGGGTTCGACCAGCTCCGCGGCATCCTCGCCGACGTCTCCTCCGCGCGCGCCCGCCTCGGGTTCACCCCGCGCGAGACGGCGATCGGCGTGTTCGCGCTCAAGGAGGGCCTGTACCGGCTCGCCGCGGTGACGGACGCCGACACCGACGTCACCCCGCTCCTGCGCCTGGTCGACCAGCTCGGCCTCTTCACGTTCGAGACCTTCGCCGCGGCGCGCGAGGCGATCATCTCCGAGCAGGCCGAGCAGCTCCTCGAGCTCTCGACCCCCGTCGTGAAGCTCTGGGAGGGCATCGTCGCGGTGCCGCTCGTCGGCACGCTCGACTCGGCGCGCACGCAGGTCGTCATGGAGAAGCTGCTCAACACGCTCGTCGACACGGGCAGCGAGCACGCGATCATCGACATCACGGGCGTCCCCGCGGTGGACACCCAGGTCGCGCAGCACCTGCTCAAGACGGTCGTCGCGGCGCGCCTCATGGGCGCCGAGTGCACGATCAGCGGCATCCGTCCGCAGATCGCCCAGACGATCGTCGCGCTCGGCATCGAGTTCGGCGACATCCGCACGCGCGCGACCCTCGCGGACGCGCTCGTGGACGCGCTGCGCGCGAGCCGCGACACCCGGCGGACCGGGCTCCCGGCATGACCGACGCCGTCCCCATCCTCAAGATCGGCTCGACGCTCCTCGTCTCGATCCAGGTCGACCTCCAGGACGACACCGCCCTGCGGCTCCAGGAGGACCTCGCCCAGCGGATCACGGACACGGGAGCGCGCGGCGTGATCATCGACATCTCCGGGCTGGAGATCGTCGACTCCTTCATCGGGCGCATGCTCGCGTCCGTCGCGGGCATCTCCCACGTGCTCGACGCGACGACCGTCGTCGTCGGGATGCGGCCCGCCGTCGCGATCACCATGGTCGAGCTCGGGCTGTCTCTCGGCGACGTCCGTACGGCTCTCGACGTCGAGCGTGGCCTCGCGCTCCTCGCGCCCGAGGAGCGGTCCGCCGAGGACGTGCTCCTCGCCGCCGCCGAGCGCGAGGAGAGATGACGACGACGACCCCGCCGTCGACGACGGCCGAGCGCGTGCCCGTGCGCACGGACTCCGACGTCGTCCGGGTGCGCCAGCTCGTCCGGACGCTCGCGCAGCAGGCACGCCTGTCGCTCGTCGACCAGACCAAGCTCGTCACCGCGGCCAGCGAGCTCGCGCGCAACACGCTCGTCTACGGCGGTGGCGGCGAGGCCGAGGTCGCGCTCGTCACCACGGGTCCGCGGACCGGCGTGCGCGCCGTCTTCTCGGACGAGGGGCCGGGCATCCCGGACCTCGACCTCGCGCTCACGGACGGCTGGACCAGCGGGAGCGGCCTCGGCCTGGGGCTCTCGGGCTCGCGCCGCCTGGTCCAGCACTTCGCGATCGACACGGCACCGGGCGCGGGCACCCGCGTCGAGATCGCGACCTGGTCCCGATGAGCTCGGCCCCCGACCGTCCCGACGAGCGCCGCAGCATCGTCGAGGACGGTACCTGGTACACCGTGGACCACCCGTCGGCGGTCGGGAGCGTGCGCCGCGGCGCGAGCACCGTCGCCCGGAGCCTGGGCCTCGACGACGACCGGGCGGCCGAGGTCGGGCTCGTGGTCTCGGAGCTCGCGACCAACCAGTGCCGGCACGCGGGGTCGGGCTCGGTGCTCGTCCGCGTGCGACGCACCGGCGACGACACCGCGCTCGAGGTGCTCGCGGTGGACTCCGGCCCGGGCATGCGGGACATCGGCGCCGCCATGCGAGACGGCGTCTCGAGCCGCGGCACGCTCGGCATCGGCCTCGGCACGCTGCCGCGGCTCGCGTCGTCGTGGGACGCATGGACCTCCCCGGGTCGCGGGACGGTCATCGCGGCGACGTTCGCCGCGCAGGGGACGGTGGCCGGGCTCCGGGAGCCGACGGGCATCACCCGGCCGATGACCGGCCAGGCGGTGTGCGGCGACGCGCTCGCGGTGCGCCACGACGACGGCGTCGCGAGCCTCCTCGTCGCCGACGGCCTGGGGCACGGCCCGCTCGCCGCCGCCGCGTCGGGCGCCGCCGTGCGCGCGTTCCTCGACGCGCCGGCCGGGTCCCCGGTCGCGCTCCTCGAGCGCGTGCACGCGGCGCTCGGCGGCACGCGCGGCGCGGCCGTCGCCGTCGCCCAGGCGGCCGGCGACGGGGTGCTGCGGTACGCGGGCCTGGGCAACATCGCCGGGACCGTGCACGGCGGGCGGACGCGCGGGCTCGTCAGCTATCCCGGCATCGCCGGCACCCGGGGACGGCCGCTGCGCGAGACGACGTACCCGGTCGAGGCCGGGGACGTCGTCGTGCTGCACAGCGACGGGCTCACCGACCGGTGGTCGCTCGCCGACTACCCGGGACTCGCGGCCCGCTCGCCGCTCGTCGTCGCGGGCGTCGTCCTGCGCGACCACGCGGTGCGGCGGGACGACTCGTGCGTGGCGGTGCTCCCGATCGGCCGGGAGGCGGCATGAGCACGACGCTGCTCGTCACCCAGCTCCGCTCCGACTCCGACGTCATCGCGCTGCGGCGGGCGGGCCGGGAGATCTGCCGACAGCTCGGCCTGGACACGCAGGACCAGGTGCGCGTCGCGACCGCGCTGTCCGAGATCGGCCGGTCCGCCGTCGCCTCCGGCACCGCCGACGTCGTCGTCGGGGTCCTGCCCGGGCTCCCCCAGGCGACCCTGCGTGCCGAGATCGTCGCGGGCACGCCGTTCCTCGTCGAGGGCGACTCGAGCGACGGCGGCGTCCCCGCTGCCCGCCGGCTCGTGCGCGGCCTCGAGGTCGACCCGACCGGGACGCGCGTCCTGCTCACCAAGGCGCTCCCCGCGACCGCACGCACCGACGAGGCGACGCTCGCGGCCGTGCGGAGGTCCACCGCGGCCGCGCACGTGGCCGACGCGGTCGACGAGCTGCGCGTCCAGAACGCGGAGCTGGTCCGCACCCTCGACGAGCTCACCCGCCAGCAGGAGGAGCAGCGGCGCCTCAACGTGGAGCTGGAGGAGACGAACCGCGGCGTCCTCGCGATGTACGACCAGCTCTCCTCCGAGCTCGAGGAGACCAACACCGGCGTCGTCGCGCTCTACGCCGAGCTCGACGAGCGGGGGCGCGAGCTCGCCGCGGCGAACGAGGCGAAGACGCGCTTCCTGCGCAACGTGAGCCACGAGCTCCGCTCGCCCGTGAACTCGATCCTGGGGCTGACCTCCCTGCTCTCCGACTCCCACCTCGACGGCGAGCAGACCCAGCAGGTGGGCTTCCTCCGGGAGAGCGCCGCGACGCTCCTCACCCTCGTCGACGAGCTGCTCGACCTCGCGCGCGCCGAGGCCGGGCACGAGGACGTCGCGCCGGGCCGGGTGGACGTCGCGGAGCTGCTCGACGAGCTGCGCGGCACGACCCTCCCCGTGGTGCGGCCCGGCGTCGCGCTGCGCACGGTCGCCGAGCCCGGCCTCACGCTCGTGACCGACCGCCGGCTCCTGTCCCGCGTGCTGCGCAACCTGCTCACGAACGCCGTGAAGTTCACGGACCACGGCGAGGTCGTGCTCCGGGCGGAGGCCGACGGGGAGGTCGTGCGGTTCGACGTCCACGACACCGGCCTCGGCATCCCGGCGGACCAGCTCGACGCCGTGTTCGAGGAGTTCGTCCAGGTCCCCAACCGTCTCCAGCCGACCGTGCGGGGCACCGGCCTCGGCCTGCCCTACGCGCGCCGGACCTCCGAGGCGCTCGGCGGGGCGCTCGTCGCGACGTCACGCCCCGGGGAGGGGAGCGTGTTCACGCTCCGGCTCCCGTCGCTGTCCGTCGACGAGGCGGTCCCGTCGGACCAGCGGCCCGAGCCCGAGGAGGCGGACCACGACCTCGGGCACGTGCTCGTCGTCGACGACGACCGGGCCTACGCCTCGGTCGTCTCCTCGATGCTCCGCGACGACGCGGCGCGGGTCAGCGTCGCGCACGACGCGTCGCACGCCCTGGCGCTCCTGCACGACGGCGCGGCCGACGTGGCGCTCCTCGACGTGTGCCTCCCGGGGACGGACGGGGTGACCCTCCGGTCGACGATCCAGGGCCTCTACCCCGCGACGGCGACGGTGCTCATGTCGAGCGCGCCTGCCCCCGCGGGGATCGGCGACGCCCCGTTCCTCGCGAAGTCGGGCATCGACCGCGACCGCCTCGTCGCGACCCTGCGCCGGGAGGTGAGCGCGCGATGAGCGCCGAACGCACCGTGCTCGTGGTCGACGACACGCACGCGCACCGCTACGTCATGGCGAGCTGGCTCCGCCGCGCCGGGTTCGACGTCGTCGAGGCCGCGACGGGGAGCGAGGCGCTGGCCCAGGCGGCGGCGCACGTCGACGCGGTCGTCCTCGACGTCAACCTCCCGGACATCCCGGGCCGCGAGGTGTGCAGCCGGCTCAAGGCGGACCCGGCGACGGCCCACGTGCCGGTCCTGCACGTGTCCGCGACGGACGTCGACGCGGCGGCGCGTACCGCCGGCCTCGAGGGCGGGGCGGACGCCTACCTGCCGGAGCCGCTCGACCGCGACGAGTTCCTGGCGACCATCAGCGCCCTGTGCCGGCGCGTCGACGCCCAGCGGGGCGCGGGCCGGACGGCCCGGCGGCTCGAGGCGCTCACCGACGCGCTCGTCCCGCTCCACGAGGCCCGGTCGCCGGAGGCCGTGGCCGACCACGCGGCGCGCGGTGCGTGCGCGGTCCTCGGCCGGGCGGTCGTCTCGATGGTGGTCGCCGAGGCCGGCGTGGTGCTGCGCTCGGTGTGCTCCACGGAGGGTGCCGCGCTCGTGCGCGGCCGCGGCCCGACGGCGGTCCTGCCGCCGACCGGGGCGACGTCCGCCGTGTTCGGTCCCGACGAGGTGCCCGCCCCGTGGCGGCCGCTCCTCGCCGAGGCCGGGGTCGGCCCGTCGGCGTGGTTCACCTTCTGGCTCGTCGACGCCACGGGCGCGCTCGTCGGCGGGCTCGGCATCGAGGTCGGCGACGAGCCGCTGTCCGACGAGGAGCGCGAGGCCGCCGCGCGCTTCGCGGAGGCGGCGACGGTCGCCCTGGCGAACCTCCGCACGTTCACCGAGGAGCACCGCATCGCGCTCGCGCTCCAGCGCGCGCTCCTCCCGGCCGACCTGCACGTGCGGGGCGGCGTCGAGGTCGCCGCGCGGTACGAGGCGTCGGACGCACGCCTGGACGTCGGCGGCGACTTCTACGACGCGTTCGACCTCCCGGACGGGCGGGTGGCCGTCGTCATCGGCGACGTGCAGGGCCACTCCCTGCGCGCCGCGACCGTGATGGCGGAGGTGCGCATGACGCTGCGTGCCTACCTGCGCGAGGGCCACGACGCGGCCTCCGCGCTGGACCTCCTCAACGCGGCGCTGCGCGACGACCACACGGAGTTCGCGACGGTCTGCGTGTGCGTGCTCGACCCGGCGACGGGCGCCCTGGAGCTCACGGACGCCGGCCACCTGCCCGCGCTCGTCGTGCGCGCCGACGGGACGGTCGTCCGCGCGAAGTCGGGCTCTCGCATCCTCGGCGTGCCGAGCCCCGACGAGCGCCTCGCCCACCACGAGGTCCTGGAGGACGGCGACCTCCTCGTGCTCGTGACCGACGGGCTCGTCGAGCGCCGGGGCGGGTCGCTGGTCGACGCGCTCGACCGCCTGGTGCGGGTGGCCGGCCAGAACGCGGGACTCGACCCCGCGGCCATGTGCGAGCGCCTCGTCGCGGCGTTCGACGACCCCGGTCGCGAGGACGACGTCGCCGTGGTGGCGGTCGCGCGTCAGGCGTCGCCGGACGGCACCTTGTCCGCGACGTCGTCGTAGGTGACCTCCGCCGGCGGCTCGGCCGGCGCGTAGACCAGGCGCACGACCCCGGTCGGGTAGGTCTCGGACCGCAGGAGCGTGAGCGGGTAGTACGGCTCGCCCTCGTCGAAGAGCCGCTCGCCCGTGCGCGCCGCGACGGGGTGGACGAGCAGGCGCAGCTCGTCGAGCAGCCCGGCGGCGAGGAGCTGGCGCACCACCGAGATCGAGCCGGCGACGAGCACCTTGCCCAGGCCGGGCTCCTCCTTGAGCGCGCGCACGGCCTCGACGAGGTCGCCGTCGACCCGCTCGACGTGCCGCCACCCGAGCTCCTGGTCGCCGCGCGTCGCGACGATCTTGCGCATGTCGCCGAGCCGCGCCGCGAACGACGCGTCCTCGCCCCCGGCGGTCTCCCGCTCGGGCCACGCGCCGGCGAAGCTGTCGTAGGTGACCCGCCCGAGGAGCAGCGCGTCGACGTCCTGGTAGTCCTCGTCGACGGCGGCCGCCATGTTGTCGTCGAAGTAGGGGAAGTGCCACGCCGGGTCGATCTCGGCGATGCCGTCGAGCGAGAGGAACAGGGTGGACACGAGCGTCGCGGTCATGGGTGTGGCCTTCCGGTCGGGGTGCGAGACGACGGGACAGACCGTCGCTCCCGCACGAACTCATCGTCCCGCCGAGCACGACCTCGCGCGCGGTCAGCGGCGGAGACCCAGCGCGAGGGTCAGGCCGACCGTGAGGTGCTCGACGGCGAGGAGCGCCACCGCTCCGGGCGTCACCGCACCGAGGGGGCCGAGGAGCGAGACGAGCAGCACGACGCCGCACGTCACGAGCCACGCGAGCTCGCCCCGGCGGGGCCGACGGGCCGACATCTGGCCGAGCAGGGCGCGCACGCCCCACGCCGCGTACCCGACGACGAGCGCCGTGGCGACCGCCGCGGCGACGCCGACGGTCTGGGTGCCGGTCGCCGTGCGCACCTCCGGGTCGACGCCGAGCGCCGTCCCGACGAGCAGCACGACGGCGGCGACCGCCGCGGCGACGAGCGGGACGGACCAGCGGGGGACGCGGCGTCGGGCCGGCGCGGCTCCCGGAACCCGCCGCCCGACGGCCGCGGCGGCCGGGCCGGGGTGGCGGGGGACGTCCGAGGTGCGGTCCGGGGTGGTCGGCGTCGTGGACATGACACTCCTCCTTCGTCACGCGACGGTGCCGCGTGCTCTCGCGACCGGGGTCGCGGCCGGCGAGGTGCCGACGTCCCCAACGTTCGCCGCGGCACGTCGTCGGCCGCACCGGCCGGAGGGCGACGGCCGTCCCGACCCCCGTCGGTCCCCGACCCTCCCGGCGGACCGCGACCCCCGACCTTGGTCGGTGGTCCCCCACGACGCGGCCCCCTAGCGTCCGGAGCATGACCGCACCGACCGACTGCCCTCCGCTCGCCGGACGCCCCGTCCTCGCGACGGCCGCCGCCCGCCGTGACGGGAACCGCCCGCTCGTCCCCTGGTGGACGTTCGCCGTCGCGTGGCTCGCCGTCGCCGCGCTCACCGTCCTCGCGACCGCCGGGATCGTCGGCCAGGACGACCCGGGGGCGCAGCCCGCGATCGACGTCACCGTCGCGGTGCTGGCCCTCGCGGCCCTCCCCCTCCTGTGGTCGCGGACCCCGCGCAACGCCCCCGTGCTCGGCGCTCTGGTCCTCGCGTCGCTCTCCGCGTACTCCGGCGCGGCGACCCCCGCCTCGACCGTCGCGACCCTCCAGATCGCGCGCTGGTACCCGGCGCGCACGGCAGTCCCCGTCGCGGTCGCCGGTCTTCTGGGCCACGCCGTGCAGGCGCTGTGGCGGCCGCAGGCGCTGCCGCTCGGCTGGTGGCTCCTGTGCGACCTCGCGGTGCACGCGGCCCTGCTCGGCTGGGGCATGTACTGGCAGGCGCGGGCCCAGCTGATGTGGTCGCTGCGCGACCGCGCCCGGCGCGCCGAGCGCGAGCAGGAGCGTCGCGTCGCCGAGGCACGGGTCGCGGAGCGCACGCGGATCGCCCGCGAGATGCACGACACCCTCGCCCACCGGCTCTCGCTTCTCGCCGCGACGGCCGGCGCGCTCGAGTACCGCCCCGACGCCGACCCGGCGCAGCTCGCCCGCGCCGCGGGCCTGGTCCGGGCCGGGGTGAGCTCGGCGCTCGGTGACCTGCGCGACGTCGTGCGGGTGCTGCGCGCCGACCCCGAGGACGTCGAGGGCGCCCCCGCACCCCAGCCGACGCTCGACGACCTCGACCGCCTCGTCGCCGAGGCGCGCGAGGCGGGCGGCGACGTCACCTACGAGCGGTCGGGCTCGGCGGACGTGCCACGGACCGTCGAGGTCGCGGCCTTCCGCGTCGCGCAGGAGGGGCTGACGAACGCCCGCCGGCACGCACCCGGCAGCCCCGTCGTCCTGCGGGTCGCCGCCCGGACCGGCGAGGTGCGCGTCACGGTGTCCGACGGCGGTCCGCGCCTCGTCGCGGTCGGCGGCACCGTGGCCGAGGCCGCCGGCGAGGGGACGGGCACCGGTCTCGTCGGGCTGCGCGAGCGCGTCGACCTGCTCGGCGGCACCCTCGACGCCGGGGAGCAGGGCGAGGGATACGTGCTCGACGTCCGGCTACCGTGGGACGCGTGAGCGAGCAGGGTGGACGCGGGGGCGGCACGCGCGTGAACGAGCAGCACGACGACGGTGCGGCATCGCGCGACGCGCCGCGGACCCGGCTCGTGATCGTCGACGACGACGCGCTCGTCCGCGCGGGCCTGCGGCTCATGCTCGACGGCGCGCACGGCATCGAGGTGGTCGGCGAGGCCGCGGACGGGGCCGAGGTCTCGGCCGTGCTCGACGCGCACCCGACCGACGTCGTGCTCATGGACCTGCGCATGCCACGGGTCGACGGGATCGAGGCCACGCGGCGCGTGCGCTCGCGGTCGGGAGCGCCGGCCGTCGTCGTGCTCACGACGTTCGACAGCGACGAGGAGGTCGTCGGGGCCCTGCACGCCGGGGCGTCCGGCTACCTGCTGAAGGACATGCCGCCCGAGCGGATCGTGGCGGCCGTGCTCGCGGCGGCCGCGGGCGAGCCGGTGCTGTCACCGGGGATCGCGCGGCGTCTCATGACGTCGGTCGCGGACGCGGGCGGCGCGCGCGACCGCGCGCGGGCGGCGCTCGGCGCGCTCACCGGACGCGAGCGGGACGTCGCCGTCGAGCTCGGCCGGGGCGCGGCGAACGCCGAGATCGCGGCAGCCCTGTTCCTCAGCGTCCCGACGGTCAAGGCCCACGTGTCGAACGTGCTGCTCAAGCTCGGCCTGGAGAACCGGACGCAGGTCGCGCTGCTCGTCCACGCCGCCGGCCTGGACTGACCGTCAGTCGCCCGGCCACTCCCCGGTCCAGCGCTCGAACGCGCGGGCCCCGCCGCGGTCGATGAGCGCCTTCACCGCGGCGAAGATCGCGCCCTGGATCAGCGCCGCGACGAGGATCTCACGCAGCGAGTACTCGGACTCGAGCGGCTTGGGCGCGTCGGAGCGGTGCCCCGGGGTCACGCGCTTGTAGACCTGCTTGAACACCTGGCCCGCGACGAGCCCGCCCACGATCGAGCTGGCGAGCCCCACGGGGCGGTAGAGGATCTTCGCGGCCTTGCCGCCGGTCTTCTCCGGGGGATGCGTCCCCGCCGTCACGTCGTCGGTCATCCTTCGACGCTAGGTCGAGTGCGCGTCTCTCGCCCGTCGCACGACCGCGAGCGCCGTCCTGGGGGGCGTCAGCCCGGGACGACGGCGCACCCCGCAGGGTCGACCACGACCCGCACGCGGTCGCCCGGCCCCGGACCCGCCGCGTCGTCTCCGACCGCTCCACCCGCGAGCGCCACGAGCCGGGTGGGCGCGCCGTCGTCGGCCCCGGGGAGGTCGACGTCGACCGTGACCTCGACCGCGCCGCGGCGGAAGACGCTGCCGACGACCGTCGCGTCCCACGCGGCGTCCGCCGGGACGTCCCCAGCCGTGGCGAGGCGCAGCCCGCGCGGGCCGACCGCGAGCACGCTCCCGGCGGCGCGCGGGACGAACGCCTGGTAGCCGAGGAACTCGGCGACCCGGCGCGAGGTCGGCGCACGCCACAGGTCCTCCGGCGGCGCGAACTGCAGGAGCCGGCCGGCGTCCATGACGGCCACACGGTCGGCGACGGTGAACGCCTCGTCGTGGTCGTGGGTGACGAAGACGGCCGTCGTCCCGGTGGCGCGCAGCGCCTCGCGCAGGTCGAGCGCGAGGCGCTCGCGCAGCCCGCGGTCGAGCGCGGACAGCGGCTCGTCGAGCAGGAGCAGCCGGGGCCGCGGCGCGAGCGACCGCGCGAGCGCGACCCGCTGGCGCTCTCCCCCGCTGAGCGTCGCGACCGCACGGCGCTCGTACCCGGCGAGCCCGACGACGTCGAGCAGCTCGGCCACGCGCGCGTCGCGCTCGGCGCGGGGCAGGCCCGCGATCCCGTAGGCGACGTTCCCCGCGACGTCGCGGTGCGGGAAGAGCTGCCCCTCCTGGAACATCAGACCGAACCCGCGCCGGTGCACGGGGACGCCCGCGAGGTCGCGGCCGTCCCACGCCACGGAGCCTGCCGCGACGGGCTCGAGCCCCGCGACCGCGCGCAGCAGGCTCGACTTGCCGCACCCGCTCGGCCCGAGCAGGGCGAGCACCTCGCCGGGCGCGACGTCGAGCGTGACGCCCGCGACCGCCGTCGTCCCGGGGTCCGTGCGCGTACCCCCGCCGTAGCGCACGACGACGTCGCGCACCGCGAGCACGGCGCCGTCCCTGGGCACCTGGTCGGGCGCGGCGTCGGGGCGCGACGGCTCCGGCGAGCCCGCGCGCGCCGGGGCGGGGTCGGTCTGCACCATCAGAACTCTCCTCCGGGTCGGTCGCCGCGCAACCGCTCGGCGAGCAGCATGACGGTCGCGGTGAGCAGCGCGAGCACGACGCTCGCCGCGAGCGCCATGCCGTAGTTCTCGGCCCCGGGACGCCCGATGAGCCGGAAGATCACGACCGGCAGGGTCGCGCTGTCCGGACGCGCGAGGAACGACGTCGCGCCGAACTCCCCGAGCGAGACGGCGAACGCGAACCCGACCGCGAGGCCGAGCGAGCGGGCGGCGATCGGGCCGTCGACCGTGCGGAACACGCGCCCGGGCGCGGCGCCGAGGGTCGCGGCGGCCTCGCGCAGGCGCGGGTCGATCGCGCGCAGCGTCGGCAGGACCGTCCGCACGACGAGCGGGATCGCGACGACCGCCTGCGCGATCGGCACGAGCAGGCCGGACGTGCGCAGGTCGACGTCGAGGCCGAGCGGCCGGTCGAGCGTGATCAGGAAGCCGAACCCGACCGTCACGGCGGAGACCCCGAGCGGCAGCATGAAGACCGAGTCCAGCACGGAGATCGCCCGCCGACCGCCGCGCGACCGCGGGCGGCGGGACACGACGAGCGCGACGAGCCCGCCGATCACGACGGCGAGCACGGTCGCGAGCGCGGCGGTGCGCAGCGAGTTGCCCATCGCCTCCCAGACGGTGACGGACAGCGCGTTGCGCCCGCCCGTCGTGCCGAGGTTCGCGTAGTTGTCGAGGCCCCACCCGCCGCCGGGGACGCGGAACGAGCGCACGACGAGCGTCCCGAGCGGGAGCCCGACGAGCACGACGACCACGGCCGCGGTGAGCGCCGCGGGCGCGAGGTCGCCGGTCGGGCGGCCGTCGCGCCACAGGCGCAGCGGGTGCGCGGACGACGCCGAGGACGACAGGTTCAGGGCTCGCTCGCGCCGCGCCCGCGTGCGGTTCGCGACCGTGAGCGCCGCCGCGACGACCACGAGCTGCGCGACCGACAGCACGGCCGCGGTGCGCAGGTCGAGGAACTGCGTGGTCTGGATCCAGATCTCCGTCTCGATCGTCCCGTAGCGGATGCCGCCGAGCACGAGCACGACGCCGAACGCCGTCGCGCAGAAGAGGAAGACGATCGACGCGGCGCTCGCGATCGCGGGCGTCAGCGCCGGGAGCGTCACCGTGCGGAACGCGCGCCAGGGCGTCGCGCCGAGCGCCCGCGCCGCCTGCTCGGCGCGCGGGTCGAGGTGCTCCCACAGCCCGCCGACCGTGCGCACCACGACGGAGTAGTTGAAGAACACGAGCGCGACGACGATCGCCGCGAACGTCTCGTCGAGCCCCAGGAACCCGAGCGGGCCGCCCTGCACGAGCAGCGACCGGAAGGCGACGCCGACGACGACGGTCGGGAGCACGAACGGCACCGTGACGAGCGCGCGCACGACCCGCCGCCCGGGGAACCGGCACCGGTACAGGACGTACGCGCCCGGCACGCCGAGGAGCACCGAGAACGCCGTGCCGAGCACGGCCTGCCACAGCGTCAGCCCGAGGATGCGCCACGTCCGCGGCTGCGAGAACACCTCCGCGAACCCGGACAGGTCCAGGCCGCCGTCGTCCCCGACGAACCCGCGCGCCACGAGCGTGACGACCGGCCACGCGAAGAACACCCCGAGGAACGCGAGCGGCACCGCCGCCGCCAGACCCCACAGCACCGCGCGTCCGACGCCGCCCCGCCAGACCGCCCGGTCCCTCACCACGGCTCTCCCTCGCGCGACCACGGCTCTACCTCGCGAGGTCGAGCCGTGGTCGCTCGTGGACCGGGCGTCAGTCGACGACCGTCGCCGTCCATGCCTTGATCCACTCGTCGCGGTGCGCCGAGACGTCGGCGGGCGCGACCTCGAAGGGCTCGTCGGCGAGCGGCGCGAACTCGGCCCAGCCGTCGGGGAGCGCGACGGAGTCGTCGGCGGGGTACATGTACATCTGCCCCGGCACGTCGGCCTGGAACGCCTCGCTCACGAGGAAGTCCACGAGCTGCTGCGCGCCCTCGGGGTTCTTCGCGTTCGCGAGCACGCCCGCGTACTCGACCTGGCGGAAGCACGTGTCGAGCAGGGCCCCGGTCGTGGACGCGGAGCCGTCCTCGGTGAGCGTGAACGCGGGCGACGTCGAGTACGACAGCACGATCGGGCGCGGTCCGGCGCCCTCGGAGCCGGAGAAGTCGACGTAGTACGCGTCCGACCACCCGTCGACGACCTTCACGCCGTTGGCGCGCAGGTCGGCCCAGTAGTCCTCCCAGCCGTCCTCGCCGAACGCGCCGACGGTCGCGAGGAGGAACGCGAGACCGGGCGACGACGTCGCCGGGTTGGTCACGACGAGGAGGTCCTCGTACTCCGGCTTCGCGAGGTCCTCGAGCGAGACGGGCTCGGGGATCCCGGCGTCGGCGAACCACGCGTGGTCGACGTTGATGCAGACGTCGCCGAGGTCGACCGGAGTGAGCTCACCTCCGTCGCCCACCGCGTACCGCGCGGCCGAGTTGGAGAGGCCGTCCGGCGTGTACGGGTCGAGCACGCCCTCGTCGATCGCGCGCGACGCGAACGTGTTGTCGATCCCGAACACGACGTCGCCCAGCGGCGAGTCCTTGGTGAGGATGAGCTGGTTGACGAGCGCGCCGCCGTCGCCGGGCGCGACCTGCTCGACCGTGAGGCCGCTCTCCTCCTCGAACGCGGCGAGCACCTCGTCGCTCACGGCGAAGGAGTCGTGGGTGACCAGGGTGACCGTGCCCCCGGTGCCCGACGACGCGTCGTCGCCGCCGCTGCACGCGGCGAGCGCGAGGAGGGCGAGGGTCGTGCCCGCGCCGGTGACGAGGGACCGGGCCCGGCGGGTGCGGGCGGTCGTGCGCTGCATGTGTCCTCCCAGGACGTTCAGGAGGGGTCCACCGGCCCGCGCGACCCGCGCTGCGGCGAGCGCGGGCGACCGCACGAGCAGGTGATCGAGATTCCCGACTTCCTCCACCGGTGCTAACCGGATCAGGTTCGAGGGTCTGCGGTGGTCCGCACTCTCAGCTCCTCCAGGAGCTCCCCTGTCGTTCTCCTCGAGCCTACACCGGGAGAACGGCCCTGAGAGCAGCTCCGGCGCGGCGTCCGCGACAGCCGTCGCGGTCGTCAGACTCGGTACGACGGTGCCTCCCTCCTCGCGCAGAATGTCGATCAGACGTGGCGCAAAAGGTAGACTTTGAGCAGCGTAAAACATAGATTCTACGCTGTGAACAGGTATCTTGACCGCATCGCCGATCGCGAGCTCCGCGAGCGCATGGCCGCCATCGGCGCCGTCCTCATCGAAGGCCCCAAGGCGTGCGGCAAGACGGCGACCGCGTCGCAGGTCGCGTCCTCGTCGATCCGGCTCGACGAGGACGCGAACGCACGGTCCGCCGTCGAGCTCAACCCCGACGCGCTGTTCAGCGGACCGACGCCCATCCTGTTCGACGAGTGGCAGGTCGCGCCTGAGCTCTGGAACCGGGTACGTCGGCGCGTCGACGATCTCGGCGAGCGAGGGTTGTACGTCCTCACGGGATCGGCAACCCCCCGCGACGACTCGACGCGGCACTCTGGTGCAGGTCGCATCGGGGTGCTGCGCATGCGCCCGATGAGCCTCTTCGAGTCTCGGCACTCTCACGGCGAGGTGTCGTTGCAGGCACTGTTCGACGGCAACTCCCCTGTGTCGAAGGACTCCGGCCTGTCGGTGCCCGATCTCATGGAACGGATCGTCGTCGGGGGCTGGCCGAGCCTCCTGGGGGCGGCGGAAGCCGAGGCCAGGACGTGGCTCGCCGACTACCTGCGCAACGTCGTCGAGGTGGACGTTCCGGCGCTCGGCACACGCCGCAACCCGCGCGGAGTCCGGCGGCTGCTCACCTCGCTCGGTCGATCGGTGGCGCAGTCGCCGAAGCTCACCGCGCTCCGTGAGGACATCGGGGCCGACCGCGGCCCGGTCGCGGCCGAGACGTTGCACGCCTATCTGGACGCGCTCGACCGGCTGATGCTCACGGACGACTCCGCATCCTGGCAGCCGCACATGCGTTCACGCCTCCGCCTCCGGACCGCGCCGGTCCGCTACTTCGTCGACCCGTCGCTGGGCACCGCAGCGCTCGGCGTCGGGACCGCCGACCTGCTCGCAGACCTCAATGCAGCCGGCTACCACTTCGAAGCCATGGTCGTGCGCGACCTGCGCGTCTATGCCCAGGCGCTCGGTGGCGAGATCAGCTCGTGGCGCGACGAGAAGGGGAACGAGGTGGACGCTGTGGTCACCCTTCCCGACGGACGCTGGGGAGCGTTCGAGGTGAAGATGAATCCCGCGGCAGCGGACTCGGCCGCGGCGTCGCTGCTGAGGTTCGCGGCGAGCGTCGACGTGGACAGGCACGGTGAACCCGCGTTCCTCGGTGTGGTCACGAGCACGGGCTATGCAGGCCGACGCGCCGACGGCGTGCACGTTATCCCTGTCACGACGCTGGGGCCGTGACGACCGAGGAACGCTCCGACGAGCCGAAGCCGCACGGCGAACGTGGTCCAGCCGCTCGGCCTGTGCCCTGAGAGAACCCTGAGCCGTCTCCGGGGAAGCCTCGCGCCCCGACCAGGGGTGGCTCAGGGTCGTTCCCCGATGCCCGGCGAGAGTCCCCCGCGGGAGGGTCGGGACGACCGGGCCGGGAGCTCCGGACGGTCCGTCGACGCGGGAGGGGAAGGACCGATGAGCGGCACCGAGACGAGGGGCGCGACGACCACCGCGCCGGACGGGGCCACCGACGAGGCGGCAGGGCGGCCCGTGATCGCGACCGCGCGGGGCCTCCTGAAGACCTACGGGCGCGGCGAGGCGACGGTCCGCGCGCTCGACGGCGTCGACGTGGACCTCGAGCGGGGGCGGCTGACAGCGATCATGGGCCCGTCCGGGTCGGGCAAGTCGACCCTCATGCACTGCCTCGCCGGACTCGACTCCCCCACGGCGGGCACCGTCGTCGTGGACGGCGAGACGGTGTCGGCGATGAGCGAGCGGCGCCTGACGCGGCTCCGACGCACACGCATCGGATTCGTCTTCCAGTCGTTCAACCTCGTCCCGACGCTCACGGCGGAGGAGAACATCGTGCTGCCGCTGGCCATCGCGCGCCGACCGGTGGACCGCGAGTGGTTCGACCGCGTGGTCGACGCCGTCGGGCTGCGCCCGCGGCTCGGGCACCGCCCGGCGGAGCTCTCCGGCGGGCAGCAGCAGCGCGTCGCGTGCGCGCGGGCGCTCGTGTCCCGGCCGGCGGTCGTGTTCGCGGACGAGCCGACGGGCAACCTCGACTCGCACGCCGCGGCCGAGGTGCTCGGCTTCCTGCGCGCCTCGGTGGACGACCTCGGCCAGTCCGTCGCGATGGTCACGCACGACCCCACGGCGGCGTCGTACGCGCACCGTGTCCTGTTCCTCGCGGACGGTCGCCTCGTGACCGAGCTGCGTGACCCGACGCCGCAGGCCGTCCTCGACACGCTCGGCGCCCTCTCTCCGGCGGCGACCGCGGGCGCCCACGCCGCCGACCCGGCGCACGAGCCGGCGGCCGTCCGGTGATGGGCCGGATCGCCCTGCGCGGCGTGCGCGCGCACGGCGCCCAGCTCGTGCTCTCGGTGCTCGCGGTGACGATCGGCGTCGCGTTCGTCACCGGCACGTTCGCGCTGCGCGCGATGCTCGCGTCGACGTTCGACGGCATCGTCGCGTCGTCGATCCAGGCCGACGCGTACGTGCGCGGCGCGACCGCCGCGGGGTCCGCCCTCGAGTCGTCGTCCGCGCAGCTCGGCGGGGCCCGCAGCCTCGTCCCGGCGGACCTGGCCGGGACGCTCGACGCGCGCGACGACGTCGACCTCGCGCTCGCCGAGGTGAGCGGCCCCGCCGTCCTCGTGGGCGCCGACGGCACCGCGGTGCTGAGCACGCAGGCGCCGAGCATGGCGGTCGGCTACGACCCGCGCGACCCCGGGCCGCGCGTGGTCGACGGCCGCGCACCGGAGAGCGCCGCCGAGGTCGCGCTCGAGTCCGCGACGCTCGAGGCGTCGGGCCTCGCGGTGGGCGACACGACCGACGTCGTGCTCGGGGACGAGGTGCGCCCGGTGCGCGTGGTGGGCGAGCTCTCGCTGTCCGCGCCGATGGCGGGCGCGACGATCGTCCTGCTCGACGCGGCGACCGCGGCCGCGACGTACGCGCCGGACGGCATGGTGCCGTCGATCGCCCTGTACGCCGCCGACGGTGTCTCCCCCGACGCGCTGCGCGACGCCGTCGCGACCGCGCTCCCCGGCGACACCGAGGCCGTGACGGGTGCCGACCTGCGCGACGAGACGAGCAGCGCCATCGCCGACCAGCTCGGCTTCGTCTCGACGTTCCTGCTCGTGTTCGCCGCGCTCGCGCTGTTCGTCGGCACGTTCATCATCACCAACACGTTCGCGATGCACGTGCGCCGCCGGACGCGCGAGCTCGCGCTGCTGCGCGCGGTCGGGGCGTCGCCGGCCCAGGTGTTCACGTCGGTGCTGGGACAGGCCGCGGTCGTCGGGGCGGTCGGGGCGGTGCTGGGCGTCGCGGCCGGGTTCGGGCTCGCCGAGCTCGCGCGGGCCGGGCTCGGCGCGGTGGGCATGGAGCTCGCCGGGTCGCTGCCCGTGACGACGGCCGGGATCGTGGTCCCGCTCGTCGTCGGGGTCGTGGTGTCCGTGGTGGCGGCAGCCCTGCCCGCGCGGCACGCGGCGCTCGTCCGGCCCGTCGAGGCCATGCGGGCCGACGTCGTGCGCCCCGCCGGTCCGGGCGTCGCCCGGGTGGTCGCGGGGACGCTGACCCTGCTCGCCGGCACCGGGCTGGTGGTGGGCGCCGCGGCGGTCGGGAGCGGCGGGGCACCGCTCCTCGGCCTCGGCGCGGTCGGGGTGATCGCGGGCGTGCTGCTGCTCTCCCCGCTCGCGGTCGGCCCCGTGCTGGGCGTCCTCGCCGCGCCGTTCGTCGCGCTGGTCCGACCCCTCGGCGGGCTCGCGCGCGGCAACGTCACGCGCCAGCCGCGCCGCACGGCCGCGACCGCCGGGGCGCTCGTCGTCGGCATGGCGCTCGTGTCGACGACGTCGGTCCTCGCGCTCTCGGCACGCGAGTCCGTGACCGGCATCGTCGACGAGGAGACGGCCGCCGACCTCGTCGTCCGGTCCGCGACCCCGTACCTCCCGGAGGGCGTCGCGGCCGACGTCCGCGCCGTGCCCGGCGTCGCGTCCGCCGACCTCACGACGTACGGGCAGGTGGTCGTCGACGACGAGCCGCAGCTCGTGGTCGGGTTCCCCGCCGAGGGCTTCGGGCGCTCGGTCCGCACGACGGCGGTCGAGGGCGACCTCGGCGCGTACGCCCGCGGGGAGGCCGCCGTCATGGAGGACGCGCTCGACGAGCACGGCTGGGCGCTCGGCGACGTCGTGACGATCGCCGACCCCGCCCGGCCCGACCTCCCGGCCCACGACGTCCGCATCGGCGCGGTGATCGCCTCCCACGCGTTCTCCGTCGACATGCTCCTGCCCCCGGACGTCGCCTCCGCGGTGGGCGCGACGACCCCCGAGATGCTGTTCCTCGACGCCGAGCCGGGCGCCGACCTCGCGGCCGTCCGCGACGGGGTGACGGACGCCGTCGCGCCGTACGTCGTGGCGAGCGTGCTCGACGCCGACGAGTTCGCCGGGGAGGTCGCGGCCCAGGTCGAGTCGATCCTCGCGATCGTCTACGCGCTGCTCGGCCTGTCCGTGCTCGTCGCGGTCCTCGGGATCGTCAACACGCTGGCCCTGTCCGTCGTCGAGCGGACGCGCGAGATCGGTCTCCTGCGCGCCGTCGGGCTGGGGCGCGCCCAGCTCGCCACGACGATCGTCATCGAGTCCGTGCTGGTCGCGGTCTTCGGGACGGCCGTCGGGCTGGTCGTGGGGACGGGCCTGGCCGCCGCGCTCCCGTCCGTCCTCGCGGACGAGGGCTTCACGACCCTCGCCGTGCCGTGGGCGCAGCTCGGGGCGATGCTCGCGCTCGCCGCCGTCGTCGGGGTCGTGGCAGCGGTCTGGCCCGCGGTCCGCGCCGCCCGGCTGCCCGTGCTCGACGCGGTGAGCCAGGAGTGACCGGTCCCCTCGCCCGCCCGACGCGCGCCGGGCGGGCGAGGGGTCGACGGTTCGCACTACGGTGGGAGCACGCCCGCGCCGACCGGCGCCCCGACCGACGGAGGACCCCTCGTGGCCGACACGAACGAGACCGAGCAGACCCTGGCCCTGAAGGTCGGGACCGTCGCCCTCACCTTCGCGGCGGGCTGGGCCGCGCAGAAGCTCGTCACGTTCGTCTGGGCGAAGGTCACGGGTCACGACGCCCCGAAGGACCTCGACGACGACGAGGTCGGCATCGTCTCGGCCGTCACGTTCGCCGCCGTCGCCGCCGGCGTCGGCGTCCTCGCGCGCCGGTTCGCCGGCAAGGAGGCCAAGCGGTTCGTCTCCCGCCTCGCGTCGCGCGCGTCCTGACCCCCACGCCCGCCGACGTCCGGACGCGGCTGCCCCCGTCCAGCGGACACGACCGGTCTCGATGCGCAGCGGGCTGAGCGGGTGCCCGGGTGGTCGAACGCACCGTCGGGAATGCCCTAGTGTGTGCGCGCCGCCACACAGCCGTGGCGTGCCTTGCTCACGAAGGACAGGTCCATGGAAGTCAGCGACTCGGTTTTCCTCCTCTACGTCGGCCTGCTGGCGCTCGCCGGCATCATCCAGCTCGTGATCGCCGGCATCGGGTTCGGAGCGTCCAGCACGACTCGCCTCCTCAGCGGCCTCTTCGGCCTCGGCTTCCTCGGGTACGCGATCTACCTCGCGTTCTTCTTCACCGGCGGGACGTTCGCGATGTTCTGGTACGCGTTCATCGCACCCGTCGCGGTGATCGCCCAGGTCGTCAAGAACCGCCGTGAGCGGCCGGCCGCACAGCCCGCCCCGGTCGCGACGCAGCCCCCGGCCCCGCTCGACCAGCCGCGGGTCTGAGACACGGCTCCGCCGGTGGGGGCGCGCACCGACCGGAGCCGCCGAGCCCGGGGTCGCACCGGTACCCTGGCGCGCGTGACGGCCCCACCGGCGAACCCTGCGGTCGCGACGACGGTCCCCTCGGACTCCGTGCTGCGTGCCGGCGTGCGCGTGCTCGCCGACGCGGGCCGCCTGCTCTCCCGGCACTGGCCCGCGCTCGTCGCGGTCGCGCTCCTTGCCGAGGTCGTGCACGAGCTCGCGCTGCGCGCCGCGCTCG
This sequence comes from Cellulosimicrobium sp. E-16, assembly GCF_049913115.1. Lineage (NCBI taxonomy): Bacteria > Bacillati > Actinomycetota > Actinomycetes > Micrococcales > Promicromonosporaceae > Cellulosimicrobium > Cellulosimicrobium sp. E-16. Next base: position 4,121,365 of record NZ_CP183974.1, read on the forward strand.
CCGTCGCGCCGTCGTCGGGCGTGCTCGGCCTGCTCGTGCTGTGCTTCTCGCCGCTCGCGACGGTCGTCGGGATCGTCGTCATGCTGCACGTCCTGCGCCGCGAGCCGCGGACCGCGCGCGACCGGCTCGAGGTGCGGGCGCTGCTCGGCTCGATCGCATCGGTCCTCGTCCCCTACCTCGTCATCTACGAGTTCTACGGCGGCCTGTCGTCCGACTGGCAGACCTACATCGACTCCGCGGCGCTCGACCACGCGTTCGCGGCCGGGTCCGGGATCGAGACGTCGAGCCCCATCCCCGAGGGGTTCGGGCTCACCGTCGTGCTCGTCGTCGCCGGCGCCCTGCTCGCACGCACGCTGCTCGAGCGCCTCGCCAAGCGCGTCGACCGTGGCGTGTCCGCGGCGGGCGGCGACACGCAGCGCAGCGCGCGCTCCGCCGCCGTCCGCATCGCGGCGGGGTACTGCGAGGTCGTGTGGATCGTCGTCGGTGCGTTCACCGTCACCGCCGTCGTCGGGCGCGTGCGCGAGTGGTGGACGTCGCGCGTGGTCGTCGTCGAGACCACGACCTGGTGGGACGGCGTCGTCGCGCGCGTCGACGTCCTCAAGCCGCTCGTCGACGCCCTGGGCCCGACGACGTCCCTCCTCCTCGCGGGCGTCGTCACCGGACTCGTCGTGCCGCTCGCCTGGCTCACCCTCGGCACGATCGTCTACGGCGTCGAGGCGATCGACGTCGTCGACCCGGCGCACGCGACGCAGGGCGGCGACGAGCCCACGGGTCGCGCGACGCGCGTCGTCGACCGGTTCAACCGGACGCTCGGCGAGAGCGGTGCGCGCAAGGCGTGGGAGCTCATGCTCGACCCCGGCCGACGGTTCGGCGGCCTCGTGGGTGCGCTCGGCATGCTGTGGCGCAGCCGGTGGAGCGCCGTGCTGCTCTTCTGCGTCGCGTTCGCCCTCCTGACGCTCGGCGAGCAGGTCGTCTACACGGCCGCGCAGGCCGTCGTCGGCCAGCCGGGGATCGTCGCCTGGCGCGCGCTCGTCGGCCCGCTCGAGATCGTCGCGACGGTCGTGGTGCAGGTGCTCACGACCGTGCTGCTCGCTGCCGCGGCGGACGCGCTCCTCGCGAGCCTCGGCCTGCCGTCGGCGCTGCGCACGCGTCGTCGTCAGGCCGCGTCGGGGACCGGCAGCGACCAGTAGGCGGGGAGCAGCTCCGGCTCGACGAGACGCACCTCGGCGGGCACGGCGTCGTCGGGCGTGAGGAAGTGCTGCGTGCTGCGGCTCGAGACGGCGCCCGTGCAGACCGGGGCCTCGGGGAACGGCATCCCCGGGAGCGCCGACGCCCCCGCCGTGAACTCGCGCCCGGCCGTGTCGAGCAGCACGACCTCGCACGCCGAGTACGTCTCCTCCTCGCTCGCCGGGGCGGCGGGCGCGTCCGACCGCAGCGACACGTCGGCTGCCCAGAGCGTGTAGCCCTCCGGGGCCTCGAGGCGGTCCCCGTAGCCGTCGTCGAGCCAGTCGACCTCCTCGAGCCCGGCGAGACGCGCCCGGACGTCGCCGACCTGCGCCCAGCCCTCGGCGTCGGCCGCGTGCGCGCGGTGCGGCTCCGACGCCCACCACCCCTGCACCGCGTCCGAACGCCAGGTGAGCGCGCCGAGCGCCGCGAGAGCCACCGCCAGCACCACCAGCCACCAGCGGTTCGCGCGCCACCATCCCACGCTCGATCCTCCGCCCGACATCCCGCTCATCCGCCCCACCCCCCGGGGACGAGCGCGGGCGCCAGCACCTCGACCACCGCGTCCGCCGCGGGCAGCTCGAGACGACCGAGGTCGATCTCGGCGACCGCCTGCGGGCGGTCGATGTCCGCGTCGTCGTGCTCCGTGAGCACCCTCAGCACGACGCCGCCCTCGAGCGCGCGTGCCGGCACCTCGACGACGACCGTCCCGGCCTCGGGGACGTCCGGGTCCACGAACGTGCTCATCATCGAGCTGCTCGCGCGGTGCGTCGCCGCGTGGTCGCGCCCCTCGGCGTCGCGCAGCTCGAGCGCCTCGATGCCGGCCTCGTTCGTCGTGCCGGACACCGCGAGGTCGACGGCGACCCAGACGCCGTCGGTCGTCAGGGTGTCGAACCCGTCCTCGAGCACCGTGCCGGTGCGCACGTCGTCGACGCGCACGCGCAACGGGCCGGCGGTGACGACCTCGCCCACGTCTCCGCGCGTCGTCGTCGCCGTGAGCGTGGGCCACCACGTGTCGACGCGCGCCACGGCGGCCCCGACACCTACGGCGAGCACCAGCAGGACGACGGTCACGACGACGTCGGCACGCCGCGGGCGCGCGGCCGCGACGGGCGCACCGGCCGTCGCGGCAGGCTCGTCGGCGGTCGGCGTGGTGGTCGCCGTCTCCACGGAGGGCTCGGTCACCACGCCTCCTCGTCCTCGGGCGGGTCCACGATCTCCGGCGGGACGTCCCCGGGCGGGACGTCCACGAGCACCACCGTGCCCGTCTCGGCCCACCGGCGGCCCCCGCCGATCGTCATGTCCCGGTAGCGGAACGTCGGGACGGTGACGGGGAGCGGCTCGTCCGGGGCGGCGGAGGTGGCCCCGCCCTCCGGGACCGTCACCGGCCACAGCAGCGCGACGTCCTCCGGCAGACCCGGCTGGAGCACGGGGTAGACCGAGGCGTCGCGCACGAGCAGCGTCGGGTCCGGGCGGTCAGGCTCCGCATCGCCGGCGAGCGCCAGGCCGCCCGGCAGCTCGTCCGGGAGCGTCACGGCGGTGCGGTCCAGACGGCGCGGCTCGCGGTCCGTGTCGAGCGCGCCCACGACCACGACCAGCCACGCGTCGGCGCCGGAGTCCTCGAGCGCGGAGACCTGCACGGTGTCCGTCACGGACCACGACCGCACCGTGAGGTCGAACGGTCCCGTCGGGACCGGCTCCCCCGCGGCGGCGTGGGCGGGCCCCGCCTCGGCGGCCACGTGCTGCGCGAACCCGCCGGCCGCCGCCGTCCCCGCCACGAGGCCGAGCAGGACCGCCAGCGCGATGCGGCGCGGCCACGTCCCGACGACCGCGCGGAGCAGCGGGACGCTGCGGGCGGCCCTCGGCGCGGTCGACGTCACGGCGCGCATCCTACGGGTCGGGCGGGGTCCCCGTCAGGCCCCGCGGACCAGGAGCGTCGTGACGGGGCCCATGACGATCGCGTACATGACCGCGAAGAAGAGCGTGTGCAGGAGCACGAAGAGCAGCGCGTCCAGCACGGCGCCCCGGCCCCGGAAGTGGCGCACGAGCTTGCGCACGAACTGGACCGGGTGGGCGAGGTCCCAGCTGTTGAAGCGCACGTACCGGCCCAGGTAGATGCCCACCGACACCAGGGCCAGCACGACGAGCACCACGACCCACGACACGGGCCGGCGGAACGGGGCGTCGTCGTCCGGGTAGAGCACGATCGCGAGCAGCGCCTGCGCGAGGAACACGTTGACGAGCGTGTTCATCACCCCGGACAGCGCGAGCGTCAGCACGGCCACGATGTCGTACCAGAGCGGGACCTCCTCGCCCTCCTGGCGGTGGCTGTAGTTCAGCTCGGTGACGAGGTAGCCCGCGTTCGGCAGGAGCAGCAGCCAGACGCCGAACCCGAGGACGGCGCACGTCACGACCGCCCAGGACGGGGCACCGCCCGCGATGAGCACCGCGTCGACGAGGACGACGAGGCCCAGCACGATCACCGGCGCGATCGAGAGGCCGATGTTGAGCAGCATCGGCCGGTACAGGGGCGTGCGGTAGAGCGGGGCGCGCAGCACCACGAGGGCGAGCGCGTACACGTTGAGCAGGGCCACGCCCCCGAAGAGCCAGTCGAGCACGCCCCCACGGTACGGGTGGTTCGCCGCGCGCGGCGCGACGAGCGTCGTTAGCGTGGAGTCGCTCGACGCAACGACCTCCCGTGCCCGGCGACGGGCACTTCCTCCCAGGAGTCGCCATGGCGCAGCAGGACGCGAGCGGGACCACCGGTCCCGCCCCGACGACGACGTCCCCGTCCACCTCCCCGACCCTCATGCTCGTCCTCGCGACGATCGGGTTCGCCGTGAACTTCTGGGCGTGGGCGCTCATCAGCCCGCTGGGCGCGGCGTACGGGCAGCTCTACGACCTCACGGACGTGCAGGTGTCCGTCCTCGTCGCCGTGCCGGTCGTCGTCGGGTCCCTCGGGCGCATCCCCGTGGGCGCTCTCACCGACCGGTACGGCGCCCGCATCATGTTCCCCCTGGTCAGCGCGCTGACCATCCTTCCGGTCCTCTTCGTCGGGCTCGTCGCGGACAGCTTCGCCGCGCTGCTCGTCGGCGGGTTCTTCCTCGGGCTGGGCGGCACCGCGTTCGCCGTCGGCGTCCCGTTCGTCAACGCCTGGTACCCGCCCGCCCGCCGCGGCACCGCGATCGGGATCTTCGGCATGGGCATGGGCGGCACGGCGATCTCCGCGTTCACCACCGTGCGCATCCGCGACGCGTGGGGCGACGCCGCGCCGTTCCTCCTCGTCGCCGCCGTCCTCGCCGTGTTCGCCGTCGTGGCGTGGCTCCTGCTGCGCGTCCCGCCCGGCCGCGCGGCCGCCCCCGCCGGCGGCTTCTGGTCCCGCACGTGGGCGACGTTCCGCCTGCCCGCGACCCTCCAGCTCTCGTGGCTCTACGCGGTCGGGTTCGGCGGGTTCGTCGCGTTCTCCGTCTACCTGCCCACGTTCCTCGTCAACGCCTACGACCTCACCGCCTCCGACGCCGCCGCCCGCACCGCCGGGTTCGTCGTGCTCGCCGTCCTCATGCGCCCCGTGGGCGGGGCGCTGTCCGACCGGTTCGGCGGCGTGCCCGTCTCCGTCGTGTGCTTCGCCGTCGTGACGGCGCTCGCCGCGGTCGTCGCGTTCCAGCCCTCGCTCGTCCCGGTGGGGACCGTCGCGTTCCTCGGCCTCGCCGCCGCGCTCGGCGCGTCGTCGGGTGCCACGTTCGCGCTCGTCTCCAAGGTCGCGCCGGTCGAGAAGGTCGGCGCCGTCACCGGCCTCGTCGGCGCGGCCGGCGGCCTCGGCGGGTTCATTCCGCCGCTGCTCATGGGTGCCGTCTACCAGCTCGAGGGCACCTACGGCCTCGGCTTCGCCCTCTTGGCGCTGACCGCCCTGCTCACCCTGCTGTTCACCCTCGGCCCCGTCCGCCGCGGCGTCCAGGCCCGCGCCGCCGCCTCCACCTGAAACCTCCCGAGGAAGCCCCGGGCCGCACGGAGTCCCACCCGGGTCCGCCGAGGCAGGACCACGGTTCTACCTCGCGCGACCACGGTTCTGCCTCGCGAGGTCAGGTAGAGGCAGGAGAGGCCGGGCCGCGGCCGACGACGCGCGGGAGGGCGAACCAGAGGCCGACGAGCAGGACGAGCGCGCAGCCGCTCGACCACAGGGCCGCGGTGCGGTTCACGACGACGTCGACCACGAGCAGGACCGTCCCGGTGACGACGAACGCGAGGACGAGCACGCCGACCCGGGCGATGCGGTCGCTCATCGTGACGAGCGCCGTCTTGCGGTGCTTGCGGAACCACGCGCGGTGCAGGCTCACGGGCGTGACGAACAGCCCGGTGGACAGCACGGCGAGCGCCACGAGGGCGAGGTAGACGCCGGTCTGGAACGTGTCGAGGTCGCCGAAGCGCTGCTGGAACGGCAGCGTGAGCAGGAACCCCGTGAGGATCTGCACGCCCATCTGCATGACGCGCAGCTCCTGGAGCAGCTCGGCCCAGTTGCGGTCCGACCGTTCGTCGGCCGACTCGTCACGTCCGTCGCTGACCTGCGTGGTCATGAGTCCTCCCTCGCGCCGCCCCTGGGATAATCTTCCTTCTGCTGGGGTCAGGAATCGGCTCCGTCCTGATCGATCTCCGGGGACCCCCATCGATGGACGCTGCTCTGCCCTCCGACGCCGCTGAACACGACGACGTCGTCCCGCCGGCTCTCGCCGACCTCCTCGCCGCGCTCGGCCCGGGTGACCCCCAGCCGGTCGGACGGTTCCGCGTCGACGTCGCCACGGACACGTGGTGGTGGTCGGACGAGGTGTACGAGATGCACGGCTTCGCGTCGGGCGAGGTCGTCCCGACGACGGCGCTCGTCCTGTCCCACAAGCACCCCGAGGACCGAGAGCGCGTCGCGAGCGAGCTCGCGCAGGCGGCGCGCACGGGGGAGCCGTTCGGATCCATGCACCGCATCGTGGACGCGACGGGGCGTACTCGCACGCTCGCCGTGGCCGCGCAAGGCCGCCGCCTCGACGGCGGGGCGGCCCCGTGGGCGGCGGTCGTGGGGTACTTCGTGGACCTGACGACCGCGCACGAGGAGGCGGCCCGCCGCGAGGCGACGGCGTCGATCCGCGCGGCCGACGCGTCCCGCTCGGCGATCGAGCAGGCGAAGGGCGTCCTCATGACGGCGTTCGCGATCGGGCCGGACGACGCGTTCGAGCTGCTGCGCCGCCGCTCGAACGACGCGAACGTGCCCGTGCGGGAGCTCGCGCGCCGGCTGGTCGCGGGCGTCGTCGACGGGTCGGTCACAGGCACCGGGGTGGTCGGCGACGCCGCCCGTCGCCGCATCGACCGGCTCCTCGAGGCCGCGGACGGCGAGGGCGACGAGGAGCCGCAGGGCGCGCTGGGCTGACCCGCTCGGCCGTAGGGCGCGGGAGGACGCGCCCGGCGCGACCTCCCGTGTCAGTCCGCCCCGACCCCGGGGATGCGCCGCGTCTCCACGACCTGGCGCGCGATGTCGACGAGCTTGATGTTCGCGTCCTGGGAGACGCGGCTCAGCACCGCGAACGCGCGCCCGGCCGTGAGCGAGTAGCGCTCCATGACGATGCCCTGCGCCTGCCCGATGAGGGTGCGGGTCTGGACCGCGGACTGGAGCTGCTCCTCGGTCCGCGCGGCGGAGATCGCGGCCGCGGCGACGGCCGCGAAGGTGGCCGCGAGGTGATGGGCGTCGGCATCGAACGCGTGAGGAGACGTCGAGTACATGTTGAGCGCGCCGTGCGCGTTCTCCGACGTGTAGAGCTGCACGCAGAGCATCGACCGGACGCCGAGCTCGCGCGCGACGGTGGGCGCCCACAGCGGCCAGCGTGCGTCGGTCTCGATGTCGCCCGACTCGACGAGCGCGTGGTCGTGCACCGCGTCGAGGCACGGCCCCTCCCGCAGCTCGTACTGGAGGGCGTCGCCACGGGCCACGAGGGGGTCCGAGACAGCGGGGCTCTCGATCCGCCCGCGCGTGACGAGCGAGATGCCCGCGGACTCGCACCCGTCCACCATCGACACGGCGAGCTCGACGACGCGGTCGAGGGTCTGCTGGAGGGTCGGTTCGTCGGCGAGTGCCCGGGCGGCGTCCGCGACGAGCACGGCGATGCCCTGCTCCTCGGTGCCGCCCACGACCTCGGGCACCCCGGCGACGATCTCGGCCTGCGGCGTCGGGACGGTGGCGCCCGGCCCTGCCGGCATGCCGACGGTCCCCTGCTCGACGCTCTGCTCGATGCTCGTCATCTCGGCCTCCTCACGGTTTCCCCGGCCCAGCGTAGATCGCTCGCGCGGCGGCCGGTACCCGGCGGGACGGGCGCGCCCTGCGTCGCGGCCCGCCTCGCAGGTCGTGCCGGAGGCCCCGCCCGGGCACGGCGCCCGGGCGGGTCGGGGGCGGTGGCCGTCTCGCCCGCACAGGGCGTGGCGGCTGGTGTCCCACGGGCACCGTCGCTCTCGCGGCGGACCCGCCCCCGGGCGGGCGCGGACGCCCGCCCTCCGACCCTCCCGGGCGGGTCGCGGCCCTCGGCCGATCCGTCCGCGGCCCGCACGGGGAGGTCTCTTCATCGCCCTAGAACACGGGCTTTCCTCCCGTCACCCCGAGGACGGTGCCGGAGACGTAGCTCGCGTCCGTCGGGGAGGCGAGGAAGACGAACGCCGGGGCGACCTCGCCGGGCTGTCCCGCCCGCCCCAGCGGCGTGTCCTGCCCGAACTTCTCGATCTTCTCCTCGGGCTGGGTCGCCGGCTGGAGCGGGGTCCAGATGGGACCCGGCGCGACGGCGTTGACCCGGATGCCCCGCGGACCGAGCTCGGCCGCGAGGTTCACCGTGAGGTTGTTGATCGCGGCCTTGGTCGACGCGTAGTCGAGCAGCGACGTCGACGGCTGGTACGCCTGGATCGACGAGTTGTTGACGATCGCCGCCCCCTCGCCCAGGTGCTCGAGCGCCGACTGCGTGACCCAGAGCAGCGCGTAGAGGTTCGTCTTGAGGACGCGGTCGATCTCGTCCGTCGTGACGTCCTCGATCGACTCGCGCCGCGCCATCTGGAACCCGGCGTTGTTGACGAGCACGTCGAGCCCGCCGAGCTCCGCGGCGGCACGCCCGGGCAGGGCACGCGCCGTCGCCTCGTCGGTCAGGTCGCCGGGCAGGAGGGCGCACGCGCGGCCCGCCTCGCGGACCCAGTGCGCCGTCTCCTCGGCGTCCTCCTGCTCCTCGGGCAGGTAGCCGATCGCGACGTCGGCGCCCTCCCGCGCGAAGGCGATGGCGACGGCGCGCCCGATGCCCGAGTCGCCGCCCGTCACGAGGGCGCGGCGCCCCTCGAGCCGCCCGCTGCCGCGGTACGACTGCTCGCCGTGGTCGGGCGCGGGATCCATGGGCCCGGTCAGGCCGGGCGGCTCCTGCTGCTGGGCCGGGAAGGCCGTCTCGTCCGTCATCTCGTCCCTCCGTCCTGTCGACGTGCGGTCACCGGTGCGTCAGGAGCGCGCCGGCTCGCGTCGGCGCGCGAGCTGGGCGTCGTGCGCACGCGGCCGCGCGACCGGGCGCACGGCGGCGAACGCCCCCGCGAGCGTCGCCTCGGCCGTCGGGCCCACCCCGCCCGCCTTGCTCAGCGCCCGCATGACCTGCGCGGCGGTCTCCTGGACCGGGACGCCGGCCTCGCCGGCGGCCTCGGCGAGGAGCTGGCCCGCCGCGACGTCGTCGACGCCGTGCACGGCCATGAGCACGCCCTTGACCTGCTCGACGGCGGCCTGGCTGACGAACGCACGCGTCACGGCGCGCTGCGACTCACGCTCGAGCGCTTCCTTGTGAGCGGGGCTCACGTCGACGACGTACCCGGCGATCTCGACGACGCGGCCCCGGGCGTCCCGGCGCCCCTGCCCCGTCACGACGACGGACCGGGCCTTGCCGTGCCCGTCGACGATGCGGTGCGCGCAGGAGAACGGCCGGCCGGAGCGGATCGCCTCCGTCGCGGCGCGGACGACGCGGGCGCGGTCGTCGGGGTGCTTGCGCGAGCGCAGGGCGTCCAGGCTCGGGTCGACGTCCCCCGGCGTCCAGCCGTGCATCGTGTACACCTCGTCCGACCACCACCAGGTCCCGGAGCCGAGCTCGACGCGGTACTGCCCCACGAGGAGGTGCGTGCCCACGGCGAGCACCTCGGCGAGGGCTGCGGGCCGCACGGGCGTGGTCTGCTCAGGGCTGTGGCTGGTGGTCACGGAGATCGAGGCCATGGTGTCCTCCCAAAGTTCGGGGGGCGGTGGGCCGCTTCATGACTCCAGTCCCCAACCTAGCCCACCCACCGGCGGACGGCACCCGGGCTCGGCTACGGTGCGGGGCATGACCCGCGAGCCGCGCCGGACGATCGCCCAGCACGCCGACGACGCGCTCGCGCTCGTCCGCCCGACGCCGGCCACGGACCTTCCGCTCGAGGACGCGGTCGGGGCGGTCCTCGCCGCCGACGTCGTCTCGACGCTCGACGCGCCCGCGTTCGACGCGTCCGCGATGGACGGCTACGCGGTGCGGTCGGTCGACGTGGCGGGGGCAGCGACCGGTTCGCCCGTCGCCCTGCGCGTGGTCGGCGACGTCGCGGCGGGGGCGCCAGGGCTCGACGACCCCCTCGGCGCCGGCGAGGCCGTCCGGATCATGACGGGGGCCCCGGTGCCGCGCGGTGCCGACGTCGTGGTCCCGGTCGAGCGCACGTCGACAGGGCGGTTCACCCCGGGCGCGCCGGGGAGCGGCCCGACCACGGTCGAGGTCCACGACGCGTCGCGCAGCAACGTGCGGGCGCAGGGCGAGGACGTGCGCCGCGGTGACGTGGTCGTCGAGGCGGGAGCCGTGCTGACGGCACGGCACGTCTCGGTCGCGGCGTCCGCGGGGCACGCGACCGTGCGGGTGCACCGGGCGCCGCGCGTGGCCGTGCTCTCCACCGGCAGCGAGCTCGTGGCGCCGGGGACCGCTCCGGGTCCGGGCCGGATCCCCGACTCCAACTCCGTGCTGCTCGCCGCGTCGGCCCGCGCGGCGGGAGCGCGCGTGGTGCGGCGGGGCGCGGTCGGCGACACCGCCGCCGCGCTCGTCGCGGCCCTCGACGACCTGCTGGCCGCGTTCGACGGCGCCCCGCCCGACCTGCTCGTCAGCACGGGCGGGGTGAGCGCGGGCGCGTTCGACGTCGTGCGCGAGGTCCTCGACCCCGCGACGCGCGCCGGGACGGCGTGGGAGGGCGCGGTCGACGACGCGCGGCTCGTCGCGGTGGGCATGCAGCCCGGCAAGCCGCAGGGGATCGCGCGGTGGCGCGGTGTCCCCTGGCTCGCGCTGCCCGGCAACCCCGTGAGCGCGTTCGTGTCGTTCGAGCTGTTCGTGCGGCCGGCCCTCGACCGCCTGCGGGGCGTCCCCGGCACGGGCCGCGAGCTCGTGGAGCGCGTCGCCACCGAGGGCTGGTCGTCGCCGTCCGGGCGCGAGCAGCTCGTGCTCGTGCGGCACACCGTGCCCGACGGCAATCAGGTCGTCCCCGCGGGCCGGCACCACGACCGGGGGTCGGACCCCGCGGAGGCGCGGGGCTCCGGCTCGCACCGCGTGAGCGCGCTCGCGCACGCCGACGCGCTCGCCCTCGTCGGCGCCGACGTCACGGCGGTCGTGCCCGGCGACACCGTCCGGGTGCTGCTCCTGGACTGACCGCCGGAGTCACTTCTGCGCGGGCGGCGGGTGGCCCTCCGAGGCCTGCACGACGACGATCCCCTGCCCCGAGAGCGCGAGCTGGTACGCCTCGCCCGACCCGCGCCCGATCGCCGCGGCGAGCTTCGCCGTCTTGCGGATCGAGGACTGCAACGACGTCGACCACAGCACGGCGGCCTGCATGTCGACGTACGTCGGGACGTCGACGTCGAGCACGACGGGGGTGCCGAACGCCGTCACGGCGAGCGCGCCGGTCCCCGTGAAGGTCGTGTTGAACAGCCCGCCGCTGAGCATCGAGGCGCCCTCGACGCGGTTGATGTCCCACGTGAGCGAGCTCTCGAACGCCAGCACGTTCGCGCCGTTGACGGTCACGCCCTCGTCCTCCAGGTGCAGCACGAACACCTGGTCCGCCTCCTGGGCGAGAAAGACGTCGCCGCTCCCGGACACCTTCATGAGGGACATGCCCTCGCCCGTGAACGCCTTCTTGAACATCTTGCCGAGGCCGCCGCTGCCCTCGTACGCGAAGTCGACGTCGCCCTGGTAGGCAACCATCGACCCCTGCTTGGCGAAGAAGAACCCGCCCGTGCCGCGGAGGTCCACCTTGAGCATGCGGTCGTTCTGGAGCTGGAAGGAGCCGGGCTCGACGGAGCGCTCGGCATGGTCGAGGAGTGAGCTGCGCATGGACCGATCCTCGCGGCTCGCGGACGCGGGCGCACGCGCGGGTCCTCCGGCCCGTCCGCGCGGCGGGTCGCGCGTGCGAGAGTGGCGCCATGAGCTTCACGCACGACTTCACGCACCTGGACGAGCGCGGGAACGCGCGCATGGTCGACGTCACCGCCAAGCAGCCCACCGTCCGCTCCGCGACGGCGACCGGGGTCGTGCGGTGCTCCCCGGAGATCGTCGCCGCGCTGCGCGACGGCACCGTCCCCAAGGGCGACGTGCTCGCCGTCGCGCGGATCGCGGGCATCGCGGGCGCCAAGCGCACGGCCGAGCTGCTGCCCCTCGCGCACGTCATCGGGGTGCACGGCGCCGTCGTCGACCTCGTCGTGGACGACCACGGCGTCGACGTCACCGCGACCGTGCGCACCGCCGACCGCACGGGCGTCGAGATGGAGGCGCTCACCGCCGTCGCCGTCGCGGGGCTCGCCGTCGTCGACATGGTCAAGGGGCTCGACAAGTCCGTCGAGCTCACGGACGTCCGCCTCGTCGCCAAGACCGGGGGCAAGTCCGGCGACTGGCACCGCGAGCCGTGACGGTCCCCCACCCCGACCCCTCCCTTCGTTTCGACGCCGTCGTGCTGGCCGGGGGCCGGGCGGAGCGGCTGGGGACGCCCAAGCCGGGAGTCGTCGTCGGGGGTCGGCCGCTGCTGGAGCACGCGCTCGCGGCGACCGCCGGCGCGGGGCGGACCGTCGTCGTCGGGCCGGACGAGCTCGCCGACCCCGCCCGCTACGCCCTGACGCGCGAGGATCCGCCCTTCGGGGGGCCCGTCGCGGGCATCGCGGCCGGGCTCCGCGCGCTCCCCGGGCCCGACGGCGGGGGCGCCCCCTGGGTGCTCGTCCTCGCGTGCGACGTCCCCCGGGCCGCGGAGGCGGTGCCCGCGCTGCTCGCCGCGGCGCGCCACCGGGCGGGCGAGGTGGCGGTGCACGCGGTGCGCGGCGGGCGCGACCAGTGGCTCGTAGGGCTCTACGAGCGGGCGGCGCTCCAGGGCGCGCTCGCCGCCCTGCCCGCGGTGCACGGCGCGTCGGTGCGCCGTCTGCTCGCCGGTCTTCCCGCGCTCGCCGTGCCCGACGACGACGGCGCCACCGACGACGTCGACACGTGGGAGGATGCCCGCGAGCAGGACCGCCGTCTGGGCGCGGGTGCGGTCCCGGCGCCCGACGACACCCCGACGGACCGCAGGAGGCCACGATGACGAACCTGGAACGCTGGGTCGACGCGCTGGCGAGCGACCTCGACCTCGACCCCCAGGTGGTGGACATCGGCGCGATCCTCGACCTCGCGCGCGACGCCGCGCACGGCATCGAGCGTCCCGCCGCACCGCTCACGACGTTCGTCGCGGGCTACGTCGCGGGGCTCGCCGCGCACGACGGCTCCGGCCGCACCGTGCAGGACGTCCTCGACCGCGCCGCCGAGCTCGCGCTCGCGTGGACGCCGGAGCCCGAGCTGCCCGGCACGGCGGCGCCGGCGGGGACGCAGGACTGACCGATGGCGACCGTCCGCTACTTCGCCGGCGCGCGCGACGCCGCCGGCACCGATGTCGAGAGCGTCGACGCGGCGACGGTCGGTGTCCTGCACGCGGCGCTCGTCGCGCGCCACGCGGCGCTCGCGGACGTGCTCCCGCGCTGCTCGCTGCTCGTCGGCGGCGTGCGCGCGTCGAGCGACGACACCCCGGTCGGCCCCGACGAGACGGTCGACGTGCTCCCGCCCTTCGCGGGCGGCTGACCGCCCGGCGTCAGTGGTCGCCGCCGTCGAGCTGGGCGAGCACGTGCGGCAGGAGCGGCTCGAGGACCGCCCAGCCGTCGCGCACACCACCGGTCGAACCGGGCAGGTTCACGACGAGCACCCGGCCCTCCGGGCCTGGCACGAGCCCTGCGAGGCCGCGCGACAGCACGGCCGCCGGGACGTGCTCGGCGCCGCGCCGGCGCAGCTCCTCCGCGATGCCGGGGACCTCCTGCTCCAGGACCTCGCGCGTCCCCTCGGGCGTGAGGTCGCGCGGACCGACACCGGTCCCTCCGGTCGTGAGCACGACGCGCGCTCCCCCGGCCGCGGCCCGGGCGACGGCGTCGCGCACGGAGGCGACGCCGTCGGGCACGAGGTCCGTGACGACGGCCCAGCCCGCGGCCCCGAGGAGGCCCGCGAGCAGCGGCCCCGAGCGGTCCTCCGCCTCGCCGCGCGAGCAGCGGTCGGACACGGTGACGACGGCGACGGTCGCGTCCGCGAGCCGTCCGGTGGGTGCGCTCATGGCGCCACGGTAGCGACCCGCGGGGCCGCGTCCGGGCGGGCGCAGGGCGGGACGCGCTCGGCGCGCGCGATCCGCCCGTTCTGGGCATAGTGGCTGTGGACCGACCCCGCCGTCCCTGCTCGCCCCAGGAGGCTCGTATGTCGTACGTGTCCGTGCCGTCAGCGTCGCCGGTGCGCGTGCCCTCGCGGGCGCGCCTGGCGCGGCCCACCGCGACGGCAGGCGACGGGAGCGCGGCATGACGACGACGTCCGACGGGCCGGTCGAGGACGCGCTGCTGCGGCTGGGGAAGCACCTCAGGCGTGGGCAGGTGTCGGACGACCTGCGGCAGGTGTTCCTGACCGGCGGACGCCAGGGCGACGTGTTCTACCGCGACCGCTGGTCCCACGACAAGGTCGTGCGCTCCACCCACGGCGTGAACTGCACCGGGTCCTGCTCCTGGAAGGTCTACGTCAAGGACGGCATCATCACCTGGGAGACCCAGCAGACCGACTACCCCTCCGTCGGCCCCGACTCCCCCGAGTACGAACCCCGCGGCTGCCCCCGCGGCGCCGCGTTCTCCTGGTACACCTACTCCCCCACCCGCGTGCGCTACCCCTACGTCCGCGGCACCCTGCTCGACCTGTACCGGCGCGCGAAGAGCACGGTCGGAGGCGACCCGGTGCTCGCGTGGGAGATGCTCACCTCCGACCCGGAGTCGGCCCGCGCCTACAAGTCCGCGCGCGGCAAGGGCGGCCTCGTGCGCGCGACCTGGGACGAGGCGGCCGAGATCGTCGCCGCCGCCCACGTGCACACCATCAAGACCTACGGCCCCGACCGCGTCGCCGGCTTCTCCCCCATCCCCGCCATGTCGATGGTCTCCCACGGCGTCGGCGCCCGGTTCGTCCAGATGCTCGGCGGCACGATGCTGTCGTTCTACGACTGGTACGCCGACCTCCCGGTCGCCTCTCCCCAGGTCTTCGGCGACCAGACCGACGTCCCCGAGTCCGCCGACTGGTGGAACTCCACCTACTGCATCATGTGGGGCTCCAACGTCCCGGTCACCCGCACCCCCGACGCCCACTTCATGACCGAGGCCCGCTACCGCGGCCAGAAGGTCGTCGTCGTCTCCCCCGACTACGCCGACAACACCAAGTTCGCCGACGAGTGGCTCGCCCCCCACCCCGGCACCGACGGCGCCCTCGCCCAGGCCATGGGCCACGTCATCCTCACCGAGCACTACGCGCAGCGCCGCACCCCGCAGTTCGCGGAGTACGCGGCGCGCTTCACCGACCTT
This sequence comes from Cellulosimicrobium sp. E-16, assembly GCF_049913115.1. Classification (NCBI taxonomy): domain Bacteria; kingdom Bacillati; phylum Actinomycetota; class Actinomycetes; order Micrococcales; family Promicromonosporaceae; genus Cellulosimicrobium; species Cellulosimicrobium sp. E-16. Next base: position 4,136,513 of record NZ_CP183974.1, read on the forward strand.
CCGAACCTCGTTGTCCTCGACGAGCACGGAGACGCGCCGGGGCCCGACGGCGCCGCGTTCGTCCCCGGGAAGTTCCTCACCGCGGCGGACCTGCCCGACGGCGTCGGGCGCCCGGGCGACGACGACGCCTCCTCCTCGAACGCCCGCTTCAAGACGGTCGTGCTCGACGCCGACGGCACGCCACGCGTCCCGAACGGCAGCCTCGGCCACCGCTACGGCGAGGCCGACGCGGGCCGCTGGAACCTCGATCTCGGCGACATCGACCCGCTGCTCTCGGTCGCCGACCCCCACGGCGTCTTCTGGGGCGCCCCGCAGGCCGCCCCCACCCGCGACACCGTGCCCGAGCGGCCGGCGTCGGCCGACCAGAGTCCTCCCCCGGCGGACCAGGGTTCTCCCTCGCGGTTCCAGGGTTCTCCCTCGGCAGATCTCACCTACGAGACCGTCGCCGTCGCGCTGCCGCGGTTCGACCTCGACCCGGCGCCGGGTGACGAGGCGGGCGCGCACCTGGGCGGCGCGGGCGTCGTCGTGCGCGGCGTCCCGGCCCGGCGCGTCGGCGGGCGGCTCGTGACGACGGTGCTGGACCTGCTGCTCGCGCAGTACGGCGTGAACCGCCCGGAGCTGGGCCTGCCCGGCGAGTGGCCCGCAGGCTACGACGACGACGCGTCGCCCGCGACGCCGGCGTGGCAGGAGCGCTTCACCGGGGTGCCCGCCGCGGCGGCGGAGCGCATCGGGCGCGAGTTCGCGCAGAACGCGCTGGACTCGGGCGGCCGGTCGATGATCATCATGGGCGCGGGGACCAACCACTGGTTCCACTCCGACACGATCTACCGCGCGATGCTCGCGCTGACGACGCTCACCGGCTGCCAGGGCGTGAACGGCGGCGGGTGGGCGCACTACGTGGGGCAGGAGAAGTGTCGCCCGGTGACCGGGTGGGCGCAGTACGCGGGTGGCCTGGACTGGTCGCGTCCGCCGCGGCAGATGATCGGCACCGCGTTCTGGTACCTCGCGACGGACCAGTGGCGCTACGACGGCCTGCCCGCGGACGCCCTCGCGTCGCCGCTCGCGCAGGGGCAGTTCTCGGGCCGCACGACGGCGGACACGCTCGTCGAGTCGGCGCAGCGCGGCTGGATGCCGAGCTACCCGACGTTCGACCGCAACCCGCTCGACCTCGTGGACGAGGCGCGCGCGGCGGGCAAGGAGCCGGCGCAGCACGTGGTCGACGAGCTCAAGGCCGGGACCCTGCGGTTCGCGTGCGAGGACCCGGACGACCCGGCGAACTTCCCGCGCGTCGTGACGGTGTGGCGCGCGAACATCCTCGGCTCGTCGGGCAAGGGCAACGAGTACTTCCTCAAGCACCTCCTCGGCACGGACGCCGCGGTCAACGCGGCGGAGTCGGGCCCCGAGCGTCGGCCGCGGTCGATGACGTGGCGGGACGAAGCACCGCAGGGCAAGCTCGACCTGCTCGTCACGCTCGACTTCCGCATGACGTCCACGACGCTGTTCTCCGACGTCGTGCTGCCGGCGGCGACCTGGTACGAGAAGCACGACCTGTCGTCCACGGACATGCACCCGTTCGTGCACTCGTTCAACCCGGCGATCAACCCGCCGTGGCAGACGCGCACGGACTTCGACATCTTCCACACGCTCGCGGGGAAGGTGTCCGAGCTCGCGGTGACGCACCTCGGGGTCCGCGAGGACCTCGTCGCCGCGCCGCTCGCGCACGACACCCCGGACGAGATGGCCGTCCCGCACGGTGCGCTCAGCGACTCGGGCCTGCCCGTGACGGAGCGCGAGCTCGTGCCGGGCGTGACGATGCCGAAGCTCGTGGTCGTCGAGCGCGACTACCCGGCGTTCGCCGCGCGCATGGCCGCGCTCGGTCCGCTCACCGAGAAGGCGGGCATGGTCACCAAGGGCGTGCACTTCTCGCCCGCACCCGAGGTCGCCGACCTCGGACGTCGCAACGGCCTCGTCCAGGACGGTCCGGCTGCGGGACGCCCGCGCCTGGACCGGGACACGCACGCGTGCGAGATGATCCTCGCGCTGTCGGGGACGACGAACGGCCGGCTCGCGGTGCAGGGGTTCGAGCACGTCGAGCAGCGCACGGGCACGCGCCTGGCCGACCTCGCCCTCGACGAGCAGGGCAAGCGCGTGACGTTCCCGGACGTGCAGTCGCGCCCGACGCCGGTCATCACGTCTCCCGAGTGGTCCGGCTCCGAGCACGGGGGCCGCCGGTACTCGGCGTTCGTCGTCAACGTGGAGCGGCTCAAGCCGTGGCACACCCTGACGGGCCGCCAGCACCTCTACCTCGACCACGACTGGATGATCGAGCTCGGCGAGCACATGCCGATCTTCCGACCACCGTTGGACATGCACCGCCTCTTCGGCGACTCGCCCGTGGTGGGCGACACCTCGCCGTCGGGCTATCCCGCGTCGGGCGGTCACACCGAGGTCGCGGTGCGGTACCTGACCCCGCACAACAAGTGGTCGATCCACTCCGAGTACCAGGACAACCTCTTCATGCTGTCCCTCTCGCGCGGCGGTCCGAACGTCTGGATGTCGCCCGCCGACGCCGCCAAGATCGGGGTCGCGGACAACGAGTGGATCGAGGCGTACAACCGCAACGGCGTGGTCGTGGCGAGGGCGGTGGTCAGCCACCGGATGCCCGAGGGCACGGTCTACATGCACCACGCGACCGACCGCACGATCGACGTCCCGCTCGCCGAGACGTCCGGACTGCGCGGCGGCATCCACAACTCGCTCACGCGCATCCTCCTCAAGCCAACGCATCTCGCGGGTGGCTACGCCCAGCTCTCCTACGCGTTCAACTACCTCGGGCCCACGGGGAACCAGCGCGACGAGATGACCGTCATCCGCCGACGCAGCCAGGAGGTGCGGTACTCGTGACACTCGTGACCAGGACCGGAACAGTGCAGGGCCAGGCCGCGGGCAGGGCGTCGTCGGCACGGGAGGGGGTGGCGTCGTGCGGGTGATGGCGCAGATGTCGATGGTGATGAACCTGGACAAGTGCATCGGGTGTCACACGTGCTCGGTCACGTGCAAGCAGGCCTGGACCAACCGCACCGGGGTCGAGTACGTGTGGTTCAACAACGTCGAGACCCGCCCCGGCCTGGGGTACCCCCGCACCTACCAGGACCAAGACCGCTGGCAGGGCGGGTGGGTGCGCACCAAGAAGGGCAAGCTCAAGCTCCGCGCCGGGGGGCGGCTCAAGAAGCTCGCCACGATCTTCTCCAACCCCGTGCTGCCCTCCATCCACGACTACTACGAACCGTGGACGTACGAGTACGACATGCTCCTGTCGGCCCCCCAAGGAGCGCACACCCCAGTCGCGCGCCCCAAGTCGCTGCTCACGGGCAAGGACATCAACATCTCCTGGTCGGCGAACTGGGACGACGACCTCGCCGGGTCCACCGCCACCATGGACCAGGACCCGATCCTGCAACACATGTCCGAGCACGTCGCGACCGAGCTCGACAAGACCTTCATGTTCTACCTGCCCCGCATCTGCGAGCACTGCCTCAACCCCGCCTGCGTCGCGTCCTGCCCCTCGGGGGCCATGTACAAGCGGGCCGAGGACGGCATCGTCCTGGTGGACCAGGACCAGTGCAGGGGGTGGCGCATGTGCGTCACCGGCTGCCCCTACAAGAAGGTCTACTTCAACCACAAGACCGGCAAGGCCGAGAAGTGCACCCTGTGCTACCCCCGCATCGAGGTCGGCCTACCCACCGTGTGCTCCGAGACCTGCGTCGGACGCCTGCGCTACCTCGGCCTCGTCCTGTACGACGCGGACAAGGTCACCCAAGCCGCCGCCGTCCAGGACGAGCACGACCTCCTGGCCTCCCAACGCGCCGTCTTCCTCGACCCCCACGACCCCCAGGTCATCGCCGCCGCCCGCGCCGAGGGCATCCCCGAGGACTGGATCACCGCCGCCCAACGCTCCCCCATCTGGGACCTCATCACCCGCTACGAGGTCGCCCTCCCGCTGCACCCGGAGTACCGCACCCTGCCCATGGTCTGGTACATCCCACCCCTGTCCCCCGTCGTCGACGTCGTGGCCGCCTCCGGCAACGACGGCGAGGACGGACGCACCCTGTTCGCCGCCATCTCCCAGCTGCGCATCCCGCTCGAGTACCTCGCCGGACTGTTCACCGCCGGGGACACCGCACCCGTCGAGAAGGTCCTGCGCCGCCTGGCCGCCATGCGCTCCTACATGCGCGACCTCAACCTCGACCAGCCCGCAAACGAACAGACCGCGGCCGCCGTCGGCATGACCGGGCAACAGATCCAGGACATGTACCGCCTGCTCGCCATCGCCAAGTACGAAGACCGCTACGTCATCCCCACCGCCCACACCGAGATCGCCCGCGAGCTCGACGAGCTCTCCTGCTCCCTCGACTACGACGGCGGCCCCGGCATGGGCGGCATGGGGCTCACCGGCGGCGGGCCGTTCGGCGAGACGTCGGGGAGCCCGGTGCCCGTCGCGGTCGAGAACTTCCACGTGCTCCAGTCCCGGCAGACGGCGGACTCTCCGTACGGGCCCTCGACACCGGGCCGCGTGAACCTCCTCAACTGGGACGGCAACGGCCGCCCGCCCGGGCTCTTCCCGCCGGGCGAGGACGGGCCGTCCGAGGGCCCGTCCGGAGCACCGGGCGGCGTCACGCCCGGGGGCCCCGGCTCGCTGCCCGGCGGCAGGCAGGACGCGCGCCACGACACGATCCCCGGCCCGTCGGCGCCCGGTGGGTCGGCCGGCGGACCGACGGCCGGACCGGCGCCCGGGAACGGACCCGGCGTCGAGCCCGACGGGGGCACCCGATGAGGACGCGCTCGCTGCTCCCGACCCCCGCGCTGCGGCCCGGGGCGCGACCTCGCGGGCCGCAGCCCGACCATCTGGCACCCGTCGCGGCGTCGGGGACCCAGCGCCGCACGACCCACATAGCGGCGTCCGTGCTGCTCGCCTACCCCGACGCGGACGTGCTCGACGCGGTCGCCGCTGTCCGGGCGTCGACGCCGGGGCTGCCGGCGCCCGTCCGCGAGCGCCTCGACGCGTTCTGCGACGTGCTGTCGGCGTCCGCGGACGCGACGGGCCTGCGCGAGCTCCAGGCCCGCTACGTCGCGACGTTCGACCTCAAGCGCAAGTGCTCGATGTACCTGTCGTACTACGCCGCGGGCGACACCCGGCGGCGCGGGACGGCGCTCGTCGCGTTCGTCGAGGCGTACCGGGCCGCGGGCTGGGAGGTCACGGGCTCGGAGCTGCCGGACTACCTGCCGACCGTGCTCGAGTTCTCGGCCCGCACCGAGGGCGACGACGCGACGATCGCGGCGGGGCTGCTCGCGTCGCACCGCGACGGGATCGAGGTGCTGCGGACCGCGCTCGAGAGCATGGCGAGCCCCTGGACCGGGCTGGTCGAGGCGGTGTGCCTCACGCTGCCGCCGCTCGACGAGCGGACGCAGCAGCGGTACGTCGAGCTCGTGACGGCGGGACCGCCCGCCGAGCTCGTGGGGATGGAGCCGTTCGCGCTGGAGCCGTACGGTGCCGGGGCCGACCGAACCGGAGGTGCGGTGCGATGAGCGGGGTGAGCACGGGCGAGATCCTGCTGTGGGTCGTGTTCCCGTACGTGACGTTCGCGGTGTTCGTCGTGGGGTCGATCTGGCGGTACCGGTACGACAAGTTCGGCTGGACCACGCGGTCGAGCGAGCTCTACGAGAAGCGGCTGCTGCGGCTCGGGTCGCCGCTGTTCCACTTCGGGCTGCTGTTCGTGATCCTCGGGCACCTCATGGGGCTGGTCATCCCCAAGTCGTGGACGGAGGCGGTGGGCATCAAGGAGGTCGCCTACCACTTCGTCGCCACGTACATGGGGTCGATCGCGGCGGTCGCGCTCGTCGCCGGGCTGCTCATCCTCATCTACCGACGCCGCACCACGGGACCCGTCTTCCGCGCGACGACGCGCATGGACAAGACCATGTACGTGTTCCTCGCGGCGTCGATCCTGCTCGGGTCGTGGGCGACCGTGCAGACGCAGCTCCTCGCCGGCGGCCACGGGTACGACTACCGGGAGACGATCTCCCCCTGGTTCCGCTCGCTCTGGTACCTCCAGCCGCAGCCCGCGCTCATGGAGGGCGTGCCCGCGGCGTTCCAGCTCCACATCGTCGCCGCCAACCTGCTGTTCATCCTGTGGCCGTTCACGCGGCTCGTGCACGCGTTCTCCGCGCCCGCGCCGTACCTGTTCCGCCCGTACGTCGTGTACCGGTCGCGCGAGGCCTCGGTCGCCGCGCGCGCCCCGCGGCCCGGCTGGGACCCCTCGGAGCGCCCGCGCGGGCGATGATCCCGGGCAACCCCGCCGCGCCCGCGGAGTACCAGGTCAGCGCCCAGAAATCACCCCGGCGCCCCGAGCACCCACCGGGCACCACCGGGTGAAAAGGGCGCCGCGGCGACCACGGAACGCCCCGACGCCCCCTCCTTCCAGGGGCGGTCACCCCGACCGTGACCGTCACCCGGAAGAGGTTCGAGCATGTCCACCACCGCCCCGACGACCGCCGGCCGTCCCCGCGCCGTCCGCCCGTCCGCGTCGTCGACCACGCCCCCTGCCCCGCGCCGCGTCGCCGTCCTGACCGAGCGTCTGACCGGTCACGTCGACACGGCCGTCGCCGCGACCGCGCGGTTCCTCACCCGCTGGTCCGTCCCCGCGCTGCGCGTCGCCCTCGGCCTCGTGTTCCTCGGGTTCGGCGTCCTGAAGTTCTTCCCCGGCGCGAGCCCGGCTGAGTCGATCGCGGCACGGACCGTCGAGACGCTCACGTTCGGCCTCGTCGGCGGGACCGCGGCCGTGATCTTCACCGCCGTCCTGGAGACGTTCATCGGGCTGACCCTCCTCACCGGCCGCCTCCTGCGGGCCGGGCTGATCGCCCTCGCCGTCGCGATGGCCGGCATCCTGTCGCCGATCGTGCTGTTCGCCGACGAGCTCTTCGGCCACGGCATGACCCTCCTGGGTCAGTACGTGCTCAAGGACGTCGTCCTCGTCGCCGGAGCAGCCGTCGTCGCCGCCGTCGCCCTCGGGGCTCGCCTGAAGCTCGACGCATGACACCTCGGCGCTCCCACGCCTTCCCTGACCCGACGCACAGGACCCCGTGACCGGTACCGGTCACGGGGTCCTGTCTGTCGGGGTGCCGACCTCGCCGTCGCGAGGTAGAGCGGCCCGGTCAGGCGAGCGCGATCGTCAGGTACGCGCTGTTCGGGTCGTCCGTGTACTCGGCGAACGGCGCGCACGGCTCGAAGCCGTGGCGGACGTAGAGCCTTCGGGCGGGCGCGAAGTAGTCCTCCGTACCCGTCTCGAGGCTCACGCGGTCGAGGCCGCGGTCGCGCGCGACGTCGAGCAGGTGCGCGAGGACCGTGGCGGCGACGCCCCGGCCCCGCGCGGCCGCCGTCGTGCGCATGGACTTGAGCTCGCCCAGCGTCGCGTCGTGCTGCTTGAGCGCGCCGCACCCCAGGAGGCCGCCGTCCGTGGCGCGCGCGGTGACGAACGTGATGTCCGACGCGCGCAGCCGCTCCACGTCCAGCGCGTGGACGCTCTCCGGCGGCGACGTCGCGTGCATGTCGTCCAGGTGCTCCTGCAGCAGCGCCAGCACGTCCTCGGCCGTCGGGTCCTCGACGGCGACGCGCACGTCCGCCCGGGTCGTCGTCTCGCTCACGGCCCGAGCGTGCCACACGGCCCCGGACGCCCGTCGTCGCGTCCGGAGGCGAGCGCTGCGCCGACATCGAGCGCCGCGTCCGTGGACGAGCGATGCGTCCGTGGACGCCTCGCTCGCACCGTGGCGCAGCAGTCGTCCTGGCCGGTCGGCCGTCGCGCGCGAGGTCAGGAGTCGAGCGACGCGAGCGCCTCGTCGACGGCCGTCCAGAGCTGGCGGCGGACGCCGAGGTCCTCCGTCTCCGTGTCGGGGTCGCCCCAGGGCTGGTCCAGCCAGGGCGGCGTCGCGACGAAGTGGCTCGCGCCGTCGCCGTGGATCGCGACGGTCGTCCCCGCTCCCCGGTCGGCGAGGCTGCCCTCCGCGCGCCGCAGGAACGCGCACGAGTCCCACAGCTCGTCCTCGGTGCCGCACGCGAGCACGACGGGACCGTCGATCTGTTCGACGGGGATCCGGGCCTCGGGGCTCGCCGCGGTCTGCGCGTGCACGTCCGACGAGCACGGGAGGGGCTCGTCGCCCAGCTTCCAGGCAGAGCGCGTGTAGTCCGGGTACCCGCACATCACGGCATCGGCGCCGACGGGGGCGATCGCACCGTGCACGAGCTCCGGCCGGTTCGCCGCGAGCCACAGCGCCATCTCTCCTCCGCGCGAGACACCGAACGCGAGGACGGCGTCGTCGTCCACGCCCGGCTGCTCCCGGAGCCACGTGAGGGCGTCGAGGAAGGTCTCGGCCGGCACCTCCTCGAGCGACGACGGCTGGTCGACACCCTTGAAGTAGCCGATGCCGAGCGCGGGGTACCCGAGGCCGGCGACGGCCTCGGCGACCATCCGCCCGGTCTCCGACCCACCCTCCGACCCGCCGAACGCGAGGACGGCGGGCCGTGGGTCGTCGGCGGAGAGCCCGTCCGGGACCGCGTAGACCCCGGGGAACCCCTCCGACGCGGTCTCCCGGGTCGTGACCTCGGACGTCGGTGTCGGCCCGTCGGTGGGCGTGCCCGACGTCGGGGCCGTGGTCGGGTCGTCGGGCGCCGCGCCCGCGGTGCACGCGGCGAGCGTGAGGGCGACGACGGCGGCCGCGAGGACGGCGAGCGCCCCCCGTCGATCCGTGGGGACGGCGGCGGGACGGGCGCGTCGTCGCAGGGCCATGCGCCACCCTAGCGAGCGCTGTGGCAGACATGTCGAGCGCCCGCTCGCCGCCTGCGTCGTTTGTCACGGCCCGACCGCGTGACACTCCGCAGGTGCGGGTCTATCGTCGCCTTCATGCCGCACTTTCGGATTCGCGAGGCCGCAGGCCTGCTCGGGGTGAGTGACGACACCGTCCGACGCTGGGTCGATGCCGGGGACCTCGCCGCGAGCGCCGACGACGCCGGGCGCAAGGTCGTCGACGGCGCGGAGCTCGCGCGCTTCGCCGTCGCCCAGTCGCACCCGACGCCCGACCCGTCCGGCGTGGCGCGCTCGGCGCGCAACCGCTTCGTCGGGATCGTCACGGACGTCGTGAGCGACACCGTCATGTCCCAGGTCGAGATGCTCTGCGGGGGTCAGCGCGTGGTCTCCCTCATGAGCACCGAGGCCGTGCGCGAGCTGCGCCTCGAGCCCGGAAGCCTGGCCGTCGCGGTCGTCAAGGCGACGACCGTCATCGTCGAGACCCCTGGAGGAACCGCGTGAGCGCGTCCGCACGCCCCCGCACGACCACCCGCACGACCTCCTCCCGCCGCCGCGCCCGAGGAGCCCTCGCCGGGCTCGGGACGGCGGTCCTCGTCGCCGCGCTCGCCGCGTGCGGCACGGGCGGGGGCACCGGGGAGGACGCCGCGTCGTCGGACGGCGCCACGGACCCCGCGAGCACTCCGGCCGAGGAGCGCACGCTCACGGTCCTCGCCGCGGCGTCGCTCCGCGACGTGTTCACGGACCTCGCGGGCGACTTCGAGGCCGAGCACGAGGGCGTGACCGTGGCGCTGTCGTTCGCCGGGTCGTCCGACCTGGGCGACCAGATCCTCGCCGGTGCGCCGGCCGACGTCTTCGCGTCCGCGGACGAGCGCAACATGACCCGGGTCGTCGACGCGGGCGACGCGTCCGACCCCGTCGCGTTCGCGACGAACACGCTGACGGTCGTCACCCCGCCCGGCAACCCCGCGGGCGTCGAGACGTTCGCCGACCTCGCGCGCGACGACGTCAAGGTCGTCGTGTGCGCGCCGGAGGTCCCGTGCGGCGGCGCGACCGACACGGTCGCCGAGGCGGCGGGCGTCACGATCCACCGCGTGAGCGAGGAGGCCAACGTCACCGACGTGCTCGCCAAGGTGACGTCGGGCGAGGCCGACGCCGGACTCGTGTACGTCACGGACGCGACGCTCGCGGGCGACGCCGTCGACGTGGTCGACGTGCCCGAGACCGACGCCGCGCTCAACGTCTACCCGATCGCGCTCGTCGCGGCGGCCGAGGAGGCCGGCCCGGAGCAGGCCGCGCTCGCGCGGGCGTGGGTCGACCTCGTGACCGGCGACGCCGGGCAGGCCGCGCTCGCCGCCGCGGGCTTCGGCGCCCCCGACGCGGCGACGCCGTGACGTCCGCACCACCCCGCAGGTCCTGATGCGCGGGCTCCCCCGCTGGGTCCTCGTCCCGGCGCTGCTCGGCGCGCTGTTCGTCGTCGTCCCCGTGGTGGCGATGGTCGCGCGCGTCGAGCTGGCGCCGGGGCCGGACGGGACCGGCGGCTTCTGGGCCCTCGTGACGTCCCCGGCCGCGCTCGACGCGCTCGGCCTGTCCCTGCGCACCGCGCTCGTCGCGACGCTGTGCTGCGTGCTGCTCGGCACGCCCATGGCGCTCGTCCTCGCGCGCACGACGTTCCCCGGGCAGCGCGTCGCGCGCGCCCTCGTGCTGCTGCCGCTCGTCCTGCCGCCCGTGGTCGGCGGCATCGCGCTGCTCCACACGTTCGGGCGCCGCGGGCTGATCGGCCAGCACCTCGAGGTGCTGGGGATCGAGATCGCGTTCACCACGACGGCCGTGGTCCTGGCCCAGACGTTCGTGGCGCTGCCGTTCCTCGTGCTGAGCCTCGAGGGCGCGCTGCGCACGCAGGACACGCGCCTCGAGGACGTCGCCGCGACGCTCGGCGCCGGGCCGACGACGGTGCTGCGCCGCGTGACCCTCCCGCGCGTCCTGCCGGGGCTGCTGTCGGGCGCGGTGCTCGCGTTCGCGCGGGCGCTCGGCGAGTTCGGCGCGACCATCACCTTCGCGGGCGCGCTCCAGGGCGTCACGCAGACCCTGCCGCTCGAGATCTACCTCCAGCGCAGCGCCGACCCGGACGCCGCCGTCGCGCTGTCGTTCGTGCTCGTCGTCGTCGCGGTGCTCATCACGGCGGCCGTCCACGGTCCGCGCGTGCTCGGCGGCCCGGACGCCCGGACGGCCCGCCCGCGGCGAGGTGCCCGCGGGGCCCGCGCGGCGGGCACCCTGCCCGACGGCGGCCCGGTCGTCCGGGAGGACGTCTCGCCCGCGAGCGCTCCGGCACCCGCCGCGGCGCCGGCGCCGCGCGACGATGCGGCCCCCGCCGCACTCGCTGTGCGTGCCCTCCTGCCGGAGCGCGGGCTGGACGTCGACCTCACCCTCGCGCCGGGCGAGGTCGTCGCGGTGCTCGGTGCGAACGGCGCGGGCAAGTCGACGCTCGTGCAGGTCGTCGCAGGCCTCCTCCCGCCCGGCGACGCGCACGACGCCCGGGTCGCCGTCGGCGACGACGACGTCACGCGGGTCGCGCCGCGCCGTCGCCGGCTCGCGTGGCTGAGCCAGCGGCCGCTGCTGTTCGAGAACCTGTCGGTCGAGGACAACGTCGCGTTCGGCCCCCGGGCACGGGGCGTGCCGCGCGCCCGCGCCCGGCGCGAGGCCCGGGCCGCGCTGGGGCACGTCGGCGCCGCCGACCTCGCGACCCGGCGCTCGACCGACCTCTCCGGCGGGCAGGCGCAGCGCGTCGCGATCGCCCGGGCGCTCGTCACCGACCCGCGCGTGCTCCTGCTCGACGAGCCGCTCGCCTCGCTCGACGTCAGCGTCGCGCAGCACGTGCGGTCGGTGCTGCACCACGCGCAGCGCGACCGACCCCGCACCACGCTCCTGGTGACCCACGACCTGCTCGACGTGCTGCTGCTGGCGGACCGCGTCGTCGTGCTGGAGGACGGCCGCGTCGTCGAGGACGGTCCGGTGGACCGGGTCCTCACGCGGCCACGGTCCCGGTTCGCGGCCCGCCTCGCGGGCGTCAACCTGCTCGTGGGGAGAGTCGCGCACGTCGCCGTGCCGGAGCCCGTCACGGTGGGGAGCCTCGGGACGGGGCCGGGGCGGCCGGGCTCCGGCGGGGCGGACGCGGCTCTGGTCCCGACCGAGGCGGGGCCGGAGGAGGAGGCCGCCGCACGCGAGGCGACCCTCGCCGTCGACGGCACGCAGGTCCGTGTGCGCGGGACGGCGGACGAGCCGCTCGCCGCCGGGGACGGGGCCGTCGCGGTGTTCGAGCCGCGCACGGTCGCCGTCCACCGGGCGACGCCCGAGGGCAGTCCCCGCAACGCGTACCGGGTGGTCGTCACGAGCGTGGAGCCGCACGGTCCGCTGCTGCGCGTCTGGGGTCGCGTGACCGGCGAGGGCCCGGGCGACCCGGCCGCGGGGGCGACGACCGTCGTCGGGCACGACGCCCCGCACCTGGCTGCGGACCTCACGCCGCGAGCCGTCGCCGAGCTGCGCCTGGTCCCGGGCGAGCGCGTCTGGTTCGTCGTCAAGGCGGCCGAGGTCCGCGTCCACCCCCGCTGACACGCCGAACCCGGGGTCGTTCCCCACGACGCGCCGGTCGTGAGGAACGACCCCGGGTTCGGCACCGCGGGTGTCAGACGGCGGCCGGTGCCTCCGGAGCGGGGGCGACGACCGCGTCCTCCGGGGTGGGCCGCGCGCCGCGGGACCACTCGCCGCCGCGCGCCGTGACCGCGACGAGCAGGACGACGAGCCCGACGGCCGTCATCGCCGCACCCGCCCACAGGGGCGACGTGAAGCCGAGCCCGGCGGCGATGGTCAGGCCGCCGATCCAGGCGCCGAGCGCGTTGCCGACGTTGAAGGCGGCGATGTTCGCGCCCGACGCGAGCGTAGGCGCAGCCTGCGCGTAGGACATGACGCGCATCTGGAGCCCGGGGACGGTCGCGAACCCGAAGGCGCCCATGAGGACGAGGCTCACGACGGTCATCACCTGGCTCGTCGCGGTGAGCGCGAAGACGCCCAGCACCACGGTGAGCGCCGCGAACAGCACCACGAGCGTCGTGCCGAGGCGGCGGTCGGCCGCGCGCCCACCGACGAGGTTGCCGACGAACAGCCCGCCGCCGAACAGCACGAGCAGCCACGGGACCGACGCCGACGTGAACCCGCCCACCTCGGTGAGCGTGAACGCGATGTACGTGAACGCGCCGAACATCCCGCCGAACCCGAGCACGGTGATGGCGATCGAGAACCACACCTGCGTGCTGCGGAACGCTGCGAGCTCGCCGCGCAGGCCCATGCGGCCCGGCGCGCGGTCAGCCCCGGGCGCCGGGCTCTCGCCAGGCGCGGGGGCGCCGTCAGGCGACCCGACCCGCGACGGGACCAACACCGCGATCCCGGCGAGCGCGACGACGCCGATGGCGGTGATGGCCCAGAACGTCGCGCGCCACCCGGCGGCCTGGCCGAGGAACGTGCCGAACGGGACGCCGAGCACGTTCGCGATGGTCAGCCCGGCGAACATGATCGAGATGGCCCCGGCGCGCTTCTCGGGCGCGACGAGGTCCGCCGCCACGACGGCGCCGATCCCGAAGAACGCGCCGTGGCACAGCGCCGCGACGACGCGCCCGAGGAGCATGACCTCGTACGTCGGCGCGACGGCGGACAGCAGGTTGCCCGCGATGAACAGGACCATGAGGCCGAGCAGGGCCTTCTTGCGGTCGACGCGCGTGAGGGCGGCGGTGAGGCCGATCGCGCCGACGGCGACGGACAGCGCGTAGCCCGAGATGAGGTAGCCGGCGACGGACTCGGTGACCCCGAAGTCGGCGGCCACCTCGGGGAGCAGCCCCATGATGACGAACTCGGTGAGCCCGATGCCGAAGCCCCCGATGGCGAGGGCCCAGAGGGCGACTGGCATGACGATCTCCTGGTGCGGGACGTGGGCGGGGTCAGGTGGTCAGAAGCGTTGCGCACGCGTTCACCTGGCGCCTGCACTAGTTGCAGACGCTTGTTATCGATAGTTGCACACGCCGATTAGTTGCACAAGCGCTATAGTTGGGGGGTCACGCCCGCACCCGAGGAGGACGCCATGGGCATCGCCGACGACGCCGTCGAGGTCCGCGCACAGGGCTGGCGCACGCTCGCCGCGCTGCACGGGCTCATCGACGCCGCGCTCGAGCGCGCCCTGCAGTCGGAGCACGACCTCTCTGTCGTCGAGTACACCGTCCTCGACGCGCTCTCCCGGCAGGACGGCTGGCACATGCGCATGCAGCAGCTCGCGCGCGCCGCCGCCCTCTCCCCCAGCGCGACCACCCGGCTGGTCAACCGGCTCGAGGACCGCGGGCTCCTCACGCGCATCCTGTGCCAGGACGACCGCCGGGGGATCTACACCGAGCTCACGCCCGCGGGCGAGGCCCTGCTGCTCGCCGCGCGGCCCACCCACGACGCGACTCTCGAGTCCGCCCTGCACGACGCGACCCAGGCTCCCGAGCTCGCGTCGCTCGTCGACGCGCTGCACGCCCTCCCGGCCTCCGCCGGCGCGGCGTAGCGCGCGGGGGGCAGTTCGCGCGGCGCACTCCGCGCGGCGTCGCCCGGCGCGCGGCAGACCCGGGCAGGCGCGCGAGCGACCGTCGGGTCACGCCTCGCGGTCGACCCCGCCGAGCGCGGCGCGGACCTCGCCGACGATCGCCGCCATCGCCGCCTCGGCGGCGCGCGCGTCGCTGTCCGCGACGGCGCGCGCGACGGCCTCGTGCTGGTCCAGCGCCTCGGGGACCGGGGACGCGGGCATGAGGCCGAGGTGCGTACGCCCGCTGAGCACCGCGGCGACGACACCGGCGAGCGCACCGAACATCTCGTTGCCGCTCGCGCGGAGCAGGAGCTCGTGGAAGCGGACGTCGAGCGCGAGGAACTCCTCGAGGTCGCCCGCCTCGCCGAGCATCCGCATGCGCGTCGCCGCGGCCACGAGCTCGGCGCGCTCGTCGTCCGTCGCGTGGACCGCTGCCCCCGCGGCCGCGAGCGGCTCGACGGCGTGCCGCAGCTCGGTGAGCGTGCGGAGCTGGGGGTCGCGGCCCGGCCCTTCGAGGCGCCAGCGGATGACGCGCGGGTCGAGCACGTTCCACTCCTCGATGCCGAGGACCACGAGCCCGACGCGCCGCTTGGACCGCACGAGGCCGAGCCCTTCGAGCAGCCGCATGACCTCGCGCGCGACGGTGCGGGAGACGCCGAACTCCGTCCCGATCGACTCGAGCGTGAGCGGCGTGCCGACCGGGACGTCGCCGCTGGTGATGCGACGACCCAGGGCGTCGAGCACGGTGGTGTGCAGGACCGTCGTCGCCATGCCTCGCAGCCTAGTGGCGGCGAATGGTGATATCAATCACTTGCCAAAGGTGCTACCAATAGCCCACAGTGGAGGCCAGCGACGACCACGACGGTCGCCGCCCGGGAGCGGCCGGCACGGCGCCGACCCGCCCCGGACGCCCCGCCCGACACGGAAGTCGACACATGGACACGGACGTCAGCACCACCGACCGGCCCGACGACGCCGGACACCACCCCCTGCCCCAGCACCTCGTCGTGATGGGCGTCGCCGGCTCGGGCAAGACCACCGTCGCGACGCTGCTCGCCCGGCACCTCGGCACCGAGTACGCCGAGGCCGACCAGTTCCACCCCGAGGCCAACATCGCCAAGATGAGCGCCGGGACGCCGCTCACCGACGAGGACCGCTGGCCGTGGCTCGAGGCGATCCGCGACTGGCTGAGCGCCGAGGCGGACGCCGGACGCTCCGGCGTCGTGACCTGCTCCGCGCTCAAGCGCTCCTACCGCGACCTGCTGCGCACCGCGCGCGGCTCGGTCTGCTTCGTCCACCTCGACGGCAGCCCCGACCTCCTCGCGGAGCGCATGGCGCACCGCAGCGGCCACTTCATGCCCACGTCACTCCTGCCCTCGCAGCTCGCGACGCTCGAGCCGCTGTCCGACGACGAGCCCGGCTTCACCGTCGAGGTCACCTCCACGCCCGAGGAGATCGTCGACCTCGTGCTCCGCCGACGAGCCGACTGCGCCGGGCGCGACGCCGCCACGACGACCGGGGCGGAGACACGCGGATGATCGCCACGCTCGCCCAGCACGCTCCGGCCCTCGCGACCGTCGCGCGCGCCACGGAGGACGCACCCGTGACCGATGCCGGGACGGCCCAGCTCGTCCTCGCCGCCGTCGTCGGCATCGCGACGATCGTCGTGCTCATCGTGTGGCTGAAGCTGCACCCGTTCCTCGCGCTCATGATCGGCTCGGCCGTGCTCGCGGTCGTCGCCGGCATCGACTTCGTCGACGCGTTCACGAGCTTCTCCGCGGGGCTCGGCTCGACGGTCGCCGGCGTCGGCGTGCTCATCGCCCTCGGCGCGATCATCGGCAAGATGCTCATCGACTCCGGGGGCGCCGACCAGATCGTCGACACGATCCTCGGCAAGACCTCGACCCAGCGCCTCCCCTGGGCCATGGCGCTCATCGCCTTCGTCATCGGGATCCCGCTGTTCTTCGAGGTCGGCGTGGTCCTCCTCGTGCCGGTGGTCATGCTCGTGGCCAAGCGCGTCCGCACCAACCCGATCCTCGTCGGCATCCCCGCTCTCGCCGGCCTGTCGGCGCTGCACGGCCTCGTCCCCCCGCACCCCGGGCCGCTCCTCGCGATCGACGCGCTCGGAGCGGACCTCGGTCTGACGCTCGGCCTGGGCCTGCTCGTCGCGGTCCCGACCGTCATCGTGTCCGGCCCCCTGCTCGCCAAGCCCCTCGCGCGCTGGGTGCCGCTCCCGCCGCCGACGTCCGTGCTCGGCGTGTCCGAGCGCGACGAGGACGCGCCGCGCCCGAGCTTCGCCGTCTCCGTGGGCGTCGTCCTGCTGCCCGTGATCCTCATGCTCGCCCGCACCCTCGTCGAGGTCAGCGGGTCCATCGACACCGGCTGGGGCCGCGTCTTCGAGTTCATCGGGACACCGCTCGTCGCGCTCCTCATCACCGCGCTCGTCTCGCTCGTCGTGCTCGGCTCCGCGCTCGGCCGCACGCGCGACCAGGTGAGCAAGCTCGTCGACTCGTCGTTCGCGCCGATCGCCGGCATCCTTCTCATCGTCGGGGCCGGCGGTGGCTTCAAGCAGACGCTCGTCGACTCGGGCGTGGGTGACGTCGTCGCGAAGGGCATCTCGGACGCGAACGTCACGCCGCTGCTCGCGGGCTGGCTCGTCGCCGTCCTCATCCGCGTTGCCACCGGGTCCGCGACCGTCGCGACCATCACCGCCGCGGGCATCATGGCGCCGATCGCCGCGACCCTCCCGCCCACGCACGCAGCGCTGCTCGTGCTCTCGATCGGCGCCGGGTCGGTGTTCCTCTCCCACGTCAACGACGCAGGCTTCTGGCTGGTCAAGGAGTACTTCGGCATGACGGTCGGGCAGACGTTCAAGACGTGGTCGCTCATGGAGTGCGTCCTGTCGGTCGTCGCGCTCGTCGTGATCCTCCTGCTGGGCCTCGTGGTCTAGCGCCCCGGGGCGAGTGCTCCTCGGCGTCGAGGACGCCACCGCGGCGCGGTCGCTCCGGGTGCTCCCTGGCCAGGACCGTCTCGACCGCGTCGCGAGGACCGCCCGGGCGCGAGGCCCGGGCGGCCCCTGTCATGGTGAGCGTCAGCTCCGGTCGGTGAAGACCGGGGTGTAGGCGGCCGGGTCCGCGACCCAGGACTTCCGGCGGAAGCGCTGGAGCGACAGGCCGAGGAGCGTGAGCAGCCCGGCCATCACGAGCAGCCCCAGGTCACCGCCCGCACCGGTGGTGGCGAGGGCCGTCGGGGCCGACGCGATGACGGTCGAACCGCCGGTCGCGGCCATCGCGCCGTTCCCGGTCACCGGGTTCAGCACGCGGGTCACGGTGCCGTCCGTGCCGTCCGAGGTCCCCGGGTCAGCGGGGTCGGTCGGATCGGACGGGTCCGTCGGGTCCGTCGGGTCCGTCGGGTCCGTCGGGTCGGTCGGGTCCGTCGGGTCGGTCGGGTCCGTGGGGACCGCCGCCGTCGGGCACGCGGCAGAGGCGTCGCCCAGCAGGCCCACGCCCACGCCGCAGACCGTGACGGGGACCGTCACCGGCAGGTCGACGTCGAGGTCGGGCAGCGCGCCGAGCACGCCGTCGTCCCCGAGAACCCCGTCGAGCAGGCCGTCGTCGCCGAGCACGCCGTCCAGCAGACCGTCGCCCGACGAACCGCCACCGAGCAGGTCGTCCACGAGACCGTCCTCGCCCAGGACCCCGTCCAGGAGGCCGTCACCCCCGCCGAGCACGCCGTCGCCCAGGAGACCGTCGCCGAGCAGGTCGTCGACGAGGCCGCCGTCGCCCAGGACGCCGTCGAGCAGGCCCGAGCCGTCTGACGCCTCGCCGGAGCCGGCCCCGTCGCCGGAGCCCTCACCGGCGCCACCGCCGACAGCCGCGTCGCCGCCGACGCCGACCGCGACGCCCGAGACGTCCACGGGGATGGTGACCGGCACGTCGACGTCCACGTCCGAGCCGGACCCGGCCGCGCCGTCGTCGGTGCCGTCGGCCGGGGCAGCCGGAGCCGGAGTGACCGCCGCGTCGCCCAGGACGCCCACCGCGACGCCCGAGACGTCCACGGGGATCGTCACCGGCACGTCGACGTCCACGTCCGCCGCGCCCGCCGGGGCGGGCGCGGGGGCGGGGGCTGGTGCTGGCGTGGGCGCCGGGTCCGCGGCCGGCGCCACCGCGGCGTCGCCCAGGACGCCGACGGCGACACCCGACACGTCGACGGGGACCGTCACCGGGATGTCCACGTCGATGTCCGCCGGACCCGCCGGGGCGGGCTCCGGCGCGGGCGCGGGCGCCGGCTCGGCGGACGGCTCAGAGGTCACGGTCGCGTCGCCGAGGGCGCCCACCGCGACGTCGGACACGGTCACGGGGACGTGCACGGGCACGTCGACCGAGACGTCGGGCAGAGCCTCGGTCACCTGGCTCAGCGGAGCCTCGACCGAGACGTCCAGCCCGAGGTCGCCGAGGAGGTCGCCCTCGGCTGCGTGGGCCGCTCCGGCCCCGACGACCACGAGGCCGCCTGTGACGAGCGCTGTGCGCAGCGCGCGCCGAACGAAGGTGTGCATGATCGTTCTCTTTCCTGCTCAAAGGTGGTGGCGCACGACGGCGCCGGGTCGCGTCTGCCGCGCGACGCGCGGCGGCGGACCACCTCAGGCAGGAGAGACCGGGACCTCGAAGAACGTCGAGGGGTGCTTCGACCGCGCGTCGTCGACGACGGCGGTCCAGGACGAGAGGGCGGGGGCGTCGGCGCCGTGGCCGACCGCCGCGAGGTCGCCACCTGACCCGGCGCGCTGGGCGCTGCCGGAGGGCGCCGGCGTGGTGCCGAGGCCACCGTCGGCGGGGATGCCGCCGGGTGACGCGGGACCGCCCGCGGGCGCGACCGTGACCGGCGGAGCATCGACCGCGGCGAGGAGGACCCCACCGTCGACCCCCGGATGCCGCGCGCCGGACCGCGCGCCGGTCGACGGCGTCAGGCCCGCGCGGTCCGCTCCGGTCGCCGGAGCGGGCGGTGGCACGCCGTCCGACGCCGACGGAGCTGCCGGGCCGGGGTCAGGAGTGTTCGGCGCGGAGCTTCCTGGCTCCGCCGGACCGGACGGGCCCGGAGCCTCAGAGCCCGTCCCGGGCGCCTCGGGGAGCACGGGCGCGAGCGGGTCCAGCGGCGTGAGCGGCCCCGTGACGGGACCGAGCACCGGGTCGGTGACCGGCGCCAGCACGTCGAGGACCGGGGTCAGCGCCTCCAGGACCGGCGCGACCGGGTCGAGCGCCGGCGCCACGGTCTCGAGGACCGGGTTCACCACCGGTGCGACCGCCTCGACGACCGGCGTCGCGGCCGGCACGACCGCGTCGAGGACCGGCGTGGTCACCGGCGCGACGGCGTCGGTCACGGGCTGCACGACCGGCGCCACGGGTGCGACGACCTGCTCGACCACGGGAGCGACCGGCTCGACCACCTGCTCCACCACCGGGGCGACGGGTCGCACGACCTCCTCGACCACGGGGGCGGCCGGGGTCACGACCTTCTCGACGACCGGGGCGACCGGCTGGACGACCGGGGCGACGACGTCGCGCACGACCGGCTTCACGACGTCCCGGACCACCGGGTCGACGACGGTCTGGACCGTCGAGGTCACGGGTGACAGGGCCTTTCCGAGACCGAGCGGGTCGTCCGCGGCGGACGCGCCGCCCGCGGTCGCGACGGCGAACGCGAGGCCCGCACCGAGGCCGCCACCGGCCACGAGAGCGCGCACGAGCCAGCGACGGGCGGCTGGTGCGCGCCTGCCCTGCGCGTCGTGCGTCGCGTCCATCGTGTGCCCCGTGGGTCGTCGGTGCAGCGAAGGGTCGGGCCGACAGGCCCGTCCGGGGTCACGGTAGGCATGCCCGTGTGACGCTCACCACCGGGAGCGCCCGATTTCACCCGACGGTTGCCCCGAACACCAGGCCGAGCAGGTAGGTCGCCGCGGCGGCGCCGAACCCGATGGCGATCTGCCGCAGGGCTCGCGTGAGCGGCGAGGTCCCCGAGAGCAGACCGACCGTGGCGCCGGTCGCGAGGAGCGCGATCCCCACCAGGAGGGCCGCCACGCCCACGGCCACGAGGCCCGTGAGGCCGAAGAGATAGGGCAGCACCGGGATGAGCGCGCCCGACGCGAAGAAGAGGAACGACGACACCGCCGCCCCCATCGCCGTCCCGTGCGTCTCGTGCTCGTCCGTGCTGGGCGGCGGGGCGATAACGGTCTGCTGCGTGTACGTCGCGAGGACGTCGGCGGCGTGCGCCTCGGCCTCGACCGGTGCCATGCCGCGTGCGCGGTAGACGAGCGCCAGCTCGTTCGCGTCGACGTCGAGGTCGGGCAGCGCGGCGGACGCCTGCGGGCTGGGCGTCGAGGCGTCGAGCAGCTCGCGCTGCGACCGCACCGACACGTACTCCCCCGCGCCCATGGACAGCGCTCCCGCGAGCAGTCCCGCGAGCCCCGAGAGGAGGACGGTGCTGTTCGACGCCCCGGACGCCCCGATACCGAGGATCAGCGCGAGGTTGGACACGAGCCCGTCGTTCGCACCGAAGACCGCCGCGCGGAACGTCCCCGACATGCGGTTGCGCCCGCGCGTCGCGAGCCCGCGCACGACCTCCTCGTGGATCCGCTCGTCCGCGGCCATCGTCGGCGTCGCGTCGGCGTCGGTCTCGTACGTCGAGCGCGCCTCGGCGCGCTGGGCGAGCGCGAGCACGAACACGCCGCCGAAGCGGCGCGCGAGCCAGCCGAGCGTCCGGGTGCGCCAGTCGCCGCGCAGGGGCTTGCCGACGTCGTCGCCGAGCAGGTCGAGCCAGTGCCGCTCGTGCCGCTTCTCCGCGTCCGCGAGCGCCAGGAGGATGTCGCGCTCCTCCCCGCTGCGACGGCTCGCGAGGTCGCGGTAGACGGCGGCCTCCGCGCGCTCGTCGGCGAGGAACCGGCGCCACCGCCGCACCTCGTGCGGCGTCGGTCGGGCCCCGCGGTCGGGCGACGAACCGGGGAGCGCCGCCCCGGTCGCGGCCCGTGCCGGGGGTTCGGGAGGCGTGCCGGACGGCTGCGCGGGTGTCGTGGGCATGCCTCCATGATGGCGATCTCCGGCCTCGCCGTGTTGCGCGCGGCCGAACGAGGCCCCGGGGGTCCCCCCGACCCGCGTTCCGGGCGTCCCCAACCTCGGGCCAGCCCGCCGTCCGCCGTCGTGGTTGGATCGGAGCATGACCACTGGAGAGAACGAGCTGTCCCGCCCCGAGGTCGACGCGCCGGAGGGCCCCGCGCCCACGGAGCTCGTCGTCGAGGACATCACCGTCGGTGACGGCCCGGAGGCCACGCCGGGCGCGACCGTGAACGTGCACTACCTCGGCGTCGAGTACGAGACGGGCGAGGAGTTCGACGCCTCGTGGAACCGTGGGCAGTCGATCAACTTCCCGCTGCGCAGCCTCATCGCGGGCTGGCAGCAGGGGATCCCCGGCATGAAGGTGGGCGGGCGGCGCAAGCTCGTCGTGCCGCCGGAGCTCGCCTACGGCCCCGCGGGCGGCGGCCACCGCCTGTCCGGCAAGACGCTGATCTTCGTCATCGACCTGCTCGGCGTCTCCTGACCGACGCTCACCGCGGAGGGCCCTGGTCGTCGACCGGGGCCCTCCGTCGTCGTGCGGGCACCCACGGGTCCCGCGGGCGCGGCGTCAGCTCGCGGGTCCCGGGCACGGGACCAGGTCGGCGTCCGGCGCGGGGGCGGCGGCCTCGTGGACGAGCGACGTGATCGCGGCAGACCCCGGCACCAGGAGGGCGTCCCGCTCCCGCCGGGCCGCGCGGAACCGGACCGCGGTGTCGACGAGGACGCCGAGAAGGATCCCGCCGACGACCCCGACCACGACGGCGAGGAGCGGGCTGTCGCCCACCCAGGCGGCGGCGAGCGTGCCGATGAGGACCGAGTACGTGGCCCAGGCGACCGAGGCGACGGCGGAGAGCGCCATGAAGCGGCGGCGCGAGAAGCCCACGGCCCCCGCGGTCACGTTGACCGCCGTCCGCCCGATCGGCACGAACCGCGCACCCAGCACGACGGACGCGCCGCGTCGGTCGAGCGACCGCGTCGCCCACGTGACGGCGCGCTGGCCGCGCGGGCCGCGCAGCGCCGGCAGCGCTCGCGTGCCCAGCGCCCGCCCGAGCGCGTAGGCGAGCTGGTCGCCGCACCACGCGCCGAGGGCGGCGACCAGCAGCACGAGCCCCCAGGCCACGCCCCCGCCGGACTGCGCCCCCACCGCGAGCATCACGATCACGGTCTCGCCGGGGATCGGCGGGAAGAACCCGTCGCCCGCGGTCGTCGCGAAGAGCGTCGGCAGCGCCCACACGGAGTCGACGAGCGCGAGCAACCACGCCTCGACCTGTCCCCACAGCTCCACGACCCACGCGACCATGCGTCCCAGCCTCGACCGCGCGGCCGTCCGGCACCATGGGGTATCCCCCCGGTTCTCCCCTGAGGCGACCCCGACCGGGCGCCTACGGACACGTGGTCCCTCGACCCTCCGGTCCGGGGGACAATGTGGCTCGACGCATTCGCCTCCCCGCGCCGCAGCCGGCGGGCGGGGACGTCCGTGATCGAGGAGCGCTGTGATCACTGTCAGCACCGACGGCTCGTGCCTGAGCAACCCGGGCGGCGCCATCGGGTGGGCGTGGATCAACCACGACGGCACGTTCGACTCCGGCGGCGCCGTGAGCGGGACCAACCAGGTCGCCGAGCTGACCGCGCTGCTCCAGGCGGTCCGCGCGCACCCGGGCGCGGAGCCGCTGCTCATCGAGTCCGACTCGCAGTACGCCATCAAGTGCGCGTCTGAGTGGGTCGTCGCCTGGAAGCGCAAGGGGTGGCGCACCGCGGGCGGGCAGCCCGTGAAGAACCTCGAGCTCGTGCAGGCGATCGACCGGGTCATCACCGAGCGCGCAGGGCCCGTCCGGTTCCGCTGGGTGCGCGGCCACGTCGGCGACCCGTTCAACGAGCGCGCCGACCAGCTCGCGGGCCTCGCCGCCCAGGACTGGGCTGCCGGTCGCGGCGACCTCGACGGCACGCTCGTCCCCGAGCTCGGCGACCCCACGCGACCGGCCGGCCGCGCGTCCGGAGCGGCGCACGCCACGGCCGCTGCCGCGCACGCGCCGACGCCCAAGCAGCCGGCGCCGGAGCCCGCGTGGGACATGGACACCCTGTTCGACTGACGCACCACCGCCGAGCACGACGCCAGGCCACATCGCGCTCGACCGTCGGCGGCGGGTGCGACGATGGGGCGGTGACCGTCCTGCCGAGCACGGGCCCCGAGCCCGCCGAGCACGCGGTCGGCGACCGTCCACGCGTGGTCGCGCACGCCGAGGTCGGCGAGCCGCTCGTCCGACGCGTCCGGTCGGACCGGCCCCTGGACCTGCACCTCACGCTCGGCCGGCTGCCCCGCGGACCGTACGACCCGACGTTCCGCCGCACGCCGTCCGGGGACGTCTGGCGCACGACGCGGATGCCCTCCGGCCCCGCGACCTGCCGCCTCGCGCAGACCGGGCCGCGCGACGTCGTCGGGCACGCCTGGGGACCGGGTGCCCAAGAGGTGCTCGACGCCCTCCCCCACCTGCTGGGCGAGCACGACGACGACACCGGCTTCACCCCGCCCGCGCCCCTGCGCGACGCGCACCGGCGCAGCACCGGCCTGCGCATCCCCCGCACCGGTCGCGTGCTGGAGGCGCTCGTCCCCGCGATCCTCGAGCAGCGCGTCCAGACGGTCGCCGCGTGGCGGTCGTGGGGCTGGCTCCTGCGCCGGTACGGCGAGCGCGCGCCGGGTCCCGCGGGCGACGCCGGGATGCTCGTCGTGCCCGACGCCGCCACCTGGGCGCGCGTGCCGTCCTGGGACTGGCACCGCGCGAACGTCGACCCGGGCCGTGCGCGGACCGTCGTCGCGGCCGCTCGCGTCGCCCGCCGCCTCGAGGAGTGCGGCGCGCTGCTCGACGCGCGGGGAGCCGCCGCCGCCCACGCCCGGCTCCAGGCGGTCCCGGGCGTGGGCGTGTGGACCGCGGCCGAGGTCGCGCAGCGCGCTCTCGGCGACGCCGACGCCGTGTCGGTGGGCGACTACCACCTCGCCAAGGCGGTCGGCTGGGCGCTCGTCGGCGAGCGAGTCGACGACGAGCGCATGCTCGAGCTCCTCGCGCCGTACTCGCCGCACCGCTACCGCGTCGTCCGGCTCCTGGAGCTCTCCGGCAGGGCGCACGCCCCACGGCGCGGCCCACGCCTCTCGATCCAGGACCACCGCCCCAACTGACGGCCACGCACCTCGCTGAGTGCATGAAATAGTCGCCGGAACCTGCCGTTCCGGCGACTATTCCATGCACTCACGGTGTTACTCGGGGAGCGCGCACACCCCGTCGACGCAGACCGCGGCGTCGTCCGCGCCGACGAGCGTGAGCCCGGGGGCGCTCTCGCGGTGCGGGGCTGCGGCGTCGGCGGCGCTCACGTTCATGAGCGTGGTGCGACGCGGGTTCGCGATGGAGTGGTAGAGGTTCGTCGTGGTGTCGGTCATCTGAGGCCTCCTCGTGGGAATCACGGGCGCCGGTGCACGTGTGGAGCCGGCGTCGGTGCGGGCTGCGTCCCAGTCTCCGTGATACCGAGTCGCAGGTCCACCGCACCGGGGTGTGAGATACGTCGCTCTCCGAACCTGGTCTCGCAGAGCGGACAGGTCAGGCGGCGTCGCGCTCCGCGACCGCCTGCTGCAGCACCTGGACGAAGACCGCCGGGTCCTGGGCGCCCGAGACGCCGTACCGGCCGTCGACGACGAAGAACGGCACTCCGTTGATCCCGTAGGCGCGCGCCTGGTCGATGTCCGCCTGGACGTCCGCGGCGTAGCGGCCGTCCTCGAGGGCGGCGACGGCCTCGGCGCGGTCGAGCCCCACCTCGGCCGCGAGGTCCGCGAGCTCCTGGACGCGACCCACGTGCCGGCCCTCCTCGAAGTACGCCTTGAGGAGGCGTTCCTTCATCTCGACCTGCTTGCCGTGCGCCTTCGCGTGGTGCAGCAGCTCGTGGGCGGTGAGGGTCTTGGTGTGCTGCAGCGCGTCGAAGTCGTAGGAGAGGCCCTCGGCGGCGGCGAGCTGGGTCATCTGCCCGAGCATCTGCTCGACCTGCGCACGCGGCATGCCCTTGTGCCCCGCGAGGAAGTCCACCTCGGTGCCGTCGAAGTCGACCGGGGTGTCCGGCGCGAGCTCGAACGAGTGGTACTCGATCTCGACCTGCGGGCCGTCGCCGGCCTCGGCGAGCCGGCCGAGCGCCGTCTCGAGACGTCGCTTGCCGACGTAGCACCAGGGGCACGCGACGTCGGACCAGATGTCGATCTTCACCGTGGGGGCCGTCGCGTCCGTCGCGGCGGGGCTGTTCGTGGTCATGTGACCGTTCAACCATCTGGACGACCGCACGATTCCCTCGTGGCCGACCGTCAGGGCGTGACGTTCGCCGCACGGTGGAGGTCCTGCAGCACCATGATCTCAGCGCCGTGGTGGATCAGCTCGCGGTTCATGTGCGCGACGAGGTGGACGAAAGGCGCCTGGGCGTCGATCTCCGTCGCCTGGCTGAGCCCGACGGTGAACGCCCCTTCGTCCGGCAGCGCGTCGACCCCCGCCCGCCACCGGTCCACCTCGTGCCGCAGGCCCGCGACCGCGGGCCCGACCTCGCCCGAGAACGCCACCGCGTCCCGGCGACGCTCGTGCGGCCCGAACGTCCACTCCCACCGCTCGAAGAAGGCCTCGGTGAGGTGCGCGACCAGCCACCCGATCGTCCTCGGCTGCGACGAGTCCGGACCCTCCGGCCACTCCATCACCCAGTCGCCGACGCCGAGCGTGCGCGGCGTGCGCTCGGTGCCGCGACGCACGACGCGCAACGAGTCCGGGCCGGGCTCCCACTCGAGCTCCGCCTGGGTGAGCGTCGCGAGCCGCTCCGCGACCTCGAGCCACGAGAACCCGAGCTGGCCGCGCACGACGGCGAGCGACGTCGGGACCGTGAGGATCGACCAGTCGAACTCGGGGCTCCCGTACGCGATCTCCCCGTCCGCCGCCTCGTGCACCATCCCGTTCCCCCTTCCGGCGGCGCCGTCGCCGCCCGTCGTCTCGGTACCGACGCTAACGGGGACCACCGACGCGGGCGCGCGAGAATGGTCTCGACCTCTCCGTCTCCCGCCTCGTCCACCGGAGTCCTCGTGCGCGTCCGCCCCCGTACCGTCCTGCTCGTCGCGACCGGGATCGCCGTCGTCCTGCTCGGCGCCCTCGTCGTCTTCCTCGCGATCAACGGCGTCGACCGCATCCCCGGCTGACACCCCCGACGCGCGCCCCGGGCGTCCCCGGGTGATCCTGCTGGAGGACCCCACGCAGGAAGGCCGACCCGTGACCGCCACCGACACCGCCCCCGACCCGCAGCTCGTCCTCGTGCGCCACGGCGAGACCGAGTGGAGCGCGAGCGGCCGCCACACCGGGCGCTCGGACATCCCGCTCACGGTCGCGGGCGAGCAGCAGGCCGTCGCGGCGGGCGTGTGGCTGCAGCGGTGGGCCGACCGCCGGGGGCGACGTCCCGCCGTCGTGCTCTCGAGCCCGCGCCAGCGCGCGCGACGCACCGCCGACCTCGCCGGGTTCCCGGACGCGGAGACCGACGACGACCTCGCCGAGTGGGACTACGGCCCCGTCGACGGACGGACCGCGGTCGACGTCGGCGAGCAGCTGGGCCACGAGTGGCTGATCTTCCGCGACGGCGTGAACGTGCTCGCGGCGGCGAACGGGCATCGCGGCGAGGAGCTCACCGAGGTGGCCGCCCGGGCCGGGCGCGTGCTCCAGCGCGTCGAGCCGACGCTGCAGGGCGGCGACGACGTCGTCCTGTTCGCGCACGGGCACCTGCTGCGCGTCCTCGCGACCGTGTGGCTCGGCGTCGACCCCGGCCTGGGTGCGCGGCTCGAGCTCGGCACGGCCGCGATCTGCCTGCTGGGCTACGGGCACGGGCTGCGCACGGTCGAGGGCTGGAACCTCTCGGCACAAGCCTGACCCCGGGCGGACGACCGGCGGGACGGCTCTCCCACCGCGGTCCGCGAGGTGGCACGATGCTGCCCATGGGTCTGAGCGAGAAGCACCTCACCGAGGGCGAGCACGTCGTCATGGAGCTCAAGGAGCACGCGAAGGCGCTGTTCTGGCCGTTCGTGCTGCTGGTCGCCCTCGTCGCGGCCGTCGTCGTGACGGTCGTGCTCGTCCCGAACGACGTCGTCCGCTGGGTCGTCGCGGGCCTCGCCCTCGTCGCGGCGATCGTCTGGGTGCTCGTGCCGTGGCTGCGCTGGCGGACCACGGAGTACACCGTGACCACCAAGCGCATCGCGATGCGCTCGGGCATCATCACGCGCACCGGACGCGACATCCCGCTCTACCGCATCAACGACGTGAACTACGAGAAGGGCCCGATCGACCGGATCTTCGGGTGCGGGACGCTCGTCATCTCCGACGCGACCGACAAGCCGGGCCTGAACCTGCACGACGTCCCCGACGTCGAGAACGTGCAGGTCCGCCTGCACGACCTCCTCTTCACGGCCGACGACGGCTCGGACGACGGCGAGTGGCCGCCGAACGAGCCGCCCCGCGGTCCGCGCGCCCCCCGCATCCCGCGCGCGGAGCGCTGACGCGTCAGTCCTCGATGCCTCGCCCGACCGCGATCTCGGCGCGGGCCAGCATCTCGTCGGTCAGCGCGACGTCGCCCTCGAGGTGCGCGACGATGAGGCGGCGCGCGACGTCCACCGCGCGCTCGGGGTCGGCGCCGCGCGCGTTCCACGCCCCGAACCAGTCGGCGAGGGTCACGCCGTGCTCGGGCCGGTAGCACACCGTCACCGCGTCCCCCGCGCGCAGCTCGCCGTTGCGCACGACCCGCAGGTACGCTCCCGTCCGGTTCGCGGCGGTGAAGCGCTTGACCCACTTGTCCTCGCCGAGCCGGCGCGCGAACGTCGAGCACGGCGTACGGGGCTGGGTGACCTCGAGCAGCGCGGTACCGACGGACCAGCGCTCCCCCACGACGGCCTCGCTCACGGGGATGCCCCGCACGCGCAGGTTCTCGCCGAACAGGCCGGGCGGGACCTCGCGCTCGAGCTGCCCGACCCACCAGTCGGCGTCGTCCTGCCCGTACGCGTACACGGCCTGCTCCTCGCCGCCGTGGTTCGCCCGGTCGGCCTGGAGGTCCGCGTAGAGGCCGAGCCGGCGCACCTTCACGGGCCCGTCGACGGGCCGCTTGTCGATCGCCGTGACGCCGACGGGTCCCGCGTCGGGCAGGAGGGCGTGGACGCGGCAGACCGCGAGGACCTCGCCCGTCGGGGCGCTGGAGGCGAGGTCGGTCACGGGCGCGGTCGCGGGGGACGCGGAGAGGTCGGTCGACGAGAGGGGCGGCGCGGCGGGAGACATCCCTCGATTCTCGCAGTGCGCGGTGCCTGAGGACACCGGGGACCAAGGTCACGGGACCGGTCTCACCCCGCGCGGGTAGCGTCGTCGGCATGAGCGCCACCCGTCCCTCGCGCTGGGAGCAGAAGACCGCCGCCGACCCGTCGCACTCCACCTGGTACGTCGAACGGTTCCGGGCGATGGCGGCCCGCGGCGCCGACCTCGCGGGCGAGGCGCGACTGGTCGACGCCATGCTGCCCCGCGGTTCGCGGGTGCTCGACGCCGGGTGCGGGCCGGGACGCGTCGGCGCGGAGCTGTTCGCGCGCGGCCACGCGGTCGTCGGGGTCGACGTCGACCCGGTCCTCGTCGCGGCGGCGCGCGCCGACCACCCGGGGCCCGACTGGCGCGTGGGCGATCTCGCCGAGCTCGACCTGCCGGCCGAGGGCGTCACCGAGCCGTTCGACGCGATCGTGTGCGCGGGCAACGTCGTGACGTTCCTCGCCCCCGGGACCGAGGTCGAGGTCCTGCGCCGCTTCCGCGTGCACCTCGCGCCGGGCGGGCGGGCCGTCGTCGGCTTCGGGACCCGGCGCGGCTACGCGCCCGAGCGGTTCCTCGCCGACGCCGAGGAGGCGGGGCTGCACCTCGACCTCGCCCTCGCGACGTGGGACCTGCGCCCGTGGTCTCCGGACGCCGACTTCCTCGTCGCCGTGCTCGCAGCCGACGCGGCGCCCTGAGCGCCGGCGCCGACCGCGCGGCTCAGGCGGGCGTGAACGTGAACGTGACCGCCCCGCTCGACGTCCCCGGCTCCCCCTCCACGTCGTCGACGTGGAGCATGCCCGCGCCGTGCAGGTCGATCGTGTCCCCGAGGTCCGCCCGCAGGACGTCCTCGCCGCGCGGCGAGCGGACCGCGAGCTGCGCGAGCGCGCGCCCGGCCCCGACGCCGACGCGCATCACCCCGACCCGGACGTCGGCGAACTCCGCCTGCGCCCCCTGCGGGACCCGCGCCCGGCGCACCTCGTCGTTGCCTGCCATGCGTCAGCCTCCCGTGTAGACCGAGTCGAAGTTCTCCTTGTACTCCTGCTCGGTGAGCCAGAGGTCGCCGACCTTCTGCTCGCCGTCCAGCATGCCGCCGCCGGGTCCCCACGGGTTGACGACGTGGATCTTCAGCTCGCCGTCGACCTCCTTGACCTCGGTGACGACGTACGCGTGGTTGGGGACGATGCGGCTGTCGTCGACCTCGTCCTCCCAGAACCAGAACGCGTCGTCGTCCTCCGTGCCCACCGCGACCGGCCCGTCCTGCAGCCGGTCCTGGATGTCGGAGAGGCTGAGCTCGCCCGACCGCTCGGCCGGGCGACCCGTGATGGCCTCGAACGCGTCGTCGGAGTGCCCGCCGTCGATGTCCTGGTAGTCGCCGCCGAAGTACTCGGCCGCCGCCTTCTCGTAGATCGAGACCCAGTTCGGCTCGCCGTTCTGGCCCCCGACGCCGTTCTCCGGCACGGTCGGCTCCACGACGATCTCGACCGGCTCCCCGTTCTTGTACATCGTCACGGTGTACGTGCCGTCGTCGTTGAGCCGGATGTGCTCGCGCAGGAACTCCGGGTCGGTCGTCGTGACCGCGCCGAGGCCGGCGAGGAACCAGCAGTCCCCGACCTGGCCCTGGTTGATGTCGTCGATCGAGAAGTCCTCGTTCTCGAGGTCGATCGGCGGGACGTCCTCGTAGTCGCCGAGGTCGTCGGTGAGGCCCGGGTCACCGGGCCGGTCGCCGTCCTCGCCCGGCGTGCTGCGGTCGCCGCCGCCTCCGCCCGACCCGCCCCCGCCAGGACCGACGACTCCGTCGGTGCTCGCGCTCTCCTGCTGGTCCGCCTGGCGCACGACGGCGGTCGCCGCGTCGCCGAGGACGGCCCCGACCGCCGCGACGGCCGGGCCGTGCGACGTCGACCACTCCCCGCGCAGCGCGTCGCCGTCCGGCCCCTCCCAGGGGCTCGACGTCACCAGCGCGTCGAGCTCGCCGCGCAGCGACGTCAGCCTGTCGGCGGCCTCGGACAACCGCTGTCCGAGCTGTCGCAGCTGTGCGACGTCCGCCCCGTACATCCCGCTCATGTCTCCCCCTCGCCCGCAGGTCGCCGAGACGGTACCGCCGCGCGCCCACGCCGGTCCATGGGTCGTGCTCCCCATCCACGGGTCGCCGCGCATCTGACCACGCGTCCGACCGCGCTGGTAGCGTCCCCCGCGGACTCGCACGCGACGACCGAGGGGGACCCATGCCGGAGCAGGCCACGACACGGCGCGAGGGCGCGACCACGCGGGCCGCGGGGGTGGCGCTCGCGCTGGCTGCCCTCGCCACGCTGGCCGCCTGCGGCGCCGACGAGCCGACGGAGCCGGCGCCCGCCGCGGACGCCGTCACGGAGTACGAGCAGACCCGGCAGGACGCCCTCGCGGCCGTCCAGGACGTCTATGGCTCCGACGGCTGGGCCGACGACGAGAGAGGCGCCAGGGCGACGGCGCAGGACGACGGTCGCTGCGTCGTCTTCCTTCCCGACGCCAGTGCCACGCCAGGGGGCGCGGACGCGTACGCCCTGCTCGCGGAGGTGCCCGCCGCGCTCGCCCCGGTGCTCGACGAGCACGGGTTCGGCGAGCCCTCCGACGTCATCGAGGCCGAGCACGGCGGGTCCGCCTCGGTCGAGGCCGAGGACCCGGCGGGGTGGTCGGTGCGCGTGACCGCCGACGGCGACCTGGTCCGCCTCGACGTGTCCGGCCCGGTCGACCTCGACCCGTGCGACGAGGCCGGCCTGCCGGAGCTCGGCTGAGCCGTGCCGTCGTACCGCGTGACCCTCGCCGTGGGCCTGCTGCGCCCGGGCGCCGACCCCGAGGCCGTGCTGCCCGCCGCCGCGGCGGCGGCGCGCGCCCTGACGACGGTCGAGGCGTACGACGTCGGCGTCGTGCGCGGCGAGGCCCGCGTCACCGTCCGCTTCCTCGCCGACACGGACGCGGCCGCGCACGGCGTGGCCGACGCGGTGGAGGCCGGAGTGCGCGCCCACGCCGCGACGTCGGGCGGTCGCCTGACCCGCCGCTGGGGAGCGCGCTGGCACCCGGCGTGACGCTCGCGGGCTAGGGACGGGAGGACGGGCCGCCCGCCGCGCGGGGTGCACGCGGGACCGGTTCAATGGACGGACCTGTCACCGACGCCGGGGAGGCGCACCCGTGGCCACGAGGACCGGCCTGTTCCGTCGCAAGTCCGTCGAGGACTCGCTCGCGGCGATCGACGACCCGGAACGTTCGCTCAAGCGCAGCCTGACGACCTGGGACCTCGCGGTCCTGGGGGTCGCGGTCGCGGTCGGAGCGGGGATCTTCTCCGTCGGCGCGACGGCCGCCGCGAACTACGCCGGGCCCAGCGTCATCGTCTCGTTCATCATCGCGTCGATCGTGTGCGCCCTGGCCGTCATGTGCTACGCCGAGTTCGCGTCCGCGATCCCCGTCGCCGGGTCGGCGTACACGTTCTCCTACGCGACCATGGGCGAGCTCGTCGCCTGGATCATCGGGTGGGACCTCATCCTCGAGATGCTGCTCGCGTCGGCGGTCATCGCGAAGTTCTGGGGCGTGTACCTGGGGGACGCGTTCGGGCTGTTCGGCATCGACCTGCCGCTGACGATCCCGATCGGTCCGGTCGACCTCGAATGGGGCCCGGTGTTCATCGTCGCGGTGTTCACCACGCTGCTCGCGATCGGCACCAAGCTCAGCACGCGCGTCAACAGCGTGTTCACGGTCATCAAGGTCGGCATCACGCTGTTCGTCATCGTCGTCGGGTTCTTCTTCGTCGACGCGTCGAACTACTCGCCGTTCGTGCCGCCCGCCCAGCCCGCGCCGGAGCAGTCGGCGCTCGAGCAGCCGCTCGTCGGCTTCCTCACGGGGCTCGAGCCCACGACGTACGGCGTCATGGGCCTGCTCGCGGGCGCCGCGCTCGTGTTCTTCGCGTTCATCGGGTTCGACGTCGTCGCGACCACGGCCGAGGAGGCCAAGGACCCGCAGCGCACGCTCCCGCGCGGCATCCTCGGCGGCCTCGCGATCGTCACGGTCCTGTACATCCTCGTCACGCTCGTCGTGACGGGCATGGTGTCGTACACCGAGCTCGCGGAGTCCGACGCGCCGTCGCTCACGACGGCGTTCATCCTCGTGGGCGCGGACTGGGCCGGGCGGGTGATCTCCGTGGGCATCCTCATCGGGCTGACGACGGTGATCATGGTGCTGCTCCTCGGCCTGACCCGCATCGTGTTCGCGATGAGCCGCGACGGCCTGCTCCCCCGCGGCATCTCCCGCACCTCGCACCGGTACCACACGCCGATCCGCCTCCAGGTGGGGGTGGGGATCGTCG
The DNA here is from genome assembly GCF_049913115.1 of Cellulosimicrobium sp. E-16. NCBI lineage: Bacteria > Bacillati > Actinomycetota > Actinomycetes > Micrococcales > Promicromonosporaceae > Cellulosimicrobium > Cellulosimicrobium sp. E-16. The sequence continues at coordinate 4,169,731 of NZ_CP183974.1, forward strand.
TCGCGCTCATCGCCGGGCTGTCCCAGGTGGAGCTGCTCGAGGAGATGATCAACATCGGGACGCTCTCCGCGTTCGTCCTCGTGAGCTTCGGCATCCCGATCCTGCGCCGCTCGCGGCCCGACCTGCAGCGCTCGTTCAAGGTGCCGTGGTCGCCCGTGCTGCCGATCGTGTCCGGCGTCGCGTGCCTGTGGCTCATGGCCAACCTCACGACGCTCACGTGGCTCCGGTTCCTCGGGTGGGTCGCCGTGGGCCTGCTGATCTACGCGTTCTACGGCTACCGGCACTCGGTCGCAGGCCGCGACGCCCTGAAGGGTGACGTCGCCGCGTAGGCGCCGCCGCGTCGGTACCGTGGGCGCGCATGAGCGCCACGGAGACCGCGACCACCGCCGACCTCGTCCGCGAGGCTCTGGCGGAGCAACACCCCGACCTCGCCGGGCTGCCGCTCCGCGAGGTCGCGGGCGGGTGGGGCAACCAGATGTGGCGGCTCGGGGACGACCTGGCCGTGCGCGTGCAGCGCATGGACCCGACGCCAGAGCCTCAGCTCAAGGAGCGGCGGTGGCTGCCCGTGCTCGCGCCGCGCCTGCCGCTCCCGTGCCCACGCCCGTGCGGCACGGCGAGCCGTCCCCGCGCCTCCCGCGGCACTGGACGGTCATGACGTGGGTGCCCGGCGAGCCGCTGGACCGCGGCGCGATCACCCGGGGCGAGCACGCCGCCGACGCGCTGGCGGGCTTCCTCCGGGCCCTGCACGTCGCAGCGCCCGCCGACGCGCCGACGTCCACGGACCGGGGCGCCCACCCCCGCGACGCCACGGCCGGCTTCGAGGGGTTCCTGCACGCGGTCGCCCCGGACGACGCCGACGCCGTCCGGGCCGTCTGGGACGACGCCGTCGCGGCCCCCGCGTGGGAGGGGCCGCCCGTGTGGGTGCACGGGGACCTGCACCCCGCGAACGTCGTCGTCGCGGACGGGACGCTCGCGGGCGTCGTCGACTTCGGCGACCTGTTCGCGGGCGACCCGGCGTGGGACCTCGCCGCGGCGTGGGTGCTCCTGCCCGCGGACACCGCCGCGCGGTTCTTCGACGTCTACGCGCGCGCCGACGACGCGACGGTCCGGCGAGCGCGCGGGCTGGCGGCGCTCAAGGCCCTCTTCCTCCTGCTCATGGGGCAGAACGGGGACGAGGGCCTGCCCGGCGGCAAGCCCCACTGGGGACCCGCGGGCCGGGCGGCGCTCGATCGCGTCCTGGCGGGCTGAGCACGGCGGACGCACACAACCTACGCAACCGTAGGTTACGGTGGCGTAGTGAACACTCTGGCGACGAGGCCGTGGACCGACCGCTACGCACCCGGCGTCCCGACGGACGTCGAGGTCCCCGACGAGCCGGTCACGGCCGCCCTCTACCGCGCTGCCGAGCGCTGGCCCGACCGCGTCGCGGTCGACTTCTTCGGCGCGACCACGACCTACGCCCGGCTCGTCGCGCAGGTCGAGCGCGCCGCGAGCGCCCTGCACGACCTCGGCGTGCGCCACGGCGACCGCGTCGCGCTCGTGCTGCCGAACGGCACGTCGCACGTCGTCGCGTTCTACGCCGTCCAGCGCCTCGGTGCGGTCGTCGTCGAGCACAACCCGACGTACACCGCCGACGAGCTCGCCCACCAGCTCGCCGACTCCGGCGCGAGCGTCGCCGTCGTGTGGACCAAGACCGTCCCCGCCGTGCTCGAGGCCCGCGCGCACGCGCCCGGGCTGCGCACCGTCGTCGGCCTCGACATCGCGCGCGACCTGCCGCGCGGGAGCCGCCTCGCGCTCCGCCTGCCCGTCGCTCGCGCGCGGGCCCAGCGCGACGCGCTGCGCGGCCCCGTGCCCGCGGGCGTCCCCGACTGGCACGACCTCGTCCGGCGCGCGCGGGCGCTCCCGCCGGCGCTCCCCCACCCTGGCGCCGACGACGTCGCACTCCTCCAGTACACCGGCGGCACCACGGGCACGCCCAAGGGCGCGGTGCTGACGCACCGCAACCTCGTCGCGAACGTCGTGCAGGGTCAGGCGTGGGCGACGTTCGAGGAGGGCGCCGAGACCGTCTACGGCGTGCTGCCCTTCTTCCACGCGTTCGGGCTGACGTTCTGCCTCACCCTGCCCGCTCGCATCGGCGCGACGCTCGTCGCGTTCCCCAAGTTCGACCCGCAGGCGTTCGTCGCCGCGCAGGCGCGCCGCCCCGCGACGTTCCTACCCGGCGTCGCTCCCATGTTCGACCGCATCGTCACGGCGGCCGCCGACGCGACCGGGGCAGGCTCCGACCTCACCTCGATCCGCCTCGCGTTCGCGGGCGCGATGCCCATCACCGCCGAGACCGCACGGCGCTGGGAGGACGCGACGGGCGGGCTGCTCATCGAGGGCTACGGCATGACCGAGACGTCGCCGATCTCGCTCGGCAACCCGTGCTCGGACGACCGCCGCCCCGGCACGCTCGGCCTCCCCTTCCCCAGCACCGAGATCCGCGTCGTCGACGCCGACGCGCTCGACGCGGGCGACCTGCGCGACGCCGACCCCGAGCCCACGGACGACCCCGCCGCGCCCCGCACCGTGCGCGGCGAGCTCCTCGTGCGCGGCCCGCAGGTGTTCCAGGGGTACTGGAACCGCCCCGAGGAGACCGCGCACCAGCTCCTCGACGACGGCTGGCTGCGCACCGGCGACGTCGTCCGGGTCGCGCTCGACGGGCCCGACGCCGGCCTCGTCACGCTCGTCGACCGCATCAAGGAGATGATCGTCACCGGCGGGTTCAAGGTCTACCCCTCCCAGGTGGAGGAGCACCTGCGCGGGATGCCGGGCGTCCGCGACGTCGCCGTCGTCGGCGTGCCGGGCAGCGGCTCGGACGAGCACGTCGCCGCCGTCGTCGTGCTCGACGACGCCGACGACGCCGCCTCGCCCCCGCGCGTCGACCTCGCCGCCGTGCGCGAGTGGGGCGAGAAGCGCCTCGCCCGCTACGCCCTTCCCCGCACGCTCGCCGTCGTGCCGGAGCTGCCGCGCTCCCAGATCGGCAAGGTCCTGCGCCGCGTCGTCCGCGAGGACCTCCTGGGCCGCGACGACGTCGAGCACCACCGCGCCTGACCGCCTGTTCGGCGCGGGGGCGGGGTTCGCCGTAACCTGGCTGACGTCGTCGGCGACGTCCGCGACGCAGGCGGGCGGGCACCGGCGCTCTCCCACCCCGTCGCCCCGAGGAGGCCCCGTGCCCGAGCCCGTCACCGCTGCGCCTGGTGCGGCAGCAGCCCCCGACTCCCTGCCGCACGTCGTGGTGGTCGGCGCGGGGTTCGCCGGCCTCGCCGTCGTCAAGGGGCTCGCGGAGGCGCCCGTGCGCGTGACGCTCGTGGACCGCCGCGTCTACAACACGTTCCAGCCGCTGCTCTACCAGGTCGCGACGGGCGGGCTGAACCCGGGCGACGTCACGTACTTCCTGCGCGGGCTGCGGCTCAAGCAGAAGAACGTGCGGGTCGTGCACGAGCACCTCGTCGGCATCGACCACGAGGCGCGGCGCATCCGTCTCCTCAACGACGAGTGGGTCGACTACGACTACCTCGTCGTCGCGAACGGCGTCACGGCCAACTTCTTCGGCACCCCGGGCGCCAAGGAGAACTCGTTCCCCATGTACTCGCGGTCGCAGGCGATGAAGATCCGCGACACCCTGTTCATCCGGCTCGAGAAGGCGGCGGCGAACCCCGGGACCGACGAGGGGCTGCGCGTCGTGGTCGTGGGCGGCGGCGCGACGGGCGTCGAGGTCGCGGGGGCGCTCGCCGAGCTGCGTACCGCGGGGCTGCGCCCGGCCTACCCCGAGATCCACGGCGACGCGTTCGAGGTGAAGATCGTCCAGCGCGGCGGCGAGGTCCTCAAGTCGTTCCACCCCAGGCTGCGCCGGTACGCGGCCGAGGAGCTGCGCCGACGCGGCGTCGGCCTGCACCTGGGGGCCGGGGTCGCCGAGGTGCTGCCGGACGCCGTCGTGCTCACGGACGGCACGCGCATCCGCTCCGACCTCACGGTGTGGTCGGCAGGTGTGCACCCGCACGAGGAGGTCGACGACTGGGGTCTGCCGCGCGGCGACGGCGGGCGCGTCGTCGTGGGCGACGACCTCCAGGTCGAGGGCCTGCCCGGCGTCTTCGCGGCGGGCGACATCGCGATCTCCCCCGCCGGGCTGCCGCAGCTCGCGCAGCCGGCGATCCAGTCGGGCGAGCAGGTCGCGCGCAACGTCGAGGCGCTGCTCGCCGGGCGCCCGACGACGTCCCTGCGGTACTTCGACAAGGGCACCATGGCGGTCATCGGGCGGCGGGCGGCCATCGCGGAGGTCGTCGGCCGGCTCCGGCTGACGCGCGGCGTCGCGTGGCTCGCGTGGTTGTTCGTCCACATCATGGGGCTCATCGGGCCGCGCAACCGGCTCACGACGCTCGCCGGCCTGGTCACGCGCTACGGGTTCCCGTTCCACCGTCGCCCGATCCCCATCGTCGGCGACGTGCCGACCGTCCGGCCGCCCAAGCGCACCGCTCCGGGTCGCAGCTGAAGCCCGCTCCAGGATCACCCGCCCTCGTCGCCTCCCCCGGCCGCGGCCGGCGCGACCGTCACGTACCCTCGAAGGCGCAGGAAAGTTCGCAGGGGCAACCGGGGGCACGTGTGGTGGCAGGACGAACGACGGCACCGTCGACGACGACGGGCCGCACGAAGAAGGACATCTCGCAGCAGCACGGAGCGCATCGCGAGGCTCGCTCGGGCCCGACGACGGTGCCGCGGCGCGCGCGCGTCGTCGTGCTCGCCGCCGTGGCCGTGGCGGCGCTGGCCGGGTGCCGCGCCGAGGCCCTGCCCGGCGGTCCCGGGACGCCGACGCCGGCGCCCACCGCCGAGCCGACCGCGGTCCCCACCGCTGAACCCACCGACGACCCCACCGGCTCCCCGACCACCGGGCCAGGTGCCCCGGTCCCGCCCGGCGGGTCCGACGGCGTCGAGGTCTCGGTCGAGATCGAGCCCGCGTTCCCGATGCCGAACCTCGTGGAGACCAAGCTCAAGCAGGCGCGCGCCGAGCTGGAGAAGCGCGGCGCCGCGAGCGTCGTCGTGGTCGACGCGCGCGACCCGGGCGCGGGCACCCTGCCGGGCGCGTCGAACGGCTGGACGGTGTGCGCCCAGGACCCTGCGGGCGGCGACCTCCTCCGCGCGTCGGCGACCGTGACGCTCGCCGCGGCCCCGAACGCGCGACACTGCCCCTGACGCCGTCCCGGGTGGCGGCGGCGTCCGCGGGAGAGCACGGTGGGATCCTCACCGCGAGATCGGCCTGACCGTCTCGAGATCGGCCTCCTGAGGGTCGATCTCGCCCGCTCGGGTCGACCTCGACGTCAGCAGACAGGAGTCCGCCGCATGAAGATCGCCCTCGTCGGTGCCCACGGCAAGGTGGGCCGGCTGCTCGTCCCGATCCTCGTCGACCACGACGCCACCGTGACCGGGATCGTGCGCGCCGAGGAGCAGCTCCCGCTCGTCCGCCGCCTCGGGGGCGAGCCGCTCCTGCTCGACGTCGAGTCCTCCTCGACCGACGAGCTCGCCGCCGCGCTCGGCGGGTTCGACGCCGTCGTCTGGTCCGCCGGAGCGGGCGGCGGGAACCCGGATCGCACCTACGCCGTGGACCGCGACGCCGCGAGCCGCACGATGGACGCGGCCGCCGCTGCGGGCGTGGACCGCTACGTCATGGTGTCGTGGATCGGTTCTGTGCCCGACCACGGCGTCGACCCGGACTCGAGCTTCTTCGCCTACGCGGACGCCAAGCTCGCGGCCGACGACCACCTGCGCGGCACCGACCTCGACTGGACCATCCTCGGGCCGGGCACGCTGACCGACGACGACCCGACCGGTGCGATCCGCGTCGTCGGCGACGGCGCCGACGGGCTCGACGGCGCCGACGACGTCCCGGGCGGCGCGGCTTCGCAGGTCTCGCGCGCGGACGTCGCGATGGTCGTGGCGCAGGCCGTGCGCACCCCCGCGACGGTCGGCCGCTTCGTCCGGTTCACCGCCGGCGACACCCCCATCCTCGAGGCGCTCGACCGGTAGCCGTCAGCGCCCGAGGCGCCGGTCCACGCGCTCGCGGAGGTCGAGCGCCGTACGGCGCCACGTCGCCGCGCGCGCCACGACCGACCCGACGCTCGTGTCCTCCGCCCGCACGTGCACGACCTCGACCCCGCGCTCCGCGGCCGTGCGGACGATCGTGTCCGTCGCACCGCGCAGCGCGAGCTGGAGCAGGACGGACGTCGTGCTCGCCTGCGCCTCGCCCGTCCCGAACCGCCGCCGGTAGACGACCTGCGTGACCACCCGGTCGAACATCGGGTCCGGTCGCGCGTCTGCGTCGCCCGCGTCCGCGCCGACGTCGGGCTGGTCCGCCGCCCCGCCCTCGACGCCGGTCGCGCCGAGGAGCGCGTGCGCGTCGGCGACGACGTCGTCGCCGTCCGCGTCCGGCGGCAGCACGGCGAGGTAGAGCGAGAGCAGGAGCTCGCTGATCTTGCGCAGCACCCACGCGCGGCCGGGCAGCGGCGGCAGCGCCACGACGTACTGCGCGAGGTTCACCTCCAGCGCCTCAGCCGACAGGCACGTCCACGCGGGCGCCGTGCGGACCTCGACCACGCGGTCCCAGTCCACGTCCTTGCCGTCGAGGCCCACGCGTTCGGGGCCGATCGTCACGGCACCGAACCGGTCGAGCAGCGCGAGCGGCGCCGTCGCGAACCGCGGCACGTACGGGACGAGCCGCACGACCCCCTGGACCGACACGTCCCACTCCCGCTCGAGCGGGTACGCCGGCCGCGGGTAGGCGGCGATCGCGCGCCGCACCCACTCCGCGACGACCTCGTCGAACGCGCCGTCGTCCGCGGCGCCGTCGTCCGCGGCGCCGTCCTCCGCGAGAGCCTCGACGAGCGCGTCCTCCAGCGCGGTGTCGAGGGCAGGTTCGGGGTTCGCCCCGGGCGCCGGGTCGACGTCGTCGCGCGGCGCACGACGGCCGGGGAGCGCGACGGGCAGCGAGAACGAGGGCCGCGGGAGGGTGGGTCGCGGCAGCGCCGGGAGGGCGGGGACGCGCAAGAGGCGCTTCTCGCCGAGCAGCCGCGCGAGGGTGCTGCGCTCGTCGCCGGACGTCGTGCCGGGCAGGTCGGGGCCCTCGCCCGGCTCGTCGCCCGTCGTCGTGAGGAACGGTTCCTTCGCCATGTGACCCCCTGTCCGCCGCGCCACCCGACGGCGCACCGCGGGCCAGCGTAGACCCGGCCGGCCCCACCCCGCGGACCGGTCGTGACGCGCGGCGTCCTACCCACGACGCACCTCCTCGGACGCAGGCGGGGCCGCCCTCCCCGTGGAGGACGGCCCCGCCCGTCGTGCGACTCGCGTGGCGTCAGCCGCAGGCGATCGCGTCGTACGCGACGTCGTACGTCTGGGTGTGGTTCTCCCCGCCGCCCGCGAGGCGCGCGACGACGCTCACGGTGCCGGCGTCGACCGACGCCGACCGGGCGGAGAACGACTGGTACGCGTTCGCGTCCGGAGCCACCTGGCCGAACGCCCTCTGCCCGAACGGCGTCACGAGGCGCAGCGAGACGGGCTCGTCCTCACCGTTGGTCGCGCGGACGGCGACGTAGGCCTTGCCGTTGAGGCACCGTGCCTCCGCCTCGATCGCGTCGACGCGCGGGTTGCCCACGCCGTTGATCGCGAACGTGTCCTCGGACAGCGACGCGACCGCGTGGCCGATCGCGCGCGACATGATGTCGAGCGCGGTCGCGTCGACGTTGTCGATCGTGTCGCCCGGCGAGTGGTAGTTCGGGTCGTAGAAGATGCCCTCGGTGCCGCCGAACAGCGCGACCTCCTCGGCCGTCTTCGAGCCGTCCGCGCCGGTGAACAGGCCGGACGCCGGGACGCCGTTCTCGATGAACGCCTGGTAGTCGGAGCGCCCGGAGAACTCGGTGTCGACCCAAGGCTGGTCGATGCCGTCGAAATAGTCGGTGAACACCGCCTCGGTCTCGGCCGAGCCCGGCGGCACCTCGACGGGTGCGGGGTAGGTCGACTCGTTCGCGTCGTACACGCCGATGATGTAGTTCGGCGAGCCGACCATGTCGAAGTTGAGGTAGGTCGCGATGTCGTCGAGCGCCGCGGGGTCGTTCGCGGCGAGGTCGCTCACGTAGTGGGTCGAGCCGCGCAGCCCGACCTCCTCCGCGCCCCACCACGCGAACCGGACGGCGTTCTCGACGTCCTGGCCGCCGTCGGTCGCGGCGGCGAGCTGGACCGCGACCTCGAGGATCGCCGCGGACCCGGACCCGTTGTCGTTGATGCCCGGCCCGTCCTCGACGCCGTCGAGGTGGGCGCCGACCATGACGACGTTGTGGTCACGGCCGCCCGGAGTCTGGGCGAGCACGTTGAACGTCTCGAACTCCTCGACGTGCGTCTGGAGGTCGTAGGTCGCGACCGCCTCGGCGCCGCCAGCGATCGCGGCGAGGATCGCCTGGCCGTCCGCCTGCGTGATGCCCACGGTCGGGACCCAGACGTCGCTCGCCTCGCCGAGGGTCGGGTTCAGCGCGCCGTCGGTGTTGTTGTAGAGGATCACGGCGGCGGCGCCGGCCTCCGCGGCGAACCGGGCCTTGTCCGCGAACGGGCACGCGCCGCGGCTGACCAGCGCGACGGCCCCCTCCACGGCGACCCCGTCCCAGGTGTCGGCGGTGCAGCCCTGGACGAGCGCGTCGGCGGGCTGGACGATCGGGCCCGTGACGCCGTCGTCCGGGGTGTCGGGCGCGAACTCGGCCGGGTAGACGTCCGACGTCACCTCGACGCCGGCCGCGGTGAGGGACAGGTCGTCGATGACCAGGTCCTCGAACGTGAAGTACTGGCGCTCGGGCTCGTAGCCCGCGGCCCGCAGGGTGTCCTCGACGTAGACGGCGCTCGCCTCGTAGCCGGGCGTCTCCATCGCGCGGTTGCCGCCGTTGGCGTCCGCGATGTCCTGGAAGTCCTGGAGCCGCTGCATGACCGCGTCGCCGGTGACGAGGTCCTCGAGCGGGGGCGGCCCGTCGGCGGCTCGGAGGCCGCCTCCGGGGGCAGCGCCGACGGGCGCTGCGGTCAGAGCCGCGAGCACGAGGCTCGCGGCGGCGGCAGACGGGACGATCGTTCGTGGTCTCACGCATCCTCCTCGACAGTGGCCCCCGCCGACCGACCCCGGTCGTGTCGGGGTCCGGCCGAGTCGCACACGAGACGCGACGCTGCGGAGGCTCGTGTGCTCGCGAGCGTAGGCCCACGGGGCCCGGCGCGAAAGCCCTGCGCGTGCACGGGTCGCCGCGCGCACCGCCCGGGTGGTGACGAGGCGTGGGCGGCGTCGGGCAGACTGTGCCCGTGCCCGGATTCGCCGTCGTCGACCTCGAGACCACGGGGTTCTCCCCTCGCCTCGGCGACCGGGTCGCCGAGGTCGCGGTGGTCCTGGTCGACGCCGCGGGCCGCGTCGAGGACGAGTGGTCCACCCTCGTCAACCCCGGGCGCGACCTGGGTCCCCAGCACGTGCACGGCATCGCGGCGGCCGACGTCGCGCTCGCCCCGACGTTCGACCGCGTGGCCCCCGCGCTCCTGCGCCTGCTCTCCGGCCGCGTCCTCGTGGCGCACAACGCGGCGTTCGACACGCGGTTCCTGCGCGCGGAGATCGGGCGTGCGGGCATCGCGGCCGCGATCGACCCCGTCGCGTGCCTGTGCACGCAGCAGCTCGCGAGCCGCTACCTCACGGGCTCGCGCGCGCTGGCCGCGTGCTGCGCGGCGGTGGGCGTCGTGCACGACGGCGTCCACTCGGCCCTGGGCGACGCGCGCGCCACCGCGGGGCTGCTCGGGTACTACCTCGACGTGGCTGCCGACGACGAGTGCTGGGACGTGGCGCGCGCCGCGGCCGACGGGGTGCGGTGGTCGCTGCCCGCAGCGCTGCCCGGCGTGGAGCCGGTCCTGCGGGGGGCGAGCCGCGCTCACGGGCACTGGCTCGCCGGGCTCGACGAGGCGCCGGGCGCCCGCACGGGCGCCGCGCCCGCGCCGACCGAGCGCCCGGACGTCGACACCGGGACCTACCTGCGCCTGCTCGACTCCGCGCTCCTCGACCGCTACGTCTCGCACTCCGAGCGTGCGGCGCTCCTCGCCGAGGCGCGGCGGGCCGGGCTGGACCGGGCCGCGGTCGAGGGCGTGCACCGCGACTACCTCATCGCCCTCGCCCGGGCGGAGCTCGACGCCCTCGACGGCGCGACCGCCGCGGGCGACCGCGACGGCGGCGGCTCTGTCCGTGACGACCCCGCCCTGCACGAGGTCGCGGGCCAGCTCGGACTCGACGCCGACGACGTCGCGGGAGCCGTCGAGGCGGCGCTCGGAGCCCGGCTCGCCGCGGAGACGGCCGTCGCACCGCGTCCGGCGTTCGTGCTCGCGGACGGCGACGAGGTCGTGCTCACCGGGTCGATGTCGCGCACGCGCGAGGCCTGGGAGCGCGACGTGCGCGCCGCCGGCCTCTCCCCCTGGCCCTACGTGACGCGCCGGGCCCGCCTCCTCGTCGCCGCCGACCCGGACTCGCTCTCGACGAAGGCCCGTACGGCCCGCCGCTACGGCATCCCCGTCGTCACCGAGGCCGCCTTCGCGGCGCTGCTCGCCGCCCGGGACGGGGCGAGCGGGCGCACGTCCGGCACCGGGGTGCGACGCTGGGCGTCATGAGCCCGAAGGCCCCGCGCGGCTCCGACGCCCCGGTCGGGGACGGAACCGATGTCGACGCTCTCGTCGACGGGCTCTTCGCGCTGCCGCTCGAGCAGTTCGTCGTCGCCCGTACCGCGGCGGCGAAGGAGATCAAGGCGTCGGGGGACGCGGTCGGCGCGGAGCGCGTGGCGCGGCTCGCCAAGCCGACCGTGGCGGCGTGGGTCGTCAACCAGGTCGCGCGCGAGCGGCCCGACGACGTCGCCGCGCTCGTCGCCCTCGGGGACGAGCTGCGCGACGCGACGGCGGACCGCGACCGCACGCGGATCAGGACGCTCGACCGGCTGCGGCGCGAGCGCGTGGAGCGCGTCGTGGCCGAGCTGCGCGACGCGGGAGAGGTCGCCGGCCGGGCCGTGTCCACGACGGCGCTCGACCGGCTCGCCGAGACCCTCACCGCCGCCGTCATGGACCCGGACGCGGGGGCGCTCGTCCGTGCCGGTCGGCTGTCGCAGGCTCTCCAGCACGTCGGTTTCGGCATCGTCGACGAGGGCGGCGAGCCCGCCGACGTCGTCGAGCTCCGGGCGCGGACCGGCGGCACCGGGGGCGGGTCTGGTGACGCGGACCCGGGGACGAGCACGACGCGCGGCGCCCGGTCCGCGCGGGTCTCCGACCCGGCCGACGGCGAGCCTCCCGAGGAGGATGCCGTGGCGGCCGCCGAGCGCGAGGTCGAGGAGACGGCGGCCGAGGTCGACCGCCTCGAGGCCGAGCGGGACGAGGCGGACACGCGAGCGCGCGCGGCGAGCGACGCCGTCGGGCAGGTGGAGGACGAGCTCGGGCGCGTCGAGGACGAGCTGGCCCGGCTCGCCGACGAGCGCGAGGACCTGCGCGCGCGGCTCGCCGACGCCCGCGCGGCCGAGTCCGCGGCGCAGGAGGCGCTCACCGCCGCGGACGAGCTCCTCGACGCCGCCGAGGAGCGCGCCGCGGCCGCCCGCAAGGCCCGGCGCACCGCACGCCGCGGGTGAGCGCGGCGCGCAGACGGTTCAGTCCTTCGCGGTGGCGCGACCTTCCCCGGCGGCGTCGCCCGGCGTGGTGAGGAGGTCGCGCGCCTGCTCGGCCGCCCGGGCGATGCTCTCCCCCACGAAGTCGAGGAAGCGCGCCATGTTCTCGAGCCGCACCCCGGCAGGGCTGCTCCGACCGAGGACCGCGACCCCCTGACGAGCAGTCTCCGCGAGCTGCGCGTTGTTCCGTGCCGCGGCGATCATGGACTGGAACCAGACGTCGCCGTCGGCGACGTAGCGCTCGCGGCGGCCCTCGCCCCGCTCGCGCACGACGAGGCCGTGGCTCTCCAGGACGGGGATCGCCTTGGAGATCGACGCCGGGCTCACGCGCAGTCGCTCGACGAGCTCGGCGGCCGTGAGGCTGCCCGTGTCGGCGGTGTAGAGGCAGGTCAGCACGCCCGCCGCGATCCGCGGCAGGCCCTGCTGCATGAACAGGGTCGTGAACGTCTCCTCGTACGCGCGGACCGCGTCCGTGCCGCCGGGTGCCGACGACCCGGTGGCCGGACCCGGCTCCCGGCGGCGGCGCGCGCGGCGCTCGGTGGCGTGCTGCGCGAGGTCGGGCCGGTAGGCGCCGGGTCCGCCGTTGCGCATCACCTCGCGGGTGACGGTCGACGTCGGTCGGTCCAGCCGACGGGCGATCTCCGCGTACGCGAGGTCGTCGGCCAGCCCCAGGGCGATCTGCTGGCGCTCCTGCCTGGTGAGCCTTCCTCCGGGCATGGTGGTCCTCCTCCGCTCGTCCCGACCGCCCGAGGCTAGCGTTCACCTGTCGTCGATGCAACGCGGGAGATCGCCTCATGTTGCATTACGCGCACACTCATTGCACCAGTTTATGCACTACGGCCTGCGACGATGCACACTCACAGCAACATTGCTCTTGCTGTCTTAGTGAACGCTACGTAGCGTTCACGGTGTTGGAAATCACCAGGACCGCCTTCCAGGAGCTGATCACGATGCACACCTTCGACACCCCCGCCCCGATCACCACCGTCATCGACGCCCCCGCCGCCCGGGTCCAGCTCATCGCCTCGGGCCGGGCCGACACCGTCGTCGAGGTCCTCCCGCTCGACGCGTCCAAGAACCGCGACGTGACGGCGGCCGAGCGCACCACGGTCGAGCACCGCGACGGCGTCCTCCGCATCGCGACCGCGCCCGCGAAGCACGAGGCCTTCGGCCCGTCCGGCACCGTCGAGGTGACCGTCCAGCTCCCCGCCGGGTCGCGCGTCGAGGTCACGGGCAGCGGCGAGCTGCGCGGCGTCGGCCGACTCGGGGACGTCACCGCCACCGACGAGTACGGCGCGATCACGCTCGACGAGGCGGCATCCGTCCGCCTGGTCACCCAGGCCGGAGACGTCGCGGTCGGTCGCCTGACCGGTCCCGCCGAGATCACCACCGCCCAGGGAGACGTCCGGGTCGCCGAGGCGGAGCGCGGCACGGTCGTGCTCGGCACCCAGAAGGGCGACCTGACGATCGCCGCCGCGCCGGGCGTCTCCGCCTCGCTCGACGCCAGCACCGGGTACGGCCGGGTGAACAGCTCGCTCCGCAACGACGGCACCGCGGGCCTCCAGATCCGCGCGACCACCACGTACGGCGACATCACCGCACGCAGCCTCTGAGCGCGGCGCTCCGCCGCCCGTTCCCCGCCGGGGAGCGGGCGGCGTTCGTCGTCCGCGAAAGCGGGACTGAGCCGGTCCCGCTCACGGTTGGACAGGTCAGGACGCCACGGGCAGACCGTGGCACGACAGACCTGGAGGACCCCATGATCAGCACCTACACCGTGGCGCCGTTCCGCCCGCTCCCCACCGAGCGCGTCGTGCGCCAGCTCTGGACGCGACCCAGCGGCGCGCCCGTCGCGTCGACGGGGTACGCGCCCGCCGCCGACGTCTACCGCGAGGGCGACGACCTCGTCGCCCGCTTCGACCTGCCGGGTGTCGACCCCGAGCGCGACGTCACCGTCGAGCTCGAGGGCCGTCGGCTCGTCGTCCGCGGCGAGCGTCGCGACCAGCGCGTCGTCGAGGCGCCGGTGGCCGACGACGCGACCGATTCCGAGCAGGCCGAGGACCAGCAGCCCGAGGCGGGTACCGACGAGACGACCGAGGCCGCCCCGGCCGGGCGCCGCGTCCGCGAGGTACGTTTCGGCGAGTTCCGCCGCACCGTGACCCTGCCGAAGACCGCGGAGGCCGAGGCCGTCCGCGCGTCCTACGACGCGGGCGTGCTCACCGTGACCGTCGCCGGCGTGTTCGCCGGCCGCGCTCCGCAGCGCATCGAGGTCACGCGCGCGGCCTGACGCCGCACCGCCGGCGCGGCGTCCGACGTCGCGCCGGCGCTCTGACCCCGGTCGCGCCCGCCCCTGCGCGACCGGACCACGGACGGGGCCGGCACCTTCGGGTGCCGGCCCCGTCCGTCTGCCCGGCTCAGCCGAGGAACGACCGCAGGGCCTCGGTGACGAGCGCGTGGTCGTCGCCCTGGGCGAGCCCGGAGACCGTCACGACGCCGACGATCCCGACGCCCTCGACCCGGACGGGGAACGCGCCGCCGTGGGCGGCGTACTGCTGTAGGGGGAGCTCGTGCTGGTCGGCGAACGTCGTCCCCTTCGCGCGGGCGCGCAGCCCCACGAGGTACGACGACGCCCCGAACCGCTCGACGACCCGCACCTTGCGCTCGACCCAGGAGTCGTTGTCCGGGGTCGTGCCCTCGCGTGCCGCGTGGAACACCTGCTGCGGTCCCTTGCGGACGTCGATCGTCACGGGCAGGTCGCGCTCGTCGGCGAGCTCGACGAGCAGGCAGCCGAGCCGCCACGCGTCGTCGTGCGTGAAGGCGCGGAGCACGAGGTCGCGCTCGTCCGCCTCGACCGAGGCGATGAGGGCGGCGAGGTCGTCGGGCGTCGTCGTCATGCCGCTCATCGTGGCACGATCACGCCGTGACGACGACGCCGCCCTCGCCAGACCGCGAGCCCCTCGACCTGCTCGACGTCTCCCTCCTCGACCGCGCGTCCGGAGTGCTGCTCGCACAGGCGGCGGGCGACGCGCTCGGGGTGCCGTACGAGTTCGCGCAACCTCCCGGCCCGGGGCAGCCGGAGGCGGTGGCGGTCATGCGGGGCGGCGGCCTCGGCCCGTACGCGCCCGGCGAGTGGAGCGACGACACGCAGATGTCGGTGTGCGTCGCCCGGGTCACGGCCGCCCACGACGTGCTGTCCCCCGTCCCGGACGCGCTCGGCGCGACGCCGCTCGACGAGGTCGCCGCCGCGTTCGAGGCGTGGCGGACCGGGGGCGCGACCGACGTCGGGACGCAGACCGCTTCCGTGCTGCGCGACGCCGCCGCCCGCCGGGGACCTGCCGCGACGCGCCTGCGCGAGGCGTCGGCAGCGCTGCACGCCGCGACCGGACGCACGGCCGGGAACGGCGCGCTCATGCGCACGGGCGTCGTCGGGCTCGTCGCCCTGGACGATCGGCACGCGACCGCCCGCGCGGCACGGGCCGTCGCGGGGATCACGCACACCGACCCGCTCGCCGCCGAGTCGTGCGTGCTCTGGTCGGAGGCGGTGCGCGTCGCGGTGACCGAGCAGCGGCTCGACGTGCGCGCGGGCCTCGACCTCCTCGACCCGGACGCCGCGGCGCGCTGGTCCACGTGGATCGCGGACGCCGAGCTCGCGCGGCCCACGGCGGACCTGCGGCAGAACGGCTTCACCGTCACCGCCCTCCAGGCCGCGTGGCACGCGATCGCGACGACCTCCGCGCCGCAGGGCTCGACGTTCGCCCACCGCGACCACCTCGCGGCCGCGCTCCAGGCCGCCGTCTCGATCGGCGGCGACACGGACACCGTCGCGGCCATCGCGGGCGCCCTGCTCGGCGCGCGGTACGGAGCCCGCGCCGTGCCTCCCGAGTGGGCGACCGCCGTCCACGGCTGGCCCGGGATCTCCCGGCGCCAGCTCACGGCGCTCGCACGGCGCACCGCGCAGGGCGGCCTCGTCCGTTCCGGCGCGCTCGCGCCGTCGGGCGCCGAGCCGGTCCGCACCCAGTTCTGCCCGCTGTGCGGGACGCTCGCCCGGTGGAACCCCCGCTACCCACGGCACGTGTGCGCGTGGTGCTCGTCCGACGTCGCCGACGAGTCAGGCCGGGCGGTGTCCCTCACCAACGTCGACCTCGGGGGCGGCTACCAGGCGCACTACCTCGACGGCTCGCCCGCGTCCGACGCGGTGCTGGGCGGGCGCGTCTGGATCGGCGGCGTCGAGCACCAGGCACGCGACGCCCGCTTCGGCGGGATCGTCGTCGAGCCGCTCGGCGACGCGTCCTGACGCCGAACCCGTGGTCGTTCCCCAGCGCGAGCATGCGCTGGGGAACGACCCCGGGTTCGGCGGGGCGGCTCAGCCGCAGGCGACCGCCGGGTAGGCGGCGTCCTGCGCGGAGGAGGCTCCGCCGTCGGGCTGGGTGCCCGTCACCGTGACAGAGCCCGCCTCGGTGGCGACGGACCGCGTCGAGAACGACTGGTACGCGGCCTTGCCCGGCGCGACCGCCGCGAACGTGCGCGTGCCGAACGACGTCGCGAGCGTGACGTCGGCGGGCACGTCGCCGGTGTTCGTCGCGCGGACCGCGACGTAGGCCGTGCCCGAGAGGCAGCGCGCGCTGGTCTCGACCTCGAGCGCGGGTCCCGCCTCGTCCTCGCGCTGGAGCGTCACCTGGTCGACGACGCGCTGCGCCCCGGTCGCGTACGTGGTGACGGTCAGCGACGTGGGCGTGACGTCGAGGTCGGAGTAGCTCGCCTCGCGCGACTGCTCCCAGCGCGCGGTCCAGGGCTTGGCGCCGTCGAAGTCGTAGAACTTGGAGCCCGACGACGAGTTGCCCGTGAGGTAGAGGACCTGGTCCTCGTCGGGGGTGAGGACGTCGCCCTCGGCAGGCGCCGCGGCCGGGACGACGGGCGTCGTGCCCTCCATGAGGTACGAGCGCGTGTAGATGTGGTCGTGGCCCGCGAGCACGAGGTCGACGCCGAGGTCGCTGAAGACCGACGAGAGCGCGTCGCGCATCCGCACCACGTCGGTGTCGCGCGAGTGGAACGCCTGGCTGTAGAGCGAGTGGTGGAACGTCACGACGACCCAGTCGTACGCGTCGCCGTGGGTCCCGATCACGTCCCGCAGGAACGCCTCGTGGCCGGCGATCTCGGCCGGGTCGGAGTCGTTCGAGTCGATCGCGACGACGAGCACGTTGTTGTACGCGTACCAGTAGTCGCGGCGCTGCTCGGTCGAGAGGTTCGGCATCGCGTAGTGCTGGTCGTAGAGCGCGGACGCGGTGTCGTGGTTGCCGTCCTGGACGGCGAAGCGCAGCTCGCGCATCTGGCGCGGCGCGAGGAACCCGGTGTACTGCTGGGTGCTGCCCGCGTTCTCCACCTGGTCGCCCGCAGAGATGAGGAACGCCGTGTCGGGGTGCAGCGCCGTCATCGTGTCGAGGTTCGCGGCCCATCGCGTCGCGTCGTTCGCGGCGTTGCCGCTCGCCCCGATCTGCGCGTCGCCGATGAACAGCGCGCTGAACTCGTCGCCGAACGTGCCCGTGGTGAACGTCGTCGGCTCCGACCAGCCGGTCGCCGCGCTGCCGACGCGGTAGACGTAGGCCGAGTCCTCCTCGAGCCCGGCGATCGTCGCGTGGTGGTAGGTCGCGCCGTCCGCGGCCGTGCCGCTCCGGGACGACGACGTCGCGGCCGCCGGCCAGTCGACCTCGCCGCCCGCCTCGTCGGCGCGGGCCCACTGCACCTCGCCCGCACCCGGCAGCGTCGAGAACCAGGCGACGTTGGCCTGCGTCTCGTCCGCGCCGACGTTGAGGGCGACGTCGCGCACCTCACCGTGCGTCGGGACGAGCGAGCGGACGTCGAGGTAGATGTCCGAGCTCGTGGGCGCGTCCTGGTAGAGCGCGACGGAGATCGTGTTCTCACCCGGCTCGAACGCGTCGGACGGGACGACGAACGTGCCCGTCACCGGGTCCGTGCGCCCGTTGCCGTGGTACTGGAGGTTCTCCGTGATCTCGCGCCCGTCGTCGCCCAGGCGCACGACCTCCTCGCCGTTCACGTAGACGATCGCGGCGTCGTCGTAGACGATCTCGCCCTCGAACGCGGGGACGCCGTCGAGGTCCGCCGCGGTGAGCTCCACGTCGGTGCGGAAGAAGAACGTGGGGACGTCCGTCGTCGTGCCCTCGATGTACTGGGTGAGGAGCGTGGTGATCGGGAACGCGGCGCCGATCCCCGTCGCGGCGCCGCGCTTGGCGCCGAACGCGCCGGTCGCGGTCTTCCACGCGGAGTCGTCGAACGCGGTCGTCGTCCAGACGCGCTGGTCCGCCGAGGCGCCGGCCGGGTTCGTGTTGTCGTCGAGGTAGCGCCAGGTCGTGCCGGACGTCGAGAGCAGGGACTCGTCGGCGGCGGAGGTCGGGGTCGCGGTCGCGGCGACGAGCACCGTGCCGACGAGCGAGACGGCGAGCGCCGACGCCGCCGCGCGCGTCAGCGCGCCGGGCAGCCGGGAGGCGTGCAGGTTCATGGGTTCCTTCGCAGGTCAGGGGTCCGCGCGGCGACGACCGTCGGACCACCGTGGCGGCGTCGGACCCGTGGTGGGAAGCGCTGTCACCGTAGGGAGCCGGGATGGCGCGCACCCGTCCGCCCGGTGAACTCCCGACGGCGGTCAGGTGGCCGTCCCGGACGTGCCCGGAACACGACGACGCCGCGCTCCCGAAGGTCGGGGCGCGGCGTCGGGGAGTGCGAGGTCGCGGGTCAGGCGTCCTGGCGGCGGCGCAGGACGAGGAAGGTGGCCCCCAGCGCGACGAGCACGAGCGCCGCGAGCGCGACACCCCCGGCCTGCACGCCGGTCGTGGCCAGGCCGTCGGAACCGCCGTCGGCGGCGGGAGGCGTCGGAGCGTCCGGCGCGACGGGCGTGGTCGGGGTCGTGGGCTCGGTCGTGGTGGGTGTCGACGGCGTGGGCGCCGACTCGACCGGCGCGTCCGCCGTGTTGGTCAGCACCACCGCGACGTCCGCCGTCGTGCCGACCTCGACGCGCACGGTCCCGTCGCCACCCGGCTCGACGGCCGCGCCGTCCACCTGCCACGTCGGCTCGCCCCACTCGACGCCGTCCACGGCGGGGAAGCCCGGCTCGGACAGCACGACCTCGGTGCCGAGCGGGAGGTCGTCGACGGTCGCGGAACCGCCGACGGGCACGGTGAGCTCGCCCGTCGTCCCGTCGGCGTCGTACGCGACGGTGAAGGTCGTCCCGGCGGGCACGGTGGCGGCCGCGTCGCCCGCGACGCGCTTGGTGACCGTGAGGCTGCCGGTCTCCACGACGGGCTCGTTCACGCACGGGATCGAGCCGGCGAAGAGGTAGGCGTGCGCCTCGCCGCCGAGCAGCGTGAGGTTCCGCGCGACGACCTGGCCGTCGAGCGGGGCCGCCTCGACCGTGAGGTCCGCGTTCGGGGCGTACACCGACCCGTCCAGGCGCGTCCCGCCGGTGCCGAGCGTGACCCGGCCGTCGAGCCGCGACAGGTCCCACAGGACGTAGCGGGCCGCCGCGCCCTCGGCACCGAACACCGAGCCGCGCAGGTCGGTCGTCCCGGCGGGGACGGAGACGATCAGCGGGGCGTCGGCCGACGGGAGCACGCCGTCCGCGAACTGCACCGTGTAGGCGTTGGCGATCGTCGCGTAGTCGACGACGTTCGGCCGCCCGGGCTCGAGCGCCGAGAGGACGACGCGGTCGCCGGCGTCCTCGGCCACCGTGAGCACGTGGGCCGCCCCGCTCGGCACGAGGTCCGCGAGGCACTGGCGCACCTCGGCCGGCTCCGTGGCGCCCGCCTCGACGTACGCGGCGACGGAGTCGCGCTCGGTCGCCACGGTCGCGGCGCCGTCGGGCCACTTCTGGTTGGTCGCGTCGATCGACGGGGCCTCGTCGACCTCGGTGCGGTACCGCACCCAGTCGCCGCGCTGGTAGGTGTCGAACGCGGGGTCGTCACCGACCACCTTGAGGTAGCCCTCGAGCGCGGGCCCGCTCCCCGCCGGGACGCCCGCGTTGGTGATCTGCGCGAGACCCGAGGTGGGCGCGTACGACCCGACGAGCAGTCGGGTCGGGTCGCCGTCCACGGTCGGGATCGTGTAGTCCGCGGTCCCTGCCACCTGGTGGACGATCGCGTACGTGCCGCCCTCGGCGCGGACCGTCAGCTCGCCGCCGACGGCGACGGACCCCTCCGTCTCGTGGTTGTCGAGGCGGGCGTCCTCGCGGGCGTAGACGCTGAAGCCACCGGCCAGGTCGAACGGGTTGACCGCGTCGGCGGCTGCGGCGCTCGTCACGGGGACGACGAGGCCGGCACCCGCGAGGAGGCCGACGGCGAGGAGCGCGGCGGCCGGGCGTCGACGACGGACGCGGCGGGGGGTCGAGGGGAGCTGCTGTTCAGGTGTCAGGGTCGAGCGGGTCATCACTACCTGGATCTCGGTGTCGCGGGCGACGGGGTCAGACGACCCGTCCCGACCACCGTAGGCAGACCTGGACGGTCGTCCAGGTCTGAGTGCCGGGTGAAGTCACACCGGTGTGAGCAACCCCACCACCAGCGGTGGCCGATGCCTCCGCAAACGTCGGCGATGTCCGGATCGCGCAGCCGCGGTGGAGCACGGCACCCGGGCGTCCCTGCCCAGGTCAGCGTCCCGCGACGGCCCGGACGTGGTCCCGCGCGCCTGCCTCCAGGTCCGCCCGGAGCCCGTCGAACCGGGCGACGCTCGCCGTGCCGGGCCAGTCCGAGGGCAACGCCGACGGGGGCAGCCCCGGGTCCGCGTACGGGATCGGTCGCCAGTCGTCGACAGCGCGCACCCACCGGGCGAACGCGGCGCGCGGCGAGGCGTCCTCCGCGGCGGACGCGGCGCCGTCGGGCACCGTGCCCTGCCCGGCGCCGAAGGCCTCGTGCCGCGCGAGGAACGCGCGGTGCAGCGCCGCGATCCTGTCGAGGTCCCACCACCGCGCGGCGACGTCGGCGAACGCGCCCGCGACGCGCGGCCGCCCGGCGACGAACACCGTCGCCGCGCCGCGGACGTCGAGCGCGGCGAGGATCTCCTCGACCTCGTCCACCAGGTGCCCCGGCGCGATCCACAGGCCGTCCGCGACGGTCCCGGCACCGATCCAGGCGAGGTGCCGCCGGAGCTGGTGGCGCACGGCTCGCCGCTCCTCCGGCAGCGAGTACGACACGAGGCACCACGGGTCGTCCTCGCCCTGCTGCCGGTAGGCGAAGATCCGCCGGTCACCCTGCTCCAGCATCCGGCCCGCGCCGGGCGCGAGCCGGTAGCCGGCCCGGCCGTCGACGGTCTCCGGCGCGAGCAGCCTCTTGGCCTTCGCCCGCGAGACCGCGCCGCGCGCGCCGACGGGCGGGACGTCCAGCGCGCCCAGCAGCTCGACGAGGTCGGCCACGGCGACCGCGCCACCGAGGTCACGTACGTACAGCCCGACGACGGTGCGCAGCAGGGACGTCGTGCTCCCGGGCCGGGAGTCGAGGTCGTCGAGGATCACGCGGTGCCGCCCGCGCCCGTCGACGCGCCGGTGGTCGTCGGGGCGCCGGGCACCGCGAGCAGCGCGTCGCGCACCGCCTCGACGCCGACCCGCACCTCCTCGAAGCTCGTGGAGAGCGGGGACAGGCCGAGGCGCAGGCCGTCCGGGCGGCGGAAGTCGGGGATGACGCCGCGCTCCCACAGGAGCGGGAGCGTCGCCTCGAACGCGTCGTGGTCGACGGTGACGTGGCTCCCCCGCCGGTCCGGGTCGCGCGGCGACGCGTACCGCGCGCCGAGCGGGAGCAGGAGGTCGTCCACGAGCGCCGTCGCGTGCTCGGTGAGCGCAACAGACTTCGCGCGCACCGCCGCGATCCCCGCCTCGTCCACCAGGTCCAGCATGTCCTGCATCGCGAGCATCCCGACGATCGCGGGCGTGCCCGAGAGGAAGCGCCGGACGCCGTCGTGCGGCGCGTACGCCGGGCCCATCTCGAACGGCGCGGCGCTGCCCATCCACCCCTGGATCGGCTGGGTCAGCGCGCCCTGGAGGTCCGCGCGCACGTAGCCGAAGGCGGGCGCGCCCGGCCCGCCGTTGAGGTACTTGTACGTGCAGCCCGCCGCGAGGTCCACGCCCCACGCGTCCAGCTCGACCGGCAGCGCCCCGACGGAGTGGCACAGGTCCCACAGGACGAGCGCGCCCGCGTCGTGCGCGAGCGTCGTGATCGCGGCGGCGTCGCTCACGTACCCCGACCGGTACGCCACGTGGCTGAGCAGCACGAGCGCGGTGCGGTCGGAGAGGGCCTCCGCCACCTGCCCCGGGGTCACGCCGGCGTCGTGGTCGGGCGTGATCCACCGCAGCGTCGCGCCGTGCTCGCGCGCGACGCCCTCCAGCACGTAGCGGTCCGTCGGGAAGTTCCCGGCGTCGAGCACGATCTCGTCGCGACCCGCCACCTGCGGCGCCGAGAGCGCGGCGCGCACGAGCTTGTAGAGGATCACCGTCGTGGAGTCGCCGACGAACGTCTGCCCGGGCGCCGCGCCGAGCGTCACCGCGCCGATCCGGTCGCCGAGCGTCAGCGGGAGGTCGTACCACTCCTCGTCCCAGCCGCGGATGAGTCGCGCACCCCAGCGCTCGGTCGCGAACCGAGCCAGCCGCTCGGCCGACGCGCGCGTGGGCCGGCCGAGCGAGTTCCCGTCGAGGTACGCCGTCACCTCGTCCGACGAGACGAACGCGTCGCGGAACCGCGCGAGCGGGTCGGCGGCGTCGAGCGCGGCGGAACGGGCGGCGTGGTCCTCGGTCATGGTCGTCCTTCCGGCGGGGCGGGGTCGTGGGCAGTGTCGCGTGCGGTGTCGCGCTCGACGACGACGGCGCGCGCGAGCCACGTGGCGACGGCGTCGGGGTCGTCGAGGTCGGGCACCTCCCCGGGGACCCAGGTCGTGAGCGATGCGTCCGTGCTCGAGCGCTGCGTCCCGGGACGCAGCGCCCGGTCGGGAACGCCGCGCTCGGCCGCGGCGTCGCGCGTGAGGGCCGCGACCAGCGCGTGCGCGTCGAGACCCGCCGCCGCGAGCGCCCGCAGCTCGCGCGGGTTCACGCCGGGCGGCAGCGGCCCGTTGCCCAGGTCGGTGCCGTAGGCGACCGTCCCGCCGAGCGCGACGAAGCGCCGCACGTTGTCGATCGCGACGTCCTGCTCGGCCGTCGGGCTTCCCCACCCGTGGACGTCGAGGGTGCTCACCCAGCCCACACGACTCCGGTCCGTCCCGCCCGCTCCCGAGGGGCCGGCCATCGCGGCGAGGAGGTCGTCGGGCAGGCGCTCGGAGAACGGAGCGTGCGCGAGCCGGTCGACGCCCGCCTCGTACGCGCGGGCCGCCATGCCCCGCCCCTCGACGTGCGCGACGACGTCCCGGCCCCGCGCGTGGGCGTGGCCGACGAGCGCGGCGAGCGTGACGTCGTCGGGCACCGGACCGGCGCCGGAGTGCAGGGCGACCTTGACGAACGACGCCCCCGCGGCCACCTGGCGGTCGACGGCGGCGACAGCCGCCTCGGGCGAGCCGACCTCCTCGACCGATCCCGGCGGCGCCCACGACCGGTCCGACGGGTAGCCGCCCGGCGCGGTGAGGAACGCGCCCGCGAACGCGACCTCCGGGAAACCGGGGCGGCCGGGCCAGGTGCGCGCGACGTCGGGCACCCACCCGAGGTCGTGCACGACGGCGATCCCGCCGCGCCGCACCGCGACGGGGTCGACGAGCCCGAGGTGCACGTGCGCGTCGACGAACGGCGGGAGCCAGGTGCCGCCGTCGCCCGCGCGGCCGAGGTGCGGGATGCTCATGACCGCCCGATCTCGGTGCGCACGGCGAACAGCTCGGGGAAGAACGTGAGGTCGAGCGCCTTCTGGAGGAAGCCGACGCCGCTCGACCCGCCGGTCCCCCGCTTGGTGCCGATGATGCGCAGCACCGTCTTCATGTGGCGGAACCGCCAGAGCTGGAAGTTGTCCTCCAGGTCGACGAGCTCCTCGCACGTCTCGTACGCGGACCAGTACGTCCCCGGGTCGTCGTAGATGCGCCGGAAGACCTCGACGAGGTCGTCGTCGAGCGTGTGCGCGACGGTGACGTCGCGGTCGAGGACGCGCTGCGGGACGTCGTGCCCGTGCCGCGCGAGGTGGCGCAGGAACTCGTCGTAGACGCTCGGCTCGGCGAGCAGGCGCGCGAGCTCGGCGCGCGCGTCCGGCTCGGCGTCGAACACGTCGAGCATGCGCGCGTTCTTGTTGCCCAGCAGGAACTCGACCGCGCGGTACTGCCACGACTGGAAGCCCGACGCGTGCCCCAGGAAGCCGCGGAACTGCGCGTACTCGCTCGGCGTGAGCGTCGCGAGGACGGACCACTGCTCGGTGAGCGTGCGCTGCACGTGCTTGACGCGCGCGATGCGCTTGAGCGCGGCGCCCAGCTCGTCGGCGGCGAGGAGGTCGCGCGCGGAGAGCAGCTCGTGCAGCACGAGCTTGAGCCAGAGCTCCGTCGTCTGGTGCTGGACGATGAACAGCATCTCGTCGTGGTGCTCCGGGTCGCTCACGGGCTCCTGCGCCGCGAGCAGCGTGTCGAGGTGCAGGTACGACCCGTACGTCATCTGCTCGCGCAGGTCCGTGACGATGTCGGACTCGAGCGCGCGCTCGTTCGGCGCGGGCAGCGGTGCGTCGGCGGCCATCCCGCGAGCGTATGTCACGAACGTGACGACCGCCAGGTCCGTGTGATGCGCCCCAGCGGAAGCGGTCAGTCGTCCGCCGCGGCGCGGCGTCCCTCCTCGTCGACCGACTCGCCCGTCGGGTCCTCGGCGACGAGGTCGTCCAGCGCGGTCCCGCCCAGCGGCCCGTCGCTCAGGCCCACGAGCCGCCAGCCCGACGACGGGTCGCCCTCGACCTCGACGAGCCCGGTGTTCGCGAGCGGGGTCCGGGCGAGCAGGTCGAGGTCGACCCCCGCGGCGCGCGCGCACGCCCACGCGCGGATCGCCGCACCGTGCGACACGACGACGGCGGTCCGCCAGCCCGTGCGCGCGACGCTCGCGACGGCGTCGTCGTAGCGGGCGAGGAACTCGGTGCCGTCAGGACCGCCCGGCATCCGGCGGCCGGGCTCGCCACGGCCCCACGCGAAGACCGTCTCGAGGTAGGTCGCGTGGTCGTCGTGCTCGGCCGACATCTCCAGCGCGCCCGCGTCGACCTCCCGGAACCCGTCGAGCTCGACCGGGTCGTATCCGTGCCGCTCGGCCAGCGGCGAGGCCGTGAGGTGCGTGCGCACGAGCGTCGAGACCGCGACGCCGTCGACGACGCGGTCCGCGAGCGCGTCCGGGATCGCCGCGGCCTGCCGCGCGCCGAGCGCGGTGAGGCCCGGGCCGGGCAGGGCGGTGTCGAGCAGGCCGGCGACGTTGGACGGGGTCTGTCCGTGACGGACGAGGAGCAGGCGCATGGTTCTCCGGATCTCGGGGGGTCTCCTGCCACCCTACGAGCCACCCGACGAGCCGACCGACGAGCAGGGCGCCGTGGCAGGCTGGGGCCATGTCCCGCCGCGAGCTCGTCGTCCTCGGGACGGCCAGCATGGTCCCGACCCGGACGCGCAACCACAACGGCTACGTCCTGTTCTGGGACGACGAGGCGATCCTCTTCGACCCGGGCGAGGGCACGCAGCGGCAGATGACGTACGCGGGCGTGTCCGCGACCGACCTCACGCGCATCGCGATCACGCACCTGCACGGCGACCACAGCCTCGGCCTCGCGGGGGTCTCGCAGCGCATCAGCGGCGACGGGGTGCGGCACACGATCGGGGTGACGTACCCGGCGTCGGGCCAGCGGTGGGTCGAGCACCTGCTGGACGCGAGCGCCCACTTCCGACGCGGGCACCTGGAGCTCCAGCCGCTCACGACGGACGGCGTCGTCCCGCCCGTGGCCGGACGACCCGAGCCGGGTTTCACGCTGCGCGCCGAGCGGCTCGACCACACGCTCGAGGCCATGGGCTACCGCCTGGACGAGCCCGACGGCCGCTCGCTCGACCCCGCCCTGCTCGCGCGACACGGGCTGGCCGGGCCGGCGGTCGGCGAGCTGCAGCAGACCGGCGTCGTCACGGCTCCCGACGGCCGGACCGTCACCCTCGATGACGTGAGCAGGCCGCGCCCCGGGCAGTCGTTCGCGTTCGTCATGGACACGCGCCTCTGCGACGCCGTGCACCGGCTCGCGGACGGCGTCGACCTGCTCGTCATCGAGTCGACGTTCCTCGACCGTGACCGCGACCAGGCCGAGCGCTGGGGCCATCTCACGGCCCGGCAGGCCGCGAGCGTCGCCGCCGAGGCCGGCGTCCGGTCGCTCGTGCTCACGCACTTCTCGCAGCGGTACCCCGACGCGACGGAGTTCTGGCGCGAGGCGCGCGAGGTGTTCGACGGCGAGCTCACCGTCGCGCAGGACCTCGACCGCGTGCGCGTCCCCCACCGCCGTCGCCCCGTCTGATCCCCAGGCCGGACCACAGTTCTACCTCGCGAGATAGAACCGTGGTCGTGCACGACGGCGGTCAGTCGCCACGGGCGCGACGGGTCGCGCGGTCGTTGGCGCGCTGGATCGCCTCCACGAGCTCGTCCTTGGTCATGGTCGACCGGCCGTCGACGTCGAGGCGGCGCGCGACGTCGAGCAGGTGCTCCTTGGTCGCGTTCGCGTCGACGCCCCCGGCGGTGTCCGCGGTCGAGTCGAGCCCACCCTCTTCGGCCCGCTCGTCGGACGGGCCGGGCTCGTCCTTGGGCTCCCAGTGGTCGCCGATCTTCTCGTGCGTGTGCTTGAGCGCCGCGAACGCGACGCGACGCGCGCGCTCCTCGGAGCCGTACTGCTCCAATGCGGCGTCGTAGGCCTTGGCGAAGGTGCGCTGCGCCTTCTCGTCGGAGCGCTGCAGCGTGCTCGGGATCTCGGACTGCTTCGCGTCGCCGTCGCGCGTGATCTTCGGCACGGGTCACCTCCTGCTGCCGGACGGCGGTCGCCGCCTCCTCCGAGCGTCGCGCCGCGCGCGGGGGCTCGCGCGCCGAGCGGGGTCGCGTCGGTGACGGGCTGGAAGGCGGGACGGTGAGGAAGCCAGGCGTGCGCGGCCCCTGCGTCCGAGCGAGAGCGTGCCCGAGGCGCCGGACCTACGCTGCCGGGATGTCGAGCGTCCTGCGGTTCCGCGGCCGCATCGCGGGGTGGGGCACGGAGTCGGGGACGCGCGTCGTCGTCGGGTGCTGGGACGCGTCACCGTTCGGCGCGTTCGCCGACGTCATGGTCGAGCGCCCCGACGGCGAGCGGACCCTGCTCGCGCCGTCGCCGCTGGTCGCGGACCTCGTCGCGTCGACCTACCGCTTCGACCGGGTCGTCGTGACGCCGGTCGCCGTCTCGGCGTCGTCGTGGCACGTGGTCGCCGGACCGCTCGAGGCGCGGCTCGTCGTCGGGCCGCGGACGGTCCTGGGGCACGTGCTGCGCGCGGTGCCGCGCCGCGTCGCGACGTCGCGGCACCTGACCGCCCTCACCGACCCGGTCGCGCGCGTGCTGCTGCACGGTGTCCGGACGCGCGGCAGCGCCGGTCCGGGGCGTGTCGAGCACTACGGCGCGACCGACGTCCACGCGCTCGTCGCGACGGAGACGACCTGGGCGGGCGAGCCGCTCGGCGACCTGCGCGACGTCGACCCGCCCGTCCGCTTCGGTTTCGGGTCGACACCGCGCCGACCGAGCGTGACCGACGTCGTCACGACGATCGTCGCGCGCTGACGCGCCGTCGCACGACGACGAACCCGGGGTTCCTCCCCACCGAGCTTGTCGCGTGAGGAGGAACCCCGGGTTCGGCAGCGGGACGGATCCGCTCAGACCGGGCGGGCCGAGAGCCAGCCCGCGAGGCGGTCGGGGCGGTCGGTGATGATCGCGTCCACGCCGAGCTCGACGGCGGCGGCCCAGTGCTCCGGCTCGTTGAGCGTCCACACCGCGACCTCGAGGCCGGCCTCGTGCAGGCGCTCCACGAGCCCCGGGTCCTCGAGCAGGAGGAGGCCCATCGGGTTGCACGCCACGACGTCGAGCTCGGCGCACCTCTCGAGCACCTCGTCGTCGAGCGACGCGACGAGCAGCCCGCGGCGCAGGCCCGGGTCCGCCTCACGCAGCGCCGCGACGGTCTCGGGCCAGAAGCTATGCGCGACGACCCGGTCGGCGATGCCCGCGAACCGGATCGGCCCGGTGACGCGCCGCACCTGTTCGGGCGACCACGCGCCCTTGAGCTCGAGCAGCAGGTCCGTGCCCGGGCGTCGCACGAGGAGGTCGACCACCTCGGCGAACGTCGGCACGCGCTGGCCCCCGAACGCCGGGGAGAACCACGACCCGGCGTCGAGCGCCCGGATCGCCGCGCGGTCGAGCCGTGCGACCGTGCCGCTGCCGGACGTCGTCGCGTCCACGGTGTCGTCGTGGATGACCACGGGCTCGCCGTCGGCCGTGAGCTGCACGTCGATCTCGATGCTGTGCGCGCCGGCCCGCCACGCCGCCTCGAACGCGGCGAGCGTGTTCTGCGGCGCGACCGAGCTGTTGCCGCGGTGCGCGACGACGCGCGGGCGCGCGGACCGCCCCGACCCGGCGCCCGTGGGCGCGAGCGCGGTGGCCGTCACAGGTACGGCTCCACGTTCTCGGTGTACGCGGTCTCGATGCGCGGCGTGACGGACTCGAACGCGGTCGCCGGGTCGACGCCCTCGATGACGATCTGCTCGATCGCCTCGTTGAGCAGCGCGTCGGCGCCGGGGACGAACACGCGGACGTCGTCCTGGATGCGCGCCTTGTCGGCGAGCTGGTCGACGGCCGTGCGGAACTGCGGCGTCGTCTCGTAGATGGCCGTCATCGTGTCGGACTCGACGGCCGACGTGCGCACCGGCATGTAGCCCGTGTTCTGCGAGAAGTGCGCGGTGTTCTCGGTGTTCGTGAGGAACGCGAGGAACATCGCCGCGGCGAGCTGCTGCTCGGGCGACTTCGACGACGGGATCGCGAGGCCCGTGCCGCCGGTGGGGGTGCCGCCGCCGGCCGGGCCGTCGGGCAGGTAGGCCGTGCCGACCTCGAACGACGCCGCGTCGAGCGCGCCCTTGAGCGAGCCCGTCGAGCCGATGGTCGAGGCGACGAGGCCGGACGAGAAGTCGACCATCGCGTCGTCCGCGGAGAGCGTCGCGACGCCCTTCTCGTGGAACAGCTCGTGCAGGAACTGGCCGCCCGCGATCGACTCCTCGGAGTCGAGCGTGAGGTCGAACCCGTCGGAGTACGCGCCCCCCTGGCCCCAGATCATGTTCTCGAACCACCACGCGCCCCACGACGGCCCGGTGGACAGGCCGAACGTCGAGCCGCCGGCCGGGACGAGCGGCTTGAGGGACGCGTCCCAGGCCTCGAGCTCCTCCCACGTCTCGGGGCCGCGGTCGGGCAGGCCGGCCGCCGCCCACAGGTCCTTGTTGTAGTAGAACAGCGGCGTCGAGCGCGCGTAGGGCACGGCCCAGTGCTGGTCGTCGTACTCGTAGTCCGCGTAGAGCGCGGGCTGGAAGTCGGCGGCGTCGGCCTCGACGAACTCGAGCACGTCGTCGAGCGGCAGGATCTGGTCGTTGAGGTGGTAGCGGAACCACCACACGTCGGACGCGATGACGACGTCGGGCAGCTCGTCGGTCTGCGACGCGGCCTGGAAGCGCTGGGCCACCTCGTCGTAGTTGGCGCCGGCCGTGACGAGGTTGACCGTGATTCCGGACTCCTCCTCGAACCGGTCGATGAGCTCCTGCTCGATCTCCTGGGACGTGCCGGGGTGGTTGCTCCACCACGTGATCTCGGACGCGGGCTCGACGGCCGACCAGTCGACGGCCTCGGCCGCCGCGTCGTCGCCCGCGGTGCCGGCGCCGTCGGCCCCGGCCACGCTCGGGCCGGCGCACGCGGTGAGCGCGAGGGCGGTGACCGCCGTGACGGCGGTGGCGGCGGCGCGGGCCCGACGGCGGCGCGCGGGCCGGCCGGGTGCGGTGCGGTGGGACACAGGTGCTCCTTCAGGTCGTGCACCGGGTCTCGGTGCGCTTCGGGGAACCCGGACCGCTGCGGGCGGACCGGGGAGCTCGGCGGTGGGGGCAGGCACGCAGGTGCGCGGCCCGCCCGGGGTGGGCGCCGTCGTCGGGCACGACGGCGCGGGGCGGATTAGCCGGTGACGGCGCCGGCCGTGAGGCCCGCGACGAGACGGCGCTGGAGGACGAGGAAGACGACGAGGATCGGCAGGGTCACGACGACCGTCGCGGCGAGCAGCACGCCCCAGTTCGTCATGCCGTCGGTGTTCTGCAGCAGGGTGAGGCCGACGGGGAGGGTCATCTTGTCGGGGCGGTCGATGACGAGGAACGGCCACAGGTAGTCGTTCCACTCCGTCACGACGGACACGAGCGCGACGGCGGCGAGCGTCGGAGTGCTCATCGGCACGACGAACCGCCACAGCTTGCGCCAGTGCCCCGCGCCGTCGAGCTCGGCGGCCTCGAGGATCGAGCGCGGCAGCGTGAGGAAGTGCTGCCGGAACAGGAACGTCCCGAACGCGCTCGCCAGGCCCGGCACGAGGATGCCCTGGTAGGTGTTGAGCCAGCCGAGGCTCGCGACGAGCGTGTAGTTGGGGATGATCGTGATCTGCGGCGGGATCATGAGCGTCGCGATGACGAGGCCGAACACGACCTTCTTGAACGGGAAGTCGAGGAACACGAGCGCGTACGCGCACGTGAGGCCCAGCGCGACCTTGAGCCCCGCGCCCACGACCGTGATCCCGACGCTGTTCGCGAGCAGTCGCCCGAGCGGGATCGAGTCCGCCGCCTGCGCGTAGTTGTCGAGGTTGAGGCTGCCCGGGAGCCACTGGAGCGGGACGGTGTACAGCTCGGCGGGCGTCTTCATGCTCGCGAGCACCATCCACACCAGGGGCGCGCCGAGCACGACGGTCGCGAGGACCAGCGCGAGGTAGCCACCCGGCTGGAGGGCCCGGCGTCGGGCACGGGGAGCGCGCGGCGAGCGGGACGCGAGGGCGGCGGGCGTGGCGGGCGCCGTCTCGGGGCGGGCGGGCGCGACGGCGCTCATGCGTAGTGGACCTTCCGCTGGACGAACCGCATCTGCACCGCGGTCACCGCGAGCAGCACGAGGAAGAGGACCGTGGCGACCGCCGACGCGTACCCGGCGCGCCCGTTGACGAAGCTCTCCTCGTAGATCGAGTACATGAGCGTCGTCGTCGAGCCGAGCGGGCCGCCCTGCGTCATCGCCTTGATGATGTCGAAGGACTGGAGCGATGCGAGGAGCATCGTCACGACGAGGAAGAACGTCGTCGGGGTGAGCAGCGGCAGGATGATCGAGCGCAGCGTCCGCGCCGACGACGCGCCGTCGAGCGCGGCCGCGTCCCGGAGGTCCTGCGGCACCGACTGGAGGCCCGCCAGGTAGATGAGCGCGACGTACCCGAGGTTCTTCCACAGGTAGACCACGACGATCATCACGAGCGGCCACGGGCGCTGCGTGTACCACTGGGGCGACGCGACGCCGACCCACCCGAGCAGCTCCTGGACCAGCCCGTAGCGCGGGTCGAACATGAACAGCCACAGGATCCCGACCGCGAAGCCCGACAGCACGTAGGGCGCGAACGCGACGGTCCGTGCGACGCCGCGGCCGCGGAGCTTGCGGTTGAGCAGCAGCGCCAGACCCAGGCCGAGGACCATCGCGCCGCCGACCGTCGCGAGCGTGAACACGAGCGTCGTCGTGACGATGCGGCCCGTCGTCGGCGCGGTGAACCACTCGACGTAGTTGCCCAGCCCCACCTGGCGCGCGACCGGCGACCCGAGGTTCCACTGGAGCGTCGAGAGGTAGAAGCTCTGCACCAGCGGCCGGTAGACGAACACCAGCAGGAGCACGACGTTCGGCCCCGCGAGCAGCAGCGCCCACAGCAGGTTCCGCCGACGGCGTCGTGCGCCCAGGCGGCTGCGGTGCAGCGCCTGGACCTCACGGTCGGCGGGGCCCGACGGCGGACGGCCGGCAGGTGCGCCGGGGCCGTCGGGTCGTGCGGCAGCGGGGTCGGCCGCGGCGGCCGACGACGACGCGCGGGGCGCGCCGGAGGAACCCGGGGAGTCCGGGGTGAGGACGGTGGTCACAGCAAGGATCCGCTCGGACGAGGGACGTGGTCGTGGCCGGCGCTGCACCCGTCCCGCGGGTGGGCGGCCACGGCGAGCATAGGAACCTGGTGCGCCGGTTTGATCCGGGAATGTCCGAGTGCGGAGGGAGGCTTCGGGCAACGTTCACCACCCCGTGCCCGGCGTGCCATCTGACCCTGTGGAGCGGCCACGTCGTGGACACCCTGAGCCCTCGTCGACCTCGCCGCACGACGACGCCCACGGCGCCGCTCATCGGCCGAGCGGCGCCGCGGGCGTGGCTGGGGTGCGCTACGCGCAGGTGAGCGCGTCGTACGCGGCCGTCACCTCCGTCGTCGCGCCCGAGACGTCCGTGACGACGACGAGCGCCTCACCGGCGTCGAGGGCGCCACGGGCCTTGAACGACTGGTAGGCGTTCTTGCCCGGGTCGACCTGGGCGAACGACCGCTCGCCGTGCACGGTCCGCAGGGCGATCGCGACGGTCTCGTCGCCGTCGTTCGTCGCACGGACGGCGAGGTACGGGGTGCCGCCGAGGCAGCGGGGCTGCGCGGTGACGGTGACCTGCGGGTCGACGGGCGGTACCTCGGCCGGGAAGACGTCGAGCGCGTCGAGCTCGGTGTACCAGGTGAGCTTGGTCAGGGCGACGGTGTTCCAGCCCTGCTGGAGCTCGACCTCGTGCGTGACCGACTGCCAGTTGCCCCACGTGGTGTGCGGGAACGTGACGACGCCCGCGTCCGCGCCGTTCACCGTGACGGTGCTCGTCGAGGCGAGCGTGTAGCCGCCCCGCTCGGAGCCGTTCGCGAACCGGACCCCGAGCGTGTACGGGCCCGCCTCGTCGGCGTGGACCTGGAGCGCGACGGAGCTGTCGAGGAAGTCGAGCCCGCCGACCTTCTGGCCGCCCGACGCCCCCGCGGCATTCCCGACGGAACCGCGCGTGATGACGCCGTCCTCGAACTCGTACCGCGTCGCGTCGGACGGGATGACGGGCGGGGCCGACGGGCGCGGGTCGCGCGTCGCCGGGTAGACGTCGAACGCGTCGAGCTCGGTGAAGAACGTCGCGCGGGTCAGGGTGATCGTGTTCGTGCCCTCGACGAGATCCACGAGGTGCTCGGACGTCTGCCAGTTGCCCCACGTGGTGTGCGGGAAGACGACGGTCTTCGCGACCTCGCCGTTGACGGCCAGCGTCCCGGTCGACGGCACGCGCGTCGAGCCGTCGAACGACCCGTTGGCGAACCGGATGCCCAGCAGTGCCGGGCCGGCCTCGTCGGCGTGCACCTCGACCGTCACGGACGAGTCGGCGAAGTCCAGGCCGCCGACCTTCGCCCCGCCCGACGCCCCGCCGTCGGCCACGACGCGCGCGTTCGCGACGACGCCGTCCTCGGCCTGGTAGCGGTCGGACGCCTGCGGGACGAACGGGACGCCGTCGGCGGTCCACTCGAGGTCCGCGACGTACATCGCGCGGTACGTGAACGCCTCGTTCCAGCCGTGGAAGACGATCGCGTCGCTCCCGTCGGGGGCGGTGACGACGTCCTGCCCGCCCGGGCCGCGCACGTCGCCCTGGAAGCGGTCGCTCGTGAGCAGCTCGGTCGTCGCCTTGGTCCACGGGCCCGCAAGGCTCGACGCCGTCGCGTACGAGGTGCGGTAGCCGCCCCCACCGAAGTCGTTCGCCGAGTAGAAGAGGTAGTACGTGCCGTCGCGCTCGAGGAGCGTCGGGCCCTCGACGACGCGGCCCTCGTAGGGCTTGTCGACGCGGATGAGCTCGACGGGCGGACCGGTGAGCGTCGCGCCGTCGGGCGAGAGCGGCTGGGCGAAGATGATCGCCGTCTTGCCCGTGCAGCAGTTCCCGTCGGCCTTCCACAGCAGGTAGAGCTGGTCGCCGTCGACGAACGTCGCGGCGTCGATCGCACCGCCGAGGTCCTCCGTGCCGGCCTCGCCGTTGGGGCAGACGATCGGGTCGTCGCCGACGGGGACGAACGGGCCGTCCGGGGTGTCGGACAGCGCGACGCCGAGGCACTGGCGCGGCGACGTCGCGTCGCGCGCCGTGTAGTACAGGGCGTAGCCGCCCTCGACCGCAGAGACCTCCGGGGCCCACACGCAGCGGTCGGTCGCGCCGCCCGGCGCGAAGGTGCACGACTCGCTGACCCAGGCGCCCAGGTCGGGCGCGACGTCGGTCGGCGCGCTCCACGTGACGAGGTCCGTCGACGTGCGGTGCTGCACGTTCTGGCCCTGATGGTTTGTCGCGTAGGCGTGGTAGACGCCGTCGACGAGGAGGATGTCGGGGTCGGGGAAGTTGGCGTCGACGACCGGGGAGATCGTCGGCTCGGCCGCGGCGGTTGCCGCGGCCGGCACGCTCGCCGGGGCCGGCGCCGCCGTGGCGGTAGCCGCGCTCGACACCGCCAGCCCGAGCGCGACCAGCGCACTCGTGACAGCGGTAGCACGCGAGCGCGCGCGGGACAGGGGGAACTTCATGGGGTGTCCTCTCGACGGTGAGGGGGCAAGAACCCGGGACGGCGGCGACCTCGGGGCTTCGAGTGTCCCGGGTGATTTCACACAAGTCAACAACTTCTCGCAAGAGTCAACAATCGTGACGGCGCCGCCCTGCGCGCGCGAGCGTGACGAGGTGTCGGCCCGACGTCGTCGGCGGCGCTACGCCCGACGACGGTCGGGCAGCCCCGCGGCGACGCGCAGCCCCGCGTACGCGGCGCCGAGCGTCGCGACCGTGTGGTGCGCGTTGAGCCCGCTCGGGTTGGGCAGCAGCCAGGCGCGCGCCGGTCCGATGCGCCGCTCGAGCGAGCCTGCCCCGGCGCGACGGTCGGCGAACGCCGTGCGGTACGCGCCGAGACCGAGCACCGCGACCCAGCGCGGGCGGTACGCCTCCGCCGTCTCCACGAGGCGCCGTCCGCCGTCGGCGATCTCCTCCGGCGTCAGCTCGTCGGCCCGCGCGGTCGCACGTCGCACGACGTTCGTCGTGCCGAGCCCCGCGGCGAGGAACGCCTCGCGCTCCCACGGCCCGAGCACGCGGTCAGTGAAGCCCGCCTCGTGCATCGCCTTCCAGTACCGCGTGCCCGGGTTGGCGAACGGCAGCCCGACCGCCGCCGAGTACAGCCCGGGGTTGATCCCGCAGAACAGGACGTCGAGGTCCGGCCGCAGCCAGTCCTCGATCTCCCGATCGCGCGCGGCGGCGAGGTCGTCGGCGGTCGGACGCGGGTAGGGCGGGAGGCTCGGGCGGGCGGAGGGCGGGTCGGTCGGCACGCGACCATCGTCGCGGCCCGGGCGCGCCGTCCGCACGTCCGAGCTCCGGGGAGTCGGGCTCCGGGGCCCGCGTTCGGGAGCCGCCTCGGGGGTTCCGGTTTCCGGCGACTCCCCCCGCTCGGGGGAGGCCTCGCTGTCCGGCCAGCCGGTAGCGTCGGCGTCATGACCACAGGCGTGCGATGAGTGCGACGCGGGCCGTCGTCGTCGGCGGCGGGATCGGAGGGCTCGCGTCGGGCGTCGCGCTCGCGCGGGCCGGGTGGGACGTCACAGTGCTGGAGCGCGCGCCCTCGCTCGAACCCGTCGGCGCGGGGATCGCCGTCGCTCCCAACGCGGTGCGCGCGCTCGGCGCGCTCGGGCTCGGCGACCGGCTGCGCAACCTCTCGGCGCTCCAGGGCGAAGTCGGACTGCGCCGCCCCGACGGCCGCTGGCTCGTCCGCGGGAACGCGACCGCCGCGAGCGAGCGGTTCGGCGACCAGACCCTCGTGCTCCACCGTGCCCAGCTCGTCGACATGCTCGCCGAAGCCCTGCCCGACGGCGCGCTCCGACTGGGCGCCGACGCCACCGTCGTGGACCCCGGCGACGCGGGGCGGCCCGCTCGCGTGCGGGTGCGCACCGACGTCGGACCGGAGGCCGGAGGGTCACGGGCCGTGTCTCGCGTCGAAGCGTCGTCAGCCGACGGCGACCTGTCGCCGGTGGGGGAACCCTCGTTGGACGGCACGCCCGGAGGCTCCGAGGAGATCGAGGCAGCGCTCGTCGTCGCGGCGGACGGCATCGACTCGCCGACCCGGAGACGCTGGTGGCCGGACGCGCCCGCGCCCGTCTCGGGCGGTTCGACCGCGTGGCGGCTCGTCGCGGACGCGCCGCCCGGCGAGCTCGTCGGGGGCGAGACCTGGGGCCGGGGGATCGTCGTCGGGATCGTGCCGCTCGCCGACGGCCGCGTGTATTCCTACGTGTCCGTCGCCGACGCCGCAGGGGTACCCGCGTCGTTCGACGAGCTGCGCGAGCGGCTCGCCGACTGGCACGCGCCGATCCCTGACCTGCTCGCGTCCGTCGACGCCGACCACGTGCTGCGGCACGAGCTCCGGCAGCTCCCCGTTCCCCCGGCGTCGCTCGTGAGCGGTCGCGTCGCTCTCGTCGGCGACGCGGCCCACGCGATGCTGCCGAACGTCGGGCAGGGCGGGTGCCAGGCGCTCGAGGACGCCGTCGTGCTCGGGGTGCGCATGACTGACGTCGCCGACGCCCGGACAGCCGCGGCCTCCAGCGCGAGCGGCGCTTCGGACGGTGGTGCGAATCTCGCCACCGTGCCGGCACTCCTTCGCCGGTGGTCGGACGAGCGCCGGCCGCGCGTCGTGAAGGTGATGAGGATGTCGGCACAGATGGCCGGGATGTCGCGCGTCGTCTCGCCTGTCGTCACGACGGCCCGCGACCTCGGCGCTCGCATTGCCGGACCGTGGAGCGCGGCGTTGGGTGCGTGGGCACTTCGCGGCGTGCTCGGCTGGCGGCCACCGGAACCTGGCACGGTTGCCACCACGTTCGACGACGACGCTTGAACGCGAGCCCCAGATCTGGTGAGCTCCGCGCATGAACTCCGCCGTCGAAGCCGCGCTCCGCGTACGCATCATCCAGTGGGTGCAGGACCGGGCGGAGGCCAACGGTGGTTTCCTCCATCGAGACCAGCTGCTCGACTTCCACAT
The DNA here is from genome assembly GCF_049913115.1 of Cellulosimicrobium sp. E-16. NCBI lineage: Bacteria > Bacillati > Actinomycetota > Actinomycetes > Micrococcales > Promicromonosporaceae > Cellulosimicrobium > Cellulosimicrobium sp. E-16. The sequence continues at coordinate 4,206,519 of NZ_CP183974.1, forward strand.
CGACGGCCAGAAGCTCCCGGTCATCGACTACTCCCGCGGGATCCGCAACCCTCGACGTTTCTCGTCCACGCTCTCCATCGTGACCTCAGCGAGCGGACCCTACGACGACACCGAGTCCGAGGACGGGCTCCTGCACTACGCCTACCGCTCCGGCGACCCATGGAGCGGGGACAACCGGAAGCTGCGCGAGGCGATGACGAGCGGGATGCCGCTCATCCTCTTTCGCAAAGAGGTCCCGAACATCTACACACCCGTCGCCCCGGTGTTCGTCGTGGACGACGAGCCCGAGAACGGTCAGTTCCTCATCGCGCTCGACGAGGCGTTTCGGTTCATCCCCGACCCGGCTCATCTCACGACGCCGCAGCGCGAGTATGCGCGGCGGCTCGCGAAGCAACGACTGCACCAGCCGGCGTTCCGGACGCGCGTACTGGTGGCGTACGAGACACGCTGCGCGATCTGCGAGCTCAAGCACGGAGCCCTCCTCGATGCCGCGCACATCGTCCCGGACAGCGACGAGCGCGGGCTGCCGACCGTCACCAACGGTCTCGCGCTGTGCAAGATCCACCACGCCGCGTACGACCAGAACATGCTGGGCGTCACGCCGGACTACGAGGTCCGCATCGCGATGAAGCTCCTGGAGGAGATCGACGGCCCGATGCTCAAGCACGGCCTCCAGGAGATGCACGGCCGACAGCTCAGCGTGCCGCGTCGACGCTCGGACCGCCCCGACCGGGAGCTGCTCGCCTGGCGCTTCGAGCACTTCGGCCGCGCCTAGCGCGCCCGGCGCAGTCCGAGTAGTACTCGGCCTACGGCCGGGACTGCTGAGCGGCGGGCACCTCGACCTCTGGACCACCTGCACCGCGCGACGGCGTGCCGGGTCGAGGGTGCGGCTCCGAGCCGCCGGCCGCGGCTCGGTCCGCCTCCGTATAGACCGCGTGCTGGTCGCGCGCCGCGGCGGGCGGTGCGCCCGCGGCCATGGCCGTGCGCATGCCCGCCATGCTGCGCGAGGTCGCGGCGTACGCCTGGTCGACGTTCGCCGTGTCGTACGTGAGCGACCGCTCGCGCTTCACGCCGAGCGACGCACCCACCTCGATCGCGTCCTGGTTGGCGCCCATGTAGAGGAACGTCCAGCCGAACTGCTCCTCGCGCTCGGTGACGAGCGCCTTGATCGCGGCGTGCGTGTACTCCTTCGACGCGTTCTCGAGGCCGTCGGTCATGATCCCGACGATCACGGCGCCGGGTCGCTGGTCCTCGGGGAGCTGGGCGATGCGCAGCGCCGTCGTCTGGACGAGGCGTCCGATCGAGTCGAGCAGCGCCGTCATGCCGCGCGGTCGCAGATCGAGCGGCGGGACCTCGCGCACGTCGAGGTCGGTGTAGACCTCCTCGTACTCGTTGTCGAACTGCGCGAGCGTGACCGTGCAGCGGCCGGGCGCGTCGCGCTGCTCGGCGAGGAACAGGTCGAAGCCCTGCTCGGTGGCCTGCTTGATCGTCTGCATCGAGCCGGACCGGTCGAGCAGCATGGCGAGGTGGGTGAGGGTCTGGTCGGGCATGGCGGTTCCCTTCGTCGTGCTGCTGGACGGACGGTGCTGTGGACGGTCAGGTGCGGCGGCGGAACCTCAGGGGTTCGACGGCGGTCGTCGGCTCGGGCGGCGGGGTGCCCCGTTCGCGGTCGTAGCGGGCGCGCGTGACGCCCTCGGCGGAGACCCGGCCGTCGGGACTGGAGTAGCCCGCGAGCGCCGGGGTCCGCGCGATCCGCGGTGGAACCGTGTTCGGCGCGACGCCCGCGGCGTCCGCAACCGAGCGCATCGACGACCCGGCGAGCAGCGCCTCCGCCATCGCCTCGTCGAGCGCGACGTCGAGCAGGGCCCGGGCCCGGGCGAGCGGCTCGACGGCGGTCCCCGGCTCAGCGGCGGCCGCCTCGTCGAGCGCTGCGCGGGCCGCGTCGAGGCGAGGGCGCGAGGGTCGCTGCGGGTCGGAGGTCATGCGGCCAGACTATGTGCAATAACTGCACATGCGCAATACCATCACCCGCTCACTTCATGCACACACGACCCCGCCGCGGTCAGCGGGCGCCGAGCATGCCCATCGCGACACCGATCACGAGCACCGCCACGATCACGACGACGCACCACAGCACGCCCACAAGCCCGGGCCGGGGTCCGTCGGCCTGCTGCCCGCCCCCGTCGGACCGCCCCTCGCCCTCGGGCGACCCGTCTCCGTCGAAGCGGCCCTCACTCTGGGGCGACACGCCGCCCGCGGACAGCGGTTCGTCGTCGGGCTCTGCGTCCATACCGCCAGAACACCACGTCGACCGCCGGCGGGCATGGCCAGGATCGGGCGGCCCGCCGCCGACGCGCGAGCCGCGGCACCGCTCCGTAGTCTCGCGGGATCCTTGGTTCCGACGAGAGGCGACCCCATGACCGACGCCCCCGCCTCCCCACCCGCGACGGGCCGCATCGTGCTCCTCGGCGCGACGGGCTACACGGGCACGCTCGTCGCGCACGAGCTCGTGGCGCGCGGAGCGCGGCCGGTCCTCGCGGGGCGGTCCCAGGAGCGCCTGGACGCGCTCGCCGCCGACCTCGTCGCCGCCGCAACGTCGGCGGCACCCCGCCACCGCGCGGAGCCCACGGCCTCTCCCGGTGCGGGCCGTCCGTCATCAGACGCCCCCGCCCGACCGCCGCTCGAGACGGCGGTCGCGGACGTCGACGACCCGCGGACCGTGCGCGCGCTGATCGAACCGGGCGACGTGCTCGTCTCGACGGTAGGCCCGTTCATGCGGCACGGCGGCCCGGCGGTCGAGGCCGCGATCGACGCGCGCGCCGTCTATCTCGACTCGACGGGCGAGCCGGCGTTCATCCGGCGCGTGTTCGACGAGCTCGGCCCGCGGGCCGGGCGCACGGGCACGGCGCTGCTCACGGCGTTCGGCCACGACTGGGTGCCGGGCAATCTCGCCGGCGCGCTCGCGCTCCAGGACGAGGGCGCGGACGCCGCGCGCCTGGAGATCGGCTACTTCCCCACCGGTGGCGGCGTGAGCGGCGGGACCCGCGCGAGCGCGCTCGAGACGGTGCTGGAGCCCTCGTACGCCTGGCACGGCGGACGCCTGCGTGCCGAGCGCGTCGCGGCCCGCGTCGTCGCGTTCGACCTCGGCGCGGGGCGTCGGGTGCAGGGCATCACGGCGGGCGGCACCGAGCCGTTCACGCTGCCTCCCCTCGCACCGGGCCTGCGCGACGTCGAGGTCGCGCTGGGCGTATCCGACCCGGCGGTGCGTCTCGCGCCCGTGGCGACGGCGGTCGCGACCGGCGCTCTGCGCGTCCCCGGCCTGGGCAGCGCGCTGCGCCGCTTCGCGCGGTCGCGCGGCGGCTCGAGCGGCGGCCCGGACGCGGCGGCGCGCGCGGCGGCGCGCACCCACGTCCTGGCGGTCGCGCGCGATGCGTCCGGGGAGATCCTGCGCCGCGTCCGGCTCGACGGACCCGACGCCTACGACCTCACCGCGCATTTCCTCGCGTGGGGCGCCGCCCGCGCCGCCGCGGGAGAAACCCGAGGCACCGGAGCGCTCGGCCCGGTGCAGGCGTTCGGCGTCGACGCGCTGCTCGCGACGGCTCGCGAGGCAGGCATCACCGTGACGACCGGGCGCTGAGGCTCCCTCCCGAACAGCCGGGAGCGACGCACAGGTCCACTCGCATGCGCCGAGGCCGCTCAGCGCGCCGCGAGCGCCTCGCGCAGGATCCGGACGGCTCGGGGCCCTACCCCGTGCAGGGCGAGCAGCTCCCGATCACTGAGCGGCGCGACGTCGGACAGCGTGACGATGCCCGCGCCGGCGAGCGCGCGCGTCGCGGGGCGGCCGATGGTGGCGGGGAGGTCGCCGACCGACCCCGGCTCCGCGGCGTCGGCCGCAACGAGAGCAGCCCCGAGCCGGTGCGGCGCACGGGCGAACCACGCGCGTCGCACCCAGTGGTTGGCCTGCTGGCCGTCGAGGTCGGCGAGCGGCACGCTCACCCCGAGCAGGTGGTCGCCACGGGTCCACCCGCGCGCGGTCGGGTGCTCGGCGCGCACGCGCGCGACGTCGTCGTCCGTGAGGCGGAGCTGCACGACGTCGTCCCGCGTCACCGCCGCGAACCGTCGCCCGCGCACGGTGAACGTGACCGCCCCGGCGGGCGCGTCCTCCGCCGTCTCGGGCAGGGCGAGCGCGGCCGCACGGACCTGAGCGAGCGTCGTCATGCCGCCACCCTGCCACGCTCTCCCGACCCTCGGCCCTGGCGAGCATCGGGTCACGGACCCTCGACCATGAGGTTGTCGACCGGTTGCGCCACGGGACGGTCGCCATGCCCACGTTCGGCGGGAGCGTGGGGGGACGACGGCGGCGGTGTGTGCGGCGCCGGTCCAGGGCCCGGCAGACTGTCTCCGTGAGCAGCCGCCCCGCCCGTCCCCCGCACCGGCCGAGCATGGTGTGGACCGCGGTGCGCGGTGGAGTCCGGGGGCGCGAGCGCCTAACGCCGGTCGTCGACTACCTGGCCGTCCTGCTCATCCTGATCGTGCTGTTCGGCGGGTCGGTGTGGTTCGCCGTCTGGCTGCTGCTCCAGGAGGAAGGGGTCGCGGCGGCGGTCTCTTGCTTCATGGTCCTCGGTTTCGGCACCGGGCTGGTGATGTACGTGCGCGGGCCGTCGAAGCAGTCGGTCGTCCTGCGCCCGCACGAGGTCGAGCTGCCGGTCGGTCGCGCGGAGGTGGTGCGCGTGGTCGTGCGCTGGGACGACGTCGCACGGGTGCGGGTGCTGGAGGGCGAGCGGCGCCCGACGCTCCGGGTCGAGCTGCGCGACGGCGCACGGGCCCACCACGCGGACGGCGAGGACCTGCTGCAGGGCCGGCCCGCGCACGGTCCGGACCCGGAGACCGTCGACGTCGCGGACGCCGAGGCGGTCGCCCGGCTGCTGCAGCACCTGCTCGACCACCCCGAGGACCGTGCGCGCCTCGCGCAGCGCGGCGGGGTGGGGATCGTCCTCGCGTTCGCGCGCCCGGTCTACGGCGACGCGCCCGCCTGACCCGGGCGCCGACGTCAGGCCCGCACGACGACGGCCCGGCCCGCACCTGGAAGGTGCGGTCCGGGCCGTCGTCGATCGGACTGGTCAGGTCGGACCGTCAGGCGTCGGTCAGCGGCGACCGATGTCGGACAGCTCGGCCGCGGCGATGACGAGCTCGCGCTCGGCGTCGTCGAGGACGCCGTCGAGGACGAGGTCCTCGGTCACGAGGCTCACGTGCTCCACGAACTCGCGGTGCGTGGAGTACTCGTCGGTCTCGGCGACGTGGTCGTTGACCGTGCAGCCGGTGCCGTCGTCGTAGTTCTGCACCGTGCTGTCGTGGCCGTCGATGACCACGGTCGGACGGATGTCCGACCCGACGCAGCGGTCGCGGACGAGCTGGAGGACCGTGAAGGTCACCTCGCCGTTCGTGACGTTGCCGACGCCGTCGACCGCGCGGTAGCGGACCACGTGCTGGCCGTCGGCCGCGAACGCGACCGGGGCCGCGTAGCGCTGCCACGCGCCGTCGTTCGCCTGGAACTCGATGCGGTCGACTCCAGACTCCTCGTCGACCGCCGTGAGCGTGACGCGCGCGCTCGCGACGAAGTCGCCGTCGCGGGTGCGGCTGCCGCTGACGCCCGCCGTGACGACGGGGCCGTCGGTGTCGCCCGGCTCCTCGCCGCCCGCGATGACGAACGAGACCGTCTGCGGGGCGGACACGTTGCCCGCGACGTCGGTCGCGCGGTAGGTCACGGTGTGCGCGCCCGGGGTCCGCACCGAGATCTGCTTCGAGTAAGGAGTCCACTCGCCGCCGTCGACCTGGTACTCGACCGAGGCGACGCCCGAGTCGGCGTCCTTCGCGAGCAGGCGGACGAAGACGGTCGAGAGGTACTCGCCGGCCTCGTTCTTCTCGCCGCCCATCACGCGGTGGTCGACCGTGGGGGCGACGGTGTCGCTCCCGTCGCCCTCGACGACGGAGAACGTGACGCTCGCGGCCTCGGAGACGTTGCCCGCCTCGTCGGTCGCGCGGTACGCGAGGGTGTGCTGGCCCGGCTCGTCGACCACGACGGCCTCGGTGTACGGGGCCCAGCCCGCGCCGTCGAGGTCGTACTCGACGGACGCGACGCCCGAGCCGTCGTCGGTCGCCGTGACGAGCACGGACGCGGAGCCCACGTAGGCACCGGACTCGTCCTGGGTGCCGCTCACCTCGTGGGCGACGGTCGGGGCCGTCGTGTCCTCGCCGGCGTCGGCGACGACGACGAACTCCGTGACGGTCTCCTCGGAGACGTTGCCCGCGGCGTCGGTAGCCCGGTAGACGAGCGTGTGCTCGCCGGGCTCGTCGACCACGATGGGCTCGGTGTACGGGGCCCAGCCGGCGCCGTCGAGGTCGTACTCGACGCTCTCCACGCCGGACGCGTCGTCCGTCGCGGTGAGCGTCGCCGTGGCGGACCCGACGAACGCGCCGTTGTCGTCCTGCTCCCCCGTGACCTCGGCGGTCACGGTCGGGGCGGTCGTGTCCTCCTCGCCGCCCTCGACGACCGTGAAGGTCACCGAGCCGACCTCGGACACGTTGCCCGCGACGTCGGTCGCCCGGTAGGACACGGTGTGCTCGCCGAGGTCGGTGAACGGAACCGTCGTCGTGTAGGGCAGCCACGCGCCGCCGTCGACCTGGTACTCGACCGACGCGACGCCCGAGCCCTCGTCCGCAGCGTGGAGCATGAACGCGGCGGTGCCGACGTAGGCGCCGTTCTCGTCCTGCTGGCCCATGAGCATGGGCTCGACGGTCGGGGCGGTCGTGTCCTCCTCGACGTCGCCCTCGACGACGGTGAACTCCGCGGTCTGGGCCTCGGACGTGTTGCCCGCGGCGTCGGTCGCGCGGAACTGGAGGGTGTGCGCACCGACCGCGTCGACGACGAACGGCTCGGTGTACGCCTGCCAGCCCGCGCCGTCGAGGTCGTACTCGACCCCGGCCACGCCGGAGTCGTCGTCGGTCGCGTCGAGCGTCACGGTCGCGCCGCCCACGTAGGCGCCGTCGCCGTCCTGCTCGCCGGTGACCAGAGCGGTCACGGACGGCGCCGTGGTGTCCTCGCCCCCGCCGCCGTCGGTGACGACGAGCTCGCCCCACATCTCCCCGTGCCCGGGGATCGCGCAGAAGTAGCGGTACTTGCCGGGCGTGAGAGTCACCTGGGCCTCGTGCCGCCCGCCGTTCGCGTCGAACGGGCTCGCGAGGATGTTGAGGTTCACGTCGTGGTTGTAGCCCGGCGTCGACGTGTCGAACGTGAGCGTGTGGCTCATGCCGAACGTGCTGCCGGTCGCCATGCTGTTCTCGAAGACGATCGTCGCGGGGCCGGCCTCGGCCGTCGCGGGGAAGGCCTTGTAGTCGGTCACGCTGTTGTCCGCGGTCCAGGTGAGGACCTGCGCGGCGGCGACGGTGGCGTCGGCGGCGGACACGACGGCGGACGACGCCGTCGCCGGTGCTGTGGGGGTCGCCGTGGCCGGGGCGACGGTGAGGACCGTCGTCGCGGTGAGTCCGGCGACGGTGGCGGCGAGGAACCGCCGCGCGCCGCGGCGGCGGGAGCCGCCGGGACTGGTACGTCGTTCCATGAGGGTGCACTCCTCCGGGGGTGTCTGGGGTTCTGTCGGGCTGGTCGGGCTGGTCGGGCGCGGGTCGGGCGGGCCGTGCGGCCCGACCCGAGGGCCGCCGTCGTGCTGCACGACGGCGGCCCCGGGGTCGGCGGGGACGGCCGGGCCGCCCCCGCCCGGGGGTCCTACAGGTCCGCCACCCGGATGTCACGGAACTCGATGAGGTCCGAGTTGCCGTGGTTCTGGAGCCCGATGAACCCGCTGTCGAACTGGCGCAGGTCCGTGGGCGGGTCGCCGGCCCGGGACGACTGCTGTCCCGGCGAGTTCTCCCACTCGTTGATGACGACGCCGTTGCGGATGATCGTGTACTGCTGGCCGACCACCCGGATCTCGTACTCGTTCCACTCGCCCTTGGGCTTCTCGCCGCCGGTGTTCAGGCCGAGCGGGTCGAAGTTGTAGACCGAGCCGGTCTTCTGGGGCTCGCCCGTCGGACCGTCGTAGATCTGGATCTCGTGACCGCACGAGATCGCGACCCACGCCGGGGACTGACCCTCGGCGCACTCGACGTCGCCGGGCTCGTTCGGGTTCGGGAACCGGGTGAACACGCCCGCGTTCGCGTAGTGGTCACCCGCCGAGACGTCGCGGTAGAGGAGCTTGACGGAGAAGTCTCCGAGCTCCTCGCCCGCGTACCAGAGCATGCCCAGCCCGCCCTGCGAACGGATCGAGCCGCCCGGCTCGAGCGTGAACTTGCCGCCCGGTGCCTGGAACCAGTCGTACAGCGACGCCTCGGTGCCGTCGAAGATCGTGCGGTACCCACCCGGGTCCACACCGATCTGCGAGCGCGCCGCCGCGTCGACGAGGCGAGCACGCTCGCGGTCGCTGATGCGGCTGTCGTCGTACAGGCCCTTCGCCACCGACTCGACGTGCGCCAGGAACCGGGCGTGGGTGCGCCACTCCTTCTCGTCCTGGAACAGGTCGGCGATGTTGCAAGCGCCCAGGTCGCGGTTCTCGACCGTGGAGTCCACGTCGCCGAAGAACACGGTCTCGCGCTCGTCGGGCAGGGTGCACGACGGCGAGCCGTCGGTCGTGACGGTGGCCTTCGAGCCGTCGGCGTACGTGACGGTGAGCTTGGCCTCGTAGTTCTTGACGCGCGGGTACTTGTGCTTCGGGTTGGCCTGACGCGAGGTCGAGCCGTCGCCGAACTCCCAGAGGTAGGAGACGCCACCGGAACGCGCACCGGTGAACTGCACCGTCAGCGGGTCACCCTGGATGCTCGTCGCGGACGCCGCCGGAGCCGGGGTCGGAGCCCCGCCCTGGTACGTGATCCGCATGAGCTTCTGGTTCGGGTCGAGGCTGAAGAAGCCGCCCGCGTAGTCGACCATGTACAGCGCGCCGTCCGGACCGAACTTCGCGTCCATCCAGCTCTGGAGCAGCCCGTCACCGCGGCCGCCCGGGATGATCTGGCGGAGGTCCTCCATGAACACGGGCGCGTCCAGGTTCTCCGGGTCGACCGTCACCGCGACGCGGTTGTTCGAGTTCGACTGGTCGCCGATGAACCACTTGCCCTCCCAGTACGACGGCCACGCGACGTCGGACTCGGGGTCGACCTGCGACTGGCGGTAGGTCGGACCGGACATGACGGCCTGGCCGCCACCCCGCAGCCACGGGATGGTGTAGGTCGCCTCGTCGTCCTCGTACGTCGGGATGCCGTTGCCGCGGTCCGGGAACACCGGCCCGCCGCCCGAGGGCGAGTACCAGATCATGTTGTCGCGCACGGGCGGGAGGTCCACGAGGCCCGTGTTGCGCGGCGACGTGTTCTTCGGGTTGTCGCAGTCGTACCAGCCGGTGAGGACGCTCGCGTCCTCGTTGCTCCGGTCACGGTACGGCTGCTTGTTGCCCATGCAGTACGGCCAGCCCTGGTTGCCCGCGGACGTGATGATCGTCGCGGTCTCGTACTTGGCCGGGCCGAGCTCGGGGTTCGGGCTGCCGGCGTCCGGACCCACCCAGGCCGCGGTCAGCCAGTCCGTGTCGGGGTCGATCTGCAGGCGCGAGATGTTGCGCACGCCCATGACGTAGATCTCGGGACGCGTCTTGTCCGCGGGGTACTCGCCCACCGGGAACAGGTTGTCGTCAGGGATCGTGTACGTGCCGTCGTCCTCGGGGTGGATCCGCAGGATCTTGCCGTTGAGGTCGTTCGTGTTGCCCGACGTGCGGCGAGCGTCCTGGAAGCTGATCCCCGCGTACTCCTGCGTCCAGTTGTTGCCGGAGTACCCGCTCGAGCCGCCGGACGAGTTGTTGTCGCCCGAGCCGACGTAGAGGTTGCCCTCGCTGTCGAACGCCATGCCGCCGCCCGCGTGGCAGCAGCTGTGGATCTGCGTCTCCCACTCGAGCAGGTCGACCCGCGTGCTCTGGTCGATCGTCGGGGTCGCGGGGTCGTAGGTGAACCGCGAGACGGTCCGGTAGCCGACGCGACGCTCACGGTCGATGTTCTCGTGCGGCATCCAGTACACGTACAGCCAGTGGTTCGTCGCGAAGTCGGGGTCCGGCACGATGCCGAGCAGCCCCTCCTCGTTCTTCACGAGCTCGTCGCCGCTGCCGCGGTTGCCCATGACGTCGAGCGTCGTGAGCAGCTTCGCCTGGCCCGTCTCCGGGTCCCACTGGTGGATCGTGCCGCAGCCGAGGCCCACGTTCGGGTCGCTCCACGGGACGATCGGGCCCGTCGCGCAGGCGCCACGGCCGATGTAGAAGACCGTGCCGTCGGGCGCGATCGTCAGGCCGTGCTGCTCGCCGTTCTGGTCGAGCGTGCCGGCCGTGTTCACCTTGGACAGGCGCTCCGCCTTGTAGTTCGACGCGATGGTCGCCTGGCAGTCGCCGCGCACCACGCCCGTCGTCCACTGGAGCGCGCCGAGCAGGTGCTCGCGGAACGACTCGTCCTCCCAGCTCTCGGGCGTGCCGCCCATGCCGGTGAAGAACGAACGGCCGCCGTCGTAGTCACGGCACCAGGACAGGGGCTGGAACGGGTTGGTCGTCGGGCCGGCGTCGGGGCCGGGCTCGAGCGTCGCGACCGTGTGCACGTCGCCGGTCGGGTCGTCGGCCCACTCGAGCCACCGGTCCTCGCGGTCCCACGTGAGCGGGAGGTCCGCCGTCGCGGGGTGCTGGCGGTCGACCAGGTCGACCGTGCGCTCCTCGAGCGGGATCTCCGGGTCGGGCTGCTCGACGGAGTCGGGGCCGAAGATCGAGAGCTCCGCGAGCTGGATCTCGGCGTCGCCCGAGTTGGCGGTGACGTCGAGCCGGTACCAGCCGTACTCGGTCTCGTTCTCGACGTCGAACGTGCGCGGCTGGAAGCGCTGCGGGAAGTCCTCGTCGGTGCGCGTGTCGAGGTCGACCCACGTCTGGCCGTCGGTCGAGCCCTGGAGCTTCCAGTTCTTCGGGTCGCGGCCCGCGGAGTCGTTCGCCGACGTGATGCCGTACTTCACGACCGCGACGGGCTGCTCCATGCGCAGCGTGAGCTGGCCCGTACGGGCGAACGTCAGCCACTTGGTGTTGGGGTCGCCGTCGACGGCCTTGGCCGGGGTCTCGGCGGCCGGGCTCCGGCCGGTGCCGGTCGCCTCGGCGACCTTCTCCGCCGTCATCGTCGCGCCCTTGATCCGGGCGCCGACGAGGCCCTCGAACCACTTCGACGCCTCCTGGGCTCGCGCGGCGTCGCGCACGCCGAGGAAGCCGCCGCCCGTGTTGATGTACGCCTGGAGCGCGGCCTCCTGCTCGCCGCTCAGCTCGATGCCCTCCGAGGAGAGCATGACGACGCCGCGGTACTCGCCGAGCGTCGCCGCGCTGATCATCGCGGGGTCGGACGTCGCCTCGACGTCGAACCCGTTGGCGGCACCCAGCTCGGTCAGCGCCGCGGTCGCGGCGACGACCGGGTCGGTCTGCTCGTCGGGCGCGCCGTGGAACACGAGCACGCGCACGGGAGCTGTGGCCGCCGCGGCCGCGACGGACCCGGCCGTGGGGGCCCCGCTCGAGGCGACCGTGCTCGTCGGTGTCGTGGCGACGGGCTGGGCCGCCGCGGGGATCACGGCCGCGCTCGCGACGAGCGCGGCGCCCGTCAGGCCGACCGTCAAGGCCCGTAGTGCTCCCGGTCGGGAGCGTCCCCTCGTAGGGGGTGTCGATCGTCTGGACAGCACTCTCCAACTCCTTCGTCATCGGTGCGACGCTCCCGGGTGGGCCGGGAGCCGATCGTGCTGGTGCGGGTCGGGCGGGAAGCCCGTGAGTCCCGCGTCAGTGGCCGGCGTGTCCCGTGAGGTCGACGACGGCCGGCCCGGTCCCGCCGACGGCGGCGCCGCCGGTCGTGGCCGTGGCCCCGGACGGCGCGGCGCCCGACGGGGCCGACATCGTGTGGCTGCCATGGCCCTGGAACCGGTCGATGGAGTCCTGCGCACCCGGCGGCATGGAGCCGTCGGCGTTGCGCACGAGGAAGATGCCGGCCATCCCGCCGTCGGAGTGGAACTGGACGTGGCAGTGGTACATCCACGCCCCCGGCCCGACGCCGAGACCGGCGACGACCTGGAACCCGAACGCGTCGCCCGGGTTGAGGTCCCGGTTGTCCACGACCTGGCTCGGGTCGTACTGGTCCGCGAGCAGGCCGGTCCGGTTGTTCGCCCAGCGGTGCGCGTGCAGGTGGAAGGTGTGGAGCTGGTTCCCGTGGCCGATGCAGATGAACTCGACGCGCTCGCCGAGCTTCGCCTCGAACATCGGGGTGGCGGGGGCGACCTTGTTGTTGATCGTCATGTCGTTGAAGACCATCGTGAACTGCTTCTGCGGCAGCACGTCCCCGACCCGGCGCACGACGAGCGCGCCGTAGAGCCCGGCGGCGAGGCCCTGCGTGCCGTGGTCGCCCCACGCGTGGTCGTGGTAGTGCCAGTAGCCCGCGCTGCCCGGCATCCAGATGCCGCGGTCGCGCGCCATCTTCACGGTCGACCAGGTGTACGTGCGCGTCTCGCCCGGCTCGTTGAACGAGTTGTTGAACGTGCTGCCGTCGCTGTTGACGTCGTAGTTCACGCCGTGCGGGTGGATCGACAGGCGCTTGTCCGTCGTGTTGACGAGCGTGATCTCGAGGGTCTCGCCCTCCCACATCTCGAGGATCGGGCCGGGGACCGTGGCCTTGCCGCGCTCGAGGCCGTAGCCGACGAGCGTGTCCGAGATCCGCTCGGCGTACATCGTGATCTTGCGGACGTCGCCCGCTGCGGTGGCGAGCGCGCCGGTGGCCGCACCGGTCGTCGCCGCGGCGGCGGCCGGGGGCGCTGCGGCGACGCTGCCGCCGGCGCCCAGCAGCAGAGCGGCCGCAGGGCTCGCGGCGACGACGCCTGCCCCCGCGAGAAGCGCCCGTCGCGAGAGCGGCCTCGCGGGCGTCTTGGTCTCGGTCGTGGGGTCGGGCATGGGGGACTCCTTCCGGGCGTACGGGGTCGTCCGGGCAGCTCGCGGGCGCGCCGGACCGGCGTGCCGGCGCTCGCCGTCACGCTGACCGGCGCCACGTGGGCGCGCGGAGGTTCCCCGGGTGGTGCTGTGGGGGTGCACTGTGGGCAGGACTGGGTCGTGCGGGGGTGTCCCGCGTCGCAGAGGGTCGAGACGGGTGCTCGGTCGTGCGGGGCTCGACTCGCGACCGGTGGGAGACCGACCGTGGGGCGAGGTCCGGGACCGCCATGGTCCCGCCGGGGCACGCGTCGGTGCGCGCCGTCGGCTGTCGGTCCGGACGCAGAGCTCCCCTGCGCCGACGTCCGGTCCCCTGGTCGGTTCCAGGGGCAACGAGGTTTATGACACCGCAGTCAGGAGGCGATGTCAACAGGTAGGCGAAAGTTGTGTCGACAACAAGCAAAAGTCCCCGGTCAATCGACACTTCTCCCGCGACCTCGCCCGTGACGCACCACGAGCACGGGGCGGGCACCCAGGTCTCGGGACCTCGGCGCCCACCCCGTGCTCAGGTGTCGTCCGGCGCGTGCGCGACGCGCGGCGGGTCAGGCGTCGAGCACCTCGCGCAGCGCCGTCGCGAAGGCCGCCGGGTCGTTGTCCGGCGACCACTCGTTGACCATGAAGCCCCCGTGGTCGCCGGGGAAGGTCACCGCCTCGACACCCAGCAGCTCCGCGAGCGCCGCGCCGCCGCGCCAGGCCAGCGTGCCCTCGCCCTGCGTGCTCACCGCGGGCACGACCCGCGTCCCCGACGCACGCAGCACCGCGCCGTCCGGGGCCCAGGCGGGCATGGTCGCGAGGTTCTTGCCGAGCAGGAGGTCGTCGCGCGACCCGTCGTCCTCGGTCGGGAAGCCGAACATCGCCGGGTCCGGGGCCGGGCGGTCGAGGTAGTCCGCGGGCAGCGGGCCCACGTGGCTCACGAGCGCGACGAACTTCGCCATGGCCGGGCCGAACCCCTCGCGGCGGTACGTGTCGACGATGTCCGCCTGCACCGTCGTCGCGAGCCCGGCGTCCTCGAGCAGCGGCGTGATTGGCGGCTCGTGCGACACGAAGGTCCGCACGTCGCCCGGGTGGCGCTCGATCCACGACAACCCGACGACGCCGCCCCCGCTCGACCCGAACACGTCCACCGGGCCCAGACCGAGCGCGGTCACGACCGCGTGCAGGTCGTCGGCGTGCGCCTCGACCGAGACCTCGCCGTCCGGCGCGAGCGTGCTGCGCTCGGTGCCGCGCGGGTCGTACGTGACGACCACGCGGTCGTCGAGCAGCCCCGCGAGCTGCTCGAACCCGGACGCCGCCATGGGCGAGCCCATGACGACGACGGGCCGCCGGTCGCCCGCCACGTCCGGTGTCCAGACGTCGTAGGCGACGACCGCGCCCGGCACGTCCAGGGTGTAGGTCTTGCGCTCGCTCATGGCATCCTCCGTGTCGTCGTGCCCGCGGCCATCCACCGGGGCTCCCGAGCGTTCTGACGACGACCGCCCCGGGAACTCATCGCTCCTCGTCGCGACCGGCGCGGGGCTGCCACTACCCTCGCAGGATGCCGTCATCGAGGACCGTCCCCGCCGTCGTCGTCGCCGGAACGCTCACCGCGGTCCTCTGGGTGGTCACGGGCCGCCTCGGGGACTGGCTGTCCGGGATGTCGCACGCCGTACCGGGCACCGTGGTCCGCGCGCTGCTCCCCCACCCGGCCGCGCCCGTCGCGGCAGGTGCACCCGTCTCCGGCAGCACGCTCCTCACCGCCGCGCTCGCCGGGGCGCTGGTCGCGGCCGGCACGCAGCTCGCGGTGCGGCGACTGCCCGCGGGCACGGGCCGGTGGGCGACGTTCCTCGCCGTCTGGTTCTCGGCGGTCGCGGCGTCCGCGATCGCCGCGACCGCCGCGTGGTTCGCCGGGGTCACGCTCCCGTGGCGCGCGGACACGATCACCCAGCTCGTCGACACGGCGCTCGGCGGCTGGTGGGGGCTCGTGACCGGGCCGCTCGTCGGGCTCGCCGTCGTCGTGACGCGCGCGCTCACCGACCGCCGCGACGACCCGGCGGGCACGCGGCACACCCGCACGCCGACGACGGTCCGCGCCTGGCCCGCCGCCCTCGCGGCGGGCACCGCCACGGGCGTGCTCTGGGCGGCCGCGGGCGTCGGGCGCACCACGCTCCCCGGCGCGGCCGACCCCCAGTCGCCGTGGGGCGTGGCCCGCGACGTCGTGCTGCTGCCGTCCGCGCGCCTCTCCGTCGACCCGGACGCGTTCCTCGCCGACCCGGTGCACCTCGCCCTGCCGCTCGGGGTCGGGCTCGCCGTCGGCCTGCTCACCGCGCTCGCCGCGCGACGGCTGCCCCCGGCGGAGGGCCGCTGGGCCCTCCTGCTCGCCACGTGGTGCGCGGGCGTCGTGGGGGCGGCGCTCGCCGCGGCCGTGCCCGTCGTCGCCTCGACCGTCGCATCGGGTGGCCTGCTGCCCGACGCCGGGCGCACGCTCCCCGTGCTCCAGGCCGGCCTGGGGTGGGGCCTGGTGTGCGGGGTCCTCGTCGCACCGCTCGCCGTCGTCGTGCACCGGGCCGCCGGCGCCAGGCCGCACGACGGCGCGGAGGCCGTCGAGGAGCCGTGGCCCGCCCCCGCGACGCCGGAACCCGCCGACCGGCACGACGTCACCGACGACGCCGCGAGCTCGACCCCACGCTCCGGGGCCGACGACGCGACGACGGACGACCACGAGCGCGACGAGGTCCCCGCGCAGGTGTGACGGTCCGGGCGGCTGCCCCCGCCCTCGGCCGTTCCGGCCCCGGCCACGCGATCGTCACCGGGACGTCGTTGCCCCGACACCGCGACACCCTAGCGTCGACCGTGACCAGAAGACCGGGACGACCGGAGAGGGCACAGCGACGATGACCCTGACGATCACGCTCGTACGACACGGGCAGACCTACCTCAACGCACGACGGCACCTCCAGGGGTCGTGCGACTCCCCCCTGACCCGCACGGGGCGCGCGGGCGTGCGCGTCACCGCGCAGCACCTCGCGCGGCACGACTTCGCGGCCGCGTACTCCTCCCCGCAGGGCCGCGCGGTCCTCACGGCGATGGAGATCCTGCGCCACCACCCCGACCTCCCGCTGACGGTCGACCACGACCTGCGCGAGCTGTCGTTCGGCTCGTACGAGCGTCGACCGGAGTCGCACCTGGACGCGGTCGAGCCGTGGGCCGAGCTCGTGCCGCGCATGCTCGCCGGCACGCACCCCGGCGTGGGTGGCGGGGAGCCCGGCAAGGACTTCATGGGCCGGGTGCGCGACGTCTTCGCCCGCGTCGTCGCAGCGCACGACGACGCCTCCCGCCCCGGCGCGGTGCTCGACCGCCACGTGCTCGTCGTCGGGCACGGGCTCACGCTCGGCGCCTGGCTCGCGACGCTCGACCCGTCCGGGCTCGTCGCGCTCCCGAACGCCTCGGTCTCCACCGTCGAGGTGACCGACGGCGTCCCGCACGTCCTCGCGGTCGGAGTCGACGTCGCCGGGCACGGCCACGTCGCCGCGCGCCCCGCACCCGCTCCCGCACCCGCGAGCGCCGCCGTCCCGGTCTGAGCGGTCCCACCGACCTACCGCGCGGTGCGGCGGGCGGCGCGGGCGCGGGCGTCGTCGTGGGCGGCGCGCAGCAGGTCGAGGACGAGCCCGGCCGTGCGCTCGCCCGGGTTCACGACGCACACCCAGCCGAGCGCGCCGTACACCGGGTGCGGCACGACGACGTCGCTCGCCTGCGCCTCCGACGCCGCCCCGTCGCGGGGACCGGCGCCGACGAGGTCGCGGAACCGGTCGCGTCCCACATGGACGTTGACCCTCCAGCGACCCTCCTCGTCGAGGCGGGAGGCCGCGTCGTCGGGGTAGTCCTTGGTGACGACCGTGCCGTAGGGCTGCCCGTGCGGGATCTCGCCGTCGGGGGCGTAGTAGAAGAAGTGGTCGCCCCACGCCACCTCGGGGAACTCGCTGCCGGGGCCCGGTGAGAGCACGAGGACGCCGTCGAGCGACCGGACCGTGCCGAGGATCTGCTCCATACTCATGGTTCGAGTGTGCTCTTGAAGTGCTTCTGGAGGGTTGGCGTGACGATCTCGGGACGCCGGGCGGCGGTTGGCGAGGTGCCGCGGCCGCTGCGGACGGCCGACGTCGCGCGCGCGGCCGGGTGCTCGGTCCAGCAGGTGCGCGACCTGGAGGCCTTGGGCGTCCTGCCGCCCGCCGGCCGGTCCACGAACGGGTACCGCGCGTTCGGCGACGAGCACGTCCAGGCCCTGCGTGCATACCGCGGCCTCGCGTCCGCCGTCGGGCCGGTCGTCGCGCGGCGGGTGCTGCGCGACGCGCGCTCGCTCCCCCTCGACGAGGCGGCGGCGCTCGTCTCCGGGCTGCACGTGACGCTCGCGCGCGAGCGCGACGAGGCGCTCGTCGCGCGGCGTGCGCTCCTCGCGATCCGGTCGGAGGGCGACGGCGCCGCCGGCTCCACCGACGGCTCCGCCACGGGGGCGGCCGAGCGCGACGGGTCGGTGCTCACGATCACCGAGCTCGCCGCGGCGCTGGGCGTCCGGGCGTCGACGCTGCGGTTCTGGGAGCACGAGGGCCTCCTCGCGCCGGAGCGCGTCGCGTCGCGGACGGGCGCGGTGTCGGCCCGCCGCTATCCGCCCGCGGCCGTCCGCGAGGCCCGGGTCGTCGCGGCCTTGCGGGCAGCCGGGTACCGCGTCCCGGAGGTCCGGCACGCGGTCGACGCGCTCCGCGGGGCCACCGGTCCGGCCGCCGTCGCCGACCCGCTCGCCGCGCTCGACGCGCGGCTCGACGCGATCGCGCGCCGCACCCTCGCGCTGCTGGAGGCCGGGCACGACGTCGCGCGCCTGCTGGCGCGCGTGCCGGGGCCGCGCGGGTGACGCTCGGGGTCGCGTTCGAGGGGGCGCTCGAGGGGGCTCGGGGTGAACGCCGGGGACCTGCGTCCCGTCACCTGGTCGCCCCTCCGGCGTCGCCCGGCGTCCACCGCACCGTCATGCGGCATTCGTAGCGTCGCCGGGGCAACCGTCCCGACGCTCGGAGGACCCGATGACGACCACCCGACGCCGCGCCGTGCGCGGTACCGCCGCCGCGCTGGCAGGAGCCCTGCTCGCGAGCACGCTCGCCGTGGCGGCGACCACGACCGCGACCGTCCCGTTCGCCGCCCCGGCCGCCGCCGAGCCCGGCGACGTGCTGCTCACCGAGTCGTTCGACGGCGACGCCCTCCCCGAGGGCTGGACGCCCGTGCTGGGCGACTGGCAGGTGCGGGACGGCCGGCTCGTCGGCGACGCGCCGGACGGGTCGTCGCCGGCGCGCATCGTCTTCGGGAAGTCGGCGGAGAACTACCGCCTCGAGGCGACGCTGCGCTTCGAGAGCGTGGACAACGCCTCCCGCTGGGCCGGCGCGATCCTCGACGTCGCGCCCGACGGCGCGGTCCCGTGGTGGCAGGCCGTCCTGCGCAGCACGACGACCGCGCACAACGGCGTCGAGATCGCGCAGCGGACGCCCGCGAACGCGTGGAACGTCCCGTACACGGCGTCGGCCCCGGCGGACGCGGCGACGGGTCGCGACGTGCGCCTGTCCGTCGAGGTGCAGGGCGCCGCGGTCACCTACGCGCTCGACGGGAAGACCCTCCTGGAGGGGCGGATCGACCGGTCGCGCGACGGCGCGCTCGGCTTCGTCACGGCCGGGGCGACCGTGAGCGTCGACGACGTCACCGTCACCGAGATCGAGCCCGCGTCCTACGTCGGCGACGACGGCGAGCTCCCCGTCACGGTCGCGCACCGCGGCTACTCGTCGGTCGCGCCGGAGAACACGCTCGCCGCCGTGGCGGCGGGCATGCGCACGGGCGCCGAGTACGTCGAGATCGACGTGCACACCACGGCGGACGGGCTCCCGGTCGTGCTCCACGACCAGACCGTGGACCGCACGACGGAGGGCTCCGGCGACGTCGCCGTGCTGCCCGGCGCGCAGGTCACCGCGCTCGACGCCGGGTCATGGTTCTCCCCCGCGTTCGCCGGCCAGCACCTGCCGACGTTCGCGCAGGTGCTGGACCTGCTGGAGACCGGCTCGTCGACCCTCCTGCTGGAGATCAAGGGCCCGGAGACGTCCGCCGAGGTCGAGCGCGTCGTGGACATGGTCGTCGAGGCCGGTCTCGAGGACCGCGTGGTCCTGCAGTCGTTCGACGTCGCCGCGCTGCGGTCCGCGCGCGAGCACGCGCCGCAGATCCCGCGCGGCCTCCTGCGCGGCTCGCTCGACGCCGACCCCGTCGCCGTGGCGCAGGACCTCGGGGCGGTCATGTACAACCCGTCCGCGACCGCGCTGCTCGCACGCCCGAGCGTCGTCGCGGACCTCAACGAGGCCGGTATCGCCGTGATGCCGTACACCGTGAACTCCGCGGCCGACTGGGCCCGGCTCACCGAGATCGGGGTCGACGGCGTCATCACCGACCGCGCGGGTGCGTTCGTCGGCTGGAAGCAGGCGCGCGAGCAGGAGGCGCCCGCCCCCGCCGCGCCGACGGTGGAGATCGTGAGCCCGGCCGAGGGCGCCGAGGTCGAGCGCGGCGGCACGCTCGTCGTCGCCGCGAGCGCCACGGACGCGGACGAGGTCGTCGTCTCGCTCGACGGCGAACCGGTCGAGAACGGCGCGGCGATCGCCGCCGCCGACCTCGCGCTCGGCGAGCACACCGTCTCCGCGACGGCCCGGGGCGCGGGCGGCGAGGCGACGGCGGAGCGCACCGTCGTCGTCACGGTCACGCCCGAGGGCCTGCGCGCCCGTGTCGCGGTGCTCGACCTTCCGCCCGGCCAGCTCGTGGGCGCGCTCACCGCGGTCGAGGCGGGGCGCTGGGAGTCGGTGCGGCGGACCCTCCAGAAGTTCGTCGACGACGCGGCGACGCGCGAGCGCCTGCTCGAGGAGATCGACCACCTCGACGCCCGCTGACGCCGGCGCCCCACGGAGCACCGTGTCAGGGCCCCGTCCCCGGTCGTGCTGCGACCGGGGACCGGCCCGCTCACGTGTCGGCGAGGAAGCGGCGCCGGTCGGAGCGGGCCGACCCGAGACCTGCCCAGCCGGCGAGGGCGAGCACGCCGCCCGCGACCCAGACGACGACGTCCCACCCGGGCGGGCCGTCGGAGCCGACGACGGCGCCGTCGGTCGCGAGGATCGCCGCCCCGAGCCCGAGCAGCACGACGCCCAGCACGAGCAGGACGACGTCCCGCACGGTCTTCCCCGCGCCGCGCCGGGGCGCGCGCGCCGCGAGCGCCGCGTTCTCGGCCGGGGTGAACGGCGCCGTCGGGCCGAGGGGCTGGACCCGCTCGGCGCCGTGCCGGAACCGTGCCGGGTCGTCGACCGCCTCGACGACCGCCGACGGCAGGCCGAGGAGGTAGGCGAGGTCCGCGACCGGGTCGCCGGGCCACGTGGACGCGGCGAGCAGCGCGCGCAGCCGGTTCGGGTCACGTGGCTCGCCGAAGGTCTCGACGAGCGCGTCGTACGCGCCCTCGGTCCCGGAGGCGGACAGGTCCGTCCACGTGTCGTTCCAGCTCCCGAAGACCCACGGCCGTCCGGGCGTCGTGAGCGTCCACGACACCCCGGACCCCGCCCGCTCGAGGCTGATCATCGCCTCACCCGGCCGCAGGCCGCGCTCGATCGTCGAGCGCGCACGGAACTCCCCGGAGAGGGCCGCGGTGAACGCCTCCCGCACCTCGTCGTCGGGCGCACCCGGGACGGGCGCGGACGGACGGGCGACCGTCCACACGGCGGTGCGCTCATCCGTCGAGCGCACCCACGCCGACCCGGCACGACGCACCGCGGCGCGGACGAACGCGGCGTCGGCGCGCACGAGCTGGACGACGGCGTCGGGCGAGGCCGAGTCGGTCGCCGGCAGGTCGGCGACGGCGGTGAACGTGTCGAGCAGGTCGTCGGGGTGCTCGAGCTCGCGCAGGAGGTCCGGCGCGGACGCCGCGTCCCGCAGCCCGACGAGCGCGGCGACGGCCGCGAGCACGTGGCCCGGGTCGCCGTCGAGGCGCATCGCGTGGTCGGTGCTCGTCCCGGACGGGTCGACGGGCGCCCACGTGACGACCGCCGGCGGAGCCACGGGGTCGGTGCGGGCTGCGAGGATCGCGCTCACGCCGTCGGGCAGCAGGTCCGACCCGCCGTCGAGCTGCACGACCCACGGCGCCGGGACCAGCTCGTCGACCCGCCCGAGCGCCTGCGCGACCGACGCGGGCGGGCCGGGCTCGCGGCCGGCCTCGACGTCGACCTCCGTGTCGACCTCGGCGAACGTCCAGCCGCGCTCGTCCGTCGGGCCGACGCGCCCGTACTCGAGGTCCGCGGCGCGCAGACGGGCGACGACCTGGTCGTGCGGGGTGCGGGTGACGACGTTCACGGCGTCATGATGCCCGAACGCGGCTCCCCGGGAGGTCGGGCCCCGCCAGGCGAGCGGTCGCGCGGTCAGCGCGCCCGGTCGTAGACCAGGGCGAGCTCCCCCGTCGCGCCCGTCTCCTGGTACGCGACCGTCCACGAGGTGGTGGGCAGACCGTCGTCGAAGAGCCGTGGCCCACCGCCCGCGACGACGGGGACGACCAGGAGGTACAGGCGGTCGACCAGGTCGGCAGCCAGGAGTGCCTTGATGACGCTCGCGCTGCTGTTGACGAGGATGTCGCCCTCTCCCGTGCCGCGGAGCTCCGCGACGACGTCCGTGGCGGGGGCGTCCACGACACGCGCGCGGTCCCACGGCGCCTCGGCCAGCGTCGTCGAGAGCACGACCTTCTCCGTGCCGACGAGCCAGCGCGCGTACGCGCGGTCCCGGGGGTCCGCGGAGCTGTCGTCGGCGACCGGCGGCCAGTAGCCGAGGAACCCCTCGGCGTTGACCCGGCCGAGCACGGCCGTGGTCGCGTCCGCGCACATGCGGGTCATCTGGTCGCGCGCCGTGTCGGTGGCGACGTAGGGGGCGAACGCCGCGAAGTCCCCCGGGCCGCCGGGGCCGTGGTAGCGCCCGTCGAGCGTGAGGGCGAGGTTCGCGGTGACGAGGCGTCCGGTCGTGCGGGTCATGAGCTGCTCCCTGTCTGGTGGGCCAGGCGCTCCGCTCGACGCGGCCGGTCAGAAGCCCTCGGGCGGGGTGAACTGCGACAGCGTGAGGACCGCACCCTGCGGGTCGCGGAGCGTGACCTCGCGGGTCCACTCGCCGACCTCCGCGGACAGGACGACGGCACCCGCGCGCTCGGCGGCCTCGGCGGCGGCGTCCCGGTCGGCGACGGAGAACACCACGGCGTGGTGGGCCGGCCCGTCGTCCTCGACCACGCCGGCCACGACGTCACGGAACCCGGGCGGCGCGCCCTCCTGGTTCGCGTCGATCTCCGGGTAGACGGTCCGGGCGAGGTGGTCGCCGTAGCCCGCCACGCGCGCCATGCCCGCGCCGAGCTCCGGGTCCACCTCCCACCCGAGGAGCGGACCGTAGAAGTGCAGCGCCCGTGCGACGTCGGGCGTGTGCAGGACGCTGAAGTTCCACGTGCCGGGCTCGTTGACGCGCTGCGCGCCGACCCGGGCCCCGGGCTCCCAGAGCCGGAACGTCGCGCCCTGGGGGTCGCGGACGGACGCCATGCGCCCGGGCGGCCCGATCGTCGTCGGGCCGTCGAGGACCTCGCCGCCGAGGTCGGGGACGCCGCGCGACGAGGCGTCCACGTCATCGACCGCGACGTACGTGATCCACTCGGGCACGCCGGTCCCCGACGCGACCGCCGCGACGTCCTGCCCGCCGAGCGAGGCGACGACGTAGCGCTCCCCCGTGCCGGGCGGCAGCCTGTCCTCGAACTCCCACCCGAACAGGGCGCCGTAGAACGCGAGCGCGGCGTCGACGTCGGGCTGCTCGGTGTCCACCCAGCACGGCACGCCGTGCGGGTAGGTGCGGACGGGCCGGGACTGCGAGGTGTCCATGCTCCAGGGTCCCACCGGGCGCCCACGTCGGCAGGACCTGCCGCCGTTCACCTGCCGGACACCCCGCCTCCCTTCCGCGCGGGGACGCGCCTGCGTACGGTGGCGGAGAACCTCTCGACGACCACCGTCCCCGACGACGAGGAGCCACCGTGTCCACGAGACCTGTTCAGCGAGCCCAGCCCCGCACCGCACGCACCGTCCTGACCTCTGCCCTCGCCGTTCCCGTCGCCCTGGCCGTCGCCCTGACCGCCACCCTCACCGGGGGAGTCGCCGGCGCCGCCGCGAGCCCCGCCGTCGCGCACGGCGGCCACGGGAACGGCCACGGGAACGGCCACGACCGCGCGACGCTGCGCGTCGCGACGTACAACGCGAGCCTCAACCGCGCCGCGGCGGGCGAGCTCGAGGCCGACCTCTCGACCCCCGACGACCCGCAGGCCGCGACGATCGCCGAGGTGCTGCAGCGCACGCGGCCCGACGTCGTGCTGCTCAACGAGTTCGACTACGTGCCCGACGGGCGCGCCGTCGACCTGTTCCGCGACAACTACCTCGAGGTCGCCCAGGGCGGCGCGACGCCGATCGACTACCGCTACGCGTACGTCGCGCCGTCGAACACGGGCGTGCCCAGCGGGTTCGACCTCAACAACGACGGCACGGTCGGCGGGGGCGACGACGCGCTCGGATTCGGGGTGTTCGAGGGCCAGTACGGCATGGTCGTGCTGTCGCGCTACCCGATCGACACGCGCGGCGTCCGCACGTTCCAGCACTTCCTGTGGAAGGACATGCCCGGCGCGCTGCTCCCCGACGACCCCGCGACCGCCGCGCCCGCGGACTGGTTCACGCCCGAGGAGCTCGAGGTCGTGCGGCTGTCGAGCAAGTCGCACTGGGACGTGCCCGTGCGGGTCGGCCGCGAGACGGTCCACGTGCTCGCGTCCCACCCGACGCCGCCCACGTTCGACGGCCCCGAGGACCGCAACGGCCGGCGCAACCACGACGAGATCCGGTTCTGGGCGGACTACGTGACGCCCGGCAAGGCGTCTCGGTACGTGTACGACGACGCCGGCCGCCGCGGGGGCCTGCACCCCGGCGAGAGCTTCGTGGTGCTGGGCGACCAGAACGCCGACCCGCTCGACGGCGACTCGGTCGACGCCGCGATCGACCAGCTCCTCGACCACCGGCGCGTCCAGGACCCGGCACCCCGCTCGGCCGGCGGCACCGAGGCCGCCGCGCTCCAGGGCGGCGCGAACGCGACCCACCGGGGCGACCCCGCGCTCGACACCGCCGACTTCGCGGACACCGCTCCCGGCAACCTGCGCGCGGACTACGTGCTGCCCTCGCGCGACCTGCGCGTGCGCGACGCCGGGGTGTTCTGGCCGGTCCAGGCGGACCCGCTGTCGCGGCTCACGGGCGTCTTCCCGTTCCCGAGCAGCGACCACCGGCTCGTCTGGGTGGACCTGGCCGTCCGCCGCTGACCCACCGGTCCGCCGTCGCCCCGGGTGCTCGTCGCCCGGGGCGACGGTCCTGGACCGGGACGGCGGTCGGGTGCACACTCGGAGGTCTGTGCTCACCGCCGACGCACAGCAGACTCCCGGCCGGCGCCTCGCCGGTCGCACGGCACGCCCCCGGCACACCCCTGGCGCGCCACGTCGTCCGGCCCGACGACCCCCTCACCCACGTCCCCGGCGCGACGCGCACGCGTGCTGCCCCGCAGCACGGCGACGACATCCCTGCCGCGCCCCGGGACCGCCGGACCTGGAGCACCCATGAGAAGACTCCGCACCGCCCTGCCCGCAGGCGTCGCCGCAGCGACCGCCGCCCTCGTGCTCGTCGCGAGCCCCGCCGTCGCGCACGGCGGCGGCAAGCCCGACCCGCGCCCGCCCACCGTGACCGACGTCGCGACCGGGCTCGTCACCCCGCTCAGCCTCGCGGTCGGTCCGCGCGGCACCACGTACGTCACCCAGAACTTCCCCGGGCTGCTCACGGCCGTCGGGCGCGACGGCACGCCGAGCGTGCTCTACGCGTCGCCCGACGGCGGCGAGGTGGGCGGCGTCTCCTACGCCGACCGCCGCATCACGTTCACCGAGACGCAGCTCGGTGAGCAGGGCCCGGTCGCGTCGGAGGTCTCGACGCTGCGCACGGACCGCTGGGGGAACCCGACGGGCACGCCCCGGGTCCTCGCGGACACGTTCGCGTACGAGCAGGCGAAGAACCCCGACGCAGGCGTGACGTACGGCCTGCGCAAGACCGACCCCGCGTGCGTCGCCCAGGTGCCCCCGGTGCCGGTCCCGGGCCTGTACACGGGGATCGCGGACTCCCACCCGTACGCGACGACCTCGTCGCGCGGCACGACCTACGTCGCCGATGCGGGCGCGAACGCGATCCTGTCGATCAGCGACCGCGGGAAGATCCGCACGGTGGCCGTCCTCCCGGCCCAGCCCGCGGTGGTCACCGCGGAGGCCGCGGCCGCGATCGGGTGGCCCGACTGCGTCGTCGGCGAGACCTACTGGTTCGAGCCCGTCCCCACGGACGTCGAGGTGGGCCCGCGCGGCGTGCTCTACGTGACGACGCTCCCCGGCGGGCCCGAGGACGCGAGCCTCGGGGCGCGCGGCGCCGTCTACACGGTGGACCCGTGGAAGGGGAAGGTGCGCCAGCTCGGCTCCGGGTTCGTGGGCGCGACGAACCTCGCCGTGACGGACAAGGGCACGGTCTACGTGGCCGAGCTCTTCGGCGGCAAGATCTCGCAGGTCGGCAAGCGCGGCCCGAGCACGGTCGTCGAGGTCCCGCTGCCCGCCGGGCTCGAGTGGGACGGCAGGGGCCTGCTCGCGACGACGAACGCGCTGCCCCCGGACGAGACGACGCCGCCCGACGGGCACCTCGTGCGCGTCGACCTCGGCAAGCACCGCGGTCGATGACGGCAGCGGGAGGCCGCTGACCGGCCTGCTGCTCGGCCCGGGCGCCCGCCGCGGCGGGGGCGCCCGGGCCGCGCCGTGCCGGGGCAGTCGCGGGTCGGGCCGTCAGCCCCGGCCGACGGTGAGCGCGAGGACCACCGCGCCGAGCGCGACGGCCAGCCCGACGCCCGCCGCCACGAGGCCGACGATCGTCGCGGCGCGGCTCCCGGCCGACGCGCCCACGCTCATGCCGAGGCCCTGGGCCGCCTCGGTGACGATCCGGCGCCCGGCCGCCGTGTCGAAGAGGACGCGCGTCCGCGCCCCCGACCCCTCGTCGACGACCGACGCCGTGAACGTCGAACGGATGGTCCCGCGCGAGACGGACCGCACCCAGCCCCGCTCGGGCTCGACGAACCGCCCGTCCGCGTCGAGAGCCCAGTGGGTGCGCCGCACGAGGTCGGTGAGCTCGACCCGCAGCCCGTCCGGCAGGACGCGCACCTCGTGGGTGACGAGCGTCGCGTAGTAGCTGTGCGAGAAGATCCGCCACCACGCCGCGTCCGGGCGGTCGAGCCGCAGCTCGAACCCGTCCGGTCGCTCGTCGACGATCCGGTACGGCGTCCCCTCGGCACGCGCGCGGACGGCGGCGGCGAGGTCCTCGGCGGTCGGCACGGCAGCGAGTGTAGGCGCCGCGCCTGCGTCCGCCGCCGTGCCCCGGCGCGGGACGCTAAGCCTCAGCCCGACGACGCGGCGCGGCGCAGGGCGTCGAGGCTCACCCGGACGTCGTCGTCCGTCGTCGCCCACGAGCTCACCGACACGCGCAGCACCGCGCGGTCGTGCCAGCGCGACCCGGACATCCAGGCCGTGCCGTCGTCGAGCACGCGGCGCACGACGTCCTGCGTCCGCGCGTCGTCGCCGAACGCCGCGCAGACCTGGGTGAAGACGACGTCGTTGAGCACGACCGCGCCGTCGAGCGCGCGCATCCCCTCCGCGAAGGTCGTCGCGTGCCGGCAGAAGCCCTCGACGAGGTCCGCGACGCCCGAGCGCCCCAGCGCGCGCAGCACCGCCCACACCGCGAACGCGCGACCGCGGCGCGACAGCTCCGGCACCTTGTCGAGCGGGTCGCCCGTGTCGCTCTGGATGAGGTAGTCGCCGTGCATCCCCATCGCCGCGCGCAGCGGTGCCGGGTCGGCGACGATCGCGAGCCCGCAGTCGTACGGGACGTTGAGCGTCTTGTGCGCGTCGGTCGCCCACGAGTCCGCTGCCTCGTACCCCGCGACGAGGTGCCGGTACGACGGCGACGCGGCGGCGAAGAGCCCGAACGCGCCGTCGACGTGCACCCACGCGCCGTGCCGGTGCGCGACCTCGACCGCGGCGGCGAACGGGTCGAACGCCCCGGAGTGCACGTTGCCCGCCTGGAGCACGACGATCGTCGGGCCCCCGGTCCCACCTGTCGAGGGAGAGGCGGGGTCGGTCAGGGCTTCCTCCAGCGCGGCGACCGAGATGCGGCCCTGGTCGTCGGCGACCACGACCTCGGGCGCGCCGAGCCCGAGGTAGGACAGCGCGAGGTCGACCGACTCGTGCCGCTCGGCACCCACGAGCACGCGGACGCGCGGCGCCCCGGTCAGCCCGTCGCGGCGCACGTCCCACCCGGCACGCCGCAGGACCTCGCCCCGTGCCGCGGCGAGCGCCGTGAAGTTCGCGGTCGTCGCGCCGGTGACGAACCCGACCGCGCCCGTGGCGGGCAGCCCGAGCAGGTCGAGCAGCCACGCGCTCGTCACGTCCTCGACGGCGGTGTGGGCCGGGGTCACCGTGCGCAGCGCGGAGTTCTGGTCCCACGCGCTCGTGAGCCAGTCGGCCGCGAGCGCCGCGGGGTGGCTCCCGCCGATGACCATGCCGTAGAAGCGGCCGGACGGCATCGCCGTGAGGCCGGGCCCGCACGCCGTGGCGAGGAGGTCGACGACGTCCGCGGCCCGCGTCGGACCGTCGGGAAGGTCGGTGCCGAGCGCCGCGACGACCTCGGCCACGGTCGCCCGCGGCGGGACGGGCCGCGTCGCGAGGGAGTCGAGCCACGCGGCGGCGTGCTCGTGCGCCCGCAGGAGGGCGGCGTCGCGATCGTCCATGACCGCTCCTGACCGGGCCGGACCGGCGCCGGCCCCTCCCGCCAGGCTGGACCCGCGGCGTGCGCGGGTCAACCGGCGCGACGCGGCGGGCCTCCGCGCGTACCGACGGAGCGATCCGGTACGCGAGTACTTCTTACGCACAGGCAACCATCAGGCAACACACGGTCCCTAGCGTCGGGCGGGCCAGATGTTCCCCCGACGGAAGGCCCCCTGTTGAGAACGTTCACCCTGACCCTGTCCGGCCGCGCCGTCGCGGCCGTCGTCGCGCTCGTCCTGGCGTGCGCGGCCCTCGCGGCGACGGTCGCGTACACCGTCGCCGACTCCCGGGCGTCGGCCGCCGCCGCACGCGCCGAGGGCGCCGCGGCACCGCTGCTCGCCGCCGGGACGGCCCCGGCCAACCCGCTCGGCATCACGTCCGCGCAGTACACGACCGCGACGGCGACCGCCGCCGCGGAGAAGCCGAAGGTCGTCGTCGTCGCGACCG
Organism: Cellulosimicrobium sp. E-16; assembly: GCF_049913115.1. NCBI lineage: Bacteria > Bacillati > Actinomycetota > Actinomycetes > Micrococcales > Promicromonosporaceae > Cellulosimicrobium > Cellulosimicrobium sp. E-16. The sequence goes on from NZ_CP183974.1 coordinate 4,234,995, forward strand.
GCGGCACCATGGCCGGCAAGGCGACCGGCCGCGACACGTTCACGAGCTATCGCGCCGGCACGTACCTCATGGAGGACATGCTCGACACGCTGCGCCCGGAGCTCGACGCCGTCGCCGACGTCACGGCCGTCCAGTTCGGCAACGCCGGGTCGTCCGGCTACTCGATGGAGCAGTTCCACGCGCTCACGCTCGAGGTGGAGAAGCAGCTCGAGACGGCGGACGCCGTCGTCGTGACGACCGGGACGGACACGCAGGAGGAGTTCGCGTACTGGCTCGACCTCACGGTCCAGTCGCGCAAGCCCGTCGTCACGTCCGGCTCGATGCGCCCGTGGGGGTCGGGCGACGGGCCGGACTCGAGCCTCGTGTTCGGCACGGACGCGCCCGCGAACCTGTACAACGCGATCAAGGTCGCGGCGTCGCAGCAGACGTTCTGCTTCGGCACCGTGCTCATGCTCAACGACGAGATCCAGGCGGCCCGCGAGGTCACCAAGTCGAACTCGTACCGCACGGACACGTTCCAGACGCGCGAGTACGGCGTGCTCGGCTGGATCGACGGCGACAACATCACGCTGGGCCGCGCGCCGGCGCGCGTGCTGGCGTGCGACACCGAGGAGTGGTTCACGCCGTTCGACGTCGCGACGGTCGACGCGAAGACCCTCCCGCGCGTCGAGATCGTCACGTCCTACCAGCAGGCAGGCGGTGAGGGTGTCGCGGCGTTCGCGAACGCGGGGGTCAAGGGCATCGTCACCGCGGGCACCGGCGCGGGCGGCATCTCGTCCGCGATGAGCCAGGCCCGCACCGCGGCGATCCGGGACAAGGGCGTGTGGTTCGTCTCGACGACGCGCACCGGGTCGGGGTCGTCGTACGGGGGCGGGACCGGCATCCTCCCGGGCGGCGACCTCACGGCCGTGAAGGCGCGGCTCCTGCTGCTCCTGTCGCGGGCCTTCACGGACGACTTCGCGACGGCACGGGGCTGGTTCGCGACCTACGGCAACGCGTCGTTCGACCAGTCCGCGACGGCGGCCACGATCGGCGCCGAGCCGGGGTCCACGAGCGTCCTCTTCACGGGCACGGCGACGCCGTCGTGCAAGGCGGCGGGCAAGCAGCTCTGGCTGACCACCTCGGTGACGAACACCGACACGGTGCCGATCGACGTCCGGGTGACGACGGTCTCGGGCGAGCACAAGTTCACGAAGATCCCCGCCGGGGAGACGGTCGAGAAGACGTTCTCGGTCAAGGGCAAGTCGCTCGACGCGGGCGAGGTGACGCTCGTCGCGTACAAGAACGTCGACGGCCAGGGCGTCCAGACGAAGGGCACGGCGGCCTACCCGGAGACGACGTGCGGCTGACGTCCTGACCGCCGGTCCCGCCGAGCACGACATGAGGGTCGTCATCGAGTCGATGGCGGCCCTCGTGTCGTGCTCGTGGGCGGGTGGTGTCGTGCTCGAACGAGCGGTGTGGCGCACCTCCGCCGCCGCCCGGATATTAAGCAGGTCTCCTCACGAATCACGTAGGGTGGTCACGGCCGCGACGTCGCGGTCCGCCGCCGACGAAGAGGACCCCATGGCCGACCCCACGCCCTCGCTCATCCCGACGACGCACGCCTCGCCGCCGGCGCCGGACCGCGCGCCGACGTTCGTCGTGACCGAGCAGCAGTTCGACGCGATGTTCCCGGAGCGGAACCCCTTCTACACGTACGCCGGGCTCGTCGCCGCGACGGCCGCGTACCCCGGGTTCGCGACGACCGGCGGCGACCGGGTGGCCCGCCGCGAGGCGGCGGCGTTCCTCGCGAACGTGAGCCACGAGACGCACGGGCTGGTGCACGTCGTCGAGGTGAACACCGCGAACTACCCGCACTACTGCGACCCCGCCCAGCCGTACGGGTGCCCGGCCGGGCAGGACGCCTACTACGGCCGCGGCCCGCTCCAGCTCTCCTGGAACTTCAACTACCGGGCGGCCGGCGAGGCACTGGGGATCGACCTCCTCGCCGACCCGTGGCTCGTCGAGCAGGACCCGACCGTCGCGTGGCAGACCGCGCTCTGGTACTGGAACACGCAGCCCGGCACCGCGTCGATGACGTGCCACGACGCGATCGTCGGCGAGCACGGCTTCGCCGAGACCATCCGGTCCATCAACGGCCCCCTCGAGTGCGAGGGCGGCAACCCTCGCCAGATGAACAACCGCGTCCGCCTCTTCCGCCACTACGTGGAGATCGTCGGCACCACGACGGGCGACCACCTCACCTGCTGACCGCCCCGGCCGCCCCGCGCCGAACACGACCTGGGGGTCGTCATCTGGCCGACAACGACCCCCAAGTCGTGCTCGACAGCGCGCACGGTCGTGCTCGGCGGTCAGCCGCAGGTGAGCGCGTCGTACGGGACGACGGCGGAGCGACCCTCCGCGGTGACGGTCGCCTCGCCCGCGGCGACGGTCGCGGCGCGGACGGGGAACGACTGGTAGGCGCTCGCCCCCGGGGGGACGTCCGCGACCACCCGCGTGCCGTACGGCGTGGCGAGCTCGACGTCGACGGGCGCGTCCGCCGTGCTCGTGGCGCGCACCGCGACGTAGGCCTTTCCGGCCAGGCACCGCGTCTCGGCGGTCGCGGTCAGCGGCGGCTCGCCCGGTCCGGAACCCGGCACGACGGCGTCCCACGGCACGCGCGCGACGAACACGTCCGCGGCGCCCGCGTTGGTCGTGCCCGCGGGGGCGCCGTACGTGAGCCCGGTGAGCAGCGCCGCTCCCTCGCCGGTCGTGCCGGCTGAGTCGGCCGAGGCCGGCCCGAAGGAGGCCGGGGCCGGGGTCGCGAACAGGTTCGCGTCGTCCCACTCGTCGGCGCCGTCGCGCTCGCGCGAGCCGGTCTGCGTCGCCTCGCCGGGGGTGCCGTCGGCCGCGACGGGGAACGTCACGACGTCCACCCCGCCGACGGCCGTGCCCAGCGCGCCGTACGTCGTGCCGACGACGAGCACCGCGTCGTCGGCGCCGAGAACGCCCGTCACGCCGCGGTCGTCGGTCGACGTGCCGACCTGCGTCGTCCACAGGACCTCGCCCGCGGGGTCGAACGCCCGCACCACGACGTCGTTGTCCCCGAGGTTCCCGTCCTCGCCGAGCGCGCCGCGCGTGTGCCCGACCACGACGACCGACCCGTCCGAGCGCGCCACGAGCCCGTTGACCTGGTCGTTCTCGCTCGTCGCCACGGCCCGCAGCCACTCCTGCCCGCCGTCGGCGTCGTAGCGCGCGACCCAGCCGTCGTTGGCGCCCGCGTGCTCGGCCCCGGGCATCCCGCCGCCCGACACCCCGCCCACGTACACCGCGCCGTCGGGCGACGCCGCGACCGCGAGCGCCTTGTCCTCGCCGGGGCCGCCGACCTGGCGCAGCCACAGCAGCTCGCCGTCGGCGGAGACCCGGCCCAGGAGCGCGTCCTTGTCCCCCGCGCTCGGGACGTCACCGACCCTGCCGCTCGTGTACCCGGCGACGTACGCGCCGCCCGCGCCGTCGGACGCGACGGTGTAGAAGCGGTCGGCCGCTCCCGGGTCGCCCGTCTGCAGCGTCCACGCCCGCTCGCCGTCGGCGGTCACGGCCGCGACGAACCCGTCGTCGCGCGTCGCGCCCGCGTGCGCGCCGTCGAGGTCCCCCTTCGTGTACCCCGCGACGAGCACGCCGCCGTCGGCGCCCGGCACGACGCCGTAGGCCCGGTCGTCCGCGCCCGTCGCGACCGCGTGCCGCCAGACCTCGGCGCCCGCGGCGTCGCGCCGCACGACCACCGTGTCCAGCCCGCCCGCGGGCTCGTACCCGTCCCACGCCCCGGCGAGGTTCAGCGCGACGGCGGTCCCGCCGTCGGGCAGTGCCGTGGCACCGCCCGCGCGGTCGTCGCCCGCCGACCCGAGCAGGTCCGCGTCCCACGGGGTCGCGGGCGTCGTGCGCAGCCGCGACGAGACGTCGACGACCCCCTCGCGGAAGGCGGGCCGCCAGACGTCCCAGTCGTGCCCGCCGTCGAGCACGCGCAGCTCGGCCGTCACGCCCGGGACGCGGCGCGCCTGGTTGTAGAGGCGCGCGGACTCGAAGTCGATGTCGTGCGTGGCCTCGGCGGGGTCGGGGTTGGCCCACTCGTCGTCGCCGACGGCGACGAACAGGTGCACCGGGAGCGCCGGGTCGAGCGCCGCGAGCGCCGCAGGGTAGGACAGCTCCGTGTACCGGTCGGCGTCGAACGGCGCGGTCCCGACGCCGTAGGCGCCGTGGTCCCGCGCGGAGGAGTCCGCGGGCGGCTGCGGCACGTAGACCGCGGGGCTCAGGACGATGCCCGCGGAGAAGGTGTCCTGGTGCGCGAGCGTGAACCGCAGCGCGCCCGCGCCACCCATGGAGTAGCCCCCGACGGCGCGCGCCTCGCGGTCCTCGACCGTGCGGTACGTGGCGTCGACGTGCGCGACGAGGTCGCGCGTGAACGCCGTCTCGACGGCGGTGCCGGCACCGGCGCCCGTCGCGTCCCCGGCATAGAGCGAGTCCGTGTACCAGGAGCCGCGGTCGTTCCACGGCGCGTCCGGCATGACGACCACCATCGGCTGGATCTCGCCCGACCCGATGAGCTCGTCCAGGTCCCCCGTGACCTGCTGCCACGCGGCCTGCGTGTCCCCGCGCCCGTGCAGCAGGTAGAGCGTCGGGTACTCCTGCTCGCCGTCGTCGTAGCCGGGCGGCAGGTAGACCGTGTAGTCGATCGGCCCGGCCGCCGAGTCGGCGACCCGCCCCGGCTCGACCGTGCCCTGCTCCGCGGCCGTCGCGGGCAGCGCGAGCCCCAGCCCGCCCAGCCCGACGGCGAGGGCCAGCGCGGTCCCGACCGCCGTCGTCCCGGGCCGTCGGTGCGGCCGTCGTGCTGCGTCCATCGTGTCTCCTCGTCGAGATCCGGTGATGTGCTGCCCCCTCCCCCTCCCTCTTCCCGCCGAGCACGACGTTGCTGTCGTGAAAAGGCCGATGACGACAGCAAGATCGTGCTCGACCGGGAGGAGGGTCGTTCTCGGCGCGGCGCGCGCCTCGGCCGCGCTAGCCCGGGCGACGGTCCCCTAGTGCCAGCACCGTGCGGGCTCGCTCGACCATCGCGACGTCGAGGAACGTGCCGTCCGCGAGCGCGACGACGCCCGTGCCCGACGCCGCGGCGTCGCCCACGCGCTCGACGACCTCGCGCGCGCGGTCCACCTCGTCCGGGGTCGGGAGGAACGCGTCGCGGATCGTGTCGAGCTGGCGCGGGTGGATCGCGGTGCGGCCGCAGAACCCGAGCGCGCGGCCGACGCGGCACGACGCGGCGAGCCCGTCGAGGTCGCGCACGTGCGTGTACGCGGACATCGCGGGCGAGGGCAGCCCCGCCGCCCGGGCAGCCACGACGACCCGGCTCCGTGCCCACGCGAGCCCCGCCTCGTCGTCGACCCGCAGGTCGGAGCGGAGGTCCGCCTCGCCGAGCCCGAGCGACGCGACCTGCGGCGACGCCGTCGCGAGCTCGAACGCGCGCTCGACCCCGAGCGCCGACTCGACCAGCAGGTGCAGCGCCCGCCCGGGCAGCGCCGCCGCGAGCGCGCGCACCTCGTCGGCCGACTCGACCTTGGGCACACGGGCCCCGACCGCGAGCGGCAGCCCTCCGAGCGCCGCGACGTCGTCGGCGTGCCAGGGCGTCGCGGGGTGGTTGACCCGCACCTGGACCCCTCGCACCGCGGCGGCCTCGTCCAGCAGCCCGACGGCGTTCCCCCGCGCCTCGTCCTTGCGCGCCGGCGCGACGGCGTCCTCCAGGTCCACGAGCACGACGTCGGCCGCGGACTCGAGCGCCTTCGCGACCCGGTCGGGCCGGTCCGCGGGCACGTACAGCAACGTGAGCGGCGGCGTGGTGCGGGGGTCGGTCATACCGCCCCCTCCGCCCGCAGCTCGGCGACGCGCTCGGGCGCGAACCCGAGCTCGCCGAGCACGGCGTCGGTGTCGGCGCCGTGCGCGCGGCCCGTGAAGCGGATGACGCCGTCGTTCCCGGACATCCGGAACAGCGGGCCCTGCATGAGCATCGGCCCGAGCTCCGGGTCCTCGATCTCGTGGATCGTGCCGAGCGCGCGGAACTGCGGGTCGTCGACGATGTCCTGCGCGTCGTAGATCGGCGCGACAGCGGCCTGCGCCTCCTCGAACGCCGCGACGACCTCGTCGCGCGTGCGCTGCGCGATCCAGCCGCCCACGGCCTCGTCGAGCAGGTCGGCGTGCTGCGCACGCTCGACGCCGCTTGCGAACCACGGCTCGTCGACGATCTCGGGGCGCCCGACGAGGCGCAGGACGCGCTCGGCGATGGACTGCGCCGACGTCGACACCGCGACCCACTGCCCGTCGCGCGTGCGGTACGTGTTGCGCGGCGCGTTGTTCGCGGAGCGGTTGCCGGTGCGCGGCTGCACGGTGCGGAGCTGGTCCCAGCGCGTGATCTGCGGCCCGAGCATCGCGAGGATCGGCTCGATGATCGCCGTGTCGACGACCTGCCCGTGCCCGGTGCGCTCGCGCGTGGACAGCGCGACCATGACGGCGAACGCGGTCGCGAGCGACGCGACGCCGTCGGCGAGCCCGAACGGCGGGAGCGTCGGCGGGCCGTCGGGCTCGCCCGTCATCGCCGCGAACCCGCTCATCGCCTCGGCGAGCGTCCCGAACCCGGGGCGGGTGCGGTACGGCCCGACCTGCCCGAACCCGCTCACGCGCGCGAGCACGAGCCGCGGGTTGCGCGCGGACAGCTCGTCGTAGCCGAGGCCCCAGCGCTCGAGCGTGCCGGGCCGGAAGTTCTCGATGACGACGTCCGCGTCGGCGACGAGCGCGAGGAAGACCTCGCGGCCGCCGTCGCTCCCGAGGTTCACCGTGACGGTGCGCTTATTGCGCCCGAGCGTCTTCCACCACAGGTTCACGCCGTCCTTCGCGGCGCCGTGCGTGCGCGACGGGTCGGGCTTCGTGGGGTGCTCCACCTTGACGACGTCGGCGCCGAGGTCGCCGAGGTGCATCGCCGCCATGGGCCCGGCGAACAGCGTCGAGGCGTCCACGACGCGTAGGCCCGCGAGCGCGCCCGCGGCGGGGTCGCGCGAGACGCGCGGTGCGTCCGTCATGCCGTCACCTCCTCGGCGGGCTGGTCGGCGGCGAGGTCCCACGCGCAGCGGAACCCGACGGTCGCGCCGCGCGCGAGCCCCAGGCCGGGGACGAGGAGCTTGACCGCGTAGTCCGGGGCGTGGCGCCCACCCTCGACGTACCAGTCGGAGCCCTCGGCGCGGTAGTCGCTGCCGCCCTTGAGCATGACGAACCGCGTGCGGCCGTCGGAGTGCTCGGATCCCGTCCAGCTCCACACGGCGGGCTCGCGGCGCGTCCAGCCGGGCTGCTCGGCCGCGAGCTGCCACTCGTCCTCGGTGGGCAGGCGCCCGCCGCGCCACGCGCAGTACGCGCGCGCGTCGTCGAGGTCGACGAACGTCACGGGCTCGTCCTCCGTGCCGGGCGCGGGACGCCCGTCCGGCCAGTGCGCGAGGAAGCGGTGCGCGACCGCGGGCTCGTACCCGGTGGCCGCGAGGAACTCCGCGAACTCCGCGTTCGTCACGTCGCCCCCGACCGCGACCGGCGCGGCGAGGTCGCCGTCGCGCTGGAGGGTCCGCGCGTCGTGCAGGCGCGGCGGCAGCGGCTTCCACTCGTCCACGTACGGCGCGCCCTGGTACATCCCGGTCTCGCGCGCGCGGTACCGGACGGTCAGCACGTACGGTCCCGCGGGGACGACGACGGCGCCCGCCCCGGGCGCGCCCGTCGCCCCGCGCGCCACGAGGGCCTCGGCACCGGGTGCGAGACGCCGCGCGATCCGGTGCGGGAACCTCGCGTCGGGTGCGTGCGGCGCGGCCGTGTCGAGCGAGCCGACGACATCGCGCAGGTGCGCCAGCCACGCGGGCTCGGCGACGCCGTCGGCCACGTGCAGCACCGCGGCGATCCCCCGCGCGGGCACGCGGACGACGCCGTCGATCCCCTCGCCGCGCCGAACCCGGGGTTGCGTGTCATCCACGGCCTGCCGAACCCCGGGTTGCGCGTCACCGGAGGCGTCCGCTGACGCGGAACCCCGGGTTCGGCGGGAGGCCGGGTCGGACGGGTCGGGCGGGAGGAGGGGGCCAGCGTAGTCAGAGGCGCCTCGGTTCACCAGCGTCCACAAGGTCACGCCGTCGAGGTCCCAGCGCGACGCGTAGACCCCCGCCTCCTCCGCCTCGGGGGCAAGCTCGGTGAGGGGCGTCCACACCCCCTCCAGCAGCAGGGGTCGCGCGGCGCGCTGGACCGTGACGAGGCGCTTGACCGTCGCGGCGTCGCGCCGCGACCAGCCGACCCACACGCCGAACACGACCTCCCACACCATGACGCCCACGCCGTTGAGCCACGCGGACTGGAGCTCCTCGGAGTGGTCGCGGTGCCAGCGGCGCACGTGGTGTTGCATGTGCCGGCGCTCGTACCAGTGCGCGCGCAGCACGCCCGGCACGGGCGAGTCGGCGAAGAACTGCGCCCACGACGACGAGTGGTCCTCGATGCGCTCGACCGGGAGCTTCGACTCCCCCTCGAGCACGATGCCGGGCCGCGCGGCCTCGAGCCGCGCAACGAGCTCCGGCTCGGCCTTCTTCAGGGTGTCGAGGAAGACGCCGTCGGCACCGAGGTCGCGCACGACGGCCGCGAGCTCGGTGAGGTCGTCGTCCCCGCGCCGCGTGCCGACGTCCCACGGGTTGTAGTCGACGAACACGTGGAGCCCCGCGTCGTGGAAGGTCCGCACGAGGTCGACGATCCCTGGGACGTCGCGGTAGAAGTCCCACTGGTTGCGCTCGTCGATCCCGATCACGGGGTACGCGTGCCACAGCACGACGGCGTCCAGGCCGCCGAACCGCTCGCGCGCATCCGCGAGGAACCGCTCGGGCGTGAACCGGTGCTCCTCGAACGAGTACAGCAGCTCGTCCCACAGCCACACCTGCGCGACCGTCGAGCACCCTGCGGCCCACGCCGCGTCCGGGCGGTCGTACGCGGCGCCCGTGTACCCGTGCCGGCGGCGCGCGTCGTCGCGCCACGCGGCGAGGCGCTCGCGCCACGCCGGGCGGTCGGCGGGGTCGGCCGGGCCGACGAAGATCTTCGCCTCGTCGAGCGCGAGCGACTGCTCGGGCGTGAGGGGCCCGTCGAGCGCGACCTCGGTCGGCTTGTCGATCGGACGCGGGACGAGCGGGTCGAACGTGTACGTCATGGTGCCTTTCCCTCGGCGGGCGGGCCCGCGCTCGGTCGTGCGGTGAACAGGCTCAGGTCGGTCGGGCGGAGTCCTCGGCCCGCCGCGCGAGCGCGACGACGTCCGCCGCGTCGGGCACGGCATCCTGCGCTCCGGGCCGGGTCACGGCGAGCGCGCCCGCGGCGGCGGCCAGCCGGGCGGCGTCGGGCAGGTCCGCGCCGCGCGCGAGCGCCGCGGCGAGGACGCCGCAGAACGTGTCGCCCGCGCCGGTCGTGTCGACGGCCTCGACGGGGATCGCGGGCACGTCGGTGAGCAGCTTCCCGCCGGGCAGGTGCTCGGCCACGAGGCTCCCCCGGCCGCCGAGCGTCACGACGACGGCCGGGACGCGGAGGAGCAGGAGGCTCACGAGGCTGCTCGGGTCGGTCTCGCCCTCCGTCGGACCCGCCAGGTCCGCCGCCTCGTGCTCGTTGACGACGAGCACGTCGATCGTGTCCCAGAGGTCGTCGGGCAGGTCGCGCGACGGCGCCGCGTTGAGGACCAGCAACGCGCCGGGCCGGCGCGCGGCCGCGGCGGCGCGCACGACGTCGAGCGGGACCTCGAGCTGCGCGAGCACGACGTCCGCCGCGGCGATCCGCTCGGCCTGCGCCGCGCCGACCGTCACGTGCGAGTTCGCGCCGGGCGCGACGACGATCGCGTTCTCCCCGTCGGGCGAGACCGTGATGAGGGCCGTCCCGGTCGGGGCGTCGACGCGCTCGACGAGGTCCGTCCGGACGCCCCCGCGGTCGAGCGACGCGAGCAGCAGGTCCGCCGCGTCGTCGTGCCCGAGCGCGCCGACGAACGTCGTGTCCGCGCCGCCCGCGCGCGCCGCGCCGACCGCCTGGTTCGCGCCCTTGCCACCGGGGTTGCGGCGGAGGTCGCCACCGAGGATGGTCTCGCCGCCGCCGGGGTGGCGCGGCACGTCGACGACGAGGTCGACGTTCGCCGACCCGACCACCACGACCCGTCCCGACCGGACCGATACCGCCCCGCCGTGCGCCGGGTCCTGCCCCGCGTCCGCCGTCGTGCTCATGCGCGCGCCCCCTCCGTGGCTCCCTGCGCGGCTCCCCCGGCCACCACGACCGGCGTCGCCCCGAGCGCGACCGTCCGCGCCGCGAGGTCCACGATCCTCTGCTCGCCGCCGGGCAGCGAGGTCGCGACGTGGCCGTCGAGCGGGCGCGTCCACTGCGGGCCGATCCCGTCGACGCCCTGCAGCGCACCCACCACGCCGCCGACCGTCGCGCCCGCGGAGTCGGTGTCCCAGCCCGCGGTGACGGCGATCGCGACGCTCGCGCCGAAGTCGCCGCGCCCGTCCTCGCCGCGGCCCGCCGTGAGCGCGTAGGCGATCACGGCGGCGTTGTTCAGCACGTGCACCCAGTGCAGGTCGCCGTAGGCGGCGTGGATCGCGTCGAGGCCGGCGCGCACGCCCGCCTCGGACGCGTCGCCGTCGCGGCCCGCGTCACGGCCGAGCCGGATCGCGCCGGCCAGCCGGCTGCCCGGCGGCACGACGGCGTCCGCCGCGTCGAGCACCTCGTCCACCGTGTCGCCGACCATGGCCGCCGACGCGAGCGCGGCCGCCCACATCGCGCCGTAGACGCCGTTGCGCGTGTGGCTCAGGCGCGCGTCCGTCCACGCGAGGCGCGCGGCCTCGCGCACGTCGCCGGGCGAGACCCAGCCGAGCACGTCCGTGCGGATGAGCGCGCCGATCCACTCCCGGAACGGGTTGTGGTGCGTCGCCGTCTCCGGCACCGGCCGCGCGTCGAGGACGTTGCGGTACGCGGCGCGCTCGGCCGTGAACACGCGGCCCGCGGGCAGCGCGTCGAGCCAGAGCTGCGCGACGTCGTCCGTCGTGAAGCCGCGCCCGTGCCGCTCCAGCAGGGCGAGCGCCAGGATCGGGTAGTTGAGGTCGTCGTCCTCCGGCATCCCGTCGATGTTCTCCTCGAGCGACGTCGGGGCGCTGCGCCGGTTCCACGGCCAGCGCGCGGCGACGTCGTCGGGCAGCCCGACGGCGGTGAACCAGCGGTCGAGCGGCCACCGGCCCGTCGCGCGCAGGATCTCCTCGATCCCGGCGCGCGGGATCTTCTCCACGGGCTTGCCGAGCAGGCAGCCTGCCGCGCGCCCGGTCCACGCCCCGAGCACGCGGTCCGCGTACGCGGCGTCGGCGGCTGTGCCCACGGCCGCACCGGCGGAGGACCCGACGGCGCCCGGGCGGTCGGGCAGGTCGGGCGCCGCCGGGAGCGTGGCGACGATCGCGTCCCAGTCGTCGGGCTCGTGCGGCGCGAGCGCCGCGGGGAGCGCGTCGAGCTCGACGAGCAGGTCGCGCGCGAGCGCGCGCAGCGCCGGGGTCGCGGGGACGGGACCGGCCCCGCTCACCGCGGGGACGGGGTCACCGCCCGCGGTGACCCAGCGCTCGCGGACGTCCGCGAGCGCCGCGGCGTCCTTGCCCTCCGCCGCGGCCTGGACGAGCTCGTGCGCGAGCAGGTCCTCGGGCTGGGCCCACGTGAGCCTCACGCCCGGTCACCCGCCCGCGCGGCGCCGTCGGGCACTCCGAGACCGCTCCCGTCCACGGGCGCGCCGCCGAGCTCGGCGAGCTCGCGCAGCCGCGACGTGGCGCGCTCCCGGTCGGCGCGGAGGATGTCCGCCGCCGCGGACGCCATGAGGCGGCCGGTCTCGCGGACGTCCATGCGGCTCGCCTCCTCGATCGCGTCGAGCCACTCGTCCGGCACGACGGCCGTCCCGCCGAGACCCGCGCACACCGCGCCGGCCATGACGGCGATCGAGTCGGCGTCGCGCCCGTAGTTCACGGCGCCGAGGACGGCGCCACGGAAGTCGCCGCGGTGCCCGAGCACGAAGCCGAGCGCCGCGGGGAGCTCCTCGATGGACTTGGTGCGCGACGGGCGGCGCGCGTCCATCGACATCTGCCGGTACGCGGGTCCCACGGAGTCGAACGGCGCGACCGTATCGCGGATCAGCCGGGCGAGCGCGCGCTCCTCCTCGTCCGTGGTGGGTGCCGTCGTCCAGCCGTCGAAGGCGTCGACGACGGCCTGGAGCGCGCCCGCGGTGCCGTCGTGCGCGAGGTCGCGCGCGGCGTGCACGACGTCGTCGACCGTGGCACCCGGCGCGACGGACGCGGCGACCATGGCCGCGAAGACACCTGCGGCCTCGCGGCCGTAGCTCGACTGGTGCGCGCCGGTGAGGTCGATCGCCTCGGCGTACGCGCCGCGCGGGTCGCCGGCGTTCGCGAGGCCGACGGGCGCGACGTACATCGCGGCGCCGCAGTTCACGACGTTCCCGACGCCCGCCTCGCGCGGGTCCACGTGCCCGTAGTGCAGGCGCGCGACGATCCACTTCTCGGCGAGGAACACGCGCTGCAGCAGCAGCGCGGTCGACTCGAGCTCGGGGATCCAGCGCGGCTCGCCGATCATGAGCGGCACGAGGTCCTCGGCCATCGCGTACGCGTCGAGGTGCTCGCGTCGCTTCGCGTACACCTCCACGAGCGCGCGCGTCATGAGGGTGTCGTCCGTGATGTGCCCGTCACCCTTGTGGTACGGCGCGATCGGACGCGCGTCCTGCCAGTTCGGGTACCAGGGCTCCACGATCCCCGTCACGCGCCCCCCGTGGCGCTCCTCGATCTGCTCGGGGGTCCAGCCCTCGGTGGCGCCCCCCAGCGCGTCCCCCACCGCCGCTCCGGTGATCACTGCCACCGCTCGGTCGTCCAGCCAGGTCACGGTCCACTCCCTGTCGATCTCTCTCGGCGCGGGTCGCGCCCGGGTGCGGCCCGTGAGGGCCGCGGTTCCCGGCGGGGCGGTCGTCCGTCGACCGCCCCGCCGCTTGTCCTGCTACTTGGTGATCTCGTCCCAGCCGGCCTCGAGCTCGGTCGCGAGCTGGTCGGCGTCGATCTCCTGGGCGAGGAACTTCTGGTACGCGGGCGTCGCGACCGTGTCCTTCCACTGCGCGTACGCGTCGACGAACAGGTACGGCGCCGACGTGAGGTACTGACCGGACGAGAGGATCGTCGACCAGCCGTTCTCGTCGCCGAGCGAGGACGCCATGGCCTCCTGGGCCGACGTCGTGGCCGGGATGAGCGCGTCCGCCTCGTTGAGCGCGGCGAGGTTCTCCGTGTCGGTGAAGAACTCGATGAACTCCGCGGACTCCTCGACGTGCTCGGAGTCGATGTTCACCGAGAGCGTCTGCGGGTTGGCGGCCTGCTCGGCGCCGTCGGGACCCTCGAGCGGGGGCAGCACGACCCAGTCGAAGCCCTCGGGCGCGTCGTTGGCGATGTTCGCGGCCTGGAACGAGCCCAGGATCGTCATGGCGACCTGGCCCGCGTAGAACGACGCGAGCGTCTCCGAGCCGGACTGCGTGAGCGTCACCGGCAGCACCGTGCTGTCCGTGTGCGCCATCTCGTCGACGAGCTCCGGCAGGGCCATCTCGCCCTCGCCGATGGTGATGCTCGCGTCCGCGCCGGTGCCCTCGAAGTACTGGCCGCCGAAGCCGGGTGCCATGGCCATGAACGCGGCCGTCGGGCTCGCGAGCCCCCACCCGAGACCGTACGCACCGTCCTTGGTGGTGGCCTTCGCGATCTCGCGCAGCTCGTCCCACGTCATCGTGTCGCCCGTGGGGATCTCGACGCCGGCGGCCTCGAGCATCGTCTTGTTGGCGAACACCATGTAGGACTGCAGCTCGGTCGGGTACGCGATGACCTGGTCGTCGACCGTCACGGAGTCGAGGATGCCCTCGGGGATGTCGGCGCGCCTCTCGTCCGACATGTACTCGGACAGGTCGGCCAGGTAGCCGTCCACGGCGAAGGGCACGATGCTCGCGGCCTCGTAGTGGATGATGTCCGGCGCGGCGCCGCCGTTGAACTGGGTGATGAGCTTGTCGTAGATCCCGTCCCAGCCCGCGGGCACGATCTCGACCTGGACGTCGGGGTTGGCCTCGTTCCAGTCCGCGACGATCTTCTCGGTCGCCTCGATGGCGGCCGGCTGGTCGGACAGCGACTGGAACTTCAGCGTGACCGGGCCGCCGTCGGCGCCGTCCTCGCTGCCGCCCCCGCTCGAGCAGGAGGCGACGAGCAGGGTCGTGATCGTGAGGCATGCGGCGATGGACGCACCACGAGTCTTCATGGTTCTACCTTTCGGGGTGGGGGTCGGTTCTGGGGGTCTGGGGGTGTTCGAGGAGGCCCAGCGGGTCAGCCCTTGACGGCGCCGGACAGCAGCCCGCCGGTGAGCTTCTTCTGCATGATCGAGAAGAAGACGATGCTGGGGATGGCCGCGAGCACGGAGCCCGCGGCGAGCGGGCCGAGCGCCACCTTGCCCTCGCCGCCGATGAACATCTTCAGCGTGATGGGCAGCGTGTAGTTCTCGGGCGACTGGAGCAGGACGAGCGCGAAGAAGAACTCGTTCCACGAGGAGACGAAGCTGAACATCGCCGTCGCGACGATGCCCGGCATGAGCAGCGGGAAGACGATCGTGCGGAGCACGGTGAACCGGCTCGCGCCGTCCATCGAGCCCGCCTCCTCGAGGTCCACGGGGATCGCGGAGACGTAGCCCTGCATCATCCACAGCGCGAACGGCAGGGTGTACGTGGTGTGGACGAGCGTGAGCCCGACGAGCGAGTCCGTGAGGCCGATGGTCCGCAGGATGAGGAACAGCGGCAGGATGATGAGGATCACCGGGAACACCTGGCTCACGAGGATCCAGCCGACGCCCGCCGCGCGGATCTTGCCGCGCAGGCGCGCGAGCACGTACGACGCGGGCAGCGCGATGACGACGACGAGCGCCGTCGAGACGACCGCGACGATCGCGCTGTTCCACGCCGAGCGCACGAGGCCCTGCCGCGAGAGCGCCTGCGAGTAGTTCTCCCAGTGGAAGTCCTGCGGGATCAGGCTCACGGTCAGCGAGTTGAGCTCGCCCGACGACTTGAGCGACGCCGAGACGAGCCACAGCAGCGGGAAGCCGAGGAAGAGGATGTAGAACGCGAGGGCCACGTACTGGGCCGGGCGGACGAGTGCGCGCACGGGTCAGCTCTCCTTCTCGGAGCGGAACTGCGACCGCAGGTAGATCGCGAGCAGGAGGACGACGACGACCACGAGCACGACGCCCATCGCGGCGGCGTAGCCGATGTTCCGGTTCTTGAACGCCTCCAGGTAGGTGAAGAGCATCGGCAGCATGGTCCGGCCACCCGGCCCGCCCTCGGTGAGCACGTAGACCAGCGAGAACGAGTTGAAGTTCCAGATGAAGTTCAGCGACGTGATCGACGTGATGATCGGCCGCAGGCTCGGGAGCGTCACGGCGGTGAAGCGACGCCAGGCGCCCGCGCCGTCCATCGCGGCGGCCTCGTGCAGCTCCTCCGGGATCTGCTGGAGCCCGGCGAGCAGCGTCACCGTGGTCTGCGGCATGCCGACCCAGACGCCGACGACGATCACCGCGGGCAGCGCGGTCGAGAAGTCGGCGAGCCAGTTGATGTCGTCCGGCAGCCCGAGGGCGCCGAGGAACGCGTTGAGCGGCCCGGCGTTGGGCGAGTAGATCATCTGCCACATGATCGCCACGACGACCGGCGGCATGGCCCACGGGATGAGCGCGAGGACGCGCGTCAGCCCCTGGAGCCGGAGCCCGGAGTTGAGCAGGAGCGCGAGGCCCATCGCCGCGACGAGCTGGAGCAGCGTCACCGAGACGGCCCAGATCATGCCGATGCGGAACGAGTCCCAGAAGAACGAGTTGTCCGCGAGGCGCACGAAGTTGTCGACGCCGACGAACTGGTAGTCCGGGTGGCGCACGAGCCGCGCGTCGGTGAACGCGAGCGCGACGCCCATGACGAGCGGCGCGACGCTGAGCACGAGGATCGGCAGGAGCGACGGCATGACGAGCGCGATCGCCTCGCGCCGTTTGGCGCGGGCCATGCCGCCCGTCCGGCGCGGGGCGCCGCGGTCCGGGCGGCGGGCCGCCGCCGCGTGCGGGTCGCCCGCGAGGGTCGGGGCGCTCATCGGTCACCTCCGGTCGTGGCAGCCGTGGTGACGTGCCCGACGGCGCCGCTCGCGCCGTCCGGCGCGCCCACGCCGGGCGTCGCGGCGGTCGACTCGCGCACGACGAGGCGCGGACCGACCGCGGTGTGGCGCCCGGCCTGCGCGTCGCCGTCCACGAGGTCGACCACGAGCTCTGCGGCGATCCGCCCGCGCTCGGTCGAGCCGAGCGAGACGCTCGTGAGGCTGGGCTGGAACACGCGGCCGATCTCGGTGTCGTCCATGCCGGTCACCGCGACGTCCTCGGGGACCGAGAGCCCGCGCTCGCGCACGGCCCGGATCGCGCCGATGGCGAGCAGGTCGTTGGCCGCGACGATCGCGTCCGGGCGGGCGCCGTCGTCGGAGGAGTCGAGGAGAGCGCGCGTGGCCGCGAGACCCGCCGCGACGGTGAAGTCCGCCGCGACGACGGCGTCGGCGCGCTCGCCCGCGAACCCGTCGGCGCGCGTCGCGGCGTCGAAGCCGCGCTGGCGTGCCTCGCCGGGCGTGGTGTCGAGCGGGCCGTTGAGGAACGCGAGGCGGCGGCGGCCGAGGCCGAGCAGGTGGCGCACGGCCTCGCCGATGCCGCCCGCCGAGTCGGTGGAGACGGAGTCGATGCCGCGGTCCGCGAGGGTGCGGCCGATGACGACGACGGGGACCGGCGCCTGCCGGATCTCCTCGACGAGCTCGTCGTCGGTACGCAGCGGGCTGAGGATCATCGCGTCGACGAACCCGCTCGACAGGCTGCGCACGAGCTCGACGGTCGAGGTGGTGGTGTCCCCCGTCGTCATGACGACGACGCGGTAGCCGTGCGGCGCGAGGACCTCGTGGATCGCCGTCATCATCTCGACGTAGACGGGGTTGCCGATGTCGGCGACGGCGAACGCGACCTGGAACGTCTTCTTCAGGCGCAGCGACCGCCCGATCGCGTCCGGGCTGTAGCCGAGCTCCGTGGCCGCGGCGCGCACGCGCTCGACCATCGCCGGGCTCGCGCCCGTCCCGTGCAGGGCGCGGGAGGTCGAGGCCAGGGAGACCCCGGCCCGCTGTGCCACCTGGATCAGCGTGGCGCGTGATGACGTCACTGTCGTCCACCTCGTCGTCGAAGGACCGTCGGTCTGGAAACGTTTCCAGACTGACGACCTCGACAGCCTGGAAACGTTTCCGGGTTGCGGACACTCTCGCACCCGCCCAGCCCGGACGTCAACCCCGCCGCATGCCCCACGCCGAGGGAGAATCTTGGTCACGCTCGCGTCTTCCACGGGTACGGGGTTCTGCGTACGGGGGTTGTCCACCACGGTGAGGCGCCGCCAGGCTCGAACCGACCCGACCACCGACGAAAGGTGCACCGATGCACACCCGAGCTCCGGCGTCGTCCTCCCCCGCGGCGTCCGCCGTGGTCGCCCAGCGGCCCGTGTCCCGCCCTCTCGCCCTCCTCCTCGCCGCTCTTCTCACGCTCGCGGGAGCGCTCTCGTGGGCCGTCGCCGGCCCGGCGCAGCAGGCGCACGCCGCGACCTGCGCACCCGCGTGGAGCTCCGGCGCGGTCTACCTGGGCGGCGCCGTCGTCTCGCACGGCGGCCAGAACTGGAAGGCCGGCTGGTGGACCCAGGGCGAGACGCCCGGCACCACCGGCGAGTGGGGCGTCTGGCGCACCCAGGGCGCCTGCGGCGGCGGGACCGACCCGGGCAACCCGGGCAACCCCGGCAACCCGAGCGGCTTCGTCGTCTCCGAGGCGCAGTTCAACCAGATGTTCCCGAACCGGAACGCGTTCTACTCCTACCACGGCCTCGTCGACGCGCTGTCGGCCTACCCGGGCTTCGCGACGACGGGCGGCACCGAGGTCGCCAAGCGCGAGGCCGCGGCCTTCCTCGCGAACGTCAACCACGAGACCGGCGGGCTCGTCTACATCAAGGAGATCAACACCGCGAACTACCCGCACTACTGCGACTACTCCCAGCCGTACGGCTGCCCCGCGGGCCAGAGCGCGTACTACGGCAAGGGCCCGGTCCAGCTGAGCTGGAACTACAACTACAAGGCCGCGGGTGACGCGCTCGGCATCGACCTGCTGAACAACCCGTACCTCGTGGAGCAGAACTCGGCCGTCGCGTGGAAGACCGGCCTGTGGTTCTGGAACACGCAGTCCGGCGCGGGTTCGATGTCCGGCCACCAGGCGATCGTCTCGGGCGCGGGCTTCGGCGAGTCGATCCGCTCGATCAACGGCTCGATCGAGTGCAACGGCGGCAACCCGGCGCAGGTCCAGTCGCGCGTCACCGCGTTCCAGCGCTTCGCGCAGATCCTCGGCACGACGACGGGCGCGAACCTCTACTGCTGACCTCGCCCGTCCCGAGCCCCTACCGTGGCCCGTCCCGATGTCGGGGCGGGCCACGGTCGCGTGCGTCGGAGGACACGCTCAGCACGCACCACGGTTCTCCCGCGCACGACCAGAGCTCTACCTCGCGCAACCACGGTTCTCCCTCGCGGGGCCTCGGCTCTGGCTCGGCGCGTCAGAGGGTGGCGAGGAGGTCGCGCATGCGGTCGATCTCGCCGCCCTGGCCGGCGGCGGTCTCGGCCGCGATCTCGTTCGCGAAGAGGTCCTGACCGTCGACGAGCACGACGTCGACCATCGCGAGGGCGCCCTCGTGGTGCTGGATCATCCCCTCGAGGAACAGCCGGTCGAACTCCGCGCCGCTCGCCGCCTCGAGCGCGGCGAGCTGCTCGGGGGTGAGCATCCCGGAGACGCCGTCACCGTGCTCGTGCCCCGATCCCTCGGGCGCGCGGGGACCCGTGCCGCCGTCGCCCTCCGCCCCCTCCGGGACGGCCAGGTCGCGCGCCTGGAGCCACGACGCGAGCGCGTGGACCTCGGGGCCCTGCGCGGCGGTGACGCGCTCCGCGAACGACCGGACGGCGTCGGACCCGGCACGGTCCGGCGCGAGCGCGGCGATCTCCAGCGCCTGGAGGTGGTGCTCGATCATCCCGGTCACGAACGCGGCGTCGGCCTGGTTCCAGGAGCCCGCCTCGGGCGCGGCGTCGTAGTCCTCGGGCGCGACCGTCGTCGCCTCCTCGCCCGGCCGGCCGGGTTGCACGACGACGCTCGACGGCGTCGAGGTCGGGTCCGGGTCGGCGGTGCACGCCGCGGCGCCGAGCGCGACCCCGAGCACGACGACGGCGCAGGTCAGGGCGCGTGCGCCGACGGTCGGGGTCGCGTTACCGCTGGGAAAACTCTGCACCCGCCCTGTTCCCTCCGTGTAAAAAGTCACCGCGATTCGCGCGCTTGGGGTGGTCCAGATCACACCTGCCGGACAGAATTCGCAGAACACTACCAAGGAGGTGTTTCGCTCGTGCATCGAACGACGAACAAGACGCGCCGGCAAAGAAGCCGGGTCCTGCTCGCCTCGTCCATGGCGGCCTCGCTCGCCGTCTCCTCGCTCGCCGTGGCCTCGTCGGCGTCCGCCGAACCGTCCGACGGCTCTCCCGAGGCGGTGGCCGCGCTCACCGAGCAGGCCGCCGGCTCGCTCGCCGACCTTCCCGCCCAGCGCCTCGCGCCGCTCGCCCAGGCCACCGACGTCCTGGCGCCCGGAGAGGTCGCAGGCAGCCCCAACCTGACCCACGTCGCGAACATCCCGAAGAACGGCGAGTTCGCGCCCGAGGGCCAGTACAGCAGCGACCTCGCGTTCCAGGGCCGCTACGCGTTCGCCGGCAACTACGGCGGGTTCACGGTCTACGACGTCGCGAACCCGACCGCGCCGCAACAGGTCGCCCAGGTGGTCTGCCCGGGCTCCCAGAACGACATCTCGGTCTACGGGGACCTCCTCGTCCTGAGCACCGACTCCTCGCGCAGCAACGACTCCTGCGAGAACGTCGCCCAGAGCGCCACGATCAAGGACTCGTGGGAGGGCATCAAGGTCTTCGACATCTCCGACCCGACGTCGCCGCAGTACGTGTCGTCGGTCGAGACGCAGTGCGGCTCCCACACGCACTCGCTCGCGCCGTCGAAGGACGGCGAGGAGCTGTTCGTCTACGTGTCGTCGTACAGCCCCAACGCGGCGTTCCCCGACTGCCAGCCGCCTCACGACCTCATCTCGGTCGTGCAGATCCCGCTCGACGACCCGGCCGCGGCCGAGCTCGTCTCGACCCCGGTGCTCTTCCCCGACGCGGGCGAGAACCCCGGCGGCAACCCTGGCGGCAACGGCTCGAGCACGACGTCGGGCTGCCACGACATCACGACCTACCCGTCGAAGGACCTCGCGGCGGGCGCGTGCATGGGCGACGGCATCCTCATGGACATCTCCGACCGTGCGCACCCGGTGGTCACCGAGGTGGTCCGTGACACGACGAACTTCGCCTTCTGGCACTCGGCGACGTTCAACAACGCCGGCACCAAGGTCGTCTTCACGGACGAGCTCGGCGGCGGCGGCGCACCCACGTGCAACCCGACGGTCGGGCCGGAGAAGGGCGCCGACGCGATCTACGACATCGTGGGCGGCGAGCTCGTGTTCAAGAGCTACTACAAGATCGAGCGCGAGCAGGCGGCGACCGAGAACTGCGTCGCGCACAACGGCTCGCTCATCCCCGTCCCGGGCCGCGACATCATGGTCCAGGCCTGGTACCAGGGCGGCATCTCGGTGTGGGACTTCACGGACTCGGCGAACCCCGTCGAGATCGCGTGGTTCGACCGCGGCCCGCTGTCCTCGGAGCGTCTGATCCTCGGCGGCTCGTGGTCGGCGTACTGGTACAACGGCGCGATCATCTCGAACGACATCCAGCAGGGCCTCGACGTCCTGCTGCTCGACGACCCGCTCACCAACGCGGCGAAGTCGGTCGTCACGGACGAGCTCAACCCGCAGGCCCAGCCGACGTACGAGGAGCCGGCGGCCTGGTCGAAGAGCACGGCCTACCAGGGCGGGGCGACCGTCACGTACGGCGGTTCGGTCTGGCGCGCGCAGTGGTGGACGAAGGGCCAGAAGCCGGGCGACCCGTGGGGCCCGTGGGAGGAGATCGCGGGCGTCGACGCGAACGGCGTCGGGGCATGGAAGCCGAGCCGCGTCTACGTCAAGGGCGACACCGTGACCTACGACGGGACCACGTACACCGCGAAGTGGTGGACGCGGAACCAGGCGCCCGGCGACCGCTGGGGCCCGTGGGCCGCGCAGGACTGACCCGCGCCCTGTCGCCTGACCGCTCGGGCCTCCGGCCCGGGTGAGGCGATGCCCGACGGCGCCCGCTCACCCTCGGTGGGCGGGCGTCGTCGTGCACGGGGTCGGCCCTTGCCGGGCGTCAGGCGGCGGCGACGGCCTTGCGGGCGCGCACGGTCGCGAGGGCGCCCGACCAGGCGACCACCTCGTCGAGCGTCGCGTCGAGGTCGCGCAGGTGGCGCTCGCGCGGCGCGACGGTCCGGAACTCCTCGAAGTCGTCGTAGAGCGACAGCCCGACCTGGGTGCGGACGTCGGCGAGCTGGAGCTCACCCGCGACGAGGCGCAGCTGCTCGACGGCGCGCGTGCCGCCCTGCGCGCCGTAGCCGACGAAGCCCACGGCCTTGTCGGCCCACTCGTGGTACAGCCAGTCCAGGGCGTTCTTCAGCACGGCGGGCGGTGCGTGGTTGTACTCGGGCGTCACGACGACGTAGCCGTCGAAGCCGTCGATCACGCGCGACCACTCCCACACGAGCGGGTTCTCGTACTGCTGCAGGCGCGGCGGGAGCGCCTCGTCGAGGTGGGGCAGCGGGTGGTCGGCGAGGTCGACGAGCTCGAACGTCGCGTCGGTGCGCTGCGTGGCGCGGTCGAGCACCCAGCGCGCGACGCCCTCGCTGTTGCGCCCGGTGCGCGTGCTCCCGACGAGGACCGCGAGACGCGGGATCGAGGTCATGGTTCCTCCAGAAGAGTGACGTGTCACCAAAGTTGGTGATGCGTCACCGTAACCCCATCTCGGTGACGTGTCACCCACCGCCGGTAAGATCGTCCGCATGGCGGGACACCCGATCCTCGACGACACCGAGCGCGACGCGTGGGACGCCTACGTGACGATGCGCAAGGCCCTCGACCGCGTGCTGGCCGCCGGGATGCGCGACGACGGCGACCTCTCCGAGGCCGAGTTCCAGGCGCTCTCGGCGCTGCACGCCGCGACGGACCGTGCCCTGCGCACGGGCGAGCTCGCCGCCGAGCTCTGCTGGGAGCGCAGCCGCGTCTCGCACCTCACGCGCCGCATGGCCGACCGCGGCCTCGTCGAGCGGACCGAGTGCGCCGACGACGCGCGCGGCACGTGGATCGTCCTCACCAACCCCGGCCGCCGCGCGCTCCTGCGCACCGTGCGAGGGCACACCGAGCTCCTGCGCGAGGTCGTCTTCGAGCCCCTCGGACCCGAGGGCCTGGCTCGGCTCGCGGCGGTGTCGCGCACGATCACCGAGGCGGTCGAGCGCTCGGGCCGGGCGCCCGCGGCGGAGTGCGCGCCGTCGGCCGCGACCGCCCGTCGGGGGGTCGCATCGTGACCCTGGCCGACGACGCGCGGTGCCCCTGCCTGTCCGGGGAGACGTACGGGTCGTGCTGCGGCCGCTTCCACGCGGGCCTGCGTCCCGGCGCCGACGGCTCGATCCCGGGGCCGTTCGCGCCGACCGCCGAGGCGCTCATGCGCTCGCGCTACAGCGCGTTCGCCATCGGTGACGCCGCCTACCTGCTCGCGACCTGGCACGCGTCGACCCGGCCCGGGTCGCTCGACCTCGACGACGACCTGGAGTGGCGCCGGCTCGACGTCGTGCGCACGGAGGCCGGCGGCCCGTTCGACTCGACGGGCGTCGTGGAGTTCGTCGCGCACCACCGGTCGCGGACCGACCCCGCGGACCGCGGGCGCCTGCACGAGGTCAGCCGGTTCGTCCGGGAGGACGACCGCTGGTTCTACGTGGACGGCGTCGTGGGCTGACGCCCGGTCTCGCAGGCCATCGTCACCCGACCCGGGGCGCCACCGGGCGTCGCGCCGACACCGCGACGAGCACGACCGCGACGAGCACCGCACCGAGCAGCGCGCCCGCGGTGTTCAGCACGACGTCCTGCACGGTCGGGACGCGGCCCGGCAGGAGGTTCTGGGTCAGCTCGATCGCGACCGACAGTGCGCAGCCCATGAGGGTGACGACACCGACGGCGCGCCACACGCCCAGCGGTGCGCCGTGCCGTCGTGCGGTCGCGCCGCGCAGGAGCGGCACCCCGAGCACGCCGAACGGCCCGAACATCACGACGTTCGCGAGCGCCTCGAGCACCGGCAGCGTGATCGGGATCCCGAGGCCCTGGAGGAAGTCCAGGGTGGCGGTCGCCCAGCTCGGCGCGTCGGTGGACTGCGGGGAGGGCCACAGCGTCACGACGAGGACGGCGGCGAGGTAGGCGGCGAACGTCCACGTCAGCAGGCGCATCGCGTCAGCGTACGGGGGCCGGCACGGCCCCCGCGGCGGCCCTCGGGACGGGCACGGACCCTCCACCGTTCCCCCTCCTCGCCGAGCGTGTCACCCGGACCCTCGGTTCACTGGCGCCATGGTCTCCCTCGGCTTTCACGCGTCCCACGAGCAGATCGCCCCGGGCCCCCTGCTGGGTGCTGCACGTCGCGCCCAGGAGGTGGGGTTCGACGTCGCGATGTGCTCCGACCACCTCGCGCCCTGGAGCGTGCGGCAGGGCGAGTCGGGTCACTCCTGGTCCTGGCTCGGTGCCGCGCTCGCCAGCACCGACCTGCCGTTCGGCGTCGTCACCGCGCCCGGTCAGCGCTATCACCCGGCGGTCGTCGCGCAGGCGATCGCGACGCTCGGGGCGATGTTCCCCGGCCGGTTCTGGGCCGCGCTCGGCTCCGGCGAGGCGATGAACGAGCACGTCACGGGCGACCCGTGGCCCACCAAGGCCGACCGGGACGCCCGCCTGCGCGAGTGCGTGGACGTCATCCGCGCGCTCCTCGCGGGCGAGGAGGTCACTCACCGCGGGCACGTCACCGTGGACCGGGCGCGCGTCTGGTCGCTGCCCGACGTCGTCCCGCGCCTCGTCGGCCCGGCCGTCACCCCGGCGACGGCACGCCGGCACGCGGACTGGGCCGGCGGCCTCGTCACCGTGAACCAGCCGGTCGAGTCGCTGCGCCGCGTCGTCGGCGAGTACCGCGACGCGGGCGGGCGTGGCCCGCTCGCCCTGCAGGTGCACGTCGCGTGGGGCGACGACGACGAGGCGGCCTTCGCCGTCGCGCACGACCAGTGGCGCTCCAACCTGCTGCCGCCGAGCGTGAGCTGGCACCTCGAGACCCCGGAGCAGTTCGACGCGGTCGCGGACCTCGTGCGCCCCGAGGAGGTGCGCGGGACGGTGCTCGTCGAGCACGACGCGCAGCGGCTCGCGGACCGCGTCGCCGAGCTCGCGGCGTGCGGGTTCGACGAGGTGTACCTGCACCACGTGGGGCAGCAGCAGGACGCGTTCCTCGATGCGGCCGGCGCGACGCTGCTGCCGCTCCTGCGGTCGGCGACCGCGACGACCGAAGGAGGTGCGGCATGAGGATCGGCGACACCGGCGACCTGTGGTGGAAGAACGCGGTGATCTACTGCCTGGACGTCGAGACGTTCATGGACTGGGACGACGACGGTGTGGGCGACTTCGCCGGACTGGTGCAGCGCCTCGACCACCTCGCCGACCTCGGGGTCACGTGCCTGTGGCTCATGCCGTTCTACCCGACCGCCGACCGCGACGACGGCTACGACATCACCGACTTCCTCGCGGTCGACCCGCGGCTCGGCGACGTCGGGGACCTCGTCGAGCTGGTCCGGACGGCCCACGACCGCGGCATCCGGGTCATCGCCGACCTCGTGGTCAACCACACCTCCGACCGGCACCCGTGGTTCAAGGCCTCGCGGTCGAGCACGGACGACCCGTACCGCGACTTCTACGTGTGGCGCGCCGACGAGCCCCCGCCCACGAAGGACCAGGTGATCTTCCCCGACCAGGAGGAGGGGATCTGGACGAAGGACGAGCGCACCGGCGAGTGGTACCGGCACCGCTTCTACCGCCACATGCCGGACCTCAACACCGCCAACCCGCGCGTCCGGGACGCGATCGCGAAGTCGATGGGCTACTGGATCCAGCTCGGCCTGTCGGGGTTCCGCGTCGACGCCGTCCCGTTCTTCCTCGGGGACGCGGCGGCGAACCCGTCGGACGAGATCGAGGACCCGCACGACTTCCTGCGCGCGCTGCGCTCGTTCCTCTCGCGCCGCACGGGCGACTCGATCCTCATGGGCGAGGTCAACCTGCCGTTCGAGGAGCAGCGCCTGTACTTCGGTGACGACGGGGAGGGCGACGGGAGCGAGTCCGGCCCGTCGAGCTCGGAGCTGACGCTGCAGTTCGACTTCAACGGCATGCAGGCGCTGTACCTGTCGCTCGCGCGGCACGACGCCGGCCCGCTCGCCGCGTCGCTCGCCGCGCGCCCCCCGATCCCGCACGACGCGCAGTGGGCGACGTTCGTGCGCAACCACGACGAGCTCACGCTCGACAAGCTCTCCGACGACGAGCGCCAGGAGGTCTTCGCCGCGTTCGGGCCCGAGGAGGACATGCAGCTCTACGGGCGCGGGCTGCGCCGTCGGCTCCCGCCCATGCTGGGCGGCGACCCGCGCCGCGTGCGGATGGTGTACT
This sequence comes from Cellulosimicrobium sp. E-16, assembly GCF_049913115.1. Lineage (NCBI taxonomy): Bacteria > Bacillati > Actinomycetota > Actinomycetes > Micrococcales > Promicromonosporaceae > Cellulosimicrobium > Cellulosimicrobium sp. E-16. The sequence goes on from NZ_CP183974.1 coordinate 4,260,865, forward strand.
CGCTGCTCTTCGCGCTCCCGGGGACGCCCGTCCTCTACTACGGCGAGGAGATCGGCATGGGCGAGAACCTCGCGGCGGACGGTCGGCTCGCCGTGCGGACCCCGATGCAGTGGACGTCCGGACGCAACGGCGGGTTCTCGCGAGCGCCCGCGCGCCGGCTCGCCGGGCCCGTTCCCGGCGACGGCTACGCGCCCGAGCACGTCAACGTCGCGGACCAGCGGCGCGACCCCGACTCGCTGCTGACCTTCGTGCGCCTGCTCGCGCACCGCTACCGCGAGTGCCCCGAGCTCGGCTGGGGCGACGTCGACGTGCTCGACCAGCCGGAGCCGTCGGTCCTCGCGCTGCGCAGCACGTGGCAGGAGGCGTCGATGGTCACCGTCCACAACCTGTCCCCGGACCCGGTCGTGGTCCGGCTCGCGCTCGACGACCTGCCGGAGGACGCGCGCCTCGTCGACCTGCTCGACGCGGACGACGTCGAGCCGGACCCCGACGGGAGCGCCGAGGTCCGGCTCGACGGCTACGCCTACCGCTGGCTGCGCGTCACGCACCCGGGCTCGCGCCGGCTCCTGTGAGCCGACGGTCGGCGGAGCACCGGGGGCGCGACGCGCGGCCGGCGGTCAGTCGTCGTGGCTCGGCTCGTCCGGACCGACAGGCCGGCCCGGTGACGGCGGCCAGTCAGGCGGAGACTCGGGGAGCGGGTCCGCGTGGCTCGGGTCGCGCGACGGCTCTGACGGGTCCGAGGGCGGCCCCGGGGACTTCGGCGGCTCGACCGTCGGCTCGACCGGAGGGACCGGCCTCGTGCCGGGCTCGTCTGGGTTCGTGGTCATGGCTGCACCTCCGTGCTGCTCGGGACGCCCGCTGCGCCCCCCTCGACGCTAGGCACGCTGCGGCCCGCTCGCGCGCGGCCGGGCCTGCGGCTCGTCCCGGATGGGGACGGGTGCCCATCGCCCGTCCGCGCACCGGCGCCTACGATCCGGGAGTCCGTCGTCACGGCTGTTCGCCGCTCCGGAGGGAGCGGCTCTGGAAGGAGTGCACATGAGGACTCGTCAGATCGTCGCGGCCGCCGTCATGGTCGGTGCCCTGATGCTCGGGACCGCGGTCGGTGCGTCCGCCGGCACCTCGGGCACGGTGTACAGCGCCGGCAGCCCGTACTACGCCAGGGCGACGTTCGCCCCCAACGACCCGGGACGCCACAGCGCGTACGTCGCGGTTGTCGACAACCGCAAGGACGGCGCCAGCGCCGTCGCGCAGGTGCGGTTCGACGGCACGACCAAGACCGTCCGTGCGAGCGACGGGGTCGGGTCGAGCGTGTACTGGTACTCGGGCAGCATGTCGAAGGGCAAGTCGGTGTCGGTCCGCGCGTGCCGGCAGGACCTCTCCGCCGGTGGACCGATCAAGGACTGCGGCGCCTGGCGGACCTTCGTCGCGTAGGCCGGTGGTGGGCCGGCCATGAGGTCGGTCACCGCCGACCGAGGGCGGCGGTGTCCGGCGGCGGCCTACCCTGGGCACGTGACGTCGTTCGCCTCGGACAACTACTCCCCCGCCCACCCCGACGTCCTCGCCGCGCTCGCCGCGGCGAGCGCCGGGCACGAGATCTCCTACGGCGAGGACCCGTGGACCGCGCGCCTCCAGGACGCCGTGCGGTCCCGCTTCGGCCCGGACGCCACGGCCTACCCGGTGCTCACGGGCACGGGCGCCAACGTCGTGGCGCTCATGGCGATGCTGCCGCGCTGGGGCGCGGTCGTCGCGACCGAGCACGCGCACCTCAACACGGACGAGAACGGCGCACCCGAGCGGGTGGGCGGGGTCAAGGTGCTCGCCGTGCCGGCGCCGGACGGGAAGCTCACGCCCGACGCCGTGGAGCGGTTCGCGGGCGACCTCGGCGACCCGCACCGCGCGCAGCCGCTCGTCGTGTCGCTCACGCAGTCGACCGAGCTCGGCACGCTCTACACGCCCGCCGAGATCCGCGCGGTGGCCGACGCCGCGCACGCCCGCGGCATGCGCGTGCACCTGGACGGCTCGCGCCTCGCGAACGCGGCCGCGGCGCTCGACGTCCCGCTGCGCGCGCTGACCACGGACGCGGGCGTGGACGTGCTGTCGTTCGGCGGCACCAAGAACGGGCTCGCGCTCGGGGAGGCGGTCGTCGTGCTCGACCCGTCGGCCGTCGACGGCGTCGAGTTCGTGCGCAAGGCGACGATGCAGCTCGCGTCGAAGATGCGCTACGTCTCCGCGCAGCTCCTCGCGCTGTTCGAGCCAGTGGGCGACGTCGTCGCCGAGGTGGACGAGATCACGGACGCGGACGAGCTGTGGCTGCGCAACGCACGGCACGCGAACGCGATGGCGGCGCGCCTGCGCACCGGGCTAGCGGACGTCGTCGTCCCCACCGTGCTCGGACGGGACGACGCCGCGCTCGCCCCGCCGTCCGGCCTCGCCTTCACGCAGCCCACGCTCGTCAACGCGGTCTTCGCGACGCTCCCCCGCGCCGCCATCGAGCGCCTGCGCGAGCGGCACCGCTTCTACGACTGGGGTCCGGGCGAGTCGCCCGACCGGGTCGAGGTCCGCTGGATGTGCGCGTGGGACACGACCCCGGACGACGTGGACGGGTTCGTCGCGGACGTGCGCAGCGTCCTCGCGGTCGCGCGCTGACGGGGCGAGGATGGGCGCCATGACTCCCGACACGCTGCCCACCCCCGACGACCTCCTGCACCTGCGCCGCTGCGTCGAGCTCGCGCGCGAGGCGCTCGACGACGGCGACGAGCCGTTCGGCTCGCTCCTCGTCGACCGCGACGGGGTCGTACGGTTCGAGGACCGCAACCGCGTGAAGGACGGCGACGCGACCCGGCACCCCGAGCTCGAGATCGCCCGCTGGGCCGCGGCGCACCTCACGCCCGACGAGCGGCGCGACGCGGTCGTGTACACGTCGGGCGAGCACTGCGCGATGTGCAGCGCGGCCCACGCCTGGGTCGGGCTCGGCCCGATCGTCTACGCGTCGAGCACGACGCAGCTCGTCGGCTGGCTCGACGAGTGGGGCGTGGCGCCCGGACCCGTGCGCCCGCTCGCGATCGGCGACGTCGCCCCCGGCGTCGCCGTCCGCGGCCCGGCGTACGAGCTCGCGCCCGAGATCCGGGACCTGCACGCGCGCCTGCACGGCGTGTCCTGAACCTGTCGGCGCGAGTCGACCTGCCGCGACCTGCCGCGACCTGCCGCGACCTGCTGCGACCTGCCGCTGACAGGTCGCGTCAGGCGTCGAGCGCAGCCGCCACGGCGCCCGCGACCTCGGGGAGCGCGAGGTAGCCCGCCGGGCGACCGTCGGCGAGCAGCACGGCCGCCGCGTGGTGCCCGGGTGCCGCGTTCGCGACGACGAGGTCCTCGATCGCCGGCGTCGCCGGGTCGAGCGGGAACGCGTCCGGGCCGAGGCCGTGGAGCGTGAGCGCGTCCCGGCGGTCGCGCACCGCGACCCAGCGCCGCACCGGGGTGGGCACGCGCAGCGGGGCGCGGGCGGCGAGGGCGTCGCGGATCGCCCGGATCGCGAGCGGGGAACCGAGCGTGAGCAGCAGGGGCACGTCCCACCGTGCGGCGTCGGGGTGCTCGCGCAGCACCGAGTACGCCACGACCGACCCGAGCGAGTGCGCGATCACGACGGCCGGGCCGTCGACCGGGATCGCGGCCGCGACGGCGTCGTCGATCGTCGTGCGCACGGCGTCGTCGTGCAGGTACGCCCACACGTCGCGCGCGAGCAGCACGACGACGCCGCTGCTCAGGCCGGGCACGTACCGGTCGAGCGCGGACAGCAGCAGGTTCAGCCATGCCCCGACGTCGGCCCCGCTGCCCGTCCCGGCGCCCTCGGGGCGCGCCGGGACGCCCGCCCCGGCGCCCCGCAGCACCTCCTCGGCGACGGCCGCGACGAACGCGAGCTCGGCGTCGGGCAGGGCCGCCAGCGCGTGCACGGTCACCGGCGGCGGCTCGGCGTCGCCCGCGACGAGCCCCGCGAGGGTGTCGCCGTAGAAGACGAACGACGTGTCGTCGTCGTGCAGCACGCGTCCGGACCCCGCGGCGCTCAGGCCCGCGTCCAGCACGGCGGTCCACGTGCGGTCGAGGACGTCGGCGTCGAGGCCCTGGTTGTCGCGGCCGTGGACGAGCACGAGTCGGGTCACGCGCCCGAACCTACCGGCTGCCGGTGTCGCCCGGAGGGTCTACCGTCGGCCCCAGAAGCGAGCCCCCGAGCCCCCCGAGGTACCCATGAGCGACCCCTCCCTGACCGACCACAGCACGACCGCCGAGATCCACGTCGCACGACCCCCGCAGGTCGTGTGGGCCGAGCTCATGCACCCGAGCGCCCGCTGGATGCTCGGCATGAACGTCGAGACCGACTTCATGCCGGGCAGCCCGGTGACGTTCGAGGGCCACTACATGGGCCGCGAGTTCGCGGACTGGGGCACCGTCGTCGCGGTCGAGCGCCCGCGGCTGCTGCACTTCACGCACTTCTCCCCGACGATGGGCCTGCCCGATGTCCCGGAGAACTACCACGACATCGCCATCACGCTCGAGCCGGACGACTCCGGGACGCGCGTGCGCGTCGTCGAGCGCAACATCGAGACGGCTGAGCGCGCCGAGCGAGCGCACGCGCTGTGGAGCAAGGCGCTCGCGACGCTCGCGGGCCACGACTGAGGTCCGGCACCCCGCGCGAGCGGTACGACGACGGGCCGGTCACCCCGCGGGGTGACCGGCCCGTCGTGCGTCGCGGTGGGCGACGGCGTCCCGCCCGTCAGGCGGTCCGGCGCCGCGTCACGGCGAGCAGCGCGGCCCCGCCGAGGACGAGCAGCGCACCGAGACCGACGAGCCCGCCCGTGGTCGCGCCGGTCACGGCGAGTCCCCCGGTCGTGCTCGCCGTGTTGGTGAGCGTCACGTCCGCGACCTCGCCGACCGCGACCGTCAGCGCGGTGCTGCGCTGGCCGTCGACCGCGAAGACCGGCGTGCCCCACCGGACGCCGTCGATCCCCGGCAGGTCGACCTCGCCGAGCGTCACGACGGTCCCCTCGGGGAGGTCCGCCGGGCCGGTGACGACCGTGCCGTCGGCGCGGACCGTGAGCCGCCCGGACGTCGGGCCGTCGTAGAGCGTCCCGCCCGGGACGTCGGCGGTCCAGGTGACCGCGAACGCCGTGTCGTCGGGCACGCGGGCCGCCGCGCTCCCGTCGACGACCTTGTGCACGGCGAACCCGCCGACGAGGTGCGCGTCGTTCGCGGTGTTGGTCAGGGCGACCGCGACCGTGGTGTCCGCGGCGACCGTGAGGGTCGCCGGGTCGACGGCCACGCCGTCCACCGCGAACGCAGGCTCGCCCCACAGGACGCCCGGGACCTCCGGCAACGGGGTGCGCTCCGTGAGCGTCACCACGGTCCCCGCCGGCAGGTCCTGCGGTCCGGCGACCACGGTCCCGTCGGCGAGGACGGTGAGCGTGCCCTCCGTGGCGCCGTCGTACCCGACCCCGGCCGGGAGCGCGGCCGTCCAGCCGAGCTCGAACGCGGTGTCCCCCGGGACGAGGCTCGCGGCGTCGCCGGCGACCTCCTTGTGCACGGTGAACCCGCCGGCCCGCGCGACCGCCGTGTTCGTCACGGTGACCGCCACGGGGGCGTCGGCGGCCCCCACCACGACCGTGGCCGGGTCGAACGACGGCGTGCCCCACGCGATCCCCGGGACGTCGGGGAACGTCGGCTCGGCGAGCGTGACGGCCGTGCCGTACGGCAGCTCGGGCCCGTCGACGACGGTCCCGTCCGCGAGCACGGCGAGCGTCCCGCTCGTCGGGCCGTCGAAGGCGACGCCGTCGGGCACGGTCGCCGACCAGGTCACGGTGAACGCCGTGTCCTCCGGGACGGCGCCGGCCGCCGCGCCCGTGAGCGCCTTCGCGACGGTGAAGGTGCCGAGCACGGTGCCCGCCGTGTTGGTCACGGTCACCGCCACGGGCTCGCCGTCGTTCTCCGTGATCGTCAGCACGCCGTCGGGGTCGACGCTCGGCTCACCCCACGCGACGCCCGGGACCTCCGCCAGCGGCGTCTGCTCCGCGAACGTCACGACCGTCCCCACGGGCAGGTCCTGCGGACCGTCCACGACGGTCCCGTCGGCCAGGAGCGTCGCCGTGCCGGTGAGCTCTCCGCCGTAGGTCACGCCGTCGGGCAGGGTCGCCGCCCAGTCCACGAGGAACGCGGTGTCGTCCGGGACGACGCCCGCCGAGTCACCGTCCACGACCTTCTGGAGGCTGAACCCGCCGACCGCGCTCGTCGCGGTGTTCGTCACGGTCACCTCGGTCGGGGCGTCTCCCGTCTCGGTGATCGCCACCGACTCCGGGGAGAAGACCGGGGCGCCCCACACCACGTCCGGGATGCTCGGGAGTCCCGTCTCGGCGAACGTCACCACCGTGCCCACCGGCAGGTCCTGCGGACCGTCGACGACGGTCCCGTCGGCGAGCACCGTCAGCGTCCCGGTGAGCGGGTCGTCGTACGTCACGGCGTCCGGCAGGGTCGCCGACCACGAGACCAGGAACTCCGTGTCGTCCGGCACCACGCCCGCCGCGTTCCCGGCCAGCGCCTTGGCCACGGCGAACCCGCCGACGACGCTCGTCGCCGTGTTCGTCACCGTCACCACGGCGGGCTCGTCGCCCTCGGCGATCGTCACCGACTCCGGCGAGATCTCCGGGCTCCCCCACACGACGTCCGGCACGTCGGGCAGCGGGGTCTGCTCCGCGAACGTCACGACCGTCCCGACCGGCAGGTCCGCCGGACCGTCGGCGATCGTGCCGTCCGCGAGCACCGTGAGGGTGCCGGTCAACGGGCCGGGGTACGTCACGCCGTCGGGCAGGGTCGCCGACCAGTCCACGAGGAACGCGGTGTCGTCCGGCACCACGCCGGCCGCGTTCCCGGCGAGCGCCTTGGCCACCCCGAACGAGCCGGTCACCGCGTTCGCGGTGTTCGTCACCGTGACCGCGGTGGGTCCGCCGGCGCTCTCGGTGATCGTGAGCTGCGCGGGGTCCACGGACACCGCGCCCCACGTGACGTCCGGGACCGCCGGCGGGGTGGCCTCGGTGAACGTCACGGTGGTCCCGACCGGCAGGTCCTGCGGGCCGTCGACGACCGTGCCGTCGGCCAGGACGGTCAGCGTCCCGGTGAGGAAGCCGTCGTACGTGACGTCCGGTGGCAGGGTCGCGACCCAGGTCACCGAGAACGCGGTGTCGTCGGGCACGATCCCCGCGGCGTCACCGATGACGGACTTCTGGAGCGAGAAGCCGCCGACGACGCTCGTCGCCGTGTTCGTCACGGTGAGCTCGACCCCCGTCGCGCCCTCGACGATCGTCACCTCGGCGCCCGGCGCGAACGTCGGCGTCCCCCAGACGACGTCCGTGATCGCGGGCAGGGGCTCCTGCTCGGAGAACGCCACGGCGGTGCCGACGGGCAGGTCGACCGGACCGTCCACGACCGTCCCGTCCGCGAGGACCGTGACGGTGCCGGTCAGCGGGCCGGGGTACGTCACGCCCTCGGGCAGCACCGCCGTCCAGCCCACGACGAACTCCGTGTCGTCCGGCACGAGGCCTGCGGCGTTCCCGGTCACGGCCTTGGCCACCGTGAACCCGCCGTTCACCGTCGTGGCCGTGTTGGTGACCGTCACCGTGACGGGGTCGCCCCCGTTCTGCACGACGACGATCGTCGACGCGGGCGCGAAGGTCGGTACGCCCCAGACCACGCCGTCGACCGGCGGCAGCGGGGTGCGTTCGGTGAACGTCACCGTGGTGCCCACCGGGAGGTCCTGCGGACCGTCGACGACGGCCCCGCTCGCGAGCACGGTCACCGTCCCGGTCAGCGGTCCCGCGTAGGTGACGCCGTCGGGCAGCACCGCGGACCAGTCCACGAGGAACGCGGTGTCGCCGGGCACCAGCCCGGCCGCGTTCCCGGTCAGCGCCTTGGCGACCGAGAAGCCGCCGTCCACCGTGGTCGCGGTGTTCGTCAGCGTCACGACGACGGGGCCGGCGTTCTCGGTGATGGTGACCGTGGTCCCCGGGTCGTACGACGGCGTGCCCCACACGACGCCGTCGACCTCCGGGAGCGGGGACTGCTCGCTCAGGGTCACGACCGTCCCGACCGGCAGGTCGGCCGGGCCGTCGACGACCGTGCCGTCCGCGAGGACGGTGAGCGTGCCGGACAGGTCGCCGTCGTAGTCGACGCCGTCGGGGATCTCGACGCTCCAGTCCACGAGGAACGCGGTGTCGCGGGGCACCAGCCCGGCGGCGTTGCCCGCGACCGCCTTCGCGACGCCGAACGACCCGACGACCGCGTTCGCGGTGTTCGTCACGGTGACCGCGACGGGGTCGCCGTCGTTCTCCGTGACGGTGAGCTGGGCCGGGGTGAACGACGGCGGGCCCCACACCACGTCGCCGACCTCGGGCAGCGGCGTCTGCTCGACGAACGTCACCACGGTCCCCACCGGGAGGTCCGCCGGGCCGTCCACGACCGTCCCGTCGGCCCGGACCGTCAGCGTCCCGGTGAGCGGGCCGTCGTAGGTGACGTCCGGGGGCGGGACCGCGGTCCAGGTGACGGTGAACGTGGTGATGTCGGGCACGATCCCGGCAGCGTTCCCCTGGACGTCCTTCTGGAGCGTGAAGCCGCCCACGACGCTCGACGCCGTGTTGGTGACCGTCACGAGGGTCGGGGTGTCCCCGGTCTCGGTGACGGTCAGCGTGGCGGGGTCGAACGACGGTTCGCCCCAGACGACGTTCGGGATCGTCGGGAGCGTCGTCTCGGAGAACGTCACGGTCGTCCCGACCGGGAGGTCCTGCGGGCCGTCCACCACGGTCCCGTCCGCGAGGACGGTCAGCGTCCCCGTGAGGGACCCGTCGTAGGTGACCCCCGCGGGCAGCGTCGCGACCCACGTCACCGAGAAGGGCGTGGTCCCGGGCACGAGGCCCTCGGCGTCGCCGACGACGTCCTTGGCGACCGCGAACCCGCCCACGGTGCTGGTCGCCGTGTTGGTCACGGTGATGCCGACCGCCTCGCCACCGTTCTCGGTGATGGTGACCTCCGCGCCCGGGTCGAACGACGGCTCACCCCAGACGACGTTCGGCACCGCGGGCAGCGGCGTCTGCTCGGAGAACGCCACGGAGGTCCCCACCGGGAGGTCCTGCGGGCCGTCCACGACGGTCCCGTCCGCGAGCACCGTCAGCGTGCCGGAGAGGGCGCCGTCGTACGTCACGCCCTCTGGCAGCACCGCCGACCAGTCCACGAGGAACTCGGTGTCGTCCGGCACCGCCCCGGCCGCGTTCCCCGCGAGCGCCTTGCTCAGCGTGAACCCGCCGACGACGGAGGTCGCGACGTTCGTGACCGTCACCGCGGCGGGCTGCCCGCCGTTCTCGCTCACGACGAGCGACTCGGGCGAGATGATCGGGCTGCCCCACTGGACGCCGTCGATCTCGGGCAGCGGCGTCTGCTCGGCGAACGTCACGACCGTCCCGACCGGGAGGTCCTGCGGTCCGTCCACCACGGTCCCGTCCGCGAGCACCGTCACGGTCCCCTCGAGCGGCCCGCCGTAGGCGACCCCGGTGGGCAGCGTCGCCGCCCAGTCGACGAGGAACGCCGTGTCGCCCGGGACCGCACCCGACGCGTTGCCCAGGAGCTCCTTGTGCACCGTGAACCCGCCGTTCACGGTGCTCGCGGTGTTCGTCACCTGGACGACCGCCGGCTGGCCCTGGCCTACGGTGAGCTCGGCCGGGCTGATGGACGGCGTGCCCCAGACGACGCCGTCGATCGCCGGCGGCGCGACCTCCGCGACCGTGACGACCGTCCCGACGGGGAGATCGACGGGGCCGGCGTAGACCGTGCCGTCCGCGAGGATCACGCCCTCGCCGGTCGTCTCCCCCTCGTAGACGACGCCGTCGGGGATGTCGGCGGTCCACGTCACCGTGAACGCCGTGTCGCCCGGGACGAGCCCCGCGGCGTTGCCGTTCACGATCTTCACGACCGTGAACCCTCCGACCTGCGAGGTCGCCGTGTTGGTCACCGTGACGAGCGCGTCCTGGCCCTCCCCGACCGTCACGGTCGACGGCTCGACGACGGGCGTCGCCCAGGCGACGCCGTCGACCGGGTCGGGCGTGACCTCCGTGAACGTCACGGTCGTGCCGACCGGGAGGTCCTGCGGGCCGTCGACGACCGCGCCGCCCGCGAGCACGGTGAGCGTGCCCGAGAGGTCGCCGTCGTACGTCGCTCCCTCCGGGAGCGTGGCCGTCCAGTCGACCTGGTACTCCGTCGCGGGGTCGACGGCGCCCGCCGCGTTGCCCTGGAGCGGTGCCTTCTGCACCGAGAACCCGCCGACCGGACCACCGACGTTCGCGGTGTTGACGACCGACACGGTCATCATCGCGCCGTCGACGACGGTGAACGACGCGGGATCGCCCACCACGTCACCGTTGACGCGGAACACCGGCGATCCCCACGACACGCCGGGGACGGTCGGCAACGTCGGCTCGGAGATGGTCACGACGGTCCCGACGGGAAGGTCCGGGCCCGCGACGAGGTTGCCGTTGAGCGGGACCTCGAGGTCACCCTCGCCGGTCTCGCTGTCCGGTGCCGGCGTGACGTAGGAGTAGTGGACCGTGAACACCGTCCCGGCAGGGACGGCCGCCGCGGCGGCTCCCGTCACCGTCTTCTGCACGACGAAGCTGGAGGTCGGGACGCAGTTGAACGGCCCCGGACCGATCCACGGGTAGTTGTGGATCTCCAGGCCGCTCTGCGAGCCCTCGCCGCCGAAGGTGAGGTCGCCGCCGACGTACACCCGCCCGTTCATGTGGTTGTAGAGCTGGACGTCCGCCGCCGGCGCCATGACCGAACCCATGAACTGTGCCGCCCCCGCCGGGCCGAGCTGGACCGCGTCGGCGTCGACGAAGTTCCACATGATCCGCGAGGCCCAGTTGCCGAAGTCGGGGCTGGAGAAGTCGTCGAACCGGACGTTGTCGGCGGCGAAGTAGTTGGGCTGGAAGTCGACCGGGCCGCCCACGACGTTGATGACGATCGGCGCATCGTCCGTGAAACCGTTGAAGTTGAGCTCGTTGACGCCGTTGAGCGCCGCGGCGTCCACCGTGAACACGTGCAGCGCGCTGCTCGTCGAGCCATCGAAGGTCGCGATGTTGCCCGCCACCGCGGCGGGCGTCCCGGTCAGACCGGCGAACGCCGTCGAGGCCTGGGCGACCTGGTCGCCGAAGTCGCCGAACGGCGCGAGCGCCGCCGCCTCCCCGAGGTTCTGCCGCAGCTCGCCGTTGTTCGTGTCGACCGTCCCGGCCCCGGTCTTCGTCGCGCCGACCTGGACGTCACCGCCCCCTTGATCCTGGTAGCCCGCACCGACGAGGACGTTCGTCGGCGCGACGACGTCGAGCGTCCCGCCCACGTGGAGCATGACCGTGCCCGGGTCCGGCGCGATCTGCGATCCAGCGCCGACCGTGCCGACGTTGAACGAGCTCCCGCTGAGAGTCCGGTTGAACGTCGCGTCCCCCCCGACGACCAGCACGCCCTCGGCCTCGGAGGCCGAGCCCGTGGCCAGGAAGTTCCCCCCGGTGTAGACCGCGACGTTGTTGTCGGTGAAGGCCGGCGGCAGGTTCCCGATGCCCGGGAACTGGCCAGGGTCCGGGCACTGCACGACGGCGGCGGCGGACGAGGGTGCGGCCTGGGGCCCGGTGACGAGCACGACCGCCCCGGCGAGCGCGAGCGTCGCCGCGGTGACAGCCGCGACGGCTCGGCGCAGAGGGTCGAACGATGGGGGGCGGGAACCTCGGGTCATGCGCGCTCCTGGTCAGGCGGTCGGCGGCACCCGGGTCGTGGTGCCACCGTCTGTCTCTGAGACCTCGCTGCTCTTCCCCCATGACGCAGTCTGGCCTGTGATCCGCGTCTCTGCCCGGGGGCATTCGTCCCGGTCCCCGCGCTGACGGGCCTGCGTCGGTACGACGACGGACGCGGAACAGCAGGAGCGCGCTGCCGGTACCGAGGAACGCCAGGGCGAGGATGGTCACGACGCACCGTCGCCCCGGGACGCGACACCCGCGCGGGCATCAGCGTCGCGCCGCGGAAGGTTCCGCCCGTCGAGCCCCGTCGGGCTACGGTGGCCGCTGGAGGTGCCTGCCCTGTGACCCACCGTGCCCGGACCACCTGGATCGTCGTCGCCGTCGTCACCACGCTCGCCGCCGTCTCGGCGGTCGCGTGGTACCTCACCCGCCCGAGCCCTGCCCCGGCTCCGTCACCGTCGGGCGCGCCGACCGCGTCCCCCGACCCGTCGCCGTCGGCCCCACCCCCGACGCCGTCGACCCCGCCCGAGGACCCGCTGGCCGGGTGGACGCTCGAGCAGAAGGTCGGGCAGCTCTTCATGGTCGGCGTCGACGTGAGCGGCCCCCAGCAGGTGAGCTATGACGCGGTGTCGCAGCTCCACGTCGGCAACGTGTTCCTCGCCGGGCGGTCGCAGGCGGGCACCGGCCCGACGGCGGACCTCGTCGCGGGCTTCACGGCGCTCGTCTCGCCGGAGACCACGAACGGCACGCCGCTGTTCGTCGCGACCGACCAGGAGGGCGGCTACGTCCAGGTGCTGCGCGGTCCCGGGTTCTCGCAGATCCCCACGGCCACGGACCAGGCGGGCCTCGACCCCGCGGCGCTCCAGGCCGACGCGACGACGTGGGGCGGCGAGCTCGCCGCCGCGGGCGTGAACCTCAACCTCGCGCCGGTGATGGACCTGGTGCCCGAGGGGACGGAGGCGCAGAACCCGCCGATCGGGTACTTCCAGCGGAACTACGGCACCACGCCGGACACGGTGACGGCGCACGCGAACGCCTTCAGCGCCGGCATGGAGGCGTCCGGGGTGGACGTGACGATCAAGCACTTCCCGGGGCTGGGCCGCGTCACCGAGAACACCGACACCGACGCGGGCGTCACGGACGACGTGACGACGCGCGACGACCCGTCCGTCGCCGTCTTCGCCTCGGGGATCGAGGCGGGCGCCGCGTTCGTCATGACGTCCACCGCCGTCTACCCGCAGATCGACGGGTCGTTGCCCGCGGCGTTCTCGCCCGTCGTCGTCGACGGGATGCTGCGCGGCGACCTGGGGTTCGACGGCGTCGTCATCACGGACGACGTGTCCGCGGCGCAGCAGGTGCAGGCGTGGTCACCCGCCGACCGCGCCGTGCTGACGATCGACGCGGGCGGCGACATGGTGCTCGCGTCCGCCGACCCGAGCGTCGTGCAGCCCATGGTCGCGGCGGTCGTCGAGCGCGCGACGACCGACCCGGCGTTCGCGGCCAAGGTGGACGCCGCGGTGCTCCGCGTGCTCACCGCCAAGGAGCGCCTGGGCTGACCCGACAACAACTGGCTGACTGGTCAGTAAGAAATATTGCTCCGCCCTCTTGACCTCCGCGGACCGGCTGGTCCAGGGTGTGAGAGAGCGCTCTATCGGCGCGAGCACAGCGGCTCGCCCGACTTTCCGAGCAGCTCGCGACCCGTCCGACGTCCGAAGGAGCACGTCCATGCGCACCGCGTCCCGCGGCACCCGCAGCACCGCCAGCAGCACCTCCCGACGGCCCCGACCACGGCCCCGCGGCCGCGTCCTCGCGGCCGCCACGACCGCCGTCGGGCTCCTCGCCCTCGGCGCGCTCGTCCCGGCTCCCGCGACCGCCGCCCCCGGCGACCCGCTCTCGCAGGGCCGCAGCGCGACGTCGTCGAGCACGGAGTTCGGCTGGAGCACCGCGGCCGCCGCCGTCGACGGCGACCGCGGCACGCGCTGGTCCAGCGCGCACGCCGACGGCGCCTGGATCCAGGTCGACCTCGGCACCGCCCACGACCTCGACCGCGTCGAGCTCGACTGGGAGACGGCGTACGCGTCCGGCTATCGCATCGAGGTCTCGACCGACGGCGCCGCGTGGGCGACCGCGTACTCGACCACGAACGGTCAGGGCGGCGACGAGACGCTGCCCCTCGACGTCGCCGCGCGCTACGTGCGGCTCACCGCCACGCAGCGCGCGACCGTCTGGGGCGTGTCCCTCTGGGAGCTCCAGGTGTTCGGCGACGAGGGGGGCACGGGCGAACCCGAGCCCGGCACCGCCCGCCTGCTCTCCTACGGCAGGCCCGGGTCGGCGTCGAGCTCCCAGACGCTCGACCCGAACTGCTGGGACTGCACCCCGGACAAGGCGCTGGACCTCGACCCGGCGTCGCGCTGGGCCACGTCCCCGGACACCGGCTGGGTCGACGAGGGGTGGATCGCCGTCGACCTCGGCGCGCCCGCGCACGTCACCCAGGTCGTCCTCCAGTGGGACCCGGCGTTCGCGACGGGCTACGCGATCGAGGTGTCGGACGACGGGTCGTCGTGGCGGCCCGTGTTCTCCACCACGACGGGAAGCGGGTTCAAGGAGACGATCCCGCTCGACGCCGACGGTCGCCACGTGCGCGTGCACATGAACGACCGCAGCAGCGCGTACGGCTACTCGCTGTGGGAGCTTCAGGTGTACGGCACCGGCGGCGCACCCACGACGCCGCCCGCCGACCCCGCCGACCCCGACTTCGACGACCTCGAGCTCGTCTGGTCCGACGAGTTCGACGCCCCGGCCGGCACGCCCGCCGACGCCGCGAAGTGGCACATCGACCCCGGCATGCCGCAGAACGCGGAGCACCAGGTCTACACGGCGTCGGGCAACGGCTTCCACGACGGCCAGGGGCACTTCGTCCTCGAGGCGCGCCGCGAGAACGCCCAGGGCCGTGAGTACACGTCGCACCGCATGAACACGTCGACGTCGCTCAACACCCAGTACGGCCGCTTCGAGGCCCGGATCAAGATCCCCGCGGGCCAGGGTCTGTGGCCGGCGTTCTGGATGATGGGCTCCGACTTCCTCGAGGGCCGCCCGTGGCCGTACAACGGCGAGATCGACATCATGGAGAACGTCGGGTTCGAGCCCACGATCACGCACTCGACGCTGCACGCGCCCGCGTACTGGGGGGCAGGCGGCTACGGCGGCCCGGCGACCCTGCCCGGCGGTGCGCGCTTCGCCGACGACTTCCACGTGTGGGCCGCGGAGTGGGACAGCGAGGGCATCCAGTTCTCGCTCGACGGGCGTGACACGTTCTACGCGTCGAAGGAGACCGTCGAGTCGACGCGCGGTCCGTGGGTCTACGACCACGAGTTCTACCTGATCCTCAACCTCGCGGTCGGCGGGGACTGGCCGGGCGCTCCTGACGCGAGCACGCCGTTCCCGTCCCGCATGCTCGTGGACTACGTGCGGGTGTACCGGTGAGCGCCCGCACCCGGCGGCCCCTGCGGGTCGCCGGCCCGTTCCCGTGGTGAGGCCCCGCCTCTCCCGGTGACCGGTCCACGGCGGGCGTCCCTCCAGCGCCCGCACCCCGATGCCCGACGGCGCGGTGCTGCTCCCGCGCCGTCGGGCACCGTCCGGCGTCCCGGCCCCGGCGAGGCCGCCCACCGCCCGCGGGCGACGACCGGCCGCACGGCCCCGGGCGGGCGGTATAACTGACGACATGGCTGCCCGTCGCTCCTCTCCCCGCCCGACGCTCGAGGCGGTCGCGGCCGTCGCCGGCGTCTCCCGAGCCACCGTGTCCCGCGTCATCAACGGGGTGCCGACGGTCGACCCGGCGATCGTCGCGGTCGTCGAGAAGGCGATCGACGAGACGGGCTACGTCCCCAACCTCGCCGCGCGCACCCTCGTCACCCGGCGCACCGGGTCGGTCGCGCTCGTCGTCTCCGAGCCGACGGAGCGGCGGCACACCAGCCCGTTCCTGGAGCGCCTGTTCACCGATCCCTACATCGGTCGGGTGACGGCCGGGGCGCAGCAGGTCTTCCGCCCGCGCGACATCCACCTCGCGATCCTGCCCGCCGACCCGCCCGCGCACGACCAGGTCGTGCGCTACGTGCGCCAGGGTCACGTCGACGGCGTCCTGCTCATCACGTCGAGCTCCGGCGACCCGCTCCCCGCGCGGTTCGCCGCGCTGTCCGTGCCGGTCGTGCTGTCGACGCACCTCGACGGGGCGGACGAGTCGGTCGGCGTGAGCTGGGTCGACCTCGACCAGGCGGCGGGCGGCCGGCTCGCGGCGGAGCACCTGCTGGCCCGGGGCCGGACGCGCCTGGCGACCGTCGCCGGACCCGCCGACGTCCCCTTCGCGCGTGCCCGGCTCGAGGGCTTCCTCGACGCCGTGCGGGCCGCGGGCCTCCCCGAGCCGTTCGTCGCGGAGGGCGACTTCACGCGGGCGGGCGGCGAGGCGGCGGCCCGCGAGCTCCTCGCGGCACGCCCCGACGTCGACGGCGTGTTCGGCGCGAGCGACCTCATGGCCGACGGCGCGTCCACGGTCCTCCAGGAGGCCGGGCGGCGCGTCCCGGAGGACGTCGCGGTCGTCGGGTTCGACGACTCCACGGTCGCGCACCAGGCGCACCCCCCGCTCACGACGGTGCGTCAGCCCGTCGAGGAGATGGCGGCGGAGATGGCGCGCCTCCTGCTCGCGGCCATCGACGACCCGGAGACCGAGCCTCGCTCGGTCCTGTTCGACCCGACCCTCGTCGTGCGCGACTCCGCCTGACCCCCCTCGCGCTGAGTGCGTGAAAGAGTCGCGGTCGAATCGGTCCGACCGCGACTCTTTCACGCACTCAGCGGGGGGTGAGCCGTTCAGTGGCCGCCGCTCGCGATGAAGGCGATGCCCACCGCGATCGCGACGACGACGACGGCGAAGCACACGAGCGCGCCGACCTGCCGGCCGCGGGTGGCGCGCTCGACGCGCACGGTGCGGCCGTCGGACGTGAAGCGGCCGTCGGGGGTGCCGACCTCGACGGGCACGGCGCGACCGGCGGCGAGCCGGACCCCGAGCGCGAAGAGCGCGGGCAGGCCGGCGCCGACGACGAGGCCGGCGACGACGACCTTGAGCAGCGAGTCGATCTCGACGAACACGGTTCTCTCCTCCGGGCTGCCGGGGTCAGACGCTCGCGCGCTGGCGCGCGGCGGTCGGGGTCACGGTGGGTGCGCCCGAGGCGGGCACGGGCGACGCGGCCTGCGGCGCGGCGTCGGTGAACGGGTCGGCCGCGTCGAGGCGGCGCTCCAGCGCTGCCTCGCGCGCCTCGACGACCTCGGTCTCGAGCCCGGCGTCCACCGCGCCCTCCTCCCAGGCGTCGTTGACGTTGTTGTGGTCCACGGGCTTGCGGCGCGACGCGACCCAGATGGCGACCGAGGTGGCGACGAGGATCGCGAACACGACGACCGTGCCGGCCGCGCCGCCGATCCCGTGCTGGATGCCGTAGCAGGCCGCGCCGACGAGGCCGGCGGCCGGGAGCGTCAGCCCCCACGCGGCGAGCATGCGGCCCGCGACGCCCCAGCGGACCTTGGCGCCCGGCATCCCGACGCCGGAGCCGAGGATCGAGCCGGTCGCGACGTGCGTCGTCGAGAGCGAGTAGCCGAACAGGCCGGACATGAGGATGACGGCCGCGGACGACGTCTCGGCGGCCATGCCCTGGCGGGTGTCGATCTCGACGAGGCCCTTGCCGAGCGTGCGGATGATGCGCCAGCCGCCCAGGTACGTGCCGAGCGCCATGAAGGACGCGCAGGCAAGGATCACCCAGAACGGCACGCCCGAGTCCGCCGGGACCGCGCCCGCCGCGATGAGCGCGAGCAGGATGATGCCCATCGACTTCTGCGCGTCGTTGGTGCCGTGCGCGAGCGAGACGAGCGAGGCCGAGCCGACCTGTCCCCAGCGGAACGCGCGGGTCGACACGTCCTCCGGCACGTCGCGCGTGAGGCGGGCGACCGCCCACGTGCCGACGCTCGCGACGCCCACCGCGACGAGCGGGGCCAGCAGCGCGGGGATGAGCACCTTCGCGGCGACGCCGCTCCAGATGACGCCCTGCGTGCCGACGGCCGCGAGCACCGAGCCCACGACGCCGCCGATGAGGGCGTGCGACGAGCTCGACGGGATGCCGAGCAACCAGGTCAGGAGGTTCCAGGTGATGCCGCCCACGAGCCCTGCGAGGACGACCTCGAGGGTGATGACGTTGGCGTCGACCAGACCCTTCGCGATGGTCGCCGCGACGGCCAGGGAGAGGAACGCCCCGACCATGTTGAGGACGGCGGAGAGGGCGACGGCGGTCTTGGGCTTGAGGGCCTTGGTGGCGATGGACGTAGCCATCGCGTTGCCCGTGTCGTGGAAGCCGTTGGTGAAGTCGAAGGCCAGTGCGGTCACGACGACGAGCACCAGCAGGAGCGTCTCGGTCACGTCGTCCATGGTGGGGTCATCCCCGGAGCGCGCTCGACCATCCTGTGGATTCTTCGGCCACTGTTCACCGACAGTTCATCCGGTGTTCGAAGCCGTTGTTCGAACGCCGGAGGAGGCTCTGTTCGAGCACGTGCCGAGCAGGGTCGGACGGCCAGTGAGCGCGGGCGGTCCGGCCCTGTCGGGGCACGGGCGGGGACGTCAGGCGGAGGTCGGCGCGCCGAGCGCGGCGAGGGCGTCGTCGAGGTCGTCGACGACGGTCGCGACCGCCTCGCGCTGCGTCCGCGCACGCTCCGCCTCCGCGGCGACCGCGGTGCGCGCCTCGGCCAGCTCGGCGTCGAACCGCTCCGCGCTCGCCCGCGCGGCCGCGCGCTGGTCCCGCGCGCGCTGCTCGCCCGAGAACCACTGCCACGCGGCGACCACGCCCGCGACGACGGTCACCGCGAACCAGGCCGGCGCGACCGCGGTCCCGAGCACGAGCGTCACCGCCGCGATCGCCCCGACCCCGCCGACGACGCCCCACGACGCCCCGTCGACGGGGCGCGCCAGGAGCTCCGACCGTGCCGTCGCGGCGGGCGCCGCACCGTCGTCGGCCGGCGTGACGGTGACCGTCCGGCCCGCGAGGCGCAGCGCACGCGACGGTGCCGGGGTCGCCGCGAGCTCGGAGGCGCGCGCGTGGCTCGCGACGCGCAGGTCGTCGACGAGCAGCGGTGCCGCGAGCGCCGCGAGCCCCGGGTCGGTGCCGCGCGCGTCGTCGACGAGCAGGTCGACGAGCGTGCCTGCGGACGCGTCCCACTCCGGGCCGTCGTCCTCGGGCGCGCGGCCCACGCGGTCGGCCAGCAGCTCCGCCCGCTCGAGGAGGCCGCGCTCCACGGGCGCCCCCTCGTTCACGAGCGACCCGACGACCCGCAGCAGCGCCGCGCCCGGGCCCGGGTCGCCGCTCGGCGTCGCGGCGGTGCCGGGGGCGGCGCCCGTGCTGCCCGACGACGCCCCGAGGGCGAGCGGGCCCGGTGCCGCCGTGGGCAGGGCGACCTCCCCGGCGACGACGGCCCGTGACCACGCGGTCCAGGACCGCAGCAACGGGAGGGCGTCGGGCGCCGCGGCCCGGCGACGCGTCCCCGGCCCGTCGGCTGCCCCGGCCTCGGGCGAGCCCCAGTCGTCCCCGCTCCCGGGGAGCGCGGGCGCGGCCTCGAGGAGCCGGGCGCGCCAGCGGGCGTGCGCGTCGTCGTCGAGCAGGGCCACACGGTCGGCGAGCGCCGCGCGGACGACCGCCACGCCGTCGTCCCCGAGGTGCCCCGCGGCCGCCGCGCGCCACAGCGCCCGCTCGGAGGTCGTCACGAGGATCTCGTCCGGCTCCTCGGCAGGACGTTCCGTTGCCGCCTCGGGCACGCCGCCGGCGCTGCCCCAGCCGGCCGCCGGCAGGACGGGGGCGTCGAGCACCCAGGGCGTCCACTCGCGCGCGAGGGCAGGCTGCCCGACGAGCGCGCACACCGCGACGAGGTACGTCGCGGCCCGACGGCGGTCGCGCAGCAGCGCCTCCTGCGCCGCCTCGGGGTCGAGGCGTCCCCCGGGCAGCTCGGCGACGGCGAGCGCCGCGGGGACGAGCCAGTAGCCGGGCACGTCGGCGAGGTCGGGCGACCGGCGCAGGTGAGACACGTCGCCCTCGCCCGCCGCGACCGCGCGCGTCAGGGCGCGCGCCGCGTCCCGGGCGCGTCGGGCGGGGGTGAACAGCGCGAGCTCCTCGCGCACCTCGCCGAGCTCGATGAGCGCGTTGACGAGGCGTGTGAGCACCTCCACGCGGCTGGACAGGTCGCCCTCGAGCGAGCGCAGGCGCCGGCTGAGCGACGCCTCGCGCGACCGCGCCATCGCGGCCTGCGCGGCGAGCTCGTCCGAGAGGGCCTGCATGTTGCCCTGGTCGCTGCGCCAGTAGCTGTAGGTCGACATGCGCGCGAGCGTACTCAGCCCCGCGCCCCTGTCGAGGGGGAGTTCTCCCCCGCGTCGCGGCGGTCAGCGTCGCGGACGCATGAGCGGCGGGTCGAGGACGGCGGGCACGCTCGCCGGCGCGAGGTCAGGGTCCGCTGCCGAACCCGGGGTCGTGGTCACGCCCGACGCCGAGCCCGGCGACATCCCCGGGGTCGGCGCGGCGCGGTAGAGGGTCGCGGGGCGGCCGGTGCCGCCCGACGTCGTGCGGCCGGTGTCGGCGAGGAAGCCGGGGGTGGTCGTGGCCTTGCGCGAGAAGTTGCGCGGGTCGAGCCGCACGCCCCACACCGCCTCGTAGACGCGCCGCAGGTCGGCGACGGTGAACTCGGGCGGGCAGAACGCCGTCGCGAGCGCCGAGTACTCGAGCTTGGCGCGGGCGCGCTCGACGCCGTCGGCGAGGATCCGCGCGTGGTCGAACGCGAGCCCGGAGCCCGACGGTGCTCGGTCGCCCGGCGCCGTCGGCCCGCCCGGGGTCGCCGCGAGCAAGGGCTCGACGGGGTGCCAGGCCGCTCCCCCGGCGTCGGACCCCGCGTGGACGACGCCGAACTCCGGCGCGAGCAGGAGGTAGGCGACGGAGAGGACCGGCCCGCGCGGGTCACGGCCGAGCGGCCCGTAGGTGCGGAGCTGCTCGAGGTGGCCGGGCGGGCGGACGCCGGTCTCCTCCGCGAGCTCGCGCCGGGCCGCCCGGGCGAGCCCCTCCTCCGGCAGCACGAACCCGCCCGGGAGCGCGAGCGCGCCGCGGAACGGCTCGACGCCGCGCTCCACGAGCAGCACGTGCAGGGCGTCGTCGCGGACCGTGAGAGCGACGACGTCGACCGTGACGGGCAGCAGCGCGGCGGTCGGCGGGACGTCGGGGGTCTGGCTGACGGACGCGGTCATGCAGCCATCGTCGCACATTAGCGTCAGGTTGACGAGAACGAGCGAAGAGGTCTAGCGTCTTTATCGTCAGAGCGACGAGAACGAACGGAGACGAACCATGGCCACCATCCGCACCTACCCGTGGACCCGGCACTTCCTCGGCAGCCCCACCGGGCATGTCGTGCACCTGCGCCGCGGGCGCGTCGCGCACGAGGGCGTCGGGCAGGCGTTCTGGTTCCGCCCGACGACGTCCGTCCTCTCGGAGGTCCCCGTCGACGACCAGGAGCTGCCCGTCTTCTTCCACGCCGTGACCGCCGACCAGCAGGACGTCACCGTCCAGGCCGGCGTGACCTACCGGTTCGCCGACCCCGTGGTCGCCTCGCGACGCCTCGACTTCGCGGTGGACCCGCGCACGGGCGAGACGAGCGCCGCCGGCCGCGACCAGGTGACGAGCATCGTCGGACGGCTCGCGCAGAGCCGCGCCGCCGACGCGCTCGCCGCGATGCCTCTCGCCGACGCCCTCACGGCCGGCGTGCCGCGCGTGCGCGACGTGCTCGCCGAGGCGCTGACCACGGACCCGCGCCTCACCGCGACCGGGATCGTCGTCATCGGCGTCCAGGTGCTCGCCGTCCGGCCGGAGAAGGACGTCGAGCGCGCGCTCCAGACGCCGGCGCGCGAGCGGGTGCAGGCCGAGGCCGACCGCGCGACGTACGAGCGCCGGGCCCTCGCGGTCGAGCGCGAGCGCGCGATCGCCGAGAACGAGCTCGCGAGCAAGATCGAGCTCGCGACGCGCCGCGAGCGCCTCGTCGCCCAGGAGGGCGCGAACGCCCGGCGCGAGGCCGAGGAGAAGGCCGCCGCCGCGCTGGTCGACGCCCGCGCGACCGCCGAGCGTGCGCAGCTCGCGACGGACGCGAAGGCCGAGCAGGTGCGCGTCGTCGGCGCGGCCGAGGCCGCCGCCGAGCAGGCCCGCATGGACGTCTACGCGAGCGCCGGGCAGGGCACGCTCCTCGCCCTCGCGGTCCGCGAGGCGGCGGGCTCGCTCCCCGACGTCCAGAACCTCACCATCACCCCCGACCTCCTGACGGGTGTGCTGGGCTCGCTGCTGGGCGGCGCGCTCGGTGGGCCCGACGGCGGACCGGGCGCCCCGCGCCCAGGCGGTACGACGGGCGGCACGAGGTCGGGCGCCACGGCGGGCACCACCGGGAAGGCGGTCTGACGATGCTGCGGCGACGCGCCGTCGTCGTGCACCGGCGGACCGAGCTCGACGAGCTCCTCGACCGGCACGGCACGCGCGGTCAGGCGGAGTTCTTCCTCCGCTCGCGGGGCCGGTCGCTCGGCGAGGTGCAGGCTCGGCACGACGCGCTCACCGCGGCGCGCGCGGCGGTCGCGGGCGCGGTGCCCGACGGCTGGGCGCGCGCGGACGTCGAGCGCGCCGACCTGTCGCGCTTCCTCCTCGCGCCGGAGGACGTCGTGGTCGCCGTCGGGCAGGACGGCCTCGTCGCGAACGTCGCGAAGTACCTGCTCGGGCAGCCCGTGCTGGGCGTCGATCCCGAGCCGGGGGTCAACGCCGGCGTGCTCGTGCGGCACTCGGTCGCCGACGCGACGACCCTCCTGCGCGAGCTCGGCGTCGACGTCCCCGCCGGCGGGGCCGACCCCGCGGCGGTCCTTCCCGTCGACGCGCTGACCATGGTCCGCGCCGACCTCGACGACGGGCAGCACCTCACGGCGCTCAACGAGGTGTTCGTCGGGCACCCGAGCCACCAGAGCGCGCGCTACACGCTCCGGTGCGCGGCGGGCGAGGAGCGGCAGTCGTCGTCGGGGGTCCTGGTCGCGACGGGGACCGGCGCGACGGGCTGGTGGGCGTCGCTCGCGCACGACCGCGGCGGCCGGCCCGCGCCGGCCCGCACCGAGCACCGGCTCGGCTGGTTCGTGCGCGAGGCGTGGCCGTCGCCCGCGACGGGCGCCACGCTCACGGAGGGTGTCGTGGACGACGGCGCGGACGTCGCCCTCACCGTCGCCTCGGACCGGCTCGTCGTGTTCGGCGACGGCATGGAGGACGACCGCCTCGTCGCGGCCTGGGGTCAGACCGTCACGGTCCGCGCCTCCGACACCCCGCTCCGGCTCGTCCGCCCCTGAACGCAGGCCGTCCGACCCCAGGGCGGCGGGCTCAGCGGTCCGGCGGCGTCCCGCCCCGCCGGTCCCGACGCGCCCCCTTGCGAGCCTCCCGCGCCTCCCGCGCCTCGCGGTCGCGGCGCGCCCGGAGCACGGCCTCGCGACGCTCACCGATCTCGTCGCTCGACAGGCTCGTGAGGCGGTCCTGCGCGACGCGCGCCTCGGCGCGCTGGGCCTCGACACCGGCCCGGTGCTCGGCCGACTGCGGGCGCGTGCGGACGACGCGCGGGTCGATCCGGTACCGGTCGCCGTGCCGCTCGAGGCGGCGCTGCGCCGCCAGGCGTGCGCGCTCCCGGTGGAACCGCCAGGTCCAGGCCCGGCGCAACGCGACGACGGACCAGAGCGCGAACGGGACCGCGACCACGACGAGCCCGACCCGCCAGCCCGACGGCAGCGCCGTCGACGCCCCGGTGCTCGCGAGCGCCCAGGCGATCCCCGCCGGGACCGCGGGCCAGAACTCGCGGAAGTCCAGGTTCCACCCGCAGGCGTAGAAGCGCATGAGCGTGTCCGTGAGCCGCGAGCGCCGCTGCGGCTGGAGCGACATCGCGACCGGCCCGGGCACGGGCTGGCCGAGCGTCGTGCCGGGCGCGACCCGGCTCGTGAACGACAGCCGGTCGCCGCGGTACGACGGCCGCAGCGCCCGCCCGGCGTACACGAAGGACAGCGCCGCGAGCGGCCAGATCGCGCACGACAGGTACCAGGCGACCGGCCCCGCGAGCACGACGAAGATCGGCGCGAGCACGGCGAGCCGGCCGAGCACGGCACCGGGCGAGGCCACGAGCTCGGCCCACGGCTCTTGGTCCGCGGGCGGCTCGAACAGCCCGTACGCCGCGACCGCGAGGTACAGCCCGACGACGAACAGCCCGATCGCCGTCCACACCAGCCCGATCGCGAGGTAGCCGACCGGGCGCAGCAGCAGCGCCGCCGTCCCCGGGGGCGTCGCGTCGCGCGAGGTCCGCGGGTCGGGCGCGGGCGTCGGGCCGCTCACCCGACCGTCACCGCGCCGCGAGCCCGAGCACGTCGAGGACCCACGCGTCCTCGTACGCGACCTCGCGCCAGCCCTCGTACCGGCCCGAGACGCCGCCGTGGCCGGCGTGCATCTCGATCTTCAGCAGCGCGGGGGCCCCGGCGGCGCGCAGGCGCGCGACCCACTTCGCCGGCTCGACGTAGAGCACGCGTGTGTCGTGGAGCGACGTCACCGCGAGGATCCGCGGGAAGTGGGCCGCGTCGTCGGGCACGTTCTCGTACGGCGTGTACGTGCGCATGTACCGGTAGACCTCGGGGTCGTGCAGGGGGTCGCCCCACTCGTCCCACTCGACGACCGTCAGCGGCAGGGACGGGTCGAGGATCGACGTGAGCGCGTCCACGAACGGGACCTGCGCGAGCACGCCCGCGAACAGCTCGGGCGCGAGGTTGGTCACCGCGCCCATGAGCAGGCCGCCCGCGGACCCGCCCTGCGCGACGAGCCGCTCGGGGCTCGTCCAGCCCGCGTCGACGAGGTGGCGCGCGACCGCGACGAAGTCGGTGAACGTGTTGCGCTTGGCGAGGGTCTTGCCGTCGTCGTACCAGCGGCGCCCCATCTCGCCGCCGCCGCGCACGTGCGCGACCGCGAACACGACGCCGCGGTCGAGCAGCGACAGGCGCGAGATCGAGAACCCCGGGTCGATGCTGATCTCGTACGACCCGTACCCGTAGAGCAGCAGCGGCGCGGGCTCCGCGCCCGTGCCCGTCGCGTCGAGCCCGACGGCGTCGCGCCGCCACACGAGCGAGACCGGCACCTGCGTCCCGTCCTCGGCCGTGGCCCACTCGCGGCGCTGCACGTAGTCCGCGGCGTCGTACCCGCCGAGCACGGGCTGCTGCTTGAGCAGCGTGAGCTCGTCGGTCTCCACGCGCAGGTCGTACACGGTCGACGGCGTGACGAAGCTCGCGTAGGACAGGCGCACGTTCGGCTGGTCCCACTCGGGGTTGCCCGCGAGCGCGGCGGTGTACAGCGGCTCGTCGAACGCGACCTCGTGCACGTGCCAGTGGTCGCCCGAGGGTGCCGGGGTGTCGCCCGTGCGGATCGGCGTCGGCAGGCCCACGGGCCGCGGCGGCTCGGCCGACGCGAGGTCGATCACCCCGACCCGCGACAGGGCGTCGCGCCGGTAGGAGACGACGAGGTGCGAGGCGAAGGCGTCGACCCCTTCCAGCCGGGTCTCGGGGTCGTGCGGCACGACGACGGTCGCGTCGCCCGGTCCGGCCGGCCCGCCCGGCGAGGCGCCGCCGTCGGGCACCCCGGTCACGACGAGCTCGAAGTTCTCCGCGCCGTCGTTGTGCAGCACGAGCAGCACGTCCCGCCGCTCCCCCGCCGAACCCGAGGTTGGCGTCGTTCCCCCCGCCTTCCCACCATCGCCCTCGGGCTCGACGGCGGGGAACCAGGTGCTCGGCAGGACGGCGTGCTCGACCGTGTACTCGACGCCCTCGCGCCGCGGCCACACGACGCGAGCCTCGCCCGTCGGGTCGGCGGCGTCGATCAGCCAGGTCTCCGACGTGATCTTCGAGCCGACGTCGATCTGCACGAACCGCTGCGAGCGCGATACGCCGACGCCGACCCAGTAGCGCTCGTCGGGCTCCTCGAAGACGACGACGTCCTGCGTCGCGGGCGTGCCCACCTCGTGGCGCCACACGCGCCAGGGCCGCCACGCGTCGTCGACCGTCGGGTAGAAGACGTACCGCCCGTCCGGGGAGAAGACGGCGCCCGGGAACGTCCCGGGAACCTCGTCGACGAGGTCGGCGCCGGACTCCAGGTCGCGGATCCGCAGGGTGTACCGCTCGTCGCCGACGACGTCGACCGCGTACGCGAGCCGCGTCCCGTCGACCGACACGTCGAACGACCCGAGCGAGAAGAAGTCGTGGCCCTCGGCCTCGACGTTGTCGTCGAGCAGCACCTGCTCGCCCGGCACGGGCACGCCCGGCTCCAGCACGGGCGGTACCCAGGACGACGGCGCGTCGCTGCCGAGGCTCGCGTCGATGGGCGCGCGTGCCCGGATCGGGTACTGCGAGCCCTCGACGGTGCGCGCGTAGTACCAGTGCGCGCCCTGGCGCACGGGCACGGACAGGTCGGTCTCGAGGGTGCGCGCCTTGATCTCCTCGAAGATCCGCTCGCGCAGCGGCTCGAGGTGCGCGAGCCGCGCCTCGGTGTACGCGTTCTCGGCCTCGAGGTGCGCGACGACCTCCGGCGACTCCTTGTCCCGCAGCCACTCGTAGTCGTCGTCCACGGTCTCCCCGTGGTGGGTGCGCGGCGCCGGGCGGCGCGGCGCGACGGGCGCCTGCGGCTCCTCCCGCTCCGCGGGGGTCGGCGTGGCGGTCTGCGTGAGGTCGTCAGGCATCTGGCCAGGGTAGTGCCGCCCGACGGCGCGCCGTCGCCCTGGCGCGACGTGCTCCCCTCGTTACGCTCGACGCGTGACGCAGGAGCAGGGGGAGCGCCCGACGGCGGAGACGCTCACGAGCGGCGAGATGGTGCGTGCGTCGGGCCTGTCCATCAAGGCGCTGCGGCTCTACGACGCCAACGGGCTGCTCGTCCCGGCCGGCGTCGACCCCCGCACGGGCTACCGCGCCTACGCGCCCGAGCAGGTGGAGCGGGGCCGTGCCCTGGCGCT
The DNA here is from genome assembly GCF_049913115.1 of Cellulosimicrobium sp. E-16. Classification (NCBI taxonomy): domain Bacteria; kingdom Bacillati; phylum Actinomycetota; class Actinomycetes; order Micrococcales; family Promicromonosporaceae; genus Cellulosimicrobium; species Cellulosimicrobium sp. E-16. Next base: position 4,287,771 of record NZ_CP183974.1, read on the forward strand.
GCTGCGCCGGATCGACGTGCCGCTCGCGCGCGTCCCCGAGGTGCTCGACGCGGACCCGCGGGACGTGCGCGACGTCCTCCTGGGATGGTGGGACGAGCGGCAGCGGTCGCTCGCGGAGCAGCGCGCGACCGCCGAGGAGCTCGCGCGGCGGCTCGCCGTGCGGCGCGGCGACGCCGAGGCCCGGTGGCGCGAGGTCCCCGCGTGCACGGTCGCCACGATCACGTCGTCCACGACCCAGGCCGACCTCGTGCCCACGTTCAGCGCCGACCTGCTGACGATCCGCGCATACCTCGCCGCGGCCGGCGCCGAGGCGGGCGCCGCGCACTGGGTGATCTACCACTCGCCCGTCGGCCGCGACGTCCCCGGGCGCGTCGAGGCGTGCGTCCCGTACCGCGGGGCGGTCGTCCCTGCGGGGCCGGTCGTGCTCCGCGAGGACCCGGCCCGCACCGAGGCGTACGTCGAGGTCCCCTCGCGCGACTGCCGCTTCCCGCAGATCGTCGGGTACCTCGACGCGCTGCGCGTCGCGACCGGGCTGGCGCACGCCCCGTCGCGCGAGGTGTACGCCGTCCCGTGGTCCGACGAGCCCGACGCGGTCGTCGCGGACGTCGCGCTCGCCGTCGGGCCCGCCGTGGGCGCGCACTGACCCCGGGCGTCAGTCCTCGACCAGCTCCAGGTCGCCCGGGAGCCACGTGCGGTCGAACCACGGCTCGAGCGGCCCGTACAGGCGCAGCATGGGGAACCACGACCTGCCCGGGACCGTCCCGACCCAGTTGGACTCGCGTCCCACGGGCGGCTCCGGGCCGAACCAGAGCACGGTGCTGCCGTCCTCCTCGGTCGCGACCGTGCCGCTGAGGCTCAGGAGGCTCGGGTACGGGTTGTCGGTCTGGAGCAGCGACCGGGTCTGGGTGTCGTAGAGGTCCACCGACCAGAAGTTCTTCGCGGGCGGGTTCGGCGGCAGCACGAGCCGGTAGGTGCGCGCGCCGTCGAGGATCCGGCCCTGCGCGTCGTGGGCCGTGTAGGCGTACGCCGACCCGGCCCCGACCTGGGCGTGCGCCATCGCGGGCGTGATGACGGTCGCGAAGAAGTGGAACTGCGCACGAGCGTCGAGCAGGCGCGCGCCGTCGGCGAGGAACTCGTACGAGCCGCCGAGGAACGCCTGGAGCCAGCTCGACCCGAGAGCGACGCGCGCCTCCGGGTCGCGGGGGGAGTAGACGAGCGCGCGGCTGATCGCCGCACCGGCCTTGGCCGCCGTGTCGAGCGTCGCGCGCAGCTCCGGGCTCGGGGCGAACGGGCGGCCGGGCACGATGCCGACGGCCCGCAGCAGCCCGGCGCGCTCGGGGTCGAGCGCGCTCGTCGGCTCCTCCGCGACGATCTCGGCGACCTCGTCGAAGAACGAGGCGTCGTTGGCATGGACCGTGTTGACGCGGGTCCCCGCGATGTTGACGAACTCCGTCGGGGGCGGGTCCCCCGCGTCGGCGAGCGGGTAGATCCGCGTCTCCTTCATCGCCGGCACGCCGCCCAGCGCGCGCAGCACGACCCAGTTGGTGAACGTGGGCGTCCGGTAGACGAAGTAGCCGTCCGGGACCTCGCCGTCGTATCCGGGCGGGAGGAACAGGTAGCGGCCGCCCTCGCCGCGGTCCGGACCCGCGATGCCCATGTCGGCGACGTAGCGGAACCAGAAGTCGTCGACCACGCACAGCGAGTTCTTGGGGGGCTCGATGACGAGCGGGCCCGTCTCGCGCAGGTCGACGAAGAGCGACCCGTACGTGGTCGCCGTGTTCGGCGTGAGGAAGATGCCGCCCGAGTCGGCCCGCGGGTCGGTGTACCCGACCTGGTTCGAGCGCAGGAGGCCGAGCTCGCGGAACCCGCGTCGCATCGCCACGAGCGACGCACCGGGCATCGCGCTGAGGAACGCCTCCACGCCGCGCAGGAAGTCCAGCGAGCCGTAGAGCCGCTCGACGGACTCCGGGGTCGGCACCCCGTCCACCAGCTCGAACCGACCCAGCGGGGTGTCCACCGGGGAGGGCGTGCTCACCGCGGCGACCGCCGCCGCCAGCGCGTCGGCCGCGGCGCTCGTCGCCGTGCTCTCCTCGGTGCTCGACCCGGTACTCGCGTCGGACATGGCTCAGGCTCCCTCGTCGGTCGGTGCACGGCTCGCGCGCTCGACGCCGAGCGGCTGCGCCGACCGTAGGTCGGCGGCCACCGCACCGCCACCGGAAGGAGGCTTGACCCTGCCCCTGGGGCGGGCCCGAGGGTCGACGCATGGACGTCTCGCGCTACGCCGCCCACAGCCCCTGCTCCGACCCGCGCCACCACGGCCCGCTCCTCGCGGCCGTGGCGCCCGACCCGGCGAGCCTCCACGCTGCGGTGACGAACGCCGTCGTGCACTACCGCGCCGGAGCGACCGCGCCCACCCCCGCACAGCTCGACGACGTCGACCGGCGGTGGGTCTCGTCGATCCTCGACGCGGTCACGGAGCGCGCGCCCGGCCCGCTCGCCGCGCCGCGCTCCCCCGAGCAGCGGGCCGGCGGGTGCTGCCGGGACCACTCCCTCCTCGCCGTGGCCGTGCTCCGCGAGCACGACGTCCCCGCCCGCACGCGGCTCGGGTTCACGGACTACCTGGGTGAGGGCGGGTTCCACCACGACCACGTCGTGGTCGAGCGGCACGACGGCGAGCGCTGGGTCCGGTCCGACCCGGAGCTCGAGCAGGGCTCGCGCGCGTTCGACCTCCACGACATGCCGACGGGCGAGGGCGCGCCCTTCGAGACCGCCGCCGAGGTCTGGACGGCCTATCGCGCCGGGCGGCGCGACCTCGCCGACCACGGCGCCGATCCCGACCTGCCGTGGTTGACGGGTGCCGGGTTCGTGCAGCGGTACGTGCTCGCCGACCTCGCGCACCGCCAACGGCACGAGCTCCTCCTGTGGGACGTGTGGGGCGCGTCCGCCCTGCCCGGCGTCGCCCCGGACGAACGCACCGCGGCGCTCACGGACCGGGTCGCCGAGCTCACGCTCCTGGCCGACGCGGGCGACCGGACCGCCGAGGCGGCGCTCACCGTCCTGTGGGCGACGGACGACCGCCTCCGGCCCGGGCGCTACGTGACGACGTGGTCGCCCACCGGCCGGCTCGGCTGGACCGACCTGGTCGCGCGCCGGACCGGCTGGGCCGCGGTCCCGCGGGACGCGGCGGTCGTCGGCTGAGCCCCGCTCAGCCCAGCAGGGTGACCGACTCCCCGTCCCAGCGCAGGAGCCGCCCTTGCGCGGGCACGAACGACGCCCAGTCGCCCTCGAGGTCGTCCTCCCAGACGACCGACCCCGACGAGAGCTCGAGCGCGACCACGCGCGGGTGCGTGCCCGTAGCCGGGTCGACCAGCACGAGGATCGCGCACCGCCCGTCCGTGAAGGCCTGCGTCACCATGGCGGACCGTCCCTCGTCGCCCCCGAGGTCGTCGAGGAAGCGCGACCACGTCTGCTCCCCCGACAGGGCGTCGAGCCCGAGGACCGTGTTCGCCGTCCCGACGACGGCCGTCCCCTCCGCGAGCACGTAGACGGACTCGGGCACACGGGCGCCGTCGTACGTCCACAGGCGCGCGCCCTCGTCGTCGTACGCGCGCAGGTCGATGCCGTCACGCACGAGGAGCACACCGGGCGCCGGGTCGTCGGTCGCCCGCGGGTCGAGCACCTCGCCCGGGACGTCGAGGACGGGCACGCCCTCGGCGTCGAGCACGCGGTCGGCGCGCAGCGCCCCGGTCGAGCCCTGCCGGTCCGCGTCCACGAGGAACCGTCCGCCCGCGAGCGGCACGGCGCCGTCGGTGGGCAGGTCGGGGTCGTCGAGGCGCTCGCCGTCCGGGAGGAACGACGCCGCGACGCCGCAGCCGCCGACGTCGACCAGCGTCTCCGTCGCGACGAGCGTGAGCCGGTCCGGATCGATCTCCTCGCCACCCGTCTCGGGATCCCACGTGGTGCACGACCACGGCACGTCCTGGAACGGGAGCTCGCTGCGCCAGCGCACGTCGCCGGTCAGGGCGTCCTCGACCGTGACGACCACGTCGCGCCCCGCGATGCCGTCGACCGTCTCGCCGGCGCCCGGGTCGACCGACACGGGCGGGCCGCTCGGCGGCCCCGGCTCCCCGACGCGCTCGGCCCGGACCAGGCTGCCGTCGGGACCTGGCACGAGCACCGCGCCGTCGATCTCGACCTCGCGCTCCCCCACGACCTGCCCCGCGGCGTCGAGCACGATCGCCGTCGCGGTCCCCGCGCCGGGAGCCGGCCGCGCCGCCGGGTCGTACCAGAACGGCGAGACGCCCGTGCCCGCGACGCACACGATCGTGCGCGACGGTGCGCTCGACAGCTCCCACGGGCTCCACGACCCGCACACGGCCTCGTCGCCGCCGAGCGCGGCGCGCCACGCCTCGGCACCGGTGTCCAGGTCGAGCGCGACCGCCTCGTCGCCCTCGACCGTCACGAGCAGGCCCGGCAGGAACCCCACGCCGCGGTCCGCCGCGGCCGGCGCCGTCCATCGCTCGGTCGGGGCGACGTCGAGGGGGCGCACCGCCCCGCGTGCGACCTCGAGCCGCTCCTGCGCGTCACGGCTCGTCACCGCGTCGACGACGAGCATCCCGCCCACGAGCACGGCGACGACACCCGTCACCACGGCCGCGGCGACCCACCGCCGTCGCCGACGGTCCCCGGGCGCACGCGGTAGGGAGCCTCCGGCGCCGACGTCGTCCAGGCCGTCGCCCCCGAGACCCGTCGGGTCGTGCGGCCCGAGACCGGGCGGGGCGTCGCGCGGGAGCGCGCCGAGCAGCACGGGGTGCGGCGCGTCGAGGAGGTCGGGGTCCACGTCGACCCCGGCCGACTCGACGAGCTCGAACGTGCGGCGGTCGTCACCGCCGTCTCGTCGTCGGAGCGGCACGCCCCCAGCGTAGGACGGCCGTCAACCGAGCCGGGTGATCCCGGTGTCGCTCATCCTCAGCAGCCGACCCTGGAGCGGCGCGACCCAGGAGCCGCCGTCCGGACCGGCGGTCTCCGCCGTCCATGCGACGCCGCCGTCGGCGAGGTCGAGCGCGAGCAGGGACGTCGTCCCCGCGTCCCAGTCGGAGACGGAGAGGATCGCCCGGGACCCGTCCGTGTAGGCCACGTCGGCCGACCATCCCGTCCCGACCTCGAGCCCTGCGGTCAGCTCCTCGCGGTCGAGCGACCAGCGTTCGCCGCCCGTCGTGAGGTCGAGGCCTGCCAGAGCGCCGTCCCCGTACCCGTTGCTGACGACGAGCGTCCCGCCCGCGGCGACGAGCACCGCGCCGGAGGTGCTCTGCTCGGACGTGCGCCACAGCTCGGTGCCCTCGACGTCGAACGCGACGAGGTCAAGGCCGTCCCGCACGAGAGTGGGCACCGGGCGCCCGTCGGTCGCCGACGGCGCGAGGACGCTGCCCGGCGGCTCCCAGCGCACCGCCCCGTCGGCCCCGAGGATCGCAGGCGCCGACGTCGGCTCCGTCCCGCTCGAGGGTCCCCAGCCGTAGTCGTAGCCGATCGGGTCACGGGAGTAGGTGCCGTCGGAGAGCGCGACGACCCCGTCGACGGGGTTCTCGACCTCGTCCAGGCGCGTGCCGTCGAGGGTGAACCACGCCGTGACGCCGCAGCCCTCGACACGCAGCAGGCGCGTCTCGACCGCCGTCCACAGGTTCTCCAGGTCTGCGCGGATCGTCTGCTCGCCGTCGGCCTCGCTCCACGTGATGCACTGGCCCGCCCCCGCGACGAAGGGGAGCTCTGCCTCCCAGCGCACGTCACCCGTGAGCGCGTCCTCGACCTGGACGACGGCGGGACGTCCGTCCGGGATCTCGCGCGGCATCCCCGTGGCGTCGTCCGTCTCGAGCACCGCGCCCTGGTCGGCCGGGAGCTCGCCCACCCGCTCGGCGCGGACGACCGTCCCGCCCGGGCCCGGGGTCAGGAGCGCGCCCTCCGTGCTCGCCTCACGCTGGCCCAGCACCTCGCCGTCGTCGTCGACCACCGTGATCGTCCAGGACGCGGCCACGATGCGCCCGGTCATGGGGTCGATCTCCGGCGACCGGTCCCGGACGATCCCTCCCGGGGCCTCCGGGACAGGGGCGACGCACACGAGCGTGTCGTCGGGCTCCCCCGAGGGCAGAGCCCAGAGGATCCCGCTCCCGCACGTCGCGTCCTTCCCGACACCGACCCGCCAGCGCTCCTCACCGCTGTCGAGCGAGACCGCGACCGCCTCCCCGTCCACCACCGTCACCATGCTGCCGGGCAGCAGCGCGAGCCCGCCCGTGAGACCCACGTCGGCCGTCCACTGCTCCCGCGGGGCGTCGGGCAGCGGCTCGACCCCGCCCGGCGCGGCGCGCAGGCGGGCGATGTCGGCCCGGCCGTGCCACGCGTCGACCGCGAGCATCCCGCCGAGCACGAGGGCGACCCCCGCGGCGACCGCACCGATCACGGCCGTCCGCCGCCCGGGGCGCGACGCCCGCGGGGAGTCGGGACGGGCCCCGTCCGCCGGGGGCTCGTCGGTGCCGGGCTCGTCGGTGTCGAGCGCGTCGTCGGGGGCGGTGCCCGGCACGCCCCGGCCGCGCCCTCTCCCGTCGAGGTCGGCCGGTCGGGCGGCCCCCGACCAGGTGGGGCCGGCGGCGCCGCGCGGCGCAGGGGCGGAGCCGCTCGCGGATCCCCAGACGGGCCCGTCGTCCTCGAGGTCCACGTCCGCGTCCGCCGACTCGACCAGCTCGAAGGTCAGTCGGTCCCGGGCGTCACGACGGCGGAGCGGCACGCGTCCAGCCTAGGCGACGGGACCGCGTCGCCCTCGCACGGCGCGGCCCAGCGCAGCCCCGCCCGCGGCGTCCCGGTGACGCCCGGCGACGGTCGCGTGACGCGGCCGTGAACACTCGACGAACACTGGGGCTCGTCCCGGCGACGACGGTCGCGACGCCGCCACACTGCCCGTGTGCACGACGAACTCACCGAGCTGGCCCAGCACACGGCGATGCGACCGCCCGCGCGAGCGAGCGGCACCGTCGCCGACCTCGCGCGGCCGGTGCTGTCGGTCGGCTCCTCCATGCCCGTGGGCCAGCTCGAGGTCCTGTTCCGCAACCCCGACGTCAGGTGCGTCGTCGTGCACGACGACGAGGTGCCGCGCCCGGATGCCCCGGCCGCGCGCACGGGGGTGGTGGTGCGTGCGAGCCTCGTCGCCGCGCTCACCGGCCGGCTCGGCTACGGCCGCGCGGTCCTCGAACGCCGGCCGGTCGCGAGCGTCACCGACTGGTCGCCGCTCGTCGTCGCGCCGACGGCGGCCGTCACCGAGGTCGCGACGCTCGCCATGTCCCGGCCCGACGACCACCGGTACGACGACGTCCTCGTCCGCGGCGGCCACTGGGCGAGCGTCGGCGCGGCGGAGCTCGTGCGCTCGCTCGTCGGGACGCTCGCGGAGCGGTCCACGCACGACGCGCTCACGGGACTGCTCTCGCGTCGCAGCACGTGGCACTCGCTCACCCGGCGCTGCCGGCTGGTCGCGCGCGGCGGTACGCGCGTCGCGCTGCTCCTGCTCGACGTCCAGGACATGTCCGGGGTCAACGCGCTCCACGGGCAGGACGCCGGGGACGCCCTGCTCGCGGGTGTCGGCCACCGGCTGCGGTCGTGGCTCCCCGGGGGCTGCGAGGCGGGCCGCGTCGACGGCGACCGGTTCGCCGTGCTCGCGACGCTGCCCGCGATGGGCGACGTCGAGGCCGCCGCGAGCGCCGAGGCCCTGCGCCAGGAGGTCCTCGCCCAGCTCGGCGCACCCGACGGCCCGGTGCGGCCGTCGTTCCGCACGTCGCTCACCTGGTCCGTCGCCGGAGCGGCGGACGCCGACGAGCTCGTGCGCGAGGGCGAGGCCCGCCTCGCGGCGGCGCGCCCCTCGCCGAACACGACCTGGGTGCCGCTATCCGTCGGATAGCGGCACCCAGGTCGTGCTCGACGGCGCGCAGGGGCGTGCTCGACCGGGGTCAGGCCACGCCCAGGTACGCCTCCTTGATGCTCGAGTCGGCCAGCAGCTCCTTGCCGCCGCCGCTGCGCACGACCTCGCCCGTCTCCAGCACGTAGGCACGGTCCGAGCGCGAGAGCGCCTGCTGCGCGTTCTGCTCGACGAGCAGCACCGTCGTCCCCTGCGCGTTGATCTCCGACACGATGCGGAAGATCTGCTGGATGACCATGGGCGCGAGGCCCATCGACGGCTCGTCGAGGAGCAGGAGCCGTGGGCGCGCCATGAGCGCGCGCCCGATCGCGAGCATCTGCTGCTCGCCGCCGGACATCGTGCCGCCCACCTGCTCCTTGCGCTCGGCGAGGCGCGGGAAGAGCTCGAACACGCGGTCGAGCGTCTCGTCGTGCTCGGCCTTGGACGCGAACGTCCGCGCGTAGGAGCCCATCTCGAGGTTCTCGATGACCGTCATCCCAGGGAAGATCCCGCGCCCCTCGGGGGCCTGCACGATGCCCTCCAGCACGCGCAGGTGGGCCTTCATCTTGGTGATGTCCTTGCCGTCGAAGAGGACCTTGCCGCGCGCCACCGGACGGATGCCCGAGATCGCGCGCATCGTCGTCGTCTTCCCGGCGCCGTTCGCCCCGATGAGGGTGACGAGCTCGCCCTCCTCGACGGTGATCGAGATGCCCCGCACCGCCTCGATGCGCCCGTAGGCGACCGTCATGTCCTGGAGCTCAAGCAGAGGCATCGTCACCACCTCCTTCGGTCGTGGGGGTCGCGCTCCGGTCGTCGGCGGCGGCGAGCTCCTCGTCGGGCACGCCCAGGTAGGCCGCGATGACCTTGGGGTCGCTCGTGACCTCGTCGGGCGTGCCGTCCGCGATGACGCGCCCGAACTCGAGCACGACGATGCGGTCGGTCACCCCGCGCACGAGGCGCATGTCGTGCTCGATGAGCAGGACCGTGTAGCCGTCGTCGCGGATGTGGCGGATGAGGTCCATGAGGGACTCCTTCTCCGCCGGGTTGAAGCCCGCCGCGGGCTCGTCGAGGCACAGGAGCTTGGGCTCCGTGGCCAGGGCGCGCGCGATCTCCAGACGGCGCTGGTCGCCGTAGGAGAGGTTGCGCGCCTTCTCCGTCGCCCGCCCGCCCACGCCCACGAACTCGAGCAGCGCGAGCGCCCGGTCGATGGCGTCGCGCTCCTCGCGCCGGTGGCGCGGGGTGCGGAACAGTGCACCCGGGACAGACGTGCGGTGGCGCGCGTCCGACCCGACGACGACGTTCTCGAGCGCCGTCATCTCGTTGAACAGACGGATGTTCTGGAACGTGCGGGCGATGCCGCGCTGCGTGATCCGGTAGCGCTTGAGCTTGCCGACCGGGGAGCCGTCGAACACGACCTGTCCCTTGGTCGGCCGGTAGACGCCCGTCATCGCGTTGAACGCCGTGGTCTTGCCCGCGCCGTTCGGCCCGATGAGGCCGAGGATCTCGCCGCGCCGGATGTCGAAGGACACGTCGTCGAGCGCGACGAGGCCGCCGAACTGGACGGTGACGTTCTGCATCTGGAGCAGCGGCTCGCCGACCTTCGCGTGGACCGTGCGGTCCGGCGCGACCATCGCGTCGACGAGCTCGGGGTTCGCGAGCTCGGGCCGCACGTCCGCGACGTCGACGATCGCGGGCTCCTCCAGGACGGCGCCCGGCATGTAGAGGTCGGCGCGCGACGAGTCGGCGCGGCCCGACGACGCGAGGTGCTCGTCGCCGTGCTCGCCGCCCGCCCCGATGCCGCCGGGGTCGTGGGTGCTCATCGGGTCTCCTCCCCGTCCGTCGTGCTCTCTCCCGTGCGGGTCCCGCCGGGCGTCGGGCGCGCGGCGCCCGTCGTGCCCGACGCCGTGGCGACGGCCGGGGTGCCCGGCCGCGCACCGTCGTCGGACCCGGACCGCGTGGCGGCCTGCGCCGCGCGGCGCGCCGCCACGTAGAGCTCGCGCCCGTAGGCGAGCAGCTTCTGCCGGACGGGGATGAGGCCCTGTGGACGGAAGATCATGAGCACGACCAGCGCGATCCCGAAGAACAGGTAGCGGTAGCTCGCGATCTCGTTGCCGTTGATCGGGATGCCGAACAGCTCGGTGCGGCCGAGGAAGAAGTTCGGCAGGTACACGATGATGAACGCGCCGAGGATCACCCCGAGCTTGTTCCCCTGGCCGCCGAGCACGACCGCGCAGAGGAAGAGCACGGAGTTGATGACGTTGAAGTTCGTCGGGATGACGAACTGGACCTGGCCCGCGTAGAGCGCGCCCGCGACGCCGCCGATCGACGCGCCGATGACGAACGCCCACAGCTTGAAGCGGAAGGTCGGGACGCCCATGATCTCCGCCGCGTCCTCGTCCTCGCGGATGGCGACCCAGGCACGCCCGACGCGCGAGCGCTCCAGGTTCCCCACGAGGAGCAGCGAGATGACGATGAAGACGAGGCTGAGCCAGTACCACCAGACGCCCGAGTTGAGCGTGCCCGCCGCGTTGCCCGCGGAGAAGACGCCGTTGGGCAGCTCCTCCGTGACCCCGACGCGCGGGTAGGCCACGCCGCGCAGGCCCTGGCCGCCGCCCGTGAGCTCGTCGAGGTTGTCCGCGAGGAGACGGACGATCTCGCCGAAGCCGAGCGTGACGATGGCCAGGTAGTCGCCGCGCAGGCGCAGCGTGGGCGACCCGAGGATCAGGCCCGACAGCGACGTGATCGCGACCGCGATCGGCAGCGCCGCGAGCCATGCCCAGTCCTGCGACAGCCACTCGTCGGTCTGGTTCCACGGGCTGTCGGGGCTCGTGAGGATCGCGACCGTGTACGCGCCGATGGCGTAGAAGCCGACGTACCCGAGGTCGAGCAGGCCGGCCTGGCCGACGACGACGTTGAGGCCGATGGCGATGAGCGCGATCATGCCGAACTGCGCCATCACCCCGCCGAAGTTGGTCCCCACCGTGGTGAGCACCGGGATGTTGAGGATCGGCACGAGCGCGATGAAGATGAGGAACGGCACGCCGATCAGCCACTGGGTGGGTCGCGCCTGGGCGTCCCACCACAGCCTGAACCGGTCGCCGACGCCGCCGTGCGGGCGGTCCTTCGTCGCGACCCGGCCCACGGGAGGCATCGATGTGGGGCGGCCCTCGGGGGCCGGCTGCGGTGCAGGGGTCGAGGTGCTCATGCGCGCGCCCTCCCCAGAGACTCGCCGAGGATGCCGGTCGGGCGGAACATGAGGACGATGATCAGGAGCGCGAACGCGACGACGTCGCGCCACTCCGTCCCGAACACGACCTGGCCGTAGTTCTCCATGACACCGAGCAGCAGGCCGCCGAGCAGCGCGCCGCGCAGGTTGCCGATCCCCCCGAGCACCGCGGCGCAGAACGCCTTGATGCCGAGGATGAAGCCGCCGGAGTAGATGATCCCGTTCGGCACGCGCAGCGTGTACAGCAGCGCGGCCGCGCCGGCGAGGATGCCGCCGATGAGGAACGTCAGCATGATGACGCGCTCGCGCGAGACGCCCATGAGGGTCGCGGTCACCGGGTCCTGCGCGACGGCGCGGATGCCGCGGCCGAACTTGGTCCGGTTGATGAACATGTCCGTCGCGAGGGCGAGGACGAGCGCCGACAGGATGATGACGAGCGTGATGTTCGTGACCGGCGCGCCGCCGATCGTGAACTGCACCTCGGGCTGCACGAGCCGGATCGGCTGCTGCGCGTTGACGCCGCCCAGGGTGCCACCCGTGAGCTTCGGCAGCACGAAGTGCACGAACTCCTGGATGATGAACGACATCCCGATCGCGGTGATGAGGAACACGAGCGCTGGTGCGCCGCGCCGTCGCAGCGGTCTGTAGGCCACGCGTTCCAGCCCGACGGCGGCGCCGCCCGCGACGAGCATGCCGCCGAGCATCGCGATGCCGAGATAGAGGACGGTGAGGGCGACGCCCTTGTCGTACACGTTCCCGCTCGGGTAGAAGCCCAGGAGCATGAGGGTCGCGTACTGCCCGAACATGCCGAGCATGAAGACCTCGGAGTGGGCGAAGTTGATGAGCCGCAGCACGCCGTAGACGAGCGTGTAGCCGACGGCCACGAGCGCGTAGATCGCGCCGTAGGTGAGGCCCTCGATGGTGAGGCCCCAGAAGTTCCGGGCGAGGCCCGCGATGTTGAAGTCGATGAGGGACTGGTGGACGAGGGGACCGGCGGTCGCGCTGTGCATCAGCGCGTCAGCAAGAGCGGGCATGACGCTCCCTGATTCTTTCTCTGGTGTACGAGGTCGTGGTCCACGACGGGCGCCCCGCCGACCGGTCCCCGCGCGGGGGGACGTCGGGGCGGGGCGCCCGTCGTCGTCGGACTACTGGACCTCGTAGATCCAGATGAGCGCCGAGGCGAGCTCGCCCGTGTCGTCCCACTCGTAGGTGCGGGCCAGGCCCTCACCCGAGTAGTTCGCCACGTAGTCGATCAGGCCCGCGCGGTCGGTCACGCCCGAGGCGATGCCGGTGAGCATGATCGTCGCGAGGTCGTAGCCCTCGACCGAGTACACGCCCGGCGCCTGGCCGGCCGACTCCTCGTACGTCGCCGCGAAGTCCTCCGGCGCGGGGCCGCACGGGCAGGAGAGGATCGCGCCCTTGGACGCCTCGCCCGCCTGCGAGACGAACTGCGGGTCGTTCGTGCCGTCCGCCGAGACGAACGGGATGTCGACGCCGCCGTCGCGCAGACCCTGCACGAACGGCGCCGCCTCGGCGTAGTAGCCGGCGTAGAAGACCGCGTCGGCGTCAGCGCCCGAGATGATCTGGACGGCGGCGGAGAAGTCCTTGTCGCCCGTCTTGACCTCGGCGGCGCAGTCCGCGTTCGCGGCGTCGCCCAGGCCCTCGGTGATCTGCTGGGCGAGGCCGATGCCGTAGTCCGAGTTGTCGGAGACGACGCAGACGCTGCCGAACTCCTTCGTGTTGACGAGGTACTTGGCGACCGACGGCCCCTGGACGGCGTCGTTGGCGAGGCCGCGGAAGAAGTTCGTCCAGCCGTTCTTCGTCAGGTCGGGGTTCGTGGCCGACGCCGTGAGCGACAGCAGGCCGGCCTGGTTGAAGACGTCGCCGGTCGCGGCGGTCTCGCCCGAGAACGCCGGGCCGAGCAGACCGAGCACGGACGCGTCGCCGACGATCTGCGGCGCGACCTGGGTGGCCTTCTGCGGGTCGCCCTCGGTGTCGAACTCCTTGATGGTCACCTGGCACCCGGGGTTCGCCGCGTTGAACGCGTCCACCGCGACCTGCGCCCCGTACAGGATGTTGAGGCCGAGCGCGGCGTTCGGACCCGTGAGGGCGCCCGCCATCGCGATGGACGTGCCCTCGGCGCACTCGGCGCTGCCGTCGCCGGCCGGGTCGACCGGGTTGCCGGCCTCGGTCGCCTCGACCTCGGCGCCGTCGATGTCGATCTGGACCGACGGGACGATGCTCAGCTCGGCCGAGCCGCCGCCGTCGTCGGTCTCGGTCGACGTCCCGGTCGTCTCGTCTCCGCCGCCCTGGGACTGGGGACCGCAGGCGGTGAGGACGAGAGTGGCCGCGAGGAGCAGAGCAGCACCCCCGCTCGCCCGTCGTGCTGTGCGATGCATGCCAACCTCCGTGGTCCTGATCCCCGCGGAGGGCGGCCACGCCGCTTCTCCCCGCGGTCGATCGCTGAATTCAACACTGAATAGCGTGCTGAATAGTGACACAGGTCACCCGGGGACGAAACCTGCCCGCGGACGTGTCGCCCGGAGCCCTCCGCGGCATCTCGGAGGGCTCCGGACCCACGAATCCGCGGGAGGTGGCGCCTCCGCGTTCCTGGGTGACGCGAACGTAGGCGGATCGGATTTCGTGGGACGCAGGGAGTTGTTACCGACTCGTAACGTGAGGGTCTCGTTTCGTTCCGTGGACGGTACGGATGTGCCGATTTCGCCGTCGCCCTACGGTGGGGCGACGACCCTCACGTCCCGTCTCCTGCACGCCCGCCGGTGCCCCCGATCACCCTCTTACCGTCCGCCCTCGGCTTCCTCGCCGGCGGGCGGCTCGCGCGGAGCACCGCCCGCACGCTCCCGCCCGACGACGGCGCGCGGCTCCTGCACGCGTACGCCTCCCGGTCCGCGCGGGGCTCGGCCCTGCTGGAGCCGGTCCTGCGCGAGTGGGCAGAGCCGCTCGCCGCCGAGCGCGGGAGGCCGCCTGGCGGCGGGTCGTGCCGGCGGTGGAGCTGACCGCGCTCGGGCCGTGACCTGCGACGTCGGGCGGTCGTGAGGTCGTCACGACACTCGCGGGGCAAGCCATGGCCAAGAAGGGGCATACCCTGTACGGTTGACCCCGAGATTGCAGTGCCTCGCTTGTCCTCGCGTCGATGTGACCGCCACCCGGCGGGCGCCCGGCGGACCTTGTTACCCAAGAGTTGACGACGAACACCGTGATGTACTCCCCTGCGCCCGCGGGGGGTGTTTCCACACTCTTGAAGGAGTAACAATGGCTACCGGAACCGTGAAGTGGTTCAACAGCGAGAAGGGCTACGGCTTCATCGCCCCCGAGGACGGCTCGGCCGACGTGTTCGCGCACTACTCCGCGATCCAGTCGCAGGGCTTCCGCACGCTGGAGGAGAACCAGCGCGTCGAGTTCGACGTGACGCAGGGCCCCAAGGGCCCGCAGGCGGAGAACATCCGCGCGATCTGATCCGATCTCCCCGGTGACGACCCTCGCGGGTCGCGCCGACCGATCGTTCACCGAGCGCCCCCGACCCTCCGGTCGGGGGCGTTCGTGCGTCCGGGGCCGGTCGCGCCTCGGAGCCGTGCCGAACTCGGGGTAGCTCCTCGCGCGGCGGGCGGGGTGAGGAACGACCCCGGGCTCGGCGTCGGACGGAACCGCGGGGCGAGACTCCTCGTTGGTCCGGGAGTGAGCCGTACCGGCCACGACCCTCGCGCGAGCGCACGACGCCGCGCCCCACACTCGGAGGACGACCCATGGGATTCCTGGACCGGCTTCTCGGCCGCGAGCCGCGCGACCCGCACGGCGCCCCGCAGGCGGGCACCTACGGCTCGCAGACGCAGCACCCGACGCAGTACCCGCCCCAGCACCCCGGCCAGCCCGCCTACGGGAGCGCCCCGCAGGACGCGCGCGCCGCGACGGCCGCGCCCCGCACCCCCGACCAGGTCGCGGTCGACCGCTACCGGTACCTGCTGCGCACCGCGCCGCCGGACCAGGTCGAGCAGGCGCACGCCGAGGCGTTCGCCCGCCTGACGCCCGAGCAGCGGCGGCAGGTGCTCACCGAGCTGGGTGAGCAGGTCCCGGCGTCGGAGCGCGCGACGTCGGACGCGCCGCAGGACCTCGCCCGGATGGCGACGCGCGCCGAGATGCGCCAGCCCGGCACGCTCGAGCGCACGTTCGCCGGCCGCGGACAGGGCGCACCCGGGTTCGGCGCCATGGTCGGCTCGAGCCTGCTCGGCACCATCGCGGGCGTCGTCATCGGCTCGGCGGTCGCGAACGCCCTCTTCGGGCCGGCGTTCGCCGATCCCACGCAGCCCGTCGCGGAGGACGCGGCGGCCGAGCAGGGCGCCGAGGATCCCGGTGCCGCCGAGGCCGGCGACGGCGGAGCGGTCGAGGCGGCGGGCGAGGACCCCTCGGGCGGCGGCTACGACGGCGGTGGGGACCTCGGCGGCGGCGACTTCGGCGGAGGTTTCGACGACTTCGGCGGCTTCGGGGAGTTCTGACCCGGCGCGCCGCCGGTACCACCGCGCCCAGCCGGGCTGACCCCTGCCCGGCCGGGCGGCGCCCCGCTCGACCCCGCGGGCCTCTGGCTCGGCCGGACGGAACGTGCTCGGCCGGCCGGACGACGCTCAGCCGACGGGCGCGGAGCCCGTCAGCCCGAGGAATGCGCCGAGCTCCTCGACGCCCCGCGGGGAGTGCGGCAGGAGGTCGGTGAGAGCGGACGAGCGCACGACGACCGCGCTCCACTGCGCGCGCGACACCGCGACGTTGACCCGGTGCCGCGAGAGCAGGAACCCGAGACCGCGGGACGCCTCGCGACCCGACGAGGCGGCGAGCGTCACGACGACGACCGGCGCCTCCTTGCCCTGGAACCGGTCGACCGTGCCCACCTGGACGTCCGGGTATCCCGCCGCCTCGAGCGCGCCGCGCACGGCCCACACCTGCGCGTTGTACGCCGCGACGACCAGGACGTCCCCCTGCCCGAGCGGCCGCCGCTCCTCGACCCCGTCGGCCGTCGTCGTCCACGTCCGCCCGAGGACCCGCTCGACCTGGCGGACGACCTCGGCTGCCTCCTCGGACGAGCGCACCGAGTTCCCCGCGTGCTCCACGAGCACCTGCTCGACCCCGGGCGGGACGCCGTCGAGCTCGCGCTCCGCCGTGCACGGGTGCGCGTGGAGGCGGTCCTCGTACGCGAGGGTCGAGACGGCCTGCGCGAGGCGTGGGTGCATGCGCCAGGTCGTCGGCAGGAAGTAGCCGCGCCCCGGGGGCAGCACGCCGTGGCCGTCGGCCAGCCAGCCGAGCGCGGACCGGTCGACGGGCTCCGGGTGCCGGCCCTGGCTCACCTGGGGGAGCTGCTGCGGGTCGCCGAGCAGGAGGAGCCGGCGCGCCGAGCGCGCCACCGCGACCGTGCTCGCGAGGGAGAACTGCCCAGCCTCGTCGACGACGAGCAGGTCGAGCGTCCCGGTCGGGAGCCGGTCGGCCGCGAAGTCCCAGGCGGTCCCGCCGACGACCCGCCCGCCCGGCGCGGCCGCGAACGCCGCGAGATGGGCGCCGTCGAGCTCGTCGTACACGGCGCGCGCCGACGGCCCGTCCGCCGCGACCTTCTTCGCCACGACCTCGCGCGGGACGCCCGCCCCGAGCACGACCGCCCGCAGCATGTTCTCGACGACGGCGTGCGACTGCGCGACGACGCCGACCCGCCAGCCCTGCGCGACGAGCCGCGCGACGACGCGCGACCCGACGTAGGTCTTGCCCGTCCCGGGCGGGCCCTGGACCGCGAGGTACGAGTCGTCGAGCCGTCCGACGGCGGCCGTGACCGCCGCGACGACGTCGCCGTCCGCGACGGGTGGGAGCCCGGGCCCGGCCGCTCCGTCGGCGCCCTCCGGGAGACGCGCGCCGTCGTCACCCTCCGGCACGTGGAGGCCGCCCGAGCGTGCGGCCGGCGCCGGCACGAGCCGTGGGTGCCGCCGCAGGAGCACGTCGGTCGCGGCGTCGAGCGGCAGCGCGCCCGTCGTCTGCCACGTCCGGAGCGCGGTCCGCGCGGCGGCCTCCGCCGCCGCCTCGAGCGGCTTCGCGCTCGGGCCCGGCGACGGGGTGAGCGCGACGGGGGTCGCGTCGAACGGCGCGGCACCGGTCGGGAGCTGCTCGCGCACGACGAGCACGTCCCGCTCGCCCGCCGGCGTCGCGCGGCGCCGTGCGTCGACGACCGACGCGCCCGTGAGCCAGCCGCGCACCCCGTCCGCCGCCGTCTTGACGCACGGCGGCAGCGGCGGGTCGTAGAGGACGTACGGCGCCACGCCCACGCGCAGGTCGCTGCCCTCGGGGAGCCGGCCCACGAGCTCCAGGCGGCGCGACCACGTCCGGCGCCCTGGCTCGACCTCCCAGCCCGAGACGACCTCGGCCTGCTCGACGAGGAACGCGTTGCGACGCCCCAGCCACTCGTCCACCGGGAGCGAGAGCCGCGAGTAGTGCTCGTGCCAGAACGGCTTCGCCTCGCGCCGGAAGTACCCCGCCGCCGCGCCGTACAGCGCGAGCGCCCGCTCCTCGGCACCGCGCCGGGCCCGGTCCTCCCCGACGACCTGCCGGACCTCCTCCTCCAGCATCACCGCGGACGACCGCTCCCGCGGCTCGACGTCCGCCAGATCCTCACCCCGCCTGTCGGGCGCGATCTCGCCCCCGGGGGAGGTGACGGACATGGCGGGGTCGGGGGAGGTGCGCGCCGTCGTGGTCGGGTCTGGCGGGAGCTCCGCGAGGGACGAGCGGCGCGGATGGTAGACGGCGCGCACCTCCCCCGACCCCGCACCCGAGGCGACCACCTCGGCGGCGAGAACGGCATGACGCAACCACTCCGCCAGCCGCAGCGTCGACACGCAGTCGTACCGGTTGTAGTCCGCGATCCCGCGGAGCAGCTCGTCCGCCTCGTCGTCACGGCCGGCCTCGCGCAGCGCGGTGTACTCCGCGTACGCGACCACGGACGCGGCAGCGGTGGTGACGTCGCCGGTGCGCAGCTCGTCGCCCATGTAGAGCGGCTCGAGCTTCTTGATCGACCGGGACTTGTCGGAGACGTGCAACGCCTGGCGCACGACGGCGTAGAGATCGACCAGGACGCCGTCGCGCAGGAGGTCGTCGACCTCCTCCTCGTACACGCCGTGCCGCGCGGCGATGGCGAGCAGGTGCGCGCGCTCGTAGTCGGCGTAGTGGTAGACGTGCAGGTCCGGGTACGTGCGGCGGCGCGCGTTGACGTGGTCGACGAACGCGACGAGGGCGTCGCGCTCCGCCGCGAGGTCGTGCGCCCACAGCGCGTGGAAGGGCGGGCGGTCCTCGGGCGCGTCGGGACGCTCGACCCAGCCGAACAGGTAGTCGAGGCCCCAGCTCGTGCCGCCCGCGTCGGTCCACAGCGGGTCGCCCTCGAAGTCGAAGAAGACGTCACCCGGGCTCGGCGCGGGCAGCGCGAGCACGGGGGCCGGGTCGTCGATGCGCCACGAGAGCTCGTGGGGTCCCGTCGCGTCGGCCCACACGACCGTGCCGTCGGACGGCCCGGTGCCGAGCTGGAGCGCGGCCTGGCGTCGGACCTTCGTGAACGACGACCGGCTCATGCCGTCGGGCACGGGTGTCTCGTCGGTCGCGGCCGCGAGCTCGTCGATCGTGCGGATCCCCGCAGCGTGCAGCCGTGCGCGCTGCGACTCGTACACCCCGCCCACGAGCAACACGTCGCGGTGCGCGTCGATCTGCGCCCGGCAGTCGTCGCAGCGCCCGCACGCCCGGACGGCGGGGTCGTCCCAGGGGGCGCGGCCGTCGCGCGCGACGTGCTCGGCCGTGAGCCGGACGAGCCGGTCGCGGCGGTCGCGGAACACGGGCAGGAGGTCGGCGAGGCGGTGCGACGTGCGCTCGCGCGTGCCGAGCACGAGCGAGACGTCGGGGTCGACGGGCACGCCCGCGGCCTGGAGCTGGTCGCCGTACGCGGCGAGCTGGAGGAGCGCGGGGACCTTGGCGCGCCGCGCGAGCTTGGTGTCGACGACGGCGTAGCGGGCCGCCACCGTGTCGTCGGTGCCGGTCCGGACGAGGAAGTCGGCGCGCCCGTGGAAGGAGCCGTCGAAGAACGCCGCCTGGTGCACGACGTCGGCGCCGGCCTCGAGCGCGGCGAGCGTGCTCGCCTGGGCCGCCACGAGCGTGTCCCAGGAGACCCCGCGCGGCGGCTCGAGGCGCACGACGCCGCGGCCCGTCGTCGGGTCGAACGCACCGTGCTCGGCCTCGTAGCCCGCGAGGACCTCGCGCTCGTGCCGCGCGCCGAGCGCGGCCGTGCGCGCGAGCATCGCGTCCTCACCGGCGGCGCGACGCGGGGCACGGCCGAGCTGCTCGTCGAGCCGGCACAGGAGCCGGTACTCGCAGTCGGCGGCGACGACGAGGTCGCTCGCCGAGTGCACGAGGACGCGCTCGCGCGCGGGCGCGCCGCCCGTGACGGTCCGGCCGGGATCGGCCGCGACGGTCCGCAGCGCCGGCTCGTCGACGAGGAACACGCACACCTCCGGGTCGGGGGACGAACGCCGCCGGGGCGGGAGCTGGGCCGCCTCGCCGGTCTGCGTCCGTTCTACCAGCGGCCACCCACGTCGCGGCGCCGATTCGTGCCGGTGGCCACGACTCCCCTACTGTTCCCGTCGAACCCGGAGCCCCGTCGAGACCCTGCGTCCCCGTCGACCGTGCGCCGGACGCTACCGAAGGAGGACCCCATGGCCGTGCGGTTCGTGCCGCCCCCGGGGTGGCCCGTCCCCGAGGGCTTCACCCCCACGACCGACTGGCACCCGGACCCGTCCTGGCCGGCCCCGCCCCCGGGCTGGGTGTTCTGGGAGGACGCCGCGACCTCGGGGTCCCCGGTCCCCGTGCCCCTCCCGGACGCGCCGGTCCTCCGCACGACCGAGCCCCTGCCCTCCGGACCCGCGACGCCGACGCGCCGGTCGCTGCGCGGGCGCTCGTCCGGAGCGACCCCGGCGGTCGGCGCGGCCCCGGCGGTCGGCGCACCCCCCACGGGTCCGGGGGTCGACGCGACGCACGTGGCGACGCTCGCCCCGGTCGCGACGGGCGCCGTCGACCACCACCCCGTCGCCGGATCGACGATGATCCTCCCCGCGCTCGGCGCGCTGCTGGACGACCCGGCCGCGCGCCAGGTGGTCGCCGGCACGGCCCCGACGGCCTCGGCCGGAGCCGCGCGGTCCGGCGTGGTCCCCGTCGGCCCGACGCCCGCCGGCCTTGCCGCGGCACCGCCGCGCGCGACGGCGAACCCGGCGCGTGCCTCCGGGGGCGTCGGTCCGCTGGCGCTCCCCGGCGCCGACGACGACGAGGACGCCGCCCCCGACCGCGGCCGCCGGTGGCTCGTCCCGACCGCCGTCGGCCTCGCAGGCGTCGCCCTCGGCCTGCTCGTCGGCATCGGCCTGACGCTCTCCGCGCAGGGGGAGGCGCAACGCGAGAAGGCCGAGGCGCAGCGCGTGCAGAGCGAGGTCGCGGCGGAGCGCGAGCAGCTCGAGTCGGAGCGGGCCGACCTGGAGGCCCAGCGCGCCGAGCTCGACGCGGCGACGACGCAGCTCACCGAGCGCGAGGCGGCGATCACGAAGGCCGAGGAGGACGCCGCGAAGCGGTCGCAGGAGCTCGACGACCGACAGAAGCAGCAGGACGAGCGCGACCAGCAGAACCAGCCCGGTCCGGGGAACAACGGCAACGGCAACGGCAACGACGGGAACGCCGACGACGGCAGCTGGGACTGGGGCGACTGGGGCTGGTGAGACCGCGGTGGTCCCCCGCGAGCCCGGGGCTCACTTCTCCGGGTCGGGGTGCTCGGCGAGCCGCGCGTAACGGCTGAGGATGCGTGGCCACCCGGTGAAGCGCGACCGCACGCGCTCGCTGCCGGGCGCCCACCCGCCGTGCTCGAACCGCACGGCGGTCCCGGTCGTGTTCGGCCGCAGGTCGACCCGGACGAGCGACGCCCGGCCGGGCGGCTGCCCCGGGGTGAACGTGTGCGCGAGGTGGGTCGCCCGCTCCCAGAGCGTCACGCGCCCCCAGACCTGCTCGTCGGCGCCGTGGGACGCGACCACGCGACCGCCGACGGCGGGCTCGACGACCAGCCCGGAGAACGACCCCGCGTCGTCGGTGTACCCGGGGGGCCACCACTCCGCGATCCGGTCGACGTACGTGTCGAAGGCGACCTCGACGGGGCACGCGAGCCGGAGCTCGTGGACGATCGGGGCGAGGCTCATGCGGTCCTCCCGGGTGCGACCGGGACGCGGCGGCCGGTGCGCGTCAGGATGCAGTGAACCGCGCCCGACGACGTCGCGCCACCGGTGGCTCGTCAGCGCCGGTCCGAGGCGTGCGCGCCCGGTCTCCACGAACGTCTCACGGACACGTCACCGCTTCCGGTCGCGGAACGCACGTCCCTCACCGAAGGTGGGAGGCGTGCCGACGCGATCCCTCTCCCACACCCTCACCCCCACCCCGGACAGCGAGACCCCGATCTACGACGCGCTCGTGGTCGAGCACGAGAACATGCTGCCGCTCGTGCACCTGGGCCGGGCGCTCAGCGGGGAGATGGTCACGGTCGCTCGCCCCACCGGGCTCTCGCCCCGCCTCGCCCCGGGGCACGACGCCCCCGCGCTCCCGCGCCGCCGTCGCGCGGGCTGAGCCGAGGCGCGCGCGATCGACCCCCACGTCACCGGGTCGACCTCCCGAGGGCCGATCTCGGACGCACAGGCCGATCTCGCGGCCCGCCCCGCCTACAGGACGTGCGCGAGGAACGACCGCGTGCGCTCGTGCTGCGGGTCGCCGAGCACCTGGTCGGGCGTGCCCCGCTCGACGATGACGCCCTCGTCCATGAAGACGACGGTGTCCGCGACCTCGCGCGCGAACCCGATCTCGTGCGTCACGACCATCATCGTCATGCCGGACCGCGCGAGGTCGCGCATGACGGCCAGCACCTCGCCGACGAGCTCAGGGTCGAGCGCCGACGTCGGCTCGTCGAACAGCATGAGCTCGGGCTCCATGGCGAGCGCCCGCGCGATGGCCACGCGCTGCTGCTGCCCGCCGGAGAGCTGCGCCGGGTAGTGGTCCGCGCGGTCCGCGAGGCCGACGCGCTCCAGGAGCTCGGCAGCGCGGGCCCGTGCCTGCGCCTTGCTCAGTCCGCGCACCTGCACCGGGGCCTCGGCGACGTTCTCGAGCGCCGTCATGTGCGGGAACAGGTTGAAGCGCTGGAACACCATGCCGATGCGCGAGCGCTGGCGCGCGACGACCTTGGGGTGCAGGCGGTGCAGGCGCGTCCGCCCGTCCTTGGTCACCTCGCGGTAGCCCATGAGCTCGCCGTCGACGCGGATGCGTCCGCCGGTGATCTCCTCGAGCTCGTTGACGCAGCGCAGGAGCGTCGACTTGCCGGACCCGGACGGCCCCAGGACGACGCACACCGAGCCGCGCGGGACCTCGAGGTCCACGCCCCGGAGCACGTGCAGGTCGCCGAACATCTTGTGCAGGCCCTCGACCTGCACCATCGGGGCGCGCGTGGTCGTGTCGCTCGTGCGCGACGGCGCGTCCTGCGTCCCGGTCACGGGGTCACCTCCAGGAAGGGGTCGTCCTTGGTCGTGCCGGACGCGGCGATAAGGTCCTGCTTGCTCGGCTTCCGGCGCCCGCCGCCCCGGCCGCCCGGTCCGCGCCCGCGGCGTCGGGCCGCCGTCTGCGTGCCGAACCCGCGGCCGTAGTACCGCTCGATGTAGTGCTGGCCGACCATGAGGACGCTCGTGATGAGCAGGTACCAGATCGCGGCGACCATGAGCAGCGGGATCGGCAGGAAGAGCCGGTTGCCGATCGCGTTCGTCGAGTACTGCAGGTCGAGCGTGAACGGCACGGCGAGGACGAGCGACGTCGTCTTGAGCAGGGAGATCGTCTCGTTGCCCGTCGGGGGCACGATGACGCGCATGGCCTGCGGCAGCACGATGCGCCGGAGGATCTTGCCGTCCTTCATGCCGAGCGCCTTGGCGGCCTCGGTCTGGCCCGGGTCGACGGAGCCGAGGCCCGCGCGCACGATCTCCGCGAGGTACGCGGCCTCGTTGAGCGAGAGCCCGATGAGCGCGCACACGAACGCCGTGAACAGGTCTGCCGTGCGGAACTCGAAGAACTCGGGGCCGAACGGGATGCCGAGGCTCAGGCGCGGGTAGAGCACCGAGACGAGGCCCCAGAACACGAGCTGGGTGTAGATCGGGGTGCCGCGGAAGAACCAGATGTAGCCCCAGCTCACCGACTTCATGACGGGGTTGTCCGACCGCCGCATGATCGCGAGCAGCACCGCGAGCACGATCGCGATCGCCATCGAGCAGAACGTCAGCACGAGCGTCCAGCCCACGCCGCGCACGACCGTCACGTCGCGGAAGTAGAGCCAGACGACGTCCCAGCGGAACTTCTCGTTCGTCAGCAGGGCGTTGGCGGCCATCGCGGCGAGGACCAGCAGCACGACGGCGGAGATCCACCGGCCGGGCCGCGGGACGGGTCGGGCGTGGATGCGGTCGGGGACCGGGTCGTCGCCCGGTGCGCCGGCGGCGTCGCCGCCGGGAGTCCTACCGGTCATGGTGCACCTCGGGGTGTCGGGGCTCGGGGCACGAGCCGGGCCGCGCGGACGACGTCGTCCGTGCAGGCGTCCAGTGTGCCGGTCGCGGGCGCCGGGTGGGCGCCCGCGACACGGCGGGGACTGGGGTGAGGGATGAGATGAGGGCGGTGCGGAGGCGTCAGCCGACGGACGGGTTGACCTCCGCGGTGTCGAGCGCGGCGTCGCCGCTGCCCCACGCGCCGAGGATCTCGACGAGCTGGCCGCTGTCCATGAGCGACTGGAGCGCCGCCTGGATCGCCGCGGCGAGCTCGGTGTCGTCCTTCGCGACGACGACGCCCTGGGGTGCGCTGTCGAACACGTCGCCGAGCTGCTCGAGCTGGCCGCCGGTCTGCTCGACCGCGTAGCCGATGACCGGGGAGTCGGCGTAGAGGACCTGCGCCTTGCCGCCCGCGACGTTCGTCGTGGCGTCGGACTGCGACTCGTACTGGAGGATGTCGATCTTCTCCTCGCCCGCGTCGGTGCACGCCTGGCTCTGCACGGCGATGTCCTCGTCCTGGATCGTGCCCGTCTGGACGGCGACAGTCAGCCCGCACAGGCTCTCGGGGTCGACGTCGTCCGGGTTGCCCGACGCGACCGCGTAGGCGGACCCCGCGTTGAGGAAGGAGATCATGTTGGCCTCCTGCATGCGCTCCTCGGTGATCGTGAACGAGGAGATCCCGGCGTCGTACTTGGTGCCGAGCGCAGGGATGATCGCCGGGAAGTCGGCCGACTGGACCTCGACCTCGAGACCGAGCGTCGCGCCGACCGCCTTGATGACGTCGATGTCGAAGCCGATGGGGGTCGTGCCGTCCGCGTCGATGAACTCGGCGGGCGCGTACTCCGTGTTGGAGCCGACGACGAGCGTGCCGGCGGACGCGACGTCCTCGGGCAGCAGGGCGGCGGCGGCGTCGTCGACCTCGATCGTCGAGGGGTCGAACGACGGCGCGGCCGACGTCTCGTCGGATCCTGCGGTGCCGCCGTCGGTCCCGGTCTGGGACGCGTCGGTGCACGCGGTGAGCAGGAGGGCGCTCGTCGCGGCGAGCGCCACGAGGCCGGTGAGGGGAAGCTTGCGCGGGGTCGTACGCACGGTGTTCTCCGATCGGGGTGGGGGCCGGGCAGGGGCAGCGTAGACACCGATCGTCTCCGTCGTGTTACGTCGGCACCCGGCCCGGAGGCCGAGGAACGTACGGGGAACAGAGGACCCGGCGGTGCGCAGCACCTGCGCACGAGTGTGAGGCCGTACCGTCCCACTCACCAAACCGGCGGGGACATCGACGCCGAACCGTGACGAACCACCCCGCCGAACACGACCTGAGGGTCGCTCTACGTCCCCTCAGGTCGTGCTCGACGGCGGGCGGGGTCGTGCTCGGTCAGCCCGCGAGCAGGCGCTCGACGTAGCCGCCGAGGAAGCGGCCGTCGGGGTCGTGCCGCTGCACGAGCTCGCCGAAGTCGTCGAAGCGCGGGTAGAGCGTCGCGACGGAGCCCGGGTCGTGGACGAGCGCGTGCGAGAGCTTGCCCCAGTGCGGGCGCGCGCCGAGCGGGAGGAGCGCGGCCTCGACGTCGGGCAGGACGCGCGCGACGTCGTCGGGCAACGGCTTCCACGTGAGGTGCACGCCGACGGCCGGGCCGTCGAACGGGCTGAGCCACAGCGGCTCGGCGTCGGCCGCGACGGTCCGGATCTCCCCCACCTGGAGCAGCGGGGTCACGCGCGGACCGAGGTCGCGCATCGCGGCGAACGCGTCCCGCGCGTGAGCGCGCGGCACGAGGTACTCGGACTGCAGCTCGGCTCCGTTGCTCGGCGTGAAGTCGAGCCGGAAGTGCGGCAGCCGCTCGTTCCACGGGCCGGGCTCGCCGAGCTGGGGCGTGCAGTGCACGGGGTCGATGCCGGGCAGGGGGTGCAGCATCGACGGTGCGCGCGTCGCCCCGAAGAGCTCGACCCGTTCCACCCCGGGCTCCCCCGGTGCGAGGCGCGACTTGCGCCAGATCTGCTGCACGCCGTCCGGCCCCCAGTCCGTGAAGAGGCTCACCGAGTACGCCGACGCCGTGAGCTCGTCGTAGTGCGCGGTCACCGCGTCCCACGGCAGCGCGACGTGCACGTCCTGGCGCACGTCGAACGTCGGGACGGTCTCGAGCTCGACCCGGGTCACCACGCCCAGCGCCCCGAGGGCGACCACCGCGCCGGGGAAGTCCGCGTCCCCGCGCCGCAGCGTCCGGCGCTCGCCGTCGCCCGTGACCAGCTCCAGCCCGACGACGGCGCTCGCGAGCGAGCCGACCTCGTCGCCCGAGCCGTGGGTCGCCGTCGCGACGGACCCCGCGACCGAGATGTGCGGGAGCGACGCGAGGTTCGCGAGCGCACGGCCCGCGGCCTGCACGTGCCGCGTCACGTCGCCGTACCGCAGCCCCGCCGCGACCGACGCGACGCCCGTGCCCGGGTCGACCACGACGGGCGGGCGGCCGTCGTCGTACCGGTCGAGCACGACGTGCGTGCCGGCCGTGTCCGCGACGTCCCCGAACGAGTGCCGCGACCCGAGCGCCTTGACGCGCGGTGAGCGCCGCACGACGTCGGCGAGCTCGTCGGGCGTCGCGGGGTGCACGACCTCCGCCGCGGAGTAGGTGAGATTGCCGGCCCAGTTGGCCGGTCGGGGTACGTCGGGCGTCGTCGTCACGCCCCCACCCTGCCACCCCCCTTCCCGCCGAACACGACCTGAAGGACGCTCTTGCGCCCAGAACGACCTCCCAGGTCGTGCTCGACGACGGGCAAGGTCGTGCTGGGTGAGCCGGGCGGGGGGTTGTCCCCACCCTCTTCCGGGGGCGGCCCGGGCTTCCGGGAACGGGACGAAGCGGTGAGATCGAGACATGACGACCAGCGCACGTCCTCTTCCCGTCTCGACGCGGTCCCGGCGCGCCTCTCCCTCCCTGTCTCCGGACGGCTCCGCGCAGCCCCTCCGCGGCGGGCTCGCCGCGTTCTGGGCGCTCGCGTTCGGGCTGTCCTGGGCGCCGTGGGGCGCGGCCTGGCTGCTCGGCGGCGACCTCGCCGACCCCGTCGTGTTCGCGCTCTACGCCCTTGGCGGCTTCGGCCCGACGCTGGCCGCGCTCGTGCTGTGCGCGGGAGGCCGCCGGAGCCCGCGGGCCGCTCGCTGGGGCACGGCCGGGCGGTGGCTCCCGGCCGCGGTCGGGATCGGCGCCGCGCCCGCGGTCGTGACGGCGCTGCTCGTCCCCGGCCTCGGCGGCGCTCCGGCCGACCTCTCGGCCGGGGCGGCGGCCGTCGTCGCGGCGGGCGGGCCGGTCCTGTTCGCCCTCGTCTCGCTGTGCGCGGGGCCGCTGTCGGAGGAGTTCGGCTGGCGCGGCTACGCGCAGCCGCGCCTGCGCCGTCGGCGCTCGCCGCTCGCGACGTCGGTCGTGCTCGGCGCGGTGTGGGCGGTCTGGCACCTGCCGCTGTTCGCGCTCACCGGGACGTGGCAGTCGACGCTCGGCCTCGCGAGCGTCGAGGCGGCGCTGTTCCTGCTCGCGATGATCCCGCTCTCGAGCGCGTACTGGCTGGTCAGCGAGCGCCTGCACGGCGGGGTGCCCGCGGCGGTGGCGCTGCACCTGGTCGGCAACGCCGCCCTGACGTTCCTCGCCGTCACGTCCCCGTTGGCGATGGCGGTCTACGTCGGGGTGATCGTGCTGACGTCGGTGCTGATCCACCTCGTCACCCGCCCCGGCGCGCCTCGCCCCTGAGCCGGGCGACGTCAGGGCGTCACGAGGTCCACGGGGTGCTCGGCCAGGACCTCGCCCGTCTCCGCGTCGAGCACGACGACGGTCGACGGCGGCAGGGCGGACAGGTCCGGCGCCGTCCAGCCCTCGACGCCGGTGCACGTGCGGCGGTCGAACGACTCCAGGACCGTGCCGGTCGTCGTCTCGACGGTGACCGTGGCCGGGTGGTCGAGCACCTGACGAGGCCACCTCTCGACGTCGAGCCAGCCCCCGGAGCCGCTCGCCGGCGTGCTGTTCCACCAGCCCTCGAGCCCGCCGAGCGCTTCCGGCTCGCCGCCGTCTCCCCGGACCTGGATCGGCGTCCCCGCGGAGCCGGCGAAGCCGCCGCACGCCTGCACACCGTTCGTCTCGACGGGCGCTGGTCCCGGCGTCTCGGCGGCGAGCGCCGGGTCGTCCGCCGGTGCCTCCGCCGCCGGTGCACCGCCGACGGCGTCGCTCGGCTCGGTCCCTGCCGCGCGGCCGGTCAGCGCCGCGGCGACCCCGACCCCGAGGACGGCGACGACGAGCACTCCCCCCACGAGCAGGGCCCGCGTGCGCGGACCGCGCCCTGGCCCGACGTCGTCCCCCGACCCCTCGGTGGGCATCCCGTCCCCGGGCGTGGCGTCGTGCATCGTCGTCCCCCTGTCCCCCGCGCGACCCGCCGCTCTGCGGGTGTGTCCGCACCCTACCGGCGCGGCGGGGCGGTGTCAGCGGCGCACGCCCCGGGTGCGCAGCGCGTGCGCGACCGCCGCCGCGCGCGTCTCCACGCCGAGCTTGGCGTAGACGTGCGCCAGGTGGGTCTTCACGGTCGCCTCGCTGATGTGCAGCCGTCGGCCCAGCTCGCGGTTGGACAACCCGTCGGCGAGGAGCGTGAGGAGCTCCGCCTCGCGCGGGGTGAGCGCGGTGCCCGGGTGCTGCATCGAGTGCATGAGCCGCGACGCCACCGGCGGCGACAGGACGCTGCGGCCCGCGGCGGCCGCTCGGACGGCGGCGAAGATCTCGTGCGGCTGCGCGTCCTTGAGCAGGTACCCGGTCGCGCCGGCGTCGATGACGCGCACGATGTCGGCGTCCGTGTCGTACGTGGTGAACACCAGCACCGGGACCTGCGGGTGCGCGCCGCGCAGGCGCCGGGTCGCGTCGATCCCGTCCATGCCGTCGCCCAGCTCGAGGTCCATCATGACGACGTCGGGCGCGGCATCCTCGACCAGCGCGAGCCCCTCCTCGCCCGACCCGGCCTCGGCGACGACCCGCAGGTCGGGCTGCGACTCCAGGAGCGCGCGCAGCCCGGCGCGCACGACCGGCTGGTCGTCGACGAGCAGCACGGCGACGGGTGCGGGGTCGGTCATCGGGAGCCCTCCTCGGGGTCGGTCGCCAGGGGGTCCGTCGTGGGCGCGTCGTCGTGGGTCGGGACCTGCGCCGCGACGACGGTCCCCTCGCCTGGCGCGCTCTCCACCGTGACCGTCCCGCCGAGCCGCGCGACCCGGCGGCGCATCGCGCGCAGGCCGTACCCGCCGGTGCTCGACGGCGCGGCGACCGCGTCGGGGTCGAAGCCGACGCCGTCGTCGTACACGTCGAGGGCGACCGCGCCGGGCAGGTACGTGAGCGTCACGTCGAGGCGCTCGGCAGCGGCGTGCTGCGCGACGTTCGCCGCGGCGCTCTGCGTGACCCGCAGCAGGGCGTGGGCGACCTCGGGCGCGAGGGCGCGCGCGTCGCCCCAGGTCGTCAGCGACGCGCCCGGCACCTGGCCCTGCGCGGCGGCGAGCAGCGACGCATGGAACCCGTCCGGGTCGACGCGCGCGGACGCGAGGTCGTGGACGAGGTTGCGCGTGTCCGCGAGGCTCGCGCGCACGGCCACGGCGGCGCGGCGGACGGCCGAGCGCGCGTCGTCGGGCGCCGTGTCCCACGTCTGGTCCGCCGCCTCCAGCAGCAGGACGCCGCTCGCGAGGCCCTGCGTCACGGTGTCGTGGATCTCGCGCGCGAGGCGCTCGCGCTCGGCCACGATCCCCGCCTCGCGCTCGGACCGGGCGAGGCGGGCCTGCGCCTGCGCGATCTGCTCCTGGAGCTGGACCCGAGCCGCCGCGTCGCGCTCCACGCGGTCGGTGACGAGCGTGAGGAGCACCGCGACGCACGGAGGGCCGACGAGCGCGGCCCAGTCGGTCCCGTCCGAGAGCCGCAGCAGCGCGACCGACGTCACGACCGCGACCTCGCCGACGAGCACGTGCGACCACGGCGGGCGGAACGCGAGGCGGCACACGAAGAAGAGCGGGAGCGCGCACCACGCGAAGCTCGGGGCGAGGAGCGCCAGCACCGACCACGTCGCGAGGAGCACGAGGGTCGCCGCCCGCGCGGGGACCGATCGCGACGACGTGCGCCGCGACGCCACGAGGAGCGCCCCGTACGCGACGACCGTCACCGCGGCCAGCACGACGACGAGCTGCCAGCGGTCGTCCGCGCCGTGCCGCACCACGTACCGCGTCGTGGACGTCGCGACGAGCGCGAGGAACGTCGCGTGCACCCCGACGTCGAGCGCGCGCCCGGCGGCGGGGCGAGCCTCTCCGGGAGGCGCGGGCAGGTCGGCGGGCATCGACCCACGGTAGGTGCCGCGCGTGCGCCGCACATCAGCCGATCGGACGAGAGCCACCGCGACGAAGGGGGCACCGAGCCGGCCCCGATCCGCCGACGCGGCGGCGAGTGCTCGCCGCGAAGACTGGTCACGACCCCGGACGTCCGCGTCCGACCCCCCCGAGAAAGGCATCGCCATGGCCGCCTCGCGCCTCCGCCCGCTGACCCTCACCGCCGTCGCGCTCGCGACCGCCCTCACGCTCACCGCCTGCACGGCCGGTGCGTCCGGGAGCCACGACGCGGCGGCCGACCAGCCCGCGCAGCCCGCCGCCGTCGCGGTCGCCGACGTCACGACGGACGAGGTCGTGCAGGTCGGCCGGCTCACCGTCGCGGCGGCGCAGGAGGCCGCGAGCGCGGCGCTGGCCGCGTGCCAGGCCGAGGACCTGGGCTTCGTCAGCGTCGCCGTCGTCGACCGCGCGGGCCAGGTCCAGGCGCTCGTGCGTGGCGACGGCGCCGCCGTGCACACGCTCGAGGCCGCCCAGGCCAAGGCGTACACGTCGGCGGCGTTCGGCGCCGCGACGAGCGAGCTCGCGCCGCGCGCGGTCGGCGACGGCGCGACGGTCGCCGACCTGCCCGGCACGCTGTTCCTCCCGGGCGCCGTCCCGGTGAAGATCGACGGCGCGACGATCGCGGGCATCGGCGTCGGCGGGGCTCCCGACGGCATGGCCGACGAGGCGTGCGCCGCTGCGGGCCTCGAGGCGCTCACCGGCCCCGCCGAAGGCTGACGGCCCGGGGCGGCGGCTCGGGGGCGACGCGGCTCAGGCGCGGGCGGTCCGCCCCCAGTGCGTGGAGACGGCGGCGACCTGCTCGTCGAACGCCGTCGCCTCCGCAGCCGTGGGCGCGCGGCGCCACTGCGGCTCGACGACGACGTCGCGCGCCCCGA
Organism: Cellulosimicrobium sp. E-16; assembly: GCF_049913115.1. Classification (NCBI taxonomy): domain Bacteria; kingdom Bacillati; phylum Actinomycetota; class Actinomycetes; order Micrococcales; family Promicromonosporaceae; genus Cellulosimicrobium; species Cellulosimicrobium sp. E-16. The sequence continues at coordinate 4,318,789 of NZ_CP183974.1, forward strand.
CGACCCAGCGCCACCGCCCGACCACCACGCCGTCGACCGCGAGCCCGTGGATGAACGACCCGAGCCGGTCGCCCAGGTCGACGCCCTCCGCGACGACGAGCGCGCGGGTCTCGCCGTAGGACATGAAGAGCTCGTCGTAGCTCTGGAGCAGGTCGACGACCGGCCGGTCCGGGTCACCGTCGGGCGCGAGGGCGCCGACGAACGGCCCCGGGTCGAGCACGCGGGTGTCGGCGTCGGCGAGCCGCCACAGGGTCGCGCCCTCCAGCGCGCCCGCGCCGGGCACGGCCACGGCCTCCTCCCCGAGCAGGTCGAGCGCGTGCCGCACGTCGGTGAGCGTGAAGCCCGACCACTGCGCGACGTCCCTGACCGTCGCGTACGCGCGGCTCGCGAGGTAGCGGCGCAGGAGCTCGACGAGCGCGGCGTCGCGGTCGAACCGCTCGCCGAGCGGCCCGTAGCCCGTGGGGACGCGGTCGTCGAACGCGGCGTACGTCTGCTGCTTGCCGTCGAGCGGCCCGCTGACCAGGAGCCGGTCGAGCTCGGCCTGCATGAGCACGTAGCCGAGGGCGATGCCCTCGAGCGGGCGGCCGTGGGCGGCGAGCAGGCCCGCGAGCTCACGACGGGTCCGGGGCCGCTCCTGCACGGCCGCGACGACGAGGTCGGTCTCGGCGACGTGCCCCGCCGTCCCGACCTGCCGGTACATCGTCCCGTTGGCCCGGTGCACCCGCGGCGCGCTGAGCTCGACGAGCCAGCGGGCGTCGTCGGACCGGACGAGGTGCCACGTGGGACGCAGCACGTGCGTGCGGACCACCTCCCCCCGGTCGCACCCGGCGACCGCCCCCGCCGCGCCGGGCCGCGCGTCGGGCCGCAGGCGCCGCGTGAGACCCCACAGCGCGGGGTGGAACTCCTGGCCCTGCACCGCGACGAGATGCCCGACGGCGGTCGGCACGTCCGGCAGGTCGGGCGACCGCAGCCGGTGCGCGGCGAGGCGCGCCGCGAGCACGTGGCCCTCGTCCACGGGCGCCCCGCTCACCGCGGCACCCACTGCCCGGCCGCGACGGTCACGACGCCACCAGGTCCTCGGCGACGACGTCGGTCCCGGTCACCGTGACGCGCACCCCGCCGTCGACGACGGACACGGCGTCGAGCGCGACGCCGTCGGGAAGGTCGAGCGGGACACGCAGGTCGGACAGCGCGCGGGAGATCCCCGACGGGAGGTCGTCGACCGAGACGGTCCCGAGGCCCGTGCGGACCGCGACGACGTCGACGGCCAGCTCGGCCGGCCCGGAGACGCGCGGGGTCACGTCGACCGTGATCGTCGCGCCCAGCAGGTCGAAGGCCAGGGACAGCACGTCGCCGGAGGCGGTGATGCCGACCTCCAAGCCGCTCTGCTCGGCGACGATCTGCTGCAGCGACTCGGCCGCGATGACCCCCGACGCGGTCCCGGACGCGATGCGGTACGGCTCCGACGTGCTCACGCCGTCGGCCTCGACCTGGAGGTCGGAGATCGCGTAGCCGCCAAAGGACGCGGAGTCCGCCGAACCGGTGACGTGCGTCAGCTCACCGCGCGCGAGCTGCGTGAGGAACGGGAACCCCGTGATGTCGAGCTCCGCCCCGGTGACGTCGTCGGCCTGCTGCTCGAAGGCCGTCACCGCGCCGCGCTCCGCGGCGCCGACCGCGACCCGGTCCGCCACGACGGCGACCGCCACGAGCACCACGAGCGTCACGAGCAGCCCCACCAGTCGCTTCATGCGCCCACCCTAGGTCCGCCGACCGCGACCCTGCTGTCGTTGTGAGGCTCGTGGCGGCAGCAAGGTCGTGCTCGACGCGGGGTGTCGACGTTCTCGGCCGACGTAGATTGCGACGTATGACCTCAACCCGGCACCCCTACCGCATCGGCGTCCAGCTCCAGCCGCAGCATGCCGACTACGCCCAGGTCCGCGACGCCGTGCTGCGCGCGGAGGACCTCGGCGTCGACGTCATCTTCAACTGGGACCACTTCTTCCCGCTCACTGGCGACCCCGACGGCAAGCACCTCGAGTGCTGGACGATGCTCGGCGCGTGGGCCGAGCAGACGGAGCGCGTCGAGATCGGCGCGCTCGTCACGTGCAACAGCTACCGCAACCCCGATCTCCTGGCCGACATGGCGCGCACGGTCGATCACATCAGCGGCGGGCGCCTGATCCTCGGGATCGGGGCGGGCTGGTTCGAGAAGGACTACGACCGGTTCGGGTACGAGTTCGGCACCGCGGGCGCGCGCATCGCCGACCTCGCCGAGGCGCTGCCGCGCATCAAGGCCCGCTGGGCGGCGTCGAACCCCACGCCGACGCGCGACATCCCCGTGCTCGTCGGTGGCGGCGGCGAGCGCAAGACCCTGCGCGTCGTCGCGGAGCACGCGGACGTGTGGCACTCGTTCGGCGACGCGGAGACGCTCGCACGCAAGAGCGCGATCCTCGACGAGCACGGCGATGCCGTCGGCCGCGACACCGCCGCGCTCGTCGAGCGCTCGGTCGGCGTGTCGCGGCCGCCGTCGGAGTCCGCGGACGCGCTCGTCGCCGCGGGCGCGACGCTGTTCACGGTCGGCACGAGCGGGCCGGACTACGACCTGTCGCTCGTGCGGGAGTGGGTCGCCTGGCGCGACGCCCAGGGCTGACCACCGCGCCGAGCACGAGGTCGCCGTCGTTCCGACGCCCGCGACGACGGCCACCTCGTGCTCGACGGCGCGGTGACGTCAGAACAGCGCCCGCGCCAGGTTCGACAGCGCCGCGTGGACCTCGGACCGCAGGCCGTCGTCGGCCAGCACCACGGCAGCGCCCACCCCGATCACGACGAGCAGGACCCCCGCGCGCCACCACCAGGGCGACCGCACGCTCAGTACGCCAGCGTCCGCCACGGCGACGACTCGGTGTCGAGCAGTCGTCGCACCGCGCGCTTGAAGTCGGGCAGGTCCTGGTCGATCGGGGTGCGGTTGCCCGCCGACCAGAACGCACGCCCGGCGAGGAACCCGTCGCCGAACTGCTCCCACGACGCGTACGCGGGGCGCGACATCACGACGGCCTCCTCGATCGCCGCCCACGCCCGCTCCGGCGTGACGAACCCGGCGTCGACCGCGAGGCGGCTGACGTGCACGACCCGTGCCGCGTCCCACGCCGCGATCGACGGCGGCAGGGGGTCCGCGAGCTCGCCGTGCCCGCCCACCTGCGCCGACGCGCTCCAGCCCTGGTAGAGCGCCACCGCGCGCTCGGGGTCGAGACCCCGCGCCGTCGCCTCCTGCCGCGCCTGCGCGGCGTGCTGCTCGGCCGCGCCCTTCGCGTCCCGGCGGCTCAGGCGGCCCGAGTACAGCTCCTCGACCTTGGGCATCGCGATCGCGTAGTAGCCGCGGTGCCCCTGGGTCAGCAGGAGCTCGTACGTGCGCTCGACGTCGTCCGCGCCGCGCACGTCCCACCCCGCAGCGAGCGGCTTCGCGGCCGTGCGCGCGTCGGCCTCCACGGTCAGCGCGTTGATGGGCAGCACGCCCTCGACCGCGTAGACCGCCCCCAGCGCGAGGCCCCGCTGCTGCGCGGGCGTGAGCGCGGGCGCGTCCTCCTTCGCGTACAGGTCCGCGGTCCCCGAGAACATGTCCTTGAGCTTGTCGAACAGACCCACCGTCGCTCCTTCGTCTCCCCGCGCCACGGGCGCGGTCCGTCGCGCCGCGGTCGTCGCGGCCTCCGGCAGCGTGACCGTGCGGACCGCCCCGGGGCACGACTCCCGAACGATCCCGAACGACACCGCCGCGGGTTTCACCCGGTCGCTCGCGCCCGGCGTCTCCGCAGGGCGAGACAACGTCGGGCAGTGGTGGGTGGCCGTCGCTAGCCTGGCGCGATGCCCCTCGACCCGCCGCCGTCCCCCGTGGGCGCCGGGTCGGTCGACGAGCTCGCGGCACGACTGCGTGCGCTCCGGACCTGGGCCGGCGACCCGTCGTACACCGAGATCGCGCGACGCGTCGGCGCGCTCCGCACCGCCCGAGGGGTGCCCGCGGCCGAGGCTCGGCCGGGCCGAGTGACCGTCTACGACGTCTTCCGAGCGGGCCGCACGCGGCTCGACGTCGACCTCCTCGCCGACGTCGCCCAGGTCCTCGGCGACACCCGGCCGGCAGGGTGGCGCGCGGCGTACCGGACGGCGGGTCGGGAGGCCTCCGCGACGGGCGCCGCGCCGGACGAGACGACACGCACCGGGACACCGAGCGCCCCGGCCGGGCGGACCACCGTGCGGGTGGGGGACGTGTCGCCCGAGCGTCCGCTCGTCGGCCGGGACGGCGAGGTCGCGCGCCTGGTCACGATGCTCGCGGCGCCACGTGAGCAGGAGGCGCCAGGAGGCGGTGCGGCGCCGCGCGTCGCGACCGTCACCGGCCTCGCCGGGACGGGGACGACGAGCGTCGCGCTCACCGTCGCGCGCGAGGCCCCGGCGGACGTCGTCGCGCTCGTCGACGTGCGCGGGGCGTCTGCCGCCGTGGCGCCGTCGGACGCCGTCGTGCTCGACGCGCTGCTCCAGTCGCTCGGCGCGCCGCCGCCGGACGCGCGGGCGCGCGACGTCCCCGCGCTCGCCGCGGGCCTCGCGACCGCGCTCGCCGGGCGTCGCACGACGGTCGTCCTCGACGACGTGGCCGACGCCGCCCAGGTCGCGGGCGTCGTCGCGCACCTGCCGGCCGCGACACGCGTCGTGGTCACGGCGCACCACGTGCTCGACCTCCCCGGCGCGGCCGGGACGACCCTGGACCCGCTCCCCGAGGCCGACGCGCTCGCGCTCCTCGGGTCGCTCGTCGGCGCGGACCGCGCGGCCGCCGAGCCGAGCGCGGCCACCCGGCTGGTCCGCGCGTGCGGCGGCCTCCCCGCCGCGCTCGTGCGCGTCGCCGACGACGTCCGGGCACGGCCCGGCTGGTCGCTCGCCGACCACGCCCGCCGGGTGGAGGACCTGCCCGGACCGGTCCTCCACCCCGCGCTCGCCGCGGCGCACCGCGACCTTCCCGCCGACCATGCCCGGGCCCTGCGGCTCCTCGCCCTCGTCCCGGTGCCGCTCGACGCCGCGTGGGTCGCCGTCCTCCTCGGCATCTCGACGAGCGAGAGCCGGGACGCGCTCGCCGCGCTGGGACGCGCGCACCTCGTCACCAGCGGGCCGCGCGGCGAGGTCGTCGTGCCCGACGCCGTCCGCAGCCTCGCCGCCGACCTCGCCCGCTCCGACGACCCGTTCTCCGCGCGGGCCACCGCCGTCGGGCGCCTCGCCGGCCGCCTGCTCGACGACGCCCGGCCCGCCGTGCGCGCAGCGGCGCCCCACCACGACGCGGCCGGGTGCTCGACCGAACGGGGCGACCCGAGCGAGCAGGGCGCCGCCGAGCAGGGTCCGACCGGGCAGGGCTCGGCCGCGTCGGGCGCCGTGGCGACGAGGAGCACCACCGACGCCGCGCTCGCGTGGCTCGACGCCCACCGCGACCTGCTCGTCGCGACGTCGGCGCTCGCCGCGGAGCACGAGCTCGCCGACGTCGTGACCGAGCTCTCGGCCCTGCTCGCGCCCTACCTCGACTCCGCGGGCCGCTGGGAGGACGCGGTCGCGGTGCACACGGCGGCGGTCGAGCACGGGCGGGCGTCGGGGCGGTCCCAGGCCGGGCGCGACCTCGGGCGCACGCTCGAACGGCTCGGCCGGTACGACGAGGCGCTCGCGCAGCTCGTCCGCTCGCTCGAGCGCGGCGACGACCCGCGCCCCGGCCAGACGCTCAACCGCGTGGGCAACGTGTACAAGCGGCTCGGGCGCTTCGACGAGGCCGAGACCGCGTACCGCGACGCGGCGGCCGGGGCGCGGACCGCGGGCGACCCCGTCAGCGAGGGCCGCGCCGTCGGGAACCTCGCGGACGTGCACCGCATCCTCGGGCGTGGTGACGACGCGCGCGCCGGCTACGACCGGGCGCTCGCGCTGTCCCGCCGCGTGGGCGACGCGCTCAACGTCGCCATCGTGTCGAGCAACGCCGCGATCCTCTCCGAGGCGGAGGGCAGCCTCGAGCGCGCGCTCGCGCAGCACCGCGACGCCCTCGCGAGCGCGACGTCGCTCGGCGACGCCGGGCTGGCGACCCGGGCACGGGTGCACGTGGGTCGGCTCCTCGTGCGCTCCGGCGAGACCGGGGCCGGCGTCGCCGACCTGCGCGAGGCGGTGGGGGCCGCCGTCGCGCTCGGGGACCCCGACGCCGAGGCCGAGGCCCGCAGCGCGCTCGCGACCGCGCTGCTCGCCGCGGGCTCCGTCGCCGAGGCGGTGACCGTGGGCGAGGCCGCCGTCGATCTGGCGCGCCGCGTCCGCGCACGCCTCGTCGAGACGGAGGCGCTCAACGCGCTCGGGGAGGCCGTGCTCGCCGCGGGCGACGCCCCCCGCGCGGCAGACCTGCACGATGCGGCCCGCGCGCTCGCCGTCGAGCTCGACGACGCCGCCGAGGAAGCCCGTGCGCTGCGCGGTCGCGCAGCCGCAGGACGCGGGTTCGATGCCGACGACGGCGACAGTGACGGTGACGGCCAGCACGACGGCGAGGCGCGCGTCAGAGCCTGAGACCTCTCCGCCGTCTCAGCATCCGATCACGTACGGCGTCCGGGAACATGTGGCGCCCCGCCCGGGGTTGCCCTTGTCATGGCCTCCACTCCCCCCGCGACCCCGGCGCCGACCGCGCCCGTCGTCGCACCGCAGGGCACCCGCTCCACGAGCCCCGCCGCTCCCGCCCGACCCGGGCGCATCAGCGCGGGCCTCGTCCTGCTGCTCTCCGCGCTCACCGCGATCGGTCCGCTGACGATCGACCTCTACCTCTCCGCCTTCCCGCGCATCGTCGACGAGCTCGGCACGACCGAGTCCCGCGTCCAGCTCACGCTCACCGCGACGCTCGCCGGGCTCGCGATCGGCCAGCTCCTCATCGGGTCGATCTCCGACGCGATCGGCCGCCGCGCTCCCCTGCTGGTCTCCCTCGCGGTGTACGTCGCGGCGTCCGCCGGGATCGTCTTCGCCGGATCGGTCGCCGCGCTCACCGGCCTGCGGTTCGTCCAGGGGCTCTCCGCGGCCGCCGGCATGGTGCTCTCCATGGCGATCGTGCGCGACTCGTTCGAGGGGTACCAGATCGGCAAGGTCATCGCGCGCCTCATGCTCGTCGTGGGCGTCGCTCCGATCCTCGCCCCGACCATCGGCGCCCAGTTCCTGCGGCTCGGCTCGTGGCGCGGCATGTTCGTCGCGCTCGCCGTCGTCGGCGCGGTGCTGTTCGTGCTCGTGCTGCTCCGCCTGCGCGAGACGCTGCCGGCCGAGCGCCGACGTTCCGGCGGGACCGTCGCCGCCCTGCGCTCCTACGGCTCGCTCCTGGGCGACTGGTCGTTCATCGGGCTCGCGCTCATCGCCGGCTTCTACATGGCCGCGATGTTCACGTACATCTCCGCGTCGACGTTCGTGTTCCAGGACTTCTTCGGCATGTCCGCCCAGCAGTACGCGATCGTGTTCGGCGTCGGCGCGGTGTCCGTGACGGCCGGCAGCCAGATCAACGGCGCGCTCGTGGGCCGCGTTGCGCCCGAGCGCATCCTCCAGGGCGCGGTCGCAGCCGGGTTCGTGCTGTCGGGCGGGCTGCTCGTCGCGGCGCTCGCCGGCGGCGGCCTCGCGTGGCTCGTGCCGCTCATCGTCCTCACGCTCGGCACCGCCGGCTTCGTCATGCCGTCCGTCCCGGCCATCGCGCTCGAGCGCAACGCGCACCGCGCCGGGAGCGCGGCGGCGCTCATCGGGGCGTTCCAGTTCGGCGTCGGCGCGGTCGTCGCGCCGGTGACCGGCCTGCTCGGCGGGTCGCCGCCCGTGACGATGGCCGCGGTGATGTTCGGCGTGGTCGTCGTCGCCGGAGCGGTCCTGCTCGGCCTGCGGCACACGTTCGGCGCGCCCGTCCCCGACGACGCCGCCGACGCGCTCACCGCGCACGACGCGACCGAGATCGGCAGCGCGACCGCCGTGTCCGGCGGGACGGTCGAAGGGTCCCGTACCGCGGGCGCCGCCGACCGGCCCGGCCGCGAGGCCGGCGTCGACGTCCCCGACGACGCCGCGGCGCTCGCCGAGGCCACGGTGCTCGCCGACCGCGGCGCCTGACCCGGCCCGGCCTCCCGCCGAGCACGACGCCACGCGCCGTCGAGCACGACGTTGCTCTCGTCGTCCCACGGATGTCGACAGCAACGTCGTGCTCGGCGCGGAGAATGGGCGGGTGACGCCCGACGACCCCGACTACCCGCTCGCCGCACGCACCGCGCCGACCCTCGCGGTGCTCGACGCGCACCTGGTGGAGTGCCGCGCGTGCCCGCGGCTGGTCGCGTGGCGCGAGCACGTCGCCGAGGTCAAGCGCGCGTCGTTCCGCGAGGACGACTACTGGGCCCGCCCGGTGCCCGGCTTCGGCGACGAGCGCGCGGGGATCCTCGTCGTCGGGCTCGCGCCCGCCGCGCACGGGGCCAACCGCACGGGACGCATGTTCACGGGCGACCGCAGCGGCGACTTCCTGTTCGCGTCCATGCACCGCACGGGCCTGGCCAACCAGGCGACGTCCGTGTCCGCCGACGACGGGCTGCGCCTCACCGGGATCCGCGTCACCGCCCCGGTGCGGTGCGCCCCGCCCGACAACAAGCCCACCCCCGAGGAGCGCCGCCGGTGCGGTCCGTACCTCGCGCGCGAGGTCGAGCTGCTCGGGGAGAGCGTGCGCGTCGCCGTCGTGCTCGGTGGCTTCGGGTGGCAGGCGCTCCTGTCCACGCTCGCGGAGCAGGGCTGGGACGTGCCGCGCCCCCGCCCGCGGTTCGCGCACGGCGCGGAGGTGACGCTGCGCCGTCGGGCACCCGCGCCGGGGGCGTATGCCGTGGGGGCTCGCACCGAGGGCGAGGAGCCCGACGGCGGGCAGCAAGCCCCTGCGCAGACCCTCACCCTCCTGGGGTGCTTCCACGTGAGCCAGCAGAACACCTTCACCGGACGGCTCACGCCCCAGATGCTCGACGACGTGCTCCTCCACGCGCGCGACCTCGCCGGCCTGGACGCCCTGCACTGAGGACCGGTCGCCGAGATGCGCTCCGGGACGAGGGAGGCACCCGGAGGTGCAGCGCTCGGCCGCGGGTGCAGCGCCCGTCCTGACGTGCGTCTGCGGGGCGGTCTATCGGGCCGCGGTCGTCGGGGACTGACGCCGCGGGGCGTCCGCCCAGCGGCGGCGCTCGGCGACGCGGGGCAGGGCGCGGCCCACGAGCCGGAGCTGCTCGCGGCGCACGATGACCTCCATGCGCCGCAGCTCGCGCTCGAGCGAGGACGATGCTGCTGACATTGCTGCTCTCCTTCGACGGCACCGGGCGGCGGTCCGCCCCCGCCGCGCTCGCGACGGACCCGGTGATGACGCGCGACGACCGCGGTCGGTCGTCGCCCTGCCCCCGTAGGAGGGACGGACGCGTCCCGGGTTCGTGACATCCGTCGCCGGGCCGTGCCGGAGAGGTCGGCTATGCCGTCGGGAGCGCGGACTCGTCGTACTGCTCGACGAACTCGCCCGTCGGCGGGATCGGCGTGATGACGTCGATCAGGACGCCGTTCGGGTCGGCGGTGATGAAGTGGCGCTGGCCGAACGCCTCGTCGCGCAGCGAGCGCAGGACGGGCAGGCCTGCCGCGACGAAGCGGTCGTGGACGGCGTCGACGTCCTCGACCTCGAGGTTGAGCAGGAGCCCGCTCGCCCGCCCCCGTCCGCTCTCGGGGATCGTCTCGTGGTCGCCGTCCAGCACGGCGAGATTCACGGCCTCGTCGTGCGCGGACTGGAGGTGCACGTACCAGTCGCTCGTGAAGAGCGGCCGGAGGTCGAGGTGCTCGACGTAGAACGCCGCGGTCGCCGCGACGTCTCCGGTCATGATCACCGGGTACCAGCTCGTGATGCGCACGGGTCTTCTCCTCTGGTCGTGGGCAGGCGCTCGAGGGAACAAACAAACAGGCTGTATGTATCTAAGAATGACCTACAGTCTGTCGGTATGCAAGAGACACGTCGCACCAACGCCGAGCGCACCCGCGCCACCCGGACCGCGCTCGTCACCGCGGCGCGCGAGCTGTTCGTCGACCCCGGGTACGCGGAGGCGTCGACGCCGCAGATCGCCGCGGCAGCGCACGTCACGCGCGGCGCGCTCTACCACCACTACGCGGACAAGCGGGACCTGTTCCGGGCGGTCGTCGAGGCCGAGGCGGAGGCCGTCGCGCGCGAGATCGAGGCGCGGACCAGTCCGGTCGGCAGCGTCCACGAGGCCGCAGCTGCGAGCGCCGCCCGGACGGCACCCCGTGCGAGCGACGCTCCCGCTCCCCGCTCGCGACACGCGCCCGACGCGCCCGACGCCCGCGGCATGCTCGTCGAGGGCGCGCGGGCCTACCTCGACGCGATGTCGGTCCCGGGACGGACGCGCCTGCTGCTCGTCGACGCCCCGGCCGTGCTCGGCGCCGCCGAGGCCGACGCCCTCGACGCGCGCCATGCCCGTCGCACGCTGCGCGCAGGCCTCGCCGCGGCGATCGACACGACGCCCGACGACGCCGCACCGGACGACGAGGCCCGCACCGGCCGTGCCCGTGACGGCGGCTCGCACCCCGCGGAGAGGGACCGGCCGACGACGCCGCGCGTCGGGGACGACGTCGCGCACGAGGACCGCCTCGACGCGCTGACGCTCCTGCTCTCTGCAGCCTTCGACCGCGCGGCGCTCGCGCTCGACGGCGGCGCGCCGCCACACCCCGTGCGCGCGGCGGTCACCGAGCTCGTGGACCGGGTGTGCGCGCCGCGAACCACTCGATGACGCCCGCCCGCGTGCGCTCGTGCCGCTCGACGGCGAGCCCCGCGTCGAGCACCCAGCGGAGCGGGCGGCGGCGGAAGTGCTCCCCGGCGAGCGGGACGCTCACGGCGTCGGCCGCCGCCTGGAGCGCGCGGAACGGCCACGACGACGACTCGACGTGGTCGGCGAGGACGAGCAGGCCACCGGGCCGCAGCACGCGGACCATCTCCGCGAGCGCGGCACGGTGGTCGGGGATCGCGCACAGCGAGAAGGTGCAGACCACGGTGTCGTAGGCGTCGTCGGGGAGGTCGAGCCGCTGCGCGTCACCGAGCCGGAGGTCGACGTCGATCTCCCGCTCCGCCGCCCGTCGTCGCGCGACCGCGAGCATCCCCGGGCTCCACTCGACGCCCGTCAGACGGCCGTCCAGCACCCGCGCCGGGTAGTGCGCCAGGTTGAGCCCCGTGCCGATCGCGACCTCCAGCGTCTCGCCCGTCGCGAGCCCGCACGCGCGGGGGCGGACGTCCGGGAAGAAGCGGCGCTCCGCCACCGCCATGCCGCGGTCGTAGGCGCCCGCCTCCCGGTCCCAGCGCCGCCGCAGCCGGGCGTCGCGCGGGCTCGCCGCGCCGTCGTGCCGGGCCGGTCCTGCCATCCCCAACCACCTCTCGCCGCCGACGGGCGGCCCGCTGCACCCGGTGGCGTCGACCGGTCGATGATCTGCGCGTCCGGCCGACGTTCTCCGCTCGGTGCCTCCGGCTGGCGTCTCTCGACCGCCGCTCCTGGGTGAGGACCGCCGTCCTCACGCTCGCACGGTGAGCGTGCTCCCGCCTCCGGGCACGCGCCGCACCTCGATGCGCTCCGCGATGGACTGCTTGAGCGCCTCCACGTGCGACACGACGCCGACGACGCGCCCACCCGCCCGGAGCCGACCGAGAGCCGCGAGCACGGCCTCGAGCGTCTCGGGGTCCAGGCTGCCGAAGCCCTCGTCGACGAAGAGCGTCCCCAGCTCGACCCCGCCCGCCTCCGCGGTGACGACGTCCGCGAGCCCGAGGGCCAGGCACAGGGACACGTAGAACGTCTCGCCGCCGGACAGCGTGCGCGGGTCGCGCTCGCGCTCGGTGACGTGGTCGAGGACCTTCATCGCGAGCCCACGCTTGTGCGCGCGCACGTCCTCGCGCGTCGCGCTGCGCACGAGCTCGTACCGGCCCGACGACATCTCGGCGAGGCGCTCGTTCGCCGCGGCGACGACGTCCTCGAACCGCTGGACGAGGACGAACGTCGCGAGCGTGAGCGCGTGGGCGTTGTCGCCGGAGCCGGACGCCAGCGCGGCCATGCGCGCGACCGGCGCGGCCGCGTCGCGGGCTCGGGCCCAGTCGTCCGCCGCCGCCCCGATCCCCTCTGCGGCGGCGCCCGCGGACTGCGCCTGGCGGGCCACGAGCTCGTGCCGGCGGCCCGCCGCCCGAGCCGTCGCCTCAGCCTCCGCGACCGCGGCCCGCGCCGCGGCGACGTCCGGGCGCGCGTCCTCGGGCAGGTCCGCTATCGCGGGGTCGGCCAGCCCGGCGGTGGTAGCGGCACGCGCTGCCTCGTGCTCGGCGACGCGCCGCGAGAGCGCCCGACGGTCCGGCTCGTCGAGGACGGCGGCGAGCGCGTCGCGGGCGTCCACGAACCCCGACCGGTGAACGAGCGCGCCGAGCTCGGCCGCGCGCTCGTCGACGGCCCTCCCCGCGGTGGCGACCGCGGCGCCCGCGTCGGCGAGCGCGTCGATCGTGCGGAGCCGGTCGTCGAGCGCCGCGGCGAGGACGGCGACCGGGTTCTGCGTCCCGCCCTCGTCGGCGAGGGCGTCGGGCAGGTCGGCAAGCTCCACCAGCGGTCCGGCCGCGGCGACCTCAGCACGGATCTCGGCCCGGTCGGCGTCGAGCGTCGCCGCGAGCTCCTCGACGCGGGCCGTCGTGCCGGCGATCACCTCCGCCAGTGCGGCGGCCCGCTCCTGGAGGGCGAGCGTGGCGGCGTCGAGGGCGTCGAGCTCCTGCTCGGCGTCCGCCCGCTCGTGCGCCGCCACGCGGGCGCCCTCGACCAGCGCGTCGACCTCGGCGACCCGCTCCGCTGCCTCGTGCGGCGTCATCCCCTCGGCGTCCCGACGGCGCGCGGTCAGCCGCTCCGCGAGGACCTCGACCCGCGCGGAGGCGTCGTGCAGCGCCCGCTCCGCCTCGGCCCGGCCGTGCTCGGCCTCCTCGACGTCCTGCGCCGTGGCGTGGTCGTCCGCGAGCGGCGCCGGGGCCGGGTGGTCCGTGCCGCCGCACACCGGGCACGGGTACTCCTCGACGAGACCGGCGGCGAGCTCGCCCGCGAGGCCGGCGATGCGGGCCGCCCGGACCCGCGCCTCCTGCTCGACCGCGGCGCGCGCGGCCGTCGCGGCCTCCCTGCGCGCGGCACGCGCCACCTCCTCCTCCGCGGCGAGCGTCGCGGCCTGCCGCGCCGCCTCCTCGACCGCACGCGCACGCAGCGCCCGCTCCTGGCAGGCCCCGAGCGTCCCGGCCGTCTCCGCGAGCGACGCCAGCCGCAGGCGCAGCTGCTCACGACGCGCCGGGCGCGCGGCGAGCTCGTCGAGAGCGCGCGCTCGCTCCTCGACCGCCCGATCGACGTCCTTGCGGGCGTCGGCGACGGCCCGGTCGCGGCCCGGGAGCGAGGCACCGACGGGGAGCAGGCGGGTCACGCGCACCCCGGCCGTCGCGACGTCGGCGCGCAGCGCCTCGAGCGTGGTCGGGTCGGCGTCGGCGAGACGCGCGGGCGCGCCCGTCCGGGCGAGCGCGAGCCGGTCGCGCGCGGCGACGAGGAGCCGCTCCGCGCGGACGAGACCCTGCGCCGCGGGAGCGACGACGGCCGCACGGGTCGCGGCGTCGATGCGCCGACGGTCGTCGGCGACCTGGGGCTCCTCCTCCGCGAGGCGGGCCTCCTCGGCGCGCAGCCGCGCCCGGCGGTCCACGGCGTCGGCGACCGCCCGCTCGGCGTCGAGGCGGTCGCGCGCCACGACGAGTGCCGCGTTGGCCGTGACCTCGCGCTCGGCCAGCAGCTCCGCCTCGGCCTCCAGCCCCGCGACGCGCGCGAGGGCGAGCGCGTGCACGCCCGCGACCGGGGCGCCCTCGCTCGACACCCCGGTCGCGGCGGGCTCCTCCCCCGCGATCCCTCCGTCGTCGAGCGGCGTCGGGGACGACGACACGGTGTCCGTCGGGGACGAGAGCGCGATGTCCGCGGCGTCGAGGCCTGGCGGCCTCGCTGCCTCCGCCGCATCCCGAGCGATGTCCGCCACGGCCCGTGCGACGTCGGCCTCGTCGGCCCGCCGCAACCGCGCATCGTCCTGCGCGGCCGCGCGCAGTCGCCGGGCGTCGTCGGGCATGAGCCCCGCCGCCCCGGTGAACCGCTCGACCGCGCCGCGCACCCCCTGCCGCGCGCCGTCCGACCGTGCCCGCGCCGCGCGCGCGAGCTCGGCGAGCCGCACCGCCGCGCGGTGGTAGAGCTCGGTGCCGAAGACCCTCTGGAGCAGCACGGCCCGGTCCTCGGGCTTCGCGCGCAGGAACGTCGCGAACTCGCCCTGCGGCAGCACGACCGTCTGCACGAGCTGGCGACGGTCGAGCCCGACGATCCGACGGATCTCCTCCCCGGCCTCGTCGAGCCGCGCCGAGAGCAGCTCGCCGGGCGGGCCGTCGACCCCCGCGAGTGCCTCCGCGGACGGCACGCCCGCCAGGCGCCAGAGCCGCACCGAGGCCTGCTGGGTCGTCGTGCCGGTGCCGCGCTTCTTGGGCCGCCGGTACTCGGGCGTCCGGCGCACGCGGTACACGCCCGACGGGACCTCCAGCACGAGGTCGACGAACGACTCGACCTCGGGCGCCGCGAACGCCGAGCGGAGGCGGTCGTCGCTCGCGGCCTCGGAGGCGACCTTGCCGTACAGCGCGAAGACGATCGCGTCGATGACCGTCGACTTGCCCGCCCCCGTGGGCCCGTCGAGCAGGAAGATCCCGGACGCGCCGAGGGACGCGAGGTCGACCCGATGGAGGCCCGCGAACGGTCCGATCGCCTGGAAGGTCAGCGAGTGCAGGTGCATCAGGCGCTCCGCTCGTCCGCCAGCGCGAGCTCGAACGCCTCGCGCAGCACGGCGACCTCCGCATCGCTCGGCGCGTGGCCCGCCACGTGCTCGACGAAGTCCCGCGCGACGTCGAGCGGGTCACGGCCCGGCCCGACGGCGGTCACGACCTCCCGCTCGGCGACGCGCGGCGGGCGGTGGGACACCTGGAGCGCGTGCGGGAAGCGGGCTCGGACGCGCGCGTAGAGCTCCGCTGGTCGCACGGCGTCCGTCACGACCACCCGCAGCCAGTCGTCGACGTGCGGCTCGCCCGCCGCTCCGAGCAGGTCGTCGAGCGTCCCCGTGACCTCCGCGAGGCGGCGCGGCACCGGCGCGGGGACGAGCTCGACGGCCGCGTCCGGATCCCCGCCGGTGCCCAGCCGGTCCAGGTCGACCAGCGCCGTCGACTTGCGCTGGTGCAGCTCCGAGAAGGAGAACGCGAGCGGCGACCCCGAGTAGCGCGCGACCGTCACCGACCCGCTGGCGTGACCTGCGGTTTCACGTGAAACGTCGGGCACGGTCACGCGCTGCGGCCCGTGCAGGTGCCCGAGCGCGACGTAGTCGATCCCCCAGCCACCGAACGTGGCCGCGGGCACAGCGTCGACCCCACCCACGCGAATGTCCCGTTCCGACTCCGACGCGAGCCCGCCGACCACGAACGCGTGGCCGACGACGACGGCGCGTGCGGCCGGGTCCTGGGCGCGGCGACGCGTGAGGTCAGCCCCGACGCGCCGCATCGCGGCTCCCATGACCGCCTCGTGCGACCGGGCGAGCGGCGTCCGCGCACCGTCGGCGCGCGCGTCCGCGCCCGGTTCCGCACCGAGCGGCCCGGTGTCGTCGGCCAGCACGTGGCGCGCTGTGTCCGGGTCGAGGTACGGCAGGGCGTAGACGAGCAGCGGAGCGTCGCCCGTGCCGCTCCCGCGGCGCGGCGCGAGGACGACGGGCGCCCCGACGTCGGACAGCCGCGCGCGCAGGTGCACGCCCGGACGCATGACACGGTCCCCGAAGCCGAGCCGGACCGCGGAGTCGTGGTTGCCCGGCGTGACGACGACGTGCGCGTGCTCCGCGAGCCGCGTGACCGCGTCCGACAGGAGCGACACCGCGTCGACGGGAGGGATCGCGCGGTCGTACACGTCGCCCGCGACGACGACGGCGTCGACGCCCTCCGTGCGGGTCAGCTCGACGAGGTGGTCGAGGTGCGCGGCCTGGTGCTCCAGCAGGTCGACCCCGTGCAGCGTGCGCCCGAGGTGCCAGTCGGACGTGTGCAGGATGCGCATGACCGCACGGTACCGACCGCGTCCCACAGGCCGAAGGACCGACGGCGGTGCGGTCCGACCTGCGGCGGGGCACCGTGTCGCACGGCCGCTCCCCGGTAGGGTCGAGCCGCACGGCGCCCGCACGGGCGCCCGACCGACGGAGGACCCATGGACCGGCGCACCCTCGACCTCGCGGTCCCGATGGTGTACGGGGCGCTCCTGGCGTGCTCCGCGCTGTGGTTCAAGGACGCGCTCGTGCCCATCGCCGTCGTGGGCGCCATGCTCACCGGGCTCTACTGGGCGGCGCTGCGCCAGAAGCTCCCGGCGCAGAACCCTCCCCACGGTTCCGGCACCCAGGACGCGCCGCCGCCCCGCCACGACGACCCGCCGTACGGGTCGGCCTGAGTCACACCGCGCCGACGACCTCGATGGGGCCCGTCGTCGCGCCGCTGCGCTCGACCGGGATGCGTCCGCCCATGCCGATCATCTCGAGCAGCTCGACGATGCTCGTCGACGGGTCGCGGAGCACCACGTCGCGGCCGTCCTCCTCGCCGAGCATGTACAGCTGGATGATGAACGCGATGCCCGACGAGTCGATGAAGGTCACGTCAGCGACGTCGACCACCACGCGCCCGCGCGTGTCCAGCACGTAGGACATCGCCTCGCTCGCGCGGTCGCGCAGCGCCGCGTCGATCTCTCCCCACATCGTCACGACCACGCCGCCGTCCGCCGGGGCGTAGACGATCCCGCTCGTCCGGTCGATCGCGCTGCCTGTGTCCACGGTTCCCGCTCACCGTCTCTCTCGAGTCGTCCTGCGTGCTGTCGGCCGCCCCTCCGGACAACGTCCGGTGGTGACGGCCTGTTCCCCGCGCGCCCCCGCGAGGCTCCGTACGGTCGCACGCGCCGCCGTCGGGCGACGGGTCGCGCCGGGCGACCGTGACCGGAGCAGAACGAGTCTGCACCCGACGCGCGGCGCGCACCAGCCCTCGAGCGGGTGGTCCTCGACCTTTCCCCGAACCCACACAATCGCCGCGCGGTGGTGGTCGAGCGCGCTACAGCGGCTCCGTGACGTCCGCGACCTGCGCGCCCAGCGCGCCGACGAGCGCGCGCCCGTCCACCGTCGCGGCGACGCCGTGCGCGCCGCCGCCGATCGAGACGAGGCGCGCCTCGGCGTCGGGCTCCGCGCCCTCCTCCCCCGCGACGTCGACCTCGTCGCTCGCCCCCGGTCCCGCCACGATCCGGACGTCGGCCACGACCGGCCAGGCGTGCGTCGAGCCGAACGGCGTGATCGTGCCGCGCTCGTAGCCCGTGACGTCGCGCGCGACCTCCTTGTCCGGCATCGACAGGCGCGAGACGCCGAGGAGAGAGCGCAGCTTGGGCCAGGAGATCTGGCGGTCACCCGGGACGAGCACGAACAGGTAGTCGTCCTCCGAACGCCGCACGACGATCGTCTTGAGGACGCGCGCCGGGTCCACGCCCCGGGCCGCGGCGGCCTCCTCGAGCGACCCCACCCGCCCGTGCCGCGTGACGGTGTAGTCGATGCCCGACGCCTCCAGCGCCGCGAGGGCGCGCTCGCTGCTCATGGCACCGACCCTAGCCGCCGCGTCCGACGCCCACCCCGCCGCGCGACCGTGCGCCTGGTGGTCAGACGTCGTCGAACTCCGTGACGACCGTGCGCCAGTACTCGGCGCCGTCGCGCGTGCGGTGCACGAGGCCGGAGTCGACCATCGCGCGCCGCAACGACACCGGGTCCGCCGCGCGGGCCGCGAGCCGCTTGGTCAGCGTGAGCTCGGTGACGGGCTCCTCCAGGGGCAGCACCTGCGCCGCGAGGAACCGCACCACGAGCTCGCGGTCGCGCAGGCGCTTGGGCGGGCGCAGCAGGCGTCCGTCGACGAGGAACCGCTCGGGGCCCGTGGGCCGGGGCGTGGGCGCCGTCGCGAGGAGTGCCGCGAACCGCTCGGGCGCGGCGCGGAGGAACCCGCCGTCGTCGCGCACGACCACCCCGGCGGCGAGGAGCGGTGCGAGCCGCCGGCGCTCGTCGGTCGAGAGCACGGCCTCGGCGGGGCCCTCCGTCACGACGCGCGCGAGCACCTCCAGCCGACCCCCGTCCGCGAGCGACGCGACGACCTGCTTCCACGCGTTGTCCGGTGCCACGGCACCGGTCTGCTCGACGTCCACCCACCGACCCTAAGCACGCTCCGGCGCGCCGGGCCAGCGAGTTGTCAGCGCTCACGCGAGGTGCACGACGTCGCCCGTCCAGCGCTGCCGCAGCCACCGGTCGTGCGACGCGACGACGACCGCGCCCGGCCACTCGTCGACGGCCTCCATGAGCTCCCCGGCGAGCGTCAGCGACACGTGGTTCGTCGGCTCGTCGAGGAGCAGCACGTCCGGGGCCTGCGTGACGAGCATGGCGAGGACGACGCGCCGCCGCTGGCCGACCGACAGCTCCGCGAGCGGGCGCCCGAGGTCGCGCGGCGCGAGGAGCCCGTGCGCGTCCACGGCCGCCTCGCGCGCGCCCGCACGGTCGGCCGGGTCCCAGCCCTGCGCGAGGGCGAGGAGCTCGCGCGGGGTGCGGTCGTCGTCGTGCAGGTGGACGTCCTGCTCCAGCAGCCCGACGCGCACCCCGCGCGCCCGCCCGACCGTGCCCGCGTCGGGTGCGAGATCGCCCGCGAGGACGTGCAGGAGCGTCGACTTCCCCGCGCCGTTGGCGCCCGTGACGAGCAGCCGCGTGCCGCGCGCGACCTCGATCGAGGGCACGCCCGACGCCGTCATGTCGAGCCGTTCGGCGCGCTCGCCGGGCGCGCCCGTACCCGCCGGTCGGTGCACGACGACGCCCCGCGCCCAGGCGACGACGTCGCCCCCGCCGGGGGTGACCGCGCCGCCGCTCGGCGCCGCGAAGCGCAGCGGCGGCGGAGGCTTGCGGACCTGGTCGCGATCGAGGGTGTCGAGGCGCAGCTGCGCGTTGCGCACGCGCCGCGACACCTGGCTCTGGACGCGCTCCCCCTTGAAGTCGTAGAGGATCTTCGCCTGGTTGCCGCGCTCGCGGTTCTTCGAGACGTCGCGCGCGGTGACCGCGACGGACCGGCGCAGCTCGGCGAGCTCCGCCTGCTCGGCCTCGAACCGCTGCTCCCAGCGCGCGCGCTCGACCCGCTTGGCGTCCAGGTAGTCGCTGTACGCGCCGCCGTACAAGGTGGAAGCGCCACCGGGCCGCGACACGCCGCTCGCGGCGCCCCGCAGCGGCTCGACCACCGGGTCGAGGTCGAGGATCTCGGTGCAGACCTCGTCGAGGAAGACGCGGTCGTGGCTCGCGAGGACGACGGCGCCCGGGAGCGCGCGCAACGCCGCCGCGAGGAACTCGGCCGCGTCGTCGTCAAGGTGGTTCGTCGGCTCGTCGAGCAGCAGCGCGCCGGGCTGACGCACCAGCAGCGCGGCGAGCCCGAGCCGCGTCCGCTGCCCGCCCGAGAGCGAGCCGACCGCGCGCCCGGCGACGCCGTCGACGTCGAGACCCAGGCCGGCGAGCGTGCGCGCGGCGCGCGCGTCGGCGTCCCACACGTCCGCGAGCTCGGCCCGGTCGAGGGCGCGCGCGTACGCAGCGTCTGCGCTCGCGACAGGCTCCGCGCCGTCGGGACCCGCGAGGGCGAGCGCCGCCTCCTCGAGCTCACGCTCGATCGCCCGGACGCGCGCCAGCGCGTCGTCGACGACCGCACGCACGGTCGTCGATGGCGGGTAGGGGAACTCCTGGTGCAGGAACCCGAGGTCGTCGGGCCGGGTCACGGCCCCGTCGTCAGGTGCGAGCGTGCCCGCGAGCACGCGCAGCAGGGTGGACTTGCCGACGCCGTTCTCGCCGACGAGTCCCGTGCGGTGGCCGGGGTCGACGGCGAGGTCGACGCCCCGCAGCACGGGGCGGCCCGCGAAGGACACGCGGACGTCGGACGCACGGAGGACAGGGGTGGAACGGGCCATGGGGCGATCACCTACCAAGGTGCCCGGGTGGCACGCGCACGCGCCAGGAACGGCGCGGGGGCCATGACGACGGGCTCGACGGGACGGAGCGGTCGGGGCAGGTGAGGATCACATCGCTGACGAGGCTACGCGGCCGCCCGCCGCGACGCACGCGATTATCCGAGGGGTCCGCGGCGCGAGCGGGCACCGCGATCGCCCCCGCCGCGCAGGGTCCGACGAGGTCGCGCGTCAGGGTGCGGTCGTCTCCGTCGCGCCCGCCGTGGGCTCGGTCGGCGCGGACGTCGGCGCGACGGTCGGTTCCTCCGTCGGCTCGGGGTCGGGGGTCGGCTCCGGGTCGACCGGCGGCTCGGGGTCCACCGGGGGCTCGGGGTCGGCGGGCCCGGTCGACACGACGATCGTGACCGTGCTCCCCGGCGCGACCTGCGTGCCGGAGCCCGGGTTCACCGCGATCACGGTGCCCGCGGCAGCGGGGTCCTCCTGGGTCGTCACGCTGACCTTGAGCCCAGCC
Organism: Cellulosimicrobium sp. E-16; assembly: GCF_049913115.1. Taxonomy (NCBI): domain Bacteria; kingdom Bacillati; phylum Actinomycetota; class Actinomycetes; order Micrococcales; family Promicromonosporaceae; genus Cellulosimicrobium; species Cellulosimicrobium sp. E-16. The sequence goes on from NZ_CP183974.1 coordinate 4,339,414, forward strand.
TTCGCGAGCGCGGCCTCGGCCTGGGCCTGGGTCGTGCCGACGAGCCCGGCCGGCACGGCGACCTTCGCAGGCTGCTCGGGCTCCTCCGGCTTCGGGGTGGTGGGCGTGGTCGGCTTGGTGGGCGTGGTCGGCTTCGTGGGCTCGGTCGGCGTGGGCTTGGGCGCCGGGGCCGGCGCACCCGGGGTCGACGGCTTCTGCGGGGTCGTCGGAGTGGTGCCCTCGGACGGCGTGTACCGCGTCGGCATCTTCCCCGCGGCGAAGAACTCGAAGTGCCACGGCTCGGGCTTGGAACCGTTCGGCCGCGCCCAGGCGGGGTTGTCCCAGCCGTAGTCCGGGCCGTGCATCCGCATCCACACGTACTCGCGCGACGTCCCCGACGGGACGTTGCCGCCGACGTCGATCGCCAGGCCCCAGCCGTGCTGGGACGTCCCCGGAACCGCGGCGAGGTAGGGCTTGATCGCCTTGAGCCGCACCTGGTCGTCGTAGGGGCGGTACGCATCGGTGATCTTGAGCGCGTACCCGAACTCCTTCTGGAACTCGGCGGCGAGCGCCTCGAGCTGCTCCGCCGCGTCGCAGCGCAGCGTCTTGCCCGGCGCGAAGTCGAGCGCGCACAGCGCCTCGGCCGGGATCCGCCCGTTCTGGTACTGCGCCGTCGAGCCGGCGTACCTCTCGACCACCTCGGCGAGCCGCTCCGCGAGGGTCGTGCCCGCGAGTGCCGTGGCCCCGGCCGCCGGGACGACGCCGACCGGGGAGTAGTCCGTGCCGATCAGGTCCGCGAGGTGGGTCGCCGAGACGACGACGTCCTCGAGCGTCACGTCGCCGTGAGCGTGGTCGTCGTCCTCCGCGTGCCCGCCGTCACCGCTGTCACCTGACGGGTCGTCCAGGTCGCCCTGGGTGCCGCCGAGCTCCCCCGGGGCGACACCGTCGGGAGCGGGCACGGCGTCCTCGGGGAGCGTGCGGTCTCCGGGGGAGCCCCCGGTGCCGCCGGGCGCCGTCGGTCCTGCCGGGGCGTCGCTCGAGGGCGACGGGCTCGGCGAGCCGCTGGGGCTCGGAGACCCGCTCGGGCTCGGGGACGCGGTGGGGTCGGGGCTGCTCGTCGGGCTCGGGCTCGGCGCGGTGCGGACCGCGGACGTGTGCACAGCGTCCACGTCGCCCGCCGCGTCCGCGGACGCGGGCTGCTGCGCGGGGCCTCCGGGGGTCGTCGTCCCGTCCTCGTCCGCACCGGGGAGGCCGGTGCCGTCGGAGCCCGCGCCCGGGTCGATCGGCTCCGGGAGGTCGGGCACCTCGGTGTCGTCGAGCGACTCGTCGAGGTCGAGCCCGCCGTCGGGGACCACCTGGACGGGTACCCGGCGCGCGGCGTCCTGCTGGGCGAGGTAGGTGGCGAGGAGCATGCCGAGCTCCGCGCGCGCCTGCTCCACGGGAACCGTGATCTCGCCGTCGGCGAGCGCGTTCGCGGTCGCGAGGACCTCGATCGCACCATCGAGCTGCTGGTCCTCGTCGAGCCCGGCACCGAGCGTGCTCGACAGCGCCGAGACCTGCGTCGCCGTCGCGGCCTCGGCGGCGAAGAAGGACGCGCCGGGGCGGGGCTCGACGCTCCCCGCGAGGGCCGCGGCCAGCGTGATCGCGAGCGCCGAGGAGATGAGGACGTGGGAGACGGCGCGAGCGCGTCGCGCGAAGGCCGGCGACGGGGCGGCGGGCGCGGCAGGCTCAGGCATCTGGGGCGCGTCGTCCGCCGCGCCCTCGTGCTCCGCCGTGGTGCTCACCGCTCACTCCCGTGCTTCGTGCCCTGCCACGGACCTGCGGTCCCGCACGCCGGTTCGGCGCGACGTCGCGCCCGGCGTCACGGCTGCGCACGCCCACCAGTCGGTGTGCTGCACGCCACAGTGCCCTCGTCCGCCTACCGTACACCGCCTCCACGAGGCTCTCACCCCCGTCTCATGTTCGCGGGGGAGAATGCCGCCATGAGTTCACCGACGCGTCACCGCAGGTCAACGTCACGCTCGTTCGTGCTCGGCGCGGCCGTCGTCGCGACCCTCGCGCTCGCCGGGTGCGCGGAGGACGGCTCGGTGAGCGTGCCGGAGTTCACCCTCACCGGGGACCAGGTCCAGCAGTTCCTCGACGACGCCCGGTCGCAGGCCGAGACCATCGGCGAGGACGTCCGCTCCCTCACCGACGACCTCGGCTCCCTGTCCGGCGACGCCCGCACGCGCGCCGAGGACGCCGTCACGGCGGCGCAGGATGCCGCGGACGAGGCCCGTGCCGCAGCGGACGAGGCGGCCGCAGCCACGGACGACACCCGCGCCGAGGCCGAGCAGCGCCTCGCGGAGGCGGCGACGGCGCTCGAGGACGCGTCCACCGAGCTCGACGCGGTCGCAGACTCCCTCTCCGGCGCGGACGCCGCCGTCCGGGACGCGATCGAGAGCCTGCGCACGCGCGTCGACGAGCTGCGTGCCGAGCTCGACGGCTCGACCGGCTCCTGAGCGACCCGGCCGCAGGGCCTGCCCGGATCACCGGTGACCTAGGTCCCCGCGGGCGGCGACCTTTGCCTGACGTCCACCCTTCCTTCACAGGGGTTTGCTTGGTCTCAGGAGCCCGACCGCACCGGCCGGGTCGATGAGAGGGGACAGTGATGAAGGGGACGATCGAGCGGAACGCCAACGCGCCGCTCCCCACGGTCGAAGGCAGCGAGCCGGAGACCCTCAGCCTCGCGGAGCGCGCTCCGCGACACACCCAGGTCGTCCTCGGCGTCCTGCGGATCGTGATCGGCTTCTACTTCCTCTGGGCGTTCCTCGACAAGACGTTCGGGCTCGGGTTCTCGACCCCCGCCGAGCGGTCGTGGATCAACGGGAACAGCCCGACCACCGGCTTCCTGTCGAACCTCGAGGGCACGTTCTCGGGCTTCTTCAGCGGCCTCGCCGGCAACGCGTTCATCGACGTGCTGTTCATGGTCGGCCTGCTCGGCATCGGGCTCGCCCTCATCCTGGGCATCGGCATGCGGGTCGCCTCGGTGAGCGGCACGCTCCTGCTCCTGCTCATGTACCTGGCCGAGCTCCCGCTCGTGACCAACCCGATCATCGACGACCACATCACGATGGCCCTGACGATCATCGCCCTCACCCTCCTCGGGGCGGGCAGCGTGGTCGGGCTCGGCAAGACGTGGAAGAAGATCCCGTTCGTCCAGCGCAACGCCTGGCTGGTCTGACGGTTCCGACAGCCCGCCGTGTGCGGCGGGCCTACGGGGCGACCGATACCGCGCGACGATTCTGAGGCCGTCGCTGCAGGGAGTCGCTCCCGGGGGAAGAGGGACGTGCGGGCGGTGGGGAGACCACCCGCACGTCCCGCCCCTCCGCGCCCGGCAGGGCGACCGACGCTCGACGGAGCGGGTCGCCCGCCGGGCGCCTTTTCTGTCTGCACCCGCGTGGCCGTGTCCTCGTGCTCAGCCGAAGCGCGCGAGCAGCTCCGCCGCCTGAGGGTCGCCCTGGGCCGCGGCCTCGCTCCAGAGCGTCATCGCCTCGGCGACCCGTCCGGCCCGCAGCCGCAGGACGCCGAGGCTCGTGCGCGCGGTCGGCTCGCCCACGAGCGCCGCCTGCTCCAGCAGGTCCTCCGCGTCGAGGGCGCGGCCGGCACGCACGTAGAGGTCTGCCAGCGCCGCCGCGACGCGCGCCTCGCCCGCCTCCGCCCAGCCCTCGAGGAGGGCCACGGCGTCGTCTCCCACGAGCGCGCCGCTGCGCGCCAGCTCGACGGCGGCCTCCCAGCTCTCGCCCGCCGTGGCGACGAGGAGGTCGGCGGCGGCGTCCTGCTCCCCCAGGTCGGCGAGCACCTGCGCGAGCCGGACGGAGGCGCCCTCGACGTCCTGCGCCTGCTCGTACCACCGTCGGGCGGCGTGCAGGTCGCCGCGCTCGGTCGCGACCTGCGCGGCCATGAACGCGCCGAGGACGTCGCCCGCGAGCCCCGCGAGCTCGAAGCAGCGGAACGCCTCGGCGGCGTCGCCCGCCTCGTGGTGCGCGACGCCCAGCCGGTACACCGCCCCGGGGACGCCGTGCTCGACGGCCGACTCGTAGAACGGCACGGCGGCCGCGGGACTGCCGAGGGCGCGCAGGTCGTCGGCGATGGCGACGAGCTCGGCAGGGTCGTCGGGGTGCAGGTGCCCGACGGCGGCCCGCAGGTCGGCGAGCGCGGTCGCCGTGGCGGGGCCCGCGCTCTGGTCGGTGGTCGGCATGCGGCACCGTGTCCCTTCGGCCCCCTGCGTCGACGGCCTCGGTCGGCTCGCGCCGCGCCGGCCGCGGCGGGCGACCGGCAGGACGGCGACGGACGTCCCGAGATGTGGACGCACGATAGCGCGGGGTGTCGCCCACGTCACTCCCCGCCTCCCGCCGGGTGCCGCTCCGGGCCCCGCGTCTGGGAGACTGCGTCAGGTGAGCGGAACGACCGACCTGCCGACCGACGTCGGGCAACGCGTGCTGGACGCCGTCGTGGCGGTGACCAGCGACCTCGACCTCCCGCAGGTGCTGCGGCGCATCGTCGAGGCGGCGATGGAGCTGACCGGCGCCCGGTACGGCGCGCTGGGCGTGCTCGACGCCTCGGGGCGCGAGCGCCTCGCGCAGTTCATCCCGCTGGGCCTCTCGGACGACGAGGTCGCCGCGATCGACCACTGGCCGCACGGCGAGGGCCTGCTCGGCGAGCTCATCGACCACCCCGAGCCCATCCGCGTCCCGGAGATCGCCGACGACGTCCGCTCGGCGGGCTTCCCCGAGGGCCACCCGCCCATGCACACGTTCCTCGGCGTCCCGGTCCGGGTGCGGGAGACGGTGTTCGGCAACCTCTACCTCACGGACAAGCGGGTGCGCGGGGCGGGCAGCGAGGACTCCACGACGGAGTTCACGGCGGAGGACGAGGCGGCCGTGATCGCGCTCGCCGCGGCCGCGGGGGTCGCGATCGAGAACGCGCGGCTCTACGGCCGCGCCAAGCAGGTGGGCGTGCTCGAGGACCGCGACCGCATCGCGCGCGACCTGCACGACGTCGTGATCCAGCGCCTGTTCGCGTCCGCGATGACGCTCATGAGCGTGCAGCCGCTCGTGGCCGACCCGAACGCGCGCACCCGCATCGAGGAGACCGTCTCCGACCTCGACGAGACGATCCGGCAGATCCGCTCGACGATCTTCGCCCTGCACACGGCGACCGACCCGGACGCGCCGTCGATCGAGGACCGCTTCCGCGCCCAGGCGGAGGCCGCGACGACGGTCCTGGGCTTCGCGCCGGAGGTGAGCGTCGAGGTCGCGGCCGAGGGGTCGGGCGCGGGCGTGTCCGACGGCGGCCCGAGCCTGCCCGCCGAGGTCGCCGACCAGCTCGTCGTCGTGCTCGGCGAGTCCCTGACCAACGTGGCGCGGCACGCGCAGGCGAGCCACGTCGTCGTGCACCTGTCCGTCACCGCGCACGAGGCGCGCCTGGCCGTCACGGACGACGGCGTGGGCATCCAGCCCGGCGGGCGCCGCTCGGGGCTGCGGAACATGCAGGCGCGCGCGGCGGCGCTGGGCGGGTCGAGCACGGCGACCGCGCTGCCCGACGGCGGCACGCGGCTCGAGTGGTGGGTGCCGCTCGTCTGACCCGTCGCGCCGCGGCTCAGAGGGCGCGGTGCATGACGTGCAGGCCCACGAGACCGTGCACGGGGTGATCGAAGGCCTCGGGCACCGTCGCGAGGATCGCGAAACCGAGCGACTCCCAGAGCCGCACGGCGCGCTCGTTCGTCTCCACGACGGCGTTGAACTGCATCGCCCGGTAGCCGTCGCCGCGCGCCCCGTCCAGCACCGCGCGGGCGAGCGCGCGACCCACGCCCCGCCCCGCGCCGTCGGGCCCGACGACGAAGCTCGCGTTCGCGACGTGCGACCCGGCACCCGGGTGGTTGGGCAGGTACTTCGCCGTGCCCAGCACCGCCCCCTGCGCCACGCCCGTGGCGTCGGGGTCCGTGGAGACCGCGACGAGGACCCGGGCACCGGGCGAGCCGGTCCAGGCGGCGCGGGCGTCGGCCTCGCTGATGTCGCGCGGGTAGGTGTACGTCTCACCGGCGCGGAAGACGGGCTCCAGGGCCCGCCACATGCCCGGCCAGTCCTCGGTCGTCGCGTCGCGCACCTCGGTCGTCTCGGTCATCCGGCGAGCGTAGCCGGGCCGACAGTCCGCCTCAGCGCAGTATCCGCCGCCCGGTGACGATGCGCGGCACGACCTTGATGACGCGGTCGCGCACGCCCGGCACGAACGTCACGAGCGGGAGGGCGAGCAGCCGTGCCCGCTCCACCGGCTCGGTGACCTCGAACGTGCGGCCCACGAGCACGACGGACCAGCCGGAGCGCGCCTCGGCGTCGAACTGGTCCACCTCGAACGCGACCACCGCGCGGCTCGCGGCGACAGCGAGCTTGGAGCCCTCGGCGGTGCGGAACACGACGTCCGGCCCGTCGAGGACGAAGTTCACCGGCTGGATCGCCGGCAGCGCGTGGTCGGTGTAGACGATCCTGCCCACGGGGACGGTCGCGAGGAGCGCGTAGCTCTCCTCCGGCGTGAGCTCCGAGAGCCCTGCCGAGGCGCGCGGACGCTCGGCCGTCATGGCCCCCGCACCCGCCACCGGTGCCCCTGTCCCGGTCCGCTCGACTGTGTCCATCTCCACATCGTCGCGCCGCGGTGTCAGATCGGCGAGAGCCGAAGGTCCCGACGCCGCGCGGTCCGCCGGACCCTCGCCGTCGGCCTCCGGTCCGTCCGGCGACGAGCCCTCCGGCCCGCCGGGACGTGCCCCGGCGCCGCCCTCAGGGACGGAGGGGCTGGCCACCGTGCTGCCGGTCCCCCGCCGGCGCGCCCGCGCCCGGGGTGCCGCCCTGGCGCGTCGCCTCCTCCTGGCGCATCTCGGTCGCGAGCACCGCGACCTGGGTGCGCCGCTGGAGGCCGAGCGTCGCGAGGACGTGCGAGACGTAGTTCTTGACCGTCTTCTCCGCGAGGTAGAGGCGCTTGCCGATCTCGCGGTTCGTCAGCCCCTCGCCGATGAGCGCGACGATCTGGCGCTCCTGCTGGGACAGGCCCTCGAGCCGGTCCGGGATCTCGTCCGCGGCGTGGCGCAGGCGCTCGAGCACGCGCGCGGTGCTCGCCGGGTCGAGCAGCGACCCGCCCGCCGCGACGGTGCGGACCGCGCCGACGAGGTCGGACCCGTGGATCTGCTTGAGCACGTACCCCGACGCGCCGGCGAGCACGGCCTGGAACAGCGCCTCGTCGTCGGCGAACGACGTGAGCATGAGGCAGCCGACCTCGGGCAGCTCGGAGCGCACCTCGCGGCACACCTCGACGCCGGAGCCGTCGGGCAGGCGCACGTCGAGGATCGCGACGTCGGGTCGGGTCGCCTTGATGCGCGCGAGCGCGGAGGCGGCGGTGCCGGCCTCGCCGACGACGGTGATGTCACCGGCCGCCTCGAGCAGCGCGGCCACGCCGCGCCGGACCACCTCGTGGTCGTCGAGCAGGAACACACGGATCGGGTGGGGAGAGCCCATGCCCTCAACGTAGCCCGTCGGAGGGGGATTCTCGCGCGCGCGGCGGTGTCACGCCGCAGGTGCGGGACCTTCGTCCCGCCACCTCGAGCCGTGGGTCCTCGCAGGCCGGGGCCGTCGCACGGTGCGTCGACCCCGGGTCGAGGAGTATCCAGGAGGTGTGCAGGCGGCCGGGGAGCCCGGCCGCGAAGGGGACGACAGGACCGAGGTGGGAACGGTGAGCGGATCGACGCAGCAGGTCGTGCTGGTCGGCGTGGACGGCAGCACCACGAGCGGCAAGGCGCTCGACTGGGCCGTGCGCGAGGCAGCCCGCCGCGACGCGCAGCTCCGGGTGCTCCACGTGGCGTACGTCCCGGTGGTCGCGACGCCGTTCGTCGGGGGCGCGTACTACCCGAGCGTCGAGGAGCTCGGCGAGATCGCCGGGCCGATCCTGTCGGCCGCCGCCGAGCGCGCCGCCCGCGTCGACCCCACGGTCCCCGTGCGCACCACGCTGCGCTCGGGGCCGCCCGCGGAGGCGCTGCTCGACGAGGCGAAGGGCGCCGACCTCGTCGTGGTCGGGTCGCGCGGCCTGGGCTCGGTCGGCTCCATGTTCTTCGGCTCCGTCGGGACGCGGCTCGCCGCGCGCTCGCCCGTGCCGGTCGTCGTCGTGCCGCCCGTCGTGGACCGGAGCGAGCGGACGACGGACGTCGTGGTCGGCGTCGACGGTTCCGTGCACGGCGACGCGGCGCTGCGGTTCGCGCTCGACGAGGCGGCCCGCACCCGGTCGCGCGTCGTCGCGGTGTGCGCGTGGCGGCTGCCGGTGGGACCGCTGTGGGAGGAGAACCCGTCGTTCTACACGTCGGCCGAGCGCGACGCGCGGGCCGAGGCGTCGCGCACCGTGGAGGCGGCGCTCGCGCGCGTGCGGACCGCCGAGCACGACGACGTCCTCGTCGAGACGTTCGTCGTGGACCGCGAGCCGTCCGTCGCGATCCGGGAGGCCGCGGCGGGTGCCGCGCTGACCGTCGTCGGCTCGCGCGGACGGGGCGACCTGCGCGGCATGGTCCTGGGTTCCGTGAGCCAGCAGGTGCTGCACCACGCGACGCACCCGGTCGCCGTCGTGCACGCCGAGAAGGCGTAGCCCGCCACGGGCGGTCGCCCCGCACGGCAAGCCCGGGTGGTGGTGCGCCCGCTGCCGGACGGGCACACCACCCCCGAGAAGCGGGGCAGCATCGGCCGCCGCCCCACGTGGCGCCCCGGTGGCGCCGGACGAGACGGTGTCGGACCCCCGTCTCGCCCGGCGCTCGGGTCACGTCAGCCGCACGACCGCGCGGCGTACCCGGCCGTGACCGTGTCCGTCCCGCCGTCGGCGTCCGTCACGGTGACGGTCACCTCGCCGGCCTCGATCTCCGTGGCACGCGTGCTGAACGACTGGTAGGCGTTCTTGCCCGGAGCCACGTCCGCGAAGGTCTTGCTGCCGAACGGCGTCTCGATCGCGACGTCGAGCGTGGAGTCGTCCGCGTTGAGCGCACGGACCGCGACGTAGGTCTTGCCGGCCAGGCAGCGCGGCTCGACCGTCACGTCGACCTCCGGGGTGTCCGCACCGGCGGGGATGCCGGTGAGGTACTCGAAGCCCTCGGCGGAGAACTCGTCGTTCGCCGGCGAGCCGTCGTACTCCATGACGAAGTACGCGACGTCCGCGTCGAGACCGGCCCGCAGGATCTCCTGCAGGGGCATGTCGCCCTCCCCGAGCTTGGTGAACGTCGGACGTCCACCCGCGTTGAGGTTCGTGGCGTCCTTGATGTGCAGGAGCTCGATGCGGTCCGCGTGCTCCTCGATCAGCGCGGGCACGTCCACGCCGGCGTTCGCCGCCCAGGCCGTGTCCAGCTCGAAGGCGACGAGCTCGGGGTCGGTCTCCGCCACGAGGATCTCCCACGCGGAGGTCAGCGCACCGTTGTACTCGTACTTGGTGGTGAACTCCTGGTCGTGGTTGTGACCGAACAGCTTCCCGGTGCCGTTCGCGACCGAACGCGCACCGAGACGGTCCATGGCCTCGGCCGTGGCCAGCACGTTCTCCAGGCCCCCGCCGATGCCCGGGGACGGGAAGCCGCCCGAGCCCACGTACTCCTGGCCCATCGTCTTGACGTACGCGAGCGTCGCGTCGAAGGTGCCCTCGTTCACGTTGTAGTGCGACGACGGGACGCGGAGGCCAGCGGCGTCGAACTGGGCCCGAGCCTGCTCGGCCGTGAGGCCGGAGTAGTTCGACCCGAAGGGCTCGACGTTCTCGAAGCCGATCTCGCCCAGGCGGTCGTAGACGCCCTCCCAGCCGATCTGGCGGCTCCACGAGCTGAGCGAGAACAGCTGCATCGAGACCTTGTCCACGGGGATGGTGACCGGCTCGGTCGGCTCCTCCGAGCCGCCCGCGGCCTCACCGGTGAGGTACTCGAACCCGGTCGTGGCGAAGGACTCGCCGTCGGCGGCCATGTCGTACTCCATGACGTAGTACGCGACGCCCGCCTCCTGACCGGCGGCAAGGATCTCCTGCAGCGGCATGTCGCCGTCGCCGAGGTTGGTGAACGTCGGGCGCCCACCGGCGTTGAGGTTGACCGCGTCCTTGATGTGCAGGAGCTCGATCCGGTCGCCGTACTGCTCGATGAGCGCCGGGACGTCGACGCCCGCGTGGGCGGCCCACGCCGTGTCGAGCTCGAAGGTCACGAACTCGGGGTTCGTCTCCGCCACGAGGATCTCCCACGCCGACGTGAGCTCACCGTCGTACTCGTACCTGGTGGTGAACTCCTGGTCGTGGTTGTGGCCGAACACCTTGCCGACGCCGGCCTCCACGGAGCGCTGACCGAGGCGGTTCATCGTCTCGGCCGTGGCCAGCGTGTTCTCCAGGCTGCCGATCCCCGGGCTGGGGAAGCCGCCGGAGCCCACGTACTTCTGCCCCACCGTGGCCACGTAGTCGAGCGTGTCGTCGAAGTTCGCCTCGCCCACGTTGTAGTGCGAGGACGGCACGCTCAGGCCCGCGTCGTCCGCCTGCGCGCGGAACTGCTCGGCCGTCAGGCCGGAGTAGTTGCCGCCGAAGGGCTCGATGTTCTTGAGCCCGATCTCACCGAGGCGGTCGAGCACGGCCGGCTGGCCGTCCGCGGTGACCCAGGGGATCAGCGAGAACATCTGGAGCGAGACCTGGTCCGCCGGGATGATGACGGACTTCCCGAAGAACACGTTGTCGACGTCGACGCCGCCCGTGCTCGTCACGACGACCTTGCCCGAGCCCTCCGGCACGCTGGTGAGCGTCCGGGTGACGTCGGTCCAGCCCTCGCTGGCGAAGCGGAGCTCGGCGAGCGACTCGTCGGTCGTGCCGTCGGCGCCCTCCCAGCCCAGCGTGACGGTGCCCTCGCCGCGACCGAGGACGGTCACGCGGTTGATGGCCTCGCCCGACGGGGCGTGCTCGAAGGCGACAGGCTCGTAGGCGAACGAGTCGCCCGCGTCGAGGGACGTGACGTAGCCACCGGCGTCGGCGGTCTCGTCGACGACGACCTCGATGCCCTCGGCCTCGTCGTACCACTCGGCCTGCTGCTCCTCGGGCTTGAAGATGCGCGTCAGCTCACCGGTCGTGGCCGGCACGTCGCCCTGCGCCTGGTCGGTGTAGGTCACGACGAGGGTGCCGAAGATCTTCTCGCCCTCGCCGTGCTCCACGGCGTCCGCGTTGGTCTGGATCGTGATGCCGCACCCGTCTGCCGTCGCAGCCGCCGTCCCGGTGACCTCCGGGTGGGCGTGGGTGTTGTGGCCGAGACCGAACGTGAACTTCACGTCGGTGCACGTGACCTCGTCGCCGTCCTCGGCGTCGTGCACGGAGACGCCCAGCTCGAGCTTGTCGCCCCAGTTGAAGATCGCCCCGTCCGCGACGTCGACGCTGATCTCGGGCGCCGTGTTGCCGACGGTGATCTGCTTCGTCGAGAGCGTGAACAGACCCTCGGGGTCCGTGACCCGCAGGATGACGTCGTACTGCCCGAGCTCGGTGAACTCGTGCGTGACCTTCACGCCGGTGGCGTCGGTCTGGCCGTCACCGTCGAAGTCCCACTCGTAGGTGAGCTCGGCGCCCTCGGGGTCGCTCGACCGCGAGGCGTCGAACGTGACCTCGAGCGGGGCCTCGCTGCTGGAGATCGCGCTGGCGGTGAACGACGCCTGCGGGTGCTGGTTGCCCTCGCTGTAGGACACGCGGTACAGGCCCGCGTCCGGGTTCTGGCGGAAGAAGCCGTCACCGTACTCGAGGACGTACAGGTTGCCGTCGGGACCGAACTCGAAGTCCATGACGTTGTCCCAGATGGGCTGTGCGGCGCTCGTGAGGTGCGCGTTCGGCAGGAAGTCCTCCACGGCCGTCACCACACCGGCGCTGCTCAGCTCGTCGAGCGTGAACGCGGCGACGTAGTCCTGGGAGAACTCCGCCATGAACGGCTTGCCGTCCCAGTACGCGGGGAACTTGCCCGGTGCGTCCGGGTAGTCGGCCGAGCGGAAGATCGGCCCGCCCATGGGGGCCTGGCCGCCGCCGCCCCACGCGGTCAGCGGGTCGAGCAGCTCGGGCTGGTCGCCGGGGTTGTCGCCGTAGTAGACCTGCGGCGCGGTCGCGGGCGGCAGGACGTCCAGGCCGGTGTTCCACGTCGAGTTGTTCTCGGCGCCGGCCTCGCAGTCGAAGAAGTCGCCCGGCGTCGACGTCGCGTAGTCGTACTCGTTGTAGTTGGCGTTGGGGCCGTGGCAGTACGGCCAGCCGCCGTTCATCGGCTCGGTCGTCAGGTTCCACTCGACGTAGCCCATGGGGCCACGGTCGGGGTTCGCGGTGGCTGCGTCGGGGCCGTAGTCGCCCCACACGAGCGCGCCGGACTGGGCGTCGTAGTCGATGCGGAACGGGTTGCGCAGGCCCATGACGTAGGTCTCGTCGCGCACGAGGTCGCGGACGTCGTCGTACTGCGGGTCGTCGAAGAGGTTGCCCTCGGGGATCGTGTACGTGCTCCCCGGGCCCACCTCGGTGCCGGCGGCGAGGTCCTCGATCGGGTTGATCCGCAGGATCTTGCCGCGCAGGTCGTTGGTGCTGCCCGCCCCGCGGCGGTCGTCGAAGCCGGGGTTCATGCCGGGGGCGTTGTTGTTCGGCGCGTACCCCGCCGCACCCGGCGCGCTCGCCGGCGTGTTGTCACCGGTGGAGAGGAACAGGTTCCCGTCCTCGTCCCAGGCCATGTCCGCACCGACGTGGCAGCACTGCCCGCGCTGCGCGTCGACCTTGAGGATCTCGCGCTCGGTGGACAGGTCGATCGTGGCCGTCGCCGGGTCCCACGTGAACCGCGACAGCACGTTGTAGCCCAGCCACCGGTCCCAGTAGCTCTCGTCCTCGCCCGCGGGTAGCGAGTTCGGCGCGCTCCCGCTCGGCGTCGTCTCCGGGTAGTCGACGCCCGAGGGTGACGTGCCCTCCATCACCCGAGGCGCGTAGACCAGGTAGACGAAGTGGTTCTCCTCGAAGTCCGGGTCCAGGGAGATCCCCTGGAGGCCGTCCTCCGAGTTCTTGTAGACGTCGAGCTGCGCGATCTGGCTCGTCAGACCCGTCGTCGGGTCCGTGAGTCGCACGACGCCGTCGCGGGCCGTGTGCAGGACGCGCGAGTCGGGCAGGACGGCGAGGTCGATGGGCTCGCCGGTGTCCTTGCTGAGCAGCACCTTCTCGTAGTTGTCCCAGTCGAGCGCGGCCGCGTCGGCAGCGGCGGTGTCGCCACCCTCCTCGTGCCCGGGGTGGGCGTACGCCCCTCCGACCGTCAGCGGTACCAGCATCGCGGCTGAGACCGCCGCAGCGGCGTAGCGGGACCACCTTCGGTGGCCTGGGGAAAATCTGTGCACAACGTCCTCCTTGACGCACTTGGGGAACCAAGCAGCCTGCACCGTGAGGGCGCGGCACAGGGTCTCTGGCCGCACTCCTCCGTGGCTCGCGCCGGTCGACGCCTGCGAGCACTCGACGCTGAGGCTGCACGTGCGACCGCACGAGGATGCCCGTGTCGGCCGACGAAACCCGACCGTACCTTCGGGATCTACTTTTGTCGACGTTTAGTCGAAAGATGCGTGTCGTGGATCTTTGTTATGCACGCTTGCTACGCATAAGCGGATCTGCCGCGCTGGCCGGTCGCTCGGGGGCGGGCGCTGGGCGCTGCGCTCCGCGCCTGACGACGCCGGCGGACGCCGAGCCGTTCGGGCTAGCCCCAGGGGTCGGTGATCTCGCGCAGGCGCGCGAGCTGACGCCGCAGGGACGCCATGCCGCGCACCCCGAGGTGCGCGGTCCACTCCGCCTCGACCCGCGCGAGCTCCGCCGCGGCGACGCGCGACGCCGCCGCGCCCCGAGCGGTCACCCGCACGAGGCGGGCCCGACGGTCGGCGGGGTCAGGGACGCGCTCGACGTATCCGGCGGCCTCGAGCTGGTCGACGAGGAACCCCGCGGTCTGCTTGGTGATCTCCGCCGCCTCGGCGAGCTCCGTGAGGCGCGTACCGTGCGGCCCGACCCGCTGGAACACGCGGAGCTGCGCGGGCGTCGCGTCGTCGAACCCCGCCTCCCGGACCGCGGTGTAGACCCGCAGCTCGAGCGCGCGGTACGGGATGAACAGGAGCAGCCCGGTGTTGAGCTCGTCCTGCTCGTCCACGTACGCCTCCATGGGTGCCGAGGGGGTTGACCATCGTCAGCCCGGCTGACTAAAGTAGTCAGATCATCGTATCAGTTCTGGAGGCGCTCCGATGAGTGCACCCGACTACTGGATGACGGAGGAGGACGTGTGGGCGGCCGTCGCGACCGCCCGGGCCTCCTTCGTGGACCTCGTCGCCGGTCTCGACCCCGCCGACTGGGAGCGCCCCAGCCTGTGCACGGGATGGCGCGTCCACGACGTCGCGGCGCACCTCACCCTCGCCCCTACCTCCTCGCGCGCGGCTCTGACCCGCGGGCTCGCGCGAGCGCTCGTCCGCGGCCGCGCGAGCTTCGACGGGATGATGGACCTCCTCACGCGCGAGGCCGGAGCACGCCCGCGCGAGGACGTGCTCGCCGCGCTGCGCGCGGGCGTCGGGTCACGTCACCTCGCACCGGGGACGACGCCGCGCGTCGCCCTCGTCGACGCGCTCGTCCACACCCAGGACGTCGCCGTCGCGCTCGGGATCGACCTCCCCGCCCCGCCGCTCGCGTCGCGCGAGGCCGCCGAGCGCGTGTGGGCGGTGTCCTTCCCCTTCCACGCCCGGCGGCGACTCGCCGGGTTCCGCCTCGTCGCCGCCGACGTGCCCTGGCAGCGCGGCGAGGGTCAGCAGGTGACCGGCACCATGACCGCCCTGCTCCTGCTGCTCACCGGGCGACCCGCGGCCCTCGCCCACCTGGACGGTGACGGCGCCCGCCGCCTCGCCCGCTCGTTCGCGCCGCACGACCGGGAGGAGCTCCCATGAGCACGCTCGCCCAGGTCCTCGCCGTCGCCGCCGGCGTGCTGCACGTCGGCGTCGGGGTCGTCGAGGCCTTCTTCTTCCACCGGCCCTGGGCCCAGCAGTTCCTGCTGCGCAAGCGCTTCTCGCCGCCCGAGGTCGCGCTGTGGGCGTTCAACGTCGCGTTCTACAACATGTTCCTCGGCGCCGGGACGGTGCTCGGGGTCGTGCTCGCCGCGAACGGCCTCGTGGACGAGGGGCGGACCCTCGTCCTGTACACGGCGGGGTTCATGACGCTCGGCGGGGTCGTGCTGTGGGTCTCCGACCACCGGCTGTGGACCGGGACCCTGGGGCAGTCCGGGTTCGGGCTCGCGACGCTGGTCGCGACGCTCGCGTCCTGACGCGCACCGCGTCGGCCGGTGCCGCGCGTTGCTACGGTCGGGAGGTGAGCAGCGCCGCGCAGCCCCTGTCCCACGACCCGTCCTGGCCCCGGGCGGGCGGCTGGCCCCCGCTCGGCGGGGAGGACGTCGACGTCGCGATCCTCGGCGTCCCGGCCTGGCGCACGTCGCTCTCCCCCACCGGCGCGCACGCGACCCCCGCCGCCGTGCGCGACGCGCTGCGCCGGTTCAGCCCCGCCCTCGTCCCCGACCGCCCCCTGCCCGACGGCGGTCCCTCCGCCCGCGTGCGGCCCGCCGCCGCGACGGGGTCGGACGGGACGAGGACCGCCGGGACCGGCCGGCGCGCGCCGTCGGGCCGGGCTGGGCACCTCGACCTCGCGGGCCTCGCGTTCGCAGACCTCGGCGACGTCGACGAGCCGGACGGCGCGGAGGGCGAGGCGCGGACGCGCGCGGCGGTCCGCGCCGCCCTGGAGCGCGCACGCCTGCTCGTCGCGCTCGGCGGCGACAACTCCGTGACCGTCGCGACGGCGCTCGGCGCGTGGGGCGACGACCTCGCCACCGCGGGCCTCGTGACGCTCGACGCCCACCACGACCTGCGCGACGGCGTGTCGAACGGGTCGCCCGTGCGCCGCCTGGTCGAGGCCGGCCTCGACCCACGGCGGATCGTGCAGGTCGGCATCGCGGACTTCGCCAACTCGGCCGAGTACGCGCGCCGGGCGGACGAGCTCGGGATCACGGTCGTGCACGTCGACGAGCTGCGCCGGCGCGGCCCGGACGACGTCATGCGGGCGGCGCTCGCGATCGCCGGCGCCGCGGGCGGGCCGGTGCACCTCGACGTCGATGTCGACGTGTGCGACCGGTCCGTCGCCCCGGGGTGCCCTGCGAGCGTCCCCGGCGGCATCGCGGCGTGGGAGCTGCGCGCCCTCGTCCGGGCCGCGGCGCTCGACGAGCGCCTCCGCTCCGCCGACGTCGTCGAGGTCGACGCCACCGCCGACGCCCCCGACGGCCGCACCGTCCGCCTCGCCGCCCTCTGCGTCCTCGAGCTCGCCGCCGGCGTCGCCCTCCGCGAGGTAGAGCCTCCCGTCGCGACGTAGAACGCGGCGAGCTCTATCTCGTGACAGGAGGCTCTACCTCGGCGGCAGGCGGACGCCGTCCTTCCAGACCGCCCCGACGAGCGGGACGCCCGGGCGGTAGGCGAGGTGGACGCGGCTCGGGGCGTCGAGCAGCACGACGTCGGCCCGCGCGCCGGGGGCGAGGTGTCCGACGTCGTCCCGCCGCAGCGCGAGGGCGCCGCCCGCGGTCGCGGACCAGAGGGCCTCGGCGACCGTCATGCGCATCTCGCGGACCGCGAGCGCGACGCACAGCGGCATCGACGACGTGTAGCTCGACCCGGGGTTGCAGTCGCTCGCGAGCGCGACCACGGCGCCCGCGTCGAGGAGGCGCCGCGCGTCGGGGTAGGGCTGGCGCGTGGAGAATTCCACGCCGGGGAGCAGGGTCGCCACGGCCCCGGCGACCGCCCCCGCGCCCGACGGCGCAACGGCCCCGGGCGCTGTGCCCGGGGCGGCCCCCGACCACGAGCCCGCGAGCGCCGTGACGTCGGCGTCGGTGAGGTAGGTGCAGTGGTCGACGGCGGCGGCGCCCAGCCCGACGGCGAGGCGCACGCCCTCCCCCGGGCCGAGCTGGTTGGCGTGCACGCGCACGCCGAGCCCTGCGGCGGCCCCGGCCTCGAGGACGCGGCGCGACTGCTCGGGCGTGAACGCGCCGTTCTCGCAGAACACGTCGACCCACCGCGCGTGCGGCGCGCACGCGGCGAGCATGTCGCCGCACACGAGGTCGACGTACGCGTCGGCGCGTCCGGCGAACTCCGCGGGCACGACGTGCGCCCCGAGGAACGTCACCTCCGGGGTCACCTCGCGCGCGAGGCGCACGGACCGTTCCTCGTCCGCGACCGTGAGCCCGTAGCCGCTCTTCACCTCGACCGTGGTCGTGCCCTGCCCGGCCGCCTCGTCGAGGTGCCGCGCGAGGCCCGCCCGCAGGTCGTCGTCGGACGCCGCGCGCGTCGCCGCGACGGTGGAGCGGATGCCGCCCGCCTCGTACCGGCGGCCGGCCATGCGCGCCTCGAACTCGGCGGCGCGGTCGCCCGCGAACACGAGGTGGGTGTGCGAGTCGACGAACCCCGGGATGACGGCGCGCCCGCCCACGTCGACCGTGGCGTCCGGCGCGCGACCGTCCAGGGCGCGCCCGACGGCGTCCCGCGCCTCGCGGGCGGGCCCCGCCCAGGCGACCCGTCCGCCGTCGAGCAGCACGACGGCGTCCGTCACCAGCCCGGTCGGGTCCCCTTCACGCGTCCCGGGACCGCCGGGCGCGTTGGTCGTCAGCTCGCCGATCCCGGTGAAGAGCGTCGACCCCCCTGGCGAATCCGGGATCGCTCCCCACCCGGACGCTGCCGACCCCGGGATCGCTCCCCAGGATCGGCCGCCCGTGGGGAACGACCCCGGGTTCAGCACCGGGGGGTGAGACATCAGGACTCCCGCGTCGGGACGCGGAGGCCGCCGCGCTCGGCCGCGGCGACGGCGTCGTCGTAGCCGGCGTCCACGTGGCGCAGCACGCCGAGGCCCGGGTCGTTCGCGAGCACGCGCGCGAGCTTGGCCGCGGCGAGCGACGTGCCGTCCGCGACGGACACCTGGCCCGCGTGGATCGACCGGCCCATGCCGACGCCGCCGCCGTGGTGGATCGAGACCCACGTCGCGCCCGACGACGCGGCGGTCAGCGCGTTGAGCAGCGGCCAGTCGGCGATCGCGTCGGAGCCGTCGGCCATCGCCTCGGTCTCCCGGTACGGGGACGCGACGGACCCGGCGTCGAGGTGGTCACGGCCGATGACGACCGGCGCGCTGACGGCGCCTGACGCCACGAGGTCGTTGAACGCGAGCCCCGCACGGTCGCGCTCGCCGTGCCCGAGCCAGCAGATGCGCGCGGGCAGGCCCTGGAACGCGACCCGCTCCTGGGCGGCGCGGATCCAGCGGTGGAGGTGGTCGTCGTCGAACAGGTCGAGCACGGCGGCGTCGGTCGCGGCGATGTCGCGCGGGTCGCCGGACAGCGCGGCCCACCGGAACGGCCCCTTGCCCTGCGCGAACAGCGGGCGGATGTACGCGGGCACGAACCCGGGGAAGTCGAACGCGCGGTCGTACCCGCCCCGGCGCGCCTCGTCGCGGATCGAGTTGCCGTAGTCGAACACCTCGGCGCCTGCGTCGAGGAACCCGACCATCCCCTCGACGTGCCGCGCCATGGACTCGCGCGCGCGGTCGGTGAACTCGTCGGGCTTCGCCGCCGCGTAGTCGGCCCACTCGTCGACGCTCACGCCGACCGGGAGGTACGACAGCGGGTCGTGCGCGGACGTCTGGTCCGTGACGACGTCGGCCTCGACCCCGCGCCGCAGCAGCTCCGGCACGACGGCCGCGCTGTTCCCCTCGACCCCCACCGACAGCGCCCGGCGCTCGCGCCGCGCGTCCTCGACGAGCCGGACGGCGGCGTCGAGGTCGTCGGCGACGACGTCGAGGTACCGCTCGCGGACGCGGCGGTCGAGGCGCGACCGGTCGACGTCGACGACGAGACACGCGCCCCCGTTGAGCGTCACCGCGAGCGGCTGCGCGCCGCCCATGCCGCCGCACCCGCCCGTGAGGGTGAGCGTCCCGGCGAGCGTGCCTCCGAACCGCTTCGCGGCGACCGCCGCGAGCGTCTCGTACGTGCCCTGGAGGATGCCCTGCGCGCCGATGTAGATCCACGACCCCGCGGTCATCTGCCCGTACATCGTCAGGCCCATCGCCTCGAGCCGCCGGAACTCGGGCCACGTCGCCCAGTCCCCCACGAGGTTCGAGTTTGCGAGCAGCACGCGCGGCGCCCACTCGTGCGTCCGCAGGACGCCGACCGGCTTGCCCGACTGCACGAGGAGCGTCTCGTCGTCGGCGAGCGTCGTGAGCGTGCGCACGATCGCGTGGTAGCTCGGCCAGTCGCGCGCCGCCCGGCCCGTCCCGCCGTAGACGACGAGGTCGTCGGGCCGCTCCGCGACCTCGGGGTCGAGGTTGTTCATGAGCATCCGCAGCGGCGCCTCGGTCTGCCACGACCGTGCGGTGAGGGTCGTTCCGCGCGGCGCGCGGACGGGGACGGGGGTGCCCAGTCGATGGGCCGGCTCGTGGGCCATGTCTCTCGCTCCTTCTTCGGTGGGGCTCAGGCCAGGTGCCCGACGGCGGCGCTCGCCGCCCGGACGACGTCGCCACCCGCGACGAGGCGGGTGACCGCCTCGATGTCGGGCGAGAGGTAGCGGTCAGGGCCGGGGCCGTCGACGACGGTGCGCACCAGGTCCCGCACGGCTCCGGTCCCCCGCGCCGGCGCCAGCTCCGAGCGCGTCGAGTCGTCAGCCATCGAGGGGTCCTGGGACCCGTGGGGGGCTGACAGGTCGGGGGCGCAGCGCAGGTCGAGGGCGCGCGTGGCCGTGAGGAGCTCGATCGCGAGGACGCGGCCGAGGCCGTCGACGGCGCGGCGAAGCTTGCGCGCACCGGCCCAGCCCATGGACACGTGGTCCTCCTGCATGGCCGACGACGGGATCGAGTCGACGCTCGACGGCACCGCGAGGCGCTTGAGCTCCGAGACGATCCCCGCGGCGGTGTACTGCGCGATCATCAGGCCGGAGTCGACGCCCGGGTCGTCGGCGAGGAACGGCGGCAGGCCCTCGTTGCGGGCCTTGTCGAGGAACCGGTCCGTGCGGCGCTCGCTCATGCTCGCGACATCGGCCGCGGCGATCGCGAGGAAGTCGAGCACGTACGCGACCGGGGCGCCGTGGAAGTTCCCGTTCGACTCGACGCGGCCGTCGACGGTGACGACCGGGTTGTCGATCGCCGACGCGAGCTCGCGGCGCGCGACGGCGGCCCCGTGGTCGAGCGTGTCGCGCGCGGCGCCGTGGACCTGGGGCGCGCACCGCAGCGAGTACGCGTCCTGCACGCGCGTGCACTCCGGGCGGCCCTGGGGGTCGAGCGTGCGGTGGCTCGCCACGACGGGCGAGCCGTCGAGCAGGGCGCGCAGGTTCGCGGCCGACGCCGCCTGGCCGGGGTGCGGCCGCATCGCCACGAGGTCCGCCGCGAACGGCGCGTCCGAGCCGAGCAGCGCCTCGACGCTCGCGGCGGCCGCGACGTCGGCGGTCGTGAGCAGGGACCGCAGGTCGTGCAGCGCGAGCGCGAGCATGCCGAGCATGCCGTCGGTGCCGTTGATGAGCGCGAGGCCCTCCTTCTCGCGCAGCGCGAGCGGCGCGATCCCGGCCGCGGCGAGCGCGTCGGCGGCGGGCACGAGGGCGCCCGTCGCGTCCCGGACCTCGCCCTCGCCCAGCGCCGCGAGCGCCACGTGCGCGAGCGGCGCGAGGTCGCCCGAGCAGCCGAGCGACCCGAACTCGCGGACCACGGGCGTCACCTGCGCGTCGAGCATCGCGGCGTACGTCTGCGCGACGACGGGGCGCGCCCCGGTCCGCCCGGTCGCCAGGGTCGCGAGGCGTAGGAGCTGGAGCGCGCGCACGACCTCGCGCTCGACCTCCGGCCCGGAGCCCGCCGCGTGCGACCGCACGAGGCTGAGCTGGAGCTGCGCGCGCCGCTCCACCGGGATGTGCCGCCGGGCGAGCGCGCCGAACCCGGTCGAGACGCCGTAGTGCGGGCGGTCGTCGTCCGCGAGCCCCTCGACGACGGCCCGGCTCGCCGCCATCGCCTCGACCGCCGCGTCGGCGAGCCGGACGCGCGCGCCGTGCCGCGCGACGTCGACCACGTCGTCGACCGTCAGCGGGCCGTCGCCCACGACGACCACGCGCGCGGCGCGGGCCGGGTCCGGAGTGGGTACCGCCGTCGAGCCGGGGTCGGCCGAGGTCGGGACACCGGGCGCGGGTGCGTCCGGACCAGGGCGGCCGGGGAGGGCCGGGGAGTGCGTCGTCGCTGCCATGCCCCCAGAACACACCGCGCCCCGGCGCACCGGGAGGCCGGTGGCGCGGTTTTGGTCTGGGATCCCAGACACTCCCGGATCCTCTGCACGCCCGCCGGCCCGGCGAGCCCCGCTGCCGCCGACCAGACGATCCCGGCGAGCCGAGCAGGCCCTCGTAGCGCGTCCGTCGACCAGGACGCGCCACGATCACCTGTTCGGCACCGCGTGGGGTGGGTGGGGCTGGCGGGGTGGCGGAGGGTCAGCCGCCCACGTAGGCCGCGAGGTGCTCGCCCGTGAGCGTGGACCTGGCCGCCACGAGGTCGGCCGGCGTGCCCTCGAAGACGATCGTGCCGCCGTCGTGCCCGGCGCCCGGGCCGAGGTCGATGATCCAGTCCGCGTGCGCCATGACGGCCTGGTGGTGCTCGATGACGATGACGGACTTGCCGGAGTCGACGATCCGGTCGAGCAGGCCGAGGAGGTTCTGCACGTCGGCGAGGTGCAGGCCCGTCGTCGGCTCGTCGAGGACGATGACGCCGCCCTTGTCGCCGAGGTGGGTGGCGAGCTTGAGGCGCTGGCGCTCGCCGCCGGACAGGGTGGTGAGCGGCTGGCCGAGGCTCACGTACCCGAGGCCGACGTCGTCGAGCCGCTCGAGGATCGCCTTCGCCGCGGGCACCTTGGCCTCGCCGGACGAGAAGAACTCGCGCGCCTTGGCGACCGGGAGGTCGAGCACGTCGGCGATGTTCAGCCCGCCGAGCGTGTAGTCGAGCACCGCGGCCTGGAACCGGCGGCCCCCGCAGTCCTCGCACGGGGTCGAGACGGTCTCCATGAAGCCGAGCTCGGTGTAGATGACGCCCGCGCCCTTGCACTCGGGGCACGCGCCCTCGGAGTTCGCGCTGAACAGCGCCGGCTTGACGCCGTTGGCCTTGGCGAACGCCTTGCGGATCGGCTCCAGCAGGCCCGTGTACGTCGCGGGGTTGCTGCGGCGCGAGCCGCGCACCGCGCCCTGGTCGATCGTCACGACGTCCTCGCGCCGCGAGACGGAGCCCTCGATCAGGGAGCTCTTGCCCGACCCGGCCACGCCCGTCACGACGACGAGCACGCCGAGCGGGATGTCGACGTCGACGTCCTGGAGGTTGTGCGCGTCCGCGCCGCGGACCTCGAGCGCGCCCGACGGCGTCCGCACCTCGTCCTTGAGCGTCGCCCGGTCGTCGAGGTGGCGGCCGGTCACGGTGTCGCTCGCCCGGAGCCCGTCGACCGTGCCCTCGAACGTCACCTGGCCGCCGGCCGTGCCCGCACCCGGGCCGAGGTCGACGACGTGGTCCGCGACGACGATCGTCTCCGGCTTGTGCTCGACGACGAGGACGGTGTTGCCCTTGTCGCGCAGCTGGAGCAGGAGGCCGTTCATGCGGTCGATGTCGTGCGGGTGCAGGCCGATCGTCGGCTCGTCGAACACGTACGTGACGTCGGTGAGCGACGACCCGAGGTGGCGCAGCATCTTGATGCGCTGCGACTCGCCGCCCGAGAGCGTGCCCGACGGCCGATCGAGGCTGAGGTAGCCCAGCCCCAGCTCGACGAACGACGCGAGGTTGTCGCCGAGCGCGTTGACCACGGGTGCCATGTTCGGGTCGTCGAGGTCCCGGATCCAGGCCGCGAGGTCGGTGATCTGCATCGCGCACAGGTCCGCGATGCTCACGCCGCGGATCTTCGACGAGCGCGCCGACTCCGACAGGCGCGTTCCGCCGCAGTCGGGGCACGGCGCGAACGTCGCCGCGCGCTCGACGAACGCGCGGACGTGCGGCTGGAGCGCGTCGACGTCCTTGGAGAACATCGCCTTCTGGATCTTGGGGATCAGGCCCTCGTACGTGAGGTTGATGCCCGCCGCCTTGATCTTGGTGGGCTCCTTGTAGAGGAAGTCCTGGAGCTGCTTCTCGGTGAACTCGCGGACCGGCTGGTCGCCCGGGAAGAACCCGGACTCGACGAACCCGCGCACCATCCAGCCGTCGGCCGTGTAGCCCGGCACCTTGATCGCGCCGTCGAGCAGCGACTTGGAGTCGTCGAAGATCTCCGTGAGGTCGAGGTCGGACACCGACCCGCGTCCCTCGCACCGCGGGCACATGCCGCCGTGGTATATCGCGTTGCGGACGATCGTCTTCTCGCCCGTCGCCGACGTCATGATGCCGCTCGCCTTGCGCGCGGGGATGTTGAAGGAGAACGCCGTGGGCGGCCCCACCTGCGGCTCGCCGAACCGGCTGAACAGCACCCGCAGGATCGCGTTGGCGTCGGTCACCGTGCCCACGGTGGAGCGCGGGTTCGCGCCCAGGCGCTCCTGGTCGACGACGATCGCCGTCGTGAGCCCCTCGAGGACGTCCACGTCGGGGCGGTCGAGCGTGGGCATGAAGCCCTGGAGGAACGCCGGGTACGTCTCGTTGATGAGGCGCTGCGACTCCGCCGCGACCGTGTCGAACACGAGCGAGCTCTTGCCCGACCCCGAGACGCCCGTGAACACCGTGAGGCGCCGCTTGGGGATCTCGACGCTCACGTCCTGGAGGTTGTTCGCCCGCGCCCCCTGGACCCGGATGACGTCGTGCGCGTCGGGGTCCTGGGGCACCGAGGTCTGCGTTCCCGTCGTCGTTGCCGTGCTCATCGTGTCTCCTCGTCGTCGAGCCTCGTCGCGCGGCCACCGCTGGGTCGGTCGACTGGCCGGTCGACGGCGCCGACCGTCCGACCTCGGCAGTCCGGTGAAAGTCTGCCCGAGAGCGGGTCGATCCGGCGCGTGGATTCTGCTGCGCCGCGCGGGCGTCCTGTGTCAGGACCGGCCGCGCGGGCGGAACTCACCGCGGGGTGAGCCGCACGAGCGGGTACTGCCGCTCGGCCTTGCTCTGGT
Organism: Cellulosimicrobium sp. E-16; assembly: GCF_049913115.1. Classification (NCBI taxonomy): domain Bacteria; kingdom Bacillati; phylum Actinomycetota; class Actinomycetes; order Micrococcales; family Promicromonosporaceae; genus Cellulosimicrobium; species Cellulosimicrobium sp. E-16. The sequence goes on from NZ_CP183974.1 coordinate 4,363,569, forward strand.
ACTTCGCGATGCGCGGCTGCGCCGTCGCGACGCGCTGCCACGCACGCTCCCGGTCCGCGCCGTCGAGCTCGTGCGGTGCCGCCGGCACGGGCGCGCGCCCGGGCAGCTCGATCGCGACGTCGTCGGGGTGCGCCGCGAGGTTGGCGTGCCAGTCCGGGTTGCGGCTGCCGCCTCCCGAGGCGACGACGAGGACGGCGTCGCCCTCGTCCGGCAGCCACATGAGCGGCGTCTCGCGCGGCGCGCCGCTGCGGCGGCCGACCGTGTGCAGCACGAGGACGTCCATCCCCATGAACGTCGCCTTGCCGCCACGGACCTTGCGCACGAGGCGCGCGTTCGAGCGGCGCTGCATCCAGCGCGAGAACCGTCCCGGCGTGCCCGGGGCGCGTCCCGCGCCGTTCGTCGTCCGTCCTTCGGTGCTCATCGTCCTGCTCCTCCTGCGTCGGTCCAGCCGTGCCCTGCGTGCCGCGTCGGTCGCGGCCCGCCCCTCTGCGCCGTCGTCCCCCGCCGGGGTGACCGGGGACGACGGCGGTCCTCACCGCTCGTCCAGCACCTCGCCGTCGAGCGCCTCGTGGTCGGTGGTGAGGCCGAGCGTCGCCCCGACGAGCGGGACGTCGCGCGCCGCCTGCGCCGCCGTCTGCATCGCGGCGGCCGAGTCCCACCGCCAGATGTCGAGGTACGTCCCGTCCTCGAGCCGGACGAGCGTGGCCGCGGTGAACGCGGGGTTCGCCGCGCGCAGCCCCTGGATCAGCGCGCTGCGCTGCTCCAGCATCTGGGCCAGCCGGCCCGTCTCCACCGTGTACCGGTGCGTCCTGACGACGGCCATGGTCGTCTCCTCCCGATCCCGCCCGGCGCCTCTCGCCGTGCCCTTCCAGGCTCGGGCCGCGCGGTCGCGCGAACAACGGCCGATCCCGTAACGGTGGTTGCGCCCGGGGTTAACGAACGGGACGATCGTCGGGTGGAGCTGCGCGACATCGAGATCTTCCTGACGCTCGCCGAGGAGCTGCACTTCGGACGCACGGCCGAGCGCCTGCACGTGTCCGCGCCCCGGGTGAGCCAGGCGATCGCCAAGCAGGAGCGCCGGATCGGCGCGCCCCTGTTCGAGCGCACCAGCCGGCGCGTCACGCTCACGCCCCTCGGGGAGCAGCTCCGCGCCGACCTCGAGGCCGGGTACCGCCGGATCCTCGAGGGCGTCGAGTCCGCCGCGAGCACCGCACGGGCCACGCGCGAGACCCTGACGTTCGGCGTCATGGGGCCCCTGTGGCAGGAGCTCGCTCCCGTCACGGCGCTGTTCCGCGCCCGCAACCCGCAGGTCGACCTGCGCATGCGCGAGGTCCGCATCGACGATCCCTTCCGCCTCCTGCGCGAGGGCGAGGTCGACGTCGCGCTCCTGTGGCTGCCCGTGGAGGAGAAGGACCTCGCCGTCGGCCCGGTGACCTTCACCGAGCCGATCGTGCTCGCGGTCGGCCGCACGCACCCGCTGGCCGCGCGCTCGTCGGTGTCCGTCGCGGAGCTGGCCGACGAGAACGTCCTGCCGTCCGGGCTGCCCGTCCCCGACTACTGGGAGGACGCCGTCAGCCCGGTCCCCCGCAGCGAGCCCGACCGCGGCGGCACCACCCCGACGCGCGAGGAGGTGCTGTGGCGCGTCATGTCCGGCGACGGCGTCGCCGTCGCGTGCGCCCAGGGCATCCGGTACCTCGAACGTTCGGACGTGGCCTACGTGCCGCTCGACGAGCGGCCGGTGCTGCGGTGGGGGCTCGTCCGGCGCGCCGGGCCGATCCCCCCGCTCGTCGCCGAGTTCTCGCAGGTCGCGGCCGAGCTCGGGCCGCTCGCGCTCACGCTCGACCTCGAGGCCGCGGGATCGAGCGGCCGGGTCTGACGCCCCTCAGCGGCGCTGCTGGATGCGGATCTCGTTGCCCGCCGGATCGCGGAACGCGCAGTCGCGCACGCCGTAGGGCTGGTCGATCGGCTCCTGCACGACCTCCGCCCCCGCCGCCTCGATCCGCGCGAACGTCTCGTCGACGTCCGCCGTCGCGAGGTTCACGCCGAAGTAGGCGCCCTTCGCGACGATCTCCAGGAGCGCGCGCTTGTCGTCGTCGCTGAGGCCGGGCGTCGCGGCCGGCGGGTGCAGCACGATCGCCGTGTCCGGCTGGTCGGCCGGGCCCACGGTGATCCACCGCATCCCCTCGTAGCCGACGTCGTTGCGGATCTCGAAGCCGAGGACGTCGCGGTAGAAGGCCAGCGAGGCGTCGGGGTCGGTCTGGGGCAGGAAGCTGGAGTTGATGGTGAGGTTCATGAGCACGACGCTAGGACGGCCGGCCGGCCCGCGCTTCTCGATTCCTGACCGGTCGCGTGACGCGCCGCGCGACGCACGCCGGCATCCCGTCCAAGCGCTCCGCACCGGGGTCGGCGCCGGTCCCAATGCCGCGTGAGGCGGCCGCCGCGGCCGTCCGGGACTCCACCGGCGCGGGGGACGCGGCGTCGGGTTCCGCCGCGCGGCGCCGGTAGACGCTCGGCGGTACGCCTACGAGCTCGGTGAACCGCGTGCTGAACGTCCCCAGCGACGAGCACCCCACGGCGAAGCACACGTCCGTGACGCTCAGGTCGCCGCGCCGCAGCAGCGCCTTGGCGCGCTCGATGCGCCGCGTCATGAGGTACGCGTACACCGACTCCCCGTACGCCGCCTTGAACTCGCGGCTCAGGTGCCCCGCCGACACGTGCACGCCGGCCGCGAGCGCCGCGACGTCGAGCGGCTGCGCGTACTCGCGGTCGATCCGGTCCCGCACGCGCCGCAGCCGCGCGAGGTCGCGCAGGCGCTGGTCGTCGGGCAGGGTCGTCACGCCTCGATCGTGCCACGCGCCTACCGTGGTCTCCATGCCGAGCGACGTCCCCGCCGCGCGCCAGGCCGTCCGCGTGCTCACCTACCTCGCCGCGCAGGCCGGCCCGTCGCCCGCGGCCGCCGTCGCGCAGGGCCTCGGGCTCCCCCGCTCGACCGTCTACCACCTGCTGTCCGTCCTCGTGGACGAGGGCTTCGTGACGCACCTCCCCGAGGAGCACCGGTACGGGCTCGGCACCGCGTCGCTCGCGCTCGGGTCGGCGTACGCGCGCCAGGCGCCGCTCGCCCGCCTCGCGCGGCCGGTCGTCGCGCGCCTCGTCGAGTCCACCGGCGAGAGCGCGCACCTCGCCGTCCTCAACGGGCGCGAGGTCCTCTACCTCGTCGAGCAGCGCGCGCCGCGCCGCCCCACGCTCGTGACCGACGTCGACGTCCGCCTCCCCGCCCACCTCACCGCGAGCGGCCGCGCCGTCCTCGCCGGCCTGCCCGCCGCCCAGGTCCGCGCCCTCTTCCCGAACGCCGCCGCGTTCGCCGACCGCACCGGCGTCGGACCGCTGTCCCTCAGCGCCCTGCGCGAGATCCTGCGCGGCGTCCGACGGCGCGGCTGGGCCGAGGAGGACGGCGAGGTCACCCCCGGTCTCGCGTCCGTCGCCCACGCCGCGGTGGACCACACCGGCCTCCCCGTCGCCGGCATCGCCCTCACCTTCTGGGCCGACGACGCCCCGCCCGCCCGACGGGCCGAGCTCGCCGCCGCCGTCGGACGCGCCGCGACCGAGGTGAGCCGCCGCCTCGGCGCGAGGGAGAGCCCCGCCCCGCCGAGGTAGTGCCGTGGCCGCCCCTCGGCGCGCGTCGTTGCGCACGCCGGGCCTACGGACTAGATTTTTCGGTATGCCGAACTTTGTGTCCCGGATAGCCGGAAGAACCGTCGCCCGGGCCGTCGCGCTGGCGACGGTGATCGCGCTCGCCGGGTGCTCCGCCGGGACCGACGCGGGCGGCGAGACCACCGTCGACGACGGCCGACCGGTCGTGCTCACGACGTTCACCGTGCTCGCGGACATGGCGCAGAACGTCGCGGGCGACCACCTGCGCGTCGAGTCGATCACGAAGGTCGGCGCGGAGATCCACGGCTACGAGCCGACGCCGGGCGACCTCCGCAGGGCGGCGGACGCGGACCTGATCCTCGACAACGGCATGGGGCTCGAGGCGTGGTTCGGGCGGTTCGTCGACGGGCTCGACGTCCCGCACGTCGTCGTGAGCGAGGGCGTCGACGCTCTTCCCATCGAGGACGCGCTCGGCGACGACACCGCCGAGGAGTACCAGGGCAAGGACAACCCGCACGCGTGGATGTCGCCCGTCAACGGCCAGCTCTACGCGCAGAACATGGCCGACGCGTTCGCCGAGCTCGACCCCGCGCACGCCGACGACTACGCGGCGAACGCCGCGGCGTACTCGGCCGAGCTCGCGGCCGTCCAGCGCGAGCTGACCGACGCGCTCGACACGCTCCCCGAGGGCCACCGCGCGCTCGTCTCGTGCGAGGGCGCGTTCTCCTACCTCGCGCGCGACGCGGGCCTCGCCGAGCAGTACCTGTGGGCGGTCAACGCGGAGCAGCAGGCGACGCCGCGGTCGGTGGTCGGCGCGATCGAGTTCGTCGAGGAGCACGACGTCCCGGCCGTGTTCTGCGAGTCCACGGTCTCGGACAAGGCGATGCGCCAGGTCGCGCTGGAGTCCGGTGCGGCGTTCGGCGGCACGCTCTACGTCGACTCGCTCTCCGAGCCCGGCGGCCCCGTGCCGACCTATCTCGACCTGCTGCGGCACGACACGGAGACCATCGTCGCGGGCCTCGCCGGGACGACGGCGGCGGGCGACGCGTGAGCGCGGGCACGCGGACGCCGTCGGGCACGCCCGCGATCGACGTGCGCGACCTCACGGTCCACTACGGCGACGTGCTCGCGCTCGACGGCGCGACCCTCGCCCTCGGGTCGGCGCACGGGCCGGGGACCGTGTGCGGGCTCGTGGGCATGAACGGGTCGGGCAAGTCGACGCTGTTCAAGGCGGTCATGGGCATGGTGCGCCCGGACCGCGGCACCGTCCTGGTCGACGGCGCACCCCCGGCACACGCCCGAAGGGCCCAGGCGGTGGGGTACGTGCCGCAGAGCGAGGACGTGGACTGGGCGTTCCCGCTGAGCGTGCGCGACGTCGTCATGACCGGCCGCTACGGCTACCAGGGGTTCACGCGGCGCACGCGGCCCGCCGACCGCGACGCCGTCGCGCACGCGCTGGAGCGCGTCGAGCTCACCGACCTCGCGGACCGGCAGATCGGAGCGCTCTCGGGCGGGCAGCGCAAGCGTGCGTTCGTCGCGCGCGGGCTCGCGCAGGGCGCGACCATCCTCCTGCTCGACGAGCCGTTCGCGGGGGTCGACAAGCGCACCGAGGCGACGATCACCGCGCTGCTGCGCGAGCTCGCGGCGGGCGGCGCGACCGTGCTCGTCTCGACCCACGACCTGCACGCGCTGCCCGAGCTCGCGGACGAGGCCGTGCTGCTCCAGCAGCGCGTCCTGCTGCACTCGACGCCCGCGGAGGTCCTGCGGCCCGAGAACCTCGCGCTCGCGTTCGGCGTGGAGGTGGCCCCGTGACCGACGTCCTCGCGGCGCTCGTCGAACGGCTCACCGAGCCCCTGTCGTTCGAGTTCCTGCGCACCGCGCTCGCGGTCACGGTCACCGCGGGGATCGTGTGCGGCGTGCTGTCGTGCTGGCTCGTGCTCGTCGGGTGGTCGCTCATGGGCGACGCCGTCTCGCACGCCGTGCTGCCCGGCGTCGTGCTCGCGTACGTGGTGGGAGCGCCGTTCGCGCTCGGCGCGCTCGTGTTCGGGCTGCTCGCCGTGCTGCTCATCGGCGCGGTCCGCGACACGAGCCGCGTGAAGGAGGACGCGGCCATCGGCGTCGTGTTCACGACGCTCTTCGCGCTCGGCCTCGTGCTCATCTCCGTCACGCCCAGCCAGACCGACCTCAACCACATCCTGTTCGGCAACCTCCTCGGGGTGTCGCGCGCCGACCTCCTCCAGGTGCTGGTCCTCGGCGCGGTGACGCTCGTGGTCGTCGTGCTCAAACGGCGCGACCTCACGCTCTACGCGTTCGACCCGACCCACGCGCACGCGATCGGGCTGTCCCCGCGCCGGCTCGGCGCGCTGCTCCTCGGCCTGCTCGCCCTCACCGTCGTCGTCGCGCTCCAGGCGGTCGGGGTCGTGCTCGTGGTCGCGCTGCTCATCACGCCCGGTGCGACGGCCTACCTGCTCACCGACCGGTTCTCGCGGATGCTGTGGATCTCGCCGCTCGTCGCGGCGGTGTGCGGGGTCGTCGGGATCTACGTGAGCTACTACCTCGACACCGCGTCGGGGGGCACGGTCGTCGTCGCGCTCGGCGTCGCGTTCGCCCTCGCGTACCTGTTCAGCCCGCGCCACGGCCTGATCGGGACCCGCGTGGCCGCCGCACGACGCCGGCGCCTCGTCCGGGTCTGACCCTCCGCCCGGCGGGACGCGCCCGTTCCGGACGACGGGCGACGTGTCGCCCCCGTGCGCTGTGTGCGAAATCTCCATGAATTCGCCCACGATTCCCTGGCTCTTCTCAGGTTCGACCGGGAGACTGGGTGCCATGTCAGCGAGGACGAGCGAGCCCACGACGCCGCAGCGCACGCGCACGTCTGCCCGGTTCGCCGCGGCGAGCCTGCTCGCGCTGGCCATGATGCTCCCGATGTGCTCGACGGCGAGCGCGGCCGAGGTCCAGCAGCTCATCGCCGACGCGCAGGTCCAGACCGAGACGATCGGTGACGACCTCGACCGCGTCCACGCCCAGCTCCCCGCCCTCCACCCCGTGCTCCGCAACGACGTGCTCGACGCCGTCGAGTCGGTCCAGGCGGCGACGGACGAGGCCCGTTCCGCGCTCGACCGCGCGACCGACGGCGACGAGGCCGCCGACGGCCGGGCCGCCGTCGCGCTGGCCGACGCGCAGGTCGCCCTCGACGCCGCGTCCGCGCAGCTCCGGCACGTGACCGACCTCGCGCACGACGCGGGCGAGGGCGTCGCCGTCGCGCTCGAGCGGCTGCAGGCCCACATCGACGTGCTCCGCGGCGAGACGAGCCGCGCCGGGGTCTGACCCCGCCCTCCGTCGTCGCGAGATCGACCCGCGCGGTGGAGATCGACCCTTGGTGGGTCGATCTCGTGACGGTGGGGCCGATCTCGCGGAGCACGACCGCCGCGCGGTCCGTCGCGACGCTTCCTACGATGGCGGGATGCCGCGCATCACCGGGATCGTCAAGCCGCACGAGGCGTTCCCCGGGGTCGCCCGGCTCGACCGCGCGATCAACGGCTGGACCAACCGTCGCGCTCTGGGACCCCTCGCGGACGCCGCGCTCTCACGCCTGTCGACCGCGGCCGACCGCAGCGTGCTGTGGGCAGGTACGGCCCTGGGCATCGCCGCGACCGGCCGGCGCGGGCGCGAGGCGGCGCTGCGCGGCTACGGCTCGCTGCTCGTCTCGAGCCTCCTCGCGAACGTCGTCGGCAAGACCGTCTTCGGCGGCGAGCGCCCCTCGCTCGAACCGCTCCCCCTGTGGCGCCGGCTCGCCGACCCCCCGACGTCGCCGTCGTTCCCGTCCGGCCACTCGGCGTCGGCGGCCGCGTTCGTGACGGGCGTCGCGACCGTGTGGCCCGCGCTCGGCCTGGCGCTCGCGCCGCTGGCGGGGGCGGTGATGTACTCGCGCCTCCACACCGGCTCCCACTGGTTCTCGGACGTCGCCGCGGGCGCCGCGCTCGGGGCGGGGGTCGCCCTCGTGGGCCGAGCCCTCGTGCCCGGCAGGGCCGAGCGCGGCCCCGACGTGCCCGCCGGCCCGCCCGCCGTCGTCCCGGCGCTCGACGACGGAGTGGGGCTCTTCGTCGTCGTCAACCCCGCGGCAGGGTCGGGCCGCCTGCTCAAGGAGGACCCGCTCGTCGCGCTGCGCGAGGGCCTGCCGCGCGCCGTGGTGCACGTGCTGAGCGAGGACGACGACCTGCGCCGCCTGTTCGACGACGCCGCCGCGGACGGCGCACGGGCCCTCGGCATCAGCGGTGGCGACGGCACCGTCTCCACGGCCACGGCGGCGGCCCGCGCGCACGACCTGCCGCTCGCCGTCTTCCCCGGCGGCACGCTCAACCACTTCGCGCGGGCGGCCGACCTCACCTCCATGGGCGCGACGGTCGCGGCCGTCCGCACCGGCTCTGGCGTGACGATCGACGTTGCCGACCTCGAGGTCGACGGGGACGACAGCCCGCCACGGACGGTGCTCAACACCTTCTCGGCGGGCGTCTACCCGGAGCTCGTCACCGAGCGCGAGAAGCACGAGCACCGCCTCGGCAAGTGGCCGGCGGCGGTGCTCGCCGCTGCGCGGGTACTGCGGCGCGCGCACCGGGTGCGGATGGCGGTGGACGGGCACGACGGTGAGTACTGGTCGCTGTTCGCGGGCGTGAACCGCTACTACCCGCAGAGCCTCGCCCCGGTCGAGCGGCGCCGGCTGGACGACGGCGTGCTCGACGTCCGCACGGCCCGCGCGGAGCGGCGCGCGAGCCGGCTGCGCACGTTCCTCGAGGTCGCGGCGGGCGACACGGGGACCCGCCTCGCGCGCCGGGTCCCGGGCGTGCGGCGGCACCTCGTCGTCGACGCGACGGCGGTCCCCTCGCTCGAGCTCCGGTTCCCGGCGCGGGGCGCGGTGGTCGGCCCGGACGGGCCCGACGGCGGGGCCTCGTCAGGGGTCGCCTCGGCGCCGCCCGTGGTGCTCGCGCACGACGGCGAGACGCTCGCGCTCGACGGCGCCGCGGGTGCCGGACCGGTCACCGTCCGTCTCACGATGCGGCGCGGTGCGGTGCGGCTCTACGCGCCGAGCGACCCGACGGCGGGGTAGTACGTCGCCCCTATCCCTTTTGTCGCTCTTTCACTGACATCGGGGAGAACTCCCCCTGTTCAGGCACACGCGCCATGCCCCACAATGAGGCCCGCAGTCGCGCGGACGGCACCCCGTCCGCGCCCCGTCCGGACTCGACCACGTCGGCCCCACCAGAAAGCAGAAGAACCATGGCCCAGCAGTACCCCGCCGCCCCGCAGGCCCCCGCCGGCTACTCGGCCCCGATCGAGGACCCGGGCAAGACCCTCGGCATCGTCGGCTTCGTCCTGGCGTTCGTCTTCGCGATCGCGGGCATCGTCGTCAGCGCGATCGCGCGCAAGAAGAGCAAGGAGGCGGGCTTCGACAACCAGCTCGCCAAGTGGGGTCTCATCCTCAGCATCGTCTTCACCGTGCTCGGCGCCATCGGCTTCATCATCTACGTCGTCGCCATCGCGGCGCTCGTCGCGAGCGGCGACGTCTCGACCTACTGAGTCGGCGCGCCGCACGCCGGCGCCACGCCCGACGGCCGTCGTCCCTCCCGGGGCGGCGGCCGTCGTCGTGCCCCGGCTGCGAGTCGCCGCGAGACCGGACGGGTCGCGGAAGAAGGACGGACCCGGCACGGTTGAGACGGCGCACGACCGCGCCGCCGGTGAGAGCACCGGACCGCCGACGGTCGACCGACCGCAGGAGCAGACGATGACCGACGACACGACTCCCCCGACCCCCGCCGGACCCGAGGGCACGACCGCCGGACCGCCGTCGGACCCCACGACCGTCGAGCTCGGCCTCGACACGTTCGGCGACGTGACCGCGGGCCCGGACGGTGCGCTCCTCAGCGGGGCGCGCACGATCCGCGACGTCGTCGAGGAGGCGGTCCTCGCGGACCAGGTCGGCGTCGACTTCTTCGGTGTGGGCGAGCACCACCGCGCGGACTTCGCGATCAGCGCGCCGGAGGTCGTGCTCGCGGGGATCGCGACGCGGACGTCGCGCATCCGGCTCGGGTCGGCGGTGACCGTGCTCAGCTCGGACGACCCGGTGCGCGTGTTCGAGCGGTTCTCGACGCTCGACGCGCTGTCCGGCGGGCGGGCGGAGGTCATCCTCGGGCGCGGGTCGTTCATCGAGTCGTTCCCCTTGTTCGGGTACGACCTCAGCGACTACGAGGTGCTGTTCGAGGAGAAGCTCGACCTGTTCGTCCACCTCCTCGACGAAAGGCCGGTCACCTGGTCGGGCACGAAGCGCGCGGGCCTGGCCGACCAGGAGGTCTGGCCCAAGACCGAGAGCGGCCGGCTCCGCACGTGGGTCGGCGTGGGCGGCTCGCCCGAGTCGGTCGTGCGGACCGCGCGGCACGGGCTCGGCCTCATGCTCGCGATCATCGGCGGCGAGCCCGAGCGGTTCCGGCCCTACGTGGACCTCTACCACCGCGCCGTCGAGGAGCTCGGCAAGCCGGTGCTGCCGGTCGGCGTGCACTCGCCCGGCCACGTCGCCGACACGGACGAGCAGGCGCAGGAGGAGGTCTACGAGCACTTCGCGGCGATGAACAACCGCATCGGGCGCGAGCGCGGCTGGCCCGCGTACCACCGCGGACGCTTCGCCCACGACGTGCGCGACGGGTCGCTCTACGTCGGCTCGCCCGAGACGGTCGCGCGCAAGATCGCCCGGACGGTGCGACTCCTCGGGGCCGGCCGGTTCGACCTCAAGTACTCGACCGGCACGCTGCCGCACGCGACGATGCTCCGCAGCATCGAGCTCTACGGCACGCAGGTCATCCCGCGCGTCCGCGAGCTCCTCGCGGAGGGCTGACCGGGCCCCGTCGGCTCAGCGCCCGGCAGCGCGGAGCGCGGCGGACTCGAGGTCCGGCGGGAGCCCGACGGCGGGGCGGTCCGCACGCTGCGGCGTCGCCTCGCCCGCGGCGTCGAGCGTGCGGAGCCAGGCCCAGGTGTCGTGCACGGTCTCGCGCACGTCGCGAGGGCGGAGCCCGAGCGCGTACGCGTGCGACGTGTCGGAGCCGTGGAGCGCGTCGTGCAGCTCGCCCGGCGGGAGCCAGACCGGGAGCTGGCTCCACGGCTCGATGCCCGCCGCGAGCACGGCCTCCGGCTCTACCCAGACGAGCTCGGCGGCCGGGTTCCCGGCCGCCGCCGCGTCGTCCGCCGTCGTCTCGACGCACGCCGCGAGCAGCTCGCCCATGGTCGTGTGGCCCGGGGCGCTGACGACGTCGACCGGCCCCGACGCTCCCGCGAGCGCCGCATCGAGCGCGAACGCCGCGAGGTCGCACGCGTCGACGTACTGCAGCGGCAGGTCCGCCGGTCCGGGCGCGAGCACCGGCCCGCCGCGCGCGACGCGCCGCAGCCACCACGGCAGGCGGCCGACGTTCTCGCGCGGTCCGAGGATCAGCCCGGCACGGAGCAGGATCGCGCGGTCGCCGAGCGCGTCCACCGCGGCGATCTCCGCACCGCGCTTGGCCCGCGCGTAGTCGTCGTACGTCGTGTCCCCCGGGTCGCCCTCGACGAGCGGGGCTGACTCGTCGGCGCCGCGCGGGGTCGGGAAGGGGTAGACCGAGCGCGACGACACGTAGACGTACCGGCTGTCACCGGGGAGCCGGCCCGCGAGCGCGCGCGCCGCGTCGCGCACCGCGACGGGCGCCCACGACCACGTGTCCACCACGACGTCCCACGTCTGCGGGACGTCGTCGGCGAGCAGCGCGTCGAGGCCGTCCGGCCGGGTGCGGTCGCCGACGAGCTGCCGGACGCCGTCGGGCACGGGGGTGCTGCCCCGGTTGAGGACCGTGACGTCCCACCCGCGGGCGAGGGCGTCGTCGACGACGGCGCGCCCCACGAAGTCGGAGCCGCCGAGGACGAGGAGACGCGTCATGGCCTCACTCTCCCCCGGCGCGGGGTCTCCCGCAGCCGGTTTACGCCGCCGGCAGACGGCCGGTGGCACGCGCGCTCGGACGGATCTCTCCGGGGTTCCACCCGACAGACCTGGCCAGGTATCCTGGCCATCAGGTCGTCGGAAGGTTGAGGAGTCGCCGTGCAGGTCAATGTGCTCGAGGCCAAGAACAACCTCTCGCAGCTCGTCAACCGTGCCGCAGCCGGCGAGGACGTGGTCATCGCCCGCCGCGGTGTCCCGCTGGTCCGGCTCGTGCCGGTCCGGGCTGACCTCGCGCACGGGACGGGCGCGGCGATCGTCGAGTGGCTGGACGACCACCCGCACGCGGCGCGTTCGCTCCGGACCGCGGAGCAGGTCGACGCCGCGATCGAGGCCGAGCGCGAGGGCTGGGAGTGATCTACCTCGACACGTGTCTCGTGATCTACCTGGTCGAGGACGTGGAGCGCGGGCTCCACATGCGCGGGCTGCTCGCCAGGCACGGCGAGGAGGAGTTCGCGATCAGCCCGCTCGTCCGGCTGGAGTGCCTCGTCGGGCCGCTCCGGTCCGGGGACGTCGAGCTCGAGGACCGTTACCGCTCGGCGCTCGGGCTGTTCGCCGAGGTGCCGCTCGACGCCGTCGTCTTCGAACGCGCCGCGCGTCTCCGCGCTGCCTCGTCGCTCCGCACGCCCGACGCACTCCACCTCGCCGCCGCGCAGGTGCACGGGTGCACGAGTCTGTGGACGAACGACGCTCGGCTCGCCGTCGCCGGGCGTGGGCTCGCCGTGGACGTGCTCCACGGCGACTGACCCGGGTCCCTCGCGCACACGCGCAGGGCCACCGCTCAGTCGGGGTCGGCCGGGTCCAGGGGTGCGTCGGGGTCGAGGTTGACGACGCCGCGGCGCCAGTAGCCGTGGAGGGCGAGCTGGTCGGGACGTGCGCCGCCCCGCCGCAGGTCGCGGCGCACCTGTGCGAGGTCGGTCGCCTCGCCGGCGCCGAACACGTACTCGTCGGCGTCGACGGGGCCGAGCGCGCGGACTGCCTCCGCGAGCTGACCCGGGCCGTCGGTGCGGTAGAGGAGCTCGAGCGTCGCGCGGCCGAGCTCGTCCTCGACGAACGCCTCGTCCACGTCGTCGCCGATCTCGACGATCGCCGTCACCGGCACGTCCGCCCCGACGGCGTCGACCCACCGGGCGAGCGCCGGCAGCCCGGCCTCGTCCCCGACGAGCAGCAGCCGCCCGACGCCGTCCGGCACGCCACGGCTCGTCGTCGGGCCCGCGAGCACGACCTCGTCGCCCGGCTCCGCGCGCGCCGCCCACGCCGACGCGGGACCGCCCTCGCCGGTGGGCGGCTCGCCCGGGTCGGCGCCCCCGTGCAGCACCCAGTCGACGTCGACCTCGGCGACCCGGTCGACGGTCCGCGTCGCCCGCACGGTCAGCTCGCGCGAGATGGAGACCACGCCCGTCGGACGCTGGAGCGCACCGTCGGCCGTGAGCGTCGGGGCGTGCAGGACGCCGGTCGCCGGGTCGGGCAGGAAGACCTTGACGTGGTCGTCCGGGCCGGGGGCGCACAGCGTCGCGAGCGAGGCCCCGCCCGAGCCGTCGGCACCCGGCCCGGCCGACCGTCCGTCGTCGTGCCCGGCCGGCGCGGCGTCGCGGAAGGTGATGCGCCGCAGCGCGCCGGACGTCTCCTGCACGGCGTGCACCCGGACGCGGCGCGGGACGAGGTCGAGTCGGGTGAGGGGTCGGTCGAGCACCGCCCCATTCTGCGCCGACCACGACGTCGCTGTCGCCATCTGGCTGATGACGACAGCGACGTCGTGGTCGAGGCCGCGTCACTGTTCTCGACGGTCGCGGGCGAGCGTCAGGCGAAGAACACCCGCAGGTCGGCGACGACGTCGAGCGGGACCTCGAGCGACGCGTAGTGGCCGCCGCGCGGGAACTCCGACCAGTGCTCGATCCGGGCGTTGTCACGCTCCGCGAAGGCGCGGATCGTCTGGAAGTCGTCCTTGAACACCGCGACGCCGATCCGGCCCTGGCTCACGACCGGCTCCGCGCCCGACCGCTGCTCGGAGTAGTGGTAGCGCGCGGCGGTCGCGTAGGAGTTCGTCAGCCAGTAGAGCGTCGCCTGCGCGAGCACCTGGTCGGCGCTCACGAGGCTCGTCCCGTTGCCGAAGCTCTCGAACAGCTCGTGGTACGCGAGGACGGCGACGGGCGAGTCGGCGAGGCCCGCGGCCATCGTCTGCGGCCGGGACGCGTTCATCGTGTTGTACGCACCCACGGACTGGAACCACTGGAGGTGGCCGAGCGCCGCGAACTCCTTCTCCCCGAAGCCGTCCATCTCGCCCGGAGCGCCGGACGGGAAGGAGAAGAGCTGGAGCACGTGGGCGCCGCGGAAGCCCTCGGGGTCGAGGATCGCGAGCTCGCGCGAGACCATCGCTCCGCCGTCGCTCCCGTGGATGCCGTAGGACGCGTAGCCGAGGTCCCGCATGAGGGTGTCGTAGGCCCGGGCGACGCGTGCCATGGTCCAGTCCGCGTCGCCGACGACGGGCGTGGAGAACCCGAAGCCCGGCATGGACGGGATCACGAGGTGGAACGCGTCCTCGGGCCGCCCGCCGTGCGCGACGGGGTCGACGAGCGGGTCGATCATGTCGAGGAAGTCGAGGATCGAACCCGGGTAGCTGTGCGCGAGCAGCAGCGGCGTCGCGTCCTCGTGCTGCGACCGCACGTGCAGGTAGTGGATCGGCTGACCGTCGATCTCCGTGCGGAAGCCCGGGTAGGCGTTGACCCGGTCCTCGACGGCGCGCCAGTCGAACGACGTCCAGCGCCCGACCATGTCGCGCAGGTAGGACTCGGGCGTGCCGTAGTCCCAGGAGTCGCCGGGCGCGGCCGGCGCGAAGCGGGTCCGCTCGAGGCGCTCGCGCAGGTCGTCCAGGTCGGCCTGCGGGACGGCGACGGCGAACGGGCGGTGCTCGAGGGTCGTGCTGCTCATGATTGCCTCCTCGGTCGGGCGGGGCCTCGTGCCCTGCTCTGGTACCGACGTTACGCAGGGTTCAGGAACGTTTTCTTCCGTTATTCTGGCTCGGTTCCGACTTTCTTCCGGCGACCTCTCGGAGGGACCTGTTGGCCTCCACCTCGGCCCGCATGCTCGCCCTGCTCGGGCTGCTCCAGTCGCGCCCCGACTGGTCGGGCGGCGAGCTCGCCGCGCGACTCGACGTCACCGACCGCACCGTCCGCAACGACGTCGCGCGCCTGCGCGAGCTCGGCTACCCCGTGGACGCCGTGCGCGGCCCGGGCGGTCGCTACCGGCTGGGCGCCGGAGCCCGGCTGCCCCCGCTCCTGCTCGACGACGCCGAGGCCGTCGCGGTCGCCGTCGGGCTGCGGGCCGCGACCGGCACGGCGGGGTTCGAGGAGTCCGGTGCGTCCGCGCTGGCCAAGCTCGAGCAGGTCATGCCGGACCGGCTGCGCCGCCGCCTCGTCGCCCTGCGGTCCGCGAGCGCCGCCGGGCCGGCCAACACCGACTCGAACGTCGAGGACCCGGTCGTCGACCCGGACACGCTGACCGCCCTCGCCGACGCCGTGCGCGACCACCAGGGCCTGCGCTGCTTCTACCGCGACGAGCCGCTGGAGCTCGAGCCGTACCGCCTCGTCGCGTGGCAGCGCCGATGGTTCCTCGTCGCGCGCGACCCGGAGACCGGCGCGTGGGGTCCCTACCGCGTCGACTGGCTCGTGCTGCGCGTGCCGGGCGGGCGGCGGTTCTCGCCGGTCGACTTCCCCGGAGACATGACCGAGTTCGTCGTGCGGGAGGTCGCGCGCACCGGGTGGGCCGTCCACGCCCGGATCGTCGTCGACGCGCCCGCCGAGGAGGTGCTGCGGCGCATCAACCCGACGGTCGGCACGGTCGAGCCGCTCGACGACGACCGCTGCGTCCTCGTCACCGGCGGCGACAGCGTCGAGGTCGTCGCGGTGTGGGTCGGCATGCTCGGCCTCGACTTCCACGTGACGGAGCCGCAGGCTCTCGTCGACCACGTCCGCACCCTCACGGCCCGGTACGCCCGCGCGACGCCCGACTGACTCGTCGGGGCGGTCTGCGCCCGCCCCGCCCCCGGCGTGAGGCCCGACGGCGGCGCTCGCCCGCGTGGGTGGGCGCGCCTAGCGTGGGTGGGATGGACGTGGAGGTGCGCTCCGCCGTCGGGCGCTACGACGACTTCGCCACCGTGGTCGGGCCGCGGAAGGCCGGGGTGCGCGGGTGCTGGTGCATGTCCTACCGCGACAGCCGCGTCAGCGCCGAGGATCGCCCCGGCTTCATGGCCGACCTGTGCACGACCGACCCCGGGCCGGGCGTGCTCGCGTACGTCGACGGTGAGGTCGCGGGCTGGTGCTCGGTGGCGCCGCGCAGCACCTACCGGCGGCTGATGAACGCCCGGACCATCCCGTTCGTCGACGACCTCGACGCGTGGAGCGCGGTGTGCTTCGTCGTCCGGTCCGGGTACCGGCGCCGAGGGTTGATGCACGACCTCCTCGCCGGCGCCGTCGAGCACGCCGCCGCGCACGGCGCACCCGCGGTCGAGGGCTACCCCGTCGACGCGGGCGGCGAGCGCGTCGACGTCATCTCCGGGTACGTCGGCACGGTCGCGCTGTTCGAGCAGGCCGGGTTCGTGCGCGCGGCCCCGACCACCGGCGTGAGCGGCGGCGTGCCGCGGGTCGTGATGCGCCGCGCGCTCGGCTGAGCGTGCAGGTCAGGAACATGCTGGGTCAGGAAGGCACGGGTCTCCACGGGTCGATGACGGCCACGCCGGTGCCGACGAAGTCGCGGACGTTGCGCGTCGCGAGCGTCGCGTCGTGCACGCGACAGATCGCGGCGATCTGCGCGTCGGCCATGCTCATCGGCCGCCCCGCTCGCTCGCGGAGCGCGAGGAGGGTGCCACCGACGCGCGCGGCGTCGGCGTCGTACGCGAGCACCCGGCCCGAGAAGGTCGTGGTGACGTGCTCCTCGATGAGCGCGGCGAGGCGGTCCCGGCGCCGCCCCTCGGGCAGCCGCGCCACGCCGTGGACGATCTCGCCGACGGTGACGGCCGTGATCCACAACGCCTCCGGAGCCTGCGCGTCGAGCCAGCGGAGCACGCGCGCCTCGGGTACCGGGCGAATCGCCTCGGACACGACGTTCGTGTCGAGGACGATCACGCGTCCGCGACCTCGCGGTCCGACCCGCCCGGCTCGTCGGAGAAGTCGACGGCGCGTCCGTGCTCCGATCGCGGGGGCAGGTCGAGCTCGACCGTCAGCCCGGCGTCGGCGAACGAGCTGTGGATGAAGGTGCCGAGCCCGCGTTCCAACCCGCTCGGTGCCGTCACCGCAGACGTGAGGATCGCGCGGATCTCCGCCTCCATGGACCGGCCGTGCTCTGCGGCCCGGGCGCGCAGCCGTTCGCGCACGTCGTCGTCGAGCCCTCGGATCGTCAGCGTCGCCATCTCGACCACCTCCGAGAACCACGCTAGCAAAATGACAGCACTGTCCACCAGGGTCGTCCCGCCCTCGGGCGCAATGAAGTTGCGGCGGGTTGAGAGAATGGACCGTCGTGAGTACCGAGCCCGCAGCGAACCAGCCTGACGCGCGCCCTCCCCAGCGGGACGGCGCCGCCGAGGGCACCCCGCGCGAGGGTCGCCGGCGCCGCGGGAACCGCCGCGGCCGTGGTCGAGGCGACCGCCCGACGTCGGGCACCCCGACGACCACGGAGCCGACGCGACGCGGGCGGGGCGAGCGGACGTCGTCGGGCCCGCGGCAGGTGAGCCGCGCGCAGCTCGAGCGTGCCGCGCAGGCGCGCGAGACCGTGACGGTCCCGCCCATCACGTACCCCGAGCAGCTCCCCGTCAGCGCGCGGCGCGCGGACATCGCCGCCGCGATCCGCGACCACCAGGTCGTCATCGTCGCGGGCGAGACGGGCTCGGGCAAGACGACGCAGCTCCCCAAGATCGCGCTCGAGCTCGGCCGCGGCCGCACGGGGCAGGTCGGGCACACGCAGCCCCGCCGCATCGCCGCGCGCACGGTCGCCGAGCGCATCGCGGAGGAGCTCGGCACGGAGCTCGGCGGCGTCGTCGGGTACCAGGTGCGGTTCACCGACACCTCCAGCGAGGACACGCTCGTCAAGGTCATGACGGACGGCATCCTGCTCGCGCAGATCCAGCGCGACCCGGAGCTCCTCGCGTACGACACGATCATCGTCGACGAGGCGCACGAGCGGTCCCTCAACATCGACTTCCTGCTCGGCTACCTCGCACGGCTCCTGCCGCGCCGCCCCGACCTCAAGCTGATCATCACGTCGGCGACGATCGACTCCGAGCGCTTCGCGCAGCACTTCTCCCCCGCGCACCTCGCCGCGCTGGGCGGCGCACCGGACTACGTGATCGACGCGCTGCCCGACGCCGCGCCCGTGGTCGAGGTGTCCGGCCGCACCTACCCGGTGGAGATCCGGTACCGGCCGCTGTCGCCCGACGTCGACCCCGGCTCCGGGAAGGCGAAGGGGCGCGCGGGCGCCGAGGAGAAGGACCTCGTGACCGGCATCGTCGACGCGTGCGACGAGCTCATGCGCGAGGGGCACGGCGACATCCTCGTGTTCCTCTCGGGCGAACGCGAGATCCACGACGCCGCCGACGCGCTCACCGGCCACCTCAAGGACCGCGTCACCGACCCGAAGCACCCGCAGCGCGTCGAGATCCTCCCGCTGTACGCGCGGCTGTCGTCGGCCGAGCAGCACCGCGTGTTCCAGGCGCACTCGTCGCGGCGCATCGTGCTCGCGACCAACGTCGCCGAGACCTCGCTCACCGTGCCGGGCATCCACTACGTCGTCGACCCGGGCACCGCGCGCATCTCGCGCTACTCCAAGGCGACCAAGGTGCAGCGCCTGCCGATCGAGCCCGTGTCGCAGGCGAGCGCCAACCAGCGCTCCGGCCGCTCGGGCCGCGTCGCCGACGGCATCGCGATCCGCCTGTACTCCGAGGACGACTTCGTCTCGCGGCCCGAGTTCACCGAGCCCGAGATCCTGCGCACCTCGCTCGCGTCCGTGCTGCTGCAGATGATCTCCGTCGGCGTCGTCGACACGCCCGATGCCGTCGCGCGCTTCCCGTTCGTCGAGCCCCCGGACACGCGGGCCGTGCGCGACGGCGTCCAGCTCCTCACCGAGCTCGGCGCCCTCGAGACGTCCGACGGCGCCACGCGCCTCACCGAGGTCGGGCGCGTCCTCGCGCAGCTCCCCATGGACCCGCGCCTCGCCCGCATGATCTGGGAGGGCTCGACGCTCGGCGTCGCGCGGGAGGTCGCGATCATCGCGGCCGTCATGTCGATCCAGGACCCGCGCGAGCGCCCCGCCGAGGTCCGCGCGCAGGCCGACCAGGCCCACGCGCGCTTCACCGACCCGCACTCCGACTTCCTCACGTACCTCAACATCTGGGAGTACGTCCGCGAGCAGCAGCACGAGCTCTCGTCGTCGGCCTTCCGCCGCCTGTGCAAGGCCGAGTACCTCAACTTCCTGCGCATCCGCGAGTGGCAGGACGTCGTCGCGCAGCTCCGCGAGATGTCCAAGCCCCTCGGCATCGACATGTCGTACAGGCCGCGCGCCGGGCGCTCCGGCTCGGGTTCGGCGGCGGAGGGGGCGTCGGGCTCAGCCGCCGCGGACCCGACCACGGCTCCCGACCCCGCCGCCGCGGAAACGAGCGCCGCGTACAAGCGCGCCTGGGACGGCGACACGATCCACAAGGCGCTCCTGTCCGGGTTGCTGTCGCAGATCGGGATGCAGGACACGGGCGACGTGAAGGCGTCGTCGGTCGCGCACCTCAAGGGCGAGGCCCGGGCCAAGGCGCTGCGGCGCGCGCAGAAGCAGGCGCGCAACGAGTACACCGGCGCGCGCGGCGCGCGGTTCGCGATCTTCCCGGGCTCGCCGCTGAGCAAGAAGCCGCCGGCGTGGATCATGGCGGGCGAGCTCGTCGAGACGTCGCGGCTGTGGGCGCGCGACGTCGCCCGCATCCAGCCCGAGTGGGCCGAGGACCTCGCAGGCGACCTCGCCCGGCGCACGTACTCCGAGCCGCACTGGTCGACCAAGCGCGGCGCGGCGATCGCGACCGAGAAGGTGCTGCTGTACGGCGTGCCGATCGTCGCCGACCGCAAGGTCCTCTACGCCAAGGTCGACCCCGAGGCCGCGCGCGAGATGTTCGTGCGGCACGCGCTCGTGCAGGGCGAGTGGACGACGCACCACCAGTTCTTCCGCGACAACCGCAAGCTGCTCGACGAGGCCGAGGAGCTCGAGGCGCGCTCGCGCCAGCGCGGGCTGGTCGTCGACGACGACGTGCTGTTCGACTTCTACGACGAGCGCGTGCCCGACGACGTCGTGTCCGCCGCGCACTTCGACCGCTGGTGGAAGACGGCGCGGCGCCGCGACCCCGACCTGCTCACCTTCACGCTCGAGCAGCTCGTGCCCGACGCCGAGCAGATCGACACGTCCCAGTTCCCCGAGACCTGGCCCCAGGGCGAGCTCACCCTGCCGCTGACGTACCAGTTCCAGCCTGGGACCGAGGCCGACGGCGTCACCGTGCACGTCCCGATCTCCGTGCTCAACCGCGTCGTGCCCGACGGGTTCGACTGGATGGTCCCCGGCCTGCTCGACGAGCTCGCCACCGCGACGATCCGCTCGCTGCCCAAGCCGGTCCGCGTCCAGCTCGTGCCCGCGCCCGACGTCGCGCGCGACGTCGTCGCCTGGCTGCGCGCGCACACGCCCACCTGGGAGGACATGGCCCGCGCGGGCGACATGGCCGAGCCGTTCCACGTCGCGTTCACGCGCGCCGTCCGGGCGCTGCGCGACGTCGTCATCCCCGACGACGCGTGGGGTCCTGAGCAGGAGGCGCGCCTGCCCGCGCACCTGCGCATGACGTTCCGCGTCGAGGACCCGCGCGGCCGGGGCGGGTCCGTCGTCCTCGACGAATCGAAGGACCTCCTCGCCCTCCAGCGCCGCCTCGCGGCCCAGAACCAGGCCGCGGTCCGCGCCGCGGTGAAGGGCGCGGTCGGTGCTGCTCTGCGCGAGGCGGCGTCGGGATCGGTTCCCGGGTCGGGTGCGTCGGTCTCTGGGTCGGGTTCGGCGGCGGAGGGGGCGTCGGTGCTCGGGCTACCATCCGCGCCGCTCGTTCCTCACGGCGCTCCCGCCAGGCCCGCCACGCCCTTCGCATCCGACGCCCCCTCCACCACCTCCGCGTCCGGCTCACCGACACGCGGCGGCCAGGCCACGGGGACCGACGACGGGCGGGCGGCCACGGCGGCCGGCTCGCCCGGGCGAGGCGCAGGACGAGGGGCGGCAGCCGCCGGTGACCCTGCCGCGCTCGTCACCGAGCAGACCGGTCTCACGACCTGGCCCGAGCTCACGGACGGCGAGCTGCCCGCGGCGGTGTCGACGGACCTCGGGGGTGGGGTGGTCGTGCGGGGGTACCCCGCGGTCGTCGAGGAGCAGGACGCGAAGGGCAAGCCGGTCGTCGCGCTGCGCGTGCTGGCCGACGCGAACGCGCAGGCGCGTGAGCACGCGCGGGGTGTGCGGCGTCTGCTGCTGTCCGAGACGGCGCTCCAGACGGGGCGCATCACGAGCCGGTGGAACGGGACGCAGTCGCTCACGATGGCGGCCAGCCCGTACCGGAACACGGACGCGCTCGTCGCGGACCTGCAGCTCGCCGCGGTGATCGCGCTGACGAGCGGGGGTAGCGGGCAGTACGGCACGCAGCCGGACGTCGCGATGATCCGCGACGCCGAGGCCTACGCGACGGCGCGGGCATTCGTGCGGGCGCACCTGGAGGAGCAGGTGCACCATGTCGTCGGGCACGTGGTGGCGGCGCTCACGGCGTCGCGGAACCTCGACGCGGAGATCCGCGCGTCGAACAGCCTCGCGCTGCTCAACACGCTCACCGACCTGCGCGACCAGGCCGCAGGCCTGATCCACGACGGCTTCGTCTCCCAGACCCCGCCCCGACGGCTGCCGCACCTGACGCGCTACCTGCGCGCGGCGTCGTACCGGCTGGAGAAGGCGCAGGCGAACCCGAACCGCGACGCCGAGCTCGCGTGGCGCATGCACGACGTCGAGGAGGCGTACCAGCGCGCCCGTGCTGCCTACGCCCAGGGGCCGGCCGACCCGGTCCGCGCCGCGGACCTGGCCGAGGTCCGATGGCTGGTCGAGGAGCTGCGCGTCTCGCTGTTCGCGCAGCAGCTCGGCACCGACGGCCCGGTCAGCGAGAAGCGCATCCGCAAGCTCCTCACGCCCGACGGCTGGTGACGCGAGGCGCCGGCCAGCCCGTTGGGCTGGCGTATGGCCTGAGCGCCCGTCGGACGGCGCGTCAGCAGGCGTCGTAGACGTAGCCGGAGTCGTCGGGGGTGACGAGGTCGCGGTCGCGCAGGACGGTGAGCGGGGCGGGGTCGTCGAGGGCGCACACGTCGTCGAAGGTCAGACCCGCGTCGTCGAGCGCGTCGGGGTACTCGACCTGGAGCACGTGGTCGCCGTAGGCGTCGGTGTAGGCGGAGCACTCGTCGAAGACCGCGCACTCCTCGGTGACGGCGAAGTCGAAGCCCAGGACTCCCGCGGCGAGGGGCGCGATCTCCGCCGCGTTCTTCTGCGCGATCGCGAGGCCGGCGTCGTGCGCGAGGTCGGCGTACGCCCGTGCGAGCGCGTGGGCGCCGTCCTCGTCGATCGCGTCGAAGCGCCTCCACGTGTCGAGGTTGTCGATCTCGACGGCGTCGAACCCGTCGTCGGCGCAGCCCGTGACGACCGGGCCGAGGATCGCGAGGATGCCGTCGCGCTGCTCGGCGGTCGACGGGTCGAGGACGTGCTCGTCCGGCCAGTCGGGGTCGACGACGAGGCCACCGTCCGCGTCGTGCAGGAGCAGGTCCTCTTGGTCGTCGAGCCACCGGTCGGCCTCGTCGGGCTGGGTCTGGAACCCGTTGACGTAGCAGACCGAGTACGCGCCGGGCAGGGGCTCGGCCGTCGCGTCCCGCACGACGACGTCGGGCGCGACAGGCCCGGACCCGGCGTCGACCTCGTCGTACGCGCCGCCGAGCTGGTAGTCGAGGATTCCCTCGGTCGGCGGGAGCTCGAACGCCGGCACCTCGAGCGGGCTCGTGTCGGCCGTGGGCGTCCCGTCGGCTGCGCACCCGCCGACGACCAGGGCGAGCAGGCCGGTCGCAACGACCGCCGTCCTGCCCCGGATCGACGCCCGGCTCACGGCAGCACGACCTCCCGCGCCGGGCGGACCGACGCGTCGAGCACCACGCGGTCGCCGAGCGGCTCGTCGAGCGCGACGACGAACGGCGTCGGCGGGTTCGACGGGCAGCTCGCCCCGCCCGTGCGCGGCTCGACGCCGATGGTGACCTCGACGGCGTCGTCGCGCACGGCGAGCGCGGACTGCCGCACCCGGCCCTCGGCGTCCTCACCGTTGTTGCACGCCATCTCGGTGACGAGCAGGTGCAGCTCGCGCGCGTCGGGCACCGGCGGGTGGTCCGGGTCCAGGGTGAGCGTCGCGGTGGCGAGCTCGCCGAGGTCGGCGCGCAGCGCGCAGGTCTGCGCGGCGGTGAGGAGCCACGTGGGCGACGGGTCGAGGTTCGGCGCGTCGGTCCACTCGATCACCAGCATCTCGTGCGTGCGCACGTCGCCCGCGCCCAGGTCCTCGGGGTCGTCGAGCTCGCGCAGGAGGGCGACCCGCTCGGCACCGTCCGCGACGACGGTCCACTCGGCGGGGTCGATCGGCGGCACCTCGAGACCGTCGAGGGCGGCCTGGCCGTCCTCGCTCAGGTGGTCCGCCGTCACGCCCGAGTCCAGCACGTCGTCGGGGACCACCGTCTCCCAGCACCGGTACGCCCCCTCGCCCGCGGTCGCGCCTGCCGGCCCGTCCGCCGTCGCGCAGGCTCCGAGGCCCAGGACGGCCACCAGCCCGGCCCCGACCACCCGCCCAGCACGACCCACCTGGCGCTCCTCCATGTCCCGTCTGTGTGCCGACCGTACGCGACCTTGCGAGCCCGTCCTGATCGGATGACCGACCCGCCGCTTCACTCGTGGTGGGTGACAGCGTGCGCACTGTCACACTGTCGGACAAGACAAACCCCATACGGATGTCTTGAAATGGGACCCATCGACCACAACCGTCGCCGCCGAGGCGACGCCCGCAGGTAGGGGGACACCATGACACGAGCCGTCGTCACCGGCTACGGGGCGGTGACCCCGGTCGGGCTCACCGCGGCGGACACCTGGGACGCGCTGCTGCGCGGAGAGCCCGGGGTGCACGCCATCAAGGAAGACTGGGCCACCGACCTGCCCGTGCGCATCGCGGCGCGGGTGGACGACGCCTTCGCGGAAGGTCTCGCCGTGCGCGAGGCGCGCCGGACCGACCGGGCGGAGCAGCTCACGCTCGTCGCGGGCCGCGAGGCCTGGGCGTCGGCGGGGTCGCCCGACGTCGACCCGACGCGTCTCGCCGTCGTCGTCGGGTCCGCGAACGGCGGCATCGCGACGACGCTCGACCAGTCCCACGTGCTCGACGAGCAAGGGCCCCGGCGCGTCTCGCCGCACACCGTGACCATGCTCATGGCCAACGGGCCCGCGGCGTGGCTGTCGATCGACCTGGGCGCCAAGGCGGGCGCGCGGGCGCCGATCAGCGCGTGCGCCGCCGGGTCGGAGGCGATCACGATGGGCCGCGAGATGATCCTCGCCGGGTCGGCCGACGTCGTCGTGTGCGGCGGCGTGGAGGCAGGGGTCCGGCCGTTCTCCCTCGCCGCGTTCGCCGCCGCACGGGCCATGTCGACGCGCAACGACGAGCCCGAGCGCGCGTCGCGACCGTTCGACGCGCACCGCGACGGCTTCGTCATGGGCGAGGGGTCGACGCTCCTCGTCCTCGAGAGCGAGGAGCACGCGCGGGCGCGCGGTGCGGCGGTGCACGGCGTCGTCTCCGGCGCCGCGCTGACCTCCGACGCGTTCGACATCGTCGGCGGCGACCCCGAGAACCAGGCCCGGACGATCGGGATGGCCCTGCGGTCGGCGGGCCTCTCCCCCGGCGACCTCGGCCTCGTCCACGCGCACGCGACGTCGACCCCGGTGGGCGACGTCAACGAGTCCGACGCCCTCCACGCCGCGCTCGGCATGCCGCCACCCGTGACGAGCACCAAGGGCGCGACGGGCCACCTGCTCGGCGCCTCGGGCGCGCTGGGCATCCTCGTCGCGCTGCTCGCCGTGCGCGACGGCCGCGTGCCGCCCACGCTCAACCTCGACGCGCAGGACCCGGCGATCGACCTCGACGTCGTCCGCGGCTCCGCCCGGTCGACGACCGCCCGCCACGCGCTGGTCAACGCGTTCGGCTTCGGCGGCCACAGCGCGAGCGTCGTGGTCTCGCGCGACTGACGATGTGACGATGGACCTCGACGCCCGGCTCGCCGACATCACGACGCTCACGGTCGACGCGGTCGTCAACGCCGCCAACTCGTCGCTGCTCGGCGGCGGTGGCGTGGACGGTGCGATCCACGCCGCGGCCGGGCCCGGGCTCCTGGAGGAGTGCCGCCGGATCCGGCGCACGACCCTCCCCGACGGCCTGCCCGTCGGTGACGCCGTCGCGACCGGCGCCTACGACCTCCCCGCCCGCTGGGTCGTCCACACCGTCGGGCCGAACCGCCACCGCGGCCAGACCGACCCCGCGCTCCTCGCGTCGTGCTTCACGCGCTCGCTCGACGTCGCCGCTGGCCTCGGCGCCGCGACCGTCGCCTTCCCCGCCGTGAGCGCGGGCGTCTACGGCTGGGACGTCGACGACGTCGCGCGGGTCGCGGTCGGGGCCGTGCGCGGGTGGTCCGCCGCCCGTCCGAGCGCCGACCCCGGCGACGGCGTCACGGCGGTGACGTTCGCGCTCGCGTCGCCCCGCGCCCTGGCGGCGTTCGAGGCCGCGCTCGGGCGTTGAACCAGAGGTCAGGGTCAGGGTCCGTGTCCCGAGGATCAGGGTCGGTTCGGGGGACTTCCCGATACCGCCGTGGCGGGCGCGCTCCTACCGTCGAGGTATGAGCACCTCAGACGCCTCCGCAGCCTCGTTCCGGCCGACCCTGTCCCGGCCGCGCCACGGTCGGATGATCGCGGGCGTGTGCGCGGGGATCGCCCGTCGGTTCGGGTGGGACCCGACCGTCGTGCGCATCGTCGCCGCCGTCTCGATCCTGCTCCCCGGCCCGCAGATCATCGCCTACCTCATCCTCTGGGCCCTCATGCCCAACGACCGCGACTGAGCCGGTCGCGCAGGTCACGCCGGTCACCCGGACGGCCGAGCCCGGGGTTGCGGGCGGGCTCGGCCTTCGAGACCGCCCGCGAGCCCGGGTTCGGCGACGTGCGGGGTCGTCAGCCCGGGAGGCCACGCATGCGGCGCCTGGCGACGACGATCGTCGCGCCGCCCGCGACCAGCACGATCGCGAGGCCCACGAGCGCGCCGACGTGCGCACCGGTCGTGGCGAGCCCGTCGGGCCGGCCCGACCCCTCGCCGTCGGCCCCGCCGGCCGCGCCGTCCACCGCGAGGACCTCGAGCTCCGTCCACAGGACGCGGCCGTCCACCTGCCCGACGAGCGCGAACCGGTGCTCGCCCGCCGCGACGTCGGCCGGGACCGTCACGGTCGCGGTGAGGCTGCCCGACGCGTCCGCGCGGTACATCCCGAGCTCCGCCGGCGTCGAGAAGAGGGTCGCGGAGACCCACTCGCCGGGCGCGAAGCCCTCGGCCGTCGCCGTGACCTGCTCGCCCGCGCGGGCCTGCGCCGGGGAGAGCGTGACGCCGCCGTGGTTCGCGTCGGTGAGGTCGTCCGCGCCGACCGTGTGCAGCGGGGTCGACGGCGGCTGCTCGCCCGCACCGGGCGTCCCACCGGGCTCGCCCGGACCGCCCGGGTTCTCGCCGTCGAGGTGACCCTCGAACACGTCCGAGGCCGCGCCGAGGCTCAGGAGGACGGTCTCGCCCGTGGCGTCGGCGAGGCCGTCGTTGTCGGTGATGGCCCAGACCGTGCCGTCGCCGCCGACCGTGAGGCCCTCGAGCTTCTCCTGCGTCCAGCCGTTCGTCGCGCGCAGGTCGGGCAGGACGTCGTGCGCGAGCGTCTTGGTCACCGCGACCGGGGTCGTCGACGCGGTCCCGACGCCGACGTCGGGCACGTCGACCGCGTAGACGCGCTTCACCGCGGCGGCGGGGCCGTT
Organism: Cellulosimicrobium sp. E-16; assembly: GCF_049913115.1. NCBI lineage: Bacteria > Bacillati > Actinomycetota > Actinomycetes > Micrococcales > Promicromonosporaceae > Cellulosimicrobium > Cellulosimicrobium sp. E-16. Next base: position 4,390,372 of record NZ_CP183974.1, read on the forward strand.
GAGCTTGTCGCGCTCGATCACGGCGAGGGTGTCGTGGTCGACGACGGTCACCTCGCTGAGGCCGAGCCAGTCGCCGTCGGTCGTGGTCTGCTCGAGCGGGTACGCGAACCAGTCCCACGTGCCCGACGCGATGTCGTAGCGACCGAGACGGGCGGTGCCCGCCGTGCCGCCGTCGTCGGTGGTCAGGCCGCGCTGGAGCGCGACCCACACCTGCTCGCCCGCAGCCCCGCTCGCGGCCCCGTCTGCCGTCGAGGCGGCCGCGACCGCGACGCCCTCGATGCCCTGCTTGCCGAGGCCGCCGGACACGGCCTCGGGCAGCGCGACCGACTCGACGACCGCGCCCGCGGCGTCGACGCGCACGATCGCGTTCTCCGCACCCTTCGCGCCCTCGACGCCGAGCCAGAACCCGCCGTCGGCGCGCGCCGCGACGCCCTCGACGTCGAGGCCCACCGGGGCGCCGTCGCGCGTGAGCGGCACGGTCCGGTCGATGACGGCCGGTGAGCCCGCGCCGTATCCGCTCACGTCGAGCGCCAGGAGCCGCGTCGTGGCGTACGCGGCGTCGGTCGCCGTCCACAGGCGCTGGGGATCGGCGGGGTCGGCGCTCAGCGCACCGAGCGCGCCCCACCCGATCGGGGCGCCGGCCTGCGCGCCCTCGGTCGCGTCCGCCGAGACGACGCTCGGGAACTGCGGCGACCCGCCGCCGTCGGCCCACTGCGCACCCCGCCCGAAAACGGTGACGGCCGACCGCACGCCCGCACCGGCGTCGTCCTCCTCGCTCGACACGACGAGCAGGTCGCGCTGCGGGACGACGAGCAGCCCCTCGGGACCGTTGGTCGTCGCGAGCACCTGGACGAACGACGGGGCGCTCGGGTCGGAGACGTCGTAGGCGGCGACGACGTTGGACCGCTCGGAGCCGACGAACGCGTACCGCGTCCCGCCGAGCGTCGCGACGGTCAGGCCCTCGGGCTCGACGCCCTTCTTGGCCGCGCGGTCCTCCGTGTGCAGGCCGACGCGGACGGCGAGGCGCTCGAGCTCCGCGCCCGCGTCCCACACGACCTCACCCGACGCGGCGTCGAAGACCGACCAGCCGCGCGACCCGCCCTTCCAGTCGCCCTCGTTCGCGGTCGCGACGTGCGCGTCGTCGAGCCAGCCGATCGCGTCGGGCTCGCGCGGCGTCGCGGGGATCGACCCGGTCTGGTCGATCACGCCGTCCTTCTTCACGTCGATCCCGGACACGGCGACCGCGCCCGCGGAGAAGACGGTCTCGATCTCGCCCGTGGCGACGTCGACGACGGCGACGCCGTTGTTCTCCTGGAGCGTCACCGCGACCTTGGTGCCCGCCGGGTTGACAGCGACGTACTCGGGCTCGGGGTCCTCCGGGGTGTCGAGGCCGGCCGCCTCGACCACGGGGAGCGGCGCACCGGACTCGTCGAGGAACGAGACGGCGCGGGTCGACCAGGCCGCCGGGTCGTCGCCGGGCAGGTCGAGGATCTGGAGGAAGCCGCCGGGGAGCTGCGGGAGGTCGCCCTCGTCGCCCCCCTCGGGGGTGACCTCCTCGTCGCGCTGGTTCTCGATCGCGACGACGGCGTGCGTGCCGTCGGGCGTGACGGCGATCGAGTCGGGCTGGCCGCCGAGGTCGAGCGACCGCACGCGCTCGCGCGTCGCGAGGTCGACGACGTCGAGGCGACCGCTCGGCTCGGTGAAGCTCACGGACGTGTCCACGACGACCAGGACGTACCCGCCGACGATCGCGACCGACGTCGGCTCGTCGTGCTCGGACCCGAGCTCGGCGAGGCTCAGCGTGCCCAGGCCCTTCGGGGCGCTCGGGTCCGTGAGGTCGAGGAAGCCGATGCGGCGCGCGAGCGCGTCCGTGTGGACGACCGTGCGCCCGTCCTCGCTGACCGCCGAGATCTCGGCGACCGTCTCGGCCGCGGCGTCCTCGCCGGCCGGGCGGTTCTGGAACACGGGGTACGTGGCGAGGCGGTGGAACGTCTCGTCCGCGGTGGGCGTCGTCCAGGCGCCCGCCGTCGCGAGCGCCGTCTTCGGGGCCGACGCCGCAGCGCCGGCCGGGTGCGCGGGAGCCGCGGCGAGCGCGGGCAGCGCGCCCAGGCCCAGGGTGAGCGTCGCGCCCGTGGCGACGAGCGCGGCGAGACGCGCGCGGCGGGCCGGGGCGCGCTCGGGGGTGCGTGCCGCGGTCCGCTCAGGGGCCCGCTCAGGGATGGCTGACATGTCTCTCCTTCGACGAGGGTCGAGCAGAGGGTGGTGTCCTGCGGTGGCGCGCCGACGACCGTCCCGGGACCGCCGCGTGACGGGTGGATGAACAGTGCGTACCTGCAGGCCCGGGGCCGCCGGCGCCCCGCCCGTTGCCCCGAGCGACAGGTTCCGGGGCGGAGTACCTGATACTTCGGCCCCGTGACCGAATCGTGACGGCGAAAGTACCTAGTACTCGCTGTCCGCCCTGTCCTGGTGGTTGCTAGCGTCGTTCGGGATTTACCTGCTACTCCACGTCCCGCCAACGTTGGCGGTACGTGGTCCCGGCGCACTCCCGCGGCGGGCACGCACGTGACCCCGCCTCTCTCCCGCTCCTCTCCCCTCTTGCCGACCGCCCTGCGACGACGCCGGGCGCGAGGAAGGACGACCGATGACGCAGCACGCCTCTCCCCGACCGTCGCGCACCCACACGGTCCTCACGTCCGTCGCGCTCGCCGTGCTCGCCCTCGCGGTGGCCGGCCTGATCGCGTTCCTGCTCGTGTACAACGGCAAGGTCGCCGACGGCGCCACCCGCCTCGACGACGGCGCCGCACAGCTCTCCGACGGCGCCGCGACCCTCGCCGACGGGACCGCCGAGGCCCAGGACGGCGCTCAGCGCCTCGCTGACGGGGCCGGCGACCTGGAGGACGGCGCCGGCGACCTCGTCGCCGGGGCGCAGAAGGCGTCCGACGGCGCGGTCCAGCTCGCCGCGGGCGGCACCACCGCGCTCGACGGGGCGACCGAGCTCGCCGCCGGCGCGGACGAACTGAACGCCGGGGCGGCTCGTCTCGCCGCGGGCACGGGCGACGCCGCGAGCGGCGCGGCCCGGCTCGCCGCGGGCGGCAAGGACCTCGACGCCGGGGCCGCCCGCCTCGCGGCCGGCAACGCGCGCGCCGCCGACGGTGCGTCGCAGATCGCCGACGGCGCGACCACGCTGAAGGACGGCGCCGCCGAGCTGTACGTCGGCAACGCGACCGCCGCGCACGGCGCCGGGCTGCTGGCAGAGGGCACCTCGGCCCTCGCCACCGGCGCATCCGACCTCGCCGACGGCACGGCGCGGCTCGCCGTCGGGGCGAGCACCCTCGCGGACGGGGCGTCGTCGGTCACCACGGGTCTCTCCGGGGCTGCGTCCGGCGCGCGCGACCTGGCGACCGGTGCGAGCAGCGTCTCCGCGGGCGCATCGACCCTGCGCGACGGTGTCGCCGCCACCGCACGAGGCGCGAGCGCGCTCGCACCGGGGGCGGCGACGGTCGCGGAGGGGGCCGGGCAGCTCTCCGCCGGGGCGGGCTCGCTGCAGGCGGGCACAGCGCTTCTGGCACCGGGTGCTCAGCAGGTCGCGGCCGCGTCCGCGCAGCTCCGGGACGGCGCGTCGGGACTCGCCACGGGTCTCTCCTCGGCCCGCGACGGTGCGGCCCGGCTCGCCGACGGGACGCGTTCGGTGGCCCAGGGCGCCGATCAGGTCCACGCGGGAGCGGACTCCCTCGCGGCACAGCTCCAGGGACTGGCCGCGGCGACCGACGACCCGGCCCTCAAGGCGAAGCTCGACGCGCTCGCGGGTGCGGCGGGCTCGGTGCGCGACGGCGCGGCGCAGGTCGACGCCGGCGCCGGGGGGCTCGTCGCCGGGGCAGCCGCCCTGCGCGACGGACTCTCGGGTGACCAAGGTGCCGCCGCAGGCGCGGCTCGGCTCGAGGCGGGTCTTCGGGACCTGAGCACCGGAGCCGCACGGGTGTCCACCGGCGCCCAGGAGGCGAACGCGGGCGCGACGCGGCTCGCGGAGGGTGCGGCCGGGCTCGCCTCCGGCGCCGCCACGGTCTCCGGCGGAGCACAGAGTCTCGCCACCGGGACGGCTCAGCTCTCCGGAGGGGCCGAGGCGCTGGCCGCCGGTGCGAGCACGGTCTCGGCGGGCAACGCCTCGCTCGCCGGGGCGACCCGCGCTCTCGCCGACGGCGCCGCTCAGGTGTCCGGAGGCGCGACGACCCTCGCCGCCGGGAACGCCGCGACGGCGGACGGCGCCGCCCGGCTCTCCGCGGGGAACACGGGAGCAGCCGAGGCCTCAGCGGCGCTCGCCCGGGGCACGAACCAGCTCGCCGAGGGCGCCTTCCAGATCGCAGGTGGCAACGCGTTCCTCGCGACGAAGACCTCCGAGCTCGCCACGGGCACGTCGGACCTCGCCATGGGTGCCGCCGATCTCAAGGCGGGGACAGCCAGGGCCGCCACGGGAGCCGCCGACCTCTCCGCCGGCACGGTGCGGCTGCGCACGGGCGCGGGCGACCTGTTCGCCGGGACGACGCGCCTGGAGGACGGGACGCTGCGCCTGCAGAACGGGCTCACGACGCTGTCCGGCGGCGCGACGACCCTGGCGGCGGGCAACGCCGCGCTCGCCGAGGGCTCGACGACGCTGCACGCCGGGACGACGACGCTCGCCGACGGCGCGTCGGACCTGCACGACGGCAGCACCCGCATCGCGGACGGCGCCGCCACGCTGTCCGACGGAACGGGCACTCTCTCCGACGGCACGGCCGAGCTCAAGGACAGCGTCGAGAACAGCCCCGTCGGACGGGTGTCGCTCGGCATGTCGGCGCTCGTCGGCGGGACCGTGCTCGCGGGTGTCGCGGGCGTCGGGCTCGGGCTGCGCCGTCGGCTCGCGGCGGTCTGACCGACCGTCGCGCACGGCCGGGCGGCCCCTCCTCACCGCCCGGCCCCCGACTCGGGGGCGGCTTCACGTCGACGGTGTCGCCCTCGCGGGCGGCGGTCCCGGTGGACAGGACTCCGGGACCGCCGCCCTTCTTCCTGCCCTCCGGCACCTCGTGCCCGGCGAGCGGGCGGGAGCGGGCCACCGGAGCGGCACCGGCTACCGTGACCGCGTGACGCTGCTCCTCAAGCTCGTGATGGCGCCGGCCCTGGTGGTCGCGTCCACGCTCGCCGGACGGCGCTGGGGGGCGCGGCTCACGGGGGTGCTCGTCGGGCTGCCCGTCGTGGCCGGGCCGATCCTGCTCATCGCCACGCTCGACCACGGCACCGCGTTCGGCGCCGCCGCGGCCTCCTCGGCGCTCCTCGGCCTCACGTCCCTCGCCCTGTTCGCCGTGGTGTTCGGGTGGTGCTCGCGCCGGACCGGCTGGGTCGGTGCGCTCGCGGCGTCCTGGGCCGCGTGCCTCGTGGCGGACGTCGCCCTCGCCCGGCTGACGCTTCCCGCCGGGATCGCGTTCGTGGTGGCGCTCGCGACGTTCTGGGGCGCGTCCCGGGCCATGCCCCCCGACGTGCCGGACACCTCGCCGCCCGTCGTGGCGGCGCCGTGGTGGGACCTGCCGGCGCGCGCCGCCGCGACCGCGACGCTCGTCCTCGCCGTCACCACCGCGTCAGGCGCGCTCGGGCCCGCGATGACCGGCGTGCTCGCGCCGTTCCCGATCGCGTCGAGCGTGGTCGCGGCTTTCGCGCTCGCGCAGCGCGGGTCGGCCGAGACGGTCCGCCTGCTCCGCGGCCTGCTCGCCGGACTCACCGGGTTCGCGGTCTTCTGCCTCCTCGTCGCGCTCCTCGTGGACCGGCTCGGCGTCGCCGCGGCGTTCTCGGTCGCGCTGGTCGCGAGCCTGGCCGTCCAGGCCGTCGTCCCCCTCGCCGGGCGGCTCGCCGCGGGCGCGGCAGGCCGTCGCGCCCGCTACTGACGGCGGCGCCGGGCGAACACGTACGCCGCGGCACCGAGGAACACCAGGACCAGGCCGGCGCACCACGCGAGGGCGAGCGCCGCCGTCGGGCCCAGGTCCGTGACCGGCGCGCCCGTCGAGTCCATGCCGACGAGGAGCCCGCGGATCGTCTCGATCACCGGCGTGACGGGCTGGTGCTCCGCGAACCCGCGCAGCCACGACGGCATGGTCTCCGGTGGCACGAACGCGCTCGACACGTACGGCAGGAAGAGCATGAAGAAGCTGAACCCCCCGGCCGCCGCGGGCGAGCGTACGAGCACACCCAGGAAGGCCGCGATGCTCGTGATCGCGAACACGTAGGCCGCGACGACCCCGACGGCCCCCAGCCACTCGAGCGCGTCCGCGTCGGGCCGGAAGCCGATGAGGAACGCGACGCCCAGCACGACGGCCGTCGTCACGAGGTTCTTCACGACGCTCGCCACGACGTGCCCCACGAGCACCGTCCAGCTCGCGATCGGCATCGACCGGAACCGGTCCATGATGCCTCCGGACATGTCCTGCTCCACCGCGATCGCCGTGTTCGACGCCCCGTACCCCGCGCAGAGCAGGATGATCCCCGGCGTCGCGTACGTGACGTAGTCCGTGCCGACGCTCATCGCGCCGCCGAACACGTAGACGAACAGGATCATGAGCATCACGGGCAGCACGAGCGCGAGGATCAGCTCGTCCGGCTCGCGGCGCACGAGCCGCAACGAGCGCGCGACCATCGTCCCGGCATCGGCGAGCGCGTGCCGGCCGGGCCGGGCCACGGGGGCGGGGAGCCGCGCGGCCGTTCCCGACGGCGCGGCGGTGGTCTGGGCGGTCATGCTGCGGTCTCCTCGTGGTCGGTCCCGGTCGCGACGTCCCGGTCGCGCGTCCGCGCGGCGTGGCCCGTCAGGGTGAGGAACACGTCGTCGAGCGTCGGCTCGCGCACCTCCCACCGCACCGGTTCGACGCCGGTCGCCACCACCGCTGCGAGGACGTCGCGCACGTGCTCGACCGACCCGTCGGTGGGGACGCGGAGCGTCGCGGAGGTGGCGCCGAACGCCTCCGGCCAGGGCCCCGCGGTCCCGACCGACTTTGCCTCGGCGACCGACGCGAAGGTGAGCTCGATGCTCGCGTCGCCGACGCGGCGCTTGAGGTCCGACGGCGAGCCCTCGGCGACGACGCGGCCGCCGTCGACGAGCGCGACGCGGTCGGCGAGCTGGTCGGCCTCCTCGAGGTACTGCGTCGTGAGGAACAGGCTCGTGCCGTCGGCGACGACGCCGCGGATCACCTCCCACATGGTCTGGCGGCTGCGCGGATCGAGGCCGGTGGTGGGCTCGTCGAGGAACATGACCTGGGGACGGGTGAGGAGACCGGCCGCGAGATCGAGCCGACGGCGCATGCCGCCGGAGTAGGTGCCGACCCGGCGGTCGGCGGCGCTGACGAGGTCGAACGCGTCCAGCAGGGCGTCGACGCGGGCGCGCGCGGCCCGGCGCGACAGGTGCGCGAGGCGACCCATCATCGCGAGGTTCTCGCGCCCCGACTGCTTCTCGTCGACCGCCGCGTACTGGCCGGTGAGGCTGATCAGCCCGCGCACGCGCGCGGCGTCGCGCACGACGTCGTGGCCCGCGACGGTGGCCGTCCCGCCGTCGGGCCGCAGGAGCGTGGCGAGGATGCGGACGGTGGTGGTCTTCCCCGCGCCGTTGGGGCCGAGGAGAGCGAGGACCTCGCCCCGGTGCAGCGTGAGGTCGACGCCGTCGAGCACGCGCACGGGCCGGCGCGCGGAGCCGTAGCTCTTGCGCAGGCCGTCGGCACGCACGAGCACGTCAGGTGCGGGCATGAGGACTCCCTGGATCGGACGAGCGAACCGCGTCGAACGAAAACTGTTTACGACACCTACTATTCTGTGTACGGTAGACACGATTTCGCGGGCGGTCAAGACCCGCGGGAGGATGACGAGATGACCGGGACCGACCCCAGCGAGGCGCGCAGCACCGATCGACCGACCCCCGGTGCGGAGCTGCCTCCCGTCATCGCGCGGCTGTGGGGACGCGGCGCCGCCCCGCGTCGTGGTCCCAAGCCCGCGCTGACCGTCGAGCAGGTGGTGCGCGCCGCCGTCGACCTCGCCGACGCCGAGGGCCTGCCCGCGGTGTCCATGGCGCGCGTCGCCGAGTCGCTCGGGTACTCGTCGATGGCGCTCTACCGCTATGTCGAGAGCAAGGACGAGCTCCTCGTCCTCATGGCCGACGCCGCCGCGGACGTGCTCGCGCTCCCCCCGTACGACGAGGGCGACTGGCGCGCGGGGCTCGAGGCCTGGACGCGTGCGCAGATCGAGGGCGTCCTCGCCCGCCCCTGGTTCCTCGACCTGCCGCTGACGACCGCGCAGGTCGGCCCGAACCGCCTGCGCTGGATCGACCGCGCGTTCGCGATCCTCGCCCCGCTCGACCTGACGACGGACGAGAAGCTGCAGATCGTGGGGCTCCTCGCGCAGCACGTGCTCGGCGAGGGACGCGTGCAGGTCGAGACCCGGCGCGCCGCCGCCGAGGCCGTGCGCCACGCCCAGGGGCTCCCCGCCGACACCCCCGAGGCCGACCTCGACCAGGACGCGGTCGCGGCCGCCAACCCGTACGCCGACTACGAGCTCGTGCTCACACGGCTCGTCGACCCCGAGACGTACCCCGCGCTCACCGGGGCGCTCGCCGCGTGGACGCCGGCCGAGGCCCAGCCCGACGACTGGGAGAGCGACATCGGGTTCGGGCTCGACATCCTCCTCGACGGGATCGAGGCGTTCGTCGCCAAGCGCGCCGCCGCCCGCGGTGTCGCCGAGCGCGGCTGACCGCGGCTGACCGCGGCTGACCGCGGCTGACCGCAGCTGACCGCCAGGCGGTACCGGGTCCAGGGGTAGGGCGGCGCCCGGCCCGCTCGCCCGACGTCTCACCGCGTCAGGGAGTCGTCTGGGCCGGGGCTCCGGGCACCTGGACGTCGGGCAGGTCCGGCAGGTCGAGCGTCGGGACGTCGATGCTCGGGATGTCGATGTCCTCCATTCGGTCGCGCAGCTCCTCCTGCCGGATGCGGTTGTTCTCCTGGATGCAGGAGAGACGGGTCACGGGGCGCCCCGCACACTCCTGGACGTCCGAGTCCGGGTCGCGCGGGGCCTTCGGCGCCTGGACGTAGCGGCCGTCGGCATCGTGCTCGCCCGGGCTCACGGGCAGCGCGGCGAGCGCCGCGACCCCGCCGAGCGCGAGGGACGCCGTCGTGACGAGGAGGACCGCCGCGCCCAGCCCGGCACGGACGGCGGCGCCGGCGCCGACCGCCGCACGCTCGTCCGACGCCGCGCGCTGCTGGGCGGCCACGCGCCAGGCGACCCACAGGCCGATCGCGACCGGCAGGACGAACGCGACGGCGGCGAGCGCCGCGACGGGCCGGGCGTCGCCGCGCGCGAACCCTCCCGGCCCGATCGCGGCGACCACGATCGCGACGAGGCCCATGACGACCGTGCGACGCACGGCGGCGCCGCGCAGGCCCGACCGGAGCCCGGCGATGCGGGCCGCCCCCACGGGGCCGGGGGGGAGGTACCCGAGCTCGCGCGTCTGCGTGAGCATGGCCGCGTGCAGGACTGCGGACGTCACGGCCGTGACCGCGAGCACCACGCCCAGGCCGACGAGGAACCAGCGCACGACGACGGCGTCGCGCACCACGTAGAGCAGGGCCAGGCCCGCGAGCACGCCCACCCAGCCCACGACCACGGCGGCGACGGTCCCGCCGCGGAACGGCGTCCGGCGCAGCGTGCGGCGCAGCAGGCCGCGCGGCACCTGGAGGAGGACGGGCAGCACGCGCAGGGCGGTGATCCCGGTCCACAGCAGGACCACGATCCCCCAGACCGGGACGCTGCCGACGTACGAGTCGCTCATCGAGAAGGCGACGACCAGCGCGACCGCCCCGACGAGCAGGACCGGCATCTCGACGAGTCGCAGGATCTGCTGCCACACGCTGAGGTGCAGCAGGTAGCCGGCCTCGGCGTGCTCGGGGTTCATCGCGAGGACGCCGCTGTACCCCTTCGCGCTGCGTCCCGCGTCGAGGGCGAGCGCCGCGTCGAGGTAGAGCAGGTCCTCGTGCTCCGGGGCGACGGCGAGGCCCTGGCGCACGAGCGTGCGCGCCCGGTCGTCGTCGCCGAGCCGCGACCAGAGCCGTGCGGCCTGCGCGAGCCGGTCCGGGTCCTCGGGTGCGAGCTCGAGCGCGGACGCGATGCGCTCGCGCGCGAGCCGCCGGTCCGGCCCGCGTACGCGACCCGACAGGTGCGTGTCGGCGAGCTGGAGGTGGTACCGCGCGTCGTCGGGGTCGAGCTCGAGCGCCCTCGCCGCGGCGTCGCGCGCGCCCGGCACGTCACCGGTGTTCTGCCGCGCGATCGAGAGGAGGTACAGCGCGCCGTCGGCCGCGGGCTGGGCGCCCACGACCTGCTCCAGGAGCGGCAGCGCCTCGGCCGAGCGCTGGAGCCGCAGCCGCACCCAGGCCGCGGTGAGGAGCAGCCGCGGGTCGTCGGGCAGGCTCGCGAGCGCGTCGTCGACCTCGCCGAGCGCGCGCTCGGGCCGCCCCATCTGGACGAGCAGCTCCGCGCGCGAGGCGACGGCGCGCGGGTCGGTCGTGGTGCTCACGGTCGGGGGTCCTCCGGCGCTCAGAGCATGCGCCGCGCGCGCAGGTACGCAGCGAGGTCGTCGTAGCGGCCGTCGTTGTTCGCGAAGGTGACGACGTTGCGCGCCGACTGGAGCCACGCCGTCGTCGAGGGCCGCACGTCCGCGAGCGCCGCGTCCAGGTCGGCCATGGTGATCGGCCGCACCTGCCCCGACGCGATGGAGTCCATCATCGCCTTCTCGGCCGCCGTCGCCGCGAGGTGCTCCAGGTCAGCGCCGGAGAAGCCGTCGGTGCGCTGCACGACCGAGCGCAGGTCGATCCCGGCGACCGGGCGGCCGGCGAGGTGGTGGCGCAGGATCGCCTCGCGCGCCGGCTCGTCGGGCGGCAGCACGAGCACGACGCGGTCGAACCGCCCCGGCCGCAGCAGCGCGGTGTCGACGTCCCACGGGTGGTTCGTGGCGCCGAGGACGAACAGCCCGTCGTTGTCGGAGCCGATGCCGTCCATCTCCTGGAGGAGCTGGTTGACGACGGTCCGCATGCCCGACGAGCCGGAGTACTGCGCGCGCTTGCCGCCGATCGCGTCGACCTCGTCGAGGAAGAGCACGGCGGGCGCGAGCTGGCGCGCCTTCTGGAACAGCGCGTGCAGGTTCTGCTCGCTCTCCCCGATGTACTTGTCGAGGATGTCCGCGAGCGTCACCGTGAGGAACCGCGCGCCGAGCTCGCCCGCCACGGCACGCGCCATGTATGTCTTGCCGGTCCCGGGCGGCCCGTAGAGCAGGAGCCCGCCGCGCAGCGACTTGCCGAACGCCTTGGCGATCGCCTGGTTCCGCATCGGCTCCAGGAACGCCTCGCGGATGCGCTGCTTCACCGGCTCGAGGCCGCCGACGTCCGCGAGCGTCACCGTCTCGCGCGAGACCTCGAGCAGGCCGGACCCGTCGTCGGGGGCGTCGTCGCGCGCGGGGACGAGGAACGGCTGGCCACCCGGTGCGGGCGGGACGGTGCCGCCGTCCTCCCCGGGGGGCGTGCCGCCCGGGGAGGCCGGCGGCTCCCCGGGCACCTGTCCGGACGGCGCCTCGACGACGGGTGTCTCGACGAACGGTGCCGGGACGTGGACGCCCACCTCGTGCTCCAGCCGGTCCCAGTCGATGCCCGACGGCGCCGCGGGGCCGGGCGCCTCGGGGCCAGGTGCGGCGGGAACGCCGGGCGTGGCCGCGGGGGCGGGCGCCGCGGGGACCCCCGCGGTCGGGGTGCCGGGCGCGGGCGCGCCGGGCGCGCGCGGGACGGTCGCGTCGGACGGCACGCCCGTGATGATCCCGTCGTCGACGCCGCCCGGCGCCGACGTCGGTGCGTGCAGCCCGGCGACCGGGTCCGACGACGCGGCGGGACCCGTCGAGGACGGGTCGGCCGCGGGGCGGGCTCCGGTCGCCGCGGCGACGGCCGACTCCTGGACGAGGCGGAGCGCCTCGCCGTCGGCCGGGTCGATCCGCAGGGCGGCGCTCGCCTGCTCGAGCGCCTCGACCGAGCGCCCGGCGGCCAGCAGGAGGCTCGCGTAGTGGACGCGCAGGGGGGCGCTCGACGGCGCCGCCGCGACGGCGGCGGCGAGCGCGGCCAGGGCGTCGGACATGGGGGTGCTCCTCGGGTGGCGCGGGCGGGACGACGACGCCGGCGCACCCGCGTGCGCGGCCGGCGGGGAACAGTGTGCCCCGGACCGGTGACGCCGACCATCGGCACAACTCCCCAGGGCAACTACTTGCCACATTGGAAAGTAGATGCTTGCATGGCATCCATGGCCACCGACGACACGACCGCCCGCACCGCCCCCAGCCCGGCCGAGGCATCCTCGGCGCTGGAGCACGCCGCACGGCTCGCCGCCTCGACGCGGACCCAGGGCTGGCGCTGGATCCGCCTCTACCTCTCGGGCTGGGCGGCGGCGAGCGTCGGCCTCGTGCTCGCCCTGGGCCTCGGCGGCCGGATCGGCTTCGTCGTCGGCATGAGCGCCTGGGCCGTGATCGTCACGGCAGGTGTCACGTGGGCCGCGCGCCAGGGGAGCATGGCCGCCGGGACGCGACGCCGCCTGGTCCTCGGCGCCGGCGGGTGGGCCGTCGTCTACGGCGCGACGCTCTTCCTCGGGCTCGACCGGTTCACGGGCGACGTCGCGTTCTGGGTCCCCGCCGCCCTCGTCAGCGCGGCCCCCCTGCTCCTCGCGGCGTGGCTGCCCGCGCCGCGCGACGACGCGGCGACCGCATGAACGCGGGGCGCGTCGGCGCCGCGGGCGACGCCGACGAGCACCACCCGCGGCACACGCTCGACGAGGTGATCCACTCCCCCGTGCGCCTGTCGGTCGTCGCGGCGCTGTCCGGCGTCGAGAAGGCGGACTTCAAGACCCTGCGCGACACCATCGAGCTCTCCGACCCGACGCTGTCCAAGCAGCTCACGGTGCTGGAGGCCGCAGGGTACGTGGAGATCTCCAAGGAACGGTCGGGGCGGCGCGCACGCACCTGGGTCCGGCTGACCAGCACCGGGCGTGACGCTCTCGTCGCCCACCTCGACGCGCTGCGCGCCATCGCGGACCTCCGGCTGCCTCCCGGGCCGCCCCCGGGAACGTGAGCGTGCACAGGCCCGGATCGTGCGGTCCCCGCCCACAGGGGGCACCGGGAGCGGGCCACGTGTCGGCGGGACCGGGCAGAGTGGACGCATGACGACCGAGACGACCCCGCCCACGCCCCTGGCGGTGCCCGACGACGCGCCCGCCTCCCCGCAGCCGGGCGCCCGCTGCTTCGGTGACGGGGACCCGCTCTACGAGGAGTACCACGACACCGAGTGGGCGGTCCCGGTGCACGGGGACACGGCGCTGTTCGAGCGCCTGGCGCTCGAGGGGTTCCAGTCCGGCCTGTCCTGGATCACCGTGCTGCGCAAGCGCCCCGCCTTCCGCGAGGTCTTCGCGGGGTTCGACCCGGAGGCCGTCGCCGCGTTCGACGAGCCCGACGTCGAGCGCCTGCTCGGCGACACCCGCATCATCCGGAACCGGCAGAAGATCACGGCCACGATCGACAACGCGCGCGCCCTGCTCGCGCTCCAGGAGAGCGGACGCACGCTGGACGAGCTGCTCTGGTCGTTCGCGCCGCCGGCCCGCCGCGAGCGCCCCGCGACGTGGGGCGACGTGCCCGGGCTCACGCCCGAGTCGACCGCGCTCTCGAAGGCGCTCAAGAAGCACGGGTTCCGGTTCGTCGGGCCGACGACCGCCTACGCGGCCATGCAGGCGTGCGGGCTCGTCGACGACCACCTCGCGACGTGCCCGGTCGTCCTGCACAGGGCCGGCTGACATTCGCGGGTCCATCCGCTATAGCAAGAACCGCCCGCATCGTGGGACGGGGTGCGACCATGGTCTCCATGAGCGCGTACGTGTCGGTCCTCGACCTCTTCTCCGTCGGCGTGGGGCCGTCGAGCTCGCACACCGTCGGGCCGATGCGGGCGTCGAAGGCGTTCGTCGCGACGCTGGCGGACGACGGCGTGCTGGACGCGGTCGCCGGCCTGCGGGTCGTGCTCTGCGGGTCGCTCGGGGCCACGGGCGTCGGCCACGGCACGCCGGACGCCGTCGTCGCGGGGCTGCTCGGCCTCGACCCCGAGACGTGCGACCCCGCCCGGGTCCCCGGCTCGTGGGAGAAGCTGGGCGACGGCGCGCCCGTCGCGCTGCTGGGCCGGCACCGCGTCACGATGACGAGCGAGGACGTGCGCCTCGCGCCGCTGACGCGCATGCCCGGCCACCCCAACGGCATGCGCTTCACCGCGCTCGACGCCGACGGCGCGACGCTCGCCGAGGAGGCGTACTACTCGGTGGGCGGGGGGTTCGTCCTCACGGCGGCCGAGCTCGAGTCCGCCGCGGCGAACGAGGCCGCGCAGCTCGGCGCCGAGCTCGCGGGCGAGGCGATCGACCCGCGCACCGAGCCGACCGGCGTCCCGTTCCCGTTCGCCAACGCCGCCGAGCTCCTCGCCCTGTGCGAGCGCGAGCGCACGTCCATCGCCGCCGTCGCGTGGGCGAACGAGTCCGCCCTGCGCCCCGCCGCCGAGGTCGAGGCGGGGGTCGACCGGATCTGGGACACCATGAGCGCGTGCGTCGACGCCGGGCTCGAGCGCGACGGGGTGCTGCCCGGACGCCTCAAGGTCCGCCGTCGGGCGCGGGCCCAGCGCGAACGACTCGAGCTCGCCGACGAGCGCGGCGCCGACACGACCATCGAGTGGCTCCAGGCGTTCGCCATGGCCGTCAACGAGGAGAACGCCGACGGGCGTCGCGTCGTCACCGCCCCCACGAACGGCGCCGCGGGCATCATCCCCGCGGTCGGTCGGCACTTCCTGCGCACCCACCCGGACGTCGCCGCGGACCCCGCGCGCCGACGTCGGGCCATGCGCACGTACCTCCTCACGGCCGCCGCGATCGGCGCGCTCTACAAGCGCAACGCGTCGATCTCCGGCGCGGAGGCCGGTTGCCAGGGCGAGGTCGGCTCGGCGTGCTCGATGGCGGCGGGCGCGATCTGCGCCGTGCTCGGCGGCACACCCGCCCAGGTGGAGAACGCGGCCGAGATCGCGATGGAGCACAACCTCGGGCTCACGTGCGACCCCGTCGGCGGGCTCGTCCAGGTCCCGTGCATCGAGCGCAACGCCATCGCCGCCTGCACCGCCGTCTCCGCGGCGCGCCTCGCGCTCCAGGGCGACGGCTCGCACGTCGTCTCGCTCGACACCGTCATCGAGACGATGCGCCAGACCGGCGTCGACATGTCGACCAAGTACAAGGAGACCTCGACGGGCGGCCTCGCGGTCAACGTCGTCGAGTGCTGAGCCGGAGCGCAGCGAAGCAAGCGCAGGCTTCAGCACGACCAACAGATCGAGTGCTGAGCCGGAGCTGACCGGTCACCACGTGCGGCGCACCGCCGCCTTGGTGCCGGTGACCAGGCTGCGCGGCGGGACGTCGTCGGTCACGACCGCGCCGGCGGCGACGACCGCGTCGCGGCCGATGGTCACGCCGGGCAGGATCGTGGCCCCGGCCCCGATCCACACGTTCTCGTGCACGTCGATCGGGCCGCCGGTGAGCCAGACCTTGCGGTCGTCGGTGTCGACGGGGTGCCCGACGGTGATGAACGTGACCCGTGGGGCGACCATGACGCGCTCGGCCAGCCGGATGCCCGCGTAGTCGAGGAACGTGCAGTTCTGGTTGACGAACACCCGCTCCCCCAGGTCCAGGTTCAGTCCGTGGTCCGTGAAGAAGGGCGGGTAGATCGTCACGCGCGGCCCCAGCGGGCGGCCCAGGATCTGCTCGAACAGCCGCGCCCGGCCCTGCTCGTCGTCGAACGGCAGGACGTTGAGCCGCGAGGTGAGCTCGGTGGCGCGCAGCACCCTCTCGGACATGGCGCGGAACTCGGGGCCGTGGATGCGCATGAGCAGGTCGCTGGGCATCCCCCGATCCTGCCCCGGTCAGCGGACGGCGCGCGACGCCTCCCGAGAGGCGACGACCTCCTCGACGACGTCGACCACGCCGTCCTCGCCCGGTGAGGCCGCGATGCGCTCGCCGATGCGTGCGCTGGCTCGCGCGTACGACGGGTCGGCGAGCAGACGCCGCACCGCGCGCCGCACCTGGGCGGGGCGCGGCGTGCTCGTCCGCAGCCGCACGCCGGCGCCCGTCCACGCGACGCGCGCGGCGACCTCCGCCTTGTCCTCGGTCTTGCCCGCGACGATCACGGGGACGCCGTGCCGCAAGGCATGGTGGACGCCGCCGTAGCCGCCGTTGGTCACGAGGACCGAGGTGCGCGGCAGCAGCGCGTCGTACGGGAGGTACTCGGCCGCGCGCGCGTTCGCCGGGAGCGACCCGAGCGAACCGACCGGACGGCCGCCCGTCGCGGCGACCACGAGCACGTCCTCGTCGGCGAGCGCGCGCAGCGTGGGGACGAGGAGCTGGGTCGGGTCCTCGTTCGCGACGGTCCCCTGGGTGACGTGGACGACCGGTCGGCGGGTGTCGAGGTCGCCCCACCACCCCGGGAGGTCGACACTGCCCGGCGCCGGGCGCGGCGGGCCCACGAACCGGACCGGGGTCGCGACGTCGGGCCGCGGGTACTCGAGCTCGGGGACGGTGAGCTGCACGACGGCGTCCGCGTCGGCGGGCCAGCCGAGGAAGAAGGTGCCGCTCGGCTCCCCGCCCGCCGCGCGGACCATGTCCTGGGCGGCGCGCTGCGGGGCGGCGAACGCGACACCCTCGACGAACCGGTGCAGCGCCCTGTTGCGCACCACGCCGAGCGGTCCGCGCGCGGGCAGGACACCGAGGCCGAACGGCGCGGTGCGGTCGCTCTTGAGCCCGAGCGGGAAGATGCCGAGCGCGAGGACGGGCGGCCGGCTGTCGGCGGGCGTCGCCACGAGCGGCATCGCGCCGAGGAACAGCGGCTCGACGAGCACGGCGTCGGCCGGGCGGGACGCGAGGGCGTCGACCACCGCCCGGTACTGCGCGACGCCGGGCCCGACGAAGATCTCCAGCATGTCGTGCCGGATCGCGTCGAGCCCGGTGCGCCCCGCGCGACCGGGGAACGCGGCCGCGAGGTCCCGGTCGTCGAAGTCGGCCTCCGCGGGGAGCGGGAGGAACGTGGCGCCCGCTGCCTCGACGGCCGCGGCGAACCGGGATCCTGTCAGGAACCGGACGCCGTGCCCGCGGGCGACGAGTGCCCGCGTGACGGCGAGCAGCGGGGTGACGTGGGCGTGCACAGGGGTGGAGCAGAGCAGGACGTCGGCCATCGGTGGTGCCTCTCTCGTGGCGGCGCGCGGCGCGCCGGGGGGACGGGAAGGCGCAGGACCGGGCCGTCTGCGCGGGGGCGCCGGTGGGGAGCCGGCGTGTGAGAAGATCGATCAACCGTCAGGAGTATTCATCACCTTCGAGGGGTAGTCAATAGTGGTCCCGCGCGCCTACACGTCCGACCTCCGCGCCGAGCAGGCCGCGCGCACGCGTGAGCGGGTCGTGCGCGCCGCCGCGCAGGAGCTCGCCGAGCGCGGCTACGAGCGCACGACCCTCGCGCGCGTCGCCGAGCGCGCGGGCGTGTCGCTCGAGACGGTCAAGGCGCACGGGCCCAAGCGCGCGCTGCTCCTCGCCGCGTTCGAGCTCACGTTCGCCGGGTCCGAGGGGCGGGAGTCCCTCGGCGAACGGCCCGAGGGCCGCTCCGTCGCCGGCACCACCGACCCCGAGAAGTTCCTCGACGGGCTCGTCGCGCTCGTCGCGGCGGCGAACGCACGCGTCGCCGGACTGTGGTCCGCCTTCACGTCGGCGGCACGCTCCGACGAGGCCGTCGCCGCGGAGCTCGACGCGCTCCTCGGACGCCGCCGCGCCGACCTGCGCGCGAGCGTGGACGTGCTCGTGGCGCACGGTTTCCGCCCGCACTCCTCCCGGGAGGAGGCGGCCGAGGCCCTCTCCTACCTGCTCGCGCCCGAGGGCTGGGCGCACTTCGTCGAGGGGGCGGGCTGGTCCGACGAGCGGTACCGCGCCTGGCTGCGCGACGCCGTGGTGCGCCTCGTCGCGGCGCCGCCCAGCGGGGACGCGAACGCCTGAGCCCTGGCGCGCCGTCGGGCACCGCGCCTACCGTGTGCCATGAGCACCCTCACCCCCGGCTTCCACGGCCGGCCACGCCCGCAGGGCGTGGCGCTCCCGCCGGGCCAGTACGTCGAGACCGGGTTCCCGGTGCTCTCGGCGGGGCCCACACCGCGCGTCGACACCGCGACCTGGCGGCTTGACGTCACCACCGAGACCGGCGCGACGCACGCCTGGTCGTGGGCGGACCTCATGGCGCTCCCCCAGGACGAGCCGACCGTCGACATCCACTGCGTGACCCGCTGGTCCAAGTTCGGGACGTCGTGGCGCGGCGTCTCGCTCGACACGCTCCTCGCCGACGTCGAGTCGACCGCCGACTTCGCGATGATCGGCTGCTACGGCGGGTACACGACGAACCTCCCGGTCGCAGAGCTCCTGGGCGGCAAGGCGTGGGTCGTGCACACGTTCGACGGCGCGCCGCTGCACCCCGTGCACGGCGGCCCGGCGCGGCTGCTCGTGCCGCACCTGTACTTCTGGAAGTCGGCCAAGTGGGTCAACAGCATCACGCTCATGCCCATGGACCGGCAGGGGTTCTGGGAGCGGCTGGGCTACCACGACCTCGGCGACCCGTGGCGCGAGCAGAGGTACCAGGGTGATTGAGCCTCGAGATGACTGAGGCGCCCGTCCGCCTCGGCGCCCGGTACGCGACGCCGTCACGCTGGCAGGTCGCGACGCTCGTCGACGCGTGGGAGGAGAGCCCGTCCGCGCGCACGCTCGTCCTCCAGGTCCCCGCCTGGCCCGGGCACCTGGCCGGGCAGCACGTCGACCTGCGCCTCACCGCACCCGACGGCTACACCGCCGAGCGCAGCTACTCGATCGGCAGCGCGGCGACCCGCGCCCCCGTGCGCGACGGCGACGCCGCGGACGGGTCGCCCACCGTCGCGACAGACGGCGTGCACGACGGCGCCTCTCCCGCGCGCGTCGAGGTCACCGTGCAACGCGTCCCGGGCGGGGAGGTCTCGACGTATCTCACCGACGTGTTCGCGGTCGGCGAGGCGATCGAGCTGCGCGGGCCGGTCGGCGGCTGGTTCGTCTGGTCGCCGGAGCGCGACGCCGGGACGCCGGTCCTGCTCGCGGCCGGCGGGTCGGGCCTCGTGCCGCTCATGGCGATGCTGCGGACCCGCCGCGACACCGGCGACCGCACGCCGTTCCGGCTCGTCTACTCGGTGCGCCGCCCGGAGGACCGGCTGTACGTCGACGACCTCGACCGGCTCGCCGCCGCGCACGACGGCCTCGACGTCCAGGTCGTCTTCACGCGCTCGACGCCGCTCGGGTCGATGCGCGGCCCCGGGCGCCTCGAGCGCCGCGACCTCGCTGCGTGGGGCTGGCCCGCCGAGATCGACCCGGCGTGCTTCGTATGCGGGCCGACGGGTTTCGTCGAGGCCGTCGCCCGCCAGCTCGTCTCGCTCGGCCACGACCCGGCGCGGGTCAAGACCGAGCGCTTCGGCCCTGCCGCGGACTGAGGGCGAACCGAGCGACTACGCCGACGGAGGCGGCGGCCAGCCCGCGCGGGCTCGGGCGTCGCGCTCCGAGAGCACGCTGCGCAGCAGCCGGATCGTGAGGATCAACGCCCAGATCACCAGGACGGCGACGGTCGCGATCACGGCGACGTAGAGCAGGATCAGCAGCGGGTAGATCGGCCCGATTCCCATGCGCGGACCCTACCGGCCCCGAGCCCGCCCCTCGCGGCACCACCACTCGACGCCCCTGGGTGGTCGCGCCCGACGGCGTCAGGTCGTCCACCGCGGGCGGCCCGGCCGAGCGGAGACCAGGGCGAGTCGACGCCGGTCGGGGTGGGTGGTGGTGCCGCGTCGTGGCGGGCCTGGCGGGAGCCGCGAGGAACGAGCGGCGGATGGTAGACGCGGCACCACCACCCACCCCGACCACCCAGGGCGACCACGCGCCGTCGGGCAAAGAACCACGGCTCTACCTCGCGGGACCAGGGATCTACCTCGACGAACGTGGCACATCGGGTGCTTGCGACATCTCTTGACGCCTCCTTCACCCGGCAGTAGCGTTCTTGCGTGTTGATGCAAGAAATCAACACTCCGTTGTGCGGTGCGGCACAGCGGGTCCGCAATTCTCGAAGGTACTGACCCGAGCCACCCGGCCACGGCCGGACGTGCGCCGTGGCCCGTCCTCCGACCCGGGCGTCCGGCCCGGTGCGGGGTCGCGCTCGGCGCGGCCTGACGCCCGTCGACGACGACGGGAGATCGAGGACATCGATGAGACATCGACCCAGCACGTCGAACCGCACAACCGCCGGCGCGCCGCAGCGCCGGCTCCGCCTCCTCGCCGCGACGGCGGGGGCAGCGGCCCTGCTCGTCCCGCTCGGCCTGACCACGACGGCGACGGCCGCACCCACGGTGCTGTCCGCCGGGAAGTCGACGGCGGCGAGCAGCAACAACTCGCCGTACCTGTCCGGCAACCTCACCGACGGCAACCAGGGCACCTACTGGGAGTCGACCAACAACACGTTCCCCCAGTGGGCGCAGGTCGACCTCGGCGCGGCCGCCACGGTCGAGGACCTCGTGCTCAAGCTGCCCACGGGCTGGGAGACGCGCAGCCAGACCCTCAGCGTGCAGTCGAGCACCGACGGCTCGAGCTTCGCCACGATCAAGGCGTCACAGGCGTACGCGTTCAACCCCGCGTCGGGGAACACCGTGACGGTCGACGTGCCGGACACGTCCGCCCGCTACGTGCGCGTGCAGATCACCGCGAACACGGGCTGGCCCGCGGGCCAGCTCTCCGAGCTCGAGGTGCGCGGCACGGCCGGCGGGACCGACCCGGGCCCCGGGAACCCCGAGCCGCCCACCGGCACCAACCTCGCGCTGAACAAGCCGATCGAGGCGTCGTCGACGGAGTGGCAGTTCGTCGCGAAGAACGCGAACGACGACAGCACGTCGACCTACTGGGAGGGCGCGGGCGGCCAGTACCCGAGCACGCTCACGGTCTCGCTCGACGCCGCGGCCCAGCTCACGAACGTCGCCGTCAAGCTCCCGCCGGCATCCGCGTGGGGCCCGCGCACCCAGACCTTCGAGGTCCAGGGTCGCGCGACCGCGACCGGCGCGTGGCAGACGCTCAAGGCGTCGGCTGGCTACGCGTTCTCCCCCAGCACCGGGAACACCGTGACCGTCCCCGTGACCGGCACCGCCAAGGACGTGCGCCTGCGGTTCACGGGGAACACCGGCTCCGGCAACGGCCAGGTCGCCGAGCTCCAGGTGTTCGGCACCGCCGCGCCCAACCCCGACCTCGTCGTCACGAGCGTCACCGCGACCCCCGCCTCGCCGCTCGAGTCGCAGGCGATCACGCTGTCGGCGGTCGTGAAGAACATCGGCACGCAGTCGTCCGCCGCGACCGACGTCGCGTTCACGCTGAACGGCCAGACGGTCGCGACGAAGCCGGTCGGCGCGCTCGCGGCCGGTGCCCAGGCGACCGTCACGGCCGACGTCGGCGCCCGCCCCGCCGCGAGCTACACGATCGGCGCGGTCGCCGACGCGGGCGGAACGGTCGCAGAGCAGAACGAGGGCAACAACGGGTACGCGAACCCGACCCCGCTCGTCGTCACCGCCGTCCCGAGCTCGGACCTCGTCCCGACCCTGACGTGGTCGCCGAGCAACCCCGCCGCGGGCAGCACGGTGACGTTCTCCGCGACGATCGCGAACCAGGGCAACGTCCCGACCTCCACGTCCGCGCACGGCCTCACCGTCACCGTGACGAACAAGGCCACGGGCGCCGTCGTGCGCACCCTCACCGGCTCCGCGAGCGGCGCGATCGCCGCGGGCGCGAGCAGCGCGAGCGTCAACCTCGGCACGTGGACCGCCGCGAACGGCAACTACGACGTGAAGGTCGTCGCCGCGCCGGACTCCACCGAGGTCTCGGCGAAGCAGGCCAACAACACCGCGACGCGCCCCCTGTTCGTCGGACGCGGCGCCAACCTGCCGTTCGACACGTACGAGGCGGAGGACGGCGTCACGGGCGGCGGCGCGACCGTGCTGGCGCCCAACCGCGTCGTCGGCGACCTCGCGGGCGAGGCGTCGGGCCGACGCGCGGTGACGCTCAACCAGACCGGCGCGTACGTCGAGTGGACCACCAAGGCCCCGACGAACACGCTCCTGACCCGCTTCTCCCTCCCCGACTCGGCGGGCGGCGGCGGCACGAACGCGACCCTCGCGATCTACGTCGACGGCCAGTTCCTCAAGAACATCGACCTCACGTCCCGCTACGCGTGGCTGTACGGCAACGAGACCAACCCGGGCAACCAGCCGGGCCAGGGCGCGCCGCGCCACGTCTACGACGAGTCGAGCACGCTGCTCGGCACGACCGTCCCGGCGGGCTCGAAGATCCGCCTGCAGAAGACCGCGCAGAACACGTCGCAGTACGCGATCGACTTTGTCGACCTCGAGCTCGCGACGCCGCGGGCGAACCCGAACCCCGCGCAGTACACGCAGCCCGCGGGCTTCACGCACCAGGACGTCCAGGCCGCGCTCGACAAGGTCCGCATGGATGCGACCGGCACGCTCAAGGGCGTCTACCTGCCCGCCGGCGACTACCAGACGTCGAGCAAGTTCCAGGTCTACGGCAAGGGGGTCGACGTCGTCGGTGCCGGGCCGTGGTTCACGCGGTTCTTCGCGCCGCAGGGCCAGGAGAACACCGACGTCGGCTTCCGCGCCGAGGCGAGCGCGAACGGCTCGACGTTCCGCGACTTCGCGTACTTCGGCAACTACACGTCGCGCATCGACGGCCCGGGCAAGGTGTTCGACTTCGCCAACGTGAAGAACATGACGATCGACAACATCTGGGTCGAGCACATGATCTGCATGTTCTGGGCGTCCAACATGGACGACTCCGAGGTCACGAACTCGCGCATCCGCAACACGTTCGCGGACGCGATCAACATGACCAACGGCAGCGCGAACAACCACGTGCACAACAACCAGGCGCGCGGCACGGGCGACGACTCGTTCGCGCTCTTCGCGGCCACCGACAACGGCGGCAGCGGGCAGCGCGGCAACGTGTTCGAGAACCTCACGTCCACCAACACGTGGCGCGCGGCCGGCCTCGCGGTCTACGGCGGCCAGGACAACACGTTCCGCAACATCTACATCGCGGACACCCTCGTCTACTCGGGCGTCACGATCAGCTCGCTCGACTTCGGCTACCCGATGGAGGGCTTCGGCCCGGCGCCGACGGTGTTCGATGGGCTCACGGTCGTGCGCTCGGGCGGGCACTTCTGGGGCGACCAGGTGTTCGGGGCCGTATGGATGTTCTCGGCGTCCAAGGCGTTCGGGAACATCCAGGTGAACAACCTCGACGTCATCGACCCGACGTACTCCGGGATCATGTTCCAGACGAACTACGTCGGCGGGCAGCCGCAGAACACGTTCCAGAACCCGACCTTCACCAACGTCACCATCACGGGGGCGAAGAAGAGCGGTGACCAGTACGACGCCAAGTCGGGCTACGGCATCTGGGCCAACCCGATGCCGGAGACCGGCCAGGGCCCGGCCGTGGGCACGGCGACGTTCACCAACCTCACGTTCTCGGGCAACTTCCGGGACATCGAGAACACGACGTCGACCTTCACCATCACGCGTCACTGACCACGTCCCGGCCCGACGCCGCAGCCCGCCTCACAAGGCGGGCTGCGGTGCGTCCGGGGCACGCAGGTCGGGCCGCTCGCCCGACCCGAACCGCCACCGCATCGCCGCGTGCTCGGCCGTGCGCTCGTAGGCGAACACGACCTCGGGCCGCACCGCGAAGACGAGCGCCGGGTCGCCGTCGTTGACGAACGCGCCGTCCCGGACCGTGAACGACCACTCGTCGCCGTACTTGCAGCGCCACCGCTCGGCGAGCCGGTGCAGCGCCGCGTCCTCGGTGACGCGTACGGCAGTCCCTTCCACGACGACGTCGAGCGCGTCCTCGTAGACGTTCGTCCCGGTCGTGAGCACCACGCGCGCGTTCTCGGCGAGGTTGCGGGCCTTGCGCTCCTCGGGCCCGGTGGTGACGTGCAGGCAGCCGTCCGCGACGACCGTCATGAGCGGCGTGACGTGCGGCCGGCCGTCGGGCCGCACGGTCGAGATCCAGGAGATCTCGGCGCGCTCGAGCGCCCGCCGGACGGACTCCCAGGGCACCGGGCTCGCGCCCGGGGAGCTGTAGCCGGGGATCAGCGTGCCCTCCGGCGCGCCGGGCGTGCTCGTGGGGGGTGCGGTCGTCATGCGGAGTCCTCTCGTCGGCGGTCTCGTCCGTCCCTCCTGGGACCGTCGACTGCACCCGGACTCATCGGCCTCAGCCCACGTCGCCGGGCCCCGCCTCGTGGCCCGACCGCCCGGCCGTGCGGCGCTCCTGCTTCATGCGCGCCTCGAAGAGATGGCGCACGCCGCCCGCGAGCTCGTCGCGCGCCGCGCGCTCGTGGTCGCGGAACACCGACCAGTAGCCGTCGTCGTACTCCTCGACGAGCTGGAACGTCCAGCGTCCGGGCGCGACGTTGCGCCCCACCAGGTCGGTCGCGATCCGGTCGGCGACCTCCGCGTGCCCCGCCGCCCGGAGCTTCTCGACGGCGTCGCCGAGCGCGAGGTCCGCCTCCCCGGTGAGCTGGTGGAACGTGTACAGGTGCCCGCGCGCCCGCTCCGTCGTCTCGAGCGCCTCGCTCAGCGCGCCGAGCGCCTCGACGGTCGCGTCGCTCACGCCCGGCGGGGTCGCCCGCGTGGGCAGGTCGGCAGGGTTCGGGGGCGTCTGCTCGCTCACGCGCCCACGCTAGGTTCGGGCGCACCCGCCCGCACCCCGCCGGGCTCCGGGACCGCGCGTCGAGGCCCGGCCGGGACCGCGCGCGTCGGCGGGCTGTGACAGGGTTGACCAGCCACCCCCGACCGAGGACACCGCTGCGCCCATGCCCCAGACCGCACCCGTACCGACCGTCACGACCGAGGCCACCCCGAGCCAGCGACCCCACCGGGCGGCGCGGCTCGAGGACCGGTGGCGCGCCGTCGTCTCCCGCTTCCAGAAGGCGCGCGGGTGGCGCCCGCGCGTCGAGCCGTTCGCCGGGTACGGCAGCCCCCGTCGCGTCCGCGTCCTGGGGCGCGTGCTCCTCGCGAGCCCCGCGTTCGACCCCGCGCTGCACGAGCGCGAGTCCGCGGACCGCCGCGGCTGGCGGTACTTCTTCACCGCCCCGGCACCGCGGGAGGAGGTCCGGGTCCACGTGGGCAGCACGACGGTCGACCTCGTGTCCGACCGCGGCGGGTACCTCGACGCGACGATCGACGTCGCGCTCGCCCCCGGCTGGCACGACGTGACGTTCCGTCCCTCCTCGGGCGCGGTCGCGAAGGGCCGCGTGTTCGTCGTGGCCGACGGACGCCGGCTCGGCGTGGTGTCCGACATCGACGACACCGCGATGGTGACCGCCGTCCCCCGCCCGTTCATCGCGGCGTGGAACACCTTCGTGCGGCACTCGAGCGCGCGCGTGCCCGTGCCGGGGATGGCCGCCCTCTACCGCGGGATCGCAGCGGAGCGCCCCGGCACGCCGTTCGTCTACGTCTCGACGGGCGCCTGGAACACCGCCGCGAACCTGCGGCGGTTCCTCCAGCGGCACGGGTTCCCGCCCGGCCCGCTCCTGCTCACCGACTGGGGCCCGACGAACACCGGCTGGTTCCGCAGCGGCCCCGAGCACAAGGACACGTCCCTCGACCGCCTCTTCCGCGAGCTGCCCGACGTCGACTGGCTGCTCGTCGGCGACGACGGCCAGCACGACCCCGAGATCTACGCGCGCGCCGCGAGACGCTACCCGGGTCACGTCGCGGCCGTCGCGATCCGCGAGCTGACGCCCGCGCAGCAGGTCCTCGCCCACGGCTCCCCCCTACCCACGCCGGGCAGCCTCCCCGGCGAGGTCGGCAGCGGCGTCCCGACGGCGTTCGGCCCCGACGGCGACGCCCTCACCCGCGCCCTCGCCCGGGCCCTGCGCCGGTAGGCTCCCGCGGGCGCCGGCCGGATCCGCCGCGCCGACCCGGCCGCTCCCGACCGCACGGGTCCGCGACCCCGCGCGGTCACGGGTGGAACCTTCCGGGCTCCCGCTGCGTGCTGAGGGCGTGACGATCTCGACGGAGTCCACCTTCATGACAGCAGACGACCCACCGTCGCCGGTCGGCTGGGCCGACCGCGACCTGCGCGTGGTCACCGACGCGGGCCACGCGGAGGAGTTCGTGGCGTTCGTCGAGACCGCGAAGGACCCGCTCCACCGGCTCGCGTACTTCCTCTCCGGCGACCACCACCGCGCGGAGGAGCTCACGCAGCAGACGTTCGAGCGCACGTGGCGCTCGTGGCGACGCGCGCGGCAGGGCGACCCGCTCGCGTACGCCCGCACGATCCTCGCCAACCTGCGCGTCGACACGTGGCGGCGCACGCGCCACGAGGTGCTCACGGGCCTCGACCACGACGCACGCCGGCACGCGCCCGACGCGACGGGCCAGGTCCACGACCGCGACGCGGTCGTGCGGGCGCTCCTCACGCTCCCGCTGCGGCAGCGCCGCGTGGTCGTGCTGCGTCACCTGCTCGACCTCTCCGAGGCGGAGGTGTCGCGCGAGCTCGGCATCCCCGTCGGGACCGTGAAGTCCACCGCGTCCCGCGCGCTGGCTCGGCTGCGCGCCACTCTCGGCGACACCGCCGACGCCGCTCCCACCGACACGAGCCTCCGCACCGGCTCGTCGACCTCTTCCGCCGAAGGAGACCGATCGTGACCGACCACGACGACGCGGCGTTCGCCGCTGACCTGCGCACCGCTGTCGCGCCCGACGGCCTGCGCTCGACGCTCGACTCTCACCGCGTCCTGGAGTCCTCGCGGCGTGCCCAGCGCCGTCGCCGGACGGCGGCGCTCTCCGCCACCGCGGGATGCGCCGCCGCGGTCGGGCTGCTCGCGGGCCCCCTGTCACCCCGCGCAGAGGTCGACGCGGCGCCCCCGGCAGCGGCCGCGGGCACCACCGGCGCGGCGGGGGTGGTCGAGATCGCCCCGGGCGTGACGGCCGCCGTCGACCCGCGCGTCCACGACCGCACCGGGGGCGGGATCGTCGTCGACCTCGGACTGCCCACCTGGGAGCCCGGGACGCGGTTCCTCCTCACCGTCGAGCCGGACGCCGTCGACCTCCCGCTGCAGGTCTGGGCCGGCGACGACGCCGACCTCAAGACGCTGCTGACCGGCGCGGGCCTGCCCGACGGTCCCGTGACCACGTCCCGAGGAGACCTCGCCCTCGTGACCGGGCCGGGCGGTGACGACCAGCTCGCCGTCGGGCTCGTGCTCGACCAGGACCTGGTCGAGGAACCGGAGGCCGTGACCGTCGTGGCCCGCGAGACCCTGCGCGGCCCGGAGGGCGAGGCCCGCGCCACCCTCGACCTCCCCGTGTCGCCGCTCGACGCCGGGTCGTGGAGTGGCGTCTTCGCGATGCGGGTCGCGGACGCGCCGACCGACCTCGCCGTTCCCGCCGTCCGCGGGGTCTTCCTGCGTGACGCCTTCGGCAGGAACGTGGGGTACGGCGGCTGCGACACCGACCCCGACCCCGACGCGTGCGCGACGGTCTGGGACGCGGCGGAGGGCTCCCGAACGGCCCCGACACGCAGCAGCGAGCCGTCCGCGGACGACGTCGCCGTGCAGGCCTTCGCCGACGCGTACGCGGCGAGCGACCTGTGGGCCAGCCAGGGTCACTTCGTCACCGCCGCCTGCCCGGAGGAGCGCCGCGCGCTCGACGCGGCGCGCGGACTCGAACGGGACGACGAGGACGACCTGACGTGGCAGTGCGAGGCGGACGACGCGGTCGACTGGTCCCGCTGGACGGGTGACGCCACCTCGTGACCTGCCCGGCGCGCCGGGATGCCGCGCGTCGTCGCGGGTGATTGCCTGAGGGAATGACGACGCCGGAGCTGCCCTTCCCCACGCCCGACCCCGAGCCCGAGCAGCCCCGGCGGACCTGGCCGTGGATCGTGCTCACGATCGTCGCGGTGCTGGTGATCGCCCTGGTCGTGTGGCTCGTCAACCGCCCGGCGGACGACGCTCCGGCGGCGGAGACCCCGACGGCGACGGAGTCCCCGAACCCGTCGCCGACGGACACGGGCACGCCCACCGCCGACACGTCGACGCCCGCCGCCGAGGGGTGCCCCGCGGCGGGCGACGGCGTCCCCGCGGGGGCGGGCACGCACGAGATCGTCGACGTCGACGGCGACGGCCGCCCGGACACCGCGTGGCTGACCGGCGGCGCAGACCGCGCCTTCGGGATCACGACCGCGTCGGGCGCGACGTTCTCCGCGCCGATCGAGTCCGCGAGCCCGGTCGCGGCGAGCGCGATCGTCCAGCTCGTCGCCGCGGGCGACGCCACCGCGCCGGTCGCGCTCGTCGACACGGGCCGTGAGGTCCTGCTGTTCTCCGCCGCCGACTGCGCCGTGACCCCGACGCAGAACGCCCAGGGCGAGCAGTACACGTTCGACAAGGGCTTCACCGGGTTCGGCACGGGCGTCGGCTGCACGGAGGTCGACGGGGAGCTGCACCTCGCGGGTCTGAACGCCGTGTCCGACGACGGCACGTCCTTCACCGTGTCGCGCACCTTCG
Organism: Cellulosimicrobium sp. E-16; assembly: GCF_049913115.1. Lineage (NCBI taxonomy): Bacteria > Bacillati > Actinomycetota > Actinomycetes > Micrococcales > Promicromonosporaceae > Cellulosimicrobium > Cellulosimicrobium sp. E-16. The sequence goes on from NZ_CP183974.1 coordinate 4,419,113, forward strand.
TCGACCTCGACACGGGCGCGCAGACGGCGACGAACGGCGAGGAGGAGACGGTCGCGCAGGACGCCGGCGCGGACGACCCGGTGGTCACGACCGCGCAGGAGACCAGCTGCGGCGACCTCGTCGCCGGCCAGGACGGCCCGGTCGAGCCCCAGTGACCCCGCCGAGCACGACACGAGGGTCGTCATCCGTCGGACAGCGACCCTCGTGTGGTGCTCGACCGCGCGCGGTGGCGTGCTCGGCCATCACCCGCGGCCGCACGCGCGGCACGTGCCGCGGCGGCGGAGCCAGTAGGCGTAGGTCGCCGCGCCGAGGGCGAGGGACCACACCGGCCACAGGAACGTCGGGCCGACGGCGCCCCACGAGTCCGCCGTGAGCGCCAGCCGGCTCTCGCCGAGCCCGATCACGATGAGCGAGAGCCCCGCGGGGAGCACCGCGACCGCCACGATCGTCGCGGGGACGACCGCCAGCCCGACGGGGACCCTGCGGCCCGCGAGCCCGACCATCCACCGGGGGAAGACCTCGCCCCAGCGCTGGAACAGGCCCAGGGTGAGCACGGCGCCCACGAGCGCGAAGCCGCCCAGCCCGAGCGCCGCGACCAGACCGTCCTTCCCCGCGAGGTCGGCGACGTTCTCCGCCGAGAAGCCGAGCGGGATGCCGAGGACCCACGCGATGCGCGTCACCGCGTAGAACGTCGGGATCGCGGCGGCGACGAGCGCGGCCGTCCGGCCCCAGCGCGCCGCGGCGGCGGGCGTCGTCCAGGCGGGGTCGTGGCCGTCGTGCCGCCGCCCGCACGACGCGCACGCGCCGACCCCGCGGCGCACGAACCGCCACGTCGAGGCGACGAGCAGGGCGCCGCCGGCCAGGAGCGCGAGCTGCGTGAGCGGGCCGGCGCCCAGGAAGTCCTCGAACGCCGCCCGGATCACGGGGTCGAACGGCGCCATGACGAGCGTGACCGGGAGGTACCCGAGCCGCGCCAGGATGGACGCGTCGGTGAGGGCGAGGACCCCGGCCGCGACGAGGGCGGTCGCCGCGACCGTCAGCGCGCGGTCCGCCCGGGCGACGGGGCCGTGCCGAGCCCCGAGCCACGCCCGCAGCGCGGTCGCCGCGCCGACGAGCGCGAGGACCGCGACCCAGGGCGTGAGCGTCGCGCCCGCGACCCCGCTCAGGGCGCCGAACGACAGGTCGTTCGCGTCGCCCACCGCGAGCGTGCCGCCGGTCAGGGTGACGACGAGGGCCGCGACTCCCCCGACCGCCCACCACACCGCGGCGGTCGGGGCGATCCACCGGCCACGGGCGGCGTGCGCCCCGGGACCGGGCGGCGCGCCGGCGGGGGACCCGACGGCGACCGTGCGCGGGCCGGAGGGTGCGGGGACGGAGGACGGGGGCGGGGTTCGTGTGCTCATGCCTCGACCCTCGCGCCCGCCGTCGCGCGCCGGATCCCCCGCGGCGACGACGTCGATCCCCCGTGCGGGGGATCAGTCGCGCGCGGGCCCGCGACGCAGCGCCCGCAGCGCGCCCGTGGACCACAGCGCCCACGCCACGAGGACCGGCTGGAAGAACAGGCGCACGAACCGCTTGGCGTCGGTGTCCAGGCCGAACCCGTCCTTGCCCTCGAGCCACTGGCCGACGTTGCCCGGGAAGATCACGACGAAGAACGCGGCGGCGACCAGGCCCACCGCGACCCGCCAGCGGGACAGCACGACGAGCGAGCCGCCCAGCGCGATCTCGACGGCCCCCGAGGCGAGGACCGTCACGTCCTCGTCGACCGGGAACCAGGACGGCACCTGGGCCTGGAACTCCTCCCGCGCGACCGTGAGGTGGCTGACGCCCGCACCCACCAGGGCGACCCCGAGGGCGACGCGGGCGAGCGTCGCGACGGGCGGGACGGGCGGTGCGGGGCGGGAGAGCACGGAGAGGTCCATGGCGCGATCGTCGCACCGGGCCGGGGCACGCGCAGCGCTACGTGCCGGACCGCCCGTCAGCCGGCCCGCACGAACCCGGACTCGTAGGCGCGCACGACGGCCTGCGTGCGGTCGCGCACGCCGAGCTTGGCGAGCACGTTGCCGACGTGCGTGCGCACCGTCTCGACACCGAGGTAGAGCTCGGCCGCGATCTCGGCGTTCGACAGCCCCTGCGCGACGAGCCGCAACACCTCGCCCTCACGCTCGGTGAGGTGCGCGGCGCGCAGCTCGTCGCCCGCAGGCGGTCGCACCGTCGCGAGCCGCCGCACCGCGTCGGGGAACAGGAGCGACTCGCCGCGTGCGACGACCCGCACGGCCTGCGCGACCTCCTCCGGCCGCGCGCGTTTGAGCAGGAACCCGTGCGCGCCCGCCCGCAGCGCGTCGAGCACGTGGTCGTCGTTCTCGAACGTCGTGAGGACCAGCACGCGCGGCGCGGCGTCGCGGGCGAGGAGGGCGCGCGTCGCCGCGATGCCGTCGACGCGCGGCATGCGCACGTCCATGAGCACGACGTCGGGGCGCGCCCGGGCGACGACCCCCGGCACCTCCGCGCCGTCCCCCGCCTCGCCGACGACCTCGAGGTCCGGCTCCGCGCCGAGGATGACGCGCAGCCCTGCGCGCACGAGCGGCTCGTCGTCCACGAGCACCACGCGCGTCGTCCTGTCCGTCATCCGCCCGATCCTGCCAGCGGGAACGTGGCGCGCACGACCCACGCGCCGCCGTCGGGCGCGGGTCCCGCCGACAGCTCTCCGCGCAGCAGGTGGGCCCGCTCCCGCATGCCCGCGAGACCGCGACCCGCGCGGCCGGGACCGTCGGGTGCCCGACGACGCGTGCCCGGCCCGAGCGGGTTGCGCACCTCGACGGCGAGCGCGCCGCCCGGACCCCGCGCCACAGCGACGGCGACCGGCTCGCCCGGGGCGTGCCGGAGCGCGTTCGTGAGCGCCTCCTGGACCACGCGGTACGCCTCCTGCGATACCGCGCGCGGCACGTCCGGCAGCACGGCGTCGCCCTGCGCGAGGCGCACGTCGACTCCCGTGCGGCGCGCGTCGTCGAGCAGGGCGTCGAGGTCGGCGAGAGTGCGCGCCGGGCTGCGCACGGGCGCGCGCGGTCCGCCTGCCTCGGCCGGCCACGCCTCCGCGCGGAGCAGCCCGAGGACGTGGTCGAGGTCCGCCATCGCGGTGCGGCCCGTCTCCTCGATCGCAGCGAGCGCGGCACGTGCGGCGACCGGGTCGCGATCGAGGAGACGGGCGGCCGCGGCGGCCTGGAGGGTCGTGACGGTCAGGGCGTGGCCCACCGAGTCGTGGAGCTCGCGCGCGAGCCGGCCCCGCTCGGCGGCGCGGTCGGCCGCGGCCTCCAGCTCGGCGATGCGCTCCGACTGGTCGGGGCCGAGGAGCGGGAGGGCCGCCTGCCGGAGCACCGCGCGCGCGAGCGCGACGGCGTACGGGACGGCGAGCAGCGCGAGCGCCGCGGTGACCAGCCACGTCCACGCGGGCAGCGCCTCCCACGGCCGCCAGTCGGTGAGGAGCACCGGCTCGACCCCCGTCGCGGAGAGGACGAGCTGCGTCGCGACCGGGACGAGGAACAGCACCACGACGAGCACCGCGGCGCCGAGCGCGAGGTGCAGCCCGTACCAGGCCGCGGCGCGCCAGCGGGTGGCCGCGCCCGGGGGCGAGTCACCCGCTGGCACGGGCACGTCGACGTCGAGGAACGTCCGCACGGCCGCGATCTCGAGCGCGCGGACGGGGGCGAGGAACGGCGGCGTGCTCACGAGGACCGCGGAGACGAGCGCGAGGACGAGGGTCGCGACGCGCGGCGTCTGCAGCGAGGCGAACATCTGCACGAACCCGGCGACCAGCGTCACGTACGCGCCGGCGACCACGCCACCGACCACGAGGTAGACCCCGGCCCGGACGGTGGCCGCGCTGCGCAGCGGTGCGACGACTCGTCCCCACCCACCCCGCCCCGGCGCGGTCGCCGCACGGGTGGGGCGGGCGTCGTCGGGCGTCATGGCCCCAGTCTCGCGGGACCGGGCAGGGCGCGCCTCCCCCGGCCGGGGGAACCGCACGAGCCGACCGCCCGTCCCCGCGCGGTCCCGGCCGGCCGCTGGTCCAATGGGCCCATGATCGGCTTCTGGTGGGGCCTCGTGGGGGCGTCGTCGCTGCTCCTCGGCGCGGCGCTGGTCTTCTGGCGGCCGCCGGGCCAGCGCCTCGTCGGGCTCATCATGGCGTTCGGGTCGGGCGTGCTCATCAGCGCGGTCGCGTACGACCTCGTGGAGGACGCGTCCACGCACGCGAGCGGCCTCGTGCTGCTCGCCGGCCTCGCGGGCGGGGCGCTGACGTTCTTCGTCGGCGACCGGATCATCGACCGGATGGGCGGCGAGGGACGCAAGCGGTCCACCGGCGTGCAGGCGGAGTCCGTCCAGGCGGCGGGCGGCACGGGCGGTGCGGCGATCGCCCTCGGCACGGTGCTCGACGGCATCCCCGAGTCGGTCGTGCTCGGCGCGACGCTCATCGGGGGCGGCGGGGTGAGCGTCGCGATGCTCGCCGCCGTGTTCGTCTCGAACCTGCCCGAGGCGATGTCCGCGACGTCCGGGCTGCTCAAGGCGGGCACGAGGCCGTCGCGGCTCTGGGTGCTGTGGGGGTCGACGACCCTGGTCTCGGCGCTCGCGGCCGGGATCGGCTACGTCGCGCTGGACGGCGCGTCGCCCGCCGTCGTGGCGGTCACGCAGGCGTTCGCCGCCGGGGCGCTGCTCACCATGCTCGTCGACACGATGATCCCCGAGGCGACGGAGTTCGGCGGCCCGGTCACCGGGCTCGTCACGGTGCTGGGCTTCGCGACGGCGTTCGGGCTGAGCTCGCTCTGAGCGTCAGGCCGCGAGGTCCTGGCCGCTCATGCGGTGGATCGACGCCATGACCTCGTCCGTGAGCTCGCGCCGCGCCTGCGCGGGCTTGGTGCCCGCGGTGATCTGGCGCTGCGGGTCGATGGGCTTGCCGAAGTGCACCTGCACGCGGTGCAGGCGCGGGATCCGCTTGCCGATGGGCTGGACCTTGTCCGTGCCGCGCACGGCGACGGGGACGACCGGGGCGTGCCCGGCGAGCGCCAGCCACGCCACGCCGGTGCGGCCCGCGTGCAGCTTGCCGTCGCGCGAGCGCGTGCCCTCGGGGTAGATGCCGAACGCGCCACCGCGCTGGAGCACCTCGAGCGCGTCCTCGAGCGAGCGCTGCCCGGCGCGCGGGTCGTCGCGCTGGACGGGGATCATGCCGATCGTGGTGAAGAACCAGCGCGACAGGCGGCCCTTGAGCCCGCGGCCGGTGAAGTACTCGGCCTTGGCGAGGAACGTGACGTGCCGCGGCGCGACGATCGGGATGAGGATCGAGTCGATGAACGACAGGTGGTTGCTCGCGAGGATGACCGCCCCGTTGCGCGGGATGTTGTTGCGTCCGGTCACCTGTGGCCGCAGCAGCACGTAGGCGAGCAGCGACAGGATGAGCCTCAGGACGCGGTAGGTCATTCGTTCATTGTGCACTCTCGTCGGCGCACGTCCGTGCACGCGGCGTTCGTCCCCGGTGTCCCCGCAGGTCGTCCGGCGTCACCTCCGGTTCACGCGTCGCGGCGCGCCTCCGCCGACCCGACGCGCCGCGCGCGGCCGCGGTGCGTCAGCGCGTAGAGGGCCAGGATGACGACCACGAGGCCGGCGGTGGACAGGAGCTGGGCGCGCGCGGCGGCGTCGGTCAGCATGAGGACGGCCAGCGCCGCGAGACCTGCGAGCACGGCCCACGTGAGCCACGGGAAGCCCCACATGCGCAGCGTCATGGGCTCGCCCGACGCGCGCGCCTGCTCCTCGATCCGGCGGCGAAGCCGGAGCTGCGACACGGCCACGAGCACCCACACGACGAGCAGCGCCGCGCCCACCGCGTTGAGGAGGATGCCGAGCAGCGCCTCGGGCAGGAGCCAGTTGAGCCCGACCGCGACGAGCGCGAAGAACACCGACACGAGCACCGAGACCCACGGCACGTCACGCCCGGACACGCGCCGCAGCGCCCGCGGCCCGTCGCCGCGCCCGGCGAGCGAGTACGCCATGCGCGACGTCCCGTAGACGTTCGCGTTGAACGCCGACAGGAGCGCGATCACCACGACCACCTCCATGACGCGCGCGGCGCCCTGGAGCCCGGCGAGGTCGAGCACCGCGACGAACGGGCTCTCCGCGAGCAGCGGCGAGTCCCACGGCAGGACGAGCACCATGATCGCGACCGAGCCCAGGTAGAACACGAGGATCCGCCACACGATGCTGCGGGTCGCGCGCGCGACGGCGGTGCGCGGCTCGCGCGCCTCCGCCGCGGCGATCGTGACGATCTCGATGCCGCCGAACGCGAAGACGACGACGAGCAGCCCCGCGGCGATCCCTCCCCAGCCCTCGGGCGCGAAGCCGCCGTGGCCCAGGAGGTTCGACGTGCCGACAGGATCGGTCCCGGGCAGCAGCCCGAGGACCAGCAGGACGCCGACGACGAGGAAGCCGACGATCGCCGCGACCTTGACGAACGCGAACCAGAACTCCAGCTCGCCGAACTGTCGCACGCCCCACAGGTTGATCACCGCGAACACGACGACCACGGCGAGCGCGACGCCCCACTGCGGCAGGTCGGGATACCAGCCGGTGACGATGCGCGCGGCACCGGTGATCTCCGCACCGAGCACCATGACGAGCATGAACCAGTAGAGCCAGCCCAGCAGGAACCCGGCCCACGGGCCGAGCGCCTCCTCCGCGTAGACCGAGAAGGACCCGCTCGCGGGCCGCGCGCTCGCCATCTCGGCGAGCATCCGCATGACGAGGATGACGACGACGCCCGCGATCGCGTACGACACGAGCACGGCGGGACCGGCGGTCGCGATCCCGACGCCCGAGCCGAGGAACAGGCCCGCCCCGATCGCGGAGCCGAGCCCCATCATCGTCAGGTGCCGCGTCCGCAGCCCGGTGCCGAGGTGGTCGGAGGTCGGGCTCTCGGCCGGCGCCCGGCTCGCGGTCGGCGCCGGAGGCTCGGGCGTGGGGGTGCTCATGGTGCGGTCCTGCGGTCGGGGTGCCGGCGTCGTGCTCGACGCCGACCCACGACGCTACACGTCCCGGGCACGACGGCGCCCCGCACCCGGCGCGAGGGGGTCGCTCGGGTGCGGGGCGCGTCGGGCACGACGCTGTGCCGGCGCCTACGGGGTCGCGGTCCGCGGGAGCGGCGCGACGGCGTGGTGCCGCGGTGCGGCGCTCTCGCCGCCGGTCGCCTCGGCGGGCGGTGCGGGCTGCGCAGCGGCGTCGGTGCTGTCGTCGGCGGGTCGGCCGTCGTGGTCCTGGCCGCCGCTCGGGGCGGCCGAGGTCGCCGGCTCGGGAGCCGTCGCGTCGCCGGCCACGGGGCCTCGGGTCGAGCCGTTGATGACGCCGTCGTCCTCGAGGTCGTCGAGGTCGCCCTCGTCCACGGAGCTCGCGCCGTGCTCCGCGCCTGCGGCGAACACGGACGGGTCGGGCGGGTTGCCGAGCTTGACGTGGTTGAACAGCAGGTTGAGCAGGATCGCCATGACCGCGGCGGAGCTGATGCCCGAGTGGAAGATGATGCCGAACCACGTGGGGAACTGGTCGTAGAAGTCGGGCTTGGCGATGGGGATCATGCCGAACGAGATCGACGCCGCCACGATGATGAGGTTCATCGGCCTCGAGTAGTCGACCTTCGCGAGCGTGCGGATGCCGGATGCCGCGACGGAGCCGAACAGCACGACGCCCGCACCACCGAGGACCGGCGTCGGCACCGCGGCCACGACGCGGCCCAGGATCGGCAGGAGGCCGAGGACCACGAGGATCGCACCGCCCGCCGCGACGACGAACCGGGACTTCACGCCCGTGATGGCCACGAGCCCGACGTTCTGCGCGAACGCCGACTGCGTGAACGACCCGAAGAACGGGGAGACGACGGACGACGCCATGTCGGCGCGCAGGCCGTTCGCGATGCGCTTGCGGTCCACCTTGGTGTCGACGATCTCGCCCACGGCGATGATGTCCGCCGTCGTCTCGGTGAGGGTCACGAGGATGACGATGAGCATCGAGATGATCGCCGCGATCTCGAACGTCGGGGCGCCGAAGCCGAGGAACGACGGGAACGCGGCCACCGGGCCGTCGCCGACCCCGGAGAAGTCCGCCTTGCCGAGCGCGAGCGCGATGAGGGTGCCGACGACGATCGCGATGAGGATGGACAGGCGCGAGATCGTGCCGCTGCCGACCTTCGACAGCAGGATGACGATCGCGAACGTCAGCGCGGCGAGGCCGATGTTGCTCACCGAGCCGTAGTCGGGCGCGCTCGCGTTGCCGCCCATCGCCCAGTTCGCCGCGACGGGCATGAGCGTCAGGCCGATCGTCGTGATGACGACGCCCGTGACGACCGGGGGGAAGAACCGGATGATCTGCGCGAAGAACGGCGTGATGAGCAGGCCGACCGCCGACGCGACGAGCACCGCGCCCAGCACCCCCGGGATCCCTCCCCCGCCGTTGACGATCGCGACCATGGTCGACACGCCCGCGAACGACACGCCCTGCACGAGCGGGAGCTGCGACCCGAAGAACGGGATGCCGAGCGTCTGGAGGATCGTCGCGAGGCCGCCCATGAAGAGGGACGCCGCGACGAGCGTCCCGATCTCGGCCCCGGTCAGCCCGGCGGCGCCGCCCACGATGAGCGGCGGGGCGATGATGCCGCCGTACATCGTGAGCACGTGCTGGAACCCGTACCCGAACGTCGACCCGATGGGCAGCCGCTCGTCCTCGGGGCGTACCGGACGACGTTCGGCGCCGTCCGCGGCCCTCGTGGCTCGCGCGTTCATAGCGGACCTCCTCGTCAGCTATCGTTCCGCTTGGCGGAAAACTACTTCCACTATTCGAACGCCAAGTGTGACGCGTGTCAAGTCCCCTCCGGCAACTCGCGCGTGGCCTGCGGCGACGGCCCCGGTACGCCGACGCGGTCAAAGCGCTGGCCCCGCCCGCCCCGCCTCCGTAGCCTCCAGCGGTGACCATCACGCTCCGCCCCTACCGCCCCACGGACCTCGACACCGTCGCCGACCTGTCGCTGCGCGCGTGGGAGGACGCCTTCGCCGCGTGGCGCGCGATCCTCGGCGAGCGCCTCTACGGGCTCGCCTACCCCGACTGGCGGCGCAGCCAGGAGGCGGAGGTGCGCGCTGCGTGCGAGAAGCACCCCGCGACGACGGTCGTCGCGGAGCGGGCCGGCCGGGTCGTCGGGTTCGCCACCGCGGTGGTCGGCGAGCCTCCTGCCGAGGGAGCCCGCACCGGCGACCTCGAGATCATCGCCGTCGACCCCGACGCGCAGGGCGAGGGCATCGGGCGGCTCCTCGTGGACGCCGCGCTGCAGCACCTGCGCGACGCCGGGTGCGCGTACGCCAACGTCTGGACCGGCGGCGACCCGGGCCACGACGCCGCGCGCGCCCTGTACGAGTCGAGCGGGTTCACCGCCCTCCCCGTCGTCCACTACTACCGCGAGCTCTGAGCGCGGCGGGGACGCCCCGGTCGGTGGCCGGGCCGCCCCCGCCGGCGCGCGTCAGCCCCCGACGAGGCGGCGGGCCGCGGCCGAGTGCTCGGCCACCAGGGCGTCGAGGTCGAGACCCGGGATCGCGCCGTCGACCACGCGCCACTCGCCGCCGACCATGACGCGGTCCGCGCGGTCGGCCCCGCACAGCAGGAGCGCCGCGACCGGGTCGTGCGAGCCGGAGAAGCGCAGCTCGTCGAGGCGCCACAGCGCGAGGTCCGCCTGCTTGCCGACGGCGAGCACGCCGACGTCGTCCCGGCCCAGGACGCGCGCCGACCCGCGCGTGCCCCAGCCGAGCGCGCGGGTCACGGGGATGTCGGCGCCGTACTTGAGGCGCTGGAGGTAGAGCGCCTGGCGTGCCTCGAGGATCATCGTCGACGCGTCGTTCGACGCCGAGCCGTCGACCCCGAGCCCGACGGGCGCGCCCGCGTCCTCGAGCTCCACGGCCCGGGCGATCCCGGACGCGAGGCGCATGTTCGACGTCGGACAGTGCGCGACGCCGGTGCCGGCGGCCCCGAGACGGCGCACCTCCTCGTCGTCGAAGTGGATGCCGTGGCCGAGCCACGCGCGGTCCGTGAGCCAGCCGACCGACTCGAGGTAGTCGACCGTGCGCATCCCGAAGCGCTCGCGGCAGAAGTCCTCCTCGTCGATCGTCTCGGCGAGGTGCGTGTGCAGGCGGACGTCGAGGTCCTCCGCGAGCGCCGCGCTCTCGCGCATCGCGTCGGTCGTCACCGAGAACGGCGAGCACGGCGCGAGCGCGATCTGGACCTGCGCCCCGGCGCCCCGCTCGTGATAGCGCTCCACGAGGCGCTGCGAGTCGGCGAGGATCACGTCCAGGCTCTGCACGACCGACTGGGGCGGCAGGCCGCCGTCGTCCTGGCCGAGCGTCATGGACCCGCGCGTGAGGGTCGCGCGCATCCCGATCCGCTGGACCGCCGCGACCTGGAGGTCGATCGCGTCGTCGAGACCGGCCGGGAAGACGTAGTGGTGGTCGGCCGCCGTCGTGCAGCCGGAGAGCAGCAGCTCGGCGAGCGCGACCGTCGTCGCGAGCTCGTGGTCCCGCGGGGTCAGGCGCGCCCACACCGGGTAGAGGCGCTGGAGCCAGGGGAAGAGCGGGGCGTCGGCGACCGGCCCCCAGGCGCGCGTGAGCGTCTGGTAGAAGTGGTGGTGCGTGTTGATCAGCCCGGGCGTGAGCACGTGCTGCGAGGCGTCGAACGTCGCGTCGACCGGGGCGGACGGCTGCCCGCCCGCCGCGACGACCTCGACGATCACCCCGTCCTCGACGACGACGCCGCCGCGCGCGTCGGGCGCGTCCGGGGAGTCGTCCGCGGTGAAGACGCCGAGGGGGTCGCGGACCCAGGTGCGGGTGCTGGTCATGGTGCCTCCTGGTGGCTCGTGCTCACCGAGGCGCGGCTCCGGCGCCACGGTGCGCCGGCTCAGTGGTCCTGTCTGCCGATCCAGGTGCCGCGAGAACCGCGGCTGGGCCGACCGTAGGCCGGGCCGCGACAGGCCGTCAACCCCGGCGGACGACGACGCGGACCTCCGCCGCGCGCGACCTGCGGCGCTGCGGGATCCTGGGACCCGCCGCCCGCCGAGACCCGGAGACCCGCCCGTGAACGTCTACGCCCCGCTCGTCCCGGTGTTCGTCGTCGCGCTGGTCGCGCCGCTGCTCGCGGGCCTCATGCCGGTGCGGTCGCGCGTGCCGCAGGTCGTCGTGCTGCTGCTCGGCGGCATCCTCATCGGGCCGTCCGCGCTCGACCTCGCGACGCCGGCCGACGTCACCCTCCTGTCCGACCTCGGCATGGGCTTCCTGTTCCTCCTCGCCGGGTACGAGCTCGAGCCGAACCTCCTGCGCGAGCGCGTGGGGCGACGCGCCGGCGCGGCGTGGCTGACGTCGCTCGTCGTCGGCGCGGTGCTGGTCCTCGTGGTCGTGGGCGACGGCTCGCCGCACCGGGTCGCGGCCGGGGCGATCGCGCTCACGACCACCGCGCTGGGCGTCGTGCTCCCGATCCTGCGCGACGGCGGCCAGCTCGGCTCGCGGCTCGGGCGCACGGTGCTCGTGGTCGGGGCGGTCGGCGAGCTAGGGCCGATCGTCGCGATGGCGGTGCTGCTCGGCACGCGCGAGAGCGGCGTCGCGGCGATCCTGCTCGTCCTGTTCGCCGTCGTTGCGATCGCGCTGTCCGCGCTGCCGGGCCGGCTGGGGCGCATCAAGGCCCTCGGCGGCGACCGCCTCTTCAGCGCCGCGGAGCACGGGACGGGCCAGAGCACGCTGCGCCTCACCGTGCTGCTGCTCGTCGCGCTGCTCGCGCTCGCCGCGGGGCTCGGGTTCGACGCGGTGCTGGGCGCGTTCGTCGGCGGGATGGTGCTGCGGCGCTGGGCGCCGGGCGACGTCGAGGCGCTGGAGAAGAAGCTGGACGCGGTCGCGTGGGGCGTGTTCGTGCCCGTGTTCTTCGTCAGCTCCGGCATGGGCCTGGACATCGACTCCATCGTCGCGTCCCCGCTGCTGCCGCTGACGTTCTTCGTGCTCATGGTGGTCGTGCGGGGCGGGCCGGTGCTCCTGTGGTTCCGGCGCGAGCTGCCGTCGGTCGAGCGGGTCAAGACCGCGCTGTACGCGGCGACCGCGCTGCCGCTGCTCGTTGCGCTCACGGAGATCGCGGTCGAGCAGGGCGCGATGACGTCACGCGTCGGCGCGGCGCTCGTGGGCGCGGGCGTGCTGTCCGTGATCGTGCTCCCGATGGTCGCGAGCCGGCTCGGCCCGCGCCCCGCGGAGGCCGACGACACCGCAGCCCCGCCGACGGGAGGACGCGTCGGCGGATGACCGCGGGCGAGCGATGCGCCCGTGCGCGAGAGATGCGTCCGGGGACGCAGCGCTCGCACACGGACGCATCCGTCGGCTGTGGGCGGATCAGAAGGTCCACTGCTGGTTGGTGGACCCGTGGCAGTCCCAGATCACGAACCGCTGGCCCTCGTGGAGCGGGTTGCCACCCTCGGCGTCCAGGCACCTGCCCGCCTGCGGGTTGCGCAGCGTCTTCGACCCCGCGTCGTAGGCCCACTTCTGCGCGTTCGTGCCGTTGCACGTCCAGAGCTGGACCACCGTCCCGTTGGCCGTGCCGCTGCCGCTCACGTCGAGGCACTTGCCGAGCGCCCTGATCGTGCCGTCGCTCCCCCGCGTCCACGACTGCGCGACGTTGCCGTTGCACGGGACGATCTGCACGCGGTTGCCGTCGTGCGTCTGACCCCACGGGACGTCGAGGCAGTACCCGTTCGCGATCCGGATCGTCCCGGTCCCGGTCGGGAGGCTGCCGCCGGGGTTCGGCGGGTTCGAGGTCCCCGAGCCGTTGTCGTAGACCCGGACGTAGTCCACCTTCATCTGCTGCGGGAGCTGCGTCGTGCCGTCGGGGTACCCCGGCCACTGCCCGCCGACCGCGACGTTGAGGATGAGGAAGAACGGCTGGTCGAACACCCACGCGTTCGCGCCGACGCTCGCACGCGTCACGCGGTGGAACTGCTGGCCGTCCACGAACCACGTGATCTCGCCGGGCTTCCAGTCGACGGCGAAGGTGTGGAAGTCGTCCGCGAACGACCAGCCCTGCGGGTGCTGGTACATGCCCGTGATGCCGGCGCCGCCCGAGTACCCCGGTCCGTGCACCGTGCCGTGCACGCGGTGCGGCTCGAAGCCGACGTTCTCCATGACGTCGATCTCGCCCGACGTCGGCCAGCCCACCCCGGGGAGATTGCCGCCGAGCATCCAGAACGCCGGCCAGATGCCCTGGCCGCGCGGGATCTGGATGCGCGCCTCGACGCGCCCGTACTGCGGCTGGTACTTGCCCTGGGTCGTCATGCGCGCCGACGTGTACGACCCGTCGGCCTCGCGGCGCGCGGTGATGACGAGGTGGCCCTGGCCGTCGAGCGCCGAGTTCGCGCGCGACGTCGTGTAGTTCTGGAGCTCGGCGTTGCCCCAGCCGCCGGCCCCCGTCTCGTGGTTCCAGCGGGCAGAGCTCGGGGCCGAGCCGGCGGCGCCGTCGAACTCGTCCGACCAGACGATGTCGCCCGGCGCGGCGACGGCCGACGTCGCCGGGACGGTCACGGCGAGCGCCGCCGCGGCCGCGGTGAGCGCGGCGACGACGGCGCCCGCGACCCGGCGGCGCGTGCGGGCAGCGGTGCGGGCCCGGGTACCGGGTGGGGCGCTGGGCGGGGTGGGCAGGGAGCGCTGACGTGCGAGGTCCATCGATCCTCCAGTCCGGCGGCGGTGCCGCCTGCGTCTCGCCACGGTGCGCGACGTGCTCTCGGCGCGACTCTGCACCGGGCGGGGGCCGTTCCTCGGCCCTCCGTCCGCGAACCTACGGTGGCGGGACGACGCCGAGCAAGCGCTCTCTCGGCGTGTCGTGGGATCGCTCCCACTTTCTGCCACGCACCGCAGCCGGGGCGGGAGCAGCGCCGACGACGGACGGCGCGAGAGGCGGGAGGCGTCAGGCCGACGCCGGGACCGCCGCGTCGAGGATCGCCTCGGCCGCCCGGCGGGCCTGGCGCGCGACGTCGACGTCCTGCGTGATGGCCGCCGTCGTCTGCGCACCCTCGGCGAGCAGCACGACCTGGAGCGCGACGTCGTCGGGCAGACCCGCCTCGCGCACGACGCTGCGCGCGTACCGCTGGAACGACTCCTTGTGCTCGCGCACGGCCGCGGCCACGGCGGGCGACGTCGCGCCGAGCTCGCCGAACGAGTTGATGAACGCGCACCCGCGGAACCCGTCCTCGCGGAACCACGCGTCGAGGAAGTCGAACACGGCGAGGAGCCGGCCGCGGGGCGTGGTCGCTCCGGCCGCCGCACGGGCGATCCCCGCGTCCCACTGCTCCGTGCGGTGCCGCAGCACGGCGACGACGAGGTCGTCCTTCGACGGGAACAGGGAGTAGATGCGCTTGAGCGACACCCCGGCCTCGGCACGGACGGCGTCCATCCCCACGGACTGGACGCCCCGCGCATAGAACAGCCGGTCGGCGGCAGCCACGACCGCCGCGCGTGCGCTCGCGTCGTCGAGCATCGTCATCTCCTGTTCACGTGGCACCGCTTGCGGGGAGAACCATCGTTCTCTAGTGTAGCGACCAACGGAGAGAACGACCGTTCTCCCCGCTCCACGAAGGGAGCACGACCATGGGGTACATCACCGTCGGGCAGGAGAACTCCACCGACATCAAGCTCTACTACGAGGACCAGGGCGCCGGGCAGCCGGTCGTCCTCATCCACGGCTACCCCCTCGACGGGCACAGCTGGGCGCTCCAGAAGCGCGAGCTCCTCGAGGCCGGCTACCGCGTGATCACTTACGACCGTCGCGGGTTCGGCGCGTCGAGCAAGGTCGGCAGCGGGTACGACTACGACACGTTCGCGGCCGACCTCAACACCGTCCTCGAGACCCTCGACCTGCGCGACGTGATCCTCGTCGGGTTCTCCATGGGCACGGGCGAGCTCGCCCGCTACGTCCACAACCACGGGCACGAGCGCGTCGCCAAGCTCGCGTTCCTCGCGTCGCTCGAGCCGTTCCTCGTCCAGCGCGACGACAACCCCGAGGGCGTCCCGCAGTCCGTGTTCGACGGGATCGTCGAGGCCGCCCGCGCCGACCGGTACGCCTGGTACACCGACTTCTACAAGAACTTCTACAACCTCGACGAGAACCTCGGGAAGCGCATCAGCGAGGACACCGTGCGCGCGAGCTGGATCACCGCGATCGGGTCCGCTCCCGTCGCCGCCTACGCCGTCGTGCCCACGTGGATCGAGGACTTCCGGGCCGACGTCGAGGCCGTCCGCGCGGCCGGCAAGCCGACGCTGATCCTCCACGGCACGAAGGACAACATCCTCCCGATCGACGCGACCGGGCGCCGCTTCCGCGAGCTGGTGCCCGACGCCGAGTACGTCGAGGTCGAGGGCGCGCCCCACGGCCTCCTCGTCACCCACGCGGCCGAGGTCAACCAGGCGCTGCTCGCCTTCGTCGGGCGCTAGGCGACCGACACGCGGTAGTCGTCGGCGTCGTCGTCCCAGGCCAGGTCGACGGCGCCGGCGGCCTGCGCCGCCTTGCAGAACTGCAGGAAGCCGCGGTAGCCGAGAGCCTTCTCGCTGAAGTCGGGGCGCTTCTTGCGGATCGCGTTCTTCAGTCCGGACAGGACGGTCGAGCCGCCCTCCTCCCGGACCACGTCGCGCACGAGCGCGAACGCCTGGTCGGTGTCGCCCTGCGCGGGCAGCGACACCTCCGGGTCGCCCGTCGCCGGGCCGGGCGCGAGCTCCACGAAGCTCCGGTCGGCGAGGAACCGCAGGAACTCGCCGAAGTTGCGGAACCCGTAGTCGGCCTCGCTGAACGTCGGGTCCTTGCGCAGGAGCGTGCGCTTGAGCACGGACGCGGTCACCGCGCCGCTCGTCGAGGCCTCGAGGTCCGCGAGCGTCTGCGCGACGCGTACCTCCATGGGGACGTCCTCGCCCGTCGGCGCGTCGTCGTCGGCCTCGGGGGCGGTCGCGGCGAGCGCGGGCTCGTCGGCGGGCTGCTCGACGGGTGTCGTCTCGCCGTCGACCTCCGCGTTCTCCGTCACCACGGGCTCGCCGCGGCGGGTCGTGCGCCCGACCGCCTCGCCCAGCTCCGCGAGCGCCGCGGCGGTCGGAGTCTCGACCTCCGGCTCGGCGATCTCGGTCGCCTTGCGCCGCCCGGACGTGCGCCCGCCGGAACGCTTGGGCTTGGCACCGCCCGACGCCGTCGCACCGGACGCGCGCGAGCCCCGGACCGAGCGGGGCTCCGGCTCGTCCGGGACGTCGACGCCCTCGAGCCGGTCGTAGAAGAGGAACTCGTCGCACGCGGGCGGCAGGAGGCGTGACGTCGACTTCTCGACGCCCACACCGATGACGCGCTTGTTCAGCTCGCGCAGCTTGTGGACGAGCGGGGAGAAGTCGCTGTCCCCCGTGCACATGACGAACGTCGAGATGTAGTCGCGCTCGAACGCCATCTCGATCGCGTCGACGACCATCTTGATGTCGGCCGCGTTCTTGCGCGACGCGCCCATCCGCTGCGGCATCTCGATGAGCTCGACCTGGTGCCGCGTGAGCGAGCGCCGGTCCTCGTCGAAGTACGACCAGTCCGCGTACGCGCGCCGCACGACCACGCGCCCGCGCACGGCGAGCGCGTCGGCGATCGGGCCGAAGTCGAACGTCATGCCGCCCAGGTGCTCGCGCGCCCCGAGCGCGAGGTTCTCGTAGTCGATGAAGACGGCCAGGCGCTCCTCGGTGTCCATGCCCGCCAGCCTAGGCGCTGCCCGCCGCACCGCCCCGCCGAACCCGCGTCGACGCGTCCCGCCGAACCCGGGGTTGCTCCCCACCTCGGTGCCGAACCGGGGAGCAACCCCGGGTTCGGCACTCGGGGACGATGTGTACGATCGTACGCATCGTGTGTACGATCGTCCGCATGTCGTCCTCCGCCCTCGCGCGCCCCGCGCTCGACGTGCGGCGCGCCCGCGTCGCCGTCGCCGCGCTGTTCCTCACGAACGGCGCGCTGTTCGCGAACCTCGTGCCGCGCTACCCCGAGATCAAGGCCGGGCTCGACCTCGGCAACGCCACGTACGGGCTCGCCGTCGCCGCGTTCCCCGCCGGGGCCATCGCCGCGGGGCTCGCCGCGGCGGCGCTCGTGCGTCGGTTCGGGTCCGCGCGCGTCGCGGTCGCCGGCACCGTGCTCACCGCGGCCGGGCTGCTGCTCGCGGGCCTCGCGCCCGCCCTGCCGCTGCTCGTCGTCGCGCTGTTCGCGGCGGGCGCGATGGACGCGTTCACCGACGTCGCGCAGAACGCGCACGGCCTGAGGGTGCAGCGCCGTTACGGCCGGTCGATCATCAACGGGTTCCACGCGCTGTGGTCGGTCGGCGCCGTGGTCGGCGGCGGCATGGCCGCCGCCGCGATCGCGCTCGACCTGCCGCTCGGCGTGCACCTCGCGATCACGGGGGCGCTGTTCTCGGTGGTCGCGCTCGTGGCCCTGCGCTCGTGCCTGCCGGGGCTGGACGGAGACGTGACCGACGGCGCCTCGGCCGCGGCCGAGGCGAGCGCCTCGCCCGGCGCGCCCGCCGGCACGGGCCTCTCGGGAGCCGCCGCGGCCCTGGCGCGCACGTCCCGCGCTCGCACCGCTGCCGTCCTCGCCGCGCTCGTCCTGGTCGCCGTCGCGGGGACCCTCGTCGAGGACGCGGGCAGCACGTGGGCAGCCGTCTACCTCTCGGGGTCGCTCGGCGCCCCCGCGACGATCGCCGCCGCGGGGTTCGTCGCGCTCGTCGGCGCGCAGTTCGTCGGGCGCCTCGTCGGCGACCGGCTCGTCGACCGGTTCGGGCAGCGCGCCGTCGCCCGGACCGGTGGCGCGCTCGTGCTGCTCGGCACCGGGCTCGCGCTCGCGTTCCCGTCCGTCCCCGGCACCATCGCCGGGTTCGCCGCGGCCGGGTTCGGCGTCGCGACCCTCGTCCCGGCCGCGATGCAGCAGGCCGACGAGCTCCCGGGTCTGCGCGCGGGGACCGGCCTCACGCTCGTGTCGTGGCTCATGCGGCTCGGGTTCCTCCTGTCCCCGCCGGTCGTCGGGCTCGTCGCCGACGCCACGAGCCTGCGCACCGGGCTGCTCGTCCTGCCGCTCGCGGGCGTCGTCGTCGTGCTCCTGGCCGGCGTGCTCGCCCCGCGCCGACCGGCGGGCCGGACGGACACCGCCGACCGGCATGATGACCCCGACCACCGCACGACCCCCGCCCCCGAGGAGGCCACCGCATGACCACCGACTACTTCGCCGGCGACGACCGCACGAGCTACGAGCGCATGGCCGCGGGCGACCTGTACATCGCCGACGACCCGGAGATCGCGCGCGGCGTCCACCGGGGCATGCGCCTCGTCGACGCGTTCCACCGCGCCGTCCTCGACGGCGACGGCGACGACACGCGCGCCCGCGAGATCCTCGCCGACCTGCTCGGGTCGCTCGGCGAGGAGTCGTGGGTCAAGCCGCCGCTCGCGGTCGACTTCGGCAGCAACGTGCACCTCGGCGACCGGACGTTCGTCAACTCCGGGCTCACCGCGCTCGACGTCGCGGCGATCACGATCGGCGACGACTGCCTCCTCGGGCCGAACGTCCAGCTCCTCACCCCGACGCACCCCGTCGACCCGCAGCCCCGGCGCGACAAGCTCGAGGCGGCCGAGCCCATCACGCTCGGCGACAACGTGTGGCTCGGCGGCGGCGTGATCGTGTGCCCGGGCGTGACGATCGGCGACAACACCGTGGTGGGCGCGGGCTCCGTCGTGACGCGCGACCTGCCCGCGAACGTCGTGGCGGTGGGCAACCCGGCCCGGGTGATCCGCGAGAACATCTGACCATGAGCGCCTCCGCGGCCCCGACCGACCCGACGCCCCGCGCCCGCCGTCACGACCCCGAGCGGCGCGACCGCATCATCGACGCGTGCCTCGACGTCGTCGCCGAGCACGGCGTCGCGGGCACGTCCCACCGGCGCGTCGCGGTCGCGGCCGACGTCCCGCTCGGGTCGATGACGTACCACTTCGCCGGGATGGACGAGCTGCTGCGCGAGGCGTTCGGCCGGTTCACGCGCGACGCCGCGGCCCAGTTCGAGCGCCGCATGAGCGACGCTCGCACGCCCGAGGAGGCCGTGCAAGCGGTCACGACGCTCATCACGCACGACGTGTTCGCGACCCAGCGCGACCTCGTCCTGTCGCACGAGCTCTACACGCTCGCAGCGCGCGACCCCGCCTACCGGACGCTCACGAACGACTGGATGCGTCGCAGCCGCGACGCGCTCGGCCGCCACTTCGACCCCGCGACGTGCCGCGTGCTCGACGCGTTCATCGAGGGCATGACCATCCACCGCGCGCTCGACACCGAGACGCACGACGACGTCGACGTCCTCGGCGCGGTCCGGCGCCTCGCGCGGGTGCCCTGACGGGGCGCTCCCGTCAGGGCGCGGTCACGTCGAACAGCTCGCACGTCGTGTCGTAGTACGCGTCCGTCGTGCCGCGGTGGGTCATGCCGATCCGCCGGCACACCGCCTGGGACGCGGCGTTGTCGGCGTGCGTCACGGCGACGACACGGTCGAGCCCGCGCTCGAACGCGTGCGCGAGCACCGCGGCCGCCGCCTCCGTCGCGTACCCGCGGCCCCACACGTCGGGGTGGAAGTGCCACCCGATCTCCGTGTCGCCCGACGGCTCCAGCGGGTCGCCCGTGCCCGACGCCGGGATGGGCTTGAGCAGGATGGTCCCCACGGGCGCGGCGTCGGGGAGGCCCGTGCCCTCACCCGCGCGCGGGACGACGGCCCACACCCCGTGCGTGCCGTCGTCGGCGGCGGCCCAGCGCTCGACCCGCTCCAGCGCCTCGTCGCGGCGCTCGAGGACGCGCGGCGTCACGCCGATGAACCGCATGACGTCCCAGCGCGAGTAGATGTCGAGGATGGCGTCGGCGTCGTCGGGCTGCCACGGGCGGAGGGTGAGCCGTGGCGTCGTCAAGGTCTGCATCGCCCCAGGCTACGAGGCCCACGGGCGCCTGGGGACCGCGGCGTCAGACGATCTTGGGGAACGTCGCGAGGAAGACGACGCCGACGACGAGGACCACGCACGCGAGCCCGACCATGGCCCAGGAGGCGCGCTCCGAGCGGAACCGGCCGGCGAAGGCGCCGAAGAACAGCACGAGCGCGAAGAGCACGGTGGTCAGCGTGTAGTTGTCGCCCCGCTGGTTGTTGACGAGCGCCTGCGCGAAGAGGGCGTCGGCCCGCTCGTCGGCCTCGACCGCCTCGACCGCCCCGGGCGGGACGTAGGAATCGAGCGCGAACGGGCTCGGGGCCGCGTCGGGGTTCTGCAGGGGGCGCGACGCGATCCACTCGTCGAACGCGGGCTGGAAGTGGGGCGTGAAGCGCGCGCGCGTGAACTCCTCGAGCTCCGTGTCCCCGGTCGCGTACGCCTCGAGCCACAGGCTGAACACCTGGAGGTCGATCGACCGGGCGGTGTCGGCGTGCGCGCGCTCCGTCGAGGCCTCGATGCGCTGGGTCGACGCGCGCGAGAAGGCGATCGACATCTCGCCGCCCCACTTGCTCGCCTCGAACCCGCTCCACGCCGTGAGGACGGCCGTCACCGCGAGCAGCACCACGGTCACCGTCTCGCGCCACGACCGTCGCACGTGCTCGCCGTGCTGCGCCGTCCCACCCGGCTCGGACCGCTCGACCTGCCCGGTGTGCCCGGTCTGCTCGACCCGCTCGCCCTCGTCGGCCACGGCAGGACAGTAGCCCGGCGGGGCGGGCACCGCGCGGCGAGCCGCGGCAGGCTGCGGCGTCCCGATCAGCCGCGCCGGCGCCGGACCCCGAGCAGCGTCCCGCCCACGACGAGCGCCACGAGGGCCACCGCGAGCAGCACGGCGACGTCGGTCCCGGTCGCGGCGAGGTCGTCGCCGGGCGTCGCTCCCGGGGTCGACGTGCCGTCCGGCTCCGGGGCGTCCGACGTCGGCCCGTCGGTGGGCGGTGCCGTCGGGTCGGTCGGGGTCGGGGTGGGGGTCGGCGGGTCGAGGACCGCGTTCACGACGGTGCACTCGACGTCCGCGGCGTCCTCGACCCGCACGGTGTCCACGTCGACGAGCGTGCCGCCGTCGCACACCCACTCCTCCTGGGTGTAGTCCCAGTCGCTGCCCGACTCGGTGAGGTCGTACGTCCCGGCGGCCACCGGGACGAGCGTGACGTCCTCGCTGCCGTCGAAGCCGGAGATCGCCGTCGGCCCCGCGGCGGTGAGCTGCCAGTCGTCCGCGGGCGCGGCGTCGTCGACCACCTCCTTGTGGAGCGTCAGCGTGCCCGCGAGCCAGTGGTTGGTGACCGTGCACGTCGCGTCGTTGCCCGGCTCGACGACGACTGTCGACACGAGCGTGCCTCCCGGTCCGGGCGTCTGGACGACGCGCGCGTCGTCGCACACCCACCGGAGCGCGGTCCACCCGTCCGGGCCGCCGGACTCACCCAGGACGTAGCGCCCCGGACCGACGCCGACGTGCGAGACGTCGGCCGAGCCGGTGACGCCCGCGATCTCGCGCCCCTCGCCCGTCGCGGTCAGGGTCCAGTCGGTCGCGACGGCGTCGCCCGTGTAGCCACGGTCGTCGAGCTCCTTGACGAGCGTGAGGTGGGGCAGGCGGGCGCGGTTCGTCACCACGCACGTCGCCTCGTCGCCCGGGCCGAGGGTCACCGTCGCGCCCTCGAGCGTCCCGGCGTCGCACGTCCAGCCCTCGGCGTCGTAGCCGCCGTACCCACCGGACTCCGCCAGGTCGTACGCCCCGGGCGGGAGCGGCAC
The DNA here is from genome assembly GCF_049913115.1 of Cellulosimicrobium sp. E-16. Classification (NCBI taxonomy): domain Bacteria; kingdom Bacillati; phylum Actinomycetota; class Actinomycetes; order Micrococcales; family Promicromonosporaceae; genus Cellulosimicrobium; species Cellulosimicrobium sp. E-16. The sequence continues at coordinate 4,440,949 of NZ_CP183974.1, forward strand.
CGCGGTGACCTCCGCGCTACCCACCGGCCCGCTCGCGACGGTCTGCCCGCCCGCGTCGGTCGCCGTGAGGGTCCAGGCCTCCGGGTCGCCCGACCCGCCGACGACGACCTTCACGAGGGTCAGCATCGACCCGACGTACGTGTTGGTCACGGTGCAGACGACGTCGTCGTCCGGCCCGACGAGCACGCCCGAACCGAGCTGCACCCCGCCGACGCAGACCCAGTCCCCCGGCTCGTACCCCTCGGGGCCGCCGGACTCGGCGAGCGTGTGGAGCCCCTCGCCGACGTCGACGTGGCTCACCGCCGCGCTGCCCGAGGCTCCGGAGATCGTCCCCGTCGTCCCGTCGGCCTGCGGCCCGGTCGCTGACAGCGTCCACTCCGCCGGGGCCGCGGGGCCGCCGTCGACCACCTTGACGAGCGTGAGCCGCGACGGCAGCGGGGTGTTGACGATCGTGCACGTGACGTCCGCGCCCGGGCCGACCGTCACGACGGCGCCGGCCACCGCGCCGCCGTCGCACGCCCAGTCCCCGGCGGTGAACCCCGACCAGCCGTCCTCCGCGAGCGCGTAGTCGCCGGCGGGCACCGGCACGTCCGTGACCGCCGCGGTCCCGGAGCGGCCCACGACCTCGGCGTCGGACCCCGTCGCGCTGAGCGTCCAGTCGACGGGGCGGGCGAGGGTCTCGCCCGCGAGCTCCTTGACGAGCGTGAGGGTGCCGCCGGCCCACGTGTTCGTGGCCGTGCAGACGACGTCGTCTCCCTCCGCGACGGTCACGGCACCGTCCGAGCCGTCGCCCGACGTCGCACCCGTGCACGACCAGGCGCCGTCGTACCCGGCCGGGCCGTCCTCGGAGAGGGTGTACCTCCCGGGACTCACCTCGGCGGCGGTGATCGCCGCGTCCCCGGTGGTCCCTGTGACGGTCGTCGTGCCGTTCTCCGCCGTGAGCGTCCAGTCCCCGGCCGCGGCCGGTCCGCCGACGACCTCCTTGACGAGCGTCAGGGTCGGCACGGTCGGCACCACCGGCGCGACGTTGGTGACGACGCACGTCACCGAGTCGGCGAGGTCGATCGTCACGGTGCTGCCGACGACCTCCGCGCCCTCGCACACCCAGCCGTCGTCGCGGTAGCCGGCCGGCCCGCCCTCCTCGGAGAGGGTGTACTGCCCGATGCGGACGGCCTGGTCCGTCACCGCGTCGGACCCGGACGGTCCGGCGATCGACGACGGCCCCTGCGCGCGCAGCGTCCAGTCCTCGGGCGACGCCGTGCCCCCGACCACCGCCTTGACGAGCGTGAGCGTCGGGGAGATCGCCTCGTTGTCCACCGTGCACGTGAGCGTCCCGCCGGGCGGGACGACGACGTCCGGCGTGGGGTCGAGGATGTCCTCCCCGCCGCAGTTCCAGTTCTGGAACCGGAAGCCCGCGACGCCGCCCGTCTCCCAGATCCGGTACGTGCCCGCCGGGACCTCGAGCGACTGGACCCCGTTGAGCCCGTCGCCCTCGACGACCGCACCGGTCTCGACGTTGCGCGCGTGCATCGTCCACAGCTCGCGCCGCCCCTCCGACGATCCCGTGTCGAGGTTCTCGATGCGCTTGAAGAGCGAGAGCCGCCCGGTCTCGACCTGCGCGGAGGCGGGCAGGGCGCCGACCGCGGCGAGCGCGAGCAGGGTGCCGAGGGCGAGCACGAGCGCGACGACCGCCGCGAGCGCCGCGACGGGTCGCGACGTGCGGGACGACCGGGCGACGAGGGCGGACGGCATCGGTACGGGCACCTCCGGCTGGGGACGGATCGAACGTATCGCCCGGCTCGTGGGGGCGCGCGGCGACCGCCGTTCGTCGCACGCGGGCCACCGTTCGTCGCACACCTCGACCGCCGGTCGACGTGACCTGGATCACCCCCTCGCGGCCTCCCTAGCCTTCCGTGGTCGGACCGCAACGACGCGACCCAGGAGAGGCTCGATGACGACAGACACCCGCGCGGCGCACAGCGCCGCCCCCGACGAGCCGGAGATCGTGCCGGACCCGTCGCTGCCCCCCACCGCAGTGCCCGACTCCGTCCCCGGAGCGCAGACCCGGACCCGCTGGACGCCGCAGAAGATCGCCCTGTGGGCCGCGATCTCGCTGCTCGGCGGCATCGCCTGGGTCATGCTCGCGGTCGTCCGCGGCGAGACCGTCAACGCGATCTGGTTCGTGTTCGCGGCCGTCTGCACCTACCTCATCGGGTACCGCTTCTACTCGAAGGTCATCGAGCGCTACATCACGCGCCCCGACGACCGCCGTGCCACCCCGGCCGAAGTGCGCGAGGACGGCAAGGACTACGTCCCGACCGACCGCCGCGTGCTGTTCGGCCACCACTTCGCCGCGATCGCCGGCGCGGGCCCGCTCGTCGGCCCGGTGCTCGCCGCGCAGATGGGCTACCTGCCCGGCACGATCTGGATCATCGTGGGCGTCGTGCTCGCGGGCGCCGTCCAGGACTACCTCGTCCTGTTCTTCTCCATGCGTCGCGGCGGGCGGACCATCGGCCAGATGGCGCGCCAGGAGCTCGGGCGCGTGGGCGGCACCGCCGCGATCGTCGCGTCGCTGCTCATCATGATCATCATCGTCGCGATCCTCGCGCTGGTCGTCGTCAACGCGCTCGGCGAGAGCCCGTGGGGCGTCTTCTCCGTCTCGATGACGATCCCGATCGCGCTCTTCATGGGCGTCTACCTGCGCTACATCCGTCCGGGGAAGATCACCGAGGTCTCGGTCATCGGGTTCGTCCTGCTCCTGGCCGCGATCGTCGCGGGCGGCTGGATCGCGGACACGTCGTGGGGCGCCGAGCTGTTCCACCTCGACCGCACGACCATCGCGGTCGGCGTGATCGTCTACGGCTTCGTCGCCGCCGTCCTGCCCGTGTGGCTCCTGCTCGCCCCGCGCGACTACCTGTCGACGTTCATGAAGGTCGGCGTCATCGTCGTCCTCGCCGTCGCGGTGATCGTCGTCCGGCCCGAGATCACGGTGCCCGCGATCAGCGAGTTCGCGAGCGGCGAGACGGGCCCGGTCGTGTCCGGCGCGCTCTTCCCGTTCCTCTTCGTCACCATCGCGTGCGGCGCGTTGTCCGGGTTCCACGCGCTCATCGCGTCGGGCACCACGCCCAAGCTCGTCGAGAAGGAGCGCCAGACGCGCTTCATCGGCTACGGCGGCATGCTCATGGAGTCGTTCGTCGCGATCATGGCGCTCGTCGCCGCGATCTCGATCGACCGCGGCATCTACTTCGCGATGAACTCGTCCGCGGCCGCCACGGGCGGCACGGTCGAGGGCGCGGTCGCGTTCGTCAACGGGCTCGGCCTCATGGGGGTCAACCTCACGCCGGACATGCTCACGTCCACGGCCGAGGCCGTCGGCGAACCGTCGATCGTGTCCCGCACCGGCGGCGCCCCGACGCTCGCCCTGGGCCTCGCGCACATCATGCAGCAGCTCGTGGGCGGGACCGCGATGATGGGCTTCTGGTACCACTTCGCGATCATGTTCGAGGCGCTGTTCATCCTCACCGCCGTCGACGCCGGCACGCGCGTCGCGCGCTTCATGCTCCAGGACACGATCGGCAACGTGGCGCCGAAGTTCCGGGACGTGACGTGGCGACCCGGCGTGTGGTTGTGCACCGCGATCATGGTCGCCGGGTGGGGATCGATCCTCTACCTCGGCGTGACCGACCCGCTCGGCGGCATCAACACGTTCTTCCCGCTGTTCGGCATCGCGAACCAGCTCCTCGCGGCCATCGCGCTCGCCGTCGTGCTGGCGATCGTCGCCAAGCGCGGGCGCAGCTACCAGCGCTGGCTGTGGATCGTCGCGGCGCCGCTCGCGTTCACCGCGGTCATCACCATCTGGGCGTCGATCGAGAAGATCTTCTCGCCCGTCCCCGCGGTCGGGTACTGGGCCAACCACAACGCGTTCAAGGACGCTCTCGCGGCCGGCGAGACGTCGTTCGGCACGGCCGGCTCGGTCGAGGCCATGGAGGCCGTCGTCCGCAACACGTTCGTCCAGGGCACGCTGTCGATCGTGTTCGTCGTGCTCGCGATCGTCGTCATCGTCGCCTCGGTCCTCGTGACCGCGAAGGCGCTGCGCGACGGCGGCGGCACGAACCACGAGGACCCGCCCGTGGCGTCGCGCCGCTTCGCCCCGGCCGACGTGCTCGCGACGAAGGCCGAGAAGGAGATCGAGAAGGAGTGGGCGGCGCTGCCGCCCGAGAAGCGTCCTGCCGCGACGGGGCACCGGTGACGGTGCGACAGGGCTCGCAGGGTCCCGCCACGACGGTCCGCGCGACCGTCGTGGCGGGGCTCCGCGCCGTCCGCTGGTACGTGCGGCAGATCATGGGCGACGACGCGTACGCGACCTACGCCGCGCACCAGCGCGCGGTGCACCCGGGCGGGGTCGTGATGACCGAGCGCGAGTTCTGGCGCATGCGCCACGCCGAGCAGGACGCCAACCCGGGCTCGCGCTGCTGCTGACGGCCTAGGCTCGGCGCCGTGCTGCGCGTACCCGTCGACCTGCTCCTCCCGCGGGTCTCGACCGCCGACGTCCGGCGCCGCGCCGCGGAGCTGCCCCGCCGCGGGCAGGAGGTCCGGTTCCGCGTGCGTGGCGACGTGCTGGTCGCGCGCCGCTGGGCCAGCGGTGCGCACGCGAGCGGTCACAGCGTGCTGCGGGCCCGTCTCACCCAGGAGCCCGACGGCGTCCGGGTGCGCGGGGCGGTCGCGCCGAGCGGGCTCGACCTGCTCCTGGTCGCGATCTGGCTCGCCGCGGCCGGCGGGCTCGCGACGCTCGGCGCCGTCTACCAGAGCGGGGTCGCGTGGTGCGCGGCGCTCCTCCCGCTCGCGTTCGGGGCCGCCTTCGCCGCCTGGCTCCCCGGGGCCGCACGGGCCGGTCACGACGCCCTGCTCCCGACGCTCTCCGGCCTCGGCGAGATTCCCGACCCGGACCGGCTACGGTGACGGGCGTGGCTCGCCCTCCCGTCCCCGTCACGCTCGACCCGCCGCGGGGCCAGATCCCCACCGTCTCGGTCGTGCTCGCCACCGACCCGTCGACCGCGGCGGCGTGGGTCGCCGAGGCGTTCGGCTCCCAGCGCTGGAAGCGCCGCGCCTCGGACGCCGCCCACCAGGCCGGGGCGGCGCTGTGGGAGATCGGGGGCGCCGGCCGCGCGTTCTTCCTCGACGACCTCGACGTGCTGCGCTGGGTCACCCCGCGCGCGACGGCGTTCGTCTCGCACGGCCGGGCCGTCGCGACGGTCGGGCCCCTCGACCCGGGACCGGGCCAGGCGCCCGCCACGACCGTCGCCCTGTCCCTCGTCGACGGCGCCTTCTCCTGCCGCGAGAGCCTCGGCGCCGTCGCGCGCGGCCTGTGCGACCGCGCCGTCCGCGCCGGGGCGCTGGGCCCCGACGACGGCCCGGTCTGGGCGAACGCCGTCGAGATCCCGGCCGGGTCGCCCCTCCACCCGGCCACGGGGCGAAAGCTCTTCCGCCGTGGCTGAGCCGACGGCCGAGCACACGACGGTCCCGCCCGTGATCGAGCTGGCCATGGGGGACGCCGCGAAGCGTCAGGTGCTGCGCTCCAACATGGCGTTGATCTCGATCCTCGCGCCGCTCGTGGGCCTCGCCCAGCTCCCCGCGGCGATCACGGGCGGGAACCTGGCGCTCGCCGTCGGGTTCCTCGTCTTCGCGCTGTCCATGATCCCGCTGACGTACGCGATCGGGCGCCGCATGGTCGACCGCGCGCGGATCGTCCTGGGCGACGGGACGTACACCGTGCACGGGTGGGGCCGGACGAAGCGGTTCACCGTCGCGGACGTCGACCGCGTCGTCACGGTGGACCGCATGGCGTTCGGCATGTCCGGGGCGACGCACCACCTCATCGTCCTCGGCCCGACGAAGCGGCTGCTCCTGCTCGTCGGGCAGATGTGGGACCGCGACCAGCTCTCGACCGTCGCGCTCGACCTCGCGCGCCGCGGCGTCCCGCTCACACCCTGGCACCAGCCGGTCACGCCGGCCCGGCTCCGCGCGTTCGACCGGCGGCTCGTGCCCTGGCCGCAGGCGCACCCGGTCGCCCTCGGCCTGCTCGTCGGGCTCGGCACGCTCCTCGTCCTCGTGGTGCTGTTCGTCGTCCTGGTCACGATCTTCGTCTGAGCGTCGCGAGGGGCGCCCCGGAGGACACGGGCGGTCCTCAGGCTCGCGCCGCGCCGCCGTCCGGCGAAGGTCGACGCCGGGCCCGGTCGTGCCAGTAGCCCTGCGCGTGCACGCGCGACCTCTCGATCCCCGCCGCCACGAGCTCGGCGCGGACCCGCGCGACGGTGGCGCTCTCCGTCGCGCACCACGCGTAGAAGCCGGTACCCGCGTCGGCCGCGGACCGGCCGTGCTCCGCGGCCCAGTCCCGGACCGCGCCCAGCACGGCCCGCTCGGCCCGACGGCGATGCCGGGGCACGTGCTCGACGCGCACGGCCCCGGGCACGTCGCCGACCGGCGCGTCGGCCGGGTCGTCGGCCTCCACGAGCACGTGCGCCCGCACGTCCGGACGCAGGCTCGCGAGGATGCCGCGCACCGCCGGCGCCGAGGTCTCGTCACCGACGAGCAGCACGTGCGCGACGTCGGGCCCCGGGTCCCACTGGGTGCCGTGGTCGGTCACGCCGAACCGCGCGTGCGGCGCCGAGAGCAGCACCCGGTCCCCGGGCGCCGCGCGGCGTGCCCACGCGCTCGCGGGTCCGGCGGGCTCGTGCAGGTACAGGTCGAGGTCCACCTCGGCGTCCTGCGGCCGCACGGCCACGGGCGTGTACGAGCGCATCACCGGTCGCTCGACGTCGTCGAGCGCGGACCACTCGCGCCGCCACGCGCTCTCGACCGCGAGCCCCGCACGCCGCGCGAGCAGGTCCGCCCCCGGCCCGGGGAGCAGGATCTTCACGCGCTGGTCGAGCCCGACGTCGGCGCACCCCGCCAGGTCCGGGCCGGCGAGCGTCACGCGCACCAGGCACGGGCCGACGTCGTGCACGCGCGCGACCGTCGTCGGGAAGAGGACGTTGGGCGAACGGTGGAACCGGCACCCCGCCGCGCTCCCCACCGTGCTCCCGGGCGGGCTCCCGACCGTGGCCGAGGACCCGGCCGGCCGGTCAGGACCCAGCACGGTCCTGGAGGAACTGCTCGAGGTCGTCGAGCACGGCCTGGCCACCGAGCGGGCCGACGCCGCTGATCCAGGACGACTGGTCGACGACGCGCACGTCGGGGAAGGACCCCGCGTTGAGCGGGATCTCGGCCGGGACCGCGGCCGGGTCGGCCGGGTCGGCTGCCGAGACGAGGACGAGGTCGGCGGCGGCCTCGGTCACGCGCTCGGGCGACAGGTCGACCGAGATGTCCTCGCCCCAGTCCTGCTCCGGCGTCGAGAACCCGACGCACTCGAGCGTGCTGCCCGCGAACGACCGCGGGCCGTAGGCGGACACGATGCCGTCGCGCGGGCGCAGGAGCTGAGCCGTCCCGGAGACGTCGTAGTCCTCCTGGAGCTGGGCGCACCGCTCGTCGTAGGCGTCCAGCAGGGCCTGGGCGTCGGTCTCGCGGCCGAGCGCGCGGCCCACGAGCAGCACGTTCTCCTGCCAGGGGTCGGTCTGCGTCGCCATGAACACCGTCGGCGCGATCCCCGCGAGCTGGTCGTAGAGGTCGGCGTGGCGCGACTCCGTGCCGAGGATGAGGTCCGGCTCGAGCGCGGCGACGGCCTCGAGGCTCGGCTCGGGCACCGTGCCCACGACCTCGATCGCCTGCGCGTCCTCGCCGAGGTACGCCGGCACGCCGGCCTCGACGCTCAGCACGGCGGCGCCGACCGGGACGACGCCCAGCGCGACCGCGGTGTCCGTCTCCACGGGCTCGAGCGTCACGACGCGCTGCGGCGCCGACGCGAGCTCGGCGGTCCCGCGCGCGTGCTCGACGGCGTACCCCGCGGCGGTGGCGTCCACCGTCGCGGTCGGCGCGGGCTCCACCGGCCCCGACGAGCAGGCGGCGAGCAGGGCGGAGGCGAGCACGAGGGCACCCGCGAGGGCGCCGCGGCGCGCGCGGAGGCTGGACGATGTCGTCCGGGAGATCGGCACAGGGGTTCCTTCATCACGAGTAGGTTTGCCTCACCTTACCTGGCGGCGGAGGCGGGAGACGACGCGTCGCTGGTTACGATCGCTGCATGTCCGGGCCCGTGTTCGCCGGCGCCGTCGCCGGTCTCGTCGTGGGCGTGCTGCTCACCCTCGGGCTCGTGCTCGCCTGGCGGCTCGCGCGCGGGTCGCGCGAGCTCGGGAGCGACTCGGACCGCGCCACGTTCCGCACCCTGCACCTCGCGTCGCGCGCCGCGACGCACCTGCGGGGCGGGCTCGACGGCGACGACGTCGGCCGGGCCGCCCGCTCGCTGCGCCAGCTCCTCGGCGCGGACGCGCTCGCCGTCGTCACCGCCGAGGGCGCGGTCGCGCTCGACGGCAGCACGACCCTCGAGCCCGACGCGCGCCGGGTCGCCGAGCGCGTGCTGGCCACCGGCCGGCGGCACGTCGAGAGCGGGGCCACCGGGCACGAGGGTGGCGACGTCGCGGACGCCGTCGGGGCCCCGGTCGTCGCGGGCGGTCGCGTCGCGGGCGTCGTCGTCGCGTTCGCGGGCACGGTCCGCCCCCCGCTCGTGCGCGCGACGGGCGAGGTCGCGCAGTGGTGCTCCGCGCAGCTCGAGCTCGGCGAGCTGGAGGCGTCGCGCACCGCGCTCGCGCAGGCCGAGCTGCGCGCGCTGCGCGCCCAGATCAGCCCGCACTTCGTCTACAACGCGCTCGGCGCCATCGCGTCGTTCATCAGCACGGACCCGGAGCGGGCGCGCGACCTCGTGCTCGACTTCGCCGACTTCACGCGCTACTCGTTCCGGGGCCGCGGCGACTTCACCACCCTCGCGGACGAGCTGCGCTCCATCCACTCGTACGTCGAGCTCGAGCGCGCCCGGTTCGGCGAGCGCCTCGCCGTGACCCTCCAGATCGCGCCCGAGTCGCTGACGACCGTCATCCCGTTCCTGTCGGTGCAGCCGCTCGTCGAGAACGCGGTCCGGCACGGCCTGGAGCCCCGGGAGCGCGGCGGGACGATCGTCATCACCGCGCGCGACGAGGGCACCCAGACGGAGATCACCGTCGAGGACGACGGCGTCGGCATGGACCCCACCGTCGTGCGCGAGCTCCTCACGTCCCGCGGGAGCGAGCACGTGGGCCTGCGCAACGTCGACCGGCGCGTCCGCCAGCTCTACGGCGACGACCACGCGCTCGACATCGAGACCGCGCCCGGCTCCGGCACGCTCGTGCGCCTGCGCGTGCCGCGGTCCCAGCCCTTGCACGAGACGGAGGTGAGCGTGCCATGACCGGAACCGACCCGACACCCGGACGGACCCCGGGACGGACGCCCGATCAGCCGCCGACCCCCGGCTCCGAGACCAGGGACCCAGGCACCGACGTCGGTCTCGACGTGCTCGTCGCCGACGACGAGCGCCCCGTGCTCGACGAGCTCGTCGCCCTGCTGCGGCGCGACCCGCGCGTGCGGACAGTGCTCGGGGTCGCGACCGGCTCGGAGGCGCTGCGCGAGCTCTCCTCGCGCACGGTCGACGCGGCGTTCCTCGACATCCACATGCCCGGACTGACCGGCCTCGACCTCGCCCGCGCGCTCTCGCGCTTCGCCGACCGGCCCGCCGTCGTGTTCGTCACGGCCGACGAGGCCCGCGCGCTCGAGGCGTTCGACGTGGAGGCGGTCGACTACGTGCTCAAGCCCGTGCGCCGCGAGCGCCTGACGCGCGCCGTCGACCGGGTCGTGGAGCGCGTCGCGGACCGCGCGGGCCGCGCCGGCGGGGCCGCGCCGGACGCCGGGTCGACGCCCGCGAGCGCCGCTCCCCCGGCCGTGGGGTCCGGCGCGGGGTCCGAGGTGCCGGAGGACGAGACCCTCGTCGTGACGGTCGGGACGACGACGCGCCTCGTCCGCCGCAGCGCGGTGCGGTGGGTGCAGGCGCAGGGCGACTACTCGCGGCTCGTGACGGACACCGAGCAGTTCCTCGTGCGCGAGCCGTTGTCCGACCTGGAGGAGCGGTGGGCCTCGGCCGGGTTCCTGCGCGTCCACCGGTCGTACCTCGTGGACCGGGCCGCCGTGACCGCGGCGCGGTTCGGCGGGGCGCAGCCCGCGCTCGTCGTCGCGGGCCACGAGGTCCCCGTGAGCCGCCGCATGGTCCCGGCGGTGCGCGAGGCGCTGCTCGGCCCGCACCGGGGACCGTCGTGAGCGACACCGGCCCGACCCCGCCCGCCGAGCGCGTGCGCGTCCGGTCGACGGACGCGCGAACCGACGCCGGGCCGCCGTCGGGCACCCCGCGAGGTCGCCCCGAGGAGCCGGACGACGACGTGGCCCACTACACGCGCGGCCTCGTCCGGGCGCAGCTCCGCCTCGGGCTCGCCTGCGTGGTCTCGTTCCTCGCCGTCGTCGCGCTGCTCACGGTGACGATGAGCGCGGTGCCCGCGCTGGACGCCGTGGTGATCCTCGGCGTCCCGCTCCCCTGGCTCGTGCACGCGTACGGCTTCTACCCCGTGATCGTCGCGTTCGCGGTCGTGTTCGCCGTCGCGGCGGCGCGCAACGAGCGCCGGTACCGCGCCCTCGCCGAGGGATCGGTCGGGCCCGCCGAGGCCGGCCCGGACGAGGCAGTCCCCCACGAGGCGGACGCCCCGTGAGCGCGCTGCCCCTCGTCGCGATCGGTCTGCTCCTGCTCGCGACCGGCCTCATCGGGTTCTACGGCCTGCGCATCTCCCGCACCACGAGCGACTTCTTCGTCGCGTCGCGCACGGTGCGCCCGGTGTGGAACGCGTCGGCGATCAGCGGCGAGTACCTGTCCGCGGGCACGTTCCTCGGCCTCTCGGGGCTCGTGCTGCTCTCCGGCGCCGAGGCGTTCTGGTTCCCCGTCGGGTACGCGGCCGGCTACCTGCTCGTCCTGCTGTTCGTCGCCGGCCCGCTGCGCCGCAGCGGCGCGTACACGATCCCCGACTTCGTCCACGCCCGCCTCGACTCCGTCGTCGCACGCCGCGTCACGAGCGTCCTCGTGCTCGTCATCGGGTGGCTCTACGTGGTGCCGCAGCTCCATGGCGCGGCGCTCGTCATCACGAGCGTCGCGCCCGTCCCGCCGTGGGTCGGGTCGGTCGGGATCGCGGTCGTCGTGAGCGCGGTCGTCGCGGCGGGCGGCATGCGCTCCATCACGTTCGTCCAGGCGTTCCAGTTCTGGGTCAAGCTCACGGCGCTCGCACTGCCCCTCGTGTTCGTGCTCATGGCGCTGGGCGGCGCGTTCGAGCCGGGTGGCGCCACCGTGACCTTCGACCCCGCGGCGGTCTTCCCGCACGACGCCGGCCCCGGCGGCCTCGACGCGTACGCGACCGTGTCGCTCCTGCTCGCGCTGCTGCTCGGCACGACCGGCCTGCCGCACGTCCTCGTGCGCTTCTACACCTCGCCCGACGGCGGCTCGGCCCGCCGGACGACCGTCGTCGTGCTCGTGATGATCAGCGTGTTCTACATGGTGTCCAGCACGCTCGGGCTCGTCGCGCGGGTCGTCGCACCCGACCTCGCCGCGCCCGGCGTCGCCGACACCGTCGTCCTCACGCTGCCGACCCGCCTCGTGCCCGGGCTCGGCGGCGAGCTGCTCGCGGCCCTCGTCGTCGCCGGCGCGTTCGCGGCGTTCCTCGGCACGTCGTCGGGGCTGGTCGTGGCGCTCGCGGGCGTCGTGAGCCAGGACCTGTTCGGCGGGACCGTGCGGTCGTTCCGGTGGTCGGCGGTCGCGTGCACGCTCATCCCGCTCGCGTTCGCGCTCGTCACCATCCCGCAGGGCCTCGTGACGAGCGTCGGCACGGTGTTCGTGTTCGCCGCCTCCGCGCTGTCGCCGGTGATCCTGCTCGGCGTGTGGTGGCGCGGCCTCACCGCGCGCGGCGCGGTGGCGGGGATGGTCGTGGGGTCCGTCCTGTGCGCGACGGCGCTGCTCGCGTCGTCCGCGCTCGTCGCCGCCGGCTACGGGGCCGGCACGTCCGGCACGACGGCGGAGGGCATCCCCGGCGTCGTGCGCGCCCTGCTCGCCCAGCCCGCGGCGTGGACGATCCCGCTCGCGACGGCGACCGTCGTCGTCGTGTCCCTGCTCGACCGCCACGGCCCACCGCTGCGCACCGACCGGTTCCTCCGACGCCTGCACGTCCCGGAGCTCCGGCGCCGTTGACGACGGTGCGGGGCCTGAGATATTTAGCGTAGAAAGCGTGAGATCTGTAGCGCAGGGGCTCTGACCTGGTCAGATCCAGCGCGCGCCGATCTCGTCGTGGAGCTGCTGCGTCTTCTGCACGCGGAGCACGCCGTCCTCGACCGCGGCGTCCAGCCCGACCTCCCGCGCGATCGCGACGATCGCGTCGCGCTGCTCCGGGTGGTCGTCGGCGTCGCCACCGTCCCACAGCTCGAGCCACCGGTCGGTCGGGTCGTCGCTGCCGCAGTCGGCCCACACCCGGCAGATCCGGTCGAGCTCGTCCTGGGTCATGGGGCGGGTCGGGGTGGCGTACACGGCGGGCTCCTGGGTGGGACAGGGTCAGAGGGCGGTCGGGTCCCACCCTAGGTGCGCGCCCCTCGCGTCGACCGCTCGGCACGGACCACGGCACATCTCACCTGGCGGGCACGCTCGACCGCATGTCGGATGGGCCGTAGGATCGTGGCAACCATCCAGAGCGGTCGAGAGTCCTGGCTCGACGACACCGCAGCAACCCGCCGACGGAAGCCTCCCGAGGACAAAGGTGCTAACGCCAGGGTCGATGGAGCGACTAATGGTCTCAGAGGCATCCTTCGCGCACCGTCAGGGCAGCCCGTGCCCGACGGCGGTCGCGCACGCACGCACCCCGGTCGGGACGACGCCGTGAGCGTCGCGGACGCCGTCGGGCAGGCGCACGGCGGCGCGGCCCGTCCGACGGTCTCGTTCGAGCTCATGCCCCCGCGCCGCCCGGACGCGGCGCCGAAGTTCTGGGAGACGGCACGCCGTCTCGTCGCGACCCACCCCGACTTCGTGTCCGTGACGTACGGGGCGGCCGGCACCGACCGCGCGACCGCGCGCCAGGTCGTCGGTCGCCTGCTCCAGGGCACGCCCGTGCTGCCGATCGCGCACCTCACGTGCGTCGGTGCGTCGCGCGAGGACGTCGAGGAAGTCATCAACGACTTCCTCGACGAGGGCGTGCGCAGCTTCCTCGCGCTGCGGGGCGACCCGCCGCGCGACCAGCCGGACTGGCAGCCCGCGCCCGACGGCGTGCGGTCGTCGACCGAGCTCGTCGCGCTGCTGCGCGAGGTCGAGGCGTCGCGCTGCGCGTCCGACCCGGCCGCCGCCCTGCGTGGCGCCGCCCGCCCGCTGACGATCGCCGTCGCGACGTTCTGCGACGGCAACCCCGCCGCCGGCACCACACGGAGCCAGGAGGTGCGCCGCCTGTGGCAGAAGCAGCAGGCCGGCGCGAGCTTCGCGATCACGCAGCTCTTCTACGACGCGTCGTCGTACACCGACTTCGTCGCCGAGGCCCGCGCGGCCGGCGTGACGATCCCCATCCTCGCCGGGCTGCTGCCCACGACGGAGCCCGCGCGGCTCCGCCGCGTCGAGGAGCTCACGGGCGTGCGCGCGCCCCAGCACCTGCTGGACGCGCTCGACGCCCTGCCCGACCCGGAGGCGCAGCACGCCTACGGGATCGCGTACACCGTGGACCTCGCGCAGCGCGTCCTCGACGCGGGCACGCCCGGTCTGCACGTGTACACGTTCAACAAGCACCGCGCCGCTCTTGACCTGCTCGAGGGTGTCCACCTCGGCGGCGGGTCGCGCGGGACCGGGGGCAGCACCAGCGCTGCCGCCGCCCCGCTCGTCCCGGACCTGGCCAGCGGGCCGTGGGTCACCGGCACCTCCCTGCCCACGACGAGCGCCGCCACGCACGGCACGCCCGTCTGACCGGTCCTCCGGACCAGCAAGAGGTTTCGATCATGGCCACTTCCGTACCCTCCCCTACCCAGATTCAGGTCGGCTTCCCCGCGGGCACCGTGCTCGGCTACCCGCGCATCGGGCGTCGTCGTGAGCTCAAGAAGGCCGTCGAGGCGTTCTGGGCCGGCAAGACGTCGGCCGAGGAGCTCGAGGCCACGGCCCGCGAGCTGCGCCTCGCGACCGTCCGCCGGCTCGTCGACCTCGGCCTCGGCGCCGACGACGCGTCCGTCCCCGGGTCGTTCTCCTTCTACGACCAGGTGCTCGACGCCGCGGTCCTCCTCGGGGCGGTCCCGTCGCGGTTCGCGTCGCTCACCGACGACGCCGGGCGCCTCGACCTCGCGGGCTACTTCACCGTGGCGCGCGGCCAGGGTGACGACGCTCCGCTCGAGATGACCAAGTGGTTCGACACGAACTACCACTACCTCGTGCCCGAGATCGGCCCGGACACCCCGATCCGGTTCGTCGACGACCGCGTCGTGCGCGAGTTCGTCGAGGCGAAGGAGGCCGGCGTCGTGACGCGGCCCGTCGTCGTCGGGCCCGTGACGTTCCTCGCGCTGTCCAAGGCCGCCGACGACGCCCCCGCCGGGTACTCGCCTCTCGACCGCCTGGACGACGTCGTCGCCGCCTACGCCGAACTGCTGCGCGCGCTCGCCGCCGCGGGCGCGCCGTGGGTGCAGCTCGACGAGCCGATCCTCGTCACCGACTCGGTCGACGTGCCGTTCGCCGACCTCGCCGCCGCGGTGGAGTCGGCGTACCGCGCCCTCGCGACCGACCTCCGCCCCGTGCCGAACCCGGGGTCTGCGCCGGACTCGTCCGCGGACCCGGCCGCGAACCCGGGTTCGGCGCAGGACGCGCGGCCCGCGATCCTCGTCGCCGCGCCGTTCGGCGCGCTCCAGGCCAGTGCCGAGACCGCCGGTGGAGCGGCCCGGGACGGGCTTGCGCTCCTCGCGGGCACCGACGTCGACGCGATCGCGATCGACCTCGTCAAGGGCGCCGTCCCTACGGCGGCCGACGGCGGCGTCCCCGGCCTCGCCGGCAAGACGCTCGTCGCGGGCGTGATCGACGGGCACAACGTGTGGCGCGCGGACCTCGCAGCGAAGCTCGAGGTCGTCGACGCCGTCGAGGGACTGGGTGCCGGCGCGGTCTCGGTCGGCACGTCGACGTCGCTGCTGCACGTGCCGCACGACGTCGAGGACGAGACGTTCGCCGAGCCGGGCACCACGTCAGGCACGACGCTCGACCCGCGCCTGCGCGACTGGCTCGCGTTCGCGGACCAGAAGGTCGGCGAGGTCGCGACGCTCGCCCGCGCGCTCACCAAGGGTCGCGACGCCGTCGCGGCGGAGATCGAGGCGTCCCGCGCGGCCGTGGCGTCGCGCGTCGAGGCGAGCGGCGTCGTCGTGCCCGCGGTGCGCGAGCGTGCCGCCGCGCTGACCGACGCGGACTTCGCCCGCGGCGACTACGCCGAGCGCGCGGCCGCGCAGCACGAGCGCCTGAACCTGCCGCCGCTGCCGACGACGACCATCGGGTCGTTCCCGCAGACCCCGGAGATCCGCCGCGCCCGTGCGCAGTGGACCAGGGGCGACCTCTCCGACGCGGACTACACGGTCGCGATGCGCGAGGAGATCGCGCGCGTCGTCGCGCTCCAGGAGGAGCTGGGCCTCGACGTGCTCGTGCACGGCGAGCCCGAGCGCAACGACATGGTCCAGTACTTCGCCGAGCACCTCGACGGGTTCGCCGTCACCGCGAACGGCTGGGTGCAGTCGTACGGGTCGCGCTGCGTGCGCCCGCCGATCCTGTGGGGCGACGTCACGCGCCCGGAGCCCATCACGGTCGAGTGGTCCGCGTACACGGCGTCGCTCACGGAGAAGCCGGTCAAGGGCATGCTCACCGGACCGGTGACGATCCTCGCGTGGTCGTTCGTGCGCGACGACCAGCCGCTCGGCGACACCGCGAACCAGGTGGGCCTCGCACTGCGCGACGAGATCGCGGACCTGGAGGCCGCGGGCATCGGGATCGTGCAGGTCGACGAGCCCGCGCTGCGCGAGCTGCTGCCGCTGCGCAAGGACGACCAGCCCGCGTACCTCGACTGGTCGGTCGGCTCGTTCCGGCTCGCGACGTCGGGCGTGGAGGCGGCGACGCAGATCCACACGCACCTGTGCTACTCGGAGTTCGGCGAGGTCATCGGCGCGATCGACGGCCTCGACGCCGACGTGACGTCGGTCGAGGCGGCGCGCTCGCGCATGGAGATCGTGCCGGAGCTGCGCGACGCCGGGTACGCGCGCGGCATCGGGCCGGGCGTCTACGACATCCACAGCCCGCGCGTCCCCTCCGCGGAGGAGGTCACGGAGCTGCTCGAGCTCGCCGTGAAGTCGATCGACCCGAAGGTCGTCTGGGTCAACCCCGACTGCGGGCTCAAGACGCGCCGTTACGAGGAGACCGTGCCGTCGCTCGAGCACCTCGTCGCCGCAGCGAGGGCGGTCCGCGCGAGCCTCGCGAGGTAGTACCGCAGTCCGCGAGGTAGTACCGGGGTCCTGACCCCGGTACTACCTCGGCCCGCGGCGCCGTGAGCGACGGCTCACAGCACGCCCGAGCCACCGCACGAGGCCCTTTCGCGATTCCATTAACAGACATGCGATGTATGCTTCACGGTATGTCTGCTACCTTCAATGAAGGTTTGGTCCGCCGTGCGACGAGCACGAACGCTCTCCGGTCGCATCTGGATGCCGTGGTCGACCACGGGACCGGACGGATCGTTGCACTGCGCGGGCGAAGGCAGGTCGGCAAGTCCACCCTGGTCGGACAGTTCGTGGAGTCGGTCGAGGTGCCGTCCGTCTACGTCCCCGGCATCTACGGGTCGTCGTTGCGACGCCAGCTCGACGACGCCACCCGGGCGATCATCGAGTCTCGCCGGCCGCTGCCGGACGCCGAGCTCTTGACCCAGACACCTGCCGTCTCGTGGCGGGAGTGGCTCGGACGCCTCGCCGTCGCGGCACGTTCAGGACCCGTGATCGCCGTCCTCGACGAGTTCCCGTGGATGGTCGACGGCGATCCGTCCCTCGAGGGCGAGCTGCAGGCCCAGTGGGATCGCACCCTGGAGAAGCTGCCGGTCCTGATGGTCCTCATCGGCTCCGACGTGGCGATGATGGAACAGCTCGCGTCGCACGGTCGCCCTCTCTTCGGGCGACTGCGACCGTGCGCCGTGGCATCGCTCGACCCGGCCGAGGTGGCGTCGGCACTCCCTGGTCGCAGCGCGTTCGACGCCTTCGAGGCCTACCTGGTCACCGGCGGGTACCCACGCCTCGTCACCGACCTCGCGAGGTCGGGGCTGAGCCCGGAGGAGTACGTCTGGGCCGCACTGGCCGACCCCTACAGCCCGCTCGTCACCACGGCGCGGCTGACGCTCGACGCCGAGTTCCCCGACGCACCCGCCGCGTACCGGGTGCTCGCGGCGATCGGCTCGGACGACACGGCGAACCCCGGGTTCAGCGACGTGCTCTCCGCGATCCAAGACTCCTCCGACCGCAAGGCGCTGGAGACCGCGACCACCCGGGCGCTCAAGAGCCTGACGGAGACGAAGTCGCTCGTCGAGCGCGAGGTCCCGGCCTGGGCCGCACCCACGGGCCGCCTCCGTCGCTACCGGGTCACGGATCCGTACCTGCGCTTCTGGTTCCGCTACGTCGAGCGGAGGGTGGAGCAGATCGCGCGCGGTCGGGAGGATCTTGCCATCACCGCGTTCGATCGCGACTGGGCGAGCTGGCGAGGACGAAGCATCGAACCGGTCGTCCGAGAGGCGCTCACCCGCCTCTCGCGGTCCGACGAGCGGCTGGCAGAGGTCGAGACGGTGCGTCCGTGGTGGACCCGGGACGGCAGCGTCGAGATCGACGTGGTCGCCATGACACGCGATCGCTCGTCGCTGATCGGCTCCATCAAATGGCGGCGGGAGCGCGGCGTGTCGCCCCGGGAGGTCGCCGCGCTGCACTCCGTCCGTGACCGGGTCCCGCGCTCGGCTGACGCGCGGATCGTCGCCATCAGCCCGTCGGGCGAGACTCCCACCGGCGCCGACCTCGCCTTCAGCGCAGACGATCTGCTGGGCGCCTGGGCGTAGACGACGGGACGGGGCGCGCCGCGGCGGTCGCGACTCCGGAGGCTCCCGCACGGCGCCGCATGACGCCGCGCGGGAGCGGGCCGGTCAGCGCTCCGCGGCGCCCGACATCGGGAGTGCGAACGCGAGCGTCGAGGCGGCGAGGCCGCCGACGAAGAGCCACACGCCGCCGTCCACGCCCGACATGCCCGAGCCCATGAGCACGAGCCCGCCCACGAACAACGCGAAGGCGACGACGAACCGGGCGACCGCGCCCGCGCGGTCCGCGACGTCGCGCCCCTCGGTGCCGGTGGGGATCTGCTGCGTGTCCTGCGTGCTCACAAGGGCTCCTTCGGTGCGGGTCAGTCCAGGTACCCCTCCACGGTACCGGGGTCGCGCACGGTCGCGGCATCCGGGTCGCTCCCGAACTCGCGGGCCGCGTCGCGCTGGCGCAGCAGGTCCCAGCACTGGTCGAGCTCGACCTCGATCGCGCGGAGCCGCTCGTGCTCCTGCCCCCCGGTGATCTCCCCCTGCGCGAACTGTTCGCGGAGCTCGCGCTCCTGCGCCACGAGGTCGCTGATCGTCCTGCGGATGCCGCCGTCGGTCGCCATGCGTCCACGGTATGCCCGACGGCGCACGTGCGCCCCGGGAGGTCGGGCGTCGGGCGGGCGGGGACGTCGGCGGCACGGCCTAGGCTCGCCGCATGACGACGACGATCGGCCGCACGGTCATGCTCTGCCGTGACCTCGACGCGAGCGCCGCATTCTGGTCGGACGGGTTCGGGTTCGGGACGCTGTTCCGCGGCGAGACCGAGGGGTTCCCGCTGCTGCACGTCGGACCCGGCCGCGTCGACGAGCCCGGGCTGTGGCTCGTCCCGCTCCCCGACGGCGGCGCGCCCCTCGTGCGCCACGGGCTGCCGAACCTCGTGCTCTACGTCGACGACCTCGATGCGATCCTCGCCCGGCTGGCCGACGTGGGGGTCGAGCCGTTCGTCGGCCCCGACGCCGACGCCGAGTCCGGGGACCGGTTCGCGCACGTCAACGACCCCGACGGGCACCGGATCGTCGTCGTGCAGCTCGGTCCGGTGGTCGACCCCGCGTAGGGACTAGCGGGCCTGCACCCAGGTCGCGTCGTCGGCGAGGATCGTCACCTCGTCGTCGTCGACCACGACGAAGCCGCCGCCGATGCGCAGCTCCGCCGTCGGGCGGTCGGGCGTGCGCAGCCGCACCCGCCCCGCCTTGAGCGTCGCCGCGACGGGCTGGTGCCGGGCGAGGATCCCCAAGGTCCCGGACACCGACGGCACCGTGACGCTGCGCGCCGGGCCCGACCAGAACACCCCGGACGGCACCACCACCTCGACGGACACCAGGCGCTCCCCCACGGGTGCGGCGGTCTCGGACGGTGACGGCGCGACAGGCACGGAGGATCCTCCTCGACGACGGGTGGCGGAGCCTCCGAGTCTCGCGCCCGGCAGAGCCCGGACCCGTCGTCTTTCGTCCCGTTCCGGGCGCCGGAGGTCACCCGGGCGCGACACGCGATGCCGAACCCGGGGTCGCTCCCCACGCGGAGCGCATCCTGAGGAGGAACCCCGGGTTCGGCGGCTGGACGTCGCCGCGCGAGCGGAATCACGTTGACGGCGGCGGTGTGCGAGGCGCACCATCGAGGGTGACGGTTGCCGAGGGCAGCCGTTCGTCGTGCCGGACGGGCACGACCACGGATCAGGTCGCGCCGGACGGCGCACCGAACGGGACGAGGAGACGCGGATGCACGGCACCGCAGGCTGCGAGGTGGCCATGGCGGCCTGCTCGGGCGCCCTCCCCTCCCGCACCGTCACCCGCTGAGCCGTTCAGCGGGACGCCGACCCGGCGCCCCGCCCCGTCGAGCGCTGGGCATTCGTCGTCATTTCCCCGACGACAGATGACCCGCGCTCAGCAGGTCTTGGCGACGGCGGTCGCGGGCACGCCGTCATCCCCACCCTCCCCGCTCGGCCGAGCGGCGCCGTCGTGCGCCATGGCGACCCTGCGTCGTCGTGAGCCGACCGCCTGCGCCGCGGCACGCCGTCGGGCAGGGTGGGACCGTACCGACACGGAAGCCCTGAACCCATGATTCCCCTGACCGAGAAGCAGATCCGCGCGTCGTTCGTCAACGCCTCCAAGCGCGAGGCCGCACAGGCGACCCTCCCCGACCTCGACGCGCTCGACTGGGACCGCCTCGACTACCTCGGGTGGCGCGACCGCAAGGCGCCGCTGCTCGCGTACGCCGTCGTCGTGGTCGACGGCGAGCCGCGCGGCGTCCTGCTGCGCTCCACCGACGCCAAGACGGGCGGCATGCGCAAGCGCGCCGTCTGCGCGTGGTGCGAGGACGTCGTCGTGACGGACGACGTCAGCCTCTACGTCGCGCGGCGTGCCGGCGCCGCCGGACGCCGCGGCAACACCGTCGGCACCCTCATCTGCACGCAGTTCCTGTGCTCGCAGAACGTGCGGCGTGCCCCGACCCGCACCGAGATCGGCGACGACGAGTCGATGCGCGAGCTGTTCGTCGAGCTCCGCGTCGACGGCCTCCGCGAGCGCTCCGCCCGCTTCGTCACCGAGGTCATGCGCGACGCCTGACGCACCACGGCTCTACCTCGGCCCAGCAGAGACCCGCCCCGCCCCCGCGGAGGTCTCGGCGGAAGCCAGACCCGCGTCGTCCGACCGCCCGCCACTCCCCGGCCACCAGTTCCACCGCCCGAGGAGCGTCATCGTCGCGGGGAGCAGGAGCCCGCGGACGACGGTCACGTCGAGCAGCACGGCGACGGCCATGCCGACGCCGACCTCCTTCATCGCGACGAGCTCGCCCGCCGCGAAGCCGAGGAACACGATGCCGATGGCGACGGCCGCCGTCGTGACGACCGGGCCGGTCGCGGTGATGCCGCGGAGCACGGCCCGGTCGTTCGCGGCGCGGGGGTCCTCGCCGGGCGTGCGGGCGCGCCACTCCTCGGCCGTCCGCGCGAGGAGGAACACCTCGTAGTCGGTGGACAGGCCGAACACGAGCATGCCGATGAGCAGGGGCGTCGTGACGTCGAGCGCACCCCACGGCTCGAACCCGAGCAGCGAGGCGCCGACGCCGTGCTGGAACACCGAGACGAGCACGCCGAGCGTCGCGGCGAGCGTGAGCAGGTTGAGCACGAGCGCCTTGAGCGGCACGACGAGCGAGCCGGTGAGCAGGAAGAGGAGCGCGAACGTCGCGAGCACGACGACGCCCGCAGCGAGCGGGAGGCGCTGCGCGAGGTGCTCCTGGGTGTCGACGACCTCGGCGGCCGGGCCGGCGACGTGCACGTCGAGGCCAGCGGTGTCGATCGCGCGGATCGCGCGCAGCAGCTCCTGGGCCTCGGCGGCGGTCGCGTCGCCGCCCTCGCCGACGTCGGGCGTGACGTCGACGACGAGGACCTCGGGCGGGTAGTCGGTGTCCTGCATCGCGTCCTCGACGCCGGGCAGGGCCGCGACCTGGTCGAGGTAGGCGGAGGCGGCCTCGTCGCCGCGGGGTGCCTCGACGAGCACCGTGATCGGGGTGACGCCGAGGTCGGCGAAGCGCGAGGTGGACGCGTCGGCGGCGAGGCGCGCCTCGGCGTCGGCGGGCAGGGAGTGGACCTCGGAGCTGCCGAGCGTCATCGAGCCGAGCGGCGCGGCGAGCGCGAGGAGGAGGGCCGTCGCGCCGAGCGTGACGAGCACGGCGTGCCGCTGCGCGGTGCGGGCGAGGCGGCCGAGCGTCCCGGCGCCGCCGCGCCCGGTCCACGGGTGCGACCAGGTGCGGGCGCCCGGGGCGGGGATGGCGCGGTGCCAGGTCGCGACGAGCGCGGGCACGAGCGTGAGCCCCGCGGCGGTCGCGACGAGCACGACGATCGCGCCTCCGACGGCCATGCCCGAGAGCAGCGAGTCGCCGAGCAGGAGCAGGCCGGTGAGGGCGATCGCGACGGCGAGCCCCGACGCGAGCACGGCACGCCCGGCGGTCGCGAGGGTGCGCCCGACGAGCTCGTCGAGGGGGAGGCCCGGGTTCTCGGCGCGCTCCTCGCGGAAGCGCGCCAGGACGAGCAGGGAGTAGTCGACCGTGAGCCCGAGGCCGAGCAGCGTCACGACGTTCACGGCGAACTCGTTGACGGGCACGATCCCCAGGAGGCCGCTGAGCACGAGCAACGCGACCGCGATGGCGGCGAGCGCGGACAGCAGCGGCACCAGGCCCGCGCGCAGGCCACCGAGGACGACGACGAGCACGACGAGGAGGACGGCGATCGCCACGCCCTCGCCCACGGCGGCGTCGGTGATCGCCTGGTCGACGAACGCCTCCTCGGCGAGCAGCGCCCCGCCGACGAGGACCTCGGGGGTGTCGATGGTGTGGAGCGCGTCGGCGACCTGGTGCGCGAGGGCCAGCGCCTCGTCGTCGGACAGCGCGGGGTCGAGCTCGACGATGACGAGGGAGCCCTGGCCGTCGTCGGCGATGAGGCCGCCGCCCGTGTAGGCGTCGAACAGCTCGACGACGCCCGGCGTCGCGCGGATGCCGTGCATGACCTCGCTCGCCTGGGCGATCAGGTCCGTGGAGAAGTAGTCGCGCCCTGAGAGGACGGCGACGACGGTCTCGCCCTCGGGCTCGAGCTCGTCGAGGCGCTCGGCCGCGAGGGCGGAGGCGCTGCCGGGCGGTGCGGGCTCGACGTCGGTCGTCTTGTCGAAGACGGCGCCGCCGAGCACCGCGCCGAGGACGAGGAGGACGGCCCAGACGCCGAGGACGACGGCGCGACGTCGCGCGGCGAACCGTCCGGTCCGGTGCAGGAGGCGTCCGAGCGCCATGGGCTGTCCTCCTCGTCGAGGAACGTCGTGCGGGAGTCGTGCGAGGCCCCGCGGGAGCGAGGACGTGAGGTGAGCACCCTACGCGAGGGTGGGAGCGCCGTCGGACCACGCTCCGCCCGTGCGAGGGGCGCGCCTCGGGTTCACCGAGATGGAGAAAGAGGGTGAGACGGGACGGGCGGAGACGGCTCGTGCTGCCGCCCCCGCCCGGTCCGTCCCGGGGCGGACGGCTCACGCCGCCCGCCCCGGGGTCTCACGTCAGCCGCAGCTCGCGGCCTCGTAGGCGACGTCCGCCTGGAACGTCAGGTCGCCGCCCGTCGCCGCCACCTGGGCGGTGCCCGCGTCGACCGAGGCCGAGCGCGTCGCGAACGACTGGTACGCGGAGGCACCCGGCTGGACGCCGGTCACCGTCTTCGTCCCGAACGGCGTCGTCAGCGTGATGTCCGCCGGCACCGTGTCGTCGTTCGTGGCACGGACCGCGACGTAGACCTTGCCCGCCATGCAGCGGGTCTGGACCGTCGTCGAGATCGCGAGCTCCTCGACCGGCTCGTCGGTCAGCTCCTTGAACCGGATGTTCCGGTAGTTGACCATCTCGCCGTTGCCGTGGTTCTGGATCCCGATGAAGCTGTTCACCAGTCGCGCGGGGTCGGTGCTCGTGAAGTCGTTGACGAGCACGTCGTTGAGGTAGATGCGGATGCGGTCTCCCTCGACCCGGATGTCGTACGCGTTCCACTGCCCGACCGGCTTGAGGGCGGCGTCCCGGGCTGCCTCGTCGGCGCCCTGGAACGTGTAGACCGCGCCGGTGGTGCGGTCGTCGGCGTCCGTCGCGTCGATCTGGATCTCGTAGCCCTTGTTGACGGCCACCCACGGGTCGTCGCCCGGGTTCGGGAACCCGACGAACACGCCGCCGTTGTCGTCCTTCGTGAGCTTCCAGTCGAGCTTCAGGCTGTAGCTGTCACCGAGCTCCTGGTCGTACCAGAGCAGGCCCATGCCACCCGCACCGCGGATCGAGCAGTCGTCCTGGCGGCCGAAGCCACCCGGACCGGCCATGCGCCAGCCCTCCTGGAGGCTCGCGAGGGTGCCGTCGTAGATCGCGGTGTAGCCGTCCTCGACCTCACCCGGGCTGCAGATGTCCGGGTTCTCGCCGAGCGACAGGACGTCGATGTTGATGTTGCCCTCGTCGCCGGTCTCGTACGCGAGCGTGATGGTGTTCGTGCCGGCCTGGAGCTCGAGGTCGCGCGTCTGCACGCCCCAGTCCTTCCAGCTCCCGGTCGTGGGGAAGTTCCACTGACCGAGGTCCGCGCCGTTCACGTGGAGCGACACGTTCTTCGCCCGCAGCGTGGTGTACGGGTGGATGCCGTTGGCGTAGCGCACGTTGACCGGGTAGGTGCCCGCCTCGGGAACGGTCACGGAGAACGTGCGGCCGGCGCCGACGTTCGTCATGCCCGCAGCGAAGCCGGAGCCCGAGTAGTTGCTGTGGTCCGAGCCGATGCTCGAGCTGCCGAGGGGCTGCGCGAGCTCCGCCTCGTACCAGCCGCGGTCGGCCGGGGCGACGTATCCGGGGAGCGAGTTGAGCGTGTACCAGGCCTCGGTGCTGAGGAGCTCCGTGCCCTCCGCGGACGCGAACGGACGCGGCGAGCGGATGTAGACGACGTGGCCGGGCTTGAGACCGTCGATCTGCAGCGTGACGGTCGTGCGGTCCTCGGACACCGTGGCGTCGGTGACGAAGAGGGGCTCCTCGTCGACCTTCGGGCCGCCGTACTGCTGCGTCGGCACGTAGCGCCACTGCTTGACCTGGTACGCGTCGGCGAGCTTCTCGACGACCTCGTCGGACACCGGGTCGGTGTACTCGATCTCGAAGCCGCCCTCGACCACGCGCATCTCCTTCATGTCGAAGGAGTCCTCGTTCACGGGGACGAGCTTCTGGAGGCCGAACCGGAGCTTGCCGGACTCGCCCCAGTTGCCGCCCTCACCGGTGCCGCCGACGTAGATCGCGCCGTCGGGCCCGTAGATGGTGCGGTTGGCGCCGACCTCGAGGCCCGCGGTGTGGCGGAAGACCGCACCCTGGAACTCGCCGTCGACCTTCTCGAGGAACGCGCGCTGGATGCCGCCGTACGTGACGTCGCCGAGCAGCATCTGGCCGGCGAACTCGCCGTCCTGGACGAGGACCGGGTTGCCCGGGGAGTTGGCGATCTCGTTCTGCGGGAGCCACACGGCCGGCGGGGCGACGGGGTTCGCGTCGAACGGACCCGCCGGGTTCGTGTAGTGGTTGTAGAAGTTGTCCTGCTGAATGTGGATCAGCTTGTTCGACGGGAGCCAGGCGCCCTGGTTGTCCGTCGCGAAGATCTCGCCCTCCGGGCCGAAGCCGATGCCGTTCGGCGTGCGGAGGCCACCGGCGACGTACGTGACCTCGCCCGTCTCGCGGTCGATCTTGATCGACGTGCCGCGGTTGGCCGCCGGCTGCGGGTTGGTCGTCGCGCCGCCGTTGTTGATGGCGACGGAGAGGTTGACGTAGAAGTAGTCCTCGTCGTGGATCAGGCCGAACGCGAACTCGTGGAAGTTGCCGCCGTCGGGCCACTCCGCGATCTTCGTGTGCTGGTCGTAGAAGCCGTCACCGTCGGGGTCGGTGAGCTGCGTGAGCTGGTACCGCTCCGAGACGAAGATCGAGTCCTCGACGACCTCGATGCCCATCGGGTTGAGCAGCTCGTCCGCGACCTTGGTCACCGTGACGTCCTCGGGGCCGTCCGCGCCCACGACGCCGTCGAGGAAGTACACCTCGCCGGACACCGGGTCGGGTCGCCAGCCGCCGGAGCTGACCTCGCCCGTCGTCACGACGGCGAGCTTCTCGTCCGGCGTGAACGCCAGGCCCGAGACCTTGGGCTCGAAGCCCGCGGGGCGCAGGTCGACGAGGTCGTAGTTGGGGTTGACCGTGTCGAGGCGCAGGCCGTCGCCGGCCGTGTCGGTGGCGCCCTCGCAGTACTTGTAGCCGGGCGCGGTCACGCGCACGACGCCTGCCTCGGTGCTGAGCGCCGACGTCGGGATGGTCGTGAACGTCGAGCTGCCCGGCGTCTTCCACGCGAGCGTAAGGCGCTGCTTGTCGCTGCCCTCGTAGTAGTCGACCCGCAGGTCGTGCACACCCGCCGTGAGCGTCGCGCTGCCCTCGACGGAGGTCGAGTCGTTCGGGCCGTCGTTCTCGACGACGAGCTGGCCGTCGATGTACACGAGCGCGCCGTCGTCGTTGGTGACACGGAACTGGTACTGGCCGTCGGCGGGGACGTGCAGGTTCGCGCTCACCTGCGAGATGAAGTTGTCCTCCGCGCCGAACTGCTCGGCCGTCGACCAGTCGATGGTCGGCATGAGCTTGTCGACGTTGGGCGTCTGGCCGGACTTGAGGGTGCAGACGGCCCCGGGGTTCTGCGCGAGCTGGAAGGTGCGCAGCGTGACGCCGGGCTCCTGCTCGGGGAGATCTGCTGCGGCGGGGACGGCCCAGCCCGCGACGACCACGGCGCCGAGGGTGAGGGCGGCCGCGCCGCGTCGGTACCTGATCCGGCGGGATACCGGCAGGCTGGTGCGTTCGAGCATCGTTGCTCCTTACTCGGTCGGACTTCGAGTCCACGGAGCGTAACCCCTGCCTGGCTCCGTCGATGACAACGCTGGACAGGCTAGCCCTCGTTCTATCGATGTGTCTACAACTTCCGACTTACGATCGACAAAAGTGCTCTGGCCTGCCCGGACGTACGCTCAGAGGTATGAGCGCACGCCACGGCGACATCGCCGACAGCACCGCGTCCCGGCCGTTCGCGCAGGTCGACGTGTTCACCGAGGTCCCGACCCTCGGCAACCCCGTCGCGGTCGTGCTCGACGGCGACGGGCTCACGGACGAGCAGATGGCCGCGTTCGCCCGCTGGACGAACCTCTCGGAGACGACATTCCTCCTCCCGCCGACCGCGGAGGGGGCCGCCGGAGGCGCCGACTACCGCCTGCGAATCTTCACCCCCGCCGGCGAGCTCCCCTTCGCCGGGCACCCGACGCTCGGCTCGTGCCACGCGTGGCTCGAGGCGGGCGGCGCGCCCCGGGCGGGCGACGCCGTCGTGCAGGAGTGCGGCGTCGGCCTGGTGACGATCCGGCACGAGTCGCGGGGCGCCGGCGGGTCGGACGAGGAGTCCGACGGGGACCGCTCGGGCAGGCTCGCGTTCGCCGCGCCGGACCTGCTCGCCGACGAGCCGGTGCCGGCCGACGACCTCGCGGCGATCGTCGCCGCGCTGGGCGTGCCCGACGACGCCGTGCTCGACCACCGCGTCCTCGACAACGGGCCCGGGTGGCGCGTCGTGCTGCTCGACTCCGCCGACCGCGTCGCCGGGCTCGCACCCGACTGGTCACGCCTGCGCGTCGAGCACCCCGACCTCTCCGTGGGCGTCGCCGGGCTGTACGGGGACGACGGCGGACCCGACGGCGCCGCGGTCGAGGTCCGCGGGTTCGCGCTCGCGATGGGCATCCCGGAGGACCCGGTCACCGGGAGCCTCAACGCCGTCGTCGGGCAGTGGCTCGTGCGCGACGGCCGTCTCCCGGACCGCTACGTCGCCGCCCAGGGCGCGGCCCTCGGCCGGGCCGGCCGCGTGCACGTCGAGCGGGACGGCTCGGGGACGGTCTGGGTCGGCGGCGCGAGCGTCACCTGCGTCGCGGGGACCGTCCGGCTCTGAGGTCTGCCCCGGTGACGGCCCAGGTCCCGCGGCCGACCCCGGGGACACCGCCGGGTCCCGTGCCCGATCCCGGTGAAATCCACGGGCCCGGCGGGTCTCGGGCTCCGTAGACTGGGGCAAGTGTCAAGAACCCCACCTGTTTCCGGGTCCGACCGCGCCCTGACGGACCGCGCGGTCGTCGCGCGCGCCCGCTGGGCGCTCATGGTGCAGTTCGGGCTGTTCGGGGTCATCGGCGCGTCGTGGATGAGCCGCCTGCCCTCGGTCCGGGAGGCGCTCGGGATCAGCGCGAGCCAGCTCGGCCTGCTGCTCGTCGTCGGCGGCCTGGGGTCGCTCGTGTCCGTGGTGTCCGCGGGCGCCGTCGTGGCACGGTTCGGCAGCCGCACGACCCTCGTCGTCGCGACCGTGGGGAACGTGGTCGGGTTCGGGCTCGTCGCGCTCGGCACCGGCACGGGCGGCGTCGTCCTCTTCGCGGTCGGCGCGTTCCTCAACGGCGTGTGCGGCGCACTGACCAACGTGCCGATCAACATCTGCGCGGCGTCCGTCGAGCAGCACGTGGGGCGGGCGATCCTCCCCCACTTCCACGCCGCGTTCTCCATCGGCGCCGCGTGCGGCGCGCTCGTCGCGGCCGCGTTCTCGTGGGCGCACGTCGGCATCACCGCGCAGATCCTCGTCGTGACGCTCGCCGTCACGGTGGCGCGCGCCGTGCTCATCGCCCCCGCGACCGCGCTCGCGCCCGACCAGGTCGCCTCCGGCGCGCCTGCGTCGGCGGGCACCACGGACCTGGTCGACGGCGCCGCACCCGCGGCCGCGACCTCGCCCCGCCGTGGGGCCGGGGTCCGCGCCGCGCTCGCCGCGTGGCGCGAGCCGCGCACGCTGCTCATCGGGCTCGTGCTGCTCGCGTCGTCGCTGTCCGAAGGGTCGGCGGGCAACTGGCTCTCGATCGCCGTCGTCGACGGGTTCGAGGTGCGCGAGGCGCTCGGCGCCGTCGCGTACGGCACGTTCGTCGGCGCGATGACGGTGTTCCGCTTCGCCGGGACGGGTCTCATCGACCGCTTCGGGCGCGTGTCGGTGCTGCGCGCGTCAGGCGTCTCCGCGCTCGTCGGCCTGCTCGTCTTCGGCCTCGCGCCGAGCCTCCCGCTCGCGTGGGTCGGCATCGTGCTGTGGGGCTGCGGCGCCGCGCTCGCCAACCCCGTCGCCATCGCCGCTGCCTCCGACGACCCCGCCCACGCCGCGCCGCGCGTCGCCGTCGCGACGTCGTTCTCGACCGTCGCCATGCTCACCGCGCCGCCGCTGCTCGGCCTGCTCGTCGACCAGGTGGGGGCCCGCCACATGCTCCTGGTCATCTGCGCCGCGACCGTCCTGTCCCTCGCCGTGGCCGGCCAGGTGCGCCCGCTCCCCCACCCGGCGCCCCACCCCGCCACGACGACCCCCGCGGAGGACGCCGAGCCCGCGAGGTAGAGCGGTGGTCACGCGAGCGAGGACGGCGGTCCCGCGAGGGAGGACCACGGTCGTCCGCCTCGTCCGCGGTGCCCGGTCGCATGACCGAGAATCGACCCGTGGAGCTCGCCGAGAAGGTCACGGCGCTGCGGCGTGAGGCGCGCGAGCGCGCCCTGGTCCGGCCCCGGCAGCCGTTCGCGGGAACGATCCGGGACGAGACCCGGGACGGCGTCGCGATGCGCCGCTACGTCCCGGAGGCGCACGGCGCCGGCTCGGCGGTCGTGTTCCTGCACGGCGGGTACGGGCTGTTCGGGGACCTGGAGCTCCAGGACGCCTCGTGCCGGCGCATCGCGACCACGCTCGCGACCGTCGTCGTCTCGGTCGACTACCGGCTCGCGCCCGAGGGCACGCTCGTCGAGGCGGCCGACGACGCGCTCGTCGCGCTCGCGCTCCTCGGCGCGGAAGGGGTCGAGCGGCTGGCGCTGTTCGGCGACTCGGCGGGCGGGGCGGTCGCGGTCGCCGCCGCACACCGGGCGCACGGCACGCCGCTCGCCCCGGCGTGGCTGGCGCTCACCAACCCCAACCTCGACCTCACGCTCGGGTCGTTCGACCGGGACCGACCGGGCGGGCCCGACGCCGCGCTGTCCGCCGAGTCCTTCCGCGCGTGGGCGCGCGTGGAGGGCCTCGAGGACGCGCCGCGGCTCGACCTCGACGCGTCGCGGCTCCCGGCGACGTTCCTCGCGGTCGGCGACCAGGACGCGCTGCTCCCCGAGGCGCGGACGCTCGCCGCGTCGTGCGCGCGCGACGGCGTCCGCTGCCAGCTCGTCGAGGTGCCCGGCGCCAGCCACGGGTTCCTCGGCGGCGACGACGGGCCCGCGGTGCTCGCGGGTCTCCGGGCGTTCGTGCGCGACGTCTGACCGCGCACGCACGAGGGCCCCGCCCGCGCAGCCGCGGACGGGGCCCTCGAGGCCGGGTGCCTCAGCCGCGCAGGCCGAGGATCGACGTGTAGCTGCGCCGGGCGTTGCCGAACGAGTCGACCGGGTTCGGCGGGACGGCCGTCGTGGGGGCGTTGTCCTGCTCCCAGATGCCCCAGCGCGTCCCACGTGCCTTCGTCGCACGGAGGAACTCGCGGTAGGGCAGGTCGCCCGCGTCGAACTCGATGATGTCGAACCCGTTCGGGTTCGCCTCGTTGCGCGCGCCGTCCTTGAGGTGCAGGAGCGGGTAGCGGTGCGGGTTGTTGCGCACGTAGTCGATGGGCTCGAAGCCGGGGAAGCGGTACTGGCCCACGAAGGCCCAGTAGACGTCCATCTCGAGGAACACGGTGCGCGGGTCCGTGTTGTCGAAGAAGACGTCGTAGAGACGCACCTCGGGCTGGTCCGTCGCGAACGCGAACTCTCCCGCGTGGTTGTGCTGGTAGAGCTTGAGCCCTGCGGCGCTCGCCTGGGCGCCCCAGGCGTTGAACTCGTCCGCGGCGGCGCGGTACCCGTCGACCGTGTTGACGTTCGACGGGGCGTTGGCCGTGCCGACGTGCGGCATGCCGAGGATGTTGGCGATCTCGAGCTGGCGCGGGAGGTCGTTGCGCAGCGCGTTGATGCTGACGTGGGAGCCGACGGCGCGCAGCCCGTTGTCGTCGAGGAGCTGGCGGATCTCCTCCGGCGTGATCGCGCCGACCTGACCCTGCGTGTAGCCGGCGAACTCGATCTCGGAGTAGCCGATGTCGGCGAGCTGCTCGAACACCGTCCGGAACCCGAGGCTCGAGACCTTGTCACGGATCGAGTAGAGCTGGATGCCGATCTTGCCCGGGGGGACCAGGCGACCGTTGCCCGCGGCCGCGAGCGGCCCGGCCGCGGTGGGAGCGGGGGCGGCGTTGGCCACCGGGGCGACGGCGGCACCGAGGCCGACTGCCACGGTCGACGCCGCGAGCGCCTTGATCAGGCTGCGGCGCGTCATCTGAGACTTGCTCATCGTCTCTCCTTCGAGGGATGTGACGGTGCGGCTCGGGCGAGTCGCACCGCGGTGGTACAGGTCGGCAGCGAGTCAGCGGCACTCGGCGCTCGTCGTCGCCGACAGGTCCTCGGGCGGCCCGCTTCGTCGTCCGTCCTGGTCAGGGCCGAACAGCGCCCTGCGTCTGGTCCTCCTCGTCTCGTCCTCGAGCGAGTCCTCCGCACGTCGTCGTGCCGGAGGAGCGCGTCCAACGGTGTCGGGCGGGCTCTCACCTACCACCCGGTCGTCATCCTACGAAGCTTCTGTCGGGTGTCAATCAAAAGTCGAAAGTTCTTCGATGGGCGGTCTTCGGCGAGCCCGAGCACGCCGCACCCGGGCTGGGCCGCGGGCTCCCGTCGGTCACGTCCCGCCCGACCTGGCGGGGACGACCGCGGTGTGGACGCAGCGCCACGCGTCGCCGCGACGGACGAACGTGTCGACCGACCACTCCTCGTCGCGGAACGGCGTCCCCCGCCACGTGCCCGCGGAGACGCCGCGGGCGAGGGTGACCGCGACGTCGTCGTGCACGCTCACCGTGACGAGCTCCGACGACATCTCGGTGTGCACGAGCTCGCCCGACGCGACGACCGCGAGGAAGCCGTCGCGCGGCTGGGCGTTCCCGTCCGTCCCCACGACCACCCAGCCCGGGTCGACGAACGCGTCGATCGCGGCAGGGTCGTTCGCGACGAGCGCGTCGCCCCACGCGCGCAGCAGCGCCGCGAAGGCCGCGCGGGTCCTCGGGTCCTCGGTCATGACGTCGCTCCCCGCTCGTCCGCGCCCGTCAGCGCGCGAGCCACTCCTTGCGCTCCGCGGGCGGCAGCTTCTCCACCGCGGCGCGCAGCACGTCGCGCGGCATGGTCGCGGCGTGGTCCTCGAGGAACGCGCGCAGCCGCTCGGGCTCGACGTCGCCCGCGTGGCGCAGCATCCAGCCCACGCCCTTCTGCACGTAGGGCTCAGGGTCGTCGACGAGGACCTCGGAGAGCCGGAACGTGTCGTCGACCTGACCGCGGCGCAGGAAGGCGGCCGTCGCGACGATCGCCGAGCGACGCCGCGGCCAGTCGGGGGCGCGTGCGAGGTCGTCGAGGACGTCGCGCGGCCGGTCGACGAGCCACGACCCGAGCACCTGGTACGCGGTGAGGTCCACGAGGTCCCACGTGTCGATCCGGTCGTGGCGGCGCAGGAAGAGCTCGACGAGCTCCGCGTGCCGTTCGACGGTCACGCGCCGCGCGGTCGCCGCCTTGCCCATGATCGAGCAGCCGCCGGCTCGCACCTCGTGCACCCGGTCCTCGAGCAGCAGCTCGATCTGGTCGACCGGGAGGTCGAGCGCGCTCTTCGCGAGCGTGAAGACGTCGCCCATGCGCACCCCGGCGAGCGTGTCGTCGCCGGGGAAGTACCGCGTGTAGGCGCGGCGCTGGGCCGCGGTCGCGCGCGCGAGCAGGTCGGCGCGGAAGTCGGTCGCCGTCGTGTACGGCGGCATCGTCCTCCTCCTCTCGTGCGGGCGGTGGCCCGCGATCCCGTGGTCCGCGCCGCGGCGCGCCCGTGGTCCGTGCGCTCAGCGCGGCGCCATGCGGATCGCGCCGTCGAGGCGGATCACCTCGCCGTTGAGCATCGGGTTCTCGACAATCGCGCGCACCAGGTGCGCGTACTCCTCCGGGCGGCCGAGCCGGCTCGGGTGCGGCACCTGCGCGCCGAGCGACTCCTGCGCCGCCTCGGGCAGCGACGCCATCATCGGGGTGCGGAAGATGCCCGGCGCGATGGTCATGACCCGGATCCGGTGCTGCGCGAGGTCGCGCGCGAGCGGCAGCGTGAGGCCGGCGACGCCCGCCTTGGAGGCCGCGTAGGCGGCCTGCCCGACCTGCCCGTCGAACGCCGCGACCGACGCGGTCTGCACGACGACGCCGCGCTCCTCCCCGGCAGGGTCCTCACCGTCAGACCCGCTGGGCCCCAGCGGGTCGAGCGCGAGCATGCGCTCGGCCGCGAGCCGGACGACGTTGAACGTCCCCACGAGGTTGACGTCCACGACCCGCCGGAACGCGTCGAGGGCGTGCACCCCGGACTTGCCGAGCACGCGCTGCGCAAGCACGACCCCGGCGCAGCTCACGACGACGCGCGCCCCGCCGAGGGCGTCCGCCGCGTCGAGCGCCCGCGCGACGTCGGCCTCGCTCGTCACGTCCGTGGGGACGAACCGCGCCGCGTCGCCCAGCGCACCGGCGACCGCGACGCCGTCGGACGACGCGAGGTCCGCGAGGACCACCCGCGCCCCCGCCGCGACCAGGCCCTCCGCCGTCGCGCGCCCGAGGCCCGAGGCCCCTCCTGTCACCAGGGCGACCGTGCCCTCGATCCGCATCTCTCACCCTCCGTCACCTGCGGGGGCTCCGTCGCCCGCCCCGTTGACCGTACCCAGGTCGACCCGCAGGTCGCGAGATCGACCCACCGAAGGTCGATCTCGGACGCTCGGGCCGATCTCGCGTCGGCACCTGCGGGACGTCAGTGCGACGGCATCTCCAGGCACCCGCCGTCGGCGATCGGCCCCCCGGCCTCGAGCGTGACGGCGTCGGGCGTGACCGCCCCGTACACGCAGCCGCCGGGCACCCCGACGCCCACGCCGACGACCGGGACGAGATCACCGCTCGCGTTCTGGTCTGAGACCTGCACGTGCTCGTAGCCCGCCGCGACGAGCGTGTCCCAGACCTCGTCACCCGTGACGGCGGACCCGTCGGCGAGCGGCTCGAGAGCGGTCTGGACCGCAGGCACGGAGAGCGCCGCCTCGGCGTGGTCCTCGGGCGTGCCCATCCGCTGCCGGTATGCCTCGTTGGACGCGTCGAGCCCGGACTCCTGCCCGACGGCGGCCGTGTCCTCGTCCTGCGCCGTCGCCGTGACCTCGGTGGCCGAGGAGTCGTACGAGTCCGCCCACTGCTGCATCGCGTACGACATGAAGAGGAAGTACCCCACGACTCCCACGAACGCGAAGATCGCGATCCCCACGACCACGCCGACGACCGCGCGCCCGAGGCGCGAGGTGCCGTCTGAGCCGAGGTCGTCCGGGTCCGGGGTGGCCATGAGGCGAGTCTTGCGGGCGGGGTGCTCCGCGGCGACCGCGGGCGCGACCTCGACCCCGGATCTTCACATCTCGGGCGTCGTCGGGTGCAGGATGGGAGGCGAACAACACCGTCCGACCGTCAGGAGAGTCCCGCATGAGCCTGTACGACATCCCGTTCGACGCCATGGACGGGACGACGCACACCCTGCGCGAGCACGCGGACGACGTCGTGCTCGTCGTGAACGTCGCCTCGCGGTGCGGCCTCGCGCCGCAGTACGCGACGCTCGAGGCGATGCAGGAGAAGTATCGCGACCGCGGGTTCACGGTCATCGGGTTCCCGAGCAACCAGTTCCTCCAGGAGCTCGGCACGAACGAGGCGATCCAGGAGTTCTGCTCGCTCACGTACGGCGTGACGTTCCCCGTGGTCGACCGTGTGCGCGTCAACGGACGCCACGCCCACCCGCTCTACCAGGAGCTGAAGAAGGCCGAGGACGCCGAGGGCAAGGCCGGCCGGGTCACGTGGAACTTCGAGAAGTTCGTCGTCGTGCCCGGCGGCGAGGTGCACCGCTTCCGCCCCCGCACCCTGCCCGACGACCCGGCGATCGTCGACCTCGTCGAGACGCACCTGCCCCGCTGAGCGCACCACCCGACTGCGGGTGTCAGCGCGCGATGCCCGAGGACGCGCGTCAGCGCACGACGAGCGCCGGGTGCCGCGCGTCGTCGACCCGCGCGACGACGTCGGCCACCTCCGCGGGCCGCACGTCCCGCTCGTAGCGCGCGTACGCGTCGAGCGTCCAGGTGTCCTCGGGCGCGGTGCGGCGCGCGAGCGTCGGCGCGCGCAGCGCCAGGTGGACGGAGAGGTCGACGGAGAGCCCGTGGCCGAGGGACAGCGCGCCGTCGAGCACGACGACGAGCCCCGGCTCCGCGGCGACGTACGCCGCGCGCGTGGACCGGCTCGTCGCGGGGTCGCGCAGGCTCGGCACGTAGCGCCCGGGCCCGCCCGGGCCGACGGCGTCGAGCACCTCGCGGTTGAGGCCCGCCACGTCGATCCACGCGTCGAGCAGCGCGTCCGGGTCCTCCCGGCCGTGCTCGAGCCGCAGCGACGCGGGACGCCAGAAGTCCTGCACACGCACCCGCGCGACCGGTCGGCCGGCAGCCCGCAGGGGTGCGACCAGCAGGTCCGCGAGCGCCTCGGGCCGTGTGGACGGGTGGCCGTCGACGAGGAGCCGCACCGCGCCGTCAGGCCCCGTCGCCTGGTCGCCGCGCCGGAACCCGAGGACGAGGTCCACGACACGGTCCACGAGGACGCCCCCGGTCACCGGTTCGACGCGCACGGCCGTCAGGAGGCCTCGGCGCGCCGCAGCATCCCGCGGAGCGCGATGTCGAGCAGCGCGTCGACGTACTCGTCGGTCAGGGGACCGCTGCGCTGGAGCCACCGGTTCAGCACGGGACCCCAGATGATGTCGGCCGCGACGTCGAGGTCGAGGTCGTCGGCCAGCTCCCCGGCCTCCTGCGCGCTGCGCAACCTTGCCCGCTTGGCCTCGCGGAGCGGGGCGTCGAGGCGCTCGTGGTACGCCGCGGCCAGCGACTCGTCGTGCGCCACCTCGGTGGCCAGCGCGCGCATCGGCTCGGCGAGGCGGGGGTCGTTCAGCTCGGCGACGGTCGCCCGGAGCACGAGGGTGAGGTCGGCCCGGAGGTCTCCGGTGTCGGGGAGCTGCGGCGCCTCGCCCTCCCCCGCCTCGCTGAGGAGGAGGAACGCGTCGAAGAGGACGGCGGCCTTCGAGGGCCACCAGCGGTAGATCGTCTGCTTGCCGACGCCGGCGCGCGTCGCGATGCCCTCGATGCTCAGGCGCGCGTAGGGCACCTCCTGGAGGAGGTCGAGCGTGGCCGTGAGGACGGCGCGGCGTGAGCTCTCGTTGCGGCGTGCGGGGTCGGGGGTCGACATGCGCTCAGCCTAGTCCGGCCCGAGACGAGACGTTGCGTATTGCCAAACGCGCGGACGTGTCCTACGGTCGACCTCTCAACGAGACGCAACGTCTCGTCTCATCAGAGGAGCATCCCGTGCGCCACACCTCCCCCTCTCCCCGCACGTGGTTCATCACCGGCGCGAGCCGCGGCCTGGGGCACGCGCTCGCCGTCGCCGCGCTCGAGCGCGGCGACCGGGTGGTCGCCGCGGCGCGGACCGCGAGCGCCGACGCGTTCGACGCCCGGCACCACGACCGCGTCCTCGCGCTGGCCCTGGACGTCACCGACAAGAGCGCGGTCGACGCCGCGGCGGCGACCGCGGTCGACCGCTTCGGCCACCTCGACGTCGTCGTGAACAACGCCGGCACCCTGTCCATGGGCATGGTCGAGGAGTTCACCGAGACCGAGGCCCGCGCCCAGCTCGAGGTCAACTTCTTCGGCGCCCTGTGGGTCAGCCAGGCGGTGCTGCCGCACCTGCGGGCGCAGGGCTCGGGGCACCTGCTCCAGGTCTCGAGCATCGCCGCGCTCGGCGGCTTCCCGAGCACGGGGCTGTACAGCGCGAGCAAGTTCGCGCTCGAGGGCATGAGCGAGGCCCTCGCGGCGGAGGCCGCGTCGTTCGGCGTGAAGGTCACCGTCGTGCAGCCCGGCGGCTACTGGACCGACCTGTACACGAGCATGGCCTCGACCACCCCCGCCGAGCCGTACGCGCCCCTGCGCGCCGAGCTCGAGCGCCAGTGGGCCGACGGGTCCGTGGACAGCGACCCGCGGCTCGCCGCCGAGGCGATGCTCACGCTCGTCGACAGCGACGACCCGCCGCTGCGCCTGCTCCTGGGCAGCATGGTCTACGACGTCGCGCAGCACGTCACGGCCCGGCGCCTCGAGACCTGGGCCGCGTGGGAGCACGTCAGCCGCGCCGCCGAGCAGGCCGTGGCTCAGCCCGCGGCGGCGCCGTCCTCCTAGGGTGGGAGCATGCTGCGCGCTGTCGCCCTCGACCACCCCGCTCCCCTGCAGGCCGAGACGGACGCATGACCGCCCCCTTCCGGCCCGGCACGGTCCGCGAGGCGATGGGCGGCATCGTCGCCCTCGGCCTCGCGACGTTCGTCGCCATCACGACCGAGCTCGTGCCCGTCGGGCTGCTGCCGCTGCTCAGCGCGGACCTCGACGTCACGGAGTCCGTCGCGGGGCTGCTCGTCACGGCGTACGCGGTCATGGTCGCGGCGCTCGCCGTGCCGCTGACGCTCGGCACGGCGCGCCTCCCGCGCAAGGGCCTGCTGCTGACGACGCTCGGGCTCTACACGGTGAGCAACGTGCTCGTCGCCGTCGCGCCGACGTTCGCCGTCGTCGCGGCGGCGCGAGCCCTGGGCGGCGCGTCGCACGCGGTGTTCTTCTCGGTGAGCATCGGGTACGCGACCCGGCTCGTGCTGCCGCACCTCACCGGCCGCGCGCTCTCGCTCGTCACCGCGGGCGCGGCCGTCGGGTTCGTGCTCGGCGTCCCGCTGACGACGACGCTCGGCACCGCGATCGGCTGGCGTCCCGCGTTCGGCGTCCTCGCGGGCGCGTGCGCGCTGGCCACCGTGCTCATCGCGTTCCTGCTGCCGCCCGTGCCCGGGGGCGGCGCTCCGCCGTCGGACGCGTCGAGCGCGAGCCGGCGCTCCGCGCTCGCGGTGGCGACGACCACCAACTCCCTCGCGTATCTGGGCCAGTACACCGTCTACACCTTCGTGTCGCTCTTGCTGCTGGGCGCGGGCCTCCAGGAGTCGGCGCTCGGCCCGGCGCTCCTCGTGCTCGGGGCGCTCGGGCTCGTCGGGACGGCGTTCGCCGCCGCGCGCCTCGACCACCGGCCGCGCCGGACGACGGTCGTGACGCTCGTCGCGGTCGTGGCCGGCATGCTCGCCGTGGGGCTGGCGTTCCCCGGGACCGTCGGGGTGCTCGTCGCCATCGGGGTGTGGAGCGCGGGGTTCGGCGCCGTCGCGCCGGTGTTCCAGGCGGCGGCGATCCGCGCGCACGGGGCGTCACCCGATCTCACGGGCGCGCTCGTCAACGCGACGTCGAACGTCGGCATCGGCGGGGGCGCCGCGCTCGGCGCGCTCGTCCTCGCGCGCTCCGGGCTCGACGTCGTCCCGTTCGTCGGGGCGGGGATCGTCGCCGTCGCGCTCGTCGTGGTCCTCGTCGCGCGACGCACGTTCCCTGCGGCGCCGACCGCACCGGCGCCGACCACGCCGGTGGCGGACGCACCGGTGACGGATGCGTCAGGGCCGGAAATGCCCTCCGGCCAGGAGGACCCGCACGCCTAGGGTGGCGGGATGACGACGACGGTCAGGCAGGTCCAGGTCACGTTCGACTGCGCGCAGCCGGAGCGCGTCGCCCGGTTCTGGTGCGAGGTGCTGGGCTACGTCCCGCCGTCGCCACCGGACGGCTTCGCGACGTGGGACGACGCGAACGCCGCGCTCGCGCCGGAGCAGCGCGACACCTGGTTCGCGTGCAGCGACCCCGGCGGGGTCGGGCCGCGCCTGTACTTCCAGCGGGTCCCCGAGGGCAAGGTCGTGAAGAACCGGGTGCACCTCGACGTACGCGTCGGTACCGGGCTCGTCGGGGCCGAGCGCCTCGCCACGCTCGAGGCCGAGCGCGACCGGCTCGTCGCCCTCGGTGCGACGTGCGTGCGCGTGATGGTCGCGGACGAGGAGAACGAGTCGTGCATCGTCATGCAGGACGTCGAGGGCAACGAGTTCTGCCTGGACTGAGCGCGGGTTCGGCGGCAGCGCCGCGGCTCAGCGCAGGAACGGGTCCATGATGGCGGCCACCGCCGCGGCGGCGCGGGCGGCGTCCGCGTCGGCGATCGCCTCGACCAGCTCGTGGTGGTGCCGGTGCGCCGCGTCCTCGTCCTGGTTCTCCTCGTCGCGCATGTGGACGGCGAACACGTCGAGCATGCTCGAGTACAGCGTGACGTACAGGGGGTTGTGCGTCGCCTCCACGATCGCGCGGTGCAGGTCGAGGTCCGCGCTCGCGCGCGCGTCGGGGTCGTCGGTCGACCACGCCGCCTCCCGCAGGTCGCGCAGCTCGCGCAGCAGCACGACGTCGGCGTCCGTGCGGCTCGCGGCGGCGAGCGACGCCGCGGTGCTGTCGAGCGCGAGGCGCAGCTCCAGGTAGTGGCGGCGGGTCCCGCCGGCGAGCTGGCGCTCGAGGGTGCCGGTCAGCTCGGAGCGGGAGATGACGAACGTGCCGCGCCCCTGCTCGCGGCGCAGCAGGCCCGCGTGCACCAGCGACTGGAGCGCCTCGCGGACCGTGTTCCGCCCGATGCCGAACTCGGCCACCAGGGCGGCCTCGGTCGGGATGCGCTCGCCGACCGCCCAGCGCCCGGAGACCACCTCGTCGCGGAAACGTGCCGCCGCCTGGTCGATGAGGCCTACTCGACGCAGGGGCTCACGCGTGTCAGACTGCTCCAGATTCATCCCATGATCCTATCGTCGGTCGACATTGCAGCGGAGTTCCACGTGGCGACACTCTCCCCTACCCGCGTCCCCGCAGGGCGTGCACGCCTCACCCTGTGGGCCGGGCTCGCCGTCGCGCTGACGGCGATCAACCTCCGGACGGCCGTCACGGGGTTCACCCCGCTGCTGGAGATCATCGGCGCCGACCTCGGCTACGGCGTGGCCGTGGCCGGGCTGCTCGGCACCGTCCCCGCGGTGTCGTTCGGTCTCTTCGGGTTCCTCGCCCCGGTGGTGACGCGCAGGTTCGGGCTCGAGCGCACCGCCACGGTGGCGCTGGGGCTGACGGCCCTGTCGCTCGTGCTGCGCGCCGTCTCCCCGTCGACCGGCTGGCTCGTGGCGTCGACCGTGCTGGCCCTCGCCGGGATCGGGGCGGCGAACGTCGTGATCGTCCCCCTGGTGAAGGCCTGGTTCCCCGACCGCATCGCCCTGTGGACGTCGCTCTACCTGATCCTCATGCAGACGGGGCAGTTCGTCGCCCCGCTCCTGGCGGTCCCGGTCGCCGAGGCGACGACCTGGCGGTTCTCGATCGGCATCTGGGCCGGACCCGCGGCGCTGGCCGCCGTCGTCTGGCTCGTCCTGGCGGCCCGCCTGCCCGCCGACCACCACGCGCCGGCCGCGACCGCCGCGTCCGGGGCGAGGCCGCGGATCGGACGGTCGTCGACCGTGTGGGGACTGGTGGTCCTGTTCGCGGCGATCTCGCTGTCGAACTACGGGATCATCACCTGGGTCCCGGCCGTCCTCACCGACGCGGGCGGGAGCGCCGCGCTCGGCGGCACCATGGTCGCCCTCTACTCCGCCTGGGGCATTGTCGCCGCGCTGGTCGTGCCGCACCTCGCCACGCGGCTGGCGAACCCGTTCGTCGTGGTCGTCGTGTGCGCCGTCGTGCTCGTGACCGGATACCTCGGCCTGCTCCTGTCCCCGCTCGACGGCACCGTGCTCTGGATGTGCGCGCTCGGCATCGGGGTGAGCACGTTCCCCCTGTGCATGACCCTCATCAACCGGCGGACCCGGACGCCGCAGTCCGCGTCGGCCGTCTCGGGCTTCGTCCAGGGCCTCGGGTACGCGCTCGCGTGCTTCGGCCCGATCGGCCTGGGCCTGCTGCGCGAGGCGACCGGGTCGTGGTCCGTCCCGCTCCTGGTGCTCGCCGCCACCGCCGTTCCCGGGGTGGTCGGCGGCTGGTTCGCCTGCCGCCCGCGCTACGTGGAGGACACCGTGCCCCCGGCCCCGGAGCCCGTCGCCGACCAGCTGCCGCCGCGCTGATCTCGCCGCGGCGAGCCCGGTCGCCACATCATCCGGCACCTGGCGACCCCGGTGTGACCGTGGCTGATGACCAGACCCGACGGCCCGCCGTCGAGCACGACGTTCTCGCCCTCGAGAACGACCTGGGGGCCGTTATCCGGCGGATAACGACCCCCACGTCGT
Source organism: Cellulosimicrobium sp. E-16 (assembly GCF_049913115.1). Lineage (NCBI taxonomy): Bacteria > Bacillati > Actinomycetota > Actinomycetes > Micrococcales > Promicromonosporaceae > Cellulosimicrobium > Cellulosimicrobium sp. E-16. The sequence goes on from NZ_CP183974.1 coordinate 4,481,887, forward strand.
GCTCGGCACCGCGAGGGTGATCCGGAGTGGGCCCCTTACTGGCCCGTGAACGTGAACTGCGAGCCGGGCTCCTTCGCGACGTCGCCGTCGCGCGAGTTCGTGACGGTCACGTTCGACAGGATCGCGTTGCCGCGGGCGCCGCCCATCGCGAGGATGCCGGAGCCGTTGTTGGACTGGTCGATCCGCACGTTCGTGATCTTCACGTCCGGCATGTTCCCGCCGCCGTTCTTGAACTGGATGCCGTCGTACGTGGAGTCGACGATGTCCGTGTCGCGGATGGTGACGCCGACGATGTCGTGCGTCTGCGGGAAGATCGTGATCGCGCCGAACTCCTGGTCCTCGTTCCAGAACGCCCCGCCGGTGCGGTAGAGGCCGTTGTTGGCGATGAGCGTCGTCCCCGAGAACGGCAGGGGGTCGTGGTCGGTCGCCAGCATGATGCCGGGGTAGTTCATGGTGTCGTAGACGAGGTTGTTCTCGATCGAGTTGTCGTACCCGCCGTAGATGGCGATGCCGTTGGCACGCCACGGGAGCTGGACGGTGTTGTTGCGGAACGTGTTGGAGTGCCCGATGTCGACGGCCCGGTCCTTGACGTACGGGTTGGCCCAGACGGCGAGCGCGTCGTCGCCGGTGTTGCGGAACGTCGAGTTCACCACCGTCGAGTTGCGCGTCCCGTTGCTGAAGTTGATGCCGTCCGCGTAGGTGTTGCGGATCCGCATGCCGGAGAAGACCAGCCCGTCACCCGGGTTCCACAGCTCCGGGATGTTGGAGTAGTCGCGCCCGACCCACACGCCGACGTTCGCGTGCTCGATCCACACGTTGGTGATCTTCGTGTTCTTGCCGAAGCGGCCGTTGAGCCCGACGCCGCCCTCCTCCTGGCCGTTGTTGCCGCGGATCGTGCCGGAGCCGAAGATCGCGAGGTCGGAGATCTGGGTGTTGTCGTCGACGTCGAACCCGAAGTTGCCCTCGTGCGGGTGGTTGATGACGCCCGGGGCGAGGTGCGGCGGGATGAGGCTGTAGAGCTGCGAGTGCCACATGCCCGCGCCGCGGATCGTCACGTCGCTGATGCCCACCTGGTTATGCATGCCGCGGTTGAGCGGGTCGTCGGTGAGGATCTTCTTCTCCTGGCGCCACTGCCCCGCCGGGATCCAGACGCAGTCGATGTCGCCGTTCTGGTTCGCGGTCACGGCAGCCTGGATGGCGGTCGTGTCCTCGAGCCCGTCGTTCGGTACCGCGCCGTACTCGGTGATCGACGTGCACTGCGCGGGCTTGGCCAGCGGCGGGGCGACCTGCTCGAGCTCGACGAGGTCGATGACGTAGAACGCGGCGTCGTCGCCCGCGTCGCGCTGGAGCTTGAACACCGTGCCCGCGGGGAACGACCGGCCGAGCAGCGCGTGCGACTCGTCGAAGAGCCGGCGTGCGTCGCCGCCCGGCGTGTTGACCAGGCCCTCGGGCTGGTCGGTCGTGCCGTAGAGCCAGGCGTGCTTCGACGACAGCGTCAGCTTCTGCACGAACTGGCCGTCCGCGTAGAGGCTGATCGTCTTCTCCTGGCCCCCGCCGCCGGGGGCGTCGGGGATCGAGCTCCGCACGACGATCGAGTTCGTCGGGTTGGTGGACGTGAACTGGACGTACTGGCCCGTGCTGGTCAGGCGCACGGACTCACGGCCCGACGACTCGGTCGCGAAGTTCGTGTGGCCGAACGTGCGCAGCGCGTCGGTCTGGAGCAGCGTGCCCGTGTGCTGGCCGTCCTCCGCCTCGTACGTCGTGTACGGGACGGCGGCGCCGCGCCCGACGGTCACGGCGAGCGTGCCGGTGTTGTTGCCCTCGTTCGTCTCGGCGACCACGCCCGTGGCGTCGGCCGTCGCGGTCACGGTGGCCCCGCCGTTGGTGGCGGTCCACGAGCCGCTCGGCGTGACGGTGACGGTCGCGCCCGCGGGGACGGCCGGCGTCGTGCCGCTGAGCGTGGTGGACCCGGCGACGACGCGCGTCACCGACCCGGCCGCGACAGGCTGGTTGCCGCGGTTGCGGACCTGCACCGAGAACGTCACGGCCGTGCCGACGGCGGGGTTGGCCGGGTTCGAGGAGACCGAGACGACCTCGAGGTCCGGACCGGGCGCCTCGCCCACGACGAGCTTCGCCGTCGCCGTGAACGCGTTGTCGGTCTCGTTCTGCTCGACGACGGTGTTCGCCGGGTCGACGACCGCACCCACCGTGTACTCGCCCGCGGGCCGGGTGCCCGCCGCGACCTGGACCTGCGCGCTCGCGCCGGGCTGGAGCGCGGCGACGGCGGCCGAGCCCGCGGTCGAACCGCCGAGCTTCCCGTCGAGCGTCGTGGCCGACGACGCACGGTCGCCCGTGTTCTTCACCGTCGCCGTGAGCGTCACGGGGGTGGTCGCCGTGGGCGACGCCGGGGACGCGGTCACCGCGGTGACGGTGAGGTTGGGGTTCGGCGCCGGGGCGCCGTAGACCTCGAGCTCGGCGACCTGGCCGTTGCCCGCGCCGGTGTTGCCCGTGAACCGCAGGCGCACGTCGGTGGCGGTGCCGGTCACGGGGACGTCGACGAGGTTGCCGCTGCCCGGCGCGAACGCGTAGCCGGCAGACGCCTTGAGCTCCTGCCAGGCGCCCGTGCCGGTGCGCCCCCACACGGAGAACGTCTGCGTGCGCGGGCCCCACGCGGCGTCGGGGTTGAGCCGGACGCGCACGCTGCTGAGCTGCGTGGGCGCGGCGAGCGCGACGTCGAGCGTCGACGGGTACTGCCCGCCCGCGCCCTCCCAGTAGGTGGTCGCGCTGCCGTCGACCGCGTTGCCGGCGACGAACTGCCACTCCGTCGACGACGCCGTGGCGGGACGGCTCTTCGCGTAGTTGGTGCCGGTCGGGTCCGTCGGCCCGGTCGGGTCCGTCGGGTCGGTGCCGCCCGTGGGCGTACCCCACACCTGGAGCTCGGACACCTGGCCGTTGCCTGCGCCCGTGTTGACCGTGAAGGCGAGGCGCACCTCGTCGACCTCGGCGTCGAGGGGGATCTCGACCTTGTTGCCGCTCGCGGGGTCGAACCCGTACGCCGCCGACGCCTTGAGCGTCCGGAACGACGTCTCGCCGTCGGACCGACCGAGCACGCTGAACGTCTGCGTGCGTGACGACCACACGGACGGCGGGGGCAGCGTGACGACGACGCGGTCGACGTCGGCCTCCGCCCCGAGGTCGACGGTGAGGTGCGACGGGTACTGCCCTCCCGCGCCCTCCCAGTAGGAGCCGGCGTTCCCGTCGTTGGCGTTGCCCGCGACGTAGGTCTGCGTCACCGACGACGCGGCGATCGGCTTGCCGAGCGCCAGGTTGGCGGCGTCCGCGGCGTGCGCCACGGCGACGACGCCCAGCGGCGCGACGAGCGCCACCGCGGCGCCCGCCACGACCGTGTGCTTCCAGGGGGTTCTCATGAACGTCCTCGTTCTCCCGCCAGGGCGGGCTCGTCCACCCGCGGGCAACGGTGCCCGACGGCGCGCGCGGCAGTGCTGGTGCCGCGCCCACCGTCGCGGGTGGGTCGGGTCAGGGCTGGTTCAGGGTCGGCACCGGGATCGACCCGAGGTCGAGACCGGTCGGCCCGGGGTGCCACGAACGACCCGTCAGGGATGGTCACCGGTCGGACCCGTGGCGGCATTCGAGAGTTGCAGCGTGTGCACTGCTTTGTGCTGGGCTTCTGTCAACTTCTTGCGTGGTGCAGTACGGACGTTACGAGACGGACATCCGGGGCGTCAAGGGTGCGCACCGACGTGGCAGGTGAGGCCCGTGCTCGACGACGCCACGCTGCGCGATCCGCTCCCTGGTTCGACCCTCGACACGGAGACCGATGCCTGTCCGGCGTCGGGCGCCGGCGACGACGCCGCGCCGACCGGGCTCCGCCCACGTCTGTCGCTGCTGCGCGAGATCGCGATCATCGTGGTCAGCGCCGCAGGACACCGGCGAGCACCTCATCAAGCGGGTGATCGGCACGCCGGGAGACCACGTGGTCTGCTGCGACGCGGAAGGTCGCGTGAGCGTCAACGGGGTGTCGATCGACGAGACCTACATCAAGCCCGGCTCGATCCCCAGCCGGGACCCGTTCGACCGGACCGTGCCCGAGGACATGCTGTTCGTCATGGGCGACAACCGGCAGAACTCGGCGGACTCGCGCTACAGCACGGGCAAGCCCGGCGGCGGGTTTCGTGCGGATGCGCAACGTCGTCGGGACGGCGTTCGACAAGGTCTGGCCGCCCACCCGGGCCTGCTGCGCAACCCCAGCGGTCCTCGCCGTTCTCGCTCGACGACGGCGTGGAGATCGTGGCTTCTGGTGAGGGAGAGACGGGTGGTGCGATGGCCCGTCAGGCCGTCCGACCGCGAGGGTCGTCCTGCGATCAGGCCCCAACACGATGACGAGCGGGCACGTCAAGCCGACCGAGCGACCGATCGCAGGACGTGCTCGACGAGCGTCCGCAGCTCGTCGACGGTGTGCAGCTCCCCTTGATGGAGCAGGAGCCGGTAGTAGAGCGGCGCGTAGAGCAACTCGATGATCAGTTCGGGGTCGGCCCCCTGGTCGATCTGCTTCGTGTCGCGGGCCGTGACCAGACGGTGGCGCGCCTCGTCGACGCGCGGGCGGAAGAGGTCGTCGACGAGGCCCCGCGCGAGCTGAGGATCGTGTTGCGTGTCGGCGATGAGCCCGACGAGAGCCCGGCCGAAGCGTCGGTCGGACAACAACCCGCGGACCAGGCCCTCCATCTGCGTGACCAGGTCTTCACGCAGGTCCCCGCTGTCAGGAAAGTCGGCGGCAGGGTTCGCCGCGTCGTCCAGGGCCTCGAGCACGACTGCCCCCTTGGAGGGCCACCACCGGTAGATGGTCTTCTTGCTGGCCCCCGCCCGGGCCGCGATCGCCTCGACCGTGACGGGGCCGTACCCGTGCTCTGCGCACAGGTCCAGGCTCGCCGTGAGGATGGCGCGGCGGCTCGTCTCGCTCCGCCGTCGATGTGGGGCCTGCGCCGGTGCGCTCTGCTCGGGCATGCCTCCGATCCTAGAGGAAACGACACGGGGCGTGTTGACAGCCTCGTGCGACGGGAGCAGACTCTGGCAACGGAAACGACTCGTGTCGTTTCGCAACAGATGACGTCCTGCCTGTCCCGCAAGGAGCCGATGATGACGAACCATGGCCAGGTGCCGCGCGCTCCTCAGGCCGATGCGGCCGAGCACGACCGACCGGCCACGGGCCGCGCGTCACGGGAGATCGCCCACCTCCTGCCACGGTCGGCGCCCAGTGCCGCAGGCGTGTCGTCCCGGGCGGTGACGGCGCTGCTGGATCGGCTCGAGGCTGACGGGGTCGAGTGCCACTCGGTCATGGTCGTGCGCCACGGCCACGTCGTCGCCGAGGGCTGGTGGTCGCCCTTCTCGGCCGAACGCCCGCACCTGCTCTACTCGCTGACGAAGTCGTTCACCGCGATCGCCGTGGGGCTCGCGGTCGCGGACGGCCTGCTCTCGCTCGACGACCGGGTGGTCGACGTCCTGCCCGACCACGTCCCGGCAGACATATCTGACCAGGGGCGGCGCCTGACGGCACACCACCTGCTGTCGATGACCACCGGGCACGACGGGGACAGTCTCGGCGAGGCGTGGCAGCTGGAACCGGACGACCTGACCAAGGGCTTCCTGCGGGTGCCGTTCACCGACGCCGCAGGAACGCGGCACGCCTACGACAACGGCTCCACCTACGTGCTGGCCCGGATGGTCGAACGGGTCACCGGTCGAGGCCTTCCGGAGCTGCTCGACGAGCGACTCTTCGGCCCGTTGGGCGTCGACCACGCCGAGTGGGACCGGGTGGCGAGCGGGGCTGCCTTCGGCTTCCACGGTTTGCACCTCACGACCGAGGCCGTCGCGGCGTTCGGGGAGCTGCTGCTGCGACGCGGCCGGTGGGGCGGCGAGCAGCTCGTCCCCGGCAAGTGGGTGGACCTCGCCACCAGCAGGCACGTCGAGACGCACCGGGTCGAGGGTTGGTCGGACAACCTCGACACCCTGCAGGGCTACGGCTACCAGTTCTGGATGTCACGCCACGGGTATCGAGGCGAGGGTTCCTTCGGCCAGGTGTGCCTGGTCGTCCCGGCGCACGATCTCGTGGTCGTCGCGACGAGCGCCCTCGCCCACGGTGGCGAGACTCTGCTCGAACCCGTCTGGGAGCTCCTGCTTCCCGGCCTGGACCACTCCGACGACCCTGACGACGACGACGAGCTCGCAGTGCGCCTGCGGCGCCTCGCCATTCCGTGTCCGCAGGGCACCGCCGAACGCCGCAGGTCCGTGACCGCCTGGCTCGACACCTCCCCCCCGGGCTCGGCCCTGCCCGACGGCACCACCGTGATCGTCGAACCCACGGACGAGGGGTGGCTCCTGCGGCTCGGGACGACAGCGCCCGACGTCCTGATCGACGTCGAGGTCGGTCACGGCGCGTGGCGGGAGAGCTCACCGCTCGGCCGTCCGGTCGTCGCTGCGGGCGCGTGGCAGCGCGACGCGTTCGTCGCCGACCTGTTCGTGATCACCACACCGCACCGTGTCCGTCTGGCTGTCGACGCATGCACCGGGACAGCGACCGCGACGTGGAACCTCGTCCCCCTCACCGGCCCCGACCTGGCGCTGCACCTACGGTCCCCGCTCATGACGCGACCCGATGTGGCGTAGCGGGCCGCACCGCAGTCCCCACCCACCCCTCACCACTGGAGGAGCATCACCATGACGAACCCGACGAACCAGAACCTCGCGCCGAACGACATCGACGAGAGCCGCACCGCGCACGACAGGCCCGCCCTGAGACGCGCGCTCCAGGACATCGTCGACTCCGGGTTCACCGGCATCCAGCTACGGGTCAACGACCACCGTGGCGAGTGGGTCGGCAGCGCCGGGACGAGCGTGCTGGGCGAGCCAGCCACGCCGTCGACCGACGGGCACATCCGGATCGGCAGCAACACCAAGACCTTCGTCGCAGCGACTGCGCTCGGGCTGGTCGCCGACGGCGTGCTCGCGCTCGACGAGCCCGCCGCCGCCTACCTGCCCGACCTCCCGATCGACTCACGCATCACGGTGCGGATGCTGCTGCAGCACACCAGCGGGATCTTCAACTTCACCGGGGAGATCTACGCCGCAGACGCGGACGTCGAGGGGATCCCGTGGAACGGCGCGACGCTGGTGCCCGGGATCCCGTGGCAAGGCAAGCAGTGGGTGGACGCACGATTCACGCACTACACGACCGAGGAGCTCGCATGGTTGGCGCTGTCCAGGCCGGCCCGGTTCGAGCCCGGCACGGACTGGAGCTACTCCAACACCAACTACGTCCTGGTCCGCCTCATCATCGAGCAGGTGACCGGCCGCACGCTCGCCGAGGAGATGCACCGGCTCGTCCTGTCGCCGCTCGGCCTGACGCAGACGCAGGTCCCGGGCACTGCGTCGATCCCCGAGCCTCATGCCCACGCCTACTACCGGTACGAGGACGACGGCCAAGGCACGACGGTCGACGTCACCCTCCAGGACCCGTCGTGGATCTCCAGCGGGGGCGACATGATCTCCACCACCCAGGACCTCCACCTCTTCCTCTCGGGCCTGACGAGCGGCCGGCTCCTGCCCGCACCGCTGCTCGCCGAGATGCTGACGCCGCACCCGGCGGCCGGGTACGGGCTCGGCGTCTTCGTCCAGGACACCGGCCACGGCACCGTCATCACCCACAACGGCGGCATCGCCGGTCACGGCGCGCTCATGTACTCCACTCCCGACGGCGCCACGACCCTCACCGCGGGAATCAACTACGTGGACGACGCCGCGATGTCGCTGAGCGCAGCGTTCCAGACCGCCTTGCAGCGACTGGTCGACGAGGTCTTCGGCGACCTGCCGGGGACGTTGGCCGACTAGGATCGCCGAGGCGCCGGCTACCAGGCTCGAGCACACCACCACACGACCTCGCCGTTCGCCGTCGGCCAGGCCGCTGACGTGCGCGACGAGGGTGCTCGTGTCGCCGTCGCCGTATCCCGCGGACCGGCCACGAGACATCTAGCCGAACGCGACGACCGCGACCCCCGCCGCCACCGCCAGGGGTGCGAGCACGAGGCCTTGCCGGACCACGTGCCACGCCGGTGGAGGGCCGTGCTCGAACGCGTGGCGCCGGTACTGCTGCCACCACAGCACGGTCGCGAGCGATGCCCACGGCGTGATCAGCGGCCCGGCGTTCACCGCGACGAGCAGCGTCGCGAGCCGGTCGACGCTCTCCCCCGCCGCCGGCAGGAGCGCGAGGAACGCGGGCAGGTTGTTCACGAGGTTCGCCGCGCCGACGCCGGTCGCTGCGAGCTGCGCGAGGTCGCCCGGTCCGGCGCCTGTGCCCGCGACGGTGGCGAGGAGGTCGCCAAGCCCGTGCGCGTGCCAGGTCTCCACCAGCACGAACAGCGCCGCGACGACGAGCGCCGACCGCCACGGCAGCATCTCCCGGACGGGGACCAGGGGGCGCACGCGCCGCGACCACGTCGCGAGCGCGAGCACCGCGGCGCCCGCGAGCGCCGTCGGCGCGACCGGCAGCTCGAGCGCGAACGCGACCGCGAGGAGCCCGACGACCGAAGCCGTGAGCCGCAGGAGCAGCCGGTCGGGCGGCGTCGGTCCGGCGCCCGCGAGCGTGAAGCGCCCGCGCAGGTCCCGGCCGTGCAGCACCAGGAGCACGAGGACCGTCACGGCCAGGACCGCGAGCGCGGGCGCCCACATCACCCCGACGTACCCCGTGCCGAACCGGTGCGCCGCGAGGAGATTCGTGAGGTTCGAGACCGGCAGGAGCAGCGACGCCGTGTTGGCGAGCGCGAGGACCGTGAGCGCGAGCGGCAGGGGCCGCGTGCCCGTGCGGCGCGCGAGGGCGAGCACGACCGGCGTGACGAGCACCGCTGTCGTGTCGAGCGAGAGCACGATGGTGCTCGCCGTCGCGAGGAGGACGACGAGTCCCCACAGGACGAGCCGCCGTCCCCGGGCGAGCCGCGCCGCCCGGGCCGCGACGGCGTCGAACAGGCCGGCGCCCGCGCACAGCTCGGCGATGACCGTGATCGCGAGGAGGAAGACCAGCACCGGGCCGGTGCGCACGAGCAGGTCGCGTGCGTCGGGGGCCGGGAGCAGCCCCGTCGCGGGCAGGGCCACGACGACGACCGCCGCGACGAGCCACAGCGGCAGGCGGCGCCGTCGGGGGCGGGGTCCCGCGGCATCGGCGGAGGGTTCGGTCGTCACGGCGGTCAGGGTACGGCCGGAGCGCGCCCCAGGCGCCCCGGTCCGCCGTCGGGTAGAAAGCGAACATGACCCCGCAGCCGCCGCCCGTCGCGTGGTCGTGGTCCCGTGTGCTCCTGGGCCTCGCGTACGTGGCGCCCGCGGCGGCCGTGGCGCTGACGCTCGACCCGGCCCGTGGGCTCGTCGTCGCCGTGGGCGTGCTCCCCGCCGCGGCGCTGCCGCTCCGGGGGCCGCGGCGGCGGCGCGCGCTCGTCGTCCTCGTCGGCGCGGTCGCCGGCGTCTCGCTCCTGCTCGGCTCCCTCGTGGGCGGGACGCCGCCGCTCGCCGTCCTCACGATCCTGGCGCTGTGCGTCGCCGTCGCGACGGCGACGGCCGTCCCCGAGCGGCGCCTCGCTCCCCTGGCTCTGGGCCTCGGCGTCCCGCTCGTGGGGGCGGGGCTCTCGCTCGACGGGCCCGCGGTCGGAGCGGAGGCCGCGGCGCTGCTGGTCGGCGGGTCGGTGTACGCGTGGCTCGTGTCGCTTGCCTGGCCGGTGACCCCGGCGCCGCCGCGAGCCCACCGCCCACCGCCCTCACCCGGCACGGCGGCGCTCTACGGGCTCCAGGTCGGGTTCGCGGGCGCGACGGCGGCCGCCCTGGGGTTCGCCGCCGGGATCGACCACCCGGGCTGGGCCCCGACGGCGGCCCTGCTCGTGAGCCGCCCGCGCTGGGACGCCCTGCGCAACCGGGGTGTCGGGCGGGCGGTGGCCGTCCTCGCGGGGGCGCTGCTCGCGTGCGCGGTCGCGGCGACGGCGCCGCCGCCCGTCGTGCTCGCCGCGGTCGCCGTCGTCGCGATCGGGGGCGCGGCCGCCACGGCCGGGAGCCGATGGTACGTGCTCCCCTTCTTCTCGACCCTGCTCGTCCTGTCCCTGCTCCTCGTGCACGACGACGCGCCGTCGACCCACTGGTTCGTCGAGCGCGTGGGCGAGACCCTCGTCGGTGTCGGGCTCGCGATCAGCGCGGCCTGGCTGGTGCCGAGGGTCGCGGCCCGGATCGTCGCGAGGTCGGCGGCGCGGTCAGGGGCGCGTCAGCAGCAGTCGCACGACTGATCTGCGCGCCCGGCGGGCCGTGCCGGGCGCACCTCGTGGGGCTCGTGCGTGTCCTGCGGTACCGCGACGGGTACGCAGCACGCGTCCCCGCGCCACGCCTCCACGCCCTCCTTGACGGCGACGGCCGCGATGACGAGCGCGGCGAGCGGGTCAGCCCAGGACCACCCGAGCGTCGCGTTGAGCACGAGCCCGACCAGCAGCACCGCGGACAGGTACGTGCACAGGAGCGTCTGCCTCGAGTCCGCGACGGCGGACGCCGACCCGAGCTCGCGGCCGGTCCGGCGCTCGAACCACGACAGGAACGGCATGACGGCGAGGCTCACCGCCGCGAGCCAGATACCCACGGCGGAGTGCTCAGGCTCCGCGGCGCCGAGCAGCGACCGGACGGCGTCCACGGAGACGAAGACGGCGAGGCCGAAGAACGACACCGCGATGAGGCGCATCGCGACCCGCTCGCGCCGGTGCGGGTCGGGCGCGGCGAACTGCCAGGCCACCGCGGCGGCGGACAGGACCTCGACGACCGAGTCGAGCCCGAACCCGACGAGCGCGGCCGACGAGGCGACGCGGCCCGCGGTGATCGCGACGGCCGCCTCGACGACGTTCCAGGTGATCGTCGCCGCGACGACCCACCGGACCCTCCGCTCGAGGACCGCACGGCGCGCGGCGGACAGGGCGGCAGGTGTGGGACCGATCGAGACGGACGTCATGAGCAGGTGCACCCGTCGGGGCCGCAGCACGTGGGGTCGACCTGGACGACGAGCCGCAGCAGGTCGTCGAGGGCGGGGGCCAGGTGAGGGTCCGCGAGGCGGTACCAGGTGCGACGGCCGTCGGGGATCGCCTCCACCAGCCCGCACCCGCGCAGGCACGCGAGCTGGTTCGACATGACCTGGCGCGAGACGCCGAGCGCATCGGCGAGGTCGGACGGGTAGGCGGGCGCCTCCCGCAGCGCGAGGAGGACGCGCGTGCGCGTCTCGTCCGACAGGGCGTGCCCCAGCCGCGCGAGCGCCGCGGTGTGGGTGAGCGTGACCGTCTCGACCATGCGCTCGACAGTACATGAAAGCGTGTATTCAGGGAATGATGTATCGATGCGCAGCGCGGGACCCGCCGAACCCGGGGTTGTCGCCCGTCAGGTCGCCGAACCCAGGCCTGTCGCCGGGTTCGCGGCGTAGATGAGCCACAACCCCGGGTTCGGCACCATGTCGCGGCGCGCTCCGTTAGTATCTGCGTATGCGTGAAGATACGAAGGCTTGCACGTTCGGGGTGGACAGCCAGTACGTCGAGCTCGCGGCGGAGGTGTTCTCGCTGCTCGCGGACGCGACGCGGGTCCGGATCGTCCTCGCCCTGCGGGACACCGAGCTGCCGGTCAACGCGCTCGCGGAGACCGTCGGCAAGTCCCCGACGGCGGTGTCGCAGCACCTCGCCAAGCTGCGGTGGGGACGCATCGTCCGCGCCCGCCAGGAGGGCAACCGCGTCTTCTACTCGCTCGTCGACGAGCACGCGCGCACTCTCGTGACCCAGGCCGTCTTCCAGGCCCAGCACGCCGTCGACGAGCATCCCGCACACCACGCCGACGACGCGCACGTGCTCGACGGGTCCTCCCCCACCCCCGGGGCCGTCGCGGACGCCGAGGTGCAGCGGTGAGCACGACCCGACCGGCCGCGGTCGGTCACGACCACGACCACGACCACGACCACGACCACGACCACGACCACGACCATCGTCACCCGACCGCGCTGCGCGGCTGGCTGCACGAGGTGTTCGTGCCGCACTCGCACGACGCGGCCGACTCCATCGACGACGAGCTCGTCGCGAGCGGCCAGGGCATCCGGGCGGTCAAGGTGTCCCTCGTGGTGCTGGGCGCGACGGCGCTCGCGCAGCTCGGCATCGTCGCGGTCAGCGGGTCCGTGGCCCTGCTCGCGGACACCGTGCACAACCTCTCCGACGCGCTCACGGCCGTGCCGCTGTGGATCGCGTTCGTGCTCGGCCGTCGTGCCGCGACGCGGCGGTACACCCACGGCTACGGCCGTGCCGAGGACCTCGCGGGGCTGTTCATCGTCGCGATGATCGCCCTCTCGGCTGTCGTGGCGGGCGTCGAGTCGGTGCGGCGCCTCGCGGATCCCCAGCCTGTGGACAATCTCGGTTGGGTGATCGCGGCGGGCGTCGTCGGCTTCGCGGGCAACGAGGCGGTCGCCGTGTACCGGATCCGCGTCGGGCGCCGCATCGGCTCGGCCGCGCTCGTCGCGGACGGCGTGCACGCGCGCACCGACGGGTTCACCTCGCTCGCGGTCGTGCTCGGTGCGCTCGGCGTCCTCGCGGGCCTCCCCCTCGCGGACCCGCTCGTCGGGCTGCTCATCACCGTCGCGATCCTCGTGCTCCTGTGGGGTACCGCGCGCGACGTCGGGCGCCGGCTCCTCGACGGCGTCGACCCGGAGCTCACGGACCGCGCGCGCCATGCGCTCGACGGCGTGGACGGGCTCGAGGGTGTGGACGACGTCCGGCTGCGCTGGTCGGGACACCGCCTGGCCGTCCAGGCGCGCGTCCTCCTGCCACCCGACACGCCGGTCGCCGCCGCCGACCAGGTCTCGGCCGCGGCCGACAGGGCGCTGCGCCGCGCACTGCCGTCGGTCGGGACGGTCGACGTCGCGGTGGCACCCGACCGCTGACCGGCCGCCCCGCCACGGCTCCCCGCTGCCGAACCCGGGGCACCCTGGGCCCCGGGCTCTCCCGGGTCGGCGAACCCGGGGTTGCTCCCCACGCGACGCGATCGTGGGGAGAGAGCCCGGGTTCGGCACCGGAGGGAGCGCGGGCGGGCGTGGGTGGTCGGCGTGAGGATGGAGCATGCTGCTCGCCGAGGTCGCCGCCACGTCCGACGCCGTCGCCGCCACGCGCTCGCGCCTCGCCAAGCGCGCGGCCATCGCGGACCTCCTGCGCCGCGTCGCCGACGACGCCGCCCCTGCCGGCGCCTCGGACGACGCCCACGAGGACGCCCGCGACGAGGTCGAGATCGCCGTCGCGTACCTCGCGGGCGAGCTGCGCCAGCGCCGCACGGGACTCGGGTGGCGCTCGCTGCGCGACCTGCCCACCCCGGCCGAGGAACCGACCCTCACGCTGACGGTCGTCGACGCCGCGTTCGCCCGCATGGCCGACCTCTCCGGTCCGGGCTCCGCGACGGCCCGCCAGGCCGAGGCCGGCGCGCTGTTCGGTGCCGCGACGGCGCGCGAGCAGGCGCTCCTCGCGGGGCTCGTCTCGGGCGAGCTGCGGCAGGGCGCGCTCGACTCCGTGGTGGTCGACGCCGTCGCCGAGGCCGCCGGGGTCCCCGCCGACGCGGTGCGCCGCGCGGTCATGCTCGCCGGAGCGACGGGACCGGTCGCGCGCGCCGCGCTCACGGCCAGGAACCCCGAGGCCGCGACCGAGGCCCTCGCGACGTTCCGGCTCACGGTCGGCCGCCCGGTGCGGCCGATGCTCGCGCAGTCCGCGCCCGACGTCGGCGCCGCGCTCGAGAAGCTGGGCGCCGGTCCGGGGACGGACAGCGACGACGACGCAGGGGAACACCCGCCGTCGGGCACCGCCGTGGCCGTGGACGTGAAGCTCGACGGGATCCGCATCCAGGTGCACCGCGACGGCGACGACGTGCGCGTGTTCACCCGCTCGCTCGACGACATCACCGAGCGCGTCCCCGAGATCGTCGCCGCGGCGCGGGCCCTGCCCGCCCGGGCGCTCGTGCTCGACGGCGAGGCGCTCGCCGTCGGGCCCGACGGCGTCCCGCGCCCGTTCCAGGAGACCGCCGCCCGCTCCGCGACCCAGGGCGAGCGGAGCGCCGTCGAAGAGGCCGAGCTCGCGGCGTCGCTCGAGCTGTCGCCGTTCTTCTTCGACGTGCTCCACGTCGACGGGCGCGACCTTCTCGACGAGCCGCTGCGCGACCGGCTCGCGGTGCTCGACGACGTGGCGGGCCCCCACGCCGTGCGGCGCCTCGTCACCGACGACCCCGACGCCGCCACCGCGTTCTTCGAGGGCGCCGTGGCCGAGGGCCAGGAGGGCGTCGTCGTGAAGTCGCTCGACACCCCCTACGCGGCCGGCCGGCGCGGCTCGGGCTGGGTCAAGGTGAAGCCCCGGCACACGCTCGACCTCGTCGTGCTGGCGGTCGAGCAGGGCTCGGGTCGCCGCCGCGGGTGGCTCTCGAACATCTGGCTCGGCGCGCGCGACCCGGACGGCGGGTTCGTCATGCTCGGCAAGACGTTCAAGGGTATGACGGACGAGATGCTGGAGTGGCAGACACGCCGCTTCCGGGAGCTGGAGACCTCCGACGACGGGTACGTCGTGCACGTGCGGCCCGAGCAGGTCGTCGAGATCGCGTTCGACGGCCTCCAGCGGTCGACCCGCTATCCCGGCGGCCTCGCGCTCCGGTTCGCGCGTGTGCTCCGGTACCGCGACGACAAGACCGCCGCCGAGGCCGACACGATCGACGCGGTGCGCGCGCTCGCGCAGTAGCGACGTCAGAGTGGCATGTCGGTCGGCTCTGGATCGACGGACCGGACCGTGCCGTCCGCTGCGACGACGGCGCGTCGCCCGCTCCAGTCGTCACGGACGACGACGTCCCCTGATGCCACCGTGACGGTGAACGGTTGACGGCCGCCGTACAGGGGCACAAGGCCCAGGGCCAGCTTTCCGACCTCCGCCAGGTGCCGCTGTTCCGGCGTGAGGACGCCCCAGGAGAGTCTCTCTCGCAGCCACGCCGGTTGCTGGTCGACCTCGCGCGGATACTGCTCCAGGTCCCGCACGAAGCTCTTCGGCTCGACCGGAGGGACGAAGTACGGCTCGGTGTCGAAGTCGTACGACGCGTCGACCTCGCCATCGGCGCGGACCGTCAGCGAGATCGTGAACCAGGCGCCCAGGTCGGCCGATGCGGTGACGGCCCGCAGCTCGGCGAGCGCCTCCGCGAACGCCTGGGAGGTCGGCTTCTGCGCCGGGGCCGGTGGCCATCCTCCGACGAGCGATGCATGCGCCTGCGTCCGGTCGGCCACGACGAACGCCTGGTACGACAGCTCGTCCCAGGGCGCGGTCTGCACCGCCGCCAGCTCCCGCGCCAGCACCGTCACCAGACGCCTCTGCTCCTCGACCGCCATCGCACGCCTCCCGTCCCGGTCCCTGGACCGGGACCGACCTCCGGGAATTCTCCCGCACCCCGCCAGGGCACCCGGAGACGAGCGCGCCCGCGCCACGGCGCGAGGCCGTGGCGCGGGCACGTCGGGTGCGGGTCAGCAGGTCGGGACGGTGACCGTCTGCTCGACCGTCTGCTCGCCGTCCGCGCCGGTGGCGGTCACGGTGACCACGAGGTCACCGGTGACGCCGCGCGCCGCGAACGACTGGTAGGCGTTCGCCCCGGGCGCGAGGTCCGTGAACGTCTTGGCTCCGAGCGCCGAGGCGAGCTCGACGTCCACCGCGGCGTCGGAGACGTTCACCGCGCGGACCGCGACGTACGGCTTGCCGGCGAGGCAGCGCGGGCTGAGCGTGACCTCGACGAGCTCGACGTCGGCCGGCTCCTCCAGGGCGTCGATCGCACCCTGGAGCGCGAGGCGCGCGTCGCGCAGCGTCTCGTCCGACGCCGCGGCGTCGTCCCGGGTCTCGGTCGCCGCAGCGAGCGCCGTACGGAACGCCTGCCACGACTCGGGGCTGTACCCCTCGTCGGTCAGGGCCTCCGCGCTCGTCACGAGATTCTCGAGACGACGACGCTCGGCGGGTACGAGCTGGTCGGTCGCCAGCCCGAGGCGCCGCGCCCGCTCGTCGACCTGCGCTTGGGTGGCGCCGTCGGTGCCGAGCAGCGTGCGCGCAGCCGCGAGCTCGCGCGAGAAGACGCCCGCGTCGATCCGGCCGTACCGCTCGATCTCCGCCTCGAACGCCTCGGCGTCCTCGACGGACGCGGCGAGCGCGGCGGTGTCGGTCGTCGGTGCCTCGACGTCGTACGCGTCGGTGAAGAACCGCATGCTGTCGAGGTTCGCCACGTACGGGTGGTCGGCGTACGCCTCGGTCGACAGGCGCACCCACACCTGGTGCTTGCCGCGCACCGTGCTGGGCAGGTCGACGACGGCGGTCCCGTCCGTGGTCCAGCTCGACCCGGTGCTCGCCAGCGGGACGCTGACGAACGGCTCGCCCGGGTTCGCCGGGTCGAACGCGTCGAGGTACACCGACAGCGCGGAGTTCCGCCCGGACCGGTTGGAGTTGTGGACGTAGTGGACGGAGAGCTGGTCGAGCGCGGCGGAGCCGAGGTCGATCTCGCCGTACGCGAGCCAGTCGCCGTCCGCGGTGCCGCCGACGTTCGTCACCGGCCCGCTCGTCCACGTCGAGGACTCGTTCTTCAGCCCGCGGCCGGAGTTCGACGTCCAGGCCTCGGACTCGACGACGACCGACGTCGGGCCGCCCGGTGCGAACGTCAGGCTGTCGAGGTTCGCGACGAACGGGTGGTCGGCGTAGGCCTCGGTCGACAGGCGCACGAAGACCTCGTGCGCACCCTGCACCGTCTCCGGAAGGACGACGGTCGCCGTCCCGGCCGCGGTCCAACTGGGCCCCGTCGTCGGCAGCGGCACGGTGACGAACGGCTCGCCCGGGTTCGCCGGGTCGAACGCGTCGAGGTACACCGACAGCGCCGAGTTCCGTCCGGACCGGTTCGAGTTGTGCACGTAGTGGACCGACAGCTCGCCGAGCGGGAGCTCGCCGAGGTCGACCTCGCCGTACGCGATCCAGTCGCCGTCCGCGGTGCCGCCGACGTTCGTCACCGGCCCGCTCGTCCACGTCGAGGACTCCTTCTTCAGCCCGCGACCGGAGTTCGCGGTCCAGTCCTCGGCCTCGACGGTCACCGTCGGGGACTCGCCCGGCTGGCCCGGGGTCGCCGGGTCCTCGGCGCTGAACCGGAACCAGTCGAAGTTGCCGACCCAGCTCCGGCCCGAGGGCGCGAGGAGCTCGAACGTGACGGCCTTCGCGTCGACGAGCGCCTGCACGTCGCCGAGCTCCGCCGTCACCTCGGCGTACTTGCCCCAGCCGCTCGTGCCCTTCAGGTCGACGGTCGCGACCACGGGGCCGGCCACGTCGCCGGCGTGCACGCGCACGGTGCTCGGCGTGTCCGTCGGGGCGAAGCTCGTGTCGTACCGGACCGTGAGGAAGCGCGGCGGGGTGTCCCCGTCGGCGGTCTCGAAGGTCATGTCGCGGTACTGCACCCACGACCCGGAGCGCACGCCGCCGAGGTTGCCGGACGAGCTGTTCGCCTCGTTCTTCAGCTCGCCGCCCGACCACGCCTCGGACTGCTCGGCCTCGAGCGTGCGGTAGCCGCCGCCCGTGAGGTCGAGCGCGTCGATCGCCGCGCCGAGCCGGTCGGCCGCGAACCGCAGCGCGATGCTCGTCGCGGCCTCGTCGGCGAGCGCCTCCTGCGCCTTCGTCAGCGCGGTGGAGAACCGGTCGAACGTCACCGAGGAGTAGTTCCCGTGCCGCACGAGCACGGCGTCGTCGACGAGCCCGGCGAGCGCGTCGCGCTCGGCAGACGCCACGGACAGGCGCAGCGGGGAGAGCACCGAGACGCCCTGGCCGCGCAGCGACGACGCCGTGACGCCGTCGGCCAGCGCGCCGTCGCCCAGGTGGACGTAGAAGCGCGCGTCGGCGGACGCCGTCCCCGTCAGGGAGACGGTGAGCGCGGTCGGGGACGCGACCGTCACGGCCGCCGTGACGCCGTCGGGCAGCCCGACGACGCTCGCGGCCCCGCTCGCGACGAGGTCCGTCCCGGCGGACGCGGCGAACCGCGCGCCGTCGAGCGTGAGCGTCACGGTCGCGTCGAGCGCGCCGCCGTCACCCGTCTGCACGGTCGTCGGGTCGGCGCTGACGCGCGGGCCCGCGGCGGGCTCGTCGGTGGCGGTGCTCATCGAGAACGCGGGCTCGGTGTCCGTGCCCCAGTCGCTCGGCTGCTCGCCCATGCGGAACGCGAGGTCCGCACCCCCGATCACGGTCTGGTAGTCGACCCACGTGTTGCCGAACGCCGCGCCGTCGAGCGTCGCCGACTGGACGTAGAACGCGTCCTCGGAGACGCCGTCGGCCGTCACCGTGAAGGCGCCGCCGTCGTCGTAGGTGATGGTCGTGGAGTCGAAGAACGGCGACCCGATCTGGAACTCGGACGACCCGGCGGTCACCGGGAACAGCCCGACGGCCGCGGCGACGAACATCGTCGACATCGTGCCGGCGTCGTTGTCCATCGTGGGGAGCATGCCGCGCGGGTCGAGCTGGTAGACCTTCGTCTTCACCGGGGGCGTGAACTCGCCGCCGCCGCTCGGGACCGCGCTGGAGGAGCCGGTCGCGATGTACCGGTTCCAGGTCTCCTTCGTGTAGATCGCGCGCGTCCACTTCTGGGTGAGGCTCGGCTCGCCCGTGTAGTTGAAGAGGTACGGCGCCTGGAGGTCGATCTCGTTGGCGTTCGAGTGGAGCATGGCCTTGCCGTCGTCGGGCGCGTGCTCGCCGAACATGTGGCGCATCGCGAGGCGCGCCGCCTCGGTGCCGCCCATCGCCTCGACGAGCGCGTCCATGTCGTACGCGTCGTACCAGTGGTACTGCCAGAGCGTGCCCTGGTAGAGGCTCGCGGCCTCGAACTTCGCGTAGTCGGCGGTCTGCCACGAGCCGTCGGCGGCGCGCGGGGTGAGCAGGCCGACCTGCGTGCCGTCGGCCGCGGTCCACGCGCCCGGCTTGGTGAGCTTCTCGATCGGCCACGACGCCTGCTCCCGCATCGTCTGCGCCTCGTCCTTCATGCCCAGCTCGTCCGCGATCACCGACAGGCCGTACTGGTCGTAGCCGCGCTGCACGGACGCGCCGGGGTTGCCCGCCACGTAGCCGCGCTGGAGCTCGTCCGCGCTGTACTGCCCCACGAGGCGCTTCAGCGCCGGGTACGCCTCGTCGAGGCGGTCGAACCCGTCGAAGCCCTTGGCGATCGCGTCCGCGACCACCACGGACGAGCGCTCCCAGCGGACCGTCGGGACCGAGTGCACGAACCCGCCGAGGCCGCTGCCCGTGCCGGTCGCCTCGGCGTCGGCGAACAGGTAGACGAGCGACTGCACCATGTCGCGGTACAGCGCAGGGTCGATGTAGGCGATGACGGAGAACTTGCGGAAGTCGTCCCACGTGGCCCACGAGTCGTAGTACGTGAAGCCCTGCGCGGCGTGCACCGCGCCGTCGACGCCGCGGTACGTGCCCGACGTGCTCGTCGCGTTCATCGGCATCGCGAACATGCGGTACAGGTGCGTGTAGAAGAGCTTCTGGAGCTCACCGGTCGGGTCGGTCGCCGTCGACGCGTCGATAGCGACCCGCCCGAGCGTCGCGTTCCACTCGGCGCGCGTGCGGTCACGGATCTCGTCGAACGACAGCTCGCCGAGCTCGACCTGCTGGTCGACCCGCGCCTGCTCGACGCTCACCGGCGACAGCGTGACCTGCAGGCCGACGTTCCCCGCGTCGGCCGGGTCGAACGTGAGGATCGCGCCGGTGTCGACGCCGTCCTGGGCCGTGGCGTCGACGAGCTTGTCGTCGTCGCCCCAGGTCTGCACCGTCGCGGGCTGGAGCGTGCGCGCGGTGTAGTACAGCGTGTACGCGGCGTTGTAGAAGTAGCCCGTGACCTGCCCGGACAGCTCCACGGTGCCGTCCGCCCGCGTCTCGACGTCCACCGACGACGACCGGCGGCTCGTGTTGTTGGTCTCGAGGTCGACGACGAGGCTCGGCGTCGAGCCCTCGGGGAACGCGTAGCGGTGCACGCCCGAGCGCGTGGTCGCCGCGACCTCGGCCTCGATCGTGCCCGGCGCGGCGGCGATGGCGCCGTCCTTGCCCGCGGTGTTGCCGAGCCCGACGGAGTAGAAGCCCGGGCCGGCCTGCTCGTCGTCGTGCGAGAAGGTGTGCGCGTACGTGCCCGTGCCCGGCCGTGCGGTGTACGACCCGGACGTCGGGACCACGAGGATGTCACCGCCGCCGCCGGAGCCCCCCACCCCGTCGAGGTTGGTGTGCGTGAAGCCCGAGATCTTCGACTGCGCGTAGTCGTAGCCGGTGTTGTTGCGGCCCGGCGTCGTGCGCGGGTTCACCTTGGCCAGGCCGTTGGGCGCCTGGGCGGCCGGCATGTCGTTGCCGTAGTCGCCCTCGGTGCCGACGAACACGTCGACGAGCGACGCGAGGTCGCTCTCGGCGGCGTTCGCCGCGGGGGCCGCGACGGCCGCGGCCGGCGGCAGGACGCCGACGGCGAGCGCCGCGGCGAGAGCCCCGGCGAGGGCTCCGCCGAGCCGGCTGCGGCGGCCTCGTCGGGGGTGGGGGTCGGACGTCGGGCTGGCCCCGCGTCGTCCGACAGCGCTGTCAAGACGCGCGGCAGATGGTCTGGCCACGAAAGCTCTCCTTGGGGGGTCGTGCCGAGGCTGCTCCGCCTCGCCGCGCCCACGGTACGTGCCGGACCGGGCCGCCTCAAGACCCCGTCCGCGAAGTTCACCTGCCCGACGGGCACGGTTCCTTGCCCCGACACCGGTCTGTCGCGCGCTCCGCGGCCGTCCGAGAGCTCGCGTCGAGACGCTGCATCCGTTCGGGCCTCCGCACCGGAAGAGGGGGTGTCAACAGCCCGAGCGCCCGGTCCCGACCGGGCCGACCACCGGAGGACACCCATGCACCGCACCGCACGACGCAGCGCCGCGCTCGCGGGCGCAGCCACCCTCGTCGCCACCCTCGCCGGGACGGGAGCTCTCGCGCTGCCCGCCCACGCCGCCACCGCCGACGGCGCCTCCCTCTCCGTGCTGCACGGCGTGCCCGACACCCCCGTCGACGTCTGGGTGAACGACGAGCTCACGCTCGACGACTTCCAGCCGGGCGACCTCGCCGGCCCGCTCGACCTCCCGGCCGGGTCGTACAGCGTCGCGATCACCGCGCCGGACGCGACCGACACGAGCTCGCCGGTCATCGGCCCGGTCGACCTCGACCTCGCCGCCGGCACGAGCTACACGGCCGTCGCGCACCTCGACGCGGGTGGCGCGCCGACCGCGACGCTCTTCACCAACTCGACCGAGCCGACGGCGGCCGGCCAGGGCCGCCTGACTGTCCGCCACGTCGCGGCGGCGCCCGCGGTCGACGTGCTCGCGGGCGGCACCGCGGTCGTCACGGGCCTCGAGAACCCGAAGGAGGCCGTGCTCGACCTCCCGGCCGGCACGGTGTCGGCGACGATCGCCGCCGCCGGCACGACCGACCCGGTGCTCGGGCCGGCCGACCTCACGGTCGCCGAGGGCGTCAACACGATCGCCTACGCGTGGGGCAGCCTCGAGGCGGGCAACCTCGCGCTGGCCACGCAGACGGTCGAGGGGCTCCACTCGTCGCCGTCCGGCGTGCCCGCGGGCCTCTCCGGCCTCGCTGCCGAGGCACCGAGCAGCACCGCCACGGGCGTCGCGATCGCGTTCGGCGCGTCCCTGTTCGGGCTGCTCCTCTTCGCGGCGGTCGTCATGCTCGCGCGCGCATGGCGCGAGCAGCACGCGCAGGCCACGCACCCCGTCCGGAGCGACCGGGACGCATGACGCAGCGCACGATCCCCGGTCCCGCGCACCCCACCCGGGGTGCGCGGGCCGGGCTCCTGACCCTCCTGGGGGCGGTGCTCGTCACCGCAGCGGTCGTCGGCGGATGCTCCCCGCCGTCCGCCGACGGGCCGGCCGACGGACTCCTCGGACCGACGGCCGACACCCCGCCCGTCCCGGTCCCCCACCGGGACGGGCCGGGGACCGCAGGAGGGACCTCGGGCCCCGCCCAGGACGTCCCCGTGCGACCGGCCCGGGACGTGCCCGACCCCGCGCCGCCCGCGCCGACGCGCGTCGTCGTCGCGGACCTCGACGTCGACCTCCCCGTCGAGCCGGCGGGCGTCGACCCCGAGGGGCGGATGGCCCTGCCGGGCAGCGGCGACGTCGCCGCGTGGTACCGGTTCGGCCCGGCACCCGCGAGCCCCGCCGGGACGACGCTCGTCGCCGCCCACGTGGACGACCCCGACGGCGTCGGGCCCTTCGCCCGGCTCGCGGAGATCACGACGGGGGCCCGCGTCGACGTCGTCGACGCGACGGGCGCCTCGTACACCTACACAGTGACGGACGTGCGGAGCGTCCCCAAGCCCGACGTCCCGCTCGACGAGCTCTTCGAACGCACGGGCGAGCGCCGCCTCGTGCTCGTGACGTGCGGGGGCGCGTGGGACCGCGACCGGCGCTCGTACTCGGACAACGTCGTCGTGACCGCGGCGCCCGCCCGGTGACGCCCCTCGCGGGCCGCCGCTCGCGGGGCGCCCCGCGAGCGTACGGCCGCCCCGGCGCTACGATCGCTGCTACCCGCTCGCCGCTGCCGCCCGTGCGGTCGGCGCCGACCCTCGAGGACCCGCCCTGAACGTGACCGAGACCGGGACGCCCGACCCGGACCTGTGGCGCCTCGGCCGCGCGTTCGCGGACGGCGACGAGAGCGCCCTCGCGGAGGCCTACCGGCGGTGGTCCGCGCTCGTGCACACCCTGGCCCTGCGGTCGCTCGGCACGCGCGCCGACGCGGAGGACGTGACCCAGCAGGTGTTCGTCGCGGCGTGGCGCGGGAGGTCTCGGTTCGACCCCGACCGGGCCCGGCTGCCCGCGTGGCTCGTCGGGATCACGCGGCACACCGTCGCCGACGCGCACGAGGCCCGCGCCCGGGTGCGCCGCTCCGAGCAGGCGGCCGCCACGGAACCCCGGCCCGCCGTGGACGAGGACGCCGACGTCGGACGCGTCGCCGACCGCGTGCTCCTCTCCGAGGAGCTGCGGCGGCTCGGCGATCCCGGCCGGACGATCCTCGAGCTCGCGTTCTTCCGCGACCTGACGCACGTGCAGATCGCCGAGGAGCTCGGACTCCCGCTGGGTACGGTCAAGAGCCACGTACGGCGGAGCCTGATCCGGCTGCGCGACCGATTGGAGGTGGACGGTGCAGCACATCGATGACGAGACCCTCGCGCTCCTCGCGCTCGGCGAGGACGTGCTCGGCGACGACGCGCGCGCGCACCTCGCCTCCTGCGCGGAGTGCGCCGACGCCGCCGCCCGGCTCGCACGCGTGGCCGACGCGTTCGACGGCGCCGACGCGCCCGACGAGCTCGTCGAGCCGTCCCCGACGGTGTGGTCCGCGATCCGTGCCGAGCTCGACCTGCCCGCGGCGAGCACGGACCTCGACCAGCCCGCCGCCGGCACGCCGTCCCGGGCCGACGCGCCGGACGGCGAGCGTGCGGGGGCCGTCGTCGTCCCGCTCGCACCCCGGCGTCGGCGGGTCTGGGTGCCCGTCGCCGCGGCGTCCGCCGCGCTCCTCGTCGGCGTGGCCGGCGGCGTGCTGTGGGAGCGGCGCGAGGCCGAGCCGCCGGAGACGACGGTGGCCAGCGCGACGCTCGACGCGCTGCCCGACTGGGAGGGGGCGACCGGCGACGCGCGCGTCGAGGAGCAGCCCGACGGGCGGCGACAGGTCGTCGTGACGGTCGACGCCCCGGTGCCCGAGGGCACCTACCGCGAGGTGTGGCTCCTCGCCGAGGACCTCAGCGGCCTCGTGAGCCTCGGTGTGCTCGACGGCGCGGAGGGCCGGTTCGACCTGCCCGACGGCCTGGACCTCACGCAGTTCCCCGTGGTCGACGTCTCCGAGGAGCACTTCGACGGCGACCCCGCGCACTCGGGCGACTCCGTCGTGCGGGGACCGCTGGACGTCTAGCCGCTCGCGACCGCGCCGGGGCTTCACGCCCGCGCGTACTCCGCGAACGTCACGCCGGAACGGAAGGTCTGCGTGCTCGTCGACCGCCAGGGCAGGGGCGCGTAGGTGCGCTCGCCGAACAGCGGGATACCGGCGCCGAGCAGCACCGGGTTGACCTTGAGCGCGAGCCGGTCGATCTCGTCGACGAGCACCGCGGCCAGCGCGCCCCCGCCGCACAGCCAGATGCCCTTGCCGTTCTCCTGCTTCAGCGACCGCACCGTCTCGACCGGGTCGGCGTCCGTGAACTCCACCCCCTCGCTTCCCTCCGGCGCCTCGTGCGTCCGGGTGAACACGACCTGCCGCAGGTGGCGGTAGGGGTTCGGCAGGTGGTGGTCGGGGAGCCCGACGGCGTAGGTGTTCCACCCCATGAGGACCGTGTCGAAGGGGCCGTCGTCGACGGAGAACCCGACGGCCTCGGCCAGGTCGGTCGGCGCCGTCCCGCGGTACCGGTCCCAGATCGGCTCCATGTGGTCGCCCTCGGCGAGGAACGCGTCGAACTCGCCGCCCGGACCGGCGATGTACCCGTCCAGGCTGACGGCGACGTAGTAGGTCAGCTCTCGCATCATCTCTCCAACTACTACAGGTGAAGTGGTCGGGATCAGACTACAACAGGTGCAGTGGTTGCGATAGCCTCGGCGCATGGCCAAGAACTCCACGCGCCGGAGCGCGCTGGCGGACGCGGGGATCGCCGTGCTCGCGCGCGAGGGGTCGCGCGGTCTGACCCATCGCGCGGTCGACGACGAGGCGGGCGTCCCGATGGGCACGACCTCGAACTACTTCCGGAGCCGGGACGCCCTCGTCGCGGGGCTCTTCGAGCGCATCGGCGAACGCCTCGCGCCCACACCGGAGGACCTGGAGCGACGCGCCGCCCAGAAGCCCGACCGTGCGCTCTTCGCGGACTACCTCCGTGACATCGTGCGCCGGCTGACGGCCGACGCCGACGTCACGCGCGCCCTGCTCGAGCTGCGGCTCGAGTCCGGCCGCCGTGCCGAGCTCGCGGCCCTGCTCGGGCCGTGGCTGCGCGCGGGGTTCGAGGCCGACGTCGAGTTCAACCGGTCGGCCGGCCTGCCCGGAGGGCCACGCGAGATCGCCCTGTTCCACTACGCCGTCGACGGGCTCCTGCTCGATCGGCTGACCACACCGGTCGACCCCGACGTCGCGACCGACGACGTCATCGACGCGCTCGTGGCGGGGTTGCTCCCCGAACGTTGAGCCGCCTCGTCACCCCGTCCGGGGGTAGGACCCGCGCTACGCGCGGCGACCGTCGAGTCGGCCGAGCCACGTCCGGACCGAACCTGCGGACACGAGGCCCGAGCCCGCCCCGGCGAGCTCGTCCGGCACGCGCGCGAGCGCGTGCCGGGCACGCCGTGCGAGGCCCGCGTCCCCGAGCCGGACGGCGGTCTCCGCGACGAGCGCCCACCGCAGCTCGCGCAGGTGGTCGGCCGGGGGCTCCGGGACCGCGCGGGCGAGGTCGGCGGCGCCGGGACGGTCGCCCGTGTCGAGCGCGAGCAGCGGCGCGACCCACGGCGTGTACGGCCCCGGGTCGCCGAGCCCGGCGAGCGGGCGGCCGTGGCGGAGCCGCACCGTGAGCAGCGCGAGCGGGAGCAGCCCGTCGCGCACGCCCGGCATGCGCACCCCCGCCAGCAGGTCGTCGGCGGCCCGGTACGCGCGCGCCGCGGCGTCGGGCGGCGCGGTCTCCGCGTCGCGCATCGCCCGGTACCAGGCTGTCAGCATGGGGACCACGGGCGACTCGTACCCGGCCGCCACGTCCTCCGCCGCGGCGGCGTGGGCGTCGGCGTCGCCGAACCGCCCGGCCCCCGCGGCGGCCTGCATCCGGACGAGGTGCCCGAGGATCGCGAACGTCGGCAGGTCGTGAGCCTCCGCCAGCGCGACGAGCTCCGCGCCGGTCCGGTCCCGCTCAGCGCCCGCGCCCGACCCCTGGAACGACTGGAGGAACCGCGCGTTGAGCGCCAGCGCGAGCGTGCCCGGGTCGCCGACGTCGCGCGCGATCCCCACGGCGTCCTCCGCCGCGGCCCACGCCCACGCGTCGCGCGTCCCCCGGTGCTCGATCCCGACGACGGCGAGCAGCCGCGCCCGCAGGACCGGCGCCGCGTCGGGGCCCAGGCGGCGCAGCGTGCGCCGCGCGACGCCGACGAGCGCGTCCGCCGCTTCGGGGTCGTCGCTCCGGGTCCAGACCGCCGGGACGTCGTACCCCGTGACCGTGCGCGCGGTGAGCACCGGGTCGCCCGTCGCCTCGGCCGCGAGCGCCGCGGCGACCCGCTGCTGCTGCGCGGTCGCGAGATGGTCTCCCCCGGCGATCGCGAGCGTGCGCGCGACGTCGACGGTGGACCGCAGGTGCGTGCGCGAGGTCGGGGCCGTGACCGCGAGGCGAGGCCCCGGCGTCGGGCCGTCGAGCGACGGCGCCCGGTCGAGCACGTCGCGCTCGAGACGCACGAGCTCCGGTCCGGGGTCGAGGCCGAGCTCGTCGGCGAGCCGGCGGCGCGCCCGGCGCACGACGTCGAGCGCGTCCGCCTGCCGCCCGTCGCGGTACAGCGCGAGCGCGAGCAGCGCCCACGCGCGCTCGCGCCACGGGTGCGCGGCGGCGTGCGGGTCGAGCGCGGCGACCGACTCGCCGGGGCGCCCGTCCGCGAGCAGCGCCTCCGCGAGCCGCTCGACCGCCCGCGCGTGGACCTCGGCGAGGTGCCGCCGCTCCGCCCGCACCCACGCGCGGTCCGGCAGGTCGGCGTACGGCTCCCCGCGCCACGCCGCGACCGCGTCCCGCAGCGCACGCGTGCCCGACGGCGCGGCGGCCGGACCGGTCGTCGTGCGTCCACCGGCCGGGGCGACGGCCGACTCCAGCCGCGCCGCGTCGAGCGCGCCGTCCGGGAGCCGCAGCGCGTAGCCGCCGTGCTCGGTAACGAGCACGCGCGGCCGCGCGCGCGGTGCGCGCTCGGGTTCCAGGCGGCGGCGCAGGTCGCCGACGAACGTCGCGAGAGCGCCGCGCCGGGCACGGAGGTCGTGCTCCGTGGCGTCGTCCCACAGGTCTGCCGCGAGCCGCTCGAACGACACCGGACGACCGCGCGCGGCCGCCAGCCGTGCCAGGAGCTCGCGCTGACGGGGCCCGCCCGGGTCGACCTCCGCGCCACCGCGCAGCAGCCGGACCGGCCCGAGCACCTCGACGCGCAGCTCCACCACCCCGCCATTCTCGCTGCGCCGTGACACGGCGACGAATGCGGCGACGCGTGCGGCGACGCGGCGGCACGCGGCACTGATCGGACGCTGATCCGCCCCTTTGAGGATGGTCACGAGCCGCCCGGGCACGACCTGCGGCGGCCCGCGCCACCCCGAGAGAGGACCCACCCATGCACATCCCCGGCTTCGAGACCCGCACCGTCGAGGTCGCGCCCGGCGTCGCGCTGCGCGCCGAGACCGCGGGCGAGGGCACGCCCGTCGTCCTGCTGCACGGCTTTCCCCAGACCCGCCACATGTGGCGCCACGTCGCGGCCGACCTGGCGCGCGACCACCATGTCGTCGTGCCCGACCTGCGCGGGTACGGCGAGAGCGCCAAGCCCGCCGCGACCACGCCCGACGTCTACGCCAAGCGCACCATGGGCGCCGACGTCGTCGCGCTCGCCGACGCGCTGGACGTCGACCGGTTCGTCCTCGTCGGCCACGACCGGGGCGCGCTCGTCGCGTTCCGCGCCGCGCTCGACCACCCGGACCGCGTGAGCCACCTGGGCATCCTCGACGTGGTCCCCACGCTCGACACGTGGGGCGTGCTGCACGGGGTGGACGCCGCGGTCGCGTTCCACCTCTACCTCATGGCCCAGTCCCCGGGCCTTCCCGAGGTGATGATCCGCAGCAGCGCCGACGCGTTCTTCGGGTCCTTCCTCGACGCATGGACCCGGAACCCCGCGGCGATCCCCGACGACGTCCGCGCGCACTACCTCGCGGCGAGCCGGGACGCCGTCGACTCGATCGTCGCCGACTACCGCGCCACCGCGACGATCGACGTCGAGCACGACCAGGCGTCGCTCGACGCCGGTGACCGGCTCGCCATGCCGGTCACCGTGATGCAGCAGGACTGGGGTGCGCAGCTCGGGTACGACGCCGCGGGCGTCTGGCGCCGCTGGGCACCGGACCTGGAGCACCTCACGACGACGGCCGGGCACTTCATGGCCGAGGAGGCACCGTCCGACGTCGCGGCGGTCGTGCGGGCGCTCGGCCGGCGGTGACCTCCCCGCCGCGCGGCCCGTCCCGCGCCGGCCCGCTCAGCCGCCCGTCACGGCGGCGCGGCCCGGGTGCAGGAGCAGCGTGACGAACCCGAGCCCGCCCCGGTACCCGTGGAGCCAGCCGTCGCGGTGCTGCTCGACCGCGGCCAGCACCTCGCGCGCCTCGGGGTCCTCCGGGTGCTCGACCGCCCACCGCGCGGGCGCCCCCGTCCAGGCCCACTCGTAGTCGTCCCACTCCTCCTGCGTGCTGACGTGCCCGTGCACCGTCGCCCACCCGTGCTCCGTCACGAGGTCGACGGTGCCGGGCAGGTCGAGGTACTCGTCCGCCGACGCCCCGCCCAGGCCGTCGAGCACGGCCTGCGTCGGGGGCGCGGGCCAGAAGCAGTCGCCGAGCAGGAGGAGGCCGTCGGTCGCGAGGTGACCCCGCGCGGCGTCGAGCGTCGGGCCGAGTCCCCCGAACGCGTACGCCGCGCCCACGCTGAGCACGGCGTCGAACCGCGCGTCGCCCGCGTACTCCTGCGCGTCGCCCTGGACCAGGGTCAGCCGGTCCGCGACGCCCGCGTCGGCCGCCTGGGCGAGCGTCTGCTCGAACCCGACGTCGGACGTGTCCACCCCGACCGCGGTGAGCGCGGGGTTCAGCCGCAGCGCCCGCAGGAGCCAGGTCCCGTCGCCGCACCCGAGGTCGAGGACGGACCCCCGCGCCCCGACCGCCCGCCGGAGCAGGTCGTCGACACGCGCGTCGCTCAGCGGCGACGCGATCGGGTGGTCGGAGTGCGCGAGCCGTACGAGCGTGGTTCGTCCCATCGACGCACCGTAGGCCGGACGCGGCACGGTCGTCAGCGGGTTTTCCGCTCCGGGGCCCACGTGCGGGAGGCCACGGCGAGCGCGTTCCACGCGTTGATCGACACCAGCAGCGCGAGCACCGCGGCGGTCCCCTGCTCCCCGAGCGCGTCGAGCGCGACCCGCGCGACGTCGTCGGGCACGTGCGTCTCCGAGAGCCGTGTGACCGACTCGGTGAGCTCGAGCGCCGCGCGCTCGCGGGCCGTGAAGAAGCCCGACTCGCGCCACACCGCGACCGCCTGGAGGAGCTGCTCGTCCGCGCCCGCGCGGCGCGCGGTGCGCGTGTGCAGGTCGACGCAGTACGCGCAGCCGTTGAGCTGGGAGGCGCGCAGGCGCACGAGGTCGGCGAGGACCGGGGAGATCCCCGCGCGCTCCGCCTCGGCGACAGCCGCCTTGTCGACCGCGGCGACGGCGGCGTAGAAGTCGGGCATGAGCGCCTCGACGTCGAACCGGGCGGGGACGGCGACGGGGGTGTCGGCAGGGACGTCGGCAGGGATGGCGGTCGTGGTCGTGGTCGTCATGCCTCTCACGCTACGGAGCAGAGGCCCAGGACTACAGTGCAATGTCGTGGCAGAAACCTGGGCCAATCCGTCGCTCGTGGGTGCGCTCGACCTCCACCTCGCGCTCTCACCGACGCGGCCCGCGCGGTCGCTCCAGGACGCCCTGCGCGCGGCCGTGCTCGACGGCCGCCTCGTCACCGGCACGCGCCTGCCGGCGGCGCGCGCGCTCGCCGCGGACCTCGGCATCGCGCGGGGGACGGTCGCCGACACGTACGCCCAGGCTCGCCGCGGAGGGCTGGCTGGAGTCCCGCGTCGGCGCGGGGACGTGGGTCGCGCGCCCCGTCGTCGGCCCGACGACCGCACCCTCCTCCCCCGGTCGGCCACGCCTCCCGCTCGACCTGCGGGCGGGCGTGCCCGACCCGTC
This sequence comes from Cellulosimicrobium sp. E-16, assembly GCF_049913115.1. Lineage (NCBI taxonomy): Bacteria > Bacillati > Actinomycetota > Actinomycetes > Micrococcales > Promicromonosporaceae > Cellulosimicrobium > Cellulosimicrobium sp. E-16. The sequence continues at coordinate 4,511,972 of NZ_CP183974.1, forward strand.
GTCCTTCCCGCGCGGCCCGTGGCTCGCCGCCGCGAGACGCGCGCTCGCCGACGCGCCGGACGCCGCGCTCGGCTACGGCGACCCGCGGGGTGCGGAGCCGCTGCGGGCCGCGCTCGCCGCCTACCTCGGCCGCGCCCGGGGGGTCCGGACAGACCCCGACCGGGTCGTGGTCACGCACGGGTTCGCCGACCTGCTCTCCCTCGTCGCCCGCGCCCTCGTGGCTGGAGGCGCCCGCCGCGCCGCCGTCGAGCAGTACGGGCACGCGGCACACCGTGCGATCCTCGCCGCGGCCGGCCTCGAGGTCGTCGCGCTCCCCGTGGACGACGCCGGTGCGGACGTCTCGGTCCTCGTCGACGGCGCGCCCGGCCGCGAGCGCCCGGTGGACGTCGTCCTGCTCACCCCGGCCCACCAGTTCCCCACGGGCGTGCCCCTGTCCCCCGCGCGCCGCGGGGCGCTCGTCGCGTGGGCCGCGCGGACGGGCGCGACGGTCGTCGAGGACGACTACGACGGCGAGCTCCGGTACGACCGCCGCGCGGTCGGTGCGCTGCAGGCGCTCGCCCCCGACCACGTCGTGTACGCGGGGACCGCGAGCAAGGCGCTGGCGCCGGGCGTCGGGCTCGCGTGGGGCGCGGTCCCGGCGAGACTCCTGGACGACGTCGTCGCGCAGCGCCGCGCGCTCGGCGGGTCGCCGGACGCGATCGGCCAGCTCACGCTCGCCCGCTTCCTCGCGGACCACGAGTACGACCGCGCGGTGCGCCGGGCGCGGGCCCGCTACCGCGCCCGGCGCGAGCGGCTCGCGGCGCTCGTCGCAGAGCACCTGCCCGGCGGCCGCCTGCTCGGCCTCTCGGCCGGGCTCCAGGCGGTGCTCGAGCTCCCGCCAGGCACGGACGAGGACGCGGTCGTCGACCGCGCCGCGCGGAGCGGCGTGGAGCTGCTCGCGCTCGGCGCCTACGCCGTCGACCCGGTGCTCCCGGCGGCGGGCGCCCCGACGGACGCGGCTCCGCTCCCCGCCCGCGCTCCGGCCGTCGTCGTCGGCTACGGCGCCCCGCGCGACCACCAGGTCGAGCAGGCGTTCGCCACCCTCCTCCGCGAGATCGGCCCGCTCAGCGGTACCAGTCCTCGTCGATCGTCGCGAGGCGCGACGGGTGCGCCTCGCGCCCGAGGCCGTAGAACCGCTGGAAGCTCATGAGGAGCGGGCGCCACCGGTCGGGGTCGACGCGGTGCTCGGTCCCGGGCATGCGGATGCTCTCGTGGACGTGGACCCGGGTCACCCGCACCTCGAACGCGACGAGCGAGCCGGCGCGGGCGCCGTCGTCGCGACCGAGCGGGTGGGCGTGCACGAGCCGCGCCTCGACCGCGACGGGGCACTGCGCGGCGCGCGGCGGCACGACCGTGTCCGAGGCGACGGGCGTCAGCCCGGCGCGGGCGAACTTGTCCGGCTCGTGGCGGTAGCCCACAGACGCCTTGCGCTCCGGGACCGGGTCCCGCCCGGTCGTCAGGGCGAGGCGGTCGACGGCGTCGACCTCGGCCGTCGAGGGCAGGTTCACCACGACCTCGCGCGTCGCACGAAGGTTGAGCGCCGTCTGCGAGCGCGCGCCGAGGCCGAGCACCGCTGTCCGGCCCAGCCAGAACACCGACGACATCGGGGCGAGGTTCACGCGGCCGTCGGCGCTCACCGTGCTGAGCAGCGCGACGGGTGTGCCGAAGTACAGGATCCCCGGGTCGATGACGACGTGCGACGGCGCGGGGCGGGTCGAGGTGCTGGTCATGGACCCAGCCTCGCCACGCGCCGCCGCGGCGTCTGGCGGGCGTCGGACGTCGCGTCCGAGCTGCCGTCGACGGCGTCTACGACAGCAGCGCGGCGACCCGGTCGACGCGGTCGGCGTCGGGCCGCGTGCCCTCCTCCACCACCTGCCGGGCGAGGTCGCGCAGGCGGACGTTGCGGTCGTTCGACACGCGCTTGAGGACCGCGAACGCCTGCTCGGGCGCGACGCCGAACGCGGCGGCCACGACGCCCTTCGCCTGCTCGATCGGGCGTCGGCTGTCGGCCGCGGCGGCGATGTCACGCTGCGCCTGCCGCCCGGCCTGCGTCCGGACGGGCCGCGTCACGTCGACGAAGTACCCGAGCAGCTCGACGACCTGTCCCGTGTCGCGGTCGCGCCTGCCCTGGCCGACGGCGACGAGGACGCGCTCCCGACCGCGGGCGTCCATGATGCGGTGCAGGGTCGAGAAGGGCGCGCCGTCGCGACGCGCGCGCTCCAGGACGTCCCGGACGCGGTCCCGGTCGTCGGGGTGCTTGTGGGCCAGCACGAGCGCCGTCGTCGGCACGACGTCGCCCGGCTCGAAGCCGTGCAGGCGATACGTCTCGGCCGACCACCACCAGGTGTCGGTCGCGAGGTCGACCCGGTACTGCCCCAGGGTCGTGTCGTCGCCGAGGGACAGCGGGTGCAGCGTTGCGTGGTCCTCCAGGGACATGGGTCGTCTCCGTCGTCGTTCAGCGGGTCGTGAGCCAGGTCCAGACTCAGACCGGGACTCTAGTCCGGCGCGGCGTTTCTGCAACCCGCCGCCTGCGCGTGCCCTGACGGGCGCAGGTCGCGTCGCCGAGCGAGCGCCCGAGGTGGTGGAAAACTGGACGAGGAGCACGAGGAGCACGAGGACCGGACGGAGGCGGACGTGGGCGCGTCGGAGCTGCTGAGCCTCCTGGCCCGCGCGCTCACCGACGCCGACGACGCCCTGTCGATGCCCGCACGCATGTGCCAGGCGTGCGCCACGGTGCTCGGCGCAGAGAGCGCCGCGCTGACCGTCGCCGCGACGGCGGACGACCGCCTCACGGTCGCCACGTCCGACGGCGTCGCGGCGCGCATCGAGGACCTCGAGGAGATGCTGGGCGAAGGGCCGGCCCAGCTGGCGCTCGTCGAGGACCGGGTCGTGGTGAGCCAGGTCGACGGGAGCCGCAGCGGCGCCGCCTTCCCCGTGTTCTCCCGCGTCGTCGGGGCGATCACGGGTACCTCGACCTACCACGCCGTCCCCATGCACGCGGGGGGCCAGGTCGTGGGGGTGCTCAGCCTCCTCACCGCCTCGGCCAGGCTCGAGCGCGAGCCGGACGACGTGCAGTTCCTGGCGGACGTCGTCGGGCTCGCGCTGCTGGCCGACCTGGACTCGCTCGACTGGTCGACACGCGCCGAGGTGCACCAGGCGACGGGCATGGTCACGGCCCAGCTCCGCGTGGCACCCCTCGACGCGCTCGCCGTGCTCCGGGCGCACGCCTTCGCCCGGTCGACGACGCTCGAGGACGTCGCCGAGGAGGTGGTCGGACGACGGTTGAGCTTCACCTACGACGCGAGCAACGCCGTCCAGACACGGCGGACGGAAGAACCCTGACGCCCTCGCCCCGGACGCGACTCCCCGCGCGGGCCGGGGCGGCCGCACGGCCGTAGGCTCGACGGCGTCCCGTCCACCCCCGAGGGAGCCACCGTGCGCGCGACCGTCATCCATGCCCCGTACGACGTCCGCGTCGAGCAGCGCGACGACCCACGCCTGCTCGCGCCCACCGACGCGATCGTGCGCGTCGAGGCGGCGTGCGTGTGCGGGTCGGACCTGTGGACGTACCGCGGCGTCAACCGGATCGAGCACCCCGTCGCGATGGGCCACGAGTACGTCGGCACCGTCGAAGAGGTGGGCGACGACGTCCGGGCCGTGCGCCCGGGGCAGCTCGTCGTGGGGTCGTTCTTCGCGTCCGACAACACGTGCCCGATCTGCCGCGCCGGCTACCAGACGTCGTGCGTCCACCGCGAGCCCGTGCGCGGCGCCCAGGCCGAGCTGCTGCGCGTCCCGCTCGCCGACGGGACGCTCGTCGCGACGCCCGAACGTCCCGACGACGACCTCCTGCCCGGGCTGCTCACCGCGTCCGACGTCCTGGGCACCGGCTGGTTCGGCGCCCGCGAGGCGCAGGCGGGACCGGGTCGGACGATCGTGGTGGTGGGCGACGGCGCCGTCGGCCTGCTGGCGGTCCTCGCCGCCGCGCAGCTCGGTGCCGAGCAGGTCATCGCCATGAGCCGGCACGCGGCCCGCCAGGAGCTCGCGCGCGCGTTCGGCGCGACCGAGGTCGTCGCGGAGCGCGGCGACGAGGGCGTCGCGCGCGTCCTGGACCTCACCGACGGGCTCGGCGCGCACGGCGTGGTCGAGGCCGTCGGCACGCCGGAGTCCGTGGCGCAGGCGCTCGGGTCGGTGCGTCCCGGCGGGCACGTCGGCGTCGTCGGGCTGCCGCACGGGGTGGAGCTCCCCGTCGTCGACATGTTCTACCGGCACGTGCACTGGTCGGGCGGCCCGGCGCCGGTCCGGCAGTACCTGCCCGAGCTGATGGACCTCGTCCTCGACCGACGCATCGACCCCGCGCGCGTGTTCGACCTCGAGCTGTCGCTCGACGACGCCGCCGAGGGCTACGCCGCGATGGACGAGCGCCGCGCGATCAAGGCTCTTCTGCGCCCCTGAAGCCAACCCCCGCGAGAGGGTCCGGCGTCAGCCGAGCCAGGACGGGTCGTCGACGAGCTCCTGGAGCTCGTTCACGAGGCGCGCGGTGTGGAACCCGTCCGCCGCGGCGTGGTGCACCTGGACCGCGAGCGGGAGGAACGTCCGCCCGTCCCGCTCGACGTACCGCCCGAGCGTGACGATCGGCGCGAGGTGCCGCCAGCCGTCACGGATCGCGAGCGTGAAGCCCGTGAACGACGCCCAGGGCAGGCTCGACACGTCGAAGGCGTTCGGCGGTGGCGCGCCCTGCGGGAAGAACGTCGTGGCGGTCCGGTGCTCGGCGAGCAGCGCCGACGCCGCCGCGTGGAACGCGTCGAAGTCCGCGTCGTAGGGCGTCCACACGGCCGAGAACGTCTCGCGCTCCGGGTTGAGCACGGTGAACGCCGGGTGCACCACCGGCCAGACCGCCGGGGCGCCCGCGTCGTCGAGGCACAGGCGGAACTCCTCGTGCCGGTTCACGACGGTCGCGAGCGCCCAGACCTGTGCGACGTACGTCTTCCGGGACGACCCGGCCAGCGCGGCCGCGAGCGCCGTCACGTCCAGCTCGACGGTCATCGCGTACGTGCACGGCGACGCGTGGAGGAAGTGCTCGAAGTGCTCGCGGCGCGGCCAGGTCTCGAGGTCGATCGGCACGGGGTGGTCCACGCCCCCAGCATCACAGCGCCGCGGGCGGCGAGCACGGCCTTTTCGGCCGCGGGAGGTCCACCGTCGCCGACCGGACCGCGCACGACGACGCCCGGTCCCGCACCGTGGGTGCGGGACCGGGCGCGCGGGCCGAGGGCCGTGCGGTCGTCAGCGCGCTTCCGTGGACCGACGGCGACGCGAGGCGAGGACGAGACCCGTGCCGGCGAGGACGATGAACGCTCCTGCGGCGAGGACGCTCGCGTCCGCGCCCGTCGTCGCGAGCGCGTCACGCTGCGCCGCGGCCTGCTCGACCTCGGCGACCGGCTGCGCGTCCGTCAGACCGAGGTTCACCGGGTCGGCCGACGCCACGGTCGTGATCACCCGGCCGGTGCCGTCGGCGTAGATCGGCGCCGTCGGCCCGGTGGGCCGACCCGGGTCGGCGGGGTCGGTCGGCTCGACCGGCTCCGTCGGGTCGGTCGGGTCGGTCGGGTCGACCGGGTCGGTCGGGTCGACCGGGTCGACCGGAGCCTCGGGCTCGTCCGCGAGCGTCACGCCGATCCAGTCCCAGGCGGTCGACGGGCTGTCCAGCTCGCCGAGACCGATGAACCAGTGCTGGAACGTCGACGGCGTCCACTCGCCCGTCTCGGGGTCGACGGTCCCCTCGCCGTGGTTGTTGTGGTCCAGGCCCGTGTAGAAGTGCGGGCTGCCCTGCTGGGTGCCCTGGGCGGAGCCCCAGAGCTGGAACTGGGGCAGGTCCGCGACGCTCATTCCGGCGGGGACCCGGACGAAGACCTTCTGGCCCGGCGTCACGCTGTCGACGACACGGCCCTGGGCGTCGACGAGGACGACCCCGGCCGGCATCGGCGCACCGCCCGCGGTGCGGAGCTCGACGTGGACGTCACCCGTGCCGCCGACGAGCGACGCGGTGAAGCCGTAGTCGGTCGAGCCGTCGGCCCGGCGCACGTAGCCGTCGGAGACGAACCCCGGCTGCGGCATGACGACGTTCGTGGTCAGGGCCTCCTCGATGAGCCATGCCGCCGTCTGCAGCGTCGCCATCCGGTCGCTGTGGTAGGCGGTGGCCCAGTCGCGGGTGTGGTCGTACCCCTCCCAGTTACCGTCCTCCGGGTACGGCATGGCCTCGAACTGCTGCAGCGCCTTCTGCGACAGCGTGACGTGGTTGTCCGCGTCCACGTCGAAGAGCAGCCCCATGACGTCGTGCCCGGTGGAGAAGTACCACACGGCGAACTGCGTCGCCTCGTAGGCGGTGTAGTCCAGCGAGCGGTTGAGGTACTGGTCCTCCCACATCTCCCGGACCTGGTCCTCCGTGTAGCTGCCCTGGTCGATGCTGCCCTGGTACCAGCTCAGGAACGTCGCCCAGGCCGTGGTCGGCGTCACGGTGACCCCGGCCCGGTCGAAGAGCCGCTGCGCGTCCGCCGCGCGGGCGGTCATGTCGTTGCCGCCCTTGTACCCGTTGACGAGGATCGTCTGCTGCGCGGACGTGTTCTCCCAGTGGATGCCCTCGGGGTCCGGGGCGACCTTCTCGTCGCCGGACCACGCGTGGTACCAGTACCCGGCGATGTCCCGGTCGTAGACCATGTGCACCGTGCCGTCGTCGTCCACGAGCGTGTGGTGGAGGATGTGCAGCTGCGGCGTCCCGCCCCAGCCGGACCAGTCCTTGCCCGACCCGCCCTCAGCAGGGTCGAGGAAGTACCAGTAGTCGCAGCCGAAGCCGTCCTGGCCGCCGTCGTGCCAGTGCGGCTCGTACTCGGCGTCGGGGTAGGCGGCCTGCGTCGCGCCGAGCAGCCCGGCCGCGGTGGTCGTGGCGAGCGTGACAGCGTCCTCCGAGGTCGAGGTCTCCTCGGCCGCCTCGACCGGGGCCTCGGACTCTGTGGCGGTCTCGGTCCCGGTCTCGGTCCCGGTCTCGGTCCCGGTCTCGGTCCCGGTCTCGCTCTCGCTCTCGCTCTCGCTCTCGCTCTCGCTCTCGGCGGCAGGCTCCGCCACCGGCTCGCCAGCCTCGGAGTCGGTCCCGGTCTCGGCAGCGGGCTCGGTGACCGGCTCCGCCGTCTCGGGGGCGGGCTCGACGGCGGCCTCCTGGGCGGCAGGGGCGACGACCGGGTCGACCGGCGCGGGAGCCTCGTCCGTCGCCGGCGCGGCGGATGCCTCGGGCGCGGGGGCCGCTACCGCCTCGGCGGGAGCGTCGGCGGCGGAGGACTCGGGGGCGGTCGCCTCGGGAGCCGGCGCCTCTGCGTCGTCCGCGAACGCGGCGAGCGGAGCGGCGAGCACGAGGGCGGCGGAGACGGCGGTCGTGGTGGCGGTGCGAAGAACCTTCATGGTGGAGCTCCTCTGTCTTCCTGGTGGGTGTTTCCCGATGACTCCACGTTCCGCCTCGGCAGGGTCCCTCCGGCACGCCCGTTCGGAGGCCATCACTACCTCCGAAAGTCGACTCCTCACGGCGGTGTCCGCCGAGCCTGCCGGTCCGCACGTGGCTAGCCTGGGCGCGTGGGGGTCCAGGTCTCGCGGGCCGACGTCCTCGTCACCGCGTCCAGCGCGCTGGCCGGGACGCTCCTCGTCGTGCTGCGCGCGGCGTCCGGGTTGGGATGGGCCCCGTCCGGGGCGGAGGCCGCCGCCCAGGTCGCCGCGGCGGCGCTCCTCCTGATCCGACGGCAGCACCCCCTCGCCGTCCTGGGCGCGTGCGTCGCGCTCTCGTTCGTCTCGCCCGCCGTGGCGACGCTCGCCGCCCTCTACACCGTGGGGGCCGAGGTCCGGTCGGTGCGCACCAGCGGGGCCGCGGTGCTCGGCGTCGTCGCCGCGACGTGGCCGGCATGGCGCGTCACGGCCGAGCCGTCGGGGCCCACCACGCTCTGGGCCGCGACGCTCATGGCACTCTTCGCGTACGTCGCCGGGCGCGCCGAGCGCTCCCGCGCCGAGGCGGACCGGCGGGCCGCGGCGAGCGCCGCGGAGGCCGCGCGCGCGGCGGAACGCGCGCGGCTCGCGCGCGAGCTGCACGACGTGGTCTCGCACCGTGTGAGCTTCGCCGTCGTCGAGGCGGAGGTGCTCGCGGCCTCCACCCACGACACCGAGGTCCGCCGCGTCGCGGACGAGATCGGCGCGAGCGGCCGGGCGGCGCTGGCCGAGATGAGGCAGGTGCTCACGGTGCTCACCGCGGACGGGGCAGAGCCCCGGGCGGGTTCCGCGTCCGGTCGGGACGAGCGCCACGACCCTCCCGACCGCACCGAGGTCGACGACCTCGCCGCAGAGGCGCGCGCCACGGGACAACCCGTCGACGTCCGGGTGTCGGCGCCGTCGTCCTCGCCGCCGGACCTGGTGGACCGGACGGTGGCGCGCGTCGTCGCGGAGGGGCTGACGAACGCCGTCCGCCACGCGCCGGGAGCGGCGACCACCGTGGACGTCTCCCCGGTCGCAGGCGGGGTCCGCGTCACGGTCGACAACGGCCTGCCCCCCGCCCCGCCGACCGGGCTCACGACGGGAGGCTTCGGTCTCACCGGGCTGCGCGAGCGCGTCGAGCTCCTGGGCGGCACGCTGGAGGCCGGACCCACGCCCCGGGGCGGCTACCGCCTGCGGGCGACGCTCCCGAGGAGGACGCCATGATCCGGGTTGTCGTCGTGGACGACGAGGCGCTCCTTCGCGCCGGGGTCGTGCGGCTGATCGGGACGGCGCCGGATCTCGAGGTGGTCGGCGAGGGCGGCGACGGTGCTCGCGCGGTCGAGCTCGTCCGGGAGCTGACCCCGGACGTCCTCCTGCTCGACATGCAGATGCCCGTCATGGACGGGCTGGACGCGCTCGTGACCGTCCACCGCGAGCACCAGGAGACGGTGGTCGTCGTCCTCACGAGCTTCCTCTCCGACGAGTACGTGCTGCCCGCCCTCCGAGCCGGTGCGGTCGGCTACCTGCTCAAGGACTCCACCCCTGAGGAGCTGCATCACGGCATCCGGGCGGCCGTCGCGGGCGACGCGATCCTCTCCCCCGCGGTCGCGCGCCACCTGCTCGCCGCCGCGGGCGAGGATCTGTCGGCCCGACGCGCCGACGCGCGACACCGGCTCGACGCGCTGGCACCTCAGGAGCGCGAGGTGGTCAGGGCGCTCGCGGACGGTCTCTCGAACGCCGAGATCGGCCGCCGGCTCTTCCTCGCGGAGTCCACGGTGAAGGCCTACCTCGCGCACGCGATGACGAAGCTCGGCACCAGCAACCGCACGCAGACCGCGATCCTCGCCCACGAGGCCGGCCGCGGCGCCTCCTGAGGACCCGCGAGGCGCGGCGCGCGCGTCCGCGTGCGGGCACCGGCGCGGCGCGCGAGCATCACTGACGTGGGACGTCGCACGCGCATCACCCGCGCCGGGGCCGTGCTCGGCCTCGTGCTCGCGCTCGGGACGACCGCGGGCTGCACCGTGAGCCGCCAGGACCCCGGGCAGGCGACCGCCGCCGTGGCCGACGCGCTCGCGCAGGCCGGGTCGGCGGTCGAGACGACGCGGCTCACCGTGCGGCTGCTCGACGCCGACCGCGTCACGACGCCGGTCGCGGACGCGGCCGTGCTCGACCAGGTGCGCGTGCTCGAGGAGTCGACCACCGCGCTGACGACGCTCGTGCCGCCCGACGACGTCTCGTCCGCGCAGCGCGACGCCGGTCTCGTGGCCGTCGCGGACGCGACGCGCGAGGTGGTCGCGGCGCGCGCGTGGGTCGCGCGCGAGGCGGGCGGCGACCTCTCGGAGGCGGGCGCCGTCCCGCTCACCGCGTCCGAGCTCGAGGCCGACCTCGCGCGCGCCGCCGACGACGTGGACACCGCGCTGGCCCGAGCGGGTGGCGCGTGAAGCAGCTCCTCGGCGTCGCGCTCGGCATCCTCACGGCGATCGGCGGCTTCGTCGACATCGGCGACCTGGTGACCAACGCCGTCGTCGGGTCGCGCTTCGGGCTGTCGCTCGTGTGGGTCGTGGTCGTCGGCGTGGTCGGCATCTGCCTGTTCGCGTCGATGTCCGGCCGCGTCGCGGCGGTGAGCGGGCGCGCGACGTTCGAGATCATCCGCGAGCGCCTCGGCCCGCGCGCCGCGGGCGCGAACCTCGCGGCGTCGTTCGCGATCAACCTGCTCACGCTCACGGCCGAGGTGGGCGGCATCGCGCTCGCGCTGCACCTCGCGAGCAGCGTCGAGCCGCGTCTGTGGATGCCGGTCGCGGCCTTCGCCGTCTGGCTCGTGCTGTGGCGCGTGAAGTTCCAGGTCATGGAGAACGTCGCGGGGCTGCTCGGGCTGCTGCTCGTCGGTTTCGGGGTCGCGCTCTTCCTGCTGGGCCCGGACTGGGGCGAGCTGCTGCGCCAGGCGGTGCCGCCGTCGCCGCCCGCGACCGAGCACGTCGCGACGTACTGGTACTACGCCGTCGCGCTGTTCGGCGCCGCGATGACACCGTACGAGGTGTTCTTCTTCTCCTCCGGCGCCGTCGAGGAGGGGTGGACCGCGAAGGACCTCGCGCAGAACCGGGTCAACGTGCTCGTCGGGTTCCCGCTCGGCGGGCTGCTGTCCGTCGCGATCGCGGCGTGCGCGGCCGTGGTGCTCCTGCCCGCGGGGATCGAGGTGTCGTCGCTGTCGCAGATCGTGCTGCCCGTGGCGGAGGCCGGCGGGACGCTCCTGCTCGCGCTCGTGATCGTCGGGATCGTGGCGGCGACGTTCGGCGCCGCGCTCGAGACCGCGCTGTCGAGCGGGTACACGCTCGCGCAGTACCTCGGCTGGTCGTGGGGCAAGTTCCGCCGCCCGGCGCGTGCCGCGCGCTTCCACGTGACGATGGTCGTCGCGCTGCTGCTCGCCGTCGCGATCCTCATGACGAGCGTCGACCCGGTGGCGGTCACCGAGATGTCGGTCGTGTTCTCGGCCGTCGCGCTGCCCCTCACGTACGTGCCGATCCTCCTCGTCGCGAACGATCCGGAGTACATGGGCGAGCACGTCAACGGGCGCGCGACCAACGCGCTGGGCATGGTGTACCTGGTGATCGTGGTCGCCGCGGCCGTCGCGGCGATCCCCCTGATGATCGCGACGGGAGCGGGGTCATGAGCCGCGACGACTCCACGCCGACCGGGGTGCGCGTCGTGGACGCGCGCCTGCACCTGCTGAGCCGCCAGGTGCTCGACGTCGACGGCGAGCCGGTCACGACCGTCGACGACCTCGAGCTCGTCGCCGCGGACCGTGCCGACGGCACGGACGGCACCGCCCGGGACGACGGGCCGCGCGACGCGGTGCCCGGCGAGCCGGCGGAGGTCGGCGCGCTCCTCACCGGCCCGGTGCTCGTGACGCGCCTGCTCGGCGGCCGGCCCCCCGCGTCGCGCTGGGAGCGCGTGCCGTGGTCCGACGTCGGGCACGTGGGGACGGCGATCGAGCTCACCGTCCAGGCGGACTCGCTCGACCTGCACTGGACCGAGGACTGGCTGCGCGAGCACGTCGTCGGGCGTATCCCCGGCGGCCGGCACGACCCCGAGGAGGCGTCGTGATCCTCGGCGACCTGCTCGACGCGCGCGTCCTCGGGCCCGGCGGCGAGAACCTCGGCTTCCTCGTGGACGTCCGGCTCGCGCTCGACACGCTGCCCGACGGCGGTCCCGCCGCCCGCGACGGGCGGCACCGACCCGGTGGGGCGGCGGGCGAGGCCGACCCCGACGACGCCCACCCCGACGACCGGGCGCTGAGCACGAGCGTCCGCCGCCGGGACCGGGTGGGCCGGGCGCGCGTCGTCGGCGTCCTCGTGAGCCCGCGCACGGGTGCGTCGTTCCTCGGGTACGAGCGCACGGACGTCACGGCGCCGTGGCCGGTCCCGCAGCTCGTCCGCCGCCGCCACCGCGGGACGTTCCTCGTGCCGTGGGACGACGTCGCCGCCGTCGCGCCGGGCGAGGTGCGCCTCGCCGCGGGGTACCGGCGCGAGGACGCAGCCCTGCCCTGACCCGCGCCGCCGCTCGGCGCGTTGCGAGCGGGTCGCGGCCCCGTGACGCTGGACGGGACGGTGAAGCCACCCGCCGTCGGCCGCCCGGGCGGAGGCACGTGAACACCGTCGCGCCGTCCGGCGACACGGGAGGACCCATGAAGGCGCTGTTCGTGAGCTGCACGCTCAAGAAGTCCCCGGAACCGTCCAACACCGAGGCGCTCGGGCGCGTGGTCGCCGAGGCGCTCCAGGACCGCGGCGTCGAGGTCGAGCACGTCCGGCTCGTCGACCTCGACGTCCCACCGGGCGTCGTCACCGACGTCGGCGAGGGCGACGGGTGGCCGAGCGTGCACGAGCGGCTGCTGGACGCGCAGATCCTCGTGGTGCTCACGCCGACGTGGCTCGGTCGCCCGTCGTCGCTCGCGCAGCGCATGCTCGAGCGCATGGACGCGATGATCTCCGAGGAGGGACCCGACGGTATCCCCGTCGCCTACAACCGGGTCGCGGGCGTGGTGGTCACGGGCAACGAGGACGGCGCGCACCACGTCATCAGCGAGGTCAGCGGCGCGCTCGCCGACATCGGGTACACGATCCCCGGTCAGGCGTGGACCTACTGGAACCAGGGCCCCGGCCCGGGCCCCGACTACGTGCAGACGGGGCACGGCCACGAGTGGGCCCGGGAGACGGGCCGCCTCATGGCGCACAACCTGCACGCCGTCGCGACGGCGCTCGAGGCGCACCCGGTCCCCGCCCCCGGCTCCTGACCGACGACCGCTACGACTCCGCGATGCGCTTGATCGCCGCGAGCCGGCGGTCCCACGCCGCGCCGATGGCCTCGAGCGCACGCGCGGTCTCCTCCAGCCGGGCGCCGACGGCGCGGTAGCGGATCTCGCGGCCGACCCGCACGGACTCGACGAGCCCGACCTCCGCGAGCACGGCCAGGTGCTTCGCGATGGCCTGGCGGCTCACCGGCAGGCGCTCGGCGAGCGCCGACGCCGAGAGGTCCGCGCTGCCGAGCTCCTGGAGGATCCGCCACCGGGTGTCGTCCGCGAGGGCCGAGAACACGGGGGCGAGCTCCGTCGCGGGTGCGGTCACGCGCGACCGCCCTCGGCCGCGAGCGCCCCCTCGAGGAGCGCGACGAGCTCGTCGAGCTCGCTCGTCCACCCCTGCTGGTGGCTCTCGAGCAGGCCGTCGGGGTCCGCGACGAGGTCGAACCCGGTCTCGACGACGCGCAGCACGGTCGTCGGCCCCTGGGGCTCGAGCGTGAAGCGCGCGACGGTCGAGCTGGTCTCGTCCATGACCTGCCCCACCGGGGTCCCCCACCGGAAGGCGAACGCCGTCGTGGGGTCGTACTCCTCGATGCGCACCTGGACGTCGGGCGCGTCCGGCCAGCTGAATACGCCCTCGCCGCCGACGCGCAGGTCGGGCAGCTCGGTCCGCTGGCCGAACCAGCCGCTGATGAGGTCCTCCTGGGTGAGCGCCGCCCAGACGCGTGCCGCCGGGGCGTCGATGGTCACGGTCCGGGACACGGTGTACGACTCGCGGTCGACGACGGCCGGCTCGTTGGTGGTGGTCATGGTGCTTCCTCTCCGCTGGGAAGGAGTACTGACTGCAACCCCAGAGTTGCACACTGCCTCCGGCAGCGCAACCCCTGAGTTGCTTCGTGTCGATGCCGCACCCGCTCACGCGCCCCCGAGCGCGATCCCCGCCACCGCGGCCGCGAGGCACACGGCGAGCATCCCGAGCGCGTGCAGGAGCGCGACGGCGCCGCGGCCCGCGAGCAGCAGGCGCGCGCCCTCGACCGACGCGGTGGAGAACGTGGAGTAGCCGCCGAGGAACCCGACCCCGAGCACCGCCGCGACGTCGCCGTGCCCCGGGTGCGTCACTCCCCAGCCCGTGAGCAGCCCCAGCAGGAAGCAGGCGGTGACGTTCACGACGACCGTGCCCAGCGGCGTCGACCACCGGTTGTGCCGGGCCACGAGCGTGTCCAGCAGGAACCGCGACGCCGCGCCGAGCCCACCGGAGAGGGCCACGAGCGCGAGCTCCGTCCCGCTCACCGAGCACCACCGCCCCGGGCGACCAGGCGCCGTCGGACCGTCGCGGCGAGCGTGATCCCGCCCACCGCCGCCGCGACGCCGAGCGCGACGCTCCCCAGCGCGTACGCCGCGCCGAGGGCGATGTGGCCCCCGCTCGCCAGCCGCTCGACCTCGACGGCGAACGTCGAGTACGTCGTGAACCCGCCGAGGACGCCCGTCCCGCAGCCGAGCCGCACGCCCCGCCGCCACCCGGCGTCGGGACCCGACCGGAGCAGCGTCTCGAGCAGCGCGCCGAGCACGAACGACCCGGCGAGGTTGATCCAGAACGTCGTCCACGGCCACGACCCGGGCACGGGTGCGAACGCCTGCTCGAGCAGCGCGCGCGCCGTCGTGCCGACCGCTCCGCCGAGCGCGACGAGCCCCGCGAGCGCGAGGAGCGGGGTCCGCCGTCTCACCTCTCCCACGGCGTGCGGAGCTCCTTCCAGTCCACGACCGCGAGCGGCACCGTGAGCACGGGGCGGTGCTGGTGGTGGGCGAGGTGCGCGGCGACGGACCCCTCGACGAGCTCACGCAGGTGCGCCGCGGACCCGGGCGCGCGCGTCCCGACGACGATCACCGCGGCGTCGACCGCCCGCGCGAGGTGCGTCAGCGCACGGTCGGGCCGGCCCGCGAGGTAGTGCAGGTCCCACGCCACGCCCGCGCCCCGCAGCCCCTCGTCGACCTCGGCCCGCAGCCGGGCCTCGACCTCCTGCCAGGAGTCGTCGGCGGAGTCCGGGTCGAGCGGCGCGTGCGTCACCGAGCCGTCGGGGCGCTCCTCGACGACGTGGCGGGCGGTGTCCGCGTAGGCGGCGACCACGCGGGAGCCGACGACGCCCGCCCAGGCGGCGGCCGCGCGGACCACGAGCGGGTCCCCGCCGGGGACCACCCCGACGACGACGGGGTGCCCGGCGAACGGGACCATGCGGTCGAGCGCGGGCTGGGGCACGGGTCTGGCTCTCATGCGGACCTCTTCCCGCGGGCAGCACCCTGCCCGCCGACGTGCGACGAGACAGGAACCATCAGCCCTGGCGGCGGTTCGGGCGGCTATGCCCCGGCGGGATCCATCACCGCCCTCAGCGTACCCAGCCCGGCCGACCCGCGCTCAGCCCGCCTTCGTGTCCAGCCACTTCTTCTCGCCGAACGACTTCGCGAGCTCGTGGTCCGTGATGACGAACCCGACGGCCTGCGCGACGGGCAGGATCTGGTCGCGCTCCAGCCCGTCGTCGATGCCGAGCCGGTACAGCATGACGACGGTCCCGGTGTTGAGCATGACCCCCGGCGAGTCACCGTCGTCGAGCAACGCGTACGTGCCCTGGAAACCCGGCTGCGGCACCGCGGCGGCGAGCGTCGGGTGCGCAGGTCCCGAGGTGTCGGCGACGGGGTCGCCCTCCGGTGCGTCGTTGAAGGCGGCGGCCACGCGCTCGGCCTCCTCCTCCGACCCGACGTCCACCAGGACCAGGTCGAGCGCGAGGGTCGGGCCGTCGTCGGACACGACGCGCGCCTCGAACCCGGCCTGGCACGAGCCCGCGAGCGCCTCGATCGCGGGGATCGCGGGCAGGTCGTCGCACGCGAAGTCGCGGCGGGCCGTGAGCGCGATGCGGTCCTCGTTGACCAGGTAGTCGTTGTCGGAGAAGTAGTCCCACGACATCGGCGCGAGCGCGGGGCCCGACTCCGGGTCCATCTCCGCCCCCGCGCGGTACTGCTGCTCGAGCCACGGCTCGTCGTCCGTGACGTCGGTGTCCACGGGCTCCTCGGACGCCTCGGGCTCCTCGGACGCCTCCGGCTCCACCGGCGCGTCCGTCGCGGGCGCCTGCTCGGCGGTCGTCGGCCCCGGGGCGGGCGGGGCGTCGTCGCGCACCGCGAGCCACACGCCGAGGCCGCCCGCGACGACGACGAACGCACCCACGCCCGCGAGGACGGGCACGAGCCACTTGCGCGAGCCGCGGCCGGGCGGCGTCGCGTACGGGGAGAAGCCGTAGGGGTCCGACGGCGGTGCAGGCGGCCCCGGCACGACCGTCGCGTCGTCGGGCGCGCCGTAGACGGAGCCCGGCGGGGTCGCGTACGGAGCCGTGGGGGTGCCGTACGGGGCGCCGGGCACGGGCGGACCCGCGGGGGGACCGGGCGGCGGGGGCGGCGGCGCGTACCCGGGCGCCGTCCCCGCGGGCGGCCAGGTCGCCCCGGTGTCCGCGGGCGGGAGCGTCGCGTGCGGGTCGCCGGGTCGGCCGTGGCCCCCCCGACCTCCCGTGCCGTACGGGTCGGTGTCGTACGGCGCCTGCGCGTGCGGGCTCGCGTAGCCCGGCGCCGGGGCGCCCGGCCCGCCCGGGTTCGTCCCGCCCTCCTCCCCGTACCGTCGCGGCGGCCGCATGACGGTGTGGTCGTCGACCGGCTCGTACGGGTCGGTGGGGTGGGACATCGGGCGGGTCCTCTCGTCGCGGGCGGCTCGTGCAGGGTAACGGAGCACCGGTCCGCCCGGGGGCACCCGCCCGGTCCGCGCGACCCGCGGAGGTTCAGCGCACCTGGGCCGTGGGCCGCAGCAGGATCTCGTTCACGGACACGTGCGGCGGGCGGCTCACGGCGAAGAGCACGGCGTCGGCGACGTCCTGGGGGTCCAGGACGCGGATCTCCCCGGCGATCTGCGCGGCCAGGGCGCGCATGGCGGGATCCGTGAGGTGGCTCGCGAGCTCGGTGTCGACCATTCCGGGCTCCACGACGACGACGCGCACGCCCTGCGCGGCGACCTCCTGGCGCAGCGCCTCGGAGAACGCGTTGACGCCGTGCTTCGTCGCGGCGTAGACCCCGGACCCCGCGGACGCCGTCCGCCCCGACGTCGAGGACGTCTGCACGAGCGTGCCGCGGCTCGCGAGCAGGTGCGGCAGCGCCGCGTGCGACACGTGGAGGGTCCCGAGCAGGTTGGTGCGCGTCATGCGCTCCCACTCGGCCGGGTCGGCGCCCTGTACCGGGCTGCTCAGCATGACGCCCGCGTTGTTGACGACGACGTCGAGCCCGCCGAGCCGTCGGGCCGCCTCGGCGACGCCGGCACGCGCGGAGGTCTCGTCCGCGACGTCGAGCACGAGCGCCTCCACGCTCCCCCGCGAGCCCGCCGCACCCGCGACGACCTCCTCCAGCCGGTCGAGGCGGCGGCCCGCCGCGACGACCCGCGCCCCGGCGTCGGCGAGGGTCCTCGCCACAGCGGCCCCGATGCCGGACGACGCCCCGACCACGAGCGCCCTGCGTCCTGTCATGTCCATGTCGGTCTCCTCGTGCGGTAGCGGCTCGTGAAAGTGACCCTGTGGTCATGTTCGACCGTACCACCAAAGATGACTACGTGGTCATCTTCCGTGCTACCGTCGCCGGCGAGGAGGTGGTCCACGTGCGCGCAGACGCCGTACGCAACCGCGAGTCGCTCGTGCGTGCCGCGGGGAGCGTGCTGGCCGAGTCGGGGCTCGACGTCCCCGTCGCCGCGATCGCCGACCGCGCGGGCGTGGCCAAGGGCACGGTGTTCCGGCACTTCGCCTCCAAGGACGAGCTCGTCGTCACGGTCGTCGCGAGCCTGATCGACGACCTCGCCGTGCGCGCGGAGGCCCTCCTCGCCGAGCCCGACGCGCTGTCCGCGCTGCGCGCGTTCGTCGCCGCCGGGGTCGAGCTCCAGGCACGCGACCTCGCGTTCTGCCAGATGGCGGCCACCGCGGAGCAGCAGGTCCCCGGGCTGACCGACCGGCGCCGGAGGCTCGAGCAGATCGCGGACCTGCTCGTCCGCCGGGCCCAGGACGCCGGGGTGGTGCGGGCGGACCTCACGGGTCGGGACGTCGTCGGGCTCATGACCGCCGCCTACCAGGGCGCGTGCGCCACCGGCGACCCGTCGCGGTGGCCCTACTTCCTCTCGCTCCTGGTCGACGGGCTGCGCCCGACAGACCCGCAGGAGGCCCGCCGCACGGCGGACGTCGTGTGACGTGACCGTCGGGTGATCTCCTCCTCAGGGTGGACACGCCCGTGGGGCGGGCAGCGTACGCTGCGGGTGGGTCACCGGACGGCGGGCAGGGGGAACTACCGCTCGACCGACGAGAGACCGGACCGCCGTCCGACCCGCACCAGCGCTCATGAACACACTCACCTGGACTGCCGAAGACGACGCGACCTGGCGCGCCCGCAGCGCGTCGCGCGAGTACGTGATCCGGCGCGACGACGCCGACGGCTGGACGCTCGACGGGCCGGAGCGCACCTGGGTCGCGCTGCCGAACCTCGAGGTCGCCAAGGAGGTCGCCGCGCTCGCGGACGACGTCCACCACGACGACGACAGCATGACCCGCTACCGCGTGGTCACCGCCACCGGCGCGCGCCGCGGCGAGCCGTTCGGCGCGGACAGCGACGAGGACGCGATCGACGTGCTCCGCGCTCGCCGCCGCGCCGGCAACCTCCCGCTCGCGCCGTTCCGGCTCGAGACGAGCGACGGGCGGCTCGTCGGGTCGTGGCAGAAGGCCACCGAGATCCCCGCCCGGCCTGCCACGTCGCACGACGGGACCGCCGGCCCCGTCTGAGCCCGGGCGAGCCCACGGCCCCGACGACGGGCGAGATCAGCCCTCCGAACGCAGCGCCGCGACGTGCGCGGCGCGCTGGCGACGGCTGCTGTCGACGTGCGCCTCCGCCAGGGCGGCGGCCCGCTCGCCGTCCCGCGACGCGACCGCCTCGAACAGCTCCGCGTGCTCCTCGGTGACGTGCGCGAGGTCGTCGTGCTGCGACAGCGCCCAGCGCACGCGGCTGCGGATGCCCTGCATCATGTCCCGCAGGAGCTGGTTGTCGGCGAGCTCGGTCACGATCTCGTGGAAGTCGGCCGCGGACCGGCGCGACCCGACGCTGTCGGCGGTGCGCGCCCCTTCCTGCTCGCTCGCGAGCGCGCTCCGCAGCCGGTCCAGCCCTTCCGGGCCGTGCCGCTCCGCCGCGAGGCGGAACGCGAGCGGCTCCAGCACCTCACGGACCTCGTCGAGGTCGGCGAGGTCCGCGTCGGAGAACTCCCGCACCACGGCCCACGTGTGCGGCCGCAGCACGACGAGCCCCTCCCCCTCGAGCGCCTTGAGCGCGTCGCGCACGGGGATGCGGCTCACGCCGAAGTCGGCCGCGAGGTCCCGCTCGACCAGCCGGGACCCCGGGCGTCGCACCCCGTCGAGGATCTCGTCGCGCAGCGTCGCTGCGACCCGGGCGGACTCCAGCACTCGCTCCTCGGCTCCGGACACCGGTCGATTCTCCCACCGCGCCCGACGCGCGCACGCGGGTGCGGACGGCGTGCGGCCCCGGGTGCGTGCTCGCTCCCCGTGCCGTGGAGAGCGCCCGGCATCCGTGCGAGGGTGGAGGGGACACGCGTCGAACGAGGGAGTTCTGATGTCGAGCACCACCCGTCCCCCCGTCCTCCGCCGGGCGCACCGCGCCCGCCTCGCGGGGGCGGCCGCGCTCGCCGTCGGGGTCGCGCTCGCGGCGCCGGCCGCGGCGGTCGTGCCCGCGGCACCGGGGACCACGGCCGCCGAGGCCCCGACGGCCCTGACCGCCGCGCCCGACGACGGGTACGACGTGATCTTCGACGGCACCGCCGAGTCGTTCGACGCGTGGGAGTACGCCGGCGACGGCGGTTTCGACCTGCTCGACGACGGCACGATCCGCTCCCGGGCGGGCGCGGGCGGCGGGTTCGGCACCCTCTGGTACCCGGTCCGGCAGTACGGCGACTTCTCGCTCGTCGTGCAGTTCCGCGACGACGCACCCGGGGACGCGCGCGCCAACAGCGGCGTGCAGGTCCGGTTCCCCGACCTGTCCGGTCCCGTCGAGGGGTGCCCGACGACGTTCAACGGCAACGAGACGGGCAACCTCTCGTGGATCGCGGTCAACTGCGGGCACGAGATCCAGGTCAACGACTCCCCCGAGGGCGGGTCGAACGACCCCCGCAAGACCGGGTCGGTCTACGGGTTCGCCGACATCGGCCTCGACCGCGCGCGCCCCACCGCCAAGGGCACGTGGAACGAGCTCGAGGTGCGCGTCGTCGGGCAGCACTACACGGTGATCCGGGACGGGGTCGTCATCAACGAGTACGAGAACCTGCCCGGCGTCCCGTTCCCCGACCGCCCGCTCGACCCGGACTCGAGCAGCCGCGGCCTCGTCGGGTACGTCGGTCTCCAGGCGCACGGCTCCGCGCCCGACGTCGTGTCCTACCGCGACGTGCGGATCCGGGAGCTCCCGCCCGTCCACGTCGAGGTGGACGCGCGGTGCCTGGCGGGGACGGCGCACGTCGCCGTGCGCGCGCTGAACGTCGGGGAGGACGCGGTGGACCTCACCCTCGGCACGGCCACGGGCGAGCGCTCGTTCGCGGACGTCCAGCCCGGCCGCAACGCGTACCAGTCGTTCAGCGCGCGGGCCGCGTCGGTCGAGGCGGGCACGGCCACGCTGACCGTGGCGACCGCCGAGGGCCCGGCCGTCGTCGAGACGCCGTACGCGGGGGTCGACTGCGGCTGAGAAAAGGGCGGGCGGCGACCGGCCCCCGTCTGTGAGGGTGGGGTCGTGCGCCCCTTCGACGAGCTGATCACCGAGGCCGAGCAGGCGGACGTCACCGGCTGGGGGTTCGGCTGGCTCGACGGCCGCGCCACCGAGGAGCGCCCGCCGTGGGGGTTCGTGTCGCTCCTGTCGCGGCACCTCGCGCGGGCGGACGCGGCGCTGGACCTCGACACCGGCGGCGGGGAGGTCCTGGCGGAGGCGCTGGGGGCCGCTGACGACCGGGGCGACCCCGTCCCCGCGACGCTCGTCGCCTCCGAGGGCTGGCCGCCCAACGCCGCCCGCGCTCGCTCGGTCCTCGCCCCGCGGGGAGGGCGCGTCGTCGTCCCGGTCGACGGCGTGCTCCCGGCCGACGACGCGTCGTTCGGGCTGGTCACCGCGCGGCACCCCGTCGCCCCGGCGTGGTCGGAGATCCACCGCGTGCTCCGGCCGGGCGGCACGTACCTCGCGCAGCACGTCGGGCCGGGCTCGGCGTTCGAGCTCATCGAGGCGTTCCTCGGGCCGCAGCCCGAGGCCCGCACGGGCCGCGACCCCGAGGACGAGGCGGCGCAGGCGCGGGCCGCGGGCCTCGACGTCGTCGACCTCCGCACGGCCACGTGCCGCATGGAGCTCCGCGACGTCGGGGCCGTCGTCTGGCTCCTGCGCAAGTGCGTGTGGTGGGTCCCGGACTTCTCGGTCGACCGCTACCGCCCCGTCCTCAAGGACCTCGACGCGCGGCTGCGGGCCGGCGCGCGCGACGACGGGACCACGTCCACCCCGTTCGTGGCGCACTCGACCCGCCACCTGGTCGTGGCGCGCCGGGCGGCTTGACGCCCGCGAGGTCCCGGAGCGATCGTCAGCCGGCGAGCTCCTGGAAGGTCCGGACGCCGCTGATCGCGCCGAGGATGAACCCGAGCGCCGTGCACGCGATCGCGATCCCGAGCGCGATCTTCGCCGTCTTCTCGTTCCGTCGGGCCGCGATCGCGGAGAAGACGATCGCGAGCACGCCGAACACGATCGGCAGGAAGAACACCGCGATCGGGCTGAACACGTACGCGAGGATCGTGCGCCACGTCATCGGCTGCGGGCCGACGGGGGCGTACGCGCCGTAGCCGGGCTGACCGCCGTAGCCGGGCTGACCGTAGGGCGCGCCGTACGGCTGCTGGCCCTGGGGCGGGTACGGCGCGCCGTAGGGCTGCTGGCCCTGCGGCGGGTAGGGCGCCACGGGCGGAGCCTGCGGCGCCATCTGCCCGTAGGCCGGCTGGTGCTGCTCGGGCTGCGCGGGCTGGCCGTAGGCGGGCTGACCCTGCCCGTACGGCGCCTGCGCCCCGTAGGGCCCGGGGGCGGCCGGCTGCCCGTAGGCGGGCTGACCCTGCCCGTACGGCCCGGGGGCCTGCGGGGGCTGCTGGGCGTCGCCGCCCGGGTGCTGCTGGTACGGAGGCTGGCTCACGGCGTGTTCCTTCGTCGCGGGTGACGCCGTCCCGACGGCGGCGTGGTCCGAAGGCTAGCGCCTCCGACCCACGCGCGGGGAACGGCTCGGGACGGCGAGATCTCGCGGTCTACGACCCCGCGGGCACCGTGATCTCGACGAGCGCCGCGTCACCCAGGTCCCCCGTCGCGACGGCGACGCCGCGCTCGCGGTAGTCGCCCGCCCGCGGGGACGTGGCGACGTCGACGAGCGCGCCGAGGTCGGACCCCGCGCGCACCCGGACGCCCTGGCCGGACTCGACGACCCGGTAGACGACGCGACGCGTCCGCCCGGCGAGCTCGAGGTCCGCGGCGAGCCCGTCGGCCGTCGCGGGCAGCACGGGGTCGGCGACGAGGGTCCCGGGCTGCTCCGTGAGCCCGAGCACGCCCTGGACGAGCTGGCGCAGGTAGATCCCGGGGCCGCTCGAGTACACGCGCCACCCGCCGCGCACGCCCACGGTCCCGTCGCGCAGCCGGTCGAAGTCGCGCGCGAAGCTCTCGCGGTCCGGGAAGTCGGCGTCGCTCGACGAGAAGTAGGCGTTGCGCTGCCGGGGCGCGGCGTGCGCGAGGCGGCGGCCGAGGTCGACCGGGCTGATGCGCAGCAGCTCGTCGAGCGCGCGGCCGCGGCCCAGGGCCGCGAGCGCCTCGACGTAGCGGATGTGCGCGTGCACGTACATGAGGCCGATCTCGCGGCCGACGTTCGCCGCCTGCTCGGCCCGCAGGAACGTGTGCGGGATCCCCTCGTCGAACGCGGCGGGGTGGTCCATGAGGCGCACGCCGTCGGGGAAGTGGAGGTGCTCGACCACGAGGCGCTCGTGCTGCTCCGCTTCCTCGGGCGTGAGGATGCCCGCGATGATCGACTGCGTCATGGGGATGAGGCGGTACCGCATCCCGGAGACCGTGTCGGACGGGTGGATGACGAGCTCGTCGCCGTCGGCACCGTGGCGCACGTACCCGGCCATGACGCCGTCGACGAGCGCGCGCTCGCGCAGGTCGGCGCGCACCTCGGCCGCCAGGGCGCCGGCACGCTCCGAGAGCGCGGCGTGGTCGTCGCTGCCGGACGTGGTGCGGGCGAGCAGCGCGGCGGCCTGCACGAGCAGCGCGGACGTCCACGTGGACGCGAGGTCCGTGCGCATCCGCGGGTCGGCGGGCTGGAGCGTGTCGTCCCAGTCGCCCTCCCCGTACGCGGGCAGGGCGGTGCCGGGCAGGCGGTCGCGGTCGAGGTGGTCGAGCAGCCGCGCGACGTGGTCGCGCACGGTCGCCGCGGCGTCGGGCCCGGACGCGGCGGGGCGCCGGTGCGCGTGGTCCCAGAACGGGACCGGCTCGTCGAGCACCGCGAGGTCGCCGCTCGCGTCGAGGTACTGCGCGAGCGCGAACAGCGGCCACACCACGACGTCGCCGTGCGAGGAGTCGTTGTAGCGCTCGCCGTACGCGTCGAACATGAACCACTGCGGGAACTCGCCCCACGTGTGCTGGTGGGCGAGGACGCGCAGCACGATCGCCCGCGCGACGTCGTACCGACCGCCCGCGAGCGCGAGCTCGAACGGCCCCTGGCACACGTCGCGCGTGCCCCACGCCGCGCCCGAGTACTGCTCGAGGCCGTGCGGGACGAGGAAGTGGATCAGGGCGTCGTGGGCGTACCAGGGCACGAGGAGGTCGAGCTCCTGCGTCTCGAGCTCCGCGTGAGGCGCGAACCGCAGTCCCCGCACGACCCCGCGGACGGTCGCGAGGTGGCCCGCGAGCGTCCCGTCGAGGTCGGCGAGCGGGTCGTGGGTCGACACGGCGAGCGCGAGCGCGGCGTCGGCCCCGTCCAGCGAGCCGGTGATCGCGAGCCGGAGCGCACCGGTGTCGGTCGCGCTCGTGAGGCGGTGCGCGGTCCCGGTACGTGCGCCCACGGAGCTCTCGGGGTCGAGCACGACGGGCGCGCTCGACGACACGACGTACCGCAGGTCGGGGTAGTGCGCGTCGACGTCGCCGCCCGGGACGGGGTGCACGACGACGGCCTCGCCGGCGTCCGACGTCGGGGCGACGTGCTCGACGACCCAGCCGCCGGCCTCGTCGTCGAGCTCGAGCGTCGCCGTGACGTGGAGGGGCCGCTCGCAGCGCACGTCCACGTCGATGCGGTTCTCGCGGTGGTGCGCGACGGTCCGCACGTCGACGCGGCCGAGCGGCGTCTCGTAGACCCAGCGGACGCCGCCGACGTCGAGGACGAGCGCGGACGGCAGACCGAGCAACCGAGGTCCGCGGCCGTCGTCGACGAGCACGCGCAGCCCGCTGCTGCGCAGGAGGTTGAGGTGGTGCCGGTGCACCGTCGCGAGCCGGTTGGCCGTGGTGTTGCCGAGCACGACGTGCGACGCGAAGACGCCCGGCGCGAACGCCGTCGTGGAGAGCACGTCGTCCGTGGGCAGCACGTCGTCGCCCGCCTTGAGCACGTGCCCGTGCGAGCGCTCGGTGACGGTGTCCTTGCGCGCGTCGACGACGTGCGTCCCGGCGGCGGTGAAGAACGACAGCAGCGTGCCGTCGGCGTCACGCTCGGGCAGCAGCACGTCGTCGGCACCGAGCCCGACGGCCGCGAGCAGGTCGGCCTCGCCGAGCTCGTCGCCCGCGAGGAGCGGGGCGTCGCGCAGCACGGACGCGGTCCGCGGCAGCGGGGTGGTCGAGCGCTCGTCGGCGGCGGCGGCGACCGCGTCCGCCGCCCAGCCGGCCACCTCGTCGAGGTGCGCGGCGAGCGGTCCGGGCGCGTCGGGGTCGACGACGGTGACCGCGTGCACGCGGGCCGCGCCGCCCGAGAGGTCGAGGGGGCGGGACACGAGGGTCGGCATCGCGTACTCGTACTGGAGCACCGCGGAGTCGACGGTCCCGAGCAGTCCGTGCGGGACGCCGTCGCGCCGCGACCGCGCCGTGAAGACCTGGAGCGAGTCCGTGAGGTGCGCGACGGCGCCCTCGACGAGGAACGCGACGGCGAGCGGGAGGCGCGGCTGGGCGGACATGGTCTGCCGGCTGACGAGCACGGTGCCCGCGTCGGGGTGCTCCATCGCGCGGTGCAGCAGGTACTGGCACACGTACGGCTCGCTCGACAGCGCGGCGGCGGGCGGCGCGAGCGCGAGGTCTTGCGCGTGCACGACGTCGTAGCGCGCGTCCGCCGGCGTGCTCGCGCCCGCCGTGAGGTCGACGCGCCAGACGAGCGTGCGCCCGTCGAGCGTCAGCGCGACGCGCGTGGCGAGCCCGAGCGCCTCGCCCGCCCACACGACGCGGTCGGTGCCGACCTCGACCGACGTCACCGCGGGCGCCGACCCGGTGAGTCGCGCGACCTCGACCGCGCCGTCCGCGCGGGTCGCGCGCAGCAGGATGCCGCCGGGCATGCGGTCGTGCTCGCCCGGCAGGTACTGGTTGACGAGCAGGCCGCCCGTGCTGACGGCGCGCACGTCACCGCCGCCCGTGAGCTCGACGGTCAGCTCGCCCGAGGCGAGCGTCGTGCCCGCGAGGGTGGTCGTGCCTGCGGGGCTGGCGGTGAGGGTCACGCGGTCTCCTGCTCGGTGGTGCGGTGGGCGGGCGCGGCGGGGGTCGAGCCCTCGGGGCGCAGCAGCGCGAGGAACTGGTCGAAGAGGACGACCATGTCGACGTTGTCGGGGTCCAGCAGCCACTGGAGCTGGAGGCCGTCCATGACGGCGGAGAAGAGCTGGCCGATCGCCTGGGGGTCGACCTCGGGGCGCAGCTCGCCGCGCGCGACGGCGTCCTGGAAGCGCGTGTCGTCCTGGTGGCGCAGCGCGCGGTAGCGGTCGCGCACGACGTCGTGGGCCGGGTGGGCGGCGTCCGTCGCCTCGGCCGCGACGACGACGTGGAGCGAGACGAGACCGGGCGTCTCGGCGTTGCGCCGCACCTGGTCGCGGATGGTCGTGAGGAGGTCCGCGCCCGCGGCCTCGTCCTCGGTGCGCCGCACGAGGTCGCGCCGGTCGCGCTCCTCGAGCGTCGCGGTCAGGAGGCCCGCCTTGCTGCCGAAGTGGTGCAGGAGCCCGGCCTCGGAGATGCCGACGCGCGCGGCGATCTCGCGCAGCGAGCTGCCGCGGAAGCCCTGCTCGCCGAACACCTCGACGGCCGTGCGCAGGATCTCGCGGCGGCGCTGCTCGCCCCGGACGATGCGTCGGTCCGGCAGGCCGGCCGCCGTCGTGCCGCGGGTCGCGGTCGTCGTCGCCACTCGGCTCCCCGCTGCCCCCGCCGTCCCCGTCGTGGCGTCGCCACCTGCGGAGTCGCTCTCGTTCATCACCGTCTCCTTCGCCAGTCCCTCGGCGCCAACGGTACGGCCTGGACGCCCCGGTTGAAAATACTAACCGAGCGCACGCTAAGGTAGTTTCCACAGCGGCTCACACCAGACGAGCCGACTGCTCGATGAGGAGGATTGCTCATGAAGCTCGGACGCAAGGCGGTCGCCATCGGCGTCGTCGGACTCCTGGCCCTGACCGCGTGCGGTCGCGCGGACGACGACTCGACGGGTGGCGAGAGCGCCGCCGGGTCCACGACGACGGTCGACGACTCGCCCGCGGAGGGCGACATCACGATCTGGGCGATGGGTGAGGAGGGCGAGAAGCTGCCCGACTTCGTCCAGGGCTTCACGGAGGAGAACCCCGACGCGAACGTCGAGGTGACCACGATCCCCTGGGCCGACGTCATGACGAAGTTCCAGACCGCCGTCGCCGCGGGCACCGTGCCCGACGCGATCATGATCGGCTCGTCCTTCATGCCGACGATGGTCGCCACC
Organism: Cellulosimicrobium sp. E-16; assembly: GCF_049913115.1. Lineage (NCBI taxonomy): Bacteria > Bacillati > Actinomycetota > Actinomycetes > Micrococcales > Promicromonosporaceae > Cellulosimicrobium > Cellulosimicrobium sp. E-16. The sequence goes on from NZ_CP183974.1 coordinate 4,538,836, forward strand.
GGCGGTCTCGCGCCCGTCCCGGACGGCCTCGTCGACAGCGCGGACTTCGTCGAGGGGGCCGCAGCCTCGACCGTCGCGGACGGCGTCGACTACGGCGTGCCGTGGTACGTCGAGACCCGCGTCCTGTACTACCGCTCCGACCTGGCCAAGGCCGCCGGGGTCGAGGCGCCCACGTCGTGGGAGGAGCTCACCTCGTTCGCCGAGGCGATGAAGGCCAACGGCTCGACCTACGGCCTCCAGCTCCCGATGGGCGACGCGGAGGACTCCACGCAGGTCATCCTGCCGTTCTACTCGCAGGCCGGCGGCTCGGTCCTCAACGAGGCGGGCGACGCGTTCGACCTCGACAACCAGGCGATGGTCGACGCGCTCGACTACTACGCGTCCTTCTTCACCGAGGGGCTGTCGCCGCTGTCCGGCTACGGCGACTCGCAGAACAGCGCGTTCGTCGACGGCTCCGACCCGGCCTTCATCTCCGGCCCGTGGATGGTCAACGTGCTCGCCGACCTCCAGGGCGAGGACTGGGTCGAGCAGAACGTCGCCACCGTCCCGGTGCCCGCGGGCTCCGCGAACAACGACTCGTACATCGGCGGCGCCCACCTCGGCGTCTTCGCCGAGGCCAAGAACGCCGACGGCGCCTGGAAGCTCGTGCGCTGGCTCGCCCAGCCCGAGACGCAGCAGGCCTGGTTCGACGCGACGAGCGACCTGCCCGCCCTCACCACCGCGTGGGACTACGAGCCGCTGACGTCCAACCCGCGCACCCAGGTGCTCCAGCAGCAGCTCGAGAACACGATCGCCCCGCCGACCGTGCCGAGCTGGGACGAGCTCTCCGCGACGATCGAGACCGAGGCCGAGAAGGTCGCGAACGGTCAGGTCACGTCCGAGGACGCCGCCAAGGCGATCCAGGCCAAGGCCGACACGCTCGGGCTCGGCTGGTAACAGGGCCCGTCAGTCATGACCACCACCACCGAGGGACGGCGCCGGCGTACGGCCGGCGCCGTCCACCGGCGACGGCAAGCGCTCGTCGCCTGGCTGTTCGCTCTCCCGTTCGTCGCAGTCTTCGCGGTCTTCATGCTGGGGCCGCTGCTCGCGTCGTTCGGGATGTCGTTCTCGGACCTCACGATCCGTGACATCAAGACGCCGTTCGCGGTGAACTTCGTCGGGCTCGAGAACTTCACCAGCGTCTTCCAGGACGAGCTGTTCCGCAAGGCGCTGCTCAACACGTTCTACTTCGTCCTCGTCGGCATCCCGCTGACGATGGTGCTCGGGCTCGCACTCGCCGTCGCTCTCAACTCGGGCATCGAGAAGTTCCGCAGCGTCTTCCGCGTCGGCTTCTACACGCCCGTCGTGACCTCGATCGTCGCAGTCGCCGTCGTCTGGCGGTTCATCCTCCAGGACTCCGGCCTCGTCAACACCGTGCTCGGCTGGGTCGGCATCGACGGCCCGGACTGGCTCAACGACAGCGCGACGGCGATGCCGTCGATCATCGTCATGGCGGCCTGGCGCAACATGGGCACGCTCATGATCATCTTCCTGGCAGGCCTCCAGGCGATCCCGCGCGACGTCTACGAGGCGGCCGAGGTCGACGGCGCTGGCTCGTGGCGCCGGTTCCGCTCCATCACGGTCCCGCTCATGCGCCCCACGCTGCTGCTCGGCGCGGTGCTGCTGTCGGTCGGCTTCCTCCAGGTGTTCGAGGAGCCGTTCGTCATGACCAAGGGCGGCCCGGTCAACTCGACGCTGACCATCAGCTACTACGTCTACAACCAGTTCGGGTACGGCAACTACGCGTTCGCCTCCGCGGCCGCGTACGTCCTGTTCGCGCTGATCGCCGCGCTGGCCGCCGTCCAGTTCCGCCTGCTGCGGTCGAAGGAGGATTGACATGACCGTCACGTCCTCGCGGACCACCCCCGCGACGTCGACGCCGGAGGGTGCGCCGCGCCGTCGGCCGCGCCGCCCCGTGCGCTGGTCGCGCGGCGCCACGTACACGGCGCTCGTCGTCGGGCTGCTCCTGACCCTCATGCCGTTCATCTGGATGGCGCTCGGCAGCTTCAAGACGCAGGGCGAGCTCCTGCAGCGCCCCATCACGTGGTGGCCGCAGAACCCCACGCTCGACAACTACGAGCGGTGGCTCTCCCAGCTCAACTACGGGCAGTACTTCACCAACTCGATCGTCGTCGCTGTCGCCGTCGTGCTCGGCAACATCGTCTTCTGCTCGATGGTCGGCTACGCCCTCGCGAAGATGAGCTTCCCCGGCAAGCGGGTGCTGTTCGCCCTGGTCATGCTCACGCTCATGGTGCCGGGCGTCGTCACGCTCGTGCCGATGTTCGTGCTCGTGTCCAACATGGGTCTCGTCAACACCTACCCGGCGCTCATCCTGCCGTTCCTGGCCGGACCGCTGGGCGTGTTCCTCATGCGGCAGTTCATGCTCGGCATCCCCGACGCGCTCATCGAGGCCGCCCGGATCGACGGCGCGGGCGAGTTCCGCGTCTTCTTCCGCATCGTGCTGCCCCAGTGCGGGCCGCCGCTCGCGACGCTGAGCATCCTCACGTTCCTCGGGTCGTGGAACAACTTCCTCTGGCCCCTGGTCGTCGCGCAGACCGAGAACATGTACACCCTCCCGGTCGCGCTCTCGCTGTACTCGGTCGGCTCGAACGGCACCTACTACGGCCTGCTCATGGCCGGGTCCGTGCTCGTCGTGACGCCGATCCTCATCCTGTTCCTGTTCCTGCAGCGCTACTTCGTGCAGGGCATCGCCATGACCGGCATCAAGTGACCGGCGACCGACGAGGAGTACCTGTGTCGATCACCTTCCCCGAGTCCTTCGTCTGGGGCGCCTCGACGGCGGCCCACCAGATCGAGGGCAACAACGTCAACAGCGACTGGTGGGCGCGCGAGGTCGACCCGGCCTCGACGCTCGCGGAGCCGTCGGGCGACGCCGCCGACTCCTACCACCGGTACGCCGAGGACATCCGGCTGCTGGCCGAGTCCGGGCTCACCTCGTACCGGTTCTCGATCGAGTGGGCGCGCATCGAGCCCGCCGAGGGCCGCTTCTCGCGCGCCGAGCTCGACCACTACCGCCGCATGGTCGACTGCTGCCTCGAGCACGGCGTCACGCCGCTCATCACGCTGCACCACTTCACGTCGCCGCGCTGGTTCGCGGAGGACGGCGGCTGGACGGACCCGCGGTCCGTCGAGCGGTTCGCGCGGTACGTCGAGCACGTGCTGCCGCTGCTCGACCGCGCGTCGCACGTGTTCACCATCAACGAGCCGAACATCCTCGCGATGATGATCACGGCCGCCAAGGGTGCCGAGCAGCTCCAGGCGGGCACCATGCACGCGCCCGACCCGGTCGCGACCGAGCACCTGATCGCCGCGCACCGCCGGGCCGTCGAGCTCGTCCGGACCGTCGGGGTGCCCGTCGGGTGGCCCGTCGCGCCGCAGCAGTTCTTCGCCGACCCGGGCGCCGAGGAGGTCCTGCGCGAGTACGCCTACCCGCGCGAGACGGTCTTCCTGGAAGCCGCGAAGGGCGACGACTTCATCGCCGTCCAGGCCTACACGCGCACCCGCATCACGGTGGACGGCCCGCTGCCCGCACCGGAGGACTCCGAGAAGACGCTCACGGGCTGGGAGTACTACCCGGCCGCCATCGCGGAGGCCGCGCGCCTCGGGTACGAGATCACCGGCCTGCCCGTCCTGGTCTCCGAGAACGGCATCGCGACGGCCGACGACGCGCGGCGCATCGACTACACGCGCGACGCCCTGCGCGCGCTGCACGCCGAGATGGAGGCCGGACTGCCGCTGTTCGGCTACCTCCACTGGTCGCTGCTCGACAACTACGAGTGGGGCTCGTTCGCCCCGACGTTCGGGCTCGTCGCGTGGGACCCGGAGACGTTCGAGCGCACGCCCAAGCCCAGCCTCGGCTGGCTCGGCGGCGTCGCCCGCGGGACCGTCTCGCTCGACGACTGACGCGCCGCGGTCACGACCGCGCGCCGCACCCCCTCGCAGGTCACGACGCGGGGCGGGGACACCGTCCCCGCCCCGCGTCGTCGTCCGTCCGGAGGTGTCGTCACCCTGCCGCGCGCGCGTCCGTCTCGAACTGCGCCGCCGCGGCGACGGTGTCCGGGTTCTCCAGGAGCGCCGCGCAGAGCGCGGTGGACAGCGTGAAGTCCTCGACCCCGCGGGCTGCGAGCGCCGCGACCTGGGTCGTGTCGCGCAGGCTCGCGGCGAGCACCCGGCATCCCTGACCCGAAGCGTGCAACGTCGCGTGGAGGTCGGCGGTCTGCTCGACGCCGTCGAGTCCGAGGTCCCCCATCCGTCCCACGTAGGGCGCGACCCAGCCCGCGCCGGCCGCGTCCGCGAGGAGCGCCTGGGACGCGTGGTAGACCGCCGTGACCAGCACGGGCACCCCCTCGCGGGTCAGTCGGCGGGAGACGGCGAGGCCTTCGCGCGTCGCGGGCAGCTTGACCACGACGTCCGGCCCGAGGGCGACGAGCTCCCGGCTGTGCGCTTCGAGCGCTGCCTCGTCCGGGCCGACGCCCTGGAGGAACACCGTCCCAGCCCCGGCCGCGCGCGCCCACCGGTGAACGGCGGGGACGTCGTCGACCGTGAGCCCCGACCGGTACAGGATCGTGGGGTTCGTGGTGACGCCGGCGAACAGGCCGGTCGCGAGGAGCCGCTCGACCTGGTCGCGGTCGGCGGAGTCGATGTACAGCATGCGTTCTCCCTGGTGGTGCGGTCAGGTCGCGGTTGGCCGGGGCCGGTCCGCGACCGTGGCGAGCAGGTCGTAGTAGGGGGCGTCGATCGTCGCGGGGTGTTCGCGGGGCGGCACGACGTCGAGCACGGGCGGCGTCCACGACGCGGCGACGCCCGCGACGGTGGTGCCCTCGAGGACGGCGACGGCCTGGACGCACGCCCCGCGCGCCGTCGCCTCGGGGGCCGCGCGACGCACGACGGGGCGGCCGAGGGCGTCAGCGAGGACCTGCCGGTACGCGAGCGAACGGGCGCCGCCGCCGTTGACGACGACCTCGCCGCTCGTGTCGACGCCCACCCGCTCGAGCGCGCGGGCCGCTCCGACGAGGCCGGCGACGACACCCTCGAACGCGGCCAGCGCGAGGTCTTCCCGGGTCGTCTCGCCGGTGATCCCGCCGAGCACGCCGGTCGCGCCCGGTCGCCGCGGGGTGCGCTCGCCGTCGAGGTAGGCGACGAGCGTCGGCCGTTCCCCCCGGACGGGCGCGGCGAGGGCGAGGCGCTCCAGGGTCGCGTGGTCGACGTCGAGGAGCCGCGCGAAGGTGTCGGTGACCTTGGCGGCGTTGAGCGTGCAGGCGAGGGGCAGGTACCCGCCGGTCACGTCGCACACGGAGTCGACCGTGCCGAGCGGGTCGACGACGGACGTGCGGCGCGGGCTGAGGACGACGCCGGAGGTGCCAAGAGAGACCCCGAGGTCGCCCTCGACGAGGCCGAGCCCGACGGCGGCGAGGTGCTGGTCTCCCCCGCCCGGCCCGACGACGACCCCCGGCCCGAGCCCGAGCTCGGCCGCGACGTGCGGGTGCACGGTCCCGGCCGGGGTGTCGGGCCCGAGGACGGTCGGGAGGACGTCCGCCCAGCCGATCTCCGGCGAGACGAAGCGCTCCAGGAGCTCGGGCCGCCAGACGCCGCGGTGGACGTCGAGGTAGCCGGTCCCGGCGGCGTCGGACCGGTCGGTGACCGTCGCCCCGGTGAGCCGGTAGGTGAGGTAGTCGTGCGGCACGAGGACGTGCGCGACGCGCTCGAGGAGCGTGGGGTCGGTCTCCGCCACGTGCGCGAGCTTCATGATCGTCAGCGCGGACGACGGCGCCATCCCGACGTCCTGCATCCACGGCTCGAGCCCGTAGTCCTCCGCGATCCGCGCCGCCGCGGGGCCCGCCGTCGTGTCGTTCCACAGCGGCGCGGGAGCCAGTGGCTCGCCGCTCCGGTCCAGGAGCACGAGCCCGTGGCACTGGGCGCCGACGGCGAGCGCGACGACCTGCGCCGGGCCGGCGTCGGCGTCGCGCAGGGCGCCCGAGAACGCCGCCCGGAACGCGGCCCACCAGTCCCGCGGGTCCTGCCGGCTGACGGGGGGCACGGTCCGGGGGTGGGGGGCCGACGCGGTCCCGACGAGCGCGCCGTCGTCCCGGCGGCGCAGCTCGACGGTGCAGGACTGGGTCGACGAGTCGACCCCTGCGACAAGGTCCATGACTACTTCCAGTAGGGCTCGAGGGGCGGCAGCTCCTGGGGCGCCTCGTCGATCTTGCCGACGGCCCCCGACGGGTGCGAGTGCAGGACGTTCGCCCACGAGTACCCGCGCATCCGCATGAGGACCACGGCGAGCGCGTCGCCCCACGCTGCCGTCACGAGGGTAGAGCCCATCGCGATGACCTCGCCGGGGTCGATCCCGGGGATCATCGTCAGCTCGACCACGACGTCCGCGTTCCGCGCGAGGCGCGAGGACGCGTCCGCCGTGACCGCGACGACCGTGTCGACGCCGCGCTCCTTGGCGCGCACGACCAGGTCGTTGATCTCGTCGCTCCCGCCCCCGCGGGAGATCGCGACGAGGATGTCGCCCGGGGCCATCGCGCCCATCGTGCCGTGCAGCGCGTCCGCGCCCGAGATGAACACCGACGGGGTGCCGGACACGGAGAGCAGGTGCGCCATGCGGCGCGCGACCGCGCCGGACGTGCCGGCCCCGGTGACGAAGACCTTGCCCGTGCACTCGTACACCCGCTGGACCACGTCCAGGAACACGTCGCCCAGGTCGGTCACGCTCGCGGCGACCCCCTGCGCCTCGTGCGCGACGACGGCCCGGGCGGTCTCGAGCACGGCGGCACGGCGTCGCGTCGTGGTGTCGGGGATGGTCATGGGTACTCCTCGTCCAGGGGTTCTCGGTGTGGTCACGCGGCGCTCCAGGCCGCGTGCCGCAGGTCCACGGAGGACAGGTCGCCGGCCGCGACGACGTCGCCGTCGCACCGGCCCTCCGTGAGGGTGACGACGTCGTCCGCGAGCTCGAGGATCTCCTCCTCCTCGCTCGACACGACGACGACCGTGAGCCCGTCGTCGTGCGCGAGCGAGCGCAGGAGCCGGTGGATCTCGGTCTTGACGCCGATGTCGACGCCCTTGGTGGGCTCGTCGAGCAGCAGCACGCGGGGCGCCTGCGCCAGGACCCGGGCGAGCAGCACCTTCTGCTGGTTGCCGCCGGACAGGCGCTCGACGGGTCCCTCGCGGTCCCCGCGGACCTGCATGCGGTCCATGAGGGCCGTCGCCTCGCGGCGCATCCGCCGCTTGTCGAGCAGGCCGAGCCGGCGGTAGCGGTCGAGGACCGGGAGGACGACGTTCGTCGTCGCGTCCAGCCCGCCGACGATGCCGTCGACCTTGCGCTCCTCGGTCAGGTAGACGAGCCCGCGCCGCTGCGCCTCAGCGGGGGTCGCGGGCCGGTACGGCGCGCCGTCGAGCTCGATGCTCCCGGCCAGGACCTTGTCGAGGCCGACGAGCGTGCGCAGCAGCTCCGTGCGGCCGGCGCCGATGAGCCCGTAGACCCCCAGCACGCGGCCGGGACGGGCCGTGAGGCTGACGTCGGCGAGCGCGGGCGTGCGCAGGTTCCGCACCACGAGGGACGGGCGCGAGCCCGCGTCGAGCGGGACGACGTCGGTGCGGTGCGCGGCCTCCGTGACCCCATCCGTCGAGGCGACGGCCTCGTCCCCGGCGATCGCGTGCACGACCGCCTGCCGGTCGACCGTGCCGGCCGGGCCGGCGATGCGGACCTCGCCGTCGACGAGCGCGACGACGTGGTCGGCGACCGCGTACAGCTCGTCGAGCTTGTGGTCGACGAGCAGGATCCCCAGGCCCTCGGTGCGGGCCAGGTCGCGCACGGTCTCGAGGAACCGCTCGACCTGCCCGCCCTCGAGGCTCGTCGTCGGCTCGTCGAGCAGCAGGTAGCGCGCGTCGCGCGCCACGGCCACCGCGATCTCGAGGAGCTGGCGGGTCGCGACGGGGTAGGCGCCGAGCTTGCGGTCGACGTCCACCGCGAGCCCGAACCGGTCCGCGAGCGCGCGGGACTGCTCGCGCATGGCGCGGCGGTCGAGCGCTCCCCCGCGCGTCAGCTCACGGCCGAGGAACACGTTCTGCGTGACCGTGAGGTTCGCCAGGAGCGACAGCTCCTGGTAGACGGTCGAGATCCCGGCGTCGAGCGCAGCGGTCGGCGAGCCCTGGGGCAGCGCGCGGCCGTCGACGGTCACCGTGCCCTCGTCGGCAGGGTGCGCCCCCGCGAGGACGCGGAGCAGCGTCGACTTGCCGGCGCCGTTGTGCCCGACGAGCCCGGTCACGGTCCCCGCCGCGAGCGTCAGGTCGATGCCCTTGAGCACGCGCACGTGCGAGAAGCTCTTGACGATCCCGCTGGCCCGCAGGGCGCCGCCCTCGGCGGCGCCCCGCGGGACCGACGTCGTGACGTCGGTCATGTCAGCCGACCTCCCCCGGCGCAGGGGTCTCGCCGACGGTGAACGCCTTGAGCGGCAGGAGGATCTCCGGCTCGACGTCCTCGCCGTCCACGTACGCGCGGATCTGCTCGGTCACCTGGGTGCCGTAGCTCTCCGGCTCCTGCGCGACGCAGCCGCGGTACACCTCGGTGAGCGGCTCCTCCGACGCGCAGAACCCGTAGAGCGCGACGTCGGTGCGGTTGCCCAGGGCCTGGAGCGCGCCGTAGACAGCGGGGCCGGTCGAGGCCCAGATGACGTTGATGTCCTGGTTGCCCTGAAGCATCTCGCCGGTGACGCGCAGCGAGTCGTCGGGCTTGACGTTGCCGTCGACCTTGGCGACGACCTCCGCGTTCGGGTTGGCCGACACCGCGTCGGTGAAGCCCTCGTCACGGATGACGACCGGGCGCTCGTCGGGTTCGGTGATGAAGCCGATGCTCAGCGCGGCGTCGGCGCCGAGGTCCTCGAGGACCTTCTCGCCCATCGCGCGGCCGCCCGCCTCGTTGTCCGCGCCGAGGTACTGGACGATCGTCGCCCCCTGGGCGGCGAGCGCGTCCTCGTCGACGATGACGTTCACGGTGAAGACCGGCACACCGGCGTCGTTCGCCGCCTTGACGATCCCGGCGGCGGGCTCCGACTTCACGGGGTTCAGGGCGAGCGCGCACGGGTCCTTCTGCAGCATGGCCTCGACCTGGGCGAGCTGCTGGGCGTCGTCGTCGTTCGCGACCTGGACCTCGACGTCGAACCCGTTGGCGGTGCCGCCGTCCTCGAAGCCCTGCTTCATCGCCACGTAGTACGGGTTGGTGAGGTTCGGGAGGCTGACCGCGACGTACGGGTTCTCCCCGTCGCACGACGCGGGCAGCGTGGTCTCGGCCTGGTCGGTCGAGCCGCTCCCGCTCGTGTCGCCGGTGCCGGTGTCGACGGCGGAGCAGGCGCCCGCGAGGGCGAGGGCGGTCACGGCGAGGGCCGAGACGATGATCTTGCGTCGCATGAGTACTCTCCTTCGAGCGGTGGGGGTCAGGACGTGGCGCGCGAGGCGCGACGTGGTTGCAGGAGCTGGAGGAAGAGGCGGCCTCTCCCCCCGGTGGTCGAGAGCGAGCGGCGGTAGGTGTCGAGGCTGACGCCGGCGAGGATGATCACGCCGATGACGAGGGGCTGCCAGAAGCTGTCGACGCCGACGACGTTCATGCCGTTCGAGACGGTCGCGATGAGCACCGCGCCGAGCAGGGCGCCGCCGATCGAGCCGACCCCGCCGAACAGGCTCACCCCGCCGACCACCGCGGCGGCGATCGAGTAGAAGAGCTCGTTGCCCGACCCGGCGGACGGGTACCCGACCATGAGGCGCGAGGTGGTCACGACGCCGGCGAGCGCGGCGCACAGGCCCGAGATCGCGTAGACGAAGAGGGTCGTGCGCCCGGTGTGGATGCCCGCGAGGCGCGCCGTCTCCTTGTTGCCGCCGAGCGCGTAGATGTGGACGCCCGTGCTCGTGCGCGCCAGGAGGACGCTGAAGACGACGGCGACGAGCGCGACGATGAGGATCGGCGTCGGGATGCCGAAGACCCCGCCGCGCCCGAGGAAGGCGAACATCGGGTCGCGCACCGTGACCGACGCCGCGCCCGTGAGGATCATGGGGATGCTGCCGGCGATGCCGAACATCGAGAACGTCGCGATGAACGGGGGCAGGCGCAGGTAGTGCACGAAGATCCCGTTGACGAGGCCCACCGCGACGCCGACGGCCAGCGCGAGGATCGTGGCTGCCCACCAGGGGAGGCCGGCCTGCATCCCGAGCGCCGCGGCCATGCCCGTGAGGGCGAGGTTGGACCCCGTCGAGAGGTCGATGCCACCGGTGAGCAGCACGAAGGTCTGTCCCAGCGCGAGCAGCGCCACCACGGCACCGTTCAGCAGCAGGACCTCGAAGTTCCCGGCGGTGCGGAAGTTCGGGGACAGCAGACTCATCACCACCACCACGAGGACCAAGATCCCCGCGATCCCGACCTCGTCGGGGACGCGTCGTCGCGACATGTACTTCTCGCCTCCTTGCGGGTGCTCATATGAGCACGCTGTTGCTCGTATGTCGATAGTATGAACACCACGAGGCCACAAGCAACGCGCCTCGATCACAGATCGGTAACACATGCGCAGACGAGCGCTCAGATGAGCAAGAATGGGTGACATGACGGACTTCTCGCGCCACGAGCTCGCACACGTGGCCCGCCGCTACTACGTGGACTCGGCCTCCAAGGTCGAGATCGGCGAGGAGCTCGGCGTCTCACGGTTCAAGGTCGCCCGGATGCTCGAGCAGGCGCTCGAGGCCGGGATCGTGACCATCACCATCGACGACGCCGGCGTCGTCGACCCGGCCCTCTCCGCGCGCCTGCGCTCGCACCTCGGTCTGGACGAGTGCCTCGTGGTCCAGGGCCGCGACACCGTGTCCGAGCTGCGCGAGGACGTCGGCGCGGCCGCCGCGGAGCTGCTCACCCGGTCCCTGCGCCCGGGGAACACCCTCGGGTTCGCCTGGGGGCGGACGCTCACCGCCATGACGGAGCGCCTCACCGCGCTGCCCCCCGTCACCGTCGTCCAGCTCACGGGCGCGGTCGGCTCCGACCTCTCCGACTCCCCTGTCGAGGTGATCCGCCGCGTCTCCCTGCGCGCCGGGGGCGACGCGCACGCGATCTTCGCGCCCCTGGTCGTTGAAGACGCCGCGACGGCCGCGACGCTGCGCCGCCAGCCCGACATCGCCCGCGCGCTCTCGCTCTTCGACCGGGTCGACGTCGCGGTCGTCGCGATCGGCTCGTGGGACCCGCCGATCTCCCAGCTCCGCGAGGTCCTCGGGCGCGACGAGCGGGACGACCTCACCGCGCGCGGGGTCCGCGCCGAGATCGCGGGCATCCTCCTCACCGCCGAGGGCGACCTCGTCCCCGACTTCGCCGAGCGATGCCTGTCGATCTCCGCGCGGCAGCTCGCCCGGGTGCCCAAGGTGATCGCCGTCGCCGCCGAGCACGAGAAGGCGGCCGCCGTCCACGCCGTCACGCGGTCCGGCCTCGTCTCCGCCCTCGTCACCGAGCAGCGCTGCGCCGAGGCGTTGCTCGACCTCCCGCCCGTCGCGCGCGGCACGGACCGATGAGCTCCCCCCGCACCCGTGTCGCCGCGTCGTTCTGGTCCACGCCGCGCGACCGCGTCGCCGCGGAGGCCGACCGGCTCGCCCGAGCCGGGCTCCGCACCGCCCACTGGGACCACACCGACGGGCGGTACGCCGCGGCGGGCGGTTTCACCGCCGCGGAGGCGGCGGCCGTGACCGCCGACAGCGGGCTGGGCGCCGAGGCGCACCTCATGGTCGAGGAGCCGCTCCGCGAGGTCGACCGCTGGACCGACTTCTGCGAGCTCGTCGTCGTCCACGCCGGGACGCGCGACTGGCGCGCCGCCCTCGACCGCGTCCGCGCGCGGGGCGCGCGCGCCGGCGTCGCGCTCTCGCCCGGCGTCGAGGTGCCGGAGGTCGAGCCCGGGACGGACGTCCTCGTCATGTCGATCACCCCCGGCCTGGCCGGCTCGACGTTCCAGGGCGATGCGCTCGCCACGGTCGGGCGCACCGCCGGCCCGGGCCACGCCGTCGGCCTGGACGGTGGCGTCACGCGCTCGATCGTCCCGCAGGCGCTCCACGCCGGCGCCACCTGGCTCGTGTCCGGGACGGACCTCGTCGCGAGCGAGGACCCCCACGGCTGGCTGATGGCGGCGCGCGCCACGGGGGTCGGTCCGCACGGCACGCCCGAAGGAGCCGGATGACTGCCTCGCATGCAGGCCGACGGAACGTCCCCCTCGCCGCCGTCGCGGCCGAGGCCGGGGTCTCCGTCCCGACGGTGTCGAAGGTGCTCAACGCGCGGCCCGACGTCTCGGCGACGACGCGCGAGCACGTCGCCGACGTCCTGCGCCGGCACGGCTACGAGGTCCGGCCCCGCACGGCGAAGCGGACCGGGCTGGTCGACGTCCGGATCGTCGACCTCGAGGGGCCGTGGTCGGAGGCGGTCGTGCGCGGCGCGGTCGCCGAGGCACGGCGTCAGGGGCTGGACGTCGTGCTGTCCGTGGAGCTGGACCCCGACGACTGCGGGGCGTGGGTCCGGCACGCGCTCGCCCGGGGTACGGACGGGCTCGTGAGCGTCGTCGCCGTGCCCGACGCCGAGGCGCGCGCCACGCTGACCGAGGCGGGCGTGCCGCTCGTCGTCGTCGACCCGCGCCACCGCCTGCCCGAGGGCGTGCTCAGCGTGGGGGCGGTGAACTTCCAGGGCGCGTTCGAGGCGACGGCGCACCTGCTCGCGCTCGGGCACCGTCGCATCGCGACGATCACCGGCGTCCCGGAGCAGGACAACGCGATCGCGCGGCTCGCCGGCTACCGCGCCGCGATGATCCGGGCGGGCGTCCCCGTCGACGACGACCTGGTCTGCCTGAGCACGTACGGCGTCCCTGCGGGCTACGAAGGGGTCCAGCGACTCCTCGCCCTCGACGAGCCACCGACCGCCGTCTTCGCGTGCAGCGACGACACGGCCCTCGGCGCGCTGCGGGCGCTGCGCGAGGCCGGGCTGTCGGTGCCGGACGACGTCTCGCTCGTCGGGTTCGACGACCTCCCCATCGCGGCGTGGACCGACCCGCCGCTCACCACCGTCCGCCAGCCGCTCGTCGAGATGGGCGCCTCGGCCGTCGAGCTCGTGCACCGCGCCCGCACCGCGAGCGGGCACACGCTGCGCACCGAGCTCGCGACGAGCCTCGTCGTCCGCGAGTCCACCGCTCCCCCGCGCTCGTGAGGCGGTCCCGGCGCGGTCGCGGGCCCTGACGCACGGTCCTGACGCACGCACCCGGCGCACGCTCGGACCACGACGGACGGGAGGGGCGCGGTCCGCGCCCCTCCCGTCATGTGGTGCCGGTCGACCGGCGACAAGACATCCGTCGGCCGGTCGGCCGGTCAGCCGCAGGAGACAGCCGCGTAGCGGTAGGACAGCTCCTGGGTCGTCGACCCGTCGTCGGCCGTGACCGTCACCGTCGCGGTGCCGGACGGGATCTCCGCCGTGCGCGCCGCGAACGACTGGTAGGTGCTGCGGTGCGGGGCGACGTCGTCGAACGACCGCGTCCCGTAGGGCGTGGCGAGGGTGACGTCCGCGCGTCCGTCACCCGTGCTCGTCGCCCGGACGGCGACGTGGGCGCGGCCCGCGAGGCAGCGCGCCTGGACCTGGACGTCGGCCCCGACGCCGGGCGTGAGGTCGGCCGTGGCCGAGAAGGTCTCCGCCTCCATGAGGGGGCGCAGGCGCTGCTCGAGCTCGTCGTCGACGAAGTAGTCCTTGAGGCGCGAGTCGTCGAGGACGTTGCCGATCGCGGCGACGATCATCGCCTGGTCGAGCGACAGGTAGCGCTCGGCGACCGCGCCCGAGCGGACCGCGACGGAGTCGTAGAACCCGCCCGGCCCGTAGGCGCCGAGGTCGTCGGCGAGGTGGGCCAGGTTGTCGAGCACGCCGTCGGTGTCGTACACGAGCCCGAGGAACGACGCGTGCGGCGTCACGACGCCGTCACCGAACTCCGGCGCCGGGTTCGTCGCCTCGCGGCAGCCGTCGAACCCGAGGTCGACGTCGGTCTCGCCGTCGGACAGGTAGCCGTCCGAGCGCAGCCCGATCGCGTCGACGCCGTACTCCGCGTAGCCGCCGAAGGGGTTGCTCGCGGGCGAGAAGCCCCAGGCCCCGTAACCGGCCTCGTCGAGGCCGTGCTCCTTGTGCGCGCGCACGACGAGCGGGTGGTTGACGCCCCACGACGTCGAGCCCCACTCCGCCTCGGGCACGAGCATGTCCGGCATGAGCGCCTCGAACATCGAGCCGCCCCAGCCCGGCACGACCGCGAGGTCGCGGTACCGGTACGCGCCCTCGAATACCGGGACGCCGAGGTACTCGCGGGTCTCGCCGATCGGCTTCTGCTCCTGCCACGCCCAGTCGCACGTGTCGGGGAAGGTCCGGTGGCTCGCGTAGTACGCCTCCGGCGGCACCTCGCCCTCGGCGATGCCGAGGTAGGTCGCGATGCGCGTCTCGGAGACCGTCGTGTCGTAGTGGTGGCACGTGTAGTAGACGTCGGTCCCCGTGCCGAGGTAGTCGCCCGCGACCGAGCAGCCGGGCGGCTCCTCGTCCCAGAACCCGCCGCGCAGCAGCCCGACGCCGAGGTCCGGCCGCGCCTCCGGGTTGTAGAACGCGCCGAAGTGCATGTCGTCGTAGATCGCGCGCGCCTCGTCCGCGAGGCTCGGCTCGGCCTCCGCGACGACGCGCAGGCCCGCGGCCAGCCAGCCGTTGTCCACCGAGCTGAGGAACTGGTGGACCGTGTTCCCGTCGTCCGGCCACGTCTCGACCCGGTCGCCCGTCGCCGGGTCGTACCAGTTGTAGAACATGCCGCTCGCGTCGTGCCGGTCCAGCGACGCGACCGTGTCGAGCGTCGTCGCGAGGCGGTCGCGCGCCTCGGCGTCGTCGACCAGGCCCAGGTCGCGCGCCACGACGGTGGACCACAGCCAGCCGCCGATGTTCGTCGGCGACGTGTACGCGCTGCTCGACGCCGGGTCCAGGTCGCCCTCGATGTTGTCCGCGGGCAGGCCGGTCTCCTCGTCCGTCATCGCGACCAGCGAGGTGTAGGTGTCCTCCAGGTACGTCTCGAGCGTCGCGCGCTGCGCGCCGGTCAGGCCGTGGGGCCCGACGGCGGGCGCCGCCTTCGCGGGGACGCTCCCCGCCGGGACGCTCTCCGCCGCGGCGGGGGCGGCGAGACCGGCCGCAAGGGCCAGCCCGCCGGCGAGTCCGCCCGCGACGAGCGCGGCCCCCCGACGGCGGGGCGGCCCGCTCCGGTGGGGCGTGGTCGATGCATCCATCAGGCACTCCTTCGTGTCGTGATCCCCGAAATTTCGAGCGCACTTTCCGAATGGGGGCGCAGAGGGTAGCCCGGGCGCCGGAGCAGGTCAACGGGTCACGGCACGGGCATCGGGGCCTCGCGCGGCCCGTGGGACGACGCGCCGGGACGACGCGCGGTGGGGCGCGCGACGTCGTCGTGCCGGGGCGGTCAGAGGCGCTCGGGCGCAGCGATCCCGAGGAGGTCGAGGCCCGTCGCCAGGGTGCGGCTCGTGAGCTCGCACAGCGCGAGGCGGTTGCCGCGCGTGGCGCCCTCGGCCTTGAGGACGGGACAGAGGTCGTAGAACCGCGTGAACGCGGTGGCGACGTCGTAGAGGTACCCGCAGAGCCGGTGCGGCTCCAGGGTCGCGGCGACGTCGCGCAAGGTCGCGTCGAACGCGTCGAGCGTCAGGACCAGGTCCTTCTCGGCGGGGTGAGCGGGCGCGGCGCCGTCGACGTCCTGGGCCCGCTCCCCCGCCTTGCGCAGGATGGACCGCACGCGCGCGTGCGCGTACTGGAGATACACGCCCGTGTTCCCCGACGAGGCGACCATCCGGTCGACGTCGAAGACGTAGTCCCGGGTCCGGGTGGTGGACAGGTCGGCGTACTTGACCGCCGCCGTCGCGGCCGCGTGCACGACGGCGTCCCGCTCGGCCGGGGTGAAGTCGTCGCCCTTCTCCCGGAGCACGGCGCGGGCGGCCGCCTCCGCGTCGTCGAGCAGGTCGGCGAGGCGGACGGTCGCGCCGGACCGGGTCTTGAACGGCCTCCCGTCCGCGCCGAGGACCGTGCCGAACGGGACGTGCTCGGCGGACACCCCGTCGGGGAGCCAGCCGGCGCGGCGGGCGGTGTCGAACACCATCCGGAAGTGCAGCGCCTGGCGCGCGTCCACGACGTAGAGGATGCGGTCGGCCCGGTAGTGCTCGACGCGCAGGCGCAGCGTCGCGAGATCCGTCGCCGCGTAGCCGTAGCCGCCGTCCTTCTTGCGCACGATCAGCGGGACGGGGTCTCCGTCGGGGTCGTTCACGCTGTCGGTGAAGGTCACCACGGCGCCCTCGGACTCGACGGCGACGCCCGCGGCGAGCAGCTCGGCCACGATGCCGGGGAGCGCCGCGTTGTAGCGGGACTCGCCGTCGAGGTCCCCGGCGTCCAGCAGCAGGCCCAGGCGGTCGTAGACCCGCGCGAACGCCTCCTCCGACTCCTCGACCAGCGCGCGCCACGCGGCCACCGTGGGCTCGTCGCCCGCCTGGAGCGCGACGACGCGAGCGCGCGACCGGTCCGCGAAGGCCGGGTCGGCCTCGAACGCCGCGCGGGCCGCCCGGTACAGCGCGTCGAGCGCCGACATCGTCGCGACCCCCTGGCCCTGCCACGCCGCCTCGGGATGCTCGTCGAGGTACTGGATGAGCATGCCGAACTGCGTGCCCCAGTCGCCGACATGGTTCTGCCGGACGACCTCTGCTCCCAGGTGGTCGAGCACCCGCACGAGCGCGTCGCCGATGACCGTCGACCGCAGGTGACCGACGTGCATCTCCTTGGCCACGTTCGGCCCCGAGTAGTCGACCACCACCCGCTCGCCGCTCCGTGACGCCGCGACGCCGAGCCGCGCGTCCGCGAGGCGGGCGGCCACCGCGGTCCAGACGACCTGGTCCGGCACGGTGACGTTGACGAACCCCGGCCCCGACACCGCGACGGCAAGCGCACCGTCCGCCTGGAAGTCCGCCCGCGCGGACCGGCGGACCACCGGGTCCGCGCCCGCCAGGTCGGCGGGGAGCACCTCCGCCAGGGCGGCACGAACGGCCGCCTCCACCTGGGTAGAGATCGCGACAACGCCTGCCATGAGCCCTCATCCCCCAGAACGTGTCCCAGAGCGCCTCAGCCTACGAAGCGGCACCAGCGTTTATACCTGGGGACAGCCGCATGGTCAGAGGCCAGGCCTCCTGACTCCGCAGTCTCACGCTCCCGGGGCGCCTGGCGTGACGACGCGAATTGAACAGGCGTGCAGGTGTGGCGCCGACGCCGGTTCAACAGCGCGAAAACGCGAACGCCTACATCTGCATATCTGCAAAACGCTGGTAATGGCCCTGGAATGCGACCGTGATGGTGTCTGTGGGGCCATTTCTGTGCTTGGCGACAATCAGGTCCGCCTCGCCCGCACGCGGTGATTCTTTTTCATATGCATCTTCGCGATGCAAAAGGATCACGACGTCAGCGTCTTGTTCGATAGATCCACTTTCACGAAGGTCACTCATTTGTGGCTTCTTGTCGCCGCGCTGCTCAGGACCACGGTTCAGCTGCGAGATGGCGATGACGGGTACCTCGAGTTCCTTCGCAAGCAGCTTGAGCGCACGCGAGAACTCCGAGACCTCCTGCTGGCGCGACTCGACGCGCTTTCCAGAACTCATGAGCTGGAGGTAGTCGATCACGACGAGCTTGAGGTCGTGCCGCTGCTTGAGGCGGCGGCACTTCGCCCGGATCTCCATGAGCGACATGTTGGGCGAGTCGTCGATGAACAGCGGTGCCTCGGCGACCTTTCCCATCGTCGACGCGAGCTTCTGCCAATCCTGCTCGTCCATCTTCCCGGACCGCATCCGCGTCAACGGCACCCGCGCCTCCGCGGCGAGAAGACGCATGGTGATCTCGTTGCGGCTCATCTCCAGGGAGAAGATGACGGACGACATTTGGTGATGCACCGCGGCGTGCGTCGCAACATTGATTCCTAAAACGGATTTGCCGATGGCCGGACGCGCCGCGACGACGATCATCTGGCCGGGGTGCAGACCGTTGGTGAGCCGGTCGAAGTCGGAGTAGCCGGTCGGGACGCCGGTCATGCCCTCGCCGCGGCCCTGCGCGGCCTCGATCTCGTCGAACGTCGGGCCGAGGATCTCCGAGAGCGGGAGGTAGTCCTCGGTCGTGCGGCGCTCGGTGACCGCGTAGACCTCGGCCTGGGCGTTGTTGACGATCTCGTCGACGTCGCCGCCGTCGGTCGCGTAGCCGAGCTGCACGATGCGCGTGCCGGCCTCGACGAGTCGCCGGAGCACGGCACGCTCGCGCACGATGCGCGCGTAGTACCCGGCGTTGGCAGCGGTCGGGACGCCGGCCATGAGGTCGTGGATGTACGGGGCTCCGCCGATGCGCTGGAGCTCCCCGCGCTTGGTCAGCTCGGCGACGACCGTGATGGCGTCGGCGGGCTCGCCGCGGCCGTAGAGGTCGATGATCGACTCGTAGACGACCTCGTGCGCGGGCCGGTAGAAGTCGGAGCCACGGATCTGCTCGATGACGTCGGCGATGGCGTCCTTGGACAGCAGCATGCCACCGAGCACGCTCATCTCTGCCGCGACGTCCTGGGGTGGCGTCCGGTCGAAACCTGACGGCCCCGGTCCCCCGTAGCTCTCCTCGAGCTCCTCGATCGACATGCGCCCCTCGCTCCCCCGAGCCCGTCACGACCCACCGAGGGACCGCGCGACCGGGACAAACCTTCGTCGTACACGTGTTCTACAGCGGGCCACCCACACGACTGTCCCGGTGGCCGCGCCTCCCGCCTCCGACAAGCACGACCCCGCGACACTAGATCGCGGTTCCACACCCCGCAAACGGCCCTGTGCACGCCCGGTGGACAGGGACCCCCGAACCTGTGGACACACTCCCCCACACTGTGCACACCCGGTGGAAAACGGTGTGGACAACCTCACGATCTCCCTGTGTACATCAGCGTGAGCGGCCCCTGACCAGCCTCGTCACTACCCTCAGGGGTGTGGAAGAAAGAAAGTCCGACGACACGCCGACGACACGCCGGACACCACCCGGCCATCCCGGCGACACCCGGACGCCACCCGACCCCGCGCCGTCGTCCACAGGTCGCCGCACCCGCTCCCGGCTCGACCGCGAGATCCTCGCGCTCGCCGTCCCCGCCCTCGGTGCGCTCGTCGCAGAGCCCCTCTTCGTCCTCGTGGACAGCGCGGTCGTCGGCCACCTCGGCACCGCCCAGCTCGCGGGACTCTCCCTCGCCTCGACGCTCCTCGTCACGCTCGTCGGGCTGTGCGTCTTCCTCGCCTACGCGACCACGGCCGCGGTCGCCCGCCGCATCGGCGCCGGGCACGCGCGCGAGGCGCTCCAGTCCGGCGTCGACGGGCTGTGGCTCGCGGTCGGGCTCGGCGTCCTGCTCGCCGCCGCGCTGTGGGCGACCGCGCCCTGGGCCGTCGGCGCGATGGGCGGGACCGGCGAGGTGGCCGGGCACGCCGTCGTCTACCTGCGCTGGTCCGCCCTCGGCCTCCCCGGGATGCTCCTCGTGCTCGCGTCCACAGGCGTGCTGCGCGGCATGCAGGACACGAAGACACCCCTGTGGGTCGCCGCGGGAGGCGCGACGTTCAACGCCGTCCTCAACGTCGTCCTCGTCTACGGGGCGGGTCTGGGGATCGCCGGTTCGGGCATCGGCACGGCCGTCGCCCAGCTCACCATGGGCGCGGTGCTCGTCGTCGTGGTCGTGCGCGGCGCACGCCGCCACGGCGCGTCCCTGCGCCCCGCCGCCGGCGGCATCTGGTCGAACGCGCGCGCGGGCGCCCCGCTCTTCGTCCGCACCCTCTCGCTGCGCCTCGCGATCCTGCTCACCGTCTTCGTCGCGACCGGGCTCGGCGAGGTCACGCTCGCGGGCTACCAGGTCGTGAACTCCGTCTGGGGGCTCGCCGCGTTCGCGCTCGACGCGCTCGCCATCGCCGCGCAGGCGCTCGTCGGCTACGGGCTCGGGGCCGACGACGTCCCGCGCGTCCGCGCCGTCCTGCGGCGCACCCTGCAGTGGGGCGTCGCGGCGGGCGCGGCGATCGGGCTCGTCATGGCCGCGGGCGGCTGGTGGTTCGCGCTGCTCTTCACATCCGACCCGGACGTGCGCGCCGCCGTGGCGGTCGGCATGGCGGTGTGCGGGCTCCTGATGCCCATGGCGGGGTGGGTGTTCGTCCTCGATGGCGTCCTCATCGGCGCCGGGGACGGACGCTTCCTCGCCTGGGCGGGCATGCTCACGCTCGTGGTCTACGTGCCGTTCGCGCTCGCCGTCCGGCACTGGGCGCCCGACGGCGCAGCGGGCCTCGCGTGGCTGTGGCTCGCGTTCGCGGGGGTCTTCATGGCCGCACGCGCCGTCACCACGGGCCTGCGCGCCCGCGGCAGCGCCTGGATGGTCACCGGCACCACGTGAACTGCACGAAGGCCCGGCCCCTCCGAGGAGGGACCGGGCCTTCGAGGACTGCTCAGCAGCAGATCAGGCAGCGACGACCTTCACCGCGAGGGTCGCGGAGACCTCCGGGTGGAGGCGGACGGAGACCGTGTAGTCCCCCGTCGCCTTGATCGGCTGGCCGATCTCGATCTTGCGCTTGTCGACCGACGCGCCCGCGGCGGTCACGGCGGACGCGATGTCCGCCGTCGTCACGGCACCGAAGAGGCGACCGGCGGCGCCGGCCTTCGCCTCGACGACGACCGGCTTCGACTGCAGCGAGTCGCGGATCGCCTTCGCGTCGTCGAGCGACGCGATCTCGCGGGCCTTGCGCGCCTTGCGGATCGCAGTCACCTGCGACTCGGCGCCCTTGGACCACGGCGTGGCGAGCTTGCGCGGGACGAGGAAGTTACGGGCGTACCCGTCCTTCACCTCGACGACGTCGCCGGGCTCACCGAGACCGGTGACCTCGTGGGTCAGGATCAGCTTGGCCATGAGTTCTCTCCCTTCCCGCTCAGCGAGCCGTCGACGTGTACGGCAGCAGCGCCATCTCGCGCGCGTTCTTCACCGCACGGGCGATCTGGCGCTGCTCCTGGACGGAGACGCCGGTCACGCGACGCGCGCGGATCTTGCCGCGGTCGGAGATGAACTTGCGCAGCAGCGCGGTGTCCTTGTAGTCGACCGACTCGATCTTGGCCGACTTCAGCGGGTTGGACTTCTTCTTGGGCTTGCGCACCACAGGCTTCGCCATGGTGTTGCTCCTCTACAAGGTGCGATCCCCGCGCGCGGTCCGCGCCGACGAGCGGCGCGGCACCCGCGGGGACGGGTGTGTGTTCTGGGAGTGGCGGGCGATCAGAACGGGGGCTCGTCGGAGAACGAACCACCGGACGACGCGGGGCCAGCCGTGGCCCACGGGTCGTCGCTCTGCTGCTGACCGCCGCCGGAGCTGAATCCGCCACCGGAGGCACCGCCGGAGTTGGCGCCACCTCCGTAGCCGCCACCGCCGCCGAAGCCGCCGCCACCGCCACCCGAGCGCTGGGCCCGGGTGACCTTCGCGGAGGCGTAGCGCAGGGAGGGACCGATCTCGTCCACCTGCAGCTCGACGACGGTGCGCTTCTCCCCCTCGCGGGTCTCGTACGAGCGCTGGACGAGGCGGCCCTGCACGATGACGCGCATGCCCTTCGTCAGCGACTCCGCGACGTTCTCCGCGGCCTCGCGCCAGATCGAGCAGCGCATGAACAGGGTGTCCCCGTCCTTCCACTCGTTCGACTGGCGGTCGAAGGTCCGCGGCGTCGACGCCACCGTGAAGTTGGCCACCGCCGCACCCGAGGGGGTGAAACGCAGCTCCGGGTCTCCCGTGAGGTTCCCGATCACCGTGATGACGGTGTCACCTGCCATGGCCAGCTCCTTCGTGTGTCGTCAGCATCGTCGCGTTCGTGCTCGTAACGGGTCTCGCGTCGCTCATCCCATCACGCGGCGCCCACACGCGCTACGGCGTGCAGCATCCCGGTGCGGGACGGACGAACGGGGGACGCGGGGAGGATCAGCGAGCGTCCGTGCGCAGGATCTTGGTCCGCAGGACGACCTCGTTGAGGCCGAGCTGACGGTCCAGCTCCTTGGCGGTGTCGGAGGTCGACGTGAAGTCGACGACCGCGTAGATGCCCTCGGACTTCTTCTTGATGTCGTACGCCAGGCGGCGACGACCCCAGATGTCCACCTTGTCGACGGAGCCGCCGTCGGTCTTGATGACCGACAGGTACTTGTCGAGCGACGGGGCGACGGTGCGCTCCTCGATCTCGGGGTCGAGGATGATCATCAGTTCGTACTGACGCATGCGGATAACCCACCTCCTCTGGTCTTCGCGGTCACGGTCTCTCCGTGACAGGAGGGTTCATGCATTCGTGCTGCTGCCGCCCGACGAGCGGACGGCAGCTCCCCAGGGTACCCGCTCGGCGCTGGCCCCTGGAAATCTCCGGAACGACCGAGGTCAGGGGTTGTTGCCGTTCCCGCCGCCCCCGGGCCCGCCACCGGGGCCCCCGCCGCCCCCGTCGCCGGGGTCGGGCGTCTCGGTCGGTTCCTCGGTCGGCTCCTCCGTCGGCTGCTGTCCCGGGTCGACGCCCTTCGAGACCACGAGCGCGATCGTCGAGCCCGGCGGGACCTCAGCACCGGCGGAGCCCGCCTTGATGACGATGCCGCGAGGCTCGTTCGAGAACTCCTCGGTGACCGCCCACTTGAGACCGAGCGCCCTGAGGGCGGCCTTGGCGTCGTCGACGGTCCGGCCCTGGAGGTCGCCGGGCACCGTGACATTCTCCGGCTGCTGCGGCTCCTCGGGCTCCTCCGTCGGCGTCTCCTCGGTGGGCTCCTCCGTCGGCGTCTCGGTGGGAGTCTCCGTCGGCTTCGGCTTGGGCGGCGTGTACTGCAGGAACTCGCCGACCGGCAGGTTGGCGGTCGCCGCCTGCATGTACGACGTCCACGCCTCGACCGGCCACGAACCACCCGTGATCTCGGGGTTGCGCATGTCGGCCCACTTGCCGAACGGGGTGATCTGCTCCTGCTCGTTCTCTGGCCCGGTCTGGTAGAGGCCGACGACCGTCGCCAGGCCCGGCGTGAACCCGGCGAACCACGCGGACTTGTTCTCGTTCGAGGTACCGGTCTTGCCGGCCGCCGGCCTCCCGATCGCCTGGGCGGCCTCGCCCGAGCCCTGCTCCACGACCTGGGACAGCGCGTACTGCGTGGCCGCCATGGTCTCCGTGCTGAACTCCGGCGCGCGGTCCTCCGCACCGGGGGCCTCGTACTTGAGGTTGCCGCGCGAGTCGACGACCTTCGCGATGATGTGCGGGGTGGCCTTCTGCCCACCCGCCGCGATGGTCGCGTACGCGTTGGTCAGCTCGAGCGGCGTCACCGTCGCGGTACCGAGCACGTTGGACGCGTTCGGGGCGACCTTGTCCTTCGCGATGCCGAGGCGCGTCGCCACCTCGGCCGTCTTCTCGGGCCCGGTCTCGATGTTGAGCTCGGCGTAGACCGTGTTCACCGAGTTCGCCGTCGCCGTGACCAGGTCGATGTTTCCCCAGTCGTGGTCGCCGAAGTTGCGGACCTTCCAGTCCCCGCTCTCGTCGGCGCCCTCGAACGTCATCGGCGAGTTGCCGTCGTAGCGCTCGTCGAGCGTGTGGTCGTTCTCGAGCGCCGCGATGAGCGTGAACGGCTTGAAGGTCGAGCCGCCCTGGGCCGCGCCTTGGGTCGCGTCGTTGAACGGCTTGCTGAGATAGTCGGCGCCCCCGTAGAGGGCCCGGATCGAGCCGTCGTTCGGGTCGATCGACACGATGGCCGTGCGGAGGTTGGGCGAGACCGGGTTGTCGTCCCCGCGGGACTCCTGGGGCAAGGAGTCGGCGGTGTCCACCGCCGCCTTCTGCATCGCCGGATCGATCGTCGTCGTCACCTGGTAACCCCCGGTGAGAAGGTCCTCCTCCGTGATGCCCAGCTTGTCGAGCTCCTTCTGGGCCTCGGTGAGGAGGTAGCCGGTCGGACCGGCCAGCTTGTCCGACTTCTTGTACTCGATCGGCATCGGGAAGCCCGCCGCGATCGCCTCGTCGAACTGCGCCTTGTCGATGTGTCCGTCCTCGAGCATGTTGTCGAGCGTGCGGTCCCACCTGTGCGTCGCCTGAGCCAGGTCGTTGGCCGGGTCCCAGTAGGTCGGGTTCGGGATGATGCCCGCGATCATCGCGGACTGCGAGACCGTGAGGTCGGCGGCGTTCACCCCGTAGTACTTCTGCGCGGCGGCCTGGATGCCGTTGGCGCCGCGGCCGAAGTAGATGGTGTTGAGGTAGTTGCCGAGGATGACTTCCTTCTTCTGCCCCTGGGTGATCTTGAGCGCGAGGATCACCTCGCGGGCCTTCCCGACATAGTCGGTGACCGTGTCCGTGTAGTAGCGCTCGACGTACTGCTGCGTGAGCGTCGAGGCCCCCTGGCGATCGCCACCCTGGAGATTGTTGAGCAGGGCGCGCCCGATGCCCTTGACGTCGACGCCGGAGTTGGTCCAGAAGGTCCGGTCCTCCGAAGCGACGACGGCGTCGCCCACGTACGCCGGCAGCGTCGCGTAGTCGACGAGGGTGCGGTCCTCGGAGGCGAACGTCCCCATCTCCGTCGTGCCGTCGCCCCAGTAGACCGTCGAGGTCTGCTTGTTCACGCCAGGCAGCGTGCTCGGGACCTCGGTCGTGAACCACGCGGCGACGAGCACGCCCGCGACGAGCGCGACGCCGGTCAGCATGGTCCCGACGACGACGCGCCACGACGGCAGCCAGCGGCGGAAGCTCTTGACGTGCGAGCGCGGGTAGTTGAAGAACCGACGGCGCCCGCGGGGGGTCGTCCGTCCGTTCGTCCTCGTGGATCGCGCCACGGTCTACCTTCCTCTGGGGGGCAACGGGAAGCTGGTTCCACGTCGTCCGCGGACCTGCTCGTGGCCCGCCGCGAGCGGACCACCTGCCCGACGGCGCGTCCCCGCCTCGGGCGCGGGACGTCGTCGGGCACGGGGTCGGCACACGCCGGACCACCCTGAACAATAGGGCGTCGCCCTGTCGGGACAAGGGCCTGGGGCGCTGACAGCGCCATCGTGCGCCATTGATTTGCCGCGGCGTCCCGCCGCCTCCGCGGGTCCTTCACATCTGTGGCGCGATGCGCGACACTCCCCGAAGATTGCACGACGCATCGAGACGACCTAACCTGTCGATGTATCGACTCGATACATCGAGTCTCACAGCGGTCCCGCCGGGGCACGCCGAGCGAGCGTCAGGAGGTGGGATCGTGCGCAGCAAGACGCCCGTGCTCGAGACCGCGATCCTCGGCCTCCTCAAGGAGTCGCCCCTGCACGGGTACGAGCTGCGCAAGCGGCTCAACATCATGCTCGGCTCCTTCCGCGTGCTGTCCTACGGCTCGCTGTACCCCGCCCTCAAGTCGCTGGTGGCCCGCGGGCTCATCACCGGCACGGAGCAGTCCGCGGCGCAGTCGACGCTCGCGCCCGCCCTCTCGGGCAAGCGCGCGCGGATCGTCTACGAGCTGACGGCCGAGGGCAAGGAGCACCTCCAGAGCGTGCTGGCCTCGTCGGGGCCCGCCGCGTGGGAGGACGAGAGCTTCGACGTCCGGTTCGCGTTCTTCGCGCAGACCGACGCCGAGACCCGCATCCGCATCCTCGAGGGCCGGCGCACCCGGCTCACGGAGAGGCTGGAGGCGGTCAGGGAGTCCGCGGCTCGCACCCGCGAGCGGCTCGACGAGTACACGCTCGAGCTGCAACGTCACGGACTCGAGCAGGTCGAGCGCGAGGTGCGCTGGCTCGACGGTCTCATCACCACCGAGCGCGACCGGAGCTCCGGGCACTCCCGGAGCACCACCCGCGCACGGACCAGCAGCACCCCGCATCCTGCGGAACCATCCGAGCAGGAGCCCGACGGCGCGAGGCGTCCCGAGGACCCTGGAACAACGAACACCAAGGAGCGAGGATGACCTCCATCCGCGTCGCCATCGTCGGCGTAGGCAACTGCGCATCGTCCCTCGTCCAGGGCGTGCACTTCTACCGTGACGCCGACCCGAGCGCCACCGTCCCGGGCCTCATGCACGTGCAGTTCGGCGACTACCACGTGTCGAGCCTGGACTTCGTGGCGGCGTTCGACGTCGACGCGAAGAAGGTCGGGTTCGACCTCTCGGAGGCCATCAACGCCTCGGAGAACAACACGATCAAGATCGCGGACGTCCCGCCGCTCGGCGTGACCGTCCAGCGCGGCCCGACCCTCGACGGCATCGGCAAGTACTACGCGCAGACGATCGAGGAGTCGGACGCGGAGCCGGTCGACGTCGTCGCCGCGCTGCGCGAGGCGCAGGTCGACGTGCTCGTCTGCTACCTCCCCGTCGGCTCGGAGCAGGCCGCGAAGTTCTACGCGCAGGCCGCGATCGACGCGGGCGTCGCGTTCGTCAACGCGCTGCCCGTCTTCATCGCGTCCGACCCGGAGTGGGCCGCGAAGTTCGAGCAGGCCGGCGTCCCGATCGTCGGCGACGACATCAAGTCGCAGGTCGGCGCGACGATCACGCACCGTGTGCTCGCCAAGCTCTTCGAGGACCGCGGCGTCGTGCTGGACCGCACGTACCAGCTCAACGTCGGCGGCAACATGGACTTCAAGAACATGCTCGAGCGCGAGCGCCTGGAGTCCAAGAAGATCTCCAAGACGCAGGCCGTGACCTCGAACCTCGAGGGTCCGCTCGGCGGCAAGAAGGAGGACCGCAACGTCCACATCGGCCCGTCGGACTACGTCGCGTGGCTCGACGACCGCAAGTGGGCGTACGTGCGCCTCGAGGGCCGCGCGTTCGGCGAGGTCCCGCTGAACCTGGAGTACAAGCTCGAGGTCTGGGACTCCCCCAACTCCGCCGGCATCATCATCGACGCCGTGCGCGCCGCGAAGATCGCCAAGGACCGCGGCGTCGGTGGCCCGATCCTCTCGGCCTCGACCTACTTCATGAAGTCCCCGCCGGTCCAGATGGAGGACACGAAGGGCCGTGCGCAGCTGGAGGCCTTCATCGCCGGTGAGGTCGAGCGCTGACCTGGAGTGCAGTGCAGGGTGAGGGCCGAGGTACGAGGCACTCGCCCGGAACGGAGCGCAAGGTCAGCGCGACCGAAAGGGTCGAGCGCTGACCTGGAGCGCATCGCAGGCTGAGACACGGGCGAGGCCCCTGCCGATGTTTCGGCAGGGGCCTCGTTCGTGTGCTCGTCGTGCCGCGCGTCAGACGCAGGGGCTGCCCGCGTCCCAGGCGCCGTGCACGTCGGTCCCGGGCCGGGACCCGGTGGTCCACCACTGCGCGGTGTAGTTCACGCCCGCGCGGGTGACGACGTCGCCCGCGGTGTAGGTGCGGCCGGCGTCCCAGGCGTCGCCGCACGCGGGTGCCTCTCCTGCCGGGGCGGTGCCGGCACCGCCGATGGCGCGCCAGGGGCCGTTCGGCTGGCCGGGCTCCTGGTTCCGGGTCCACCAGGCGGCGCGGTACTCGACGCCGTCGTGGTAGACGACGTCCCCCTTCGTGTACACACCGGACGCGTACCAGGGGGCTGCCGCGTCGGCGGGGACGAGCGGTCCGGGGGTGGCGGTCTCGAACGTGCCACGGAGGGTCCCGAGGAGCTCGTTGTCGTCGTCCCCGGCGAGGTCCCAGAAGTAGCCGCCGCCGTAGCCGTTGGTGGCGAGGTACTCGGCCTTGGCCGTCACGGAACGCGGGGTGTCCGCGGTCCACCACTCGCCGTCGCCGTAGAAGTAGCCCTGGCCGGCGACCTCGTCGTAGTACTCCGGGAGGCCCTCGGCCTTGATGTCGGAGTAGTAGGTGAACGGGAGGGCGCCGTCGGCCGCGGCACCGGGTGTCGGGTCGGTGACGTTCTTCCAGCCGTAGCCGTACGCGGCCATGCCGAGCACGAGCTTCTCCTTGGGCCACCCGGCGGCGTGGTACGCGCCGAGGACACCGTCGGCGGCGAGGCCCCAGTTGGCGGGCTCGCCCGTCGTCGGGTCCTCGTAGACGTGCAGGTTGCCCTGGTGGCCGGTCCGGGTGGTGTTCCAGTCGCCGTGGTAGTCGTAGCCCTGGACGTTGATGAAGTCGAGCGCCTCGACGAAGCGCGGGTCGAGCCAGCCGCCGTAGGTGCGCGGGGCCCACCCGGCGGGGGCGAACCCGGTGATCTGGTAGTCCTCGCCGGTCTCGGTGCCGAGCTCGTCGAGCTCGGCGCGCAGGAGCTGCGCGAACTGGACGAAGTTCTCCGCGTCCTCCTCGGGTCGCGGCGTGGGGTGCTCGCCGGTCGCGCCGGGCCACTCCCAGTCGAGGTCGACGCCGTCGAAGAGGCCGGCGGCGACGCCGTCGCCACCCTTGGTGCCGTTCTCCGCGTCCTGGACGACGGGCAGGTTCCCGCGGAAGTACAGGTCGAGGCAGGACTCGACGAGCCGCTCGCGGTTCTCCGGCGTGGACACGGCGTCGGAGAAGTTGTCCGACCAGGTCCAGCCGCCGAGCGAGATGAGGACCTTCAGGCCCGGGTTGGCCTCCTTGAGCTTCTTGAGCTGGTTGAAGTTGCCCGCGAGCGCCTGGTCGGCGGTGTCCGCGACGCCGTCGACGGTCTGCCCGGCCGGCTTGAGCTGCACGTAGTCGTTGAGGGGGTCGCCCTGGAGCCCGCCGTCGACGGGGTCTTCCCTGTCGGTGATGTCGCAGACCAGGTCGGTCGTGACGTTGCCGAACGCGTAGTTGAGGTGCGTCAGGTCGGACGCCGCCCCGGTGGTCTGGAGGTCGGCGACCTGGTAGCCGTCCTCGTTGCCGGCGTCCCACGCGGGGTAGTAGCCGACGGTCTTGTAGCCGTTGGCGCCGTCTCCGCCGGCCGTCGCGGGTGCGGCGTGCGCCGCCCCGACCGTGCCGGCGACGAGCGCCGCCGTCGCTGCGAAGGCGAGCCCTGCGGCTGCCGTCCTGGGGGTTCGTGTCATTCGAGAATGCCTCGCTGCTTCTCCGGGCCCGGCCACTGCGGCGGGTCGTGACGAAAACGCAAAGGTAACCTTCCTAAGCATTCTTGCCCAGGGGGTTCCCAGGATGCGAGAAGGGGCACGTCGTGCGGCGGATCGGCCGACGGCGGACCGGCAGACCCTGGGGACCGCCTAGGGTTGGGGGGTGAGTGTCGTCGCCGAGCTGCGAGCGCTGCTGCGGCTGCGCGGGTTCCGCAGGCTGTTCGCCGTGCGCCTCGTCTCGCAGGCCGGGGACGGCATGTTCCAGGTCGGCCTGGCGTCGCTGCTGTTCTTCTCGCCCGAGTCGCAGGGCACGGCCGCGGCGATCGCGGGCGCGTTCGCGGTGATGCTCGCGCCGTTCACGATCGTGGGCCCGTTCGCGGGGGTGTTCCTCGACCGCTGGCAGCGCCGCCAGGTGCTCGCGTGGGGCAACGCGGTGCGCGTGGTCATCACGCTGGGCATGGCGGTGCTCATGCTCTCGGGCGGCGTCAGCGGGTGGATCTACGCGCTCGGTCTCGCGGCGCTCTCGGTGAACCGCTTCCTCCTCGCAGGCCTGTCCGCGGGTCTGCCGCGCGTCGTCGACGGCCCGCTGCTGCTCACCGCGAACTCCCTGACGCCCACGCTGGGCGCCGGTGCGGCGTTCGTCGGGGGCGGGATCGGGTTCGTCCTGGGGCTCGCGTTCGAGCCGGGCCGGGTCAAGGACTCGTCCGCCCTCGTGTGCGCGGCGCTCGTCTTCGGGATCGCGTCGCTGCTCGCGCTGCGCCTCGGCCGGACGCAGCTCGGCCCGGAGCGCCCCGCCGAGTCGGCGATCCGGTCGGAGATCGTCAAGGTCGCGCGCGGCCTGGCTGACGGCGCCCGGTACCTCGTCGCGCGCCGCACCCCGGGCCAGGCGCTGCTCGCGATGGCCACCCACCGCTTCCTCTACGGCGTGGTCTTCATCGCCTCGATCCTCATCGCCCGGAACCTCCTCGACGCGGGGAGCCAGACGGCGGGCATGGCGACCTTCGCGATCGTCGTCGGCCTGACGGGCCTGGGCGGTGCGGGCGCGATGGTGCTCACGCCGACGCTCTCGCGCTACACGGGGCCGCAGGTCTGGATCGCGATCATGCTGCTGCTCGCCGCCGCGAGCCAGCTCCTGCTCGTGACGACGCCGTCGCGCGCGGTGGTGTACACGGGCGCCGCCCTGCTCGGGCTGGCGGCGCAGGGCACCAAGATCGCCGTGGACACGATCGTCCAGCGCGACACCGACGACGAGTTCCGCGGCCGCGCGTTCGCGTTCTACGACGTCCTGTACAACGCGGCCTTCGTCGGCGCGGCCGCCCTGGCGGCGTTCACGCTCCCCGACACGGGCTGGTCGCGCGGCGTGTTCGTCGCCCTCGCGGTCGCCTACGCGCTCGCCGCCCTCGTGATGTGGACGCGCGGGGCACGGGCCCCGGCCGGGGTGGGCGACGCCGTCGGGCAGGACGGCGCACGGCCGGCCCCGGAGGCCGCCGCACCCGGCGAGGGCTCGGCCGCCGGCGACGGCGTCCCGGCCGCGCGTCCGAGCGCCTGACGGGGCACCTGACCGGGCACAGCCGCCCGACCGGGCTCAGGCGAGATCCGAGGCGAAGGCGCGGAGGTCGTCGACGACGAGCTGCGGTTCCTCCAGCGCGGCGAAGTGCCCGCCGCGCGGCATCGTGGTGAACCGCCGGACGTCGAAGAACCGCTCCGCGTACTCGCGCGGCGGCTGCGAGATGTCGCGGGGAAAGACGGCGAGCGCCGTCGGCACGTCGATGCGCGGCGACCACCCGGCGTCGGCGCCCTCCCCTGCTGACCAGGCTCCGTCCGCGCCCTCCCCGCCCGACCATGCGGCGTCGTCACCTGCCTCACCGCCCCAGTCACCGTCGAGCCCCTCGTTGTAGAGGCGCATCGAGGAGCGGATCGAGTTGCCGAGCCAGTAGAGCATCACGTTGGTGAGCAGGTCGTCGTCGGACGGCAGGGTGTCGGAGAGGTAGCCGAAGTGGTCGACGAGCCACGCCGCGAGGCCCGCGGGAGAGTCGCTCAGGCCGTAGGACAGGGTGAGCGGGCGCGACGACTGGATCCCGACGTACCCGCCGTGCGTCTCGCCCCACGCGTCGACGGCGGCGAACATCGCGCGCTCCCCCTCGCTCGCCGTGTCGCGGTCGACGAGGAACAGGTTGGGGAACGGGACGTCCGTGAGGTGGAGGCCGACGACGCGGTCGGGGTGGGCGCGCGCCACCTCCTGCGCGACGACACCGCCCCAGTCGCCACCGTGCACGAGGTAGCGGTCGTAGCCGAGGCCCTCCATGAGGCTCGCGACGACCTCGGCGCTCTGGGCGCCGCTCACCGTCCCGGCCTCGGGCTGCTCCGAGAAGTCGAAGCCCGGCAGCGACGGGACGACGACGTCGAACACCGGCTCGTCGGGGCCGACCGCGGGATCGCGGCCCGTGAGGCGGTCGACGACGTGCGCGAACCGGTAGAACGAGTCCGCCCAGCCGTGCAGCAGCAGGATCGCCGGAGCCTCCGGGCGCACCGCACGCTCGTGGATCGCGTGGAGGTCGCGACCGTCGATCGCGGCCACGACGTGGTGGAAGCGGTTGAGGCGTTCCTCCTGCGCGCGCCAGTCGTAGCCGTCGAACCAGTGCGCGACGAGGCGGCGCATGGTCGCCAGCTCGGTGCCGCGCTCCCAGCCGCGCTCCTGGAGCTCGGCGGGCCAGCGGGTGCGGGAGAGGCGCTCGTGCAGGTCGTCGAGCTCGGCCTGGGGGACGTCGATCGTGAACGGTCGGAACTCCATCAGAGCCTCCGGTGTCTGGGTGGTGGGTCCGTCCTCGACGCTAGGCGGGGTAGCGGTCAGCCGCCGTCCTCTTCTCGTCGCTGCTCCCGGCCTCGCGACCGCGGCGTTCTGCTGTCGGCAGCACCGATGAGTCCGCGAGCGAAAAGAGGTCGTCACGTCGGGCGGGAATAACGCAGGATGGTGGATGGTCGTACAGGGTACGGATCGACGTGGCTGGGCCGCGCCGATCGGCCCGGGCCCTCCCCTCCCCGTGGCCCGCCGACCACGAACCGACACCGTCGTCGCGTGCATCGCACGCGACTCCCGTGCTGCCCCCGTGCAGCCCGCCCTGCCCCGACCGGGTTCGACCATGTGCCCGGGCCGCCACCGACGCGAGCGGAGACCTCCGTGACAGCCTCCCCCACCCACGACACCTCGGTACCCGTCGACCGGCTCCCCCGGGCGGACTTCCTCGTCATCGCGCTGCTGCTCGGCTCCGCGTTCGTCGTGATCCTCAACGAGACCACCATGAGCGTCGCGCTGGCGCCGCTCATGGAGGACCTGGGCATCACGGCCAGCACGGGCCAGTGGCTCACGACCGCGTTCATGCTGACGATGGCGGTCGTCATCCCGGCGACCGGGTTCCTGCTCCAGCGCCTCGGCACGCGGGGGGCCTACCTGCTCGCGATGTCGCTGTTCAGCGCCGGCACCCTGCTCGCGGCCGTCTCGCCCGGCTTCGCCTGGCTGCTCACCGGCCGCGTCGTGCAGGCCTCGGGCACGGCGATCATGATGCCGCTGCTCATGACGACGATCATGACGCTCGTCCCGCCGACGATCCGCGGCAAGGTCATGGGGAACATCTCGATCGTCATGGCCGCGGCGCCCGCGCTCGGCCCGTCGCTCTCCGGCCTCATCCTCAACTCGCTGAGCTGGCGGTGGGTGTTCGGGATCGTGCTCCCGATCGCGCTCGTCGCGCTCGTCCTCGGCTTCCTGTACATCCGGGACGTCGCCGACCGTACGCACTCGCGGCTCGACCCGTTCTCGCTCGTCCTCGCGGCGTTCGCGTTCGGCGGGCTCGTCTACGGGCTCTCGAGCATCGGCGAGGCGGCACGCCACACGCCCGTCGTCCCGCCGGCCGTGCCGATCACGTTCGGCGCCCTCGCGCTCGGCGCGTTCGTGTGGCGCCAGCTCGTCCTCCAGCGCGAGGACCGCGCGCTGCTCGACCTCCGCGTGTTCACGCACCGTGGGTTCAGCGTGCCGCTCGGCATCATGGCGGTCGGGATGGTCGCCATGTTCGGCTCCCTCATCCTCCTGCCGCTGTTCCTCCAGGACGCGATGGGCCTCGAGCCGCTCGCGACCGGTCTCATCGTGCTCCCCGGCGGGCTCCTCATGGGTCTGCTCGGCCCGACCGTCGGCCGGCTCTACGACCGGGTGGGCCCGCGTCCGCTCGTCATCCCCGGCGTGAGCGTCGTCGCCGTCGCCCTCGCGGCGTTCACGACGATCCACGCGGACTCGTCGCCATGGTTCGTCCTGGCGCTCCACGTCACGCTGAGCCTGGGCCTCGCGTTCATGTTCACGCCGCTGTTCACCTCCGCGCTCTCGGCGCTCGAGCCGCACCAGTACTCGCACGGGTCGGCCTCGATCGGCACCGTGCAGCAGCTCGCGGGCGCCGCCGGCACGGCCATGTTCGTCGCCGTCATGACGACCCGGTCCATCGCCTACGGCGAGGCGGGCGCGTCGCCGCAGGCCGCCCTGGCCGAGGGCGTCGGCGACGCGTTCGTCTGGGGCACCGCGGTCATGCTCGTCGCGGTGGGCTTGTCGTTCCTCCTGCGCCGCCCCGCGCCCCAGGACCACGGCCCCGCGCAGGACCGGACGCAGGACGCGCCGGTCGAGGACGTCAAGGTCGAGGCCGCACTGGCCACCGACGACGTCTGAGCCCTCGCCGCGTCGCGCGCCCGCCCGGAGGCGACGCGACCGCTGAGGGCGAGGCCGGAGGGGCGGTCGTGCCGGGTCGTGGCGGGTCTGGCGGGAGCGGCGCGAGGAACGAGCGGCGCGGACGGTAGACCCGGCACGACCGCCCCGGAGGTCTCGACCGGACCGACACGGGGCGCATCCCGCTCAGGGGGCCGACGACTCCGGCTGCTCCGCCCACCAGGCCAGGAGGTCCGCGCGCGCCGTCTCCTCGTCGACCGGCCCGCGGTCCAGGCGCAGCTCGAGCAGGTGCTTGTACGCCTTCCCCACCACCGGTCCCGGCCGGATCCCGAGGATCGCCATGATCTGCTGGCCGTCGAGGTCCGGGCGGACGGCGTCGAGCTCCTCCCTCTCCTGGAGGTCGGCGATGCGGCGCTCGAGGTCGTCGTACGACTCGCGCAGGCGCTGCGCCTTGCGCCGGTTCCGCGTCGTGCAGTCGGCGCGCGTGAGGCGGTGCAGCCGCTCGAGCAGCGGGCCTGCGTCGGTCACGTACCGACGCACCG
The DNA here is from genome assembly GCF_049913115.1 of Cellulosimicrobium sp. E-16. Taxonomy (NCBI): domain Bacteria; kingdom Bacillati; phylum Actinomycetota; class Actinomycetes; order Micrococcales; family Promicromonosporaceae; genus Cellulosimicrobium; species Cellulosimicrobium sp. E-16. Next base: position 4,573,142 of record NZ_CP183974.1, read on the forward strand.
CGGAGTCGGTCCACGCGCCGTCGCCGTAGCCGTGGAACCGCAGGTGCAGCTCGACGAGCCGCGCGACGTCCTTGACGACCTGCTTGTCGTACCGCAGCGCCTTGAGGCGCTTGGCGACCATCTTGGCGCCCACGACCTCGTGGTGGTGGAAGCTCACGCCGCCACCCGACTCGAATCGCCTGGTCGGCGGCTTGCCGACGTCGTGCAGCAGCGCGGCCAGGCGGAGCACGAGGTCGGGGGCCGGGACCGCGCCGTCGGGCCCGGTCTCCTGGGCGATCGCCTGGTCGAGGACCGTGAGCGAGTGCTCGTAGACGTCCTTGTGCCGGTGGTGCTCGTCGATCTCGAGCTTGAGCGCGGGGAGCTCGGGCAGCACGTGGTCCGCGAGGCCCGTGTCCACGAGCACCTCGAGCCCGCGACGCGGGGACGTCGCGCACAGCAGCTTCGAGAGCTCGTCCCGCACACGCTCGGCGGACACGATCTCGATGCGCTCGGTCATGAGGACGAGCGCGGCGAGGGTCCCGCCGTCGACGTCGAAACCGAGCTGGGCCGCGAACCGCGCGGCGCGCATCATGCGCAGCGGGTCGTCGTCGAACGAGCGCTCGGGGGCGATCGGCGTGCGCAGCACGCGGCGCGCGAGGTCGTCGAGGCCGTCGAACGGGTCGACGAACGTCATCTCCGGGACGCGCACCGCCATCGCGTTCACGGTGAAGTCCCGGCGCGACAGGTCGCCCTCGAGCGTGTCGCCGAACGCGACGACGGGCTTGCGCGACGTCGGGTCGTACTCGTCGGTGCGGTACGTCGTCACCTCGACGACGAGGTCGTCCCCGGGGCCCCCGCGGCCGAAGCGCTTGGCACCGATCGTGCCGAACTCCTTGCCGATGTCCCAGTGGGCGTCGCCCCAGCGCGCCAGGAGCGCCTCGGTCTCGTCGGGCGACGCGGACGTGGCGAAGTCGAGGTCGTTGCTCGCCCGCCCGAGGAACGCGTCGCGGACGGGCCCGCCCACGAGCGCGAGCTCGTGACCGGCGGCACGGAACACCTCACCGAGCTCGATCGCCGCGGGTGCCATCTCGGTGAGCACGGCGAGGGCGCGGCGCTGGAGCTCGAGCGACTGCGACGTCGGCGGGGGCGACGGCTGGGGCGACGAAGGCTGGGGCACGACACCCAAGCCTGCCAGATGCGACGCCCGCACCGGGGAGCCGGTCCCGGGGAGCCGACGTCCACTCGGTAAAGTTGGGACATGTCCACCCCTGCGCACGCCGACGAGCCCCGGAGGGATCCGGCGGGCGGGCGTGACAGCGGTCGCGGGCAGCCCCTCCCCGTCCCCGCCCCGCCCGGCGGGCACGCGCTGCGCATCGACCCGCGCTCACGCCCGGTACCCGCGCCGCCGCCGCTGCCCGTGGTCGACGAGGTCTCGGCCGGCGGGCTCGTCGTCACGGTCGCGGGCGGCGACCTCTGCGCGGCGATCATCGCCCGGCGCAACCGGGGAGGGCGCCTCGAGTGGTGCCTGCCCAAGGGCCACCTCGAGGGCGACGAGACGCCGGAGCAGGCCGCGGTCCGCGAGATCGCGGAGGAGACGGGGATCCAGGGGGCGGTGCAGGAGCCGCTGGGCGTCATCGACTACTGGTTCACCGGCGACGACCGCCGCGTGCACAAGGTCGTCCACCACTTCCTCCTGCGCGCGACGGGCGGCTACCTCACGGTCGAGGGCGACCCGGACGGGGAGGCCGAGGACGTCGCGTGGATCCCCGTGGCGGACCTGCCCGACCGGCTCGCCTACCCCAACGAGCGCCGGATCGCCGCCGTCGCGCACAGCGTCCTCCAGGGCAGGCCGGCGCGGTTCCACGGGGTGGTCGAGAGTAGGGTGACCCGGACGATCGTCCGCTCGCCCGGCCGTCCGCACGACGGCCGCGGCGGCCCGGCACCGCCCGCCCCACGGAGCTCGACCGACCACTCATGACGCCCTCCCCCAGCAGCGGCGCGCGCCCCGGCGGCGCCGCGTCGGCCCCGCTCCTCGGCAGGTCCGCTCGCCTCCTCGTCGCGCTGGTCGCCCTGCTGGTCCTGACCGTCGGCGTCGTCCTCGGCGGTGGCGTCGCGGCGGCGGGCGTGACAGCGAGCACGACGACGAGCGCCTCGACGAGCACGACGGCCGAGACCGAGGACGCGGTGACGCTCGAGGTCTCGTCGCTCCAGCCGACCGTCCTCGGCCCGGGCGACACGCTCACCGTGACCGCGCGCGTGACCAACGGGACCGCGGAGACGCTCGGGTCGCCCCTGGTGGCGCTCGGCATCGACCGGCGGGTGCTGAGCACCCGGTCGGCGCTCGAGAGCTGGACGACGATCGGGCTCGACGGTCGCGTCGGGGTCCGCGTCACCGGCGAGGACCTCGGGGCCCTCGCGCCGGGCGCGACGGCGGAGACGACGCTCACCGTCCCGGTCGCGGAGCTCGACCTCCACGCGGGCAGCGACTGGGGCCCGCGCGGCATCTCCCTCACGGTGTCCGACGGCGGCGCACGCCAGGCCGTCCAACGCACCTTCGTCCTGTGGGAGCCGTCGGGCGAGGTGACCCCGCTGCGCCTGAGCGTGGTCGCCGCCCTGACCGGCCCGCCGGTGGACCCCGACCCCCAGGCGTACGACGACGCGCTCGCGGCCGCCGTGGCGACGGACGGTCGCCTCGGGCGCCTGCTGGCGGCGACCGGTGGCGCTCCGGAGGTCGCGTGGGTCGCCGACCCGGCCCTGCTCGCCGCGGCGACGGGAGCCGGTGACCCGGCCGTGAGCGCCTGGGCCGACGCCGTGAGCGCCGCCGCGGCGGGCCGGTCGGCGTTCGCGCTGCGCGCCTACGACCCGGACGTCGCGGCGTTCGCGCACGCCGGTCTCGCGCTGCCGGAGGGGACCCCGCTCCCGGCCGCACCCGAGCCGACGACCGAGGACGCGACCGACGGCGACACGACGGACGACGACGCGTCCACCACGGAGGAGACCTCCGGCACGGACGCCGCGGCCGACCCGACGGCGTCGTGGCGGACGGACCTCGCCTGGCCGGGCGACGCCGTCCCCGACCTGACCACGACGACGCTCGCCGCGGCATCGGGTGCGACCGCGACCGTCGTCGGTCCCGGCGGGCTCGTCCCGGACGAGTCGCTGACCTACACGCCGTCCGGCGTCGCCGAGGTCGCGACCGCCGCCGGGCCCGTGAAGGCGCTCGTCGCGGACCCGGTGCTGACCGCTCTCCTGTCCGCCGGCGACGGCTCGGGCGTCACGGCGACGCAGCGGATCCTCGCCGAGACGGCCGTGATCGCCCGTGAGCGCCCTGCGGAGCAGCGTCACGTCGTCGTCGCCCTGCCCCGGAGCTGGGAGGCCGAGCCGACACTCTTCACGGCACGGCTCGACGCCCTCCGCGCGGCTCCTTGGGTCGACCTGGCCCCGGTGGACGACCTCCTGGCCTCCGCGCCGCCCGCCGTCGAGCGCACGACGCTGCCGGACGACGTCCCCGGCGAGGGGGAGATCACCGTCGCCCAGCTCCGTGCTCTCGACCGGTCGCGCGCGGACCTCGCCGCGTTCGCGACCGTCAGCGCCGACCCCGCGACGATCACGCGCCCGCTCGAGCCCGGCTTCGTCACCCCGACCGCCGTCGCGTACCGCGCCGCGCAGCCGTCGCGCGTGCTCGCCGTCCAGCACGCCGAGCAACGGTCCGCCGCCGTCCAGGGCACCCTCTCGGTGGAGACGCGTGCTCCGTTCCTCTTCGTGGCCGAGCAGGAGGACCTCCCCGTCCGGGTGCGCAGCACCCTGGAGCAGGAGGCGACGGTCGAGGTCGTGCTGCGGCCGGACGACCCGCGGCTGCGCGCACCGGAGCGCCGGACCGTGACGATCCCGGCCGCCACCCGGGACGCCGACGGCGACCTGGTCGCGGCCGAGACGAGCGTCGGGGTGCCCGTCGAGGGGTTCGGGAGCGGCAACGTCACGGTGGAGGTCGAGCTGGTCAGCGCGGCGCAGCCCCAGGTCCGCGTCGCGGAGCCGCAGGAGTTCGTCGTGCGCGTGCGCGCCGACTGGGAGTCGGTGGGCACCGTGGTCGTGGCGGTGCTCCTGGCCCTCGCCCTGGTGGCGGGGATCTGGCGCACGGTGCGCCGCGGCCGCTCGCCCCGCCGTCTGGCCGGTGCGACGGTGGACCAGCCGGCGCCGCCCGCGCAGGACCAGACACCGCCCGCGCAGTCCGCCCGCCGGGACGAGGAGCGCGTCGAGTGAGCCCCGAGCAGCCCCGGCACGTCCGGCCCCCGGGTGCCGGGCACGGCACGCGGCCGGGCACGACGCGCGACGTCGTCCCGACCGGGCCGCTCCCGGGCGACCCGGCGGCGTCGGGCACCCCGGACGAGACCGCCGAGGCCGGAGCCACGGAGTCGCCCGCCCCCCGCACGGGCGGGCTCGGCCGCTCGTCCGCGCTCATGGCGTCGGGCACGTTCGTCTCGCGCGGCCTCGGGCTCGTCCGCAACGTCCTCCTCGTGGCCGCGATCGGGACCACGGGCCTGGTCGCGGACGCGTTCGACGTCGCGAACAAGATCCCCAACGTCCTCTTCGCGATCCTCGCGGGCGGCGTCCTCAACGCCGTCCTCGTGCCGCAGATCGTCCGCGCCTATCGCGCGCGCAACACCCAGGAGCGGCTCGACAAGCTGCTCACGCTCTCCGGCGTCGTGCTGATCGCGCTCTCGGCGCTGCTCACGGCAGGGTCGAGCATCCTCGTCGCGCTCTACACCGGGCCGGGTTGGACGGCACCGCAGACGTCGCTCGCCGTCGCCTTCGCCTTCTGGTGCACGCCGCAGCTCTTCTTCTACGGGCTGTACACGCTGCTCGGGCAGGTGCTCAACGCGCGGGGCCAGTTCGGTCCCTTCATGTGGGCGCCCGTGCTCAACAACGTCGTGTCGATCGTCGGGTTCGCGGCGTTCATCGCGATCTACGGTCCCGCGGCCACGGGGAACGTCGACGACCTCACGCAGTGGGACGGGCCCAAGATCGCGCTGCTCGCCGGGACGGCGACGCTCGGGGTCGCGGCGCAGGCGCTCATCCTCGTGGTCCCGCTGTGGCGGGCCGGCTTCCGCTGGCACCTGCGGTTCGGCCTGCACGGCATCGGCCTGCGGTCCGCGGGCCAGGTCGCGCTGTGGACGTTCGCCGCCGTCCTCCTCGAGCAGGTCGGGGTCCTGTTCACCACGCGCTTCGCGAGCGAGGCGCCTCGCGCGGCGCTCGCGCAGACGTTCGGGCCCTACCGTGACGACCCCGGGACCCTCGGCGCCGTCACCGGGCTGATCACGGGCGCGCCCGACGCGTTCTCAGGCGCCCTCGCGGTGGCGGGCAACGCCGCCTACACGCAGGCCCTCATGATCTACCTGCTGCCCCACTCGCTCGTGACGGTGTCGATCGCGACGGCGCTCTTCACGGGCATGAGCGCCGCGGCGCACGCCGGCGACCTCGCGCGCGTCCGGCACGACCTCTCGCGCGGCGTGCGCACCGTCGGGGTCTTCACCGTCTTCGCGACCGTCGTCCTGGTCGTCCTCGCCCTGCCGATCACCAAGCTGCTCGTCCCCTCCGTCGACGCAGCGTCCGGCGAGGCCGTCTCCGAGGTGCTGCGCGCCATGGCGCTCGGGCTCGTCCCCCTGGGCGGCATGGTGCTCATGAAGTGGGTCTACTACGCGTTCGAGGACGGCCGGACCGTCTTCTGGATCCAGGTGCCGGGCACGATCGTGCTCGTCGGCGTGTCCTGGCTCGCGACGCAGGTGCTGGCACCCCAGCTCTGGGTCGTGGGCATCGGCCTCGCGATGAGCGTGTCCAACCTGGTGGCCGTCGCGCTGCGCACCGTCGGGCTACGACGCACGCTCCGCGGGCTCGACGGTGCCCGGATCCTCCGCCTGCACGTCAAGGCCGGGCTCTCCGCGCTCGTCAGCGGCGTCGCGGGCTGGGGAGTCCTGCGGGGGTTCGTCGTCCTCACCGGTGACGGCCCGGACGGCATCTACGGGCTCTCGTGGTGGCAGGCCGTCGTCGTGGTGTCCGTCGCCGGGGCCGTGATGACGGCCGTCTACGCGGGCGGGCTCAAGCTCATGCGCGTGCGCGAGCTCGACCAGCTCGCCGGTCCGATCGTGGGCCGCGTCCGCCGGCTCGTGCGGCGGTGAGCGGCGCGCGGCCCCCGGGCCTCAATCGGGTGATACGCGGGCAATCAGGGCCCGCGTACCATGGTGTGTCGACCACGAGTCCCACGGAGGAGGTCCGGTGAACGGCGTGGCCCCAGGAACACTGCTCGTCGCGCGCTACCGGCTCGACGAGCAGCTCACGTCCGACTTGTCGGACGTCACCGCATGGTCGGCGCACGACCAGATCCTCGACCGGCCGGTCCGGATCTCGTTGGTCTCCGGCCCGCACGTCGCCGACGCCCTCGACTCCGCCCGGCGCGCCGCGCTCGTCGTCGACCCGCGCCTGACGCGCGTCCTCGACGTCGGGACGGAGGACGGCGTCGCGTACGTCGTGACCGAGCGGTACACGGGCATCACGCTGAGCGAGGTCGTCGCGGGCGGCATCGTCGACCCGCAGCAGGCGCGCGCGATCGTCGGCGAGGCCGCGGCCGCGCTCGAGGTCGCCCAGCGGCGCGGGGTCCACCACCTCGCGCTCCGGCCCGACGCGCTCCGCGTCGACGGCAGCCGGGTCCTCGTGACGGGCCTCGGGCTCGACGCCGGCGTCGCGGGCCACGACCAGCACGACGCCGACCTGACGTCGCGCACCGACGCCGTCGGGCTCGTCGCGCTCCTCTACTACGCGATGACGGCGCGCTGGGCCGGGGCGTCCCTGGACGTCCCGTGGATCGCCCCCGACGCCATCCACCCCCTTCCCGCGCAGCGTGCGGGCGACGGGGTCCTCCCGCTCTCGGCCGTCCGCCCGGACGTCCCCGCGGAGCTGGACGAGCTCTGCGCCCAGGCTTTCGCGGGCACCCACGGCACGGTCGAGGAGTGGACGGCGCCGCCCGCCGGCGACGCGCCCCGCTCCCCTGCCGACGTCGTCGGCGCTGTCGAGCCCTGGGGCGAGGTCTCGGTCGTCGCGGCCCTGCCGTCGTTCGTGCAGCCCGCGACCGCCGGCGTGAGCCGCCAGTCCGTCCGCACCGCGTTCGACGGCGCGACGAGCGCGCCTCCGGGGACGCCGCCGCCCGCACCGCCGGTCCGACGCCCGACGACGGGACGCATCCACCGCGTGGGGGACGTGCCGGGCTCCGCCGGTCCGGGCGTCGCGTACGCCGCCGGGGTCGCCACGGGCGCCACCGCAGCGGTCTCGCCGCCCGCACCGGACCCGTCGACCGCGGCGTACGCGGTCCCCCCGCCCCCCGTGGGCTACGACACCGGGACCGCGCCCCTCCAGTACGCGGCCGCACCGCCGCCCGTACCTCCGACCACGGAGGCGCCCCAGGCCTGGAGCGAGCCCGCGCCACGACGGCGCGGCCCCCGCCGGTTCAACGCCACCCCGATCGTCCTCGTGCTCGTCCTGGGCCTCGTGGTGTGGGGCGTCGTGTGGGCGGTGAACACCGCGTTCGACGGGTTCGGACCTGCGCTCCAGACGAGCGAGGAGCCGACGGGCGAGGGGTCGGAGGCTCCGTCGGAGGGCGACGGTGGCACCGCAGGGGGCGAGCAGGCACCCCCGGTGACAGACGTGCGCCCCGTGATCGCCTCCGGACAGGCGCTGGACCCCGAGGGCGACGCCTCCGGGAACAACGACGGCGAGCACCCCGAGCTCGCGCCGCTCGCCTACGACCAGCAGCCCGACACGACCTGGATCTCGCGCCGCTACAACGCCGCGAACTTCGCCGGGCTGCGCACCGGGATCGGGTTCGCGGTCACGCTCGAGCAGAAGGCGCCGGTCTCGACGGTCGTGCTCGACACGGCCACCACCGGCGGCAACGTCGAGATCCGTGCCACGAGCCCGGACGCACCCACCGAGGGCACGGTCCTCGCCTCCGGGCCGCTCGCACCCGGCGTGGAGTTCACCTTCGACCAGCCGGTCGAGGCGGATTCGATCGTGCTGTGGTTCACCGAGCTGCCGCAGAACCCGGCCGGGGAGTTCCGCGCGGAGATCAACGAGATCCTCGTCTCCTGACGCTCCCGGGGCGGCGACGCCCGCTCTGTCGGGCCCGACCGTCGCCGGCCCCGGTGCGTGGACGGCCCACGCGCCGTGCGCCGGGTCACCGTAGCGTGGCGAACACCCGTACCGTGGAACAGAAGCCGCCTCGGCGGCGTTCACACTCTCGCGTGGTCGGCCGCCACGCACCGAGCATCGAGGAGAGCACGTGACCGAGCAGTCTGCCGTCCAGAACCTGATCGTCGTCGGGTCCGGTCCCGCGGGGTACACCGCGGCGATCTACGCGGCGCGCGCGGGGCTGGCCCCGCTCGTGCTCGCGGGCTCCGTCACCGCCGGCGGTGCGCTGATGAACACCACGGACGTCGAGAACTTCCCCGGCTTCCCCGACGGGATCATGGGCCCGGACCTCATGGAGAACATGCGCAAGCAGGCCGAGCGGTTCGGCGCGCGCATCGAGTGGGACGACGCCACGCTGCTCGACCTCGAAGGGCCGGTCAAGACCGTCGTGACGGGCAACGGTGAGACCTACCGCGCCCGCGCGGTCATCCTCGCGACCGGTTCCGCCTACCGCGAGCTCGGCCTGGACGACGAGAAGCGCCTGTCCGGGCGCGGGGTGTCCTGGTGCGCGACGTGCGACGGGTTCTTCTTCCGCGACCAGCACATCGCCGTCGTCGGCGGCGGGGACTCCGCGATGGAGGAGGCCACGTTCCTGACCCGGTTCGCCGAGAAGGTCACCCTCGTCCACCGCCGCGACGAGCTGCGCGCGTCGAAGATCATGGCCGACCGCGCGCTGAACGACCCGAAGATCGACTTCGCCTGGAACAGCGAGGTCGCCGGCATCGGTGGCGAGAACAAGGTCGAGGCGCTCACGCTGCGCGACACCGTGACCGGCGAGGAGCGCGAGCTGCCCGCGACCGGCCTGTTCGTCGCGATCGGTCACGAGCCCCGTACCGAGCTCGTCAAGGGTCAGATCGACCTGGACGACGAGGGCTACATCCAGGTCGTCGGACGCACCACGGCGACCAACCTCGAGGGCGTGTTCGCGTGCGGCGACGCCGTCGACCACACCTACCGCCAGGCCATCACCGCGGCCGGCTCCGGGTGCGCGGCAGCGCTCGACGCGCAGCGATACCTCACCGAGCTCGCCGACGCCGCCGGCCTGGAGGACCTCGCCGGCACGCCGACCACGCCGAACCCGGACGAGCTGCCCGAGGCGCTCGCCGAGCTCCAGGCCTGAACCAGCGTCCCCTCATCCCCACCGAGTCCTACCGCAGGAGGTCAACCATGCCGACCGTTCCGGTCACCGACGACACCTTCCGTGCCGAGGTCCTCGAGTCCGAGGTCCCCGTCCTCGTCGACTTCTGGGCGACGTGGTGCGGCCCGTGCCGCCAGGTCGCGCCGATCCTCGAGGAGCTCGCCGAGGAGTACGACGGCAAGATCAAGATCGCCAAGCTCGACACGGACGCGAACCCCGAGACGACCGGCGCCTACGGCATCGTCTCCATCCCCACGCTGAACGTCTACGTGGGCGGCGAGCTCCAGAAGTCGATCATCGGGGCGCGCCCCAAGCGGGCGCTCACCGAGGAGATCGACACCGTGCTCGCCACGACCGTCTGATCCGCACCACCACCATGCCGCCGGAGGGCGGATCGCGAGCACCGCGGTCCGCCCTTCGGCGTCTTCACGGGATCCCCCGATGCCCCGTGCGACACTGGGGGTCGTGACTGGACCGACGACTCCCCCGCAGCAGCCCGCTCCCAGCGGCACCCGCCTCGACCCGTGGTTCGGTGCCTACGCAGAGCGAGCGCACGGGATGCGAGCGTCGGAGATCCGGGCGCTGTTCGCGGTGGCGAACCGGCCCGAGGTCGTGTCGCTCGCCGGCGGCATGCCGTACCTCGAAGGACTCCCCCTCGACCAGATCGCCGACACCATGCAGCGCCTCGTCGCGACTCGCGGTGCGACCGCCCTCCAGTACGGCTCCGGGCAGGGCGACGAGACGCTGCGCGAGCGGATCCTCGACGTCGTCCGGCTCGAGGGGATCGAGTGCCACCCCGACGACGTCGTCGTCACGACGGGGTCGCAGCAGGCGCTCGACCTCGTGACGAGGATCTTCGTCGACCCCGGCGACGTCGTCGTCGCCGAGGCACCGAGCTACGTCGGGGCGCTCGGCGTGTTCCGCTCGTACCAGGCGGACGTCGTGCACGTGCCCCTCGACGAGCACGGTCTCGTCCCCGAGGCCCTCGAGGAGACGCTCGCCCGGCTCGCGACGGACGGTCGCCGCGTCAAGCTGCTCTACACCGTGCCGAACTTCCACAACCCGGCCGGGGTGACCCTCACCGCGGAGCGCCGCCCGCGCATCCTCGAGATCGCACAGCGCTACGGCGTCCTGGTCATCGAGGACAACCCCTACGGCCTCCTGGGCTTCGACGGCCAGACGCTCCCCGCCCTCCGGTCGCTCGACGAGGACGGCGTCCTGTACCTCGGGTCGTTCTCCAAGACCTTCGCCCCGGGATACCGCGTCGGCTGGGTCGTCGCGCCCCACGCGGTCCGCGAGAAGCTCGTCCTCGCCAGCGAGTCGGCGATCCTCTGCCCGTCGAACGCCTCGCAGCTCGCCATCGCCGCGTACCTCGACACGTGCGACTGGAAGGGTCAGATCAAGCAGTTCCGCGAGCTCTACCGGGAACGCCGGGACGCCATGATCGGCGCGCTCTCCGAGCACCTCCCCTCGGCACGCTGGACCGTGCCCGACGGTGGTTTCTACACGTGGGTCCAGCTCCCCGAGGGTCTCGACGCACGGTCGATGCTCCCGCGCGCCGTCACGGCGCGCGTCGCCTACGTGCCCGGCACCGCTTTCTACGCGGACGGCACCGGCTCGAGCCACGTGCGCCTCTCCTACTGCTTCCCGACCCCTGAGCGGATCCGTGAGGGAGTCCGACGCCTCGCCGGGGTCGTCAACGCCGAGCAGGAGCTCGTCGAGATCTTCGGGACCAACGCCGAGCTCGACCCTGACGTCACGGACGTCGAGAACCCCTCGCCCAACCTGGCCTGAAGCACCTCACCACGACGCCGAGGCGGCCCCACCGGGCGACGCCGGCACCGAACAGGAGTCCGTCAACAGTGGACACGACCACGGGTAACCCGGCGGCCACGGGCGACGCTGCCACCGCAGACCAGTCCGACCCGCAGCGCCCTGACCAGCACCTTCACCTTCTCCGGCCCGACGACGCCATCCCCCCGGGCGGGCACGTCGCGATCCTCGCCGGCGGGCTCTCCCACGAGCGCGAGGTCTCCCTGCGGTCGGGTCGCCGCGTCGCCGAGAGCCTGCGCGCGGCCGGTCTCGAGGTGACGGTCCACGACGTCGACGCCGACCTCCTCCCGTTCCTCGCCGCGACCCGCCCCGACGTCGTGTGGCCGCTCCTGCACGGCGCGAGCGGTGAGGACGGCTCGATCCGCGACGTGCTGGAGCTCGTCGGGGTTCCCTACGTGGGCACCGGGCCGCGGGAGAGCCGCTCGGCGTGGAGCAAGCCCGTCGCGAAGAGCGTCGTGCTCGGTGCGGGCCTGTGCACACCCGAGTACGTGACCCTCCCGCAGAGCCTCTTCCGGGAGCTCGGTGCCCAGCCTGTCCTGGATGCCGTCGTCGCGCGCCTCGGTCTCCCTCTCGTCGTCAAGCCGACCCATGGCGGTTCGGCGCTCGGCGTGACCCTCGTCGAGCGTGCCGACCAGCTTCCCCGAGCCATGGTCGACTGCTTCGCGTACGGAGACGTCGCCCTGATCGAGCGCGCCGTGCGCGGCGTGGAGCTCGCGGTCAGCGTCGTCGACCTCGGCCACGGTCCTGAGGCGCTGCCGCCTGTCGAGATCGTCACGACCGGACCCTACGACTTCGACGCGCGATACAACCCCGGACGAACCGAATACTTCGCCCCCGCCCGCCTGGACGACGACGTGCTCGGTATCGTCCGAGAGGTAGCCGTCCGCGCGCACGTCGCGCTCGGCCTGCGTGACCTGTCACGTACCGACGTGATCCTCGACCAGGACGGCGTCGTGCAGTTCCTCGAAGTCAACGTCGCACCTGGCATGACAGAGACGTCCCTCCTCCCCCAGGCCGCGCGTGCCGCTGGGCTCGACCTCGGTCATCTCTACCGGTCGCTCGTCAACGCCCACGTGCGGCACTGAGCGACGGCAGTCCGTCCGACGCATCCGCAATCGCTGTTTCACGTGGAACGTCGCGCTGACGATAGCTCGACGGTCGCCACGCGCGCAGACGGCCCGGGAGGTGTGCCGCGGCTCGTCCGCCGAACCTGGCCGACAGCCCGTCGGCACGACCGTTCCCCCATCGTCTCGGCGGGGCCTTAGCGCTCCCAGCAGGTGATCCGCTTCTCCGACGTCGGCGACACCCAGACGCCCGTGGGCCCGTGGGCCCGGAGGGCCGGTGGGCCGTTGGGCCGTTGGGCCGTTGGGCCGTTGGGCCGTTGGGCCGGAGGCATCGTGTCGCGTGACGCATGACGCATGAGCGAGCAGGTCCTCCGGGACTGCTTGCGCATGAAGTGCCCAGCGGCGTCGCCCCCCTCCCCCCGCATCGTCCGACGCGTCGAGCCGTGCCGCGGGGATCGCTCGTGAGCGACGTCTCGATGGCGCGGTCTCGCACGAGCGTCGACCCACGGGTGGTCCGCCCATGACGTGCTCCCATGGGGCCTCGACGATCTCTCCCTTGTCGACGTGCGGCGCCGCAGGCGGCGAGGTTGTGTCCGACGACCGGGTCGGTCCGGTCGGGCCTGCACCTGCAATCAACACTCGTTCGGATGCTCGCTGAGGCGTGGCTCGTACACTGGCTCGGGCGCAGACTCCACCTCGGTCTCGGAATGGGGGCTCGGACGCTAGTGCGGGCTTGGATCCGGTATCAGACGTTGGCCCGGTCTCAGACGCTGGCCCGGTCTCAGACGTTGGCCCGGTCTCAGACGTTGGCCCGGTCTCAGACGTTGGCCCGGTCTCAGTCGCTGGCCCGGTCTCAGTCGCTGGCCCGGTCTCAGTCGCTGGCCCGGTCTCACACCGGCTTGGTCCCCAGACACCGGCTGCGCGCGGGCATCCGTGCAGGCTCTGTCTCTGTCCCGGGCAATAGTTGGTCTCGGATCCCGGCTCGGGACCGGCGAGTGGCGACAGCCGTCACGCAAGGCCCTGAGCGCCTAGTTCCGCTCGCGATGGGAGTGACCGGAACGGTATCCGTGCCTCGTAATCGTCTCTGCGCGCTCAGCGTGATCCGTTCGCCAGCGCTCGCAAGTGCGCCCCGGTGATGGCCAGAGGACCCAGGCGCGTCGAGAGAATCCTGCATCGCGGGGCACTCTGTCATCGGCCAGCGACCCCGTCGGACTGCGTTGTTTCACGTGAAACGGCGCTGCTCCGCGTGCGACCTCGCCGCGGCGTCGTTCCACGTGAAACAGCGCGTCGGTTACGTTCTCCGGAGATGAGCTCTGCTGCCCGATGCACCCTCTGTGCCGACACTCGACACTGCGCGAAGGAGGAGATCGTGGACGCGGACACCTCAACCTCAGCGCATCGATCCCCGATGCATGGCGCCACGTTGAGCGTCCCCCGCGGAATCGGCCACTCGGCAGGTTGGATGCCCGGACGCTCCCCGGTCAGCGTCGTGACATGAGGCACATCCTCGTTCGCGCTTCTGTTCCAGTTCCCTCAGCTTCGTTTCTACCTCCGCGGCAGCACAGGCTCCACAAAGTCGCTCCCAGGAGGTGCCGCCGGCCGCAGACGCCCGTTCCCGTTTCACGTGAAACAACGTCACCGGGACGGACCACGTCCACTTGCGGGCAGACCCGGCGGCCTGTTGCGGGACGCGGTGAGCTGGGCAAGAGGATTCCCCGCAGGCATCGACGGGCCGCGGCACGGGCCAGAGGGCGACTGCGCCGTCGTCGGGCGACGTCGTCATCGATCGCACCCGATCTGGACGAAGGCTACCGTCACGGTCACCACGTCTCGTGGACGGCTGTGCAGTCCGCATCGAACCGCCGTGAAGGGAGGAGGCGCAAACGCTCTCCCTCGACCTCGTGGCGAACATGCAGCCGGGACTGCCGCGGGTGCTCACGAGCACCGCACGACAGTCCCGGCATCGGCTTCGGCGTCACGCTGTGCGAGGCGCGCACGCCTGATATCGCTACTTGCGGAGAAGACCCGGGTCGTCGGGTGCCATCACGTCGAGAATCCTGTTCAGGTCCTCGACCGATGCGAACTCGACGGTCAAGCGCCCCTTGTTCTTGCCGAGGTCGACCTTCACGCGCGTCTCGAAGCGGTCGGAGAGCCGATGAGCGAGCTCGTCGATCGCGGCGGAGCGCTGACCTGCTCGCGGTGCTCGCGGCGCGCGGCGATCGCCGTCCAGTCCGCCCATCGCGACGATCTCCTCGGTCGCACGGACGGAGAGCCCCTCGGCCACGATCCTCTGGGCTAGGCGCTCGATCTCCGCGCCGTCAGTGAGACCCAGGAGTGCACGCGCATGACCAGCGGAGAGAACGCCAGCTGCGACACGCCGCTGTACCAGTGGTGGGAGGCGCAGGAGCCTCAGAGTGTTGGAGATCTGCGGTCGACTACGAGAGATGCGTTCAGCGAGCTCTTCGTGAGTGCATCCGAAGTCGTCGAGCAGCTGGCGATACGCTGCGGCTTCCTCCAAGGGATTGAGGGCGCTGCGGTGCAAGTTCTCGAGCAGGGCGTCGCGGAGCAGGTCAGCGTCATCCGTCTCGCGGATGATCGCGGGAATGACCTCGAGCCCAGCAGCCTGCGTCGCGCGCCACCGCCGCTCCCCCATGATCAGCTCGAAGGAACCGTCCTCCCCGGGGACGGGACGAACGACGATCGGCTGAAGAACGCCGATCTCGCGGATCGAGCCCACGAGCTCGTCGAGGTCCCCTTCGTCGAAGACGGTACGCGGCTGGCGCGGATTCGGACGGATCGACGCCGTCGGCACCTCGGCGAAACGGGCGCCGGGGACCGGTACGAGGTCCTCCGCCGCGCTCCCCGTCCACTCCTCGGAGCTCGGGGTGGGCTCGCCCCCGGGGTTCTCCCCAGTCGCCTCCGCGAACCCCTCCCCCACCGCGTCCCCGCTAGCCGTCGTGGAGGGGGTCGTTTCACGTGAAACAGCGGCCGCGGCACCATCGTGTGCGATCGACGTGGCGCCATCGGCGCTCTGCACGCTTCCCTCGCCGCCGTCTCTCTCCCTCGGCGCCGTGAGCTCGTCCTCGCTCCCGCCGAGCGCACCACGGTCACCCGCGCTCACGGCCTCCAGCTCGGCGAGGTCGTGTGGCGAGAGCGACGTGAGGGCGTCCAGGTCAGCCGGCCCTGAGCCGGTCTCCGCGACAAGGGTGACGACAGGAGTGCCCTGAGTCTCGCTCCCGGCCGAACCCATTCCCCCCTCGTCGCGTGCGGAAGCGTCCTCCGCCGGTGCGTCGACGTGCTCCGGCTCCTCCGGCGTCGGGCTCGGGAAGAAGACGTCAACCGGTCGCTTCCCCTCTGAGCTGGTCGGGATGAGAGCCCCGAGCCCCCGGCCGAGCCCTCGACGCTTCTCGCTCATCGCAGTTCCTCCTGCCGCAGGCCGGGACCACCGATGGTGCCGGCAAACTCATGTTCGGTTCGGACCGCCTCGGGCACTGGGGCAGTCTCGGGATCGTCACCGTGCTGGAGAGCCACATCCTGCCCGGGGAGCGCACCGAGATCGCGATCGCCAGGCCTGTTCGCACCGCGCTGCGTCAGTTCTCGCGCTGCCTCGAGGTACGCGAGCGCACCGGTCGAGCCGGGATCGTAGGTCATCACCGTTTGCCCGTGGCTCGGTGCTTCGGAGATGCGCACGGAGCGCGGCACGGTCGTCCGCAAGGTCTGGTCAGGGAAGTGCTCGCGCACTTCTGCCGCCACCTGTTGCGCAAGATTGGTTCGCCCGTCGTACATCGTCAGCAAGATCGTCGAGACGTGCAGGCCGGGGTTGAGGTGTGACTTGATGAGCTCGATCGTCTTCAGGAGCTGGCTCAGTCCCTCGAGGGCGTAGTACTCGCACTGGATCGGGATGAGCACCTCTCGACCGACGACGAACGCATTCACGGTGAGGAGACCCAGACTCGGCGGGCAGTCGACCAACACGTAGTCGATGCGGGCCAGACCCTCGCGCTCGCGCGCCGCCAGGTACTCGTCCAGCGCGCGGCGGAGCCGTGTTTCACGTGAAACGAGCGAGACCAGTTCGATCTCTGCGCCCGAGAGGTCGATCGTCGCCGGTACGCACCACAGCGTCGGGATGTCGGGGCACTGCTGGACTGCGCTGGCGAGCGGATCGCCGTCGACCAGGACCTCGTAGACCGACGGCGTCCCCGCGCGGTGCTCGACCCCGAGCGCGGTCGACGCGTTGCCCTGGGGATCGTTGTCGATGACGAGCACGTTGAGCCCCGCCAGCGCGAGCCCGGCCGCGAGATTCACCGTCGTCGTGGTCTTTCCCACGCCGCCCTTCTGGTTCGCCACCGTGATGATGCGCGTCGACGCAGGACGCGGGAAGCGGCGACCTTGGAGGTCGATGCGACGCCTGGCGTCCTCGGCAAGCTGAGCCGCGAGCGGTGTCGACTCGTCCGTGACCGGCAGGCTCGCCATCAGCGCTGCTCTCCGATCGTCCTCGTTCCCGGAGCTTCGCGCCCCTCCCCCGTCCTGCGAGAGGGCCGTCGACCGATCCTGAGGCTTTCCAGGGTCGACAGGGCTATCCGTCACGCGTCTCATCCTCTCCGTCGTCGCGTCCCAGCATGCGCCGTCCAGCCCACTCATCTGTGGATGTCAGGCGCTCGGCACCCCCGTGTCGTCACGCAGCGGTGCCGACGTCGAGGGTCGGGTTCAGCGTGCCCCAGTCTGCCGCACGATGCGCACGACCGTGGTGCTCTCCACACCGGGGATCGTCGGCGCGTCCACGATCTCGGGTTCGCCCGCCTTGAGCCGTCGCAACACCTTGCGGGCGGGCTCGACCTCGCGCGCCACGTTGCGTCCCTTCAGGACGATCATCTCGCCGCCCGGTCTGACGAGCGGCAGCGAGAGCCTGACCAACTTGTCCAGGGCGGCCACGGCCCGAGAGGTCACCGCGTCGCACTCGAAAGCACCGTGGTACTCCTCCGCACGCCCCCGCTTCACCTCGATGTTCGAGAGATTCAGATCTGTGGCGATCTCCGTCAACCAGGCACAGCGCCGCTCCATCGGCTCGACCAAGAAGACAGAGGCGGCCGGACGCATCGCAGCGATCACGACCCCGGGAAGCCCGGCCCCGGATCCGATGTCTGCGATGAGCCCCGTCTCCGGAAGGAACGGGACGACCGCAGCAGAGTTCAGGATGTGCCGGTCCCAGATACGAGGAACCTCGCGGGGGCCGATCAGGCCGCGCAGCTCACCCTCCTCGCGCAGGCGGTCCGCAAACCGTTCGATGGTCGGGTACGCCGCACCGAAGTACTCGGTCAGCGCCTCCCGCGAGATCTCCGGCTCTGCGTTGCCGTCCACCAGGTCGCGCATCGGCTCCTCTGCTTCCTCGTCAATAGGCACGCCACATCGTTTCACGTGAAACGCCCGACGGCGTGCCCGATCACCAGGTGATCCGTTCGTCCCGTACGGGTCGGGAGGACATGCCCGGCCATACGAGCGTTCCTCGCCCCCCCCAACACGGTGCGAGTGCAGACCGAACGACGTCCATCGAGGGGAAGATGAAGCAAGGTCAGTCCGGACCCCGCGCGAACACCCCGACCGACACCGGGTCACTGCGATCGCCACGGCAAGCGACGTCCGCCCTCCGTTTCACGTGAAACGGAGGGCGGACGGGTTCTGACACAGAGCGGCGTCAGTCAGCGGGGTAGATCACCACGTAGCGCTGAGGCTCGACGCCCTCGGAGTCGCTGCGGAGACCGGCGGCAGCCACCGCGTCGTGAATCACCTTGCGCTCGAAGGCGTTCAGGGGTTCCAGCGAGACCTTCGCCCCGCCCGACTGAACGCGAGAGATCGCCTCCTCGGCCTGCGCGGTGAGCTCACGACGTCGAGCAGCGCGGAAGCCGGCGACGTCCAGCATCAGTCGGCTACGCTCGCCCGTCCGCGCCTGGACGGCGAGGCGGGTCAGCTCCTGGAGCGCGTCGAGAACGTCGCCGTCCTCGCCGACCAGGGAACGCAGCGCGACGGGATCGTCGGCGACGATCTCGACCGCCGCGCGGTCGTGCTCGACGTCGATGTCGATGTCACCGTCGAGGTCGGCGATGTCGAGCAGCTCCTCCAGGTAGTCCGCTGCGATCTCACCCTCCTCCTCCAGGCTGGTGGTCTCGCGCGTCGGCTCGTCGGTGACGGCGTCTTCGGGCGCTGGGGTCTCGGTAGGCGTCATGACGGTGCTCCTCACGGCGGGGGCGCGCACGCGCGCGGGTCTACTTCTGCTTCTTCTTCTTGGGCGCAGGCTTGGATGCCCCGGAGGCCGGAGAGCCCTTCGCGCCGTCGTTCGTCCCAGATCCGTCTGCCGCCTCGGGGGCGTCCTCGACGGGAGCGTCCTCGACGCTCGGCGGGGTCGTCCCGATCGGGCGGGGCGCAGGCTTCTGTCGGTCCTTGCGCTTGGGCTGCTGACGCTGCCCGCGCGGCTGCTCGATCACCGGCGTGGCGTCCTCGACGATGCCCTTCGCCGCACGCTTGCGCGCCTGACGCTCCTTGAGGAGTCGCTCCGCCTCGGAGCCCGGCGCCGGCATGCGCCGGATCGTGTAGAACTGCTGACCCATGGACCACAGGTTCGTCGTCGTCCAGTACACGAGCACACCGACCGGGAAGTTCACACCGGAGACGGCAAAGATGAACGGGAAGACGTAGAGCATCATCTTCTGCGTCGACGCCATCGGTCCCTCGAGAGCGGCCTTCGGCATGTTCTTCATCGTGAGCTGGCGCTGCGTGAAGAACGTGGTGGCGCACATCGCGACGATGAGCACGGCGATGACGATCTTGGTCTGGAGGTCGTCGGTGCGCAGGAACACGTCGGACAGCTGCGCTCCGAACACCGACGAGCTCTCGATGTCGCTCGCGACCGCCGAGTTGATCGGACCGATCGGGTCATCCGTGCCGTTGGAGATCGGCACGAGGCCGTTCAGCACCCGGAAGAGCGCGAAGAAGATCGGCGACTGCAACAGGATCGGCATGCACGACGCGAAGGGGTTCGTCCCGTGCTTGCGGTACAGGTCCATCGTCTCGCGGCTCATGGCCTCGCGGGACGCCGGGTCCGTCTTCCCCTTGTACTTCTTCTGGATCGCCTGCATCTCGGGCTGGAGCATCTGCATGCCGCGCGATGCCTTGATCTGCTTGAAGAACAGCGGGATCAGCAGGATGCGGATGATGATCACGAGCCCGACGATCGACAGGACCCACGCCGGCCCGGGACCGTCGGAGAACCCGAGGAACACCAGACCCTGGTGGCACAGGTACATGATCCACGCCACGACCCACTCGATCGGGGCGAGGAACGCGAAGAAGTCCATCAGTGACTGCTCCCTCAACTTCAGACAAAGCTTGTGAATCGCCCGATGTCGGGCTGCGGACTAGTGCGTGTGTCGTGCCGGCGGAACGTCGTCGACCCCACCGAGGCTCCAGGGGTTGCAGCGCAGCAGCCGCCAGAGGGCGAGGCCCGTTCCGCGCAGGGCGCCGTGACGACGCACCGCCGTGAGGGCGTACTGGGAGCAGGACGGGTAGTACTTGCACGTGGGCCCGGTCATCGGGGAGATCACCGACTGGTAGGCCCGGATCATGCCGATGAGGGTGAGCGCGGGGACGCGGCGCAGCACGGCGACGACGCGACGCACGATGCCGGGAGCTCCCCGGTCGGCGCCGTTCTCGGGGGACGTCACGCCGGGAGCGTCGACCGGGTGGGTGGTCGTCATCGATCCACGCCCGCACGCTCGTGGAGGCGCCGCACGGCGCGATCGAGACCGCGGTCGAGGTCGGCGCTCAAGTCGCCGAACGTCGCTGCGGCGGAGGGGGGCAGCGCACGGACGACGGCGCGCCCATGCTCGGGCAGCATGTCGAGGCGCGCCGCAGTAGCGGCACGCAGCCGACGCTTCACGAGGTTGCGGTGCACCGCGTTCCCCACTGCCTTGGAGACGACGAAGCCGACCTGTGGTCGCGCATCACCCTCGAGATCCTCGGAGAGGTGCACGACCACGGTCGACCTACCCGCACGCACGCCGCGGCGCACCGCCCGCTCGAAATCGACGGAACGGCGCAGTCGGTGCGCCGCGGGGAGCACGTGGGATCAGGCAGAGAGCTCGGTGCGGCCCTTGCGACGGCGGGCAGCCAGGATGGCGCGGCCGGCACGGGTCCGCATGCGCAGCCGGAAGCCGTGGGTCTTCGCCCGGCGCCGGTTGTTCGGCTGGAAGGTCCGCTTGCTCACGAGGTACTCCAAGAACGTCGGGGAGGTACACCGTCTATGTCCTCGACGATGCAGTGACAGGTCCCGGTTGGAGCCTGTCGGTGGTTCAGGTGGTGCGCCGTGCGGTCACCCGCGCGGTCGCCGTCCAGGCACGCGGATCGAGTGGGCCATTGCTGGGGGCACCGGATCCTTGCAGGCAGCTCACGACGCGAGGCCTCGTGTCGAGTCTCCTCCACGCGGGCGCGCCAAGAACATCTGGAACGGCTGTCTGACGTTACGCTGCGCGACCCCTTGGGGTCAAACCAGGAGGGGTGAGATGCGCCGCGGCGCGGGTGCCGCGGCATCGCGGTCCCATCCGCGCCCCTCGGAGGCTGAGAGCATCCTCACCCTACAACCCACAGCCTGTGGACAACTATGTGGACGAGGGGTTCCCATGGCACGATCAACCTCAGCATCACCACACCCGTGACCTTTCTTCGTCGGCGTACCCCGCCCGGCCCGTCAGCGCGCGCTCGACGGTCGGCTCCGCGCGCCGGCGCACACCCTCGACCTGTGAGGAACTGCCC